>NZ_JACOIK010000009.1 GCF_014692515.1 Sphingobacterium micropteri | reverse complement strand
CACCGAACCTCTAACAACGCTCAGATCCACCGCCATTATCTTAAATGAATCATCAAACTTTCTATGCATCTCTACAAATTTAAAATTACTTATTAAATCTGTCTCGCACTAAAGGTAGCAACTCCAGAACTTAGGTCCCTCTCATCTATGAGAATGTTTAAACTGGGAGAAGCGAGTCTTTTTTACCAACCATTGATCATAGAGAGTTATACTTTAACAAGTGTCACTGTTAAAGTACCCGAAAATGCCGTCGTTGGTCCTTATGATATGCTTCAATCATATACTGTATTCGCTAACCAAGGTGTTATATCTTCAAATTTGGGTAGCGTTACTGTTATTGAGAAATAGGTTTTACATTCATTATTATGACAGCGATATGAAATTGTTGAAACGACTATAAGAAAATGATCATTGACATCCTTCAATAATTCAGATATAATCCATTAGTTACATGTGCCATATAAGAACATTGAGCCAAGTAGGAGAAACACTCGTCACACAGGCGGCGTGTTGTGGAGTCATACATATATGGCACAACAACCTCATCCTGCGGTTGGGCATTACAGGATTAAGAAATTTTTCAAAATTCCTAAATGGAATCCTGTTTGAGGCAGATTGTGTAGAATTCCCCGGCGGTGAATGGAAAGTCATCATTGATACGCCTAGCCCCGAAATACGTTTTGCACTGGGGCAAAATGAATTTTCGGATTTCAGGGACGCCATGGAGCAGGCATTGTTAATGCATGAGGTGTATGTGATAATGGAGAACTGAGAGTAGATGACCAAAACGCAGTGAGTTCAGCGAAGCTGATTAAGAATAGATAATTTAAAAAGAGAGATAATATGTTAAGTGCAAAAATCAAAGAGGC
This sequence comes from Sphingobacterium micropteri, assembly GCF_014692515.1. Classification (GTDB taxonomy): domain Bacteria; phylum Bacteroidota; class Bacteroidia; order Sphingobacteriales; family Sphingobacteriaceae; genus Sphingobacterium; species Sphingobacterium micropteri. The sequence continues at coordinate 272,821 of NZ_JACOIK010000009.1, read as the reverse complement.
CACAAAAGTAGGTCATCAAGAAACGGAGAAAAAAGTAGTACTCCGTATCAAGGGCATTAGCAATGATGCAGACTATGTAGAATTATTGAAATGCTTTTACACGTATTTCAAGGCGGTGGAAAAAGCTATAGCACCTTATATCGAGACGGTATTGCCGGATTACCGGGAACGTCGAAATTCATCCTATATCAAGGCGGATATCGAAGCGCTTGGGGGAGCGGCAGATGAATTGCCTGTCGCCATTGCCCCGGAAGTCAACGATGCTGTGCAGGCTATGGCCGCGTTGTATGTACTGGAAGGCTCTATTATGGGCGGGCCATATATCGTGCAGATGTTGCAGAAAAAGGGTATAGAAAAAGGTTTTTCCTTTTTTAGCGGTTACGGAGCAGAATCCGGACAGAAATGGGGTTCGTTTACGGCCGTGCTGAATGCACTGCCCGAAAATGAACTGGATAAGGTAAAAGCTATTGATACAGCAAACGAAACATTTTGTAGATTTGGAGATGTGTTTGATGGTGCTGATCTTCTCGCAAGTTCTAGGCTGGGTTAGCACGATTTTTTTTAAACGGATTTAACAAAGAAATATGATACAGGTAAATGAGTATTTTGAAGGAAGTGTAAAGTCTCTTGGATACACACGGACTAATGGAAAGTCAACCGTGGGCGTTATGGAGCCAGGAGAATATACATTCAACACGGGAAGTGCAGAGACCATGATCGTGATAGAAGGCCGAATGGAAGTGTTGCTGCAAGGTGAAGATACTTGGACAACTTACGGAGATGGAAATAGCTTTGACGTGCCAGGAAATTCTACTTTTCAGGTAAAGGTTGCTACACAGACGTCGTACCTGTGTCGATATGATTAATCGTAATCAGTTATGGTATTGACCAGATAATAAAGTGGATATGCTGCCACTGCTTTATTTTGCTAACACCAATTTATAAGATACGCTTTTAGAAAGTTGCGTATTGAACGAATTGGATAGCGGGTCGTTTTTGGCTTTTTATTTATTGAAAAAATGCAGAAAAGAGTCAAATACTATGCATTTGTACTTTTGTTGGCGTTTGCCGCTTGTAAAAAGGACGATGATATATCCGATCCTTATGGTTACATACCGCCTACAAATGATCGCACCGAGCTAACACTCGATTCGATCTATATGTATGCCAATGAAATATGGTTGTGGAATACCGCATTGCCTGGATATGATGCTTTCAGCCCACGTAAATATACAACGGAGTCTGGCTTAGCTTCCTACCGAAATTGCCTCTTCAACCTCCTGCAATATGCAAGAAGGGATAACGGTACACCTTATGAACACCCCGTTGGAAGCAACCGTCTGAAATATTCTTATATGGAGGTTTCGGGTAATGGATCATCGGGTCAGCTGGCCGCCGTATCACTGGAAGGCATCGGTGACGATTATGGTTTTGAAGTAGGGCAATATGCGTCGGGAGATGTACGCTTATTGTATGTTAATCCCGGTTCAGTTGCCCATCATGCAGGATTTAAACGTGGTGACCGTATTCTCCGTATCAACGGTGTAGAGATTACCACTACCGGAATGGTACGTACCTTAATAAGCCAATCCGAAATCAACTTGGAAGCTATAAGCCCAGATGGTATGACCAAAACAGCTTCACTAAGAAAGGGGCTCTATTCGAGCAATGGTGTCTTGAAAAATAAGGTGATAGAATCCAATAGTCAAAAACTAGGTTATCTTGCATTGGCAAGATTTGCCAACGTTGAGGGTCTGGAACAGGATCTGGAAAATGTATTCCAGACCTTTGCCTCGCAATCTGTAGAAACATTGGTCGTAGACCTGCGGTACAATACGGGTGGATACGTTAAGGTGGTCGAAACCCTCGGCAACCTGATGGCTCCATCCACGCTGAATGGTAAAACGATGTATGCCGAGCATTTTAATCAGACCATGCAACAGGGTAAAGCCACTATCCTCAAAAATCAGCCCTATTATGACGCAGATGGCAAACCTGTCATGATCCAAGGACGCCCGGCGACGTATCATGATGTGGACTACAGTACCACGAGGAATACCAGGATTTTCCAAAAAACAGGAAACTTCCAGTCCTTGAAGAAAGTATATTTTATCGTGAGTGGTAACACAGCTTCGGCTTCCGAAATGTTGATACAGATATTCAGGCCTTATGTGGACGTCAAGATTGTAGGTACGACAACTTATGGTAAACCCGTCGGTTTTTTTGGGGTCAATATCGATAAATACACGGTTTATTTCAGCAGTTTCCATATCCGTAATGGTGACGGAGAAGGAGATTATTATGATGGCATTATACCCGATATCCCTGCCACAGATGATATTGGTTATGACTTCGGTGATGTTCGCGAAGCGAGCTTATCGATGGTGTTATCGGACATAAGCGGTACATTGGCTTCCCTCCGGAGCACGGCTTTACCAAAGGCAGTACAAACCGAAGAAACGGGATACCGCGTTTCCGGGTTTAAAGGAGTAGTGGAAGACCGTGTGCAATGGAAAAAAGAGTAAGGACGAAGCTCAATGGGAATACTTCGGACTAAGAGATATCACCATTGGTTCATTTTATCATACATACTGCATTTAGTCCTCTTTCAAAAGCTGAAAGGTGTTTTCAATATGCTGTCCGGAAGCTTTCCAATCGTCGTGGCCAGGTATCACTAAGTTGATCGCTGGATAGTGGGCCAGTAATCTTGCCATAGAAGGTTTCCATTCTTTGACATTGCCATCACCCGTAAAGCCCAGGTTTTTCGCGTCGGCACTTTTGATAAAGCAGCCGCCGTCCAGTATTTTGTAATCGGGAAACCAGACCACTACGTTGTCCATGGAGTGTCCCGGACCGAAGAAATCAAATACAAAAGATTCTCCGCCGATAGAATAAGTCTTACCTTCTTTGATGCTATGTGTGGCCAGTGACTTACCATTCGCGCGCAATAGTTCGTTTGTACGCGTTGTTGCGTAAGTCGGGATACCAACTTTGTTATAATAACCGAAACCTCCTGCGCGATCTTCGTGCCAATGGGTAGCATATACGCCAATGACCGGCAGACCGTGTTTTTCCTGTATGCTATCTAAGAGGGGTTGATATTGGGAAGGATCCCATGGGGTATCGAAAAGCAATACACCCCTTTTTGTGATAAGGTATAGCGCATTTGCTGAAACTTTTGTGCCTTCATATTCTTGATACGTAGTGTAGAGGTAGAGGCTAGGGTTAATCTGTTCTATAATTAAGGGTTTTTCTTGTCCAGATAGTCTAGCTTGTTTGATACCTTTCACTTTTTCTATCCAAATCCGGTTTAGCCATAATTCTTCGTTTCCGTCTACTTGAAATTCCACTTTGTATTGGCCGGCTTGACCGACAATGATTTCGCCGATGTGGTTGTCCACAAATTCATCGGTGTAATTGTTTTCGTTGGGTTCGGCGACTACTTTTCCATTTGGTGCAATAGAACCGCGCAACGTATGGTCACCTACGCTTACCGACAGGGGAATGTTTTCGTTTGTGGGGTTGTGGGCTGATAGATCAATACGGTAAGTGCCTGCTTCCGGAAGATACAGTTCCCAGGTTATTTTTTCGCCAGCTGTCTGTACATGAGCCGGACGTGTATTATCCGCTTTCAAAAGTTTAAGGTTGCCGCTATTTGCGACGTTCTGCCCCGTCAGGGCAAATCCGCCGAAAGTAGATTCTGCTACAATAGTCGGAGATGTTACGATATTGTCATAGGTTAATCGTACAACCGATACAAAAGGGTCGCTCTGCTGTTGTGGCAATTTTATATGTATCAACGGGCCATGTTGCTCGAATGATAGCGGTTGACTTCCTTCGACGGATAATAATTCTGCTTTTTGAGGCTTACTGTTTATTCCCGATAAACGAAGCTTGCCGTCCAGTGGCCAGTTGAATACATGGAGATAAACCGTATTACTTTTTCTACTTTTAGTGATCTTACCCCAGTCGTGCTGATCAAACCGCAGATCAAGCCCGGTATTATTGTACACCGCGTCGCCATATTGCCCAAGCCATTTTCCGATCTCGTTGAGGCGGCTGATACTTTCATAAGGTATTGCGCCATCGGCTCTGGGACCAATGTTTAACGAGAAACCTCCGTTGAGGGCTACATTGCTGATCAATGACTCAAAAAGTTGACCGGTTGATTTCCACTCTTTTTCCTGCCCGTTGTAACCCCAGGAATGGGCAATCGTGCCGGGTGTCTCCCAGGGGTGATCAACATAGCTCGTGCCAAATTGATTGTCTCCTAATGTCTCAAAATCAATATATTTGGCGTCAGTCGGTAATCCGAGACGGGAATTGATCAGACAATTAGGTTGTAGTTCGCGGATAAGAGCAACTGCTTGTTCCAGCTGCTCTCGTTTAAATATTGTCTTCTCGTAGGGAATCCACATATCGAACCACATGATAGCGATATCGCCATAATTGGTCAAAAGTTCCCGCATCTGCGGGATAGCTTTTTCTTGCCAGTATTGGTCAAACTGTTCGTCCGTTACATGTCCGGTTAATTCCTGATTATGATCCCATGCATAGGGGTGTTCCCAATCGAGCCAATGAGAGTAATAAAATCCGAGCTTCATATCATGTTTGCGACAGGCGTCGGCAATCTCTTTGATGACATCACGGTTCGTTCCAGACAGTTTAGGTAGGGAATAATCACCGATGTTGGTGTTCCATAGAGCTACGCCATCGTGGTGTTTTGAAGTGATGATAATATATTTCATGCCCGATTTCTTGGCGAGTAGGACCCATTCTTCTGGATCGATTCTGTCCCATACAAAACGCTTTGCTAGGTCGCCATATTCTTCTTTGGAAATACGATTCCGATATCGGATCCACTCCGCGTAATTGTTGGCATAACGGAGTGGCTCACCCTTCCATAGTCCTTCGGCAGCACTGTATAGCCCCCAGTGAATAAACATTCCATAGCGCGCTTCCTCGAACCATTCGGTACGGGATGCTTGGGCTGAAACAATTGAAAAACTGAAGAAATATAATATGATGGTAAGGTGATTTTTAAGATTGCTTTGATACATATACAGCGGTTTTATAGCCTCTAAAATAGGGTTTCTAATACTTAAAATGAAGACTATCCTTATATTTTCGTTACGAATTATTTCAGGACAGATCATGTCTAAAAGTGACAATAGGTTCTAAGTGATTTAGAAATGTAAAAAAGTGACTAAAGTTACCTTTGTTACTTGCTAAAACGTTATTTTAGGACAACAAAATAGGATGTGTGCCACAAGCAGCGAAAGCCAATTGTGGTTTCGACAAAATTAAATAGGATGAATTTTAAAAATGTTGTAACAAAACTGACCTTTATTGGGGGAACCCTTGGAATTTTAGGGGCGTGTAATATAGGCTCGGGGTTTCAAAAAGCAGATTCGCTGACGGCGTATGTTGACCCTTATATCGGCACCGGAGGACATGGGCATGTCTTTCTTGGGGCGAATGTTCCTTATGGAGCGATTCAGCTCGGACCCTCTAATCTTTCAGCTGGTTGGGATTGGGTATCGGGGTATCATATTTCCGATTCTACAATTATTGGATTTGCCCATCAACATTTGAGTGGTACGGGAATCGGTGATTTGGGCGATATCGTGTTATTGCCTTTTACGGGTGATATACGGTTTGACCGGGGAGAGCATGGTGACGACGAAACTGGAGCTTATTCACTGTTTAATCGAAATACGGAGTGCGTCAAGCCCGGTTATTATGCGGTGCATCTAGATCGGTTTAATGTAGATGTAGAACTGACAGCGACGTCGCGTGTAGGCTTTCACAAATATAGCTATAAGAAGGATGAAACACCAAAGGTATTGATTAATCTGGATGCTGGTATTGGTTGGGAAGGGGAGAAAGAAGGTCAGATAACCATAGAGAATGACACTGTTGTTTCCGGGTATCGATATTCAATGGGATGGGCTAAAAACCAAAAGATTTATTTTACAGCTACCTTTTCGCAGCCGGTTGCTAGCTTTCAACTGGCGGACAGTACGACTGTTCAGAAAGGTAATACGGTAACAGCTTCCCGTGCTTATGCGGCACTCGTTTTCGCGGAAACAGAAGAACCCCAGGATCTTTATGTGAAGGTGGCGATATCGCCGGTCAGTATAGCGAATGCTAAAGGGAATATGCAGGAAGAACTTCCTGGATGGGATTTCGCGGCAACGAAACAAGCTGCCGATGCGGCTTGGAATGCGCAATTGCGGAAAGTACAGATTGAAACGGAGGATACCATTGCGCGTAAGATTTTTTACACCGCGCTTTATCATACCATGGTTGCACCTTCGGTCTTCAGTGATGTGAATGGGGAATATATGGGGAGCGATTTTAGACCGCATAAATTGGGTTCGGGTGAAAATTATACAACGTTTTCGTTATGGGATACCTATCGTGCTGCACATCCTTTAATGAGTATCATACACCGTGAGCGTGTTTCGGATATGGTCAACAGTATGTTGCGTATTTATCAGGAACAGGGAAAGTTGCCTGTTTGGCATCTTGTAGGAAATGAGACAGATTGTATGGTGGGTAATCCTGGGATTATCGTTGTGGCTGACGCTTATCTGAAAGGTATAGAAGGATTTGATAAAAATTTGGCTTATGAGGCGATGAAGATTTCTGCCATGAAGGATGATCGTGGTCTGAACTGGCATAAGCAATACGGATATGTGCCTTTTGATAAAGAAGAGGTAGAATCGGTAGCAAAAGGATTGGAGTTTGCTATCGCCGATTGGAGTTTGGCACAAGTGGCGAAGTTGCGTGGAGAGCAGGAGGATTATGATTATTTTATCAAGCGTAGTGATGCTTTCCAACATTATTTCGATAAAGATTTGCAGTTCTTGCGGGGTGTAGACTCCAAAGGGAATTTCAGACCCGAAGAATTTGATCCTTTCCATTCGGCACACCTTGCCAATGATTATACGGAAGGTAATGCTTGGCAATACACCTGGCTGGTACCGCATAATGTCAACGGATTTATCGATCTTTTTGGAGGAACGGATAAATTTATTACGAAGTTGGACTCGTTGTTCGTGGTGGAAGGTGATTTAGGCGAGCATGCTTCACCGGACATCAGCGGATTGATCGGTCAATATGCGCATGGAAACGAACCAAGTCATCACGTCATTTATATGTATCCGTATGCAGGCCAGCCCTGGAAAGCTGCAGAGCGTGTCCGACAAACCTTGGCGACGATGTATACGGATCAAGTGGACGGTCTTTCCGGTAATGAAGACGTCGGGCAGATGTCAGCTTGGTATGTCATGTCGGCTCTGGGATTTTATCAAGTATCGCCCGCCGGTGGTCCCTTTATCTTTGGAAGCCCGTTGTTTGATAAAGCAACGATTGCCTTGGGTGCAGGAAAAACCTTGGAACTTGTAGCGCATAGCAATAGCAAAGAAAATAAATTTATTCAACAGGTTCGGTTTAATGGTAAGCCCTATACACAATCTTACATATCGTATGAAGATCTCATGCAAGGTGGACGTTTGGAGTTCGATATGGGAAATACGCCTTCGGCTACGTTTGGTGTAGAAGTGGAAAGTAGACCTATGTCTGTACGTTAAGCTTAATTTTAAAAATATACGGATGAAGTTAAAATATATATTGTTAAGCGGATTAATTTGTTTGGGAGCGGGTCTTCACGCGCAAGTTTTACCTTATAAGAATAGCCAATTGCCTATTGAAGATCGCGTTCGTGATTTAATAGGACGTATGACGGTGGAGGAGAAAGTGGGACAGCTTTCCAAATTGTTGGGGTGGGAGATGTATGAGAAAGATGTGGCGGGTGTCCGCGTGAGTGAAAAATTTAAAGAGGCTGTCAAGACGCAGCATATCGGGTTACTTTGGGCGACGTTAAGGGCAGATCCTTGGACGCAAAAGACATTGGATAATGGTTTAAGTCCGCAGGAAGCGGCCAAAGCCACGAATGCGATCCAACGTTACATGGTGGATAGTACGCGCTTGGGAATTCCGTTGTTGTTATCTGAAGAGGCTCCACATGGGCATATGGCAATCGGAGCCACGGTGTTTCCCACGGCAATCGGACAAGCGAGCACATGGAACCCCAAATTGATTGAACGGATGGCATCCGTTATCGCAAAAGAGACCTTTGCCGTGGGCGGTAAAAACGGCTATGGTCCGGTATTGGATTTGGCGCGAGAGCCGCGGTGGTCTCGTACAGAAGAGTCTTATGGCGAAGACCCTTATTTGGTAGGACAGATGGGCAAAGCCATGGTAAAAGGATTTCAAGGAAGCGTGTCGGGAGAAGAGGATAGGATAATCGCTACGCTTAAACATTTTGTAGCCTACGGTGTGCCGGAAGGTGGTCACAATGGCGGTAGTGTGAGTGTAGGTGAACGGGCGCTGCTCCAAAGTTTTTTACCGCCTTTTGAGCAAGCGGTAAAGGCTGGTGCCGGTTCGGTCATGACGGCTTATAATTCGATTGATGGTATTCCTTGTTCTTCAAATCCTTGGCTATTGGATGAGGTATTGCGGAAGCAATGGGATTTTCAGGGATTCGTAGTTTCAGATTTGTTGAGTATTTCGGGCTTGAACGGCAGTCATGCGACAGCAATAAACGCTGTGGATGCGGCAAAACAAAGTATAGAAGCAGGCCTAGATGTGGATTTGAGCGGTTCGGGTTTTGGGGACAACTTATTGGAGGCTGTAAAATCGGGACAAGTAGATATGCATTACGTGGACCGTGCCGTTGCACGCCTCTTATATCAAAAGTTCGCCCTCGGTCTCTTCGAACGACCTTATGTCGACGAGCATCTAGTAGCACAAAAGGTCGCGACTTCGGAACATACGGCTATGGCTAGACAGGTAGCCCGGGAGGCTATCGTCTTACTAAAGAATGAGACCAATCTTTTGCCGCTTAGTAAGTCTTTAAGGCGTATCGTGGTGTTAGGACCCAATGCCGATAATATATATAATCAATTAGGCGATTATACGGCCCCGCAACCAGACGAAAAAATAAAAACGGTGTTAGAAGGCGTTCGTGCGGCGGTATCTAAGGATACGGATGTGGATTACATTAAAGGTTGTGCGATCCGTGATACAAGTGCAACGGATATTGCGTCTGCTGTAAAGGCTGCGGAATTGGCTGATGTTGCTATTGTGGTATTGGGTGGTTCCAGCGCACGGGATTTTAAGACATCCTATCAGGCCACAGGTGCGGCAAATGTGGAAAGTGGGAAAACTTCTGTCAGCGATATGGAAAGCGGAGAAGGATTTGACCGCGCAACATTGGATTTACTGGGCGATCAGTTACCATTGCTGCAGGCTATCGTGGCTACGGGAAAACCGGTCGTGTTAGTGACCATTATGGGGCGTCCGTTGAACTTGAACTGGGCAGCCGAGTACGTTCCGGCTATTGTCAATGCATGGTATCCCGGGCAAGAAGGTGGACTGGCGATCGCGGATGTCCTATTTGGTGATTATAACCCGGCAGGTAGGTTGCCTATATCGATTGCAAAGTCTGTCGGTCAGTTACCGGTATATTACAACCACGTCAAACCGAAACACCATGATTATATAGAATTTGATGCAAAGCCTTTATTTGCTTTTGGATATGGTCTAAGCTATACGGCGTTTGCGTATGATAATTTACAGGTTGACGTTCAGGAAGAAAATGACGATTTTATTTGTAGGGTTCAATTTGAGGTAAAGAATACCGGTGGTAGAGATGGGGAAGAGGTGGCCCAGCTCTATGTGGTGGATGAAGTGAGTAGCGTGGTTACGCCAGTTAAACAATTAAGGGGTTTTACACGCCAATTGGTCAAAAAGGGAGAAACGCATCAATTTGTTTTTGAACTGACAAAAGAGGATTTGAAGTTGTGGGGAACAGACCGGAAATGGAAAACGGAAAAGGGGAGGTTTAAGGTGTTGGTGGGGTCTTCTTCCGATGATATACGTTTAGAAAGAACATTTGTCTTAGAAAAGGATTATACGCTTTAATGAAATTACGTTTACTCTTTGCCTTTATGCCCATCTTGTTGTCCGGATATTTTGTTCGTGCACAAACGCTGGTCCAGGTGGAAAATATGCAAAAAGCGCCATCATGTTATGGTATAATGAAAATTGATGTTCCGATACAGATAGATGGTCGGGACGATGAAAAAGTATGGAATTTGACACCTTGGACGGAAGAATTTACCGACATCGAAGGTGATGTGAAATCAAAACCTCCTTACACCACAAAGATCAAAATGCTGTGGGATAACGAGCACTTCTATATCTATGCGAGGATGGAGGAGCCTCATGTTTGGGGACGCTTGACACAACGTGACACCATTATTTATCATGACAACGATTTTGAAATTTTCATAAAGCCATTTGAACAGCAGTCCTTTTATTATGAGATAGAAGTCAATCCCTTGAATACGATTTTGGATCTGATAATGCCAAAACCGTACCGCTTGGGAGGTGATGCGCTGATGCATTGGGATGTCAAAAATTTAAAATCTGCGATTCATGTTGAGGGTACATTAAATAATGCCAATGATAGGGATCAATATTGGGCTGTTGAAATGGCTATTCCCTTTAAATCTTTAACTACTTTCAGTAGCAAGGCAGCTCCGAATGTAAATGATTATTGGAGGATTAATTTTTCGCGTGTACAGTGGCAGCACGAAGTCCATCATGGGGAATATGCCAGAAAGGTTAAGGATGGTAAGCTTTTGCCGGAGGAGAACTGGGTGTGGTCCCCAATAGGGGTTATCAACATGCATTATCCGGAGCGGTGGGGATACGTGAAATTTATTGATTCGCTTCAAGAGGTTAGCCTGCCGAAGTCATATCGTGCTGAAAAGATGGCGTGGAATATTTTTTATTTACAGCAGTTATATAAACAAGAGCATAAGTACTTCGCAGATAGCATAGAAGAATTGGAGGAGGGGCGGCATTTATTGGCGAAGGATGCCGACGATTTGTGTTGTGAGATTTTTATAAACAGTTATAAAGCAGGGTATGTTTTAGAAGTAAAAGATTTAGAAAGTCATTTCACAGTGATACTGGATAATTTTGGACATTATAGGATTAATTATGAATAGTAGGAGAAATTTTATTAAGGCGGCGGGTTTGGGAATCGCTGCGTTACAGTTAAAGCCCACTGCATTATGGGCGGCTAATAGGAGCCCGCTATTATTTGATTTTTGGCTATGGGTGCGGCCGCAGGATACCGAGACGGAGGTTCAACTTAAAAAGCGTTATCAAAGTTATAGAGATGCTGGAATTAGGGGCATATTTTTTGAAGATTACAGTAAACGACATTTTCAGCTAGCGAAAGAATATGGATTGGAAACCCATCGTTGGATGTGGACGATGAACCGCGGAGAAAAGGAACTTTTGGAAAAACACCCAGAATATTATGCGGTCAACCGTTTAGGGCAATCCTGTGCAGACCAACCGCCCTATGTGGGGTATTACCGTTTCTTATGCCCTTCGCATCCCGATGTTCCGAAATATCTAGAGGAAAAGGCAAGGGAACAAATGGAAAAAGAGGATGTGGACGGGCTACATCTGGATTATATCCGTTATCCGGATGTGGTTCTACCGGTTAATCTATGGACGAACTACGATTTGGATCAATCTGCCGAATTACCAGCATATGATTTTTGTTATAGTAAATTTAGCAAGAATGCGTTTTTGGAGGAAACGGGCATTGATATCGATAAGGTGGAACGTCCGGAACAAAGCCTATCTTGGCGGTCTTTCCGCTATAGGCAGATTACTAAAGTAGTCAACCGTATCTGTGAGGTGGCTAAAGAATATAGAAAACCGGTCACGGCAGCGGTATTTCCTACACCGGATTTGGCACGTCGGATTGTACGGCAGGATTGGACGAACTGGAATCTGTCGGGCGTTTTTCCAATGATTTATCATGGTTTCTACAAAGAACCTATACATTGGATCGGCACGGCTGTTGCGGAAGGTGTAGAAGGGATACATGGTAAATTTCCGCTATATGCCGGGTTGTATTTGCCGGATTTTAGCAATCTGGAGGAATTGCGACAGGGAATTATCCTGGCGAAGGATAATGGAGCAGCTGGTGTATCTTTGTTTGGCGAATCAGATTTTGATACTGCAACGATTGAATTGCTTCGATCTTTTAGATAATATTTTTGTATCTGGATGATACGTGCATGCTATCTATTTTTTTGTATTAGAATATGTTTGATGTTTTTACGATCGTAAGTGTAAGTGATGTGTAAAAAGCCTTTATTGTCTTCGAAAATGGTGGGATAACTGAACTCTCCGTTTTCTTGATCTTCGAGTTGTAAGATATCTGTCCATTGTATGCCATCTGTTGAGTAGGCCAAGCGGAGTTTTGTTCGTCCTTCCCACCAGTCTTTTCCGGGGATATCAGGATTATAAACGATGAAGAAATGTTTGTCCGAACGAATAGCGTCTGTAGCTGAATTTGGATTTATCAAATTAGTTTTTACTAGAGGAGTCCAAGTCTCACCTTGATCATAGGACCACGAACTCATGACAGCGCCTTCTTTGCTTCTACACAACACCTGTAGCTGACCCTCGTCGTACAATAATATGCTCGGTTGGATAACATTATATGCCGATTGATGGTCTATGGGAAATACCGTCCAAGATTTTTGATTATCTATACTCTTTTCTATATGTGCGACCCATCTGTCTTCACTGATTTCTACGCTGGAAGGGGAGACTATATCGCCGTTTTCAAGTTGGAGTGGCCTATTCTTAATTGGCCCAAATACACCATCTGGAAGTTTCTTTGGAATGCTCCAGGTCTTACCACCATCTTCAGAACTTTTCATCATTCCCCACCATTCTCTTGGGTTTGGTCCAACTTTGTAATAGAGATATACTGTTTGCTCATCCTTTGCGCGGAAAAGCACCGGGTTCCAACAAGGATATCTAGTTTTTTCGATTAATCCATCGGCCCAGATTACTGGAGTAGACCACTCTTTGCCGTTAAATGATGCTCCCCAGATAACGACATCTTCATTGCCTTCATGAGAGCCGCCGAACCAGCTGGCAAGCAATCGGCCATCTGTTGTTTCTTCGATAGTGGAGGCATGACATTGTTTAAAAAACTGACCTTCTTGAAAGAGCAACTCTTCCTTTATTATTTTCAGGTTAGGCTGCTGAGACCATGCAACAACGTGGACGAGAAAGAGAAATATGGTAAAGAGTTGCTTCATGTTATTTTTATTTTGTGATTAATTGAATAACTGTGGCATACTTTGCGTCCATTTTGGGCACTTTAACCACCATTGTATCGTTGTTTTTAGTCCATTTTATCTTCTTTTTATAGCCTAAGAGTTTTACATCTTTTACCTCAAAATTCTCTGGTATGGTGAACTGGAATGTTTCCGGTTGCTGATAATCATTGTCTTCGGAAAGGTGAAATACATTTATTGTTTTATAATCTTTACTGCGCGTGTAATAGTAATCTCCTTCATGGTAAGGAGTAACTGCACGGGTAGCATAAATAGCGGATTCATTAATAGCCACCCAGGAAGATAGCTCTTGTAACCGGTCATATGCCGCTTGATCAAAGTCGCCATTGGGTCCCGGAGCGATATTCAACAGGTAGTTTCCCCCACGGGATATAATCTTGACCAATGTTTCTACGATTTTCTGAGTGGGTTTGTAATGATCGTTCGGGACATAGGAAAATGAATTGCCCATAGTGATACAGCTTTCCCATGGGATATCGAGGGGATGTTCGGGGATCGCTTGTTCGGGAGTTACATAATTTTCCCATTCACCCGGAACTGTTCGATCCACCACAATGATGCCCGGTTGGTTTTTGCGTGCCATTCCACCTATCTTATCCATATCGATATCTTGCTCTACTTTGATGGTGCGTTGCCATTCGACGTTTTGGTCGATCGTTTTGAACGGTCTTACCCAACCGCCATCCAACCAAAGAATATCCACCTTTCCATAGTTGGATGTTAACTCGTTTATTTGATTATAGGTGAATGTCTTGTATTTCTCCCAGCGGTCGGGATATTTTAACGGGTCGTAATTCACGTTACGGTCCTTTGGAGGAAAGTAAGGCCACCAATAGTATTCGGTGTGCCAGTCGGGTTTGGAAAAGTAAGCGCCGATCTTGAAGCCTTCGTTTCGGAATGTAGAGAAAATCTCCTTCGTAACGTCGGCTTTTGGGTTTATGGAGAACGGTGTGTTAGGCGACGTGATTTTGTAGTCAGATTCTTTGGTGTCAAACATCGCAAAGCCGTCGTGGTGTTTTGTAGTAAAGACGACGTATTTCATACCAGCAGCTTTAGCCGCATCTGCCCATTTCTGCGGATTAAAATCTATGGGATTGAATGTTTTCTGGAGGTTCTCATAATTCTTGATATAATCGTAATATGTTTCTCCATGTTGGGGCTTGCGTTGAGTCCAACCTTCATCCTCCGGGCACAAGCTCCAGCTTTCGACAATGCCCCATTGGCTGTAGGTTCCCCAATGCATAAAGAGGCCGAATTTAAGGTCCTGCCAGGTCTCGAGATTTTGCAGCACCTGTGGGTCACTGGGCTTTTGGTAGCCTGCGGATACATTGTGCTCTTGGGAATAGGTCGACAGGCAACATAAACTGATGAAGCCCAGTATTAGATTTTTTTTTCGATTGTGTTTCAGCATGTTTATCTATAATATTTCAAATTATTTAATTTTCCACTGATTGTTGTAGAATCCTACATCTACAAGACCGTCAGAACCGCTTTCTAGCATGTCAAAACGGAAGAACATGTAATCAGGAAATCCACTTGCGCCCGCAAAATACTGATTAGCGGTAGTAGCCTGCATACCTTTTATGCCTGTGCCTGTGATGACGCCCACGGTATGTGTATCGCTAGCTGGTTTTTTCCAGGTAAAGTATCCGCCAAGATCATCGCCTTCGTAGTATGTATCACCCACAAGTACGCCTGATGCATCTACCCGGATTGGGCAATCTTTTAGTAAATCTGACCAAGCACTATTTGTCTTCTCGTTGCCTATCAGGATGATATTTTGATGCGTATACTGATCCGCCTGAAATTCATGGTCTGGAATGATATCGAAGGATCCGTTCCCCCGATAATACCAAGACTCCGCATCGTAGCGAGCTTTTGCTAGGGCCCATTTGTTTTCTTCTTTGTTTCCGTTGGTGCCGTATACGTAAACCATGCGGTGATTAAAGGCTTCCTTAAAGATACCGTTGCGATGGGGACCTTTATCGTCTTTCGGAGGATGTTCTACAAGTTGCCAACTGTTATCCTTTTTTTGTAGATAGATGGTAGGTTGGTCGTCCTGATGTGCGTAATGGATTTCGTTCAGGCTATCCAATGTGATTTTAATCGTCTGTCCTATTGGAAAGATGCGGAGATCTAACTGCAATAACTCCACGTTATCCGTTTTCCCGATTACCTGCAAATTTTCAACATCTCTATCTATAGCAATATGGGAATAGGCCAATGGTTTCTGCTGTTGGATAATGGATGCCCAATAATAAGAGGATGAGATATTCGGATTTGCTGTTTTAAAATCTATGCTGTGGACGGCTGTATCTACCGGGCGTTTATGCCATTTAAAATAGTCAAATAGAGGTTTCCAATCGACGCTTTCATCCCCATACCAATGTGATCCGCCGGGGTATTCGTAGTAATTGAAGTTTGGATGAAATTGACCAAGTACCTCCCGCATCTGTCTTGCATGATGTACAGGTACAGTCCGGTCAGCATCGCCATGAAGCACGTAAACACCTAAGGGCTTATAATTGCTGGCGTAGGCAATGACGTCACTTTGATTGCTAGCACGTAGCAAGGTGTTCTCCATTTCGTTTTGACCATTCTCGGGCACGATCCCATCAGCTGAACCATATCCTTTGAGGGTCGGGTATCCGGCGCAGGGGGCGATAGCTGCCCATTTTTCGGGATATGTAGCTCCAAGAAACCACGTCCCATGTCCACCCATCGAGTGACCGGTGAGGTAAATGCGCTGGGAATCGGGTTGGAGTTTTTCTTTAGCAAGTGCCAATACCTCGAGAGCATCAAGCCGACCCCAATCTTCCCAGTTAAACCCTCTGGGGCGTCTGTTGGTCGGTGCTACCAATGTTCCCCAATCTTTAGCTTTGTAAGCCTGCGCCTGTCCGATGGCCTCTACACCGGCACCATGTACAGAGAAGAAAAGCGCATCGTTTGGTTTTTCACCACCGATGGCGGGATGGACAGCATAATACTGCACACTACCATCGATTTCGCTGATGAAGGTAACGCGGTATGGCTTATTGGCTTCCATAGAACGTAAGCTAATCTGCTGCTCATCTAGTATTTTATTTTTTCTGGATAGGCTTACGTGAGTCGTGACTTCGCCGACCTGATTGATACGTGAAGCATTAATCATCACGGGAATCTTTCTGCTGCTATAAGGAGGGATAGTGGGGACAGCGGTTACAGCAGCTTTGCCATCGGTTGTGCTTTCTACTTGAAGATCTTTTAGTGTTTTTCCGGTAGAATTGACGATTACCATCCCCGCAACGAGCTGCTCTTTTTCTTTTTGCAATACCACGTCGGGGAGTGTCATGTCTTCCGTTTGTATATAGACGGGTTTCACGGGAAAATGAAGCTGTGCGCTTACGAACATACCGCGGATATAAAATTTATTTGTTCCTTTTTTGAGCTGTATAGGTATATTCAGCCAGCCCATACGGTAAGGGTCTCCGGCGTGGAGTTCTCCGTTTATTAGTACGGCGCTGTTGCCTTTTACATTAAGGACGGCATATTGTGATTTATCGGAGTAGTAGGTGGTATATAGGTAACCTGTTCTGATCCCACGTCGTTGAAAGTTTGTACGTTGGTTGGTAGATGCTGTAACTCGTTCTAACCGACCTGGACCGGCGGGGTTGTTTGGACTGCGAAGATTGCCACCTGTCCCCGGATTGGGCCTAAAAAATCCGGAAGTGTCTGCTATGAGTGTTATCCAAGTTGATTGTTCGGCAGCTGGCTTGCCTACGATATTTTGTCCTGCTTTCGGCTCGGCAACAGTACCGTTGTAGTAATTCCAAAGAAACTCGTCGGTGTATATGGCTTCCCGTCCGTAGTTCTGGGGTAGGGTTATGTAGAGTGCTTCTTTGAATTGATGGATGCTGTGTTGGGCGTAACTAAAGAAAGGGAAGATGCTCGTGAATAGGGTGAAAAAATAATGAATATAACGTGTTTTTTTTTTCATAGTGTACGAAGTGTTAATAGTAAAAGAGCCTGATTTCCCAGGCTCTTTTACTATTTATATTTTTTATTAATTTACATCCCAAAATATTTTGGTGTCACGGGTATCTTTTGCTTGTACAGCCTTATAGTTTTCACTATTGTTGGTCACCTCATTCGAGGGATAGACTAAACGAACTGGAGGATTTTGGAAACCGTTTAGGTTAGATATAGGAAATGCAGGTAATAGAGGGTAACCTGTTCTTCGATATTCAGCCCAAGCTTGTTCTCCCTGTAGCCAACCGAAATGCAACCATTTCTGTGTTCCTATCAGCTGTAACTTCTGTACGGCACTTCCTTCATATTTTATATTAGAAGTTATAACAAAATTATCTATTTCACCATCGGATGGTTTGTCAACCTTAGTGGCATGTGATGAATTGTTATTAAGATAGTAATAAAAATTAATGGATTGTTTAACAGCAGTCTCGTATGCAGTTTTTGCATCGGATGTGTTTCCCCAGCGTTCATGTGCTTCGGCTTTAATAAAGTTTATTTCGGAAGCAGTCATAAGAATACCTGGCAACTCATTATTTATCCATCCTGTAGCAGAGTCTACCACTGCATATCTTCTCAGCGATGCTGTACCATACTCTGTATTTGCATTTGCTTCCGTTGTTGTAATAGGAAGTGCCTGATAATCAGTGTTTGGAGTAAAGACGTCTGATACGGTTTTTCCGTATTTGTCGAACAGTACATGAATCCTGGGGTCGTTAGCAGTTTTAAGTGCCGTATTTAACATATAATCCGGGGCATAGTGGCTGTTTATTTCCCGTAATGCATCGATAAGGCTTGATGTATATGTATTTAATCTCTTGTTCAATACATCAACATTATTTACCGCATAGGAACTTTGGTTGTTTCCATCAATGATCGGGTAATTTGTTGGAGAATTCAACATCTCCATAATTTCTGTCCTTGCCCGGTTTTCATCAAATTGCGATATACGCATTAATAGTCGTAAACGTAGAGAGTTTGCGTAGCTTTCCCACTTTCTCGCGTTACCATCATTTAAGATATCTGCACGATTGAAGTCTGGTGTACTTGTATAGCTTTTGAAGAATGTAGCCGCATCTTTAAGCCCTTCTATAAAATAATTATACAATTCTTTCTGATCATCAAACTTACCCAAAGAAATTTGGTCAGATGAGGGCAAGCTGCCGGCTTCGCTAAATGGTATGTCTCCAAAGTTGTCGACAAGTTTGGAGGCTTGATCATACAAAACAATACGAGCTGCAAACATAAAAGCATCATAGCTACTTTTTTCTCCATCCGGTAACGCGTTGTATGTTCTTTCCATTGCCCGATAAACACCCATTATTCCAGGCGAATAAAAGTCCCGCCAATAGTCATTCGTATATGCATCCTGCTGCTGATACATTGTATTGTTATTTGCAAAATACGTTGTTTGGGTATAACGTGCGTGATGCATTAAAATGAAAGTTCTGTAATGCCAATATTCGGAGCGAAGCCTAGAATTGTTTAGTACCTGTGTCATGAATGCCCTAATATTAGGAATATCCGTTTGTTCGGGGTCAAGATATTTATTGTCCAGTTCCGTCTTACACGACTGGAATAGCCCCACAGACAAGAGCGTGATGGCCGTGTAGATTATATATGATAGTTTTTTCATCTTTATAAATTTTTATGTTCTTAGCTCTACTAGAAACTCGCGTTTAATGAAAATCCAAAACTACGCGTTGCTGCATTAGATCCGATGTCCACTCCTTGTGAATACCAGTAGTTACCGACGGGAGCTTCTGGGTCGATATCTTTTATGGTGCGATAGAAATAAAACAAGTTACGGCCAATAATAGATACTCTCAAATTATTCAGTTTAAGCCGTTCGCTAAAAGAATTCGGAATTCGGTAACTGATAACGGCTTCGCGTAGTTTAATGAAATTATTATCCAATACGGCGGCTTTTTCATTCCATGCATCGTTCCCCCAGTAGAAGTTATTCATATAATATTCAGCACCACTTAACCGTACATCATTTTGTTGATTGGTATTAACATTTACTCCATCCAAGACGATACCTGTTTCTCTATAATCTAGTGTACTTTCTAACCTTCCTGCGCCATAAGCGTATTTATGAGGAGTTGAAACCATTTGCCCACCAAATCGATAATCTGCTGTAAAATCTAAACTGAAGTTTTTGTAGTTGAAGGTATTGCTTAAACCACCGATTGCTTTAGGCATAATATTACCCGCATTAATGTAAGTACTCTTATCCATGATGTAATTTCCCTCATCGGAGATCAAGAACTGTCCATCGGCATTAGTGGATCTAGGATGTACGTAGATGTTTCCTAGTATTTCACCAGGACGAGCTTCTATGCGTATAGAGCTTTGGTCTGCATCATAAAAGATAAGACGTGGAACCCCATCGATAAGCTCCTCTAGTCTTGATTTGTTATTCGCAAAATTCAATCTTGTATTCCATGAGAAATTCTCTCCTATAACAGGGGTGCCAGTCAACGATACTTCCCAACCTCTATTTGAAATCTTGCCTACATTTACAATTTGTGTAACCGCGCCAGTAGAGAACGCATTTGATAAAGGCATGATTTGGTCCTTAATATTATTTTTATAATATGAGGCATCTAGACCTAAGCGACTATTGAAAAACTTCAGGTCTAAACCGATTTCTACCTCGGTTTTCATTTCCGGTTTTAATCCTAAGTTACCATAATTCTCATTCACATTCAGTGCTGAAACAGGTCCTCTTCCGGTAATTAATGCCGATTGTTTGTACGCGATATTTGAGACATACATAGGAGCGTCATTTCCGACCACACCATAAGATGCGCGAAGCTTTCCGAAGTTTATAAACTGTGGTAATTCAAATGCATCGGAAAAAACGAACCCTGTGTTTACCGAACCATAGTGGTAAGGGTTGCTCTCCGATGGTAAAGCAGAGGAATACTCGCGCCGCCCCGTAGCCTCAACAAATAGATAATTTTTGAATGCAAAATTGGCTAGTCCAAAATACGCGTACTTTAACAGCTCTTTACGCGTATGGGTAGTGACTGCCTGCGCGTAAGTATTCGTTAAACTAAACCAGTTTGCGGTAACTAATCCACCTTCAGTACGAGACATTTGATCATCATAATTCTCCATCCTAGACTGGAATCCACCACTTAGACTAAACTCGAGATCATCAGATAAAGTTTCTTGGTAGGTCAGGAGGGCATCTCCATATAATATGGAGTAAAGACCTTTCGAAACTTCATATTTACCTGTACTGTTTGTTGCATTGAATCGAGTAGCGTATTCGTTATGTTCCTTATTTTCAATATTGCGCGAAGTGACATCGGTACCTAAACGTCCTCTAAGTTTAAGTTTGTCAATAATAGACCAGTTCATCGTAGCACTGGAAATGAAACGATCCTCTTTCTCTGCATAAACATTCCGTTGTTGTTGCCAAAAATAGTTTAGCAAATTAACGCCTCTATAAGCTAACGGAAATTCCTCTGGTCTATTAGAGCCAACAGGTGAAAATTTATACCCGTCAGAGGTTTGGTATAATTGATCACGCATTTTCGCAACATCTTCGGCTCCACTAAAGAATCCACCATATGATCCTAAAACATCGCCCATCAAACCAGGTCTGTTTTTGGTATTAGTATGGACGTAAGAGGCTATCACATCAAAGTTTAAATTATCATGTAGTTTGACATTGCTGTTCAGATTAAATGTGCTTCTGTTTTGTTTACTGCCAGGTACTATGGCTTTGTAGTCCATATTAGACGCGGATAGCCTGTAGTTCAGTTTGTCTGTCTGGTTGGATAAGCTTACATTAAAGTTGCTGTTGTGCCCACCTGTAAATATATCCTTATAATTTCCCTTATTCGCAGAATATGAACGTATAGAGCCGTCCCACCACCTTACATCCTGACCATCATATTTCGGGCCGAATTGTCCCCAGGCATTGTAGTTTAGTAACCGTTCACCTGGATATGAGGGGTTGGTCATCCAACCTTCTTCGGTAGCCCCTGCTTGAAGATTTGTCGCGGCATCATATCCTGGTCCATACTCATATTGTAGTCTAGGCAAGAAAGCCGCGCTTTCTACCGAACCAGTATAGTTAAAATCGATACCAAGACCACGTTGTTTAGAACCCTTTTTTGTCGTAATGACGATAACACCACTTGCTGCATCTGAACCGTATAAAGCGGTGGCACTAGCGCCTTTAAGAATTGTCAGTGACTCAATATCGTTTGGATTGATGTCAAGCATACCATTTCCACGGATACGGTTGTCTGACCAAATCGCTTGTCCTCCCGGATTGGTAATACCACCAGTATTGTTAACGCCGGCAGACCCTCCTTGTTGGTCATTTCTGATCATTACACCATCAACAACATAGAGAGGTTGACGATTGTAGTTAAGCGAATTGATACCTCTGATTTGCAAATTAACCGCACTCGACGCGCCACCAGGAGCCGTGGAAATCTGTACCCCAGGCGCTTTGCCATAAAGTGCGGAACCTAAGTTCGTGTTACCAGCCTCTGTTAGTTCTTTTGCAGAGATAGTCGTGGTAGCGTAACCGAGGGCTTTTGTCTCCCTGCTAATCCCCATCGCCGTAACTACCACTTCATCAATCGCCCCAGCATCTTCCTGTAACGTTACATTCAAGCTCGCGCCAGATACGGTTAGTTCACGTGAAATGTAACCAACAGTCGAGAATCTCAAGGTCTGGCCGTTATTGGCCTGAATGGAATAACGTCCATCCGCATCTGTCTGCGCAGCTACCGTGGCGCCGACGACAGCGACAGTAACGCCGGCGAGTGCTCCGTTTGCATCCGTCACTCTCCCCGTAACGGTCTGCTGTGCAAATAACGTTGTTACGCTAAAAAGCATAATCAACATTAAACTGCAGCATTGTTTGTAAAATTTGTTCATAGTTTTACATTAGTTAATTGTTTGTTGTGTGTGTGTATGTCCCAATCCATTTGTTGCACGGCTATGCAGGTCGATGCGAGCAATTGGATATCCTTAATTTCTGATATTTGGATGGATGTGTATTTTGCCAAGCGCGGTATACAATATTCTTGAATGGACGATTGAATTTGGGGTAATAATACATCTCCAAACATAGCACCCCTTCCACTAATAACAATGGTTTCGGGATTTAAGATATGAATAAGTGTTGCTATACCTTTTCCCAACATATAAGCTATCTTCCTGATGGCGATAATTGTTACCTGATCACCCCTGACGTACGCTTCATAAACATCCTCCAATGAAATATTTTGGTGCTGATGGTAGGTCGCCTCCAGCGATGAAGGTTGTCCCTCTTGTATAGCGTCAATGATATATTCAATAGCACATAATAACGATGCGGCTACCTCCAGACAACCTTTTTTGCCACATGAGCAGAGTTTGTCTTCACTTGCCAAAGGGATATGGCTAAACTCGCCTGCGAAGCCACTATGCCCCTTAAAAAGCTTGCCGTCGACAATCATGCCTAGACCGACACCCCAGTTTAAGTTGACGACCAGTGCATCTGGAGCGTCCTGGATCAAGCCGAAGTTCCTTTCTGCAATGGCTATTGCGGCAGAATCATTTTCCAGGTAAGTCGGGATTTCGAAATGTGATTGAATATTTTCACGAAGATTATATAAAGGAGATTGTGGTGAAAACGAGTTGTTAATGCCTTTTTTTGAATCTACAAAGCCGGGCATCGTAATGCCGATACTTAAGATTTTATCTGTTGAAAATTCAGAAATAACCGTCGTCAACGTGGCGATTATTTTGGTATAAATATTTGGGTCATCCAATAAATGAGACGATATTTTCTTCGTAGGCAGAAGCTGCTGATTGGCGAGGTCAACGGCAGAAATACGGGTAGCATATTGATCCATAGCCACAACGATAATACACCCCTGTTTGTCACTGTTCAGCATAAAGTGTATAGCACGCCGTCCACCGGTAGATGCCCGCAGACCACAACTTATAACTAGTTTGGCAACAAGAAGTTCATTAATCGCTTTCGTGATCAGGGGGATACTCTTGCCAATCTGACTGCTCAATTCCGCAATAGACTGGTTCGGAGAAAAATATAAAGCCTGTAAGATAGATAGTTTTAGGCTCTCCATGGTGATTATATGTTTATTGTGTAGTTTTTCCTATTTACTTAGCTGTCGTAAATATATATGTATTTATTATTAACTTCCAAATACTTTTTAAAATTTTTTAAAAGTATGGCTTTACATATGTTTTTTTATATAAACATTTGTGCTATTGTAACAAAGTTGTGGTCGTAGAAGGGGATATTTACTTAATTTTATAGCTTCGTTTTTATATAAAATCTAAATGTTGATGACAAAGCAACGTTATTATTCCTTAGACGTATTTAGAGGAGCAACCGTGGCGTTAATGATTTTGGTTAACAATCCAGGCACTTGGGCGTATATGTTTACACCTTTAAAGCATGCAGTCTGGCATGGTTGTACGCCAACAGATCTGGTGTTTCCGTTCTTTTTGTTTGCTGTTGGAAATGCGATGGCGTTTGTGATACCTAAGCTGCAAGATGCGGGACAACCGGTGTTTTGGAGGAAAGTAATTAAAAGAACCTTGTTGATTTTTGCCATAGGTTTGTTTCTGAACTGGTGGCCATTTGTACAGTGGGTAGGGGATGATTTGCAGTTCCGGGAATGGGTGGATCTGGATAATGTGGAGCGTGGTGTCCGTATCTTCGGTGTTTTGCAACGTATTGCGGTCTCCTATTTTTTTGCTTCTATTTTAGTTTATTTCTCTAAGCCCAGAAGTTTAATTTATATCTCGACTATACTATTATTAGGTTATTGGGGGCTTTGCGCATTTTTAGGAGAGGGAGATCCCTATTCATTGGAAGGGTGGTTCGGAACCGCTATCGACAAATTAGTATTGGGTGTTGCACATATGTATAAAGGAGAGGGTGTGCCTTTTGATCCCGAAGGTCTGATGAGCACCATACCCGCAATCGTGCAAGTGATATTTGGTTATTTGATAGGGATGTTTATTCGGAAGCAGGGACAAGTTGATTGGTTATGGGCAAAGGTGCCTGCCACAAGCGAACCTCATTTTAAACTGCTATCCGGATTGTTGGTGACCGGATTCATCATGTTGGTGTTGGGTTGGGCGTGGTCACTTGGGTTTCCGATCAATAAGAAAATATGGACAAGTTCTTATGTACTTTATACGACAGGGTTGGGTATCCTTTCGCTAGGTGCGATGATTTGGTTTCTGGAAATACAGCATATAAAAAACAGCACAACAAAGTTTTTTGATGTTTTCGGTAAAAACCCGCTGTTTATTTTTGTGCTTAGCGGCTTGTTGCCTCGGTTCTTGGGATTATTCCGGATCTCGGATGGCGTTTCTTCTGATGGTGTGCCACAGTATGTAACGGCTTTGTCTTGGTTTTATAAATATATGTGTGCAAAAATTCCGGGGCCGCCGGAATTAGGCTCGTTTGTTTATTCCCTTTGTTTTTTAGGTGTAATGTGGGGGATTTGTTATGTATTGGATAAGAAAAAGATATATATTAAAGTGTAAAGCTTAAAATTTTTAATTTTCATTTTTTAATTTCTATCTTTGCGCTCAATTAATAATTTTTTAACGCTTTAATATTATTCAAGAGATGTATTTAAGTAAAGAATACAAAGCTGATATCTTCGCAGAATTTGCAGGTTCAGCAACCAACACAGGTTCTACAGAAGGACAAGTGGCTTTATTCACTAAAAGAATTGCTCATTTAACGGAGCATTTGAAAAAAAACAGAAAAGATTTTAACACACAACGTGCCCTACAGATTTTGGTAGGTAAACGTCGTTCATTATTAGCTTACCTGTACAAAAAAGATATCGAGCGTTACCGTGCGATTATCAAAGGACTAGGCTTACGTGATATTATCAAAAAATAAGCTTTTAGTTGATCAACAAGAAAGGGCCGTTTGCGATTGTAAACGGCTTTTTTATTATATAGCTTTCTTGCCGCTCAAGCCGCGGCAGGGCTTTTACTTTTTTTACCTCAAAAAAAGTAAACAAAAAAAATCGCCACTTTAAAATTTTGATGGGGTGGATTGTGCATCTACGATAGTTCTACATATTTCAAAATTTTACATGTGGCATCTAAGAGTTAAAGGAGGGACACTACAATCGCACATCCCTTCATTAACCTCTGAAGTCCATCCGAATTTTTGAGACATTTAGAGATTTATCCTTAGTACTATCCCTTCTCCTCAAAGATTCGAAGGACGATTTTTTGCACAACTTTTTTCTAAAAAAAGTTGTATGAAATAGTTCGTTTTTTCAACAGAAAAAGAAGATGAAAAAAATTATTACATTTGTAGGAATTTTAAAAGTCTATAAATAAGGTGACATACGAAAGAATAATAAAAAAGATGAACCCGTATGTCGAATGGAATTACAAATGAGTTATAACGAAAAAAAAGTAACGATCGACTTGGGCAATGGATTGGCTCCGATCGAGTTGTCTACTGGTAAATTGGCGAAACAAGCTGATGGTTCAGTAGTGTTGAAACAAGGGGATACCATGTTATTAGCGACGGTGGTATCTGCAAAAGAACCAAAAGAAGGGGTGGATTTTCTTCCACTTTCTGTTGATTATCAAGAGAAATATGCAGCAGCCGGTCGTATACCGGGCGGTTTCCTTCGCCGGGAGGCAAGGTTGTCGGATTATGAAGTTTTGATTTCGCGTTTGGTCGATAGAGCATTACGTCCGCTATTCCCTGAGACATATCATGCAGATACACAAGTGATGATTTCCTTGATTTCTGCCGATAAAGATATCATGCCAGATGCGTTGGCTGGTTTGGCGGCATCGGCGGCAATAGCGGTTTCCGATATTCCTTTCAACGGTCCTATTTCAGAGGTTCGTGTTGCGAAAGTTAATGGTGAATTGGTTATTAACCCTCGTTTGTCGGCTTTAGAAAATGCGACATTGGAATACATCGTGGCGGGTTCTGCACAAGATATTGTCATGGTAGAGGGAGAGGCTAAAGAAATTTCTGAAGCGGAAATGGTTGAAGCAATTGCTTTTGCTCACGAGG
The DNA here is from genome assembly GCF_014692515.1 of Sphingobacterium micropteri. Taxonomy (GTDB): domain Bacteria; phylum Bacteroidota; class Bacteroidia; order Sphingobacteriales; family Sphingobacteriaceae; genus Sphingobacterium; species Sphingobacterium micropteri. The sequence continues at coordinate 246,496 of NZ_JACOIK010000009.1, read as the reverse complement.
CAATAAAGAAGCAGGTGGCGGCTCAAGTGGAGTTGGCAAATTTGGTTGGTGCAGTTGTAAAACGTGAAGGTAATCACGAACCTTCGAATCTGGATTTACGTGATGCGATTTTTGCAGCGACCTATGATAAGGTATATGCGATAGCGAAATCCGGTTCTACGAAACACGAGCGTACGGAACAATTTGCAGCAATAGGAGAGGAGTTTTTTGCGACAATGGGCGAGGATATTGACGATGAAACGGCATTCTTGGCAAAGAAATATTACCATGACGTGCAGTATGATGCTGTTCGTAATCTTGTGTTGGATGAAGGAATTCGTTTGGATGGTCGTGATGCGCGTACTGTTCGTCCGATTTGGTCTGAAGTGGATTATCTACCTGCAGCACACGGCTCAGCTGTTTTCACGCGTGGAGAGACGCAATCATTAACATCGGTGACATTAGGTGCAAAAGATGATGAGCAGATGATTGATGGTGCCTTCATTCATGGATACAATAAATTTATTTTACACTATAATTTCCCTGCATTTTCTACGGGTGAGGTACGTCCAAACCGTGGGCCAGGTCGTCGTGAAGTAGGGCATGGTAACTTAGCTATGCGCTCGTTGAAGCAGGTGTTACCTGCGGAGAACGAAAATCCTTATACGATCCGTGTGGTTTCTGATATTTTAGAATCCAATGGTTCATCTTCTATGGCTACCGTATGTGCCGGTACGTTGGCACTAATGGATGCAGGTGTAAAATTGAAAGCACCGGTTTCGGGAATTGCGATGGGGCTTATCACAGATGAGAAAACAGGTAAGTATGCTATCCTTTCCGATATTTTAGGCGACGAAGATCATCTAGGTGATATGGATTTTAAGGTGACTGGGACAGAAAACGGTATTGTGGCTTGTCAAATGGATCTGAAGATTAACGGATTGAAGTGGGAAGTATTGACGCAAGCTTTGGATCAGGCCAAAGAAGCACGACTGCACATTTTGGGTGAGATGAAGAAAACGCTTGATGCACCTCGCGAAGACTATAAACCGCATGCGCCTCGTATTGTTTCCTTCAGTATCGATAAAGAATTTATCGGAGCGATCATCGGACCTGGTGGAAAAATTATTCAGGAGATGCAGCGTGAAACAGGTTCTACTATTTCTATTGAGGAAGTCGACGGAAAAGGAATCGTACAGGTATTTGCGGATAACAAAGCCGCTATCGATGCTGCTGTTTCACGTATTAAAGCTATTGTAGCAAAACCGGAAGTGGGCGAAATCTACGAAGGTAAAGTGAAGTCGATTATGCCTTTTGGCGCTTTTGTGGAAATTATGCCGGGTAAGGATGGCTTGTTACATATATCTGAAATAGAATGGAGACGTCTGGAGAGCATGGACGGGGTGTTGAAAGAGGGAGATGTCGTAAAGGTTAAATTGTTGGATATTGATAAACAAGGTAAATTAAAGCTATCTCGTAAAGTATTGCTACCTCGCCCACCACGGGAAGAGAAACCCAAAACCGAGACGGAAACAAAGAACGGACCGCAGGCGTAAGGCTGTTGTCTAATTATAATAAAGAGAAACGGCTGTCAATTTGACAGCCGTTTCTCTTTATGGCTTCTTTTAAAGCATGATGACCGATTCTATCTTTGAAACGTTCTTGTAATAATCAATGACATCTTCTGCATTGTTTACGAACGTTTCCACGGTGATGGATGTATATTTCCCGCCAGACGATGCTTTTTCTGAAAACTTAGTGCTATCATGTGTAAACAGCTGTTTCACTTCTTCTTGTGCATCGCTTCCAGCTTTGACGATAAATTTAAATGTATACATCGAAGGAAACTGTTCAACGGAATTTAACTTTACGCGAAAATTATCGTAGAAGTCTGCTGAATTGTTGTTTCCATCATCCGGAAGATCCTGGATACGAATATCATTATTAAATTCACTCATTAATTTTTCTCCTTTGAACTACTATTGTCAAGAAGTGTACCAGCTTTTGTTTCTTCCTTCATTGCAGAAAAAGAAAACATTTTATTAGCTTAGCCTGCGTCATGGCAAGAAAAAAGCAAATTTCGATTAGTGATATAGCAAAAGCGATGGGGACTTCCATTACCACGGTATCTTTTATCTTGAACGGCAAAGCGAAGGAGAGAAGAATTAGTGATGCCGTGAATAAAAGGGTATTGGATTACGTGAAAAAGGTGGGATATAAACCAAGCCAATTAGTCAGAAAGCCAGCGGGCCGGACAAAAGTCATTGCCTTATTGGTCGACAATGTCGCAGACCCGTCTTTTTCAGAAACGGGCAGATATATAGAAGATATAGCTGCTGAATACGGATATCAAGTTCTTTATTGCGACACAGCTAACGATTTAAATAAGGCTACACAACATATTCAATTATGTATAGAAAAGGAAGTTGATGGATTGATTGTTATCCCGCCGGAAGATTTTGAAGAAACAATCATGAGGACGAAGCAGCGTATTCCGATAGTCTTGTTCGATCGATTTATACCCGAGATTGAAATCAGTTATGTGGTTTCGGATAACCGGAAAGGGGCTTATGATGCAACTAAATACTTGCTGGAGCAGGAAAGTAAACGGATAGGGTTGGTCAGTTTATATTCTAATCAGACGCATATACGAGGGCGGCTGGATGGTTATATGGATGCTATGGATGAATTTCGGATGCAATCTTTTATTAAGAAGGTGAGTGTGGAAAGCTCGCCGGATGAGATAAAGGAACAAGTGATCGAGTTTATCGTTGATAATAAACTGGATGCAGTATTGTTTGCGACCCATTCTTTAGCTGTTAAGGGATTAAGGGGAATAAAGGAAAAGGATATAGTGATGCCGAAAATAGTAGCGGTTGGCAATCGTGTTTTGCTCGAGTATGGTGTCGCTGAGATTTCGGTTGTGGAGCAAGATGCGGCACAGCTGGCTAAAAAACTTACCGAGATTTTAGTGGGCGAGATGGAAGGGAGACTACAAGAAGTGTCTCGGATAATAATTCCTTGTCAACTGAAAAAATAGAAACCCGTTACTTCTTGGTAGGTACGAATTTCATAGATAGTGAATTGACGCAATGCCGTGTGTTTTTTGGTGTAAACCTTTCCCCCTCAAATACGTGCCCAAGATGAGCATCACATTTAGCACAAAGAATTTCCACACGCCGTCCATCCGCGTCGAGCACTCGTTTTACTGCTCCCGGGATTTCGTCGTCAAAACTTGGCCATCCACAATGCGATTCGAATTTGTCGTGTGAATGATATAAAGGTGCTTCGCATCTTTTACAGATATATGTTCCCTCTTCCTTATTGTTAAGTAGCTCCCCGGTAAAAGGCCTTTCTGTACCTTTATGTACAATAATGTATTCCTCTTCCGAAGTCAGTTTGTTGTATTTTGTGCTATCATCCATAGTCATAAGTGTTGATGTTTGTTTACTATCTGTTTGCGATACAGATGTCTGGCTGCAAGCATATAGGCTAGCAGCTAATAACAGTAAAAGTACCCGGTAGTTAAACATAACTCTAAGTTCGCGAACTTTCCGTATAATTTTGTTTGGTATATGTCAAGAATTGTTACTTTTTTTAAGAAGGAAGCTTCTGTACCATGTGTTTTTGAGGGGGTAGATATGCCGTATTTATAGGGTTTTTTAGAATTATTTAGAATTGTTTTAAATTGATAATTTGCGTCATTAAATTGTCACTGATTGCTTAAATAGTTATACTTTTGTGCATTGTTTGAAGGGTCTAGACCATCTAGACAACATGTTTTAAAAAGTTTTATATCACAAATAAATAGTATAAAGTGCTAAATATGAGAAATATCTCATCCGTTTTGGGAAGACTTGCAAAGTCGGTATCGGTTGGTCTGGTACTGTTTTTTGCCGTTACAATGGCGCATGCGCAGGATGTTAAAGAGGGAGAGACCCTTTTCAAATCGAAATGTACAACTTGTCACAGTGTGACGAGGAACATGGTAGGTCCTGCGTTGGCGGGGATGTCAGAAAGACATTCGGAAGAGTGGTTGATCTCTTGGATTCACAATTCGCAGGCAATGATTGCTTCTGGCGATGAGGCCGCAGTTCAGCTTTTCAATGATTGGAATAAATTGGTAATGACATCTTTTACGGATTTGTCTGATGACCAAATCAAAAGTATCATTGCTTATGTAGATGCAGAAGAAGCTAAAGCTGCTGCTGGGCCGGCTGAAGGCGCGGCTGGCGGTGCTGCCGGGGCGCAATCAAGCGACGCGAATACATTGATGATTCTTGGTTTGCTCGCTATTGTTGTTTTGGCTGTCATTGTCATTGTTGTCTTAAATCGCGTAATCCGTACCTTAGAGAAGGTGATTGCTGGTAACCAGGCTGCGATTGAAGCTGCACAAGCGGAGAACGAAGAATATAAGGAGGATCGTTTTGGTAAATTTGCCAGAGCTTTTGTTCGCAATAAGAAATTAGTTGGTTTCGCGGTGTTGATGTTGGTGGCATTTTTAGGTGTTTGGGGATGGAATACCATGTGGAATGTAGGTGTTCACACAGGATATCAGCCTGTACAGCCTATTAAGTTTTCGCATCAGATCCATGCGGGTGTTAACCAGATTGAGTGTCAGTATTGTCACGGAGGAGCGTTTAAATCGAAAAATGCATCTATTCCTTCGGCTAACGTATGTATGAACTGTCATAACACGGTTACTGCTGCAGACCACTATGATGGTGAAACATCTCCGGAAATTGCGAAGATATATAAAGCATTAGATTATGATCCGGCTACACGTGAGTACGGAAATAATCCGAAACCTATTGAATGGGTGCGGATCCATAACTTGCCAGACTTTGCCTACTTTAACCACTCGCAACACGTTTCTGTGGCTGGAGTAGAGTGTCAAACATGTCACGGACCAATAGAGACTATGGAAGAAGTTTATCAGTATTCTCCTTTAACGATGAAATGGTGTGTAGACTGTCACAAAACGACAGAGGTGAATACGAACAATGAATACTACGACCAATTGATCGAGGCACACGAAAAATTGAAGAAAGGTGAGAAGATGACTGCTGCGATGATCGGTGGTTTGGAGTGTGGTAAGTGTCACTATTAATAATTAATTTAGAAATACGCAATCTTATATACAGCTTAAATGGATAGCAATAAAAAATATTGGAAAGGTTTGGAAGAATTGCAACAAACACCTGCTTTCATGGAAAGTAATAAAGGTGAGTTTGCTGAACCTATTCCTGTAGAAGATGTATTAAATGAAGCAGGCTTAAGCACGAGAACACCCCGTCGTGACTTTTTGAAAGCTTTGGGATTCGGTTTAGGGGCTGTGACCTTGGCAGCGTGTAATCGTACACCTGTTCATAAAGCAGTACCATATGTAATCAAACCAGAGGAAGTAACACCGGGTATACCGAATTATTACGCTTCTTCTTTTAATGGTCAGAGTGTATTGGTGAGAACCCGTGAAGGGCGTCCGATTTCTCTTGCCGCAAATCCAAATTCTATTGGATTAAACCAAGGTACAGACGCAACTACTGCCGCTGTTGTTTTGGATTTGTACGATATGTCCAAATTACAAAACCCACAATTGGATGGTAAGGATGTAGATTGGTCTACCTTAGATGCAACGGTAATAGATGCGTTAAATAAGGCTGCAGCAGCAGGAAAGCAAATTGCGATTGTATCGAATACAGTAAATAGTCCATCGGCATTGGCTGCCATTGCAGCGTTTGTAGCTAAATATCCAACAGCAGCGCATGTACAGGTTGATGCGGTGTCGTACAGCGGTATAATAGAGGCCAATAGAACAAGCTTTGGAAAAGCTGTTATACCTTCTTACCATTTAGCAAATGCAAATGTTGTGGTTTCGGTGGCTGCTGACTTTTTAGGCTCTTGGTTGGCAGGTGAAGAACATACACAAGATTATATTCAGAATCGTGACTATAAATCGTTGAAAAACGGTAAGATGTCACGTCATATCCAATTTGAATCCGGATTGAGCATGACCGGTTCTAATGCGGATGTGCGTATTGCTATTAAACCTTCAGAGGAAGGCGCGGTGTTGGTTTCTTTATACAATGCGATTACTGGGCAGTCTATAGCTGGTGGTGTTTCTAATAAAAAAGCACAGACTGCGATTGCCTTAGCAGCGAAAGAGCTGACGAATAATAGAGGTAATGCTGTTGTAGTTGCAGGTTCTAATGACGTAAATATTCAGCTTCTAACGAATGCCATCAATAGTGCGCTAGGAGCTTATGGTGCTATCATCGACTTAGATAATTACTCGAAGCAATATCAAGGTTCGGATGCTGCATTTCAACAGTTTATATCTGCAGCTGCAGCGGGACAAATAGGTGCGGCTCTTTTCTTAAACAGTAATCCTGTATATGATTACTTCAAAGCGGAAGATGTAACCAATGCACTTGCAAAAATAGATTTCACGCTTTCTTTTGCTGACCGTGCAGACGAAACGGCATCTACATTGAAAGCCATCGCCCCAGCCTCTAGCTTCTTAGAATCATGGGGAGATGCTTCTTCGAAAGAAGGGTATTTTACGATTATACAACCAACAATCAACCCTGTCTTCAATACGCGTCAAGCAGAACAGAGCTTGTTGGTCTGGGCAGGTGACAATACCAATATCTATGATTTCGTAAGAAAAAATTGGGAAGAAAATATCCTTGCAGGCACAGGTAAATCATGGAATGATGTTTTACAAACGGGCTTTATTTACAAAGGTTCGTCGGTAGGATCTTCCTATACGGCTAATGTGGATGTCAATGCAGTAGTAACTGCTATTGGTGCAGCTTCTAAAGCTGTCGTTGGTGATTTCGAACTGAAGTTGTATGAATCAACTGTCATGCGTGATGGTCGCTATGCAAACAATGCGTTCTTGCAAGAGTTACCTGATCCTGTTTCTAAGGTAACTTGGGACAACTATGCGGCATTGAACCCTCGTGATGCAGAAAAGCTAGGTTTGGGCGAAAATGGTAAGGTAACTGTGGAAGCAAATGGCTACACGGTAGAGCTACCTGTTGTGTGGCAACCGGGGCAGGCTTTAGGTACGGTTTCTATCGCTGTTGGTTATGGCCGTACAAAAGTAGGTAAAGCCGGTAACAACGTAGGACAGAACGCCTATCCATTCGCACGTTTGGTTAATGGTACTGTTCAGTTTGAAGCAAAAGCTACGGTTGCGAAAGCAGGTGGTACCTATGAGTTAGCACAAACGCAAACACACCATACTATCGAAGGTCGTAACATTGTCCGCGAAACGACATTTGCTAAATATTTGAAAGATCCAAACTCGGAGTCAGGACGTTTTGCAGATTCGCATAAAACGTATGACTTGTGGAATAAATTTGAATCACCTGGTCACAAATGGGTGATGGCAATCGATCTGAACGCATGTACAGGATGTGGTTCTTGTATCGTCGCTTGTAGTGTGGAAAACAATGTTCCTGTTGTTGGTAGAGACGAGGTTCGCCGTCGTCGTGAGATGCACTGGTTGCGTATCGATCGCTATTATACGCTAGAACAAGAAGACGGTTCGAAATTAACGAAAGAAAAAGAAATAGCGAAAGCTACAGATTACGATTACGAGAACGTTACGGTCGTTCACCAGCCGATGTTGTGTCAACACTGTGATCATGCTCCTTGTGAGACGGTATGTCCGGTATTGGCGACAGTACACTCTTCAGAAGGACTTAACCACATGGCTTACAACCGTTGTTTCGGTACACGTTACTGTGCAAATAACTGTCCGTATAAAGTACGCCGTTTCAATTGGTTTAATTACTGGAATGATTCCCGTTTTGATAACTATTTGAATAGCGAGTTTACACAGTTAGTGTTGAATCCGGATGTAACAACACGTTCGCGTGGGGTTATGGAAAAATGTTCTATGTGTATCCAACGTATTCAAGGCGGTAAACTACAGGCGAAGATGGAAAATCGCAAGTTGAGAGACGGCGATGTGAAAATGGCTTGTCAAGAGGCTTGTTCGGCAAATGCTATCATCTTTGGTGATGTTAATGATCCGGAATCAGAGGTTTCAAAAGCTTTACGTAACGAACGCGTGTACTATGTGTTGGAAGAAATCAACGTTCAACCTAACATCGGGTATATGACGAAAGTTAGAAACACCTTTGAAGCATAATTTTATTCTAATCTGAAATAAAACAACTATGTCATCGCATAACGAATCAATATTAAGAGAACCATTAGTAACCGGCAAGGATATCACTTATGCTAAAGTGACAGATGATATCTTGCTTCCGGTTGAAAATAAACCAAACAAAGCTTGGTGGATCGGTTTTATTGTAGCCGCTCTAGGAGCCATGTTGTGGGTAGTGAGTGTCGGATATACCTTTTGGACGGGAATCGGCGCTTGGGGACTGAATAAAACGGTAGGTTGGGCATGGGATATCACCGACTTTGTATGGTGGGTAGGTATCGGTCACGCCGGAACGTTGATTTCAGCCGTATTGTTACTTTTCCGTCAGAATTGGCGTAACTCCATTAACCGTTCAGCAGAGGCGATGACGATATTCGCCGTTATCTGTGCAGCTACGTATGTTGTTGCACACATGGGACGTCCATGGTTAGCATACTGGATTTTTCCATTACCGAACCAATTTGGATCCTTATGGGTAAATTTCAATTCACCATTGGTATGGGATGCATTTGCGATTTCCACCTATTTCACGGTGTCTTTGGTGTTTTGGTATTGTGGACTTTTACCAGATATTGCATCGGTTCGTGACCGCGCAACGGGACTTAAACAAAAGATATATAAAGTTTTGTCTTTCGGATGGAATGGCTCGGTTAAGACTTGGCAACGTTTTGAAATCGTTTCTTTGATTCTTGCGGGTATCTCTACGCCACTCGTACTTTCCGTGCACACGATTGTATCTATGGACTTTGCGACTTCGGTGATTCCGGGGTGGCACACGACCATCTTCCCGCCGTATTTCGTTGCAGGGGCGATTTTCTCCGGTTTTGCGATGGTACAAACACTCTTGTTAATTCTCCGTAAGGTGATGAACTTTGAGAATTACATTACGATGTTCCACATCGAGTCGATGAACAAGATTATTATGGTAACCGGTTCTATTGTGGGTATCGCTTATTTAACGGAGTTGTTTATCGCTTGGTATTCAGGTTCAGAATATGAGATGTATGCTTTTGCAAACCGTATTGCCGGTCCTTACGCTTGGGCTTATTGGGCGATGATGACCTGCAACGTAATCTCTCCGCAGTTGTTCTGGTTTAAGAAGATTCGTACGAGTATTCCTATCTCGTGGGTCTTGTCTATCGTAGTGAACATCGGGATGTGGTTTGAGCGTTTTGTGATTATCGTAACTTCTTTACACCGTGATTACCTGCCATCTTCTTGGGCAATGTTCTATCCGACATGGGTTGACGTAGGTATATTCGTAGGTTCAATTGGCTTGTTCTTCACACTATTCTTATTGTTCTTACGCTTCTTGCCTGGTATCGCAATTGCAGAAGTTAAATTATTATTGAAATCTGCAAGTTTACAGCAGAAGACAAAATTGGCGCAAGAAGGAGTATTCCCAGATGAACAAGTGAAATTCTTCCAGAACTCATTAGAAAAATATGATACGGTTTCAGAAGAAGATATTAAGGCATTAGACGTTAGAAAATAATAAGCAATGAGCAATACAAAATATATATTAGGTAGTTTTGCCGATCCCGATGAAATGATGCACGGTATCGACAAGTTGCAGGCAAACAATATCGGCATATATGATTGTTTTACGCCGATGCCTATTCACGGAATCGAGGCTAAACTAGGTGTGAGGCCGTCTCGCTTACCTATTGCTGCTTTTTGTTTTGGCGCATTAGGAACTTGTTTAGGTTTTAGCTTGTTGTATTATACTATGGCACATGACTGGCCGATGAATATTGGGGGAAAGCCATCACTACCATTACCAAACTTTGTGCCGGTTACGTTTGAGGTAACTATTTTGCTCTGTGCGTTGGGCATGGTAGCAACGTTCTTTTTCCGCAACCATTTATTTCCGGGCCGCGCACCGCGCGTAATGGATCTGAGAGCCTCAGATGATCGTTTTATTATTGCAATAGATGCTCGTGAAAACACAGACCACGCGCTAATCGAGTCCTTGTTAAAAGATGCTGGTGCGGTTGAAGTTAAATACAATGAAAGAAAATATGTTAGCTATGAATAAGAAGAATTTTCTTGGATCTGTATGCGCCGCATTTGCTTTGGCGGCGGTAGTTTCCAGCTGTGGCGATGGAAAGACGCGTAGTACAGGATGGGAATTCTCCAGAAATATGTATGATCCGATTGCTTACAATCCGGATCAGCCAAATAATAATTTTAAGAATAAAATGACGGCGCAACTTCCACCGGAGAACACGACGCCGATTGGTTTTGAGCGGTTTGAATTTGACAACTCATTAGAGGAATACGAACGTGCGGGCAGGGAACTGACTAATCCGTTGGCTGTTACAGAGGCAAACTTGGCGAAAGGAGATGCTTTATATCATACGTACTGTGCAGTATGTCACGGTAAAGACGGTAAGGGAGATGGTCCTATTACGAAAGATCGTTCTGTAACGGATTCACGTGGCACCCGTGCCTTAGAGAATTTTCCTCCTCCACCATCCTATCAGAAATCTGATGGCGCAAATTCATCACGTGGTGGAGCAATGAGCGAACTTTCGGTAGGTAAAATATACCATACGATTTATTATGGGCACAACTCGATGGGCTCGCATGCTTCACAGTTGTCACCGGAGGAACGTTGGCAGGTTGTCATGTACGTACAGGAATTACAAAAAAAATAATCTAACATCAATATAGTAAATGGGAACTCACAATCATCATCACGATTATAATTTCGGCGAAAAATTTCAATTCGCTGGTATCGCTAAGATACTCAGCTTGGTTGGAATTGCTGTAGGGGTGGTAGCTATCGCTTTCGGCCTTCTATCAAGTGACCATATTATGGTTGAACGTACATACGCTAACCTATTATTGATGGGTTATTATTTCACTTGCGTATGTGCCGCGGGTGCATTTTTCTTAGCATTGCAATTTGTCACGCAATCAGGTTGGTCAGCGGGTTTAATCCGTATACCGCAGGCCATGGCTAGCGTATTGCCTATAGCGGCGTTTATCTTGTTTGTTATCGTAGGTTTAGGCTTATTCACTCATAATTTATATCACCATTGGCATGCGGATGGCTTAATGGATGAAAATAGTCCGAACTATGACGCTTTGGTCGCGGGCAAACAAGCATTTTTGAATGTTCCTGGATTTTTGATTCGTCAAATTTTGTTCATGGGATCATATAGTATATTTGCCTTTATTTTAGCGAAATTGTCTTATCAAGAGGATTTAGAGGGTGGATTGAATTCTTATAAAAAGAGTTTTAAATTATCTGCTATTTTCTTGGTTATTTTTGGTTTTACGACACCAATATGGTCTTTTGATACCGTGATGTCATTAGAAGCACACTGGTTCTCGACCATGTTCGGATGGTATAACTTCGCCGCTATGTGGGTTAGTGGACTGGCTACTATTATTATCATTTTGGTGTTGGTGAAGAAAGCTGGATATTTGTCATGGGTAAACGAAAATCATTTGCATGATTTGGGTAAATTATTGTTCGGTTTCTCGATCTTTTGGACTTACGTGTGGTTTGCCCAGTTTATGTTAATTTGGTATGCTAATATTCCGGAAGAAACCGTATATTTCTACAAAAGATGGGAGCCTGAATATAAACCTTGGTTTTGGTTGAATATTGTGATCAACTTTTTAGCTCCGCTGTTGCTTTTGGTAGATAGAAGTCGGATACGGAGTTCAAACGCACTGCTGTTCACCGCTATCTTATTATTATGTGGACACTGGTTAGATTATTATATTATGATTATGCCAGGTACCGTTGAAAGTCATCGTGGATTTGGATTTATCGAGATTGGAACAGCTATAGGTTTTGTCGGATTATTCACATTCCTCGTGATGAGTAAGTTGAGCAAACATGCGTTGGCTCCTAAGAATCATCCGTTTTTGGAGGAGAGTTTACATCATCAAATATAGTTTCTAATCATTGCATAAGAATACGTTTAAACGTTTTAATAAGAAATGAAATTTAAAATTAATAACAGATTCAGAGCCGTGTTGGGATGCTTACTAGCCGTAGGATTGTTGTTCTCTACACCAAGTTTTGCGTTTCAGCAAGATTCATTAGCCCAAGATACCGCTGTTTCAGCCACTGCTGATACGGTTGATGAGGGGGAGGCTGATACCGCTGCAACAGGAGTGGTAGCGGATACGACGGCGGCGGATGGTGAGGCTGCGACCGCAACAACAACGACCTCATCATCGTCATCATCATCTTCTACGGTAGTTGATGAGGGGTCTCAGATAGACCCACAGGTTTATAAAAACATGACTTACTACATTCTTTTATTTTTAATTGTTTGTACAGTTGTGGCGGTTGTTGGTAAGGTATTGGCTATTTATGAGCTTACTCGTAAAATGAATGGCAAATACAATCCTTTTGCGAACAACACGTTTCAGTCGGTTCTATTGGTTATATTCCTAGTTGCTTTTTTAGGCTTTGTATACTATGGGTATGCAGTTTGGGGAGATTGGGCTTGGCGTTCGGCAGTTACGGAACACGGTGAACGTATAGATACCATGTTTATCATTACGACGGTGATCATCACCATTGTATTGGTACTGGTACATATTTTACTATTGACGTTCCCGTATATCTATAGAATGCGTAAAGGAACAAAAGCGTACTATTATCCACATAACGATACGATAGAGAAAATTTGGACAATTGTACCAGCTGTTGTACTGACGGTTTTGGTATTGTTCGGTTTCTTTACTTGGAGATCTATTACCAATGTTCCGGAGGATTTGCAGAAATCTGCTATTCAGGTGGAAGTTTTGGGCGAGCAGTTCCAATGGCAAATTCGTTATCCAGGAGCTGATGGGGTAATCGGGAAACGTAACTATAAAATGACGACACCGATGAACTCCTATGGTATCGATTTTAATGATAAGCATGCGTGGGATGATATCCAGGCATCAGACATTGTTATTCCGGTAAATAAATCTGTGCGTTTCCATATTATTTCAAAAGATATTATTCACTCGTTCTATATTCCTGACTTCCGTGTACAGATAAATGCAGTACCGGGAATGACCAACTACTTCCAGTTTACGCCAACAATGACTACGGAAGATATGCGTGAGAAAATGAACGATCCGAAGTACGATTTTGTAATGCTTTGTAACAAGATTTGTGGATCGGGTCACTACAATATGCAGAAAAAAGTTGTTGTAGTTACGGAGGAAGAATATAAAGAATGGTTGAGTACGCAGAATAAGTATTTTACTGAAGATTTGCAGAAAGAATTTGCCGCGGTAGATTCGGGAGATTCGAAAGAATTCACTACAGCTTCATTAAACTAAAGAAATTTATAAAACGAATATGTCAAGTACAGTTATATCGCACGGCGCAGCGCATCATGACGCACATGATCATCATCAAGAGACCTTTTTGACGAAGTATATCTTCAGTCAGGATCACAAGATGATTGCGAAGCAATTTTTGATCACAGGTATTGTGATGGCAGTCTTCGCTATGTTGCTTTCCATCTTATTCCGTATCCAATTAGCTTGGCCGGATACAGATTTCCCGATTTTAGAAGTCTTCTTAGGTAAATGGGCCGAAGGTGGACGAATCAAACCCGAATTTTTCCTATCGTTGGTGACTATTCACGGTACCATGATGGTATTCTTTGTATTGACAGCTGGTTTGTCAGGTACCTTCAGTAACTTATTGATTCCATATCAATTGGGTGCACGTGATATGGCGTCACCTTTAATGAATATGTTGTCTTATTGGTTCTTCTTTACGGCGTGTGTTATCATGGTAGCGTCTTTCTTCGTTGAAAGCGGACCTGCTTCTGCCGGGTGGACTATTTATCCTCCATTATCGTCCGTGCCGACTTCCATTCCGGGGTCTGGTTTGGGGATGACATTGTGGTTGATTAGTATGACCTTGTTTATCGCTTCTCAGGTATTGGGTGGCGTAAACTATATCAGTACCGTATTGAATATGCGTACAAAAGGGATGGACCTTTGGAAAATGCCATTAACAATATGGGCATTCTTCCTAACAGCTATCGTTGGTTTGTTGTCATTCCCCGTATTGGTTTCAGCTGTTGTGCTTCTATTCTTTGACCGTTCGGTAGGCACATCGTTCTACCTTTCCGATTTAGTGGTTCAAGGTGAAATTTTACCAAACGAAGGTGGATCACCTATTTTATTCCAGCACTTGTTCTGGTTCTTAGGTCACCCAGAGGTATATATCGTAGTTATGCCGGCATTAGGTTTAACTTCTGAAATTATATCTACAAACTCCCGCAAACCAATCTTTGGATACCATGCGATGGTGTACTCTTTGGTTGGTATTACCGTGTTGTCATTTATCGTTTGGGGGCACCACATGTTTGTGACCGGTATGAATCCGTTCTTAGGAGGCGTATTCATGATTACGACGTTGATTATTGCTGTACCGTCTGCAGTGAAAGCATTTAACTATATAGCTACACTATGGAGAGGTAATATACGTTTCACACCGGCGATGATGTTCGCTATCGGTATGGTTTCATTCTTTGTGTCGGGTGGTCTTACAGGTTTGTATTTGGGTAACGCTGCCTTGGACATTAACCTGCATGATACATATTTTGTGGTAGCCCACTTCCACTTAGTGATGGGATCGGCATCTATTTTCGGTATGTTGGCTGGTGTCTATCATTGGTATCCAAAAATGTTTGGACGTATGATGGATACAAAATTGGGATATCTTCACTTTTGGTTAACATTTATCGGCGCGTATTTGGTGTTCTTCCCGATGCACTTTATGGGTATCGATGGTGTACCTCGTCGTTATTATACATTTACGGCATTCCCGTTCATGGATAAGTGGATTTCCGTAAACTTACTAATTACTTGGGCTGCTATTATTGCGGGTCTTGCACAAGTAGCTTTCTTATGGAATTTCTTTGCTTCTATTTGGAAAGGCAAGAAAGCGACACAAAACCCATGGAATTCCAATACATTGGAATGGACTACACCAGTAGAACATATACACGGAAACTGGCCGGGTGAAATTCCTACGGTCTATCGTTGGCCTTACGATTATAGTAAACCGGGTCATGATACGGATTTCATCCCGCAGACCGTACCGTTCTCTGAAACGATGAGCTCGAACTTGCCGCATGATTTTGAAGGCAACGAAGAGGCTATCCGCATTCAGAATGAATGGAACAAGGAGAATAATAGAGAAATAATCGAAGGATAAAATCACGTAGAAGTAGAGAGAAGAGGTGTGTTATGTATCCCGGTACGGAAAAGCGATTCATTAGAACAAACAGGATTACGATCTTTGTTCTGTTCCTTGTTATCACAGCAGGTGGAATCGTCAGAAGTACAGGATCAGGAATGGGATGTCCCGATTGGCCCAAATGCTTTAACCGCATAATCCCGCCGACAGATGTTTCACAACTTCCCGCGGGATATGAGGAACATTATATTGAAGGAAGGGCTAAAAAGAATCAACGTTTTGCAAGAATCGTGGAGTTCTTTGGCTATCCGGAAATGGCGGATAAAATACGCCACGATGAGTCCATTCTGCAGCACGAAGAATTTAATGCCGCAAAAACCTGGACAGAGTACATTAACCGTTTGGCTGGTGTTATAGTGGGTTTTTGTTTGTTGTTTTCTGCCCTGTTCTCGTTTACGTATTGGAAAAGTAAGCCATCTATTGTTTGGTGGAGCGTTCTGAATCTTTTTGTAGTAATTATTCAGGCTTGGCTTGGATCTATCGTTGTTTCGACGAATTTGATGCCTTGGATTATTACCGTGCACATGCTTTTAGCATTGGTTATTGTGGCCATTAGTATATATACATTTTACCTGGCCACAACGATGCGAAATAAAAGTATCCTCATTAATCATCGTTTTGATCTGTTGAAGGGGATAGCTATATTTCTATTGGTATTAACGGTGGTACAGGTGGTGTATGGAACAGGAGTTAGGGAAGCTATAGATCATTTAAACGATGAAGGCGTTTCTCGTCAGGAATGGATTTCCCGGTTAGGATCGTCTTATGATATACATCGTATATTGGCTTATGTATCATTAGGGACAACAGTGGTATTGTTCTTTCTTGTGAAAAATAAGTTTAGTTCATTGACATTGCAAAGTAAATACGCTTGGGCTGTACTAATTTTAATTGGCATTCAGATGATGTCCGGAATTATTCTAGCTCGTTTTAATGTGCCGGCGGTTGCACAAACTACACATTTGGTTATCGCTAGCTTGTTTTTTGGCGCCTTGTACTATTTGATGCTATTAATGACAAAATTAAAACGATAGTATGAGCAAAGTTGCAGACATTTGTGGTTTTAACGCATACTTGTTCATTTTTAGAAGAGGATAAAGATTTTCATGAAGCAGTTCATTTCTGATTTCAATAAATTAGTTAAGCTTAGGTTGACCCTAACCGTTGTTTTTTCAGCTTCTATTTCGTTTTTGATTGGAGCCAGACAACAGGACGATATTATTTGGATAAACTGGTTGATTTTGACAATTGGTGGATTTCTGATAACCGGTTCTGCAAACGGTTTTAATGAAATTATCGAGCGCGACCTCGATAAGCTGATGAAGAGGACGGAAGATCGACCGCTGCCGGCGGGTAGGATGACTACTGGACAAGCATTGGTATTAAGCTTGTTTATGGGGATTTTCGGTACCTTGTTGCTGGTCAGGCTTAATTTTTTAGCCGGCTTACTCTCGGTTTTTGCGATCATCCTGTATGCGTTTGTATACACGCCATTAAAGCAAAAATCGCCAATAGCGGTGTTTGTAGGTGCGTTTCCAGGCGCATTGCCGCCCCTGATTGGGTATTATGCCGCTTTTAAGTCTGCGGGCTTTGGTTTTGAATACGCAGCAGTTAGTGAAGCGGCTATTGTAATCACGCCGTGGGTATTGTTTTTGATTCAGTTTTTTTGGCAATTTCCACATTTTTGGGCGATTGCCTGGGTTGCTGATGAGGATTATAAGCGAGCGGGGTTTAGGCTATTACCGACAACAAAAAAAGATACAATCTCAGCTTGGATGATTTTTATTTCGGCCGTATTAATGGTTCCGGTAGGTGTACTGCCCCTATATTACGGTTTCGGTGGTTGGGTATTTACGGTGGTGTCGCTGGTGGGCGGTTTGTTGTTTGCTTATTATGGTTTTAAGCACATAAAAGAAATGACCGATGCCACGGCAAAGAAAGTGATGTTCACATCATTCATTTATTTGCCACTAACGCAATTGGTTTTGTTATTTGATTTTATTCCTTTGAAATAGATGGAGCATACGGACGATTATACAACGGAAGAATTGATGCAATCAAGGAAGGCTAAAAAGTTTAACCTTTGGCTGGGAATGATTGGTATGTTTATGATGTTTGCGGCGTTGTCCAGCGGATTCATCGTGTATACAGCTGGTGGAGTTGATAAAGGAATAAAGACTATTTTGCCTAATACTTTTATATATAGTACGATCGTGATCGTATTCAGCAGTTTGACACTGCATTTAGGTTATCGCGCGACGAAGCTGGAGCAATTAGGTAAACAAAAGTTATTTTTATTGCTGACCATTGTATTGGGGGTTGTGTTTTTTGTCTTGCAGGTGGATGCTTGGTCAGTATTGGTGAGTCGGGATATTACTTTTATAAATAATAATGCATCACAATCGTTTATCTATGTGTTTACGGGGATGCATTTAGCACATATTATTGCGGGTTTGATCGTGTTGGTAAGATGTTTATGGGGAGCTATGAAGCCTATCCCATTTCCGGACAACCAATTCCGCATGAATTTAGCCACTATTTTTTGGCATTTTCTCGATCTTTTGTGGATTTATATTTATGTTTTCTTACTTTTGAATCAATAATAGTAAACAATGAGTACAACAACTGTATCGCAATTGGATAAGGTAAAAGACGGCCCTTGGAGTGGTGGTAAGTCGCCTTGGAACTTGGAGTATGGAAAAATCATGATGTGGTTTTTCTTGGTATCGGATGCCTTTACGTTTTCTGCATTTCTGATTTACTATGGCGCGCAAAAATTTGCGCAGCCTACGTGGATTGACGCAGATAAGGTTTTCCAATCTATTCCAGGTATTGCCGAGTCTGGACAACCTTTGGTGTTCGTCGGTATCATGACCTTTATTTTGATTATGTCATCTGTAACCATGGTATTGGCTGTTGATGCAGGTCATCGGAACAGGAAAGATGAGGTCGTAAAATGGATGCTGTGGACGATTTTGGGTGGTTTAGCTTTTGTTGGCTGTCAGGCTATCGAGTGGACACACTTACATCATCAAGGTTTTTGGTTTGGAAGAAACCCGGCAACAGGTTTGGAAGGTGATGCTGTAGCACAAGCGTTGGCGCCTTATTTTACAAAGGATATATCCTATACTGCTGCTTTACAGTTCTCTAATCTGTTCTTCACGATAACAGGTTTTCACGGATTTCACGTATCGATCGGAATCTTATTGAATATTATCATTTTGAGCATGACGCTCAATAATACATTCGAAAGAAGAGGTACATACTTAATGGTTGAAAAGGTAGGTCTTTATTGGCACTTTGTAGACTTAGTATGGGTATTCGTATTTACGTTCTTCTATTTGATTTAATTGGTTACGGAATTTATCACATTACTATATAACAGAAATGTCTAATCACGAAAATATAGCAACAACACATGACCACCATGATCATGGTGGTATGGATAAAAAAGGAATTTGGAGAGTTTTCTTTATCCTTTTAGCGTTGACCGCCCTAGAGTTTTTGATCGCTTTAGGTTTTGTTCACCACTGGGGTATCCTCCAAAAAGGGATATTCGTTAATGTAATTTATATTGCATTGACGTTGGTAAAAGCTTTTTACATCATTGCCTATTTCATGCACCTGAAGTTTGAGAAATCGGGTTTTATTGTCTGTGTGAGTATCGGTTTCATCTTTATTGTATACTTTATTGTATTGATGTTAATCGAAGGTGATTATTTATTATATCATTTACAATCACATCCATTATTTCCCAATAATTAAGTTGTAACGAGGAGGCTTTAAATGAGTAAGCATACTCAAAGAGGTAAATCAAAGATAATTATCCTGGCATTAATCTTACTGGTGCCAGGATTTTTATATATAGCCGTTAATAGATTTGGCTTTAATGAATATGCTTCGCTACCCGTTTTTGGAGAGAAGAAGCTGAGTGGCGAAATGAAACGTAACTGGGGCAGGGAGTACCCGGATACGATTTTTCATACGGTATCCCATATTGGCTTTAATGATGGAGCAGGAGCAAATGTGGCGTTTCCCGCACCAGATACTTGTATAAGCATAGCACATCTTTTTTATACTCGGGACGCTGCTTTTTCACGATTGATGTTAGATCACATGGATATGTTAGCCACGCGTTTTCAAGAGAATTCTAAGGTGAATTTTTTCTCTATTTCGGTTGATAGTACAGATACCCAAACAGATGTGAACGCCTTTATGCATGGATATAAAAACATGACCGGGAAGCATTGGCATGTTGTCCATAATGCGAATGTGGATATCTTTGGCTACGCTCGGGAACAATTGCTTATTGATGCGATGCCGGATCCGACTGATTCAACCCGTTTTTTGATTAGTAACCAATTGGTGTTGCTGGACTCCAAAGGCCGTATTCGTGGTTTCTACGATATAAGTCTAAAGGGGGAGATAGATCGCTTGGAAGATGAGATAAAATTGCTGATGGTAGAGGAGATCAGGAACAGACCAATGAAAGTAGAAAAACAATAAGTATACATTCGCATGATGACAGCAGAAGAGAAGAAGTACAAAAAGTGGATTGTAACGCTTTCCATCATTATTCCGTTAGCAGTAGCGGTGCTATTTGGGGTCAATTTAAGAAAATTGGGTTATGATGTAGAACCCTTAACCTTTCTACCGCCAATTTATGCCACGATCAATGGAATAACCGCTGTATTGTTGGTGGTAGCGATATCGGCGATTAAAAGAGGCAATGTGAAATTGCACGAAAATCTTATCAAGGTATGTATGGGCTGTTCTGTTGCCTTCTTATTGATGTATGTCGCTTACCACATGACCTCCGAATCTACATCTTACGGTGGTGAAGGGGTAATCCGGTATATTTATTTCTTTATATTGATATCCCATATTCTATTGTCCATTATCATCATACCGTTTGTATTGTTTACATTTGTACGCGGTATTGCAGGCGCGTATGAGCGGCATAAGAAGCTGGCGCGTATTACCTACCCTATGTGGTTATATGTGGCCGTAACGGGGGTTATTGTCTATTTGATGATTTCACCTTATTATAGTTGAGAGCTGTAAATAACAACTTCACAATACTAAAAAAATGAAAAGAGTTTGGATTTATCAAAGCAATCGTTTTTTTCTACAGGATGAGATTCGTAAAATAGAGCAAGTTTTACAGGAATTTGTAGCACAATGGACAGCCCATGGCAACCAATTGGCGGGATCATTCGAGATTCGTTACGACTTGTTTATTGTCCTAATGGTAGACGAAGAGAAGGCAATGGTAACAGGATGTTCTATTGATAAGTCGGTTCATCTCTTAAAGAAAATAGAGCAAGCGTTGGAGGTATCGTTATTTGATCGCTTACAAATAGCCTTTCGAAGAGCGGCGAACGAACCTATTCAGGTAGTTCCACAAAATGTTTTTCGGAGCTTGTTGGCGAAGGACGAGGTTAATTCCGATACCGTTGTTGTCTTTAATAATATGGTAACCTCTGCTGAAGAATTGGCGACAAAATGGGAAGTGCCAATGAAAGCAAGTTGGCACTCCAAAGTATTTTTATAGAATCAAACCTTCTGGATCAGTCCAGGTGAAGCATTTCGTATTTCCTGACTGGCCTCTGCCTGATATTGTTCGGAATGCTGAACAAAAAGCTTTGCCAACGTTTCAGCTTGTTTATCGTATGCTTCCTTATTTTTCCAAGTATTCCGCGGGTTAAGTATTTCTACCGGAACACCGGGGCATGTTTTGGGCATTAGAATACCAAAATGAGGGTGGCGGGTATAGGGTTGATCCGTAAGGTGTCCTTGAATAGCCGCTTGTACCATCGCACGGGTATGATGTAGGCTGATTCTTTTTCCAATCCCATAGGCACCTCCTGTCCAGCCGGTGTTCACTAGCCAAACGTTCACTTCGGGATATGCATCTAATTTCTTCCCTAACAATTCGGCGTATCTTGTCGGATGAAGCGGAAGAAAAACTCTT
This sequence comes from Sphingobacterium micropteri, assembly GCF_014692515.1. GTDB lineage: Bacteria > Bacteroidota > Bacteroidia > Sphingobacteriales > Sphingobacteriaceae > Sphingobacterium > Sphingobacterium micropteri. The sequence goes on along the minus strand of NZ_JACOIK010000009.1, from coordinate 225,118 downwards.
CCGAAGCATGCGGAAAAGGTACTTTGCGGTTCGCGGACGCCGACTTCTGTTCCAGCCACTTTGGCCGTATATCCAGATAAGAAGTGGTACATTGCCTGCACCTTAGTAAGTTTAGCGATCGGGGGCAGCACGCCAAAAGCGTCACAAGTTAAGAAAAAGATATTCTTCGGTATTTTTCCGACAGCGTATTCTTTTGCATTTTTAATATGATCAATGGGGTAGGCTGCCCGCGTATTTTCCGTAATACCAGCATCACTAAAATCAACTTTATTTGTGCCTGAAAAAAAACCTACATTTTCCAGAAGTGTAGGATGTTTTATGGCAGCATATATCTGAGGTTCTTTGTCCGGGTGTAGATCGATACATTTGGCGTAACAACCTCCTTCGAAATTAAAAACGCTATCGTCGGCCCAGCCGTGTTCATCGTCGCCAATTAACTTCCGGTTAACGTCAGCGGATAGTGTCGTCTTACCTGTACCACTTAATCCAAAGAATAGGGCAACATCGCCCTGCTCTCCTTCATTTGCTGAACAGTGCATCGGAAGTACATTATATTGGTGAGGCAGTATGAAGTTCAAGACAGAAAAGATTCCTTTTTTCATTTCACCGGTATAGGCGGAGCCGCCTATCAAAATCATTTTTTTGCTGAAATTGATCATGGTGAAATTTTCTTGTCGTGTTTGGTCAATTGCGGGATTCGCTAAGAACTCCGGTACCTGTAATATGGTCCATTCTTGTTGATCGTTTTCAGGGTCATCGACAGCAGGTCGTAAGAAAAGATGATGACAGAACAGATTCGCCCAAGGTGTGGTATTAATAACCGTAACATGGAGTCGGTAGGAGGGATTTGCTCCGGCATAACAATGGCGTATCCACAATTCTTTGTCTTGAATAAACGCTTCCATTTTCTCCAACAGATTATCGAAGATTTCGGGGGCGATCGGAATATTGATTTCTCCCCAGTCAACGGTATTTTCCGTGAATTTATCGCGAACGATAAACCGGTCTTTAGGAGAACGTCCCGTAAACTTTCCGGTCTGGATGCAAAGCGCCCCGGTGTTGCTTAGTTTCCCTTGTCCGCGATCTAGCGTCTGTTGGACTAACGTATTTGCATCTTGATTAAGATAGATTGTTGAAGAAGCAGCAGCCAAGAAGTAATCGGCGCGAAATGGGTTCGGATGTTTCGTTTCCATAACCATAAGAATCATGATTTAGTTTATGAAACGAAAGTAGGTAGAATATCTATGGAAAGACAGTGCAGGATAATTTTCGCATACTATTGGATAAAATAGATGAATATTTGGTTTTTGTTGTGTTTTGCAGAATAATTAACACATCAAGCTTTGGTGTCGCTATAGCTCAACCAAGCCTCTTTTTGATTCACTTTCAGCATCACTTCTTTTCCAAAAATAAGGCTATGATTATTCTCCATGTGTCCAGCAGGAAAACCGAAGCACACCGGGAAATCGTATTCGGCGACTTTGTCCATGATAATCTCTTCAAACCGTTGGCCAAAGGGCGGATTGCTGTCTTTTAATGCCGTAAAGCCACCTACAATTAGACCCTGTAATTTGGAAAGTTTATTGGCCCTCTTAAGTGTCCATAACATGCGATCGATATTGTAATGCTGTTCTCCCACGTCTTCGATAAAGAGTATCTTGTTATCATATTTTCCATCGGAGGGAGAGGCTAAAATACTGTGAAGGATGGCTAGGTTACCGCCAATTAAGCGGCCATATCCCTTACCAGAGCGGTTGGGGAATGTATTTTGACGGTAGTTGAAATCTGTTTTTTTTCCAAAAAGGGCATGTCTTAAAGATGTTAAGGCTGCTGTAGTACTTTCATCAAAAGACTTCGGCATCTGTCCGTGTATACTGCATATACCAACTTTGTTGTGAAGGTGGCTATGAAGTACGGTAACATCACTGAATCCGACAATCCACTTCGGATGTTTTTTGAACTTTCGGAAGTCTAATTGGTCGATAATCCTAACTGTACCATAACCACCGCGAGCAGCGAAAATAGCTTTAATGTCCCGATCGTCAAGTACAGCCTGTAAATCCTGTCTGCGTACATCATCTGTTCCGGCAAATTGGTGAAATTGGGAGGTTACGCTTTTGCCTATTTCGACGTGAAGTCCCCAGTCACTCAAGACTTTCACCGCTATATCGATATTTCTTTTGATATAACTCGCCGGACAAACAATGGCGACTTTATCTCCTTCTTTAAGAAATTCTGGTGTTTTCATGCCCCGTCCTTATTATTATACGCGCAATTTGAGTTATCTTTGCCAAAGAAACAAGTATTTCTTCGGTTTAATTTTTTGTCAACTTAAAAATCTGTATACGTTGAGTATCTTATCTAAAAATCGTTTTACTATTACATCGGCTTTGCCTTATGCAAATGGCCCTTTACATATCGGGCACCTTGCAGGCGCTTATATACCTGCTGATATTTTCGCACGTTTCCTTCGTTTGAACCATAAAGATGTAGTGTTTGTCTGTGGCTCGGATGAACATGGGGCGGCTATTACGATTAAAGCAAAGAAAGAAGGGGTAACACCACGGGAGATTATTGATAAGTATAATCAGCAAATCAAAGAGAGCTTTGAGGAATTCGGGATTGAGTTTGATATTTATCACCGTACTTCGGAAAAGGTACATCACGAGCTATCACAAGAGTTTTTTATGAATCTTTACGAGAAAGGCGAATTTATCGAAAAATTTTCTGAACAATATTATGACGAGGAATACCATCAATTCTTAGCTGATCGATATATTGTGGGGACCTGTCCGCACTGCCATAATGAAGGTGCTTATGGCGATCAATGTGAGAAATGCGGAACCTCATTGAACCCAACAGACCTCATCAATCCTAAATCAACATTAAGTGGAAAAACACCTGTATTGAGGGAGACTAAGCACTGGTATCTCCCGTTGGATAAGTATCAACCTTGGTTAGAAAAATGGCTGATCGAGGGAAAAAAAGGTGTGTTAAAACCGAATGTTTTTGGACAATGTCAATCTTGGTTAAAATCGGGCTTGCAGCCCCGTTCTATGACACGTGATTTAGATTGGGGCGTTGATGTTCCACTTGAGGAAGCGAAAGGAAAGAAATTGTACGTTTGGCTGGATGCACCGATAGGATATATTTCGGCTACGAAACAATGGGCTCTCGATAACAATCAAGATTGGGAAAAGTACTGGAAAAAACAAGCTGATACATCGGATGACTCCACCCTCATTCACTTTATCGGGAAAGATAATATTGTATTTCACTGCATTACTTTTCCGGCGATATTACATGCACATGGTGAATATATATTGCCTGAGAACGTTCCGGCGAATGAGTTTTTAAACCTAGAAGGAGATAAATTGTCTACGTCCCGAAATCATGCAGTATGGTTGCACGAGTATTTACGGGAGTTTTCAGGTAAACAAGATGAGTTACGTTATGTGTTAACCTCGATTCTGCCGGAGACATCAGATAGTGAATTTACATGGAAGGATTTTCAAGCGCGCGTAAATAACGAGCTTGTGGCCATTTTCGGTAACTTTGTGAATCGTGTGATGGTGTTGTCTCATAAATATTTTGAAGGGCAGGTTTCTTTAGGAGAGGCATTGACGGAAGGGGATCAAGCGACATTGGACGAGTTAGCAAGCTATCCACCGCTAATCAGCCAAACGATCGCACAATATCGGTTTCGGGAGGCATTGAGCCATTTTATGAATGTCGCCCGTTTGGGCAATAAATACCTGGCCGATGAAGAACCTTGGAAGGTATATAAGGAAAATCCGGAGCGCGTAAAAACCGTGATGTATGTCGCCGCACAGATTGTCGCTAATATAGCGGTATTGTCACAGCCGTTTCTTCCGAAAACAGCAAACAAGTTATTTGCGATGTTGGATATGGAATCGCAAGATTGGTCGAGGGCAGGGCAGCAAAATCTTATTGCAGCAGGACATGTGTTAAGTGAAGCCCAACTGTTATTCGAAAAGATTACCGGTGAACAAGTGGACTTCCAATTGCAAAAATTAGAAGAGGCGAAGACAAAAAACGCAGCGGCGGCTGCACAAGCCGAACCCGCGAAAGCAAATATCACTTACGAAGATTTCCTAAAGATGGATATTCGTGTAGGAACAATTTTGGAAGCTGAGAAAGTAGCGAAAACAAAGAAGCTCTTGAAGCTTAAAATCGATACGGGTATTGATCAACGAACAGTTGTTTCGGGCATCGCCGAGTTTTTCAATCCAGCGGACATTGTCGGTAAACAAGTTTCTATATTAGTGAATCTGGAGCCGCGTGTTATCAAAGGCATTACATCCCAGGGGATGATTTTGATGGCGGAAGATGCAGATGGTAGGTTAGATTTCGTTAATCCAACTTCGACGATTAAACCGGGTAGTTCGGTGCGGTAGGTTTTTAGGATGGCTGAAAAGAAGGAAGTACCGGCTATTGGCGTTCAAAAACAAGAAGTAGCGCCTGCAAGCACCGTGCTTTACAACAGGGCCATAGCCTATATGATGCAGCACTATATGGATCCGGCGTTGAACCGATTTACTATCGCTGATGCACTTCAATGCTCGGTCCGGCAGTTGAGCAAAGCGTTTGAAGGGCGGTCGGAAACCTTGAAATCATCCCTTCTTTTGCTACGTTTGCATAAAGGACGTGCGTTGTTGCGTCGCTACCCCAAGCGACCGGTAGCTGATATTGCACGGCAACTGCATTTTTATGATACCAAACATTTTGTTCGTCAATACAAAAAGTGTTTCGGTCATTCGCCCGCGGCCGAACGGCGTGAAAAGATAAAAAGTAGCCTCCCGAGCGAGCTAGAAAACAGCTAGCAACTACCTGTTTTCTCAAAATAAGGAGCTATTTTGCCGATATCAATACTGGTTTATGTAACCGATGTCGTTGTTTTGTCGGCTGCCGTATCTGTTCTGCGAAAAGCAATAGTTGTTTTGTTGGAGTTGATACTTGTTTTCGTAACGGATATCGTTGTTCTTCCGAAAGCAGTATCTCTTCTGCGAAAAGAAGTAGTTATTCTGGCGACATCGATACCTGTTTTTGTAACCGATGTCGTTGTTCTTCCCGAAGCAGTATCTCTTCTGCGAAAAGAAGTAGTTATTTTGGCGGCATCGATACCTGTTTTTGTAACCGATGTCGTTGTTCTTCCCGAAGCAGTATCTATTCTGTGAAAAGAAGTAGTTGTTTTGTTAATGTATGTATCTGTTTTTACAAAACAACTACCTGTTTTTGTTTTGGACAAGATGATGCGGTGTTATCAAAAAATGATGTTTAAGCCGTTTTAAAGGCTATTTTTTTATAAATAGCAGCATGTTTTTAACTGTTTTTGAGGGGTAAATTTTTACCAGCATTATATCCCCAACAATCTATTTCTGATCAAAAGACTTGTGCCAAGGAGTCCAGCTGTATCATCCAATTGCGATGTTTTGAACTGCGTGTCGGTATTGACCAAGCTTAACGAGTATTTGTTGATCGCAGAAAGTACGGGTAACATAATTAACGATCCAGACCTTGCTATCTTTCCACCTAGAATGACGAGCTCTGGATTAAAAAGATTCAATAATATAGCGATTCCTTTGCCTATTTTCCCACCTGCTTGGGATATAAGATCGATGGATAGCATATCGTCCCGTAATGCCGCGGTCACGATGTCTTGCAATTTAAGCTGTTCGAGATCAGGTACTGTATCGGTTAAAAGTGTGGATACACCTTTGGAAATGGCCGTTTTCATTTGTTGAATTAGCGCTAAGCCGGAAGCTTCTGTTTCAAGACATCCTTTTTTGCCACAATGGCACAACAAATCATTGTTAAGAAAAGGCATATGTCCGAACTCACCCGCATAACCCGATTTACCGGAATATAAGACACCATTAATGATGATACCCATCCCGATTCCTTCGTCCAGATTTATAAAAAGTATGTTTTTTTCTGTCTTCACAATACCTTTAGCATACTCTCCAAAAGCCATAGCGCGTGTATCGTTTTCTATATAGGCGGAAATAGAAAACCGTTCGGCCAATACGGTACTCAATGGTTTCCCATGAAAGTTAAAGTAACTGTAGCTATTTCCCGTATCGTGGTTTATACGACCTGTTAAGTTCAACCCTAAGCCCGCAAATTTAGAACGCTCATATCCTGATTCCTGTATGAAATCCTCCACCAGAGAACAAAGGGTGTCAAAAGAAGCCGGTGTATTTTCCAATATAAAAGGTATATCTTTTTTGATGAGTGTAATTTCTTCAGCAAAGTTGATGATGGCAATATTCATATGATGCCTGTTCGCTTCCACGGAAACGAAATAAGCACAATCGGGATTAAGGCCATATATATTCGGTTTTCGGCCAACACCATTTACAATTTTGCCATAATCAAGTACGAGACCGTCTTCAATAAGTTCTGTTACCGTTTCATTGATTTTGGGTATACTGGTTTTTGTTGCTTGCGCAAGTTCGGCAATAGTAGCTCTTTCATGCTTGATTAAGAAAACTATTATTTCCTGTTTTAAAAGTGCAGTTTTATATAGCACCGCGTTACTCTGTGTCATCTCCAACTTTAGTGGAGAGAAAACTTCATTTATTGACTTCATCCGACAATCCCTAGAAATGCAATTATACTGAATTGCTAGCGTAAAAGCTAAAATAAAGCAAAAAATGATGGTGATGACAAGTTGTATTGAAAAATATTTTGTTATGATTATCTTTTTGTAAATAAAAATATAGAAATGGGATAGTCATTCTTGTATTTAACGTCTTATTAAATAAAATAAATTTAAAATAATCGTTAAATTAAAGTTTATTTTTAAAAATAATTTTGATATTGAAAATTTTATTTAATAAATTTGAATTGTTGATATAGACAATTATGAAGAGCAATTATAGGTTTTTTTTGACGATAAGTTTTATGTTGGTTGCTTGTATGACGTATGCGCAATTGTTGTTGGTAACCGATCAAAACACGAATAATTTCCAAAGACTGTTAGCGGATAATGGAATATCTTACAAACGATATCAGACAATAGATGAAGCGTTAGCCAACGCAAATCGAGGTGATGGGCTGATGGTTTTAGCTGGAAAGACAGGAGCTATCTCGAAGCGACAAGCTCATCAAATGAAGGAGAGGCAACTGAAAGTTTATCTAGAATATCCAAGCTATTTAACGAGCGATAAGCCCGAGATAAAAAAAATCAATTTGGAACGGGGAGTTATTTCGTCCAATACGATAGCAGGTGTCGCTCCGATGAGTATTGTCACACTAAACGATCAATATTTTTATTGTTATACGCATCCTTCTTCTATAATGAGTATCGCAAAGGTAGCTGGATTTGATAAAGCAGAATATGGGCTTACCGAGACCGAGAGCTATCCAGGAATGTTTCAAGAAGGACGGTTCCTCGTTTCAAGCGTGGCATTAAGCAATCAACCAAAATCTCGTTTTGGGCCAACGGAAGTCTGGAACAGGATATGGCAGTTTGTTTTTCGGCATGTGGGAATTGAGGTGGATACGCTCATCTTAAACGTTGATGTAAGGCCTACATTCGAAAGGAATGCTATTCTTCATACAGAAAATTTTACGCAGTCCATTAACAGGGGTCTCCAATGGTATCAGCATTCGAAATTGTTAATTCACGAAGATTGGGTAGACCTTGTTGGACAGTATACTAAAAAAAATGGGGAAGATGTTGTTTTTCCACCTGTTTCCGATGGACGTCCTGTTGGAGATGGTTCACTCGGAATATTGGAGGGGCATGCTTCTTATATTAATCAGGATGGTACGCAGCCTATTCGATGGTGGATAAGGGCGGATTGTCAAGCAGAAACGGCTTTTGCATTTAGTTCAGGATACCTATTAACAGATGACAAACAATATGCTTCCATAGCAGATAATCTATTGCAGTATCTCTATAAAACATCAAATTTACGCGGTGGAGAGCGAAGCGATCCAGCAAGCACATCATACGGCCTTATCGGCTGGGCCACGACAGATCCTGATGCTTATTACGGCGATGATAATGCGCGTGTTTTACTGGCGACGATAGGGGCAAGTAGTAATTTACAGACAGAGACGTATTTCCCTTATATTATCGAAGGGATATTAGGCAACTTTCGTACGTCAGGAAAATCTGGTTTTCGAGGCCCATGGTTTAGAGATGCAAAATTGCAGACGTTGACTTGGCAAGAACTTTTTGATAGCGAATTAACGAATATACATCCTCATTACGAATGTTGGCTTTGGGCCAATTACCTGTGGCTTTATGATAAAACAGGATATGAACCTCTCAAATCCCGTGCGGTTAAAGCTATTCAAACGACGATGGAGAACTTTCCCGTCTGGAAATGGACGAATGGTATCCAACAGGAATATGCAAGGATGTTATTGCCTTTGGCTTGGCTTGTTCGGATTGAAGATAATGAATTGCATCGGTATTGGCTTAAGATGGTTGCTAATACCTTGCTGCAGGATCTTGATGAGTGTGGTGCGATTAAAGAAAGATTGGGTATTGTTGGTTTAGGACGATACGATAAAGTAAGAAGTAATGCAGAATATGGTGTGAAAGAAGCCCCTTTAATTTCTGAATACGGTGATGAAGTTACAGATCTGCTATACACGTTAAATTATGCCTCCTTTGGATTAAACGAAGCGCTTGCTGCCACGCAGGATACGCTCTATAAAAAATCATTAGATAAGATAAACAGTTTTTTTGTTAAAGCGCAAGTACGAAGTGAGGTTCACCCCGATCTTGACGGGGCATGGTTCCGTGCCTTTGATTTTAATCGATGGGATTATTGGGCAAGCAATGCGGATTCGGGCTGGGGGCCTTGGGGAACACAAACTGGATGGACGCAAAGCTGGGTACTGAATTCGTTAATGTCACATATTAAACAGACCAACTTTTGGGATACAACACAGGATATTGGAAAGAACAAAAAATTTCAGGAAATATTTGAAAATAGAAAACAACACATGTTAAAATTAAACTGATTAACCAATGAAGACACGTGACCTTTTATTTGGAATGCTGTTGCTGCTGTCAGCATTCTCAGGGTGTAGAGATGACGCTCAAATTCCTCATTATGAAACGTCGAGTCCATCGAGTATATACGCGCTGAGACGAATCCAAACCGACGACAATCTGAAGTTTGGAACGACAGCGATTCGGGCAATAGTAACATCTGATTACGAATCAAAAAATATTGAAGGTAATATCATCGTCGTGCAGGATCTCACGGATGATGCTGCTATTTTATTGCAACTGCGTGAAGAAAATGATGCCATCAAACAGGGAGATATTGTACGGATCAATCTAGAGCAGTCGACTTTGAAATACATGGATGGTGAGCTTACGGTTTCCGATTTAAGCCTAAATAACATAACGGTAGAAAGTTCCGGTAATAACTTCACCCCCAAAATTGTAAGCATAGCTACTTTGATGACGAATTGTAAATATTGGGGGCCATTGTTGGTGCGTCTGAATAAGATCAATATATCCGATAATGGATCCACAAAGCTAAGTGGCGACTTATTGATTGATGATGAGATTGTAGAAATACAAACAAGATTTCGTGACGCCTCTGTCTTCGCAGTTGAGACAAACCCGTTGTTTGTCGAATCTATGGTAGGTCTCGCCCGGATCATTGGAGACGAAGTTTTTTTAATGCCTCGGAACATAGCCGATATTCAAGTGGGGCTTACAGAACTTTTGGAGGATTTCGAACTCTCGTCCAATACAAATTATGATTCGAAAAATATGAACTTCATTACAGGATCTTGGTTAATTGACGGCGGTATAACAGCAACCAGCGCGGCGGATCCGAAAAACGGAAGGCAAAGTATTCGTTTACAAGGTACTGTCGGTAATAATAATCGAAACGGAATCATTGCTATGAATTTTGATCTAAAAGGTATCAAGACCGTTGCTGTTTCGCATGGCATCTATCCAGCCGCGGCCGAGACGGGCAACGTGAATCCTACCGTATTTACAGTCGAAGTATCAAGAGATGGCGGGAATACATATACACCGATCGGCACAGGTGAAGTAGATAAATCAGGCACTTCATTAGAAACAACTGTTTTCGAGGTCAACGCTGGATTAGGCGAAAATGTACGGATACGTATTGTAAATACATCCCTGCCGTTTGCCAACAATAATAGACCTCGGATTAATATAGATGACATCCATTTTAAATTCTAATATTCCTAAATCATGACACATCAATTCAAACGGAGTATAACGTGTCTTATATGTGCTTTTTGTTTTCTTGGAAACATGGCCATATCATGGGCGCAGTCTCAACAAAAACTTGTTGGGGTGATAAAGGATAGCGATCAAAACTTAATTGAAGGCGCAACCATAAAATTAACAGGAACGGCCACGTCAACAAAGTCTGGTGCTGATGGTCGCTTTATCCTTGTGGTTACGTCTGATCGAGGTTCCATCGAAATTTCGATGGTCGGCTATCAAACACAAATAATACCTTTTCAAAACCTAAATCCGGTTACGGTTTTTCTTGAGGGGGAAAATACGAATATCGAAGAAGTCGTTGTTGTTGGATACGGTACGCAGAAAAGAGGCAATCTTACCGGTGCGGTCGACTATATCGATAGTGAAGCGCTGCAAAATAGACCGATAACCAATCTCTCGCAAGGATTGCAAGGGGTCGTAGCCAATCTTAATATCACACCGGCAGATGGACGCCCAAGTCAATCACCTGGTTTTAATGTCAGAGGTACAACTTCTATCGGGCAAGGAGGTTCGGCGCTCATTCTGATAGATGGTGTGGAAGGTAATCCGGCATTAATAAACCCACAGGATATTGAATCTGTTACCGTACTAAAGGATGCCGCTTCTTCGGCTATTTATGGCGCAAGAGGAGCCTTCGGTGTTGTTCTTATCACCACAAAAAATCCAACAGAAGACCAGGTGCAGATAAATTACAGCGGTAACTATGCCATAAAAGACCCTACTTACATTCCCGAATTTGTAACCGATGGTTACCAATGGGCATCTATGTTTAACGAAGCATTTTCGAGCTGGAACAACTACGCCAGCTATCCACAAAATGTCAATAAAACCATGCGGTTCTCGCAGGAGTATCTCCAAGAGCTGAAAAGGCGCTCCGAAGATCCAAGTCTTCCAAGGGTGGAAGTTGATCCGGCAACAGGAGAGTATATTTATTACGATAGTCATGACTGGATGGCGGATTTATATAAAAAGAATACCTATGCAGTCAATCAAAACCTAAGCATTTCCGGTAAAAGTAATAAAACGAGCTATATATTCTCTGCAAGTCATTTGACGCAGCCGGGATTATTTAAACATAATTCGGACGATTTCAAGCGATATAACATTCGGGCAAAAGGTACTATCGAAATAACGGATTGGCTGAATATACATAATAACACGGAGTTTTCGAAAAACCTGTTTCATATCCCCATGAATATCGGAGAAGGCGGTGGTATATGGCGAAATATGGTCGCGGAAGGACATCCGATGGTGCCTATGTTTAATCCGGATGGTACATTAACACATTCGGCAGCGTATACAGTAGGTGATTATGTGTATGGAAAAAACGGAATGGATTACGATCGAAACATTATCCGTACAATGTCGGGATTTCACGCAAAATTTTTAGATAATAAACTAAATGTCAGGGGAGATTTTACTTACCAGAATACCAATAGTAATGAAAACCGGATACGTGTTCCGGTTCCGTATAGCAGAATTCAAGGCGTGGTGGAATATCTAGGAGAGCAATATAATGATATTCGAGAAATTCAACGAAATACACAATATATCGCCAGTAATCTGTATGCGGACTATGAGACGGTATTTGCAGATAAACATTATTTTAAAGCGTTGGCAGGATATAATTATGAATTAAGCACCTACAAACGTATTGGCATGGAGCGTAATGGTTTAATTTACGAAGATGCCGAAGACATAAACCTGGCATTGGGGGACTATATGGCGACGACCGGTGGGTATGAACAATGGAATATTTTGGGCGGTTTCTTTCGATTCAATTATGTTTATGACGATCGCTATTTACTGGAAGTGAATGGCCGATATGACGGTTCATCTAAATTTCCGGCTCATGAGCGATATGCGTTATTTCCTTCTATTTCCGCTGGTTGGAGGATTTCGAATGAATCGTTTTGGAAAGTTAATCCTGCTATTGTTTCTGATTTTAAAGTCCGGGCTTCTTATGGGTCATTAGGTAACGGGAATATTAGCTCCTATGTATTCCAAGAACAATTGGCACTTAGCCAAATGGCAAGGATATTAGAAGGTAGGCAAAATGCAAGCACGAGTGCTCCAAATGTCTTACCGGATGGACTGACATGGGAGACCGCGACTACCGTAAATTATGGTATTGATTTAAGCCTGCTAAAGAACAAGGTCATGATCAACGCTGATTTTTATTCCCGTAAAACGACCAATATGTTTACGGCCGGAAGAGAACTGCCTGCTGTGTTTGGAGCAGCCTCTCCACGGGGTAACTACGCGGATTTAGAAACGAAAGGGTTTGAATTGACGGTCAACTATAGAGATAAAATAAATGTGGCGGACAAGCCGCTGAATTTTGATATTCGCGCAACTCTTGCGGACAGCAAATCAAAAATTCTAAAATTCAATAATGAAAGACGGTTATTAACCGATTACTATGAAGGACAGACACTAGGCGAGATTTGGGGTTACGTCACGGACGGGTTTTTCACAAGTGAACATCAGATTCGTACATCCCCTGATCAGCGCCTTTTCAACACGACTGCATCGGGCGTATGGAGAACGGGGGATATTAAATTTAAGGACGTGAATAATGATGGCGTTATTAATAATGGAGAAAATACGGTTGATAATCCCGGTGATCGTGTCATCATCGGAAATGAATCTCCACGATATAGCTTCGGACTGAACTTGGGTATAGATTATAGTAATTTCTTCGTTTCGGCATTCTTCCAAGGAATAGGTAAACAGGCATGGTATCCGAGTCGCGGATCAAATTCTTTCTGGGGACAATATAACGCACCCTATGGACATCCTTTAGTATCACAATTGGGCAATATCTGGACAGAAGACAACCCCGAAGCTTATTTCCCGCGATATACAGGCTATCTCGCTTGGACGGCAGGAGGAACGCTACGCGAAGCGCAAACACGTTACTTACAAAATATCGCTTATGTACGGATGAAAAATTTGCAGGTAGGCTACAAGCTACCACAGTCAGTTGTACAGAAAATGAGGGCAAAATCGATGTCTGTTTTCTTCTCCGGCGAAAATCTGTTCACGTATTCACCGATGTTTAAAATAACCAAGGGTAATATCGATCCGGAAAACACGGGAGATTCGGATACGCTGTTGGGTGACTCCAATCAAGGCGACGGATTTAACTATCCGATGTTGAAAAGCTATTCTTTTGGTCTCACATTAACCTTCTAATCTTATGAATATGAAAAGGTATTTATTTTATTTATGTCTCGTGGCTATTGCTTCTTCTTGTAACAAACTAGAACAAGAGCCTAAATCGACAGTTAGTAAGGAAGCTGTATTTAATACGGAATCAGGACTAAAATTATACAGTAATTCTTTCTATACAATTCTTCCCACATCAAATGATATTCTCCGGGGAGATAACATGAGCGATTTTGTCGCTCGTAAAGATGTTCCGAATTTCTTTCGTGCAGGGGCATTTGGTCCACGCCAAAGTACGGGTTGGACATGGACTGATTTGAGAAATATTAATTATTTTTTGGAAAACAATATATCAGAAAATGTGCCGACAGAGATCCGAGAAAACTACAACGGGATCGCGCGGCTTTTTCGGGCATTGTTTTATTTTGAGAAAGTTAAGCGTTTTGGCAACGTACCTTGGATAGATCGTACATTAAGTACAGAAGACGAATTGTTGACGAGCGGCAGAGATCCGCGGGAATTGGTCATGAATGAAGTACTTAAGGATTTAGATTATGCCATAGCGCATATTACTGCGCTATCGGACCCTACTCGGACCCGTATGACGAAAACAGTTGCGCAATCCATTAAATCCAGAATTTGTTTGTTTGAGGGGACATTTAGAAAATATCACGAAGGATTAGGATTGAAATCTACCGCTGATTTTTGGCTGGAAGAGGCGGCAACTGCGGCACAGGCCGTGATGGATGCGCAGCAATATTCGCTGGTCAGTTCCAGCACAGAAACAAGTTATCGGGATCTATTTATCCAGCAGGGAGTAAATAACGAAACGATACTTAATATAGCATATAGTGTGGAACTCGGCGTTTATCATGATGCCAATTGGTATTATACCAGTGCTTCCTATGGTGATCGACTTAGTTTTACCCGTAAGTTTATCCATACCTATTTAAATATAAATGGTTCGCCATTTACCAATGATCCAGCGTATCAAACGCAAACATTTCAACAAGAAACAACCGGTAGAGACAAACGGTTACAGCAGACGATTCGGACAGCTGGCTATACGCGCGTAAATGGTGGACAACCTGTTTTAACCCCGCCTACGTTTTCCCATACGTATACAGGATACCAGCCCATAAAATGGGTGGAAGCAGATGTTTCGTTAGATGGAGGGGTAAGAAATGCAACCAATATTCCCATCATCCGTTATGCAGAGGTCTTGCTGAACTATGCGGAAGCAAAAGCGGAATTAGGAGAAATGAGCGATGCCGACTGGGCAGGTACTATCGGATTATTGCGCCGTCGTGCGGGCATTACGGGGGGCTTGGATTCGAAGCCGACAACCATAGACAGTTACCTGCGCAGCGCCTATTTTCCAGGAATAGACGATCCGGCAATTTTGGAAGTGAGACGCGAACGCGGAATAGAATTGGCTTTGGAGGGGCACCGGTTTTATGACGTTGTTCGTTGGAGAAGGGGAGAATTATTTAAAGAAACCTGGCAAGGTATGTATGTGCCGGCATTGAATACCGCTTACGATCTTAATAGTGACGGGAAAAATGATGTGGCGTTTGTGACGAGTAATCCAGCAAATCCCGAAACCGGTGTCATGTATGTCAATGTTGCATCTACAGTAAATGGACAAACAAATAATATGATTCTCGAAAATGGCAATAGCGGAGAAATAATCTGGATGCGTACGATTCCGCGTATTTGGGAAGATCGCATGTATTTATATCCGATTCCCGAAAACGATTATATAATGAACCCTAATCTAGGACAAAATCCAAATTGGTAATGATGAAAACAAATAGAAAATTATTTTTACTGGCGGTTGTTTTTTTTACATCTGTCCTTATGGTATTTGCAGGATGTGACAAAAATAACGAAGGAAACAATGGCGGTGAGGAAGACGGAGATGTTTTAACATTTATGACATATAATATACACATTGCAAACCCTCCGTCGCAACCAGCTTCTGTCGTAGACGTTGCAGCAATAGCGAAAGCGATCAATAGTGTCAAACCTGATTTTGTCGCTTTACAGGAAGTAGACCGGTTTACAGACCGTTCGGGCAAAGACTTGGATCAGGCCGCAGCACTGGCTGAACTCACCGGCTTGCATTATCAATTTTTTAAAGCTATTGACCGTTCGAATGGCGAATATGGCGTGGCGATATTATCCAAATACCCGATAGAAGAACATCATCAGGTACTGTTGCCTATTGTTCCGGGGAGCGGTGCGGAAATTAGAACCGTCGGTTGGATACGGGTTAAATTGGCGAATGGAGAAGATTTCGTATTTGCCTCTACCCATTTAGACCACTTATCCGATGAAAATCGGGAATTGCAATCGCGTGAATTGCTGAAAGCATTAAAATCGTACCAAAGATATCATATTGTACTAGGAGGGGATTTTAATATGGATCAATCAAATGATGTTTGGGATACACTGAAAGCTATTTTTAACGTTCCCTGTACGAACTGTCCCAGCACACATTCGGCTATAAATCCTCGGACGGCAATAGATTTTCTTATCCTAAATAACACGGCAAATAATGCTTTTAAGATAAAATCCTACGAAACATTTCCCGAAACGTATGCTTCAGATCATTTACCTGTTGTCATGAAGGTACAATATAAGGATTAATGCTATATACATTCCTATAACTAGTAATCATCAACATGAACTTTAAAGATAGAGCAAATTTCTATATCGACTATTTAAAAAATGATATTATTCCGTTTTGGTTAAACCATTCATTGGACACGGAATATGGCGGTTTTTTTACCTGTCTGGATCGCGACGGAAAGATTTTCGACACGGACAAATTTATGTGGCTTCAGCATCGCCAAGTTTGGACATTTTCAATGCTCTACAATAATGTGGAACAAAACCCGGTTTATCTGGAAGTCGCCAAGCAAGGAGCGGATTTTCTATTGGCACATGGTCGGGATAAAAATGGTGACTGGTATTTTTCACTTGATAAAGAGGGCAATCCGTTAACGCAACCCTATAATATATTTTCAGATTGTTTCGCAACGATGGCTTATGCGCAGTTGTTTAAAGCAACAGGTGAAGAACGGTATCGTGATATCGCTAAAAGTACTTTTCTTCGAATTTTGGAAAGGAAGGACAATCCGAAGGGTAGATATAACAAACAGGTGACTGAAACCAGATCTTTAAAAGGTTTTTCTCTACCCATGATTTTATGCAACTTGGTCTTGGAAATAGAACATCTTTTACCTGCAGATCAAGTTGAAGAGGTATTGCGTTATGGTGTAAATGAAGTGATGAACGTATTTTATAAAAAAGAGTTGGGCGTTATTGTAGAAAATGTTGATCAACAGGGGAATCTTCATGACTCGTTTGACGGCCGCTTAGTGAATCCAGGTCATGGACTGGAGTCCATGTGGTTTGTTATGGATATCGCAAAAAAATGGGGCGATCAAAAGCTCATTGAACAATGTGTCCAGATAAGTCTTCAAACCATTGAATACGGTTGGGATGCAAAACATGAAGGTATTTTTTATTTTTTGGATATGAAAGGGTGTCCTCCCCAACAACTGGAATGGAATCAAAAACTTTGGTGGGTACATCTTGAAGCAACGATTGCTATGCTAAAAGGCTATCAGCTTACCCAAAATCCCGAATGTTTGGCATGGTATCAACGTTTGCACAATTACATCTGGAAATATTTTGTGGATCCAGCCTATGGGGAGATGTTTGGCTATTTAACACGCGAAGGAGAAGCATTACTTCCATTAAAAGGCGGTAAGTGGAAAGGCTTTTTTCATACTCCACGTGCGTTGTATCAGCTTGCGACAATAGCTAATGAGATACACAATATGCAACCTGTTCGTTTTTAACTTAAATAGATATGATACCTAAAACATCATCTGCGATCCAAAATCCATCCGCGGAACAATACCTTCCCTCATACAAAATAGCCCTGTTAATACTGGCTATTCTTTATTTCATGCTGGGGTTTATCACGGTGTTGAATGATACATTAGTTCCATTTTTTAAAGATGGATTTAATCTTTCCTATGCCCAGTCTTCTCTCGTGCAATTTTATTTCTATCTGACGTACGGACTTATTTCCATTCCCGCGGGTAAGGTGGTCGATCGAATCGGCTATAAAAATGGAATGGTATTGGGATTTTGTATTGCAGCTTTCGGAACACTTTTGTTTTATCCAGCCTCTGTATTTCATGAATATGGATTATTTCTCGGTGCGTTGTTTGTCATCGCTATTGGTATCGTATTGCTTCAGGTCTCGGCCAATCCCTATATTACGATTCTTGGGCCAGCAAAAAGTGCCGCCTCACGATTAACCTTTATACAAGGCGTGGGTTCTTTAGGAACAACGTTAGCACCTATTTTCGGGGCGCAGTTTATTCTTGCCCGGGTGGTTGAACAGGGTAGTGCTTCTTCCGTTCTCGTGAAACCCTATTTGGTTATAGGATCGGGTTTATTTCTGATTGGTATTATTATATTTTCTATTAAACTTCCTGTCGTCAAAGTTATACAAAACGAGGGAAGTCAATTGGTACAAAGACTGACGACGATCGAAGTGATTCAACGCTTTCCTAACTTAAAATTCGGCATATTTGCGCTATTCATGTATGTAGGAGCAGAAGTTGGTATAGGTACGTATTTGACTAATTATATTGCAGATCGGTTGTCTATTACGGAGAGTAGCGCCAGTTTCTATCTTTCGTATTATTGGGGAGGCATGTTGGTGGGACGATTTCTAGGGGCGTTTTTTCTTCAAAGGTTTCAAAGTACAAGGGTATTATTTGTCGTGTCCTTTATTGCGGCCTTATTGGTATTATCTTCCATTATAGGACAAGGTCATTTCTCTGTTTGGTGTATGGTTTTAGCGGGGCTTTGCAATTCCATTATGTTCGCCACAATCTTTTCGCTATCTATAGCTGGATTAGGAAACAATACGGGGACGGCATCGGGATTATTGTCAACAGCGATTGTTGGAGGCGCTATGATGACCTATCTACAAGGAGTATTAAAAGACGGGTACTCTTGGGAGGCCGCGTTTGTTTTGCCAATTTTAAGTTATGTCGTCATTATGTGTTTTAGTGTTTATTTGTCTTCATCCTATCAACGCCAACGCCAATAACAAAAAACACAAATGAAGGAACTACCCAACCCAATTCATAAGCAAAGAAAGGGATATGGTTTAACCCCTCCAATACATCAGTATGTAAGAAGCCCAATATCTTCATTACATTTAACGCTGCGATGATCGTGGAAGCAATTAATGCCAATACATACGGTAGTTTGGTTTTGACGAACCGTCCAAAGATAACCACGTATAACACCAGCGTAATGACGATAGGATAAACGAAAGCCAATGGCGGATAAGCAAACTGGATAATGTTATCTACTCCCGTGACAGAAAGGGTGCCGGAAACAATACAGGAAATCGTAACCAATAGTTTGTACCCTAATTTACCGTTGGTCAAGTTACTAAAGAACGTGCCTACGGCGGTGGTCAGCGCAATGGCAGTAGTTAGGCAAGCCAATGCGATACTGATAGCGATAGCTAACGTACCATATTGTCCGAGGATACTGTTAGAAATATGAATGAGCAAGGCTGACCGTGTGATGTCGGTGTTTTCGATATTGGAAGTAGCACCAAGGTAGATTAATCCGCCGTAAATAAAGAATAAACAAGCCGCGGCGAGCGCTCCCGATGCAATGACGACTTTGTTCTTTTCCCCAATGCGCTCGTAACCTTTGGCTTTCGTTGCTGAGATAATAATACCCGCAAATATTACGGACGCTAATACGTCGAGCGTTTGGTAGCCTTCGATAAACCCGAGGGTAAACGATGCCGGTATGGAGCGTATATCGGTTTGTGGGGTAGCAATGGGGTTCGCGATGCCCATACCAATTAAGATAACAAGGACCAGGAGCAAAAACGGTGTTAAGATGTTTCCAACTAGATCTACTACCTTAGAAGGGACGATCGAAAACAACCAGGTGACGGCAAAGAAGAGTATAGATGTCCATACCGGATGGCTGTTCGGAAATGAGGGGAGCACCCCTACTTCAAATGTTGTTGCCGCTGTACGTGGAAGCGCAATTAGCGGACCAATACAAATCATAATAACCGATCCCAGAATGGCGGCAAGATTCTTATTGATACGATGGCCTAAGTCGTTGAAATCATCACCGGAATTGGTGACGGACAGAATACCCAGAAAAGGGAGTAAGATGCCGGTAAGCCCAAATGCCAAGATAGTTGTCCAAACATGATCGCCTATTTGTAGACCGATAAAAGGAGGCAGCAGCAGATTCCCCGCTCCAAAGAACATCGCAAATAGGGCAAAACCGATGGTGGTAATATCTCGTAATTTTCTCAAAATAATAGGTGTTTATAGGTTCCTAAAATAGCAGCGTCACCAATTGTTTTGCTTCTTTTACGTCATGCACACGAAGGATTTGAACACCTTTTGTGAGTAGTAAGGTGTTTAGTGCTATCGTACCTGTTAATGCTTCTTCCGGCGTGATGCTAAGCTTTTTGTAAATCATTGATTTACGGGATATTCCACCTAATATGGGCAATCCGAAGTAATGCAACTCGTTCACACGATATAGGAGTTCATAGTTTTGTTCAATTGTCTTCGCAAATCCGAAACCCGGATCAAGAATAATATCTTTCACCCCCAAGGCTCGCAATGTAGAAATCTTTTCACCTAATGCTGTCGCTACATCTACAGCTATATCCTCATAATCTGTTAACGTTTGCATCGTTTCTGGTGTGCCCCGCATGTGCATCAAGATGTACGGCACTTGTAATCGAGCTACGATAGCAAACATACGCTCGTCGAGTGTGCCGCCCGAAATATCATTGATAATGTGCACACCAGCTTCTACACAGGCTTCTGCGACATCGGCACGAAACGTATCGATAGACAGGATAAGGTAAGGGTGTCTTTTAGTTAATTCCCGAATAACCGGTATGGCTCTATTTATTTCCTCTTCTGAAGAGACAGGAGTTGCCCCTGGACGGGAAGAATAAGCGCCGATGTCGATGATATCCACCCCCTGCTGAATGAGTTCTTCCGCTTTTTGCAATGCATGATCAAGATTATTATGCCTTCCTCCATCAAAAAAGGAATCGGGCGTTACATTGAGAATTCCCATAATCAGGGGTTTCTCGAAGGTGATCAACCGGCCCTTCGCATTGATAGTTTGTGTAGGTGTTGTTTGTAAATGCTTCATGTATGAATTCACTCCACGTTACTTCCGTAAAAACTCAAATTTACCACTAGGGTCCAACTTCATCACCGTAGAAGACCTGCCATCCCCCTTTTCATGTTGACCGTACTCCACGATGTAATCAACACCGGCTTTGATCTGTTCGGAAATTTCCCCGAAACAAGAAGGAGAAACCTCTCCACTGCTATTTGCTGATGTAGATACAATAGGTTTACGAAACCGTTGCAGTAATTGTTCACAGAAAGGATGGCGAACAATACGTATGCCGATGCTGCCATCGGGAGCAACAACATTTGGAGCTAGATTTTTGGCGTTCGAATACACAATGGTTAAGGGTTTTTCACTGTATTCTATCAATTCGTATGCGACCTCCGGTATATCATTGACGTAACTTGCAAGCTGATTATCGTTATGCAGCAAGACGATTAGACTTTTATGCGGATCGCGTCCTTTTAATGCAAAGACTTTTTCTACAGCTTCTGCATTGGTAGCATCACACCCTATACCCCAAATGGTATCGGTAGGATAAAGAATAAGCCCTCCGTTTTTCAACGTTTCAAGGGCTTTATTCACATCTTCTCTATGTACCGTGGTATGTTTCATTAAACCGCTACATTGTGTTCGCGTAGCGCGTCGTTTAATGACGTTTTCTTATCGGTAGATTCCTTACGTTGGCCGATAATCAAGGCACAAGGTACCTGGTATTCGCCAGCAGCAAATTTCTTGGTGTAAGAACCCGGAATCACTACAGAACGCGCTGGAACGTAGCCTTTGTATTCCACAGGTTCAGATCCCGAAACGTCAATAATTTTTGTTGATGCGGTTAATACCACATTTGCTCCTAAAACCGCTTCTGTTTCCACACGGATACCTTCTACGACAATGGCGCGTGAACCTACAAATACATTGTCTTCAATGATAACAGGTGCTGCTTGGACAGGCTCCAAAACTCCGCCAATACCCACACCACCACTTAAATGGACATTTTTACCAATTTGCGCACAGGAACCTACGGTAGCCCAGGTGTCTACCATCGTACCTTCGTCCACGTAGGCACCGATGTTCACGTAAGAAGGCATCATGATGACACCTTTGGATAGGTAAGCACCATAGCGCGCACTCGCTCCCGGAACAACACGTACCCCAAGGGCTTTGTAATTCGTTTTTAGTTCCATTTTATCATGATAAACAAAAGGGTTGTTATTGATCTCTTTCATTTCCTGGATGGGGAAATAAAGGATAACCGCTTTTTTTATCCAGTCATTTACATGCCATCGGGTGCCAATCGGCTCCGCTACACGTATTTCACCTTTGTCGAGCTTGTCGATGACCACTTTAACAGCCTCGTAATGCTCTTTATATTCTAATAATTGCCTGTTTTCCCAAGCATCTTCAATTAATTTTTGTAGTTTGTGTAAGTCCATTTTTACTTATAATGTTATGAAATGACAAGGTCATCTACAAACTTAAAAAAAATCCTTAAGTTAAAGAAGGAACAATACAATTGCACTACCCCTCATTAACCTATGACGTCCATCCGGAATTTTGACAACTGTAGAAATCTTCCCCTTGCACCTTCTCTCCCTGTCAAAAATCCGAAGGACGAGCTTTTATGAACAAATGTTTATTTTGGTGTTCATAAGCTCCCGTTGGTCGGTTTGCTTCTTTTTCGCAGGGAAAAAGAAGATAAAAAAACCTTATTTTTGCTATATGGCAGCAGAAACGGAAAAACTACGAATAGATAAATACTTGTGGGCGATTCGTATATTCAAGACGAGAAGTTTGGCAACGGAGGCGTGTAAAGCTGGACGCGTAAAACTCAATGGGCAGAATGTAAAACCATCTTATATTGTCAAAGTAGGGGAAACCTATTCGGTTCAGAAAGGTATCGAACGTAAAGTGATTCATGTTTTAGGACTATTAGAAAGACGTGTAGATGCGAAAACGGCCGTGCAGTTTTACGAAGATCAGACCCCGGTAGAAGAAACGTATGCGTTTAAATCGACATTCCACGCTCCCGTGTTGAAGCGTGATCGGGGTACGGGGCGACCAACTAAAAAAGATCGTCGCGAGATAGACGATTTGAAATCGGATTGGTGGGAAGATGAAGAAAGCTAAAACCCTATTCGCTATTTTATTTTCCTGCTGGTTCTGTTGTTCTGCAGGGACGGATGTAGATTCGGTGCAAAGAGAATTGGAGCAGGCGCTTCGAGACAGGGAACGGTTTGAGCAGCATAAGCTGAGAAAAATAGAGGGAATAAAACGCAATTTGAAGCGTAACCCGGTAATTGCGCAGCAAGCGGATTTGCTGTTCCAGCTTATTCAGGAATACCGTAAATATCAGATCGATTCGGCTATTCGTTACACGCTGCAATATAAAGACGTTGTGGAGCGGTTACAAGATCCGGAACGGATTAACCAAGCCTCCATTTTATTAGCCCGCCTACTATCTTCCGCCGGAAAATTTATTGAATCCGGAAATCTGCTACGACAAATCGAACGAGACAGCCTGTCTGTGGCATTACTGCCCGATTATTTTGATGCTTTTTTAGCATTTAACAGCCATTACGGACAAAGCAGCAATACAGAACACTATTTTACGCAAAGTGAAATTTATCGAGATTCTTTATTGACTGTTTTGGATTCATCATCATTGGATTATAATATGGCGTTGGCGACAAAATGCCTCTTTCATCATGAGGCGGATAAAGCCCGGGAGATATTATCGCACCTGCTCCGGGAAACAACCGATAATCAACGTGAACGGGCTGTAATTGCCTATCTTATGGGGATTATTTATAAAAACGAAGGAGATATAGAAAAACAATGCTATTATTTTACAGTCTCGGCCATAACTGATATTAAACAGGTGGTGAAAGATAATGCTTCCTTGCAGAGTTTGGCGTTATGTTATTATGAGACCGGTGATATAGATAAGGCTTTTACGTTTATTCAGAAAGCTATCGACGACGCGGTCTTTTCCAATGTCCGTTATCGTACACTGGAGAATTCGTCGTTCTATTCCATTATCAACGCTTCCTTTCAGGAAAAGGAAGCGGAACAAAAACGTGTACTACGGCAAAACCTGATCATCATTAGTGCGCTTACTATCCTGCTCATGTTGGTTTTGTTCGCGTTATATCAGCAAATTAAAAAATTGAAAATTGCGCGAGCAGATTTACATAATGCCAACCAAGCACTGCAACATCTCAATGAGCAATTGCTGCATGTTAATACCGATCTTTCTGAAGCCAACCATATTAAGGAAGAGTATATTGCCCAGTTTTTTGATATCTGTTCCAGCTATATCGATAAGATTGAGGAACAACGTGCGGCAATACGAAAGAAATTCGCACGAGGGCAATTAGATGATATCGGCAAGATGTTAAAATCACAGGATGTTGTGAAACATGAGCTCGAAGATCTATACCGGAATTTCGATGTTATTTTCTTAAATCTATACCCCTCGTTTCTGGACGATTTCAATAAACTGTTGCGACCGGAGGAACACATGACCACGAATAAAGGGGAACTGAATACCGAGCTGCGTATCTTTGCGTTAATTCGCCTCGGCATCACAGATTCTGCGAAGATTGCGTCCTTTCTTCGGTACTCGTTGCGTACGGTATATAATTATCGGGTGAAAGTACGTAATAAAGTCGCCGGTTCAAAAGATGAATTTGAAGCTAAAATTCGAGATATAGGTACCATTCGTTCTTTTTAAGCGGGTATTTTATTTACTTTTTGCTTTCTGATTTTTTATCTTAAATACCTTTTTTTTTAAGTAGTTATAATTTTTTTTGGTTTACTTTTCTGGTGTAAGAAGGCTTTTTTTCTCTTTTTTGCACACTTCCTTGACTACTTTTGTGTAATCCCTTTTGGGAAGAGGAAACTTACAGTTATAATCCAAAAACAAACGCTAAAAACTTATGGTATTTTCGATGAAAAGGCTACGTCCTTTATTTCTTTTAATAGTACTGCTAATGGGAGGAGGAATGCTGTTTGGGCAGACCATTACCACCTTGCGCGGAACAGTAAAAGATGGCCAAACACAAGAACCCATCGTAGGCGCCACGGTCACGGTATCGGGTCTGTCGATCACAACATCTACTTCTAACACGGGAACCTTTACGCTTTCCAACGTACCCTCTGGGGCAGCTTTAGTTGTTTCGTATATCGGGTATGAGAGATCCACAACTATCGTGAATAGTACGGCTGTAGATATTGCTTTGGAACCAAGTAGTTCTACGTTGGATGATGTGGTAGTCATTGGTTATGGTTCCATCAAAAGGAAGGATGTAACCACAGCGATTTCGAGTGTTTCGTTGGAAGACTTGAATGAAAGACCCGTCGTATCGGCCGGACAGGCTATTCAGGGTAAGGCTGCGGGTGTATCTGTTATACAGCCTAATGGAGCACCCGGTGGCGAAACGTCTATCCGCATACGCGGTACAACTTCTTTCAACGCCAGCAATTCACCACTTTATGTTGTGGATGGGGTGCCGGTAGAGAATATGAGCTTTCTCTCGCCGAACGATATTGCCGACATACAAATCCTAAAAGATGCCTCATCAGCAGCTATTTACGGATCGCGGGCAGCCAATGGAGTCATATTGGTTACCACCAAACAGGGTAGGGCAGGCGATGCCAAGATAGCCTTGAATACACAACTGACGCGGAACAACGTCATCAGTAAGATAGAATCGCTGAATGCCGCACAATATAAAGATTTGCAAGATGAAATCGGTATTGTGCATGTGCCATCGGGGCTTCAAGATCAAACAGACTGGTTTGACGAAACTTTTCAAAACGGTCTGATGCAGAATTACCAGCTATCTATTTCGGATGGCAATGAGAAACTCCGTTATATGCTTTCAGGTGGTATGTTGGATGAAGCCGGTGTGATCAAGTCCTCTTTTTTTCGTCGTTATAATATCCGGGCGAGTATAGAGAATAATGTACGCGACTGGCTGAAAATAAATGCCAATATCTCGTATTCAGACAAGAATATAAATGGTATCAACACCGGTAATGGCGCGAATCGCGGAGGCGTGGTGCTGTCCGTCATCAATACCCCGAGCTATGCTGAAATTTGGGATCTGGACAATCCGAAGCAATATTACACGGATTTTTATGGGGTGAATATTACTAGTCCGTTGGAGAATATCGCCCGTACAAAAAATAACAATGGCCGGGAAAACTGGCTGATCGCGTCGGGAAGTGCTACGCTGACTTTCACGCCGGAGTTAAATTTCAAAACCATGCTATCTATCGACCGCCGGAATGGATTGACGACGACTTTCCTGGATCCGATATCTACCTCTTGGGGGCGCAACCAATATGGCGAAGCAACGGATAATCGTAATGTTAATACCGTGCTTACTTTTGATAACGTGTTGAATTTCAATAAGAAATATGGTAAACACGGTCTTGATCTGATGGGCGGAACCTCTTGGACAACTTCGGACTACCGGAATAGCTGGATTAATGGTTCACATTTTCGTAACGACCTCATCCAAACCTTAAACGCAGCGAACAAAATTTCGTGGACGGGAACTGGATCAGGTGGTTCGCAGTGGGCTATCATGTCACTATTTGGGCGGGCAGCCTATAATTTTGATGGAAAGTATCTGGTTACGGCCAATCTGCGTGGAGATGGTTCTTCCAAATTGCACCCAGATTACCGTTGGGGGGTATTCCCGTCTGTATCTGCTGCTTGGCGACTATCGTCAGAAGATTTTCTAGCGGATGTTAGCTGGATTAACGATTTGAAAATCCGCGGCGGTTGGGGTGAAACCGGAAACCAATCGGGGTTAGGAGATTACTCCTATCTGCAGACCTATAATATAACGCGGGTGTCTTGGTTTACAACCGGACAGGAGAACGCGTTACCGGTGATAAGCGCAGCAAATCTGCGGACTCGTGATTTGCGTTGGGAAACGACTGCACAAACCAATGTAGGGGTGGATTTTACCGCTTTTGCTAACCGTTTGACGGTGAATCTGGATTATTATTACAAAAAAACAAGGGACGTGCTGATGTATGCCACAGTGCCTAGCGGTGCGCGGGATGTAGGATCTATCCGACGGAATGAGGGTGCGATAACGAACAAGGGGGTGGATGTGAACCTAAGCAGCAAGAATATGGTGAACGATTTTAAATGGTCTACGGACTTCAATATCTCGTTCAACCGTAACCGTCTGGATAAATTGGAACTGCAAAAGATATATTATACGGCGACTACTTCTGATTTTATCAATGATTATGCAGTGCGCAACGAGCCGGGGCGCGCCCTAGGTGGTTTCTTCGGCTATATCAGTGATGGCGTAAACCCAGAGACCGGCGAACTGATGTACCGGGATTTGAATGGTGACGGAAGAATTTCTTCATCTGACAGGACGTATATCGGCGATCCGAATCCTGATTTTACCTTCGGTCTAACGAATAGTTTTTCATACAAAGGTTTTAATCTAAGTGTATTCCTGCAGGGTTCTTATGGAAACGATATTTTCAATGCTTCGCGTATGGAAACCGAAGGGATGTATGATGGCAAAAATCAGTCGGTGCGTGTATTGGACCGCTGGCGTGTACCCGGACAAGAAACGGTTATTCCTAAGGCAGGTTTTGACCTGAAAAATTCCACCTATTTTGTTGAAGATGGTAGTTTCCTCCGCGTAAAGAATATTGCACTGTCTTACGATGTGAAAAACGGAGCACTGAGCCGTATCGGTATCAACCGCTTGCAGCCTTTTGCATCGGTAAACAATATACTCACCTTCACCAAATATCTGGGTTTCGATCCCGAAGTGAATCAGTGGGGTAATTCCGGTGCAGTACAGGGAATAGATTGGGGAACTTATCCACAGAACAGGTCTTTTGTGGTCGGCATAAATGTAGAGTTTTAATTAGCAAATCTGATGAACATGAAAAGATATAGAACTATAAGCAACGGTATACTCTTGATGGTGATACTGACTTGGACGCAATCTTGTTCGCTAATGCGGGATCCGTTGGATGCTTATTCGGATGTAACCGAAGGGGTGAACGAAGCAGGCGAATACGTCGCTTTCCGTGATAAAGCCGCGGTGGTCAGCCACCTGCAACTGCTGTATAACCAGATTCGTGACCGACAGGAACATTGGTATCTGGATTATTTGCTGATAGGTGACGCACATGCCGATAATGCTTATGCCGGAACGACCGGTGCAGAGGTATTGCCCTTTGAGAATAATGCCATTGATGGTTCCAACAGCGTGTTGGCGCGGGATTGGGATCGTTTCATGGAGGATGTAGGACGTGCCAATCGACTGATTGTTTACATTGATTCTGTGGATGATACATCGCTAACTAGCACCGAGCGCAGACAATACAAAGCAGAAGCGAAGATATTCCGGGCGATGATCTATTTCGATATGGTACGCCTATGGGGTGATGTGCCGGTGATCACGACAGTAGCTAAAGATATTACTTCCGAGAATATTCAAGAGGTATATCCAACGTATTTCCCAGAACAAAATACGGAGGATGAGGTGTATCAGCAAATTGAAAAAGACCTGTTGGAGGCTATTCCGGATGCGCCGGCCAATAGCACAGGCGACAAGACAAAATTCAGCAAGTCGGTTGCTCGCGCGTTACTGGCTAAAATATATGCGGAGAAACCATTACGCGACTATAATAAGGTAATTCTGTATGCCGATGAGTTGGCCGCGGATGGGTTTGCACTGGAAGAAGATTTTACCAATCTGTTTGGGATGAACGCGGATCAGACCGATGCGAAGAAACGCAACACTGCGGAATCAATATTGGAAGGGCAGTTTTTCTCCGGTAACGGCAACTGGGCTACCTGGATGTTCGGGAGAAATTTGATCAACTACAATGAAAATTTTACTTGGGCAAAATGGGTAACACCCTCGCGTGATTTGATCAGTGCTTTTCAACGGGAAGGCGACGAGATACGCTTTAGCGAATCGGTAGTGTATTATCAAACGACTTGGAGCAACTACTATCCGGCGAATAATTATCCGTTTATGTACAAGCTGCGGTCCGCAGTGAACAGTATCATCAAATACCGCTATGCGGATATTCTGTTGCTGAAAGCGGAAGCGCTGATTATGAAAGACAACCCTGATCTGAATACAGCGGCTACTATCATCAACCAAGTACGCGCAAGGGTTGGGCTAGGGGCGCTTTCATCTGCTGTTCGTGGTAATAAGGCCTCTATGTTGGAAGCTTTGTTGACAGAAAGGCGGTTGGAACTTGCTTTTGAGGGGCAGCGTTGGTATGATTTAAGGCGTTTGGATAAAGTGGAAGAAGTGATGAATAGCGTATATGCCAAAGATTCGGGTAGAAGAACGCAGGTATACCCGTTCAATGAATACTCGTATCGTATGCCAATACCGCAAAGTATGCTGGATCAGAATCCGAATTTAAAACAGAATTTAGGTTATTAATCAAGAAATAAAATAGATGAAAACATTCAAGAAGAAAATGATATTAGGGAATCTCCTGAGCATGATGGTTATGGCTTGCGGATCGAGTACTAAAAATGATGTGACGCCGGATCTACCAGGTCCAACTTCGGGTGATGTAACCGTATATATAACGACAGCAGCGCGTACACAAGAGTTTAGAAAAACCTATGTGGATTTCGGTTCCGAAGTCAATATGTCGCCACGCACTATCTTGCTGAACGAGCATGTAAAATATCAGACGATGGACGGCTTCGGTGCTGCCATAACCGGTTCGACAGCGTATAACCTGTTGAAAATGGCTCAGGCTGACCGGACGAAATTTCTGAAAGAGACGTTCGATGTAAATGAGGGTATGGGACAAAGCTATATCCGTATCGCGATCGGCTGTTCAGATTTTTCCATGAGTGAATATACCTTGGCCGACCAACCAGGTATTGAAAATTTTGCTTTGCAGGAAGAAGAAAAGAAATATGTTATTCCGATTCTGAAAGAAATTCTCGCTATTAATCCCTATATCAAAATCATGGGATCGCCTTGGACACCCCCCAAGTGGATGAAAGTAAATAACCTAACAGATTTGGCACCACACGATTCGTGGACAGGTGGTCATCTGAATCCTATATATTATCAAGACTACGCCACGTATTTCGTAAAGTGGATTCAAGCTTTGAAAGCGGAAGGTATTGAAATTTATTCCATCACACCACAAAATGAACCGTTGAACCCCTTAAACTCGGCTTCCATGTTGATGTATTGGGACGAACAACGTGATTTTGTGCGCGATGCACTGGGACCTAAGTTTCAGCAAGCGGGTATCAGCGCAAAAATATATGCTTTTGACCATAACTATAACTACGACAATATAAGTAGTCAGGAAGATTATCCCGTTAAGATTTATGAGGATCCGGAGGCGGCAGCTTATTTTGCCGGAGCGGCCTATCATAATTATGGAGGCGATAAAGCAGAATTATTGGATATACATACCAAAGCGCCCGAAAAAGAGCTGGTGTTCACGGAAACATCTATCGGCACCTGGAATACCGGTCAGAATCTTGGCAAACGGCTTTTGGAAGATATGAAAGAGGTCGCATTGGGCACGGTTAACAACTGGTGTCGTGGTGTTATCGTTTGGAATTTGATGTTAGATTCAGAACGAGGGCCGAACCGGGACGGAGGTTGTCAAACGTGTTTCGGAGCAGTAGATATCAGTTCGACAGACTATAAAACGATAAAGAAAAATTCACATTACTTTATTGTAGGGCACCTCTCATCGGTGGTAAAACCTGGCGCATTACGTATCGGTACAGAAGGTTTTACGGAAGATGGGGTTGTGCTGTCGGCTTTTAAGAATCCAGATAACAGTTATGCGGTGGTGTTGCTTAATGAGAATGCGACGGATATGCGTATTACTTTTTCGGACGGGACAAACTATTTTGGAGCAGAAATTCCGGCACAATCGGTGGTTTCATATACTTGGAAATAATGAACAAGATAACGAAATATATAGGCTTTGTCTTCTGCTTGGTTGCGGTGGCAGCCTGTAAAGAGGATTATGAGTACCCGCTTGGCGGCGGAAACCCCGTTATGGCATTGAATGAAGTGCCTACAGCCGCCTTTTTTGGCGATAGTATCCCTTTCAACGTGCATGTATCAGACGATGGAAAGGCCTTATCCACACTAAAAGCGCAATTGTATTTTAGTGGTGATCTGGTTTCAGAAACGGTTATCCGTACCAAGGAATACGGTAATTACAGGGGTAAAATTTATGCGCCATTCTTGGAAAATATTCCGGATGGAACGGCACAACTGAAATTTGTGCTGGAAAATGTCGGGATGGTGAAAGACGAGCAACAGAAGGACTTGGCACTTTCTCGTCCGGACTTTCCCTACTTGACCTTAGTGGATTCGGATGGAGAGGAGTATCGGATGGAGAAAGAATCCCTGTATCATTACAGCGTAACCGGTAATTTTCCGCAAGCACTCCGCGCACGTATAAAATCGCCAAAAGTAGGTGAAAATGGTAATGAGCTTATTTTCGGAAAATCGGTCGACAATCAAATAATCATAGGTGAAACCTCCGATCTAATCAGTTTTTCTGGTACGGAAACGGGATATGAGGTGACATTCAATGTCTTGACTTATGAACATGGACCTTTGGTAGAAATGACGTTTGATGGTGAGGATATGATTGCGCTGGATGCGAATAGTTATTATGTGCAAAAGACGTTGACGCAAGGGCAAACCGTTCAAGTTACTGGTGTGGAACTGGCCGAATGGTGGGTTGATCCGGATTATTTTGCAAAAGGAACCGATGGCAGCTTGACGTTTTTGCCCATGAGCGGGGAATATCGTGTGGTTGCTGATACAGAATCGAAATCTTTTGCTGTTACCCGCAGGGAAGGCGAAAATGAAGCGACGCTCGGCGATGATGGACACGGTGCGCTTTGGCTGATGGGCTGGGGCATAGGTTCTCCTTCATTGGATTCGCAATTCGGCTGGAATCCCGGAGCGGCATATGGTGTATCTGAAATTTCATCTAAAAAGTATCAATTTACCGGTATTGCCGGACCGGAGCAGGGTTCATCGCTCGGACAACGTTTTCGCACAGATTATTTAGATTTTAAATTTTTCTTCCAGAACGGCTGGGGTGGAGAGTTCAGCAGTCTGACTTTAGCAGCAGGCTCGGAAAGCCTGATAAAACTAACCAGTAGCTGGAATATCGGGCTTGCTGATGGTGTGACATTGGAGGAAGGCGCCACGTATGTACTTACGGTCGATTTAACAGGAGGAAATGATAATGGGATAGTTTCTTTCGGGAAACGTTAAAGGTACAGGTGATTATCGTTGTCACGGAATACGATAATGCCCCATATATCGTACAATACTATTCGCCCGTCGGTTAATGTAAGCTGACGGGCGTTTGGCATCCCACTTTTGAGGACTTGGTAGAATAGCGATAATAAGTGCAGCTTCTTTTCTGGTTAAGCTTTTAGCAGATTTGTGAAAGTAGTAATGTGCTGCCGCTTCAGCTCCATATACCCCTTGTCCCATTTCGATGACATTTAAGTATACCTCCAGAATACGTTTCTTACTCCAAAACGCTTCGATTAACACCGTGAAATACGCCTCCAGTCCCTTTCGTAACCACGAACGTTGCGGCCAGAGAAAAACATTTTTAGCCACTTGTTGGCTGATGGTACTGCCTCCCCGTAACGATTTTCCGGCTTTGTTTCTTTCCATGGCTTTCTCGATGGCTTTGGTATCAAATCCGCTATGTGTTAAGAAATAGGCATCCTCTCCTGCGATGGCTGCAAGCTTGAGATTGTCAGACATATCGTCATAGGACAACCATTTTTTATCTATTTTCCATTCTTTCCCAACAGCTTTTCGTTCAAATGCCCTTTTGACCTGAAGATAGGTGAGGGGAGGATTGATGAAGGTAAGTAGTAATACCCAAGTAATAGTAAGCCCGAAAAAGCCAATGATAAGACGCATCGACCATTTTTTGACCGCTGTGCGCCACGTCTTACGGGGTGCTTTTTTCCTCGTGTTTTTTTTCGTTGATGACCGTTTGATTGCCATTTTTTTCTGGTTCGATAAGCAAAACTAGAAGATTTTTTTCAAAATATCATTCACCTTGCCAAATCACATCATTTCCCTTATTTTTACGGTTCATTAAAAATCATAAAACCATTGGCAAAGGCGAAGAAGCAAACACCTTTAATGCAGCAATATAACACGATCAAGGCGAAATATCCGGGTGCGTTATTGCTGTTTAGAGTAGGCGATTTTTACGAAACTTTTGGAGACGACGCTGTTAAAGCAGCCGGGATCTTGGGGATTGTATTGACTAAGCGGGGAAATGGAACCGAATCGGAAACAGCACTTGCCGGTTTTCCACATCATTCTTTGGAAACCTATTTACCCAAATTGGTGCGGGCAGGACAACGTGTTGCTATCTGTGATCAGTTGGAAGATCCCAAACAAACTAAAACTATTGTTAAACGTGGTGTCACGGAACTTGTAACACCGGGGGTCTCCTATAACGACAACATTGTCCAGCAGAAAGCTAATAATTATTTGGCATCGATTTTTAATGAAAGAGGTCAATATGGTGTGGCTTTTCTCGATATATCTACCGGGGAATTTTTGGTAGCACAAGGAAGTGCGAGCTATATAGATAAACTTTTACAGGGTTTTAAACCGACGGAGATTATCTTGCCCAAAAAACAATATAAAGATTTTGTAGAGCAGTTTGGTGGCCAGTACTATACCTATACATTAGATGAATGGCCTTATACGGGAGATTACGCTACGGAGACGCTATTGAAGCACTTTGAAGTTAAATCCATGAAGGGTTTTGGTATTGAGCGAATGCCTTTAAGCACCTTATCTGCAGGTGTTGCCCTGCATTATCTCAATGAAACAGAACACCGTAATCTGCAACATATATCGAATATTTCCCGTATAGAGGAAGACCACTATATGTGGCTGGATCGCTTTACCATACGTAATTTAGAACTTATTGGCTCCGCAAATGAAAATGCGGCGACGTTAGTCGATATACTTGATGAAACCGCTTCACCTATGGGCGCACGGCTGTTAAAACGTTGGATGGTGATGCCGCTGAAGGACTTGAAGTCTATACATGAGCGACTGAACGTGGTGGAATATTTTTATAATAACCGCGAACTACGGGACGAGCTGATAAGGGAAATCAAGCAGATTGGCGATTTAGAACGTTTAATTTCTAAAATTGGCCTTCAAAAAGCAAATCCTCGCGAAATTACACAGTTGAAGCGGGCCCTATATGTCGTAGAAAAACTGAAAGGGTTGACTAATCAAGAAGCGTCCGAAGCATTGCGTGTCATTTCAGAGCAGTTGAACGTATGCCAGATCATCCGCGACAAAATGGAGCGGACCCTCCAAGCAGAACCTCCGGTAGCACTTAATAAGGGGAATGTAATTGCAAACGGTGTGGATGAGGAATTGGATAAGTTACGTAAAGTAGCTTTCGGCGGAAAAGATTATTTATTAGAAATTCAGCGTCGAGAATCGGAGGCTACGGGTATACCTTCTTTGAAAATCGCTTTCAACAATGTTTTTGGCTATTATTTAGAGGTGACAAATACGCATAAGGATAAAGTGCCGACATCTTGGGTTCGGAAGCAAACCTTGGTAAATGCGGAACGTTACATCACAGAAGAGTTGAAAGAGTATGAAGAGCAGATATTGGGTGCGGAGGAAAAAATACAAGCTATTGAGAATCGTATCTACGCCGAGCTTTTACTTGATATTGCCGCCTATATCAAACCCATTCAGCTGAATGCACAATTGATAGCTAAGCTGGATGTACTGCTGAACTTTGCATTGATCGCGGAGAAGAACTATTATGTCAAACCACACCTTCATGAAGGGAAAGTGCTCGATATCAAGGGGGGGAGACATCCCGTTATTGAAAAACATCTGCCAATAGGCGAAGATTATATCACAAATGATACCTTATTAGACCCCGAAACCCAACAGATCATTATTATCACTGGACCCAACATGGCCGGTAAATCGGCGTTGTTGCGCCAGACAGGCTTAATTGTATTGATGGCTCAGATAGGATGTTTTGTGCCGGCAAAAGAGGCGTCTATTGGTTTAGTAGATAAAATTTTTACCCGGGTGGGTGCTTCGGATAATCTTTCCTCGGGAGAATCAACGTTTATGGTGGAAATGAATGAAACCGCCAGTATTATGAATAACTTGTCTGACAGGTCGTTGATATTATTGGATGAAATCGGACGAGGAACAAGTACTTATGACGGGATATCCATCGCATGGGCTATCGCAGAATTCCTACATAACCATCCTGCTGCCCGTGCTAAAACCCTCTTTGCGACACACTATCATGAGCTTAATGAACTTACGAATTCCATGTCACGTATCAAAAACTTCAATGTGACGGTCAAAGAGATGAATAATAAGGTGATTTTTTTGCGAAAATTAATTCCCGGTGGGTCAGAACATAGCTTTGGTATCCATGTAGCGAAATTAGCAGGGATGCCCCCCAAGTTAATCGGACGCGCCAATGAAATTTTGAAACGGTTGGAGCAAGAACGTACAGGAGGAGAGCAGATTAAAGATAGTATGCGCAAGATACAAAAGCAAGCCTATCAGTTACAGATGTTTGCCATCGATGACCCTGTTTTGGAAAAGATAAGGGATATGTTGAATAATCTGGACGTAAATACGCTGACACCGGTGGAAGCGCTTATGAAGCTGGATGAGATACAGCGGTTATTAAAGAATTGATTGATAGTATAACTTTTTTTAGAAAAAAGTTATGCAAAAAAGCGTCGCTTCGGATGTTTTACATTGTGGGTAGTACTAAGGATGAATTTCTACAGTTGTAAAACATCCGGATGCGACATTCCAGGTTAAGAGGGGTTCATGCAGTGTATTGTCCCACCCTTAACTTTTTTAGGTTTGTAGAAATATTCCTTTTGCATTACAAATCCTCTCAAATAGCCAAAACGACGAGTTTTATGGATTTGTGTTTATTTTGGTATCCATGAGCTCGCTTCGCTCCGTTTTGTTTAATTTTTTGCGGAAAAAAAGTAAAAGAAAAATCTTATTAAAACCTAAAAAACAGTTGTAAGCTTCCGTAATTTGGTTGGACTGACGTTAGAAGATTGCTATCCCAGTTATAGGGGACGTAATGATAAGCAGCTTCTAGTCCAACATAGGTTTTTCCCGATAGATGGCGCATAGCGGACAGTGCCAGGGTACTCCGCATCGTATTGATATAGAAATAGCGAACATTCTCCGTTTCGTAATAGTCATAACCATCATCGTAATAGCTTTCGTTGACTTCTGACAACCCGGTGGTTGCTAGTTCCCAGAATAATCCAGCTTTAGGAGCGATAATAAATTTATCATTGTCAAAAATCTTGTACCCGACTGTCCCGCCAATACCCAGACTCGCAGTTGATCTGATGATTTCTACGTCGTCATATAGCCTATATTCCACCTCCCTGTCATGGCTTGTGTTGATTCGGACCTTTAACCCCGCTTCAAACAAAAAGGGATTGGAGAGTCTAGAAGAAAATAAAACACCGAGAGTGGGGCTTGTTTTAAATACGGGATTGGACCCTGTTAATGGAACTTCAGCGCCAGCATAAATACTCACACCGTGTCGATATTTATCGGGAGATCCAACTCTTGGTTTCTCCTCACGCGGCACTACCGACGGAGAGATCCCGCCATGAAGGTCATAAAACGCATTAATATCGTCGGCAAACAGCAGCGCAATTTTCTCTTCTTGTTCGGTCAAATTATAAGAAGGGGAGTTTAAAAGCGCTAATGCTTTCATTTTAATAAGCGCATCAATAGGGTGTCTTAAGGGAACAAAATCAAAATCTGCTTTGTTGTTCTGGTAGATTTCCACATACTTTTCTTCTACAGAATAATCCCAGCGCATGACCAATATCTCTTGATAATTTTTTGCTAAATAATCCGCGATGACATCGCCGGTAGTTTTTTTCTCCATCAATGCGCGGAGGATGCGAAGACGCTGTGTAAACTCATTTTCGCCACATACGCTTTGTATAGTGTTTAAGACGGTTTCCAGTTGTTCAAAATTATTCTTGCGAAAAATGTCAACTAGTTTATCCAAGGCTACTTTCGTTACCTGTTCGCAATCTTGCCATCTTCTAGATATCTGGTGTTCTTCCCCATAACTATGCATAGGAAGGGAAGCAAGCTGTATAAACAGAAGAAATGTTAAAAATTTAGCCATGGCTCCATGAATCACCAACCAAAGTACGGAAATTTCTTTATTTTTCTTTTTTTACCTCAAAAAAAGAAACAAAAAAAATCGTCGCTTCGAATGTTTTACATTTGGGATAGTATTAAGAATTAGTTTGTACAGTTGTAAAACATTCGGATGCGACATTTTAAAGTTAAGGGAAGGTTTGTACATTAATGCATTGTCCCATTCTTAACCTTGAATGTCGCATGCAAATTTTTGAGGTTGTAGAACCCCATCCTTAGTACGATCCCTTTCCTCAAAGATTTGAAGCGACGAGGTTTTGCTTCTTTTTACGGGAAAAAGAAGTTAAAAAATTACCTTTGCAATATGCGTTCAATTTTTCGTTTTAAACAGTTTGAGATAGATCAAGGCAATTGTGCGATGAAAATCAACACAGATGGTGTGTTGTTGGGGGGCTCCACCTATTTTCCGGAAGCGAAACGCATATTGGATGTCGGAACGGGTACTGGTGTTATTGCATTGATGCTCGCACAAAGTCATCCGCATACCCTTATCGATGCTGTCGAAATTGAAGAAGATGCTTGTCAGCAAGCCAATATTAATTTTCAAAAATCAGATTTTGCAGAACGTCTACAGGTGTTTTCAGGTTCATTTGCTGATCTCCAACCGGAATTAGCTTATGATTTGATCGTATCGAATCCACCGTTTTATACGAATTCACTTCATAATCCCGATATGCGAAAACGTCTAGCAAAACATACGGACATGTTGTTTTTTGAAAAACTGTTGTCTTTTGTATCGCGTTACTTAACAGACAACGGGCAATTCAAACTGATTATTCCGGTCGCGTTGGCAGACGAAGAAATTGCGCCTATACTTGCTGACTATAAATTGTATGTGCAGGATGAAATAACCATATCGTCTTTTTCGAAGGAATTGCCGATCCGGAAAATATGGGGGATTGGAAAGAAAGAAGTACTCTTGGAAACACAGGCTTTTCATATTTATGCAGAAAGAGGCATTTATTCTACCGACTATAAAACATTATTAAAGCCTTATTTTTTAGCATTCTGACATGACAAAGATTGGACTTATATCGGATACCCACGGTCTTTTAGATGACGCCGTTTTTAAATATTTCGAACCGTGTGACGAGATATGGCATGCAGGTGATTTTGGATCGGTCGCCATCGTCGATACACTAGCCGCTTTTAAGCCTTTTAAGGGGGTGTGGGGTAATATTGATGGAAAGGATGTACGTGCAGTATGCCCAGAGCATCAACGTTTCTATTGCGAAGAGGTAGATGTATGGATGACGCATATCGGCGGTTATCCGGGGCGATACGCCGTGCAGGTAAAGCCGGAAATTGTTCTTCATCCGCCAAAACTTTTTATCTGTGGCCATTCTCATATCCTAAAGGTACAGTTTGATCCAAAACTGAGTTTGTTGCACCTTAACCCTGGTGCCGCCGGTAAACAAGGCTGGCATAAGGTACGTACGTTGATGCGTTTTGATATCAACGGCGATAAAATAGAAAACCTAGAAGTGATTGAATTGGGCATACGATAATTCGTAAAACTTACAGGCTGTCCCGAACCTCTAGTAAGAACTTTTTTAATCGTTCCAACGAATCAATAACCCGCTGGTTCTCTTTTACTTCATTTTTATTGGAGCGGATATAATCTCTTGCTCCCTGCAATGTATATCCCTTATCTTTTACCAGATTGAAGATAATTTTTAGATTAGCGATGTCGTCTTGCGTGAAAAGGCGATTCCCCTTTTTGTTCTTTTTGGGTTGTATAATATCAAACTCCCGCTCATAAAAGCGTATTTGTGATGCGTTTACACCAAACATGGCGGTCACTTCACCCATGGTATAGTATAGCTTGTTTATTTCACGTTCTTTGTACGGCATATCTTCCAAGAATTTGTAACCTTAACAAACAAATATACAATCTAAGTTTGGATTTTAAAATATATCCAACAACTCCGCATCATTGTTCTACGTTACAAGATAAGCAGGAATATGATCTAAAAAGCAAAGGCCATTGATAACTGAAAAACGCTATTTGAAAAATCGTATTCCGTACTAGAAGAGTTTACAAAAGAATTTAGCCCATATAAATATCGACAACTGATTTGATAAGTGTAAGATAAATTAATGCCGATTCCGCCAAAAACAGCAGCGTCTATTTTAGATAATTTTGCATCTGGATTTTTAGTGGTGTAATAATCTTGGAGGTCTACGCTCTCTTTGGTTTCTGTATTTTTCATTTTAGCAGTGGACAAATAACCGAACTGCATTCCGCCTTCTAGATACACGTTATCCAAAAATGGTCGGTCGCTCCTTCCCAATCCGAGTTGTAAGGAGATCGGGAGGGCAAGATAATTCAGCCGTATCTCTTGCTTATTGTCACGTAGGTCTGCCCCTTGCGCAGAATACAACAACTCAAACTGTGCACGGCCTCTAGATTGGGGGGCGAACGCGAAATTGTAAAACAGACCACCATGAAATGTAGTCAATGTCATGGATTCTTCATGCAGACCTTTTATATTGGGGAGATTTAAACCTCCTTTAATGCCGTACATTGTTTTTCCGGGCTGGGCGTGTGCCATGCCGCATAGACATATGCAGATGACCAATAATTGTAAGTTTTTCTTCATGTTAATAATATGTTTTTATCGTGTAATGAGTTGGTAAAGATACACGTGATTGCCAAGTAATGGAATACCCAGTAAGGGGTATTTTGAAAATTCTTGTCGACATGCTGTTGCACGCGCAAGGCTCTTTGATAAACCGGAATTGATATATGTGCTCCATTTACGGAGGTTTATGTTTTCAGCGTTGGTATCGTACGATGCGGAAACCTGTACTGAAATCCCGTCCGTTGGGATACAATTGTGTTAGACTGTTCCACTGACATTGCGCAAAATGACTGTCCCAGCTGCCTCCTGCCGCGGTGCGCTGTTTATTATCTTCTGGTTCGTCCAACCATTCCCATACGTTGCCCTGCATATCGTAAAGCCCAAAGCCATTCGGTAGCTTTTGTCCGACAGGTTGCGTGCTTTCCGCTGCATTTTCACCCCACCAGGCGACGTCATCGATCACTCGTTCCTCCAAGTTGTCCAGCGCGGCATACTGCCAAACCTGTTTTGCAGGCAGATCAAACCACTGACCTGTTTTCTGGCTGAGCCATAACGTATAGTCCTTAGCTTCCTGCCAGGTGATACCCACCATTGGATGATCGGCATGCCAACCCCAGGCTGGTGCTGGCGGCATCGGGATTTGTTGCGCCTGGCAGTAGGTGCGGTACTGCTGCACGGTAACCGGGTATTTGCCCAGCCAAACCAGACGGGCTTTGATTTCCGGCATAGGCATCATCTCTGGATAGCTTTTGTCGGCATGCTGCTTGCGAATACGGAAATCGAGCATCGTGTCCATATTCGATAACGCCTGTTGCACATGCAAGGCTTCCCGGTAGTTGCGAAGCGGTAATGCCAGTGTCTGGCGGTTTTCGGTTGCGACCTTATTTCCGTGCAAGTTATCGCATATAGCTATTTCCACTGGCTGTCGGAACGTCAGTACAAGCTTTATAGCCGTGTCCCTCTGCGGTGATACGATATCTATCGCTTTGATCTGTTGGAGCTTCACGTTATACACCGCATAATGGCTTCCTTCCATCACGCTGTAAGAAAAACCATCCGGTTGGAAAGCATCCGCGAAACGTAAAAACTGTGTGTAATCAGACGGACCGATGGATTGTGTAAATCGAGTTTCCAAGAAGGATCGCGCCGCACTTGTTGGCTGGGCTAGTGTGGTGGTGTAAGCTACGTAAAATAGGAGGCAGGATAGTATAAATTTCATGATAGTGCCGGTTCTTATTTTCGCGTTTTTTCTTTTTCCAGTATATCAGCATTGGTTACATAAAGTGCCATATATGGATTTTCCATGTCGGTCTTTCGCATGAGGATATAGAATGGCTTGTCAAATACGAGTTGCTTCGGTACCGGCGGATCATCCATTGGATAGGCACCGTCATTGATGATGATCTCTGCCTCGGTTTTCATGCTGACCCCATGTTGGTTCAAACCAAACGTAATCTGTTGCTGCGCGCCGGTTATGCTATAATCTTTCTTTTTTACAAAGAATATTTTTTTTAAAAACTGGTGGAATTGATGGCGTTCATCGAATTCAATTTTGGGGATATATACCACGTCCAAGTCGGTCAGCTGATGTTGACCGCGCTCATGTCGGCAAGCAGCTAGTAAGTCGGCATACATCTGCTCAAAGGTGCTATATACCGTATCTGTTTTGAATAAGAACAATTCGTGGTCTTGCTCTTTGGGCAAGAGCTGCAAAATAAAGTGATCATCGTCGCGGTAGGCGGCGATATGGAGCCGGTTCATATATTCCGCGTTCTGAAACCCGCTGGTGCCAAAAGCATTCACAGTTTTGCCATCGAAGGTTATGCCGTTGGGAAAGTCTACGAATGCGGGCACAAAATGGAGGTTGACTTCCTGTTTGGTGGTCACGCTGAGCATTCGTCCTTCCCGTACAATTTTCCGTTCGTAATCGTCTTCATCCAGCGCCTTTTTTATGGACTTGCTACCGTCTAGTTTGTGCAGGTCGGCAGATTCGGTATTTACCTGTCCGGATATGTTAAGTTCCTTTCGCACGACTTGCCAGGCAAGGGGGAAGCTCACGGCATATACGGCGTTTTTACCCATGGGAAGCTCCTGCTGCATGGTCGGTGCGAAGTAGAGGCTACCGGTGTCCAATGTGACGTCATAAGTTGTCTGGTTAATCCGTGGTGACTGACAGGCATGGACGAACGTGCTGATGAGAAAGCAGAGCAATACCCACATTGCCGTGTTCATATGTAATGGTGTTTTCATTTTCGTC
This sequence comes from Sphingobacterium micropteri, assembly GCF_014692515.1. Classification (GTDB taxonomy): domain Bacteria; phylum Bacteroidota; class Bacteroidia; order Sphingobacteriales; family Sphingobacteriaceae; genus Sphingobacterium; species Sphingobacterium micropteri. Next base: position 183,295 of record NZ_JACOIK010000009.1, on the reverse strand, counting down.
CTCCAAACCATTCTTCTTCCAGTGAAAAAGCGATGAGCCAATCTAGGCTTTCGGGGAAAACCATGACATCGCCATGCCAGGTGTTGAACAAGTCCTCGTGTTCGTGGTCGGAAAGCGCGGCAAGGGATAGCTGCAGTACGAGACCATAATTGAGGTAATATACATATACCGACTGATCTTGCAGACCAAGTGCTTGTATTACTTGTTGTATCGCATCGCGGGTCCCGTCTTCTGAGGGGATGCCGTTGTAATTTGCATATTCTGGTAAATCCGGTACATAGCGCAGCTCGTTCGTAGACGGAAATCGGTCGAATACCGTATCAATTAGCTGCTTCAAACGAGGCTTTTGCAGATGATCGGGTTGAAATCCGTAGACATCGTAGGGTGTTCGAGCAAGGGCTTGTTTTATATAAGGGTGATATTCCGTAGGTATATTCAAGAGTCCGGCGATTTGGTACGCAGCCCCCTGTTGACACAGATAGTCGAAAATTTCCTGTACAGGTGTTATATACCTTTCGATGTAGGTCTCTGCTTTTAGCTTGATCTGTAGTTGCTCGCGTTTTTGCGCTAGCTGTGTACGTTTGTCGTGTTCCATGTTTTAAGCAAATTTTTTACAGCTATACGCTAGTTGTCCAAATTAGTTTTCCAATAACCATTTCCAAATAGGTATAACATCTATGGATTTGTCGTTGATCTGCAGTGTTTTTTCGGTGTCCCGGGTAATGATAAGTAACTTTTGACACGTCAGAACTTTGGTCAGCTTCACTAATGCATTGACTTCTCGATCAAAGGTGTCTGGGCTGCTATCCAGATCGTAGCATACTTGTATCGCTGTTTCAGATTCGGGAATATAAAAATCGACTTCCACGTTTTTGTGATAGAAAAAAACGGCATCTTCCCGTCCCAATTTTCGTAATAAGGTGATGGCAACTAGATTTTCTAACAATGCAGTATTGCCATCAATTAAGAATAGATTTAAAAGCCCGTTATCAATAAAATAGTATTTTGGTTTGGTCTCTTTTTCAACCAATTTATCGGTGATGTTCTGTATGGGAGTAATCAACCAGGCATCTTTTGCATAGTCTATATAATTGATTACCGTACTTGTTCCAATTTTTGCTCCTGTTGATGAAACAATATTACCTATACGATTAAATGAAATCGGCTGTTTTACACTCTCTGCCAGCTTCTTGATCATTATCCGCAAAGCAAAAGTATTGTCGACGGAATATCGGACTGCAATATCGCCTAAGTAAATTTTCTGATAGACACTTGTTAGGTAGTCCCTTTTTGCGGCGAGTGTAGCTCCTTCAGGAAAACCACCGAAATAAAAGTAATCATTGAATTTTCTTAATATTTCGGCCTTACCGGCTGTAGAAGTCAATGTTTTCTGAGAAAAATCGATACCATTTGCCGTTAAAAACTCCCTGAAACTGTAAGGGTAAACTTCCACAGCGATATATCGCCCCCCAAGGGTGGTCTGAATGTCCTTGCTTAACATTTTTGCATTGCTTCCTGTAATGTAAACTCGGTGTTTCGTGTCTGCCAGCCTGCGGGCAAACTTCTCCCAACCATTGATATTTTGAATTTCGTCCAGAAAAAGTATAGGTTTTTTGCCATATAATTCAAGATGTATCTCCAAAAGAAGATTGAGGTCCTGAACTGTCATACCCATGAGACGTTCATCTTCAAAGTTGATGTATAGCAGTTCATCTGCTGACACGCCCTGTTCCAAAAGTTGCTGCATGCGCTGATAAAGCAGAAATGATTTTCCTGCCCTGCGTATACCGACAAACACATAGTTGCCAAATTCCTCAAATGTAAAATCACGTGGATTCACATCGAAATTAGGGATCTCTTCGCGGAAGTCAGCCAATACATTCTTTATTGTTTCTTTATCTGTTTTCTTCATTTTGTCTTATAGATAAGATAAAAATACATTATTTTTGTCTTGTAGGCAAGACAAAAAACAGAAATCTTGCTATTCGATATCTAGCAGCTCGGTATTGTTGATCCATAGTACCAGGTACGGCGAAATATGATCGTTCCGTTTTTTGACGATGATATAAAAGGGCTTATCTAATACCATGTTTTTCGGTTTGGGGCCTCCTCGGGGCAGGCCGTCCATATCCACGCCCATGTTCATTTCGACTGCCAGTTTGGTGCCTGTTTCGTTCAGCAGAAAAGCTACTTTATGTTGTACGCTAGCCAATGTCAGCTGCTCATTTCCATTGTGTAGCACACTGCCGGATAGCTGCGGATATTCCCCTTGAACACCCAGTGCTACCCGAGGAATGACCACGCGGTCATAAGGTGTCCAGCTGTAACGCCATAAACGATCCGGAATGGTCATGTCCGCGCGGCCGTGCTGAATTTCTTCTTGCAGATCGGCATACATAGCGGCGAATGTCGGGTACTTCTTGTCGGTTTTGTAGATTAAAACCTGCTGTTTCCGGTCGGTTGGCAGCAAACCAATAATGAAATGATCATCGTCACGATAGCGGTGGATCTCCATTTGCTTATGTAGCTGGTCAAAGGAATTTTCGCTCATGCCAAAGGCATCCACCGGTACGCCGTTAAACGTCGTGCCGGAAGCCATGTGTTCGAAATACGGCTCGAATAGGATCGTGGCATCTAATGTTGCGGTTAAGGAAATCGTGTTTTCGTCACGCACGACAGCTGCCTGAAATTGCTTTTCATTGACACTATTTTTGTCCACCGCAGCATGAGCAAGCTGTTGCAAAGCCTGCGACTGCTCGTTAGCTTGGATAGTTTTTCCAAGCTGTTCCTGCAAAGCAGACCAGAGGAGGGGCAGGCTGGCATATACAGCATTTTTATCGAACGTTATGGCTTGTTCCATGGTCGGAAGCCAGTGCGTTTTGGGATAACTCGCCGGAGGCAATGCAGTGGGCAGCTGTTGGAGCCGGCTTTTGGACGTAATTCCGCAGGATGCGGTTAAAAAGCATAAGCAAAGAAAGAAAATAGGACGTAATATAGCGTGCATGATCAAATATAGTTAATCAACGTGGATTTCCAATCGGTTGTTTTGGTGGAAACAATCGGGTTCGGTTTCGTCCAGGCAGAGCCGATTTTTCCGTCCAACACCGACTGCGTCGATGATATCGCCTGAAATGCCGGCATTCACCACATATTGTTTGATAGCTGCGGCTACTGCTTGTGCATAGGCAGTTTCTTGTGTATCGCTGCGGTTTTGTTGGTGGCTATGTATACGGAAAATGTAACGAAAGCCTTCCTGTTCGTATGTTTTGATGACAGCAATAACGCTGTCCAGCGCGGCATAGCTTTCCGAGGGCAATACGGAGGTGTCGTAAGCAAAGCGGATATTGTTAGTGAGTTTTTCCAAATGGTTGTTGGCTTCAATGGTGTACATCACACGTACGGCTGCCTGTCCGTCAATATAGCCACTTTGTTCATATTGTATTCGTTTAAAGATTATACCGGAAGCTGTAACAAGTAATGTTAGCATAATCATAATCATGTAGATCTTTTTCATGTTTCCCGGTTTAGCTAAATTGATCAATATCTGGTCCGACCACGAAGCCGTGTTTTTTCAAAAGCTGTTCGGACAGGCTACTGCTGCTTGAAAGCGATAACCAATGAATATTTCCCCGGTTGCAAATGAAAAAGCAAAAACGCTGCTTTTCGTCTACCCAAAAGATATATTCAGACAGTTCGCCGTCTAGTCTGGATAGCCAAAAGAAAGCATATAGCAAGTCGTCCAAATGATCGGGATCCGTCCGTAACGCTTCATCATAAGCTGCATCTCCAGTATATCGGTTGAGAAGCTGGCGTGCCTGTAGCAGTCTGCTGTCCTGATGCTGAGCATTGCCAAAAAGGTCTGTTTTGATAAATGACAGGATAATAAGTTGGGTACATGTCAGATCATGCAACAATGCGCGGAGATGCATGGCCAGATCCTTCGGGTAGTGTTGTATATCATCATGCGGCAGCATGGCGATAAAGTTACCGTGATGCTGTGTGTCCCCGCTAGTGTGGTAGTGCAGTGCATCATACAGCGGATCGTCAGCGTCGTTGTATTCGGGATCGAAGGATTGCTGCTGAAAATCGGTAATCAGCGATGCGATAATGGGGTATGCTTCAAATACTTGTTTTCGGGTGATGGTATGCATGTCTCTAAAGGTAAGAGTTGTAATTTGATTAAAAATACCCATTAATGGGTATTTTTAATGTAGAGGGGGTGGTTCCTTCGGAAGGTTGCGAATGCTATACTCTTTTTACACCCTGTTCGGGATTTTGTTTCGTATGTAAAACGGCATGGACATAAACCGTATCTCCCTCAGTTGTGTAGTAAAGTCCATATGGAAACTTGTCGGTCAATGCTAGTTGTAGCTTTTTATATCGTTTCTGATAATGCTGAGGGTTCTGTTTTATTCGTTGAAGTGTTTGGTCAATCTTTTTTAAAAGGGCAGAAGCGTAAGGCGGACTGTTTTCGAGATACCATTCTATAGCCTGTTGAATATCATTCTCGGCCAAAGACTTTATGACCAGTTTATATGCCATATTTTTTCTGAAGCGAATCTTTTACCGCCGACCATTCTTTTCCTGCTGTAGGATTTTCTTCGTGCAGGTGTAAGCGGAGGTCTAATTCTTCTTTATGATCTCTGAAAACTAAGTCGTTTTCTGATTCGCTTTCAATAATAGCATTAAATATTCTCAACATACGCTCATCAGCGGTATCAATATAATTTTTAATGTGTTTTTTTAGTTCTATTGTACTCATAATGAATACCTCCTTTCTATCAAAAATACAAAAAGTTTTTTGTTTAAATTCGGAACGCCACGGAAAATGTAACGAAAACCTTCTTGTTCGTATGTTTTGATGACAGAAATAACGCTGTCCAGCGCAGCATAGCTTTCCGAGGGCAATACGGAGGTGTCGTAAGCAAAGCGGATATTGTTAGTGAGCTTTTCGAAGTGGTTGTTTGCTTCGATGACATGCATAACACGTACGGCTCCCTGCCCATCAATATAGCCACTTTGTTCATATTGTATTCGTTTAAGATTATCCCGGATGTTGTAACAAGTAATGTTAGCATAACCATAATCATGTAGATGTTTTTTATGTTTCTTGGTTAGGTAAATTGATCAATATCTGTACTTTAACTTTTTGCTATTTCGTTTTCGGAGGGTGTCGTTTTTTCTGTCGGTTTCGTGTCGGGCGATTTTTTCTGCTCCGTGTTATCCTGCCGAGTACTATTGTTTTTGTCTGTCGTTGGCTTACTGCTGGCAGGCCCCGCTGTATGCTCCCCAGTTGAAGATACAGGATCTGCCGTTTCCGTTGTGGGTTTCGTAGAAGGAGAAGCTATTGTTTTTTCGGCGGCTTTGCGCGCAGGCGCTATCCTGCGGATTGCTTTCAGCAAACGGTCGCGGTCTTCCCGGGATACACGGGTAAGCTGTAGGCCTTCGCTGGTTCTTTTGGGTTGATTATCGACATAAAGCGAGCTGCCAAATACGCTAACGAACGCTCCTTCATCGTTTATATGATCGATATTCCGAATGGGTAGCCGATAGGTTTGATTTCCTTCCAATAGTATCAGCCCATCGGAGACGGTGACCTTATATCCCGAGATGTATTGCTCTAATAGTGATGCTACGATAGTCGTTGGCGATGGATCCAGCTGTTGGTCCAGCCGTGCTTCATCTACCTCGTGCGCAACTGGTACCGATGGTTTCGCTACTTCAGGCGCGGCGGCGCTGCTTTGCGTATTCGGCATATGAGCTCGGGTGGTTTCTGCTTCGGTAAGAGCCTGCATCTCCGGATTGGGCTTATCGTCTTTATCTGCGCCCGAACGCTTGCCTATCCAGACCCCTATAGCGAGCAACATCATGGCTACTATAGCTATCAGACCATATATACGTTTGTTGAACGGCCTGGACGCTGCAGGTACGGCATCAATCGGTCTGTCCATCTTGTCCCACTCCGGTTCGGGGATAGATTCCTGCTGTTCTGCGACCTCTATAGCTTCTTCCTGTTGGAAGGCCAGCATCTGGCTAGCCAAGAGGTAATTGATGACCACATTCAGGCAGGCCTCTGCATGGGCAATCTCCTTTCTATACGGTTCTTTTGACGCTTCTAGCCCTACCTGTTCTATGGCGACCTCCAGTTCCGAAACATATTGTGTATAGCGCTGTTCGGCAAGTACGGGGCTGTCGTGCGGGTATAGCGCAAAGAAAGCCAATGCCTCATCAGACGGGATGACGCTGTCCGTACGGATCGTATCCCCGTCTTCCTCTACGTAGCCTTTGCCCAAGGAGAGCAAGGCGCCCATATCGTCAATAACAGGGTTGTCGGTAATGACCTTATAGGCCTGCTCGAGTTCCCGAAGGTGCTGCTCGTGTACAGCTTTCATACCGTCGGTGAGTGTGTGGTCGTATTGTGCATCGCTCAGCGTATAGCGAGCGGCAAAACGCATACGGACGGTTTCCATGTCGGCATCTGCCGGCAGGGAAAGGTTTTGGAGAGCTTGTTCTTTTGTCATTTTCTTTGAGTAGTAAGTAGTAAGTTATCAGTAGTAAGTTGTCAGTAATCAGTCTCTGTATCCATTAACAATCAATCATTATATTGTCCTTTTTTGTCTTCATGGTATTCCATATTTGGTAATGGGTTAATTCCCTTGTATTGTTTCATCTCGTAGAGCTGCGGATTCATCTCTTAAGGTAGTTGCCTCATCCCGTAATGCTTCGGCTTCATCGCGCAAAGCCGTGCATTCTGCTAGCAGCGCTTGGTTTCTAAACAGAATAAAGAGATTGATCAGCAATAGGATTGCGCAGACGATTGTTAAATACGGCACCACTCGTTCTTTTGTTTTTTGTTGATTGCTCATGTTTTTGCTTTTTAATGTTTTCTTTGTTATTCGGAGACGCAGGCACTGTGTCTCTACAATTTATCTTCCTTTTATTGTACTCAGCTCTCGCAAGTTTTCAACTTGTGAGATTGCAGTATAGCCTACTGCCTAAAGCCCATAGCTTTATTTTATTGTACGCTGTCCGTTTCATACTCGTATTCCTCATCTGGTAGCTCTTCATTATACCAATCCGGATTTCCGTAATACGACCCGTCCGAGATGTTTCGTAACCGCTCATCGGAGGGTACTGTCATGAACAGGCAAAAGATCAAGATCATCTGATAGCCGACCAAAGCTGCTAAGGCCCCGACTATGCTGCCTCTCTCTTGGAAGTAGAGTGTGCGGGGGTTGGCCAGACCGATAATGAACATCAGTCCCATAAATAGAAGCCATCCGAACTGTAAGATGACGATGCCACTGCCTGCGTACTCCTTGTAATGGCTCCACCGTATACCATATATTTTTGTACTGTTGGCCCCGGTCGTGTATAGCATATACACCAGATAGCCTGTTAATGCGAGGATAGTGAATAGAGTGATGCCTCCGCGGATTCCCTGAAACCAAGAACCTCTTAAATATGGAGGTACCAAGGTAGGGGAGAAGTGGTTGAGCAAGATACTGTTTCCGATAATGGTTCCGATGACCCAACAGAATGCCTGACCAAATAATCCGCGTGTATACCCTCCTGCGGTTGCTAGCTCAGCGATCAGCAGGGCACAGGCGATCAGCATGGGTATCGTGATCACGACATACCACCATTTTGGCTCGCGGATCGGACTAGCATGACGTTCCGTATACGCCATATACTGTTGTTCCGGCATCTGCGAAGGTATAGGCGGCACCGGTGGTGGCGGGATTGTATAAGCTGCTTTTTGGAAACTTTCCTCTTGGAAAAAAGTTTTTTCCGTATATGGCAACGATGCCGAATCGTCCACACCCTTGCTTTCATTCAGTATTGCGAATGCCACTTTCAGATCCTCCAGCTGTTGTTCCATCCGTTGCTTCATCGTCGGACTGAAGGAAACTCCGTCGATATGCATCAGAAATTCGTTGTACATCTGGTTGAATTTCCGTCGTACCACCTGCAGGTCGGTGCCTACCGGTAGTTCGAGTTTTTCGTATGCTTGTTCCTTCGTCATAGTAGTCAGTGATCAGTAATCAGTTGTCAGTGCTTGTATCGTTTGTTATTTTTTTGCTTTCTGTTATTAACTTCGTTGAGCCCTTCGGGGTTCCTTTACCAATCCATTCCCCCACTCTCGCTCTTCCTTCACTGAAAAACACCGGCTCGTTATACACAAACGGCACACAGACACTACCTCTCTTATCAATACACCCCCAGTATTCGCCTTTCTTTACGGAAGCGGTTTCTGCATCAAAGCTGTAACCGTCGTCGTAGTCCAAGGGTATCACCATGGTGCCGGTATGGTCTATAAAGCCGTATTTGCCGTCACGTTCTACGAGGGCCAATCCGGCTATAAAGTGATCTGCATAATCGAAGACAGGCGCTATTGCCCAATTTCCGTTTCTGCGCAGAAAACCATATTTGCCCTCCTGTACTAAGGGAGCCAACCCTTCCTTAAAATGGATAGCTTCCTCGTATTGGAAGGGAATGACCGTCTTGCCGTAGATGTCTACGCATCCCCACTTGTTGTCCTGTTTGACGGTCAATAATCCTTGTTGATGTAGACCGATGTCTTCATAGCAAGGTTTAATGACGGTTGTGCCGCTACTGTCGATACAGCCCCAGCGATCGTCTACGCATATAGGAGCGAGTCCATCGTTTAATGGAAGGATATTCTCATACCGGATCGGAATGACCTCTGAGCCGGCATTGTCAATGAAACCATAGCATTTGTCTTTGGCGACCATCGCCATACCTTGTTCGAAAGAAAAGGCGTCGTCGTAGTGGCAGGGGATGCGTAAGGTGCCAAACCGATCTACAAAACCCCAGCTCTCATCGACGCAAACCGCTGCTAGACCTTCGGCAAACTCACCGACATTGTCAAATTGTGGACTGATGAAGATTTTTCCTTGCCGATCGACAAACCCCCATTTTTCACCCTGCTGTACGGCAGCTATCCCGTCCGACATCATGCGCACAGCATCATATTGCAAGGGCAGGACTTCTGTTCCCCACTGGTCGATCAACCCGTATTTCCCGTCAATGCCCACGACGGACATGCCTTCGCAAAATGCTCCTGCCTCGTGGTAACGGGATTGGATGATCATTTCATTTTTGGTGTTTATGTAACCGTATGTTTTCATTTTACTAGTCGCTAGTATTTAGACTTTTGTATTGTTTGTTAATCCGTGCGGCCCTTCCGATGTGGTTAAGAGCGTCGATGCAATCGACCCCTACATTAACTATTGACCATTAATCATACTTTGTTATTCCTAAACTTTTTAAATTGTTAATAGCATTTAGGGGTGACCCTCAGGTGCATTTTCACACCATTCGATACACTTACCCTGACTATTGATATAAAACGTTTTATCATTGACTACCACATGCATACTAATCCCGCCATGTTTTGCAATATTTGCGGCATCATAAGCCTTATCATATTTAAAATCAATAACAACACGCCCAAATTTGTCTACATACCCCCATTTGTTGTTTAGCTTTACAGCTGCAAGTCCATGCGAAAAACTACTTGTATATTCATATTTCAAAGGGATTACCTCTTGCCCTGTTTTATCTATAAATCCATGTTTTCCATTCAATTTTACGCTTGCCAATCCTTCCTCGAAAGGGTTTGCGAAATCATATTTTAATGGAATGACCTCATTTCCTGTTATACCTATATATCCATACTTCTTATCTTTCTTTACTACAATCACTCCTTCTAGATTAGAATTAATCCCTCCATAATCGTAATTTATTGCCGTAATTTCCTTTCCGGTTTTGTCTACATATCCGTATTTTTTATTTAATTTCACAAGAGCAATTCCTCCAAAAAAACTGTTTGCGTCATCATATCTTAAAGGGACAACCTCTTTTCCAATTTCATCTAAAAACCCTACTTTTTCATTCAGCTTTACAAGAGTAAGTCCTTCCCTAAATTCTTGTACCATATCATATTTTAGAGGTATAACAGTACGACCATTTTTATCTAAAAACCCATATTTATGGTTGATGCCTACTCGTGCAAGCCCATCTTTGAATGGATCAGCTGTCCAATATTTCAATGGAATGACAACATTTCCATCTAAGTCAACATATCCATATTTTTGATTATAAAAAACCACCGCACGACCCTCGTGAAAGTCTTCAATGGCATGATACCTTTTTCTCCAGTCTACATCGGTCTGCTGTGCTTCTGTTGGATTTTCCTGATCTATTTCTTTGGTCTGTTCAGCCTCGGTAGATTGACCGATTTTGAAAATATAGCTCTTACTGTCTTTGGGCAAATACACTAATTCTTCCTTATCTTTGAGCTGAATCACATACGACAACTCCGTTTCTTGTAGGACCATAAGACTGTCATTTTCATGGAGCATATTTACATAGGTTTCTGCATTGAGTTTAGCATCGGTATTGATTCGACCCTGTTCTTCTTTGGTAAGTTCCCTGTTTCGCACATATACCCCATCTTTCCCTTCTTCCGACACACGGTGGGTAGGGATCCAGGTTAACGCTATTTTTTGCTGCTCCTCCAAATCAATAGATGATTTATGAGTGGATCTCCAAATACCATAGCCCAGACTTACTAGAATCATGACCGCTAAGATAACCATCCAATATTTCCTTTTTGTAAGAGCTTGACGGCTTTCTGCCTTTGACGGTGAGGCTTGCTCTTTTTGCTGTTCTTGTTTTTTTGCGAGATTTTCTTGCCAGTTATCTATGATTACTTTTGCTTTTCCGGCCTTTTCTATTTCTACACGAATGGCTTCCTTAGCTACAGCGATATCGATAGTGTCGTATTGTTGGTTTAATTTTTCAAGCCGGCTTTGTATAGCCTGTTGGACTTTCGTTGTATCCTGCTGTTCGGTCAATCTGAAAAGAGCAAAAGCATCTTCGAGCGACAACTCCTCTGTGGTTTGTCCATGAGTGGATGGTTCACCGTGGTCAAAGGTTCGTTCCGTACGCGGCAGGGAAGCCGAATCATCCATACCCTCGCTCTCGTTTAATAGTGTGTATGCCTCCTTCAGCTCTTCAAGCTGTTGCTCTTTTTTTTGCTTCATGGCCGGATTGAAAGAAACCCCATCGATCTGCATCAGAAATTCGTTGTGCATCTGGTTGAATTTCTGCCGTACCACCTGTAGGTCGGTGCCTACCGGTAGTTCGAGTTTTTCGTATGCTTGTTCCTTTGTCATAGTAGTCAGTGGTAAGTAATCAGTGATCAGTGCCTGTATAGTTTGTTATTTTTTTGCTTTCTGTTATTAACTTCGTTGAGCCCTTCGGGGTTCGATTCTGTATCATTTGCTATCCTATGTATCCTCGTTTGCCTTTTTTCTTTTGTCATCCTGACGAAAGGAAGCCTGCCTGGCCGGTAGGCAGGGATCTGTTCGTTTCTCAATCCTTTCCCTTCCGATGTGGTTAAGAGGGTCGATGCAATCGACCCCTACATTTGTCTTCACGATCATTAACAATTAACCATTCACAATCAACCATTAATCATAGTTTGTTATTCCTCCTCCATTGCGGGTTGTACTAAAATATCGATGCGGTTGTTCTTGTGATATCAATCTACATCTGTTTCCATGTCTTCGTCCGGACATTTCCGCTTGCTGCTGCCCATAGCTTGCGTCAACAGTACTTGGGACGATATCCCTTGATTGATCAGGTACCGGCGTAAGGCATCTGCCCGCATACCGGAATATCGAACAGCCTGTTCGGCCGATTGTCCCGACTCATGGCTGTGCACACGGATGATAAACTGATAGGCATCGCCCTGCTCCAAAATGAGCTGTCTGACTCTATCCAATATAGCTATCGATCGAGTAGGCAGAACGGAACTGTCGTATTGGAAGCGGACATCCTTTGCCAGCTCGTGAAGCTCTTCGCGGATGTCTTGGATATCCGGAACGTATACGACCATCGGTGCATCGATGGTGTCCTGAAGAAAGGGTATGGTCGGGTGGCTTTTTGCCATGGTGGTGCCGGTAGAGAAAAAGATCCCGCAGACCAGAAGGATAAAATAGTAGCGTGTGTTTTTCATAACGTTATTGTTGTTGTCGGTGTGTATATGGTTTGTTCGCATTTTTGATTGATGAATGGCAACATATACTCCTGTGCCGATAATCAGCATTGCGGATAGCAGATAGATAAATTGGATGGAAAATATCTTGCCTTCTTTCTTATAGGATGTATTGGTGTATGCTGGTGTAGTCGGTATACATTTTTCATACTCATACTTATATTGATACTGTTTTAGTATAACCTTTAACTCCGATAAATCACGGTCTTGAGCCCGACTTTCCATTTCGATGATTTCTCCATTTTGTAGGTGGAAATTTATACCGGGAGGTTTTTCCTGCTTCTCAATTAGCTTGGTTTCTGTCCAAATCACCGATGCTTCATGCAACATAAATCCCATTAATTTACTTTGTATGTTCACGGAGTCATAAGATATGCTAAAGATGGTTTTTCCGATAATATTAGTCAATCCAGAAAACAGTAGGGCGAACATTAAATTGCAAAAGATAAAAGCTAAAGAAGCGAATCCTAATATTTTTAAAATAGTCGAGCGCGATATCTCGACATGAGGGGCATGAAAAACATCCGCTAAGAGACTTACAAAACCGTTCAGAAAGAAACCTACCACAACTGCCGCCACAAGACCATAGATGAGGGTGGACTTTCCTTCTTCCCAATTGTTATGGTTCATGGTCAAAATAATACGGTCTGCCTCGTTCGCGACGTGTATGTTTTTGGGTAAGGATGCCAGAAGTTCCTCCAACGAGTATCTGGATGGTGGAAGGGGTGGAGGACCGGGGGTAACGAAAATGATATCATTTACGCTCTCGCTCTCGTTCAATAGCGTGTATGCATCTTTCAACTCCTCCAGTTGTTGTTCCATCCGTTGCTTCATGGCTGGATTGAACGCAACGCCCTCGATCTGCATCAGAAATTCGTTGTGCATCTGCTGGAACTTTTGCCGTACCACTTGTAAATCCGTGCCTACGGGGAGTTCGAGTTTTTCGTATGCTTGTTCCTTCGTCATAGTAATCAGTGGTAAGTAATCAGTGATCAGTGCCTGTATAGTTTGTTGTTTTTTTGTTTTCTGTTATTAACTTCGTTGAGCCCTTCGGGGTTCGTTTTTGTATCATTTGTTATTCTTTGTAGGGGCATCCCTTGCCTTTTTTCTTTTGTTTCTCAATCCTTTCCCTTCCGATGCGGTTAAGAGGATCGACGCAATCGACCCTATATTAACCATTAACAATTAACCATCGACAATTCCCCCACTCTCACTCTTCCTTCACTGAAAAACACCGGCTCGTTATACACAAACGGCATACAGACACTGCCTCTCTTATCAATATATCCCCAGTATTCGCCTTTCTTTACGGAAGCGGTTTCTGCATCAAGGCTGTAACTATTTTTTCCATAATGTAATCAACGGTAAATCTAAACACACACCAACCGAAACTCTTTGTGGATTGAATTGATAACCGGCAGTTAAAGCCAATGGGAGTTTGCTGGAAATTCCATAACTCAGATGGACTCCCGGAGAAAAAATCCGATTGAAGTTTATTTTAGTAGAATCTGCTGCACTATCAGACAGACGGTATTGTATGATATTACCAATATCAATAATGCTTACCATTGCTGACAGTGATTTTTTTCCACGGACACTCCAAGTATATTCAAAGCCTGTAGGTGCAAGGATAACTGGGATAAAATTTTTCCCTCCGCCCGATGGATACCAAACTCCCCCAACTCCGGCATAAGTGGTTAGCATCCATGACTGGGAAGTATTTCGCTTGGTCTTGTAGCTGGCGACGGGCATGGCGTAGTTGGCGATGATGGCTTTCACATCAGAGGAGTTTTGGGCTACGGACACTTCACCAGCGATATACAGGAGGTTGTTGGCCATATTGATGGTTCGGTCATCAAAATAATCTTCGTGGCTTTGCATTATTTTCATCAATTCGGGTGCGATAAAAAGCATGGCTTGTACATAAGCCCCTTCTTTCAGCATAAACCAAGTATCCACACTATTTTGGGCAGTTCGGGTTAGTTTATTGATTTGCATCTTGTAGTTATACGATGACATACTTTCGTCTTCTGCTACTTGGGTTAGTTTGAGGTTGTACAAAATTTCGTCTCCGACGAGCAGTAGTTCCGAGACTTGATGAATCACATCATTGAAAAGCTCTCGCTGATACACCCGATAGCCCTGATAATCGGATTGTGGCGGGGTGTTCATCAATTTTTGAAGTTTGTCTATCTGCTGTTCGGCCAGACGATAACTCCGGTATACTTTTTTAACATTATCGGTTGCTTTTTGCATATTGATCTCACCGACCAGATCTTTTTCAATCGAGAAGTGAATCAAAAGTGTAGACAGTGTTTCTAAGGCTTCTGCATCGTGATAGACCGAAGCTAAATCGTGCTTTTGCAAATGGCTGATAAGTTGTGTGGTAAACGAGAGCGCTTGTTGGATACTGAATTTGTCCTCCTCTCTGTCAATATTGAAGAACCGTCTTTTGTCCTGACCTATCCAATTATTTAATTTGCTGAAAGCGGTTTCTAAACTTCCGGTTTCCATCAGTTCATCAAAGAGGTACATAAACGAAATAAGGGTATAAATGCCTTCGGATGCTGCTTTGGTACTTTCCTCGCCAAAATAATGCTGCAAGGAAGTAGGCATGCGTTTCAGGTCTTTTTGAAAAGCCGCTTTGAGCATCGCCATATCGGGAAAATCATGCCGATCGTCCATCAATCCGCCGACTTCCGCAAATAATACATCTTTGAAAAAACAAAAGTAATTTTCGGCTTCGTCATCGCAATCTATATCTGCGAAAATATGTTCGTGCATATTTTCAAAAAAGGCATATACGGCTTCTTGTTTGGCGCGGTCAATGATATAGTCGGTAAAGCCTAAAATCAAATCTTCCTCTAAGTTTAGTGTCGCCTGTTGCTTGGTGGTTTCCGTTAGCGAAATGTGGTTAGGACTTGTAAAAGCTTTGTTTAAAAACGTATTTGAAAAGTTGGTAACCGATATTGTTTTGTTTTGTTCTTCTGTATCTGATATGGCTTTTGCTTGTATTTTTGCGGAGATTTCTACCAGCTGCTCGCTATGCTTTTGTAACTTATCAACGAGTTCTCTTATTTCTTGAGAGTCGTTAGATGTTACTTTTTCCTTTGCTAAAATTTTAAATACAGCTATTAGGTCATTGATTACCTCTTCATTTAAGGAATCTTTACCATTTTTTACCTCGCTAAGATATTCAATGATATTTTTAGGTTCTTTACCATCCTCTTTCAAAACATCCGTTAAGCTATACATACTTTTCATCTGCTGAATCATCAAAGCGACTTCTACACGCTCATTTAGTTTGTCCGGCATAACCGCAGACAGCATAGATACAGTGGCATTCTGAACAAATTTATCGAACGCCGACTGCACCGCTTCGGTTTCAAAACTATTTTCATTGGATTTTATCCAGAAAAAATGACTGGAACTCGCAAAATTTTCATCCACCATTTTAGGACCACGAAGCTCCTTTAATTGAGAGATGTCGTTGTCATATTCGATCGAAGTTTGCACCACGTACAAGTTATTGCCAGTTCGTACTTGAATAGCCTGGATCAGGCGGGTAAGATAATTGTCATAGTCTGCTACATTATCAATGGTCACTGTCCTTGTATCTGCTGTATCGAATGTTTGAGGTACTGTAACAGTATCAATATCTCCGGCCTTCAACAGACCGTCTGTAAAGACAAATACGCCTGCTGTTTGATTGGATGATTCTTTGGAAATTTTCTCCCGTATGCTATCCAATGCGGTGTGCATATAGGTAAACTGCTGGCTTCTGCTGCCTTTGGTTTTGTTAAGAAAATCGTTCAGCTTATTATTATTATCTTTTGTTGGATTGAATGTCAGTGTGTCCAGCGCACTGCCGTAGCCATAAAACTCGAAAACAACATCAGAGGTCAGGTTTTTAGCGTTTGGATTGATGTTCAACAAACGATTTACCATATTTTTCAGATTGGCGGTATGGTCATGATTTCCGATACTGCCGGACTGGTCATAGGCAATATAAAACTTGATGACATCAGACGTCTGTGCTTGAGCAGAAAGTGCAACCAAAAAACAAGCAACGAACAGTATGGGATATAACTTTTTCATGGCGTATTTATTTTGGTTTTTTCACTTCTGCTGCATACTCATTCATCAGTTTGGCAAATTGCCGATTTTCAGACGCTTTGGCATCTACCAGCTTAATGGCAAGTCGCTGATAATTTTCTATATCATCATCTTTGCTTCTGCCAATCACGTAAACCAGTCCTTTTTTATGATAGACCTCATTGATTAAGCGCCAAGGCATTTTTTCATTCGTGCCAAAATATACCGCACTGGTATCTAATTGCAATTTCACTTTGCTTGCTTTGCCTTTCTGATTGGCAACCCGTGCATCCCAACGTACGGCAGCGATTTGTACGGCATCTAACTTTGTTGTGAGACTGTCTTTTTTACTCGTTTCAGTGGTTTGAGCAGTACCGCCTGATTTATTAGGGGTTTTCCCCTCCTGCCCCCACACCCCCGTGGGCAGCAAAACCACTGCCCATAGAATTACGATGTTTGTTAAAAACCTTTTCATAATCGTCTTTTTTTAATGGTTAATATTCTGTGATTCCTAAGTTTTTCAATTTGTTGATAGCATCTTGATCTCCTTGCTTAGCGGCTTTTTTGTACCACTTGATAGCTTCGTCTATATCTTTTTCCACGATATCTCCTTTCTCATAGCTAAATCCTAAATTATACTGTCCAAATTTATCACCTTGATTGGCGGCTTGTAAATACAATTTGAGCGCCTCTGCCACGTCTTTTGGAACACCTAACCCGTGCTTATACATATAACCTAAATTATTTATCGCAGTAGCATCTCCTAGGTTAACTGCTTTTCGATACCATTTAACCGCTTCAGCGTTATCTCTCCCTACGCCACGACCATTGGCGTAGCAGTACCCCAAATTCGTATATGCGTCGGAGTTTCCTTGCTCGGCAGCCTTTTGAAACAATTTAACGGCTTCGACATCGCTCTTGGTTACCCCCTTGCCGTGAAGATACATGTATCCTAACTGATTTTGTGCTTCTGCATTCCCTTGGTCAGCAGCCGGTCGATGTAGTTTAGCGGCTTCTGTATAGTTTTTATTATCAAACAGAGTTTTTGCTTGCTTAACCAGTGAGTTTATATCGGTGGTGGTAGGTTTACTTTCCGCTTCCTTTTTTCTTGCAGCTTCTTGCTCCAACTGCTTGATACGTTCCTGCTGTGCTGCAAGCTGTTGGGTGGTTTTGTTGTCTTGGGTGGGTGGTGCTGTAGCTATCTGCGTATCATTAGCTATCGTTCCTTGTAGCTGTGCTATGGAATCCTTGGCCGCCTGCGCAAAAATCCCTTCGGGAAATTCAGATAAATAGTGTTGGTAAGCGTTTTGCATATGAACAGCAATAGCAGTTTTCCACGCTGTAGAGTCTTTAGCCGCTGTTATATCTGTTTGGGGCTGAGGTTCGGGGGTGGTTTTGCCGGATTGTTGGCTCACAAAATATGCCATCGCTCCCACCACCAACAGTACAGGCAATACATATACCCAAGCCTTACTTTTCTTTGCAGGTAGTGGCGGTGTGGTTGGAGGAGCTTGTCGTTGCTGCGCTTGCTCGGCTTGTTTTTCGGAGGCCTGGCGTTCGGCGATCCATTTGTCGATAACCTGCTTGGCTTCGTTGGCCTTGTCGATTTCCTTTTTGTAGGCTTCTTTAGCTACGGGGATATCGATGGTCTGGTACTGTTGGGTGAGCTGGTCGAGGCGTTGTTGGATTGTTTGTTGTATCTCCTCCGTATCCTGCAGTGCGGTGAGCCCAAAGAGAGCAAGTGCCTCCTTTAGGGAGGGTGCGGGCTGTGCTGCCGATGCACTTTCTGTCGCCCTATCGCTGCCTTGCTCAAAGGTTCTTTCCGTACGCGGTAGGGAAGCTGAATCATCCATGCCTTCACTCTGGTTTAATAGTGTGTATGCCTCCTTCAGCTCCTCCAGTTGTTGCTCTTTCTTTTGCTTCATGGCGGGATTGAAAGAAACCCCGTCGATCTGCATCAGAAATTCATTGTGCATCTGGTTGAATTTCTGCCGTACCACCTGTAGGTCGGTGCCTATGGGTAGTTCGAGTTTTTCGTATGCTTGTTCCTTTGTCATAGTAGTCAGTTGTCAGTGATCAGTGGTAAGTTGTCAGTGATTAGTGCCTGTATAGTTTGTTGTTTTTTTGTTTTCACGATCATTAACCATTTACAATCAACCATTAATCATAGTTTGTTATTCCTCCTCCATTGCGGGTTGTACCAAAATATCGATGCGGTTGTTCTTGTGATAGCAATCTACATCGGTTTCCATGTCTTCGTCCGGACATTTCCGCTTGCTGCTGCCCATAGCCTGTGTCAGCAGTACTTGGGACGATACGCCCTGATTGATCAGGTACCGGCGTAGGGCATCTGCTCGCATACCGGAATATCGAAGAGCCTGTTCGGCCGATTGTCCCGGCTCATGGCTGTGCACACGGATGATAAACTGATAGGCATCGCCCTGCTCCAAAATGAGCTGTCTGACTCTATCCAATATAGCTATCGATCGGGCAGGTAGAACGGAGCTGTCGTATTGGAAGCGGACATCCTTTGCTAGCTCGTGGAGCTCTTCGCGGATGTCTTTTATATCCGGAACGTATACGACCATCGGTGCGTCGATGGTGTCCTGAAGAAAGGGTATGGTCGCGTGGCTTTTTGCCATGGTGGTGCCGGTAGAGAAAAAGATCCCGCAGACCAGAAGGATAAAATAGTAGCGTGTGTTTTTCATAACTTTATTGTTGTTGTCCGTGTGTATATGGTTTGTTCGTATTTTTTATTGATGAATGGCAACATATATTCCTGTGCCGATAATCAGCACTGCCGATAGCAGATAGATAAATTGGATGGAAAACATCTTGCCTTCTTTCTTATTGGATGTGTTCGTGTATGCTGGTGTAGTCGGTATACATTTTTCATACTCATACTTATATTTATACTGTTTTAGTATAACCTTTAACTCCGATAAATCGCGGTCTTGAGCCCGACTATCCATTTCGATGATTTCTCCATTTTGTAGGTGGAAATTTATACCGGGAGGTTTTTCCTGCTTCTCAATTAGCTTGATTTCTGTCCAAATCACCGATGCTTCATGCAACATAAATCCCATTAATTTACTTTGTATGTTCACGGAGTCATAAGATATGCTAAAGATGGTTTTTCCGATAATATTAGTCAATCCAGAAAACAGTAGGGCGAACATTAAATTGCAAAAGATAAAAGATAAAGAAGCGAATCCTATTATTTTTAAAATAGTCGAGCGCGATATCTCGACATGAGGGGCATGAAAAACATCCGCTAAGAGACTTACAAAACCGTTCAGAAAGAAACCTACCACAACTGCCGCCACAAGACCATAGATGAGGGTGGACTTTCCTTCTTTCCAATTGTTATGGTTCATGATCAAAATAATACGGTCTGCCTCGTTCGCGACGTGTATGTTTTTGGGTAAGGATGCCAGAAGTTCCTCCAACGAGTATCTGGATGGAGAAAGGGGTGGAGGAGCGGGGTTAACGAAAATGATATCATTCACGCTCTCGCTCTCGTTCAATAGCGTGTATGCATCTTTCAACTCCTCCAGTTGTTGTTCCATCCGTTGCTTCATGGCCGGGCTGAAAGAAACCCCATCGATCTGCATCAGAAATTCGTTGTGCATCTGGTTGAATTTCTGCCGTACCACCTGCAGGTTGGTGCCTACCGGTAGTTCGAGTTTTTCGTATGCTTGTTCTTTGGTCATCTTACTAGTCGTTAGTATTTAGATATTAGTATTTAGACTTCCTGTATAGTTTGTTATTCTTTGCATCCTCGTTACCTGACTGCCGTCAGGCAGGCAAACGAGGACGAGTGAGTTTCTGTATAGTTTGTTATTTTTATTAACCATTACAATTAATACTCATTTTGAGGTTTCCAGCAAACGATATAGGGCACTTTGATAGTCAGTGTTTCGGGATAATCTCCCTTGAAATAACCATTGACATACATATAGGCAATAGCTCGGTAGCCGTATTCTTTTCCCATCGATACCCCTGTAGCATGATAAGCTGTCTTTTCCTGCATGGGCGAGCAAGCGGTATAATTGGTAAAACGAATAGCATCGATGACCGTTGGGTCGTCCAAGTTTGCTCTTTCTGCCGGCCAAATCTGTACACTGGAATTTTCTGCCCGTGCTTCGTAACTGATGCCGACTGTCCAGCTGCTACCGTGTTTGGTGATGCCCCAAGGTTGTTCTTTGCAGTGGTTTTCCATGTGTTCGGCTGTCATAAAGAGCTTATTTCCTTTTGTGGATTGGTTAATCGTGTAGTACTTCCGGTTTTTGATATCGCGGATAACCTCCAGATAACTTGCCGATAGCTTATCCCCTTCGTCGGCAGCTTCTTTGAACAAACGTTCTGCCCTTTGTTGATCCTGAGCAAGGCCTCCTACACCAAACATATAAAACTCGCCTAATTTCCGTTTAGCTACAGTATGACCGTTTTCAGTGGATTTTCTATACCATTCTACCGCAGTTTCCCAATTAATGGCATCTACACCAAAACCTTCATCATAGTTGTACGCTACGCTATACTGTGCGCCAGCATGTCCCTGGTTTGCGGCCTTCAGATACCATCTATGAGCTTCTCTTTGGTCTTTCTCTACCCCATCACCGTTATCATACATGATCCCTAAGTTGGTTTGTGCTGTTTCATCACCCAATTCGGCAGCTTTACGATACCATTTTACGGCTTCGACATCATTTTTGGTAACGCCTTCACCTACATTATACATGTACCCAATGGTAACCATAGCAGAGGTATTCCCCAAATCAACCGATTTTAGGTACCAACGCATCGCTTCGCTGTAATCTTGAGTAACTCCATGCCCTTTACGATATGCCAGTCCTACGTTATTGATCCCAGCTGTATGCCCTTGCGCTGCAGCTTTGAGATACCATTTAATGGCTTCTTCATAATCTTGTGAGACTCCCCTTCCATTATAATACATGTTCCCCAAGTTGTTTTGTGCATATTCGTTCCCTTGATTGGCGGATATGAGATACAGACGGACAGCTTCTTTATAATCTTGGGAAACACCATAACCGTATTCATACATGGTGCCCAAGCTGTTTTGTCCGTTTGCATAGCCCTGAGCTGCAGCCAAGTGAAATAATCTTAAAGCTTCCGTGTAATCTTGTGCCACTCCTTCACCATTTCGATAGGAAAGGCCAAGATTCGTCTGTGCTCGCGGATTACCCAAGTCTGCAGCTTTCCGATACCAGCGCATGGCTTCTTGCAAATTTTTCGCTACACCATAACCGTTGTTATAAACAAATCCCAGACTCGCCATATTCGCCGGGCTATCCTCGATATTGTGCATCAGGAAAGCCAATAATTGCTTGGATTGCTGTTCTGATAGTTCAAACTCCTTGACCGCTGCCTCGTACATAGCCTCACGGTAAAGATCCTGATTGGCCTTGTTCAGGTTTTGTGGTGCGATATTGCTACGCTCAATAGCCGTGGCAAAATAACGAAGCCGGGTTTGAAAAGCCTTTTCGTCGCCCTGTTTGGCCGCAGACAGTGCTCCTTCTAAAAATCCAGTATAGTCACTTTGGCTCTGCGCGCCTACCGACAGCGCGAGCCAACATAATAGTAAAGTAGTATATAGCGGTTTCATTTTTCTAACGGTTTAATCTATTCCACACAATTCAATAATTCCCTAGCTTCAGTACCAGTCGGGTGATGCTTCAGAGCATTACGCAATCTTTTTATAACCTCATCACGGCATAAAGGCTCTTGTTTACAACCGGCACATCCGTCTACAGCTATCATATTCCTTGCCCAAGCGACATCCTCGTTGTATTGTTTCATAGCTTGTTGGGATGTGGCCTCTTGCTGTGCTGCTTTGGCGGCAGCCGCCTGCTGTTTTTTACGAGCTTCTTCATCGGCGGCGGCTTTTTGCTTATTTTCTTCTTCGAGAGCCGTAATAGCCTGCTGCGCTTCATCCCGAAAGATCCCTTCACGATGTGTCGTGAGGTAGTGCTGATAGGCAGCGATGTTATGCGCGGCATTGGCAGTCTGCCATGCAGCAGAGTCGCGGATGGCTTCCGTGTTTTCTACACTCGAATCGTTGATGGATATCGGAGGCTCATCAGCAGGATTGCGCGTCATAAAATAATACGCTCCTCCTCCTAAGAGCAGCAACTGCAAAATCAAGGGTAGGGCTATACCTCTGCGTTTTTTTGTGGGTGGTAGAATTGATTCTTTATCATCATCATATTCTGTGGCGGCCTGATTCCGGAACCCTTTAGGCGCTTCGGCGGCTATATTTTCTTCCTGCTTTTCTTCTTCTGGGTCTTGAGTTTTATCCCGTTTCGTATTGTGCTGCTCTTGTCCCTCCTCAAATTTTTGTGGTTCGGCAGCCAACTTCTCTTGCTCTTCACGGAGCCTGTGTTCTTCTTCTTGCTTGCGTTGAGCCTCTAAATGCAAACGCTCTTGTTCCTGCTTGCGTTTTTCTTCCTCAGCTTTCTGTCGTTCCTCTTCGAATTTTTGTCGTTCGGCAGCCAACTTCTCCTGCTCTTCACGAAGTCTGCGCTCTTCTTCTTGTCTGCGTTGAGCATCTATACGTTGTTGTTCCTCAGCCTCTAAACGCAAACGCTCTTGCTCCAGCTTGAGTTTTTCTTCCCGTTCCTCTTCGAATCTCCGTCGTTCGGCAGCCAATTTTTCCTGCTCTTCCCGAAGTTTACGTTCTTCTTCTTGTCTACGTTGGGCATCTAGGCGTTGCTGTTCCTCGGCTTCTAAACGTAAACGCTCTTTTTCTTGATCCCGATGTACCTTTTCCCAGCGAGTAATGATGTGTTGCTTCGCTTTTTCGGCCTTGTCTATTTCTTGCTGATAGAGTTGTTTGATAGCAAGGATATTTGCCGTTTGGTATTGCTTTTGCAAATCTCCTATGTGCTGATTTATTATATTATTGCAGGTGTGTTCATCGCTATTGATGGTTAAACCAAAAAACATTAAGGATTGTTCAAATGTTTCGGGGGTATCCGTGCCTTCGGTATGCTGTGATTCCGAAACCGTACCTTGTACTCCCTTTCCTCCAACGCCATCAAGGGTTGGCCCTGTATGGGGGCCGGATATCGAAAAATCAAGATTATCCCCGGTTATTAAAGCATAAGCCTCCTTCAGCTCTTCGAGCTGTTGCTCTTTCCGTTGCTTCATGGTCTGATTGAAGGAAATGCCATCAATCTGCATCAGAAATTCGTTGTGCATCTGGCGGAATTTCTGGTGTACCACCTGTAGATCGGTGTCTACGGGTAGTTCAAATTTTTCGTATGCTTGTTCTTTTGTCATCTTACTAGTCGTTAGTATTTGGATATTAGTATTTAGACTTCCTGTATCGTTTGTTATTTGTTCGTTTATTTGGAGACGCGGTGACCTTGTCTTTACATTAACCATTAACCATCAACAATTAACCATTAACCATTAATCATACCCGGTTACCCCTAAGTTTTTTAAGTTGTTGATGGCTGTTTGGTGGCCTTCGGCAGCCGCTTTTTTGAACCATTTAATGGCTTCGGCTTCGTCTTTGGTTATTCCATAACCGTGATAATACATGTATCCTAAGCTGGTTTGTGCATCAGAGTTTCCTGCCAAAGCTCCTTGTTGGTACCATGTAACAGCTTCGGTATGGTCTTGCTCTACCCCGTTGCCGTTTTCATACATCTGGCCTAATCGATACATAGCGCCATTGTGGTCATGGTGTGCTGCTAATTCATACCAAGATTTTGCTTCTTTATAATCTTGATCAAAGCCCTCATCTCCGGCAAAATATAACTCTGCTACATTATACATCGCATACGCGTTTTTTTGCTTTATGGCTTTTGTGTACCAGTGGATAGCCTCCGATAGACTTTTGTCCACTCCACGACCGGTGGCGTATTGCCAACCTATACTGTTCTGTGCATCTGAGTTCCCCTGTTCGGCAGCTTTTAGATACCATTTTGCGGCTTCGGTATCGTCTTGTGCAACTCCACGACCGTTTCGGTACATCCCTCCCAAGTTACGTTGTGCGTGTACGTTTCCCCATTCGGCGGCTTTTTTGTACCATTTTACGGCTTCAACATCGTCTTGTGCTACACCCAAGCCATTGTAATACATGGTGCCCAAGCTGTTCTCTGCTTCCGTCAATCCCTGTTCAGCGGCTTTTCGATACCATTTAACAGCCTCGACATAGTCTTGTCCAACTCCACGACCGTTATGGTACAGCCAGCCAAGACTATATTGGCCTCGGGCAAACCCTTGATCTGCCGATTCTCGGCACCATCTTAAGGTCTCTGTATCACTTTGCTCTACGCCTTGTCCATCAAAATACATGTTGCTGAGATTGGCCTGTCCCCATGCGTCTCCCTTTCGGCAGCCTTTCTGTACCACTTCACAGCCTCAATATCATTCTGCTCTACACCGTAGCCATATTGATATAAAACGCCCATACTCGTCATATTCGGCGGATTGTCTTCAATTTTGTAGGCCAGAAAGGATAACAGTTGCTCATATTGCTGCTCGGAAAGGTTAAACTTCCGGATAGCTCCTTCATACATAGCCTGTCGATAGAGGTCTTGGTTGGCCTCGTTGAGGTTTTGCGGCGTGATGTTGTTGCGTTCGATGGCGGTGGCGAAATAGCGAATCCGCGTGTGAAAGGTCTTTTCGGCACCCAGCTTGGCCGCTGTTACCGCGCCCTCCAAAAAGCCAGTAAAATCATTTTGGTTCTGTGCTACTGCCGGCGACACCGCTAACCAACATAATAGCAAAGTAGTAAACACTGTTTTCATTTTTTTTCGTTATTAACTTCGTTGAACCTTTCGGGGTTCGTTTCTGTATCGTTTGTTATTTTTCCTTTTTCTTTTGTCATCCTGCCGGTAGGCAGGGATCTGTTCGTTTCTCAATCCTTTCCCTTCCGATGTGGTTAAGAGGGTCGATGCAATCGACCCCTACATTAACCATTAATCATTAACCATTAATCATAGTTTGTTATCTCCTCAATTTCTAGTAGAAACTGTGTATACTTTCCTGTCCATTGGTACTGCGCATTTCCTTTGGGGATGACATTTAATCGTTCTACTGCAATATCATTCAACTGTAAAAAATACTCTAAAGTTTCGCCTTTGGTCTCGCATAAAGCGACATTAAAATACTCGGGAGCGATAGGATCGTAGGCATGAACGATCAAATTGTAGCTGTTGTTCGATTGTTTCATATAATCTGCCATCTCTTTGATGATGGCATCGTTCTCATGAAACAGGGCGCCATGTGTGCTGAATCGTAAGCGTGAGGCAAGCAGTGTGAGTTCTGAAGAGAGTTCCCCGGAACCTTCCTCGTCATCCCATTTACGGAGGTCTATTTCCAGCCGGTTATTTCGATGGTAGCAATCCGGTTCTTTCTGGTCAAAACACTTTAAGTCACTGCTTCCCATGCCTTGTCCAAGCAGGGCTTTGGATGAAATTCCTTGCATGGCCAAATATCTACGGATAGCGGTGGCGCGGCTTTTGGAATATTCCAGCATGTAGTCCGCGGATTTCCCGTCTTCGTAACTGTGTACGCGGATCAGGTATTGATACGCTTCTGGCTGTTCGTTCATCAGGCGCAGTATACTGTCTAAGGCAAGGATAGATTTTGTAGGCAGGACAGTACTGTCGTATTGAAAGCGAACGCCCTCGGCAAAATGGTTTAGCTTTTCGCGGAGTTCCTGTAGCCTCGGATCGGGTTCCGGTAAGTTTTCCGCTGCCGTGCTTCCATGCGGGCGGGACGAAGGACTGCTTTTTGTGACAACCGTGCTACTGAAAAACAATACGGCAAATAGCAGATAACTGCATAGCGTGAAGGATTTTCTTGTTGATTTGTATGTTTTGCTTTTCATCCTCTTTTTGTTTTTATTGAATAATAAAAGTCTATATAGGGCTTAATATGCTTCCGGCGGTTCGTTACAATGTTCTTTATATCGGTACCAAGCTCTTTCTAATCTATCCCGATATTCCATGGTATTCCCCGGGATTCCTGTCAGATCGATTTCCCCAAATTTGGATATGCTTTTTATACGGCTGTCATATACGGTACCGCGATATATGTCGATTCGGATTTTGCCATTTAGTCCGGGGCCGATGGTGAATAAATCGGTATAGAATGTCCATAAGCGGATATGCGGATTGCCGTAATAGCTGTATGTCTCGATGATTGTCGTTTGGCAAGGACTGATATTGACTTGTGTGTGTATCGTGCTTTCATCTTTCGCAAAATACTTTTCAAAAGCTTCTTTCAGCAATTTTTCGTCTGCTTTCCGCAAGGTATCCTTTGTTGTTTTCACTTCGTCGGTCAGGTCAACAAAGAAGTATTGCTTTGCTTTTTTTGCTGTATCAGGGATAATCTGCATGGTCGTCGGTACCGGGGTGCCGGCAAGCGCAAAGATTAGCCATAGGGTTTGGAGGAGAATGAGGAACGGTGTTTTCATACTTTTAGATATTTTGGACTGGAAATGTAGACAGCTATTCCTGATAGTGTACGTCAATATTTTTCAAGAATTCATCTTTCTCGTTGATCAATATCCAGTTTCCGTCTTTTGTTAGTGCTTTAAAGCGATTTGGAATAGTATTATTTAAACGTCCACCATGTAGGTTATGAATAATCGTATATTTTCCGAAAGGGATTATTTCGTTTTGATTTTTATTGATGACGCCATATCTTCGGCCTTTATCAACAATAGCAAGCCCGTCATAAAAACTCCAGGCGTTAGAATATACCGCAGGAATCACTTCGTTACCATTGATATCCATATAACCAGTTCCACCTCCACTACTGGTGGGCAACCTAAATGTTGCGAGTCCTTCATTAAAAACCTGTATATGGTCGTAAATAAAAGGGGTCAATTCTTTTCCGGTCTTTGTGTCGATAAGCCCCGCTAGCTCTCCTTTCTTGGCTGGTAGACGATTTACATGTGAAGATGAATTGAAGAATCCGTCGTAAATGGGTGGTATAATGACTTGGCCATCAAGAGATACATATCCTTGTTTTCCATTTTTTATTACTTTACGACGATCCCCATAAACGGGGCCGACCTCCTCATAATTCGCTTCCCAATTGACATCAACTTTAGGTGTGGTTTCCTGCTTGTTACGGATCGCCTCTTGTCGCTCTCGTGCTTCTCGTTGTCGGGCTAGTGCCTCTGCCTGCTCTTTTTTATCTTGCTCCAACTGCTTGATTCGCTCCTGCTGTGCCGCAAACTGTTGGGTTATTTCGTTGTCTTGACTTGGTGCCGTGGCTATCGGTGTATCATCGACTGTCGCTGTTTGTAGCCGTGCTATCGAATCCTTTGCAGCCTGTGCAAAGATGCCGTTGGGAAAATTGTCTATATAATGCTGATAAGTAGTGGAGTCATTAGCAAATAGCACGGTTTCCCAAGTAGCAGAATCACGAGAGGCTTCGGTATTATTTGTCTCAGAAGCTGATGGGTTTCCAATATCTGATCGGTTCGCCATGAAGTAAGCGCCGGCCAACACGATGATAGCACCTGCAGCAATACCCACAAACAATCCGGCATTGCTTTTTTTCTTTTCCGGAGGAGCGCTGTACACCGGAGGCGCCTGTTCTCTTGGTTGGTATGTTTCCTCACGCGGCGGTGGGGGAGGTGGAGGGGCCTGTTGCCCCTTGGGCTTGCTTGGCTCTGAAGAGCTGCTCCGGGTTTCGGTTCCACCGTGGTCAAAGGTTTTTCCGGTGTACGGCCGTGAAGCGGAATCGTCAATGGAATCGCTTTCGTTTAGGAGTTTATAGGCTTCTTTCAACTCCTCCAGCTGCTGCTCCTTCCGCTGCTTCATGGCCGGGTTGAAAGAAACCCCATCGATCTGCATCAGAAATTCGTTGTGCATCTGGTTGAATTTCTGCCGTACCACCTGCAGGTCGGTGCCTACCGGTAGTTCGAGTTTTTCGTATGCTTGTTCTTTTGTCATTCCCTTGTGATTGCTTGTTCGTGATTTGTATAGGCGTGTCCAACACACCTATACTCTAATTTCTTTTTGTTTAAGACCCTGTGTACCCTTTCTTCTTCGCTATAGCAAAATATTCATTTGCTTTTTCGGTGTCTTGTGTAACACCATGACCACCTTTTTGGTAAATCTGGCCTAATCGATATTCCGGGAAACCGTCCTTCAGACCAAATTCAAGAGATTTTAATAGATACTTTTCGGCTTGTATATAATCGATATCGACACCAAAGCCGCCATAATACATAAAACCCAAATTAGCGGCAGCAGATCTCTCTTTTTTATCAAAGGCGATTAGCCATAATCTTTTTGCTTCTGCGTAGCCGCCGCCGCCACATCTACCGGCAAAATAATGGAGGGTTCCGAGCCTATAGTACGCATATCCATCCTGTCCTAAATCGATTCCTTTTTGATAAAGTTCTTTTGCTCTGCAATAGTCTTTTGTTTCTTTTTCGATATCATAGCCCAAATCAGTCAGACGTTCACATGCCCAATTATTACCACTTTTAGCTGCTTGCGTATAAAAATTTTCTGCTTGTTGAAAATCTTTATCAACCCCTAGTCCATAATGATACGCCCTTCCCATACTAGCTTGTGCGCTTGTATTTCCTTGTGCGGCAGCTTTGCGGTACCATTTGACGGCTTCGGCTTCATTTTTAGCGACACCTTTACCATCTCTATACATATCTCCGAGATTGTCTTGCGCATTTACTAGGCCTTGATTAGCCGCTTTCAGATACCATTTGACAGCTTCGGATTCGTCCTTGGTGACACCACCTTGACCATATCTATACATATTTCCAAGGTTGTTTTGAGCAGCCCTTTGTCCCTGATCGGCTGCTTTTTTGTACCACTTCACTGCTTCGGTATGCTTTTGGGAAGTACCGTATCCTAAATAGTAGATATGTCCAAGATAAAGTTGAGCTATTATATCACCTTGATTAGCCATATTAGGAAGTTCTTGTAAAGCTTGTTTAAACCAGTTGTTAGATGTCGATTGGTTTGCACTCACTCCAGTACCGTTTTTGTAATACATTCCCAAATCGTATTTTGCACGGGCATCACCCAAATCTGCGGCTCGCCGATATAATGCGAAAGCCTCTTTATACCGTTTCTTATTATGAAGATCATCTGCCTCTTTATAAAAAGCATCGGCATTCTTGGTGGTGGTTGCTACAGGCGTGACGGTTTCGGCAGACGTGCTTTGCACAGGTGCGGCACTTTGGGCTGACAGAGCAGTGGCTGTAGTAGGCGTGTTAGCCGCCGCTTGCTCTTGTGCCTGTTCCACTACAGTTGTAGCATAATCTGCGCCTTTGAGCTTGGTGAGCGAATCTATCGCGGCGTCCATAAAGATGCCGTTCGGATGCTGTTTGATGTAATGGGTATACGCCGCTTCGTTGCCTCCGGCCAAGGCGGATTCCCAAGCAATGGAATCTAGCTTTCCGTCTGCTGAAGCTGATAAATTACCCGCATCTCCCGAGCGGTTCGCCATGAAGTAAGCGCCGGCCAACACGATGATAGCACCTGCAGCAATACCCACAAACAATCCGGCATTGCTTTTTTTCTTTTCCGGAGGAGCGCTGTACACCGGAGGCGCCTGCTCTCTTGGTTGGTATGTTTCCTCACGCGGCGGTGGGGGAGGTGGAGGGGCCTGTTGCCCCTTGGGCTTGCTTGGCTCTGGCTCTGAAGAGCTGCTCCGGGTTTCGGTTCCACCGTGGTCAAAGGTTCTTTCTGTATGCGGTAAGGAAGCCGAATCATCCATACCCTTGCTTTCGTTCAGTACGGCATAAGCCTCTTTCAGCTCTTCAAGCTGTTGCTCTTTCTTTTGCTTCATGGCCGGATTGAAAGAAACCCCGTCGATCTGCATCAGAAATTCATTGTGCATCTGGTTGAATTTCTGCCGTACCACCTGCAGGTCGGTGCCTATGGGCAGTTCGAGTTTTTCGTATGCTTGTTCTTTGGTCATAGTAGTCAGTTGTCAGTTGTCAGTTGTCAGTGATCAGTAGTCAGTAATCAGTGCCTGTATAGTTTGTTATTTTTTCGTTATTAACTTCGTTGAGCCCTTCGGGGTTCGTTTCTGTATAGTTTGTTATTCTTCGTAGGAGCATCTCTTTCCTTTTGTCATTCAATCCCTTCCTATGCGCCGATGTGTTTAAGAGGGTCGATGCAATCGACCCCTACATTAACCATCAACAATTAACCATTAACCATTGACAATTAACCATCAACAATTAACCATTGACAATTAACCATTATATCACATTGTTAATAAACGCTTTCTGTACCAGTTTTTTCTGTGTGGCGAGGTAATTGGCGCCCATGCCTTCCTTGCCGAACGTTTTCTCCAGTTCGCGGCCGGTTTTCGGGTCGTAGGCCTGAAGCACCACCACGCTGTCTTCTGTATATTCGAGGGTGATCTCGATGGGGTAGTTGGCTTCGTGGGTCGGTAATGGCCCTACGTTGAGTATCCCCATTGTTTTCACGTCGTTGTCTTCGATAAACTGCACCAGCTCGATGCGCATTTTGCCATCGTTGTTGGGGCCGGTGTAATAGGTCTTTTTCACTTTGAGCGGGATCGGCCGGTTTTTCGGAATGATGATATCCAGAATGGTGCGCCCGCTTTCTGAGTCGATGGCGCGTACCGCCAGGTTGTATCCCGTTACGCCTTTGAGCTCGGATGGAATATCCATGTTATTGCCGGGCTGATCTTTGCCCGAGAGCATCCGGGCGTAGATAGCTGCACCGTATACGACGGCCTTCATCGGGTCTTGGAAGCGGATTTTGTCGGCCAGCTTCGGCATGGTGGCCTTGATATGCTGCTGGATAAAAGGCACCATGGAGGAACCGCCCACCAAGAGCAGCACATCGATGTCTTCTTCCTGCAAGTTGGCCGAGGCAATACATCGGCGCAGGATCTTGAGGGTACGCTCCACGTGGGAGGTGATGGCACGCTCAAATTCCTTACGGGAGATAAACACCTCGATGTTGTCATCACCCAATAGGCACATCCTGCTGACGTATTGTGTGCCCGGACTGGACAGCTCGATCTTGACCTCCTCGGAGAAAACGCGGAGCTGCTGTGCCTTGCGTCCGGAAAACTCGACCGGCCTTCCCAATGATTTTTCAAACTGTTGGTACACAATACCGGCAATGGCTTCATCAAATTCCTTTCCCCCGAGGTCGGTCAGTCCGTCTTTGCTGAGTACTTTGAATGCGCGGTCGCTCATGCTGAGCACGGTAGCATCAAAGGTACCGCCACCAAGGTCGTAGACCAGGATATTCTGGTCGGAGGCTTTGTTGCTGATGCCGTAGTGCATGGCAGCCGCTACGGGTTCCTCCACCAGTCCGAGCACGGACAGGTCGATCATTTTTGCAGCGTGTAGCACCGATTTGCGCTGGGCATCGCTAAAATGGGCAGGGATGGTGATCACGGCACCTTCTACCGTGTTGGAGGCGTAGATCTCGGCATCGTACTTGATTTTTTTGAGTACAAGGGCAGCCACGCTTTCGGCATACCACACGTCGCCCTGTCCATCCATGTGCAAGGGCTTGTTCTCACCGAGGCTTCGCTTGAAAAAACGGATTACGCTCAGGTCGGGATTTTGTTCCAGCATGTGCATCACAGACTGCCCTACAAAGGCGTTGTTGCCGTTGATGTGCAGCACGCTGGGCGTATATAGCCCGTTCTTGTCCGTATTGTCCGGCAATAATATGGGCTGGTGATCTACGTTGAGCGTCGCACCCAGCGAGTAAGTCGTTCCTAAATCTATTCCGATAATCATAGTTGCTGTAGCTGTTGTTGGTACTGGTTCATCAGCTCCCCGCTAAGTTGGGCGAGTAAGCGATCGTAGTTTTCTTTGTTTTTCAAGACACTCAGGTGGGTGCTCTCTCGCTGGCCTAAGGCATTTTCCCGGCGCTGTACAGATCGCTGCGCACGCTGTATATTTTCTTTGTGCTCCGCGGCCGCATGGGCAAAAAGGTTTTCGAGGGTATTGACCATCTGGTTGAGCTCCTCGCGCAAGGCTCCGATGATCTCCCGTTGCCATTCGTCCGTTACCTTGCGGATCATGCCTCTGGTCTCGGTGAGCAAATTTTCGCGCATACGGTTCAGCTCGGCGTCGTATTCGTGTATGTTCCGGGCTTTATTGTGCCTGGTAAACTGGTATAGACTGTAACCACAGATACCCAAGATGATCGGAACGGTGATGAATTTATTGGTTCCGGAAATGATGGCTCTAAGTGGAATGCCCAACAGGCTCATTACCATAAATAAGCCCCCTACAGCCATAATGGGGCCTAGTGCAGCACGAAGATAGTCGCCAAAATGCAGCTGTTTCTTCTCCGTCTCATACTTCTGCGTAAACTGTACGTACTCGGCAATATTGGCTTCGATGCGCGACAGGTTGATCTGTAGCTGTGGGGAGTAGGAAAATGCCAAATGGTGTTCGGTCATTTTTTTATCCAGATCGCCACATTCCTGTTTGATGAATTCCTTGAAGGCAAAGATATCCTGATCGATCTGCATGCGCAGTCCTTGAAAGACCGTGCGCACCAAGGTATCCTGTGTGCCGGCGGGCAGGGTCATGCGGATGTTGCCGGCAAAATTCTCCTCCTGGAGATGATCTACCTGCTGGATGCGGTTTTCTATCTGTGCCATCAGAGAATTGGGGCTGTGGCGTTGGCCTAGCCGGACGAGGCGATCCTGTATGCCGCGCTCGCACTCGGAGAAGTCACGTTGTAGCCCGCCCTTCAGCTGTTTGTACAGATCTTGTAGGTTGAGCTTGCCTTCCTGCTCGAAGCTGTGTTTCTCCTGCTGATTCTGGAACTTCTTCGTCTTGATGTCTTTTTCTTGCTGTGCGATATACTGGGAGAAAGACGCCGACACTTTTTCCAGTCCTTGTAGCAAGCGTGAGGCGTGCGCAAGGGGCAGGATCTTTTTGAGGGCATCGGATTCCAGCAGTACCGTTAGGTTTTCGGGCAACTGATCGGGCGGAAGAGCGTGCATGCGCAGTTGCGGTGCACCATCCATGAAATTGACCGCGGCATAGTTGAGGAAGAAAACGATACCGCTTTCGGCATCCAAACGGAGAAGGATCGGTTCGATTTCGTCTTCGGTAGGCGGCTCGGAGGCAAACCAGCAGACCAGTTTGAAGCAAGGCGCCAGGTTGGAGGTGCTCCGTACCGGGATATGTGCCGAGTTGTAGAGCGTGATGCGATAGGTTGCCGTGCCGCTGCGGATAATATGGTGGCACTGGTAACGATGTGCTGCATCATTGAGCTGCAACGGGAGGTTCTTGCCCTCCTCGGGCGTGATCTGTAGAAAGTCCAATAGCCGAAAGAGCTGTTCTTCCTTCGGCATATCGAGCAAAAGAACTTCGATGGGGTATTCTGCATGAGGTGATGCCTGTGCTTCCAGAAGCTGGAGATGGTCATTCAAATGATGACCCATCTCCATGCCCGGATAGCTTTGCATCAGACTCTGCATTTTCTGCGTTTCTTTGTGAAAGCGATCTGAAAAATTAATAGATACAGCCAAAACGTTGTGGTTATTTCAATTAAAACATAAAACTACCGCCGCCGGAAGATGCTGCCGACGAACGGATCGACTCAATCTCGGAAAGGATGCTCTGTGCTTCCGAACGGATAGATTCTACTTCGCTCTTCACGCTCTCGGCTTCGCTCTTGCTGCTGTTGATCTCCGATACGAGGCTTTCTGCTTCACTCTGCATGCGCTCGATCTCGCTTTTTAAGCTGTCGGCATCTTGTCTGAGGGTTTCGATTTCCTGTTTCAGTGAATCCGACTCGTCGCGTAGGGCTTGGTTTTCATCCCGAAGCGAGGTGCTCTCGTCGCGCAGGGCGGTAGACTCGTCTTTCAGTGCGGTCGATTCATCGCGCAAAGAGATGTTTTCATCACGAAGCTGGATAGACTCATCGCGTAAGGAAGTCGACTCATCGCGCAAGCTGCTGCTCTCGTCACGCAGTTGTGTGGATTCATCACGCAGGGCGACAGACTCATCTCTCAATGCCGTAGATTCGTCACGAAGGGCAGTGCTTTCGTCGCGCAAGGCGGTCGATTCGTCCCGTAGGGTTGTTGACTCATCACGTAGGGCAATGTTCTCATCTCTCAATGCTGTGGACTCGTCTCTTAAGGCTGTTGACTCGTCGCGTAGTGCGGTGCTCTCATCGCGCAAAGCTGTGGATTCGTCTCTTAAGGCTGTTGACTCATCACGTAGTGCGGTGCTCTCGTCGCGCAAAGCTGTGGATTCGTCTCTTAAAGCGGTCGATTCATCGCGTAGGGTCGTGTTCTCATCGCGCAAAGCTGTGGATTCATCTCTTAAAGCGGTCGATTCATCGCGTAGTGCGGAGGTTTCTTCCTGCAATGCAGCTGTTTCGTCGCGGAGGCTGGAAGTTTCGTCGCGTAGGGAAGCGGCCTGTGCCTGGCTCTGTTGTGCTTCTGAGGCATAGCTTTCAACCTGTTGGGCTGTTTCCTGCACCTGTTGGTGGTGGGCCGTGATTTCTTCTGTTAATCCCTGTGTGGTAGAGGATTTTTCGATTAGCTCGTCCAATGTGCCTCCGGCAGTGGAGAGAATGTCGTTCAATTGATCTGCTGTGTAGTCCATGATACTCTTTTTTTATGGGTGTATATACTATTGAGTGGGTTAATTAGTTCTTATATTGATTTGACCAGTGAGGAGAATACCTGTATCTTGTACTGTAGGGCGAGGGATAGCTGCGGTGAGGGCAACAGGCCCAGCAGCGATAGGATCTCGTCTTCAAAAGTGGTGTTGTCCAAGATGTACTGCTCGAGCTCGGCATCGTCTATATATTGCAGCGATTCCATCGGCACATCGGCCAGTGCACCGTCGACAGCAGCCTCTGGAACTGCTGCATCGGCTTCCTGCGGAGCAGCAGCCGGGTTTTGTGTGACGGCCTGTAGCATTTCGCCTTTTTCTTCCGAGCTGAGGTGGTTGTACGCTGCCCAGGATATGCCTGCGGCACCGAGGATCAGCGCACCGGTAAGAAGGGTGCGTTTCCCGAGCATCGGATTGGGCTCCAGGTAGGCTTTGTTCTTCTGCAGCAGATCCATCTGTGGCTGTAGGAAGGATGCCTGTTCTGGTTCGCGCTGGCGGATCTCGTCAAAGCGCTTGTTGACTTTGTCCCAGTCTGCCGTTTCGTTAAGTCCGACGGATTTCAGGGCTTCTTTGGTCTGGTGTACATTGGCGTTCTCTTCGCTCAGTCGCTGGGAGAATGCTTGATAGGCAGTGTCCAGACACCGTAGCTTTTGTTCTTGCTGTGCCTTCTGGGCACTGTCTTTTGATAACGCAATAGCCGATTTTAATGTCTTGGATTGCTGCTCATAGGCTTTTTGGATTTCCGGCCACTTACTGGATAGTGGCAGATTCAGCTGATTGAAAAGGTTGTCTTCATTCAACTTTTTTGATAGGGGTAAACTACTCATACTTTTCTTCTTTTCATAAAGTCTCCAATTTTACGTTGAAGAACTTTATTGGTTAATTATTTTCTGTTATGTCCATGAACTGCTAGCTAGTTATGTATAATGGACGTCTGTATTGTTACATGGTTTAATGTCTATAGGTTATGGATAATCATTTTTTTTAAATATATTAAATTATTAATTAACACAAAAAGCTGAATAGAATTATATGTTCATATTCAGCTTTTTGGTTATGCTATCGTTGTTTATACTACTTCTATTTTTTGCATTTATTTTATAGGACTAAAATTAAAGGCTTTTTCTATATGCTGAAATACCCACTAGTGGGTATTTTTCATTTTATATAAGCATCTACAACAATCCCTTGTCCACTGCTAGTGACACCAACTCCGCAACATTTTTGCTGCCGCTTTTACGTATAATGTTTTTGCGATGGGTTTTTACGGTTTCGGGGCTGATACAAAGCGAATCGGCAATTTCGGTTGACATTTTTCCCTCGATGATTAAGTTTAGGACTTCTTGTTCGCGTTTGGTTAGGATTGGTTTGGCCGGTTCAAAAACAACATCCGGCTGTACATTGTAGTAAGAGGGGTGATCGTTTAGCCCGATGATGTTTAACACGGGCTTACCTTCCGGTTTCATATGGGAGATGTCCGTGTGTACACCAAGCGTACGGAAAATAGAACCCTTTTCACTTGTTTGAATAGGTGTAACTTGTTGCAATATACGCATATATTTTCCGTTACTCGCGCGAAAGCGGACATCGTAGGAAGTTTTATAATGTAGTATCTTTTCGATAGGTAAGTTGACGTAAAAATCCGTAATGGTATTTTCAAAATTTAAAAAGTAGGATACATCTTCCGGATGCAGCTTGTCCACTAAAAATCTTGGAGAAATATGTTCTAACGGATATCCAGTTACTGCCGATGCTCGTTCATCTAAAACCTCAAATTCGCCGGTCCCGCAATTAAATATATAGTAATAATGTGGGCCTACGTGAAAAAGGTCCAGTAACCGGCGATGCATTTCCAGTTCAAAGACAAACCCCTCGTCATCATCAGACTTTACTATACGTTGCCATATTTCTTTTGCTTTGTTAAAACTGAGAATTTCCATAACGCTATAGTTAGATAGAACCATAAAGTTATGGAAAATGCCGGTATTTGTTGTCCTTTTTTTATAATACTTCCCTAACCGGAGCTATCTGGTTAGAGAGGTTGATGCATAACTAGGTTACGATCATTATATATTATCTTCGGGTGGAATGCTCGCCACACGTTTAGCCGTGACGGCTATTTACGCTGCTTCCTGATCACATTCTTCATATTCCGTGTCATAAGGGGAGAAGTTCAGTTGCCCGATCTCTATGAGAAACTCTTCCGAATTAGTAAACAGCGGTATGGGTTTTGATTCTCGATTGGCCGGTAAGCTTGTTCGCCGGGCGTGATGAATGTCTTCGTTCTGTTTGGAACCTGCCAATGCATAGTCGAAGTAAATCGTTCGCCCGTATCGATTTTTGAACTGTATTTCAAAAATCTGACGAGTGCCATGTGCACGCACATGTCTATATCGATATTCGACCTTGTCATAACAGGGGCTTTTCTTCCAGTTGCTCCATTCCGCCTGTACGGTACTGCTGAGGGAGCAGATGATCATATATAACGTCAGTAAGGTTTTCATATGTGCTTATTTTATTCCAAAATCATAAGAAAGTTGAAGGCCAAAGAATCCGGTTTTATAGCCCCAGTCACTTCTTTCTAAAAATCCGGCGTCCCCGAAAATGGATACGCCCAATCTGCTCATTTTATCCGGGCTCATCGGGAACGTATATCCGACGCCCGTTTTAATACCAATGTCAAAAGGCTTGCTGTGATCGTATGTTTCCGTAGTGTATCCATAATCATCATCATAATCTTCGAATGAATATTTGAGGTTGTTGGAGATACTGTAGCGGACTGACGGCTGAAAAAAGAAATTGAATCCGGTCAAGTAATATCCTTTGGTAGGTGCAACGTAGAACTTGCCGAGAAATCCGAGGCTTAAATCGGTGGTTTTATCCGGAGCTTCTTCATCAAAGCTCCAGGGATCAACGTAATTGGCAATACCTAACGATACACCAAAAACAGATCTTTTTGTTCCTTTGTTGAATCCTAACAGCGCTTCTGCCTGCCAGGTTGTTTTTCCAATGAATTCCAATGCGTCGGCGATTGCTCCTTCTTCAGTAAATGATCCTGAGCCAATCGATGCAGCGATACCGAAGCTAGTATAGTCGATCACATTCTCGGGTATCACTTTCGGTTCTTTTACTTTGGGGGGTGCGGCGGGAGCTTGTCTACTCGTTATGGCCGCTACCGTCTGTTCAGCCCCTGCCATTGCATAATCATTGACCGGAGGATTTGGGGATGTAACAGCCTGCTGCCCGTAATAGCCGGAATTGGACATGTCAAAGAGACTGATCAGGTGGCTGTTCTTGCCTGCTTTCAAAGTCAGTGTATCGGCTACATTGCCATTTTCCGCATATTTCGTCATCACTACTTTCTGCTCTCCTTCTGTGGGCAGGGGCACGCGCACATAGCAGATCTGCGAGGGTAGGCTCTGCCAGTTGCGGGTGTCGGCTTTTTCAACCGCTGCGCCTACGGCATCAGTTACCATGCCGGTGACGTCGCCTGCCAAACCTCCGCCAAAATGGTTTGCGAGCATTTTGAGGCCTTTACCGGCTGCTTTTTTGGTGGCCAGTCGGACTACCGTGGAGACTACCTCACGCATCGCTCGGTCTTTTAAGGTCTGTTTGGCGATGGCATTGAAATCCTCTGCCAGTTCAAAGTATTTCTGCTGTCCGTCGACGGTGACACTGGCGCGATGGAAGTAGTTCTTTCCCCTGATGTATTCGGGGAAGGCTACAGCATTGAAGCCTATATTAACGCCAGCGGGAATGGGGATAACAATCTGCGTTTGGTCATCACTGTATGTTCCGACGAACACGCCTTCGAAGCTGTTGGCCGTCATCATCATCTGGCTCTTTTTAGGACCGGTTCCGTTTTCCCAGAAGACAATGGCCGCGGCGGTATGTTCATCTTCCGGGACAGTCGCATATTTCTTTTTGTAATGTGCATATTCTTCGCCAAAGCCGAGTGCTTTTGTGGTGCGCAGCAGATCTTTTTTCAGCTGTTCGGGCATGGATACATCTAGATAGACACCATCATGGTCATCGTAGATTTTTTCTGCATTCCGATAGGCAATGAAGGCATCGTTCAGTTGCCCGGTAGATTCGTAGATACTGGCTTGCAGGATTTGGGCAAAGGCATCATACTGATATTTGTTTTTATGGTCTTCATAACGGTCATTCAGCTCGTTGAGTTTGATGTTGATGCGCCGTGCTTCGATCAGTGCGGTATCGGGAATGCCCAGATAGTAATAGTTCAAAGCTTTGTAATAGTGGAGCATGACCTTTTCAAAATCTTCCCCCTTGTATTTGGTCATCATGGGGTTGGAAAGGTTGGAAAGGGCAATCTGGCCTACGGAGTTTTTGATGCCGTCATCCAGCAGGATATAGGCTTGTTCGAAATAGCTGTTGCTGCTCCTGTAATTTCCGCGCATATGCTCGACCTTTGCTTTTTCCAGTAGATAGAGCAGCCTGTTGCGGTCTTTCTGGTAGAAGCTGATTTGATCAATCTTCGTAGATGCCTGATCAAAGTCGGCAAACTCGATATTTTCGAATACTTCACTGGCTTTATCCTGATACCTTCCGGTGGTAGCACAGGAGGAAACTAGGAGAAGTGCGGCCAATAATGGCAGGGTGGGGGTCAATAATGTTTTCATGTCCATTTTAGATTAAGGTTAGGGCAATACACCACCATACAGCTCCTAGAAAGCTGTTACTGAACGGTATGGCGGTGTATAATTGTCTTATCTCATGCGTTTGTTGCCGAGGTATTTTTTGATTTTCTTGTCGCCGATCCACACCTTCTCGTTGCTCTCTAAATGGGTAAGCTCTAAGTTAATCTGGTAGTAAATTGTCTTTTCTTTTCCATATTGATCTACGATAGAATTGATGGTTCCCTGAAGCATAAAGTCAGCACCTTTCTCTAGGCCGAAACTCTTCATGGTTGCTTCTGAGGAGTAGTTCTGCTGATCTGCACGTTCAGCACGTATCTCTTCCCGTTTGCCTCCACCTTGTACCACAGAGATTCTTCCAGAATTGATCATGCTTTTTTCGATATCTAAGGAGAACGTTTCTGTAGGTATATGTTCGTGTGATTTATTCGTGATCATGCCGACGATGATAACGGGTTTCTTCCCTTGATTCGTAGACGAGAAGGTGTTGTACCAAGGGTGGGACGCCAATTCTGCTGATATTTCTTCAGCCGTGATTCGAGAGTCTGTTTCGTTCCACCGTCCGCTGAGATCGGTGACCGAATTTTCCGACATACGTTGTACATGGGGTGTCTTACAGGAGCTTGCTGCAAGCAGCACGGCGAGGCCGAGGTATACAATAGGATTTTTTTTCATTTTTTTCATTTTTATGTTATTGAATGGTTTGGTATTATTTTACAATGATTCCAATACCCAATTATTGCCGTTTTCAAGACGTGCTGTCAGACGCGATTGCGTCAAATTCTCGATAGTTATTTCGAACGTATCTCCATTCCTACTTACCTTAACAACCGTTTGCTGGCTGTCTTTCCATTCCCAGGAATAGATATCAGTATCTAAGCTTACGTTGGTGATAACTTCGCTGGGTAGGCCGGTTTCGGGATCAACGGAGCTGCTTTGCTCATAATTTATATACCGCATAATCATTGTTCCCGTCGCGGTAAACATAAATCCTTCATCTTGCGGTTTGAACCCTTTGCCTTCTAAAACCCGTACGTCCGCTGCTTCATAATACATCCAGCTTGAGGATCCCCAGTTGCCGACTAGTAATTGCGTCTTTTGCGAGGTCGCTACAGGTGCAACGATGGTCGCGGATACGCTTTGTTCACGGTTACTTTCGATAAAGGTGATGGTAAATGAAAAGCTGTTCTCCGAGATGCCGCTGATGGTGATACGCGCGATATCGCCTAAAGTAATTGTCTTGCCGTCTGCGCTGACAGTGAATTTGCCGGATATTTTCTCGGTAGAGTTGTTGCCTCCTGTTTCAGATTTAAAGCCACCGTTGAGGCCAGCGTGTGCGGCTCGGGCGGACAGGATAGCTTTGCGCGACGCCAATGATGAGGAACTGGCGACTTCCAATACGTAGGTGTCTCCGTCCAGAAATTCCAGGCTACGGACTTCGCCTGAGGCATTAACATTCCACTTGCCTTGGATTTTCGTTTCGGCATCCTGCTTGCCGGTAGGTAGTTGTTCTTCTGTTGGATCAGTGGTGTCGCCATTGTCGTCTCCATCCTTTGAACAGGAAATTGATAACAAGGAAAAGGTTGCTATTATAAACAGTAATCTGGTAAAAAAAATGAATTTCATCTTGCTTTATTTTAGGGGTTAATACTATATATGTTTACTTTTTGTTAAAAACGGTAGCCGATGGATAGCCCTGTTCGAATACCTGCCCAAGGACTGCGTAAGATGTTAATATCTGCACCATCGGCACGCACTTCTGATTCGATCTTGATACCTACCGGTAAATCTTCCAGATCTACTTTGAGTTCGTCCAGGCTTTCACGCAAGGATGCCTGTTCTTCGCTATCGAGTTCCATCTTTCCGGTTACGTTTCCCTTGGCACTTCCGTACCCTGGCCCTATAATTCGCCAATCTAAGTAGATGTTTTTGGATAGTTTGAAATGGGTTCCCAATGAAAGTCCGGCGGTAAACGACTGTATACTTCCATTCAGGGGGATGGTTTCTGTACGGCTATAAATATCTGTATTCGCATCATCTATATCGACATCAAAATCGAAAGGAAGTGTGGCACTATAGCTAGCGTATTTCAGATAAGGAGCGATGTAAAAACCTCGAAATGTCCCTCGTTTGGAAACATAGAAACGTGCCTCGGGCGTGATAGAGAAATTGGAGCTCTTGAAGTTATCGATGAGATCGTTCAACTCTTCGTCATCCACGATATCTTTTACCGTAGAACCGAAGGGTATTCCCTTTTTGGGGCGCAGACTTATTGCTGCCCCCACGCTGATGCGGTCGGTCAATAGGCGTTCATATTCAAAGGCGAATTTTCCGCCCAAAAGAGGAAGGATGTTAAACTTGACCATGTTTTGGCCTTCTTTTTTTAAAGAAGATGCCATTTGTGCATTTGCGACGAATGGTGTAATTGAAAATGCAAGCAGTATGACGGTTAATAAATTACTTTTCATTGTTGATAAAAATAAAACGTTAGTTGAATTATTCTTTTATGTACTTTAATCGGCATTTTTGTCTTTGCAAACCTACAACAGGTTTTCATGCTTGTAAATACCCACTAATGGGTATTTTTACTTAGTTAAGGTTAATGGGTTGAAGGGGTATTTTTGTTACTAGCTCGTAATGAAGTGGATATGATTACTTTCTCCGTAATAAGCGGCTGAAAACAAACCAAAAGAAAAACAATATAAAAATAAGAATGGAAAGAATAATAATTTCCTCCCGACCTATTGTCCATGTCAGTGTGTACATATCCAAAGGTATACTAAAATACCCACTAGTGGGTATTTTAAATCAAAGAATATGTCTATTTCTTTGTAGAGGATGGTAGGCAAACCATCTATGAAATAAAATAAATACCAAACGTATTAGTCAAAGATATGAATAATCAAAACGATAAGATCAAGTGGGTACTTACCAGAATCGCTTATTTTTTTTTCTTTCTCCTTTTTTTAACGGCTTGTAAGAAAGACAGTGCCTTGCCAAACAAAGAAGATGACAAGGAGGCAAAACATATCAATGGCGGGGATATTGTCCGCTATGGGTTGAAGGTCATCGATGTTGGAGATCTCTCCTTACAAAAAGAGGAGTACAAAGGCAAAATCGGCGATGTTGATATCCTGCTGGCAAAAGCCGGAGAAAAAGAACTAGCCTTTATACTGTTGGAAGATGTGCCGGATGGCGAACAGGAACTGGTTATTCCGGAATTGGGCAACCTAAAGATTACTTATACCCTGAGGGATCCCGTGCTGTCGCAGTCAGCCGATGCAACGATTGCACCTCTGCTGACAGGATTTACACGTTTTGCCCAGGAGCGTAGTGACGATACGACATCCAATGGGTTGGTATTGCAGAGTTTGTATAATGTTGTGGAAATATATGAAAATGCTACAACCGAACAGCGGCGTATCATGGCAATGACCTATCAGGCCAATAAGTCGATGTTTGAGGAGGTCTTTGCAGAACTGGATGATATGAGGAGGAGTAGGACTGAGCGCCGGAATATGATGGCCGGATCAGTGGTTGTACAGGAAGCGGGCGATGGTTTTCGTATGTCCGCAGACCGACCAAACTTGATGTCTGCCCATCAAGTGAGCCTGAGTTCCAATACAGGACGATCCACTGTAGGTGGACGCATTGGGAATTTATTGCTGTTCGGTAAGTTTTCGCGATATATCATCACGATGGGCGTGTCCGGTGTTGTGGCGGTTTATGGAAAACCTTATGCTTGGCATACTGTGGTTCTGGGGGGCGTTGCGGTAGCATGTGCATATGAGGCACGAGCCACATTTCAAGAGATTACGGATATTATCTGGCATAATATCACACTCAAATTTGATCGGTTAGTTGGTAGTTTTTCATCGAGACAATCTCGGTTGTCAGCAAGAGGGACGGTTCCGGGACTGAAAGCCGCGGCCAACGATAATATGGATGCCTTATTGTTGTACCACGACGAATATACGCCATTGCCTTTCCATTTGGAAGGGCGTCGTTTGGAGAAGGGTGATGTAAACAGCTCTTCGGCAGAGCTACAGACTTTCTTCAGGGATCTGCAGGAGCTTGTCAGCATGAAAACGAAAATCAATGATGCATTATCTTGGTGCAACAAAAATATTCCTTTTGCTAATTTCAGCCTGTTGCCGATCGAGACCTTGCCTACCAATAGCCAGATGCTCAATGTCGGCGCGCCATCGGATATCCTAGACTATCTCTCTTTTAGTATAGACCATCAAAACATCGAATTGGAGGACATCTCTTTGACGGAAGCGGGTGAGCTGAATATTAAGGTGAAGATCGTTAGTGCCGATGAGGAAAGTCTACGCGGTACATTGAATTATGTATATAAAGATGACATAAGTTCGTTTGAAGGAGGTGTACCGGTGGAAGTGAAGAAGGAACAGCTGATGGATTATACAGGCACTTGGTGGGTTGTGCGAAGTTATGATAGTCAGACCGGTGAGTTGTCTCATGCTATCGGGTATAATGGATACCGATTTAGATTCGACGCACAGGGGAATAGTACTGCTGTACAGCGATATAGCCTTGATAAATCTGAATGGATAAGATGGGATGATGCTGCAGACCATCGCTTGCTCTATAGAGATGGTGTA
Organism: Sphingobacterium micropteri; assembly: GCF_014692515.1. Taxonomy (GTDB): domain Bacteria; phylum Bacteroidota; class Bacteroidia; order Sphingobacteriales; family Sphingobacteriaceae; genus Sphingobacterium; species Sphingobacterium micropteri. The sequence continues at coordinate 139,219 of NZ_JACOIK010000009.1, read as the reverse complement.
TTGAGATTGTTCTCCGTGGGGTTCACTTGGTTTAATAGTGTTAGAGCAGATTTCAAAGTTGAATCTTTACATGGTAAGGTATTCATTGAAGTGGATCCGGAAGATCGTGATGGATACGGTCATTCAGAAGATTTTTTCTATAAAATAGAAAGGCAGTAGCTCGACACATTAACTACTTTTGCTCTTAAAAGCGACAAAAGAAATCGTTCTTTTTATTGTACCTTTGCGAGTAGAACAGAAAATTTGAAACTATGCGTACACAAAAAGGTCCTATTTCTCAATTCATCGAGAAAAACTACTTGCATTTCAATGCAGCTGCTTTGGTAGATGCAGCGAAGGGATACGAAACGCACCTATTGGAAGGTGGAAAGATGTTAATCTCGTTGGGCGGTGCGATGAGTACAGCCGAATTAGGAATTTCACTGGCGGAAATGATCCGTCAAGATAAAGTCCATATTATTTCTTGTACTGGTGCGAATCTGGAGGAAGATGTGATGAATCTGGTGGCGCATTCACATTATAAGCGTGTACCCAATTATCGTGATCTGACGCCGGAGCAAGAGCGCGAATTGTTAGACCAACATTATAACCGCGTAACGGATACCTGTATTCCGGAAGAAGAAGCCTTTCGTCGTTTACAGAAGCACTTGGAAGATGTTTGGCATGCCGCAGAGGAAAAAGGTGAACGTTATCTGCCGCACGAATTTTTGTACCAAGTGGTAAATTCGGGTGTATTGGAGCAATACTATGAAATTGATCCGAAGAACTCGTGGATTGTGGCTGCAGCAGAGAAAAATCTACCGATCGTATGTCCGGGTTGGGAAGATTCGACAACCGGAAATATCTTTGCGGCCAATGTGATTAAAGGTAACTTAAAGGCCAGCACGGTGAAGTCAGGTATTGAATATATGATCTATTTAACGGAATGGTACCGTGCCAATTCAGAAGGTAAAGGTGTGGGGTTCTTCCAGATTGCAGGTGGTATATCGGGTGATTTTCCTATTTGTGTCGTACCGATGATGTACCAAGATTTGGAATGGGAAGATGTGCCTTTTTGGTCCTATTTCTGTCAGATATCAGATTCAACGACTTCTTATGGCTCGTATTCGGGTGCTGTTCCTAATGAGAAAATCACATGGGGTAAATTAGATATAGACACACCGAAGTTTGTGGTGGAGTCTGATGCTACGATCGTAGCACCGTTGATTTTCTCTTATATTTTAGGGCATTAATTAAGGAGTTAGAACGTTAAGAAGTTAGAGGGTTAAGAAGTTCGTGTTTGAAACCCTCTAACTTTCTAACCATTTTAACTTTCTAACTTTTATAAAAATCAATGAGCCAACTAATAACAGATAACCCTATCGCACTTCAAGCTCTTCTATCGGAAACTCTTTTCCTTCCAAAGGAGAAAGAGGAGGCAATGGTTTCATCTGTCGGAAATGTAGAGGATGATGCAAGTGGAAAAGAAGTAGAAGAATTTATATACCAAGGCGATAAATCTACAGGTGTCCTCTTTATCTTACGCTACCCCGATTTTCCGTATTTTTCACCACAGGCCGAGGATGCGTTTTTGAAAACGTTGAGCGCGCTCAATCTGTCGTTTGAAAATGTTGCGGTCGTCAACTTAGCAAATCCGCATAATCCCAATGATTTCAAGCGGATCATGCAGTTTTTTCAACCGACTAAGATTACCTTGCTCGGTGTAGAGCCTATATCGCTCAAACTTCCCGAAATCGCACATAATTCGTATATGAAAGGTCGTGTAGCAACGGTATTCAATACGTTCAGCTTTGAGGAGATGTTTGCCGATGTGCAAAAGAAGAGACTATTCTGGAATGAGTTTAAAGTGTTTATTGGGACGTAAGGAGCTAAAAATTTCTAACCTCTTAACCTTGTCTAACAACAAAAAAATGGAATTAGTATTTGCAACGAACAACGCCCATAAGCTTGAAGAAGTACAAGCTATTATTGGGGATAAATTCAGTATAAAATCTTTAACGGATATTGGTTGTTCGGATGATATTCCCGAAACCGGTGTGACCTTTGAGGAGAATGCAAAACAGAAAACGGACTATCTTTTCCATAAATACAGGCTGGATTGTTTCGGCGACGACTCCGGATTGGAGATAGATGCTCTTAACGGAGAGCCAGGTATTTATTCCGCCCGCTATTCCGGCTCACGTGATATGGAAAAGAATATTGATTTGGTATTCTCCAAATTAGGAGACAGCCAAAACCGTATTGCTCGATTTCGCACAGTGATTTCGCTTTTTCTAAATGAACAGCAATATTTCTTTGAGGGAAGTATCGAAGGAAGTATCATTGACGAGCGTAGAGGTTCAGGAGGTTTTGGTTATGATCCTATTTTTATCCCCGAAGGGTATAATAAAACGTTTGCCGAAATGACTTCCGAAGAGAAAAACGAAATCAGTCATCGGGCGATTGCGGTAGGAAAATTAGCAGCGTTTTTGAAAGAAGATAATCGCTGATTGGCGTTAGTTCGGTGTTGTTAACCATAGGTATGCCTCAAAGTATAAGGTGAAATTGGCGAAAATATGAACCTTTTTAGACGCTATTTGAGCGATAAAACGAATGAAAATCGAGGTTTAAATGCAATAATTGCAGTTTTTTAGAGTTGTAATTTTGAAAACAGGCGGGATAAAACAGTTACATCTTTTGGGAAAACAACTACATGGTTTGCTAAACTAACTACATCTTTTGAGAAAACAACTACATGAAAGGCTAAACGAACTACTCCTTTTGAGAAAATAGCTATATCTTTTGGAAAACCAACGACATAATCTGCTAAACTAACTACAGCTTTTAGAAAAGTAGCTACATCCGCAGACAGATTAGCTTTATCCGCAGCTAAAACAACTACATGATCTACTTAGCTAACTACTTCTTATACGAAAACAACGACATCTTTTAGAAAAACAGGTACATCCGTCGGCAGATAAACTTCATTCTCCGCTAAACAAACGACATGATCTACCAAATCAACTACGTCTTAGGGGAAAACAAGTACATTCGCTGTTAAAACAGGAACATCTTTTTGGAAAGAAACCACACGATACAGCGAGGTACCCTTAACAGTTATTCGATATCGGAACCATTTTCTTCTTCAGTGGGCTTCACGGGTTCCACCTCCTTCTCCACCGATTTTTCTTCAGTTGATGCTGCTTTTGAAGCCTCTTCTTCTCCAGTTATCGGTGTTTCCGGCTCTTCTTCCGCTTGGGCTGGCGTTTCTTCTTTCTCCTGTTGTGTTACCGGCTCTTCAGATGTTTCTGTCAGTTCATCAATTTCCATCATTTCATCGGGCGTTCCGAGCGTATTTTCATCCTGTGGGCTTCCCGCAGGAGCTTCCGGTTTTTCGATCTCCCGTTTCCGGTTCATCATATCCTCTTTCGATTTGGGCCGGTCCTGTGGTCGCCAAACGAATCCAGGTAAGACTTCATTTTCTTGCGTTACTTGCTTAAAAGGATAAAGCTTTTGGTCTACTTTTCGTATCGTAATGTAGTCAATGATTTTTTTACCCTCCATTTTGATTTTAATACGCGCGCCTCGGTCGTGGAACATCTCCGTTATCCGGTGGGTTTTATCATTCGTGGCAAAACTTAAATTCTCTGCATTTCCGTCTACATACATTCGGTCAATAGAGTTATTGGCAAAGAAAGCGGTAATCTTTCGACCTTTGAGCTGATTGAACTTGACCGTGTCCATTACCGCATTTACCATAAAGGCATTATTAATTAGTAAGGCGTTATCCATGCGCTGGTTCTGAATCTGCATATAGATGGTGTCGGACGAAATTTGCGATCCCTCCGCCCAAATCATAGGCCTCCCCATGAACCGAAACATAGAGTCAGCCATGCCGTAATAAACAGAATCAGCTACCGCCTGCAAATCCGATTTGAACATTCGGACATTGTAATAAGCCTTGACAATCCGTGTTCGAGCCGTATCAAGATAAGCTTCATTCGTGGTGTCTTTGAAGGTTTTATCCGGCGTTTGGGCGGTAGCTATCGCTTGATTAATTAGGCTGTCCGCAGTGGCTTCTTCTGGAATCACTGCTTGTTGCCGTAATATCGAATCCTGTCGCATGCTTCTAGAGATGTCCGCTCTAGCCGCCTCCTTAATAATTGTTGCTCGTTTAGCCGAGTCCACCGGAACTGCTTTTTTGATTTCTTGCGGCTTTTCTATTGTTAACTTTTCTTCCGCTTTTTCCGTCACGATGGTCTTTAAGCTATCCATCTCCCTATGAATCGCTGTGCTATCTATAAGTATACTGTCCATGATCCCATCAACAGAAATACTGTCCATCGAGACACTATCGACAATCGTCTTAATTGAGTCGGATAACGGTGTCAGATTTTCTGTTTCTATGTCCGTATTATCCGCTCCATAGTCGCCCTCGTCTCCGTAATTAACGTCCTCGTCGGTTTCAATTTCTCCACCACTTCGATCCAGTTTAAAATCTAATGCTTTGTAATCACGTAGCATAATCATGCGCGAATAGAGTGTATCGGCAGTCATATAAACAGAATCTACCTTTGCTGTATCACGGGGGAGTGTCATCTGTGTAGAATCCGTTGTGGTAATGATCTCGTTGTCAGCAGTTACATCGGGTTCCTCTGTTTGCGTTATCTCCGCTTGCGCGACGGTATCCTTCTTTATGTCTGTGGAATCTGTTTCCATAGAATCCGCGGGAGTTATAGCGAGGCTATCCACCGGTGCTGAGCTGGTGGAATCATTTTCCACCACCATCGTGATTAACGGTTTGTCGGTCATCGTAATAGATTCGTCCGCTTGATCATATAAACCGTAGCCACCATATGCATAGAATTTATCCAAGGTGTCGACAAATACAACGTTTCTATACGCTTTTCCTACGCCGGTCGCTCTATCGTAGTAAAGACTGTCGCCCTTTAAAAAACGTGTTCCTTCGGTATATAGATTGTTTTTGGAGAAATTAGCAACACCCGTCTCTGTGTTATAGTTTCCTTTCTCGGTATATAGGTTTTCGCCGCTATTTCCTTTGATATTCGTCGGTCCAAAGAAATAGGTCATGCGCTGATTAGAATTGTAGCGCATCGTATCCGTATAAATCTTTACATCAGGTGTCCGTACAACAACCTGATTCCGAAAATAGGCATCTTCTGTATTTTCGAAGTAATAAGCCGTTCGCGAAGTAATGGTATCCCCTTTAGAAATAATTCTTCCTCCCCCGGTGTAGTTGCCTATTTTATCACGCATCTTATAGATGAGGTGATTTGTAGTCAATACGGAATTGGCATCGACCATGCGGACATTGTTCGTCAGCGTCGCAATCTGCGGAGCGGCGTCATAATGTAGTCGGTCGGAATAAATAATTGTGCCGGATGGCTGCGTAATCACGACGTTTCCAAATGCTTCAAAGAACTGCCGGCCAACCTCATCCTCGTAGATAATGCCACTGTCGGCGGATAGCGTATTTCCTTTGTGTGCATAGACGGGTTGAATACTGCTGAACCCTTGTTGATCGATAATCGTACTGTACCTCGAAGAGATAAGGCGTAGTTCTTCCTGAGCAAACAATGATGTGAGCCAGAGGAGGTTTAAAATAAGCGTAAAACAGTATTTCACGAAGGCAAAAATAGGTAATTATCTTCTTTTTCCCCGTGAAAAAGAAGCAAAAACCTCGCCGCTTCGAATGTTTTACATTTGGAATAGTACTAAGGATGAGTTTGTGCAGTTGTAAAACATGCGGATGCGGCATTTCAGTGTTAACGGAGGGTTCATGCAATTGTATTACCCCTTCATTAAAAACTCATGTTGCCTCAAAAACTTTGGAAACTGTAGAAATTTATGGATGCAGCAACTGTATTATCCCTTATTAGCCTCTGATGTCCATGCGAATTTTTGAGGCATGTAGAAATTTATCCTTAGTACTATCCCCTCTCCTCAAAGATTCGAAGGACGATTTTTTGCACAACTTTTTTCTAAAAAAAGTTGTTTAAGAAAAACTTAACTTTGATTTATGAATCTAGTTCGCCGTTTTCAACAATATATGCAAGAAACACTGGATATAAGTGTAGATGATAACGTGTTGCTGGCGGTTAGCGGTGGGCGTGATTCGATGTTGATGACGCACCTTTTTTTAAGGAGTGGCTATTCCTGTATAATCGCCCATTGTAATTTTCATTTGCGCGAGGGAGATGCTGATTTAGATGAACAGTTGGTAAGGGAGTTTGCAGAGCAGCATAACGTACCTTGTTTTATCCGGCATTTCCAAACCAACGACTATGCACAGGAATATGGTCTATCTACCCAAATGGCAGCACGTGAATTGCGCTATGCTTGGTTTGAAGAACTACGTATACAACAAAATGCAAAATGGGTCGCTATCGCACAACATCAAGACGACCATATCGAAACGGTGTTGCTTAACTTGACGCGAGGAACAGGATTGCAGGGCTTGCAGGGCATCCTTCCTAAACGAGGAAAAATAATTAGGCCCCTCTTGTTTTTATCATCGGCAGAAATTACGGCCTGTGTACAACAATTACAGATTCCTTTTCGGGATGACCAATCTAATTTCTCTACAAAATATGCAAGAAACAAAGTACGCTTGGAAATTATGCCCAAGTTTCGGGAAATTAGTCCGGAATTTGACACTATCATGCAGGCGAACATTGTTCATTTTCAAGAAGCACACGATCTGCTCCAATCGTTTATTTTCCCGATCCGAGCGGAGTTGTTTGTAGCAGAAGGTAACTTGATCCGAATTAACAAATTGAAATTGCAGCCTTATCTTCATCGATTGCCCTTATTATTCGAATTGTTTAAACCATATGGTTTTTCCAAAAATATTTTGGCTGATGTGCAAGCAAGTTGGTACAGTGAGTCGGGTAAAATTTTCCATGCACCACATTATGAATTGTTGTTGGATAGAGACGACCTTTGGTTGAAAGCGAAGGTAGAAGAGTTTTATCCGCACAATACATTAGAAATACCAGCCGATAGTTCCGTTTTTTCTTTTGGAGGTAAGCTGTTTGAAGGATCAATAGGAGAAGATACGGCTATACGCGCATCAGAAAATGTATTACAGGTAGATTTCGATAGTTTACGGTTTCCGTTGATGTTACGTTTTTGGGAGGAGGGAGATTATTTTTATCCAATAGGTATGGGCGGAAAACGGAAAAAACTTAGCGATTACTTTGTACAAAAGAAAATAGGACGGTATGAGAAACAAACAGTTCCTATTTTAGTCAATGGGAATGGGGATATTGTGTGGATTGTGGATTATCGTGCAGATAATCGGTATAGGATAACGAAAAGTACAAAAAAAGTCTTTACATTAGTTTGTAAATAAGAGCCTGTTTAAATTTGTATTATAAGAATTTTTATAGGCTATTTATGAGCGAGACGAGGCAAATTTTCTGGAGATAGCCGGAAGCTATCTTCAGAAAATTTAACGAAGACGCAGCCAAAAAGAGGCATAAAAAAATAATTAGGTAAATTTTAAACAGGCTCTATAAGCTATGAGCGAACAATATCTTTTTCAGGAAAAGCAATATTTGGGGCGGGATGCTACGTGGATTAGTGTACGGATGATTTTGGCTTTATTTTGTTTTGTCGCCTATTATTTAAATATAGAGAACTTGCCTTCCAGACAATTGTTTTTTATTGTCGGTACGGGCGTGATTATCGTCTCGATCATCATGATTTACATGGTGCATTATAAAACAACCGTAGAAGGGAAGTTTCTAATTTTGAGTGGACTGTGGTCGTCTAAACTGGTTAAAATCGATCTCTATAATATCGCGAAAGTAGAATTGAAACCATATAGTTCTTTTATCTTCAATAATCCCGTTTATAATTTGCACAAAGGGGGGAAAATTCGTTTTTATTCGGGCGGGAAAGATGCCGTGTGGCTGACGGATAAAGAAGGATTAAGGTATATTATTGGTTCGCATAAAGCAGAGGAATTGGCACGGGCGGTTATGGAAGCAAAGCGAAAGCTAAATACTTAAATTTTGTTAAGGGTTTTGATGCTGACATTCTGTTGACGGTGAAAAAAGAATTAAATTACTAAATTTGGTGAAAACGTAAAAAAAGAATGGAACTACTTAAAATACTCGCTATATTTTTGCTTGTTTTTTATGGATTGAAATATTTGTTTCGTCTGCTGATGCCTTTTGCCTTGCGCAAAATGACGGAACGCCTTATGAATAAAGCCCAGCAACAACAAGCCGCAGGAGGGGGGCGTGGAACAAGATATGATTATACTACCGGAGGGAGTCCCTTTGATCAATTTAAACAACAAACGCCACCCAAAAAGGAGGGAGAGCTGCGTGTAGACTATGTACCACAAGACGAAGCTAAAGCGAAGAAAGGGACACAAACTGCAGGTGAGTTTATTGACTTCGAAGAAATTAAATAATTCGATTAACGCTTTCACTTTTCAACCCGCTAATTTTTTAATATATTAACATTTCGAAATGTGGTTGAAGCAACTTTCTGTTTTCAATTTTAAGAACTATACCGAATCCTCTTTAGAGTTTTTGCCCCAGATAAATGCTTTTGCAGGAGCAAACGGTACGGGAAAAACCAACTTATTGGATGCCATCCATTATCTTGCTTTATGCAAATCCTATTTCAACCCGATAGATTCACAGCATATCAAAAAAGGTTTTGACTGGTTTATTGTGCAGGGTGAGTTCGAGCGTGATCAGGTGCCCGACGTCATTTCTTGTAGTTTAAAAAGAAATCAGAAAAAGCAGTTCAAACGTAATAAAAAAGATTACCAACGTCTGGCAGACCATATCGGTTTATTCCCGTTGGTCATGATCTCACCTAATGACACGGTTATCGTAACAGAAGGAAGTGAAGAACGGCGTAAATTCATGGACAATGTGATCTCCCAAACCGATAATCATTACCTGGATATCCTTATCCAATACAATAAAATTCTTTTGCAACGCAATATATTGCTTAAACAGGTAAGGGAAAAGGGAGTGTTGGATTTGGGCGTATTGGAGGTTTTGAATCTCCAGCTGACTGAAGTGGGGGAGCGAATATTCGAAAGAAGAAAGCAGTTTATGGACGAATTTCTTCCAGAATTCGAACGATATTATGCCTTCTTAACAGAAGGGGCAGAGAAAGTTTCGTTAGTTTATGAATCACCATTAATGAAGACTGATTTTGAAACATTGTTACGAAGCAGTTTAGAGAAAGACCGTGTATTAGAGCGAACTTCACAAGGAATTCATAAAGACGATCTTTTGTTTACTATTCATGAGGAGATGCCCCTAAAGAAGTTTGGTTCACAGGGGCAGCAAAAATCGTTTTTGATAGCATTGAAGTTAGCACAATACAGTTTCCTTAGGAATAAGAAAAAGGATAAGCCGCTGCTGTTATTGGATGATATTTTTGATAAACTGGACGACAGACGGACAAAAAAATTGATGCAGCTGGTTTCAGAGGATGAATTTGGACAGATATTTATTACGGATACAGATGCCGGAAGAATAAAAGATATTTTCGATGAAATAGCGCAACCAATTCGTATTTTTGAAGTGAAAGGGGGCGCTATAAATGTATAAGAAAAAACTGGATGAAATCCACACCAAAGATGATGTAGGTATTAAAGAGGTTATTGAGAAGTGGATTGAGACGTATCGGCTGCGCTCCAAGTACGATGAGTCATCAATCGTGAATGCTTGGCCGGATATTATTGGGAAAGCTATTGCCAATCGTACGCAGCAGATTTATATTCACGATAAAAAATTGTTTGTCAAGGTCGAATCAGCGGTGATCAAGAATGAACTGGCGATGATGCGCCGTCAGATTATAGGACGTGTGAACGAATACGTCGGACACGTGGTCGTGGAAGAATTTATTATTTTATAAATACTCGTCCAAATTTCCTTTTCCTTCCCGTATAATTTCAAAATCGCCAGACGTTACATCAACAACTGTAGAGGCAACATTATCGCCGTATCCGCCATCAATCACTAGATCAACGAGCTCTTCATACTTTTCGTGAATGAGTTCCGGATCGGTAGAATATTCAATGATATCATCTTCATCACGAATAGAAGAGGTAACAATCGGATTACCGAGTTCTTTGACGATTTCCCGCACAATATTATTATCGGGAACACGAATACCCACCGTTTTCTTTTTGGTGCTTAGCAGTTTGGGAACTTGCCCGCTTGCGTTAAAAATAAAAGTAAATGGACCGGGTAATGCCTTTTTTAGTACACGAAATACCACCGTATCAAAAGGTTTGGTGTATTGGGAGATATCGGTCAAATCGTAGCATATAAAAGATAAATTCGATTTTTCAGGCTTAAGGCCTCTTATCTTGCATACGCGTTCGATCGCTTTCTGATTTGTGATATCACAACCGATACCATATACCGTATCCGTAGGGTATATGATGACTCCTCCTTTTTTAAGGATATCTACGGCCTGCTCGATAAATTTCGGATTCGGATTTTCTTCGTGTATTCTTAAAAGCATTTGATAAAATAAATAAGACGCTAAAAATAAAACCGCTGAAAGTTGAAAAAGTTCAGCGGTTTTATCCTTTTGTTAAAATTCTGCATTTTTTGGTGTTCTTGGAAACGGAATAACATCTCGTATGTTGGTCATCCCGGTTACAAATAATACCAAACGTTCAAAACCTACTCCAAAACCCGAATGTGGGGCAGATCCAAAACGACGTGTGTCTAAAAACCAATCCATTTCTTCTTCGGGGATACCAACTTCTGCCATGCGTGTGAGCAGCTTGTCTAGATTTTCTTCCCGTTGTGAACCGCCCACCATTTCACCGATTCCCGGAAACAAAATATCCATGGCACGTACCGTATGACGACCTTGTGCATCGGGTTCATTTTGTTTCATGTAAAACGATTTTATTTCACGTGGGTAATCCGTAAGAATCACCGGTTTTTTATAGTGTTTTTCTACGAGATAGCGCTCGTGCTCCGATTGCAAATCCGCACCCCATTCTTCGATAAGGTATTTGAATTGCTTCTTCTGATTGGGCTTGCTTCGTTTTAGGATTTCAATAGCTTCTGTATACGTTACACGTTCAAAATCGTTTTCGATAATAAAGTTCAATTTTTCAATCAAGCTCATTTCAGAACGCTGGTTCTGCGGTTTTGATTTCTCTTCTTCCAGTACGCGGTTGTTTAATAGCTCGATTTCTTCTGGACAGGTATCTAGCGCATATTTGATAACATATTTCAATAAATCCTCTGCCAAATCCATGTTATCATCGAGCTCATAGAAGGCCATTTCAGGCTCTATCATCCAAAACTCGGCTAGGTGACGCGTTGTATTGGAGTTTTCTGCCCGAAACGTAGGACCGAATGTGTAAATGTTGCCCAATGCCATTGCTGCGAGTTCACCTTCTAATTGACCCGATACGGTCAAGTTTGTCGGTTTACCGAAAAAATCTTCCTTAAAGTCTATTTCGCCCGAGTCAGTGCGGGGAGGATTGCTTAAATCCAACGTTGTTACTTGAAACATCTCACCGGCACCTTCTGCATCAGAACCTGTAATAATGGGGGTATGCATATATACAAAGTCCCGCTCGTTGAAGAATTTATGTACAGCAAACGCTAGTGCATTACGGATCTTGAATATGGCGCTAAATGTGCCTGTACGAAAGCGCAAATGCGCTATTTCTCGTAAAAATTCCAAACTGTGCTTTTTCGGTTGTAACGGATATTTTTCGGGATCTGAATCGCCCAAAATAGTCAGTTCATTGACTTTAATTTCTACGCGCTGTCCTTTTCCCAAAGATTCCACCAGTTGCCCCTTTACGCGTACAGCAGCACCTGTTGTTACTCTTTTGAGCAAGACCTCATCCGTACGCTCAAAATCGACGACAGCCTGTATATTGTTGATGGACGAACCGTCATTAATCGCGATAAATTGATTGTTTCGGAATGTCCGTACCCAACCTTTTACAATGACTTCCTTGCCAAATTCTTCTGACTTCAATAACTCTTTTATACGTGTGTGTTCCATTTTAATAATATTATTTCTCTTCATTTTTTTCTTGATAAAAAAACGAAGCAAAAAAATCAAGGCTGAGTATGTTTTCGCTACCTTTACTTGTCTATTCCTAAACAGAATGGAACTCGCTTCGCTCAAACAACATTCTGTTTTTAACGGAATAGTCTACGTAAAGCTGGCCGCGAAAAAATACAAGGCCGTTATAGCCCGCGTCATCACTTACCTTTACTGATCGCATTTATTTACCAATATACGCGACCAGTTTGTCTTTCAGTACGCATTGCACGATCCCTAATTAACACTTCATGTCGCCTCAAAAATTTTGAAATTTGTACCAATATCATTTTTGCACTAACAACTCTTTCAAAATTTTTCAGCGACGAGGTTTACCTTCGGTGAGCTCCACTTCGTTCCGGTTTTGGTTCTTTTTTACGGGAAAACCACGAAGTGCTCATCCATACAATTATAAATAAACACTCATGGATAAAAGAACATAAATAATATTTTACTAAAAAAAGCCGGTTTTCGAAAGGAAACCGGCTTTTTATGACATTGTCTTTATTATCCTTTCAGTACTTTCGTCACTAATTCTGCAGCTTCTTTCAATAAGATAGCAGAGTAAACTTGCAAGCCAGAATCATCAATTAATTTTTTGGCTTCCTCAGCGTTTGTTCCTTGAAGACGAACGATGATAGGCACAGGGATGTTCCCAATTTCCTGGTACGCATCTATTACCCCTTGCGCAACGCGGTCACAACGAACGATACCACCGAAAATATTAATTAAGATAGCCTTTACGTTTGGATCTTTTAAGATAATATTGAAACCAGCTTTTACGGTCTCCGCATTCGCGGTACCACCGACATCCAAGAAGTTTGCTGGTTCACCACCGGCAAGTTTAATGATGTCCATGGTTGCCATCGCTAAGCCAGCGCCATTCACCATACAGCCTACGTTACCATCCAATTTCACATAGTTCAAGTTGGATTCTCCAGCTTCTACTTCCGTAGGATCTTCTTCTGCTAAGTCGCGCAAAGCGGCATAATCCGTGTGGCGGTATAACGCGTTTTCGTCAAAATTAACTTTCGCATCGACAGCCAGGATTTTATCATCAGACGTTTTTAATACCGGATTGATCTCAAACAACGATGCATCAATAGAATCGTATGCTTTATACAAAGCAGCGATAAACTTCACCATTTCTTTCTGTGCTGCACCAGAAAGACCTAGATTGAAAGCAATTTTACGTGCTTGGAAGCCTTGTAACCCAGCTTTAGGGTCGATTTCTTCTTTGAAAATTAAATGCGGTGTTTTCTCAGCGACTTCTTCAATATCCATACCTCCTTCGGTAGAATACATGATGATGTTACGTCCTGTTGCGCGATCTAATAAAACGGAAACATAAAATTCTTTGATTTCACTCTCTCCAGGATAATATACATCCTGTGCTACCAAAACTTTGTTTACTTTTTTCCCTTCCGGTCCCGTTTGAGGGGTAACCAATTGCATGCCGATGATGTCTGTTGCACGTTGCAATACCTCATCATGGTTTTTTGCCAATTTCACACCACCACCTTTACCACGGCCACCTGCATGGATTTGTGCTTTTACAACCACCCAGTCCGAGTTAAAATCTTGTTTTAATGTCTGTGCGGCTTCAACAGCCTGTTCGGGAGTTTCTGCAAGGATTCCTTCTTGAACTCTTACGCCAAAACTTTTAAGTATTTCTTTTGCTTGATATTCGTGAATGTTCATCTTAAAAAATTTGTCGTAAAATTATGATTTTTAAATGGAAAGGACAAGTAATCTTTTCCTCGTTTTTTCATCTAATTGTTTTTTCTTACAGGGTGATGAAGCTGCCGTGATTTAAATATAATGCAACGTGATTTTCGAAAATCATGGCGGTTTCTTACCTTCGCATTATGATATTGGAAGCAAACCAAATATATAAGTCTTTCGGTCAACTGCCGATTTTGCGTGGTGTAGATCTATCGGTAGAGAGAGGGGAAATTGTTTCGATCGTTGGCGCATCAGGAGCAGGAAAGAGTACGTTATTGCATATTATAGGTACATTGGACAGGCCGGATAGTGGTCGGATAGTCATTAATGGTACCGATGTAAAGGCGCTGAGTGAAAAGAAGATGAGTTTATTCCGCAATAAGCATATTGGTTTTGTTTTTCAGTTTCATCATTTGTTGCCAGAGTTTACGGCGCTCGAAAATGTTTGTATTCCTGCCTTTATCAGTCAGGTAGGAAAAAAAGAAGCAGAAGCACGTGGTATGGATCTTTTGGATCGCTTGGGTGTACGACATCGTGCGCAACACAAACCATCGGAGATGTCGGGAGGAGAACAACAAAGAGTGTCTGTGGCGAGGGCATTGATCAACCAACCGGCACTCATCCTGGCAGATGAACCCTCCGGTAACCTCGACTCCGAGAATGCAGCTTCATTACACCAGTTGTTTTTTGAGCTGCGTGCGTCCTTGGGACAGACCTTTATCATTGTTACGCACAATGAAGAGTTGGCTAATATCTCCGATAGAACAATTCATATGCGTGACGGACAGATTCTTTGAAAAAAATGATAGATACTATTTTAATCACGTATGGCACACGGCCTTTTGCACAGCGTGTAAGCAGATTGTTGTCAGCACGTTACGAAGTGGTTTATGCCAGTTCGGAACCGTTTCCGGATTTATTGCTAAAACAGAACTATCATCGGATTCCTACAGGGGTAAACCCTACGTTCGCACATGAGATATTGAAGCTGTGTTTGGATAAGGGCTGCCAAATGATACTTCCTTTAGGTGAGATGGAATTGCAACCTATAAACGAAGCCCGGATTTTGTTAGAAGAATATGGAATAGTGGTTTTATTACCCCATGATTTGGAAGAATGCTTTATGCTCGAAAACCCCTCAGGAGAGATTCATGTCTTGAAATCCGGAATAGATATACTAACAGGTGACCAATTATGTGGGGATCATTTTTCAGGAGCAGGCATATTGGCTGATTCGGGTGATGAGCCGATATTATGTTTGGTTTAAATGATGAATAACGGAACGCACGCTTTTAATAAATCGGTTTATGTTTTTGAAATCGATGATGTATTGTATCCCAAGCCCGAATATTTATTACAAGTCTATTATTTGTTTTCCAATTTCGCAGAATATACAGAAGGACTGCCCATCGCCAAGGATATGGTGGGTTTTATGAAGGAAACGTTGGAAACAATAGGAGAGGATGAAGTACTGCCAAAGACAATCGCATATTTTGGGTTACATGAAGGTTACCGTGAAAATTTTGAAAGGTTGAAAGCCAATGCGCACCTTCCTTTGAAACTTATATTGAAAGAGGATATTAAAAGATTATTGTTATCTTTATTTGAGAAAGAAAAGCATGTGGGTATACTAACAGATGGAAACCCCATAGAGCAACTAAATAAACTGAAACACATCGATTGGCAGGACTTATCGAGGTTTTTGCCTTCATTAAAAGTGTTTTTTATACGTGAATTGATGTTTCGCAACATCAATCCTATTGATTTTCTTAAAGAGGAGTATCAGGTTTCGGCAGATGAAATTTCAATCGTTACCGGGGACGAATTGGAATTTTGATAGGTGATGTTTGTCAAAAAAAGGTATAGGCATGAAAAAAAAACCGGCAACGATAAAGGAGATTGCGCGTAGACTGAAAATATCGCCATCCACCGTGTCGCGTGCATTGAATGATCATCCGAGCATTGGGTTGGTAACGACAATGCGGGTAAAGAAGATGGCCGAAGAACTGAATTACGAACCTAATCAGACCGCCATATTTTTTAAACAGCGACGTACATTTACGATCGGTGTCATTCTTCCAAATCTTTCCGAACCTTTCTTTTCTTCTGCGATTAGCGAAATTGAAAAGGTGGCGGGGGAGCATGAATATACGGTGTTGATGGGGCAGTCGCATGACGATGCCGCGCGTGAATTAAAAATCCTGCAAACATTTAAGAAACATCGGGTCGACGGCATTTTGATGTCGTTGGGCAAAAATACGGAAGACTTGAGTTTTATCAAGATATTAGATGATGCAGAAGTTCCGATCGTTTTCTTTGATTGCGTACCCAGAATTGACGGCGTCAATAAAGTATATAGTGACCTTTCTACCGGTATGCGGGAAGCTGTCCAATCGTTTGCCGCTTTAGGGCATAAAAATATTGCATTGATTAACGGTCCGGAAAATTTATTGGCTTCGCAAGAACGGGCAGCAGCTTATAGAAAAGCGTTGAAAAGTGAAAATTTGGAATACAATGCGCGTTACGAAGTACACACTGATTTAACAGAGAGAGGAAATATCGAAGCGATAGACAAGTTATTGGTATTGTCGGAGCGCCCATCGGCTATTGTGTCGTTTAATGATTTTGTCACGTTGGATGTGATAAAATATGTACGTCAGCGGGGATTAGTACAAAAGAAAGATGTGTTTTTTATCAGCTACGCAAATTATCCGTTATGGAAATATATGGAAAATCCGCCGATGGGGAGCATAGAACAGTATCCCGATAAGCAAGCTCGCAAAGCGGCTGAAATCCTCTTTAGACATATGGCTGCAAATGACGACCAACAGGAACCGGAGACAGTCGTTTTTGAATCGAAATTGGTTTTAAAATAGAAAAGCGAGGCACAAGCCTCGCTTTTCTATTACTATAAATGAATCACCTCATCATAAGCAGCAGCAGCAGCTTCCATAATGGCCTCACTCATGGTTGGGTGTGGATGAACGGCTTTAATCATTTCGTGTCCGGTAGTTTCCAATTTTCTGGCAACAACAATTTCTGCAATCATTTCGGTCACGTTGGCACCTATCATATGCGCTCCCAGAAGTTCACCATATTTCGCATCAAAGATTAATTTGATAAATCCATCTTTCGCACCTGCAGCAGAGGCCTTACCAGAAGCGGAGAACGGGAATTTACCCACCTTAAGTTCATAACCAGCTTCTTTAGCAGCTTTTTCCGTATAACCTACAGAAGCAACTTCTGGCGAACAGTATGTACATCCCGGGATGTTATTGTAATCGATAGGGTCTACATGCAAACCTTTTATTTTCTCTATACAAGTTATCCCTTCGGCAGAAGCAACGTGTGCTAGGGCCTGACCTTTTACAATATCACCGATGGCGTAAACACCGTCAATGTTTGTTTTATAGAAATCGTCTACGATAACACGACCTTTATCTGTTTTTACACCAACTTCTTCTAAACCTAAATTTTCTATGTTTGGGGTAATCCCTACAGCCGAGAGTACAACTTCAGCTTCAATAGTTTCTGTTCCCTTGGCTGTTTTGATAGAAACTTTCGAGAGGTCACCTTTGGTATCTACGGATTGGACTTCCGATTTGATCATGATATCGATGCCTGCTTTTTTTAGCGATTTTTCCAATTGTTTGGAAACCTCTTCATCTTCTACAGGTACTATCCTATCCATGAATTCTACGATTGTTACTTTTGTACCGATCGCATTGTAGAAATAAGCAAACTCTACGCCGATAGCACCGGATCCCACAACAACCAAAGATTTTGGTTGTTTAGGAAGATTCATTGCTTGGCGATAGCCAATGATCTTCTTGCCATCTTGTGGTAAGTTAGGCAATTCACGCGAGCGTGCTCCGGTTGCCAATATGGTATGTTTTGCTGTATATTCTTTCGTAGAACCGTCTGCACCTTTTACGTCTATTTTACCACCCTTTTTAATTTTGGCAGTACCCATAATAACATCAATTTTGTTCTTTTTCATCAAGAACTGGATACCTTTGCTCATACCGTCCGCTACGCCCCGACTCCGTTTTACAATGGCCGAAAAGTCCGCTTCGCCACCCTGAACTTTAATTCCGTATTCTTCAGCATGGTTCAAATACTCAAATACCTGCGCACTTTTCAATAAAGCTTTGGTAGGGATACAGCCCCAGTTCAAGCAGATGCCGCCTAATGCTTCACGTTCTACAATAGCTGTTTTAAAGCCTAACTGAGATGCGCGAATGGCAGCAACATATCCTCCTGGACCACTACCGATTACTATGATGTCGTAATTCATATGTAAATAATTTATTTTTTAAAGGTCATATGGAATATCCAGATTATGTTTAGTTGTGTTTTGCAATCTTGGATATTTCATAATGTGTATTTGTTTTTAAGCGTATTCACCACATAATGGGTATTTTGAATACGTATTTAATTTAAACGTTTTGTAGTATAAGAATTTGTCCGCATAGCGAACGTCCCAAAAATACATATTTTTTTCGTTCGAATAAATTGTTTTCTATATAGAATTTGCCATATTCCTAAGAACATGTCAGTCTTTGGTCAATAGATGATTAAAATACTTTGCTATTGGACTTTAGACCGTATGTTTGCGGAAACTTTTAATCGTTTATTATGCTACGGATTTTTCAGCAAATTGCATTATGGGAGGCTATCTCCACTGTTATTCTTTTTTTTGTCGCCATGCCCTTGAAATATCTGGCGGATATTCCTGAGGCTGTTCGTATTGCCGGTTCTATCCACGGTTTTTTAGTGGTGCTGTTTGTTGTTTTGCTGGTGATGTGCTGGAACGAATATAAATGGTCTTTTAGCCGCGTGTTAAAATACTTTTTAGCGTCCTTGATACCTGTTGTATCCTTTTGGGTGGAGCGGGATGTGAAACGCCAAATCCACGCACAAAAGACAACCGGTACGTCACTTTAGCTTTATTGCTTGTCCGGATAGGAGTCTATGCTCATGTAGGCATAGGTAATCTCTGTCTTCCCGTGTGGTACAGGATTGCCGTCCTTGTCCAGATTGACGAATACAAGCTTGTCGATCGAAAGTATGGTTTTTCGAGTAATCTTGTTACGTACTTCACACCGCATGGTGATGGATGTCGTGCCGAAATGTGTGGCCGTGATGCCCATTTCAATAATATCACCCTGCTTGGCGGAACTTACAAAATTGATCTCGGAAATGTATTTCGTGACGACATGAGGATTGCCCAATTGTACAATCGCATAGATTACGGCCTCTTCATCTATCCAACTTAATAATCTGCCACCGAACAGGGATCCATTGGGGTTTAGATCTTCGGGTTTTATCCATTTTCTAGTGTGAAAATTCATAATGTTAATGATTAATTAAAAAAGGCAAGATAATCGATCTCGCCTTTTATTATTTAAGCATGAATTGCTCTATTTGCTGTTGCAGCTAAAGCGGCCTCTTTTATAGCTTCTGTAAATGTTGGATGCGCATGACATATTCTGCCGATATCTTCAGCTGATGCACGGTATTCCATGGCTACAACTGCTTCTGCGATCATATCCGCTGCACGTGGTCCAATCATGTGTACACCTAATACCTCATCTGTTTCGGCATCTGCTAAAACTTTGATGAAACCATCTGTATCTCCAGAAGCTTTAGCACGTCCAGAAGCTTTGAAAGAGAATGAGCCCGTTTTATATTTTACACCTGCTTCTTTTAATTGTTCTTCTGTTTTTCCGACAGAAGCGACCTCTGGCCAAGTGTATACCACGCCTGGTATAAGATTGTAGTCAATATGCGGCTTTTGGCCTACAATGTACTCGGCTACATAAATACCTTCGTCTTCTGCTTTATGAGCAAGCATAGCTCCTTTTATGACATCGCCAATCGCATAAACACCTTCCACAGCAGTTTCTAAATGTTCATTAACGGGTATTTTTTTTCCTCGTTCTTCGGTTTTGATACCAATATTTTCCAATCCGAGACCTTCCGTATAGGCGGTTCTTCCCACGGAAACAATACAATAGTCACCCTCTAAGGAAACCGTTTCGCCTTTGGAGTCCTCTGCAGTGACAGTTACTTTCTTGCCTTTTGCGGTAGCGCCGGTAACCTTATGTCCCAAAAAGAACTCCACACCTAAATTTTTCTTTAATACACGTTGTAATTCCTTTCCTAAACCACCGTCCATGGTGCCGATGATTGATTTTTCATATTCAACAACGGATACTTTTGCGCCGAGACGTGCGTATACGGATCCTAGCTCTAAGCCGATTACACCGCCACCGATAACGATAAGATGTTTAGGAACTTCTTGAAGGTTTAGGGCTTCGGTCGAAGTAATGATGCGTTTTTTGTCGATCGGTAAGAACGGAAGTGCCGTAGGTTTTGAACCCGTGGCAATAATTACATTTTTTGTTTTTAGTTCCGTTGTGCTACCATCGTTTTGAGCCACCTTAATCGTGTTTTTATCAACGAAGGATCCAACGCCCTCATAGGTGTCTATTTTGTTTTTCTTAAAAAGAAACGTAATACCAGCCGTATTTTGTGAAATGACGTCATTTTTACGGGCCATCATCTTTTTTACATCGATCTTGAGGTTGCTTAAACCGATACCGTGCGCTTCAAAATTGTGTGCGGCGTTGTGGTAATGCTCTGAGCTGTCTAGCAATGCTTTGGAGGGAATACATCCTACGTTTAGACAAGTGCCTCCAAAAGTGCTATATTTCTCGATTACAGCCGTTTTTAGTCCGAGTTGGGCACAGCGAATGGCACTTACATATCCACCGGGGCCGCTTCCTATAACGATTACGTCGTATTGCATAAAAAATAGTATTGTAGTTTCGGCCTCAAAGTTAATGATTTAAATAAATTTAATGATATTTAATGCGTAAAATAAAAAAGCATTTACGGCTGTAAATGCTTTCTCTGCTTGTCATATGATAAGCATGACGAATAACTTATTCGGCAACGATTTTACCTTGCATGACGCCGAAGTGCCCAGGGAAACTACAGATGAACGTGTATACACCTTTCTCTAAAGTAAATGTAATTTTGTCTTCTTCACCAGGACCTAGTAATTTCGTGTGTGCAACAACGGAACTTAAAGATGTTTTAGGAATGTAATCGTTGTCTGCAGCAGCAACAGCCTCCGCGCCAAAAGTGGCTACGTCTACACCTGGTGCTAATATGACGAAGTTGTGTCCCATAGATTCTTTCGGCAATTCACCTACATTTTTTAAGGTTAGTTGAACTTCCTCACCTGCTTTTACGCGTAAAAGCTCGGTGTTAAATTTCATTTGATCATTACCTTCTACAACAGGCTTATTGGATAATTCCACGTTTTCAATGCCTGGAACAGTTTCTGTAGACGTACTTCCTGCATCAGCTGTAGTTGTTTCTTCTGTTGTAGTTGATGTGCTTTTATTTTCTGAACCACCACAAGCCGCGAACGACAATGCGACAGCAATCGCTGGAAAAACAAATAATTTTTTCATTTTAAAGAAAGTTAAATATATAATTATGTATATGCTTTTGAACAAATTTAACCAATATTATTTTATAACCAAGATATTATACCCTTTTTGAGATAAGTTTGTCAATTTTCTGATATAAATCAATAGGATCAAAAGGTTTTCCGATTACACTGTCTGCTCCCGCTTCATATGCAGCGGCTTGTTCATGTTCTAATACCGAAGCGGAAATCGTGATAATGGGTGTAGAAGCCTTTTGCGGATTGGGATGCGTTTTAATTTCCTGTATAGCTTCAAATCCCGACATAACCGGCATGTGTGTGTCCATCATGATGAGGTCGTAATCGTATTGGTTTACATATTCAATGGCAATATGCCCGTTTTTGGCTACATCGACCTCGCATCCCCAAGATTTTAGTATGTGTTCAAGCATAAAACTGTTTAATTCATTGTCTTCTGCAACGAGAATTCGAACATGATCAAATTTATGCAAAGACGGTATAGCTTCCGTATCTAATGTTTCCTGCTGTTTAAAATCTTCTATTTTTTGGAACGTTGCTTGGAACGAGAACGTAGACCCGACGCCGTAAGTACTCTCCGCTTCGATTTTTCCATCTAGTAGATCTGCTAACCGTTTTACAATAGCCAATCCCAAGCCAGTCCCACCATATTTTTTGGTAATACTGTCATCTCCCTGTTCGAAAGCAAGGAATATCTTTTCGAGGGCTTCTGATTTGATGCCTATTCCGGTGTCTGTTACGGTAAATTTAATCGTACATTGCGCATCCTCTTGTTCCACAACACTTGCTTTCAATGTAATTCTACCCTCTTTCGTGAATTTCAAGGCATTAGATATGAAGTTGTCGATAATCTGCTGTATCCGTATCGGCGAGCTTTTTATATACTCCGGCAATTGCGGATCAATAATTGTTTCGAAGGTAATATGTTTATCTAGCGCCTTTATCTTGAAAAAATTACTGATATCTGTCAGTTTCTTGTGGATGGAGAAGTTTTCATATTCTATTCTCATCATACCCGAATCAATCTTGGAAATATCGAGAATATCGTTGATAATGAGTAAAAGGGAATTTGAAGCACTGTCTAATCGATTGATCCAGTCGCGTTGCTCGTCATTAAGCGATGTATTCCGAAGGATGTGTATAATGCCTACAATACCGTTAATCGGTGTTCGGATTTCATGACTCATATTGGCCAGGAAGCTTTCTTTTGATTTGCGGGCCTCTTCGGCTTCTTCTTTTGCAAGGATGAGTTGCCTTTGCGATTCCTCCAATGCTATGTTCTTTTGCTTAATCTCTTCTTGTATGTGGATTTGGCTTACAAAAGAAGACACTTTTGCGATCGTTATCTCCGGATTGAGGGGTTTGTAAAGATAGTCTACCGCTCCGCTTTCCAATCCTTTCAACAGGTATTTGTCTTCTTTTGAAATTGCCGTCACCATAATGGCCATAATATGATTAGTCTTGGGATTTGATTTCAGCAGAGAAACAAATTCAAAACCGTTTATTTCGGGCATTTGCACATCTACCAGGGCAATGGCAATATCGTTTTTCCAACAAATTTTAAGTGCCTCATTTGGATCGGTGGAACTGATAATGTGGATATGTTCGACTTCCGAAAGCAATGCCGATAAACTGACGATGTTTTCTTCCTTATCATCTAAAATGAGAAGATTAACATGCTTCATGTTGATTTTATTTTAAATTTCTGAAATACGACAGAATCTGTCGGTTACTATATATATCGACACGTTCACTGGCCTCAATAGCATGTTTCGGCATCGTTGAAATAGAAGCTTCGGTGGGGGATTGCACGATGACTTTTGCCCCCATCCGCTGCAATTGCCGAATGCCATCTGTACCATCTTGATTGGCCCCCGATAACAAAAAGGCAGTACAACGGTCGAGGAATACATCTGCCGCCGTCTCAAAAAGCACGTCTATAGAAGGACGGGAAAAATGAATACGTTCGGAAATATCCAACGAAAAGGTCTTATCGGGCTCTACCAGTAAATGATAACCCGGCGCAGCAAAATATATCCCCCCTTTTAAGATAGCTGCTTTATCCGCTGCTTGAACAACTTCCTTCTGAAGTCTTGTCGATAGGGTGTCTTCTATTTTTGTGGTAAACCTCGGGTTGCGATGAATAACGATGATAATTGCCGGAGAGAAAGTTTCCGGTAAAGCTGCCATCATGTCGGTAATTAGTGTATAGGATCCAGCACTCCCGCCAACTAAAACAACTTCATTCGCTTTTTCCATCACTTTATTTTTTGATAGATGTTAAATTTTTTATTAATCACCTTGAATTTAGCCATGATTTCGTGATTGAATAATGTTTCTTTTGTCCCTAAACATAGAAAACCGAATTCACTTAAGGATTCATAGAACAAATGAAAGATACGGTTTTGCAATTCCAAATCGAAATAGATAAGCACATTGCGACAAGATATGAATTGGAATTCATTGAATACATAGTCTGTAGCGAGATTATGTTGGGAAAAGAGCATGTTCTTCCGTATATCCGCATGGATAATGGCTGCATCATACATAGCTGTATAGTAATCTGACAAGCTCCTGAAGGAACCTGTTGCATTATAGTTCTCTGTATATAGTTTGAAATTTTTAAGCGGATAAATCGCTTTTTTGGCAACTTCTAATACATGGCTGTTTACATCTGTGCCGTAGATAAAACTACGGTTATATAAACGCGCTTCGGTTAACATGATCGCTAATGAGTAGACTTCTTCTCCGCTAGAACATCCGGCACTCCAAAATTTTAGACGGGGAAAGGTTTCAAGATAGGGAAAGACGTCCGTTCTTAAGGCGGCATAATAAAACGGATCCCGAAACATTTCCGTGACGTTGACCGTGATCTCATTCATCAAATACGTACGGAAACCTTCTACATTGACAATGGCATTCTTTAAATCAACGATATCCATTCGCTCCAAATCCAGCACGCGCTGTACACGGCGTTTTAGCGAAGATTTGCTATATCCCACGAGATTAAAGCCAGAAACTTTTCCTAATAATTCGATAATATCTTCCAGCTCTTGAAAACTGATATGGGATGATGTTAACTTAGCCATACACGCATCAACGATATTAATTTGTCAATGTCGATCGGTTTACTAATATAATCACTTGCACCAATCTCTATAGATTTTTCCCGGTCTCCTTGCATTGCTTTGGCCGTCACGGCAATTATAGGGAGGTTTGCATTTTGTTTATGCGCTCTTATTTTTTTGATCGCTTCGTATCCATCCATTTCGGGCATCATAATATCCATCAGCACGATATCAATCTTTCCGATGTTGTTATTAGCAATCTCTACAGCCTCTACACCGTTGTTCGCAATTTCAATTTCCATATGGTACTCCTGAAGCGTAGTCGTCAATGCAAAGACATTGCGCATATCGTCATCGGCAATCAACACTTTTTTCCCCTCCAGACTACCCGCCTGTAGATTATTCTTTTTAAGCTTCTCGATGTTTTTTATAGGGGTATAATCGTCAGTGCTAATTTTGTTAAGGAATAAGGTCACTTCGTCTATCAATCGGCTATTGCTTTTGCCCGATTTAAGCACCATTGCCTTTGTGTGTAATCTAATGTGCTCGATCTGTTCTGTAGAAAGATCATAAGCGGTATTGACGATAACAGGCGTTTTGACATAAGCCGGCATAGACTTAATCTGATCTAGTAAATCTAATCCATTCGCATCTGGGAGTTTGATGTCTAATATGACACAATCAATATGTTCTTCTTCTTTGAGTTTAAGGAGGGCAGATTGTGCGGAGAATGCCTGTATAACGTTAATATGATGCTCGGCAAATGCCGATTTAATAATATCACTCTGAAATTCCTGATCCTCGACTAATAGTACTTTTTTGATGCCTTTTTTGATATTGAGTTGAATATTTTCAAAAGCTTTTTTTAGCGCATCTTCAGAAACTGGTTTGGAGAGAAAGCCAATAGCCCCTTTTTCAATGAAATCACGTTGATTGAACGAAGCCGCAGACATCATATGGACAGGAATGTGCTTTGTTTCAGGATCTGCCTTTAACGTGCGCAATACCTCCCAGCCATCAGATATAGGCAACATGACGTCTAATATCATAGCTTGTGGTTTAAATTGCTGTGCTTTTTTTATACCATCATCACCGTTGTGTGCTAACAGAACCTGAAAGCCATTTAACTCTGCAAACTCCCGGAGAATTTCCGCAAAATTAATGTCATCCTCCACGATCAGGAGTGTACGACCTGTCTCTCCTTCTTCTATATTCTCCGCAGTTACAGGGGCCGGTGTAGGGAGGGGGGCGGGGATATCCACTACCTCTTCGGCAGCAATGGGATTCGCCACCAAGGGTTGCTCATCCGGTACCGCGTTTTTTTCGTTCGCTCGATACGGAATAGTCAAGGTAAATGTACTTCCTTTATCGATTTCACTGGTTAAGGTGATCTGTCCACCCAATAATATAGCAATTTCCCGACTAATAGATAGCCCTAATCCTGTTCCGCCGTATTTTCGACTTGTCGAGCCATCCTCTTGACGAAACGCTTCGAAGATTAACTCCTGTTTTTCCTCGGATATACCTTTGCCCGTATCGGAGACGGCAAATTTCAAGTATTCTTTTTCACGGGTAATGGTTAATTGGATCTTTCCGTTGTCGCCCGTGAATTTAAATGCGTTCGAAAGGAAATTTTTGAGGACTTGCTCCAGTCTGTACTCATCGCAGACAAAAGTTGAGGGGACATCTTTCTGGATGTGGATATCAAACTGTATGTCTTTCTTCTGGGCAATGGTTGCAAACAGGCTTTCGATATTGTTGGCAAATTCCGGTGTGCGGATGATGTCTTGGTTGAGCTCGACTTTCCCTGCTTCTATCTTGGCGAGGTCTAACAACTCGTTGATAAGCTGCAGTAGATCGCTCCCCGCACTGTGGATAACACTCGCGTACTTAACTTGGTCGGTGTTGAGATTATTTGCTTTATTATCATGCAACAACTTCGCTAAAATCAAGATGCTGTTTAATGGCGTTCGGAGTTCGTGGCTCATATTCGCCATAAACTCTGATTTGTACCTGCTGGCAAGCTCCACTTCCCGAATTTTTTCTTCCACGGTTTGCTGCGCCGTATTTAATTCTTCATTACGGGAGGCCAATTGTTTCGCTTTTTCTTCCAATTCGGTATTG
This sequence comes from Sphingobacterium micropteri, assembly GCF_014692515.1. Classification (GTDB taxonomy): domain Bacteria; phylum Bacteroidota; class Bacteroidia; order Sphingobacteriales; family Sphingobacteriaceae; genus Sphingobacterium; species Sphingobacterium micropteri. The sequence goes on along the minus strand of NZ_JACOIK010000009.1, from coordinate 112,750 downwards.
GTTTGCTGCAATTCCTCTTGTTGCACACGTAGCTCTTCTTCCGAGGCTTCTAATAAATTCGTTTTGTAGATCAACTCCTCATTGGTAATACGGAGTTCTTCCTGTTGCGCTTCTAGTTCTTCCGTTTGTTGCTGCGTTTCCACCAATAGATTCTCTACCAGAATATGTGCCTGCCCGCTCTTTATCGTGATGGCTAAAATACGGGCAATACGCTCTAAATAACCTGTAATCCTAGGTAAAACCTCTTCCGTATAATGGCCACCTATTTCGAGTATACCCCATGTGCGACCGTCCACTACACAAGGTGCTAAAACGATAGTTTGTACCTGGTTTGAACTGAGGGCGCTGGAGGAGCTAAATAGCTCTTCTGCATTTTCATGGATAATCCTCAATTTTCTACTTTTTGCAACGTGGCCCATCAAACCCTCCCCAGCAAGAAAAGTTTCGGGTAGCGCGTCTGCACTATTTACACCAATGTGTTGCTTTAAGATGTATGTGGAAGAATTTGCCTTTTGAATATAGAAGGCTGCAGCGGGTGGGTCTAACGTTTCTAAGATTTTCTCAAAAGCAATTTGGGCAATCTGGTTCTCATCATCAATGCCGCTAATCTGTTCATTAAGTTTGCTGGATTCGGTAAGGATCCAATTCGTATCTTCAATATGCTTTTGGGCAGTTTTAATTTCCTTGTTTAATAAATGCATCTCTTTCGAACGTTGACCTAGTTCACGCATGGCTTTTAAGATCCTGTTAATGATGTAAAGCAGGATGATCATCAAGAAGCCGATTAATATGTAGGTTCTCGTTTTTAGAGCATCAGCAGATTGACTGAATTCATCAACGATAAGATGAAGTTCATTTAGGGAGCTTGCTTGATTTTCTATCTCGGAGCTAATTTCCTTGAATCTCTTGATTTGTTTGTCAATTCCATAGAAAAAATATATAGCAGCGCCTATAATTAAGATATAGGTCATGGTTATCCCAATGAACAATTGCCATTGAAGGCTTACGTTTTTTTTCATCTTAATAAATTATTGTTGACATCATATCTAACGATATACCGCTTGTTGTCCCTATGGTATATTAAAGGCTAATCTTGATGATTATAACCATGTTATATTTTTAGAATAAACGACCTTGGATACAAAAATAGTAATTGACTTGCTGAAAACGCAAAATAAATAATATCTTTAAGGAGTTACTTAAATGAATATATCGTATGGAACCTGAAATTAGCTTAGTTTTAATTATTGTAGGAGGAGTTGTAGCCTTTTTTGTGTTAATCTATTTATTGCCGGTGAATCTTTGGTTTACGGCGCAACTTTCCAATGTAAAAATCAGTCTTTTAAATTTGGTGTTGATGCGTTTGCGGAAAGTGCCGCCTTCCTTGGTGACCAATGCGATGATAACGTCCACAAAAGCTGGTTTACGTATTTCAACAAATGAAATCGAAACCCATTATCTTGCCGGAGGCAATGTGAATAAAGTTATTAAAGCACTTATTTCGGCAGATAAAGCGAATATACCACTGGATTTTAAATTGGCCACAGCTATCGATCTCGCAGGGCGGGATGTCTTTGATGCCGTACAGTTATCGGTGAATCCACAGGTCATCAATACGCCGCCAGTTGCAGCCGTTGCAAAGGACGGTATACAGCTTATTGCGAAAGCAAGAGTAACGGTGCGTGCGAACATTAACCAGTTGGTAGGAGGTGCCGGAGAAGAAACGATATTAGCTCGGGTAGGTGAGGGGATTGTCACAACGATAGGTTCTGCTATAGACCATAAAGAGGTCTTGGAAAATCCAGATAATATATCCAAAACAGTCTTGTCAAAAGGTTTGGATTCGGGAACGGCATTTGAGATCTTATCTATTGATATCGCAGATATCGATATCGGCGAAAATGTGGGCGCGAAATTACAAACAGATCAGGCAGAGGCGGATCTGAAAGTGGCAAATGCCCGGGCAGAGGAACGTCGTGCGATGGCTGTGGCTACTGAACAGGAAATGCGTGCGAAGGCACAAGAAGCAAAAGCAAAAGTCATCGAAGCAGAATCACAAGTTCCATTAGCGATGGCCGAGGCCTTCCGCAGCGGAAATTTGGGTGTCATGGATTACTATAAAATACAGAATGTACAGGCTGATACCGAAATGCGTTCTTCGATTTCTAAGCCAACATCGGGTGGAAAAGGAAAATCATAAAAGAATAAGGTGATAAAGTTGTTCTTAAAACAAAACCCTGGCGATGGGCGCCAGGGTTTGCTACTAACCAATTATAAACCTAAATTATGAAAAGACAATTTTAATGCTGTAATCTTATATTTGCTCATCGATTACAATACAAAAGTACGTCGAAAAATAATATTTGTCAAGCCTATTGGGTGTATAGTTGCGTTTGCAATCAATATGTGACAAACTTTTGATGATATGACGTTTTTAGATAAAATTTTGACTTTTATTAATTAGCTATTTTATGGTGTTGCAAGCATTCGCCAACATTAACGTTCTTTTTTTGGATGTCGACGGGGTTCTTACAGATGGTTCCGTACTTGTTACAGAACAAGGTGAGCAGCTAAGGCGTTTTTCTATTAAAGATGGTTATGCCATACAATTGGCGATAAAGCGTGGACTTCGTATCGCGGTAATCAGTGGCGGGAAATCGCAAGGTGTGTTACAACGCCTACGTGGGCTTGGTGTGGAAGATGTTTTTCTTGGTGTAGGCGATAAATTGACCGTAATGCATGACATTATTCTCCGCTATAATGTTGCGTTAACGGAAGTAGCTTTTATGGGAGACGATATACCGGATCTGGCCTGCTTAAAACAGGTGGGGTTACCCATTTGTCCGCAAGATGCGGTGGAGGAGATAAAAGCTGTTGCACATTATGTCTCTCCGCAGAAAGGAGGGGAGGGCTGTGTTCGCGATGTCATCGAAAAGATCCTGAAGCTACAAAAGAAATGGTACGATAATGATAACGTAAAGAGTATTTAATTAATCACATGAATCCTGGTTCAGACAATATAATGTTACTAAATAAATTCAAAAATATCTCCATCATCCTGGGGTCGCAATCACCTCGGCGGAAAGAACTCCTACAAAAGATGGGGTTTGATTTTCAAGTTGTCGTCAAGGAAACCGATGAGCGTTTTGATGTGCAACAGTCACCACACGAGATCGTAGAACATATTGCTATCCATAAAATGCTCGGTTTTGACAGGAGACTATTCCATGATACACTGATTATCACGGCAGATACCATCGTTGTCTATAACGATGAAGTGTTAGGGAAACCTCGTGATGAAAAAGAAGCGTTTCAGATGTTGTATAAACTGCAAGGGGATAGTCACGTCGTATTGACGGCTGTGGCCTTGCAGTACCAAGGAAAGCTCCATTCTTTCATAGAGGAGACGCAGGTAACGTTTGATCCGTTATCAGAAGCAGAAATTCTTTTTTATCTGGAAAATTACCGTCCGTTTGATAAAGCTGGTTCGTACGGTATTCAGGAATGGATTGGCTTTGTCGGGATAAAATCTATTACGGGGAGTTATGAGAATGTGGTGGGGTTGCCAACGGCACGACTATATCAGGAAATGAAAAAATTATAGGGGCAAAAAATTGCCCCTATATCTTATTATTATTTAATAGTATGCCGCTATTTAATAGTATATCGCACGCCGGTGTAGAACATCCGGCCTGTTATCGGACCCCACAGCAAGTTGGTGTCAAAATGACTGCCGAAAGGCTCTTCAAACGCTAAAATAGGATCTTTTTGATAAAAGTTTGTCAAATTCTCTCCACCAAGATATATCGTGAAGTTTTTGTCTGCACCGAAGCTTTTACTGATCTGCGCATTCATCGTAACATAGGCATCCGAATAGGCTGCCAATTGGTATTCAACAGGATTGTTTACGGTAGAGGGTAGACGTTTTTTGCCTACCACATTTAACGTGTAATCGAAACTCCATCCGCTATGAAGGTTATAAGCCATATTCAAAAAACCTCGGTGTTTGGCGGTCAATGGTTTTTGTAAACGTCCAGCTCGATAGTCTGTTTGTACGTCCAATAATCTATAGGCCATTCTTGTTTCGAAATGTTGAGTAGGCATAAACCTAAATTCAGCTTGTAAACTATTGGCGTATGATTTGCCATCCAGGTTGTAGAAAGATACCGTTCTGGGATCCTCCCAGTCTATCACCACCTGATTGGTGAAATTGTTGTGGAAAAGTTCGAGGGATATACCCGATTCTCTACCGAACAATCGAAAATCTTGATCAAAAGTGAATCCTGTGTTCCAGGATACTTCCGGTTTTAATCCGTAGGCCGTACCATTTTGGTTGGCAAGCTGTCCGTAGTTTATCGCCCGACTAGAAGCAAATATGCCTAGGTTTTCCGCAAAGATATTCGCTGTACGTTGTCCTCTTCCAGTACTTAAGCGGAACGTGGTCATATTGGTGGGCGCATAACGAAGCACTGCTCTCGGGGTTGTAAACCAACCGTAAATCGTATTGTAGTCTTGGCGAAGGCCCAATACGGCATCAAATTTCTCACTTGGCGTATAGGTGTATTCTAGAAATGCTCCCGAGACGGTTTCCGTTCTGTTAAAATCATATTGGAGGATATTTTCGTTGTATTTATCGTATGATACGGAGGCTCCAACTCTGTATTTATGATTTACCGAGCCGATGACATCTTGGTAGAGGAGATTAGCATATCCACTATTTTGCTCGTTATCATAAGTGGTTAACCCAAAAAAGCTGTTTTGACGGAAATGTGACCCCGAGAGCTGTAAGCCTATGCTGCGGAGTTTGTTGCTTGGGAAAACGTAGCCAATCTTCGCAAAACCTTCCACGCGGTCGATATCGAATCCCAGTCCGTAACGATTAGTGGTCAATTTGTCGGTACGTTTATCAAAATCAATTTCCCCTCCTGTACGGTCATCACTTAAATATTTGATGCCAAATTGTGCGATCAAACCCTTGCCATCTTCATAATGCCATCTGTTTATACCCGAAAACGTGTTGCCCACAGGCATATCCCTAAAACCGTTATGGCTAAAGTTCATGCTTTTGTTGTACATAAAATTATCATGCAGCAATAAGCCTACAGACCATTTGTTATTTAGTTTTTGGGCCAGGTTTAGATTGACATCCGTACGCCCCATGTTGTTGGCATAAGCATTAAAATAGAGACGATCGGTGTCATGGGGTTTTTTTAATTCAACATTGATTTGTCCCGACATGCTTTCGAATCCGTTTGCTACGGATCCCATCCCTTTACTGATGTGTATGGCTTCTATCCACGGCCCCGCCATACTATTTAACCCCAGTGGAGATGCAAACCCGCGTGGACCGGGGAGGTTCTCCACCGTTAATTGTGTGTAGATACCGCTCAAGCCCAATAATTGTACTTGCTTCGCGCCTGTTACTGCATCACTGGAAACGACGTCCACAGAGGCATTTGTCTCGAAACTTTCGCTCAGATCACAGCAAGCAGCCTTAAACAGTTCCCTTGCCGTAATTGTCTCCACACGGTTAGCGTTCAATTTATCTACATAAGCCGTGCGCTGTCTTCTGGAAACGACCACTTCCCCTAAAACGTTATCCTTCGCGTGGATAACCAATATCTCGTGTAGATTCTTTACTTCGATGGTATCGGACTGCATGCCCACGTAGCTGACAACGAGATGTCTGGACTCTTTTTTATGGAGAAGTTCAAATACCCCCTCGCCGTTACTCTGCTTTTGTGTGGACTGATCGCCCAGCCAATGCACGTTGACACCAGCAATAGGTGTTAAATCACCGCGGTTGTTTTCTTGAACAACAACACCTCGTACAATATGGTCATGGTCGTGGTTAAAATGATCATCGTCGTGATCCTCCTTATCTTTTTCTTCGCCGAGACGATCGTACAAACAACACTGATGGAGTTCTTCATAGACCTCTTGTTTTGCGCGTATCTCATCGGTGTCATGACCGACATCAGCAATAGACTGCTTAATGTTTTTAGAGGAGGTGGTGCTTGGGTTGAAGACAACAGTCGCCATGCCGCTTTGTGTATTCCACGTCGCTTGGGAAACACCCTTGATTTTCGCTGCTTTCTCAATTCGTTGCTTGCACAGGGCACAATTTCCCGCTACTTCGAAAGTAATGGTGCTATCTTGCTGTGCAAAACCGATGGTATATATACTAATAAAAAGTAAGGTAATAAGTCCTTTATATAGTCCGTTCATTATATTTCGTTATTTGATTACTGTTAAATACATGATACTTACATTTCCTTTGTTTCCTATAGGTGGTGCCAAGTGAAATGTTGTTATTAAGCTGTTACAGCGAAATCAGACGCGAAAATTGCAATGGAGAAGATAGGTAGGGGTAGACTGTTTTGTCAGGAGAAAGGGATCAGGCCCTACATTTATTTTTTGTGTATCGAAATGTGGTTGAAGAACCACTATCCATATAATAGAGAGTGTAGCAGGTGATAATGTCATGAAATTAAGAGAAGAAGGCGTACTTTCAACTTCTTCTTGCCCTTTCTTTAAATCAATTTTGATGTCTTTGCAGCAATCGTCGCTTTCCATATCACAGGCGTGAGACGATTTTGACGCTGTTTCATGCTTCTGATCCAGACAAACGGGGCAACTTTGATGGTGTTTTTCCACATTATCTTGAAGCATAACGAACGAGCCACCATGGCATTGGTGCATATACACAGTCATTCCTGTACACGTAAGGGTGTAAAAGAATAATATAATGCTCGATAAGAATGCTCTCATGTCAAACAAAGATAGAAAAGATATTTTATCTCTGAAAAGTTGTGTGGAAAAAAATCTTTGTAAGATATTGTATTTAAGTAAAGAAGATATTAAATTTATCACATCATAAAACTAATCGATATGGAGCAATTACTGTCCGAACCTAGGGTTCTTCTTTCTTTAGCAGTATCACTCTTGATCATAGCTGTTGGTATCTTTAAGGTATACTCTAGGTATGTGAAAGAGCTGTAAGAAATTTCATCTTTATGCCTGTCCGAACAGTGAAATAAGGACAGGCGTAAAGACAAACACCTCTTATGAGGTTTTTATACTTTTGATAAAAGGGTTTATTTTGTCTATGTAGTTATCGTCTGCCAATAAGCGGACAAATGCACTTCCAATAATGGCTCCTTTGGCGTAGTTTGTAGCTTTCTGAAAAGTACCCTTATCCGAAATTCCAAAACCTATTACCAATGGATTGGTTAAGTTCATGTCTTTCAAGCGTTGAAAATATTGTTCCGCTTGTTCACCGACTTCCAAGTTTTTACCTGTCGTTGCATTAGACGATAGCAGGTAAATAAAGCTATTGGAGAGTGCGTCTATTTTTCGTATCCGTTCCGCGGAGGTTTGTGGTGTAACCAAAAAGATATTACTAATGCCGTATTGCGCAAATACCTCTTGATAAAGCTCTTCATATTCGTACATAGGCAAATCGGGTATAATAGCGCCGTTCACACCTACTTCCTGGCAAGATTTACAGAAGTTTTCCACACCGTATTGTAAGACCGTATTAAAGTATCCCATCAGGAAAATAGGGATGGACACCCGTGATCTTAATGCTGCCAATTGTTGAAAGAGCAGCGGGAGTGTCATGCCGTTTTTTAGCGCTACCTCCGAACTGTGTTGAATAACAGGCCCGTCTGCTACCGGATCGGAATAGGGAAAGCCAATCTCCAGAAAGTCTGCCCCTGCCTGTTCTAGTTTTTCGGCAATAGCAATCGTACTGTCTAAATGCGGATATCCTGCCGTATAATAGATGGATAGCAGTTCTTTTGACGTATCTTTTTTAAATATATCTTGTACTTGCATGATGTTTAAAATCCAAAATATTTCATATAGTTGTCCAAATCCTTGTCGCCACGACCCGATAAACAGATCACGACATTCTCATTTCCTTGAAACTTCATCTTTTCCAGATAAGCTAAGGCATGTGAGCTTTCTATCGCCGGTATGATTCCTTCTAGTTTGGTGAGCAATAACCCAGCTTCCATGGCTTCATCATCGGTAATGCTGACATACTTTCCGCGTCCACTTTTATACAGCCAAGCGTGTTGAGGTCCAATACCGGGATAATCTAATCCTGCGGATATAGAATAAGGTTCAATGACTTGTCCGTCTTCCGTTTGCATAAGAATAGAGCGGCTTCCGTGCAACACGCCCTCTTTTCCTAAAGCCGTTGTAGCCGCTGATTCACCACTATGTACACCATGTCCAGCAGCTTCCACTGCGATAAGTTGTACCTGTTCATCCGCTAGAAAATGGTAGAACATCCCCGCTGCATTCGAGCCTCCACCTACGCAGGCGAGCACATAGTCGGGTAGACTACTGCCTGTTTTTTCTGCAAGCTGTTTTTTTGTTTCTTCAGATATAATGGACTGAAAGCGGGCAACTAAATCGGGGTAGGGATGTGGTCCCACTACCGAACCAATAATATAATGCGTATCTACTGGATTATTTATCCAGTCACGTAAAGCCTCATTGGTGGCATCTTTCAAGGTTTTGCTCCCCGATTGAGCAGCAACGACGGTGGCACCCATCATTTTCATACGTGCCACATTAGGTGCTTGCCGTTGGATGTCGATTTCGCCCATATACACAACGCATTCTAATCCCTTTAGTGCACACACGGTGGCCGTAGCGACGCCGTGTTGACCTGCGCCGGTTTCTGCGATGATCCGTTTTTTACCCAGACGTTCGGCGAGGAGAATCTGTCCGATCGTATTATTGATTTTATGTGCGCCGGTGTGATTGAGGTCTTCCCGTTTAAGAAAAATGTTTGCGCCATACCGTGCGGATAAACGTTTGGCTAGATACAAAGGGGAGGGGCGTCCTACGTAGTCTTTCAACAATTCCTGAAATTCTTGCTGAAAGCTCTCCTCTTGCATGATCTCCAGATATTTTTTTTGGAGCTCCTCTACATTTGGATACAACATCTCCGGGATGTAAGCACCTCCAAATGGGCCATAATATCCTTTTTCGTTTACTTGATATTTACTCATGTCTGATTATTTTCAATGCTTTCTGTAATTTGTCGATATCTTTTAATCCTGGCTCTACTTCAAATTTCGAATTGATGTCTAAACCGATCAAACGTTCGTCTTTAATCGCTAGTGCATTTGGAATGTTAACGAGGTCGAGTCCACCACTTAAAAAATAGGGAACGTCATATGGATAGGTCTTTAGCAATTCCCAGTTGAAAGAGCGACCTGTGCCGCCATGCTGGGGGCTACTGGTGTCAAATAGAAAATAGTCGACAATTCCCACATAAGGAGCGAGGCTTTCCCATGATGTGCTGGCATCAACTCCAAACGCTTTGATGATTTCTATACGTTGGCTTTTTACTTGTTCGCAGTACATAGGGGATTCTTGCCCGTGTAGCTGGACCGCTTGCAGCCCCTGGGCGATTTTGTTGTGGATCACGGCCTGTTCTGCATTCACAAATACCCCTGTTTTTTTAATGGAAGCAGGAATAGAGGCGTTTGGAAGATTCGGCGTATAACGAGCGGATTTTTCATAAAAGATGAATCCCATATAATCGATGGGAAGCAACGCGAGCGCTTGAATGTTTGCTGGTTCGCGCATACCACATACTTTTATTTTTAAATGATTCATGTTATGCAGAGACCAGTTTTTGAAAACTTTGTAATGCTTTTTTTCCCAACAAGGATGATTCCGCTTCGTAATAACAATCGCCAAATGTTTTTTCGGGATGTATGGTTTTAATAGCAAAGGCAGCGTTAGTCAGCACTACATTATGCTGTTTATCATTGCCCTCTCCGCTGATTATACGACGGAAGATAGCTGCCGCTTCTTCCACGGTGTCTCCACCAGCTAGATCAGCAGGAGCTATCAGCGAAAAACCAAGGTCTTCTACCTTCACGTATTTCTCCCCTTGATTATCGATAATTTTGAAATCGCCTGTGAGCGATATTTCGTCGTAGCCATCCAATGCATGGATAACGCTATATTGTTTGGATGTTTTTTGATAAAGATAATTATATAATCGGGCGAGCTCTAGACTAAACACACCTACAGCCTGGAACTTGGGGTTGGTAGGATTGGTAAGTGGCCCCAACATATTGAAGAATGTTTTAACGCCTAGGGCCCGTCTAATCGGTGCGACAGTTTTCATTGCCGGGTGAAAAAGAGGGGCATGTAAAAAACAGATACCAGCTTCATCCAATTGGCGTTGTAATTCATCACGGTTGTTGGTGAATGTATAACCCAGATATTCCATTACATTGGACGAGCCACATCCCGAAGAAACGCCGACATTGCCGTGCTTTGCCACGTGATAACCCGCTCCCGCGACAACAAAGGACGCTAATGTAGAAATGTTAAACGTGTTTTTGCCGTCTCCGCCGGTACCACATAAATCGATCAAGTCATACCCTGGGAATTCTACCTTAAGACAAAGATCATACATCGCGTTTCGAAAGCCGCTAAGCTCCTCTACCCGAATACTGCGCATACCATAGGTCGTCATAAAGGCCGCTATTTGATGGGAGTCATATTTTCCAGTTGCGATATTCGTAAGAATAGTATATGCTTCTTCCGTTGTGAATGTTTTATACTCAAATAAATGAGCTAGTATTTCTTTCATATCATGCAAAACAAAGTCTATAAAAAAGGGCTTGCCTAATCTTTAGGCAAGCCCACTATTTTTTGATGTAAAAATTTCAAGCAATAGGTTTTTGCCACAACATTAACTGTTGTGCCACCACCAAGCTCTATTTACATTGTTCAGTTTCATTTTTGTTACTATACAATAGCAAATGTCTAATATTTGTTAATCAAATGCAAGAAAAATTATGAAAATTATCTGAAAAGATGCTATAGGCTCCTTTAATACGTGACAAAGTGTGCTTTATCGCCTTTAGATACGAGGGTAAACGATGCGATTTTATCCTGTGCGATATAAACGGCGAGCATTTGACGGTTGCGGTAATGTAAAAAATACATTTTAGCTGTTGGTTTTCCCTCGGGGTCGATATCACGAGTTTCTCGCCTAGATAATGCTTGGAAAGGAATATAGGTTATTTCATCAAGGTTTTTGGGTTGGAGATTGATGCGTATTTCTTCTATACTAGCTTCCAGATAGTCGTATTCTTCATCTGTTTCTGTCTGCTCCAACAATACATGTCTGCTCAGGATGATGTCCGGGCGTAGTGTTTCGTCCGCTACGTCCGCTATAAAATCTTTAATACGTTTAATATCATCTTGCGTGGACGTTTCAGTGGTTTGTGCTGTAACGTGTACGACGGAACAGAAGAGAAGAAAACTTGATAATATTTTTAACATAAAAAGCTTACTTTATGGAAATAAGACAGCTTTTCAAAGAGAAGGATTAATACCTTCTCTTTTTTAATATTCGTCTTCGTTAAAGAAGAAATCGTCTTTTGTTGGATAGTCTGGCCAAATCTCCTCGATGTTTTCGTAAGGCTCTCCATCATCCTCCAGCGCTTGCAGGTTTTCAATAACCTCAACTGGAGCCCCCGAACGAATACCATAGTCAATTAACTCATCCTTAGTTGCTGGCCATGGTGCGTCTTCCAAATGTGAAGCAAGTTCTAGTGTCCAATACATATATCTACTATTTTAGTGAAATCCTTTTTTTCGCAAAAATAACATTATTATCCACTAAATCAAGTCAGACGATTGTTATTAAATTTGTTTTGATGTAATCTGTTGTGTTACAGATTTATAAAATTATATGTTTTCAAAATCAGAGCCTTTTTCTTTAAGTGCATCAAGTCTGGGGTGTACAGATTTGATATCGGGATTGGGGTAGTCATCCTCGATTAATCCGTCGCGCATACGCACGATTCGATGGGCATGTTGTGCAATATCTTCTTCGTGGGTGACCAATATAATAGTATTACCTCTCGAATGTATATCTTCCATCAATCCCATGATTTCAATGGATGTTTTTGTGTCTAGATTTCCAGTAGGTTCGTCTGCTAAAATAATGGAAGGATCATTAATGAGCGCGCGCGCTACGGCCACACGCTGTCGTTGACCGCCGGATAGCTCGTTGGGTTTATGATCTACACGATTTCCCAACCCGACGTTTTCCAGTGCCTGTAATGCTTTTTCCTCCCGAATTTTTTTACTGTAGCCAGCATAAATTAAGGGGAGTGCTACGTTTTCCAAGGCCGAATTTTTTGGCAAAAGGTTGAATGTTTGAAAAACAAAACCAATTTCTTTGTTACGAACTTCTGCCAGTTCGTTCTCACTCATCTCGGAGACGTTAATGTTGTTCAGGATATACTGCCCTTTAGTCGGTGTATCGAGGCAGCCCAAAATATTCATCAAGGTAGATTTGCCTGAACCAGATGGTCCCATAAGCGCAACAAATTCTCCCTTTTTTATATTTAGGGATACAGACTTTAGCGCATGTATCCTTTCTGCTCCGATGACGTATTCTCTTCCTATATCCTCTATCTGAATTAAGTAATGCTCTTCCATACCTTTTGCGTTAAAGTGGGGATAAGATACAAAATTTATTTATTACAGGTGTTCCATGCTTCCTTCATTTTGTAATAGACCTCAGCTTCCAACGAACTGAAGGCCTCACCGCCTTCCGCATTCGGAGCAATGGGAGCGAGTACTTTAACATGGATGACGCCCGGTTTTGCCCCGTATGTTTTCCCATCATCCCATAATATCTGCCACGCATCTTGAATAACAACAGGAAGAATAGGGGTTTGATTTTCAGAGGCCATTCGGAAAGCACCGGACTTAAAACGGTGTAAAAGTGGAGGGTAATCGTCGTCAATTCTACCCTCTGGGAAGATAGCCAATGATTTTCCCTCTTGAAGGAGTTCCAGCGCCCTCTTATAGGCTTTAAAGGCTGATATTTTACTGTCCCTTTTGACAGGTATATCGATCGTCTGAAAGAATATACGCGTGACCGGATTTTTTAGAAGTTCTATTTTTCCCATAAAGGAAAAAGGGGATTGACACAGATAATTTAAAATGGTGATGTCGAGAAACGAAGTATGGTTGGCACAAAGGACATAATTTTTGGACCAGTCGATAGGTGTTTCATATTCTACGTGGATTCGGATGCCAACGGCATACATTCCCGCTAAACTTATCCATCTCCGAAAAGATACTAATTTTTTATAATTCTTTTGGGGATTTCGGGCATAATAAAATAAAAACGGATAGCCTAGGGAAAAGAAGAATAGAACAGCAGCAAAATAGGCATAAAGATGTATCTTTCTTAAGGGTCTGGTCATATTTAAAAGGTAGAGACGCAATATATTGCGTCTCTACAATTATAATCTATTATTTATTTAATTCCGCATAATATTTGAAGAATAATGGAATTGTTTCGATACCTTTCAGATAGTTCTCTATACCGTACTTTTCGTTTGGTGAATGCAGATTGTCACTGTCAAGCCCGAAACCTAATAATACGGTCTTTACATGAAGTTCTTTTTCAAATAACGCGACGATGGGGATGGAACCTCCGCCCCGGGTTGGAATAGGCTTTTTGTGGAATGCTTCTTCCAGTGCTTTCTCGGCTGCCTGATAAGCTATGCTATCGGTCGGTGTTACAACTGGTTCACCTCCGTGATGCGGTGTCACTTTTACTTTTACATAAGCAGGAGCAATGGCTTCAAAATGTTTTTTGAACAGATTGGTAATTCTTTCGGAATTTTGATTGGGAACCAATCGCATGGATATTTTAGCGTAAGCTTTAGCGGGCAATACAGTTTTCGCTCCTTCTCCGATATAACCGCCCCAAATACCATTTACTTCTAATGTCGGACGGATCCCTGTGTGTTCAATCGGGGTGTAGCCCTTTTCTCCCCAGAGTTCCTCAACACCTAGATCCGCTTTGTATTCGTCAATGTCGAACGGAGCTTTGTTCAATGCTTCCCTTTCTTCTTGACTTAATTCTACCACATCATCATAAAATCCGGGAATGGCAATATGATTATTTTCATCGTGCAAAGATGCGATCAGCTGGGCAAGGACGGTTGCCGGGTTGGCGACAGCGCCGCCGTAGACTCCCGAATGTAGGTCGCGGTTCGGTCCGGTTACTTCTACTTCTACATAAGAAAGCCCTCGTAACCCTGTTTCCAAAGAAGGTTGTTCCAAGCTGATCATCGATGTGTCGGAAATGACGATGACATCATTCTTTAAACGCGCTTTATTTTCTTTGACAAAAGTTCCTAAATTGGCGGAACCCACTTCTTCTTCGCCTTCGATCATAAATTTGATGTTACAGGTCAAGGCGTTATTTTTCATCATGTATTCAAATGCCTTGACATGCATATAGAACTGTCCCTTGTCATCGGCAGCACCTCTGGCGTATATTTTTCCGTCGCGGACAGTAGGTTCAAACGGTGGGGTGTCCCACAGCTCTAACGGGTCAGCAGGTTGCACGTCGTAATGCCCGTATACCAAAACTGTAGGAAGAGATGGGTCTACAATTTTTTCGCCGTAAACGATTGGGTTTCCTGCCGTTGGGCAAACTTCCACTTTATCCGCGCCGGCCTCTTTCAATTTATCCGCGACAAAGGTAGCCGTTTTCACAATGTCTTCTTTGTATTTGGAATCGGCACTTATGGATGGGAATCGTAGTAATGCAAATAATTCTTCTAAAAATCTATCCTTATTGGATTGGACATATTCTTTTACTGTCAGCATAATGTTGTGTTTTTACAAAGTTACCGATTTTTTCGAAACGGAAGAGGTAATCGGCAGATGTTAAAAAATGCAAAAGATTTCGAAAAAGTATGAATTGTGATATAATTATATATATTTTCGCATAAACTTTAGTTTGTGAATTTTAGCTACCAATTTAATGAAAAGACTACCTGCCATACTTTTTGTATTCTCCCTTCTCTTATGTTTTAATCATTTACAGGCACAAACGGAAATCACCGGTAAGGTATTGGATGAGAATGACCAAACCTCGCTTACGAATGCGACAATTATGTTGTTGCAAGCCAAAGACTCTATTCTGGTGGCACACACCAGAGCCGGAGAAAATGGTGGGTTTAAGTTGATTAAGCCCGATACCATTCCCTATTTGCTTATTGTGAGCTACCCTAAATATGGCGATTATTTTAAGTCTATAGCGGACGATGGGGATGTGCATTTAGGAGATGTCAAATTGACCAGTATAAGTCATCTCCTTGAAGAAGTTATCGTGACAGGTAGAATCCCCGTCGTGATAAAAGGAGATACAACGGAATATGACGCATCGAGTTTTGTCGTTGAAAAAAATGCGAAAGTAGAAGATTTATTAAAGGTACTACCAGGTATTTCGGTAGACGCCGATGGAAAAATAACCGCACAGGGAAAAACGGTAGAAAAAGTTCTGGTAGATGGTGAGGAATTTTTTGGTGATGATCCGACACTCGTGACGCGAAACATCCGTTCGGATATGGTGGACAAAGTTCAGCTATACGAGAAGAAATCAGAAGAAGCCGAGCGGACCGGCGTGGACGATGGAGAGCGTATACAGACTATCAACGTAAAATTGAAGGAGGATGCAAAAAAAGGCATGTTTGGGAAAGTTGAAGGAGCCGGAGGAACGGATGATTTTTATTTGGGAAAGCTAGCCCTCAACAAATTTAACGGTAGTCAGAAGATTGGAGCTTACCTGATGGGCGCTAATGACGGTAATCTAAGTTTAAATTGGCAGGAAGCGGAGAAATTTGGGATGTCGACTATGGAGACGGAGATGTCGGACGACGGCAACATGTATTTTTACTCATCAGGCGACGGTTTCGATTATTGGGATGGTAAGGGTAGACCTCAAGCACTAAGTACCGGCATCAGTTTTCTAGACGCTTGGAAAGAAAACAAGCATAAATTAAATGGGAGCTATAAATACGGCATGATTCAAAATGAGGTGGGAGAGAGTTCTATATCCAGAAATAGTTTGCCGGATAATGAGGAGTTGAATACATCCAGTACATCCAATCGGGAAACCGATGCGCGCAGACATCGTTTTAATACGAAATACGATTTGAAAATAGATTCGTTGACCACACTTACGCTCAATCTATCCGCATCAAAAGGTCGATCCGAATCGAATAGTTATACCCGGGCCGAGTCATGGAATCAGGATGGCGAGGCGATAAACGACAACGAACGGACGGAAAGCTCCATATCCGATAATACGGATTTTAACTATCGAGGTTATCTTACGCGACGGTTTAAAAAAACGGGACGTTCGGCCTCCTTTCGGTTTGGTGGTAATGTCAGCGATAACAAAGGATCAGGTTTTTTGAATTCAACCCTTAACACTTACGATGAAGATGGGAATATGCTGACGGACCCTATTGATCAACAGAAAGAAATGAACCGCCAAGCAAACAGTATATCTAGTTCTTTAACGTATACGGAACCGATTACCTCCAAATTGAACTCTTCCGTTGGGTATGAATATAATATGTCTAGAACGCATGCTATTAATACCTCCTACAACAACGACGGTAATGGTGGGTACACTGACTTTGATGAAGAATTTAGTAGTGATTTTAATTTCAATACGGTAAGAAATGCGGTGAATGTGGCTTTCAATTACAAACTGGAAAAATTCGAGGCGAATTTTACAAATAATTTTAGGAACGATGATATGTTCCAGCAAAATAATTATGAAGACCTTAACGCGAGCCGTGACTTTTTTACGTATAATCCTTCTGCAAGATTGCGCTATAATTTAAGTAGCAATAAAAGGATCGGTTTTCACTACAATCATTCGAATACACTGCCCTCGCTTTCCCAGATCCAGCCACTTCGACAGAATCAGGATCCTTTAAATATTGTTGTCGGAAATGAGGATCTGACTCCGGCACGTAACGACCGATATAATATGTATTACAGCAATTACAATATGATGAAGGGTACGAATTTATATGTCGATATGGAGTGGCGGCAAACAAGAAATGCCATTCAGCAGAATGTAATGATTGAAAACGGTGTACGGACGTTATTTTATGAAAACTTGGACGGATACGTCACAAATAACGGGCGGATATGGCTAGGTGGAGGGTTCGACGTCAGCAAAAAAATACAGTTGAAAGCGCGCATTTCGGGAAACGGAAGTTACAATAATTATTATAATTATATCAATTCACAGTTGAACGAGAACACAAACTATGATTATTCTTTTGGCGTGAATCTATATAAGAACACAACCAAGAATATCGATTTCAATGTCGGCTTCTACCCCGGATGGCGGTTGATGGAGACCTCCTTGCAACCGGAGTTAAACAGCTCGGGTTTTGTTTATCGCACCAACGTGTGGTATTCTTGGAAATTGCCGTGGAAGTTAAGTTTTTATGGAGATATGACCTATAATTATGAGGCACCAACAAAAGCGCTTAACGAGAAATTTGAACTTTTGTTGTTCAAACCGGGGATATCAAAGAAATTTTTAAAAGACGAAAGTCTTGCCGTGGATGTATACGTAAATGATATTTTTAACCAGAATAAAGGATTCCGAAGATTTCAATCGGGCAGTATGATTTCACAAAATACGTACAACACGATATCACGCTATTTTATGCTGAAAGTCAGCTGGGATTTTACATCCATGAAAGGAGGAAAAGAATAATGAAAAAGATAACCTATATGATGGTAATTGTGCTGACTGTTTTTGTCGCAGGAACAGTAAAAGCACAACACGCTTACTTCCCTACGGAAGGTACTATTCTTTACGATAAAACCGTACATGTTAAGAACCTGTTGAAAAGACATATCTCCACCCTAAAAGATGACAATTTCAGTCAGAAATATTATCAGGAATTGATGGATAGGGTTTCCGAAACAGCTGTATTAAAAAAGAAAGTTTCGTTCCGGGGAGAAGAAATGAGCTTGGAAAGTGTAAAAGAAACATATGATCCTATCGTTTCCAATCTTTTAAGATCTGGTTTGCTGGATTATCAGCAGACGCTATATCAAGATCTTTCGAAATCCGTTTCCAAATCAACCTTTGAAATCGGCGGCTCGCCAGTACTCATTCAGGACTCGTTGCTTCACGTAAAATGGAAAATCACGAATGAGTACCGTAATATTGCAGGATACGATTGTCGAAGAGCAAACGGGGTAACCCTAGATTCTGTATATGTGGTAGCTTTCTATACCGATCAGATCCCATTGTCTGCCGGCCCCGGCACGGTACATGGGCTACCTGGAATGATTTTAGGGTTGGTCGTGCCGGAGCAGCATTTCAATATCTACGCCACAGATGTAAAATTTGGCTCCCCAGCTATAAAAACTGTGGCAGGTCGAAAAAGAGATGACCCGATGACACGCCAAGAAGCGCGTGGCAGGCTAAAAGACATTTTAGGTCGCTGGATGAGCGATCAACAGCTTAATCTGCTGTTCGCAGCCATGTTTCTATAGGAGAAACGAATATGATGAAAAAAAGCCCGATTGTACACACAATCGGGCTTTTTATAAGCGAAAAGTCAAAAGACTATTTCTCGGAATTTTTCTTCGCCGTCACTTCGTTACGAAGTTCCTGAGCTAAGGTTTTGATTTCTTGTAAACCTTTACGTACACGTGTTCCTGCTGCAGAATTACCATTGTTGAAGAACTTGTCTGCATCAGCTTCGATTGATGCTACTAAGTCTTTTAATTTGTTGTAGTTTTCCATTTTTTTAAAAATAAATTTAGTTTTTATGAATATTATATTTTAAGCTGATTATAAATACAAGCTAAATATACAAAAACAACGTTTTAAAGTGCAATTTTTGTATTAAAATTGAAAAATAAATTTCGTTTGACGCTATTATTCGACAATTTTTAGCTCATCAATGATATTTTGCGCCCCTGCAAATTTATCGATGATAAATAATACATAACGGATGTCGACCGATATGGTACGCTGTAAAACAGGATCAAAAATCACGTCGCCCGCCATAGCTTCTATATTTCCATCAAAAGCCAATCCAATCAGTTCGCCGTTTCCATTTAATACCGGAGACCCCGAGTTACCACCAGTAATATCCTGATCGCTTAGGAAATTCACCGACATATGTCCGGCTCTATCGGCATAACGGCCGTAATCTTTCGCTTCATACAAATCCATTAGACGTTGCGGCAAATCAAATTCCTCGTCGCCAGGTTGATATTTCGCGATCGTACCTTTTAACGTTGTATAGTTGTTTGTTTTTGCATCATTACGTGGATCTTTGGGTAAAGCGCGGATGGTTCCATAGGTCAACCGTAAGGTAGAATTCGCATCTGGATAATACTTTCCTTTGGGATTGGCCTCCAACGTACCCGCAATGTATTTACGGTAAGCCGACTGGAACGTGTCATCCAAAGCTTCGGTTTCTGGTGTTCTTTCGCGATATTTATCCATCAAAGAAGTGGAAATCAAATAGAGTGGGTCGCGATCAATCGTTTCTATTGATGGATTGGACAAAAATGAATGCAATTTATCAACCGAAGAAAAAATACTTTGGTCGAAAGCTGTCTGAATGTCTGTTTTAAAATTACCGTTATTTTTCGAGGCAAGTTCTTGTATGTAAGGCGCAATATTACCCGCTTTTGCAGCATATAGGTTTAGCTCGTCCGATAGGACGTCAATTTCCAATGGGAGATAGACATCCTCAAATGTCTCCGCAATGCCGTTTTCCAGGCCTGGACGTCTATTTGCGCGATCTTTCTCGTCAGCAGCGGCATATTGTTTTAATGCATTTCCCAAGCTGTATGGCAGTGGGGCAAATGTCGAAGAACGAAGCATGCCGATAAGATAGTTGTCGTGTCTTGCCTTTTCATTCGTTGCAGCATAATAGGCGTTGATATCAGAAAGTACATCCGCGTATTTTGCTCGATTATTCTTTTTATTTGCCCATTTTTGAAATTTCTTTTCTTGCTTGCGCTTCGTTGCAGCCGTGCGGTGTTTCGTCAGCGCGTCGATCATTCCTTGACGGTTCTTCCAATAATTAGCAACACCGGAATAGGTAGATGCATAATTTAATTTTACCGCTTGGTCGTTGTCCATATGCTTCTTCATGGCGTCCATCCCTACTTTAGAGGCCTCTACCCATGCTGGGTACGCATAATCCACATTTTGATCAATGCCAGCAGCAGGCATCCAGCGGTTTGTACGTCCGGGATAACCTAAAATCATCGAGAAATCCCCCTCTTGAAAGCCTTTAATACTGATCGGTAAGAAGTGCTTAGGGGTTAACGGAACATTATCCTTCGAGTAAGGAGCCGGGTTACCATCTTTGTCTGCATATACGCGGAAAACGGAGAAGTCGCCGGTATGTCTAGGCCATTCCCAGTTGTCGGTATCACCGCCGAATTTTCCGATGCTATTGGGGGGAGTTCCTACTAAGCGTACATCGGTGTAATCTTGATAAACGAAATAGTAATATTCGTTTCCGTTGTAAAATGATTTTACCGAAACAATGTATTTGCCGTTTTCGCTATGCTCCTGTTCGATTTTAGCAATCTCTTGGTTTACGATTTGTTCCCGCTCTTTTTCGCTCATATTATCGTTTACCAAACTGATTATGCGCTCGGAGACATTGTCCATTCTTACAAAAAAACGAACAGATAATGATTTGGGCTTTAGCTCTTCTTCCAACGACTTTGCCCAGAATCCATTTGTTAAATAGTCGTTTTCGGGTGAGGAAAGCTCGGCAATGGCACCATAACCGCAGTGATGATTCGTGAACACCAATCCTTTCCCCGAAACAATCTCTGCCGTACACCCACCAGCAAACTGTACGATAGCATCTTTAAGAGAGGAATTATTAATGCTGTAAATTTCCTCGGCTGTCAATTTCAGCCCTTTTTTCTGCATGTCCGCTTCATTCAAGCGTTTTAAATGCATTAAAAACCACATCCCCTCATCGGCGAAAGTGGTCATACTCACTGTGGTAAGGAGTATAAAAATCCAAATTTTCTTCATATTCAACCAATTTTGATATGCAAATTTGATTTAATTCCGTATTAAATCAAAATAATAGTGCTTTTCCTTATCTTTGTTCAATGGCATCATTTGAAGATTTCGAGCTCAATAAACAATTGCAAAATGCGATTACAGAAGCGGGCTACACGGTCCCTACGGAAATTCAACAAAAAGCAATCACACCTATTCTTGCGGGGCAGGATGTGATGGGGATTGCACAAACAGGTACGGGAAAAACAGCCGCTTTCGTATTGCCGATGCTTATGAAATTGAAATATGCGCAGGGGAATGACCCCCGTGCTTTGATATTATCACCCACGCGCGAGCTGGCCATGCAAATAGAAGAACATATCCGTTTGTTTTCCACTTATCTCGATTTGCGTACCGTGTTGTTATATGGTGGTCTAGGGCCCAAGACGCAAAAGGAGCAATTAGCAAAAGGATGTGATATTATTGTGGCGACCCCGGGACGTTTTCTCGACCTGTATTTGGAGGGCGATATTAACACCAAATCGTTGAAATTCCTCGTGATGGACGAAGCCGATAAAATGATGGATATGGGCTTTATCGGTAAAATACATCGGATATTAGAAGTTGTACCCCGAAAACGACAGAATCTTCTTTTCTCTGCTACGATGAGTGAACTGGTACGTAAGATAGCAGGGGACTTTCTCGCCTTTCCGACGATCGTAGAAGTAACAGAACAGGCAACCCCTGCGCAGACGGTGACCCAGACACTTTATGAAGTACCCAATCTAAAGACTAAACTCAATCTCCTACAACATCTTTTAAAAGATGATGAATCGTTTCATCGGATTATTGTTTTCTGTAAAACAAAAACGGTTGCGGATAATGTTTTCCATTATCTGGAACGAAAATACGGAGCGGAGCAAGTGCGGGTTATTCATGCTAATAAGGGGCAGAACACGCGTATAAACTCGATCAATGCCTTTAAGGAAGGGAATATACGTATTTTGGTAGCTACAGATGTCGCTGCACGTGGTTTGGATGTTTCTAATGTGAGTCATGTGTTCAATTTTGATGTGCCTATTGTTATCGAAGATTACGTGCATCGGATTGGTCGAACAGGGCGGGCATTTAATAACGGTGATGCGATTACATTTTGTAACCCGGCGGAAAAATATTATGTCCATAAAATTGAGAAGCTTATCCGACAGAGAATACCCGTATATGCTATTCCCGAAGAGGTGTTTGTCGAAAAAACGGAGTTTAAGGAGGGACAAGATATTGCACGTGAAATAGACAATCAGAAAAGAAAAGAAGACCCGGATTTTAAAGGCGCTTTCCATGAGAAGAAACACGCACCGAAAGGTAATTTTGGCGCAAAAAAGCCATCAAGAGGAAAAGCATCAAGTTCTAAAGGGAAATCAACTAAATTCCGAAAAAAGTAACGATTAGTGAAGCTTACACCATTAAATATCACATTGGCCTGTGTGCTGGTCTGGGTTATTTCAGAAATGAATTTGGACAGCGAAATGACATTCTCATGGGGCTGGTTAATTACACTATGTGTAATTTTGTCGCTGGTAGATTTGGGATTTCGTATGATTTTTAAAGATTTGAAAAAATTGTGGTATGCCCAGATCGCGTTTGTAGTAGTCGTTGGGATATTGATGGTCGCTATTCGGGTGATGTAAATTTAATTTGAATACATGAAACAAGCAGAAATAAAACTAAACGTCACGTTAGACGAACAAAACATTCCGGAGCGTATCGATTGGTCGTCGACGGACGGGGAAACTTCCGAAGAAATGCCGTCAAAGGCGATGTTCTTAGCGCTATGGGACGCGCAATATAAGAATTCTATGCGTATCGACCTTTGGACAAAGGATATGCCTTACGATGAAATGAAACGGTTCTTTTATGAAACGCTTCAGACCTTAGGCGATTCTTTTCTACGGGCATCGGGTGGCGATCCTATGGCGGATAAGGTCATTGGTGATTTGCGGGATTACTGCGCACATTTTGCGGAAAAAATGGAAGTATTGGAGGAGGAAAAATGAACTATTTCTTGGTAAAATCTGAACCATTTAAATATAGCTGGGAGCAATTCAATAAAGACGGAGAAACGTTTTGGGATGGTGTGCGCAATTATCAAGCACGGAACAATCTCAAAGCAATGAAAAAGGGTGATCTGGTGTTGTTCTATCATAGTAACGAAGGCAAGGAAGTCGTGGGCATCGCTAAGGTTATTAAAGAATTCTATCAAGACCCCACGACGGACGATGAACGTTGGGTAGTAGTAGATTTAGCGCCTGTCGAGACATTCAAAACACCGGTAACGTTAGAAATGGTAAAAGCAGACCCACTCTTGCAAGATATTGCATTGGTACGTCAGGGGCGGCTGTCGGTGATGCCACTGAAAGCAGAAGAATTTGACCGTATCGTGGAATTGGGGAACGCGTAGAATTAAAACAGCAACCGTATGGTTGTTCCGTTACCAATCGTGGATTCCACTTCGATGACACAACCAATCGCCTTGGCAAGGTCTCGTATGAGGTGTAAACCCAACCCGGTTTTTATACCGACAACTTCTTTTTCATCGTACAAGGCGCGGAATTTTTTGCTGTCCGCACCAGGACCATTATCCGTCACGGAGAGTAGTACCCGTCCATTTTCCTGCCGGGCTTCCCATATTATAGTAGGGTTTTCTGTCGTTGTAAATACGTTTATGGCGTTGCTGGTCAGGTTTCTGACGATGGTCTTTAGATAATTCAGGTCGGTAAATACTTCCAGGTTATCCGGGTTATGATATCCAAAGTGGATATTTTGATACCCAGAAAAAACTTTTTTGTTATCCTCGAACAGTTGTTGTATTTGGATTTTTTTTGGTTCGGGTTTAAAGTTTTCCATTTGTCCTTTGCTCCATAGCAATAGATCTTCCATCGAAGAGAGCAGGTTCTCTGCTCCCGATATGGTCTTGCCTTGCAAACGTTCTTTTGTTTCTTTGTCCAGCAGTTCAGGGTTTTCGTTTTGTAAGTGTAAGAAGTGGATGAGATTGGCCACCGGACTACGGAGGTCGTGGTTCAATATACTGAAAAATCGGGTTTTGATGCGGTTGGCTTGTTTGAGTTCGGTATTCAATACACGGAGTTTTTCGTTGTGTTTCTTGCGGGATCGATTCTGATAGAACAACAGCCCCCCTATTCCCGCGATTAGGGCAAGCCCGGCAAGTGAAACATTGCGAAAACCTTTTTCTCTTTCAATATTTACCAGTGCCTCGGCGTCCTTTTTCTGTTGGTCGGCTAACATTTCGGCTTCTTTGCGCTTGCTTTCTGCCTGGGCTATAACGTGCTCGTTCTCGATTTGTTGCCGTTTTATTTCCTCTTCGATCATCAGCTGGCGCCGTTCTTCTTCGTTCTTTGCTGCTGCCTGTTTCCGTTCGTATTCGTGGTGTAGTGCCACTAATTGCATTTCCTTTTGGAGAGCTAATTGCTCCTGTTCGGCTGCAAAGCGCAACGAGTCTTGTTGCTTATCCGCTTCATACTGGACTTCTAGACGGGTAAGTTCTTTGGTGTTTTCCTCGTTGAATAGGCTGTCTTTATATTTGGTATAAAGTTTATAATTTTCAAAAGCCATTTTATGATTGCCTATCAATGAATATGCTTCAGACAGCGATTCATAGTTTTCCCTGATATTTTTGAGATCTTCGGCTCTTTTTGCCGTTTCCAGCGATTTTTCTAAATTAGGTATTGCCTCCTGCGGTTGATTTAGCTTATTATAGAGCCTACCCAATTTGAACTGTGTCAATCCTATCCGTAATGGATCCCCGCTGTTTTCGGTTAGGGTCAAGACCTCATTATAATTACGGAGCGCTTTGTCGTATTCTCCCCGGTGCTCATAGATCAACCCCATGTTGTCAACCACCAATATTTTTAGTGAGACAAGATTAAGACTGTCGGCAATATCAAAGGCTTTTCGGTAATAATCCAAGGATTTAGGGTATTCCTTTAAATCACTGTAAACCGGGGCCAGATTAGCATACACAGGAGCTAAATCCCGCGGGCTTCCGGTGATCTGGAAATAATCGATGGCTTTCAGAAAATTTTCTTCAGCTTTGCTGTACTCCTGTGTGAAATAATAAATGTTACCAATGTTTAAGTAGGCGTGTGCCAATAAATAGGAATCTCTTTGTTTTTCAAAAATGTTTTTGGCAAACAGAAAATTGCGCAATGCGTCCGGGTATTTTCCACGACGACCTTGGGTCATGCCGATATTTAATGCCAGCTTTGCGGCTTGTATATGATCGCCCATTTCTTCCCGGATCTTCAACGCGTTATTAAAGTGCTCTACAGCCTTGTCAAAATCCCCGCGCAAGGCGTAAACAATGGCTATGTTGTTGTGGGATGCCGCCATTCCCTCTTTATAACCTGCTCTTTCAGCGATTACCCCAGCTTCTTGGGCATGTTGATAGGCTAAATCAAGATTTGACATCGTCCTGTAAGCTACAAAAAGCTCATTGCGTAGACGAACTTTTGCCGTATCGACGTTTACTTTTTCCAGTTCCAAAAGAAGCGAATCAATCCGCTCCTGTCCCTGCTTTTGTGCGTAAAGACAACTGAAAGAGAGAAAAAATAATACAGTAATCAACAATGATTTGATATTATCCTTAAAACTCCGACCTATCGGGATATTGATGTCGTTGGCCAACAATACCTCTTTGGCAGAAACCGATTTAATAAGGTCCTTTCTGACGGCAAAGCTTCGATGGATGCGCACAAAATGATTGAAATGCAGTTCTTTTAATAGATTGCCTATACTAGACAATACGCAATGTTTCTTGTCTTCGGTTACCAGAAGGGTGTAATCTTTCAGTCCCTCCAGATACAACACATCGTGCAGAGCAACTTTGGTCTCTCGGTGTCCTTCGCGTATAAAGACATGATCGGTTCCAAGCATATTTTCGTATAGGTGTGCTTTCTGTTGGATACTTAAAAAGGTTTGTAACCGCACTATACTTTCATCAAATCGCTGTAATGAGATAGGTTTTATTATAAAATCCAAGGTGTCTACCGAAAAGCTGTCCACGGCATATTCAGGATGTGAGGTAACGAAAATACAAACTGGAACCTCCTGGATTATCCTGCGAAACGAAATTCCGTCCATTCCATTCATATCAATATCTAGAAAAACAACATCTATTTGGTTGAAATCAACATTAGACAAAGCTTCTTCCGCATTTTCGAATACGCCTACAAGGCATAATTGCCCATATCGCTTTACAAAGGAAACGATCATCAGACGATCTATCTCATCATCATCTACAACTATACAATTGAAGGGCTTCATAACAATTATTCCGTATAAAGATAAGGTTTACAGGTGGATAAATATAGTGTTTATAATTAAAAAGATGTCGTTCGTCTATTAAAAATGTCGTTTATCTATAGACTATAGTATCGGGATACGGTGAAATTTAATTTAGTAGAAAGATAATGGATATAGATAATATTCGGATAATCAAAAACATCAATTATGAAAACGTTTAACATAAACATCAGCAAATTACTATTCGTCGGGATGGCCTGTATGCTATTTATAGTTACTTCTTGCAAAAAAGGCGATATCGGGCCAGAGGGCCCGGGAGGATCACAGGGTGAACAAGGTATTAAAGGAGCGGATGGTTCCTCTATTCTTAGTGGTACTAACGTGCCGGCTGCCTCTCTAGGAAAATTGGGCGATTATTATTTTCGCACGAGCACCGGTGATTTATATGGCCCTAAGGTTGCTGCCGGATGGGGAACGCCTACAAAAATAAAAGGAGCGGATGGAAAAAATGGAACCAATGGTAAAAACGGCTCTCAATTTTTATCAGGTATAGCCATTCCAGCTGCAAATTTGGGATCTGTTGGAGATTTCTATTTTAATACATCCCAAATGATACTTTATGGTCCAAAATCGGCCGCCGGGTGGGGAATCGGAACAAATCTGAAGGCAGAAGCGAGAGTGATGTATTCAGGATGGCAATATGCTGTCCGTTTTAAAGACAGTATTATGGATAATACAACGATGCACATCGCACACATCTATTCGCCACACATTACTCCTTCGGTGGAATCAAGCGCTGTTGTTTTGGTTTATTTGGATTATGGAGGAGGCGTGTTCCCTCTGCCTTACACCAGTAGGCCATTAGGAAGAATAAGCACGATATCGTATAAGCTTAAAGCGCGTGAAATAGTAATTACGCGTTTGGCTTATGACGGAGGAGCTATAATACCGCTCTCGAGTTTGATTAGATACCGATTTATGATTATTCCGTCCAACTTTTATGTTGGTATGACCAGAAGAGGTGTTGACTTTAAAGATCCCCTGGCTGTTGATCAAGCTATAAAGGAATTTCAGAAATAACAATATAATCCTATAATATAATGAAAAGACATAGTAGAATATTTATCACAGGACTTATAATCCTATGCATCGGATTTACGGTCTCTTGCACCAAAGAGGGCGATGTAGGCCCTCGTGGTGAAGACGGTGTGCATGGTGTAGACGGCGAGGACGGCACACGTATCTACACCGGTAGTGCAGCACCTACCGCTGACATCGGAGACATCGGCGATTTTTATTTCCGTACCAGCAACAGCGATTTCTACGGACCTAAATCCGATGCCGGATGGGGAACAGCTACGAACCTGCGTGGAGCTACCGGTGCACCGGGACCACAGGGACCACAAGGTCCAGCCGGAGCAGCCGGTTCCAAGATTCTGAGCGGCACAGCTGTTCCTACGACAGGAACAGGCGCTGTCGGCGACTTTTACTTCCGCACCACAACCGGTGATTTCTACGGACCCAAGACGGCCACAAGCTGGGGAACACCTATTAATCTCAAAGGCGTAAAAGGCGAGGATGGTTCTAGAATATACAGTGGAACAACGGTTCCGGCAACTTCATTAGGCGTTGTTGGCGATTTTTATTTCCGCACGACCACGTCCGATTTTTACGGTCCAAAAACAGCTTCAAGCTGGGGTACACCCACCAATCTAAATGGGGCCACTGGTCCACAAGGTCCCGCCGGTACGCCCGGATCGAAGATATGGAGTGGAGCTTCCACACCTACCACAAGCATCGGCGCTGTCGGAGACTATTATATCCATACCGGCACGGCCAATCTCTACGGCCCCAAGACTGCATCCGGATGGGGTAGTCCGGTCATGAACCTCCGAGGTCCGCAAGGTCCGGAGGGACCTCCTGGCAAGGATGGTGAACCTGGTACAGCTAATGTAATATACAGTAATTGGTATGTGATTGATACCTATATACAGCAAGGTTATGGGATTGCTGCACCACAACTTACCCAAGCCATTATGGATCGTGGACAGATTTTGGTCTACAGGAGATATAATAACGGTAAAGTTGACTACGTGGAACAACTTGGCGGAGAGGTAAGTGGTGCATCCGTTTGGTATTTTGTTCAACCGGGAAATATCTTTATTTATTATCACGGTACGTTAGTTATTGATGGGTATCATGCCGTCCGTTATGTCCTGATTCCGGGAAGTGTTTTGGCCAGTAAAAACGTAGATCTCCGTGATTTTAATCAAGTGAAGACGATGTTCCATATTCCTGATTAAAAAAATGAATGACCTAGTTAACCAATTTGTTATGAAGAGATTAGTTCATATAGGAATATTTTTTGTTTGGTTAGCGGTAAGTCCCGGGCTCCTCGTAGCCCAGGACTTTACCCACATTGCGCAGCAAAAACCTATTGCTTTTAGCGGGAATGTCAGCTTAAGGGGATTGTACTATAATGCTAGTGGGATTCCCAACCGGATGGATCCGTACAATTATGTGCTGAGTGGATCGCCTACACTGTCGATATATGGCTGGACGATCCCGACGAGCTTCACTTTCAGCAAGCAGGAGCGCAATTTCCAGCAACCTTTTAACCAATATGGACTAAGCCCCACCTATAAGTGGGTGACCCTGCACGCGGGGTATCGCAACGTAACCTTTTCGCCCTATACCTTGGCCGGACATACCATTCTGGGGGGTGGATTCGAGATCAATCCAGGGAAATTACGTATCGGTATGATGTATGGTCGGCTCAATCGCGCTACCGTGATCGATACGACTTCTATGTCTTTAGTCCCCTATTCCTTCAGCCGAAAAGGCTTAGCCGCAAAAATAGGTTATGGATCCGCAGCCAACTACATCGACCTCAGCTTTCTGCACGCCCGGGACGATAGCACGAGCATGCCGGGAGATTTGGCTGTCTTTGAAAACCAGATCAAACCTGCAGCCAACTCTGTAGTGGCTTATACGACAAAATTCACGTTGTTTAAGCGGTTTTTTGTGGAAAGCGATGGGGCGATTAGTCTACTGACCCGCGACCTCAATTCGACATTGACACTGGATTCCATTCCCGACAAGACCTTACGCAATCTCGCTGGACTGCTCGATATCAATGGTAGTTCCGAATGGTTTCTGGCATTCCATGCGGGAGTCGGCTATCAAGGTAAAAACTACGCCATCAAGACCAATTACCGGCGCATCGAACCGGGATTCACTTCCATGGGTGCTTATTTTTTCAATAATGATATCGAAAACCTGACCATCAACCCCTCGTATAATCACCCGAGTGGAAAGTTTCGGGCTAATGTGAGCTTCGGTCTGGAACAAGATAATGTCCGCCTACAGAAAGAAGCCACTTCCCGTAGGGTGATAGCATCTGGATTACTATCGAGCGAACTAACGCCACAGCTGGGACTAGATATCAATTTCAATAATTTCTCTAACAACCAACGTCCGAATACGCTGCGCTTTGCCGATTCGCTCAAAATTGTACAGACAACCCGGACGATCGGCATCATGCCACGCTATACCATACAGCAGACAGACAAGATACAGATCTTGCTGCTCTCGGCTAATATCAGCAGCATGAACGATTACAACAGCTACTTTGACAACAACCCGGATGTTCCGAGTAGGGACATTACAACCAGTCAATACCTGCTCAACTATACTATTTCATTCCCGCAAAAGAGACTCTCGCTCAGCTCTTCACTCAGCTACACGAATCTCAACAGTGAAGCGATGACCAACAGCTATCGAGGAATTACCCTTGGCACAAATTACGCCTTTGCAAACAACAAGTTGACCACGGGGATAAATAGCAGCATCATGCAGGGGAAAAGCCAAGGAAACAAAAGCTTGATCTTCAACGGGTCAGCCAATATCGGATACACGATCAATAAATGGCAATCACTGCGTGCGATGATGTATTTCACCAAGAACAATCCCGGAAGCGCCATCACCGGAGGAAGTCCCTCTTTTTCGGAAACCCGCGGAGAACTAGCTTACCAATTCAATTTTGGACTATGAAAGCACACAGCATATACAAGATATTCGTGATGCTCGCCCCTATGTTATTGTGGGCTGAAGCATTGTTGGCACAAGTACAGATTACGACGCACGTACTCCCGCCATATCAGAGCAGGATTGCAGATTACGTGTCTCGTCCCGAGCTCATGTTAGTGACGTTGACCAACACAACCACACAACAGCTGCATATACAACTGACGGCGAAGATCACCGGTGACAACGGTATCTCGGCTTGGGTCAAACCGGGTTACCGTAGCCCCAATCCGATCGTACTGGGCCCTAATCAAACGGCGAGCTTGAACGGAAGCGATATCGCCTTTCTTTTTGATGTCAACACCATCGAATATACCGGTATCAGCCGATCAGATATGACGCGTGGACTGGGGCTATTGGAGGGTAATTACACGCTTTGTATCCGGGCGTTGGATTACCAGACCATGCAGCCCGTGAGCCCCAATGAACCGATTGGCTGTACTATGTTCAGGATCTCCGATCTGGAACCGCCGCGCATTCTGATGCCGATGCATCAGCAGACGGTCAGCACGAGGGGAGTGCAAGCCATGCCTATTACCTGGGCTACTCCTCCGGGCTCTTCGCCTCACATCCAATACAAGGTGAAAATTGTGGAAATGGTTGTGCCGAGAGATCCCAACGATGCTATCCAGTCCACGCCACCGATTTACGAAGAAACGGTCAATGGCAATAGCCTGCTATACGGACCGGCACATCCACCGCTGATTCGTGGTCGCCAATATGCTATGACTGTGCAGGCTGTTGATCCCAGTGGTATGTCATTTTTCCGGAACAAGGGGATGAGTGAGGCTATTGCCTTTACCTATGGCGATCCCATCAAAGCACCGGTTATTATGAATCCGAGCCACAACAGTGAATTTACCGGTGCCCAACAGCTCCGGTTCGATTGGAATGCAGATTTTGAAACCCCACCTAACACCCGGTACACTGTCCGACTGTTCGAAATGGCAGATTCCGCGGGGCAAGCTATATCGGCGCAGCCGTTGATAACTTCCACGGTCGCCAATGCGCAACAGCTTACGTACGATCCGGTAACGATGCCTGCACTGACAAAAGGGAGGCGCTATCGTGTGCAAGTTACCGCTACGTCACCCGATGGGTCGGCTATGTTTGTCGATGAAGGGCAAAGTCGTCCGGTTGATTTTAGATATGGTGCTGAATTGGCACATCTGGATACCGCCGGCAAGCAAGAGACGACCATCCGCGGAAGGTTGGTGTATCGATTCAAAGGAGACCCATTAGGTGCAACCTATCCGATAGCCAACCAAGAAGTATACCTATCCAAAGTCTACGGGATTGCCCATACCGATGAATACGGTATCAGCAGCATTGCCGATCCTTCGATGGTGGTGACCCAGGCATTGCAAAGAGAGGATATGATGAACGGCGAATCTGTTATGACGGATGCAGATGGTAATTTTGAGCTCAAAATTTATATGTCGTCTCTTGACAGCGCAGGGGTTATCCCCACGGAGAAATGGGAAGAAAATGTCAACCTCGGAAGGAATCAAGTCATGCACGGCCTGATGATGAGGCAAAACCAAGAGATTGGAAAGCTGAAAGGACAATTAGGGGTTTACTATAAAGTAAAGGTCAATAATCCTCACTTTCTCCAAAGTCAGGAATACCTGCAGATTCAACCCGGAGCGGTCAGGGATTTGGATGATGTCATGATCGATGCCAATAGCTACTCGCTGTCCATTAATGTGCGGGAAGTATTCAATGGTCTTGAAGGAGATTATGTGTCCGGTGCCAAAATACGTCTTTATCGTGAACGCCGGTTCAAAGAAGACAAAACCTACGGTATACCGCTTTATGAGGGTGATAATACCAATGAATCGACCCTGCTATCGGCACTGTCTGACGACAAGGTACTGATTGCGGAGCGCACCACACCGGAGCTGACCAACAAAAAATCTGCTGAAGAGACAAGGATCGTTTTTAATAATCTATTTAAGAACCTTCCCGCCGATGCTTATCAATACAAAATAGAATTGGTCGATGGTAGTATCGTGGCCCGGGAAATGGACTTTTCGACAGTCGTCAATGCGGTAAGCAAAATCGGTGATACCAATACGACTGGTACTGGTGCAAAGACGGGTACAAACAACCTCAGCACGCTATCAGGTATTCAAAAAGCACCCGAAGTCTCCTTCGATATGAATAAGCTGATCCAGGGAGCGGTAGAAAGCGGTAACAAAAGCCCAAAAGCTGTACAGACGCTCAACACGGGAGGATTGAACAGCATCCCGACCAAATCCGCCCTAGGATCGCTGTACGGGCGCCCAGAGACTCCCAGCAATTATACCACCAGCAAGTGGACGAACTATGGGTATCGTGATCAGCCCGAAATAGCTTACCTGACCTTGAAAAAGGAACTACACACGCCACCGCGAACTAAGGTAACCGGAAAGCTTAACTACGCCTTTAAGAATATGAAAGGCGTACCCGATCAGCCTTATGCGAATATGAAAGTCAAGCTGATGGTCTTCTATGAATACCAGAAACAAAATACGTCTAATACAAACAATAACATGACGACGCATGTTGCGGCCGGTGCAACCAATTTCTATACATTATCCGCTATGGTCAACCTTAATGGAACACCTGCCAAACTCGCAACGGGCAACACGGTATTTATTAATGGTAAGGACGTAGCAGATAATGGTAAAGTGCTGCAAACGGTTACGACCGATGCGCAGGGTAATTTTGAATTTGATTTCCCAAACAGTGATCTAAACGGAACGTATGAAAGTGGCGTGCTCACAAATGACATGAGCGGAGATTTGTATGGCGCTAGTGATGTCACATTCCGACGGGTTTACCGCATCGTTCCGGATGAGCCGTATTACTGCGCGCTCGATGAGAATGTGATCTTACAGCCGTGGGAAAGCAAAGACATGGGTACGCTTGTATCTTTTGTCCGGACGTACAACCTAAGGGTCAATGTGTCTAAGGTGGATAAAGCCGTCAATCCGACAAGCGCAACGGCGTTTCCTCATGTGCCCGTTGCCCTCTATCGGGATATAGATGCCAAAGCAAAGGCCGCGTTACCAACCATTCCTGGCCTAGATCTCAATCAAAGTGGCGTCAGTCCCCATTCGGGATTGCCGAATAGCGGTGTTACCTTTGTGCAAGGCGTGACCACGTCCGACCCTGCTCCTTGGACAAACGCGGGTCAATTCGCAAGTCTGTCAGTCCCTTGCATCAAAGGACCAAACCTATCGGGTGATCGTGAGCTGAACAAGCCGATAGGCACCAAGAGCCAAGCCTCGACCGGAAAGAACAATATCGCTGCAATCACAGCCGTGTACACTCCTAATGTCAATGCGACATTTACAGGTATGGCGATCCATAATGGAATGGTAGAAAATATAACCAACAATGCGCTGTCCGCGCTGTATAGTTATACGAAAGTCAGGGACATGGTATACAGTACCGAGACATCCAACAATAGCTATGTTCTTTTTGAAAATGTGGTGACGCTCCCCGCCAATAAACCTGGTTATAAGGATAGCTATGTTTTCCATGCCGACAACAAGGGAAGGACAGACATCGTGGCATTCGAAGGACTGATTCACAAGGTGGATCACCGTTCTCATCCCATGAATATGGCATTAGAGAACGAAAAGAAAGCTATTCTCCCCCCGTTTGGCTATCAGATAAGTGATCAGGAAATTGTATTTAACCATGAATTTGACCCGAATGAAACACTTAACTTTTCCTTAAGGCTTGTACCTAAGCCAACTATTATCCGGGGAAGGGTGATTGACAATAGTACTACCTTGGGTATAAAAGGCGTGCAGGTAAAGGCACAAGTCATGGTCAACGGCAAGACCTATCAAAATCAACGAGAAAATTTTCTGCTCGAAGATTGGGCAACTACGGACGAACATGGGTATTATAGCTTTGAATCATTGGCAAAGAGATTGGAGTCTTTTAACCCCGAAGTGATTAATACAGGACGTGTTTGTTATGGATGTGAAAATAATGTCTCCATCTTGTCAGCCCCAGGATACGAAAAGCAAACGGCAAAACTACCTGTCATTGCCCATGGTCTAACAGGGCAACAGATACCGATCGATTTTTCATTGAAACCAATGGGCATGGATGCCTACGGCTACGTGATGGACGCGGAAACCAATAAGGGGGTCACGGCGAGAGTAAAGATGAAAGTCAATGGCAAATGGGTGGATACTTTTGCCGAACAGGGTGGTAGTACGCATACAGGAATCGTCTTTACGGGCCATGCCGCCACATTTGCAGCTCAGAATTTTGAAAATACCATTGTGGATACCAAAGCGAATCCCGACAAGGCTATAACTATCGGGAAATACGGTAGCCTACAGACTACAACCGCCACGCAGGGACAAAGTAAAACAGGTACTTCTACGGTGTTTAAGGTTGATATGAACGCAGGCAACAAGTACGTGATACAAAGTGCGTTCAACTCGCCAAGTTACCAAAACGGAAATCTCCAAATCATCAATGCGGCTACCAACCAGCCGGTAAACCAACATATGTTCAGTACAACAGGTACTCCAAACCTAAGCACTGCGTTAAATGAGACCGTTATGGTCGGCAACCAACTCATAGCCATCGGTCGGCAAAAATTTATTATAGACCTGCCCACCCGTCCGGATTCTATCATCATCATGCCTTACGATCCCGCATATATGACACTCACGGCGGCAGTCAACCCTTCGGGACCGGGCGCATTTATCGGAGACTTCAAACTGCAAAAACGGAAGCATAAAATTAAGGTGCGCGTCAAAACCAGCGACGGACGAACGGTGCCAAATGCCAGTGTATATATCGAGGGAGCAGGGGAAGAATACGTCAACACCAATGGCAGTGGAGAGGCCCGATTCGAATTTGTCAACAATTCGAAGAGCAACTTCAATATCTATGTCAAAAACCGTGGTGTAGAAATAACGGCAAACGGGATGTATATGATGGTGTTCAATGCCATTCCGTTTATACCGACCAGCAAAAACAATGTACACAGCGAGGATGATTTGCAAGAAACGGTCGTCGACATTACGGTCATGCCGGCCATCAAAATCACCGGCAGCGTACGCTTTGCCGGCAGTGATACGCCTGTCGAAGGTGCGTTGGTGTATCTCGATCTCGGGCAGGGCTCCAATTCCGAAAGCCAGGCCTATACCAATGTCAATGGTAGATATGAACTGTTGGTACCCAAATATACCTATTGGGATGGCGGTACAGGTACCATGGATTTAGCTTACGCCAACGTAAAGGTCAGCTATCACGAGGATGCAAAAACCTATGTGGGGGCTGAACGGCAAGTGCATGCGATTGCGGATAATAATGCCATAGACAATATAGATTTTGATATCACCGAGTTGTCGGACATCGATATCAGCAAGCTGTACGGTTTTGATTTCCGATTGGAAAAATATGAGCAGAACGGCGAGGAATACACGGTCTCGGGCGAAGTCATCCAGGTAACCGAAAACGACAATTTTGCCCTACGGGCATTGGCTGACAGACGATTGGCACTCAAAGTGTCCAATCTAAAAGTTCGCAAATCAAGTCTGCACAATGCGGACAATATACCGATTGCTGTACCTGTAACCGAACAGATTACATTTGTCAACCAAAAGACACAGATTCGCGCCTTTGAACACTACAATGCCGAATTGATTGGCGAATCATCCGGTATCGTGCTTAGCCGGTTATCGTCTGATAGTTCCGGTACCATACAGGGAAAGGTTCGTCTGGTAGACAATTCGTTCAACTTCCCGACAAGCTACATGACCATCGAAAAGACGGACTTCTACTTGGGGAACTACGGCGATAGGGATCTGACCAAAAAAATGGTTTTGGACGTATTCCGTACAGGAAACGAAGCACTTTCCGGCAAGTATTCCATCAGCAGAGATCGGGGGGAAGCTATCTCGTTTAAGTACCTCGGTTTTGACGGTGTCAGTGATACCAAAGATGATCGGGAATCCTTTATGGATAAAGAAGGAGCACATCTCTTCCTCACGCTCAACCCGAAGATACAGGGTGGCCTCACGATCCGTATGGAAGCCGGCAAGGCACAGATTACCCACGATGGCATCCGACCGCTTACCGGAATGGGGGAAGTAACGATCAATCTGGACAAATGGAAAATTGTCAGCAAGTCCTGGAATCTGGCGCCAAATTCCGGAGGTATCGTCTTGAACAACAGTACGCTGTTCACCGGGCGTGCGGATATCGCACTACGGAAAATCTCCATTATCCCCGGTGAATTGATATTTCACGATGCCGATCCCAATGATCTCCGGGATAAATTATATCTGGGTGGTACGGCTAAAGTAAAATTGAACATGATGTCCGGTACCGAAGCGGTATTAATCTACGATCCGGATGTAGGTCGGGTTGCCGGTAAAGGACACTTTAAATTTACACTAACGAACAGAAGCGGCGAAGCGGCTTATGTTAGCGGACTGGAAGGCATGACCAGATCGAGTGACAAAATTATATTTGCGTATGTATCTATATTGAGTAATGATGAGGAACTGACGAGTTTCAAAAAGAATGCTGCGCCGATTACCTTGTACAATCAAGCATCGTTCAGTCCGGTTTCCTTTTTCAGCACGACCGACCGGGTGGTGTTTACAGGTAGCACCAACCTACACATACCCAAGGCGCCGGACAATATCAACACGACGTTAAGCTATTATGCCGGAGATGGAGGTAAAAACAGAATGGTGCTGTCACATCTGGATTTTTCCTTTATCGGCGATGGTGGAACGGAATTCCGAACAATCAGCAAGGGCAAAAACGACCAGCTGTTTAACGCGCAGGGATTGGGTATTGCCGGAGTCATCACCTTGCCAAAATCTGACCAGAAAATATACACCCATCTGGTCAGTATGGTGACGGATGAAGTGACAGGTCGAGTCGCTGCCGAAGTCAAAAAGCAAACAGAGATACTCCTAGGAAATTTTAAGAGCGAAGCCGAGAACTTTGCGGCCAACATGGTCGATGAGGTCTTGAACGATCCGGCAATCTCGGGTATGCGTGATGAGATTATCGGCTTTTTGGATCAAGGACAGAGCACCTATGGTCAGGCGATGGTGATGGCGGAATCAGGTTCGCAGCTGTTAACTGACTTGGCGGGACGTATGCGGCTTGCCGGTCAAGGTCTTGGCGTAGTCAATTCGCTGATTGACGGCAATCCAATCGGTAGTATGATGCAGCTCAACGGCTTGATCGAAGGCGTTACCGGAATCAATGTGAAAGATGCCGCAGAGCAGAAAGTAAAGCAAGTCGCGATGCAAACGGTGAAAGCCGTTA
Source organism: Sphingobacterium micropteri (assembly GCF_014692515.1). Classification (GTDB taxonomy): domain Bacteria; phylum Bacteroidota; class Bacteroidia; order Sphingobacteriales; family Sphingobacteriaceae; genus Sphingobacterium; species Sphingobacterium micropteri. The sequence goes on along the minus strand of NZ_JACOIK010000009.1, from coordinate 75,129 downwards.
TGGAGGAACTACCGGTTGACAACCTTGCCGATGGATTGGCAGGAGGCAACGGTGGATTCTCGGGAAGTAAGTTCGACTTTGACTTCAAGAGCGGTCGTGTTACGGGAAGTCTCAGTATGCCCTTATTGACAGCTGGTGTAGTTACATTAAACAACATACAGATTGAAATGTTGTTTGAACCCAAAGGCTGGTACTTCTTTGCCGGAGCAAAAGTAACAGCCCCGGTTCCGATCATATTCCCGGTGGATGTAGGGATCGGCATAGGTTACTATCCTGAGTTGACGCCACAGATCGAACAGCAGATGACCAGCAGATCGTATGTTAAGAAATTGCCGTCGACGTTCCATACGAACGGGTTAAGAGGCTTCTTAATCACCGGTAGACGGGATTTTCTCCCGGAGTTTAAAATTAAGTTTGGTGCAGGGGATTTTGCGGCCTTTGCATTGGGTATCCCTAATGTGGAAGTAGGCGCATCTGTAGGGCTTGATGCCCGTATCTACGGGAATTTTGCGGCCCGACACCAACAGATATCCGTAGGTGCCATGTTGTTTGCCCATGCTTATGCTAAAGTTACCAGCATCGGCTGTAGCATAAGTGGTGATGTCCGTGCCGAAGTGGGTGTAAAAGCGACGTTTACCAACAGTAGCGACAACGGTTTTTCACTCGATGCCAAGGGATGTTTCTCCGCAGCGGTAGCTGCGGAACTCGATTGTACACTTTTTTCGAAAGGCTTTGATATGGATGTCATGGGACTATTGACCTTGTGTGTCGGTGGTGGGTGTACCAAAGGAGTTGATTTCGAATTTACCAAAGGATCCGGAAGCTGTAGTAATAGTGATGCTTTTGATTATTAAATTTATACAGATGAAAAATATAGTTTATTTTTTTAGTGTTATTTTGCTTTATACAAATAGCTTGTCCGGGCAAGAGCAGGTCACCGCTATCAACATGGTTAGCACGCCGAATGGCATCTACGCTGACCTGAACAATATTGACTTTGGCAACAAAAGCTATGTCGTACTACGGAAGGAAAATCAGCAAGCTGAATACCAACCGGTCTTGCAGCACGATCCGGTTCGCTCGGCCAAGGAACTGGGTAAGCGGATCAATGATCTGCTGTTCTATATGCCCGAATCCTCACCACTCTCGGATTCCACGGTCAATATGCTTTGGAGCTACTGGCATAATCCGGAGACGCAGATCGAGTTTGTGACGGCGCCGGCTCCCCACCTCAAATTGTACGTTGGGCTAGCATTTCTCGATACGTCAGTAGCGTTGGGTAAAAGCTATGATTATATTATCGAAAACGAAGACGGTGATCGGTACAACGGTTCTGTTGTCCACCGGCTAGACACGATTGATTTCACGGCGATGCGGAGCTTTGATGTCGATCCGGGTGAGGGCTATCCCGAACTTCGGTTTCATTCATCCATTGTAAACGGAGCACCCAGCTTTGAAGTATACCGAAAGGTAAGTGGTGGATTTGACGATTTTGAAAAGATCCATACGACCAAAGGAATGGTCCTTAATGAAACCCAGGATTCTGTCATCTATTTTACGCAGGATACGACCGTCCTCCAAAGCGTGCGATACGATTATTTTATCCGAGGTAAAGACCTCATGGGCAATCTCGGTATCGCATCCGATACCGTATCGTTGCAGGTAGGGGGGAATCGTAATGTCAATGCAGGCTTTAATATCAATACGGCCGCCGTAGACCGAGGCATTCGCATTACCTGGGATTCACTGGATCAGCGTTTTTCTCTCCAAAACATCGTCATCTACAAAAGTGCGGACTACGATACCGGTTATGCGTTGCTGGCAAAATTGCCCGTAACGGATACGGAATATATCGATTATGATGTCATCGGTGGAACAGATTATTATTATCAGGTATTGATTCAAGGTGAATCTAATATGTCGTTCGCCTCCGCACGTACGTCGGGTTTATACCAAGGAGTAGTCAATCTCGTTCCACCCCATTCCGTACGGGGTGAAATCATCGACGGTAAGCCCGGCTTGAGTTGGATGCACCAGGACAGCCTCCATGTAGATGGTTACTATGTATACCGTGCTGTAGGCCGTAACGGAGAATTACAACAGGTGAGCAACATGATTCCCTACGAAAAGGATAGCGTTACGACCTTTCTGGACAGTACAGCAACGGATGCCGGCGAAGTATTCTACTACGGCATCACAGCCGTATCCAAGACCCAGTCCTTAAGCCCGATGTCCGAACTAATCGCTATCAGTATTCCCGAGAGCAAGAATCATAGGATGTCTGCTCCCGATAGATTACAAGCTATCTGGATGGACAGAAACCGCGTGTCTATCACTTGGCGGGATATGGATAGGTGGGAGGGAAGCATCGACCACTACAATGTCTATCGAAAACTTAAAGATAGTGCGGAGTTTCCTAAAGAACCGGTTGCCACCGTCGAAATCAATGAATTTGTGGATACCTTGCGGGCAAACGATATGTATGATTACGCGGTACAGTCGGTCTCTATCCATGAAAACCAAAGCGCATTGAGCACAGCGATCAGTATTGAACGTATCCCCGACAAGTTGCTGCCGCCACTAAAGGTAAGAGTCATGGAAAACAAGGGGAAAGTGTATCTGACTTGGGATGGGAGCGAAACACAAATAGAGAAATATCATATTTACCGTGTCGTCAACACGGACCCACCCGTATTATACAAAACACTTGATGGGAACTTAACCGCTATCGAAGACACAGACATCAAACAAGGAAATAACTATCTCTATTATGTCGCCTGTGTCGACCAGGACGAGATGGAAAGCGATTGGAGCGAAGAAGTGATATACAGTCCCTGAAAGGCCGGTCTTTAAAGGGCTAAAATTATACGGTCTTCATGGCGCTGATCAATGACTTGATACTTTTCGCATCTTTGACTTCCATTTTACCGGCTAGGATCAATCGTAGTTCGCGACGCTGTAAAGCTTCGTCGAAGAGCTTTATTTCCTCCTCCGATTCCGGAATCAGTTCGGCGACTTTTCGAGGTTTCGTGTTTTCATCAATAGCCACAAATGTATAGTACGCTTCATTTGATTTTATACGGGTTCCTTCCGGCAGGTTATGGGCAAAAATCTCCATGCGTACTTCCATCGACGAACTAAAAGCGCGGGAAACCTTTGCCTGTATAGTAACCACTTCGCCTAGTTTGATGGAGCGTTTAAACGAAACATTATCCACCGATACGGTGACTACAGGACTATTGGAGTGCTTTTGGGCGGCCATAGCCGAACAAATGTCCATCCAGTATAATAATCGTCCGCCCATTAGATTGCCAAAGGTGTTGGTATCGTTGGGAAGTACGAGTTCGTTCATTTCCGTGTAGGATTCTTTTGCGAATTTTTTGTTCATGCGTTTGTTGACGTTATTATGCATTATCGCAAAGGTAAATAAACGTTTTGTCTATCGGTTATAAAAACTAAACTGCTGTTCTATTTCCTTTAGTGATTCTATAAACGGAGTAGGGGCGTATCCTAAATCCGTTTTTGCCTTGTCGAGGATGAAGCCGGTTTTTCTCGGACGGTTGTTTTCCTGTCCGATATCAACGGCACGGATTGGATTGATAAGTGACCTATCCAACTGCCAAAAATCTGCAATATGGTAAACGGCATCCAATACTGACATCATTTCGTCGCCGGAGATATGATATATACCGGACGCTTCTTTTTCTATTGCAAGGATACAGGCATCCGCTAAATCATCTACGAAAGTAGGCATGCGCCACTGATCGCTTACGACGTTGATGCGGTTATTATCTTCCAATTGTTTCTTCGCCCAAAGAACCAAATTGGAACGTTTCGGATCCCCGTTTACACCATATACTAAAATAGTCCTTAGGATAGCAGTACGACAGTCTGTGGACAACAAACGTGTTTCAGACGCCACTTTACTTTCTCCATATGCATTACAAGGGTTCATCGTATCACTTTCCTTATAGGGGCCCTCTTTTCCATCAAATACAAAATCGGTCGATAGGTGGACAAGGTGCTTGTCATGCTGCACACAATACTGTCCCAATTGATAAACGGTTTCCACATTTACCTTTTCACATAACGTAGGATCATTTTCGCACGCTTCCACACTACTCATAGCTGCGGTATGGATGATATGATCGGGATGGACTTCTTCCAATAGCGATTGGAGAGCAGCACTATCGGTAAAGTTACAAGGTCGGTAAGTATAGCCCTCGCGGATAAAATTTCGGTTTTCACTTTTAGAAGTAGCGACTATATGGTATTGCGATTTATCGATTAACTTTTCAATGAGCTTCTGCCCGAGAAACCCGTTCGCACCCGTAATAAGAATCGTTCGTTTTAGTTCGTCCATTGAAAATCCATTTTGTCCTGTTTCATGGAATTGTCGATGACATCAATTTCCAGCTTTAAGATAGATTCTAATGCGTTATAGTCAATTTTTTCTGGATCATCTCCCGGTTTATGATAGTCATCATGCCCCCCGGTATGGAAAAACAAAACGGGAATATCTTTTCTATAAAAGGAAGTTTGGTCAGAACCACCATTTCCGTCACGACTGAGGTTAAATTTAATATCGCTTGTTATATTTTCAAAAATTGTCGGGAATTTGGAACTCGTTCCGTAGCCGATAACAGCCAAACCATTATCGGGATTATAGCGGCCAATCATATCCATATTCAACATCCAATGGATGTTTTCCAGTGGAATCGTAGGATTCTCCGTAAAATATCGAGAGCCTACCAATCCAAGTTCTTCCGCTCCGAAAGCAAGAAACAATAAATTGAAGGATTCTTTGATATCATTGCCGCTGTAATGGCGGGCAAGCTCCAATAGCCCGGCAACACCAGATGCATTGTCATCTGCACCATTATGAATTTCGCCTACCCCGAGAGAATCCCTTGAGCCTCCTTGACGCCCGTCTCCCAAATGGTCATAATGTGCACCGACAACGATGGTATACGCGGCATCGTTATCAATGTAACCGATAATATTGTCTGCTTGGCGAATACTGTCTTTTACGACGACACGGCGTACCCGCGCTTCGAAGGACTGGCGGTAGCCTTGTTCCCCTTTGGGAGCTAATCCGTACTTCTTGAAATGCTTTTCAATATATTTTGCCGCTTTTTTGACCTGTTTGGAACCTGTGCCACGACCTTGCATCTTGTCGTCAGCCAAATAATAGATGTGTTTTTTAAGGTTTTCTTGATTAATCTGTGCTAAAACAGATTGAAAGGGTATAAATAATAGAAAATGTAGCGCTATTATATAAAAAGAAAATGGGGCTTTAGTTTTCATGCCCCAAACCTAAATAAAATGCTTTGCATTCACGAATTCCTAAAAGAAAAACTATTATGAGTAATTCATTTTTATATGCAATATAATCTATATACATATAAAATGAATTATTCGTAAGCATATGTCTTAAAGGTACTCATGAGCACTGCGTGGTTTAATTTCGCTCTCCTCTACCATTGAAAACATTCTAACAGAGGAAATATACTTAATCTTCCAAAACTTCGCTGTTCACGCTTTCTTTTTCCACGTGCTCCTCTTTGAAATAACGTTTCTGAAAAATCAAAATAAGGAATACACCTACAGAAATGGCCGAGTCAGCAATATTGAATACGGGGCGGAAAAATAGGAAATGTTCTCCTCCCCAAATTGGGAACCAATCGGGGAAATTACCCTCGATCAAGGGGAAATAAAGCATGTCCACGACTTTCCCGTGAAATAACGACGAATAGCCTCCGCCTTCCGGAAATAAGGTGGCTGTGTTGTAGAATGTACTCTCGCTAAAAATAACACCGTAAAAAGTGGAATCAATGATATTTCCCAGTGCACCTGCAAAAATTAGTGCCACATTGAGTATAAAACCACGATGATATTTGTTTTTAACCATATAATGTAATCCATATCCTATACCGATTACAGCAACGATCCGAAACAGGGTGAGAAAAAGTTTTCCGAACTCTCCGCCAAATTCCATACCATAGGCCATTCCATTGTTCTCAATAAAATGGATGAGAAACTTATTGCCTATGATATTAAAATCCTGTCCAATAGTCATGTTGAGTTTTACCCAAAATTTTGATACTTGGTCAATGAACAAGATAATGGCGATCAGTAAGAGTGGTCGGTTATAGCCTTTCATAAATATATAAAAAATGGAGATGCTTAAACGTTATATTTTGAACATCTCCATTCTATCTCCTATTAATTGTTAATACTGTTTGTTTTTCGCTTCAATGCTTAACGTGGTATGTGGGACAGCTTTTAAACGTTCCTTTTGGATCAGCTTACCGGTTTCGCGACAGATACCGTACGTTTTGTTTTCAATACGTACCAAAGCAGCTTCTAGATTGTCAATGAATTTTTTCTGGCGAGCTGCAAGCTGGTTTGTTTGTTCCTTCTCCAACGTCGCTGAACCATCTTCTAATGTCTTATATGTTCCAGCTGTATCATCTGTCCCATTAGCGTTGCTGCTACTTAACGAAGATGTCAAAGCCGCCAGTTCCTCTTTTGCTACGCGAAGTTTTGCAAGAATAATTTCTTTAAATTCTTGAAGTTCGGCATCACTGTAGCGTGTTTTTTCTGTACTCATTTCCATAATTAAATTTTATCAACAATTACTCTTAACTCCTTACCATCGATCTCGATAGTGTCTCCAGACTCCAACGATGCTTCTACAAAATCAATAGCGTTTGCTAGAATTTCGGTGCAAATATACGATAAATTATTCTCTACAGCTTCTTGTATTTCAGTATTATGCGTTATTGTCACTTTAATTCTATCTGTAACCTCAAAACCTTTCTCTTTGCGGAGATTCTGGATACGGTTAATCAACTCCCTGGACAACCCTTCTTTTTTCAGTTCATCGGTAATGTTAATGTCCAAAGCAACGGTTAATTTCCCCAGATTGGCGACCTGCCATCCGGCAACATCTTCTGCGATAATTTCTACGTCTTCCGGTTGGATAGTATATAGGGTACCTTCTAGCTTTAACGATCCTTCGTGTTCTAATAAACTAATTTGTTCATCGTTCAAGGACTGGATGGCCGCAGCTACCGTTTTCATGTCCTTTCCTACTTTTGCACCTAGAACTTTAAAGTTTGGCTTTATTTTCTTTTTGATTATTCCTGCCGTATCTGTAATGAATGATACCTCCTTGATATTTGTTTCCGATAAAATAAGTTCTTTGACTTTTTCCACTTTTTCCTGGAAAGCATTGTCTAATACCGGAACTAAAATTTTGTTTAGCGGTTGACGAACATTAATGCCTGTTTTCTTCCGCAAGGACAATGTCAGCGATGAGATTTCTTGTGCCAACGCCATGCGTTCTTCCAAATCTTTGTCTACGAGTTCGCTATGATAGATTGGGAAATCAGCTAAGTGTACGGATTCATATCTTTCTTTATTGGAGCCCGCATTCAAATCGAGATATAAACGATCCGCGAAGAATGGTGAAATAGGTGCCATTAGTTTAGCTATCGTATCCAAACAGCTGTAAAGTGTTTGGTATGCCGATATTTTATCTTCCGTATAATCACCTTTCCAAAAACGGCGGCGGCATAAACGCACATACCAGTTGCTTAAATGTTCGTCTACAAAGTTCTGGATAGCTCGTGCTGCTTTGGTAGGTTCAAAGTCGGCATAATATGCATCCACTTCTTTGGTTAGGCTGTTTAATAGGGAAATAATCCAACGATCAATCTCCGGGCGCTTTTCGGTGGTAATATCCGGCTCGCTATAGCTGAAATTATCAATATTGGCATATAGTGCAAAGAAAGCGTAGGTATTATACAGGGTGCCGAAGAATTTACGGCGAATCTCGTCTAGCCCCTCTTCGTTAAATTTAAGGTTATCCCACGGTGCTGCGTTGCTGATCATATACCAACGGGTGGCATCCGCACTATATTTATCAATGGTAACAAACGGATCAACGGCGTTGCCTAAACGCTTAGACATTTTGTTGCCGTTCTTATCTAATACCAAACCGTTAGATACCACGTTTTTAAAGGCTACCGATCCGCGGATCATGGTAGAAATCGCATGAAGTGTAAAAAACCAACCACGGGTTTGATCTACCCCCTCTGCAATAAAATCTGCCGGAAAAGCATCTTCGTATCCGTCCTTGAAAGGATATTCGTCTCCACGAGCTAATTTGGTATGATCGATCCCCCATTGTGCGTAAGGCATTGCGCCTGAATCAAACCATACGTCGATTAGATCAGGCTCGCGGAACATCTTTTGGCCGTTTTCAGAAACTAAAACAATATCGTCCACATAAGGGCGATGTAAGTCTAATGTATCTGTTCCAAATTTATCCAGATAAGACTGGTTTACAGATTTCTCTTCTGCACTTAACACATCCGACTGTATTGCCTGTTCCAACCGAGTTTTCAGCTCCGGTAAGGAGCCTATACATATCTCTTCATTCTCATCTGCCGAACGCCATATGGGAAGTGGTGTCCCCCAATAACGGGAGCGGGAGAGGTTCCAATCTACGAGATTTTCCAGCCAGTTGCCGAAACGGCCAGAGCCCGTAGCTTCCGGTTTCCAGTTGATCGTTTGGTTTAATGCCACCAGTTTTTCTTTGACCGCTGTTGTACGGATAAACCAACTGTCTAATGGGTAGTATAATACCGGTTTGTCCGTCCGCCAGCAATGGGGGTAGGTGTGTTCATATTTTTTGACGTCAAACGCCTTGTTTTCTTCCTTTAATTTGATGGCAATCAAGACATCGGTAGGACGAAAATCTTTATCCGCACGTTCTTCTGCCGAATAGTATTCTTCTTTGACGAAACGGCCTGCGAAATCACTTATTTCTTTTATAAAACGACCGGTACGGTCTACTGTTGGTACATCTTTGCCATGCTCATCACGCACTAAAATGGCTGGAACACCATTCTCCTTACAAACCCGAAAGTCATCTGCCCCGTATGTTGGTGCAGCATGTACAATACCTGTACCATCTTCTGTGGTCACAAAATCACCTGCCACGACACGGAAAGCTTTTTCTACTAACTCTTCGCTCGTGATATAAGGCAAGAGTTGATGGTAACGCAAGCCTATCAATGCTTCGCCTTTAAACTCTGCTGCAATTTCCCATGGGATCACTTTGTCTCCCGTTTTATATTCCTGGAAAGAAGCTTGCTGACCTTCTGTTTTGAAATGTTTCGCAATAAGGTTCTTCGCTAGGATGACAGATACCGGTAGCCCAGTGTACTGGTTAAATGTTTTTACCTTAACGTAGTCTATGTTTTTCCCAACAACCAACGCGGTGTTGCTCGGCAATGTCCACGGGGTTGTTGTCCACGCGATAAACGCCACGTCTTCATCTTCAGATTCCACCAAAGTGGTCAGGAGCGGATGTACCTGTGTTTTGTCTAACCGGAATTCGGCAACAATCGTGGTATCTTTTACATCTTTGTATGTTCCCGGCTGATTCAGCTCGTGTGAACTCAAACCCGTTCCAGCCGCGGGAGAATAAGGTTGTATGGTATAACCTTTGTATAAAAGCCCTTTCTTGTAAAGCTCTTTCAGCAAATACCATAAGGTTTCGATGTATTCATTCTGATAGGTGATATACGGATCGCTAAGATCAACCCAATAGCCCATTTTCTGGGTAAGGTCATTCCACACATCGGTATATTTCATTACCTCTTTTCGGCACGCATCATTATAAGCTTCAACACTGATTTTTTTACCGATATCTTCTTTCGTAATACCCAATGTTTTTTCGACAGCCAGCTCAATAGGCAACCCGTGTGTGTCCCATCCTCCTTTGCGCTTCACTTGAAATCCTTTCAAGGTCTTATAGCGACAGAAAATATCTTTAATCGAGCGCGCCATCACGTGGTGGATGCCTGGCATACCATTGGCGGATGGAGGCCCCTCATAAAACGTATAGGGTTTGTTGGCCGGACGATTTGATATACTTTTTTCAAAGATATTGTTCGATTCCCACCGTTCTAGTATTTCTCTACCTATTTCAGGCAGGTTTAACTGCTTATATTCCTTGTACATCCGAAATTGCGATTGTTTTTTAAAGGTCGCTAATTTAGTGATTTTAAATTTAAGAAAGAAGACAGAAAATGTCATGTTTTGTTATGGAATTGAATGATTCATAACATCATGTTTGCAAAGATTCCTTGTTATGGAGAGATGCATAAAATTTAGCGCTATGGCAATAAGTACGTTTGTCTTCGTGTGCTTGTCGGAAGTAAAAGCACAAAGGAGCAATTATCCGTACCAGATTACCATACCAAAGAAGGAGGGTATCGATAAAAAGCGATTTGTCGATATTAAAGCTGAGGAATGGAATCATGCACCAAAGACGGTTATAAGGATGGCCTTTCACAGAAGATAAGCTAAGCTAAATCAACTTGCTCGTTGGGTTGGTTATTAAGTTATCGCTATGCCGAGAACGAACTTCCACAGCCGCAAGTGCTCGTAGCGTTCGGATTGTTGAACGTAAAGCCACGGGCGTCTAGGCCACTTTTGAAATCGATTTCCATACCCGCTAAATAGAGTCCGTGTGCCTTATTCATAAAAACGCGGATACCTTTTATGATATATTCCGTGTCACCGTCTTTCTTTTGGTCGAAACCTAGTATGTAGCTCATGCCCGAACAGCCTCCTCCTTCAACGCCAATACGTAAGCCGAAATCTGCGCTAATTTCCTGTTGGTCAATCAACTTTTTCAGTTCCGAAACTGCACCTTCAGTTAGGGTTACGGGGGCAGTATTTGTTGTTGTTTCTGTACTCATTACGCGTTGTTTTATTTATTCCGTCGTTACAAATTTACATCTTTCTTTTAAAGAAGCTTTTGGAAACTGTCTATTTTTGACAATAATAAAACATTCCTAATTTTTTTATGGATTTATCGTATATTTGCGCCAAAATATAGAAGTTTTTTATAATACTCCTTAACAATAACATAATGGAAAGAGATCAGGTCATTTTTAACCTCATCGCCGATGAGCTAAAGCGTCAAGAAGAAGGCATCGAATTGATCGCTTCAGAAAACTTTGTAAGTAAACAAGTAATGGAAGCAGCCGGTTCGGTCTTAACGAACAAATATGCGGAAGGCTTACCCGGAAAGCGTTACTACGGTGGTTGTGAAGTGGTTGACGAAATTGAAGCGATTGCTATTGACCGGGCAAAAAAATTATTTGGCGCTTCATGGGTAAATGTGCAGCCTCACTCCGGAGCACAAGCAAATGCTGCGGTTTTCTTAGCGACGATTCAACCTGGTGATAAAATTTTAGGACTTGATCTATCTCATGGCGGGCATTTAACACACGGTTCGCCTGCGAATCTTTCTGGTAAAATATACCAACCGTTATTTTATGGAGTAAAAGAAGATACGGGGCTTATCGATTATGAGCAATTAGAAGAGACTGCTTTGCGCGAAAAGCCTAAAATGATCATATGTGGTGCTTCCGCGTATTCACGCGATTGGGATTACGCGCGTATCCGTAAGGTAGCTGATGAAATTGGAGCACTTGTATTAGCAGATATCTCTCATCCTGCGGGATTGATTGCAAAAGGTTTGTTGAACGATCCGCTTCCACATTGTCATATCGTAACCACAACGACACACAAAACATTGCGTGGTCCTCGTGGCGGTATGATTATGGTTGGCCAGGATTTTGAAAATACTTGGGGTATTAAAACACCGAAAGGAGAAACCCGTACCATAACGCAATTATTGGACTTGGCAGTATTCCCTGGTACACAGGGAGGACCTTTGGAACATACCATTGCGGCGAAAGCAATTGCATATGGTGAAGCACTGAGCGATGAATACTTGGAATATGCTAAACAAGTGCGTAAAAATGCACAGACTTTAGCGCAATTCTTTGTTGACCGTGATTATAAGATCATTTCCGGAGGTACAGACAACCATTTGATGTTGGTTGATTTGCGTAACAAGGATATTTCCGGAAAAGAGGCTGAAGCGGTATTAGGCAAAGCTGGTATTACGACGAATAAAAACATGGTTCCTTTTGATACACGCTCACCATTCGTTACGTCGGGAGTGCGTTTTGGTACAGCAGCTGTTACCACCCGTGGTATTAAAGAGGACGAAATTATACAAATTGGTGAACTGATCGATGAAGCGCTGGCAAATCGAGCGAATGAAAGTGCTTTGGATGCCATTCATGGAAAAGTGAAAGCCTTGATGGCACAATTTCCGTTATATAAATAATAATAGCATAACATTAGCATTAGTAAAAGAAGGTGGGCAATTTTTTGCTCACCTTTTTTGCATGTTTACCGTAAAAAAATATAAATATACTAAACCATAATAGGTGCTTATTTGTTATATTCAGAAATGCGAAAGATGTGTGAATAAATGTTAAAAAATAATCGTTTAATTTGAATCTTCGTTATTTTTCATTTGCTTTGAAATATGTTTATACAAACGAAAGGACGCCTATAAAACACTTTACTCTTTAAAATAAATTCAAACATAAATCTGGGGATTTACTATGAAAACGTTAAAAGAAAAGAGTGACCTTGAATTGATTCAGGCCTACGTGGCGGGAGATGAAACGGGGATAGAGGTATTACTGAATAGATATAAATCAAAAATATATACATCCATCTATCTGCAGGTGAAAGATGAATATCTCGCCGAAGATATCTTTCAAGAAACCTTTATAAAGGTAATCAAAACATTAAAATCTGGACGATATAATGAGGAAGGAAAGTTTCTTCCATGGGTCGTTCGTATTGCTCAAAATATGGTGATTGACCATTTTCGGAAAGAAAAACGGAGCCCGACAGTGGTGAGCAGTGAGGGATATGATATTTTTGGTGTATTGGAATTTGCGGACGATAATGCGGAATCCAAATTAATGACTAATCAACGTGACGTGGATCTACGGAAGATTATTCAAAAGTTACCTGATGATCAAAAAGAGGTACTGATTATGCGCCACTTTTGTGATATGAGCTTTAAAGAAATTGCCGAAATTACGGATGTAAGTATCAATACAGCATTAGGACGTATGCGTTATGCGCTCAATAATTTGCGTAAAATGATTGAGGAGCACAATATGTTATTGAATATGGGTTAAAATCCCATATTCTCCACTTCAGCAGCTGTTTCTTCTACTTTGGCTTTCAAATCTGCTTTAAAAGCTAAAACAGATTTTGCTAATTCTTCCGAAGAAGTTGCTAAAATCTGAGCTGCTAAAATTCCCGCATTTTTTGCGGCATTTAGCGCGACTGTTGCTACTGGAATTCCATTAGGCATTTGTAATATAGAAAGTACGGAATCCCAACCATCAATAGAGTTAGAGGACTTTACCGGAACACCAATTACAGGTAAATGCGTAATAGAAGCGACCATACCGGGAAGATGAGCAGCCCCGCCGGCACCCGCAATAATGACTTTCAACCCACGTGTTGCAGCTGATTTCGCATATTCATACATTCGCTCTGGTGTGCGATGTGCCGACACAATAGATACTTCGAAAGTCACCCCTAAATTTTTTAATACTTCAATGGCATCTTGCATAATGGGAAGATCAGATTTGCTTCCCATGATTATACCTACTTGTGCAATATTTTCTTGATTCATTTCTAAGCTTTTACCTTTAATATCTCTTGTACCCAACGTGCATTTTTTATGGCCAATTCCCGGTCATCGTTTACAATACATATATGACCCATTTTACGGAAAGGCTTGGTGTATTTTTTTCCATATAGATGGACAAATACGCCTTCTACGGCAAGTACGTCCTCTACACCTTCATATTTGGCGAGACCCTCATACCGCGGTTCGCCCAACAGATTTATCATTACGGCATTTGTTCGGGCTGTTGTAGCACCTAAAGGCAAATTGAAAATAGCACGCAAATGCTGTGCAAATTGTGATGTTATATTGCCCTCGATGGTATGATGACCACTGTTGTGCGGACGGGGAGCGAGTTCATTTACCAAAATTTCACCTTCTTTTGTGAGAAACATTTCCACCGCCAGGAGACCGACAATTTGTAAGTCCTCCGCAATCTTCTTCGCGATTTCATCAGCCCGGGTTTGTACCTCAAAAGGCAATGTTGAAGGTGATATCAGAAATTCCACCAAATTGGCCTCCGGATTAAACTCCATTTCCACTAGCGGAAAAGTAGATACATCACCTTTGTCATTTCGGGCCACGATCACGGCAATTTCTTTCTCGAAATCTACCAATTCTTCCACTAAAGAAGGACTTTCAAAAGCCTGCTCTATTTCTGTCGTACTATTGATTTTTTTTACGCCCTTACCATCATATCCATCCTTGCGAAGTTTTTGTATATAGGGGAGTGGTATCGCTGTCTCATATAGATTCTCCTTCGTGGAGATAAGTTGAAAAGCAGCTGTGGGAATATCGTTTTGTTTAAAAAATTGTTTTTGCAGACCTTTATCTTGAATTAACCGGATGATTCGGGACTGCGGATATACCACGACGCCTTCGTTCTCTAATTTCTCTAAGGCATCTACATTCACTTTCTCGATTTCGATGGTGATCATATCCAAACCCTTACCAAAGTTATAGACGGTTTCGAAATCACTTAACGAACCGCATTCAAAGCGGTTACATAATTTACGGCAGGGTGCATTTTTATCAGGATCTAATATATGCACGTTTACGTTGTAATTGATGGCTTCTTGAATAAGCATACGGCCTAACTGGCCACCGCCAAGAATACCTAATTGCAACTCGCCATAAAAATCTTTTGCCATAGTGTTTAAAAAAATATATTAAGCTTGTTCAGAAAAATATTGATCTTGTAATATATTCTCTGTTTCTATTTTCTTTTGAAGTTCTAAAAATGCGCCTATTAATGCCTCTGGTCTAGGTGGACAACCCTGTACATATACATCTACAGGAATAACCCTATCGACCCCTTTTACCACATGATAACCATGTTGCCAATACGGCCCCCCACAATTGGAGCAGGAGCCCATCGATATGACGTATTTGGGTTCAGGCATCTGTTCGTAAAGTTTTTTTATCCTATCCGCCATTTTAAAGGTTACCGTGCCGGCAATGATCATCACATCCGATTGTCTGGGGGAGGGGCGTGGGAACACGCCCAAACGATCTAGGTCGTATGTCGACGCCATGGCGCCCATCATTTCAATGGCACAGCAAGCGATTCCAAAACTGACGGGCCACATAGACGATAACCTTGCCCAATTCAGTAAATCATCCATTTTTGCAATGATTACGCCCCCACTTTGTGCTTGATTTTGTGCTGCCTCCATGTTTTAATCAGTTTGACTTCTTGAATTTTGGTCGAAATCCTAATCCGCTGCTGCGAGCCACTTTTGTATCGGTGTTGTCCGTTTCCGAAGACGCTGTTTCCTTGTAGTCACGGACATGATATTTTTTGCTATTCAATTGTTCATAGGCCATGGCTGGGATACCGACCGAAACGCGAGGTCGTATATGTGCAGGTTTGATCCATGAAATATCACCTCGCTTCCATACATATATCAATCCAACGATCAGAATACCTAAAAACATGCCCATTTCCACCAATGTGAACCAGCCCCAACGCCCATCGGCGGCGATAAATTCCTTGTTTCCAAAAACCGTAGCCCAAGGAAATACAAAAATCAATTCCACATCAAATAATAGGAAGACCAAAGCAATGACATAAAATCGTGGATTTATCTGTATCCAAGCGCTACCAATGGCTTCCTCCCCACATTCGTATGTGCTTAGTTTTTCGGGATTCGGTTTTTTCGGCGATAGTATTCTGGCTAACAAAATGGTTACGCACACCAAGAGGATACCTACTATTGCGATTAATAGTATCTTTCCGTATTCTGACAGCTGCGCGGGGTCATCCATAGTACAAAATTACAAAAAATATTATTTAAAAAGGTTTGCCGGGCATTTTAGGCATATTGCGCATCATCTTAGCGGCCATGCCTGGATTAGACATTTGCTTCATAACTTTACGCATATCTGCAAATTGTTTCATAAGCTTGTTTACCTCGTTGATATCTGTTCCAGAACCTTTCGCGATACGCATGCGTCGTTTCGTGTCAATCGCATCTGGATTTTCACGTTCGTAAGGTGTCATGGAGTCAATAATAGCTTCAATCGGTTTAAAAGCATTATCATCTATTTCAACATCTTTAATGGCTTTTCCTACTCCAGGAATCATTCCCATCAAGTCTTTCATATTTCCCATTTTCTTAATCTGTTGAATCTGGGATTTAAAATCGTTAAAGTCGAATTTATTTTTACGGATTTTCTTTTGTAATTCCGCAGCTTCTTTCTCGTCAAACTGTTGTTGGGCACGTTCTACCAACGAAACCACATCACCCATCCCTAAGATACGGGATGCCATACGGTCGGGATGGAATACATCGAGCGCTTCCATCTTCTCGCCTGTACCGATAAACTTGATCGGTTTGTTAACGACGGATTTAATCGAAAGCGCGGCACCACCACGTGTGTCACCATCTAACTTTGTGAGAACTACACCCGTGAAATCCAAACGGTCGTTGAACGCTTTAGCGGTATTAACAGCATCTTGACCTGTCATCGCATCGACGACAAATAGGATTTCGTGCGGTTGTGTCACTTCTTTTACGGCGGTTATCTCGGTCATCAAGGCTTCGTCAATGGCAAGTCGGCCAGCCGTATCGATGATGACGATATTGTTTCCATTGCGTTTGGCCTCGGCTACGCCTTCTTGCGCAATAGCAATAGGATCGGTTGATTCGCGGTTAACGTAGACAGGTACATTTACCTGCTCGCCCAATACCTGCAATTGATCTATCGCAGCAGGACGGTAAACATCCCCAGCAACTAATAACGGCTTCTTGCCTTTTTTATCACGGAGATAGTTTGCCAGCTTGCCAGAGAATGTAGTTTTACCTGCCCCGTTCAAACCAGCTATCAAGATGACCGTAGGGTTATGTGTTATATCCAGATCAGTGACTGTTCCGCCCATAAGGGAGGTCAGTTCATCGTTCATGATTTTAGTCAGCAATTGCCCAGGAGAAATGCTGGTGAGTACATTCTGACCCAAAGCTTTTTGCTTTACCTCATCGGTGAATGTTTTGGCCGTTTTATAATTCACGTCGGCATCCAATAATGCCTTGCGAATTTCTTTCATCGTCTCTGCGACGTTTATTTCAGTGATACTTCCTTGCCCTTTTAATACCTTAAAGGCCCTATCCAGTTTATCCTGTAAATTCTGAAACATGTTTATCTCTCGTCTTAAAATGTGCTAAGTGCCAAAGTTACAAAATAGTGTCGAATTTTATTTCATCAAACCATGCGAATCCGCGATAAAACAAAAAATGCGACTGGATATGTCGCATTTTTTGTTTTATAGAAGTGTAAGATACACCTCCGGTAATTAATCTCTTCTTCCGAAAAGAATATAAGCATAATATAATAGCGTTACCAGTGCTGATAATGCTGCTACAACGTACGTCATCGCAGCCCATTTCAATGCGTCTTTTGCACCGTCATGTTCATCCCGGCTGTGTGTTACATTCGCTGTTTCCAGCCATTTCAATGCTCTACCAGACGCATCAAATTCCACCGGTAATGTCACAAAAGCGAATAACGTTGTCAAGAACAATGCACCGACACCGACCGCGAGTACCCAGGGGTTCCCGCTAAAAGCCATCAGTAATACACCACCTATTAATACCCAAGATGTCAATCTGGAAGCTATGCTCACAACAGGTACCATGGCCGAACGGAACTGTAGCCAAGAATAAGCGGTAGCATGCTGTACGGCGTGGCCACATTCGTGTGCCGCAACAGCTGCAGCAGCCACACTACGGCCATAGTATACTTCGTTACTTAAGTTTACGGTCTTATTTGCCGGATTATAGTGGTCGGACAATCCGCCCTCATTCGCAACGAGAACTTTTACGTCATAGATGCCATTTTCATGAAGCATTTTTTGTGCAATTTCCGCCCCTGAAAGCCCCGAACTCAATGGGAATTCTGAATATTTTTTAAACTTGTTCTTAAACCTCGACTGCACAATCCAACTGATAACCGCAATCCCAATAAATATAATCCAATACATAGTTTTTATTTCTTTTTAATTCTTTCGCTATTTATCTTTTCTCTACAAACCATATTCCATTCGTTATGATTCGCCTTGAAGATAATAAAAACGATTCATTTTGTCAGTTTAAAAAAGAAAAATTGATATTAGCCTGTCATTATTGCTTGTGTTTATCGGCTTAGTGGTCGCCCTACATTTATGGTTTTGGGTCGTGTTATATTATCTTTAATAGAGTATAGTGGTTTTCTTTCCAATATTTGATGCTATCTATGGTGTGATTTTTGCTAAAAAAATTAGTTTATTTTCGATTATTTTCCTATCTTTAGGTCATAGACCAAAATAACGATACCATGCAACACTCAAAATACATAGACCCGACAACGGATTATGGCTTTAAGCGGCTTTTTGGAACAGAGGTGAACAAGGGCTTTCTCATTGCTTTGCTAAATGACTTGTTCCGGGATAGGAAGATCATAGCGGATTTGGTATACAACAAAAACGAACACGTCGGCGAAGCCGAGGAAACCGGCACGGTTATTTTTGACCTTACCTGCACAGCGGATAATGGAGAACAATTTATTATCGAAGTTCAACGGAGTTCCCAGGTCAATCTTAAACGTCGGATGCTTTACTACGGGAGCAAACTCATAGCCGACCAAGCCCCAAAAGGTAACCGCAAAGAGTGGAACTATGCCATAACGGAAGTATATGTCGTCGTCTTGATGGATGGTTTTGCAATGCCTGAAGGAGATGATAGTAGAGATTTTCTGCATGATATTTGCCTGTGTAACAGGGATACAGGGAAAATATTCTATGAATATTTAGGTTTTATTTACATAGAATTGATTAATTTTGAAAAAGAAGAGGTAGAATTGGAGAACGATTTGGAGCAATGGATGTACGTGTTGAAGAATATGTCATCCATGAACAAATTATCGACTTATCTAAAGAAACCTATCTTCAAGAAATTATTTGAAATCGCTGAATACAGTAAATTGAATAAGGAGGAACGCAAAATGTACGATGTTAGCTTAAAACGTAAATGGGATGCAGAATCGATCCGCCAAGCTGCTGTCTTAGAAAAAGAGAAAGCTCGTGATCAGGGGTTACAGGATGGATTGCAAAAGGGAATGCAAAAAGGATTGCAAAAAGGTCGTTTGGAAGAACGTGCCAAAGCCGAGACGGAAAAACTCAAATCTGCGTTGAATTTAAAAAAGAGGGGGCTTTCAGTAGAGGATATAGCGGAAGATTTAGGGCTTACCGTTGAACAAGTTGAGAAGCTGAAATAACCTCTGCTAAAAGATTAATAATAAAGAAAGCCGAACATTTTATTTTGTTCGGCTTTCTTGCGTTATAAATTGTAACGATGTTATTTTTCAATTCCAACGGTACGCGTATCAAAAACGCGATAACGGAAGGTAGAGATTTAAATCAAATTTGGACACGGTATTCAGATTCATATTGAAAATGTTGTTCAGCTCGAATCAATTATGAAGTCGATACGTTTCGAAATCGCTTAGATCGGCTTTGACTTTTTTAAACTTTTTCTGCACGGCAAAATAAAATGCATATTGGAACATTTGGTTTCCAAGTCCGCCTAAAAATTTGACAATTTTCATTAGAATAAATTGGTTTTTTTAATGGCCATGAAGCTTGCATGAGCTCTCCCTATGGTCTACATTTGCTAGGGTAAAAATACTGTTTTAGTCAGTTTATATAAAATACAAATTAACTCAAGTGACGTTATTGCCGTCGTCATTTGTGCTCATTTGAACCCATTTGTGCCCATTTGTGGTCATTTTGATCAAGCAATTCTGACGATATCCTAAGTTTGTGTTGTTCGATTATTTCGCGAGGGGTAGATCGTACATATCAATAGTAGCACAAAATAGGGATAGAATTTTTATCAAATCTTATCAATTTCTATCAAATCCTATCAAAATTTAATTTTTGGGAGTGCCATCTATAGGTTTGTGCTGTTCATTCATTCGCGATGAGTTGAACAACGAGAATAAGGTAACGGGAAACCCCTAAAAAGGAAAGAGCTCGCCGATGAAGGAGTAGACCGAAGCCGACAAACAAATTTTTCAAACTTTTAAATTTAAGTATTATGGCAATTAAATTCAATGTTCAGGAAATCGGCAACCCGCAGGATGCGGCTGCCCCTAAGAAGTTCTACGCACGTCCGGTAAGCAGCGGCGAGATTACATTAGAGGATCTAGCTTCGGATATATCCCATGCATCTTCGATTAACGAGGCGGATGTGATGGCGGTATTGTACAGTCTAGTGCGGGAAATCCCGCGCAATATCTCACAGGGCTATATCGTCCGTTTGGGAGGGCTGGGCTCTTTCCGTTTAGGGACTAGTAGCGTCGGCAGTGAGACGGCAGAAGAAGTAACCGCTGCCAATATCCAGCAGAAACGGATACTGTTTCATAACGGTGCGCGTATCAAAAAGGCGATAACGGATTTAACTTTCAGGAAAAGCGAATAGTTTCGTTCTGTAGTTTAATCAGGTAGGCCGGTATCTTAGGATGCCGGCTTTTTTGTGTTCAGATTCCTCAAAATGACCGCGGTCATCTAAAAAACGAATGTTTGATTTTTAAAAAAGAAAGTTTGTTTTGTACGAACGACCGTGGTCACTTTCCAAAAACAAACTTTGACTTCCAAAAGTTACCGTGGTGAGTTTTTGGAAAGCTATTTTTGCTGTTCAGAACCTGTGAACGATATTGTTATTTAATTCCAAGTTAATTTAGCGTCTGTTTTTTGTGTTCACGGAATCTTTCCAGCATGCGTTTGGTGAGCGCTTTATCGATCTGCCAGTCCTTTCCTGGATCCCATTCCACCACTTCTCCGTTAAGGAGATAGACCCATACAGGCCTGTTCTCAAAGCTGTCCGTGTATGAGCTTCGTTCGACGGGTAAATATTCGTATACTTCTAACGGGCCTTCTTCGGTAGGGTAAGGTAAGCAGCTACTACCATAGTGGGCTTTCCGATACATTTTATAACGGCTTCTTTGGACACGCCCAAACTGATCAAACTCATATCGCCATGTCTCAGCGCGGCGCAGGATGCTAAGAAAAAGGGTAGACCTGCAGCAGTATATGTGAATAATTTACACATATATTTTTGATTTATAGTTTTCTTGCTCGACCTTTGTTAGTCGAAAAAGATTAACCCAAATCTGGGAAACATTTATTTTACAGCCTTTTGACTACTAATTTTGTCAAGAGTATAGGCACGTCAACGATTCGTTCTACTATATATTGCGATAAGCCTTAAACAATCCGAGTTTGGCACCTAGTTTTGCCCATTTAGATCTTTTTATTCGATTTAGTTTATTTTCCATTACGCTGCGAGGTACGTAGTTTTCGACAAACAAATCTTCAATATCAATACCCCGCCGTTGGGCCATCTTAATTATTGCAACCCAATGCCAGAATAAGGCTTTTTCTTGATTATCGCCGCCTGAAACACCTCTTTGATGCACGCGATAAAGATAAATATCCTCATCAATGTATTTGACAGGTGCCACCTCACACATTTTCATGTAAATGTCTTTATCTTCCGCTCTTTTTATAAATGGATCAATGCCAGTAGTGAGGTCATAAAAATTTTTCTTAAAACTCGCAAAATGCGATATCTCTCCCAGAAAGTTTAGGTATTTATTATCAAGGTCAGTAATCTGTTGACCTTGATGCACTTCTCTAGGATGCAATTCCTCGTTGCAGAAAACAAAATTAGAATATACTAGGCCCGCTTCGGGATGATCTTCATGAGCCTTTAAAGAAACCTGTATCGCATGTAACGCCAGCGCATCGTCGGGGTCTAACCTAGCGAATATAGATGATCGAGACAATGCGATGCCTTTTAAAAGTGTTCTTTGATAACCGATATTCTTTTCGTTCCGATGAAAGTGAAACCGGGGGTCATCTTTTATCAATCGTAGTATTATGTCCTCTGAGTTATCTGTCGAGCAGTCGTCCAGAACAATCGCTTCCCAATCCCTCGAGGTCTGGTTAACCAAACTGTTATAGCAATCCGGAAAAAAAAAGCCATTATTATAATTCGCTATGACGATGCTTATTTTAGGTTTTTTCATTTTATATTGTTAACCAATTTTTTGGGATAATATCACTAATATCAAAAGAAGCTACCTCTGGATTAAACCATCTTTTAGGCGCGATCTTAACACCTTGTTTTGTGGAAAGCCAGGCCCCCCACCAGCTAAACGAACTATTTGCGATAATATGGTGTCTGCAAGCAGCCATTAAAGCCATATCTTTCCATGCATCTTTCTCATTGCCCTCGACGATCGTAACGTAAGAAAAGTGCCCAAAATTTTCTCTGGCAAAAGCGGGGTCATCAGAGAAAATAAAGATTTTTATATCTCGGAATTGGCGCTGAAGTAACTGTAAAGCTTCATGATAATAAAAAAGGGAGAGAAGCCCATGATATTTGATAACCTCTGGTTTTAGATAATCCCCTCGTCGGATATGCAAGGATACACTGTTTTCGTGCGATGATATTTCGTCAATCAATACCTGATTTATCGGATCCAGTCTTGGGAAACTAAAAGCATGTAAGATGCGTTCCCGGGCATGTGCAAAATAATGCTCAGACTGAAAAT
This sequence comes from Sphingobacterium micropteri, assembly GCF_014692515.1. Classification (GTDB taxonomy): domain Bacteria; phylum Bacteroidota; class Bacteroidia; order Sphingobacteriales; family Sphingobacteriaceae; genus Sphingobacterium; species Sphingobacterium micropteri. Next base: position 52,436 of record NZ_JACOIK010000009.1, on the reverse strand, counting down.
AACCATCTAAATAAACATAATGTTTTTCAGCACTGAAACTGACTAGCTCATTTTCTTGTTGTATAATTACGTCCGTGCCGATTAACTTTCGTAGCAATTTGTAAAAAAGACTTTTGGAAAAAAAAATTTTTTTCTGATAGCGGCTTACTGTCTCATATAATAGATTTGGGAAAAGAGAAAGCTCATAATATCTACGAGTAAATGTTTTGTTTGATGTCTGGTGATGATGCAGAAAATCTAGGTCTAGATAAATCTGATCGGAGTTAGCATAAGCGGCAGCATACTGAAACATTTGATTTCCTAGGCCTCCCTGTAATTTCGTCACGATCATGGATTTAGGTATTTACGTATCTTAGATATAATCTTTTTTATTTTTGATTTGATCTTCCCAAAGCCATTTTTCTTTTTAAAAGGAGAGGGAAGCAGAAATGGATTAGCGTATTCTTTGATGAAATAACCTCCGTAATGTTTTGCCTTATTTAATATAATTACTTTTGGTGTAAAAGGCGCTTCGAGATCTTCGGGAAAGCCATATTCCGGAGATAAGATTAAAATATTTTTTGTTAGGAAATAAGCATTGATATGGGATTCGTCGTGGAAGCAAGCAACTATGTTGTTCTTGGCATCTTCTCGAATATTGTTACTACATGTGAGACACATGGTCAAAAAATCATCGGTTTTACCGCCGTTAAAGCCGCCCATAAAATAATGGTAGCTATGTCCTTCTATATTTGGAATAAATGCTTTGGAATCGGGATTTCGCTCATAAGGCAGTTCTTCTTTGCCTGATTGAAAATATCCAGGATGCAATACGCCAACTAATCCGGATTTAAAACCTACGGGAAGTATTTCCTTTCCTACTTTCTGTACGAAATTCATGTTGGCATTCAGAAAATAAACGTAGTCCATATATTTCAGATCTTCTTGAATGGACAGAAACATTTCAAAACGTTTGATAGAGTCGGACGGGAACCCTTCTGAATTCTTGAAATAACGGTGAATTCTATATCCTTTTTCAGCTTGTTCTGAATCGGTAAATATAAAATAATGCTTCTCTATATCGTTTTCCGTGAGTAAGAATTCTTCAGCTGAATGATAAAATCGATCCCAGAATACGGAATATCTTCCTGTACAAATATATAATATACCTACTTTGATCGTTTTCATTTTTTGTTCCTCATTTTTTCGAATGACAACATGTCGGCAGTATTTTTCACTTTTAAAATATATGATATTACTTGTTAGATGCTACAAATTTTGTTTAAGAATAAAACGATAATAAATTACAATAGTAAATCAGAATAAAGATGTAAATTGTTGGGTACAACATGTTAACGTTAATTTATGTTGTTTGTTGTTAATACTTAATAATTAGCTTAGCTATTGGCTAATGTAAGGTTTGTCGGTGAGTCTTTTGATATAAGATTTTATCCTATTCTTTAGGCGTTTTTCTCTTTTAATGTATGAATTTATTACCTCTTGACGTCTTGTAAGTGCCTCTAATGAGAACCGTTCAAAGAAAGAAAGTTTATATTCGTTGTTAAGTTCATTATAAATAATCAAATGAACTTTTTGTTTGTTTTGCGCCATGTACTCAGCATCTTGGGTCATACTCCGGTCATGTAGTCTATAACAGACTAGTTCGCGATCGATATATTTCGTTAAGACCTTCCTTTTGTAGATCGATAACCAAAATAACCAGTCTTCGCCGGCTTGAATATCTTCGTTAAATCGAAAGTCCTTTAGCAGACTGGACTTGAATAGACCACAATGAATAGGTATAGAAAAGGATGAATCCCATTCTAGCAATATATTTTGATATGTAAAGTATGCGGGATCAAGCCTGCAAAAAGGGGCTATTATTTGATTTTTCTTAAGATGATTAAAAGAGGTTATGACAATATCATGTTGGCCGATGTCGATTAATGATTCACTTAGTTTTTCTTCATAAAGAAGATCATCGCCGTCCAAAAATTGTATAAAATCACCTTTAGCATGCTTTAAGCCGTAGTTTCGAGCACTGCTTAACCCACCATTTTTTTTACTGAGTAGCTTAAATCTTAAATCTGTGCCACATAATTTTTCAGCTATACGAGCGGAATCATCTGTTGAACCGTCATTTACTATTAAGCATTCCCAATTATTGTATAATTGATTCGATACAGAGCGTAAGGTTTTTTCTAAAAAAGGAGCTTGATTATAACACGGTATTATTATAGATACTAAAGGATAATGCATATTTGTTATATCAAATTTAAATGTTAACATCCGACCTAGATACAAACTTACATTTAATTTTCCGATTACATACAAGCCGATAAAAATTGAAACTCGGTATTGCAAACAAAGTAAGTCCTGTTGATTATTTTTTTAAAAAAAAGTTATATCAAAAACAGCAGGACTAGACGTGCATAAAGATAGCCTTTTAGCTTTGCTAAACCTCGCTCCAGCTATGTTTTCAAGATATTTTTTGGTATGTTTAACTTCTAATGACAATAGTATATAATATCATCCATGAAAAAGAGAATCCTATTTATAGCTCCTGATGATTATAATTTGTATAAATTAGTACAAAAGAATTTGGAATTTCTTGATTTTGAAGTTACCACAGTTCTTCGCGATTCTGTTAAGTTTAAATACGAAAGTATTTTTCAGCGTCTTTTTAATTTATATAGAAAAGTAGTTGACGGTAATTCTAACTATAAGTTAGAATTAAAGCGAGCTCATGTTGCGGAGAACTTAGCAAAAAGAATTGACGAATATGAGAAATTTGATTATTGTTTAGTTCTCCGGGCAGATTATTTTCATCGTGATGTCTTGGTCAAAGCGAAAGAGAAATCAAATTATATGGTTGCCTATCATTATGATGGATTAAAACGTAATCCATCCATATATGAACGAATTCCATTATTTGATAGTTTCTTTGTATTCGATAAAGATGATGTACAGGCTGACGGAAAGTTTAAAACTTACCTTTCTCACAATTTTTATTTTGATTACTACAACGTTCAACAAATAGATACATCGTATGATATCTACTTTTTAGGGTACTACGCGAAAAGTAGAGAGAAATTATTATTGGACTTTTTCGAGATGGCAAAAGGGTGTTTGGGAAGGGTGAGGTTTGAGATCAGATTTCAACCGGAAAATCTCCATCACATGCCTGCTTATGGACAACGGGGAATCGAATGTTTGACAGATCTGGTGCCGTTTGAAGAATATTTAGAGCGAGTGGAAAAAGCAAAAGTTATTGTAGATTTCGTGATCAGTGACCATACAGGACTTTCATTTCGGATTTTTGAAGGACTTAAATACCGAAAGAAAGTTATTACTACAAACGTAAATGTTGTTAAATACGATTTTTATACACCGGATAATTTTTATGTACTACGCTCCGATACACTGAACGAAATAGAGCTTTTAAAATTTGTTGGAACCCCTTATAAACCTATTGACGAATCAATACGGCTGAAGTACAGCTTTTCCTATTGGATAAAGCATATATTAAATATAAAATAGGCCTTTTTTAATAGTACGACGAAGAAAGTAGGTTTCCGTTTTCATCGAATTTCCAGGAACTGGAACCGGAGGAAGTTTTCATATAGTGTGACTGCTCCTCTGTCATGTTCCTAGGGTTTATGTACCAGCCCATGTGTTTGCTCGTAAAGTCGCCAGCAAGTCTGATAGCTCTATAAAATTTAAGCTTACTCACCTTGAATTTAGTAGGGTAAAAAGGTTTATATAAAGCAAACGTGGTATCTATATCAGCAGAAAATACATCTTTTTCTAACTCTTTTTCCCAATACTTACTTTCCCAGCTGACAACTCTTTCTTTCAAAGGATAGTGATCAGGTATTGTTTCTGTATCTAGTGCAAATCCTACCTTTACAATTCTCCATTTGTACTTATCCATTTTTTGGATCATAGTTTGGATAAAATCTTTTGGCAGATTGGGATTTGGCAGGATATCGGCATCCGTAACGATATAGTAGCCCTGCCCGTATTTCTTTTGGAGGCTTTTATTTTCAAAAAAAACCATGTGACCATAATTCTTATCCATCAACTCAATGTTAACCCTTGATTCAATGCTCTTATAATACTCCAGTAAAGGGGGATAGTCCGATTGGTTATCAATGATGACTATATTCTCTATTTTTCTATCCAATAGAAAATCAATCAACTTCTTAAGACTATCAAGTTGATTAAAGTTGATAATGATAACAGGAATGCTATTGGGGCTTTCTCGCTGTTTTACTACGCGTTTGTTGAAGCGTATCGTGTATTGATATAAAATAGAGTGTAAAACCTTTTTTGGCATGTCTGATAATTTTTTCCAAAGATAAAAAATAACATTTGAAAGCGGCTATTTAGGCAATTGTATTGTCGTGTAGGGTGGTTTGTTAAGAATATACGTAATCCAGTTTGTAAAGCTATATTTGTGTTTTATATATTGTTCTATTTTTTTCGGTGGAGCATCTATAAATGCTTTTAATTCTGCTGTACTATGCCCCGTCGTCCAAACAAAAATGTTCTCGGGTTGATAAAAATCGTAACGCATGACGTCTGTATTGGTTGTAATAATTTTCTTATCATATCCCAAAGCCTCTAATATCCTAAAGGAAAGACCTTTATGATCATTTACATGGACATCTATAAGGATGTCAGAAGACATTGTTCGCGTTAAATTGTCTTCGTAACTTATGGTAGTATCCAAATGAGCAAAACCTAATGACTGTATTATCTCTATTTCATGATTGCGTTGGCTAAAAATAGAAATGTCAGTTTTGACTCCAATATTTAGCAGCTGCCGTGCGATATCTTTCAGAATTTGGTTCCTATATTCAAAATAACTCCCTACAAACGAAGCGTGTACCTCTTCGGTACGGTTATCCTCCACCTTGAGATAATCAAAATAAAAATTAGTAGCTGGCCGCACTTTTTCTACAGACAAGTCTTTCGAATCAAATACAAAAAAGCGATCAAATCTAGGTATATAATCATAAATTATCGGGAAACGATCCAATCCGTCCCACTGATAAGCTGCTACGAGGTCGGTTTTTTTTCTGATCGTGTCAATGACAGATTCAGGTAAAATATCTGCTCGAATAAGCAACGCGTAATCCACATGTGTATGGGATTCCAATTGTTGCAACAGCTGTTCTTCGATAGCTTTTTGTTTGAGTTGATGCTTGTAATTTCGATCCTTTAAAAAGGTTTTACGAAAAAAATTATGAAATCGTTGTGTTAAATTTTTGTACTTAAAAAGAGGCTGATGTGTGTCAAGTTCTATTACGGTAAAGCCGAGCTGTTCAAGACTTTTTCTGATTGTCGTCGAAAAATCGGCGTATTCATGTACTGCAAGTATAATTGTTTTATCTTTGAACATCTATACTATATTATTTGGCAAACTACCAGACAATTACAAAACACTCCTTGAAGCACCTATTTCGCACTCATAAATAGAGGTGTCAATCGTACTTCTGAACCGTGACAGGATCCGGCGTATTTTAGGGTTATTCATCACATTGTCCGGAGACTCCTCGTCGAAGAAAGAAAGTACATGCTTTAGCTTTTCTTTACCGATGAATACGCCTAGCGACAGCTGCTCACGAACAACATTCTTGTATTTACGTTTTTTCTTACGGCTCTCAAACTTCAACTCAAATTCTGTTTTGGAGTCAATCTGGTGAGCAGGGAAATGTTGTCCGATGTAGTGCTCATATTCTGTATGGAATGAGCCGATAAAGCCTTCTTCTGTATTCCATGGTTTTAGCTCTCCAACAAAATGCAGGATTTTAGGCTGAAATTCTTCTAATAAAGGTATGGTTGTATCGATAAGCTGATAGTTATATAAAAAAGATAGAGACCCAATTTCGTCATGAAGCACGGTGTTGATCAAGGTTTGGTCATGTCGTAAAAGCTTATGTCGATGCTTTTTCGCATAGTCCATCATTTGCGTTAAATAGTCTATCTTGAGCAAACGCTTCGTATTAAATAAAATGACGCCTGCATTTCTGTACTGATGTTTTAGCGCTATATATCGATTTAGGTAAGCATTGTGGAAATTGAAGCCCGATTTGCGTTCGATCTCCGATATATCGATGGCCATCATCAACCCCTTTCCGTCCTTATTACCATCTAAAATTTGTGAAATACAAGGTGCATTTATGTAAACATCGGCATCTAGATACAATATCTGCTCATATTGATCTTTAAAAAGGCTGGGTAAAAATATCTTGTGATAGGTTGCTGACGAGAGGCGACCAACCGGAAGTTCGTTAATAGAAGAAAAGTCAACACTACAATAGCGTATATCTTCATGGATCGATACGGGGATTTTTTCTGTGTCAGGTAGACAGATCACGATATCGAAATTACGTTCTTGCTCTTTTTTCAGTATTTGGCTTGCAACGAAAGAGGCATAAGGTAAATAAGCATTATCCACACATAACGCCACAGCTCTTTTATTTTTTGCAGGTTTCGTACTTTGTTTAATCGTAGGTAAAGAATATGTCATCTAGTAATGTTTAGTCCCTATCTTAATCTAATTCTTAAAAATGAAGTAGTGTCATACAAAATATATGCCACCTATATTTTGCGTTGACGTTGCACTTCCAGCATCTTCGCATACTTCATATAAGAGAAAAACGATTGAATTAACGAAAACGTTACACCATCTATACCATGAAAAATACCTTTTTTTAAAAAATAGGCTTTAAAAAACGCTGTAGCACCGTGTATAACGGGTGAAAACGTATTTACTTTTTTTTCTTTTTTGATGAATTCTTCCACTTGCCAATCGGTGTATTGGTTTTTTTTGGCAATCAATTGATGGAAACTATCCCAAGCATAATGTATTAAATGCATGTCGGATTTGTAGAGATCAGTGGCGACGACGCGCTGATGTACATGATGGGAAGAGGGATGGGCGGTGTTTTTATTAAAAAAACGACAAGCATAATCGGGATACCAATCTGCAAAATTTATCTCTTTATCTTTTAGAAAGTTCCTTCTTTTGAAACTATACGCATCATAAGGGAGTTGGAGGTATTCTTTTTTTTCAAAAAATGGAAAACAGTCCTTGTCCAAAAACTCGTCTGTATCCACATTCAATATCCAATCGTGTTGGCAGAATTGAAGTCCAAAGGTTCGTTGTGGGCCGTCTCCTAAAAAAGGCTGAGAAATAACGGTTGCTCCCAGAGAGGTAGCGATTTCGACAGTTTTGTCCTGACTATTGGAATCTATAATGATGATCTCATCACAGACTTTCTGTAAACCTGTTATACATTTTTCGATGTACTTCTCTTCGTTGAATGTGATAACCAGTCCGCTTATCCCCATATTATTAAATTACGCGTGATAATTTTTTCTTTAGGCATTATTCATAGTATTCATTTATCTTTGTTTTTAACAGCATGGATGAGCTCAATGCGGTTGGTCCGTGAATGCTATGCATTTTGTCTACGTGTGGGCAAAGATAAATAAATTAGAAAGTAAAACGATGATTCCTAAAATAATTCATTTTTGTTGGTATGGGGGAGGGGCATATAGTGAAACCATTCAAAAGTGCATTAAATCGTGGGAAACGCTTCTGCCGGATTATGAAATTATAAGATGGGATGAATCCAATACACCGTTTGACAGCATGCCTTTTCTGAAAATCTTGTACAAACAGAAGCGATGGGCATTTATCGCTGATTATATGCGTTTATATGCGTTGTTTAAACGAGGGGGGATTTATTTCGATACCGATGTGGAGGTGATAAAAACCTTTGATAGTTTGCTTAACGAAAAAGCATTCATCGGGTTTCAGACAGAAATCGGCGTGTCGAAATTTCCGTTTAATACGGCTGTTATCGGATGTGAGCCAGGAAATAGCTTTATAGAACTTTGCTTGCAAGAGACCGAAAAACTGCAGCGTATGAAATATCACCCTATGGCTGCCCCTGTTGTCTCGACAGAAGTGTTGATGAATAAATATGGCGTGGATACCTATAAAACCCAACGATTAGCGGATGTACTTGTCCTCACGAAAGATTATTTTTATCCTTTTTCGTGGATGGAAACATTCCATGAAAGTTGTGTCACCCCAAATACGCTGGCCATCCACTGGTGGGAGGATTCCTGGGGAAATAAAAAGAAGAATTTGGCTTATTATTGGCGGTCGTTATCCCGAAAAATAGAGCGCACACCATTAATCCTGGTGTCCCAGCTAGCTTATACATTCGGAAAGAAGAAGAGTTTCTTTTTATATGCACAAAGACCTTGAGGATCCCCGTGCTTTACAAGCTGCGAATCTTATCCACAACCATCTCGGGTGTTACGAGTTCAATGGCTTCTACGCCGTTACAGATGCAGGACTTGTTTCCATATATCGAACTAGGGCGATTGGGATGTTCTACCTGAACGCAATCTGCTGTCGATTGCCCATAACCCAAGAAGCCTGCATAGGGATGTGTTGCCCCCCATATCGATATACAGCGTGTGCCCACTAAAGAGGCCATATGCATACCGGAAGAATCCATACTAATCATTACGTCTAAGTGGCTGATGAGATCAAGCTCGCCCGTTAACCCCAATTGGCCAATGGTGTTGTGTACATGTGGATATCGGGCGCTCCAGGCTGCCGCGGTCTCCAGTTCCTGTTTTCCACCACCGAAGATGAAAAAAGTATAGGCAGAAGCCGAAAACGTTTTGAAAATCGTATCCCAATGATTTAGTTTCCATACTTTGTAAGGATGCTGGGCAAAGGGGGCGATACCGATTTTGATGGTTTCAGATGTCAATGAAGTATGGTAATCCTCGGGTACGGGGCGTTCTTCTCGCTGTAGGTGGTGGTTTAATTTCAATGAAAATCCGAGTGTCCGGAATACATCAGCATAGCGCTCCACCGTAGCACGTAATGGTTTGAAAATCTTATGCCTTTTTTTGGTCAGCTCTTTTTTTCGATGGCGTGCTTTATCGAGTATCGCCAGATGATAGCCGGCCGTTTTAAAAAATAGCGTGAGAATGCGCGAACGGATATTGTTATGCAGATCGGCTACATAGTCAATGTCGTATTTTTTGAGCTCGTTAAAAAGTCGCCATAGCCCTTTGGGACCTTTGTGTTGCTGATCGGGAAAGATCGGGTGGAAGATAAGATTGGGAATACCGTCAAAAAATGCAGCAAACTGCGGACGGCTTACCATGATGAGTTCTATCTGCTTATGTTGAGCGCTAAGCTCTCGCAAGACAGAAGCTACCATAGCCACATCTCCCATTGCCGAGAAACGTACAACCAAGACTCGGGCTTTCTTCATTTTCCCTATGGTGTTTTTTTGTAAAGGACCGGGTTCAGCGATGGATCGTTATACATTTTCATCTGTTTGTATACTTTCATGTATTTATTTCCAGCGGCGATATCGGTAAGTAATTCATCGATACTTTGTGATAGGTCTTTACGTTGTTCTAGTAAGACGTCTAATTTTGACTTACAGGAAGCAATATGCGCTTGATCCGCATCGATACGATTGGCTTCCAGATTCATGTGGTATATCTTCAATGCCAAAATGGACAGCCTATCGATAGCCCAGGCGGGGCTCTCGGTATTGATATGTGCATGCTCTTTTGCCCGGACATCACTGTACTCCTGTAAATAATAACTATCGATATATTCGACCGTATCCGTACGTATCTGATTTTGCTTGTCGATACGCCGTTTCCAGTTCAATCCTTCTTCTGGAGTAATATCCGGATTGCGAACGACATCTTCCATGTGCCACTGTACGGTGTCTATCCAGCATTTAAGATACAGTAAATGTTCTAACGACAGGCTATTGTATGGATTCTCTATAGGATGGTCAATATCATCATGACGATGATAATCCTCGATGGCACGTTGAAATATCTTGTTGGCAATTGCGCTAATCATAACAGCAAAGATAAGATTTTCTTTTGTTCTTTTTACGCTAGTACCTGCATCACCCAGTTCGGGAATATTCCAAACAAAATAACCAATGCCGTTAAGATATAGGCTATCACTAGCAGCACACCAAACTGTTTCTTAAGTATTACAGGTTGGTCACTACTGCGCAGAAATGCATATAATGGAATCTTGAAATAGAAAAACAGCGAGATAGCTGATGTAAGTGCACCGATGATAAGCAAAAGAAGCGCACCGGTATCGCCGGAAGATTGAAAGACGGAAAAGGTGGAGGTAAACACCATTAGTTTTGCTACAAACCCTACAGTTGGCGGTATGCCAATAAGCGAGATCGCAACTAACGTAAACGCCGTAAACAATATCGGCATCTTCTTGCCCAGACCTGTGTAAGAAAGAAGGGACGTAGACCCTGTCTGTTGTTCTATTTGATCGATAAAGATAAAAGTGGCTAGATTCATCAATACATAGGCTACGATGTAGAATAGCAGATAGCTGTTCAAATCTTGATAGGCAAATACGGCCATAAGTAACAAGCCCGTATGCCCGATGGACGAATAAGCCATCATCCGTTTGACGTCCTGCTGTCGAAGCGCAGCGAGATTGCCCACAAGCATCGTGACGATGGCCACGATGGTCATAAACCAAGTGCTTAATTCGGAAAAGTAAAATGCCGTGGATGACCATGATTGGTAGAGACGGGCAAATAATATGATAGCGCCTATTTTAGGGATAGTGGATAGAAAAGCGGTAATGGCTGTAGGTGCACCTTGATAGACGTCCGGGCTCCATACATGAAAAGGGACAAAGCTGAGTTTAAACCCGATACCTGCAAACACAAAAAGTAAAGCCAACGTAATAATCGCCTCCGGGGCATCCATCAATCCTTGTAGGTGCTCGGCCGACTGAAAATCTAGATTGCCCGTCAATCCGTATATAAGTGAAAGACCATAGAGCATCACCGCAGCACATACCGATCCGAAAAGGACATACTTCATTGCAGCTTCGGACTGTGTCTTATTGTGGGAAAAATAACCCACCAATATATAGGAAGCAATAGAAACCATTTCTATCCCGATGAATCCCATTAACCAATGGCTTGTGCTACTTAATACATGCATGCCTAAGGTGGCGGCTATCAGTATGCTATACACATCACCATTGTTTTTTGAATGCTGTTGTTGCAAGAATATAGCGATAATGACGGTGCTACATACGACTATAAGGCGGGCGTATGTGCTCCAGGTATCGACCAACCACATGCCGGAAAAGCCTGTTGCGGTTGTAGATAATTGTCCGATGAGATAGTACAATGAAAACCCCAGTGTAACTATACAGCCGATAAACGTACTGTTCCTCCAACGTTTCTCCAAGAAAAGGGCTATGAAGATGCACACAATAAAACCGATAATTAGTGCTAGTTCCGGTTTAAAAAGTGGAACGGAAGCGATAATCTGGTCGAGTATGTTGGGTATGGATACGTTCACGTTATGCTTAACTTTACAAGTAGGGTTTTATTAAATCAATAAGTTGCAGTACCGAAGCATTGAGGTTGCTAAATACAAGGGAAGGCATAATGCCTAATAGTAATGCCAGGGCAAGTGCCGGAAACAAGATTACTTGTTCGCGGGTGTTTAAATCAGTGAGGGCTTCTTTCCATACTTGTCCACCTTGTAGGCGTGTCTGTCCGAAAAACATGCGTTGTAATGTCCATAAGAAGTATGCTGCACTTAATAGTATACCAATAGAACCACCTATCGCCATCCAACGAGGTACACCTGTTGTCATGCTTTCTGCATTGAACGCCCCAATAATGACGAAGGCCTCTCCAATGAAAGCAGAGAAACCGGGCAGCCCCAAGGAAGCAAAAAATGCGATAGCCACATAAGCGGTATATTTGGGCATAAGTGAAGCGAGTCCGCGGAAATTATAAATATAACGGTCGTGTACGCGATCGTATAGGACGCCGACCAGAAAAAATAGCGCTGCACTGAGGAATCCGTGGGAAACCATTTGGAACATAGCACCGGCTAGTCCCTCTGCGGTTAAGGACGCGATTCCCAGTAGTACGAATCCCATGTGTGATACCGAAGAATACGCAATCATGCGTTTTAGATCTTTTTGTGCCAATGCATTGAGTGCGCCATATAATATGGATACGACGCCGATCAAGGCGAGCCACCAATTAGTAGTAGCCGCGATATCGGGAAAAATGCTGTAACAGACCCGGATAATCCCGTATCCGCCTATTTTCAACAATATACCGGCAAGGATAATAGAGACCGGCGTAGGGGCTTCTACGTGTGCATCAGGTAGCCAAGTGTGTAATGGAACAATCGGCACTTTAATGGCAAAGGCAAAAAATAAGACAATAAATCCGATCAGACGAGCGGGTATGCCGAAGACATCATGATAGTTGGCAATATAAGCAAAGAAAGAACCGTCCACATAGTTGGCGGGATTCATCATGTGCAGCATATTGAATGTATGCGCTCCTGTTACCGGGTTGATGACCGAGAAATAAAGTCCGACGATAATCAAAAGCATGAGTACCGACCCCAGCAAGGTATAGATAAAGAACTTGATAGCAGCATATTCGCGTCGTTCTCCTCCCCATATCCCGATGAGGAAATAAAGCGGGAGCAGCATCACTTCGTAAAACACATAGAACAGGAAGAAGTCCAGCGCAGAGAAAATACCCATCACGGCCGTATTCAGTATCATTAATAAGGCAAAATACCCCTTCGGACTTTTATCTATGTTCCACGAAGCACCTACGCCCATCAGCATAACCAGTGTGCTTAGCACGATAAGAGGTAGCGAAATCCCGTCTACACCGACGAGATAGTCTATCTCTAGTTTTCCGATGGCACCTAAGTCCATGCGTATCCACGACAGCTGTTCCACAAATTGGTAGGCCTCTAGCTGTTGAATACCGCCCAATGATGCTTCAAAATTTCCGTAGAGATAAAGTGAAAGCCCAAATTGCAGAAAGGTGAAACCTAATGCGATGTATTTATAGGTTGCTTTGGCTGATGTTGGCAAGACCAAAATCAGCAACGTAGCAACAAGTGGTAAAAATATCAATATGGATAACAAGCCCATTTTCTATTTAATTATCAGATAAAGTATTCCCAAAACAACTATGGTTAGTGCAAAACCCAAATACGTTTGTAACTGTCCATTTTGAACATGCCGAACAAGATGACCGATATAATACGTCGCGTTAGCGACTAAATTGACCAATCCATCGACAATATGCTTGTCAAACCAATAAACAACCACGGAAAGCTGACGTACAAACCAAGAGAAAAATTTGGTGAGTCCATCTACCACATAGCGATCGAAAGTATATAGTATACGGCTTAGTCCTATGGTTCCATTGACGAACACGCGTTCGTTAAACTCATTTATATAACTTTGCTTATGGGCAAAATGTACCCATACGTTGTTTTCCGATAAGGGGTATTTCTGTTTGACATACCAATTCCATCCAATAAGCCAGGCCAAGATTGCTCCCCCCGTTAAAAGCGCAGGAATGAATAAATGAGCCTGTGCAAGGGTGGGGTAGCTGCTTTCCGTTTCCAATGTATGCATAATCCATGCGCTATGATAATCGGTTAACGATATTCCGAAAAATGGGAATAAACTGCCCGCAGCAAGGAAAATCATCGGAATAAGCATAGCTTTGGGTGCCTCATGGAACGAGATACCTGCTCCGGTAAGAGAACGGTATTTAAAAGAACCGAAAAATGTCTTGAAAATAAGCCGACCGATATAGAAGGCTGTAAGTAAGCTAACAATAATCAACAATACAGGGATTAACATATAAGCCGTACCGAGATGACTCGCCCATTCGTATGCGGTGATCACAATACTATCCTTAGAAAGATAACCCGACGTGAGTGGGAACCCCGCAAGGGATAACGAAGCGATAACCATACAAACAAAGGTCTTCGGCATAAAATGTCTTAAGCCGCCCATATGACGTAAATCCTGTGGATCAATAGTTAATTGTGCTTTTGCTTTCAAATGTGCCATTTCGTGGATAACTGCACCTGCTGAGAGGAACAGTAAACATTTAAAAAAGGCATGTGTGGTGAGGTGAAACATCGCGGCATTCCATGCACCAATGCCCACACCTACCATCATAAAACCCAGCTGGGAGATAGTCGAAAAGGCAAGTACTTTTTTAATATCATATTGCCCTAACGCGAAAATAGCAGCGGACAGTGCAGTAAGTGTACCAATAATAGTGATAACGAAGAGAACCGTCTCATTAAATAGCGGAAAAACGGTGCATAGTAGGAACACACCTGCCGCAACCATCGTGGCAGCATGGATAAGGGATGATACAGCAGTAGGTCCCTCCATCGCATCGGGTAGCCATACATGCAATGGAAACTGAGCCGATTTTGCCATAGCGCCCAAGAAAAACGCCAGTCCTGCGAAGGTAACCCAAGACATATTCTTATCCATAGATGATAGGACGCTTGTTTTGCCAAACAAAGTGGACAGGTCTAATGTGCCACAATTTGCATAAACAAGGGCTATCCCAATGAGAAAACCGATGTCTCCGATTCTGTTGATCAGAAACGCTTTTTTATTGGCTTGCGCAGCAGTCTCTTTGGTAAACCAAAAGCCAATTAACAAGTAAGAAGCAAAACCTACCAATTCCCAAAAGATATATAATTGTAACAGGTTTAGGGAAACGGTTAATCCTAACATCGCAAAGCAGAACAGGCTTAGATACATCCAGTAGCGGTGTATGCCGCTATCGCCTTTCATATAGGCTCGGGAATAAATATGTACGGGCAACGCAATAATACAAACGATCAATTGCATTAATGCGGTTAGGTTATTAATAAGTATCCCTACATGAAGTGTATGCTGTCCAATGGTGAACCATGCCCATTTTTGCAGAATAGTTGTTTCGTTCCATATCGGTAGGAATACACCAAATAGACTTATCAGGGTGCTTGCTAAAATAGCAACTAATGCGATGTTGCCGGAAATTGATTTTTTACCCAATAAGGCCTGGACAAGGAAAGCCAACAATGGACACAACATCACAAGAATGCTAGCAGTAACGGGCGATATGTGGAGAAAGATGTTCACGCTCAGTCTTTCAATTCGTGGATATTTTCGGGATTAATGGTTTTGAAATTCCGATATACATTTAATATAATTGCTAGCCCTACCGCAACAGCCGCCGCGGCAAGAACGATGGCAAATAGCGCAAAAACTTGGCCTCCGTAATTTAGTTTGTCGTACTTTCCGAAAGCTACAAAATTCAATATCGCAGCATTAATCATGAGTTCGATACCGACAAGGATCATGATCGCGCTCCGCTTAGCCAGCACGGCGTACAAGCCAATACAAAAAATACATGCGCTAACAACTAAAAAATGGGTGAGCGTTATCATTTATTGTCCTCCTTTCGTGATAAATGTGCAGCTCCGATAAGCGCCATCATGAGGAAGACGGATATAATTTCGAACGGTAATACATATTGCGTCATGAATTTGAAACCCAGCGCTTTGATGTTATTGTCTGTTGACAAAATCATTTTTCCTTTGGCTTCTGCTTGCTGGATCCATTGGGGGATATGTTCAGACCAACTGATATAACTATATATCATAATACTCAAGAAAACAAACGCTAAAACCAAAGCTTGCCAGTTAGGCAACGAAATAAAACGCTTTGATGTAGATTGCAGGTCATCGAGCAATTCTTTGTTGGACAGCATGAAGGCAAAAATCAACAGAATAAGTACCCCGCCGACATAGACTAAAATCTGTGTAATCGCGATAAAGTCTGCCAGTGCGAAAAGGTATAGTCCGGCCATTGCAAAAAGGACTATGAAAAGTAGAAACAGCGCCCGGGCGGTATTACGTATATTGACCAATAGCAGGGCAGAAACGATAGCCATGCCGGCAAAAGCATAGAATAATAAAGATTCCATCGTCATTATTTTTTCTTTGCCGCCTCCTTATCAGCTTGAAAACGTGTCCATTCTTCTTTTCGTTTTACTATTTCTTCATCTGTCATATCGGAAAAGCCGTAGATCAGATCTGTCAGTTTCGTCGTGCTGCGGTCGTATTGGTCGGTCATCGTGATACATTCCGTAGGACATACCACGGTACATAGCCCACAATACATACATTTCGCCATATCGATATCAAACTTCTCCGGATATAATCGTTTTACGCTGCCATCCGATGTTTTGCCAATAACACCTACGGATTTGATGGATTGGATGTCTATACAATCTACCGGACATGCTTTTGCACATAGATCACAGACTATACAGTCCTCAATATCAACCTGCAATTGATAACGTGCCACTTCCGGGATAGGCATCTTTTCTTTTGGGTATTGCACCGTCGTAACACCTTGTTGTTGCTGGAAGTAATTTTCGTTACGAATGTCTCGTATATTGCGTGATTTCCTCGCGCCAAACAGGTGCCTGACCGTTAAAAATAAACCTTTAACAGCCGTTATAAATCCTTGTATGGTTGTTTTTATTACCAATGCGATCTTACATTTACAACATAACCAATATTCTCCATAATCCCGATATAGCGAGACAAACAAACGCTAATGGGATTAAAACTTTCCAACATAGTGTCAACAGTTGGTCGGCCCGAAAACGGGGTAGTGTCCAGCGAATCCACATCTGTATACCGACAATTGTCAGTGATTTTAATAGTGTCCACGTAATTCCCCATCCCAATCCGGTTGTCCAGTCGGCAAGACGTAAACTGCCAATGTTGGGTAATGGACTGTTCCATCCGCCTAAGAAAATAACCACACCCAATATCGCGACCAGAAACATCATGGCATATTCAGCGAGAAATAAAAAAGCAAATTTAATTCCGCCATATTCGGTGTGAAAGCCACCGATAAGCTCCGATTCAGCTTCCGGGATATCAAAAGGGGCACGATTACATTCGGCAAGCGAAGCGATAAAGAAAATAGCATAAACGATGAGAAGATGCGGGGCTTGAAAGATGTGCCAAGCGAAAATCCCACCGATATCGGTTACATCCCAAAATCCCATAAAATAGATCTGCTCGGGTGAAGCAATCCCCTGTAGATAAGCTATATCGTTAAGGTTCAACGTCTGTGTGATCATGACGGCTGCAATCAGCGAAAGTCCCACAGGTAGTTCGTAAGAAACCATCTGCGCTATAGCGCGAATAGCGCCCAGTAGGGAATATTTATTGTTGGATCCCCAACCGGCCATTAAAATACCGATGGCGTCAATGGAAACAACTGCCATAATAAAAAAGAGCCCCGTATTTGTATTTGCTGGTATAAAGTCAGGTGCCCATGGCACCACACTAAAGCCAATAAAGACAGCTACAAATATGACAATAGGAGCCGCGGCGAACAAAATTCTATCTGCCGCTGAGGGCGTGATAAACTCTTTCTGTAAAAGTTTTAAAATATCGGCCAATGTTTGAATTAGTCCATATTTTCCGGTTTCCATTGGGCCTAAACGATCTTGTACAAAACCAGCGATCTTACGCTCTGCGTAGACGGCAAATAGCGTGAACCCCGCGATGAAAGCGAAGATTGCGACTGGTACAATAATATGGACAATAAGATCGGCCAATTTGTCTTTTTAGAATAGTTCTTAATTGGATGCAAACATACGGAAAACGTAGCAAAACGCCATAATATTTGAAGAAAATATACTAGAATAGTAGATTTTATTTTTGATCATCTGCCATAATCTTGTAGCATAGCGCTTAAACCTTTCGTTTGAAAAGGTGTTATAATAGATAAACAACGAATAATTTAGGATATGAAGAAATATAATTTTATTTATTTAGCTGTCTTTGTGATGTTGTTGGCCAGTTGTGCGGTACGGAAACCATCTGGCCATCATGTAGGCGTTTTAGTGGGGAAGCAATGGCAATTGGTAGAATTGCAGGGTGAAGCTGTACCTGCAAAAGTAAACGGCAAAATGCCATTTTTGAAATTGGACGAAGAAAAGGGTCGTTATAGTGCCAGTGGAGGCTGTAATGGCATTGGCGGAGAATATACGTTGCAAAAGAACAATGGCATTACTTTTTCTCGTGGTATGTCTACGATGATGGCCTGTGCAGATATGCGTGTTGAAAATGGGTTACGTACTTTATTTGAAGAGGCGGATACCTATACCGTTGATGAAAATACACTGATCTTATCAAAAGGAAAAAATGGAGCGGCATTAGCTAAATTTACCTTGGTCTCGGATCAATCTGATAAACTGGCTGGTACATGGGAATTAGATTATATCATGGAAGCAGACGATTTTAATACGTTGTATTCTTCACGGAAGCCGACCATTATATTTGATATGGCAGAAAAGAAGGTGAATGGCAACAGTAGCTGTAACAACTTTTCCGGGAATGTAAAAATCGATGGACATGCGATTTCATTTGGACCACTGATGTCGACAAAAATGGCGTGTCCAGGAAATGGAGAACAAGTGTTTTTAAAAAATATCGAGCGCGTTACCAGTTTTGATGTACAAGATAGCGTGTTGACGATGATGATGGATGATATTGTCGTCATGCGTTGGAATAAAAAATAAGCCATAAAAAAACGCGATGAATTTAGTTTTCATCGCGTTTTTTTATTATCGCTTATCGAAGTCAACGTAGTCACGTTTTGTTTCTCCGACATAAACTTGACGCGGACGGCCGATTGGCTCTTTATTGTCCCGCATTTCTTTCCATTGTGCAATCCATCCTGGAAGGCGTCCTAATGCAAATAATACCGTAAACATGTCCGATTCAAATCCTAAAGCGCGGTAAATGATGCCGGAATAGAAATCCACGTTCGGATATAATTTTCTGTCAACGAAATACTGATCGTTTAATGCTGCTTCTTCTAATTTTTTTGCAATGTCCAATACCGGATCGTTTACGCCTAATTTTTCTAAGATATCATCACACGCTTTTTTGATAATTTTTGCCCGGGGATCGAAATTCTTGTATACACGGTGTCCAAAGCCCATCAAGCGGAATGGATCGTTTTTGTCTTTTGCTTTCGCAAGGTATTTATCAGCGTCGCCACCATCATTTTTAATGGCTTCTAACATTTCGATAACGGCTTGGTTGGCTCCGCCATGTAGTGGACCCCACAATGCATTGATGCCAGCCGAAATGGAAGCGTATAAATTAGCATTAGATGAACCTACGATGCGAACGGTCGATGTCGAACAGTTTTGTTCGTGGTCTGCATGTAAGATCAATAATTTATGCATAGCACTGATGACAACTGGATCAAATGTTGTTTCGCCCGTCACTTCTCCAAAAATCATATTCAAGAAGTTCTCAATATAACCGTAATTATTTTTAGGGTACACGACCGGCTGTCCTAATGATTTTTTCTGAATCCAGGACACGATTGTAGGCATCTTGGCTAATAGATTGATGATGGTTTTATTATCTTCCTCTTCTGTAGCGTTGGGATTCAACGATTCTGGGTAGAATGCAGACAATGCGCCAACTAAACAAGATAATTGCCCCATAGGGTGGGATTTGGACGGGAAGCCTACGAAGAAATTCTTCATATCCTCGTGGATCATCATCTGTTTTCTAATCGCGGAACGGAATTGTTCTAGCACCTCTTTTGTCGGAAGTTCCCCATATATCAAAAGGTAGGCCACTTCTAAAAAAGTTGATTTCTCCGCTAATTGCTCGATAGGGTAGCCTCTATAATGTAAAATACCTTGTTCGCCATCAAGAAAAGTAATGGCACTTTCCGTGGATCCTGTATTTTTAAATCCCGGATCTAGTGTAATATATCCCGATTCACCTCTTAATTTGGAGATGTCAATTGCTTTTTCGTTTTCAGTACCAATAACAACTGGCAATTCGTATGATTTTCCGCCTAAATTTATTGTTGCTTTATCCGACATATGTTAGTAATATAAATAATCTCTTATTTTACAAATGTAAAAAAATCGGTGATAAAATCTAATAACGATGCAATTTAAATGACAAAGAACTGTCACTATTCATTTTTAATCTAGTAATCTTTTCTGTTAAATATTTGTGGTATTTACGAAATTTTCGTAGTATTGTGAAAGATTAGTATTGATTATGGAAAAGTTAACCATTCAAGAAGAAGAAGCCATGTTGTCCATTTGGCAATTAGATGGCGGATTTGTGAAAGAAATATTGGATAATTTAAAAGGAGAGAAGCCGCCTTATACCACATTAGCATCGACTATTAGAAACTTGGAACGCAAAGGCTATGTGAAAGCTGTCAAATATGCTAATGCTAAGCGCTATGAATCTATTATTTCTGAAGAGGAATATAAAGGGAGGTTTATGCATGGATTCGTAGGTGATTATTTTAAAAACTCCTATAAAGAAATGGTTTCTTTCTTTGTGAAAGAAGAGAAGCTTTCTGCAACGGAATTGAAAGAAATCATGGATATGATACAGAAAAAACAATCTTAGATTATGTATTCTTTACTTGCCTATATCGCCCAAGTCAATATTCTGTTGATTATTGTGTACATCGGATATTACGTATTGCTAAGAAAATTGACATTCTATCGTCTGAATAGAGGGTATTTTCTTGTAGGAGTTGTTTTCGCATTTGCGTACCCTTTTTTGGATATTAAAACCCTTGTTCGGCAACATATAGAGCCTGTAGGTGAATGGATGACGTATTTACCTGATTTTTATATGCAACAAGTAGAGGAATCTGTTTATACGTTAGAAAATGCAATATATAGCAGTGTCGCAGTCGTCGGATTGTGGTTTGCTATACGATTCTGTATACAACTGCTGAGTTTATTGCGTATTCATCTTTACTCGAGGAAAGCTATATGGAAAACATACTGGTATCAGGATGTATTATTTCCTATTGTTCCTTTTTCTTTTTTAAACAAGATTTACCTTCATAAAGAACAACATCAGGAACCAGAACTCTATGATATTTTTGAACATGAGGATATCCACGTGAAAGGCCTTCACAGTATGGATATATTAATGTTTGAAATTTTACGGATAGTTTGTTGGTATAATCCCTTCGTTTGGTTCATGCGCAGAGCCGTACGTCAAAATTTGGAATACTTGACTGATCAACAAGTGCTGAATAAGGGTGTGGACCGGCAAACCTATCAGTATTCGTTGCTGCAGGTGTCGAAGCAGGGCGCTTCGATCGGCCTCAGCAATCAGTTTAATTTTAAATTTTTAAAAAAGCGCATTATGATGATGAACAAGAAAAAATCGTCGAAACTTGAATTGAGCAAATATGCTTTTCTGTTGCCGATCGTTATTTTCACGGCAGGAGCATTTACGATCAGTAAGGCAGACAGCCGGATAGCCGAAGCTGTAGAAGTGGCTCGGGACTTTAAGCTGGATGTTTTTAAACCGGATAATAGAGAGGGAAAGCCGGAAGACAGGGGAAAAATTTTGGAAAGGACTATTGTTGCGACGGATACAGTGGAGGAAGAACGTGTAACAGACACAACACCACGGATACAAATTGTTGGCGGAACGGGAGATGTGGAAGATCATCTAAGGAAATTGGACAGTAGAGCGGATATCGATCAACGTAAGGACTATTTGTATGTGTATGATAACCAGGTGATATCGAAAGCAGAGTTTCTTCAAAAAGACAATAGTGAATTGTATGACCTACGGCTTGGTTCAGTAAGATGGATGCAACTGCAATTCCCCAACTCCCCAAATAAAGAAGGGGTAGTTTCTGCATTGTCAAAAGAAGGATATGATAGGCGACAGGAAGACATGAAGAAAATTTTATATGTGATTGACGGGGTGGTGCAGAAAGAGGGAAGAGCAGCATTGGACGTTTTAGATCCAAACACAATAGAATCCGTCGAGGTTTTAAAAGATGCTTCTGCCCAATCGATCTATGGTGAAAATGCGAAACACGGTGTGATCAAGATAACAACAAAAAAAGAAAATGACGGGCGTGTAGGTGTAAAAGGAGACCTTTCAAAAGGTAAGGATGATGAAGTTGTGGTAGTAGGTTATGGGGCCCGCAACAAGTCGACGGAATCGGATACAACAGAACGCCCGAGGATTAGGATAAGAGGTCAGGGGATAAGTGGTGACACCCATCCGCTGTATGTTATTGACGGGGTCGTGCAACCGAAAGGAAAATTGGACGCCATAGATCCGAATACAATAGAGTCTATGACTGTTTTGAAAGATGATAACGCTCGATTGGCTTATGGCGAGAATGGGAAGGACGGGGTGATTATTATTACTACAAAAACAAAAGATGCTACACGAAAATGGACACCATCAACGAAACTGCCCGTGTCCTTGAGAAATCCTATTTATATGGTCGATGGTGAAGTCATGTCAAAAGAAGCATATTCCAAGATAAAGGAAAGTGAGAAAAAGAGTATTGCTACATTGTCAAACGAGGATGCTAAAAATTATCTGAAGTTTTATAGGAATATTGATTTAGGGGAGCATGATGGACTGGTTTTGATAGAAACGAAATAGATATCGGTGGGGTGTTTAGACGCCCCACCCGGTAACTTTACTTCGTATTCAAATTCGTCATCGTCAATTCGATACCAATGTGAACAAAGCTTTGTATCATTTTTACGGAGTGATCTATTAACGCAGGTAGTTCTTTCTGTTCATCGCGATCAAAAGGGCTCAATACATAATCCACTTGGCGTCCTTTGGGGAAATTATCGCCGATGCCAAAGCGTAGGCGAGGATAGTTTTGTCCGCCACAAGTAGCCTCTATGGAGCGTAGTCCGTTATGGCCTGCAGCGGAACCTTTCGGCTTGATTCGCAGTGAACCAAATGGAATAGCAAGATCGTCTACCACGATCAG
This sequence comes from Sphingobacterium micropteri, assembly GCF_014692515.1. GTDB lineage: Bacteria > Bacteroidota > Bacteroidia > Sphingobacteriales > Sphingobacteriaceae > Sphingobacterium > Sphingobacterium micropteri. The sequence continues at coordinate 29,680 of NZ_JACOIK010000009.1, read as the reverse complement.
TACATTTTGTATCGGAACTTTTAGCTCTTGCATCCAATAGTTGACGGCCTTCCCACTTAAATTCATAAAAGTAGTAGGCTTAATCATGTATACGTTTCTGCCTTTAAGTTTAAATTCCGTGTAGTAGGCGAGCTTTAGTAATGACCAGGTTGATCCGGCTTGGTTTGCTGCTTCATCCACCACCATAAAGCCGATGTTATGGCGTGTATCTGCGTATTCCTTGCCAATATTGCCTAGTCCGACAATTAAATAATTCATGGTCGCAAATATAGGAATTAGATGTTAGACAAATAAAAAAGCATCGCAACATGTTGCGATGCTTTTTTATTTGTCTAAATACCTCGGTATTATTTCTTGCCGCCTTTAGCTGCTTTAGCTGCTTCTTGCTCTGCTTGACGCAATGCACGAGACATTACTACCGATACGATGGTGTCGTCTGCATTATTAAGAACTTTGGCATTTTCTAAGGATACTTGTCCAACACGGTAAGATTTGCCAACCTCTAAAGATTCCATAGGAACTGTGATTTCCTGAGGAAGATCATTTGGCAATGCTTTCACACGAAGGTTACGTAGTTTCTGAACAAGCTTACCCCCCATTTTAACACCTGGAGAATCTCCCGTTAATTTGATAGGGATGTTTACAGAAACTTGCTTGTCATCAAACAATTCTAAGAAATCCACATGCGTTACCAAGTCGGTAAGTGGGTGGAATTGTGTATCTTGAACAATAGCACGTGTTTTTTTGCCGTCGATATCCAGTTCTACAAATACCACGTCAGCAGTATAAAGAACGGATTTCAAATCAGCTGCGGATACAGCAAGGTGGGTTTGTTCTTTACCACCATAAAGAACTGCAGGAATCTTTCCTTCGTAACGCAATTCTTTTGCATCTCTTTTCCCTACGTTCTGTCTAGCAGAACCGCTAATAGCAATTGATTTCATCTAATTTGTTTTTTAATTTTTAATTGTTGATGAGAGCTCCCCCGAGACTGGGGTCGGTTTCATTTCTTAATTATCTAAATTTGAGGTGCAAAAATACCGTATTTTTTTGATTAAGCAAATTTTATTTACTAATATTTAGATGGTTACACGGTTTCCGGTGTTTTCCATTTATCGGCTATAGCAGAAAGTAATTTAGCTTTTGTTTTAAGAAACATTTGGCTAACTTTGTCGCAAAACTAAGTTAATCTTGGAGTTTGTCCGATAGTATAAGGGTAGTACAAGTGATTTTGGTTCATTTAGTCTTGGTTCGAATCCAGGTCGGACAACTTTTTTAATTTTGTTTTCTTCTAATTGGAATATTAAATAAATCCAACATATAAAACACGCATAAGAAATGCCTTTGCAATTTAACACGGTGAAGCTGTTCGCAGGGTCTGGAACAGTGGAATTAGCGGAAAAAATCTCCACATCCTATGGAAAGCCGCTTGGCGATATGACCTTATCCAAGTTCAGCGATGGGGAAATTCAGCCTTTTTACAATGAATCAGTACGCGGAAGCGACATATTCTTAATCCAATCCACAAACCAACCAACCGACAATCTTTTAGAGCTTTTATTGATGATCGATGCGGCGAAGCGCGCTTCTGCTCATTATATCACGGTGGTCGTTCCTTATTTTGGTTATGCCCGTCAAGACAGAAAAGATAAGCCACGTGTTGCGATTGGTGCAAAATTAATTGCAAACCTCATTATGGCTGCTGGTGCACACCGTATCATGACCATGGATTTGCATGCTGCCCAGATACAAGGATTCTTTGATATTCCAGTAGATCACTTGGATGGTTCGATTATATTCGTTCCCTATATCAAATCGTTGAATTTGCCCAACCTTACCATCGCGTCTCCAGATATGGGAGGATCATACCGCGCCCGTACATTTGCTAAATTCTTCAATGCGGAGGTTATCATCTGTGACAAACGTCGTAAACGTGCCAATGAGATCGAATCTATGTCTATCATTGGAGAAGTGAAGGATCAAGATGTGGTTTTAATAGATGATATCTGTGATACGGCAGGTACGCTGTCAAAAGCTGCGGCACTGATTATGGAAAACGGCGCCCGTTCGGTAAGGGCAGTCTGTACGCATGCAGTCTTATCGGGCAAGGCTTATGATACAATCGAAAATTCGGTGTTAACAGAAATGATTGTCACGGATACTATCCAGTTAAATCCGGAGAAGCAAAGAAGTTGTAGTAAAATTAAAGTATTATCTACGGCTGACCTATTTGCCGGCGCGATTAAGAATGTGAATGAACACGGGTCAATTTCGGATCTGTTTGATATTAAATAACGATAACATTTAGTTAAAGAGTAGAGGCGGCCTAAGTGTCGCCTTTTTTGCGACCTCGTATGATGGAAATAAAAAAGCGCCAAGTTTCCTTAGCGCTTTTGTTTAGTAGCGGGGATCAGACTCGAACTGATGACCTTCGGGTTATGAGCCCGACGAGCTACCAACTGCTCCACCCCGCAATGTTTCTTTATTTTTTTTAAGCTCAGCCTCGCGCTTTGCTCTTTTATTTAGTAGCGGGGATCAGACTCGAACTGATGACCTTCGGGTTATGAGCCCGACGAGCTACCAACTGCTCCACCCCGCAATTTTTTGGTGACACAAAGATAGCGTTTTTTGTGCTTAAACCAAAACGAAATCTTCTTTTTTAAAAAGATTAACCACCAGAATTGGATAATGTTCTAATATTCTGTACTTTCAACGTATCAATTATAATGAATTGTGATGAAAAGAAGATTACTACTAACCGTTGTAACGCTCTATTTATCCGTTCAGCACTTTTATTTATCCTTTTCATATTGGAGGAAAAATGATGCGTTAACGTTTAAAAGGAGCTTTTTGCTGCCAGATAGTCTGGCAGACAACACTACCTGTACCAGCAAATCCTATCTGTTTATTTCAAATGCTCACAGTCTATGCGTTTTGCCAGTGTACGAATTATGACAGCTGTGTTCTTACTGGGGTATAGTACGCTGGTAAAAAGCCAAACATGGGGCGAAAGCTCGGTAGCGGAGCAAATTGTAGAACAACTTGTCGAAGAATTAGAGGAGGAAGTCGATGTTGATGAAGTTCTAGAACTTCTTCGTCACTACCGTACACGACCTATTGATTTAAATAAGACGAATGAGCAGGAGTTGGCCAACCTTTCATTTCTATCACCTTTGCAAATTGCTAGCCTTTTAGCACATCGCGAACAGACTGGAAAGTTTATCTCCGTTCTGGAACTGCAAGGAATTGCTCATTTTGATCTGCCGACTATTGAACGATTGAACCCTTTTGTTACGGTCTCATCCGTATCGAGCTTGGAAGGATTAACTTGGCGGAAGCTTTATGATGATAGCGAGCAGCAGCTTATGTTACGTTATGGTACTATCTTTCAGAAACAACGAGGTTATTTGATTACCGATAGTGCCCGTTCTCGTTATCTTGGAGATGCAAACCGTTATATGCTGCGTTACCGTTTCAATTTTCGTAATCGGTTGCGTTTGGCGATTAATATGGAAAAAGATGCCGGGGAGCCCTTCTTTCGGGAAAGGCAACGCTATGGTTTTGATCATTATGGCGTTAGTCTATATGCAAAAGACCTCGGTATATTTAAGGAATTGATATTGGGGAATTATGCTTTGCAAGCTGGACAAGGATTGGTGATGTGGAATGGTTTGAGTTTTGGCAAAGGAGCGATGATGACGAGTAGTGCTAGGCAAGGGGGTGGGTTGAGGAGCTACACATCCATGAATGAACACAATTATCTCTCCGGTTTTGCTACGCGGTTATCTTTTGATAATTGGGAAATTACACCATTTGTTTCTTGGCGAAAGCTATCCGGTAATCGTTCGGGCGCCGAAGACGGTAATTATACGATCAGTTCTATTTCAGCATCTGGACTACATCGAACGCCTAATGAACTCCGTAATCGTCGAACGATCAAACAAAATGCGATCGGAATAGACATAACTTACCGATATAAGCGTTTGAAGCTAGGTGCTGTGGGCGTTTATACGCAATATAATGGCACAATTGTACACGATGGTTCGCCTCGTCAGACCTATTCTTTTGAAGGGGGGCGATTGCTCAATATCGGCGTTAATTACCAATACACCTATAAGAATGTATATCTTTTTGGTGAAACGGCACACGAGTATCGACGAGGTTGGGCTACACTCCATGGCCTGATCGCCAGTTTGCATCCGAAAGTATCAACGTTTGTTAACTATAGAAATTACCAACCTAACTACCATGCTGTTTTTGCACAAGCGTTGGGGGAGGGGAGTGCGGTTGTCAATGAAGAGGGAATCTATGCGGGATGGATGTTCCATCCCAATAGAAAGATAGAATGGATGAATTATGTTGACGTGTTTCGTTTCCCTTGGTTACGCTATCGTGTTGACGAGCCTAGTGCGGGAATGGACGTTCTATCCCAATTTACGTATCTTTGGTACAAGATAGGGCGTATTTCGTTGCGTTACCGCCATCGACTAAAGCAAGAAAACAATAGTGCGCAACCGCCAGACAGATCTGTGGTGGATGTGTTGAAAGATCAGTTGCGCTTCGTCTTTCAGTATAAACTTTCTAACCAGTGGGAAATCCGGACAAGAACCGAGGGGGTGCGGTATGAAAAGGATGGGAGAATCGATTTTGGCTGGTTGGCTTATCAGGATGTATTCTGGAAACCTGCTCGTCTACCATTACAAGCAAATGTACGTTTAGCTGTATTTGCTACTGATTCGTATGATGCGAGGCTGTATGCATACGAAAATGATGTGTTATATGCGAGTGCCTTCCCTATGTATAATGGAAAAGGCGGTCGTTCCTATATTAACCTGCGTTATCGTATAGGTCGAAAAACAGATTTTTGGCTTCGTTATAGCGTAAATCACTATTTGGATGTAAAAACGGTAGGTTCTGGGTTGGATCAAAGCGAGGGGCCACGTCGGTCCGATATTAAAATTCAATTCCGATACCGATGGTAGGGCAGGCATTCTATCTGGCTTTGCGGAAAGTACCGTTTGCCAGCGTTTTCTTGTTTTTTGGAACAGGTATAGTGAGCGGTTATTATTTACCATTATCGATATTGCTGTTTCGAATTATAGTAGGATGTATGATAATTATATTCCTGTTTTTGGTGGGAATGGAGGCTTACGGTCGACAATGGCGCCGCATTTTCTTTCCACCAATTTTTTATGGTTGGTTGTTCTTGTTGGGTATGGTATGGATAGGACGAGAACTTCCTGCACAGCAATCACAATATTTTGTTGGTGAAAAAGCGGACTATTTGATAGGGGTGGTTACGGACGAACCTGTATATGGCGAGGCTAGTATACACTTTCCTTTAGAAATTCGTCATATTGTCTGCGATGAAAAAGTAAGCCCGGCAACAGGGCAGATCATGCTGCGTATTGTGCGTAAAAACAAGGAATCTGATTTATCGTTGTCTTATGGGGACAAGTTGTTGTTCCGTAATGAGGTAATGGACGTCCGTGAACCGTATAATCCTAAACAATTTGATTATAAACGATATCTGGCTCATAAAAATATTTATCATCAAGCCTATATAAAGCCTGCGGATATTCGGCTGCTCGGAAATAACTACGGAAATACCGTTATAGCACATGCGTTGGCGATACGCCGTTATTTTGTGCATAAGTTCAGCCGGTTCATATCGAATAAGGATGCGTTGGATATTTGCGCAGCTCTCATTTTAGGATACCGTGCCCATTTTCCGATGGAAACATTAACGGCTTTTATTAATACAGGTACGGTGCATGTTTTGAGTGTGTCAGGTTTGCATGTCGGTATGGTGTTCTTCCTGCTGAATTTTTTACTGGGTTTTCTAGACCGGTTCCCCTATGGTAGGCCTATTCGCTTCGTGCTTATCCTAGTAGCCATATGGGGCTATGTTTTGTTGACGGGAATGGCTCCCTCTATCCTGCGGGCAGGCGTGATGATTTCTTTTTTGTTGGTAGCCAGATGGAGCCAACGAGCTAATCAAAATCTAAATTCGCTTTTTGCATCAGCATGCAGTTTACTTTTGTTGGATCCGTTTATGATCTTCGACATGGGCTTCCAATTGTCCTATTTGGCTGTTTTGGGTTTATTTACGCTCTATCCATTGCTTAATAAGGTATTGCTGATAAATAATAAGGGGCTACGTATGACATGGCAAGCCGTATTAGTTTCTGTCAGTGCTCAGCTCTTTACCACACCGCTAGCCTTGTATTACTTTCAGCAGTTTCCCAATTACTTTCTGCTTGGAAATTTATTTGTATCACTGCCTGCGACGGCATTAATGTATATGGGTATAGCACTAGCCACATGTCCTTTTCCGCTTGTCAACGTGTATTTGGCATTGGGATTAACCTATTTGTGTCGTTTCCTCTTATGGGGCTTGCAAGCTATCGAAGGATTACCATTTGCTACCGTGCAAGGTGTTGATTTTTCGGGAGTACAACTTGCTTTGTTCCTGCTCGTCATCATCTTTCTGCTTATTACCTGGTATAGTCTGCGCAAACAATTCTTATGGTATACCTTTATCGCTACAGGAATATTGTTGTTCTCTGCTGTCATCTCCTCTATAAAATATACTTCTTATCAAGGCATAAAAATATATAATGTGGGGCATGAGGTTGCCATTGCCGTAATTAATCAGGGTAAGGTTTCTCTTATTTCTACGTTAGATAGCGTGGCACATCCGTATATAATGAGGCAGGTGCTGCCAGACCTTAACCATTATATACGGATGACGGATATCGCTTTTTACCCACTGCAGTTAAAAAGAGGAGATCGGGTGAAAATTCAAACTTCTATAGGTACGTTGGGTATTATAGAAGGCGGTAAGGGAGAAATGGGACCTATGGTATGTGATATTTTGTTGTGGCGCAACATATCATCTTATGATAAGGTAAATGATAAAGATTTCCGCCATGTTGCTCTCGCGATATTTGATGGGTCGAATAAAACGGAGAGATTGCCAGCGATGATAAAAATGGCAGATTCTTTAGATCTACGCTATTACGTCTTGAAAAATAATTTTGCTTATGTTTGGGAGAGGAAGTGATGGAAAATAAAAACCTGGATATATTAAAACAATATTGGGGGCATGAGGCCTTTCGTCCATTGCAGGAAGACATTATCAATGCTGTGCTGCAGGGACGTGACACCCTGGCGTTAATGCCCACAGGTGGAGGGAAATCTATCTGTTTTCAAGTGCCGGCACTTCAGTTGGCGGGTATATGTATTGTCGTGAGTCCACTTATTGCATTGATGAAAGATCAGGTCCAAAACTTACGAAAAAAAGGTATCGAAGCGGTGGCCATTTTTTCTGGTATGTCCCATAGGGAGGTGGATATTGCATTGGATAATTGTGTGTACGGGAAAATTAAATTTCTTTATCTTGCCCCGGAACGTCTTTATAATGATTTGGTAAAAGAACGGATACGCTACATGAAAGTGAGTCTTTTTGCCATTGACGAAGCACATTGTATTTCACAATGGGGGTATGATTTTCGTCCCGCTTATTTAGAACTGGCGAAGTTGCGGGAGATTCATCCAAGCACGCCTTTTTTGGCGTTGACGGCCACGGCAACGCCACGTGTAGTGGAAGATATCCAAGATAAGTTAGGTTTTGTAGGAAGACAAGTGTTTCAGAAAAGCTTCCGAAGGGAGAACTTAGCCTATATGGTATTGGCTGAGGAGGATAAAATGGGCCGTATGTTGCGGATGATCCATAAGATTGGCGGATCGGGGGTGATATACGTCCGTAATCGCCGGGAGACACAAGAAGTGGCACAGTATTTAATTAACCACGGTATACCTGCGGATTTTTACCATGCCGGGCTTGATCCACAAACCCGTTCGCAAAAACAAGATAGGTGGATGGAAAATCGGGTGCGTGTCATTGTGGCGACGAATGCATTTGGGATGGGGATTGATAAATCGGACGTGCGATTTGTACTACATCTGGATATTCCTGATTCATTAGAAGCTTATTATCAAGAAGCAGGTCGCGCGGGACGCGATGGGAAAAAAGCATTCCCGGTATTGATGTTTCAACAAGCGGATCGTGAAAAATTGTGGGAGAATTTTATAGCCGGTTTTCCGCCGATACCGTTTATTCAACAGATCTATCATCATTTAGGAAACTACTTTCAAATCGCTTATGGCGCTGGAAAAGGGCTTTTTTTTGATTTTGATGTAGTCGATTTCTGTAGACGTTATAAGATTGATATTCTTCCCACATTAAGTGCTTTGAAGTTTTTGGAAAAAGATGGGTGGATTGCCTTATCCGAAGCTGTTTTTATCCCCTCGCGATTTAAGTTTGAAATCGATTACCAGGAATTGTATAAATTTCAGGTACAGTCGGCGAAGTATGATATGCTCATCAAATTGATTTTGCGGACGACAGGCGGCGCATTTGATTTTTATATCGTATTGAACGAGTATGAACTGGCAAAAAAGCTTAACGTTTCGCATGACGTGGTAGTGGATATGTTGCGCGGACTGCAACAATTGGATGTGGCTTCTTATCTTCCTAAAACGGATGCCCCTCAACTGGAATTTCGTCAGGCACGTGTGGATTACAAACATCTCTTTATCGATACTTCCTTTATAGAGGAAAGAAAGAATATTAAAGAACAACAAATAAAAGCTATCTATACTTATCTTGATACGAAGGACTGCCGAAGTATCGCGTTGCAGACTTATTTTGGGGAAAAAGAGAAAACATTTTGTGGGGTTTGTGATTTGTGTCTGGTGCGCCAGCATCGTGCAGATATCCAGGAAAAACTACATGAAGAAATAAAAAACGTATTACTGGCAGGCGAAAAAGATGTGAAGGAGCTCGTTGACGAGCTAACACTCGGGGATGATGATATAAAGTTGCACGTAATTCGATTGCTTCTGGATCGAGAGCAGATTCTCTTGCGAGACGGTATGTATCGCTGGAATAGCGATTTTTAGAGCAGGGAAACCTGCTCTAAAATTATTTGATTAGTCCCAACCAAGCTTCCGCCATGAGGTTTGCACCCGCTAAGGAAGTATGTACACCGTCTGTTGTCCAATAATCGCCTCCACCCCGGCTTGCCGCTTTATCGAATACCGATTGATAAGGGAGAAACGTTGCATTATATTCTTTTGCTATTTCCTTCGCGACTTGTTGATAACCCAGAAAGTCGGGATACCAAGCATCTGTGACATGTTTTACATCTTTCACGCCGAATGGTTCGCCGATAATCAATTTAACTTGTGGAAGTTGTTTTAAAGTCGTGTCCAACAATTGTTGATATTGCTGTTTATATTGTTGTGGCGTGTTTTGAGCACCTCGATCGATCGTGCGCCAAAAATCGTTTACGCCGATAAGAATGCTTAATATCGTCGGACGAAGTTGAAGCGCATCGGTATCCCATCTGCTGATAAGGTCTGGTACTCTATTTCCGCTGATCCCCCGATTATAAACCTGTATGTTTTTATCCGCATATTTATTTAGTAGCGTGGCTGCGGCCATCAGCGCATATCCATGACCAAAAGCGCCGGTGTCGTTTGGTTTTAAATTATCCCGATTACGTCCTGCATCGGTAATCGAATCACCTTGAAATAGAATGACATCGTTCTGTTGTATAACTAACTTACCACTTTTTGCTCGGTTGTTTTCGGTTGCAAATAACGTTTTTGTGCCTATCGAGGCCGCTCCCAAAGTGAGGAGACTTTTCGCTAAGAATTTTCTTCTTGTTTCCATATAAAATGAAGGTTTAAGAAAACCAAGTTAGCTTTTTCAAACGAACTTTTCAATACCTTGTCTTATTATTTCGCAGGCATGTTTTATTTCGGTTTCTGATATCGTCAGTGGAGGGGCTACGCGTAGGGCTGTTTCGCAATGCAAATACCAATCAATCATCACACCGTGTTCTGCACAAAAGTTACTTACTTGATATACTTGCTCAAAAGTTTCTAATTGTAGACACATCATTAGTCCCATTCCCCTGATCTCTTTTATTGCAGGATGGTTCAGCTCTTTTCGGAACAAAGCTGCTTTTGTTTCTACTGTATCTAGCAGTTTTTCGTTTTGAATCACCTGCAAAGAAGCTAGGGCAGCCGCACAACTTACCGGGTGGCCGCCAAAAGTAGTGATATGACCGAGCATAGGGTTGTCTTTGATGACATCCATAACTTCTTTTCGTGCAACAAATGCGCCGAGTGGCATACCGCCTCCAATACCTTTTGCTAACATCAAAACATCCGGTACAATCCCAAAATGTTCAAAGGCAAACATCTTCCCTGTTCTTCCGAAACCTGTTTGTATTTCATCAAAAATCAGAATGGCGCCCGTTTCGTCACATTTTTGCCGAAGTGCTTGCATAAATTCCGAGGACGGAACACGTACACCCGCTTCACCTTGAATAGCTTCCACAATAACCGCTGCGGTTTGGTTTGTGATGATGTCTAAACTGCTTGTGTTATTGAATTGGATAAATTCTATTTCGGGAAGTAGGGGAGCATAAGCTTCTTGATAAGCTGGGTTGCCGATTAAACTTAAAGCCCCCTGTGTGCTACCATGGTATGCTTTTTCAGCAGCAATAATCTGCCGACGTCCAGTGTACTTCTTTGCGATTTTCATAGACCCTTCGACAGCCTCTGCTCCACTGTTCGTGAGATAAACAGATCCGAATGAAGAAGGAAGATTCGCGAGTAATTCGGTTGCAAACTTTACTTGCGGTGCTTGTACGAACTCCCCATATACGGTAACATGGAGGTATTTCTCCAATTGTTGTTGGATAGCCTCTATGACGTTGGGGTGTCGATGTCCGATATTGCTAACGTTGAAACCCGATACCAAATCTAAATAACGTTCACCGTTAGGTCCATATAGATAGACTCCCTCGGCTTTTACGATTTCGAATAGACGAGGAGACGAAGATGTTTGAGCAGTATTTTTAAGGAAAAGTTCTCTGTTGCTAATCATTTTTTAGTGACAAGTAATCCGTAAACAGCGATGAGTAATCAGTAATGGTTTTTTGTTACTTCGTCACTGATTACGTCGTCACTTTATTTAACGATTTCTTCTTTGTAATTCTTTGTAGAGCAATTCCCGGAAGCTCTGTTCAACCTCGAAAAACTGAGACGCCCTAGCTGAACCAATCACTTCCGTGAACTTTTTTCGATAGTCTCTCTTAATTTCCAATTCTTTTGCATCATAAGAGAGTACATCCTGTTTTTCAGATTTATTCGATCTATTGAAAGCATTTACTCCCCTTGGAGAAGGGGTCGTTGAGGTACTTTCTTTCTTCTTCGATCGAATAGCCCATATTTCTTGGCTATATTGATTGTATATCGGGAAGAAACGCTGGGCTTCAGCAGGTGTTAAGCTCAGCTCTTTCGTAATATAGGCAATTTTTTCGTTCTCAATCGCTGCAAATCGTTTGGAATCCCGTGGCTGTGCACTCGCAGATAATATACAGAGTATGACTACACCTATCGTAACAAACAAATGTTTAAAACGTAACATTATAACGCGTAATTTAAATAGTCTTCAATATCATTTTCCTTTACATGCGTACAAATCCCTTCAGAATCATGAGAATGGTCAATACATTCCATGATATAAAGAATGTCATGACTATCATTCAGCGCACTCAGATAATTAATAATTTCGTCATCGGGAATGGACGCCAGATGTGATTCGCTGATACTTCCTTGTGTTCGATTGTTTATGCTGTTATAGGAAACAACTCCAATTACAACAGCAACGCAAGCTGCAGCCACATAGGAAACCCATTTGTTGAAATTTAGCTTTCGTACAATCGTTTTCTGTTTTTCTTTCCCTATAGTTTGGGCAACAATTTTATCTTTCAGTATTCCAGTATAGTCTTCTGGAATTGTAAAGCCATCATCAGCTACGTGCGTTTTTAGCTTATCTTCAACTATTTTTGTTTGAATGTGTGCTGACAGGCTTTCAAAGTAACCTGCCGGGACTTCGAACTCTTCTTGTTTTGCTACAGCTTCTATTTTCGTTTGCGAAAGAATCTTGTCTGATAGATCTTCAAAGTAACCTTTAGGGACATCCCATTCTCTATGTGCAGCATCTTTATACTGCTCCACCTTTATGTGGAGTTGTATGTTGCTTGTTAATTGAGAAAAGTAGGATTCTGGTATGGTGAAGCCTATTCTTTCGGCAATTGGCAAACGATCTAAACGTGCTTGAGACAAGACTGAAGAAGAGAGTTGGTCAAAGTAATTTTCAGGCACTACAAAGGGATTTATACGTAATGATCCCGGTAGGTTTAAACCATCCATTCCATCGTAATATGTATTGTCTTCCTTCATAGTCACTTGTTTAGAGTCGAAAAATCCCCTAGGGTTTAATCGTGTGATGTGAAAAAGTGCTCTATTTTTTTTACGGCCAAATGATAAGAAGCTTTTAATGCGCCAACGCTGGTACCTAGAATCTCCGATATTTCGTCGTATTTGAGATCCTCAAAATATTTCATGTTAAATACCAACCGTTGTTTGTCGGGAAGAGTCAATAGCGCCTGTTGTAATTTCATTTGTGCCTGATCACCATTAAAATAACTTCCCTCCGCTAATGTTTCTGCGAGATAAGCAGAGCTGTCGTCGTCTAACGACATGCTCTGCTTTTGTTTTTTTCTATTTAGAAAAGTGATACATTCATTCGTGGCTATACGATATAACCAAGTATAAAGCTGGGAGTCTTCCCGGAATTTTTCAAGGTTTCGCCATACTTTGATGAATATATCTTGTACGACATCATCTGCATCGTCATGGTCAATGACCATCCGGCGAACGTGCCAATATATTTTTTGTTGGTATTTTTGGAGCAAATAGCCAAACGCCTCTTCGCGTGTGCGTTCATCAGCAAATTTTGATATAATTAAGGCGTCTTCCATTTGTTCTTCGTCACTATTTTCTGGTAATCACTTTTCTTGCTGCTGCTACGATAGAATCGGCATTAAGGCCGTATTTCTCCATCAATTGTGCCGGTTTTCCCGATTCACCAAAGCTATCATTTACCGCAACAAATTCTTGTGGAGTAGGCCTCTTGGTTGCCAAAAGCTGTGCAACGCTGTCTCCAAGTCCTCCTAGACGATTATGTTCTTCCGCCGTAACGACACAGCCTGTTTTGGTCACGGATTTCAAGACCGCTTCCTCATCCAGTGGTTTAATCGTGTGGATATTAATAATCTCGGCGTCGATGCCCAGCTTTTCTAATTCCTCACCTGCTTGGATAGCTTCCCAGACCAAATGTCCGGTAGCGATAATGGTTACGTCGGCACCTTCGTTTAACATGACGGCTTTACCGATTTCAAATACCTGGTCGGATGGCGTAAAGTTCGGTACAACCGGACGTCCAAAACGTAAATAAGCCGGGCCTTCATGGTTAACCAATGCGAGGGTTGCCGCTTTGGTCTGGTTAAAATCACAGGGGTTGATTACCGTCATTCCCGGGAGCATCTTCATCAATCCGATATCCTCCAGAATTTGGTGTGTGGCACCGTCTTCTCCTAACGTTAACCCGGCATGTGAAGCACATATTTTTACATTTTTGTCTGAGTAGGCGATGGACTGCCTAATCTGGTCGTATACACGGCCTGTTGAAAAGTTGGCAAACGTACCGGTAAAAGGTATTTTACCGCCGATGGTCAGGCCTGCTGCAATCCCCATCATATTTGCTTCTGCGATTCCGATCTGGAAGAAGCGTTCCGGAAACTCTTTGATGAAATCGTTCATCTTTAGCGATCCGATCAAATCGGCACAAAGTGCCACCACGTTCTCATTCTGTCTTCCTGCTTCCAGTAGGCCCGCACCGAAGCCGGAACGGGTATCTTTTGATTCTGTATAGGTGTATTTCTTCATTTCTTAGTATCTTCCTATCTATTAATAGTCTCCCAAAGTTTCCGCATTCTGTGCCAATGCAGCAGCCAGCTGTTCGTCGTTAGGGGCAATACCGTGCCATTTGTGCGATCCCATCATAAAATCAACCCCATTCCCCATTTCTGTGTGTAGTAGTATCATAACAGGTCTGCCTTTTCCAGCGCGCGATTTAGCTTCGTCCAAACCTTGGATGACCGACGCCATATCATTTCCTCTTTCTATTTCCAGCACATCCCAGCCGAAAGCTTCCCATTTTGCACGAAGATTTCCGAGCGATAGCACCTGTTCGGTAGAGCCGTCGATCTGCGCACCGTTATAATCTACTGCGGCAATAATATTATCCATTTTGTTGTGTGGAGCGTACATCGCCGCTTCCCATACCTGTCCTTCCTGGAGTTCTCCATCGCCCATCAACACATATACCAAACTGTTGTCTTTGTTTAATTTTTTAGCTTGTGCAGCACCGATAGCCACGGATAGTCCTTGTCCCAACGAACCTGAGGCGATGCGGATACCCGGTAATCCTTCGTGTGTGGTTGGGTGGCCTTGTATACGGGAGTCGATTTTTCTAAACGTACTAAGTTCACTCGGAGGGAAATATCCCGCATGCGCTAAAGTACTATAGAAAACGGGAGAAATGTGTCCGTTTGATAAGAAAAATAAATCTTCTCCGACGCCGTCCATATTAAAAGAAGGGTCATGTTTCATCGCATAGAAGTACAACGCTACAAAATAGTCCGTACAACCAAGCGAACCGCCCGGGTGACCCGATTGGCAAGCATGCACCATACGAACGATGTCACGTCTTACTTGTGAAGCGATCTGTTCTAGTTTGTTGATATCTGCACTCATTTTTGAAATATAATGTTTCGGTTATTTTGGCTGTAAAGTTAATGATTTTTAGCAGAGTAGCCGCTAAAAAGCGTAACTAAAAAAGGGAAGATCGTACAATCTTCCCTTTTCTGTGTTTTATTTGGGGTTATAGTGCTTCCGCAACGACTTCTTCAACTTCTGGAACCATTCTTTTCAATAAGCCCTCTATACCAGCTTTCAAAGTAATGGTAGAAGACGGACAACCGCTACAAGAGCCACGTAGTTCCACGGTGACCACGCCGTTGTCAAATGATCTATAAGCGATAGCACCGCCATCTTGTTCTACGGCTGGGCGAACGTAATCGTGTAAAACCTGTTGGATTTTTACTTCTACCTCTGTTCCCTCAAAATTTATCTCCTCGGAGTGTTCGATAGGTTTAACCGCTAATTCCGATTCGACGGCCCCTTTTACAAAATCTTTTAATAAAGGCTCGATATCAGGCCATTCTACTCCGTCAGTTTTTGTGATGGTAACGAAATTACTCGCAAAAAAAACACCTTCTACAAAGTTGAACTTAAACAGTTCCCTGGCAAATTCGGATGCTTGGGCCTTTTCCCGGTCGGGGTAATCCAAACTACCGTTGATTAATAACTTATTGACCAAAAACTTCATCGTGGAAGGATTGGGCGTCGTTTCTGTATATACGTTAATAGTTGCCATATTTCGTGTAATCTATGATATTGGACAAATATACGTCAAAAATGTACCAATACAGGTCATTTTGACGTCAAAGCTTATCGTATGATGCCGGTATAATTGTTGGGAGAAATAGCTTTGATTTCTTCTTTAATTTCCTCACTTACATTTAATCCGTCAACGAAAGTTGCGATTGTTTCCTGGGTTACATGTGTGTTGGTACGGGTTAAGTCTTTCAGTGCCTCATAAGGTTTTGGATATCCCTCTCTTCGTAATATTGTTTGAATAGCTTCCGCTACCACAGCCCAATTGTTTTCTAAATCTGCTTGGAGGGCAGATTTATTAAGAATGAGTTTTCGCAACCCCTTTAGGGTAGACTTAATGGCGATAAGGGTATGTGCAAAAGGCACGCCTATATTGCGTAGAACTGTCGAATCGGTCAAATCACGCTGTAAGCGTGAAATAGGGAGCTTTGCCGCCAGATGTTCAAACAGCGCATTGGCGATACCCAAATTGCCTTCTGCATTTTCAAAATCTATGGGATTTACTTTGTGTGGCATAGCCGATGACCCGATTTGTCCTGCGGTTATTTTCTGTTTGAAATATTCCATGGAGATATAAGTCCACATATCCCGGCATAAGTCGATGAGGATATTGTTAACGCGTTTGAAGGCATCACAACTTGCTGCAAAATTGTCATAATGTTCAATTTGGGTCGTCGTTTGTGAACGGGACAGACCAAGGTTTTCATTCACAAATTTATTGCCGAAGGCTACCCAATCCTTCTTCGGATAGGCGACGTGGTGAGCGTTAAAATTACCTGTGGCGCCGCCGAATTTTGCCGATAGGGGTATCTGTTGTAGTAACTCGAGTTGTTTTTCTATCCGTTCAATGAAAACCTTAACTTCTTTTCCTAAACGAGTAGGAGAAGCAGGTTGTCCATGTGTTCTGGCCAACATGGGTACGTCTTGCCATTCGTCAGCAAGTGATTTCAATTCTCCTACTAATTCCTGGATGTTCGGAAGGTAGGTTTGGCCTAGCGCTTCCTTCCAAGAATAAGGGATAGCGGTATTGTTTATGTCTTGTGAGGTCAATCCGAAATGGATGAATTCGAGTGAGTCGTGCAACCCTAGTTTTTCAAATTCGTTCTTTAAGAAGTATTCCACAGCCTTAACGTCGTGGTTAGTGACTTTCTCGGTGTCTTTAACCCACTGCGCGTTTTCTAACGAAAAGTTTTCGTAGATCTGACGAAGGCGTTCGTTCAGAGAACCATCAAAATGAGCTAATTGTGGAATCCCCGATCCACACAAAGCGATGAAATATTCTACTTCCACTAGAACACGGTATTTAATTAAAGCAAATTCGGAGAAATAATTAGCGAGTTCTTTAGTGTTGTTATGGTAACGTCCGTCGATAGGAGAGACAGCAGTTAAAGATGATAAGCTCATGATCACGAAAAATAAAAGTTAAAATTAAACAGCTGCCTTTTGAGGCAGGCTGAGACTACAGGACAAAAATAAGAAAAACTCGAAAAGAAGCACTTTCAGAAACAAGAAAACCCACACAACTGTGTGGGTTTTGATGTATTTTTTTAATACTGCTCGGATTACTGTACGTTCTCTAAAGAATCAGCGATAGAATCACCTTCAGCTCTAACTGAATCAGCTACGTTTTCCAATGAATCAGCAACTTGCTCAGTTTGGTTTTCGATACCTTCCGCTAAAGAATCAGCAGTTTCTTCAGTTTGAGTTTGCTGACCGCCACAAGAAGCGAATGCAATTGTTAAAGCTAAACCTAAAAATCCGAATTTGAATAAATTTTTCATTTTTAATTTTCTATTTTTAATTGAAACAAATTTGTTTATTACATTTTAATACCAGCGATTATAAAAGGTAACCCATTTTTTTACAAAAGAATAAATAAAAATTAATCCTATCGAAATAAAGAACTTTTATAAAGCAGGCGCAAAGATAATAGTGTTTTACTGAAAAACAACAATAAAAAACATTTTTCATAAAAAAAGTGTTACAATTGAGGGGGATAATCCAAATAACTGAACATGATAAAAAAACTGAAAAATATACTTCAACTACTGAAGCATGTAGATTTAGAGCAGCTGGATGCACTGTCTAAGAAAGTCGATATTCCAACGCTTATGACGGGAATGTCCAAAATGAGTGAGGAGCAGTTGAAAGGTATGGCTAAGCTATTAACGGGTAACGCAAAAAAACGGGAAGCACCGGCGATTGATGCAGATTTTTATGGTATAGAGGCTAAGCTATCTACTGATGACCAAACCTTACAGTTGAAAGTGAGGGATTTTTTAGAACGGGAGATTAAGCCGATAGTAAATAAGTATTGGCTACACGACGAATTCCCTTTTGAAATTATTCCCAAATTAGCTGAATTGAACGTATGCGGATATGTTTATGAGGGATATGGTTGTGCAGGGGGGACGTCGTTGATGGATGGTATCATAGCGGCAGAATTTGGACGAATAGATCCTTCAATTGCGACATTTCTGGGCGTTCAAAGTGGACTGGCGATGGGCTCCATTTATATGTGTGGTTCTGAAGCGCAAAAACAGGAATGGTTACCTAAAATGCAGCGACTGGAAAAAATTGGTGCATTTGGATTGACAGAACCGGATGTAGGATCGGGAACGGCAGGAGGTTTGACCACTACTTGTCGGAAGACAGCGGAAGGCTGGGTGTTGAACGGACAAAAGAAGTGGATTGGCAATTCTACGTTCTCCGATATCACGATCATTTGGGCGCGGGATCTGGATGACAATCAAGTGAAAGGATTTATCGTCCGGAAAGATAACCCAGGTTTTATGGTAGAGAAGATCAAAGGTAAAATGGCATTGCGCATTGTACAAAACGGATTGATAACGTTAACAGATTGTTTGGTGCAGGAATCTGACCGCTTACCCCTCGCGAATAGTTTTAAAGACACGGCCAAAGTGTTGCAGATGACGCGTGCCGGCGTGGCTTGGATGGCCGTTGGCTGTGCTCGTGGCGCTTATGAAAACGCACTGGATTATACGTTAAAACGTAAGCAATTCGGGAAACCCATCGCTTCCTTTCAGTTGATCCAAAATCATTTAGTAGAAATGCTTTCTAATTTAACGGCTATGCAGACGCTTGTTTTCCGATTGTCAGAGTTGCAAGATGAAGGGAAATTGAAAGATGAGCATGCTTCCTTAGCTAAAGTCTTTTGTACATTGCGTACACGAGATATTGTGTCAAGAGCACGTGAAGTAATGGGAGGGAATGGAATTTTATTAGAATACAATGTTGCTCGCTTTTTGGCTGATGCGGAAGCTATTTATTCATATGAAGGTACAAAGGAAATTAATTCCCTTATTGTTGGACGCAGCATTACGGGAATAAGTGCATTTGTGTAAAGTACAAATACGGATACACAAATACTGATATATAAATAAAGCCCGAGTATTTGCTCGGGCTCTATGATTTATTTCTTTTTATTTTGCTGTTGTTGTGCTTTTTGTTGGCGCATCATTTCTTCCATTTTTTGTTGGAACGATGATTTTTTCGCCGCTTTCGGATTTTTCTTGTGCTCCTCAATTTTAGCTAATATTTTATCATCGTCGATAAACTGACGGATAATAAACTGTGTTAGGAGTGTCAAGACTGCTGACAAGAAATAGTAGTAGTTTAATCCCGCAGGGAAGCTGTTCAGCACGAAGAAGAAAATCAAAGGCATAAAGTAACCGATGTATTTCATCTGGTTGTTGGCAGCAGCTCCCGATGTAGCATTGTTATACCACGTAGTCAATAGTGTTGTCAACGTCATGAGCACACACATAAAAGAGATGTGTCCAATTCCGAAAATCGGAGAAAAAGTAATAGGCGCATCATATGTGGACAAATCTTTTACCCAAAGGAAACTTTCGCCCCGTAACTCAAATAAATTGGGGAAGAAGAAGAAGAAAGCGAGTGTGAAAGGCATCTGCAATACAAGTGGCAGACATCCGCCTAACGGATTTACACCCGCCTGCTTATATAGTTTCATCGTCTCTTGTTGGAGAAGCATTGGATTGTCATCACCTACTTTCTCCTTAATTTCGTCGATTTGTGGTTTCAATACACGCATCTTCGCCATGGACTGGTATGATTTGTAGGTCAATGGGAACAATACACCTTTTAAAATAAGTGTCAATATTAATATAATAATACCGTAACTCAGATGAAGACCGTCGAGAACATCAAAAATAGGTACAGTGATGAACTTATTTATCCAACCCATAGGCCCCCAACCCATCTTGATGATTTTTTCGAAATCATCTCCATGTGCTTTTAGTATTTTATATTGGTTAGGGCCGAAAAAGAAATTGAAGGTGTAATGGTTGTCTTTTTGTGCAGAGAAGTCTAAATCTGCCGATGCTTTGTAGTGTTTTATAATACCGTCGTTTGAGTCAAAAGCTACAGTAAGCTCTGTGTTGTTTAGCGGTTGAATTGACGTTATCGCGGCAGAAAAGAAGTGCTGTTTGAACGCAATCCAGCTTAGTTTGTCCTCGATTTTCTCTTTGTCGTCACTCGTTTCGGAAAGGTTGTCTACATTTCCAGCAAGTTCTTTATAAAATATCGTGGACCGTTCGCGTTCGGATTTTGCATTCCTTTCTTTTCTTAGCAAGGTTGTCTCCCAGTTCAATCCAATGGAGCTGGTCTTAATGTCCATGAGGTTTTGGATGCCTACGGCTTTTACCTCAAGACCTACGTTATAATCGTTGCCTTTAATAGTATAGGTATACTCCAAATATTGGGTTTCACTATAGTCCAATCTGAAGGCTATTGATTGCGTGGATTCATCTGTAACTGAAATGTTCCCACTTTGTGGCGTAAAGTTCAAGTCACTGGTATTGATGTTCTCGCCGTTTGCTTTGAAAACGAAACCAAACTGGTTTTGGCCTTCATCAATAATCATAAGTGGTTTGCCATCATAATTTGTTTCGTTCTTTAATTGAACAGATCTGACTTGTCCACCCTTAGAGCTTATTTTGGCGATAATTAATTCGTTTTCCAATGTGACAATCTGCTCATCCCCTAGGCGAGCAAGACCAAATGGTTTATTGGATATTTCAGCAGTGTCTACGGTGGTTTGCGAATTAGCGCTTAATGTATCTGCAATAGGAGGTAGGCCATCTCTAACTCTTTTCAACGAATCTTGGAGTCTTTGTTCTTGTTTAAGCTCTTGCTCCGTGGGTTTCATTAAATAAAAAGAGCCTGCTAGGATTCCGAAAATCAGCACCAATCCAATGAGGGTATTTCTATCCATTTTTAATTTTTTAATTTTTTAGTGATATATTACATCTATTCCTTAACCTTTTTTATGGGCGATGGCAGCGGCTACAAAGCTAACAAAAAGTGGGTGAGGATTTGCTACGGTCGATTTCAATTCGGGATGGAATTGGCCTGCAACAAAGAATGGATGATTTTTTAATTCGACAATCTCTACCAATCCTGTTTCTGGATTTTTTCCCGAGGCAACCATACCCGCTTCTTCATATTGTTTTAGATATGCGTTGTTAAATTCGTAGCGGTGTCTATGGCGTTCCGATATTTTGGTTTTGCCATAAATCGAATGGGCTTTTGTCCCTTTTTTGATCTCGCAGGCGTAGGCTCCCAAACGCATGGTACCTCCCATATTGGTAATGGATTTTTGTTCTTCCATCAAGTTAATGACAGGATCAGGTGTTTTTTCGTCCATCTCAAAGCTGTTTGCCTTTTTTAATCCAAGTACATTTCTCCCGAATTCAATAACAGAGCATTGCATACCCAAACAAATACCAAAGAACGGAATCTTATTCTCCCGTACGAATTTAATAGCAACCAGTTTTCCGTCTAATCCACGTTCGCCGAAACCTGGGGCAACTAAAACACCGTCAAGATCTTTTAATTTTTCGGTTACGTTTTCTTCGTTTATGCTTTCTGCTGCGATATACTTTACTTTTACCTTGGTCTCATTGATAGCGCCTGCGTGGATAAAAGCCTCCGTAATTGATTTATAGGCATCGGGAAGTTCCACGTATTTTCCAACTAACCCTATACATACTTCATTGGTTGGATTTTTGAGCTTGCCCAGAAATGTTTTCCAATTTTCTAAATCCGGTTCGTTCTTGTTGGATAATTTCAATTTTGCTAAAGCTGTTTTATCCAATTGTTCTTTAAGCATATTCAACGGCACATCGTATATGGTCGGTGCATCGATGGATTCGACTACGGCATTGATGTTGACGTTACAAAACTGGGCGAGTTTTTTTCTAATATCGTGTGTAAGCTTATGCTCTGTACGACACACGAGAATATCGGGTTGTATACCGTATTCCAAAAGCGTTTTTACGGAATGTTGGGTGGGTTTGGTTTTTAATTCCCCCGCAGCAGCTAAATAAGGTACCAGTGTGAGGTGTATGACTAAAGAATCACTGTTGCCCAGTTCCCAACGTAATTGTCTTACTGCTTCAATAAACGGAAGTGATTCTATATCACCCACGGTGCCGCCTAATTCTGTGATAACGATATCATATTCTCCTGTTTGCCCCAAGAGTTGCATCCGGCGCTTAATTTCATCGGTAATATGGGGTACGACTTGAACCGTTTTGCCTAAATAAGCACCCGCACGTTCTTGGTCAATAACATGTTGATATATTCTTCCCGTTGTAACGTTGTTTGCTTGCGAGGTGGAAACATTTAAGAACCTTTCGTAATGGCCTAGGTCCAGGTCAGTTTCTGCTCCATCTTCAGTTACATAACATTCGCCATGTTCATAAGGGTTCAATGTTCCTGGATCGATGTTGATGTAAGGGTCGAATTTCTGGATGGTGACTTTAAGCCCCCGAGCCTGTAGAAGTTTAGCTAGGGAAGCAGCGATAATGCCTTTTCCTAACGACGAAGTTACGCCGCCCGTAACGAAGATATATTTACTCATAGCAATAATGAAATTTCAGCTATTTTAAGACCTAAATATGGCGTTAAATCTGCTTTATGTACGGGATACAAAGATAAGTTTTTTTTCGATACGAACCGAAATTAAAGCATAAAAAAAGCCTCACATTGATGAGGCTTTTCTATGTTTTGAAGTGGTGATTATACACGTTTTGCTTTGATACGTGCAGCTTTACCAGTAAGGCCACGTAAATAGAATAATTTCGCGCGACGGACTTTACCAACACTATTCACTTCTATTTTTTGAATGTTAGGTGAATTTACAGGGAAGATACGTTCAACACCTACGCCGTTAGAGATTTTACGTACGGTAAAAGTAGCGTTAGCGCCTTCGCTGTTTAACTGGATAACTACACCTTGGTACACCTGAATACGCTCTTTATTTCCCTCGCGAATTTTATAATGAACGCTGATGGTATCTCCGGCTTTGAAAGCGGGGATTTCATTTTTCACTACCGCTTGTTCTTCTACAAATTTTACTAAATCCATGATTTCGAGTAATTATTAAACGATTTTATATCCTGTAAAAATCGGAATGCAATATTACAGCTTTTATTTTGAATAAAAAAATACTTTTTTAAAAACCTAATAAACGCTTTTTGATAAGCGGATGCAAAGATAAGAAAAAAATATCATTATTATGATTAACACTATTATGTGTAATGTTTTTGAAGATATTGGGTTAGCGTCAGAAGCTGATGTGTGTTTTGGCGTGGACAACATGAACTGCAGTGTTCCTGAGGATATAAAATCATGTAAGATATTATTGTGCAATTAATGAGGGGGTTAGAAAATAATGTTAGAAAAGTCTTGACAGTAACAAAATATGCCGTATATTTGTGCCACAGAAAAAAAGGTGATGCCTTTCGGGGTGTAGCGTAGCCCGGTATCGCGCCACATTTGGGATGTGGAGGTCGTAGGTTCGAATCCTGCCACCCCGACTGAAACGACAAATGGTGCCATTGGAAGACAA
The DNA here is from genome assembly GCF_014692515.1 of Sphingobacterium micropteri. Lineage (GTDB taxonomy): Bacteria > Bacteroidota > Bacteroidia > Sphingobacteriales > Sphingobacteriaceae > Sphingobacterium > Sphingobacterium micropteri. The sequence continues at coordinate 6,336 of NZ_JACOIK010000009.1, read as the reverse complement.
ATGGTGCCATTTTTCATTTTAATCCCTTTTTTATTACTATAGCAAGGCTTCCTGTAAAAATTCCCTTTAATTAAAGAATCACCATATCAGTATTTTTGAGCTTATTTTGAGTCAAAAGGCAAGAATATGGGAATATGTTGAAAGGATTCGAACCATGTCCACATTTTTAAATATTTTCTTTTTTTCAACCGATCTTGATTTTGATAGAAATACAAATTTCTGCAAGTTTTAACAGGAAGGATAAAACCTTGGTGGCATTTTGAGTTGATATTTTATTCCCTTTGATCAGTTCAATTTCTATAATATTCGAGATTATCTCTTGTTGTTCTTTGCTAATGTTTTTAATGACCTCTGCTTCTTCAAAATTCTCTTTTGTATTAGAGTACTGAGATACATAAACGATCCGAACCTCATCTTTCAAGTGACTTGTAAAGTCGGCATCGCTATATACAAAATCTTTATTCAAGAACAACGAAGCAACTTTTAATTCTATGGAATTGTCTGTACCACGAAAAATAAGAGCGGGTTTTAAGAAACATTTCGTAAGCTTTTTTAAACTCTGCTTCTGCTGTACATCAAGTTTATAAGCATCATTGAGTTGTGTGCCTAAGATGCCAATTCTATTTTCGCAGTCTGATTTTATTGAATGGTAATCTTCTTCGTCAATTGTACCTTTTACTAAAAGTTCCCTTGCATTAGCAACTCGTTCTATCATTTTATGTAATGATCTATTGATATTGGTTTTATCAATAGATTTTTGTTCATACAATTTGCTATAAATCTTTCTGATAAGATCTTCGAAAATTGGAGTATATTCCAAATTTGGTTTTAGCAAACGAATCCCTGATAATAAGTTTTCATTTACTTGATCTGCCCTTACTCGATAACCACAAGAAGAAGAGCAATGATAATAAAAGTACGTTTTAGACCTTCCCTTTGAACCACTTCCTGATATTTTTTTTGAACAAAGAGGACAACTGAGTATTCCTCTAAACATAAGCTCACTATTCGCACTTTGTTTAATGTATTTTTTGTTACGTCGTTTAATTCTTGATTGTACTTCATCAAAAAGTTCTATCGAAATTAAAGGCTTATGGATTCCTTGAACCTCTACTATAGTTTTTCCATTTAAAGATGGAACTCTTATTTTACCACAGTAGACTGGATTTTGAAGTATATTGAAGAATGCATTTAAACTACATTTTAACCCACTTTTAAGAACGGTTTTGTGGTAAGAACGAACTGATATATTTTCATCGAAGTCTCGAAATGCCTTTTTGATCAATGTTGCCTCTGGCTCATGGGGAATTATTGTTTTTGTTCCGTCTGGTAACGATATATTGAGATAACCTATAGGTGCTCGCCCCATATATCTTCCTTCCTTTTTGGCTTTGTGTATGCCTTGCTTAATGTTTAAAGATCTTCGGTCATTCTCTACTTCTGCTGTGACGATATACATTGCTAATAATACTTTGTTTTCAGGTACCGACATATCCAAAGGTTGATCTGTAGCTTGGGGTTCAATTCCAAGCTTTTGAAGTTGGGTTATTGTATAATATGCATTTGCTGTATTCCTGCTAAATCGATCCCAACGTGTAAATAGAATAAGGTTTGGTCTTGCAGTCCTGTCAATATTAAATTGTTTTATCATGGTAATCCAAGCCGGTCGTTCGAAGTTTTTAGCTGAATGGTCTTCAAATACGGTCTGGACAATTTCAATATGATTGTCTCTACAATATTTATTTAATTTTTCTTCTTGGCTACGCTGAGAGTATCCTTTTTGTGCTTGTTCGTCTGTGCTGACACGGATGTAAATAATTGCTGTTGACATAATTTTCTAATAATAACGTGAGCGTATTAATGGAAAATTAATTATGCAATTAAACTCTTGAAATTATTGAGTAAATACGGTTTTCCGTAATTACTCAATTTCTTTTTTTAATATATTTGTAGGTAATACAAGTTGTTGAAAGTCTGTATATTTAGATCGATTGAAGAATATAAACCCATAAGGTCATAGGAAAAATATAATAGTTGATATCTGACTTGTAAATATGTTAAATTTAAGTCATGATGAACAGCCTATTTCCGGAGGAAAAAATTGAAATTACTTTCAATTGTACATATATAAAAAGTATCAACGGCAATAAAAAAGAATATTATATTGGAGTTGAACAAGGCATTATAAGGAAATTTAATGGAAGTACGTTTTCAGGATATGAATTTCTTTCCGAAAATGGTTCAAAGTATTTTATCTCAACAATTAAAAGCCAGATCCCACAAAATTATGATGCTGTATTCACATTGCTTGAAGAGTATGAAAAACTGACCATTGCAATTCTTTCGAAATGTAAAAAGAAAGCAGAGTATATAAAACTTCCTGATTACAAAAATATCCTTCAGACTTGGGAAGGGAAATTTAATTACAAAAAGGAAGTCAAAGATGAAACTGGTAATATTACTCAATTTGGACTTAGACCTCCACAAATCGGCGCATTACATTCCATCCTCTCACATTGGAGTATTTCAACCAAACCTGCTGTAGTTGTAATGCCTACTGGAACAGGTAAGACTGAAACAATGCTATGTTTAACTATAGCAGAAAAGTGTCAGGGCTTATTGGTAATCGTTCCCTCGGCCTCATTGAGAACCCAAATTTTCAATAAATTCAAATCTCTGGGTGTTCTCAAAGATAAAAGGTTTCAGATTGTTTCCTCTTCTGCCAAAAACCCTATTGTAGGTTTCCTAAAAACGGGTATAAAAAGCATAGACGATGCAAATACTTTGTTTGAATCAAATGTAATTATTTCCACTCCGCAAATAATTACAGGGATACTGAGTGGTGATACGAAAATAAAGGGGGCGTTCCTTAATTGGTGCAATCTTTTAATTATGGATGAAGCACACCATAGTCAGGCAAAAGAGTGGAATAACATTAAAGTACAATTTGAAACTTTTAATAAACCTATTTTGTTATTCACGGCGACTCCATTTAGAAATGACAAGAAACGTTTACAAGGTAAGGTGATTTATGATTATCCCCTCTCACTCGCCCAAAGAGACAATTATTACAAACAAATTGTTTTTCATCCTATTCTAGAATTTAACCCTCTGAAATCTGATCAACTTATTGCAGAGAAAGCAATTTCCATTTTGGAAAAAGATATAGAGGAAAAATACAACCATATACTGATGGCAAGGGTGGATACAATGTCTAAAGCTGAAGAGGTGTTTGAAAAAATCTACAAACCATATCAGAAGTACAATCCGATATTTATTCATAGTGGTATTAAACAGACAATCCGCAAGAAAATATTGGAAGACATTATTGCGGGAAAACATAAAATAATTGTATGTGTAGATATGCTTGGAGAAGGATTTGACCTTCCTCAGTTAAAAATTTGTGCATTGCACGATTTGCATAAAAACATCACAACCTCATTTCAGTTCTTTGGAAGGTTTACGCGCGAATCAATATTAAAATTGGGCAATGCATCTATAGTAGCCAATATCGCAGATCCTGAACTAAAGGGGACTTTGAAAAAATTATATCAAAAAGATTCAGACTGGGATAAAATCATTAGTATGGCGAATGAGGATATAATAGGCTCAGTGAAAGAAGAACAAGACTTTTTTCAGAATTTTTCAGATGCTGAGATCCCCGCAAAAATTCCATTGCGAAATATAACGCCTGCAATGAGTACAGTTATCTTCAGGTTATTTGATGATGAGATCGAATGGGAGCCACAGAATTATACATCTTGTTTCAATGATGAAAAATATGAAACAGTATCAGTAGAACATGAAGAAAAAAATCTACTCGTTATTGTTGCAAAAAAAGCGATCCTGTAAAATGGGGGAAAATAGAAGATTTGCTAAACTGTCAATATGATCTCTATATAATATACTTGAACGAAGAACAGAAACTACTCTATATAAACAGCACAAACAATGGAACAACACATGATAAACTTGCCGAAGCCATTGTAGGACCCAATAAAAGTTTGTTTAATGAGGCTGATATTTATAAGTGCCTGGATGGAGTATTTCAATTAGAGCTATTTAATTTAGGTTTAAAGTCTACTTTAGATGGTCCCATCAGTTTCACTATGTATGCAGGGAATTCTATAGTGAGTGGTCTGGATGAATTGGACAAGGATACTAAATCCAGTTCAAATCTTTTCGGAGTCGGCTATGAGAACGGAGATAAGGTCACAATTGGTTGCTCCTCCAAAGGTAGAGTTTGGACTAAATTGGTGAAAAGTATTCCCGATTTCTGCCAATGGTGTGATAGTCTTGGTAACAAGCTCTTAGATGATTCTATCGATACACAAGACATTTTTAAATTCATTCAGAAACCAGAATTGATTACAGAACTCCCTGCAAATAAAGTTCCTGTAGCCATGAAATGGAACGAAGAATTATATGCTTATACCTCTATGACCTTGCACAGAGGCATTCCCGTGGTTGATTTTAATATCAAATTGAACTCTTATGGCCGTGATTATGTTGAATTCTCGATTGAGTCGAATCAGAATGCCATTGACTATAAACTGGTATTAGATACCAAGATTGGACGTGGTTATAGATATGAATTGGTTGGAACTATGCCTTTTGTAATTACTTACAAAGGAAACGAAATAGATATAGCAGAATTATTTTATGATTTCCCTCCGGTGACTTGGTTTCATGACAATTCCAAAATGTATAATAATATCTTCTTTCCTTTTAAAGGGAAAATCAACCTTTTTGATACCTCCAAAATACTTACTTTAGAATGGACAGGTACAGACATTCGAAAAGAATCACAAAAACAGGAAAAGAGAGCAGACTCAATTCAATATCATATTATTGAAAAGCTAAAATCTAATCCTGATTATAAAATAATATTTGACGACGATGATGCCAATGAAGCGAGTGATATTATAGCGATAAAATTTTGGGATGGTGGCGACAGCAGAATAAAAATAGACTTGTACCATTGTAAGTTTTCATCAAAATCACAAAGTGGAGGTCGCTTAAAGGATCTATATGAGGTTTGTGGTCAAGCACAAAGAAGCTTTCATTGGAGACATACCACTTATGAGCTTCTGCAACATATGGTTAGACGTCAAAATTCACGGATCAACCAAGGAAAAACAAGTAGATACGAAATTGGCGGGGATGAAGAAATGAACACCTTATTAAATATGATAACATCAGGATATTGTGAACTTGAATTCAATATTTATGTTGTGCAACCGGGTATTTCTTGGATATTTCGGAGGGACCATGCCAGTGATTTCGGTCAAACCGTGCCACTATAAAAGATCATACAATTATATAAAAAAGTTGTTATTATTCCTGTTTCAATATGCCTTTTCTGAGCGATTGTCCCTTCAGATCTATACGGTGTGAGGAGTTTACAATCCTGTCCAGTATTGCATCTGCAATTGTTCCTTCACCACCTATAACCTCGTACCATGCCGATACGGGTATCTGAGAGGATATTATCGTTGATCTATTGGCATGCCGGTCGTCTATAATATCCATCAAAGTTTCCCTATCCTGATTATCAAAAGCCTGTAGCCCAAAGTCATCAAGTATCAACAGTTCGACTTTTGTCAGTTTCTCCAGTTCCTTGATGTATGTGCCGTCCACTTTGCTCAATCTCAGCTTTTTGAATATCCTTGCAGTAACGGTATACAGTGTCCTTGTTCCCATCATGCATGCCTGATGCCCTAATGCCTGACAGAGGTAGCTTTTTCCCGTACCGGAAGCTCCGCATATGATGATATTTTCCTTTCGGGAGATAAAGTCCAGTGTGGCAAGTCTGGCGAACATATTTCTGTCCAGGTTCCGATCACCCGAGTAGCTAATGTCGGCAAGACTGGCCTGCTGCCTGAAAGCAGCCTGTTTCAGCAGGCGCTCAATCTTGGCGTTCTCCCTATCTTCCCATTGGTGGTCAGTCAGTAGGGATAGGTATTCGTCACATGTCATCTCCGCAAAGCTGTTCTGCTGGACGTGCTGTAGATGTAAGCTGGCCATCGCACCCAGGCGAAGGCTCCGTAATTTTTCAATTGTCTGATTGTTCATTTCTATACTCTTTATATGTTATCAGTTGTAAGTGGAGGCCCCTCGTATATTGTCATGGAAAGGGATGTGGGGCGCATGCTGTTCCGGCTGAGGAACCTTATCCATATTGTTCTTTAAGATATTCTTTATGTGCCCGTATGAGCAGGCATCCGTATCCAGCGCCCTTTTACAGGCATCGTTGAGCCGCTGGGAACCGTAGGCACGGTGCAGTTGGATAACACCCAGTACACGCTTGTAACCGATCTCGGGATAGTCCTGCGA
>NZ_JACOIK010000008.1 GCF_014692515.1 Sphingobacterium micropteri | reverse complement strand
ACGGAAAGAAGGCACAAATCCCTAGGAAGCATAACACCCGATGAAAAGTTCTATCAGGAAATTAAAAATGTATCGTAATTATATCTTAGTTTAGTAAAAAGTTGTCCAACAAATAGGGAGTATCATAGACAAAATCGATAAAATCTTTATATGTAATGTCACCGAACTTGTCATCTTCATCAAAGTCATCAAGTGTAACAGTACTATTTACGAGTAGAAAAGCAGACTCTGTGTAGAATGCTGATAGTCGAGTTGGTAGGTCGTAAGTAATTCCATTTTTTTTACTTACGTTTACATACTTGATTAATTCGTTTCGAACTTTATGAGTTTCTTTTTCCACCAGTTGCAAGCGCTCCTCAAATTTTATGTTTTTTTTGTAATGGTTATATTGTAAGCTGAATAGCTCATATTTTTCGTGATCATTTTCGAATAATTTGGTAAATCTAAAGCAGTTGTCATTTTCTAATGAAATACTCATCAAACCAGCTTTCTGGAAATTCAATGCCTGATTACAAAGTTCAATACCACCAGCAAGATAAACTACTGAGTCTGCCCAATCAATGATATTCTTCTTTAAGATATTTTTCGGTTTTAGCTCACCAACATACTTTTTATAAAACAAAGAAAAGGCATAACCCCACCCGTATTCGTACTTTCCTAATTTTTGAATAGCATCAAGGTACTCAAAACCAAAATTAAACTGATATTGGTAATCGATCGTTTTTATAATCTGAATGACAGACGTTAGGTGATCTGCATTTGTACTATTTTCGATTCTTTTTGCTTCAAGCAATAAAAGGCTTTGTAACTTATCAATTGGCATAACCTAAAGTTTTGTTATTCATCACTTATTAAGCACCGGATTTAAAGTTTTTGTAATGCGAAGCTAGGGCTTCGACATTTGGTTTATAGCCAGCATTGGTAATTAGTAAAATACCATCATACAGTGCATACTCATTTTTCACCTTTGGATGAAAGTGGACCATCATAGTGTCTGGATCAATAGCAATCAAGTTTAGATCAAATAGAGTATGTATATCTGCCCTTAACAATAATCCATTTGAAGGATGATTATCATTTTTCCCTCTGTATGGTCTGATATGTGCTGCTTCCAGGATATCTACGATTTTGCATCCTGTTATTACGCAGGTATTATTATATCTTTTTAAAAGGGCATCCCTGAATTTTTGTTGTCCTCTCCTTAACTTTATTCCACGTTCCACTATTTCTCTCTCGTCATCATCAGAAATCTTGTACTCTTCTTTATCTTCTTCGGTATAACTCTGATAAGGAGATAATGGAATAGTAATGTAGTCACCTGAATCTCTATTTGATGATATGTCCAAATTGGCAAACAGATCTAATGCGCTATGATCCAGTCTTTGCATAGACATATTCTGGTTGTAGCCATTAGTATAAAAAGGCCGCAGTTGCGTTAAGTTATTGTTGAACTGGTTGGAAGAAACAAAATGGTCGAAGTTTGCCCTATATTTTGTTACAGATTTTAGTTCTTCAATAGGTTTATCAAATTCATGTCCTTTATTACATCGATATGTTGGCTTTTTAGTTTTTCTTTTATCTATAGTTGTGCTGGGACATTCAGGACACCTTCTGATAGTCTTGCTTCCTTGTAAGCTATCAATGCTGCTAATATTGACGAATCCAAGAATACTTTTCTTATCAATAACAATGGCCTGATCTCCAGCTTTTATCTGTTGAGAATTAGCAACAAAATTGTCATAGTTGTAATATTCTTTTAAGCTGTCTTGATAATCATCCGTTTGAGAAGCTTTATCTTCTTCAGGCACTGTCTTTAGTACCCATAGTTGCCTGTTAGATTGTTTAAGGCGATAAGTTAAAGTTGGTGATTTTATTGTTTCAATTTTAGTATTGTTATCATCTCTGATAGCTCGTCTTATCTGTTGCTGTGTGATGGTGTTTTCATTATCTACGGGGCGGAAAATATTTTTTGATTTTAATCTGTCTTCTATCTCCTTGGCAGTTAGGGGAGATGTTGCTTGTTCTAAAACCTCGATTATCTTTGGTAGTATATATCTCATATCTCAATATGATGGTTTGTAGTATTATCAATCTGGTCGAATTTTTTACAAAGCGTTAAGTCTTCATGAGGGCTTTAGCAATTGGGATATCAGCAGGAGCCAACTTCCAGTTTAATAAGGTAGACGTTGGTACCCATTCTATCCTGTCATGATCAACTAATTTGATTTCAGATTGACCTGTTGAGCACTTGAAAGAAATAAGTTGGATAGTTCCTGTGTCGTATTGATGAGTATTGTCCATAAAATGATAGTCAATGGCGACATCTAAACCTAGCTCTTCAAGTAGTTCGCGTTTTAAAGAATCTTCGTTTGTTTCAAAGTCTTCGACTTTGCCTCCTGGGAATTCCCAATAACCACCTAGAGATTTTTCGACTTTTCGTCTACAGATAAGGACACGACTATCTTTGTAAATTATGCCGCACACGACTTTGATTGCATTCATTGCATTGCCATTGAAAGATTACTGTATCCTCTTATTCCTCCTATACTCCCACGGTGCTATGGCATCCCCCTTTTTTCCGATCGCCCAATACAGAATCCAACCCAAGAGATTACCCAATACGATAATTAGTATCCAGAGTGAGCGCTGGTAAGTGGTTAAACTCTTGTTTGTAACTGCGTGATACGCGGTATAAAAGAAAAGTACTAATAGAGGGAGGATAATTACCAGCTCTTGAGCGCCTAAGTTCAAAAAAAGTAAGTTCATGTTATTTGTGTTTGTTGAAGAATAATTTGATTAAAGTTTCAGGTACCTAATGTTTCAGACTGCTCTCTTCCGGCCATTTAAAATCGCGTGCTTTTTGACTTTCAGGATCGAACCATTCTTCCGCAATTTCGCGATAAATAGGGTTGCCGTTTTTGTCATTCCTTACAAAAATCATATCACCGACGGGTGCGCCATGTAAATACCTTAATCTTCCATGGGCATCAAATTTCACTTTTCCGTCTCCAAATAGCTTATCGATCTTGGAGAAATATTTGATATTGTCGCTGTCTATTCTGATTGTTTCCATCATTATTGGTTATTTTTAGAGTTCTCCAACCAATCCATGTCAACTGTTCCTTTCACTTTCTTCATCATTTACTTAGCTATAGCTTATACAACCTATTTGGTTTTATTTGTCCTTTCTCCTTTTGTTAACTTTTCAATGTCAATACCAAGACCGTTAGCTATCTCAAGCAAAGTGGAGAACATGAAATCTTCCTTACCATTTTCAATGTCACTGATTTTTGATGCGTCAAGCTTGGCAGTTTTTTCAGCTAATTGCCCTTGCGTTAGTTTTGCTTTTTTTCGCTCTTGTTTCAGATTAAATCCAATTCGTTTATATATTTCTAAATATTTATTTACCATAAAGTCAGTTTTTTATAAATATTTATATGGCAATATTGCCATATTTAAAAAGTTTGTTTATATTTGTATAGTATTATTTGCGACAATATGGTAAAGCATTTTACTATGCATTACTAACGATGTCCTCTTGTTTGGAAAAACGGTCAATTTTGCCCACGAGAGTACCGTAAGGTCGCCCATTACTGCTGGATTGTTTATCTTTGTCGATAAAGCCAGTAGGGCGATTCTTGCGTAAGACTTTCTAGGGGCACACTGAGAGACTCGAGTAGTTTTTCACATAGGTTTACTGACCGTTTTCCTCAACTAGAGAGCTGCAGGATCGTCCTATTGGTTTTTTTAAGCCAATTTGCCTTTCTTCTAAGTTTCAGTGAGTCGACATCGTTCACATAATAAACTACAACATTTATGAAAGGAACGATTACAAACGCCAAGCAGAACCACATAGACCTGATCAAGGATCGCAGTCACTGGTTTTCCCATGTACTACTTTATAAGAACGTAATTCGCCATCCAGAATAACGTTATCAAAAACAGGCCGCGAGGAGAGAAGGTTATTCCATCATAACGAAAGAAGGGCTTCTCTGTGCTCGGGAGGGGTACTCTTTCTATAAGAAAGCCATCTCCGACTTCGCGTCTGCTAACCGACCTTGAATATCAAAACAAATGCTCGGATAGGTCAATAGATCAGTCGTTATTTCTAGTTCGCACTTTAAAAATAAAGACTTTCCTATTGCCTTCCAAATTTAATTCCCGTAAAATGGATTATTGTTTGTTGATAATTCAATTTAGGTCGGTTTTTCACCAGAATGCGACAGTTCAGAACGTATTATTAACCATCGTAGAAAACAGTATCGTTCGCATTCGTTTATCACTTATTTATTAACCAGGAAGCGGAGCGTAGTCTTCGGGCGGTAGCGCATCTTGGGCTACGCACCCTTCCTTAATTGCCAAAAAGTAATGCGAAAATTTTGCAAAAGGGAGAGCTATGCCCTAAACGAAAGGACCAAGAAAACGCGCCCATTACGGAACAACACACGGCTAATCCTAGTAAAAAGGAAGGAGGTCATCAATGGACTTTAGGTATTTGCCATTATTGCTAGACGCGGCAGAGATAGCCGACGACGACTATGATCCCACGGTAAAAATACAGGGTTTCTGGACTAAATATGGCGTTGATCACAGTCGCCTTAACATCCTTAACATGTTCTTATTCTACAGGGGTGAAACGGAACTCCAAGATCGCTTGAGCGTAGAGGAAATGGAGGAGTTTTCGAGGGATCTCAGGGCATTGCTGATGGCTTATTTTGTGGTTCATCATGAGAAAATCAATCTTGAAGATATAGCAATTCCTACTACAGAAGTGCCAGAAAAAAGTGAAGAAGACAAGCTCTACGCGGATATTTTTTATTCGATTCTAGGTTTGCGCGATTTTGAGCATAAACATAAACCTTAGTTATGGACAACATGAATAAAAAGAAAATAGCAAGGCCTTACACAATGTCCTTGATTTGTGCTTCGTTGAAGAATTTGTTTTTTAAGGCAACGGAGAACAAATCAATGCCCTATATAGTGGCATTGATTTGTGTTTCGTTGAAGAATCTTTTTTTGAAGGCAACGAAGAACAAAGGAGTCCTTCTTTATGGACTCCTTTGTTTCATGTTGTTTGATTTACCCAACGCCCAGGCGCAGTCTCCCAATAATCGGGAGGCTGCCGAAGGGCAAACCGAAATCAAGCCATTGGTTCCCGGGCAGCCTATTCCCGAAGAAATATGGAACAGCACGTTTACACTGCATTACTTCGATGGGAGTACGGAAGAGGTGAAGTTTAATGACTTCCGAGGAAAGGCGATCTTATTGGATTTCTGGTCTACAGGATGTGTATCATGTATACAAGGAATTCCGAAGATGGAAAAATATCAGCGCCAGTATAAAGATGATCTGGTCGTTTTATTGGTGAATAGCAAACGAAATAAAGATACACCCGAAAGGATAGCGAACCGGTTCAAGGTTTACAAGAAGGTTAATAATTATGTCCCGGAACTTCCGACCATACTGGACGATACAATCTTTACAGCACTTCTACCGCATAATACCATTCCAAATATTTCATGGATAAACCAAGATGGGATTTATCTGGCCAATACAATGAGTGGCTTGGTTTCGGATAAAGAGCTTGACAAGTTAATAAATACCAGAACAACCGACATTACCCATACCGGTGTAATAGAAAATAAAGGGCGTCGTACCGAAACCCCGCCTATAATTGATACTGCGGATTTGCTGTCGATATCAGCCTTGGGACCCTATATACCCAAATACCTTGCTGTATATCCGAATCTTATCCATAAAAATGGTGCTTCCTTTTATCAATTTATAAATCAAAGCCTTTCTATGATGCTGTTCTTTGCCTACGGAGAGGAACTAGACGGGTTTGCGTGGAATGATTACGTATTCGAGTCGAACCTTCGGGAAGAGCTACGTGATAGAGGTCTTTTCTTTGCTAGAGGTGGTTATATGTACAGTTATCTGTTTTATAATCAGGACTCTGTTGGTCAACATACGGTAACGAATGCGTTAAGGAAAGAATTAACCAACACATTTGGATTTACAGTAGAACGCAGATCGGGAACAATAGATGTCTATAAGTTAGAATTGACGGACAAGATCGATGCGATCAAGACAGAAGGCCGGATGGGAACAATCGATATCCAATCGCCAAATGTTCCATTGACGTACGTAAATAAGCCTATATCTGTAATAGTTTCGGCACTGTATTATTGGTTGGATTGTCCGGTTATTATCGAAACTGATCATGCGAAATTGCGTAAATTATATGTTGACTTGACGATACCTGCCGATTTTCACAAACTACCGCTGACCAACCGTTTGGCATTTCTGGAAGAACATGGTATAAAATTGGTAAAAGAACAAGTCCACAAGGAATATCCAGTTTTTATAAAGCAATCACTTAACGAAATCAATTGAGATGAGAGTTGTTTGTTTTGTAATCGTCATGATTTTATCAGGAGGACTGTGCCAGGCACAGGAGAATTCCGTGCAGTGGATAGAGGGGACGGTGTTGTCGAAAGAAGATAGAAGCCCTATTCAAAACGCAACTGTTTTTGCAAAAGAGGCGGATATAGGTGTATCGACCGAAAAAAATGGGAAGTTCCGTATTCGGGTAAATAGTTTGAAAGATTCACTGGGCATATCGTCCATTGGTTTTCAGAATATAGTTGTCGTTGCTTCTTTCTTTGAGAATAACAGTACCGTTTTTTTGCTTGCTGATAAAAATACACTGGAAGAAGTGGTTGTTGAAACAGGTTATCAGCAACTGCGATCAGGAGAATCCACGGGAGCAGCAGAAGTATTGGATAAAGAAATGCTGAATATCCAGACAGGTACCAATATACTGGATCGTCTTAATAACATGGCGTCCTCGGTTCGTTTTGACAACCAGCCTATAGAGAATGCCGACTTACAGAAACTCAATATATCTGTTCGCGGGTTGAGTACGATCAACGGAGCACGAGATCCGTTAATTGTACTGGATGGATTTATATATGAAGGCGATATCAATAATATAGACCCGAATAGTATAGAAAGTGTATCCATATTAAAGGATGCGGCTGCTAGTGCAATATGGGGAGCGAGGGCTGGAAATGGTGTGATTGTGATGACGTCTAAAAAAGGCACGCTTGGAGCCGAGAGTACCACCAAAGTATCCGTGAATAACACGTTGATATGGAAAGAGCGTCCCGATCTGGAGAAACTATACCAATTAAATAACAGAGATTTTATCGGGATAGAAGAAATGTTATTTAATACAGGTTTTTATGATCGTCAGTTATCACGGACGCCATATATGGCTGTTACGCCGGCAATCGAAATATTCCATAACAGAAGATCGGGGATGATTTCGGTTGCAGATTCTGCTGATATGATCGAACGTCTCATGCTATCGGCTGGTAGAGGGCAGTATATAGACAATTTTATCCGCACGCCGTTTACCAATCAACATGCGCTTTCTATAAACGGTGGAAGCGGAAAACACGCGTACGGATTCGGTCTGGGTTATACAGGGGATAGGAATGAAAATGACGCAGGTAACCGTAAGTTAAACGTGCAGCTATCCAACAGTTTTAAGCCTACGGATAAGTTACAGATGGATGTATTGATATTGTATACGAATCAGCATGAAGAAAGTGGTAAGCCGGCACTCTCCAATTTTACTTATGGTAACAAAACCGTTCCATACATGTCGTTCTTCGATGAAGATGGATTACCTCAGCCTTTTGAAAAGGAATACCGCCGATCGTATATGCAGGAAATGTTCAGCGAAGGATACTTAGATTGGGATTATTATCCATTAGTCGATTACCGTTACTCCCGTACAAATCGGCAACGCAATGAATGGTTTGCCTCCTTTCGTACGCAATATCGTATCGCCCCATTTCTGGACGCAAATGTTGCTGTTCAATACCAGAACCAACGAAGTGAACGGATTATCCTGGATGAACAGGAAAGCTACTTTGCGAGAACGTACATCAATCAGTTTATGCAAGTTGATCCGAATACGGGTGCGACCACTTATCCTGTACCATTAGGAGGAATACGAAATTCGGCAGTCACTAACGGGGCATCGTATACGCTTCGCGGTCAGCTAAATTTTAATAAAGTTTTTGCAGACCATAAGATAGTCGGAATGTTAGGTGTTGAAGCACGTGAAAATAAGATTAGTGGCGAAAACGTAACAGCTTATGGGTATAATGAAAGTCCACTGATCGCTATTCCGGTAGACTATGTGACAAGCTACCGATTGGCTCCTTCAAACTCAAGTAGGACAATTGCAGGGACGCCAGGATTCTCCCGACTGACAAATCGTTTCGTTTCGGCGTATACAAATTGGAATTATGTATGGAAACAGCGGTACGGTGCATCCGTCAGCTTCCGCCAGGATGGCGCCAATATCTTCGGAGCGGCAACCAACGACCGGTGGTCGCCTTTATGGTCAGTGGGAGCGTTCTGGGATGTAACCCGGGAAGAGTTTATGAAAATAGATTGGCTAGATCATTTAAAGCTTCGACTTACATATGGATACAGTGGAAACGTAGATCTACGGAAAACACCAGAGCCCGTTGCGAATATAGGTGGTAGCATATACACCAATTATCCCGGGCAGGTTATCGGCACGTTGAACGATCCGAATCTAAGGTGGGAAAAGGTGGGTACAAGCAATGTAGGGCTGGATTTTTCATTTTTGAATAATCGTATTCACGGCACGATGGACTATTTTATTAAAAATGGTAAAGATCTGTATGGCCTTTCGGAATATGATTACACGGTTTGGGGTTTAGAGGGTACGATTACAAAAAATGTTGCCCGCATGCAAACGAAAGGGTGGGACCTTGTCGTCAATACGCGTAACCTGAATGAAAAGTTGAAATGGGATACAAGACTCGTACTTAATATGAACAAGAGTAAAACGGTGGACTACTACAACTCGCTCAACATGGGACTAGCTTCCTTTCTTGGTAATGGAAATATGATTTCCCCAATAGTTGGTAAGCCGTTATATGCACTGGCAGGTTACCGATGGATGGGATTGGATGAAGAGGGAAACCCACAAGGGATATTAAACGGAGAACCGAGTAAAGAATATAATAAAATCAGAACGCAGTCCTATCAGGATCCAGAGACTGGCGGAAGTATCAGGTATTTTGGTTCGGCTAAACCGGAAGTGTTTGGCTCGATAATGAACACATTTGCCTACCAGAATGTAAGCATCGCAATCAATATCAGTTATAGAGGGGGGTATTTTTTCAACCGTCCTGTTACGTGGTACAATACGCTTTATAATCGTGGGACAGCTTACCCAGATTTTGAGCAACGTTGGATAAAGAGCGGGGATGAGCAATATACGAATGTGCCTTCCGTACAGTATCCGTTGGATACAGGTAGAGATGCGTTTTATGCGAATTCCGAAATAAACGTGTTACGAGCAGATCATCTACGATTGGAATTTGTGTCGCTTCAGTGGAATCCGCAATTGAAATTATCGGGACGTACGTATGATTTCCGATTATACACAAACGTAAATAATTTAGGGTTGCTTTGGACGCTTAACAGCGAAGGTATAGATCCGGAATTTCCTTATCAGATAACGCCTCCACGTACCTATTCTCTGGGGTTTCAGTTTGATTTTTAAATGGTATAACTATGAGAAAGAGATTGAATATATATAGCGTAAGTATTGCATTGGGTATACTACTCACTCTTTGCGGATGCAATAAATTTCTAGACGTCCAATCGAACAGTGGACTGGAAGTACCAAATAGTTTGGAAAGCTTTCAAAAACTACTTGATGCTTCGAGTTTTGTTAATATGCACCTATGTTCCTACGGGGAGGTATCTGCAGATGATTATTTTTTGACCGAAAGTTCGGTTAATAGGCTTTCCGATGTACATCGACCGGCATATTATTGGGAAAAATATGCTTACTTCTATAGCAATGATTGGTCAAAGGCATATACGCCGGTATATACGGCCAATTTGGTGCTCGATAAATTGGCTGAGATTGAACGGACAGCTGAAAATGCAGCGGACTGGGATCGGGTGAAGGGAAGTGCGTTGTTTTACCGTTCCACACAATTTTTAAGTCTGGTGTGGACTTTTGCCCATGCTTACGATATAGCCAGTTCTTCGGAAGATCTGGGCATTGCACTCCGAAAAACTTCCAATCCAAACATTCCATCGGAACGGGCGAGTGTTGCCGAGTGTTATGCAGAAATTCTAAATGGTTTTAAGGAGGCCGCTAGGTTATTGCCAGAGGAAGCAACGCACGTTATGCGACCATCAAAGATAGCTAGTTTAGCCAGTTTGGCTAGGGTGTATTTGTCCATGAATGAATTTGATTCTGCCTATGTGTACGCGGATAAAGCGTTGCAATTGAATAATTATCTTCTGGATTTCAATGATCCGGAAAATGTGTCGTTAAATTTAGACTTTCCATTTCAGCGCTTTAACAGGGAGACCTTGTCTTATTTTGAACTAATTCCATCTAACCCGCAGGTCAACTTTACTTTTTCTCTGATTGATACGGTACTATGTGCGTCATATGATGAGAACGATTTACGGGGTAAGGCATATTTTATCGAGAATAGTGATGGATACTCTTCATTTGGGGGAAGTTATACGGGCGACCGAAATTTATTCGGTGGGCTCGCGGTCAATGAACTTTTTTTGATACGAGCGGAATGTCTGGCAAGACTAGGCCGTCCAGATGAAGCATTGTCGGATTTGAACGATCTTCTCGCTAAGCGATATGTTACGGGAAGCTTTGTGCCTTACGAAAATATAAATGGCAGAAGTCTTTTAGATTTGATATTAACGGAAAGGAGAAAAGAATTGGTATTTCGTGGTTTACGGTGGATAGATATTAAACGGCTGAATAAAGAAGGACATAATATCGTATTAAAACGAAGGGTAGGCGAAAAGGAATATATATTAGAACCGGGCGATAACCGCTATGCATTGCCGTTGCCGGAAGACATTATTCGGCAGACTGGAATGCCGCAGAATCCCATATAGAAAAATAGCAGCTCAATGCGAGCTGCTATTTTATTACTTATTATTCACTCCTATTGGTAGGATTGAATGGGGTTTGACTGTTTCCACCTGTTCTGGTAGGAACGAAACCCGACCCAGATCCAGGATTGGTAGCGCCTAATTGAATTTTGGAAGGATCTAACTCTCCACTCGGAGTAAGATCGGATTCGTCAACTTCCATAGAACATGCAAGTTCATCGATATCATTGCAATTCTCTTCGTTAGGCTCATCGGTCCAATTTGATTCTTCTGCGACCTGAGTTGGATCATCAGCTTCACCATGAAAATAGATCGTGACGGGAGCCAATAATTTACCTTCTTTGCTCTCGGTTATTTTAAAAGCCGAGAATCCTAAGATTGTTACTGCTGCCACTATGGCGGCATATAACTTTCTTTTATGTTCCATATTATTTGTTTAAATAACTGCTGATCGCTCTCCATCTTTTACGGGGCGGAATGATCCCTGATTCCCCGGCGGTATTTTTTACGCTTACACCACAAACGTATAATTTAGGTTTAGCTACACCGGCCTACCCGGGAAGAGTGCAAATCTCCTCGGAAACCTTATCCGTATGAAAAAACCACCCTCATAGATCGGGACAGTAAGTATCTTCTTAAAAGCAAAAAATAACATCGCGAACTTTTTGCGACGTATTCGGTTGCTGTTGCTGGGAGTAGTTTGCCTACACAAATGCCAACCTAATATAGATAGACCCAACAACACGGCGTTTACAAGCAGGTGCCAACCCCATGATAGTCCGCTGAATACCGAAGCACAGCCGCAGGGACGCTTGGCATAGAAACCGGCTACGCCGAGGCTGATATAGATGGTAAAAGACAACATAAGAAAGGCGGACAGGAGGTAGGTATATCCTTTTCTGGTTAACACGAATAATAAAGCCAATCCCAATTCTGCCATGGGCAATGCCCAGTACAACACGCTTGCCCATGCAGCTGGAAACGGTTGTTTGAGAAGTGCACGATGGAAGTTTGGTAAGTCCCAAAGTTTATCGATTGCGACATACAACCAGAACAGCATCAGGAAGATGTGTAGGGTATGTGAAGTGATATGTCTTATCCGTGTTTTCATTTCTTTTATATCAAGCGCTGGCGTTTATGAACCAGTGCCTGATACAAAAGTATAGTACGAAAAGACGCATCTACTGATAGTAAATGATATCCCGAACTGATAGGGAATGATAAGAATAATCCGGAAGAAATTCTATAAAGTTTTAAGATAGGACAGAGGGCTTAACCCCTTGTTTTTCTTAAAGAAATGATAGAAGGACTCCGGTGAGTTGTAGTTAAGCTCGTAAGCGCATTCCGTGGGTGACAATCCAGAACGTAGCAGATCACACGCTCTATCGAGCAGTAAATCATCCCGAAGCTGTTGTAACGTTTTACCAAAATACGTCTTGTGGAAGCGGTTTATTGTGGAGAGTGTCGGTTCCAAGGCTTCTTCCAGTTTTTTCAGCTGGGTGCTTTGTCCGTCGTGTGCTATATACAGGATTAGAAGTTCACGGGCTTCTTGGGCGATACGAAGTTCGTGGCTGATTTTGCTGTCTTCGCTCAAGATCTTGATACGCGAGAGTTCGATAAGCTCCAGGATTTTTCCCGAAATGAAATGATCGTTGTTGAGTTGCGTCGGGTGCAGATTTTCACACAGCCACTCGATGTGATACCGTGTTTTGGGCCCCACCATAAAGTCTCTGCTGGCTAGCGGCAGGTTAGACTGCTGTCGGTGTGCATCAAGCAATGGATGGAGAAAATCATAGGCTCTTTCATTTCCTCTGCGAAAAATGGAAGCACGGAAATAAAAGCCGAATATCTTGGTGAAGCCTTTTGGTAGGTTAAATTGGTAGTCATCTGATGGTAAGTATAGATATATCGCCCGTTCGCTGGGGACTTGGCAGACGGCATCAGTCTGCTGATCGACGATACTTACCGTGTCATTATCCGACAGAACATACAGGATATGGAGATCAGGATGGTCTATTTCGAAGGGAATGTGCCGTTCGTCATCCAGTACGATATCGATAAAGTAAAGGTATCCTTGGAGGCCGTCAAAATCTTGTAATATAACTTCTTCACTTTGGTGTTTCCAGTAGGTTTCTTCGGCGTGGCGCATAGCTATGCTACGCTCAATGTTGGTTAAATAGGCTGGTGAGTCTACTTCGTTAAAGTATTCATGCAAGCCCAGATGCATGCTTTTTTTCATAAGGTTAGTTTATTAGTTTATTAAGGATGAAAGGTAAAGGATTTTAAGTATCCCCCAGGAGCACTGTTCGGCTGGCTCCCGAGGGAATGGCTGATACTAATGATATTAAAGGGTTTGTTTGTAACGGATAAAGATGGCCAGTTCCGGAACGAGCACGCTCGGTGTTGAACCAAGCGTAAAGGTGACTTCATCCAAGCCAAATAAAATGAGTTCTTTAATATCGTCACTGTCTTCTTTTGCGCGCGTCTCTTTGTTAAACTGCACCATCATGCGCTTTTCGTAGTGATCGGCAATGGCGTTTGCCAACCGGAACGTAAAATCGGCAGGCATGATGTCCAGTTGCTGATCCTGGTGAGGGAGCAGGTCGAACGAGTCGCGCATCCACCCTTTAAAATCGGTACGGATAAAGGTTACTTCCGCCCCTAATTCGGCATCTGGAAGTCCTACGACCGACGCTTGCTTCTGAGCAACGCCGGTATTGTCAAAGCTGTATTTCATAACGTATTGTTTTGATGAAGCAGGCAAGTAAGTGGTTTTCAGTACTGATCCCAAGAATTATCGGAGCAAATAGGACTGAAATGGGCTTTTTTAAAGATTAATCTTAAATAGCAGGCCGATAAATAATCGTCTTTTTGACAAAAATTTCCCCATGGGGCATCGTTGTTTAAGGAAATTTATTATCTTAGGTTCGAATTATAACCCGTAAACCAACTTAGAAATTTTGAAGAAGCCTGTTTTTTTGCGCTATGCATTCGTTATTGCTCTGCTGTTCAACCTGAAGGTATGGGACGCTGATATTGTTGCACGTTTAGAAAGCCCCAACTTAATTCCGTTGTTGCTCATCACCATTGCTGGTTTTTGGGCGTATGCGATCTGGATAGGCAGGCAGTACGGCAGAGTATTGCGTAAGCGGCATAACATGGGGCTGGAAACGGAAGCCATTTCATTATCGTACAGACATCAACTGGGATATATCCTATGGGCAATTGTTCCGGTAGTGATCGTGCATATGACGTTTATCTGGTGCGCGGCTTCCATTGTACCGAATACGCAGGCAGTCGTATTTGCCTATATGCGCGATTACCTACCTGTTTTTGTGCTATTGGTTGGCGGTTATACCGGTTTGCTGCTTTTTCGTCCCGAATATGCGTTGAAAAACAGCTTTCCGCAGAAGGTGGTAGAGATCAAAGAGGTGCTGCCTCCCGATATAGATGAACGGGCGGGATTGTATACCCTGTTTCAGCATTTAATGAAGCGTAAGGGTTTAGGTCCCGTATTTGACCACACGAAAGGTCTTTGGGTTCGCTTTTTCGATATAGTGGCGATAAAAACACATTCTAAAGAATATTATGTGTACTTGAACGACGGCGATAAGCTGCGGGCAGACGACATTCTGAAAGAACTGAAAGCGCGGGGGCTTGACCGCTGGATGATCAAGATATCGAAGTACTACTGCATCAATATGCTGCTGGTGGCTTATCCCATAGAGAAACCAAGATCGCATGTCGAATTGACCAGGACAATATACAGCCGCATGGTGCAAAAGATACCAGCGGAAGAATTGGACAAGATGTGTAAGATTGGGCCCGCGAAGAAAGGCGTGGTAGAGGATTTTTTGGCTGATAATGACGGAATGACGTACGAAGGTTGGGATAGCTTCATTCCGTTGCGTTAACGTTTAAATATCCCATATTTTGTAAACCTATTCAACAGGAGTGGGCTGGTCATGCATTGACCATGCGGAAGCTGTTCGGCTGTTGCTTTTTTAATGTATTCCAATTATGCAAAGCGGACTGAATCATGTAATCGAATTATTAACAAGCATTAAAAACTCATTGAGCGAACTTGTCAACTTGTTTCGCGAACTCGTCGATATCAAGCGGCAACAGCGCCTGCCTTTGAAGGAACGCCACATCTGGACAAAAGAACAGGTACTGGAGAAGACGAATATGACCGAACCGACCTACAACCGTAATCTGAAAAAAGAAATACTCGATCCCATGCGTTTGAGCGGTGGCGATCTGTATTTTGAAGAAGATTTAATCGAAGCATTGAAGAAAAGTAGGAGAAGCGGAAAGATATAAGGTTTTTTCGCTTGATCAGTGCGGCGATTTATTTATACATGTTGGTGCCAGTACGCGTGTCCTGTCGTTGTTGTCAGATGACTGATCGATGGTATGCGGTGCGGCATCGACATGTTATTCAAATCCTATCAAACGCTAATATGGAGCTGGGTAAGCTTACACGATAAAGACAGCGCAATGCGTATGCTGTATTTATACGGTAACGATTTGTTTTCTACTTTAATGCTCGGGGGTTATTACCCGAAGTGAAAAATAGGAGAACCAATCGCGACCCTGTCTTGTCTTGTTTTTAAAGGCTCTTGTACGTAATGGAACAGAGCAGTGACAGCAGATGTAAAGTATATTTTTAAATAAATAGATGATTATGATTTCAAAAAAGCCCACAATCCGAAGATCCAACTGGATGTACATATGTTTATTAGGTTTAGTATGCGCGTGGTCATGCGGCGATTCAGGAAATCGTGAAGCGAACGATGGCACTGCAACAAATACTACTGAAAACGCCACCCAGGGTAGCGCGGCGCCCGGAGATCAGGCTGGCACGCCAGCGGATGCGGATGTAGCGACCACGGATGTGTCGGTCAACCCCAGCGATTTCGAGGGAACTTACGAAGGAACGGTCCCTTGTGAGGATTGTGAAGGCATACAAACGACCATCGTGATCAATAATGATCGTACGTATAGAATAAGCAGTACCTATCTGGGTAAAAATAAAACGCTAGAAGATAACGGACTTTACGAATTGATCCAAAATGCATCCGCCATCCACCTTAAAGGTAAAGATACCGACTTGAAGCTTAGAATCGGCGAAGATAGGCTATTCGAGTTGGACGCCGATGGCAAGGTGGTGCAGGGACGTAACGCACCGCAGTACGTCTATACGAAAAAACAATAAGATCAAAATTAAAAACTTATGGAGCATGCTTGTCATGCTTTTTTTGCATAATCAGCGTGGCTATGTACTTGTACATGTTGATGTCTGCACGTGACTTATTGATGTTGTCCCATGACTGAGCGATGATGTTGCCTGCGGCATCGACATTGTCCGGTGCGGAAATGGTTTTCTTCCCTGACTTGGACGTTATGATCCTTGCGTTTGCGATGCATGCACAGGACTTGTCGCCTATGTAAACTGACGTGTTGATTAACTCCGGGGACTTGGTCGTGTTGTTGCCTGACTTATGACGTTTGTCCCTGTACTTGTCGATTATGTGCCTTGACTTGTTCGCTATCTATAGTGACAAAGCGGCTAACTACATGGAGGTAGGCGCTATGTACATGTACATAATCGCGCTTTTTCCGGTTAATTTTTATCAAATCTTATCAATTTCTATCAAATCCTATCAAAAGTTCATTTGAGGCAGGGTTGCTTTTTACGTTTGTACTGTTCGATCTCGCGAGGAGAACATAAAAAGCAAAAAAATGGCTATAAAATTTAAAGCGCTTATCGGCTTTACACGAATGAAAGACGATGAGCTCATGGTAACCGCTGCAACGATCATCGGTGCCATGACAGACAATGTACATTTCGAACAACCGACACCGACATTGGAATCGGTACAGGAACTGCTGGACGATTTCTCGGCGAAGCTGTCAGCCGCAAGGCGTCGCGGTTCACCAGAGGAAACGGCCCTCAAAAATGAAAGCCGCCTGCCACTGGAGGCTGCACTGCGCCAATTGGCATATTATGTAAACGGAACGGCAGATGGACACTTATCTACGCTGTTGAGCTCGGGGTTCCCTACGAATGGTGCTAACGGAAGCGTACAGGTACCGTTGAAAGTAGAAAGCCTAAAGCTGAGCGATGGGAGGCAATCCGGACAGGTGAGGTTAGATTTTGAGAAACAGCGGAACGTATTGATGTATGAGTATCAATACCGGTTGCAGGGAGAGAGTGACTGGAGTGAACGTCTCGTAACAAGTTCTTCCCGAGCCAATATCATCGCACCGCTGATGGTAGCTGAACGATACGAAGTGCGGGTGCGTGCTTTGAATACGCAGGGCACAGGGGATTGGAGTGACAATGCAAATATTTTGGTGAGATAAGATGGCATTGAAAAGCACCTTGGTTCTCCGACGGACTTACGGAGAACAGGGAACCAACGGAACGATTTACTTCGACGGCAAGAAAATCTGCCATACGATCGAGCTGCCCGACCGGAATAACATACAGCGTTTAAGCTGTATCCCGGAGGGATGTTATAAGCTGAAAAAACGGAAGTATACCAAGCATGGTGAGCAGATCGGTATACCCGCCGTCCTCGGTCGCGAAGCCATTTTGATCCACGCGGCCAACAACGCCATGAAGCAATTGCTGGGCTGTATTGCACCTGTCACGGAACTTACCGGTGAGGGAAAAGGCACGGAAAGCCGTAAAGCCTTAGCGAAACTTAAGGCTTTGGTTTATAGTCTCTGGGATCGGGGAGATGAAGTGTTTCTTTTAATCCGGGAGGGGCGATGAAAAAGATCATCCGGAAAATCAGCCAAGCAGTACAGGTGGTACTGCTGGCGCCGATCAAGCTTCCCGCGAAGGCCATGAGCGTGTTGAAATACATCGCGGTAGGTCTAGGCATCATCGAGCAGGTGATGGATGACGGAAAAGATGATTCTGAAGCGGAAAGAAAGGAGGGAAGTGATGCGGATGATGAGTAATGTGCAGTTTGGTACGCTTGGCGGTACGATCTGCTCGCTCTGGAACAGCTTTGACTGGAGCAACCTTTTGCACACGGCATTGGTAGCTGTCATAGGTGCTGCGGTCAGCTACCTGACCAGTCGGCTTCTCGAAGGCAGACGGCGAAGGCGAAGACGTAATTAGTAAGTTTCTTTGGTTTGTTTTTGTTGTTTTGAACTCCCGGGGTGTATGCCTCGGGAGTTTTTTGTTTTTAATAAGGGATATTACCTTTTCTTAATCTCAAAACAACGTGTTGAATTTGTGGTAAGAGGAGTAAAACAACAATTACGAAAATCACACCTGTCAGCATCCAATCGTAATAATCTCTGGTAGCACGAGCCAAAATTTGATGACCTACCATTTGATTAAAATAGCCTGTGGATATTGCTTTTGAGGTATATATATCGTTTCCTACATTCATATATTGATTTTGAATATCCAGTAAGGTAGCTGGTAATTGAGGGTTGGTTTCCGTAAGTGCTTCCCGAACCTTTTCCCGAACTCCTGATTTTGCAAATAATTGAAGTTCGTTATTCAGTGCCAGACTTGCTGTAAAACCAGTGAACCTTGCTAAGATACCAACAAGCGATGCATTGATCGCGATTTTGGGAGGTGCTGATGAAGCGGTAAACGAAACAATCGGAACAAATAAGACGCCTGTTGCTACACCATAAATAAACATCGGTAGAGTGAAATCAATTGTTTCGCCCTGTACAGAAACAAATAATATCATATAAGCATAATAAATCGCCATTATGCCAAAACCGGCTATAATCATTCTTATCAGGTTATACCCCATCAAAACAAATCTGGAAGTAACGAACATACTCATTGTTGTTCCTAAAATTACAGATGTCCATATAGGAATGGTGCTCAGTGGGTCATTTCCTAAAATGACTTCAAGATAGCCGTAGGCAAGTCCTGTACTCCCTTTAAAAATATAAAATGTAAAAAGTAGTAATAACCCAATGACAAAATTCTTGGTCTTGAAAATCTGTAAGTTGATTAATGGTCGTTTAAGCTTCAATTCTCTAACGATGAAAAGTGAAAGAATAAGTACATTGATTACACTAAGCGTAGTGATTAATGAACTACCGAACCATCCCAATTGTCGCCCATATACAAGGATGTATCCCAAGATTAAGATAAAAGATACATAAAACAGATAGCCTATCCAATCCACCTGATAAAGTGGAATCTTTTTGGTAAATCGGGCTTTACTGTTCATTGTTAGCAATACGGTAATTGTTAGCATGATAAGTATGGTAACAAATCCATAGAATAGCCAGTTAAAATCAAAGGAATGAATGACCAAGCTGGTAAAAATTGAATAAAAAGGAACGGCAATCTGTATGCTGCCATACAGTATGCTAAAAGCAATCACACGGGCACGTACAGACTGTAACCGTGGGAAAATGAGTTGCAAGACGATGCCTGACATCAACGCACAGGTAATTCCTTGAAAAAACTGGCAAATAACAAACAATGTCCAATCTTTAAAATGAAAACAAAGCACAGAACATATTGCATTTACGGCAAGGGCAATCAGTAAATATTTCCTAGGTGCAAAATATTTTACGATCCGAAAGTCAAGTGCTAAGAAAGCAACGGTAGAACCATAGATTACGACCATGCCATATTGTACATCGGTGGGCTGTATACCGTAAAATCCCATCGTTGCAATAGGACTGCTGTAAAAAGCGAAGCTAAACAGACAGGTCATCAGAATAGCAAATATGACGGATCTCGCCACCCATTCAGATACCCAGGATTTGAAAATCGGTATTTTATGTGCTTGCATCATTAATCTTTTAAAACATAAACATTGGCATTCATTCCGGCAGAGAGTTTTCCTAATTTTTCAGGCGTATCGGTCAGTTTAATTCTTACGGGAATACGTTGGATGATTTTGACAAAATTACCTGTTGCATTATCTGGTGGAAGTAGCGAATAACGTGAACCTGTGGTTGGGGAGAGTGATTCGATGGTACCATTGAATTTTTCATTCGGAAAAGCATCAACTTCTATGGATACCGCTTGTCCGATCTTGAAGCTGCCAATCTGTGTTTCTTTAAAATTAGCAATCACCCATTTTTCCTCGGCTTTGTTCACCAAAAAAGCCAATGTTTGTCCAGCCTGTATAAGCTGACCTTCCTGAATGGTCTTTTTACCAATTTGCCCATCAAAAGGTGCAGTGATAACCGTATATCGAATGTCCAATTCTTGTCTTTGAACAAGTGTCTCTTTAATTTTTATCTCTGCCTGTATAGCATGATGTTGAGCTCTGAAATCATTCAATTTAGATTCTGCTACTTCTAAAGAAGCTTTAGCCTGATCATAATCCGACTGTGCAATGGATAAAGAAGCATTGATGTTGTCGAATTTTTGTTGTGTGGTAGATTCATCCGCCAGTAGATTTTTATAACGGTCAAATTCTTTTTGCTGTTGGTTCAATCTCGCCTTAGCTCCTGCTAATTGTGCTTTTATAACCTCAATACTTTTAAGTTGCGTTTCTTCGCTCGCCGTTAAAATCGGTAATTTAGCGTGTGAACTCATGAGTTCTGCTGATGCCGCGTCTTTTTTCAGTCCATACTCGTCCAATTCAATGACCACAAGTGTATCACCTTTTTTAACAAGCTGATTGTCCTTGTAATATATTTTGCTGATATAGCCACCCACTTTTGCGTTTATCGGTGAGAGATAAGCATCTACCTGTGCGTCATTAGTTTGTTCATAGCGATATCCTTTAAAGAAATAGGTAGCTCCCCAGATAATGATCCCTACGAATAAGGCAATTCCCAACCATTTGGTCAGGCTGACCACGATTTTATCTGTTTTATTTTTGTTCATCATATATGTATTAAAGAATTCCTACGATTGCCAATAGTCTGATATGGCTTAGTTTTGCGTTTGTTTGTGCTGTTGTCAGATTGAATTTTGCTTCCAACAAAGCGTTTTCTGCTTCCAAGAGGTCGGTCAGTAACGATTCCTGGTTTAAGTAGCTACTTCTGATAACACGAACGGTTTCGGTGGTTTTAATAATATTTTGTTCTGCCGTTTTCACGCTCTCCAAAGCCTGTTTTTGCTGTAAATAAGCTTCTTTTATTTGAAGAGAGATTTCTTCCTTCTTCATTTCTGCTTTTTCTTTAGCTTGATTGCTGACAACTTGGGCACGAGCAATTGTATGTTTACTTTTGTACAAATTATCGATAGAATATTGTACTTTAATTCCTGTCTGACCAAATCCCCACAAGTCGTTTGAATACGGATAAAAGGAAATCTGTGGATAGTTGTAATTGTAATTAGAGTACAAAGAAACTTTGGGCAATAGCGTAGCTTTTACTTGTTTTACGTTCATTTCGCTCCATTTGAAGTCACTACCAGCAATTTTGTATTCAGGAGATTTGTTGAAAGCAATGTCTACATAATCATTGTAGTCACCGTCTATGATAACGTTTAATTCAATTGCATCTTCGTATTTGATCGCTAGCTCCATATCATTTTCACGTCCCATCTGAATATTGAGCCTTTGTTTGGCTATTTCAATCTTCTTAGTTACGTCAGAAAGATTAAGTTCCAGTTGAGACAATTTCACGGAGGTTCTCAGCACATCACTCTTTAGTACGGTGCCGTTTTTATGCAGACTTTCTATCAATCTCAATTGCTTTTTTTCTGCTTCAATCTCTGCATGAAGGAAATCATAGAAGTGCAAAAACTTATATAAATCAAAATATGCAATTGCGACATTATATTTTACACTATGCTTTTGCAGATCCACTTCATATTGTTTTCGCGTCTCTCCTTCCTTTTTCATGGCGATGTTCCTTTTGTCTTTACCACCATTGTAAAGATTAAAGTTTAAGTGATAGCCTACTCCGTACCCATAGCCTTTTACAGGCACATCTTGTGGAGAAGAGAATAATCCATTGTCGTAAATCAGAAATTTGGAATTAAGTTTTACGTCTCCACCTAACGAAAGCTCCGGTAACAAACGGTCTTTAGCTTCCAATATTTCTATTTTACTTTGCTGAAGAGTAAGATCGGATAGTTTCAGTTGTCGATTATTCACTTCCGCAACTTTCCATATTTCTTCCAAACTTAAAGGTTGGTCGTTTTCTGTATGCTGAGCATACGTGGGTTGTACAAATACCAGCAACAATACGCCGAAAATTGGGACTGTTTTATAGTGTTTCATCAGTTTTCTTTATTTGCGATGTATATATGTCAATGATTTTCTTATCATTGACTCTGCAAAGGTACCGTAAGCACCAGGGCATAGCTTTATATAATTAGCCTAATATTTGTTATATTTGGCCATATGGAGATTCTTAGCCAATTAATAACTATTGTGGATCAAAATCCTGATTCAATCCTCGTGATGCGACAACAGACAGAACAGCGTTTGCCTGCTCATCAGCACGATAAAGCTCAGTTATTATTGGTTTATGGGGGAATTGCTTATTTACAAACAGACGAAAAGGATTTGTATATTCCAGCTAATCATTATATCTGGATACCAAAAAATTATCCGCACAACCTGATGTTTAATACACAAGATTTGTACATTATCAATATTTACTTTCCAGATGAAAAAGCGGATAGTTTTTATGATGAACTAGGTATTTATCCTGTGAGTAAGCTTCTGGCAGAGATGCTCTCCTTTAGTGAGAAATGGCAAGGTGATTATTACAGAGGTTCATGGGAATTTGAGTTTTTAACTACGCTTAAAGGCGTATTATCAAAGGAAAACCTCAAAAAATTCTCCATTCAACTTCCTACAACGGACGATCAAAGGCTCAATGCCATAATCGACAGTTTTAGAAATCGTTTAAATGAAAATCTAAGTTTAGATAGTATTGCTCAGCAATCGGGAATGAGTGTCCGTAGTTTGACCAGATTATTTCAAACGAAACTGCACATTACATTTGTTCAATACTTAAAGATGCTGCGTATCATTCGTGCTATGGAATTGATAAAAGATACAGATTTGAACATGACCGAGATAGCCTATGAAATTGGGTATTCGAATATATCTGCGTTTAGCAATAATTTTCAGCAACTGACCAACATGAGACCTACTGAATTTAAAACGAAATAAGAAGTACGGCTAGTCCTAGCTATAATCTTTCCCAAAAAATAGCTAATAGTAATGTTTGACACGCAGTATCTAAATGTTATCAACACTTATTTTTTAAGAGAACGTTTTTAAACAAATTTTCTAATACCCATCATATATCCCAAATGCAGCCCCTCGTGATAATTATTGCATGCAAATGCATCTTGTATAGAAATTAGATGAAAGCCAATACCAGTGGTGCGCTCGTTGTAAGTGCCAAAGATGCCGTTGTCGAAATCATTTATTGTAAGTTCAATTTGTGAAGTTAACAGGAATTTAAGTTCATCCGCTTCTTGTTGAGAAACAGATTCTGTTGGTTTTGTTCCCGATTGGTATTTGTTGAATAACTCATCAGTAATATAACCTCGCAAATTTGCACCTTTGTAAATCAGTTTGTGCTGTGTGGCAATAATATGGCCGATGTTCCAAATCATATTGTTGTTAAAACCGACTGGAATTTTATTGAGTTGGTCTAACGAATACTTGTCAAAAAAATCCAGATATAATTTTCGGCTTGTTTTCCATGTTTTAAATACGGTTTCCATTTTTTTTATTGAATTTGTGAATATTCTTTGTTAGTGTCGCTGTTCTTGTATCTATTCATATTATTCTGAGTCCATTTCTTCGGTTTGCATCCAAGATGTCTCTCAAATAATCTTCCAAAATAGCTTAAATTACTAAAACCCAACTGGTAACCGACTTCAGAAACCGAGAGATGTTCTTCACGTAAAAGTCTTGCCGCCTCTTGCATACGCACATGCTGGTAATAAGGATACATGCCTTTACCAAATACTTGCGTGAAAAGTTTCCGAAGTTTAATGACATTCATACCACTTAACTTCACTAACTCTTCCTGGATAAACGGTTTGTCTATCGAAGCTGCGATTTTATCCCGTACGTTGTAAACTGATTCCAGTTCATATTTTGACAGATGCTGATGCGTAACATTTGTTCTTCTTGATAAGTTTTTAAACAAATAAAATAGTAGTTCAAGCGATTTTAGCTTATAGTAAGCATCTGATAGCGTATCCGGTATTTTTGTAATCGAAATATCATTGGCCACTTCTGCTATTTCCGGAGACATGAATTCTTCAATCCAAAGCGTTTTCTCGTTATTAAAAAGATAATCGAATTTTATATGGTCTTTTCCGATAAAGTTTTTTAAATAATCAAGACTTACAATTATGGTTACCTGTTGAATATTTATATCTTTTGGAAAGCTCACGTCACTTTCAACGTGCAGCGGGATAATGCGAACGTGTGGCTGTGTTTGTTGTAATACTTGTTTGTCTTTGACAGCTATTTTTGATGGCGAATTGATGATATTTTGGAATGAAATGGATATTCCATTTTCAAAAGCTGTTATCGGTTTTCGCCGAATAGAAAATGTTTCCTTTGCCACGACAGAGCGAACCATAACCAGCATTTCGGGCATTAAATCTATGATTTTAAGCTGATTGAGATAAAGCATATCCAATTCAGATCTGGTTGGTGTAAGCGAAACCCCTAAACGCTCTACCCAATAGTACATCTCTTGCTTTTTTATATTATCACTCATCTTATCAGACTATTTTTGTTTTTTACTGGGCTATTTTAGCCTTAAAAGTATAAATATATTTGCAATATCAATTTAAAAATATAAGAAAATGAAAAAGCACATTTTAATATCTGGAGCAGGAATAGCTGGTTTAACAGTAGCTAATTTTTTGGCAAAACAAGGTCATAACGTTACTGTAATTGACAGATCGTCTTCATTCAGTAAAGCGGGATTTCTTATCTCCCTCAAGAGTTTCGGTGTAAAAATTATAGACGAATTGGGACTAACTCAAAATTTACAAGCAGAATCATCACCCTCTGAAACGGTTCATTTTGTAGAAACGAATGAGGAAATCATTCAAAGCATTGAATACGATAAAATGCATGAGAATATCGAACGTTCCGTTCTTGTAAGTCGTGGTGGATTGCATCACGTTTTGTATGAAGCGGTCAAAAACGATGTAAATGTACTTTTAGACACAACGATTGCACAATTGGAAGAAAATGCTGATAATACAAAAGTCACGCTTTCAAACGGAAGTAGGATAGTAGTTGATTTAGTCGTTGTTTCGGAAGGATTGCGTTCTTCGACAAGAGAACGGTATTTTACCAATTACCAATTAGAAGATTTCAATACGCTTTATGTAGGAGGAAAATTAAAACAAAACCACGAAAAACGAGTTGGTGTATTTAAGGTCTATATAGATGTCAACAGATCACTACATATCTACCCTATAGCAGAGGACGAATTAGCCATTCAGTGTTATATCCGTAGCTCTGAAGACATTGACTTTATCAAAAATAATGCTTCATCTATTCTTAAAGATTCTTTTGGTGATTATAATCCAGAAGTAAAGCATTTACTGCAAAGTCTTCAGGACAATGGTTTGTTTTTCATGGACAAAATGGGCATGGTAAATGCTCCAACACTGCATAATGGTCGTTTGGTTTTGTTGGGAGACGCAGGTTTTTGTCCGACTGCTTTATCAGGAATGGGAGCTTCCCTGTCTATTTATGGGGCAAAGGCATTGGCACATTATATTGCGGAATATCCGGATGACATCTTAACTGCCTGTAATAGCTATAATACATTGATGCAGCCTATTGTAGAAAAATTTCAAACCAATGCAAAGAATAATGCAGCATCTTTTCTGCCTAAGAGCGAAGCAGAATTAGAGAAATTTGTTAATGGATTCCGGGCCGCTGATGATAAAGCCGTGCAAAAAATAATGACAGAACCAATTGTACTTACAAAAGATCAGGAAAATTTTATACTCAACTAAAGAAGCTATGAAATACTTTCCATTGGATTTAGAGCAATATATGAGCTGGTTGGTCGTTACCAGAGCGACAAATATCATAAGGGCATTAATAGCTGGACACATCTAATTAGTATGCTATTCTGCCATTTGCCGTATCATAATAATTAACTTTTGAACGAAAATATACATCTTTTAAATGAAACGGAAGATATCTTTCATTACAAACGGAAGATATCTTGTTTTTGTGTTGAAAGATAATACGTGAGGCGTTTAAAAGGCTTGCTTGAGTGCAAAGAAGCTTTCAATCTGTTTTCAAATAAAAAGTGTCATTTTTTATAAGCCTTTTATCATCTAGCGCCGGCGTCTTTTTTTTGAACCGCGACCCCTGTTATACCAAATAACTGTACCGGTGACTGGAAGTGATGCGCATACTAAACAAGTGATGCAAGCTATAATTTTTGTACTTAAGCCACCAATTGTGCCTACATGCAGATCACTGTTAAGCCGAATTATTTTTTGCCCCGGGGTAAGTTTTTAGCACGGCAGGGTACCGTTGCGCACACTGAATCCTGTGTATACTGTCGTACGGAAAGGTGAGGTTAATTTCTGTCCACAAAAAACCGGTATTTTACAGCTAAATCACGGAAGTGAAGCCAATTTTATGCTCACTTTTTCAATTTTTGAAGTTTTTTTTCTCTACCCGGATGTTAAGAAACTCCACCAGAACCGAGAAAGTCATCGCGAAGTAAATATACCCTTTCGGAATATGCTGGTCAAACGCCTCAGCTGTTAACGAAACGCCGATAAGTAAGTTTGACTTGCAGATACTGGACTCGATACAGGTATTGCAAGATACGTTGATGGAGTTTCCAACACAATACGAAGCAAATACGTTTAAGTATAAGGTGACCGAAAAGGACTCTTTGTTCCGTTGGAATATATACGCGAAGTTCTGGCAGATGTACGGCTTTATGCTGCCCAAAGACGAAGGCATTGTTTACGACCGTTTGATTGATAAACTGACATTTTGGAACGTGCAATTAATCCGTCGTTAAATAAACATGTGCTGGTATGACATGTATTGTCTTGCCGTTCTCGATCTATTAAGGAATACATCGCCATGGGTCTGGGCATGCTGCGGTCAGCTATCTTACAAGTCGTTTTAATGTTGCTGTAAACTTCCGGGGTGTAAAACCTCGGAAGTTTTTTTACGGTAATAGCGGAAGGTTGTCCTGCTATTAAGAATTGCCGTATAAATTAGATTCTCCACCATCTATCGCTATGGTTTGTCCATTTACGTAGCCATTTTCGTCACCGATAAGAAAGGCGACAAGCTTCGCTACATGCTCCGGTTGTCCTAATGCGCGAATGGGGTTGCGTTGGGCATATTCGCGCTCTGCCTCAGCAGGATTACCTGGGTTAACCTGCTTGAAAGCTTCAGCTACCATAGGTGTTAATATGGCACCCGGAGCAATGGCGTTGGTGAGTATACCATCTTTGCCATATTCGATGGCGGCATTTTTTGTCATACCGGATACGGCGTGCTTAGTGGCCACGTATGGTGTCTGGTTGACAACACCGCGGATACCACCGACAGATGCCACATTTACAATACGACCGTATTTTTGTTTTTGCATGACGGGGATAACATAGCGCATACCATAATAAACACCCATTAAATTAATATCCACCACTTTCTTAAATACATCGAGATCATATTCGGTGAGTGGTGCTTGGCGGCCTTCGATGCCGGCATTATTGTAAAGCCCATCAATTCTGCCAAATTTAGACTCGGTAAGTGCAACGTAACCTTTTACATCCTCCTCGTTAGAAACATCGGCAACGTATGTAGCGATTTCTACAGCTGGAAGTTCTTTACGAATTTCATCTGCAGCTTTTTCAAGGGCTTCTTTGTTGTAATCAACTAATACCAGTTTAGCTCCTCGAGCGGCGAACTCTTGGGCAGCAGCGAGACCAAGACCCATAGCTGCTCCAGTAACAATTATCACTTTATTATTCATAGCTTAATACTTAAAACCAGACGACAATATTGTATTGCTGGACTTCTTCCCAAATTTACCTGTTTGGATGTCCGATATTGTCGATTTATGGTCAAAAGAGAACCTGAATCTCGAAAAAGTAAATCAAGTACTTATACGGTTATTGTAGCTCATTGCTGTTTCAGCTGTTTGTCCGTAGGACTAACAAACGGGTTTTTTCCTTTCTTAATGTACGCCAGAAATCGATCAACGGAAAAAGTATCTTGTTCCGTCCAAAAATCAGGCGCGAACAGTTTCTGGGAATCTTCAAAATATTCCCATATCCATGGCCACTCTTTATTTGGATGGATGCCCACCGTCACCTCATATCGCGAAGCATGATCGCTTACCTGCATATGCACAAAATTCCCTTCTGCGCTGCTAGGCATATTGTGGTCATCTACCAGAATATAAGGCGTATGGAGCTTTCCGTAAATATCCAATTGGCCATCGTTATACTGCCCATATATGCCATGGTGGATATGGGCATCGCCTTTAATTATTTGTTGTCCGTTGTAGGAATGAAAATAGTCACATTGGAGGTTGCCTAGTACGTACAGATGCAAATAGTTCTCATCAAGGATATCTCCGTTAACTAACAGATCCCCGTCGACAATAATGCCGTATATATTTTTTGGACCTTCAAGCTCATCGGCTTGCCGAAATACCCATTCCATGGTTAACGGGCCTTGTACGTGCAGGTCGCCAAGAAAAAGAAGATAAGTCGAATCCGCCGGGAGATAGTCGGGAAGACCATATTTTTCCGTCGCATCGACTCTGCCGATGACATTCTTGGCCGGCACATGTTCGGCGCGGTTTTCTCTACTTGCTTGAGCCTCCGCAAGGCCTTCTCGGATCTTATGGGAGATAGCTTCTGCTTTCTGTAAAAACTGCTTTTCCTCGTCATTAAACACGACATGTTGACCGCGCTCAAATTCTTTTTTCCACTGCTGGTAATCGTCATCTGCAAGGATGTCGTCAAAGTAGGTCACGTAAGGATCATTAATTAGGCAGGAGCGGGTGATTTGATAGGCTTCCTCTTTACGGTCAAGTTTGAGCAATAATCGGACTTTTGTATCTAGTAGATAGCTGTGTTCGGGAGCATCGACATAGTTTTCGCCTAGCGACAGCAGTTCAAGGGCCTCTTGGAGATCTTGCCGGTTGTCGGTTTTCAAACAGGTATGCCAAGCTATACTGTTGGTGGCATATCGGATGACCTCCTCTTGAAACTGTCCTTGCTCGCTGAAATGCATGATCGCTCCACTTTGGATAGCGGAATCTAAGATTTTCAGACATTTTCTGGCGTACGCGGCTGCTTGTTCAGTATCTTCGTCGGCATGCATGCGCATGAGTTCGTAATGGGCGTACAGGTGCTCAAAGTTGTCGTCTTCTGATCTACAAGCCTGAATAGCTTGTTGGTAAAGCTGTTTGGCCGATACTTTCTGTTGATCATCTCCAAATTGGAGATCCAATGCTTTTTCAATGTATTCTCTAGGATTCATATAACTTTCTCTCCTAAAATTTCCGGACACCTTCGTTCTTTTTTTCAATATGTTTGTCCAGCAGCTCGAAATGCTGAAGTGCTTTTTTGAATTTAGCAAGCTCGGATACGGTAAGCTCATAAATGTCTGACGAAAAATCGTTTTCATCTTGCGTATACAGCACAACGCGCGCACTATCATTTTCTCCGGTCATTTCCTTTTGAAAGTGGTAAAACTCATAGAGGTCTTCTCCTTCATCATCCTCGCCAATAAATTTTGCAATGGTTATACGGGCTTCTTTCTCTTTCGCGGTAGAAGCGTTCCTGAACTGCCACTCGACGCCACGAAATGGTATGTAACTGTCGTCGGCCTCGCTATAATATTTTTTGCCTGTATATTGAACTATCGGCAGAGACATGATTTCATCAAACCGTTGGAGTGTCACGATGCTATCGTATTGCTTCTGGACGTAAAGCATTTCCGAGAGCTCATGGAGAAGATTCTTCCATTGCGCCTCCAGAAAGTCGTGGTAAATTTTAGGAGCACGCTGATCTAATTTAATCCATTGTTGTTGATCGTCCAAAGTAGGTCTGTAGGAGATAGCCAGTTCGTATTTTTTTTTACCACCAAATTTATCTAACAGGCTGGGTTCATATCCATAATACACCATACAGGCGTAATCTTCGTTGTGCTGAAAATAGGCAACGGGCGACATAGGTTTTCCTTCCACGTAGGAAATACGTTTGAAAACGTCGTCCTGCCAGTATTCAAAATTTAGTTCCGATCCATCTTGCGGAGCCTCCAATACAAATAATTTTTTATCGGTAAGCCGATTTAAATTTTCTGCTGAAATACGTTCGTCTGCAAACAGGAATGGATAATCTGGACCGGGAATCTGGATTTCGGACAACGGCAATAGCAGAGACATGTTTTCTCGCAATGCTTCAAATAGTTTGGCATCATTGATCCACTCTTTCCAGGAATACATTTCTTCCTCGATTAATTCCATGTCGTTCAGGATGAACGCCGGCTTAAGAAAGGTTTTTAACCGATCCACATCATCATAATCACCTGCTTCATCCCAAAGGAAATGATCGATCTGCATGCGGTCTTTTGATCTAAAACGTGTGAAGTCGACACCGTAATCTGTATTGATAAACGCGCGTGCCCGGATGTATCCTTCTACAATCAATTCGCCATGGTTATAATCTCCCCAATATAGCCCGTTAACAGTCATATCTCCCGTAACATATATACCTTGTCCGCCAACCACGATATTCTCGGCACGAAGGTTACCCAGTACAAGGAGACCCGTAGAACCGTCCGTTTCTTCATTGAAAATCTGCGAAGCGGTCAAATCGCCATTGATAAGGACGAAAGGGTAGAAGTCTTCAGTGTCGTCCATGCCATAAATTTCATCTAGATCCGTTGGTTCGGTCCATGTTTGGTTTCCCTCTGCATACAATATAGGTGATCGGAAATCTTCATGATTGTACGGACAGTTTTCTGGAATAAGATGCTTTATATCATCAAAATGAACTTTTTTCATAAGCCTTTTATCATCGTGTGTACCTTACAAATATATAGGGTCGATCCAATTTTCGTTATCCCCAAAAACCGGTATTTTACAACTAAATCACGGAAGTGAAGCCTCTTTCATCTCGATATACGGCTCAACCATTTATAGCCTATGCCAATTTTATGCTCACTCTTTCAGTTTTTGCAGTTCTTTTTTCTCTGCCCGGATATTAAGAAACTCAACCAGAACTGAGAAAGCCATAGCGAAGTAAATATACCCTTTCGGAATATGTTGGTCAAACGCCTCAGCTGTTAACGAAACGCCGATAAGTAGCAGAAAGGCCAATGCAAGCATTTTGACGGATGGGTAATCGTTGACAAATTTGGATATGGTTGAAGCAGAAAGCAACATGATAACAACCGCTACAATGACCGCTGCTATCATAACGCCGATTTGATCTACCATTCCGACGGCTGTGATGACCGAATCAAGTGAGAAGACTAAATCGAGAATAATAATTTGTATAATGACGCTCCGAAAGGTAATGGGCCTATTTCGGCTGGCAGCTGCCTCGACATGTCCTTCTACTTTATGATGGATCTCTGTTGTTGCTTTATAAATCAGGAATAGACCGCCAAAAAATAAGATCAAGTCTCGACCGGATAAGGTAAGGTATCGATACCAGGAAGGATTTTCTATATGAAATGTATCGCCCAGATGAAGGAATGGTTCGGTTAGGCCCATAATCCATTTGATAGAGAATAATAAACCAACGCGCATAACCAAGGCGAGCAGCAAACCAAGCTGTCTCGCTTTTTTTTGTTGTTCTAAGGGGAGTTTACCGCTCTGTATAGAGATAAATACAATATTATCTATACCCAATACGATCTCCAATAATGTCAGCGTTAAAAACGAAATCCATATTTGAGGGTCGGTAATCCATTCCATAATGTGTGATTGTAATCTATTGTAATAATACAAATAACCACCCAAAAAAGTTTAATGCGTGACAATAAATATAAAAATTGCTGATCTTTTATATTTCGCGCATGGAAGAAGTGTTCCTGGCGGACGAAAGATTTTTTCACGAAGATTCATACCCATTCCCTACATTGGAAGATATGAAGCTCTTTCCCCATAACATCATGGATAACATACAGGTACACGAATAAGATCGACGCCTCCACTGTACATATTGAAAACCGCACGAGACTCCCAAACGATATTTTTGCAACCGTTTCCGTTTCCAGTGGATTCACCGCTGCCTTCACTGGCTAATTCCAGCCGTGTAGCCAAAATTGACCCGGCTGTTATTTCGTCCTCATTTTCAAGGTACTTCACCCTTATGTCCAACATAAGTTTGTCATCAAACAGATGTCCGTCCCAAGTAATTTCT
Organism: Sphingobacterium micropteri; assembly: GCF_014692515.1. Taxonomy (GTDB): domain Bacteria; phylum Bacteroidota; class Bacteroidia; order Sphingobacteriales; family Sphingobacteriaceae; genus Sphingobacterium; species Sphingobacterium micropteri. The sequence goes on along the minus strand of NZ_JACOIK010000008.1, from coordinate 259,122 downwards.
TTGCCAGCTGTTATCATCTTTGCATCAATTTCACCGTTAGCTTTAATTAAACATGAAGCATTCGGAAAATTCGTTTGCCAAGACATACCATCCTGTTTGCCGGGAATGCCAAAGGTGAAACCATCTCCGGAATTAAGTTCAACGACGAGTGCGAGTGTAGAACTGTCACCACTGATCTTGTCGATGTTAAACGAGCCTGAGCCTTCCACAGCAGGAAGCGATTCGTAGCCCCCGAGGTACAAAGTCGACTTTGTCTTCCCTACGTAAGCCTTGCCATTCATTTTGCTGTTGAACCCATTTTCTGAGGGGAGATCATCTGAAGTGCCTTTTGAGCAGGCGGCAATAAGCATGAATCCATAACATCCTATCATCACGCAAGCTATTCGTTTTGTCCAATTTTTCTTTATCATGTCAACCTCCTATATCAACAAATTTAAAGTTCCGTAAAAAAGATGGCGTGAGCAATCCACGAAAACAGGGGTTTTACGGATAACATTTACGGTGTCGACCACATCCAAAATGATTGCGTAACAATTCAATTAGATTGGTATAAATATTGGGGTGTACATATCGGATTCATTAAAAGAAATACAAATGGAAAAGACTTTTTTACTCGCTTTGTTTTCTATTATCTTATCTACTACGCTATATGCACAAGCAAATAATACCGAATGCGGATGCCCTGTAAATCAATTCACGGACGTAAACGCAGAAGCTGTGTTCAGTTTTTCCAACGATCGAGCGATAGCGGTATGTGGATATAAAAATACAGATGACGCTCATCCCACTTATTCGGAATTTGTACTTGCGGTGTGCGGGGAAAATAAGGTTATTGATTTCTGGGATGCCACTACCGTATGTCGTTTAACGTCCCACAACGACACGCTGTTTGTACAGGAGCTTTATCCATTGCCCATAGCGGATAATTTTGAATTTGAAGAAACTGTCTGGACAACAGAAAAGATTTATTTTACGGATAATAAAGTTAACCGTAAAAAGTCGGTTAACAGCGGTATAAGAAAATATAGCGCAGCGGAAATTAAAGAAGTTCTTGAAACTTATAGAAGTGCGGGCTGTGGTTTTGATGAAAGCAAGATGAAAATTGCCAACCAGTTATTTGTTGCAGCCCTATCTGGCAGCAAAGAGGCATGGAGGAGCTTTACAGAGTTCAAAGATAGATTCGATGTTCCTGATGGCGCATATTCGCAGGAATATCGGGTTCTTAAGGAAATGTTAGCGCAATGGGAGGCACAAGAGGATCATACTGAAATTATCAACGACCTTTCCGTTGAACAAGCAACGCCGTCGGGGCATATCCAAATTGTTTCTTGAAAGCAAATGAAAAATGCGATAGATTTTCAAACCCTGTTTCGTAACAAACATCCCTAGGTTTACTTTTTCCCTCGGAAAGTTGATAATGTGCCAGTTCTAATCGTTTTTGGGTGAGCCACCGTTGTGGGGTGGTGTTAAAGGCTTTTGCAAAATCGCGCTTGAATGTGGTAAGGCTTCTACCTGTTAAATAACTAAACTTCTCCAAAGGCATATTGAACATATAGTTCTTTTCCATAAAGCTGATTAAGTTCACCTTATACGGGTCGTCAAAATTTGCCAGCACACCGTCGATGTCCGTATCAATTATCCGCAGGATACTGATTGCTTCCGTAATTTTCAGCGAAGCAATGTCCTTCGGGAAGTTATCCTGCATCTCAAAATAGGGTATCAGTGATGCCAGGCAACTTTGTAATAAAGGATGTTGGAGAAAACGTACTGCGCGCGCCGGAGCTGATGTTACTCCTATCTCTTTCCCGGCATAATAGTTTCTGAGTCTTTCGGTAGACAGATGCATGGCAACGGCCTTGTGTGGCAATCCATCTTTTGGTGTATTGATAATAGTCGCCAACTGGTTCCTGTAAATTAAAAAAACGCTACCCGGCTCGAAAGTAAGGTTTTCGTGCGCCTGTACAATTTTTGTTTGGCCGGAAATCAACCACACAAGCAAATGGTCATCAAACGCCGCTTCCGTTCTAAACAGTTTTCCCTCATAACTGGAAAGTTTGATGTCGGGACTGATATAATTTACGTGATAGTCCATATTGTTTGTGTGGTTGTAAAATTACAAATATCAATCAAAATCGAAAAATACCCCCGTAGCTTTTTCAGTCCATACCCACAAACGTTTTGCGTTTGCTTCGTCCAACGAATAGGGTTTTACACCGCCGATAAGTGATGTATCTTCGCTTAAACGGGCTACTTCTACATTTTCACAATATAGCCCGCCAATTTTATTTAGCATCGGACTTGTGGCACACCACAACGTAGTGGCAGCACCTTGCGGAATGGTTTTTAGCGAAGCCGCAACTTCAGGCAAGATATTTCCTTCTGCATCGCTGTACCCTAATTTCTGGAACAGATCCACAGGGGCCTCTCTGGATAATTCCGTTCCGCCTACTGAACCGGGACATAATGAATAAGTGCGGATACGATGCTTTTTTGCACGATTGTCCAGTTCAAGCGAAAACAAGTTGACAGCTGTTTTTGACTGTCCATAGCCAAGTAGTGTTTCGTATGTCCGATGTTCAAAATTTGGGTCGTCAAAATCAAAATCAGCAAACTGATGGCCGCCTGAAGATACGTTGATGACCCTTGCGCCATTGGCCTTTTTAAGTGCAGCCAAAAGTCTTGCGGTCAATTGAAACTGTGCTAGATAATTAGTTGCCAGTTGCGATTCGAAACCACGATTGTCCCGGCGTAGCGGTACCCACATGATACCGGCGTTGTTGATGAGCATATGAAGTGGCCTGCCGGAAGCGTTAAATTTTTCGGCAAATGCGTCGATAGAAGCTGGATTCATCAAGTCCATTTTTTCTATTTCCGTATTTGCAATCCCTTCCAGATTACGTTTGGCCTTTTCTACATCCCTTGCCGGAACGACCACGGTTGCGCCTGCCTGTGCTAATGTTTTGGTCGTTTCCAGACCGATACCGGTATTGCCTCCAGTTACAATAGCGATTTTCCCTGTCAGATCAATTCCTTTGATGACTTCTGTTGAAGTTGATTTTGCGTGGAAGCCGGAACCGATCGGTTGTTGTAATGCTCCCTGATAATTATGCTGTTTCATCTCTTTAATTTTTTATGATTATTGATGGAACAAAGGTAGGCACGCTATAAAAAAGTCATTTTGTTTAAACGTCCGAAGTTACTTTGTTTAAAAGGCCATAAATCGCTGTACGTTATATTCCCGGTCAAAATTTTCGTCGTTTATGGAAAGACATACTTGAATCGCTTCTTGTACATTATTTTTTTCCATAGCAATAAAATCACATTCTCCTCGATCTTTTTTTCCAACTGTCTTCCGGTGTTATCACTTAGAGATACCGAGCTTTCCGTGTAGAGCCCTATGTCTATTACATAAATCTTTTTAGGGTTACGCGCCTGAACTTTTAGCGAATGATTGAATATGGGAACAAAATTGATCAAATAAGCATCTTTAAGAAACGAGAAATATTCCAAGAATGTATTTGGGATTCTACTGATCCATTCTTAATTGGGGTGGACTGAATACAAAATAACTTTATATATTTATGTGTTTTGCAATAAAAATATATATGCTTCATGAATGACTCGTCCTATTTCATTGTCGCTGGCCTCGTGCTTTTTGCCATTGTGCTTGTTGTGTACATTTTTAGGTATGGCGGTACGAAGAAAATTCCAGTACCTGCTGCCTTCACGGACGAGCTGATGGGAGAGATCCTCGAGAAGCAAGTTCGGTTTTATCGTCATCTGCCAACGGATGAACAGCAGACGTTCTTGACAAGGGTACGCTACTTTTTGGAACATACCAAGATATCGGCAGAAAAAGGTGCGGTGGTTACCGATGAGGATAAAGTACTTATTGCGGCAAGTGCTACTATCCCGCTTTTTCATTTCAAACTATGGGTCTACCGCAATCTCACCGAAGTACTGGTGTATCCTGATTATTTTGATGAGCGTTTCAGTATAGCGAGCGAAGGGAGAAATGTCGCGGGGATGGTCGGTTCGGGTGCCCTCAGCAGTAAGATGATCCTATCACAGCAGGCATTGCGAAACGGTTTCTTAAACATGTCTGCTGACAATACTGCCATCCATGAGTTTGTACACCTCATCGATAAGGCCGATGGTGAGGTGGATGGCATTCCGGAGTATCTTATCCCGAAATCATTGATAGAGCCTTGGGTCAAAGAGATGCATAAAACCATTCGCGAGATCCGCACGGGAGAATCAGATATTCGGGAGTATGCGGGCACCAATGAAGCAGAGTTTTTTGCTGTTGTATCCGAATATTTCTTCAAAAAGCCTGCCTTGCTACAAGAGGATCATCCGAAGTTATACCGCATGTTGGACCATATCTATGGTGGGGCTGAAGAATCCTGAAATAGGGTATGTATGATGATTATCAAATCAAATAGCCATTTGGATCCCCATACTGATATTTCGACCTGGTAAGGGGGAGAGATATTTTAATATCGATTGTTGTGGACGCGCCTCGCTATTCAAGAGATTACCGCCTTGAATATAGGCTTCCAAATGATATTTTGACCAAGGTAATCTATGGCTGATTTTGGCATGCAGTAGGGTGAATGCTGGCATAGGCGGTTCTGGGTTGATGTTTTTTCCGAGCAGTTTTTGCTTTAGATAGCTATCAGCAGCCACATATAATGACCAGTTTTTTGTATCTAGTTTGGTCGCAAAGCCAAAACGGCTGGTCGGCATATTGGGCATAAAATCACCTTCGGCCCATTGGCGCATCGGATCGTCGGAAGTATTCCGGTTTTTGACCAGGTCAAAGTAACCTTGACTGAACAGCTTCGCGCCATGGGCAAAGATCGTCTGCTGGCTGAGTTCTACTTCCCAACCCGAAATCTCGGTGTCCGACGCACGCCATTCCTTCACTAAGAAGCCGCCTGACCGTGAAATACCGGTATGTGCCAGATAGAGATAATTCTTAAAAGTATTGTGGTAATAGGTTGACTTGAGATTCCAGCCGGATAAACTATTGAACTCCATACCGAACTCGATTCCATCGTTGGTTTCGACCGGAAGCCGGTCGTCGCCATTTTCTTCGGTCATGATGGCAAAATGATTGTTACCCGCATATAGCTCATTTATCTCCGGTGCGCGTTCGGCATGCTGGTAACTCCCCATCACCCGCAGAAATGAAAGAATTTTCCAGGAGAGCTCGCTGTTGAACTGTTGCAGTTTATAGTTTCTTGGTGAAAGATTGCCACCGGACAGACCGCGGCTACGTTTATATGCTGCGTCAGGAATCGCTTTTCGATGCACGTGCTCGATACGATAGCCTGTGCTGAGTCGTAACGACTTTATGGCAAACTGCTGTTGGGTAAAAGCGCTCCATTCCTGACTGCGTGTATGCGGCATGTAACGCATGATGCCGGTCCCCGTAATTTTTCTGTAAGATAAGTCTAGTCCTGAGAGCCCTTTCCAGAATGCTTGGTATGACTGATGAAATTCTAACCGATTACTGTGTATATTGCTGTTAAATTTATTCATTTGATAGATGCCCAACAGTTCCCTATCATCAGCGAGTTGCAGGCTGTAGCTGTTTTTTATACTAGACAGCCAGGGAGATCCTACCGCAATCGAGACGTCACTAACAAAATTGTTAGAAAGTGCCCGGGTATTGATGGGAGAATACCCGAAGTCCTCTGCACGATGTTGATGGTCGTCGCCGTGGCTATGTGCGTGTGAAGGTTGTTTGATTCGTGCGAATCCTGGAATGCCGAAATAACCTTGGTTACCGCGATACCCTATACCAATGTGCATATTGGATGTATGCCAGGCGTATCCGATGTTGATCGTTTTATGATCTGCATGGCTGTTCGGGATATAACCATTGCGTACTGGTGCATAGTCGTATATGCCATGGACGACCGTCGTATATAACGGTATACTCGGATCTTGATCTGGAATATATTGCGGATTGGCTGGATTGGGTACTTCATAACCCCCGATCACCGAATGAGATTTAAAGGTATACATTTCGGCTTCCGATAGCCCTTGGCTGGGATCGCCCATATTATCGAGTACAAATTGGCTAAGGTATGGGTAGAGGGTTATATTCTGTTTACTTTCCTTATCCACAAATACTTGTGCCATTGAAGCTTGCATATTGTCGATTGTAGGGTTATATGCCCAGTCGATTTTCGGATGGCTAGGTATCCGGATATCTCCGTTTTGACGCCAAGACCCGTCGACATGCCATGTTGACTGTTCGTTTGTTTTCCCATTGAGATCGAAAGATACCAGGTGTCCGGCATTGGTTTGCCAGGAGGTCTTGACCGATCCGGTGATTGGTTTTGCGGGTACGTTTTTAGGAATGCTATTATCCACAATATTGATCGCTCCACCGATCGCTCGGCCGCCATAAAGCACGCTAGATTGCGATTTATAGATATGTATGTCCGAGATGTTGTCCGGGTCAAAACTGATGGTGAAATTGGGGCTAATGCCCGAGAGATCGGAAATACTGGTGTTATTCCGGAGTATCCTTACCCGATTCCCGGACATGCTGCGGATCATAGGAGAGCCGGCATGCGGGCCATGGTAAGCATTTTGGACTCCCGCTGTGCTGCTGAGAAGTTCACCGAAAGACGTAGCGTTGCGTTGGGTAAGGTCATGTTTGTTGAGCACCGTACGATTCCAGGATGGATCGATCCGTGCATCTACGACTACGGAATCGATGTGCAATACGGTATCCAGCTGCGCCATACAGCTTGTGGATAAAAACAAGAAGAAGAGATTCCCCAAGAGATCTTTTTTGATGGAGTTGTACGTATTGCCGCTATTCATGATGGGCAAAAGTACGTATAAAATATAAAAGCAACAATATTGCTTTTGATAAAAATATACCTTTACTTTGCCACAAAATAAATGGCAAAACAAATGAATTTGAACAACTACACCAGAAAAGCATGGATTGGATTATCCTTCTGCTTTGTCTTATTAACAGCCTGTCAAAAAGATAACGCCGAACCGAAAGAGCCGGCAACGGTTTCGTTTCCGGAAAAGAGTACGGTTACTTATGGCGAACAACTCCGCGTTCCGCTTCCGGAAGGTTATGGTAATGGCGGGACTGTACAGGTCGATTTTTCAGCCGACCAAACCAAGGACTATGTCTTTTCCGATGGTAACACGTTGCGGCAGAAATTGGTGAAAGCGGCTCGTTATGACGCTGAGCAGCACGCCATCTTTGTCGACAGTCGGTTATTATATCCTACAGGCACTTCTTCCATAACATCTGCAGAAGTATTGCCGTCGCAGTATATTTGGACGGTTAAACTCTCCACGAATTTAGAGCAGGATGCAGGACTGGGCTATCTCCATGTAACGGTTGATCCAGCTGCTGTCAACATTGAAGGGGCGGAGCAGGACGCTGGAACGGCGTTTGCTTATGGCTTGTACGGTGAGGTGGAAAGCGCTTTTGCATTGTCTGCGATGGAGGATGTAAAAAAAGGAGCGGATTGGTATTTGCCGGTTACCGAATTTGCGGCGGTACGGGAAGGAAAAATAGTATTTGATGCTAGTGTTTCTGAAAGTAAAGGGGAAGAGGAGACCGTTGTCAATAGCCAGCCGTCCTTGGTTAAAGACGGTTTTGTGGTGGCAAGTACACCTTTCCGCATGATTTTTATACCGAAGATCAAATATCTTTTCGGACAGTATTATCCTGATCTGGACATTACCATCGATTATAGCACGGTACATATTGGGTTAAGTAACGGGTATCTATCAGCTGCTCCGGTGTTTTATCCAGATAAATATAAATCGACTTTCCGTTTAAAGGCGGTCGAGAAGAATGGGGTTCCCTTTGCCAATTCAGGCGACATATTTGAGGTTGAAGAATCTTCGGGAAAAGTTCGGGTTAAACCGTCGGAAAACCTAACCGCGGGTTCTTACAAAGTATATGTAGAGGCTGTCAGTTCGACGGGACTGGTTTTCGTGACGACGCTTACCTTGGGGATGAGTTAAAATAATTTCCTAGTTTTCGTGGATTGTCCAGAAAATCAACTAGCCGTAACTTAGTGGCGTAAATAAATATTTAATGCGATGAAGAAATTCAGTTATTTGATGGGTATAGGTATTTTATGCTGTATATTCTCTGTTTCTTGTTCTAAAGATGGAGACGGAACGGGTGGTGAGGGAACTGGAATAGGGAAATATCCGGCAGATGTAAAAGGTACCATTTACTACGACTGGGCGACAGAAGGCATCCTCCAAATAAGTTTGCCCGATGGAACCGGGGGGACATTTCTTCCCAGCGATAGCAAACGAAATAACGTAGATGTATCACGTGATGGTAAGTTAAAGTTGACTGCGGTTAATGCCAGTACGATCGGAAATTATAAAGTGAAATTTACACTTAGTAATATGGCGGACGGATCTATTGTCGAACAATTTGATTATACCAGCCCTGAGGGCAATAGCTATTGCCAAGGTTACTTATCACCGGATAATAGTTTGATTATGGTAACGTCAAAAGATTACAACGACGGAATAACCATTTTAAAGCGAAATGGTGAATTTGTGACACGCCTTTTGGATATTGAAGGAGAGAGACTGGATGTGTTTAACATGAGCTCGCTATGGCTGCCGGGTAATGCGTTGTTAATTACCCATAACAAATATATCATACGCCTGGATCCACCTTATACTTCCGGCAAGGGTATTAAAGAAATGAATTATGAGGAGTGGGGTAAAGTAGCTGTTAATCAAGCTGGCAATCAACTCGCGTTACAGATAGGCAATCATATCCATACGATGAATATAGACGGTTCTGATCTAAAACAGGTAACCACCAGTAATTTTACGGAATCGAATCCGGTCTTTTCGCCGGATGGCGCGTATTTGCTTGTTGGGACGTATTACCGATCCTCCGGTACACTTGGCCACCTATGGGAAATGCGGATTATCCCCAATGATGGTAAGCAGTATGTGGTTAATCCTTCCGAATCAAACACACCGGGTGTTATCCCGGTTATTTGGAAAGACAAAGATAGAATTGAATCTGGTGGCGGACAGATGCTCTGGCGCTAAATCGACGATCCGTGTCCCCATGTTAATGGGAACACGGATTTTTTTCTTCGTCGTACAAACACATTCAAAAGATATTTGTTCATCAGAGTATGATACTGAACTCTTCTCGGATTCCCTTACGTTACATGCTTAACAAAATAAAAAGGGAAGTGGCTATAGTGGCTGTTGTCGGCTTATTTTTTAATGCCTTTACGTATTTTATGAATGATCGGCTTCCAGATATGCCTTTGGGTGTTCCTGCATTTTTAGGTACCGCGATATCGGTGTTACTGTCGTTTAAGATGAGCCAGTCGTATGAACGGTGGTGGGAGGCACGCAAAATATGGGGCGCTATTGTAAACGATTCCCGTTCGCTCGTCATACAACTTCAAAGCTATATGGACAGTGCATACGAAGAAGTGATTCGGGACATCGCTTATAAACAGATCGCGTGGTGTTACGCCTTAGGTGATTCTCTACGGGGGCTGAATCCATTGGCTAGGCAACTCAACCTTACGTCGGCGGAACGGGAGATGCTTCGACCTCATAAAAATGTGGCGTTAGCCATAACCCAGATGCAGGCAACCCGTATAAAAGAAGTTGCAGATAAGCAACCAATCCCCGAATTTTATCGGGTGCAGCTGGATCAGACGCTCGTGCGTCTTGTGGATTCGATGGGCAAAGCAGAACGTATAAATACTACGGTATTTCCAGTAACGTATCGTTTTTTTCTGCATGCAGCTATTTATCTCTTTTTGATTACGTTATCGATTGCGATACAAGATGTCCACGCGATTTTTGAAATTCCGCTGTTGGTGCTTATCGCCGCTTTGTTTTTTCTTGCTGATAAAACCGCCTACAACCTACAAGATCCTTTCCGTAATCGGCCCAGTGATACGCCTGTAACTGCCATAGCGCGTAATATCGAGATTAATATTAAACAGTTGCTGAAAGAAACAGAAATTCCTGAACCCCTCAAGCCTAAGACTTTTTTCATGCTCTAGCTTTGTCTCTTAATCAGGTTGTCCTTGCTGGAAACGGCTATTATCATCTCCGTTAAACGAATATGTTTTTGGCAAGTTCGAACAGATGTGCTTCTGATTCGTAAAAATGCATCAGATATCCGGCAGTATTGGGAAATAGAATCAAATCGCCGATTTCCGGATACGATTTTAGGTAAACTTTTCGTTTAAGGATCAATTCCTGTTCCAGACAATAGCTCCCGACAAGATAGGCGTAGCACGGATCATCGGTCTTCTGGCTTTGCCGTTTGGGCAGATGGATGGGATCTACCAAAAAATCGGCACTGGAACTCCGGAGCTGGGTGCGGTTCATTTCTAGGCCTACTAGCAGACGGCCTTCGCTATCTTTTTTACGGAAGGCAACTTTAGCCACCGTGCAGCCCACCTGATCCAGCAGCGATCGGCCAGGCTCCATGCGAAACGCTAAGGCGCGCTCGGTAAACAGTTGATGGATCGGCGCGTCGAAGATAGCAGATCGCGTGGTTAGAATCTCTTCCAATAGTTTCTCCTTGTGCAGTTTATTGAAGTAGGGGTATACCGTGGGTTCACCATAGAGCTGGTCGTTGATCTTGACCATACCGAGCGCGTCATTCTGATAGGTAAGTTCGGATCGGACGCCCAATACAGCTTCACGTAGCGCGTCATGGAATTCGAGCCATTCTTGTTCTGATCGTAGGTAATTCATCAGCATACCGCCACCAATGTCGAGCGACCGCGTCGGGATGCCATGATGCAATAGTTCGTCGATGACGCGTACCGATTGCTCGATGGCTGCCACACGCTCCGTGACAGAATAACCATTTAGATGGAAGTGTAAACCGGTGTATTCGAGATGGGGATATTTATCTGCTAAACCACGGATATAGGCGACTGCGTGATCGATGGGAAAGCCGAAGCGCGTGGGTAAACGCTTGTCCTCCACGAAAAAGCCGCCCACGCGAATGTTTACTATCATGGTTTTCTCCTTTTTTTGTGCAACCTCTTGCGCCAGCTGCAGTTCATCCTCGTTATCCAATACCACAGGGATGTTATGCTGCAGGGCAAGTTCAAGAAGTTTCTTGTTTTTAACCGCAGCGGTAAGCACAAGTTGTTGGCTATCTATTCCGGCCTCGACGCATTGCTGGAGTTCGCGGTAACTTGCGGTATCTACTCCTTGACCCATCTGTGCTACAGCTCGGGCTATTTCCAAGCATTTATTGGCTTTGCGTGCAAAGAATATTTTGTGGGGGATCTGGTATTTGGTTAGTACCTTTTCATAGGCTTTGATGTTTTCTTTCAATGGTGCTAGATGGTGTATGTTTATAGGCGATCCTTGCCGTTCGATCGCTTGGAACAAAGACGTGGGTTGTTCTATAATATCTTGCACCCAACGGTGTAGGATGGGTGTTAGTGGTAAAAATGTGTTGTCCATAAAGTTCTTTCTACATTTGGCGAAGTGTCTCCTGTACCCAATAACAGGCGGTATCATTTTTTGTTCGTGATAAGGTGTCGTTATCGAAAAACACACCTTCGGTATTCGATCCGTAACAGTAAACGGGTAGACTTTCCATCGTGGTACATTTTCCACGTTTATCAATAGACAGGCTACCTGGGGAATACCCTTCATTCTCGTATGCATGGATAGATCCCTTCTGCAACAGGTTATCATATAGTACGGCGTTTCTTTTTTCGAGGGCGGGGCGAGCGATGCGCGCGTCAATTAAGATATCTAATTGTTTTTCCTTTCCGTTGGCGTCACGGAGGGAAAACAACTGCTCGTCAGAGTGCCAGCTAATCACTGGATTTTGAAACGCCATAAAGCGGAGGATGCCCGCTTTCGCTAACGCATATATTTTTTCCATGTTCGCTATGGGAGGACCGTAACTCACACGGTTGAAGGCGCTAAAATAGTATTGATCCAATTGCTGCTGAGAGGCACCCGTAAAACCTACAGTCCGATATACCTCAGCGATCTGGGAACAGATTCGACTCCAAACGGCTGCGGCTGCCATCAGCGGACTTTTTTCTTCGCCTTTATAGGCTTCATCAATGTTCGTCCGTATATACTGGATAATTTCTTCTTCGTTGTTTAACGCTGGTCGTAACAAATTGTTTAGCATAAAGCGCTCGGATACGGGTATGTGTGCTATCATATTCCGTATCGTTTCAAGATCTGTTACGTCAAACGCCACGGTGTAATAAGCCAGTTGCACTTCTTCTTCGATTAAGGGGAGTATTTCCTTTAGGAAATCGATTTTTGCTGATTGGCGCATCCATTTCTTAAACTGCGATTCGGTCAAGATATATAACGGGCGTTGCTCCTGATATTGTGCGCCGCGGCACAATATGGGAAGTGAACTTCTCGAAAAGGGATAAATTACAGGTTCTTTTCCGGAGCGATGATAGGTGCCCTGTTCAAACGTGCCGCCACGGCCTTCGGTAAGCGCCAATGCAATATCGATAAAGGTTAAACCTATGCCGATGATACCAACCTGCGCTTGTGGCGGGATCGTGGCGAACTGTGAGACGGGATAGGGCGCACGCTTATACATTGCTGTGGGGATCTCCGTGTGTTCAATTAACGGACTGTTTTGGTAACAATGACCTGTAGTAAGTAACACGCTATCGACCTCCCAAGTCTTGGTTTTAGTTTCGATTGCTACTTGGGTATCCTTATAGGTCATCGTGATGACAGGCCGTGGGATAAGCTCTACGTGTACATTCGACGGAAGGTTACGGATCGTCTCTGCAGCGACCCACTGTAGATAATGGCCCACCAAAGCCCTCGAGGCAAAATCGGTCGGCTCGATAACTGTGTCGACAATCTTTACAGCAGTCAGCCAATCTACAAAGCTTCTTTGGTTTTCGATGTCCCGATATGCCGGATGAAAGGCGTGTACATGTCCTATACAATAGTTGATCAACAGATAATTAGGTTGATGTATGTCGTAATTCGGTCCACAAGCAAAGCGTTCGTCCTGATTAAACCACAAAACTTGATAGTGTTTTGTAGTTGGATCGAGGCGAGTTTGATTGACAAAATGATTCAGCGCATACATCCCCTTAGGACCGCCACCCATGATGGCGATCATACGGCTTTCGGGCGTAGGCGAAGTTTCTGGTTTTCGCGCTTGGACATACGAATACAGGTCCGGTTCCGGCGTAATATGTTCGGTTGTCCAGATCATGCGATTACTTTCTCAAAAGTCTTATGTACCCACATGTCGTCGTAGATCGTATCAAGATAGCGCTCGCCACTATCTGGGAAGAGTAAAGCCACCGTGGCGTTTGCCGGAATGCGGTCTTTAAGTTTATGTAATGCGGCGACGAGCGCACCGGAGGAGCCACCGATTAACATGCCTTCGTGCTCCCGGATCAAATGACATCCCTGAATCGCTTGATGATCGGAGATAAGTGTATAGTGGTCGATCTGGTGTTTTTGTAGAAAGGAGGATGGGTGGCTAGCGCCCATTCCCGGAATGTGCCTGGGTTTGGGGTTGTTTTCAAAAAGGATACTGCCTTCGGCGTCGACCGCGATCAGCCGTGTTTGCGACTCTGTCTTCGCAATGGCATCGCCGATGCCGCGGATAGTACCACACGTACTGGTTGCTACTAGCATGTAGTCTGGGGCTGTTCCAAGTTGGACGAGAAGTTCGCGAAATATATTTTCGTGTGCCATCCGTACGTTGGGGTTTCCATATTGGTTTGTCCAGTAGCTATTTGGTACAGTTTCCAAAAGTTCTTGTACTTTTTTTAACCGGTTGCGGAGGTAACCTTGATTTTCATCTTTTTCATTTACCTCTACCAAGTTTGCGCCGTAACTACGTAGTAATTTCTTGGTATGATGGTTAATGTAAGGGTCGACAACAATATAGGAGTCTAACCGCAGCAGCTTGCAGAGTCGGGCCAAGGCAATACCCATATTTCCGGACGAAGACTCAACAATAGTGGTCTCCGCATTTATCTCGCCCTTTCGGATCGCCTCGATCAGGATGTTGGTGGCTGACCGATCTTTGACACTGCCACTTGGATTCCCCATTTCCATCTTCGCATAGATTTGGATGTCTAGCGTGGCGGATAAGGACTCCAGTTTGAGCAATGGCGTATTTCCGACCCCCCGTTCTAAGGTAGCCATGATATTTTCCTTGTTTAATAACCTCATAATCTGAATTCCCTAAGTTTATTGAGTTTTGTTCTTAGGCCACCTCCAAAAAAAATGCCGTAAAGCATGAAGGACATGTTTATGGGTAGTATGTGTAAAAAATATGTGGTTTATACGGATGCTCTTCAGGTATTTGTAGATGTTAATATTAAATATGACGATAACATTTTTGATCAACCAGACTCACAAGGAAGAACACAGCTCTACTACATCGATTATTGTCTTTGAGGTGTTGAAGCGCGGTCATATCATTTGGTATATCGGTATGGTTGATTTTTTCCTAAATAGGAGGGCAACGACTTCAAAATAAGGAAAGAGTTGCATATTATTAAAGTATCAAATTATTTTTTAAGTTTGTGTGCATAACATGGCATACAACTTATGGCCGATTATAAATCTCACACGACATCAAATTTATTATCTCGCTCGCAAACTCAGGATGAGCAGGTCTTTACGGCGCTGTATGAAGAGCATTGGGAGTACGTCTTTGAGCAGGCGTTCATACGCTGTCGTCAATACGACATAGCGGAGAATATTACCCAGGATATTTTCGTCACCCTGTGGGACCAAATGGAAGAATTATGTATCGAAAATGTTCGAGGATATCTTTATACTGCGGTTAAGAATAGGGTGCTCAACTGGTTTGAGAAGGAAAAACGCTATGTGCCTATAGCCGAACTTTTAATAGAATATCAGGCGGTTACCGAATCCAGCGATACCCCATTGTTGGATAAGGAATTGGTCGTCGTGGCAGAAGCACTTGTTAATTCTTTGAGCGCTAGACAGCAAGTAATTTATAGGATGCGGTATGAGCAGGAGTTGGACACGGCGGAAATTGCCAAAAAGTTAAAAATGAACAGGAAAACTGTTCAAAACCAATTAAGTTTAGCACTGGCACAACTGCGTGCATCATTGATAGTGTTGCTCGTCCTGACCAAGCTTTTCTGATTTAGCTATCAACAGGTTTTCTTTAGTTATTATTTTAATTTACTGATATTTAGATTTTTATGTTGTCAATTTGAAAAATTGAAATTTTTTTCGGGAAAATGCCAACCTATGCTGTCTTATTAGTGTAAACCTCGCTAATCATGGATAGGGAAACTTTTTTAGAACTTGTTGAAAAATATCGAAACGGTACAGCCTCTGAAGAGGAACGGCAGTTTGTGGATGTCTACTACAGATTATTTGACAAGGATAAAGACGTCCTACGGCAGCTAAACGAAGATGATCGGAGCAGGCTAAAGGACAGGATAAAACGGGAGATAGACAGTCGGATTACACAAAACAGACCGTCACGTCGATTTGATCTATATTGGTATTATGTGGCTGCAGCAGCCGTAATAGTGGGTTTGTTCGTCTTCTTATACACACCAACTTCTCTTGAGCAGAATCATGTAGCAATACAGCAGGATAGTATTGTACCGGGCCGAAATACGGCGACGCTCGTGTTGGAGAGCGGAAAGGAAATTATCCTGAGTGATCTGCACAAAGGTATTGTGATCGGCGATTCGATAAAGTATGAGGACGGAGAGGTTGTTAGTTCCGGAATCGCCGGACAGATGTTGACCTTAAGGACTCCTCGCGGCGGACAGTATGCGCTTACACTGCCTGATGGTACACGCGTTTGGTTAAATGCCGGATCATCCCTACGATATCCTGTACATTTTGGTAAGCAAGAACGTCGGGTGTTCTTGGAAGGGGAAGCTTATTTTGATGTCGCAAAAATGGTGTTACGGGATCAAAATGGCCTTTCTCATAAGGTACCCTTTCGCGTGCAGGCAGGTGCGCAGATTGTTGACGTTCTCGGTACCCAATTTAATATCTCAGCGTATACGGATGATCATAAGACACTTACTACGTTGATTGAGGGGAGCGTTAATGTGTTTCTGCATGATATGATAGATGAAAACGAAATAAAATATCATGTGCTCAAACCTGGACAGCAGAGTGTCTTACAGGGAGAAGATCTCAAGATAAGTACAGTTGATGTCAGGCAGTTTACGGCATGGAAAGATGGTAAGTTCGTATTTGAACAGGAACCTCTGGAAAATATATTAAAAATGTTAGCGCGTTGGTACGACGTAGAGATTATTTACCAAGGTGATGCATCGTTGGTCACCTTCACCGGTTCCGTAGGCCGGTATGAGCATATATCTGAAATTTTGGATAAGATTAGCTATACACAGGCGGTCCGGTTTGAGATTGAGGGAAGGAGGGTGAAGGTGATGTAAAAGCTAGCTTGTGTAGGGAACCACAAAAAGACGGAAGTGCTTGAGACCCCTTCCGTCTGAATATTTGATCGTTCCTTTATTTATCGTCTAAATAATTGAAGAATAACCAAACAAACAAAGTTAATGATTATAAACTATAATAAGACATTCGGCTATCACAAGCGGAATGATCATACTATATGGAAAGCGATGCGGATAACAGTGTTCTTTTTAACCTTTCTGATTCTACAGGTTTCTGCGGAATCACGTGCCCAAATTAATATAAGCAAACAAAATGCTGCGCTGAGAGATGTCGTAAAATTGCTAAGTGAACAAACTGGTGTGGATTTTATCTATGCGGACCAAGACTTAAAAAAGGCACGTCCGGTAACGGTAAATTTGCAGAATGCTAGTCTAGAACATGCCTTATCGGTATGTTTTAAGGGTCAGCCGCTTGACTATGCCATTCGTAACCGGACGGTGCTCGTACGTCGTAAAGTAAAAACAACTATCTCCGACAAACGAGAGGTTGCTCTTCCTGATTTCTGGGATCAACCAGCTCAAAGCCATATGAAGGGAAAGGTAACCGATGAAAATAGGTTGCCTTTGGAGGGTGCAACAATATCGGTGAAGAATTATGCTACTGCGACGAAAACTGATGGTGATGGGAATTTCAGCCTTGATTTGCCCGCCGAGGCAAGAATCTTAGTGTTTACGCTGGTAGGGTATGAAACGCAGGAAGTGGAGCTGAAGGGGCGTTCTAGTTTGGAAATTGCTATGAAAACCGCTATGAACGACTTGGAAGAAGCTGTCGTGATCGGATACGGTACGCAGAAAAGAAGCGATTTAACCGGTGCAATCTCCCGTGTGGATGCGCGTGATTTCGAAAGCCAGTCGGCTACAAACCTGAGCGAGTTCCTAAGCGGGACGGTGGCAGGTATTGCCAGTAATCAGGCTACCGGAGCAGGAGGTGGAGGGTCGTTAGAGGTGAGGGGAGCCAACTCCATCACTGCGGGTTCGAGTCCGTTGATTGTGTTGGACGGCGTTATCTACAACGGAGCGTTGCAGGATATCAATCCGTTTGATATAGCTACGATGGACGTCCTGCAAGATGCCAGTTCGGCCGCCGTTTACGGTGCACGCGCTGCCTCAGGGGTAATCATAGTGACCACGAAACGTGGCGTTAGCGAGGTGCCTACCGTAACGCTTTCGTCCATGTGGGGACTGGCATCCGTATCCAACGATTATAAACCTTTCGATGCTGCAGGGTATTTAAGGTTTAGACAGGATCTTATGCAGCAGATGGCACCACGTGATGCCGAAGGTTATTATATGAATCCAGAACAATTGCCGGAAAATGTGTCGTTAGAACAATGGCGGAATTACAGTAATAATGCCGATGCGGATAATATAGTGGAATGGCTAAAAAGATTACGTCTGAACAGTGTAGAGATTGAAGGTTTCCAACAAGGGCGGGTAATCGACTGGTACGATAAGCGGATGCAGCAGGGGCTCCGCCACAACAATGACATTGCACTGTCTGGAAAGGCATCCCGCCTGAACTATTACCTATCTACCGGATATACCGATAATGAAGGAATCATCTATGGCGACAGGCTCAAGACCTGGCGGACGCGTTTAAACCTGGAAGGGGATGTTGCTGATTTTTTTAAAATCGGAGTAAATACGCAGTTTGCAACTTCCGACAACAGCTCTGTGCCTGCCGGAGGAATAAACAGACTTAGCCCTTACGGTAAATTTATGGAGGATGATGGTATGCTAGTTAGGTTTCCCCAGGAAGACCCTTCTTTTTCCAACGCTTTCTTAGAGTCCTATTATAAGGATCAGTATCGAAAAAATAATCGCTTGTTTGCAACGTTCTATGCAGAATTGAAACTGCCTTTCGGTATTAAATATCGTGCATCTTTCCAAAACCGCTTGGTGACGGAAAAAGACTATAATTTTTGGCCTTCTACAACGATGATGGGGGGTGTGACGCGCCGTAATGGATATGGTACGCGGTCTGATGAACACTCCTATGAATGGATGGTCGATAATATCTTAACTTGGTCGCAACGTTTCGATAAGCACGCATTCGACTTTACTTTTTTGGTTAATGCGGAAAAATTACAGATACAGCAGTCTTTTCAGGAAAATGAAAATTTTGGTCCCAATGAAAATCTTTCTTGGCATGGTCTGCAATATGGGGCGAATCCCTCTATCAGTAACAATGATAGGGTGCGTACGGGAGATGCCTTGATGGCACGTATGAATTACAATTACGATGAACGTTATCTGTTTACCTTGTCTTGGCGTAGGGATGGGTTTTCTGCGTTTGGCCAAAATAACCCGAGAGGGTTCTTTCCGTCCGCAGCTTTTGCGTGGAGATTGTCTCAGGAGCGTTTTTTTGATGTCGCCTGGGTAAATGACCTAAAGATGCGTGTCTCTTGGGGGGTGAACGGAAACAGAGATGTGCCCGGATACGCGGCGCTTTCTAACCTCGCGCGCAACGCATATTTTGATGGTTCGAACGTGGTAGTGGGGCTAACAAATAGCTCGATGGCCAATCCCAATCTGAAATGGGAGGGAACGGAGGCCTACAACATAGGATTCGACCTCACCGCTTTTGACAATAAGCTTACTGCGACAATAGATGCCTACAAAGGGACGACCTATGATCTCTTATTGGATCGGAGGTTACCGCGGATTATCGGCTATGAATCGGTCACGACAAATCTCGGCGAACTTTCCAATAGAGGTATAAATGCCACCGTACAGGGACAGATTATAAAAAAAGAAAACTTGAATTGGAGGAGTAGTTTCGTTTTCTCGTTAAACCGTAATCGTATCGATCGCCTTTGGGGGGATATGATGGAAGAAGAGGTCAATGGACAGCTTGTGCAGCGGGAGGTTCCAGATTATGCAAATGGATATTTTCCGGGAGAGGCCTTAGACAGAATCTGGGATTACCGGATACAGGGGATATGGCAGGTTGAGGAGACCGAAGCAGCAGCCCAGTATGGCCTACGCCCGGGCGAATATCGTGTGGAAGATAGTAACGCGGATGGCGCATACCGGCAATTTGACGATAAACAATTTATCGGTTGGCGTCAGCCTCGGTATACACTGGGCTGGCGGAATGATTTCAGTTTCTGGAAGCACTTTGATGCAAACATTTTCATAAGGGCTGACCTCGGTCACCTAGGGTCGCGCGATGATTTTAACCACTCAAGTTCGAATATCTATGACCGGGCAAATACCTTGGATATCCCGTATTGGACGCCCGAAAATAGATCGAATACACACCCTCGACTTAATGTAAATTACCGATTGTTTGAGGGGGGGATCAATATGTATGAGTCACGTAGTTTTTTGAGACTGCAGGATGTCGCGATCGGTTACCGTTTACCGAAAGATGTACTGGACAAAGTTTCAGTAAATAACCTTCGGCTCTTTTTGAGTGCACGAAATTTGCTCACCTTAACAAAATGGACTGGCTGGGATCCCGAATCTCAGAATAGTCCAATGCCACGGATCTTTACCATCGGGTTCAATGCATCGTTTTAGTTTACCTTAATAATTGATGAAATGAGAATAAAAATTATATATAGTTTAGTCGTAGCTGTAAGCATGTTGGCTGTTTTTTCCTGCTCCAAGGAATGGTTGAAACCAGAGCCGCTCTCCTTTTATGCACCGGAAAACCTACTCATAAATAAGGCTGGATACGAGTCTATGTTGGTTACCGCACGCAAGAACCTTCGAAATTCGTTTTACGGTGAACTCAATACCGTGGTATCGGAATCTATCTTTACGGAGCTAGGGGTAGCAGGACCACTCAATGACAACGGTATACGGAATATGAACCTGCAGCTGACTCCAAATGCCGATGGAAATTATTACGTTCTGGATAATTTCCAGTGGGCGTACCGGCCGGTACGTGTGGTGAATGCGCTTATCTCTCGGATTGATGATATTACCTGGGAGAATGAAACGGATCGGAATGAAATACTGGCCGAAGCATACTTCCATCGTGCTTACTGGTACTATTTACTGGTCAATCAATTTGGAGATGTACCCTTTCTCGATAAGGAATTACTGGAAGCCAAATTGGATTTCTATACCCATTCGCGCTGGACGATCTTGGATCGTATCCAAAGCGATATGGAATTTGCCGTAGAGTGGCTTCCCGAACAGATGCGGCCGGGGGCACCAAGCCAGTCGGCAGGTAAACATCTGTTATCGAAAATATGTTTGGCTAACCGAGCGTATGAACAGGCGATTGAAATGGCCACTGACGTCATTGAAAGACACCCGTTAATGCAGGAACGGTTTGGATCCGAAGTAGAAATTGCACCGCATCGGAACTTATTCTGGGATTTGCACCGCCCGGTAAACGTGCATAATGCAGCGAATTCCGAAACGATCCTTGGTGTGTTGGATAGAAACGATTTGCCGGATGAAGTACGTACAGGGGGACTCCATACTATGCGCAATTATCACCCGGCATGGTGGAACGCTCGTGTTCTGGACAGTAAAGCGGCAAGAGGTACTTTAGATAGAGGTGACACCTATGACTCCCTTGGTCGCGGTAATTCGAATCTTAGGCCTTCTAATTATTATCTTTATGATCTGTGGAAGGATGAAAATGACTTAAGGCGGAAGGATGGCAACTGGGTGCTGCAGGAGGAATTGCTATATAACAATCCGGCGTCAATCGATTTTGGAAAACCTATAGACCCAACAAACTTTTCGGCAATTGTAGATACCTTCCAGCATTATCATTCTTTCCCGTTTTATAAAACCTTTGTTCCGCAAGCGACAACAGACCAAGTGCCGAATGGAGGTCAGGGCGATTATTATGTGTTCCGCTCGGCAGAAACTTATCTGTTGCGTGCAGAAGCCTACTATTGGTTAGGAAGGATGGAATCGGCTGCGGCAGATATCAACCAAGTAAGAAGACGGGCCGATGCCGCGGAAATTGCTGCGGATGATGTGACCATAGAAACGATCCTTGACGAGCGCGCCAGAGAGTTGTTTGCGGAAGAACATCGTAAATCGGAGCTGGTCCGGATTTCGTATATCATGGCAGCCGAAGGTCGTAATGGCTACTCGTTGGCGGATTTTAGCAAGAAAAATTTTTGGTACGACCGGGTTATGGCCACGAATAACTTTTATCAGACCCATTTAAAATGGGGGGCGTCCGAGTGTCGGATTAGTCCCTACCACGTGCTGTTTCCGATACCGGCTGATGCGATTAATACGAACACCCTAGGTATCATTAACCAAAATGAGGGATACCCAGGAACTGAGCAGAATCTGCCGCCGTTAACCGAGATTGTAAATTAAAAAACATGATATGAGATCTTTTTTTTCGTACCCGATCTTTATTTTGGAAGGCTATCTAGCTTTACGTTTTTGGATACTGATCATTGGATTACTGTTTTCTGGGCATTTAGCTGTTGCCCAGTTATTTCCTGCCGACCGTCCGAATATTATCGTAATAATGGCGGATGATATGGGGTATTCAGACCTGGGTTGTTACGGCAGTGAAATTAATACCCCGAATCTTGATCAATTGGCGGATGATGGCCTTCAGTTCCGTTCTTTTTATAACGCGACACGGTGCTGCCCTTCCCGGGCAGCACTGCTGACGGGATTATATCCCCACGAAGCCGGAATGGGAAAGATGGTGAGTAATGTGGGGAGCAAACCACAGCCAGGGCCCTATCAGGGATTCCTAAATGAACAAAGCGTAACATTGGCTGAGGTGTTGAAAGAAGCGGGCTATAAAACCTATATGGCTGGAAAATGGCATGTAGGCGAACGACCGGAACACTGGCCACGGCAACGCGGATTTGACCACTATTTTGGACTGATTAGCGGAGCAAGTAGCTATTTTGAACTAGTGGAAGAACCGCGCAAACGGCAAATGGTATACGAAGATGAGCTATGGTCTCCTCCAATTGAAGATTTTTATATGACGGATGCCTTTACCGATACAGCGTTATCTTTCCTAGATCGGCACAACAGGGAGGATAAGGAAAAACCTTTCTTCCTATACCTGGCTTACACAGCACCACACTGGCCGCTGCACGCACCCCAGGAAGATATCGAGCGTTACGATGGGATATATGACAAAGGCTGGGAACACATTCGTAGATACCGTTATGAGCGGATGAAGCAGTTAGGAATAATCGATGCGCAGCATAAACTTTCTGGCAGCCCAGAAGGAATACCCGAGTGGCAATCGCTGGATAATCCGCAAGAGTGGGCGGATCGGATGGAGGTATATGCGGCTATGGTTGACCGTATGGACCAAGGGATCGGTCAGCTTGTCGCAGCGTTGAAAAAGCAAGGAAAATTCGATAACACCTTGATTGTTTTCCTTTCCGATAATGGAGCAAGTGCAGAAAACATCGATGGACGGAAATTACATGATCCACACGTAAAAGTCGGGCAACGGGGTTCTTATTTGGCTTACGATGAACCTTGGGCCAATGTATCAAATACGCCTTATAGGATGTACAAATCATGGACGGAGGAAGGTGGGATTATCACACCGTTTATTGTACATTGGCCGAGTGGTAT
The DNA here is from genome assembly GCF_014692515.1 of Sphingobacterium micropteri. Lineage (GTDB taxonomy): Bacteria > Bacteroidota > Bacteroidia > Sphingobacteriales > Sphingobacteriaceae > Sphingobacterium > Sphingobacterium micropteri. Next base: position 236,095 of record NZ_JACOIK010000008.1, on the reverse strand, counting down.
TTGCAAAAGAAAAGATAATCAAACGGACGAGGTGGGGCATATTACGGATATCATGACGACCTGCATCGATATTGCCGGAGCCACCTATCCGAAAAGACGCAACGGCCATGAAATTAAAGACACAAGAGGTATTTCCTTATTACCTGTTCTTAAAGGGGAAACTGGAGAGGATCGGACGTTGTACTGGGAGCATTTTGGTAAGTGGGCAATGCGGGATGGAGATTGGAAGTTAGTGGGTGATGATTCAAACGGGCATGTCAAGTTGTTTAACATGAAGGATGATCCGGTCGAATTGCACGACTTGAGTCAACAGCATCCTGCTCTTATCGAAAAGATGAAGGAATCCTACCAAAATTGGGCGGTGGAAGTTGGGGTAGATCGATGATCATCAATAACCTTTACTTTCATTTTCTTTTTTAGAGTTCTTACAAAACAAAATGGAATCGCAACGGTTTTTGTTAGGTAACCCCTTAAGTTAGTTGTATGAAAACTGTTCTTCCCATAACCAACGGCCTTGCCTTGATCATCACCGTTTTTGTCAATTATTTCGGTAATGCTGGAATCTTTAACGGCAATACCATGGCGACGGTATCGGATAGATATGCTAATTTTTTCACTCCGGCGGGATATGCATTTTCTATCTGGGGAATTATTTATTTCGCATTGTTAGGTTTTGTCATCTATACAGGGCGCGCCCTCTTCACGAAAAAGGAAACGGATCCTATCCTTTTCAAAATACGCGGGCTTTTCGTATTTACTTGTCTGGCGAATTCACTTTGGGTGATCGCTTGGTTAAATGATTATGTTGGGCTTTCTGTTATCATTATGGTCGCTCTTCTTGTTTGCTTGCTGAGAATTATTTTGATAACACGGATGGAATTGGATTACCACCCGTTTAGAAGATATCTTTTTGTATTCTTGCCTTTCGCGCTATATGCCGGCTGGATCTCTGTTGCGCTGATAGCGAATGTGGCGGCTTGGCTCACGAAAATGAATTGGGATGGCTGGGGCATTTCGGCGGTGACATGGACTGTTTTCATGATAGCTATTGCGGGTGTAGTGAACGTGTTTATGATCATGACACGGAATCTTCGCGAATATGGCTTGGTCGGTATCTGGGCGCTCATCGCGATTTCCGTCGCCAATAATACGGCTAATGGGAGCCTTGCGGTTGTCTATACCTGCTATATCGTAGCATTTGTTATACTCATTTTCATAGTAATCAATGCTATGAAAAACCGTAGGAATGCTAACAGACGGTACAGGACGGATTTAGCGAAGAGATTCGTAATTTAGTCGATCTCCTATATTTTTGCTTTTATTATTGCGACTATACATCGTAAAAACGTGTTACAGCGGAATACGGAACGATAATTTAGTTTTCAATAAAGGCTAATTAATGGGCAAGTTAGGGGGGGACTATATGGACCGGGAAATGGAAAACACGATCTTCTTAAATAATATGTGTAACGGAGAGGTGGAAGGGCTGACGACCGCATACCGTCTCTATCGGCAACCGTTACTTTTTTTTGTTATACGTTATGTGGGAAGTCGGGAAGTCGCAGAAGATATCGTAGCGGATATATTTGTCAAGGCCTGGAATGCGCGAACTAAGCTTCGTCGTATAGATAGTTTAAGGGCTTATCTGTATGTCATGGCGAAAAACGCCAGTTTAAACTATCTGCGTAGACCACAAGCTATGTCTTTGGAAGATGTGCCGGCCGATTTCGAAGAAACGCTCTTAGAGGATGATGATATATTTGGGAACATACTGCGTACAGAACTAATCAAAAGCATTATGGAAGAGGTCGATAGACTTCCGTTAAAGCAACAGGAAGTGTTTCGGTATACTTTCTTGGAAGATATGAGCGTAGAGGAAATCAGTGAAAAATTACAGCTTAGTGCTACTGCGGTATATGCTAACCGATCCCGGGCTATTGCGACCCTGCGCGAATTGCTTATGAAAAAAGGACTAGTCGTGACATTCTCGTTGTTACATACCTTGTTTCTGCAATAAGAATACGCTCTTCGCTAGATAAGTATTTATAGCTAATAATCAGTTACTTATAATTATTTTTATTTTTTGTGTAAGATATCCGATAGGGATGTGTCTTACTATGACAATACGATTATAAATCCATGAAACGAATAGATCAGACTGTCCTTCAATGGAAGCGATATTTTATAAATCCAACTCGTGATAGAGCGACCGAGATCGATATCAATACCTTCGTTGAGAAACATCCGTCTTTGAAGGAGTTGCTCGGCGAAATGGAAAACAACGATCAATTTATAGAAGCGATTAAACTATATAATAGTTTATCTCAGGATGATGATCACATGGCTAATGATCCCATTTTGACAAAGATTCTTGATCGAATCCAAGAAACTACAGAGATACAGCCTGTAAATAAAATGAAGTGGTTCAGCTACGCGTTAGCCGGTATCGCGGCTTGTGCTGCGCTGGTGATGGGTATCTTATGGCTGCAACCTTCGCAGCCCATCAAACAGCCAGATACGATGGAGTTGGCGACGAATATTCTACCCGGAAAAAACGGTGTCAGGTTGTCGATGTCGGACGGATGGAACGTAGAGCTGCGTTCGGACGAAGGTGGGATTATTACAGGTGATCAGCTTCGGTATAGTGACGGAAGCCCTTTGTTTGATGATGGAACCCAAGTGAATGACGCTGTGATGACGCTATCTGTACCACGAGGGAATGATTTCTATGTCGTCTTGGCCGATGGTACCAAGGTGTGGATGAATGCGGAAAGCGAGTTGTGTTATCCGCAGACTTTTGCAGGTGAGAATCGCGTGGTCCAGCTGACAGGGGAGGCCTATTTTGAAGTCGCTAAAGATAAATCTAAACCGTTTATTGTGGAAACCGTCAACCAACGGATTGAAGTACTGGGTACCCATTTTAACGTGAACGCCTATCCCACAGAGCGTAAATCCGCAGTGACGTTGGTGGAAGGACGTATTGCGGTTTCGATAGAGGGACAGAAAGAGCGGGTGCTATACCCCGGTCAGCAAGCATTGGTAACGCAAAAGCATTTGGAAGTTGGGGATGTAAATGTCGATGAATACATTGCTTGGAAGAACGATGAGTTCATGTTCAACGAAGAGAGTTTGGTCGAAGCGGCTAATAGAATCGGAAGGTGGTATGACTTAGATATTGACGTTGATCCAGCTTTGAAGGATATCCATCTTTGGGGATCGGTGCCGCGGCGCGAAAACTTCGGACAAGTATTGAAACTGATCCAGCTAACGAATAAAAATGTAAAAGTGGAAATTGAGGGAAGGAGGGTACGTTTTATGAAATAGCGCCTTTTACTCTTTCGGAAGGCAAATAAGAAGCTGGGGAAGGTGGAGCTTCCCCAGCCGATGGTTAACTTCCATAAAATGCATTATAAACTATTTATGTAAACTTAAAACCAATCAAAAGTAATGAAACTATCATGGTTTTTCGCACTTCCTATATAAACAATCGTGAAAAATCTGATGGCTTCATCGCCTTTGTAAACAAAATTATTCAGATGAAAATATACGTTTTATCCCTATGGCGGAGCTATCTGTTGTTGCACTATAGAAACTTAATTATTATGAAATTAATCTTACTTCTTATCGTTGTCTTTTCGGTGCAGAGCTATGCGAATGCACTCGGGCAGACTGTTAATTTGAACCGGAAGGAAGCTTCGATGAAAGACGTTTTTCGACAGATTAAGAAGCAGACCGGATATACGATTATCTGCGATGCTGCTATTTTGAAAAAGTCGGGATTGGTTACGGTGAACCTTCAAAATGAGTCCCTCAAAAATGCGTTGAATGTCATCTTCAACGACCGAGGCTTGACCTATGTAGTGGACGGAAAGTCGATCGTAGTCCGTGAGGCAGAGAATAAGAGGGTATCTGTAGTAGCTTCCGGAGCTATGGAGCAACGTGGAGTGCGTGGTCAGGTTGTGGATAGTAACGGGGCTGCATTGGTTGGAATAAGTGTGTCGGTAAAAGGGAAAGCTATAGCTACGGCAACGGACGAAAGTGGTCAATTCGCTATCCAAGCACAAAGTGGCGATGTGTTGGTCTTTTCTTCCGTGGGTTATGCGGATAAAGAAGTGACGGTAAGTTCGGTAAGGATAGATGTGGTTTTGGAAAGTGAAGATTCGAGCTTGGATGAAGTGGTTGTAGTGGGATACGGTACACAGAAAAAAAGGTCGGTAACGGGCTCTGTAGCCTCTGTGAATTATGACGAATTCAAGGACCGTTCCTTTAGTAATGTAGTGCAATCCCTTAGTGGAACGGTTCCGGGGGTGAACATTACGCAATCGCAGGGAGCGCCCGGTGCTGCGCCTGTCGTACAGATCAGAGGGATCAGCTCCATCACGGCTGGTACCAATCCTTTGTTTGTAATAGATGGTGTGCCCTTGGAAGATTTTAATATGAACATGATCAACCCACAGGATATCCAGTCGGTAGAAATATTGAAAGATGCTTCTTCAGCATCGATATATGGATCTCGTGGTGCTAATGGCGTAATCATGATTACCACTAAATTAGGAAAGCCCGGCAAACCCATGGTTACGGCTGGTTTTGATTACGGCGTTCAGAAAGTAACCCGAATGGTGGACATGATGGATGCCCAAGAATGGATACGCTATTATGTTGCTGCAAAAAATAATGCATGGGTGGATCTGAATCCGGAGGTAAATAAGGCTAGCGATCCGAACAGTGCTAGGGGCGGCTCTACCTTGTATAAAATTCCGGAGGAATTTATTAACAGTCCGGAACAGTTTGGGAACGGAACCGATTGGCAGGACGTGATGTTCAAGACGGCACCTATGGCTAACGCACAACTATCGGTTTCGGGTGGTACGGATGCAACGCAATATCTGTTTTCAGCAGGCCTGCTTAATCAGGATGCGGTTTTAGATCAGAACTATTATCGTCGGCTGGGATTGCGATCTAATATTCGGCAAAAACTTTCTAACAAGGTATCCGTTGGCATGAATTTGAGCCTTACCGGTATACATGACCGAACCGAAGGTGTTAATGGAAAGAGCGATGTCATTAGTCTGGCATTACAAAGCGATCCGTTTTTCCCGTTGTATAACGAAAATGGCAATTTGGGTATTGTCGATCCTAATTCGATTTGGTATAGATATCCACAGCAATTTAATCCGGTAAACTTATGGCATCCTTATGCGACGACAAGATTTACCGATAAAAAGAATAAAGCTTACAATACGTTTGCATTGGGGTTCTTGGAATATGATATTATAGAAGGTTTGAAGTTTAAATCGAGCTTGAGTGCAAACCTGTCAAATAACGTGTATAATTTCTACAGAATGAAAAATCAAGGGTATGGGTTTAATCAGGATCTCGCTACTTCTTCGGCCACAGCTGATGCCGGTAACAAACTAAACTGGCTCTGGGAAAACACGGTTACCTACGATTTTTCGTTGGCTGACCATAACTTTAACGTATTGGCAGGCTATACCTCCCAAAAAGAACGCACGGAGTTTCAATCCGTAACAGCATCGAATTTCCCGAATGATCTCGTGCAGACTATTAATGCAGGTACGGTTACTGGTGGTACCTCTACAGCTAGTGAATGGGCGATCCAGAGTTACTTGGGAAGAGTAAATTATGATTTTATGAACAGGTATTTTCTGTCGGCCAGTATACGTCGGGATGGTAGCTCACGGTTTAGCAGAAACAACCAATGGGGTTATTTCCCATCGGTTTCTGCAGGTTGGGTAATATCCGACGAAAGCTTTATGAAAGGATTTGGCGGAGTAAATCTTTTAAAGTTAAAGGCCAGCTATGGGCAGGTCGGAAACAACCAGATTCCGAACTATGGAGCCATCAGTTTACTGGGGGCGGCAAACTACGTATCCAACGGCAATATTATTGCGGGTTTAAAACCCATCACATTGGATAATGCAGCTTTGCGCTGGGAAAAAACAAGCCAGCTAAATGTGGGGTTGGATGTTGCCGTATTACGAAATCGGCTTTCGGCTACGATCGAAGTTTATCGTTCTATCACGGAGGATATGTTATTAAATGTGCCAATACCGGATATTACAGGTTTTTCGAGCCAGTTAACCAATGTAGGCAAGATGCGTAACAGCGGTGTGGAGATACTCGTATCCTCAAAAAATGTACAGCGTAATTTTACGTGGGCAACTGATATTAACTTCAGCCTAAATCGAAACAAGGTGTTACAATTAGGCCCTGGAAATGCACCGATTTACTATACCGACAATGAAACAACGGTGCGTACGGCTGTCGGTTCATCAGTCTCTGATTATTTTGGGTATGTATTTGACGGGGTATACAATAATATCACCGAAATTCAGAATAGCCCGCATGAGGGTACAACGAGAACCGGTGACCCGATCATTGTCGATATCAACGGCGATGGACAGATTACCACCGATGACAGAACGGTAATTGGTAATAATCAGGCAAATTTTATCGGGGGTATCACGAATCGTTTTGGATATAAGGGAATAGAGCTGTCTGTTCTACTACAGGGGCGTTTAGGCGGTGAGATCGTTAATCAGAATTATCGGTTTCTGGGGTTCTGGAACAGCGGACGGAACCTGTTTGCTGGAGCTGCTAATTTTTGGGAATCTGAACAAAATCCGGGTGATGGCGTAAACCCAAGACCATCGGCTAACCGACGACCTTTTCAACAAGGGTTTTCGACGCTTTGGGTGGAGGATGCATCCTTTATTCGGGTGAAAAACATAACCCTTTCCTACAATATTCCACAGTCTGTTTTAAGAAAAACACCCTTTGATAATTTCCGGGTATTTGTAAATGCTGACAATGTGAAGCTATTCAGTAAATATAGAGGTTACGACCCTGAAAACACGACCTATAAGGCGACGAATTACAGTGCGGGTACATCTGCAGCGAATACGGGGGTGTCGACTTCTTCATTTCCTTCGGGATCGATGCTCGGCATAGATTATGGGTCTTATCCTTTACCGCTTGTGGTTACGTTGGGTTTGAAAACTTCATTTTAAGCGGATAGAATTTATAGATATTATCTAAACATTTTTAATAATGAAAAAGATTAATCATTTTAATAAAATTGTGCTGTCGCTGATTGTTGTGCTTTTGGCGGGCTGTGGAAAATCGTTTACGGATCTGACGCCGATTTCCAATGCGAATACCAATAATTTTTATAATAGCGAAGCGGACTTTGAATCTGCGATTACCGCGGCTATGAACACATTGTATAGCGTATACGCTCCTGAAGGACCGGTATCCTATACAGGTGAACTGATGAGCGATAACGCTACACTATATCTGATAGCGGGAGCCCAAGCTGATAAGTATGCTATTCGTGATTATACGATTCAGACAGCGAATACGATGGTGTATAGTTTCTGGAGGACATTCTATAGTGCTTTATTCAATGTTAATACGGTACTTGATAAGCTTCAGGAAGCTACTCAATTGGATGTGGAATATAAAAAGATAGCGGAAGCGGAAATGCGTTTTCTAAGGGGGGTGTACTATTTCTACATGGTAAGAATGTGGGGTGGTATGCCACTGGTAACCAAAGCTGTTTCGGCACAAGAGAGTTATGGTATTTTAAGATCCACGGAAACAGAGGTGTATGAACAAATAAAGACCGATCTGCAGTTTGCGATGGAAAACTTACCGCTTGCGACTAACGTAAAGTTGGTCGGCCGGCCGACCAAAGGAGCTGCACAGACAGCATTGGGAGAGGTGTATCTGACTCTAGGCGACAAAACTGCTGCAGCCGAAACATTATTAGAGGTATATAACAGCGGGCAATATGCCCTGCTCCCTACGTTTGCGGAGGTTTGGGGGCCGGATGCTAAGAATACAAAGGAGTCTGTTTTTGAAATTCAATATTCTTCGGCGAATGCTAGCACCGGCACGCATAGTCCGTTTTATCAATTCTTTTTTCCGAATATAAATTTATCGGGATTTTCGGGAGTAGGAATGAATCAGGTCACAGATGATCTATACAATGAATATGAAACGGGAGATCCAAGGCGAGATATTACGGTTGCGCAAGGATATCAAAGTGGGGCAACCTTCGTTGAACAGAAGTTTTACCAGAAATGGATACATCCAGATGCGACCGTGAATGGTACAACGTTATTGGCGAATAATGACTTTATGGTGTATCGTTTTGCAGATGTATTATTGATGCTGACAGAAGCTACCGGAGACCCTCAATATATGAATGAAGTACGAGATCGGGCTGATTTACCCCTGTGGGGGACTACGGCGTACCCAACAGATAAATATGGAACACTTCCGCTGGCGCTCGAACACGAAGCACGTATGGAACTTGCGGGAGAATTTAAACGTTGGTTCTTACTGAAACGTCAGAATCGTGCCGTTTCGGTGCTGACAGCCAAAGGGAAGTCGGTTACCGAAGAAAAATTATTACTTCCCATTCCGGATATTGTACGTTTACAAAATAATCTGATTACACAGAACGATGGATATTAACATAAAAGCAGACAACAGCACGTTTGGTAAATTGTTTGTTTAATGGTGTTGTGTACTCCCGGGGCGTGAGCCTCGGGAGCTTTTTTTGGTCGAAGTGTTTAATAACTCATATTGACGATTTCATATACATCATCCGGTGTCAAGGATTGATATTCACCGATGCCCGTCAAGTTTCTGCTGATGAAAGTTTCCCTAATACGTGTGGCTGTTTCCTGATAATCTGTTACGTAATCGGAAAGCTTAGTGGCGATATCCAAACTGTGGAAAAAGTATTCCATTTGTGCAATGCCTGCCGCAGCTTTTTCTTCAACTGTACCTTCGGTAATCCCCCATACACGTTCTGCATATTGTGCCAACTTCTCGTTTTTTGTCTCGAAATTATAGCGGTAGTGGGATGGAGCGATAATTGCCAAGGTGCGTGCATGGTCGATGCCATAATAGGCCGTCAGTTCATGTCCCATCGCATGTATTGCCCAATCGGTAATTACTCCTTTCTGGAGGAGCCCGTTGAGGGCCATGGTACAGCACCACATAAAGTTTGCCGCAGCAGGGTAATCAAATTTCGCTGTCATCAGTTGGGGCGCTGTCTTCTGCAAACTGATCAGGATACTTTCCGCAAATCGCTCTTGTAGATCGGCGGCCGAAGGCACCGTCATATATTGCTCCAACACGTGTATATAGGCATCAACAATACCATTGGCGATTTGTTTTTTGGGGATTGATCGGACAACTTCCGGATCTAATATCGAAAACTGTGGAAATAGCCCCGGACCGCCCGCGCCTAGCTTTTGGTTTGTTTCTTTTCTGGATATTACATATCCTGAATTCATTTCGGAGCCGGTGGCCGGTAGCGTGAGGATAGTTCCGAAAGGCATACCCTGACCTTCTTCTGTGCGGATACGAAGTTGCAGGATATCCCAAGGATCACCTTCGTAAGTTACTGCGGCGGATAGAAATTTGACACCATCGATCACAGAGCCGCCACCTACAGCTAGCAGATAGCTTACTTTCTTTTCTTTAATAAGGGCCAACGCCTGTAGTAATATGTCATATTCCGGATTGGCAGGAACACCTCCAAATTCATAAACCGTATGGTTGCGCAGCGCCTCTTTAACCTGCTCGTAAATACCGTTTTTCTTGATGCTTCCGCTACCGTATACCATCAATACCGTGGCGTCCTGTGGGATTTCGAGGGCAACTTTAGGGATTTTGCCTTTACCGAAAAGTATTTTTGTAGGGTTCTTATATTCGAAATTGATCATTTTCTGTTGTAATTTTTCACTACTAAATTATATAACAAAATGCTCTCCCGTGTTGTTTTAATGTAAATTCCGAAACGTTAAATTTTTAATAGTGATTTTGTAGGCTGCTTCTTACAATTTCGGTGTTTTTTCATTTTTCGATTATTATAGTTTTAAAATCTGCTCCATTTTTTGACTTACTTTCTACATACCCCCCTTGCTAAAGAAAGTCTTTGTCAGTAATTTCGATTACAGCTAAAAAGCTCGCTAATAAAGCAAACAAAATAAAAGAGAGACGAAATGAAAATAGAAATTTGGAGTGATGTCATGTGTCCGTTTTGTTATATCGGAAAAAGAAATTTTGAAACGGCATTGGCGAAATTCCCCGAAAAAGAACATATTGAAGTTGTTTGGAAAAGCTTCCAATTAGATCCTACTATTCCGGAAGTGGCTAATGAAACCCATGAGGAGTATTTGGTAAAACGAAAGGGAATGAGCTTAGATCAGGTCAAGGGGATGCTGGAAAATGTAACCCAGTCTGCCAAACAGGTGGGCTTAGATTATCACCTTGACAAATCGATCATTGTCAATTCACAAAAAGCCCATCAATTGATCCAATTTGCCAAAACTAAAAACTTGGGCGATGAGGCAGAAGAGCGGTTATTCCGGGCCTTTTTTACGGAAGGCAAAAGTATTGCAGACATCGAAGCGCTGACTCAGTTAGGAACGGAAATTGGTTTGGATGAAACCGAATTGCAAGCGGCTTTTACAGACGACAAATATGCCTATTTAGTAAATCAGGATATCCAAGAAGCAAGGCAGATTGGCGTGCGCGGTGTGCCATTTTTTGTCGTCGACAGAAAATATGCCGTATCCGGAGCACAGCCAGCGGAGGCTTTTCTTCAAATGCTCGAAAAAGCCTTTCCCGAATGGCGTAAACTAAATCCGGAAAATCAATTGGAGATCACAAAAGGGCAAAGCTGTACGACAGACGGGAAATGTGAGTAATTTATATCGGGTGGTAAGAAATTAAAAACCGTAAATGCGCAGATTACTAATAAGAGCAACGGCGTTATTACGGTAATTTTCCGTAGATAGGAAAAAATGTTTGGGCACTTGTGGATCCAGGACAGTGGCATCCAGTACCTTGTGATCATCGATATAAACCTGCATTCGACTACCATCTACGGACACTGATACATGCATGATGGCGTTCGCATAATTGCTCAGCGGGAACTCTATCCTGCTTTGGTTGTTGTTATTGTTACTGGTGGTGTTAATCGTTTCGTAGTAATATTGCAAACTGGTGTATACATTTGTTTCGTTTGCCACGCCATAGATATATTTTCGTGTACTGTTGTTTTTGGAAAAGCCAAAATCTATCGATCGTAAATCCTTAGCTTCACTGGCGCGCGTTAAAAGATCAAACTCCAACGTAAATTTTTGGGGCAAATGGAGTAAGGTGTCTAGCTGGTAAGAAGCTTGGTCGGCCAATTTTAACCATTTTCCCGGAGCTCCATTAATTTCAACCACGGTGCCCGTACTATTAGTCTGCCAATATTTTGCCATATGACCTGGTGTGTCATAGTTCAGGCTATCTTCAAACAGGAGTACATTACCAGCTATAAAGGGCTCAGACTTTGTCAGAATGTCAAATGTTCCTGCGGTTTTAGGACCTGTCGTTCCCGGAATACCAGCATTCGGCTGTTGGTTTTTTTCTTCTGTTTTACCATTTAAAATACCATCAACCGACTTTTCAACTTTATCCTCCATTTTGCGCTGTATCTTCTTTAAAATCTGTGCATGGCCGTTGAGCGCCAAACCCAATATGGAAATTAAAATAACGATCCTTTTCATAAATTTTTCTTTAATGAACGATGATCATGAGGGGATGGCCTTCATGTTTCGATAACTAAATGTAGGGGTATTACGCTAAAAAAACGAGTAGGGAGGCTGGTGTTTGAGTATTTGCCCGTATATTTTGAGAATTCGAATTGACTTCGTTAGAGTTGGCCGAGATACGCGATTACATCCACACGACGGCTCTGTGCAACGGGAAGACTTTCTTTATTAGACATAATAAGTTGGTTTGTCTTTTTTTTAAAGGAAGTAATGTATACCTGATTTACGAGATAACTTTGATGTATACGTAGAAAACCGAAACCGCTTAGCTTATCATGATAATGTTTCAATGGTTGTGAAACCAGGAGTATGCGGCCATCGGTTAAATGGAAGTTACAATAATTGTTATCCGCAGAAAGGTATACGATTTCACCAAGCCGCACAATATGAATCGCTTTTTGGCTTTTGAGCACCAAACGCTGCTCCGCTTCCTCGCTATGGCTTAGGTTTCGTAGAGCCTGCTCCAGTTCGAGTTTTCGGAATTCATCGTTGATCGATTGCAGTACGCGGTCGATGGCCATATAAAGGTCTGCTGGAGAAAAAGGCTTAACCACAAAGTCTAATGCGTTGAAACGAAATGCTTTGGCTGCATAGGTCGAATAGGCGGTAATAAAGATAATCCGGAAAGGATACATTATTTCGCCGGAAATACGACTTAGCCAATCGAAAGAATTTCCATCTGGAAGGTTGATGTCCAGGATGCAAAAATCAACCTTTGTAGAAACAAGACAATGCGCTGCTTCCGCTATCTGGTAACAGGAAATAATCTTGACCTGCGGGTATGCACCGACAATAATGTCCTTCATCATGGTCATGGTGAAGTGATCATCTTCCAGAAGCAGACAGGTCATGTTTTGTTTCATCGTTAACTTTTTGAAATTTTTGTGAGATCAAATAGGAACTGTACGCGTGTACCGGGATAGGTCTCCATAGGACGTATTCTATCAATCATTACGCTTACGAAATTAGGATATTGTTTGTTGATTTCATTAATTCTTTTGCTAACTAATTGCGACCCCATGGATTTGTGTAGGTTATTGGAGTGGTCTGGAGAGCTCGTAGATATACCCCCGCCGTTGTCGGAGATATTGATCGTTAGTTTTTGACCTATTAAACGTATATCCACCATAATATGGGCATCAGTTTGCTCGGTAATACCGTGTTTAATGGCATTTTCGACAAAGGGTTGAAGAAGCATCGGTGGTAGCTGTACGAACGAAAGATCTATTTCGGGATCGACATCCACGTTATAGTGAAAAGGCTTATGCGAAGCCAGACGTTGTAGATAAAGGTAATTACGGAGTAATTCGATCTCTTCTTCTAGCGAAATCCAGTCGGTATCTGAATGCGTTAACGTCGATCGCATAAGACGTGCAAAGTTGCTTAGATACGCCATGGACGTCTCTTTGTCATTGTTGTAGAGGTAGTGCTGTACATGTTGTAGTGAATTGAATATAAAATGTGGATTCAACTGTGCACGCAACAATTGATTTCTTGTCTTGGAGTGGCTAAGTTCTCGTTTCACCCCTTCGTTTTTCAGATAAAGATACGTTGCTAAACAAATCAACAGGATAAGAAGTACGCTTCCAATAATAACCATCGCAAGCTGTTGCCGATTGGTTTTGTTTTCCAGCTGTAGGGATTGGATCTGCCGTGATTTTTCCGCACTTTCATAGGCTTCGGTTATCTCGGCGATTCGCTGCTCTAATTCGTGCTGCTGTATGGAGTCTTTGAGTTGATCATATTCCTCAAAATATTGTAAGGCCGCACGGTGATCGTTTTGCAATAAGGAAAGCTCTTTTAAGTTTTTGAGAATTTGTTGTCGTTGTATGCCTTGGGCGATAGGGAGTACACGTAAATAGGCTCTTTTACCTTCGTTCAACGCACCTGACTGCATGAGTGCGTATCCTAAGTTATTGTACGTTACGATGGATGGAGGTTGCTCCAATTTCTCTCTAATTTGGAGACTCTCCCTGCTATGCGTAATGGCCGCTTTCCAGTTTTTTGCTTTGATAAATAGATTGCTGAGATTGGTATGGATAATGGCCTGCATAGCTTCTTGATCCAACAATCGAGCTGTTTGTAACGACTCCTGTAGATAATGAAGCGCTTCTTCATCCCGGTCTGCGTCCATAAGCGTATTGGCTAGGTTGATTCTGATCTGCAGCTTCTTAACGGAGGTTTCCGTGGCCAAACTATCTGCTTGCTGGAGATAGTGTATCGCATCGGTGAAGTTTTTGATTTGTGCTTGTAGCACACCGATTCCCATGTATACATCTGTCAGAAAAGATGGTTGACTGGTGGATTTGGCCAGCTGCAATGCTTTTAAGTAAGATTGTAGTGAGCTATCCAGTTGCTGGTGCATATGCCACGCACGCGCTATGCCGAGATGGGCCCGCAGCTGTAGGGTATCCGGCAAATCGTCGGTTTCAATTTTTGATATGATTCCTTGATACAGTGATTTACTTTCTTCGGTTAAACCTTTCTTGAGCAATAGATCTGCGCTATCGATCAATGTTCCTATTTTGTGTTGTTGTCCGACGACGATCGACGTATACGTACATAGGAGCAATAAGAAACTTCCTAATTTTAGGAAAGATGAACGAGAGCTTTGAGTACGCATGTCTTACGAAAAAATAATTCAAAATGTATATAGTGTATCAACAAAAATAATAAGATTGTTGAGACTAAAAAAAGTCTACCTTTTTAGTAGTTTTTATAGAAGTATTTATATCTTTGTTCAATCGTTTTTCAATTGGCGTTGGCGACGAGTTTAATTTTTACTAATAAACAATTATCGTAATGAAAAAGTATGACTTTGATTCTTTAAACAGATTCCTTTCTAATCTTCCTCTTCACATCTTATTTCGAGGTTCCTGTCGAATGTGCCATTAATATCGAACTATTTTAAGCCAACAAAACGAAGAAATTAAAATTCATTCGTAGCGTTACTTATTTTATTAATTGTCAATTGGCGTTGGCACTTTTCGTTTTTTACTATTAATATATTTATACTAATGAAAAAAAATGCTGTACGACGGTACGCAGTCTACCTTCTATTGCTTTCTGTTAACTTCATCGCAACAAAAGCTTATTCCCAAGTAGACCCTAAACCCATTATTAATGCATCGTTGACGGGACAGGTCGTCGATGCTGTAACAAAAGCACCTATAGTAGGTGTGACAGTCCAATTGGATGCGGTAACGCACAGTGTACAAACCGACCGGGCGGGCGGGTTTGCTTTTGTAACTGGTCAAAAGTTGCCCGTTACGCTTATCTTGAGTTACCTGGGATACGAAACAAAAACGGTCATTGTCGAATCTTCACCAACTGTTATCGAATTAAACCCCTCTGCCAAAGACCTTGATGAAGTTATCGTGGTCGGATACGGTACGCAGAAAAAAAGAGATCTTACCGGTTCGGTAACTTCCTTGGAAACGGCAGATTTCAATAATGGCTTTCAACAATCAGTGGATCAACTGATTGCTGGTAGAGCGCCGGGCGTACAGGTGACACAGTCGAGCAGTGAACCGGGTGGGGGAGCGTCTATCCGTATACGCGGTGCGAATTCAATCAATGCGAGTAATGAACCGTTGTATGTTATAGATGGCTTGCCCATTAATAACACACCAATATCACCTAGTTCGGCGGTGGTAGGCGATCCTTCTCCCCGAAATCCCCTCAATTCATTAAACCCGAACGATATCAAATCGGTAGAAATATTGAAAGACGCATCGGCCACTGCTATCTATGGATCTAGGGCGGCAAACGGTGTGATCTTGATAACAACTAAAAATGGTGAGGGAAACAGATTTGCACTCGGCTATAACGTTTCTACGGGTATACAGTCTGTTGCAAATCGGATAGAAATGTTGAACGCGCAAGAGTATATGTCTTTTCTGAATGATATTAAATCTGATCTTGGCGAGACTCCCGAGTTTACGTAAGAGCAAATTCGACAAGTAGGAACGGGTACCAACTGGCAGAACGAGATCTATAGAAATGCGGCTTTGCAAGATCATCATGTTACCTTTTCGGGGGGTGTAGATAAATTGAATGTGCATGCGTCATTGAACTATGCCAATCAACAAGGTGTAGTATTGAATTCTGGATTAAAGAAATATATCGGCAGAGCGAATCTGAATTATCAATCGGATAGGATTAGGTTTGGGATTAACTTAAACGGTAGTTCCATTGATGACCAATATGCGCCGAGTGGAGTAAGTATCAATGAAAGTGCCGGTATTATCTATTCAGCTTTGTTTCAGGATCCTACATTGCCGATTTTTCAGGAAGATGGATCGTACGGTGTAACGCGTATCGTCAATCTGGAAAATCCATATGCATTAAGTCAGGAGATAAGGGATGACGGAAAAACAAACCGGACGTTTGGAAATGTGTATACCGAATATGCGATTCTTCCCGAGCTTTCCGTACGTGCCAATGTAGGCTTCGATCGCCAGAATGCTAGACGGGATAGTTATATCAGTAGACTGTTAAAGCGAGGTGAGGGAACGAAAGGAATGGCGAATATAAGATCTAATGAAGCACTAAATAATCTATTGGAACTGACAGCAACCTATAAAAAGCAAGCCGGTGCGCATGGAATAGAGGCTTTATTGGGTTATACTTTTCAAGAATTTGAATTCCGCGGACTTTCGGCCAATGCGCAAGGGTTTCCTTTGGATGCGCTATACACCGATAATATAGGCGCGGGATTGCAACCTACTTACGGCGTGGGTAGCGAACGGACGCGCAATCAGTTGCAATCGTATCTGGGGCGTGTGAACTATAATCTATTGCAAAAATACCTGTTGACATTTACGTTCCGGGCAGATGGTTCTTCCCGGTTTGGTGAGTCGAGTAAGTTTGGCTTTTTCCCCTCCGCAGCGATTGGCTGGCACTTAAAGGATGAGGCTTTTTTGAAAGATGTTTCTTTTCTGTCGGATCTAAAAATCCGTACCAGTTATGGGCTTACAGGAAATCAGGAAATCGGGAATTATAACTCGTTAGTGTTGTTCGGCCCTTCTGGCGAGGCCGTATTGGGCGGGGCGTCAAAGGTAGGTGTATCGGCCGTCCAACTACCTAATCCGAATCTAAAATGGGAAACAACAAGGCAATTTGATATCGGTGTTGATTTTGGATTCTTAGACCATCGCATAACAGGTAGTGTCGATTTTTTTCATAAGAACACCCAAGATTTATTGTTGCTATTACCTGTACCTAGAACGACGGGTTTTAATACAACACTTAGGAACGTAGGAGGTGTGAAAAATTATGGCTTTGAATTCGGTTTGAACACGCTGAACATCGATCGAGAATTTAAATGGAAATCGAATATAAACTTTTCTACAATTAGAAATGAAGTGACCGATCTGGGCGGGTTGCCATTTATATTGGCAGGATCGGCTGGATTTATCAACGATTTTACGATTATACAGGAGGGACAGCCATTGAATGCGTATTATGGATATCAGATAGCGGGTGTGTTCCAGTTGGATGATGATATAGAGAACTCCGCTCAACCCCTATCACGACCGGGCGAATACCGATATAAAGATGTAGATGGTAATGGACGGATAGATGCTAACGACCGTACTATTTTAGGTTCTCCCTTTCCAGATTTCACGTATGGTGTAAACAATGATTTTAGTTATAAATCGTTTGGGCTGTCATTTTTTGTGCAAGGGGTTTCTGGAAGTTCGTTGTTCTATATGAACCGTGCGGATTCGGAAAACCCGATCTCTTTTCGCAGAAACAGATTGCGCGACGCTTACTTGGATCGTTGGACACCTGAGAATCCCACAAATACGAACTCTTCTTCCGTGCCGGTTGCTGTTTCGTACGCGAGCAACGTCAATAGCCGGGCGGTCGAAAATGCATCGTATATACGGTTAAAAAATGTACAGTTGCGCTATCAGTTACCGTTAAAGAACAATGCGTTTTTTGACGCGTTGAGTTTTCATTTTACGGCACAGAACCTGTTTACAATCACGAATTATTCGGGCTCGGATCCGGAAGTTAGTGCATTTGGAACCTCAAACGTAAGTGCAGATTTTAACGCCTATCCTTTGACAAGGTCTTATATTTTCGGTATCAATGCCAACCTTAAAACGGGTAGATAGAGACATTAAGGTGTATAAAAATAATTAGATGAAAATAAAAATGAAAAATAGTATTGGGTTATTAATAGTTTTCTTGTTGTTATCTTGTCAGCATGCACTGGACGAAACGGTTTACTCGTCTTTTGGTCCTGATAACTTTTTTAACAGCCAAGAAGATGCCGAGTCTCTGCTGCTGGCGGCATACGCAGCTGAACAGAAGCAAGGTACGGATGGCTTTCGAAATATTTTGGTCATGGCCGAAGTGAATACGGATTTACTTATTATACGCGAGGGCGGATTAAGAGGGCTCGCACAACCGTTGGAGGATTTCACTTGGAATCCTGCGCATGAGTTTTTTGCGACGGCTTGGTCAAAGTATTACAATGCCATTTATAAAGCAAACTTAGTGATAGATCATGTTCCAAATATAGACTTCGATGAAAATAGGAAAAACCAGATCATCGCTGAAGCGCGGTTTTTAAGAGCAAGCAACTATATTTATTTGTACGATTTATTTGGATCGGTTCCATTGATTACGAGTAGCGAGGTAGCTGCTGACGACAGACCTTCTAGAGCTGAAAAAGAAGAATTTGTTCGGTTCGTGGAAGATGAACTATTGGAAGTGAGTGCCATTCTACCTGTTGAACAAGCAGAATATGGACGGGCGACAAAAGGTGCCGCATGGGCATTTTTGACCAAATTTCACCTAAACAATAAAAAATGGGATAAAGTAGTCGAACGGGCAAATGAGCTCATTGGTTTGGGCGTGTATGATCTATTTGATGGTCAAAAACGAACAGATTTATTCTTGATTGAAAACGAAGAGAACAAGGAATTTATTTATGTAAGGCCGCATATTGCGCAACCGGGTTTGGGCACAAATTATTTGCCCCATGCAGCGCCTCCAAATTATAAATATAAAGGTGCCGCAAAAACAAATTATGCGACACAGTTGAAAACGCTTTCGTCGTTTTTGGATTCTTTTCATCTGCAGGATGAAAGAAAGGAGGTGATCATCACTTCATACGAAGATTTGAATGGGAACATAATTTCGTTGGGTAAAGACGATGCACGGAGCTTTAAATTTCAAGAAGATTTGCCGGCGACGGGGGCTGACTTAGGCAATGATTTCCCCGTTGTACGCTATGCGGACATCTTACTATCAAAGGCGGAGGCGCTCAACGAGTTAAACGGACCTAACCAGGAATCAATAGATTTAATCAATCAGGTGCGGGAGAAAGCAAATGTTCCACCGTTATCCTTATCTTCTTTTGGAGATAAGGCTGCTTTACGAGACCATATCCTAAAAGAACGAAGTTGGGAGTTTTTTACGGAGGAGTTGCGTAGACAGGATCTGATCAGACATGGCCGTTTTATTGAATATGCAAAAGCAAGGGGAAAGGTGGCGTTTGATTATCAAATACGATATCCGATCCCACAAAGTGAGATAGATAGAAATCCAAATCTTGTACAAAATGATGGATATTAAATTTTTGCTTTTTACCATGCTGTTTGTACATGGGGTGTGTAATGCCGCGACAGTCTATGAAAAGGACGATGCTAAACCAAACATCATCATATTCCTTGTAGATGATCTGGGATGGCAGGATATTTCGGCTTTCCCCAATTTTTTAAAATTGGTACAAAGCGGTGTCCAGTTCTCCGAGGCGTATGCAACCCCGCTCTGTACACCAACACGCGTAAGCCTCATTACAGGTACAAATGCGGCAAGGCACCGCGTAACCAACTGGACACATCCGGATAAGGATAGAAGCACCGATTACCCGGATACGATATTCCAGCATGTAGACTGGAATATAAACGGTCTGGGAATAGACAAAAACGAAGACAATACCTTTTTGGCAACGCCTTTACCGCTTTTGCTTAAAGAAAATGGCTATAGAACTATTTTAGCCGGAAAGGCTCATTTTGGAAGTAAAGGCATTGCGGCAGCAGACCCTAAAAACATTGGTTTCGATGTTAATATTGCTGGTAGTGAAATTGGACATCCTGCTTCGTATTTTGGATCGGAAAATTTTGATCGATCTCGAAACGGTTTTCACGATCGTAATGCGGTCCGGGGACTTAAACAATTTCACGGACAAGATATTTTTCTGACAGAAGCACTTACTCAATCGGCTCTGGCGGCGCTAGGAGATGCTGAAAGGCAGTCGCAGCCGTTTTTTCTATACCTAAGCCACTATGCCGTACATACGCCGATAATGGCTGACCCACGGTATGTTAATGCGTTTTATGGAACGTCGGTGGATAGTGTCGAAGCGGCTTATCAATCATTGGTAAAAGGAGTAGATAAGAGTTTAGGGGATGTCCTTGATTATCTAGCGAAGAATAACTTGTCGGAAAATACCGTATTCTTTTTCTTGTCTGATAACGGCGGGTTATCGCGTGTTCCGCCGAGAGGAGGAATATCCGATACGCATAATACACCGCTGCGATCGGGTAAAGGATCGGTGTATGAAGGTGGGATTCGCATTCCGCTCGTGGTGAAATGGCCAAAGGTGATTCAACCACAGTCTGTTTCCGAAAATCCTATAATCGTGGAGGATTTGTTTTCTACTATTCGTGCGATTGCCGGTATAGAAAATAGGAAGGTGGTGCAGACGGTAGACGGCATTAATCTTCTACCATATCTTCAAGATGCTGATCTGATTGATTCTACCCGAGCGTTGGTATGGCATCATCCTAATCGATGGATCAAGGAAGATTTTTCGTCTTCTTCGTGGGCCAGCGCCTTAAGAATCGGGGATTGGAAGCTTATCTATGATTATACGAAACAAACACTGGAATTGTATAATCTAGATCATGATATAGGGGAGAAGCATAATTTGACGGATATATACCCTGAAAAAACAAAAGAACTGGCAGGGCTACTGACACAAAAGCTCAAAGAAAGAGAAGCACAGTTGCCACGCTTTAAAGGAACGGAGAGATTCGTTCCCTGGCCTAATGAAATAGTAAACGACGTAAAATAAATGATTATGAACAGAAAAATATATAGTTACGTGCTCGCTGGATTATTATCTGGTGTGACATTCAATACGTTCGGACAACAGCTGGATTCGGTTAAACGTAAACGGCCAAATATCGTATTCATCTTTTCGGATGATCATGCATATCAGGCAATCAGCGCGTATGGAAGTACACTGGCACAAACACCAAATATTGACCGGATCGCAAAGGAAGGGGTGATCCTTAAAAACCAACTGGTGACAAACAGTATCTGTGGACCTAGTCGGGCAACTTTATTAACCGGGAAGTACAGTCATAAGAATGGCTTTAAGACAAATGAAAACCCTAATTTTGATCTTAACCAGACAATTTTTACAAAGGAGTTGCAAAAAGCCGGCTATAATACGGCTTGGGTCGGCAAGTGGCATTTGGGAACACTCCCTACCGAAGCGTTGAATTATTTTAATATACTGCCCGGACAAGGCCATTACTATAATCCAGATTTTATTCATAACAACGGTGATACGGTGAGACACGAAGGTTATGTGACCGATATCATCACGTCTTTTGCTAAGGATTTTATCGAGCAGCAAGATGCTGATAAACCTTTCTTTCTGGTGGTAGGACATAAGGCTACGCATCGGGAATGGATGCCTGACATCCAAGATCTAGGGGCTTTTGATAGTGTAGATTTTCCTATTCCTGAGACGTTTTACGACGATTATGAAGGCAGGGAAGCTGCTAAGGATCAGGATATGACTATCGATAAAACGATGGTGCTAAGACAGGATTTGAAAGTGGGACAGGTGTTCAACCCAAACAAAGAGCAGGCGCAGGAATTAAAGCAACAGCTCATTGAAAAGTGGTTTGGAGGTAAGGAACTTACCGCCAGCCAAAGTAAAGCATTGGATGCCCATGTGAGAGGTCGCTACACGCCTGCGCAAGAGAAGGCATTGTCGGACTACTACGGTAAAATATCGAAAGAATTTGCCGAAAAGAAATTGGAGGGAAAGGAATTAGTAGAATGGAAGTATCAGCGCTATCTGAAAGATTATCTTTCTACGGCAAAATCTTTGGACCGAAATATAGGGGAATTATTGGACTATTTGGATGAAAGTGGTCTGGCAGAGAATACGGTCGTAATATATGCCTCAGATCAGGGGTTTTATTTGGGAGAGCACGGTTGGTTTGACAAACGGTTTATTTACGAGGAATCGTTAAAGACACCATTTGTGCTCCGCTATCCGGGGATCGTAAAACCGGGTTTGAATCTTCAAAATCTTATTCTAAATATTGATTGGGCACCCACCGTGTTGGAATTGGCGGGTGCAGCTATTCCAAACGATATTCAAGGGGACTCATTTTTACCGTTATTGGTAAATGATCAAGATAGTGTACAATGGAGGGACGCTGGATATTACCACTATTATGAATTCCCACAGCCTCATCGTGTTCATCCACATTTTGGTATCCGTACTGAACGATATAAACTGGTTCGGTTTTATGGTGAATTGAATAATTGGGAGCTTTTTGATCTCCAGAAGGATCCGAACGAATTATCGAATGTTATTGATCACCCGGATTACGGTTCTGTACAGGAATCTTTGCAGGGCAGACTTCAGGAGTTGATCCTAAAATATGAAGATAAAGAAGCGGAACAGGTTCTTCGAACTGCTGGTGAGATTTATTAAGTATTAATACCAAGTAGGCTAATACGTTTTGTTAGCCTACTTGGTGTGAAATAACTTACTGCCATCCGCCACCTAAGGAACGATATAGATTCACTTTAGCCATATATTGGTCACGTTGGGCTTCAATGAGCTCCATCTTCGTTTCTAAAATATCACGTTGTGTCATCAAAACCTCCAGGTATTCTGCATGCGCAGCATTGAATAAGTCGTTCGCAATTTCAATGGATTTGTTAAGGACATCTACCTGCTTGGCTTTATACCCAATGCTTTGGGAAATGTTCTGGTAGTTGGCCAATTGATTGGCAACTTCTACATAAGCATTCAGCAAAGACTGTTCATAACTGTATACCGCTTGAACCTGTTTCGCATTGGCGTTCTTATAGTCGGCCTGTATCGCTTTTTTGTTGATTAACGGCGCCATTAAATCCCCAGACAGCGAGTAGATCAATGATTGCGGCGTTTTCAGTAGATATGTTGGATTGAAAGCTTGATAACCTAGATTGGCCGATATACCGACCGATGGGTAAAACCGAGCTTTGGCAACCTTGATATCCAGATCTGCGGCGGCTATTTCGAGTTCCGCCTGCCGGATGTCGGCGCGGTTGTTTAATAACGCTGCTGGTAATCCTGTTGCAAACGACATGAGACTGCTATTAACGGCGTAGTCTGACTCGGGTCGGAGGATGTGTTGAGGATATCGGCCAGCGAGATAGTTTATCTTGTTTTCCGTTTCTACGATCTGTTGCTGTACGGCAAACTGCAGACTTTGGGTTCGCAGCAACTCGGCTTCGAACTTTTTTACCGCCAGTTCTGTGACGCGTGTTGCTGCTTTCTGGACTTTCGCTATTTCCAGTGCCTGCGATTGCAATTGGATGTTTTGCTGAATCATCCTGTTCTGTTCGTCAAGAGCCAGCAATTCGTAATAAGAACGAGCAATCTCGGCGACGAGGTTGGTGACCATGAAGTTTTTACCTTCGATCGAAGATAAATAACGGAGTTGTGCAGACTTGGTCGCGTTACGCAGTTTTTTCCAGATGTCAATCTCCCAGTTGGCGACAAGCGCAAAGCCTACGTCCGGCATCGGTTCGGGATTTTCTTTCCCGTGCCGGATTTCAACTTGTCTTTCCATCGCACCCAAGGGTGTATTCTCGCTGCGCTTTTCTATTCCGCCCTCTGCTTTTATACCTACCGACGGAAGATATTCTCCATGACGTGCCATCACTTCATTGGCCGTTATCTCGATTTCTTGCATCGTGATAAGGAGTTCCTGATTGTGTTGAAGTGCGCTGTCAATAATGGCTGCTAAATATGGGTCGTGGAAGTAGTCTTTCCAGTCAATTTGTGCTATATTGGTTCTGCTGTCGCGTATGGATTGATTGTCGTATTGTGTAGGCAGTTCTTTATGTACTTCCTGTTTTGCTATCTTCGGGACACCGCAGGCACCAAATAGGGTTGATAGTAGGAGGATACTGCTGTAAGATATATATTTTCTCTTCATCTTTTTTCTGATAAGTTTGCTGGATGTTAATTCTCTATGCGTTCGGACAAAGGCATTTTTTCTTCGTATTTGATGAGCTTGCGTTTATTGGCGATGCTACCAAACAGAAAGTAGAGACCGGGGACGACAATAACCCCAAAGATGGTTCCCAACAGCATGCCTCCGGCGGAGGCAGCACCGATGGTTTTGTTTCCGATAGCGCCCGGTCCATGCGCAAACAGCATGGGCAACATACCGGCAACAAATGCGAAAGAAGTCATCAAAATCGGCCGGAAACGTGCTTTAGCACCGTGGATCGCTGCTTTATAGGTGGATAGCCCTTCGGCATTTTTCTGCATGGCAAATTCGACAATAAGGACGGCGTTTTTGCCCAGGAGCCCAACGAGCATAACGAGCCCTACTTGTGCATATACATCGTTCGATAGCCCCATCAGTTTTAACAATAAGAATGTTCCGAAAATACCTGCGGGTAACGACAGGATCACCGCGAAGGGAATGATAAAACTTTCATATTGTGCAGCGAGTACGAGATAAACGAATACTAAAACGATACCAAAAATATACAATGCTTCGTTGCCTCGTGCAGCTTCGTCTTTTGTTAGTCCTTCCCAACCGATGTCGTAACCTCTTGGAAGCGTCTGTGCGGCTACTTCCTGAATAGCTTTAATGGCTTCGCCTGTGCTATAGCCTGCTGCCGGTTCGCCTTTTATGGACGCGGATGGATACATGTTGTATCGTGTAATTTCATTTAGTCCGTGGGTCTTCTTCATTTTCATGAAAGCCGCATAAGGCACCATCTCGTCGCGGTTGTTTTTGACATAAAGTTTCATGATATCTTCCGGGAGGGCGCGGTGTTCGGGCGCGGCTTGTACATAGACTTTGTAAAAGGTGCCGAAGCGGATAAATCCTTGTTCGTAGGTACTGCCAATCAATATCGACAGGTTATTCATAGCCGTCTCAATATTAATGCCTTTCTGCATAGCGGCTTCATTGTCGATTTCCAATTCGTATTGTGGATAATTAGCACTAAAGAAGGTGAATAATCCTGTTAATTCTTTCCGTTCACCAAGGGCTTTCATAAAGTCATCGTTGACCTGTTCGAGTGCTTTATAATCATCTGAATTGGTCTTATCGAGTAAGCGCATGGAAAAACCACCCGCGGCGCCATATCCTGGTACGGCCGGTGGACCAAAAAATTCGATCGTTGCTCCGGCGATATCTTTGGTTTCTTCTTCCAGTTCTTCGATGATTTCTGCTGTGGTATGTTTGCGTTCGGACCAGTCTTTTAATGCGATCAGACAGGTTCCGGCATTGGAACCACGGCCTTCTGTCAGCACTTCATATCCAGCCAATGCCGTCACAGAAGATACATCTTCCATATGTTCAGCAACATGCTGTAGCTGGGTGGTCATGTCGTTCGTTCGCTCTAAAGTGGAGCCTGGTGGCGTCTGCACAATCGCATAAATCATACCTTGATCTTCATTCGGAATAAAACCGGAAGGTAGGGTACTGCTGATTCCGACGATTGCTACAGCGAATATGGCGAATAATAGAAATGTAATGAGCCTGCGGTTAACCAGTCGTTTCATTAATACAGCATATCGGGTCGTCGTACGCTCGAAACGTTTGTTGAAACCATCTAGCATCTTATCCATGATGCTTTTCTTCTTCTTTTTGCCCTGTTGGCCTTTTAACAGCATGGCACACAAAACAGGTGTCAATGTTAAGGCGACAAAACCGGAGATCACGATCGAGCTGGCCATGGTAATCGAAAATTGCCGGAAAAATACACCTACCGGTCCGGTCATAAAAGCTACGGGGATAAACACCGCGGTCATCATCAAGGTGATGGCGATGATAGCGCCGCTGATTTCTTTGACGACCTCGAGCGTTGCGGGATAGGCATGCATATGCTTGTCGTGCATCTTGGTATGTACCGCCTCCACCACGACAATGGCGTTATCCACTACGATACCGATAGCTAAAACCAAAGCGAACAACGTGATCAAATTGATCGTCAGTCCGAAGGCCTGCATACAGAAGAACGCCCCGATTAAGGATACCGGAACGGCAATGATGGGAATTAAGGTAGACCGCCAGTCGCCTAAGAAGATAAACACCACCAAAGCCACCAGTATAAAGGCCTCGATAAGGGTATGAACGACTTTATCCATCGATGCATTCAAGAAGTTGGATACATCATAGGTGATTTTGTAGTCCATACCGGGAGGAAATGAAGACGCTTTAATCTCTTCAAGCTTGTTTTTTACCTCTTTTATAACGTCGTTAGCATTACTGCCGTAGCTCTGTTTGAGCGTGATAGAAGCTGAAGGGAGGCCGTCTAGATTAGAGTAAATATCATAGAATTCACTTCCAAGTTCTACGGTGGCAATATCTTTCAATTTGAGGCTTTCACCGTCCGGGTTCGACCGGATAATGATGTTGTCATATTGCTCAGGCTTATTATACCGCCCCTCGTAGGTTAAAACATATTCTAAAGACTGTGTTTTTTTACCGGTACTTTGCCCTAAGCGCCCTGGTGTTCCGATGATGCTCTGCTGGGCCATGGCTTCCATGACTTCTTCTGTCGAGACATTGTACGCACGCATGCGGTCGGTATTGAGCCAAACGCGCATGGCATAGGTACGGCTCCCCAATATTTTTGCACTCCCGACACCATCCAACCGGCTTATTTCATTGATGATATTGACGTTCGCAAAGTTGTATAGAAACTTTTGGTCGGCATGTTTATCTTTACTGAATACGTTGACATACATCAGCATATTGGGAGAGGTATAGCTAACAACTAAGCCTTCGCGCTGTACGAGTTCCGGTAGGTTGTTGGTGACTTGTTCGATACGCGTTTTCACGTTCACCATAGCTAAGCTAGGATCTGTACCGAGGTTAAAATAAACCATGATAGCGGCCTCTCCGGCACTGGTCGCGTCGGAGGTCATATATTTCATGCCTGGAGTACCGTTAATAGCTTTTTCCATCGGAATCAACACCGATTCGGTAAGGACATTTGCACTCGCTCCGGGGTATGCAATATTCACGACGACCACCGGCGGAGCAATGTCCGGAAATTGGGAGATGGGTAAGAAATTGATCGCCAATAGTCCCATGAGTACGATAAAGATGGACATGACGATTGCCAATACGGGGCGTTTTATGAAGTTCTCAAACATATGCTATGTTTTTAAATGTTTATGATCTGCTTATTATTCACTGGGCAATGTCAATTTAGCCATGACCTGCTGTGGCTCTTCGTATTCAAATTTTATTTTATCACCGTCCTGCACCTTGCGGATACCTTCCAGCAATATTTTTTCATTTCCGTCTAAACCTTGCTGTACTACATATAAATCCGGGAGCTCTGCTTTGATCGAGATCGGTGTCAGCTTGACTGTTTCGTCATCATGCACGACATATACGTATTTTTTGTCCATGATCTCAAACGTGGCTTTTTGCGGAATAAGGATACCTTTCTTGAAAGGTTTAGACATCAGGATGGTACCGGTCTGCCCGTTTCGCAGAAGATTATCTGGATTGGGGAAGGCCGCCCGAAAGGCAATATTTCCCGTTTCGTGGTTAAAGTCTGCTTCGATAGTCTCTACTTTTCCTTGTTGGGAAAACACCTGTTGATTCGCCAGCAATAGCTGCACATTGCTGACGTCCTGCTGATCTTTATTGGTTTTGAAATCGAGGTATTCGCGTTCCGTGACATTGAAATAAACCCACATGGTACTATTGTCGGAAAGACTCGTCAGTAGCTCACCCTCATCTACTAGACTGCCCAATTTAAGCTCCAGATGATCGATGTAACCATCATAGGGCGCAGTAATCTTGGTGAACTGTAAATGTGTTTTTGCCAATTCCATTTCGGCTTCCGCTCTTTTCAGTTTCGTTTGGGCCAAGGCTAATTCGTTTGGTGCAATGATTTGCTTATCCGCTAGTGCCTGTGCATTGCTTACCTCTAACGTACTTGCCTCCACTTCGGCTTGCGCTTTAAGATATTCTGCCTGGTAAATTTTAGGCATAATTTGGAAAAGGAGCTGCCCTTTATGGACAAATTGGCCTTCATCTACATATATTTTCTCCAAAAAACCGCGTTCTTGCGAACGTATTTCAATATGCCTGGCGGAGCGGATCTGACTAACATATTGTTGCGTAATAGTGGTGTCTTTAATAAGGGAGGAAGTAACCAGAAAAATGTTTTCTTCTTTCTCTTTTTGATGAGAATGGCAGGACGAGAGGGTTAATAGCGTGCCCAGCACGCTAAAAAAAATGATACGTTTCATATATGGATATTTGTTCTTTAAAGGCTATATAAATCTCCTTTCAATACCGATGTTTGAACATGTATTGAAAAACAGGAATTACTAAGAAAATTGAAAAGGAGCTTGATCCTAAATTCTAAAGTTGGAAAAAAGAAGGTATCGGCCAGCTGAATCTACCCCTTGGGGTGGAACAAAGCCGTAAACCAGTGACCGGTCTTCTGGTAATACGATATAGTATAAAAACTGGACAAGTAGGGTGGTAAAGGCTGCTACTGAAAAAGGAAAATCAACCAAACTAGAATCACTGTTTTCCAAAACCTCGGAGAGGTTTTTGTGAAATGCTACAGGCGTACGATCGAATGAAACGGTCGTGTTTGTTTTGTGAAGTAAAGTCGTTTGCTGGTCGCTGGAAGAGTAGCAAGGATAATGTATTGCCGCGTATAAATCAAAGCTCCCTACAATCTGTAGCATAAGAAGCAGCGCGACGGCAATATATTGTTTAGTCCTTTTTCGCATATTGCGGAGCAAATGTATAAAAAAAAGCGAAATTCCAATAGCTAGTTGTACTTTTTTATGGTAACCTTTCTGTGTGGGAATGGTACAACGTCGAACGGATAGTTGGAATTTTCATAAAAGTAGTTTTTGAAAATTTCTGTAAACAAAACTACATGGTAGCGGTTTTGTTAGGGTATGCGTTATAGTATATTTATGAATAAAAAAATAAGCATGATAGTACGCTTTTATACAATATATCTGGTGATGATATTGCTGATAAGTTGTGGGCAAGATGGCAAGAATCAGACGCTTGACGATCGTGAAAGAACGCTTGAACAGCGGGAAGAGCGTATTGCATTGATAGAAGAAGACTATCGCATGTTGTTAAAGATGAGGGATAGTCTGCGGGGTAGCAAATTAACTCAATTGGAGGGAGATACCATCTCCACGTATGAATCTTGGCCAGATAGCATAGTGGGCGAATGGAATAGTCGGATGGTGTGCCGTACTTCACGTTGTGTAAACTATGTTGTTGGGGATCAACGTCACGAGGTCTGGCGATTTTATTCAGATTCCATTGGATCTTATGTTCAAGTTGTCAACAACGACGAACATATTCGCATATTTAAAGGACAACATAGCGGCAACGAAATTACGCTGAATGTATTAGCCGATACCAACGTGAGTAGATCGCGGGTAACCAGACGGGCCAAGCTCGATGATATAAAACCCGGTGTGATGAGAGGTATACTGGTCTTAACAGGTAAAAATAATTGTGAGACTGTATTTTCAGTAGAATTAACACCGAGAGCAAAATAACGATATATGATGCTTGCTATACACCCAATAACACTTCCGATTACAGACCCGCTAATCAAATTTCTGATTGAATTGGTTATTATCCTGTTTATTCCCCTCTTGTTGAACAAAATTAAAGTTCCACACATATTGGGGTTAATTATCGCTGGAGCCTTAATTGGGCCTAATGGTTTTCATGTGCTGGAACGAGACAGCAGTGTTATTGTAATAGGGACGACAGGTCTGCTTTATATTATGTTCTTGGCGGGATTGGAAATAGATATGGGGGATTTCAAACGGAATAAATGGAAGAGTTTGACATTTGCATTATACACCTTTATATTTCCTTTTGCTCTGGGATTTATAGGGGGCTTCTATGTGTTGCAATTCTCCATTCCAACATCCATTTTATTCGCTAGTTTGTTCTCGTCGCACACCCTTATTGCATACCCACTGATCAGCGGTATGGGGATTGCGAAAAACTTATCCGTGAATATTACCGTTGGTGGAACGATGATAACCGATGTACTTTCACTTTTGGTGCTTGCTGTCATTGTCGGTATGTCCCAAGGAGAGGCAGGTACGGAATTTTGGGTGAGACTTGGAGTTTCTATGGTGTTGTTTTCGGCCATCGTATTAATGTTGTTTCCGATCATTGCAAGATGGTTTTTCAAGCGCGTGGAGGATAAGATTTCCCAGTATATCTTCGTAGTTGTGATGATATATATGGGGGCACTTCTTGCCGAGATAGCGGGAATAGAGGCAATTATAGGAGCTTTCTTTGCGGGTTTGGCACTCAATAGGCTCATCCCACATACTTCTTCATTGATGAATCGGGTAGAGTTTGTAGGTAATGCCATATTTATTCCGTTTTTTCTGATCAGCGTGGGTATGCTGATTGATTTTAAGGCTTTTATAAACGATTGGGAAACGCTTGGGGTAGCGGCAATTATGCTTGTGGCATCGATAGGCGGGAAGTATATGGCAGCATATCTGACGCAACGGACTTTTAAGCTTACGGCCAACGAAGGACGGTTAATCTTTGGCATGAGTGCAGCATCTGCTGCGGCAACATTAGCTTCTGTAATGGTCGGTTATACGATTATCATCGGCGAAACTGCGGACGGCGAGCCAATCAGATTATTAAATGACCATGTATTAAATGGAAGTATTTTACTCATTTTAGTGTCTTGTACCATATCGTCATTCGTATCGATGTCGAGCGGACAGAAAATAGCGGATGTGGATAAGGACAACACGGTGACGGGTAAAGGTGTCGAAAGGGAACGGATTCTACTGCCGATCAATAATGAGCAGATGACCGAGAAAATGGTCAACCTTGGACTGCTGGTTAAAACAGCGTCAAATAAAGAGGGAATATTTGCGCTAAATATTATCAATGAGGACAAAAATGAATCGTCGGCCAAAAATGCAGAACGTATTTTAGATGCGGCAGTAAAAATGGGCGCTGCCACCGATGTCGTTATTACACCTATCACCCGGCATGATGAACAGGTTGTATCTGGTGTTAATAATGTCATTAAAGAGAAAAATATCACCGATTTAATCATCGGTTTGGAACGTGAAAAAGGATTTTCTGCGTCGTTTATTTACAATCTTTATAATGGTTACCTGACAAACGAGCATGTGAATTTATTGATATACCGCGCCGTCCAGCCGATATCGACGGTGAAAAACTATGTCGTTATTATTCCGCGCGATGCCGAGGAGGAACCAGGATTTTTTCACGCACTGTTAAAAATCTGGAACATTGCGCGTAATTCGGGCGCTACGATGACATTTCACACTAACAAGCGGATGCTGGGCGTTCTCGAACGTGTTTTAAAGAAATCAGCAATCGAAGCCGAACTGCAAGAAATGGAGTCTTGGAACGAAGCGGAGAGCGTATTGCTTGGACTGGAGACGGATCAAGGGTTAATTGTGCTCATGGCTGATAGAAATCGATTCTCTTATACTTCTCCAATGCATGCGGTACCGGAATTTTTAAATAATAATTTACTTCACAATAATTATATCTTGATTTATCCGTATTCGGAAGCACGAGAAAACCCGATCGAAAGGAGAGCCGTCAATAATCTCGATGATTTCGCCGCAATCGGTAACGTTATCGGGAAAGTTTTTGGATAATATTGATAATTCTACACTTCGTAGAATATTTGCCGTTGCAACGGAATCTCAAAACGATCGTATAACTTGGCTTCCATATCATCCGGTTGGGTTAACGTATAATATGCTCCCGTCAGTTTCAGACCTTCATCCGTTTTGACAACGCCCATTTTGAGAAAGCCAAAACGGTCATCGCAATAAGAAACTAATCGAACGTCATTGTCGAACGTTTGCAATGGTGTTACTATAGCGGAGTCGTGAGAGGCTATCGTGTGGAGGTCAGCGTATCCTCCCGCACCGGCTACAATGTAAGGCACCGTAATACCATCTGGGTATGTTTTATGAAAACGTTGGTAATTGTGCACATGACCGCTGAATACGGCATCGGGTATCACGGAAGCTTCGGCAAATGCACTTTCGAGAAAATCAATCATAGCGATACTCGATCCGTGGTTTGTATCTGCCGAGTATGGAGCGTGATGTATACATACGATAATAGCCTGCTCATCTCGCTGTATGGCGGCATCTCGTAATTCTTCTATAAACCATTCGCGTTGCTCATCGGTAATGATACCATGCTTGGTGACGTTGGCATACAGACCTATAAAACGTGCAAGCGGTGTTTCCAATATCCAATATACATTGGGCTGTACCATACTCTTCCTATTGGCGCCCGAACCATAACTTACCGGTCGGCTGTGTGTATCACAGAAGACATCCATGAAGGCGTCGAGACTTTGATACGGACTGGATGCGTTCGGATTGATATCGCCATCGTGGTTACCCGCAATAGCAAAGATAGGAGCTGGGTATTGATTATAAGGCTTTAGAAATTGTACCGGATATTCGTGTGCTTCACCATGATTATAAACGATATCACCCAAATGGAAAAAGAAAGTAGGCGATGCATCCGGATGGCCTTCAATTTGTTGGGCTAGCGTATGGGCAACCGTTGCCTGAAAATCAGAATGACGGACACTGCCTGTGTCACCGACCATATGAAAAAACATGCGGTCTTGTATTCCGTTTGTCGCTTCCCCAATGATCTTTTCTATGTTCAAGCGATATGGATATTCGCCCGTAGGAATAGGTAATGGTTTGAAGTTGTGTGAATCATCACTGGTATGGTGCAACACAACTGGGACATTGTATTTTATATTTTCCATAGAGCAAACATAAGAAATCAATATTAACTGAATGTTAACTCGTGGATATTTAATATGATAAGGCAGACTTATGACATAAAAGAAACCAATAAGCCTGCCTTGATTCATTATGCTAAGCCAACACTTCTTTAACAGATTCAGCTAACGGTGTTGTGGACCGTCCGATTAAATGGGATAAAACCTTCTTATCGTCGAATAGATCACCTTTGGAGGCGCCTACATCCCAACTCGCAATAGCTTGTGCAAGTGGTTCAGGTAAACCTAACGACGCTAGCACACCGGCATATTCCGATTCGGAAAGGTTATTGTAAGGGATGTCTTTCCCAGTCTGTCGAGAAATTTCAGCCGCTAAGTCTTTTAAGGTATACGCATCGTCTCCTGCTAATTCGTAGACTTTTCCAACGTGATCTTCACTGCTCAGCACGGTTGCCGCCGCTTCAGCGTAATCGGCGCGTGAAGCAGATGAAATCTTGCCATCGCCTGCACTTCCTACAAACCCACCGGCACCCAAAGCACCTGGAATGGAGGCAGTATAGTTTTCCGTATACCAACCGTTTCTTAAGATGGTGTAGGGAATGCCGGAAGCTTTGAGTAGTTCTTCGGTTTCGAGATGTTCGGGTGCTAAGCTCAAAGAGGACGAGTCTGCACGAAGGAGACTTGTATAAACAATCCATCGAACACCCGCTTGGCGTGCGGCATCGATAACGTTTTGATGTTGTGCCTTGCGCTGCCCAACCTCATTTCCAGAAATGAGCAAAAGATGGTCAATCCCCTGAAGTCCTTCAATTAAGGTTTCAGGTTTGTTGTAATCAAACGCGGTGGTCGCGATACCTAAATCCGCCGCTTTTTCAGGCGCGCGTACAAGCGCTATTAAATTATCCGCATCTACACGTTGTTTTAATTTTTCTACTACCAAACGACCCAGTTGTCCAGTAGCTCCGGTGATTCCTATTTTTGTCATATTATTAATATTTATTTGTAATAAACTTTGTTACATTAAGGGTCAAAAAAATTATTCAAATTGCTCTACAAAATTTTTAAGCGTTTTGTGAGAAAGTGCATTAGACACCATCTCATCCGTTTCGGCAAAAAGTTGATCCAATTTTTTGTTGATATGTTTTCCTACGGGGCATTTTGGATTGGGAGTTTGATTTTTTTTGCCTAATACGCTGGTGTTTTTGACAGCTTTGTAAATAGCGGCCAAACTTATTTTATGGGTTGGAACCCCCAACATAGACCCACCTTCTTTACCCTTTTTGCTGATGACCCAACCTTGGTCCTGTAAAAAACCGAGTTCTTTACGAACAATTACCGGATTGATATGGATGCTACCTGCAATCCAATCTGAGCTCAGCCACTGTTCAGGCGTTTTACCCAAAAGTGTCAATATATGTATCACTGTTGCAAACCTTGTATTGTTCATGGAGACAAAGATAATAATAAATATCTAAATGTAATAAATAATGTTACATTTAGATAAGGGACATACTTTTATCGGCAATATATAACACGGTAGTGACAAATAAGAGCTGTTTAATCCAAACATTTTGGCTATGTTCGCAGCTTTTGGGTTTTGAAATCATGACTATAATTTTTATATATGATCGCGGAATTAGAAGATAAGGAAATTAAACAAGTTTATAAGACATCCATTATCCAACAAACGGCCTATTGGTCAGAAGTGAAAAACTTACAGGGATTGCGTACCAGAGCGTTCAATTTCAGAACGAAACAATCTGATTTATATACGCATAGCAAAAGTGACGCTTATTTTATAGGTGATTTATTGATTGTTATCCAACCGATCGATAAGGAGCATAGTATTGCTTATGTGCCTTATGGTCCCGAAGTAGAACCATCGGAGGAAAATCAAGGTTATTTCTTGGAACAGCTGTCCGAAAGTTTACGGACGTTTCTGCCGCCTAAGTGCATTATGATCAGGTATGATTTACCTTGGCAATCACTTTGGGCAAAGGACGAAAATTGCTATGATCTGCATGGCAATTGGCTCGGTGTACCCGAGAAAAGTATACAGGAGATTCGACTCAATTACAGCACGACCAATTGGCGGTTGAGAAAGGCTAATACCGATATTCTTCCTTCTAATACCATGTTCATAGATCTACGGAAGGATACGGATATGCTGTTCGGAAGTATGAAACCCAAAACACGATATAATATCAACCTATCACAGCGGAAAGGTGTAAATGTGCGTTCGTTGGGAATTGAAAGTCTGGAGATTTGGTATGATTTATACCGTCAGACGGCTACCCGAAATAATTTCTTTTTGCATGATATTCAGTACTTCCGGATTGTACTTTCAGCCCGGGCAAACGATACTTCTTCACCCGCAGATGTGTATTTATTGGTTGCCGAAATCGAAGACAAGCCGCTAGCGGCGATGTTTTTGGTAATCTCGGCCAATCGGGGAACGTATCTCTACGGAGCTTCGGCTTCAGAAAACCGAAATTATATGGCTACTTATGCACTGCAGTGGCGTGCGATGGAAATGGCAAAGGAACGGGGGTGTACAGAATATGATTTTTTTGGAACAGCACCAAACCCCGATCCATCGCATCCGATGTACGGACTTTATCGTTTCAAGAAAGGCTTTGGTGGAGAGATGTACCACCGCATGGGATGCTGGGACTATCCGCTGGATACAGAGAAATATAGCTATTATACCTCGATGGAATTTAAAAACCAACGTTACCACCTAAGTTAAATAACCATAAACTGTCCCTCCCTTTCCCTTAAAAGGGTCACATCCGGAAATTTGACAACTGTAGAAGTCCATTTTTTGTACTATCCTCGATGTCAAATATCCGAAGTGACGAGGTTTTTGCGTACTTTTTTACGGGAAAAAAGTACAAATTTATCCCTCAAGTTCCATGATCTCTTCGGCTAGCTTTTCCCAATCTTGTTGGAGCTGCTGAAAAGAAGCTTTGGCAGAATTATACGTCCGGGTGGCTTCTTGAAGCTTTGGTGCATCCGAATAAACTTCTTCTTTTGCTAAATGTGCTTCAAGCTCCTTCACGGATTTCTCGCTTTCCTCTATTTGTTGTTCAAGCGTTGCCAACTCCTTGTTTTTACGTTGGATGAGCCTGTTCTTGTCTTCCGATGGGGGAGTCTTTTCTTTTTTAGGCTGCTCTTTCTCTTTCACGACTTTCTTTTCTCCCTGAGGCTCTTTCTTTACCACACGCTTTGCACTCCATTCTTCATATTCCGCATAGGTGCCTGGATATTCTTTAATTTCTTTGTCTTCGATAAACCAAATTTTATTAGCAACATGATCTAAGAAATAACGGTCGTGCGAAACAACGATGAATGTGCCCTCGTACTGCTGTAAAGCTTGGATAAGGATATTAACAGAGGCCATATCCAAGTGGTTGGTCGGTTCATCGAGTACAAGAAAATTTGCATCGGCTGTCAATGCCTTCGCTAACGCGACGCGCGATTTCTCGCCACCCGACAGCACCTTGATTTTCTTAAAGACATCATCACCGGTGAACAAGAAGCAACCTAAGATGGAGCGTAATTCGGTTTCGGTATGTTTGGGAGCAAAGTTGACCAGCTCCTGTATAATGGTGTTTTCGAGATGCAACGCTTCTAATTGATGCTGCGCAAAGAATGTTTGGGACACATTATGTCCCTTGATGCTCTTGCCTTCATATTCGTTATCCGCATCGGCCACAATGCGAAGCAAGGTCGATTTACCTTTACCGTTTGCACCGATGAGCGCTATTTTATCTCCTTTTTCGATAATGGCACTTGTATCACGTAGAATTTCCAGATTAGGATATGATTTAGAAACATTTTCCACCGTAACAACATGGCGTCCCGAAGGTTTGGAGAATTTAAAGCTGAAATTCACCTCGGGGTTATCATCATCCACAGCATCCACCTTTTCCATACGATCGAGTGCTTTAATACGGGATTGTACCATTTTGGCTTTGCTCGCCTTCGCTCGGAAACGCTCTATTAGCCGTTCTTCCTGCTTAATCTTCGCTTGCTGATTCTTGAACTGATTGCCTTGGATTTCCTCACGTAAGGATTTCTCCTCCAGATAAAAAGAATAATTTCCGGCATAGACTGTCAGTTTTCCTTTGCGGGATTCCACCGTTTTATTGATGATCCGGTCGAGAAAATAGCGGTCGTGCGAAACAATGACGATAGCACCCTCGAACGCCTGTAGATAATTCTCCAGCCATTTAATAGACGGTAAATCCAAGTGGTTAGTCGGCTCATCCAATAACAGAATATCTGGTGTTTGTAGGAGGATACGCGCGAGCATAACACGCATACGCCAACCACCCGAAAACGTCGCTAAGGGACGCTGTTGCTCTTCCTCCGAAAACCCCAGTCCGGCGAGGATTTCGTGTGCACGAAACTCGATGTTATAACCGTCGAGCGCTTCGAACTCCATCTGTCTATCGCTCAGTTTATTTAGTATCTCGTCCGAATAGTCGGTTTCCAGTTTTTTAAGCAATACTTCAATCTCTGAATGCAATTGGTTTTGCCGTTCGAAAGCTTCCATAGCAACGTGCAGGATACTTTTATCGGAATGATAGGACAACAAATCTTGGTTAAGATAACCAATCTTTAAGTCCTTCGCCATGGAAATAGTGCCTGAAGTCGGGGCATAATCACCTACGATTAATTTCAGCAACGTGGACTTCCCAGCCCCGTTTGCACCGATTAATCCCGCTTTGTCTCCGGGTTTTATATGCCAGTTGGCGTCGTCATATAGTGCACGTGAGCCAATCTCGAATGTTAAATTATTAATTGATATCATTTGCTGCAAAAGTAATGAATATTTCTGCTTCTTTGGCTACCTTTGCAGATATGTATAAAATCGTTAAACCTATATTCTTCACGATGGACCCTGAAACTGCACACCATAGGGTGACGGGAGGGTTGCGCACATTTACTAAAATTTGGGGTGCGAAGTCATTGCTTAAGTCACTTTATACGGTGGATGATCCTCGTTTGGAGCGTGAAGTATTCGGATTGAAATTTAAAAATCCGATAGGGCTTGCCGCTGGGTTTGATAAAAATGCGGAGTATATCGAAGAGATGGCAGGTTTGGGTTTTGGTTTTATCGAAATCGGGACCGTAACCCCGCGTCCACAGCCGGGAAACGATAAACCACGGATGTTTCGGTTGGTGGACGATGAGGCTTTAATAAATCGCATGGGATTCAACAATCAGGGTGCTGATGTGGCTGCAGGTCGTTTGAAACGGCTGAAAGACCGGAATAAGTTGATTGTTGGAGGAAATATCGGCAAGAATAAGACGACACCCAATGAGGAAGCTGTAAACGATTATACTTATTGTTTCAATGCGCTTTTTGAATATGTAGATTATTTTGTGGTGAATGTGAGTTCGCCTAATACACCGGGTTTACGGGATTTGCAGGAAAAAGAGCCTTTAAAGAAAATCTTGAATACACTTCAAGATTTGAACCATACCAAATATATCCAGCGACCGATTTTACTTAAAATTGCTCCAGATTTAACAGATTCCCAATTGGATGATATTGTGGAAATCGTGACAGAAACAAAAATAGCCGGTGTTATCGCGACGAATACGACTATTTCAAGAGAAGGATTGTATAGTGATCCATCTTTAGTGAAGGAAGCAGGAGGGGTCAGTGGGAAACCGCTCACAAATCGCTCTACCGAGGTTATTCGATACTTAGCCGAACGCTCCAATCGTTCATTCCCGATAATAGGAGTAGGCGGGATTCATTCGGCGGAAGATGCTATTGAGAAACTGGAAGCAGGAGCCAGCTTGGTCCAGGTGTATACCGGGTTTATCTATGAAGGGCCTGCATTAATCAGTAGTATATGCAAGGGTCTGTTAAAGTAAATGTAGTATATTTTAACAGACCCTCGCAAATCACGAGTTACAAAATTTAATCACGATCCAAAAACTTCCGATCCTCCTCTGATAAATTAGTGTAAGGAGATGGGTTTTGTATTTCCGGATTATCTACTGTGGTTGTATTATTAATGCTATACTCTTTCGGATGACTCTTTTTTCGACGGAATACAATCCCACCAGTAATAACTCCCAAAATAAAGAATACACCCAAAATCAATAATTTTGAGGTGCGTATTTCGCCAAAAAACCAAAAGCTTGCTTCTTCTTTGTTATTAAAGAGAATAATCAGCACAAATGCGGTGATGATGCTGAATATGACGGTTTTGGGTTTCATATGTAAATAAGTTAAAACTTAGCCCCCAATGTCAACACTACATTTGTACGCTGATGTTTGATGTCTGCAACTGGACTAGTGCTGTTCCAAAATTCTTCATTAAGAAGATACGGACTTACTTTATAATCATTAATAAGGTGAACAACTGCTAGATCAAGATAAAGGGTGTTTGTAAGTTTCGTGCCTAAACCCAAGCTACCGCTATACTGTTTATTATCAGCGTTCTTATAAGGGTTACCGAAATAATTGACACCTGCGCGTCCGCTGACGGTATTGGTAATTAAATATTCACCGCCTAAACGTAGATTAACGGCTCCTTGGTAAGCATCTTTAAAATCTTGGTCCCAAAGCGCATCTTCTGATGAATTTGGCCCTCTGGTGTCCCGAATTTTAATACTACCGTAGTTAACGTATTCGGCATCTGCCGAGATCAATCCGCGGCCGAAAAATTTAGATACGCCAAGGCCAAATTTCCAAGGTGTAACCAAGCGATAGCTAAAATCGTCTCTAAACTCCGTTTCACCATAATCAAAAGCTTCCTCTGCATTCTCGTTATCGTAATAATCCACGCCGATATAACTTTCCGTATATTGATCAACGGTATACCAAGTAGGAGAGGTAATGGTGGCTCCGATGTTCCAATCGACCGTAGGTTTATAAATAGCACCAATTTTGAAGTCGATTCCAGTGCCTTCGGAACGTTGGTAGTAATCGTCCAGCATCTCGTAATTAGCCTTCAAAAAATCGTAATTCGGATGAGTTGGATCGATAAAATTGGATCCGGGATTATCCGCGGCTACTGCAGCGGCATCTTTCGTCCAACCGTATTCGGAGAACTGTGCCGAGTTTTCGTGTATAAAAGAAGTAAAGCTGATGTTACCGCCAATATAAAAGACGTTGTTGTAGTTACCGCCAAATGCCAAGGATGTCTTGAAACTGTTGCCGGTCGTCAATATATCACTGATCTGATCTTTATTCCCAACCTCGTTGGTGATCGGGAAATAACCTTTATCGGTATCGGCAAACCTTTCAATAAGTCTCATGCCGGATAAACTGTTGGTAAGTGCTTGATCTCCAAATTGTGCTATATCATCCGTATAAGCACTAATGATGGTATTGTCGGGATTTACCCCCTCATAACGCACATGATTAGAAAATCTATTGGTATTTTCATAGCTTATCCCTATATTGAAATTTTGCCATCCATAATAACCTTCATTTTTTGGAAGGTGAAAAACGACGCCGGCATGATCCACACCAAATCTGCCTTTATTCTTGCTGACGCTATTTCCAAAGTAATTGCCTTTGTTCGCAGCATTGTCGTAATTGAACGTTACGGATATATCAGATTGACCAAAAAAACCTAATCCAGCAGGATTTCCGGTAATGGAACTGATATCACCGCCTAATGCTGTTTTTGCATTCCCTAATCCTTTGAATCGCGCGGTACCACCATTGGTTTCTTGCGAAAATATTAACCCGTTGCCTACAGATTGGCTATGAGCGGAAAAACCTATTCCGGAAAGTAATAAAGATGTAAGTAGTATGTTTTTTATATGCATAGTTTGTTTTAAATAGTAGAGACGCAAGTTTTGCGCCTCTACATCATGTCAATTATATCTGTTAGAGAAAATTATCTTGTTCTTCCCCCACGGGAGCTGCCTCCGCCACCACCCGAGCTTCTTGACGATCCACCACCGCTCGACATGGAGCCACCAGAGGAACCTCTCGAAGGCGAATACGAAGGTGTGCTTCGCGTAGCCGGTCTGGACGGTTGGGTAGTAGTCGGTCTAGTACT
The DNA here is from genome assembly GCF_014692515.1 of Sphingobacterium micropteri. Classification (GTDB taxonomy): domain Bacteria; phylum Bacteroidota; class Bacteroidia; order Sphingobacteriales; family Sphingobacteriaceae; genus Sphingobacterium; species Sphingobacterium micropteri. Next base: position 195,303 of record NZ_JACOIK010000008.1, on the reverse strand, counting down.
TTGCGTGGTCGGACGGGTGGTTGTCCTTGAACGCGATGTGTTACTCGTACCCGTTGTTGGGCGAGTGGTTGTTCTCGATCTGTTTCCTACCGCTTCTCTGTTAGTCGTTGCACCACGTGTACGTGTACCGACACGGGAAGAGTTTGAAGGTCTATTAGCAGGATTTCTAGTAACATTTCCGTTCTCTGTCCGTACGCGGCTTGTATTTCCCGAAGCACGTGTAGTGCGTGTACCATTTGCTGTAGCGCGGGTTGTGCGTCCGGTCACAATACGACCGTTTCTATCCCGAGCCACGCGTGAGTTGGAAACACGTGTCGTATTCCCTACACGTGTATTGTATCCACTGCGAGCGGCAACACGGGTAGGTGCATTGGCTGGCCGTACACTATATCGGTTTCCACCATAATAACGATTTCCACCATAATAATGGTTTCCATATCCGTATCCAGGGTGTCCCCAGGCGTTATAGCCCCAGCCGGCATAAGGGTATCCACCCCAGCCCCAATTACCGTATCCGTAATAAGGACTTCCCCATCCCCAGCCAAAACCAAAGGAGGGACGACCCCATCCGAATCCTAGAGACCAACCTGATCCCCAACCCCAGCTAGACCATCCTAGGCCAAAACCTCCTCCGTATCCATACCAAGGGTCAAACCAAGGGTCGAAATAAGGCATGCCGGGTGCACCGTAATAGAAACGGTTAATGCGGTTCGCATATTCCAGATTATTGTCATATTCAAATCCTTCTACGTATTCTTCGTCGGCGTATTCATCAGCATAATAGTCATTTTGGACATATTGCTCCTCCTGTACTTCGCCATCAGTATAATAATAATCCGGACTCAGGTAATCTTGGGGAGCTTGGGATTGATTATTATACACATCGTCTCGGTGGGCGATCTGCCTACTTGTTGAACACGAGCTCAGCGCAAAAATGGCTGCAAGTGTCAAACTACCGAATAATAATCTATTTGTTTTCATGATATAATATCCTCTACTGTTAAACTTCGCTAATACAGTCTTTATTTATTATCTTAGACCCGTTTTTTAGACGGGGGTTTAATCCGTTTCCAAAAATATAAATAAAACTTAGGGCTACCCCAAGTTTTTTCATAATAATACGAGCAAATTACAATAATTGTTACAGAAATAATAATTGAAATAAATAATGGGAAAAGGAATAACAAGTCGTAGTGAAGATTACTCACAATGGTATAACGACTTAGTCGTCAAGGCCGATTTGGCAGAACATTCGGCGGTTCGCGGTTGTATGGTTATCAAGCCTTACGGATACGCTATTTGGGAGCGTATGCAAGCGATATTAGACAAGAAATTCAAAGATACCGGACATTCGAATGCTTATTTCCCCTTATTTATCCCCAAGTCCTTTTTCTCTAAAGAAGCATCGCATGTGGAGGGATTTGCAACGGAATGCGCCGTCGTAACACACTATCGATTGAAAAATGATGGTGAAGGAAATATCGTTGTGGATGAAACGGCAAAATTGGAAGAAGAGCTTATTGTACGCCCTACGTCGGAAACCATTATTTGGAATACGTATAAAGGTTGGATTGAGTCCTACCGTGACTTGCCTATTTTAGTAAATCAATGGGCGAATGTAGTACGATGGGAAATGCGCACCCGTTTATTTTTACGTACCGCCGAATTCTTATGGCAGGAAGGACATACGGCGCATGCCACGCGTGAAGAGGCTATTGAAGAAGCAGAACGAATGTTGGAGGTATATGCAGATTTTGCCGAACAGACACTTGCTGTTCCTGTCATTCGAGGCGTAAAAACAGAAAACGAACGCTTTGCCGGAGCATTGGAGACGTATTGTATAGAAGCACTTATGCAAGATGGCAAGGCATTGCAGGCGGGTACTTCGCATTTCCTAGGCCAAAATTTTGCAAAAGCTTTTGATGTGAAATTTACATCGAAAGAAGGAAAATTGGAGCATGTGTGGGCAACTTCTTGGGGTGTATCTACTCGCTTGATGGGCGCATTGATTATGGCACACTCCGATGATCAAGGGCTTGTGTTGCCACCAAAATTAGCTCCTATTCAGGTGGTTATCGTTCCTATTTACAAAACAGAAGAAGAAAAGGCGAACATCGATGGTTTTGTTAATAAGCTAACAAGCGAATTGCGGGACATGGATATATCGATAAAATATGACGATAGAGATACGCAACGTCCGGGTTTTAAATTTGCAGAGTGGGAAATGAAAGGTGTGCCGTTACGTGTGGCTGTTGGTGCGCGTGATATGCAAAATGGCACCGTGGAATTGGCACGGCGCGATACACAAACAAAAGAAACGGTATCACAGGAAGGGCTGGCCGTGACCATCGAAAATCTATTGGGTATTATCCAGGAGAATATCTACCATAAAGCGTTGTCTTTCCGTAGCGAACATATTACGGAAGTGAATTCTTATGAAGAATTTAAAGATGTACTGGAAAACAAGGGCGGCTTTATTTCCTGTCATTGGGATGGAACCGTAGAGACCGAGAAACGTGTAAAAGACGAAACGAAAGCAACTATTCGTTGTATCCCTTTGGATGCGAAGGAAGAAGCGGGCGTTTGTATCTTCACGGGTAAGCCATCTGGTAAGCGTGTATTATTTGCGAAAGCATATTAAAGATATATTACATATGTTTAAAAAATTAGTTGCCGTTGAACCACTAAACTTAATTCCTTCGGCTGAAAAGGCATTATTCGACTATGCGGAGGAAGTGGTCTTTTATCCAAATAGTCCACAATCTGCAGAAGAGATGGCTTTACGGATTGGCGACGCGGATGCTGTTTTAATCAGTTATATTTCTCGTTTGGGGGAGGATGCGTTGGTGAAATGCCCTAACGTAAAATATATTGGTATGTGCTGCTCGCTGTACACCCCGGAAAGTGCCAATGTGGATATCCGGTATGCGAATTCCAAAGGTATCACGGTGTTAGGTGTTCGGGATTACGGCGACGAAGGTGTGGTAGAATATGTGGTGAGTGAGCTGGTGCGTTGTTTACACGGTTTTGGTACGGAGAACGATGGCACGCGCCGTGCTCCTTGGGACGGTGTGCCGCGAGAAATCACCGGCACAAAAGTCGGGATCGTCGGCTTAGGCAAGTCCGGGGGGATGATAGCGGATGCACTCCGGTTCTTTGGTGCAGAAATTTCGTATTTCGCACGCTCGGAAAAAGAGGATGCCAAGCAAAAAGGTTATCGGTATTTACCGGTTCGCGAATTGGTAGAAGAAAATGAAGTAATCATCACCTGCTTAAACCGTGGTGTAGTTTTGCTGCACAAGGAGGAATTTGAGGCCATGGGCGATCGGAAGATATTGTTTAATACCGGACTTTCGCCCGCTTGGGATGAAGAACCTTTTGAGAAATGGATCGCAGGAGATAATCGTTGCTATTGCGATACCTTGATCGCTTTAGGGAATGAGAAATTTCTGACGCACCCGCATGTGAACTGCATGGGGGTGTCGGTAGGCCGTACCCGCCAGGCGTTTGTACGCCTGAGCGAGAAAGTACTGGCCAATATCGAAACCTATCTTAAAACACAATAGGCGAAACAATATTTCGTAGGGTATTGACAATGCTCCAACCGGCAATCTGCGCCGTAGCACTGTATACATCGACCACCGCATGGACTTGTTCATTTTTGATCTCTATGCGGTGGTTATCGCCCACAAAATCAGGCGTAGAGGTTATCGAGACACGCATGTTTTCAGGGCCTACGGATGCAATTGATGCGGCGACAGATACGTTGACGCTGGTAGGAAAAAGTGAAATCGCCTCGATGGCGTTCCCTTCGAATACCTTTTTTTTCTCGTGTTGTAAGGATTCTTGATAGAGCGCATATTTTCTAAGCGAGTTAGGGCTTTTTTCGGTTTGAAAAGAAGCTTCACATTTACCCATTAAGGAAACTGTCCGTAATACATCCAGTCCGCCGATAGCCCCAGAAGCAATATGTACTTTCGTACCATGTTCTTTAGCTGTTTTAGCGACCTCCTCATAAAATATTTGGTCTGCAAAAGCGCCCATCGAGAGTGTCACGATGGAAGAGCCATTTTTTAAAGCATCAAGCGCAAACTCCTTTAGGGCATTCGGTGAAGCGGTTTCGATAATATAGTTGGGTTTCATCATTAAAACCTCTTGAATCGACGCACAAGGTACACAGGATGATCTGGAATCCTTGGCATTTACCTTGTCGGCAATGTGTTGCGCTTTTTCCATGCTTCGGGAATACGCAGCAACCAATTCGTATTCCGGAAGTAGATTGGCGTTATACGCATCCGCAATAAGTGTGGCCAATTTGCCACAACCAATGATAGCTAAAGTCTTTTTTTCCATATGGTCCAACATACCGTTTTTTTCAAGCAAAGCAAAATCGTTTTTGCTTTTGAACTGAACGTATCTCTATATTAACGCCTCTTTAATGATACGAAACGATTCTAGTCGTTTCTGATTGTCATAAACATAATTTGTTGTCATGATTTCATCAACTTGATACCGGTCGACAAAATCATAGACATCTTGTTTAATCGTTTCCTTATCGCCTGTGAAAGTACATGCGGTCATGCTATGGACGGCTCTCTCAATTTCGGGGATGCCGTGGTATATTGTCTGTTCTGTAGGAGGAGATAGCGGTCGCCGATGGTTTGTGATAATACCGGCAAACATATTATGTAAGCTGCTGGAAAGGAAATCTGCTTCTTCTGTTGTGTTAGCGCCTATAATATTGACGCAGACAATAAAATAAGGTTCTTTCAGATGGCTGGAAGGTTTGAACTCCCTTCTGTAAATCTCCGCTGCCTGGGCGAGCATGGCGGGTGCGAAATGTGCGGCGAAAGCATAAGGTAGCCCTAACTCAGCAGCCAAATGCGCGGAGTCGGTACTGGAACCTAGAATATAAATGGGGATATCCAATCCCTCACCGGGGAAGGCACGTACTTTCTCCGATGGATCATCGTTTTCAAAATAGTGTTGGAGAGCCTGTACATCATCCTTGAAGTAGAATGCGGTATTCAGGTTGTTTCGACGGAGTGCCATGGCTGTTACCTGATCGGTACCGGGAGCACGGCCCAGTCCCAAATCGATCCTGCCAGGGTATAATGTCTCTAAAGTGCCAAATTGTTCGGTAACAACCAAAGGAGAGTGGTTGGGTAACATAATTCCTCCCGATCCAATCCGTATATGATTAGTCTTACCCGCGACATGGCCAATCAAAACAGCTGTTGCCGAACTGGCAATATGCTCCATATTATGATGCTCTGCGAACCATATCCGTTCGTATCCTAATTCCTCAACATATTGAGCCGCTTCGACACTTCTAGCAATAGCTTGTTGTGCGTTTTGCCATTTGCAGACAGTCGCTAGATCCAAAGCCGAAAGTTTAATCTTCTTCATACCACAAAATTACTGACTTCGTCAGGAAATATGGTAATCCTTATGTAATACCTTATTGTTTTGGAATGTCTTTATCTTTCTTAAATGCTGTCGGCATATCGAGTTCCGAGCCATCACGTACGGCACGAAAATGTGGAGACAAAAGTTCTATTCCAGCCGCATGAAATACATCCAGGACGTGTTTGTGTAATTCAGAATAGATAGCCGCCTGTTTATGAGGGTTCCGTGTATACGCATTGATTTGATAGGTGACATAAAAATCGTCAAGGCTTGTTTGTAGAATAAAAGGTGCGGGGGTCTTCTCCAATAAATCTACTTGTTCACATGCTTTTTTTGCCAGCTCGTGTACTTGCTGCCAGGGGATTTCATAAGCCATGGTGATATGTGTGTACACAATTAACGGATTCGCCTCTACATCCATACTGTAATTGATTGTATGGCTATTCATGACTTGCGAATTCGGAACGGAAATGACTTCATTCTTAATCGTACGAATACGGGTTACCAATAAACTTTTTTCAATAATGTCGCCTGAAACATCACCAATCTTCACGCGGTCACCAATAGAGAACGAACGCATATAGGTTAATAGAAGACCCGCTATGATATTGCCCAGTGCGCCTGCTGAACTGAACGTGAAAAGAACACCGATAAAGACAGAAACACCTTTGAATATGGGGGTGTCGGCTCCCGGAAAGTACGGAAAGATAATAATCAGCAAGAAAGCGAATAGTAACACGCGGACAATCTGATAGGTAGGCAATGCCCACTCTTTATAAAATCCGGGGAAATTCAATGCTCCATTGTGTATTTCCTGGGCAAAGAAGCGGAGCATTTTCAATAGGTACCTAAAAATAATACAAATAACGAGTATTGTTATCAAATTAGGTAGGTAGCGGACCACAGCCTGGGCAACATCTTTGATGGGTTTGATAAAGTACCCTAACAGGATAGGCGCATAGCCCTCCGTTGTTGGGAACAGGTTCAGCAATATCGGAAGTGCGAGATAAACCGACGTTAAGATAAGTATCCACTTCACGAAGTTGAGAAGCGTCCAGATGAACTTTATCTGCCGCTTGGCGGAAACTAGCTCATAGCCCTTTATACGGAAACCTTGGAAAAGATTACCTCGTAATAAGAGTAATCGTTTTTTGACCCACTTTATCATCTTTCCGATGCCGCTAATAATGAGTGCCACGGCGAGTATAATGATAACGGCAAAGACAACACCTAATGCTATTTTTTGCAGGCTGGTATCTTCCCGATATTGGACGATACTATCTTTGATATTCTGTAGATATGTGTTTGCCAACTGCGCTGTTTGAAGATCGGCCCACATGGCATCCTCATCACCTATGCTGGCAATCATCTGGTCTTCCCAATAAACGATCCAATTGGTTTCGTTCTGCTCCAGACGTAAGGAGTCTACGTCAAATTTGTAATTGTCCGCAAGCGAGCGGATTCGGTTTTCGACGGCGGCAGCCCGTTCCTGGGGGGTGTAACTCCCGACTTGCGTATATACCGTAAATAGGGTGTCCTTAAATGGGACGACGGGTACACCTTTGTTTAACGTTCGCAGCGAGTCTACTGCTTGTTTCCTCTTCGCATACAGAATGGAATCCCGGCTTCTTAATATGTTGATTTCTTGTAAAAGACGCTGCCGCTCGTTGTCCCCTTGTGTGGATAAGGAGATGAGTTGTGTTTCGAGCTTCTTCCGTTGGAGGGAATCTTGCTTTTGTTGTTCGCGTATCTGGAGGAGATCGTTCGCTTTGGAAGATATTTCTGCTGCTGTATCCGCAAGAGAAACCACGGTATCTTGCCCCATAGAAGACCCTGTGCTACCGATATATACCGCAATGAATAAAAATAATAATCGAATAGAAGACATATTTCATTTTTATTCCTATAAATATAGAAAATTGTTAAGTAATTACCATCCCCCGTAATATTTTAGGATAGTATATACCTAACATAACGGCCCGTGCAACGACATAAATAATAAAACTAATCCATAGGCCCACATTACCATAGGGAGGTGTTAACAACATGGCCGAGCCGATGAAAATAAACAAAGCCATCAGTGTTGCGTTTCGCATTTCCACACTTTTTGTTACGCCGATGAAAACGCCATCTAGTTGGAAAGCGGCGAAAGATAATGCAATGTAAATAGCAGCATACAGACTGTGGGCAGAAGCTATTGCTTGAACTTGCATATCTTTCGTGAGCAGCGAAATGAGGAAATCGCTTAGCATGTATACGCTGCACGCGAGGATTAACGCGGTAATACCTGCTAAAATACTGGAATGCCGAACCTGCTCGATAAAATAGGCTTTATCTTTTGCTCCATATGCTTTGCCTGTCAGCATTTCGGCGACATGGGCATAGCCATCCAGAAAGAAGGCAGAGAGGGACACAAATTGCAAGAGGACATGGTTGGCGGCTAAAACTTGATCGCCGAACTCTGCTCCCTGATTGGCAAACCAAGCAAAACCGCTAAGCAGGGCCAAGGTGCGAATCATGATATCGCCATTGACTTTAAACAAGGCAATAAGTTTTTCTTTATCGAAGACACGAGACCGCAATTGCTGCAAACGGTGGGAAAGACTCCGTAATTGCATCTTTTTGATGAGTAGGTAAGCCGCGAAAAATAATGTAGACCATTCGGCTATTACCGTACCGAACGCAATGCCGCGCACGCCAAGATCATATCCCACAACAAAAAGTACATTGAGAAGGATATTAAGTCCGTTGAGAAATAATTGGACGAACAGCAAGTGCTTTGTCCAGCCCATTCCGATAAGTGTACCTAATAACGTGAAGGTAATTAAGGTAGCCAGAGCTCCCCAGATACGGATATAGAAGTAGTCTCTTACAAGGGTTTTAATTTCATCGCTTGCTTTTAGTAAGCTGATGGCCGTTTCGCCAATCAGTCGTTGAAGTATGATAAGGACTAGACCGATTGTTGCCCCTAATAATACTGCCCGGAATAATAAGGCATGCATTTCATCTGTATCATTCGCTCCGGCTGCTTGCGATATAAAACCGGTTGTACCCATCCGGAGAAAACCAAACCCCCAATACACAAAGTTAAAAATTAATGATGCCAAAGCTATGGCACCCAAGTCTACGGCGGCTCCGGTTTGTCCGATAGCCGCAGTATCCGCCAATCCTAATAGGGGAACGGAAGCATTAGCCAGAATAACCGGAAATGCAAGTTTGATAATCCGGATGTAGTTCTTATGAATCATAACCCGCCCAAACTTACATAATATCTTTAATTAGATTCGTCTCTTGTATTGAATTCGTTGAATATCGTCGTAAATTCCGCTTTTTGTTTCTCCTCTGTCTGTGGATCAAAAGATAAGGCAACTTCATAATCATTGAGTACACTTCCTTCGGGAAGAGCAGCCCTTATATGTTCGATGTGATCCTCCATGGCTTCTCTTATTTCGCTTTTGCTCGTTATGGACTCCTCTTCTAGAGCGCTTTTCGATTCGTTTTCTGTTTGATCGTTCAACGCCCATTTCAAGCGCTTAAACTGCGTTTGATAAAAGGATGTAACATCAATATCTAAAGTACTTTTCATCTATTTATTTTTTTGTTCAATGGTTGATGAGAGCTATTTACATCTCGGTTTCCTATCTAAAGAACAAAAAACGATAGAAATAGTTTGTGTCTTTGTTTCTTGGAAGTCTGCTAATCAGAGGTCGCTAAGTATGGCTTCGGCGTTTGTCAACGAAGCAATATATCACGCAGGCGATTGTTGCACTAGCACACATAACAGCAACCATGGGTACCATCGAACCGTTGTGGAAATAACTGACGGAAGCGGAAGTTAGCGCACCTAATGCCATTTGGATACACCCTAAAAGCGCGGATGCAATGCCTGCAAGTCTGCTAAATGGAGCTAATGCTAAGGCGGATGTGTTTGGAAAGATGAAGCCTTGACTACAAAGGAAAAGACAGATAAGAACAAGCAATATATAGAGATTCATACCGCCTACTAAGGTGATGGCAACGAGCAATATACCAACAGATGCTTGTAAAAGACTTGCTTTTTTGGAAATTCCTTCGCTATTCCATTTATTCAAAAAAACGCGGTTAAGCTGGGTGGCCACAATCAACGAGGATGCGACTAATGCAAAGGCTGCGCCGTACTGGGCTTCAGACAGGCCAAATAATTGTTGTAGAACAAAAGGTGAACCAGATAGATAAGCATATAGCCCACTTGATGCGAAGCCACCAACAGCGGCGTATAAAAGAAATGTTGGGTTCCGAAAAACTTGCCAAAAATCAGTTATAATATACTTAGGATGTAGAGACATCTTCTTGTTACCTTGGTAGGATTCGGGTAAGATGAAAATGACACCTAAAAAGATCAAAAGGGCTAGTAAAGCTAGTATGATAAAAATAATATGCCAATCAAAATTGGTCAGCACAAAAGCGCCGACGCTAGGCGCTAAAATAGGAGAGATACCGATAACCAACATGAGCATACTGAATACCTTGGCGGCTTCCCTAGGTTCAAAAATATCCCGTACCATGGCGCGGCTCGCTACCATACCGGAGCAACTACCTAGCGCTTGGATAAAACGTAAAAAGATAAGATGGTTAGGTTCCTTTGTATAGGCACACAATATAGAAGCGACCATGTAGATCACCAAGCCTATAAGAAGTGGTTTTTTCCGTCCAAATTTGTCTAGTAGCGGGCCATAGATGAGTTGGCCAAATGCGATGCCAATAAAGAAGGCAGTCAGCGAAAGCTGTATATGTTCAATGGTTGTTTCGAAATCTAAAGCGATGGTTTCGAAAGCGGGGAGATACATATCGATCGAAAATGGACCGATAGCAGATAGTAAACCTAGTATTAACAGTATAACAAAACGCTTTTTTCGGGAAACGGCATTAATATTCATGTGTGGAAACTCTCTTTGTTGTGGGATAATGTCGGCACAAAATTAAGATAATATCCTAACTTTACTAATTGTAAGAATTTGACTGTTTTTTAGTTCATTTGCATTTCATGACGGAATTACCAAAAGAGTATACATTAGCTAATACAAACATAGAAAGCCTTTCGGTATTTGAGTTGCTGAAACATACAGCAAGTGGAGATTTTATGGAGAAGCGAGATTTTCAACATATTTCCGCTATTTCATTAGCATTGAATGCAGGTGTATTCACGAAAATAAATGTGGTAGGATTTCCGAATGTGGCGGTGAGCCAGATGGGTAATGCTATTATATCTTCCTGTTCTTGTATGCAGGGTTCTTCTACACTGTGTCTACATCAAGCCGAAATCATCTACGGTATTCTGGAACGAAAGGACTATCGTATTTTCTTTGATAAGATGCTTCGGCATAAAACGTTGTTGGCGCAAGCGAAATACTACGGTTTGGAAAACGAACCGCATTTGGATAGTTATTTCCAGTTGAGTCATCAAGAAGGAAAACTTCATATGGAAACCAGGATCAAAGAATTGCTCCCTATGGATGAGCAGCTTTTCAGAAAAGATCTACTACCTAAACAGCAATCCTTTTTAAAGGACTTGAATGCAAAGGATATCGGTAAAAAACAGCTATTGGTGATCGGTAGACATCGCTATTACCAACAGTTGAACTTCCTGTTGATGGAAGCGGCTATAACACAATCCGGCAAAATCAAGAATCCGATAGCGAACATAGATCCGATAAAGCTCGTTTGGAAAGCGGATGATCCACAGGAAATTAAATTCTACACCGCCCTTACGACTTTTCAACAGACCTATAGTGAAGATCATACAGAAGCGGAATCGGAAGCATTAAAATTGATTGTTGCGAATCCATTAGACTTGGAGGTTTACTATCACGATCGAGATATTTCAGAAACGGTTACAGCAAAGTCATTATTGCCTGTTGAATTAGCGGTGCTAAAAGCGGAGATACGGTTGCGGGTATTTAAAAAAGAACCATTTTACGAGGTTACCGGAGAATTACAATTTAATGATACGTCACTTCCATTTAAGAATACGGTTATTCGGCATGATTATTTCGTTTACCATCAACAGGTTTTCTATTTCGTAGACCATCCGGATATGCTTCGGGTGATTAGATTTTTTAAATCAAATAACGAGATTTTGCTGGTGCATGCTTCGAAATATGACGAATTCTTTCAAACGGTATTGGCACCATTGGAGGAGTTGCTGCATATTGATTATAGTTATATCCGCGTTGCTACTCCGGTACAATTGGCGGAAAAAAACTTCGAAACGGAACCCATTATATACTTACACCAAGAAGGCAACTATATATCCATAACACCGGTAATGAAATACGGTGCTATCGAGATTCCCGTGTATTCCCAGAAACAACTGCTAGACACCGATCAAAACGGGAACGAATTCAAAATCGAACGGGATAAAGAAGCGGAAGAACGCCTTACGTCAGTTGTGATGCAACAACACCCGGATTTTCGGGAGCAAATGAAAGGACATGAATATTTCTATTTGCACAAAGATCAGTTTTTGGATGAAGATTGGTTTCTGGAAGCCTTTGAGGTATGGCGGGCAAAAGGAATTACCATATTGGGATTCCATGAGCTTAAAAGTAATAGGCTAAATCCACACCGGGCGAAGATAAGTATCGAGGTGATCAGTGGTGTAGATTGGTTTAACGCCAAATTGAAAGTCCGTTTTGGGAAAAATAACGCCAGCTTAAAGCAGGTGTACCGTGCCATTCGGAACAAAAGCAAATTTGTGCAGCTGGATGATGGCACACAGGGGATATTGCCCGAGGAATGGATAACCAAAATTTCCCGTTATTTTCAAATAGGCGAAATCGATAAGGAATTGCTTAAAATTCCAAAAATCAACTTTTCCGAGGTAACAAAGCTATTTGAGAAAGACGTTTTGAGCGCAGAAGTACAAACCGAAATCCTAGCTTATCAGACACAATTCGTAAAACATAAAAGCTTTTCAGCGGTTTCGGTGCCGACTACGTTACAGGCGCAACTGCGGGACTATCAACGGGAAGGATTGAAATGGCTAAACTTTTTGGATAACTTCAATTTTGGGGGATGCCTTGCGGATGATATGGGGTTAGGAAAAACCTTGCAAATTATTGCCTTTATCTTAACGCAACGGGAAAAATATGGACATACAACGAATCTGGTTATTGTGCCGACCTCTTTGTTATTCAACTGGCAGGAAGAATTATCCAAATTTGCACCGTCCGTAAAAACACTATTGCATTACGGAGCGGAAAGGGGTAAAAGTGTCGAGGAGATGGACCAATATGAAGTGGTGTTGACCAGTTACGGTATGTTACTGTCAGATATCCGTTTTCTGAAAACGTTCCGTTTTAACTATATCTTTTTGGATGAATCGCAAGCCATTAAAAACCCAAGTTCTGAACGATACAAAGCTGCCCGACTTTTGCAGTCACGCAATAGAATTGTATTGACAGGAACACCTATGGAGAATAATACATTCGATCTTTACGGACAGTTATCGTTTGCTTGTCCGGGATTGCTGGGTAGCAAGCAATATTTTAGAGATACGTATGCCCTTCCGATTGATAAATTTGAATACAATAAGCGCGCGGTGGAACTTCAAGAGAAGGTTAGACCATTTATACTACGCCGGACAAAAAAGCAAGTTGCAAAAGAATTGCCCGAAAAAACGGAAATGATCATTTATTGCGAAATGAATGCGGAGCAACGCCGGATTTATGACGCTTATGAAAGAGAGTTACGGGAATTTATATCGGCGACTGATGAATCCGAAATTCATAAAAATAGTATGCATGTATTGACGGGGTTAACCAAGCTCCGCCAGATTTGTAACTCGCCTGTGTTGCTTAAAGAAGGTCATTCTGGTGATAACGCGATCAAAATTGAAGTGCTGACGGAACAAATCGAAAGCCAAGCCAAAGAACATAAAATTCTTGTTTTTTCGCAGTTTGTAGCGATGCTGGACTTGATTAAAGCTGAACTGGAGCGTAAAGATATTCCGTTTGTGTACTTGACTGGACAGACGAAAGATAGAGGAACTCCGGTGAAGCATTTCCAAACAGACGAGCATGTCCGTGTATTTCTAATTAGTCTGAAAGCGGGTGGGGTGGGGCTCAACCTCACCGAAGCGGATTATGTTTATCTTGTTGATCCTTGGTGGAATCCCGCCGTAGAAAATCAGGCGATAGATCGTAGCCATCGTATCGGTCAGCAGAAAAATGTAGTGGCCGTTCGGCTAATCTGTTCGGACACGGTCGAGGAAAAAATCGTGCATCTGCAAAAGAAAAAGAATAAGCTGGCGCAAGCGTTGATTAAGACCGATAAATCTTATTTAGATGGTCTATCCAAGCAGGATTTGTTGGAAGTATTAGGTTTTATTCCAAAAAAAGTATTATCTTAGTCCCACACTTTAGGGGTGTCTGCGTTTAGCAGACTGAGATTTTACCCTTTGAACCTGATCCGGATCATACTGGCGTAGGGAAAAGTAAGATGTCTTCACTGATGCATTCCGCATTGTCGTAGCCATTCCTAAAGTTTTATTTATTAGAATAAAATGTCAACAGGAATGGAACTTATCATCAATCATCAACAAAAGTTTTTTGGAGAGGCTCCGGCTTCATTGGAGGAGTTAATGCAATTGGAAGCTCCGGGGAAATCCAAAGGTATTGCCGTAGCCGTTAATAACCAAGTTGTGCCCAAAACACAATGGGCCTCTACTGTATTACGAGACAAGGATTTTATTCTCATCATCACGGCCACACAAGGTGGTTAATTCCGTCATCTATCAATCAGCATATTATGATCAAGCAAACAATCACACACAAGCCATTTCCGAATTCCAAAAAGGTCTACGTCGAAGGGAAGCTCTTCCCGATTAAGGTTGCCATGCGCGAGATTGCGCAACATCCAACGAGATTAAGTACAGGAGCGTTAGAAATTAATCCGCCAATAACCGTGTACGACACTTCTGGTCCTTATACAGACGAACATGCAGCAATAGATGTCCGTAAAGGTCTTGCCAGGATTCGTGAGCAATGGATATTGGACAGGGGAGATGTACAAGTGTTGGACAATATCAGTTCCGAATATGGAAAAGCACGCTTGGCCGACCAAAGCTTGGACGAATTACGTTTCGAATATAGCCATAAACCGAAGGTTGCTAAAGAAGGATATAATGTAACGCAGCTACATTATGCTAAAAGAGGGATGATTACACCTGAAATGGAGTATATCGCCATTCGGGAAAACCAGCGTATAGAACAGTTGGAAGCAGCAACAACGGCTATGCGTCAACAGCATGACGGTCATAGTTTTGGTGCGCACACGCCAAAACAGAAAATCACATCCGAATTTGTACGCGATGAGATCGCAGCAGGAAGAGCCATTATTCCCAATAATATCAATCACCCCGAAAGTGAACCCATGATCGTCGGGCGCAATTTTTTGGTGAAGATAAATGCCAATATCGGAAACAGTGCGGTTTCGTCAAGTATCGAAGAAGAGGTAGAAAAAGCCGTATGGGCTTGTCGATGGGGAGCCGATACCATTATGGACCTGTCCACCGGAAAAAATATACACGAAACCAGGGAATGGATCATCCGTAATTCACCGGTACCGATCGGAACAGTACCGATTTATCAAGCGTTGGAGAAAGTAAAAGGCATTGCCGAAGATTTAACATGGGAAATCTTTAGAGATACGTTAATAGAGCAGGCGGAACAAGGCGTGTCCTATTTTACGATCCATGCTGGTGTCCTGTTGCGGTATATCCATTTGACGGCAGACCGCGTAACGGGTATTGTTTCCCGCGGGGGATCTATCATGGCAAAATGGTGTCTGTTTCATCATAAAGAGAACTTTTTATATACCCATTTCGAAGAAATCTGCGAGATTATGAAGCGCTATGATGTGGCCTTTTCACTAGGGGATGGCCTACGCCCAGGCGCCATTGCGGATGCCAACGATGCGGCCCAGTTTGCCGAACTGGAAACCTTGGGAGAGTTGACTAAGATTGCGTGGAAACACGATGTGCAGGTGATGATCGAAGGACCAGGGCATGTACCGATGCATATGATTAAGGAGAATATGGATAAACAGCTGGCAGAGTGCGATGAAGCGCCTTTTTATACGTTAGGTCCATTGACTACGGATATTGCTCCGGGATACGATCATATTACGTCCGCTATTGGAGCGGCTATGATCGGCTGGTATGGTTGTGCGATGTTATGTTACGTTACGCCGAAGGAACATCTGGGGCTGCCCAATAAAAAAGATGTGAAAGATGGTGTGATTACCTACAAACTGGCAGCTCATGCAGCTGATTTGGCGAAAGGACACCCGGGAGCGCAGTATAGGGATAATGCCTTGAGCAAAGCGAGGTTTGAGTTCCGCTGGGAAGACCAGTTCAATTTATCGCTGGATCCCGATACAGCACGTGAATTCCACGATGAGACCCTCCCCGCAGACGGCGCCAAGGTAGCGCATTTCTGTTCGATGTGTGGCCCAAAATTCTGTTCGATGAAAATCACACAAGAGATTAGAGATGTGGCCAGAGAGGGAATGGCAGAGAAATCCAAAGAATTTATAGAACAAGGTAAAGAAATCTATCTATGATCATACTGCTGTCGCCGGAACAGCCTGTAGCGCATGAATCAGCGATTGTCAATACGCTTTTGGAACGCGGACTATCGCTGTTTCATATTCGGAAATATCAGCTTACCGATGTGGAGATGGCGGCCTATGTAGACGCTATTGATCCTGACTATCGTAAACAGGTGGTGTTGCATTCGCATTTTCACTTAGCAAACGAACTCGGTATCGGGCGCCTGCATGTTCGCGAAGAAGACCGGAAGCAGCATAAACAGCAAGCATTCATGACTGGGTTTACTTTATCTACATCGGTTCATACCATCACAACGTTCAATACCTTGGATGCTCTATGGGATTATGCTTTTTTATCACCGGTTTTTCCCAGTATCTCTAAAAAAGGATACGGTATAACCCATACCGTTTTGCACGATTTGCGTCTGCGGCGCAATCCACACGTGCGACTCGTCGGGTTAGGCGGTATAGACGAACAGAACTATGGACAGGTTTTTACAGCAGGAGCAGATGCGATCGCCCTATTGGGCGCTATTTGGAACAGTCCGCAGCCGATACAGGTATTTGATACGATACATAAAAACATCCATACGGAGATTCATCATGAAGCTAAGTAAACTACAATATATATCACAAGGCACTACGGCTAAAGAACAAGCCTATCATATCCAGCAAGCATTGGATCACGGAGCCGATTGGATCCAGCTACGTTGGAAAACGGCTGCCGACGAAGAGCGTATAAAACTCGCTGAGCAGGTAAAACAACAATGTCAGCAATACCAGGCTATCTGTATCATTAATGACAGCATTGCGGTTGCCAAACATATCGATGCCGATGGCGTGCATCTCGGATTGGACGATGAGGGAATCGAAAAGGCACGAAGTGTCCTCGGACAAGGGAAGATAATCGGCGGCACAGCCAATACGATAACAGATGTTATAAAAAGAATAGACGAGGGGTGCAGCTATATTGGCCTAGGGCCATATCGAACGACGAGAACCAAGGAGAAATTGAGCCCGATCTTAGGTCTGGAGGGGTATCGGGAGATCATGCAATATCTAAAAAATCGGGCTATACATTGTCCCCCGATTTATGCGATCGGAGGGATTGGCCTCACCGACATCCAATCCTTGTTAGCTGAAGGAATTTATGGTGTCGCTGTATCCAAGGTTATAACGGATACGCCGACGATTGTTTCTGACTTTAAAAAACGATTACGATGAATATATTAACGATAGCAGATAAAACATTTAACTCTAGGCTGTTTCTAGGAACAGGGAAGTTTGGTAGATTAGAAGAGATGGCCGAAGCCGTTCGTCGTTCCGGATCGGAATTGGTAACCATGGCCTTGAAGCGTGTGGACTTACAGTCGGATTCGGACGATTTGCTGCAGGCGTTACAAATTCCCCATGTCAATCTATTACCGAATACATCGGGTGCGCGAAATGCCGAAGAAGCTATCTTGGCAGCACAGCTGGCTAGAGAGGCCTTGGAAACCAACTGGGTGAAATTGGAAATCCATCCCGATCCAAGATATC
Source organism: Sphingobacterium micropteri (assembly GCF_014692515.1). Classification (GTDB taxonomy): domain Bacteria; phylum Bacteroidota; class Bacteroidia; order Sphingobacteriales; family Sphingobacteriaceae; genus Sphingobacterium; species Sphingobacterium micropteri. The sequence continues at coordinate 177,765 of NZ_JACOIK010000008.1, read as the reverse complement.
TGCTGCCTGACCCGATAGAGACGCTCAAGGCTACCGAATTATTGGCAAAAGATGGCTTTGTCGTGATGCCTTATATTCATGCAGATTCTGTCTTATGCAAAAGATTGGAAGAAGCGGGTACAGCCGTGGTGATGCCGCTTGGTGCTCCGATTGGCAGTAACAAAGGCTTGTTAACGTTAGATTTTCTGGAAATCATTATTGAACAGAGTAACGTCCCTGTAGTCGTGGATGCGGGTATCGGTGCGCCTTCGGATGCCGCGAAAGCCATGGAGATTGGAGCCGATGCGGTTCTGGTCAATACAGCCATAGCGGTTGCAAACGATCCGGCGGCAATGGCGATAGCATTTAAAGAAGCGGTCGTTGCCGGACGAAGAGCTTATGAAGCCGGTTTGCCGGCCTCGCATGCAGTTGCAGCGCCATCAAGCCCTTTGACGGATTTTTTGCTACATAAATAACGGAGAAAATGCAATCATTTGAAAATACATTTCATCAATATAGCTGGACTTCCATTCACGACCGCATTTATAGCGCTCGTAAAGCAGATGTACAGCGCAGTCTGCACAAGACTAAAAAAACAATAGATGATTTTTTAGTGCTGTTATCACCCGCGGCGAGTGATTCGCTGGAAGAGATGGCGCAGTTGACGCAACAACTTACCCAAAAGAGATTTGGAAAAACTATACAACTGTATGCGCCGCTGTATCTTAGCAATGAATGTCAGAATATCTGCACGTATTGCGGTTTTAGCATGGATAACCAAATCAAGCGCAGAACCTTGAGCAGTATCGAGATTATGCAAGAGGCCGCTGCGCTGAAAGCCATGGGCGTAAATCACGTCCTCTTAGTCAGCGGCGAAGCCAATAAAACAGTGGGTATAGAATACTTTCTCCAGGCCATAAAGCTGTTACGTCCACATTTTGCACATATCTCCATCGAAGTACAACCATTGTCGTTAGAAGAATATGAAGCTGTGCATCAAGCTGGCGTGCACGCCGTGCTGGTGTACCAGGAAACCTACCATGAAGAGGTGTATAAGCGTTATCATCCGAAAGGTAAAAAGTCAAACTTTGCATTCCGCCTGGATACACCCGATAGGTTAGGGCAGGCGGGATTACATAAAATAGGTCTGGGCGTTTTGTTGGGTTTAGAAGATTGGCGGGTAGACAGTTTCTTCAATGCGCTGCATATTGATTACCTGCAGAAAACATACTGGCAGACGAAATATTCCGTTTCCTTTCCGCGTCTGCGGCCGGCTGAAGGTATTATAGAGCCCAACTTTATCATGGAAGATCGGGATTTGCTGCAGCTGATCTGTGCCTATAGGATCTGGAACGCAGATTTGGAGATTTCCATTTCGACCCGGGAGAATGAAAAATTCCGAAACCATATCATTTCGCTGGGTGCTACGACAATGAGTGCGGCATCGAAAACCAATCCTGGAGGATATGTGGTGGATCCGCAATCTTTGGAACAGTTCGAAACCAGCGACGAACGTAGCATGGACGAAGTACGAAAGGTTATTTATCAAGCAGGATATGAGCCCGTTATGAAAGATTGGGATATTTATTGGTAATAAAAAAAGATGCAGACAAACGACGTGTTTAAGCGATATAGCAGACAGATATTTATCGAAGAGATAGGTGTAGATGGGCAACGGAAGATCGGCAATGCCAAGGTCCTCGTGATCGGCGCAGGTGGACTGGGCAGCCCGGTCATACAGTATTTAGCGGCTGCAGGGATAGGAACGCTAGCGGTTGTTGACTTTGACGACGTGGAAATACATAACCTCAACAGGCAGGTCATTCATCGCGAAAGTACGGTTGGAAAATCCAAGACGGAGAGCGCAGCTGGTTTTATAAGGGATTTTAATAGCCATATTACCTTCGTTCCGGTCTGTCAAAAAATAGACGCCGAAAATGTCCAGGATGTCATCCGTGATTATGATATTGTGGTAGATGGTTCTGATAATTTTACAACACGCTATATCGTGAATGATGCCTGTGTAGCGCTGAATAAACCACTCGTTTATGGCAGCATTTTCGCTTTTGAAGGACAGGTAGCTGTTTTTAATTTTCAGGGAAGCAAAAATCTCCGGGATCTGTTTCCACAGGCTCCAAATCCCGAAGACGTGCCCAATTGTGATCGTAACGGTGTGTTAGGTCCGCTACCGGGAATTGTGGGTACGATGATGGCCATGCAGGTACTTAAAATGGTTACGGGGCTGCCGATAGAGACCAACCAGCTCACGATTATCGATACACTAAATTGGCGTTTTATGACAGTTGCATTTTGATACCTGCAGATTATGACTTTTAGATGATGTGTATTCCCCCTAATTTTGGCTGCATCAATGAAAAAGTTTTTAATTCGAAGTATGCAGATTCTACTTGTCCTCATTATACTGATCGTTATCGGTGGACTTATTTACTTGCGGCATGATCGATTCGGTGCAAATGCTACCGGGGATCGTCTTGCGCTGATGGAAAGCAAACCCAATTATCAAAACGGCGCGTTTGATAACCTAGAGCCTACGCCGGCACTAGCAGAAGGGGTTACTTATCGGGATATTATCAGAGCATTCTTCTTTACCAAAAAAGTGCGCAATGTACCTCAAGATTCCATACCTGTCGTCAAAACTGACTTGCACACGCTTCCTGCGGAAAGTAACCTTTACGTATGGTTTGGGCATTCCTCGTATTTTATCCAACTGGATGGAAAGAAAATTTTAGTTGATCCGGTCTTCAGCAAATACGCTACACCAGTACGTATTAACGTACGGGCTTTCAATAGCACGTATAATTACACCGTCCAGGACATGCCCGAGATAGATATACTTTTCATCACGCATGATCATTGGGATCACCTGGACTACAACACATTTATGAAGCTTAAACATAAAGTTAAACATATTGTCACCGGTCTAGGGGTAGGAGCACACTTAGAAAAATGGGGTTATCCCGCTAATCGGATTACAGAACTATATTGGGGAGACAGCGTGGAGCTGGACGGTATGCAAATTACTTCTACTACAGCAAGACACTTTTCGGGCCGTACTTTTAAAAGGAATACGACGCTTTGGTCATCGTTCATTCTGAATGGTTCTAAAAAATTGTTTCTGGGTGGCGATAGTGGTTATGGTAAGCATTTCAAAGAAATAGGACAACAATATGGACCTTTTGATTTTGCGATTTTAGAAAACGGGCAGTACAATGAGATGTGGCATAATATCCACATGATGCCCGAAGAGGTTGTTCAAGCTACACAGGATCTGCAAGCGGCTTATGTGATTCCTGTCCATTCTTCTAAATTTCCGCTTGCGAACCACCCTTGGGATGAACCGCTCATCAGGATTACCAAAGCGGCTCAGGAAAGCAATGTTGATGTCGTTACTCCTCAGATAGGGCAGGTGGTTTATATGGATAGTATTGCGTCGAATAGCGCTTGGTGGGAGGGTATTCGGTAATTATATGTTCACCTATTTATGATATGAAAGCAGCTTACGAAGATATTGTTAACGTCAATCACATCGCTTCATTTGTTAGCAGAGAAAACTTAGCCGATATCTTGGCATTAGCTCAACGAGAAAATATTGCACCTGCTTCACAGGATGTAAAACGAACGCTACTTTTAGCTATCGATGTGCAAAATGATTTTATGGAAGGCATCGGTAGTCTGGCTGTAGCGGGCTCGAAGGGAGATGTACGACGGCTGACGAAATGGATGTATCGTCATATCGAATCACTGACGGGAGTAATCTGTAGCCTGGATTGCCATTCGATGATGCAAATTTTCCACCCGGTTTGGTGGCTGGACAAGGAGGGGAAGCACCCAGAACCTTTTACGATTATCCGCTATCATGATGTTGCAAATGGAACCTGGACAGTAGCCAATGGAGAGACAGAACGTTCTTTAGACTACTTACGCAACCTGGAATTTGAGGGTAAAAAGCAACTTTGTATCTGGCCATATCATTGCTTGGAGGGCACATTTGGCGCTAAACTCGAGTCGGAGTTTACAAAAATGTTATATTTTCATGCAGCAGTACGTAACACGAAGCCTAAGTTGGTTTATAAAGGACAGAATCCATACACCGAAATGTATGGTATCATCAAAGCGGAATACGACAAGGAACACTACGTAAACCATGCGGTGCTTAATGCCATCCGTGCGTATGATGCTATTTTTATCGCCGGTGAAGCTTCCAGCCACTGCGTGTTAGCTTCTGTGGAACAGATTTTGGAGTATTATGCAGCCGATAGATCGATTACCTCGCGTATTACGTTGTTGGAAGACTGTATGTCTCCTATTGCCGGTTTTGAAAACAGTACACGGCAGCGGTTTGAAGAACTAAGGGATACATATGGTGTCCAGATCAGAAAATCTATGGAAATAATCTTATAACGTAAAAATCGTATCTTTCCTTATCCTATTTACAGCTAATGAAGTTTATCGCAATTATAATATGGGTGTCGTTATATTGTCCGTTGCTTGCTCAACAAAAATTTGTGTTCAAGGAAGATTTGACACAAGAGATGAGATATAAGGTTTCGCGTATCAATGGAACAGACAGAGGAGAGGCATTATTTCAACAGGACATGGATAGTCTATTGCGTCAATCCCCGTTATTTTCATCTGACGATTTTTTTTCGGCAGACGTTTATACGTCAATACGATTTGAAAATGATGAAAAGGCTATCCAGCAAAATGTCGTGATCAGAACGGAAAAGGAGGAATCTATATCAGTTGAACAAGAAGCTGAAATAAAACGGATGATTGAGCGTCTAAAATCAGGATGGCGACCCGCAATGGAGAACAATAATGTTGTAAACACATCTTATATGATTAGGATGCAGATTAAGTCAGCGGCGAATTATCCTATAGGAGTATATAGGCTTGATTTAGGATCAACATCTCAAAAGACGAAATTCGGTTTGCCTTGTTTTCAGTCGTATAACATAAATAAGGATTACGAGATTCTTCGCTATCTATTTACAGCGTCGGAAATTATGGCTGAATATAATGGTGGTTTGCAATGTATGGCAAATGATATAAATATGTTATTGGATATTTCTCGTTATTCACGGGGTGAGCGTATACAAGATAGTTGTACGATCGATTTTATTGTAAATAGGGAAGGGAAATTTGGTTTACTAGATACTTATAAGCCAAAAAACGAACACGAAGAGCTCATCTTAAAGCGACTAAGACAACTAAGCTGTAATTGGAAACCGGGCATTAGCGGTGGTCGTCGGTTGAATACAAGTAATAAGTATCGTTTTTTTTATAGTTATGTCTCCAAAAATACTTCAGAACAAGACCATCCTCGACAACTTAAAATTGATAAAATTGTACGGCTGCGTGGGGAAGCGGTGGTAAACCGTTGAGTAGGATGATGTAAGATAAAAAATAGCCACTACTTAAATCGTGGCTATTCTGCAAATTTCTATTTCTTCTTTTTCTTTCCTTTTGTTGCTTTCTTTTCTTTTTTATCCAGTACGTCCTCAATCAGCTTTTTTAATTTCTTCTTGAGTCCGCCAAACGGTTTTTCGTCTTTTACATTGGTTTTCTTGTCAATCGTTTTTTTAGACTTTGGATTGGTCTTTTTGCTGTCTTTCTTCTTTTCCTTTTTATCCTTTTCCTTCTTTTTGCCAGGCTTGACTTGTTCTTTTACCTCGCTTTTATAAGAAGCCTCTTTTACGAGTTTCTTTGCATCGGTCGATTTTTGCTTTTTCTGTCCACTTTTTTCAGTTGACGACGAGGTAGAACCTTTTTTTATCTTAGGGGTATCTTTAGTTGCACTATCGGTTTTTGGCGCTGCGGTCTTTGTTGCGGAAGCTGCTTTTGGTTTGCTAGCGGTAACTGGCTTAGCAGGTGCAGTCTTGCTTGCAGTGGTAGCCGCAGGCTTCGCTGCGCTATTGGTTTTTGACGCTGCAGTTTTCGTTGCGGAAGCAGCTTTTGGTTTGCTAGCGGTAGCTGGCTTAGCAGGTGTCGTCTTGTTTGCTGCGGTAGCCGTAGGCTTCGCTGCGCTATTGGTTTTTGGCGCTGCGGTTTTTGTTGCAGAAGCAGCCTTTGGTTTGCTAGCGGTAGCAGGCTTAGCAGGTGCCGTCTTGTTTGCTGCGGTAGCCGTAGGCTTCGCTGCGCTATTGGCTTTTGGCGCTGCGGTTTTCGTTGCAGAAGTTGCCTTCGGTTTGCTCGCAGTAGCGGATTTTGCAACGGTGGTCTTATCTACGGTTTCTGTAGGTTTTGCCGATGATGCCGCTGTTTCTTTAAGCGGCTCATTTTCGGGATTTGATTTCTTTTCTGTAGCCATGAAGATATGTTTAAGTAAAACTAAATTATCTGTTTCCGTTCTAAATATAACGAAAAACAAATAATTTTTCGTAATTTTGTAGATTATATAATCATGGGGCCGACCGGAATTGACAGGATAGCGATGGTTATGTAAGCATGCAGTGCATTGTTAGTCTAGCACTTTAATCTGAACTTTCAACTTTATAACTGGCGAAGAAAACTACGCCTTAGCTGCTTAAGTTAGACTTAACATAGCTATTTGTCCCGTTAGATCCTGTTCTTTGGTCTAACATCAGGGGCATCGAACTATAGAACTGGCAAGTGTGATGTTGCTAAGCACTTGTGAGATACAGCAACTAAGGAGAACGGTATAGGTAAGTTTCTCACCTTCCCTCTTCCGACAATTAAAGAGAAACTAAGCATGTAGAAAGCGTAAATCATACTATGTTTGGACGAGAGTTCGAATCTCTCCGGCTCCACAAAAAGACATCTTTATAGGATGTCTTTTTTTGTTTAAGGAGGGATGAGAATCCGATAAGAGGTTTCGAAATGTATTCGCTGCGGATTGTTTTATACGGTGGGGTTGTTTGACCTCATGAGAAGAACATAAAAACGAAAAATATCTTTAGTCATTACCTAGGTATATTTTTGTAAATTGCAACATGTCACTTCACACAGATTAATCATTGAAATTGTACTTTGGACGACGATATGGTCCAATACTCACTAAAGCATGGATATACAACCTCTCTGTATACAAGATTTACCTTTTATCCGACACCTCCAGCCTAATGGATGGGGAGATATTACCATACATCTGATGGAATACTGCCTGCAATCATTTTGCAATCCTATTAAAGTTGTTGACGGAAACAACATTGTTGGTGTTGGATCCTTAATATTACACGGAAGTTCCGCATGGTTGGGGCATATTATTGTAGACGAATCGTATCGAGGTCGAGGTATTGGTTATAAGATCGTTAAATACTTAGTAGGGGCTGCGATCAAAAGCGGGTCATCATCCATCAATTTAATCGCGACAGACTTAGGTGTACCAGTATATAAAAAAGTCGGTTTTAGGATAGTCGGGGCATATCAATTTTTTAAGAGGGAACACGATTGGACTCCAAAATCTTTGTCGAACAAATTGAAGGTAGCGACAACTGCTCATTATGAACAAATTCTAAAATTGGATTACGAAATAAATGGAGAAAACCGAAAGGAATTGCTCGAAAATCATCTTAAACGAGCCGTAATTTTTGAGCAAGAAGGACTGATTGAAGGTTATTATTTGCCACAGCTGGGGCAAGGACCTATTTATGCAAGGACTAAGCGAGCGGGTTTGGGATTAATGGAGCTCAAATATAGCGCCGTAGATACCGCTGTTTTACCTGTAGATAATAACGTAGGTATTCAATTTCTATTAAAAACTGGTTTTGAACCACAGCGCACGAAGGCTATAAGGATGACTTATGGCTCGGAAACGCTATGGCACCCCAATTTAATATTCAGTAGAATTGGAGGCAATTATGGATAAGTCATCAAAATATAGGTAAAAAATCAGCCATCGTCGTAAGCTGTTGCCAAGATAATTTGGATTTAGAGAAAATGTTGAACCACAATTAAATTTATGCTTAGAAAAGATTTACACATCACTTTTGGCTTCTCAGGGAATGCCGTACTTAAAGAGAGTCAATTAATTAATACTAAGCAAGGCGAGATACTCGGTTTCACCGACCCGCTTTCTCAGGGGCCACTATGTGACCTTGAAGATACAGAAACAATCAAACGTAGAAAGCTTTGGATGAAAGATGTTTTTGGATCAATTCAATTGGAGGGAGGTTCTACCTTTATAGACGATGATCTAAATCTTCTGACTAGGTTGATGAACAATGCCGTTGATTTTAATGCCATTTACCTATGGCTTGGTGATGAAGCTGACGAAAAAATTACGGCTGCGAGACTACTCTACCACCTACAGGGACAACTTATTCCTATTTATAAACTTAATTTCGATAAGATGGAATTTCGGAACGAGAAGGGGACAAAACTTGAAATTAATACGCTACAAGTAATGTGTGTGGATAATATTCCTGAAGCCTCTAAATATTTTGTAGAATTAAGCGCAGCTGACAAACAAGCTTTTGTGTCTCTTTGGGATAACATTCGCGAGGATGTATCTGCTGTGCATATTTTTGACAAGTCTGGAAAGTATGTGTCTGGTAATGAAACCTTTTTTGACGAATTACTGTTGAGTAAATGTAATAATACAACGCAACGTTCGTCACTTATTGTCGCTAATACGCTTTTTACTATATGGGAAAAGTTTGGCGGTGGAGTTGTTGGAGACCTTTTCCTTTATCATCGATTGAAGATGTTATCAAAGATGGGGAAGATAGAGATTTCAAATCCACATGAAGATGCTGAGAGGGCAAAAATGATATTCGATGTTAAAAAGTTGAATTAAACTTGTCTTTTAATGTAACATCACATCTCATTCAATCATAAATGTAGCCAAATTACCTTTGTGGTCACTTGGCCACACATCGTTTGGAACGATAAAAGAATCTTCCGAGTCCTTTTTCTTTACCTTTCCTCGCACAACAGTTTCTTCCGGTCCTACAATAGACACATTTATCAACGACCATGCTGAGTTGGGATAATAATAGATAAAGTCTATGCGATCTCGTTCATCCGCTTCTGGCGCCCAAGTGAGTTTGTCGACCGCTACCGCATTGTTAGCAGAAGGAAATGTGAAACCGGGGTATTTAACGGCATCCGGAAATTTTTGTCGATAAGAGTCAACCATGCCCATCTGCGAAAGCATAACGGAACAATCCCAATTAATAACCAGACCATTGTGATCCCGAAGATCTTTCGTATCTGCTTGCCAATCCAAATGGGAGGGCTCATTAAAATCGCCTCCCAATAAAACCAGATTTCCTTTTTCAATTTCAACCTTAGCATCTTTCAAAAAAGCGCTGATCGATTCGTCCCTTTCCGAGAGTCGATTGGCTTCTAAAATAGAGTCTGCATTATCAACAGGAGAGGCGATTTTCTTCCAACTGACTCCGCTGTAACCGCGGGGAAGATAACATTCGTAATGTTTATAGTCTAAATGCGCAGAATAGACAACCAATTTCTGTCCTCCAACGGGTATATAAGCCTTCGCCATAGATCCTTGCGCCGCTGATGCACAGCACGTGTTTGCACTTTCTATGGGATACTTCGATATTAAACCTGCGCTTCCGTCACTGGTTTCTGCGTAATATGTCTTGCCTAGTAACTGTAAGGTGTCTACTAACTTGTTGATGACATTATTGTCGTGGTTCTTTGTTTCGGAGAGTAAAACGATATCCGCATCGGTTTGCTCGATAATTCCGAGTAGTCCGTTAAAGCCGTTGGGGACAGCAGTTGCGGCATGCCATGCATTTATCTGTAGTACTTTTATCTGTTTCCCCAAGGGTATTTCTGAACCCGTACTTCCAATCGCTCCAAAAGCAAATACCACCAATACAGCTATTATTAATTTGTTCATAATATTCGTTTAAATTTCATATCGACTTGATTTCTCAATCTACAATATCAACTTCCGAGAGTATCATTTCATAGCATTTCTTTGATTTTTTTTGGATATTGTCCAGACTGTTTTGTGATAATTTGATACGAATCTGTCTTTGTTTATAGGCATTCAGCAAGGCTTCAGTTGCCGTAGTATGATCATTATAGGCTGCAAAGTAGATGGCCGGTTGTCTATCGAAATACCATGCTTCTTCTATATCTACATTGTTGCGAAGCAATACATTGATCGCTTGAAGGTTATTTTGTCTCGCAGCGTACATTAATAAGGTTAGTCCCGATTGTTTTTTGTTCAGATCAAACCCATCTTTTATTGCCGTTTGTAGATAATTGATATCATCGAATCCTTTTGCCGCTTCAAATATCTTCCCTTCTCGGGTGTCTTTAATCTCAATCAGATAGTTCTTGAAATCTTGGTTAGCCTGTCTTAACATGGGTCTTTGTTGACCTTGGGTCATCTTCAACGTATTTAAAGAAGCGTCTTTAATGATCTCGTACACGTCCAAATGCTTGTTTTGATCGATGTCGTTGTTTATGTTCAGCAGGCTGTTGATAAAATTGTAGGTGAATATACCGTTGTTCGCACTGGCTGATTCGATGGCATACTCGCTCGCACTAGAGGCAGCAATAATGTCGATGCCATTACCTTGGTTTAGGGTTTCGAATGCGAAGTCTATTAATTGGGGCTTATTTTTACCGGTTGATTGGGCGATCGAACCACGTTTAATGATTTTTAGATCTTCCTCTTCATTATATTCGTAATACACAGGTGTAATATAATCTTCATCCAAACCGGTATGGCAAGCATCCATGATCAGTAATTTGTACAACGATGGAACATTTTCTAACACGTTTAGATAGTCGTCTATCAACAAGCCTTTGTCTGCCGGTTTGTCGAATTTCATGTCATGAGGTGCCAAGTAAAGGTTTTTGTCCTCATCGAGCAGCCCATGTCCGGCAAAATAGATAAGGACTTGGTCTGTTGGTTTTATATGACGAAGAAATTCTTTTGTCTTGGATAGGATGTTCTCCAAAGTCGCTTCGCTATCATGTATCTGTAAGCTGTATTGATTGTCGTAGGTGTATAGTGCCTGCGAGATCGAACTGATATCTTCAGCATCTTTGCGTGCATATGTCAGGTTGTACGTGCTGTCTTGGTATTTGGATATTCCTATTGCAATGGTGTAAATATCTGTTTTTGATTTTTGGTATCCTTTGATATATTGATGATCGCCAGTCGTTTCATTGCCATTCTTATCGATTAGGACAATACTGATCTTGTTTATTTCGTTGTATAGCTCGATGCTGTCGATCACAATATTGCTTTTTGGGTTTTCGACAAATTTTAATTTGACTCCATTGACATAGATGGTATAGCCTTTTACATTTTGTAGCGGTTCATCAAAAGATGCATTTAGGACAAATTTCTGTTCGGGGCTGACCAATAGTTTTGGGGTTTTAGCATAGTCAAATCTGATATCATGTGTGATCGGCGTAGTTTGTTTATTTCGTGCTATTCTTTTGTCGATTATTTGCTCGATGTGTGTTAAAAAATCCGGATCACTATAACCCAAGTCCTGAAGTACGATATCTGGACGATTGTAGTGCGTGTCTATATAGTTGAAGTCGGGGTTGAAATCAGCATTCCAATATAGCGCAGATTTGTAGCTGCCTGTTGCTGCATACAAATTATCGGATGATAATAGGAGTGTCTCTGGATGTTCAATGACCGTTTCACTTTTGGAAATATCAAAACGGGACTTACATAAAATGTTTACATGTATTGGGTTCGTCAGAGTTTCCGTGTTCCAGATGCTCAGTTGATCCATTTTGTTCAGGATAAAGAGATTAGGCGAATGCGGATCTTTAATGATTTTGTGGACGCCTTCCTTGATAGGAACAGACACACGGTTTTTTTTGGAAAAATCCACAAGGTATACACTGTCTGCATATATACTGGCAAATGCGTAGGTATTGTTCCGGATATGGGTGTATGATTTATTTGTTTCGTGTAGTAGTCCTGACAGTAGGGAATTGTCAAAGGGTATGTCAACTTTCTCATGGCCGGCGGAATAGAAGCCATCTTCGGTGAGGTAAATCGAATTGTCACTTTTAAAAGTCAGTAGCTTATATTTAGTCGTTTTGATGATTTCTCCTGTTTCGAGATCTATCCAGTGTTGTATAGGGTTTCCATAATTGGCCGCATTAAAGAAGATAACCAAGAGTTTTTTATCCGCTATGAACCTCGAATGGTCAAATGCCATAAAAGGGCTTGTGTCATTTTCGTAATAGTTGGTCAGATCGACTCTGAGATCAATCTTCTTGATTTGGTTGTTTTTACTGACGTATAATGTATATTGGTTTTCGGACAGTTCTGTGTTACCATTGTTCAAAGGGATACTATTTTGATACGAAGCAAACCAATAAAATAGGCTGTCATTGACAAGATGGGCCGGCTGGTTGTGCATATTGTAAACGCGATGTAACTTATCCCTGTAGTTTACAACAGGGTATCTATAGTTTCCAAGATCACTATTGTAATAGCTTAATGTGGTATCCTTGAAGTCATAATCCGTGTTTTTTTCTCTACCAAATACAATGTTCGATAAGTAAGTAGGGAAGTTGACAGTAGGTGTGTACCGTATCTGCTGGGTGGCTAAATTTACTTCAAATAACTCATTGTATCTCCCGATCAATATATTTCCCGGTTCGTCCGTAAACTCTATGACCTCTATTCTTTGCTGTAAAGTATCAACCATGGAAAATAGGCACCCATGATCTATGTCCAAAATATCGTCGTTAAACGCTAATAAATTTAAGGAGCTATTATAGCTGATGTGTTTACCAGAAAATGAAGAAAGGCTACCTGCTCTGTTGAATGGACGTTTTGAATGACCGTTGATCTGGACGATGTTGTAGGTATTGTAGTCAGCTCTCCCTTGTTTGCTATTATCGATCAGGTACACATGGTCGTTCTTGGTGACTATGAAATTTTCATTGCTACTTATCGAATAGCGGCCATCTGGCATTTCATAGAAATACGGGGTGATGTTTTTGGTTTCTAATACTTTGTCCTCAACATAATCATAGAGCGTATAGCTATTGCTCAGGATATGTAACTTGTTGTTCATTGTTTTTATAGTCGCATAGGCATCTTTTTCATCTCGAATAAGGGGGATATAGGATAAGCTATCGGTCTGTGTTTCGTACTTGAGAATATCTGATGGTGTGGCTACGAATATATTTTGACCATCTGTAGATATGCTGTTCACATGATGATGCACGCCTAGGTTTTTTAGCGTTAACGTATAGGAATCCAAATCTACAATAGCAAGGTATTGTCTTTCTGCAACTGTTGCTTTTTCTGTGATCATCACAATAAAACAGAGTTGCTTTGTTTCTGTATTATGGTGCCAGATCTGGGGCGATGCTATCCGAAACGAGGAGTTGTAATAGATTTCTTTGGCAATATCGGCAAAGGGGGCGAGGGATATCGAGTCAGTCTTCTGCGGTTCGGTATCATGAAAATTGTATTGTGTTATATACAGATAGTTTACAGTTCTAGAGTACCTTTGTTCCGCATGATGAGCGAGATAGAAGGATTGTTCGTCCCGAGGAATAATATAGCTTTTCTCCGGAACGTCGATAAAGTTGATATATTGTCTTTTTCGGATGTTGTAGATAGCTGTTTTTTTATCATCAAGGGTCAAGAGATAATTTCCTTCAGGACTAAACTCGCGTTGTCGGAAACTGGATAAACTTTGGTTTACGCCAACATGTACCTTTTGGGCGAAGGCGTTAGATAAACCGAATGTACAGATAAAAAAAACAACCGTAATTAACGGTATTTTAGGCAGTATATTCATAAACAAAGGTTCTAGTTATCATTTGTACAGTTTAAATTTACGAAATTTAATTCGGATTTAATAGCAGGATAGGGGCCTGCATAATGTTCGGCAAAAGTTTATTTTAAAGAGAATACTGTTTACATCAGTATGTTCCATTAAAAAAGCCCAACTATGTTGAGCTTTTTATTCTTTATGAGCGTTATTTTTAGTCTTTTTTATGACCAAATTCGCCATCAGCTTTGATTTGTACTTCGTCACTGATCATAGGTGCAGGAAAGCCAGCACCTAAGCCAAAATCAGAGCGTTTGATTTGTCCGGTGATTTGGATACCCGCTACAGGGGCGCCGTCAGCATTCGGGTTTTGAGTCGTTCCGCGATGTTTCATCGTCATGGTAACCGGTTTGGTAACACCTAATAAAGTGAGGTTACCTTGTAGGGTAAAAGTATCTTTTCCTGATTTCTTGATAGACGTGCTTTTGAATGTCATGGTAGGATGTTTTTCGACATCAAAAAAATCTGCACTTTTTAAATGGTTGTCGCGTGGCTCAACTCTGGTGTCGATCGAATTTGTCTGTACGGTCAATTCAATAACAGCGTCACTAAAGTCTTCTTTAGCTGAAACGATAGAAACGTCGTATGTACCAAAATGCCCCGGAACATCAGCAATACCCAAATGAGTCACGGTGAAACCTAATTTAGAATGATACGGATCTGCCGTCCAAGTTGTCTGCGCAAACAATCCTATTGAGACGAATAGGAAGGTAAAAAATAACGTTAACTTTTTCATTTTATTTCTATTTTTTTGATAAAACAAAATTACTATAAGTCTTTATCGCATCTATTGATGTATGTTAAGAAATCAAATTAGCCGTGTATATTCGTCCTTACTTCATTATTATCCCGTTTCCGTTCACTGCGTACAATTAAACGAAGGCCTGAGTTCGCCGAATAGAAAGACCATACCCAATTGCCCAACAATTTCCACCTATTTCGGAAGCCTGCAATAGGGAAGAGGTGGATAAGCAGCCAAGTAAGCCATGCAAAAAAACCTGTAAAAGAAAATTTTGGCAGGTCGGCAACGGCATGATATCGGGCGATAATAGCCATACTTCCTTTGTCTACATAGGAGAACGGTTTTAACGATTGTCCTTGATCTTTCGCAATAATATTCTTCGCTAATCGTACACCTTGTTGCATCGCCACTTGAGCGAGTTGCGGATGGCCATTTGGGAAATTGGAATCCGTATCCTGAAAGCAGAGGTCGCCAATAGCAAAAATGTTGTTATAACCCTGCACGGCATTGAACTGATCCACCAGTACACGGCGTCCTCTTCCAAATTTTTCGGCAGGTAGTCCTGGTAACTCCCGGGCGATGACACCAGATGTCCAAATTAATGTTTTTGTTTTTATTTCCGCACCATTGGCCAGGATCACGGTATCATCTACATAATCTTTAACAGCAGTATTCAAAGTAATGTCCACACCAAGTTTTTCTAAAACTTCCTGTGCTTCTTTTTGAGCAACACTGCTCATAGGGCCTAATAGAGCTGGTGCAGCGTCTACCAAGTGGATATTGGGTTTTAATCCCGCTAATTCCGGATATTCTTTTTTTACGATACGTTCACTAAGTTCTGCAATCATGCCCGATACTTCTACGCCAGAAGGACCGCCGCCTGCAACAACAATGTTTAGATAAGCCTCACGGTTCGGGTCATCTTTTCGTTGAATGTAATCTTCTAAGTTTAGCAACAGCTTATTACGAATAGCTAAAGCATCGGTGATATTCTTCATCGGAAACGCTTTTTTCTTCACATTCTCCATGCCGAAAAAGTTAGTTTCCGTTCCTGTCGCTAATATCAGGTAGTCATATGTTAGGTTACCCGTATCTGTTTCGATAACATTGCTCTCCGGAAGGATATTCAATAACTTTCCGAGATGAAAAGAAAAGCCGTTATGTCTTTTAAACATTTTACGGAAAGGCATACTGATATTCGACGCTTCGATGAATGCAGTCGCTGCTTGATAAATTAACGGAGGAAAGAAATTGTAATTATTGATATCTACCAAGGTCACTTTGTAGGCAGGATTTTTTCCTAAAGATTTGATGAAATTTATGCCGGCAAATCCGCCACCTACAACGATAATGTGTTTTTTATTATCTGCCATAATAAGCTGTTCGTTTGTTTAAGTATTTACCCAACAGAGATAAAACAAAACTTTCTTCTCTTTTGTTTGATAAATGTGCAGCAAAGATAGGAAAACCGATAAGAATTGCGTGTGTTATTTTCGGATACTTACAGCATTCTTATGTGCGTGCAATCCTTCCAGTTCTGCTAAAGTCTCCACGGTAGAACCAATATGGTTCAATCCTTCACGGGAGATATGCTGAAACGTGATTTTCTTGACAAAGGAATCGACCGATACACCCGAATAAGAACGGGCATAGCCCGACGTAGGTAGCGTATGGTTGGTCCCTGATGCGTAATCACCCGCACTTTCTGGGGTAAGATGGCCTAAAAAAACCGAACCTGCATTGATAATACGTGGAAGCAAATTTTTCCATTCGTCCGTTTCCAAAATTAAATGTTCAGGCGCATATTGATTGGAGAAATGAAGTGCTTCCTGTAAATCGTTTACCGCAACGGCATACGAATTTTTAAGGGCCATATGTGCTATTTCCGCACGAGGTAATACGTCCAGCTGCTTTTTAAGTTCGATATTAACACGCTGGATAATATCCGCAGACGTGGCTACAAGAACCGCTTGACTGTCCGGCCCGTGTTCTGCCTGTGCCAGTAAATCTGCTGCAACAAAAGCTGGTTGGGCGGTATGATCAGCAATAACCAAAACCTCCGAGGGACCTGCTGGCATATCTATACTAACATTTGTTATGCTCTGGACCATGCTCTTTGCTTTCGTCACAAACTGATTGCCCGGGCCAAATATCTTGTCCACTTTAGGTACGCTTTTGGTACCATAAGCCATCGCGGCAACCGCCTGTGCACCACCCACGAGGTATATTTTATCAATTTTTAGGAGCTGAAGGCAGTACGCCACAAACCCGTTTATCTTTCCCGTCTGTTGTGGTGGGGAGCAGACGACAATTTCTTTGCATCCTGCAATACGCGCCGGAATACCGAGCATTAGCAAGGTGCTCGGTAAAACTGCAGATCCGCCAGGGATATACAGCCCCACTTTTTCGATGGGACGTACCTCACGCCAGCATTCTACGCCAGGCATGGTCTCCACGACGCGTTCTCTACGGAGTTGACTACTGTGGAATTTATGGATGTTTTGAAAGGCTATCTCCAACGCACGCTGTTGGTCACGTGTGATCGTGGTAGCCAATTTAGCAATATCGTCTTTTTCTAAATAAAGCCGCTCCAATGGCACCTTGTCGAATTTTAAAGCCAGCTCTTGGAGAGACTGATCGCCACGTTGGCGAACGTCGTTTATGATCTGCGATACAGCGTCTTGAATGGCATGCGTAGCGTCGGTGTTGCGCGCAACCAATTGTTCAATATCTGCAACGGTTAAACTTTGAAAGGAATACTGTTTTAACATTATAGTATTATTTTTTCGATCGGCATGACCACAATACCTTGTGCGCCTGCGGCTTTCAATTTATTGATTTTGTCCCAGAAATCATCTTCAGGAATAACGGTGTGTACAGCAACCCAACCCTCTTCTGCTAGTGGCACCACTGTTGGGCTTTTAACACCAGGCAAGAGCGATGTTATTTGTGGCAAATTGCTTTTTTCCACATTTAACACCACATATTTTGTTTCTTTCGCACGCAATACAGACCGTACACGCTGTAATAGTTCACATAATATAGGATTTTCTGTCAATCCTTCGCGACCGATAAGAATGGCTTCAGAACGACGTACATCGGCAAAGGGTTTAAGTCCGTTACTTTTTAATGTGCCACCCGTAGAAACAATATCGCAGATCGCATCGCTCAACCCTAAGCCAGGAGCTATCTCCACAGAACCCGAAATTTGTTGTATCTCAGCTGATAGATTATGCTCCGCCAAAAATTCCTGGAGGATGTTAGGATAGGTGGTCGCGATCGCTTTACCCTGTAGGTCCTGAAGTTGTTGTATATCCGAATCTTTTGGAATTCCGATCTTTAAGGTGCAGCGTCCAAAACCCAACCTTTCTAAATAGGTGACTTTTTCTTGGGATTCATCAATAACATTTTCGCCAACAATGCCCAAATCAGCAATGCCTTGGGCAACATATCCGGGAATATCATCGTCGCGAAGGAATAATATTTCCAAGTTGAAATTATTTACCGTGGTGATAAGGGAGCTTTTATAATTTTCAAAATCAAGACCACAGTTTTTAAGCAATTGGACTGATTTTTCATTTAATCTACCCGATTTTTGGATAGCGATTTTAAGATTCTTCAAAATGTAGGATTTTTAATGTTTACTATTATTAATATATAAGAAAGATAACTCGGGGTTTTTGCTTCACGTAGAAACACATTACATTACATATCGCCAAAATGGCGATGATGGAAATGGACGTGATGTGTGAACAAATAAGTCATTTTTATTAATAATGCAACAAAAGTATACTATTGTTGTGTGTTTTGCAAGTTTATGCGTGAAATTATTTGATGATTCGTTTTATCTTATTGGACTTCTTGATGAGCTTATTTAACCCTTCGTAGTCCTCTTTATCTAATTTCGTATATAGATTTTGTAACTGCTTTATGTGTTCTTCCAATACTTCTAATACATTGGCGCGATTCTGTTTAAAGATGGGCGTCCACATGTCGGGAGACGATTTTGCCAAGCGAACCGTGGATTCGAATCCAGAGCCTGCGAGTTCAAAAATACGACCCTGTGATTTTTCTTTTTCTAAAACAGTCAGTGCTAAAGCAAAGGAAGTGAGATGGGAAATGTGCGATACATAAGCGGTATGCATATCGTGCTCCTCTGCGGTCATGAACGTTGTTTTCATTTCTAACTGATCTGTCAACGCATCCGCTAGCTCGAAAGCATCTTCATCTGTTTTGAATGCTTCGACATAGACCATCACCTTGCCTTTATACAGATTAGGAACCGCCGCTTCCGGCCCTGAATATTCCGTACCTGTCATAGGGTGCGCTGCGATATAACGTCCCCGGTTAGGGTGATTCGCTATCAAATTTAAGATATTTGCCTTGGTAGAACCCATATCAATGACCACTTGATCCGTCACCTTATCCAAAATAGCTGGTAGCATGTTCATGATAGCATCTACAGGTACAGTTAAGATAATAATTCGGCTAGATGCAATTGCTTCATCCAATGACTGGATTTCATCAACAAGTCCTAATTGTAATGCCTTTTTTGCGTTAGCTTCGTTTTTTTCTACACCGATTATCTTTTTTCCAAACTGGGTTTCTTTCAGCCGGATGCCAATAGAACCCCCAATTAATCCAACCCCGACAATAGTTATATTCATTTTTGATTTTTTATACCAATTTTAATTCTGTCTCTATTCGCTTGATAGCATTTTCCAATACGGCCTCTGTTGCGCATAAGCTGATGCGTATATACCGTTTGCCAGCGTTGCCAAATATCCCACCTGGTGTAATAAATACATGCGCGTGATGTAGTATATCATCGCTTAATGCGTATCCGTCCGGATATTTGTCGGGAACTTTCGCCCAAACGAAAAGTCCGACCTGCGAACGGTCATAGTCGCATTCCAAGATATCCATAATATGGAAAACCTTTTCCCGTCTTTTTGCATATACTGCATTGAGCTCTGAATACCAGGATGAATCTAATCGAAGCGCCATTGCAGCTGCCGATTGTAAAGGGAGAAACATGCCCGAATCCATATTGCTTTTAAAACGTAAAATCTCGTTGATCCGGTTTTCGTCCGCTATCAACATGCCAATGCGCCACCCCGCCATATTGGATGACTTGCTCAACGAGTTTAATTCGATAGCCACCTCCTTTGCGCCTGGCACTGCCATTAAGCTGAGTGGTTTGTCATTTAATATAAAGCTATACGGATTATCGTGGCATATCAAGATATTATGCTTCTTACCAAAAGCTACAATCCGTTCAAACAATTCCATGGTCGCAGGTGCACCTGTAGGCATATGGGGATAATTAATCCACATCATCTTTACCCTGCTTAAATCGCTGCGTTCCAAAGTTTCAAAATCAGGCTGCCAGCTGTTCTCGGCGTTTAATTCGTAAGAAATAGCCGTTGCGCCGCTTATACGGACAGCACTTGTATAGGCCGGGTAACCTGGATTGGGAATCAACACTTCATCACCTTCTTGTAAGTAGGTCATACAAATGTGCACGATACCTTCTTTTGAACCGATAAGCGGAAGGATTTCCGTTTGTGGGTTCAAGCTTACGTCATAATAATGTGCATACCAGTTGGCTATCGCTTCCCGAAGAATAGCAGCTCCTTTATAGCTTTGATAACCATGTGTGTTGGTTTTATTCGCTTCTTCGTTTAAAACACGCAGTACATCTGGATGGGGTGGCAAATCGGGACTTCCGATACCTAAGTTAATCACCTGTGCCCCGCGCTTGTTCATCTCGTCGATTTCCCGCAACTTCTTCGAAAAGTAGTATTCCTCCGTATGTTGCAACCTTTGGGCAACTTCTATATGCATATTGATAATTTTGAATTTTAGCGCCTAATTTACAGATTATATGCAATAAACAACCGTATTTAATGGTAAAATATCAAATGAGTGCAACAATAGGATGATGTTGACGCTTTTAGATTAGGTAAAATGCTTTTGTTTGTTACTTTTGTAGTCTCAATATAGTACATGAAGACATACTTTAGACTGTTATCTTTTGCAAAACCTATCGGGAAATACGCTGTTCCCTATATTATCTGTACAATTATTACGGTAGTTTTCGGGACACTTAATCTTGCTTTACTAGCCCCTTTATTGCAGGTATTATTCAAAGGGACGGGCGACGTCGATGTGGATGCTACAGATACCCTCACTAGGCCGGAGGGCTATAATATGGGCGATTGGTTTATGTATTTAGCGGACAAATTATACTATGATATCGGTCCGTATGAAGCCCTAAAATACGTCTGTATTGTCATCGTAGCATCGGTGTTTATTAGTAACTTATTTCGTTACCTATCACAACGGGTGATGGAAAATTTGCGGATACATACGCTTTTAAATTTGCGCAAGGCAGTTTTTAATAATGTAATGGACCTCCACCTAGGATATTTTACGAATAGTAGAAAAGGAGATGTGATATCCAAAATTGCATCAGATGTACAGGTGGTGCAGTTTTCCGTAACCTCAACCCTACAAGTGGCCTTTAAAGAGCCGTTGCAACTGATTGCATATGTGGTTGTGCTTTTTGCACTTTCTACCAAACTGACTTTGTTTTCGCTTGCCGTTATTCCTGTTTCCGCATTTTTTATATCCTTGATCGTGAAAAAATTAAGGGAACAAGCTCGTGAAGGACAGCAATCGTATGCGAATATGATTTCTTATTTGGATGAGGCACTTTCTGGCGTCAAAATTATCAAAGCCTTTAATGCTATTCCATTCGTAAAAGACCGCTTTAATGGTGAAAGTGAGCGTTATTCGAAGATCATGCGGAGGATGGTGCGTAGGCAACAGATGAGTTCGCCTGTCTCGGAATTATTGGGCGTGGTTATGGTAGCGATCATTTTGCTTTATGGAGGGAACTTAGTTTTAGCCGGGGAGGGAGAGCTAGCTGCCTCTGAATTTATTACTTATATTGCTATTTTCTCGCAGGTAATGCGGCCGGCAAAAGCTTTAACAGATGCGTTTTCTAGTATCCATAACGGTATTGCTGCAGGGGAACGTGTGTTGGAACTTATCGATGAATATAGTATAGTAACGGACAAGCCGGAGGCGAAGCCGGTAAATGGTTTTAATCGTGCGATCGAATTTAAAGATGTGAATTTTGCGTATGGTGAAAAACAGGTGCTGAAAGATATTAATATTGCCATTCCAAAAGGGAAGACCGTAGCATTAGTCGGACCGTCGGGAGGGGGGAAATCCACCTTGGTCGATTTGATTCCACGGTTTATGGACGTGACTGGAGGAGCGATTTCGGTAGATGGTATAGATGTACGTGATCTTCAGCAGGAATCACTGAGGAGATTAATTGGTACGGTTAATCAGGAAACAGTATTGTTCAACGATACGATATTTAATAACATTGCTTTTGCCCAACCGAGCGCAACGATGGAAGAGGTGGAGCGTGCAGCGCGTATTGCGAACGCACACGATTTTATCTTGAAAACGGAACATGGATATGAAACAAATATCGGTGATCGTGGCGCGAAGTTATCGGGTGGTCAGCGACAACGTATATGTATTGCCCGGGCAGTATTGCGAAATCCGCCGATCATGTTGTTAGATGAAGCAACTTCGGCTTTGGATACGGAATCTGAAAAACTGGTACAGGATTCTCTTTATAAATTAATGGAGAATAGAACAACGGTGGTTATTGCCCATCGTCTGAGTACGATTCAGAGTGCAGATAATATCGTCGTGATTGAAAACGGACAGGTAGTGGAGCAGGGTAACCATCATGATTTGATAGTGAAAGACGGGTTATATAAACGGTTGATTGATATGCAGCAGTTTATTGATTAGTATTTTGTGTTCTTTTTTTCCGTAAAAAAGAACCAAAAAACTCGCCACTTTAAAATTTTGAATGGAGGGGATATTGCGTAAATATTATTTCTACATATTTCAAAATTTTATATGTGGCATTTAAGGGTTAAAGAGGGAACAATACAATTGTACTACCTCTAATTAACATTAAAGGTCGCATCCGGATGTTTGAGGTTTGTAGAAACTCATCCTTAGTACTATCCACTATCTCAAATATCCGAAGCGACGATTTTTTCGTTCTTTTTTCTAAAAAAAGAACATAAATTTGTTTAGGAGGCAGAAATGAACGCAACGGAGAAACTTGACTTTTTAATTCAAGACAAAAATTTAGATATCGAATTAAGGCATATCGCCCAGAAAGTGCTTCATGGTGAGCGGGTGAGTTTTGACGAGGGTGTTATACTCTATGAACACGGGGAGTTAGGCTACTTAGGTGTATTAGCTAACTATATTCGCGAGAAGAAACATGGTGACTATACATACTTCAACAGAAATTTTCATATCGAACCCACTAACGTATGTGTGTACGACTGTAAGTTCTGTGCTTACTCCCGTCTAATTAAAGAACGGGAGCAAGGGTGGGAGATGGACGTAGCCGGTATGATGGATATTGTACGCAAGTATGATGATGAACCAGTTACGGAAGTGCACATTACAGGAGGAGTAGTACCTAAACAGAACTTAGATTTCTACGCAGACTTTTTTCGTCAATGCAAATCACATCGTCCTGATTTACATATCAAAGGACTTACGCCAGTAGAGTATTACTACATATTCAAGAAAGCAAAAATGAACCATTACGATGGCCTTAAATATTTGCAGGAATGTGGGCTTGACTCTATGCCGGGAGGTGGGGCAGAGATCTTCCACCCCGAAATCCGCGAGAAAATAGCGGGTGATAAGTGTACGGCCGAGCAATGGTTGGATATTCACGAACAAGCGCACAGCTTGGGAATGCGTACCAACGCTACCATGCTGTATGGGCATATCGAGGAATTTTGGCATCGTGTAGATCACATGGAGCGACTGCGACAATTGCAGGATAGAGCAGGAGGCTTCCAAGCATTCATCCCTTTGAAATTTCGCAATCAAGGTCATCAAATGTCGCACGTTCCGGAAGTATCGGTTGTGGAAGACCTACGAAACTATGCTATTGCACGGATTTATATGGATAATTTCGATCATATCAAAGCTTATTGGGCGATGATTTCCAGAGATACGGCGCAACTTTCTTTGGCATTCGGTGTAGACGATATAGACGGTACGCTGGACGATACAACCAAAATCTACTCCATGGCTGGTGCGGAAGAACAACATCCGGCAATGAGTACACGTCAACTTGTCGAGCTTATCAAACAGGTGGACAGACATCCCATTGAACGAGACACGCTTTATAAAGTGGTTACGGATTATAAAGACGTGGTTTTTGACGATACGAACAAACCAAATTATTATTCGTTACCCGTAATAGAATAACAGTTAGACATTGAGAAAGACATTTTATTTTATCCGACACGGACAAACAGATTTGAATTTAAGGGGAATAGTTCAGGGCAGAGGTGTAGATTCTCCACTTAATGAAATGGGACATAAACAAGCACAGGCTTTTTATGAAGCTTTTCATCATGTGCCCTTTGATAAAATATACACCTCTACCTTGTTGCGAACCAAACAAACTGTTCGACTTTTTCTAAAACAAGGTATACCTAGTGAAGAACTAAGTGGCTTGGACGAAATTTCTTGGGGGATTTATGAAGGGAAGGAGCAGGATGAAACCATTATAACAGGTTTTGAAGAAGTGGTGAGTTCCTGGCGGGACGGAAACTTAGATTTAAGCATCGAGCAAGGAGAGTCCCCGAACCAGCTTGTCGCTCGCCAGCAACAAGCGATATCCTACATGCTGCAGCAGCATAACGAAGAAAGGGTGTTGGTATGTATGCACGGTAGGGCTATGCGCATCATGCTCTGTCATTTGACGGGAGTACCTGTATGTCTCATGGATGACTTTCCGCATACCAATACTGCGCTGTATGTATTGGAATATAATGGTAGTGATTTTACGATCGTAGACCATTATAATGTTAAACATCTAGAAAACATATAATGAGGAAAATAGCGGTATCTGCTGTTTCTTATACGAATACCCTCCCATTTTTGAACGGTATAAGAAACGCAGACGTGATAAATGCGATAGATCTATCGGTGGACTATCCAAGTGAATGTGCGCGAAAGGTGATTGAAAATGAGGTGGATATGGGAAT
Source organism: Sphingobacterium micropteri (assembly GCF_014692515.1). Taxonomy (GTDB): domain Bacteria; phylum Bacteroidota; class Bacteroidia; order Sphingobacteriales; family Sphingobacteriaceae; genus Sphingobacterium; species Sphingobacterium micropteri. Next base: position 153,130 of record NZ_JACOIK010000008.1, on the reverse strand, counting down.
TATTCCTATTGCTGCTTTAGATAAACTATCTGATTATCAAATTGTTGGTGATTACTGTATCGGTAGTAATGGTGCAGTAGATTCCGTTTTTATCTTTTCAGAAAAGCCAATCAATGAAATTGAAACGCTGCTGTTGGATAAGCAGTCCAGAACTTCCAATGGATTAGCCCAAATTCTGTTGAAGCACTATTGGAAAAAAGATGTACAGGTGCTAACAGAAGGACAAGCAGATGCTTATGTGTTGATTGGCGATCGTACGTTTGGTAAAAAAAATAACGTACCGTTTGCCTATGATATGGGGCATTATTGGAAAGAAATGACGGGTTTGCCTTTTGCGTTTGCCGTATGGGTTGCGAACAAAAGATTGCCTGATGATTTCAAAGAAGCATTCAATAACGCGCTAGCCGAAGGGGTAGCGCACCCAGAGGGTGTTATACCCGGATTACCGATATATGAGGATTTCGATTACTACACCTATTTGACAGAGAGTCTTGATTTTCATCTGACTGCAGATAAAAGAAAAGCAATAGATTTGTATCTGGAGTTGTATAAGGCTCTGTAAACTTAAAAAAGCTTGAAGTTTTTTATTCGCTGCGAACTATAAATACCTTTCTTCCCCGAGATTACAAAACTAATTAAACAGGTTGTCAGGAAAAATGCCCCGTATTGCCAGCCAAATAATTCCATCGCCATTATTGTACAGGCAAGAGGTGTTTTGGTGCAGCCTGCAAATACGGAGACGAAACCGGTAGCGGCCAGGAGTGCCAGAGGAAGTGGTATGAAAGGTGCCAGTGCATTGCCTAAGGTAGCGCCGATGAAAAACAATGGTGTGACTTCTCCTCCCTTAAAACCAGCACTCAATGTTAATGCTGTTAATCCTATTTTGATCAGGAAATCTGTTGGAGGAAGCGGTTGTTGAAAAGCATCGATAATCGTTGGGATACCGAGGCCTATGTGCTTGGTTGTTTGCAATAGGTGGACGGCTAAAATAACCAATATACCACCGATGAAAGGACGAAGTAGCGGTTGCTTTATTTTCTGGAATCCTATACGACATACATCACCTGTATAACGAAACAAGATGGATGTCAGTCCAAATAAGATCCCTGCAAGAAACAAATAAGCAACAATAGAAAAAGACCAGTTGGGAACTTCGCCAATGGGGGGATAATGCGTGTGCAAATCGCCATACAAGCTGCATACCCAATTAGAAAGTAATGCTGTGGCCAGTATAGCACTTACACCTCGCCAACGTATTTTGCCTAATTGAACCACTTCGATAGCGAAAATAGCACCCGCCAACGGCGTTCCGAAAAGCGAGGAAAATCCAGCGGCTATCCCGCATAACAGAAGAATGCGTTTTTCTTGTTTTCCGAGCGGAACGAACTTATTGAATTGGGCCGCGACCGTACCACCATATTGTACAGCTGTACCCTCGCGTCCGGCCGAACCACCAAAAAGATGGGTAATCAATGTCGTCAGAATGACCATAGGGGCCATTTTCCATGGAACACCCGGCGAGGTAGGATAATAATATTCTTCCAATAAGAGGTTGTTCCCCTTTTGTGCATTTCCACCATATCGTTGGTACCACCAAACAATAAACATGCCGGCAAAAGGCAACATGTATATGATCCAAAGATGTGTTTCCCGAAAGAGGGTAACCTCTTGTAAGGAATATAGAAATACCGCCGAGAGCGAACCTACCAGTCCAGCGATCGCCAGAATCAGCAATAACCATATATAAAAAAGACGTATTAACGGGAAAACTGACTTTATCATGCTTTATCAATAACTATCTTGTTTGAAGATTATTCAAATAAAGTAGACGTCATCAGCTTTTTTAGAGCGGTTTAGGGCAGACATCATTGCCACGGCTCAACAAACCTAAATAAAATGCGCTGCATTCACGAATACTAATGAAAAAAAAAATCATGAGTAATTCAATTTTATATGCAATTTAATTGCGCATCGCTTCCCGATAAGCCGAGGGTGTATAAGTGGTGCTCGATTTGAATATTTTATGAAAACTAACGAAATTATGAAAACCGCACTCAAAACATATTTCTTTAATAGGCGCATTACTTTCAGATAGGAGCTTACAAGCCTGTCCTATTCGGAGTTCATTCACAAATTCAATTAATGTTTTACCCGTGCGCTGTTTAAAATAACGGCAGAAGGAGTTCGGTGTCATACCTGCTACATGCGCAATTTCGTCCAGTTGGATTTTAGATTTATAGTGTAGACGAATATAGTCCAAGATTTTGTTCATGCGAAGATAATCGCCTTGTTGTTGCGGGTTGGTGTAATTCGGGCTTACTAACGTCGTTGGTGTCGGCAGGGATGCTGTATAATCGAGTATATCCAGCAGCATTGCGAGCCGTTTTAGGGATGTTTGAACGGATAGATTTTCAAAAAAATGTAGAAGACGTACATCGCTCGATGGAAATAAAATGGCTTGTTTCGCTAATCGATAAACCTGTTTAATATCTCGGGCTTCCGGTATTTCCAAAAAATCAGAACCGATAAAATCGGGTTTAAAATGAACGACTTGGATGTCTGCATGAAATATCTCTGTCTTAATATACTCTTCATCGAAGAGCCAGTAATGTGGTGTATTCGAGCCTATTAAAACTATGAAATTATCAGCAAACTGCTGTATGCAGTCGCCCACAAAAAAAGTTCCTTTTCCGTGCTTGATGTGGATAAACTCCAGTTCCTCATGATAATGCCATATATTATGGTGTTGAGGTGTATTGTCATGCCGGACAGCGATGGAGCTACAGGTGGACGACGTATGATCTAACCGTTGCATAGAATTAGGTGTAATTTATTTATTCGTATAGAAAGCATAAATATATAGAACTCATGTTAAAATTGCTTAGCAAATCGGTAAAATAGTTCAATATTTCTGCGATAAATTGCGCTAGTTTTACTTTCCAATATAAATCTTATGGTATTAGAAAAAAAATACACGTTTGCCATTGCATTGATAACCTCTTTATTTTTCTTTTGGGGGTTTATCCACAATCTTGATCCGATTTTGATTCCGCATTTGCGCAATGCGTTCAGCTTAACACATTTTCAAGCATCTTTGGTGGATTCTGCTGTTTTTATCGCTTACTTTTTATTAGCGATTCCGGCAGGCTATATTATGAAACGATTTGGCTATAAGACAGGTATCACGGTGGGGTTACTTGTTTTTGCATTAGGATGTTTTCTTTTTGTACCTGCCGCCAATAAGATTAATTATTATTATTTTCTAGGTGCTTTATTTGTGGTGTCTTGTGGGCTTGCTATTTTAGAAACAGCAGCGAACCCCTATATCACCGTACTAGGCGATCCTGCGAAGGCTACTCAACGACTGAATTTTGCACAATCTTTTAATGGATTAGCAGCATTTATAGCACCTATTGTAGGGGGGAGATTTATCTTAACGGAAGAACCGAAATCAGCCGAGGAGATTGCAGCATTGAGTGAACAGGCGAGAAATGCTTATATCCAAGCAGAAACGGCTGCTGTAAAGGGGCCTTATCTAGTATTGGGACTGATCCTACTGTTGGTAACCGTTTTCTTTATTTTTACAAAACTACCCGAAATCAAAGAAGAGGAGGAAGGCAGTAGCTCGAGGGGTGTGTTTGGATCCTTACGCCATAAAAATGTTTCTTGGGCCGTAGTAGCGCAATTTTTCTACATTGGAGCGCAAGTATGTATATTAAGTTTTTTAGTAATGTACGCTACGGAAGTTTCGGGTGTTGCACCTACACAAGCTAGTTACTATGCAGGTGTTGCTGGGCTTGCTTTTATGCTTGGTAGATTTATCGGAACATTCTTTATGCGATATATAGCGCCGCTTAAGTTACTGTTGATATATGCACTGATTTCTATTTGTTTAACATTGTATGTAATATATGGTGAAGGGATAGGTACATTATACGCGATGATTGGGATTGCCTTTTTTATGTCTATTATGTTCCCTACGATATTTGCAGTGGGTGTAGAAGGCATAGGTGCTGATACAAAATCAGCTTCCAGCCTGATTATTATGTCAATCGTAGGCGGAGCCGCATTACCACCTGTCTTAGGGTTAGTATCCGACTGGACGGGAAGTTTCCAGCTGGCGTACTATGTTGTTTTCATTTGCTTCGTGGTGGTTGCTTTATTTGCCTGGAATAATAGAAATGTTTCAACCCCGGACCTCGGATCAAAGAAATAGTAAAAAGATATGGAACGATTTGCATTTGCACTGGACCTCGTAGACGATCCGAAATTAATAGCGGAATATGAAGCTTATCACCAAGCTGTATGGCCAGAAATCTGTGCATCGATAAAGGACGCAGGTATAACAGATATGATGATATATCGCTTTGGAAATAGGTTGTTTATGATCATGGATGTAGATAATACATTTAGTTTTGAAAAGAAAAATGAAATGGATTTGGTCAACCCTAAGGTACAGGAATGGGAAGCACTGATGTGGAGATATCAGCGCGCTATACCGGGTGCAAAATTGGGGGAAAAATGGGTATTGATGAATAAAATTTTTGAATTATAAGAATGGATAGGGAGAGATTGTCATATTTACAAATACATCCGAAAGACAATGTATTGGTGGCATTGCGGGATCTACCACAGGGATTTTTGGTGGAGTTTGGCGAACACACATTCGCGTTACGAGAAGCTGTCCGCGCAAAACATAAATTTACGATTTATCCATTGGATAAAGATGCTGATGTGATGATGTACGGCGTTTTGGTGGGTAAAATGAATTATGCTGTGGATGAAGGGATACTTATCAGTACCGATAATTTACGTCATGCTTCGGATGATTTTAAATTGGGGCAGCGAGAATTAGTGTGGGAGAAACCGGATGTATCTGCCTTTAAAGGACGTACTTTTAATGGTTTTCACCGTAGTAATGGTACGGTAGGAACCGCCAATTACTGGTTGGTTATTCCATTAGTGTTTTGTGAGAACAGGAATGTGCTGACATTAAAATCTGCATTGGAAGAGAAATTGGGCTATCAGGTAGCGTCAAAAGATTATTCCGACGAAGTGGATGAATTAATCGCTCGCTATCAGGCGGGTGCTTCTGTGGATGAATTGTTGGCTGTAGACCTTTCGCCAGCGACAGTTGGTAAGGAGAAAATACGCCTTTTTCCAAATGTAGATGGTGTAAAGTTTTTGAATCACGAGATGGGGTGTGGTGGTACGAGGATGGACTCGGATGCACTATGTGGATTGCTTGCGGGTTATATTACACACCCCAATGTAGCTGGTGCTACCGTTTTGAGCCTTGGTTGCCAGCATGCGCAAGCTTCGATACTGCGGGACGAAATTAAAAAGCGGGATGTGGCATTCGATAAACCTTTGTATGTTTTTGAGCAACAACTCGAGGGTACTGAGCAAGAATTGATGCAAAAAGCTATTAAAGCAACTTTTGCCGGACTTACGCAAGCGAATAAACAAACGCGTCAGCCGGCAACTTTAGATAAATTATGTATAGGCTTGGAGTGCGGAGGTTCAGATGGATTTTCGGGTATTTCGGCTAATCCCGCCTTAGGATACGTATCGGATATGTTGGTAACTATGGGAGGATCGGTTATTTTAGCGGAATTTCCAGAGCTTTGTGGAGTGGAACAGGAATTAAGTGATAGGTGTGTCGATGAAGCTACGGCTGAAAAATTTATGTATTTAATGAAGACCTACAACGCAAAAGCGGAAGCAGATGGCTCTGGTTTCTATATGAATCCATCCCCGGGAAACATTCGTGACGGATTGATCACGGACGCTATAAAATCGGCAGGTGCTGCAAAGAAAGGAGGGAATTCTCCGGTGACGGCAGTAGTGGATTACCCCGAGGTAGCAAATGCGCCGGGATTAAACCTTTTGTGTACACCGGGTAATGATGTGGAAAGTACAACAGCAGAGGTGGCGGCCGGAGCGAATATCGTACTTTTTACAACTGGATTGGGAACTCCGACCGGAAACCCTGTTACACCTGTTATTAAGCTGTCTACGAATACGAAAACATTTGAAAAGATGCCGGATATTATCGATATCAACTGTGGGACAATTATAGACGGAGAGGAAACGATACCGGAAACAGCCCATCGAATATTGGAATATGTAATTAAGGTAGCGAGTGGTGAAGAACAACCCCAAGCGGTACGGTTGGGACAGGATGATTTTATTCCTTGGCGAAGAGGTGTATCGTTGTAAAAATTAGTCTTAAAATTAATACTTAATAATATGTCAAAGCTAAATAATAAGGTAGCGATTATTACGGGAGGCGGCAGTGGTATAGGAAAAGCCATATCGGAACTTTTTGCACAAGAAGGCGCATACGTACACATTGTAGATTTAAATGCGGAGGTGGCACAACCCGTTGTTGATAGCATTATAGCCGGTGGCGGACAAGCGAAGTTGCATGCCTGTAATGTTGCGGAACAGATGGAAGTGAAGCGTGTGGTAGAGCGTATTGGGCGGGTAGATATTTTGGTCAATAACGCGGGTATTGCGCATGTCGGTAATTTGGAGAAATGTTCAATTGACGATTTTGATCGGGTGTTTAATGTAAATGTAAAGGGAGCATACAATGCACTTTACGCCGTAGTGCCGGTCATGAAAGCGAATGGGGGCGGAGCAATCTTGAATTTAGCATCTATTGCAGCGGTGGTAGGTATCAGTGATCGATTTGCTTATTCCATGAGCAAAGGTGCGATCTATGCTATGAGTATGTCAGTAGCTCGGGATTACATGGCTGACAATATCCGTTCTAATTCTATTTCTCCGGCGAGGGTACACACGCCTTTTGTCGATGGTTTTATTACAAAAAACTACCCTGGGCAGGAAACAGAAATGTTTGAGAAGCTTTCCAAATCCCAACCTATAGGCAGAATGGCAAAACCGGAAGAAATTGCTAAATTAGCCTTGTTTCTGTGTTCCGATGATGCAGGGTTTATAACGGGAAATGATTACCCGATCGACGGAGGATTTATTAAACTAAATAATTAAGAAACCACAGACGAATGCAAATTTGTCTATATACGATATTTAAATATACAATATTATAAAAATGAAGTTAATACGATTCGGAGAATTTGGAAAAGAAAAAATCGGTGTGCAAATCGATGGTGTAAATTACGATGTTTCAGCCTTTGGTGGTGATTATAATGAGCAGTTTTTTGCTGAAAATGGTTTAGCGAGGCTAGCGGAATTTGTAAAAGCAAATGCAGGTAATTTGTTGGAAGTTCCAGTGGGGACACGTTTAGGAGCTCCGTTTGCGCGTCCTTCTAAAATTGTTTGTATAGGGTTAAATTATAAAGACCATGCGGAAGAAACGGGAGCAGCTATACCTAGCGAACCGATTATTTTCATGAAATCTACGACCTCGTTGATAGGGCCAAACGACCAGATTGTTATCCCTAGAAACTCGACGAAAACAGATTGGGAAGTGGAATTTGGTATTGTGATAGGAAAGAAGGCTTCTTACGTAGAAGAAGCAGATGCTTTAAACTACGTGGCGGGATACGTGCTTCACAACGATGTTTCGGAACGGGCATATCAATTGGAACGTGGAGGTACCTGGGATAAGGGAAAAGGTTGTGATACGTTTGCGCCGATGGGACCTTATATGACTACTGTCGACGAGATTCCAGATATCAACAATGTGCGTCTCTGGTTGAAAGTTAACGGTAACACCTACCAAGACGGTAATACCTCTAATTTAATTTTTTCCGTGCAACATGTTGTATCTTATGTATCTCAATTTATGACATTGTTACCTGGAGATGTTATATCAACGGGCACGCCAGCAGGTGTGGGACTCGGATTTAATCCGCCAATTTATCTTAAAGCGGGAGATGTGGTCGAATTAGGCGCAGATTATCTAGGCGAATCACGTCAAGAAGTTATTGCATATGCGGATTGATTCACATCAGCATTTTTGGGTATTCAATGCCGAACGGGATGCATGGATAACCGATGATATGGCAGCTATCCGTCGAAACTTTTTACCGACGGATTTGGCTGCCGTACTTAAGTCAAATGGAATAGACGGTACGATCGCTGTACAGGCGTCACAGTCGCACGAGGAAACACAATTTTTAGTGGATTTGTCAACCATGTATGCGATGATCAAGGGTGTCGTTGGATGGGTAGATCTACAGTCGGACGAGGTAGAGAAACATGTAGAGCATTTTCGTCAGTATCCTATTATCAAGGGTTTTAGGCATGTTGTCGAAGCCGAAGAAGATCCTGATTTCCTGATTCGCCCGGCATTCCTGCGCGGAATTAAAGCATTGACTGCGCGCCAGTACACCTATGATTTATTAATTCGTCCAAGACATTACGACAGTACCTTAGTCTGTGTAGAGCAAAACCCGGAACAGCGCTTTGTATTAGACCATATGGCAAAACCAGCTATACGGACGCGGGAATTTGACGAATGGGCAATATTTATCGAAAAATTGGCGACATTTCCGAATGTTTACTGTAAAGTGTCGGGCTTGGTGACGGAAGCAGATTGGAAGAATTGGACGGTGGATGATTTTAAACCTTATATACAGCAAGTCGTAGCTTGTTTCGGGAAGCAGCGTATTATGTTCGGAACGGACTGGCCAGTTTGTCTCGTTGCGGCCACTTATGAGGATGTAATGCAGATAGCAGGTACAGCATTGACAGGTTTTTCCGATGAAGACTTAACAGCTTTTTGGGGTGGAAATGCTGCCCAGTTCTACGGCGTAAAGTACTGATTAATGAATAATCAGTAACGAGTAGGCAATGGTTGACGAATGGTTAAATTTATAACACATTACGTTGTCACTCGTTACTTGTCACTAAAAAAGAATGGATTTAAATTTAAAAGATAAGGTAGTCATCGTAACCGGCGGGGCGAAAGGTATTGGAAGGGCTGTTGTTTTAGCACTGGCGAAAGAGGGAGCGGTGCCGGTAATTGTCGGAAGGAAACAAGCCGACAATAATCGGGTTAAGGCCGAGGTAGAAGCTATAGGCGGCAAAGCCCTTGCGGTCGAAGCCGAACTGTCCAGACCAGAAGAGTGTAAGAAAGCGGTAGAAGAAACACTAAATGCTTTAGGCCGCATTGATGGTTTAGTCAATAATGCCGGCCATAATGATGGTGTCGGACTTCTTTCTGGTGACTACGAGCGATTTTTAGAATCATTACATAAGAACTTGATCCACTACTATTTAATGGTTCACTATAGTGTTGACGCTTTACGTATAGCTAAAGGGAGTATCGTCAATATTAGCTCGAAAACCGCGGAGACGGGGCAAGGAAATACCTCGGGATATGCTGCGTCAAACGGAGGACGGAATGCACTCACACGTGAATGGGCCGTTGAGCTGTTGCCCTATAGTATTCGGGTGAATGCGATTGTAGTAGCAGAATGTGCAACGCCGCAGTATGATTCTTGGATACAGACGTTGGATAATCCGGAAGAAACGCTGAAGAAAATAACGGATCGCATACCCCTGGAACACCGGATGACGACATCCGAAGAGATAGCTAATACGACCGTATTTTTGCTGTCTGATAGATCAAGCCACACGACAGGACAGCTTATACATGTAGACGGCGGATATGTGCATTTAGATAGATCATTGATCAAAGAAGATTAATTTTCCTCAAACGGCTCAATATGCACGAAGACATTTCCGATATTGTCTAGGTTTGCGATTAGATAGTCTTTGAGATCATGCGCTATCGCGTGTCCTTCTCGTACAGACAGGTTAGGATTTACGACGGCATGCAAATCTATTTGGAATAGCATGCCGATTTTTCGTATATAACATTTTTCGATCAACGCCACTCCGGGTACATTCAGGGAGTGTTGGCGAACTTCTTCCTCCAACTCTTCATAGCGGTTTTCATCCATGATTTCGGCCAATGCCGGCCGAAATATGCCGTAACAATTATAGATAATTAATCCGGAAGCCAATAATGCTGCCCAATCATCCGCACTTTCATACCCTTCACCGAAAATCAAAGCTACCGATATACCGATAAAAGCAGCTACAGACGTAATAGCATCACTACGGTGATGCCAGGCATCCGCTTTGAGGGATGTGCTGTTGAGTTTTTTACTCCTTCTCATGATCACCCGGAAAGAAATTTCCTTCCAGATAATAATCGCTCCTAATACATACAATGTCCAGGATTTGGGAGCCTCGTGTGGTGTCTGAATGTTATGAATACTCTCTTTCGCAATAATGAAAGCTGAAACAATAAGGAAAATAACAACGATAAAGGTAATCAAAGGCTCTATACGTCCATGTCCATAAGGGTGTGTTTGGTCGGCTGGGCGTTTAGAATATTTTAATCCCAATAATACCAAAAACGAAGAAAAAATATCAGCGGTAGATTCAATAGCATCGGCAATCAAGGCATGGGAATGGCCGAAGTAACCGGCTAACCACTTCACCAATGCCAACAAAAAGTTGGTCAGTATACTAAAGTAAGTCGTTCTAATCGCCTTATCCGAATTTGACATTACATCGTCCCATTTTATTCAAATATAAGGCATTTTCTGTAAGAAGTGGGGTAGGGTGGAAAACTTACAGGTATCGTCCAAGAAAAAGAATTTTGGAAGATTATATAAAAAATGTATGTCTTTTTGCAAAAAAAATCTTTTCTTTAAACCGTAGAAATAACCGTACACAACCGAACGCATCAAAAAAATATATGGAAAGTATTGTAAAAGTAGTGTCTAACCTTGTCTGGAGTGATTTTCTTATCTATCTCTGTTTGTTTACCGGACTGTATTTTTCATTTCGCACCCGATTTCTACAGGTAGCTTACATAAAGGAGATGTTACGTTTGTTATTTGTAAAACGTGACTCTGATAAAGGTATCTCTTCCTTTCAAGCATTTGCGTTAGCCATATCGGGAAGGGTTGGTACGGGTAATATTGTGGGGGTGGCAACAGCAATCTTTATGGGGGGGCCAGGTGCCGTATTCTGGATGTGGGCAATTGCTTTTCTGGGTTCTGCTTCTGCTTTTGTTGAAGCAACTTTAGGACAGGTTTATAAACAGGAGCAGGATGGCGAATATCGTGGTGGTCCGGCCTATTATATAGAAAAAGGGTTGGGTGTAAAGTGGTATGCGATCCTCTTTGCGATTGTGACGATTGTCAGCACCGGGTTTTTATTGCCTGGTGTGCAGAGTAATGCGGTAAATGGTACGGTAACAAATGCTTTTGGTATAGAATCTACAACTTTATCCATTCTAAATATGGATTTACCTGTAAGCTGGGTAGGCGTAGCTATTGTTGTGTTATTAGGCATTATCATCATAGGTGGTGTAAAACGTTTGGGACAAGCTTCTGAATATATCGTCCCTTTTATGGCAGGTGCTTATATTTTAATGGCCTTAGTGATTATTGCGTTGAACTTTTGGCAGATTCCAACCGTGTTAGAGCTTATTGTTTCTTCCGCTTTCAGTATGGACGCTACATTTGGCGGTATCGTAGGAATGGCTATTGCCTGGGGTATAAAACGAGGTATATATTCCAATGAAGCAGGACAAGGAACGGCCCCCCATGCGGCTGCCGCAGCGGAGGTGAAGCATCCGGCTCAACAGGGTTTAGTACAGGCCTTTTCTGTATATGTGGATACCTTATTTGTCTGTACCGCCACAGCTTTTATGATTCTGTTTACCGGGATGTTTAATACCGGAGAAACATTTGATGCTTCCGGAAATGCATTGACTTTTGTAGCCGAGCACGTGCCGGGGGTAGAGGCAGGTGGCTTTACACAGGCCGCTGTGGCACATCATTTCCCGTCTATCGGAAATCAGTTTGTAGCTATAGCTTTATTCTTTTTTGCTTTTACGACAATTATGGCATATTACTATTATGCGGAAACCAATATTGCGTACATCTTTAAAAAGGGTAATACGAAAGTGGTGATATGGATATTGCGGATTGGTTTTCTCGCGGCGACTTATTTTGGTACCGTTAGGACAGCCGGCTTAGCTTGGGATTTGGGGGATATTGGTGTAGGATTAATGGCTTGGGTAAATTTAATCGCTATCTTGTTACTTAGTAAACCCGCTTTGAAAGTATGGAACGACTATACCAAAAAGCGTAAAGCAGGAATTAAAGACCCTAATTTTAATCCCAAAGAACTAGGGATTAAAAATGCAGACTTTTGGGAAAAAGAGTAAAATCAATTTACGCTGTGCCTGCACAGGTCGTCACAAATATCATTATTAATACAACTAGTGCAACGATTGTTATGGTGGTGTATGGTGTTCTTCTCATGACTTCATCCTTTCAGTTTTCTATCCAGAAAACAACAAAAGACATGCCTTATTTTATACAGGGATAAGATAATTGCTGTTCTGTAGATAATCGTCGACTTTGCTGGTTTAGTCTAACCCCGCACATGTAGTTGCAAATATTAATACTAGCGCTATGAAGGCTAGTATTACGAATGTTGTCGCAGGTGTTCTTTTCATTGTTTTTTACCGTTAGTTATACGTGCAAGGATAGCAAAAGCTGTGCCTTAATATATTAAACGGTAGAAATCATCAAAAAGCAACAGTCTACGACAATTGTTCCATCAGATTGTCAAATTCTTTTTTTAATGCAGCTAGTTGTTCTTCCAAGGTGCTCACACGTTCTTCCAATTCTTGTATACGACCTGGTGAGCTGCTGTCTGAAGTGCTCGAAAGATTTTCATAATCTTCCTCGTTTACATCGCCAAGCAAATGTACATAACGTACTTCTTTCTGACCAGGACGCTTCGCCAATTGTTTTACAAAAGCAGGCTCCTGTTCTTGCAGACGGTTCAACACCTCTTGTACTTCATCAATACTTTCAAAATTAAACAATCTCCCCGCATTGGAATTGATCTCACCGGGCGTTAAAGGTCCGCGGAGGATCAATAAACACAGTGCCGCCAATTCTTGAGGAATTAACGGGTATTGTATGGCAAGATTGTGTTTGTATTTCGTCACACGGCTTCCGCCACCAACTGCGGTAGACACCAATCCTCTTTTTCTTAACCTATCCAAAGCCTCTATAATGGTGTTTTCATCGTACGAAACGACAGGTTTCCGAGAGGTTTTCTGATTACATGCAGTCTGTAAACCATTTAAAGTCATAGGGTAATATTCAGGTGTTGTTTTGGATTTTTCGAGAAGTGAACCCAAAACACGTAATTCTTCAGCACTTAAAATAGGTAAATTGTTTGTTTCTTCCATTTCTGATCAAATGATTCGGTCTGTCGTTTTCGAAGATAAAAAAATATCTTTTAACTTCGCGAGGAATAAAACAAAAATGTTGTGTTACGAATAGCCTATCATCCAGCTTATGTCCATCCCCTGCGAACGGGACATCGTTTCCCTATGGTGAAATATGAGCTTATTCCAGCGCAGCTGCTTTACGAGGGGTTGGTTTCGGCAGATTGCTTTTTTGAACCGAGACAAGTTGATGTATCCACTATTGTATTGGCGCATGACCCATCGTATGTCAAGGCATTGACGGATCTTTCGCTGAACGCTAAAATGGTGCGTAGGATAGGATTTCCGCTTTCGCAATCTTTGGTAGACCGTGAGCGGTATATTCTGGATGGAACAATTCAAGCAAGTACATACGCTTTAGAGCATGGAGTGGCTTTTAATGTTGCCGGTGGGACACACCATGCCGGACGCGATTTCGGAGAAGGTTTTTGCCTGCTTAATGACCAAGCGGTGGCAGCCGCTTATCTATTGGATCAGAAGCTAGCAAAGAAGATATTGATCATCGATTTAGATGTACATCAAGGAAACGGTACCGCTCATATTTTTGAAGAGCATCCCCGTGTATTTACTTTTTCTATGCATGGTGATAAAAACTTTCCCTTTATTAAGGAATGTTCGGATTTGGATATACCCTTGCCAGATGGTATGGATGATGAAGCCTATTTGGCCTTATTGAAAGAGAACCTCGATAAAATATTTACAGTTTTTATGCCTGATTTTGTGTTTTATCAAGCTGGAGTTGATATTTTAGCGACCGATAAATTGGGAAAGCTTAAATTAACGGCAGCCGGTTGTCGACATCGGGATGAATTAGTCTTAGATAAATGCCGACAGCATGGGCTTCCCGTACAGATTAGTATGGGTGGAGGCTATTCGGAGCACATCAAAGATATTGTGAACGCACATGTGAGCACCTATAAAACAGCCATCGATATTTTTGGCTTTTAATAAATTGAACAAGAAAATTAATCTTTAATACTAGAAAATGTTCTTTCATCAAGACGCAACTTTTGAACAACTTTCCATACATCGTGTTGGGAATAAAGCACAGGATGAGTTTTATGTGTTATCCGATACGCCTATTGCGATTTCGCAGGACGAAATACTGCCGGATTTATTGATGCAGTATTTTATGAAGCCTTTTAGCAAAGCGAATGAGATTTATCGTTTTTATCATCCAAATGACGATTTGCAACTCAATGAAGTCTATTATTTTGCAACACAGTATTTCGAAGGGAAGATAGCTTTCCACGATATGTCCCAACAATTAGCCAAGCACTTGTATGAGGTTTCGGAGCACCCGAAAATAAAAGCAGGTGAGGTATATGTCGTTGCACTTAAAAATGTACAGTTGGAAGGTGAGGAGCATGATGCTATAGGGATTTTTAAATCGGAGAATAAGGAAGCCTATTTAAAAGTGTATCCAAATGCAGGTGGTTTTGACCTTGATTACGAGCAAGAGGCTATTAATATCAATAAATTGGATAAAGGGGTAGTTATTGTAAAAACAGAGGCGGAGGAAGGGTATAAAGTGCTGGTCGTAGACCAAACCAATCAGTCGGAAGCTGTCTATTGGAAAGATGACTTTTTGAAGATCAAAGCGCGTAACGATAATTTCCAGCAGACGGGGAATTTGCTCAAAGTATATAAGAATTTCGTCAATGATAAATTGGATGAAGCATTTGAATTAGAAAGTGCGGATAAAATCGATCTCTTAAATCGCTCGATGAACTATTTTAAAACAAAGGAGACGTTTGACCAGGGTGAATTTGAAGAAGAGGTCATCGGCAATCCGCAGGCAGCATCGCTGTTTAAGGAATATCAAGAAAATTTTGCGGAAGAATTCGACACACCATTTCAGTCAAATTTTGAAATCGCATCCCCCGCGGTAAAAAAAATGGCCGCTTCCTATAAATCGGTTATTAAATTGGATAAGAATTTTCATATCTATGTACACGGTAAGCGAGACTATATTGAATCTGGTTTTGATGACGAGCGGGGTTTAAATTATTACAAACTATATTTTGAAGCCGAAAGTTAACCTAAAAAACGGAAATAGAGGCTATTTCATTGCGATAGCGGTATGCCTTATCGTGATGTTCGCCTTATCCTGGATGAAGCAATCGCCGGCATTTATTGAGCAATATTATAGCCGCCAGTTTTATCCACTTTTTTCCCATTTACCTAAATGGTTATTCGGTTGGCTGCCGTTCAGTATCGGCGATATATTCTACGTACTCATATCAGGCAGCTTGCTATGGATAGCGATCTCTTCGGTAGTTGCACTAGTTAAACGTAGATGGGGAATCGCGCAGCGACGGCTTATGCTGCTTGTTCTCGTATTACTTGGAACCTATATTTATTTCTACGTGAGTTGGGGGTTAAATTATTATCGCGTGCCATTGCAGCAACAGCTAGGACTGCAAATCGATACAATTGTTCAAGAAGATTACGTCGAGATATTAGATCGTTATATCACGGAAATCAACCAACTTCGGAAAGAATTGGATACCACGTTGATGGATAAGTCCCGGGCACGACACGAATTGCAACAGTTGATGGAAAAAGGCAATGGCCGCTTGCCCATGCTTTCTCCTACGCAAGTGCGGGCAAAACAGCCTTTGTCGAGTACATTGGTATCCTACTTTACAGTGACAGGTTATTTTAATCCTTTTACCCAGGAAGTGCAGGTGAATGGCATTATACCCAAGACCTCCTATCCCTTTACCGTAGTACACGAATTAGCGCATCAGATGGGAATAGGTTTTGAAGACGAATGTAATTTCATCGCTTTTCTGATGCTTCGCGATCATTCGAATGTGTGGTATCGGTATGCGGCTTATTACGAAACCGTCCAATATTTGCTTCGACCGCTCTATTTTCAGGATAAAGCACTTTATACTTCGTATATGTCCAAGCTCTCACCAGAGATTCGGAGTGATTATGAAGAAGAACGTCTTTTTTGGCAACAATACTATGGCACATTTAATCGGTTGACTAGCTTACTTTATGGAAGCTATTTACGCCATAATAATCAACCTGAAGGCATGGCACGTTACTCGTTGATGAACCGTTTGGTTATTGCTTGGGAAAAACAACAAACGCCCTAGACATTCATTTTCGCCCGCACGACGGTCCGCCAGAAGGTATAAGTGAGAATAGCCCCCATACTAGCCATGCATACACCCACGAGTGATGGATAGTTATAGGCATATCCGAGCGTAATTGGGATTGCGCCAAGATAGGCGCCAAGGGTATTCCCAATATTAAAACTTGCTTGTCCGGCTGCCGCGGCAAATGTTTCTGCTCCTTTAGCATTGTTGATCAGCATCATTTGAAGAGGAGAACCAATAGAAAAGGAAATCATGCCGGTGACAAAGGCCATAGGATAAGCTAAATAAGTGATATGAGCGATAAAAAATACCAATAATAAACAAATTGCCATAGCTATAAAGCCCATAATGACCGCTTTAGAGGGCGTTATGCTATCCGCGAGCTTACCACCGATGATATTTCCGAAAAACATACCCAATCCCACCAAAATCATAATAAATGGCACCCGGTTTTCGGGAAGATTGGACACATCGGTTACTAACGGGGCTATATAGGATATCCAGGCGAACAAGCCACCGGTTCCGATGGCAATAACAGCAACCATTAACCACGCATCCCAGCGGGCGAAATAGCTTATCTGTTTTAATACATTGTTCGTTTTGCTGGCTTCCATTTTCGGCATCCAGAAATAGATAGCCAAAAAGGTAATCAGGCCTAGTAAGCTAATTACAGCATATGTGATCCGCCAAGAATAATGATGGCCTATATAGGTTCCCAAAGGTACGCCTGCTAAGTTCGCTATGGTCATTCCGGTAAACATAATAGAAATAGCTTGCGCTTCTTTACCAGGTTTTGCCAATCGCGCCGCAACTACTGAACCTACTCCAAAAAAAGCACCGTGTGGAAAGCCGGAAATGAAACGTGAGGTGAGCAACAGCACTTTGTTGGGGGCAATCGCAAAAATACCATTAAATACGAAGAACAATAGCATCAGAAAAAGCAGGATGTTCCGTGGGGAATATTTCCCGCTGAATGCAACTAAGGTAGGAGCACCCACAACAACGCCCAACGCATAGAGGGCTATTAAGTTACTGGCTTCTGGAATTTCAATTTGTAAATCTTTGGCGATGTCTGGAAGGATGCCCATCATGGTAAACTCTGTCATCCCGATAGCTAATCCGCCAAATGCTAATGCAATAAGTGCTTTGTTCATTTGCCTGTGCTGAATAGAGAGCGCAAAGGTATATTTTCTTTTGCAATGCGACGAATTAAATTTGTATTAATGAGAGTTGGGCGTCCCAGAAAATATAGGATTTAAAATTGAATAATCAAGGGTGGAATCTGAAATTATCAATTCAGCAATTTGATCGAGATCTTCATGGGTGATACGGTTTCCCATGCCAGCATTAAAAGAACGGCTGAGTAACAAAGCAGTTTCCTTTCTTTCGGCCGTTGAGATCAAATTACTGCCGCCGTAGAAATTGACCAAGGAAGTCGCGAATGTGGCAAAACGCTCCAACGTGAAAGGTAGCTTATATTGCGAAGTATACCGCATGTATTTTTCGAAATCCTGAACAATCATTTCTTTCTGTTGTATTGTCATATTTTGCAAAAATAATGTTTTCTCTAAACCGATGTAACTTGTTAGATAAGATTTGGTGTTATTTGATTATTTGTTTTAACTTCATAAACTACTTAATTTAACATAGACTTTATAATAATATGTTAATTTTATCAACGTAAACATATCCAAAAAAATGAAGAAAAATATTTTAATTCTTTGCCTCCTGTTGTCTGTTGTATTTGGCGCGTTCGCACAACAGAAACCCAAGTACGTTTTTTTTATGATTGGCGACGGAATGGGTTTAAACCAAATTAATCTGACTGAAGTTTTTCTGGCAGCACAAGAAGATCGCAATACGGTGTTTCCGTTGATATTCTCCACATTTCCCTATGCTACATTTGCTACTTCGTATTCTTTATCCCATGGTGTGACGGACTCCGCAGCTGGAGGGACAGCATTGGCCGTCGGTAAAAAAACCAAAAATGGTGTGATAGGAATGGACAGCGCTGCTACAACAGCCTATAAGAGTATCGCTTATGCGGCTAAAGAAGCAGGTCTTAAAGTGGGGGTTACGACTTCTGTTAGTATAGATCACGCTACCCCAGCTTCATTTTATGCTAATCAATCTAACCGTAATCGTTATTATGAAATCGGACAAGATATTATAAAATCAAAATTTGATTTTTTTGCAGGATCAGGTTTCTTAAGCCCAGATAAGGATTCAGAAAAAAAGGAAGCTCCTTCCTTATTTCCGCAGTTTGAAAAAGCGGGATATACATTAGCTTATGGCTTAGAAGACTACAATAAAGTGAAGCAAGTTACTGAAAAAATAATTTTGATGAATGTAAAAGAGGAAGATCCTTCCGCGTTAAAATTTGCTATTGATCAAAAACAAGACGATTTAAATTTAGCACAGATAACCGATGCGGCTATTGAATCGTTGACAAAAAATAACAATAGTGGTTTCTTTTTGATGGTTGAGGGAGGCAAGATCGATTGGTCATCACATGCCAATGATGCGACAACGACTATTCGGGAAGTATTAGATTTTAACGAAGCGGTAAAAAAGGCCTATGCATTTTATGAAAAGTATCCAGAAGAAACCCTGATTATCGTTACGGCGGACCATGAGACTGGTGGTATCGCTGTGGGTAACGGCAGCAGTCGCTTGAACACTAAGCTGTTGGAAAACCAACGGGTATCCCAAGGCACATTATCGCAGTTATTGTCTGCGCTGCGGACGGCAAAAAAAGACGTAAGCTGGGAAGAAGTAAAAGGCATCTTAACGGAAAATATCGGACTGTTTGCGGACGTGGCCGTGAGTAAAGAAGAAGAAGAAACCCTTGTTGCTATATACGAAAAAAGTTTTGTGCAACATGAAGAGGAAACAGCAAAAAGTTTATATGCAAACGATGATAAATTAGCAAGCGAAGCTATTAAAATATTGAATAAAAAAGGTTCGGTGAGCTGGGCATCAGGAGGACATTCGGCTGCTTATATTCCTGTTTTTGCTATTGGAGCAGGAGCGGAGAGATTTACGCATAAAATGGAGAATACCGATATCCCCAAAAAAGTAGCGGAGGCTGCCGGTTGGGATTTATAAGAGGTGGTATCATGCATTTACAGAAGAGGGTGTCTTTCAAATCAGAGAGACACCCTCTTGGTTTCTATGAAGAACGATGATCTACATCGTCGTCATCGATATCAGCGGGAACTTCCAACAGTGACGTATGTGCTGAATGACCATCCAGCACAATAAATTGTTGTACCCGTATATCGGTGACTTCTCTTTTGATATTGTTAATATCCGTATAATCCCGATAAACCAAAGAACCTTGTACCAAAAGACGGGTTCCTTTTTTACATTTTTTTTCTAGTTTTTCCGCTAGTTTTCCCCAAAAAACCAAACTGTGCCAATAGGTAGTTTCTACCCATTCTCCATGACTGTTTCTGGAGTATTCATTGGTGGCAAAACGTACGTTGGAAACTTTGGTTCCGTTTGTTGTTGACTTTACTTCTGCATCGGCTCCTAAACGTCCGATAAGTTGTACGACATTAATTAACGTGCTCATAATATTGAAATTTTAGTTGTAAATCTGCTTTAGATATTTTAGATTTATCGTGTCAATAGCGTGTGCTTTTGACATTTCAAAGTTGCGAAAGCTGGTTTCGACTAGCCGGTAGTTAACCAATTATAGACGTTTATAACCGTTTATAAACGATTACAAACGTTTGTACAGTAAAAGAATTATGTGAAATATGAAGAAACGTATGTGTTTGGCTTGTGGTGAGCCTGTTGTAGGACGGTCGGATAAGCGCTATTGCGATGACGGCTGCCGGAATGCTTACAACAATAATCGAAATAGTGTTCCCAATCGTTTTGTGCGAAAAATCAATGATATATTAAAACGAAATCGGCGAGTTCTGAGTGAAATACTAGGCAATGAAAAAATGCAGAAAGTATCACGCGAAATGCTGTTGTCTAAAGGACTGGATTTCGATTTTTACACCAGTCAGCTTACCACGGCAAAAGGACAGATTTACTTTTTTGTTTATGAATATGGTTACTTACCGTTGGGTGGGGAACGGTTTCTTGTCGTCCGGCAAAAGATAACGGAGAAAATCTAAGAAAAAATAGTTTTAGGACGAAAATTCGAAGTAGATAAAATAGATGAATTATTTTGCATAGATGGATTTTCTTTTTATCTTAGCGTTTCATAATTCAGTCCGCTAGAGCATGGCGGCAAGTTATAATTGGTTAGTGAGGCCTCTATCCGCCCGGATGGAGGTCTTCTTTTTTTAGTATGTTTTGAGAGAATATGTTTTATCGGATTACCCTGTAAAATGAAAAATCCTGAAGCGGGGAACCTCAGGATTTTACCAAACCAATTATTAACCTAAATTATGAAATTATACTCTTATAACGCCAACGAGGGTAAACTATTATCTAAAATCGACCATTTAACATTTTTTAACGTTCAAGGCGGTCTTCGTAATTATTCAAAATGCACGTTTATTTTAGAAAAACCCAATCCCTCCAGTAAAGGCCTAAATACATGGATCGCGTTTTCTTTTGTCTGGGTTAAAATATCTGAATTTCGTACTTCTTTATAAACTTCCTTCTCGGCACTTTTAAAAGCCTCGTCGACCAGTGTGGCTTCTCGGAAGAATGCCATTTTCGTATCATATACTTTTGAAGCCTCGTGATCTATTTTAACGTAACAGATCTCGGGGGCTGGCAGTCGTATAGAGACTGAATCGTCTATTACTTCTATATCTTGTGGAGAGAGTTTTGTCAAGTCCACACATCCCACAGCGTCGGCTTTAACAATGAGCAAAACGCTTGCATCCGGTAAATAGGCACTGATGTTTTTGTGTTCCAATACATCGCTGAACCGATATTTCACTAACTCCAGCTTACCCATTGCCTCAATGCGCTCGATCAATAATTGATGTTTGCTTTCCGATGTTGGCCTATTACCAAATCGCACCAGCAAGAACCAGCCGATAACAATCAGAATAACAATAATAAATACTATTTTTAAAAATTTCATCATGATTTATCTTTATCAAATTACATTCCAATACAAAATAAGGAAAATGTTTTGTTTCCAAACACCTCCATTCCGTATCTTTATTTTTTAATTTTGTGGAGAAGAGAAAGGGAATTTGATGTATATAATTTTTGATACCGAGACTACAGGTTTACCGAAGCGTTGGGATGCACCCATTACAGATACGGATAACTGGCCGCGCTGTATACAGATAGCATGGCAGCTACATGATGAAATGGGGAACCTCATAGAGCATCAGGACTATTTGATTAAACCGGATGGCTTTAACATTCCATACGATTCCGAAAAGATTCATGGTATTTCCACGGAGTTAGCCGAAAATGAAGGTGTCCCGCTAGTCGATGTATTGGACAAATTTAACACGGCGTTAGCAAAGGCTAAGTTTGTCGTCGGACAGAATATAGGGTTTGATATCAATATTATGGGAAGTGAACTCTATCGTTACGAGGTCAACTCTCCTTTAGCAAGTATGCCTATATTGGACACGTGTACAGAGGTTACGGCCGAATTGCTGAAACTTCCGGGCGGACGCGGTGGACGTTATAAACTACCAAACCTTACCGAACTTCATAACTACTTATTTGGTGTTCCATTTGCCGAAGCGCATAATGCTACCGCCGATGTGGAAGCAACAACGCGTTGTTTTTTTGAGCTCGTTAGACGGGAAGTTTTTACACTGGAAGAACTACAAGTAGACACGGGGTATTTTGTTGAATTTAGACAACATAACCCCGATACCATTGCTTCTGTAGGGTTAAAACATATCAATCTAAAAGCCGCATCAGATGCTATTCGTGCTGCGCAAAAGACAGATGAGCCTACCACGGTTATAGACGAAGAACTGAAGAAAGCGCTGGAGGACGCGGAATTTGCCCATTTGCATAACCATTCGCAGTTTTCCGTATTGCAGTCGACCATCTCTATCCCAGCATTAGTAGAAGCCGCAGCAAAGGCGAATATGCCGGCAGTGGCCCTTACCGACCACGGTAATATGATGGGGGCTTTTCATTTTGTGAATAGAGTACTTGGGTATAATAAGGAAATTGAGGCAAAAAATGCGGAAGCATTAGAACGTGGAGAGTCACCGATAGGTCGAGCAATTAAACCCATCGTGGGGTGTGAGTTTTATGTTTGTGAAAACAGAACAGATAAATCAAGAAAAGATAACGGTTATCAGGTTGTCTTCTTGGCAAAGAATTTAAAAGGGTATCATAACCTGGCAAAGATGGCATCGATTGCCTATACAGAAGGATTCTATTATGTTCCTCGTATTGACAGATCCGTAATTGAGCAGTATAAAGAAGACATTATGGTGCTCTCTGGTAACTTGTATGGCGAGATACCTAGCAAAGTACTGAACATTGGTGAAACGCAGGCGGAAGAGGCTTTGCTGTGGTGGAAGGAACAGTTTGAAGATAATTTCTATATTGAACTGATGCGCCATGGGCAGGAAGATGAAGATCGCGTCAATCAAACACTTATCCAATTAGCCCGAAAACATAATGTTAAGCTGATTGCGACGAATAATACCTATTACGTCAGCAAAGACAATGCGCATGCGCACGACATTTTACTTTGTGTGAAGGATGGCGAAAAATTATCAACACCAAAAGGGAGAGGACGTGGCTTTCGGTTCGGGTTACCCAATCAGGAGTACTATTTTAAGTCGGCTGCGGAGATGAAGCAAGTTTTTGCTGATGTTCCAGATGCCATTGTCAATATACAGGAGATTTTAGATAAAATTGAGGTTTATTCTTTAAACAGAGACGTCCTCTTGCCCAAATTTATCATTCCGGAGAAGTTTCAACACGCGGAGGACGACTTGGATGGTGGGAAGCGCGGTGAAAATGCATACCTACGCCATTTGACATATGAAGGTGCGAAAGAACGTTATGAAGAGATAACGGATAGTATTCGGGAACGTTTGGATTTCGAGTTGGAAACGATCGAAAGAACAGGGTATCCGGGCTATTTCCTTATTGTACATGATTTTATTGCTGCTGCCCGGAAAATGGGCGTGTCGGTAGGACCAGGTCGTGGTTCAGCCGCCGGTTCAGCTGTGGCCTATTGTTTGAAAATTACCAATTTAGATCCTATCGCATACGACTTGCTTTTTGAGCGCTTCTTGAATCCCGACCGTGTTTCCATGCCCGATATTGATATCGACTTTGACGATGAGGGACGAAGCCGTGTCATGCAATACGTTATCGATAAATACGGTGCGTCACAGGTTGCGCAAATCATCACATACGGTACGATGGCGGCGAAGTCTTCTATCCGGGATACGGCACGTGTGCTTGATTTACCGCTGCAAGATGCCAATGAGATTGCAAAACTTATTCCCAATCTCAAGCTGAACAAGATTTTCTCGATGGATGAGAAGGCGATGAAAGAAGTGTTGCGCTCGGAAGAACTAGAAGCCGTCAACCGTTTAAAATCATTGGCTGATGGCGCAGGATTGGAAGCAGAAACTATCAAGCAGGCCCGTGTTTTGGAGGGTTCGATGCGGAACACGGGAATTCACGCTTGTGGCGTAATCATCACACCCGACGATATCACCAAGTTTGTTCCCGTATCGCTGGCAAAAGACTCTGATCTGTACGTTACACAATTTGATAACTCGGTGGTAGAGAGTGCCGGTTTATTGAAGATGGACTTCTTGGGACTAAAGACCCTTACGCTGATTAAGGATACTGTTGCCAACGTGAAATTACGTCATGGTGTTGAACTTGATCCGGATAAATTCCCGATTGATGATTTGTTGACGTATGAGCTGTTCCAACGTGGAGAGACAGTTGGTGTGTTCCAATACGAATCTCCGGGAATGCAGAAGTACATGAAAGAGTTGAAACCCACGGTATTTGCCGACTTGATTGCAATGAACGCGTTATACCGTCCGGGGCCGATGGAATATATTCCGTCTTTCGTTAAACGAAAACACGGGATAGAGCCTATTACCTATGATTTGGAAGCGTGTGAAGAGTACCTACAGGAAACGTATGGTATCACCGTTTATCAGGAGCAAGTGATGCTTCTGTCGCAAAAGTTGGCAGGCTTTTCTAAGGGTGATGCGGACGTTTTGCGGAAGGCGATGGGTAAGAAGCAGAAAGCCGTTTTGGATAAGATGAAGCCAAAGTTTGTGGAGCAGGCAGCTGCAAATGGGCACAATGCGAAAACACTGGAAAAAATATGGACAGACTGGGAGGCCTTTGCATCTTATGCCTTCAATAAATCACACTCTACCTGTTACGCTTGGGTAGCGTATCAAACGGCCTATCTTAAAGCCCATTATCCGGCGGAATATATGGCAGCGGTGTTATCCAACAACATGAACGATATCAAAACGGTGACATTCTTTATGGAAGAATGTCGACGGATGGGGTTGCAGGTACTTGGTCCGGATGTGAACGAGTCGTATTATAAATTTACGGTGAACGACCAGGGAGCGATTCGTTTCGGAATGGGGGCGGTGAAAGGTGTAGGTGCTGGAGCGGTGGACACCATTGTTCAAACACGCGAAAAAGATGGTAAGTATAAATCTGTGTTCGACCTTGCCAAACGCGTAGATCTGCGTGCCGCAAATAAGAAAGCATTTGAAAGTTTAGCCTACGCCGGTGGTTTTGATAGTTTTACCAATACCCATCGGGCGCAGTATTTTCATGTAGACGGTGATAACTCCACGGGATTGGAAAAAGCGATTAAGTATGGGCATCGGATAAAAGAAAACGAAAATTCGGCACAAGCAAGTCTCTTTGGTGGATCCGCAGCAACCGAACTACCCGAACCGGTATTGGCGCCTTGCCATGCTTGGGGGCTTATCGAAAAGCTTAAATATGAAAAAGATGTTATTGGTATCTATTTAACAAGCCATCCGCTGGATAACTATAAGTTTGAGATCAAGCATTTTTGCCACAATAAAGTAATCGATCTCCAATTGATAAACAAGGTCAAAGCAAGTGAAGTAGAGGAAGAAGTATTGTTGGAGTTTAACCGAATTAAAAATAAGGAGGTGGTTGTTGGTGGTATTATCGCCGTCGCTAATCATAGAGTCGCAAAATCCGGCAAACCGTTTGGTTCGTTTATTATAGAAGATTATAGTGAATCCTTTGAGATTATGGTGTTTGGCGAAGATTACGTCAAATTCCGAGGATATCTACAGGAAGGGTTCTTTGTCCAGATCAGAGGATTGGTACAAGAGCGATTTAGGCAGGCAGGTAATTGGGGCTTTGAGTTAAAAAATATCCAACTACTTTCCGATTTACGGGATAAAATGGCGAAATCGTTTACGATCGAATGCCCGCTGCATGTATTGAATGATCAGTTTGTCCAACAAATGTATAGGTTGGTTGAATCTACAAAGGAGGAAGGGGTAGAGTCTAATTGTCAGTTGAAGTTCAAAATCTTAGATATGCAGGATGAGCTTGCTATTGAAATGCCTGCCAAATCGTTGAAAATACACTTAACAAATGATTTTTTGGAAGGATTTGATAAATTTGAAGGCGTGCGCTATAAATTAAATTGATAGGCTATAAAAATTTGTGAAGAGGGAATGACGATTATCTATAGTCAAATTTCTATCTTTGTTTATTAGGTTATAGAAATCAGAAAAATTAAATATTATGGCATTAGAAATTACAGACAGCAATTTTGAAGAGCTTGTTCTTAAATCAGACAAACCAGTTTTAATTGATTTTTGGGCAGAATGGTGTGGTCCTTGCCGTATGGTTGGTCCTATAGTAGATGAAATCGCAACAGAATATGACGGAAAAGCAATAGTGGGAAAAGTGAATGTGGATAATAATCCTGATATTTCCGTTAAGTATGGTATTCGCAATATCCCAGCGTTGTTGTTCTTCAAAAACGGTGAAATTGTCGACAAACAGATTGGCGCAGTGCCAAAATCTGTTTTGGTAGAGAAGTTAAGTAAGCAACTCTAAGAAGTACATTAAAAAAGTTTTAAAGCCGGCTTTTATAGGAAGACCGGCTTTTTTTATCTTCGCATAAAACAGATTTATTGTATATTCGTTTTTTCAACGAAACAGTGCTATACCATGAGTAACAAAACAAAACTGCCCCAAGCACAAATAGACGAGCTTCTTGATGTCTTGAAAACCCGATTTGAAAAAAATAAAGATCGTCATACTGATTTGGACTGGACAAATATACAGGAAAGACTCCTGGCAAGTCCAAAAAAGCTTTGGTCGCTTCATCAAATGGAAGAAACGGGCGGTGAACCGGATGTAATTGGTTACGATAAAGAAAAAGATAAATATGTTTTTTGTGATTGTGTGGCGGAAAGTCCTAAGGGACGAAGAAGCGTCTGTTATGATCCGGAAGCACTGGAATCCAGAAAAGAACATAAACCCAAACATAGCGCGGTAGGAATGGCTGCTGAAATGGGTATCGATCTTTTAACAGAAGAGCAGTATCGCACTTTACAAAGGCTTGGAAAGTTTGATACGAAAACTTCCAGCTGGGTATTGACGCCATCTGCAATCCGGAAAAAAGGCGGTGCTATTTTCGGGGATTGGCGTTATGGCCATGTGTTTATTTACCACAATGGTGCGGAATCCTACTACGGCGCCCGTGGTTTTCGGGGCCTTTTACAGGTTTGATATTATTTTTTAAGTATCTTTATGCGTCACTAATATATAGAGAGCTATGAATTTAAGTAGAGAATTTACACAGGAAGTTAACGGCACGACCATCAATTTCCAAGTTACATACAACCCTCAAACGCATTTTTTTGCCGTTGTTGAGGACGAGGATATTCATTATACTTTAGGGTTTAATCCCGCTACAAAAGAGTGGACGACCAAGGATGGACCACAGCCTGCTATCCCTGTTGATCAACTGGCTCAGTTGGTGCAAAAAAGCTTTGGTGTTTTTGTATAGCGGGTTTAGTATTTCAACTTCACCCGTAAAATCTTATCACTATTTGTAATATATAGCGTTTTCTCATCGGCAGATAGCGCCACATTGGAAGCGGGATTATCCAATGCTATTTTACCCAGTACTTTGCCCGTGCTGTTGAATATCCATACACCACCTGGACCACTCGCATAAACAGTCCCTTTGCTGTCTATCTTAAGCCCGTCCGGTAATCCTTTCAACCCTGCACGTTCGTTCGTCGCACTGTAAAATAATTTTGGCGTCACGATCGTGTCCACCAAGTCCAGTATATACCAATCCGCAGCGTTAGGATCAGAATTACCAATCAACAACTTTTTTCCATCCGGGAAGAATGCGATACCATTGGGTTTACTAATCTGATCAGTCAACAATATGACCTCGCCATTTTGTCTTACTTTATATACGCCGTTAAAAGGTATTTCCTTTTCTGGATCATTATCACGCTGTGTAGGCAGTCCATATGGCGGATCTGTGAAGAATAATTCACCAGTTTTATTGTACACGGCATCATTCGGACTGCTTAGACGTTTATCAGCATATTTATCGGCTAATGTCTGGAAAGTCGCTTGAGGTTGTGCCAACGGAGCATCCATTCGGGCAACCTGACGGTTACCATGTTGGCATAACACCAAGTTTCCTGCGTCGTTCAACAATAAACCGTTGCTACCGGGCTCTTTACGTCGGTTGGGATTGTCACCCGTATCACCACTTGGTTTTAGATAAACTTCACTTCCCGTTTCTGCTGTCCATTTGTAAATTGTATTCGTGGGTACATCCGAAAACAATAACATTTGCTCACTTTCCACCCATAATGGTCCTTCACTCCATTCGAAGCCTTCGGCAATAATTTCTGCCCTTGCGGAGCTGTCGATAATAGCATCTAAAGTTAGATCATAGCGTATTACGCTGCCGATTGTTTCGTATCTCATCTGTTCAGATTGTTGCGGGGTATTACAGGCGAATATTGTTGTCAAAATATAAGAAATAAAGGTAGACTTCATCATAGGTACATCTTTTACGAATTGTTTTTCCATTTTCACGACTGTCTAAATTACATTTTTTCTTTCGATAACTGTCATCCTGTCCTAAAAAAAATAAATGGAATACTCCTTGATAAAACTGTTCTTGATTTTTTATAGACAAAAACTAAAACATATATGCAAGAAAAAGGTAGTATTTCGATTCATACCGAGAATATTTTTCCGGTGATCAAAAAGTTTCTTTATTCCGATAATGAGATTTTTTTACGTGAGTTGGTCTCCAACGCTGTTGATGCTTCTCAAAAAATAAAAAGATTATCTTCTTTGGGGCAGTTTCAAGGTGAGTTGGGCGATCTGACCATCGACGTGAAATTTGATGAAAATGCTAAAACGATTACCATCTCCGATCGTGGTATCGGCATGACGGCGGAAGAGATCAAAAAATACATTAACCAGATAGCATTTTCAGGTGCTACAGAGTTTATGGAGAAATTTAAGGAAGCAAACGATGCTAACGAGATTATCGGTCGTTTTGGTCTAGGTTTCTATTCTGCTTTTATGGTGGCCGATAAAGTGGAAATTCAATCGCTATCCCATCAAGAAGGTGCGGAGCCAGCACACTGGACCTGTGATGGTAGTACCTCTTACGAGATAAGCGAAGGTACGCGTACCGAACGTGGTACCGATGTCATTCTCCATATTAACGAAGAATCGCAAGAGTTTTTGAATGAAGGCCGTCTAAGCGAGATTTTGAATAAATATGCTCGTTTCTTACCAATTCCTGTGCGGTTTGGAACAAAAACAGAATCACAGCCAGATGGCGAAGATGAGGAAGGTAAACCAAAATACACATCGGTTGAAGTTGATAATATTATCAACAATACAACACCGGCATGGACAAAAGCGCCATCCGAGCTAAAAGATGAAGATTATATAGCATTCTATCGCGAGTTGTATCCTTATTCGATGGATGAACCTTTGTTCTGGATACACCTCAATGTTGATTATCCTTTTAACTTAACGGGTATCCTGTATTTCCCGAAAGTAAAGAACGAAATGGACATTCAGCGGAATAAAATTCAGTTGTATTCCCGTCAGGTATTCATTACCGACGAGGTGAAAGACATCGTGCCGGAATTTTTGATGTTGCTACAAGGTGTCATCGATTCACCAGATATTCCATTGAACGTATCCCGTTCTTTCTTACAGGCTGATAGCAACGTGAAGAAAATTAACAATTACATCACGAAGAAAGTTGCCGACAAGTTGAATGAGATATTTAAAGCTGACCGTAAAAACTTTGAGCAAAAATGGAACGATATAGCGCTCTTTATCAAATATGGTATGCTGAGCGATGAAAAGTTTGCGGAAAAAGCCAATGATTTCTGTCTGTTGTCTAATATCGACAAAGAGAGCTTTACGCTGAAAGAATACTACGAAAAAGTAAAAGATATTCAAGTCGACAAAGATGGTAATATTGTATATCTGTATACCAATGACCCGTCGCAACAGGATGGCTTCATTGCGTCGGTGAAAGAGAAAGGCTACGATGTATTGGTATTGGATGGTCAATTGGACAATCATTTCGTGGGCTATTTGGAACAAAAAGGCGGTGAAAAAATCCAGGCAAAGCGTGTGGATGCGGATGTTGTTGACAAATTGATCCAGAAAGAGGAAACACAAACGTTATCCTTATCGGAAGAAGAATCCAAGAAAGCATCCGAAATCTTTGAGAAAGCGATTTCTAGAGCCGATATGAAGGTGGAAGTTGACGCGCTAAACACGGATGGTCTCCCTGTTTCGGTTACAGAAGACGAATTTATGCGCCGGATGAAAGATATGGCGAAAACAGGTGGCGGAATGGGCTTCTACGGCACTTTGCCTGATAATTATAAGGTAACTGTCAATGGGAACCATCCCTTGATCAAACGCATTTTGGAAAGCTCCGAAGAGGAAGGAACACAACTAGCGAAACAGGCTTTTGATTTAGCCTTGTTATCTCGTGGTCTGTTAAAAGGTGCGGATTTGACCTCCTTTATCAAACGGAGCGTTGGAATGATTTAGTTCGGGGTGTTGAAATAATAAAGGGTTGGCCGTTGGTCAACCCTTTATTATTTCAACTTGTCCTTTCTATACGCGGTGGGCGTGATGCCAAATTGTTTTTTGAAAGCTGCAGCAAAATAGGCCGCCGAGGAAAAACCCACTTTTTCGGCCACTTCGTTAATATGCAACCCTTCTAATAAAAGATGCTTAGATTTGGTTAGACGACGTTGGAGAAGATATTCGTTTACACTACTGTTCAATAGGCTCTTGGTTTTTCGGTACAACTGTACGCGCGAGATATTCAGCGCCTGTGCAATATCTTCTACACTGAGTGATCTTTCCCCAATACGTTCTTCGATAACCATATCTAAACTTTGCATAAACCGCTTATTTTGTGTCGTATGTTGTTTTACATCTGTTGCCGTTTCTCCCGGCTCTAAAATACTGGTATAGTGCTCTTTCAGTTGTCGTCTGGAAGTAAGTAGGTTGGTTATCACTGCTTTTAGGTGATCAACATGAAAGGGTTTGGTGAGGTAAGCATCTGCCATCAAGCGCATTCCCTCAATTTTATTTTCTTCGGTATCCAGTGCGCTCAACAATAGTACCGGGGTTTTATTAAACTGTGGGCTGTTTTTGATCATTTTTAAGAGATCTAAACCACTTCCATCGGGTAACATGATGTCGCTCACAATTAGATCCGGGTAACTTTGTTCCATTTTTGCAACAGCATCCACATAGCTTTTAGCAAATAGTAGATTGTATTCTTTTTCGAGAATATCCTTCAAGAACAGACGGATATCCGGATGATCGTCAACAACCAAAATATTAGCCGCCTTACTGGAATAAAAAGAAGCCGTTTCCTCGGTCAACTCCTCTAGGTTTAGGATATGTTCCTCGCGTTCGGCTTGCCGTGCTGAAGTATTGTCCGTCAATCCTTTCTTTTCGTCTTCTAACAAATGTAAGTGTCCTGTTGGCAGCCGTAATGTAAACGACGAGCCGACTCCTTTTTTACTACTAACTGTCACTTGTCCGTGATGAAGTTCTACAATTTCCTTTACATAGGCTAAACCAATACCCGAACCAGAAAGATGCTGCTCACCTTGATAAAAATTGTCAAAGATATAATCGATGTCCGTAACAGAAATACCACTTCCATTATCGACGACTCGAATGTATAAATAATCCCCAAAAGTGTTTTCTTCTACGACCACACTTATCTTTCCTCCTGTTGCCGTGAATTTAAAAGCGTTTGATAACAGGTTGGAAAGGGCCTGTTCCATTAAATACTCGTCAACCCAGATCTCCTTGAGGGGTGTTTTACTGATATAGCTTAACGATATACGTTTCTTTTGTGATAGCGGTTTAAAACTTGCCAATACCTGCTGGACAAATGCGTCAATTTGTATAGGAGTAGCCTTCAATTTTCTTTTGGCCTTGTCAATACGGTGAATGTCAATCAGATCGGTAACGAGGTTTTGAAGTTTCTTCGCATTCCGTTTAATACGTGCCAGTTGGTCTGCGCCTTCAGAAGATAAGTTTTTCTCTTTTTCCAATTCCTCCATAGGGGCAAGAATAAGCGTAAGCGGTGTCTTAAATTCGTGGGATACATTCGTGAAAAACTTGCTTTGCGCTTCAGAAGCTGTCCGTATCTGTTCATTCATCTCCACAATCCGTTGCTGTTGTGAAAGTATTTCCTGGTTTTGTTTTTCAAGATGCTTGTTTTTCTCCCAGTTGCTTTTGATAACGATAATCGAAATTCCCCCAAATACCACCGCTAGTACTAAGCTTGTTATCAAA
Organism: Sphingobacterium micropteri; assembly: GCF_014692515.1. Lineage (GTDB taxonomy): Bacteria > Bacteroidota > Bacteroidia > Sphingobacteriales > Sphingobacteriaceae > Sphingobacterium > Sphingobacterium micropteri. The sequence continues at coordinate 120,937 of NZ_JACOIK010000008.1, read as the reverse complement.
ATATTCAATGTCGTCTGTTGGTTTCGGTATATTTTATTCTGTTCTACAATAAGTTCTTGCCGTTTGTCTATATCTTCCTGCTGTTCTTGTATCTTGTTGGATTGCAACATCATGAGTTCAGCATTATCCTGATTGATGACAATGGTTCCCAATATATTATCCCGTTGGTACGGTTTACGTTGCAAAATGGCCATTGCGGTGCGAATAGCCTCGGTGCCACCAGTCGGGTAGAGCATGGAAGCGAACAAGGTTCCCTTGACAATTTCCGATAAGCCATTGCCTTCGCCTGGAAGAGCGTCAATGCCGATAACCCTTTTATGGTTTTCCCCCGCTTCCCGGAGTGCTTGTATGACACCAAAAGCCATCTGGTCATTAAAAGCCAGGATAATATCTTGCTCAAGAAGCTGTTTAATATGCTGTTTAGCTTGTGCATAGGCGGTATTCCTTTCCCAGTCGCTTTGTATTTCAACCTCCAGACGAACCGCGCCTGCACTATCTAATGCATCGAGTAATCCTTTTTTCCGTTCGAAAGATGCCGATGTACCTTTCAGCCCTGTGACGATACCTATTTGTCCCTGTCCGTTGAGCGTGTGCACCATAAACTGTCCAGCTAGTTTACCAATCGCAAGGTTGTCCGCCCCAACATACGCGTTATATAAACCGGAGGATGTTTTGCGGTCGGTGACAATCACTGGAATATTTCTTTGAAAAACAGAATCGACAATAGGTGTCAACGGTTCAGCTTCATTCGGGGAAACAATGAGTAGATCGATGTCTTGTTCGAGTAGCTCTTTGATTTGCTGTATCTGCTTTTGATTATCTCCACCGGCGTCACGGTAGATAAATTCGATGTCCGGATAAAAGGAAAGTTCCCTTTTCATTTCATCCAACATGGTTTCTCGCCACGCGTCATCACCTATACACTGTGAAAACGCGATGGTAAACTGTGTATTGTTTCCGCTCGGCTGACAAGCATGACAGCATAGAAGCATCACGAAAGCAAAAAAAATATAAAGCCTTGACATCCCCGTTTTTTGAATTTCTTTGACAAGATACGTGTTTTTTTCAGAACGTATATGTATTCAACAGCCTTCAAGAATCTTCACAATATTTTAAAACGACTGTTGATGTCCGATATTTGGTAAAGGTTTAGTTTTTTTTAACAAAAAAAGAAAGCTTAGTGTTTAAAATACACATTTTATCCGCTGTTTATATAGGTAACATAACCTAAAGAAAAGGTGCAAAATTCACATCATTAAATATTTTAATTGTTTTTAAGTAATTGATATGCAGATGTTTAAGATATAATTATCACGGATACAAATTTGATATAATTTGTCGGCTATTATTTTAGGCGGCGATGAAGTTCATGTTAATTTTGGATTAATCAGTTGTAAATAAAATAACATGAACAAAAACACAGTTTTGGCCTGGTCATTCGTTGTGGCGTTAGGTGGATTTTTATTCGGCTTTGATACAGCCGTTATCTCGGGCGCGGAAAAAGCCGTCCAGATATTCTGGTCGCTCAGCGAATTTCAACACGGTTTAACAATGGCCATAGCTTTAATAGGAACGGTTATAGGTGCTGCGATGGGAGCCTATCCATCGGATAAATTAGGACGTAAAACAACCCTGTTTTTGGTAGCTGCACTTTATTTCTTTTCAGCTATTGGCACTGCGCTCGCACAAGATTGGAATATCTTTATCATTTTCCGTTTTTTAGGTGGTATTGGCGTAGGGGTATCATCTGTAACTGCACCTATATATATATCCGAGATTTCACCGGCTAAATCCCGAGGAAAATTAGTAGGGTTATTTCAGTTTAACGTGGTATTGGGAATCTTGGTGGCTTATCTATCGAACTATTTTATCGGACAAGGCGGCGAGGAATCATGGCGTTGGATGCTCGGTGTACAGGCCTTCCCATCTCTTATCTTCTTCATTTTGATTTTCTTTGTACCTGAAAGCCCACGTTGGCTGCTTTTGCACCGTGGAAAAAAAGCGGAGGCAACCGCGATTATGCAGAAAGTAAGCGGTGTGCAAGCAGCGCATGATATCGAGTTGATACTGAAAAATCAACAAAAGGCGCAAACAAAAGGAGAGAGACGTCTATTTTCAAAAGCCAATCGCTTTCCCGTAATGCTGGCGATTCTGTTTGCTATATTTAATCAAGTATCGGGTATTAACGCTATTATTTATTATGCACCCCGTGTTTTTGAAATGGCCGGGTTGGGCGCACAAAGCTCCCTGTTGTCTACAGTTGGAATTGGTTTAGTCAACTTTGTTTTTACCCTGCTGGCCATCAATTTTATTGATAAGGTCGGACGACGTAAGTTAATGTTTATCGGATCGATAGGCATGATTATCGCGTTGTCGCTGGTATCGTATGCTTTTTTCTCTGGGGTTATCGCAGGCATGACCGTAACCATCTACCTGATGTTATTTATAGCCTTTTTTGCCTTTTCACAAGGGGCAGTGATATGGGTATTTATATCGGAGATTTTTCCCAACGATGTACGAGCCAAAGGGCAGACATTGGGAAGTTTAACCCATTGGGTCATGGCGGCGATTATCACATTTTGTTTCCCTGCACTAACGGAATTACTGGGGGGAGGGTATACATTTTTAATTTTCGCCGGATGTATGGTACTACAGCTACTGTATGTTTGGAAATTGATGCCGGAAACCAAAGGGAAGTCGCTCGAGGATATGGGGGATACGATGCCATTACATTAATTGAAAATGACCATGAAGAACGAAATACTAAATATCAAAGGTGTTTGTTTCGGTGAAGTGCTTTGGGATAACTTACCTACCGGACGAAAATTAGGTGGTGCACCACTTAATGTAGCGTATCACCTCAATAAGCTTGGTATCCATACCGACATGCTTACACGTGTTGGCGATGATGTAGACGGAAAGGAAATTATAACGCTTTGTGCAGAATTGGCTATACCCTTAACGCTTTTCCAAAAAGATAATAAATACCCAACATCGACAGTGGAGGTTCATATTGACGAAAACCGGGATGTGCGTTACGAAATCGTCTTTCCTGTGGCGTGGGATTATATTGCATGGGGAGAAAAAGAAATAGAAACCGTTAGTAAAGCTGATTTTTTTGTATTTGGTAGTTTATCCACACGTCATAATACCAGCTATCAAACGCTTCAAACCTTGATAAAAGTAGCGAATTACAAAGTACTGGATGTAAACTTGCGTGCACCGCATTATACGAAAGATCGCATCTTTGAACTACTCTATTATGCTGATCTGGTAAAGATGAACGAGGAAGAGTTGGGCTTTGTAGCAACTTGGTTGGGCGTACCAGATACCGATACAGACGCCCAAAAGGCCGAAGCCGTCATGACCACATTTGGCGTCAACGAGCTTATTGTAACCTATGGAGCGAAAGGGGCCATTTATCATTCTTGGTTGGGAAAATTCTCTTATCATTTTCCAGCGTTAAAAGTCGAAGTAAGAGATACTATTGGTAGCGGCGATTCTTTTCTGGCGGCTTTTCTCTCGCAGCGTTGCCGTCAGGATAAACAGGCGACACCAGAAGAAATGTTGGAATTCGCCGCAACGCTAAGTGCCTTTGTTACACAAAGTACAGGTGCATGTCCAAGTTACGATGCACCTACTATCAATAGGTTTGTGTGGCTGAATTCGTTAGACAATATGAACTATTAAATTAAACACCTTAATAACAATAAACTTAAATAATTTATTCAATTAACAAGCAACCGATTATATGTTTACAAACAAGAAAGCAATACTGCTTTTGTACATGGTTCTTTTTTCTGTTGCCAGCTTTGCACAGCAGGTAACACTTCAAGGAAGAGTGACAGACAGCAGTACAGAAGTGCCCATAGTGGGTGCATCTTTAGTGGTTAGAGGAACAGAACAGGCCACACAAACGAATGAAAATGGGGAGTTTACGTTGCAGCTAACCGGCACTAACGTATCCGTAGAGGTATCCTATGTGGGATATGAAACGCAAACCGTTGCTACAGGAACTGCAAGATTTATGGAGATTCGCTTGGTCAGCATAGAACAGGGATTGGAAGAAGTCGTCGTGACGGGTTACCAAACCGAGCGCAAAAAAGATTTGACTGGAGCAGTTTCCGTCGTGAACGTAGCGGAAATGATGAAAGCGCCCGAAAATAATCCTATCAAAGCACTACAAGGGCGTGTTGCCGGGATGACCGTAACGGCAGATGGTAATCCCAGTGGCGCAGCGACGGTGCGTATGCGCGGGATTAGTTCCTTAAATAGCAGCCAAGACCCCTTGTACGTTATTGACGGTGTGCCTACCCAGGGCGGAATGCATGAGTTGAATTCGAATGATATTGAGAGTATACAAGTATTAAAAGATGCGTCTTCCGCAAGCATCTACGGTTCACGAGCAGCAAACGGCGTTATTGTTATCACGACCAAGAGAGGGAAATCAGGCGATCCAAAGATCACCTTTGATGCCTTCGCGACAAGCACCTTTTTCAACAACCGTATGGAGGTACTCAACGCGCAGGAATATGGACAAGCCATGTGGCGGGCTATGATGAACAGTGGAGCTAACCCAAATAGCAATAATATCGGTTATCAGTTTGATTGGAGTAACGATGCCGACGGTCAGCCGCAATTGGATCATATTTATGTATCCCAATTTCTGGACAATAGACAGACCATGCGTGCTTCGGATACCGATTGGTTCGACGAAGTGTCTAAACCGGGATTGATTCAATCCTATAATGGTTCGTTTAGTTCTGCAACAGACAAAAGTAGTTCATTTTTCTCGTTGGGGTATTTTCATAATAACGGAACGCTGAAGCATACTAATTTTAAACGTATATCAGCTCGCCTAAATACCGACTACAAATTTTTTGATGGAAAGCTGGTCGTAGGGGAAAACTTCACGGTGAATAATACAGGAGAAGTGCAAGTACCGGGAGATGTACTCGATCTTTCATTAAAAGCTTTACCGGTTATTCCGGTGTATACAGTGGATGGTATAGGTTGGGGAGGCCCTTCGCAAGGGATGAATGACCGGCATAATCCTTTACGATTGCTTTACGACAATCGGAATAACACCTACAATTATTGGCGGCTTTTCGGAAATGCTTATGCAAATTTAGAGATTATCAAGGATCTGCATTTGAGAACCAGTTACGGTGTTGACTATGGTAATTTTTATAAGCGTCACATGGAGGTTTCCTATCTATCTGGTTTCCTGAATAACAACAGAACGGGTGTTAATATGGAACAGAGCCATGGCATGAAATGGACTTGGTCAAATACCGCCAATTACAGAAAAACGATTGATAGACATGTTTTCGACATATTGGGTGGTATGGAGATGAATAGAGAACGGGACATTTCCTTTAATGCTTATACAGCAGGAGAAGGCGCGTTCGTTATTGAAACACCTGAATATATGTGGCCGGGTGTCAGTACCGGAACAGCTGCAGTCGGTGGCGGTTCGACAGGCTTCTCGTTGCTTTCTTATTTCGGGAAAATAAACTATGTGTTTGATGATCGTTATCTGGCTTCTTTTACCGTTAGACACGATGGTTCTTCACGCTTCGGAAAAAACAACCGTTTTGCAACCTTCCCTGCAGTAACAGCAGGTTGGCGTATTTCGGAAGAACGTTTTATGGAAAGCACCAAAAACTTTATTTCTGACTTAAAACTACGGGTAGGCTGGGGGCAGACCGGAAATCAAGGTATTGATAACTTAGCGACCTATGCACTCTTTGTACCGGAATATGGTGTCGCCGACCCGACTTGGGATATCGTAAATGGAACAGCTTATGACTTGGCGGGAAACGGTTCGGGTATTTTACCGTCGGGTTATCGCAAAATCCAAACCCAAAATGACGATTTGAAATGGGAGACAACCACACAAACCAATATCGGTCTCGACTTCTCACTTTTCGGACAAAACTTGTTCGGCTCTATTGATTGGTATGTAAAAGCCACCAAGGATATGTTAATTAATCCAGCCTACATTGGCGTCGTGGGTGAGGGAGGATATCGTTGGGCAAATGGTGCTTCCATGGAGAACAAGGGTATTGACGTGACGACAGGTTATCGTAACAAGACGGCTTTTGGCCTCGATTATGAATTAACGGGGGTCATTTCTACTTATAAAAATAAGATAACACATTTGCCGGAAGCCGTGGAAAACTCGTATGGTGGTCGTCAAGGTGACAATATTATCGGTCGTCCATTGGGCTCATTCTACGGATTCGTGACAGACGGTATCTTTCAAAACCAAGATGAGGTCAATGCGCATGTTAACCAGACAGGTAAGGGTATTGGACGTTTGCGTTATGTGAATGTTTATGATACGGATAATGAAATTACCGATCTTGACCGGACCTGGATAGGTAATCCGCATCCTGATTTTTCGTATAGTTTGAACGCGGCTCTTAAATACAAGGGATTTGACTTATCCGCTTATTTTCAAGGTGTGCAAGGTATTGATGTTGAAAACTGGTTGAAAAAGCAAACTGACTTTTGGAGTGTGGACGATGTGAATTCTAATAAAGGCAGACGCTTGCTGAATGCTTGGACACCGCAAAACAGCAGTTCCGATATTCCGGCCTTGCAAACAACCAATAACAATGACGAAGGCCGTCTTTCTACATACTATATAGAAAATGGTTCCTATTTGAAATTACGCAATTTGTCGCTCGGATATACGCTTCCTACTGACCTGGTGTCGCGTCTACGTATGAGTCGTTTGCGCTTCTATGTGACGGGGCAAAATCTGTTCACGGCTAAATCAAAGGCATTTACAGGCGTAGATCCTGAAAATGTGGGATGGGGGTATCCTATTCCGACCACATGGACGGCGGGATTGAATGTGGTATTTTAATCATCTGAAAGACAAACGTTAATCATTATTACACCATGAAAAGAGCATTTAATAAAATAGTTACAATGATGTTGGCCACCGGTTTGTTAGCAGGTTGTGCCGATTTCCTGGACGAAACACCTAATGGGGTGCTTAGTTCAGATCAGGTAAATGATGTAGATAGGCTGCTTACGGCTACCTATTCTGCTTTGGGAAACGATCACTACGATGTACCTTTTAGCTTATGGCCTTACGGTACTGTCCGTTCAGATGACGCCTATAAAGGCGGTTCCGGTCCGCAGGATATACAGGTCTTTCATTTTTTGGAAGTATCCAATAATATCATGACCAATTTTGGTGAGGTGGATCGTCTATGGTTTCAATGTTATTTGTCCATCTCGCGTGCAAATACGACGATCCGTACGATACACGAAGCTGGTGACTTTGAGGGTAAAGAAGTAAAATTGGCAGAAGCACGTTTTTTGCGAGGGCATTTTTACTTTATGCTTAAAATCCTGTTCAAATATGTACCTTATATAGACGAAAATACACCGATCGATAGCTATGAGACGGTGTCCAACCGGGAGCTATCGAACGACGAACTTTGGCAGAAAATCGTTGATGATTTCCAGTATGCCGTAGATAATTTACCGCCGACACAAACGGAGATTGGACGAGCTAATCAGACGGCTGCAGCTGCATATCTCGCCAAAACCTATTTGTATAAAGCCTATAGACAAGGGGACCCGGAACGTCATACCGTTACCGGGATTGATGCGGCAGACTTGGAAAAAGTGTTGCAAAACACACAGATTGTGTTGTCTTCGGACTACAGCCTGGAATCTGATTTCGCCTTCAACTTTTTACCGGGTAGTTATGAAAATGGTAAAGAAGCTATATTTTCCGTACAATATTCGAAAGATGACGGAACAAAATTCGGACGGGTAAACCTATCGGATGTCCTTTCGGTACCAATGGGGCTAGGTTGTTGTGATTTTAAGAAACCAAGCCAGAGCCTGGTCAATGCTTTCCGTACAACGGGCAATGGGTTACCGATAGAAAATTACAATACGTTGGATAACTACAGTAGTACCGAAAAATATGATCCAAGACTTTTTCATACGGTAGCCATTCCGGGTTTACCGTATAAATACAATACAAACCGTTTGTATGAAGAAAGCTGGAACCGTAACCCGGCCGATTATTCGGTATATGCTTCATTAAAGGAAAATGTAGATCCCGATTGTGATTGTTTTGTGCCCATGGTGCCCTTTTATGCCAACACTAAAAATCGTATCCTGATTCGTTTTGCAGATGTACTACTGATGCGGGCTGAGGCGCTTATTGAACTGCATCGTGCTCAAGAAGCTTTGCCGTTAATTAATGAGATACGCACACGTGCAAAAAGCAGCATGCAGTTTACGGGTTACACAAGTGATAAAACACTTATTGAACCCTATAAAGACGGTGTGAATATTAATTGGAGTGAGGCGGTCGCCCGGGAAGCATTGCGATGGGAACGCCGGTTGGAATTGGCGATGGAAAACGAACGGTTCTTTGATCTCGTGCGCTGGGGAGTCGCAGAGCAGACCATGAATGCTTATTATAATGCAGAACGGTCACGCCGATCGTATTATGCTGCTGCACAATTTGCTGCGAATAAGCATGAGTATCTACCTATTCCCGAAGCGCAGATTAGGTTAAGCAAGTATCTGTATCAACAGAATCCCGGATATTAGGGAGGGGATTTGAAAAATAAATCGTATGAAGACTTTAAAAATAATTATCAATATAGGACTGGTTTTATTACTTGGTGGGCTTTTTAATGCCTGCAAACAAGACGCAGTCGATTCGCTGGATTTAAATGCTGATGTCAATGTGCTGGCGTTTAAAGTGGCTAATGTTAATGGTGTAGTAGATAACGAAGCCGGAACGATCACCGTTATGGTTCCAGCGGGTACGGATTTATCCGCGATGGCGCCTGTTATTGATTTGCCTGCCAATGCAGCGGTGAAACCGGCTTCCGGAGCCACGCAGAATTTCCTGTTTTCTGCTACCTCGCCGGTGGTATACCGTGTATATAACGGAAATGTATTCTATACTTATCGCGTAACGGTCAAGGAAATCAAAGCAGAGATAACAGCCTTTCGTATCGGGAACCGAACCGGTATCATCAACCAAAATGATAACAGTATCGTCGTTTATTTGCCTGAGGGTACCGATGTAACCCAGCTTAACCCTATGGTCGAATACACGGACGGGGCAGAGATATCACCTATATCCGGAAATTATGTTGATTTCAGCTCGCCGGTAACTTATACCTTGACTTATATGGGAGAAACATTTACGTATACCGTAACAACTATATTTGGAGAGGAACCTAAACAATCACTGGTTATTTTCAATGGTGAAAATATCGCTCCACGATGGGCGGATTTGGGGACAGCGGTGGAAAACCAAAGTAATAATCCTAAAACTGATGGAATTAATGCTTCTCCTTTATGTGTCTCTATTGTAAGAAATGCTGTCAACGGAGAAGGTTGGCATGGAGGAGCACTTTGGAACGAAAATAAAGTAAACATAGACCCTACGGAGTATAGTCGTTTCTCCATTATGGTACTGAAAGAGGTGGCTGGAGATGTACAACTTGAAATACAATCCGATGGCGAAAGCAATAAGGATTGGTTAAGAGCTTGGTACGCCGAAGATCATCTTGGTGAATGGCAGGAGTTGATTTTCGAGATTCCTGCGAATCGCACAGCAATCATTAACAATATCTTGGTGATGCCGCATGAACACGCCAACGGTCAGCCTGTGGCTTTCGAAACACAGCGGATGTATTGGGACGAATTGAAAGCACTTCCTAAAGAATAACCCTTTAAATTTTGTGCATAACGGTATAACGACTGTTATGCGTAAATTTCAAATATAATATGACATGAAAACAATGATAGGCTTATTTCCGTTTTTATTCTTTGTACAGATGCTGACAGGCTGTAAAGATACTGATAAACCAGTTCCGGACGTACCTTCCGATCTTGATCCAACAGTCGATATGTCCATAACGTGCAGTAATAAACAAGAAGCCGGAGGCTATCAGCTATTTTATAAGCCACAACAGGGATTCGTGGGGGATCCCATGCCTTATTTCAATGCGGATGATAATAAATTTTACTTGTTTTATCTGTATGAAAATGCAAATCATCATCCTATTTATCTGACAAGATCTGCTGATTTTGCGTCTTTTGAAGGATTTACAGAAATCATACCTGCTGGAGCGGTAGGAAGTCAGGAAGAATGGATAGGTACTGGAAGTTTTATCAAAAAAGAGAATACCTATTATAGCTTTTATACCGGACATAATGCCAATCTGAGCCCTGCTGAAAAGGTTATGATGGCTACATCACCGGATCTACTGAATTGGACGAAACAACCGGGAGCGACCTTTCAAGCACCCAGCGGATATGATCAGCATAATTTCCGCGATCCCCATGTTTATTGGGATGAAACGCGTAACAACTATGTAATGCTTGTTACGACTCGCAAAGATGGCAGAGGGGCACTTGCGCGTTACTCCTCTTCGAACTTGAGCGACTGGTCGCTCATCGAACCTTTAGTAGCGACAACTTCTGATAATCCTGGAAAGCACGAAATCGAAACGGATTCCGAAATATTGGAGTGCCCGGATATATTTAAAATGGGTGATCAATGGTACTTAACGTTTTCGCGTATTAATCGTGATGAGCATCGTAAAACCTTTTATCGGGTTTCGGATTCACCGGATGGGCCATGGCGAATTTGTCGCGATGCGGATGGACACCACGAGACTTTCGATGGATTATACCTGTATGCTGGAAAGACGGCAAGTAATGGCACTACACGTTACCTATCTGGATGGTGTTCTACCGGACAGACGGTAAACAGCAATAACGAGTTGCACTGGTCTGGATCGCTGGTTTCGCATAAATTGGTAAAACAGCCGAGTGGTAAGCTGTATCCGGCTATTCCCGATGCTGTGGATGCAAAGTTTAACACAAAAGTGGCTTTTGCCCAGATAACATCAGAAGGCAATGTTTCAAACGAGGGAAATACCTATACCATCAGTACCTCGTCTTCTGATCGGAGTTATGCACTATTCAATCGAAATACGGAACCGGTAAAAATTTCGATGAAAATTGATGCCTCACAATCGGAACGTTTTGGTTTCTCATTTGGAGCGTGTGATGGCCTATCGGAGCTGTATAGTGTCTCTTTCGACTTGACTTCATCCAATCGTTGGGGAATGCCTTCTCTATTTATGCATCAGGAAAATAGGGGTGCGGTAACGAAGAAAGAGCTCAATTTTACACCACTCATTGTTCCTGCGAACAAGGTGTTTGATGTCAAGATCGTAATCGAAAATTCGATTTGTGTGGTCTACGTAAATAATAATGTTGCGTTTACGAATCGTGTATACAAAATGCATCAAAACCCTTGGACTATTTTTTCAGATAATGGGACGATAAAAATATCGGGAATGACTATAACAAAATCGGGATAGGCATGTTTAATGAAAAACTTTTATAAACAAATTATTAAAGGAATAACGATGACGAATAAATTAACAATTGGCTTATTAGCCCTTGCTTTAGTTGGCTGCGGACCACAACAACCCTCAACGGAGCAAAATCAGCAGATCGATAGTTTGGAAGACTATCGTCCAGCGTATCATTTTTCGCCAAAAAACGGATGGATGAACGACCCGAACGGTCTGGTTTATCTGGACGGAACCTACCATTTATTTTTCCAACATAATCCCGATAGCAATGTATGGGGGCCGATGCACTGGGGGCATGCCATGAGTACGGATTTAGTACATTGGGAGGAGCAGGAGATTGCACTTTTCCCCGACAGCTTGGGCACCATCTTTTCCGGAAGTGCCGTCATTGATAAGGATAATACAGCAGGTTTCGGCGCGAATGCGCTAGTAGCTATATACACCAACCATAGCCACGAAATTGAAGATCAAAAAACCGGATTGCACCAAACGCAGAGTATCGCCTACAGTCTAGATCAAGGTAAAACATGGACGAAGTATGACGGTAATCCGGTATTACCTAATCCGGGTATTTGGGATTTCCGCGATCCGAAGGTGATGTGGCATACCGAAACAGGACAATGGATCATGACCCTGGCTACAAAACAGTCCATCACTTTTTACGGTTCCAAAAATCTGAAAGAATGGGAAAGATTAAGCGAGTTTGGTGAGGGGATAGGTGCACACGGGGGCGTATGGGAGTGTCCGGATTTATTACCGTTCTCTACATCCGAAGGGGAGAAATGGGTTTTATTGGTGAGCATCAATCCCGGCGGACCGAATACCGGTTCGGCAACGCAATATTTTGTCGGGGACTTCGACGGTAAAACTTTCACAACTCCACAGAAGGATATCCGTTGGATGGATTACGGACCAGACAATTACGCGGGCGTTACTTTTTCAAATACCGGCGACCGCAAGCTGTTAATCGGCTGGATGAGCAATTGGGAATATGCGAACAACGTTCCGGCATCCACCTGGCGAAGTGGAAATACGGTTGTGCGGGAATTGGACTTGGTGAAAGAAAGCGGTACATGGTTGTTAACTTCTACGCCTGCTTCGGAAATTGATAAAGTAAGCGAGGTAACAACCAAATCCAAGTCGGTAGAATTGGCGAATGAAGCAGATTTAAGTGACGCTATCGCTTCCCTCAAAAATACTTTTGACGCGTCGTTTACGTTGCAGAAAGCTACCGGCTTCCATGCAACGCTATCGAATGAAGAAGGGGAGACGTTAGTATTCGGCTATGATGCGGCAAAACAACAGTATTTCATTGATCGTTCGAAAGCGGGTGACGCGAATTTCAGCGATAAATTTATCCATCGTCCGGTTGCTCCACGTTTGGTTCAGGAAGATGGTTTGGATATTCGTTTCTTGTTGGATCGTAATTCCATCGAATTATTTGCTGACGGAGGAAAAAGCAATATGAGCGCCTTATTCTTTACGAAGAAGCCGTTCACGAAATTGCAAATCGCAGCAGACGAAGCGAACACACTGGATGCCTTTCAAATGAAGGCGATACGGTAGATTGCCGGAAGCTATATAATAAAAAGTCGAGGTGTTTTATATAAAAGCATCTCGGCTTTTGCATGTCTGGGTTAGACAATTGATTATCATCATTTTCTACCGAATAGTATTCCTTGCAACTTTCATAATAATTTATAAATTATCTTACTGATTTTAAATGTATTGTTGGGTTATGTTTATACAACTGTATTCATGTTCGATTGAATTGATTATATTTGACTGTTAACTAGCAATTTAACATAACGAAATATTAACCAATAAGCTTAAGATGTCGATTAAATTATGCCTCTCCTTTCTTTGTAACGCGCGGTGCTTTAGCTGTGGGCTGCTGATCATCCTTTCAACTTTTGCAGACGGGGTTTTAGCAATGGCATGGTCGGACCCCGTATAAACATGTTCCGGAAGAAAGGCTAAATAGCCATCAAAGCGCTTGTTGTTATATATAACATGATTATCTGAAAATTGTACGAAACTGGTTTTAAACATGCTTATTATCGGTTTACCACTAAGATAATAAAAACAGTGCAAATTTTCTAAAAAAGCACACGAGAAGGTGCTGCTGAGCATGAGTTTCGCAAAGCCACTAAAAACAAAAAAAGCCTCTCTTTTCAGAGAAGCTTTCGGGTGAGTAATGGGGCTCGAACCCACGACCCCTAGAACCACAATCTAGTGCTCTAACCAACTGAGCTATACCCACCGTGATTTTGATGACACAAAAGTAGGACAATTCCCTATATACTCCAAATATTTTTAAACAAAAAACATAGGCGTAAGGCGAATAAGTTCATTTATAATGAGATAATTTTTATTAATCAAAAATAGACAGGAATTACTTCATATTAATGACCTCGTCTACGATATACCGCGTGTTACCACGCCAAGGCAGAACACCATGATATTCCTTGTAGTGCAGGTCAAAATATTTGCCGCTATTTAATTCCAGTATCCTAAAGATCGAATCATTTTCCACCGAAAATTCAAACTCATTGCTCGATACACCGCTGCCGGTTTGCGTCCGTAATCCTTCTTGAATCAATTTCCCTTCATACGTTTTAAAAAGGTTGCCTTTTTTAACCGCAAAATTGAGGTAACCCGATTTCACACCCTCCCCAAATACAAAATAGTATTTATAATAAACGAAGCCACCTACTGCAAGAAATACGATGATAAGCAGCCAAGCCAGGATTTTTCCGAAAACTCCCGACTTTTTCTTTTCTGTGTTTTGAGATGTTGTCATATAATTATGTAGTTTTTAATACGCCTAATTCCTATAATTGAACCATTTCAGAAGCTCTTTCAGACTCGCTTTTTTTCCATACATCAAGATACCCACCCGGTAAATACGCGAGGCAAACCAAGTTGTCACGATAAATCCGCCAATGAGTAAAAAGGCCGATAGCACAATCTGCCAGGTAGGTACGCCAAAAGGAATACGAACCAACATCGCCACGGGCGATGTAAACGGAATAATACTTAGCCAGGTAGCGATGCTTCCATGCGGATCGTTAATCAAAACGCCAAATGATAAGACATAGGGTATCAATAGCGGCATGGTTATCGGCATTGTAAATTGTCCTGCTTCCGTTTCATTGTCTACGGCAGAGCCTACGGCAGCGAACAAAGCGCTATATAGGAGATATCCGCCAAGAAAGAAAACAAAGAAGCAGATCGTAAGTTCGGTGAAATTTACCGAGTCGAGCGCTGCCGTCCAATCCAAGTCTGTATTTCCCGTGTTAACGTGTTCTCCCGGTACTTCCGTCATACTACGTCCCATAGCCTGTTGCGCCATCTCTTTATTACCAAATAAAGTGGTAGAAAATACCGTCATCAACGTTAAGGAGAGAATAATCCAAAGCACAAATTGGGTGATGCCGACCATACCAATTCCAATAATTTTTCCCATCATTAGCTGAAATGGTTTCACCGAAGAAATGACAACTTCCACAATGCGATTGGTTTTTTCTTCTATGACACCCCGCATAACTTGTGTGCCAAACAGTACAAGCGATATATAAATCAGAAAACACAACCCCATGGCTATACCCATAGCAACTTCCGTGTGGCTGTCTTTGGCATCACCGGTTTCGGTAACCTCCTTTGCAGCAATATGGATACTATCGTTGATGTTACGGATACTATCGATATTCAATCCCATTTTACGATACTGCTCGTTACGGATAATTTCCCTTAGCTGCGACTTAACTTCGTTTTGTGTACTTATATTGGGTTTTCCGGAGGATAGCAGTTCAATTTTTCTGGATGTATAAAAATCAGCCGGTATGATCAGTAGGTTTGTATTCTTTGCGCCGTTCTTTAAATTACTGATTTGCTCCTGGAGGTCTGTATTTGAAAGCGAGTAGGTAATATTCTTGTTGTTCTTTAGCTGACTGGATATAGATCCTTCTTCATCAACGACATGAACAACTGCATGTGTGTCTTCATAGCTTTGTTTGGTCAGAAAAAATATAGCCGCATACATACCGATAAAAAGCATCGGGACAAGAAAAGTCACGAGTAGAAAAGACTTTTTCTTTACACGACTTATATATTCTCGGTTGATGATTAATAATATCTTACGCATGATGGGTAGGTTTATTGGTGGAAGGATCGGTAACGTTGGCAATAAAAATATCGTGCATGGATGGAATAACTTCCCTTACTTGGTGTATTTGAACTTGAGGAATAAGGTATAGTAATATGTCATTCAGGGAATTGTCATGTTGTAAGCGAATAGTAACTTCATGGTTATCGATTGCATTTTTCTCCGCTATCACCTCGAATAAAGGCGTATCTATAAAGCTTGGAACGATACCTTCTTGTTCTTTAAATTCAATGACATATTGCTGGTTTTGGTAAGAACGTTTTATTTCGCGGACTGGGCCATCCAACACTTTTTTCGATTTATTGATCAGTGCGATGTAGTCACAAAGTTCTTCGACCGATTCCATCCGATGTGTAGAATAGATAATGGTAGCTCCTTTTTTGTTCAGTTCCAGGATTTCTTCTTGTATCACTTGCGCATTGACAGGATCAAAACCGGAAAAAGGTTCATCGAGGATAATGAGATCCGGTTCATGTACGACCGTTGCCACAAATTGCACTTTTTGTTGCATACCCTTACTGAGGTCCTCCACTTTTTTGTCCCACCAGCTTTCAATCTGCAATTTTTCAAACCACGTCCGGATGCGTTGCACAGCATCGCTCTTAGACAGCCCTTTAAGTTGTGCCAGATAAAGCATCTGTTCGCCGATTTTCATCTTTTTATATAACCCACGTTCTTCCGGCAGATAACCTATACGTTCGATATGCTTGGGTTGAAGAAGCTCACCATCAAAATAGATTTCACCACTATCAGGAGCGGTAATCTGGTTGATAATACGGATAAGAGAGGTCTTTCCAGCACCATTAGGTCCCAAAAGACCAAAGATACTCCCTTTCGGTACATGTAAGGATACATCATCCAAGGCACGGTGATGGCTATACTGCTTAACGATGTGACGGATGTCTAGCATAGAATATATAATTTGTTGCTAAACCTAAATAAAATGCGCTGCATTCACGAATACAAATGAAAAAAAATATTCATGCGTAATTCATGCATATATTACAATGGATTATTCATGATCATATGCTTTCAAAGAAATGTGTTTAGGGAGAAATACACGCTTCCATTTTTGCATGCAAATGCGTACCTTTAGGCGAATTTTTATTTCAACAGAAAATTATGTCATCCAAAATTATTTACACAAAGACAGATGAGGCGCCTTTACTGGCAACCTATTCGTTTTTACCCATTGTTCAGGCGTTTGCAAAAACTGCCGGTATAGAAGTAGAGTTAAGAGACATTTCATTGGCCGGACGTATATTGGCTAACTTTTCCGAATATTTAGCACCGGCACAAAAAGTATCTGATGCGCTGACGGAATTGGGACAATTAGCAACCACGCCAGAAGCTAATATCATTAAATTACCGAATATTTCGGCGTCTATCCCGCAATTAAAAGGAGCGATTGCGGAACTGCAAAAAGCAGGTTATAATGTACCTAACTATCCGGATACACCGGCAAACGCAGAAGAAGAAGAAATAAAAGCTACTTATGCGAAAGTGTTAGGTTCGGCGGTGAATCCCGTATTGCGGGAAGGGAACTCGGACCGTAGAGCGCCCAAAGCCGTGAAAAACTACGCCAAAGCAAATCCACACAGCATGGGCGCTTGGGCAGAAGATAGTAAAACAAAAGTGGCTTCCATGTCGGATGGTGATTTTTATGCGACAGAAAAATCGGTAACGGTTGATAACGATACACAATTCAAAATTGAATTTGTAGCAGCGGATGGAAGTGTAAAAGAATTAAAAGGTTTAGCGAACCTGAAAGCAGGGGAGGTCATTGACTCGTCCGTTATGAATGTGGCTAAATTAAAAGCTTTCGTAGCCAAAACAATCGAAGAAGCTAAAGCTGCAGGTGTATTGTTTTCTGCACATTTAAAAGCGACGATGATGAAGGTCTCGGATCCTATTATATTTGGTGCTATCGTCGAAGTCTATTTTAAAGATGTATTTGCAAAATATGCTGATTTGTTTGCTGATTTAGGTATCAATAAAAACAACGGGTTAGGAGAGGTATATGCCAAGATTGCCGGACAACCGCAGGAAGCGGAAGTGAAAGAAGCTATTGAAGCGGCAATTGCGAATGGACCGGATTTAGCCATGGTTAATTCTGATAAAGGAATTACAAATTTACATGTACCTTCCGATGTCATTGTTGATGCATCGATGCCTGCAATGATCCGTACCTCAGGTCAGATGTGGAATAAACAAGGTAAACCACAAGATACGTTTGCGGTTATTCCTGACCGTTCGTATGCGGGTGTTTATGCAGCCGTAATTGAAGATTGTAAAGCGAATGGCGCTTATGATCCAAAAACAATGGGGTCCGTGCCGAATGTAGGGCTGATGGCGCAAAAAGCAGAGGAATATGGTTCACATGACAAGACTTTCCAAGCTACGGCTAAAGGTATTATTCGTGTAGCGGATGCTTCGGGAAATGTATTCATGGAACAGCCGGTAGAAGAAGGTGACATATTCCGTATGTGTCAAACTAAAGATGCGCCTATTCAAGATTGGGTGAAATTGGCCGTAAACCGTGCGCGTTTGTCGGAAACTCCTGCGGTATTTTGGCTAGATGAGAACCGTGCGCACGACCGTGAAATTATCAAAAAAGTAAATAAATACCTAGCGGATTTTGATACAACAGGATTAGATATCCGTATATTATCGCCTATTGAAGCAGCTAAATTTTCTGTAGAGCGTATCCGTAAAGGACTAGATACGATTTCCGTTACCGGAAATGTGCTACGTGACTACTTAACAGATTTGTTTCCGATTTTAGAGTTAGGTACTTCTGCAAAAATGTTGTCTATTGTTCCATTGATGAACGGTGGTGGTCTGTTCGAGACGGGAGCAGGAGGATCTGCCCCTAAACATGTCGAGCAATTCGTAACAGAAGGTTATCTTCGTTGGGATTCATTGGGCGAGTTTTTGGCTTTAGGTGCTTCATTTGAACACTTGTCTCAAACACAGCAAAATGCAAAAGCACAGGTGCTGGCTGATGCGTTAGATGTGGCAACCGAAAAATTCCTTGCGAACGATAAATCGCCTGCGCGTAAAGTAGGGCAGATTGATAACAGAGGATCACATTTCTATTTGGCACTATATTGGGCCGAGGCATTGGCTACACAAACCAAAGATGCCGAACTTGCTGCTGAATTTGGTGATTTAGCGAAGGCACTAGCGGAAAATGAAGCAAAAATCAATGAAGAATTGATTGGTGCACAAGGTCATCCGCAAGATATCGGGGGGTATTATTTCCCAGACGATGCATTGGCTTCCAAAGCAATGCGCCCTTCAGCGACATTCAATACAGCGATAGATTCGTTTGAATAGCACGTCATATTAAAATATATAACAACAAAAAAGCCGGTTCATATAACCGGCTTTTTCAATGATGTGATTGTAGTATTAATGATTTGTGTTAAAAATAGAACTGAACACCTACTGTAGGAGCTAATGAATTAGCATTCAAACCAAAGGAATTTACAGTTGTTTTAGGTGTATCACCTACAGGGTCATTTGATTGCGAATTAAAATACAAACCTCTTACTTTAAATTCCAGACCAATTTTTGATGTCGGGAAATACGCGATACCAGGTGCTAATTCTACCCCGTAATTTGCGATTTCAGCTGTTTTTTCATCATTTACCTTTTGATTTCCCCAAGACATCGGTACGGAAAGTTGTCCGAAGAATCTTACCGGTCCATTCGCAGAGTACCATCTACCAAAAGGAGCAACAGCAAAAGCGCTATTTGTACGTTCAGTTACGTTTGCTGCTACATCGTACTCATTTTTGTTCCATTGGTACCCTAGACTAAGACCAACGGCAATATTGTCAGATACAAAATAACCAGCAGATGGCATAATATTAAACGAATTAGACTTCACATCAGTGTCTTTAACTTTCTCGATATCAAATCCTAACCCTCCTCCAACAATAAATTTACCTTTTTCAGTTTGTGCTTGTGAAGCAAATGTTAACGCCGCTACAGCTGCTAATGTTAAATAAAATTTTTTCATGTTACTTGAAATTTAATTTGTTCTTTTTGTTTGACTTTTTATCAATTTAATTCAGTTTGTTCAATAGCTATGCCAGCCGGGCATAGCGAATGTCACCAAATTGTTTGTTTGTGCAACCAGTTGGTTTTGATGAAGTTAATTTTAATTAAATATTAAAATAAGGCTAATAAAATGTTTTATATTTTATCTAAATAGCGCTTGGCAGATATTTTGGCAGGAAGTAGGTTAGATTGGCAGTGCAAGAATGGCAGGAATTGTGTTTGAACAACTACACCTCGACAAGCAAATAAGAAGTGTTGGCATGCTCTTTTCTTAATACGGGGAGGGCCACATTATATACAGGTATCTGTGTTGCTGTAGATCCGTATAATTTGCCTGAATGGGCGTGTCCATGAAAAGCTGCAGAAACTTGACGTCGAATAAGAGGCTCGACAAGATGGGTGGATCCTAAAAAAGGAAATAGCTGCTCTGGTTCACCTTCAATCGTTTCTTTAATCGGAGCATAATGTAAAATAGCAACCTTGGGCAACTCAGGATGTTCTTGTTCCAACCGCGTAAGTGCGCGATCTAATTGCAGCGATTCATTGACGACCTCGTGTACATATTGTTTCATCATATCTTCTCCAAATATCGAAAGCATGTATTGGTCAAATCCTCCACCAAATCCTTTTACGCCCGCAAAACCCACGTTCTCGACAACCGTCGATTCGCCATCTAAAATAATCATATTATGTTCCGCGAGAATTTGTTTGATAATTTTTTGCCTTCCCTTTTCATAATCATGGTTTCCTAAAACACCTATTACGGGAATTTTTAAGATATCCAATTGCTCGCCGAGAATCTTTGCTTCGTCCTCATCGCCGGTATCTGTAAGGTCACCACAAATAAGTAAAACATCTGCTTCTTCGGATGCTTGTTCAAAGGTTGATCGCAAACTGCCATGGTCGGTTATTTTGGTATGAATGTCGGCCATGGCGGCAATTTTTGTTTTTTTCTCACGCATGTTATTAAATTGTTGTTATTGTACAAGATTTATAATCCCATTCCTTAATATCTACTTGATATTGAGTCTGATCAATTAACGGACCCCGGCATACCTTTTCTAATGGAGGTGGAAGATCATATTGTTCAGCTGCGCGGGCCATAAGCTCGTCGAAAAGCCATTTGGGGATGATGTCGCGATAATCGGCGGGATATACGAACTGAAAAATCAGAAGCTGCGCTAATAATAAGTGCCAGTGCGGACTCAAGCGTTGTAATAACAATTCCCAATCTACGTTTTTGCCATATTTTAAAAGAATGTGGTTGATATCTGCGCTGTCATTCCGTTCCCGATTCTGTACGTATATTTTACACCAAATCAGCTCTTCTACCGGTATAAATTGTACAGGTACATCCGCAAATGTACCTGCAGATGCTCTTTCATGCCAGGAATCATCTACGGTGCAAATATTACTGACTGTATCAAAAATGATGTCGATGAAATATTCACCATGAAAAACTTTTGCGAGCCAACGGGCATCGGTTAATTGGGTCTCGTAACCTTGCGCGGCGAAATATTTCAATATTTTAGGGTATTCGCTACTCTTACAAAAGATATCTAAATCTTTTGTATCGCGGAATATACCCGTATAGTGGAACATAGCAAAAGCTCCGCCCAACATAAATTGGCATTCGCTGTCGCGCAGTAATTGGAGGGCATCTCGATAGAATGCTTCCGAAGCTTGTTTCTGTTCCTGGGTTGTTATCATATATAATACTTTATAGTTGAACAATCCACATACGTTTTTGTTCCAGTTTGCAACAAACACCTATTATATAAACAGAAAAACCTCGGAATTCCGCCGAGGTTCTACATAAAAAAAGAAAATTTATTTATTCAAAATATTCTTTGATTCGTTCGAAAAATGATTTTTCACTTTTACCTGGCTGAGGTTTAAAGTTTGCCGAAGCTTTCAATTTTTCCAGTACAGAGCGCTCCTCTGGAGAAACCGCTTTAGGCGTCCATACATTAACGTATACCAGTTGATCTCCTTTGTGGTAAGAGTTGACTTCTGGCACCCCTTTACCTTTTAGGCGTAGAATTTTGCCCCCTTGTGTTCCCGGGTCAATCTTGATTTTTGCTTTTCCGTCAATCGTTGGAATTTCGACACTGGTACCCAATGCTGCATCGGCAAAATTGATATACAAATCGTAAATCACGTTAATACCGTCGCGTTTCAATGTCTCGTGCGGTATCTCTTCGATAAGGATGATCAAATCTCCCGGAATACCACCTCTTGGTGCGGCGTTTCCTTTTCCGCTCATAGACAATTGCATACCCTCACTTACACCAGCAGGGATGTTGATCGCGATTGTTTCTTCGCCTCTTTCTAAGCCCTCGCCACGACAAGTGGTACATTTGGATGTAATTTCAACCCCTTCACCATTACAAGTAGGACAGGTGCTTGTTGTTTGCATTTGCCCTAGAATGGTATTCGTTACACGTCGGACGGATCCCGCTCCACCACAGGTTTTACAGGTATGATAGGATGACTTGTCTTTTGCTCCAGTACCGCCACAGGTATGACATTGTACCTGCTTGTTTACTTTAACTTTCTTTTCTACACCTTTGGCAATCTCTTCTAATGTCAGCTTTACTTTAATGCGAAGATTGGTGCCGCGTTGTACACGTCTGCCTCCTCCGCTGCGGCTTCCGCCACCGAAGAAACTCTCGAAGGGATGTCCACCACCGAAGATATCGCCAAACTGACTGAATATATCTTCCATGTTCATGCCCCCGCCACCAAAGCCAGAAGCTGAATTCCCCGCATGACCAAACTGATCATACCGTTGCCGCTTCTCCGGATTGCTTAATATTTCATAGGCTTCCGCAGCTTCTTTGAATTTCTCTTCTGCTTCTTTGTCGTCTGGGTTTTTATCTGGGTGATATTTTATCGCCAATTTGCGATATGCAGACTTAATTTCGGACGCTTCTGCAGATTTTGAAACACCTAATATATCGTAATAATCTCTCTTAGCCATCTTCTTATTGACCTATTACCACCTTTGCGAAACGGATTACTTTATCATTGAGAAAGTAACCTTTTTCCACTACATCTATAACTTTATTTTTTAATTCTTCTGAGGGAGCAGGGATGGCCGTAATGGCTTCTTGATATTCCGCATCAAAAGGTTGGCCGATAAGATTTTCCATCTCTTTTAAACCCTCATTTTCCAGTGTTTTTCTAAACTTCTGGTTTACGAGATCAATACCTTCTTTTACTGCCGCTATATCGTGGGCCGTTTGCATAGCTGTCAGCGCGCGGTCGAAATCGTCTAGAATAGGTAAAAGCTTAGCTAAAACGTCTTTACTGGCCGATTGTATAAGCTCTACACGTTCTTTAGACGTTCTTTTTTTATAATTGTCGAATTCAGCAAACAGACGTGTGTATTTATCGTTCGCAGTCGCTAATTCTTGTTGTAAACGTTCTTCCGTTTTCTCTTCAGATTGGACGGTATTTTCTTCCGAAATGGGGTCAGCAGACGCTAAATTTTCGTCTTGAATATTGTTTTCCTGTTCGTTCATCATATCTATATTATAGCCTACATTAATATCCTTTTGTTGGCACTCAATAATATTGCCAACACACAGAAAACCGACACCCTGTCAGTCTATTCAAAAATAAACTACCAAAATGTCGGTTTCGTGATGTTCTGTCAGTGTTACTATTTATATTGTTGCATTGTCATACAAAGCAGTATCTGCTGTTTTGATAATGCGGGCGGGCATATTCTTAATAATCTGGTAATCGTGCGTGGCCATTAATACAGCTGTACCTGAGGCAGCGATATCTCTTAATAAAAGGACAATCTCTTCCGATGTAGCAGGGTCCAGGTTTCCTGTTGGCTCATCCGCAAGGATAATTTCCGGATTGTTTAGTAATGCACGCGCGATAACTACCCTTTGTTGTTCACCACCAGACAGCTCGTGGGGCATTTTACGCAATTTCGAGCGTAAACCTACTTTTTCCAATACATCCAACATTCGGCTTTCTATTAGTCCTTTGTCTGTCCAGCCCGTCGCTTTCAATGCAAATTCCAGATTCTTTTCTACCGTTCGGTCATTCAATAAGTGGAAATCCTGAAAGACAATACCTAATTTTCTACGCAAGTAAGGAACATCGTTTTCATGAAGTTTTTTAAGGTCGAAACCTGCTACCATTCCCTCACCACTGGTAATATAGAGATCGCCATATATTATTTTCAACAAACTACTTTTCCCCGTTCCCGATTGACCGATCAAATAGATAAACTCTCCTAGGCTAATATCGAGATTGACATGAGAGAGTACCAAATGTTTTTGTTGGTATATATCTACGTTTTTTAATTTAATAACTGTATTGTTCGCTGTTGTCATACTGTTTTATACATCAATTTTTTTTATTTGGCCGAAAGGCATTTCCGCTACAATTTGCATGATATAATCGGTTTTATCACCTAAACCTATCTTTTCCAGCGATTTGTCTGGTCTATCTACTCGAAAATAGGCTAACAAGGTGAACGCTTCGTCCCGTAGTTGGACATAATCGGGAATTTTAGCTACACCTTTCACTTTAATAACATACATCATAACAAAGTTATCATTTTTTTTCTGAAAGAAATCTCAGTACATCTACCCCGTCAGCATAATCTGTTAAAGAGGGGCATTGACTACCTCCTAAAGAAAACGTCGGAATACTTGTTTCTATTGTGGCTTCGGTAACGATACATTGTATTTTGTCAGCTTGTGTTTCCAACTGGGCAACCAGTTGAGGAAGCTGTTCGTATTCTTCATAAAACACCGTAGCTAGCGGAGATGCAAATCTTTTGTCTTCTTTGAGCAATAGAAAGCCATTATCCAGGTGCTTGTCGCCATTAATTAAATAGATGGATTTATTATAATCATAATTGTTGACATATTTATAATGCGCTTTAATAGGGCTAAAGTATTCAATCGCTTCAAAAAATAAGTTAAAATTATAACCGCGGGGGATATATAATTTTGAAACGGAACGACACCCAAGTCCAAAATAATCGAAAATATCAGACCCTAATGCTTTTAATTGCTCGGGTGATTCCGTGCCCGTCAGAATAGCTAGGGAATTTCGATTTTTACGGATAATATGGGGCTTTTTCCCAAAATAATAATTGAAATAACGGGAGCTATTGTCGCTTCCAGTCGCTATGATCAAATCATATTGTTGCAACCGATCTACAATTTGGATTTTCTCGGCAAATGCAGGTTCTATTTCGATAAGCTCATGGAGCACAAAGGCTGTTAGTCCGGCATCGTCAGAAGATAATTTAATCTGGGCACGGAAACCTGCTATAAGTACGCACAAGATATCGTGGAAACCAACTAAAGGGATGTTACCGGCTAATATAAGCCCGACGGTTTGGTCGGTTTGTACAATCGGGTAGGGAGCTATCCATGGTGTAAGTTTTTCTGGTGTTAAATTGGAAGACAACGCCTGAAGCTGCTTTTTTGTGTTCTCCAAGGTATACCACGGGTTTTTGATAGACGCTTGCTGCAAAGCGCTGTCTATCTTTTCTTGGTCGGTGCGGAGGACCTTACCCAATGCTACAAAGGCATCTATTCGTTGTTTCTGTGTCAAAATCTTTTAATTTAGAATCGTTCTGATTTTTTTTTAAAGTATCTTTGCGTGTCTTTAAAAATAACTACTAACTTTGTAGTATTATTTTTAGGACGAGACAAAATTAGTTTATTTATTATAATTGTGAGGTGATAAATGGCAATTAAAATTACAGACGAGTGTATAAATTGCGGAGCATGCGAACCAGAATGCCCGAACAACGCTATATATGATGCAGGTGTAACTTGGAAATTTGCAGATGGAACTGCTTTAGACGGTGTGATTGATTTTGGAGATGGTGTGACATTGGATGCGAATGAATCCCAGGAAGCTATTTCAAATGAAGTATATTATATCGTTTCTGATAAATGTACAGAATGTAAAGGATTCCATGATGAACCACAGTGTGCGGCGGTTTGTCCGGTAGATTGTTGTGTGGAAGATGAAGAGATTGTAGAGACAGAAGAAGAACTTCTGGCTAAGAAAGCATGGCTGCACGCTGAGTAAGCAAAAGAGAATTGCTTATTGCTAAAAATATAAAAAGCATTACCCTGCAAGGTGATGCTTTTTGTTTGGTATACAGCGCAATTTTTATATTTTTGTTTCTTTCGAAGATAAAATACAAAACTAAATGTTGAAAAAACAAGTTGCTGTTATCACCCTCTTTACTGTTTCGGTTGCCCTTCTTCTTACTTTAATATATGAATTTAACTGGTTTGCTATCCATCCGGATTTCATGATGTGGGTGCGTTGGATAGTAGCTTCTGTTTTAACACTAAATGCGATTGTCCGTAAGAACTTAACGACTTGGATATTAACTTGCTTGGTTCTGGGCGTTTTTATAGGGCTGGATTTTCCGAATTTTGCCCGTGCTTTACAACCCTTATCACAAGCTTTTATTAAGTTAGTAAAAACCATTGTCGGTCCCATCCTGTTTGCTACATTGGTTTTTGGTATTGCAGGGCATTCCGATTTGAAATCAGTAGGACGAATGGCATGGAAATCTATGCTATACTTTGTCTCGGCAACTACCTGCGCGATATTTATTGGGTTGATTGTCATTAATATAACCCAAGCAGGGGTGGGGGTTGATGTGGAAAATATGCCACATGAAGAACTTCCGAAAACTGCAACGACGAGTGTTGCCGATAGTGCGGCTATGGCGCATATATCGAACAATGTCCACGGCGTATATAAGTTTAACGCATTTATACGGGATACCTTTCCCGAAAATATTGTTAAAGCTGTATACGAAAACCAAGTACTCCAAATTGTGGTGTTTGGCGTAATATTCGGTATTGGATTGGCATTAGTAGAAGAAAAGAAGCGGAAACCATTGGTCAATTTTACAGAAAGCCTCTCCGAAGCGATGTTTAAGTTTACGAATATCGTGATGCTCTTTGCGCCAATTGGTGTAGGGGCTGCCATGGCGTATACCGTCGGGCATCTCGGTGTGGATATCCTTAAAAATCTCTTTATGCTGCTCGGTAGCCTATATCTGGCTTTATTGCTTTTTTTGGGCGGTATCCTACTTCCTATTGCTTTATTCTTAAAAATTCCGGTAAAACGTTTTATGAATGCGGTCAAAGAACCGGTTTCGATTGCATTTGCTACTACGAGCTCAGATGCTGCTTTGCCGAAAGCCATGAACGCCATGGAGAAATTTGGTGTTCCTCGCAAGATTGTTTCCTTTGTTATCCCAACAGGATATAGCTTTAATCTGGATGGTACATCTCTTTATCTTTCTTTAGCTTCTATTTTCGTCGCACAGGCGGCTGGTATACCCTTAACCATTGGGCAACAATTATTAATTGCCTTTACCTTGATGATTACCTCAAAAGGTGTGGCCGCTGTACCGCGGGCTTCTTTAATCGTATTGATTGCTACGGCTGACCAATTTGGACTACCGACTTTTGTTATTGCAGCAATTTTAGGAATAGACGAACTAATGGATATGGCACGTACTTCTGTCAATGTGATCGGGAATTGTTTAGCGACCGTTGTAGTTGCGAAATGGGAGGGAGAGTTTGATGAAGAGGCTCCGTTTCGAGAAGATACCGTCGACGACAGTCTTTAAGGTTTTGTGAGTTTGCCGTACCTGCCAGTTTATTTCCCCAAGAAAGATCTTGCATCTTATGTTGCGTTTGACCATCTAACTTCGTTATAACAGCAAACCTTTAATTCTATTTTATATGAATCTAAAAAAGCTATTGGCAATATTTGCTTTTATTACTGTTGTCAATTATTCATGTATTGCACAGATCAAGTGGAATGCAAACGCCGGACTCACATATTCCAACATCGTTGCCAAAGATGGTGATGGTAACACGGCTAATACCTCTAGCGTGCCGGGAATTTATCTGGGGCTAGGAATAGACCTTCCGTTTTCGCAGCTATTCGCAGTCCGACCAGCCATCGTATACGCAAAAAGAGGATTTAAACAACCGGGATCGTCACACATCGGGTGGGGAACGGATTTCGAGGCAAAGACGTCTTACATAGAATTACCAGTAGACTTTTTGTACAGTCCTACAATCGGACCAGGTAACTTGCTACTGGCGGTCGGGCCGTATGTAGGGTATGGGACAGGCGGTCGATGGACTACGAGCCAGACGGTAGTAGTTGGCGATATTGCATTTGATGGTCAGGGCGATATTGCGTTTCAAAATGATGCAATAATTAGCGGGAAGGGCACCAACAGCTACACTTACGCTAAACCCTGGGACTACGGTTTACATTTCAGAATAGGCTACGCACTTTTTGGCCAATATTCAGTTTCTCTCGATGTACAGCGAGGCATAGCTGATCTACAACCAAGATGGGGGGATTTTAAACCAGAAAGTACAGTCCGTAACAAATCTTTAGGCATAACAGCCGCATATAGTTTTTAACTCCCTTAATTCTTTTTTACTAAAAATATTAGTATTATATTTGTCATGTAGAAAGGAGGCAACGATGAGAACATCTATCGAAAAATCGATGTTGATAGCCGATCTGCAGCATCAAATATTGCAATGGCAGGGCTTTAAACAAGTTGAAAGAAAAGAAACCGGTTTAGGTTTGGGGGCGTTGGAGCAAGCCTTTCCGGGGAATGTTTTCCCGATGGGAACCCTACACGAATTTATCAGTGACAACAAAGAAGAGGAAGCTGCTTCGAGCGGTTTTCTGGGTGGTTTATTGTCCTTTCTGATGCAGAAAGACGGCGTAGCGTTATGGATCAGTAGTTCGGATCAACTCTTTGCGCCCGCTATGACCTACTTTGGTCTAGAACCAGACCGTATCATTTTTATACAGATGCAGCGGCAAGTCGACATCCTATGGGCATTGGAAGAAGGCTTGAAGTGTATGGCCGTAAAAGTTGTTGTTGCCGAATTACAAGAAATCAATTTTGCGCAATCTAGGAGGTTACAGCTGGTGGTAGAGAAGAGCCGGGTTACCGGTCTGCTGCTGCGTTTGCAGCCCCGGATGCTGGGCGCAACAACCTGCGCCGTCCGATGGCATATTCGCCCCCAGGTGAGCCATGTAGAAGGCGATATGCCCGGTGTGGGTTTCCCCGCTTGGAAGGTCGAGCTCCTGAAAGTCAAGAATGGGCAATCCAGCCGTTGGCAGCTAGCTTGGACGCCGGCAGGTTTGCAGGTGGAGCAACTGAAGGCGGAAAGAACAGCTTCCCCCAGCAAGAGAAAGGTAGGCTAGCGATGGGAAAGCGGTATGCTGTACTGTGGTTACCTTTCCTATTGACAGATTGGTACACGAGGCGTCACCCGGATTGCGCCGATGAACCCTTTGTATTTACTGTCCCTGTGCGGGGGAGAATGTCTGTGTCTGCCGTCAACCCACGTGCAGCGCAATTGGGAATTGTACCCGAGATGCTGTTGGCGGACGCCCGTGCAGCTGTTCCTCATTTAAAAGTATTGCCGGATAAACCGGCACGCAAAGCGAAACTGTTACAGGCTATCGGGCTGTGGTGTATACGTTATACCCCGATAGTTGCTGTGGATGCGACAGGCTTCCTGATTTTAGATATATCGGGCTGTGCTCATCTTTGGGGGGGAGAAGCAGCGTATCTTCAGGAAATTGACCGTCAGCTCCGTCAGCGGGGCTACGAACTCCGTTCGGCTATAGCCTCGACCATAGGGGCTGCCTGGGCAATAGCCCGTTATGGTCCCTCTGGAACCATTGTGCCGGAAGGTGGACAGGAAAAGGCCGTATCTTTGTTGCCTGTTGCTTGCTTGCGTTTAGAATCCAGCCTGATCGAAAAGTTATTGAAGCTTGGACTCCGCACAGTGGGTAATGTGACGGGCATGCCCGATCGGGTATTGAAAAGACGCTTTGGAAACGAATTCGTGCAGCGTTTGGCACAGACGGTGGGGAAAGAAGAGGAGTTTATGAGTTGCTTGAAACCGGTTCTTCCGTATACGGAACGACTTCCTTGCCTAGAACCTATTAAAACGGCAAAAGGGATTGAAATAGCGATCGAAAAGCTCCTGGAGACGCTTTGCCAGCGTTTGGCAGGGGAGCAGAAGGGACTACGAAAGGCCAAATTGACCTATTACCGTATCGATGGAAAAACAGGTGCTGTTGAAATCGGAACCAGCCGGGCTTCGGCACATGTACAGCACCTTTTGGTCTTGTTCAGACAGCAGATCGGCAATATAACACCTGGCTGGGGGATTGAGGTCTTTGTATTAGAAGCCCTTAAAGTAGAGGAGGCGATACCCGCACAGGAACTGCTATGGAGTGGAGCGGGAAGCCTAGAGAATACTGCATTGGCCGAATTGCTAGATCGGTTTAAAGGAAGGGATGCCCATTGCCATATACGACGTTTTTTACCGGATGAACACTATTGGCCGGAACGGTCTATAAAGCTAGCGACTTCCTTAACAGAGAAACGAACCACAGCCTGGCGTACAGATCGCCCTCGTCCAACACGTTTATTGAATCCGCCGCATCCTATTGAGGTGACGGCACCTATTCCGGATTACCCGCCGATGTTATTCCGTTACAAAGGAGAAGTGCATCTTATCAAAAAGGCAGATGGCCCCGAGCGTATAGAACGTGCATGGTGGATTGAGCAGGGGGAGCACCGGGATTATTACTATGTAGAGGATGATCAGGGAAGAAGATATTGGTTATTTCGCTTGGGACATTATCAAGGGGATCGCTCCGCCAATTGGTATTTACATGGATTTTTTGCGTAGGAGGAGAAATGGGATATATCGAGCTACAGGTAACCAGTAATTTTAGTTTTCTTCGGGGTGCTTCACATCCAGAAGAGCTCGTGGAACAAGCTGCATCTTTAGGCTATGAAGCTATAGGCATTGCAGACAGAAACAGCTTGGCAGGCGTCGTGCGTGCGCATGTAGCCGCACGGAAACATCGGATGCGTTTTATTCTAGGCTGCCGCTTGGATTTATTGGATGGCTCCAGCTTATTGGCGTATCCGAAAAACAAGAAAGGTTACCGTCAATTGTGCAGTTTGCTCAGTACTGGAAATTTGCGGGCACAGAAGGGGAAATGTCATCTTTACAAAAAAGATGTATATGCTTATAAACAAGACATCCTATTTGTGGTTGTGCCGCCGGCCACACTTTCGGCAGGTTTTGAGTTGGATGTCCTTTTTATAGAAAATACTACGGAATATGCCGCACATTTGGGTGGACAAGTTTATTTAGGATTATCCCGCATCTACCAAGGGGATGATACTAAACGGTTGTTTCGTCTTTATGATTTAGCGGAACGACTTCATATCCCTGTGGTTGCATTAGGTGATGTACATTACCACATCCCAGAGCGTCGTGTTTTACAGGATATCCTGACTTGTGTTCGGGAGAAATGTACGATTTATACGGCAGGATTTCGTTTGCATCCAAATGCTGAACGCTATCTGAAACCACAGGAAGAGATGGAGCGCTTGTTTGCTTCCTATCCGGAGGCATTGGAACATACGATCCAAATAGCCGATGCTTGTCGTTTTTCGTTAGATGAACTGGAATATGTGTATCCCGAAGAGCTTACCCAAGAGGGGCGTTCGCCACAGGAAGAATTAGAAATGTGGGTATGGCAGGGTGCAAAAAAGCGATTTAATGAGGAAGAGTTAAAGAAGCATACCCCCACCATACAGATGGAACTTGACTTCATTCGGCGAAAGAACTACGCATCCTACTTCTTGACCGTATATGATTATGTACGTTTTGCCCGTGCACGCGGTATTTTGTGTCAGGGACGGGGTTCGGCGGCAAATTCTATTGTGTGTTACTGTCTGGAAATCACATCAGTTAATCCTACCGATATAAAGCTGTTGTTTGCCCGATTTATGTCGGACGCACGGGATGAACCACCTGATATTGATGTCGATTTTGAGCATGAACGTCGCGAGGAAGTTATTCAATATATCTACGAAAAATACGGCCGGGATAGAGCGGCTATTGTTGCAACTGTGACGCAGGAAAGAGTGAAAGGGGCTTTGCGGGATGTAGGAAAAGCCATGGGCTTGTCTATGGATGCACTTAATCGGTTATCCCAAACGATTGGCTCACATTGGGATAGCACGTTGGAACCGGATCGGTTTAAAGAGCATGGTTTTCATGTCGAAGATCCGCACTTCCGCAAAATATTGGAATTGGCGGAGCAACTGATTGGATTTCCACGTCAGCTGGGCCAACATACCGGTGGTTTTGTGATTACACAAGGCAAAATTCATGAGCTATGTCCTATTATTCCGGCTCGTATGGCGGATCGCACCAATCTGGAATGGAATAAAGATGATTTGGAAGCATTAGGGTTTCTAAAAGTGGATGTGCTCGGATTGGGCATGCTGACCTGTATCCGTAAAGGATTCGACCTGATTAAAAAACATTATGGTCGGGAACTCGAACTAACGAGCATGGGAACGAAGGATAAGAAAGTATATGATATGATCAGTTTAGCGGATACGCTGGGAGTGTTCCAAATCGAAAGCCGGGCACAGATGTCCATGCTTCCTCGTTTGAAACCGGAAAAATTTTATGATCTGGTCATTGAGGTGGCCATTGTCCGTCCGGGGCCTATCCAAGGCGATATGGTGCATCCTTATCTGCGAAGACGAAAAAAGGAAGAACCAATAGATTATCCTTCGAAAGAGATTGAAAGTATTTTAGAGCGAACATTAGGTGTTCCGTTGTTTCAAGAACAAGCGATGGAGATAGCCATTGTAGCGGCAGGCTTTACACCGGCTGAAGCCGATGCCCTGCGACGTAGTATGGCGACCTTTAAATCGAAAGGAGAAGTTAGCCATTTCCGTGATAAAATGGTGAATGGCATGGTTGCAAAAGGTTATGACGAGGAATTCGCCCATCGCGTATTCCGGCAATTGGAGGGCTTCGGTAGTTATGGTTTCCCCGAAAGCCATGCGGCTTCTTTTGCTTTATTAGTGTACGTGTCCAGTTGGATAAAATGCCACTATCCCGATGTGTTTGCTGCCGCTTTGTTAAATAGCCAACCTATGGGATTTTATCAACCGGCTCAGCTAATTATCGATGCACGTCGGCATGGCGTTGAGGTATTACCCGTGGATATCAATTATTCGGTGTGGGACAATACTTTGGAAGGAGAATTTGAGGCGAAACCACATAAACTACGGTTAGGTTTCCGGCAAGTTAAAGGATTGAAAGAAGAAAATATCGAGAAATTAATGCGGTGCCGTCATAAGCATTATACGCGTGTAGATGAACTGGCGGACATGTTGTCTGTTTTTACGTTGGAAAGATTGGCGGATGCCGATGCTTTTCGGTCTATCGGCTTGGATCGACGGCAGGCGTTATGGGAGGTTGCCGCGATACAAGATAGGCAAGTTGCCCTATTTAAAGGCCAGGATACAGCAAGCCCGCAAGAAAAGCAGATTCGTTTGCCATTTATGAGCGAAAGTGAGCATGTGGTGCAGGATTATGCGACGACCGGACTTTCTATTAAGGCGCATCCGGTATCCTTTTTAAGAAAGAAGCTGGATTTGTTAAACGTACTACCCACCGCTAAATTATCGTTTATGGAAAACGGAATGCTGGTTAAAGTATGTGGACTTATTACCGTACGACAACGACCGGGTACGGCCAAAGGTGTACTGTTCGTAACTATTGAAGACGAAACAGGTTTTGCCAATTTGGTGCTGTGGGGCAAGGTATTTGAAAAGTATCGTCGGGAGATATTGCAAGCTAAGCTATTGATGGTAACGGGTCATATACAGGTAGAAGAACGGGTTATTCATGTTGTCGTACAACAGTGTTTCAACCTAAACAGTTGGTTGTTGGAATTGGAGAATAACTCGGATGCTTCAACAGATACCATCTTTTATAAAGGACGAAATTTTAAGTAATCCCAATCCCCTGATTAAATAGCCGTGTAGCCACCATCTACATTAAAATAGCTGCTTTAATTCAACGTTCCTAGGCTATCGATACCCACATCGTTTTGGGCAAGAAGACCTCGTTCATCTACAGCATGTACAATTTTTGTACTGGCCATATATTCCGGGTTATCCGCATAGATATAGAGCAACGTACCCTCTTTTATCGTATTGATAATGGGTTTATTGACATTTCGAGGTAAAGCCGGACAACCATAGCTTCGTCCTAAGCGGCCGGTAGATTTTATAAACGATTCACTGCAATAATCAGCGCCGTGAATAACGACAGCTCTGGGTTTAGCTTGATCGTTGATCCCTTTTTCAAGCCCGTTAAGGACTAAGGAATAGCCGTTCCCTCCTTGATAGGTGCTTTCCGTTTCATAAAAACCGAGTGAACTCTGATAAGAACCATGACGGTTTGAAAAAGAACGCGCATATTTATCGCCGGAATTCCGCCCGTGGGATACAATTGTATGATATAGTACCTTTTCGTTTTTCATATCCAACACCACCATTCTTTTTTCTGTTGAGGGCAACGTAAAATCAATGACGGTGAGTATATGATCTCGTCTCGGTTGCAAAGTCCGATATCCTTGCATTGCCTGTTCAAAGGCTTCATATTGTAATACAAACTCCAAATTCATCTTGCGGTAAAGGAGTTTGGTTTGGTCAATTTTTGGAATAGGTTCTTTTTCTACTACAGTTTCAACTGCTTTTTCTTTCGGGAGATGTTCTGTTAGCCTAGTCGGTATATAACTCACTAAAAACGACGTCAACAGCACCAATATTAAACTACGCATAGGCAAAAAAATTATTTAATCCAGATGCAAAGGTAGTATTAATTTGATTTTCAAAATGTTAAATTAATGTAAATATCACTCAATAACGATAACCAAGGCGTTAAACGTCTTCGCCCAATCATATACAAATTTGGCATGAGAAGAAGCATTTCGTACACACATATGCGATCGTGGTGTAGTTCCCAACGACCAGCTGTGTTCTATGATAGAGGCATTCACACTTTGTGTTGGGATGCCGTGTATATACGCACCATTGGTAAAACGGCTTGCATATGGGGCATAACCGTGAATGGTATTGGTGCCGTCTTTCAGATAAAACATTTTGTTTTTCTTTTCCTGCACTACAAATATTCCTAACGGTGTTTCATGCGCATAGGGAGGTTTGTGAACGCCGGATGTTGCCGGGTTCATGCTTCGGATTACCCATTCGCAATCACCGGTACGTTCTGCGGTGAGGATATTCTGATTGGTTACATCCACAAAAGCTATATGATGGAATGTAACAGAGTCACCGATAGCTTTTACATACCGTTTTGGGGTTTCCCAGGTTCCCTCGAATGATACTCCTTCCAGCTGCACCATATCCAACGTATCGCTGGTCAACAATTTTGCCAGTGCACCATCTCGACCATAAATAATGGGAGCTTCTGTCTCGCCAACAGCATATAGAGGAGCTGCCTGATAGCGTTCTGTACCTAGGGAATCAGAAATGAGTTTGTATTCATTACGGTGATAATTCTTTACCAAGGGCGCTTCCCGGTTTTTATTTTTCCGGTTCTGTAAAATCGCATAAGAAGCGGGAGTACGCTGAAAATTTTCTACATACGCCAGCTTTTCTTTGATTTTGTCCAGTTGAAATCGTCGCGTTGTATCCTGATAGGGATAGGTTTCTTCCAATGTATGCTTATCATACGACAACTCTTTGGAGAGTTTGATATCATCCGCTGTTCTCGGCCTTTTTCGCGCCTCTTCTTCGGCTTTTCGAATTGTCTCTAACGAGTCTGCTTTTCGTTGCTCCGCGGGATCGATTGTTTCTGTTTGCGGATTGCGGTTACACGACCATATGGCTGCCGCAAAGATTAAAAATGATAACCTAAAATATATTCTCATATAAAGAGTTAACAGTTTGCTGATAGTGATTGTTCCAAACCTAAATAAATTCATTTTTATATGCAATTTAATTGTACATAAATATAAAATGAGTTTATTTCGCTCTCCTCTGCCATCAAGGGCTATTTTATAGAGGAAATATATGTAACCTGCGTGAATTTTTATTTAGAAAAAGATATAAATAATTCATGCAAGCTTCATTTCCATTAGGAAAAAATAAATTATGCTAATGGAAAATGTTACTTTTCTTTCTGAATTACATGCACAAATTATACCAACAATCTTTTATCTTCGTATATAGGGAGTGGAGGTAAGTAGAAAAAATGAAATGGTTTATCTGTATAGTAACGATATGTATTTCTTGTGTAGCCAAATCGCAAGGTGTATTCCAGTTACCTGATGATAAACCGGCTTCTTTTAAATTTGAATTAATTAACAATGTGGTATTGGTGCCATTGACCATAAATGGAATGCCATTTTCCTTTTTGCTGGATACCGGTGTAAAAGAAACCATCTTATTTGCCAATGCAGAAGACTCGATTTACCTAAAAAACCAAAACAAGATGATGTTTCGTGGTATCGGTATTGAAGATGGAGTGGAAGGAATCCTTTCTACCGAAAATGTAATTGAGGTAGGAGGTGTCGCCGTAGATTCCCTTCATTGGCTTTATGTGATACAAGGTGCGGAATTGGATATCTCAAGTGATGTCGGTGTAGCTATCAACGGTATACTGGGATCTAAATTTTTCGATAGCTTCGCGGTAAAGGTCGATTATCAAAAGCAACGTTTGACGTTATTCCCACACGATTATGATTATAAAAAATCTATTCGGAAATATAATTACGTTCCCCTAACGATAGAAAACGAAAGACCATATATAACGGCTAATATGTTGGTCGATACCGTGTGGACTGGCGGAAAGATGCTGCTGGATATGGGCAATACGGCTCCTTTGATGTTATTTGCTTTTTTACTGCCACAATTCCATCTCAAAGAACCCTACGTGGAAGAATATATCGGTCGGGGATTTAATGGTGCCGTTTATGGAAAGCGGAACCGGATCAGAAAAGTCACATTAGCAGATTTTACGTTAGATTATCCCATCGTCGCTTATCCGGATTCGAATGCGCTATTTATGAGTAAATTAGCGAAAAATAGAATAGGATCGGTTGGAAATCAAATATTACAACGGTTTCATTTGTTGATCGATTATCGAAAAAAGGCATTATATCTTCGTAAAAATCGAAAATTTGCCAAACCCTTTCTCGTAAATATGGCTGGAATCGAAGTTCGGCACGACGGCATGATCTGGCGGCGAGAATTGGTAAAAACAGGCTTACCCAAAAAGCAAGAACATCAAATGAAACCCAATCAAGGAATAACGATTAATCTGGCAAATGATGTCTTCCAATATACTTTTGTCTTACAACCTAGCTATCGTATCGCTGGGGTTCGAAAAAACTCGCCGGCAGCTGCAGCCGGTATTCAAGCCGGTGATATGTTACTTAAGGTAAATGGAAAACCAGTAGGCCGATTAACCTTACCGAAAATTATGTCGGCATTGCAGTCTCGTCCGGGAGAGACCCTCCGGCTCACTTTACAGCGTGGCGATGAACAATATGATACACGATTTCTGCTTGTCGACCCTATTCCTTTTTGATTTCGCTTACCGAGAAAAGTAGCTTGAGGAAAGGCAACTTTATGTTTTTTTTGCAGAATTATTGGCATTCCATTTTGAAATCCCTTTATTTGCAAAAATCATTCATTATAAATGGCAAAAAATTTACTGATTGTAGAGTCACCCGCGAAAGCAAAAACGATAGAAGGATATTTAGGAAAGGATTTTTTGGTAAAATCCAGTTACGGTCATATCCGTGATTTAGTGAAGACGGATGATGCGATTGACGTAGAAAATAACTTTGAACAAAAATATGAAGTTCCCTCTGATAAAAAGGCAGTTGTCAGCGAGTTAAAGAAATTAGCCAAAGATGCGGAAACTGTTTGGCTAGCATCCGATGAAGACCGGGAGGGAGAAGCCATATCTTGGCATTTATATGAAACACTATCGTTAAAAGACGATAAAACAAAACGTATTGTTTTTCATGAAATTACCAAACCAGCGATTATGCGGGCCATTGAAGAGCCACGCAAAATTGATTATAATTTGGTAAATGCGCAACAGGCGCGCCGAGTCTTGGATCGTTTGGTAGGTTTTGAACTTTCTCCGGTATTGTGGAAGAAAGTTAAGCCGTCGTTATCTGCCGGTCGTGTCCAGTCTGTTGCTGTACGACTTATTGTAGAACGCGAACGCGAAATCAATAAATTTACGGCCGAGGCTTCCTTTAAGATTGTCGCACAATTTACGACAGGAAAGGGAAAAGAACAATTTAAAGCGGAACTGCCACAACGCTTTGAACAAAAAAGCGATGCCGAAGCATTTTTAAAAGATAGTATTCAGGCGGCTTTTGCCGTTAGCTCACTGGAAAAGAAACCGGCAAAACGTTCGCCGGCTGCTCCATTTACGACGTCCACGTTGCAACAGGAGGCCAGTCGAAAACTGGGTTTCTCTGTCGCACGGACAATGCAGGTGGCACAAAGACTATACGAAGCGGGGCGTATCACGTATATGCGTACCGACTCCGTGAACTTAAGCGACACGGCTATCCAGGCCGCACAGCAGGAGATTGTGAACGCTTATGGTGAAAAATACCATAAGCTACGTCGCTATAAAACCAAATCTGCAGGCGCTCAGGAAGCGCACGAGGCGATCCGCCCCACCTATTTTTCACACCATACGATTGAAGGCGATCCGGCGGAACGTCGCTTATATGAATTGATCTGGAAGCGCGCTATCGCATCGCAGATGAGTGAGGCGGAGTTTGAGAAAACAACGGCTAAAATAGCGGTATCTACCCGGAAAGAGGAACTAGTCGCGACAGGAGAAGTAATGCGATTCGATGGTTTTCTAAAAGTTTATATGGAATCCACCGATGAGGAATCCGATAATACCCATGAGCAAAGCGGTGACAACGCGTTGTTGCCCCCGTTAGAGAAAAACCAAAACTTGGAGTTGAAGGCTATGCATGCAACTGAACGTTTTTCTCGTCCGCCAGCTCGCTATACCGAAGCTTCGCTGGTAAAAAAACTGGAAGAATTGGGTATCGGACGCCCGTCTACCTATGCACCCACGATTTCTACTATACAAAATAGAGGCTATGTCATTAAAGAAGATCGAGATGGGAGGGAAAGACAATATACCGTATTGCAGATCGTAGACGATAAAGTCGTAGAAGAAAGAAAAACGGAAATGACCGGCGCGGAGCGATCGAAGATGTTTCCTACCGATATCGGTGTTTTGGTAAATGACTTTTTAGTAGAGCATTTCCACGATATTATCGATTATAATTTTACGGCTAAAGTAGAAAAGGAATTTGACGAAATTGCCCATGGTGGTAAAGAGTGGACAATGATGTTGAAGGATTTCTATGGGCCGTTCCATCAAGGTATTCAAGATACGTTGGAACATGCTGACCGCGCGAGCCACGAACGACAGTTGGGGATGGACCCCGCAACTGGAAAACCGGTGAGTGTACGTGTTGGTCGATTTGGACCGTTGGTGCAGATTGGTTCCGCAGACGATGAAGAAAAACCTCGTTTTGCCTCGTTACGTAAAGGACAAATGATTGAAACCATTACGTTTGAAGAAGCCATGGATCTGTTCAAGCTTCCGAAAAAGGTGGGGGTTTTTGAAGAAAAGGAGATGACCGTTGCTATCGGACGATTCGGCCCCTACATTCGCCATGCAAGTGCTTTTTATTCCTTGCCGAAGGGAATGGATCCCATGGACGTGACAGAAGAAGAAGCTATTCAGATTATTCAGGAAAAGCGACAAAAAGATAAGGAAAAGGTTATTCGCGTGTTCACCGAAAATCCCGATGCACAAATCGAAAACGGTCGTTGGGGACCTTTTATCCGCTTTGGTAAGCAAAATGTTAAAATTCCGAAAGGTACGGATATCGAAAAAATCACCTATGAAGACGTGTTGAAGTGGGCAGAAGCGGATCCGAAAGGTAAAGCAAAGGCGGCCGCAAAAACCACCACGGCTAAAAAGACGACGAAAAAAACAAGTGCAAGTAAATCAAAGAAATAAAAAAGGCAGCAATTAATGGAACGGGAGAATTTTATCATTGCAATTGATGGATTTTCGTCTTGTGGGAAAAGTACTGTTGCGAAAGCGGTGGCAAAAAAGCTCCAGTTCGTATTCATAGATAGTGGCGCTATGTATCGTGCCGTCACCTTGTATTTTTTAAGACATCAGGTCAATCTGGACCATACGGAAGAAATTAAGACAGCTTTGGAGCATATTCATATCGATTTTGTACCGCATGCCGATAAAATGTGTATGCTCTTGAACGGAGAAGATGTATCAGAAGAAATTCGCCAAATGCATGTTTCCGAAAAAGTGAGCGAAGTAAGCGCCATTAAGGAAGTACGACAAGCCTTGGTCAAGCAACAACAAAACTTAGGAAAACGCCGAAATATTGTAATGGATGGACGGGATATCGGTACAACGGTATTTCCCGATGCAGATCTGAAAATATTTATGACAGCTAGTCCGGATGTGCGTGCAGAAAGGCGATTGGCAGAACTGCTGGCTAAGGGCGAAGAGGTATCGATGGACGAGATAAAACAAAATTTAGCCCATCGGGATCATATTGATAGTACACGTGAAGAAAGCCCATTGCGACAGGCTGAAGATGCCATTGTTTTGGACAACTCTGACCTAACGCAAGAAGAGCAACTAGAGATTGTACTGAACGAATACGAGAAAAGAAAGACGGGGCGTTATTAAAAGGCCCCTGGATCATCTCCCTCTTGCAATACCAATGTTGCTGTATTTGCGTGCATGCGAAGCCGGTTGCTCATACTAGACTTGAATAACCGTTCTAAGAGGCTCTTGTTCCTTTTTACCACACATAACAGGTCGACACGGTGTTGTTCGATGTATTTGTTTAAGGTATGTTCGATAGACTGATCCATATCCAGCAACACAAATTCTAGATTGTCTTGTGGAAACATTTTTTGCCAACGATCGGTCATTGCAATAATATCGATGTTTTTATCCTTTAAAACATGGGCGCATTTAACTTTCACCGCAAATTTATCCGCAATTTCCATGATATGACGTAGAGCTGCTTCATCTTTTTCCCGGAAAAGTGTTGTGAACAAAATTTCTTTAATGCCATCGTATTTTGCTTCCTTTGGAACCGATAAGACAGGGACTTTTACACCACGGATAACGCCTAAGGTATTTGACCCAAAAATCTTATCGATTACGCCATCTGCCCGATTTGTACCCATGACAATTAAATGAATCCCTTCGTTTTCAATAATGCGCTGTGCGTTCGCGACAACGGTACCTTCTTCAAAGAGAAAGGTCAGCGGCACGTTGGACAAATTATAATCATCTGCCATCTGATGAAGATCTGCGGTGTGCTTTTTAAAATTCTCGAATTGATGCAGTTCATAATTCTCATATACCTCGGGTACCAGCTCTGGCTGTCCAGCATGGGTAGCAGACAATACCGGCTGCATATACGTATTGAGGACGTATAAGCTAGCGTCCATTTCCTTTGCCAAATGTAAGGCGTATGCAAACGCATTATTGGCGGCGTTGGAGAAGTCTGTGGGGAATAATATCTTTCTCATAACTCTAAGTTTTATATTATATAGCAAGTTAAGGTATTTCCTTGATTTTTACAAGCATTGTGATGCGAAATATCCACGATTGTTAAACACCGGAACGAATCATAATCTGGATATTCCATATGGCCTTTAAAAAACAGATTATTTTGCATATGAATTATTTTTTTATAAGATGAATCATTTTTGATAAGGGTGTAGCATTTGGAAATGATGGTACGTTTAGTTAAAAAATAAAGGTATATGGCAGAATGTTAGGGCGCTGTTCTGGTAAATGAGAATTAATTCGTTAAATTGGCATACCCGAACAGACGGTTTTAAGTGAAAGTTGTTCAGCAATATTGGAAGAAGGCGAGACCATTGACCTTACGAGAGGCTTTGGAAGATTGCGTTGTGGATGAAAGTGAGCGCGGAAAATCGTTTGTTTACAAAAAATATTATGGATATGTCATGGCCGTAGTACTTCGTTACATTACGGTAGAAATGGAGGCAGAAGAGGCCGTTAACGAAAGTTTTGTAAAAGTTTTTAGAAAGATTGGATCTTTCGAAATGCATGCCGAGGAGGAAGCATTGGAAAAAACATTTCGTTCTTGGTTGGCCCGTATCGCGGTGAATACATCCATAGATTTACTGCGCACACGAAAACCGACCAGCTTTTTGGAAGATACCTCAGACGAAGAGATGAAATCGCACACGGTGGTGATGACGGACAGATTAGGTGTAGAGGATATTATGAAATTGCTGACACGGCTACCCGATATCCAACGTTCTATTTTTAATCTATTCGAAATTGAAGGATACTCGCACGAAGAGATAGGAGCCATGCTCCACATTCCAGAAAGCACATCAAGAACATATTTAACACGCGCTAAACAGCGTCTACGAAAATTATATATGGAAGAATTTAGTGTTTCGCACAATATACATTCATAAATGCGAAGGGAAACATGAAAGATCGTAATAAGGAACTTATCGAGCTCATCAAAGAAGGGCTTAAAAATGTAGAGGAACTTCCTTATAAAGAGGGGGCTTGGGAAGCCTATAAAGCTAAATATGAGCCCACTCGGAAGGTAAGATATTTCGCGCTACCTTGGGTGGCAGCAGCGGTTATGGCGTTGGCAGGATTTACGTTCTTGTTTCTTCATGATTGGACAGATTCTACCAAATCTAG
Source organism: Sphingobacterium micropteri (assembly GCF_014692515.1). Classification (GTDB taxonomy): domain Bacteria; phylum Bacteroidota; class Bacteroidia; order Sphingobacteriales; family Sphingobacteriaceae; genus Sphingobacterium; species Sphingobacterium micropteri. Next base: position 78,572 of record NZ_JACOIK010000008.1, on the reverse strand, counting down.
AGAGGTCGTTGAAACGAGGCAAGAAGACAAACAACCTTTACCTATCATTCCAATGCCTGTTGAGGAAACGACAGACAAACCTATAACAGCACCAGGATCGGAACGCTTAGCTTCGATTAACGTGCCAGCTGATAAGATAAGGGAAAGTATGCGAAATAGGGTGACATTGGATAAAATAGACTTTTCGCCCCTTCATGTGGTACATTTGACGAGCAAGCCTATGCTGACCGCGAAAATGGAAAAACCTATCTTGCTGTCCGTCGCGGAGGAGGGCAAACCGCCTGTGGCATTGCCCTGGAACGATGATTTAATAGCTGGAGAGCAAATAGATCCAAACTTTGCTTATCAAAGCGAAGCTGCCCGTCATTTATCGCCTAAGAAATTGCGTCTTACCGATCGATTTGAAATAGGAGCCTTTGTGAGTCCATCAACTACAGACCGAAGTTTCGATCTTGGCGGCGGACTGGTTTTTGCCTATAGATTTAATGATAAGATCGCTATTCGTACAGGGGCTTCGTTTAACCAATATGAAGTTGGTATGTTGAAATCACATGTACAGGAAATAGGAGAAGAGAAGAAACAAGCAGCAGCAGCTATAAAAAATACGGATAAGCTAATCTCTAAAGAGGCTGCTTCCCTTCGAACCAACAATTTTTTTATTCCGAATTTGAATGCCGTAACCGGAAAGGTACAGACGTTGGATATTCCGCTAGATATACGCTATAATCTCACAAAAGAGTTTTATGCCACAGGCGGCGTTTCTTATGCGGCGGTGCTGTCTCAGGAGCGTTTTGATCATTATGAAGAATCCGCTGGTATACCGACCTATTCCAGTGCCTCCGATTCGGAGAAGCCCGCTGAAAATCCGGTGACGACTATTGAAACAACCCAAATAAGTAGCGATGAAAATATAAACACCAATGGTTTTGGTGGGTTTGTCAACTTTTCGGTCGGCCGAAAAGTTAATATGGGTAAAACGATGAAAGTTTCGATTGAACCGTTTGTGAAATTCCCTGTAGGCCAATTTAAGCGTGCCGACATGAATTACACAAACGGTGGAATACGTATAATGACGAGCTTCTAGTACGAATACGAAGGAAGACGTATATTATATTTTGTCGACACGTACCCAGCTCATACCTGCAGCAATCGCTCCTTGAACGCCTGGATCACCGTCCTCAAAAACAAGACAATCCGCAGGAGCAACATCAAGTTGTTCAGCGGCTAAAAGGAAAGGTTGCGGGGAAGGTTTTCCTTCTGGTGTGTCGCCTGCACATACCAATGTTTCGAATTTTCCGGTTACGTTGATAACCTCCAAAGTAACGTTTAAGGTAGAACGTGACCCACCTGAAACAAGTCCAATTTTCTTTTTTCCTACGTTTTCCAGAAGATGTTGTAGCACGTAGTCTAGTGGTTTAGTCTGGCGGATAAACTGCTCCATGAAAATGCGGGATTTTGTCCGGGCAAAATCTAAAGTATCTATATCCCGTTGGTATCGTTTACCAATTTCTGCTGCAACGTCTACCGTTGGCCAGCCTGCCAGTTCCTCCACAATATGGTCATCCAGCTCAATTCCGTAAGTTGCAGCGGCAGCTACATAAGCAGCTTTATGCGCCGGCATGTTATCGGCAAGTGTGCCGTCTACATCGTATAATAACGCTTTAAATGGTTTGGATTTTTCCTGTAAGATGTTAAATTTTTTCTGTGATTCAGCATTCATGCCGCAAAATTACGATTTTCTTCTCGCTTTCTCTTTTACTATTAGACTTAATTCGCGGCTTGTTTGACCACCTACGGAAGTATTTTCCTGTGCACGACGGAATAAATAAGGCATAACGGCTTTTACTGGCCCGTAAGGCATATATTTAGCGACGTGAAAGCCGGCGTCCGCTAAATTGAATGATAAATTATCAGACATACCTAATAATTGAGCGAAGAAAATATGATCGTTGGCCGGAGAGATGCTGCGTAAGGCCATTTCGTCTGTCAACAATCTAGCGCTCTCTTCATTATGCGTGCCGGCCATCAAGCCGATACGGTTAATATGGTTTAGACAAAACCGGATCGATTCATTGTAATCCCGATCGCTTGCTTCTTTATTGGGTTGGATAGGGGAACGGTAGCCATGTTCGGCCGCACGATCGCGTTCTATTTCCATATAAGCACCTCGTACAATTTTGGCACCCAAATAAAAGTTTTGGGTCTGCGCATACGCGAAATCAGCCTGTAGGGAGGCGAATTTATCATGGCGGTACAATTGATATGTGTTATATACGATGACACGCTCTTTATTGTATTTCTCCATCATTTCCCGGGCAAAGTCATCGATAGTATCTTGTATCCAAGAATGCTCGGCGTCTATCAACACCCGTATATCCGCTTTATAACAAGCGCCGCAAATAGCATCTATACGCTCATAAACGCGTGCAAACTCCATTTTCTCCTGATCAGAAAGTGGCTGTTTTGCATCCACTTTGGCAAATAGATCAAATCTTCCCAAACCTGTAGGTTTGAAAACACAAAATGATATAAGTTTATTTTTTTGTGCATAAGCTACCGTACGTAAAATTTCCGCACAAGTGTGGTTAAAGCTCTCTTCCGATTCTTCTCCTTCTACCGAGTAATCCAAGATGGTAGTTACCTTGGCTTGCCCGAGTTCGGCAATAGCGGGCTCACACCCCTCGATGGATTCTCCCCCACAAAACTGTTTGTAGATTGTGTTGCGAATAATACCTTGGATGGGTAACCCAATTTTTAAAGCAAAGTTTGTAAGAGGCGTGCCAATTTTGATAAGGGTATTGCTGGCTACTATTTTAAAAAGCCAGTATGCTTTTTCCAAATCTTCATCGGATTTATTTCGAAAAGCAATTTCCGTGTTGTTAAAATCCAGTTTAGCCAAATGATGCACAGATATCATACGTGTAAAATAATAACGGTCAAAATTAAATATTTATTTTCATCTCTTTATATCTTTTCGGTAGCCGATAAGCCTTTTATGTTTAACAGGAATTATCCTTTTTTTTACGGATATTATTGATCACTTGATTTGCGATCCCGTATCTTTACAAAACATAAAATAATAATAGAGAAGCATTATGCAAACATTTTCATTAAAGGGAGAGTATATTCAGTTAATCCAGCTATTAAAAGCCATGAATTGGGTCGAACATGGTGCGATGGCACAGTTTGTCGTGGAAGAAGGATTGGTTAAATATAACGGTCAGGTAGATTTTAGAAAAAGATTAAAAGTAAAAGTAGGAGACATCATTGAATTTGATGGACAGCAAGTAAAAATTGTGTAATTTAGTGCTTTCATATTTCAAACAGCGCAATACATGACAAAACAGATCGCCAGTCTTGGTTATACGGTATTCTTCGAAAACAATCTCGAATCTTTAGCCACATTTATTACTTCACGCAACTATTCCCAAATTTTGGTGTTGGTGGATAGAAATACCAATGATCATTGTTTACCGATATTACAATCCGCTCTTTCCGAGATAACGGATTACGATATTATTGAAGTCGATCCGGGAGAAGAAAACAAAAATATTGATTTCTGTATTGGTGTTTGGAAAACCATGCTCGATTTTGGTGCTGATCGAAAAGCATTAATGATCAATTTAGGTGGTGGAGTAGTGACGGATATGGGAGGGTTTGCAGCCTCTACTTACAAAAGAGGTATTGATTTTATTCAGATTCCGACAACCTTACTATCACAGGTCGACGCCTCGGTGGGCGGAAAAACGGGGATAGATCTAGACAACGTAAAAAATATCATTGGTACATTTACGCAGCCCCAAGCAGTTTTTATCAGCGGACAGTTTCTAGATACGTTGGATGAGCGTCAAATGCGCTCGGGTTTTGCAGAGGTTATTAAACATGGTTTAATTTACGATAAGGAGTTGTTCTTCAGAACGAAAGATGTTGATTTGAATAGTGATGGTTTAGATGACATTGTTTTTCGTTCCGTGGAAATAAAAAATGACGTAATTACACAAGATCCAACCGAAAAGGGCCTTCGAAAAATCTTAAACTTCGGCCACACCATCGGACATGCTGTGGAAGGGTATTCTTTGATACACGACGCCGATCCGCTGTTACACGGCGAAGCTATTGCATTGGGCATGATTTGTGAAGCTTATATTGCGCATAAAATAAATGGCCTTTCCACAACGGATCTATCGGAAATAATGGCTGCATTCGATAACCGTTTCGTACGGTACGACTTTTCGGAAGAAATATATCCGGAACTTATAGCCTTGATGCAAAATGATAAAAAGAACGACGGAAAAAAACTGGGATTTGCTTTACTGGCTGAAATCGGAAAATGCGATTACGATAGGTATGTAAAAGAAGAGCTGATTACGGAAAGTTTAGATTTTTACAGAAATAAAAATACATAATGAAACATCTTTTACTCTTTATAAACCTGCTCTTCTTCGGCCAGATATTTACGGCCTATAGTCAGGAACGGGTATTGGTCTTTACCAAAACAACAGGCTTTAGGCATAAAAGTATTCCCAAAGGGGTCGAAACGGTAAAAAGAATACTGCAATCGGAAGATATCGCAGCCGTACATACCGAAGATGCCCGCTATTTTTGTGCGGATAGTTTAAGCCAATTCGGTGCTGTCATTTTCTTAAGCACCACCGGAAATATATTTAATGACGAGCAAAAAGCTGCATTTCAGCAATTCATACGCTCGGGCAATGGATTTGTCGGTATACATGCCGCATCTGATACGGAGTTTGAGTGGCCTTGGTACGGCGAACTGGTAGGGGGGTATTTTACGCAACATCCGCCGGTGCAAGAAGCTAAAATAGATGTTGTTGATCGTACACACTTGGCAACGAAACACCTACAAGAGGTTTGGTGGCATAAAGATGAATGGTATGATTTTAGAGATATACAGCCTGGATTACATATTCTGATGACCCTCGATGAGCAAAGTTACAAGGGCGGAACGATGGGAAAATTTCATCCGATAGCCTGGTTTCGGGAGTTCGACGGTGGACGTACATTCTATACGGGGCTTGGACATACGGATGAGTCTTTCGACGAGATTCCTTTTCAACAACATATTATCGGTGGTATCAAGTATGTGTTAAGGCATTAGGTATAGTTGACTTCTCGTTTATGAATAAATTGCTGTTTTCTATATTTGTTTTATTCCTTTCTGCTTATCAAGCAAGATCACAAGATATAGGTTTAATTCAAAGATCGTTAGCGCAATCACCTATATTAAAGAATCATTTCTTTGGCTTTAGTCTTTATGACGTGGAGGAGCATCAATTCCTCATGGGCTTGAATGAAGATAAATATTTTACGCCGGCATCCAATGCCAAAATATTCACATTATTTACAGCCCTTAAAAATATCGGAGATTCCATTCCTGCATTACAGTATATAGAAAAGGGGGATTCTTTGTTATTCTGGGGAACAGGTGATCCCACCTTTCTACATCCGAAGTTGGATGCAGGTACAGTCTATAATTTTTTAAAAGCTACAGATAAAAAGTTATTTTACGTAGGAGGCATACCAACAGAAGAGCCTTTTTATCGCCTGGGGTGGGCTATGGAAGATTATGAGGAATACTATCAGCCAGAGATAACCCCATTTCCTATTTACGGCAATGTCGTGACCTTTGGGCGTATTCGGAACAGATTGACCGTTTTTCCGGTACATTTTCAATTTTGTGTAGCTACAGACGAGACCATCGCGGAGCCAGACCACTTCCGGATCCATCGAAAATTTGCGGAAAACATCTTTTTGATCAATAACGCAAGAATTCCGAATAACTACGTAAACCAGAAACCGTTTAAATATTCTGATGAGCTCTTTATACAGCTTCTGCAGGATACGCTACAGAAACAAGTAGAATTAATTCAATACCCTAAGCCCACAGAAGTGAATACTTTATATTCTGTTACTACACGGGATGTACTACGGGAGATGATGTTGGTTAGTGATAATTTTTTGGCGGAGCAGTTGATGATGGTTGCAGCGATGAATAGATATGGTGAATTTCATACCGCTCGGTTAAGAAAAGATATGGAGGCTGCGCATTATGCTTTTTTTACAGATAAGATAGACTTATATGATGGCAGCGGTTTATCACCTTATAATAAAGTTACGGCGAGGAGTTTGGTGGAACTTTTGTTGATCATAGCACAAGAGATTCCCGAAGCAAATGCACTTCATTATTTGTTTGCTGCGGGAGGCTTAGAAGGCACGTTAAAAACGACTTATCGGCTGGATAGTGGCGTTCCCTTTGTATGGGCAAAAACAGGCACCCTTAAAGGCGTACATTGTCAAAGCGGATATATCCGGACCCGTAGCGGACGAAATCTTGCATTTTCTTTTCTCCATAACAATTTCGTGGGTTCAGCGAAACCGGTGCGTAAGGAAGTCGCTCGTATCATGACTTTTATCTGGGAATATTTTTAATGAATTATTAAAATCTGTTATATTCGCTTCACAAATGCGTGTTATTGAAAAAAACAACAAACGCTTAATTCGCTCCTGGTCGATGTTTGACTGGGCGAACTCAGCTTATAATCTGGTCATTACATCGACCATTTTTCCAGCTTATTACACGGCGATTACGCAGACGGCGGAAAAAGGAGATGTTGTCAGTTTTTTCGGATTCGAGGTCGTTAATACCGCTCTCTCTAACTTTGCGTTGGCTTTTTCTTATCTCTTCATGGCTTTTGTATTGCCGTTTCTTTCGTCTTATGCCGATGTGCAGGGAAAAAAGAAAAGCATGATGATGTTCTTTACCTATTTTGGCGCGATAGCTTGTATGGGGCTTTTCTTTTTTCGGCTAGAAACATTAGAAATGAGCGTGATATTGTTCGGATTGGCCGCTATGGGTTATATTGGAGGTGTATTATTTAACAATTCCTATTTACCCGAAATAGCTACGGTAGATAAGCAGGACAGCGTGAGTGCACAAGGTTTTGCTTATGGTTACGTAGGCTGCGTTATCCTCCAGCTTATCTGTTTGGTGTTTATTATAAAACCAGAATGGTTCGGTATTATCGATGCCTCGTTTGGACCGCGGTTATCCTTTTTGTTGGTCGGTGTATGGTGGGCTGGTTTTTCGACCATTCCGTTTTTTGCACTTCCGAACAACCAAAAATCAGTGATACGGGCTTCCAAAAAAGTGTTCCGTACGGTTATTATAGAATACCGTATCGTATTACGCCGTATACAGAAGATGGAACGTATTCGTCGGTTTTTGCCCGCTTACTTTTTTTATTCTGCCGGGGTACAAACCGTGATGATTGTAGCGGCTGCATTTGGTGCCAAAGAGCTTCAGCTCGAGAGCTCTAAACTCATTATAACCATACTGTTAATTCAGCTGGTTGCTATATTCGGTGCTTTTTTGATGTCCAAGCTTTCTGCAAAGTTCGGTAACATTAAGATTTTGATCGTCGTCGTATTGGTGTGGATAGGTGTGTGTGTATCCGCATTCTTCATAAAAACAGAAACAGCATTTTACGTTTTAGCGTGTTTGGTTGGATTAGTAATGGGCGGTATTCAATCGCTCTCCCGTTCTACCTATTCTAAATTCCTTCCCGAAAACATCAAGGATACGACATCCTTTTTTAGCTTTTATGATATCACCGAAAAATTAGCTATTGTATTAGGGTTATTTTCTTTTGGGTTGATAGAACAGTTCACCCACAACATACGTTACTCCGCGCTGTTTCTTTCTGTATTTTTTATCATTGGATGTGGTTTACTCTTTCGCTTACTGCGATTTAATAAGGCGATGACGTCATGAAAGTAGAACTATTTATACCCTGTTTCATAGACCAGATTTATCCGGAAACGGCTTTTAGTACGGTAAAGCTGTTGCAAAAAGCAGGTTGCGAAGTTGTCTATAATCCGAAACAAACCTGCTGCGGGCAACCGGCGTATCATGCGGGCTTCTGGGATGAGGCTAAGAAAATCGGTCTTAAATTTCTGCATGATTTTTCGGAAGATCATTATATCGTGTCGCCGTCGGCCTCTTGTACCGAGATGATAAAAAATGGATATGATGATTTGTTTACCAATTCTACGGTTCATAACCGCTGTCGCAATATCCAATCAAACATCTATGAATTGACCGATTTTTTGGTAAATGTGCTTAAAAAAGATTATTTTGGAGCTGAATTAGTGGGTACGGCGGTCTATCATGACTCCTGTACCGCGTTAGGAGAATATAAGATGAAAGACGAACCCAGACAGCTATTAGCGCAAGTGGGCGGTCTTGAGATTGTTTCCATGCGTGAGCAAGACGCATGCTATGGGTTTGGAGGCACTTTTTCCGTGAAATTTGAAGGCATATCGGCAGCGATTGCTGAACAAAAAGTACAAAATGCCATGGCCGTTAAAGCTGACTATATTATTTCAACAGATAGTTCATGTTTATTTCAAATACAAGGATATATTGATAAACATCAACTCCCCATCAAGACCAAACATATCGCGGATGTGTTAACCTCCGGGTGGGCAAATATTTAATAAAACCTATAAAAATCCAATGAACTCTAGAAGAACGTTTTTAAAAAACTTAGGACTGGCAACAGCAGGAGTGGTAATAGCTCCTTCGTTAGACGTGTTTGCCGCAAAAAAAGCATGGTTTGACATTTCGTTAGCGCAATGGTCTCTTCACAAAACACTATTTGCAGGAGATTTAAAGAATATTGATTTTCCGGAATTTGCCGCAAAAAAATGTGGTATCTACGGGGTGGAATATGTCAATCAGTTCTTTAAAGATAAAGCTAAAGATATGGCCTATTTGAAAGACTTGAACAATAGGGCTAAAGATAATGGTGTCAAAAATGTGTTGATCATGATCGATGGGGAAGGGAATCTAGGTGACGAAGATAATGCGAAGCGTTTAAAAGCGGTTGACAACCATTATAAGTGGATCGATGCAGCAGCCTTTTTAGGATGTAAATCCATCCGTGTAAATGCAGCCGGAAAAGGTACGCCGGAAGAGGTGGCACAACGTGTCGTAGACAGCTTAGGCACATTAGCGGACTATGGTAAAAAAGCAAAAATTAACGTCATTGTAGAAAATCACGGTGGTATCTCTTCCCATGGTGATTGGTTGGCGGGCGTCTTGAAAGCAGTCGGTAAGAAAAACTGTGGAAGTTTACCTGATTTCGGTAATTTCTATGAATACGATCGCTATCAAGGTGTACAAGATCTAATGCCCTATGCGAAAGGAGTAAGTGCCAAGTCTCACGATTTTGACGCAAATGGTAACGAAACGGCTATTGACTATCACCGCATGATGCAAATTGTGAAAGAGGCTGGATTTAAGGGATATGTGGGCATTGAGTATGAAGGGAGTAAACTTGCCGAATTAGACGGTATTCTCGCGACTAAAAAATTGCTGGAGCGATTTAAAACGTTATAAATTCGGGTTAACCCGTAATTGAATTTTTACAAAATATAAAATGGATATTACGGGAAAAACTAGAATTTTTATTTTCTTTGTAGCAAAGTTGCCAAAATCAATTAGGTAAATACCACCTATTTGATTTTGGTTTTTACGACGATAACTTTAAAAGATGATTCAACAAAAAGAAGACGAAGTCCTGGTAAACCACCTCGCTAAGCAGGGCATTGACAACAAAATGGTAATGGGACATCCCGCAAGTTTATTTGTGCTGTTTTTTACAGAAATGTGGGAGCGCTTTAGCTATTATGGAATGCGGGCCCTGTTGACGGTGTTCCTCATCACAGAAATTGCCAAAGGCGGGTGGGGATGGACAAATGCGGACGCTATGCAGCTTTATGCCTGGTATACCGGCTTAGTTTATCTTACACCGTTGATCGGAGGAATGATCGCGGATAAACTTACAGGATATCGGAAAGCAATTCTACTCGGCGCCTTAATCATGACCTTGGGTCATCTCTCGATGGCATTTGAAACGTTTGGAAATAGTTTCTTTTACTTGGGTTTAGTCTTGATGATTCTAGGGAACGGTTTATTCAAGCCGAATATTTCCTCTATGGTGGGGCAATTGTATCCCAATACCAGTACTAAGAAAGACGCAGGTTACACCATTTTTTATATGGGTATCAACGCTGGTGCCTTTTTAGGGATGTTGCTATGTGGCTATATAGGAGAGAAAATAGGTTGGCATTACGGTTTCGGGCTAGCCGGTGTATTTATGTTCTTCGGTATGTTGCAGTTCTTCTTTGCGCAAAAAATATTTGGTATAAATGGTGAGAAACCTGATACGACACATAAACCGGAAGAGCATGTAGAGAAGATTACGGATGAAGAAACCCCTGCAAACGTGGTGCGCGACCGGCTGATTGTCGTAGCCGTATTAATGTTTGCCAGTATCTTTTTCTTCTTTGCTTTTGAACAGGCGGGCGGTTCGATGTCTATCTTTGCTAAGGATTACACGCAACGGGTTTTAGAAGGAAATGCCGGACTGACATTTAAATGGATCGACGCGGCTCTGACGATTTTCCCCATCATGATCGTAACCTGGGTACTCTACAGTCTGGCAAAGAAGATAGCCGGGCAATATCCATTAACCATTCTGTTTACGGCGATTTCTTTTGTCATTATATGGGCGCTTGGCTTCTGGAAAGTATATAGGGAATTCAGTATTGAACAGACCGAAGTAACCGTCTCCTGGTTTCAGATTTTAAATTCGTTTTTCATTATCACCTTAGCCTCGTCCTTCAGTAAAATATGGGAAAAAGTATGGAATCCCTCTGGGCCGATAAAATTTGCTATGGGCTTATTACTAGTGGGGATTGGTTTCGTTGCTTTGGCTTATGGTGCCAGTTCCATTCCACAGGATGCAAAAACGGCATCAGTAAGCATGATCTGGCTGATTTTAGCTTATTTTTTCCATACGACCGGCGAACTATGCCTGTCTCCTGTGGGTCTTTCTTATATGAGTAAATTGTCTCCGCCAAAATTCGTAGGATTGATATTTGGTCTTTGGTTTACGGCTTCGGCGATTGCCAACTTTATTGCTGGTATGACAGGCTCTTACATTGACGAAATATCGGAGAAATATTCCATGTCGACATTTTTCTTAATTATCGCAGGATTACCTATTCTTGTTGCTTTACTATTGCTTGTATTCAATCCGCTGTTAAAGAAATTAATGCATGGTATTAATTAAAATATGTTCTTCTTTTTTCCCGTAAAAAAGAAGCAAAAAACTCGTCGCTTTGGATATTTGAGATAGGGGATAGTACTAAGGATAAATTTCTACATACCTCAAATATCCGGATGCGACATTTAGTGTTAATGGAGAGACGGTGCAATCAATTTAATATATCATCGAGCGTGACAGACAGCTTAGTTATTATTCCCACGTATAACGAAAAAGAGAACATAGCGAAGATCATCCGCAAGGTATTTTCCTTAGCTGTTCCCTTTGATATTTTGGTTGTTGATGATGGTTCGCCGGATGGTACCGCAACTATTGTCAAGACTTTACAGCAGGAATATGTCGGCCGTTTGTTTATTGAAGAACGCGTTGGCAAGTTGGGATTGGGTACGGCTTATATTCATGGGTTTCGGTGGGCATTGCAGCGCCATTACAGCTATATATACGAAATGGATGCCGATTTCAGCCACAATCCCGAGGATTTGATTCGTTTGCGCCAGACATGCTTGGAGGGTGCAGACATGGCGATTGGCTCCCGTTATATAAAAGGCGTCAATGTGGTGAATTGGCCAATGAGCCGCGTGCTGATGTCATATTTTGCATCCGCGTATGTACGCCTTATCATGCGTATACCTATTCAGGATGCTACCGCCGGTTTTGTCTGCTTTTCCCGGAAGGTATTGGAAAAAATTCCGTTAGACAATATTAAGTTTATCGGTTATGCTTTTCAGATTGAAATGAAGTTTACCGCTATCCAATATGGTTTCAAACTAGTAGAAGTACCTATTATATTTACCGACCGCACCGAGGGAGTTTCTAAAATGAGTACGCGCATATTCAGAGAAGCATTTTTTGGTGTTATACAGTTAAAAATAGAGAGTTGGTTTAAGAAATATAAATAGTTAACTTCGCGTATATATGAATGAAAATCTTGATCCGAATCCAGAAAGGCTAAATTCCATTGATAGGGATATAGAACGGGCTTTACGTCCGCAGGTCTTCGAGGATTTCACCGGGCAAGAGAAAATTTTAGAAAACCTCTCTATTTTTGTTAAAGCTGCAAAATTGCGCAGCGAGGCTTTAGACCATGTGTTGTTACATGGCCCTCCCGGCTTGGGTAAGACCACGTTATCCCATATTATCGCGAATGAAATGGGCGTGAACATCAAAATCACATCCGGTCCGGTATTGGATAAGCCAGGGGATTTAGCGGGTTTACTAACGAATCTGGAAGAAGGCGATGTCTTGTTCATTGATGAAATTCATCGTTTAAGTCCGCTGGTAGAGGAATACTTGTATTCGGCGATGGAGGATTTCAAAATTGACATTATGTTGGAAACCGGTCCCAACGCCCGCTCCGTTCAGATTTCATTGAATCCTTTTACGCTTATTGGCGCAACAACCCGATCTGGATTGTTGACAGCACCGCTTCGTGCCCGTTTTGGAATTAATTCACGACTTCAATATTACGATGCTAAGTTGTTGACTACAATTGTACTAAGATCGGCTCATATCTTAAATACACCAATTACGGAAGAAGGGGCGTATGAGATTGCACGACGAAGCCGGGGCACACCTCGTATTGCCAATTCGCTATTGCGTCGAACGCGGGACTTCGCGCAGATTAAGGGTAATGGCTCCGTTGATAGGGCTATCGCGCAGTATGCCCTGAATGCCCTGAATGTGGACGAAAATGGGCTCGACGAAATGGATAATCGGATTCTGATCACCATCATCGATAAATTCAAAGGTGGGCCCGTCGGACTAAAAACGATCGCTACAGCCGTAGGAGAGGATGAAGGAACGATTGAGGAAGTATATGAACCGTTTTTGATTCAAGAAGGTTACCTGATGCGTACATCCCGCGGTCGTGAATGTACCGAACTGGCGTTCAAACACCTGGGGAGAAATACGTTCCATCGAGGCAATACGTTATTTTAAGCGATTTTCTTCAACACTCTTTTTGCCCTGCTAGCTAATGCTGGGGTCGGATTTTTGAGTAGGTGGTGGATTTGTTCTTTCAATTCTGTGGTGATCCAAGGATTGTTCTTCCGTAAATTACACAATATATCCAGACAATTAACGAGAACCGCCACGGGACACGCCGGATGGATTAACCAATTAAACGTTTGTTCTACTAAAATTTCCTCCTGATCGTGCGTTTGCGGGACAGCTGTTTTGAAATCAGTAGCCAGCATCGCTATTTTCGTGTAGCTCCGTATGGTTCCCCAATGCTTTTGCTTTGATAATCCGATAAGGAAGGAGTCATATAGGGGAGCAATGAGCGCAGGTTGTTGTATACAAACATGTTCGAGCAACCATGCTGCCCGAAAAGAAACTTGGTTGTCAGGATGGTAAGAATACGCCAGCAAGCTGGCTACGGTGAAACCCTGTATCTGGATAAAATCCAGATTAAATGATTTTGCCGGATATCGCCGGATATCGACTTTTAGAAATTGAACAAGTTGCGGCTCAAAATCCTTATTCTCCATAAAACTTAGGATTAAAGTTAACCAAAAACAATTGTGCTGTGGCACGGGTAATAGCCGTATAAAGCCAGCGTAAAAATTCCATGTTGAGCATCTCGTCGTTTAAATAACCTTGATCTACAAACACACAAGGCCATTGTCCACCTTGTGCTTTATGGCAGGTGATCGCGTAAGCAAACTTAATCTGTAAGGCATTATAATAAGGGTCTTTTTTAATGGCCTCCAAGCGATCTTTTCTGGTCGGTATATCCGCATAGTCTAGCGCAATTGATTCATATAGTTGCTGCTGTTGTTCACGCGGCATGTTGGGTGCATCTACGTGTAAACTATCGAGCAGAACACGGCATACCACGGGTTCCAGCTCGTCATCATCTATAAATTCCAGCGATACATCCGCGAAGCGGAAACCATGTTGATCGTGTATATTGCTGACCTTCCGAACTTTTGCCAGATCGCCATTAGCGATGAACCCCGTGTTTTTCTCGTCATGTTGCTGAAGCCAATAGTAATTATTCCGTACGACCATCACCAAATCGCCCCCTGTAATTTCTTCGTCGCGAAAGAGAATCTGATTCCGGAGATGCTGATTATATAAATTGGCAGATTTATTGGACCGGCAGATCACGATGGTGTTTTCGATATCAAAATGGTCATAGCTATAGTGTAGTCCCTCCAATAACCGATCACCGTTCATGCGAAAAATATCCGTAAACCCTTTGGTATGGAATTGTGGAAAAGGGAGTGCGCCACCCTGATCTTCCCAATGGATATCGTTACGTACTTTGGTGGCATTATAAAGTATACCCGATGCTTTTTGCTGCCGTACAACCTCGCGAAGCTCATAATGAAAAACCCGTAAGTGGTAGTTCGCTTCGAGGTAATTCGGATCCAGAGCTGGGCTTTCCAACATGCCCACAGGTGGCAATTGTGCGGTGTCCCCAACAAATAAAAGACAGCAGTTTTCGCCTGATTGCACATAGCGAATCAAATCGTCCAGTAAACTTCGAGAAAAGAATTGCTCGCCGGCATCTGAGATCATAGAAGACTCATCTACAATAAATAAAGTGTTTTCATGTAGATTCTCCGCTAAGGTGAAATCCATTTCGAGGGTAGCTGCAGATTTTTTGCGATATATCTTTTTATGGATGGTGAATGCTTTTCTGCCTGAATAGTGCCGCATAACTTTTGCAGCGCGTCCAGTAGGCGCCAGTAAGACCGATCTTTTCTGAAGCGTGGGCAAAATTTTTACCAATGCGCTGATAATCGTGGTCTTTCCCGTACCCGCATAACCCTTCAAAAGAAAACATGTACTCGGGTGAAATGTCGATAAGAACTCGTCTAAAAGCGAAAATGATTCCTGCTGTTGCAAGGTAGGTTGCCATACAAACTGTTGGATAAGCAGGTTCTGAATATGCATAATCAAAGTTATGCAAAAGGTTGGTCATATCGATTGGAAAAGCTAATTTTGTTGAGGGACTTCAACAACCCATGGTATGAAATACACATCAAAGCATTTCCATTTACATTATATACCACAGTATAAGCTGTTCGTAAAAGCTGATTTTTTAGAAGATACATTGATCGTTGTCGATGAGTCTGGACAGGTTCAGGCGATGTTCCGTTATCCCACAAATGAACCCGACGTGGAAGCGGTCAAGTTGCTGGGCTTGCCGTTTCAGTATGTGTTCATCAGCTTGCCGGTACAAAGTTTAGTGTTTATCCCAACGGAAGTATATCAGGCAGAAAACCATCCGTTGTATCAAGAGTTTTTACTGGACGACCATACCGACCGTACTCAAATTCATAGTTTAGATAATCTAGCTATAACAGCTTGTTATCAATTTGATTTGCTTTTGTACAACCGCTGGCGTGCCATCTTTCCCCGTGCAAAATTTGTGGCTGATTTTCAGCTTCTTTTAGACGAGGTACAAACTTATATTCCCATGCAGGGCGAAGTATTGGGAGCACATTTCAATAATACGCAGGTAGAACTGTTTGCTTTCAAAAATGGAAAATTCCTGTTTTATAATGTGTTCGATATACAGCATGTAGACGATTTAAATTATTTTGTATTGACTACCTGCCAAGCTTTTGATTTACATATTAAACTGCATAAGATATTGATCTCCGGTGTCGATGCCCAACATGCATATAGTGCCGCACTTACTCACTTTGCCAATCGTGTAGAGTTTATCCAAGGCCGGACAGATTTGCACGCTGATGATGAAGGTGTACAGCAGGAAGTCGGTAAGTTGAATTTCATAGCAGATGCTCCTTTATGCGTATCATAGGCGGAAAATATGGAGGACTTCGGTTATCTCCACCAGCCAACTTACCGGTGCGCCCTACGACGGATATCGCCAAAGAGGCGCTGTTCAATATATTGGATAATCGGATCGCGCTGGACGAATGCGATTGCCTTGATCTTTTTGCTGGAACGGGCAATATCAGTTTTGAACTGGCCTCACGGGGAGCGCTATCGGTAGAGTCGGTGGATATTCACTTTAAATGTTTGCAGTTTATTAAGGATACGGCGAAGAAGCTGCATATCGAGGTTATTCGAACCCGTAAAGCGGATGTACTGAAGTTTATTGCAGCTTGTAAAAATCAATATGATTTTATTTTCGCCGATCCACCGTATGATCTACCATCCTTACCGCAATTAGCCAACTTGATTCTGGAAAAAGGCTTATTGAAGCCGGGTGGAACGATGGTGATTGAACATCCTTCTACACGAAAAATGGATGAATCGCCGTTTTATATAGAAACAAGGAAATATGGCTATTCTTCATTTAGCTTTTTTAAACTGGATTCGTAAACCTTTAATGCTTATTGAATATGAACATTGCTGTTTTCGCCGGATCATTTGATCCTTTTACGTATGCTCACCAAAATATTGTAACGAGAGGACTATCGTTATTCGACGAGGTCGTCATCGCGGTGGGGATAAATAGTACTAAAAAAGGGTTGATGTCTTTTGATGATCGGGTAAAAGCCATTTCAGATCTATTCCAATCGAATGAAAGGGTAGAGGTGGCGCAGTTTTCGGGTCTTACGATTGATTTTTGCCAGGAAATAGGAGCGAAGTATCTGCTTCGTGGGTTACGGAATACCGCCGATTTTGAATTTGAGAATGCCATCGCACAAAACAACCTCTTGCTTGCACCGGAGATCGAAACGTATTTTCTGATGGCGAAATCTGGGTTGGCGCATATATCTTCGACCATTGTCCGGGATATTTTGCATCACCAAGGTGATGTATCGGCGTTGGTGCCAAAGGAAGTTTTGAAGTATATATAAGCTTTTTCAAAAACTATTACTCATCTGGAACATAGGTAAGTACATGGCTATTAAGATCAAACCTACCACCAATCCCAAGAAAATGATAATTAAGGGTTCCAATACCGTAGAAATTGTCGAGGTTTTGTATTCCACCTCTTCGGTGAGCTGATTCGCGATTTTCTCGAAAAAAAACTCAAGTCTGTTCACCTCTTCGCCGACAGAATACCGAATCTGAAAAGCGCACATTGACTAGAGAAGAAATAAACAGTTTGTTTAATAAATAACTTCAATTGTGGATTATATGATTAAACTCGTCAATTTTTTTATAATGCTGTGGGGCGTTATACTTTCGTATATCTCTTTATGTATGTTGATGTTAAACTTCTTTGGTGTTGAGTTACCATACCCAGGAAGTTATAACTTAACTACTTTTATTCTTGTGTACATAATTTTTCCTATTCTAGCACTGATACAAAATAGACTCGCTAAAAGGCTTGGATATACAAAATATATTTCTGTATCTTTTTTAATTTTTTGGATTAATGCTATATATTGTATGATATATGCTTTTTTCCAAAAGTAATAAACTGATTACGATTACGGAGCTAGATCATTATAAACAAATTGATAAGTCACCGTATGCTTATGCTTGGAATAATCCAGCAAGACTTACATATCCAGATGGAAGATGCCCTGAATGCGAAGAATTTTATAAACATAAAGAGATTAGCTTTACCTTTGCTTGCGCCTTGGTTTCACAACTTTCCAGATAAATATTTAGTTTTAAATAAAGATGAGAAAATTAATACTTCCTGTTGTCATAGCTATGTTGTCAGGTTGTGATCGTGGTACGATATTACACGACGTGTACGATATCCCGATAGACTATATAGAGGGATTATCTCTGGATACATCGAAAATAAAAAATGTAGACATTTTTGTAAATAAAGTGGATAGATCTGTAGTTGAGTTACTTTATGAAAACAAATATAAATTGATTTTTTTCGCATGCGATAATCACGAACATACGCAGTTGCTAGATTTTTTGACTTTTGAAAATAGTTCCCATCTTGGTATATCACCCAATATAACCTATAAAGGTAACGGAGGAGGCTACTTAGCGGTAAATTTTCCGATAGATTACAGTAATTTAGTAAACGAGCCATTCAGCTTAATCACAGAGCCGAACTGTCGAAGAACTGTCATGACGTTAAATGACTCGACGAAGTTTGTATTGTTAAAAAATTCTAGAGGGTTTAAACTGAGAAATCATAGTAAAAACTATGATGGAATTGTAGTAAATGTATTAGAAAACCAAATAATTGACTTTGATGGGCGCACTGATTTAGGGATATTTATTTATCACAGAAAGAATAGAGATTATTTTCTTATTGCATATGCAATAAGCTCAAATAGAGGGTTGTTATCGCCAAAGAATTTGTTTTCAGCTTTAAATATTGAATATTAGAGTTTGTCGTATTATATAATGCTTTTAGATTTTATGAACTATTGGAGAGAAATTTAGCGAAATGGTGCGGTGACTGACGGTAGACCAACATTGGAAATATTGCATCCAGATAAAACTACTACTAAATTTAGATATGCTTAATAGCAAAATTAATAAATGGGATCCGATACATGACATTCCTAACCAACTTTATTTGAATTCGCTGCGGGACGAGGCTAATATCTTAACTGTTTTATTAAGTAATGTAGATACTGATCGGGATATATCTATTGTGTTCGATGGTGTAATTTCTTATCAAAGTGTTATTGAAACATGTAGTTTGGAACAATTGGAAAAATATCACTATCTTAAGTAGTGAATGGCCTCTTTTTTGGACAGAGGAATCCAACTATATTGATCGCTTAGTTGCTCAAAGTTATGGTATTTATGAAAAAAAAGAATTGATTCATTATATTATTACGCACGGGGAACGGAATCATAAATATTGTATGTTTTTCTAAACCGTTAGTAACATGGCTTCCCCAATAGATGGTACATATTTAGATTTTGCGGTAAGAGACGATCTTTCCAACCAACAAAGATGGTGGAACGTAGTGGATCCGCTGGCGGAGAAGTATTTATGCTGTTGCTCGCTCATAATAGAGTGTTACCGCCCCACTGTTGAATATTTTTGTTTTTATGAGCTTAAAAACTGTTCTATCTATGTCTTCAAATAACGGCAAGCCGCTACCTGCAACTACTGGATGGATACAGAGCTGGTATTCGTCAATCAAATTAAGCTTCATCAGTTGTAAAATAAGGCTGCGGCTGCCAATAAGAATGTCTTTTCCTGATTGCTGCTTGAGTTCTAAAACTTCTTCTTCAATAGTCCGTTCCGCCAGCTTTGCACTTTTCCAGTCTATGTTTTGTAGCGTTCGCGAAAAGACAATTTTAGGAGTGTTATTTATTACAGTCGCAAATTCGTCCATAGATTTTTCGCCAGAGGGTTTTTCTACCAAAGTCCGCCAAAATTCCATTAGCTGATAAGTTATCCTGCCAAATAGAATGGCATCGGCATTGCTTAATAAACCTGCGTAATATTGATGTAGTTCATCGTCGGGAATTCCTACGGTATGGTCGCAAACCCCGTCAAGCGTTGTGTCGATTGCTGCAATTATTTTTCTCATATCTCATTTGCTGGTTTTTTCTTCATTCCATTCGTTCAAGTATATATGATAAAATTATGACAACTTTCTTTAGGTCAGGTTATCGTATGGCAAGAAATTCTCTCTTGATTATCCTTTACATCTGATGTCAAGTCAGAAGATCGGATGGTTAACGCTAAAGCTAAAGTATTTCCGGTATAATAAACGTCCAGCTGATATAACTAATTTGATTCACTAAACAGAAAATGCAGAGGATATCAGGAATTCGATAATTTATATTGTAAAACCCCAATCTTGTATATAAATAGTATAAAATTATTAACAAAAATAGAACAACTAAAAGTTTTAAAACCACAAAGCCAATAACCATGGGCGTTAAAAAGACTAAAGCGATCGTACTTATATATAACACTAATCTTATTAAACCCAAATTACGTTTCAAATATTCTAACATAAGTAAGTAGTATTATCGAGAGAATTCTGTTGTTAAATTGTCCTTGTGCAAAGCTATAGCAAAGCAAATTGTTTGACAAAAAAGCTGTGTTATCGCTATGTTTAGTTTTTGTTACCGTTCGTTTTTTTGAAATAAGTAAATAACAACGTGATAATGTTTCGTAGGATATTTAGTGTAAACTTGTTTTCCGTAGATGCTTTGTATATACGTTGATAAACGAAGTATATGGATTGTTAAACGTTCTTTATCGAATCGCTAGATTATTCTTCGGAATTTTGTATAGAATAATATATACATTTAATACGTTCGGTATGAAATTAAATAAAATTCTGGTAATCGCGATTTTGTTCGGAAGCTTAGTGTCTTGTAAGAAAGATGCTAATAACATAGATGATGATCTTAAAGAACCTATATTTTATTATGCCGGATATTCCTTCACCAACAAATATAGCGAACGCGACCGGAAAGCTGTCTTGGTTGTTCAAGATTCCGTAATAAAATTATCTCCAAGCCAGTCGGCCGATGCGAAGACAGTCCACGCCCAGGGCAAGGATGTCTACGTTGGAGGTAGTCAGTATACCGAAGGTAACAAAACGCGTGTCGCATATTGGAAGAACGGGACGATAGAATACCTATCTGGTGCAGCTCAAAATAATACTGCGACGGCTATTTATGCAGAAAATGGAAATATCTATGTGGCAGGTACGGTTTATCAAGATAACCGACCTTATCAAAGACTGTGGGTAAACGGCGAGCAGAAAGTAAACTCCGGAGCACTACAGTTTTCCGGCATTTGTGCTATCACAGTGTATGATGGTGCATATTATTTAGCAGGACAATTTGCACAAGCAGCAAGCATATGGTATGGAACTACTATGCAAACTATTAATAATGCACCTTCTGAAGCTACTTTTATACACGTTGAAAATGGAGAGGTATTGACTATGGGCTACGGAAATGTAGATCGTAATACAGATGCTGCGAAGGTTTGGAAAGGTACCGACGAAATATTTTCTCATGCCATTGGAGCGCGAGTTAGTAATATATTAGCAACAGTGAATGGAAATGATTATTACTTTGTAACTAATAGCATATCAGAGAGTGGTATAAACGTTGCGAAAGTATACCGAAATACACAACTATTATACGAGTTGAGTACCCATGGGCAAAGTGTTAGAGCTATGAGTATTACTATTTCTAATAATAAGGTATATATTTTAGGAAATATCTTGAATGCAGGAAAGTCGATTCCGACTTTATGGACTGACGGTACCCCAAAAGCACTGTTTACGGAGCAAGATAATATTTACCTAAATCATTTGTATATTCAGTGATTGCCTCATATTCTATTTTATCATTCGATATTTGTTAGGGGGATAAGATGTTCCAGCTTTACCGATTCCATGGTTGTTGAGTCGCTTAGCATGCGGTTAAACCATTCTTCGGATCGTGTAGTACCCGCTCTTTCCATAAGGAAACGCGACCAAGTTCGATCATCTCCTTGTTAGCCATGCTGGTGGTAGACTAGAAAATCAGGTATGCTAGTGTCTTAAGTTTTACTATCTGATGTGCGTTAAATGATTCCTAAACCTGCAAGTCAGTGGTTTTTTCTAAAAGATATACTGCGTAAATTTTCTAAAATCATTCAAATATCTATACATTTGTACTATTCATGCAAAAAAATATAATATGTTACTGACATCATTTTTTGGTTTTTATAGACCTTGGGCTACAGCTTAGCAATCGGTAGCTTATTCACGAGTAAATATTAATATTATTGCCGCCTCAGCAATATGCTTTTGTGTGCATGATTTCCTGTTATAATTTTCTTGGATCGAATACTACCGTCATCGCTGTTTCGCGATGTGAGTCTTTGTATTCATTTCTAAGAAATTTTCATGAAAAAAAACAGAAAACCCGTACGATTTACTGGGCAACATTTCACTATAGATCATATACTGATAACAGACGCAATTAATTTTATTGATATCAGAAAACATGATACGGTTTTAGATATTGGCGCTGGAAAAGGTTTTATAACTACTCATTTACTCGCACGTTGTAACAAAATATATGCTATTGAGAACGATCAAACTTTAGCTAATTTTTTAAAACAAAAATTTGGCGACAATAAATGCGTTGAAATAATTTACCGAGATTTCCGAAATTTCAACGTGCCAAAAGTTAATTTTAAAGTGGTTGCTAATATTCCCTATTGTCTCACATCTAAAGTTTTAAAATACCTGATGTATGTTAATATGGAGTATTTTGCAGGAGCATCCCTTATTATGCAATTTGAACCTGCTTACAAATTAACATCAAAGGGTGGTTCGGATCCCCTTAAATTATTTTATCGTACATTTTACGACTTCCAAATAATATGCGAAATAGCTCCTCATAGTTTTGCCCCTCCACCAACGGTAAAATCAGCCCTTTTAGGGATTATTAAGAAGAAAAACTGTAGCATCGGGATAGAAATGAAGGAAAGGTATTTCAGATATCTTTATTTCATATTTAGAAACCCTAGTACAAATGTATTGACTGTTTTAAAAACAATATTTAGGAAGAGCCAAGCCAGGCGTATAATAAAAAAACTTTATTTACAGAAAAATAGCAAGATATCTGAGCTATCAGCTGATAAAATTGCAGCATGTTTCCAGCAAATGATATTAGTGGTTCCCGATAGATTTCAGCCTTGATATTGTAATTTGCCTAGAGGGCTAAATACACCAGCTTATTTCAAAAGAAAACTGTGTAATGAATTTAATTAAAAAAATAGGAAACTTAAAGATTATACTAATGACAGAAATAATTCTTTGGGCTATTGGCTCAATTTCAATTTCATTGATAGGCCTGCTCCATGTGAGAGGAATATTTTTTACGCGAGAACTGTATCCAAAAAGTCGAGAATTGATGGATACGATGAAGAATTCCAAACTGGAAGTTGATGAGAATTCAAATGTATGGAAAGCCTGGATTGGATTTAATGTCGGTTTCGGCGTAGGTCTTTTCTTTATGGGCGTAATCGGCGGATATCTCGCAATCCAACATGCTGAACTCCTGAAAACGGAGCGATTACTTTTAATGTTTACGGTTTTTTGCAGTGGAGTTTTTGCATTCATAGCGTATCGGTTTTTGATTAAGCCAGCTTTCTATGCACTTTGTCTGCCATTTTTATGCTATCTAGCTGCTT
This sequence comes from Sphingobacterium micropteri, assembly GCF_014692515.1. Taxonomy (GTDB): domain Bacteria; phylum Bacteroidota; class Bacteroidia; order Sphingobacteriales; family Sphingobacteriaceae; genus Sphingobacterium; species Sphingobacterium micropteri. The sequence continues at coordinate 55,391 of NZ_JACOIK010000008.1, read as the reverse complement.
ATATACTTATTATGGTAGCTTAACATCAAATAAAGATAAAATGAAAACAAAAATTTTGATAACAGGAGCGAGTAGTTCGTTAGGCCAACATTTGATAAAAATATTAGGAGAAGGATTTCCATTAATTTTATGTGCCCGACAGCCAAGAACGGAGCGTTGACAACAAATGAGTCCAGTCAAGAAAGTCTGACATGGAATGAATGGATAAAAAAAGATAGCTTAGGTATGGATTTACAGGAGAAATATCTTCCGATTTTTGATGTTTCGACGTCCGAACAAATTATTATAAATAGTTCTGCAGGCAAAGTGTTCCCTTTAATTAAGGGTCTGGATTTCAGAAACTGAAAGATTATCTATTGGCTTTTTAAATTACGGAGCATCGCAGTGCCGAAAAGCTTAACAATAATAGGTTTGGAAAAAATGGGATTTATAAAATTGGAAGTACAAGAGAACAATGAAATTGTATTGGGACTTGTCGGAAAGTTCTGGACAATATCTGGCAATTTGAAAAAGATGGATACGGAAGACTTTAAAGGATTTAACGACAATGAATTTGCAGATGACCTTTTAAATCGACCTATGCATTAAACTCAGTTGGATACATACCGTCGTACAGCACGCTAAAAAACAGCGTTTGCCATAACAGGAAAAAGTATTAATTTTATTGACCCTGAATACATATGTGTCATGACAAAGTATGAAAAATAGAAAAAAGCATACAAATATCAGCAATGAAAACGAGGGTGACAATTTTAAACTTCGCCCTGCTGAAGAACTATTGGTAAAGTTACAGGAAAGCGAATCAAGATTGCGGTTGGCAATCGATGCCACAAAGTTGGGTACCTGGGATTGGAACCGGGAGCGGGGCACTATCTATTGGTCGGATGAATGTAAAAGAATACTGGGGCTTCGGCCTGACGATCATATCTCTTTTCAGGAGTTTATTGAAAGGATAGATATAGCGGATCGTTTAGATGTTGAGGCCAAGATAAAGAAGATTATAAGGGGTTCACGCGAAGGGCATATAGATGTGAGATATAAGATCAGAAAGTTCCAAGATAACAGCCCGTGTTGGGTCAGAATCCAAGGAAGAATCTTTGTTAATAAAAACAGGACGTTAAGCCGGTTTATCGGTACCATGTTAGATATTACCGATACTATCCGGTCTGGTGAGCAAAATGCACTGCTTGCAGCCATCATCACGTCATCCAACGATGCTATAGTAGCCAAAACCTTAGACGGGATAATTACGACGTGGAACGGTGCCTCACATAAGTTGTTCGGTTATTCTCCACAGGAGATTATCGGAGAATCTATTATGAAAATTATACCTGATGACAGGAAGGAAGAAGAATACCATATTTTATCTAAATTACGAAATGGAGAAAGTGTCGAACACTACGAAACGAAGCGGCTAACGAAATCCGGAATGCTGATAGACGTATCGCTGACCATATCACCCATAAAAGATCGTGACGGTCGTATTATCGGTATCTCAAAGATAGCACGTGATATCAGCGAAAAAAAGCAGGAAGATAAGCGCAAGAATGACTTTGTTGCGATGGTAAGCCATGAACTCAAAACACCGCTAACATCAATATTGCTTTATACGCAGCTTTTGGTAAAAAAGTCCAAGAATGCGGAAGATCCTTCTTTCTTTAACATGAGCACGAAGATTGAAGCCTACGTAAAAAGAATGATCTCCATGATTATCGATTATCTTGGGCTATCCCGTATCGAAGAGGGGAAGATCGATATACGGAAGACACGCTTTAACTTGAAATCATTAGCCGACGAAGTCATAGAAGAAGCACATCTGATCAGTTCGAAGCATAGGCTTGAAATTGTTGGTTCTGCGGACGTGGAGGTTTATGCGGATCTTGAGAAAATGAGACAGGTGTTAATAAATCTAGTCGGCAATGCGATTAAATATTCACCTTCGGGCGGATCCGTAATTTTAGGCTGGGAAGGTCATACTGACAAACTACGGATTTATGTAAAGGATGAAGGAGTAGGGATTAGCGTTGAGGATCAAGCCAACTTGTTCAAGAGATTCTATCGTGCTAAAGAGGTTGAACGTAAAAATATTGCTGGATTTGGAATAGGACTCTATCTGGTTTCAGAACTGTTACGTCTGCACGGAAGCAGAATTGAAGTAGAAAGTGAGCCTGGTAAAGGATCTGTTTTTTATTTTCATATCGACTTAAATTAGCGCAAGGATTGGCAAGCTGAGTCTAGTGAGCATAACCTGGTACAGAGGCTTTTTTATTCACCATTAATGAACGTTATGGTGTGATTTGGGGCATGTAATAGATTCTTCTGGGCAAAAAATACTGGTTTTCCGTTATTCCCTTAAAGATTGGATTTGTGTTTATTTGTATAAAAGAAGAATGCGGATTTATAAACAAAGATGTATTTGTTATGAAAGATGTAAATATATGGTTATTACTGTCGGTGGGGCTTTGGTTGAGCATCGCAGGCTGTTCGAAGAATGACGGACAGTCAGAGAATCCAGTAAATAATAATCTCAGTGGCGTATTGTTGTACGATTCTGGAGAGCATACCTACAAACTAGATCCTAACACCAATGCACGAAGTATATATTTCAACCGAAACAACTATGCCCTAAATGGATGGGACGTCAGTTGGGATGGAGACATCCGGCTTGAAACTGGAATTGTTACCGGAGAATTTGACAGAGTCAACTTTAAACTTGTCAACTCAGAGAACAATAGTATCGCGAAAGAGTTTGTTTACAACAATCCCAATGGAGAAGATCGCCAGATTAGTGGATTACTCTCGCCTGATAAGTCCCTTATCCTTATACAGCCAGATTTTGAACACGGTATCGTTATCCTTGATACGGACGGCAATGTAAAACATCACCTCCCGAGGGTAAATAATACTGCACTTACGCTAGGCAACAAGGCCGTGTGGTTGCCGAATAGCGGTATACTATTTACTTTCGAAAATTTTATTCTCAAAAGTGATCCACCCTATACATCAATAGTCCCCATAAAAGAATTAAGCTATTCGGATTGGGGTAATATAAATGTAAATGCAGATGGGAGCAAGATAGCGCTTCGTATTGATAAGCACATCTATTTAATGAATGCTGATGGGACAGATCTAGTACAAGTTACCGAAAGCGACCGTGAAGAAAGGGAGGCCGTCTTTTCACCAGATGGTCGCTATCTTTTGGTAGCAGCCAATTATTATCCTGGCACTTTCCATCCTGGCAAGTGGGATCTCAATATTATTCCTACCGATGGGAAAAGGTATAAAGTAGGGAAAAATCCTGGAAACGGTGTTTTAGTGATTCGGCATACGGGTTCGGAACACGTAGAGACAGCTACGAATCAGATGTTATGGCGTTAGCGTGAAAGTTATATTTTAATTAAGATTTTTCTTCATGGTTTTAAAATAAAATGATGAACTTTTCGGAGGATCATATTTCTGTCCTTTGAAATTTCCGTTTTATAAGTTCTTTTTTTATACTTGCGACAATAACTTTCTTGTATTTATCAATCTATGATTATTTTATGGTGATTATTAACAGTTTTGAAGAGTATAAATCTTATGAGGGAAAGATGGTGGGTGTATCCGAATGGCATAAGATAGATCAGGAACAGATCAATAGGTTTGCTGACGCAACGTTGGACCATCAATGGATACATGTCGACAAAGATAGAGCACAAAATGATGGACCTTTCAAATCGACCATCGCACATGGCTATCTAACATTATCCCTTATCCCTTATCTGTGGAAACAGATTGCGGATGTCAGAAATGTAAAAATGGAAATCAATTATGGGATTGAGAATTTTAAGTTCGGTCAGGCTGTGCCAGTAGACAGTGAAGTACGGCTTGAGGCAACCGTAAAGTCAATTACCAATCTCAGAGGTACTATAAAAGCGGTCATCCAGGCAAAATTAGCCATTAAAGGGCATGTCAAGCCAGCTTATTTGGGAGATGTCGTTTTCCTTTATCATTTTCATGAAAATTAATCCAATAATTCGAATATTTACCGAGATACATTTCATCTGCTCTTGAATAAGATGAACTCAAAGTCCGGTGTCAAACTACCAGTATGGTAGAGAGCGATAAATGTAGACATGACGAATCTGGATGAAGATCTTGGACTTTACGACTTTTATTGAATATCTAAGATCGACCAATATCAAGATTATTGAGCGTTCAGGCGGAAGTTTCTTAAACTCATTCCTTTATGCCTTTTAAAGAATTTATTGATATGGCTTTCATCTGCAAACCCAAATTCATCAGCTATTTCATGAATCCTTTTATCGCTGAACTTTAATCGATGCTCTATCAGCCGAATGCGGTAAGAGGATATATATTGCTGAATACTCTCGTTACACTGTTTTCGGAAATAACTGCCGAGATAGGTAGGAGATATACCAAATTGGTCGGCGATTACTGAGATTTTAAGTAAATCCGGTCGCCGGATATTTTCCTGTATATAGTCCAGTATCTGTAATATCCGTCCGTCTGAATTAGAAGAAACGCCATTAGGTTTGACCATTGCAATGTTTCTTCCTGTAATTACAATGATAGCGTTGACCAAATGGCGGATAAGGTCTTCGTTGTATATGGATTGATGCTTTATCGCTTGTTGAAGGTTCTGTATAAGTAAATCAACCATCTGTGCATCTTCCTTATTTATAAGGACGGATCCCGATAAATGCGATGCGTAGTATAAGATACATTCTATGTGGTCTATACTTTTCCATTGGTATTCGTTTATATAGTTTTCACCAAAACGCATGACCATAAACTCACTCGTAGTTTCCAAATCAAACTCGTGGCAGTCGTTTGGCGTAATCAGGAACATATCACCTTTGTGGTAAGCAAACCTGTTTCCATTGTCAACGTGGTAACCTGTCCCCGAAATAACGTACACAAATTCAAAGAAATTAAACTTCCGGTCACGTAGCGGGCATTCGTCCACTTTCTCATAGAACACTTCGATTGATTGATGGATGTTTTCCCTCGACATACTGCAAAGATACCGAAATACACTTGAAATGTACCTGTTTAAAGCTTATTTATCAGTCTATATTTGCATAATAAATATAATGCAGATGAAAGCAATCGTATTGGATAAATTTGGAAACACCGAAAATCTTGTTTACAGAAATCTTGAAGTACCACATGTTGAAGTGCATGAAGTGCTGATAAAAGTAAAAGCAATCAGCGTTAATCCGGTGGATGTGAAAGTTCGTAGCAGACAGGCTCCGTTGGCTGAAGATCTAGCCCATTATGACCCTTTGATTTTGGGATGGGATATTTCGGGTGAAGTGACAGAAGTCGGAAGTGGGGTTAGCAAGTTTAAAATTGGTGACGAGGTTTTTGGTATGGTGAATTTTGTTGGTCATGGTAAGGCGTACGCGGAATATGTCAACGCTCCGGCAGAACAACTTGCTTTGAAACCTCGGAATATTAATCATATTGAAGCCTCTGCCAGTACACTATCTGCGTTAACGGCTTGGCAGGCTTTTGACAGCTATGGAAAATTAAGACCTACGGACAAAGTTCTTATCCACGGGGCTTCGGGGGGCGTCGGTCATTTTGCTGTGCAGATTGCAAAACATATCGGGGCCTATGTTATTGCTACCTCGTCTACTACCAATCGGGATTTTGTTCTCGGTTTGTGCGCAGATGAACACATCGATTACCAACATATCGATTTTACAGAGAAGCTATCTAATATTGATTTTGTCTTGGAAGCCATTGGCGGGGAGAATTTTCAAAAGTCAGTGCAGGTACTCAAGCCGTTTGGGACAATAGTTACCTTGCCTTCTGGGCATACAAAAGAAGATGAACGCAAAGCTCAGGAAAAACATTTACATGCCTGCTATTTCATGTCCGTATATTCCAGTGGGACTGATATGCAGAAGATCGCCTCACTATTAGAAAAAGGCATTTTAAAACCTTACGTTTCGCACGTGTTCAGTTTTGAAGAAATGGCAAAGGCACATTTACAGATTGAAACGGGACATACTGTTGGTAAAGTGGTAGTTACGCTGTAATCAGCGAAAACATATCGTTGAAGATTTTCACCTCCGGTCTAGATCTTTACTTTCTATTGCTAGCACCATATAGGGATACAAATTTCTGTCATTTAATGCGTGTTTAATATAATTGGTAAGGTGAACTTGGCTCTGACGGGTTTACCTTCAGCAATGGCAGGTTTCCAAGGGCGAGATTTTTTTATTATTCTTATGGCCTCTTCGGCGGTACCATGTCCGAGGTTCTTAACGATCTCGTAATCGCTAAGCCTGCCGTCTTTATTCACGACAAACCTGATAATGATTGTACCATTCACATTATTTCTAGTTGCTTCCAGAGGGTAATTATAATTCTGTCCGATCCAATTTCTGAATGCACCCATACCTCCTGGAGGCTCTGGCTCAATATCGAAGGTGTCTATAATGTTATTATCGATCGGAATATTAGGCTGTGCCTCTACGGATCTAGGACCGAGTTGCTCGGTCATCCATCTTTTCTCCGCCGTTTTCTTGACATCGATCGGTACATGGATTTTCTGCTTAGTTCGTACACTAATACCATTATGAGGCTGGTAAGATATGTCGAAAAATATTCGTGCTACTTTTCCTTTCATTATTCAGCCGAAACCTCCACTTTTCTTCCGTTCGGCTTTTTCCGCCGGGGCGAAACCGCTGTTTTACTACTGTCCACGGTTTTTTTTGGAATTCTCCATCCACATACAGCATATTTGTTCCGTGATCACAGGGCAATCTATCCAGGATCGATAGATGCTTTTCATAAACCCAAATAAATTAATTGAACATGGAACAATTCATTCATGAAATCCAAAATGTGGCAGAGACAGCCTCGAATATACTCGATGCAAAACAAGGTCTTATACTACTGACTGAGAACGATGGAAAATGTAATCTTTACTACATTTAAATCAAGTTAGTCCCAAATCAAGGGTGATCCGGACACCCTTTTCACTAACTGAAATCAAACATGAACAGCACATCAAGTGCGTTATCGGTAACACCTGTGGCAAAAGAGAATCATATCTTCTGGAACCAGAGCGTCAAACTAGCTTCAATGCTCTACCATTGGAAATTAGTGGATAGTTACGAATCGATATTGACGATCATATACATCCATCAAACATATCTCCGACAAGAACCGTTCAAACACGACAATATCTTTCTTCCACAATTGGAAAAACAGCTGCCCAAAGTGGATGGTCCCCGGATATGGGCATGTTTCCATATCGGCCCTTATGCGATCATGGCGCGAGCACTTATCCGGCGCGGATATGGTATTGCCATCTTGCTGAAAGACGAGGTGTTTGAAGAGCAATATCCGACGTATATGCAGCAGTTCAAAAGAAGTTTCGGGCGGAAGCCGAATGCGAGCGAACTGCAGTTTGTAAGGTCCAGCAGCTCAAAATCCCTTATACAGCTAAAACAACTGTTAAAAAAAGGATATCACGTTATCTGTTATGTCGATGGAGAAGAAGGAGGTAGTGGAGAGAGAGGATGGACGCAGGTTCAATTATATAATAAACCTCTGGAGGTACGCATGGGAATGGCCATATTAAGTCAATTGAGCGGCGTACCGATCCGTCCGGTTGTTCTTACAACGGAAGGCGAAAAACTGATGGTACGGAGCAGGGGAGACCTATACGTAAATAACCGGGAGCAATATTCCGCCGCTATGCAATACTGTTATCAGATGTTGGGAGAACTCCCTGCGGAGGAAATCCTGCAGTGGGAGTGTATTCCTAGGCTATTCGACAAGATTGCTCGCGATATGCGACACGCTGCTGAAAAACCAATATGGCTACCCGTCTACGCAAAAGAGAAAAACATGCTGCTGGATATTGTCTCCGGGAAATATGTAGAAGTATCCGCGGAACAGTTTGAAAAAATGGATGCCCTGAGGCAGGAATTTCTTAAGCCATTTTAATAACCTTAAATTTATAGAACAATAAGTTATTCCGTTTGCATTCTGAGGACTGAAACGACCATCTCCCTATCAAAAAAAGTCTCAATATGGGGCAGGATTATGACCATTGTGGAACTATTTTAATTCACTTCTGATAATCTCAAAATTTTATTATTTACCATAATTTCAGGGTCTACTATTCTTTTTTTAGTTGTTAGCTTTTCATTTTTTAACCCATTAACTCTAATCCGATCAATCCATTGCCTTAAATCTGATTTTTGATTTATTTTGTCAATAAGATAAAAGTCGTCCTTGAAAAAGTCCCTTTCTTCAATAATTCCATTTTGTAGACAATCTTTAATGATCGTCTTCATTATCATATTTATCTCTATATTTTTTACGTCTTCAAAATATTCAGCTGTGAGGAAGCTGTATTGTTCCTGAAACCATGTTCCATACGCTTTGGATTTCAAGACAATTCTATTATCAAAAGCAACTAAACCATTTATAAACCAAGAAATCTCTGCAAGTGAAATTTTCCCAATTTGAAACATGTCCCTAAGTGTATAATCTATCCTATCCGCTGACAAGTAAGGTAGTGGATATTCTAATAGTCTAAATTTATCCAAATCAGCCAACAGGGTATCATCAATTCGATATTTATTCAATACAGCAGCCAATTCACGATCTTTTAAAACTTCAGCATATCTATGTTCATGGTAATCTTCACCTTCGATTTCAAGTATATAATCAATTAAATGGGAAAATGCCGTATGAGAAATATCATGAATCAATCCAGCGATTTGTTCTTCAAGACTACCACCCACTTTTTTTATGATGAGCATCACGCCAATCGAATGTTCAAACCTTGTATGATTTATTTTGGGGTTAACTAAAAAAATAGAACCTCCCTGATGAATTTTCTTCAACCGCCGAAAAACATTGGTCTTGATAATTTCTTCAATTACCCCTGAAAATTCAACTTCTCCATATATTTTATCTACGTATGTCATTGTTAGCTTGTATCTTATATAATTTTCCTGTGTCAAGATGATTAATGGATGGGAAAATGTAAATGGTATTTCTCTATTCGTTTGCGTGTTCGTATTTCGTTATTTAGTCTGAGATAAATTATCTCAAATAAACTAAAACTTACCTTAACATAGTATATAAAATGCTAAAAAAAGACTAACATTTTTATAACAATAACCGAACATTAAACATCAACCCTGACTTTATTCAACTTGTTAACTTTATTGACCAAACATTTGAAATATATAATAAACTTTGCAATATCTTAACTCCAAAAAAGATGGATATAACCCATTATACACTGAAATAAATATTATATGCTTGAAACCAAAAATGCCTCATAATAAATGAGTAAAGGAAATAATTCTTATTATTGTTGTATATTATACCGTTATAAGCTATTACCACAAACTTGAACTTTTGAGAATGAAGAAGATATTCCTGTTACTTTATAGCATTTTTAACATAACATTGCTGTTTTCTCAAGAGAAGACTACTATCGAATTACAAAAAGTTGATGGCTACGGACCTCATGGAATTACCTCGTTCGGTATAAGTGAGAAACGAGATAGTGAACGAAAAGAATTATATCCTGCTGTTAAAAATATTCCCGAAAACTGGACCGATGTTCGAGAATATTACTATGAATTAAATCCGAAGCAGTTAATCTACCAATCAGTACAGCGATTGGATACGATGAGCTCAAGTCTAGCCAAACTACTGGAAACGGAGGAAATTGACCTAAAAGACTCGTTGAATTACGCAGAAGAACCTCTGGCTTGCGGGATTAATGTCGTGATAGGGAGAGATAGTCTGGGAATGCATTATATAATTGATAGAAATCAGAATAACGATTTTGGCGATGATGTGGTGAGGCCTCTTGGTAGAAGAAATAATTCATCCTCCGTACCAAATAATCCAGACTATGTTTTTTATCAATATTGGTACGGTGGCAAAGTTCATAACGACAGCTTAATTATTTCCGTATCGGAGATTAATAACAATGTTTATTTTTCTTTCCCGCAATTTTATTTATCAACTTTAAAATACCAAAACAATACATATTATTTCTGTAAAAATATAATGGATAGAGGTGCTTTCGTTGTGCCTGCTAGACCTTATTTTTCTGCGTTACCGCCGGAAAAGAGAGTTTTAGAAGGACAATATTTTAATTTGGGAGACGATACGTTCAAACTATCCCGCATTTTGTATGACGGGAAATTTATAGAGATTGAAGGCGCTGCTATGTTGACTGATACCATCAAGACAGTAAAAGATAATCGAAATGTTCACCAAGCTTCCGATCAAGCAGGGTTTTTAGCTCCTGCATTATCCGGACGAAATGTATTAAACGGCGATCTGTGGACGTTGGATAGTGTGGATCAGGACAAACTGATTTTTATTTACTTTTGGAGTACGACATGTGCCCCGTGTTTACAAGACTTACCAAATCTAACACGCATTGCGAACAAATATAAGGATAAGGTAGAATTTGTAGGAATCTGCGATGTAAGAACTGATCTCAACGCAGTGTTGAATAAGCATAACATAAATTGGACGATGATTAAACTTCAGGATGCTGAAACGGAAGTAAACAAATACAATATATACAAATATCCATCATCATATTTGGTAAACAGCGAGCGGGTCATTCAGCGGGTAGATATGAGATCAGCGCAATTAGAGGAGTTTATAATAGAGAATATACTTTAAATATTAGTTGGTAGGCGAAAATGGAAGCAAATACTAAAACTATTCGCATTTCAAAGAAAGAAAAAAATGCGTTTGTACTACGAATAATAATTATATGGTTCTTCATGTATTTTCCATTTGTAAACTTTGTTGAGGATTACTTTTTGCTTTCAAAACCGATTGGAGTTACATTTTTTATCTGGTTATTGATTTTTACTTAGTTGGGCGGGTGAAAGATTACGAAGGTCTCAACACTATATTGGATCGATATTAAGATGACGTTAAAAATTCAATATAAGACAGCACTAAGCTTATTCTAACCTAATATCCTACCTATTCTTTCCCGTTCCCTATCCGATAAGGGTATAGCTTGCTCTATAATAGGCAATATTTCCAGCTTGCGGTCAGTTTGTAACAGCAAGTCCAAGAACCCTAAATACGTCCTGATCAGATCCGCCTTTATGCCCACAAAGGCACGTGGATCAGCTATATAAAGTTCCTGAATCAGTAGTAGCAACGTATTCTTACGCTTTATGTCCATATCCGACGAGCTATATCGAGGCAACAAGTCCTTTTGCATTAACTCTTGTAGCTTGATATTCACGGCTTGTTCGCGCACATACTTCTTCTGCTTACGATCCAGCATATCACGGAGTTCCGTCAATAGCTTCCGATATACTACCAAATGCTCCTTTTCACTGAAGAGATTCCCCTCGGACGACAATGCCATATCAGACTGCTCAAAGCCATTAAAAAAAGCCGACTCAACATAAACCGAATGGTGAAAATCAATCGCATTATTGTTAAAGCTACTTAGCAGCTTAGCCACTTCCACCTTATGGCTGTCCATAAAATAATAATAGTAGCGGTCACCAATAGGGTATTTCCAGCGAATATAGTTAACCCTAAATGCAAACGAGTTCTCTTCCGGGCCATAAACTGTAAAAGCAATCTCGTCGGCTTCCTGAATTAGCTGTTGATAGGAGATAGGTTTACCATTTATTTTGATGCTGTAACCCATGTCTTTGTTCAGATGCAAGAACCAGCAAAACTCTTGCGCCAGAAAATCCAAAAACTCATCCGCGTCAAGGCCGAAAGCATTCAGGCCGAATACACCTTCCAGTACAACGGTAGTACCTGTATGATCAACATGCGATGGTTGCAGTTCTGTACTCTCGTAAGTTTCTTTAGCGTCCTTGTCGATCACCAATTTATACTGCATCAACTCATCACCAATAGCCACTACCGTATTCCAGGTAGCACGTGTTGCGAATAACGAAAAAGAAAACCGCCCCTTGCCTTTTTTACCCCGAGTATAAGATGTCCGTTTAGGTTGTGCCTTTTTTAGCGAATCCAAAAAGTTGCCAAAAGAATAGTCCAGCGTATCAGGTGCTATGCCCTCACCATTGTCACTAATACCAATACGTTCAATATACCCCAGCTCATTACTGCTTATATCGATAGATACAGTAGTAGCCTTCGCATCAAATCCATTCCAAACATATTCCGCAATAACCTGCTTTGCATCCTTTGGTAGACCTGCCGCCTCTATACTTGCATTTGTTATCTTCGTACTATTCTTCATCATTGTAAACCTTGCATCAAATCTAGTAATAATATCTTTTATTAGGTCTTTTTTTACTAAAATTTATAGTATTTTCTTCTGGAGATGATTAGCTTTAAATGTTAATATTAATACTGTATGTTTATGACTACATTGAATTAAAGACTGCATAGGAGTAATCACTCCCGGTTAATCTTGATTTCGCACTGTCTAGGAATTTCGGTAATGGATTCCAATAGAAATTCCTAATCCAACGAATGTCATCCATACGATGGCTATATTCTCTCTTCCTTTCAAAATAGGTGCGATATTCCATGATGTCTCATGGATATAGGTGGCTATAGGAAAACATATTAATGATAGCCCCGTAATGATCAATAGACTCGACCAGAAATGCTGGAGAGGCAAAATAATATTGGTAAGCAGCGCAAATAGGATTGCACCAAACGCGCAGCCGATGTAGAAAATAATGTAACCATCAATTTTTGCCGATAACGTAAAGGTCACAAAGATCGTAACGAAGAATAGTATGATAGAGAGCGATAAATGTAGAAGAATCCCGAACCACTTTTTGCGTATAGATATCAGATCATAGTTCGTTAGAGATACACTTAACGCCATCAATGTTGGGATAATGAAAAATGACCAATCCCATTTGATCAGATAAAGGAATAGAAGGCCCGATAAGGCGCAACATAATGTGGTGAACGTTATTCTCTTTATATCCATAACCGCTACAGTTCCGTGACGCTACTATCCATTGTTCCTGCTGATAGCGAAAAATAAATATTTAGTTTCTCTGCTCATGTTTTAGTATTACTGCGCTCCCCATCAATCCATTATATCTTTAGCAAAAGATTCCGCGTTAATTTCCGGTCTAAATTTAAGAAATCCTTGTCACTACACAACCACAAATCTATTGATCAGATAAACTTCCTTCCGCCCACCTCCCTCCATTTTTCTACTGTTCAGCATTTTTTTGGAACTCTCCATTCACATACAGTACCCGGCCAGTTTGAGAAAATGGAAGCGCTAAGGGTAAAATCCCTTAAGCAGATTTTAACTGTAGTATTCTAGATGATGATCATATTCCAGCTTTTGCCGCCCTTGGACTAGATGCCAAATCGAAGGTTGGCGGGTATATCTTCGGCTGTCCACGCTACCTGTTTTTTGTCACGTCCATATCGAGTAATTCATTTGAACTATCACTTAAGTTGATCGATAAGATTATTAGGTTTAACTTTCCCACTTTTGTCATTATTAATGAAAAATCGTCTCTTAGTATTTATTAAGACTGTATGTTTATGACAACGTTAACGATACATCTGGACAATGAAAAATCCGAACAGGCAATAAAAGCTATCCTGGATGCTTTAGGGGTGAATCTTTCAATACGTAAAGACTATGCTTAATGGCGTTGATCAGTGTTTTCTGTATACTGTAGTAGGAGAGACCCTGCGCCTGCTCGATTAACTTTTTCATATATACTTTGCCGTCAAACGTGAACTTTCCTTCTTTTAGTACCAACTAGATCAATTCCTGTATCCGTTGTTGGTCGGGTAGCTCCAAAGAGATGGCTAAGTCAAATCGACGTAGCAATGCTTCGTCCAACATATCCTTTTGATTTGTTGCACAGATTACCATACTGCTTTGCGGCAGGTAGTCGAAGAGCTGCAGGATGGTGTTTACCACGCGCTTCATTGTGCTGCCTTACGGAATATCTTAGGTCTTGCCACATCCGGAAGGGCCATAAAGCAGAAGCTTGTTGGATATCGGTATACCAGTTGCTCTGCTTGATCAAATAGCGTTTTGAATGGAGGTAAATATGAAGCCATGATTATTCCGTTGAGATTTCGTTTGGTTCTGAATTCAAAGCTTGTAAAACATCATCCATATTGTTCGTATTAAATTTACGTAGAATGTTTTGCCTATGGGCTTCCACCGTGCGTACACTGACATGCAGAATTTCAGCGACTTCTTTTGTGCTTAGATTATTACGGATCATCTTTAATATTTCATGTTCTCTTCGGGAAAGGGATATGCTTCCGTTAGCAGGCGTCTTGTTTGCATTTGTACTCTTTTGTGAGTCGAGGTATTTTTTTACCAGGATATCAGTTACTTCACCAATGAAATAAAACCGGTCAGCATAAACGGAACGTATAGCATTCAGAAAAATTTTATTGCTGGTGTCTTTTAATATAAATCCGCTGGCTCTCATATCTAAAGCTTTTGCTACGTACTCTGGACTATCATACAGGCTAAAGAAAACTATTTTACTGTTAGGACGCAGCCGTAATATAGCCTGTGCAGTTTCGATACCATTAATTCCTTGCATTCGGATATCCATAATAATTACATCTGGAATTACCGTTGTCAAATGCGCAAGAGCAGTTTCGCCATCGCCAGCTTCGCCAATCACTTCCATATCTTCTTCACGGTCTATAAGTTGTTTCAATCCATTTCTGAATATTTCGTGATCGTCTACCAAAAAAACTTTAATCGGTGTGTTCATATTAACATGGTATTTCTAATACAACAATTGTCCCTTTACCGGGCTTTGTATTAAGTGTAAATGTACCGCCTAACAATTCGGCCCGCTCTTTCATGCCTTTTAAGCCGTTCATCTTACGTGTTCGATTAGGGTCGTATAAGAATTGTTCTTCAAAATAAAAGCCTGTGCCATTGTCCTTGATGATCAAATTAAGATAATCTGGAGAAGTATCAACGTATATTTCCGCTACAGTAGCCTTGGCGTGCTTAATAATATTATTTAAGCTTTCTTGCATAATACGATATACTGTCACTTCCAACTCCCGTGAAAGTATTGTCTCTCCAATATTGCTGTCCAAAACAAATGAGATCGAACGATCGGCATCCTTGCACGTCTTAATAAGATCTTCGATAGCAGATAGCAGCCCGAAATCCTCCAATACACTTGGCAGTAGGTCGGCACAGATCCGGCGGGTTTCGATAATCAGCTTATTAAGCATGGAATTAACGTTAAGCATATCCTCATTTTTATCAATTTTTTCATCTGTTATCTGTTCCAATTTCATACGAAGGCTGGTCAGCATTTGCCCAATACCGTCGTGTATTTCGGTAGCTACACGCTTGCGTTCTTTCTCCTGGCCGTTGATAATAGCATAGGAGCGTATATGTTTATCCTGTGTTTCGCGTTTGAGCTTTTCTTCAATGAGTAGCCTATTTTCGCGTTCGGCGTTCTTTCGTTTGGTAATATCGTTAGCAATAACCAAGTATTGGTATAAGTTTCCCGTTTTATCGAACACAGGTATCAACGTAACATCCAGCCAGAATCCACTTCCATCAGATGCGTAGTCAAAGATTTCGTCCTGCCACACCTCAAAGCGCTTTTTCGGATGGCGTATATGTTCATAGATAATACATTCGCTTGCTGCCGTGTTATTGTAAAATATGAGTTTGTCCCGCAGTTGAGACATTGTGTACCGCGTAACATGGCAATACTTCTCATTTGCATAGAGAATTTTTCCTTCCGGATCAATTTTAACAAGATAGGTGGCTTTGTCTAATGCAAAATTTATTTCGCGGATTTCATTGTATGAATGCTCCATGGCCACATGTGCCTCCTGCAGCTTTTCGGAAAGTTGGGATGAATGTTCCTCCGATTTTACTAATCCGATGACAACCCGTCTGATATATACCGATAACGGATAAAAGATAAACAACACCTCTAATGTAATAGTGAGGAGAAGTATCGCGCACATGATATAATCAGTATCTTTCAGTCGGCTGATTCTCTCCCTGGCAAAACGATCGTATTCGAATACAATTAAATCCATTCCCAGTAGATAGGATTGTTCATTGTTTAGTATAGTTTCTACGTACGGCTGTAAAAGAGTAGGGTTTGCGGAGCTCGATGTATCTATAATGGATAGGATATGTTCCGCGGCCAGCATCATTTCGTCGCGGGGATGACTGACCAATTCAAACAGTTCCTTTATTTCACCTAAGTTGTATGTTGGCAGTTCGAGGAATTTATTTCCATCTTCTAGGCTCTGCTGTACTTTTTCCCACTGACGAAGCGTATTCCGAAATTCTTTCTTACTATTTTCGTAGTCGTAACCACTTTGAAGCATTAGTGCAGTCTTACTTAGCGTCTGGCTGTGCGTGCGGAGACGTGCGGTGAAATTGATTACGTGTGAATCATCCAGGGATCGGCTCAAGTGTTGCTGTATACGCCATTGGCTCGCAATGGTTAAGAATGCGATGATGGACAACGCGATCATATAACGCGATGTGAATTTTTTAAAAAGCTTTCCTTCAACAGATTTTTCCACGATATTTTTCGTTAGTAAAAGCCCACGTCAGCATTGATGTCATGCCTATTGCTTTTTAACACAACAGAAGCCTATAGGGCTTCTGTTGAAAAACGTTTTTTTTCTAAAACAGGCTGTATAACTGTGTCAATGGAAGTTTTTCTGCCGGTTCACAGCTGATAGGCAACCCATCTGCGGTTACCTCATACGTATCTGGATCAACCTTTATTTTTGGAAGAGCATCGTTGAAGATCATATCCTTTTTTCTTACATTTCGCGTATTTCGAACAGGCTGGATTATTTTGTTCAATCCATAGGACGCCACGTGGTCTACTGAAGCTTGTGATACAAAAGCAATAGAGGTATTACCAACCGCACTACCTAATGCGCCGTACATCGGCCTAGAGAAAATCGGCTCCGTTGTTGCAATCGATCCATTTGGATCTCCCATCTGTGCCTGTACAACAGCCCCTCCCTTAAGTGTGAGTTCTGGCTTAATACCAAAAAACCTAGGATCCCAAACGATAAGATCTGCCAGTTTTCCCGGTTCAACAGAACCGATGAGATGGCTGCATCCGTGTGTTATTGCTGGATTGATGGTGTATTTTGCAATATATCTTTTAATCCGAAAATTGTCAGCATCTGTACCGCTATCTTCAGAAAGGCTACCACGTTGTATCTTCATTTTGTCAGCGATTTGCCAAGTCCTGCATATTACCTCTCCAACACGGCCCATGGCCTGCGAATCAGAAGTAAACATGGATATTGCGCCCATATCATGCAGTACATCTTCAGCAGCAATGGTCTGTTTTCGGATGCGGCTCGCAGCGAATGCTACATCCTCATCTATACTCTTATCCAGATGATGACATACCATCAACATATCGAGATGTTCGTCGACCGTGTTGATCGTATATGGATTAGTAGGTGATGTAGACGACGGTAATACATTCGGTTCTCCCAACATGGTAATCGTGTCCGGTGCGTGTCCGCCTCCGGCTCCTTCAATATGGTAGCAGTGTATTGCCCTATCGTTGAATGCTTTGATCGAGTCTTCTACGTAGC
The DNA here is from genome assembly GCF_014692515.1 of Sphingobacterium micropteri. Classification (GTDB taxonomy): domain Bacteria; phylum Bacteroidota; class Bacteroidia; order Sphingobacteriales; family Sphingobacteriaceae; genus Sphingobacterium; species Sphingobacterium micropteri. The sequence continues at coordinate 37,793 of NZ_JACOIK010000008.1, read as the reverse complement.
AACTTTCATTTAGGGAATCCGTATGGATACATACCTGTACGTCGTATTGATCAGCTATAGACAGGCAATTGTCGATAGCGGAAGCTGATGAGGCCCAATCCTCATGGAGTTTAAGTGTCATGGCGCCGGCCTTTATCTGTGCTTCCAATTCTTTCGGTCCGGAAGAACTACCTTTGCCTAAGAAACCGATATTCAAGGGAAAAGTATCTGTCGCCTGCAACATCATTTTTATATAGGTGGCATTAGGGGTTATGGTGGTCGCCAATGTACCGGTAGTGGGGCCGGTACCACCTCCAATAAGCGTTGTGATACCACTGGATAGTGCCTCATCGGCCTGCTGTGGACAGATAAAATGTACGTGCGTATCTACACCACCGGCAGTGATAATTTTTCCTTCGCCTGAAATGATTTCTGTATTTGCGCCAATAATCATATGCGGATCAACACCATCCATGATGTGCGGATTCCCACCCTTGCCTATACCGACTATCAGGTTGTTTTTAATACCTATATCGGCCTTATATATACCTGTATAATCTACGATCAAAGCATTCGTAATAATCATGTCTAATACGTCATCAGGATCAAACCCGGTAGCCTGAGCCATACCGTCGCGCACGGACTTACCTCCACCGAAAATACATTCTTCGCCGTACACGGTCATATCCTTTTCCACAGCAATAATGAGATTTGTGTCGCCTAAACGTATTTTATCACCTGTCGTTAGCCCGAACAGTTCGGCATATTTTGTTTTTGATATTTTGTGTGCCATTTCAATAATGTTTTTTGAATAATCTGTTGCTGTAAATTATTTTTTATAGTGTTGTTTCCATATAGCCCTTATCTCGGAGAAGAGTTTCGATTTCTCCCTCTCTGCCCTCGATCGAACCATTAATCAGTGCATTTGCGCCGAATACCTTTTGTTCGCCACCTATTTCGACCAGCTGTACAGTTTTGGTTTCGTCCGGTTTAAAACGGATAGCTGTACCAGAAGGAATATCCAATCTATAACCCAGTGTCGCCAAGCGATCGAATTTTAACACCTTGTTTGTTTCAATAAACGGATAGTGAGATCCGACCTGTACAGAGCGATTTCCAGCGTTATATACGGTTATCTCTATAGTAGGTCTTTCAGCATTAAGTTCTATTTCTCCTGCTTTTACAAAAGACTCACCCGGAGACGCTATGGTGCCGTTATTAATAAACTTTTCCGTGCCAGTTCGTGTAAGTCCGGATCCGTAGAGTGCATAGCCATTTTCGATTGCAGATCGATTGATGGGTTGGTGTACGGTGACCAATTTCGTGCCGTCAGGAAATGTTCCTTCTACCTGAACAGTGTCCAGCAGCGCAGCAACACCCTCCATAACGTCGTCGTGACCCAGAATTTCCCGACCCTTCTCCATCAAGGTCAGAACAGATTCGCCCTCTCGGATAAACTCTAACAGCTGTGTGGCTATCAGCGCCACAGATTCTGGATAATTTAATTTGATACCTCTTGCGTATCGTTTTTGCGCTACAAATCCTGCATTATGCAGCATGAGCTTTTCTATTTCTTTTGGGGATAATTTCATGCTTTTACCGTTTTTAAATTTCTGTTAATATGATATGTTATACCGCAATATGTTCCTGTAATTCTCCGAAATCAAATAGACCCGCTACGCCGTGTTTTATCATCTTTCCTCTATCCATGAGATAAAAGTGATCGGAAACATGCTTAGCAAAATCTATTTTCTGTTCGACCAATAAAACGGATAGATTTTTTTCGGATACTAACCTCCGTATGATGTCCCCGATTTCATAAGCTATGGAAGGCTGGATGCCCTCCGTAGGCTCGTCCAACAGCAATAGTTTAGGAGCACTGATCAGCGTTCGGGCTATGGCGAGCTGCTGCTGCTGTCCGCCGCTGAGATTGCCTCCAAGTCGCTTTCTAAATTCTTTGAGTATAGGAAAAAGATCATAGATTTCTTCCTCGGGCATTTTTGCCTTGTAGTCTGATGTTGCTTCCAGCCCGAGCATCAGGTTCTCGTGCACCGTCAATTTAGGTATGATTTCTCTTCCCTGTGGCACGTAACCTACACCAGCTTTCGCAATGTTGTAAGAAGGCTTGTTTACGATGGGCATATCTTCAAGAAATACGCTTCCTTCCTGTGCTTTGACCAGGCCCATAATGGTTTTCAATAGCGTAGACTTTCCGACACCATTTCGCCCCATTACCGTCGTAACCGCTGCTTTTTTCGCCTGCATGTCCACAGACCATAATATGGTGCTTTGCCCGTACGCGGCTTTCAGCTTGTCAACAGACAATATCATTGCTTCGTTCATATAGTGGCTTTTATTCGTTCTGAATGAGCTCGTCCGAGGTAGCTATCGATCACGCGTTGGTCGTTTTTTACCTCCTCAAATGTGCCCTCTGTGAGCAGTTTTCCATTGACAAGTACTGTCACGGTTTGTTTTGCAATCTGTTTGACGAAATGCATGTCGTGTTCAATAACGATAACACCATGTCGCTTCGATAATTCGAGAAGGAGTTCTCCAGTTTTTTCCGTTTCCCTGTCAGACATCCCTGCTGCGGGCTCGTCAATCAGCATGAGTTTTGGATCCTGTAGTACCACGATAGCAATTTCCAACCATTGTTTCTGTCCGTGTGAAAGCTCTCCTGCACATTTGTTGAGTACATCGTGCAGCCCAACTCGGCTGGCCGTGTCATGTATCTTATCGTCGGTCGCGCTGTCCATTTTAAAGAAAAGAGAGGTGAGCACACTCTTTTTCATTTTTGTAGCTAACAACATATTGTCGTATACCGACAAACTGGGAAATATCGAAGGTTTCTGAAACTTGCGTCCGATGCCCAGCTCGGCAATCTCGATCTCTGTTTTACCTAAAATCGACTGTCCATCAAAAACTACCGTACCTCGATCAGCTTTTGTTTTACCACACAGCAGATCCATAAAGGTAGACTTTCCGGCACCGTTAGGGCCTATTATTACGCGGAGTTCCCGGGGTGCTAAAGAGAAATTCTGGAGATTCAATGCCTGTAATCCCCCAAAAGACACCGAAAGATCTTTTACTGTTAATAACATATCCATCATTTTATGATTATTGATTTAGGGTAGGGAGCTGTTTCGGTTTTTCGTGGCTTAAACCCTACGCGGATAGCCAACTTTTCGAACAATCCTAAAAATCCTTTGTCAAAGTACAGCACCGTCAGTACATATAATACACCTAAAATAAACAGCCAGCCTTCCGGAAATACCGACGTGCAGATGCTATATAGGCAATTGACCGATATTGCTCCTAGTATGGCACCCTTCAGATGTCCCCGTCCGCCAAGTGCTACCCACATCAGCATTTCGACAGATGCCTTTACATCCATTCTTCCGGGTGTTATAATTCCCGTTTGCGGCACATATAGCATTCCGGCTATGGCACCTATTACGGCTGCAATGATAAAAATGGTTAGCTTATAATGGAGTACCCTATAGGCCGTGTAGCCCACCCTGGATTCACTGTCTCGGATGGCGAGCAATACTTTCCCGAACTTTGACCCGACAATATGTCGGCAGATTTGGTATACACCGGCGAGTGTCGCGAGCGACACCATATATAAACCTAATTTCACAGAAGGCTCGCTTAGATCAAAACCCAGCAATGTCTTAAAATTAGTAAGACCATTGGTGCCACCCATATTCGTTTCATTACGTAAAAATAGTAGGTAAACAGAAAGAGCGAGGGCCTGTGTAATGATCGCCATGTATACACCTTTGATGCGGCTCCTAAAGATAAAATATCCGATGATAAATGCCGCCGCCGCGGGAATAAGAAGCCCCAATAGTAAAGTAGGGAGAAAATGCTGGAAAGGCGTCCAGAAGAAAGGGAGTTCAGTTAAGTTGTTCCACGACATAAAGTCAGGCAGAAACGTAGCTGCTGAATCTGTCTGGAGCGTAAGATACATACCTATACCATAACCTCCCAAGCAAAAAAAGATAGCTTGGCACATGGACATAATGCCGGTGTACCCCCAGATGAGATCGATGCCCAATGCGGCTATAGCGAAGCAAAAATAACGACCCCATAATGATATACTGTTAATGGATACCAGCCCGGTACTATACCCTAGAGGAAGGAGTATGGCAAAGAACAGTAAAAATATAACAGGAATGATTTTATCCGATTTTAGTAGCATGTTGCATTGAATTTATGATGACTATATGTTGATTCTATTCTTCGGCTGATCGGCCCTTGTCAGGAAATAACCCCTTGGGTCTGAACTGCATAAAGATCATGATGATAAATAAGATAGTAACCTTACCATACACAGCCTCAAAAAAGGCCTCGAGGATCTTGGACGATATACCAATTCCCAATCCTGATACGATGATACCTACAATTTTTCCCACACCACCGATCACAACCATCAGGAAAGAATCGACGATGTAAGATTGCCCCATATCGGGAACCACGTTGCCAATCAAAGTCATCGCACAACCAGCTAAACCAGCCAATCCCGATCCTATGAAGAAAGTGATCGCATTAACACGTTTGGTATCTATACCCAAACAGGCGCTCATACTGCGGTTCTGTGTTACCGCGCGAATCTGCAGGCCGAGCCGCGTATGCATTAAAACCCAGTATACCAAAGCTACGATGATTAACGTCAGCGCGATGATAAACAACCTGTTATACGGAAGTACAAGTTGTGGGCTAACGTGGATTCCGCCAGAAAGTATTGCCGGTAATTTGACGGCGGTCATATCACCGAATATCCATCTTGCCATCTGGATAAGGATTAAACTCACGCCCCATGTGGCCAATAAACTATCGAGAGGTTTTGCATAAAGTCGTCTAACGACCAATCTTTCTAATAAAAGGCCCGCTGATCCAGCTACAATGAATGATAGGGGAAGGGCTGCCAAAAAGAACCAGTCGGATGATTGTATCCCAAATACATTCGAAAAAAGGAGCTGTACACTAAAGGTAGCATAAGCACCGATCATCAAAAATTCACCATGCGCCATGTTGATGATGCCAGCCAAGCCGTAGACAACACCCAGCCCTAGTGATATCAGTATAAGGATACTTGCCAGACTGAGCCCGCTGAAAACGTTTTGTATGCGCTGCATCCATGCAGATTTTGCTGCTAGTTTTTCTGCTTGGGATAGGAGGTAGGCTGATGCCTCTTCAGCCACTCCGTCTCGTTTCGCAAAATTTTGTAAGAGCTGAAATGCGTTGCTGCCACCGGTGTTGTATAGAGAATCGCCCCATAACTTTATTTCGCTGGTCGTTGTTGCCTGTGTCATCTGAAAATAGCAATATGCTTCCCGGCCGGCCAATAATACCTTTGGATTGTCCTCATGCGCTAGTGCCCAGGATAAAAGCTCTGGCGCTATATCATCAGATTGCGACGCCTCTGTGTAAGCTGCAGCCCGTAACTGCGCATTAGGATTGAACAAGTTTGTTCGAACCCCCAACCCTGATATCAGCAGGCGGTCAGGACGTGCTATACGCACGCTCTCTAATTCTTCCTGCGAAACCGATAAAGGCTGCTGTTCGTCATCTAATAACGTTGCGTATGTCGGATACAACTTTTTTAGCAGCATATAACCTTCCGGTGTATCCGGATTTTTATGAGCGGATACGAGTTCGCCTTTCCATTCATAGAGAGCCGTGTTTTGTACAGCAGCCAAAAAAGGTAAAATAGCTGGACTTTCGTTCTGCAGCAATTTTTGGATTGCCCCGGATCTATCGGCCTCATCGGAAGGATTTGCTACTTGCTGCATGAGGACCGCGACCGAATCCTGTGAGTATGAGCCGCCGTATGCAGCAACGTAGAATAAACAACAGCATAATCCCCAGATAAAAATTTTTAGTGCTTGTACATTGTTGATCATGATGAAATCTTATTTTGATCCGTTAAAATCGAAGAAAGGTTGTGGTTCTATTAATCCGTCGGACTCCCATATAATATCAAACTGCCCATCAGGTTTAATCTCGCCAATAAGCGCCGGTTTGGCGAGATGGTTTAGCTTGTTATCCATGGTTACACTTCCTGCCGGAGAATCAAAAGATAAACCCAAAAGCGCTTCGCGTACTTTGTCCACTTCAAATGACTCCGCTTTTTCTACTGCCTTTGCCCATAGATAAACATTGGTATAAGCCCATGTGATTGGATCATCTACAACACGGCTACTGCCTCCAGGTAGTTTATTTGCTTCGCAAAATTTCTTGAAATTTGCTACGAACTTTTTGTTTTCCTGTGTATCCATCGACTGGAAATAGTTCCAAGCCGCCAAGTGGCCTACTAAAAATTCCGTGTCCATAGAGCGTAGTTCATCTTCCGCTACCGAAAATGCCATTATAGGGCATGTCGCTGCCGTCAGCCCTTGATTGGCAAATTCTTTATAAAAAGGAATATTGGAGTCACCATTTATGGTAGATAATACACAGGCTTTGCCGCCCAGTGCAAATTTTTTAATTTTAGACACGATAGTCTGGTAATCCTGATGGTGAAATGGCGTATATTCTTCGATGATATTTTCTGGTGGAACACCGTTTGTCAACAAGTACGATTTTAGTATTTTATTTGCTATACGAGGAAAAACATAGTCAGTTCCAAGCAAATAGAAACGTTTATAGCTGCCACCTTCGGGGCTCATCAGATATTGCGCCGCCGGAATTAATTGCTGATTGGGTACGGCACCTGAATAGACCACATTTTTAGAACTCTCTTCACCCTCGTATTGTACAGGGTAGAAAAGCAAGCCGTTCTGCTGTTCAAATACGGGAAGCACCGATTTTCTGGAAACGGAAGTCCAGCATCCGAAGACGGCCGATACCTTTTTGTCGATCAGCAGTTCTTTCGATTTTTCTGCAAATAGATCCCAGTCTGATGCCGGATCGACCACTACCGGTTCAATCTGTTTTCCCAATACACCGCCATCATTATTGATCTCGTCGATTGCCATTTCAACGGCGTCCCTAAGCGATACCTCCGATATGGCCATCGTACCACTTAGCGAATGCAAAATACCAACCTTTACCGTATTTTCATTGCTTGGATCAGTAGCGGAATTGTTGTTACTTCCGGAATTACAGGCTGATAGGAGCATTATACCTGTTCCCATTAGCAGGTAGGCGGGCTTAAATAGCGATTTTAATCTAACATTCATGTCGTTTATATTTTAAGATGTATCAAAGTTTATTTAGAAAATGAAAAACTGTAGTTGCAACCAGCACTGCCCATATGTCTGTTTGTCGAATTTTGCTGTAGCGGTATTCTCTACATTATAACTTCGCGTTGTGTAAGAGAGACGAAGGTTGGTTCCGAAATCGTTGAAAAAATAATTTAACCCTCCGCCAAACACCGATCCGGAGTTCAATTTGTCAAATCGGTCGATGTCCATGGCGCCAGCTTGTATAGATTCTGCTTTCACTTGGTTATTTTCATATTTGACCCAAGGTTGTAGGCGGGCGTTCTTGAAGTAGTATCCCAATTCCAGAAATTGTACCGTTTGTTTAGGAATCAATGTTGCAAAAGAATACTTTTCTGTTGATGTACCTCCAGACATATATTGGAAAGCTGCACTGAATGTAAGGGAGCCGTCACTGGAAACAGGATAATCTAAAAAGAGGTCGCTGCTATAGTTATGGTAACTGCTTTGCGTGTCATATCCAAGGCCCCACGTAAGTAATTTCCGCTGACCAAGGTTAGTACCGGCATAATAGTAGTCTTTATCCTTGTCAAGAAAGTTATAGGCGACTCGTCCAACGTACCGTAAAGGATCTTTATCGTCTACAATGCGACCGGTGAATACGCCGAGTCGATATTCGAATTTATCCTTGAATAGAAATCCGCGCGCATTAACACCTAAATCCCGGCCGAAGTTACCCTGCAAAGGGCTGTCTTCAAACATATTATAGGGGTATTGGAAGTAAGAAAAATCATTAGTTAGCAAAGACGCTGCACTTTGTAGGCCATTTCGATTATTAGAGACGAGCTGTTTTCCCACAACAAGTTGAAACGCATTGGTGAATTCATGCTGATACTGCGCATCTAGAATAATCTGAGATACTTTTACATTTTTTGTACCGTCGGCATTTCTCGAACCAATAATCGAAGGGAGGTCTGTCTCTATAAAAAAACTACCTTTCTTTGATAATTGGCCCCCCACTAATACCCTTGCACGATATAGAGAAAACCCCTTGCCCCATGCCGTTGGTTCCGTTGCAGTTTGCGGTGCCGAATAACCGTCTTGCTGCGCGTAAGCAAACATATGCAGTAATGCGCCAACTTGAATCGATGGCTTAAATATCGTATCACCTGCGGGTTGATGTTCATTGTGTTTTTTATCCAGTAACGTATACTTACGTAGGTTTTCAAGGTCTGAAATATCTAGTGTTGCATTTTTTTTATTTGATGAGTCAGATTTTAATTCAATTTTTGAGTTTTTTATGTCAAAAAAAAATTCTTCTCTTATTTTTTCTATATTATTTGCTACTGAATAGGTGTACAATAGGTTTAAGATGATAAATATTGATAATTTTTTAAGTTTTTTAGTTGTTGTTTTCGATAATTCCATAGTTTTTATATAATAAATATACTTAAGTGGTTGTTTTGTGTGGTCAAATATACTTAAGTATTGTTAAAAACAAAATATTTGAAGTATTATTTTGTTTTATTTTTATATTTATTGGTATGAAATTTATAAAAAATTGGATTTTTAGCGATTTTTTTTGCTTGTTTTAAATTTTTATAGAGGAATTTACTAATATAAACCTCATTTTCTGAGATATTTTATACTATTATGGAGTAAAAGATATGTTCGGTCAAGGAATACTCAACTGTTGGAGAAAAAGTATCATTATATTAAACATTTACATCGGTTCTTTGTTAAATATATCGGATCTGACTTATAAACTATATAAACATTCACGAAAAATTGTAATTAGAATGATTAAACAAACTCTTCAGTCGTTGAGTATCGGTCTTATTGTACTTATTCTTCTACCCATAGGATCGGTACACGCGACGCTTTCCGTGCATAACCGAACACACTTTCCGGTGATTCGTCTGGTAATCCAACAACAGCTTGTTGGGAAAGTCACCGACAATAATGGTGAGCCAATAGCTGGCGCCACCGTGTCGATAAGGGGAAAAACAATGAGCACCGCGACCGGTCCGAACGGGGAATTTCAGCTACCGAACATCGAGAAAAATGATGTCATTGTTATCAATGCTATTGGATATACGACAACGGAAAGGACTTACACGGGTCAAGGCTCATTGGACGTTACCCTTCAAGACGATGCAAAGGAGCTAAGTGAGGTAGTTGTTGTGGGGTATGGGACTATGGCTAAACGAGATTTAACATCCGCGGTATCGTCACTAAATCAAAAAGATTTTGTAGCCGGTGCTGTTTCTCCTTTAATCGCTATACAAGGTAAGGTGCCGGGCTTAAGTATAACATCAACAAATGGTTCGGATCCCAACGCAGGCGTTTCGTTGCAATTACGAGGTGTGAATTCCGTCAAATCTTCGCAGGGACCATTAGTTGTTATTGATGGTGTTCCAGGAGGGGATATCAATTCAGTAGCCAAGGAAGATATTGAGTCCATCAACGTGCTGCGTGATGCGTCCGCTGCGGCAATCTACGGCACAAGAGCGTCCGGAGGCGTAATTTTGGTAACAACCAAGAGAGGGCGCGCAGGAGAAGCGCAGGTTTCATTTACATCCGAATATTTTATGGAGTCCGTTCGAAGACGTCCTCGAGTATTAAGCGCAAGCGAATATGTTGAATATAACCAAGGAACGGACTATGGTTATCAAACAGATTGGTACGATTTACTATTAAACAACAACCCATTTAGCAACAGACAAGTTGCCAATATTAGCGGTGGCTCAGAAAATGCTAACGTTTACGCTACATTTATGTATCGAGATGCAACCGGCATGGCCATCAAATCTAAACGTAAAGAAATTGCTGGTCGGATTAATAGCAACTTTAAGTTTTTTAACGATATCGTTGAGCTGAGCAACAATGTAAGTTACAATGAAGTGAATGCTGGTTTTAATCATACTTTTAATAACCAACCACACGAAAGTGATATTTTTAATCTAGCGCTGACGCTAAACCCCACAATATCTGCATATAACCCAGATGATATTAGCGGGTTTAATGTCATTGAGGGCGGGTATAACCAATGGAATCCCTTAGCGGAGGTTATGCTCCGAAATCACGATCGGCAGTATCGCTATTTATTGGCTAATAGTACCTTAAAAGTTAATTTTACACCATCATTTTATGGAACGGCAACAGTCGGAATTAAAAGTAACTCGGAACATGGTTCTTTTTACCAATCTGCACAACATCGCCTAAGTCGTGAAAATAGTATTGACGGCTTCGCATACCAGGATTACAAGCGTTGGTTGGATCGTGTATTTGATTTGAGTTTTAATTACGAGAAAAAATGGGCTGATCATTCTATCAACGCGGTCGGTGGATACAGCTACCAAGATTTCAATGGTAGAGAATTCAATGCTTCCAACTCTGATTTTCCTGTTGATGGTATTGGGGAGAACGATTTAGGCTCTGGATACTACCTTCCTGATGGGCGAGCGGGGATGGGCTCCAATCGAAACCCTTGGGTGAAGCTTGCCGCTTTTTTTGGCCGTGTTAATTATTCGTATTTAGATCGCTATATCGTCACGGCTACAGCCCGTTACGAAGGCTCTTCTAAGTTCGATCCATCCAATAGATGGGGCTTTTTTCCTGGGATCTCTGCGGCCTGGCGCGTATCGCAAGAGCGGTTTTTACAGGATGTGACATTTATCAATGACCTTAAATTAAGAGGTGGTTATGGAGAAACAGGAAACGAAGGGTTCGATGCAAATGTCGCAAGACGCATGTATAGCGCAGATACCTGGTATCTTAAGGATGGCAAATGGTTCCGTACGTTTGGCGTAAGACACAATCAAAATCAGGATATCAAATGGGAAGTGAAAAAGGAATATAATATCGGTTTAGATTTTTCTGTTTTAAATAATAGATTAAGTGGCCGCTTCGACCTTTACAAAAGAGTTATAGATGACCTAATTTATGATATATCCGTGTCGCAGCCTCCAGCGATCCACGATAAAACAACTATGAATGTCGGAAGCTTACAAAATACAGGCTTTGAATTCGAGCTTACTTATGATGCCATACGTAAGGACGACTTTACATTCACGACATCAATTGTTGCGTCGCAAAACAAAAGTAAACTTGTCAGTCTGTGGGGGAGCCAAACCTTTGAAGATAGAAAGGGATTCCCTGCGCCAGGTTCACCGGGAACAGCTGTACGCTTATATCCTGGCGAGCCTATCGGTAGATTTTATGTTTGGCAATTCGCCGGTTTCACCGATGATGGGTATTGGAAATTATATGATCAAAACAACGAGGTTATAGAAATGAAGAATAGTGCAACCAAATCTTTAAACGATAAAAGATTTATAGGAAACGCGATTCCTTTATTACAGCTTTCTTGGAACAATCAATTTACATATAAGAATTTCGATGCCTCGGTATATATGAGAAGCTGGGTAGGTCATGACGTTTTTAACATGATCAATATGTACTATAGTTTACCCACAGTTCGTGAACAGAATGTACTGCGAGATGCCTATCAGGAGCATAAGGATATCAAAGGAGAGAAAGAATTAAGTGATTATTGGATAGAAAGAGGGACATTTCTAAAAGTTGACGCGCTTAACTTTGGGTATACCTTTCCCACGAGTATGATTAAACCATTGAAGTCTGTACGGCTATACGCGGTAGGTCGAGATCTCTTTACATTTACAAATTATTCGGGTCTAGATCCTGAAGTAAACATTAACGGACTTGAGCCTGGGTTTGAAGAATTAAATGTTTATCCAAAAACCAGAACATTCATGTTTGGTATTCAGGCTAATTTCTAAAATGAAGCAATTATTTTAACGATAAGATTTTTATGAGAATAATAATAACAATCACAGCTTGTTTCAGCTTGCTCCTAATGCAAAGCTGTTTAAAATTGGATCAGGAATTTTATAGTGAAGTTACTCCATCAACCTTTTTCAAAAATAAAAGTGACGTATATGCGGCTTTGTATAGGCCATTTACTCACGCCCGTTGGTATGTGGGTGAAGATCGATGGCGATTGCAGGAATATACTGCGGATAATTTTGCTATCACCACAAAAGGGAGGCACTGGTATAATGGGGGTGAAAATGAACGCTACCATTACCATCGCTGGACACCCGACGACAATTGGATATGGGGAACATGGCGAGGAACGTTAATGGGTGTAGCACTTTGCTTAGACGTGAAGTCCGATTTAGCTCAGTTAGATTACGAGAAGCTTACCATGACGGCTGAAGATCAAGTAGCACATTTGGCACAACTAGACGCGCTAATCGCCTTCTTTTATATGAGAGGATTAGACTACTTCGGCGGAATGCCCATCTTTACCTCGTTAGAGGGAGAGTCATTACCACGAAATACCGATGAAGAACTTTTCAAGCACATAGAGACACTTTTGCAAAATGCAATTGAGGCCCTTCCAGAGAAAGCGCAAGACCAGGAAACGGAAGGCTCACTGTATAAAGTTGCTGCTGCCGCTATGTTGGCACAACTTTACTTCAATGCCGAGTCTTATATCTCCAAGCCCATGTATACCGAGGCGAAAGCTATAGCCACTGATATCATCGATAATAAATACGGAACGTATTCTTTAGACGGCGATTGGAATGGGCCGCATGGTTTCAACAACAACAAATCACCGGAACTTCTTTGGGCTATACCCTCCAAATTCAAATATTTGCAGTATGACTGGTTTTATGCTGATTTCTATCACTATAATACACGCCAATATTTTGATCAAGATATGGGCGGAAATAATGGAGCACATTTAACGCCATCGCGGCAACCAAACGGAAACGTTTATACCTCCTTTAAATTAGGTAAACCATACGAAAAATTTACAGCGGGTGACGTGAGAAAACAACCCTACGTATATAATGGAGGCGACGATTACGAAGGTATGTTTATCATCGGGCCTCACAAAACTCCAGACGGCAGACCTATTAATGGAGGCGAAGAATATAAGGATAAACCCCTCACTTTTGTCGACCAAGTAGGGCGTTTTTCAGAAGTGGGGCCTGATAAAAAATATAATTCAATTGAGCAGTTACCCTCAAAAATGTCAGAAGGGGAGGAAAATACGGGTGTCAGATTGGTGAAAGTTCCGATACCAAATATCGGCAATAACGATAAGAGGTGGGGGGCGTATAACCCTGTGATACGACTAGCCGAAATTTATTATATACTCGCTGAGTGTCATTTCAGAGAAGGAAATCTTGCGGAAGCAGCTTCTTTAGTTAATCAAGTTAGGAAAAGAAATTTTGCTGATCAGGTCGACCCTAATCCGGTCACATCGACTAATTTAGATAAATACAGACTTTTAGACGAGTGGAGCATAGAGTTTTTGGGCGAGGGGCGGCGTAGAACTGATTTAATCCGTTGGAACGCCTTTGTTACAGAATCTTGGTGGGATCATCAACCCAGCCAATCTGCCCATCTTAACCGTTTTCCGGTACCCACACAGGCAATCTCGGGCAATAATAATTTACAACCGAACCCTGGATACAACTAGTGTACAAATACCCACTTAACAAATTATAAAAGGATCATTATGGGATAACAGCGACTAGCCGATTGAGGTTAGTTGCTGTTTCGATTCAAATTCATGTTCTAAAACATTCCCAGGTTCCTTGATTTTGCAGTGGATAGAGAAGTGAGTAATCAGTATTATTACGATGCGGTGCTTTACGATCGGGAGCGTAAAGTTCATTCCTTGGTTCCAACAAATTCTTTGTCCAATAAGACATTTGTTGCCTACACTCCATTCTCTAATAGTAAGAAAACCCGTTACTTTAGTCGTATTAATTTTTCATTAATAACTGAAATGCTATCAAGTATAGCTCGGTTCTGATCTTTTAAGTAGTCGATTTCTTCTTGCATTTTCTGATCTCGTATTTTAGATCTTCCTTCTGGAGATGATGCATTATTGCAGGCAATTAATGAAAGGGAAATAATAAACAATAGTTGTTTCATTTTTTAGTTTATGTCATTAGTTGTGTGATTAAATGAAAACTTACATTCAGTTAGGTCGTGATTGTAAATTTTTGTGTAAATAGCTGTTAAACAGCCTATAAATTTTTAAGCTCCGATATTCTGTGCCTATTGAGTTAATCCAAGTTAGGATAAAATAAAAAATCGGGTTGATCTGTAAGTTTTTGGAGATTTCGACTACCTATAGTACAAAAAAAGAAAATATGAACGGATATATAAAACTTCTTTTTGTTGGCTTTTTAAGCGTCTCACAGTATTGCATGGCTCAAATCGTTGATGATAATAATATCAAATTGTTAAAAGCGTACTTAACAATTCAACAGAAAAGAATTGGTTTTAATGGTGTAAAAGAAGGGAAGCTGAATTTTGAAAAATACTGATGGTCAAATAACTGGTCTTGTAGCAGAAGGTAGAGGTCAAGTTCTTATCTTTAATAAAGAATGAATATGGATGAATCACAATTTTTACACCTTATTAAAGACCATCAGGGAATAATTTACAAAATATGTCAACTTTATCGTGATATAAAAGAGGATCGTGAAGATCTTTTTCAGGAGATTACTTTTCAACTTTGGAAATCCCGTCAAACCTTTAAGAGCGACTCAAAAATAAGCACATGGGTATATCGCATTGCCTTGAATACTGCTATAGCTACATTTCGTAAAAAAAGACATGCAGTGGAATATCTTCCTCATTTGCCGGATTTTCCAGAAGAAACACCCAACGAAGATATGGTTTTAAGGCAAGAGCGCCTATTTGCGGCGTTAAAACAACTTAACGACAGCGATAAGGCCATAGTAACTCTCTATCTTGAAGATTTGAGCTACCAACAAATTGCTGACATAATTGGTATTAGCGAAACCTATGTAGGCGTTAAGTTAAATAGGATAAAGGCAAAAATTCAAAAAATAATATTTTAACAAAATGGAGTTCAACGAATTAAAATCAACTTGGGACGCTGTAAAAACTCCCGCTATTTCAGCTATCAAATTTCAAAATATGCTCTCGGAGAATAAGCATCCCGTCTTGAAAGCTTTAAGAAAACAGTTTGCTATTGAAATAGCAGGATGGTTCATTTTTATAGCCTTCTATTATTCTATGCTTGATGGTGCCGAAAAACCATTGTGGATCAATCTGTTGCTTATTTTTTCAATTCTATTGCCTTTTGTCCATAACTTAATGGGCTATCGTTTGTCAAAGAACCTTGTATATGGTAGCAATATCTATGAATCGTTAAAAAATTTCCTATTCAAAGTTAAAGCTTACGCAATAGTTTCTATAATTTCAAGACAAATCTATTTAATGGGGCTTCTGATATTTTTAACATATGGAACCAACATAGATTCTAATAAATATCTCTCCTTAATTATTATTATCACATTTTTTCTGCTTCAGCTTGTTGTTTTGTTCAATATTTGGAAAAAACGACTGAAAAGTCTTGAAAATACAATAGCGACGTTTTGTTGATATCCAAAAGAAAGTTGTATTAAGAAACGCCTATTTTAATTTACTTCCTACCGCCCAAACCCCCACTTTTCTTCCGTTCAGCCTTTTTCTGCGGGTCTCGAGCACTTATCCAGCTAGGATTATATCCATATAAGTGAGGTAAGATCTGTCGATTTAGAAGCACTACAGATAGAGATGAATCCCGAACTGGACCGCGATATGCGAAGAAATCTAAGAGGTGATGATGTTATAGAAAAGCTTTTGTCATTATTAATGAAAAATCATATCATAGTATTCAGAACAAGAGAATTATCACAAAATATTCGCAAATTAGTAATATGGAAAAGTTGACTATTAATATTCCAGAAACAAAAAGTGCTTTGGTGAAGCAGCTTCTCAAAGAGCTTGGGGTTGTGTTTCAATCTGCTAGTAAGAAGGAAAGTATATCGGATGTTAGGGCAAAGTTGGCCAATATTTCGGTATGGTCAGATAGAGATCTTGAGGTTTTTGAAGAAAACAAGCGAGTATTTGACAAACTTACACCTCCTCAATGGTAGCTGATACAGGGATTTTTATTGAACATCTAAGAGCAAAGGACAAGTTGTCGACCACCCTATATACGGCCTTTTGTCATGTATACCTGTAGAGATTCCCAAACCCACTAATATCATCCATACGATAGCTATATTCTCTCTTCCTTTCAAAATGGGTGCGATATTCCATGATGCCTCATGGATATAGGTGGCTATAGGAAAACATATTAATGATACCCCCGTAATGATCAATAGACTCGACCAGAAATGCTGGAGAGGCAAAATAATATTGGTAAGCAGCGCAAATAGGATTGCACCAAACGCGCAGCCGATGTAGAAAATAATATAACCACCAATTTTTGCTGATAACGTAAAGGTCACAAAGATCGTAACGAAGAATAGTATGATAGAGAGCGATAAATGTAGAAGAATCCCGAACCACTTTTTGCGTATAGATATCAGATCATAGTTCGTGAGAGATACACTTAACGCCATCAATGTTGGGATAATGAAAAATGACCAATCCCACTTGAGCATATAGAGAAATAGGAGTCCGGATAGGGTACAACACAATGTAGTAAATATTATCCTCTTAATATTCATTATTGAATGTCTTTTTGTTGAGCATTGTAATATCTGTTTGCGACTTCGGTGTGAGATACTTTTTTATTTTAACCTAAATCTATATTTACAAACTCCGTTAACTCAAATACTAATCTAGTAAATTTCGGCAACCTTACGGAGAAATCTGCGATGTGACACTCTGAACTTGCTTCGCATATGAAAATGCTCGCTTTTTTGAGCGTAAAATATTATATTTGAGCCGATAACAATTATAACATGCTCCCATATTTATTATGACCAATAAGAAACTATCAAAACCATCTAAGCAAAACGATGAATTGCTCAAAGGAGCTTTTGAAGAGAACTTTGCTGATTTTTTAAGATTTCTCTATCCCAATGCCGATCATATATTTGATTTCTCCAAGAGCATACAGTTCATGGATAAGGAACTGCTGGCGATAGTACCCGACAGGGATCGGAAGAAAGGCAAGCGTGTAGCCGATCTCCTGGCAAAGGTCTGTCTAAAAGACGGTACAGAAAAATATATCCTGCTCAATATGGAGATCGAGGGTGGGCGCGATGCAGAATTTGCAAAACGCATCTATCAGTATAACTATCGCATTTGGGACAGGTACGATATATCTGTAGCGACTATTGCCGTCTATACAGGTAATAGAGACCAACCCAAACCCTGCGAGTACAACCTCGAGGTATTGGATACGTCGATCCGTTTCCAGTATCGGACGTACCACATCTTTGATCATAGTGAGGAAGAATTGTTGGCTATGGACAATATTTTTGCCTTCCTTGTGGTGGCATGCCAAAAAGCATTACTGGAGGGAAAGATACCGGATGAGGAATTAGGTGAAGATAGGTTAACCATCGCCAAGACATTGTTGCGTCATGACTACGATCATGACCGTATCAAGAATTTTCTTATTTTTCTCAAAAATTTTTTGTATATTAATGATGCAGAAATAAATCGTATATTTGATGAACAGATTATAGAATTGTCAGGAGGTACAATCGATATGGGCGTTATAGAAGTAGTAAAAAAACAGGAAAGAGAACAGGGGCGTTTGGAAGAACGTGCCAAAACGGCAAAGCTATTGCGTGAAGAGCGTGCCAAAGCTGAGGCTGAGAAATTAGTCGAAAAAAGGGAGTCCGCAATCAAAATGTTGCAGAACGGATTTGATGCGAAGCTGATTTCTGATATACTTGGGTTGTCTATTGAGGAAATCGAAAAACTGAAATAGTTTTTTAGCCATAAATAATATATAGCACAGGCGCTTTCTGATAAAAGAAGCGCCTGTTTTAATTTACAACCTGAGCTACAATCTTACAGGACGTTTTAACCATCCAAGTGATTAACAATATATAGCCGATCTCGACCAAGATCTGGAAGCCGAAGCATAAATAAAAAGCCTTAGCTTATTTCGTAGCTAAGGCTTCTTTTTCTTGTAACAGCAGATCTTGCCAGATTTGCGTATTAATATTGGTCTTAATCGCCGGTGTATTTTTCATAGCCAAGAGACTACGCTTGATAGCGTCGATCAGTGTTTTCTGTAACTCCCCTGCGATCCGGTATGACGCCAGGATTTTGCCACAGCGGGAAGGACTATAAAGCAGAAGCTTGTTGGATATCGGTAGTTGCTATTTCGATAAGAGATCACTGTTGCTGTGTTCTTCCAAACAGTTAAACAGTTGATCTTTTGCCGAATCGGTACAAACAAGACTGCTAAGATTATAGTATCTCCTACATATATCCCAAAAATTCTATCAAGATACCTTGTTCCACTTTATTATTTTCACGCTTTATAATCCAAACGCTGTGCTTTGTAATTGAATCGCTGATCTTATCTTTTTACGAGATATATTTGAATGGAGGTCCCTATCACATTAGATACAACGAAAGGGAAGGACAGTTCTACTGGTACCGGGGAACGAAAGAAATAAGTGAATGATGAACGTTATTTTTAAGGGAAATATACTGACGGCAACACGGATAGCTATTTACGCCTTACTGTTCATAGCACTGCTGGTGGCTTTGTGCTATCTATATTTCTGGCACTGGAGTTACGCACTGCTGCAGCTCATGGGCTCGTGGCAGGAGTCATCTGTGATTCTACAATTATTGATCGGTAGTTTGACTGTACTGGCTCTCACCCATTTCCTGTTTAGTGGTCTGTTCCCAAATGAGGTGCAGGTGCAGCTGGATGGACAGCAACTGCTAGTACACGACCGGTTTCTTTTCATCAGCATTCCCCTAAGCGAACTCAAACGGGTCAATTTCGTGTATCGACATCAGCAGCTGTGCCGCATCACCATTTATGATAAGAAGAGACGCTACTTGAATGTAGGAGGTATAATAAATGGAATGCCCGAAGCGCAGTTTCAGCCGTTTGTTGGCGAGCTGAAAAGTAAGTTGCAAAAAGAGTTTTCTTTTGAGGTATCAGAGACCTACCAACAAGCATCCAAAATGAATAATCGGCTTTATGACCTGTATGTGCCTGCATACGACCTGAAGGGTAAAAGGAAAAAGAACAAACGATGGATCATTGCGGGGATTTTTAGTTGGCTGGCCGTGGTTGGGCTGTCTGTGTATAGCCTGATGTTGTGGATGGATAACAGTGAAAGTGGTAGGGTACATGGTGATGTGCACGACCAAGATACACTAATGAGTGGACTGGATGCGGATGGGCTGGATATCCGCAGGATAGACCAGTACCTTCTGTACAGTACAGACCATCAGTCTAGACATTTTGTCAATGATATCGCGTTTCCAGATCGAGTGGCTGATCCTATCTGGGGTAGGAAGAGCAACGTCGATTTGTCTCATCTACGTTTGATCCAGGAGAAAAATAGCAGCAGCGCGCACCTGATTTTTTTTGACGGCAGCAGGATGTACTATTATGACGAAAAAGAGAAGGCATTCTACTGCATCAAAACGTTTCGACATCAGCTGACGCTACGCAAACTGGGCGAACGTATCTTTACAGACGGCACGCATGTTTACTTTACCGAAAGGAGAAGACTGGGGACAAGACACCGGAGCGGCAGCTTCAATAGCATAGGGATACAAACGACGCTGTACCGGTTAAAAAACGTATTGACCACGAACTTTAAAAAGGTGGAAAACGGAGACGGCTACGAAATATTTTCGGACGGCGAAAGGCAATACGTCTCGGTACACGGCTACGGAAATAGGTTGTCTATCAGCCGCGGCATTTATTACCTGACCGCAGGTCAAGTGGATAACGTGTATTCCCTGACTAGAGCGGACCTCGCTGACATCCACCAAAAGGAAAAGGTTTTCCATATCAACTCCCGGAATTATCACCCTAAAAGTATGAGATGAAAATAAGCGCTGTATCAAAATATAAAAATGTTGTCACGGAATATGCTGTTTACGTGTTCTTTTTTACGTTATGGAGTGTCCACTTCCTGTACATTTCCTTGGTGACACTTTCCCAATACTACAGTAAGGAGAGGTGTTTATTATCGTTTAGTCCTTAGGTGGCAGCTGGGTACCTACTACGATCCGCGGTACAAGGACCTACAGGATAATTATGTTGCAGAATAGCGTCCGTGGCATGGATGCCGAAGAGGCAAAGGCTTGGTTACGTGATTATTTTGGTAAACCGGTAAGTGAGGAGAAGATGTTATAATTTATAGCCAATAGGGTTAGTGTAGATAAGATTGTTATCGGAAAAAAGGAAAGGTAGGTGACATAATACATTTCTTCGTGAAAAAGATAGGTACTCCACGAAGCTTCCCGCTCCACGAATATGGTATCGTTCCAGAAGAACCAGATAGCGGCCAGCAAGACCCATTGTAAGGCATATTTGATGTATCTGTTCCTGATACGGACGATGAAGAAAAACAGCGTACCCAAAAGCAGCCCTGTCAACAAGGACATGTAAAGGGCGTCCTCGATAAATCCTCGCTCCAGATCGGCACTGGACATGAGATCGGAAAATTGTCCCATAGCCCAATAAATCTGGGTAAATGTGGCCACGGATAATATTATAGCGATAGCCGAAAATCGCTTTAAGATAGTAACAGGACGCTTTTTATTTATCGTACTCATTTCTTTCTCCATTCTTGTTCTGTAAGAGGCTCATTGTCTCGACCCCAAGGACCGTTCCATTCGCCATCGATATAGTATTCGTCGTAATCGGCGGCATCCCACCAGGCCTTGAATTTGGGTAAGCCGAAATAGTTCTGTGCTTTCAGCATCTTACTTTCCTGCGCATTTTCTGTCAGCGACAGGTAATAACGAAGACGCCCCATCATACGAAGGTCGGACCAGCGAAGTCCATTATCTAGTTTTTTATACTTATACTGTTCGGCGAAGTAGACCATATTGGCCACAATTTCGAGTTGCTGCTCGCGGGTAATATCGGGGCGGGTACGCTTGCTGTACGCTCCGCCTCCCATCATATAGTCCAAATATTCGGCCATGTGACCCAGCACCTGCCTGATTTTAGGTTCCGCATCGGGTGCATAATGCTTCTGCAAGAGTTTAAACGTGTTTGCATGAATTTTCACTTTTCCGCTGCAGTCTTTACGCCAGAAAAGGCTTCCAAAATTATCAGGTCTTCCAATCTCTAGAGGCGATTGGGTAATGACCCAATACAATAGTTTGTCGTTGTTTGTCCAACCGAATTTTTTAACGAGACTCTCCATGAAAAAAGCGTCATTTTGCAGCAGCCAATTTAGGCAGCTATTATCTTTGCCGAGTAAAAAACGGTTGCGGTATAACAGTCGAATACGGTTATGCTGGCGTCGTTTGGAGAGGCTGTATTCGTCATGGCGGTTTTCCAGATCCATCCATTTTTCGATATGGACTTTAGTTGCTTTGGCTGCACCTGTAAAGCGATCTGGAAATCGGGCTTCTTTCTCCGCTATTTCGGGGTAGTCGTTGCGGTAATCGATGATTTCCGGAAGGTAGTAAAAGTCACTGATAAAATTCTCTGGCTTGATGATAAACAGTCCATGATGATCGATACCGTCGTTTCTATGGTAAGATGGTTTGGAGTAACAGGGATCAAATAAGTTGACGTAGATGTATGCCGTACTGCTATCTACAGGGATGCTTACGCCAAATATTTCCTTGATCGTATGAGCGAAATCTTCATTATCCCACTCCAGCTGCCCGTTGTTCCAGAGGATGTTTTTTGCCTCAAATGCAAACGCTTTCAGCTCGACCATCGTAAAAGGATCTTTTTGCAGCTCGTGGTCAGCATTGTAAATAGTTGCCCCTTCGATTAATTGCTTTTCCAGTACTTGCTTACTTTGCTGCACGAGCGCTTGAAGTTCGGTATCCTGATGTGTCGAACTAGCCTGTTCGACACTTAGATGCTGGTTTTGTTCCAGCGTGACCGAATCTGTCGGGGATTCGTCCGCCTGTTGTTTGGAAGGATTTCCGCAGGATAGTAGACAAACAAGTAAGAAACTTAGCTGGAGGTATTGTGAAACGCTCCGGGGCATACAAGTCGTGCGTAAAATGATCATAAGTATATATGTCGTGCATGTGGTTATTAACAAACGTCTGGAGCTCCTTTTATTGTCGAAATAGATTATTTGTGTACGCATGACATATGTTCGATCGGTCGATATTCATGGATGAAGTTTCCACTCTTGCTTGCGCCCATAAACAGAATCATTAATGTTTCGGATTCATAACCGTAGAAGCCAATGGAACCATTTTCTAATGGAGCGAGGATGGTTTTGTGTTCATCTAGACTGAAAAAGAGGACGGGGATAGGAATGGTACGGGTTTTATTTTCGAGGATAAGGTACTTGCCACGTTTGCGGACGGGGGTATCAAAACGGGCAATTTGTTGTTCGTCCTGAAAGGCAGTAACCGTCAGGGAATTACTTTTTTCGAGAGTTAGTTGTATGACAGCGTTATCGCCTACCTCTGGTAGATTTTGTTTCTCTTGCCGAAAATGTGCTAGGTTTGTCCACAAAGAGGTTGTGCTCCGATTGGGTGGGATGGGTGTGGGGCTGTTCGCATACATGGCTCCCGAAAACTGTCGAAAAATCACCGCTGGTTTCTCCGAAAATTTATTGGAAAGGCGGCGGGTACTGGTACAGGCAGATAAGGCAATTGCCAGGGTCAAGATAACGTAAATCGATTTCATACTGAATTCCCTTTTTTTGATATAGCACAAGATACTGCAATAAAGTGATGTGCGCATGGTCGGTTTTAGATACGGGATTATCTGTTTACAATCCGTACTGTCGGAGTGTCAGGTAATCGGAATAAACAACTGGACGGTGGTGCCTCCGGTATTATTGCGGATGGTTTCGGTACGGGCATTCTTGCCGAGGAGCACAAGCCACTCGCGACTGATTATACCTGACAACTATTTCAGAAAAAGTCCAATTATTTCACGCTAAATGCGAGAAAGAACGTAATGATATCCTGCAAAGAGACGGGTATGTCGTCAGTCTGTCCAAACAGGGATTTTTATATAACTATCATTGTGCCACTTTATTTGTAATGGTATGTCAGCATCTTTAATTGTTTCGTCCACTACAGGTTTACCGGAACCATAATTTATAATCTCAAATGGATGTTTGTTGATGTTGAGTAAAATCACTAAACGGCTGTTTTTGTTAATTTTCTTGCTAACGAATCGTGTATTAGCAAAAGGAATACTTTCTTTTTTATTGAGTTGCAACAGTTGCCGTTTAGTATTGTCTTTTGCATAGCTTGCCCTGCCAACATATCGACTAAGGAAGAAATACTTACCGTTAGGCATTAGTTCATATAATGCCAAAGAAATGTCCATATCTTTTTTATTGATGGTTGCAAACAGGTTTCCTATAAACGAACCATTAATTGAAAATTCCTTTTCAAAAGGTTTTGATGTGAACATTAACCCATTACTTACATCAAGTGTATCAAAAATTATTTCCGGTGTATAATAGTTATTTTGATTTTCCCTGTCTTTAAAATTTACTGTTTGATTTTCAAATTTTCTTGGTTTAGGTTTTTGGGGGGTGAGCGTTTTATTGTATAAATAAAAAGTTAATGTGTCGTTATTCATTTCTTGCAAAGTAGATGAATGTTGCCATTCGTTTGTTCCCATAACCTGATAATTTACTTTGTCTTTAAGTAATTCGGGTTTCGCTTTCCCTTTTAATATGAAATCAATCCAATCATAAGCTAGTTCCATCATATTAACATTAGCAACGCTGTCAATTTCATATCCCATTAAGTTCTTGGCAGGTTTGCGTTGTCCTCCCCAATGATCATAAGGTCCAATGACAAGATAATGGTTTGCATTTTTATTGTATTTGTTATGTAATTTAAAATATTGAATAGCTCCAATTTGAGAACCGTCATAATAACCCGTTGTTGTAAGAATTGGTATGTTGATTTTTGTATATTCTTCGGGTGTGGGAACCATATCTTTCCAATAGTCATCATAATCAGGATGGGATAGCCATTTTTGGAAAACAAGATTTTTATATCCTGCTAAACTATCCATTTCTTTAAAGGCAATACCGTTTTCAAACCATTCAAAAGGCAGACTTCTTCTTATAGGCTCTTTTTTATAAATATTATCGTGTGACCAATATAACCCTAAATTCATCTGTACATTATTTTCCATTGGGGTATCATAACCGGGCATAACTGCCACTTGTGGAACGATTGTTTTTAGTGCAGGGTGGATATTTTTAGCTGTTGCCCATTGGGAAAAACCTGTATAGCTTCCTCCAAACATTCCTACACTTCCGTTGCACCAAGGTTGCTTACTTATCCAATCAATAATGTCGTAAATATCCGTTCTTTCGTTTTCATAAGGTTTATAATTGCTGATGTCTGTTCTTATTCCACGAGCATACGCTACAATTCCGATATAATCTCTGTCGGCTGACCTTTTGCCAAATATCGCATCGCCTGTTCCTTGATGATATGTCGTATAAAATAGGATTGCAGGTAATGGTGTTGTGTTTGTTTTCTTACGAACAATTATTGCAGAAATATCAATTCCACTTTTTGTAGGGATTAGCACACTATCTTGAATAGTATAAATACTATCATTGTGTGTTGTTTGTTGAGTAAATGTCGTGCTGTAAGTCAGTATTAAAAGGATAGATAAAAAAATCTCATTGTTGGTCTGTTCATTTTTGTAGTATTGGTTCCTTACGCTTTCCTAAAACTTCCTTACTTATGCAACAAAAATACATAAATATTTTCTGCCATTTGTTTACTTGAAGGAAAGGAGCGGAAAGCCCGACAGCGATTGAATTTTTGCGTAGGGTCGGTGGGTGGGAAAATGCAATCGATCGCACGCAAGCGGAAATCTACCTGTCAGGCGAACAGGTCTTCGAAATGCTACATATCAGCAAACGGACGTTGCAACACCTTTAATTTGTTAATAAATTATTTTATCCAACAAGGCTAGAATTCTTATTTTTCTTGTCAAGGAGTTCTTGGGGGGAACCGTGTTTCTCTAAGAAAACTTTCGACTTATTTGCTTTTTTGACAAAATATGGGTCGTTTCCATAATCACCCACTGTATTTTGGAAACTGTCCCTGTCTTTTTTATTTTCAAGTTTTTTCATATCAAACGGCAATGTTCTAAATTCATAATCAGCTAGTCGTTAAGCAAATATAGTAAATCTTATGACGGCAAAAATAATTAAAGTCAAAATAAATCGTATTTATATCTGTCAAAAACTTAAATAACTAATCATTATAAAACGTAGATAATACATGAATTGATGTATAAAATATTATCCTTCCCATCTGATGTGGAGGCCGGCAATAGAATGATTAATAATACGGAAATTATCGCGAGCCCAGCAAATTATGAAGATTGGTTCATCGAGCGTTTCAATGCTGTCCATATTGATAAAGCTTTTGCGGAGGAGATAAGAGCTATTATTGAGCGATAGAATCGCAGCAGCGTGGCGTTTTGGACTTACCTTACAAACGAACATGTTCGATTTTATTTTAAGAAATGCTATATTTGAGCCAATAACAATTATAACATGCTCCCATATTTATTATGACCAATAAGAAACTATCAAAACCACCCAAGCAAAACGATGAATTGCTCAAAGGAGCGTTTGAAGAAAACTTTGCTGATTTCTTAAGATTTCTCTATCCTAGCGCCGACGATATATTTGATTTCTCCAAGAGCATACAGTTCATGGATAAAGAGCTGCTTGCGATTGTGCCTGACAGAGAGCGGAAGAAAGGTAAACGAGTAGCCGATCTTCTGGCAAAGGTCTTTGTAAAAGACGGTACAGAAAAATATATCCTGCTCAATACGGAGATCGAGGGTGGGCGGGATGCGGAGTTTGCAAAACGCATCTATCAGTATAACTATCGCATTTGGGACAGGTACGATATATCTGTAGCGACTATTGCCGTCTATACAGGTAATAGAGACCAACCTAAACCCTGCGAGTACAACCTCGAGGTATTGGATACGTCGATCCGTTTCCAGTATCGCACTTACCACATCTTTGATCATAGTGAGGAAGAATTGTTGGCTATGGACAATATCTTTGCTTTTATCGTCCTAGCATGCCAAAAAGCATTGCTGGAGGGTAAGGTGCCAGATGAGGAATTGGGTGAGGATAGGCTGAGTATAGCGAAAACATTGATCGGGCATAATTACGATAAAGATCGCATCACGAATTTCCTTATTTTTCTCAAAAATTTTTTGTATATTAATAATCCGAAAATAAATAGTAAATTTGATCAAGAGATCATTCAATTGACAGGAGGTACAATCGATATGGGTGTTATAGAGATAGTAAAGAAACAGGAAAGACAACAGGGGAGGCAGCAAGGACGTTTGGAAGAGCGTGCCAAAGCTGAGACTGAGAAACTGGAATCCGCATTAAATTTTAAAAAGATGGGCGTTCCGGTAGAAGATATAGCTAAAGGTATGGGGCTCACCGTTGAACAGGTCGAAAAACTGAAATAGTTTTTTAGCCATAAAATAATATATAACACAGGCGCTTTCTGATAAAGGAAGCGCCTGTGTTAATTTACAACCTGAACTACAATCGTACAGGACGTTTTAGCCATCCAAGTGATTAACAATAATATAGCCGATCTCGACCAGAACCTCGAAGCCGAAGCATAAATAAAAAGCCTTAGCTTATGTAGTAGCTAAGGCTTCTTTTTCTTGTACCAGTAGATCTTGCCAGATTTGCGTATTGATCTTGGGCTTAATCGCCGGTGAATCTTTCAATGCGAAAAGACTACGCTTAATGGCGTTGATCAGTGTTTTCTGTATACTGTAGTAGGAGAGACCCTGCGCCTGCTCGATTAACTTTTTCATAGATACTTTGCCGTCAAACGCAAACTTTCCTTCTTTTAGTACCAACCGTATCAATTCGTGTATCTGTTGTTGGTCGGGTAGCTCCAAAGAAATGGCTAAGTCAAATCGACGTAGCAATGCTTCGTCCAACATATCCTTTTGATTTGTTGCGCAGATCACCATACTGCTTTGCGACAGGTAGTCGAAGAGTTGCAGGATAGAGTTTACCACGCGCTTCATCTCTCCGTGATCTTGGCTGTAGTCGCGTACCTTGCCCAATGAGTCAAACTCATCGATAAAAATGATACAGTCCTCCTGTGCCGCCTTGCGGAATATCTTAGCCTAGTTTTTACTGGTCTCACCGACTTTAGACGAAACAATAGCACCCAAATTGCCGACGATCATCATTTTCTGTAACTCTCCCGGGATCACATATGATGCTAGGGTCTTGCCACATCCTGAAGGACCATAAAGCAGAAGCTTGTGGGATATCGGTAGTTGAATATTCCGAGTATCGAAACTTTAGTAGTATTTTTGTCGCATTGGTTTCCTTAATATCCTTCGTTTTGCTGCATATTCGGATTTAGGGCTATTTCCTGTGCAGGTATCGGAAGCACCGATTTAAATGCCGGAATTCCAAGAACTTTTTCAGCATATCCATTCCTTTTGAGAGCAGAAAAATACGAACCTTCCATACCTAGGTTTGCTTTCCAGTCATCCAGCAGAGTAGCAATAAAGTTATTTCCTGTCTCTTTCAGCTGAGGCTGATTATTTCTAATCCTAACCAAATTTATATAGTATAGTGCCTTTTGATGATCTGACAGATGAAAATAAATTTCAGTCGCCATAAGCAATACTTCAGTATAACGAAGGTAATGGACGAATCTCCCTTTTTTACATAATACCCTGAATACCGGGTTATGAAATTGACTGCCCTCCTGATCGGTATCGAAATAACCAATTGATTCCACATCAGTACTAAAAATCTCATGGACAGGAGCTAGCTTATATCTATCTCTATTAATAAGCTTGTCGATATACTCTTTAGCTTTGGAATAGTTTTTTGCTTGCAGTTCCCATCGGACAGCAACGCCAACCGCCAGATCAACATGCTGGGTCGAAAGTGTGCTGTCATGTAGCACGGATTGCAAATTAGCTAGAGACAGCGTTCTAATTTCTTTTACATTGCTGCTTCCCTTCGGAGCCATCTCTAATTCTGGTTTGTTATTGAAGTATGGCACATCGCCCCAGACCTCAGTAAGAACATAATAAATATAGCTTATAAATATATTACCGATTGAAATTACATCCTGTGGAACTCCCCGCTTTTGAGCAAGATCTCTAATGTTGATAAACGTATAAATACATCTATATGATCGTGTCCAGATTTCTTTCACCTGCTGAAGATGTGCAGGTATTTCATTTTTTCGTATCCACTCCAACTGACTATTAGGCAGTTTTGTTTCTGTATTGGAATGACTATACAAACCTTCTATTATAAAATAGATATCTATAAAAGATCCAAAGTCAAACAAACCCTTTTTTAGCACTTTTCGAATATCCCTTTCAGTGAGAATTCCATTTGAAACCACATTCTTGGGTTTTGGTATATCTACATTTACGGTTTGTACTATTTCTTCAATAGGATGCTCTTTAGGTAATACACGCGTCCAGCCTAATCGTGGGTTTTTGTTCATTAATTTATGTAAGCTGGTGGCCACATTGCTTGCCAAATCAGATGGAGTCGACCAAAACTGACACATTTTCCTTTTAACTAATTCGGAAAAACCAGCTAGTTTTTCTTGGTTGACCTTTTTACGTTCACGTTTTTCGGCAGACAATCTGTTAACGTCTCTGTTCAGAATACCAATTACTGGAATTCCTTTCTCTACTGCGTACTCATATTCTAGTTGCGTATAACTTTTGCCACTCTTTTCTTCAATTGAGCCATAAATACCTCCTATGATCACCACATAATAATCGCATTCATCCAAAAGTCCTTTAATTAAAGACCATTGGTCTTCATCAGCTGCTGAAAAAAATTCCATACTGACAGGAATATGTCCCATCTGAAGAACGACCTTGATAACTTCTTGACGCTCTTCTTTTAGATCATTATAGGTAGAACTAATAAAAACTTGGTATTTAACATCCATAGGTTTAGATTTTCATGAACAAAGATAGTAAAAATGGATTTCGTTACAGAGATTTGTGCCACGTCATATTTCTTGTTACATTTCGTTACAATCCACTAAATGTCGCCATATTTGTTACACTTGAAACAAAGCCCTACAATCAATTAAAATAATGTTAACCACGCGTTCACTATGTTTAATATAAAATATTGTATTGTGATGCATTTTATATGCGCATTATATATTAATTATACATAGATATATGCCTGTTTTTGCAGTTTTTAAGGTAAAAATAAAAGTAAAACAAATTTGCAATTGTCGTACAAGTATTAGTAATATTGCTTGAACAAGCGCTCAAAAAGGACGCAAAGATAGAAAAAGATGTGAGGAGTGTATAATTTATTTAATGATACTTTTAAACATTTCGTTGGTAAGTAGAGTTTAATAAGTGTAAAAATAGAAGTATAAATACATACAATTAACGGTATACAAAAATGGGAAAGTTATTCGATAATCTAAACTGTCAGTTTGGGGGAAATAACAATCTGATATTAACACAAGATCATCAGAAACCTTCGTTGGAGAAATCTTTTGAGCTATATCCTGTGGTTAAAATTAAGTTTACAAAATTGCAACCCAAGTATATTAAAAAGAATAGGAGATCTTCCTACTCTTATGTATACCCATAATTAATGCTTGATAAACCTTACAAATTCCGGAAGGCATCGGTTTCCTGTGATATGACAAGGCCTTTTATAAAGCAAATAATCAAGTATGTATTTCAACTTGACGATATTACTGAAAAAAAATATATCTATATCGTCGAGGCAGAATTATATGACTATAACATCTATGCTATAAAGTACTATCCCAAAGTATTAAAACAGCATAAATATAAATATAACATTTTGACTGAGCAGCATAAAGCTAACCGTATCATAGCCACTTGTATGCATATTATTTTTGATATAGTAAATAGAGATCCTTTTGCAAATATTGGATTTTTGGCTTCTCGAACTAGTGATGCACTTGGTGACTACAAGGAAGAATTAAGGTTGACAAAGAGATTTAGGATATACGCGCAGGCATTTATAGATTTTTTTGGACCGAAGACATACTCACATTTCCCAGATAAAAATACCAGTACCTACCTTCTTATAAATAACAAAAATAATGTTCAAGAAATAAAGAAGTGTTCTGAAGATATGTTTACGAAAATATATCCAGGTTTGTTTTCCCGATAGATATTTGCGAAAATAAATAATTTTTTCAGCAATATAATAAACATCTCCAGTTAGGGTTTTTTAATCCTTTTTTTAATCGGAATTTCGCAAATATGTCCGCCCAAAGTATGTCTAATACTCAAATTTGCCAAATGTCGGTTGTTGGATGTGATATTTCAGACATGAAATCCTTCTATCGAAACATTGCATGCAACGTCTGTACACTTTCGGAAACACATGCCCATGACCGGTTCATTTTTAGATTTCCCACCCCTGCAAACCTAGTGAACGACCTAATGAATATGATACGTCTTGCCATTTATGAGATGTATACATCCGGCTTCCGTCACTATGGGTCTTTGTTTAAGAAGAATCAAGTTGACGCCTTTTTCAGTTAATTCGTTTAGCTCTTGTTCGTTAATCTTTGAGTAATTCCCATATGAAAAGAATAGGCTTCGTCTGCGGAAAAGTAATGAGCCGGACGTGTGAAAGACTACAAAGGACTCAAAGCTATATTGGGGCGACATTTATATGGCATTAAAAATTCAATATACAGAAACCTTTGAGTACACATTCAAGGTTTTAGTTGAATTTATACGGGAGAATTGGGGCGAAGCAGTCGTGGAAGATTTTGTTAAGGAAACAGAGAAAATAATCGACTTGATCGCGTCTTTTCCAAATATGTATAAACCAAGTTCTTTTGATAAAAATGTTCGCGTAGCTCAGGTAAGAAAGTTGAGCTCACTCTTAGCGACGAACAACTTACCTTGCTATATATCGTGGACAGCCGTCAAGAACCATTTTGGCAGTAATTTATAGGCTTATTCCAATTCATACATTAAGAATTTTTGATTCTCCAATCTATAAGTTGGATCTTGTCCAAGCATTTTTTCTCTTATCATTTCTTTTAAGTCAGTATCATCCAGACAAAGTATTAGCTCTTTATCGCGATTAAACATTCTCCTTTGTAATATTTTCGCAGAGTTGCCAAGTCCTTTACGTGAGAATATTATTCCGAATTTACCAATCACTAAGTTAAGATACTTAGATGGTAGATAAAATTCATTTTGTTCCAACGGACTGGAATAGTTTTTAAAATCAATTACTATTAGGTTGCAGCTGAAATCTGACTTAACCTGTGCCCAAATTCCAGTTGAGTCAACATAGTTATTATTGATTATTAAATCTCGTCTAAAAATGTTGTCGTGAGTATATGATTGAGTACGGTAAGTGTAGTTGCGAAAATCGTCTTTAAAAAGAAAGCTAAAGATTTCAGTGCAAAGATTTTCATACTCCAACCAACCATTGGTTCCATGAGGACAGTTCTCAAGTCGTTTTAATAAATTATCCCCTGTGGAATAGTCGTCATTTGTTGTCTTATAAGATATGTTTTTGATTCTATCTTTAATAAACCAATGAACCATTTCTCCATTATCTATATTTACTTGTTCACGCCCCAGGTACTCCAAAATGAAAAATTCTATTGAATTTTCTTCTAAATAATTTATTGTTTCTTTGTCGGGCCGCACTTTGAATGCAACATATTCATAATTACCTTCCGTCTCTTTCTTTAGTTGCTGTTTCAAGAGTTCCAAATTCGGAATTGAATCAAAAAAGAGTTTGCATTTCGTATCCTTTCCTTTGTCAATTTTTAATATTTTGTCATCATCAGAAAAGTATACTCTAGTTTTTTGACCTCTTAATAAATAAACTAGATAGTCACGTAAGTCATTGAAATTGGCCTTTTTTATAAATATCTGATGCAACTCTTGAAATATATCTTTTTTGGAAAAGTGATGCCCATATTTATCAATATCAGATTCATTAAATAAGCCCATATAGCCAGCATCAATTTTCCTTTCAATTTCTTCAAGGTTTGAAAATCGAGAAGCAAAGTCAATGTAATCAGGATAGATAAACACCTTATTGTTGTCGTAATTCTTGTAGATATTAACTTGATTTATTATGTCGCTATCAGATTTTTTTTGTGGGATTATGTAAACTCGAATACTGGAATTAAATGCAGTAAATTCATCTGTTATTTCGGGATACTGTTTTTGTATAAAATCTCTATATTCGTTAATCCTTCTCTCAAAATATTCCTTTATGTCTTCAAATTGTCGCTTAGAAATAGGCGCATCTTTTGTCTTTTTTATTTTCTCAATTTTTTCTTCTTGAAGTTTCTTTCGATATGCTAGGTACTCAGCTTCCGTTTTTAAATTCAACCATCTTTTATTTAAACTAAAAAAGAGAGTATCCATTGAAAATTGCCCATTATCCTTTTCCGCTAAATTCCAATTTGAACATATTTCAAATGGCAATTCAATCCTGCTTAGTTCAAGGATTTTTGAATATTCTATTCTGGGATTAGCAGTCTCAAAAGTGTATAAAAGTTCTCCTAAGCAGACATATAATTCTTTGGTGAGAATTCTTTGTGCTTCATTAAAGTCAGTTGTTGGTGATTCAAGAACTAGAAAGAACTCGTCCGAAAATCTCAAGTCAAACAAATGAAATTGTTTGATTTTTTTTATTGCAATAGAAATTTCCTTTTTTATATTGTCTAATATACCATTGCTATTGGGCACAGTCCTGCAAACCTTTTCAAATAAGGTCAATAGATTTTCGTAATTTTCTCTTGTAGCACCCATGTTATTAAAAGCTTACACCTAACGTTTTAGAGCTTTGTGTTCGGGCGGGTTTCGGAGTACAAAGCCTCAATTTATTACTAATGTTTAATAGAAGCACAGAGTT
Organism: Sphingobacterium micropteri; assembly: GCF_014692515.1. Classification (GTDB taxonomy): domain Bacteria; phylum Bacteroidota; class Bacteroidia; order Sphingobacteriales; family Sphingobacteriaceae; genus Sphingobacterium; species Sphingobacterium micropteri. The sequence continues at coordinate 4,696 of NZ_JACOIK010000008.1, read as the reverse complement.
CCAAGTTTGCACGTCAGCCCGCCAGACGCAAAACCTGTGTTAGCAGATGTGCTATTAGATTTTACTTGCCTGTCTTGCTTGATTTTGTTAACCTATTATTAAGGCTGTCGATTGTATAATGAGTTGTCGACCGTACGCTGTCATAGCTTGATTTTAAATTATCGTATCGTAATTGAATTTCTTTATTTGAATTTCTTAAGTCAAACAATTCATTATTAGCGCTTGTCCGTTCATAAAGTGTTCCAAGAGTAAACGCTCCAACTAATAAAGCACTTAAGGACGTGAGAGTACCTATAATTTGTCCAGTTGGCAGGTTTGTTAATGCTATCCACAATTTTTTTAACGAAACATTGTCTAACTGAATAGTTTCCCTTTTTATTCGTTCAATTTCTTCGTCACGATTTTCTATATCCTTTAATAGCCCTTCAGTAGTATCAAGATGTGAGTCATACTTTTTTACTAAGTCATTATATCCCGGAACTAAATCATTCCACTCTTTTAAAAGGTCATAATATTTTTGTTCAAAGTCTTTTTCTGAAATCGTTTTTTTAACGACTGCAATTTTTGAATAATCATTAATAAAATCGATGTAAGAGGATATAAGTTTCTTAGCTATAGTTTTTCCTTCGGACAAAACTCTCCATTTTTCTGATGTGACAAATGTGTCGAAATTTATGTGGCTAACTTGTAACCATTGTGTTGAACCAAGTGGGAATATTTCTCTTAGGTCCAAAACTGTCCTATCTTTCCAAGCTTTCGAATTAAAATCAAAAGCATCGATTTCAGAAAGTCTGCTTTGTAGAATTTTTTTTGCCTCCTCTGCTGGGATATTAAGTTTCATCAGTCTGTTTTGTCAAGTAGTTTTTGTGTCTTCTGAGAATATCTGCTAACTTTCAAATATACATAATAATTGCACATTCAAGTTATTAATATAAATCGCCTGTAAATATCTTTGTTTCAACTATATAGACTCCCTCGGCAATCACTATAACTGTTCTAAAATGGCATTGATATATAGGTCAAATGAAAAAGGGGGGAGCCATGGGGAAGTAAAACCTCTAGTATGGGTGATACCTAATGATACTCCAAGACAATGGTATTGAGAGGTTATAGCTTTAAACCAACTTTATTGTTTCTCATTAACCACTAGGGGAAACGAACTTCACGGATAATATGTCTAATTCGAGAATAGAAATCGGTCATTCTTATCTCTTCCTATATATGTTCGTATTCTTTTTCGTTGAATGAGGCCAACATTCTACGAACTCAGATTTTTGAAGTTCAGTTGATAAACTACTGCCTTTATAGACAAGATTATAGTTTTTTAAAATTCTCCTTACATCCTTAATTTCCATATTGGGATTGGTTGTAAATTCGCTGTCTTTCATGAGAATGAATTCAATGGTATACGGAATCGATGGGTTTTCTGATAATATTTTACTGTATTCTGTATTATTTTTGTGATGTAACTGCAAGGTTCTACGGTAATCATCTGGAGGAGCGATTAATGTTGTTGTTAGTCTTCCAAAGGACACGTTGAAAAAGATACTGGCTTTTTCAATTGCAGAGATGTCGAAATCATATCTGCCTTTTTTCAAATACTGCATCCACCTCTTTGATACTCCGATTATATTACCGAATTCCTCTAATGTTATACCACTATAACGAATCAGCATCAATATGTTTTTCCTTGTTATTTCCGCATTGAATTTCTTCATGCGGCAAATTCATAATATAAATGATCTAAAAAAGTGCAAATAAATTCTCTTTTTTAGATTATAATTTTTATGTTTGTTTTGTCAGACAATAAAAGTTTTTATCGGAGTAAAATTTAAAATTATATAAGATAAAGTAAAGAATTAGACAATAAAACGAACGCTCGTAAGGAAATCTGGCGATTTTTAATAGTAACACGGGTGTGAGTGATGCGTCAATTCCGTATCTTTAGAAAATTTTTCTAGGATAGGGTTGGCGCTTGCTTAAAGCATCGTGTTACGTGAATATTGGGCCTAGACGATATTTCAGAAGGCTCCGCCAGAGCCTTCCTTGCGGTGACAGCAAGTGATCAACCCATTTTTATTGATTGCTGCTAGTTCGTTGAAAATTACGAATTATGGAAAAATCAATTAAAAAAATTAAACACCGGATAGCATTGCAGAATTGTAATGTATTTGGTGTTTTTCTTTTTTATAAGCTGCTCTACAAGAATCTTATTTCTCCACCCGACTAGGTGGTTGCGTGTGCCATTTTGGCTTTTTCACAGGTGCGACAATGCAAAACCGAATCATAAAACCAAATATGAAATCCAGTATCGTTCGCATCATTTCCAACAATATTTTATTAACTGCGTGTGGCCTAAGCTAGATTTAGCCGCAAAGGAGAAATAACGAAGAATAGGAAAGAACAAAATCTCCAGGCTACATCCTACACAACTTTTAAAAAATGAAGAATTTTTACAAGGGGAGAGGACTGTACTTACCTGTTGTAGAGATGCGATTGATCGCAACCCTACCTAAGAAACAAAAGCGATCAACGCTTACGAGGGCAAAGGAGGTTATATATGGACGCTAGATATCTGCCCTTGCTTTTAAATGTTCGGGAAATTACAGTAGAAAATTATGACCCCCTAGAAGTAATACAGGCTTTCTGGATTAAATATGGGGTTAATTATAGCCGGCTGCATGTCCTAAACCTGTTTTTATCTTACAAGGGTGAAACCGAACTCCAAGAGGAACTTAATGAGGAGGAGATGGAACAGTTTTCACGAGATGTAATGGCCTTGTTTATGGCGTATTATATAGTTCACCAAGAAAAAATAATGCCCGAAGATATACAGATACCTGTTGAGGAAGTTCCCGAAAAGAACGAAGAGGAAAAATTCTATAGTGAAATCCTTTATACAATGCTAGGGCTTCGTGATTTCGAACAAAAACTAAACCGTTAAATTATGACCAATAGCAATAATCATAAAAGTATTGATGCAACCTTATGGGAAAAGCAAGCGTCTATGTATAAGGAGACGTTCTTAAGCCTATTAATAAAATTTCCACACTTATTCTATCAAGGGACAGAGAACAGATCAATTCCTTTTGTCATGGGATTGATTTGGTTTTTATCGAAGAGTTTGTTTTTTAAGGCAACGAAGAACAAAGTAGTCTTTTCTTACGGACTACTTTGGTTTTCAAGAAGATTATTTTCGTTTTTGGTCTTGAAGAACATAAGAATCCTTCATCTGGGATTCTTATGTTTCATGTTGTTTAATCTATCAACAGCCTGGGCGCAGTCCGCGGAAACGCGGGCTGCCGAAAGGCAAACCGAGATTAAGCCACTGGAAATAGGGGATACAATCCCCAAACAGCTCTGGAACTTGCCTTTACAGGTTGTGAATCACGCTACCGGAAAGGATACGATTACCCTAAACGACTATCAGGATAAAAAACTGATTATTCTGGATTTCTGGGCGACCTGGTGTGTACCCTGCGTTAAATCATTAACCCAGCTGGATAGTGCCAGCGCTGTTTCCGGCGATGATCTAGCGATACTACCCGCTACTTATGAGGAAGCTTCCGTCGCAAAGTCATTTCTGGATAAACGGAAACTAAACCTGCCTTCTATCCATACGCAATCAAACGAATCACTTAAACGCTTCTTTCCACACCGTATGGTACCCCACCAGGTATGGATAGCAGATGGAATGGTCAAAGCAATAACCGGACATCCGCAGAATATTTTAACAGATATTGCCGCAGTTTTAAGAGGGGAAACGGTGGACATGGAGAAAAAGGCAGATATGATAGCGTATGACTATCGAAAACCGCTTACTCCATTCACTTTGGAGGCGGATGTGTGGACCGTCTCGCATACGTTAAGTAAACGACTGGACGGGGTCGGGACAATGGCTTCCCGTTTAGTAACGGACAATAGGCAGTGGATCACCTTCAGTAACTATCCGCTCATACGGCTCTATGCGCAGTCACTCGGATTACCGACCAACAGGATCACAGTAGACACCGGTCGGCCGAAGCTGTTTGCCGGCAATTCCGGGAAAGCCCCGGATAACATCGTTTGCTATCAACTTATTGCGCCGAAAGATTATACCGATAGCCGCACAAACGACTATATCGTCCGGTCGCTCAATCTTGATCTCGGGCTGTGCGGGAAATGGGATTCTATTGAAATGGACTGCTGGATAATCCGGGAGTCATCCGAAAAGCTCAGCATAGACAGTTTGGTACAGCCGGAGAAGCAGATGATAACGTTGGCCGATTTGCTGGACAGGTACAACAATAAGATAGCGGGCGTTGCAAGCCCCATTTACATAAATGAAACCACAGGCAAAATGTTGGTAAAGGACGAATTTTCCCTAGCAGATCTTAACGATCCTACTAAAATGGAGCAGATGCTCTCACGGTACGGAATACAGATAGCACCAGCCAAAAGAAAACTGCCTGTTTACAGAATACAGGATATGACTGACATCCAATCTATAAATCAACAAAAATGAACAGAAATATATTGCTACTCGTTTTTTTATTGACAAGTGTCTTAGGTTATGCACAGGTCAAACAGTGGAGTTGCTACCTTTAGTGCGAGACAGATTTAATAAGTAATTTTAAATTTGTAGAGATGCATAGAAAGTTTGATGATTCATTTAAGATAATGGCGGTGGATCTGAGCGTTGTTAGAGGTTCGGTGG
>NZ_JACOIK010000007.1 GCF_014692515.1 Sphingobacterium micropteri | reverse complement strand
GCTGGCTGGAACTGTCATCACTGAAGCGGTCCTTCAGTAAAATCTCTTTCTGTTTTCCTCCTGTTGATTTTGACATCTTTTTCCTCTTTTTTACCGAAAAAGTGTCAAGCTATTCTAGGAATAGACATTCTCCCCTTCTATACAAACTTGTCGACCGACAACGCTGGCGGGAACCCCTACCGGCACGCTTATGCATACCACTTTATTCCACAGCAGGGCAAGCCGGTCCATTAGCCCTCCAAATGCAGGCGAAGATAACCCAACATAACGCTTTATGCACCCATACCCACAGACAAGTAGGCGTAAAACAACGCCCATTATCCCCAACCGCAGCCTGAAGACCATACTCCTGCACGCTTCACCGACCAACAACAACATCTATACCCCCGCAAGATGTGTAGGAACCCCGTCGTCAGCGGAGAACACAACGACGCCATGACAAAGTAGTCCCTCAAAACAACCGATTGCGCTCCTTATTTATGCTTTTTTTTGCATGATTTTGCCTATTTTGTTCGGTTTAGAAAGGTTTTATGTTTAAATTTGTTATTCAGGTTGTAAACAATAAAAATTATTTCTCATTCCATGGCAAGATTAAACTTATTGGAGGAGACTCGTTTTGAACGCGTACCGGTAAAGGTATATGCTAACCAAAACGAGGCCTCGGTGGATGTTGCTAATCGTATAGCTAGCATCATTAAAAAAAAACAGGAAAACGGCGAAACGGCGGTACTAGGTCTGGCTACCGGTGCTACACCTGTTAAAGTGTATAAAGAATTAGTCCGTCTTCATACAGAAGAGGGATTAAGCTTTAAAAATGTTGTCACATTCAATTTGGACGAGTATTACCCCATGAAACCTGATGCTCCCCAAAGTTATGTGACCTTCATGAACAAAAATTTGTTCGACCATATTGATATTCCTGAAGAGAACATCAATATTCCCGATGGAACATTACCAGAAGAAGGTATACATGCCTATTGTGAAGCATATGAGCAGAAGATATCCAATTTGGGAGGCATCGATATCCAGTTGCTAGGTATCGGGCGGACGGGACATATCGGATTTAACGAGCCCGGATCAGCACCAAACTCAGGTACCCGTTTGGTCGTGTTGGACGATCTAACACGTCGAGACGCTTCCCGTGATTTTGGAGGTAAAGAAAACGTCCCTACCAAAGCGTTAACGATGGGCGTTGGCACCATCTTCAAAGCAAAAGAGATTGTGCTTATGGCTTGGAATGAGAAAAAAGCGGAGATCGTTAAAAAAGCGGTGGAAGGAGAAATATCATCCGACATTCCGGCAACGTATCTTCAACTTTCTGATTCGGTAGAATTTATATTGGACACGGATGCTGCTTCACAATTGACGCGATTCGACCTGCCTTGGTTAGCACACGAGGTTGCCTGGACGGATACGTTGATAAAGAAAGCGGTGGTGTGGCTATCTTTGAAATTGAATAAAGCCATTTTAAAGTTAACCGATGACGATTATAACAATAACGGTATGGCCCAATTGGTTACGGAGAAAGGACCGGCATACAGTATCAATATTAAGATTTTCAATGAACTGCAGCGTACGATCACTGGCTGGCCAGGAGGAAAACCCAACGTAGATGATACGAATAGACCGGAGCGAGCGGAACCGGGACGAAAAAATGTTATCCTGTTCTCTCCTCATCCCGATGACGATGTTATTTCTATGGGCGGAACATTCATCCGTTTAGCTGACCAAGGGCATAATGTACATGTTGCTTATCAAACTTCAGGCAACACGGCTGTTTGGGACGATGATGTTTTGCGGTATTTGGAATTTGTTCAAGATTTTGCCGTTGCAATTGATGACGACAATGGCGTTACAACAAATATCTACAACGAAGCGAAAGAATTCTTCAAAACAAAACAGCCTAATCAGGTTGATCCGGAAATTATTCGTACAATTAAGGCGCTGATCCGTAAAGGAGAAGCTATTGCGGGAGCACGTTATGTTGGGCTTCCAGACAGTAACATTCATTTCCAAGATTTACCCTTTTATGATCGGGGTAAATTTTCTAAGGAAGTTTCCTATGAAGACGATATCCAGCAAACGATGGAATTACTCCAGGCAGTAAAACCGCATCAGGTATTTGCTGCAGGTGATTTTGCAGATCCACATGGGACACATAGAGTATGTTTTGATATTATATTCGAAGCTTTGAAACGCCTATCAAAAACAGAGGAATGGACGAAAGATTGCTGGTTATGGCTGTATCGAGGAGCTTGGCATGAATATCCGATTCATGAAATTGAAATGGCAGTTCCGCTTTCTCCACAAGAAGTGAAACGCAAGCGTCTCGCTATCTTCAAGCACCAATCACAAAAAGATGTACCGGTGTTTCCGGGGGATGACCCACGTGAATTCTGGGTACGTGCGGAGGATCGTACCAGTGAAACGGCAGAGCTATATCATAAACTCGGATTGGCAGACTACGAAGCTATCGAAGCCTTTGTAAGATGGAGATTTGATTAAAAAATATACCCCAATTCCATTAAAACTTCAGCGCCCTGCTGGATCAGGAAACTGTATTTTAAGGAATTGGGGATAAAGCCAAAATGTTTTTTAAAAGCGGTGGTGAAATGAGTAGAATGCTTATACCCCGTCATTCGAGCCACATCGGAGACTAAGTGGTTTCCCGTGAGAATAAGTTCCTTGGCATGTTCCATTTTTTTCTCGGTGATATAATTCATTACCGTTTTCCCAAAATACTGCTTAAAGTATTTTTTTAGATACTGCACATTTGTCCCCACCTGTTTGGCTAACTCGGGAATACTATGATTCTTAGAAAGATCTTCTTCGATAATCTCTTTGGCAAGTAAGATTTTCTCATAATGACCTTTCATCACAATTACATGCTGTGTATTTTTGTTTTCTACTGCCAGCGATTGTATTTGATGAAATATAATTTCCAAAATAATCAACTCCGAACGCATCTGGTAAAGCAAATCTGTCTCTGACAACGAATGGAGCTGCTCAAATAAAAGTCGAAAGCGCGTATCACTCTTCGTTACAAAACCCTTTGCAAACCTCACCGACTCTTGCTGATATTTGTCGTGAAAAAAGTGAAGACTTTCGGGCATAATCAATACAACAACCAGATGATTACATGCATCTTCGCTTCGTATTTCAATAGTACTGTACGCATCGACATAGTGAATAACATTATGTCCTTCCGGTAAAATGCAAGCGCTATGGGACAATGTATAATGAACTATTCGCGAGCCATTATGGGAGAGGATATTAATATAACACGCTTTTTCTGTTTTATAAGAAAATAGCGCACTCCCTTTAATATATTGATGTTGAAAGGCGTATTGTGTAACCGTAAGTGCACAACTATTCTCCATTTTATTTAGATTGATTCTATGCAAAACAAACCTAAATAAATTCATTTTTAAATACAAAAAAAAGAATTATTCATAATCGTATGCTTTCTAAGGCATTCATGAGCACTACGTGGTTTATTTCGCTCTCAAATCCGAGACTCCTCTACGTTCAATTTACTGACCGGAGATACCTTCCAGAAAATAGAAATTCTTTATCTTTGGAGAAATAAAAAAGATGAAAATGAAAAAATATATAGCGTTACTCCTATTCACCATACCAACCCTTCTTTTCGCCCAGATTAAAGAAAGCAAAGAAGAGCTTATAGCACAGGTCAAAGCCAATCCCTCCAGTGTTGAAACACTGAAAACGATACAGCGAGTAGGTGGGTATAATCCAGACTACAAAGAGCTCCGTATGTTATTCAAAGGCATGGACAAATCTGTACGGAAATCGGAACAGGGTAAACAGTTTAATTACTACCTGAAACGTCTAGAGAACTCGTCGATAGGCAAAAAAGCCCCAGCTATCACTCAGCTTACTCCTGAAGGCGAACCTTTTTCTCTTTCGGATCTTCGAGGCAAATATGTACTAATCGAATTCTGGGCTTCTTGGTGTCCGGATTGCCGTAGAGAAAACCCTAACCTCGTGAAGACATATGCGGAATTTAAGAATAAAAATTTTGAGATCCTCGGTGTTTCTTTTGATCGCAAACTTGAAGATTGGGTTGCTGCCATTGAAAAAGAAAAGTTAACTTGGAAACATATCTCTGATCTACAGTCTTGGCAGAATGCAGCGGGGACACTATATGGTGTACGTGCGATTCCACAGAATATTCTCGTTGATCCAGAAGGGATTATTGTTGCTCGAAATATACGTGGTGAGGAGCTGAATGCTAAGTTACGGGAAGTATTATAACAGAGATCGTTATTAACAGGAATCGGAAGTGGATTGATCTTTTTGTATGATTGTTATTTTAGTTGTTAAAGTTTTACCGTCAGTGTGCTCATAGCGTCTACACAGGAGCGACTATGAACTGACTCTGTAAAATTTAGGTATGATGCTTATCTGCAATTAATCGGGAATCATTCTATTTAGGTAATTTTTAAGACTGTAGCAATATTATGTTGAACCACCCCTTCGGGGATGAATACATGAAGTCCTTCATTATTCTGCTTATATTTCACATCTCCATTATGGCCCAATATTTCAACTTTATTTACAACCTTTTGATTAGCCTTTTCTTTACCAAGAGACGAGATCCTAAAAGATTTTTTATCAGAAACGCCCATGATGATAGCATACAACGTATTCCCTTTCTGGGTAAACCGAATGTCATCACTGGTGAATGGCTTACCTCTCCCTTCATTAAAGCCTTGTGCATGTAGTTCCGGTGCATCTTCTTGCGCCGGGCCTTCTCCAAAGACACGCCATGGCCGGGTTCCTATTATAGATTCTGCGTTGATTTTCATCCAGTCGGCAATACCTTCTACTACAGCTCTTGCTTTATCATCTAATGATCCATCTCCTCGCAGCGGAACACTTAGCAATAAATTCCCATTCTTACTGACTACGTCCACAAGCATGTGTATAACGGTTTTAGCTGATTTATAGTGGTTATTATCATAAATCCGGCGATCGTAGTGCCATGCTCCGATACAGGTACAGGTTTGCCAAGGCTCTGGTTCGATTTTATCACTCTGCCCTCGCTCAATATCCCACACCATACATTTACGCTGTTGTTCGTTCAGGATTTTACCATTTATCACTACTTCTGCCTTCCCTTTATTTTCCCTCGCACTCTTATTATAGTAGTGAGCTGCAATTTCCAAGCCTACATTGCTAATTGGCCAGAGTGGTAGGGCTGTATCATCAAAATATACGACATCGGGATGGTAGTTATTTATCAGTTCCAATGTCCTGTCTTTAAAATTCTCACAATAAGACTCGGCGGGAATATTAACGCCAGAATCCACATCCCAATGCCATTGCCCGTGTATGGTATGCCCCTCCTCACTCCCCTTGCTCAATGGGTGATTCTGCGCATATAATTCCTGCGGATCGTATCCCTGCCACCACTTTCCCTCGCCGTCCGCTTTGGTCAGCTTACCGTCGTAGTGAACATCTTTGAGCGGTCCGTTCTGATCAGCACGTTGAGCTGTCTCATACCATGTCCAAGCATGTGCCGCGTGAACACTTACACCAAACTTCAATCCTCGTTTTTTCGCGGCCTTTGCCCATCCACGTACCAAATCTTTCTTCGGGCCGACATTCGTGCTATTCCACTTATGATGTTGGCTTTTGAAAAGGTCCAAGTTGTCATGATGATTAGCTAGCGCCATAAAATATTGTGCACCCGTGCTTTTATATAAATCCATAAGAGCTTCCGGGTCCCACTTTTCGGCTTTCCATTCATTGATGACATCTTTAAATCCAAAAACCGATGGATGTCCATATTTTTTAATATGGTACTTATATTGATCAGAACCTTCCTCATACATACCTCGAGCATACCAGTCCCCTCTCTCCGGCTGACATTGAGGACCCCAGTGGGCCCATATACCAAATTTAGCATCCCTAAACCATCTCGGCACCTGATACTGCTCCAATGACGACCAATCTGGCTTAAACGGAACTTTCCCCCAGGTTTCCATTCCAAAGCTCTTTTTACGCAAATAAAGTGCTGGTAGTGCTCCTCCTAAAATCTTAATTACTGTTCTTCTATCCATAATAACTGTATTTTAATTATTATAATCTAACTGAGATCGTCCAAAACAGGGATAGCTCATTCGGCTTATAAAAAAGGTTCATTCTCTAATATCAAAATTAGCTCATTTAAAATATCGAGGAGGCAACGTTATCGATAAAAACTAGCACATTATCGACTTTAAAATTAACACGTCCAATTATAATGCTTCTGAATCATAAAGATGAAATATCCTGTCCATCATCAGCCATTTTTCGTCTGGTCTCTCCCCTTTTGTACGTTGAAAAAAAGACATCTTTGTCTCCCATTCAACCTGCCTGGGTAATGTTTCCAATTTTGAAAATGCTACTTCCCAATCAAAATCCAAACCAGTTTCGACGATCATAACCAACCTATTGCCATATACATATATCTCCATTTCCAATATTCCTATCTCCCGAAGTCCTCTCCTAATCTCCTTCCAATGATTTTTTTCGCTATGCGCGCTGATATATTCATTAATAAGATGTTTCTCGTCTATAAGATCTAGTATCAGACAATATCTTTTTACGATTTGATGATGCTGTTTTTGAACGTTGCCTATTTTGCGAGTTATAATATCCATTTTTATTATTTTCTTGTGTGTTTTGTCTTATAGCCACGTCGTACTCTCAGTTCCTATTTTAGCCTCGAAATATCTGCCTTTGTATAGGTTTATAATATTTCGAAGATATATACTAAAACAAAAAAAATCTTTACAAGAATCGATAAAAACATATACTATATCGACTTTTGATTCGCAATAATATTGACAATAATAGATAAAAAATATACCTTTAATAATGTTTAATTATAAACCATTAAATACAATTAGTTTTACGATATAACCAGCTTAAGAATATTAGGGAGAAAAACAAAGGAGGAGTCTTGCGAAAAGAAAAACATCTATCTGAATTTATTTTATTAAATATTGGCTATGCTGAACATCATGCCGACTGGAACTGGAAAAACATAAACAGTCCCTTTACCAGGATTCATGTTGTTACAAGAGGGAATGCTTGGCTTCTCCGAGATGGTAATAAACATCCATTAAACACACAACATTTATATTTAACACCCTCCTATACTCCACATAGTTATGAGTGCGATAATGAGTTTTATCTTTATTACATCCACATATATGAAACTTTAGAGAAGAAATCCAGCATCTTTGATCAGATGAACTTTCCTGTAGAGATTGAGGGAGACGCTTTACTTTTAGATTTAGTCGAACGACTATATTTGATCAATCCCGGAAGGGAATTATCTTTTTACGATCCAGGCGCCTACGATAACTCGACTGAATTAATAAAGAATATTGCGATGCAAGGCAACACACCCCTAGCATTAGAGTTGGAAAGCCGAGGTATAATTCAGCAATTATTATCACGGTTTTTTGCTTACGCAACACCGAAGACACCAAATGTTGATGAGCGTATGTCAAGAGTACTCGAGTATATACATACGAACATCCATACTCCCATTCATATTGATAAGTTGGCAGAAATATCGTTCTTAACGAAAGATCATTTCATAAGATTATTCAAAAAACAGCTCAATTGTACTCCAGGGAAATACATCAATCAGAAAAAAATTGAAAAAGCACAATTGATGATGTTAATCGAAAATTATAGCATACAGGAACTTGCATTCCGGTTAGGGTTCGAAAATGTTTCCTATTTCAATAGGCTTTTCAAAAAACTGACCGGAGAAAATCCATCACAATACAAAAAGCGTTTAAATATGTGATAATTGTTTAGATAAGCCCTTCAGCAACCATGTCATCCATACCGCAACGGAGGTCGGCGACGGCATCCATCGTTACCACGCCAACTCAAAGAAGTACCTCGCCATGACGCTTCCATACGGCAAAACCTTGAAAAATCACCTCTCCACTTCTTGAATATGAATAGCATAGCCTCCTCCCGGCGCACTTCTCAATTTCAGCTTAGACTTATGTGTAATCGATTTTTTTGAAATCGTATACGCTTGCGGATTATCCTTATAATGCGCATCTTTCGCATCGGCATATATCGTTGCCGTATATTTCTTTCCTGGATCTAGAAATCCGAATTCCAACTCCGAGGTATGGCCATTTTCTCCTGCTACATTTCCAACAAACCAAGTATTTGTTCCTTTTGCCTTGCGTGCTACGGTCACGTACTCCCCCGGCTCAGCCTCTAGGTACTTACTCTCATCCCAATCCAAGGCAACATCTTTGATGAATTGGAAAGCATCCATAAACCGTTCGTAGTTTTCCGGCAGATCGGCTGCCATCTGTAAGGGGCTGTACATGGTTACATAAAGCGCTAACTGATTCGCCAATGTACTGTTGACCCAAGAGTCGTTATTCGGATTCACCTTAGATATATCCATTTCAAAAATACCCGGCGTGTAGTCCATAGGCCCTCCTATCTGCCGGGTGAACGGTAATATCGTGACGTGATTCGGGTGGTTTCTGTCTCCCCCGAATGCTTGATATTCGGTGCCACGGGCAGATTCATTTCCAATGAGGTTCGGCCAAGTCCGGCTCAATCCTGTTGGGCGTACCGCTTCGTGTGCATTGATCATAATCTGATATTCCGCTGCCTTTTCCAACGCATACTGATAATGGTTGTTGATCCATTGGCTATAATGGTATTCTCCACGGGGAATAATATTGCCAACATAACCTGTTTTCACCGCATCATAACCATTATCTCTCATGAATTGATAGGCTTGATCTAAGTGCCGTTCGTAATTTCGTATCGAACCTGAAGTTTCATGGTGCATAATCATCTTCACACCTTTGCTCTTCGCATACGTACGTATTTCATCCAGATCAAAATCCGGATAAGGCGTCACAAAATCAAAGACATAGTCTTTCGCATTTCCAAACCAATCTTCCCAACCAATATTCCATCCTTCGACGAGTACCCCATCAAAGCCATGCGCGGCTGCGAAATCGACGTAACGCTTCACGTTCGCCGTAGTCGCACCATGTCTGCCGTGTGGTTTTACCTGCGTATAATCGGTTTTTCCAATATGCACACTTGGTAAGTCATAAGTATATGACCATTCGCTTTTTCCGGTAATCATTTCCCACCACACCCCGACATACTTCGTCGGCTTAATCCATGAGGTATCCTCGATCTTTGAGGGCTCATTCAGATTCAGCGTTAGGTTGGCCGCTAAAATATCACGGGCATCATCACTCACCATAATGGTTCTCCACGGACTACGTGCCGGTGTCTGTAAATTACCTTTCGTACCGTTTGCATCCGGTGTCAACCAAGATTTAAAGACAAAATTTTTATCGTCCAGATTCAAGTGCATACAGGCAAAATTAATCAACGCCGCTTCATGTATATTGATATACAGGCCGTCATCTGTTTTCATCATCAAGGCCGTTTGTACGCCCGTTGGCGAAAACGGGGTCTGCGATGCATTAGGTGTAATAGCCTCCTGCATTAGATCACGTATTTCGGACAATCGAGAAGTGGTATAATTATACTCCTGCGTATCATAATCTCCGGGAATCCAAAATGCCATATGGTCGCCCGTCATGGCGAATTCCGTTTCTTCTTCTTTCACGACCAGATAGGCCAGATCCTGTTGCTCCGGAAATTCATAGCGGAAACCTACCCCTTCGTCGTAAAGCCGAAACCGGATCACCATTTTTCGTTTCGAGTCATCCTGTTGCAATGTTACCGCCAGCTCGTTGTAATGGTTGCGGATATCCTTAGATTCGCCCCACACCGGTTGCCAGGTTTCGTCAAAAGTTGACTCCTGACGATCTATGACCTTAAATCCGGTTGCAAGTAAACTTTCCTCCTGTGTTTTACCTGCATCCGTTTCTCCGCCAAACTCCGATTTGCGTGTATTCCCTGTCAACGTAAAACCCAATTTACTGGGTTTCACAACCGTTTTATTTTTATAGTGCAGGGAATAGGTAGGCCCACCTCCATCTTCCACAGCAAACGACAACGACAGGTTACCGTTTGGTGATTTCAATTCCTGTGCCGCGCTCCAAAGCCCCAGACAACAAAATCCGACTACCCAAAACCATTTCTTTATCATGTTATATTCCATTTATCTGTATTGTTACTTTCTTTCTATTGTCTGGGAAACGCACCATGCATTCGCCCGTTTCTTCATTCCAAGACCAAGCGGTTTCCGGACTATTTCCGTCCAGTGTTTCCACCGTAAACAAATCCGGGTTATCGGAAATAGCCTTACCATCTACTTTTACAGCTGCCGGAGTTTGCTCGATATGGAAGCGCAAGACGATATTCCGGCCTTTTGCCGGCATATACCCTTTATCCTGCGGCGTAACTTCCATCGTATATCCTGTATCTGTTGTGATGCAGATAAAACCGGTTTGCGAAGAAACGTTGTTTTGATAATCCAAACTCTCCCCATCGTCTTCATAGACGGTAAAAGAAGCCTGTTCTCCCTCATAATTTGGAAAAATGTGCATATACAGTGGATAATCTTCTCTTTCGTGGATATATTGCATCACCGGCATCATCGGCACGATAGATCCTTTTTTCACAAACATCGGAATGACGTTTAGCGGTGCCCGGTAGGCAATTCGTTCACCACCGAAATAAACGGTCTTCTTATCGTGGAAATCAATCCATTCGCCTTCGGGAAGATACAGCCGTTTTACGCGCTCGCCTTTTTTTAGCACCGGCGCTACGAGCAATTCCTGTCCGAATATAAACTGGTCTTCCACCTTAACCGCCTGCTCGTCATCCGGATACTCCATAAACAATCCGCGCAGAATCGGAAGTCCGGTATCATAAGCCTGCCGGCCGTAGGTATACAAATATGGAAATAATTGATATTTAAGCTCGATAGCCGCTTTCGCATTTTTTTCGGCTACCTCACCAAAGAGCCAAGGTTCTACCGCATTGTCGCCTTCGTGGTGTGCACGGCTCAGCGGATTAAAGATTCCGAATTGCATCCAGCGGGTATACAGTTCTGCCATAGCCGGATAATCTGTAATATCTCCACAATAGCCCGAAATATCGGTCGTCCAGAACGGTATTCCCCCAAGTCCGGCGGAAATGCCCACCGCAACCTGGTTGGCAAACTGCCCCCAACCCTGCAAGACATCCGCGCCGTTTCCGCTATCGCCCGACCAGCCAAATGTATAACGCTGCAATCCGGCATAAGCTGCCCTGGTCATCTGAAACACCCGCTTGTTGGGATTATGCTTCTCAAACTGCTCTTTCACTACCTTATCCCAAGTGAGGCCGTATACATTGTGAATTTCATCGTGCATACCGATATGGTGCTGCATATAAAGACGGTCGGCATCCTCTTCGTTACTCCAAGCCGGTTCACCCATATCCGTCCAAAACCCATGCGCACCGTCGGCTAATGGCTTTTGCTGCTGCTCGCCCCACCAGTCGGCTACCTCCGGTATCGTAAAGTCTACGACACCGCAATTACCGCCCCATGGCCAGGGCATATCATACGATTTGCCTGTACGGCTATCCTTAACAAAGAACCCCTTGGCATCGGCTTCCTCCCACTGCTTTTTGTTCGCCTGTGAAATAACAGGATCCTGCGACAGGATCATTTTAAAACCATTTTGCTTCAGCTCCTCCAACATGGCTTTGGGGTTTTCATAATTTCCTTTCCGCCATTCAAAATCCTGTAGCCACTGTGTCCAGCCAATGTCCTGGTATATAATATCAATGGGTATCTGCCGTTTTCTAAATTCCGTAGCGATTTCGAGTGCCTGATCTTCCCGGGTGTACAGCCCACGGCTCTGTGCAAAGCCAAAAGCCCACTTCGGCGGCATGATCGGCTTACCGGTTAGGGCGATATATTGGGCCTGAATATCTTTATAATCTTTGCCATAGATAAAATAGTAAATAAAAGCGCCGTCAGGGGCCTCAAAAGAATAGAACTCATCCGACTCAGTACCGAATTTAAACTCCGTTTTGTAGGTATTATCCAGAAAAACCCCATAATTATAACTGCTCATAAAGAAAGGGATACTCTTATAGAGCGGATCCTCCTGAGCACTATAGCAAGGTCGGTCGCTATTCCACATTTTGTAGGCACGCCCGCGTCTGTTGAGCGGCCCTGTTTTCTCGCCAAGCCCGAAGATGTTCTCGTCGCTCCGCAGAACCTTATGCGCCACTATACGCGTACCGTCGACCTCATGTCCTCGATCCTGATAATCGCTAAAAATCAATTTCTGCCATTTGTCGTAGATGAGCAATTGCATATCTTTTTTATGCAGCCTCACCCGTAACTTGGCGGTGTAAATCTCATAACTCGACGGTTCGTCATTCACCGAAATCTCCCCCACATCTTCCAGCCCTTCATTTATCACGGCAAAGGAGGGGTTGCTTCGTTTCAGTTCACCGGTTGGATCAAACCAGATCCGTACCATCGAACTGCTGTTGAATTTCAATTGCAGCTTCGCGCCGGCATCTCCATGAAAAGTAACTACGTTTCCATCTATAGTATAACTTGAACAGCCTTGCGATTTCGCTTCCTGCTGTGCCGTTGCTCCGAAAGCTGACAGAAACACCGTACACCATACTGCTATATATCTTATTAACTTCATATCCTTAATATTCTATAACCAACATATCCCAATATTGAAGGCTTGGCAAGCTAACCATCAACGTATTTCCTTGCTGCTCTGCAGAAAGTTCCGTGGGTGCACCGGCAGCGATATCCGGCGTTGCCATCCATACCTTACGCACCGTTTTGCTTACCGGAATCCGCAAAGACACATCGGTCACGGTATTCGGTTCGCGTTGCGTACCATTGCTGTCGCGCCATTCCATGGTACTGGCATTGTTGAAATTGACAAGATGAACAACATCACGGTTACTGAACCGACGCCCGTAACTCGTTATATTTCCTTGGACAGCGGTTCCATTCGCTACGGTTATACCCTCGTCTTGTGCTTCGACAGCAGGCTCAAAGACCTCTCCCCCGTCGCGCAGTAAGTTCTGGTAGCCCACCATGAAATCATAGTAGGTAATCAGCTTATCTTTAGTTGTTCCTCGCAACTGTAGGTTATTATTGGGGAAATATTCGTTCGTGAGATAATGTTCACCGATTTCCAGATGTGCTCCGCCATTGGCAAAGATAACCGAATTGGTGAGCAGGATTCCCGGCTCGTTGACAAATCCGGGTTGATTGGAACGTCCATAGTTCATATACGCTGCCAGCACACTGTTTTTCTCATAACCGCTGTACCGATAGTTATCGTGGATAATGCCCACGAGGTCATTAAATGAATTAAACGGATCCCAAACTTCGGTGTACAGGAAGTCTACACCCGAAGTTGCTATCGGACTCTCCTGCCCATATTGTGTGACGGAGTTCATCACATGGTATTTATCTGGAAATGCCGCAACAGTGGATTCAATAAACGGGCCATACGCTTGAGCCAGATCCACCTCCTGACCATCATAGTCATAAACGGTTCCGCGATTGCCCAATTGGTCAATATGAAAACCGTCAAAATCAAATACGTCGTACACTTCCTGATGACGTTTATTGAGGTAATTCTGCCATTCCGTATTCGCAGGGTTTGTCAGATAAATACTGCTGCGAAACGGCGGATCCAATGGATGCACATCTTTTTCATTCCGTTCTGCATCCTTGAACAGATACCACTCTTCCCGTACACCATCACCCGCGGCATTCGATAACGCACCGAACAACAAGTTATAAAACATCGCTTTCATCCCCTTATCATGTGCTGCCTGGATATAACCCGCTACGGTAGACTTGTAGTTTGTCCGTCCGATCAAGTCTAGCCAGCTTTCGGCCGGGTTTTCCGGTGTTCCGGCAAGGGGTTTCTGATGATCGTATTTCCAGTCGTAGAATTGTACGCCATTGATATGAAAACGGCTTAGGTTCTCGATATTCCGTTGAATGATCTCTGGCGATAAGCGCCCGTAACTGGAAACAAAACCATATCTCGGAAATTTCGTCCATTCCGACGACACATCGATCGCCATGCTGTGCAGCGCTTTCTTTTGTGGATCATCGCTCTTGTACACATACACCAAATAACCCTTAAAGTCATCCGATGGTGCTGTCCAAGTCCAAGAAGGACCTGTTAGCTTCTCTTCTTTTAATACCTCTCCGAGATGTGTATAGCAAACCGTTAATTCCTGTGGATCGATTTTGCCATCCAAAGAGAGTTTTACCTGATCGCCGGGACTATATACTGCCCGATCTTTATGCAGAGCTGCCTTAAAGTAGGTTTCACCATACGTCACTGGATCTGCGTTGACATCATAATAATCTTTGCAACTTCCCCATAACAGGGTAGTACAAATCAGTAAAGACCAAGGTATTTTCTTCATTTTCTTTCTTCCTATTGTTTTTCAATGATTACGGTATGTTTTAACTGATCCAGGGTAATCGTATATGTTCCCGCAGACGCGATCTTCCACTTATTATCCGGATTAGAGCCGGGATTACTGAACAGTATCTGTTCCACATCACCGGTAGGCTCTATCCCATTGGCCAGAGCCAGGAACCAAGCTCCATTCCAGTCTGCCTGCTTATCACAGCTAAATTTTAACTCCCCGGCTTTTAGCGCACCCGTCCATGTAAATTGGTAAGCGGTACTCCCTTTTGCCATGGCTGTTGCATTTTCCATATCCCATCCGTTGGGTGTTGCATCCCCAACCAGATACATATTAGCATAAGGTGTGAAGGGTACAATATCGATTTTATTTTCACGCAGATCCAACCTGATTTTGTACGTTCCATCCGATATTTTCCATTTATAGTCCGCTGCGTTCTCACTTTCCGACCAGCTCACTACCGGCAGATCCGTACCCGCTCCCTGTCCGTTGGTTTCCGGACGTAGGAATACGATGCTCTGATCAAAATCCGGCCGGGTGGCGATCTTGAATTCATCCGATCCGGCATGTGAGCTGAGTACAGCGTGGTAGTAAAAGATAAACGGATCATTGGCATCCTGCACCATCGGCTCGAACTGCCATCCCGTAAAGCCTCCGACAAACCACAATTCACTATACGGCGGCCCTTCTGCTTCTACGATATCAATCGTCCGGGCAATCAGATTAACCCTAATCTGATACGTTCCTGCTTCCGTGATATGGAACGGCTCATCATACGGATCGTCTTCTGACTCCCTAAAATACAGGGTATTGTTGTTTTCGCCACGGTTGTAGGAAGGCGTAAACTGGCCTTCTGTTGTGATAAACTTAAACTCACCCGGAACTAAATTACCTTGCCACATAAAGCCTCCCGGCGTACCCTGCATGGCATTCATTGGTGTTGGCTCATCTGCACTCCATCCATTCGGTGTGGCACTGCCAATCAGGAATAACGTGGAACTAACAGGTTTATAGGTCTGCACGGTTATCACGACAACGTCAGAAACTTGAGGTGCTATACCTTCTGCCTGCACATGCGCCGTTACACGGGTCTCGAGTTCTACCGAGCTCCCGGGTTCCACGCCAAAATCATCAAGCAATAACCTGTTGAGGACGGCCGTCCGATAGGCCAGTATCGTATTTCCCTGGTCGTGCGTACTACTGACCGCTTCGTCAAAATTTGTCCCCCTTACCGCCAGCTCAAAAGTATATTTTATCGCCGCATTGGATCCAAAATTCGATCCCGGAGTCCACTGAAAGGTAATCGCATCGCTTTCCGGAGCGGCCACATCCAAAACGATTTCCGATTCATCTACGGATAAGGCCAACGGCCCATCGGGATAATCTACCCCGCCAAAATCTTCTTTACAAGAGCTCAATAGCATGGGAATTACCAAACATAAGCTCAGGATATGATATATCTTCTTCATCGTAAACATATTAATAACCGGGATTCTGTCTCAATTTCGGGTTGGCATCCCGTTCTACTTGTGGAATAGGAAGCAATAGGTGCTTTCTGGCTGCGTTCAGCTTACCGATACTGTGCAGAAAGTCCAACGCATACTGTCCGTTATCCCACCGTATCATATCAAACCAACGGTGTCCTTCAAAAGCCAGCTCGATACGCCGCTCTTGACGGATTTTCTCGCGCATCTCACTTTGCGACAAATTTTCCAGCTCCTGCTTATTGGTCAAACCTGCACGTTCACGAACCCCATACAGCGGCTCTACAGCTTCTCCGGTACGGCCAAGCTCGTTCAGCGCTTCGGCTTTCATCAGCAATACATCGGCATAACGTAACACCACGATATTTGCCGCATTTGTGTTGTAATCTGGTGATACCGACAGGGGTACCAGAAATTTCCGGACGTTATATCCCGTGGAAGACATATTGGATTTGTATTGCTTGCCGTCAAACAAAGGCCCTCCTTCATAGAGTACGGTTTTATCTTTGCGCAAATCGCCTTGTTCATATTGGCTAACGAATTCGTCCGTCGGTTGGTTCCAACCGTAGCCGCCACCTACCCAGCTGGAATTACGCGGCCCCATGTAGGTACTCAGCCAATTTGCCTGGTTTTCATCATCCCAAAAACCTGCATTTGTAAGTCCATAATATTGTACTTCAAAGAGTGATTCGGATGTGTTTTTATGTCTTTTTTCCCCGCCAAAGCAATCACTATAATCTGGATTGAGTACATAGCCGTAATCAGCTACGAGATTACACATCTCGACTGCTTGCTCATATTGTTTCAGCGTTAGGTATACCTTTGCCAATATCCCTGCGGCCGCTCCTTTTGTTGCACGCCCTTTATCTTCGTCTCCATATTCTTCCCGTCGGGGCAACAGATTGATGGCATCATTCAGATCGGGTATAATGACTTCATTATAAATGCGGTTTTTGTCTATCCGTTCCTGGTTCAAATCATCATCTGGTTTCGGGGGAATCAAACTCAACGGCACATCGCCAAAAAGCTGTACCAACAGGAAATAATAATGCGCCCGTAGGAACTTTGCCTCTCCGATAATCCGGTTTTTAAGGTTCTCGTCAATATCCATATCGGGCACATTTTCCAACACCGTGTTGCAATACAATATTCCCGGGTTCGGCCCCCGCCAGAGGTCAACTGCCGCAAAATTGTCGGGACCCGTAGAAAAGTTAGCCAACTGGATTGTTTCGATACCATCATCGCCACCGCCAGCACCCACGACACTGTTTCCCGCCATGATATCCAATGACCAGATCCGCATGTTGTATAATTTAGGGCGCTGCAAAGGCTGATAGGCGGCATTAACCATCGCCACGGCTGAAGCAGCGTCTTTTACCGATTCGGCACTCGGGTCTTCAAAGGGTTCTTTATCCAAGAAACCCGAGCAAGCACTGAATAGTAAAGGAAAAATTAAAAAAGCCGTATAAAATATCTTGTTCATAATCGTTATGCTGAATGTTTTAGAATCTAAAATCTACACCTAAACTCAGGTTTCGGGTAATCGGATAATTACTGTTGTCTACTCCACCGATTACTTCCGGATCAAAACCCGAGTAATTCGTCCAGGTCAGCAAGTTCTGTCCCGACAGATAAAAACGTAAACTGCTGATTTTTGCGCGCTCCGATAGGACATTCGGCAGCGTATAGCCTATTGTCACATTCTTCAGGCGCAAATACTTACCTTCTTCGATAAAACGATCCGAATTACGGGTGTTTCGGTTAGGGTCACTGTAGATTGCACGAGGCATTTCATTGCTCGTTCCTTCACCTGTCCAACGCTCTTGTACTTTTGTCGTCTGGTTACGAATCGTGTACATACCTTCCAATGTCACCCGGTTGGCATTATATATCTGATTGCCTGCCACACCTTGTAAAAACAGTTCCATATCAAAGTTTTTATAAGACAATCTGTTGCCCATGGCAAAACTCCAGCTTGGCGTTGGATTCCCCAAATAGGTTCGGTCGTAGTCATTGACCACACCATCTTTATTTAAATCTAAAAATTTGATGTCTCCGGGCGCCGTACTATTCGCCGGGTCTGCACCCTGGTATTGATGTGCGTAGCTATTCACCTCATCCCAATTTTGGAAAAGACCGTTGGTACGCCAGCCATAAAATCCCGATACAGGCTGTCCAACGGTATGGGACTGGTATCCGAAATAGATCGGCACATCACCATGCAGGTTGACAATCTTATTTCTGTTGTACGAAATATTAAAATCAGAATGCCATTTGAAATCGCCACGTAGGTTATCACTTCCGATGGTCAATTCCCATCCTTTATTTTCTACCTCACCCGCATTGATCATTGGCGTATAGATATCGGAATATCCCGTGGTGATCGGTACAACCATACTGACCAACATATCGGAGGTTTTCTTGATATAGGCATCAAATGTGACATTGATCCTGTTTTCAAAAAATGCGGCATCGACCCCGACATTCGTCTGTTTGATCGTTTCCCAGCGAATATTTGGGTTTGGCATGACCAATGGATACAACGTAGAGACCGGCGTGTCATTAAACACGTATCTGGATGTATTGAGGCGTGCGGATGCCGCATAGATATCCAAAACGGCCTGATTACCGGTGACACCATATCCGGCGCGTACTTTTACATCTCCGAAAATATGGTTCTTGTTAAAGAAATCTTCTTCGGAGATCCGCCAAGCAGCCGCAAAGGAAGGAAACGTTCCCCAACGATTGCCTGGTGCAATACGGGAGGTTCCGTCATGACGTACCGTGGCCGTCAGTAAATACTTATTGTCGAAGGTATAATTGGCACGACCGAAAAAAGAAAGAAGTGCCCATTCATTCCGACTACCGCCAACCGTCGGGTCAAGCAAGCCGTTGTTGAGCTGGTTATTGTTATCGGACAGAAACTCCTTAATACTGCCCGTCATGTAGTTATACTCATTGTTCTGGGCACTGGAACCGACCATAATGTTGACGTCGTGAATCCCATCGAAGGTATTGGTATACGTCAACGTATTATCCCACAGATACGTCAGGCTCTTGTTGGAACTCTCGCTCTGGAATGAATTCGGCACGGGAATGGGTTTCCAATCATATTTGGGAGCAAAGTTCACATTGTCCCATGCTTTATAGTCCAGGCCAACGATGGTTTTGAATGTAAAATGGTCTAAAAACTTTGCCTCAGCATACAAGTTGCCCAACAGATTATATCCATTGGTGGTATTTTGATCCAATAAGGCGGTACCGATGGGGTTCCTCAAATCTCCATAGAAAATCGCTTCATTTCCCGGCCCGGAGAAGCTACCGTCTTCATTGTATATGGGTTGCGTGGGCAACGAGGCCAATGTATTCAAAACACTGTAAGAACCATTCTTTTTAATATCATGGCTCAAGCTCAGGTTATTCCCCATTTTCAGCCAAGAGGTCTGTTGGGCCTCATTATTAAACTGAAAGGTATAACGCTTGTAGGACGTATTCAATACAATACCATCTTGGCTCAAGATACCACCTGAAACGTAATAGGTATTTTTCTCTCCTCCCCCCGAATAAGATAGCGAATAATTGGATAGACGATCCCTACGCAATAGCGCGTCAGTCCAGTCAGTGCCTTCTCCCAAAAGCGTAGGATCGGCAAAGTCAGGCCGTTGCCGTTCATTATTATTGGCCATCATTTCATTGTGCAACGAGGCGAACTGCGCGGCATTCAACATTTTTGGAAGACTGGTTGCCTCCTGCGTTGCAAAATTGGCACTGGCAGCGAAGGTTCCCTTATCCTTATGTCCCTTTTTGGTCGTAATCAGCACCACACCATTTGCACCGCGTGAACCGTAAATAGCCGTTGCTGACGCATCTTTGAGGATATCAATTGTTTCTACATCATTGGGATTCAAGGCGTTCAATGCAAGATCGGTCGGCACACCGTCAATAACTAATAGGGGAGCACTATTATTGATCGACCCCAATCCACGTATCTGAATAGATACATTGCTTCCCGGCGCTCCACTATTCACAATCTGTACACCGGATGCGCGTCCTTGCAGTGCTTCTCCGATATTGGCGACAGGTCGATCTTTCATGGCCTCCGAACCGACCGAAGCCATTGACCCCGTTAGATCACGTTTTCGCACGGTACCATACCCCACCACGACAATCTCCTCCAGTTCTTCCTGGCTTTCCAGCAGGGTGATCTGATAAACAGATGAAGCATCTACAGGTTGCTCAATCAATGAATAGCCAATCGAGGTAACGTGCAGTACATCCCCCGTTTCTGCCTGTAGCGAAAATTGTCCGTCCGCATCGGTACGCGTTGCTTCGCTTTTCCCCAAAACAGCTACCGAAGCCCCTGCAACAGGATTACCTGCTCCATCGGATATCGTTCCGGAGATGCTTCGCTGCTGCGCATACGCATCGACATGCAACAGCACACTCCACATAGCCAGTAGGACATACATCACTGCAGTACGTCTGTGACACAAAAAGATTTTCATAAATAACGCTTTATTTTAATGAATAACACAATTTATAATTGACCGCCAGCCTCTATCAGGTTTACTCTTGGAAGTCTTATACAAAGCTAGGGAGGGAATTAGGTCTAAAAAAGGGCATCAAGGTAAAATATAGACCTAAAAACAAATCAACTTTCTGACAAACAAACAATTACATAAAAAATAGAATGTAAAAAATATAGAAAGTATAACGCTAAATCTTGCTAATTCTTCCGATTTTCATGACCATATCGTCAAATTCTTCTCTAGGGACACGTGCTTTATTTCTTATCCGTGTGCGATAACTATAAATCGTGTTGGTAGAATAGTGAAGAAACCCTGCAATTTTTGAACTATCTGTAATGCCCAGTCGGATTAAAGCAAATATGCGGAGTTCCGTATTTAAAAGTTCATTGTTTTTCAGCACAAAGCGCTCTTCTTCCATCAATAGCGCATTAAAGTCTTCGACAAAATTCGGGTAGATATGAAGAAAAATATGGTCAAACGTAGAAAACAGCTCTTTTACTTCCCGTTCAATCATATCTCTTGATTTTAAACGCTTCAGGAGCTCATCCATTTTACCGCCCATGACCATCTTTTTCAGCACGGTCTGAAAGTGCTCCAGTTTATCGATATACGTCGAGCACAGATCCAAGAATTGACCGATATAGGCTTCTTTAATGTGATTGGCCTCTGCCAAGTCTTTATTAATAGAGGATACTTCAAGATTCGTCTTATGCAGGGCGTCGTTGGTTGTATTCAACCGGGCATTCAATTCCTGCAAACGTTGGTTCGCTTCGAACAGCTCTTCCCGTACCCGATTTATCCTTTTCATCTGCCGATACACATAAATAATCGCCAAAGCCAGAAAAATAGAAAGTACAGACACCAACAACAAAAAGCCTGTCAGCATATCCTTTTTCTGCGCTTCATTTTCTTGATATGCGGAATCGATGATCGGAAAAATCTGCGAGGCTTCATAGGCCCGGAAACGAGCATTGCAAAAGATAGCATCCTCCATGGAGGACTGTATACATTTATAGGCTTCTTCGATATGTTCCGTTTCGTAGAGCAAAGAGGCCAATGCTTGCATGGCGGCATTTTCCTTAATAGCGTTCTTGATGTCGTATATAGCAGACTGTATCAAATACCGACGCTGTAGGGAGATATTCCCCTCCTGCTTAAAGACCGTTGCCAGCGCATAGCAAAGGATTGCCCGCTCGTGGTTCTCTTCCTCAGATTGATTCAGAAGCCGCGTTAATATCGTTTTGGCTTTCTCTAACTCTTCATGATCCAGTAGTTTCTCTGCATAAACAATCTGGTATTGCGTGCTTTCGGGATCCAATTCATTAAGCAACGAATCCCGATAAAGATCACTCCAAGCTTCATATTTTTCGTCGTAGTGATTGGCAGAAGAGTAGAACTTATATAGTCTTTTCCGGGCGTCATAATATTTCACACGTAAAGGCGAGGGGAGTCGCTCACTCGATATATCTTGTAAGATATTATAAGAGTCGATATACATACCGGCCGTGAAATGTAAGGCTGCCAGATCGAGGTGACTCTCTGTTATCCATTCGGCATTGCCATACCGCCGGGCGAGTTGCAAACTATATTCTGCGTATACAATGGCCGAATCCAATTTGTAGGGTGTATACTCCTGATAAAGCTGTTTGGCGATTAAATATCGGGTACTATCGTAGTCGGTAAGTTGGTTGAACGCTTGTACTAAACCTCGGATCTTCATCTCCTTCACTTCCATAAATTCCTGCTTTCTATCGATAAGCTGTAGCAAGTCCGTCAAGGTAGCATCATCTCTCATTATCACCTGACACAAGGCCATAGATGATGGTATCGTAATCAGAAAAAGAAGTAACAGTCGTCTATACATAGAATAACCAATATAGGATAGTTACAGGAATAGGTGATATATCTTTTTAACCGCAGTAACAATTGCAACTACTAATACTCCTGCAATTAATCCGACTACAAATTCCTTAATAATGGCGGGCAACGATGGAAAAAGATGGTGGATATAATCAATATTATGTACAAAGATACCACCTGAGACTAATATCAGCGCAACCGTACCGATAACCGATAACGATTTGATCACGATAGGCAATGATTTCACGAGCAGACGTCCTAAAACCGACAAAAATCCTTTCTCGTTACTATATTTAATCAGACGATAACCGGTATCATCCATACGGACAATAAGCGCTACAATGCCATACACCCCTACCGTTGCCAAAAGAGCCACAACGGAAACCGTTAGAATCTGTATGGTAAGGCTTCGATCCAGCACCGTCCCCAGTGCAATAATGACAATCTCAACGGAAAGGATAAAATCGGTTGTTATCGCCGATCTAATTTTCGCTTTCTCGACTTCACTGCTTTCTTCTTCTTTTTTCTCCACAATGAGCGTATCACCCTTCGGGCGATGAAAGAAATATTCGATAATTTTTTCCGCCCCTTCATAGGCAAGATAAAAACCACCCAAAATTAAAGCAATCTTTATAGCAATCGGGAAAAAAGTGTTTAACAATAATGCAATTGGAACAATAATAAGTTTATTGATAAATGAACCCTTTGTTATAGCCCATAGAACAGGTATTTCCCGAGAGGATAAAAAACCTGTTGCCTTTTCGGCATTAACCGCTAAATCGTCTCCCAAAATACCTGCGGTTTTGCGAGTAGCAACTTTAGCCGTCACGGCTACATCGTCCATTAATGCCGCGATATCGTCCAAAATCGCAAAAATACCTGATGCCATATATAATTTTTAATCTAGATAAAAATAGAAATAAATCTTTATATGTCCCTAGCCAAACAACGCGCTGAACAAATCCTCTAATGTAGCCAGTGGACGAATAGCAATGTCGTATTTTTTAGCATCCAGCCCCTTCGTATTATATTTCGAGATAAAAATTCCTTCGAATCCCAATTTTTCTGCTTCCGCAATGCGCTGTTCGATACGGTTTACAGCACGGATTTCCCCAGATAATCCTACTTCTCCCGCAAATGTTACCTGTGATGGCAATGGAATGTCTTGTTGAGAGGATATTAACGCCGCAATAACAGCTAGATCAATAGCAGGGTCTTCCACACGTAATCCACCGGCAATATTCAAGAAGACATCCTGCGCGCTGAGCCGGAAACCAAAGCGTTTTTCCAAAACGGCAAGTAGCATGCTTAACCGTTTTGTATCAAATCCCGTTGAGGTTCGCTGTGGGGTACCAAAAGCAGAGTTACTCACCAAAGCCTGCACTTCAATCATGAGCGGACGCATACCCTCCAACATGGCAGCAATAGCGACTCCACTGACAGGTTCGTCACGCTGGGAGATCATAATCTCCGAAGGATTGGAAACTTCCCGAAGTCCTGATCCCTGCATTTCATATATCCCTAACTCGGAGGATGAACCAAAGCGATTCTTTACGGCTCGTAGGATACGATACACATGATTCCGATCCCCTTCAAATTGTAATACCGTATCGACCATGTGCTCCAATACTTTTGGCCCTGCAATAGAACCGTCCTTAGTAATATGCCCTACAATAAATACAGGTGTACTGGTCTCTTTAGCAAAACGCAAGAGTTCAGCCGTACATTCCCGCACTTGTGATACCGAGCCTGGAGCTGACTCTATCTGGGAAGAGTGCAGCGTCTGAATCGAGTCGATAACCACCATGTCGGGTTGCACCGTTTCTATCTGCTTAAAAATCTGCTGTGTGGATGTCTCGGTCAGGATATAGCAATTTGCAGTTGCGCTCTGCGCAAGTCGTTCTGCCCGCATTTTAATCTGCTGTTCGCTCTCCTCACCCGAGATATAAAGTGTTTTGACTTTGGGTATGCCCAGCGCCAATTGCAGCATCAGCGTTGATTTACCAATCCCAGGCTCACCACCGATCAGGACAAGAGATCCCGGTACAATACCTCCTCCTAACACCCGATTAAATTCCTTATCAGGTGTTGTCAAACGTTGTTCATCCTGATAAACAATTTCGTTGATGATCGCCGCTTTGTTTGTTCGTCGTGAGGATGTCGGCGTCGTGGTACTTCGCCACTCGGGCACCTTAGAACCTGTCTTTTCTACCACTTCTTCGACAAAAGTGTTCCATTGCTTGCAGGAAGGACATTGCCCCAACCACTTGGGAGATTCATAGCCGCATTGCTGACAGAAATATGTTGTTTTTGCTTTCGCCATTAAGCGAAAATAAGAAAAACAATTAACTTCGACATCGTACATATCAAGGACGAACATTCAAAATCAGCGATAATAAAAAAGCACCCTAAGGCGCTGCCCAGGGTGCTTTTCCAAAACATCTTCGTTTTATGTTTATTATTTAATATAACCGTCGTTCTGCGTCCAGTTCGTGTTTACTTCCATTACAGGGCGCGGTATAGGGAATATCCGGCGGAATCGCTCGGAAAATCCGGCGGCGTATAGCGATTTAAACCCCCAATCTTCCTCAAACTTGCCATAACGGATCAAATCATTTCTGCGCCAAGATTCATCCGAAAATTCTCTAGCTCGTTCATCCAGCAGATCATCAAGCGTTGGGGCTGCAACAAGGACGGGGGCATTCACATAGGCCCGGATTTGGTTGATGAGTGATTGCGGAGAATCCCCTTTGGTGGGTGCTGCTCCTCGAAGTATGGCTTCCGCCTTCATAAGCAATATATCAGCATATCGAAAAACAGGCACGTCATTACTCTGGTTCCGATTGTTCGCCGCTGTAACGTTCACATCCATATAGAACTTAACGGAACGGTATCCCATAGAGCGACCTTTTTGGTCATTACCGGCATTGAGAGTCGGACCGCCATCTGGACGAAGTTCAATTTCTTTTGTCGTCTCCATATGCCAATCAAAAGTGACATTTCCGTCATCGCCGGTGTAATCCTGATCGATGCCTCTCTTTGACGTTCTGATTAAAAATGGCCGACTTAAATCCGGAGCATAGTCGGACCAGTAATATTGAAGGCCGCCCATGTAAGATCCATTTCTATCATCTCCCTCCAGATTAAATTTAGCAAGAAAGGCCGGTAAGACGCGAAATGTCCCCCCAACGCTTTGCGGCAATGGCGCAAATTGATTCTGCCCACTGCGGTGGATCCAGAAGCGGGCATACGTCATCCCTTGCTGTTTCTCCCGGTCGAACGGCATGGCGAAAATAAAGTCTTTAATTTGTGGGCCATTGTTGGGGCGAAATTTTTCCAGAAACTTATGACTTGTCAAGTTAAACTGCCCAGATTCAATAATATCGTCACACATAGCGACTACTTGGTCAAGCTTCGAATTCGGCATGGAGGGGGTATAGGTCGCCACATCTCCAGATGTATATACCGCCCAGTTTAGGTATAATTTAGCCAACAGCGCATCGGCCATGTAACGTGTCGCCTTACCGTATGTGGCGGCAGAAACTTCTGTCGGCAACCGATCCCGGACAGCTAACAGTTCCGATTCGATGAAGCGCGCGATTTCCGCTCGCGGTGACCGGTCTGGTATACGGTCTACTTTTCCGGTAATCAGCGGTGCATCCCCGAAATTATCCACGAGAATAAAGTAAAAATAGGCACGCATGGCACGCATCGGTGCGGCCATCTCGCTTTCGTCATCGTTGAAAATGGTCAGCACATTGTTTGCAAGATTAATTCCCGTCATTGCCCCATTCCAGATGCCCGGGAGTATGGCATTGTCCGGTGTCCAGTTATGTACATGGAGCTCCCGGAAGCGTCCACCATCGTAGTAGTCGGTACCCAAGGCGAGACTCACCGCCTCGTCAGACGATAATGTTTGCACCATCCAATGATTGTATCCTAACGCTTCACGATATGCTGCATAGACGTCTGCAGAAATAGCTTCGGCCGCTCTTTCTGTAGAAGGGAATTCGGTATATTGGGATTTGATATCAACCTCTAAATCAGTACAGGCCACAAGGGTGGCAGCAAGAGCTGACAAAGAAAGTAAACGGATATATTGTTTTGATTTCATGATGAATTTCCTAGTTATAAATTAAAGTTTAGTCCAAACATAAAGGTACGTGTGCGCGGATAAGTTTGACGGTTGTCAATGCCAGGAGTCAGTCCGCCTAAGTCTACCTCAGGGTCTACTCCTTTGTAGCCGGTCAAGACAAAAGCATTATTTACCGTGGCATAAACGCGGATATTCTTAAACTGGCTGCTCAGATTACGGATATTATACGATAGCGTTAGATTCGCTAGGCGGAGGTAATCTCCTTTTTCTAAATAGCGATCGGACAGATAGTGGGCATTGATATCATTTACGTTCTCTGTTTCAAGCACACTCGCCAACAGATTTTTCTGGCCGGCATTGCCCACGACATTGGTGTGTCTTGCACGCGTTGCGTTCATGACCTTGTTACCGAATACACCTTGGAACATACCCGTTAACGTAAAGTTTTGATAGGTAAGGCTGTTGTTCCACCCTAACGTCACTTTAGGTTGTGCGCTACCGATAACAGCCCGGTCTTTGTTAGCCGGCGTGATCGTGGTCTCACCAGTTCTTTCTCCGGTTTCTGGATCACGCACATAGAAAGTAGATATACCGTCTTCATCGTAACCCGCCCATTCCCAGGCATAAAACTGGCCGATCGGTGCGCCTTCCATCAAGCGCTGTTGAAAAGCATTACTTTGCCCGGCTCCACCAAGGTCACTCAGATCTATATAATCGGTGGAAAACTCTTGATTGGAGATACGTGTTACCATATTCTTATTGTGGGAGGCTACCACACCGGTCGACCAGGTGAAACTACCCGAGCGAACCGGGATTGCCTGTAAGCTCAGCTCAACACCTTTATTATTGATTTCGCCGACATTCGCCGTCAACGAACCATAAAG
Source organism: Sphingobacterium micropteri (assembly GCF_014692515.1). Lineage (GTDB taxonomy): Bacteria > Bacteroidota > Bacteroidia > Sphingobacteriales > Sphingobacteriaceae > Sphingobacterium > Sphingobacterium micropteri. The sequence continues at coordinate 313,376 of NZ_JACOIK010000007.1, read as the reverse complement.
GTATTTTGTCGTCGAAACCGCATAATCATAAATGAGATCAGTTGTATTTTTATCATAGTATTCGATGCTACCACTCAATCGATTACCTAGAAAAGCAAAATCCACGCCGAGGTTGAGCATACCTGTACGCTCCCAACGTAGATCTGGATTGGCATTGCGTAACGCGGCCAATGTGCGGAGGTCATTCCCGAAAGCATCGGTATAAAAACTGGAGGTCGCGCCGTATACCTGCCGTGCAGTGAATACGTCAAACCCCATAGAGTTACCGCTCACACCATAACCGGCACGTAGTTTTAAGTCATCAAAGATGCCAGATTGCTGTATAAAAGGTTCCTCGGATAAGCGCCAGGCAGCAGATATAGACGGAAAAGTAGCCCAACGGTTGTTTGCTCCAAAAGCAGAGGATCCGTCTCTTCTGACGGTTGCCTGGAAGAGATATTTACTATTGTATGCATAGTTCACCCGTCCATAAACAGAAATCATGCGCAAAGTGGAAAGGTAATAGTTGCCAAAACCTAATAGATCCACAACATTAGCCATTCCGGGATTATAGTAGGTCAAACCATCGTCGTAGAAATCCGAAGTGGTTAGCTGGAAGCCATCATTGTTATTGTTTTCTTCCCAGGAGTAACCGGCCAATGCCGATATCTTATGAACACCGTCAAAAGTTTTGTCGTAGCTCAAGTTCATCTCCATGACCTTCCGTTCGTCTTCCACAGCAGCACGAATAGATTTACCATTCTGATTTCTTGCCGCCATCGATAGTGCGGTGTAATACTGGGAATGATTAAACTGGCGATTCTGCAAGGAGAGATCGATATTGTAGATCAAGCTGGGTAAGATTTCGTAACCGGCTTTTACATGCGCCTGTATCACTTTCGTTTTCGAAAAATTGGTGTTTTCTTCGATCAACGATACAGGGTTTACATATTGCGAACGATCGGTTTTTTCAAACCAAGCACCCGTCTCGGTCCGTACGGGCGATACCGGCAGGTAATAATACATGGCATCGTATACACTTACACCGTCGCCTAGGGCTAAAACATCATTTTGCTTGGTTATACTGGTATTGATATTAAAGGAAGCCGTCAAGCGATCGTTCAAGGCTTTGGTGCGGACGAAGCCGCGCCCAATCTGCCGTCCCATATCTGTACCCTTGATCACACCATTGTTTTTAATTGTATTGAGACTAGCACTATACTGTGTTTTCTCTGTACCACCCAATAGCGAGATATTATGATTGTTTGAAACGCCGGTACGTTCTACCTCACGCTGCCAATCGGTATTTGCTCCGAGATCGTCGGTCGGTTCCATCGAGAAGCCATTGTCATTCACAAAGCTTCGGTACTGATCGCCTGTCATCATCTCATAGCGGTTGGCGACCTGGTCAATCGCGACATATCCGTTATAACTAATATCAGTCTGACCGGCCTTGCCCCTTTTGGTCGTAACGATGATCACACCGTTTGCTGCCTTCGATCCATAGATAGCTGTTGCCGAAGCATCCCTAAGGATATCGATAGACTCGATATCGTCGGGAGCTACGAGGCTGAGGGATGCGCCCGGAACCCCGTCAATCACATAATAAGGTTCCATCGCCTCGCCGCTACGCAGCGTAGAAGCACCGCGCAAGCTGATGGAAGGTGTTGCATTCGGATTACTGTTATTCGTCGAGATCGTCAGTCCCGGTACTTTCCCCTGCAACATTTGGGCGGGCGAAGAGAATACGCCAACATTCATATCTTCGGCTTTGATGGTGGTAATAGAACTGGTTACATCCCGCCGAGAGATGGTTCCATAGCCAATCACTACCTCTTCTAATGCCGTAGTGACCGGCTGCAGTTTGACACTCAACGCTAATGGCTTTCCGGTTTGGATACGGTATCCAGAGAGGGTGTCCGGCTGGAAACCGATATAGCTGAAGATGAACTGGTAAGGCCCCCCTTCGGGTAGATTACTAAAACTAAAGAGACCTCGATCGGAAGAACTCGTATTAAAGCTTCTGCCGGATTCGCCGTGTACGGCCTTGATACTCACTCCGGAAAGGAACTCTCCGGATTCGTTTTGTGTCGCGCCTTTTACTTGTGCTTGCTGGGCCTGTGCCTCAACTAAGCCGGCAACGAGCAATGCAAAGCACAGAACGCTCTTTTTTTTCAATTGATACGTGTTAAACATATGTTTTGACTTATAGGTTTTTATGTTTCATCTCCTTATTGTTCGTTTTGGCGATAAATAATATACGCACCTTCTTCATCCTGCTCATAATGCAGTTCATTAATCAGGCAAATAACCGTTAATACGTCGGCAAGGGTTTCACTTTCCGTATTGATGACCCCCGTATACTGAATACGGTTAATATTGTTTTCTCGAGCATGTATAGGTATACCGTAGGTCTCCTGCAAAACATGAAAAACATTTGATAAGGGGATATTTTCCATGTGCAGCAGGTTTCCTGTTGTCAGCATTTCTGGATTTTCTGTCACAACCTCTACTTTCTCAGGCCTTTCCGCTACACCTCGTTGGTGGCGGACAATATGCATACTCGCGTCAAATAGTAAGCTCGCCCCTTTTTGATCAAGAAACACGTTTTCAAAAACGGGGATATCGGCTGTGGACGCCACAACGACTTTCCCGCTGTGGAGCTCCACCACGGTGTGTTCTCGTTCCACGCGGGTGTCGATTGTAAAAGAAGTTCCGAGGGCTGTGGTTTTTGTACCGTTCGCGTATACACTAAATGGTCTTTTCGAATCTTTCGCGACATCGAAGTAGGCTTTTCCATCCAGCTGTATATCACGTGATTCTCCGACAAAATCATGTCGGTAACGCAAGCTACTCTGGGCAAATAGATGTACTATGGAATGGTCGGGCAGCCGTATAGTATCCATCTTGTCCGTATTATTCACAACGGAGATCCATTGCGGTTGTACTGCGTCAACCGCAATGTCTTTTTGTACATTAGGATGCTGCGCGTGTTGGTTTATCTGTTGTGATTGATGCCAAACCTGGAAGGAGATAAGAAGGAGAATTGCAGCAGCTATGCCTCCCTGCATAATTCGACTGGAGCGCTGTAAACGTATTTCACGCTGTTGAGCCTTTCTTTCTTCTCGACGGATCTCTTCCTCAATATGCTGTGCCATCTTCTGAGATGGCATTTGACTTTCTGTGCCTTCCTGATATTGTTGCCATTCAGCATCGTTAAACATTTCTTCAATGATCGTGGGATCTTCCCAGATCTTTTTCCGCACCTGCTGTTTAGCGTCTGGCAAGTCGGCTTCGCCACGTCGTTGTTTCCTTCTGAACCTCATATATAGATATTACGTGGCTCAACAAGGTATCCCCAGTGACTTTACAATTTTTTAATATTAGAGCCTAGGATTGATGGGCTATCGGTTAGCGGCCGATCCATGGAACCCTGCTGGAGACACAGCTCTACAGCATAATAGAATAGAGGTGCTGCTTGAGCTGCAAAAGTGCTTTGCCGATATGATATTCGACGGCTTTAGGTGAAATAGAGAAGATGTTTGCAATCTCTTTATGTGATAGCCCTTGCTTTCGACTAAGCTCAAACACCAAGCGTCTCATTTTAGGCATATTCTGAATATCCCGTTCTAGGATCTGTAATAGGTCTTTACTTTCTATAGCATCAATCAGACTATTGGTAAACGGGGTTTCTGCAAATTCTCCTTCATATTTGAAACGAGTAGCTTCTTTGCGAAGCACATCAATCATAACTTGCCGAGCCATACCAAACAATTGCACGTCAATAGATAATTGCTCGCTAAGGATTCCCCGTTGTTTCCACAGCTTGATAAAAGTTAGCTGGGTAACCTCTTCGGCTACATATTCCGACTTTGTCCGCTGTAGTATAAAGCCGTAAATCCGCGCGTGATAACACGCATACACCTGCTGAAAAGCGCGTTGGTCATCTTCTTTGATTGCTCTGATGTGCTCCATAAGAAAGGCAAAGTTAGTGGGTTTATACTCGGGTCTTGGTTAAGCTTATATTATCCTTTTATGAACATTCTCGATTGATTACGTTTTTATTCTTATGTCATGGTTACAAACTTTCGTAAATAGCATCTTGTATTCGACTACGTATATTTAAATCCAACAGCTTTGTCGATACTTGCGGATGAACCCGATTGGACAAGAAAATGTAAATAAGTTGATTTTGGGGATCGATCCATATACACGTGCCGGTATAACCTGTATGCCCAAACACGGATTCATTTGCCAATCGAGAAGGATATTCTTTTTTCTTATCCGGATCAGCTCGATCAAAAACTAGCCCACGCCGGCTGGTCAACGATTGTCTGGATGTAAATAAATCGACTGTCTCCGGCCTGAAATACCGGATACCACCGTACTCACCTCTATTTAACAGTAATTGACCGTAAATAGCCAGATCATTTGCTGTCGCAAAAAGTCCCGCATGACCCGCTACGCCGCCAGCCATTGCCGCACCTTCATCATGTACATATCCCTGCAAGAGCTCTTTTCGAAAAACCGTATCGTTCTGCGTTGGTAAAATGCGTTCTTTCGCAAAACGCTGCCGCGGATTATAGCCCGCTGTTTTCATACCAATGGGCTGATACAGCAGTTCCTGCACATATTCTTCCATTGGCTTGGACGTCATACGCTCCGTAATTTCTTTCATGACGTACATACTAATATCGCTATAGACATAATTGCCAACCGGTTTTACAGGTGACGCCAGCATTTGAGGCCACATTACATCCCTATAATAGTTGTTCCGGAGATAGGCTTTGTCTGCCACGCGCACTTGATGAGCTGTATCTGGTTTATGTACCAAATCACCTGGTTTCAGGTTTCGATAAAACGGGATAAAAGGGGTAAACCCTGCTTCATGTAACAATACGCTGCGAAGTGTAATATCCTTTTTATTTGTCTCTTGTGCCTGCCCTAAATAACACCCCATAGTGCTATCCAAATGAATAATATCTCTTTCTTGCAAATGCATGATTACAGGCGTTGTACCTGCAATCTTACTGACGGATGCGAGATCGAATATATCGGAGGTTGTCGTTTTTGCATTCGTACCATAAGTATGCGTGCCATACGCTTTATCAAAAATAACCTGTCCATCTTTCACGGCCATAACAACCATACCCGGTGCCGCGTGTTCGCGAATAGCTTCCGCAGCAATGGCATCAATCTTTTTTGTCATGCCCTCCATATCCAATCCGCAGGAATTTTCCGTCGCATACTGCAAGCGAGTCTGTTCCGTTTTATTTTGTCCCTCTGTGATAGCTAGCCCCCCAAAAACCGACATGGCAGCATACTGCTGAGCTTCCTTATTAAATTCGGGATAAATCAATTCCGAAAATCGACCTTGTAAACGCCCCGGTGACCAACTTGAAGTTGTAGCCTTATTTTCAAATCGTACGACAATAACTTGTTTATTATGTACTATTGATTGTTGAACCATCAACAATAAATCGTTTCGGAGATCTTCCTTTGTGCCAGCAATAATAATAGTATTGTGATATTTTGTATGCTCTTCATAACCGTTGAAATCAAAACTTTCCACATCAGCATAACGCTTTACCATATTTACAAAATGGACATATTTGTTAGGAAAAGGCGTAATCACCGCCATGCGGTGCCTATCCAAACGCTTTAACGGAACTATACTTCCTGCATTTTGAGCCATAATGGCTTTGTTGACAACAGTCTGTTTATATTGCGCAAAGCTGTCGGTGGTATATAATAGTAGTAATAAATAAAAATAAGTTATCGTACTTTTCATTTTAACTGCCATTTTAGAATATAAATGTATTAAAATATACGCAAGATTTTTTGAGAAAAAAAGAACACAAAAACCCTATATTTGATTTATGCCCGAAGTTATAGACAATAAGACTATTTTTTCTCTTTTGGAAGTATCCCGCAGTATTCAGAAAACTATTGCGGAACGATACAGAAGTCTATATTGGATTAAAGCGGAGATGAACAAACTTAACCACTATACCCACTCGGGACATTGTTATCCAGAACTTGTCGAGAAAAAAGAGGGGAAGGTGGTAGCAGAGATGCGTTCGATACTCTGGAAAACTGATTACCAACGAATTAATGAGCAGTTCCACAAGCTGTTAAATGAGCCCTTGAGAGACGGCATTACCATTTTATTCCAAGCAGGTATTTCTTACGACCCGTTGTATGGCTTTAGCCTTAAAATCGTCGATATAGATCCCACGTTTGTGTTGGGTGAGTTGGAAAGAGAGAAACGAGAAAGTATACAAAAGCTCCAGGCAGAAGGTATATTCCGGGCTAATAAAAACTTACCTTTTCCCCTCCTGCCTAAGCGCCTCGCAATCGTCTCTGTGGAAACGAGTAAAGGGCTATCCGATTTTTTTAAAATTATTCAGCGAAATCCCTGGAAATATAAATTCGAGTATACCTTGTTTCCCGCACTATTGCAAGGAGACAAATCTATTCCCTCTATTATTCGACAATTAGCCAATATTGCAGCGAAAACCGAGGCATTTGATGCTGTAGCGATTATTCGTGGCGGCGGTGGAGAGGTGGGACTTTCTTCTTACAACAACTATCAACTGGCTAAGGCAATTGCTATTTTTCCTATTCCGGTTATCACCGGTATCGGGCATTCTACAAACGAGACCGTCAGCGAGATGGTTGCATATCAGAATGCGATTACCCCTAGTGAGCTAGCCGACTTCTTAATACAGAAATTTCATCAATTTGCTATTCCGGTGGATGAAGCTCAAAACCGTATCATACAAGCCTCAAAAAGTTTATTTGAAAAAGAAGATCGCCTATTAGCCCAATATAGCCAGTCGATATCGTGGAATAGCAAAGCTATATTAGCTACTGAAGACCATAAACTGACAACATTAACCAATCACTTGCAACTCTTCTGTAGGCAATTGCTGAAAGACCGAAAAGCAGATCTTAACAGTATACAAAGATTACTACAATTGGCAGATCCAAAGCAGTTGCTTAAAAAAGGATTTAGTATTACTAAAATTAACGGTCATGCTGTTACGAAGGGGATTTCGATAAAGGTGGGCGATGAAATCGAAACCATCCTGTATGACGGAACAGTATATAGTAAAGTGATGAAAAAACGTTAAACAGATAAACCAACAATGGAAAATACATACACCTATAATGATGCGTTTGAAGAACTTCAACGGATTGTATCGGAAATCGAATCTGGACAAACCGATGTCGACCAGCTAACAGAAAAGATACGTCGAGCATCTCAACTCATCGCCATTTGCAAAGCTAAGCTCACCTCATCAGAAGAGGAAGTAGAAAAGCTGCTAGCAAAACTGGTCGAATCCGCAGCCGATGACGAAGTCCTGGGTAGCGGGGAAGAGGAATAATTTGATCAAAAACATATCTCCACACAACATGTTGCATGGAGATATGTTCTTAATCTACAAAGCATTAAGCCGTCACTTTCGTTCCAACAGGCTTGCCCGCTATGATGTCTAAAATAATACCATCTCTTTTGCCATTAGCAATATACGTCGGAATATGTTTTGCGGCCGTATGTTTGGCAACCTTAAGTTTCGACTCCATCCCCCCACGACCGGATGTCTCGCCTTTGTTTGTCTTCGTGACGTATTGCTCTACCTGCTGATCAACCTTAATTTCGCTAATCAACTTCGAACTTTCATCGGCAGGATGTCCCGTATAAAATCCATCAATATCCGTTAAAATAATAAGCATATCGGCATGAATTAATTCGGCAATTAAACTCGCCAACTCATCATTATCTGAAAACATCGAATGGGACACGGAAACGGCATCATCCTCGTTCGCGATAGGAATAACACCTTCTGACATCAACCCTTCATAACAATTAATCATATTGGTACGATGCTCTCCCGGATTGAAATCACGCTTCGTAGCCAGCACCTGGGCGCAGCGCATACCATAATTCTGAAAAAGGGTATAATAATGGCGCATCAATCGCGGCTGTCCTATAGCAGAGTACACTTGTCTTCGTTGCGATTTGTCTTCTATCACACTGTCTCCCAATATTTCGCGTCCAGCATTTACCGAACCTGAGGAGACCAGTACCGTCATGATATTGTCTTCATACAATTTTGCTATTTGATCAACCAGTTTATTTAAAGCCGATAGCATAATCCGATTATCCCGATTGGCCATTACGCTTGTACCAACTTTAATAACAATTCTCTTTTTATACATGTTTATTTATTGCTTTCCTTTCCCAGCTGTACCGCCCTGTCAAACGCGGCATAGGCTGCATCTTTAATCAATTCTTTGACATTATTTTCTTCCATAGAATCTAATGCGGCACGCGTAGTTCCTCCTTTAGAGGCCACCCTATCCATCCAATCGGTCGGATTAAGGTCGGAGCTATTAAAGAGTTCCACAGCTCCTTGAAAAGTCTGTGCGACCATCAAGCGCGCATCCTTCTCTCTGAAACCCATTTTGACAGCGGCTTCCATCATCGATTCCATAAAATAGAATACGTAAGCGGGACCTGAACCGGATATACCGGTAGATTTATCGATTTCCATTTCATTCGCAAGCTTGATGGAGCGGCCAGTCGTGTCGATTAATTTTTCTACCGTGAGTAGTTCCAACCGGGAAACCTCTTTGGATCCTATAAACGACGTAAACCCGTGACCAACCTGTGCTGCCAGGTTTGGCATCGCACGTACCACCTTCTTAATATCCATCGCTTCCTGCATAGTCTTTATCGTGACGCCTGCCATAATGGAAACAAAAATCTGATCTGGTTTTTTGTGCGCTTTGATCGCTTCAAAAACCTCATCGCTGTGATAAGGTTTCACGGCAATAAATACAATGTCTGCTTTAGGCAAACAATCTTCCAATTTTTCGTAGACATCGAACGTATTCTCTGCTCGTAATTCAGCAATTTTTTCTGCTGAGTTGTCTAAAATCATTAAATCTTTCTCTTTCAACAAGTCTGATTGGGCCATCCCATGAGCATACGTTAGCCCCATGTTTCCGGCGCCAATTACTAGAATTTTCATCGTAAAATTTGTTTTTTAAAAATGATCAAGCTTTGCATAAACCAACCTTTCCTTAAAGGCAGCATATACAAGTTTCATCGGATTAAATTTTTGTTGTAATAACATTAGTTCACACATAACCCCACAAGGAACGTGCTGAAAATTAATACAATGCAAAATAAACTAGGAGATCTTAAAAAAATACGCGACACAACCCGCTGTCAAGTAGGCATTTATCCTACACATTAACTTTTTTCATATTTTTTCAAATGAGGCAGGTGTCACTCCTGCCAAAATGACTACAAAAGCCGACATGCTATTTTGCAATCACCGTCTTGATGCGAGCGCGAGCGATGATCCTGTCTTCCAATTTTGTTTCGATCTCAACCAATGTAACGCCCATAAATTCTTGTAGAATTGTGATAGTAGAAAAAACGGTCTCTCCTATTACAGGTAGATCCTGAATTTCTACATTCTGCATAGAACCAATATAACCCATCGGTGCATCTTCCCCCTTCAAGAAATAACTATACCCGGTATGCAATGCAATGGATTGTGCCATATGTTCAAGTAAACCACTTTCTGCCAACATTGCTCCATTAACAAATATATTTCCTTCACGAACAACAAAAGTCGACACCAGTTCCTTATCGTCATAGCTTTCTAAACTAGACACCATAACAATCGGTGGGCGTTGTGGGATGAGTGATAATAGCTTTTCGCCCGAAATAGGTAAAGAGATCATTTCCAAAAATCAAAAAAGTTAAACCACTGTAGCGGATACTTCCGCAATATACTTTCCACACTGCTTGTGTACGCTGCCAGAAAAGATTGTGGATCACGCCGTTTTACATCGATTGCCTTACGTGCATAAAGATGATAGTGAAGTCCGGATTCGCGCATGACATATACAAAAATAACGGGAGCAGATAAGCGAGATGCAATACGAAAAGGCCCCGCCGGAAAATGGGCTTCTTCACCAAGCAGAGAAGCGGTGAGCGTTTTAGCACCATCAAAATACCGATCGCCGGTGAAGCAAATTAATTGGTTACTGGACAAGGCTTCGTTAATAGCAAAGACATGAGACATATCTTCTTGAATATGGATGAACTTAACACTCGGTTTTTCAGAAATACGTTCGATATATTCTTTAATGATTGTACGCTCTTGATCTGCTGTCACCAGGTTAATCTGAAGATCCAAATCAATATCAGCGAAAAATTTATCGGCAATTTCAAAGTTTCCCACATGTGCCGAAATGAGAACACCCCCGTTTTTATTTGCCAGAACTTCCTTTAACGTATCTATCCCGTCAAATTCATAGGTAAATCTGTCGCGTAGACCAGAAGAGATAGCCACCTTATCGATGATGGTTTGTCCAAATACAAAGTAGGTTTGATAAACTTTCCAAAATGCTTTCCAAGCCCCATAACCCTGCCGATGACGCAAATAATAATAAATAGCCCGGAAACTTTTGGGAGAGAAAAGAAAATAATAGAATGCTACAAAAACAAGCAATGAGTAGGCGGCTCGAACCCCTAATTTTTTTATTAAAAAGACAAATATCTTATAGCCAAGGAGTGTCCCTTTTGATTTTCCGTCCCATTGGCTCATATTACCCTCCGATTTAACTCCTTATCGTCATTTTTTGTTCTACGACGTTATAGAAATCCTGGAACGTAACTACTTCATCAAAATCCGCCTCAACGAGTTTAACGCCAAAATTAGATTCGATAATAACAACCAAATCTACATAGTCTAAACTATCCAGATCAAGAGATTCTTTTAAAGACGCTTCCGGACTGATAATCTCCTCATCTACTTCAAACTCTTCCACCAAGATTTCATTTATCTTTTGATATATACTCGCTTTATCCATCGTTAAATTTCTTGACCACCAACGCGGAATTGGTTCCACCAAATCCGAAAGAATTAGACAAATATATATCAAATTCTTGTTTTATGGTGTGGGAAACAAAATTTAATTCGCTGATATCATCATCCGGTTCCTCCAAATTAATATTTGGGGCGATGAACCCATGCTGCATCATCAAGGTAGAATATACGATCTCCGACGCGCCCGCCATCCAACACTCATGTCCTGTCATGGATTTTGTAGAACTAACATAGGGCCTATTCCCAAATACTTCTAAAATAGCCTTTGCTTCATTTGCATCACCAATTGGGGTTGATGTGGCATGTGCGTTTATATAGGCAATATCTTCAGCCCGTATATTGGCCTGTTCGAGTGCTCGTCGCATCGCTTTCGCAGGTCCTTCGATGTTAGGGGTTGATATATGCCCTCCATTGGAAGAAAAACCATAACCTATTATTTCTGCGATGACAGGTGCGCCCCTATTTACGGCCGATTCATAACTCTCCAATATGACTGTTGCTGCTCCACCACTAGGCACCAATCCCGTACGTCTTTTATCAAAAGGTCTTGATGCTTGTTGTGGGTGGCTAATATCCGTCGCAAAGACACCTAAACCATCAAAACTAGCCATAGCATAAGGGTTGATTTCCTGTGCTCCTCCACAAATAATCATATCCTGCAATCCTTGCTGGATAAACATATAACCTAGGCCAATAGCGTGCGAACCACTAGCACAAGCAGCACTAATCGTCATATTAATCCCAGACAATCCGAAAATTGTGGCCAAATTCATCGTAACGGTAGAATTCATCGATTTAAAGATTGCTCCAGAACCAATGAGCTGGGTATCTTTCTTTTCTCGTACGATATCTGTGGCCTCGATAACCGCTTTGGAAACACTGTCGTTTCCGAAAAGAATGCCTACCTCTCGCTTACCAAGATCTTCTTCTCGCAAATTCGCCTGATCTAACGCCTCCATTGTTGCCATATAAGCATACTCTGACTCCTCCCCCATACTGATACGTTGGCGCCTGCTGAGCACTCTCTTTAAATCCGGTGCAGGCACCACGCCCGTCAACGGAGATTGAAACCCAAAGGCTAATCGGGCTTCATCAATCACAATACCGGATTTACCCTCAAAAAGCGATTGCCTGACCTCTTCCAAATTCTTACCGATACAAGAATAGATACCCATTCCCGTAATGACTACACGTTTCCTCATCTTACAACCCTAAGCATAAATTCCACCATTTATATTGATAATTTCTCCCGTGATATAACCAGCTTTCTTGGAGGCCAGGAAACAGACTAGATCAGCCACCTCTTCTACTTCACCGAATCGGTTTACGGGAATAATCTTTCTCAATTCTTTTTCATCCATCCCTTCTGTCATGTCGGAACGGATAAAACCAGGAGCAACAGCATTGACGGTGATGTTTCTCTTTCCAATTTCTTGTGCCAATGCTTTTGTAGCACCTACAACACCAGCCTTCGCCGCCGAATAATTAACTTGTCCCGCAGTTCCTTTAACGCCCGATACCGAAACGATATTTATAATTCGACCATATCGTTGACGTAATAGTTTCTGAATAAAAAAATGTGTCACGTTGTAAAAGCCCTGCAAAGAAACGTCTAGCACAGAAGACCAATCTTCCGGAGACATCCACATAAACAGACCATCTCTCGCAATACCTGCATTGTTGACAATGACCTCCACGATTGCTTCAGGATGACGATCACTCCATCGTTGTAATGCTTGCTTTACATCGGTTATATCTCCAACATTAAACTTAATAATCTCACCTGTTGCACCCTCATCTTTCAATGCGGCTAATGTTTCTTTAGCGGCTTCTTCATTCCCCTGATAATTAATTAACACATGGTATCCCAATTCGACCGCTAACTTTTTACATATTGCCCGTCCGATACCCCTTGACCCACCTGTTACTACTGCACACTTCATATTAGTTCATTAAATATTCTTTAACCCGCTGAATGGCAGGATAAAGCGGGTTGTCATCCGAAAAGGCAGGGATAATCTCGCTAATCTCATCGTATACCGCTTTTGTTTTTGAAGATACTAAATTTTGATAATTTAAAATATCAATTGCTTGTCTCACAGCGATAATTTGCACAGCAAGCACTTCAAATGCATTCACGATCACACGATTCGCTATCACCGCAGCATTTGTTCCCATACTTACAATATCTTGATTATCGTTGTTATTCGGAATACTGTGCACATACATGGAAGTGGAAAGTGTTTGGTTTTCAGCGGTAGTAGAGGTAGCCGTAAATTGGGCACCCTGCATCCCAAAATTAAAACCAAGCTTACCCATATTCACGAACGGCGGTAGTAATCCATTGATTTTAGCATTCATAAGATAATTTAACTGTCGTTCCGATAGCATCGTCAATCGCGTAATAGCTAACTTCAGCTTATCCATTTCCAAGGAGATATAGTCGCCGTGAAAATTCCCCCCATGATACACATTTTGGTCTTCCACCGAAATAATCGGATTGTCACTTACAGAGTTTAGCTCATCCTCCAGGATTTTCCCTGCTTGCTCAATGGTCTCCAAAATCGGCCCTAAAATCTGTGGGACACAACGTAACGAATAATACTCTTGCACTTTATCTTTAAAAATGTCTTCCTGATTATTCCCCGAATATAAATCGTCTTCTCGCTTTTTTATCAATTGGCTATCCATCAGATGCTCCTGCATAAGAGCGGCAACCCGGTTTTGTCCAACATGTAACTTTACCGTATTCAAGCTCACAGAATAATGGTCGTCATGCGCCTTAACAATTTCATTCATCGCACAAGAAAGCCAAATCGACCAGTCCAGCAGTTTAGATGCATAGCAATAATTGACGATGCCAATGCCTGTCATTACAGATGTGCCGTTAATCAGCGATAGCCCTTCGCGTACGACCACCTCAATAGGCTTTAATCCCTCTTCTTCGAAAACGGCCATTGTAGGCCTACGTTCATTGTCATAGATCACCTCCCCTTCTCCAATTAACACCAGCGCCAAATGCGCGAGCTGCACCAAATCACCACTTGCTCCTACGCCACCATGTGCAAAAATGACGGGTATAATATTTCGATTAATTAATTCCTTGAGCAGTTCAATAACACTTGCGTGCACGCCAGATTTCCCTTTAGAGAGATTTGTCAAACGCGTCAGCATGGCTGCTTTTACATGAAGTAACGACAAAACATCACCCGTTCCCGCAGCATGACTACGGATCAAATTGTATTGCAACTGGTTCGTGTCTTCATTTTGTATACGATATTGTGCCATCGGCCCAAAGCCGGTATTCACACCATAGATTACCCTATTCGCAGCAAATTCTTTCAGGAAAGTATGGCTTTCTTCTACTACTCGGAGTACCTCCGGTTCTATATCAAGAGATTCACCTTTAAATATAATCTCATAAAACTGAGACAATGTTAATTTTTTATCTACCGAAATCATGTACGCCTATATTCTTCACTAATTTTTATTTACCATCAAAAAGCACAGATTTTACTGCTATTTTTGTCGGACAATATCGTATCGAGCCGTTTGCAAAAATACTATAATTTAATTTTAATTTACTTAATTCATCAAGCTATGCATGTCGAGGAAGTAGATATTTTAATTATCGGTGCGGGACCTTCGGGTTGTGTTGCCGCGGGTTATTTAGAACAACAAGATGTCCACATCAAAGTTATCGAAAAATCCAAATTTCCGCGTTTGGTTGTAGGCGAGAGTCTTATTCCACGCGTCATGGATCATTTCGACGAAGCGGGACTGTTGCCTGCGTTACAAGCGCAAAATTTTCAGGAAAAACCGGGGGCACGTTTTATTCGAAGGGACGTCATTAGCGACTTCGATTTTAGTGATAAATTTGGAGAGGGTTGGGATTGGACTTGGCAAGTTCCACGCGCCGATTTTGATTACGCCATGACAGAGGCATTGCAACAAAAACATGTGGACATCACTTTTGAGACCACTGTTACGGCGATTCAATTTGATGGCAAGGACTCTTTAACAACCATCCAAGATAAAACTGGGAACAGCTCACAAATAAGAGCCAAATTCGTCATCGATGCCAGCGGATACGGACGTGTCCTTCCGCGTTTACTGCATTTAGACAAACCATCACAGCTTAATCCACATTCCGCCATCTTTTCGCATGTTAAGGATATTAACCGTCCCGAAGGTATAGAAGGTACGCAAATTTCATTTGATGTACTGGATACCGAGGTCTGGCTATGGGTAATTCCTTTCTCCAATGGGGTGACAAGCTTGGGTATCGTTGCACACACGGATTTTATCGAGCAGTTGAAGGGAGACGACGGTACGGCAGAAGCCTTAAAAAGAGCGATTAAGCTGTCTGATTTTTATGTCAAACGTTTTGCGAATACAGACTTCGAATTCGAACCTATTCATCTTAAAAACTATTCTGCTGCTGTCTCCAAAATGTTTGGAAATGGGTTTGCATTAACGGGAAATAGTGCGGAATTTTTAGACCCTGTATTTTCTTCCGGTGTGTGCTTTGCAACAGAATCAGGCATTCTTTCTGCAAAACTAGCTCACCGTCAATTGCGGGGAGAGAAAATAGACTGGCAAGTCGAATATGCTGATTATATGCAACGCGGTATTAATGTCTTTACGACTTATGTGAAAGAATGGTATACGGGCAATCTACAAACGCTTTTCTTCCACCGTCCTGAAAATCCAGATGTCAAACGTAAGATATGTGCTGTGTTAGCGGGCTATGTCTGGAACGAAGAGAATCCGTTTGTCAAAAAACATGACAGGGTAATACGCACGTTGGCGTATATGTTAGAAAATAATCCTTAATCGTCTTCCCCTGTTTTAGGCGGTTGTGTTTTGGTTACGCCGGCCTTAAACCTCGGCTTGAAACCCGTTGGCTTGCTCGAAGGAGTTGCTGGCTCTACCGGTTTGATTTCTTCTTCCTCCTTCGGCTTTTCCGGTTCTGCAGCTTTGGTAGCACCCGCCTTAAACCTCGGCTTGAAACCTGCTGGCTTGCTCGAAGGAGTTGCTGGCTCTACCGGTTTGATTTCTTCTTCCTCCTTCGGCTTTTCCGGTTCTGCAGCTTTGGTAGCACCCGCCTTAAACCTCGGCTTGAAACCTACTGGCTTGCTCGAAGGAGCTCCTGGCTCTACCGGTTTGATTTCTTCTTCCTCCTTCGGCTTTTCCGGTTCTGCAGCTTTGGTAGCGCCCGCCTTAAACCTCGGCTTGAAACCTGCTGGCTTGCTCGAAGGAGCTACTGGCTCTACCGGTTTGATTTCTTCTTCCTCCTTCGGCTTTTCCGGTTCTGCAGCTTTGGTAGCGCCCGCCTTAAACCTCGGCTTGAAACCTGCTGGCTTGCTCGAAGGAGCTACTGGCTCTACCGGTTTGATTTCTTCTTCCTCCTTCGGCTTTTCCGGTTCTGCAGCTTTGGTAGCGCCCGCCTTAAACCTCGGCTTGAAACCTGCTGGCTTGCTCGAAGGAGCTACTGGTGTTGCCGGATCCGAAGAAAGCTCCTCTAATATCTCCGCAGAAACAGTTTGATCTCTAACCACCGTTTCCTCCTCAATCAACGTATACTGCTTTCGTAATTTATTAAACCAAAACTTCTTGGTATGGTCGAAACTTTTTTCGCCCATTTGAGTATAATGCTGCCTAAACTCATCATACAGCATCTGATTATCACCCTGCAATTGTGACAAGTCTATTTTCTTTTTGGCAAAAAATTCCTCAAATGTCATGCTATTCCACTCCTCTAATCCATATTATGATACACCGCCTGTACATCATCGTCTTCTTCAATCTTGTCGATTAATTTGAGGACATCGGCAGCTTGTTCTTCATTCAATGAAGTATGAGATAGGGCAATACGTTCTAATTTGGCAGATTTCACTTCAATTCCTTTTTCTTCTAAAAGGCTTTGCATATTTCCAAAATCCTCAAATGAAGTTTGGACGACGACAATATCCTTACCTTCTTCATCAGCTTCTACATATAATTCTTCCAATCCCCCATCGATAAGTTCCAGTTCCAATTCTTCCACATCAATATCTTCCGCAGCTTCAAAACGGAATACCGATTTCCGTTGAAAGATAAAGTCAAGTGATCCTGTTTTACCCAATGATCCACCTGATTTCGTAAAATAACTTCTGATGTTAGCTACCGTACGGTTGGTATTATCGGTTGCCGTTTCTATCAAAACCGGTACGCCATGTGGACCATATCCTTCATATACAAATTCTTCATATCCTTTCGCGTCCTTTTCAGAAGCTCTTTTAATCGCTGCTTCAACACGATCTTTCGGCATGTTAACTGCTTTCGCATTTTGAACAGCTGTACGCAAACGCGAGTTATTTTCGGGGTGTGGACCGCTCTCTTTTACCGCAATGGCTATTTCTTTTCCTAAGCGTGTAAACTGTACGGCCATTTTGGCCCAACGTTTAAATTTTCTTTCTTTTCTAAATTCAAAGGCTCTGCCCATTTTTCTATACGTTTGTTTTGAGGTTCGCAATCATGTCTTCTGTTATCGACGCTAAATCAAATTTTGGTTCCCAACTCCAATCCCGGCGTGCGTAGGTATCATCAATACTTGCCGGCCACGTGTCAGCAATTGCTTGACGAGGGTCGTCATCAACATAAGACATTTCAAAATTAGGAAGAATTTTTTTAATTTCTTTGGCAATCTCCGAAGGAGTGAACGATAATCCACCGAGATTATAGCTTGAACGGATGGAAATTTGTTCTATAGGTGCATCCATTAGTTCAATCGTTCCACGCACCGCATCCTCCATATAGAGCATTGGCAAAGCCGTGTTGGCGGAGAGGAAACAGGTATATTTACCATACTTTAACGCTTCGATAAAAATATCGACAGCATAGTCCGTTGTTCCTCCTCCAGGCGCAGTCTTCCAGGAGATAATACCCGGATAGCGAACGCTGCGGATGTCCAACTTATATTTATGATGATAGTATTCACAAAGTCTTTCGCCTGCTAGTTTACTGACGCCATATATACTAACAGGATCCATCACACAATATTGATCCGTGTTTTGTTTGGGAGAATGTGGACCAAAAACAGCAATAGAACTAGGCCAAAAAATCTTTTTAATATCCAATTCGACCGCCAAGTCCAACACATTTAATAGACCATTTATATTGAGGTCCCAAGCTTTTTGCGGATATTTCTCACCGGTTGCAGAAAGCATAGCTGCAAGCAGATAAAGTTGTGTAGGTTTATATTTTTCAAACAAATCCGTTAATGCAGGCTTGTCCAACACATTGATAATTTCAAAAATTTCGTCTTTTTTTAAGACCGTCGGCTCCCGAATGTCTGAAGTGATAACATTTTCTGTACCGAATTTACGACGAAGTGCTGTTGCTAACTCCGATCCAATTTGGCCATTCGAACCAATCATGAGTATACGCTCTTTCATTGAAACAAAGTTAGCGCATTTTTTAGGCAAAATTGGACAGCAATCGATTGCTTCGTTTATCCTTTTTTACCAGAATTATAAATCTGTAAATTTTCATGGAAAAACGTTGCGTTGTGTGCAATAAATTGCAAAATTTATTTTTATTTTCTTACTTTTGGTATCTTAATTTATTGTAAATTATTTAATATCATAAACAAATAAAACAAATTCAATTATGAAAGTTGCAGTAGTAGGCGCAACGGGCCTTGTAGGGTCAGAGATTTTGACCGTTTTATCGGAACGTAATTTCCCGGTAACAGAGTTGATTCCTGTAGCATCGGAACGGAGCAAGGGCAAGGAAATCGAGTTTAAGGGGAAGAAGTACAAGGTCGTTACACCAGCCGAAGCTATTGCACTCCGACCTGATGTAGCGTTATTTTCTGCAGGCGGTGGCACTTCAACAGAATATGCGCCACAGTTTGCCGAAGCAGGCATTACTGTAGTGGACAATTCGTCGGCATGGCGTATGGACCCAACCAAGAAGTTAATTGTTCCGGAGGTGAACGGTGATGTACTATCCGCAGCGGATAAGATCATTGCAAACCCAAATTGTTCGACTATCCAGATGGTAGTTGTACTCCAACCGCTACACGCAAAATATACCATTAAACGTGTTGTCGTATCCACCTATCAATCTGTCACTGGAACAGGTGTAAAAGCTGTTAATCAATTGATGGATGAGCGGGCGGGAAAAGATGGGGAAAAAGCATACCCTTATCAAATCGACTTAAACGTTATCCCTCATATCGATGTATTCCAAGACAATGGATATACAAAAGAGGAGATGAAAATGATTCAGGAAACGAATAAGATTATGGGTGATGACTCTATTCGTGTTACGGCCACAACGGTGCGTATTCCGGTTATGGGAGGACATTCAGAAGCAGTAAATATCGAATTCGAAAATGATTTCGACCTAGCTGAAGTTCGTCAGATACTAGCCGCACAAGAGGGTGTTATTGTGGTTGACGACCCTGCTAATCTCCAATATCCGATGCCAAAAGATGCACATGGTAAAGACGAGGTTTTAGTTGGCCGTATTCGTCGTGATGAGTCGCAAGACAAAACATTAAATCTTTGGGTTGTGGCAGATAACCTTAGAAAAGGAGCAGCAACCAATGCGGTGCAAATCGCTGAATTACTCCTTAAAAGAGGATTGATTTAGTCGCTCAAGCCGCGACTGGCTCATACTTTTTTTACCTCAAAAAAAGTATGCAAAAAAACTCGTCGCTTCAGATGTTTGAGATAGTGGATAGTACGAAGAATGAGTTTCTACATACCTCAAACATCTGGATGCGACAATTAAAGTTAAGGAAGGACCCATGCAATTGTATTGTTCCACCCTTAGCCCCTAAATGCCACATGTGAAATTTTGGATATGTAGAAATATCATTGATGCACTACCCCTTCATTCAAAACTATTCTCGATGCGGGAGAAGTGCGGGGTAGAGGGACGCATCAAATTTTAAAGTGGCGAGTTTTATGGACAAGTGTTTATTTTGATGTCCATGAGCTCCCCGCCAAATGGCGGGATCGGTTTTGCTTCTTTTTCACGGGGAAAAAGAAGATAAAAGTAGATATTATGCTAAAAGAAGAACGGCAAGCCTATATCATTCACCAGATAAACCTACACAACAAGGTATTATCGTCCGACTTAAGTGTACAATTGAACGTGTCCGAAGACACCATACGACGCGATTTAAACGAACTGGCCGAGAACGGACAGGTATTAAAAGTATACGGAGGTGCCTTATCCAAATCTTTTCAATTCCCTTTTCAGGAAGGGAATGTGTATGCGAAAGAATCAAAAAAAGAGATTGCCCACAAGGCTATTGGATTAATACAAAGTGGGATGACCGTATTAGTGGGTGGTGGAACAACCATGATTGAATTGGCACGATCAGTTCCGAACGATCTTCAATGTACATTCTTCACCATTAGTCCGCTCGTTGCACTGGAATTAGCAGAGAAGGACAACATTGATGTCATTCTTATCGGTGGGAAATTATCTCGGAACACAAACATTGTTTCGGGTGCACAGGTTATCAATGAGCTTTCTGACTTACGAGTAGATCTCTGTTTACTTGGAACAAACAGTTTGTCACTGGACGAAGGTATTACGGATTCGGATTGGGAAGTTGTGCAAATTAAACGCGCAATGATTAAATGTTCTAAAAACCTCGCCATCCTAAGTATTGCAGAAAAATTGAATTCTAATCAGAAAATGCGTGTCGCCCCTCTACGAGACGTCACCTATTTAGTTACGGATCTCGACCCCAAACATCCTAAATTAAGGGAGTTTGCGCACCAGATTGAGGTGAGATAAGGAGGGGAGGCTATTTTTGTCGATGAAGTCTTTCAATGGCACGTCGAACGATCCAAAGATTACTTTCGATAGCTAGATTGTGCCACATGATGTTATAATCTATTTTTCTATTGAAAATTAACCGCTTAACATGCTTCAATAACGAACGAAATGTATAACTAGATAATCCGTTGAAAGCTTTTGCATAATAATTGGAGTGATGTTTCTGCCATTCCTGTACAGCAACCTTGTTAATATATTCCAGGTACTCCGATTCATTGGACATCATCTCACTTCGTTTTTCCAATATTTCTTTCGATTCGTTTTGCGGTTTTAGTACAAGCTTTTGTCCACTCTTCTCCACTAAATGAAAATCAAACTCAGACAGCTGCCCATCCTTCACCTCTAATTGTAAGATAGCCCCTGTATTCCATATACTCGTGTTCGCAATACCATCAAAATAAAAGTTACCCAGACTATAAAAAATAGGCTTGCTTTTATAATATTCCACTCCCTGCACAATGTGTGGATGGTGTCCTATCACGATATCAGCACCGCAGTCTATCAATTCCCGATATCGATCTCGCCATTCGGGGATAGGCACATCGATCATTTCGACACCTGCATGCACCTGTACAATCAACATGTCGACTGTTGCCCGATATGCCGCTATATCCGAATTTACCCTTGGGTGATTTACCCAGGCATATCCTAATGTGCTCTTTCCGTCTAACGCTCCATAGCCGCTTTCGCCATAAGCCAAAAAGCCATAACGGATATTATCTATTGTTCTCACCAACAGTCGGTAGGCTTGCTCCTTATCTCCCGCTCCGATTGTCTCTTCTTTACCTAACGATGATATCGTATGAAACATGGCCTCTTCACCATAGTCAAAGATATGATTATTCGCCATCACAAATAAATTAAAATCCATCGTCTGGAGCAAACGTGCGGCATCGGGACGTTGGTTCAGCAATGGACCGGTTTTTTCAATAGCTTGCCCTTTACCGCGTAGAGGAGCCTCCACATTACAGGAGCGGATGACATTCTTCGCAAATATCTCTTGAAGTTCTGTAGATAAAACAGGCTCCGTTTCCAAAACAATATCGCCGACGAAAAGTAACTTATGATGCATTTCTTTTCAATAACATGATTTCTAAAGGTTTGATGGTTATATAAGCAAAATAAGCTTGTATCAAGCTATTTTTAAAACCCAATAGTTTTAGTCCTTCTTTGACTTTCGGGGTATGCATTAACATTTGGAAGACACGCTCTTTCCAATTTATACATGCTAATGTTGTATTAATCCACTCCAGATAAGCAGGGCGTATAATCTCTCTCAACAACGAAACATTTAAGGGTTCCAACCGGTGATGAAGAAGTGCGTAATAATTGAGCGAATTCTGATAGGTATATCGATGTTTTTCCTCTTCAAATAGCACGTTATATTTTTTAAAGAAGTCGCGTTGCCATTGTCTGTTTGCTCTTCTTTCTGGCGCGAGATTTAGCATCGCAAAAGCAATATCCTGTTCCAAAAAAGGAGAATAGCTGTCAAAGCCATAGTGAGGCGGTAAGGTTACCAAAAACTGCAACATCATCATCTTCGTACGCATCGTGGTTAGCAGTCGATATTCTGGTATCTTTAAAAATTCCTTTTGTTTTTCAAAAAAAGGTGCTACCAACTCATCCTTATAATCTGCCTCTACGGCCTGTTTTACATCTGCACTCATACCATGAGTATGTCCTAGTGTCCGATATGAAGCTATTGTTTTAACTTCGGGGACAGTAAATGCGCCAGCCCATGCATCACCTATAATACCACTGAGCAAATGTAGTTTTCTATGATTTTCAAGATCGGATATTTGCTTATAAAATTCAAGATGATAGGTGCCAGACGCTGCAATGGAGACACCGTATAACGCGTACCATTCGGCAATGTAATTATTAAACTCTCCAAGATCAATCCGTTGCCAATGTATTCCTAACCGCTCGGATAGTGCTTTTGCATATACAGTTTCACGCGAAAGATTTTGGTTAAAAGATGTTCCATACGTATAGGCGCGAATCCTGCGGCGATCCTTTAACAGAACATTCAACAACCGTGAATCAAAACCGCCACTAGTCGGAATCAGAATATCTTCTTGAAATGACGCAGCCCAATTATTTATCCGCTCTTCCATCATCCCTAAGACATCCTCTTCTCTTGAACGCTTTCCCAATTCGTCCACCATACGGTCTTCATATTCCGTTATCTGGACTTTACCGTCGACAACAGATAACATTTCGTTTGGCAAGAGATACCTTACATGTTTAACCGCTGTTCGCCCAAATACAGCATAACCATAATCCAGGTATGCGGCTAGTCCGTTTACGTCTATCTCTAAATTGCTGTAGTCGATAACATCTTCTATAGATGTACTAACGGCTCCTGTCTTTTCGTTATAAAAAACAGTTCCATACCCTACCCAATTTCCATGTATTGTTTCCATTATTTCTGCTTCGGTAATTTACGTTTTCCTATTTCCAGCAATTCCAGCCATACGACGTTGCGCGAAACATGACTTCCTGTAATATATACCAGCACAAATATAGTGCTTTGTACTAATAGCAGAACTAAATGCGGCACATCTACTATGCAATATGCTATTCCCCGAGCAGCCAGGAAAGCTGCTAAGCTTGTTAGAAAAGCAGGAAAGATATCCCCAAGCTGTTTCCAGAAACCATAACCGTACACTGTCCCGCTCACCATCGTATTCACAAAATAAAGCAACAGCCGTACAGCTAGCTGTCCATAGATAATATATAGAATGCCAAAACGATAAGTTGCCCACAGAACAAGTATCGCAATTGCAAATTTGGACAGTTCCAACCATAGGGTATAATTGGATTTCCCTTTGATATTCAGAAAATTAACATTTAGATCCGTTAACGAAATAAATATCCCCGCAAAGCACAACCATTGAAAATATGGTATGGAGTGATTCCATTTATCAGTCAAAAAAGTGACAAAAGCCGGTTGTGCAACAGCAATAGCACAGAAGCTCACCGGAAAGACGATGAAGGCTAAAGTCTGCATGGTCTTTCTACAAGCATTCAAAAACCGAGAATAGTCGTTTTGAATTGGAGCCAAGGTTGACAGTGTTGTTCCTTGAATAATAGAGGAAATTAGTAGATTAGGTGTCTCGCCCCACTTGTTTCCTTGATAATAGTAAGCCGTTTCCTCTGTGGTAAAATGCTTCCCGATAAAGGAATAATAAATCGAGGAGAAGGACTTACCCAATACGTTCCCGACCATAAAGGAAAGAGAGAATTGCAAATGCCGGCGCAAAGAGCTACCCGAAAAGAATAAGCTTATTCGCCAATTTCCCCATATCCACAACAGAGAGGTTCGAAAGATGGAATAAAACAACGGCTGCAACAAAACGGCCCATACCTCAAACCCCATCAGCGCCAAGGAAATAGATACTATTCCCATACATATTACCGAAAGGACATTGATTCGGGCTGTTTTTTTGAAATCAAAATTTCTCAACAACTTGACGTATTGCACAATACCGAACGAATGTACCACCAATTGCAGAAACAGCACTCGAGCATAGAAGGCTAAATTATCAATATTATTAAAGCGTTCGATAGCAGGCGCTAAAAAAAACAGTAGAAGATACACTACCGCACTCCCAACCAGATTGAAAACAAACATACTGGAGTAGTCTTTTTCATCTACATGGGTGGAACGCACGAGTGAGGTAGCCAACCCACTATCTACGATTGCAGTCGAGATTACGGTAAAAATCATCAAAACTGCTACTAACCCGAAATCTTCCACCGGAGATATACGAGCGATGATAATACCCACCACCGTTATCACCAATTGGTATCCAAATCGGTCGATAGCATTCCAAAACAATCCTTTAAGGGTATTTTGCTTGATATTCTCGCTCATGCAAAGACATTGAAGCTATAAAGTTAGCAAAGATTTCCGTTACACGTCACACCATGCTAAAAAACAATGTTCTTTTGGTCTTTGCGACCATGCGGTAACCTTGTTGTTTGAGGAAATCTATAACCGGTGTAGTTGGAACCATTCCGATTTCAAAAGCGTCTTCAACTAAGATGTAGCGAGGTCGATATTTATCCCAATTATTAGATTGCAATACAGCCAAATCAAATCCTTCTGCATCAATTGAAAAAAAATCGATTTCTGTGTTTTCTTTAAGGTATTCATCGAGAATAGCGTCTAATCTTCTAACAGGAACATCTATTGTGTTTACAATAGAATACCGTGTTCTATTATTCCGCTCTTCCGATATTCTTTTTGAGAAGCCATTCAAGGCTGGTTCATTAAAGCAGTAATATGTTAGTGTTCCGTTATTTTCAGCTATGCCGACATTGAGATTGATGTCTCGTTTTCGGAACCATCTAAACCACTTCATCGCTTGTGGGTTTGGCTCTATATTAATACCTCTCCACCCTCTTTTGTAAAAAGCCATGGTATTGGAAAATCGATAGGGATGATGGGCCCCCACATCTACGTAAAAGCCTTTATATTTCTTCCTTCCCTCATAGAAACCTAATAGAACGGCGTCCTCTCCTTCCTGCGAATAGGATCGAACACTTAAAAATTTGTCAAAGGGTATATATTTTAAAATAATCTTTTTTAAAGAAAACATCCTTGCAGTCACCTTAATAAACCAACAAATTAATATTATTTTTTCCAACTCCAAAAAAAAGTATCACATGTATGCCTTCTACGGTATCCGTATACATTAAATAAATATTAGCACGGTTTTTGAATCATTCTTTGTTCCTTTGTAATGCATGCAAACACCGGCTCCTATCATATTATTTGTATACAACCGTCCTAAGCACACTAGACGGACGCTTGTGGCGTTGGAAAAGAATCTATTGGCCAAGGATTCCCTGTTATATATTATCTCGGATGCCGCGAAAAATGCGGATGCCGTAGAAAATGTCAATCAGGTTCGTGCTATTATCCGCGAACCTTGGGATTTTAAGCATATAACGATTATGGAACGTCAAAAAAATTGGGGGCTTGCCGAAAATGTAATTGATGGCGTTACCAAAATCATGGAGGAGCATGGCAAAGCTATCATACTGGAAGATGATTTGGAGACCGCACCCTATGCGCTGACCTATTTCAATGATGCACTACACTGTTACGAGCATGACGAACGGGTTATGGAGATCAGTGGCTATATGTATCCAGTAGAAAATCCAAAACGCTTGCCCAAAACGTTCTTTTTTAGGGTTGCAAATAGTTGGGGTTGGGCCACATGGAAAAGAGCGTGGAGCCAATTTAATCCCGACATCGATGCGTTAACAAAACATTTCAAGCGGAAAGATATAAGACGTTTTAGTATCGAAGGGAACGAGAATTTTTGGAAACAGGTTAAGGCGTATAAAGCGGGAAAGATTAACTCCTGGGCTATCCGGTGGTATCTTTCTGTCTTCAATCAGGATGGTTTAGTCCTCTACCCTCGACATTCTATGGTACAGAATATCGGAACAGACGGTTCGGGAACCCACTCGGATATAGACGATGTCTACCATGTAGAACTGGCGACCCAAAAGGTAAAGTATTTTCCGCGTGAAATCAGGGAGAACGAAAAGGCTTATGAGGCTATTAAACATTTTTATGCACATCGAAAAGGAAATATAGCCGAACGCTTAATCCGGTTTTTAATTAAAAAATTTAGGAGAAAATGACACGACAAATGAATAAACTTTTACCGAAAGTTTCTATTATCACTGTTGTCTACAATGATGTCCATGGCATTGAACACACGATCCGGTCGGTCATGAAACAAACCTATGTCGAATTGGAATATATTATTATAGACGGCCTCTCTACCGACGGCACCCTTGCTGTGATAGACCGATACAGAGAAGAGGTATCTATTGTCATTTCGGAAAAGGACCAGGGTATTTATGACGCCATGAATAAGGGACTTTCTGTCGCCACTGGTGAGTACGTCCTGTTTCTCAATTCCGGGGATGAATTATATGAAGACATGACGCTGGAAAAAGTCTTTTCATCTGCAGAAAATGCAGACATTTATTACGGCGAAACGAAATTGATAGACGCAGAACGCAACATTATCGGTGATCGCCGTCATAAAACACCAAAACATTTTGACTGGAAGTCGTTTCGCTATGGCATGAATATCTGTCATCAAGCCATTTACGTAAAACGAAGTATTGCCGCGCCTTATGATTTACAATACGAGCTCAGTGCGGATATCGATTGGGTCATCCGCGCTGCAAAAAAGGCTAATAAAATAGTGAACGTTAACCAATACGTGGCTAAATATCTGGTGGGAGGAACAACTCAAAAACGCCACCGACAAAGCTTGAAAGAACGTTATGCAATCTTTAAAAAGTACTATGGTACGTTCGCCAACGTGGTTAATCATGGCGTTATTGCCGCCCGTCTTATTTTATACCGATTAAAACATGGCAAAACAAGAGAATAACGTATTCAACCCCGAAATATTAGTAGAACTTGCGAATACCAAAATGCCTTTTGGCAAATACCAGGGTTGGTTACTATGTAATCTGCCCGAACCCTATCTGAACTGGTTTCATCAAAAAGGATTTCCAAAAGGTAAACTCGGTATGCAATTGGCAACCCTTTATGAAATAAAGCTGAATGGTTTGGAGTACTTACTCAAACCACTTATAAAGAAATAAGAAAGTTTTCTTTATTTTTGCAATTAAATTATTTTTTAACATTAAACGCCGTTTGCAGCGGTATCAATGAATATGGCAAAATATCAAACACTACTGTACTATTGCTACAGTCCAATCGAAAATGCAGAACAATTTGCTGCAGAACATCTCGAATTTTGTAAATCACTTGGTCTTGTAGGTCGCATCATCGTAGCCGACGAAGGACTAAACGGCACGGTTTCGGGAACACCAGAGGCTTGTAAAGCCTATATGGATGCAGCCCATGCCGACGAGCGATTCCGCAAAACAGATTTTAAGGTAGATGATGTGGATGAACCCTCTTTTATTAAGATGCATTGTCGGTACAAACCCGAAATCGTCCATTCCGGTTTACGTAATCCGGCAATAATCGATCCTAACAAGGAGACAGGAAAACACCTGGATCCGAAAGATTTCCTGGAGATGAAGGACCAGGAAGATGTCGTGATTTTGGACGTACGCTCCAATTACGAACATGCTGTAGGTCGGTTTAAAAATGCCGTAACATTAGACATAGAGAACTTTCGCGAATTTCCCGAAAAGATAAAAGAACTGGAACAATATAAAGACAAAAAGATACTAACCTACTGTACCGGCGGGATTAAATGTGAAAAAGCTTCTGCGCTATTGCTAAAAGAAGGATTTCAAGATGTTTATCAACTGCATGGTGGTATCATTAAATACGGTAAGGAAGTCGACGGTAAAGATTTCGAAGGGCAGTGTTACGTTTTTGACAATCGCGTTACGGTAGACGTCAACACCGTTAATCCCTCTGTCGTATCTACATGCAGAAATTGCGGAAAGGTGACTTCGAAGATGATTAATTGTGCCAACCCCGAATGCAACGAGCATTTCACACAATGTGATGCGTGTGGTTGGGAAATGGATGGCTGCTGTTCGGTGGTATGTATGGAGCATCCTCGTAAACGGCCTTATGACGGCACAGGATATTATGTAAAAGTACCTCAACCGGTCAATGTAGAAAAAATCAGCAAAAGAAAACATAAAAACCGTCCGGCGGGACAGCATGCTAAAGTTTAACGGTTAAACTACCACTAAATACAGTAGCCGTGCCAAAAAGTAAGAAAACATTTTTACTGCGAAAAGTACTTATCGGTGCAATTATTACCATTTTTGCATACATAAGTATTGTCTTTATTTACCAGTATATAGCCTACCAAAAAGTCAAAGAACGGCTTGACGCAGCTTATTCATTTGGGTTAAAGCAGTCTTCTACATTATACCAACTATTTTCGGTTTATGGCGAAGCCGATAATCTTTTTAGACAATATACGGTAGATTTCGATCAAGAGACCTACAACGAATATCGGGCGAAACTTGATACGATTAAATTATATCTTGACACGTTGTCCAACATTCCCACCGGGAACAGTTCTTTACAACACAGCAATGCTGATATACAAAAAAGAGACCTTCTGGCCGGGGAATTCGCAGAACTTAAAAAGATCGTTAATGATCTCGTTTTTATGGCACAGGATTCCCTGTCAGCATTAACCCAAAGCCAAAAGGTTATGCCGCCGAGGCATGTTTCGACAGACGCTGTTATGCGTAAAATTCTTAACGATACCGCCCTTAACAAGATTAACGTAGATACCGCGGTACGCAAAAAGCAAAGTCTATTCAATCGTGTTTTTAATGCGAAGGATGATACCTTGCTAAATTCTGCTATTACCCAGCAATTTAATGCCCATCAAATTGATGTACTGCAACGCAACGTCGAGAACCTGATTGTACAGAACCAAACAAGCTATAACCGAGGTCTGCGTACATTACAGCAAAATTTCGCTGTAATGCGGCAAAAAGAGCGTAATCTGATACAAGCAAATTATCTGCTGCTAAACAATCTACGTACAGGCGTAGAGAAAATACAAGAATTAGAGCGTGTCTCGATACGGGAGGCGGAGGCTAGAGACTTGGAACACTATCAAGAAAATATAAATCAACTTCGCGGACAGCTTATCATCTCCCTATCTGTTATGTTGCTCATGATTCTGTTTATTCTTTACTACCAATCCAAAGCTACCACCTACGAAAAGAAACTGGAAAAAGAAAAGGATTATGCCGCAAAAGTTGCGGAAGAAAAGACGAGCGTTTTAGCCAACATAAGCCACGAAGTACGGTCACCTATTAATTCACTCCTAGGGATTATCGATATCTTGCGGAAGAACGGCAGCAAGGATACTATTCAGCCCGAATACCTGGATTCTGCAGCGCATGAAATCTCTGTCATAAATAGTACGGTGAATGACATCTTAAACCTTAGCAAGCTAGAGGTAGGAGCATTAGAAGTAAAAAATGAATACTTCCCGCCTTACCGGCTATTATTGGACATTATAAGCTTGCACACCTATCAAGCACGAAAGAAGAACCTATCGTTAACGCAGCAAATAGATATTGATCCCAAATTGGAAATTTACAGCAGCGCTTTCCGCATAAAACAGATCGTCTCTAACTTGATTAGCAATGCGATAAAGTATACACCAAAAGGCGAAGTCGGCGTAAAAGCATATACAAAAAAAGTAAACAACCAAGATACACTCTTCGTAGAAGTGAAGGATACGGGCTTAGGCATCGCACCAGAGCACCAATCTCAAATTTTCCGTCAATATTACATGACGGACAACAGGAGTAAAACGAAGGGCTTTGGTCTTGGACTTTATATTTCCAAATTACTATCGGAGCAACTTCAGGGTGATATTACCCTAAACAGCACAGTGGGAAAAGGTTCGACCTTTATCCTGTCTGCACCTATTAATCAAAAACGCTTGGAAAGCAATGCGTCCAACGCTTATACGTTGGCCGACCTCCCAAAAGACGTACAGCTCGTGCTAGTAGATGACAACCGGATCAATATTCTCTATTTAAAACATTATTTCAAAGACTTTCCAAACGTATATACGTTTGAAAAAGCGCAGGATGCGTTGACATTCCTACAACAGCACCCCGTAGACGCCGTTATCACAGATATCTCGATGCCAGAGATCGACGGTTGGGATGTGTTGCGAGAAATCCGGAATAATCCGGAAAAAGAGGACGTTAAAGTATTTGCGTTCACCGCCGACACGATGCACCTGGAAGGTGAGATGAAGAAAAGTCAAACGTATGTCTTCGACTGTATCTTAAGCAAACCATTGGATGAGCATCAGCTCGTTTCTTGTATTATCGGGTAAAACTATTTATTGTTTTATCGAAGTTCCAACAACACCGGACAGTGATCGGAATGCACAGCAGAAGGCATAATCTCTGCCCTAACTATGCTGTCTGCCAACGAGGTAGAAACCATATTATAGTCAATCCGCCAGCCGAGATTTCTCGCTCGTGCCCCTGCACGATAGCTCCACCAAGTATAATGATGCGGTTGGGGGTTTAAATGCCGAAAGGAGTCTACATATCCGGAATTGATAAAATTTTCCATCCATTCACGTTCCGCTGGCAAGAATCCAGAGCTATTTGCATTGGACTTTGGATTATGAATATCAATGGCACGATGGCATATATTATAATCACCCGAAATCACTAGTTTTGGCTTTTCCTGCAAGAGCTTATCACTATATATCTGAAAATCATCTAAGAAACGGTATTTGAAGTCCTGTCGTATATCACCCGTTGTTCCAGAAGGGAAATATACACTCATCACGGATACATCGTCAAAATCAGCACGAATGGTACGCCCTTCAAAGTCATAATCTTCATGCCCACAACCATATTCCACATGCTTAGGTGTAATCCGCGTAAAAATAGCCGTACCACTATATCCTTTCTTTTGCGCCGGGTACCAATAGTGTTCATATCCCATCTGTTCCAATAAGAGAATTTCTGGAATTTGGTCTTGCGTAGCTTTAATTTCCTGCAAGCAAACGACGTCTGCATTCACTATTTTCATCCAGCCCAACCAATCTTTTTTAAGAGCAGCGCGCAAGCCGTTTACGTTATAGGTTATGATCTTCATTTTTTTAATTGTTAAGAAGTTAAAGAGTTAAGAGGTTAACTTCATCCCTCAATAATACCGCGGGTGGAAAAGATCAAAAAACTTAGTCAAAAAGCCGGTCTTGGGAGAGAGTCCTTCCATTTCCCGTTCAAGATTTAAAGCCTCTCTTCTAGTCAGTAACTTCATCGACATCCGCACATCCTCCAATGGACGATCTCGTTCATCTGTTTCTACAACCGCAATCTTATCGATGGTTTCTACGCCTTGCAATAGTTCTCCAAACACGGTATAATTTCCATCTAGGTGCGGTGCTCCTCCAATCGTCGAATACAGTTCTCTTTGCTGTGCAGTCAGCTTCTTTCCTTTCAATCGAAACTCTTCTAAAGAATCTAATGCCGCAGATGAGAACACGCGTCCC
The DNA here is from genome assembly GCF_014692515.1 of Sphingobacterium micropteri. GTDB lineage: Bacteria > Bacteroidota > Bacteroidia > Sphingobacteriales > Sphingobacteriaceae > Sphingobacterium > Sphingobacterium micropteri. The sequence goes on along the minus strand of NZ_JACOIK010000007.1, from coordinate 281,602 downwards.
TGTACCAAATAAAACTGAGAAGCCGAGGACTGCTTTGCCGGGTTATCATCTCGTGCAGCACCGATTGTTCCTTTTTTATGCATAAGGCCTTCCTGAATCTCTGCTGGAATCTTGTAATCGGATCCGCCATCCCCAAGCGACTGCTTCTGTGCGGCATAACGTGAGTTAGGATCGCCACCCTGCACCATAAAGTTCTGGATAACCCGATGAAACATCAAATCTTCATAGTAACCCTCTTTAACCAATTTAACGAAATTATCCCGATGTTTGGGTGTTTCGTTATACAGCTTCAATAAACACGCACCTTTATCGGTTGTTATCGATACATAATGATATTGCGGTATTTTCGCCCACGCCCCTGTAACCAGAAACATGCCCAACATAAGCATGCCTATCTCCTTAAAATATTTCTTCATAACTACAAATTACGATAAGGTATAGGTATCCTCAAAATAATCAATAATCAACGATTTTAGAATCATCTCTTGTTCTAACAACGTATAGTTGGGAATGGCCTTTACTAAATCCCAATGCGGCCACCCTTCTTCATCCAATCCTTTCAGTTCGTAGAAGCCCATAGCGCTAAACAAACGACAAGTAGCAATATGCATAAGCTCTTCTTTTTGCCGTTTGGAAAACTGCTGTGGCCCTTTTCCCAGCTCTTGAACACCGATGAGAAACAGCATAACCTTAATATCGGGAAGTTCCATATCGAAATCACTTGCAATAACGCGCTGTAGTTCAGTCCATTTTTTATTAATCTCCGATGCTTTCATATCTTAGCAAAAGTAGGGAATTATTTACGCAGTTCACGAATAAGTTCGCGACAGCGTTTCTCAATCATATGGTACACAGGCTCAAACTGATTTTCATCGAAATAGGGATCTGGCACGATATCTTTCAACAAAAACATACGTACTTTGGCCCTGTCTTCATCACATTCGGCCAGTGCTGTAACGTCTCGAAAGTTGTTATTGTCCATCACATAGATGTGATCATAGCGTTCAAAAAAATCTCGTTGGAACCATTGGGCTCGTTGTTGCGTTATATCCACCCCATATTTCTTAGCCACCGCTATGGAACGCTTGTCTGGTTGATGTCCCACATGCCAATCGCCCGTCCCCGCGGAATCTATTTCCCAGTCTAACCCCTCCTGTTCTACTAAATGCTGCATTACGCCATGTGCCAGTGGCGATCGACAGATATTACCTAAACAAACCATCAAAATCTTCATGCTTCTAAAATAACGCTATTCTTTTGAATACAAAAAGGTAATCCAGAAAGTTGATACCTATATGATAAAAAACGCGTCATCTACTTTTTCAGCAGATGACGCGTATTTATTTTATGAAGTAATCGACGATCCTTACTAATACTGTATCGGGAAGTTGAATTCCGTCGTTCCACTTTCCGAAACGCCGGTAACACGAACAATATTTCGTTTGGTGCTACCCAATGCCGATTCTACATCGTCCACACTATTGACAGGCTTTCCGTTTACATGTGTTACCACTAAGCCCCTCTCCACGCCAAAGTACTCAAACATTCCACCACGGTGCACCTGTGTGATCACTACACCCGAGTTTACACCAAATTTTTTCTTCTGTGCATCGGAAGCAGGCGTAAAGCTGGCACCCAACTTATTGAAGATTTCTGTTGCACTCGCACTCGCCTCTTCCTCTGTAGCAGATTTCTTGGTATCCTGTGCTTTTAGGGTAACCGTCACATCACGTTCTTTCCCGTCACGTTTGTAGGTAAGTTTTAGTTTATCTCCAGGATTTAACCGTGCTACGCGCTCCTGTAAGTCAGAAGACGAATAAATGATGTTTCCTTCCACCTTCGTCAGTACGTCCCCTTTTTGGATACCCGCCGCTGCCGCTGCTCCATCCTTCACTACATCAAACACGTACAGACCATGAATATCATCAATCTTAAATTCCTCTCTAATAGCCGCGTTTACCTCACGGAAATTCACGCCGACATAGCCACGTTGCACCGTACCGAATTCCTTAAAGTCATTCACAATCTTTTTCACTAAATTGACCGGAATGGCAAACCCATAACCCGCATAGACACCAGTAGGAGAAGCAATAGCCGCATTGATTCCAATTAACTCTCCGCGTGTATTTACTAATGCTCCACCGCTATTTCCTTTATTGATAACCGCATCTGTTTGGATAAACGACTCTACCGCAGTCCGCACGATGGGCTCTTGGGGCTGTCCATAACCGTATGGCGAACCTTGTCCTTGCTCCCCGAGAATACCGATTTGTCGTCCTTTTGCACTAACAATACCGGCCGTAACTGTAGATTGCAAACTCAAAGGGTAACCAACTGCCAAAACCCACTCACCGATCCGCACATGATCTGAATCACCGAATTTCACAAAAGGCAGACTAGATGCACTAACTTTAAGTAACGCCAAGTCGAAATCAGCATCTCTACCGATAACCTTTGCTTCGAATGTTCGTTGATCCGTTAGTTTCACTTCAATTTTATCTGCATCTTCCACCACATGGTTATTCGTAACGATGTAGCCATCAGGTGAAATCAAGACCCCAGATCCGGAAGCAGTTGCTTGTCGAGGCTGTTGCTGTTGACGGCGCTGCGGCATCCCAAAAAACTCTTCAAACATATCGAAAGGAGATCCTCCACCTCCCTGCGATGCCCGCCGTGTCATCGTCACCTTGATGTGCACTACACCTGGTGAAACCGCTGCAGCAGCTTCTGTAAAATCTGGATTCCCTGTCGACGACAAGATTTCGCTCCCCGGATTATTGGCAAAATAAACCTTTTGTTTCTCTTCGAAGGTCATTTGCTCGTTTTGCTTATTTTCGAAGAGCTTGTACCCTCCGATAGCCACCGCACCTCCAACGGCAGCTATTAATAAACTCATTCCTATTTTCTTCATTGTCTTAATTACTGTAATGATCTTTTATCTTTAAAAATATTTTCTTTTACTTTTGTTTTATGGCTTGTTCAAATGTAGTACCATTAGAAATTGCATGGGAAGTTTTGACAGTTAAAAAATGTTAACGAAAAGGCATAAATCTGGTTTTTAACATGATTTAACAATCAAACGCTGTATTGTAACAAGAATATTAATTTTTGATAAAAAAATCAAACAAATGGATAGAAAAATAAAATTTTCGAAATATCAAGGTGCCGGAAATGATTTTGTGCTTATCGACAATAGAAGCGGTTTTTTCGACCGCGAAAACGAAGATTTAGTAAAAGCGATATGTGACAGAAGATTTGGAATTGGTGCAGACGGTTTAATGCTTCTTCAAAATAATGAAAATTTTGATTTCGAAATGATTTATTATAATGCCAATGGCGGAGAAGCAAGTATGTGTGGCAATGGGGGGAGGTGTATCGTCGCTTTCGCTCGCGACTTAGGGATTATTCAAGAAAAAACTGTCTTTTTGGCAGTCGACGGAGAGCATCAAGCCATCATCCAAGACAACCAAGTTGATTTAGGAATGATTGATGTCTCCGCTATACAGCGTGATGGCGACGCCTATGTGTTGAATACCGGCTCTCCTCATTACGTTACTTGGATCAGTGATCTCCAGCACAAGAATGTCTATGAAATAGGATCCGCGATCCGGAATAATGAAACGTACAAAAAAGAAGGTATCAATGTCAATTTTATCGAACAAGAAGAACAAGGGTATTTCGTACGGACATTTGAACGTGGTGTAGAAGATGAAACACTAGCTTGTGGCACCGGTGCAACTGCTGCTGCTATGACCGTTGCATTACACCAAGGCTTAGAGGGATACCAAGAAATTCCAATTCGTGTTCTCGGCGGACAATTATATATCAGTTTTCACAAAATAGGTGATCAATTTACGGAGGTCCGGCTGAAAGGGCCGGCTCAATTTGTTTTCAAAGGCGCTATGCCTTCTTTTTCCCCGTGAAAAAGAAGCAAAAACCTCCTCCCTTCGGATTCTTGAGATAAGGGATAATACTAAGGATGAATTTCTACATACCTCAAAAATCCGGATGCGAGATTAAATGTCAAAGGAGGATAATGCATATACCCAAGCGCACTAATCCCTCTTGTTCTTTTAACGGAATAGCCAGCGTAAAGCTGACCGCGGAAAAATGCTAGGCCGTTTTTGCCCGCGTTCCGCGTGCATGGGTGTCTACATCCGTCTTATCTCTATCCCTGTTTATCTTATTTCCTTTTTTACCTTATATCTCTGTTCATTAGGCGCTTCCGAAACTAAAAAGAGTTAACACGCCATGCATTTGCACAATCCCCTATTAACACAAAGGGTCACATACGGATGTTTGAAGTATGTAGAAATTCATCCTTAGCACGATCCATTATTTCAAATATCCGAAGTGACGATTTTTTCCGTTCTTTTTTCTAAAAAAAGAACAACAAAAAACGCTATATTAGAGACTTTTTTGAAAGACTTCAGGAATTTTAATGCAGCAGGTTGATAGCAAATTACCATTCAAGTTAATCTATTCGTTAGGACAACACCCTTATTTGGGCTACTTGATAGAACCCCATATTGTTCAATTGAACACTAATGGTTCTTATTCGCTGAGCTATAAACGTATTTTCACGAATACTATTGGTGATTTTGCACCGGCATTGGACGAAACCGATTATCATCTTATTACGTTATTAGATGAGATCGAACAAACACATATTATCAAAGCATTCAACAAAAAAGCCATACGTCCTGTAGATTTTTTCGGAAATGTTTTCGATGAAAAAATTTACGATCGGATACGTCCGAAAATTGAGCAGAAAATGCTCACCGTACTAAAGCAGTTGCAGGATAAGCCGCTTTTTTTAATGAGTAAAGACGGTTATCCTGCCGATCAGGAAATACATATTGCCGATGAGCCTACCTCTATCTTATTCCATTTTCGGCGTAACGAGACAGAAACACGCTATTTCCCTACCCTAAAATACAAAGGCCATCGATTGGACTTCATGTATAAAGGAGCACAAGTTATCGTGAATAAGGAGGCTTGGCTGTTGGTAGAAAACACCTTATACTATTTTGATCAGGATATAGATGGCAAGAAACTCAGCCCGTTTCTGAACAAACGTTATATCAGCGTCGTCCGCAATACCGAAAGGCGATACTTTGAAACTTTTGTAAGCAACCTGATCGAAAAACACCATGTGTATGCCGAGGGGTTTGAAATTAAGACCCATAAAGAAAACGCAACCCCCATCCTCAAGCTATTTTACGTCCCTTCCGGCCAGTCTTTTTTACAACTGACTTTTGCGTATGGCCCTTATGAATTTTCGGCTGGCACAGAGCATCCTGTTACGGTACGATTAGTACACCATGAGGAAGCAGACACGTATATTTTTCATCGGATAAAGCGCTCGCTAGTATGGGAAAAAAAACAAGGTACTTTCATCGAAGAATTAGGCCTTCGCAAAAAAGATTTGTTGTTCGCAAATTATGTCGTCAAAGGAGAACGTGAATCTATTGTTGATTGGTTAAATAACCAGCAACACTTGCTTTTAGAGAAGGGGTTTATCATCACCCAGGCAAAAAGTGACCGACGTATTTTCATCGGAAAGACTTCTCTGGAAATGGCTATCGAAGAGGGTAATGATTGGTTTGACATAAAGGCGGTGGCACATTTTGGCCCCTATGAGATCCCATTTATAGCCTTACGGGAACATATTTTAAGTAAAAACAAAGAATTCACATTACCTAATGGCGAAATTGCGCTAATTCCGGAAGAGTGGTTCTCCCAATATGAACATCTATTCCTTTTTACGACGAATAAGCATAGCTTAAAGCTAAACAAAACCCATATCGGGCTATTATATGAGATATCGGAGCATACGGAGCTTTCTTTTCATCGCAAACTAGAACAATTATTAAATTTTGACAGTATCGCGGAAGCACCAATGCCAACCGGATTTCGAGGCGAACTTCGCCCCTATCAGCGCGCCGGTTACAATTGGTTTCACTTTCTGCAGGAATACAAGTTTGGCGGATGCCTTGCAGATGATATGGGCTTGGGCAAAACCGTACAGACACTCGCTTTGCTACAACGGCAAAAAGAGTATTTAAAAGAAACAGACCATGCCAAAGCTTCCCTGCTGATACTGCCCACATCACTCCTTTACAATTGGCAGAAAGAAGCCGAAAAATTTGCGCCGAAGCTTCGTATACATCTTCACACCGGCTCAAATCGTCTAAAAGATACATTTGGCTTTTCCCATTTTGATTTGGTGATCACGACCTATGGCGTTGTACGTAGCGATGTAGAAATGTTAAGCAAATTTTTCTTCAACTATATTATTCTAGATGAAAGCCAGCATATCAAAAACCCCACTTCCAAATCCTTTAAGGCGATTAAAAGTCTTAAAAGCAAACATCGATTGGTATTAAGCGGTACGCCCATAGAGAATTCCGTTGGCGATATATGGTCGCAGATGCATTTTGTAAATCCGGGCCTGCTCGGTTCGTACAGTTATTTTCAGAAAGAATTTGTAATACCTATTGAGAAAAAGAAAGACGAAGAAAAAGCGGCTCGTCTACAAGCCATCATCAAGCCATTTATTCTCCGGCGCACCAAAGACCAGGTAGCCAAGGAACTTCCTCCAAAAACCGAACAAACCGTTTATTGCGAAATGACAGAGGAACAGATGAAGCTATACGAACGTATAAAATCGGAATACCGGAATGCCCTGCTGGACAATCAGCTGCAACAAAACGGACAGGGGAACCAGATTATGTTGTTACAGGGACTCACCAAGCTTAGACAGATAGCCAACCATCCCATCATGATAAACGAGGAGGAAGCTTTTTCATCGGGTAAATTTGATACCGTGGTGGAGATGCTGCAATCTATTATCGCCGAGCGCCATAAAGTGCTTATCTTCTCCCAGTTTGTAAAACACTTACAATTGTTTCGAGATTATTTCGACCGCGAAAAAATAGCCTATGCTTACCTGGATGGAAACACCAAAAACAGAGCCGATGCGGTAAACACTTTTAAAGAACAGGAAAACACACAAATCTTTTTAATCTCCATTAAAGCAGGAGGTGTAGGACTTAACCTTACCGAAGCAGATTACGTATTTATTTTAGATCCCTGGTGGAACCCGGCAGTAGAACAACAAGCTATTGACCGCTCACATCGTATCGGACAAACGAAAAATGTATTTATATACAAATTCATTAGCAAAGATACCGTAGAGGAAAAAATACTAGCGCTCCAAGGCCAAAAGAAAGCACTGTCATCCACGCTAATTACCACAGAAGAAAGCTTTATAAAATCGTTATCAACAGCGGATATACAGGAATTGTTACGGTAGCTTTTCCCGCCTGTCTATGAACGTAATCGGTTTGCGGCTCAACGGATTAAAAATAATCCGCTGTAGCTCTTCCGACGGTCGTTTTTCCACACGAGGTGCCACCCGTAATTTTGCCCGGAAGTGATCTTTGATCTGCATCAGGAATTCTTCGGCTGTCTCCTTTGTACTGATATAAATGACAATTTCATCCGTCCCAATATCATTGTGCGATATTTCGATGACATGCTGTTCAATTTCGGGAAAGCCAACAAGTAAGTCGTGCATGGCAGGTGGATACAAGGTCGTACCCTTATATTTTACCATCTGCTGCTTTCTCCCTTCTACCGGACCAATCCGATAAGTGTGACGACCACAGGCACAAGGTGCAGTATGTTTTCGGACGATATCACCCGTTTTAAATCGTAATAACGGTACACCTTGGACACCTAAGGTCGTGATAACGAGCTCTCCAGGATCACCGTCAGGTACAGGCTGCTCTTCCTCATCCAGTACTTCCGTAATAATAAGATCTTCATGCACATGTCCGCCTTGGAAAGCCTCACATTCGGTAAAAGCCGCCCCCATCTCTGTCGATGCATACGTAGAATACAATTTTAACGGCCACTTTTCACGAATGCGTTGTGTTAACAAAGAATCGTTGAGCGAGGCATCCCGCAAAGACTCACCTATACACAAAACCGCTTCTATACCAGCGTTGCGATAATCAATGTTTTGCTGTTCTGCATATTCAATCATCTTTAAGAGAAAAGAAGGTACGGCAATCAAAAATCGGGGCTTATGCTGTAAAATAACATCCCATTGCAGTTGTGGGATACCCGATCCCACACGTAAAACACCCGCACCGAGCTTCCGTAGACCGAGAAAGTAGGCCAAACCCGCCATAAATCGCCTGTCCATCGTTGTCATCAATTGCACCACATCTCCCGGATCCACACCGATAGTCTGAAACGACCGCATTTCGTTGTAAGCCAAACGTTCCAAATCATCGTTTGTAAGTCCAAAAGTTACCGGTTTACCCAAGGTTCCCGAGGTGGTACAATAGTCGATAATCTTTTCGCGTTCCACACAAAAGAAATCATCATTATGCGCTTGGATATCATCTTTACTTGTTGTCGGTATCCGTCCTAAATCTGTCAAGGTACGAATCGTGTCGATGTCAATATGATAAACTTCAAACAATTGTTTATAATAGGGGGAATGCTCCCGCAAATAAATCAATTGCCTTCGCAAAAGTTCCTCTTGGTAAGCCCTGATTTCTTCCTGGGATTGTTTCTCCATAATGACCTGTTGTTTCATGATGTTGTCTTGCGTTTTCCGATCTTGTTTAACAAATAGGATCTCCCTAGTATTTCAGAACAGGTTGCTATTGCACCTACTGTCACGCCCAAAATACCGTGCATATACACCCCATGCCCCGTCAAATACAGATTCTCCACCTTTGTTTTTGGTGCAATGAACGTCTTCAAAGGATTGCTGGCATCCTTCATATGACCATATAGATTACCCCTGTACATCCCGATATAGTCTCGATAGGATAAAGGCGTCGATACATACGTTCGATGCACAGCCTTCACCAACTCAGGAAAACGATGTTTCATTTTCTGGAATAACTGTTTCGTTTTATCTTCTTTAAAAGCTTCATACGCCGATCCTCTCTCATCGGGATGAACGACCGTATTCATTGTATCCGCCCAAGCCTCCACTTCCTCAAAATGCATATAGGTCAAGACTGTAAAGGTCTCTGCATAACCGGGATGCCGAGGGTCTTCCGTCATCGACAGCATAAACATATTGCCCCAATCGTCTTTTTTGTAAGCAGCTGCGTGCCATACCGTATGCGCGTTTTGGTGGCAATATACATTATGGGCATGGTATGGAACCTCTGCTGGTCGCAACACAGCGTGTACACTAAAGGAAGAGGTTGTGACAGGTAACGTTTGAATACGGTCATAAAAAGCTTTCCGAAAATGCGCTTTTCCTACCAATTGTAAAGCTCGTTTAGGGTCAACATTCATAATAAACAATTTTCCGTTAACCCGTTTGCCATGAGCCGTTATTGCACAACGTATCCGTCCCTCCTTGATTTCCAATTTCATGACCTCTTCACGTTTATATGCCTCCCCACCCAGTTTCCGCAGTTCCCGAATCAACAATTTACTGATCTGGCTTCCGCCAAGCGTACATTTGTAAGCACTTTGGATATAGGAATTCACCGCAAGTGCATGAACGTAAAACGGGGTTTTATCGTCTTCCCCTGCATATAAAAAATTATGACCGACTAATACCGCCCGTAACCGTTCATTCCCTGTCAATTCCGTAAAATAGTCTTTCACACGTTGGCTTATAACCTCCGATGCATACCCCTCTCCTTCTTCCGCATAATACAAAGGAAACGCCTTACAAGTATATTGTAAATCAGCAACATACTGTTCCAAGGCGGCGCGTTCCGCCGGAAAATACGCGGATAAGCCATCCACAAACGCATCATAGCCCTGTGTAATAGGGTAACAGATCTCTTCATCTGCAAAACAAATATGGTCGAAAACCTCCGGCATACGTTCGAGTTGAAGATGCGGCATAATCCCGAGATAGGAAAAATAAAGGTGTAAGTTTTGCCCTTTCGTCAAGCCCCCGATATAGTGTACACCGGTGTCAAACACTTTCTTATCACGGGAAAATGTTTGTAGATTCCCGCCAAACTGATTGTTTTTTTCCAACACACAAACGCGCAATCCCTCCTTAGCCAGTATAACTGCCGACACCAAGCCCCCGAGTCCGCTCCCTACGATAACGACATCATATTGTTTATCCGTTGCTTCCGTCATTTATAATAGCGAATTAGTGTGTCCGATAATACGTCTTCTTTCCACCCTAACGACTGTAAACCCTGTTCTTTTTTAAAGGTATAGATTTCTTTAAAGCTCTCCAAAGAGGAAATCGGCAAACGCATAAATTCAACGAGCGGATGGACAACGAGCACCGCATATTGTCCCTCTAGGTGTGGAACAAAACAAACTTGGCGCTGTTTTTTCCAATAAATGCTATCCGCTACCGAACGCTTTTTTTGATTCGCGATGATACCTAATACTTTCCGGCGGCCACTTTGTAAAGACAACAGATAATCAAATTCACCATATGTGTCAGAAATATGCACAATCTGCTCAGCGTCTCCTAAATGCTTATGCAGTTCGTGATAACAAGCCGCAAATTGCATTATATTATGCTTAACGGATCTTAAAATATCCTCGTCTTTATAATAATACGCGAGCTGTATTTTCCGTTGAAAATAGAACATCCCTTCTTCTTTTCGGCGCAAAGCACTATACTGTTGTCGGAAATACTGCATAATACTTTTTGTACGCGCCAGATATCCCTCGCCGAACCGAACATCATCTACCCCTATTCGTTCTCCAATAACCGGTGTCATAGCACCACCAAAGATAAGTACATCACCCTTCGGTAATACATCCCCGTTCCCTAGGAGATATATAGGCAATACATCCAGCTGCAGCTGTTCCGCCAGATAGCATGCCCCTTTATGAAAACGCTTTACCACATTGTCATAAGAACGCGTTCCCTCGGGAAACACGATCAACGCGTAACCTTGAGCAACTTTCTCCCGGAGAATATCCATACCATTCTCCAGCCCCTGGCTAACGGGATAAAACCCCAAAGCCTTCACAGCACGTCCAAAAATGGGTGAGTTCCAAACCCAATCATTTACGAGAAAAATAGCTTTAGGTACAAGCATCCCTAGCGATAAGGTATCAAGGAATGAACTGTGATTGGCAATAATAACAGCCGGTTTTTCAAATGTTTCCCCCGTTAAATTAATAGTCTTATGCCTTGTTTGTGGGTGAAGATATAACACCGATTTCATAAATGCAGCCATCGTCTTTCTAAAAAACACGTCTTTCTTTTCCTTTGACAGCGGTAAAACCGCAACGACCACCCTCCCGAAAAAAGAAATGACCAAACAGCCTATTCCGTAGTAAACAAAAAATACCAGCGACAATAAGAGGATCGTTATCGTAAAAGGAGATTTCCCTTGCTCCGCCCGATTGGAAATAAAGAAACGAAACAACATCGGGTAGAATACGAAGGTAATGATGACCGCCGAAAAGACACCTATCAAGGAAACCGATGCGATAGACAATAATGCAGGATGTTTAGCGAAGACCAACGCACCAATCGCCAACACGGTGGTCAATACCGCCAACAAGATCGAGGTACGATAGGTTTGCAGCGTATCTTTACCCGTACTGTACTGCTTCTGCAACGCGGCCGTCATGAAGATACTGAAGTCCACGCCATGTCCGAAAACCAACGTACATACAATCGCACTAAATATATTAAGCTCCAGCCCAAATAATCCCATAAGCCCCGCCGTGACCAACCCGGTAAGACCGATTGGAATTGCGCTCAACAGCACCAACTCCAATCGACGAAAAAACATCCAAAGTATAAAAATCACCGCAAAGAAGGAATAGCTCACTAAACGGTTAAAATCAGCACGCAGTTGTCCTAAAAATGTTTCGTTCAGCTGCTGGCGATCGACAACAAAGACATCCGTATTTTCCCCGATCGCCTGAAGGAAAGATCCCTGCTTCGCTTCATCCAGCTTTACTAAGGTGGAAATGGTGAAAAAGCTATCTTGCTCCGCCATGAAATCTGCCAATCCCAAAGCCTTTTGTGACTGAAAGTCGCCCCACGTCAACGGCTTTGGTGATTCTTTTAATAGGGTATAAAAATCAGCATGCGTTTCCCTTTCAAAACCATATTTTTCGCCTTCATCTTGTAATTGCTCGATAAGTTCCTCCTTTGCATGGCTTTTCCAAAACTGATTCCAGACCGTAATCTTCTCTTGTTGTAAACTAGCGGAAAGAGGTAGCATAAAACCATTATAATCTACAATTTCTTGGTTGGTTTTCGCCTCACGCAGAAATCCCATTAAACGATCTGTCTTCTTGGCCACCTCGTCAAAGGTTTCGCCCGTAGCCACTAGATAAACAGATTTGGAAGAAGTATTGGTGAGTTGATCTAATTTATACGCTGTTTCCCGCAACGCAGGCGGTACAAAATTCAAATCCGCTAAATTATGGTTGTACCCTACCCGCCCGCTTGTAAAGCAGCTCAGCACTAAGAGAACCAAGCAGATAGCGATCAGTACCTTACTTCGTTCAAAAGGAAATGCCGCCAATTTATCCAAGATAGCATTTGTCCGAAGTTCACGCTTCGGACGATAAAGATGCGGCACGATGAGCAAGGTAAAAATAGCGGAAGAAAAAATACAGATCGAAGCAAAGATACCCAAGTCCACCAGTGCTTCCGAACGTACAAATAACAGACAGAGAAACACCACCGCATTCGTTGCTCCACTCATCAACAGCGGACGCGTCAATTCCCGGTATAACTCGCGGACATTCCCTGATTTCTTATAGTGTGTCAGGATATGCAGCGCATAATCAATTGTAATACCGACCAGCACGGCGGCCACACTCAACGAAATTGCCGAGATGACAGGTTTGTACAGGTAGAGGCAAGCCGCGCCAAATAAGCTGGCGAAAATGGTGGGTATAAAGACCAATAGCGGAATATATATTCGCTGATAAAACAAGATCAGCAAAAGCATGAGTACCGACATCGAGATCAGCACGGTGGTCGAAATATCCATCTTAATCTGCTTGGCATTCGCCACTGCAATAAAAGCGGTTCCATAATAGGAAATCGTGGCTTTCTGCTCAAACTGTTGCTGCAAGGTGTCTCGCAAACGATAAAGATGATCTACCAGAGCCGTATTATGTTCTGTATCTGCACCCTGAAAAATGGGATCCAGAAAAAGCAGTAATTGGCTGGTGTCGGTGCTGGTTATAAACCCATTATAGAGCCTAAAATTTTCACCCACCGTATGCTGCTGCATCCTTTGCAAACCTAACAAAGCCAATCCCAACGGATCTTTTAGCACAAAATTCCGCATCACAAAACCTGTTGGCGAAATCAAGGTACGGTAATTTTGAGCAACCCGTTCCGAAATAGTGTCAGGTTGTATTCGTTGTGCGATCGAGCGATAATCCCCTAGGTTTAAAAACAGCGGAAGGTTTTGATACACAAAATCATACGTATCCTCCATTTCTTCTTGTCCTATTCTACCCGTAATGCCACGGATATATAAACTGTCTGTTTGGATGGAATCTATAAACGCTTGCGCCACCGCTGTAAGGGCGTCGGGTTCGGTATGGTTCTTATTTTCAATTAAAACCGTTATTTTATCTGCGAAATTGATTTGCTTCAGCGCTCTGGAAAATTCATCTGCCTGCTCATTTTTCGGGATAACCTGTGTAATATCTTCTTCAAAGCGAAGCTGGGAAACCAGTAGGCCGCAACCCACTAAAAAGACGACAGCGACAAAGGCGGCAAGCGCTTTATGACGCTGAACCCAAACATAGATATGATAGAATATCTTCTCCATTATGGCGATGAAACAGATTTTTGGCGGTAGAATTTGATAAAAAAATAACTGACAACACCTATTAAAATAGCCATGCCACTCGCTAACAAAAAGCTACCGATAATATATTGCCAAAGGTGGGATTTAATCGTATCTAAAGATACCCCCTCGAGCTGAAATGATGACGAAGACGGGTATACCAAACCGCCCACCAATAAGGAGGCGTATATCACTACCGGAATAAATGGTGCAAAACTAATATTGGAAAAAACGAAAGCAAGTACCTTATTCAATCGTAGGAAAACCGCTAACGTAATCGTGATAGCGGTCTGAAATCCCCAAAAAGGTGCTATACCCATAAAGACACCCAGCCCAATCGACAATGCTTTTTTTATAGGAGAATCCGTACTGCCTAATATATTTTCCCGTACGAAGTCAGACCATCTTTTTTTTTTAAAGCTTCGGATAAAATTACGGGGGAGAATATAAAAAAATGTCCAAAAAACCAGTGCGGTATTTAATATACTGATACGCGTAAAATCTTTAAAAGGTCGAAAGTGGGACACGCGTTCATCCGGATCATATAACACCCCAACCGGCACGTTTTTTACATCAACACCGCGCCAAGCTGCCCGAACGATAATCTCAATTTCAAACTCAAACTTACGGGTATAAAATTTTTGTGATATAGCACGGAGCGGATAGGCCCGAAATCCCGATTGCGTATCGGTCAATTTGATACCCGTTTCCAACCAATACCAGAAATTCGAGAATTTATTTCCAAAGCTACTCTTTCGCGGCACAGAATCATGACGCATGTTACGGCTTCCGATCAGTAAAACCGGACCGGTCGCATTAGCAATAGCATCAACAAACACCGGAATATCAGACGGGTAGTGTTGACCATCGGAATCGATGGTTATGGCATATTCGAAATGCCGATCTCTCGCCCGCTTTATTCCCTTTCGCAGTGCCATGCCCTTTCCCTGATTATATGCGGCGGTAAGGACTTCGACCTGCGGATATTCGGCCAAGATCGTGGATGTCGTATCTGTAGAACCGTCGTTGACTACCATAACGTCAGGTGTGTATAAAAGCACACCATCCAATACACGTTTCAAGGTCTTCTCGTTATTATATGTCGGTATAATAACGACAATACCCAAACGTTCTATTTCTCTTGTTATCGTTTCGTGTTCAACCATTTCTACATTTTCCTATACGACCCTGTATGTATGCGTCAATTTGAGTGCCATGGTTTCGCCAAAGGTTGTGGTATTTTTGACTTTTACTTGCCCCTCGTTATCGTAGGAGATTTCGAATGCAAACTGCAACACCGGATTTCTCTCGGGATTGATTAAGGCCATAAACTTTACATTGGTGGCACGCATTAAGAAAAGTGTTTTCTGTTCGACTGTCTCTGTTAGCTCCTTCACGATCTGCATCATACACACCCCGGGAGCAACCGGATTACCCGGGAAATGACCGTCAAATATGGCGTGGGACGGGTTTAGATGTACCTCCGCCACATATACGTTATTCGACGGAGATCGTATATGCTCCACGTGATAAAAATCCGGTAATAAGGTCATATCACTCGTTTTATAGGATAGATTGATTTACATCTAGCGCAAGATCTATTGTTATGGGATACTTTTTATGTTCTATCGCTATGCTCGTGGGAATATCTTCTGCATTCCATTCCTGATAAACAATCGCTAAATACTCCTTAGCTCCTTTCGCTTGCTGGATCCGCTCGACTTTACGTTCTTTTATCACGTAATAGCAGTCATCCAACACATACACCGGATAATAATGTTGTTGATTGGCAAACATCACAGCGGATGTCGCATGGCGCTGTGCAGTCATTGTCCGAAAAATATGAACAATTTCCCTTACTACGCGGCGTTTATTCAAGTCGTGCATCGCATAGTGCAATTCATATCCATCCGGAGATAGACTGACATCAAACAAGGTCTGACCAAAGTCACTCACCAACGCTATACGATGTTCATTTCGCCCCAAGGTTTTGATCATCAAACTACCATTCATATCCTTTTTAAAGGCATGCAGTTTCGCCCGATACACAAAAGTCTGCGTGGTATCGATGTAATAATTATTCAGTTCCTGGGCCGTTGATTCGCGGATTCCCGAGGCATTTGGATAACGGTATGTGCCACAAGAAGCAAAAAATAACAGCAGGAAAAAACTACAGGTTAAAAATCGATTCATCAATCGTTGTATTTACTTTTCTATTCTTTATCACAAAACGTGTATAGTCATTGGAAGGTTCGACAAGCTTCACCTCCTCAACGTGCTTATCCGTCGGCGAAAATAACAGTACAATCTCTTTAATATACTTTTTCGCTCCCGCTAATTTCGGTATCAAACGCACCATGTCGGCGTTGCCTTGCTTCAGATAAGAAACCGCAAATTCCTTCTCGTCGTATTTACCGCCGCGCAGACTGGAAGAAATCAACGTACTTATTTTTTCAAATTGCTTACTGTTTCCGATCGTAATCGTTTGCTTCTTCCCCTGGTCATCGATATAGATTTTATTGTCTTTAAACACCATCTTATACTGAAAAGGTGCCGTATATGCCCAACTCAATTTATCGGGATGTTTTACATACAGCTTTCCAGTCGACTCCACCGGTTTTTTCATAAAGCTAAGATGCTTGTATTGTACAAAATCTGCCGATACGGTCTTGATTTCGACAAGCTGTTGTAAGGACTTCTGGAAGCGGGCTTGTTCATTCGCCGTCATTTCCCTCGTCTGTGCCCATCCGCAATAAGGCATCAAAAAAAACAATAAATACAGTAATTTATCATTCATATCCCTGCAAATTTAACAAATCATCTACAGAAACCGATATATATCCTTGTTTCTGTAAATAAGGCAGCAATTGTTTTAGGGCATCGACCGTACGTTGTGAGGTATCATGAAAAAGGATAATATCCCCAGATTTCAACTTTTGGCGCACCCGGCGATAGATTTTATCATCATCTCCTATCACCGTATCTAACGAGCGATTGCTCCACCCGATGACATGCTGTTTTGTATGTTGGACAGCCTTTGCTACCAATGGATTAGTCACCCCAAACGGCGGACGGAAGAATTGTGGCTTTTTGCCTACGATTTGTTGTATAATTAAATTACATCGCTCCAGTTCTGTAACAATTTCCCTTTCTTTTAAAAAACCAAAACTTTTAGAATGGCTGTAGGTATGATTACCGATGGTATGCCCTTCGTCGATAATCATCCTGGCGATATGCGGATACGCCGAAACCTGTTTTCCGATACAGAAAAAGGTCGCTTTAAACTGGTAGGCTTTTAATAATTGCAGCACTTCGATCGTATGAGGAGAAGGACCATCATCGAAAGTCAGTGCGACCTGTCGTTGCGCATGATGTTTTTTCCGAAAAAAAGTGGGGATAAAATATCCTAGACGGATATCAAACGTACCCCAAGCGGTCAAACCAACCGACAACAGTAAAACGACAAGAAACCAGGCAAAAGAGTACCCAAAGATGCCGATGAGCATCGTGATAAATCCGGCTACCAGAAACAAGGGATATAATACCTTATGCTTTAACATGCCCGAACAAAAACGAGAGAATGATCTTTACCCCGATAATGATTATAGATCAAGATATTTTTCCAGGCAGTTTTCGGCAGACTTTTATCGTTCCAATACAACATAGAAGGAACAGTCTGCTGCTGTAGCACAGAAGCAGCCACCGTTAACCCAAAAGCCGAACAACTATCAAACTGACCACTTAACTGCTTATAATATAACGGTGTGGCGAATGGAAGTATTTGCTGTATAGCTACATAGAACAAATCATCCTGTTCATCACCATTATAGCCTAGGACAACCGCATCGATAGTCGTTGGCTGTATATCGTTTGTCGCCAGGAAATCCTGTAAAAAGGGTCCTATTTCTGCTATATCCAGCTCGTTTTGCAAGGCAACATCCACAACTTCACCATAGGAGGTCGCTGTTTGATCAACGCCCATGGAAAAGAAGTGTGCACCTTCTGCATAATTAACTCCCGGCGACAGACTGTTTTTAACCGTTTCCCGGACACCATCTCCTTTGATATATCCCGCAGCCTGCAGAAAAGCATAAGTCTGTTTGGCGACCTCATCAATTCCGCCCAGTAACACATTTTTATGCTCTCCAGATACGAACAACAATAATGTATCCAACAAAGCCGATTCAAAAGAACTTGCTCCGTTTACATGTGTTACGTTGTATCCTTTGCAGGACAGCTGGAGCGCGATCTGGGCAGCGACGGTATTGTGCGTAGATTGGATAAAAGATGTTGGTGTGAGAAATTGTTCGTCGTTTTCCCACATACTACGGAGGAATTTATCAGAATCTTCGGAGCATCCCAGTCCGGTTCCGGTAATAATGGCATCCGGCGTCGTCACAGCAGCCTCCGCCAGCGCTTGTTGTGCGGCATACATCCCCATCTTCATACCTCTCGACATACGACGGATCACCGCTGGCGAAGCCAGTCCTTTATACGAGGGTTGATCAGCAGTGGTAATAGCCTGATCGATTTCCCGTGCTTCTGAAAAAAAATCCGGTCGCCACACCCCCTGCGTCGTCACTGCACCAATACCGTTTATAAATACACGTCTTTTCAAGCTTTTGAAAAAATAAGGGATGAACAATTACCCCCGAACCCAAAAGAGTTAGAGAGCACATGAGACGTCGATCGGTATTGTACCGTTGTCTGCGGTATCATATCGAATTCTTCCATCGGTGTATCGAAATGAAGGTTCGGAAATACCAGATCCTGTTGCAATGCCAAAATGCTATATACAGCTTCGATGGCACCTGCTGCAGCCAATGTATGACCTGTAAAAGGCTTCGTTGAGCTAAAAGATGGTGTCTTATTTTTAAAAATACGTCGCATGGCTCGCCCTTCCGACAAATCGTTGTTCGGTGTAGCTGTTCCATGCACATTGACATAATCGATTTCTTGTGGTCGCAACTGCGCAACGGCTAAGGCCTTTTGCATCGCCAAGAATGCTCCTTCTCCGTTTTCCGAAGATGCTGTTTGGTGAAACGCGTCATTTGCGTTGCCATAGCCCGTTAGGTAGGCCAACACATTTTTACTTTGCTGTTTTACCGTTTTTTGAGATTCTAACACGAGATATGCCGCACCCTCTCCCAGGTTAAGCCCATTACGGTGCTTGTCGAAGGGTCGACAAGGGGCATCCGATAAGATCATCAAGGTGTGAAATCCATTAATCGTAAACTTGCTCAAGGCATCCGTTCCGCCTACGATGACGCGATCCAGGCGTCCAGAACGAATCAAACGGGCGCCCATCATGATGGCATTGGCTGCTGATGAACACGCGGTGCTTACGGTCGTGACGAGTCCCTTTATACCCAGATATTTCGCTATTTTATGGGAGGAATCACCTGCTGGATGCGAAGGGATATAACGACGCCATTCCGATGATGTAAGATAGGTGGGACCATATCGTTCGGTATAGTCCATACCACCGACGCTTGTTGATGATAGGAATCCCGTCCTTATCTGATTGACATCGTCAACGTTAGCGGATTTTAGCGCTTGGCGGGCAGCATAAGCGCCTAAAAGAGCTGTTCGCGTGAAGGCATGAGGCGGCAACAGTTCCAGATTGTCTGACAGTTCGTCGTTGCTGGATTTTATCTCGCCCACCCAAATATGTTCTTGTAAACGTGTCGGAAAGTTTGCGATTCGTGAAAGGCCATGTTTACCTGCCTGTAAAGCCTGCAGGTTTTCTTCCACCGTATTGCCAATCGAAGAAATAACACCCAAACCGGTTACCGCAACGCCCTCGCCTGTCATTACTTCGTTCTATTTTCCGAAATATAGGTTGCCATCGTTTCGATAGACTGAAAAATAGACTTGCCCAGCTTCGGATCAGACAATTTAATACCATACTCTTTATCCATCAATACAATCAGCTCCAATGCATCGATAGAGTCTAAACCTAACCCTTCGTCAAATAATGCCTCGCCATCCTGTATATCCTCGGGGGTAATATCTTCCAGATTTAGTACGTCGATAATTTTTCCTTTTAGCTCTTCTTTTAATGCTGTCATCACTCTTCAAAATAAACTCAAACTTAGATAAAATGTACTGCTTTCGCTAAAAAATATACAAAAGTGCCCGATATTCTTCTTGAAAATATTCTACCCATCCACATAAGACGCGCTTTGCTTTACCGGATTGCAGCAGGTAATCACCATATGCAGTGATCGTCCCTTCGGGAAACTCCTCGGCAATAAAAAAAGCTTGCTCTGTTTGCAAACCGTGCCGGATAGCAATCTCGCCAGCGCAGATATTGGATAGCGTGTAGACAAAAGTAGCTGGCCGGGGGTAATAGTTTTCCGTATCCTGAATACTTTCCTGGTGTTTTACATCGGTATCCAGACTACCGGATCTGTTGGCTAAGACAAGCGCTAGCTCATCCTTATCTTCACCCCGCAATATATATTCAGCAGCCAAAAATGCGAGCTTGCTCAACGCATCCATCTTATAGAATTTTGGATAGTCGATATCCAGATGATGAAAGGCTCCTTTCGCAAAATCCAAAAACGGCATATCGGGTTCGCTTGACCAGATCAGTTTATCATCGACAACAATCTGATGTTGTTCAATGGCACAGGATTTCCGTATGTTGAGGTTTTCTAGCATGCGGGCATGATTCTCTCCTCAAACATAGAAAAATTTGTCCTATTCATCAATCTCGGCGAAACAAAAATATAAATGCGCGGTTCATATTAGAGCAACACAAGTTATAACCATGCTCGGTAAAAGACGATAATTTCTACACCTTTTCTAAAATAAAATTTCCGTCAATTCCCAATTTCTGATGCAATGATTTCAGAAACCCCACATCAGGATCACGCTTACCATTGAGAATCTGTGACAATTTCGGCGCCCCAATCCCAAGAATGGAAGCTAGTCCTTTCTGCGTAACTCCTAATTCCTCTCTCTTTGCTTCGACTATTGCATGAAGTGTCAACGGCACGGGCATCAATTTCATTTCCTCATCCTCGTACCGTTCAGCTAATAGGCTTAATTTCTCCAACTCATCGGCTTCTTGTTGATTCAAGGCATGGAATCCTCCGCCATCTGTAGCTTTTTGGAGATATCCCTCAATCATCTCCATTACTTGATGATATTGTTTGTCGTTCCGTATTTTGTTAATCATGATTCCTCCTGTCTAATATTACGCTTTCGAACAATCTTTTAGCTTGTCGTATTCTGCATGTGTACCGATAAATCGAATATATACGGTGCGTTTATCAAAAAATATCATAGCAATCAATCGGTAATCATTCCCTTTGATATTGAATACATAGCGATCGTTCCCAACCGCATCTACGCTTCCAAAGGTTTGACGTACATCATTAAAGTTTCCCCAATCAACTTCCTTGACAATCTGATACCAACTATTCAAGGCAGCTCTAGACGCGGAATGCTTTTGAGCAAAAATATTAATGAATGTTTTGGCAATGATTACCATAACACAAAGATAAGGATAATTTTATTTTTTGAAATTTATTTTGATTTTTGAAATTAACACAAAAAATTAGTGATGCCCTGTCATACTGCAAAATAATTACAAAAACCTACCTACCACAGTTCCAGACTTATCTTTTTCAAATCACTGTCCTGCGAACTGCTACCCACAAAAACATTGAATTTGCCTGCGCTAACATCCATCTCCTGCGTAGCTTCGTTCCACCACTCGAATTGTTTGGCCGAGAGCTCGAGTACAACATCGACAGTCTGCCCTGCAAGAATATGCAAACGCTGGAATGCTTTTAGCGTTTTATGCGGACCACTTTTGTCTTTTGCTTTATTCAGATATACCTGCACGACCTCTTCACCATCCATACCACCTGTATTAGTTACCGGAACGGTCACACGGACGGTCTCTCCGACCCTTACTTTAGCCTTATCCAGACGAGGTTTACCATATGCGAACGTGGTGTAACTCAAACCATATCCAAAAGGAAACAGCGGTTTCTCGTTCATATAACGGTACGTGCGGCCTTCCATATCATAATTTTCGAAATCAGGCAGCTGCTGTACATTTTTATAGAAGGTTACCGGCAGACGACCCGCGGGGTTGTAATCCCCAAATAGCACATCCGCCACGGCCTTACCGCCAGATTGTCCGGGATACCAGGCCTGCAAGATGGCCTCGCAGTTATCTACTTCCGGCTCGAATCCTATCGGCGAGCCGGAACAATTAACCAAAATCACTTTCTTTCCTGCGTCTTTTAACGCTTTTATTAAATTACGCTGTACGGCAGGGAGTTCGATATCGGTACGATCACCTCCCTTAAATCCGGGCAAATTAACGCCCATCTCCTCACCTTCCAGCGACGGAGAGATCCCCCCTACAAAAATGACAACATCAGCATCTTTTACCTTTTCGACTGTCTTGGCCACATTAATTTCTTCCTTATATCCAAAATCGAACATCAACTGGGCGTCGCCTCTGTTGTAGAAGAAGTCTATCTGCAGGTCATAAGATTTCCCAGCCTCCACTTTCATTCCATGAGACATCTTACGACTCCCGTGATTCGCCTTCACGCCCTTGACCTCTTTGCCATCTACCAATAAATTAGCGATACCGTTCACATAAAAATCAAACACGACCTCGCCCGAACGCTTCGGAACAAATACTGTATTGTAACGTGCGGAGAAATCGGTAAGTTCCACACCTGCTGCAAATACGGTAGCGCCCATAGTGTTAAAATTGAAAGGCGTGGTGATCTGTGTCTTGACATCGGCCTTTCCGCTACGCTCCATATTGTTCCAGTACTGTGCACTAAACCCTGGCCCATCTACCGAACGACATTGACCGAAGGCACTTTCCATCAGCGTATTCTCGACCAGGGAAGATCCCCTGTCATAGATCAGCTTGTCCGTACTACCCAAAGCTGCACGGATACCTTCCAAAATAGTGATCGTACGAGCCGGTGTACCATTATAATTGCCCCACTGCATAATGGAATCGTTGGCGTTGGGGCCAACAACCGCTACGGTGAGATTCCCTCGTCTCAACGGCAAAACATTGTTTTTATTCTGCAACAGCGTCATCGACTTGCGGGCGATGTCTACCGCCAGTTCATCGTGGGCTTCGGAAGCGACAACATTGTACGGTATTTTGGTCCAAGACACTAAATTACTATCATCCACCTCGCCGAGTTGAAAACGAGCTAATAGCAATCTCCGAACAGATACGTCGATATCCGATTCTTTAATATACCCTTTGCGCACACTCTCTTCCAGTGCTTTGTAGCTCGAACCACAATCCAAATCTGTTCCGGCCAACACCGCATGTCCCGAAGCACTTTCCGCATCCGGATGTGTCTCATGCGCACCCTTTCCATAGAAGTCGCGGATAGCCCCACAATCGGCGACTACAATTCCCTGAAACCCCCACTTCTCCCGCAGAATCTGGTGGAGCAACTGATTGCTACCGCAACAAGGCTCTCCTTCAAACCGATTGTAAGCACACATCACCTCTTTGACCTGTGCATCCTTGACCAACGCTTCAAATGCCGGCAAGTAGGTTTCCCACAAATCACGGGCTTTGATATTGTTGGCATCAAAGGAGTGCCTGTTCCACTCTGGGCCGGAATGCACCGCAAAATGCTTAGCACAGGCGTGCAACTTATCATACTTTTCATCCGATGGCCCTTGAAGTCCTTTCACGGCAGCCACGCCCATTAAACTGGTCAGGTAGGGATCCTCTCCATAAGTTTCAATCCCTCTTCCCCAACGCGGATCCCGATAGATATTGATCGTCGGGGTCCACATGGTCAAACCTTGATAACGTCCATATTCACCACGCTGCCGGTAGTAGCTATTCTTGGCTCTACCCTCGTCTGACACAGCGGTGAATACATTAAATACCGCCTCATTGTCAAACGTCGCCGCCATGCCTATCGGCTGCGGATATACCGTAGCGATCCCCGCACGTGCCACACCATGAAGAGCCTCATTCCACCAATTATAAGTCTTCATACCTAACCGCTCGATAGGCTGCGAAACATCCTGCATTAAAGCAATTTTCTCTTCTAATGTCAGGCGCTTTAATAAATCTTCCACGCGGACTTCAAAACTCAGCTGCGGGTTCTTATAGGGTTCCTGTGCGTACACTGTACCGGCAATAAATAAGCTAAAAGCTAAAAAAAATCTTATCATATTTATTTTCATTTAAATAATTCGTACTATCTCGGTATATTCTTAGTTTGCGATACCACGCGGTAGGTTTATGTTTCTGGACTCCGCTCCTTTGATCAGCACAGGCTCTTTCATTTGCTCCGGGTACTTAAATCCTTTAACCAACATATCCTTCACATTGTTCAGCAGCAGTGCCGGACCTTCCTGGGGATAAATCGCCACATTCTCAAATTTCACCTGTGTTACATCAGATAGTTCTGCGCCCCGCCTAGCCGTGATAACGGTATTGCTCACGTTGATATTGGACATATTCATTTCCGGTAAACCGTTGAAAAACATAGCCTTGTCCACATTGCTTGCTACAATATCGCTGATGTATATATCTTTAAAGACCGGTGTCGAAACGTCGACCACAGGAATGCTGTCTGTCCTTTTGGTAAAATAATACAAATCAAAAGACATGGGTTCGTGGACAATATCAAACATATTGACCCGTTGGATATAGATATTCTCGACCACACCTCCCCGACCGCGGGCGCTCTTGAACCGTAGGCCGATATTCGTGCCCAAAAACTGGCAATCCGAGACAAATACGTTCCGGACGCCTCCAGACATCTCGCTTCCAATGACAAAACCGCCGTGTCCGCGGAACACTCTACAGTTTTCGATAATAACATTTTCCGTAGGACGACCGCGCTCACGGCCTTCTTCGTCTTTACCCGACTTGATGCATATTCCATCGTCCCCCACATCAAAGGTAGACCCGGTTACAATTACATTCTTACAGGATTCGATATCTAATCCATCGCCATTTTGCGCATAAGACGGATTGCGCACCTGTATATTGTCGATAATGAGATTTTCGCAAAGGAAGGGATGGATATTCCAGCTTGGAGAGTTTTCGAAAAGTACGCCCTCCAATAACACATTTCTGCACTCCACCAAGCTTATCATGACAGGACGTAGAAAATCTTTGATGGACAACCAATCTGCTTCGGACGAAAAGGACTGTCGATCGGCGGTATCTCCTTTTAGGGCATTGGCCGAAGGATACCATAGACCGGGGTCTTTAAGTACACCACCGGACTGTACCACCTTCTTCCAGTGTGCTTCAGAAACCTTCATCTTTTTTAGCGGCCGCCAGGCTTCGCCCGAACCATTGATGACACCTTTCCAGGTAATCGCCACGTTCTCCAAGTTCTTTCCAGATATTGGCGATTGGCAACGTCTACTCTCCCTACCTTCAAAAACAGCCGTTACTAAAGGATACAGGTTAAAATCCGAAGAAAACAATAAAATCGCACCTTTCTGCAGGTGCAGATTAATATGGGACCGTAACGTGATAGGGCCAGTCAGCCAGACGCCTGATGGCACAATCAGCGTACCCCCACCTTGGGCAGACAGACCAACCATTGCCTTTTCGAAAGCTTCTGTATTCAACGTAACTCCGTCAGCCTGACCACCATAGTCTTTGATATTGACCGTAGTTTGTGGAAATACAGGGCGCTCAAGAACGGGCATTTCAAAAGGAAGCTTCTTATACAAGCGCTGATAATCCTTGTACGGAATTTCTGAAGCCCGAGCTATATGGAATCCGACGCTCAACAAACAGCACAAAACGGCGAATCGAATATTTTTTTTTGTCCAGAGATTGATCATATACCAGTTTGTAAGTTTAAAATGTGTATTAATTAACTATTCAAGTCTTGCAATAATAGGGGATAAACCCTATAAATACCGTGGACATTTTGGAACTATTCGTTAGTCAAATTGGCATAGCCATCTTATTTAAACCGATTCTTGTACTGTCCTGGGGTCACTTGATATTTTTCCTTAAAACACTGGGTAAAATAACGTACGTCAGAAAATCCGACCATATACACCACTTCTTTGATCATATATAACTGGGTCTTTAAAAGTGTCGACGCATGGGTAAGACGTATATCCCGCACAAACTCTACTGGAGCCAATCCGGTGAGGCTCTTTATTTTATTAAAAAAAACCCGGCGGCTCAGATGTGTCGAATTGACCAAATCATCAATTGTAAACGCACTATCGTCAATATGCTCTAGTATACTTTCCTGCAATTTCTGTAAAAACAGCTCGTCTTGAACAGTAATGGCATTATGTACAGCAGATTTTACTTCTTCCGTCTGTTCCGGGGCTGGCTTACTTCGTAGATGGTCGGCATGCAGACGTCTTTGCTTGAGGATGTTGTCAATCTTGGCGATCAACAGGTTGACGTGGAACGGCTTCGTAATATAGTCATCTGCTCCCATGCGGATACCTTCCAGTTCGTGCTGTTCTCCCGCCTTAGCTGTCAATAGAATAAATGGAATATGACTAATATCCCTGTTTTCACGTACATTTTGTAAGAAGGTAATCCCGTCAACGGTTGGCATCATGCTATCGCTCAAAATAAAATCTGGCATATACGCTAAGGTCTTTTCATATCCTTCCTTTCCATCACCGGCAACACATACGTCGTAATGTTCCTGAAGCAACGAAGCGATAAAAGTTCGGAGATCTGGATCGTCTTCCACAACCAGAACAGACATTTTATCTGTTGGCACTACAGGTTCGACGGTGTCTATAATGGGGATAGCCAAATCCTGCCGTGCATCTCCATTCTTACAGATCTCGACTTCGGCATCGTGGGCAAAATGATCCAGGCCCAATAGAAACTCGACAGTAAACGTCGTACCTCTACCAACCTCACTGTCTACGTATATCTTCGCGTGGTGCTTGTCCACGATCTCTTGTACAATGGAAAGTCCGATACCGGTACTTGGTTTGCTCTTGTCCTTACTGAAAGATACAAACCGGGTGAACAGCTTACTTAGGGTATCTTTGGTCATGCCTTCTCCATAGTCTCTGATCTGCAATGCAACTGCATTCTCCTTGGAGAGGACCGAAACTTCTATGCGCTTACCTTCTGCAGCATGCTTGACGGCATTGGAGATGAGGTTGTAGGCCAGCTTTTCCAGTCCTTCGGAATCCACCCATATTTTCATATCTCCCACCTGATTGTCCACTACTAGCGTGACGCCCTGATCCGCAATAATCTGAAAAGATCCCCGACAGAGCTCTTCCATAAATGTTCCGACCGGAACCTCCCGTATCTGTAGGGTTCGGTTTTGGATCTTTCGAAAATCGAGAATCTGATTGACCATCTTCAACATGCGGTTGGCGTTACGCAGGACCAACTGAAGCTGCGGTTTGAGAACCTCGTGGGTCTTACCGTGCTGTAACATGTGTTCGATTGGCGACACGATCATCGTCAGTGGCGTCCTGATTTCATGTGATATATCGGTGAAAAATCGCGTCTTCAGCTCCGCCTGTTCCTGCTCCAGTTTGATGCGGTCACGCATGCGGTAGAAAACGAACAGCGACCTAAAGATAATATACAGCAATGCGCCAAAAGACACAATATATATAAAGTAGGCCCATTTTGTGAGCCAAAAGGATGGCTGGATAAGCAACGCCATCGTTCGGGTATTGGATGTCCAGCTCCCATTGCTATTGGTAGATCGGACCTTGAATACATACTCACCTGGTGGAATATTGGTATAGTTGGCGATACGCTGCTGTTGTCCATAAATCCAATCTTCATCGAAACCCTCCAACATATACGCATATGTGATACTATTGGGGTCTGCATAGTCGAGTGCTGCATACTCCACACTGAACGTATTTTGATCATGTTGCAAAACCACCTTATCAGCATCATCAAGCTGCACTGCGAGGGCGTAATTCTGATTAGCGACCTTGAAATTAGTCAGTGCCAGATAAGGGGTGAATGTATTTTTAGCGATCTGGTGTGTAGAAAAAGATAACGTACCGTGTGCACATCCGTAAATCAGATCTCCCTCTTTCGTCAACAAGGGCGATGCTTCCGTAAAATTCTGATTACGAATGGCCCTACTCACGTCGTTGAACTGCTCAAACGATTCCGTACGGGGATCGAAGCGTGAGAGGCTACCCTCACTATTTATCCATAAATTTTGATCTCCATCCTCGGAAATAGACAGCACAATACTGGACAACAGACCGTTCTGGCGATCATAAATCTTGAATGTTCCGGGAAATCCCTCTGCATCGAAGTGTTGAACTTTTGCCAGTCCACCTCCGAATGTAGCCACATACACTTCATTTTTACCTGTTACCAACACGTCGTACACGTCGTTGGCGCGAAGACTGCTCTCCTTTTTGTCGCGTTTAGCATAGACCCTATGGGTTTTAATCTGCCGCTGTCCATAATCCATATCTAACACGAGCAGTCCTAACGTGGTGCCCACATACACTTTATTTCCTCGACTCTTGATATCGCGGATCCGCAGGCCGATTTCCGATGGATAATTGGCAAACCTGTTGTTCTGGTTGATAAATCTTTGCTGCTGTGTATCAAAGAGATTGATTCCACCACCAAAAGTTCCTATCCAGATATGGCCTTGATCATCTTCGTGCATAGCATATACCGCGTTGTGGCTCAGACTGAACCGATCTAAAGCATCGTGTGTGAACTGCTGGATATGAAATGTTTCTCCTTGTGCATTATGCGGTGTAAGCACGTATACCCCATTCCCCTTGGTACCGATCCATATTTTGCCCTTACGATCCTGAAGAAAGCTATAGGCTGCAGCCGATCGAAGCGGTGTTCCGCTTTTTGAAATGCTGCCATCCTTATTTAGAAAACCTAAAAACTCTTTGTTTGCATCATAAACAGAAATGTAACCATTCATACTGCCCAACCAGATACGTTGTTTATCATCCTGTAAAAAAGACCTAACTTCAAACCCTGTTGCCGAAATCTTATTGGAGTAAAAATCATTTAACCTGAAGAGCGGATTATCAAATACAATCTTTTCGAGCCCTCCCGAGCGGGCACTCATCCAAAGATTGCCCTGTCGATCCTGAAAAATATTGTGCAGCATATCCGAAAACCGCCACTCAGACGATAGCGGATTATTATAGAAGGGCACCAACCTATCCGTCTTGGGATCGTAAAATGAAAAACCTCCGTGCGGATGTGTCCATATCCCACCCATCTTGTCCTCCACAATAAAGAAAGAAGGATGCACCGCCTTATTGTTTCCATAATCATTCGGGCTGTAATAACGGAGTTTGTCCTCTATAATATTATATCGCGCCAAACCTTTTGAATTGGTTTCCAGCCATATATTATGGCTTTTATCCACAAAGCAGGAGATCATCTCGTTGGTAGGAAGCTCTTTAGCGGTCGAACTATCCACTTTTTTTAGTTGGCTACGCTGTCGATCACAGATGATAAAGCCGTCTTTAGAACTCAATATCACCAATAAGTTATCATAGACTTTGGCCATCGATACGATATCGGAGGACAGTCCGGTTTCAAAAGGCAAAAAGCTTTTACTTCCTTTTTGATAACAAAGTATCTTCCCTCGGCCGGAACCAAACCAGATTTCGTCGTCGGTTTCCAATGCACAAAAAAATGGCATCTTAACCGATGCGGATTGGGGTGCTGCATAGAAGTTATTTAATATCCGACTCGCTTCCAAAGCTATCGATACCTGCGTCACACCATTATCCGTAAGTATCCAGGATACCCCTTCTTGATCTTCGTAAACCGAATAGACTTTATTCCCTGGCAGATTGTTTCTTTCCAAGGAAAAAGCATGTTCACCGGATTTCGTGACACATACCGCGCCCTCTTTCTCCGAGGTCAACCATACATTACCTGAGGGCTGTACGCGTATATGCGAGGTCTTGAATGTCATATTGCCGGCCGGATGGCGAGCTACGAACTTTTCTGTACGGGGGTCAAACTTGAAGGTCTCCTGGTTATAGGCACAAAGCCATATATAACCATATTTATCTTCCAATATCTTGTCCACCCGATTGGTGGTCATTACCACAGCATCCTCCGGACTGGTTTTGTACGAGGTGAATGTATGTCCGTCAAATTTACAGATACCATCCCAAGTACCCAGCCAGATAAACCCTTTCCTATCCTGTGTGATGCCCATGATATTACGCTGTGGCAGTCCCTCCTGCAGGCTATAATGCTGTATAGACGATCTGGGCTGGCTGCACAACCGCACGAAAACTGACAACAACAGCAAGGTTAGCGTAAATATTTTCATCCTCTTCTCTCGCAATAAACAAAAACAAATATTACGGTCTTTGTGCTAAAAAGCAAGCCTGGGGTTTAATTTGTGATGAGTAATGCCAATTCACCCACCTAAATATTCCAAAACACCAACATTCTTGTTTTATAGCTATAATAGCACATCACCCAAGAAAGCCCTCACGAGGAGGGCTTTCATCACATTGCACAACTAAATTATCCTGTTAAGGCAACCAGCGCGTATCTCCTACCCGATTGGTGACGATCGGTGAGTTTACATCTTTTATGGTCAGATTGCCTGCTGTCGGATTGACAAACAGATCTGCCGCACTAACGCCCAATGCCGTACCAGCAATAGGCGTCAATCCCGGAAGGTAATCCGTTGTCGCATAATTCTGATCGAAACTGGTCGCCGTAGCCGCAGCGATCGCATATGGAGCGCCGGAAGCCGAAGCAATCAGAACTTTCTCAAACACCAATGACGAGCCTGCTGCCGAAGAGATGTTGATCAATCGTTGATTGTAGGCATAATCATAAATCGAAATATTGCGATACTCCAGCTTGATCGGATAGGCTGAGGAACCGTAGTCAAACAGATGTCGCATATTTCGGGTACGGTCTGTTGTCCCGTAGTAGTCCCGCATAAAGGTACAGTTGGTAAAACTGGCATGTTCGATATTGTCATTGCCTCCGGAGTTGATGGAAAATAATCCATATGGTCCGGTATGTCCTCCGTTTTCGTCGAAAAGACAGTTTTCCATTTCCAGGCGACCGATCCGTTTGTAAGAGCTACCCTGATGACGCCAGAATCCCCGTTTGAAATGTTTGAAATTACAGTTAAAGAAAATTACCTGTTCCAAATTCCAGCCTCCACCACTATTGAGAAAATAACCAGCCTCCAAATTTTGAAAGAACTCAATATTTTCAAACTCAAGACTGGCAATATAGGCATTTGAAGAAATATCCCAGTTGCCTGTCATTTCGATCTGCGCTTTAGTGCTTCCTGGCGCACCTACAAGCTTAAAACCTTTCCTAATCTGGAATGGCGCCAGTTTGTAGAATGAGCCGGCAGGAATATAATACTCCACACCTTCAGGGATATCTGCATTATTATTGGCCTCGGTCAATATCTGCTGTAAATTGTCGGTAGCACCCACAATGACCGTCTCCGCAGAAGGGCCTGCTGTGCGGAAGGTAACCGTATTATAAGGTTTGTCGTATTTACGTGGCTTGTGGGTATCGTAAATATCTACATTATATAATGTGTTTTTCTCCAGTCCGCCAATATCCGCATACCCTTGGTTAATCTCCTCTGCCGTCAGGTACCGAGTGATAGTGGGTAGCGCAGCATCCATGGCAGGCACAAGGCTGATACTATCCACCGGATTATCGGAATCAATCGTCCAACGTATAATAGCCGAATTTTCCAGTATATCCCCTTTGGCCACACGCTCCAATAAGCTGGCATATGCCGGGCGCGGTTGCGTCAAAGCACTTGTCGTCGTCCAACGCGAATTGTTCAACGTATCCGCAGCTACAGATCGTACACGGATATAATATCGTGTGGCATACGGAATATCGTCTATGAATATCTGCGGCTCGGTGACCGTATACGATGCAAATTGATCGGTGTAATAATTGTCCAGGTAAAAGTCCACTTGGTAAGATACCGCATCATTGACTTTATACCAGACACAAGCGATAGAGTTGCTCTCTACACGCGGCTCGGACAACACGAATCTGGGCTGAAACAAGTCGATATCTTCATCATAGTTTAGCTCTTTGCATGCATTAAAAAGCAAGGTAAAAAAACCGGCTAAGAACAGGATGGATAAAATAGATAGTCTTTTCATCATTGTTTTGTATTTCATAACCTTAATAATTAAACCCGTAATAATTCTGTATTTTACCACGGTGGTCGGTGATCACCTTACTTGGGTATGGACACAGGTACCGCAAGGGGTCGGTTGGACTAACCTGGGCCGCATTATTGTAATTGATAAAACCTCTAAAGCTCCAACGTATAGCAGGAATAGGCTCATAGCTTTCAGTGGCATTATCCAGTGCATACCATTTTTTTGCAAGTTCGTGCTCCGTATATCCCGCCGGCCTAGCATGTACGAATTCATCAATACCCACTATATCCAGAATCGTGCGATCCGAATTGTTGGGATCGGGTATATTCCGCCAGTAGACGCTGGCTGCGGCATCTGGAATATCCGGATCAAAACCACCATTGGCCACTTTACCCCAGCTGATCATGTCATGGTAGAGCTGGTAAATCACTTCACTGTATTTGTTCCAGCGAGCCAGATCAAATTTCCGGATACCTTCTCCACCAAATTCCCACTTCCGCTCATCCATAATCGCTTTGAAGAAATCTTCTTTATTGCCGAGCACATCTACATAGGCATCCACCTTGCTACTCCAATCCGAAGATTCAAATGCTCGCCTTCTGACGCGTTTCAGACATTCCTTCGCGTCTTCGCGTGGACCGAACTGCTCGTTTACCGCTTCGGCATAAAGCAACAGCACATCGGCAAAACGCATCCATGTAAAATTGATTCCGGTGCCGGCTTGGCTGGAAGCTCCCAATGGGTTATTCATTTTCAGTTTGGACCATTTTCCGGTGGGCAATGTCGCCAAATCCAGCCGAATCTCCTGATTTAGGCGTTCGTTGTAGCGGTAAGGCGCACAGGTAACGTCCCGCCGGAGATCCATCTTATCGAAGGAATATAAATATAGCGCACTGAGGTTGAGATTGCCGGAAGCTCCGCCATAAGGATGCGTACCTGCCGTAATGGGAATCCCTAGGTAGTAGGCAAATTGGCTGGACGAGTTTTTCAGCATCGGAATAGAAAAGATAATATCATCGTTGTGTGGGGTTGACCAATTATTTTCCCTGTCCCACAGTTCTTCAAAACTCAAGGTCAGGTTATGCCGACCATCGTTAATGACCTTGCCTAGGTATTCAATAGCTATATCATAGTAATGTGCATGGTTCTCACCCCGTTCCATATAGCCTATGCTAGCCGGATTGCTTACGTTGGGCCGCAGTGCCCAGCCACCTCTATTCATCGCCAACAACCCGATGAGCCCCTGACAGAACTCACGTGAAGCACGTTCTACGCCATAATCCAATTCGCCGGCGTAAAACATCAGCGGTTCGACCGCCTTCAGATCATCAATCAAAAACTCCAATATCTCATTGCGGTCGGTAACACCTACCAACAAGTCTTCCTCGGAAGAGGAAGGCACTGTACGGAATACCACATCACCCCAGATACGGATTAGGTCAAGGTACAGCATAGCGCGCAATGTTTTCGCCTCACCGTACATTTGTGTAATAGTGGAAGTCTTGGTCTTATCCGCATTTTGATATAGTTCGGAAGTTTCTACCCCCTGAATAATGTCGTTGGTCAGATTGATGGTTGCATACATCGTGTTCCAGGTTCCGTTCAATGTCGTCCAATAGGGCTTGGGCTCAAAGCAAGCCATATCACCTCCGTTTACGTTCGCCGCACTCGTTGCGATTCCGGACATTTCCACGTCCGTGTTGGAGTTGTAGACATAGGCCAGCCTATTGCCGTAGGCATCGTCCCGGAGCATCAGTGAATATACACCGGCCAATGCAGCCTTAATCTCCGATTCGGACGAATAGATATATTCGGATGTAAATCCGGTCGGTGGCTCTACCGCGAGAAAATCGTCACATGATGACAGCGACACCATCAACCCCACAAAAATTGCATATAATGACTTTTTCATTGTTTCTTTCGTTTTAGTCTTTAAGATTAAAATGTAAACTGTACCCCGCAGGTATACGTCCTACTTCTAGGGTATGAATTATAATCGATATTTGGTGTAAGCCCAGTCTCTATATTGACTTCCGGATCATATCCAGTATAACTGGTAATAGTCAAAAGATTGTATCCCGTCGCATAAATCCGTGCCCTATTGATGCCTACCCGTTTGGTTAGCGACTGGGGCAAGGTATAACCCAGAGAGGCCATATTCAACCGCAGGAAAGACCCATCCTCCACCGCATAAGACATCGCAATAGGACGTCCAATGGATGTAGGGTTCCACATGGTTGCATTTTCATTGAATTTAGCCAAAGCATCCGGGCTATAACGTATCTCATTGCCCATATCGTCAAAATTCCGCCAACGCTTATCCATTCCCACATCCATGCTTAGGTTGTTGCGATTATTGTTATACCAGGACGTCATCATCACCTTATTGGCGTTGAAGACATCAAAACCTACCATATAATTGAAGAATACGGTGAAATCAAAATTTTTATACCTCGCGTCGAGCCCGAAACCACCCGAAAAGTCCGGAGTCGTCTCCCCAATGACCGTACGGTCATTGTCTCCGATGACATAGGTATTGGGGTCATTGGGATCTACAGGTGTCAACTTTTTAAACTTCGCATTACCCGGACGAGGGTCTCCCGAAAGATTTCGGGAATTGGCAACACCATCCTTGAGCACCCATGTTCTGGTAGTGGTATTGAAGGAAGAAAAATCATCCATTGTATACATACCGTCATTAACGAAGCCAAAGATTAAACCTTTAGTCCCGCCCACATAGGCACGATAATCGTCCGTATTGAGCAGTTGTGAACCCGCCCAATTTGAAGACAAGATCCATTCATTCTCGCCCGTAGCTAGGTTGTCGATCCGCGTCCGATTATACCCTATGTTAAAGTTAACGTTCAAAGAAAAGTCTCTTTTATCGACGACATAAGCATTCAATGCTACATCAATACCCCTATTGGATGTCTGTCCAACATTGGTCATAATCTTGGTATAACCCGAATGCGCCGGAATATCCGAAGGTACCAACAGGTCTTTTACCGTATTCCAATAGACATCCACCGTACCATTTATTTTTTCATTAAAAAATCCAAAATCTAAACCCGCGTTACGCGAAATCGTGGTCTCCCATCTAACCGTAGGGTTGTAGAGGTTGTTCGTGTCAAAAAAATTGTAATAGTAATGATCCATCTCCTCACCCCATCCGACAGGACGGTTGCGATTCACACGATAATACTTCGCGAAGAGGTCACTTCCGATCCTGTCGTTGCCCGAGATACCATATCCGATGCGTACCTTTAGATTGGACAGGTAATCTACCTCCTGCATAAATTCCTCATTCATCACACGCCAAGCTGCAGATACAGCAGGGAACAATCCCCATTGATTGCCAGGAGCAAACTTCGTCGACCCATCGGCACGCATCGCAAGGGTCACCAGATATCGATCGTCATAACCGTAATAAGCACGGCCGAAAAAGGACGAAATTCTTACCGGTGAACCTGCAGAGGAGGAGCTTTCATAGACCGTACCTAAAGCAATATTGTCAAAGGCCTTTTCGCCAGTAATATTTTCAGGGAAATAACGCGATGAATAGGACTTTCCGCTGTTCGCATGGTGTCGAACCTCCTGCCCAATCATAAACTGGAATTCGTGTATATCTTTCCAATTAAAGTCATAGTTCAATCGGTTGGTCCATTGCCATCTGGGATTCTTATTCATACTCCATTGGATCACCGGCAAATTATTGTTATTGCGGGCTACATTTTCATCTACACCCCAGAAACGCTGGTCTTCAAGGTACTTGTACTCACCGGATATCTCCGTCTTAAAAGAAAGCTTCTCCCAAACATTCCAAGTCAGTCCTGCCGCCGTGTTGAACGTACGCGTCACCCGCTTACGGTAGTTGTTTGCCGCCTTCTGTTGTGGATTCATCCGAACAACCTCGATGAAATCGTCCGGATCAAAGTAGGTGTTATCCTCGGGTAGGGCCATAAAATCATCCAGACCCTCAGTCGGAGCAGTACGCAGGGCATCCAACAGATTTACACCCTCCGTACCTGCACCATCCAGTTGCTGATTCGTAAAGCGCGTACGGTATTCTAAAGTCAGACGGTCAGACAATTTGGTGTCCAATGTCAAGTTGATATTCGTTTGAGCCAGCCCGTTACCTACCAAAATACCCGGTTGATCCTGATTTGCCAACGAAAATTTGTACCTCGTCTTCTCGCTACCACCAGAAAGATTGATATCGGTGAACCGGGCAATCGGATTCTCTCCAAAGATCTCCTTCTGCCAGTCCACGCCACGTATCCCCTGGTAATTATACATCTCGAAAGCTTGTCCATACTTGTTGAAAAAGCCACTTGGATTAGACGAGCGCTGCCGATCATATTCGTACTGCATCATGACAAACTCATAAGGATCCATAACATCGAGCTTACGCGAAAGCGTTTTCATCTGCCAAAAGGAGTTCGCGGTAAGGACTGCACGTCCGGCTTTTGGGCGCTTGGTTGTGACCAAAATTACGCCGTTGGCTCCACGTGCACCATATATCGCTGTAGAGGACGCATCCTTTAGCACATTTACCGACTCTATATCTGATGGTGGAACATCATTTAGATTCGCGACCTCAAATCCATCGACCAATATGAGGGGAGAATTATCCTGTGTAATTGACCCTCCTCCCCGTACACGGATCGTGATATCCGCATCGGGCGCGCCATCCACCGCTGTGATCTGTACACCGGGCAGCCTTCCGACCATGGCCTCGGCCACAGATGCCGTCGGAACTTTGGCCAGTACGTCTCCCGATATGGACGCGACGGTTCCCGTTAGGCTTCCCCTCTTCTGCGTTCCGTAGCCGATCACCACGACGTCTTCCATCTGATTTTCCAGATTGACCAGCTGCACTTCGATACCGGAGAGACGTCCATCCACCCGCACTTCCTGCTCGTGCATCCCCATAAACCTGAATAACAATACCGCTGTCTCCGGGTCGGCGACGCTGATTCTAAAATTCCCATTGCTATCAGTAGATGCCGCTGTGCTGGTTCCCCGTACCGTGACCGTCACCCCACCCAAGGGTTTGACATTATCTGAAACGACGCCGGTCACAACGGTTTGCGCAAAGCTAATCGCTGCGAACAGCATCGCACAACAACTAAAAAAAAATCTTTTGCTCATCATAAATTTTTAGCTTATAAATTGGTTACCTATTATTATATTTTCGTTTCTCATTTCTTTTCCTGTTGGATACCTCCTAAATTTTGGTAGTAGACAATATGCTGGACCAGATTGTGAAAGTATACCTCTAAGTTGGAATAGCGCCCCATAGGATCTACGTCAAACCCCTTGGCATCCTGCGCATTCCCCTTATCCAGTCCGTAGGCCTCCTCCCAGATATCAGGAATACCATCCCCGTCCGTATCGGGCCATGCTGCCAAAGATTTCAGTACCGGATAACCGTCCGTATCGGAAACTTTATCGATGATACCGGGCTTAGGCGAGGTCGATATCGAGCCTATATACGTCGTGGTACCGGTCAGCAGTTCGTTAACAATCCGCTTATCCACGGCATCTCGACGAAGCGAAGCGCCAGCATAATCGGCAACACGACGGTAGGCATCCTCCGGCGCATGCGTTGTCACTTTTTCAAAAGGGAAAGGTTGATCCATCTTCATCGCCTGCTTTTCCTGTTCGGTAGGATTGAGGGTATGAAAAAACTCATTCCAGATACCGTTCGTCCAATTATCGTTAACCACATTTGGATCCGCGGTGGCGTAATTCCCTTCTGCAAATATCCGGGCAGAAGGATCAGAGGAAAGTATCCTCGTGCGCTTACTATTGGTCGCCGGTCCTGCTTTGTAGTAACTCTTCACGAGATTGAACTTGGCATTTGCGCCACCGTATGCCCCTTGTCCGGCACCATTCCAATTGTAATACACATTATTCCTTACGTCGAAATAGCCGTGGTAGTCGTTGGGGATACCAGGTCCGTCGGCAGATAGGTCGGAGATACGGGGTACCCGGCTACCGTGATGTGCAAAGAGCACATGATGGGATGTCGCGTTGTCGCCACTGAACATACCGCCGTAGCCATGGGCTCCTTTCTCATGCTGTGATTCGCTCAGGCTCTCCGAAGCAATAGACCATTGCACAGTAAGATCTTTGGCACCATAGAATGACATGGTCTCATCCACCGACCAGCTGGAACTAACATGGTCAATAATTGCTTGCCTGAACCAGCGTCCACCTATAGCATCATCTTCATGATCACTCCTCTCGTCACCTGTCCGGCACCGAAGGAAGCGGATGATGGCGTTCACACTATGAAGCGTAGACGAAATCTCCAGCTGATAGTTTTTTAACGTAATCCCATCGCCAGGTGCTGTCTGCCCGATGATACTGACATTGGGCTGTACGACGCCCAGTCTTCGCTTCAGCTCAATCATACCAGAGACATCAAACACGATTGTCCGAGGTACGGTGAGATCTAGTCCATAGCGCAAACTTCCGGGTATAGGAGATTCTCCACGATCGTAGTCCTGTAAATTGGTGACATGATAGACGATGCCTCCGCGACCACCCGTCGTGAATCGTCCTCCTCCCTCAGCCCCCGGAAAAGCTTGGGGCACGACCGTCACATCGTCACCGATACGCGGATTAGGTTTGCCGTACTGAAATACGGTAAAAGTCTCTGATAGGTTGACATTCGTGACTGTTACCCGCGCTGTACGCGGAAAATCAGACAGGCTATTGTCTTTTAATTTCAAGGCGATCTGTGTAGATGTCGAAGCCTCCTCATCCCAAGTGACCCAGTCCTGATCCGCAGTAATGCTATATCGGGTACCGTTGTTGCCTAAATCGACCGGTACGTTCAGCTGTGCCGTCTTGAACGGAACGATATACTCGTCCTGCGTCAGACTCAACTCTGCGAAAGATTCTTCCTGCGTAATGTCTACA
This sequence comes from Sphingobacterium micropteri, assembly GCF_014692515.1. Lineage (GTDB taxonomy): Bacteria > Bacteroidota > Bacteroidia > Sphingobacteriales > Sphingobacteriaceae > Sphingobacterium > Sphingobacterium micropteri. Next base: position 242,726 of record NZ_JACOIK010000007.1, on the reverse strand, counting down.
GATCGATTGATGACATAGGGCCCGGTAGACTGTATCAGAACCTTGCCCGTTCTTTGTACGTCTGCATTGGGCGCAACCAAAACCTTTAATTCCTCGGTAACAAGGGTAGACTTCGCTTTCAATCGCTCTGCTGCGGTAAGCCAGTAATAGGTCTCATCGATTGCTGCTTCCCAGGTTGTATTGGATGTTACCGTCACGATCAGTTCCCCGCCAGCAGCTGACATGACATCCGTAGCATATTCTATCAAAATATCCGGATCTGCCCCAAGCTGATTTACCTCCACTTCCTTGGAAACCTTTGTCCCACCGCTTGTTTGTGATACATTAATCTTTCCATTGCGGGTACCTTCTGCTGTATTATCGGAGACCATGATACGGACCGGGCCATTACCGCTACCTTCGGACGAGCCCAAGGAGATCCAATCTGCTCCACTTTCTACTGTTGCGCTCCAGTCTCCCTCCGCAATTACATTGATTGTTGCGGAGCCCTTAGCATTGGCTAGATTGACCGTGGCTTTGGATACGTTAAACGCAACGGCTTCCTTTTTTATATCCAGGTCATGCTTAGTCGCACAACCAGAACATAGGATAGTTATCATTAAAACTAGTGCAATCGTTTTCATCTGCTTTGATTATTGGTTTTTCAATAAATTACTTAAGCCAATGCGGATCGCCTATCTTATGCAGATAAACTTCCGATGTCTTATCCTTAATATGCAGGTCTCCTGCTATTGGATCCTCGAACAATGCTGCCATAGGCAACAGTGTCGCCACTGGCTCCTCTCCGGTCAATACGCCCCAGTTGTTGAGTACAAAGCCACTGGTGTAGTAGTTATTCGTTATGTCTCTACTACTGACCTTGTTCAAAATAAGCCAGGTGCCTCGACCTGCATCGGCATTCCCACTTATCAGATTATTCTTTACAGTTAGATGGAATGCATCGGTATTAGCGCCATTGAGATCAAAGAATTTCATATCTCCGCCGGCAAGATTGACCATCGTACAATTTTCAATAGTCACGGAGAGATTCCTATCGATCCTATTGAGATTGGTAATCAATGCGGCAGTTCCCAAAGTCTTAGCATGGAAAGTCGAGTTTTTGAAGACAATATTATAGATCGGTAGTATCTGCCTATTTCCTAGCCCCAGCAGTCCGCTACTACCTAAGTTGAGATTGATAAAACGGCAATCTTCGATAAGAAAGTTGTGAATGATCTGCATCAGGTCTCCATCGGACTGCTGATACCACATCGTCGCGGGTAGATCCCTGAATTCGCAATTGCGGAATATGACGTTGTCCACTTCAAAATCCTGATCACGGAACCTAAAGAAATCTGCGGAAGGTTTTAGATCTAGGTTTTCAAAACGGATGGTACTGATCTTGAGCGGTGTACCGGTATTTGTACCCATACTAACATTGCCCTGTATAGCGAGTGTGGCTGCGGGCTGTCCTGCAGCAGTCTGCTGCCCTACGATATGCAGCGGTTTAACGATATTGCTCAATGTACCGTTAGCAAAGAAATAACTGGTTCCGGCACTCAAGAAAAGCTTCACTTCGCTTACCTCGTTGTCATTCTTCAATGCATTGTATACCGTGTTGATGTCATCATCCGGCGCTAGCACCGTAAATCCTTCGGGTATACTAAAGGGCTCTTCTGCATCGTATTCTTCTTCTGTCCAATTTTCGGGTAAAACGGTAACACTATACTTCTGTATCATTGGATCTTCAGAATCGTTGAGTCCAAATTGTACCAACGTCAGGGAATCCGAAAATATAGAGATCGGTGCATCCAGCTTACGTGTACGAACAATACTACCGGTTCCGTCCAGCAATTCAAGCCGAACATCTACGCCATTTTCTTCATTTTTAGTATTAAACAGCACGAAATCATCTGTATAGTTGACTCCGCCTCTGTCTGTAGCCATCGAGCGGGTCACTTCCAATGGTGTTTCAACATAACGCTCGTCAATGACCCGATAACCGGACCGCTTTACCGTAACGACCGCGCGGACGGTGGTGTAGCTTCTATCGGATTTGGTATCTGTCGCCTGTAGACGTAGCCTTCCGGTTCTGCTGATCATATCGATATGTAAAGGTTGCTCAAAAGGAGAACTGTACAGCACTGCTGCAGAAATCTGTACGTGCTGATCCGCACGCGGTGCTTGCTTGATCACCAGATCTTTCAGATTGGTCGACAAGACCGAATCCGGAATCAGATTAGCCGGCATGGGGCTTGCTACAAAACGATAACTGCCATTTTGAAGAGAAAAGCGGTAATGGCTCGTATAATTCGCTATAAAATCTCCTGTATCATCCTTATATATAAAAAAAGGCTTGGTAGAAATCCCGGGATTAAGCTGCCAAGGTTTACCATTCAGGTAAATGTTGTACTGCCTGACGACAGATGAATCGTATGCGTCCTGTTTAGCACATCCACATACCGAAGCAAGGATCAGCACATGGAAAAATAGGTATAGTATATTCTTCTTCATCATATTTAGGGTTAGAATTGATACTCCTGAAAGGTAACACCGGATGAGGTACCGCTGGAAGCTGACCGGGAGGATGCGGATAATTTATGCGCTAGAAAAGCCGGATTCAGAATAGGCATATTCACAACTGTGCGTTTGGAGCTTTCATATTTTATGGCAACACTTAGAGGCCGTAATGTCCTGTTTACTTCGCTCCCCTCGTTTAGGTAAACCACCTCTATATTGCCTAGATTGGCATCCGGTGTAGGAAACGAATAAACCGATGCTTTAAAGCCCGTGGCCATGTTGGTACGTACAATCACCTTATCCATTACAAAGCGATTGGCACCGGGCATATAGCCGATCACCACATTATTGAAATGGACGTCCAGCGCATCAAAAGTCGTGATACCTGTCAATTCTTCGACGGCTTCGACCGGCTGGAAAACCGCCTGTCCCACCATCCGTTTGAGCTCTAAATTGACCGTACTTACCGTTTTGTCGGACATAAATGTCGTTAGGGCGGAAACATATATTTCCTTTTGACTACCAACATCCTGGGAGATAAGCACCTTCTGTAGTGATTCTGGATCGATAATCTCTCCGGCATTTGCGACAGCAAAGGTTTTGAGGCTTTCGCCCAGGGGCACTTCAATCTGTAGGTTTCCGTCGCCAAGTGCTAAATTCTTCCCAAAAACCAAGGAATCTCCCAGATAGACAAAAACATCGATCGCACTGACATTCTGTGCTGCAAATGCAGTCAGGGAAGCCGCGTTCAGCTTTAGTTTCATGGTGGTTGAAATAGAAGGGTTTTCTGAAATGTGCTTCGGCTCCAGTTCGTTATTTTCCTTATCCGAACAGGCAGATAGCAATAAGGCAAAAAGCAGCATGCTTAATAGGTGTTTCATAATACTTCATTAAGGTTTACGGAGCAAAAGTAGCGGCAATCAGCAAAAAGCGACCGCGTAATTTTGGCAAATCTTAGGGGGTAAATTGGAAAAAGAGTACAAAATCCCTATATTAGAGCAACACAAATTATGACCATGCTCGATAAAAACCCTGTTCACGTATGGAAAGAAACCCTGTCGGCCAGACCCGCCACGCGGGATACCTTCAAGGGGATGCATCTCACGGTGCTGCATCAGGCAACGCGACAGAAGCTAGGTGAACACCTTTTATATATCCAATTTGAAACGCATGATTTTATACTCTGTGAGCTAAAAGGGCGACCAAACGAGTTGACCGCTTTTCCATTGCCACAAAAAGAAGAGAAAATCCTCTGGCTCTGTCTGCAATTTCAGGGTACGCTATCGTTTCCTACGGGAAAAGTAAGCCAGCCCGACACCATCTTCTCTTTTACGGTAACCGAAGAGGAAAATCTCCTAACAGTTGCCGTTGAAAAACAATGGATGCTACTTCTGGGCATTACCGGAGCATCGCGACCGCAGCTTCTGGCTGAACAGCCCTTGTTGCGAAAACAGTACGATCAGCAGGAAAGCAATATCACGATCCCAGTGACCATTTCTTATAACGAACGGAAGGTATTGGAACAGTTCTCCAAAAAAACATTCGGTCCGTTTACAACCGTTCACCATATCGGGCTGGCACTGGGCGAGTTGTATACCGCCTATATGCAACAGCTGGATAAGCAAGGAGGGCATGACAAAGAAGAAGGATTGATCCAGCTTTATCACCGAGCCATCAGCTACGTTACCGAGCATTATATGCGTGCAGATCTCAATCGGATGACCATTGCCGAGGCGCTTCATTGTTCCACGCGAAGCCTTAGTCGGGCATTCGAAGGACGTACTACCAACTTAAATTCGTCTATCATGTTGATACGCCTGCATAAAGCGCGCGAACTATTAAAGCAAAAGCCCGAACTCTCTGTGGAATATATTGCGAGCATGCTTCACTTTCCTCATGCACAACATTTTGCTAACCGGTATAAGAAACATTTTCATCGGACACCCCGGGAGGAACGAAAAGCACTGATCAAGACCATGTAAACGAACTATGTCCATAATCCAACTATTTGTTAGACTGAAAAAAGTAGTGATATGGAGCAGATAACCAATTCATTTTCTTTTTTAAATAGTTCATTTGATAAATAAGTTATCGTTCTCACTCTGCGAACTAGTTTCAGGGCAGAAACAACGCGTTCACTTGAGCAGCTAGCTAGTTGGTTTTAGAGGCAAACTACCTGTTTCTTTAAAAGAGTTACCTTTTCTACCAAAACAACTACCTATCCTACCGTGCAAAGTAGTTGTTTTATGTTTCTACATACTTCTTCTATTGGAGCAACTACCTATTTTTCCCAACGAACTACTTCACAGGACAGAACAACTATTTATTTTTATCAACCAACTACTCATTCGGGAAAAACTACTACTAGTTCTGGAAAAATAAGTAGTTAAATTATACGTCTTATTTTTCACTCACCTTGACCTAAAACCAGCCTTAAAAGCATCTACAGCTCTATTTTTACAGAAAAACGAAAAGCAACAACGTTCGTAAAGATGCGCTTTTTCGCCAAGAAGTTTTTCGTCCCCCCCTTGAAATTGGCGAAAATACGCACCTTTTGCCTGTTTTTGTACCGCATCTTTGTACTGTACGTACAACAGGAGTAATTCATTAAATTTTAAACCCTTCTCCGAGAATGGAGAACAAAACAGAAAAAAAATGGCAAAACCCAATTTTAGATGCAAAAACGCAACGGAACTATTGCGTTATGCAGAACAGATCTTTCAAAAAATGGTAGAGAATGAGGATATGTTTATCGATCCCGTTCCAAGTTTAGAAACGCTGGAAAACAGTTTGACAGCGTATCGTGCAGCGTTTGCGGAAGCTTCGTTCCGCGACCAACGCGCCGTTATCCTCAAAGGACAAACAGGAAAAAACCTGCAGGATGTCATCTACCGCCTTTCGCACTATGTGGATGCGGTGGCGCAGGGCAATCCAGCTATCATTGTTGCAGCAGGATACCGGCCTTCGGAAAGCAACACCAACCGTAACGACCGGACGCCCAAAGCGGAAAACGTGCGGGTATCACATGTACAAGTGGGACTGGGTATTGTCCGTATCGGGGTGAAATCATGGACTCCGGCACGGTTATACCGCTACGAATACCGCAAGAAGGGAGCGGAAGATTGGACAGGTGTGCTGCACAGCAAATCGACCATCGAGCTGCGCAATCTGGAGAAGCTGCAGGAATATGAGTTCCGGGCTTCCTACATCGGACGGGACATCGAGCTGAACTTCAGCGATACCGTTACGGCACTAGTCGTCTAGCACAATCGAAGGGGAAGACCTCCATCTGAGGCTTCCCTTTCTTTAAAATATTAACATTTTAACCATTTAACTTCTTAACTTTAAAAATGGAAATAACAACCCAATCCCATCCTTTGCGAACCATTACGCTGCGGTACGACCGCTCGAAAACAGCATCGGAGTTTGAAATACGGGCACTACAGTATTTTCAGGAGATCCACGATCGCACCTGGGAAATGAAGCAGCGGATAAACAAGGGAAGGCTGCCGATAACGGGTTTCTGTATCCAAGTCGAAGAACTGGAAGGCCTGCTGGAGGAGGCGAAAGCCAAATTTAAACATCTACAGACGGCGTACGAAACCAATCCGTATAAACCAACCATCCGGATACAGCTGATACGGATGCTGGCGGAGATCCGTACATTCATGGACCGGTTTGTACCCGAACTGGTAACGTTGACCAAAGATTATTACGATGCTGAAGAGTATCTCTTCGCTCAGGACAAATGGATGGAGGATGTCGCTTTTCCGCAATTCAGGACCATCTTCGAAAACTACAAAGATTGCTCGGTCGACATGGTATTCTTTGATGAAGACCTTGACGACTTCAAGAGATCGCTGGGCCTCGTCCGAAAACAGCAAGGAAGATACTACGATGAGATGGATGCCCTCGTGGATAGCTATACAGATCTGAATGAACGGCTGGAGGATTTTTTTGAAGCCATAGACAATTTTGATCAAACGCTCTGGACACAGAAGTCCCTTCCGGTAAAACAGTAACGCTATCTGAACAACGGCTATGCTTACGGGGTAGCCGTTGTTTTTTCTATGATCATCGCTGCATTACTCCCCCCAAAGCCGGAAGCTGTCTTTAAAAAGCGGGTCATTTTGGCATAGTCTAGTTGCTGAATAATATTTAGTGGCTGAGACACCCCCAATGTTTCAAACCCTTTCGTTGGAATCAACGTCCCGAATTGCAGGCACATCAGCCCAACAACTGTTTCGAGCAATCCAGCAGCACCCAATGTATGCCCGAAATATCCTTTCAGACTATGGAGCGGAACATCCTGAAGCCCCAGCCGATTAAAGGCAATCGCTTCCATCTCATCGTTGTACAGGGTAGCAGTTCCGTGTGCCGAGATGAAGTCTATATCTTTTATATCGATGTTTGCTTCTTTTCTAGCGCGCAAAACACTTTGTACCAACCCCTCGCCGGTTCGGGATGGCCCCGAAATATGATGCGCATCGTTTATGGCCGCTTCGCCCAAGATCTTAAACTCTCCCTTTTCTTTAGAAACATATACACAGGCAGCGGCTTCGCCCAATGATAATCCGTCTCGATCGCTATCAAAAGGCTTACATGGAAGCCGGCTCACCGCGTGGAATGCTTCGAAACCAGATAAAACAAATTCACTGATAACATCCCCGGCGAGCACCACCGCATCGTCGTACTGCCCCATCTGGATCAGCCGCTTGGCGACCGATAACGCCAGCAAACCCGATACACAGGCCTGCGATATAATAATAGGTTCGGTTTGGAACCCCAATACCTTCGCCATTTTTTTCGCCAATACCGGGAGCTGTGCATCTGCTGCTCTCGCCTCCTTCAAAAAAGAAACATTTCCTTTCGTCGTCGCCAACACCAGCGCTGTCCGTGCCGTCGGTACGTGTGCATCGACAACCGGTTTCGCCGTGTTAAATAACAACTGTTCTAACAAGGTACTGTCATCCGCAAATGTCTCCAAGTATCTGGTTTCCTCCAGGTCAAATTTCGACGCATGTATCAGCGTATCCCGGCCGACATCATTCATGAAAATGCTGTTTTTTCCCATCAACAGCTCGGGCCAATGTGACAACCAATTAATCACAAAAGGCTCGGCGGCAGAATACCGTGTGGCACCCAACGGCGTGACGATGTTCTTGTCGTGTATATATATCGGATCAAACATCATGACCGTAACCCCACCTTTGTTTTCCAATCCAAGATAAAATCGGGAACGTTTAACACCAGATTATCGCCTTTATCCAAGAAAACCTGAATGGTTTCACCTTCACAAACCAATTGGTCTTTACTATTATAGACTTTAAACCGAAAGATCATTTTGGCCGCAGGGGTATCTAGATAAGAGGTCACAACGCGTGCCGTATCCCCGTATCGTAGGGGCAATTTATGTGTACAGGTGGATTTCACAATAGGGGTGGTATATCCGGCCTTTTGTACGGTCATATAATCGATACCGTAGCTTTTCCCAAAAGCTTCTCTCCCTTGCTCAAAGTAGAGGATATAATGCCCATGCCATACGATACCTAGTGAATCCACTTCGCTAAAGCGTACCGGAATGTCAACCGTTTCTGTCAGCCCGGACTCCACATAAAATTGTTTTCTTCTTTTTATCATATAGCATAGCAAGAATACGTGCTTCTGTGTAAAGCAAACCTAAGTAAATTCATTTTCATATGCAATATAAATAGGTTACCCTTCTTTCTGTAAAAAAAGTAACCAAAAACCGAACGTACAATTGCATGATCCCTCCCTTAACGTTCAAATGTCGCATCCAGATGTTTGGGGCATGTACAAATTAATTCTTAGTACTATCTCTCTCCTCAAACATCTGAAGCGACGAGGTTTTTGCTTCTTTTTCACGGGGAAAAAGAAGATCAAAACAATTTTCCTTATTTTTACAGAAAAAAAGCGATGGCATTAGTAAACATTCCCCGGTTGGATTTGCTTCAATATACGCAGGGTAGTGCGGAAGAACAAAAACAATTTGTACAAGATATAGGAAAGGCATTTAACGAAACGGGGTTCGTAACCATCGCCAACCATGGGTTGAGCCAAGAACTTATCGATGAGCTTTATGCCGTTGTAAAATCTTTTTTTGAGCTTCCGGAAGCAGTCAAACGGAAATATGAATTTCCGGAGTTAGCCGGACAACGGGGATATACCTCCAAGGGGAAAGAGAAAGCAAAAGATGCCAGCACACCGGATTTAAAAGAATTTTGGCAACGCGGACAAACCATCGTGGGTGAAGATTACTCGAAAACGGATTTTCCGGATAACATTATGGTAGAAGAATTGCCTCGATTCAACGAGGTGACAGGCGAGGTGTACAAAAAATTGGAGGATGCCGGACGTGCCTTGTTGAAAGCCATCGCTTCGTATTTAGATTTGGAAGAAGATTATTTCGAAAAATTTGTCATCAACGGCAACTCCATTCTGCGGGCGATTCACTACTTCCCGATCGAAAATCCAGACACGATCCCCGCTGATGCCGTTCGTGCCGGTGCCCATGAAGACATTAATTTAATCACCTTACTTATCGGAGCCAGTGCAGATGGCCTGGAAGTCTGGACCAAAGATGGCGCATGGTTTCCGATCAAAGCAAAAGGAGAAGATATCGTCGTCAATGTGGGCGATATGTTGCAACGGCTAACGAACAATAAACTCAAGTCTACCACCCATCGTGTGGTAAATCCACCACGAGAACTGATGAAGACCTCCCGTTATTCGGTGCCGTTCTTCCTGCATCCAAAGGCTTCCATGAGCCTAGCTTGTTTGGAATCTTGCATTTCCGATGCTTATCCAAAGACTTATCAGGATTACACTGCCGGACAATATTTGGATGAACGCCTACGGGAGATTGGATTGAAGATGTAATAACAAAACCATGATATTATCAGATAAAAGAATTCTAGAAGAAATAGATAAGGGCTCCATCGTGATCGAACCTTTTGACAGAAAATGCCTGGGGACAAACTCATACGATGTTCACCTGGGCAAGTATCTGGCCACCTATAAAGACGATGTACTCGATGCTAAAAAGCATAACGAAATTGCACATTTCGAAATACCGGAAGAAGGATTTATGCTGCAGCCGGGCAAACTTTATTTAGGAGTTACCCTAGAGTACACCGAAACACACGGGCACGTTCCTTTTTTGGAAGGGAAATCCAGTACGGGGCGTTTGGGAATTGACATCCACGCGACAGCTGGTAAAGGGGATGTGGGGTTTTGCAATACATGGACACTGGAAATATCCGTGGCACAGCCCGTGCGGGTCTATGCCGGCATGCCGGTAGGGCAGCTTATTTATTTTGTTGTCGATGGCGATATCGAAACCTTGTATAATACCAAAGGAAACGCCAAATACAATAATAAAACCATCCGCCCAGTAGAGAGCATGATGTGGAAAAATGCATTCTAAAAAAGAAGGCGTCTAAATAGACGCCCCTTTTAGAATTCCATTAAATACGCTTTCAAAAACAGGTCGAGATCACCATCTAATACCGCTTGGGTATTGGAGGTTTCTACATTTGTGCGTAGATCCTTGATCAATTTATAAGGATGTAATACGTAATTACGGATCTGCGATCCCCATTCTATCTTTTTCTTAGAACCTTCGATAGCGGCTGTTGCTTCTTGGCGCTTACGCATCTCGATCTCATAAAGCTGGGATTTCAATAAACGCAATGCATTTTCCTTATTCTGAAGTTGTGAGCGCGATTCCTGGTTCTTAATGATGATACCTGTCGGTTTGTGGTGTAAGCGAACAGCGGTCTCCACTTTATTCACGTTTTGACCTCCGGCACCACCCGAACGGAACGTGTCCCACTCTATATCCGCATCTTTCACGTCGATCTCAATATTATCATCCACCAACGGATACACATAGACTGATGCAAAAGACGTATGCCGTTTTGCATTGGAATCAAAAGGAGAAATCCGAACTAAACGATGTACACCATTTTCGCCTTTCAGGTAGCCATAGGCAAAATTCCCCGAAAATTGCAATGTCACCGTTTTAATTCCGGCTACATCGCCTTCCTGATAATCTTGTTCCACGACTTTGCACCCGTGTTTCTCGCCCCACATGATATACATACGCATCAACATAGCGGCCCAATCGCAAGATTCGGTACCACCAGCTCCGGCTGTAATCTGTAAAATAGCGTCAAGCTGATCTTCTTCGGAGCTGAGCATATTTTTAAACTCCAACTCCTCTACTTGCTCCAACGCGAGCTCATATTGCTCATTCACATCTTGTTCGCTCGCATCGCCAGACTGAAAAAATTCGTACATCACACCGACATCATCGACTACCGCCGACACGGCATCGAAATGCTCGGTCCATAGCTTTATATTCTTAATCTCATGCATGACCTTTTCAGCCGCTTTGGGATTATCCCAAAAATCAGGCTGTAGGGTGATTGCTGTCTTTTCTGTTATCTCTGATTTTCGTGCATCGATGTCAAAGATGCCTCCTCAGGGAGCCTACTCTATCCCTCAAGTCTTGTATTTGTTCTTTGGTCATGCTCAAAAGTAAAATAAAACCTTCATGAATCCTAATTCAGAAAAGAAGACAAAAAAAACTATCTTTGGTTGATTAACAAATAAACGAATAATTATATGTTTCCAAACGTAGATTTTACGACCACACAGGCTTACAAATACCTGGCAGATCATTATATCTCGATTAATGAGAAATCGCTAAAGCAGCTATTCGCCGAGGATCCACAGCGCTTCGAGAAATTCTCTTTAAACTTGGGGGATATTCTATTAGATTTTTCAAAGAATAGGATAGATGATGAGACCCTGGCACTGCTGATACAGCTTGCGAAAGAATGCCAACTGGACGACGCGATCAATGCGATGTTTGCCGGCGAAAAAATTAATCAGACCGAAGGACGGCAGGTGTTGCATACCGCATTACGTAACCAGTCTAGCGACGCCATTATCGTCGACGGCGAAGATGTGATGCCTAAAGTAAGGGCCGTACAGGCGCAAATGAAAGATTTCACCAACAGGATTCTTTCGGGGGAATGGAAAGGTTATACAGGCCAGGAAATAACAGATGTCGTGAATATCGGCATCGGGGGTTCCGATCTGGGACCCGTGATGGTAACCGAAGCGTTAAAAGCTTACAAAACACGGCTGAATATGCACTTTGTTTCCAATGTGGATGGTACGCATATTGCGGAAACGTTAAAAGGATTGAACCCGGAAACGACCTTATTCCTTATCGCTTCCAAAACGTTTACCACACAAGAAACGATGGCAAATGCCCAATCGGCGAAAGATTGGTTTTTGAAAGCGGGTGCCAAAGAAGCTGATGTAGCCAAACATTTTGCCGCACTAAGCACCAACGAGAAGGGCGTAGCTGCTTTTGGTATCGACACCAAGAATATGTTTGAATTTTGGGATTGGGTAGGTGGTCGCTATTCGCTATGGTCCGCAATCGGACTGTCCATCGCCTTGGGTATTGGCTATGATAATTTTGAACAATTGTTAGCAGGTGCCTATGCTGCGGATATACACTTTAAAGAAACAGAATTTGAACAGAATATCCCGGTCATACTCGCTTTATTGGGTGTGTGGTACAACAATTTCTTTGATGCGGAGAGCCATGCCATTTTACCGTATGATCAATATATGCACCGCTTTGCGGCCTATTTCCAACAGGGCGATATGGAAAGTAATGGTAAGTATGTCGATAGAAACGGTAATCGGGTGGACTATCAAACGGGGCCGATTATCTGGGGTGAGCCGGGCACGAACGGACAACATGCGTTTTATCAGCTCATCCATCAAGGCACTAAATTAATTCCTTGTGATTTTATCGCGCCTGCGGTTTCTCATAACACCCTCGGCAATCACCATCAATTACTGCTATCTAACTTTTTCGCACAGACGGAGGCCCTCATGAACGGAAAGACAGAAGAAGAGGTAGTCGGTGAGCTGCAGAAAGCTGGAAAAACGGAAGCAGAAATTGCGGCCTTGAAAAATTTCAAGGTATTTGAAGGCAACCGTCCGACCAACTCCTTCCTGCTGAAGAAAATCACACCGTACACTTTAGGCTGTTTGATCGCCTTGTATGAGCATAAAATATTTGTTCAGGGCGTTATCTGGAATATATTCAGCTTCGACCAATGGGGCGTGGAGCTCGGCAAACAACTGGCGAATAAGATTCTTCCTGAATTGGAAAACGATGAACCGGTACATGCACACGATGTCTCTACTAATGGCTTAATCAATCAATATAAAGCCTGGCGATAAAAAAAAGATAGGGGCTGCATCCTTATGGACAGCCCCTATGTTTATATTTATTTTTCGAAAGCTAATTTAATATCTCCTGTAGCTTTTGCTCCAACGCAGGCCCTCTTAGATTCGAAGCCACAATTTTTCCTTCTGGATCAATTAAATAGTTCTGCGGAATACTCCTGACAGCATACAGCTCCACAACAGGTGAATTGAAATATTGTAGATCGGATACATTCGCCCATTGCCCAAGGTTATCCTCGTTTATGGCCCTTAACCAATCCGCTTTCCTTCCGGGACGATCAAGCGATACGCCCAAAACCGTAAAATCTTTATCTTTAAATTTGTCAAAAGCGGCAACCACCGTTGGGTTTTCATACCGGCAGGGACCACACCAACTCGCCCAGAAGTCAACCAATACATATTTACCACGTAACGAAGAAAGAGAAAGTTTATTACCAACGGTATCGGGCAATGTAAAATCGGGCGCAACTGCTCCAACAGCAAACTTTTCCATGCTCGCTATCTTTTTCTCCAGTCGCTTTCCTAAATCAGTTGCCTTTAAACTGTTTGACATGCGTTCATATTCCGGCTTTACCAAACTGATTAAATTTTCTGTAGACGCGATTTCATCCAAAATCGACAACGATATATAGTTATTGGGATGAGCTTTTACAAATTCTTCATCAAGAGTATGTTGCTTTTTATAAAGCATTTCCGCTTTTGTATCCAATTCTTGGAGAAAAGCCTCATCTCGCTTTTGTTCATCTGGCGCAGCATCGTATTCAGCTTCTAAAGCTGTAAAATTCGCATATATTTCCTCTGCCAGCTTTCTATATTTGGTGTAAACGTTATTAATGGTATTTCCTTTTCCTCTGGCGGTTAAAAAATCCTTACCCTCAAATTTGACAACGCCTTGGGCTAAAAAAACGGAATTCTCCGTTGGCTTCTCTTTACTTTTCTGCAATGCGGCCATAGTTTCGCCATTGCTGGCTAAAATTAATCCCGCAGGAGTAGGTTGCGATACCGATCCATGATACGTGAATTTATTCTTTTTAACAACAGCGGAGTCTAAAACCGTTTGTCCCTTATCTCGGTATTGAATAAAAACTTTTGCTCCTTCGGGGAGCCCCTTCACTTTCCCCTTTAATGTAAAATCTTCCTGCGCAAACACCATTAGGGGGAGCACGCCTAAAAGCATCAATAATCCTTTTCTCATACTATGATAACGTGCATAGACAACAATTTGTTACAACATATAAGAATTGTTACCAACGTCCACTCGCGCCGCCACCACCAAAGCCGCCGCCGCCAAACCCGCCGAAACCTCCTCCTCCACCGAAGCCACCACTACCTCCGAAACCGCCACTGCCGCCGCCTCCACTTCTTCCCATACCACTAAGGAGTGTCCACCAGAAAATATCAGAAGCTCCTCTACCGGTCATCACGCGTCCACCACGTCCGCCCTTACCGCCACCGCCTTTCGAAAACAAGCTGATGATCACGATCGCTATAATGACAATCAAGATAACAGGAACACCTCCTCCACCTTCTCTTCGCTCTCGAGGATCTGCTTTGTATTCGCCTTTTGTATAGGCAATAATGGCATTTGTCGCCGCATCAAGTCCTTGATAATAGTTCTGCTGACTAAAATTAGGCCGTATTTCATTCTGGATAATCCGATGTGCTATAATATCCGGCAATACGCCTTCCATACCGTAACCTGTTTGAATAGTGACTGTCCGGTCGTCCAGGGCAGCTAACAAAAGAACACCGTTGTTGTATTTCTTTCCCCCGACGCCCCATTTTTGCCCTAACCGAACGGCGTAGTCTGCGACGTCATAGCCATCTGTTGTTCGTATCAATACTACCGCAATCTGCGTTGATGTAGAGTCCTCGAATGCGAGTAGTTTTCTTTCTAATGCCTGAACTTCCGTTCCAGTCAATGTTCCCGTATAATCGGTAACCAAATGGTTCGGTGCTTCCGGCAAATTTTGTGCATAAAGCGAAAAAATCGAACTCCATAACACAAACAACATCACTCCAATCCATTTCATGGTCGGTTTAATCAACATATATACTCGCATTGGTTTTTTTAATTTGTTCCAAAATGAATATCATTTGGAAGTTCATTTACATCATCAACACCACGCGGAAAATATTTCTGCAACTGTTCTCCTACATCGTGTATCCCCTCAATTAGTCCTTGCACTATATCATTGCGGCGAAAAAAGGAAACCATCAGTTCTTTGGTTTCGTCCCAAAAATTAGCTTCTACATTGGTATCTAGACCTCGGTCGCCTATAATGGCAAATTCATGGTCATCGATGGCCATATAAATAAGGACACCATTACGGAGACCTGTTTTATGCATTTCCAGCTCCTCGAAATAGGAAACAGCCGCATCCATTGCAGAAGCTGCTCTTAATCGTTTATCGATTACCAACCGAATCTCTCCCGAAGTTTTGGCTTCCGCCACACTAATAGCATGAACAATGCGGTCTTGTTCTTCCAGTGAAAATATGTCCATATCAAACACTAAAATTCTACCGTAGGTGCCTTATCGGACCCTTCGGCGGCTTGAAACGTTCCTTTCGGTTTAAAGCCGAAAATGCCGGCCATAATATTATTTGGAAAGCTCCGTACCGTGGTATTATAATCTTGAACAGCTTCATTGTAGGAACGGCGTTCTACAGAAATACGGTTTTCCGTTCCCTCTAACTGTACTTGCAATTCTTGAAAATTCGAATTCGCTTTCAAATCCGGATAAGCTTCCACACTCACTAACAATCTTCCGATGGACTGCGACAGGGCGTCCTGCGTTTGTTGGTAGTTGGCAATAGCTTCTTCCGATAGATTAGAAGGGTCAACTGTTACGGATGTAGCTTTGGCCCGTGCTTCCACAACCGCGGTCAATGTGCCTTCTTCGTGTTCAGCAGCACCTTTTACCGTTGCGACCAAATTAGGAATCAAGTCTGCACGACGTTGATAGGCATTTTCTACCTGTGCCCATTTCCCTTTTACATTCTCATCTTTGGAGACCATGGTGTTATATCCACAAGAGCTGAATGACAGCGCCGTAAACAAACCTACGATTGCAATAACTAATCTTTTCATCTGTAAAATATTATTCAAATTTTTATAAAAATACTATTTATTGTCCTTTTTTTAGAAAAAAGGACGGAAAAAATCGCCACTTCAGATATTTGAGTGGAAGGGATAGTGCTATGGGTAGTTTGTACATATCTCAAATACCTGGATGTGGCCTTTAGAGGCTAAGGAGGGGTAGTGCAATCTTTCAAGTGTGAATATTTGACATCGCTCAAATTTTACGGACTCCTTTATTATGGCTTCATGCCGTATCATTGCCTACCTATCTCATATTGTATACATTTCTTGAGATGGCGTCCACACAATTTATACCGTCAATGGCTGCGGAAACGATCCCTCCGGCGTAGCCTGCGCCTTCTCCGCAAGGATAAAGTCCCGAAATTTCCGGATGTTGCAGCGTTTCCTTGTTCCGTGGAATTCGGACGGGAGAAGATGTACGGGATTCAACACCCACCAATATAGCTTCATTCGTATAATACCCCTTCATCTTTTTGCCGAAAAGCGGGAGTGCGCCCCGCAGGGCTTCATGTACGAAGCTTGGCAATACTTCGTTGAGGTCGACGCTTTTTGTTCCGGGTTTATAGGAATTTTCGGGGAGCGTGGCGGATACTTTCTGCTGGACAAAATCTACCATCCGTTGTGCTGGTGCTACCAAGCTGCCCCCGCCTAAACGAAAAGCCTGCTGTTCGATATCCTGCTGAAAGCGCAATAAAGCAAAAGGATCGGATAGCGCGCTCGGCACATCCTCCATATTGATCTGGATCACTGTGCCGGAATTGGCATGTGGATTATTCCGTTTTGAGGGAGACCAGCCGTTCACCACAATTTCGTCTGGCTCCGTAGAGCAGGGGGCAATAACCCCACCCGGACACATACAAAAGGAAAAAACACCCCGCTGATTGACCTGTTCTACCAAGCTATAATAAGCTGGCGGAAGGTTTTGCGGCCGCGTCGAACAATGGTATTGTACCTGATCGATAATCTGCTGCGGGTGTTCGATGCGAACGCCCAGTGCAAACGGTTTGGCTTCGATCAGCCAGCCTTTCTGCCGGAAAAGATGAAAGATATCACGAGCGGAGTGCCCGGTCGCAACAATGACATGATCTGCTTTTATCGTTTCTCCGGTCGATGTCCGCACCGCCTTTACCTGCCCGAAATCGACCAAGATATCATCAACACGGCAATCGAACCTGATCTCACCACCAAATTCCAAAATGGTATTCCGCATGTCTTCGATGATGTGGGGAAGTTTGTTCGTGCCAATATGCGGACGAGCATCTACCAGAATATCTTCCGGCGCACCATGTTGTACAAAAATACGCAGCACCTTATCCACGTCGCCGCGCTTATCGGACCGGGTATAGAGTTTACCGTCTGAATAAGTGCCTGCTCCACCTTCACCAAAGCAGTAGTTGGACTCGGGGTTTACAAAGCCTTCCCGGTTTATTTTAGCAAGATCGCGCCGTCTTTCCTTTACGGGCTTCCCGCGTTCGATCACGATAGGCTTCAGTCCGCGTTCCAGGCAACGGTATGCGGCAAATAAACCTGCCGGACCTGCGCCAATAATGATGACTCGTGTGGCATCATGTACCCGCTTAATGGAAGGCAAATGAATGTCGGGAATAGGTGGTCCGTCGATATAAAAAACGACCCGAAGACGATATACCACTTTGCGCCCTCGAGCGTCGATAGAGCGTTTGCGGACATGATGCCCCTGTATGCGGGAACGTTCCACGTTCAGCTGTTTACAACCGAGTACGATCAGATGTTCGGTGTCCTGGATATTTTCCGGTGCTACCGCAATTTCTATTTCTTTCTGCATAGCTGTTGGCTGGGTTTTTATCCCAAAATCAATACAAAGGTAATTTCTTTTTTCGACGAAAAAAGAAACAAAGGCTATTGACAGATATATTCCGAATCGCTATCTTTGTACCACCATCAGCGAAAGTAGCTCAGTTGGTAGAGCACAACCTTGCCAAGGTTGGGGTCGCGAGTTCGAATCTCGTCTTTCGCTCACAAGAGGAGCCTCTGAAAATATTCGGAGGCTCCTTTTTTGTAAATCAGGATGAGCCCCTGTCATCATATTTCCTACTGATTTTATAGAGAAGGATAAACATCAAAAAAAAGCGTCAGAATCGATTCTGACGCCTTTATCACTAATAATATATATGAAAAACTACTTATTCTTTTCTAATCCCTTTTCTACGAGATGTTCTATATATTGACGAACCTTCTCATTAGAGAAACGGGAGGTAACATCAAAGGCAAATGCGTGTACCAATAATACCCGAGCAGCTTCCTCACCGATACCGCGAGCACGTAAATAAAACAAAGCATCGTCATCAAACTGCCCCATGGTACAACCATGTGAACATTTCACGTCATCTGCAAAAATTTCTAATTGGGGTTTGGTATATACAGCTGACTTATCGCCGATAAGCATATTGTTGTTTTGTTGAAAGGCATTTGTTTTTTGGGCATCTTCACGTACAAAAATCTTACCATTGAATACCGCGGTGGATTCGTCCTGCGGGATATTCTTATACCATTCATAAGATTCGCAATGTGGTTTCATATGATCCACAATGGTATGGTTGTCGACCAACTGTTTATCTGCCGTTAAATTAATACCATATAAATGTGATTCCACCTGCTCAGCGTCCAAACGGACATTGATGTTGTGCCGTACAAAAGATGCACCGGGCAAATTACAGTTATAGTTGTTATACAGACTATATTGTTCTTGATAAACCTCCGTATGCATGATATAATGGCTCGTTGCATCAGCCACTTGTAGATAGTAATGCTGCACTTTCGCATGCTCTTCTACGACAATCTCTGTCACTTTGTTATGTACATTGTGAGCTGTACCATCCATCGTAACAAAAGATTCTATAATTTCCACCTCTGCATGGGCTTCTACCACGATTAGGTTACGTGTCTGCGCAAAAAAAGCTTCCTCGCCCATTGCTACATGCACGATGTGAATAGGTTTGGAAATCACTTTGCCTTTCGCAACCGACAAATACACGCCCGCTGTATTGAGCGCCGTGTTTAATTGCACCATCACGTTATCCGATTTATCGGCATGCTGTGCGTAGTGTTTTTCAAAGTTAGCTTCTGTATGCGCTTCGTTAATGGATTTCACCACTAAACCAATCTCATCTTCAAGAGAAGAGAACGCCAAAACATACTGCCCGTTAATCAATACTATTCGATGGGCATCCAAACCGGGAATATTCGCTTTATCGACATTCGCAGTGTCCGGATCTATCGAAGGGTTCAACGCATAGGTTGCATTGATTAGAGGGTGTATATTGGTATATTTCCATTCTTCGTTCTTAACAGTTGGAAAACCCTCTTGTTGAAACCGTTCAAAAGCCTCCTGACGCAAGGTTGTCAAATGTGACGGTTCTTGCATATCGAGCTCTTGAAAACTCGAAACCAACTGTTGATATAATGAATCTGCAACTATTGTACTCATGTTCTTTTTTATCAATCCGCTATCTACTTTATCCATGGATAAATTTCGTTATGCGGTTTGCGTGTCGTATTCTTTTAGCCAATCGTAACCTTTTTCCTCCAACTCCAGCGCCAACTCTTTGGGACCGGTTTTCACAATGCGTCCGTTATACAATACGTGAACAAAGTCTGGTATGATATAATCTAACAAACGTTGGTAGTGTGTAATGACTACAAATGCATTGTTTTCAGAACGCAACTGGTTTACCCCATTGGCTACAATACGCAACGCATCAATATCAAGACCTGAATCGGTCTCATCTAAGATCGCTAACTTCGGATTTAACATCGCAAGTTGGAATATCTCGTTACGCTTCTTTTCACCTCCCGAAAACCCTTCGTTCAAGGAACGGTTAGCGAGGTTTGCGGAAAAATCGACCAGCTTCTGCTTTTCTTTCACCAATTGTAAAAACTCTTTTGCCTCCATTGGTGGCAAGCCTTTATACTCCCGTATATCGTTTACAGCGGTCTTCAAGAAATTAATATTGGATACCCCCGGAATTTCTACCGGATATTGAAACGCTAAGAAAAGACCTTCACGAGCCCGATCTTCCGGTGATAAATCTAATAAATCAACGCCCTCCAACAATGCAGAGCCCTCCGTAACCTCATAAGCGTCACGACCAGCCAGCACATTTCCTAACGTACTTTTTCCGGCGCCGTTCGGCCCCATAATAGCGTGAATTTCGCCTGCTTTGACTTCTAAATCTAATCCTTTTAATATTTGTTTACCGTCTACAGACGCGTGTAAATTCTTAACTGATAACATTTTCTTTAATTTGGAAATTTAAATATGACTACCCTACCGATCCTTCCAAGGAAATCGCCAATAACTTTTGCGCTTCTACCGCAAACTCCATCGGCAGTTGATTTAATACCTCTTTGGCGTAGCCGTTAACAATCAAACCAACAGCCTTCTCTGGGTCAATCCCTCTTTGGTTTAGATAGAAAACCTGATCTTCACCAATCTTCGATGTTGTTGCCTCATGTTCCAACATCGCTGTACGGTTTCTACTTTCTATATAAGGGAACGTGTGCGCTCCGCAACGATCTCCAATCAACAGCGAGTCACATTGGGTAAAGTTTCTCGCTTTGTCGGCATTTGGACCTATTTTCACCAACCCTCTATAGCTGTTGTGGCTCAAACCGGCAGAAATACCTTTTGACACAATCTTAGAACGTGTGTTTTTACCAAGATGGACCATTTTTGTTCCGGTATCAGCGATCTGTTTATTACGTGTCATTGCGACAGAATAAAATTCACCTACAGAATTATCACCTTTCAAGATAACACCTGGATATTTCCACGTAATGGCAGAACCTGTTTCCACTTGTGTCCACGAAATCTTTGCATTGTCTCCTTTGCAAATACCACGCTTCGTCACAAAATTATAGATACCGCCCTTGCCATCCTTATCCCCCGGATACCAGTTCTGCACAGTCGAATATTTAATTTCCGCATCCCGCTCAGCAATCAGTTCGACCACGGCTGCATGCAGTTGATTTTCATCACGCATTGGAGCTGTACAACCTTCCAGATAGGAAACATACGATCCTTCTTCTGCCACGATTAATGTACGCTCAAACTGTCCGGTGTTCTCCGCATTTATCCGGAAATACGTAGAAAGTTCCATCGGACACCTTACGCCTTTCGGAATATACACAAAGGAACCATCTGAAAATACAGCAGAATTTAAAGCCGCATAGATATTATCGGTTTGTGGCACGACCGTACCCAGATATTTCTTTACCAAATCTGGATGCTCTTGAACGGCTTCACCAAAAGAACAGAAAATAACGCCCTGCTCTTTCAACTTCTCCCGAAACGTCGTCTTGACAGAAACGGAATCAAACACCGCATCAACAGCCACCACGCCAGCTAAAACTTTCTGCTCGTCCAACGGGATTCCCAATTTTTCGAATGTCGAAAGCAACTCTGGATCTACCTCATCCAAACTTTCCAACTGTTTTTTTGGCTTTGGCGCGGCATAATAGGAAATATCCTGAAAATCCACATCCGGACTTTCAAAGTTTTGCCACGTAGGCATCTTCATCGTCAGAAAATGACGCAATGCTTTCAGCCGCCATTCTAACAACCATTCAGGTTCATTTTTCTTTGCGGAAATGAAACGAACAGTATCTTCACTTAGCCCCTTAGCGGCTATTTCCATTTCAATATCCGTCGTGAACCCGTATTTATATTCTTCGAGCTCCAGCTCTTTTAGTAATTCATCGTCTTTGGTACTCATTTCTCTACCCCTTTTTTAATTCGGCGATTCCTACCTTATTTTGGACTACAAAGATACGATTAAAAGACGACATACCCTAAGTTAACGACCTCGTTAGCCTACTTTTTAGCAAAAAAAATGACAAACGTCATTTATACGCCCCTAAATGCATCTCGTTAAAGTATTTTTGACATTACCATGATTCGAAATAATATTTAACAATGTCGAAAGCAAAAGAAAATAAATTTTATCTATAACAAATATGACGCTGGCAACTTTTTTGCTCGCCAAATAATATTTTGTACATTTACATTTTATAAAATATAATATTCACGTTAGCCGACTATAGAAATGCCATATCAACCAGATAAGACTGACTTAAAAATCCTGAAGCTTTTACAGGAAAATGGAAGGATAACCAACTTACAACTAGCTTCCAACATTGGACTTTCTCCTGCGCCAACATTGGAACGTGTCCGCAAATTGGAAAACTCGGGATTTATCAAAAGCTACCATGCGTTTGTAGATGAAGAAAAACTGGGACTGGGCATTAAGTCATTCATACAAATATCGCTAGACTTTCACACGCATAATGCTATCCCAGAATTTGTGGAAGCTGTCAAAACCATCCCAGAAGTAACGGAATGTCACCACGTTACCGGGAATTGTGACTTTATGCTAAAGGTATACGTAAAAGACATCAAAGCATATGAAGCCGTCATTATGGAGAAAATTGCGAAAATACCATTCGTCAAGACCTTTCAGACCATGATGATCATGTCGACGAGCAAAAAAGAGCCTATCATCCCTTTAGAATATTAAACTAAAAAGGAATTTCATGCAATCAAGTATAACGTATAATGATCTAGCCCTTATTTTAACATGGCCTGATGCCACCATCCGGGGAGACGAAAAGTGGATGATGTTTTTTAAGAAAATCGGCATTGTAAAAAACTTGAATTTCAAAGTGGGTCATACGGGCATCGTTATCATTAAGCGAGAAACCGGTGAGATGCTCTTCTATGATTTCGGGCGCTACATCACGCCTCGGGGATACGGCCGCGCGCGCTCCAAATTTTCAGACCCGCGTTTAGAGATAAAACTCAAAGCCAAATTTGAAAACAACAATATTGCCAACCTGGAAGAACTTGTAGAACAGTTCGAGGCATTGAAACCCGCCATGTATGGAGACGGTGTTCTTTATTTTTCTATCGCCCGTCATATTAACTTTGAGCTTGCGAAAGCATATGGCGATGATTGTGTTCATCAGGGAACTTTTCCTTACGGTGCTGTAGCTCGCAATAACAACAATTGTTCACGCTTTATTGCCCGCATGCTCATTCGCTCGTCCAAACAGTATACCTGGCGACATAGCATTAATTTTCCGGAAACGATCAAGGCCAGCCCCATCAGCAATGTGGTAAATGCTGTCCCAAACCGTATGATTTATTCGTTCTCGCCCGAGCAAGGGTTAAAGCACTTTAGAATGAACCGTTGGCAATCTTTCGGCTTTTTGTTAAAGAAGCTGAGAGACAATGTAACACAGAAGAAAGCAAACCTTTTACCTAACGACCTGATTATCGGCTATATGAAGTTCACTTCCAAGCCTATTACGGTGCCAAGGGATGCCCAATATCTAGGTGGTGTAGGTGATGGGGCTTGGTTCAGTCTACAGCCTGCTCCAGAAGACCAGGTCATTATCAAGCGGTTCACCACAAAAGGAGAATTGGAATATGTCATTCTCGGTGAAGCAATGGAATCTTTCGATTTATCACAACCTTTTGAAATTACGTATGACAGCCATCTCCTCTTTACACATATAAAACAGCATGGAAGAAAAATACGCATCCACCATCTACAGCGTCTGGCGAATCAGGAATATCAATTTAGCGTGCTAAAAGAACGCTTCGCTTAAATCTGCCAATCAATACGCTTTCTGCCTTTAGCTTCTAAATAAGCATTGGCTTGGGAAAAATGCTTACAGCCGAAAAATCCGCGATGTGCGGACAGGGGTGACGGATGAACAGCTTTTAGTATCAGGTGCTTTTGTGCATCAATCAGCATAGCTTTCTTTTGCGCATAGCTCCCCCACAATATAAAAACGACATTTTCCAGCTTTTGAGACACCAGATGAATAATCTGATCAGTAAACTCTTCCCAGCCTCTTTTTTGATGGGAGGCTGCTTGGTGCGCTCGTACAGTAAGCGTCGCATTTAACAATAACACACCCTGCTTAGCCCATTTCGTTAAATTACCGGAAGTCGGGTACTGAAACCCCGAAATATCAGACACCAACTCCGTATAGATATTCCGCAAGGACGGGGGAAGCGCTATCCCTTCCGGAACGGAGAATGACAATCCATGGGCCTGTCCATCATTGTGGTAAGGGTCTTGTCCCAATATGACGACCTTAATATCTTCAAAAGGCGTTAGTCTAAAAGCGTTTAAAACGAGATTTTCGGGCGGAAAGACTAAGCCCTGTTTCCGTTCATGTTGCACAAAAGCGGAAAGACTACGCATATAGTCTTGTCGAAACAAAGGCTTTAAAATAGGTTCCCAACTGGGGTCATAACGTTCTGCCATAACACAAACCTAAATAAATTTTACAATTTTATCACGCAAACAAGTTGGATAAACTCCAAAATAACCGGATATTTGCCTTTAGTTTAAATTACGCAGATAAAAATATATGTCAAATATAGTTCGTATAATTCTTAGTAGCTTACTTTTGGTGGGAACGGTAGCACTATTTTGGTTCGGCCATTGGGGATGGGGTATCTTAGGAATTCTTATTACCATTCTGGCCTGGGTTACGGTATTTTTCAACGAAAATATGCTCATTGCACAGTGGTTTCTTAGAAAAGAGAACATGGCTAAAGCGGAACAGTGGCTAGGAAACATCAAGAATTATGAAAACCAACTAATCAGTGCGCAACATGGATATTATCACATGCTGTTAGGTATCTTGGAATCACAACGCGCACCTTTACAATCCGAAAAATATTTCAAGAAAGCCTTGTCACTGGGCCTACACATGAGTCATAACATTGCTTTGGCAAAATTAAGCTTAGCTGGCGTGGCCATGGCAAAACGCAATAAACGCGAAGCCGAAAAACTTCTGGCGGAGGCTAAGAAGGCAGACAAAAATAAATTACTTGCCGATCAGATTAAAATGATGAAAAATCAAATGGGATTGATGGATAAGCAACAATTTAGGTATTCCAGATAAGAAACGGAGGTTGACTATAAGTCAACCTCTTGTGTTATAAACCGCCCTTCTTCCGTACTGTCTTCAAATACTAATAATACTTTCGACGCTTTCTTTCCTTTCCAGTCTCCTACTTGCATCGTTAAAGGTACAGGCATATCCTCTTCCAATAAATAATGTAAATAATTTTGCCGGTCTGCCAATTGCACCAACACCCGCCCCATCTTCATGTGGGTAAGCAGGTGTTTATGGCCCTCGCTATCCAAAACCTGCGTAGCAAACGCATTCAGTTTAAATTCCCGCGGATCCATTTGGTAAGAAATGAGAAACAGCTCAATGGAAAGTGTGTCACCATTAGCTATAGTACTCACTGATTTCACATCTACTTGGATGTCATCTTTTATATTTTTTAAGCTGTCTTCGTCCTGTTCTTGTGCAAGAAGCTCGCCCGAAAGGAAAATACCTAACGTTAAAAACAAGAAATATACCCAGTTTCTCATCGCAAACGGTCTGCTGATTTTATCAATTTTTCGTCTTTACGGATACCACCGATAGCCATTCCTAAGAAAATGATGGCTACGGGCAAAAGGAAAAAACCTACGCCAATATTACCGGCCTGCAGCTTTTGGCTGATAACATCTAAGGTCGCGTGTGCGGCACTCCACATCCATATACCTAATAGTACAATGAGTACAATTTCAACTATAATAAAAAGAACCTGTCGCTTTCTGTTTTTATATTGAAAAACAATTAATAAGGGTACGATCGTTACGATTCCGGCATAAATTGCTAAGGCAATAGAGGCCGACTCCCGCACAGATTCGTTATTATTCGAAGAATATATCCCGGTAACATAAATCTGCTTGCCAAGCCCTACCAAGTCAATAAAGCTCACATAAGGAAAAACAAAAAGCCCTAATAAAATAACAGCGGCTGCCAACAGCCATAGTGTTTGAATACGTTGGATCATAACTATACTTTATTCTTGTTTAACAAAGATAGTTTTTTATGTTCTTCTACCCCTTTTTTCTTGATAAAAAAGGGGACAAAAAATCAAGACTGAGCATGTTTTCGCTATCTTTACTTGCCTATTCCTAAACAGAATGAAACTCCCTTCGGTCAAACAGCATTCTGTTTTTAACGGAATAGCCGGCATAAAGATGGCCGCGAAAAAACGCAAGGTCGTTCTATCCCGCATAACCGCGGAGCTTTATTGACCGCTTTTATCTACGCATTGTACTATCCCTTAATTAACATAAAAGGTCACATCCAAATGTTTTACAACTGTACAAACTTATTTCTGCACTATCCTATATGTAAAACATTTGAAGTGACGATTTTTTTGGTTCTTTTTTGAGGAAAAAAAGAACAAAGAAAACCATTACCTTTGTCAAGTGGAAGATACATTACAACGTTTTTTTCTGGAAATAGCGTACGACGGAACGGCTTATCATGGCTGGCAGATACAGCATAATGCTGTCTCCGTACAGCAAAAACTGAATGAAGCACTCCATAAGATTTTGCGTTATCCAATTGAAACTATAGGTGCTGGCAGGACAGATACGGGTGTACACGCGAAACAACTGTTCATCCATCTGGATATACCCAAAGCGAGTATACCCGATGAAAGTCGCTTTTTGCATTCATTAAATGCACTGCTTCCTCCCGACATCGCGGTATATCGTATTTTTCCCGTAGACCAAGACGCGCATGCCCGGTTCGATGCTACGGAAAGAGCTTATGAATATCATGTCCACTTTCGGAAAAACCCATTTCTTCGACACAAATCTTGGCAGCTACGAGAAATCCCTGATGTATTGATTATGAATAACGCCGCGATGTTTCTGATAGGTACGCAGGATTTCGGGTGTTTTTCAAAAAGCCACACACAAGTGTACACAAATATCTGCACGGTAACACAAGCATATTGGCAAGAAACGGATGAGGGACTCGTATTTCATATTACTGCGAACCGATTTCTTCGGAACATGGTTCGGGCAATCGTGGGAACCTTGCTGGATATCGGGTTGAAGAATAAAGCACCGGAATCCATGCTAGACATCATCGGCAGCAAAGACCGGGCAAAGGCCGGCACTTCGGTACCGGCACACGGTTTGTATTTAACAAAAGTTGTTTATCCTTATATTGACACAGCATTTTGAGCGAACAAAAAATAACTGGAAAAACTTACGACACGAAACTCCTGCAGCGAATGGCTCGCTACATGGATCCTTACAAAGGAATATTCTGGGCTTCCGTCATATTAACCATTTTGTTGGCTGCGGTCGCCCCGGCGCTCCCTATGCTAGTGGAGTACACCTTGGATAAATATATTTTGAAAGCCGATGCATCGGGACTTACCTGGATGCTCATGGCCATGATAGCGCTGCTTATCATACAAACGATAATTCGCTATTATCACACCTTGGCAACGAACGTATTAGGTCAAAATGTCATTCGTGATATCCGCATACAAGTATTTAACCATATTATCAATCTACGATTAAAATATTTTGATAATACCGCTATCGGGAAATTGATTACCCGTACCATCTCTGATTTGGAGACTATATCCAATATTTTCTCCCAGGGACTCATCCAAATTATTGGAGATCTACTACAGCTTGTTGTCATCTTCGGGGTTATGTTTTATACAGACTGGCAATTGACCCTTATCGTGCTCATTCCTATGCCACTCTTAATATGGGCGACCTATATTTTTAAAGAAGCCATGAAATCGGCTTTTGTGGATGTCCGTACCTGGGTATCCAACCTCAATACATTCTTGCAGGAGCATATTAGTGGAATGGCTATTATCCAGTATTTCGCACGGGAAAAACAGGAAATGGAGAAGTTTAAAACCGCCAATAGCAAACATCGGGATGCACACATTCGGGCAAATTGGTATTTTTCTATCTTTTTTCCTGTTTTGGAAATTATCCTGGCTATTGCAATCGGTCTTTTGGTATGGTACGGATCGAAGCAGATTCTCGCCAATGCGATCTCTCCGGGAGTGGTGGTCGCATTTCTGATGTACATCAACATGATTTTCCGACCTATTCGAGAACTGATAGATAAATTTAATACCCTACAAATGGGGATGGTTTCTGCGGAGCGGGTATTTGACGTATTGGATACGAAAGAATTTACACCGGATAATGGTGTTTTCTCGCCAGACAGCATGGAGGGTGAAATCGAGTTTGATAACGTATGGTTTGCTTATAATGAAGGAAACTGGGTGTTGAAAAATGTTAGTTTCCATATCCATCCGGGCGAAACGTTGGCATTAGTCGGAGCCACAGGTGCCGGAAAGTCATCTACTATTAATATCCTCAGCCGTTTTTATGAGATACAGCAAGGCCGTATTTTAATAGATGGCAAAGATATACGGCAATACAAACTCGATTCGCTGCGTCACCACATCGCTACTGTTTTACAGGATGTTTTCTTATTCTCCGATACCATTTTCAACAACATCACCCTTTATAACCCCCATATTACCGAGGAAGAAGTTATCGAAGCGGCCAAAAGAGTTGGAGCATATGATTTTATCATGCGTTTGCCGGGAGGGTTTGACTATCAGGTTCAAGAACGGGGAGCCACCCTCTCTTCTGGACAGGCGCAGCTAATTTCCTTTATCCGGGCATTGGTGCACGACCCTGCTATATTGATACTGGATGAAGCGACATCGTCTATAGATACAGAAACCGAGTTACTTATTCAGACCGCTATCGAAAATATGATGGTCGGCAGAACGGCTATCGTTATTGCACATCGCCTATCCACGATTCAAAAAGCGGATAAAATCATCGTATTCGATAAAGGAGAAATCAAGGAAGTTGGCACACATCGAGAGTTGCTTACTATCGAGGATGGCTATTACAAAAAACTGTACGATTTACAATTTAATTCTTTAGGTATATAATCAGCGGATATTCCATTTTACGCCGACTTGATATTGCTGAATCGCAGTGGTCCAACTACGGTGCACCTCCGTCGACCGTTCAAATCCACGATAGCGAAAATAGAATTTACCCAGTTCCAACCCGACTGTATATCCCAGT
Organism: Sphingobacterium micropteri; assembly: GCF_014692515.1. Lineage (GTDB taxonomy): Bacteria > Bacteroidota > Bacteroidia > Sphingobacteriales > Sphingobacteriaceae > Sphingobacterium > Sphingobacterium micropteri. The sequence goes on along the minus strand of NZ_JACOIK010000007.1, from coordinate 213,816 downwards.
CGGATTCCACTTTTAAAAGCCTGGTCACTGTTATTCAGACGGTACCTGTCTGCATTGAGAAGCGAGTTGAACTCTACTCCTCCCAACAGCGCAAACCCAGATGTAACATCTAACCTAAACAACACAGGTAGATCAAAAAAATGAAGAGCTTTGTTTCCTTTATCAATACCTTTAGTTTCATGGACGGTTTCTGAATTTGCCCGTATACGGGTTAGATTAAACGTCGGTTCTGCTTGAATGGCCATATTCGGACGGAAATGATAACTTACTGCCATCCCAACTTGAAAACCTAGACGTTTCGATGAACGAAAAGAAAGCGCATCCGCGTCTGATAAATTTCCACCTACTTTAACACCAACCCCAACTTGTGAAAAACCCTCACTTAAAGAGGTCAAAAATAGCAATGTAAGAACTAAAAGACGAAATGTCTTGGCTTTATCACTTTTCAGCATACACAAATGTATACAAAGATAGCACACCAAAAATCTGACTATTGTAAAAGTTTAGTCAACAAATCAAATCTGACTTATTAAACGTGAAAGTCAACTATATATTTGCACCATTACATTTTATTATCTTTTTTAAAACAACACACACATGGAAAGTTCAAAAATTCGCGCGCTTATAGGTCAAGGAATACGTTTTTTTATCTACGTTGCAGCAGCTTTCCTGCTTGCTGAACTTATACGATTTGACGCCCAAATTGGTTCGATAGAAACAAAGTTCTCGGAAGATTCCTATACAGAGTATATGCAAAGCTTTTTTTTACTTACATCAAGTATCCTACTTTTTATCATCTATAAACGATCCCGACCGAGGTCCTATCTTGCCCTTTTACTTTTTGCTTTTACCAGCGTATCCCTGATTCGCGAACAGGATGTTTATTTTGAAAATTTAATTGGTCAAACAGCTTGGTTTTTCCCCGTTCTGATCATTCTGATAGCAGCCTTATACCTCGTGGTTCGAAATTGGCAGCGTTTTGTTGCGCAACTTAACCGTTATCGGTACACTTTTTCAGCTGGTCTGCTTACGTCCGGTATCATCACGACTTATGTATTTTCCCGATTGTTTGGTCGTAGAATATTCTGGCAGACTGTAATGGAAGACAGCTATTTCAGGGGAGTGAAAAATGCTGCAGAAGAATGTCTGGAACTCTACGGTTATCTATTCATTTTAATTGCCGCTATCGAGTTTTTTATCGTGGAGCGTAAGTTATGGAAGAACAATATAGCTACTCCGCATACATCCGTGAAAAACAACATTATACCCTACACACAGGAGCACAATAATCACAAAGAGCCGCAACCATATTAGGTGCGGCTCTATGAGAAACTTTTTTATAGAAATTGACGAATATATCCGTCGTTAATTCAATCCACGCTTTTTCATCAAGTGAACCGGATCAGGGTCTTTACCTCTAAATTGTTTGTACATTTCTGCAGGATTACCCGTACCGCCTTTTTCCAAGATATTCTTCCGGAAAGAAGTAGCTGTAGCCTGATCAAAAAGACCGTTCTCCTTGAAGGCTGCGAAAGCATCGGAATCCAATACTTCTGCCCAGATATACGCATAGTAACCTGCCGAATATCCTCCCGAGAAAATATGCTGGAAATACGTACTTCTGTAGCGCGGAATAATCGCATCAATTAATCCAATTTTTTGCATACCGGCTGCTTCAAATGCATTTATATCGCCTTCTATAGGTTTTGTCGTAGCATGATAATCCAAATCTAACAAAGATGCCGCCACATACTCTACGGTTGCGAATCCTTGATCAAATGTTCCGGCCTGTTCCATTTTTTCAATCAATGTATCTGGAATAGCTTCGCCTGTTTGATAATGTTTTGCATAGGTCTTCAGTACCTCGGGGTCAGCCGCCCAGTTTTCCATCACCTGTGATGGCAATTCCACGAAATCGCGTGACACAGACGTACCCGCTAAACTGCGGTATTTTACATCCGATAACAGCCCGTGCAAAGCATGTCCAAATTCATGGAATAGTGTCGTCGCTTCATCAAACGTCAACAGTGCAGGCGCATCGCCGACGGGTTTTGTAAAGTTGCACACAATAGAAATAACCGGAGCTACACGCACGCCATCTTTTGTATGCTGTGAACGATAGGACGTCATCCATGCCCCTCCTCTTTTCGATTCTCTTGGGAAGAAATCTGCGTAAAGCAAGCCCAAATGTTCGCCATCGCTGTCTTTTACTTCATATACCTCTACTTCCTCATGGTAAGTAGGCACGTTACTTAATGCCACAAAACTTAATCCGTACAATTTATTGGCGGTATCAAAAGCACCTTGTCGTACTGCCGCTAAACTGAAATAAGGCTTAATTTCTTCTTCATTCAGCGCATATTTCGCTTTACGGATTTTTTCTTGGTAATATCTCCAATCATGTGGCGCTACCTGAAAATCTCCTCCCGCGGCTTCAATTTCCTTTTGAATGTCGGCTGCTTCAGCTTTTGCTTTTTCTAATGCAGGCGTCCATATTCTATTTAATAACGCATATACATTTGTCGGATTTTCCGCCATGGCTTCTTCCAACACATAGGCAGCGTGCGAACTATAACCCAATAATTTCGCTTTCTCTAAACGAAGATTTGCCGTTTTAAGCAGGATTTCTTTATTGTCATTATCGTTACCGTTGTTTCCACGCATTTGGTAGGCATTCCAAATTTCTTGACGTAACTCCCGGTTATCGGCATACTGTAAGAAAGGCATTACGGAAGGATTCTGAAGTGTAAAAATCCATTTTCCTTCTTGTCCTTTTGCTTTAGCCGCATCCGCAGCAGCTTGTTTTAAAGCAGCAGGAAGTCCAGCGAGATCTTCTTCCTTATCCACGAGCAATTCGTAAGCATTGGTCTCGGCCAACAAGTTTTGTCCGAAGTCGTTCGTTAACACCGATAACTCCGCATTTATTTTCTTTAGCTTCTCCTTATCGCTTTCCGAAAGATTAGCACCGGCACGGACAAACCCTTTATAGGTTTCTTCCAATAACTTGGTATCTTCTGCATCTAGCTGTAAAGAGTCACGTTTGTCATATACTGTTTTTACACGTGCAAACAGCTTTTCATTCAAGGAAATTTCATCGCCATGCGCAGATAGTACAGGGGCCATATCTTTGGCTATTGCCTGAATTGAATCATTGGTATGTGCGGAATTAAGATTAAAAAATACACGTGAAATATTTCCCAATGTGCTTCCTGCATTTTCCAACGCTACGATCGTATTCTCGAAAGTAGGGCTTTCTGTATCGTTTACAATAACATCAATTTCTTGATTGTGTTGTTCTAATGCTGCTTTAAATGCCGGCCGAAAGTGTTCATCCTTAATTTTGTCGAATGGTGGCACTTGGAACGGGGTATCATAAGTCGAGAGCAGGGGATTGTTTGTGTCTTGGGTGTTGTCTGCCTCCCGGCAACCCACGACCACCGTAGCAACGACTATACAAAATGGTAAAAATTTTAATTTATTCATTCGTTGTTGTTTAGTTTTTTGGCAAAGATAAGGATTACAAATTAGAGTCAGACAAAATCCTTACCTTTGTGGGTTATGTCAAAAAAATCGGAACAAAACGCAAAGTCGTTTATCCAAATTAAGGGTGCGCGGGTCAACAATCTGAAAAACATCGATGTTGACATCCCTAAAAATAAGCTCGTTGTCATTACAGGAACGTCGGGTTCAGGGAAATCTTCCCTTGCTTTTGACACCCTTTATGCGGAAGGTCAGCGACGCTACGTGGAAAGTCTATCTTCTTATGCCAGACAGTTTATGGGACGGATGAATAAACCTGAAGTAGACTATATTAAAGGGATCGCTCCGGCAATTGCCATCGAACAAAAAGTAATCACGTCCAATCCGCGCTCTACTGTAGGTACGTCCACGGAGATATACGATTATCTTAAACTCCTTTATGCCCGGATTGGCAAGACCTTTTCTCCAATTTCGGGTAAGCAGGTTACGAAAGACACCACATCGTCTATTATTGATGAATTGATGTCCTATCCGGAAGATACGACTATCACTATTTTCGCGGAACTTATTCCTATTAATAAACGAAAGCTAAAAGAAGAATTATCCTTATTGCTTCAAAAAGGATTCGTACGGGTTCTGTTTGAAGAAAAGATACAGAAGATAGAAAGTATTATCGAAGATACGCGTATACCAAATAAAGATTTCAAAGCAGGAGAAGTCCAGATTGTGGTAGACCGTATACGGCTAGATAAACAAGACGAGACGAACAGTCGTATGGCTGATTCCCTACAGACCGCTTTTTTTGAAGGAAAAGGCGAATGTTACGTCGATATCGATGGTGATAGAAAGCATTATTCCGACAAATTCGAACTAGACGGCATCCTATTCGAAGAGCCAACTCCAAACTTCTTTAGCTTTAACAACCCATATGGTGCCTGCAAACGCTGCGAGGGGTATGGTAAGGTCATCGGAATAGACGCCGATTTGGTTATTCCCGACAAAAGCCGCTCGACGTATGATGGAGCTATTGCTCCCTGGCGGGGAGAGAAAATGGGCGAATGGCTAAACCGTCTGGTACGCAGCGCGCTTAAGTTTGATTTCCCCATACATCGTGCCTATGGTGATCTTACACCTGAACAACAGGAACTATTATGGACAGGGAACAAATATTTCGGCGGATTGAACCAATTTTTTGAAGAGCTGGAACAACAAACCTACAAAATACAATACCGCGTCATGTTATCCCGTTATCGTGGAAAAACCGATTGTCCTGATTGTAAGGGATCGCGTTTACGCAAAGATGCTACGTATGTCAAAATCGCTGGCAAATCGATTACGGATATTGTTTTATTGCCATTGGAAGAAGCTCTCCAATTCTTTAAAGAACTTAAATTAACGGAGCATGAACAACTAATCGCAAAGCGTTTGCTTGCCGAGATTGTCAACAGGCTCCAGTTTTTGTGTGATGTTGGATTAAGCTACCTCACCTTAAACCGGTTGAGCAACACACTTTCGGGTGGAGAATCGCAACGCATCAATTTAGCAACATCGTTAGGGAGTTCGCTCGTGGGCTCTATCTATGTATTAGACGAACCAAGTATCGGTTTGCACCCGCGCGATACCCAGCGACTAATCGGTGTATTGAAATCGTTACGCGATGTCGGTAATACAGTGATTGTTGTGGAACACGAACAAGAAATGATGGAAGCCGCCGATTATCTTATTGACATCGGTCCGGAAGCCGGAATAAATGGCGGTCAACTCGTTTTCGCCGGCACCTATTCAGAAATTATTCGAGATAAAGACAGCTTAACAGGGCAATATCTAAACAGTCAACTGACCATTCCTACGCCTAAAACGCGACGTAAATGGCGTGATTCCCTTATCGTAAAAGGGGCTCGGGAAAACAATTTAAAAGGAATTAACGTAACCTTTCCGTTAAACGTATTTACCGTCGTAACCGGTGTATCGGGGTCGGGGAAAACCTCCCTTATCAAACGTATTCTATACCCCGCCTTACAAAAAGCCATCGGCAATTACAGCGGAGAGCAAACAGGTATATTCGATGCCCTTGAAGGCGATATAACAAGTATTGAACAAATCGAAATGATCGATCAGAACCCGATCGGCAGGTCCTCCCGTTCCAATCCAGTAACGTATGTAAAAGGTTGGGATGAAGTGAGGTCGGTTTATGCTAATTTGCCTGCGGCGAAGGCTTCCGGGTTAAAGCCGGCCGCTTTCTCATTTAATGTGGAAGGGGGTCGTTGCGATGTATGCCAGGGGGACGGTGAGGTCAAAATCGAAATGCAATTCATGGCCGACATCGTACTTCCATGTGAGGCGTGTGGTGGTAAACGGTTCAAACAACATGTGTTAGATGTGGAATACAAAGGTAAATCGGTAGCTGACGTTTTAGACCTCAGTGTGGACGAAGCTATGGAGTTCTTCAGTGATCTGCCTAAAGTTATTGCGAAAATTAAACCTTTACAGGACGTGGGATTGGGTTACGTAAAACTTGGTCAGCCATCGAGTACTTTATCGGGAGGCGAAGCCCAACGTATCAAGCTTGCTTCTTTTTTAATCAAAGGGAACAACAGTAAGAAAACGCTTTTCATTTTCGACGAACCGACAACTGGATTGCATTTCCACGACATCCACAAACTGCTTAAAGCTTTTGATGCGTTGATTGCGCTAGGAAACAGCATCTTGGTCATTGAGCACAATATGGAAATGATAAAAACGGCCGATTGGGTTATCGACATCGGACCGGAAGGTGGAAATAAGGGGGGAGAGGTTGTTTTCGAAGGAACACCAGAGGATCTGGTGGAATGTAACGAATCTTATACTGGGAAGTATTTAAAAAATCATTTACCTTTATCTACTCTTTCTAAGTAAACTAAACTAATATGTGGAAATTTTTCTTTACCGGTTTACTGACCGTAACTATAATGTTGCAAGGACATGCCCAACCTGCACGTCCAAAGTTGGTGGTGGGATTGATGGTAGACCAAATGCGATGGGATTACCTCTATCGATTTGCGGACAGATATGGTGATGATGGTTTCAAACGTCTGCTAAATGAAGGATTTTCATGTGAAAACACGCTACTTAATTATATTCCCACATTTACAGCTATAGGGCATAGTTCTGTTTACACAGGATCGGTTCCTTCTATTCATGGTATCGCTGGAAATGATTGGATCATCCAAGCAACGGGCCAGCCCATGTACTGTACACAGGATGACAACGTACAAGGCATAGGCACGACGGAAAAAGCCGGACAGCAGTCGCCGCGCAACCTACTAGCCTCCACCATGACTGACCAACTGAAGCTTGGCACCAACTTTCAATCGAAAGTGATCGGTATATCGCTAAAAGACCGCGGTGCTATTCTGCCGGCGGGTCATTTTGCGGACGCCGCATACTGGTTTGAAGGAAAATCGGGAAATTGGATTTCCAGTTCGTTCTACATGAAAAATCTGCCCGACTGGGTAGCGTCTTTCAATAAGCAGCATCTGGCGGATAAATATTTAAAAGAAGATTGGAATACACTTTACCCTATAGATACGTATATCAATAGTATTTCCGATGACAATCCGTATGAAGGCAAATGGGCAGGCGAAGAAACACCTACCTTCCCTCGTAAAACTTCGGAATTGATGAAAGATGCCGGCTACGAGATGATTAAATCTGTTCCTAAAGGAAATACGCTCACCCTAGATTTCGCAAAAAAAGCACTCGAACACGAGCAACTGGGCAATAATCCGTCTGGCAATACCGATTTTTTGTGTGTGAGCTTATCGGCAACAGATTATGTTGGCCATCGCTATTCCCTTTCGGCTGTTGAGATTGAAGACACCTACCTCCGACTCGATAAGGATATCGCCGATTTTTTAGCCTATCTTGATAAGCATGTAGGCAAAGGTAATTATACTTTTTTCCTCTCTGCGGATCACGCCGCTTCCTACAACCCAATGTATTACACAGATGAAAAAGGAAATGCAGGTTATTTATTCACCCGTCAGATTCAACGTAATCTAAATAGCGAACTTCAAGATAAATTTGGTAGTGATAAAATTGTTAGAAGCTTATTAAACTATCAGGTCCATCTCAACTATTCGCTCCTAGATTCTCTTCAGCTGGATATAAATAAGGTTAAGGAGACTATTATCCAAACGCTTCAAAAGGAAGAGGGCATTACGTATGTTATTGACATGGAGGGGAATCAAAATATGTTTATACCTGCTCCACTCCGCGAGAAAATTATCAACGGTTACAACCGCAGACATAGTGGTGCTATACAGATTATCGCCGATCCACAATGGTATTCGGGCACACCGCGTAGTCCGGGAACCACCCACGGCGTGTGGTCGCCGTACGACTCCCATATACCATTGATATTTATGGGATGGGGAGTACAACATGGTGTAAGCAACAAGGAAGTACATGTTGTAGACATCGCTCCAACGATCGCTTCGCTTTTGCATATTATGGAGCCGAATGGTAACATTGGAAAGCCAATCATAGAGGTATTAGGGCAATAAGTCAAGAGCATATTATTTTTTCCGTATCTTTGTGGTTATTATTGATTGATCCATAAAAAGGGAACGTATGCTTTCTAAGAAAACAAAATACGCCATTAAGGCGCTTATGGTGCTAGGACGTAACTACGGAAAAGAACCTATGCAGATTGTAAGGATTGCAGAAGAGGAACGTATTCCGAAAAAATTCTTAGAGCAGATTCTTCTAGAAATGCGCAATGCGGGTATATTGTATTCCAAAAAGGGAGCCGGTGGAGGCTACAGCTTAAACAAAGCACCCGAAGACATCTACCTTTCCCAGGTTATGCGATTAATCGATGGACCGATCGCATTATTACCCTGTGTGAGTCTTAATTTTTATCGCTCTTGTGAGGAATGTGTCGAAGAGCACGCTTGCGGCATTCGAGACACTTTTGCCGAGGTACGAAACGCAATGCTGCAGATCCTAAATGATACCAGTATAGCACAGCTTATCAATAAAGAGAAGCACCTGTCTCTGGATGTGTAGACCTCAGACATATATTATTCCCAATGTTCGCTGTTATAAACAATCCAAAATAATAGCTCTTGCTGGAGTTATGGCGATGAGTTCTATAACGCCTCCATCAGCTTTTCAAATGCCATTCCACGAGAAGCTTTCAGAAGAACCGTACTATCCACAACAGGACGTTCACGGAGAGCTTCTTTCGCATCATCCGTCGTTTTGTAAAACTCTGCTTTTGGATTTCTCTGGGCATAGAATGCCTCACCCACAAAAATTGTCCGCTTCGCCTCCACGGCTAGCGCCCGATCCACGACCCGTCGATGCTCTATCCACGCATCCTCTCCCAATTCGAACATATCGCCCAGTATAATTACCTTATAAACGGCTTCTATAACAGCTATATTTGCCAGAGCAGCCTCCATACTACTTACATTCGCATTATAATAATCGGCGATAACTGTATTATGTACTGTCTTTGTGATCTGCGAACGATTATTGGTAGGCGTATATCCCTCAACGCCGTGATTGATACGTATATCATCTATACCAAAAAAATGCCCTACCGCAATCGCAGCTAATATATTCTCTATATTATAAGTACCTGTCAGTTGGGTCTGTACGACATGAACATCTTTCGTATCGTCTGTTTTCCACGAGATACAAAGTAGAGGATTAGCATATTCCAATCTTCCTACGATATCATTTTCCGACGAAAAACCATAGCGAACAGTTTTTGAAATACCGCGTTGCATTTCCATTTCGCGCAGGTATTCATTATCTCCTTGAAGGAACAACACCCCATCCTGCATTTTGAGGAAATCATATAGCTCCCCTTTGGCTTTCTTCACCCCGTCAAACGAGCCAAAGCCTTCCAAATGCGCCTTTCCGACATTGGTGATAAGCCCGTGTGTCGGCAGGGCGATGTCACACAGAAATGCAATTTCTTGCTGATGATTTGCGCCCATTTCAATAACGGCCATTTCGATACTGTCATCGATGGAAAGCAACGTGAGCGGAACACCTATATGGTTATTGAGATTTCCTTTTGTAGCATACGTTTTAAAGCGTTGCGACAGCACAGCATATAACAACTCCTTGGTCGTCGTCTTTCCGTTTGTACCGGTAATTCCTATAATGGGGATATTTAGTTGGCGACGGTGATACCGGGCCAGATCCTGCAACGTACTCAGCACATCTGCTACCAGAATATAGCGTTCGTCAACAGCATATTTCGCTTCGTCGACAACCGCCCATTTAGCACCGCTTTCCAATGCTTGCGCTGCAAATTCATTGGCATTGAAGCGCTCTCCTTTTAAGGCGAAAAATATACTGTTAGGTATTATATTTCGGGTATCCGTAGATACCGTCCCGCTTTCTCGATAGCGTTGATATAATTGTTCTGTCGTCATACTGTTCATCGTCGACAAAGATAGTTATCCTTCAAAAAAAGAAGAGGAGTTTCCTCCTCTCTTTTATTTATTTTTCCAACTTAAATGCTTTGACGCTATTGCTATTGAATGTGGGAATGTATATCGTATTGCTTTCGGGATGTATACCCAAATCTGCTGTATTCATCTCCCCTTGTACATCCATCAACTTCTCGAAACTACCATCTGCTTTCACATAATATACCAAACCTCCCCAACAGGTCACCAGAAAATCCCCCTTATCACCTACGGGTTCCAGTCCATCGCCACCGAGCTCGAAGCCTTTTGTAATTACCGTACTATTCTTATCAGCATCGATTTTCCATAACTCGGGACCTATTAACGCGTAAAGGTTTCCGTCCACAACCTTCAAACCATTAGCATTCGGTGCGTCTTTTAAAAATACTGTAGGTTGGTTATCCTGCATCTGATAGATCGTACCGGTACGGGTGTCGGACACATAAACTATACCATCGTCGTCAACTGTAACATCATTCAAAAAAACCGCATCAGGAAATTCAATTTCATGAAGCACATCGCCTGTTTCCAGATCAATGACAGCGACGGCGGTAATATCGGCCACATATAACAAATTCTCATGAATGGCCATGCCTTTGGGTGCGTTCATGCCGGTTACCCAATTTTGATCCTTGACGCTTCCGTCTAGATTCAATATAGCAACTCCACCCTTTCCGTCTTTCGCAGTCCCATCACCATCAATCAACGACACATATAATACGTTGTTTCCCTCGTGATAGAGTACAGATTCCGGTGTCGGTAAATCTTTCGTTTCCCACAGTTCCGTCAATTGTAATTGATGCTCCTGTTGTTCCTGTTCGTCTTGTTGTCCCTGTTGTTGCCGTTGACCGCATGCGGTTGTCAATAATGTAGTTCCTACAGCCGTTACAGCAAAAAGAAGTAATCCTTTCATAATCATCTTTTGTTTAAATCCTGACAAGATAACAATTTTTTAGGAGTTTGGTTTACGATTTACCGCGCGCGGCTAGCCTCTTCCGATTCGTTGTCTCTTTTTTTGATTTGCTGTTTCAAATTACCGAATTTATAGGTATAGGTCAGCCGAATTGTTTGATTGTCGTTATACTGACGGATCATGGAGTTGAACTGCCCAAAATCTGTAGAAACATTATTTTGTTGTGTACGGAAAATATCTGTCCCGGCCAATTTCAAAGAGCTTCGATCATCTTTGAAATTATAGTTAACGCCGATATCTGTCCCCCAACGGGCGTGAATTTTATAAACATTATATAGGAATGCACTATTATAATTAACAGACAATTCTGCAGAAAACGCTTTGTTCAGTTTAAAGCTATTCATGCTACGCCCTTGAAAGAAAGCCGAGCCTAAGTCGGCATATTCTCCGGCTATAGGCCCTTTGAAATGCATATAAATAGTTGTCAGGTTATTGTTCATTGTCCAAAACTTACCTATTCTTACCGGCGCATTAATATTCAAATAAGATGTTACCGTATTCGCTAAATTTTCCCGGGTAATCCACGCCTGGCCGGTCACCGAATCCTGTCCTAAGCTTTCTACCATCGCATCCCTGGTCAAATCCGTTCCTAATGTAAAATTGAACATCTTGTACAGGGTATAATTTAAAGTAAAACCATTGGTATACTGCGGATTGACATAAGGGTTCCCCCTCATAAATGTAAATTTGTCGATATAATATTCGAATGGGTTCAAATGCCTGTAGTTTGGACGCCCTATCTTTCGGGCATAGCTGAGCGAAAGGATATTGTTTTCATTCAGTGTATAGGATACGTTTGCCGAGGGGAACCAATCTAAATAATCACGTTTCACACGTTTCTCCAGTGTAATAGAGTTTCCATCGGAAACGGTGTACTCCGTTCGAAGCCCCAGTTTCATCGACCATTGTCCGAATCCACGGCTATAGTCGGCATAAGCTGCGGCTATCTGTTCTGTATATACAAAATGGTTGGGACGTCCTGCATAGTCTTGCCATTGGTTATCTACAAAATGTTCAAACTGCAAGTCATTATCCGAACGCACATTACTATACTTTAGACCTGTCTCTAATTTTCCACCCTTTCGCAACATCTTTTCAAAATCCAACTTGGCAACATAGATATCAATATCTACAGGCATCCGACTTCTTTCTAGCTCGGGATCATACAACAGGTTTCCGGCAGGATCGGAAGTGCGATATGCATAGTTGATATTGGAGTTGTTGCGGAAAGCACTCCAGTCCAAATCCAGCACCAATTTACTCCCCAGCGTATCCAATTGGAGCTCGTTGTTAAAGTTGACGGAATACCGGTTAAAAGGTGTTACAGATTTCGAAGAGGCATCCAATACAGAATCGACAACGCCGATGCGTGGGCCGATGTTTGTGAGGCTGGTATTATCTGAAATTTCCTCATCGTTATCACCTGAAAACTGCAATAACATGGTGTTTTTTTCCGAGGTTTTCTGTTCTACTCCTATTCTATAATTATGCGTTTTGTTTGTCTCTATAAGATAGGCATCCTGATCAAATACGCGATCGGCACCATCTGACGGAATAACCCTTTCCATACCCAAATCAAATTGTCTTTTATTCCGGGTAAAACCATAAGTACCAAAGATAGTCGTATTGTTTTTTCGGTAATTGAGGTTCAACGAAGAATTTCCCCGGGCATGTTTACCGTGGGCAGCACTTGCCAGAAATGAACCATTAAAACCTTCTAATCTGTTTTTCTTCAACACGATGTTGATCGTACCTACCGTTCCTTCCGCATCCTCTTTCGCGCTTCGGATCGTACTGACTTCCACGCTCTTGATCTGGTCGCCATTGGTCGCTTTGAGAAATGCCGTAAGCTGCTCGCCACTCATATATGTCTGCCTACCGTCAATAGTCACATTCACGCCCTGTTGTCCCATTAATTGGAGGTTCTCGTCTTTATCCACACTTACTCCAGGTGCGCGCTGTACCACTTCTAAGGCATTGTTCCCCGCGGCCAGCGTAGAATTTTCGACGTTTAACACCAGTTTCCCATCCCGCTGTTGCACGAGGGGTACCTGCCCTTCTACAGTAACCTCGTCTATTGTCCGAGATTGTACGGTCAGTATTAAATCATCCACAACAACGGATTGCTTCATGACCATTATGGGGACAGATTTCGTCGTTTCGTATCCTACCGAAGACGCCTGGATCACAAATTCTCCTGGAGGTATATTTTTTATGATATATCGACCTTGTCCATCCGTCACCTCTGTTTTTAGGAGAGCTCCTACTTTTGCAGTCAATACATAAATCGATGCATTTGCCAACGGTTCTCGCTGTTCATTAAAGACACGACCGCTTACCTCTCCTTGTTGGGCCTGTACGGTAAATACAGTGAACAGGAGAACACAAAAACTTAAAATAATACGCATGGATTAGTTTTCCTCTTGTTTTTTGGTATTGATTCTTACACTATTATCTTTCACTTCAATCGTCACATCAGAACCATCAATCCGGATAATAGAATCTTTCTTATCTTTTATCTCCTCTAATAATGCTTTCATCTTAGATTTCACGGCTTCTTCTTCCTCCTCCTCCTCTTCTGGCACGGGCTGTGGTTTTTGTACACATACTAAACCCGCTCCTGACATCGTCCAATCGGTATATTTTTGCTGTGCCGCCTCCGGATAATTGTTCAAACATTCCCAATAGGAAATATCCCGAATTTTCGGTTCTATACTCCGCTGAAGCACGACTCTTGCACCTTTCGGTAGATAAACGGTCACTCTCACCTGCTGATCTCTATCCAACGTGTTTTTCATCAGCAAAAAATGACTGGGAAACAAGAACGTCGAACCTTCTTGAATAGCTTCATAAGCAATATTATGTGCACGCTCAGAAGCCAATTGATAAGTTTTGCCCTTCGCGGAATAACTGTACTGTATGTAGGGTTGACTAAGTGAATCGATACTTTCGAAATAGATATTAATATCACTATGCAGATAATTCCGCAAGTCTTGTCCATCTAGCTGAATATTAAATTTAGACTGTAAGGAATCCTGTTCGCTGGCATCCAATACCCGAATATCTTTCTCATCGAAATAGTAGACTTCTTGTCGTTGTATGTTTTTTTGCACGTTGATGGTACTCTTTTCCCGAAAATCTTGTGCTGTGGCTATGCAATAGTAGATAATACCGACGATGGATACGATCCAGGCCGCAAACATCGTCAACGATAAGTAGCTGTTCAGTTTGTCTGTTTTAAATAAGATACGTGTAAGCCAGAAAAACAAAGCAAAAAATGGTATGGCGATCGCCAAAAAGCCAAAAGTCAATGCAATAATGCCATCGTTGGTCGCCAGCCCTTTCAATGGTGGGAAAAACATCGGATTTTCCAGTCCAAAGAAGTTCATCATATTAAACACATAGAAGATGAACAAGCCCAATAAATTTAGTCCCGCAAAAATCAGCATAATCCACGCAATCATCTTCCCAATCAGCCCTAAACAACCACTCAATAGATTTCCGGCTGTACGTGACCCTCGGTCATGACGCTCTCCTGTGTCAGAAAAAGTTTCGGAAAGGTTCTTCGCTTCTTCATCGAAGGACTTTTTAAAATTTTGTAAATTTGGTTCTTCACCCCGCATCGCCATTTTGTCGGCACGGGTTTCCGCGATAGGCATCACTATCCAAAGAATGATATAGGCCAAAACACCAGAACCACCAAGTAAGAAGAAGAGAACCAATAGAATCCGTATCCAAATGGGTTCTATACCGAAATAACGCGCCAAGCCACTACACACTCCGCCCAACATTTTGTCATCCGGATCGCGCATCAATTTCTTACCAACATATTCCACATGAGGTGCTTGACCCGTCCGTTGCTCGTGCCGAAAATCCTCGTTCACAGCAGTGCCCTCACTTTCTTCAAAATCGCTCACCTGACCCATTTGTGTAATGACGCGTTGCACATCTTCTAAATTGATGACCTCTTTACGCCCTGTTTGGATACGCTCGTTAAACATTTCGGCAATCCGATTTTCAATATCCTCCAATATCTCCTTGCTTTCAGCTGTATTTCCAAAATGCTTTTTAATATCAATCATATACGACCGTAGCGTGTCGTAAGCGTCTTCCTCGATATGGAAGACGATACTGTTGATATTTATAATAATTGTCCTATTCATGACCTTGTTAATATATGTAGATGCTCTTATTAGTCGTTTCGTCCTTGCAGGGATGTTTCCACCGCGAAAACAAGTTCTTTCCATGTTACGTCTAGCCGAGATAACACCGTTCGGCCCTCCGTCGTAATCTGATAATATTTACGAGGCGGACCGGAGCTTGATTCCTTCCATGTATAGCTCAATAACCCATTATTCTTCAAGCGCGTCAATAAAGGATACAACGTCCCTTCCACGACCAGCAACTGGGCTTTCTTTAGTTCCGCAATAATATCTGAAGCATAAATCTCCCCTCGGGAAATGATGGAAAGGATACAGTATTCTAATATCCCTTTCCGCATTTGGGTCTGTGTGTTTTCTGCTATCATAACAATACAAAGTTATATGTTTTATATTGTACTATGCAATACATAGTACTATAAAAATACAAAAAACCATGACAACATGCTTATTTTCAGCTAATTAATTTTTTATTTTATGTTCCAGCAGATTGCCTATTCGCTATCTATACTTATCCATAATCTTTTTTTAATATAAAATTGCTTTGAAAGCTCCTCAATTTATACGACTTTTATCCCTCATGTTGAAAAACCTGTTGAACTACATTTGGGCCATCGTTTGGGGCATTTTTATGCTATTGCTAATGGGCTTACCTTCAGACGATATCCCGGGAGTCGGATTTTTTGAAGGGTTTGATAAGATGGCACATTGCGGCTTCTTTTTTGTTTTTACGGCATTGCTATTATGGGGCTCCATGTCACGACCAGCCGGCAATCCATCCAAAATGAAAGCAGTCTTTATCTCGTTCTTCGTTGCCAGTATTTTTGCTTTTGGTACAGAGGCCATTCAATATTATCTATCAACAGGACGCCAAGCGGATTGGTGGGATATTTTCGCAGATTATGTCGGAATCGGAATGGCACTTTTTAGTTATATTTTGTTTTATCGGAAACGGTCGATATAGTATGAAGGTTGCTACGCTATCGCTAATACGGCTATTGAAACTTTACAGTTACACTGTTCAATGAGTGTTTGTGCTGCCGAAGCTATAGTGGCTCCGGTTGTGAAAACGTCGTCTACCAACAATACATGTTTATTTTCAAAAGCCGAGGGTGTAACGCAGGAAAAAGCATTTTCGACATTATCATACCGTTCCATACGACTTTTCTTTGTTTGTGTTTCTGTATTTATCGTCCGGATAAAATCCACCTGATTTACCGGCAAAGACATCCCCTCCGCAATACCTTCTGCAATATATTCACTCTGATTATACCCTCGACTACGTTTTTTCTGCTGGTGTAGTGGCAGCGGAACCACCACATCGATGTCGGCATAGAATGGGGAAACAAGTAACTGCCTACCAAAGCATTTACCGAGATATCTTCCAATATGATAATCATCGCGGTATTTTAATTTGTGAACGATGGTCTGTACAGAAGACGATTTAGAAAACGAAAGATAAGCTGCCCCTGTATAAACAGAGGCTTTACCGACTAAGCGTTGCGTTAATTCATTCTGTAGGAAACGATAGTGATCATTTAGGGGAAAATGGTAGCGACACGCGGTACAAATAAACTCCTCTTGATACAAAAGGACATTTTCGCAGGAAACGCATAACGGCGGGAACAAAATGGAGACAAAACTCTTCCAATACGATTTGATTTGCATATTGTTACAATTGGTAACGACAAATTTACTTCTTTTTTTCCGTAAAAAAGAAGCAAAAACCTCGTGGCTTCGGATATTTTACATATTGGGTAGTGCTAAGGATGAATTTCTACAGTTGTAAAACATCCGGATGCCACATCATCTATTAATGGGGGGAGTGCATTTGTATAGCGTGTTATCTTGTCTATTTATCCTCTGTTAATGGGGACTGGTACATCTCGTCGCCTGCTATCCTTATTCTTTACTTTCTAAACTGCGGCTTCTTCTTTGATGGCAAGCTGGCCGCAGGCGGCATCAATATCTTTTCCGCGGCTGCGGCGGACATTCGTGATGATTTGCTGACTACGCAGGTATTCTGCAAACTGCTCAATTTTATCTGCCTCTGCATTCACAAAATCAGCTAATGCGATAGGGTTATATTCAATGATATTCACTTTACATGGCACATGTTTACAAAACCGGGCAAGCTCCTTCGCATCTTGCAGTTCATCATTGAAGTTATGAAACACAATGTATTCAAATGTTACAGGATTCTTGGTTTTGGCGTAATAATATTTTAGGGCGTCTGCCAATGCGTCTAAGGAATTCTGTTCATTTATCGGCATGATCTGATTTCGCTTTTCATCATTCGCCGCATGTAAGGATAACGCTAAATTAAAGCGAACTTCGTCGTCGCCTAATTTTTTGATCATCTTGGCGATCCCCGCAGTAGACACGGTGATACGCTTTGCGGCCATATTCAATCCATCGGGAGCAGTGATACGCTCTACTGATTTCATCATACCGCTGTAGTTCAGCAACGGCTCACCCATACCCATATAGACAATATTCGTCAGTGGTTGACTATACTTTTCTGCCGCCTGATTAGCAATGAGGACAACTTGATCGTAAATTTCATCAGCTTGGAGATTCCGCTTACGCTCCATATAGCCCGTCGCACAAAATTTACAGGTCAAGCTACACCCTACCTGCGAGCTTACACAAGCTGTCATCCGATCCGGAGTCGGAATCAGTACCCCTTCAATCACATTTCCATCATAGAGGGTAAAGCTACTCTTGATGGTCTTGTCCGAGCTCACCTGTGACTCCCGGACCTTCACAGCACGTATCTCGAAGTTATTTTTTAATGTCTCGCGTAATGCCTTACTTAGGTTTGTCATCTGGTCGAAATCCGTACATGATTTTGACCATAGCCATTCATATACCTGCTTCGCCCGGAACCCTTGCTCACCCATCGCAGTAAGCTTATCTTTCAACGCAGATAAGCTTAAACTTCTGATATCTATTAATTTACTCTGCTGTACCACGGTGCAAAGATAACAAATTTTATTTCAACGCCTCTTTTACCTTCGGTATGATGTGCGTACCATATAACTCTATGGCTTTCATCATGTCCTTATGATTCGGACTACCCACATCCATGTGCGCGGAAAAACGAGTCAAGCCAAACATTTCGATCACATGTAGAATCTTTTCCACCGATTGGTTCACATCCCCTACCACCAAATGCCCATGAATAGATCTTCCGAAATCATATTGCGAACGTTGATAAGGCGGCCACCCTCTTGAAGCACCGATTCTATTCATCTGTGCAGCATAAAGTGGATAGTATTGGTTGGCCACTTCTTGTCCGTTTTCTCCAAAAAACGCATGCATGTGAACGCCCACTTGAAAGTCTTCCATGGAATGTCCATTATCCTCCCAAGCTTGTTGGTACATCTCAACTAGATGCTTAAAGTTTTCAATTGCCCCCCCTATAATCGCAAACATGACTGGAAGTCCTAGCTTACCTGCGCGGATTACCGAAGAAGTAGTGCCTCCAACAGCCACCCAAATCGGTAAGGAACCATGAACGGGCCTTGGAAATACTTCCTGATTTATCAATGGTTTTCGGAACTTCCCCGACCAAGTAACGGTTTCCTGCTTATTAAGTCGCAATAGCAATGCTAATTTTTCCTCAAAAAGTTCAGCGTAGTCTTTTAGGTCGTAGCCAAACAGCGGGAAAGATTCGATAAAAGATCCGCGACCAGCCATAATCTCCGCTCGTCCATTTGAGATAAGGTCTACCGTTGAAAAGTCTTGAAATAGCTTAACGGGATCCGCCGAACTGATAACGGAAACCGCGCTGCCTAATTTAATGTTCTTGGTTACCGTAGCAGCTGCCGCCAATATAATTTCGGGAGAAGAAATGGCATATTCTATACGATGGTGTTCACCCATCCCAAAGAAATCCACCCCTACCTCATCCATCAATTTAATTTCTTCGATTATCTCCTGCGTGCGTTGTGCTGCAGATTGCATTTTGCCTGTTATGGGATCTATATGTACATCCCCAAACATGCCGATTCCTAATTCAATCATAGCTTTTTTCCTTTCTATCACAAAAGTAGGGATGTTTTTATCAGCTGGCATTGACCTATATCAAGAAGTATTTCTTTTTTCTTGTCCCTAGATGGAAAAGAAAAAAAACCGAACGTAGTGAGCTCATGGATACCAAAATAAACACGAATCCATAAATCACGATTTGTATAGTTCTGCTATTTTTTCTCTTCTATTCCTAAACAGCATATACTCGCTCCGCTCAAACATTATGCTCGTTTTTAACGGAATATCCTGCTGAAAAATGACCGCAAAACAATATAAGGCCGTTTTAGCCCGCGTGCCGCGTGCGTGGGTGTCTACATCCGTGCTATCTTATACCCCCTGTTCATCTTTATCCCTGTTTATTAGGTGCTTTCGAAACTGAAAAGAGTTAACACACTATACCATTGTACTACCCCTTATTAACATAAAGGGTCACATACGAATGTTTGAGGTATGTAGAAATTCATCCTTAGTACTGCTCCTCCTCTCAAACATTCGAAGTGACGATTTTTTGTCGTACTTTTTTCTTAAAAAAAGTACCTCAATTAACCATGAATATATTCCTTTTTCCCGTAACGCTGTATCAGCTCCCCTTCAAAGTCCAACCATTCCTGCCATCTTTTATCGACATCGACATCTGTTGTGTACTTGCGTGCAAAATGGAGAAAAGTGGTATAATGATTTGCTTCCGAAACCATCAAATCATGGTAGAATGTTGCTAGCTCCTGGTCATTTATATTTTTAGAAAGCACACGAAAGCGTTCACAGCTACGCGCTTCTATCATCGCTGCAAATAGTAAACGATCGACAAACGCTTGATTACGGGAACCATCTTTCTTAGAGAATTTCATCAGCTGTCCTACATAGTCATCTTTTCTTTCTCTTCCTAACACATATCCACGGGCTTTAATAATATCAATCACCATCTGGAAATGCTGCATTTCTTCGATAGCAATCGCGGTCAATTCATGAACGAGGTCTTCATGTTCGGGATTCTGCGTAATCAAGGTGATCGCATTGGATGCCGCTTTCTGTTCACACCAAGCGTGATCCGTCAAGATTTCATCCAGATTGGATTCAGCGATATTTGCCCAACGTGGGTCTGTCAACAATTTTAATCCTAACATATTTCGATACATTAATAATGTAGGTGTCTAAAAAGGTCATTAAGCACCAATTTTTAGACACCCTCACCGTAAACTATCCAAAAAATTTTTCGGGATCAAACCCGTGTGCTTTTAATACGTCTTCCGGAACGCCATTCCATACGCCCGGTCTATTTCCCACATAACCAATATCTTTAACCCCCATTTCAGTCGTATAAAACCCTGACGACGTCAAGTTACGCATTAAGGAGAAAAAGGCAACCCCTTGACGCATTTCTGGCTTCGCTTTATCGGGGTAGGCAATATCATCGATAAACGCCAGTTGTTGCTCCTCCGTACACTTTATAAAAGCCTGGCCAAATCGCTTTTGACATTCTACGTCCGTCCACTTTAGCCCACCACGCATCGGGATCTTGTTCGATGGTAGATCCTTCACGATAAATTCAATAAATTCCGGCACACCTGCTTCGGAGGCACTGCCCGAGACCTCGTCTTTTGGAATAATAATATCCGCTAACACCGTAATGGTCGCCATTTCGTGGTCCGTAAAAAACTTTTCTTCCAACAGTTTCTGCGTACGTTCATGTTCCCAATCCTCTACGCCCGGCAGCTTATTAGCAGTCTCGCTGGCGATTCTTGCTTCTTTCGCACTCTCGCCATTACAGGCTGTAGCTAACACACCCGCTCCTGCCGCAAGTAAACCTAATGCTTTAAGGGATTCTCTTCTGTTCATATCTTTTTCGATCAGCCGTTTAACTTTTTCTTCTCTTCCAATATATATTCCGCAGTCCGCATGGACATGGCCAAGATAGTCCAAGTTAGGTTTTTATCCCCTTGCTGCACAAAAGGACCTGCATCTACCACATACAAGTTCTTGCAATCATGCGCTTGCCCCCATTTGTTCAATACCGATTGCTTGGGATCGTTACCCATACGGGTTGTTCCTCCCTCGTGGATAATTACACCCGGAGCTTCCAGTCCATATTTTGTTTCCGGTCCCTGCTCGTCCGACAAAACAATGGCACCCATCTCGTGCATAACAGCCTTAAATGTATCTTGCATATGTTTGGCTTGCTCAATTTCCTCGTTGGCCCATTTGTAGTGAAAGCGCAATACGGGGATACCGTATTTATCCACACGTGTAGGATCAATTTCACAATAATTATCTTTTCTCGCCAACGCGGTACCTCGTCCGGCCATCCCAATAGACGCTCCGTAGAAGCGACGATAATCTTGTTTGAGCAGGGCTCCATATCCACCACTGTCCCGCTTTTCTCCGCCGTTGCCAACTACCATTCCAACAGCGCCAGGAACCCAGTTCAAGAACCCATACCCCGGCATATTCAGGCCACTGCCGTACTCTATATGATAGCCTCTTGGGAAAGTCAGCTTTTTATTATCTTCCCACCACGGAGAATAAATATGCACACTACCTACACCATCTTCATTATAACGTTTCCTATCTAATAATTGAGGCAAGAATCCCCAAGCACTTGACCCCGTAGAGTCATGTAGATATCGTCCTACCAAACCAGTGCTGTTCGCTAATCCCCCGGGGTGAGCCGATGACTTGGAATTCAACATAATACGCGCACTTTCACAAGCACTCGCACCAAGTATAACGGTCTTTCCCCTTACAGCATATTCTTGCAGGCTTTTCGTATCAACATAAGAAACACCGGTTGCCAGTCCTTCGTCGTTTGTAAGCACCTCACGAACCATTGCATTATCGATCACTTTTAGGTTTCCCGTTTTCATAGCCGGCATAACCAGACAAGACGAGGACGAAAAATCCCCGTAAACCTTACAGGATCTCCCACATTGCCCGCAATAAAAACACGTTCCACGTCCTTTAATCTCCGGAGAAGATTCTGTCAAAACAGCACCTCGTCCAGGGATAACCGGAACACCAGCTTTCTTTGCCCCTTTAGCAATATAAAGTTCTCCCAAACGAGGTTTCGGAGGTTTCATAAAGATCCCATCGGGTTCATTGCGTATACCTTCTACCGTTCCGTAGATACCAATCATCCGGTCCACACGATCATAAAACGGTTTCACCTCTTCGTACGTGATGGGCCACTCGTCGGTAATGCCATCTGTTGGTTTAAAATCATCAGGGCCCATCCGTAAAGAAATACGTCCCCAGTGATTAGTTCGACCACCTAGCATGCGGGCGCGAAACCATTCAAATTCTGTTCCATTTACCGTGGTATAAGGTTCTCCGTCTAATTGCCAGCCTCCATAAGCCGCATCAAAGTCTCCAAACGGGCGAGTCGTTCCCGCCCCTCTGCGAGGCGATTCCCACGGCCATCGCAACTGTAATGCATCTTTTGCTGGGTCATAAAAAGGCCCCGCCTCCAACATTAACACATTAAGTCCGGCGTGAGCTAGGATATAACCTGCCATACCACCACCCGCTCCAGATCCCACTACAATAGCGTCATAAACTTCCGGTCCTTCTTTTATCTGATAGTCAACCATATATATTTCTCTCTCTTATATTGCTGTACCCTATGCCGTAAGTACGACATTGTCTTTAACACACGGAAACCTACAGCTTAATCCTTTTAGCAAATAGCTTATAGGTTTCAGCCAAATAACTGCTTAGCCGGAACTAAAGTAAAAAAAAATCTAATTTAAAAAGAATGTTAACCTATTTATTACCGAAGATGTTTGTTTTTCTCTTCAATCCAGCGTGACATGTATTTGCTAGCATTATGCTGCTGATGATGTAAGATCTGCCCGATAAAATTTTTCCGACGATGTGTATCTAATCCGATGTTCAGTTCATTTATATGCCTAAGAAATGGCACTTCGAATTGTTCTTTACTACTCGTCGCATGTAGCATATTTATACCCCTTTCCTGTGATTCGTACCATATCTTCCTGTCTCCATACAGCCGCGTCGCTTTCTCGGAAAAGCAATCCGGATCATCCTCCATATATCCATTCCAACGCCCATCAACCGACATCGATTCTGCTCCTACGGTAGTCGTAACCGACGGTGTCCCCGCTTGCATGGCATCGATAAATTTACCTTTGACTCCTGCTCCAAATGGAATCGGAGCAATGAGCACTCTATAGGCTTCCAGCGTTTTTCGGGCATCTTCCGCTCTTCCTTTTATCAAAAAATTCTCTTGGGGTTGATGGAGTTGATAAACCTTTTCACTAGCATATGCACCGTAAATATGCAACTCCACCGTTGGCAAATATTTCCTTATTTTCGGCCATATGTGCCCTTTTAGTATCCGAACGGTATGCCAATTAGGCTCATGCAGAAAATTTCCAATGAATACAAAATCTTTTCTTTGCTCAAATGGAAGCCAATTATTTCTAGTTGATTCTTCTATCGCCGGTTCTAAGAAAGGGAGATAATACAATAGGTCATCAGGCAAATGAAATGTTTCCAAAAGAAGACGCATTTCGTGCTTTGAGATAATCAAGGATAGGTCACAACGTAGTATAGCGGCTATTTCTCGTATGGTAATATCATTATAATAGTCTGTTGTCGTGTTCTGCTTTACCGCTAACTGTCTTGCTCGTCGTAAAAAGTGCAGATCTTCTGTATCTAATATGGTTAGCGCAGACGGGCAGTGGTGTCTTACGCGCCATCCGTATTGCTCCTCCGTGACAAAGCGATCAAAAACAATGATATCTGGTTTTAATGAGATAACAAAAGCGTCAAAACGACTATCATTGAGCTGAATATCTTCCTCCCGAATACGCTCTTGGGAAAGCGGATGGCTATAGGGTGATTTGGCAGCAGCCGAAGCGAAAACCACTTGATAACCGGCACTTTGGAACATCCGAACTAATTGCAGGATACGTACTCCTGCGGCGGATGACTGGGGCTCTGGCCAAACTAGTCCGACGAAAAGTATTGTTTTCATCGGACTAAAATAAGGAATTTACGTTTTGAAAGCTATCTCCGTCTAAATTCAATTTTTGTCGTGATATCGCCTGTTATATTTACCAAAGTAAATTTAGCTACCGTTTGAACCAGATTTTCTGGAATTTCATACTCCACACCAGCAAAAATCATTTTTTTACTGGTAGGCATACTATAAGTATAGGAGCCTGTTTCTCCTGCACCTTTATATACATATGCATATCCGTTTGATTTGAACTCCATCGTTTCTCCCTCTCCTACCAATACTTCTCGCACTGGGTCTTCATCCGTTTTTGAAGTCGTTTTTACTACATCAAACCACTTATTTGAACGAATAATATTCAAGGCAGTATCACGGCCTATATTATCTACTGTCTCTTTACTACAGGACGATAGTCCTACCAAAATCATCCCAACAAACAAGAATACCCAGCTCCTATATGTTAATGTCCATCCTTTCATTATTGATATAAACTTTAAAAGTACAAAAGGAGGTATCCAAGTATGATGCCAAAATAGTCAATTAAAAATCGGCTTACGTTAAAACAAAAAAACTATATAAAGGTTAATTGATATAAACTTAGTTCATTATGAAGTATTTTCTCTCTTTTATTTTGGGGGCATTGGTTTGCTTTCAACAGAAAACAATCGCATGTACACGGGTAGTGTATAAGGGTCCGAACGAGACTGTTATCACGGCTCGCAGTATGGATTGGAAAGACGATATTGCGGCCAACATTTGGGTATTTCCCCGCGGTATCGCAAGAAGTGGAGAAGCTGGCCCGCAATCGGTTACGTGGGTTTCCAAATATGGAAGTGTGATTTCGAGTGCTTGGGACATTGCAACAACGGACGGCTTAAATGAAAAAGGGCTTGTTGCGAATGTGTTGTGGCTAGTAGAATCCAGCTACCCTAAATTTGATCCTCAAGGCACGAAAAAAGGTATTGCCATCTCGGCTTGGGCGCAATACGTCTTGGATAATTTTGCTACCGTCAACGAAGCGGTAACAGCATTAAAAGACGAACCTTTTGTTGTCGTCAGCGACTATGTTCCTGGTACAACAAAATTTACAACTCTCCATCTGTCCATTTCAGATGCTACAGGTGACAATGCCATTTTCGAATATATAGATGGAAAACTTGTTATCCATCACGATCCTTCCCATACCGTGATGACCAACTCTCCTGTTTTCGATCAGCAGCTCGCTTTAAATAACTATTGGCAAGGTATTCCGGGGACTATTATGTTGCCGGGCACAAACCGGGCAGCAGATCGGTTTGTCAGAGCTTCCTATTACATAAATGCCATTCCGCAAACGGACGATACGCGGATAGCGATTGCCAGTGTATTCAGTGTTATCCGAAATTGTTCTGTGCCTTTTGGCATTAGCTCGGAGGCAGAACCAAATATCTCATCCACACGTTGGCGGTCTGTAGCAGACCACAAGAACAAAGTCTATTATTTCGAAACGGTTTTAACTCCGAATACATTTTGGGTCGACCTCACCAAATTTGATTTGCAGGAAGGCGCTAAAACAATGATGTTGGATTTAAAAGGGCATGCTACATTCAACGGTTTATCAAACAGCTCTTTTAAAGAAGCTAAACCTTTTAAGTTTATGGGCATTTAATCCCCAATCAATTTTCGTTGGCTTACTTTACAAATAGGGCATCTGCGAGAGATGCCCTGTTATATTTTTCCTATTTCCCTAACTGTTTTAATATCCATTCCCTAATCTGGTGTTGTTGCTCCGGATAAGTCCAATGCCCGGTCTCTTGTACTAAATACAATTCTTTAGGCGCATCAATCACATTATAGGCTGCATAGTAAGAGGTAGGAGGGCAAGTATCGTCATTATATCCCCAAGTATAAAACCCAGGTATTTTCAGGTTCCGCGCAAAATTAACGACGTCATAATAAGCAGATACGTTAATTTTATCTTCCGTAGCCATCTGTGATGCATTCGCCGCATTAAACATATGCGGCCATCCTCCCGCGCGATTATGTAGATAACCGGTTAGATCGCTCAACGCAGGATAAATAGACACCAACCCTTTTACACGGTCGTCCAAAGAAGCTGTAATAATCGCCAATGCTCCACCTTGACTACCTCCCCATACCAGCAGATTGTTTGCATCAAACGCAGACAAAGAGTATAAAAAATCTATTGCTCTTACACAACCTAGATATACTTTGTTATAGTAATAGCTATCGCGATTATCGAGGTTAAAAAAGGGATATCCGCGCAGTGCTCCACTACCTAGATCGGCATACAACCCCGCTTCGTATGTGACCGGAATACCATGTATACCGATTTGTAGTGTAATGATCCCTTTTTCAGCCAGATCTATAATACCGGCATATGGACGAACTCCTGCTCCCGGCACTGATAACACAGCTGGATACTTGCCCTCTTTCTTCGGTTTAGCCAATATACCATATAGGCGATTTCCTACCATAGCGTTTTGAATATTGACTTGAAACACATCTACTGTTTCCGTGCAACGTTCTGGCAATAAGGTCAACTTTGCATCCATCGGGATTTTTGCCGCTTTTGCCTTTGCCTCGTTCCAAAACTCTTGAAAGTCATCGGGCAGCTTTTGTGTAGGTTGGATGTTCAGCGGCGCGTATCCTGCCGTTGCAATACCACGGTAGCTATTACCATCGATCGTGACATTCGCTTCGCAACGTAAAAAGCCTGGTGCTGACAACTTTCCTTTAACTACTGCCGTGCCATTTTTCAACTGCAGCTTGCCTTCGTTTACTGGAGTCATCTTTTCTGGCCCTACTGCATACGTTATTTCAACATCGTTGAGCGGTACCTGATGCTTCAATACCTGTATGCTAAACGAGGCCTCTTCGTTAGGTTCATACGTCCAGTCTAGCTTATCTGGGGAAACGAGTACTTGGATGGGGTGGGTTGATCGCGATTGCGAAAAACCTGCTAACGAAACAAAAACACAGCAACATAGCGTTGCTAAAAACTTCATAAAGTTGAATCTATTCATAACCGATTTATATTATTTTTGACGGTTCAAGATAAGGAATTATAAAGAGAAAGTTCAGGGTTTTAAAACAGAAGTCTTATCGCTAATCATCGCTCGCTTTATCTGCAAATATTCTTCGCTACCCACACGCTCGTACTGATTGTATACCACAAACTCTCCATCTGGTGAAAACGAAGGTATGCCAATCACCCGTGTATCATTCAAATCATTTCGGGTAAGCCGGAGATTTTCATCTCGATCCATATCATAAACGAACACATTATTTTCTGCAACAAACGTAATCTTGTTGCTTTCTTTACAGAGATTAAATGGAGAAGTTATAGAAAACGGATTATTTGTCACAAAAGATAGTTCTCCAGTGTTTACATCACATCTTACTATCTGGTTATTACCTTTTTCATCCTTCGCCAAAGCATAGATATATTTTCCATCATGGCTTGAGCGGAGCCAATGTCTCCGATCCGAGAGGTCTGCACCATATGTTAGGCGTCTTTGACGAATGCCTTGGGGCACTTTTGGGCGCTCTCCCACCTTCCCTACAGCACTTGTATCGGCCGTTATTTTTTCGATATCGATATCCACAATGAATATCTCAGTGACAGTTACACCGTGCTCGTCCAACACATTTCCCTGAAAAGCAATGGCATAAGGAACGTGTTGTCCTTCGGATGTCAGATAACCCTTTCTACCTATCCAACATTCGTCAAAGGCTTTATTAATTTGATCAGTACCGAGGATCGGTTCAGCCACCACATCCGATACAATCGCAGCATACATTTCCCCGTGATTATTACCCACAACTACATCGACATCAATCTTTTTCTCATGAGGCACCATCACGCCTACCACACGAAGCTGAGGGTCTACCATCTCATCATTATACGTGAAGCTGAGCATATTCCCATCCCCACTCCAACAATGTGAGTGTGTTCCCCCCCTTAAAGAGCCTGGTGTATATGGCACGGCTATATCTCTCGCATCCAAAAAAACCGGGGTCATGGGTTTCTCCAAATCTACGGCAACCCCTGTACGGCGCGTTATATCGTACGGCTTTTCCTGATCGGCATTGGGAAGCCCATGGATAAAAACGATCCTATCTCGAACCGGACTAAAAGACGCTGCTCCTACCCCCGGACCGTACATCGTTTGATTCGTTGTTTGATAAACAATTCGTTCTTCACCGGTTTCTACATTCACCATACCTATGGTAGCGGTTTCACCGATTTTTGTATCGTCGTTTCTTCCATCAAATACAATCCATTTGCCGTCAGGAGAAAATACCCCATTATGATGCAACGTGTGGCCTTTTTGGGAAACCGTCATGTTTACAACGGTTTCGTTTTCTGCTACTTTATTCTTAATATCCATACAACTTTCTAGACAAGATAGGGAAAGGACGATTACCGAGCCTTTTGATATGTCTTTTATTTCGGTTAACCTACTTCAAATCTATTTCAGCGGATAAGTATGCAAACTCTCGCAACAACAAATCCAGCTGCTCTTTTACTTCTTCATTCGGCAACACACTTCCGTTTCTGCAAGCCGATCCGATATTCAAACCTCGTTGTTGTAAAATATATTTCGCACTAGCCGGATAGGTGTCATGCATGACATCCATATTCGTTTCAAAAAATTCTTGCACTTTAGCTACCTCGCCTTGTCTTTCCGTATTTGCGTAGTTGTCGCATAGCCATACCACAAGCTCCGGAAAATAGTTTCCTTGGATACAGGATAGCCCAGCAGAACCGGCCTTTAAAGAATCTACAGCGTGCACCATATAAGCATCATACAGTCCAAAAGCAGGTTCCCTTTGGGTATTAGCGATTTTCTGACGCACATTTACGATATCCAGACAGGTATCTTTATGGTATTTTACACGTCCTGTGCTGACCAATTCCCCTAACAATTCAGGCGATATAATACGCTTGTAAGGTACAGGGCATTCGTAAAATCCGACCGGTATGTCTCCTGTTAAATTTAGTAATTCGTAGACATTTTTTCTAAATTCCGCTTCGGAATCTTCCTCCTTCGCCAATAGACCAGATATTAAAATAATCGCAGAAACACCCGTTTCATATATTTTCTTCACATTCTCCGCCTGTTCCACAATGGTTTCGCCAAAAGAACCTGTTGCCACGATAGGAACACGCCCATTGACACGCTGCACAATATAACCCACGGAATCCACCATTTCTGCTACCGATAGTTGGTACATTTCGCTAGACAGACAGTTGGCAAACAGGCCTCCTGCCCCACTCTCCAAATAAAAGTCAATCAATTTACCCAATGCATCGTAATCAATAGACAAATCTTCTTTAAACGGCATCAACATCACCGGTACAAATTTTTTGCTGTTATTCATTTTTTCTTTTTAATTTATCATTCATGGGCAACCGCAAGGGGTCGCCACTACCTAATTTTTGTTTCCGCTCAATTTTGTAACCAACATACCGACCAAACAGATGGTCAACGTTCCGATAACGATGATCATATTCGCATGCAACGGATATTTAAGATAATCCAAATTGGCAGGCAATAAGTAAGACAAGGACATCCAGAGAATGACCAGCACCCCTACGGTTACGCCCATGATAGCCGCACGGTTTGTTGCTTTTTTCGAGATGATACCTAGCAGGAAAAGGCCTAACATACCTCCGGCAAAAATACCCGACAATGTCCACCATATATCAAGCAAACTCTTCACCCCGATCATCGCAATACCACAACACATCCCTAGCACACCGACCAATACCGTTGCCGTGTACAATACTTTTAAGCTCTTGCGCTCTGTACTCTGTTGGTTGATATAGCGCTTGTATATATCCTCGGTAAATACCGTAGCTGAAGCATTCATTCCAGAACTGATCGTACTCATTGCCGCCGATAGAATGGCGGAAACAATCAGTCCCAATAAACCTGTAGGAATCATATTGACCATAAAATGAGGCATAACCTTATCACCATAATCTTCCGTTGTCATTTGTTGTGCCAACGCCACCACTTGTGAATTCGTTTCTGGCATGCCAAGACGCTCCGCCGCAGCCTGCAATTTCAAGCCCTCGATCAACTCTGGATGTTGTTGGTAATACACAAACAGACAGGTTCCGATGATAAAGAACAATAAAGAGACCGGCACATAAATCCATACGCAAAGCCATACCGATTTATTGGCTTCCTGCTGCGAAGTAGCCGTATGGTAACGTTGCACATAATTCTGATCCATCCCAAAATTGTTCAGGTTTATAAAGAACCCGTATAGAAGCACTACCCAAAAACTGGAGGAAACAAAATCAAGTTCAAAGGTCCCTAGACTGAATTTATCATGTGTAGTCGCTACCGAAACAATTTCCGATATGCCTCCCGGTATTTCACGTACAACCAAAAAGATGATAATGATGGCTCCTAAAGTCTTTAGGACACCTTGTACCACCTCCGTCCATATCACGGCTTCTATACCTCCCATCACTGTATATATGACGATACAAATACCAGTCACCACCATAATCGTCACCAATCCGAATCCGGTTAGTGCCTGCAAGGTCAAGGAGATTCCGAAAAAGATCGACCCTATCCGAGCCAATTGTGTTAATAAAAAACATACAACGGCGTAGGTTCTGGCCCAGGTACCGAATCGCTTTTCCAGATTCGTATAAGCGGATACCTCTCCCGTACTTCTGTAGAACGGGACGAAGTACTTTGTCGCCAACCAAGCGGCGAAAGGCATGGATAAACTAAACACAAAAGCATTCCAATTAGCTCCGTAAGCCTTTCCCGGTACGCCCAAAAAAGTATTGGAACTCAAGAAAGTAGCATAAATAGAAATACCAATCGCCCAGCCAGGGATACGACCTGCCGCTTTGGTAAATTCATCGGCCGATGTATTACGTCGAGAAAAATAGACACCGACCAAAACCATTCCAACCAAATAGATCAGAATAATGCCTAAATCAAATAGGGGTAGATTTGTCATTACCTAAATACCGCAAAAATTCACTTTAATCCCCAGTGCTTGTAATGCTGCCGCTTTAATTTCTGCTGCTCGTCTCACCTCAAAATCACCGTCAACATAGGCGACTTGTATATGATTGGCTTTGTGTTTGGCCATCATCTGATCTCTACGCACACCATCCAATACCCCGTGCATAATCGGCCATTGCGGATCAGTGAGTGCCCATCGTCTTTCTGTTTCCTCCTTCGGTAGCTCCACGGCCCGCCCTGTACCGATATCACACCACAATTCGTCTTGTTCGATATATATTCTGCTCCACACGATGTTGCCCGGACGACTGACGCCACGAAGCGTTCCTCCTCCTTTTTTAAAGAACATAGGTGGTTGACGCATGCTGCTTGCGCCGGCATACCCATTAGCAAAGTGGGAAGCGGGCACCGCCCCGGAGATCAAGAACACCCAAACAAATTCCTCTTTTCCATCCACAACGAAGTTTTCGCCATAACGCAAATCATGCAGCGTATTATCGCCGTTCAATCCTAACTGTCTCCAAAGGTGATAGGTGACATACCCATCGATACCCGCACATTCATCTACTTCATTGAAATGTGGTAAAGCTTCGCCAGGATATAACTCTTTGCCTTTTTCATCATAAACAGGAGGTCGCTCGGTATTGTTCAGAAGTCCTTCTACCAAATCACTCGCCGCCACTAAATCTTTTAATCCTTGTTGGTATTGTATACCAATGGTATCACATCCAAATTCATCCGCTAGACGAAGTGCTGCAATATACATTTTACACTGCTCCAATGTCTGTTCTTTGGTCAGTTCGTTAACAGGATCTGCCCCCCAACTGAACTTCATTCCTTTTTTCAGCAACCAATCCAAAACAGCGTGTGCTTCTTCATCTGATACAGTCAACATCTTCGCGTACAACGTCGACTGGCTGAGTCTTTCCTTGAAAATACCCAATTGGTGAATCAGTGCGTCGGGTACAATAGCATTGAACATTCCCATACAACCTTCGTCAAAGACACCCATAACCACCTTACCATCTTGTATTCTTTTTGCGAATCCCGCTGCCAATTCACGGTCTGTTGCTTTCATTGATGTAGGCTCAAAAGCCTTTACATGCGTATAATCATGTTCAACTGCACCTGTGTTCAACCAGTCTTGAAGTTTGTTAATGAAAAAATCATCCGTGAAGTCCTTACTCCAAAGAAAACTATATTGCACATCCGCTTTTGTAAGAGAGCCTGTCAGATTCAACGCGCCTACCAATCCCGGATAAGTACCATCCCAATTGGCAACAATCAGGATCGGTCCTTCGTGGGAAATTAGTCCTGCTAGAACATGATGGCTATACTGCCACACACTTTCAGCGACAATAAGTGGGGCTTTTTTATCAATTTCTCTAAAGATTTTGATGCCCACATGCTGATAGTCAATAAAACCATGTCCTTTTTCTTCATCGTATGTATGCGCCCGTTTGATCGTCCAGCCTAGCTTTTGCAAGGCGATATGGAGTTTTTCTTCCATTTGCTGTTGCATCGGCCAACACTTGATATTTGCTGAAGGTCTTAAGTCTCCACTACACACTAAATAAGCTTGATTATTATTTGTTGTCGTCATGTGATTTATATTTGGTATTACAAAGATGCATTGGAAAACCAGCCATTTCATGGCGTAATTTTTCCAAAGTATCCAACATTTTATCACATATTTGTATAAAATGGAGACTTTAGCTAAATTACATGACACCATTTATAAATATATAATGTAATGAACCCGACATAATTAAAATAATCATTAGCACATAAGCAATGATTATTTTAATCATCAAAGGCTCCATCTGACAAATAAAAAACAAAAGATATCCAGATGAAAGCGAAGTTTCACCAGGTTCCGAAACCATTCAACAATGCCTTCAGTATAAGGCATGATATATTGCCCCATTTTGGTACGATATGGCATTATCATCCCGAAATAGAATTACATTATCTTATCAAAGGAGAAGGTGTGCGATTTATTGGTGACCATATCGACCATTTTGGCGAAGACGATATGGTTTTACTAGGTTCTAATCTTCCACACACTTGGAAATGCAACGAAATAAAACAGGGGGAAAACCATGTGGAGGCGCTCGTATTACATTTTCATCCGGAATGTTTTGGCAAAGAGTTTTTGACCGTTTCGGAGACGCAGGAAATATTAAAATTATTGCAACTATCGAAAAATGGACTGATCATTCACGGAGACACGAAAGAGCGAATCAAGGAATTAATGGCGGCCATGCAGTATACCAATGGTCTGGAAAAACTAATTTATCTTTTTGCGATATTCCGTGTACTCGCTACCAGTGAAGAATACGAAACATTATCCAGCAGCTTTGCCTATAACAAGCTGAACAAGATTGATGAAAGCCGCATGGATAAGGTATTCTCTCATACGTTAACAAATTTTAGGGAAAAGATATCCATAGAAGATGTGTCCATATTATGCAATTTAAGCAGCACATCCTTCTGTCGCTACTTCAAGATGATTACCAACAAGTCCTATTTTGATTTTCTAACCGAGGTTCGCTTGAATCACGCTTGCAGGCTTATTATCGATTCCGATCTGACAATGCAACATATTGCGGTAGAAAGTGGTTTTGAAAATACGTCCAATTTCTATCGGCATTTTAAAAATTTTAAAGGAATCACACCAACGGGGTATAGGAAAAGATTAGTATAGTTCGGTGCAAAGAGCTATATGGACGCGGTTAAATCAATCAAAAACTTTTCCAAATCAACATCCTTACCCAACTCAAATTTTTGTTTTAGTCGATATTTAAACATCCTTACACTTTGCGGTTCCACATGCAGTGCCTGTGCGATTTGCTTTGTAGTCATTTGCAGATATATATAAGCACAATATTTTAAATCGAGCGATGTCAGTTTTTGGACTGCCTTTTCCGTTAATTGGTTGAAAAAAGTTGGATGGAGCTGCTGTATTTGCATTTTAACATCCTCAAAGTCTGCTCGCAACAACATTTCTTCTTTCAGCAATTTCTGAATATCTCCAGCCTCGCCACCGCCTTGAATCTTCCCTTGAATTTGTTTAAGCATTTCATTTTTATGATCTATGATCAGGGAATTTGCCAGTGCCTCCTTCTCCAATTGCTGACGTTTTAAATCGGACAGTTCCTGCTCAGCCTTTAGTCTCGCCTGTTCTTCTCTTTCGATTTTAAGTTGTAATGCTGCTTGATGATCCGCATCTTCCTTTTCTTTAGCGAGTTTCTTTTCTCTTTCGATAGAATACTTTAATTTAAAATGGTAGGAAGAAAACATAAAAATTATTCCGAATAACAAGGCTACGGCAATACCGCCATACAGATAGTTTTGTTTCTTACGGAATTCCTCCCGCTCCCTTAATAGTTTCAACTGCTGATCTTTTTTCTCTGTTTCGTATTGTACTTCTAATTTCTGGGCATTGAAAAGTTGCTGTTCGTCAAAAGACTTCCTTAGTAAGTCCTCGGTCCTTTGTTGGTATGCCAACGCGCTTTTTAGGTCATTGTTTTTTAATGCGATCTCTTTCAGATCCTTGTTTACAGCATACTCCAGTTTGTAGTGATTTCTATTATCACTTCTCAGTAGACCTAAACCTTTTAATAGATACTGTTCGGCCTTCTTCAGATCCCCATCTCGCTGCGCAAAACTACTTCTAATACCGAGTATATTGACCAGCATATCATCCAGCGCTTCCTTCTTTTCCAGTTTATGCTCCGCATAATCTAAATATTCAAATGCCTTTTGTTTTTTTACTTCTCCTTCTTCGGTAGAAAACTCCAGATAATAATTCGCAAGATTAATACACGTGATCGCGAAGGTATTTCCACTTACTTTGTCGGGATTCTTTTGGTGAAGCGCAAACGACTTGTTGAGGTAAATAAAGGAACTATCTATGAGATTTCTTTCTGGTGTTTTCCGATAACGTGCTTGATACATACTGGAAATGCCATTGGCAGCATTTGCCTGAAGATTTACATTTTCAGCCTCAAGCGCATATTTCGCACTAGCTCGAATATACTTTTCCATCTTTTCTCCATCATCCCACTTGCTATAGGCACCGTAAAGCAAATAATTAAGACCGCATTTCGTGACCGGATCATCCGAGCTGCTTTCCACATATTTCAATCCTGTTAGTGCGTCCTTTATGACGGAATCAGGTAAATTCAACCTATTGTTAAAAAATGCTTTGGCTCTATAGGCAATAGCTTTGGATGTACCTTTTTTTGATTTACCGGCATTTTCAAGACTTAGATCCAAAAACTTCTTACCGATTAGAAGGCTGTCCTGAGAAATGTAATAGCTGCTTTTATATGCATACAAATAAGCAAGATCATCCGCTGATTGTGTTGATTGTATAGCGTCTTCTAAAATTACCGGTATTTCCTGTGGTCTATTTTGTAGTTGCAATTGTTCTACCTTATCCAAGACCTCCTGCGTGGACGTACGAATATGCTGTCCCCGGACAATCGAATGACATACTATGGAAATAGCAACCAACAAACAAATCTTTAAATCCATTATTTATTTAGCTATAATATCTACATAATTGAGATAAACAAAAATACATTATTAATTAACGTAAGATTAATAAAAAATAACGTATTGGAAATGATCACCAACAGAAACAAAAAAAACAACATACTGAAAAACAGAAACATACAAAAAATGTAGATGCTTTGTATATACGCAAAATATACCCGTAGACGCTTTGTTAAGCATTATAGGCATAGGTTTTGACATTTTATATTGAACTTCACTTCACATTTCTAAAGGTTATTATTATGAGTTCAAAAACACAATCTATTCTGAGTTATCTAGGCATTTTATGGTTAGTTGCTTACTTCGGCGGAAAGCAAAAAAGAGATAGTTTAAGCACTTATCATCTCCGACAAGGATTAGGCCTTTTAGTCGTCGCTACTCTTGTAAATTTAATGTTAAACATCATCATTATGCTTGTGCCCACATTAAGCACTCCTCTTAGTTTGATAAGCGTAGTATTCTTAATTTTGATGATATTCGGCATTATCAATGCCGCAAATGAAGTCCGAAAGCCCTTACCTTTAATCGGCAAATTATTTGAAGACCAGTTTCCGTTTTTAGATAGCTCCAAGGAGTAATGAATGTTTCGACAACGGAGACCAATGTATTTAATACAGAACGACAAGCATTGCTACAACAACACGCCCCTTTAATAAGATAAATTATGTTTATAGCCATTGATAAAATAGAACAAAGCGCTCATCATACAGACAAACTGCAAAATCCTAAAGCTCCGGGGAACGTTATGGTATTGGGCATTTATCGTAATAAAATACGCACAGCACTTTACATCGTAAATTCCAAAAAAACCTATGGTGAATATTGGGATAAAATAGAAAATAAAAAGATTCCAAAACGCTTATGGACACCGGAAATGAAAGCGTTCTATAAGGAAAAAGCATTAGAAGCTCCCCGGCCTCCCTATATCTTCAAGATCACCATTATCGGATGGATATTTGTCCTCCTCATGACCGGCGTATTCGGCATGATTGTTTATAATGAACTGAAACCTCCTTTACCTAAATCAGCTACGTATGTTGCTATGGAACAGGCACCCGCGGAAGGCGATATCTACTTTGGCCGTTACGAGATCTATAAAGAAAAAGGAAATCCTCTGGGGATGGAAGGGCGTTTTGGCTGGTTTAAAGTCCTTCAAGTTGAAGGAGACATTTATCACATCGCAAAATCGACCGAAATGAACAAAGGGCATAAGCCAAAAGAACAGCTTAATAGTACAGATTTTGAAACGGAAAGCATGCCTCCGGTGAAACTAACAGAACAAACAGGTTATAACATACGTTTCTTATCAGACGATGGATTGACAGAGATATATATCACGGATAAGAAATAAAAGATGGTAATCATTTTATAAATCACCATGACAGCAAAGAAAATTATGGGTATCATCACGCTGGTCATTGTTGGCTGCATCGGACTATTTGCCTTTTTCCTTTATGCTACGATAAAAACCAAATCTACCAACTTGGATAAATACGATCCTTTTAAGGAATGGGTAGGAAACACCGTTACGCTCGATGAGGAAACTGTCGTATTCGAAGAAAAAATAAAGATGAATCCGAATAGCAAATATCCATACGTTTTACTGGACAGTCTGCATCCTCGATGGGAATATATCCGTGAACAAAAAGAAATTGGTGACGTCACCGAGATTAAAATATTTCCAGCAGGAACAAAACTGACACTGGAAAAGGCTATCCAATATACCAACGGTGTTTCAGGGTCTTCCTATCCTACCATATTTGGTACGATAACTGATGGCGACAAGGCATATAAGGTGGGCTATCAATGGGGAGAACAAGACATTACAAAAAACCATTACAAGATTGAAAAATGCTGGCACTTCCATCAAGCTCCTTGGCAGGCTGAGCCGGATACGGCTTACTATGCTTTGCCCGTAGCAGCATGGTGGTAGAAGACCCCAAATAAAACTGGGGTCTATATGCTATTTACTAGCCTCGTCCAATATTGCCAAATCCTCGGCATCCAATTTCAGCTCAGGCGCAGCAAACAGGGTCTGCAGTTGGCTCTCACTAGTTGCACTTACGATAGGTGCTGTAATCAGCGGATTTGCTAATAGCCAAGCTAGCGCTACGGTAGCTTGTTTTGCACTATGTTTCTCCGCAACGGTATCCAATGCTTTCAAAACAGCTTTCCCTCTATCATCGAAATATTTTTTAACACTACCACCGCGGATCGTTTTATTAAAATCCTCCTCCGTTCGGTATTTTCCTGTCAGAAATCCAGCTGCCAATGACCAATATGGGAAAACGCTTAGATTATACTGTTCCACTAAATCTGCATAATCGGTTTCAAAGGCTGTACGTTCCACCAAATTATAATGCGGTTGCAAAGCGACATATTTCGGCAAACCATTTTTCTCCGCAATCTCAAAACTCTCGGTAAGTCGACCCGGAGAAAGGTTGGATGCCGCAATGTAGCGGACTTTGCCAGCTTTAATTAATGTATCATAAGCAGACAGCGTTTCCTCTATCGATGTGACATGATCATCAAAATGGGTATAGTATAAATCAATACAATCGACTCCTAATCGTCTCAATGATTCATCGGCAGACTTTAAGATGTGTTTTTTGCTGATGTCAAACCCATGTTCCTTCGTTTCCGAACCTACTTTTGTGGCAATCACGACTTGGTTTCGATTGCCACGGCTTTTCAGCCATTTGCCAATAATTTCCTCGGATTGTCCTCCGGTTCCATTTACCCACCAGGCATAGGTATCCGCAGTATCGATAAAGTTGAAACCGGCAGCAGTAAACTTATCCAATATATCAAAAGATGCTTGTTCGTCTAATGTCCAACCTAAAACGTTGCCGCCAAAGTTAACAGGTGCTATTTCTAAATCGGTGTTTTTAATTGTTACTTTGTCCATATTATATTATTTATTGTTCATACGCAAAAGGCAAATCCGCCAATCGACGGATAGCGATACATTGAATTATGTACCATTTTTAAATTTAGTGATTATTAAAAGAGACCATGTTATTTGTTTGTAATAAATAGCGTAAATTCGTATTGTAAAAAATGGAATATTCTTTTAGACAGGCACAACAAGTAGACGCGTCCCAAATCTGGGAAATCTTAGCACGCGCCATACAACGGAGAAAAGAAGATGGAAGTAATCAATGGCAAGATGGTTATCCGAATCCGTCCGCGATCAAAGCAGATATAGAAAAGGGAAACGGCTACGTATTAATAGATGGCAATACCATCGTGGGTTATTGTGCAATATTGATAAATGACGAGCCGGAGTACGCCAATTTGAGCGGAAAATGGTTAACGGAAGGTGATTTCGTTGTTTACCATCGAGTGGCTATTTCCGAAAATTATTTAGGTAAGGGATTGGCGCAAAAAATGCTACTGCATATCGAAGATTTCGCGCGAAAACATAGCATATACAGTGTTAAAGCTGACACGAACTTTGATAATCCAGGCATGCTCAATATATTCAAAAAATTGGGCTATACCTATTGTGGGGAGGTCATTTTTCGAGGAGCACCTAGAAAAGCCTTTGAAAAAGTTCTAGCACATTAAAAATCCATCCTATTAAGCTGTGATAGGATAATTTTGTGACAAAATTAATTTGTTATTCCTTTCAGACTATCAATAAACGTATCCACTATATTTTCGTTTGTAGCCCACGATGTAATGATTCGAACAACAGATCGCTGCTCATCAACAGCTTCCCATTCGTAAAAATCATATTGTTGCATGAGTTCGTCAATCACTGCTTTGGGAAGAATAGGGAAAATCTGGTTTGTGTGCGGTGGCGTAAGAAAAGAATAACCTTGTGCTTCTATCGCACGGGCTATTTTCATTGCCATTTCATTGGCGTGTTTTGCCAACGAAAAGTATAAATCATCTCTAAACAGTTCTAGGAATTGGAGACCTAATAAGCGTCCTTTGGCTAACAGTGCTCCTTTCTGCTTCAACATATAATCAAAATCTGTTGCAAGATCAGCTCTATTAAAGATAACAGCTTCGCCCAATAAAGCTCCATTCTTCGTCCCTCCGATATAAAAAACATCTGTAAAATGAGAAATATCGGATAAGGTCAAGTCATTGTTCTTTGCTGTCAACGCATGCCCTAATCTTGCACCATCCAGAAATAGATATAATTCTTTGGATTTGCAGTAAATCGATAATCGTTCTATTTCTGATTTGGTATAAATTGTTCCTATTTCAGTCGAATTGGAGATGTACACTAATTTAGGCTTCACAACATGAGGCCTAAGGGAGTACGCTTGTAATATATTTTCAATACCATCAGGTTTCAGTTTACCATCTTTCGTTTCAACAGTGATTACCCGATGTCCAGTAGCCTCGATTGCTCCCGCCTCATTGGCGTAGATATGTCCTGTCTCGGCACTAATAACCGCTTCGTGCGGCCGTAACAGAGATGATATGACGATTAGATTCGTTTGTGTGCCCCCCGAAACAAAATAGATGGCTGCATCGTGATTTTGTATCTTCTGGCGAAGTATTTCCTTTGCCTCTACAGAATATCCGTCTTCGCCATAGCCCATTTGCTGTACCAAATTGGTTTCTATAAGCTTATGGAGAATATTGGGATGTGCACCCTCTGCGTAATCATTTTTGAAACTGTACATATCACTATTTACTTTTTATCAAGGCAAAAGTAAATAGTCTCGAAGAAATTCGGAAACTTCCCCCATAGCTACCCTATACTTGCAGATATCATCCAAGCCTGTTATATTTACTTAACAAACAACAATCCATAATCCTATTATCAGATGATCGACCAGTCTTCTATTAAAGTTATTTTTTTGTTCTTCTTAAGTTGGTTCATTTCCTTCCAACTCGTTGCTCAACCAAAATTCCCGCAAGAGATGGATTACGATAGCTTGCTTAGCCTTGCGAAACAGCAACAAAAGCCAATGTTCCTGATAATTCACCAACGTAATGAACAGTTCTCTCCTTTTAACACCTCTATATCACAAAAAACCAAGGATATTCTCAGCGAACAATTTACCTCAGGTATGGTCAGACTTAAGTCGGACAGTATTGACCACCCACTTCATAAGACCTATCGCCTCACAACTCCTATATATCTGTTTACAGACCAAAAAGGCTATCCTTTACTTCGGCACAATAAGCAGATCAACGAGGAAGAAACATTGGTAAAATTGATTGATTCCGCGAATACCATAGCCGAGGGAGAAACCATGGGGAAATTGATACAGCAATACCAAAAGGGTATCCGCAACAGACTTTTGTTAAGGAATCTACTCCAACAATACCAAGCGTTCGATAAATATACGGACCAACACGTATTAAATGACTACGTTTCTCAACTGACCGTACAAGAACTGAATAACTTCGAAACAGTAGTCTTTCTATTGAGCTGTGCTCCGGTATACAATAGCAAGACCTATCAATTGGCCTATACAAATCGCAAAATGGTGGATAGTCTATACGCAACATTGCCCTTACCAAAACGGCAGGAGATCAACAATCGGATTATTCAACGAACTTTCCGGGACGCATTAGACAAGAAAGATTATACACTTTCCCAAAATCTTGGCTACTTTGTGGGGCGAACGTGGCAATCACATTACCTGCGTGCGCAAATGGGACAAAGTTACTATCCAATGGAACATAGACGACTCTTTCGGGATACTTCTGCTTATATCCAAATGGCAAGGAATTATTATAACACCTTTTATTATCGTATAGCCCCAGATTCGCTTGCCAAATTGGATTTCGCAAACAATCAACAGATTGCTATTCCTAGACGGGGACAGCCATTGCATCTGGACAGTGCCGAAAATAGCCTTTTCCTGCAATGGATGGAGGGGAACCGCAAACGGTATAAAGAAAGGCAGGCTCAAAGCCTAAATTATGGGGCAAACCAGCTGTTGAATTTTATAGATTTTAAAAAGGATGACAATCCAGATGTTCTTTTCGATGCTATCCGTTGGCTACAGAAATCGATTGAGCTCAGACCCAATCGCGGACAATCCCATCATATTCTCGCCAAAGCGTTATACCGTGTTGGCTTTTACGCCGAAGCAGAAGCCGAGCAACAACGAGCTGTCGAGCTGTATAAGCCCCAAAAGCACTATTATAAACAAATGCGGGATGTGTTAAAACAGATGCAGGATCGCTCATGGTGAAGCAGGTTTTGGGTTTGGTCGGAAAGATAGATTCAACCGGACAGGAAATGTATATTTAACACGGACGGGTATACCGCGCTGGTAACCTGGTGACCAGCGTTCGGATTTCCTGAGTGCATCAATCGCTGCTGATGCGGTTCCATATCCGAGGTCATGCACTACTTCAAAGTCGGTCGCCATACCGGTTTTATCGACTACAAAACTAATTAACAGCTGTCCGTCTACTTTTGCCTGTACTGCCTCTTTCGGATATTTGTAATTTTGCCCTATAAATTGCATAAGGTTCCGTCTGCCTTGGGGGTATTCCGGATTAACGTCCCGCTGTTCATAAGGATATTGTTTCCCGAGACTATCCGTGGTAATACCACGGATCACTTCTCCATTTTCATACCATTCTTCGAATCGGTATTTTGCTTTTTGAAAAGATCCTTCCCAACGCCCGTCCCGAAGTCCATCAACGTAACGGCCCTGTTCTATATCGACATCATTAGTCATGATTTCGGCATAGCCATTTCCATCCTGTATTTGAATCCGTCCAGTAGAGTCAGCATAATAAACCAACCGCTTGTTCAAATCCGCCTGCAGAGAATCCTCCTTTCTTTCCGCCTGTTTCAAATAAGCCTCACGCTCCTTCAACACGCCATTTCTATAGTATCGTTCCGCCGTATCAATCCGTCGGTTATCCGCATAACGGACAACCGTTTCCAAAGCCCCATCATCATAGTAGGTCTCTACCAGCCCCTCAAAGCGCAACCGCTTCGGATCGGCACTTTTGCTCCACCCATGACGTTTTAGATTTCCATTGACATAGTAGTCATTCAGCTCATGCATTCCCGCTTCATTCGGCACAATACGCAGTATACTCGTATAAACCGCAGAATCTTTGTACGCTGTATATCCTCCGTTTTTTTTAACATAGGTTACAATTGTTTCCTGACCTTTTAATAACGAGCTAAAAAACACCAACCACAAGCCGATTACACACCTACTTAAATTGACACATAAATACGTCATCATATTATTGATCTTAGGATATTGCTATTGGCAAACTTAAATAAAGTTGAAGTGATGTACAAGTGATGTTCGTTAAAGAGCTTAGCGCGTGGAAAGGAAATCTGCATACCAATGTCCGGAAGTTTTTATAATACGCTGCTGCGTTGGAAAATCGACATACACCAATCCAAACCTCGGGTGATATCCTTCTGCCCATTCAAAGTTATCGAGAAAGGTCCATACGAAATACCCTTTTATTTTTACGCCTTCCTGCTTTGCACGCCATACCTGTGCTATAGTTTTCTGTAAATAAGCGGTTCTTTTGGGATCATCTACACGACCATCTTGCACCTCGTCCGGAAAGGCTGCTCCATTTTCGGTAATAATGATGGGAGGGATATTTTCGTAGGCATTGAATTTCTTCAAAATATGATAGATCGACTCGGGATAAACCTCCCAATTCATTGCCGTCATTTCTACCTTACGTTTTTTTGCATGCACGATCTTTGCCTTCAACAAGGGAACAAATGGCGTATACTGAATCACCTCACGGGTATAATTCTGCACGCCAATAAAATCCATATCGAACTTCAAATCCCGTTCGTCACCCGGCTGCATGTACT
Source organism: Sphingobacterium micropteri (assembly GCF_014692515.1). Taxonomy (GTDB): domain Bacteria; phylum Bacteroidota; class Bacteroidia; order Sphingobacteriales; family Sphingobacteriaceae; genus Sphingobacterium; species Sphingobacterium micropteri. The sequence continues at coordinate 170,367 of NZ_JACOIK010000007.1, read as the reverse complement.
TCTCTATTCTATGGAGTATCTTAAGGTCACGCGTTGGATATCCTTTGCCCAGTAACGGCTCAATAAACAGGCGATTGAGCAAGGCATCTACTCTTTTTGTCGCAAGTATATCCTTCTCCCGCATACGAAAGGGCTCGACATGCGAACAAGAAAACGTCGTGCCTACATAGCTGTCGCGTTGTATGGACTTAATAACTTTTCCTCCGTATGCCTGCGCCAGTGCTGCATGGTGTGTAGCTGCCAGGAAATTATTCAAGCCCTTCCTACCCGGAGCATGCACCCCAAAGAAGTAACCCGCACCGGTAAATACAAGTGGCTCATTTAATACCATCCAGTTTTTCACACGATCGCCAAAATTCTTAACACAAATGGACACATAGTTACCAAACCAATCCCTGATATCACGGTTTACCCACCCCCCTTTTAACTCTAGCGCATAGGGAAGATCCCAATGGTAGAGGGTCACCCAAGGTGTTATCCCAAGCTCCAGGGAAAGGTCAATAAGCCGGTTATAGAAATCAATTCCTTTTTGGTTTATCTCCCCAATGCCGTTTGGAAGAATACGGCTCCATGAAATCGAAAATCGGTAATGCCGAATATTAAGCTTATGCATCAAATAGAGGTCGTCTATATAACGATTATAAAAATCACAGGCGATATCTCCATGATGACATTGAAATATTTTGTTCTTTTTGGTGACAAAAACATCCCAGATCGATGGTCCTTTGCCATCTTGATTATGTGCACCTTCAATCTGATATGCCGCAGTCGAAACACCCCAACTAAAATCTTCGCCAAACGTATCTTTATTCAACAACATCCAACCTTTCTCTTTCTATACGCATCACGATTTAGGAGACCGCATGGGTGAATAAAAAGAAGAGAACTGGGCTAGAAATAACCGCGTGAACATTTTCTGGAAAAAATAAACAATCGCTTTCATAACAGAAATAAACTTATATACTAATGTAAATTAAGGAATTACATGTGAATAAACAATTACTATTATGTTAATTTTTTGTCTTTATTTCAACCACCGCTTTTCTAATTGAATCCAACCAACCTATAAAGAAATTATTCTTTTTGATGTTGTCTGGCAAATCTGCTTAGTTGTAATGCGTTTATTATGGCAGCTGTAGATGCGGTATTGTTGAAATAAATATAAACTTCTTTGAATCTCATATTATTTAACTTTTGATAGAGTGTTTCGATCTCTTCTTTGGTATATTCTGAATAAAATAATCTCGGATTGCCATGCATACGTATATAGCCAATTGAAGTACTTTGTTCGATGGAAGTAGGTAATTGAGGATAATTCACATTACAAAAAGTGATATGATTTTCACTCAACTTCGTTATCACATCACGTCGCCACCAGCTTTCATGCCTGAATTCAACGACATTTTTAAAGTTTGGGTTCATCACGCGTACAATTGACCTCAATCTATCTTTGGTAAAGCTAAAGCTCGGTGGCAGCTGCCAGAGAATACAGGATAATTTATTTTTAAACCCTTCTTTGCATACTAAATAAAATTCTTCTATTTCTTCATCACACTGTTCTAGTCTTTTAATATGTGTGATTGTTTTAGGAACTTTAACGCTGAATTTAAAGTCGTCAGCAACTTTATCATGCCATAATAACAGATTTTCTACAGTCGGGAATCTGTAAAATGTCCCATTAAATTCATAGGTATTAAAGTGTTTGGAATAGTAATCAAACCACTTTTTTTTAGGTAGATCTTCTGGATAAAATACTGTTTTCCAAGATGCCGTAGCATAACTTGAACATCCGATATATAATTCATCTTTTTCCATATATAAATTATTCATAATTGACGCAGCAGACGTGACAGGAACTTCTGTTTAGTCAATCTATTACCCATTGATCCATGTCATTTTCTCCATGAACCTATAAGCTCTATAAAATGTTTTGTTAAACGGATAGATCCACAAAAGATAATAAAAAATAAATCCCGACATGTGACCATATCGGGATTTCAATTTTAGAATTTTTCTTATGCTTATACTTATCTGCTGGTTGGTCGTGGAGCCCATCTGTCATAAGGAGACATATCAAAACTGTTAACGTCTTCCATGGTCAAGCCCAACGCTGACGCTACACCTTCACCATATTCAGGGTCTGCCTTATAACAGTTGCGAATATGACGTATCTGTATGAACTTTTCTGCAGCCCCTACCTGTGCTGCAGTATTTCTAAATAACATATCAGCTTTTCCATCCGCTTTGATGATACGGAAGAGATCTCCCGGTTGCGTGTAGTAGTCTTCGTCATCATCCCTAAAATTGTGCGCATAAGCTGTCCCCTCTAATTCAAGAGGTGGTTCCTTACTTTCAGGCTGTTCCTGCCATTCCCCATAGCTATTGGGATTGTAATGTATCGCGTCCCCATAATTGCCATCTACACGCATAGCGCCATCACGGTGATACGCATGATAGGGGCAACGCGGTTTGTTGACCGGAATCTGGTAGTGGTTCACACCTAGCCTATACCGCTGTGCATCACCATAGGAGAATAATCTTCCCTGAAGCATCTTGTCCGGCGAGAAACCAATGCCCGGAACAATATTTGTCGGATTAAATGCGGCCTGTTCTACATCCTGAAAGTAGTTATCTGGATTACGGTTCAATTCGAACTCACCGACAGGAATTAATGGAAAATCTTTCTTTGACCAGACCTTTGTGAGGTCGAACGGATGAAAACGGTATGTTTTAGCCTGTTCTTCGGTCATGATCTGTATAAACATTTTCCACTTTGGAAAATCTTTTCGTTCTATCGCATCAAAAAGATCTCGTTGAGACGATTCCCTATCATAGCCGACGATGCTTGCCGCTTCCTCATCTGAGAGATTATCTATTCCTTGTTGTGTTCTAAAATGGAATTTCACCCAATGCCGCACATTATCTTTGTTGATAAAGCTATAGGTATGGCTACCAAATCCGTGCATATGCCTGTAACCTTTAGGAATACCGCGATCGCTCATCACAATGGTCACTTGGTGGAGTGATTCGGGAAGCAATGTCCAAAAATCCCAATTATTATTTGGGCTGCGTAGATTAGTTTTTGGATCGCGTTTGACGGCATGGTTCAGATCTGGAAATTTCATCGGATCACGGAAGAAAAAAACAGGTGTATTATTTCCTACCAAGTCCCAAATACCTTCTTCCGTGTAAAATTTAAGGGCAAATCCCCGAATGTCTCTCTCCGCATCGGCTGCTCCTCTTTCACCGGCAACTGTTGAAAATCGAGCAAACATCTCCGTCTGCTTGCCAATGTCACTGAATATATCCGCCTTGCTATATTGGGTTATATCATGTGTGACGGTAAAAGTTCCAAAAGCACCAGAACCTTTGGCATGCATCCGCCTCTCAGGAATGACCTCCCGATCGAAATTTGCCATTTTCTCCAGAAACCAAAAATCCTGCATTAATAATGGTCCCCTAGGACCAGCTGTTTGTGCATTCTGATTGTCAGGAACGGGTGCACCGGTCTGTCTTGTCAGTTTTGATTTTTTCTCTTGCATAGTGTTGTCATTTTACTTTTATCGAAATAGGTATTAGTCACAATAATTACACTAAACGGTTATTTATAATTGTCAATCCTTCCGATATATAAGTCTCCAAAACCTTTTAGATCTACATATCGATAGTACTAATATACGAAAAAATTAGTGTCAGTCATCTTAATTACTTAGCAAGCTGCATGAAAGTTTCCATTATCGCTTTAGCTTTTGTCAGAGTTCAATCGTCCGTTCAACGTTTATCTGCTCCAAAAAAATTTCATCGTGCGACACCACGATGATTGTTCCTCGATATTCATTTATTGCTGTCGTCAAAATTTTAACATTCTGCATATCTAGATTGTTTGTCGGCTCATCAAATATAATAATGTCTGGCGACGTCCTGTCAATGGTTAGACAACAAAGCATTAAGCGCATTCTTTCGCCACCACTCAATGCATTACAAGATTTGCTCCAATCTTCTTTGGTAAACAGAAAACGATTAAGCCGTATTTTAATTTCATGTTCTTGCCATGCGGAATTATTGAATTGCTGAGCTTGCTCATAAACTTTCAGTGTATTATCTAACAAAGAATAATCCTGATCAATGTAAACTGATTTATTTTCTGCCCTATAAACCGAGCCTGTTTGTGGTTCTAAGTTCCCCGAAATCAACCTGATTAAAGTTGTTTTTCCCGAACCGTTTTGCCCTCTTAATGCAATCCGTTCACCACTTGTAATTTGAAAACTCAAGCTTTCTTTCCAAAGCAAATTAGTGTTATAGGCAAAATTGATACTTGTCGCTGTAAACAGAATTTTACCGTTATGCAGTCGCGAATTATCAATACCAAATTTCATCTTATCCATGTCGGGCAACGCAGCACGTAAGCCTTGCAATTCTTGTGTAATATTACCAGTCTTTTCCGCATGTATGCTCTTGAGTCTTGATGTGCTATTTTCTGCATTGTTTCGTAATGTATTCATCATGATTCGGGCGACACCTGATTTTTCTTGTTTGCCCTTCCCTCGACTATCCAATTTTTGCTGCCGTTCCAATGTCTCCCGTTCTTTTCCTTCGGCTTTTCGCAATGCTTTTTCTTTGTTTTGAATGTGTTGGTTTAATGCATTGTTTTCGATTTGTTTCTGTTCTTCATAAAAGTCATAATTACCTCCATAAATCTTAATTCCATGCTTGCTTAATTCGCCAACTGTATCCAATAGATTTAATAATTTCCTGTCGTGACTCACCACAATTAGCGTGCTTTTGGTGGATTGAATAAAATCGTATAAAAGTTGCCGACTTGAGATATCCAGATGATTGCTCGGTTCATCCAATAGGATCAATTCAGGCTGATGAATGAAGATACCGGCAAGAAAAACTTTTGTTTTTTGCCCTCCACTAAGCGTTTCCATTTTTTGCGATAAGTCCAATTCCGCTAGTTGCCAATAGTTCAGGCTTTCGCTGCAGCGATCTTCTATTGTCCAATCGTCATTCAGTAAATTGAAATTTTCTTCCTTCATACTACCGGCTAAAATTTCCTTTAACGCGTTCAATTTGTCCTCAATTCGCAATGCTTGCGCTATCGTTAAATGATTGTATTGTCCGAAAATTTGCGGAATATAATACGGCTCGGATTCGACGTTTACCTGTCCATTTGATGGGATCAATTCGTTTGCAATAATTTTCAGTAAAGTGGATTTTCCTATCCCGTTGTTACCGACTAAGGAAATTTTATCGTGATTTTTTACTGTAAAGCTAATGTTGCTAAACAGTATGTCTTTATTGGGATGTGTATACGAAATGCTTTGTAAGCTCAACATAAATTCTTTCATTAAAAATTAAACAATACAACAAAGCGTTTAGCTGTAGTCGTTCTTGATTTATCTGAAAGAATATTTTACATTTCGTCTTATTTAGATGTTTGTATCTGCAAAGATATGAATGTTTTAGGTATAAAAAAAGTTGGTTTAAAGTAGTATCCTTTTAAACCAACTTTCTTTGTTTTGTGTAGCCCGTAGGGGAATCGAACCCCTGTTTCAAGAATGAAAATCTTGCGTCCTAACCCCTAGACGAACGGGCCATTATTTTTTTGGTGACGCAAATATAAGATCAATATTCAAATCACCAAAACATTTTCACATCCTATTTTATAATACCTTGAATCTGAAAAGGTTATTTTTCCCAAAAAATAAATCTAAAATAGAATATCTATAATATTTTTATCATTGTTATAATAGCCCAAAATTATTGATCCTTTAAATCAAGTCAAACCCGATATCTTTTCGGAAATACATGCGTTCAAAAAAGATCCTTCCGGCATCAGCCGTAGCTTGTTGAAGTGCATCAAACAGATTATCTTGAAGGGTTGTTACAGCAAGCACACGACCGCCGGCGGTGACTACCTTCCCATCAACCTCTTTCGTTCCTGCGTGAAACACAATAGAATCTTCTACATTTTCGATATTATTAATTTCTATTCCCGATTCGTAGTCGCCCGGATAACCTCCGGAAACCAATACCACGGTTACAGCTGTTTTGGAACTAACAGTATAATTCCGAGAACCTAAATCACCTTTTGCTACACCTTCCAATAAATCAACTAAATCAGATTCAATCCTCGGCAATACAGATTCCGTTTCGGGATCACCCATCCGGACATTGTATTCGATAACATAAGGCTCCCCATCTACATTCATCAAACCAATAAAAATGAATCCTTTATATGGAATATCGTCTTTCTTTAACCCCTCAATTGTCGGCTTAATAATGTGCTCTTCTACTTTAGACAGAAAAGTCTCGTCCGCAAAAGGGACAGGAGATATCGATCCCATCCCCCCCGTATTCAGTCCCGTATCCCCCTCTCCGATACGCTTATAATCCTTAGCAGAAGGTAGTACTTTATAAGATTCACCATCTGTTAGTACGAAAACGGAAAGCTCTATTCCTTTTAAAAACTCCTCGATAACCACTACCGAGCTAGCATCACCAAATTTTGCATCAGCAATCATCGCCTTTAGTTCCGCTTTAGCGTCTTCCAGCGTCTCACAAATCAAAACGCCTTTTCCAGCAGCTAGACCATCAGCTTTCAGAACAATCGGCAATTTCTGCGTCTCTAGATAAGCTAATCCAGCTTCCAGATTCGATTTATCAAAAGACTTATAAGCGGCCGTCGGGATTTCATGGCGCGCCATAAATTCCTTTGAAAAATCTTTGGAGCCTTCTAATTGTGCCCCTTTTTGTTGAGGGCCAATGACCGGTATATGCTTAACGTCTTCGCGGTTTAAAAAATAATCGTGAATACCTTTCACTAGTGGTTCCTCCGGTCCTACGAGAATCATGTCGACCGCATTTTCAATTGCAAAAGATGCTATGCCACTAAAATCGGTGACTTTCAAGTTTACATTTTGCCCATACTGGCTCGTTCCGGCATTCCCCGGAGCAATAAACAGTTGATTCAATTTTGGACTTTTCGATAATTTGTACGCAAAGGCAGATTCCCTGCCGCCGGAACCGATAATTAAGATATTCATATCGACAAAGATACCGATGTTGATTAATAATCAACAAAAAATTAATGTGGTATCCTGATTTTTTCGTAATTTAAATCCAAATTTCACCTCTTATGAACATGAAAAGACTTCTTTTATTGTGCTTTCTTACATTAGCAACAGCTAGTATAAAAGCACAAGATTTACAAGGTCTTCTAGCTAAAATCAACGCATATCAAGACGTACACCCTATTGAAAAGCTCTATCTCCATATCGATAAACGTACTTATACTGCAGGAGAATCTATTTGGTTCAAAACCTATACTACCGTAGGGGTAGATAATCTGTTATCTAATATTAGCAATATTGCATACGTAGAGCTTATCAGCCCAAAGGAGGATGTGGTCTCCAGTATACGAATTCCCATAATAACAGGCTTCGGTATAGGCGATATTACATTAGCCGACACATTGATTGAAGGGACATACCGTATTCGGGCTTATACAAACTGGATGCGTAACGATAGCGCTATTTATTTCTTTAACGAGAATATACAGGTTAGCAACGGTAGATTAGACAATGTCCTTTCCCGTTCCTACCTCGACAATAACAACTATACCATCCAATTACAAGATATTCAGGGCGATCCGTTGACAGCGGAAACTATACGATACGAGATTATTTCTCCAACAGGTAAAAATCTCAAACGGGGACGTGTTAAAACAGACGACCAGGGACAGCTTGAGATTCCCTTTAAAGATGAATATACTGAATCTAAGCTTCTTATCAGCTTTTCGAATAAAGCCAAAGCACAAGTTAAAAAAATCTTTAAGCTACCAAAAGCTACCGTTTTAAAAAACAACATTCAGTTTTTCCCAGAGGGAGGGAACCTACTAGTAGGCAGTGTTAATAAAATTGCCATCAAAACACTAAAACCCGATGGTCTCGGTATTGCAAGCCAAACCATCATGCTAACAGCGACCGGCGACACGGCAGCAACCATTAAGACGAACACTTTGGGTATGGGCTCAGTTCCATTATTTATCCCTAGTACCGAACCGATGGTCGCATATACTACATTTGATGATGGAACCACGGTAAAAACTGAACTTCCTAAACCGGTTATCTCCGGCTATAATATTCAAATGAACAATGGGAATAGCGATAAATTATTCGCACAAGTAGGCGTAAGCCCTGACAAACAAGATGGAAGCGAAATCTATTTTGTAGCACAGTATATGGGCAATGTTTACTACGCATCGAAACAGCCCGCATCCAAACCGGAACTTATCTTTTCTGTGCCGAAAACCGATTTACCCAACGGTATAATAACCATCAGTATCCTAAATAGCACCCTAGAACCCGTGATAGAAAGGCCTGTCTTCATCTATAATGAAAAGAAAGCGTTACCCCTAACAGCAAATATCGACACACCAACGAGTACTAAAAGAAAAAAAATAACCGTATCACTTGAAACAGGAAATCCATCAGATAGCATACGAAACAGCATCTTATCCGCTTCCGTAGTCAACAGTTCCAAATTAAAAGATAGTTCGAACGTAGCCTCCAATATCCTATCGTCGCTGCTAATGAGTGCAGATATAAAGGGATATATAGAGACCCCTGGCTATTATTTCGATGGAGAAATAAAAATCAATGATATAGACAATCTACTGCTGACACAAGGTTGGCGGAAAATAGATATAACACCTTCATTTGGCATAAGTGACCCTATTTTTCCTCCCGAGAAGAGCATATCTATTAAGGGGCAAGCCCGAAAACTCGGGCGAAAGGCACCTGCCCCAAAAGCGAACATGGTCTTGGTACCTACCCACAATTTTATGGAATTTATCGATACAGTAGCTAATGAAGAAGGTTATTTCGAATTCAATAACTTATTTTTCCCAGATAGCATTAAATTCCTGGTAACCGCGAAAGACGAAAAAGGAAGGAATAACATCGACATTATTGTTCCCGAAGAAACGTCACCTAGCATAGGCCCTAACAAAAATGCTCCCGGCGAACAGAATAACGTAAATGCCACTTTCGTAGACGAACTTATTCACAGCAAGAAATATTTCTCGGGATTGGAAGCACAAGGTCTTATGGAAAAATCTATCGCTATCCAAGAAGTTATTGTAACAGCTCAGCGACCACGACATAAAGCCTCTGAACGTTCCGCAAACCTGAATGGTCCGGGTAATGCCGATCAAGTAATTTCAGCAGAGGATTTGGAAACGTGCACGACGTTAGAAATGTGTCTAAATGGACGTTTAATGGGCGTAATGTTTCGAAATGGCATTCCATACACCACACGCGGGGGCGGCGAAATGCAAGTTATACTAGATGGAATGTATGTTGAAAACGATATGTTATCGATGATCAACCCCATGGATGTGCAAAGTGTAGAAGTATTACGCAATGTAAATTATACCGCCATCTATGGTTCTTACGGAGGGAACGGCCTTATCATCATTACCTCAAAATCGGGGGCTGATGCTATGCGAAGCAACTATACCCCCAAAGGTATCGCAACAGTACAACCAAAAGGTTTCCATATCCAGAAAACATTTTACAAACCCCTATATGAGCCTAATTCTGAAACAACACTTAATCAAGATTTACGGACTACTATCCATTGGGAACCCAATATTGTAACAGATGAGCATGGTAAAGCGGCTTTTGATTTTTATACTTCCGATGAAGCTGGTAAATATCTTATAACAATCGAAGGACTAGATTTTAATGGACGATTAGGGCGACAAACGTTAACCGTTGATGTCCAATAAAAATAGTATTATAGCAATCTGCAATAAGAAAATATATTTATTGCAGATCGCTATTGTCACATCATCGCTTTTTCCACATCGCTAATCTTCGTAATCATATAGCGACCAATTGCTGCGCGTTGTACAGCATCTACTGCGTCCACAAGATTTCGCGCTATCGACCCTTCACCTGGTTTAATCAGCACAATAATATCCTGTCCGTTCGTCGCTTGTTTCACATCAAAAGCCGTCTTCGCTAGCAGCTCTCCTAAACCCAGCTTTCCATATGCTACTTTTTGTGGACTAGACTTCGGCGAGTCGGCTGTACCCCGGTAGTATGTTAATTCATTGTTCTCGCCTAACAGAAGGTTCAACACCCGATCTTCACTCAGCAAAATCGGCGCCGTTATAGAGCCTTTATTTTTATCCGGCATGGCGATATCCAGTTGATGGGGCGTATTCAGCGAGGTAGTGAGCATAAAAAAAGTAATCAAGAGGAACGCTAAATCAACCATTGCTGTCAAGTCTACTTTAGGCATGGGTCTGTTTCGAATACTCCTGCGTTCTTTACCGCCTCCTTTTTGATCGTTTGTTAATTCTGCCATAATGTGCTATTTTAAAAAGTTCGACCTGGTTATTTATAATATTGATGGTTTTTTACGTAATTTTCCATAAAATAGCACAAAAGAATGTTATGGGCGAATTTATCAAAGCACAGACCAACGAACACATCGCTTATGTAGGGCTCGACAGGGGGAAATCCAATGCGATGCATTTAGAAATGATGCAAGAACTAATCGGTGAATTGGAACGTGCGAAAGAAGATCCCGCAGTGGAAGCCATTATTTTGCATGGTAAAGAAGGTTTTTTTTCTGCCGGACTTGATCTTATCACGCTATACAAATACAATGAAGAGCAGATAAAAAACCTATGGGAAACATTTATCGATTTAATATATACGCTTGCTTCTTTTCCTAAGCCAACCATTGCCTCTGTTACGGGTCATGCACCTGCGGGAGGATGTGTCTTGGCGATCTGTTGTGATTATCGTATTATGGCAGAAGGAGAATTTATTATCGGACTAAATGAAGTTCCCGTTGGCCTGATTGTCCCGCCCAGCATCTTTGACCTCTACAGTCTATGGTTAGGACAGGCCCAAGCTTATCGATACCTTTTAGAAGGAAAACTTCTCTCTCCTGCCGAAGGATTACAAAGTGGTCTTATTGATGAGGTTGTTCCGGCAGACCGCATCCATACTGCAGCTGCTCGAAAAGCAAAATTATGGACACAATTTGAACGTCAGGCGTGGGGGACGACAAAATTGAATATGCGCAGACACCTGCTGCAACACATCAACGAAAACAAAGCAGATGTGGTACAGCAGATGTTAACACAATGGTGGAAACCATCGACGAGGCAGATCTTGAAAACGATTATAGAAAATCTCACAAAAACAAAGTAGATACACCTTTTGTAGGTATTCTTATACATCATGAAAAAATATAACGATGAGAAATATTTTAATTTTTATAGGTTGCTATGTCCTCTTGATAACGTCCTGTACCTCTTCCAACAAGAAGACCGAAGATACTAAAGACTCGACAGATACACCAACAGCGGTCTTTCCAGAAGATACCCAGGAAATTAGTGCGGTCATCACCCGTTTTGCGGCAGCCTATCTTCGTCAGGATCAAGAAAAAGCAAATGCCCTTATCCATCCCGATCTGGGCTTATATGTTATTTACCGTCCGGGGGTAGCCGATACCTACGAAAAAATAGACAGCATCAATTTCGGCAGACCAACCCCCGAATATTTTCCCTATAACACCTTTGAAAATGACTATACACTCACATTTGAGAACCTTCCTACTTTTGATTGCGGCGAAGAAAAATGGGATAAACTCGGTTTTTTTTGTGATACCACTTCTCAGGCAAATCAACTAACCACCATTGCAACTTTTGATCGTGAATTTAAGGGTATAGGTGATGATGAATTGGCGAAAATCAAACAATTAGAAAACGATACATTTCGTGTCATAGTAGCCAAAAACGAACATCTGATTTTTCACGTTAAAAAATATGACAATAAATGGTATATATTTGTGCTTGACCGCGCTTATGCGGGTTGTGATGCCTAAAAGATTTTTTACAGAATAACCTTAAAATTTGAATAATTTTACAATATGAATAATATAGACAACGAAACAGGAAACCGTATTCAGCAATGGCTCGGCACAGAATACGATGATGATACGGTTGCACAAGTACAGAAACTTGTTGACAACAATGAAGAAACAGAACTTATAGATGCTTTTTACAGAGAATTAGAGTTTGGAACAGGCGGTTTACGTGGCATCATGGGGGTGGGATCAAACCGAATCAACAAATATACCATCGGAAAAGCAACACAGGGCCTCGCAAATTATTTAAAGAAACAGTTTCCAAATCAAACGATTAACGTAGCGGTAAGTTATGATTGTCGGAATAATTCGCAAGAATTGGGTCATTTGGTTGCAGATGTTTTCTCGGCAAACGGAATCCATGTTTATTTATTTAAAGAGCTGCGTCCTACCCCGATGCTTTCCTTTGCTGTTCGGCATTTTAAGTGTCAAGGAGGGGTTATGTTGACCGCATCGCACAATCCAAAGGAGTACAATGGATACAAGGCCTATTGGAACGATGGCGGACAGTTGGTGGCACCTCATGATAAAAATGTAATCCATGAGGTCAATGCCATACAATCCGTGAACGACATTAAATTTGAGCGCGACAGCCATAATATTACGCTCGTGGAGGAGGATTTTGATAGAATCTATATTGAAGAGAATAAAAAATTAAGCATACATCCGGAAGCAGTGTCTGCCCAAAAAGACCTGAAAATAGTCTTCTCCCCTATTCATGGAACAGGTATAATCGTCCCCAAAATGCTTTCTGCCTGGGGTTTCACGAATGTACAGGTCGTAGAGGAACAAATCAAATCGGACGGAAACTTTCCAACAGTCATCTATCCGAACCCTGAAGAGGAAGAGGCGATGACGATGGCGAAACAAAAGGGACAGGCACTAGACGCAGACGTAGTCATGGCAACCGATCCCGATGCAGATCGCGTTGGTTTAGCTGTAAAGAACCACAACGGTGAAATGCAGTTATTAAACGGGAATCAGATTGGCAGCTTACTCATTTATTACGTACTATCGTCTAAAAAAGAAAAAGGCGATCTGCAGGATAACGATTTTATCGTGAAAACCATCGTAACATCCAACCTTATGACCGACATTGGCGATAGCTTCGGTGTGAAAAATTATGAAACCCTGACCGGGTTTAAATTCATTGGCGAAGTGATGACGAAACTGGAGGGAAAAGAGAACTATCTGGTTGGCGGCGAAGAAAGTTATGGATTCCTGGTTGGCGATTTAGTTCGAGACAAAGACGCCGTAAATGCCTGTGCTTTTATCGCTGAAATGGCCGCTTACTTCAAAACACAAGGGAAAACGGTATTCGAAGTATTGTTGGAACTTTACGAAAACTATGGTTTCTATCAAGAAAAACTGATCTCACTTACCAAGAAAGGAAAAGCAGGTGCCGACGAAATCAAGCAGATGATGGCAGATCTACGCGCCAATCCTCCACAGTCATTAGGTGGTATAAAGGTTAAAGAGATTCGTGATTATTCCACTAGTATTGCGCATGTATTAGCCGATGGAACAAAAACACCTATAGATTTACCGAAATCAGATGTACTTCAGTTCATTACGGTTGACGGCGATGTTATTTCCGCAAGACCATCAGGCACCGAACCTAAAATTAAGTTTTATTGTTCCGTGAAAGAAGAGTTAGCCTCCAGCGATGCATACGAGCAAGTACTTATAAAGCTGGAGGATAAAGTAAAAAATATCATGGCTGATATTGTAAAAGATTGATGATGAAGAAATGGACCTTACTAGATTCTAGGTATATTATACAGCGTCCTTGGGCAACATTGCGTGTTGATAAACTACAACTTCCTAATGGGAATATCAAAGACGAGTATTATGTCTTAGAGTATCCCACCTGGGTCAATATGGTTGCTTTTACGGAAGACGACCAACTGTTGTTTGTCCGTCAATACCGACACGGGGCGGACGAAATTATGGTGGAGCTTCCTGCCGGTGTCGTCGAGGATGGAGAAGATCTCGAGGAAGCTGCCCGTCGGGAGCTTTTGGAAGAAACGGGCTACGTCTTTACTTCTATGGAATATATCTGTAAGCTATATGCTAATCCAGCAACGAGTGGAAATTTGACCTATACTTATGTACTTAAGGGAGGAAAGAAAATTCAAGAACAACAGTTGGATAGCTCCGAAGATATTGAGGTTGTTATTATGGGGATAGAAGAGGCCAAACAGTTCCTTTTTGACAATAAAATAGGCCAGGCTTTACACACTTCTGCTCTTTTTTATTCTTTTCAAAAATTGGGTTTGCTTTAGCAAAACCCAATTTTATTTTTAAAACAAGCCTCAGAGCCGAATAATATTCAAGATTTTTATATCTTTGCTATATGGCAAGAGAGATTTTTGAAACAAAGCGAAAAGCATTAAAAATTAACCTCAACCCCGATATTTATGGCACCTTTGCTGAAATCGGTGCGGGACAGGAAGTGGCACGCAACTTTTTTGGTGCCGGGGCTGCTTCGGGAACTATTGCAAAAACGATGTCAGCTTACGACATGGCCTTTAGCGATGCTATCTATGGCGTCGAGGAGTCGGGACGTTATGTAAGCCGTACACGTGTTAAAAAAATGCTCACCCACGAGTTTAATTTATTGACCGAACGCTTACAAGGTGAAAAATACAAATCAAAAACATTCTTTGCTTTTGCCAATACCGTCACCACGCTTAATTTCACCAAAACTAATGACCCGCACGGATGGATTGGTATACGCTTTCAACATGAAGTAGATGGACCGGTCAATGACATCGTTATCCACGTCCGCTTATTGGACAGTGATTCACGTCTACAGAGCAAAGTACTAGGTATTTTAGGGGTCAATCTCATTTTTGCAGCGTATTACTATGCGGAGAATCCACAAACGATGATTGAGTCCTTGGTAGACAATCTGTCTATCGGATCCGTAGAAATCGACTTGGTCAAAGTTTCAGGTCCCGTTTTTGAACATGCTAACGAAAGATTGCTCAATCTTTATCTCATTGCCAAAGGGTTTGCACAAGCTGCCATTTTCAAACCCGATGCCCATGCGGCACAAATTAAAGATTACCTGTACAAAAAAAATATCATCATTCTACGCACCAAATATCGCCAGAAATCCAACCCGAACTTCGACCTCTTCAACCTCGCTGTAGAACAATTCAAAAAGAACACGGGAGGTACAGCAACAGACACCATCGTTTTAATCGAGGTGCTGATGGGTAATGTACTGGATGAAGAAAATAGAATAACGACTGAGGATCTCACTTATTTTGCGGAACGTGCTGAATACCTTTGTTCAACCGGCAATAATATTATGGTTTCAAACTTCCGGCGCAATAATCACCTGGCGGAATTTATCCAAACATTCAAGCCCAAACATGTAGGTATAGCAACCAACACATCCAACTTAAAGAATATTTTCAATACCGATAATTATAACAAAGAGGTCTACACCAACGAATTACTTTCTTACATCTCGGGGATGTTTAGCAAGGATGTAAAGTTATACGCTTATCCTTACCTAGATAAGAAGACCAATGAAATTATTACTTCCCGGAATATGCCCGTAGCCGAAGAAGCCAAACCTCTGTTCGATTTCTTGGTACAGAACAATTATATCGTCGATATTGAGAACTACGACGAGAAATTTGTGAAAACGGTATAGTCGCGAAAGAGATTAAAGATATTTTTTAAAGATAGCATACAGAATTTTCAATTCTTCTGCATTCAAAACAGCAGTAGTTGTCTCTTCCTGAATATAATGAATTTTAAATGCCTTAATGGCAGCGTCCAAATTTGTTATATTATATCCAATAATCCGCAATGCCAATTTCGGATCAAAATCTTCCGGGGGAGTTTCTAGATTATCATCGTACCAAAATCCAAAACCCTGATCTGCTAACTTTTTCCAAGGAAAGCGGGATGGGTCGATCTTCCTACCAGGCGAAACATCCATGTGTCCGATAAAATTTGCCTGCGGAATTTTGTAGGTCTCTTTTAGAGAGTGTAATAAACTAATCAACGCATTAATTTGCATATCCGGCCAAGGGTCTGTCGTCCCATTATTATCTAACTCTATACCAATAGATGATGAATTAAGATCAGTATCATTTCCCCATCTGCTTATACCAGCATGGTGCCCCCTATACAAATCGTTCACCATCTGTATAACTTTTCCATCACGCCCGATCACATAGTGTGAACTGACGCCTACTTTCTGGTTGTGAAAAGTTCTGACCGTTTGTTCCGTAGAATTTTGTGCTGTATGATGAAGAATAACATAATTCGGTTTTCGAACCCCAAAATTAACCGAGGCAATCCACTCCTTTTCCCCTACGATAACCCTTTCTAATTGTTCCGTTACCGGAGATTCGCTATATAATTCTGCAAACTCCTTGGCTTTTTGCTTATAGATTTTTTCCGTTGCCGCATATTTCCCCCCTCCGCAAGACGACAGTAAAATGGTGCAGCCTAATAGAAAGATAGCAATATTTTTTGTACGTTGTTGCATATTCTTTAGATCTTGTTATTTGCCTCTAGCCTTCGATAAAAGAATAAAGTCTTCTCTAAAATAAAAAAACTCCTGCAATTATAAAATCACAGGAGTATAGTTTAAGTTTTCTCGCACAGCGCGTCCTAAGCTTTAGCATATTCCTCTATAGGAGGGCATGAACAAATCAATGTTCTATCCCCCTGCGAGTCATTCACACGTCCTACCGAAGGCCAAAATTTGTTCAATTTTACGTAAGGAAGCGGATAAGCTGCTGTTTGGCGGCTGTATGGCCTATCCCATTCATCAGCAGAAACAACCTCCGCAGTATGAGGCGCATGTTTCAATACATTCTCTTTTTGATCCACGTTGCCGGCTTCTATCGCAGCGATTTCCGTACGGATGGCAATCAAGGCCTCACAAAACCGATCTAGCTCTGCTTTAGATTCCGATTCCGTAGGTTCTACCATCAGTGTACCTGCTACTGGGAAAGACACTGTTGGTGCGTGGAAACCATAATCCATTAAACGTTTCGCAATATCCCCCACTTCAATTCCGACACTTTTGAACGTCCGACAATCCAATATCATCTCGTGTGCACAGCGCCCGTTTGCTCCTGCATACAATACCGGATAATGACTTTCCAAACGTGCCTTGATATAATTCGCATTTAAGATAGCGGTCTTCGTCGCATCGGTTAGTCCATCACCGCCCATCATTGCAATGTATGCATATGATATGGTTAAAATAGATGCTGATCCAAAAGGCGCTGCGGATACCGCAGAAATACCTTGTTCGCCGGAGATTTCCACAACCTCATGGTTTGGCAAGAACGGCACTAAGTGTGTTGCTACACCAATTGGCCCCATACCGGGTCCACCACCACCGTGCGGAATACAAAAAGTCTTATGCAAGTTTAAGTGGCACACATCTGCTCCAATAAAACCTGGACTGGTCAAACCTACTTGCGCATTCATATTTGCGCCGTCCATATATACTTGCCCACCGTTTTGGTGAACAATTTCACATATTTCGATAATTGATTCTTCAAAAACACCGTGGGTTGAAGGGTAAGTAACCATCAAGGAATTTAAGGATGCCGCATGCTCTTGTGCTTTTGTCCGAAGATCGGCTACATCGATATTACCATATGCATCACATTTGACAACAACAACTTTCAACCCCGCCATAGATGCGGAGGCCGGATTTGTTCCATGTGCCGAAGCCGGAATCAAACATACATTGCGATGTGCTTCACCACGGCTTTCATGATATGCTCGAATCACCATCAAACCAGCGTATTCTCCCTGTGCACCCGAGTTCGGTTGAAATGACATCTTCGCAAATCCGGTGATTTCGCATAACCAGTCGTTTAATTCATTGATGAGCTGCATGTAACCGGATGTCTGGTCAGCAGGAGCAAACGGATGCAAGCCTCCAAAATGTGCCCATGTCAGCGGCAACATCTCGGTCGTTGCATTGAGCTTCATCGTACAAGAGCCTAGTGGGATCATGGAATGACATAACGATAGATCTTTCGCTTCCAAAGATTTGATATACCGAAGCATTTCACTCTCGGAGTGGTAGCTGTTAAAAACCGGATGGGTAAGATAAGGAGAGGTACGTACGGCTTCAGATGGAATAGAAGGCGCTAGTTGATTGACCAAGCTACGCAACTCAACATCGTTCCAAGATTTTCCCTTGATTTTGGCAAAAACCTTTACCATCGTTTCTACGTTTTCAAAAGTTGTGGTTTCATCAAGGGAAATACCAACGATACCTTCTTGGTAGAAGAAATTCAATTCATTGTTAAGTGCTTCTGCTTTCAATGCACCAACTTGATCACCCACCACGATGCGCAACGTATCAAAATATGTTTTGTTGATCTGCTCGTAACCAAGTTTCTGCAACGCCCTATCCAATAATTTAGTTAGGTCATTAATACGTGTGGCTATATTTTTCACCCCTTGCGGACCGTGATATACGGCATAGAAAGATGCCATAATCGCCAACAAAGCTTGTGCGGTACAAATATTAGATGAAGCTTTATCCCGTCGGATATGCTGTTCACGTGTCTGCAATGCCATACGTAATGCATAATTACCACTAGCATCAGAAGTAACACCAATAATCCGCCCAGGGATATTCCGCTTATACGCTTCTTTTGTTGCGAAAAAAGCAGCATGTGGGCCTCCGAACCCCATCGGCACACCAAAACGCTGGGAATTTCCCACAACGACATCAGCACCCCATTCTCCTGGAGGAGTTAGCAACGCCAAGGACATCAAATCGGCTACGGCACATACCATGATATTTTTATCGTGAGCTGCTGCTGCAAAATTGGTATAATCCGTAATCGTACCATCAGCGGCCGGATACTGAATAAGCGCGGCGAATATATCTTCGGTCAAGTTTTTTTCTTCCAAATCAGCCACAAGGATCTCCACACCAAAGGGAACCGCTCTTGTCTGAAGTACATCCAATGTTTGCGGATAGATATTGGGCGTTACCAAAAATACATTTGCCGTTTTATTTTTACGCGCACTGTATAGCATAAACATGGCTTCAGCAGCAGCGGTAGCTTCATCCAATAGGGAAGCATTCGCAATTTCCAGTCCGGTCAAATCTGATACCGCTGTCTGGAAATTTAATAAGGCTTGTAAACGCCCTT
This sequence comes from Sphingobacterium micropteri, assembly GCF_014692515.1. Taxonomy (GTDB): domain Bacteria; phylum Bacteroidota; class Bacteroidia; order Sphingobacteriales; family Sphingobacteriaceae; genus Sphingobacterium; species Sphingobacterium micropteri. Next base: position 151,246 of record NZ_JACOIK010000007.1, on the reverse strand, counting down.
GGGCTATTTCTGCTTGATAAGGCGTATACTGGGTATACCATCCCGGATTTTCCAATACGTTGCGCTGAATAACAGCAGGGACCGTCACATCATAATAGCCTTGCCCGATATAGGACTTAAAGACTTTATTTTTGTCAGCAATACGCTGGATTTTGGCTAGATAAGCTTGTTCGCTCAAGGCTGCTGGCAAGGCCAGTGATTTTTTCAACCTAATCTGGCTGGGAACTGCCTGCTCAATAAGCTGATCCAAGGATTGTACTCCTAAATAGCTTAGCATTTCCTGTGCCTCTTCTGCCCTCGGGCCGTTATGGCGATCCTGAAATTTTTCTTGATAAAATACGTTGCTCATTTTGCGCTTAACTTTTCCGTAGCACCGTCCTAAACCATCTTATTTAGACCTTCTTAGAACGATACTTTCATATACTTTTTGAGACCGCAAAGATACACATTTTATCAACGAAATTAATAGGAAGTTAAAGTCGGACATCGTCGTATATGCACAACAATAGTTGAAAAACACGGAGCTGGCAAAAATCCGTTTATTCTTGCTATTTTTAACGATGTTTTAACAAAACCCGATTATATCATGAATCGTTTTTTATTATTTTCCGTTATGGTAGTATCTTCCTTGGCATCCTATAGTCAAAATTTGGAAGCACTAAATAAGAAGGTAGAAGAACTTACCTCCGATATCGGCCAATTACAAAGCAATATACTATGGAAAAAATTGTTCTTATAAGCGGTGCTTCCTTGGGTATTATAGCTATCGTACTCGGTGCTTTTGGAGCCCACGCTTTCAAAAAAATCCTACCGGAAGATAAAATGGCCTCATTTGAGGTTGGCGTGCGATATCAAATGTATGCCGCTTTATATCTGTTGATTATCGGATCGTTATTGGATTTTGACTCAACGAGTGAAAAATGGGCATACTACGGGGTCTTTTACGGAGTTGTTCTATTTTCCGGCAGCATCTATCTACTTTCTTTCAAAGAACACTGGAAAGCAGAAGGTCTGCGGTTCTTCGGTCCGATCACCCCTTTGGGCGGCCTATTTATGATTGTTGGTTGGCTCGCACTGCTGATAAGTTTTTTGTAAAATTAGTCATCACGCCGTAAATTGCTTAACTTTAAGACAGTAGGAAACAAAAGCACCCTTTATGATGAAACTCCAGGTGACAAACGAAACGGGAAGATTGAGGGCTGTCGTATTAGGTATTGCCAACCAAAACGGACCCGCCCCGAAGGCAGACGAGGCTTACGATCCAAAGTCTTTGGAACATATATTAGCGGGAACGTATCCAGCCGAATCAGACATGGTTTTTGAGATCTCAGCCTTTCACGACGTACTGGAACGATATGGCGTAAAAGTATATAGACCCGAGCTGATCCCCGACTTAAATCAGATATTTTCACGCGATATTGGTTTTGTCGTGGATCATTTTTTTATAAAGGCAAATATCCTTCCAGATCGCGCGGAAGAATGGCGAGCTATCGAGCATATTGTAAAACAAGTTGCACCGAATGATTTTGTCGAAGCCCCGGCGGAAGTACATATCGAAGGGGGAGATGTTATCCTGTGGAATGAATATCTTTTCGTGGGTACTTACCAAGGCGACGATTATTCCGCTTTAAATACCGCTAGAACGAATATAAAAGGTGTACAATTCCTAAAGGAGATGTTTCCTCACAAAATTGTAAAAGAATTTGACCTTATCAAATCAATGACTAACCCACGTGAAAACGCTCTACATCTGGATTGTTGTTTTCAGCCCGTAGGTAGGAATAAAGCCATTATATATCCGGGCGGCTTCCGCAACCCTATGGATTATCTTTATTTACACAAACTCTTTGGGAGAGAAAATATCTTTACCATAACGACAGACGAGATGTATGAAATGTATAGTAATATATTTTCTATTTCAGAAGATATCGTCGTTACGGAGCGACGATTTGACCGACTTAATTATTGGCTTAGAGACCAGGCTATTCATGTAGAAGAAGTACCTTATCACGAAATTGGCAAACAGGAAGGTTTACTGCGGTGCTCTACGCTTCCCTTATTCCGGGATTAATTCTATGCGTTATGGCACAGACGACAGACACATTACTTTTAGTTCGCCCGTCTCGATTTCGAAAAAATGAAGAGACAGCCGTAAACAACTATTTTCAAGAAGACGTATCAGATCCCAATCGAACGCTAAGAGCACAACAGGAATTCGACAGTTTTGTAGATCAGCTCCATACACATAATATAAACACGCTGGTCATACAAGACAGCGGTGAGTACGATACCCCCGACAGCATTTTCCCCAACAATTGCATTTCATTTCATCAACAGACCGTTGTTCTCTATCCCATGTTTGCCAAAAACAGAAGACGGGAACGCAATCTAGGTTATCTTCAAGCTTTAAAACAACGGGGTTTGACATACAACCGTGTTATAAACTATACCCGTTTTGAGAAAGAAAACCGTTTTCTAGAGGGAACCGGAAGTTTAATTTTAGATCGCGTAGCCCGTATAGCATACTGTTCGCTATCTCCAAGGGCAAGTGCCGATATGGTACACCAGTTTTGCCTAGACTTGGATTACGAGCCTTTTATTTTTGTCGCCAACCAAACAGTAGACGGTTTACGTCTACCTATCTATCATACGAACGTGATGCTATCTGTGGGCACACATTTTGCTGTTTTGTGTACAGAAAGTATAGATAATAGAGCAGAAAAAGAACGTTTAATCAGGCGCCTGCAGGAAACAGGGAAGGTAGTTATAGCCATATCGGAAGAACAAATGCATAACTTCGTCGGAAATATATTGGAGGTAAAATCTACCACAGGAAAGCCTCATATTATCATGAGCTCACGGGCGTTTAGTGCCTTTAACGCAGACCAGTTAAACCAATTGCATGTATGGGGATCGATTATACACAGCCCGTTAACTACCATAGAAAAGGCGGGCGGGGGCAGTGCGCGTTGTATGCTTGCCGAGGTATTTTACTAATCTCTTTTCTTATTCCCCGACTCCATTAACAATTCACGACGTACGCGGCTAAGACTCTCGGGCGTAATACCTAGGTACGACGCAATCATCCATTGTGGAACCCGCTGCAACAAACTCGGATACGTGTCCATAAACAGCAGATAACGTTCTTTCGCCGTCATCGCCAATAGGGAATTTATACGTTGCTGCTGCATGTAAATGTTCCGCTGTAGCGAACTTTCCATAAAGCAGGCAAATGCGGTACTTTGCAAAGAGGCTTTCTCCATAAATTCCTGTTGAATAAACACGATGACAGAAGGTTCTATTGCCTTGATATAGAAATCAGCCGGCTTATTAAAATATTGACTGGCCCTATCGGATACAATCCAGTTTTCCGGCGCGAATTGCAGGATATGCTCCCCTCCTTTTTCATCTAAAGAGAAGGACTGCAGTAGGCCCGATTCTACAAAAAAGGTATAACGACTCACCTCTCCTTCCCGGAGCAGATAGTGATGATGAGCAATTTCCCGAAACGAGAAATAGGGAACTAATTCTTCAAAAACCTCTTCGGAAAGTTCGGCTTTCTCCGTATAATATTTATAAAAATTACTTTCTCGCCAATTGAATTCCATAGAAGCTATCAATATAAAATTGTAAATTTAAAATCCAGCGGATTGAAGTACTTTTCCAAATCTCCAATAAGATCATCCCCGTGTTTCAAATATAAGGAAGCAAAGTTTTCCGTCCGTTCCTGTAATCCCCCGCCGGGGAACAGTTTATCTTTCACCCGTTCTATCTGTATAAGCGCATCTTCATGATTATGCTTATCGGCTTTCAGCAACTTCTTTTCCAAATTATTAATCGCTTTTTTCAAACGTGCCTTTACCGCCTCCGTACTTGGACCCAAGCTCGGATCAATTTTATGTGCCCGCAATTTAATCTTTCCGAAGATGGCATTAAATTCCATCCACTCGTCACGCAAGTTCAACCGATGTTTCGTCTGCCGACGAACATAGTCATTCTTTAATACATCGGTTGGTTTAAATATACTTTTGAATGTCAAATCTAACCGAAAAATCTTTCCCGCAATTTGATCATCTGTAATCATTGCGGAATTACGTGGAACAAGAATCGGAAAGGGAATTTGATAGTGATCAAAGTTAGCTTTCAATTGCAACCAATACACGATCTCGGCCCCCCCACCAATATATGCCAAATTTGGCAAGATAAGCTCCTGATACAAGGGCCGCATCACGACATTCGGACTAAATCGTTCAGGATGTTGTGCTATCTCTGCCCTTAACTCCTCTTCCGAAAAATAAAGATCACGGTGCAATACTTCAAACCGGCCATCTTCCGTCCGCACAATACGCTCGCGAAATTCATCCGTTAAGTAAAAAAAGTTGATTTCCCGTGCATGCACCTGGGTATGATAACCTAATTTCGTGAGGCTTTCGGAAGTATTTTCAATCGCTTTAAAGCTATGCTGTTCAAAAATATCCTGCGCGATGATCGGCGCAAAAACCTTCTTAAAGCCTGTATTATCCGCATCAACAATCACCAGTCCGTATGGCTTAAACAGCTCATTTACCATGTGCCGCGTAGCTGCCGCTAGTGATTGATTTTGCAAGTAGGCATCCTCCACTATCGATTTTAATTTCTCCGCGTTGGCCGATAGCCCGAACGTCCCGCAATATTGTTTTACGGTGTCGGCAATATCATGTGTGGACATACGTCCCGTAGCAGAGACGGCTGGCGTATCCCACATGATCCGCTTACCGAATACTTTCGTATTATTGATTTCTGCAAAATCATGGTCCTCTGTTGCCATCCAATAGACGGGCACAAACGAATATTCGGGATAGGCTTCTTTTAAATCTTTCGCCAACCGGATAGCCGTGACAATTTTAAAGATAAAATAAAGCGGGCCCGTGAATATATTCAGTTGATGCCCGGTCGTAACCGTAAATGTCTTTTTATCTTCTAACAACCTAATGTTATCTTCAACTGCAGGAGAATGTACTAGAAGTGAGCCGTATTGCTCGCGGAGTGTCGTTGCTAATAACTCCCTGTGGGAGAAGTTCTGCTTTTCGGTTATCTGTTGTTTGAATCCGGCTAAGGTTGGCTGTTGCCCATAAAAGGATGTTAACTGTTCATCGTTGGCAAGATACGCTAATAGTGTTTGCGAAAAACTACCCGTATCACTGTAATCAATGTATGTTGCTTTCATCTAGCTTTTTTCGTGTCGTCTCGTAATGTCTACAGATTGAGCGGACAATTTACATATTTTTACACGAAGCCACCATAGGGATACCGAAATTATAGCAAACGTTTGACGAAAGGCTATTTAATCACTTTTCCATACAGATCGAAATCCTCTGCCCGCTCTACTTTTACCTCCACAAAATCACCGATACGGACATAGTCTGTTTTTGCATCCAGTACCACCTCGTTATCCACTTCTGGCGAATCGTACTCTGTACGGCCAATGAAGTAACTACCATCCACACGATCCACGAGCACCTTAAATGTTTGTCCGATTTTTTCTTGATTAATCTCGTAAGAAATGCCTTGTTGTACCTCCATGATTTGCTCTACGCGTGACTCCTTTTCCTGTTGCGGCACATCATCTGTTAAGGTATGGGCATGGGTTTTTTCTTCATGTGAATACGTAAAGCAACCTAATCGGTCAAACCGAGTCTCTTCCACCCATTCCAACATTTCGTTATAATCCTGTTCTGTTTCCCCGGGATAACCACAGATTAAAGTGGTCCGCAAAGCGATATCGGGCACTTTATCACGAATTTGATTGACCAGGTCAATTTGCTTTTGCTTGGTTGTTCCACGGCGCATCGATTTTAGCATAGAATCGGAAATATGCTGTAAAGGCATATCCAAATAGTTGCAGATATTCGAACGCTCATTCATTGCATCCAAAATATCCATTGGAAAACCGGATGGATAAGCATATTGCAAACGAATCCATTCTATGCCTTCCACATCAGATAAGTAACGTAACAAATCTGCCAAATTACGTTTTCCATAGATATCCAACCCATAATAGGTGAGGTCCTGGGCAATGAGTATTAATTCTTTCGTTCCATTAGACGCTAAAAATTTAGCCTCTTTCACTAAATCATCAATAGATTTAGACACATGCTTACCGCGCATCAAAGGTATAGCACAAAAAGAACAAGGGCGATTACAACCTTCAGCAATTTTAAAATAAGAGAAATGGGAAGGAGTGGACAACAGACGCTCACCTAATAGTTCATGTCGATAGTCTGCTCCTATGGTCGTCAACAATTCGGGCAGATCATTTGTTCCAAAATAAGCGTCAACGTTTGAAATTTCAGATTGAAGTTCTGGCTTGTATCGTTCGGATAGACAGCCCGTTACGATAACCTTATTTATCTTTCCCTCCTCCTTTAATGCGGAATATTGTAAAATGGTATCAATAGATTCTTGTTTTGCATTGTCAATAAACCCACAGGTATTAATAACAACAATATCATTTGCCTGTATATTGGATGCTTCGTGCACAACCTCCATTTGGTTTCCCTTCAGCTGCCCCATCAATACTTCAGAGTCGTGGATATTCTTAGAGCATCCTAACGTCACGACATTCACTCTCGGCGTACTCACTGGAGGAGCAACCTTTCTATTTTTTGTTCTCATTTCTATTCATTAGCATTACACAGATATAACGATGACCTGTGTAGTCCGAGTTCGATCATTTAAACAATGAATCGACGAAATCTCGCTTATTAAACAACTGCAAGTCGCCAATCTTTTCGCCCACACCAATATATTTGACTGGAATTTTAAACTGATCGGAAATACCGATAACCACGCCCCCTTTAGCCGTACCGTCCAATTTTGTTAGTGCTAAGGCATTGACGTCGGTCGCTTGTGTAAATTGAGTAGCTTGCTCAATGGCATTTTGCCCTGTTGAAGCATCCAAGACAAGTAGTATTTCATGTGGAGCACCCGGTACGACCTTCTGCATCACATTTTTGATTTTGGTCAACTCATTCATCAGACCAACTTTATTGTGCAGGCGTCCAGCTGTATCTATAATGGCTACATCATCTCCGTTTGCCACTGCCGATTTAACCGTATCGAATGCAACTGACGCGGGATCTGAACCCATTGGTTGGGCTACGACACGAACATCAACACGTTCACCCCATAATTTAATCTGATCTACAGCAGCTGCACGGAAGGTATCTGCCGCACCCAATACGACCTTATTTCCAGCTTCTTTCAATTGATGTGCTAACTTACCGATAGTAGTGGTCTTTCCCACACCGTTTACACCAACGACCATAATCACATAAGGTTTGTGTGCACCATATTCAAATGTTTCGAAATCGTTGCTATTATTTTCCGCTAACAGTGCCTGTATCTCTTCTTTGAGTAAGCGATTTAAGTCTTCTGTGCCCACGTATTTATCGCGCGCAACACGTTGTTGGATACGGTCAACGATCTTCAGCGTAGTCGTTACCCCAACATCAGACATGACCAATACCTCTTCGAGATTATCCAAAACTTCATCATCGATGGTGGATTTACCGACAACGGCTTTGGTTATTTTGGAAAAAAAACCTTCTTTGGTTTTTTCCAGACCTTTATCTAAAGCTTCTTGTGCTTCTACTGTTTCCTGTTTCTTTTTAAAAAAATCAAATAATCCCATGGATAAAAAAGTAAAAGGTAAATATACTAAAAAAGCCCTTTCGGTACATACCAAAACGGCTTATCTTATCTTTTAAAGAAAACTTTAAAAAGGTATAGCTATTACGCAACTTATTTTGCAGCTTCCGCTACAAATTCTTTCACCTTGTCATTGTGAACCATACCTTCTTTAAAGGTATAAGCTCCCGTTTTGGCAGACTTAGTAGTTACGACAACCTTAGTAAATTCCTTACCGCCTCCTTTTTGTAACGATGCAACCGATTTCTTTGCCATTGTCTTATATTTTTAAGAGAGCAAATGCTCTACAGTTAATTACTTAATTTCTTTGTGAACAGTTACTTTTCTAAGTACAGGATTGAATTTTTTCAATTCTAAACGCTCTGTAGTGTTTTTCTTGTTCTTTGTGGTGATATAGCGAGACATTCCCGGAAGACCACTTTCTTTGTGCTCAGTACACTCTAAGATTACTTGTACTCTATTTCCCTTTTTTGCCATTGTTTTACTTTATTTTATCCGCCAGCTGACGGACAGATTTCATGAATATTTTGATAACAGGCGGTAACGACTAAATAGATCCTTTTTTGATAAATTTATCGATTACTGCTGTAATTCCTTTTTTGTTAATCGTTTTGATTGCTGAAGTAGATACTTTTAGCATAATCCAACGATCTTCTTCCGGGATATAAAAACGCTTTGTTTGTAAATTAGGATAAAACTTACGTTTCGTTTTAACGTTTGAGTGTGAAACGTTATTCCCTGTTAATGCCGCCTTGCCTGTTAAATCACAAATTCTTGACATGATATTTGATTTTTAATGTTGTTTCTCCAATCGCTCTTTTCACAAAGAGTTTGCAAATATCCATATTTCTTTTGTTAATTGCAAGCAATGAAATAATATTTTTTAAAGTTTTCCACAATTCACATGATGTTCTGGTTACAGACAGTTTACCTTTTGTATATTTGTTCTTTTAAACCCAACATGCTTTACAAAACGCCGGGAATCGCGCTCAAAACAACCAACTATGCCGACAATAGCATTGTTGTCCATATTTTCACAGAGACATTTGGTATGCAGTCTTACCTCATCAACGGGGCAAGGAAACTTAAAGCGCGTCTCCCTGTAAATCTCTTTCAACCTTTACATCTTCTGGATCTCGTTGTATATTATAAAGAGAGTAGCGGGCTGCAACGCATCAAAGAAGCTCACCCACGCCCTGTATTAAAGGAAATACCCCTAGAGATCACCAAAGGCTCCATAGCTTTATTCCTGAATGAGATATTATATAAGGTACTCCGTCACCAATCGCCAGACCCCTTTCTTTTTAACTTCATACAGCAATCGATTATATGGCTGGATGAAACGAAAAAATCTTTAGCAAATTTCCACCTGATCTTTCTCATTAAACTAAGTAGATTCCTCGGTTTTTTACCCCTGCACCACCATAAGCAGCAATATCCCTATTTTAATCTTATTGAGGGCGTATTTAGCAATAGCCTTCCTGCACATCGCCATGTATTACAGGAACCACACACCTCTATTTTCCTTCGCCTGCTAAAAACGGACTTCGAAGAATCGCACCATATCAAAATGAACAAGAGCGACAGAAAATATCTTGTCGAAAAACTGTTGGAGTTTTATCGATTGCACACGGAAAACTTCGGCCAAGTAAATTCTTTATACATCTTGGAAGAAATATTTAACTAAATGTTTCTATGTAACATTTTTATTGCTATTTTTAAAACAGCAAAAACAAGATTTGTTTACTTATTTACTTAAAATTTACGGTTATGGACTGGTTTCTGAAAACATTAAAAGAAAACTATGCTAATTTCGATGGGCGGGCACGCAGAAAAGAATTCTGGATGTTCGTTTTATTTGTTTGGCTCATTTATGTCGCCTTTAGCATCGTAGGAGGTATACTTGCTTATATCAGCTCTATTTTGGGCGGATTGGTATACGGTATTATGGGATTGGTTTCTCTTGGATTACTTATTCCTACTCTAGCAGTGGGTGTACGTAGGTTACATGATACGGGCTGCCCCACCTGGTATATTATTTTTTCCTTTATTCCAATTGTTAACCTGTATTACCTTTATCTGATGATAAAAGAAGGCGATAAGGGGCCTAATGAATTTGGTCCGGATCCGAAAGAAAGCGGCAATGATCCGAATCCATTTGGTAATTTCCCACCAACACCTGGAAATAACCCATTTACAAACAATCCTAACGTATAAAGAAAAGCCAGACTAAAAAATACGTCTGGCTTTTTTAGCTTTATATCCCAAAAAAAGAAGCTGCTTTCCTCTTCGGAAAACAGCCCTTCACAATAAATATATCTGAATCTAAATTAGATAAGCTTTACATTTACCGCATTAAGACCTTTACGGCCTTGTTCTACTTCGTAAGATACATGATCGTTCTCACGAACTTTGTCTACCAAACCTGACACGTGAACAAAAATTTCACTCTCACCAGAGTTAGGGATAATGAAACCGAAACCTTTGGTTTCATTAAAGAATTTTACTACACCTTCTTGCATTATTGTATTATATTATTAATGTATTGGTTCTAAAGGTAGACATTAATTTTTAATGTCTCTTTATTTATTTTCAATTTTAAACGAAAAGCAGCTTGTATCGTCAAACAATACGCATGCAATTTTGTATTAGTAACAATAAAAACAAAGAAGATGAAAAATATACTCGGTCTAATTTTAGCAATCTGTATGGTATCTATGTCCAATGCACAAACGAATAATTTTGAATCCAGCCGGAGAGTCTCCACGAGGGGGTATGCTGAAAAAGAAGTCACACCTGATATTGTTTATATTTCCGTTTCATTAAGGGAATACTTTGTCGATGGCAATACCAAAAATAAGGTCAATATTGAAACACTGGAAAAACAACTCTATGATGCTGCGGCGGCTATCGGGGTTAAAAAAGAAGATTTCAACATCCAAAACATCTATAGCTATAACTATGAAAGTTCAAAGAAAAAAGAAAACAAGCAATTACTACAAGCGAAACAATATAGGATAAAAGTGTCCAATCTAAACGGTTTAAACAATATGCTTGACCAAGTGGATCCTAAAGGTATACAAAGTACTTCTATAAACGGTTATGACCACTCTCAGAAACGTCAAATTGAGAAAGAATTAAAAGTAGAAGCCGTACAAGATGCTCGTACCAATGCCGAGATCATTGCTACTGCAACTGGCGACAAGATTGGAAAAGTACTCGCCATCAATGACAACAGCTCATTTGGATGGAACGATATTTTACCAACTCCACGTATGTATGCGATGTCAGCAAAAGCAGAAACAAGTGATGCCGCTTCGGCAGATGGCGGAAGTCTCGACATCAATGTGCGTCCAATCAAGCTCACTTGTAACATCGACGGTGTATTTGAACTTTTATAATGTACCTTTGTACGCTATATGAGCAAAACGAGAATATTTGCGATAAGCATGATTGTACTCATGCTTATCGCTTTCTTCAGCAACCCCAAACAGGAACAGCACGAAAAGATCGTAAGAGAAAAAGCTATAACGCTTCTTAAACAGCAAGCAGGAAAGCAAAATGAACAGGTGGTAGATTTTGGTATCCAGCTTTTTGGAAATACGTTAATCGATCAATTCATGCAAAACCATGTAAAGGTCGAAAACTACTATCTTTTTTCCGTTACAAAAATACGTGTAGGTCACCAAGAAAACACAATTGGTGGAGGAGCATTCGGCACAATCTGGCTTAGTCCTAAAATAGACGAAAAAGCAGCCGAGATAGTCAAGATGATAAAAGAGGGACTATAAATGCTGGACATTCTACATGAAGACGAAGATTTAATCGCTATTAATAAACCACATGGATTATTAGTACATCGATCGTCTATTGCTGCGGATACCTCCAAATTTGCCTTACAACTTCTCCGAGATCAGATACAGCAAGCTGTATACCCTGCCCATCGTTTAGATCGCAAGACCGGTGGTATCCTGCTCTTCGCACGAAACAAGGAAATGGACTCGCTGACACAACAACTCTTTGCTAACAAAAATATAGCAAAAATATATTGGGCAATTGTACGAGGTTACACTGATGACCAAGGAACAATTGATTACCCCCTTCGTAAGGAAAACAATTCCTTACAAGATGCGATTACACACTACCGGACATTATCCCGAGCGGAGATTGATCTTCCTTTTGGTAAACACGCCACTTCTCGCTACTCATTATTGGAAGTTAGGCCAGAGACGGGTCGGATGCACCAAATCCGTAAACACCTTGCCCATATTTTCCACCCTATTTTGGGTGATAGACCTCACGGTTGCAATAAGCAAAATAAGCTTTGGAAAGAACGTTTTGCTATGGATACCATGATGCTCCATGCACAAAAATTGACCTTTAAGCATCCCCGGACACAGCAAGAAATTAACATCGAAGCCCCCATACTACCGGAGTTTGCTCGTGTGCAACAAATTTTGAAGCTTTAGGTTCCAAGCGATGGAGTATATCGTTTGCGTAAGTTTAAAATAGCACAACAAAGGAGGTTATAAATGGTCTTTTTTTGCCTATTTTTGGAAAAATTTAGATTATCATGATTAAAAACGTTGCGTTAGCCGAGTACCATGTCGCTCTTGGTGCTAAAATGGTGCCATTTGCAGGGTTTAACATGCCCGTTCAATATTCAGGAATCAACGATGAGCATGAAACTGTCCGCACGGCGGTTGGTGTCTTCGACGTCAGCCATATGGGTGAGTTTATCTTGAAAGGTGACAAAGCAATGGAGTTAATTCAAAAAATATCATCCAACGACGTTTCGAAATTGTACGACGGGAAGATACAATACGCTTATATGCCCAATGAAACAGGAGGTATTGTAGACGATTTCTTAACCTATCGCATCGACGAACACACTTATTTATTGGTTGTAAATGCATCCAATATAGAAAAAGACTGGAACTGGATTAGCAAATACAACACCTATGATGTGGAAATGAAAAACATTTCCAATAAAACCTCCTTATTTGCTGTGCAGGGTCCTAAAGCATCCGAAGCGTTGCAATCGCTGACCGATATTGAATTAGCAGACATGGCGTATTACACTTTTAAAAAAGGCACATTCGCGGGTGTAGACAACGTATTGATATCTGCGACTGGTTATACAGGTGCCGGCGGTTTTGAAATCTACGTTGCCAATGCAGACGCAAAAAAAATATGGGATGCTATCTTCAAAGTAGGTGAAGCATACGGTATTAAACCTATTGGTCTAGGCGCACGCGATACATTACGTTTGGAAATGGGTTTCTGCTTGTATGGAAACGATATTGACGAAAATACATCTCCATTCGCCGCTGGTCTGGGTTGGGTGACAAAATTCACCAGCGATTTTGTAAACAGTGAAAATTTAAAAGCTGAAAAAGAACGTGGATCCGCTCAGAAGTTAGTAGGTTTTGAAATGTTGGAACGTGGTATTCCTCGTCATAATTATGAAATTGTCGATGTGGAAGGCAATAAAATCGGACATGTAACATCGGGTACACAATCGCCAACACTAAAGAAATCAATTGGCTTGGGTTATGTGGAAAAAGCTTTTGCTAAAGAAGGAACGGATATATATATATCCATCCGAAACCAATCCGTAAAAGCTATTGTGAAAAACCCTCCTTTTATAAAATAGGTAGATGCATATTATAATATCTATAGAGACGCAGGGTGCTGCGTCTCTATTTTTTTTTCCTCGGTTGCTGCGTTCCCGCACGTACACTTCTTTTCACGATTTTCAATAAGACTAGTTTCAGGTAAATTAATACCACCAACAAAGCTATAGAAATGAATAAAAAAAGATGGTTCCCCGATTGGAAGGACATGATGCCACTGTAAACCAAAAATGCAATGGCAAGATTCAAAACTATATTTAAAATAAAATATTTTGTCATCAAACTTTTATGTTAGTTAAGGGAAAATTCCCAATTCTTCATAAGCTACTCCGATCTTGTCGATAGCACAGATAAAAGCAGCTGTCCGCAAATCCTCTACACCTTCCCGATTTTTATAAATGTCCCGAATCTCTCTATAGGATCCCATCATGGTATCTTCGAGTCCCGAATGCACCAAATCAATTTCATCCGGCCCGCGCAAAATCGTTTTACGCTCTAGATCCGAAACGCGTTTTCCCGTTGTAGATTCAATAATATCAATCAACTCCTTATACATATTTTCTTCGAAGCGCTTTTCCAAACGGCCGTAGCGTACATGACTCAGATTTTTCAACCATTCGAAATACGATACCGTTACTCCTCCCGCATTCAGATAAATATCCGGGATTACCAAAATGTCTTTTTTGTTGAGAATCTCATCTGCATCAGCGGTCAACGGCCCATTGGCCGCCTCTCCTATAATTTTTGCTTGGATCCGGTCGGCATTATCTTTATGAATAACGCTTTCTAAAGCTGCTGGAATCAAAACATCACAAGGTTGCTCCAACCCTTCTGCGGGATTAGAGAAATTAATAGCACCAGGGTAATTAAGAATACCTCCTGTTTTTTGTCTATGTGTTTGTACTTGGTCTACATCCAGCCCATTTTCGTCATAAATTGCTCCGTTATATTCAATTAAGCCGACGAGTTTTGCGCCTGCTTCTTGAAAATATTTTGCAGCATGATATCCCACATTGCCCAATCCCTGCACAATGATCCGTTTACCGGCGATCCCCGTCGTAAGCCCCAACTTATCCATATCATCCTGAAAAGAACAAGCTTCACGAACACCAAAAAACACGCCCAAACCAGTTGCTTCGGTACGTCCGCGCACCCCTCCCTGTGAGACCGGTTTTCCGGTAACACAGGCCTGAGCGTCTATATTATTAGGATTAAGCGAAGAATAGGTGTCTACAATCCAACTCATTTCACGAGCACCCGTACCATAGTCTGGTGCCGGAACATCGATACCGGGACCAATAAAGTTCTTCTTGCATAGCTCAGACGTATACCTGCGCGTTATCTTCTCTAGCTCAAAAGTGGAATATTTTCGCGAATCTATTTTTATTCCGCCCTTTCCTCCTCCAAAAGGAACATTTACAATCGCGCATTTATACGTCATCAATGCCGCTAACGCCATTACCTCTTCTTGGTCTACCTCCATACTGAATCGAATGCCGCCTTTACAGGGTAGTTTATGATGTGAATGCTGTACCCGATAAGCTTCGATGACTTCAATACTGTCTCCAATCTTAACCGGAAACTTTACCCGAAGTATAGAATTACAGGCTTTAATCTGGGCGAGAATACCTTGGTCAAATCGCGTAAATTGAGCGGCCTTATCAAAATTCCGTTGAACACTTTCAAAAAAAGTGTTGTTTGCTGCATTTTTTATCCCCATAACGTTGTTATTTATATACTATGTTGGTTCTGCTTTATACATTAAAATTAACAAACTTTAGTCGAGTTAAGCACAAAATGCGCATAGCAACAAATACTTACATTTTTTGTTGGCATGCCCCTTTTTGTTTTCCATTACATAAAAAACAACGATATCTGCTAAGAGTTTTGTTTATTAATAAACATCCATTTCTGGATCAATATCTTCTTTCCAAGCTAATATACCCCCTGCCAAATTAGATAAATTATCAAATCCTTGTTGTTCCAACAACATCACGGCCTGCGCACTACGTTTACCACTACGACAGTGAATAATAACTGGTTTATCTTTTGAAACCTTATCCGACTCGATTACAATTCCTGCCAACGGGATATTGAGTCCATTCAAATTAGAAACTTCATATTCAAAAGGCTCCCGTACATCAATAAGCTGGAAATCCTCATTGCGATCTATCATTCCTTGGAGTTCTTCAACTGTAACTTCTTTCATGTTTTTATATTTTCTTGTATCAAACCTAAATAATTTCATTTTTATATGCAATTTAATTATGCATAATATAAAATGAAACTTTTTCGCTCTCCTCTGCTATCAAGGGCTATTTTATAGCGAAAATATACTATTTTTAGGAACACATAGTGGAGTTCTATCATGAAAGAAAAATTTTTACAGTGGTCTTTACTGCTCTTTCTACAATTTACCGTCTGCTTATTTGCAGTAAAAGCACAAGTAGTAGAAACAGCAGACGTCGAACGGATTATTTCTACGCTTGCCAGCGACGATATGCGGGGAAGAGCAGCATTAAGTCCTGATATTGCGCGTGCGGCCGATTTTATTGCGGAAGAATTCCGGCAGGCAGGTTTACAACCCTATACTGAAGATACCTACCGTCAAACATTTGAGGTCACGAAGGTTTCTACCAAAAGTGAGTCCATTACGATCAACGGAAATGCATTAACTGCAGACGAATTCATTATCTTAAACAGTAATCCCTCCCTATCCTGGAACCAGGAGTCCGAAATGGAGGTTCTCGAAATCCGTGCGGGAGAAGATTTTTCCGACCGCTTTCGAGATATCGTACGCGACAATCCCAAACCTGTTCTAGTATGGGTAGATCCATCATTTGCGCCTATGCTCGCCCGTTTCAAAAAAATATTTTCGCGTGAAAATGTCATCCCCAAACAAGCAAATACAACCCATACCCCAAGTAAAGTATTTGCCGTTAAGAAAAAGAATACAAAACGGTTTGAAATAGAAGCAAACACACTACACGACGATTTTTCCCTGTTCAATGTGGCTGCCGTCATACCCGGAAAATCGAAGGCAGACGAATTTGTTGTTTTCTCCGCGCATTATGACCACATTGGCATCATTGATGCCGTAGGACAAGATTCTATAGCCAATGGAGCAGATGATGATGCGTCGGGCACAACGGCCATGATTGCCTTGGCGAAACATTTCAAAAAAGAAAATATCAATGAGCGTACGTTAATTTTTGTTGCGTTTACAGCAGAAGAAATTGGCATGTTTGGTTCTAAATATTTTTCTAATAATATCGATGCCGATAAAGTGACCGCCATGGTTAATATAGAGATGATTGGTAAAGATTCAAAATTTGGACCGAATACGTTGTACGTAACCGGCTATCATCATTCCAATCTAGCGGAATTGATGCAAGAAAACCTAAAAGGAACTGCGTTTACGTTCCATCCAGATCCATACCCCACACAGAATCTCTTTTATAGAAGTGATAACGCTGTTTTAGCTGCATTAGGTGTTCCGGCACATACCTTCTCCACTTCACAGATTGATAAAGACGAATATTACCATACCGTGAAGGATGAGCTTTCAACATTAGCTATTCAAAATATAAAATCCAGCATTGAAGCTATTGCCAAAGGTGTTGTTGGAATCGTTACGGGAGAGCAAACACCTTCACGCGTGGAGAAGTTAATGGACTGATCGTTGCATTACATAGTCATCGAGGATGTAGCCATAGTAAGGTATATCCACCTCCGATATAACCTTAAACCCCTGTTTAAGGTAGAAATGATACGCCTTATTCCCTCTATTTACATTCAACTCAACAATGGAAAAGTCATGTTCTTTTGCTTGGTCCACCGCAAAATCAATCAGCTTTTTTCCTAATCCCAATCCCTGACTGTCCGCCAAAAGGTAAAGCTTTTCTATGCGCAAAATGTCATTGTTCTTTTTTTGAAGAGCGATAAATCCCAACGGTTGCATCTTTTGCTGACAAATAATATAAAAATCCTGTCCTTCTGCCATCGCTTGTTGAATGGCTTCGGGGGTATAATTTTTATGTAACATGAAGTCGATTTGTGCACGACTCAAAATAGCCGTATATGTCGTATGGTATACGGCTGTTCCTAAATGATGGATGACCGCAGCTCCTTCCCTACTTACTTTTCGAATAGTATACATTTTTAAATCTCCTCGCCTATACAAACATATTCATCCGAATTAAATTCCAGATACATAAAACCATCCTGTTCGGTTATAAATCCATTAGGGCTTGTATGTTTAAGCCCGACCAACGATTTGAGATGGTTTTCCGGAACGGAAATACGCGCACCTGCTTCTTTCCATTTTTCATAGCGATGACGAATGTATACATATCGCATCCCGTGAGATAACACAACAATGTTAATTGCCGCACAATAGGCTTTTAATGCTTCATCTGGCGCATCGCAAACAATATTAACGGCTTTGTGATTGTGGTGGATAAGATAATCTAAAGCGTCAGGTATGATCCCTTTTTTAATCGGAATATTTTTAATTTGTTCTTGCGGATATGTTATTTCTTTCCTGCTGAAGACTATATCCACTTTAATGTCAGCGGCTAAGAAAAAATCTACGGTGTCATCATTGGCTATTACCGTAGGGCTCCACTCTAGAAGTTGTCCAATATATTCTTCATCGAGCGCTTCATAAGAGGCAACAATCAAAGCTGGTTCTTGATCTTCTCTAATAATATGATGTGAGGACATTTTTAATTTTCGCCAAGTTGCCGCAATGTAATATACGACATCAAGCCTATACTTAATTTCAGTGCATTTTCATCGACATCAAAGGTCGGGGTATGGACTGCAGACGTAATACCGGCGGCTTTATTTCCTGTTCCCAATCGATAAAAACAAGCATTGGTTTCTTGCGAATAATAAGAGAAATCTTCGGCAGCCGGCCATATATCTAATTCAACAACATTTTCTTCACCAAGATATTCCACGGCAAAAGCGCGAGATGACGTTGTTATTTTCTCCTCGTTAATTAGAAAAGGATAACCTTTTCGCACTTCAAAATCACAAACAGCCCCCATACTTTCCGCGATACCAGTTGCCATCTTAATCATCTTTTTATGGGCATCTGCCCGCCATTTTTCATCAAACGTACGGAACGTACCTTCCAGATATACGGCATCGGGAACCACATTGGTCGCACCATTTCCGGTTATTTTCCCCCAAGATAGAACCGTTGGTATCCTTGGATCCGCATTCCGGCTTACGACTTGCTGAAGAGCCGTAATAATTTGTGCTGTAATCGCAATCGGGTCAATATTTTGGTGTGGATGCGCGCCGTGACCACCTTTACCCCGAACGGTCATATATAGTTCATCGCTAGAAGCCATGTATTTCCCCGTACGGAAACCTACTTTCCCCGTCTCGATAAGCGGCATAACATGTTGCCCGATAATACCGGCAGGAGTTGGGTTTTCCAACACGCCTTCTTTAATCATAATCGAAGCACCGCCGGGTAGACGCTCTTCTCCAGGTTGAAATATAAGTTTTATTGTACCCCCAAATTCACTTTTCAGGGATTGTAATATCGATGCAACTCCTAATAACGAGGAGGTATGCACATCGTGCCCACAAGCGTGCATAACGCCAAAATTCTGTGAACCATAACTGCGCCCCTCCACCTCCTGTATGGGGAGAGCATCCATATCCGCACGAAGAGCTAATACCTTAGTCGAGGGTTTCTCGCCATGAATCAGTCCTACCACACCGGTATTTGCCATAGACGAGTATGGAATACCCAAACGCTCTAGCTGCTGTTTGATAAAAGCAGATGTTTGGTGTTCTTCAAAGGAGAGTTCGGGATGTTGATGCAAATGGCGTCTAAACCCTACTGTCTCTTCAAAGAAGTTTTCCGCAAGTTGTTTTATCTTTTCTTTCAACATGGATATGGTTTTCCTCGTTATTCGTAAGCCCAAACCTCTTCGGTGAAGACAAATACATTACTATATTGGGAGCGTAGCTCCTGCATAAAGCTAGTTGCTTCTGATCGGCTTCTAAAGTCGCCAACCTTTACCCTATAATTTGGTTCATCGTAAGTCACATAGGCGCCTATATCTTTATAAGATCGTTGAAATCTAGCCTGTACGGCATAGGCATCACTTCGGTTCGCTCCAGAAAATACTTGTACACGAAAACCGCGCACTTTTACCCGTTTACCGCTTTTCTTATCAACGACTTTCGACCCTAAGCTAACCATTCGGGCAGTAGTAGGATTGATACCGTTCTCCGCTCTGAACTCCTGCAACAGATTAATCAACGAATCCTTCTCTACTTCGACGATTCCCGATTGTGCTTTACTGAGCTGTGCAAATCCAAGGAGTACAAAACCAAATATCAATCCTCTATATAACATCTCTTATTTTTATTGTATCTAACCCTTTCTAACTATTCTTTCCGTGACAGTTTTTATATTTTTTCCCGGAACCACAAGGACATTCGTCATTTCTACCTACCGTTTGCGTTTTGCGTATAGGTTGTGTTACCTGTTGCTCACGCGTATCTTTATCTTCTTCAGAAACCCCTGTCGGCGATGCCAGCTCTGCTTTAGTTGCTTTAACCTGTGCAGGTTGCGGCTGTACCGGACGTGCTTCCCGAACATTTTGTGGCTCTTGTTGCTGACCTGGGATTTCCCCTTTAAACAAAAAGCTTACAATCTCTTTATTCATGGAAGCCAACATGCTTTTGAACAGATTGTATGCTTCCATCTTATAGATAATAATAGGGTCCTTTTGCTCATATACCGCGTTTTGTACAGATTGCTTCAGGTCATCCATTTCACGTAGGTGTTCCTTCCAAGCCTCGTCAATCAGAGCTAAAACAATACCTTTCTCAAACGATCTGAAAACTTCTTTCCCACTAGACTCTACTGCTTTTTGCAAATTTGTCGCAACTTGTATGCCACGAATACCATCGCTAAACGGTATAACGACATTTTCTATCATTCCTCCACGTTCTGCCAAAACATTTGTCAGTACTGGAAGCGTTTGTTCCGCTACCTGTTGTCCCTTATTTTGATAATGTGTAAGAACCTGTTGGAACAGCTTATCTGTCAATACTGCTAAGCCACTTTGTGCAAACTCCTCCTCCGAGATTTCGGGATTTAGGGCAAACAAGCGAATAACTTCAATTTGGAATTCCTCATAGGTTCCACCTTCTTTTGCTTCGGTCACAATATCTTCCACCACATCGTAAATGGTGTTGTTCAAATCGACATCCAAACGCTCACCAAACAAAGCGTTCTTACGTTTCGAGTAGATTACAGTACGCTGGGAGTTCATCACGTCGTCGTATTCCAACAAGCGCTTACGAATACCAAAGTTGTTTTCTTCCACTTTACGCTGTGCCCTTTCGATTGATTTCGTCAGCATACTGTGCTGCATGACTTCACCTTCTTCGACACCCATTTTCACCATGATGTTGGAAATCCGTTCTGAAGCAAACAAACGCATCAGATTATCTTCCAGCGAAACAAAGAATTGTGACGACCCTGGATCTCCCTGACGGCCGGCCCGTCCACGCAACTGACGGTCTACACGACGCGATTCATGTCGTTCGGTACCGATAATCGCCAAACCTCCTGCCTTAATAACTTCTTCTGTAAGCTTAATATCCGTACCACGACCAGCCATGTTGGTTGCGATCGTTACCTGACCAGGACGTCCTGCTTCCGCCACGATATCTGCTTCTTTTTGGTGAAGCTTCGCGTTCAATACATTATGTTTGATACCACGCAATTTCAACATCCGGCTCAGCAATTCCGAAATCTCGACAGATGTCGTACCAACAAGTACAGGTCTTCCTGCCTCCGTCAAAGCCTGAATCTCCTGTGCTACGGCATTGTACTTTTCTCTTGCGGTGCGGTAAATCAAATCCTGACGATCATCCCGTTGAATAGGTCTGTTTGTCGGAATTTCAACCACGTCCAGCTTATAAATCTGCCAAAGCTCACCCGCTTCTGTAGACGCCGTACCGGTCATCCCCGCAAGCTTGTGATACATCCGGAAATAATTCTGCAAAGTAATCGTCGCATACGTTTGTGTAGCATCTTCTACCTTTACATTTTCTTTCGCCTCTATTGCCTGGTGCAAACCATCAGAATAACGACGCCCTTCCATGATACGCCCCGTTTGTTCGTCCACAATCTTCACCTTACCTTCATCAACGATATACTGATCGTCAATCTCAAATAAGGTGTAAGCTTTAAGCAATTGATTTATGGAGTGGATACGCTCTGATTTAATAGAGTAATCCCGTAATAATTCTTCTTTTTTCTGTGCTTTCTCTTCAAGGGAAAGATCTGATTTTTCGATGTCAGCTATTTCAGATCCCACATCAGGCATAATGAAGAAGTTAGGATCTTCACCCGAAGCCGTAATTAATTCGATACCTTTTTCACTCAGCTCTACTTGATTGTTTTTTTCATCGATCACAAAGAAAAGTTCTGCATCCACTTTAGGCATGTTGCGGCTTTGCTCGGCCATATAATGGTTTTCCACCTTTTGCAATAATTGCCTGTGGTTTCCTTCAGATAGGTACTTAATTAAAGCCTTGTTTTTAGGCAAACCACGATAAGCGCGCAATAAAGCCATTCCTCCACCCTCTACATCAGCATCACCGTTGGCAATAGCTTTTTTTGCTTCGTTAAAAACGGTATTTACATACGCCTTTTGTGCGTTTACCAATCTTTCAATCCGTGGCTTCAATTGATAGAATTCATGCTGATCACCACGTGGGATAGGACCGGAGATAATCAACGGCGTCCGTGCATCATCAATCAAAACGGAGTCCACCTCATCAATCATGGCATAATGTAGTTTACGCTGTACCATGGAATCCGGTGTCTGTGTCATATTGTCGCGCAAATAATCGAAACCAAATTCGTTATTTGTTCCGTACACAATATCTGATAGATAAGCTTTTCTACGTTGCGGTGAATTAGGTTGGTGTTTGTCGATACAATCGACGCTTAATCCGTGGAACTCAAACAAAGGGCCATTCCATTCGGAGTCACGACGTGCCAAGTAATCGTTAACCGTTACAATATGCACACCCTGTCCGGATAATGCGTTCAGGTAAGTCGGTAGTGTACCCACTAAGGTTTTACCTTCCCCTGTAGACATCTCCGCAATCTTACCTTGATGCAAAACGATACCCCCGATAAGCTGCACATCATAATGTACCATATTCCAGGTAACTTCCGTACCGGCTGCTATCCAAGAGTTTTTCCATACCGCTTTATCACCTTCCACAATCACATTCGGTTTACGTGCTGCCAGTTCCCGGTCAAAATCGGTTGCGGTAACCTCAAGTTCTTTATTTTCCGTTAATCGGCGAGCGGTGTCTTTTACCACTGCAAAAGCTTCGGGCAAGATTTCCAATAATACTTCTTCCAGCTTTTTATCCCTATCTTTCGATAGTTTATCGACCTGTTCATAAAGGGCTGTCTTTTCACCCATATCGACATTATCCTGATCCGCTTCTGCTTTCAAGGATGCAATTTCTTCGTCTATATCGGCTAAATAGGCTTTGATTCGGTTTTTAAAATCAGCAGTTTTCGCCCGCAATTCATCGTGGCTTAGCGAGGATAACTTTTCGTATTCCTCTTTGATTTTATCTACAATGGGCTGAATGGATTTGATATCTCGTTCTGACTTGCTGCCAAATAATTTACTTAAAAATTTTAACATAATATTTTCTTATCTCCGTGTACCGCGTGCAATAATGAATCCAATACTATTTTGCAGACATTTTGGCACTAACCGGGCAAATTTAATTATTACATGTGATAACTAACAGTATTCCAGTTTATTTTTTTGTAACGAAGTGAAAACCGAGTCTTTTCTAGGTTCCGGGGGTCAAGAAAAGTCGTTTATCTGTAGTTGGGATAAGTTTTAGCGCCCGGGCTTTATCAAACATTTGTTGAATGGCATTACGCCCTTCATCGCCCAAATCTTCCGAGTACTTATTGACATATAAATCGATATGCTTATACATCACGTCTTCTTCCATTTCCTGTGCGTGCGAACGGATATAGTCTAACCCTGATTTAGGATTTTCAAAAGCAAACTGCACACTCTCACGAACCAATCGGTTGATTTTTAACTTAAGTTCCGCATCCAAACTACGTTTAACAACAATTCCTCCCAACGGTATCGGACTGTTCGTCGTTTGTTCCCAAAAATCACCCAGATCTACGACTTTATGCAACCCTTTAGCTTGATAGGTAAACCTGTTTTCGTGAATGATCAATCCCAAATCAATCGTACCGTCCAATAACGCCTGTTCAATGTCCGAGAACAACAGTTCTACTTTATGCTGTAGGGTTGGAAAGGCTAAACCAAGTAAAAAATTAGCCGTGGTATATTTTCCGGGAATACCAATTTTCAAATTACGTTCGTGCGAGCTCCACGCTATACCCCGTTCTAACATCTCCTGTAAACGGACAGCAAGCTGGGGGTCTTTCGCAATGAGCAAAGGCCCTACCCCAGAACCTAATGCGCTTCCGGCGTCTAGCAATTCGTAGTCCTTTACCGCATATGCAAAAGCATGATAACTCAGCTTGGTGATATCTAGTTCCCGTTGAAAAGCTTTTTGGTTCAAGGTTTCCACATCTTGGTATTGTACATCAAATTCCAGTCCGCCGGTGTCAATTTTACGATGGATCAACGCATCAAAAATAAACGTATCGTTGGGACAGGGCGAAAAGCCTAGCGTAAGTTTCATGTCTTTGCTGTTTTTTAAGCAAAAATAAGAATTTGCTTCTATCTCCTAGCTATTATTTCCCATGTTCCTGGTTGAAGCTCAATTGGTGCCGTACTTTTTCGGCCATTACGTTTTATTTTTCGATATTCGATAGGCAGTTTGATATGTGCCGTGGTTCCATTAGGCACAACAACATCGAGATAGAGTCTATCATCTATCATCTTATAACCAGCAAAGATATCTCCCCTTACGCTTGCCACCTTTGCCGACGCCTCACGAACATCACCCGGTTGAGGCGCCACTAGAAACGTTTTATATCCAGGCGTGAGCGGTCTTATTCCACAAAGCCTACTGGATAACACGGTCAATCCGCCACCGCTCCACGCATGGTTTACAGTTCCTCCTCCAAAACCCTCACGACCAATTCCCCAGCCTTCGAACAGTGTGGTGAAATACTCATTATTGACCATTCCGGAAAAACGCTTTCGGTGTCGAGCATTCGCTTTGGCCGGCTCACGCATTTTATACATAGCCTCGAACACATACTTTTCCATATAGGGGCTTGCATGCTCTTCCTCCAAAAACACTTTTAAAATTTGGTCGTAATATTGTTCGTCCGCAATATCTGCCAGAACGGCCAGCGCATGTACCCGGTCATCCGTTTCACCTGTATACTTAGGATCCCTATACGATTGACCATTCCAAAATCTTTCGTTGAATTTTGTTTTAAACTTCTCCATCTCAAGCCTATATTCTTTCGCCTGCTCATCATAGCGCAGCTCGTTTGCTATTAACTGATTACCTTTTATAGCCAGATAGTACCATAGGTTATGTATGAGCAGCATATCTTTATGATCTCCCCAGTCTCCCCATAGCCATCCACCTTCCCTTACCCTGACAAGACCATCACTATCTTTTTCCCACAGCTGAAGATATTTCTGTATGGCAGGAAAAAGATCTATAAGCAACTGTTTATCGCCCGTATGCATATAATATGTCCAGATCCCGTAGAAACCAATACTCGCCAGTGATTGATCAGCAATTTCGCTATCCCAGTTCCCCGCAGGAATAGGGGAAAATAACGCTCCATCTTCTTTTTGCCAGCCGATTAGTTCATAAAGCCATTTTTTCCCCAGCGCGTGAGACGAAGGTGTCAGGGCATAGAACGCTTCCTCACATTCCAGAACCGCATCACCTGTCCATTGCGCGCGCTCACGATCCGGACAATCCATATAATTATCTCTCATCGTAATGTACAACGTCCGCGCAGCCTTATCCCATAATTTGTTAAAAAACAGGTCAGATGAATGAAACTCCCCCTCAAATGCCGTATCGTATCCGGTTTCCCTGAAGTGGAGTTTGTGCACACGTATCCCCTTCGGAATCACCACATACAGATAATGGCCATTAAGCCACCCTAAACTTTCATATTTTTGCCGTCCCTCTTTGGTGATATAAGTTGCGCTGATATTTTCTGCTCCTCCATTGTATTGGAGATAATTATCCGTCAAGAATTGAATCGTATCTCCTGCCGAGCCCTCTACATCAATAATAGGCGTAAATTGCATGTTATAAGGCAGTTTACAGATCACTGTATCCCCTTTTTCGGTAATATCTGTATCGTTGAATGCGCGCTCACCATAGTCTTTCCATAAGGGGATTGGCCGCTTCACCAGCTTATTCCAAGGGTGTATACCTATTTCCCCGTATGTTTTGACATGATCAGGATTAACAAAACCAGCCTCTAGCTTATACCAGTTTTCGTTAGTTATCCTGGCATCGTACTGAATATTAGATTCCGATAACCGGAAGTTCGGCACAGTACCGGCACTCGTTCCATACTCCTCTAGTCTTTTTCCCATCCAGGAACTATCGCTTAACAGCTCATACCCCTCGCTTTGTGCATCGAAAAACAAGCCTAACATACCACTGCTCTTATGCGAGAAACCGTTTTTACCAAAATACCATACTTTTACACCAATTGTATTTCCTCCTTTTTTTAAATATGGCGCAATATCAAATTCATCATAGTATGTATCGTTTGGGGTGGGGCCCCTTTTTAGTCCGCCCTCAAAAATAACGAGTTTATCGTTGATATACAGCCAATATTTACTGTCGACAGCAATCCGTGCGATCAACTTAGTGGGTAGGTGGTCTATCACGAAATCTTTTCGAAAACCTGCCCAGACATTGACGGTGTCTCCTTCCGGCAGATCGATACCTATCCATTTTGCTTTCCATGGTTGCGCAGAGGCCTTACCAATCAAAATGTAGCCTATAAAGAAAAATACAACTACTATCTTTAAACTTGATCCGCGCATTTTAAAACAATTAAACGAAGCGCCTGTCCTCATTATAAATTATAGCGATTCTATCAACGTAACCGTATACTTTACGGTCGTATTCGTCGGTACAGTACTATCAAAACCCACCATAACCGTTCCCTTATTATGTTGATTGTAATCTCCGTATTTATAGTTCCCAAATTCACTTTTATATTCTCTTGGGTTTTCAGAAGGTCTTATGGTGAGTTTAAAAGGCACCTCCGAATCGACCGTTAGGATCATATCTTTCCCCTGCTGGGAAAGTCTTATCGTATTTTTGCTCATGATTTCCGCGGATGCCGGCGTCACCATATTCCATCTCAAATCGACAGGGTCGGTGTTCGTTTCTATAGAATCTTCTATTTTTAGAAATGACTCATCTACGATAACCGCCTTTCTGGTTGCTCTCTTCAGCTCATTGTTCAAGTTTAATGCTGGTGTCAAATCCACCTTAGCACCGAGCTCGCGACCCTTATCGTACGTTTCGATAATTTCGGATTTACCCTCCACATTATGCCGTTGATTATTAATAGTCAGCGTATTGTGATTTAAATTATTATACCTAAAAATATCCCAACGTTGCGAGTTTTGACTCATATTCCACAGATCTACGCCCTCGGACTCCAATGTAATATAGCTCTGCAAACCAAAATCCATTGCCCAACGGAACTTCCCGACATCATACACAAAGGTGCCTTGATCCATATGTCCATGGGGATCACCTGCTC
Organism: Sphingobacterium micropteri; assembly: GCF_014692515.1. GTDB lineage: Bacteria > Bacteroidota > Bacteroidia > Sphingobacteriales > Sphingobacteriaceae > Sphingobacterium > Sphingobacterium micropteri. The sequence continues at coordinate 124,135 of NZ_JACOIK010000007.1, read as the reverse complement.
TCCCTCCTTTGATGCCAAGATATTTCCCTTCGCCATCCTTCCAGTTCGTGCGAACAATCGATATTGGCGTCATGCCATGCCCCGTATAGGTATTTCCGCTAGGTGGTTTAATTTCCGATAAAGTTAGATTTTTCCCAAACACTAAAGCATTAGGCAAGAAACGGTGTTCGTCCGAATTGATCTTTTTGGTATATCCACCTTTTCTGATCAGTGGTATTTCCTGATAAATTAACGCCGGATCTTGTTCTTTTTCCGCAAACCAGAATAAAGCAGAGGACGGTGCTACCGCACGACCACCATCGTAATAATTAAAATAATAACCAGACGGACCAACAGCATAGAGCATATAGTATGCGGAGGAGTTAAAGCCGGGTGCATTAGACAATCCGAGCTCCGACCCTAAGGCACTCTCTAACGCAGCAAAAAACATCACCTGAAAAGTGGTTCCATAATTCCAGTAGCCCGGACCTTCCGGATAGTTCCCGTCCGGCGCGTACGTTTCCAACGGCAACTTGGTAGATTCCAGTGCCCGTTCGATAATCGCGGTAGCCTGTTCTTTTTCATCTTCAAAAATAGCCAATGCAGCATACACCAGCCCGCCGTTACACACCGGATTCCAGTTATTATGTCGCGTTAAGAACAAATTATCTCCAGATACATAGGATGGCTTGAAAGCCTTTTCTATAATGGCCTGCCGAACCAACTTACGCGTATCATCTGTCAAGCCATCATAAAGCCAGTCATAAGCGATAGCCACCCCCATTGCCATCTCCCCAACATCGAGAAAATGGGATGGATTCCAAGATTCAAATGCACATACCGCTTTGAGCTCGTCCTCCGCCCGTTGCAGATAGCGGGTGTCGCCAGTCATTCGGTAACTATATGATAGGTAGTACAAGCGCGTAAGAGCACGGCGCGATATCGCCAATAGACGTTTACCTTCTTTTTTGAAGACGAGTGTCGGTTCATCAAACAGCTCTTCACTAACTTGCCGAATGTACGTGTCGATTCGTTGAAATTCGGGATTTCGTTGTAAGGAGGCACGGATAACTTCTTCATCTCCTTGTTTCAGCAGGAGCCTTGGATGACCGCCTATCTTGTCATAATCGTATGATAATTTCGTTTTATCCTGCGCACAACTCCATAGAGAGCAAGTCAAAAAACAAGTTATCAAAAGACATTTTATGGTATGAAACATAGATTTATGGTATTTTTTGCAATATACGGTTCTTTAGTTAAGTCTGGCGTTGAACACGGGTGCATGTGTCGCGTGAGAAGGGGTCCCTCCTTCTACATAAGGCCAACCATCCTGACCCCATTTTATTTGATCAAGCATCAGCACCCGACCGGAAGGATCGCTGGTGCGCACACCATGATACAATATCCAATCGTTACCTGCGTCATCTTGAACGATCTGCGAACAATGTCCATTGCCCACGAAGGAATCATTTCGATCAATAATTAAGGTTCGTCCGTTATTCATCATATCAAAGCCACTTCTATTATAATAAGGGCCGGCGAGGCTAGTGGAACGTCCTACAACCAATTGATAGGTACTGTTGATTCCCGCACAGCAAGATCCGATAGAAGCAAACATATAGTAGTATCCATCTTTCTTGTGAATATACACCCCTTCGAAATAAGTGCCCGCCACCTGTCTTTTTTCCGCACCCTCTTTTACCGAAAGACCGTCCTCGCTCATCTCAATCAAGTAAATGCCGCGGAAACTTCCCCACATCATATAGTTCCGTCCATTATCTTCGATAAAGCAGGGGTCGATGGAGTTTTGCACACCAATCTCATTACTTCGGAATAACGGTCCATGATCCGTAAACGGACCTGCCGGATTGCTCGCTGTGGCCACACCAATGCCGCAGCTCCACTCGCCACCCCATACGGACATGGAGTAATATAGTACGTACTTTCCGTTGATATATCGGGCATCGGGAGCCCAAAGGCCACCATTTGGCTCAAACGAAGGGCGAGTGGCATCCGTGAATGCTGTACCCACCAGTTCCCAGTTGACTAAATCGCTAGATTTCATGATCGGGATATTGCGGATATCCTCGGTTGCATATAAATAAAAGAATCCATCTTCTGCTTTGATTAGAGTCGGGTCTGGTAGACTCCGTGCTATCACGGGGTTACTATATAGGTTATCGAGGTAGGAGAAGCGTCGAAGATTCGATTGATTGGTACCGATATCCACGCGAACATCCATGGCGATGCGTTCGCCGAGCTGCGGTGACAACACCCGAACCAGCGTATCCGTCACCAAAAGAAGGTCGGCTGTATCGCCATCAAAAGTCACGGTAATATTTTCTTCCATATTTCCGAATCCCGAGCCCATGATATCGACTGGTTCTCCGATATAGGCACGGGTTAGTGAGTCAATAGATGGCTTCGTAAAACCAAACGTGAAATAATATTGGTTGGATCGTTCTTCGCCAATCTCCAAGTGTATCTTGGCATAACCAGCCTCGGTTTGTGCAGGCACAACCGCCTCAATTTTGCCTGCCGAATAATTTACAATCTCTGCAGCTTGGTCGCCAAACATGACCTTGATCGTCGAGCCGTCATCCCCGAAGTTTACACCGGAGATGATCACATGATTACCGGGGAGTGCCGTTTGCGGAACCACCGCCCTTATTCCAGGTTTACTGCTGTCACCAACATCCAAGTCATCTATCTTTTTGTCAGAACAGCCTAAAAACAGCAACGCGATAAATAAAGATACCATGCCGTTTAATATTGATTTTTTTATCTTTTTGTCCATTTTTTTTGATCTGTATAATTATCTATACGTGTAAGAAACTAATCGATTTCTTATTACCATGGAAAACGTTGATCGAGCTCCGTATTGATCGTTACTTCCTGTAATGGGTACGGCAGCAGAAAATGCCGGCTCCGGTCGAAGGTTATCCCAGGCTCCCGATAGGTCTGTTGAAAAGCATCGGTTTCCACATAGAACGAATTAAAGCGGATCGCTTCGTCGAGTTGGTCGAGCTTTTCTCTCAATAAATTCCAGCGCACCAAATCCTGTTTTCGCAGCCCCTCAAAGCATAATTCACGTAGGCGTTCATCGACCAGTTCGTTGAAAAAAGCATCATGTTGCGTACTTCCGATATATGGATCCAGCCCTGCCCGTTCCCGCACAATATTCAAGCTATTTACCGCTTCCACTGATGCATCTGCTGTTCCGAAACGGCCGCCAATAATAGCTTCCGCATGCATCAGCAATACGTCCGAGTAACGTAATAATGGAAAATTGATACTGGTATAGTTTGGATCAGTAGCTGATCCCGTCACATTATTCAGAATAGTATAAGGAGCGTCTACAATGCTTCGCTGTGTACGCAATGCCTCCATATTCGTAGGTTCCCATCTCCTGTATTTGCCGATCGCAAATTCTTGGTGCAACGGGCGGTCAAAAATATAGCTCATCGTATAGCGTTGATTGGCCGAAGAGTAATTGTTGCGGTATCCTGCGATGTTCCAGGTCATGCGGGTATCCTCCGCTGCATAGCGATTATATAGTGCAACCGAAGCATTCACATTAGCAAAACCTCGGGGAATATCGGATGTTCCGACAAACTCTACGCCATTGATATTGCCCATCCGTCCGTGCACATTCAATCCCATTTCTATCAAGTTACCAAAGGACACCTCATAAAGTGATTCGCGCAAATCGTACCGATTTTGCAGGTAATTCATGAAATGGTTACGATAGCTCTGCGGATCGGTGGCGTAAGGCACGATATGGTGCCAGCCATCTTGGATAATAACCTCGCATTGTTGCCTGGCTTTCTCAAAATATTGTTGTGGATTGTCAAAATAACAATCTGCTTCATTTTCTGCCAAGTAGGGCTGAAAGCCCCCCATGCGTAAATACAAGCGTGCTAGCATGCCGTGTGCCGCCATTTTATTGGGCTCTCCCGGAATATAGTCGGGACTATTGGCATGAAGCAGATGCTCTGCAGCAAACAAATAATCGCGTTCCACCTGTTGGTAAACCTCCAACACGGTAGAAGGAGCCACGTGATTATCATCCTGATTAGCGCTGGGCTTTAGGCGGATAGGCACAGGACCAAACCAATTCGCCAAGTTAAAATAAGCGAATGCGCGCATAAAACGTGCTTTCGCTAGATAACGGTTGGTTTGTTCCTCGGAAAACATCTCCGGATCTAAGTTCTTTTCCAGCTGATTCACCAAGTTGATCATGCTGTAGAAGTGTAGCCATATATTCTGCACCTCATCACTGGAAGAGGTATACGCGTATCGGGCCGCTCCCCAGTTGGCAGCAGAAGAGTTCGTATACATCTCGTCCGTACCGCTTTCCAGCACCACATTAAACTTATAGCCATACATATCATCGTTGGCCATCCCGCTATAAATCCCCGCAAGTGCCATTTCCACTTCCGATGCGGAAGAATAGAATGTCTCGTCCCGCCACGTCGATAGCGGGTCTAAGTCAAGGAATTTCTTGCATCCGGCGCTTATACATGCTGTTAGCAAAGCCATTATGGCTACGACCACTCGAAATCTTTTTGTATTCATCATTTCCTAATTTTATGCCGTTTTATAATCGATTAAAAAGAAAGTTCCAGTCCGGCCGATATCGTCATGCTCTGCGGATAAGCAGAGTAATCCAAGCCGGGGGTTAATGCCCCAAATCTTCCTACAGACACATCGGGGTCATAACCCTCATACTTTGTCAAGGTTAGTAAGTTCTGCGCGGATAACGATACTCTACATCGCTTCATACGTACGCGCGATACCAAATCCTCGGGAAGATTATAACCGAAGGAAACCGTCTTTAGCTTGAGGTAGGAACCATCCTGTATATGCCTTGAATCCAACTTGTACCCGAAGGGTGTTAACAAGTTCGTACCGTCGAATCGCATACCGCCGATCTCGGTATCCGGATTTGTCGGTGTCCAGAAGTTCGTTAGTGACTTCAGTCCATTTCTGCTAGTCTGGTATATATTTCCATATTCCGACTGGTTTCCATTCAATAGATCGAATCCATAGGCCCATTGCAGTAGAAACTGCAAATCGAACGCCTTGTACTGGAAATTATTGAACAATCCTCCGGTATGCTTAGGGTGTGGATTACCGATAATCGTCCGGTCGTCCTGATTAATGATCCCGTCACCATTCACATCCTTAAACCGTACCATGCCCGGCTTAGTAACACTCACATGCGTCGGAATTCCCTCCTTAAGGGTGTATGTTCCATTTTGGAAGCTGAAATCGTCCATCTGATAAAGTCCGTCGAATACGAAGCCATACATCATACCCACCGGCTGACCGACTTCGGTGATGTATTGGTACTCTGTCTGCATGAACTGCACATCCCATTGTGGATCGGTACGAATCTCCTTCTGACCACTGTTCAATTGTATCGTTTTGGTCCGGTTGAAGGAAATATTAAAATTGGTGCTCCAAGTGAAATTGGCATTCCGAATGTTTTGAGACTCTAATGTAAATTCTATCCCTCTATTGGAAACTTCGCCGACATTTTGTTGAACACGGGCAAAGCCGGTGCTTGGCGCCATATCGGCTGCCAACAACAAATCTACCGTATTTTTCTGGTAGATATCTACCGTCAAATTATACCGCCTGAGAAGCTGTAGATCCAACCCGATATTCGTTTGTTCCGTTTTTTCCCATCGAAGATCAGGCACGGCCATGTTGCTCTGAAAGGCTCCAGGAACATAGCTCTGGTTGGCGCCCAGTATATAGCCGCTATTCGAGTTGACACTAAAAAGGTTGTATGCCACGAAATCCCCTACACGGTTATTTCCCGTAGCGCCCCAGCCACCACGAAGCTTAAGATCGGTGATTGCTTCAATCGGTTTGATGAAAGATTCCTCCGAAAGGCGCCATGCGAGCGAAAATGAAGGGAAATAACCCCAGCGGTTGGCTGTACGAAACTTAGAAGAGCCATCTGTACGCATCGTTGCGGTCAGTAAATATTTGTTGTCGTACGTATAGTTTACCCTTCCAAAGACCGAAAACAACGAATTCCTGGAATAGTCCGTACTGGCAATGGTCGATCCAGTCGCAATACCTAAGTTATAGATACCAAACTCATCGGTAGGCAAGTTAGTGTTCTGTAAGCTATTGAACTTTGATGTATTGTACTGCGCCTCGAGTCCAGCCAATACGCCGTAATTGTGTTTACCAATCTGGTCTTTATACCGCAATGTATTGGACGTTGACAACACATCCCAGCGATTGTTCGTCAACGAACCGTTGATTCCTCGACTAGTACGCGTTGCTTCATAAGAGTCTCGTTTGTGGAACGTAGTCGTTTCGCGGAGACTTGCTCGATAATTACCCATCATGCTCAGCGTCAGTTTCCTCGTTATATCATAATTAAAACCGAGCGTACCGCCCAGTACATCGTCGAGTCGAAAGCGATCGGTACTCTGCATTCTGCGAACGGGGTTAAGAAGATAAGGGTCAGTATCTTCTACGCCAGCCTCATCGCTGTCTGTCCAGTTGATCGGCGTCAAGGGGCGGAAAGATATCGCATCACGGATAATACTGTGCCGTGAATTTCCAGACGCTATCTGTCCATCATGGTTGTTCCGACTGTACTCCAATTGCACATTTGCTTCAAAGTTAGGTGCGATTTTGTGTGTAAATTTCAACCGGTTGTTGATTTTCCGGAAATTTGTCTCGATCAGTGTTCCTTGTTGGTTCACGAAGTTTCCGCTATATAAGAACGTCGTTTTGCTGTTGCCTCCGCGCAACGAAAGCGACTGATTCGTCGAGTTCGTCGACCTGAATATCTCATCTTGCCAGTTGATACCTTCTACATCGCGGTATAATTCCGGATCCACATATCGTCGGTTAAAAAACTCTACGTTGGTCCCTGGCACATAGTTGTCATTGGCATACGCCATTTTTTGCTGATAGATCACATACTCGTAAGGGTTCATCACATCCAGACGGGTGGGGATATGTTCAAACCAGGCCGACGAACGGATGTCTACATCGGTACGTCCGTCGTTATTCCCACCATAGGTATTGATCACGACAACGCCATTTGCACCCCGCGAACCGTAGATAGCAGTGGCAGAAGCATCTTTCAGGATATCAAAACTCTTAATATCGCGCGTATTGATGGTACCCGGATCAAATCCCTCCAATGGCACACCGTCCACCACGTAAAGCGGAGAGTTGTCACCGGTTATGGAATTCCCCCCCCGGATCACGATCTGCAAAGGTGCCCCAGGCGTGCCATCCTGTGAAGTCACCTGTACTCCTGCCACCCGACCCGCCAACGCTTGGTCGAAGTTGGCTGCCGGTGCTTCCGCAAGTTGCTTGGTGTTGACACTAGCTACCGAACCCGTTAGATCCTCCTTTCGGATCACATCGTAGCCGATCACCACTTCCTCCAGCTTCACATCTTCCACCTCCAACACCATGTCGATCTGCTGCCGACCGAGGACGGCCTGTTCCTCTCGGCGAAATCCGAGGGAAGAAAAAATCAATATCGCATCGGAGGGCACGTTATTAATGATATACGTTCCCTGCTCGGTCGTGGTTGATCCGCCTGTTTTCCCTTTTATAGAAACACTGACGCCTCCGATCGGCATTCCATTTGCCTCTTTTACTGTGCCCTTCACACTTTGCTGCGCCTGTGCGGAAAAAGCGAAAAGGACACTGATAATTAGTATAATATATACGTTACTCCTCATATTTTCTTACTTAATATCCAATAATTTAGTTTTCTGGTTCTACCGCTCTGTAATGGAAATCTGAAAGGAAGAAAATCCCCCCTCGTCCCGGTGCGGATGCGTTGTTTAGTAGTTCTCCTTCGAAATAAGAAGCAATTTTAAAAGCTACGGTAAAGGTTGTAGAAACCTGTTCGACTGGAATAGCATAGGTACATTTTACCCACTTACCGTAGAAGGTGCCCAGCTCTGGCCGCTTACGCCCATCTGGATCAACACCCTTTTGGTCTCCAGGATAAGGTGTGCCGATAAACACTGGTCCCCAAGGCGATCCCGCGGAATTGCTGCCCGCCGTGCCTTCGGAGCGTTGACAACGCATCACATCGTTGACTTGCGTCCAGGTGCCGTTCAACCAATTGCCATTGGCGTCTTGAATAGTGCCTCCGGTATAGTCTGTAGAAATGTACACCTCCATATCCGCAGGTGTCCTACCATCTGCCATGTAGGTCTGGAAGTGTGGCATATAATAATAGTCAAAAGATAGCTCGTAACCGTATTCAAACGGTGTTAAATCCTGCGTGTTGGTGACCATCCAGCTTGTCGTTGGAGTGGTAGCGTTTGATCCATTATGTAGCTGGTTTTCGAGTATTGTCTGCGTGGTGTTTTCCCGCGGTCGTTCGGGTGGTGCGACGAACGCCCGGCCTGAACTATTATCAATTTCACCCCAGATATCATCGCCGATGCCGCGTTGAATAACCTGCACCGTGAAACCGTCACCTCCGGTAGGATACGATCCGGACGTCCGCAGGGTAGGATAAAACAAATAAATCGTTTCTCGCGGCATGACTTCCGGGCGGTCGGTGATGATGGTGGTCAGCTTCCCGTCGAACAAAACCTCTTCGCCAGTAATATTGCTGACAACACGCACGACAGGCGTCAACGTATCGTAATCTGAATAGACATAATTTGGGGAAAGGGAAACCTCTCCTGTTTTACCATCAATGACCAACTTATCTTCTTCTGTTGCCAGCTCGTAGGTCACATCTGGATTAGCGCTCGGCAGAAGCGGAGCCGAGGTTTTACTATCCGTTTGACCATACACCAAATTTTGGTTTTTCGGTGTATAAACAAGATTTGTCGGCAATAGCGGACCGACGTTCAAATGAAATGCTTTCTTAAATACCGTTTCGTACTTGGTGGCACCATCCTGTGTTGTTACCTTAATATCAAAATAGTAGTCGCCGGCGGTAAAAGTGTGCCCGGCAGCTACCGTAATAATACCATTGCTCGCTGTGTTCTCCGAAGCAAAAAAAGTAAGTGGGTTTCCATATTCATCCACATAACCTGCATCTGGGCTAATGGGAATATCTACCACATGGCTCTCACCGATACGTACATATTGCTGATAGGTATCGTCCAGAGAGGAGCCGTCGCTCCGCGAGATACCAACCAACTCAAACTTTGGCGTCAGCCCGCCGGTCTGTACCGTGGGTGGAGCCGTCACAATCTGGCCGCCCTCCCGGGCGTTACCAACACTTACATACCGTAGATCGTAGGGAGCTCCTGGTGGGTTGGTCCTAAAATCTTCCTTACAAGAGAAGGGGACTATCACCCAGCAGCAAAGTAGGAATAAAAGCCGTGTTTTATTTTTCATGATCAAATCGTTTATAAAAGTTAGCACCTCTACAGATACCTCTTTTAGTTTTATAACTGTTTTTTAATTTAATGAATGGTTTTAATAACTGTCTGTTGCAAATATCAATAAACAATGTGCGCTACAGCGGGGGTAAAGCGTCTAAATTGAGGGGGTATTTTATCCTCCTGCTCTTCTTCAGAAAGAACATCGATTTAGCAATAAATTACTTGCTGCGTACGTTGATCGTTAAAATGCCGCCGACATTTAACACCTTACATTCCGACATTTATCCCCCCATGCGTCCAGCTTTTTTTTTTTTAATTTGTTTCGTTGCTAACAAACGTTAAGTACATGAAAAGAAACCATATCATAGACTTTTTTATCCGACCTTTGCTTGTTTTAGCGTGTGTATATGCTACACCTTGCGCAAACGCCCAACAAAATAGAAACACGTCCCATAAAAAGAAAAATATTTTATTTATCGCCATCGATGACTTACGGCCAGAACTAGCTTGCTACGGTATGACACAGGTGAAAACACCACATATCGATAAACTAGCCCAGCAAGGAAATCTTTTCGAAAATGCCTATTGTCAACAAGCTGTTTGCGCACCCTCCAGAAATAGTGTGCTGACCGGCCTCCGCCCCGATGCGATGCAAATATACGATCTCGGAACCTTTTTCAGAACGACGGTACCCGATGTTGTAACGCTACCACAACTGTTTAAAGAAAATGACTATATTTCCGAAAACGTCGGTAAAATATACCATGTCGGACATGGCAACAAGAACGATCAGCAGTCGTGGACCACGGTATGGAATTATCGGGGAGAGCTCGACGCGCTTCCCAAAATAAATCATGGCGATACGACGGGCCTGGAGTCTAGCCTTCCAAAACTCAACGGAAAGGTCCTTCCTTATTATCGTTCGCATGCTGCCGAAGAAAATTTATCCGATGGCCGGGTAGCCGCCATCGCAGTGGAACGTATCGAAGCGCTAAAAGATCAGGATCAACCCTTCTTCTTGGGCGTAGGTTTCACCGCGACCCATTTACCTTTTGTTGCTCCTTCCAGCTATTGGGACCTATATGACCCATTGGATATCGCTATTCCGAGCCAGCAAGAGCCGAGCGGCATGTATAACCAAGCTTTTATAAAATGGTCTGGAGAATTAGCAACATACCATGGTATTGCTCCATTTAAAGAAAAAGGCACACTTCCGGACAGTATCGCTCGGAATCTCATCCAAGGATATCACGCTTCCGTCAGCTTCGTCGATGCCCAGGTTGGCAAACTTTTAGACGCCCTCGAAAAGAACGGTTTACGCGAAAATACGATTGTGGTATTATGGGGCGACCATGGCTATAAACTCGGTGAGTATGGTATGTGGTGCAAGCACTCGAACGCGGAGCTGGATACCCGCGCGCCACTGATCATCCGTAATCCGGACCAGACGAACGGTAACAGAAGCTTCTCCGTAGTAGAGTTACTCGATATCTACCCGACCCTCTGTGAACTTACAGGCATTCAGGCGCCAGATCACCTGCAAGGAAAAAGTCTTGTTCCGATACTAAACAACCCGGGGGTCCGGGTGAAGGAAGTCGCCATGAGTCAGTGGCCGAAAGGAAAAACATATCCTGGAACACCGCCAAGCCGGGAAATTATGGGCTATTCCATTACCGATGGCCGCTACCGCTTTACCCGTTGGCAATATTATAAAAACCCCAACCATATTATCGCAAAGGAATTGTATGACCACACCGAAAGTAGGCTCGATACGAAGAATTTAGCTAAATCCAAGAAATACGAGGCCGAGGTGCGCCGTCTGGAATCACTTTTAAACGGCTTACTCGAAGAGCGGCAATAACCAAGCATCACTAATTGATTGACAACAAACACATCACTTTAAAATAACTAGACATCAGAATGAAGATAATCACGTCAACCTTGCTTTTATGTTCCTTAGCGTTTTCTAGCTGCCATACTGACGATAGCAGCAAAGCATTACTGGAAAAAAGCGAAAAGCAGCTTTCTATGCTGCGTACAGCCGCGCTGAACGAGCATAAAAATCCCCGGACTTTAACCAAAGATGGCCATATCCATTGGATACAATCTTCTTATGATTGGACGGAAGGATTTTGGCCAGGGACCTGTTGGATGTTGTATGAGCACACCAACGATAAAAAATGGAAAGAGGCCGCCGAAGCTTCGCAGCAATTGTTCGAATCCCATAAGGATCTGACAACCGATCATGATCTGGGCTTCATTTTTAACAACTCTTACGGCAAAGCATACCGAATAACAAAAGAAGAACGATACAAACAGGTTTTGCTTGACGCAGCACGAGCCTTGTCTACACGATTTAACGATACGGTGGGCTGCATCCAGAGCTGGGATGTTGATCACGGATGGCAAGCTGAGCGGGGTTGGAAGTTCCCGGTCATTATCGATAACATGATGAATCTGGAGATGCTCTTTGAAGCCAGCAATATCACCGGGGACAGCAGCTATCGAAAAATCGCTGTTGCACATGCCAATACCACCATGGCAAACCATTTCAGGCCCGATGGCAGCTCTTTTCACGTAGTGGACTATGACCTCGAGACGGGAAAAGTGGCCCATCAGATAACCGCGCAAGGTTATTCCGATGAAAGCGCGTGGGCACGCGGGCAGGCTTGGGCCCTATACGGCTACACCATGTGCTACCGCTATACCAAGGACAAAAAGTACCTCGACTTCGCAGAGAAAATAGCAGCTTTTATACTCAACCATCCGAACTATCCGGAAGACGGCGTCCCTTATTGGGATTTCGACGCACCCAATATTCCGAACGAAATCCGGGATGCCTCCTCGGGTGCAATTCTTGCGTCTGCCCTATTGGAATTAAGTTCCTATACCGATGATAAATACCTAGCTTCCGCGCAGCATATTCTCGACTCTCTGGCAAGCGACACCTATACCGCAAAGACCGGAGAGAACGGTAATTTTATTTTAAAGCATAGCGTGGGAAGTATTCCGCATGGCAATGAAATCGATGTACCGCTGAATTATGCGGATTATTACTATATTGAGGCGCTATCCCGATTAAAAGAAAGAGGGTTGTAGAACGTTATAAAACATGCAGCGATGAAAAGCCCAAAAAGTATACTCTTGTTTCTTTTGGTATTGTCCTTGAACGGTTTCCATAACCTTCGTGCACAGACCAAACTTAATTCGTTATTCGGCGACCACATGGTACTTCAGCAGCACGCCGATGTTGCGATATGGGGCACCGACAAACCCCATACCGCAATAAAGATTGAGGCGAGTTGGGGGGAATGGGCCAGCGTGACCACAAATGCAGACGGCACCTGGAAAACGACGATCAAAACGATTGCCGGTGGCGGTCCTTATACCCTACAGGTTCAAGGGAGCCGTTCCATAAGCTTAAAAGATGTCTTATTAGGTGAGGTTTGGCTTTGTTCGGGGCAATCGAATATGGAAATGCCCTTGGCAGGCTTCGCCGGGCAACCCGTTATCGGCGCCAATGAACTCATCCTAAACAGCGAAAACGAAAATCTACGCTTATTTCATGTAAAACGAAATAGCAGCGCCATCCCTTTGGATACCTGTACAGGTATATGGAAGAGCGCCGATCCGGGCAATGTGGCCAAATTCAGCGCCGTAGCGTATATGTACGGCAAAATATTACAGGAGAAGCTTAAAATTCCCGTCGGTATTATCTGCAGCAGTGTTGGCGGCACGCGTGTAGAAGCCTGGACAAACAAGGAAACCTTAACTTCCAACGGATTTGACTATACTTCTATTAAGGAACCTGCTAACATCACCGTAAATTCACCTTCGGCTTTATTCAATGCGATGATTCATCCGTTGATCCCTTATGGGATGAAAGGGGCGATCTGGTACCAGGGAGAATCCAATAGAAACAAAGCTGAACTATACCAAACCTATTTTCAAGCGATGATCAGCAGCTGGCGTAAGGAGTGGAGACAAGGGGATTTCCCATTTTACTTCGTCCAAATTGCGCCTTTCAACTACGGTAACGGTGTCAACGCGGCTTTCTTACGGGAAGCACAGCTAAAAACATGGCAAAACACACCTAACACCGGCATGGTCGTAACCATGGATATCGGAGAAGAAAACTGCATCCATCCGGCCCATAAACAGGAAGTAAGCCAACGTCTGGCCTATTGGGCGCTTGCTGATACCTATGGTTATAAGGGCATTCAGCATAGCGGTCCCATCTTCAAATCAATGGACGTCGTTGGGAATAAAGCGCAGATTCATTTTGATTATGCTCCGGGCGGAGTCTGCAGCTTCAACAAAGAACTCAAACATTTCGAAATTGCGGGCGAGGATCAGGTTTTTCACCCCGCTGTAGCAAACATACAAAAAGGAAGTTTGACCGTTTATAGTAATGTCGTCTCCAAGCCTGTGGCGGTCAGATACGCTTGGAAGAACTATGCCGAAGGCTGTCTTTTCAACGTTTTTGGTCTACCGGCTCCTTCCTTTAGAACAGACAACTGGAATTAAGAAGTTTTTATTACATTCGCAGTAAACCTCCTCGCCAATGAGAATTTACTACTTTGCCATCGTCTGTTTTCTCGTCGGGTTCCACGCTATTGCTTTTAGCCAGCGCCCAGGAGGCTTGCCTAAAGACCTTGTCTTCCAACATTTCAATTCTGTCAACGGGCTGTCGCAGCGGTCCGTGGCAGACATCATCCAAGACAGGAAGGGGTATATTTGGTTCGGAACGAGGGACGGTTTAAATAAATTCGACGGGCAAAAGTTTGTGGTCTATCGGCATACCACGACCGACCTCCACAGCTTAAGTAACAGCAATATACACGCCATATACGAAGACCGCGATGGCGGACTTTGGGTCGGCACCGAGAGAGGTTTGAATAAATATGATCCGGTAACAGATCGCTTTACCCGTTACTTATTTTCCGATTCCCCCCATGCTGTTGCGGACAATCTGGTGCGGGGTATCATCCAGATAAGCGACCGGCTGCTATGGGTTGCCACCGAAAACGGGATTATCCAGATCGATCTTCGTACCGATAAAATTAAGAAAATCCAACATCGACCCAGACAGCCGAATACGTTGAGCGATAATAACCTGCGATCGTTCTTTAAGGACAAAGCGGGTAATATCTGGATCTGCAACGCCAGATACATCGATGTTTATAACCTAAAAAGCGGAACGTTCAGACGTCTTGATTACCCACAAAAAGCGGGTAATAGCCATATACATCTCAATGGATTGCCGACACTCTTTATGGACCAAAAGCATACGTTGTGGCTGGGCTACGAATTAGGGCTGGCACGTTACGACCGTGCCACCGGACGTTTTGTAGATTTCGAGTTCGAACAAAAAAAGGCAATCACCACGTCCACGCGTACCCTTTGCGAAGACCGTGTCGGCAACCTGTGGATAGGCAGCTATGCTGGTCTTTACATCCTGAGTGCGGATCGTCAAGAACTCAAACATATCGTACACGATCCTGAAAACACCAGCAGTTTAAGTCAGAACTCTATTTATAGAATCATACGGGACTCCCGTGGCGACATGTGGATAGGCACTTGGGCAGACGGCGTTAATTACTACAACCAAGGCAACAATACCTTTAAGAACATCTACTCCGGCAATACTGACAACAAGCTGAACTACAAGGTCGTCAGCGGTATAACAGAAGATGCGGACGGAAACCTCTGGATCGGCACCGAAGGGGGCGGGCTGAACGTCTATAACCGGCATACCAAAAAGTTCACTTACCATAAGCACAACCCTCAAAACCTTAGCAGCCTTAGTGCCAATAATATAAAATCGGTTATCACCGACCGCAACGGTAACATCTGGGTCGGTATGCACGATGGTGGGCTTGATTTTTTAAATCTCCGGCAAAGTCCGCTTAAATTTCAGCACATTGATTTCGCCCCCGATCAGAATATTTCGCTGAAAGCCTATAAGGTGCTTACCCTATTTGAGGACCGTAACGGTAATATCTGGATCGGCACATTAACCGGTGGACTGATCTTCTACGATACACAGCGAAAGATGCTTTCAAAAGTCGACAAGGAGATCAAGACCGTGATGAGCATCACCCAGACAGATGATCCGAACCTGTTGTTAGTTGGCGGAAATAACGGCCTGGAAACGGTCCATATCCAAACCAAACAACTGCGTTCCGTACCGATCAAAGAACTGGATGAGAACACAGCTCCACTCTATATCAACTGTATATTCGTCGATCGGTCCGATCGTTATTGGATAGGAACAGAAGGTCAGGGGCTCCATATCTATAATCCGAAAGATAAAACGACGAAGTCTTACAGCACAAAAGACGGACTTCCTAATGATATTATCTATGGCATTCTTTCAGATGGTAGTGGCAGAATCTGGATAAGTACCAACAACGGTCTCAGCCAGATAGAAACAACCTCCAACACGATTAAGAACTATAGCCAATCCGATGGTCTTCAGGGAAACGAGTTCAATTACGGTTCTTTTTTCAAAAGCAGAAAAAAAGAACTGTTTTTCGGTGGTACTAACGGGCTAACTTTCTTCAACCCGAACGACCTGCGACAAAATACCTTCGTCCCGCCGATCGATATCACCCATATTGATGTAAACAATGCATTTTTTACGACAGTTTCTGACTCGGTGACCAGCATCGACCTGGCCTATAACGAAAACAACGTCAGTATAGACTTCACATCGCTGAGCTATATGAGACCCGAGAAAAATGAGTTCGCTTACAAACTGGAAGGAAATGACGAAAACTGGAATTACATCGGCAACCAGCGCAGGGCCGTGTACACCAATATCAAACCAGGTAATTATACCTTTAAGGTAATCGGCGCAAACAATGACGGTATATGGAACGAACATGGGGATACGCTGCACATACGTGTGCTACCCGCACCATGGCAAACCTGGTGGGCATATTTAATTTATGCCGTGCTATGCACCGGCCTGTTTTTATATATCCGGAAACTGATCCTCCTTCGTGTAAAGGAGCGCAAAGAAAAAGAACGGGCCGAAGAGATCAACCAGCTCAAGCTACAGCTGTTCACCGATATCTCCCACGATTTCCGCACGCCGCTGACGCTGATCATCGGCCCGCTTGAAAAGATGGTCTTGCGACAACTCGGTGACAGTTACATCAAAAAGCAACACAATATTATGCTGAAAAATGCGAAAATGTTGTTGCAGTTGGTCAATCAGATATTGGACTTCAGAAAGAGCGAATCCGGGAAGTTAACCTTGCAAGCCACAAAAAACGATATTATTCCGTTTATACAAGAGGTTAAAAGCTCCTTCGACGCACTTGCGGAGAAAAAAAACATACAGTATCGGCTCATCACCCGCAATGACCATATTCTCGTATGGTTTGATCGGCCCAAGCTGAAAAATATCCTGTTTAACCTATTATCCAATGCTTTTAAGTTTAGTGAGGATAACAACGATATTACGATATATGTATCAACAACGTCAAAAAGGGTAAAAAGCAAATTGGTAAATTATGTCAAAGTCAGTATCCTCAACTTTGGTCCGGTAATTTCCAAGGAAAACCTCAACCTTATCTTTGAACAGTTTTATCAACTGCCCTATAAGCAACAGAACCTGGGATCCGGCATTGGGCTTTCCCTGAGCAAAAGGCTCGTCGACTTGCATCACGGCAAGATTGTCGTAAACAGTTCCGAAAATAAGGGCACCCGCTTCAGTATTCTGTTAAGGCTCGGGAACGAGCATCTGGAAAAAAATGAACGTATAACCGAAACCGACCGTGCAGCAATTGATGAAGATAACTTCCACTACGTAGATACGGGCAGCGATCTGCACGCTATAGCAGAAGCACAAGAAGTGGAAGACTTACCGGAAGAGCCATTGGAAGATGCCCAGCAACAACTCTTGATCGTAGAGGACAACATCGATCTTCAAAAGTTCATTCAAGAAATATTCAAGGACAAATACCGTGTTTTCACCGCCGAAAACGGAGAAGATGCTATTGCGATCGCTAATCAAGAAACTATTGACCTGATTGTCAGCGATGTGCAAATGCCGATTATGGACGGTTTTGAACTCTGTCGATACATCAAAACAACGCTGATCTGCAGTCATATTCCGGTGATATTGTTAACGGCAAAAACATCCTCGGTCCACCAAGAGAAAGGCTATCGTACGGGAGCAGATGCCTATATTACCAAACCCTTTAATGCAGAAATTTTAGCGCTTAGGGTAGACAATTTATTAAAAACAAGAGCCAATCTGGTCCGCAAATTTAAACAGGATACTATATTGGAGCCCAAGAAGCTGACTATATCTTCGCCCGATGAGCTTTTTTTGGATAAAGCAATTTCTGTTGTGGAGCAGCATATCAGCAACCCGGATTTCAACGTTAGTGCATTCATCGACCAGATGAATATGAGCCGCACGGTTATCTATACGAAACTCAAAGCGCTTACTGGTCAAAATCTTTCTACTTTTATTCGGCTCATCCGGCTTAAGAAAGC
The DNA here is from genome assembly GCF_014692515.1 of Sphingobacterium micropteri. Lineage (GTDB taxonomy): Bacteria > Bacteroidota > Bacteroidia > Sphingobacteriales > Sphingobacteriaceae > Sphingobacterium > Sphingobacterium micropteri. The sequence continues at coordinate 106,292 of NZ_JACOIK010000007.1, read as the reverse complement.
AAGCACACTGATTACCCATACACCAATGAATGTGTCACAGGTAGCTTACGAAGTCGGTTTCAACGACCTCAAGTATTTCCGGGAGAGTTTTAAAGAATTATATAAGGTTACGCCTTCGGAATATAAAAAACAACACCAAGAGAAAAAACATCAAGCATAGGAAAACACCATCTCCCGCATAAACACGACCAAGACAATCATCGCTAAAAATGTAGCCAACACAACGCCATTAGCTGTAGCTTCTTTTTCGTTACGGTATAAAAAACGAACCGAAATAAGGTTTATGGTAGCAGCAATTACATATAAAGCGATAGGCTTTTGTATAAATAAAGACGTTTGAATGGTCGTAAAGATTGTCGCTAAATGAGCTAGCAACGGAAAAATAACACCTAATGCCACTCCTACCCAAAAGTTATTCTTCATTTTTTCACATCAAAACTCCAGGAATTTAGTTCTGTGATGGTATGATGCGCGGTCATATCAAATTGCGTCGGCACAATAGAAACGTAGCCATTGCTCAATGCAGAGGCATCGGTATCCTCTCCTCTGTCCAACAATTGAAATTTACCCGTCATCCAAAAATATTCTCTGCCGTAGGGATCCTGACGCTCGTCAAACTCCTCAAACCATTTAGCGGTGGCCTGTCTACATATTTTTATCCCTTTTAAATCCTTACTAATATGGGGGAAATTAACATTCAATAAGGTGGCTTTTTGCAATCCGTGATCCAGCACCTGCTGTGCTATAGCTCTTACATAAGGTCGGCAATGGGAAAAATCGGCATGATGGGAAAAATCATCCAAAGAGAATCCAATCGAGGGGATATCCTCTATGGCCCCTTCTACGGCAGCAGACATTGTCCCCGAATATAAAACGTTGATCGAATAATTTAATCCGTGGTTGATGCCCGATACGCACAGATCCGGCTTCTTACCTTTAAAAATTTTATTTACGGCAAGCTTAACACAGTCTACCGGCGTGCCAGAGCATTTATACATCTCCACACCTTCATACAAATCGATTTTATCCAAGCGGAGCGGCTTGCCAATGGTAATGGCGTGCCCCATCCCGGATTGCGGACTGTCAGGAGCCACTACAACGACATGACCTATTTTTTGCATTTCTTCCAGCAACACCTTGATTCCGGGAGCAGTAATGCCATCATCGTTGACGACCAAAATCGTCGGTTTCTTTTTTGCCATAGGGCTAAAATAAGGTTTATGTTCTTTTTTTTGCTTAATTTATACAAAATTCATCATTTTTCTATTTGTTCTTGTATACGTAAAGTATAACTTTGGAAGTCAATTAAAACAGATATGCAACAAAAATCAGATATAGGCGTCATTGGTATCGCCGTTATGGGGGAAAACCTTATCTTAAATATGGAAAGCAAAGGCTTCCATGTGTCTGCTTACAACCGTACAGTAGACAAGGTAGAACATTTTGTCAACGGTCGTGCAAAGGGTAAAAACATCTATGGAGCTACTTCCATCGAAGATTTGATCCAGTCGTTAAAAAGTCCGCGGAAAGTGATGTTAATGGTAAAAGCCGGTAAACCTGTTGATGACTTCATCGAGCTGCTGATTCCACATCTGGATGAAGGCGATATCATCATCGACGGCGGAAACTCCCATTTTCCGGATACCGAGCGGCGAACTAAATATGTAGAAAGCAAAGGTTTGTATTATATCGGAACCGGCGTGTCGGGCGGTGAAGAAGGTGCATTATTGGGGCCATCGATCATGCCAGGCGGTTCTTCGGCAGCATGGCCTGCCGTAAAGCCAATTTTTCAGTCGATTGCTGCAAAAGTTGCCGATGGTTCGCCGTGCTGCGACTGGGTAGGTTCCGGCGGCGCAGGACATTTTGTGAAAATGGTGCACAACGGTATTGAATATGGCGATATGCAGCTGATCAACGAAACTTATCACATCATGAAAGATGTGCTGGGTATGACACCCGATCAGATGCATGAAGTGTTCAAGGAATGGAATGAAGGTGAGCTGGATAGCTACCTGATTGAGATTACCCGTGACATCTTAGCATTTAAGGATGAAGACGGTGAGCCGCTAGTGGACAAAATTCTTGATACCGCCGGACAAAAAGGTACCGGTAAATGGACAGGAACGGTAGCGCTTGATCTGGGCATACCGCTTACGCTTATTGCCGAGTCGGTATTTGCACGTTGTTTATCGGCACTGAAAGATGAGCGTGTAGCAGCTTCTAAGGTGTTAGAAGGGCCAAAGCCATCTTTCGATGGGGACCGCCAAGCGTTCATCAATGATCTACGCGACGCGTTATATGCGGCTAAAGTTATTTCCTACGCACAGGGATATCAAATGATGGCCGCGGCTGCCAAGGAATTTGGCTGGGAACTGAACTACGGCAGTATTGCGCTCATGTGGCGCGAGGGATGTATCATCCGTTCTGCATTCTTAAGCAAGATCAAAGAAGCCTTTGATAAAAATCCGGCATTGCAAAACCTGATTCTGGATGATTTCTTCAAAGATAAAATTCAAACAGCACAGCACGGCTGGCGCCGGGTGGTCGCTACGGCGGTTACCAACGGTATTCCTGTTCCTTGCCTCAGTGCCGGATTGATCTACTACGATGGCTATCGTTGCGAGCGCCTGCCGGCAAACCTGTTGCAAGCACAGCGTGACTATTTCGGAGCGCATACTTACGAGCGCCTTGACAAGCCACGTGGTGAGTTTTTCCATACCAACTGGACAGGTCGCGGTGGGGAGACTTCCTCCACAACCTACGACGTATAAGTCTAAAATTTTATTTAGATTTTTCATTTCATGCGCTGGGGCTTCCTCAGCGCATTTTTTTAAATATAAACCCGTATCTTTCGTTAAAAATCATGACCATGGAAAGAAGAAATTTTTTAAAATCAGTTACTGCCGCAGGTTTAACCGGCACATTGTTTACATCCTGTGCCTCCTCGGTTGAAGAAGGTGCAGAGTCGACCAACACGATCGCCAATGGTACCATTTTACATAGTGTATATTTTTGGTTAAAAGACGATATTACCGAGGAAGAAGAGCAGGATTTCCTGAACTTTTTTGCGGAGCTGCGCAAAGTGCCTGGTGTGCAAACCTTGCAATACGGAAAACCGGCTCCTACCAATCCGCGTTCCGTGGTAGACAATTCCTTCCACTACAATTTGCTCGTTACCTTCCAGAACATGGATGACATCAACACCTACGAAACGCATCCTACGCATACCGCTGCCGCGGAACAATACAGCAAATATTGGACAGAAGTGCAGGTTAGGGACACCATCATTATGTAAACGTTTCCGAAGATACCTGCTTTTACATGCACTTTAAATGTTAACTTAGACCATTTATCAGTTTAATCATTATCATATTATGGCAAACCACACCATTTTCGAGAGTCGATATGCGATTGGGCCCAACGAAACAAAATCGTTGGATACCAAAGGACTTCGTGAAAACTTTCTGATCGAAACCGTTTTCGCACCAAATAAAATCCATTTTGTATATAGCCACTACGACCGTTATATGGCCGGTGGCGCAATGCCGGTTGACGGACGCTTGCAACTAGAGACGATAGACGAGCTTTTAAAGGAACCCTATTTTCTTTCCAGAAGGGAGCTAGGTGTTATCAACGTGGGTGGCGACGGAAAGATCGAAGTCGACGGTACGGTCTATGAGATCGGGCACAAGGAAGCTTTATATGTCGGAAAAGGTGCAAAAGAAGTCTTTTTCAGCAGCAATGATACCGCTAATCCAGCGAAGTTTTATCTGAATTCTACACCGGCACACCACAGTTTTCCAACAAAGCGCGTGACCAAAGCCGAAGCAAATAAAATAGAACTTGGCGCGATGGAAACAGCAAACCACCGCGTTATCAACCAGATGTTACTACACAAAGTTTTGGATACCTGCCAACTGCAAATGGGTATGACAGAACTACAACCAGGTTCCGTTTGGAACACGATGCCGTCCCATACGCACGACCGCCGTATGGAAGTATATTTTTATTTCGATCTACCAAAAGATCAAGCCGTTTCTCATTTTATGGGGCCAACTGACGAAACGCGTCATATCTGGATGAAAAACGAGCAAGCTGTGATATCTCCTCCATGGTCTATACATTCGGGCGCGGGAACCAGTAATTATACGTTTATCTGGGGAATGGCCGGTGAAAACCTGGACTACGATGATATGGATAAATGTGCCATAACGGATTTAAAATAGCAACAGCGATGCAGAAAACGATTTGGTCAATCCTTGCTTGTGCTTTGTTAAGTGCCGGCTGCGCTGAGCAGCAGAAAGGCATTGTTGTAAATAATCCAACGGATATTGCGCGCCAGGAGCTTATTAGTATTCCATATGATGAGTTTACAGCACATTTTGATGTAGACTCCATCTTTTCAGTCAAGCTGATGGATGCCGAGACCGAGCTTCCCTATCAACTGGAAAAAAGAGGAAACACCACCCCTGAAAATGTATTGATTTGGATACCTGTAGATGCGAAAGGTGAAGTTACACTATCTGTAACAAAACAGGAGGCCAAACCGGCGTTCAAAGCACAAACCTTTGCTCGCTTTGTGCCGGAGCGTTTTGACGATTTCGCCTGGGAAAACAATGTACTTGCTTTTCGTATGTATGGCAAAGCGCTAGAGGGACGACCAGATGATGCACAAGGCATGGATGTATGGGCAAAGCGAACAGAAGAATTGGTGATAGACAAATGGTATAAGGAGAATGACTATCATACCGACCATGGCGAAGGACTCGACTATTATTCGGTAGGGCAAACCGTGGGTGCGGGCGATATGATGCCTTATTTTGATGGTAAAGTGCATTTCACCAAACACTATCGGGAATACCAAATACTAGACAATGGACCACTTCGGACGACATTCAAGCTTAGCTTTGAACCAGAGGAACTAAACGGCCAGACCATTTCCCTGACCAAAACGATATCCCTCGATGCCGGCCAACACTTCAACAAAGTGATTATAGATCTTGAAAACCAGCAGTCGGAAAGCACGCCTGTCGTTATTGGTTTAGCAAGACGAGGAGAAAGCGAACCGCAATACGACTTTAACGAATCAAACGGTAGCTTGGCTTATTGGGAGCCAGATATCCAGGGGCATGGCCAAACCGGAACGGCATTAATATTAAATGAAAACAAACCCACATTTATCGATAACGATAATACCCAGTTTTTACTGGGCACTGAAGTTCAGCAGGATAAGCCCTTTGTATATTACAATGGCGCCGCCTGGAACAAAGCGGGTCAGGTGACTTCTGCCGACGAATGGAAGAGCCTTGTCGAAAAACAAGTCGAAAAATTAAAAAATCCTTTGGTTGTTAAACTAAAATAAAAACATAAAAAATGTCTATTCTAAATACATTTGATCTATCCGGAAAAGTGGCCTTAGTTACAGGCTGCAAGCGCGGAATCGGAAAAGCCTTAGCAGAGGCTCTTGCGGAAGCAGGTGCTGATGTTATCGGCGTATCGGCAACATTAGAATTGGAAAATTCCAAAGTTGCCCAGTCCGTAGAAGCCATCGGACGCAAATTTTATGCTTATCAATGTGACTTCGCCAATCGCGAATCGCTTTATCAATTCATTGAGCAAGTTAAAAAAGACCATCCAGTCATTGATATCTTGTTCAATAATGCCGGCAACATCTTACGTAAACCCGCTGCGGAACACCCTGATGAATATTGGGATCAAATTATCGAAATCAATCAAAATGCACAATTTGTGCTGACCCGTGAAATCGGGAAGGATATGATTGCTCGCGGTTCCGGAAAAATTGTTTTCACCGCTTCTTTATTAACATTCCAGGGCGGTATCAATGTACCGGGTTATGCCGCATCTAAAGGTGCGATTGGTTCATTGACCAAAGCTTTTGCCAACGAATGGGCATCTAAAGGTGTGAACGTGAATGCAATCGCTCCAGGTTATATCGCTACAGATAATACAGAGGCTCTGCGCGATGATCCAGAACGTTCGGCCTCTATTCTCGGACGTATCCCTGCGGCGCGCTGGGGTGAACCGGAAGACTTTAAAGGTCCTGCCGTATTCTTGGCCTCCAAGGCTTCGGATTATGTACACGGTACAATCCTAACCGTCGATGGCGGCTGGATGGGCAGATAATTAATTAGCCGATTCGATTTTCAACGCATCCTCCACAATACTAAGGATGTCGTCCATATCGAAGGGTTTGGGCAAAAACATATCCGCCCCCGCATCAAGCGCGATGGTTCTACCATCGCGACTTGCGGATATACATAAAATAAATATATTGCTCAAATCCCGGTCCTTTCTTATTTTCTGAATCAACAAATCACCTGAAATGACTGGCATCCATAAATCTACAATTAGAACATCCGGTTTATAATGGCGCAACCTTTCATAAGCATTTAAACTATTCGTCTCTACAATCGTATCTGCATCAATAAATTCAAATATCATTTCCAACATTTCGGAAATGCCTTTATCATCGTCACAAATGAATATTTTTTTCCGTGCCATTACTGCTTTTCTTTTATAGGAAGTGTAAAACTAAACGTTGACCCTTCTCCCAATTCACTTTCTACCCATATCACCCCTTCATGCTGTTTAATAATCTGTTCACAGATATATAACCCCATTCCCATCCCCGCAAATTTTTCTTTTACTGCACCAACCCTATAAAACCTATCAAATACCTTCTTTTGATCCTTTTGATCAATTCCCACGCCAGAATCTGTAATCGAAAACTTAATATGCCCTCTCAATCGGGATAAGTAAACATGAACCTGCTTCTGAGAAGGAGAATATTTAATGGCATTCGATACAAGATTTCCGACCACCTGACTTAGATGCGTTTCATCTCCATCATAAACAACCCCGGTGCTTCCTTTCAAAATTATCGTATGGTTGTCACTATTAAATTGAATATGCTCTATGGTATCACGGACCATCTGATCGAAATCAAACTTTTTATGATGGATATCTAGATTTCCTGATTGGATTTTCGATACATCCAAAAGCTCGACAATGAGCTTGTCCAATCGTTCAATCTGACTGACTGATTTCTGCACAACTTCATTGAGTTTCTTATTGTCATTTGGCATTAATCTTCTGATTAATTGTATATATCCTTTTACCGCCGTGAGCGGTGTTTTCAACTCATGACTCGCTATGGAGAGAAAATCATCTTTTCGTTTTTCGATTGAACGTCGGTCGGTGACATCTTCTATAGCCAGCAATATGCGGTCTTTATAATCTCCTTCGAGTTCAATTCGGTGCGCATTCAATAACATCGTTTTCTTCCCAATGTGTGGAAAATCATGCTCTACCTCAAAATCCAAAACAGGATTATTTGTCGGCAATATTGTTTCTAGCAATATCCGTAAACCATCAATATCCCACTGTCTATTTCCTAAGTCGAAAAGTTGTTTTCCAACTGTGTCAGAAGGCGTGACTTTAAATGTCCGAAGAAAAGATTCATTAACCGTAAGCACGTTTAAATCGGGGTCGAGCACGACAAGGCTTTCCCGGATTGTTTGGATAATACTTTTAAGGTATTCTTCGTTTAACCTCAGATTTTCTGTTCTTTCATTAATTTTCTTTTCCACCTGCTGTCGCTCAAATAGCAATTTTTCCTCTGCATTTTTACGAAGACTTACATCATTCTGAACACCAATAAAATGGGTTATTTCCCCATCATCATTTTTTAAGGGAGAAATAGAAAGTTCATTCCAAAAAAGATCGCCATCTTTCTTATAGTTTCTGATCTCTACGGTAATACCTATGCCCTTGTCAATCGCTTCACGTAGAGCTTCGCGTATCTCCTGTCTGCGTTCTCCCCCTTGCAAAAATCGACAATTATGCCCAATAACCTCATCAGATGTATATCCGGTAATCCGTTCAAATGCCTTATTACTATAAATGATGGGGTTATCGGGAAGCCTATTATCTGTAATGATAATACCGGCCGAACTTGCATCCAACGCGGCGTATATCAGGGGATCTAGCCCTGTGTTGTTTCGTGTCTCGTTATCTCGTTTATCACTTTGTAACATACCTGTTTTTTTCACTATTTTGTTTTCACTATCTTGGTTTCAAGAACAAAAACAGTTTATTTATGAACGCTCGAAAGAGCGAATAGTTTTTGGTCTGTTTCCTATCAATTTATTGCAGACAATAAATTCCTAAATTTTCCAAAGTCTATAGAATAGCAATTTAAATATTAACTTAAAAATTTTTCGTAGTTTTGAAAACGTTTCAATCCGTTTTTGTTTTTCCATAAAACTTATTGCGACCAAAATATTAATACGCGTGCTTACTGCACGGTGGTTTGTCGGCTACTATTTAGAAAGGAGAGAACGTATGCGGCATATCGACTGTCATGAGGAAAGAATACATACCTGCGGAAAGATTCAATCTTTCGGCTACCTGTTTATATTTGACGGACATGAACAATGTGTCGCGGCTAGCGAAAATATAGAGCAACGTTGGCTCTGCACGGCATCTAGTCTGATCGGAAAGAATATAGACGAACTTCTGGATTTTCTTTTGCCAAAATACAATACACTTTTTCAGCATTTTAGAGAAGAAATCGCAGATCCCGTATTTTACCGCTTTGTAGAGAAGGTAGATCTGGATGGTTCTGATTACTATGTTAGTATTTACCGACATGCAGAAAAGTTGTATCTCGAAATAGAACAGAGCAATGGATTTGATCTAAAACAAACAAAACTCTATTACTACGCTAAACATCTCGAACGCGAGGACAGTGATGTCTGGAAATCGCTTACACAGCTGATCAGGGAAATTATCCAGTTTGACCGCGTCATGATTTATCGTTTTAAGGAGGATAAAAGTGGTCAGGTAATTGCCGAATCGATTGGCCACAGTCTGGATTCACTTTTGGGATATCGCTATCCGGAATTTGATATTCCAAAACAGGCACGGGCGCTGTATAAAGAGTTCTTAGCCCGCCATACTGCCGATACCGAAAGCATGGTTAGTCCTTTGGTACAATCAACAGAAGAAGATATAGATCTTACCCGGTGCAGCGTACGGGCGCTATCTCCTATACATCTCCAGTATTTACGAAATGCTAAAGTTCGGGCAAGTGCTAGCTTTTCTATTATCGTGGATGGCGAACTTTGGGGCTTGGTAGCTTGCCAAAACGTCTTACCCAAGCATGTTGATCTCGCGCAAAGACACGCTTGCACGTTTTTGACACAGTATGCAGTCAATTACTATCTGGCTATGTGTCGGAAACAGGAAACACAATATATCGAGCTAACGAGTCAGCTGGAAGCAGAGCTGAAAGAGAAGCTGTGGTTAACTAATGACTTACTGGCCACTTTTAACAAGTTCGCACATCGATTAACGCACAAGCTGGCCGCAGACGGCATGTGGATTGGCAATCATAAAGAACAACTTTCGTTTGGTCATGTACCAGCAGAACAACATATCGCTGCCATTCACAAACTATTGGACGAACAGCAGGAAAACGTATTCGCTACGCATGAATTTACCTATACAGAGGGACTGCAAACCAGCGAACCACTATTCCCCGGGATTATTAAAGCAAACCTTGTTCCCGATTCCTCTTGGACCTTGTTATTTTTTCGGAAAGAGCATAGAATAGAAGAAGTATGGGCGGGTAAACCCGAAAAAATCATACAGTATGACCCCGTTAGCAATCAGAAGTTTCCTTCTCCACGTACTTCTTTCGAGGCTTGGAAACAAATCAACCAAAGCACAGCCATCAAGTGGGAACAACGGGAAATCCAGTTTATCGAACGTATCGTCCTTTTAGTACAACAGGTTTTGGCTAAAAAAGCTGGAGAGATACAACGACTAAACGAAGAACTGGTGAATGCAAATAATACGTTGGATACCTATAGCTATACGTTGACGCATGATCTTAAAAACCCGCTGTCTGCTATTCGTCTTTCCGCACAGATGATTCAAATGAAATCCGATTTAAGCGAGGCATCTTTAAAGCGGTGTAGTACCAATATTTTGGATGCCGCGCAGTTGATGGCCGAGATGATGGATAAGATGCATGAAGAATTTGCGAGCTCAAGCGCTGTCTTATTGAAACCTTATTTAATTGATCCAACAGCACATATTCTATCTATTGTAGAAACAGCCAAGCAGGAACATAACGTACATCATCTACATTTTGAACTTGGGGAAGTTTATCCCGTATTAGCCGAAAGAACATTACTATTTCAGTTATTCTTAAATCTAATAGGTAATGCTATAAAATATAGCGGAAAGGAACAACAACCTCGTGTGAATGTATATAGCCAAATAGACGATAGCCATATATCCTACTTTATTGAAGACAATGGTATCGGCATGGATTTGAAAGATAATAGTGATATTTTTGAGATCTTTCGTCGTATGCCAAATTCGACGGGTTATGAAGGTTCTGGTGTTGGTTTATCTATTGTCAAAAGGATTGTCAATAGATTAAATGCGACTATTGCCGTAGAAAGCGAAGTTGGCAAAGGTACGTTGTTCCGGGTGGATTTTGTTCGACACCAATAGCTTGCTCTCTCGCCGCAATTAAACGCCTATCTCGTACAATAAGCGAAATAGCTGTAGCATTTTGTTCTGCTTTACGGCGAACGAAGCTTAGCCTTGTTCGGGAAACCAAACTACATTGAGTATGTAATATAAAGTAACCCAAGGGGTTTTATCAACGCAGATAAAGTCCTTTTTTATCGATAAACTCAATAACCTTATCCGGTACATAAAACTGGATGCTTTTTCCGGCTTTTACGGCTTGACGAACAAAGGTAGAAGATAACTCCATCACAGGGGTTTCCGTGATGGTAACGGATGGATGCTGTTTAAGTTCTCCCCCATCATAATCCGGCCTAGGGTAGACGATAATCGGATAATCACGAAGAATAATATCGGCATTTTTCCATTTATGAAAATTGGCGAGGTTATCCTCCCCCATAATTAAAGCGAATTCCCTTGTGGGATACTTTTCTACCAAATGGATCAAGGTATCGATGGTGTAAGAGGGTTGGGGTAACGAAAACTCTATATCAGACACCCGTAGCCTTTCGGCACCTTCAATGGCCAAATTGACCATCTCCAAGCGGTCGTACATATTTCCGAGATTCTTCTTGTCCTTAAATGGGTTTTGGGGGGATACCACAAACCATACCTCATCAAGTTCCGTATAATTGGCCATATAGTTGGCAATAATCAGGTGCCCGATATGTATAGGATTGAATGAGCCAAAGAATAAGCCAACTTTTTTATTTGCCATTCTAACTCGCTAACTTATTTATTTTCATTTAAAAAATCCAGCACAAGTGCTTGCGCTTCTGTACAGGCGGTTTCCAAATCAAAATTGTTTAACACCACATCAAATTTATCGGCATAGCTCAGTTCCAGCTCGGCTTTCGCAAAACGTTCCTGCAATTTCTCTTCGGAGTCTGTTCCCCGACCTCTCAAACGTTCTTTCAGCACGTCCAACGATGGCGGGTTTACGAAGATGGCGAGAGCTTCTTCAGGATATTTAGATTTCAGACGGAGACCACCTACCACATCAATATCGAAGATAACGGATTTTCCCAACGACCAAATACGTTCTACCTCTTTTCTCAATGTTCCGTAGAAGGTCCCAGCATATACTTCTTCAAATTCGATAAATTCGTGTTTAGCGATTTTATGCAGAAAATCCTCCTTGGAAATAAAATAATAGTCTTTCCCGTCGATCTCTCCTATCCGAGGTTCCCGTGTACTAGCAGATATAGAGAACGCTATTTTATCTCCATGATTAGACAACAACCGCCTAACGATAGTCGTTTTTCCTGCGCCGGAAGGAGCTGAGAATATAATCAATTTTCCACTCATTTTTATAACACGTTAAGTAGCTGTTCCTTTATCTTTTCCAATTCTTCTTTCATCCGGACAACAATCTGCTGTATATTAGCATCGTTCGCTTTAGATCCTAAGGTATTAATTTCCCGACCCATCTCCTGCGAAATAAAGCCTAATTTTTTCCCATTGGAATCACTGGCATTCAATCCTTGGATAAAGTAATTACAATGACTTCTTAAGCGAACTTTTTCTTCGGTGACATCCAGCTTGTCTATGTAATAGATAATCTCCTGTTCGAAGCGATTCATATCTACGTTTTCCTTTCCTACAGCTTCATCGAGGTAATGGCTCAAACGCTCCCGTATTAAGGGAATACGGTTCCCTTCTACTTCTTCCACTTGCGATAGGTAGGAAAGAATTAGATGCACGCGACTTTCCAGATCCCTCTTCAACACGTCGCCCTCATCCTCCCGAAACTTGGTAAAATGTGCTATTGCCGTATAAAAGGCGCCCATCAGTACTTTTCCCTCCTCTTCATCTACCGTATCTTCATTCGCACTTACAACCTCCGGCATGCCGAGTGCCATTTCAAATAGGGAGGCATTAGTTTCCCCCACATCTTGTGCTATTTCTTGTAATTGCTTATAATATTGTTTAAAGAGTGCTGCATTAATCGTCGAAGCTTTTGCCGTTTGATCAACATATTCGATGGAGACCGAGATATTTACCTTACCCCGTTCGATCAATTTACTGGCTTCGGTGCGAAGTGTCAATTCCCGATCTGAAACAATTTTCGGCAAACGCAAACTAAGCTCAAGAAATTTGGAATTGAGGGATTTCAATTCCACGGTATATTTGACTTTTCCATTTTCATGGCTGCCTATACCGTACCCTGTCATAGATTTTATCATACGCAAAGGTAGAAAAAGACTTTTATCTATAAGGAATTAGGTTTTAATATTTTGGGGAAATCCTATAAAAAGCAAAAAAGGAAGTTTACGCTTCCTTTTTTATTTTTCTGCTGCTTATCTTCTCTTTGACTACCTCGAAAATAATCGGTAGAACAGAAAGGAAAATAATGAGTAACACTACTTTCGAAAAGTTATCCCGAATAATAGGAATATTACCTAAAAAATACCCAGCCAATGTGATACCTACGACCCATAAAAAGCCTCCAACCACATTATAGGTTAAAAATGTACCATAGTGCATTCTGCCGATCCCGCCCACAAACGGAGCTAACGTCCGCACAATAGGCACAAAACGCGCAATAACAATCGTTTTGCTACCATATTTTTCATAAAAAGAATGCGTCTTTTCGATCTGTTCGTCTTTTACAACACGTTTTCCAAATAATTTGAATTTGGTTATCTGCATGCCAAAACGCCTCCCGATAGAATAATTCATTGAATCTCCTGCAATAGCGGCAATCAAGAGAAGGGCTATCAGAATCCAGACATTCAATTCATTGGGCTGTGCGGCTAACATCCCGGCAGCAAACAAAAGGGAGTCTCCCGGTAAAAAAGGCATGACGACAATCCCTGTCTCAATAAAAATAATCAAAAACAGGATAAGGTATGTCCACGTCTGATAATCATTCACAATCTCCACAAGATGTTTATCGATATGGAGAATAAAGTCTATTAGCGAATATATTACTTCCAAAATGACAAGTTTAGATATTATTCAACATAACCGGCATCACCAACATCAAAATATCTTCGTTGTCTTCTTTTACAGCAGGGATCAATAATCCGGCCCTGTTTGGTGTACTCATTTCAATAACGACTTCGCTTGAATTTAAATTGCTTAACATTTCTACCAAAAATTTAGCATTAAATCCAATTTCCATATCTTCACCTTCAAATTGACAATTTAGACGTTCGTGTGCTTCGTTCGAGAAGTCCAAATCTTCTGCCGAGATATGTAATTCGCTGCCTGAAATCTTTAGTCTCACCTGGTGCGTCGTTTTATTTGCAAAGATAACGACACGGCGAAGGGTGTTTAAAAACAACAATCTATCTACCGTTAGCTTATTTGGATTAACTTGCGGGATAACTGCCTCGTAGTCTGGATAGCGCTCATCAATGAGACGACATATCAAATGAATATTTCCGAATTGAAAAAATGCATTGGTGTTATTGTATTCAATGGAAACAGTGGCATCATCGGATGGAAGCGAAGATTTTAATAGTGTTAATGCCTTTTTAGGTAAAATAAAAGATGTTGGTTTCTCTGTGCGCACATCTGTACGGCGGTAGCGAACTAATTTATGAGCGTCTGTAGACACAAACGTGATATTTTGTTCGGCCAATTGAACCAACACCCCAGACATTGCCGGGCGCAATTCATCGTTACTCACGGCAAAAAGCGTTTTGGTAATGGCTTCTGAAAGAATAGATGCACTTATCGCCACCGTAGATACATTATCAACTATCGGAATTTTCGGAAAATCGTCGGCATTTTCTCCACTCAATTTGTATTTTCCATCTCCGGCACTAATCTCAATGGCCAACGTATTGGTATCCACAGAAAATGCAACCGGCTGATCAGGAAGCGTCTTTAATGTTTCTATTAAGATTTTGGAGGGCATGGCCACTCGCCCTTCTTCCTTTGCCTCTATCTGCAAAGAAGTAACCATACTCGTCTGTAAATCTGTAGCTGAAATGGTCAACAAGTTATCTTTGATTTCAAACAAAAAGTTTTCAAGAATAGGTAGGACCGTACTGCTACTCGAAGCGCCGCTAATTGATTGTAGTTGTTTTAATAAAATTGACGTGGATACAATAAATCTCATTTCCTGAATTTTATAGATTTTTATATGCAATATTACACAAAAGAATCTATATTTTATACCTGAATACGTGTTAATTCTTATCGCAAATTAATTAATTAGTACCTTTGTGGGGTTACATAGACATGCAGTTTAAGGATATTATAGGTCATCGCACGATTAAAGCGCATTTGGTTCAAACCGTAAAAGACAATCGGGTAAGCCATGCGCAACTATTTCTTGGTCCCGAAGGGTCGGGAAGCTTGGCCTTAGCTGTTGCGTATGCGCAATACATCAACTGCGAAAAACCGTCGGAAAATGATAGCTGTGGAGCATGTAGCGCCTGTCGGAAATATCAACGGCTGATTCATCCCGATCTGCATTTTTCTTATCCATTTTTTGCAAGTGGAGAAAAAGATGTTGCCACCACGTACCTAGAAGCTTGGCGCACGGCCTTTCTGGAAAATCCTTATATGGGATTGGATTACTGGCGTCATCAGCTAGAAGCGGGTAACAAGCAGGCAAACATCAATATTGCAGAAGCCCACGACATCATTAAAAAGCTTAGTTTGAAAGCATTTGAAGGCAAATACAAGGTATTGGTGATGTGGCTGCCGGAATACCTCCAAACACAGGGAAATGCTTTATTGAAATTGATTGAGGAACCTCCCGAAAAAACACTTTTTATACTCGTATCGGAAAATCAAGACAGCATATTGAACACCATCATATCGCGTACCCAGCTGGTAAAAATTCCAAAATTTTCGCCCGATGATGTGAAACAGTATCTAATCACCGAAAAGGCAATCTCCGAAGATCGTGCACAAGAAATTTCTTTTATAGCTGATGGTAACATACAAACGGCGACAGATCTTCTAGATGAAGATACGCACCCTTATTTCGATTTGCTCATCAACTGGTTACGATTCATTGTCACCGATTCGGGGCTGAATATTATCCGTTTTTGTGAGGAGGATTTTCCTCGGTTAGGCCGAGAAAATCAAAAAAATTTTTTACTTTACACCATTAATGTGCTGCGCCAAGTGTTATTAACACAAACGGGGCTTTCACAATTAGTACTTTTAAAGGGACAAGAGCTGGATTTCGTCCAGAAATTCAGTGAAAATTTTAAAAGCGAACAATTGGAGCCCGCTATTGGTTTGCTGGAAAAAACACATTATAAAGTAGAACGCAATGCTAATCCTAAAATTCTATTTTTAGATTTATCTTTGCAATTAGTTTTAATATTTAAATATCAAACGTTCCCACAAGGGACTCAATATATATAAAGGAAAGAATATGGGATGTGGCAATTGCTCATCCGGAGGCGGGTGCGGTAGCGGTTCTACCGGAAATGCACCTGCAGGTTGTCAAAATAACGGCTCCTGCATGACCAGCGGATGTAATAAATTAGATGTATACGACTGGCTTTCCGACATGGATTTGCCGGCAAACTATAAACCATTCAATATTGTAGAAGTGCGATTCAAAGGATCGCGTAAAGATTTCTATATCAACACAGACAACCTTTATCTTGAAATGGGTGAAATGGTTGTCGTTGAACCCTCCACCGGAGGATACGATGTTGGACATGTGTCATTAACCGGTGAATTAGTGCGTTTACAGTTGAAGAAAAATAATGTAAAACCGGAAACCGTCGCTAAAAAAATATACCGGAAACCAACCGAAGTTGACGTACAGAAATATAACGCGGCCAAGGAACTGGAGTGGGAAACGATGCACCGAGCGAGAAAACTGGCGCTAGACCTGGGTTTGTCTATGAAAATTTCGGATGTCGACTATCAAGGCGACAAAACGAAAGCGACTTTCTATTATACGGCAGAGGGGCGGGTTGATTTTCGGGAACTGATCAAACGTATGGCAGAGGCATTCCGCATCCGTATCGAAATGCGGCAGATTGGGATGCGTCAGGAAGCCAGCCGCTTAGGTGGCCTTGGTTCTTGCGGCCGCGAGTTATGCTGCTCTACTTGGTTAACAGATTTTAAAACTGTTTCTACCGCAGCAGCACGATATCAAAACCTTTCCTTGAATACCCTTAAGCTAGCCGGGCAATGCGGCAAATTAAAATGCTGCCTTAACTACGAGCTTGACAGTTATATGGATGCGCTAAAGGATATCCCATCCAACGTCGATCGATTGGATACCGAAGCGGGAACAGCGTTCTTGCAGAAGACCGATATCTTCAAAAAGGTCATGTGGTATTCCTATCCGGGTGCGGAAAGTTGGATTCCGTTAGAAGTATATAAAGTGCGTGAATACGCAGAAATGAATAAGGAGGGTCGCAAATCACAAGATTTAACGGTTCATCAGCAACCTGTAGAAGAAATAGAGAAACCGATCTCCTACGACTATGAAAATGTGGTGGGACAAGACTCCTTAACGCGCTTAGACGACAAAAATAAGAAACGAAGAAAGAAGAAGTCTAAGACTAAAAAAGATACCAATACCGGCGGAAACAAAATTGTATCGTTAAAGAAATTAGAGACAAACGAAAAAAAAGTCGTCACATCTGAAGAAGAAAATACCAATGGGAACAAACCCAAAAAGCGGTTTAATCGGAATAAAAATAGAAACAGGAACAAAACACCAAATAACAATAAAGGCGATAGCTAGATGTGTTTTTGGATTTTGTCTGCTATTTTTTGTGCTCGCTTGTGTCAACGAACCTTTTTATGACGTCTATAAATCGACGGCAAACAGACAGTGGCATCATCATGAGCGACAAACGTTCCAGGTGCATATAGATCGAAATAATGGCCCATACGACGTATGGGTCTATATAAGGCATACGGGTGAGTACGATTTTGCTAACTTTTTTTTTCTTTCACATGAAACCGGACCAAGACTAAAAGACACTTCTTACAGGCATGAGCTTAAACTAGCCACATCAGACGGACGCTGGACCGGAAAAAGTGCAGGTAATCTATATGAGAACAGGCGTCTTCTGAAAGAAAACTATACCTTCCCGGATACGGGTATGTATACTTTCGAAATCGAACAAAATATGCAGGAAAATCCGATCTTGGATATTACCGATGTCGGTTTAAAAATTGTTAGAAAGTAATGATTAGGATCATTCGTTGGCTGCTTTTCCCTTTTTCCATTTTATATGCAGCGGTGGTACTGCTCCGGAACTGGGCTTATGACAATCAACTTTATAACAGTACTTCTTTTCATTTTCCCGTCATCACTATTGGGAACCTGTCCGTAGGCGGTACAGGAAAAAGTCCGATGACGGAATATGTGCTTCGGCTGATTAAGCCTTACCTAAATGTAGCTGTTCTCAGTCGGGGATACGGACGGAAAACCAAAGGATTTCGATATGTAGATATACACGATTCTGCTGAACTGACGGGAGATGAACCTCTCCAAATAAAACGTAAATTTCCAGATGCTACGGTGATTGTCTGTGAAAACCGCGTGCGAGGAATTGAGCAGATTCAGGGTCAAGTTGATGCCGTACTGCTCGATGATGCTTATCAACACCGTAAGCTAAGGCCCAGTTTTTCTATATTGTTGCTTGATTATGAATCATTACAACACCCTATCCTTCCATTACCTACCGGAAATTTTAGAGAAATGCTGCCGGCTTGTAAACGTGCCGATACCATTGTGATTACCAAATGTCCGGATACTGTTCCCGCCCAAATGAAATTCTCTATAGAGTCAAGGCTTCGTAAATACACTTCTGTACCCCTATTTTATACAAAAATTGGTTACCAAAAGTTACAGATGAAAAATGGCCTACTATTAGACGATACACAACTGGGTGATACTGTTGCTTTAGTCGTAACGGGTATCGCAAAATCACAACCGTTACTATCCTATTTAAAACCACAATTTAAGGACATCATTCATTTATCTTTCCGTGATCATCACCAGTTTTCACCGGACGACCTGGATAAAATAAGCCAGACCTTTCAACATATAGACTCCCTTCAGAAGGTTATTATCACGACAGAAAAGGATTTACAACGATTACCATCGTCGTTCGTAGACCAACATCCGCTATATTTTCTTCCTATAGACCAAGTGTTTTTATTTGGCAATGCGTACATGTTCGATGCGATAGTAAAGCGTGCATTCTCGTCTTAACAGACAACCTGCCAATATTCGAGATTACCCACTGCTGCACCCAGACTTTTAATATATACACTATAGATTATACGTAAGCTGATACGGATTAGCACGGGATTAGTATCTGTATTTATACGGGAATGTCGTTAAGAAATGTTAAAATGTAACACATTTGATACACATCACGCAACAAACCTGGGCTATAATGAGTTATATAACTAGAAATAACACAATAGTGGTTTAACAATTAAAATATAATGTCATGAAAAAATTATTTTTAACTGGGATCAGCTTATTATTTGCGCTGACGTTAACATTTGCCCAAGATGCAAATCCGGAAGACAAAGCAAGGGAAAAAGTAACGAAATTAACAGAGAAACTAACATTAACAGATGAACAGCAAACCTCTATCTATGATATCGTTTTAGAGCATGCAAAAGCAAAACAGGCATTAAAAGCAGATGCTTCTCAATCGCCAGAAGCACTGGCTGAAGCAAAAGGTAGGTTGCAGGAAACAACAGATGCTCAAATCAAAGAAAAACTGTCTGATGAACAAAAAACACAATACGACAGGATAGTGGCGGAACGTCCGAAAGAAGAAACCCCAGCACCTGCTGCGCCGCTAACACCACCAGTGGAACCAGCAGAACCAGCACAGCCTATGGAGCCACAACAACCAATAGGTGAATAATAGATCGTTGACTTTCATAAAAAAAGCGAAACCCTAACCGGTTTCGCTTTTTACATTCAAAAATAAACTTAAATAATAACGTTTTTCTTTACTAAGAAGATTTCAGCTTCTTTTGAATATCCTGAACATACGTTTTAAACTTCTTATCTGTTTCAATTAAATCTTCTACCGTTTGGCAAGCGTAGATCACTGTGGAATGGTCACGTCCACCAAAAAAGTTTCCAATTGACTTCAAAGAAGATTTTGTATGGTTTTTCGCTAAATACATCGAGATTTGGCGAGCTTGTACAATCTCCCGTTTACGAACTTTCGATTTTACCATTTCTACGGGTACCTCAAAATACTCACAAACTAGTTTTTGGATATACTCCATGGAGATTTCTTTGTGTGTATTTTTCACAAAGTTCTTCAACATGGATTTTGCTAAATTGAGGTCAATTTCCTTTTTATTTAAGGTCGATTGAGCCAATAAGGACACCATAGCGCCCTCCAATTCACGGACACTGTTGTCAATCTGTGTTGCAACAAATTCAACTACATTTTCGGGTAACTCAATACCATCAGAATACATTTTTTTCTTCAAGATAGCCATTCGAGTCTCTAAATCCGGAACCTGAATATCTGCAGATAATCCCCATTTGAAACGACTTAATAAACGCTCTTCCAAACCAGATAAATCTTTTGGTGCTTTGTCCGATGTTAAGATAATCTGTTTACCAGATTGATGTAGATGATTGAAAATATGGAAGAAGATATCTTGCGTTTTTTCTTTACCCGCAAAATTGTGCACATCATCCATAATAATTACATCCATTGCCTGGTAAAAATTCACAAAATCATTAATCGTATTATTTTTTAATGAGTCTACAAATTGCTGACAGAATTTTTCACAGGAAACATATATAACTAACTTGTCGGGTAAATTTTTCTTGATTTCATTACCAATCGCTTGAGCCAAATGCGTTTTCCCCAGACCTACATCTCCATAAAGCATTAAAGGGTTAAAAGAAGTCCCTCCCGGCTTGTTTGAAACTGCAAAACCAGCCGAACGTGCCAATCGATTACATTCTCCTTCAATAAAATTATCAAATGTATAATGTGTATTTAGCTGTGGGTCTACTTGCAATTTTTTTAATCCGGGAATAACAAAAGGATTCTTGATGTTTTTATTTAATGCTACGGGAACAGGAATAGATTGCTTTTTTCCTTCTGCACCATTTCCATTGGAAGGGATATTGGTGGTATAAGGTGTATTAGCAGAAGATTTATCCACGATAATATTGTATTCCAAACGCCCTTGCTCCCCCAAGAATTTCTTAATTGTCTTACGCAGAATACCTACATAATGTTCCTCCAACCATTCGTAAAAAAATACTGAAGGCACTTGAATAGTTAAAACGTTACCATTCAAACCTACTGCTTTAACAGGTTCAAACCAGGTCTTAAAACTTTGCGCAGGTATATTGTCTTTAATGATCTGAAGACAGCTATTCCAAACACTTGTACACGTTTTTTCCATTCTTAAATTGTTAATAACTTGAAAACCAATATTTGACAAAAAAATTGTTTAAAACTTTCGCTTAAGACGAAGATGACAAAAAAAAACGACCTAAAAAACTAAAAAATCAAAAAAAACACAACAAACTAATTATCAGAATTTTAAACTAAAAAATAATGTTTTTTCATCGCATAAAATGTGCTTAAAAATATTTTTTCAACATCTCGATTTATCCGTTTTAAATAAAGCTGTTTCTGTATCAGAAAAACGCAAAACCTCCTTTAATGTGGATAACTATTAGGTTTTTTCGTGTATAAATATAGGCAATATTCAAACACAAAAAAAGGCAGAATTTAACAATTCTGCCGTTATTTTCTTTATGTGGTTATACTACGACACCATCGTATCGGTTTTTATTCCGGCAGCCAATTTTTTAACTTGTGTTGCAATAGACAATGCATCATATCCGCATATCCTCCAGAGCTCTGCTTGTTCGCCATGTTCAACGATTTCATCGGGAATCCCTAATCGGACCAACTTTGCCCCATAACCGTGGTCTGCCATAAATTCTAAAACGGCAGATCCCACACCTCCCATAATACTCCCGTCTTCTACCGTAATAACTTTATTGAATTTTTTAAATACCTTATGTAACAAACCTTCGTCCAACGGTTTCGCAAACCGTAAATCATAATGAGCAGGATAAATACCCTCTTCATGTAATGTCTGAACAGCTTTTACAACTTCATTTCCAATGGCACCGAAACTTAGAATAGCAACTTCTTCTCCATCATGAAGTTTGCGTCCTTTGCCAATCTCAAGCTTGACGAACGGGCGTTTCCAATCTACCATTACGCCATTACCACGTGGATAGCGAATTACAAATGGTCCAGTATCTGGCATTTGTGCGGTATACATTAAGTTTCGTAGTTCCTCTTCATTCATCGGAGCAGAAACAATCAAATTAGGAATACAACGCATATATACGATATCATATGCTCCATGATGTGTAGGTCCGTCAGCACCGACAACCCCTGCGCGATCCAAACAAAAAACAACATTCAATTTCTGCAATGCTACATCATGGATGACCTGATCATAAGCCCGTTGCATAAACGAAGAATAGATATTACAAAAAGGTATTAACCCCTGCGTAGCTAAACCGGCACTAAAGGTTACGGCATGCTGCTCGGCTATGCCCACATCAAAAGCGCGATCAGGCATCGCTTTCATCATAATATTCAATGACGAACCAGAAGGCATTGCCGGCGTGATCCCCATAATTTTATCGTTAGCTTCTGCTAACTCTACTAAAGTATGTCCAAAAACATCTTGATATTTCGGTGGTTGAGGTTTATCTAAAACGGCTTTCTTAATCTCTCCTGTAATTTTATCAAATAAACCTGGAGCATGCCATGTTGTTTGATCTTTCTCTGCCAATGCATATCCTTTACCCTTCACAGTCACGGCATGCAATAACTTTGGTCCAGGAATATGTTTTAGATCTTCGATGGTTTTCGCCAGTTTCGCCACATCATGGCCATCTACTGGACCAAAATAACGGAAATTCAGTGACTCGAATAGATTGGCATTCTTCAGTAATGTCCCTTTAATGCTTTGCTCCAATTTCTTTGCCCATCCATAGGCGTCGGGGCCATTCTTCGAAATTTTAGCTAATACAGCAATCAGGTCATCTCGAAATTTATTATAGCTTCTAGATGTTGTAATACTAGTCAAGTACTCTTTCATCGCCCCCACATTGGGATCAATAGACATACAGTTATCATTGAGTATAACCAGCAAGTTCGATTTCTCAATCCCCGCATGATTTAAAGCCTCAAAGGCCATCCCTCCAGTTAATGCACCGTCACCGATTACCGCTACATGTTGTCTATCTTTCTCTCCTTTATATTCCGAGGCGACGGCCATTCCCAACGCGGCGGAAATAGAGGTAGAAGAATGTCCCACGCCAAAAGCATCGTATTCGCTCTCGCTTCTTTTTGGAAAACCAGATACTCCTCCCAGAATCCTATTTGTATGAAAGGTCTCTTTTCTTCCTGTTAATATTTTATGCCCATACGCTTGATGCCCTACATCAAAAATAACTTGATCATAAGGTGTATTCAATACGTAATGTAACGCAACGGTTAATTCCACGACACCCAAACTAGCTGCAAAATGCCCACCGTTCACGGATACAATATCAACAATGAATTGTCTCAATTCACGACATACTTCTTCCAAATCACTCGGTTTCAGCTTCCTAAGGTCGGACGGATAATTTATTTGTTGTAATAGTGGACCTGCCTCTACTTGCATAGTTTCGTTTATATAAAATAAGTTACAAACTTAACAACTTATTCCCTAAACTACAGAACAATAAACGCAAATAAAAGTTTATTGCTGTTAAAAATAGCCTACACGTGTGTGTAAACAATAGATGATATATTGTTAATAGAACATCAATTGTGGATAAAATATGAGGTAGCTTTAGCGTACAATTTTTTATTTTTGGACAAGCTATGCAAACAGCAGGTTACGAAATCAAACTAGCGCAATTTGAAGGTCCTTTTGACCTATTGCTTTTCTTTATTGAAAGGGATGAATTAAACATCCATGACATTCCTATTTCTACTATAACGGATGATTTTTTAGACTATATTCAGAAAATGCAGTCCTTGAATATAGAGCTCGCCAGCGAATTTATATTTGTTGCTTCTACGTTGATGCGTATCAAGGCCAAAATGCTTTTGCCTCGCCCAGAGTTGGATGACGCGGAAAATGAGATCGATCTGAAGAAGGAACTGACCCAAAAGCTTATTTTATATAAGCAGTTTAAGGAAGTATGTGAGAAGTTGCGGGTATTAGAAGAGAATCGGGCGAGATTACATGCCCGGGGAAATATAGCCAAGGATAATAAAACTGCGAGGTGTACCGATACCACAGAAGAAGAATTATCCTCTTTTGATTTATACAAACTCTTGATGATATACGAAAAGTTGATGTTCAATTTTACCCATCGCGTTCAAGAAGCTACTCATACCGTTGTAAAATTCCCATATACGATCGAACAACAGAAAAAAGCTATTGCGCAATTGGTAGAATTGAATAAAAAACTGGATTTCCAGCAAATCATTAAAAGCTCAGAGAACAAAGTACAACTTGTATTCAATTTCTTGGCCATTCTGGAGATGCTTCAACAACGTTTACTAGAAATAGAAATCGGACTAGGTTTCAATAATTTCTCCATCGGGAAAAAAGAAGAGTTTTGTTATGAGTCCGAACATGTAGCTTAGTTCTTTTTATTACTACAAGCCAGTATATTTCCGAAAGCTTCCGCCGTACGACGAAGATTCTGTTCCGTGTTTGCAAGTGCTTCTGCCAATGGCATGGCTTGGTGGCTAATCGGCAACAGTACATCAAACATATCCAATAACGCAGATGAAGGTTCTAGGGGTACGCTTCCTGCTATCCCCACACTCGGAATTCCATATTGCTTTGCAAACAAAGCCACACCCGCCGGAGCCTTACCTAAGAGCGTCTGCTCATCAAGACTCCCCTCTCCCGTGATGAGCCAATCAGCCATTTTTATCACTTCTTCAAAACCCGTCTTTTGCAAAAAATAAGCTATTCCACTTACCAATTGCGCATTAGCTAAAGCATACATGCCGGCAGCTGCACCTCCTGCTGTACCTCCCGAAACGATATTTGCCATATTTTTTCCTGTCGTTTGTAAGACAATATCACTTAACCGATGCAGAAAGTTATCTAGAATCTTAACTTGTTCTAGAGAAGCTCCCTTTTGAGGTCCGAAAACATGCGCCGCCCCTTCCTCTCCGAGAAGACAATTTTCTACATCACAAAGAATCTTGATATCGCTATCTAATATCCTTTTGTTCAACCCGCTTGTGTCAATACGTTTTAGATACCGCAATTGTTCGGGAATCGGGTCAAGTTCCTGTCCTTTCTTATCCAAAAAACGTACACCAAGGGCATGAAGCATCCCGCATCCACCATCCACGGTTGCAGAACCTCCCATCCCTAAAATAATTTGATCTACCTTATGATGATCCAAAGCATGCAGGATTAATTCGCCCGTGCCTTTACTATTCGCGTAAAGTGGATTCCGTTCGTCTGTTTTTACCAAACGGATACCCGATGCGTCGGCCATTTCGATTATAGCTGTTTTTCCTCCGTCAACCAAACTATATGAAGCTTCAACACGTGTTCCCAACGGTCCCGTAACCGTAATTTTGACTAGCTTACCCGCTAATTTTTCATGCAAAAGTTTACATGTACCGTCACCTCCATCGCCAATAGGAAAAATCGTTATACGACAGTCCAAACTACTCTGAGAAAAACCTTCATGTAGTGCCTCCGCAACCTGTCGTGCGTCCAGACTATGTTTAAATGCATTTGGTGCAATAAGAAGATGTAGCATCTTAGGCGTTTAGAAAACGAAATATGACACCTAAATTAAACCAACAGTTAACAGATCTCATACCACAAGTATCTATGAAAATTAATCTTTTCTAAAAATTCGATTTTTCACGTCTTCGGAAGACTTCAATTCATGCAAACTTTTTAACAAAAAGTCGTATCGCTTTTCACTGGCGACGGAAGGGATTTCTCTCGCTGCTTTAAAACCTGCGATAACAGCGGACGAGCTAATATCTTTAAATTTATCTAAAAACCCGTCTATATCTATCTCTTCCAAAAATCCGTCCACCAGACCATATGCTATCCCTTCTCGAGCAGAAAAATAGTCAGTATACAAACACAGCTGTAACATCTTCTTTTCCGGCATTACCCTCATCAAACTTGCCATAACCTGGAAAGGGAAGATTCCTAAGTTTAACTCCGGCAAACGAAACTGTACATTTTTTGAACAGAACACATATGTACATTCGGCAATCATCAAAAAAGCGCCGGCAATAACATTTCCCTCCACCAGAGCCACTGACGGTTTGTACAATCCTGCAAATACTTCGCCTAGCGATATATGCTTATTCTCTATCAGCGGGTTCGATATATCAAGATCCTTATTTTCAAAGGTTTTTAAATCCATTCCTGCACAAAACACCGGTCCTTCGGCTTTCAATACCACAACTTTTACACTATCATCATTATTTGCGTTTTGAAAAGCATGTGCTATTTCGTTCACCGTCGTCGGTGTAAACGCATTCCGTTTCTCGGGACGTGCAAGTATAACCTCCATACGGAAATCCATTTTGTTCACCTTAATATATTGGTATTTTATGGCCTGCATATATCAAAGATACCATTTTTCCATTCTTTATTTTTCATCCAATCAAATTCTGAAATTCCGTCAATAAACCCTGTATTTTGTTTCTATTTGGATTTTTAAATCGATGTAATAACATTTCCATAGGAATATTGCCCACCAAATCATCTTGTGCAAAAGGACAACCACCATACCCCATGATAGCGCCCTCAAAAATACGACAGCCAGCCTCGTGAGCGGCTTCTATCTTCAACATTGCATTTTCTGCCCTACTATGTAAGTGAATACGGTATTCCAATTCCGGAAACGTGTGTTTTAGTAATGTAATTAGAATCTTTACCCTCTCGGGCGACGCTTCTGATGTCGTATCGGCAATGGAAAAACGGGAAATACCTAATTCTGAAAGCTTTTCTATCCATTCCAGTACCAAATCGGTGTTCCAGAGGTCACCATAGGGGTTGCCGAAAGCCATGGAAATGTAGACTATCAGCTCTTTTTTACCGGATGTCATTATATTCTTAATATGTTCTACCCGCTGATAGGATTGCGCTATCGTCGAATTGGCATTTCGTTGCTGGAACGTCTCAGATATAGAAAACGGATACCCCAAAAAGTCTATTTTATCATAGGATTCCGCTATTTCAGCCCCTTTTTCATTGGCAATTATTGCTAATAATTTTGTCTCATTTTTCTTTTCTATGTTCTCTAGCACCTGCGCCGTATCCTGCATTTGCGGAACAGCCTTAGGCGACACAAAACTCCCAAAATCAATACAATAGAAAAGGTTACTATCAATCAATTGGTTGATATAGTTTATTTTTTTTTCTGTAGGAATAAAATGGTTAATCCCTTGAATAGCATCTCGAGGACACTCGACTAATTGTATTATTTCCTTATCGGACATCTTTTTTAATTTCTCTTGCAATAACCATCTTCTGTATAGCGCTGGTTCCCTCTCCGATTGTACATAATTTAGCATCCCTAAAGTATTTCTCTGCCGGATAATCTTTTGTAAAGCCATACCCCCCATGCACCTGCACACTCTGATTAGATACCTCTACCGCCACCTCCGAAGCATAATATTTTGCCATCGCACTTTCCTTGGTAACTTTTTGTCCGGTATCTTTCAAATGTCCTGCTCTGCGTATCAATAATTCGGCTGCATCGATTTTTGTAGCCATATCTGCTATGGTAAAACCTACATCTTGAAAATCAAATATCTTCTGATTAAACTGCTCTCGCTCATTTGCATACTGCAATGCGCATTTGTAAGCTCCACGAGCAATCCCCAGTGAAAGGGCTGCAATGGAAATACGACCGCCATCTAACAGTTTTAATGCTTGAACAAATCCATCACCTACCGCACCGATGACCTGACTTTTATGTACGCGACAATTGTCAAAAAACAAACTTGCCGTTTCCGAAGCGCGCATGCCTAATTTATCTATTTTTTTACCGGCTGTAAAGCCCGGCGTACCTTTTTCAATGATAAATGCGGTAACGCCATGTTTATCTCCTTTTTCTCCTGTCCTCACCATCACCACGGCTACATCACCACTAATGGCATGTGTAATAAAGGTTTTAGAACCATTGATAACAAAATAATCCCCATCCTGTACTGCGGTTGTTGCCAAACCTCCGGCATCAGAACCAGATCCCGTTTCGGTAAGCCCCCAGGCACCAATCCACTCCGCGGTAGCTAATCTGGGAAGATATTTTTCTTTCTGTTCTTCGTTTGCAAATGACAAAATATGATTTGTGCACAAGGAATTATGCGCTGCTAAAGATAATCCAATAGATCCACATACTTTTGATATTTCATCAAGTATGGTGATATATTCTTGATAGCCCAACCCTGCGCCCTGATATTCTTCCGGAACTAATACGCCCATAAAACCATATTCGCCCATTTTCTTAAATAATTCCACCGGAAAATATTGCTTTTCATCCCACTCCATCACATAGGGTTTAATGAATTCCTTAGCAAACTGCTGGGCACTATCTTGCACCAAAGCTAATTGTTCATTTTGTTGTATTTGCGATATCATATTTTAGAAGTTTATATCCGTATTTGTTAAATATATAAAAAACAAGCAATATTTTAAAATATTGATATTTTCACCTATAAAAACAAACAGCATATTAAAAGGTTTTAAATATAAGGCGTTAATAACGGCTCATCATTTTTGTTATCTTTGAGAAAAGATAACAGAAAAACTCATCCTACGACAAGCATATTTAGACGATAATCCAATGGCAATATGGAAAACCTTTTAAAGACACTCAAAAGCAAATATGAAAACCTTCTTCTTGGGGGTGGATTAAACAAAATAGAAAAACATAAAGAAAAAGGAAAAATGACCTCATGGGAAAGGATCATTTATCTTTTAGATGACGATTGTCCTTATGTAGAAATAGGTTCTTTTGCAGGGGACAGCATGTATGAAGAACACGGAGGATGCCCCAATGGAGGCGTAGTTGTCGTGCTGGCTTATGTGAGAAATAGGTTGTGTATTATCGTATCCAACGATGCTACCGTGAAAGCAGGGGCTTGGTTTCCTATTACCGGCAAAAAGAACTTAAGGGCGCAGGAAATCGCCATGGAAAACCATCTTCCGATTATTTATTTGGTGGATTCTGCTGGGGTTTATCTTCCTATGCAGGATGAAATCTTTCCGGATAAGGAACATTTCGGCCGTATCTTCAGAAACAATGCTAAAATATCTTCCATGGGTATTCCGCAAATTTCGGCTATTATGGGTTCCTGTGTCGCTGGGGGTGCATATTTACCTATTATGTCTGATTACGCATTGATAGTAGAGGGTACAGGTTCTGTTTTTTTGGCCGGCCCCTATTTGGTAAAATCTTCCATTGGTGAAGTTATTGACAATGAAATCCTGGGAGGTGCTGCCACACATTGCGAAATATCCGGTGTAACGGATAATAAATATCCCGACGATAAAAGCTGTCTCGACGCCATCAAAAATATTGTGGACAAGTTTGGTAAAAATGATAAAAATCAATTCTCACGTATTGCCAGCGAACAATCTGAATTTCCAGCCAGCCATATTTACAAAAATCTACCAGAAAATCGTCTAAAATCCTATAACATGCTGGAAATCTTGAAGGCCATTGTGGACAAGGGTTCATTGGAAGAATATAAAAAAGATTATGGCAAAACACTGATTTGTGCCTTAGCGCGTATCGATGGCTGGGCAGTAGGGATTGTTGCCAACCAGCGGGAAATGGTAAAAGCAAAAAAACCTGGTAATGCCACCGAAATGCAGATGGGCGGAGTTATCTATTCGGATTCGGCAGATAAAGCTGCCCGATTTATCATGAACTGCAATCAACAAAAAATACCGCTGGTATTTTTCCAGGATGTCACCGGGTTTATGGTAGGCTCCCGGTCAGAGCATGGAGGTATAATCAAAGATGGAGCAAAAATGGTCAACGCGATGGCCAATTCAGTCGTACCGAAATTTACTTTTATTGTGGGTAACAGTTACGGCGCAGGAAATTATGCCATGTGCGGAAAGGCATACGACCCCCGATTGATATACGCCTGGCCAACCGCGCAAATAGCCGTTATGAGTGGCGCTTCTGCTGGAAAAACGCTGTTGCAAATACAAGAGGCAGCACTTAAAGCGAAAGGCGTATCCTTAACTGATGAAGAAAAGAAAAACCTGCTTTCCAAAATCGAACAGCAATATAACCAACAGCTCAGCCCCTACTATGCTGCTGCACGTCTTTGGGTGGATGGCGTTATCGACCCAAAAGACACACGCAAGATTATTTCAATGGGAATAGAAGCTGCTAACCAAAATCCTACTATCGATCGATATAACGTTGGTGTGATACAGGTTTAAATTCCACAATTAGAATACGTATGCCTCCTGTTTTCTTCTGATTATGTATTATATCGATTATACATTAATGGTGTATTAATAGAGGGTTTATAGGGGTATAATAGGGGGTTAGTAGGGGTCTTACCCCTATTAATACCCTGTAATATCTCTATAAAATTACATTGAAGGTTTAACGTAGGTATAGGAAGATGCTATGCTTTTCCTTTAGTATACAAGTATATTTGAATGTACTCCTCTAACGATTCAGGATTCCGCATAATATCTTTAGACACTGCTTTTTCCAAAGGATAACCAGAAAAAATTTTCTTAACCGGTATTTCTAATTTCTTACCACTCAAAGTATAAGGAATATCGTCTACAGCATAAAACAAATCCGGAATATGTCGTGCGCTGTACTGCTTACGGAGTTCACTTTTGATAATAGGAACAATGGTTTCCGATTCCATTCGTAATTCCAATTGGATAAATAATAACATTTTCGATTTACCCTGTTCATTGTCCGTTGCGACAACCAAACTATCCTTTACGCCCTCTATTTCATTTACCACATTATATATTTCTGCGGTTCCGATACGTATACCACCTCTATTCAGCGTAGCATCTGAACGTCCATACATCACAATACCACCATGATCCATAATGGAAATCCAATCGCCGTGGCTCCATACTCCGATCCGATCCGAAAAATAGCTTTCCCTGTATTTCTCATGGTTTTTATCATTCCAAAAGTAAAGTGGCATCGAAGGCATGGGTTTCGTAATAACCAGTTCGCCGACTTCATTATATACCTCCTCACCTTGATCACTCACTGCTACGATAGCTGAACCTAATGTTCGGCATTGAATCTCTCCGGCATACACAGGTAAATACGCACATCCGGATAGAAAGGCACTGCATACATCTGTTCCACCACTTAACGATATGATATGTGCATCAGGAAATTTTTCCTGGAGGTTTTCGAAAGTAGCCGCGGACAAAGGGGAACCGGTTGAACCAATCACCTTTGGTTCATAATTTTCTATTTTCATATCATAGATAGTTGAAAAATAAGCGGCCCCTCCCCCGAGATGATGCACATTCGCCTGTTTTACAAATTTCCAAAATGCCCGGTGACCATTATAATGGATAGCCCCATTAAACAAACAAAGGGTAGCGTCACAAAGCAAAGAGGATAAAGCATAATTCCACATCATCCATCCCGTGGTAGAATACCAGAGGAAATTCTCTCCTTTTTGTACATTTTGATGGATAGCTAGCGCTTTATAGTGTTCCAACAAATTTCCCCCCGTACCGTGTGTAATAGCTTTCGGTTTGCCTGTCGTACCAGAAGAATACAGAATCCATATCGGATGGGAAAAAGGCACGCGCAAAAAATGTAATTCCTGTGGAGGATAGTTGGTAAATATAGCTTGCCAATCGTCTTCATAAACAGCAACTATTGTTTCAATAGACGGGATATGGTCGTGTATATAAGCCAATGTCTCTCTTTTAGAGAATGTTTTGCCGTTATATTGATAATCCAGTTCTATAAATAATACTTTAGGTTCTATTTGTATAAAGCGCTCGGTAATGCTTTTATCTCCAAAATCCGGTGAGCAACAAGACCAAGTGGCTCCCAAAGAATTTGCGGCTAGAAAAATAGCGACCGTCTCTATGGTATTGTTTAATATACCGACTACCCTATCTCCTTTTTGAATACCTTTTTCTTCTAAAAACTGTTGTATGCAGGATACTTTTTTACGTAGCTCGTCCCACGTAATATCCCGGTAATTTCCAATCTCATCTGTATATTTTATAGCTCGATCAGCGCCTTTTTTTTTTCGAAAGATATGTTCTGCATAGCTCAAGTAAATCCCCTCAAACCATCTGGCATCAATAAAATCGCCATTTGTATTTTGCCATTTTAATACTTGTCCGTATTCTCCTGCGTAATTTATTTTAAAGTACAATAAAATAGCTTCCCAGAAATTATCCTGCTTTTCAATCGACCACTGATGAAAAGACGCATAGTCCAGAAAACACCGGTTATAATGCTGTTCCACAAATTGTTGAAAACTATAAATAACAGACGTTTTAATATATTGTTCAGGCGGTGTCCAGATAGGCTGTTTCATTATGTTTACGACTGATTAACAACCTTAAAGATAAAAAAAACCTTGAAATTTTCTCAACAAGGGGTAACAATTCCAAATCATGCTTGATAAAAGAATAAGAAGTCCAGATCAAGAGCAGGTCGGACAATTTTTATCCATAAAAATAAAGTTATTATGAAAAGATTTTTACTTACACTCATGTTACTAAGTGTTACCATTTTAGCCATTGCCCAACAGAAAGAAAAAGGCGATTTACAGATAGGCATTCAGGGTGGAGCGAGTTTACCTATCAGTACCTACAAATCCATTGGAGAAACGAAAGTCGGGTATTATTCCGGATTCTTTATCGATAAATATTTTTCAGGAAATAAATTTGGATTAGGGATAGATGCACGTTATATCTATAACGGTATCAATAGTCAGGACACGTTTCATTTTGAAAACGGATATATATCAACGGACTATATAAATAAAAATAGGTTTCAAGATTACTTATTCACTTTTGGTCCCAGTTATAAGTATTCCGTCGATCGCTTTCATATAGAAGCCTATATTCGAGGTGGATTGATGATGCAATATTTTCCGCAATACGTGCGTTCTGTCACCTACGAGGAACGTGATCCAACAGGTGGTTCTATAACCCATACCCAAGATATCATGGGCACCGTCAATGATGCTTCCAATCGTGCAAACAGTTGGGCGGGGATAGGTGGACTCCGCTTTAACTACATGTTGAATAAACATTTTGTACTCTTCGGTCATATGGATTACGTACAGACATTTGGTGAAAAATTTGGTGGAAAACCTAGTCAATTTGCAATAGAACATGTAGAAGAAACAAATCCAATATTAGAAACAACCAGTGTGAAAAGTGTTTGGGATCACTATGGCGATGTTCGGGAAATAACACAGACTCCGCATAAAACCATTCAAGCGGGTATTGGTGTAAAATATATTTTTGGTAAGAAAAAATCACCTGTTTCTGTCGAAGATAATAGCCCTAAATACGATGAAGAAGTGAAAAAAATAACGTTAAAAGATCTTCAAATCGTTGTCAAAGATAAGCAGACCAACTTGGCACTCAGTGGCGTCAAGGTATCTATAGACGGCGTGGACATCAATGATAAGTCCATTACCGATGCAAACGGACAGGCCTCTAAAATATTGTCCATTAAACCCGGAAGATATCAGATTGTTGGAGAGAAAAACGGTATCAAAACACCGGTACTAACCTTGACCGAAGCAGATTTCCAGACTTCAAGTGCAGTTATATTTAAAGAGATCTATCACGATGATCCGAGATTTACACTTATCGGTGAAACTTTTGACTGCGCAACAGCACAAAATTTATCCGGCATTAATACAGTACTGACACATACGGGGTCGAAAGTGAATGTTAACCAGACTTCAGATGCGGAAGGAAAATTTATCTATCAACTCGATGCGCAAAGTGACTTCACGGTAGTAGCCAATCAGCAGGGTAGATATTCGCAAACAGAGATTGTTTCGACCAAAGGATTAGATCGTAGCCAAACGCTATATGTAACTTTGAAATTAGGTGTTTGTGAACTGGTTGAAAACGGTGAATGGATATTGAAGAATATTCATTATGATTTTGACAAAAGTGATATCCGGCCAGATGCGGCGATTATACTGGATAACGTTGTTGCAGTGATGAAACAAAATCCAACATTGCGCATCGAACTTTCTTCACATACTGATAGTAGAGGCAATGATAATTACAACCTAAAATTGTCTCAGCGTAGAGCAGATTCGGCTGTAGATTATCTGGTAGCAAATGGTATCGCCAGAAATCGTCTAGTAGCCCGTGGTTATGGGGAGACAAAATTGCTAAACCACTGCGGTAACGGTGCGAGCTGTTCCGAACAGCAGCATCAAGAAAACAGAAGGACCGAAATCAAAGTATTGCAATTTTAAGCAAGCTCTGTCATAGAAAAAGAGACAGATTTAGAGAAATCCCTAAATCTGTCTCTTTACATTTAAGATATTTATTTGTTTCCTTTAAAAGCATTCCAGCCTTGTGCTTTAATCGGATACACATTTCCGGATTTGGAAATCATTTCACAGCCAGCCGCTTCTTCTGTTATATAACCGATAATCGTAATATCCAACTGGTTCTTTACTTTATCGTATTGCTCCTGTGGAACAGTGAACAGCAACTCATAATCTTCGCCACCATTCAAGGCACATACCGTTGGATCTAAACCAAATTCACGAGCAGTATCGTAAGTCATCGGATCAATCGGAATTTTATCTTCATATAGTTTACACCCCACCTTAGATGCATTGCAGATGTGTAGTATCTCCGAAGCTAAACCATCGGATACATCGATCATCGCATGAGGTTGTATGCCGTAAATTTCAAATAATTCCACCACATCCTTACGTGCTTCTGGTTTTAGTTGCCGCTCCACAATATAATCTTTACCTTCCAGATCCGGCTGAATCTGTGGATTATCTAAAAAAATATGCTTTTCACGCTCCAAAAGCTGTAACCCTACATAAGCACCGCCCAGGTCACCACTTACACAAAGCAAATCACCTTCTTTCGCACCCGAACGATAAGCTATTTTATCTGCTTCCGCATGTCCAATACTCGTAACAGAAATAACTAAACCTTGTGTCGACGCAGACGTATCACCTCCTATAAGATCTATATTATATTTTTTACAAGCTATCAGCGCACCCTCGTAAATTTCTTCTACCGCTTCCAATGGAAATTTAGAGGATAAACCGATGGAAAAAGTAATCTGTGAAGCTTTGCCGTTCATGGCATAAATATCACTCAAATTGACTTGTACGGCTTTATATCCCAGATGTTTTAGCGGAACATAACGTAAATCAAAATGAATGCCTTCAAGCAGTAAATCCGTGGATATCAACGTTTTTTTATTAGAAAAATCCAATACAGCCGCGTCATCTCCAATTCCTTTTATAGTAGATGGTTCCGTGAGTTCTACCGCCTTGGTTAGATACGCAATCAAACCGAACTCACCTAATTCGTTTATTTCCGTTTTATCCTTGTTATCAAACATTTTTCATAATTTTTTTTACAACCCTAATCTCTCGGATATTTCCAGCATACGTTCGATAGGTTTTCTAGCACGTTCTACAACATCTATAGACAAGTCTACTTCGGGTAATTCATAATATAAACAGTTATAAAGCTTTTCTAACGTGTTTAGCTTCATATGTGGGCAATCATTACATGCACATATATTATTTGGTGGTGCTGGAATAAAAGTCTTCGTAGGGCTTGCTTTCTGCATCTGATGTAAAATACCAGATTCCGTTGCAACAATATATTGTTGTGCACTATCCTCAATCGTAAACTTCAACATACCTGAGGTAGAACCGATATAATCTGCTTGTGCTAGAATATGATCTTCACACTCGGGGTGCGCTATAAATTTAGCATCCGGAAATTGCTTCTTTAAATCTGCTATTTTATCCTGTGAGAAAATTTCATGTACCATACATGCACCATTCCATAACACCAAATCACGACCTGTTTTCTTTTTGACATACTCCCCTAGATTACGGTCAGGACCAAAAATAATCTTTTGCTCTTTTGGTAAACTTTCCACAATCTGCACCGCATTACTGGATGTGCACACAATATCCGACAGGGCTTTTAACTCTGCGGTACAGTTTACATAAGTTATAACCATATGATCTGGATATTGCTCTTTAAATTTAGCGAACAAATGTGGAGGACAACTATCTGATAATGAACACCCTGCTTTTAAATCAGGTAACAACACTTTTTTTGAAGGCGATAAAATCTTAGCTGTTTCAGCCATAAAATGCACTCCAGCAAAAACAATTACATCTGCATCCGTCTTAGCTGCTTGTTGCGATAGTCCCAGACTATCTCCAATATAATCGGCAATATCTTGAATCTCAGCTTCTTGGTAATAATGTGCTAAGATAACTGCATTCTTTTCTTTTTTAAGTTGCTGAATTTCAGCTACAATATCTACAGTAGGATCAATAGGCTCGTCAATATAACCCTTTGCTTCTAAATCCCTTTCAAAAATCGTATTCATTAGTTCTCTCTCTATTTAGCTTCTTTAGTTTGACTAAACAACGATACAAAAGTAAAGAAAGAAAATCAAACGAAATCCACATTCCCTTTTTTCAATAAATGATAATATTTTTTTAAAGAAAGAATCTTATTGTTTATTAGCCTGTGGAAAGTGGGGATAAGTGCATTCATTTTTATTTGGAAAAATGTTTATTCTTTCATTTTCCACATCTTATTAACATCGATGAAAAGGTTATTGTTTGATTTTCAGTTGAATGATTCTTTTATCTTTTCTTTTTCCATATTTTTTTGTTGAATGTTTATTGTTTACAATTTGTTAATATTAGGTTGATTTTATCTTAACTTTTATGACCTTTTTGTGGGAATAGATAGGTGACTGTGGAAAGTTTGAAAGTTTTAATTTTTAGTTCACCGTTTTTATACAGGTTTTCCACATATTTTGTTAATTTGTTCTTTATAATAATTAAACAACATTCCGCTTTATACACTTTATGATACACAGACAAGTAGATTTTTTGATAATTGGTTCTGGCATTGCTGGGTTGAGCTTTGCACTTAAAGCAGCCGAATTGGGTAAAGTATTGATAGTCACGAAGTCTAATGAGGATGAATCGAATACCAAATATGCGCAAGGAGGTGTCGCTGCCGTTGTGGATAAGTCTGACAGCTTCGAAAAGCATATAGCTGATACACAGATAGCTGGCGATGGTCTGTGCCAAGTTAACATTGTGGAAAACGTAGTTAAGGAAGCGCCTGAAAGAATTAAGGAACTTATTGAATATGGTACTAATTTCGATAAGGTCGATGAGGAACATTATGATTTAGCTCGTGAAGGAGGGCATTCAAATCATCGTATTCTTCATTATAAAGATATTACAGGTTATGAAATAGAGCGAGCATTATTAGAGAAAGTACATCAACATCAAAATATTGAGATATTAACGCATTATTTTGCGATTGATTTGATTACGCAACATCATCAGGGAATTCATGTAGATAGAAGTACAGCAGATATTAGCTGTTTTGGTATCTATGCATTGAATACGCGAAGCAATACGATTGAGACTTTTCTTAGTAAAGTGACATTGATGGCATCTGGAGGAGCGGGACATGTATATGCCAGTACAACTAACCCGACTATTGCGACTGGTGATGGAATTGCTATGGTATATCGGGCTAAGGGGAAGGTTAGAAACATGGAATTTATACAATTTCACCCAACATCTTTATATAATCCGAAGGAATCACCATCATTTCTTATTTCAGAAGCGGTGCGTGGTTTTGGCGGTGTTTTGAGAAGAGTGACTGGGGAATCCTTTATGGAGGAATATGACGAGCGTGCGTCATTAGCTCCACGAGACATTGTTGCGAGAGCGATCGATAATGAAATGAAGAAATCCGGGATTGATTTTGTTTACCTGGACATTACACATCGCAAAAGAGCTGATATTATAGCGCACTTTCCAAATATATATGAGAAATGTCTTTCAATAGGTCTGGATATGACGAAAGATTATATACCGGTAACACCAGCTGCACATTATTTATGCGGAGGTATAATGGTTGATGAGATGGGAAGAACTTCTATTCAGAATTTGTATGCTTGTGGAGAATGTTCCTCGACAGGGCTCCATGGCGCCAATCGTTTGGCTTCGAATTCTTTACTGGAAGCGGTGGTATATGCGCACCGAATTTTTGAGGATGCGTCGTCGATACTGGCTACATTAGATTATCCGAAGAATATTCCGTTTTGGGATGAATCTAAAGTAAAATTGATGAATGAAGAGATATTAGTGACACATAATTTACGTGAGACACAGAAATTGATGAGCGACTATGTAGGGATAGTACGTTCGGATTTTCGTTTAGACAGAGCAATCAGAAGACTGGGATTTCTTCATGAAGAGACCGAGGAATTTTATAAAAACACCAAGTTATCTGTAAAACTTTGTGAGTTGCGTAACGTGATACAAGTTTCTTATTTGATTGTTAAGTCTGCTATGCAACGCAAAGAAAGTAGAGGGTTACATTATACTACCGATTCTCCGGAAAAATCAACCACATTAACTGATACTGTTTTATAATTTATTGAAATGCCTATTATTTTACCTGTAAAAGATATACATCCCCAAATTGATAATTCTGTTTTTATTGCTGATAATGCTACGATAGTTGGGGATGTCATTGTTGGGAAGCATTGTTCTATTTGGTTTAATGCGGTTGTTAGAGGTGATGTGAATTATATCCGTATTGGAAATTATACCAATATTCAAGATGGCGTTGTTATTCATTGTACATATCAGAAAAATGGAACTGATATTGGCAATTTTGTGAATATAGGACACCATGCTATTGTGCACGGATGTATGGTACGAGATTACGTACTTATTGGTATGGGTGCGATTGTGATGGATAGGGCCATTATAGAATCTAATGTAATTATCGCAGCTGGAGCGGTTGTTTTAGAAGATACTATATGTGAAGCAGGATATTTATATGCGGGTGTCCCTGCTAAGAAAATAAAGCCGCTAACAGAAGAGCAATTGGCCATGTTGCAGCAGCTGCCACATAATTATGTGTTATATAGTTCCTGGTTTTAACGATATATTACGTTCTTCAAAATAGTCGATATATATTATTTTATCTGCTCATTCTATTTTAAATTAATCGTTTCATTTTGATCCCAATTTGCCCGTATAGTAAATGTTTTGCCTAAATACCAGATATTTTCTGCTTGTTTTTTTGCATAAACGTCTGCGGGATCCCATCTTCCGTTATTGTTCGCGTCATAAATAATCCGTATCGAGTATTTACCTCCAGGATAATTGTTATAATTTATTCTTGGATTAGACGCATGAAGAGGCTGTCTATCAAATACCTTTTCTTTCGCTTCGTCAATAAGTTCTACAATGTAGTTCATTGTAGAATCTAATCCATTTACGGTGAAATTGATGTTACCATAGTTATCGGACTCATCTAAGGTAAATCTTATCTTGGACTCCACGTTGGTATCACCAAATGACGTGTGCATGGCTCCTTCTTGAATAACCAACTCATAGTCTCGTTTAGGACGCCAATTATAACGTATATGATATAAGTTTGTTTTTAGGGTATCCTGCTGTAATTGGAAGTTTCTTCTCGAGATGGAATCTTCATGAATAAGGATTTTTGATTTATCAACACTCGCTAGCGGACTAGCGCTAGTTAGCGTGATATGGCGGACACGATCAACCTTATTTGTAATGCTTAATATAGGTTTTACCTCTCTATCGAATTTTGCGTTTTTATTTGTTCTGATAAAAATAGTATCCAATATTTCATCGTTGTCACTTAATTCTATTTTTATGGAATCGAGTTCTGCTTTCGGTATATAGATTTTTGCAGAGTCATTATTAAGACTGTATTGTTCTATTTTATTGTCATCTAGTTCTGCAGGGAATAGAATTTTTGCCGCTGGGCGTTCGAGTGGTTTTGTGAAGGTTAGTAGTATATGGCCTGTTGGTTCAAATTTT
This sequence comes from Sphingobacterium micropteri, assembly GCF_014692515.1. GTDB lineage: Bacteria > Bacteroidota > Bacteroidia > Sphingobacteriales > Sphingobacteriaceae > Sphingobacterium > Sphingobacterium micropteri. The sequence continues at coordinate 66,603 of NZ_JACOIK010000007.1, read as the reverse complement.
TTCTCCAGTGTGCGAAAATCTTTCGGATATGCTTTTGTTATTTCAAGTTTTATATCTGTTATATCCCGATCTAGATATATACTATCTTCTATAAAGCCGATCCATTCATCATTTCCATTAAATATACGGTCATTGTTTTGCTCCTTTAATGCATAAATTCGATAGGTATCTTCTCTTAAGTTGTTGAATTTAAAGTTGCCGGAAGTATCCACATTTGCGAATATATTTGCTTTTCTTTTTCCAAATATAGAATCTTGTGATGTCGGAATAAGAAGCACTTTGATGTTTTCGTCTTTCTTTTGGTCGAATTGTTTCGTAAAACCATTGAGAACAGAACCGCTGATAGAGAGAGAATCTAATTCATCTCCGGTAGCGAATACATAATTGTAATCTATAAAAGGGTTACTTTCATTGTAATCTACCAATCCCTTACCAAAGTTGATTGTATAAGTGGTATTACCTTCCAACGAATCGGGTAAGGTAATAACCAGGTCTTTTTTTCGTACCCGGTAGTCCACGATGTCTTCTAGATCGGGACTTATGCTAAATTCTTTGTATTGGTTGTTTAATTTTATGAATTCATCAAAACGCAGTATAATTCTTTTTTCTGTAAAATTCGTGGAGAAGTTCGGAATCGATACATCTAGTAGTTTTGGAGCTATAGAGTCTTTCGGTCCGCCCGTCGGACGCTGCATATTTGCACATCGGCTTAAACTAAACAATAGCAACAAAAAAAAGCCAAAAATGGCTATATTTTGCATTTTCGTTATTTTAAGGCTATTGGATGAACTTTTATTTATTTTGGAAGTCTGACTCATAAAATTAAAAATAGTCTCTTATATCGCTTTATTTTTATTTTTTTATTTTAATTTATAATATATTGATTATCAGTTTATTAACTCATATGTACCATTAATACGCTGATATCAGATGGCGAAACTCCTGATATACGGGAAGCTTGACCAAGTGTACGCGGTTTTACTTTTAATAATTTTTCGCGCGCTTCAATAGAAAGAGAGGTAAGTTTACCATAATCAAAATTTGGATTTATTTCTTTGTCTTCCATTTTTTTCATTCTGTTTACAATTTCCATTTCCTTGGCGAAGTAGCTATCATACTTTATTTTTATTTCGGTTTGTTCAATTGTTTCGTCTTCGTAATCATCTAGTAAGTTACTAAATACCGTATTCGCTTTAGCAATATGGGAGATATTGATTTGCGGTCTGCTCAATATGTTAAACATCCTTGATTTTTGTTGAAGTGGACTAGAGCCGACTTCTTCCAAAACTGGATTCATTTCGTCAGGTGAAAGACTATGTTGTTTCATATAATCTACCAGGTAATCCGAATCTTCTATTTTCTTATTTACTTTTCTTAGACGTTCTTCATCAACTAAACCTAATTTGTATGCGATGGGTGTAAGGCGAATATCTGCATTATCTTGACGTAGGAGAAGTCGGTGTTCTGCTCTAGAAGTAAACATACGGTAAGGTTCTTCTGTTCCTTTAGTAACTAAATCGTCGATGAGAACACCAATATAGGATTCGGAACGTTTCAATATAAGCTCTTGTAAATCATTAATTCGTTGATGTGCGTTTACACCAGCAATAAAGCCTTGTGCTCCCGCTTCTTCATATCCAGTTGTTCCATTAATCTGACCAGCGAAGAAGAGATGTTTAACTTTCAACGTTTCTAGCGTCAAGTCCAATTGCATAGGAGGAAAGTAATCATATTCTATCGCATATCCGGGTCTATACATTTTCGCATTTTCAAATCCAGGTATTAAGCGTAACGCTTTTTGTTGTACATCTTCCGGAAGCGACGTGGAAAAGCCATTTACATATATTTCGACAGTATTAAAGCCTTCTGGTTCTACAAATATTTGATGTCTATCCCGTTCCGAAAAACGATTAATTTTATCTTCGATAGATGGACAATATCGCGGACCTAAACCTTTGATTCGTCCCGTAAACATAGGAGATTTTTCAAAACCGGTTTTAAGTACCTCATGTACCTTATCGTTGGTATAGGTAATCCAACAGCAGCGTTGTATCGTTGGTAATTCAACATCGGTATAAGAAAATCGTCCCCTTTTGTCATCACCCCATTGTTCTTCCATTAATTTATAATTGAGCGACCTTCCATCTACTCTAGGAGGAGTTCCCGTTTTCATTCTACCTGACTCAAACCCTAAGGTAATAAGTTGTTCTGTAAGTCCAGTAGCTGCTTTTTCTCCAGTGCGTCCCCCTCCTATTTTCTTTTCACCAATATGTATGATACCATTTAAAAAAGTACCGTTCGTCAGAATAACGGCGTCTGATTCTATACGAATACCAAGTGATGTTACTACACCGGCTGCCCGTCCGTTTTTAACGATCACTTCTTTGACAGTATCTTGCCACATATCAACATTTGGTAGTGACTCAAGCGTAAGTCTCCATTCCTCCGCGAAACGCATCCGATCATTTTGTGAACGCGGACTCCACATTGCAGGACCTTTTGAAAGGTTAAGCATTCTAAATTGTAAGGTAGACTTATCTGCAATGATTCCGGTGTATCCACCCATAGCGTCGATTTCTCTTACAATTTGTCCTTTTGCGACACCACCAATGGCGGGATTACAGCTCATTTGTGCAATAACGCCCATGTTCATGGTAATTAGTAAGACGGAGGAACCTAGGTTGGCGGCCGCTGCTGCTGCTTCACATCCAGCGTGTCCTGCACCCACTACTATAACATTATATTTATTAAACATTTTTTATTCACTGATGTTCCACGTGGAATTTATATATTTTATTTTTTCGTTTCACGTGGAACGGATTACATATATTCTGCTAGTTCTAACCAGCGTTCCGATTTATTGTCAAGTTCGTTTTGTAATTTTTCGATATCTAACGCAATTGCTGCTATCTCTTGATGACTGGTAATGGTATTTAATAATTCTGCATTTTGTTTTATTGTATTTTCTATTTCTGCTATCTCTTTTTCCAAAGACTCATATTCGAGTTGGTCTTTATAAGATAGTCTTTTCTTTTCTGTTTTTGATGAGGGTGCTTTTTTTTCGACTGGTGTACTCTTTACTCTTTCTTTTTCGTTCCGGATAATTTGCTCTTGTTCCAGTTTATAATCCGCGTAATTCCCATTGTATATTTTTAGATTTCCGCTATTTTCAAAAATAAAGAGCTGTTCCGTTAATTTATCTATTAAATAACGATCGTGAGAAACCAATACTAGAACACCGTTGTAATTATCCAGAAATTCTTCTAATACATTTAATGTATCGATGTCTAAATCATTAGAAGGCTCATCGAGTATCAAAAAGTTCGGATTGGCCATTAACACACGCATCAGGTGTAAACGCTTCTTTTCTCCCCCACTCAGCCGGTTTACCAAATTATATTGTTTTTCCGGTGGAAATAAAAATAAAGTTAATAGTTGTGAAGCCGTAATGACATCGCCGTTGGCCATTTCAATATAGTCTGCTACATTTTTGACAATATCTAATACGCGATCATCTTGTTTAAAAGTCAGTCCTTCTTGTTTATAATATCCGAATTTAGTTGTCTCGCCTATGATAATATTTCCGTGATCTGGAGGTATGACTTGGGTTATTAAGTTTAAAAAAGTGGATTTACCACTACCATTTTTCCCTGCAAGACCAATTCGATCACCTTTCTTGAAAATATATGAAAAGTTATCTATAATTTTTTTTTCAGAAAAAGATTTTGAAATTTTTTCCAATTCTAATATTTTGGAACCTTGCCTGCTTATCTTTACGGAAAGCTGAACATTTTCTTTTTTCTGTGCTCCCTTTGATTTTTCCTCTAGCTCATAAAAAGCGTCAATGCGTGCCTTTGATTTTGTCCCCCTGGCTTGGGGTTGGCGACGCATCCATTCCAATTCGCGCCTAAGTAGGTTTTGTGCCTTTTCTGCTGTGGCTGCGTCTATTGCTTCGCGTTCGGCTTTCTTTTCCAAGAAGTAGGTATAATTTCCTTTATATATGAATAGACTTCCCTTGTCCAATTCTCGTATTTCTGTACATACATTATCCAGAAAATACCTATCATGTGTAACGAGAAGAACAGTTTTATTTCCTGTTGTCAATAATTTTTCTAACCATTCTATAGTTTCTATATCCAAATGGTTGGTTGGTTCATCTAAGACATAAACATCAGGCTCGTCTATCAGCAATTTTGCCAAAGATAAACGTTTCCGTTGGCCTCCCGATAGACTATCTATTGTTTGGTTAAAGTCGGAGATCTGCAACCTATTTAAGATCGTTTTAATATTATATTCGTATTCCCAAGCCTCCAAAGCGGATAATTTATCGGTAAGCTCTGCTAGTATGCGCTCATCTATTTTATCGCTAATCAATAAATTTTCATACGCTTTTATTAATTGCTGTTGTTCATTATCTGCACTATAAATAAAATCGTTTACGGTCTCCATTCCATTAAAACTTGGTTCTTGAGATAAGAAACCGATTTTAATACCACGTTCTTTGACAACTTTTCCTTCAGTTGGTACAATCTGTTCAGCCAGAATTTTGAGCAGTGTAGATTTACCCGTTCCATTTATGCCTACTAAAGCTACTCTGTCTCCTTTCTGTAAAGCAAAATGCAGATTGGTAAACAGCCATTTGTCATGAAAAGAATGGCTAACTTGCTCTGTTGCTAGAATACTCACGTCTAATGTATTGATAATTAAATACTTATATTTACACTTTTCTATAATTAACGTATAAGTTATAGAAAAAATTTATAACAGTATGTAAACGGATATAAATTTCCAAGTACAAAAGTACGCAAATAATTTTCTTTTCTTCTGTAAGATTTGGGCAAACTGGTCAGTCCTTTTTCAAAATTCAACAAGTTATTTTCCAAAAAATAATATGTATTTTTCCCGTAATATATGCGTTTTTTAGTGACCTAAGCGATTGTTTTATACCGCCTTACATTTTTACTTTATTTGACAAATTATTTGCTTAGTTCAATTTAAAGGAGGCTATTAAATTGAACCGGGGAATTTCTACATGAAATATATCACCATCCACTTCTTTAATCATTTCATAATGTCCTTCCATATATCCTATTTCACTTTTTAGATTGCATCCCGAAACATACTGGTAAGTGGATCCTGGGATTAATATAGGTTGCTCACCAACGACACCCTCCCCTTTAACTTGTTTAAAGTCTCCAAAAGAATCAAAAATATCCCAGTGCCTGTTGAGAAGTTGTATGGTAACATCACTTAGATTCTCGATGGTGATTTGATAGGAAAACATAAAATGCATCTTCGCCGGGTTAGAATATTCGGGTTGATAGACAACGTCTACAGATACTTTTACGCCGGATGTTATTTGTGTATTCATCTTTTAATTGCTCGTCTTTAACTGCATATCAAACCTAAATAAATTTATTTTATATGCAATATAATTGTGTCTACATATAAAATGAATTCTATTTTGCTCTCCTCTGCCATCAAGGGCTATTGTATAGAGGAAATATATATCAGGATACTTCGTTTGATAATGAACACCTTAATCGTGAGCAAATTATCAATTATCTTTTTAACCATCAAATTTATTTTAATGTCGGAAGTGCTTTTATCTAAAAAGGAAACAATAGAGTTTATCTTTTTTATTAAGCATTTTTGCTTATTTTTAAAGACATGCATGAACTCATTTAAATTCGGTTCGTGAATGCAAAGCATTTTATTTAGGTTTGAATGATGTCTTTAGGAACACTATATCTTATCCCAGTGCCGTTGGCTGAAAACGCAGAGAAACAGTCGTACACGTTGTTCCATCAGGAGCTTATAAATCATATTGACGAGTATGTGGTTGAGAATGAAAAAACTGCGCGTCGGTTTCTAAAGCAGGCGGGTTTAAAAATATCCCAAAACGAACTGAAAATACACGATTATGGCAAACATGCTCGTGAAATAATCGATTATAATCGTATTTTTAAATCGGTTATGGAGGGGAAAGATTTGGGATTGATGTCGGAAGCGGGCTGTCCTGGCGTTGCGGATCCGGGAGCACACGTTGTTGCGGAAGCACATAAACGAGGTATAAAGGTCGTTCCATTGGTTGGACCCAGTTCTATTTTGTTGGCGTTGATGGCATCCGGATTTAGCGGACAAAAGTTTGCCTTCCACGGTTATCTTCCGATAGACAAAGGCGAACGGGCTAAAAAAATTAAAGAGTTGGAATTCCAATCACAAAAAGAGCAACAAACACAGATTTTTATTGAAACACCTTTTCGTAATAATGCCTTGTTTGATGATTTGCTTAAAAATTGTAAACCGAAAACAAAGCTATGTGTAGGTTGTAGTATAACCGCGCTTGACGAACAAATATTGACTTTGTCCGTTTTCGAATGGAAAAGCCGAAAACCGGAACTTCATAAGAAACCCACTATATTTTTGATGTATGTCCAAAATTAAACTTATTTGTATACCATGCTAGATATAATACCTGAAAATATAACGGATGATATGGCATTGTATATGCTTATTGGAGGAATAATCCGAATTATAATCTGGATATTTTTTGCCTTAACAATTTATCGTACGCTGAAATTGATTAAAAAAGAAAACCAATGTATATTACCTAGTCAAGCATGGTTTGTGGCCGTACCTATATTTAATATCTATTGGAACTTTGAAGTCGCTAAACGGTTAGCGGATTCGCTAAATAACGAATTTTATGATCGAAAAGTAGAGGTGGAAGAAAGACCCACGCAAAAATGGGGACTTATATTTGCTTGGACTTTTTTATTAAGTAATATTCCCTTACCATTGTTTGTGCTGACGATTATCAGTATATTACATTTGGTGTATTTTATCACCTATTGGGTTAAAGTCCATGAATATAAAACGCTGCTGCGCATGCATATTGAACATTATGGAAAAGATTTTACAGCAGAGCATAAAGAGGAAACAGAGATATAAAATAGGATGAAGATCAGAGAACTTATACAGTACTTAGAACATATTGCGCCTTTAGCTTATCAGGAATCGTATGACAATTCGGGATTAATTGTCGGCAATCCGGATGATGAGATACAGCAGGCATTGATCGCATTGGATTGTACGGAGGAAATCGTTGATGAGGCTATACAAAAAGGTTGTGATATTATTATCGCACACCATCCTATTGTATTTAGCGGATTGAAAAAACTGAATGGTAAAAATTATGTGGAGCGTGTGGTTATTAAAGCTATACGCCATCAGATCGCACTTTATGCCATTCACACTAATCTAGATAACGTGTTGGGGGGAGTGAGTAGCAAAATAGCCGAAAAGCTAGGTTTGGAATCACACGCGGTTTTACGCCCTAAACGAAATTTGCTTAAGAAATTAGCTGTCTTCGTACCGCGCACACACGTGGAGGCGGTTCGAGAAGCATTGTTCGAAGCCGGAGCAGGTGCGATTGGCGATTATGACGAATGTAGTTATAATACATTAGGGTATGGAACATTTCGACCATTGGATGGCGCTAACCCAACAATTGGTAAAGTCGATGAACAGGAACGTGTTGAAGAAACGAAGATAGAGGTTATTTATCCCGAAAGATTGGAACGTTCTATCTTGGTTGCGATGTATGCTGCACATCCTTATGAAGAAGTAGCACACGATATTTTTAAGTTGGAAAATACGCTGCAAACGGTAGGTTCAGGTGCTATCGGCAACTTACCGAATCCAATGCGCGAAGCCGAATTCCTAGGATATGTAAAAGATCGATTGAATGTACAGGTTATCCGGCATACCAAGCTGCTAAAAAAATCCATTTCCAGAGTTGCCGTTTGTGGAGGAGCAGGAGGATTTCTACTGGATGATGCAAAACGTTCGGGCGCTGATATCTTTATTTCGGCCGATTATAAATACCATGAGTTCTTTGACGCGGAGGATGATATTGTTATTGCAGACATAGGACATTTTGAAAGTGAACAATTTACACAGGAATTATTATTAGAAATTATTCAGAAAAAATTTGTTAACTTTGCTGTCCTATTGACAGGAATAGAGACAAATCCTATTAAATATTACGTTTGATAATGGAACAATCCGTAGAACAAAAGCTGAAAGCATTATGGACGCTACAGTCCATCCATACGAAGGTAGATAAGATTCGCCAGGTGCGTGGTGAGTTGCCTATCGAGGTTGCCGATCTGGAAGATGAGATAGCAGGACTTGATACCCGAATCGAGAAAATCAGAACAGATCTGGATGATTTGGAAGATTCTATCGTGAATCGCAGAAACATGATTAAAGACGCACAAGCTGCGATTAAAAAATACGAAGGACAACTGAATGAAGTAAAAAATAATCGTGAATATGATGCTATCTCAAAGGAGATTGAAATTCAAGGATTAGAAATTCAGGTATGTGAAAAACGTATTCGTGAAGCAGAATTCGAAATAAAGAACAAAACTGAACTTTACGAAAGCACACAAAAAAGTCTTGAATATAGTAAAGGTGAATCGGATGTAAAAAAGCAAGAGCTGGAAACCATCACTGGGGAAACGCAAAAGGAAGAAGACGCTTTATTGGATAAGGCGGCAAAGGCAGAAAAAAACATTGAAGACCGTTTGCTAAAAGTTTATAACAAACTGCGCGGGACGTTTAGAAATGGTTTGGCCGTTGTTTCCATTGAGCGGGATAGCTGTTCAGGATGTTACAATAAAATTCCACCTCAATTACAATCAGAAATCCGTCAACGCAAGAAAATCATTATTTGTGAACACTGCGGAAGAATTATTGTAGACGAAGGTATCGTTTTCGAGGAAGAGCACGCTTAGTCTTATTCTTACGAATATAAATAAATAGCCCCACGATAAACGCGGGGCTATTTTGTTAAAAATCTTGCTTAAATAGATGGAAACCTATGCATAAAACGGAGATACCACAAAAGAGCCCCTGGACCGACTTCTTGTCGCTAATGCTGATTACTTTCATTTGCGTTTTCTTTATTTCCTTGCTGTTCGGTATAGTAGGAACAGCCATTTTTGGAGATATTGATTTTCTAACAAGTATTTCGAGTGATAACCCATTAAAAAGCTATTATTTTTATATTTTCCTAGGGCTAAGTTCTGCGGGAACGTTTCTTTTGCCCGCTTATATTTATCAGTGTAGAAACGAACACGCCGTTATACTTCCAAAGGAAAATATAAGCGATTGGAAGCCGTATTTATTGGGTATATTGTTCCTGTTTGCGTTTTCCCCTTGTATGTCTCTTATTTCGGATTGGAATATGCAGATGAAACTTCCCGAGGCGTGGCAGCGCATAGAACAGTGGATGCGGGAAACGGAAGATGAGGCCGCGGTATTAATGGGAGGATTACTAATGACGAATGATTGGGATAGGCTAGTCCTTAACATTATTGTATTAGCTATTTTGCCCGGCATTGGAGAGGAACTGTTCTTTCGAGGTGCTTTACAACAGATCGGTACACGGATTTTTAAAAATGAATATGTCGCTATTTGGATTGTTGCCGTTATTTTCAGTACGATACACGTTCAATTTTACGGTTTCTTCCCTCGTTTCCTCTTGGGTGTTTTTTTTGGCTATCTGGTCGTTTGGACAAGAAATATATGGACGGCTGTTGTGGCTCATTTTGTTAACAACAGCATGGTGGTTATATTGGGTTTTTATTATGCGACACAGGGTAAAAGTTATGCGGAGCTGATGGAAAGTGATTCTTATTCAATAATTGTGTATCTTGGTAGCTTGGTTTCCAGTATCATTATTGCTTTCATATTTTATCAATACACAACAAGATTACACGTATATGGAAAAAGGATGGATTAAAATACAGACTTATACTGACGCCATTCGGGGCGAGATGGATAAACAGATGTTAGCGGAAAATGGAATTCCCGCAGTGCTGCTGAATAAGCAGGATTCGTCTTTTATGTTTGGGAAAATAGACCTTTTCGTCAACGAAAATGATTGCGGATTAGCTCAAAGATTATTACAAGAAAACGGCGCAGAAGAAAATGAAAACTAGGGCAATAACCGGATTCTTTTTTATTGTAATTTTGATAAGTGCGGTATTGCTTGGCCCTTATACCTTTGTTTCTTTTTTTTCGTTGATCGCGACGTGCTGTGTATATGAGTTTTATCGCATGGTACGTACGGAGAGCATACAACCATTACTTTTATTGGGTGTAGGAGTTGCCGCTTTAGGATTGGTTCTGGTCAGTTTTGCCCTACTAGCGATATTACCCTACTCCGTTTTACCTGTTAGTATCGTGGCTGTCTTGTTCCTTTATATCGCTGCACTTTTTCGCACAACGCAACACCCTATTCAAGATGTCGCATATTCGCTTTTTGGTTTGTTATATGCGGCTATACCCTTTATATTTTTTATGGGTTTAGGGTTCGTAGGAGATACCTATAACGCTTATATTCCCCTTGGTTTTTTGATTCTTTTGTGGACAAATGATACGGGAGCCTATCTTGCAGGAAGAAGCATGGGACGCCACAAATTATTCGAACGCATCTCGCCAAATAAAACTTGGGAAGGATTCGTTGGAGGTGTCGTAATGGCTGTCGTTGCCGGATTTATTCTTTCGCAGTATTTCGGCATCTTTCCCGTGTGGAGCTGGATGTGTATGGCGGTAATTATTGGGATATTCGGAACTTTCGGTGATTTGGTGGAATCTATGCTCAAAAGGAATGTCGGTGTTAAAGATTCTGGCAATATATTACCGGGGCATGGTGGTTTATTGGATCGGTTTGATGGTCTTTTGATAGCGGCTCCATTGGTATATTTGTTTTTGACACTAATCGATAAATGATAAAGATGAAGATAGAAAAGCATACCATAGATTTTTTGAACCAACTTCGTGAGAACAATAACCGGGAATGGTTTCAAGAGCATAAGGTACTATATGAAACAGCATTAACGAATGTAAAAGATTACATTACCCAATTCATTGCTGAATTATCGGAGTTTGACCCCCATATCAATACAGATATACAAGCTTCGCGCTGCTTATTTAGAATATATCGTGACACCCGGTTTTCAAAAGACAAGACCCCATATAAGACATGGTTTGCGGCAGGAATTTCCGTAGACGGACGGAAATTGGATGGCCCCGAATACTATCTGCATATTGAGCCCGGTAAGCATTTTTTGGCAGCAGGGTATTGGCGGCCCGAAAAACATCATTTGCAGGCTATTCGGCAAGAGATAGATTACAGTTACCAAGAGATGGTTGATGCGCTTACACAAGGAAACTGGACAGTAGATGACCTATCCACGGAAGATAAGTTAAAAAGAGCTCCGGCGGGTTATAGTGAAGATGATCCACATATCGAGATTCTAAAACTAAAGAGCTTTATTTTATACCAATCGTTTACGGATGCAGAAATAACCGGTGCTAAATCCTTAGAAGAGGTTGTCGATACCGCAAAGCGAATTTTACCCTTTAAACGCTTTATCCACCAAGCATTAGATTAATAAGGAAGACTAATTTTGCCCATGGACACAGCTGGAGAATCTCTAATCTGCCACAATGTAGATGCTGAACCGGCTATCGTTTCGTTTGCTAGAAGTGCAAAAAGACAGGCCTCCTTGGCGTCGGGGTTTAGCCCTAATGAGGTGAAAGAAGATACAAGTAACGAAGGAAGGGCTTTGCGGATGTTTTTCATCAGTAACGGGTTATGCACACCTCCCCCACTCACATATATATGAACATGCTGAAGGTCTTTTGATACACGTCTGATACCGTCCGCTATAACTTGTGCCGTAAACTTGTTTAAGGTTGCTAAGATATCTTCAGGAGCAAGCGAAGACGTGTTCGAAACAGATTGCGCGTTTTTCAAATACGCCAAATTAAACAGTTCCGGTCCAGTTGTCTTGGGAAAATCCGCATCTAAAAAAGGGTTTCGTAGCAAAGCTTCCAAAAGAGCGACATCTATCGTACCATTTTTGGCAAAGAGCGCATTTTCGTCCATTTCTAACCCGAATTGCTCGAAAACAAACTGGTTCATCATGGTATTTCCAGGCCCGAGATCGGTGGCGTAAGCTTTTAGGCTACTTCCTTGTCGAGGAAGGAAAGTGAAATTGGATATCCCGCCTATATTGAGGAGGAACCTATTTTCCGTTTCCGAAGTAAAAAGAAGGTAATCACCATAAGCGGCCAATGGTGCTCCCTCTCCGCCCGCTGCCACATGTTTTTGTCGAAAATCTGACAAGGTAATGATACCCGTTGTTTGGGCAATATGATCGCCATCTCCGATTTGTAGGGTACTGTTGGGAAAATTTGTTTGTTCCGTCAAACGTTGAGGTGCATGAAAAACCGTTTGTCCATGACTGGCGATTAGATCCACATCTGGTGGAGAGATATTCCATTGCTTTAACGCCCGATTGATGAATGTACCATGTGTTTTTCCGATATAAGTATGTAGTCCACACAACATCTGTTGATCTATTTGGCGTTTGGCGAATATTTCCCGAATATATTGACGAAAAGTATCCTCATACGGAATACTGATGAAGTTTTCGAGAAATAATGTGGTCTCTTGACCGCTGTTGCCTATACGGCACAATGCGATATCTAAGCCGTCTAATGACGTTCCAGACATCAGCCCGATGATACGCCGTTCTTTTTGTTGTGCGATACGGTACAGTTTTTCAATTTGTGGGTTCATAAGGTGAAGATAGGAAGGAATTTTTGGTTATATTGGCAGATAATTATATTTTTGAACAAATATTATACGTATGAATTTTCCAGCAGAATTAAAGTACACGAAAGATCACGAATGGGTTCGTGTAGAAGGTGACGAGGCCATTATCGGGATTACAGATTTCGCACAACGTGAACTAGGTGATATTGTTTTTGTTGATATCAACACTATCGGTGAAGAAGTTGCTGCAAATGAAGTATTTGGTACAGTAGAGGCTGTTAAAACGGTATCGGACTTATTTATGCCTGTAACAGCTACGGTATTGGAAGTAAACGAAGGTATTGATGCTTCGCCGGAATTGGTTAATACAGATCCATATGGGGAAGGTTGGATTATCCGTGTGAAACTGAGTAACCCTGCCGATGTAGACACCTTATTATCAGCAGATGGATATCAAGCGGAAATAAATGCTTAATAATTTATAGAGCCTATAAAAGAAGAAGCCGATACTGTCTCACAGTATCGGCTTCTTCTTTTTATTGTACGTAGAACTAATCCACTGTCATTTCCACATCACTGATGATAGTAGATCCCTGTACTTCGATAGTTGTTTTTATAGCACTTGCTATAGTGAAGTGCGTTTGTTTATCTAAGGTATAACTACCTGTCATTGTTCCAATTTCTTCGCCCGAACTATGGAACATTTTTCCTTGGATATCAATAACGTAACCCTCATCATTCTCTTCCAGAAAAGTAGAAGTCATTTCTATTGTTGAAAACAAAGGGTTTTCATTCACCTCGGTGATACTATCCCAGGATTCGCCGGGCGTTACCTCGTTATCAGGGAAAGAAGGTGACATTTTCGAAAAAGAGCTTGCATCAAATCCTTGTGCAGCGAAACTGGTAGGTAAATTCACGTCTATTGTTTTTCCTTTTTCGGTAATGATAGAAGATATCTTTTTATCAATGATTCTGGATAATTGTTCGCCTATCATTTTTGTTGTCTCATCTGTAGCCTCTTCTTCTGAGTTATAGGATACGGTCATCATCTCCGCATTGATATCGGCTTTAATGGTTTTGATAATATTTTCAATGGTAAAGTTTTCATTTTCTTTCTTTGCGGGAAGCATTTCCATCTTCATATTCATGTCCATTATGACACTTTTTGGGCCATCTATATCTGTTTTCATGAACATATTGAAATGAAGAGGTTTTCCGATTTCGGGATTTAATTTAAAATTGACAGCTTCTTGGGCCAGTGTAATATGGCTAACGCATAGCGCCAAGCATGTAATAAAGAGTGTTTTCATTTAGTTTTTTTCAAAAGGTTGATGAGGGTTTTCCTGATTTTATCGGAAGCGGTTTCATCAATATATAGTAATGTTGCGTGAATATAGGAAAATTGGTTAAAGGAAAGAAATAAAAAGGGTCTTCCGTATAATATGGAAGACCCTTTTTTATTATTTTATCCCTCAAAAAGAGGGCTTAAATTACTTCGTAATATAAGATACTTCTTTAACCGCTTTTATCACTTTAGCAATGTTTGGCAAACTTGCTTCTACTAATGTGGGCGCATAGCCAAGAGGCACATCTGCAGATGTTACTCGTATAACCGGTGCGTCAAGATAATCGAAAGCATCTTTCTGAACTTTGAATGCTATTTCGCCAGAAATAGAAGCCAAAGGCCATGCTTCTTCGACAATGACTAAACGGTTTGTTTTCTTAACGGATTCGATGATGGCTTCGTAATCTATAGGACGAACGGAGCGCAAGTCGATCAATTCTACACTAATACCCTCTTTTGTCAATTCCTCTACCGCTGGGATAACAACACGAGGAACCATTTTACCAAAAGACACCACGGTTACATCCGTACCTTCTTGTATGGTGTGTGCTTTACCAATAGGTAAATAGTACTCTTCTTCTGGAACCTGACCTTTGTCGCCATACATAACTTCGGATTCCATAAAAATAACAGGATCTGGGTCAATAATGGATGTTTTCAATAAGCCTTTGGCATCATAAGGATTGGAAGGGATAACAACTTTCAACCCGGGCGTATTCGCATACCAATTCTCGAAGTTTTGGGAATGTTGTGCGCCTAGTTGACCAGCATTACCTGTTGGTCCACGAAAAACGATCGGACAAGAGAATTGTCCACCACTCATTTGATGCAATTTTGCTGCTGAATTGATGACTTGATCGATAGCGACCAAGGAGAAGTTGAACGTCATAAATTCGATAATGGGTTTCAGGCCGTTCATCGCTGCACCAACTCCTATCCCCGCAAAACCAAGTTCTGCAATAGGCGTATCGATAACGCGTTTTGCCCCAAATTCCTCTAGCATACCTTGGCTGACTTTGTATGCTCCGTTGTATTCAGCGACTTCCTCGCCCATCAAGAATATTTTATCATCTTTACGCATTTCTTCGCTCAAGGCTTCGCGAAGCGCTTCTCTGAATTGTATTTCTCTCATCAGTTGTAAAATTGTATCTTATTTGAATACCGCAAAACTACTATAATTAATTGATATTTCGTAGAGGTTTATACGTAAAAAAGCAGGAAAGCGATGGAAATATAGATTTGATTTGACAATAGGAAAACGGTTTATCTTACGGGATTAAAAAAGTGCAAAAACTGTTGCAAAAAGATATTCAAGTTCTCGACCGCTAGCCCAATCTCCCAAGTATCTCGGCTTCTGGGCTCAATATAATTAGAAACAG
Organism: Sphingobacterium micropteri; assembly: GCF_014692515.1. Lineage (GTDB taxonomy): Bacteria > Bacteroidota > Bacteroidia > Sphingobacteriales > Sphingobacteriaceae > Sphingobacterium > Sphingobacterium micropteri. The sequence goes on along the minus strand of NZ_JACOIK010000007.1, from coordinate 51,239 downwards.
CCCGAAATTGCAAACAGTTTATTTCTTCTTGCTCCGCAACGAAGAAAGCCGAAGCTCCTTCCATAGATTCAATCAACGGCTTTTGATATTGCTGTTGTAGTCGCATGATGTTGTCGGCCGAACCGTGCACATTATTAACAGTAATACCTTGGGCTTTATTGATTTTGGGGAGCCGAATATGGGCAGGAGGTTTTTCTGTATATATCCTTTTTCCGAAACCCAGTTCTTCAATGGGTATGAATGATCCGTTGTCGTCAGCTCCTAGCCCAAATATTTCATCTGTATATATCTGGTAGATCTCTCCTAAATGAGCAGATGGATCTAGTATTCCACCGATGCCGGCATGGAGCAATAAATCTACCTTGTGCTGCTGCAAAAACTTGGTCAAAGCATACGTCGTGGCCACCATGCCTACCCCTGTAATGAGATACATAATATGCTTTTCTTCTAAAAAAGGAAGAGACGGTTTTATTTCTTCGAGTGTGGCGGCAACAACTAATACCTTCATATTAAACAAAGCGCTTTACATGGTGAAGATACTAAGAATATAGTTTTTATCCCCTATCTTTGTTATTATGATTTATATCACAAGACGAGAACGGTTCAGCGCGGCGCATAAGCTTTATCGCGAGGATTGGTCTCAGGAGCAAAATGAGGCTGTATTTGGCAATTGTTCAAACCCCAATTGGCATGGGCACAATTATGAACTTTTCGTGACTGTAAAAGGTGAGATAGACCCCGAGACAGGGTTTTTAATCGACCTAAAGAAGATGAAAAGCATTATCTTGGAGCACGTGATCAGTAAGTTGGACCACAAAAACGTGAACCTTGATGTAGATTTTATGAAAGGTAAGAAAGCCTCTACGGAAGTCATTGCCGTGGAAATATTTCATGTGTTAAAACCGTATTTTGATCAGGAAAATGTACAATTACATGTTGTCAAGCTGTACGAAACAGAGAATAATTTTGTCGAATATTTTGGCGAATAAATAAAGTGCCATTTTTAATTTAAACAAATGAGTAATCTAACATCCTTCGAAAACGAAGAACAAGATGGTTATATTAAAATCGATCAGTATAATCAAAAACAAGTAGAAGAAATTGCTTCCTATTATCCCGCTATATTACGCGCGATTGGCGAAAATCCGGAAAGGGAGGGATTAGTTAAGACGCCCGAACGGGTTGCAAAAGCCCTGCAGTTTTTGACACATGGATACGATGTTGATGCGGCAGAAGTATTGCGGAGCGCTATGTTTGAAGAAGAGTATAGCCAAATGGTGGTCGTGAAAGATATTGAGATTTATTCGATGTGTGAACACCATATGCTTCCTTTTTTTGGGAAAGCGCACATTGCTTATATTCCTAACGGACATATTGTAGGATTGAGTAAAATTCCGCGCGTCGTGGATGCATTTGCAAGACGTTTACAGGTACAGGAACGATTAACGAATGAGATACGGGATTGCATACAGCAAACATTAAAGCCCGCGGGTGTTGCAGTGGTGATGGAATGTAAACACATGTGTATGGCGATGCGCGGTGTCCAAAAGCAAAATTCGGTGACAACCACCTCTGCTTTTACTGGGGCTTTTCAAAATGATGTTACACGATCGGAATTTCTAAGACTGATTACAGCATCGTTGGATTAGTGGAATATGGTGTAAAAAAAGCCCTTTTTGAGATCAAAAAGGGCTTTTTTTATGATATAATCTAAGTAACATGTGCTTTAATTTATGTTAAATTTTTTTGTAATAGGGAGCTACTTGTTAATTTTGCGACTATGCTTGAAAATGAAGATGCATTAACAACGTATTTAGAGAAGACATGTGATACGGAAAATGAGCTTCTAAAGCGTATAAATAGGGAGACTTATTTACGAGAGACGATGCCGCACATGTTATCCGGTCATTTTCAAGGTAGAGTTCTTGCAATGCTGGCTAAACTAGTGAAGCCAAAAAGCGTGTTGGAGATCGGTACGTTTACTGGTTATGCCACATTGTGTTTGGCGGAAGGTCTTGATAGTAAGGGAGTATTGCACACTATCGATATCAATGAGGAGTTAGAAGAACGTGTACAAGGTTATTTTGATGCTTCTCGTTTTGGGGAGCAAATAAAGTATCACATTGGAGATGCCGCCGAAATCATTCCGACAATAGCAGGTGATTTTGATTTGGTATTTATTGATGCGGACAAAAAGAGGAACCTGTATTATTTTGAGATGCTTATCGACCGCGTTTCTAGTGGAGGATTGCTCTTGATAGATAATGTACTTTGGAAAGGAAGGGTTTTAATGGATAATCCGGATAGCCAAACAAGAAAAGTAATTGAATTAAATGAAACCTTGGCAAAAGACAGCCGTGTAGAAAAGCTGATTTTGCCCATTAGAGATGGACTTTTTGTATTACGCAGAAAGTAATGGTTGGACAAAAATAAATGATATGCAAAAAACAAGTATTGGTAAGTATGTAATGATACTACTAATGTTTGTGTTTACGGTTAACAAGACCATTGCACAAGAGTTTTCACCAAGTAGTTATATTGTGAAGCATAAAGAGATTGCGCAACAATTGATGATCGAAACCGGGGTGCCGGCTTCTGTTATTTTGGCAGTAGCTTTTCACGAGAGCGCTTATGGTAATAGCCGCGTAGCAAAACATCTTAACAACCATTTCGGAATAAAGGGAAAAAATAACAGTAAAAAGATCCGATCTGCATATAAAGGATACAGCTCGATAAAGGAATCTTATCGCGATTTTGTCGCGTTGCTTCAACGTCGTAAAGCGACAAATGTAATGTTTAAAGAACATGATGCTGAGGATTATGAAAGTTGGGTAAGCGGCATCGCCGGGGCGGGTTATTCTACCACGCGTGACTGGCAGTCCAAAGTCTTGGCGACCATCAGACGCTATAATCTGGATAAATATGACCAAATACAACCGCAGCCCATTGCAAAGGGAATGTTAGCAAAAAGTGGAGCAGCAAAAATTCAACAGGATATATTACTGCGTTCGATGGAAGCCAATGATACATCGACAGATTTTACATCGGGAGAGTCCCACGTCGTAACAAAAGGAGATACACTCTCCGAATTAGCAACACGTTACAATACATCAATAGAAGCCTTAAAAAGACGGAATAATTTGCAATCCTCAAAATTATCTATTGGTCAGCGTTTGTTATTATAATCGGAAATGAAGAACAGGACCTTATTTCTACTGCTGGTTACTACCATACTGGTATTCGGTTCCTGCGCTTCACGTAGAACAACATTGCAACATCCAAATTATGGAAAAAATAAGACCGGTCATATTCAAACTCCCACCCCTGGAGGTACATCAACGACTGGGTTATCGTATATCGAGCGATATAAGGATATTGCTATCGCTGAAATGAATCAATATGGTATTCCTGCCAGTATAAAGTTAGCACAAGCATTGTTGGAATCTGGAAACGGGAATAGCTATCTGGCCCGGGAAGCCAATAACCATTTTGGGATAAAATGTGGCGGCGTGTGGCAAGGCAAATCAGTTACACATCCAGACGACCATGTGCGGGATTGTTTTCGGGTATACAATGACCCTGAACATTCGTTTCGTGATCATAGCCAGTTTCTATTGAGAAAACGCTATGAAAAACTGTTTACATTAGATAAGAACGACTATAGAGGGTGGGCAAAAGGGCTGAAAGAAGCCGGCTATGCCACGAACCCACGTTATCCCGAATTGCTTATTAATTTGATAGAGCGTTACCAGCTTTATCAATATGATCGCCCAGAGGTGTCCTATGTAAATAAGGAGCAGCGGGAAGAAAAGATAGAGGAAATTATTCAAGAGAAAGAAATTGAGGAACCCGCGACGGCAACAAATACGGACGAAATGAAAAGCGCCGTAGCCATGGTCATTTATGAAGTAAAAACAACAGATACGCTTTACAATATTAGTCAGCGCCATGGTGTGAGTATAGATCAAATCAAACAGTTAAATGGTTTGGTTTCTGAGGAGCTATCTGTCGGTCAATTATTGGTTATCTCGAAATGACGTAATCGCGGATTAGCCCCGAACTGCTAGGACTAAAAAATGTTAAAAATTCGCATTATAAGCCTCTTTTCCCTTAGTTTTATAGCGTGGAGACCCTAAAGTATATAATCTTATTTTGTTTATTTTTATTTGCGCCTTTTTTTGTGGCCGCACAAACCAAAACGGTACAGGGGATTGTATTTGACAAAGGCACCAATCAACGGGTGGGAAAGGCTTTCATTAAAAACGATCACACCAAAGAAAATACATTCAATAATGCCCGTGGTGAATTTGAAGTTGGGGTTTCTTTGGGCGATTTAATAATTACGTCAAAAGAGGGATATTTGACGGATACCATTAAGTATACCGGACAGCAGGTTTTGATGGTCTATTTAGATCGTACTTCTATTTATATTCCAGAGGTGAGGGTTGTGGCACGACGCTCACCGGAAGAAGTTTTACAGCAACGGCGAGAAGAATTTAATAAGGCGTATAAGCTTGCTGATCCTGGTTCTGTATTTAGTGTAGGTCCGACGGGAGCCGGACTTAGTATCGGGTCTATATATAATATGCTGAGCCGAGAGGGAAAAAATGCCCGTCGCTTGACTCGTTTTATTCAAGTAGAATATGAGGAAGATGTGATTGATTCTAAATTTACACGGGATCTTGTTAGCCACATTACAGGTTTAACGGGGGAACATCTCACTATTTTTATGAGTAATTATAGACCTGCCTATTATTTTGTTTCCATCGCCACACCTTATGAATTGGCAACATATATTAGAAGCAAGTATGAAATATTTAAATTAAATCCTAACTTGCGCTTTTTACCGAAGTTACCGGAAATTGAATTAGAAGTAGAAAAATAAAACACCATGTTTAAGAGCATAAACTTTCTGTTTGTTATTTTATTACTCGTAGTGGGCCAACAAGGTATGGCACAAGTCGATCTTAAAGAATTAAGGGCAAAACCTGATACAAATATTGTGGAAAAGCCGCAAGCACCTGCGACTAATTTACAAGAAGTAATGGTCCCTATTCCACAATTAGACTTAGAGGTTAATTATTGGAAACACTGGACAAAATTTGGATTAAATGTGAATCAATCCATGTTTAGTGATAGCTGGGCGCAGGGGGGGGTCAGCTCTATCGCCTTAACCGCATTAGCAAACCACAAATCTGAATATACTAAGAATAAATTTTCTTACTTGACCGAGATAGACCTGCAATACGGTCGGATACAGAATGACTTTTTAAATGATGAGGTCGTCACCTTGTCCAAAAAGAACGTAGATAGGATTTTTTGGGATAATAAGATCTCCTATAAAATTACTCCCCGTTGGTCTTTATTTACGTCGATTACTTTTGAAAGCCAGTTCGATAAGGGATATACTTACGCAAAAGACGAGGACGGTAACGAATTTGTCAGCGGCACAAAATCCAATTTTATGGCTCCGGCGAGGTTAACGGAATCTTTCGGTTTGGAATATGCGCCTGACAAAACCTTTTCCCTCATGTTTGGTACAGGTACTGCCCGTCAAACTTTTGTTTTAGACGAAAACGTAGACGAGACAGCATATGATCTCGAGGAGGGGAGAAAAATGAAAAATGTATTGGCTTTTCAATTACGCGCCAAATTGGATCGGAATCTTTCTGAAAACTTTAATGTGAAGTCAGAATATGTCATGACGGCGGATTATAAAAAAATAGATGATCCGTCTCACCGCTTAGACCTTATATTGGCGGCAAAAGTTACTAGATTGGTACAGGTGTCGCTGAGAGGAACATTAGTTTATGATGCTGATTTTATTGATGCGAAACGAGGGAAAACCAAACCCGAGATCCAGCTTAGCCAAGCTTTGGCATTAGGTTTGACTTATACATTACCGAGATAGTATTTATAGTATAAGGGTTAGTTGAGAAAGTGTTGGTGCGTTTGAGAAGTCTTTGTTATTCCATTTTCGTTTTATGGGTGCTGTCCTCTTGTGGCACGCCTAAGCAGCGCGTATTGCAGCATGCGAATACATCCGTACTGCGTGTAGATAATATTAAAATCAATACGGATTCGGTAAAACTACCAGGTACAGCAGAGCTTTTAGCTGAAAAACAGACAACTACAATGCCATTAGTCCTCACGGCGGATGATACGATCAAAATGATGATGCGGGAGGGGATCAATAGAAACGTGGATTGGGCAGAAGCAATACATTATGATATCAGAAAGCCAAATTTTGTGATTATCCACCATACGGCACAACATAGCCTAGCGCAAACCATACGAACCTTTCAGTTGGAACATACCAAAGTATCTGCGCATTATGTGATCGGTAAGGACGGTCGTGTCGTACAGATGTTGAATGATTATCTACGTTCCTGGCATGCGGGAAGATCAAAATGGGGAAATGTCACGGATATGAACTCGGTCTCCTTGGGCATTGAGTTGGACAATAATGGAAGAGAGCCTTTTTCCGAAGCTCAGATAAACGCACTTCTTATATTGTTGGATACGCTAAAAACCAAATACCAGATACCATTCGCCAATTTTCTAGGGCATGCGGATGTTGCACCCGCACGTAAGAACGATCCAAGTGTGTTTTTCCCTTGGAAACGATTGGCAGACCGTGGCTTTGGTGTGTGGTATGACGAAAGTAACCTTGTTCCTCCTCCGGACAACTTCAACTTTGTTGACGCCCTCCGTATCATTGGCTATGACGTTAGCAATCTGAACAAAACAATCGGCGCTTTTAAGCGGAAATTTATTGTTACGGATGTTGAGGAGACACTCACAGATTATGATAAGCGGGTTTTGTATAATCTATACCGACGGTATTTTTGATTTGAACATCGTTTGTAAAATCAGCCCAAACACAATTACACAGACACAACCCACCAAGTTGAGCCAAAGGTAAGCCATGATATCTGCTTTCCATATACCGAAAACAACTATTTCTGAAAATACTGCAGCCCAAAACACCGCTTTTCCACCGATACGTTTCACATAAAAAGCGACAAGGAAAATACCCAGAATGGTACCGTAGAAAAGGGAGCCTAAAATATTGACGGCTTCTAAGAGGTTTCCGAGCTGGCTGGCGTATAGTGCTACGGCAAGCGTAATAATGCCCCACACCAGCGTAAAGAATCTTGATGCATTAAGGTAGCCTCTATCGGATCCCTTTTTGTTAATAAAGCGTTTGTAGATATCCACTACAGTGGTTGATGACAGTGAGTTTATCGCACTAGCTGTTGCCCCCATGGAGGCTAGAAAAATAATCGCAATCAATAATCCGATTAACCCCTTTGGAAAAGTACTTGTTACGAACGAAAGGAAAATATAATTGTTATCATTGAGCTCCGCACCGGGGTTATTTTTTTGCAATAGGGTTTCTACTTCTTTTCGTAACACCTGATCTTGTTGATTCTTCTCCTGAAGGACATGACGGGAAGCGTTAATTGCTTCGGAATCATCGGCCTTAATCGCCAAGACCAGTTTTTCTACCCATTCTTTTTTTTCTGCACCAAGGGCTTCGTGACGTTGTATTATAGCGGTATATTCATCGCTGTATTGGCTGTTTTCGATTTTTGCCACCTCTACATTATTGAAAAATAATGGAGGTGTATGGAACTGATAGTAAGCAAAGACTAAGATACCAATTAATAAAATACAAAATTGCATGGGTACCTTTAGCAAGCCATTCAGGAGAAGCCCTAATCTGGAGTCCCGAATAGACGAGCCCGTTAGGTATCGACCTACTTGGCTTTGGTCGGTGCCGAAATATGAAAGCTGCAGGAAAAATCCACCGATGAGACCCGTCCATACGGTGTATTGATTGCTAAGATCGAAACTCCAGTCTATGGCATTGGTCTTACCAGATTTCCCGGCAATATGCAGTGCTTCTGTGAAACCAATATCGGCGGGTAAAAAACGGACAACCATAACCCCCGCAGCCAATAGCGCCGTAAAAATAATACCCATCTGCAGTAATTGCGAATAGGAGACGGCTTTTGTTCCACCCCAAACGGTATAGAAGATAACCATTGTTCCGATAATAAGTGTGGTATATGTCACATCAAGATGGAGGATACTCGAAAGAATGATGGATGGAGCAAAGATAGTGATGCCAGTTGATACTCCTCGTTGGATCAAAAAAAGTAATGCTGTGAGTACCCGTGTATTCACATCAAATCGCTTTTCGAGGAACTCATAGGCCGTATATACCCTTAATCGATGGAAGATGGGCACAAAGGTGATACAGAGGACAATCATCGCCAATGGTAGTCCAAAATAGAATTGGGCAAAACTCATTCCCGAGGAGTAGGCAAGTCCAGGAGCCGATAAAAATGTGATGGCACTAGCCTGCGTCGCCATCACAGACAGTCCTACATTATACCAGGGCAGTTCGCGATCACCAACGATATACCCATCGATATTTTTGATACCTCTGCTTTTGTAGATGCCATAAACGACAATAAGCAGCAGCGTAAAAAAGAGTACTATCCAATCAATAGTACTCATGAATAATATTTAGTGAACCAATACATGAGTAAAATGCACGCGGCTAGCCATATACAAACGAGTATATAGAACTGTCGCCAGCTTTTTACAAACGGAGGAAGGCCCTTATCTGTCACTTGGTTTATGGGGAAGGATTACGCTGATGAAGAAGACCGCCAATGCGAACCCTATCACTAAACCGCCGATAAAACCTAAAAAAGTGCCCTTAACGATGATCGAAATCAATGCACCGAATATGGTGCCGAGTAATAGGATAATACCTTTTACATTTAGGTTTTCGTTGCTTTCTACTTGATTTTCCATTATACTATATAGTTTCTATTTTTCTTTTGCTAACAAATTTACAAATAATCTATTAGCTCCGGGAACTCCCGCAGGTAATTGTCTGAAAAAAGATAAAGACGTATAAATAAATTTACCTTTCCCCATTCGATGTATGAGTAAAGCGCCGTTGTGTTGCGGTTCATTTTGGTCGCTCATGGCAAGAGGTGTGCGATAACTAGGATCGATGTTTTCTGCAAAGTAAAGCCCTCGTTCCTGTACCCAGCCAGTAAAGTCTTCGGGTGTAATCTTGTTTGGATAATTTAATACAGGATCCTTAGGATCGGTAAAGGTGACTTTTGCGTCTTCCTCTGTTACTCTAGTACGGGTAATAGTGAACGGTGCTGGTTTAGGTGAAAAATGTTCTTCCTGTAATCTAGAGTTAACATTGTATTGCATTAAAACGACACCGCCTTCCTGTATATAGTTATAAATTAACGGTAGTTTTTGTGTAATATGGGTATGGATATTTAATGCTCGTACCCCAAATACAATGGCATCGTACTGCTGCAGCACGTCTGATCGGAGTTTGGCTATATCCAGTATATCAACTGTGGTACCGATGTTTCGTAATGCTACCGGAACGAGATCGCCTGCTCCCATAATGTAACCGACCCTTTTTACGGGATTGATCAATGTAATGGGGTTTAGTTTCACTTCCGCATCGGGAAACCATGTCTGCCGGGGTATGTGGTCGTATGTAATCTCCCGGATATCTTTCAACTTTTTTCCACTGGCTGAGAAGCTTAATGTTGTTTCGTTATGGGTCTTCTGGAGATTGCTTATGGCAATGGTCTTGGAAAGGATGTCTTGTCCTTCAGGGAAAGATAAAATCAATTTTTCGGGATATATTTTCCATCCTGAAGATGAAAGGTTTATATCGATAGGTATATCTTTGTCTATTTCACCGTGCCTTTGAAATGTAACCGTTAAGGTTTTCTGTTCACCTTTTGGAATAAGCAGGTTATTGACTTCTATGGAGGCCGTAACGACCGGTGCAACTTCCACATATTCGTGTACCTCTCCCCTTACCGGATCAACATAGCGATATTGTAACGGTGTTTGTATATGAATAGGAACTCCCGCTACGTTGAAATAAATATGAGCGGCAGGTAAATCGGGGCTCATAGGATAACCAAAATGCTTTGGATCAACATCAAATTTACCTTGTGTGTGGGGTTTGCGCAACCAATACGGCTGGGTGATGGTTGTTGGTGGAAGAATATGCTCGAAGGCTATTACTTCGTTTGTAGGGAGCGTTTGTCCAATTTTATTTTCGTTTATATGTAAAAGTTCCACGTGGACATCGGGATTGCGAACGACGATTTCTGTTTGAAAAGCTATCGGCTGCCCCTCTACTAAACGTAATCGAGGTGTAAGGCTTTCGACTTTTATCCCTGCACAAGCAAGCATAATATTTTCTACCTCTTTGCTCTTTCTTTCCTTCCAGTAACTATCTTCCAATTTTTGGATTTCATGCCATATGGTGGCGAGTTGAGGAATAGAAAGCTGCGGCTTATTGGCGTTAAAAGATGATAGGAGTTTTTGGATGGACAATTGAATAGATTCGCTATGAGGGATACGGTTCCAAGATAGATCAATGTCGTCGAACAGATCTTCCGTTGCCTTCGTGCCCGCTACATTTTCAAATGTTTCGAGTGATACACCATTGGTACTTGCTGAACCAAAGCCTTGGCTTTTGTGTTGTGAACGGCTGATGGCGGACAATTCACCATAGGACTTGCCTAATAAAGGGTTGTATTGACCAATATCAATGCGAAGTCGATTTGAATCATCTCCTTGAAGACGCATAAAACTGGCGGTATTCCAGAGTAAGCGTTTAGCCTGCCAAGGTTGTAATTCGTTTAGCTGTTCGGGAAACATTTTAGGATCGCCGGCTGCTACAAAGGCTTCGTGTGCAAGTATGGCAGAAGCTTGGTGGTGGCCATGCCCACCACGTTCATCCGGCGGAAAACGTGTAATAATCACATCCGGTTGTAACTTTCGGATAAGCCATACCGCTTCTCGTAATACTTCTTGTTTTTGCCAAAATTTAAAGGTTTCGTCATAAGTTTTAGAAAAACCGAAATCGAACGCGGAAGAAAAATACTGCTCTCCCCCATCCACTTTACGCGCCTGAAGGAGTTCCTGAGTCCGTATTAACCCCAGTTCAATTCCTTGTTCGGTCCCGATTAAGTTTTGTCCGCCATCACCGCGCGTCAACGAGAGATAAGTGGTTCGCACGTTGCGTTCAGAAGCGAGGTAGGATATTAATTTCGTATTCTCATCGTCGGGGTGTGCAGCAAAATAAAGTACAGAACCTAAGACATTTAGTCGTTCCATTTGCAACTGTATATCCGCGGAACTACTGGAATAGGTAGATTGTGCAAAAGAAAAGTGAGCCGTGAAAAGATGTGCCAGAAAAATGCAGATAATAAGTCGTCTCATAATGCCTAAAAATAGGAAAAAATAAAAGGAACCAGATATTTTCTGATTCCTTTTACCAACAATTAAAAATCTTTTTGTCTAAAACTTCCAATTCGTCCAACGGATTTTAAAAAACAAACGGAACAGTCGATAGTTTTAAAATAGTAACCTTATATGGTACAAGTAAAAATAGGATTAATAAATAAAAATAGCCCCCTTAATGGCGAAAAACTTTTCCACATAAGCAAAGTTATAAACAGCGGTGTCTTTTGTTTATTTGTCGATAGAACCAAGCACTCTTTGCATAAAGCCGTTCAATGCTTCTTTTTTAGGGGTTCCTTCTTTTATTAGCTTGTCAACTTCTACCGCTCCATACATATTGGAAATCAATTCACCGATCACATCAAGTTCCTCATCTTTGAGAGAGGGAACTTCCGTTAACGCCTCCAATGTTTCGATAGTTTCCAACACGAAATCTGCGTCGTTCTGTTCTATAAACTCGATAAGATGCTTAATTACTGGTAATTTCATTTAATAAATCTATTAAACCGTCAATTTTATTTGTTTGTACTTGATTTACCAGTTTTCCGTTTTTGTAAGATGCAAAAGTTGGTAAATTATTTACATTGGCAAGTTTTCTGGACTCCGGAAACTTCTCCGCATCAACAATTACGAAGGAAACATTATCGTTTTCCGACGCTAGTTTTTTGAACTTAGGTTTCATGATGCGGCAGTTTCCACACCAAGATGCCGAAAATTGTACCACTACGGTATCGTTGTTGTCTACAATTTCTTGTAGAGCGTCTTTTTCTAATTCCTGTAACATAAAATTTGATTTTATGAAAGGAGAGAGAACCTCTCCTTTCAGTCTTTTTTCGAATACTGTATAACTAGTTTGCAGATAGGTAAGTAGCAACGCCTTCACGTGTAGCGTTCATAGCATCTTTACCCTCTTCCCAGTTGGCAGGACAAACTTCTCCGTGTTTCTGGACATGTGTATATGCATCGATCAAACGGATGTATTCTTTCACGTTACGGCCTAATGGCATATCGTTTACAGATTCATGGAATACTTTACCGGTCTCGTCGATAAGATAAGTCGCACGGTATGAAACAGCAGAACCTTCTACCAGCGTCCCGTATTCAGGGTGTTCTACTTCTTTCATCTCTAAAATACCCAATACACTTGATAAGTTGCGGTTAGTATCCGCAATAAGTGGATATTCCACACCTTCGATACCGCCGTTGTCTTTTGCTGTATTTAACCAAGCAAAGTGAACTTCTGCAGAGTCACAAGAAGCGCCGATTAAGATGGTATTTCTTTTTGCAAACTCTTCAGCAGCCTCTTGAAAAGCATGTAGTTCTGTAGGACATACAAAAGTGAAATCTTTTGGATACCAAAACAACAATACTTTTTTGTTTTCTGCTTTTGCTTTTTCAAATACGTTGATAGTAAAGTTGTCACCTAAATAATCAATTGCGTCAACTGAAATGTTTGGAAAATTTTTACCTGTAAAACTCATAATAATTATATTTATTTTGTTCTTTCTTTTTGCAGTACAAAAGTAGGGGTTTTTATTGTCAATAAAACATCAAAAATCTTTATATGACATCGTCAAAATCTATAAAGCAAATATTGTTTATATAACTAATGGTTATGGTTTAAGTTGGAAAAAAAAGTTATTTTTGTACCCATTAGTATTGGCCCCGTAGTTCAACGGATAGAATAGATGTTTCCTAAACATTTGATAGCAGTTCGATTCTGCTCGGGGCTACTAAAGATGGAAAATAGGCACTAAATCTTTTGGTTTAGTGCCTATTTTTTATATGCTGCGGGTTACGTATAATAAACGATATATTATACTATTATTTTACAGCTAAAATTTCTACATCATCAATCCAGAGTTTGTCTCCCCCTTTAAGCATCCCCATATCTATCGACAAGCGGTAGCTACCATCCCGAGGTAATTTTATAGAACGAAAAGAATTTTTTCCGGATCTAGTGGAAGCGACTAGTTCACTATCCATCATTTTTTTAAGCTCTTTTTTGGGATCAGAATTTTCTAATCGAATAAAAACAACGGTTTCACGGCTAGCTACAGAATTAATCTTTATATCAAACTGTTCGCCTTTTTTCGCCTGGAAACTCCAGAACATAGTAAATGCAGAAGATTTATCGACGGACTCTTCCATCTGAATAAATGCCGACTTCTTGCCTGTGAGTTTGTATGTAGTATCTATAGAAACTGTAGCCTGTACGCCCTCTGTTTTTCTAATCTCCCATCCACCTAAATTATCATCAAAATTGCCATTTATCTTTCTTCTATAAAGCTGTGCCCTAACATTGTAATTTCGTGTATCTAATGGAAAAACTCCAATCTCATTTCCCCAATTTATCCATTCATGGTACATTTCTTTTACTTTATCCGGATATCTGGCAGATAAATTGTTCATTTCTGTAGGGTCCATATCCATATCATACAGAGACAGGTTTTTTTCATCCAATTGAGCGTCTTGTCGCGTTTTCGTCACTAATTTCCATTTTTCGTCGCGTACGGCAATGTTGGCTTCATGTTCCCAAAATATCTTTCCCCGATTGTTGTTATTTCCATTAAAATGAGGTTTTAAACTTTTCCCGACTAGAGAATGGATATTTTTTCCTTTATATGTGACAGGATAGCTTGTTTGCGAAACGTCCACACAAGTTGCCATAATATCACTGATGTGACCATAATTTGTTACAAAAGAATTATAAAGATTTTCATCAATACCTTTTGGCCAATGAATTATTAATGGAGTAGCGATGCCTCCTTCATTTGTATAATGTTTATATTCTCTGAAAGGTGTACTACTGACATTTGCCCAATTTACGCGATAACTTTCAAACGTATCCTCTTTCCCATCCACCTCTTTTCGCTTTCCGCTACTTATGAATTCGGCACAGGCGCCATTATCACTTAAGAAAAATATTAACGTGTTGTCTAATTGGTTTTCTGCTTTTAACGCCTCTAGAATGCGTCCAACTCCTTGATCCATATTATCAATTTGTGCCGCATAAATAGCCATGCGCATTGCCATTTCGTTTTTCTTTTCATTTGATAAACTATTCCAGTCTTTTATCACCGTATCTCTCGGAGAGAGGGTCGTATAACTGGAAAATAAGCCTATCTGCTGTTGTTTTTCGAAACGGTTTTTGCGAACGGTATCCCATCCTACTTTATAAAACTCTTTGTATTTATCTATGTCGTTTTGCAAAGCATGCAACGGCCAATGGGGAGCGGTATAAGCAACATACATAAACATGGGGCTATCCGCATTTTTATTGAAATGTTGATGAATATATTTCACTGTGGAATCACTAATAGCATCTGTCAGGAAAAAATTATCAGGGGCTTTATATCGGTGATTGTCGGTATAAATTACGGGTGTGAAATAATTAGCACCTCCCGGGATAATTCCAAAATAATGGTCAAATCCTCTTTGCTTTGGCCAGTTATCAATTACCATCCCGTCTATTTTGCGTTCATTTGTCACATGCCATTTACCTGTCATGTAAGTACCGTACCCAGCAGCTTTCAATACTTCGGCAATGGTTACCGAATTGTCGTTGAGATTTCCTTGGTACGCGGGGGTACCTAAATCCGCAGCAGCCATCCACCCCATTCCTGCTTGATGAGGGTAAAGCCCTGTTAACAAAGACGCCCTTGTAGGGCAACATCTCGCCGCATTGTAAAATTGCTTATATCGGAGGCCTTCTTGGGCAAGCCTGTCTAGATTTGGAGTTTCTATTTCTCCACCATAACAACCAAGATCAGAATATCCTAAATCATCGGCCATAATCAATACAATGTTTGGTCGTTTATCCTCCTTTCCTTGCTGTGCCTTTAATGACATATTACAAAGCGACCCTATCATTAACAATAAAAATAAACTTTTCTGAAGCAAATTCATATTTAACATATTACGTGGTATTAGCTTCTGTTATAATAAACATTATCTTTTTACCGATATGACGTCGCTGTCACTATTTGCTTTACCTTCTTTATCTATCTGCGTTATTTTAATGTATAAAACTTCACTTTCAATCTCTTGAGTCATCAAAGCTTTTTTAGTGCAACTTGTTGATAAAAAGATGCCTACACATAGCATCGCTATAAAAATACGATTTCTGCGATTAAACAATAATATTGCTAACAATAAAACAATAAATACTGATATACCAGCTAATTGTAATGAATTGAGTTTAAGAATATGCTGATATTCCAAAACTTCATTAGAATCACCATTTTTTGCTTTGCTTGCTACAGAAGCCACTTCATGCCAGGTTTCACCATCATTAGAGAGTTGAACTAAAAAATGGTCACTATTTCTTTCACTTTCCGTTTTCCACTTTATCAATAAATCGCCATTAACAATACTTGCGCTTATATCTGCAAAAGCTACAACAGGGGTTTGGTCACAAGTTATATCATAATTAGCGTTATTAATCGTCCAATTTTTTTCTGTCCTTAATTTATTGTAAGACGCTTGATCTCCGTAAGTTCTTTGTGCAGCTCCTAGCACTAACCCCTGTGGTGTGTTATTATTTTCTGCCCAACCTTTCAAGGTATTGCTAAAATTCACACAATCCATTCCTATATCATTGTTTGACCCCAAAAAAGCACTGAGTGTAACCCCTTCTTTTAATGTCCAGCCGCCCAAACTAGCATTGTTGAATACGCTGTTAAAAAGCATACCATTTAAATTCGTTACGTTTGACACATTCCAAGCATTTAACGGTTGGTTAAATGCTTTTGAAGTTTCAAACATATTTGTCATGGTTGTCACGTTTTCTGTATTCCAATTTCCTATGGGCTGATTAAATGTTTCTGTACCCCGAAACATGTCTGACATGTTTTGTACAGCTCCTGTATTCCAGTTATTTAATGGTTGATTAAACACCTTAGCACCATAAAACATCGCGGCCATATTCGTAACGTTTGATACATCCCAGGTATTAAAACTTGTATTTCCTGTTAAGTGTATACAATCTCGAAACATATAGCTTATATTTCCCGCTAATGTTGGAACATCCATGGCAGTCACCTCAAGATTTAAGCAATCATAAAACATATGTGTTTTATCCCAAGTCCAGAGGTCGCCCCACTGCTTTATTTCCATTAGCTTCCTACGATCTGTTTCCGCCGGTGCCGACCCTATTTGCCAATAAAACCCTGCACCTACATTAGATATAGTTACTTCGTAAGTTCCTTCGGAAGGAACGGTGATTATATTATTTGTTAGACTAGAACTGGTAAAGGTTCCATTTGTTGTTGGTTCTTCTACTTTAATCCAGTTACCTTCGTAAGTTCCTCCCGCTACAGGAAGCTTTATCGTCCTATTACTTGATCCGGTATAAGTTCCTGATAACTTGCTGGTGTTCCACACGGTCTTAAACGTCGTTTGTGCGTATCCGAGTACTATCGCGTTCACAAATAATACTAATGTTATAATTCTTTTCATAACTTGTTTTTTATTATTGATTTATAATTATGTAATGGTGTTTACATGCCTTTTATTCTATTTAGCTCCTTTGCCAGCTCTTTAACCTTTTCGGGGTACTTTGCAGAAAGATCATTCATTTCTTCCCGGTCTTCTTTAAGATTGTAAAGTTGCGGAGCGCTACTTAGACCTGTTTCGATGGTTTTATTTGCTAGCCAGTCAGGTACTTCTTTTGATAAAGGCTCTATATATTTCCACGTTCCAGATCTTATAGACATCGTAAAAGATTCCTGAAGCATACTTTTTCTTCCATCACTAGAATTCCCAATTAATACTTGAGACATGTCCTTACTGTCGGGAGCATTTTTATTGTCCACTTGCTGACCCGTTAATGTCGCTAAGGAAGCAAATAAATCTACTTGGTTAAATAACGCATCACTTCGTCCAGGTTTGATTACATCTGGCCAATAAGTAATGGTGGGCATACGCGTACCTCCTTCGTAGGCGCTATACTTGCCCCCTCTATATATACCTGAAGGTTGATGCTCTCCTATTAATTCCACCGCATTATCGGCGTAACCATCATCAAGTACAGGACCGTTATCACTACTAAATATGACCAATGTATTTTTATCGATGCCTAATTCACGAAGATTTTTCATTATCTCACCTACCATCCAATCCATTTGTACGATATCATCACCTCTAGGTCCCATTTCCGTGGCTCCTACAAACTTTGCATTTGGAGATCTTGGAACATGAATGCTAGGTAACGAGTAATACATAAAAAATGGCTTATCTTTATGTTTTGTAATAAACGCCTTAGCTTTTTGGGACAAAACCGTGGCAAATTCTTCGTCTTTCCAATGGGCGCTACTACCCCCACTCATAAATCCTATTCTACTAATTCCGTTAATTATCGTACCGCTGTGCTGTGTATCAGCTTTCATTTTTAGCTGTTCAGGATGTTCCAAACCCGTTGGGAGTGTACCGATTTTGTGGTCATAACTAACTTCTATAGGATTTTCTTTTTCTAAGTTTACGACACGTTGGTTTTCTACAAATACGGTAGGTACCCTGTCTGCCGTGGCTGGAATAAGAAAGCTATAATCAAAGCCAATTTCTTTTGGTCCCGGTTTGATTTCTATGTTCCAATTAGGCTCTCCGTTCCCTAAACCTAAATGCCATTTGCCAATTACGCCTGTTGCATAGCCAGCTTTTTTTAACATATCGGCAATAGTAACCGTTTCTGGATCAATAATTAAAGGCGCATCCCCGGGTAATATAGCCGCGTTATTTCTGAAGGCGTAACTACCGGTTAGCAAGGAGTATCTAGAAGGTGTACAGGTTGATGCAGATGAATGCGCATCCGTAAAAAGTAGCCCATTATTCGCCAGTTCATCAATGTGCGGTGTTCTCACAGCTTTTGCGCCGTAACAGCTTAAATCTCCGTAACCTAAATCGTCCACATAAATAATCAAGATATTCGGTTTTTTCACAGGTCTAGTCGTTGAACAAGAAAAGAATAAAGCCAGAACAAAGAATAAGCAAATGAAATACGCTCGTTTCATAAAGTTTTTATTTAATATTTAAAGTCGAATAAAAATCATTTGCCACTTTTGTATCTGGCATTAACTTGTCGTTTTCCCATTTTAAAGGCACAATAGCGGGGCGGCAGGTTACCGTAAATTTTGTTCCCATTACACCTCTGGGATTAAAAAATGTGGTGGACCACCAGTTATCGTTTTCGTCTTTAAATAAATTATTATGCCCACCCTGTAAAATAGCCGGATAACGAGGGCCATAAGGCCCATAAATATGATCCGATTCAGCGATCACCACATCGTAACTATACAGCTTATCACTCTTTTTGTTGTTCCTTATATAAGAATATGTACTATCTGCATGAGAAACCGACCATACAGTCTGTAATAGCAGATATTTATCTTTATGTTTATCTAACCAGACGCCTTCTATATATGGTTCAGATTCATATGGCTTTTCCTTAAAAGCTCTAAAGGGTTCTGCAATATCACTCAAATCCTTTTTCATCTTGGCTATGTAATGATTGTGCCCGATTAGATAAACTTCACCATCTGTATCTTCAAAAACGCTAAGGTCTATATTATCAAATATGGCCTTGGTTTCGTTTCCCTTTATGTTTTTATACGGTCCTTCAGGTTTACCGGATAAGCTTTCCAAAACGAACGAACCATTGTTCCCATTTAGACACGCGATTAACAACCATTTTTTTTGACTTTTTATATAATGTAATTCTGGTGCCCAAACAGCTCTATACAGGGAGTCTAATGGATCTCCATTAGGAGATTTTTCACCAGGTTCAATGGGCGTTCCTTTTTTTTGCCAAGGAGCTGCATCTTTATCAAAAGACCAGATTAGACCTCTTGATTCCCAGTTTTTAAGATCTTTGGACCTCCATAAGTATAAACCATCGTTATAATCCCAACAGTGTATTTGACCTGGGAAGACTCTATTGGGAGTTGCAGTAGTTCCTGTAAGATAATAGTACCCATCGGGTCCGTAAGTTACATAGGTGTCTCTCATCCATACATCTAAAATAGGTCTAACAGCCGCAGGAATGGTAAGAGAGGAATCTCCTATTGGAGCGACTGGATCACTAAAAATTTGCGTTGACGGGGATTTGTCTTGCGTTAAACCACATGAAACAGCAATAAAAATCAATAATAAACTGATGAATTTTTGAATTTCAAATAAAGTGTTCTTGTACATAAATGTTTTCTGTGAAGGATATTTATTATTTGCGTGTCAATTACATAAAGAGAGAGTCCACTACATTTTTATAAACCTAGGAGACAGCTCCAACAGTATAGCCTAATTTATTGATGGTGACAATCGTAATGCGGTGATATAATAAAAACCGTTCACATTATTATTCTGCTCCCCAGCAGTGACAGTGATCATTATTTCTCCATTCGCGTTCGGCTGAATATTATTTGCACAAACTGAGTTTGATGTGTTATTCATTGCATTAAGCAAGACCATATCTTCATTTTGTCCTTTGACGATATATTTAGTTTGTCTATTTTCATTAACTTTTGTATCAATCCGGGAAGCGAAGAAGCAGAAATTGTATTTCTTCGTCTTGTCCAGGCCAACTAACTTCACGGCACTTTGTAATATAGTCGCATTGTTAAAGACCTTTTTAGGATTGCCATAGTAAGAATCGGACGATACTCCCGCGGGCATGTCAAAATCTGTTGACGTTGTAGCAGGGCCGTTCCGATTTATATCATTGAAGCGTTCTGTAATGGTCAAGGAAATTCCTGTATAATTTCCTTCATCGTCTTTAAGATTTGGAATGGATGTGCCCTCCATGTGTCCTGTTACACTATTCCACTGAGGTGAGGATGTATCCTTACCAAAATTAACGAATACCGGATTAGTAAGGATGCCGGAACCACCGCCCTGATAATCTTGCATAGCTGTCACAGCATTGGGTTTTACCACTGCCCTATGTGCCGCATGTTGTGCAATTTCGGTTTCATAATCAGTGAGAGCAGTAGGCTTATAGCTATTTCCGATGACAGTTTCCCCAAAGATAGCTTCAAACCACGTACAGGAAGCCGTATATCTTCCTATATTCAAGTCAAGATGATAGCCATCCCTGCAGAAGTTGTCGCCAATAATACTTGTCCGTCCATTTTGAATGGCTGTTCCAGCCGGAACGATTAGCTCCGTGTCAATCAGATCTGTTGCACGATTGTAAGCATCTACTATAGCCGTATGCATGATTTCCTGATCCTTATTATAGTTGGCAAAGCCCGCGTGTGTAGAATTTTGTGCGTAGGCCCAGGTTTGATGTAGGATATACTTTACATGTGGATTTGTCGCTTTTCCTTTTACATAGTTATATAAGGCGGGTAGCGGAGTTACAAAGGTGTTATATTGGCCGGAGTTTGGGCTTGCTTGTTGAAAACTGATATAGTCCCAATCTTCATCAGCCAAAGCCGTTGCAATAGTTGTATTCGGTGTATCTTCCTTATTACCATTCTCTTCTATCTTTCTATAGGCATAAGCAGCAGAGTTGTTCGCGGCGTTCTGTACGTGTTGATCGAGGGTAGCACCACCGATGAATAGATTGCCAATGACAATATTTTTACCTGCCGCTTTCGCAAGGCCGTACAGGTAATATTCTACGGCGTCTTCTGAAAAACTATTGCCTATAGTTAATATCTTTACTACCCCATCGTCTGGATTTTCTATAGTTTCACCAGTTACATTGATGATACAGCTAGCAAGTATAACACCTTGTAGAGACGTGATGGAAACTCTGCTTTCACCTTGCGACTTTCCAACAACCGTAGCGGAGTGATCACTGTTTATGGTGATTGCTACAACCTCTGCGTTGTCAACATTCCATTTATAGGATTCAGGGTTTGTTACGGAGGGTGTAAATGTTGGAATTAAGACCAACTCTTCCCCTATAGCAAGTGCGCTTGTCGTTTTGTTCAATTGTATCGCCTGTTTTTGCTCTTGCGGTGGTGAAGTGTCGTCCTTACAGGATATCTGGTTAAGCGTAAAAAGAGCAAGGATAATCCATACAAAAGACCTAAAATTGAGTATTTTTTCCATATTTATTACTTCATTTAAAGTTTATACACTTGTAATTGTCTTCGCTACATCATTAATTGCTTGGGTCTAACAGTTTATTAGCCTCAACTTCTATTTGCGGGATTGGAAAAAGCAATTTATCTGGTGTTGCCAGATCCGGAGATACACCTCTGGCTATAGCGGAAGATAAAAATGTACCTTGACGAATTAAATCTTCACGACGTTTACCTTCAGAAATAAACTCCCAGCCTCTCTCTCTAAAAATGGCATCTCTGAAATCTTCTTTAGAGGGCGTATTTGCTATGGTTAGACCTTCTAATCCTGCTCGTGTTCTAACTTGGTTAATAAGTGTAAAACATTCTGTTGGAGGAGTTGTGGATAATTCATTCAAAGCTTCTGCTCTGGTCAATAAGATATCAGCATATCGAAGAAGAGGAACATCACTTCCGCCGTTGTTTCCTACAGTAGTGTTATCCCAATATTTAAAACTTCTGGCGTTGTCATCATTCAATATATTTACTGTCACATTGTTATTGTTGATATAGCTCGTACATATTAATGAACGCCTTTTATCGTTTGGAGCCATACTGTTTACAAAAGCTGTCCTTAAGCGGTATTGTGTAGCAAAATTGGCCATGGAACCAACATAAACAAACTCCGGAATTTGCGGTGTACTTTTGAAACCCGACGGCAGAGCCCCCGCCATATACCAATTACCAAACCCTCCTGTTTCATTTATGCATGGCAGCACAAACAACATCTCCCTGTTATTTAGCTCATTCTCTATTTTAAAGAGATCTTTGAATTCATATTGGGTGGTTGTATAATAGTTAAAGTTTATAACAGCTAGCGCTGCATCCGCAGCTTTTTGCCACTGTTTTGTATTGAGATAAAATTTTGCCAGTATACCAGACGCATTTCCTTTATTAATTCTTCCATAAGCTTCTTCCTGCCCAGGATCAGGTAAGTCGGCAATAGATTCTGTAATTTCTGTCTCTATAAATGTCCTCATTTCCTCATCTGTAGCTCTGGCCAGATCTCCTGGTTGGGAATTAGATATTCTTAATGGTACACGGCCAAACCAGCTATACAGTACCGTGTAGGCATAGGCCCTTAGTACACGTGCTTCTGCCTTATATAGTTTCTTTTTTTCATCAGATGTGTTTACATCATCTATATTTTCAACGACGTCGTTAGCATCCCTTATCGATCTGTAGTTAGGCGCCCATACATCTTCTCGGAAAGTTATTAAATCCGAATTCCAGGTAAAATTAATGATAGGCAGAAGTGTTGCGTTTTCTGCACCACCAGAATTAAAGGCCATATCAGTACAGACTTCCGAAGTGTTAATAGTAAGTTTTGACCCCGTTTGCGTTTGCTGATGGGCATAGGCCGAAAACAATAAAGATTTAATTCCCTCTTCTGTAGTAAGGATGTTACCTGGTGAAAATTCTGAATTAGGAGTTACTTCAAGCAGTTTTTCGCAAGACGTAAAACCTATTAGCATAGCTACCAAACATATATATTTATACGTATTTTTCATGTTGTTTAATATTTAAATTAAAATTGGACATTAATTCCTCCGGTAAACGTTCTGGTTAATGGATAGGAGTTATAATCAACCCTTAAAATATCACTGCCTATCGCATTTGCAGCGGGATCAACACCAGAGTAATTCGTTAAAGTATACAAGTTTTGACCAGTGACAAAAACCGTTGCATTGCTGATAAACTTATTTTTTGGCAGTGGTATTTTATACCCTAATCTAACGGATTGAAGCCTCAAATAAGATGCATCCTCTACTGTTTTATTGTTGATTTGTCTCGATCCTTGAACATCTCCAGGGATAAACGAAGGATATTCGTTGCTTGGGTTATCTGGCGTCCATCTGTTTAAATATAATTCGGCTAATTTATTCCTTCTAAAGTCTACGGGATAATAGGAGTCCGCTAAGCTACTATTTAACATCATAGCGCCCTGAGAACCTTCTACAAATATCGCCAGCGATAAATTTTTGTAACTAAAATTAGTGTTGAAACCATAAAAAAAGTCTGGAAGAGAATTACCCAGAACAATTCTGTCCTCCGTATTTATAATGTTATTATTATCGAAATCACGATATTTTAAGTCCCCTGGTCTTACCCCCGGTTGGGCGGTAGAGAAATCATCCCCAGCTTGCCATACACCATCTATCACATATCCATAAAACGACCCCATGGATATGCCTGGTTTTAATATGTTATATTCTCCGATATTACCCGGACCTCCGCCAATAACTTCACTGTCAGATATTAGACTTAAAATTCTGTTCTTCAAAGTTGTAATGTTGAAATTAGCATCAAATTTAAAATCGCTGCCGTCAACAATAACCCCGTTTATTGAAAATTCAACGCCGGAATTTCGCATACTTCCAATATTTTCTGTTCTTGTCCCGAAACCGGTACTCAGTGGCTGAGGATTGTTGTATAAAAGATTAGAAGTTCTTCTATTATAATAATCTATACTACCTGTAATTCTGGAATTTAAAAATCCAAAATCCAAACCTATGTCAACTTGTTGTGCAGACTCCCATTGCAGGAAAGGGTTGGGGCTGCGGGTTGGAGCGATGGTACTTATTCTTTGTCCATCAAAAATAACATTTCTTCCACCCGAGTATGTTGAAAAATAAAGGTAATTGGTATTTGGTTGATTTCCAATTGCCCCGTAACTTGCTCTTAATTTTAAATCACTAATAAAGTTTACGTCTTTCAAGAAATCCTCTTGCTTTAGTTTCCAACCTAGTGCTGCAGAAGGGAAATAACCAAACCTGTTTTCGGGGCCAAATCTTGCGGATCCATCTGCTCTGAAGGAAAATGTAAACAAATATTTATCTAAAAGAGAATAGTTTACTCGTCCTAAATACGATAATAAAATATTTTCCTGTACGCCACTAGAAATTCCATTCAATGTAGGGTTCCCAGAACCTATCGCATAATAAGTTAAATCTGGTAAACTATAACCTCTTCCATTTGCAACTAAAGTACTGGATGTATAGCGCTCATAGGTTGCCCCCGCAACAGCGTTTATTCGGTGTATCCCTAAGTCTTTGTTATAATTTACGGTACCTTCCATCAGATAGTAACCTCTTTTACCATTTCTTACATCGGCATAGCCACCATAACCCGCCCCTATCAAGGTAGAAGGATCTATCCAAAAAGATCTTTTTGAGTCATTTAAATCGGCACCCACTTTTACCTTCGCAGACAACGACGGGATAAAGAAATATTCAGCATATATGTTACCGAATGTACGGTAGGTGTCACCAACTGAGTACTGGCCATCGATAACGGCTAAGGGATTATCCATAGGGCTCATTAAAGGAGATCGGTAAACAGAACCGTCGGCACTTAATGCAGGTGAAGTGGGATCATAATTTTGGGCCATATATAATGCACTCGCATTATCATTAAGCCCCAAACCATTTGCATTGTATTTATCCCTACTATAAGCTGTGGTAAGGTTTATACCCACACTGTATTTAGATGTTACACTGGTCTCCAGATTAACTCGTGCATTATATCGGGTAGTTCCCGAGTTTAACATGATCCCTTCCTGATCAAAATAACCCGCAGAAATATAGTATTTTGTATTACCTTCCCCACCATTAAAAGACAGGTCATGAGATTGTATAGGGGCATCTTTTAACAATAATGATTGCCAGTCTGTATTATAATTTGCCCCCGTAACAGGGGGATAAGACCCAGGGTCTCCGCTTAAATTTCCATCCATAATAATTTGATTTATTACGGTAGTATATTCATCTCCGGTCATAAAACGCTGTGTATTGGCAACGGTCTGCTTACCATATGTAGCATTATAATTAACGTTGATTTTACCAGCTGAGCCCTGTTTTGTCGTAATTAAAACAACACCATTAGCCCCTCTTGAACCATATATTGCCGTAGCTGAAGCATCTTTTAAGATTTCTATAGAAGCTATATCTGCAGGGTTTATGGAACTTAAAGGGGATCTGTTATTTGGGTTGTTGGCAGCACCAGTTGGGCTGGCTGAACCAATCGCAGAAGCGTCATTAACCGGCATACCATCTATAACATATAAGGGTGCGTTATTTCCCGTAATGGATGTAATCCCCCTTATTTGCACACTCATTGCAGCTCCAGGTTCGCCGCTTTTCTGGTAAATCTGTACTCCCGGAACCCTTCCTTGCAATGCCTGTTGCACGTTAATGTTTGTTCCTGCAGTTAAATCTTCCGCTTTAATGGAAGATACAGAGCCTGTTAAATCACTTTTTCGCACAGCCCCATAGCCAACGACAACAACTTCTTCTAGTGACTCGTTTTCTGCCTCTAATACTACGTTAATAATTGTTCTTCCATCTAAAGCAATTTCTTTAGTGCTAAAACCTACATGTTGGAAAACTAAAACATCAAGAGAAGAATTGACATTTAAACTATAGTTTCCGTTAGCGTCAGTCCTGGTGCCATTTGTAGCATTTTTAACCAATACGCTCACGTTCGCAAGAGGTTTGCCGGCACTGTCGGAAATTTTTCCTGTAATATTCTCTTGTTGTGCCTGTAAAGCTCCTCCTAAAAGAATAAGCAGAGCCATTATCAGGTACTTTAACTTCATACCAGGATGTTGGGTAATTAATTGATTCATATTCGTTTTAATTTAGTTTATAATAAATCTTATTGTGCTGCAGAATTTAATCTGTTATTCTCATTCGCCTGGGGCAAAGATTAGCGACCCAGGCAAATAAGTTATCGTAGAAAAAAAATCTGAATTTGGTTTATATATGGTAATATTAAAGCGCTAAGCTGATTACTTAAAGATCTCTCCTGCTTCAGGCCAACCATCTGCTCCTGTCAATAATCTTTGTAACCCGAATCGCTTGCCGCTCTCACCTGAAGGAGGGTTTTCCAACCAGTATGAATAGGAGATCCAATCCGTATGAACGCCATCCAATGCATGTCCTTTAATAATGCCAATATGGCCTCTTCCTATACGCGTGCTATTATCTGCGCTGAATGTTTGTTTGCTTGTCGTAAAAGCGGAACCACCACCATTATACATATCTTTTCCGTCTTTATCCAAGTAAGGGCCTCTAATATTGGTAGACCATCCTACACGTACTTCGTAGGTTGCATTTTGTTCATGACCAAGACCTGTTCCCCAATTTACATATAACCAATAACCTTGCTCTCCGTTTTTCACACCCGGATATATTGCGCCTGCCTCAATTGCACTATTGGCTACAGGCTCTTTTCTGGCCAAATTAGAAATTGTCGTTTCCGTTGGATGTGCTTTACCATCCGCACCCAATCGCATGAGTTTAATTCCTGTCCAATGCGATCCAAAACATAAATACCATTCGCCATTTGGCGCTAATATAGGGCAAGGATCCAACGCATTGTAAGTAGAGCTCTCGGTGGTAGAGATTACAATTCCCTTATCTTCCCATTTATAATTTGGAGCATTGGGGTCTAGCGTCTTATTGGTCGCCAAAGCAATAGCAGATTTTCGACTACCCATGCTAGATACACAATAATACATACGGAACTCTGCAGAAGCGGGGTCATAAATAATATCTGGAGCCCAAGCGGCATTTATCGGGCTATAATTAGACCAGAAGTCTGGGCGGGTAGGAAACACATCTGATCCGGTATACCACTTACCTGATATAGGGTTATTCGTCCATCTCATCTTAATACCACCGTCTGTAGAATACCAGAAATAATTAGTTCCCGATTTTATAACCCGGGAAGCGTCATTTAGACCAACAAGTCCGGTTAAAGGTGTAATGGATTCGTTATTTTCATCATCTGGAGGTGTAGTTTGAGGAGAACCATAGTCCGGTTTATTACAGCTGGACATCGCAATGCATACGTTTAATAATATTAAAAGAAGTTTCATATAAAAATGATTTAAGTTCAAGTTCCGGTTTTTTTAAAGGTATAGTAAAAACCTTTTAAGGATATCACCTAGCTTAAAAGGGTTTTCGGCAACAAAAGAGCTACACAGCCGATTCGCGTTACCTGGCCACAGGCTTTG
Source organism: Sphingobacterium micropteri (assembly GCF_014692515.1). Lineage (GTDB taxonomy): Bacteria > Bacteroidota > Bacteroidia > Sphingobacteriales > Sphingobacteriaceae > Sphingobacterium > Sphingobacterium micropteri. The sequence continues at coordinate 23,837 of NZ_JACOIK010000007.1, read as the reverse complement.
GAAACACCTGATACTGGTTTGCTAATTGATGCCACTTTTCTTTCATTTGACTTACCCGGTCGGGGAATTTCTTAGCCAGATTATTTGTCTCTGTGCGGTCTACAGCCAAGTTGTATAACTCCCAATCAGTCTTCCCCCCTAGCCTAACAATTTTCCAGTCACCCTGTCGAAGCGCTGCAGCACCATTATGTTCCCAAAAAAGTTCATCATGAAGCTGTTTGGTTATCTTTCCGTTTAAAACGGGTATTAAACTCTTTCCAGGTGAAGGTGTAATCGTATTGCCGTCAGAAGTTTGTGGATAGGATGCACCGGAAACCTCAATACAGGTCGCCATCAAATCGATGATATGGGCAGGAACTCGATTAAATTTATTTGTGCCGTTGATTCCTTGTGGCCAATACGCAATAAATGGTGTATTTATTCCGCCCTCGTACTCCTTCGCTTTCCAATACCGGAAAGGTGTATTGATAGCATTTGCCCATTGTTGGCCAATACCCATATGTGTTGTTTGCGACCCAGGCAATACATCTTTATTTACAGAGAAGCTAACTTTTTCTCCATTTCTGGTTGTCCCTGACCGATCGTATCCGGGACCAAATTCTTCCGGCCGTTCGGGGCTGGCTCCGTTGTCTGAAAGAAACATAATGAAGGTGTTTTCCAGCTCACCAGTTTTTTTTAATTGGTCGATAAGTTTTCCGACGTTTTGATCCAAGCAATCCACCATGGCAGCATGTACAGCCATGGCTCGGGCATCCCAAATGGAATCCGGATTGTTTTCCCAGGTTTTTCCATCATGCATAAAATCAGATAACGGTACCTGTTTGGGATTTATCATTCCCAGTTTAATCATTTTCTGATACCGCTGTGTTCTAATATGTTCCCACCCTTTTTTATAGGCATCTTCGTACTTTTGAATATCTTTTTCCAATGCTTGGAGCGGCCAATGTGGAGCGGTAAAGGCTACATACATAAAAAAAGGATCTTTATTTTTTGTGAAATAATCGATATAGGCTACAGCAGAATCGCCAAGGGCATTCGTATAATAAAAGTCGGCCGGAACATTTTTTACCGGGGTAGTACCGTTGACTAAGGCAAAAGGGTCAAAAAAGTCAACTACACCCCATATATTTCCGTAATATTTCTGAAAACCTCTGTGCGTGGGGTAAGACAAGGTATCCGCAAATGCTTTATCTTGAATTTGATGATCTAACCATTGTAATTGTTGTTCGTTGTCTGGAAAAGGTTTGGTTTCCGATACATGCCATTTTCCCACCATGCCGGTTTGATATCCTACATCCTTTAAAACTTGTGCGATAGTGACCGTATTGGGGGTGAGTTGCCCTCTATAACCAGGAGCCTTTTGATCAGTAGTCATGTTCCCTATTCCGGCAGTGTGCGGGTATAGACCGGTAAGCAAAGAAGCCCTTGTGGGGCAACATCTGCTCGCATTGTAGAAGCTTGTGGACCGAACACCTCGGCTAGCCAGCCAATCCAGATTGGGGGTGTTAATTTCCCCACCATAACAACCTAAATCAGAATAACCTAAATCGTCCGCTAAGATGATAATAATATTAGGTCTTTTTGCTGTAGCCTTAGATTGAGCAAAAGCAGATCCTATTATGGTGCATACGAAAAGCAGTATACTTGATACCTTAAGAATTATTGTTTTCATGTGATTTATAATAGTTTACAGAAGCAATGTTAGCAGAAAAATATTTTTGCGAATAGCACACAGGTTAAAATATTGAGGATTGTTGTTTATAAATATGCTGTTCACATATACGATATCTAGGATTACGGATTTTAATTTAGAAATTAGCCTAAACTAATTGATAAAACGATGAAGTACGCTAGCCTTATTGTTTTTTTGCTGCTTTGTATTGCTGACCGTGTATTTGGTCAGGATATCCAATTTAGAAAAATTACCTCTAACCATGGATTGTCTCATAATACCGTTTATGCCATTACGCAGGATGAAAATGGGTTTATGTGGTTTGGTACCCGGGAAGGCCTCAACCGGTATGATAGTTACCAAGTTAAAAATTATTATATATCAAGTTCTAAAATCGGAGGTTCTACCAATAAAATAAGTTCGCTTTGTAGTTATAAATCTTTATTATATGTCGGAACAGATAATGGGCTTTATATTTATAATTCCAAAACAGATAACCTTGAAAGGAGTAGTGCCTTTCCTTATCAACTTAATGTGTTGTTTCTTCTTCTGCAAAATGATCATCTATATATTGGTACATCGGACGGAGTTTATAAATTATCAGGTAACGAATCCAAGCGTATAAGCGACAGGAAAAGCTATCTAAAGACAATGTGTGCTATTTCTGATGATAGCCTTTTATTAGCAATAGGAAATTCGTTAAGAATAATTGATGGAGAAGGGAACGTAAAGAAAATATTTGACACGGCTTCCTTGTCTGAATTTGCTAATGTGAATGATATTTTCGATCTCTATAAAGATAAAGAGGGGAATATCTGGGTTGCCACAAACAAAGGGCTTTTGATGTACGATAGGATAGATCAACGCTTTTCTAAACTAAAATTCACTGTAATAGAAACTCCTGAAAACAATACAGTCAGATCGGTATCTGGAGATCAGGATATTCTATATATTGGTACAGAGGAAGGCTTATATATCTACAATATAAAGACTGGATATTCTGAAAGCTTTCATCAATCTTTCGCTAACGATTCCGAAAAGCTGAACGATAATGCTATTTATTCTACCTATCTCGCTAAAGATGGTTCTTTATGGATAGGAACTTATTTTGGGGGAGTAAATTATATGCCTTCCAGTTCTTATGGTTTTAAAAGTATAAGAGCTAATGACAAAAAGAAAGGACTATCTGGAAAAGCTATCAGCCAATTGATGGAAGACGATGAAAAACGAATGTGGATAGGCACAGAAGATGGTGGTATTACAATCTATGATATCCTGAATGAATCTTTTCAGTATATAAATAAGAATAGTTCTCCATTTTATTTGACAACAAATAATGTTCACGCTATTCATGATGATGGTTATGGAAATATCTGGGTAGGTACATTTTTAGGCGGTTTACATCAATTTGATACAAAGAAAAACACGACAACAGTTTATACTTCAAAGAAAGAAAATATCCAGTCATTGTCTAACAATGGTGTATATGCTATTTACAGAGACTCTAGAGGTATATTGTGGGTAGGTACGCAATACGGTTTGAATATTTTTGATTACCAGTCTAAATTATTCAAACTATTTAAACCCCAAATTATGGGAGATTTATTTATTTATGATATTATCGAAGATAAAAACGGCTATGTGTGGTTTTGCACCCGATATAATGGAATTTATAAATATGATCCAGTTACCGATAGCTTAAGAAATTATACGGCCACTGGTGATAACCCTAGCTTGTTAAGCAACCAAATTATCAGTGTTTACCAAGACCGTAAACAACAGTTATGGTTCGGCACGCTAGATGGAGGTGTATGTCTTTATAATCCGGAACAAAATGAATTTAGAAGTTATACAATTGAAGACGGTTTGCCGAACAACAACGTATATGGAATATTGGAGGACAAGGAGGGTATTATTTGGCTTACGACAAATCGTGGAATTTCCAGGCTAGATCCGAAGACCAACACATTCACAAATTACGATAGTAAACATGGATTGCCATCCAATCAGTTTAATTTTAAATCCTATTTAAAAAGTAGTGACGACATGTTGTATTTTGGAAGTATAAATGGCTTGTGCTTTTTCGATCCCTCGACAGTAGAGAATAATCATGCATCACTGCCGCTCATGTTTACCGACTTTCAGTTGTTTAATAAAAGTATCGTTCCGCAGGAATCCGCCATCCTAAAAAATCAGATAAACGATACCAAAAGAATAAAACTGGCCTATGATCAAAATGTATTTACCATAAGTTACGCAGCCATAAATTATGCTAATCCGGGTAGCACTGACTATGCGTATTACCTAGAAGGGTTTGAAGATAAATGGAACCATGTGGGAAACAAAAATAGTGTTACCTATACGAATTTGTCGCCGGGAAACTATGTATTTCACATTAAAGCTTTAAACGCCGCTGGTCTTGCCCGTAGTGCAGAAAGGACGATGGAAATTTATGTAGCCCCTCCATTCTATCGGAGCCATTTCGCCTATTTTGTATACTTCTTATTGGTTGTGGCTGTAATATGGATGTATACGAAGTTTGTTAAATTTCTTGACCATAAAAAATTAGAGATCCAACTGGAACGCGTTGAAAAGGAAAAAATGAAGGAGCTGACCCAGCATCGACTTAACTTTTTCACCTTTATTTCGCATGAATTTAAAACACCGCTAACCCTCATCCTGGCGTCCATTGATAAATTTCTGGAGAATACAAGTTCAGATTTTAAAAAAAGTACCGAATTATCTACGGTCAAAAGCAATGCTTCTATCCTATTTAAACTTATCCAGCAGTTGATGGAGTTTAGAAAAATAGAATCCGACCATGCGTCTATTAATCTTTCAAAATCAGATGTGGTTGACTTTATTAGAAAAGCCACTTATCATTTCGAACCAATAGCTGTTAAAAAGAACATTGATTTAACCTTCGTTTCCACTAAACCATCGTTGGAATGCTACTTTGATCAAGATAAAATGGAGAAGATATTGTTCAATATTCTTTCTAACGCGATGAAAAATACATTAACAGGCAGTATTGACGTCGCCCTTGATTTTGGTGAGCGAAACGATGCTCAGCAATTAGTTACCATACGTGTAAATGATACCGGACGAGGTATGTCCACAACAGAACTTAAAAATATTTTTAACCCTTTTTATAAATCGGGAACTAATAAAACAGATGCGGAAAGCAGCGGTATTGGGCTTGCCCTTGTTGACAGCCTTGTAAAGTATCTTAACGGAGAAATTCATGTTAAAAGTGTACAAGATAAGGGAACCTCCATAAAAATAACGATGCCTGTTCTCATACGCCTGGATCATGTTCCAAAAATCGACCAGATCGCCGAACTCCCGGAAAAGACTGTGCTTATTAAACAAGAAAAGCTATTGGATGAGGCATCAATAAGCAAAGATGCAAAAACGAAATATACATTACTTATCGTAGAGGATAACAGAGAGTTAATGACATTTTTATCGAAGCATTTTTCTCGTCATTACGAAGTAGTAAACGCATCAAACGGATTGCTCGCGATAAAGAAAATTAATAAAATACCTCCTGATATTATTATAAGTGATGTGAAAATGCCTAAAATGGATGGGATTGAACTTTGTAATTGGTTGAAAAGCGACGAAAGATTCAACTATATTCCCATAATTCTGCTTTCAGATAGCAGTATAGAAAATATTAAAATTGATGGATTAGATGTGGGTGCTGATGCTTATGTAAGTAAACCATTTAATCTGAAAGAACTGGAATTGTTGGTCAATAACATGGTTAAATCAAGGGTTAAGTTGCGGGAACATGTTATTAGTTTAGGCGCTTTTAAAGACGACACACTCCCGAGTAACAACAAAGATCAGGAGTTTTTGTCAAGACTAAGTGAGATCCTCGAAAAGGAATTTGCTAATCCAACACTAACTATTGAAGATATTGCAAATGAATTGAATACAAGCAGAACATCCCTACATTTAAACCTTAAACGGGTTCTGGATAAAAATGCAACCGAGCTTTTAAATGAGTACCGTCTTAAAAAAGCTATTATTATGCTCGAAAATGATATGCCCATTAACGAGGTTGCTTACCATTGTGGGTATAGCGACCCCAATTATTTTAGCAGGGTATTTAAAAAGTATTATGGGCAGACGCCATTGCGCTACAAAAGAAAGGAGTAAGATCTAAACAATATTTGTTATATTGGGTTTTATCCCATAAGAGAGAAATAACCCATAAATCATGACACAGAAAATAGCCTCACTTAAAAAGCTTCAAGAAAGTGGCAAAAATATCCATAGACTTCCATTCTCTATTCGGATTTTGCTGGAAAATGTTTTGCGGAATCACGACGGTTTTGCAGTTACGGATGATCATCTGAACACGCTTATGAACTGGGATGCCGCCGGCACAGATAAAGATATTCCTTTTAAGCCGGCGCGGGTGTTGATGCAAGACTTTACAGGAGTACCGGCGGTTGTTGATATCACGTCCATCCGAGCCGAATTTGTAAGAAAAGGAGGAGATGGCGCGAAGATTAATCCGGCTATCCCGGTCGACCTAGTCATTGATCATTCGGTGCAAGTAGATTATTTCGGAACAGACTATTCTTATCAGGAAAACGTAAAATTAGAATATGAGCGGAATGCCGAAAGATATCAGTTACTAAAATGGGCACAACAGGGGTTGGCCAACCTGACGGTCGTTCCGCCCGGAATGGGTATCTGCCATCAGGTCAATCTCGAGTATTTGGCTAAAGGCGTTGTAGAGCGAGAGGGTTGGGCGTTCCCAGATACGTTGGTCGGAACCGACTCACACACCCCCATGGTCAATGGTATCGGTGTGCTCGGCTGGGGTGTAGGCGGTATAGAAGCGGAAGCAGCGATGCTGGGACAGCCCGTATATTTTACGTGCCCACAAGTTATTGGACTTAAACTCACTGGCGAAATTCCGGCAGGCTGTACCGCTACCGATATGGTATTGTCCATAACCAAGATATTAAGAGATACCGGCGTGGTCGGTAAATTTGTCGAGGTATTCGGCGATGGCTTGGATAAACTGACCGTAACCGATCGGGCAACGATATCAAATATGTCTCCCGAATTCGGCTGTACGGTGACGTACTTTCCTATCGACGACCAGACACTCGATTACATGGCGCGTACGAACCGGTCGGCAGAGCAAATCGATTTGGTAAAGAAATATTGCCAGGAGAATATGTTATGGCGGACGGGCAAGGAAGAGATCGAATATTCAAGAATCGTCGAACTGGATCTCGGCACCTTAGAACCAACCGTGGCAGGCCCCAAGAGACCGCAAGACAAAATACTCGTCAAAGAACTAGATTCCACTTTTCGAACCGTTCTCGATCAAGATTTCAAACGGAACTACGTCGCATTTGATGATCGCCGAGAACATGCTTGGTTAAACGAAGGTGGGTCTGGTACCCAGTTTGTTCAAGAGGCAACCGAAGAGCATAAAGAAACTTTGGCGGCAAACACCGCCGATTTACGAAGTGTAAAAATTAAATTGAAAAATGGTGAATACCGGTTAAGTGATGGTAGCATCGTAATCGCTGCCATCACCAGCTGTACAAATACGTCTAACCCCAGCGTCATGATAGGTGCCGGTTTGGTGGCTAAGAAAGCCGTAGAAAAAGGGCTTCGCACACGGTCATGGGTGAAAACAAGCCTAGCTCCAGGTTCTAAGGTCGTTACGAAATATCTGGAACGCTCTGGTTTATCCACCGATCTAGAAGCGTTGCGGTTCCATACGGTCGGCTATGGTTGTACATCCTGCATCGGCAACAGCGGGCCACTGCCGCCGCATATTGCCGAGGCGATCGACAACAGTGAAATGGTTGTTGCCTCGGTGCTTTCTGGAAACAGGAATTTCGAAGCCCGGGTACACCCTCAAGTAAAAATGAACTTTTTAATGTCGCCGATGTTGGTCGTGGCCTACGCGCTTATCGGTCGTGTGGATGTCAACCTGATGGAAGATCCCCTATCCTACGACCCTAATGGAAATCCGATTTATTTAAAGGATATATGGCCTACGCAGGCAGAAATCAACGAGACGATCAAAAAAGCCATGCAGAAAGAGGATTTTAAAGAGGTGTACGATGTTATTTTTGATGGGGATGAAGAATGGAAAAAACTGGAAGCACCCGAAGGCAAAGAATTCGTTTGGGATAAGGAATCCACGTATATCCGGGAAGTTCCTTTCTTTAAAAACCTACCGGCAGAACCTTTGGCTCTTACAGAAATTCAAGGTGCACGGGTTCTCCTATATTTAGGTGATTCCGTAACTACAGACCACATCTCGCCCGCGGGTTCGTTTAATGAAGAAAGTGCGGCCGGAAAATATCTTTTAAGTCGGGGAATCGATCGGAAAGATTTTAATTCATATGGTTCGCGTCGCGGAAACCATGAAGTCATGATGCGGGGAACGTTTGCCAACGTCCGCATCCGAAATAAGATTACCGAGCGAGAAGGCGGTTATTCGGTATATTTTCCGACCAAAGAGACGTTAACAGTATACGATACCGCCATGAAATATAAAGCCGACGGGACGCCATTGGTGGTTTTGGCCGGGAAGGATTATGGAAGTGGTTCCTCACGAGATTGGGCAGCAAAGGGCTCGAGCTTATTGGGCATCCGTGCTGTCATTGCCGAAAGTTTCGAGCGAATCCATCGGAGCAACTTGGTGGGAATGGGTATACTTCCCATAGAATTTCCCGACGGACAAAGCGCACACTCGTTGGGCTTGACAGGAGAAGAAGAGATCAGTATAACTGGAATGGCTAGTGATTTGAAACCATTTAAGATGGTAAAAGTTCGTGCGTTAAAAGCATCGGGTGAGGCCATCGAGTTTGATGCCAGGGCACGCCTCGATTCGGATATCGATGTAGAATACTTTAAGCATGGGGGTATTCTTCAATATGTTTTAAGGAGTTATTTAAGCCGGTAGCGTTACATCTACCGGCTACTTTAAATTAGTTGTTTTAACAAAAAATTGTGACGAACAGCTGTCCTGCACTGTCCTGCAAACGTTGCCGGCAACGTTTGCGTGGTTTTTCTTTCTATTTATTGCCTTTTACTAACTGTATTACATTATAATTGTAATAGGATATTAACGCTAACAAGATATAAACATAAGTTAGACTCATGTTTAGACCAATTGAATCTGTTTAAAATCCATAAAAACGCAAAGTATTATAATCTAAGAGAGATTATCGTTCTTATAATTTATGCAACCAATTTAATCATTTATTAATTCATTATCATGAGGATATTTAAAGCTTTAATGCTGATGCTTTTCTTCGTTAACGCTGCTTTTGCACAGGAGCGTAATATTACCGGTACGGTGTATGACGAAGACAGAAAACCGATGCCAGGAGTAACGGTAAAAGTGAAAGGCATGAATCAACAAACAAGTACAGACGCAAACGGCTATTATACGATCGCCGTTCCGTCTGCAACTAATGTACTCGTATTTACCTCTATAGGGTATTTGGAGCAGGAACAGGCTATTCAAGGAAATACCAAGATTTCCGTTACGATGCAAGCCGATGCCGCGGGCTTAGATGAAGTAGTCGTTATCGGTTATGGTGCCGTAAGGCGAAAGGATTTGACTGGAGCGGTCGCCTCCGTAGATGCGAAAACGATTACAGCAGCTCCTGTTTCCTCGGCTTTAGAAGCTATCCAAGGGCGCGTCGCTGGCTTGAACATCAATACAACAGAGGGATCTCCGGATGCAGAACTGACCGTCCGGGTGCGTGGCGGAGGCTCGATCACACAAGACAACTCGCCGTTGTATATTGTCGATGGTTTCCCCGTTAGCTCTATTGCAGATATTGCACCGCAGGATATCGAGTCGATCGACATTCTAAAAGACGCTTCCTCCACAGCAATATATGGTGCTCGGGGGGCAAACGGCGTTATTCTCGTTACTACCAAAGGTGGCAAAACGGGCAAAACTGCGATCAGCTTCAATGCGTTTACCGGTTCGCGGAATTTGGCCAACAAACTTGATGTGTTGTCTCCGCTAGATTATGTTACCTGGCAATATGAACATTCACTTTTGGCTAATAAACCTGAAAGCTACACCCAATATTTTGGAAACTATCAGGATATCGACCTTTATGCGGATGTCGAGCCGAATGATTGGCAGGAGATTATATTTGGAAGAACGGGAACGACCTATAATCAGAATCTAAACCTTAGTGGTGGCGGAGAAAAGACTCGGTTTAGCGTGAGCCATAGCTTTGTAAAAGACCGGGCGATTATGCAGATGTCGGACTTCCAGCGGCACAATGCCAATTTTAAACTGAATCATAAGTTGTATGATGGTTTAACCTTGGATATTGGCGCACGTTATTCAGATACACAGGTTAACGGTGGCGGGATGAACGAGCAGAACGAAGTCTCTTCGGCCGATTCCCGATTGAAGTACGCGATGTTATATCCACCGTTTCCGGTAGCAGGTCTAACAACAACGACCGAAACAGACGACGACTTTAATCTATACAGTCCGATTGTATCCATTTCCGACAACGATCAATATTACCGCCGGAAAACGGTTAACTTAAATGCAGCTCTCTCCTATCAGGTATTGCCAAACCTCCGTTTACGCTCCGAGTTTGGTTATGATAATTATCGGAACGATCAAGATCGGTTTTATGGCGGAACGACCTATTATGTGCGCAACGTTCCGGCGGCAGACTATCAGGATAAGCCTGCGTTGATATTGGCCAACACAAACCGCAATGGATGGCGGAATACGAATACGGCAACCTATACCTTGGACGATATGATAGGCGAAGACCATAAGTTAAATGTAATGGTCGGGCAAGAGTATTTATTTACCGAAAATCAGGTGTTGACGAACGCGATCCATAATTTTCCCGAATCTTTCTCTTTTGACGATGCGCGGAAATTGACAACGCAAGGCGTTCCGAATTCGGTAGATAACAACTTTGCTCCCGATGATAAGCTGTTATCTTTCTTTGGTCGTGCGAACTATGATTTCAGAGGGAAATACTTGTTGAGTGCAACTTTCCGTGCAGACGGTTCGTCGAAATTCTCCTCGCAAAATCGTTGGGGCTATTTCCCTTCTGTATCTGGTGCTTGGCGTCTATCCGACGAGGAATTCCTGTCCGAAGCTAAAACCTGGTTGACGGACATGAAACTTCGCGCCAGTTACGGAACCGCAGGAAATAACCGTATTCCATCTGGTTTACTCGTGCAAACGTTTAATAACTCGACAACGAACTGGGTAAATGATTACGATAACTACTGGGCGGCTTCGAAAACGATGGCAAACCCCGATCTGAAATGGGAAACAACCGTGACCCGAAATATCGGTTTAGACTTTACCTTATGGAATGGTCGTTTGAGCGGAACGATCGATGCGTATCTTAACAAAACGAAGGACTTGTTAATCGCCTTTCCGGTAGCGGGAACAGGTTACGATATACAATACCGTAATTTGGGCGATACCCAAAACAAGGGGCTTGAGTTTACGTTGAATGGTGGGATCGTTCGGAAAACTAATTTCGATCTATCGGTGAATGCAAATATTGCCTTTAACCGCAATAAGGTATTAAGCTTGGGTTCGATTGAAAATATTCCAGGTACATCTGGATGGGCGTCCACGGCTATTGGGACGGATTATATGGTAGAAGTTGGCGCGCCGATTGGGCAGATGTACGGTTATCAAAGCGGGGGACGCTATGAGGTGTCTGATTTTGAAGGCTATGATGCAACTTCCAATCAATGGGTTTTAAAAGAAGGCGTAACCGATGGAAGAGAGCTAATTGGTTTGATTCGTCCGGGTTCTATGAAAATAAAAGATGTAGATGGCGATGGAAAAATCAGCGTCGCGGATAGGACTATCATTGGAAATGCAAACGCACTCCATACTGGTGGTTTTTCAATCACGTCCCGTATCTACAACTTTGATCTGGCGACGTATTTTACTTGGAGTTATGGTAATGACATCTATAATGCCAATAAGATTGAGTATACATCAACCAGTCAATACAACTCTCGTAATATGATTGGTGAAGTAGCAAGCGGATCGCGTTGGACGAACCTCCGTCCGGATGGTACGATCAGTAACGATCCCGCAGAACTGGAAGCGATGAATGCGAATACCACCATGTGGTCGCCTTATACACGCTCATTCACCTTTACCGACTGGGCGGTGGAAGATGGTTCGTTTTTACGGCTTTCGACTGCAACCATAGGCTACACGCTACCCCAAGCTATTTCTTCGAAACTAAAAATGCAGAATCTGCGGATATATGCATCAGGCTACAACCTTTTATTGTTTACCAATTATAGTGGCTTTGACCCTGAAGTTTCAACACGGCGGAGAACACAGCTTACACCCGGTGTGGATTATTCGGCATATCCGAAAAGCAGATCCTTTGTGTTTGGTTTGAATGTGAATTTTTAATTTGAAAGAGATGAAGCGAATTATAAACATAGCAGTACTAGCAGCAACGGTTTTATCGGTGTCAGCTTGTAAAGATATATTGGAAGCACCGACAAAATCTTCCCTAGATGAATCGGTTATTTTTTCGTCACCGAGCTTGGCGGAAGGTGTTATTCCGGGAATACTCCAATCCTTTGGTGAGACGAACTCCTATCGTGGGCGTTATTTGGTTTATTATGGTACAAATACCGATGTGGAAATTCATAATTCCCTGAAAGCCATAGACGACGATAAGTCCAGGTTGGGAAATTATAATACCACTTTTGATAATGGACAGATGAACACGGACAATAATGCCTATGCCAAGTTCTATGAAGGTATCGAGCGGGCAAATATGGCAATACGTGGCTTGCGGACCTACGGAAATGTGGAGACAGATGCACAAATGGCACAGGTATTAGGTGAGGTGCTGGTGCTCCGGGCTGTGCTATATAGCGATTTGATTAAGGGCTGGGGCGATGTGCCGGCACGTTTTGAACCTATTAACACCGAGACAACGTATTTGCCGCGGGCAGATCGGGATACAATCTATAAACAGCTGTTGGCGGACTTAGATGAAGCGGCGAACTTATTGCCTTGGCCTAACGAATCTTCTAAAACATCTTCTGTGGAACATGCAAGTAAGGCATTTGCCAAGGGGTTACGTGCTCGTCTCGCATTAGCCGCAGGGGGATATGCACAGCGGTTGGATGGCACCGTTCGGTTGAGTCAAGATCCAGACCTTTCCAAAGAAAAAATGTATGCGATTGTCAAACAGGAATGTTTAGATATTATTAATAGTAACACACAGCGATTATTGGGATTTGAGGAAGTCTTCCGTCGTTTTAATCAAGAAAATCTAGCCGCGGGTGGCGAGTCGATGTGGGAAATTCCTTTTAGTGAAGGAAGGGGCCGTGTCATTTTTGATTTAGGTGTCAGACATTTAAAGACGAGTCAATATACTGGACAAAACCGTGGAGGTACCGTAGGACCAAATCCAATTATGCTGTACGAATTTGATGAGGACGATGCGCGACGTTTCGTATCCATTGTTCCTTATGAGTGGGATCGTGCAGGTGATGTGGCCGATGCCGGGGCATTTCAGGTACCTTCTTCATTAGGACGTTTATATTTTGGTAAGTATCGATACGAATGGATGGGGCGACGTGTTACCTCTACCAATGACGACGGTTTAAACTGGATGTATATGCGTTATGCGGATGTAGTGCTGATGGCAGCAGAGGCTATTAACGAACTAGATGGACCACAAGCTGCAGCGCCTTATTTGGAAATGATACTGAATCGGGCGTTTCCAACAAATGCCGCAAAAGCAGAAAGCCTATTGGCAGAAGCAACAGCGTCGAAAACAGCATTCTTTAATGCTATTGTAGACCAACGAGCTCTAGAGTTTACAGGAGAGATGTTGCGTAAAGGAGATCTCATCCGTTGGAACTTACTCGGTACCAAACTGGCGGAAGCTAAAGAAAAACTGGAGCAACTGGAAAACCGGACAGGAAAATATGCGAACCTTCCTGAGAAAATTTATTACCAAACCAATGAAGATGACGAAACCATTACCATTTATGGGTTGAATTTTGGTGATACAGATGCCGCGGGCGCTGCATTGAATTATGCAGAGAGCAAAACATGGACGATGGTGGGTAGCAGTGATGCAAATACCTTATGGGACGCATTGGTTTATCCCGGTAAAGATCCGAACAAGCAGCAATATTGGCCGATATGGCAGTTTTTTATTGAAAACTCCAACGGCTTATTGAATAACGATCATTTAAATTAACCTTTAAGACGTTGAAATCATGAAATGTAAATATATAATATGGTTTTCCGCAATGATTGTGGGGCTGAGCTTTTCATCTTGTAGCGAAAACCTTTTGGAGGAAATAACAGAGTTGAACCTCGATCAGGCATTGTCGCCAACGGAGTTGACTGCTCAGGTAGTAAATCGTACAAATGTTCGGTTGAATTGGAGACGCGTAAGTAATGCTGACTCCTACGTTATTGAAATATTTGATAATCCTGAGTTTTCTGGTACAGCGACCAAATCGATTGAAGGAGTGACATTTGACGAGCTTCCCTATACGATTGAGGGGCTTTTCGGAGAAACAATTTTCAGTGTACGCGTCGGGGCAGTGGGAGAGGATCTGAAAAACTCCAAGTGGATTACCACAACCTTCGAAACGGGGATAGAGCAAATTTTTACGGAATTTGATCCAGAAACACTAACCGAAGAGTCGGCTACCCTTAACTGGCCAGCTGGCGAGGTAGCCACTAGTGTGGTACTGATGCCAGGAGACATCGAACATGTGGTAACATCTGCAGATGTTGCTGCCGGAGCGACCACGATTACCGGATTATCAAGTGATGTGACCTACACGGCCACACTGATGAACGGCAACAAACGACGAGGCGAACTTAATTTTACGACGCTACTCGGCGGAGAGGGCGTAACTAAAGTCGCTGCAGGTGACAATCTTGCGGCAATGATCGCTGCTGCAGCCGATGGATCGGTATTCGCCATAGAGCCAGGTACGTATGTAATCAATGACAAGATAGAGATCAATAAAAACATATCCGTTCGGGGATATAAGCCGCACAAAAAGCCGGTTATTCAAGGCGCTATCTTCCGTGTTACGAAAAATGCGGCGTTAACGCTTCGAGACTTATCTCTCGATGGCACAGGAGGAGGATCGGATCAGACTGTCGTTTACAATGAAGATCTTGACAGCCCATATGGTGCTTTCTTGATGCAGAATTGTGAAGTGAAAAAGTATGTGAAAGGCATATTTTATGTAAATAAAAAGGCGAGGATACCATCTGTTACGTTTACAAATAACCTCATTCATGATATTGAGTGCAATGAGGGGGATTTTATAGATTTCCGAAAAGGTATTGCCGACGAATTTATCTTTGTGGATAATACCGTTTATAATAGTGCAGCTGCACGCGATTTGTTCCGGATGGACGCTGGTGGTTCCGACAACTTTGGTTCCGTGGAAAGTAAAATTACGATTACCCAAAACACCTTCTACAACACGATTAATAATAATGGGAAAAGATACCTGTATATCCGGCTGGCGAATAACAGTATATCATTCACAAAGAATTTGATCGTTGCGAGTGAAGGTTACTATGCAAATCAAAGTGCGACCAATATTACGGAACTTTCGGGCAATAATTACCATAATGCACCGAATTTCACAGCAAGTTCAGTGTCAAACGCTAAAAACGATACTGGAAATTATACGTCACTAAACCCTGAGTTTACAAATCCAGAACAAGGCGACTTCACAGTCAATAACCTAGATTTGAAACTAAACGGAATCGGCGCTGCTAGATGGCGTTAACCGATAGAAGATTGAGAGAGCCGCATCACCGATTGATGCGGCTCTTTTAAAATATACATCAATCTGATCATCTCACCAACAGAAATAGACGGTTGGGATAAACTATAATAGTATACAGATGAGAAACAATATAGCCCTTCGAATAAAAGACATCGTATTTCCTTGGATTGGAATATGTCTACTGTGGGCAACTTCAAGTTGTGGAAAAGATACACTCGAAGTGGAAGAACCAGTAATAACAAAAGAAGAGGAAGAAACCCCGCCGCCGGAACAGATAGAGCCAGTTGTGGCTTTTCCTGGTGCGGAGGGGTATGGCAAGATGACAACCGGTGGGCGCGGCGGCAAAGTTATCAAAGTGACCAATCTCAACGATGCCGGTGTTGGCAGTTTACGTGATGCGATAAATCAATCAGGTAAACGGATTATTGTGTTCGAGGTATCGGGCAATATCAAATTGAAAAGCCGTTTGCAAATCAAAAACGGTGATATCACTATTGCCGGACAGACCGCTCCCGGCGACGGGATTTGTATCCAAGACCATGAGATGGCCATTACCGCAGACAATGTTATCCTCCGATTTTTACGTTTCCGGATGGGAGATTTGACCCAGAATGAACAGGATGCGCTGTGGGGACGCTATCAGAAAAATATTGTCATCGATCACTGTTCCATGAGCTGGTCTATTGACGAATGCTCCTCTTTCTATGCCAATAAGGATTTTACAATGCAGTGGTGTATCTTGGCAGAAAGCTTAAACAAATCGTTTCACGAGAAAGACGATCATGGTTACGGTGGAATATGGGGTGGTCATCAAGCTTCTTTCCATCATAATCTGCTCGCCCACCATAATAGCCGAAACCCGCGCTTTGACGGCGGGAACCGCCCGGGTACAGGAGGATTAAGCCCGGTAGGGGCCGACAAAGTTGATTACCGAAATAATGTAATCTACAATTGGCGTGATAACTCGGCCTACGGAGGGGAGAACGGAGAGTATAACCTGGTGAATAATTATTACAAAGCAGGGCCGGCGACGCCGTCGAGCAAGAACAAACGCATTATGCAGGTATCCAAAGAAAAGGACGCGAGCTACAGCCCGGGACATGGTGTATTCTTTATTGAGGGCAATTATGTATTCGGTAATGGCGGTGTTACCCTGAATAATTGGGCTGGTGGAGTCGATTTTGATGCTGGTATCTCCGCTGCACAAGCACAGAGAACGACACCGTTTCCTTTTGAGCAGCTGAACGTACAGCATACAGCAGAACAAGCTTTTGAACAGGTGTTGGAAAAAGCAGGCGCGTCCTATAAACGTGATGCAGTAGATTTACGTGTTGTGAGTGAGGTGAGAAACGGAACCGTGACGTATAACGGGTCAAAAACGGGTTTTCCGGGTATTATTGACTCTCAAACGGATGTCGGCGGCTGGCCAACTTTGGTACAAACGACACCTTTAGTGGATACCGATGGAGATGGTATGCCCGATGTGTGGGAAACTGCCAATAAACTGGATCCGAATACACCCAATGCGAACGGGAGAGATTTAAGCCAGGTGTACGATAATATCGAGATGTATTTCAATAGTCTGGTAGAAGGGTTGTATTAGCATCAATTTCTTGTCAAAAAAATGCAACACGTATTTTCAGAAACTATTATCCTGTTAAAGCGTTCATATCATATAGTCACAAAACAAAAATGTTATGAAAGAGATAAAGCACTTAAAAAATTTAATAGAGATCAATAACGACCGTACGTTAGGATTTAGAAAAGCACTAGAAGATTTGGAGCCTATAAATGCAGATCTTCAGGTCATTTTTACAGCAGCGGCAGCAGAAAGTGAGCGTTTTTCTCAGGAACTTACGGCACTAGCGGAACAACACGGGGCAGAAGTAGATGAGGATGACGAAAGCGTAGCAGGAGCTATCCATCGCGCTTGGATCGATGTGAAAGCCCTATTCGGTGGTAAAGATCGGAAGAGTATTCTGGAAGAAGCAGAACGCGGCGAGGATGCTATTAAAGCTGCCTATAAGAAGGTAATGGATAGCGGGGAGGTCAGCGGGCAGGCGTTAGAAACTATCCTCGACCAAGCAGCACAGATTCGCGTCTCTCACGATAAGATTAAAGCTTTACGCGATAGCGCTAGCTAGTTCTTATTAAGAATAAATGATGAAAAACAGTGCAAACGTTGCCGGCAACGTTTGCACTGTTTTTTTATGCCATTTTCTATGTATTTACTTATCAAATACTTATTGTTGTAAAAGCGTTAATAAACCGAATATAAATATAAACCTCGTTTAGATGAAGAAGTTAACCATATTGCTATTTTCTGTTTTTCTCACCATACAAACTTTTGGGCAAAAAAACTATGTTCAGATGGCCGATTCTGACATGAAACGTAATCCAGAGGCGTGGATGCTTGATTTTTCAAAAACGTTGAAATGGAACTATTGCCACGGCCTGGTGATGCAGTCTATATTACAAGTTTATGATAAGACGGGCAATGCAAAATATTATGATTATGTGTATGATTACGCAGACACGATGGTGAATGCTGACGGAACGATCAAGACATATAAACCGTTGGAATATAACATAGACCGCGTCAATACCGGCAAAATTCTCTTCCCGATTTTGACAAAAACCAAAGAGGAACGGTTTAAAATAGCTCTGGATCTGCAACGCGAACAGATGCGCACCCATCCCCGCACAAAGGATGGAAGCTTTTGGCACAAGAAAGTTTATCCACATCAAGTATGGTTGGATGGACTATATATGGCGGGACCATTTCTCGCGCAATATGCACAAGAAAATAACGAAACAGCGCTATTTGATGATGTTGCTTTGCAGATTATAGACGTCCGGAAGTATTTGTACGACCCGCAAACCGGCTTGTATTTCCATGGATGGGATGAAAGCAAACAGCAGCGTTGGGCAGACCCCAAAACCGGGCTTTCCCCAAACTTTTGGTCACGCAGCATAGGCTGGTATATGATGGCCATTGTTGATGTTTTAGATTTTTTACCCGAAGATCATAAAGATCGGCCAGCAATCATAGATATCCTACAAGAACTGTCAGCTTCGATTGAAAAATATAGGGATCCCGAAACAGGCATGTGGTACCAAGTCACCAACTTAGGAGATAGGGAAGGGAATTATCTGGAATCGACGGGATCGATTATGTTTATTTATACGTGGATCAAAGGCGCCCAAAAAGGCTATTTGGACAAACGTTATTTGAAGAAAGGGGAACAAGCTTATGACCAGTATCTAAAACGGTTTGTGAAGACGGAAGCAGATGGTTCCCTATCTATCACCGATTGTTGTTCCGTAGCAGGATTGGGAGGCGAAAAGAATTATAGAGACGGAAGTTTTGAATATTATATTTCCGAGCCGATCCGAGATAATGACCCGAAGGCCATAGGACCCTTCATCATGACAAGTGTTTTATTAGATAGGTAGAGAATATGAAAATATTCATCCTATTGCTTTTAATCGGCACGGTAGTGTCGGGATACGCTCAAACGCCAATTCCCAGAGACACTTCCTTCACTTTGCATGGCACATACCTGAAGGAACGGAAATACAGACCTTATATCCGTATTGCGGAGGTTAAAAATCAGGTTGCATCGTATTTAGATCAAGAATATGATAGGGTCGGGGATAGACCGTTGTTTTTAGATGTATTTTATCCCGAAGGAGATACCTCGAAGCGCTATCCGGGTGTACTGCTGATCCATGGAGGAGGGTGGCAGTCGGGCGATAAATCCCAAATGCATACTATTGGCAACGCGTTAGCTGCTAAAGGATATGTTGCCGTTGCGGTAGAATATCGCTTGTCTTTAGAAGCCAAATATCCGGAGGCGGTATACGATCTCAAATCGGCTATCCGATGGATGCGCGCCAATGCGGATAAAATCCAGTTGGATACGGAACGCATAGCCAGTTTGGGAACGTCGGCCGGTGGACAATTGGCTAGCCTATTGGGTGTCACGAATAAAAATCCTGACTTTGAGGGACAGGGGAGAGGAAATGCCGAGCAGCTATCCGATGTCCAAGCTGTTGTGAATATTGACGGAACGTTGGCGTTCCGGCACCCGGAGTCGTCGGAAGGCAAGGCCGCATCCAATTGGTTGGATGGCACCTACGAGCAGAATCCAACAAACTGGGAATCGGCGGCCCCTTTAAACCACGTTTCCAGAAATTCGACACCGATTATATTTTTGAATAGCTCCATTCCAAGATTTCATGCGGGACGAGACGATATGATCAAAAAGCTCGATCAGTATGGTATCTATTGGGAGGTACGAGAATTTCCCGACACGCCTCATCCTTATTGGTTTTTTGAGCCTTGGTTTCAACCGATGATGGATTATACGATCACTTTTTTGGATGGGATCTTTGAATAAGACGTAAAATCATGTTGAGGTCACCCTACTTTATCAATTTTTAGTATTCTTTTATCAATTTTTGGTACTTGCCTTTTCTTTGCAATCCTATCTTTGTTAAAAAATCTATTTATGATAAAGGTGTCTTTTATTTTCCTACTGTCTGTTTTTTTTGCTCTTTCCGGATCTGCACAGTATAAGATTCTGGCTTTTCCGGGAGCCGAGGGTTTTGGACGCTACGCTACCGGTGGACGTGGGGGGAAAGTATATCATGTAACCACACTGGAAGATGGCGACGAGCCGGGTACATTCCGCCATGCGGTCTCTCAGAAGGGCACGCGTACGGTGGTATTTGATGTGGCCGGAACTATTTTCCTGAACAGCCGGTTGCCTATCGTTGACGGCAACTTGACCATTGCCGGACAAACTGCGCCCGGGCAGGGGATCTGCATTGCGCGCTATCCGGTATCCGTTAACGCAGATAATGTAATTATTCGTTACATGCGTTTTCGCGTGGGTAATGAAGGGGATGGCGAGCCGGACGGATTAGGAGGTTCAAAAAACCGAAATATCATCATCGACCATTGTTCCATCAGCTGGTCGGTTGATGAAACCTGTACTTTCTACGGCGGCGAAAACGTAACGGTACAATGGTGCCTGATTTCGGAAAGCCTTCGTACAGCCGGACATGCTAAGGGAAAACATGGTTATGGAGCCATTGTCGGCGGACACCGGTCTTCCTTTCATCATAATCTAATGGCGCATCACGAAAGCCGCATGCCGCGTTTGGGCCCTCATGTTTCGACGCAGGAACGCGAATATGTGGATATGCGCAACAACGTGTTTTATAACTGGGCGGGAGCCGGATGTTACGGTGGGGAAGGAATGCACGTGAACATTGTAAACAATTATTACAAGCCCGGTCCTGCAACGCCGAAGAACAGTCGTGTCCGCTACCGTATTGCTGCTATCGGCGTCCGTACTTCCGAATATGTGACCGGAAAAAACGGTCAACCCAACGGATGGAAACCTATGGAACATGTTTGGGGGCGTTTTTATGTAGACGGAAATGTGGTGGAAGGGGATAAGGAAACAACAAGAAATAATTGGCCAAAAGGGATCTACGAACAGATTGACAATAAAAATGATAACACGTTTACGGAACAGGTGAAAAAAGAGATGCGCCTTTCCAAACCGTTGGAAACGGAGGTTGTTACCACCCATACGGCTCAGGAAGCGTATCATTTAGTTTTGCAACATGCAGGATGTTCAAAACAGCGCGACATCATTGATACACGAATCGTTGAAGAAACGAAAAACGGAACAGCGACTTACTTCGGTAGCATTTCTTCAGATGCTAAAAATTATCCCGGACTCATAGACGTTCCCGATGATATCAAGCCTTCAGGTGCAGCAAGCGCGTGGCCCGATTTGAGCGACAGTCGTGTTGACCCCGAGTTTCTGAAAGATTCCGACGGCGATGGTATGCCCGATTGGTGGGAAAATTCAAACCAATTGAATCCGAATGATGCCTCCGACGGCAATACCGTAACATGGAGCAAAACTGGATATACAAACCTAGAAGTGTATCTGAACAGTTTAGTAGAAGAGATTACACAGAAACAAAACAATGAAAATCCTCAAAAACAAACCACGATAAAAAATTAACGTTAAAAAGCCAGTAGGGTGATGGCTCTAGGAACAGGTATCATCCATATCATTCTGGCAATTTTTTCTGCCATTCAGACTGCGCGTCGAGCACGCGTTGCGGCGCATTCGTATACCAACTGTAGCCATTGCGGCGCTCCGCTCCAATTTCGTCCAGCGCATACTTCTTTATACCGTCGCGATCACAAAAATAGGGCTTAGCGGTTTCCAAATCGTAGAATCGGGCCCATATCGGCGGTGCCTCCCTGTCGGCGACTACAACGGTATTACGGTTGCCATGCGAATCCATCTGCCGTTCCACGCGTATTCCTTCAATCTTATTCTGCTCGAACCAAGTGCACGCACCGTCGATTGCGGCGATAACGGCTGGAGAAGGATGATCTATATCCATAAGCAACGCGACAATACCCACGGACTCTGATCCGCTAAAAGACTCCAGCTCGTAAGACCGGGCTTTCACCGGAGCAAGTGTTTTGTAATGATGCTGTGCACACCATACCGTCGGTTTAGAATTGACGCTGATCTGTGTTTTAAGCATGCACTCTACACCCTTATCGAACGCTTTGCGTGCTTTGTCTTTTGTATTCGGGGCAATTTTTAGGGGGACAAATTCCGGAACATCAGCATAGATATCTTTGAGAAAGTTCATGATGTTCACCATGGCGTTATCGTTATAGGTGATATGCATGGAATAAGGTACGGTTCTGTCCGTACGTATCTCCTCTCCAGCATCTCTGATGGGATAGAACTGAGGCCAACCGCCATTATCGTATTGGGCCGAAAAAATGTAATTCAACCCTTTATTAAAGGCTTCTTTGTACCTTTCGTCTTTAAAATGCGTATATACTTTGGCCAAAAATCTTAACTCACTGATGGTAGAACCGTTATCAAACGTACCTCCGACATCGTTTTTAGTACTTTTATAATAAGTTCTAAGGGAGTCGGAAAAGACATGGTGATAGGGTTGGTTTTTTACCCAGCCACCGATATCCTTTTGACTGACCAATACGTTTTCTGCGACCCGCTTAGCTTCATCGGTGTTATACCAGGCTGACGGCATTCCGGTCGCAACCGTTGTCCATCTCATTCTGAGGTAATTTTGAGTGGTAGGATTGTGCCGGTCTTGGCCCGTGACGATTGCCGATGCCAATAACGTAACCAGTATACAAAAGTAGTTTCTAATCATAAGTATATAGCTAGGTTTATATACAGTAAAGTTACGAATTTGATCAATTTATTTTTTCCTTACAGCTACGGATAATTGACGAAATAGCCTCATTTTCAGTAATATTACCGTGACAATGTGCCGTTATTTTTATATGTTAGCGTCAATGGTAAACGATAAAATCCGCATTTTGTACATGTACATCGTACCGTTGTGCATGTACATCGTGTCGTTGTGCGTTTACTTATCGGCTATGTACAGTGACCTAATCATTAAGTCACTGTAGTTGTCGGCTTTGTTCCGTGTCAAAACGTACTTGTTGCCTGACATAGCGACGATGTCCTTTGAATGGTCGATGACTGCACGGTACTTGTCAAAGATGTCACGTGCGTGAACGACGATGTCCTTGTAGTTGACCGCAAAGTCACGGAACACGGTCCATAACTCACGTGACATGCTGGCTTTGTTCTTGTACAAAACAGAAATGTACCGTGCAGGCATTCACATGTACATGTACAAAGACACGGTGAATCACCTTTTTGCCGTTTCTCCATACGCCGATGTCATGTCGTCGGACTACTCGAACGGTTCGTCGGACAACGGCACAATGTTGTCGCACCGAAATGTGACCAATCCGTCCGGGGAAGTGATAAAGATGGTCTTCCCGCTTGTTCCCGTGTGCAGGGAAGCTATTCTTCCATGCATCGATAGAATACTTTTGTGCTTCTTGCGAATGTCGCCGTACGCGGGGAAGCAACTTCTGTGCACCGAAATGTTCAGGACATACGGCAACATATACATGTTGGGCACCGGAATGATCATCCCGTACACCGATGCGAACAAGATGGCCGGAAGTTTCATCAAGAAGGGCAACGAAGTGGTGTCGGCGGACGACGACGTAACACTTCCGCCCAACGTCACGATACTTCCGTCCGCCGACGTTACATTTCCGTTAGGGTCAGTGATAGGTATAGCTGACTCTACACATTTCCGCTGTACCTTCCTAAAAAAACTTGACAGCTTTATCGGTTAGTTCTTGATAATATTTACTGTTATTCTATTTTTTGCTAAAGCAAAGTTACACAATGATTCTTTCATACAGCATTTCGATGTAATTTTT
>NZ_JACOIK010000006.1 GCF_014692515.1 Sphingobacterium micropteri | reverse complement strand
CATTAAAAGCTGAAATGGTCTACCATAGAAAATTCATGGATCAGCAGTCAGCTAAATTGGAAATCTTTGGATACATTGAAGGATTTTACAATACCCAAAGAATACATTCTGCTCTGGGGTATAAAACACCTAAGCAGATCGAAGAGATGCTATTGGAAAAAGAAAAAATGGCAGCATAAAAAAGTCTCCTAATTTAAGTTGCAATTCCAGATTTAACATGATCTACTTTGGACGACGGAACCTTGACCGGCAAGCTCATTATTTGCGTTCCTGTTTCCCGAGCCTTATCCAGAAAGCCACGATTTTTGTAAAAAGAAAAGAGGTCATATCTTGGAATAAATCAATTAGGCACCATATTTACTGCCAATAAGAAGTTATTCTCTGCTTTTTCATAATCTCCGAGTTTATCATAACATATTCCAAGTTGCCTATATAGCTCGTTAGAGGGTCTAATCGCTGCAGCTTCCCGGAAAAGGATCGATGCCTGTTCAAAGTTTTCATTTTTCTTATGTTGATATGCATACATTGTCAAGTAGAGTACATCATGTTTTAACGGAGAATAAACCTCATCAAATAGTTCCAAACCCTCCTGCATGTAACCGGAGAAACAATATCGCTCGGCTTTCCGCCATGTTGAATAAGCCTGATGATACAAAAGCTTATCAATGTCGGCGAGAAAAAGAACCAGAGCAAATATTGAGGCAACTCCCAATAAAAACGACTTTCTACTTACCTTCTCACCCCATATAAAACTAAAATAAAGAATGATAGCGATCAGCCCAACGATCGATAGCCTGTACAGCGTTTTTTCCCATACATGTGTAAAAAAGGCAACTAATAGAAGACCCATCAACAGGCTCCAAGCAAGCATGAGCATATTCGGCATCCCCCTCAAGTATTTTCGTCTATTCGACAAGAAAAGATAGCCTAAGCCGAACATTGCGAACAAAAGCACAAAAACTGCTGTAATACCTCCCTCGATTAAAAATTGCCAATAATCATTGAATACATAATAGGTATTATCCGCCAGCAGCATTTCTTCTTGTGTCTGTTTACCCTCTGCAAAATAAGCTGCCTGATACAATAAATATTGCGATCTAAAGTTTCCTAAGCCCATACCGTGCAACCAATGTTCGGAGAACATCGGAAAACTGACTTTGTAGATAAATAATCTCCCATAGGTCGATCCTGTTTTCAGTAGTAAAGTAAGCACTAATAATATGCTTAACATCGTGACAGCGGTGAGTACGTAGTGCCATCCTTTGAGTTGCTTTTTTTCTTGGGCAGTTAAAAAAATAAAAAAAACAAGTCCCACGAAAAAACCGATAATAAAGGATCTGCTTTGCAATACGATACTGACACATAAACATGCGGATAAAAAAAATAAACATAATCTTCTTCGTGTTACAGCATTTACCGCCATTTTATCCACAAAATTTACCGTTACTCAAACTTTATACCTGTGATTATTTTTTTCATGTTCCGTATTTTCACATCGTCCGGCAAATCGCTAAGATAGGTAATGAAAAGGTCAATTTTTTTCTGCTTATCTTGATATAGAATATAGTTAGCAACGTTGACATTATGTTTGTTGAAAAAAATCACAGCACGATAAGTTTTCCCATTCACATACTCTACATACTCTTCCCAGTCTAAACCATGCTCCCCTCCTGTAAACATTTCGATATACCCCAATACACTTTGGTCCCAATGATCGCGGAGTTCCGGATTTCGATGATTACTAATCCTAATGATCTCACCAGTTTCCTGAAACTGATATATGCGATTTTGCACGCTGCTCTTGGATGATCTTGTCAAATGTCGAGGGATTAATCTCTTCTACAGTAAGGGTATTTAATTTAAGCTGTTGCAATTGCTCTTGGGCATTCGTGTTTAGGGCTAGAATGACTAATATAGACATATATAATATTATCGTCCTCATTTTTCTGAATAAACAGACGTATCCGAGGACTGCACAAAGTCCTTCTGGCAAGCATGTAGCGAAGCCAGTGCAGGACCTAATAGCAGGATTTTCACAAAAATTAAACTTCTCTTCATATTCATACGGTTTATGATATGCTAATCATCCCAAAATAAACCCTTTTATTCCGCAATATTTTTGACAAAAGGCAAAAAATGCAGGAGAAGTAAAAAAATTCATTTGCCATCGTTATCCTGCTCCTCAACATAATTGCTAATCCTTGTTATCCAGCCCCTCCGATTCGCGGTTACGTTGTATCTTCCGTTCGGAAATATAAGACAATGTAAACCGATCGAAATGCTCTACCCAATCTCGCCATTCCCAGAATCGCCAAGGGTCTAGTCGGAAGGTACGATAGAGCTCTTCGTCTCTCATCCCCGCATTATTTCTAAGAAAATAAGCGTAGCTACTATCTCTCGTATCATATCCAAAAGCCTTTAATCTAACTTCATCAAATCGAAAGGTGCCGTTGTAATTGCTGTACGTATAATTCCGTTTCAGGAAATACCCAACGATCGTAAAATTGGTCACCCAGACCATCAGCGAGAAGAAAACTCCCCAAACAATTACGCGTGTCACTGTTTTCTTTTTCATCTTTTCGATGGCTAAAAACGCTGCAACGGATTCATACGCTTGTTAAACGGCTCTCGTCGAGGCTCGATTTCTTTCCAACTCTTATACCTAAATTGTCTACTGACTATAATGTAATAACTCCAACGCCAAAAA
Organism: Sphingobacterium micropteri; assembly: GCF_014692515.1. Lineage (GTDB taxonomy): Bacteria > Bacteroidota > Bacteroidia > Sphingobacteriales > Sphingobacteriaceae > Sphingobacterium > Sphingobacterium micropteri. The sequence goes on along the minus strand of NZ_JACOIK010000006.1, from coordinate 343,747 downwards.
CATAAAGGATTGATCCGATACAATCGGAAAATTTCGATTGTATCGCCTTGTGAATTCAAGTCTCTCTTAATACCTTCTTCGCTAACTCTTTTATTAAAATATCCTCCCGATTTAAAGCCAAAGTGATCAATATACGTAAATGTGGCATCCGCGTTTGAATAACGGAAATATTCCGAGTCCACCCCTCGTAATATTTCACCATTAATAATCGGTAGATTCGAAACGACTACCACTGCGACAATCCAGATGATTACTTTCTTTTTCACACTCTAATTGTTACAGTTTGTACTTATTGGAGAACGATTGTTAGATGCATGCTTCGTAATAACACTATTATTTGAAGACATCGTATCTAAGGTATCATATAAATCATTGGGTTTTGTAAAACCTGTATGACTAATCTGATTGCTACTCGATAAGGCATTATTAAAAACATCAAGTGCATAGTCTGTACAGTTATAGCTATCCAAATCATAGAGGTACGAGCTCTTTAATAACGGCGTACTATATTATTCCTTAATAGTCACTAATCCTTAGTATCCAGTCCTTCCGTTTCACGGTTTTGCTGAATTCCATTCTCGGAAATATAAGGAAGGGTGAACCGATCAAAATGCTCTACCCATTCTCTCCATTCCCAAAAATACCAAGGGTTCAACCAAAATGTACGATAGAGCTGTTTGTCTTTCACCTCCGGATGATTTTTAAGAAACGTTTTATATCTATTGTCTCGTCCTTCGTAGGATTTACCTTTTAATCTATCTTCAGTATGCCTAAAAGAACCATTGTAATTGCTGTACGTATAATTCCGTTTCAGGAAATACCCAACGATCGTAAAATTGGTTATCCAAACCAATAAGATAAAAACAAAAGTCCAAACAATTAACCGAACATATTTCTTTTTCATGATATCATCTATTTTTCAGTTACAGGGTCCGTGACTCGTGGGCACATCGACATTATTAGCTGTACTTATATTTGTATTACCGCCCGCCATGGCACCCCGCATGGCCTGCGCCATACCTGCAGGGGTATAGGCAGAAACTGGAACAGGTGGAGAAAATGGCGTTGTTGACATGTAAATAGTCGACATCTGAAAAGGAACGGCTAATCCTCCGGCTTGGCAAGCTTCATAGACATACCGTACACAATTGTTGGTAAGGGCATGATACGTTGCAGGAGGCGTATTTACTTTATTTAGAATGTTCTGAAAAGCAGCCGCGTTGTTTCCCATGTCAAAGTCCATTTTTATAGTGTAGGGCATGAGATCATCTGAGTCACCGTTATCCACGATTTTGGATGGCCCGGTATATTCTTTGAAGATATTTGCCCCCTCAGGATAGAATCCCAATACCTGGGTAATGGACTGACCATTTCCTCCCGTCTTTGTAAGTCCTATCGCAACATGGCCCACACTATTTGTGCCAAAGAAATCATTAGTTCCCGGATTCGGTTCTAAGACGTAAGCCGTTACCTTAAAACTCGCGCCTGTATTACTAATATTACCAAAACAATCGGTATAGTCTTCAGGGTTTACCTCGGGATTTTCTTGTCCAATCAATTCTGCATCATCTGGAATAGACGCGTCAACACATTCCGAAATCCCCGTGTTTCCACCGATACAGCCGCATTCAGCAGTATAAGCTGAACCGTTCCGTACACCATTGCAGTCGTAGTACTCCGGTTCAGGATCGGTTGGATTGGGATTTGGATTTGGATCTGGGTCTGGGTCTGGATCACAATAAGTATCGCAGTCTTGTCCGACTTGTTGGTTGATACATTCAACAATAATTTCTTCCTCAACAACGTAGCTATCACAGACATAATCAAATATGGGGAAACAAGTAGTATGGCAGCCTCTACTTGAAACAATCGGCTCCGAAGATGGGTTCGAAGTAGTCTTTTTAGCAATAACCGACTGCCTAGGTATATATTTTCTAACAACTCTCCCATCTTTCAGCCTCAAAATTTTCGTAACCCGGTTCTCTAATGTTCGATATTCCATATAGCCACTGAAGTTGCTCTGCATCTTCTTTATCGTGTTTAGCCCCATCTCCATTTTACGACGAATCAAATATTCCTTATCAGGAATATACGTCACGATACGTTCCATTATCTCACCATCCTTGCCTTTGTAAAATAATAAGCGTTGAACCGATAGCTCTCCAACAGAAGGGTCGGGTTCGTATTTCAGACTATCCTGTGGAAAGTTGTAGAGCTTGACCCGTTTTCGTTTAGCTACAAGCGGTATCTCTGCAAAATCTACCTGCGCACGATGCTCGACATACGAGCGGCTCCACACTAGCTCCGAAGATTTCGGATCAGCCAAAACCGGATTCTCCTTTGCCAGCCTTTTATCCAAACTCCGAAAATGCTGCTTCGCCGTAGCCAAAGTAAATTCTTCCTCGGATACTTCTGTTTCCGAAGACTGCACAAAGTCTTTCTGGCAAGCATGTAGCGAAGCCAGCGCCAGGCTTAATAGCAGGACTTTCACAAAAATTAAATTTCTCTTCATATTTATGCTGTTTATTATGTGTTAATCATCACAAAACAAACCCTTTTTTGTCAAAATATTTTTGACAAAAGGCAAAAAATAAAAAAATGAGATTTTTTAAAACTGGCTTTTTTCAAAAAATCACTATATTTATAAGACTAATTTTTATTTCCTATTAAATGACAGACAATACCAAAAGAAACCATGAAACGCAGCAAGCCGTTGCACAAGAGGCTGTAATTACATTATTCGAAGGCATTCATACCATCAGTTCCGAACTGCGTGCAGCAATTATCAAAAACACACAACTGCGGCAACTTAAAAGAAAACACCGGTTGCTGGACACCGGGAAGGTACAGCAGTCGATTTATTTTATTAGGCAGGGAGCAATGAGATCCTTTTATCTTGATAGTCATGGGAAAGAAAGCACGTCTTGGCTACTTTTTGAGGGTGATCTTGCTATATCGGTGTATAGCTTCTTCGGGCGGCAACCTTCTTTTGAAGTTTTGGAAACTTTGGAGGATACTTCCCTGCTCGTGCTGTCGTATGACGCCCTGATGCGCCTTTATAGTGAATTCCCCGAATTTAATTATATCGGGCGTGTGCTCACAGAACACTACTATATCAGAAGCGAGGAAAAAGCAAACGAGCTCCGTGTGTACAACGCAAAAAAACGCTATCAGCATTTAATGAGCCGACGGCCAGATGTGTTAAAACGCATTCCTCTTGGAATTATTTCTTCGTATTTAGGAATTACGTCTTCCACCCTAAGCCGGATACGGGGAAACAACAACGCTTAATGTGCCAACTTCACATTCTCCTGCACTAACCCCGTTACATGTACACTATCTATCACACAGTCGTCGCAATGTATCTCGCTGTTCTGGACAACAAAATTTTCCGCATCCTTAATCGCCAAATAACGTTTTCCTGTAGCGTGCATGTTAGAAATCGTCACATTTTCCAATCTCGATTCGGGAATTCCTTCTACATGAATACACTCCCTAGCTGATTCGATGAGTACGTTATTAATGGTTACATCCGAAAATTTCGGTGTCAGGGCATTGACCTCCACTGCAAAGTCACGGCTGGCCTGTGCGCCCACATGTTGTGCACTTCCAAGCATATCCCAGCGCAACGCAGATTTCCCAATATTCATCCGGATATTTTCGAAGGCTATATTTTGCCCGCCACCACCGCGTGGACGGCGTGTTTTAAAGCGTATCCCCACATCCGTGCCATCAAAGGCACAGTCGTGAACGTATAGATTTTTAATCATACCCGCTGTCTCGCTACCCAAAGTGATACCACCATGCCCTTCGCCGGCTAAACAGTAACGTACCACAATATTTTCTGAAGGCTTGGCTGCACGAAGTCCGTCGTACCCCCTACCCGCTTTTATCGCGATACAATCGTCGCCCGTATACAGGCTGCAATACTCGACCAATACATTTTTGGACGATTCAATATCGATCCCATCACCGCGTGGAATACCCTTAGAATACACCTGCACCCCGCGGATAATCACATCCTCGCAAAAAGTCGGCACGACATTCCAAAAAGCAGAGCGTTCCAACGTAAGCCCTTCGATAAAAACCTGCTTACAGTTGATGGGTGCAATCATCGCTGGCGGAAAAATAAATTCTGCGGTCTTACCATCGTATATACGTTCTTCTATCGGTGTATCGCTGCGCACGATATTTTCGATGACGTCGTGTGTCATCGTCTGCTCGCGTATAGAACCATCCCCTGGGCCAATCAGTTTTCCCTTACCCGTAATGGCGATATTCACCGCGTCGTTTGCATACACACACGCTCCTAGCGAGTATAATTCTATTCCCTCATTTCGCGTATATACCACCGGCAAGAAATCTGCGATCTCACTTTTGAACGTGATCACAGCACCTTCTTGTAGATGTAGGTTGATATTTGATTTTAATTCAATTCTCCCCGACAGGTAGTCCCCTTTGGTCAACACCAATGTTCCACCACCGGCAGATGCTAATTGATCGATACCGTTCTGGATAACATCTTCACCAGGGGATAGTGAATCGATACGTTCGGGAAAGGAGGGACGTTTGAAGTCATACGCAAAAAAAGGCGATTGAATAGCTGCAATACTATCCGGCATCACAGCGGCTCCTACTTCGTCATATTTTGGTAAGTTGCTGTCTAATCTTTCTTGTAAAGAGGTCGAGGCGCAAGCCGCACACAAAAGTGCCATTAAACCAATCCATATCGTTTTCATGCAATTATAGTTTTATAAACGGCGATAAGGCCCTTTATTTTTGAAAAATAGATTTTACATATTTGGTATTGGCCCCAAAGTTCTCTTTTACCATCCGGGGTGACAAGCTCGCGTCTCTGGAGCGCTCGATCACTAACCAGCCCTTCCAGCCCATCTTATCCAAGGCTTCTTTTACGTTGGGCATATCCAAGCGTGTATTATGCTCTAGCCATACACCGTCCTCATCGGTACAGTGTATTTGACAAATACGTTTCTTACCGAGGATCTGGAGTTCTTTTATTAAGTCCCGTCCTTCTTTTAACGGATTGGAAAAATTAAAATAGATCTGGATATTCTTCGATCCGATCTCTTTTAACAGCTCCACGTCTCCTTGCGCATCTAGAGCCGTTTCTATTCCAACGATAACACCCGCTCTTTTTGCCATTTTTCCCACTTCCTTCAATCGTTCGACAATAGCCGGACGCAGTTCGGGATTTTGCACTAAATCGCCCTGCACCCCCAGTGGTAAAAAGGCTATCTTCGCACCCAACAACTGGCAAGTCTTCAGACAATCGCCTACCATTTGTTGGTATGTCGGGCGCGTTGCAAAAGACTGTGCGTAAAAGCCGGTCATCGCGACCGAAGCTACTTCGATACCATATTCTTTCAATTCGTTGAGGTAATTTGTTCGAAATGCGTCATCGAAAAACTGGTTGTCAAACGTATCGCGATTGCCTAATCCACCCATATCCACTTCGAGGCCATCCGCACCAATTTCGCTGGTCAGCTTAACGGCTCCAAGCTTCTGTCTTTTCAGGATCATCAAATCGATAACCGCTACTTTATAACGTTGTTCTTTCAGCGCAAACGCCCACGTCGATTTTGGTAACATCAACGCCGTCGCTCCAAGGACAGCCGTTGTTATAAATGCTCGTCTATTTAATGATTCCATTTTATTGATCTTTAAAGCGTTTTTCTAAATTTTCATAGCCCTGTATAGCGTTTGAGGGCAGGTTTTCCCCATTCGGCCCAAACGCATATAAGGCTATTTCTTCTTCTATCACACAGCTAGACTCGTCGTAATCGCCTGTTGCATTTTTAAGCTCCTTGGTATCGAGTTTAAAATGCTTCGCGATAAAATTGTAGACCGGCTTGCGTTTGGCGTAACCAAAATCGTGACCATCCTCGGGGAGGTGTACGTTTTCCACCATGTCGGTCTTTCCATAGTAGCTGTAGATTTTCTGGAGATACGGAAAATCATGCTCCGGCATGTGTGCCGTCCAATCCTTCCCATCCGAGATCACCAGCTGCGGCCGAGGGGCTGCCATAGCCGCCAACTCTACGTTATTTGTTCCGCCAGCAGCCATATGGATCGGTAACCCACTTTCACAAGGGCAGCCGCCGTAGAAATACGAAGACAAGGAAACAACAGGAATGCTCAGCGTAATGCGGTCGTCCAGGGCTGTCATCAGTACGGTATGGCTTCCGCCACCGGAGCCACCACAAATACCAACGCGATCGGTATCGATATTTTTGTCTTGCAGCATCCAATCCAATATCCGTATAGCCCCTAATGTCTGTACCGTTAATGACAAGCTTCGGCGATGATCTTCGGGCTTAAACTGCAAGGTCGATTCTCCCCAACCGAAGAGATCATAACTAACCGCTATAGCGCCCATTTGAGCTGTCATAGCACAGCGAACCTGCGCATCCTTCCGGAAGCGATGACCTCCCCAGTGTCCATCCGGACTTAACATCAACGGGACTTTACCTTTTGCTTTCAAAGGCCGATAGATAGAGCCGTTTACATATAATCCGGGCATAATCTCCAGCGCGAAATTCTCTACGGTATAGTTCTTAAACGTCCGTTTTTTCGTCACTAACGGCACCGAATGCGGTGCTGCCGGCATGGGCGACAACTTCAGGGCGTTGTATAAATCCGGACGGATTTTCTGTTTTCGCTGTTCCCAGCTCTCCTTATCGTTGTACTGCGTCGCCAACTCGTCCAAATAATCCCAACCGTCCTGCGGTTCCCAACGGTAATATTCATATTCCTTGAGTTTGTATTTCCCTTCTCCTTCTTTATTTACTTTCAGATCTAAGGGACTCAGTACATTTCGAAGTGTTTCATCTACATCGGGTCGGAAACGCCATTTAGCGTAATTCAGCCATTTATCTTTGACCTGGCTTTCATTATATTTAATCTGGATGTCGTATCGTTCTTCTAACATGCCAATAACATCTTGCAAGGGTATCCGGTACTTATCATCGGAATTTTGTGCCTGGCTAAACTGGCCAGAACAACATAAATATACCACAACAATAGCTAAGATTCTTTTCATGATTCTATCCCCCTTTCTCTATCCAATTTACGGTTTGCCTTCCATCCCTTATAGTATAAATTAGGATCCAGCTCTGGTTTCGGAAAGAACAGACTGGCGACATATCCCACGCCGATAACCACCAAGTGGCTGTACACACCCAACATCATTTTGTTATGTGTAAAGTTAAACGCTCCGAGATCCAGTAGGACAAACGACTCTCCTCTAAATTCAATCTCTGTACTGGTTAAAAATGCGTAGGCCGTAAAGATAACACATACCACAATCGCAATATTGATCCCCTGACGGTTCGCTCGTTCGGTAAAAATCCCTAATAAGAAGACCCCTACAATACCTCCCGAAAATATCGCATACAGCGTAAAGATGATGCCCAGGATGCTTTCGCTACCTAATTCTACGTAAATAAACCCGATCAACATCGATAGGATTCCCGCAATGGCAACCATCCACCTGCTCGCTCTCAAATATTCGTTATCCACCTTTTCTGGGCGAAGCTTTTTATAATAATCTTCAATACCTACAGCCGCCAACGAATTGAGGTCTGCACTTAAACTACATATAGCTGCAGAGATCATGGCCGCTAATATAAAACCGACTACACCTACCGGGAGCTGTGTCATGATAAAATAAGGGAATACGCTATTGGGACCCACATCATCAGGTAACGGTTGCTGTGTATAATACACGAAAAGAGCCGTGCCGATAAACATAAAAAGTGACCATACCGGTACAGTCAGCAAAATACCCATTAACGAAGCACGTATAGCCGACTTATCCGAACGTGCTGTCAGGTACCGCTGAATAACCGTTTGATCAGTACCGTATTTTTGAATCGCATAAAACATCCCGTTGATGGCCATCACGACAAAAGTTAATCGTGTAAAATCCAGATCGTACGGTCCAAATCCCGTTCGTCCGTTTTCCGATGCCACACGCCACACTTCCGGAAATCCACCATTCACAGAGAAAATAATGACCAATATGCAGAGAATTCCACTGGCGAAGAGCATGAATCCCTGAAATACATCCAGCCAAATGACGGCCTCAATACCGCCCAGCAAATTGACGATCACGATAATACTTCCCACCACCAGTATAATCCAATAGGTATTGATATTTGTCATGCTCGACAAGGCGACGGCCAAGAGATACAAAACTGTTCCCATTCCGGAGAACTGGCGCAAGACAAACGCAATAGAACTATAATAGCGTGCAAAATTGCCAAAACGCTTTTCAAAGTACTCGTAGGTACTCAATCCAATCACTTTTCGATATAGCGGCACAATAAACCACACCGTACCGAGCAGTACAATAGGCACCATCAACCCTTGTACTAACAATATCCAATTGTTGGCATACCCTTCAGCGGGATACCCTAGAAAAGTAACACTACTAATAAGGGTCGCCAAGAGTGACATCCCGATTGCCCAAGATGGAACACGTCCTTTAGCAGAAAAATACGCTTCGGTTGATTTTTGATTTTTAGCATATCGAAGACCAAAGTACAAGGTAATCAATAAAACAGCTATTATTATTCCGTAATCAAATATGCTTAACATAAGGTTTATCTATCATTATTCGATATTACATCGATTGGGCTAAAATACCCATAATTTATCAGTCCAAGGATAACTCCCCGGTTTCAATGTTACTGTCCATGTAGTTCCCGGTATATCGTTCCGAATCACGCCTTGCCCGTATACCCATATCGGCCAGAGCGTATCGATATGTAAGGCTTCCAATACCGCTCTTGCGGTAGCACCCCCTTCAATCAACAACTCCTGCACCGCACAATGCTGTTGAACCAACGCTACTACTTGCGCCATAGATGTCCGAATAATACGTGCCTCTACGCGATGCGAAGGCTCTACAGCAAATACCACTTTTCCACTCTTATTGATTTTCTGACATATATTCCGGGCCAATTCCTCCTCCTCTCCGATATGGCGCCAATATATTACGTCATCCGTATTTAAGTTTTTTACCCGTTGAATACTGTGCGCATGATTAGATCCACAAACATACAGAAGAGGAGATTTTAGAAAGGGTTCATCCTCCACAGTTGTGGAAAAATCCGACATGCGATAGTGCAGCAAAGCCTCAAAAAATGCGGCTGCCCCCGCATAAATCCCAAAAGATGTGGAAGAAGCTGCCCACCGATTCAGATCGTCCATATCTCGGACAGCCGCAACCGTATAAGGCATATCTTTATGCGGTGCTATCGGCACTTCTTCTGCAAGCATCCATGTCTCCGCTCCGATCGCCTCCAACACCCCGCTTTTCCGCACCGGAAACTCCGGATCACGTGCAAAGTCTGTTTCTCCGATAGGTTTCCCTTCCACCCAATACAAACCGTTCGCGATCACACGTCCCAAAGCGGGATTAACCGGACAAAAAACCACGTTATCTTTCTGAAAGGCTTCGCGATAAAAGGAGATTTCCGCTACGATATGTCCGCGTAAAGCAGAATCAAACTTAAGGTATATCCAATCCCAACGATACGAAAAGTCGGCCGCAAAAAGTGCCCTAAGATGAGCAAGCACTTCATTTGCCTTTAAAGAACGTGTATTCGTATTCAGAATCTGTACGTCTTTGTCTGTTGATACAGCGCATGTATGGACGATTTCTACCGATAATCCGTAACGCAACGCGATGCCCCCAATTTCGGCAGCACCCGTCAAATCATCTGCAATTACCAATATCGACATATTCTTTATTTAGAGATTAAATATTAGGTGTTAGCGATTAGAAGCCTTTCCAGTCTCCATCTCCAGTTACCAGTCCCTAGTTTCCAATCACTTTTTATTCCGTGCCAGCTGTACTGCAGATTCGATAGCTAACACCATCGCATCCGGACTCGCGACACCCTTTCCGGCAATTTCAAACGCTGTACCATGATCGACAGAAGTCCGGATGATCGGAAGACCCATCGTGATATTGACACCCTTCACGCTATCCATTTGCTTCTTCTCCGCATTCCATTTAAAGCCGGTGAGCTTAAAAGGAATATGACCTTGGTCGTGATACATCGCCACGATACCACCATAATATCCGGTAGCGGCCTTCGAAAACAAGGTGTCCGCCGGAACAGGCCCTTCTACATCATAGCCTCGTTTACGTGCTTCTTCTACTGCCGGCACAATTTCTTCATCGTCTTCCGTACCGAATAGGCCGGAGTCACCAGCATGGGGGTTCAGCCCAGCAATACCAATCTTCAGGTTGCTTTCTCCAAGGCTGATCAACCCTTGATGCAATAACTCCGTCACTTCGACGATGCGATCTTTTTTCACCAAGTCACAGGCTTGGCGTAAAGACACATGGGTAGAAACGTGGATCACCTTCATGTTTTCTTCCACGAGGAGCATCGCATATTTCTTTGTTTCTGTGTAATGTGCGTATATTTCGGTATGACCGGCGAAATGATGCCCGGCCTCGTTAACTGATTTCTTGTTGATCGGCCCGGTTACCGTGGCATCCACTTCCCCTTTTAAGGCCAGGTCGATCACCTTCGTCACCGCCTCAAAAGAAGCGTTTCCAGCCTCGGCCGACATTTCGCCGAAGTTTATTTTTGACAAGTCTGTATTTTTCAAATCGAAGACATCGGCCTCTCCAGATGTAAACTGTGCATCAGAAACGGCGTCAATAGATCGGATACGGATCGGGATCGCTAGTTGCGACGCGATTTGCTGAAAAACCGATGCGTCGCCTACCAAAATAGGTCGACAGATTTCCTGCACGCGCGGGTTCAATAGCGCCTTTAACGCGATTTCGGGGCCAATACTCGCTGGATCCCCCATCGTTATTCCAATGATTGGTTTATGCATGACTCACTAAATTCAGTTTAATGTTATCTTTTGCTATCAACGTTTGATAGGCTTTCACAATATGTTCTTCTTCCTGTTTTCCTAACGTATACAAGGGTGGCATCATATAGGATTCGCATAAACCCAACTGCTTCATCAATAGCTTCAATGCCCATAAGGATTCTCCCAACGATTTGTTGGATTGATACAAAGCACCTAAGTCATCTGATTGCTTTTGTAAAGCGTAAGCACTTTCCAAATCACCTTGTTCTACCGCTAAGCACATATCTCGGTATATAGCCGGTGCAAAATTAGCGGAACTGGGTACAATTCCCGCGCTACCGTTAATCAACGAATGCGCACATGCTCCTGCCCAGCCCATATAATGCTTAAAATCTGTTCGATCTCTCCATAACTCCAGCGACTGATCCAATCGCTCCATATTACGCTCGGAGTCCTTTACAGCCACAATTTTAGGATGATGGCTTAGCCGATCTAACAGGTTCAGCGGTATAGACATGTGGGTAGTTGCCGGGATATTGTAGACAATCAAATTAGGCGTAATCGCTTCAGCCAAATCCAGATAATATTTTTCCATCTGTCCATCCGACAACTTATAATAGGTTGGCAGTGTCGCCGCCACCTCGGACACCCCTAAATCGAACGCCAAGTTGGCAAAGGAAATGGAATCCTCGAGGATATTTGACGAAATGCCCACATATAATTTTTCACCCTCCGGTCTATTCGCCACGGCTGCTCTGAGATATGCCTCTTTAAACGTGTTGGAGAGCGATGCCGACTCGCCCGTCGTCCCTAGGATAAAGGGTGTGGCTCCATTGGTATACAAATACGAAAATATACGGGCTACAGCATCTTGATCCAAACTTAAATCTTGTTTCAGTGGCGCAACCACTGGCACAATAGTTTCTTTTTTTCTTCTTATTTCTTTCATTTTAATAGGCAGCATTAAATATTGATATGGCATCGTGCAGGGTAATTTCCCGCGGGTTGTTTACCAACAACCGTGTAATCTTCATGGCATCCTCCGCCATTTGAGGAATAGCCTCTCTAGGTATTTCCACATCGCGTAAACGAGCTGGGATACCGCAAGCGCTGATCAGTGTTCTTATTTTTGCAATACCGGCAAGAGCTGTCTCTTCATCCGTGGTTAAGCGGTCACATCCTAAAGCAATCGCCACTTCGGCATACTTCTTTGGAGAAGCCACATAGTTATACTCCATCACATAGGGTAATAGCAATGCATTGGAAAGTCCATGTGCCAAGTGAAACATACTTCCCAACGGATACGATAGCGCATGTACTGCCGCGGTATTAACCGGCCCCAAGCAGCATCCGCCCAGCATACTTCCCATCGCTACATGATACCGCGCCTCCTCATTTGTTCCATTATGAACCGCTTCTTCCAAGTTTGCTGCTATCAGCCGCATACCCTCGTAAGCATACATATCGATAAAAGATTGCGAGAATTTATTGGTGTATGCTTCCAAACAGTGTGTCAACGCATCCAAGCCGGTAGCAGCTGTAACAGCAGGCGGCACACCAATCGTAAGCAAAGGGTCTATATAGACTTTATCCGGAACCAAAAAAGGACTGATGATACCTTTTTTCTGATTTTCATCATCTACCAAAATCGCATTTGGAGACATCTCACTTCCCGTTCCCGAGGTGGTCGGCACACAAATAAGCGCCTTATTTCTTCCCTTTAACATCCCGTTTCCGACAATATCTTCCAGAGATTGCGTATTATCTAGCTGTGCAGCTACCACTTTTGCCACGTCCAATACACTGCCACCACCGATGCCGATGATTGCATCTGCAGGAAACGCTGAAAGTTGTTCCAACACTTGTTTCACATCTGAAAAGGAAGGCTCCTGTTCAATACTGGTATCGATCAGTAACGCTATATTATTTCTTTCCAATGCTACCATCAAATCCGCTAACGAACCCAACAGTGGCTTGATTGTCATGATAACGACCGCTTTATATCCCTGCGCCACCACATCTTCGGCCAGCTGCTTCAGCACACCATTTCCAAAAACCAACGCCCCCGGAAAGCTAACCTTTAATATCCGATCTATTGACATATTTTTATTTCGATAATCTATTTATTCTTCTTCTGCTTTGTACGTTTCTAAAGTAGGCAGCTCGTAGCCCTTGACACTTGGCCAGACGCCGTCTTTGATTGCTCTTCTCTTTAATTTCTTCGGATTTACCACCACATGCTTCATCTTTTGTCGCCGCCATGTATAAGCGAAATGCAATAAGCCATCCTTCGTCTGTATAACGGCCGGGTAGGAATATTGACTGATCGGAGAATCCTCCAAAATCAAAACGGCATCCCATTTTTTACCGTCTTTAGAAACCGCGACATTCAGTGGTGTACGCGGTCCTTTTGGATTTTCAGGGCCCGGCAATACGTGATTGTATACCAGCACATGCATTCCATTTTCCATCGTGACGGCATCCGTACCAGAGTTGTTATTGGGCAGCGTCGTTTTGTTCAACGGTGTCCACGTTTCCCCATTATCGTAAGACCATGATTCTATCAAAGCCCAATTACGGCTTCTCGCTAAAATCTGTAATTTACCGTTCCCATGATCTAAAATACTAGGCTGAATTGCTTGGAGATTATCTTCTCCTGTAGCAATCGGCCCCACTTTTCGCCAAGTTTTCCCAAAGTCAGCTGTGATTTCAAAATGAATATTCCAACCATTCCCCTCGGTGCTTGTGGGGCAAATTAAATTGCCATTACTTAATAAAACGGGCTTATTCTTTATCGGTCCAAGGAATCCATCAAGAAGCTTTTCTGCGGCCGACCAAGTTTTTCCGCCATCTGTCGAACGTTTCAACAAACCCCACCATTCCGACGGTTTTGGACCAACTTTATAGAACAATAACAAGTCGCCATCAGGAATTTGGTAGAGTACCGGATTCCAGGTTGGCAATCTACTGCCGTCTTCCTGCACGCCATCGGCGACAGACATCGGTGCGGTCCACGTTCCGTTTTCATAGCGGCAGATATAGATCTCCACATCCGGATTACGCTCCCGCGTCCCGCCAAAAAAAGTATATACCAAGTTGCCTGCTGTCGTCTCCACGATACTCGCGGAGTGACAGGAAGGAAAAGCGGCTGTATCATAGATAAACTCGTCTTTTACAATGCCTTTTCTCCATTTATACAAGGCGTTTTTTTCCTGTGCCACCGCTTCGTTTAGGGGCGCGAAGAAAAAAGCAAAAAAACACGTCATTGCGATGAACGAAGTGAGGAAGTAATCCGACAAACATCGCTTTGTCGTTGTTGTATATGTGCTTATCTGCTTCATTACATGCTAAAATTTAGATAAAAACTGATAGTTGCCGGATCCGATTTCCAATAACACCAGTCCGTTTTGCTCTTGAATAATCTGTATATCCCCATTTGCTGTAACCGATTTCCCGCTTTCGGTAATCGTCCGCAGCTCTTTCGCCGGGATATACACCTGTGCCCTGGTATTCGCCGGAATCGTTATATTCCATTCAAATCGCTCGTTCTTTCGTTTCCACGAGGAAGAAATAGCACCGTATAAACTCCGGTAGCTTGCATTTACCGCGTTCAGGTCTTTGATTTGTTCCAGCTTCATCACGATCGTCTGGAAAGCATTTTCTTTCGATTTGATACCCGCTAAGTTCTCATAATACCAGACCAACAAATCGCCTAACATCATGACGTGGTTTTGCGAATTCATCCTCGGATGGGCTGTATCGCCATTCCACAATTCCCAAATGGTCGTTGCTCCGTTTTCTATCATATAGCCCCATGAAGGATAGCTCGTATTGGTGGCCAGCTTATAGGCAAGATCGGCACGTCCCATATCGGTCAGTGTGCGCATTACCCACTGCGTTCCGACAACACCGGTGCTTAAATGTCCGCCATTTTCCTTTTCGATAATCGTGACGATCCTATCCCCTAACTTCGTCTTGTGTTCTTCCTCCACCAAACCAAAGTACATGGCCAAGATGTTCTCGGTCATCGTATTATTACCGTAGTAGCCATCCGTGTGGTAGAAGCGTTTGTTGAAGTCCTTTTTCATTTTAGCCGCAGCTTTTTCAAACCCTGCACGATCCTGCTCATTTCCGGTATGTTCGGAAAAGCGTGCCATCATATTCAACAAATGATAGTAGTATGCCGTAGATAAGAGTGGGTTGGGATATTTCTTATCCGCGCTCTTCCCCCGCCCCTCTTCTATGGTTGCCGGTGGAGCACACCAATCGCCATAACTATCTTTAGTGATAATACCCTCGTCGTCCATATAACGGGCGCGCATATAATGCATCCACCGCTTCATCGCCGGATAATGATCTTGTAGTATCCGAACATCTCCCGTCTGCTGATACAACATATCTGCTACCATCAAATAGGTCCCCGGCCAAGTCATATTATCACTATAATATCGCCAAAAAGCCGGTGCTACATCCGGTATAGCACCATCCTCTTTCTGTGACAAACGAATATCTTCCAACCATTTGATGTAAAAGTTGGTATTATCAAACAGGAAGGTCTCACCATACGCACTCACGGGGCGATCACCCAACCAAGCTTGGCGTTCATTTCGCTGCGGGCAGTCGACCGGAATACTTTTATAGTTGGAAGCAATTCCCCACCAAGCATTACGATGTATCTGATTCAATAACACGTTCGAGGAGTTAAATGAGCCAATAGTTTCCATGTCATCGTATACCAGCCGACCGACAAAGTTGTCAGCTACGGCATCCCCCGGATATCCTTCCACCTCCACATACCGAAAACCATGGTAGGTAAAACGGGGCTCCCATTCCTCTGTTGTGCCGCCTTTCAAAATATAGGTATCCGTTGCCCTAGCCGCACGGAGGTTGTCACGAAAAAGACTACCGTCCGCATTCAAGGATTCTGCAAAGCGCAGTATTACTTCCGTACCGCTTTTTCCCTGTACACGCATCTTGACCCATCCCGTAAAATTTTGTCCGTAATCGATGATATATTTACCATTCCCGCTAGCAGTAACAGAAACGGGCTGGAGATCTTGCATCACCTTCATATTGCTATTGATCTGTGCGTCGTAATTCCCTCCGGGCTCTTGCACATACGTAGCATTCATCCATGTCGCATCGTCGTAACCAATCCTTGCCCAACCGTTCAGTTCCTTACGCGCATCATACACCTCACCATCGTATTCATTGTTGGATATAATAGGCCCATCCGTTGTGCCTTTCCAGGTGTCGTCTGTATGGATGGTCTGCGTGCTGCCATCCGTATAGGTAATACGGATCTGCATCTGCATCTTGGGGAACCCGAAATGCTTAACCTTATAGGGCTTTTCCTGCCGCACGGCATAATAGCGTCCGTTACCCAATATCACGCCAAACGCATGCTGGCTGCCGTTCAACAACTTCGTGACATCAAATACGTTGTATTTAACGTTTTTGGTATAATCTGTTAATCCTGGCGCCAATACCTGATCGCCCACTTTCCGACCATCGATGTACAGTTCGTACAAACCCAGCCCCATGATATAGGCCGTAGCCTGTTTTATTTCTTTGGAAAACGACATTTCCTTCCGGAAATAGCGAGCACTAAGATAACCGGCTTCTTTATCGTCGCTGTCAAAGTATCCGTCAAAGCCGATCCAACGGCGGTTCCAATCCTTGTAATACAGCAACCCGACCCGCCAAGAGGCAGGAGCGGACCAATCTGATTCCCCCTTATTGGTGTATATTTTTACTTTCCAATAAACTTCCGTATCACTTTCTAAAGCTTTCCCATCGTAGAATACCGCAATCGAGTTGTCAGATATCCTTTTACCCGAATCCCAAAGATCTCCGCTATTTTGAGCGAGTTTCTCGGGTGACGACGCAACGAGGATATGATAAGCGGTCTGCATCACATTCCGCTCTGTTGATTGTATCTGCCAGCTCAGTCGTGGACTTGTTTTATCAATTCCCAGGGGATTACTTAGCAACTCACACCGCAGCGCATCTACGCTGGGCTGTGCAAAAGCTGATAAGCTTATACACAAAAAGAGAAACGACAAAAAAAGACGTACATGAGAAAATGCGGAAATGAGAACCCCGTCAATGCACCAAATTAAATCTATTGTTTTCGTTATACTTCTCATACACATTATCTTTTACGGCTACTGCCCTGAAAAATCAAAATACAGCACCATATGCAAGGCACGGATAGGCTCCTTCTCAAAGTCATAGTACACGTGTTTCATCCCCATTGGCCCGGTTGTTTCCGGCTTTTGGGTTTTCGTACCGATAGCCGAAATACCATTCATAAAAGAGATATCTCCATTTGGAAAGGTCGGCTCCATGTTTTTCCAGTCAGTATCCTTTTGTTCTTTCGGTGTAAACAGACGCAGAAATACATCTTCCCGATCGGTAAACACCAAGAAAGACTGTTCGTCGGTGATGAACTTCGTCCAGTACATATTGCTATGGTATCCTTTAAATTCGGGATACTCAAACGGTATTTCACCCGTTGCGGCATCGTTATAATCTTTCTTCCACACGCCAAACTGATTTCCTTTCATGCGGTTCTTCCATACGCGGTATGGTCCCCTTCCCATATACTCTACTCCTTTTATCTTCTCTTCCGGGAAGGAAAAATTGACACCCACATACTTCGTAAAGTACGCTTCGGGGAAATATTGCACATGCATCTTTACTTGCCCGGAAGGGTATATCTCCCAGGTCAGCGTATTATAGCTTTCTTTTCTGTCAAATGTAGAAGCGATCACCACTTTGTCGTCTTCCTGCTTAAGCGTGAAGTTCTTGAAATTTGTCACCGCTTCCTGTACGGTAGGACCATTATGAAACGGAATAATACCTTTTGCATTTTTTACCTCTTCCAATAATCCGCTTTCTCTATTAATACGCACGGTAATGCCGTTTGCCGTAACGACATACTGCGAAACCGTTTCGTTGACTTGGACGGCAGTGCCTGTTGTCTCCTTCAGATTTTCTGCAATTTGATTCGGACGGCTTATCGGGAAGCTCCACGTAAAAATCTCCAGGTCGTTGACATCTTTAGCCGTGATATATAAGACATCATAGTCTTGCCAGTCCGCTGGAAAATCTACTTTCAAAACACCACGGTGATAAGGCGCTATACGAGGTGCAGCAATTGTTCCAGTATGGCTTCCTTTATTCTCCCCATACGCTCCCAATTTTTTAAGTTCATAACTGAACGAACACTGATCTGTATTGGTAAACGAATATCGATTTTCGATATTAAACGCACCATCAAAGCCCGCCGTCATTTCCCTTCTTTCGAAGAATATCGGGCTCCATACCTCTTTAATGGTATAGAAGCTCCCTTCCTTTTCATAATAAGGCCCCACAATACCATCCGCACCATGGTTTCCGTCGGTATCTATGATATTGTCCTTGTCCGTACGCACCAATCCTTGATCTTGAAAATCCCAAAGGAATCCACCTGCCGACAGCGGATTAGCCCACATCGCTGTCCAGTAATCTTCAATACCAGCACCATGCCCGCCATCCCACATACCATGCAAGAATTCCGTCGGCATCACAATATTATGGCCGTGGTCATACGTACCGATGCCATAATTATATTCCCGGTAGTGCGTTGTTTCGAAACCACCATACACCGCCCAAGGATAGATCAATGGGCGTTTTTGGATATCGTAAGCAAAAAATATACTGTCGAGCTCGGGATTATGTCCCCCTTCATTTCCGTTTGCCCAGAAAATAATCGAAGGGTGGTTTTCCGATACCACCATCATTTCCTTCAGGAGCTTTGTACCCGTCGGGGTATCATAGTAGCCATGCCAGCCGCCAAGCTCATTCATCACGTACAAGCCCAGTGAATCGCATACTTCCAGAAAATGGTTATCCGGTGGGTAATGCGCCATCCGAACAGCGTTCATATTCATCTCTTTTATCAGTTTCACATCGTGAATACTGATCTCCTTGCTCGTCGTACGTCCGGATTCGGGATGAAAAGAATGCCTATTAACGCCCTTGAATTTTATTTTTACACCATTGATGTAAACACCGTCACGCTCTTTAACCTCCACCGTTCGAAAGCCAAATTTCTGTGTTTTTTCGTGTACCTTTTTCCCGTTCTTTAGCAGTGTGATCTGCGCTTGATATAGATGCGGAAATTCCGATGACCATAACGCCGGATTAGAAAACTGTCCCTTCACCTCGGTCTGGTCGTCCTGAAAACGGGCCGAAAGAACATCACCATATGGTTGCCCGTTAGCATCCTTGATCTGCACCTGAATTTCATCCGCTCCGCCTCTTTTCTGCACGATGCTACGAAAATGACCGTCTGCTTTAGCATCAATCGATACACGGTGAATATGACTTTGTGGCAAGGCTTCCAGATAAACGGGGCGAAAGATACCACCAAATATCCAGTAGTCGGCTTCCCGTTCCGCCGCATTCACCGATTTATTGACCGAATGCTTAGCTACCGAGACTTCCAATAGATTGTCGCCCTTATAATTGAGCAACTTCGAAATGTCGTATTTAAAAACATAAAAAGAACCTTGATGGATTTCTCCGGCAGACTTTCCGTTTACTTTCACCTCGGCATCGGTCATGACTCCTTCAAACACCAGGTTTACCATCTGTCCTTTCCAGGCCTTGTCTACCGTAAACGTATATTTATACAGACCTTTTTCTTTACCCTTATTTTCTTCTTTATTAAATCCGTAGTTATATTTACCAAACCCGTGCAATTCCCAATTAGAAGGAACCGGTATTTTGGACCATTTCCCCGAATTCATACCTTCGGTTACGAAGAAATCCCACAGCACGCCGTCGTCCTTACCTTTTCCAGATAAATATTTTATTTCTGTGGTTTGGGCATACGTAAACGAGAATCCTACAAACCACAAGCACATCATCCATACGCATCTATAACTACGCTTCATGTCAAATTTTTGGTTAATCATTAATTCAATTTCTCTGCCTGGAACGATGAAATAGCGTATGCTGCTTCCTCGTCCATCTCATCCGCGTTCTTCACATCAAAATCCTGATCTGTTGGGGTATCCGCGTTCGGGTACCGACGTACCTCTCCGGTGCGGAATGTCACCCGGCTGATCTCACTGACTGGCTGGAAAAACAAACGTGTTCCTTTATCTGTTCCGTTGATGTTGATCTGATAGGAGCGCGTATGTACATCTACAGTTAGCACAATATGATAGGCTTTTCCAGCTTCGTAAGATTGTACGGATGCCATACGGTATCCCGCTTTATTCAAAATATGTCCTTCCGCATCAAACACCATACGGGCAGCTGCCTGTCCCAAATCATTGACCAACTCAATCTCTAGCTTACCGTGATCCGTCTGTTTCGGCGTAACGGTAAAGGCTATTTTTGCTTTCTTTGAAGATGCAATCACCCGGTCAGCCTTTGCATAATCAAAAGGATCCTTATCTTTTAGTACCAAGGTATTATTTTCCAGCTGAACCGGCGCCCATAACGGGCTGTATATATTCCATTGATTGAATATTTCTACGGCATTTTGGGAGAAGTCATCGTTTACATTACCCGTCACAGTCGCCGTAACTGGAACAGGCACCTTCGAGATCCACATATCTTCCTTATTCATACTGTATGTCACCCACATATTATTGTCCGGCGGTACACCATTACCCTGCTGTATCCCTCTTGGATATTGGGGTCCGTACGATTTATAGTTACCCCCATAGCGCATGGTCGTAATCTCGCCATTGATTAACAGTAGATCTGTATAAGTTAGGCCATCATTACTTGTCGATAGCGCTAAAGGCCAACGAAACTCCGACGGGTTGTAAACAGTGGCAAAACGGTTGTCAGCTGTACGTTGACCCCATATTTTCGCGTTACTGTTCACAAAACCCGGTGCGCGTAGTGGATCGTACACCCATGTTTTGCCTTTATCTTTACTGACCGATGTTAGGGCGTGTTTCCACATACCGACCACATCGCCATTATCGAGTGTATAATAAGCAAATGCTTTTAACGGACGTTTGAAAGGCACTAATGGATCGTCACGATCAGCTTCTTCGACCCATTGTTGCATTTGCAGTGGTTTATCTATCAACTCCTTACAGGCTGCCACAAATGCCTTGTCTTTACTTTTGGTATAAAATGGAAATTCCGCTAACTTCTGGTCAAATGACGCATTAAAGCGGATAAAATAAATCGGACCGAAAGAGCCATCTTTTTTTATTTCCCGGACGACACGCCCAATACCGTTACCATCGTTGGGATCATCTTTTGCATCGAGCGCTACACCATAGTAACCGATGGTCAGCAACTTACCGTTAGACGCGGTATAGAAACCCATACGTTGGTGCATAATCGCGTACAGGTCTTTCCCAGCTTTGTCCGTACGTTCTGGTTTTGTAAACCCTTCCGGTACCAGATAAGGCGGAAACAGCTCTATCGGATCTGACCAAGTATAACCATCTTTGGATGTCTGAAGAGAGGTTTTACCCTCCGCCACGTGTTCGCCTATCGGATTGCTCAAAAATTGTAGGTAATACGTATTGTTCCAATACGCTAGAAAAGGTTGATGATTATAGGTAAAGTTTAATCCCCCTGCACGCTCAGGATAGGCTCTGTTTGCCCGAAACGTTTGTATGTTATGGGTTCCCACAGCAGGCTTCAACTGTCCGTGATGATAATCTACGTTGGACAGAGTTTTTCCCACGTAGGTCATCGTGTCTTGTGCTGTCACATAGTGCGCGGTACATAACAAGGCTATACCTAATATTGTTGATCTCATCTTTTTACTTTTCTTTTTTTGCTCCTCTCGTCACACTGCCGCTTACCAAAGTGACAGCAAAACAACTATTATTTTTGCTCCTTTAACAATCCTTCCAAATCTTTTTTGGATGCTTTGAAAATCGTTCCGTGTTTATGTCCTTTCGGCACCGAAATCTTATGATTGGCGTTCTTAAACGTCTTAAAATCTGTGGTTGACACGGCTTCGTAGCTCATAGTGCCGTAAGAATCAAAATAAATGAGCCATTCATCGTCAAGTTTAACCACCGAGGGTCCCTCTGTTTTAAAGCCTGTATAGGGCTCAGACACCTGCTCATACGGCCCCAATGGATTATCCGCAAAAGCAACTTTCAAGTTTCGGTTCGGACGCGTATTGTCTTTTAAGACTAATACATAATCGTTCTTATCTTTCTTTACAATGACCGCATCGATAATGCTGAATCCTGGGTCTGCGAATAACTTCGTCTCCGTAAACGTTTCAAAATCCTTCGTAGTCGTGTAATACATCCGATGGTTGTTTCGTTCTTCCTCTTCCCCTTTCGGGAAGCGCTCAGGGATAGTCGATGCCCATATAATAATAAAGCGATCTTCATCCTCATCATAGAACAACTCCGGGGCCCATATATTGACCGTTGTCTCCTCATGCGCCATAACGGGTACAATCTTTTTGTTTTCCCAATGGATCAGATCTTTCGAAGAAGCATACCCAATGCCTTCATTACCTTGCCAACCGATGGTCCATACCAAATGATACACCCCATCTTTACCACGTACCATCGAAGGATCCCGCATGATCTTTTGTTCGCCTAGTTCGGGCTTCAGGAAAATCCCATCAATCGCCGTCCAGGAATAGCCATCTTCACTGTACAAATACTGTAATCCGCCATCGGCGGGTTCACGAAAAGAAGTGTACATATAGACATCCCTCTGGCAAGATGCCAAAAGGGATGCTATTAACACAACAACTAAAGCCTTTATTTTACCTTTCATGCTCCTATAAACTATCTAAAACCAACACCCAATCATTTCCATCTTTCTCTCCTCCTTCTGGCTTAAAAGTCTGTACACCTGTATTTTCTACTTCTCCTATCACGATTGATTCGCCCGTACGGGGGTCGAACCAAGAAGCCTTCACTTTATCACCATTGATTTTCCCCATGTTGATTTTCATTTCTCTACCATTATAATTATAGATAAATGCATAATGGTCTGTTCGTGTAGCCAATAAGCGGTTATATTTTTCACCATTTTCGGCCAAGAGACTCTGATCGGGGACACGATCAAAATAACCATCTCTAGACAACATAAGTTTCTTCAGGAATTGCATTTGTCCGGCCCCCGGTGCATCCATGGCCTCTGTCCATAGCGTGGTTGATCCGTACGCTGTGGTGGTGTCTGTTGCGGCGTGCATTTGCATCACCGAGTTTTGTCCATAGGTATACCCGAAAGCACCGGCAAACACGGACCAATAACCGTAACGGCGTACATCATGGTCTTGCCAAACGGGTTCCTTTGTATCATGCAGCCCCTGTGGGATACCCTCGTAGGAAGGCTCTCCGTCAATCGTAGGTTTCACGGGGTTCAGCGCCCAGTCCACCTCCATAAACTTCCAGTTGTCCTCGCCATAATGTTTCTTTTCATTGCTGGAAGTATCCTGGTCGTAACGTCTGTGCCCAGATTGCACCATATTAAAATCCAACCAAGGTTCATTGTGGAACCAATCCGAAGAGGCCGTTCTACCCCGTGGGTGATAGGTCATCAAATGGTTTGAATCGATGGCCTTAATAGTTTTTCCCATCTCCAGCCAAACAGCGGTAGAGTCGGATCCTGGAATATCTCCACCGTTCAACCAAATAATATTCGGCCTATCTTTCCAACGTTCTGCTAAGAAAGTCGCATATTTCTTCGTTTGTTCGACCGAAACTTTACCATCCTTTACCGGCGATCCCCATACAGGCACCAGAGCCATATAAATCCCTTTTTCCGCTGCTCGGTCAATAATATAATCAATATGATCCCAATAATCGTACTCTTCCGCTATTTCAGGATTATTACCCTCTGTCACTAGCGGACGCGAAATATCTTTATTCACCATAGACGAGTCGCCGTACACATTAACCGACGGTACGGTATGCAAAACCATCGCCTGCACCACATTGAATCCTTTTTGCTTTCTATCTTCCAAATACTGTTCCGCCTCATCCCTGTTCAATTTGTTAAATAACAGCCAACCCGTATCGCCAAGCCAAAAGAAGGGTTCCCCATCATCGGTGGATAAATACCTTCCGTTTTCCGATACTTTCAACGCAGACATTCCGGTTGACGATGCTTCTTGATCAGAAGTCGAAGTACAGGAAGAAAATAAGGCTCCTGCAAACACAAATGGTAATAGGTTCTTACGAATAACGTTCATATTATTTCTTGGTTATCCAGATAATCTCTGGGGCATTTTTAAAATTCTTGATTGTTACGTCCTGCTTTGTCCTGATTTTCTCTGTAGCCAGGATAGCACCGGTTTTCGGATGGATATGGTACACATTATAAGTTCCCTTCCATTTCGTCAAATCCACTTGCAATGGCTTTTTATCTGGGTTATAAAAGATAGCCGCACCATTTCCCTGCAATGTCCATACGCCTTGCTGAACTTTTGCTTGCATAGCAGAAGCTTCTTTGTAAAATTCGGGGTGCGCTATCCGAGGAACGTTTGCCATGGAACCTCCCGCCATAAACACAGTCCAAGCATATTCGGGATAACTCGCACTGTGATAAGTCACGGCTTTATCCGGAAATTTATTTCGGTATTCGGAGACCGCCTGATAAATTTGTTCGTCCGAGGTACCACCACCCTTCATTTTCCGTGCATGTTGACGCGGCGCCAAATTCTTGCCTCCTTCCGGGGCATAAGCCGTTCCATCTTTCCGATAATACCAGTAACGGATATCAATGACTTGTACCTCTTTCGAACGTATCGGGTCGGCAAGGATCGCATCCTGCACATCCTTCGTTGTAGAGAGTGCAATAACCGGATCATAGCCTGTTTCCGCTTTCCATTCCTTGACCACATCGAGCCAAAACTCTACAAAATGCAACGGACCCGTATATTCGGCGCTGATCAACTGAATAACGCCCGTATTGTCTTTGAAGTTCTCTAAACATTGGCGAATATAGGCTCGATGAAGTTCGCGCCGTACGGGATGCGTAACATCATAAAATTGTTCCGCCATAAAAATCCGCTTATCACCTGCATACGGTACCGGTTCCGGGAAACCTACGTTATTGATATTATTCGCCGTCCGCCAAGGGGAATCCGTGTAATGCGCCCCTGCCTCCAAAATATTGTGCTGAAAGTAGTTCTGGTGCAGCAGTACCAGTCCATTTTGCTCTGCCAAATCTGCGAATTGTTTAAGGCGACTCCAATAGAAAGGATTGTATTTTGTTAAATCATATTTCGACAAACCATCATACGCCAGTCCCTGCCCACTTCGGGCAAAAGGCAATTCATAGAACGGCGGCCATACTTCGCCATCCATCCGGCGTATCCGCTGATGGTCGTCCCGACGGCGATCATACCATAAACCATAGTTATGATCTATACTCAAGACATGGTTCACCAACATGCTATCTACCACTTCTTGGAGATCATCCGTCAGACCGGTTCCGGTCTCTCCGGGAACATAGCGGGTAATATGCGGTTTGGCAGCTTCTAGTCCACGTGGACGGATGTTGCCATTCCACCATTGAATATCGTGTTTAAGCCCCACGAGCACCTCGTCACCACGTACCAACCAGCCATTCCTGATTGTCATATCGGCTGTTTTCACGACGGCCTTCTCTTTTGGCACGTCTTTGTTTGTTAAGATCTTTACGCCTGCTGTAGAGACATTTAAAGATTCACGATCGTTTGCTCCGGCGATTAGATCCGTTAACAGCGCCGCCGGTTCCCGGGCAATTTCCGTTAACTCCATGGCAACTTCAATTGATGGACTGCTGGAAGCTTCGGTGGTCACGGGCAACAGCACCGTCCTTTCTTTAGCGGACTCTCCTACTCGCTCTTGCAGTTGCGCATAATACAAGCTCCGCGGGTTAATATGGCTATTTGATTCCGCCCAATAGGCGTCCCCCTGAAACTGCGCCCAGAGACCGAATCCCCAGTTCTGTGCAGTTGGCGGCTGCACACTTTCAATCAGTGCTGCCGTAGATTGCCAAAACACACTATTCGCTGCTGTCCAACCGGCACCTTTTCCATCCTGTCCGCGGTTGCCATAACGCAGCGCTTGTGCATCGATATCCACAATATCAAATAATACGCCAGAAGCCCAGCTATCTATCGCACCACTAAAACTGTACGGTTCTACCGCCTGACATTGTACAAAAGCATTCGGACCGGCAGCTACAAAACCTACGGCAAAATCATGGTAACCTTTTTCCGAATACAGTCGCTGGAACAACGTCTGTTGGCCTCGGGTATAGAAGGTATATCTTCGCTGTCCGCCGATTTCTGAAACGGGATCTCTCGATATACAATCTTCGACGGTCAGCTTACTCGAAGTTTCTTTTGCGTACACGGCTGATCCAGCAAAGTAGCGGAACTGCATGCGTCTAACCCATACATTCGTCGCATTTTCAACCGTAATAGCCATCCATCGATGGTCTTCGTCTTTTGGATTCGACGTGTTAAAAGTCGACTCCAGCAGTATATTTTCAATACCGACCTGCTCAATCCGGCCGTTCCAAGTATATTTCTCCACCATAGCACCACCATAACGTTCGTCTAAAGCGATCGTAAGGGGAACATCTACCTCAACTAAGTCTCCTTCGATGCGAACGACTGTCCGATCCCAAGTCGTATTCCAGTACCCTGGTTTCCAACCCAAGAACGACATCCCGCCTCCAAACTCTTCCGCTTTCAGCGTCTTAATCCATGCGTCTGTTGACGGACGGGTAATCATGATGCGGTCGCCCGTACGCAAATCGCCTGCATTATCCACATGGAACGTCCGCGCGTTTACAGGAACATAAGCATCCCGAACCTGTTGTTTCTTTTCACGGACGACATCAGGCTTCCCTGCTATGCGGATTAACGTTTCTCTGGTGGTGCCTTCACCTATCAATAAGGTGCCGTTTTCTGTAAAACCGGAACCTCTCAACACGACACCGGAAGTATGCAGCTTCAAAGAACCCGATAGACGGTATTCTCCCGATTGCAACAGCACCGCTCCACGTAACCCTTTCTCATCCACAGGTAATTGCGACACATAATCAATCGCAGCTTGTATACGTGCCGTAGCGTCGCCCTCTTGTATTGGCACAACCATTTTCACTGGTACCTCGGGAATAGCTGTGTTACCACCCGCATAGCCTGCATGCGAAAAATCAGGGATGCGGTTGCCCAGTGAGTCTGGCTGGTAGACTAATTTTCCTTCCTTCCAGACTAAAGGTTTAGTGGCATCTTGGGCATATCCTACAAAACAGCCGACAAAAAACAACGCGAATCCCAGCAATAATTTACTCGGAATCCATGTACAAAATGTATGTTTATTATTCAACTTAAATACCGTTTAAAAAAGATCTACAACGCTTTAAATAAATCAGTTAGACATCTCGACCATAACCTGAATATTTTGTGTGTAAGCTTACTTATCGTTTATACAAACATAGCGAAAAGGCCGTAGTCATGTTTATAGTATTTTCTCTAGCTATTGTATCATTTTGTCGACGGACGGAAGAATCGTGAAGTAACACAAACGCTCGTCTACTTGCGGCAGACGAGCGTTTGTGTTAGGACAATTGTGTGCTAACTTATGGTATCCACGTTGTTACCAAGATTCCGGTAATCGATTTTCTCTTTTGGATTTGTTCCGTTCAGATACTCCTCCACATTGGTATATCCATCGCCGTCGGCGTCCTTAGCACCATCCGAAGGGTCGTTTGGATCCAAACCATATTTTATTTCCCATTCATCCGGCATACCGTCGCCATCGGTGTCAACAAGCACTTCCGCGGGGTCGTAAGTTAACTCCGGGTAACCGCCCACTTCATCAATGGACTTGATAATACCTGTTGCAGTTGTCGGTTTTCCTGTCCGCACCGTTTCCACTACGCGAGCATCAACCACATCTCTTTTCGGCAGGGTGGCTCCTGCTTTCGCCAATACGGCTTCGAAAGCATTTTCCGCCGTTTGATGTGGTGCCACCGGCCACCCCTCAAATGGCGTGTACACCCGCGCGTACTTTTCTCCTTCGCTATCATTGGGAATAATCGATCCTTTTGTTTCTTTCATGCGCATACCCGCCCAATTGTTTTGGGTAACCTCTTCATTGTCGTGCATGACATTACCGGCCACGTACCATTTTCCTGGACGGTTTACCTCTTTCGGATACCAATCACCTGCTGCCCATGCATTGCCAGGTGAGTACATACTACGTTGTTCAATACGCGCTATGATGCCACGCATATTATCATTCGTCGCCGGACCCGGCTTGAAATAGTTATTGATGATATTTATCATCGACGTCTCATCGCCACCGTCTATCGTCCGATGACGCCAGTTGAAAAGCACATTATATCGAAAATCAAACGCGCCCGACATACCAATAGATGGGTTTCGCGCCGTGTTGCTCGCAAAGAGATTATGATGAAATGTAGACGGTGTCCCTCCCCAGGTCGCTCCAAAAGCATGTCCTTTAGCATCTAGTGCCTCGCTGGAAATCGTCCATTGAATAGTAATATGCTCCGCGGGATCTTTAATCTGCGTGGTTCCGTCTGCCGACGGGCGCATGTGTCGGTATAAGGAAATATTTTCGTCCATCCCCCAACTCGTTGAACAATGGTCAATGATAATATGATGATGTGGATTTCCGCCGATGTTGTCATCGCCCTGTCCTCCAACCGGAACGCCTCGACGTACCCGTAGATGCCGAACAATAACATTGTGTGTATTGATGTTTAAGGTTCCGGCAACACAAATTCCGTCACCGGGTGCAGATTGCCCTGCAATGGTAATATCGGGATGATCAATATTTAGGTCTCCATCCACTTTGATCGTACCGGCGACGCGAAAAACAACAATACGCGGTCCCTTTGCTTCTAAAGCAGCACGTAAGCTACCCTCGCCGCTATCGTTGAGATTCGTCACTGCGATTACTTTTCCTCCGCGGCCTCCTGTCGTAAACATCCCCCCGCCCCAAGCTCCAGGAAATGCCGGAATAACCTCTTCGGGTAATCTTGGAGGATGTGGAGGGATCTGTCCGCGTTCAGGTTGCGCTTGCTGTGCGTCAACCCCAGTTCCCGCCAATATAAGCGTTAAAAAAAACAGACCTTTTTTCAGCGAATTATGTGGAAATGTTTTATTGATCATCATATACTGTTTATTTTTTCGTTTCATTACACTAGACAAATCTAGGTAAAAGAGCCGAAGCATACTTATAATATATTCTCCGGCTCTTGTATCATTTTGTCGACGCGTGAAATGTATCTCTCTAATCATAACAGATCGTGGCTAGATCGTGATACCGCTGAG
Source organism: Sphingobacterium micropteri (assembly GCF_014692515.1). GTDB lineage: Bacteria > Bacteroidota > Bacteroidia > Sphingobacteriales > Sphingobacteriaceae > Sphingobacterium > Sphingobacterium micropteri. The sequence goes on along the minus strand of NZ_JACOIK010000006.1, from coordinate 314,574 downwards.
AATATTGACCTTCCGCGTCATCCTATCGCCTTCCTCGTCCGTGACCGTAAACTCAAACGAACCTACGCCATCAGCGGACGGTTTGAAAACAGCTTTACCACTTTCCAACGATACGGTACCATTCTCCACATGACTTACTTGGAATGTCGGGTCTTCCGTAAATCCTCTAGACAATGCTTGGAGATCTATTTCTAAGGATTCTCCAGCCGCTGCGCTAAAGTGCGCTTTGGACATCCATTGCAGATAATAATCCAATTCCGTGTAACCATTGCGATCTTTGTCCAGATTCGCATCTGAAAAATCCCCCTTCGGAGAATTGGGATGTAACCCACGATGAATTTCCCACCAATCCGGTAGCCCGTCATGATCGCTGTCCCAGTTAGCAGCACGTTTTACTTCAGGATAGTCATCATAGCCACCTACATCATCCTGGTGATCGGGGAAGCCCGGCTTACCGGATATACTACCAGTTGCAGAATAGGTGCTATCAATCGTTTCCCGGATGATGCGCTGATCGTGTTCATCCAACCCAGGCCGGTTGTTACCCACATCAGACAACACCAATTTATAGGCCAGCCGTGCACTATGAGTAGTCACTTTAGGATTAAAAAACGGCTGATCGACAAATGTTTCATATTTTTCGGAGTCTCCGTTACTATATCTTGCTTTCCTACCCGCTTCCTGGTTTCGTTCGTCAAAATGTCCAGGCATCACATTTCCTTTGAAATAACAACGTTGCATACCTTTTCCGACATTTTCATGATCACCGATGAAAGCGAAGAACTGCGTTGTTCCTGCACCCGGCTTATAATAATTGTTTACGAAATTGACTTCATGAGCTCCACCATCTGTAGCGCGCGCGCCCCAGTTATATACGACGTTGTTGCGAAGGTCCAGTTTACCGCTATAAAATCCGTCACCATTCAAACCGCCGGCCAGACTCCAGTTTCTGCCATAACAATGTGCCAATAGATTGTGGTGAAAACTTCCTACATCTCCTCCAATACTGGCGGCATACCCATGCATTTTACCCTTTTCATATTTACTGTGCCCCGCCGAGTTCAACGCTTCGGAAATTAACGTCCGCTGTAAGGTAATATTTTTTGCCCCCCGTGAGCTGAAAGCCTCATCGATTGTCCAACTGATCGAGCAATGGTCGACAATGCTGTAATTTGCACCGGTCAGGCCCATGCCGTCAGCGGTTTTCCCCGCACCTAAGCGAACACGCAGATGCTGTGCCACGACGTCATTCCCCGTGAATCCAAAAGGTGCACCGGCGATACAGATGCCTTTACCCGGCGCGGTCTGTCCGGCAATGGTCACGTAAGGTTGATTCGCAACGAGACGGGATTTCAGGTGGATAATACCCGATACGGCAAAGACAATGGTTCTTGGCCCCGTATGGTCCTCTACGGCTTCTCGCAGACTCCCGGGGCCGCTATCGTTCAGATTGGTGACTTCAACTACTTTTCCACCACGGCCTCCACGCGCATATCGGCCGTATCCTTCCGCTTCTGGAAACGCCAGCTGTGCTGGCCGAAAATACCAGACGTCACCCTTTGTTTTTCCCTCACCGGTTATCTCGTCTACCCGCCAGTAATACGTATCCATGCTGTAAAGGTCACCTGTCACAAATTCAGTTGCACTTTGCTCCCCTTTGAATTCGGGAGAATCAGGCGTCGCATCAGCCACCTTGGTCGAATCCAAACCAAAATAGACCGCACGTTTCGTCGCACCGGGAGCGGATTCCCAAGTCAGTTTCAAGGTTTTGCCTTTTGATTCCACGTGTTCATCGGCATTGCCTGGTGATGGCGAATGCGCCTGTTTCGCGGCATCAGGCGTGTTGATTTCGAACGCACTGATAATGAGATCTCTGATAACAGCGTTTGTTTTGTCTCCGGCCTCAAATACGACAACTGCATCTTCGCCTTGTTTTACATCCAGATGTGTATAAGCGGTTACAGCGTCCGCCGTTCTGAGAGCCCTCACGCTCGGCTGCACCGTTAGCTTTTTACCTTTATGCGAAATCACGATAGGGCTGAATGTATTGCCTTCCGGGCTGTGGGGGATGTTATGATACGTCAGCAGGGTATTTTTACCTTCCGGCAGCCCACTGATTCGCATCTCAATCTTTCCTGCGGCATCTCCATCTTTTAGCGTGAGTCCGTCGGAAACCAAATAGGCAAAGTTAGGCGACCCCATACCTGTTTTGTACCATTCGGACGCCAGCTCACCGCTTCCGCTCCCTATCTTTGTAAACGTTACTTTTATATTGCCTTGTGTGAAGGTATCAGACATACTGGCTTTTACCTGCCACGAGGCGTAACCAACTTCGTTCGTCTCCGTAACTCGGCGGCTGCTTTCGTTAAGATCCACTTTCACCACCGGCTTTTGCTGGGCGCAAACTGTTTGTGCTGAAAATAGGCTAAAAAACGCTAATCCACAGGCAAGTCGACGGGAAACTATATTTTTTATAGACATACTGTTCAGATTTTAAATAGGTAATTACTCACCTTTTGGCCAACTATGCTTCAACTCATTTAAACTGCGAATGAGGTTTAAAAACTGATGTTTAAAGCGTTAGCGATTTAATTAGTTAAAGATAGGCAGGTTTGTGTATTATTTATTATACCATTTTTACGCGTTATTTCAAGATATTACCCAAGCGATTATCCTCCCTATTTTGCTTTTTTGAGTCCGTGTTGTTGTTCAGCGGTAGGGATATAAAAAATCCGAGCATGTAAAATAACATGCTCGGATTAGATTCACCTGTATGTTATGTATGCTGATTTTACTTCTGGATTTTGATATTAACACTTACGTACTGCCTATTTTGCTGGTCGCGTGTGGCTTGGTTGACATACATTGCCCCATATTTACCCTCTGGTGTCTGGAAGTATATAATCTGCGTCGCCACCATTCCTCCGGAATTATATTCTACACCGTTTGTCTGTTCTTTATCAATCGTTTGCTTCATTGCCTCCGTTTCGATTCTGCTGGACGACACCAATGTTTGGGTAAAGAACTGCCGTGAATTTGAAGACGACACGGGCGCACTAAACTTGGTCTCACGCTTTGTCCAGCCCGAAACATCGTAGTACGGCACCGGATACTCATCCACAGTCAATGCATATAAATTGTAAACCAAAAAAGTAGTGTTCCCTGGTCTGCTATCAAATATCGTATCAATTCCGAAGTCTATCTGGTCTGATACTGCAGCAGCCTCACTATAGCTGTAGGTTTTCCCCGTACTGAGTGACAAAAAGCTTGGGTAGTCTTCTCCTTCAACAGGCGCGTATAACCGTCGGTCGGCGAACAGATTATAGCTGGGTCTAGCATCTACCGTAATTGATGTATACCCATCACCTATATACACATTCTTCTCATTCATCGCATAAAAACGGAAAGTCATTTTCCCATCGCGTTGCATTTTAAACTTGACGACGCCGGAATAGGAACGGCGGTCGCTTTCTGATATCGGTATCGAACGCTGCGACCACGTCCCGGTACCGTTAGTACTGTCTACCACTACCGACATCATATCCTCTTTAGCCGAGGTAATAGTAAAGTAAATATGTACACTATCGCCATCATTGACGACAGCATCTTCTACAATCGCATATTCACTGTTATTGTGAAAAGTGACCTTGACGTCCTCAAACATCGTAAATATATTCTCCGACTCTTTTTTGCAGGCTACAAAGGCCAATAGTATCGCAAAGAGAGGGATCCATCTTGCTATTTTCATCATCTTTCTTATTATATAATTTTTTCCATGGGTTCTTATCTCGATACTTAATCATCTAGAGGATCAAAGGTTCCGCCTTCCCATCCGATCGTGGTTTCGATGTTCACACCCCGACGTACAAAGTCGTTATGGAAGGTATAGAAATTGTGGTACTCCGGGATAAAGATTGCCCTAAAGTTGGTTTCCTGCGGCCGGGCGACGTGAGGTTGAAAATACTTCAGATAGGTTTCCTCATCATTCAGATCCAGACGATCGCGGAATTGCTCTCCGGTTGTTTCATTAACAACAGTTTGTAATTTTGCAATCGTGTCCCTTCTAGCGTCATTATTAATGCCGAACACCTGTAATTGGTAAACTTCCAAAAATTCACCGCTTAGCTTAGACCAGTTTCGGGTGCGGCGCAGGTCAGCATTACGTTTGTTCTCGAAAGCAAACTCAATCATACGTTCATTGAGGAGCAATTCACGCATTTGCTCCTTACTGGCAATCCGACCCAACCCATAATCGTTACTACCTTGTTCAATATCGGCACGATCACGGATCTGCCGTACCATATCTTTTGCCGTCGCCATATCACCGGTTTCATTAGCACAATCCGCTAGGTTCAACATCACCTCTGCAAAACGCATTTCGATCCAGTCCATACCACTTCCTCCTCGTCCATCATTATATGGAACGGAGGCTTCAGCCAAATCTGGTGTAGTAAACTTTTTACAGTAAACGGCCCAATTGGCACTTTCCAAGTCTCCACCATTCGATGCTCCCTCATAGTTCCACTGACGACGCCCTTCCTTACCACTCAACTCCCATACACTACCGTTATAAGCCATGGTCGCTTCAAAACGAGGATCTCGATCTTTCCAGAATAGTATTTCATTGAAGGTATAATCACCTGACTCGTCGATACGGTTTCCATCTTTCATCGGATAAGCACGGAGCAGTTTCACGGTAGGTTGATAGCCTCTAAAGGGTGATCCATTCTGGCTTTCTGATCTCGGCCGCGATCTCCGTTCCTCATCATGTCCGCGCCGCGCTTCCGTATTGGAATAAGGACGAGAAATTAACGTTTCGGGATTCGAAGCCCCCTTGGTCTGAAAGATCATGCCATATTCCTCTACCAGACGGCGTCCCGATGCCAAACCGATATCGTACGCCTCTTTATTCGCTACAAGCGCCTCCTGCCAGCGTGACGCATCGTGCGGATGCTTGGGATCATCCAGTGGATTAAACTGTGGACTGGCCCAATATAACAACGCCTTGCCTTTCAATGCGGCGGCGGCTTCGTAGGTTATACGTCCCCATTCGCTCCCTCCCCATGTTACATCTTTAAGATACGTCATGGCATTATCGAGGTCACTTACAATCTGTTCAAAACAGGCACGGGCGCTAGACCGACCATCTGTCATCACATTGTCGGGATCCTGTGGTTCTAGTACCAGCGGTACTCCACCGTAGACCTTTACTAGCTCCAGATAAACCATTGCCCGCAACGCATAATACTGCCCCAACATCGGGTATTTGATATGATCGGCAATCGTACTCTCCGGTAGGTATTTAATCCCGTTGTTGCAGCGGGCAATATCCATATAACGGTTATCTAGGTAGTTTTGCGTATAACGGTTCCCGACGTAAAACACATCGTGATTGATCAGCTCCGTGCCGAAAATTCCCATGGCCCGCGCACCGTGTCCACCATCGGATGCCAAGAAGTTTTCGTCACTGACCAGGTGAATATCGAAGCGCGAGGGAATCGTCTGATAGGGGAACCGAGGAATAATCAATTCATAAGCTTTATTAAGGTGCATATTTACAGCACCCTCGGTATTCCATAAGCCTTCAGCATCCAATCCTCCCCTATCGGGCAGGATAAAAAAGTCGTCGTTGTTGCAGGAAAGCAGTACGGCAGAAGATATTGCCAGCATGAAGCCTTTCCGAAACCTTGTATATATTTTCTTTGTCATGTCTCTTCGTATTAATTTTATAAACTAGCACTCAAACCCACCGATATCGTCCGTACGATCGGGTAATTATACACCTGGGAGCTATAAGGATCCTTGTAGCTGAACGGATTGACAAGGGTCCAAAGGTTATTGCCCGTCAGCAATAGCCTTGCGTTTGACAAACCTATACGACGAGCTGCATTTGATGGCACTGCATAACTCAACGTCATGTTGTTCACGCGGATAGTTGTTCCGTTTAGCGCCCAGATATCAGCCGCGTCATTGATATACGGATCGTCGGCCCTTGGGTACTTGCCGTTCATCGGATCATCTGGTGACCAGCGGTCACGCCAGAAAATCGGCACATTGGTGTTGTAACTCGGTTTAGTCCTCGCCCGGCTGTCCACAAATACCTTTCCGCCAAAACGGGCCATGATGTTCGTTCTTAAACTGAAATCTTTGTAACGTACACCAAGATTGATTCCCGTGGAGAATACCGGTGTGGTACGATCAAACAATATGTCTTTATCTAGAAAGTTAATCACGCCATCCCCATTGGTATCTTTATAGATCATCCAGCCCACCTGTGGCACATCACCGTTAATGGTATAGTTCGGGTTTTCGGCCATAAAAGCGTCCAGTTGCTCCTGTGTACGAAACATCCCCTCTGTTAGATATCCGATGTTATTTGTATTGTATTTCCGCGGATCCACGCCAAATTTAGTCCCTAACCAATCGTTATGTGTCCGATCTCGCTCTGTAAACGCATTCGGATTATACAGCATCTTGGTTACGACAGAATTCCCCCAGCCGAAGTTCATGCCGGCATTGATACTCCAGTCGTCTGTAATACGGGTATTATAGCCAATGGTAAATTCCGAACCCCAGTTATAAGCTTCGCGGTAGTTTACCGGTGGTGCAATCAAACCTGAGTACAGCGGATTTGTTTGATCGACACCTTGGTCAAATCCGTCAAACACTTTGTTTTGAAAGAACTCTGCACTCAGGTTTAAGCGGTTGTTCCACATCGTAGTTTCAATCCCGAAGTTAAAGGAACGCTTCTTCTCCCAGGTGATGAGCAAATTGGGATAGTCAGTGGGATTAAGGCCTACACCGTAGTTCCCCTCACCAAACATATAACCGTTATTTATATCGACACTATAGCGTTCCTGCCACAGACGATCCGTAACCCGGTCATCGCCCGTAATCCCCCAGTTTACTTTCAGTTTCAGGTGATTTACAAAGTCCACATTGTCCTTGAAAAAGTTTTCCTGACTCACGATCCATCCCGCGCCGACACTTGGCGACCAACCCCAGCGGTCGCCCCGCGCAAAGTTGGACGAAGCATCCAGACGTGCTACCACCTGCAAGATGTATTTTTTCTTATAATCATAGCTCAAACGTCCAAAACCTGAGCGCTTGGTCATTTCGCCTATAGAACGGCCTGGACGATCGTGTAAATCAAATGCCCAATAGTCCATCTTATCTGGAATCGCCTGGCTCAGCCAACGAACGGACAGATTATCGCTGTTCGACACCGTTTGTTCCGCTCCTACAACCACACCTATCGTATGATCGGCGAAAGTTCCATTATAATTCAACGTAACAAATCCCTGATAGCCACTAGTGTTACCTAAACTCGCGTCCAACGTAGAACTTGATTTAGGGAGCACTTCATTATATTGATTTCCCGATGCAACCAAACTATTGGAGTATAATTCACCGTTGTTGCCCATACGCTGAAAATTCCACAACCGATAAGGCGGCACATATTGTTCGCCACTACTGTTCCCTCCTCTTTGCGAAACCTGCAGTTTTGCGGAAAAGCCTTTTAGGAAGGAAGGCGCCCAGTTCAAGCTAGCATTGATGTTGTAATCCTGCGACTTGCTTGTTTGCAGATAGCCCGAGTTAAGAACGGCTAAAGGATTGCTGCTCTGACCATTAATATTTACCGGAAGCCCATTGATATACATTGGAACCCAATCCGGGGTTGCAATCAGTTTGGAGTAGAAATCCGCATCGGTTTCATTACCAATCTGGTTCTGGCTTTCCCGAATATTATGATTGAGGTTAAAAGCAATATCCGCGGTTAATCCTTCCACGATAGTCGTCGTCAAGCCACTACGCAACGAATACTTGTCATTTTTCATCCCGGCATAATTAGCGTTCTGATTCTGAAAACTTCCGCCCACAAAAAAGGTCGTACGCTCGCCGCCACCGGAAATATTTAGATTGTGCCGCTGCATCACTGCCGGTTTCCACAGCTGATCGTACCAACTTTCCGCATCTAAGCCCCTCAAATAGGCCAAATCAGCCTCTGAAAACATTTCACTTGCTCGTTTATTCCCTACAAATGCGCTTTCGTTCAGGAACTGCGCCAATTCATAGGCTGTTAAAAAATCAGGTTTTCGCGCGGCATCGGTAATTCCGAGGTAACCATTGTAAGATATACTCGGTTTCCCTTGCTTTCCTCTCTTGGTTGTAACAAGAACTACTCCTTTCGCACCAGCTGCCCCATAGATGGCTGCAGATGCATCTTTTAAGAAGGTAATATTTTCCACCATGGAAGGGTCCAACGCATCGAACACATCAGCGCCCACGGTAATCCCGTCGACAATATACAATGGTTCAGATGTCGCGTTGATGGAAGCGCCAGCTTCACTCGTCGTCGCCCCACGGATGTTTAAGGAGATACGCGATCCTGGTCGACCAGAGACTTCGCTCACGCCTACACCGGCGATTTGGTTTCGTAAGGCCCCGGCAATATTTGGTGCCGGAATATCCATCAGCTCCTCTCCTGTTATCGTCGCCACGGATCCCACAATTTCGGATCGCTTCTGCGTACCGTATCCGGTTACAATCACTTCTTCAATCGCATCACTGGATTCCAATGTAATGGTGATACTAGTCATTCCACCAACATTGACTTCTTGCACTTTGTAACCAACAAAGCTCACGACCAGCTGTGTATTTCCTTCAGGCGTATTTATCCTAAATACACCATCTTTATCCGTCTGTACCCCCGACTTTGTTCCTTTTACCAAAACGGTGGCGCCAGCGACCGGGTTGCCATCTTGATCGATAACTTTCCCTGTTATGTTGACAAGCTTCTCGATTTTCGTCAGCTCTCGAACAGGTATATCGGCTGCTTCCACTCCCACAAAAGGAGTGGCTAGCAAGCAGGCCAGCAGCACATTTCGTGTTCCCCTTAGAACAACTTGGGGCATATCAGCACGACTCTTCATATACTTCATTTTAAGTTTATTCATTCTAAAAATAGGTTTCATCTCTATTATTCTTCTCTTCACTTAGGGTCTCCAACGCGGATCACCGACAGTAAACAACGCAGCATCGATAATGGTCAGATCGCTATTGGCGAAGTTAGTCTTATCCGGCGCGGCAAAAACCTGCTCTGAAGTCGCTGAATAGCGCACGATACCTGCTGCTGCCAATCCCTGAGTCGCCGAGGTGCCCCAGATCGCTTCAGACGTAACGAAGTTATTCGTTGCGGAAACCGAATTCGGCACAAACCGATTAAACGAACGCCCTCCTGCCGTATAGCCAAATAGCGTATTGCGAGCGGTAAAGCTACCGATCGTACTTCCTGTCCGTTGCATATCAATAATGAATCGATTACTATGTGGCGCATTGAAGAAGGTCATATTCTCCATTATCATAGTATTCAAATGATTAACCGCCGAATTATTATATCGGACAATCCACTCTGCATTGATAATAGTAGAGTTTGTCAAGCGGATATTGTTTACAGTACCATCCACATGATCGGGGGCAAGCAGTCCATAATTTCCGATATTCTGGACAATAGAATTGTTGATCACAAAGTCTTCCACGATTTTCGATCCTGCATCTTTTAAACGCACCACACCTCTTTGATCCGATATCCGGCAAGCTTCAAATTCAATTTTCTTAATGGTAGAGGCCGGAGATAAATTGAAGGCATAAGTACTTGCTATTTCTCCTGTTATTTCCACATCCTCGAATTTGATCAAGTTAATCTGCGATCCTTCCGCTACGTCAAAAGAAGAAGACATCTGTATACGTGCCTGATTACCGAAGCCCGGTTCGCTCGTTATCGTTACATCACGATCAAGCTTGAAGGTTTCTGTAATGGTGTAGGTCATCCCTCTCTTCAATGCAATCGTACTTCCGGCTGGCACCGTATTCAAGGTGTTTTGCAAGATCATTGGGTCACTAGAAGCACGCAAATCGATATAACCTGCCTGTTCCACCGTAGGTTTCGTCGTAAATTCCAACACACCTAATGGTCTGTCATCATGACGAAAGAGTCTCGCTACATAGTTTTTCCCAGATGATAATCCTTCTATTAGCTTGGAGAGCGAGCCGGCGTCTTTTACATTGAATTCCTGCTTATCCGTACCCTCAGCAGTTTCCACTACCAAGGTATTCAGTTCACCGTGCGTCGCCCAGCCCAAAATAACGGCTTCATCCGTCAGATTCCATACTTTAATTGGCCGGAAGAGATCTATAGGTTTTAGCTGAAAGCTCGGTGTGTTTATCCACCCAGAAGCACCTGTACCGGTATTCTTCACCGTGCGTACACGAGCATAGTATTCCTGCAAAGGCGTGATCTCCTCGTCACCAAGAAAAAACCATGTGGAATCGGTTTCTAAATCAAGCGAATTCTGACTCGCATCGCTAAAGGTAGGATCTGTAGAGATCTGGACTTGATAGGACACCTCAGCTCGACGGTCATCACCTTCCCAAGCGGCTATCCCGGGGCTCCACTTCAGTACAAGAGATGTGTCTGCATGCTCAATGGTAATACCACTTGTCATCTGTGTCAAACTCGTCGGCGGACCTGGCGCTGCATCCTTATTACACGCGTAAATGGACGCGACAAACAGAAAGAGAAAAAACATCCTGCCAATCGAAAATACACTACCCATAAAGTTTTTATATCTCATCTTTTTAGGTTTTTTGTTATTAATTAAATTATACTTTAGGTTATTAAATTACATTCCCTTAATTAATCCACAACCACATAGCGACAACATGCCATAATCAAGAACCATCCCAACAAGATAGTCGATAATTTACCATCGGAATACGTATTGACTATATCCCGAACTGCCAATATTGTACAAAAGACACTATGCGCGACTCTTATTATTTTTCTTAATCTTTACGATTTTCAGTTACGATTCCTCTATTAGTTAGTACTAAAAAAACGTTTATAATGCTAATCCTTTTCTCCCTTCTACACATGTACTACTACAAACATGCTATAACTAAATATATAATCGCTAGTCGTTGTAACAAAATTGATAATAAACACATCGTAAATATTATAGCCCATTACCTTTTTATTGTGAAATATTACCATATCCGACTTTCCGGCGTTTTGTAATCTTGCCCCGCCGATAGCGAATCAGTTGTGCAGCAAAACAAAAAAGGACCATCCTGCTTCTCGGATAGTCCCCTAATATGATGTTATGCTATTGATTTCAACCACCCATTATTAACCCTTCATCGAATTTCTCGACAGCCTCAAAAAAATCGGCCAACTGCTCGTTAAGATCTGTATAATCATCGATGAGTGTATCCATTTCCTCGTAGTATTTCCCCTCTTGTTTTTTTACAAAGCTGAGTATACCCCTAAAATCGTCCAGATCCGCGTCAAAGAAAACCATATCCACGGAACAGTCCTGGTAATGCGCAAAGATTTTGTGGAATTGCGGATGAGCGGTTTCCGTCCTCCATTTATCCTGTGCAAAGGTATAATCATCATAATCGTAATAATTCTCTGTCAGTGTTACCAGTTTGGGCACGAAGCTTTCCAAAAATGTATTTATAGCAGCCAATAGCTTCTTCAGCTGCACACGGATCGTGTCCTTGTACGGATTTGTCTCATAGGCCATTTCGAGGTGCTTAAATTTCCCTTTGGCTTCCGTTAGCAAGGCGTCCAGTTCCTCCACCTGGATGTTGAACGCTGGTATCTGGAGCCTCGCGTTGTTTATTCGTTGCTTGATTTCCCAAGTGCGGTCGTGCATCTCCTGAAAATATTGCAGCGCCAGTGTTTCGAACTCCGGTGCTAGTTTCGAGCGGTCATACCGTAGCGTGATCGTGCGGAGAGGATGGGACTGGGTTATAATTCCATAATTTTTTAATTGTTATAAAGATAAGGAGTTAAAATCTAAATCTGAAAGCAAGGGGAAGCCCCGTTCTGAGACTTTCCCCTTTGCCTTGCTAGACAACAAGCGCCGTGATGGTATCACTAAAATTTGGCTCGATGTCCCGGCCGATGTAGGATGCCCGGAATTCGTATTCCTGCAGCTTATCCAGCCCGCGCAATTCTACCGTTGAACTACTGTGCAGGATGCCCGTCCACTCTTCCGAGCCCTTTTTACGGTACTCGTAACGGTAAAGCCTGGCCGGTTTCCAGGGTTTTACCCGTACGCGGACGATACCCAATCCCACCTGTATATGTGATACACGTAGGTTTTCAGCTTTAGGTGTCCGGTCGATACGGTTGCCCGTACTCTCGGAGGGCTGATATCCTGCCGCTACGATGATACCGGGGTCACCCTGCGCCACCGCATCCACATAGTGGGAAAGGCGATAGACGATCTCCTGTAGCCGTTCACCCTCCTGCCCCTTCAGGATAACCGCCCGTTGATCACGAAACGAGGCTTCTGCAAAAGCAGCCCGATAGGCGGATAGTCTGCTTTCCAACGTTTCTAAATCCGGAACCGGATCAACAAACATGTCCGCGTTCTCTGTCATCTTTTTAAAGATCTGTTCTGCATAACGCAATAACTCCGTTGCGTTCTTGCTTCTAAAGATTGGTTTTGCCATTTCTTTCTTTTTTAATGTTTTAAAATTTATGAATTACTCGATTCGTACGTACAGTACAAAGATGCGGCACAAAAGCAGGCAAAAGGTTCGTGTTTTCGCCAATTTTAGGGGTACCCCGAAAAACTTTCTGGCGAAAAAACGAACCTTTACAAATACTATTTCAACAGATTTTCATTATAAAAACAGCATTTATGCCATCAAAGAACCATTGTTTAAGGTAAACCAGCAGAACAGACACAGGATAGAAGAGTTAACAGTTTCGGAAAAACAGCTAAGTTTTCTAACAAAACAGCTAACGCTTGTACAGATAGCGTTAGCTGTTCTGTCTGAGTAGGTAGCTACCGGGCAAAAAGAGACAGTCGTTCTCGTAGGACAACTAATAGGAAAAGAAAAACAGTTAACTAAAAACATATAACAGCTCATTCTTCTAAGAGGATAGTTAGCTTTCGGATGAAAACAGTGGATTTTCTTACCCGAACAACCAACTTCTTCATAAAAACAATAGAGTGATCCACAAGACATGTTCACAGAGAATAAAATCGTGGAGTTCAAACCGGACACACAACAGATACTCGTCCAGTTTTTGCTGGGTTGCCTGATGCAATGCAGTGAGATGCATCCCTTTGAACGTTTCCCGAGTAACGGGCTTGGACGATAGGGTTTCCTTCCATACATGAATCAAGTTTTTTTCCGGCATTTCCAGTTCATAATTAGTGTCTACTGCAAGATACGAATTTTTTAAGAAAACCCGGAAAGGCACGCTAACAGCGCAAAACGATCTAATCAGGATCTTTTATGTATAGATTTTGCCAACTTATAACTTAACAACGTGGACACAAAAAACAAAAAAACATTTCCAATAAGAAAGCCCGTTCCATAGGAATTAAGGTTTCCCTGGTTAAAATACAGTGTATTGACTATCTCAACTGCGCTTATCAACATTAACGTGAGTGATGTTGTCAGTATAATATTGCTTAGTATGCATATCACCGCTGTACGACCTATTAATATTCTGAAGCCTTTCATTACTAGTTACCCGTTCCATTCGGCGTATATATACCTAATGTCACAGCAGCCAACACACCATTTATAAATGATCGATCAGGTTTGAAACAACCCCTTTCTGACTCCCTCAGCACAGCATCCGTATAGGCCTGTGATACAGGTAGCAGTCCGTATACGGAATAATGATGTAAAATTATCTTTTGCTGATCTATCGCCGGATAGGTGCTACTATCATTTAAATCCAATCGACAGGAATTGAACGATATGGCAATCAGTCCCAGTATAAACAGCTTGTAAAATAGCGTGATGTTCATTAAATTGATATAAAAACATTAAAAGTTCTTCGATTTTAATTGCCATTCTAGCGGAAAATATGCAATCTCGTCATCATCTATCCGCACATATCCCATTCCCTCCATTTTTATGATTCCCGAGGACAAACTAATGAAATAGTCCGCATAAAATTGCGGATGGGACGACGCCGTGTGTCGTACTTTATATACATCCGTAAACGTCTTTCCAATGGCTATCGTAGTAGCATTAACCGCTATTACTTCATAGGTGATCGTACCTGAAAGATCGTCATTCTCTGGATTCAAAGGTGCCGGAACAAAATATTCCCAACGGTCATCAACTTTGGCCGCCTTCTCTAACATCGTAAATTTGAGGTCACTGTCCGGCCACTCCGTTGCCATCGTAAAAGTCTGTTGATCGGCGTACCAAAAATGATCCACTGCAGGCAGTTCTGAACCTACAAAATTCAACAATACCTTGAAGTAGTTTTGTTTCGTTTTATCTGCGATCATATAACTGATCTCCGTCTCCCCTGCTTCGGTTATCAGCCTATAGTTCCACTGGTTACCCACTTTCATAAAGGGAAACGTGGGTTCCTCCGGCTCCTGATGTTCGTCCCGCTTGCAGGAAAACAATATCAATAATAACAAACCTGATATAAGAATGAATACAATTTTCTTCATCATAATTTTTTTTGCGAATCTAGGAGGATATTAACCCGAAAAGAACTGTAGTAAAGCCTATTCACAAATTTTCCGTATTGCTACGGATGTCCTGCATCAAAATTCCATTGTATCTTAGTCGCTCGCTGATACACTTGGTCGATGAATAAAAACTTTAGTAGAAAGAGATGTGCAGAAAAATTTAAACGATCTATATTTCAACTTAATCAGGATATTACCAGAATACCTATGTACACACTTTGTTTATTTCTTTTTATCGCGTTACCGTCCGAAACTTCCTCTTTCATAGGGAAGCAAGATACTTCTCGAATTACGCACTTAGTGGAAATCGCGAAACAAAAACAGAAGGAGAGGCTCCCGGATTCCGCTGAATATTATTTCAAACAAGCTGGCGAACTTGCCGATCAATTGAACTCAGAATCGGGCAAGCTATTGTTCGCTGGCAATTACAGTGTATTTCTATACGATCAAGTGCGATTTGAGGAGGCTATGGAATATGCTCAACTCGCCCTAACCATAAGCTTACGTCTAAACAATCGTCCGAAGGCGGCTGCAGCATACAATAATATCGCGTTACAGCATCAGGCCAAAGGACAATTAAAAGAAGCTGCAAACAACCTGATCCGTGCGCTGGAAATTTCCAACGAAATCAAACATCCAACACACAAGGACTTGTCTGATAGAAGAAAATATCTTAATAATTTGAGCTCCCTATTGCTGGATCTCCAAGATCTCGACAAAGGTCTGGAATATGCGTGGCAGTCTTATGAAATAGCTCGGCAGTTAAAGGACACGATATCTATGGGCAACAGCCTCGTCAATGTGATGGTTGCGGAGGCCATGGCAGGCAAATTGGCCGACGCTGTACATCATGGGAAACAGTATCTATCCATAGGACGCTCCTATGGTGACCTACAGATGGAAATCAAGGCACTGAATAATCTGGCCGAGGTATACCGTATGCAGCAGCATTATCCATTGGCGCTCGAGACATTTGCTAAAGCGCTGGCCATCACCCCGAAATCGATTCCCGGAAATGAGGTTTACACACTTTCAGGGATGTCGCGTATATTTAAAGAAATAGGTAGTGCACAAGCCGCAAAAGAATATTTCGAAATGGCTCTTAAACTAGCGACAACGGAATTGGCAACACCGCAGCTTGTCGATTTGTATAAAGATGGGGCCGACATCAACGAAGCGCTTGGCGACTATAAGCAGGCGCTGAATTTTCACAAAAAGCATGCACAGCTAAAGGATTCGCTACAGAGCCAAGAAACACAAAAAACGATACAGGAACTTGAAGTACGATATGAAACGGCTCAAAATAGAAAGCAGATCGTCGAACGAGACCTCAAGATCGTCGAGCAGGCTGCCGAACTCGACCGTCAGAATAAATGGTTTATTATCTTTATCTTTTCGATATTTTTGTTGGTATTCGGATTGGTCGCCATACGACTATTAAATAGACAAAAACGAAAGGCTCAATCTACGGAATTGCAAAAGAAGCTGATCGAAGCACAATTAGCAGGTGAAGAACGGGAACGGGAACGGACAGCGAAGGAACTGCACGACGGTGTAGCCAGTATCTTATCAGCAGCAAGCCTACAAATCAACGCAATGACGAAACATAGCGACCCCCGTACGACATTCCAAGAAGTAAGTCAATTGATAGAAATAGCCGTGCGCGAGATACGGAATATCTCCCACAACCTTGCGCCAGAAATGATTCTCGAGGAAGGACTTGGCTACGCCATTCAATCGTTTTGCCAAAGGGTAAATAAACCGGACTTCCAGATGCATTGCTACGTCATGGGCGAGCTTCCTGAATTAGACAAGGGTTCTCAGCTAACCATTTATCGTGTCATCCAAGAATGCGTGACCAATATATTGAAACATGCACAAGCTACTGAAGGAATTGTTCAACTCAGCGAAGAACAGGGACGCTTACTGATCACCGTTGAAGATAATGGGACAGGATTCGATACCGAAACCCTTTGGGCCAATGGTATTGGCTTTCACAATTTGAATAATCGTGTAAAGTCACTGCAGGGCAACATCGATATTCGATCTTGTATCGGACAGGGAACTTCTGTATTTATCGAGATTGACTGCCCTATGACCGCATCTTTGGACAAAGCGACTGTTGATCTTTAAACGTATTGGATACGATACGATGTTTTCCGTACTAATACGGTAAAATATCGTCTCCATTCTTTCTTCTTTTGTACAAGAAACAACATCAGCATATATGATAACTATTGGCATAATAGACGATCACTCCTTGATCATCAATGGACTTCTAAAAATGCTACAAGATGAACCGGCGTACCAGGTCCTTTTCACCGCTCAAGACGGTGCCGATTTATTACAGAAATTAAGTGAAGAAACTCCGGATGTACTGTTGTTGGACATCGAATTGCCCGATACAAACGGAATAGATCTTTGTAAAAAGCTCCTTATTTTATATCCAAAGCTTGCCGTGATTGCGCTAACTAACCATGACGACGTGGTATACGTCCGAAAAATGATGCGGAATGGTGCCATGGGCTACTTACTTAAGGGCACAGAAAAAGAGTCGCTTCTTCAGGCTATAGAAACGGTGGCAGCAGGGGAACAGTACATCGATAAGCAGATTGAACAACAGATCCTACAGCAATCTATTCATGGCAGAAAAGCGACGGCATACGTTAAGCTCACCAACAGGGAACTTGAGATTCTGGCTTTGATAGCAAACGAATATTCCAATCAGGAAATTGCCGACAAGCTTTTCCTTAGTGTCCGTACCGTGGAATCTCACCGACACAGCCTCAATCAAAAGCTTAATATAAAGACGACCGCGGGACTTGTTAAAGAAGCTTATCTCCGCGGTCTTATTTAACTCCGCTGCGTCAAATTTTTACGAATTCTGCTTAAACTGTCTTGATGTATGGCCAAAAAGGATGCAATATACTTTAATGGAACTTGCTGGATAACAAGCGGTTGCGTCTCCATCAAATGAACGTAGCGTTCTTCGGCCGTCATACAGATGGAATTGATCTGGATATCCTGCAACCATTTGAGTAGCGTATCCATGACGGCCAAATCCATAGTTTCCATCTTTGGGATGTGTTTTTTCAAGTAGAGTGCACTTTCCTTGTCCCATATCAACACATCGATCTCACTCAATGATTCCAGAGAACAGGTAGAAATCTCGCCACTTTGCAGATATAAGGGCGTGGATAAAAAATAATGGCTTGAAACAATACCCAGTGTGTGATCCACCCCATTATGAACGCGGTATAATCTTGCAATACCCCGATTGAGAAAATACAGTTTATCCACCTTTTTACCTTGTTCCATGAGTACGGTATGCGCAGGTAAGACTTCACATTTGGTGTGGGTGCGTATCATATCAAATTCATCAGGAGTGAAGTGTATATTATAGTTCCCAGCAAAAGCGCATACGTGTTCAAAATGGTGTCGCAAAAGCATATCGATTCTCCGCCAAATTGTATGAAGACGAAGATAACAAAAATTATACGAACTTCATTTTCTGACATTTGTCAGTTCTAAATCACTGCTTCGACGTCTATTTTTGACGAAACTTGGTAATAAACGAAATATGAGAAAACAAACTTTGCTTATTGTGGACCGAGATTGTTTGTTTCGTAGGCAACTTATTGATGAAGTGAAGCAAAATCGGTATCCCGCTACTTTTTGGGAAGCCTGTAACGGTCTGGAAGCTTTACGGCATATTGACGCACTTCAGCCAGATGTGGTGTTCATCAGCGTGAGACTGCCTGGCATCAATGGGTTTGAGGTACTGGATAGAACAGAACATTCACCCGCTGTCATCCTCACTTCTGAGACGCCAGCCGACGCAGCCAAAGCTTTTGAATATGATGCAGTAGACTATCTACTCAAGCCGCTCACCACAAAACGCTTACAGGCATCCTTACATAAACTTGAATGTAAGAACAACGAGGTCGGGAATCCATTTGATAAGAAATCAACCTTATATCCGCGACGTATTCTGGTGGAAAAGGGAAATCGTTTGACCTGTATCCCTGTTTCCGAAATCACGCATTTAAAAGCGGACAAAGATTATACATGGATCTATACCCTTCACAACGAATCTTTTTTAAGTACACAGGGAATAGGTCAATTTATGCAAAGGCTTGACCCTCACCAATTTTTACGTGTCCATCGATCATACGTCGTGAACTTGGATCACCTAAAGGAACTATATAAGGACATTCACAAAACATTCATCACGCTACCCAATAATGTAGAGCTGAACGTCAGTCGAAACTATCTCCCGGCCATCAAGGAATTGATGTATTAGGTTATAGCATATCACTTATACGCTAGCAGTTCTTGTTTCAATGCTGCAATTTCGCCTTGCCGGATACCATATATGACGGTCATACTGATTTTTTGGCATTCCGTAGTAGCACGTAAATTCCAATCTTTTTCTTCATCTAATTTTGTCCTGACAAAAAATAAAACTTAAACAAATCATGACTAAGATTAAAAACATTGCATTTATTACATTGGCGTGCATCTTATACGCTACAACCTCCGCGGCGCAATCTTTTAAAAAAGGAGACAAGATGCTTAATGTAGGGGTAGGTATCGCTGGCGGCTTCGGTATACCCGTAGGCCTGAGCTATGAGCAGGCTGTTTCCGATCGGATTAGTGTGGGCGCATATGCCGCATTTTCAACTGAAAAAGAATCTTTTGGTGGTTATGGAAATTGGAAGTATACCCATATCCTGGCCGCAGCGAGGGGGTCGTACCACCTGAAAGTAAATTCAACAAAATTCGATCCTTACGCGGGAATAATGCTCGGCTATAATATTGCATCGGTTAAATGGGACGGAGACGATGATGCTCCTTTTTCTGCTTCTGCCGGTGGCTTCTTATGGGGTGGACATATTGGATCTAGATATTGGTTTACCGAAAAAGTAGGCGCATTCGGAGAAATAGGTTACGGTGCTGGAATATTGAACCTTGGCGTGACTTTTAAACTTTAATAACACGCCACTGCATATTTTATCGATCAAACAACAACATAGAACGCCAAAAATAGCCGTTTGTCGAAAAAATAGTTGGTAAACTATATACTTAGGTAGATTTATCAAAACTTATTAACAGTATATTAAGATGGAAAAAACAGTGATATGGACAAGAATCATGCTGGTCGTCGCCGTACAATCGGCATGTGTCATCAGTCCGCTCTATTCTCAGGGAATATTGAAGAAAGTAAAAGGTAGGATAGAAAACACGGCCGTGAATAAAATACTAAACGAAACAGACAAAGCTGTTTCCAAAGGAATCGATAAAGCTATAGAATCGGCTTCTACTGCCAACGGACAAGATACAACGATACAGCAAGACAAATCAACGAACACACATGTTGTTGAACCACAAAATAACAACCCGCTCCAATCTTACAGCAAATACGATTTCATTCCTGGCGATTCTATACTATATGCGGCAAATTTTTCCGACGATCCAATTGGGGAATTGCCTTCAGGCTGGAACAGCAATGGCAGTTCGGTTATCGTTAATTTAAATAACATCGAAGGGAAATGGTTACGCATGGCACAACGAAGCGTTGTCTTGTCCGGTAATGAACAAGGGTTTGGCCAAGATTTTAGCGTAGAATTTGATATGGTCTTCGATATAGACTTTCAGGGATGGATGGCTCCTGAGTTTAGATTTGGCTTATTAGCTTCGGGTGAACAGCCTCCTACATCAAACAAGCTGCTCAACGAACAAAATGGCGACAAGTCCTTCTATGTAAACATCTCACCGCATGCCCATTCGGGAACCTTTAGTTTGGATTCGTATGAAAAGTATATTCGGTACTTCAACAGTCCGGCAAAAGATGTCAAAAAGGTAGAAACATGGTACCAACGAATCGCACACGTAGCTATCCAAGTTCAGAAAGAACGTTTACGTATTTGGATTGACGGGGATAAGCTCTATGATGCACCAAAAGGTGTAGCAAAAGCTGGAGAGTTTAATCAATTGTTTTTCAAATTAGCAAGTAGTCCGTACAAGGATGAGCAAATCGGCATTTACATCAGCAACATCAAAATAGCGAAAGGCTTAGTGCCGCCTCGCCAACATCTTCTTCAAAATGGTTCATTTACCACAACCGGGATACTGTTTGACACGGGAGCTTCACGCATAAAACCAGAGTCGTTTGGCGTTATAAAATCGGTTGCTGATCTGCTTTTGGAAAATGCGGAATTACGCTTGCAGATCGTTGGGCATACGGATAATGTCGGAGATGATAAAACAAACCTGACGTTAAGCGAACAGCGAGCGGCGGCCGTCAAGGAGATATTAGTGTCGACGCATAGCATCGCCGCAGACAGGTTAGAGACCTTCGGAAAAGGTGAAGCGGTTCCTGTGTCTCCGAATGACTCAGAAGCGGGACGAACCCAAAATAGACGCGTTGAATTTATAGCGCTGTAAAGGTTACACAAACATTATACAAAGAAATGAACACGGGGAGTTCATTAAAAGAGGCTGTTGCGATCGCAACAGCCTACTAAACTAACTAAACTAACTAAACTAAACTAAACTAATAAAAAAGCGCCTTTAAGTGGTTAAAAAGGTGTAACAGTCTTCTTTGGAACGACACTGTTCAGGTAGTTCTCAATATGGGCGTATCCATTATCACTGATCTGTGCAGCATCGTTCGGGTTATTTGGATCTAGTCCCATCTTCATCTCGACCTCATCTGGAATACCATCATTGTCGGTATCCTTATAGGGAGTACCTTTGTATTCAGGATACCCACCTACCTGGCGGACATCCGTAATGATACCTTGTTTGTACGAATCCATCGGCAACCGACGTTTTACATAAGGCGACGGCTGTACGGGCTCAACAGGCTCTGTATAGAACACCTTACCCGTCTTTACTTGTTTTACAATACGTTCATCTACCGCATCTCGTTTCGGAAGGGTCGCACCAACGTTTTTCAGCACATAATCATATGCTTTTTTTGCTGATAATATCTTGCCAAAATTAGACAACGGAAACGGGCTGTCTACTTTGATTTTCGCCAAATAAGGAGTAGGATCTCCGTCCACTGCCGGCTGTACACCACCATCCCAATTATCTTTCGTGACACGGCGATTGCCTTCCACGATATTTCCATGCACGTACGCTTTTCCAAACGTCCCGGCATTTTCCTTGCTCCTACCGGATTCTGGCTTTAAAAGCCGGTAGGATATTGGTTTGTCTAATGGCGTAATCGGTCCCGGCTTGTAATAGTTATTGATGAAATTATATTCCGAGCGGTGGTCTCCACCGTCTGCGCTCCGATTCCACCAGTTCCAGACTACATTATTGACGAATCCGAAATCACCATACATCCCTATAGAAGGGTTACGGCTAATGTTCGACGCCCATAAGTTGCGCATAAACGTACTGTTCAAGCCCCCAATGGTACTTCCGAAAGCATGGTTGTACGTGTCCAACGCTTCCGAAAAGATAGAGTTCTGAATCGTAATGTTCACGGTAGGCAACTTTAAGTTTTTGCCGGTTCTGTCGTATACATGCCGGTACATCGACATATTTTCATCCAGCCCCCAACTGGCGGAAATATGATCAAGGATAATATTTCCTACACCATTGCCTCCCAGCGCATCATCCCGCCGCGTTACATCCGTCACTCCCCGACGGAACCGCATAAAGCGCACAATGACATCATGTGTATCAATCAAAAAAGATTCTCCTGCCACACAGACGCCATCGCCCGGCGCGGTCTGTCCTGCAATCGTGACATAAGGTGCTTTAACTACGATGGGTTTCTCCAAATTGATGATCCCAGCAACATTAAATACGATAATCCGCGCACCCCCTGCTTCGCAAGCTTCCCGTAAGGTACCTGGACCGCTATCTGCGAGACTGGTTACGACAAATACTTTTCCTCCACGTCCACCCGGTGTATAAGCTCCTCCGCCTTCAGCTCCCGGAAACGCCGGAATAGCTGCTTGCGGTAAATCTTCGGGTTTAGCCGCCCAGGGAATATACGGCTTTCCTTCTTGCTCCATGACAGCTTTTGCCATTTCCCATGCCTGCTCTAAGCGCTGTTCCTCTGCCTTTTCCCGAGCATCTGCCATTTGTTGCAGCGAATCGGGGATGACCGGATATTGTGCGAAAGAAAAAAACGGGAAAATCAGAAGCAGGCTAGATATACATGACTTCATTTTCATCTTTATCCTTTTGACGCTAATTCATTTAAGTAAAGCTCAATGTTAGCATAACCTGATTCGGTTATTTCAGCCGCGTCATTTGGATTTTTAGGATCCAATCCCATTTTTACTTCTACGTCATCCGGAATACCGTCGTTGTCGGTATCTCTATAAGGTTTACCCTTATATTCGGGGTAGCCCCCCACCTGAGCGACGTCGGTGATAATACCCTGTTTGTACGAATCAGCGGGAAGCCTTCTATGTTTAAACTGATAAAATGACTCGGGGTCTAAACCTTCAGCGTACTCCGGTTTACCGGTTTTCACGGTACGAATAATACGCTCATCCACCGGATCTCTTTTGGGCAGCGTTGCTCCGGCATTATCCATGACGTGGTCAAAGGTATTATCCGATGACAAAATGGTCATTTCCGGCATTGGAAACGGCTTATCATATTTGATCAATGCTAAATAATGTTGTGCCTCTTCCTTGCTCAGGCTTCCTTCTTTACCATTTAATTGCACGCCACCATTCCAGTTATCCGCTGTTACTGCAGCATTACCGTCAATAATATTTCCGGCAACATGCGCACGGCCATACATCAAGGTATCCAAGCGCGACAATACTGCGTCAGGCCTTAAAATACGATGGGAGATATCTTTACCCACTGGGGTTACAGGTCCGGGTTTGTAATAGTTATTGATGATATTATATTGCGCGGTATAGTCGCCACCATCGGTGGTACGGTGGCTCCAGTTGAACACCACATTATTCACAAAATTAAAGATACCGTTCCAACCAATCGACGGATTCCTTCCAGCATTATTTGCCCAAAGGTTTCGCATAAAGGAACAATTTTCGCCCCCCAGTGTACTCCCTAGAGAATGGTTGTACGTATCTAAAGCTTCCGAGAAAATACTATTCTGTATGGTCACATTTACCGTTCCTAATTTCACTTCTGGATAGTCTCCTCCCGGGCTATACATATGGCGGTAAATAGACATATTCTCATCTAGTCCCCAGCTGGCCGAAACATGGTCGATCATAATATTCCCAACGGGATTACCTCCGATGGCATCGTCTCGTCTACCAACATAGGTTTCGCCCCGACGGAAACGCATGTGTCGGATAACAACATCGTGGGTATCGATCCAAACGGACTCCCCTGCCACACAAACACCATCGCCCGGAGCAGATTGACCGGCAATGGTAACATAAGGCGCGCGAATCATCAGGGGTGTTTTCAAGCGAATAATTCCCGCCACATTAAACACGATAATACGCGGCCCTCCTTGTTCACAGGCTTCTCTTAAAGTTCCCGGGCCGTTATCTTCCAGACTGGTGACCACAATCACCTTACCACCCCGGCCACCAAAGGAGTACTTACCGCCACCTTCAGCTCCCGGAAAGGCTGGGATTTCCGCCTGCGGTAAATCTGTCAAGCGAGAAGCCCAAGGAATATAAGGTTTCCCTTGTTTGGCATATTGTACTATAGTCGGCCAGGCTTTTTTCCAGGCGAGATCAGACTGCTCCTGTGCCTTCCGCATCAATTCATCGGTTTCCGCCTTTACTTCCGCCGGTATTTTCGGGTACTGTGCCCTTGCTTCTTGTATAGTGGCTACTGCAATAATCACCACAAGTAATGAAAATATTTTGTTCATATACATAAATTTAATGATAATATCTAGGTATATCACCTACCAATTGATATCAGTGAGATCAAAGTTAGCGAGATGACGGGCGATTTATCTATAATATCTTCACGACTATTTGTACCATATTATCCGAACAAAAACGTCTCCTATATTAGTCGGCGACAATATAGGAGACGTATAGTAAGCAAGCTGTTGTTTTTACTTCGCAGCGAGTTTGTTCAGGTAGATCTCTATGTTGGCATAGCCAGATTCTGATATCGCGGCAGCGTCTTATCCGTTATTTGGATCCAAACCCATATGGTTATTCCTTTTATCGGTGGCCAAAGCAGGTTGTACTCTCTCGACCATCTTTTCCACGCGGTCCATGGCAACCTTCTGATATTCGTTATCCAATTGCCCCAGTGCAAACGACAAGCTCCCCCGCGATAAAAAGGTTTGCAATACATTATAAACAAAAACACCTCGCCCCTTTTTGGAACGAGGAGTTTTCTGATTTTTAACTTTGTTCTTTACTGTAACGGATCGAAAGTTCCAGCACCGTCAAAGCTATTCCATCCCTTTGTTTGTTCGAGGTAGGGAGATCCTTCTAAAACGCCCTGATGTATTCCAAAATAATAGTACTCCGGATACCACCTAAATGTCCAAGCCGGAGAAACATTTGTACGGTCTAAATCGTCTCGCTCTTCAACTAAAAAATAATTATCGTATAGATAATCAACATATTCGTCATATGTCGCTATACCTTCGGGATAACTTGTCGCGTTTCTATTAACCAGCGGAGCCGCCTCTCCCAACAATGGATCTACAGCGCTATAGAATGGCACGTCCTCATTACGAACAGTTATCCTGTACCCCGTCCGTCTCGTACCATTAAGTACCGGAATTCCCAAACGGGTATTCATACCGGTCTCGTTATCGAAGAGCATCCAACGTCTCAAATCGTAGAAACGCTTACCTTCATAAGCTAGTTCAACTTTCCTTTCGTCTAGGATTGCTTTGAACAACTTGTCCCTATTCCCAGCAACAGCAGCTAAGCCGTACGAACCGTCATTATTTTCCACACCTGCACGCTCTCGTATAGCCTTCAGCCCTTCCAACCCTTCATTTAGACGATTGATACCAACCGCACACTCAGCAATGTTCAAAACTAATTCCGCAAAGCGGTATTCCATAAAGTCTGTTCCACTTTCTTCGAAGTTATTGATTGCGTTGCTCGCGTTTATATTGGAAGCTTTACGTACGTATATTCCACTGCCGTTTGCACCTCTTGTTTCCGTCGATTTGTATGCTCCGTTTGCATTTTCTTTCCATGAATAGGTCCACACCCGATATCCTTCTTCACCAGCGAACGGCCAGATTGCACCGTTATACGCAAAAGATTTATAGAATCTTGGATCTCTATTTTTGTAGAATTTATTCGCATCATAAACATACGCAGAAGAGGCATCATCGATGCGCTTCCCATCTTTCATCGGAAATGCTTCTACTATTTGTTTAGTCGGGGTCACCGAACCGCCACCACTAATTTCTCTGGGTCTAATGGCTTGTTCCCAGCCGCTGTTTTTCGTAAAATTTCCGCCTTTTGGCATATTGTTGAATCCAAAAACAATAATGGCTTCCGGATTTCCCTCCTCCTTAAACCACATATTGCCCCATGCCTCGCCATTCGCGAGATTCCCTTCCGTGTAAAGACCAAAACCGTTTTGCACCAACAGTGTTTTCGCCTCTTGATTAGCATCATAGGCTGCTTGCCACCTTTCCACATCATCATTTGGATTATATATCGGGCTGGCCCATGTTAACAACACACGCCCCTTCACCGCAGCAGCGGCTCCACTAGTAATACGTCCCCAATTCGCACCGCTCCAACTGCCGGGCAATAATTCCACAGCCATATCAAGATCCGCACAAATTTGTTCAATACAATCGGAAGTAGAACTACGCGGAACTGAATTTTCCTCAATGTCACCTACAGACGGGCTTTGCGGCACTAAAACTAACGGCACACCTCCATACAACCTTACTAGCTCAAAGTATTGCCAAGCGCGCCAAAAATACATCTGTCCTTTCAAGGGGTTCTTCAGATCGTCTCCCATGCCATGCTTGTCAATCTCTGACAAAAATAAATTGATTTGCCTTAACCGCGTCCACGTATTGTTGTTGATGTTTGTAGACATGCGTTGTCCGAAATACTTATTAGCATGGTTGTTGACAAACGAAATAGCTGCCCATTCCTTGTTGAAGTCGGTTTCCCCAGCCAACTCATCAGTAGTTTGCGCAAAGATGTTATTATAGGATCCACTTTCAGAAGCTGTATTAGTCGATATAAATCCAGTGCCATTATTTGCGGGTAAGAATAATCCGTATACATAATCCACATAAGCCTGGGCTAAAACAGGATCTTGAAAGACCTCTTCATTCACAGCTGTCATATCACGTTTCTCTTCCAAAAACTTATCACTACAACTGAATAACGTAAGAAGCGAAGACACCAATAAGTGTATATATAAGATCTTTTTCATTTTTCTAATTTTTTATGAATATTACAACGTTACGTTAAGACCAAAAGAAAATGTCTTTAAGTTCGGATAGGAATCCCAAGATGTGCCATACGTGTCTTTGTAATTGAAAGCATGGTATAACCCCATAGGATTCATAGCTGTAAAATAAAGGCGCGCATTCGATAATTTCATTTTTGAAACCAGATCCTTTGGTAATGTATAATTGAAATTTAAACTCGTCATTCGCATGCGGAAAGCACTCACTTTCCAAAAATTGGAGCTCACGCTATACATTTCCTCCCAATTCGGATTCGGCATGGTACCCGTAGGGTTAAGTTCAGGATCATAGATATCGTTCCAAATAACCGGAAGATTATTATATACCCGGGTAATATCGTTGTTTAGCTTCTTCCGCTCTGACCCTCCGATCTCTGCCCATCCACCAAAGCTTCCTGAGATTACAGTCTCTACAGAGAAATTTTTATATCCCGCTTTTAAAGTAAAGCCCAGGTTATAAAGATTGTTTTCGCGATTACTTAATTGTATCAAATCGTTTTCATCAATAATACCATCTGGTTCAGCAAATGTCCCATCGCCTTGTAAAGGACCGCGCACATCGCGATAATACAACATACCAGGACGGAGCTGATCAACGGTCCTGCCGAATACTTGCTGAATATTATATTCGCTCACATAAGCATCGATATCTTCTTGTGTTTTGAACATACCCAGATTATCATATCCCCATTTGCCAATATCTTGCGAAGTGCCATTTCTGTTTTTCCAGGGATACATTTCATCGATAGGAGAATACTCCAGTCGCTTGATTCGAACATCAGACCAAGAGAACCGGGTTTTTATTCCATAACGAAAATCACGACCAACCTTATCATCCCATCCCACACTGACCTCGTAACCGTAGGTGTCCACTTTTCCAAAATTCTCTGGAGCCACAGAACCTCCTACTGAGATAGGGACATTCCCAATCCGTTCTAATAAGATATTATAAGCTTTATTGTAATAACCATCCAACGTCATGGAGAGTCTGTGGTTCATAAAACGGGCATCTACCCCGAAGTTATTTTTAAACTCATCGCTCCACGTGGCGTCTCTATTGGGTGTACGCTCCATTTTCATACCCGTGGCAGCCTGATCGTTGCCTCCAAACACTGGTCCCTTTCCAACTTGATAAGTATAACGTTGTCGCCAAGACCAAGCGGGAAATTGGTCATTACCCATCAATCCGATTGAGTAACGTAATTTTAAAAAATCGACCCCCTTTACGTTAAAAAAGTTCTCCTCACTCAATACCCATCCAGCGGATGCAGAGTAAAATTTACCCCAATAGTTTTCCGGAGCGAATTTAGTCGATGCATCCGTACGAAAAAGAAACTCTGCCAGATATTTTTCGCCGTAACGATAATTTACTCGACCGATGTAACCGAGTGTCCCCGATTCATACGCAAAAGTCCGTCCGTCCACCGCTCCAAATGCCGAACCGAATTGTCCGTTTGTAGTTTCCAACGGGTCTGCCTTCCATACATCTTCTTGGTTACCGTTCGCTTCCCCGCGTTCTACCGAGAACAAACCGCTGAGATGATGATTACCGATTTGCTTGTCATATGTTAGAAAAAAATTAATCTGTGTATTTGTTCCAC
Organism: Sphingobacterium micropteri; assembly: GCF_014692515.1. GTDB lineage: Bacteria > Bacteroidota > Bacteroidia > Sphingobacteriales > Sphingobacteriaceae > Sphingobacterium > Sphingobacterium micropteri. The sequence continues at coordinate 286,055 of NZ_JACOIK010000006.1, read as the reverse complement.
GTCTGTTGGAGAAATATAAGCGATTACCGTTGCTTACTGTTAACGGAGTCGGATTGGTGGCACCATCATAAATGTGACCATGCGCGCCTTGTCTGCTAAATTCGTATAACTCGTATTTGGTTCCGATCTGACTACCCGCAGAATTCCGCATATTACGTGCATATGTCGCCCGCGCTTTCAATCCCTCTAAAAATGGTGCTTCATACTCTGCGGAGATATTCACCGAAAAAAATCTAGAATCCGTCTCTGCTAAATTTCCCAACCGCTCAATTTCATAAAAATGATACGCGGAAAGATCATTTGGGCGGCCAGGAAGCTTGACGGGCAAACCATTTATATAGGCGGGAACATATGGAGCAGCTAACAGCAAATTTCGATAATCATCTTCCGCACCCTCTCCAGAAACCTTATTAAAAGTTTTATCCAGCTGATCCTCGTTTCCTGATAATTGTAAACCTACTTTAAAATTGGAAGCAACCTTAATGTCCGTTCCTGCCCGAAAATTCCACTTGTTATAATCAAGCGTTCCGAGGTTTCCATTTTGTTTACTGTAGGCAACACCGGCAAAATAGGTTGCACGGTCTGATCCACCACTGAGATTTAAAGCGTGACGGGTATTGTACGATGTTTTCCACGCATCATCCAGCCAATTGTAATCTAGCCCTTTAAAATGCTCCAACTCGTCTTGCGAAAAAATGCGATCACGATATAACTCACTATTAGGATCAACGTTGGCACCATATTTCCCATTCATAATATTGAAGTACTGACCAAACTCATATGCATTCATCATTTTGGTGCGATAGGTCCTGTCGTTGACAGCGTACGAGCCGTTGTATGAAATCCGAGGCTTCCCCTCCTTACCACGCTTAGTCGTTACTAACACAACACCATTTGCCCCCCGAACACCATATACGGCCGTTGCTCCATCTTTCAAAATCGAAATACTTTCTACCTCGGAAGGATCCAGATTGTTAAATTGTGTCGACTCGGGATTATTCTGTGCATCAACTTGTATAACACCGTCAATAACGTACAACGGTTCTCCTGTACCGGCATCTTTCCCCGCCATCACTGGCTCACGCGCCCGTATAGTAGCCTTGGAGCCTGGCCGCGAGGCACCTCCTGAAATGTCTATTCCGACAAGACGACCTGCTAAGGCCGCACCGATATTAGTAGCGGGAAGATCTTCTATTTCTTCCATGTCCACTGTTTCTACTGCACCCGTCAAGTGGGCTTTTTTCTGTGTACCGTATCCCACAACCACAACTTCATCCAATGCATCAACCGGCTCCAAAGTCACGGATACGTTCTTCTGGTTATTTACCGGATACTCCTGGGTTTTATAACCCACGTAGCTAATCACCAATATCTCATCTCCTTGTGGCAGGTTTATTCTAAAAACACCATCTACATCTGTTTTTGTGCCTGTCGTTGTCCCTTTTATAGCGACGGTGGCTCCAATTACGGGATTTCCCTCCGGATCCAGCACTTTCCCCGTCACGTTTACGAAAAGCGGTGCATGCGCTGCTATTTCGTGTGTTATTTCGACTGCTTGTGCGAATTGCATCGGCGCTAAAACAACCAGAGGGCTAAGTAACCGTGCCCCTTTATATAATAGCTTCTTCATAAAAATAAATTGCTTCTTCATCGTTTAATTAACTGCATATATGATTATGGCTCGTAAACCATATTCCTCGACAAAATGCTTATTTGTTCCCTTCATTTTTTTTCGCTGCTTCCCGGCGCGCCTTCCACGCGTCCCCCTCTTTTTGTAGATCGTATCCCTTGTTAGATAGGTAGTTATTAATACGTCCTTTGTATTTACCAAAAATCTGATGTTTCCCCTTCGAATCCGGTGCGTCCATAGCCATCTCACGTGCTTCTGTAAGCCAAAGTAATATCCAAGCTTTCTCTTCGCTCTTCAATGTCGGAATCATCTCTTGAAATGCGCGATAGGTTAGGGGCAATACGCCATAAGTCATTCCGTTCTTCACGGCTTCAATCTGCATAGGCGCAAGCACATCTTCCAACTTCTTAATAAATGCTGCATGCAATACCCGCAGCCTCGCATCTTCTTCGGCTTCGTATGCCGCACGTGTCTGGTCAAGCAACGCTTCCTGTCCGGCGAACTTCTCTTTGATTTTTTTAATCTCGGCCTCGCGTGCTTCGTGATGCGCATTGATTGCCGCATATTGGTTTACGACGAGCGCTCGTGCTTGATAATAGGTTATGGAATCTAGGATCCCCAGTTCCGCAATAATCTTGTCGGATCGCTCGGTGATTACTTTCATATACTCATCTTGCTCGGTTTGCGCAAATCCGTTACTAACCAACAAGGTCAACAACAAGCACATACACCAATTCATTTTTGTTTTCATGTCTCAAATTTATATCTGTTCCCTCTTTATTTTTATTAATAGCACAACAACCAACACCCCAAAAAATAACGTGAAAAACCCATTTTCAGCGTTTACAACAAAGTCAAAAACATACAATAAAAAATCAAAGTTCTTATGGCTGTGTAAGCAAATAGCACACAGCATACAACACGCTCAAAAACAACCTATTTTAACGATAAGACTTGCTATTATCTAACATTATTTTAATCGAATCTTCAAAGTAACGTAATATGCAGTATCTGTTAGTGTCCAAATTTACCTACTTAGTATACAATATTATCATATCGATATATTTAAAAATTGCATTGACATCTATAAACTTTTTTTGAGAAAAAAAATTGTTTTTTTCTCGATAAATCCGTCTAAGGTACACTGATTAGGTGCTGAAGGACTTCAGGACTCTTGTAACAATCTTTTTTCATTATAGCATATTATCATCTATAACCGAATAAAAATATTATCTTCGAAAACTTAATCAGAAGGATACATTGTTTAAGGATTAATTTGTTTCATTTATGAAACCTTTATATCGAAAACTTCCTGCAGAGTTAGAAAGCTCATTTTCAGCCAGACATGACATCATGCCCAATTTTGGAAATGTATGGCATTATCACGCTGAACTAGAGTTACATTACACCATTCGCGGTGAGGGCATCCGTTTTATAGGGGATAATATCAGCCAATTTGCGCCAGACGAAATTATATTGGTCGGCGAAAAGTTATCACATGCATGGCGTTGTAAGGATGAATATTTTCAGAACAATGCCGATTACAATATTGAGGCTATCGTGTTGCAGTTTCTGCCTGATTGTCTGGGTAAGCAGCTGCTTCAGTTGCCCGAATCCTACTTAATCCCAAAATTATTTGAAAAAGCCAAAAGCGGTTTGCTGATTAAAGGCGAAACAAAGCGAGTGGTTGCCCAATTGATGCACGATTGCGTCAAAGAGAGCGGTCTCGGAAAGGTGATCTGTCTATTGCAGATATTGAAAACGCTAGCGGAAAGTGACGAATGTGAAACCATCGTTAAAACGCAAACCACGTTTCATCAGTCCAATGAAGCGGACAATATTCGTTTGAACAATATCTTCAACTACACACATACACATTACAAAAACGATATCACACTGGAGGAGGTTGCCAATATCGCAAACCTCAGTATCACATCTTTCTGTCGGTACTTCAAAATGATGACCCGCAAGACGTATTATGACTTCCTAGTGGAAATCCGTATCAGCCATGCTTGCCGGCTGTTAGTTGAAAATAAGCTACCAACCGAGGTGATCTGCTTCGAATGTGGTTTTAACAATGTATCGAATTTCTATCGCCATTTCAAAAAGGTCATGGGGTTAACTCCGTTGGAGTATAAGAAGAGGTATCTTAATCGCAATTAGTTTATTTTCTTTTTTCCCTCAAAAAAGAACCAAAAAACCGACCAAAGGGAGCTCATGAATACCAAAATACACTCGAATTCATAAATCGTCGCTGAAAATCTTTGGCATCGGGGATTGTGCTAAAATAATATTTCTACAGTTGCCAAAGTTTTTAAGGCGACATTGACCTTTAAGGACGGGATAGTACAAGGCATAATTAACACAATGCACAAACCCATCCTTAACATTAAATGCCGCATCCGGATGTTTTACAATTGTACAAACTCATCTTTAGTACTATCCCAAATGTAAAACATCCGAAGCGGCGATTTTTTGCGTACTTTTTTCTAAAAAAAGTACAATAAAAACTATTTCACCTCTACAGCATCAATATAAATATCCTTCGCGTCAATTGACGTTATCCGAACACGATACGTTCCCGCATTAATCATGGTGCCGGTATCCGTGTCGATATAATTCCATTTACCTTCTCGCGTGGGTTCCAAACGTACGGTTTCTGCTGGTTTCAACACGACATCGTCCATCGTGATCAACTCTATCATAGCTTCTTTCGTTTCTTTAGACGCATTATGATACTTTAACATAAGCGCATATACATCAGCAACACCCACTTTTATTTCAAACTCCATCCAACCTTCGTTGTCAGTATATTGCAGTCGATCCCCTTTCTGGAAATCCACTTTCTTCATATTTCTGTAGTTTGAGACTTGATTTGCTTTGTAGCTTGCCGACTCTTTCAGGTCAAATGCTGGTTGCAAGCCGCTCTGCTGTTGGAACACCACAAGATCGGCGCTTATATCTTTAGGTAGATACCATTCTGCTCCGCTATCTAATACCTTACGATATACCTGATAATAGGTACCTTTATTATTCATGACCGAGTCTCCCATAAATTCGTATCCGGGCTGCGCCACATTCGAGAGAAGATAAAAGTTTGTCAGGCGACGGAAGACTAAGGTTAGATCTTCATTGGTATCGTCCAACGAAAAATAGTCTGATCCATATAGGTAGCCGGGTAATTTGTAGAAAGACAGTTGCTTTACCGAATCGTACGTCTGACCAATATCCATCCAACGTTCAATCTTAGGACTTGTTCCGGATTTGACCTCCAGGTTGAAATGGTTGAATTTCTGATCATTTTCAAGCTGTGCATCCGCTGAAGCAATAGCAATACCTTGAATAATGGCCTGTCCAGCTGCTACATGAGGAAAATGAATTTTCAGCTCTCCGCCTTGCACCACTACTTCATAGACCCGTTTCAGTGCAGTATCGTGCCCTACTTCTTTCCATATATCGATATTTTTCTCTTGGATAACCTCGTTGATCGCGACATCAAACAGTCGCATCGCGGTACCATCTTTCAATCCGGCACCACCTACCCAGGGTTCGGCAAAGTACAATTCTACACGATACGTTCCGTCAGGGACGTCAAAACGATAAGCTAATTGATCCAGGCCATAACGAAATGTTTGGAATAAGGTCCAATCGGCCACCCCTTTAATGGGGTCGAAGACACGACGTTGGCTGGCAAAAGTGGAAGAGATATCGTCAAAGTTATCGGCCCAGGATACCGATCCCCAACCTGCTTCCGTGGTGTAGGGCTGATCGGCCATCCAATATTGGTCAAATGTATCCGTGTAGTCAGATCCCCCACTATTTACCCTATATAGGTAGTGAAGACCTTTTTTACCTTTTAATAATGTAGACCCCGTATCACGCATCTGTTCGAAATTTGGACTCTGCGGTAAGTTGAACAGGATAATAGTATCCCGAACCACCGTTTCCCCATCATTCCTTCCTTCTGCATAGAGTACATTATATTGGATATCCACCCCATTAAATTCGAAGGGTTTACCAAACCCTGGATGCTTTTGCACGCCTAAGGAAATATTTTCCAGATCATTGAAGAGTTCCACTTCTTCACAGTTGGAGAAGATACGAATCGCATCTTTCACGCCCGGTTCCAACCAACGGTTAGGCCAGGTATGGGATGCGATATGCACCATGGGGTCATTCTTTTTATCGCTATAATGCGCCCGGTACATATAATAGGCGTCCGTAGGTTCACCCCAAGGGGTCAACAGTCCTTTATAGTTGACCGGACCGATCTTATCGAGGTCACGAAGCCCCTCTCCTCCCTGTATGCGACCGGGATTATCGTGGGAGTTCCACAACCACTGATAGTGGCCGATAACCTCGTTTTTCACGGAGTCTGCCAAGCGCAATTTGGTCTCGAGAATCTCGGTGAAACGTGCTTCGCTATAGACCGGATGATTTGGGAGATAGGGAGGCTCGGCGTGCAACTCCAAAGTACGCCATGCGCCATATTCCCCCACCAATAGTTGGCGTTTTAAATCTTCTCCGTAAGTATGGTGATCTCCTCCATAGGTTCCTGTCCAATTCTGTGGCACATCCCAGTCCGTACCGCTGCCGCCATTACAGGTGGTCACTAAGCGTTGGATAGACGCTGTCGGATCAAGCGAGCGGATAATCTCCATGCATTCTCTGGCAAAATCTTCCGGTAGCGTGCTTTCGTTTTCTATCCCCCACAGAAAAACAGAGGGGCTGTTTCTACGTTCTTTTACCCAATCGCGGAGCAGATTCTTGAAATTCGACCGAAACGCTTCGTTGTCGAACCAGATATGTGCAGCCATCTGCGTCCACAGCAAGATGCCATTTTCATTCCAAAACTGCTGATAACGAAGATTGTGCGGCTGGTGGGCATCCCGGAATGAATTGAAACCCAAGGCTTTCATATCCCGAACCCGTGCGGAGATCTCTTCAGTAGTAAAAGCATGCGAACCGCCTAATTTATGTTCATATTCGGCAATACCATGGATGAACACCGGTTTCCCGTTTACAAGCAGTTGGTTTGTTCCAACCGGCTTTATCCCTTTGGGCCAGCGTATCGCGCGTATCCCATAGGGTGTTTCGATCCGATCCAATACTTTTCTACCCTCTTGTATAATCGTTTCCATCGTATACAAATAAGGATTCTCCGTATCCCACAGGTTTGGCTCCATCACTTGGATGCTCGACAGGGAAAACTCGCCCGTCGTATGTGCCTCAATTTGTTGCACATCTTTGCTGTCATATATTTTTTTACCACTTGCATCGCGCATGTTTGTCACGATGGTTAACCGTCGGACTTTAGCCGATGTATTTACAATCTCTACCGTCTGCCGTATTTCCGCGCCGGTTTCATCCGCGGTTTCATCGTTCCAATAATGTACACCAAAGGGTGTGATATTGACCTCATTCTTCACCACAAGGCTAACGGGCCGAAAGATACCCATAGGCTGCGATCCCTCGGAAAATCCACGCTCGGCCGAACCTCCCCCGTCTACCCAAGGTAAATCCCGAATCAGTGCGGGATGGTCTGCCCGAACAGCCAATAAGTTAGACCGTCCATCGGTATAGATGGCGTCGGTTACATCTAGGGTGAAAGTCGTCCGACCTCCGGCATGATATCCCACCTGTTCTCCGTTCAACCAAACCGTAGCATAAGATCCTACGCCTTCAAAAAAGAGATAAAAACGTTTTCCCTCTGGTTTCTGCTGGATTGTAAATGCTTTGCGATACCAAGCGTATCCGAATTGGTTTCCCCGGAGCAAGCGCCGATATCCACCATATTGATCCCAACTATGGGGTACATGGACCGATTTCCAATCGCCGTTCTCTACAAACGATGCTTGTTCAAACCCTTGATAACGGAGCGAGTCCTTCTCGTCCATAACAGTTTGCCAGCCTGCGTCCAACGACATCATCTGACGTGGCCCTTGCGCAAAAACGGAATGGATACCTATAAAAAAAATAGAAATATGGAGAATTATACGATGCATTAGTTATATCTTTCTTTTTTATCGCTTAACGAGATTAAGTGCTGTATCGAAGGTATATGTTTTATTCTTTTTGGTTGGGAGCTCGACGACTTGACCGTTATAGCGAAGCTTTAACGGCTTGCCTGCGTGTGATCGTACAGAGACCTGAGTCAATTTGTGCTTGTCCCAAGCAAGGTCTATTTCAAAATTACCCCGTGCCTTTAGTCCGGAGACTTTTCCCTGAGAAAGTTCTTTGGGCAACGCCGGTAAGATATCGACAAAGCCGGTATGGCTCTGGAGCAGCATCTCGCCGATACCTGCTGCACCACCAAAATTCCCATCAATCTGAAAAGGGGGATGTGCATCAAATAGGTTCGGATAAGATCCTCCGGCTTTACTAGCCGGACGCAGCAACATCTTGATCATCGTATACGTATGTTGAGCATCCTTCAACCGGGCCCAGAAATTGATCTTCCAAGCCAAACTCCAGCCAGTACCGTCATCACCGCGCATGCGCAAGGACTGTTTGGCGGCTTCCACCAACTCTGGCGTATCATCCGTGTTAATTTCATGGCCCGGGTATAAACCCCACAAATGCGACACATGTCGATGCTTATTATCAGGATCATCGATATCTTCCATCCATTCTTGCAACTGCCCGTATCGACCAATTTGGTTTGGCGCAATCTGTGGCAACATGGTTTGGATCGAGTCACGTAGCGCGGCATCTCTTCCCATTAACGTAGCGGATTCGGTAAACACGCCGAACAAGGCACGGATAATTTGGTGATCCATCGTTGGTCCTTTCACCAATCCACCGTTTTCCGGAGAATTAGAAGGTGTACTGACTAACCAACCAGTTTTTTTGTCCTTCACTAAAACATCTTTAAAGAAAAGCGTCGCTCCCTTAATGATATCATAATACTCTGCAATAATTTTGGGATCTTGATTAAATAAATAATGCTCCCAAAGGTGGGTCACCAACCAGGCACCACCAGTCGGCCATATACCATGATTGGAATTGTTGATTGGAGCGGTTCCACGCCACACATCGGTATTGTGATGCAACACCCAACCTCTTGCATTATAATATTGACGTGCTGTTTCTTCACCGGCCTCGCTCAGCTCCCGAATCATCTGAAACAATGAATTATGCAGCTCACTGAGGTTAAGCATCTCCGTTGCCCAATAATTCATCTCCAGATTAATATTGGTCGTGTACTTGCTTCCCCATGATGGCTCTAACCAAGGATTCCATAACCCCTGCAAATTGGCTGGGTGCGTTCCCTCCCGCGCGCTCGCAATTTGCAAATAACGCCCAAACTGCACGTATAATGCAACCAAATCGGGGTCTGCTGCCGATTCAAACTTTTTGAGTCTTTCGTTTGTTGGAATTGTCCGTTGCGCTTCCCCACCCAAGTCTATACGGAATCGGTTAAACAGCTTGTGGTAATCTTCTTGGTGTACCTGGAGCAGCTTGGAGAACGTCTTTTTCTTTATCTTTTGGTGATGCGCCTGCGCTGGAGCGATATAGCCTGGGACAAGTGTTTTATAGTCTCCATAATTGGTCGCACCTGTCAGATATACAGTGGCAGCATGCGCATTTTTCACGTGCAACTGCCCATCTTGTGCTGTTATTGTACCACCATCTAGTTTAACTGTTAGAAACGACGTCCCTTCCAACGCACCTCCTTTGACATGTACAGTCATCGCCAAAGTATGTGCATCTACCTTCCATATCCGATGTTTTTCATGTTTAGTTTCCATCGCCAAGTCGAAAGAAACTTGACCAGGTTTATCAGCAGTCAAGCCGATGCCGATCATATTATCTGGATAACTGGCAAAATAGGTTCGGGAAAACTGGACATCTCCTCTTTTATAGGTTACCTCGGCAAGACCTGTTTCCAAATCTAAACTGCGCTCATATTGCTGGGTTTCTCCTGTTGGAAAACGGAATTTCAAGCTACCGAAAGGTTGGTAAGATGCTTGAAATGAACCTACTTTAGGAGCCTCCGAGTCTTGGACCCAGTATTTCCATTCACCAACAATGGAGATAAACTTCCCGGCGGTATCTCTTAATCCGATCGGATTGCTCGTATCTTTGTATCCAGAGATTCCACCTTTGCCCGCTAGGTTAATCACCTGTACTGCAATTACATTCTTTCCTTTCCGAAGGATTTCTTTTGGAATCGTGTATAAACGCTTTGTTCCGTCTCCCTGTTCATGACCTATCAAATGGCCATTAACATAGGTATAATCGTACTGTCGAACCCGATTCAGATCGAGCTCCCAATCACGATGTAAATCATCGGCCGTTAACTCGAAAGTTGTCCGAAACCAAACGGCTCCGTCAAGCCCTTCCAGACCTACTTCTTCCCAACCTTCATAGGAAGGCACTAGGATAGTGGACCAACCGGTATCATCATAATCGTATGTATACGCGCCGTCCTTTTTCTTTCTCTCCGCACCTACGCTTTCCAGCCACGGACCATTGTCTTCCGTCTGGCTTTTCACACCCATGAATTCGTTCATCGCGAGTTCTTCCGCCTCGCGTTGCTTTCCCTGTTCTAACAAGAGCCGGATGGTATCCAGATACTGATGCGCTCCTTTCTTATTATAATTCCGCGGCTGACCTGTCCAAAGTGTTTCTTCATTAAATTGCACTTCTTCTAACGTATCGCCGCCGAATATCATGGCTCCCATCCGTCCATTTCCAATAGGTAAAGCTTCTTCCCATTCGCGGGCGGGCGCATTATACCAAAGCCTGTTTTGCCCCTGCACCATTATGGCACATGTTGTATAAAGAGAAAGAAAGAAAAACGTTAACCGCATATGACTATTTCTTTTGTGCTTCGATGTTGTTCGTTAAAACAACAGCTGTTGTAGAACCTACAACGGTATTTTGTACATTCATAAAATTATTCCCATGCAGATAAATTCCCTTGTTTTCATCACCAACAAGTTCTAAGAACGTGTTAGTACCTACGCTAGGGTAATTCTGTTGAATATTGGCGTGTTCTACATTCTCCAAGATTAACATGGGGTTATCTGCTTTGGGTGTATTGTTCTGTACACCAGTAATATGCAGCCCATCCACGTTTTTTACTTTGATCAAAGGTTCATTGGCCACATCGACCTGAACGTTATGAAAGGTTATGTTTTTTGCGTTGGTCACGGAAAATCCAGCGTTCGATTGCATATTAATATTGTTGAAGCTTACATTCTCGACAGGCATCTCCTCCAGTCCGAGTATCAAGCCTACACGATTCGTTGTTCCGGCCATATCGCTGATATAAACATTTTTGAACTGGGGTGTGCGTTCGGATACAGGCTCTACGTCGGTCTTAGCATATTGCGTATTCAATACGATCGCTTGATCGCGAATATTGCGCATCACGATATTACTTACCCGGATATTTTCAACCACCCCACCGCGACCGCGAGCTGTTTTTAGACGGATACCCCGATCAGTACCATCAAATATACAATTTGAAATGACGATATTCTTCACACCTCCTGACATCTCACTACCAATGACCACACCGCCATGCCCACGTAACATTGTACAATTGGTAATGGTATAGTTTTCTGCCGGGATATTGACTTTACGACCTGAGCGATCTTTACCCGATTTGATGGTGATACAATCATCTCCCACCGAGATATGGCAATTGGCAATATGCACATTGCGACAAGACTCGGGGTTAATACCATCTGTATTTGGAGACGGCGGATTGTCAATCGTTACGCCATCGATCGTCACGTTATCACAATATTGCGGGTTCACTGTCCAAAACGGAGAATTCTGTATCTTGATATCTTTGATTTGTACGTTTTCGCACCGAAGAAATTGAATAAATGGCGGGCGCAAGAAGCCGCGCTCCACCCAGCCTGGCAAATCTGGCGCCAGTACGTCTTTGTTTAACCGTTTAAATTCCGTTTGCCATTTCGTTTGCTCACCTTCTTTTTGATTTCGGATGGTTACTTCGGAATAACCCCACCATTTCTTTCCGTGACCGTCAATCAACCCACGACCAACAATAGCGATGTTTTCGAGATCTGTTCCATAAATCAATGGGGAGAAGTTGGTCACTTCCGTACCTTCCCAACGCGATTCCACCATCGGTAAATAATGGTCAAAGTCGTCACTGAAATGCAATTCTGCTCCAGCATCAATAAAAAGGGTGATGTTACTTTTAAAATGTATCGGTCCGGTAATATATTTCCCAGCAGGGAAATACACCGTTCCACCGCCCTTGTTTGCAGCAGCATCAATGGCTTTCGCAATAGCCTCCGTGTTTAACCCAGTGCTATCATTGCTTCCACCGTAGTCTAATACATTGTAGAACTGTTGTGCCTGTACGGACATCCCCATCGTGGCTACAAACAGCCATAATACAATAATTCCTTGTTTTATCATTTCAAGTTAACTTTTATCGATTTTAATTTTTTTGATTTAGCAATACGTTTGCCGTCAACGTAGACGGTCAGTCCTTTTCCTTTTCCGTACTGCGTTCCATCTACATCCCAATAGATATCCACAGATTTGTTTTTATAAGGCACCCCCTGCAGGGTAAAATATGCCCATTGTTCTTGTGGAATAAGGGGCTTCAATTCGAAACTGTTGCCGAGCTGTGGCTTAAAGCCAATAAGATCTTGAATGATAACGTCTGCAAAAGTCGAGTGATTATAGAATTTGCTACGTGGATTGTCCCCTTTCAACCAAAATCCAGTCACCTCATCTTGGTACTCGCCGATATACGCTTTACCATCCATCACATGGGATGCTGCATACTGCTGTACGGCTTCATAAAAATCAGTTTTTGTGATCTGTTTCCCGTGTTTATAGTCCGCCAGGAAATTGGCCATCCCGCGCAGGGTCTGGCTGCTGGCAAATGGCCATATCGCCCCATCCCATTCACAGCTGTGTCCAGATCCACGCGTCCGGAAGGTAGGCTCTCTGCGTTCGGCAGTCGTCAGACCCCAAGGAGCTTTAAATCCGGCGGTATCGATCACCTGCGTCCAAGCTCCAGCATAGCTTCGTTGATCCGGTACGGCATGAAAGCCCCAAGGAATAAATCCTATCGCCTCGCGAGCGGAATGCAGCTCCCCATTTTCCAAACGGGTTTTGAAGAACTGATCTTCTTTATCCCATAGGGAATCCAATAGGAGGGCTTGTAGGCGTTCGGCTTTCAAGTCGTAATTCCGTTTCAAGCTATCATTACCGGCCATCTTGGCTATAGTGGATAATGCGCGCGCGTTCGCGTACATATAGCTGTTAATGGTCGGGCGCCGATTTTCGACATGCCGGCCACCCGATACGGATTCTTCCATGCCGTCTTTGACGTCGTGTTGCCAAAACATACCGCTAGAAACCTGACGTTCCTCTTCCCATTTCAAATAATCTTTATCCAGATCCTGCAATCGATCAAGAAGGTATGTTTTATCATTATCTACCATATAATAGGCTAACAAGGCATCTGGCACCCAAGAACTGAATTGATGGAAGCGAGGTCTTTTTTCGCCTTCATCGGCATGGTACATAAAAAAGTCTACATACTCCTTCAGAAAATCGCTGTTCCGCAACCATCTCCCTTCATAGATATGATGCCCCAAAGCACAGCTGATAGAGTTGTATTTACCAGCGTGTGATACAGGCTCAATGAATTCGGTTACAATCGTTCCCAGCGGGGTTTCTTTAATGTGCTTTCGATAAGACCACCAGCGGAAATAATAGGTTTCTTCTATGGCACTGTCCGGACAGGCAAACAGCGGGATATTGTCTTCCATCCATGCTGCCGAGCTTTTGTTGTCAATCTTGTTAATAACCGCCTCGTTGTCTTGGCTATTAAATCGATCAACATAGTTTTTAAGCTTCGTGTTCAGGTCTTCCTGTGCAGCTAACGTTCCTGGCAAGAGGAACAGGAGCATACCTGCGAGTTTATTTATCGTCATTGTTATTCTATTACAGTTTAGTTTCCTCATAATAACCAAAAAGGTCGTCCATATCATCACCCTGGTTATCAACATCGGCATTGTAGGCGTGTTGAAGCTCATCATCCGCAACAAATCCAAGAATCAATGCTTCGCCCTTTGGTATTTTCAACTCGTTTTTTCCTTTGGGGAACGAATACGTGTGGATATCCAACATCGGCATATATTGTATGCGCAAGGCGTTACGGATCTTCGCTTCGGCTTGTCCATAATCGTTGGCAGAAGCATCTATTTCCAGTACAGGCTTAGGTGCAAATACTTTATCTGCATTATTAAAATACCCGACTAAAACTTTTACCTGTTGATCACTTTCAAATTCCAGTGTCGTACCGTGTAGCTTTTGTTCTTCCGAATTAATCATCACGGCTTTCATTCCTTCCAGTTCATTTGCCAGATGTGTCACCACCAGTTCCTGATCTACATGCAATTTTGCTCCTTTTTTCAAAACGGCGTATTGGACATCTGCCTTGACCGCAACTTCCTTTTCGTTAAGGAACATACGTTCTTGTTTAGGCTGACCAGTTGAAGATTCGATAGAATCTATTGCCTGCTGAAAGTTGTGCAGTTCCGTTTCGAAAACCGGCAGCATCTCCGTCCAATGTTTAAAAGTGGCATCTACGCCCCGCATAGGAATTTTACGCTGCTTCGTTTGCATGCTGTTGGCATATAGATAGCTATCCGTGGTCAACGCTGTCAGCTTTTTATAGGCGTGTACACTTTTCTCAAAATCAGGGAGTGCTTTCCGGAGGGATTCTACATCTTGCGTATATTTGTATTCCAATAGTTGAATCGCGGCCTTTACCTTGAAGCTGTAGTGTTCGGCAAGTGCCTGGTGGATATAAACATCATTGATCAAACGCTGAAACTCCGCAGGATTTTTATGCGCGGATTGCTGTATGCTTTGTATTGCCTGTACAGCCTTGTTGGCATGGGCAACAATCTCATCGGCCACACGCATGGGCGTTTCACCAATATGCTGCTCACCTTTAAACTGTTTTTCGGCATAGTCGATAATCATTTCACCTTCGGGTGCTTCTGATTCGTACAGCAAGGTGAAAAGTCCGTAACGATAGGGGTTAATCAGTTGTGTCATCAGCATACCCAACGAGGAAGTCTGTCGGTTACCGTCCGTAATACCAAAGCGCCGAAGAATCTTAGGTGATATTTCACCAACTTCGTCCAGTGCTACAAGGAGGTTCATTGCATCTTTCTCGGAGAGTCCATAATAGTCACTTAACAGCGACGACCAGTATATTTTTTCCTCCTTTTCGGGGCGGGCTGCTTTCCACGCATAACGAGCCCACGCTTTATACCAAATCCAGTCTCTTTCCACTTGTAATAAACGTTTATCTGTCTTATCTGCGGCATAGGGCCAGTCCCAATAAGATGCTTGCGGATATAGATGAAGACCGTTAGAAAAATGGATATCATGCATCGATTTAACCGATTTTTGTATAAAATCGGGTGCAGCATAACGAAACGGCTCGAGATTCGCCAGAATATGTACGTTCTGTATATGCACGGTACCGATACTTCCTAGGGTCTGATGCAATTCTGCCCATTTCCCACGCGTTTCATACGTGGTCAATGCTTCTCCATTAAATTTTGCGGAGGTATATAAATTCTGATAGATCGGTAATGCAGCTTTCATTACAGCTGGCGCATCCGTATCATGTGCCCGTAAGATAATAGGCGGTTCTAGCTCGCTATGGATGGCACGGAGACCATCTTTTACACCCGGAATAATCGTTTTTGTAAACCAATCAATATCATCTTGCCCAACACCTTCCATGGCTTCTCCTAACGTAACCAGCAGTCCAACATTGGGATATTTCTCTACAAATGCAGCAATGGATTTACGGGTATAATCTGAAATTAACGGTGTTATAACCCGGTTTCTTTCTTGTGTTTTCAGACCGTGTTTATCGGCAAAGGGCTCAGGCAACAAAATATTGTAGAACATCTGAATAACCCAGATTCCACGTTTGTTCGCTTCTTCTGTCAGAAAACGATAGATTTCTTCATTCTTTGCAAATGTTTTCTCGTCGACTTCTAGCGCATAAGGATAATCCTTTAGTTTCACCAGGGAGGAAAAGGGATGTCCGTTCCATAGATACAAACTATTGTATCGGTTTTCGAGCATCATGTCTAAATATTGTATCCAAAGTTCTTTATCATAGAACCAGGGAAACAAGTCTTCCGTATAAGGGTATTCGTATACATCACGGCCTGGTAGATATTCCGTTTTCTGCAAACCGATAGCCGTACCACGGAGCACCATCTCCGGTGCGTCCGTATAGGAAACAGGTTTATTTTCGTAAAATGCGTTTTTTAGGACTTCTTCGCAACCATAAAGCAATCCTGTTTCTTCTTTCCCTACAATAACCAACGGAGATACAGCGTCTTTTCTGTAAACAATAAACGATTCGTTGGCTTTCAGGTTTTTCAATAACGTCGCCGGCACAAACTTTTCCCAGTCCCCTGATGTCCCAAGCAGTCCGAGTATAACATCATCTTTTTGTATGGAAGCCTCTTCAAAATGAAATACGGCAGATGGCTGACCTATAGCAGCCACCATTTTATCTATTGCATATTGCAAGCGCTGTTCATTGGTTACAGCCTCTCGGGCATAGAGGACACGGAGAGGCCTGGCAATTACATCTGTCCACCCCGCCAATCCGCATAAGCAAAGCACTAAAATATACCTAAAAAAAATCTTCATCGTCTTATTTTTTATTGCGTTTAATTCCATCATTTTATAGACGGAATAATCTAAACACAAACGCCCGTCTATATGGGTTATCCAAAACAACAATTAAAAATGGTATTTTTCCTCTGTATAATTATCTTATTATTACACAATATTATCATCACAACCTTTTATAACACGTACGTTACATAGAAAAGAAGCCAAAATACTACAGTAAACACATTAAAATTAACCGCTTCCTGACGTATATTTATTTATTTTTTTTGCAAATCCCTTATTTATTTTCCAACTTTAACTTTTCCATCGAGGAGGTAATATATTTTTAGTTATTTCAAAACTTATGTTTAAAAAACTCTTGTTTTTCGCTTTTATCGTATCGTCAACTACTCTTTTCGGACAAAATAAACGGATGTTGCCGTATGCCATTCAAGAAGGAACGTTGAATGAACAATTTAATAACCTTAGTAACCTGTCCAGATCGCAGGATGTAGATTTTAAACTTATTCGAAAAACAAATCTGGAAATCATACGAAAAAATGTATTGGATTCCATCTCACTTTACCAAAAAGAAATCACCACACTCAAGGCAAATTCTTCTTCGTCTACAGGCACCATCAACACGTTGCGGGATTCGGTAACCACATTGGATGCCGCATTACAGACGGAGCAACATAAAACGAATAGCATTTCTTTTCTCGGAATCGATTTTTCAAAAGGATCGTACCATACGGTAGTGTGGAGCATTATAATCGTTTTCGTATTGGCATTCTTGGTAACACTAGCTTCTTTTAGAAAAGCAAAAGTGGATACAGACGAACACAAGAAAACGGCAGAACAACTACAGGAAGAACTACAAACATTACGCAAGAAATCGTTGGAAAAAGAACAGCAACTAAAACGACAATTGCTCGACGAACAGATGAAGCGGAATTCGTAGTCTCGTTTCTTCTACAGCTATTTTTCAATGAGCTCGCTGTTGTAGGCCAGCTTCTTAAAATGAGGTACAAAAAAATGCACCTCATTTTTTATACCCTTTTATCCCCCTTCAATCAAAATACTTTATCTTTTAATAACACCCTGTTAACATAACGCTAACACAACACACCTAATATTGCATCTGATTTCTAAAACAATCATTTTGCAATCATGTTATTACGATCAACCCCATCAAACACACCACAAAACTTTCGTTTAGCTACGATTAATAACTATTTATTTACGTTTTTCTTGTTTGAATAGTTTTTTATGTTTAACATTGTATGCGCAACCCTAGTTTTATAAACTTTATCAGAAACAATAAAAAACACATCTATTATCTTGTGAAAACAACAGACTTTCAAAACATTTTCTATGACCCTAAATCCCATAGCATGATGAAAACTTTACCCTATCCAAAAGAAAGACGCGGCTATTTAGCTTCTACAAGAAGTTGTATGCTAAAGCTATCCGCGATCTTGCTATTCGCCCCGATTGGATCGGCGGGCGCAAATAATATCGAGCGGACATACATTAGTCAACAAAGCCAGGAACAAGTGTCGGTTCAGGGAACAGTTCGTGATCGAGAAACGGGTTCGCCACTATCTGGTGTGACCATCTCTAGCCAGGGAAGGTCCTTAGGCGCAACGAACGAATCGGGTGCTTTCTCTATCCAAGTAAACCGGGGAGCGAATGTTACTTTTGCGTTAATCGGTTATAATTCCCACTCCGAACAGATTAATAATGGAGGTACACGTACAATACAGCTAACCGCCAGCTCACGCGAAGTAGAAGAAGTGGTGGTAACGGCACTCGGTATTGAACGGGAGGCCAAAGGTTTGGGGTATGCAATATCGTCTATCAAAGGAGATGAACTGACAAATGCGGTCAGTAACAATTGGAGTGACGGATTGAAAGGAAAAGTAGCTGGATTAAATCTAACACAGGCTAGTTCCGGACCGATCAATTCCACACGTATTAATTTAAGAGGCGATCGCTCACTGTCGGGGAATAACGAGGCAATGATCGTCATCGACGGTATCCCAATGGTTAACGGACAATTGAGTTCAGGCGTGAGCGATGCCTATGGTGTAGGGGGTGCCGATGTTCCAATCGATTTCGGCAACGGCCTAAGTGATATAAACCCCGATGATATCGAGTCCGTCTCGGTCCTAAAAGGAGCGGCTGCGACGGCACTATATGGAAGTCGGGCTGCCAATGGAGCATTGATCATAACGACGAAATCAGGTAAAACAAAAAAAGGACTAGGTATTAGCGTCAATTCAAACACAAGTTTTAATGATGTTTTGCGTTGGCCCGAATTTCAATACGAATATGGACAGGGTACAAACCAGCGAAATGCGGATGGCGAATTATTCTACTCTTTCCAACCATCGGAAGACGGCCCTAACACCGGTAGCACTTCCAGTGCTTTCGGACCGAAATTCGCAGGTCAATCATACTACCAATACGACCCCGCAACAGGTGAACAATCCGCCACTCGATTACCATGGGTGCCGTACAAAGATAATATCAAAGGATTTTGGAGAACAGGATTCACCGCGATGAACAGTGTCGCCATGGAAGCGGGAACAGACAAATATACCGGAAGATTTTCTTTGGGACATACCAAAAATGAATGGATTATGCCGAATACAGGGTTTGAGCGTATCGTTGTATCAGCCAACAATCGGTTTGAAGTAACGGAAAAGTTATCGGTATCATCTAGAATATCTTATACGAATAAGTTCAGCGACAATCTACCCGCAACAGGATATAACAATCAGTCGATTTCCTATTTCATGATCTTCCAAAATCCAAATATTGATCTTGACGTATATAGACCCAGATGGCAACCCGGACAGGAACAGATTCAACAGATACATCCCTTTAGCTCCTTTATTGACAACCCTTTCATTATCGCCCATGAGATGACCAATGGTTTGAAAAACCATAATATTGAAGGGAATGTGCAATTGAATTATCAATTCAATGACAAATGGGATGCCATGATCCGCTCGGGGCTAAACTACCGACAAGACTTTCGGGATATGAAGCGGCCGTGGAACACTGCCCAATTTGTTCAGGGTTACTATAAAGAGCAAGATGCCATGTGGATGGAACATAACACGGATTTTTTAGTCAATTACCGCGAACAGCTGAATGACAGGATCAAGATGACACTTGGCGCAGGAGGAAATATACGGAAAGAAGAAGGTCGCGCAAAAAGCACGTCGGCAAATGGTTTAATGCTTCCAGGTATATTTAAACTATCCAACGCGCTAAACAATTTATATGTGGAGCATGCCAAATCTGAAAAGCAAGTAAATGGTATATATGGATTAGCGAACTTCTCGTTTGATGATAAGATATTTGTTGATCTGACTGCAAGAAACGACTGGTCGTCTACCCTGCCTAAAGATAATCGTTCTTATTTCTATCCTTCTATCACGTCCAGTTTTATCCTATCGGATATTTTCCAGTTGCCACAACACATATCTTTCGCAAAACTTCGGCTGTCTTTTGCGAAAGTAGGGAACGACACCTCCCCTTATCGTCTTTACAAAGTATACAGCCAAAGTATGTTCCCCGGCTCGGTTACGCCGCCTAGCACGAGAAATAACGCCGAACTCAAGCCAGAAACCTCTAATTCCTTTGAATCAGGGATTAATTTCTCTCTATTCAAGAACAGGGTAACGGCAGACGTCAATTATTATTACAGTACGACCATCAATCAGGTGTTGCGCGTTCCGGTTGATATCACGACAGGATATAGCTACGCCTTTATCAACGGGGGTAACATTCGTAATCAAGGTGTAGAAATTATGCTAACGGGACAACCGATACGTGGTGATTTCAGTTGGACGCCGACCATCACCTGGGCGAAAAACAACAATAAAATACTAAGTCTTAGTGACGAATTTGAGCTTGAACAACAAGAGATTATGAGGAGTGGAACGGCATCTATTATTGCCGTAAAAGGAGGAACGACAGGCGACATATGGGGAGCTGGCCTGGTCAAAAATGAGGACGGTCAAACCATTTATGATGCCAACTCAGGGCATTCTGTTAGATCCCCGATAAAATATATTGGGAACGCCTATCCAGCTTGGCGCGGCGGATTCCATAATGAGTTCCGCTACAAAAACTACATGCTCAGTGCTTTAGTTGACGGTCAGTATGGCGGCATCATATACTCGCAGACGCACCATAAAATGACGGAACAGGGTAAGTTGCAACACACCTTAAAGGGGCGCGACGAAGGCTTCATCATCGGTGATGGCGTTATCCAAAATGCGGACGGCAGTTATTCACCAAACACCAAGGAAGTGCCCGTACAGTCCTATTATGCCGATTATTACCGCAGGGCAAATATTGAGACAAACAGCTTGGATGCCTCTTATCTGAAACTACGTGAGGTTCGTCTACAGTATACTTTCCCGCGCGAGATTACCGAGCGCATGCGTTTATCAGGGTTATCTGTCGCGCTTTACGGTCGAGATCTTTTGCTGATATCGAAGTTTCCTATATTTGACCCCGAGACAGCGGCTCTTAACGGATCTACCATTATGCCTGGTGTGGAAATGGGACAACTTCCCACTCCCCGTACCTTTGGTTTTAATCTAAATTTGACGCTATAATTAGGCACTACAGCATTTAAATGTATACATCATGAAAAATATTATCAACACCTATATTCTTCCGGTTATCCTAGGCGCGACCTTGACAACAACGTCCTGTAGCCATTTCGAAGAAATGAATATAGACCCCAACAATATAGACGTCGTTGTCCCTAACAGTTTAATGAACCCATTGCTGTATGATATGGGCACATTTAGCAGCAACCGGAACTACGACTTCACTTGGCAGCTTATGCAGGTTGGCTTCCCCTATCCCGCAACGGCAACGGGGGTACACCGGTATGACATTACCCCCACAGCCGGAAATGGTACTTGGAATAATAGCTATAACTGGCTACGCAGCATTAGAGAAATGGAAGCGGCTGCGATCGCTGTAGACCAACCTGTTTATCAAGCCATTGCCAAAACGCTGCAAGCGTACAGCGTAGGCATGCTTACGGATGCTTTTGGTGATGTTCCTTTCAGTGAAGCGATCAAATTGGACGAAGGAATCTCTACACCTAAGTTTGATGAACAGCCAGAGATATACCGGGTATTGATCGATGGCTTGGAAGAAGCGAACGATATCTACGCATCCACAGATAGCGAAATGTCAGGTGGCGACATCTTGTTCAATAACAATAAAGAGAATTGGCGAAAATTCAATAACGCTTTGTTAATGCGACTGCTTTTACGTGCTAGCAAAAGAACGGAAATGAACAGTTATGATCGCCTGAAACAGATGATAGACGATCAGACTAAATACCCCGTGTTCGAAAGTAATGCAGAGGCTGCGATATTGAAGATAAATGGCCTAAGCCCCTTTGAATATGCCTGGAACAGACGTCAAGATTATACGCTAACCATAACAAAGGCGGAGTTCTTTGTAGATATGTTGAACGATTATGAAGACCCCAGAAGACCCTTCTTTATGAGTGAAGCCAATTCTATTCCTCCCGGAACAAATCTTGGGTACAAAGGAATCCCGGCCGCTCATGATCCTGCGGCTACATTCAATTTTACACCCAGTATTCCCAATCCAGATCTTATGATTCCGGCAACACTGGGAACCGTCATCCATGAAATTATTATGCCTTATGCTGAAGTGGAGTTTATAAAAAGTGAAGTGTATCTTCACTTCGGGGATTTGGAGAATGCGGAGGAAGCGTATAAAAAAGGCACCATAGCCGGCATTACCCAATGGGTAGGCATATCGTCTCCGGGTGAAACCTATTTCGACAATCCGCTCACGGCATTTAATGGTACTTTAGAACGCATTATGAACCAGAAATATCTTGCGCTGTATATGTGTGATTATCAGCAATGGTTTGAATATCGGAGGACAGGATTTCCAGTACTTCCAAAAACGGAGTACATGCTGCATGGGGGTGAAATGCCTAAACGGTTTATGTACCACGACAGGCTATCGATAACTAATCCCGAAAACTACAAAATCGCGTCTGACAAGCTGGAGCACGGAGACTCTCCTCTCTCGCGTGTATGGTGGGAAAAATAGTTAACATACGATAGGGTCCGCGATAAACCAAAAGATGATGAACAACCAACGAAGAGATTTTTTAAAAAAAGCACTATTACTCACCGGGATGGCTGGAATCGAACAGACGATTCCGGCAGCCATCCAGCGGGCTTTAGCCATTGAACCAATGCCGGGAAGCTCCTTTATGGATGCGGAACATATTGTTATCCTCATGCAGGAAAATCGATCGTTTGATCATGGATTTGGATCATTAAATGGCATCAGGGGCTTTAATGACCCGCGGTACATAAAGCTTCCCAATGGAAACCCCATTTGGTTCCAACCCGACAGGCAAGGGAACACTTATGCTCCATTCCGCCTAAATCTAATGGATTCCAAATCGACATGGATGGGGGCCGTACCGCATTCCCGACACAGCCAGGTGGATGCGTTTAATGACGGACACTATGACGGGTGGATCGAAGCAAAACGCGTTGGAAAGGACTATGCAAATATACCCCTAACCATGGGGTATTACAATAGACAGGATATCCCGTTCAATTATGCGTTAGCGGATGCGTTTACAATCTGCGACCAACATTTTTGTTCAGCGATGTCCAGCACCTGGCCCAATCGCTTTTTCTTTTGGACAGGCACGGTCAGAGCAGCACAGAATAAAAATGCTAAAGCCGAAATGCGGAACGAATTACCTTTTGGGGCTGGGAAATGGCCGACGTTCCCCGAGCTGCTTGAGGATACCGGAATTCCATGGAAAATTTATCAAAACGATGTAAGCTGTGGGGGCGGCTTCAGTGGAGAGGAACGTTCTTGGCTCGCGAGCTTTAGCTGCAACCCGCTGGAACGATTTCAGAAATATAATGTGCAGTTTTCGGACCGCTATATTACGAACCTAGAAATACAGGTTGATCAGCTACCCAAAGAAATTGCAGTCCTCGAAGAACAGCTACAGAAGATGTCGCGCGAGGACAAACAATATCATAAGGTACAGGATGCCCTGAAACAAAAGAAAAAGGTTTTACAAACTGCAGAACAAGCGTTAGAAACCTGGTCGCCGTCTAACTTTAGCAAGCTTCCTCAACACGAAAAAAATCTCTACCAAAAAGCATTTATCACCAATAAAAATGATCCGGATTACCGCCGCTTGGATAAACTTCAATATACAGACCATAAAGGCAAAAAACAAGAAATGGATATTCCCAAAGGGGATATCCTCCACCAGTTTAGGCAAGATGTACAAGACGGAGCGTTACCGGCGGTGTCTTGGTTAATCCCAGCACAACGCTATTCAGATCATCCCAGTTCACCGTGGTATGGCTCTTGGTATATTTCGGAAATCATCGATATTCTCACACAAAACCCCAAGGTTTGGCAGAAGACTATCTTTATTTTGACATATGATGAAAATGATGGGTATTTTGATCATATTCCTCCTTTTACACCTCCCAACCCTTATGTGGCGAATAGTGGAAAATGCTCGGCGGGAATAGATCCAGCAATAGAGTATATCACCGCAGAACAAGAACTCGCCGAAGGGAGAAGTAAAAAAACAGTCCGTACAGGCCCGATAGGACTCGGATACCGGGTTCCACTAATAGTTGCATCGCCTTGGAGCAAAGGAGGGAAAGTTTGCTCACAGGTTTTCGACCATACATCCACGTTACAATTTCTGGAAAAATTCTTGAGCCATAAATATAATTGTCGTATCGCATCGGATCAAATCAGCGATTGGCGACGGACGATTTGTGGGGATTTAACAGCTATATTCAACCCCGCTGACAACCCGAAAGCAAATGATGAACTTCCATTCATAAAGCGCAATTCCTATTTAGAAAACATTCACCAGACACAATATAAAGCGCTACCGACCTTTGGTCTGCTTACAGCAAAAGATATAGCAAAAGGCAAAGATCGCCCACATCATGTCGACCTTATGC
The DNA here is from genome assembly GCF_014692515.1 of Sphingobacterium micropteri. Classification (GTDB taxonomy): domain Bacteria; phylum Bacteroidota; class Bacteroidia; order Sphingobacteriales; family Sphingobacteriaceae; genus Sphingobacterium; species Sphingobacterium micropteri. The sequence continues at coordinate 261,710 of NZ_JACOIK010000006.1, read as the reverse complement.
CGAAGCAAGAACAGGGAATACGTCGTTCCTGTTCTTTACCTTACGAGCTATACGTGGAAGGAAAAATAACAGAAGGTGCTTTTGATCTGGAGTTCCGTGTCGACAACACCATTTTTGGCGATAGAAGCGCCGGCTCTCCTTTTACGGTATATGCAGCCGGAACCATACGTCATTATGCTGTTAAGGCTGGCGACAGCCTCTCCGATAGGTTTGTCTATGCACCAAAACAGGGGATGGATCTACACGTACATGGTCCTAATGGCTTTTTTCGACGTTTTAAGGACAAACATCATCCTGCACCTATATCTACATCATTGGATTATGAACGCGAGGCTAAAAATTTTACAGGAAGGATCCAATTATCATTGGAAAACAAGTCACAGCAAACAATACAAATTTATATCCAAGATAAAGGTTATGGACAAAAAACGAGAACGCTACATGTAGCAGCTGGAAAGCGGCTTGTGGAACTTATCGACTTACAAGCTAGTCAGCATTGGTACGACTTTGAGATAACGGCAAACGGCTATCCAGATTTTCTATGGGCCTACGCCGGACGTGTTGAAACTGGACATTTAGGATATACAGATCCCCAGATCGCGCAAGTATAAATTAACTAAATACGCTATAAAAGAAAAATATTATCAATAAGCGTTTTGCTTTTAATAAGATATAGTTTATTTTTGCATTCCAAAATGCGGATGTATAAAACCATTCGCTGTAAATTGATTAATAATTATTTAGTCCCTATAATATGCCCAATATTGGTAAAATAGCGCAGATTATCGGCCCAGTAGTTGACGTCAACTTCGCCGACAATGACAATCTTCCTAAAATTTATGATGCCTTGTATATTGAAAAAGACAATGGTCAACGCATCGTTTTGGAAGTTCAACAACACTTAGGTGAGGACCGTGTCCGTACCATCGCAATGGACGCAACGGAAGGTTTGGTACGCGGAATGAAAGTCGTTGACACGGGTGCTCCGATCAAAATGCCTGTTGGCGAAGAAATCAAAGGTCGTGTATTCAACGTCGTTGGTGGCGCCATCGATGGTATCCAAGATTTGGACACAACAAATGGACGTCCTATCCACAACGAACCGCCTAAATTCGATGAACTATCTACCGAAACAGAAGTATTATTTACAGGTATTAAAGTAATTGACCTACTAGAACCATACGCTAAAGGTGGTAAAATCGGTTTATTCGGTGGTGCCGGAGTAGGTAAAACAGTATTGATTCAAGAATTGATCAATAATATCGCTAAAGGCCATGGTGGTCTTTCCGTATTCGCAGGTGTTGGAGAGCGTACACGTGAGGGAAATGACCTATTGCGAGAAATGCTTGAATCAGGCATTATTAAATATGGTGAGCATTTCATGGAGGGCATGGAAAAGGGTGAATGGCCGTTAGACAAAGTAGATAATGAATTACTTAAAGATTCAAAATGTACATTCGTTTTTGGTCAGATGAATGAGCCTCCTGGGGCGCGTGCTCGCGTGGCATTATCGGGACTAACAGTAGCCGAATATTTCCGTGACGGAGATGGACAAGGACAAGGACGTGATGTACTTTTCTTTATCGACAACATCTTCCGTTTTACACAAGCGGGTTCTGAAGTATCTGCACTTTTAGGTCGTATGCCATCAGCCGTAGGTTACCAACCGACGCTAGCAACAGAGATGGGTCTAATGCAAGAACGTATTACGTCTACTAAAAACGGATCCATTACGTCAGTGCAAGCCGTATATGTACCTGCCGATGACTTAACTGACCCTGCACCGGCGACAACTTTCGCCCACTTGGATGCAACAACCGTATTATCTCGTAAAATTGCGGAGTTAGGTATTTACCCTGCAGTTGACCCATTGGACTCCACTTCTCGTATCTTGTCCCCAGCAGTATTAGGTGACGAACATTATAATACCGCACAACGCGTAAAAGAAATTTTGCAACGTTATAAAGAACTTCAAGATATCATCGCTATCCTCGGTATGGACGAGTTATCGGAAGAAGATAAGCTAACGGTTCACCGCGCACGTCGTGTACAACGTTTCTTATCCCAACCATTCCATGTAGCAGAACAATTTACTGGTTTAAAAGGTGTGCTTGTTGATATCAAAGATACGATTAAAGGTTTCAATATGATTATTGACGGTGAAGTAGACGAATATCCGGAAGCTGCATTTAACTTAGTAGGTAACATCGAAGAGGCTATCGAAAAAGGCAAAAAATTATTAGCAGAAGCCGTTTAATAGATGAGATAGAATGAAATTAACGATTATTACTCCAGATAAATTAGCATACGACGGTGACGCTACGGCTGTAACGGTACCTGGCAGTGCTGGATCCTTTCAAATTTTGCAAGACCACGCACCTATCGTATCTACTTTGGAAGACGGAAAAGTTATTATTCGGAATGCACAAGGCCATACGGTTTTCATTATCAAAGGCGGTGTCGTCGAAGCAAAAGACAATAATATTACGGTCTTAGCAGAAGGAATCATCGAAGAATAATAAACTAAAAAATAACATTTAATAATATAGCCCACGGTATAAACTGTGGGCTATTTTTTTCAACTTTCCGCCTACTTTTACCTATTTTAAGAAGAATTTTATACTTTTTCGGCAAAAACCCTATTTTAAGAAACTATACCGATTTTAATTTTAGTCTACAAAGACAAAAATTAAGTATCGAAAATATAATATTTATTGAAATAATATTTTAACATTACCCAGTTAACAAAACAATAAACTTTTTTAAAATTCTTTGTTTTGCTATTGTAAAGAATTTTTAATAGCGCTACCTTGACCTTAGTGAAATTGAGGGAGACACTATGCAGTATTATAATCAGGAGACTTACATTTATTTGGACGGCGATTTTGTGAAAGCCACAGATGCTGGAATAGATTTATTCGGTCAATCGTTGCATTACGGGTATGGCGCTTTCGAAGGATTGAGAGCATACAGCACACACCATGGTATCAGAATTTTCAAAGCAGAAGAACATTTCATACGTCTACAACGTTCTTGTGAAGCCATCAACCTCCCCTACCCCTGGGATAATCAAGTATTGATAGAAAAATCGTACGCCTTATTGGAAGCCAATAATCTGCGATCTGCCTATATACGTCCCCTTGTGTTTTCCGGCTCGAATATGCATCTTACTTCAGCAAAAGATGCGCATATCATGATTGCAGCATGGGAATGGGGACCTTATTTGGGGCAAAATCTCCTTCGTGTTTGCACATCTAAAGTTCAGCGTCTTCATCCCAAGTCTTTTCATATCGAAGCCAAGGTTTCGGGCCAATACATCAATGCCATTTTAGCATCAAGTGAAGCTATACGTGAAGGATATGATGAGGCACTTATGCTGGACCATGATGGTTTTTTAGCCCAAGCATCGAGTGAAAATCTATTTATTGAAAAAGATCTGAAGCTCTATACGCCGCCCTTAGGAAATATATTTCCGGGCATTACACGGCAAACAGTGATAGAATTGTGCAAAGGTTTAAATATTGACGTAGTAGAAAAAAAACTCACCATTCAAGACGTCCATGAAGCGGATAGTGCATTCCTATGCGGTACTGCAGCCGAAATCATCGGCATTAAGGAAGTGGATGGTATTATCTATAAAGAAGACTGGGAGCACACTATCGGAGCTTCCATACAGCGGAAATATAAAAAATTAGTTTTAGAAGAAGAGAATTATGAAGTCATCATCTGACAAGAAAAGTGTCATGAACAAGTACAGTCGTATTTTTACACAAGATGAAACGCAACCTGCAGCGAAGGCCATGTTATATGGCATAGGGCTTACCGATGCCGATATGGACAAAGCACAAGTCGGGATTGCTAGTATGGGATACGACGGAAACACCTGTAATATGCACTTGAACGATCTGGCCCAATTGGTAAAACAAGGTATTTGGGGCAGCGATTTAGTTGGGCTTACATTCGGAACAATCGGTGTAAGTGATGGTATGAGCAACGGTACCGAAGGAATGCGCTATTCGTTGGTATCGCGTGATGTTATTGCAGACAGTATCGAAACCATCTGTGGTGGCCAATATTATGATGGTGTGGTCGCTATTCCTGGCTGTGACAAGAATATGCCTGGAGCTATTATGGCAATGGGTAGATTAAACCGTCCGGCTATTATGGTGTATGGGGGAACGATTGCACCGGGTCATTATAAAGGTGAAGAATTAAATATTGTATCCGCTTTCGAAGCCTTGGGTAAAAAGATCGCGGGCACAATTTCGGACGAGGATTACGACGGTGTTATCCGCCATACTTGTCCCGGCGCAGGCGCCTGTGGCGGGATGTACACCGCTAACACGATGGCGTCTGCTATTGAGGCCTTGGGCATGAGCTTACCGTATTCCTCTTCTAATCCGGCTATATCAGAGGAGAAAAAGAAGGAATGTCTGGAAGTAGGAAAATACATGCATAGGCTTTTGGAAAAAGACATCAGACCTACTGATATTATGACCCGCAAAGCTTTCGAAAATGCGATGCGTGTGATTGTTGTTATGGGCGGATCGACAAATGCGGTATTGCACTTTATTGCTATAGGTAAAGCAGTAGGTGTCGATATCACACCGGATGATTTCCAAAGGATGTCTGACGAAACGCCTGTATTAGCAGATTTCAAGCCCTCGGGCAAATTCTTAATGCAAGATTTACAACAGTACGGTGGTACGCCTGCCGTCATGAAATACCTATTAGATGAAGGGTTATTACATGGCGATTGTTTGACGGTTACGGGAAAAACTATAGCGGAGAATTTAGCGGATGTTAAATCGATTATGGAATATGATCAAGCTATTGTACAGCCATTGGATAAGCCGATTAAAGCTACGGGACACCTACAAATCTTGTACGGAAACTTAGCAGAACAAGGTTCGGTCGCTAAAATTTCCGGTAAGGAAGGAGAAAAATTTACCGGTACGGCTCGCGTGTTTGATGGCGAACAAGATTTAGCAAAAGGCGTTGCTTCCGGACGCGTTAAACCGGGTGACGTCATTGTCATTAAAAATGAGGGACCGAAAGGTGCTCCCGGCATGCCAGAAATGTTGAAACCAACCGCTTTGATCATCGGGGCAGGTCTTGGAAAATCCGTCGCTCTGATCACAGATGGTCGTTTTTCTGGCGGTACGCACGGGTTCGTCGTAGGACATATCACACCGGAAGCCTATGAAGGCGGTCTTATCGGCCTCGTTCATGACGATGACATCATTGAAATTGATGCCGTAAACAATACCATCAATGTAAATCTCTCGGATGAAGAGATTGCTACTCGTCGGGCAAACTGGAAACAACCGGCATTAAAAGTAAACAAAGGTGTATTATATAAATATGCGAAAACCGTAGCCAATGCTTCACAGGGCTGCGTAACAGATTTGTAAATCAAAAACCTCAATACTATTAAAATGAGTACACTGGAAAAAACGCTATCGAAGCCACAAGAGTCAACAGCTCCGAAAACCCAATTAAGTGGGTCTCAAGCTGTATTGGAGGCTTTGATTCAGGAAGGGGTAGATACCATATTTGGTTATCCAGGTGGGGCAATTATGCCTATATACGATGCGTTATACGATTATAACGATAAGCTTAATCATATCTTGGTGCGCCATGAGCAAGGTGGAATTCATGCGGCTCAAGGTTATGCCCGCACGTCTGGACGCGTCGGTGTCGCTTTCGCAACTAGTGGCCCAGGCGCAACTAATTTAGTTACCGGACTAGCTGACGCCATGATTGACAGTAATCCTATCGTATGTATTACGGGACAAGTTTTTGCTTCCTTGTTGGGAACGGATGCCTTCCAGGAAACGGATGTTATTAATATCACAACGCCGGTCACGAAATGGAATTATCAAGTTACTGATGCTACGGAAATTCCAAGTGTATTGGCAAAAGCATTCTATATCGCAAAAACCGGACGTCCCGGACCCGTTTTAATTGATATTACCAAAAATGCACAGATACAATTGTTTGATTATAAGGGTTATGAAAAATGCGATCACGTTCGTAGCTACAGACCCAAGCCGATTGTACGCAAAGAATATGTAGAAAAGGCAGCCGAGCTTATTAACAATGCAAAGAAACCTTTCGTTTTGTTCGGGCAAGGTGTCATTTTAGGCAAGGCAGAACAAGATTTTAAAGACTTTATCGAAAAGGGTGGTTTTCCGGCAGCAACAACCGTCATGGGATTAAGTGCATTGGAAACGGATCATCCATTGCATGTTGGTATGCTGGGTATGCATGGAAACTATGCGCCTAATGTCATGACCAATGAATGTGATGTATTGATCGCCGTTGGGATGCGTTTTGACGACCGCGTAACCGGTCGATTGGACAAATATGCCAAGCAGGCAAAAATCGTTCATTTGGATATTGATCCAGCCGAAATCGACAAAAATGTGACCGCAGCCGTGCCCGTATGGGGTGATTGTAAAGAGACCCTTCCGATGTTGACGCAGCTGATCGAAAAACATGATCATAGTGCTTGGTTAGCGGAATTTCGTGAATTAGCGAAAAAGGAAGTTAAAGAAGTCATCCAGGATGAATTGAACCCGACGTCAGATATCATGACGATGGGAGAAGTGATTAAGGTTTTGAATGAATTAACCGGGGGTGACGCGATTATCGTAACCGATGTGGGGCAACACCAAATGGTTACTTGTCGCTATGCAAAATTCAATAAATCAAAGTCGAATGTCACATCTGGCGGATTAGGCACGATGGGATTTGGGTTACCTGCCGCTATTGGCGCATGGTATGGAGCCCCCGAGCGTGATGTCGTTGCGATCATTGGTGACGGTGGAATTCAAATGACAATCCAAGAACTAGGAACGATCATGCAATTCGGTGCAAAGGTCAAAATCCTTATTCTCAACAATGAGTTTCTAGGTATGGTACGTCAATGGCAGCAGTTATTTAACGACAAACGTTATTCTTTTGTCAACATCACGAGTCCAGATTTTGTAGCCGTAGCAAACGGATACCATATTGAAGGAAACAAAATTTCCGAACGTAAAGATCTACACAATGCATTGAAAACTATGCTTGACCATGATGGATCTTACTTATTGGAGATTATGGTGGGCAAGGAAAACAATGTTTTCCCTATGGTTCCACAGGGTGCATCTGTATCGGAAATACGTTTAAAGTAAAAAGTAAAAAAATGGAAAAACAAGAATATACGATTACGTTATACACAGAGAATTCTATCGGTATGATAGGGCGCATCTCTGGTATCTTTTCCAGAAGAAAAATCAATGTAGAAAGCTTGAACACCTCACCATCAGAGGTAGAAGGCATCCACCGTTTCACCATTTTAATTAATGAGAGCGAAGATGTGGTCCGCAAATTGTGTCGGCAGATCGAAAAACAAGTAGAAGTTTTAAAAGCCTATTACAATACGGACGAAGAATTAATCTGGCAAGAACAAGCCCTTTACAAAGTTCCAACAGAAATCATTGCAGAGAAAGCATCTGTGGAACGCTTGCTTCGGGAATATGGTGCTTCTGCCGTGGTCATCCGGCATGATTACACGGTATTTGAAACCGCAGGCCATCGGGAAGAAATCGACCGTCTGACAGCAGCCCTAGGTGAATACGGCCTCATCGAATTTGTACGCGGTGCTCGTATTGCCATCATCAAGGATAGTGCTGGATTCCATACAAAAATAAAACAGTTTGAACGCGAAGAACCTGCTCCGGAAATCGTGGAAAATGAATATCTCGATCAGCAGGAGAAAGTGTTTACGATGTAGAAATGGGAAAGAAAATGACAGAAACATTTAAATTTATTATAGATAGCCGTAACGCTTTTATCCGCTTATTAGATGAACTCACTTTAGACGAACTGAATCAAATTCCGGAAGGCTTTAATAACAATATCATCTGGAACTTTGGGCATATCGTCGTGAGTACACAAACCCTGTGCTATATACGGACAGGTATCCATTCCGACACGTCAACTGTCAAGTATTTAGACGCTTATAAAAAAGGCTCCAAGCCTACCTATTTTGTCTCGGCAGAAGAAGTAACCGAGCTTAAGCAACTGGCTATTTCGAGTATTCAAAAGCTGCAGGAAGATTACCAAAAAGGGATTTTCGAAAAAATTGTGCCGTTTGACACATCCACCTTTGGTGTGCTCATAAACAATATCGAAGAGCTTCTAATCACAACTGTGGGCCATGACAATACACACTTCGGTTACGCAATAGCTCAACGGAGAACAATTAAAAAATAAATCAATCAAAAACAAACGTATTATAATAACAAAAACAATGGCAAATTATTTTAACACATTACCTCTTAGAGAGCAGTTAAATCAATTAGGACACGCTGAATTTATGGATTCAAATGAATTTTCAGATGGCGTTAATGCTTTAAAAGGTAAAAAAATCGTAATCGTAGGTTGTGGTGCGCAGGGCTTGAACCAAGGCTTAAACCTTAGAGATAGCGGATTAGACGTTTCTTATGCATTACGTAAAGAAGCTATTGAACAAAAAAGAGATTCTTGGAAAAATGCCACGGATAACAACTTCAACGTAGGAACCTACGAAGAATTGATTCCATCGGCAGATTTAGTAATTAACTTAACACCTGATAAACAACATACATCGGTTATCAATGCTGTTCAGCCATTGATGAAAGAGGGAGCTGCTCTATCCTATTCACACGGCTTCAATATCGTGGAAGAAGGTATGCAGATACGTAAAGACATTACGGTTCTCATGGTAGCGCCTAAATGTCCGGGTTCTGAAGTCCGTGCGGAATATTTAAGAGGTTTCGGTGTTCCTACTTTAATTGCGGTACACCCAGAAAATGATCCAGAAGGCAAGGGATGGCCGTATGCAAAAGCATATTGTGTAGGTACTGGTGGACACCGTGCGGGTGTATTGAAGTCTTCATTCGTAGCCGAAGTTAAGTCTGACTTGATGGGTGAGCAAACTATCCTTTGTGGTTTGTTGCAAACCGGTTCCATTCTATCCTTTGATAAAATGGTAGAGAAAGGCATCGATCCAGGTTACGCTTCGAAATTAGTACAATATGGTGTAGAGGTTATCACAGAAGCCTTGAAACATGGTGGCGTAAGTGGCATGCTCGATCGTCTGTCCAACCCAGCAAAAATCAAAGCTTTCCAAATATCTGAAGAACTAAAAGATATCATGCGTCCATTATTCCAAAAACACCAAGACGATATCATGTCGGGCGAATTTAGCAAAACCATGATGGAAGACTGGGCAAACGGAGATGCTAATCTATTAAAATGGAGAGCAGAAACAGGTGAAACTGCTTTTGAAAAAACACCTGCTGGTGATGTAAAAATCAACGAACAGGAATACTTTGACAATTATTTACTCATGGTTGCTTTCGTAAGAGCAGGGGTAGAGTTAGCATTTGAAACCATGGTGGAAGCGGGCATTAAACCGGAATCAGCCTACTACGAATCCCTACATGAAACACCTTTGATTGCAAATACGATTGCTCGTAAAAAATTATTCGAAATGAATCGTGTCATTTCAGACACGGCGGAATATGGCTGTTACTTATTCGATCAGGCGTGTAAACCGTTATTAGCTGATTTCATGAAAAAAGTAGATACAGATATCGTTGGCAAAAACTTCAACGACGGTAAAGACGGATCCGTAGATAATGTTCAGCTTGTACAAGTTAACGAGATCTTACGTAACCACCCTGTAGAAACCGTAGGCGTTAGATTACGTAAAGCGATGACGGCGATGAAGGCCATAAAAACTGTATAATTAAGTGAGGAGTGATGAGTAATCAGTGATGCGTAAAAGTTAGTAGCCTATAGTTACTGGTCACTGATTACTTTGTTACTTAAAGAAGAGAGAAATGGGAAAAACATTAGTAGAGAAGATTTGGGATGCGCACGTTGTCAAACGTCAAGAGGGCTTCCCTGATATTTTGTACATCGATACACATTTGATTCATGAGGTAACTTCGCCTCAAGCATTCGACGGATTACGGAAAAGAGGAATACCCGTTTTTCGCCCCAATCAAACAGTAGCCACTGCCGATCATAACGTGCCTACACTTAATCAACATCTCCCCATTCAGGAGGAACTTTCGCGCTATCAAGTGGATATGTTGACCAAAAACTGTAAAGAGTTCGGCGTTGAACTATATGGCCTGGGACACCCTTATCAAGGTATCGTCCACGTTATCGGTCCGGAGTTAGGTATTACCCAACCCGGAAAAACAATGGTATGTGGAGACAGTCATACTTCTACGCACGGTGCTTTTGGTGCTATTGCATTTGGAATTGGAACATCGCAGGTAGAGCAGGTATTTGCTACCCAATGTCTATTGCAACAAAAGCCAAAAACGATGAAAATCGAAGTCAATGGCGAATTGGCAAAGGGCGTTGGTGCAAAAGATATCGTATTGTATATTATATCTAAAACAACGGCTGCTGGCGGCACAGGGTATTTCGTCGAATTTGCAGGTTCAGCCATTCGCTCGTTAAGTATGGAAGGCCGGATGACAGTTTGTAACATGAGTATAGAAATGGGTGCCCGCGGTGGACTTATTGCGCCGGACCAAACCACATTCGACTACGTTCATGGTCGGGAATTTGCTCCTAAAGGCGAAGACTGGGATAAGGCTCTTGCCTATTGGCAAACATTATATTCCGATGAAGATGCCCAATTCGATGTCGTATTAGAATTTGATGCGGCCGACATTCAACCTATGATCACTTACGGGACAAATCCGGGAATGGGAATTGGCATTTCGAACGCCATTCCGGCAACTGCCGATCAACCCGAGTCAGAACGCCCATCTTACAAAAAAGCATTGGATTACATGGGCTTCCAGGATAATGAAACATTATTGGGACATCCTGTAGATTATGTTTTCATCGGTTCTTGTACGAACTCCCGTATTGAGGATCTACGGGCTGTTGCTTCTTTTGTACAAGGCAAGAAAAAGGCTGATAATGTAGAGGTATGGATTGTTCCAGGCTCTAAACAGGTAGAAGCGCAGGCGAAAGAAGAAGGCATAGACAAAATATTTGAGGAAGCAGGCTTTATGCTTCGCGAACCAGGTTGTTCAGCTTGTTTGGGGATGAACGAGGATAAAATCCCAGCGGGAAAATATTGTGTTTCGACTTCTAACAGAAACTTTGAAGGCCGGCAGGGTCCGAATGCACGCACCATGCTTGCTAGCCCACTGACTGCTGCTGCTGCTGCTGTAAGCGGAAAGATTGTGGATATTCGAGAATTGATTTAAGAAGGCTGAAATGAAAAAATTTGAAAAATTAACATCCTCGGTAGTACCGTTACCTATCGAGAATGTCGACACCGATCAGATTATCCCTGCACGCTTTTTGAAAGCGACCACAAGAGAGGGGTTTGGTGATAACTTATTCCGCGACTGGCGCTATGATAGTGACGGACAACCAAAAGCGGACTTCGTGATGAACAATCCAACATACAGCGGAAAAATATTGGTAGCTGGTAAAAATTTCGGTTGTGGCTCTTCTCGCGAACATGCTGCATGGGCCATCCAAGATTATGGTTTCGACGTCGTCATCAGTTCATTCTTTGCCGATATTTTCAAAGGCAATGCACTAAACAATGCGGTCTTACCCATTACTGTTCCCGATGAATTTTTAGAGAAAATATTTGATGTCGTTTTTGCGAATCCGAATGCGGAACTAACCGTTGATTTAGAGGCACAAACCGTAACTATCAATGCTACGGGGGACAGCTTTACATTTGAAATCAACCCGTACAAAAAATCTTGTTTAATTAACGGCTATGATGATATCGACTACATCTTGAGCCATACAGCAGAAATCGAAGAATTTGAAAGAATAAGACCTTTTTCATTTTATCGTTAATTATAATGATTCACCATAATCCTGTCGTCCATATAACGCATTTGAATGTCCAATACGCCGGTCAGGCGGTGTTGTCAGATTTCAATTGGGCGGTATATCCGGGTGAAAATTGGGTTATCGGAGGTAAAAGTGGAACAGGGAAAACTTCTTTGGCTAAAGTGATCGTGGGAGAAGAGAAAGCCACAGGAGAGATTACCTTTCATTTTAATGAACATAGCGCGTGCCCGCCACGCGCTTATTACGTTTCCAACTGGTATCAATTTACCAACCTGGAAGGAGACCGGAACTTCTATTATCAACAACGCTATAATAAGTTCCAGAAAAACGACACGCTCACTGTCTACGCTGACCTCATCCATTTCGGTCAGAAAAACGATCTTCGTTATGCGGACGCCGAGCCTATTTTGTACGCACTGGGTTTCGAAAACTGTAAAGATACACAGCTGATTGAGCTGTCTAGTGGTGAGCATAAAAAATTGCAATTGGTACAGGCGCTCTGGCTTAATCCACAACTTTTAATCATTGACGAGCCCTTCACAGGGCTTGACAAACAGTCGAGAGCTAACCTTCTGGATCTTTTCAATGAAATTGCTGATAAAGGAACAACATTGATCCTCATAACGAACGATTCACAACTCCCTTCTTGCATCAATCGTTTTGCAGAGATCGAAAACGGCCGGCTTAAAGTGGTAGAACAGGTGAAGGATTTATCTAAAGATAATGTTCGCGAAAAGAAGCCTCTCCCCTATTTTCTGCAGCAAGAACCAGAGACCACCAGCCAAAATATAGTTGAGCTGAAAAACGTGTCTGTTCGCTACGGTGACAAAGTCGTATTAAAAAATGTAAGTTGGAAAGTAAAGGCCGGCGAAAAGTGGTTGTTGCAGGGACCAAATGGTTCGGGTAAATCCACTTTATTAAGCCTATTGAACGGTGATCACCCGCAAGCCTATGCTTCAGACATTTGGTTGTTTGGAACGAAACGCGGTTCAGGCGAGAGCATTTGGGACATTAAAGAAAAGGTTGGCATTATCTCACCAGAGATGCATTGGTATTTTGACCGAAATGCTACCGTATGGCATACCGTGGCATCGGGGTTTTACGATAGTATCGGTTGGTTTATGGATGTGAAGTACGAAGAAAAAAAACGTATGGAGCAGCTATTGGATTTCTTTGATCTGTTGCCCTATAAAGACCAATTGCTTCACACGCTTCCGTTAGGAAAGCAGCGCTTGGCTCTTTTGGCAAGAACCATTATCAAAAACCCACCATTACTGATACTAGATGAGCCATGCCAAGGACTGGATGTCGCACAAACTATACATTTCAATGCCGTGGTAGATGAGCTGTGTGCACATGGCAATACACTAATTTACGTCGGTCATTATGAATCACAATTACCGTCTTGCATAGAACATAAATTTATCTTGGAAAAAGGTGAGGTGTTACAGGAAGTAACGATATAAATAATTATATACAAATGAACAAAAATATTTTAATCATCCCCGGAGATGGTATTGGGCAAGAAGTAACGACATGGGGAAAACAAGCGTTAGAAGCAGTTGCTAGAAAATACGGCCATGTATTTAGCTTCGATGAAGCTATTATGGGACATACGGCTATTGAAGCGACCGGCAATCCGCTACCCGATGAAACGCTAGAAAAAGCAAAAGCATCGGATGCTATTCTTTTCGGCGCTATTGGACATGCTAAATACGATAATGATCCGTCGGCGAAAGTAAGACCCGAACAAGGCTTACTGAAAATACGGAAAGAGTTAGGGTTATATGCCAACCTTCGTCCTATATTATTATTTGATGAATTGCTAGAGGCATCCAGCCTAAAGCCGGAAGTCCTACGTGGAACAGATATTTTATTTTTCCGCGAGTTGACTGGCGATGTATATTTTGGCGAAAAAACACGTAGCGATGATAACACCTTCGCTTCAGATTTAATGAATTATCACCGCTATGAAGTAGAACGCATTGCACGTAAAGCGTATGAGGCGGCTCGTACGCGTAACAAAAAGCTATGCTCCGTTGATAAAGCAAACGTATTGGAAACGTCACGCTTATGGCGCGATGTTGTACAGGAAATCGCACGTGAATATCCAGATGTAGAAACGGAACATATGTTTATCGATAATGCGGCGATGCAATTGGTGAAAAACCCTAAAAAGTTCGATGTCGTATTAACAGCCAATCTGTTTGGAGATATCTTAACAGACGAGGCTTCACAAATTGCGGGTTCGATGGGTATGTTGGCGTCTGCATCTATAGGTGATGGAACAGGATTTTTCGAACCTATTCACGGGTCGGCACATGACATTGCCGGACAAAACAAAGCGAATCCATTGGCTTCTATTCTATCAGCAGCATTAATGCTTGATATTGCATTCGGGCTACAGGAAGAAGCCAAAGCGGTAACACAAGCTGTCGCAGATACGCTAAAAGCAGGTTGGAGAACGGGTGATATCGCTAACGCGAACACATCTGCTACACATATATTAGGCACAAACGAGATGGGAGCCAAAGTATTGGAATATTTGAGATAAGGAAAAAGATTTGTTAATTTTAGATAATTTTTAAGACTATGCTACACGATCCTAATCATTTATATATTTTCGATACGACCCTACGTGATGGTGAACAAGTTCCTGGTTGTCAATTAACGACATCAGAAAAAATAGATATTGCCAAAGATTTAGAGCTTTTGGGTGTCGATATCATCGAAGCGGGATTCCCGGTATCGAGTCCAGGGGATTTCCAATCCGTGGTTGAATTATCGAAAGCAGTGGACAACGTTATTATCTGTGCGCTTACACGCGCGAATAAGAACGATATTGATGTTGCTGCTGATGCGTTGAAATATGCAAAACGTCCACGTATCCACACTGGAATCGGCTCATCGGACATGCATATACAATACAAATTCAATTCGACGCGCGAAGAAATTCTAGAACGTGCCGTTGCTGCCGTAAAACATGCTAAATCATATGTAGAAGATGTCGAATTTTATGCGGAAGATGCTGGTCGCGCTGATCTAGCCTATCTAGCCAAAATGGTAGAGGCTGTGATTGCTGCTGGAGCGACTGTTGTCAACATTCCGGACACCAACGGATATTGCTTGCCCGATCAATACGGTGCCAAAATCAAGTACCTAAAAGAAAATGTAAAAAACATCGATGAGGCTATCATTTCAGCACATTGTCACAATGATTTAGGATTAGCGACAGCCAATTCCATTGCCGCTGTTCAAAACGGAGCTCGCCAGGTTGAGTGTACGATCAATGGCATCGGTGAACGCGCAGGAAATACTTCACTGGAAGAGGTTGCTATGATTATGCAAGTGCACGCCAATCAATTTCCAGGCCTATCCTCCAGCATTAACAGCAAAATGTTCACGCATATTTCTCGTAAAGTAAGTTCCATGATGCGTATGCCGGTGCAACCAAACAAAGCCATTGTTGGAAAAAATGCTTTTGCACACAGTTCGGGCATACATCAAGATGGTTTCCTAAAGCATCGTGAAAATTACGAGATTATTCGTCCGGAAGATGTGGGATTAGCGGAAGCGGATATTATTTTGACGGCTCGTTCTGGTCGCCATGCATTAAAACACCATTTGGAGCGCTTGGGCTATCAGTTAGACAAAGATAACCTCGCCGTAATCTATGAAAAGTTTCTTATCATGGCTGATGCAAAAAAAGATATCAACGATGAGGATCTGCATACGTTGTTAAAATAAAACATGGCTAAACATTTAGAATTTGGCCAGCAGGGGGAACGGGAAGCACAAGAGTTTCTACGTACGCAAGGCTACCAAATTCTACAATTAAATTGGCGATATAAGTGGTGGGAAGTAGATATCATTGCTAAAGAGGGTGATATCCTGGCTTTTATAGAAGTAAAAAGCCGAAGTTCAACGCAATTTGGCGAGCCGTTTCAGTTTGTTGATTTAAAAAAGCAAAAAAACCTCATCAAGGCAGCCGGTGTTTTTTTAAAACGAATCAACCATCGGGGCGATATCAGATTTGATATTGTTTCCATTTATAGCCATAACGGCAAAAAAGACATTTCACTTGTTAAAGACGCTTTTTGGGGCAGTTATTCTTAAAACAATATGACCTTAAACATAGATTCATTGCAAGCGGCAGAACGCATAAAAGGCGTTGTAAACCGTACGCCTCTGCAATATAATATACACCTTTCCGAAAAATATGATGCGGAGGTATATTTAAAACGGGAAGACCTGCAAGTGGTGCGTTCGTATAAACTACGTGGTGCATACAACAAAATTGTAAGTCTGTCAGAAGAAGAAAAAAACCGTGGCGTTACGTGTGCTAGTGCGGGTAATCACGCGCAAGGTGTGGCCCTTTCCTGTAAAAAACTAGATATTAAAGGTGTCATTTTTATGCCGGGTCCTACACCACGTCAAAAAATTACCCAAACGGAGATGTGGGGCAACGGCAATATTGAAATCGTATTAACCGGCGATACGTTCGATGATTGTCAAAAAGCAGCAGTGGAATACACAAAAGAACATAATATGACGTTCATTCCTCCTTTCGATGACGAAAAGATCATCGAGGGGCAGGGTACGGTAGCCGTAGAAATATTGCAAGATCTTCCGGATGTAGACGCCATTATTATCCCTATAGGAGGAGGCGGACTATCGTCAGGACTGAGCTATCACATGAAAAAACATGCCTCTCACGTTAAACTGTATGGCGTAGAGCCGGAAGGGGCACCTTCCATGATTGCCGCGATGCGGAATAATGGCCCGATAGAGCTGGAACATATCAATAAATTTGTGGACGGCGCTGCAGTGAAAAAAATAGGCGCTTTAACCTATGAGATTAGCAGCAAGCTGCTCGATAGCGTGAAGCCTATACCCGAGGGTAAAATCTGCACAACCATTTTACAACTTTACAATAAGGACGC
Source organism: Sphingobacterium micropteri (assembly GCF_014692515.1). Lineage (GTDB taxonomy): Bacteria > Bacteroidota > Bacteroidia > Sphingobacteriales > Sphingobacteriaceae > Sphingobacterium > Sphingobacterium micropteri. Next base: position 244,881 of record NZ_JACOIK010000006.1, on the reverse strand, counting down.
CATTGTGGCGGAGCCAGCCGGCGCATTATCTATCGCTGCCTTAGATTTTCACAAAGAAGAAATAAAAGGCAAAAAAGTCGTTTGTATAGTCTCCGGAGGTAACAACGATATTGACCGTATGAGCGAAATTAAAGAAATGTCGTTACTCTACGAAGGCTTTAAGCATTACTTTATCGTTCGATTCCCGCAGCGTCCTGGCGCTTTGCGCTTACTTGTAACCGAAGTACTTGGGCCAAAGGATGATATTACCCGATTTGAATATATTAAGAAGACAGAACGCGAAAGAGGGCCAGCATTAATTGGTATAGAACTAAACGACCCGAAAGATTATACTTCTTTTATCGAAAGAATGAAATCTTATAAATTCGATTTCATCGAAGTCAATAAAGATCAGACATTATTTGAATATTTGGTTTAAAGACAAAAGAAGAAGAAGCTCAAAAAAATCCGTTACGAATTTGCTCATTGATAACTTTTAAGTTAACTTTGTGTGATGAATAAACAAAGACAAATCATTTTTCACGAACACTATTTTGTGGAGTTCTATATAGAGCAAAGCGAAAAAGTACAGGAAAAAATCGAGTATGTTTTTAAGGTTATTCGTACCGTTCAGAATGTGCCAAAAAAATTTCTTGACCATTTGACGGGGACTGACGGGCTTTATGAAATTCGTATAGAATTTGAAAGCAACATTTACAGGATTTTTTGCTGTTTTGACAAAGGGAATTTGGTAGTATTGTTTAATGCGTTCCAAAAGAAAACACAGAAAACGCCAAAGAAAGAAATTCAGTTGGCACTGAGATTGAAAAACGAATATTTTAACTCAAAAGAGGAGAGTAATGAACAAGGAAACAATCAGAAACGCTAAAAACTTCGACGAGTTATTAGACATTAAATACGGGAAAATAGGTTCTGAAATACGAGACCGATTTGAAGAGAAAGCACAATATTTCGTCATCAGCGAAATGCTAAAACAAGCTCGAAAAGAAGCTAATATGACACAGCAACAGCTTGCTGAAAAAGTCGGGACTAAAAAAAGCTATATCTCAAGGCTTGAAAACGGCAAATGTGATATTCAGCTTTCTACACTTTACAGGATTTTCGAGTTCGGACTTGGAAAACGTGTGAATTTGATCTTCGGATAGTGATTAGTCGCCCTAACAAACAACGTTGAGCTATTTGTATAGTTTTTGTATCACAAATAGAAGAGTTAGCAGCAATATGTTAGGAAGGCCATTGTAATACCAGCTATTAATCTTTTGTTTTCAACAAATTTCGTTCTCTTGGTTTATTGATGATTCCAATCTTAATACCTCCTTGTGTAGATACGTTTTTGCGGGTGGAAGCCTGCAAGCCGCTTGGCGGAGAAATCCCCGCCAGCACCAGTGCTCTTGCAATCATATCTTCTTCACGGTCACCAAAATCATAAGAGATACGGTCTACTGCTATATTATCTCCCTTTACGGTCAACCCATCCCAATAATCTCGGAATTTTTCATCTTCCTCTTTTTTTGCGTTGTTTATCGTCTTAAACGAGGCCGCCCACAGCTCCACATCATCACCCACATCCTCTCCGAAAAAGCCTACCGGCTTTCCGTAAGTTCGAGGCTGGTCACCGACAAGTTCAATCTCCATGTAAGGTTTCAACACACTGATAAGAAGCTCCGCAGCAGAGGCTGTCTGTTCAGTGACAAGAAAAAATACTTTTTCCAGTTCCAACGTCCCATTGTTTTTCTTAAAGAATACATCCTTAAAACTATTGGCTTGCGTCCGAGCGAGGTATTCATTTGTTTCATAGGAAAACATCAGCTGTCCGTCACCATGCCTGTTAATTATTTTATTTGCTAGATACACCGCAGCATCAACATAACCGCCGGTGTTATAGCGCAAATCTAAAATCAAATCTTTTATATTAGCCGTTCCGAAAGTCTGGAAAACAACGTCTATCTCTTCCTTATTTGTATTGCCTATATGGGTTCCATCATCCGTTTGTTCAAAGGAAGAATACGCGAAATACCCAATATTTTTTTCCGAATAAGTATAAACGGAATGTGCTATAATAGGCTTTATTTCATATTCTGCTGCACGTTCTAAGGGGAGCTTCGTGACAACATCTTCCCTCCCGTTCAGCTTCAACTTCAATGCTAATGTCGGTTTTTCCACTCCATCGTACCAAGCTCTAAATATTGTATTAGCTAACGGTTGATCGCTTAAATAATACTCATCATCCTCTCCTTTAAACACAGGAACACGTGTTTGCTTATTATCAATCTCCATTACAATTGCCCCTCGCTTAACACCGGCTTGATGTCCGGGAGAGCCTCCCTCTACAAAATAGACAACAGGACGAGCCCACGCTACCGATTCCTCGGTTACCACACCCCAAAAAATGTGAAGACCATACCCCTCATTCGTATCCATCCGAAAACCGCCAGCGCGACTTGCATTACCTCCACCCTGTGGTTCGTACAGGTAAGAATAGCGGTCGTAACGATTGCCAACCGCGATATTCAATGTTTCATAAGTTCTGAACTGATAAAAAGGTGTCATGTTTTTTAAAGCTGTCAGAAGACTTTGATTAGAAGAATATTTCTTCACAAAATCTAACCGTCCATTCTCATCGAGATCCGGAATATTTGTTGTCCACAACGAATACTTATTAAAATAGTCATATATACTCGCTCGTAAACGTTCTTGCTCCGTCGGCTCTTCCGGTTCAGGATTCGGTGGGTTCTTGATCTCCTTTTTACAGGCGAATAAAAGCCCCAAACAGAGTAATAATAACAAATACTTATGTAGGTTCATTAACTGTCTATTTATCGGTTGCTAAGATAATAGTTATTTTTTAGATATCCACCTAATAGAAAAGCAAGCACTACCATAAAAAAACCGACCAATTGGGCTTCAGATAAATAGAGTCCAAACACGTTAAATTTATAATTTACACGTATAAATTCAATTAAAACACGTTCTGTTCCAGCAATAAACAGATAAATAACAAATAGTATCCCCGGCGTTTTGATACGTCCTCTTATCTTCCAAAGAACCGCAAAAACAAGTAATATAACGACGGCTTCATAAAATGAAGTAGGAAATACACCGTTTGGAAGTATATAACAATATTTGCCCTCACATCCCGAAATATGTTCTCCCTGTCCAATAACATTATGGGGAAAGCGGAAAGACCACATCCAATCCGGCAGCCAAGAAAGCGGCTTTTCTGCCGTGTTCACTACGCCCCAGTCTCCATCTCCGGAAAGATGACATCCGATCCTCCCGACACCATAAGCGACCAACATACCCAGCGATCCTACATCTGCCAAATGTCGCCATCCCATCCCCTTCCGCATACCAATATAAAGATAGCTGGTTGCCCCAAAAATAAGGCCACCCCAAAATGTAAGGCCACTGAAATCCAAGATTTCAAAAATGGAATGGGCGTGATGTAAATTTCCGTCCTCAAAAATATTAAAGACTTTGGATCCAATAAATCCCGTTATTCCCGCCCATAATAACATAATAGGCAGTAACTCTTTCGGTCTTACCCATCTCGTTTCCGTCGTGTTCTTTAAGAAAATCCATTTTCTATACAAAAGACCTATTAGCACACAAGAGATCAATGCCAACAACACTCCGGCGGTCCAGTTTCCTTGTATCGAAAAGATAAAGCGAAGGGGATTACGGGAAAATATATCGGGGTCTAATAAAGCTCCAACCCCCTTATATCCAACGAAAAACCCCAAAAAACCATACCCTAAAAAAAGAAAGGTTGTAGCCTTTGTTCCCCAACGCATGTACTCTTTGAAAGCTTTAAATTCTCCCCGTTTTTCTTTCCTTTCAAATTCACTTTTAAACACCAGATAGGAAAGTATAAAAGCCAACGTGACAAAAAAGCCAAAGGTCGGGATCGGCCAGGAAAAATCTGTACCAAATATGTAATTGATTAATGAGGAGAATGTAGGAAACATAATTTCAATATAATACAGTGCTCAAAAATAAAGATTTATTCCAAGCACTGTATTTTTTGTATTAAAGCCCTATTTGAATACCCAAATTAATCACACGTTGGTTTTGATAAGCATCCCCTGCCGTATTAGAAGTTACCTCCGGATCTTGCTGATACAAGGAATAGTTTGTCCAAGTAAATAGATTATATCCGCTTACATAAGCCCGCGCATTATTGATCTTGAAAGGCAACCAACGATCCGGCAACTGATAGCCCAATTCCACTGTTTTTAACCGAAGATAAGTCGCGTCAATTAACCAGAAATCCGACATATACGAGGAAGGGCTACTAATCGTTGTAGGGTTAGTGGTTAGACGAGGAAACATCGCCGTTGAAGCTGTTTCAGGCGTCCAACGTTCTTGGTGTATAGGCTGGAACTGGCTTTGGAAAGGCTCGATACCACTTCCCTGTACGCTAAAGCTGTAGCCGGTCGTTCCCTGCAACAACGCACTAAAACTGAAACCTTTATAGCTTCCCCCAAGCGTTAAACCAAAACTGGTATTGGGGATGTTCGGTCGGCCTATCGTTGTTCTGTCGTAGTCGTCAATGATACCATCGCCATTGAGGTCCTTGTAACGCAGATCACCGGGTTGTACAATATACCCTCCAGTAGGCTTTGGACTATCCGGCATATTCTCTTCCGTGTAAAATCCATCAAATAGATAACCAATAGGCTGATTGATCTGGTGGCCTGTCAGCTTTAACCAGGGATAAGCAGGCATAGGCTCATCCTGGAATAAGATTTTATTCTTGAAATAGGTCAATACACCCTTTATATTATAATTGAACGCACCGATGTGGTCATTATAGTTCAATTCAAATTCCACACCGCGGTTGCGAACACGAGCTATATTCGTTGGAGAAACTCCTACACCGATATGGATAGGCAACGATTGTGATGTAACCAATTGATCATAGCGAATATTGTTGAAATAGTCCACGACTAAGGAGAATTTGTTGTTTAATACGTTCATTTCCAATCCCACATCAAACGAGCGCTGCTTTTCCCAAGTCACACGTGGATTTCCTAAATTCCCCTCATAGATCGTACCCGAGGATTGATGCGTTTCTCCGAAGGAATATCCCCCTCCTCCGTTGTAGACCTGTTGAAAAAGATACCGATCTCCCGCTACTTTGTCTGAGCCGACAACGCCATAAGAGGCTCGGAGTTTAAACAGGTCTACAAAATGGAATGCCTCTTTAAAGAAATTTTCCTGAGACAGGTTATATCCCACAGAAACAGCAGGAAAAAGACCATAACGTTTATCCGATTGGAAACGATCCGAACCATTATAGGCCAAAGTCAGATCCACCAAATATTTCTCGCTGTAATTATAGCCGGTACGCCAAGTAAAACCCTGGAAATTCTGCGGAATCCAGTTCGTACTCTTATCACCTTTGGTTTTATAAGATTCCCTGTTGTATAATAAAAGAGAATTAACGTGATGCATACCAAAAGTTCTATCGTAATTAAAATTAGCCTGAAAATTCATGCGGTTATTGTAATCACCTTGGTAAGCACGCAACGTATAATTACCTAAAACATAAGGCGATCCACCTTTCAGAAGATAACTATCGGTGTATGGGTAATACCGATACACAGGTATCTCGTCCCTAGCCTGCTCCCGCACGTTAGACTCCACGCTGGCGTAGGCTATACGTGTCGAGAAAGACAAGCCTGTCGTCACCACGTCCAATTCCTGCGTACCGCCAAATAAAATATTAATATCATTCCGCCTATCTAGGTTATATCCAGCGGTGGCTAAGCGTGCATTAACAGTTGGCAAAAGATCCTGCGTATCGTTAGCATACGTATATGAACCATTCGGGTTAAGGAAAGGAGCCGACCATGGACGTATTTTATTGAAATCAAACACCTCACCAACGATATTACCTGCCCTAGGAGAATTGATATTACCAAAGTTTGTCCTGAAATCCAACCGTAATTTTAAGCTTTTAGTAGCCTGTACATCCAAGTTGGATCGAAGGTTATATCGTCTATAATAGTAATTATTATTGATCTGATCACCTTCATTGGAAAAGGTATATAAGTTCCCATCCTGCGAAAATGCACCTCCTGAAATAAAATATCGAATGCTTTCGCTACCTCCCGAAATATCCACATTGGTATTATATTGAAAGCTTACCGGTTTAAAAATACGTTCATACCAGTTGATATCCGGATGACCATAAGGATCATCGCCCAAGCGAAAGCGCTCCAGTGACTCGGCACTAAAAGGTTGGTTGGTATTATCTCCATCTGTATTCGCGATGGCTTCATTCCATAGCAATGCACTTTCATAGGCATTTAAAAAATTCAGTCTTGTCACCGGACTCTGCATCCCCGATTCCGCACGGAAATTAATCCGAGGTGTCCCCGACTCTCCCCGACGTGTTTTTACCACAAGTACCCCATTTGCGCCTTTGATACCAAATACAGCTGTAGTAGATGCATCTTTCAGGATAGATATACTTTCGATCTCATTCACATTGATCTGGGACAATTGTTCGTACGTATATTCAATATCGTCCACGATAATCAAGGGTTGATTTCCATCCGAGTTCAGTGAACTCACACCCCGGATATAAAAATCGGAAGCATCCCGTCCTGGCTGACCAGAACGTTGGACGGAAACAAAACCAGGTAGTCTACCGGTAAGCGCATTCTGCACACTGGAAGTAGGTACATTGCGAATCTCGGTTCCTTTTATGGAACTAACGGCTCCTGTATTGGTCAATTTCTTGGTCGTACCAAATCCAATAACAACGACCTCATTAATATCCTGACTACTTGATTGGAGGATAATTTCTAAATCTTCCCCGCCTTTTACCGTTCTTTCCTGCGAGACATACCCCACACTTGTAAATATCAATTCTTTATTTCGGGTTAACGACAAACTGAATCGTCCGTTCCGATCCGTTTGTACAGAGTTGCCCCCCTTTTCCGAGATGGTTACACCGGACAAGGGGCCGGCACTGTTTTTTACAATCCCCGTAACGGTCGATTGTGCAAAGGTTAAAAATGGCACAAAAACCATTATTATGACGTTATATAATGCTCTTTTCATCACAATAGCTTATAAGATTAAATTGGACTACCACTCCGGATTTTGTTCCATATTCGGGTTTTTAATGACCTCATTGAATGGAATCGGTGCCAGATACATTCTCTTTTCAAAATTCATCTTCAAGATGGGAACAGGTTGACGAATAGTACCTGTGCCCGTTTCGTAAATAACCATCGCATGTAGTTCTTTATTAAATTCCTGTTCGGCAATTTTCCACCTGCGCACATCGTAAAAACGATGCTCCTCAAAAGCAAGTTCCTTACGGCGTTCGTTGTGAATAAGCGACCGCATCTGCTCTTGACTCAATCCGGGAGGAAGCTCAAAAGGACTTAAACCCGCACGTCTCCGAATATTTTCAACCGCCTGATAAACCGCTTGGTCTGGCACGCTCAGCCGTTCGTTTCGCGCTTCGGCATAGTTCAACAACGTCTCCGCATAACGAAACAGGATATGATCATGGTTTACACCGCTGTAATTGACAGACTCTTCAAAGTTGCCCATGAATTTTCGCAGGTAATACCCCGTCTTGGTCTGTTGCCTTGTTCCGCCAGGCTTGTCTGCCCCACCTTCAAACGTCTGAACGGCTCGACTCAACCACATCGCTCCGTTATAAAAAACAGTGGCATAGAAACGCTTATCACGGCCGCTGTACGGATCGTCCTCATTATATCCCGAATTGGGATCCGTAATGTCCAAACCATTTATCATACCGAATGTCTCCACAAATTCCTGCGTAGGACTGGTTCTTCCGTTATTGACACCTGCGGCATACCCTATAGGTCCGTTGTTATTCTCTATACTGGTATTATTTCCGCCCTGCTTCGAAAATATCCGCTCCTTGTTGCGGGTAATGAATACCTGCTTAAACTCTGGCTCCAATTGGAACAAGTTAAGATCCATGATTTCTTTGGCAGCATGCTCTGCCGCCTGCCACCTAGCTACCGAAAAATCGGCATAACCCGTCAGTGGATTCTGTCCGCCGATATTCCCACCATTGTACAGGGGGCTTGCCGCGTATAGCAAGATGCGCGATTTCAAAGCGAGCGCTGCCGCCTTCGTAGGCCGTCCGTAGTTAGGAAGGTCAAACGGATCGACCCGCAAGCTATCCTTTATCGCATCACATTCAGCGACGATAAAATCCACACATTCCTGAAAGCTATTACGTGGCAACTCTATGTCATCGCTCAGTTGATAGACCTTGTCTCCCAGTAGAGGGATGCCACCATGCCGTCTCACCAGTTCAAAATAAAACATCGCCCGCAGAAAGCGTGCTTCGGCTTTCCATACACGTTTTAACGGTGTGCCGTTTGACAATTGGCCTTTCAACGGAACCCGATCGATATTCTGGATAAAAATACTGGCAATGCGAATCCCCTTATAGAAATCTGACCAACGATTGTCCGGATAACTATCGTCCGTGTAAGTGCCTAAAGCCAACTGCTGTACCGAAGTATTGGTAGGGTTGGAGGATACAGCGTCGTCCGTACCCGAGTCTAGGAAATCGCCACCGACCCTATTTCCCGTATTGGGAAGATAACGGTAACAATCTGTCAAAAAGCGATTCGCATTAGTACCTGCTGAATCATTCGTATCGAAAACCTGCTCCAAGGTTTGTGTCTCGATAGGCACGTTTTCCAAATCGCTCTTACAAGAAGAGAATGCGTAGATTGCAACTGCAACCCATAAAGTCCATTTTAATTCTATATATCTCATAGCGGTATCTGTCTTAGGTTTATAATTTGATATTCACACCAAAAACGATAGTCCGTTGCGCTGGATAAGCGGTATTTCCGTAGATCTCCGGATCGAGTCGGTCATAGGACGTAAAGGTGAAAAGGTTTTGCGCGTTGGCAAAAATACGAAATGCAGAAAGGTTAATCCTGCGGCTTAGAGAGGCAGGGATCGTATAGCCTATATCTACATTTCTGACCCGTAGGTACTCTCCAGAGCGTGTCCAGTAGCTGGAGGTATTGAGATAAGGCGTGTTTGTCGGATCAAAGCCAACCGTAAGACGAGGGTAAGTCGCTATTTCGGCTGTCTCCGGCGTCCAGCGTCCCATCATATACGAATAGCCCTGGCTATCGCCATTGTTGCCAAAGGAGTAATCCATTTGTTGGTAAGTCCGGTTCGCAACTCCTTGTAAAAGCACACTAAAATCAAAACCGGAGATGCTAAACCCAAGCGTAGCACCATAGTAGATCATAGGTTTCGTGTTGCCGATCGCCGTTTGGTCGTGTATATTGATGATTCCATCATTATTAAGGTCGACCAGCTTTACATCGCCCGGACGTACCGCATTACCACCCAATAACGGTGCTGCATCAGCCTCTGCTTGTGTCTGTATGAGTCCGTTTGCCAAATATCCAAAAGTTTGGCCGACCGGCATACCCGTACGATAATTCCAAGAATAATCGCGATGCACTTCGTTCATATAAAGTACTTCCGTGCGCATACGCGAGGCATTGGCCGAAATAAAATAGTTAAACTTCCCCACATTGTTTTGATAAGTCAGGTCAATTTCCTGTCCTTCGAACAGATTTTCACCGATATTTTCATTTGGATAGCCTATACCGATCATCTCTATTGTCGATCCTCGCTGTTGAAGCAAGTCATAATAACGATCCCGGTAGTATTCGGCCGTCAGTCGGAACATCGAATTCCATAAAGAGGCATCCAAGCCAATATTGAATTTATTGCCTTTCTCCCAAGTGGCGTTCACATTGGCTAACCCCCTCTCCTCCAAACTATTGATATACGAGTACTCCGAACCAAATTCGTAACCATTGATACCTCCCTGACCATAAGCAGCGCGCCAACTGTAATAACCTAACGCACCTTCGTTGGTGTTACCCGTTTTTCCATAGGTAGCTCTTAATTTCAATTGGTTCAACCAATCTGTCTGTGTAGATAAAAATGATTCCTTTGCCAAGTCCCAGCCTACGCCAAGTGCATAAAACGTTCCGTATTTCCTGCCCGGCTGAAAGCGATTGAAACCGGAATAGTTTACCGCCAGTTCGGCATAGTATTTTTGCCTATAAGCGTAGTTACCCGTTGCGGCAAAATTGGTATGGATGGCCGGCAGATCAAACTGGTAGTTAGCCGTCTGCTGATCGACAAATAGCTTTCCGCCTATCTGGTGGTTATCGGCAATTTGTCCGTCATATCCGATTGCCCCCTGAAAATAAACGAAATTTGCCGTAGAAGTGGTCGAAAATGAATTGGGTTGATCCGCGATGTTTCCATAACGTATATAGGTCAATTCCCCTGCATCATTATATTGCACATCAAAAACCGGTTGCTGCCGATATCGGTTAATGAGACTAGAGGAAGTTGCCGATACATTCACCTTTCCCTTAGCATATAAACCCGGTAGCCATTGGTCAAATTTATAGTTGAAATCCAGATTTGCAAAAACGTCCCTTGTGTTATCGATCAAGTAACCTGAACCCATTACTTGCTGATAAATATTCGTTCTGAACTGAGGAGAACCTCCGTAGGAACCATTATCATTAAAGATAGGATAAGCATTATTAGGCGTAGCAAAAAGAGCATTCATAATGTTTGACGTTCCAGCTCCCGGCTGTCTACCATCCTGAATACGGCCGAAAAGCTGCAATCCAATCGTGAAATCTTTCGTAACATCGACATCAATAGAACTATTTATCAAGTAACGTTTTTGACTCACATTGGTAGCATAATCAAATTCATCAGACTCCCTAAACATCCCTTCCTGGTTTAGATAACTGAGCGAAAGCGCATATCGGGCATTGCGGATACCTCCGTTTACCCCCAAATTGTACTTTGTAATGGGACTATTGTTCCGCAACACCGCATCATACCAATTTACATCCGGATACAACAGGGGCGAGTTTCCATTCCGGAAGAGCTCAAATTCTTCTTGCGAATAGGCCGGTAGCCGCCCGGCATTCGCCAAGGCTTCGTTGTAGAGATAAGCATATTGATAAGCATTTAACGGTTCTGGCACCTTCAACGCTTCCTGCATACCTGTCTGCGCTGTAAACGAGATCCGGGGAGGACCTGCCAAACCCTTTTTGGTGGTGATCTGCAATACGCCTCTTGAACTGCGCTGTCCTAACAAAATGGAGGATAGCGCATCTTTCGCAACGGTAATGGATTCAATGCTTTCCGGATCAATGGAATAGATCTCCCGTTGCACGCCATCAATAATCGTGACGGGTTGCTGCCCTCTCAATTGAAAGAAGACCTCACTATTATCGCTGAGCGCGGAACTGTATTTTGTCCCTTCCGTAGGCAAGGAACCCGCAAGATCACCATAGGTAATGGCCGTTGACCGTGCCGATCGGAAACCACTGATTTCCTGCGTATAGAACCCGGCGAGTCTACCTGTTAACGCATTTAAGTAAAGCGGCGTCGGTGTTGTCTTGAGCTGGCTATTATATACGCTAGATACAGCTCCTAACAGATTTTTAGCTGTTTTTTGATCATAAAGCACTTCCCGTATTTCTTCTTGTTTTAGATAATTGGCCACCATCGCTATCCGGATGCCGGACGCCACCACGATCGTTTTGGGGTAATATGCCGGATGCCGGACAATAATCTCTGTCCCGGCGACCACCTCTACACGCACATCTCCCGTTTCGCTGGTCTCTCCAATTAGCTCATCCGCTAAGGAGTATACCTTTGCTCCCAACAGCGGTTTTCCGTATTCGTCAACAACGTTCACCGGAAGCCCCTTCACACTTTGTCGGAAAGAGCGAGCCAAAACACTATGGTGTCCGACAAAAAGAAACAACATAGCTATTAAACTGATTTTTATATACTGATTCATCATATTTCAGATAATTTTTTGATTCATATTCCTTGATTGCTCCGATAACTTATTCACAGCGGAAAGTATATCGAAAAGGCTCTTCCGTATTGCCATACCCCACCGTTTTTGTACCATCGGCGTTGGTAAAAAAATATTCCAAACGGGCAATTTGCTTTCCTTTTTCAATCGCAAAGAACCCTCTCGGCCATATATCAATACGAAACTGTCTGCCGCCTATGCTACCCATTTTTGTCTTGTCGTTCTGCTCCATCACCTCTGCGATCAGCTGGCCATCGCTGTCAAACGCCTGCGCGCGCAGGTAAACCTCATTCAGCCCATCCAGCACCGTGTTCATCACCCCCCCATTAAAAACAAGGGTAATGATATCGTTGTCCAGACTTCTTACCGGCTGGATGGTGCCCAATTGCGGGTTGACAAAGTCTTGCACATCACCTTCACCACCGCTTACCTCAAAGACATCCGAAAAAGTGAATTTCTTATACTGATCGTCCTCAGGGCGTAAATTTTCGATAGAAGACCCCACATAGAAGCCTAAACGGACCAGCATATTTTCAGATCCTACATTACATGCAACCTGCACATTGAAGTCTATGTCTTCATTGTTGGAAAACGTATACGATTGCGTACTCCTGTAGATAATCCACTCGAAATCGTCCACGAGGTTTGGACCGATACCAAACATATTCTTGGCCGCCTGGTGCCAGCTCACACCCGACACCGGCTCTATTTCCGAATCCGGTATCATGCGCAATGTTCCATTCCCTTTTGGGCTTGTATAGGTCAGTACGGCCTGTTCTCTTGCATTCCAGCTTTTCGGAACCATAATCCCCGCGAGCAGTTGGGTAGTATACGTTCCCGGTTCCTCTATACGAGGTTCCGCACCACTGTGCATCACAAAGGTCACGCGTTCATCGACCTGCGCTTGTGCCGGGACAGTAACCGTCAATGCTTTTAGCCCACAGTGAACTAAAAAGATGGTCAAAGACAGTCCTGCCAGAATATATAAATACACTAGGTTTTGAAATGGTCTTTTCATGGTTGTTAGTTTTCACGTTCAAAATTATATTGGTAGGTATTGCCGGCACATCCCAGACTGAATGAAAGACTTAACTGTCTTTTTCCATTCACCACCGGATACTGAAGTTTCACGGCAATCTGTTCCGATTCTCCATCAGCAGTCATCAGTACACTGAAAGGATACTGCGGATCATTCAATGTGTAGGCTCCGGATCCCACTAATACAAATGGTAATTCATTTGCTAAGATATAGCTCCCGTCCTCTTTGAAATCTATACGAAAATCGGTCAAATTTAATCTTTGGCTCAAATCTTCGCCATTTCTCGTCAACTGGACAACTTTCCAACTTCCGGTTATGTTTTTAACGGGCTCATCCGTAACGACATTTGCCATCTCATCCTCACAAGAGGCATGAAATAAATAGCCAAATGCAACGAAGGCAAATAGTAATAATTGCTTGATTTTCATCTCTTCTTTTCTTTTAATATCCAGGATTTTGTAATAGGTCAACAGATTTCGCAACTTCCGATTGCGGAATTGGCCAGAGATACATGCGCTGGTTAAACACGCGTTTTCGCACATCGATCGTATTGTAGGTAGTAACACCTGCTACGCGTACAGGTTCGGTACCATGTAGCTGGCGGTTCTCCATCGTTTCAGCAATCTTCCAACGACGCACATCGAAAAAACGATGGCCCTCGAACGCCAGTTCTTTTTGTCTTTCGTTTTGGATAATTGCGCGCATATCTGCCTGAGAAAGGCCCGTCGGCAAGGTATAGGGAGAAAGCCCAGCCCGCTGGCGTACGGCTTCCACAGCCTCATAGACCTTCACATCCGGTGCAGCAAGGTGTTCATTACGCGCTTCGGCATAGTTCAGCAGGATCTCTGCATACCGGATAATCGGCCGGCAGCGCGGTGTTTCGGTATTGAACTGGTCCACCACCACAAACCGGTGCATCATCTTATAGACATAAAAACCCGTCGGCGTACCCTTATAGATTGCTTCCTGTCCTGAACTAACGTTGTTGGGATTGGTTTTATCGATAAAAATATTGACAGGACGACGTGCTAAGCCATCTCGATGAAAAACCAGGGACTGATCTCGGGTAATCGTATTCGCCAACCTCGGGTCCCTCCCGTTATAGGGGCGTGCCGGATCATAACCCGAATTGGGGTCATCTATAGGTAAACCATTTCGCATACCAAAAGCGTTAACGATTTCCAAATAAGGGTAAGCGCCGGGATTGTCCACCCCAAAAGTAGGTGGATTCCAAATTGCTTCCAGTTCTCGGTTGCCGCCTTGCATCCTCGCCAACAGGTATTCGCTGTTTTTACGCAGATGGAAAACTTCATAAAAACCATAGCCGGGCTCGGTGGTGTTGTCCAAGTGTAAATTATATTCACCAGATGCTATCACCTGTTCCGCTGCCGCTTCTGCCTGTTCCCATCTGGATTGATCTGCATTAGGATAACCTACGATACTACGTAGCGGTTCTTCTGTAGCCAATCCTCCTCCATTAAACAATGGACTGGCGGCATAAAGCAATACCCGCGATTTCAGACCATAGCAAGCGGCCTTATTGACACGGCCATAATTTTCGCCATTATGTACCCATGGTAGATCTTCAGCAGCGGCATCACACTCCTGCACAATATAATCCACACATTGCGCAAAGGTATTCCGCGTAAAAGGGATGACATCATCAGCACGGTAAACACTATCCCCCATTAACGGAACACCCCCGTAATGCTCTATAAGAATAAAATAATAATACGCTCTCAAAAACCGTGTTTCCGCAGTAGCCCGCACCTTGATATCGTTAGCAAACTTAGCATCCGGCAAATTTTTAAGCATAATGTTGGATCTGCGGATGTTCGTATAACAGGTAGACCAAGCGTCCGTTGTGATCATATTCGCGTTGACCGTGCCTGTCGCAAATTGGATGAACGTGTTAATCGTGCCCAGTCCTGCTCCTTCCGCTTCGTCGGTACTGGCGTCTAATCCGCCACCACCAAAGCGCTTAGGTGCCGTGGCAAAACCTATATTTTCATATATCCCCGAAAGAAAATTAATCGTGTAGGCACTATCCGAAAAAACAACTTGCTCGTTCAGATCAGTCGACTGTGTCGAATCCAAAAAACCCTGTTTTTCGCACGACACAAATGCCAGCATGGCACATACTGCGTAAATCAAATATTCCTTGTTCATAATTTAATTTATAATGTATTATAATTATTTGCTACTCTCCATCTAGCTGGCTCAACGAAAATGGCCGGGATTCTTTCGAAACTCCCCTGTTCATATTCGGAGCATCCCCCATCACAAATTCTAGTTTTCCGCCTTGTATGATGTCCTCATACCGGATGAAATTCCGATCGTAAGGAACACCATTCAACTGCGCCGACTGTATATAGATATTTTTCGGGCTGTTATTCTTGGCAATCACCACAAACTCCTTCCCGTTTTCCAACTTCACAGTAGCTTTCTCAAAGACCGGACTGCCAAAAACATACTCGTCCGTTCCCGGACATACGCTGTAAATTCCCAACGCGCTTAACACATACCAAGAGGACATTCCGCCTTGATCTTCATCTCCCGGAAAACCTCTTTTCGAAGCATTGTACAGTTGGGACATTACTTTACGCGTCCGCTCCTGCGATTTCCAAGGTTGGCCGCTGAAATTGTATAAATACGCAACATGCTGTACCGGTTGATTACCATGTGCATATTGTCCCATTTTGGCCAAGAGCATTTCCCGCATCTCGTGTATTTCCTGTTTATAGCTGCCATACTTGATCGTCTGCTCCATCGTGAATAAAGAATCTAATTTCGCGTTGAAACGATCTACTCCGCCGATGAGATTAATCAGTCCGTTTATGTCGTGCATCACTGACCACGTATATTGCCAAGCATTGGCCTCGGTAAAAGCACCACCCCATTCCACCGGATCAAAATCCGGCATCCATTCGCCATTTGCCAATCGTCCGCGCATAAATTTGCTGTCTTTATCAAAAACGTTGACGTAATTATACATCTGGCGGGCAAATATATTTTCGTAGAATTTATTACCCGTCATTTTTGCCAGTTGATAAGCACAAAAATCATCATAAGCATACTCTAATGTTTTGGCGGTGCTTTCATGCAAATCATCTTGATAAGGAATATATCCTTTGATAAAGTACTCTTCCCAACCATGTCTACCATTTGAACCTCCATAAAAACCTTTATTGGTTACCTCGTGATAATAGGCGTGCAAAGCACTATCGGGATTAAAAGTATGCACGCCTTTTACCCAGGCATCCGTTAGTAATGAAATCGCGTGGTTTCCGATCATAACGCCAGACATGCCTGGATTAGACCAAGTTGGAAGAAAGCCTGCCTGTTGCTGCGCATCCAATAAAGACTGCATATAGCGCCCCTGCATTTCACGATGTAGGATATTACTCAATGGAAATTGTGAACGAAAAGTATCCCAAAAGCCATTATCCGTATACATATAGCCTGGGTGAATTTTTCCGTCATACGGGCTGAAATAATAGGGATTACCCGCTGGATCAATTTCATAGAACTTACGGGAAAAAAGATTGGCACGAAACAGACAAGAGTAGAAGGTTGCTTTTTCTTCTTCTGTTCCCCCTTCTACTACAATACGGTTTAACCATGCATTCCAAACATCGAACGCTTCGGTTTTGGTCGTTTCAAAATTTTTATTTCCGTCCAGCTCCTGTTTTAAATTCCGTGATGCTTGATCGGGATCAATATAGGAAGATGCCATTTTCACTTCTACACGTGTACCCGGTTTAAATTCCAGGTAAGCACCAATGCCTTCTCCTTCATCCGCTCTATTTCCCGAAGAGATTTTATTCGCTCTATTTTCCCACGTGCCATAGCTCTTAAAATCCTGATTAAAAACCAGTACAAAATAATTACGGAAGTTTTCGGGAACGAACCGACCATTATTAACATAGCCGATAATTTTGCGCTCTTCCGGAATGATCTTTACTTGACTATTCTTCAGAAAGCCGTCTAAGATCAAATAAGCCTTTTCCTTTTTCGGAAAGGAGAACCGCATGTGCGCACCACGCTCTACCGGACTGATCTCTGCTTGTATCCCGTTATCAAACTTTACGGAATAATAATGTGGTTTAGCAATTTCATTATCATGGTTAAAAGGCAAAGCCCTTTCATCTTCATTGACAATGAGGTTTCCCTTTCCTGGCATCAGGGAAAAAACCGCATAATCACCCATCCAAGGACTACATTGGTGTACTTGCTGAAAACCACGGATCGTATTCGCCTTATAGGTGTATTTCCAACCATCACCATTCTTTCCTGTCTGTGCAGAAAAAAAATGCATCGCAAAAGGCAAGCCTACCGTAGGGTAGGTATTCCCATAGGACAACGCCCATTCGGAATCTGTCCCCTGCAACGTATTCACATACTTTACCAAGTCCTTCTCCTGTGCATAACCAAGCGTTATCCCAAGCGAAAAAAGAACAACCCAAACTAATTTTTTTATTTTCATCCGTTTATTTTTTTTTCTTCACTACTAAAACATGTTCCTCTTTATATCCATATTGCTTCCACAGTAGATCAAATTGACCTGTTTCTAAATCCGAAATCTGTACGATTTTCTCCTCACCCGGCATCAAGGTGAAATAATTATCAGAAAACAATACAGGCAATACCCGCTCCTGCGTATCATGTCGGACAAGCCGGAGTCGATTACCAAAAGCCACACTCTTTCCTTGATTTTTAAGTAAGATCTGCTTTCCATCACCTGCTTTGTCCAATAATGTAAACGTCAGATCTGCAGCAGGCAGGTTATTTAAGGCTCTATAGTCAAGGTCTTTTTCACCGTTCCGCCAATAAAAATTCTCGGAGAGCATATTTCCCGAACTGTCCTTTAGCTCCAGTTTTATAAAATGTAAAGGTGTAAGTTCAGCGTTGTAATCCACTTTGCAGGAATCGAAATTTAAACGGTAAACCTCATTTTTGTTGCTTGCCAATACGTTCACTTTTTCACTGCGACCATACTTAGCTAATTCTTTGCCATCCAAAGTGAAAACCTTCGTAGTCGCCACTGCATCCTTCAGATCTTCGGATGTAGTATTTATCGCTTTCACACTATTATTAGCGGCGTTCCATTGTATATGTAAAGGTTCACAGGCATATTTAGCGCCCCAATAAGCCCCGGTCGCGTCATGATAGTAATCATACGTTTGCCATACAAATGAAGGGTACGCCGATTGGCTCATCCAGAGCAATAACCCCGATGCATCTTCCCACATCTTATCATTCCAAGCTTCATATATCCCTTTCATCACTTCTATATTGAGGTATTGTGCCTTTTCGCAAAAAGCAATCAGGTTATCTGACTCTCCAAATTGGGTATTTACCGCTCGTTTATAATTAATCGGGCTTGCGTTAGATGCCTCTTTTCCGAAATAATGCTTGTTCCACACATTGTCATCATCCTTTTCCAGTTGCTCGTCTGTAGGCAAAGGCCACAATGACTCGGCCGGCATAAATTCTTTCACACTTTCATAATTCGGGAAAGTCGCTGTACCAATTTCTGTTCGCAATCCGTAACCCCGGTCCGAACCATACGGATAAGGCGGATTATTCCACGCCAGGTTACTCCCCGAGTTTTCGAAATGATGCTTCGGCGGCTGATTGCCCCACCAACCACTACCAGATAGCCCATCTTGATTAGAACTGGACTTGTACATCCGGTCATTATGGTCTTCCAAAGCAACAATGCTTCGGAGATAGCCATCCAACTCTGGCTTAGGATGTGTTTCATTCGCGCCACACCATAGTGCAATACTCGGATGATTCCTTAATCTTTTCACTTTATCCAACGCATTTGCTTTAAAATCCTCATCATTTGCGACATCATTATAAGCCACATAAAGCCAGAAGTCATCCCAGACCATGATACCATAACGGTCACAGTAATCATAAAAAGCATCATCTGTAACACAACCCGTCCAGAGACGAATCATATTATAATTCATGTCTTTGTGCAATTTTATCTTCGTCTCGTATTCTTCTCTGGAACACCGCAACAAATATTCACTCATACCCCAATTGCCACCTTTCAAAAATACACGCTGTCCGTTGATAAAGAACTGGAGAACAGGCCATCCCGCATTGTTTCGACTATATTGGTATTCATACTGACGTATGCCAAAAGTGATTTCCTTTTGATCGGATACCTCACCATCAATCTCACTTCGCAACGTGCACGTATATAAATGCGGCTCTCCATAACCATTAGGCCACCAAAGCTTGGGTTGCTTTACAATGAGGGCCTCCATTTCTTTACGGTCCATATATATCTTCTTCGACGTATTGGCCTCCAAGTGTACTTGCTTTGAGAACTGTATATTACCCGGTTGAATACGTCCTGATAGCAGGACCTCTTTTGCCTGATTGGAAGCATTCTTCAACTCCGTTGAAACAAATAAGTAGGCAATGTCATTCGATTCCAGTTCAGATCTTACCCAAGGATCTTCCATGGTCACATCACCGGTAAAATTTAACGATACATTTCCCGTTATACCGGCCAATCGTCCGGGTACATAAGGCATCCAGTCCCAACTTGCGGCCGATAAATAGGTCGGACTGGCTACTACGCCAAATTGATCCTTGGCATCCCTTGTCTTCTTTTGGTCAGCATCGGTAATCAACACCGCGACGACATTCTCCTGATCATGGCTAACCAAATGGCTAACCTCATATTTGGTACGTAGCATATGCCCACTGACATCTTTCGTAGATTCCCGTGTTCCCGATAATTTTACACCATTCATATAAAAATCTGCATACCGGTTCGTATTGTCGAACTGCAACCAGATTTGTTGTCCCCGTTTTACCGAGGCAGGCAGTTTAAAGCTTGTGCGATACCAAAAAGGGCGATTAAAAAAAGCCGCATCAACATCGTGGATATTATCCGAATAGTTAGGATCAGGCACTTCGTCCGCCTCTACGTAAGCGGTAAACACCACGCCAGGAACTATGCCTTTGACGGCATCTTTCATCCGATAACCTGAAGTTGAAATCTCAAACCCCGACGGTGAACCCTCTGTTTTTGGTTGTACCCACCATGTTATATCCGGATTGGTACTGTTTAACGATAGCTGCTGAAGCTGTCCGTTACATGCAACAGAAACCAATAGCAAGGATAACATGGTAAACAATATCTTCTTGATTATACCCATTGTCTTTTTAATTACTTTCTACACCCCATTTCTTGTTCGGCTGTTCTCCCATGAACAACTCAAGTTTTCCACCTGCAGCGATCTCCTGAAAATCGATATAGCATTTATCATAGGGATTTCCATTTAACAGTGCTTTCTGGATATATATATTTTTAGCTGTATTATTATGGGTCTTAATCGTGAAATGCGTTCCCGAATAATAATCATTATCCAAACGGAATTTAACTTCATCAAATAGTGGACTGGTTATCTCCAAACGGGTACTTCCCGGACAGGAGGGATGCAGACCACTGGAAGCCAATACATACCAAGCAGACATTTGTCCTACATCCTCGTTTCCCACAATACCTTCTACGGAATTTTTATACGCCTTGTCACAGATATGACGTGTCCATTTCTGGGTATCCCAAGGTGCGTCGAGGTGATTAAATAAGAATGGTACGAGATGAACAGGTTCATTAGCATGGTTATAATAATCATTCCACAGCATATGGTCCGGTGTCTGTTCAAAAAAACTTGTCAAATCTTCCAATACGCTCTCCCTTCCTCCCATGAGCTGTATCATCCCCGGAATATCATGCGGAACAAACCAACCTTGTTGGTAGGGATTACATTCAACAGTTCCATACCACTCTTTTGTTCTCGCTCCCTCCGGCCATATTTCCCAAGAACCATCTGTATTTCTAGGCCGGAACCAGCCTTTTTCAGCATCAAAGATATTCCTGTATGCTTGTGATTTTTCTAAGAAAAGCTGTTCATCTTCTTGTTTTCCAAGCCTGTTTGCCAATTGTGCGATGCACCAATCTGTATAGGCATATTCCAACGTATTTGAAATACTGAACGGCGCCGCTGTATAACCCAAAGAATCGTTTCCGAATTTTTCAGACGTATTGACGGCAAATTCATAGGCTTTTTCCACATCGTATCCACGGATACCTTTTACATAGGCATCGGCCAGCACAGATAAAGCCGGATTCCCAATCATGCATCCGGAATAGGCGTTCATAATCTCCCACCGCTCGTAATATCCACGCCCAGATTCCTCAGCAAGTGTAATCAACGAATTAAGTTGGTCATCAACCAATCTTGGATTTATAATGGTTTGTAACGGAAACTGGCTTCGGAAAACATCCCAACCACTGAACATCGTCCGTTTTGTAAACCCGCTTTCTTGGTGTACCTGCTTGTCTCCACCTATATAACGTCCGTCTACATCCGTATATGTTCGAGGGTCAATCATCGTATGATAAAGCGCGGTATAGAAGATTGTTTTCTGATCATCCGTCCCACCTTGGATATGCACTCTATCCAGTTCTTGATTCCATAAGTCATACGCTTCCTCCCGAATTTGATCAAAAGACTTCCCTTCTATTTCCTTCCTAAAATTATTTTCTGCACCGGCCATATCAACAAAAGAAATACCCACCTGCAAAGTAACCTCCTCATTTTCGCTTGTTTCAAAGTCAGAGAAAAAACCCAAGTGCTTTCCTTCTAAGGTTTCTTCGTCCCGTATAATGGTGGCCTTTTCCACCGCTCTTAAATAAGGGACGCTAACAACTTCATCTCTTTTTCGCTTCCAACTGTCGGGAATATCAGCTGTCCAGAAACCATAATTTTCCAAGGGTTTACTGAATCGTGCATAGAAGTAAACTGTATAATCAGCATTCCCTTCACCGTTTCCCCATCCACCGCCATCCGGTGTGCACAACGTCCATCCCCTAATCGTGTGCTCATCCACCTTAT
Source organism: Sphingobacterium micropteri (assembly GCF_014692515.1). GTDB lineage: Bacteria > Bacteroidota > Bacteroidia > Sphingobacteriales > Sphingobacteriaceae > Sphingobacterium > Sphingobacterium micropteri. The sequence continues at coordinate 223,007 of NZ_JACOIK010000006.1, read as the reverse complement.
GGATATACTGTTTTATAGCTGTCCCTCCTACCCGACGAGCAAGATCGATCTGTATGCGCGATTCTTTATGTTCCGGGAACGTGAAACGGATCATTCCGCTATGCGCGGCAGCCGTCGTCTCCACTTTGATATTATAATCTGTTAAATCCACGGCATAATAACCTGCCTTTGCTGTTTCCGTTTGCTTATTATAGTGCGAACGGTACCCTTCGATACTGCCATCTTCTTTCCCTGCAATAAGCTTCAGCTTTCCTGTCGTAGGCATCACCAGAAAATTTCCTAAATCCCCAAACCAGCCGACCCCACTCATCTGTGTAAAAGCGAATCCTTCTATAGTCTGATGCTCGTAACTATACCCCGGACTATTATCCCCTCCCGTAATGGTATTGGGGCTGACCTGCACCATACCATAGGGTGTAGTAGCTCCCGGAAACGTCTTCCCTAAACCATGATAAACTTCAGCAATCCCCACACTTGTACTGGCCCCTATAAAGGGATTTACATAATCCGCCGGAGACGAGGATGCTGTTGCATCACCCACCGCACAGGATTTTAATAACAGGATACAGGATACAAGGCTCCCCAATAATTGTATACTCCTTAACATCGATGTCTAATTAGCTATATCTATTTTTTCTTTATTCGAACTGTTTTTATTCCAAAGCGAGGTATATCCATGGAAAAGGTTGGTTTGCCCATATGATCCGCTACTTGTAGCGCACTTACCTTTTCACCATTCAACAAAACCTCTTCTATACCTTCTACCGGAAAATCAAGCATAATATGTTGCACGCCGGATAAGCCTTCCGCATTAAAAAGCCTAAGCAATAGGTCCCCTTTATCAAGTTTCATAGCCGATATCTCTATTCCAGCTTGATTAGATGCAACAAACTGTCTGTCCTCGCATACTAAATCCCCTCCATATATTCCAAGTAAGGGCTCATTCCAGCAGTTGCTTTCTGTAGCAATCTGCGCCCTGTCCCAACTGCCCGCATGGGGGATCAAAGCGTAGTGCATTTTTAAGGCTTCCGTTATCTTATAGTCCACACCCCACAGCCCCACGCCCGAATATTGTGCGGTAAGGCTCAAGGGGTAATCCGAACCATGGAGATAGGATGTGGTATGATCGGACAGGAGCGCCAGGCCATATTCCTGGTCTTCTTCCACCAGATCTACCCAATGAAGAATCACATTGTGCTTGATTTCGTCCCAATTCCCGAAAAACGTATTTTCATTTCGACTCTCACATACATCAAAAGGTGCATTTTTGTATAACTTAGTGCTTTGGAGATTATTGGGAAACATCACTTTAAGTTTGTATCTGTCATCTGTGTATGCGCGCCTATTGTCTGTCCAGTCATGCTCTTGTTTATATTCACCGATGCCCACATTTCGCTGCCAATCAACCGTTAGCTCAAAGTCTATCCGTCGTTGGCCCGCCTCAAGCGTGATCACCTGAACCATAGGATGCGAAGCGATATAGCCCGCTATCCTTACCTTTACGATAAACGGATTATCCTCCAAAACAGTTATTGTGGCCTGATTGTCCTTTGACGAATGAAATTTTCCTTCCTCATAAAAATGGCCCGCTATCTCCCCTAAACCGTAAGGTCCGTAGGGATCAACAAATTGCCTATTATCGATATGCTTAGCTAAAAGACTAGTGATTACGCCCCCTTTAGATTTGTCGAGCGTTATCTTATACATATCGTTCTCTATGATACAATTTCCCGCTGCATCAAAACGAACCTGTTGCGCTGTTTTGTTGAGAGGTTGATCATTTTTTCGCAACGCATAGGTTACATAACCCAAGGTTGTCACGTTTGGTTTAAAAACGATCCATAAAGCATTATCCTTCTCCTCTATAACACAAGCCAACTCTTCTCCTTTACGATCATGAAGCATCACATCTCGCTGCTTCCAGGCTGCCGGTAATTTTACACGAACAACCGCTGATCGCTTTGCAGCAACCGTGTTAAAAACCCGGACATAACCCAAATCTTCTCCTTTTGCCGATGTGCCCGCTATATAACTGGCAACCGCCCCATGTATCATCTTTCCGGACAAGCTATCGGTTGTATTCGTCCAGGAACGAACCGCCTGTTCCCATGTTTGCTGTTTGTCCAGACGATTATAGGGAACAATCCAAGAATCATGATGCTGCGCCATCATCAAGGTCCGCCATGCTTCATCTTCGTCGTCAGCTAATGGTTGGTAGTTATTATCCAAATAAGCCATCGCACTGATTTTCTCGGCAATCACCCTATTATTTTCTGATTTCCGGACATCCTGTGCTATACGTTGCAATGCTTGGCTTCCCCACATCAGGTTGACCAAAACATCTTCCTGCGAAAAGTGCCAGCTATCGTCCGTTTGTCTAGACGATATATCTTCGATGTACGCTGTCCAAGTTACATAAGTAGAATTGTTCTTGATATGCTTACCGTAACCAAGCCAAGGGCCGTTTTTCCAGCCTGCATCCTGATAACACATGCCTACGGGATTATCAATTCCCTGTTTGTAGGCCGCTTGTATAAAAGCAGTCGAGTTATTCCACGCTGTCGTTTGCCATGTAGAATTTTCTTCTAAATCTTCCGATGCGTATCGTGGCACGGTTAATATAGACGTTCCTTCCGGTCCGATCCAATTCACCAGTTCTCCTCCATATCCGGTAGTGTAACCACCCCAACACGTGTTTGGACATTTCAATACAGCATATTTAAAACCAAATTGCTTTAGTATTTGAGGCAAACTACTTGTAAAACAGGGTTCTTCAACAGCGTAGGTCGTATACGTAATATCTGGAAAATGTTCACGCATCTTGCGCATACCGTATTCAAATTGCCGTATAATACTTTCTCCTGAAATATTGTAACAGTAGGGCTGTGCATACGTGGGATTTGTAAATTCAATTCGCTTATCTCGCACAATATTGGAAAATTGTGCATAGGCCGTTGGTTCGTTTCGTTTTACCGTGTCCCATGTTTCAGGTTCTATCTCCAAACCCAATTTCCATTCGGGGTGAGCAGCCAACTTATCCACCATAAATTGAGTCACCCACATCGGATAATGCCCATACACCCCGCCGTGATATCCATCCACAAAATAGGGTTTCTGTGCATAAACGGCGAACGACGATAGTAAAAGAAATAAAAGGGTTAATATCTTCATCTTCATAATATGTCGGATTATGGCATTAATTACGAACAAGGCTAATTTTTCTTGTTTTTGGTATGCTAACCTGTTTGATCGTCTGCAACAATACGTCTATTTCATGCTGCCAAGCCTGTCTCACTTCGGGAAACATCGCTTTGCTATAAAGATCTCTTTTGGCACGTAGCCACCCATCCTTTTCTTTGAACTGGTCGAGCACTTCGATGGCCCGTCGGTTATTGGCATCCAATAACCCTTTTGGTTGGAAAAAATTATACTGTACCCAAGCATACTCTCTGAAACGGCGTTCTATTTCCCATCTTTCTTCGTTGAGGTGCATAATACGGAGTGCCTGCTGATATTGAGGTGTGTTATCCAAAGTAGCGAGGTTTATACCTTTTGCGAAGTCTGCGGCCGACCATTTGCCGATCTCTTCTCCATCGATAAGAAGTTTATAATTTCCTTTCAAACCTTTTACGATCAAAAGTTCTTGGTTCATTTCCTCCATAAATGGTACCACAGCAAGTGCATCGAAGGCACTCTTCTTGCTCCCCCAGCCTCTTGCCACTGTATCCAACGGATAAGGAAGAGCGTTTGCATGATAATCAAAACTCCAACCCGTACCTGTTTTCACGATATCAGACAGGTTACAGTTCGAAGTATTTATTACCTTTTGGTTAGACGCGTCAATTTCCATTTCGGCCACCTTCTGTCCACTAAATCCTTGTGCTTTTAACAGAAGATACGCCATAACCATATGGCCATCCAAGTCTGGATGCACACGGTCATTTCCAGATAATGTAAAGGATGGATCTTCTTTCTGAACACGCTTACTAATGGCTGTCATAGGTTCATTAAAATCAAGAAACTCCCATTTATTGGCTGTTGCCGATGCTCTTTGAAAATCGACGATGCGCAGCATCGCTTTATTTTTATTTTTCAACGAAGTGTTATCCGGAATAACCACATCTTCGTCATAAGGCGAACTTCCCAATAAGACGATCCTGGTGCCCACGAGTCCTTTATACCTTTCCTCCATCTGTTTATAGCCGTTGTGGGACTCTTCCACTTTCTCGTCAGCAAATTTCTCCGGCTCTGATCCGTTGTATTCAAAGTATCCGGAATCATTCATACCAAAGGTGGTAAACAGCACGGTAGGCTGTTTGCTGAACACATCTCCGTCTAGGCGTTTGAGCATATCCCCTACACGGTCTCCGCCGATACCGGCATTGAGAATCGTTAGGTTCATTGTTGGGAAACGCGTCATGTAATAGAGCCATACATACGCGTGGTAATGCCCACCGTCCGTGATGCTATTGCCTAAAAAAACGACACGATCATTTTCCTTAAATGGTGCTATTTGTTGAGCCAACAACGGATTCGCTCCGAGAGCAAGCACTAAAATTCCTATAAAAAATCTCCTCATGGATAATACTTATTTTTGGGTTTTATAATCAACACGTATACAATTAATATAGCTTTTCTAATTTCACTTTACGCCTAGCGACAATATATTGGGGCCGGCTTCCAGTGCGTAAACCCGACCTTTCCAAATGAATTTTCCGGTCGCTTTTTCCGGAAGGTTTACGCTGATTTTCCATTTATTCTTTTGCTGTTTATAATGGACTGAAATTTTTCCGTTCGGATGGGGTATTTCACCACGCACATCGGTCATTGTACCCAAACGCGGTTCAATTTTTACATGGGCAAACCCCGGAGCATCCGTATCGATCCCTAATACGATTCTGAAAAATTCAATATTCGGACTGGCTCCCCAGGCATGGCATTCCGACCGAACAGTTTGCAAGCGGGAGTCTTCTGCCCAGGTACTTAATCCCATTTGTATATTTTCGCGCCAGATACCCAGCCAGTTCATATAATCATCGCCCAATCCGGCTTTTGCCAATGCCTGATGGAGATAATACTTGAAGTATATGGTGCAGGGCGTTAATTCGGTGTTTTGGAGCAAGCTGTTACCCACCGTAGTCATATCTTGTTCGTCGATCAATCCAGCTAGGATAGCCAACGAATTGGCATGTTGCGAGAATCCTTTCTTTTCCTTGGTGTCGGCAAATAGTTTCTTTTCGGCATCCCAATATTTATTTTTTATAGTAGCTTTCAATTGGGCGGCTTTTTCTCCGTAATAGGTGGCAAAGTGGGCTAGTCCAAACGCGGCTTCCATTTCTGAAGCCCATTGGTATGCCAACAGCAGCTGCAGATCATAGATGGCTGCGCTCCCGTCCGGCCCCATAGGCCCCCACCCCATATCGCCCACCCAATCCACAAACCGCCAGTAAGGCAAATCTTTGATAGAACCATCCGGTTGCTGTAGTTTTTCAAAAAATTCGAGTATAGCCCGTTGCCCGGTCAGTTTTTCCTTGATGAAATCGCTGTCGGGACGGTACATCCAATAATCATGCAACATCCCGATATACCAAAGAGAGAACGTAGATATAATCTGGGTTCCGCGCGTAGGATAGCGGCTCATGGTGACTCCTTCCGTCAAGCGTGAGCGATCCATCAGGTCAAGCGCATAACGGGCAAGCCTGTCATCGCCACTGTTGTAGTATGAAATCATAGCCTGTATGCGCGTATCACCAATATACTGCAACTGTTCGTAATACGGGCAATCCATATAGGTTTCCCAAGCATTTAGCCGGGCAGTCCGCCAACCGATATCCAATATTTGGTCTATTTCGCTATTGCCCGTGTTAAGCACATAATTTTGTTTAAAAGGGTAACCTGTAAAAGTGCCGTACAGGTCATTGATGATTAGTGGCTCGTCGCTTGTACTGACAATCAATCGCAGATAACGGTAAGTACGATAGTTTAGCGTAGTAAACGTTTGGTTCTCCGTCCCATCCGCCAATAGGCTGTCAATTCTGCCGACAAATATTTTGCTTTCTACTTCATTACGGTTGCTTTTCCGGAGCTCATTACCTTCGTGCTGGTCGTACAATGTTTCGGCGTATCCCAAAGAAATGCCTGCTCCCTTACCTTTGCTAAAAAGAAGTGTAACATAAGCATTGGTCATATAGGTCTGGTCGAGTAACAAGGTAACGGTACGGTTGGCCGGAATAGTGAGGTTTTCTTTCTTTGCCGGAAAGGAAACCGGTGCTTCCATGCCGCTGACCGCCCGTAGTTTGACAAGACGTTCGTAGGTCAGTTCCATTTGTGGCAAAGGAGAAGGCACAAGTTGCCAGGTCCAGCCATCGGAAGTCCCCTTGGTTTTTCCGTCAGAAAGTTCCCGAGCGGATGACCAGCTATTATCATCATAATGCACGGCATGCCAATCACCTTTGATAGTCTGGTTCATCTCAACCAGCTCTCCTTTACTCGCCGCAAAGAAAAACCCGGGAATAGGCTGATGTCCAAGGCTTTTCACGCATTTCCAGCTTCCGTTCGTATTCAATATTTCCTCGGATGCTGAACGCCCTTGTACAATAAAGGCTGTCCGCAAACTGATCTGCGCTTCCGGCCTGTATTCAGCTTCATTCCACACCAACGCCGAAACTACATTTTGTCCAAAAACCAGATAAGGGGCGATGTCTACCGTTTCATAGTTCCAAAAATGAAGGTCACCACGCGCTGGACCCATCGATACAACTTGACCGTTGACATATAACTTATAGCGGTTATCTGCCGAAACATGTATAACGAAACTTTCCGGTTTTCCAGCGAGTTCGATACTTTTCCTAAAATGGTAAACACCGTATGTCAGCCCCTCATCACTCTCCTCTGAAATCCATTTTGCGTTCCAAAGCCTGCTGTTCTGGATATAGCCATGCGAAAAAGCAGTTTTTGACAAGAAGCCGGACAATAGGCAAAGGATAGACAGATACTTTATCATCAGATATTCTTATTTACCATTATTTAAGCCGATCATCTCGTACGGAATACGTACACCTTTTACCCGGTAATAGTAGGGATCAAAATTGCCGTCGTCTTCCTTGACCACATTTTCACTGTTTTCTTCACAAGCGCCATAGTTAATGCTGTATGTCAACAGAAGTTCATCCCTACCATTTTGTGCTATTGTATGGATAATTGGCGTATATATGCGCGCATTATACCCTTTATAAAATTCGGTAAAGTGGTATACCAGCTTTCTTGAAGTAAACGGCCCTGTAGGGCTGCTGGACGTAGCGATGTACATATTGATGGAAGGAATGCCGCAATAAAAACCTTGATCCATGGTTAAGTGAAGAAATTTACCATTTAAATAACCAAAGTTATTGGTTCCGTTGCCTTCGGCAATTACCGCGGAGGAGGCGACTAAAGGCGTATGCCCCCATGTTGATCCGTCCCAAAAAGACCATTCAGTCGGCTCATCGTGCGAAAACCGCGCTACGTACAAAAGGGTGTTAAATCCAAATGTTTCCGGTGCCGTGCGTTCTCCGTACACGTAGACATAACCGTCATCGGATTTGACCATACCATCCTTATACCTGATATCAAGCTGACCGGTCATGTTCGCGATCGCCAGTCTTTCGACTTGATTCCATTCGTTGCCGGACTCTTTCTTCAGTCTGTACACCGCCTGATCCGTGTCATCAAGACCATATCCTTCTCCACCGTGGATATATACATAATCACCCAGCTCGACACCGGGACCAACCCAATTCCGGCTAGCTCCCGATGGAATAGGGCATATATTACCAATATTGTGGTGCGCCCCCTGTCTGGTCATCATCGGTGCGTTTGGATCCCAATCGTCAATGGAGGGTTGTATAATGATGGAATTGGTATAAGAGATAAAGTGGTTTCCATACAGATTTCCGTTAGGGGCCATTGACCCATGGTGCCAGGCATCCTGTGTAACCCAAAGCACACGCCCATCCGAAAGCGGTATGCTCGTTCCCTGATCAAACGCCACAGAGCCTGTCGTCCGACTAAAGAAATTCGTCACATCGCCATCCCGGTAACTGTCCCTGGGCAATTTGGTGATCGCCCAGCGCTGCGCCTCATTATCCTGTTTAGCCCCCGCCAAAATAGCTCCATCCCCGCTCAATGTCAAGTATAGTCCGTTAGCTTTGTTGGATAATTCAAATTTGCCAGTCTCCACTGACTCTTCGATGCTCCACAACTGTAGATCCGCATTGTTTTTTAATTCCCAGTTTTGTTTCAGCTGTCCACCATCAGAAACACCGTTCAGGAACATACCGCTATGTAGGTTCCGTAGCTGATAATATTTAGTATCTCCTTCCGAAGAATGATAGATGATATCCCACTCTTGCCATCTTTTGAGATTTTCACCTTCTGCTGCCTCCGCTGTTGCGGTATTGATTATGGCATTGTCAAGATATTTTTCATTGAAAGTCAGGTCGCCCTGTACCTGCATAACAGCTGACCCATCGTTCACCGATATACTATACGTATCATAATCGGAAATACTGGAGTCATACGCTCTAAATTCGACCTCCCATTGCCTGACCTCCCCCGATGCGGCCGTAACGGTAAAAATGACCGTATTCCCCGTAGATATATCAATCGCTTGGCCGGAAGCTGGACTACTATTGGCGCCGTCCGATAACGTGAAGATTGGCACAACCTTCGTGAGATCGGTGCCCTGGACGAGTCTTACCAGTATTTTAAAAGCATCACCGTCCTGATAGATAGTTGCATTACCATACTGCCCGGTTTCCAACTTAAAATCTTTAATCATCCGTCCTGGACTAGCGGGAAGATCGTGTTGCTTTTCACACCCAAAGAAGAGGACAAAAAGCATAAAAGTTAGTAGTTTTTTCATATAATTTAAAATTGATTAATCATCCCACACATCGTATAAACTATTTTATGCGCTTGTAATGCTATGGTGTAAAAAAATAGATTTTTATATATGTGCGTTTATAATTTTAAATGGTTAAGCATTCCTCCGATGCTACTCAAGTGACATGATAGCGCATCCTCGTCTTACTTCTCACAAATTTATAAACCAATACGCCTACCTGTATGTACAGGTAGGCGTATTGGTAAATGTTTGGCAAGCAAAAAAAATATAAATAGCTATAACAAAACTACTTAAGAAAATTCAAATCGTTCGCTTGGTAAATCGGATAGAATTTATCCTTGTGTAAAACCTCCTATTTTCTTTACCTTTTCTTCAAAACTATCACCATCCATAAGTGCTTTCCCCTTTACTTTACTCTTATAGTTATAAATAGTTTGCATAGAATAACGAAGAAAAGTCGCTATTTGATTTACGTCTGTTATCCCCAAACGTATAAGTGCAAAAATACGAAGTTCAGTATTCAACTGATTTCTCTTTAGATCATAACGCTCGTCCTCTTTCAGGAGATTATTAAATTCCTCTACAAAATTAGGATAAACCTCAAAAAATGTTTTATCAAAATCATAATATAAAGCTTCGGTATCCCGTTCAAAAACAAGATTTGATGAACTTAATTTTTGTAAATCTTCTATTTGCCCTGCCTTTATTTTTCGATGAACATATTTTCTATACTCTTCCAATTTATCTAAATAAACGGCACACTGATTAATATAATATCCTATATAGCGCTCACGTATAAGATTAGCCTCATCCAGTCTTTGATTGACAGATACAAGTTGATTGTTAATACTTTTCAGATTTTTTCTGGCTTTAGACACAATTCTCACCTGTTTATACAAGAAATAAAGCGTAACGATCAAAACGACAACAAAAACACTAATTGTAAGTGCATACAATCGTAGATTCTTCTTTTGTTGCTCAATTTTAGCCAAATAAGTTGCTTCTATAATAGGATGAACCTTGGCAATAACTGCATTTCTAAAACGCGAATTATAAAAATTAGCATCTTCCAAAGACGCTTGTATGTAATTAAACGCCCGATCTACATCTCCCTTGTTGTACTGACAAATAGCTAAAGCCAATAAAGATTCATTTTCCTTCACCGCCAATTGTACATCTGTTATCGCGGCTAAGAGCAGGTATTTTTCTTCCAGTTCTACATTCCCCAGTTCTTTAAATACCATAGCCAAGCCCATAGCAGACATAGCGTATCCATGCGTATTAGGTGCTACTTTTGTAAACAGTTTCAGTTGTATCTCTGCTGACTCTTGGTACGCTTCCTCTGCTTTCAACTTGAAAGACTTTTCTTTAAGGTACATGTCACTACCTTGACCTAACAAGTTCATCAGCGAATCTCTGTAACGTTTATTCTCCGAAAGATACAATTTTTCATAAGTACGGTTATCCATGTACTTTATCAGGTTTTCGTTGTAGCGGATATAGCCCCAACAGTATGATACCTTTAGATAAGAGGGCAGTTTCTGATAGTCAATAGATTCCAGAACCTCTCGCGCAGGAGAAAATAAACCGGACAATGATAATACAAATGCCTGTTTTAGTCTACTATTCTGGAGATATTCTTCATTTCCTAAAGCTTGTGCGACCGAAATGTTCCGATCCACATAAGCTAAGGCGGAATCACATTTAAAAGACTGGTATTCCGATATAATTTCATCATTGAGATGAAACCGGTCTTCTAAAGCAATTGTGTTATGGAGTTTCTTTTTGATGCCTTCGATATGCGCTTCTTTTTTTGTGGTGTATTCCCGACGATTAATAATCATCTTATCCAAGATACCTAATAGTGAGTCAACCTCACTCATACTGTAAATGTTTGCTATAGAAAATAAGAAGAAAAATACGGTTAGTAATGTCTTTTTCACATCTAAATATGTAATAATAACTAAAGGCCACTTTATTGAAAGGCGGCACAATATAAGTTAAATGCGTAGACAAACCAAATATTGTGGGCATATTCCAATGCGCATCGTCCCCCTATATCTGTATCTTTCTGTAAAAAAAGAAATTACCAGTCCTATTTATAAACTGCTTCAAAAAAATATAAATTCACAAATTGTCCACATGCTATAATAGCCTAAAAAGCCAACTGATTCAAACACAGAGCTGAGGAAAAAAAAGTCAAAATTTAGTCAGTTTTACCACATATTACCTATACAATTTTTATGGAAAATTTGTGTAAATTTTAGTCGGAAAAATTGATTTTAAAGTTATCAACATTCTGATCAATAGTTATAGATCAACGTTTTACACAGAAAAACAAGCGTAGAACGTGGTTTATTCTCTCCGTTTGTCTAGCATGTGGAAAAGTATCACTACCGCCCAGAATTAAAATGTTGGATATTTGTTATGCTTGAGATGCAGACCCGCCTCAAGTCTCGTGTTTTAACTTCTTGGAGATGGCTAACATCTCCGCAAATTTAAACTTACAACAACATGGCAAGAATCATTAAATTCGAAAAAAATGACTGTGCGCCATGCGCACAAGTGTCCGCCTTCTTAGACAACAGAGGGATCACATACGAAACTATCAACCCGTTCGACCAACCTGATTTAGCTGCTAAGTTTAAAATCAGAACGGTTCCTACGGTCCTTGTACTAAACAACGAAGAAGTACAGCAACGCATCATCGGTTTTAAACCCGAGGAATTAGCGTCTATAGCCCTTTAATTGTTTCACCCTTAACGGAGCGAGATATGGTTCATCTATATTACGATTCAAAAACAGGAAATGTCCAACGCTTTATCAACAAAGTTATCCAAATTACAGGATGGCATGCACATAAGATTGAAGATGGTCTGGAAATCCAAGCATCCGGACATTTAATCACTTATACGACGAAGATAGGCTGTATGCCGGAGAAAACGAAGCTGTTTATGGATAACCACGCCGAAAAGATTTATTCTGTAACCTCTAGCGGTAACAGAAACTGGGGTAGAAACTTTGGGTTAGCAGCCGACAAAGTATCAGAAGATTACGATATTCCACTGGCCATGAAATTCGAGCTTTCTGGCACCATGGAAGATATCAATCAATTTATTGAAATTATAAAACACCAATACAATGATAGCAAACGAGGTAGCAAAAAATTGGATATTGCTTAATAACGAAATCATGATTAAGCATGATGAGGAGTACAGCTTGCATAAAGACAAAGAAGCTGTACGTGCCTATTTCTTGGAACACGTGAACAAGAACACGGTTTTCTTTTACACGTTAAAAGAAAAGATCGATTACCTAATCGAGCATAATTACTATATCAATTTCTACGAATGGTTCACCTTCGAAGAAATGGAGCAAGTGTATAACTACGTTCATGCCAAGAAATTCCGCTTCCAATCGTTTATGGCTGCATTTAAATTCTTCCAGAGCTACGCATTACGTGATGACTCTGGAGAAAAATTCTTGGAGCGCTATGAAGACCGTGTGGTGGCCGTGTCACTTTTCCTTGCTCGAGAAGAAGGTATACAAAAAGCTATCGAGTATGCCGAAATCATGATCAATCAAGAATATCAGCCTGCTACCCCGACATTCTTGAACGCTGGAAAAAAACGCTCAGGCGAATTGGTATCTTGTTTCTTAGATGAGATTGGTGACAACTTGAACGGTATCGGCTATGCGGTCGACTCCGCTATGAAACTATCTTCTATTGGTGGTGGTGTTTCGTTTAATATTTCCAAAATCCGGGCTCGCGGAGAAGCTATCAAAGGTGTGGATGGCCGCGCCGGAGGTGTCCTTCCGATTATGAAAATCATGGAAGATACGTTCTCCTATGCCAACCAATTGGGTCAACGCCCAGGTGCAGGAGCAGTATACCTTAACATCTTCCACGCCGACATCGAAGAGTTTCTTGATTGTAAAAAAATCAATGTGGATGAGAAGGTACGTATCAAATCACTTTCTATAGGTATCATCGTTCCAGATAAATTTATGGAGATGGCCGAAAAAGACGAGCCTTGCTACCTGATCTATCCACATACGGTGATGCAGGAATATGGTAAATACCTGGACGACATGGACATGGATGAAATGTATGATGAATTGATTACCAATCCTAACGTCAAGAAGAAAAAAATTAATGCGCGCCATTTATTGGTACGTATTGCACAGATACAAAAAGAGTCCGGCTACCCTTATATCTTCTTCAAAGAGAATGCAAATAGAGGGCATGCCTTGAATGGTATCGGTAACGTGAAATTCTCGAACTTATGTACCGAAATTATGCAGGTTTCGGAAGTTTCGGATATCGAAATATATGGCAAGGAGGACACCATCCGCTATGGTATATCCTGTAACCTTGGGTCACTCAATATCGCGACCGTGATGGACAACAAGCGTATTAAAGAAGCTGTGAAAACCGCAACACGTGCCCTGACGGTCGTGACCGACGTGACCGATATCGAAATGGTACCTTCTATCGCGAAAGCCAATAGAGAGCTGCATTCTGTAGGACTTGGTGCAATGAACCTCCATGGCTATCTGGCAAAAAGCTTTATTATGTATGAATCTACCGAAGCTTTAGACTTTGCCAATACATTCTTCATGATGATGAATTACTACTCCTTGGAGGCGTCGATGGAAATTGCCAAAGAGCGTGGTAAAACATTCGTTGGATTTGAGAAATCGGCTTACGCAGACGGCACCTATTTCGACAAATATACGTCACAAGACTATTTACCAACGACGGATAAGGTTAAAGAATTGTTTGAAGGCGTCCACGTGCCAACAACACAAGATTGGGAAAACCTGAAAGCGCAGGTACAAGAACATGGTATTTACCATGCTTACCGCATGGCTATCGCACCAAATCAATCCACTTCCTATATCATGAATGCAACAGCATCCGTTATGCCGGTTGTGGATATCATTGAAGTGCGGGAATACGGTGACAGCACCACGTATTATCCGATGCCTTATTTAACGAACGACAATTATTTCTATTTCAAGTCGGCATACGATATGGATCAATTCAAGGTACTGAAGTTAATCTCCGTTATCCAACGTCACATTGACCAAGGGGTATCCACGATTCTCCATACCAATTCCAAGGACACCACACGAGATTTAGCAAAATACTACATCTATGGGCATAAACTTGGTTTGAAATCGCTGTACTATACGCGGACACGTAAATCAACGGTAGAGGAATGTATTTCCTGCTCCGCGTAATCCGGCGGTTCGTTACTCGTGATTCGAAACTAGTCACGAACCCCGAAGGGCTCACCGAAGATAATGAAGGTATAAAGACAAAAGGAACAAAGCGTAAGCACTGACAACGGTCCACTAATAACTGAAGACTATTAAAAATGAAACAATATAAAGCGGTAAACTGGAACACCCCTGAAAACGACTATGTGTTGATGTTTTGGGAACAGAATATCAAACAATTCTGGATCGACACGGAATATATCCCTTCCAAAGACATCGACAGTTGGAAAGGACTGAGCTGGGATATGAAAGAGTGTTATAAGAAGGCATTAGGCGGACTAACGTTATTAGATACGCTGCAAAGCCATACGGGTATGCCCAAAATCATCGATCATATAGACTCTTTGCAGAATAAAGCCGTATTGTCGTATATGTGTATGATGGAAGCTATACATGCAAAATCATATTCTACTATTTTCACCACCGTATCAACGACAAATGAAATCAACGATGTATTTGGTTGGGTGAAGGAGAACAAGTTCCTGCAATACAAAGCTGCAACTATCGATAAATATTACCGGGCTATCGACAAAGAAAAAGTATCGGATGAAGAGCTCTTTATGGCGCTTGGGGCATCGGTGTTATTAGAATCTTTCTTATTCTACTCGGGCTTCTTCTTGCCTCTTTGGTTATGTGGCCAAGGACAAATGGTCGCTTCTGCAGATATCATTAAAAAAATCGTTGCAGACGAATCTATCCACGGCGTATTTGTCGGTCTAATTGCACAGGAAGTATTTGCGAAGCTTCCAAACAAAGAAGAAGTAAAAGCACGTTTTTTGAACTTGTTGAATGAGCTTTATGAAAACGAGATTAAGTATACTGAAGAATTGTACACCGTCGTGGGCTTAACTGCAGAAGTGAAAGAATACGTACGCTACAACGGAAATAAAGCGTTAATGAACCTCGGCTTTGATCCTATTTTTGAAGTTAAACAAGTGAACCCAATTGTGTTGAATGGATTGAATACCGAAACCACACAGCACGATTTCTTTTCAAAAAAATCTACGAACTACGAGAAAGCTATGGAAATTGTACATCTAAAAGATGACGATTTTAAAATGGACATTGCTGTAGAGGTATAAAGAGTTTAACAAACCGTATCTATTTTAATAAGCCTTTTTCGAAATCGAAAAAGGCTTATTCCTTTTAATGGAAACTGCTGTTCTACTCAACTAACCCAACATAAACCGAGTCCGACAACTCCTCCGTATACACATCAACAACCCCTATATACACATGTAGTGGTCCTTTTTTATATGCTAATAACGTACATAACATACTGTACTCACCTTTATGCACATCCTCCTCAGCAACATTAAATCGGAACTCATGATCAATGTCGTAAATTAAAATATTAATTCTGTAGGTTTCACTACCCCGCTCGGCTTCATAGCTCCATTTAAAATGCAACCTATCATTTTCCCGCCAAACCAAACAGTCCTTCGGCGGATTCAAGTTTCCGCGAAACACACGTACTTTTTCCGGATTGACAAATGGTTTACCTTTCTCATCAATCTCCAAACATTCTTTGAAAACATGTGATTGTGCTAATTGTACGGCTCCTACCCGGCTACCTTTGGGAGCTAGTTCCCTATATCCGTAACGTAAACAAGGAACTAACACGGTAGAAAAACTACTGGCAACCTTCATTTTTTCCCGATTTAATAACATGCCCTCCGTTGGCTTTTTCGTAGATGGTTTCCGCTTTCCCCGGATAATGTTCTGACCATTGAGTACATAACCGTAAACACTTCCTACTTTTCCGATATAAGCCCCGTTTGGCCCGTCTTTCTGTATAGCCATAATCAGCATCTATTATTAGTGAACACCTTTAGTAGTCAATATACACACATTATCTCTTAAATGCAATTCTATAGGGGAATTACAGGGTAATAATAGGGTAAATACCTATATTAAACCCCTATTATACCCCTACTAACCCCCTGTTAAATCCCTATAAATAAATAAGAAATATACAGGCAGACAACGCTGAAGTTAGCTTGTCTCCTATAACAATTTCCTTATATTTGTTATCAAACACGATAATATATACATGAAGATCATCGCCATAGGCAGAAATTATATCGATCACGCTAAAGAGTTAAATAATCCTGTTCCCGATAAGCCGGTTATCTTTATGAAACCAGATACTGCCTTATTAAAGGACAATAAAGATTTTTACTACCCTGAGTTTTCTCAGGACGTGCATTACGAAGTCGAACTGGTGTTCCGCATCTGCAACGAGGGGAAGCACGTTTCTCCTAAGTTTGCACACAAATATATTGATGCTATAGGTTTAGGCATTGACTTCACTGCCCGTGATATCCAATCTATCCATAAAGAAAAAGGGTTACCATGGGAGTTGGCAAAATCATTTGACCATTCTGCTGTTATCAGTCCGCTTTTTCCCAAAGAAGAATTCCCTGATCTAAAGAACATAGCTTTCTCTTTAAGGAAAAATAACGAAATCGTACAATCCGGAAATACAAAAGATATGATTTTCGATATCGATAGCTTGATTGTCTTCATTTCAAAATATATTACATTACGCAAAGGAGATCTTATCTATACGGGAACACCTGTAGGAGTAGGTCCCATCGCCGTAGGCGACAAATTTGAGGGTTTTATACAGGATAACCCTGTGTTCAGTTGCCAGATAAAATAGAGATTCCGATATGATGAATAAGTACAGATTATTATATATATGCCTAGGACTTGCCATGAGCAGCATTCAAGTACAGGCACAACATAAAGACATCATTACCTCCCGTGATTATCCGCAGGGCTATTTTCGTAACCCACTTAATATAACCATGGATGCTTCCGGCACCTTTGGGGAACTTCGTTCCACTCACTTCCATGCGGGCGACGATTACCGTACACAGCAACGTATCGGCTTGCCGTTGCATGCAGCTGCGGAAGGAGAGGTTTCGCGTGTCCGCGTACAGATAGGCGGCGGAGGGAATTCGGTTTATATCGACCATCCTAACGGCTATACCACCGTATATCTCCACATGGATAAGTTCAACGATGCGCTTACAAACATTGTAAGGGCTGAGCAGTACAAACAGCAACGTTTTGATGTGGATGTCAACGTAGAATCTGGAATGGTAAAACTGACGAAAGGACAATATATCGGCAATACAGGCAATACCGGTGCCTCGGGAGGCCCCCACCTCCATTTCGAAATTCGTGACACCAAAACGCAGCGTCCGCTTAACCCACAATTGTTCGGATTACGTTTCAACGATCGTTTTCTCCCTACGATCAACAATATTATGGTTTACGACCTAAACGATGATCTGTTTAATGAACATACACCGCGACGGGCTATGCAGGTAAAAGCTGTCGGAAATGGCGTGTATACATTAGCACAAAATACGCCCATTAAAGTAAGCGGAAAATTCGGATTGGGTATCAACAGCATAGATCGACATCGGTCGGGAGGTTTTCAGAATGGTGTTTATTCGATTGAGCTCTTCATTGATGGAAAAGCAGTTTCCACTGTTGTCTTCGAAGAATTGGATTTCAACACTTCCCGTGGTATACATGCTTATATTGACTATCCTTATTGGCGCAAAACAAAAGCGAAAGTTCAAAAAAGTTTCAAAGACCCGGGTAACCCTATCGAAATATTTAAAACCTTAAAAAACGAGGGTGTCCTATCACTACCTGATAATCAAATATACGATGCGAAATATGTTGTAAAAGATGTCGCAGGGAATTGCAGTGAACTGAACTTTAAGATACAAAATAGTGCTACAACACAGCGCGCTTCACAAAAACGCTACGGTCTTCAACTGTTCAAATACAATACCGAGAATACGTTCGAAAACAAAGATATGAAGTTAAATATGCCAAAAGGCGTATTGTATGGTGATTTGGACTTTACATACGAGACCGCTTCTCCACCCGTCGGCGGATATTCTCCAGTCCATCACGTACACAATAACTTGATCCCCTTATTTAGCACCTATAATTTGCGTATTAAGCCAACCAATTTGCCGGCGCATCTGGAAAGCAAGGCTCTCCTAGCCTCGGTAGAAAACGGTTCAGAAGGCGGTAAGTTTGAAGATGGTTGGGTTAGCGTCAATACACGCAACTTCGGACGTTTTTACGTCGCGGTAGACACTATAGCTCCTACTATCACGCCACGGAATTTGAGTAATGGAAAAAATGTAAGTGCGCAGGCGAAAATCGACTTTACGATTCAAGACAATTTCTCCGGCATACAGTCTTTTAACGGCTATATCGACGGCAAATGGGTGCTGATGGAATACGACCCGAAAAACCGACATTTGTGGCATACGTTCGATCCGGCTCTTCCTAAAGGACAACATACTTTTAAATTGATGGTAATCGATTGGAAAGACAATGAAAAAGTATACGAAGCAAAATTTGTGAAATAGTAAGGAGTGATCTTACTTTCTAACAATTTTTAAACAAAACAAACAATGAAAAAACTAGAAATAGGCGATAAAGCCCCAGCAATCGAAGCAAAAAATCAATCCGGAGAAACCATTAAATTGTCCGATTTTAAGGGCAAGAAGGTTATTCTGTACTTCTATCCCAAAGATAATACCCCCGGATGTACGACGGAGGCCTGTAATTTTCGTGACAATTATCAATCGCTCGTAAAAGACGGTTTTGAAGTAATCGGCGTGAGTATTGATAACGAGCAATCACACCAAAAGTTTATTAGCAAATTTGATTTGCCCTTTAATCTACTGGCTGATGACGATCAGAAAATAGTTAACGACTACGGTGTATGGGTAGAGAAGAATATGTATGGCCGCAAATATATGGGTACGGCACGCACCACATTTGTAATAGACGAGGATGGGATTATCCAACATATCATTAAGAAAGTGGATAATAAAAATGCGTCACAACAGATCCGCGATTTAGCCGGTAAGCGTTAAGCTCTTATTTCTTTGTCCTTTATCTTTAATCTTTGTTCTTTTATCTATATTTGCCCTTATGAGCAAGCAAACAGACGATTTTTTCAAGAATATCATATCACATGCGAAGGAATACGGATTTGTATTTCCTTCTAGCGAGATTTACGACGGCCTAAGTGCTGTGTACGATTATGGTCAGATGGGTTCAGAACTAAAGAACAACCTCAAGACCTATTGGTGGAAATCGATGGTACAGTTGCATGAAAATATTGTCGGTATAGACGCCGCCATCTTCATGCACCCTACCACTTGGAAAGCATCCGGTCACGTTGACGGGTTCAACGATCCTATGATCGATAATAAAGATTCAAAGAAACGCTACCGTGCCGACCAGTTGATTGAGGATAAGATAGATCGCTACGAAAAAGACGGAAAGACGGAGAAAGCGGCACAACTTCAAAAGGATCTTGATGATGCGATCACAGCAGACGATCTGGCTCGTCTCAAAGCGATTATTGAAGAACATAATATTGTGTGTCCGATTTCGGGCACCAAAAACTGGACAGACGTACGCCAGTTCAACCTCATGTTTGCTACGCAAATGGGAGCCATGGCGGAAGAAGCAGAGAAAGTATACCTCCGTCCGGAAACCGCTCAGGGTATCTTTGTGAACTTCTTAAACGTACAGAAGACCGGCCGCATGAAGATTCCATTCGGAATAGCACAAATCGGTAAGGCTTTTCGAAACGAGGTTATCGCCCGTCAATTTATCATGCGTATGCGAGAATTTGAACAGATGGAATTGCAATTCTTCATCCGTCCGGGCACAGAGATGGACTGGTACGAAAAATGGAAAGCAACTCGCTTGAAATGGCATTTAGCGTTAGGGGCAGATGCGGCAAAATATCGTTATCACGACCATGTGAAACCAGCACATTATGCTAATGCAGCCGTCGATATCGAATATCAATTTCCGTTTGGTTTCAAAGAAGTTGAAGGGATACACTCCCGTACAGACTTTGACCTAAAGCAGCATCAAGAGTATTCTAAAAAGAAAATGCAGTACTTTGATCCGGAAATTAATCAGAATTACGTTCCCTATGTGGTAGAAACTTCCATCGGTTTAGATCGCTTGTTTTTAACAGTGTTGGCAAATTCCTTAGTGGAAGAAGATCTGTCAACCGAAGAAAAGAAAGATTCACGTGTCGTGTTGAAATTCCACCCCACTATTGCTCCTGTCAAAGCGGCTATCTTACCGCTCACTAAAAAAGACGGATTACCGGACAAAGCACGGGAGATTATGGCAAAGCTGAAATTAGATTTCAACGTCCAATATGACGAGAAAGATGCGATCGGAAAACGCTACCGTCGCCAAGATGCGATCGGTACGCCTTTCTGTATCACGGTGGATTACCAAACATTAGAAGATAATACCGTAACGATACGGCACCGCGACAGCATGGAGCAAGAACGTGTTCCGGCCACTGATCTTCGCAACATTATCGGAGAGCTTGTTAGTTGGAATAATCTATTGGAGCAGTTAGTATAAAAAAAATAATAAGGAGATGAAAATTGTAGTTTTAGATGGTTACGCCATGAATCCGGGAGATTTAACCTGGGATGGGCTACAAGAGCTGGGAGAAGTAGTGGTTTATGATCGCTCCTCCGAAAAAGATATTCTTGAACGGGCAAAAGGCGCCGAAATTGTGCTCACCAACAAGGTTTCTCTTCCAGCGCACATCATAGAAGCTCTTCCTGCATTAAAGTACATTGGCGTCATGGCCACCGGCTACAATATGATCGATATGGATTGTGCTAATAAGCAGGGTATTGTCGTCACTAATGTCCCCGGTTACAGTACACCTTCGGTCGTCCAACTGACTTTTTCCCTTCTCCTAGAACTATGTTACCACACGCAACGTCATAGTGACGCCGTGATGAAAGGTAAATGGACAGCCAATCCCGATTTTTGTTTTTGGGACTATCCCCTAACCGAATTATCTGGAAAGACACTTGGCATAATAGGATTTGGGAGTATTGGACAAAAAGTAGCCGATGTAGGTGCGGCTTTTGGTATGTCAATTTTAGCTTATAGTCGTACAAAAACCGATCAATCCCACCGTAAGAACTTCCGGTGGGCTACGGAACAAGAAGAACTCTTAGCGCAAGCAGATATCGTCAGCCTACATTGTCCGTTGACTCCTCAAACGGAAAATCTTATCAACGTTGACACGCTTTCTATCATGAAGCCTTCTGCTGTTATCATCAACACCTCCAGAGGCGGCTTGATAGATGCACAAGCACTTGCAGATGCGCTAAACGAAGAACGTATTAGTGGTGCCGGTATAGATGTGTTGGCCATCGAACCGCCTCCCATTGATAACCCGCTTTTTAACGCCAAAAATTGTTTAGTTACCCCACACATAGCTTGGGCAACGAAAGAGTCCAGACTTCGACTCATGGATGTTGTTGTCGGCAACATCAAATCCTTCTTAAACGGACAATCGGTTAACGTGATATCATAAAAAGAGACGCGATAAAAATCGCGTCTCCATATCAGATTAAATTACAACTTGGTTATTATAAAAAATCAGTTATTTAATTAAAATCGACTTGTTTTTCGCCATCCCAATTTTCATTTAGGCGAACTACAAACTGCCCGTTTGGGGCATCTAATAATTTCCCACGAAATAGTAATTGTATATTATTGCGGATTTCACTTTCTACCTGAAATGTCCGTATCAACTCGTCGGAGGCATCATACACGTCTACCGTATATTTCAGTGGAACGGGAATCGGTGTGTTTCCAATAAATTGGTTAAAAAACACCTCTCGATTAGCTTCATCGAATTGAGGAAGAAGAACAATTTCCGAACTATCTTCTATGGGATTGTCCATCGTAGGATGGAATGGTGCATAAAAATTCACGTCGTGTTCTCTTTTTACAATCAGCTTCGCCACCTCTGACAAATCCCCCACATCGGTAAATGCAAACCGAATCTCACTATAGTAGCGGTTCAGTTCAATATCCTTTTGCATATCCCCCTGCACAGAAAACGTGTCCAAAACACCAAATATCTCTGCTTTACTATTCGAAAAAGTGTTGGCGATAAAGTACGTTAATGCGTCGCCGGTTTCTGGAATATTTAACTCCGCATTAGATACATTCGCTACAAAGGAAGCAATATAATCCCCAGCCGGAAGAGTTAGCGCAAAATCAGACAGTGCCCCTTCGCGAAAATGATCTGCTCCAGATAGCATCAGATTTCTCGTTGTGGCATCAAAAACATGGTAGTGCACCCGACGGACATTGGCATCCGCGACTTTATCTGCAATTCCCGACACGCGGAAATTATCAATGCGCATGGTGCCTGTCGTTTCATTATAATCGCTTGCACTTCCTCTATTTCCCGCTTTTGGCATTAATTTAATATACAAATCTCTTGAAAAATCCAGTAATTGATCCTCTAGCACAAAGCTAAACGTATTTTTTGCCTGTGGGGTATTCGTGTTTGTAAACTGGTTATTTTCTTCAATTACTGTATAATTTTCCCCATCTTGGGAAAAAGAGAGCGAAAAGCTTTTTGGTCCTGTGCCCGAAGAACTCACATCAAAAGCTAATTCCTGCAATGCCGATACATTCGTCAACGGCATTTTGAAAATCAACTCGTTCAAGCCTTTTATAGATAATGCCCTGCCGGCAGCATGGTCTTCATACGCCCAGCCTATTCCATACTCATCCGGAGTTTGCCCTTGGTTATACGTAATACTCCAGTGCGTACTCGGATAAATATCCGGAAGCAAGGTTTCCGCATTAAACGACCAATAATAGATGTGGCCTTCATACACGTTTTGTGTGGTGGTGTTGGCGACAGTACGGTTTTTGCCATTTGTCGCTCGTTTTGCTCCCAAAGTGGAAGCATGTTGTTCAAATTCCTGGAATCTGAATCCAATGGTATAGCCTTCTTGAGCATCATTTGGTTCCGCTGCATTTTTCTTGCAGGAAGTCATATTAAGCATGATAAACAAGATGGAAAAGCTATACCAAACCGAATGGATTGGTCTTTTCATCATAGTTCAGTTATCAAGTTATAATTTAATTGATAACCAAATATAAGAAATAAGCGTAAGAAAACCAACGAAGGTTTTGGTTTTCTTACGCTTGCGATATCATTCACCCTTATCTTACGCTATTTACCAAACAGCGTAAACGATGCGACAGAGAATGTTTTACCCACGGTTTCTACAGGAACAAACCGTATATATTTATCTTGAATCGGTGTATCCAACGCAATGATCTGCTCGATCGGATTTGCCTGAATATTTGAAAATTCTCCGGTCTTCATATTTTTCCAGTTTTTACCGTCAGCACTAGTCGCAATTTCATACTTCAACGCAATACCTTCTTTTTGTCCGTCTTGGCGTGGCAAATAGCCTATTGCTGAAACTATTTTTTTCAATTCAAAAACCACGCCATCGCCAATTTCGGAAAGAGTTTCGAAAGTCGTCGGGTCATTATCTATACTCTTTGACAGACCATTGCCTGTTCGTATGGTAAAGTCATTTGCAGTTAGTGCCATCTGTCCGTCTTTGACATCTTCACCAAATGTGAACGGCTCCTTAAACTCTTTGAACAAGCCGAAATCACTCAATGTCGGTGCTACCGGCGCATATAACTTCATCTTTAGCTTCGTAGCCTTTACCGGTTTATCCAAATAGATAAGCCGATTGGCACCGATACTCGTTGCCGATGCCAGAGGCACCCATTCCTTATCATGGAAGATGGATACGGACACGCTGTCCAATCGCTGTCCCAACTTGATATTTTCACGTAGGCGAATGATATCAAACTCTTGTTCCGAGGTTAATGTAACCTCTAGTTCCGGCTCTAATACATCGTCGTCTGAAGCGTAATAAGTATAGCGGTCATTGTCCAGTATCCATTTTGTTTCAAACTTGTTGGAATTGCCCCGTACATTGGAAGCTTTGACCTGTGCCCCTTCTGCAAGATTCGTTTCGAAGGTTTTTTCTACTTTCCGACCAAATGCTCCTAACGATTTCACATCGTTAGCATGCAAATAACCGGCCGGCATCGGCGCTAGTCCCAAGTTCATATTAGCACCGCGTCCCACCGACTTTAGATAGATCTCAAATAGTTCATCCGGTGTTTTCACTTGGCTGTCTTGATCAGGATGGTAGAACCAACCCGGTCGATGGGGCACATCACATTCTGCCGGAATCCAGTGTTCGCCATGGCGTGTGCCTGTCTCGGACTCACTGTAGTCCGAAGCCCCCGGCAACGCGGGGCCTCCATCGATTCCTCTTGGCGTATAGGTGGCCCAACTTGTTTCAGCTGCGAAGCCTTTTTCGTTTCCGACCCAGCGCATGTCTGGTCCTACATCTGAAAAGATCATCGCCATCGGTTGCTTTTCGCGCACAATAGGCCAAGTTTTCTCATGCCATTCGTAGTATGTCGTACGATCGATAATACGCTTCTCGTTTTTACCACCATAATAGCCATCGCCACCGTTTGCTCCATCATGCCACGATGTAAATAATTCACCATATTGGGTCATCAATTCCATCAGCTGCTCGCGATAAGCTTCTGCATAGGCCGGAGAACCATAACGCGTGTCGTTTCTATCCCAAGCAGACAGGTATACGCCAAACTTCATCCCCTGATCGTGGGTGGCTTGCATAAACTCCTTCACCATATCCCCCTTTCCGTCTTTCCAAGGTGATGCAGCTATGCTGTAATTTGTCGTTTCCGTAGGCCATAGACAAAAGCCATCGTGATGCTTAGCTACAGAAATCAACCCTTTAAAACCAGCCGAGGCAGCTGCTGCTGCAATCTGCTGCGCATCAAAATGCTGCGGATTGAAGATCTGAGGATCAGCATCCCCAAACCCCCACTCTTTATTCTGAAAAGTTGTGGGCGTATAATGAATTAAAGAATACATCTCCATTTCATGCCAACGCAATTGGCGTTCTGTCGGTAAAACCCCGTAAGGTTCCGGTTCAGCTACCTCTTGCATACATGCTGTTACCGGCAAAATAAAAGATAGTAAGAGTAATCTTGATTTTTTCATGAACTTCGTATTTTGTACTATACTGAGTGAAAATAATAATTTAATTCGACACGCTGTAAGGCAAAAAGTTATTTAAAATTTCGTATCTTAATAATCTTATTTAAAATTAGAAATCATGGCTAAAATTACATTCAAAGGAACAGCAGTACATACGCAAGGTGATATACCCGCAGTTGGATCTCCTGCTCCTGACTTCAATTTGACCGCAGGCGATTTATCAGAGAAAAGTCTAGGTGACTTTAAAGGAAAAAAAGTGGTCTTAAATATCTTTCCGAGCATAGACACGGGTACCTGTGCTACGTCTGTTCGTAAATTTAACGAAAAAGCCTCTGGATTGGAAAATACCGTTGTATTATGTATTTCACGAGACCTTCCTTTTGCACAAGGACGCTTCTGTGCTGCAGAAAACTTAGAAAATGTTGTTACCCTTTCGGAATATAAAGACAATAATTTTTCGGATGCTTACCAGGTAAAGTTTGTAGACGGCCCATTGACTGGACTATTGAGCCGTTCAGTAGTCGTTATTGATGAAGAAGGTAAAGTTTCTTATACCGAGCAAGTTGCAGAAACAACGGAAGAACCGGATTATGACAAAGCTTTGGCAGCCTTATAATATTTCGAAAAAAAGATAACGAATAAAAAGAGCAAAGATTATGTATACCAACTATCTTTGCTCTTTTTTTATCCTTCGGAAGCTTCCAAAGCTTGCAAAATATCTCCTATAATATCTTCTTTGTCTTCCAAGCCTACAGATATACGTACGGTACCCGGCATAATGCCTAAGTTTAGTCTTTCCTCTTCTGTAAGTTTGGCGTGTGTCGTGGAAGCCGGATGTGTCGCAATGGAACGCACATCACCCAAGTTTGACGTGTAAAGAATCATTTCTAGCTTGTCTAAAAAACGAAAGGCCCTTTCCCTCCCCCCTTTAACCTCAAAAGTGACGATACCACCCCCGGCTTTCATCTGCTTCTTCGCCAAGTTATACTGTGGATGAGAAGGTAGGAATGGATATTTTACCTGTACAATTTCAGGACGCTTTTCTAATGTTTCAGCCAAAGCCAAAGCGTTGCTGCAATGTCTGTCCATCCGAAGGGCAAGCGTATCCAAGCTCTTCGATAGGGTCCAGGCATTAAATGCAGACATGGCAGGTCCAGTATGACGGATAAAAAACATCAATTCATCAATTAAATCTTGTTTTCCGACAATAACACCCCCCAATACTCTACCCTGGCCATCCATATATTTGGTCGCCGAATGCAACGAAAGATCAAAACCATATGCTAATGGCCTCTGCAAATAAGGTGTTGCAAAACAATTGTCAATGATAAAGATGATTTGTGGATATCTCTTCTTTAAACTACCCAAAAATTCCAGATCCGCAAGCTCTAACCCTGGATTAGAAGGCGATTCTAAGAAAACAATCTTTGTATTAGGTTGTATAGCTCTCTCCCAAGCATCATTGTCTACCGCATTCACATAGCTGGTCGTGATTCCCCAGCGCGGAAACAATTCTGTAAACAATTGGTGGGTAGAACCAAAGATAGCACCAGCAGAAACAATATGATCGCCACTTCGTACAAAACCTGCAAAAGAAGCAAAAACAGCTGCCATTCCGGATGAAAAGGCTAAACCATCTTCTGCTCCTTCCATGATACATACCTTATTGATAAATTCGGTGGTATTCGGATTGGAGTAACGTGAATATATCGTACCTTCTTCTTCGCCTGCAAAAACAGCACGACCTTGTTCTGCGCTATCAAAAATAAAACTTGATGTTAGATATAGTGGAACAGAATGCTCACGGGTTGCAGATCGAGGTGCTTGTTCTCGTATGATTTTAGATTGATCTTTGTCCATAACGAAGCAAAGTTAAAATTTTTTCCAAATTTCACAGATATAAAATATTATGCTGGCATATAGTTTGCTATCTTTTGTTTAGGAGTTTATAAGCCTATTCATACATTTTAGCTAAAACGAACAATTTATGCAAATAAAAAGACTCATATTAGGATTATTACTCGCCAGTCCTGCGGCCGTATGGGCACAGGGATCGCAGGTAAACACGCAAAGCCAAAAAGCTGTTGGTATGGCTGGTGCCGGATCAGCATTATTCGTAGACGAG
Source organism: Sphingobacterium micropteri (assembly GCF_014692515.1). Classification (GTDB taxonomy): domain Bacteria; phylum Bacteroidota; class Bacteroidia; order Sphingobacteriales; family Sphingobacteriaceae; genus Sphingobacterium; species Sphingobacterium micropteri. Next base: position 195,725 of record NZ_JACOIK010000006.1, on the reverse strand, counting down.
ACTTCCATTTTCTATAATCCTGGCGCCGTTGCTAAAATGGATCACAATGCCGTATCTATTGGCGCCAGTGCCGTTATGTACCGCGCGGCCTTTCGGGAATTTAATAGCAATGATGTGCACCACACCAAATTTAAGATCTCCCCACCATTCTCCGCTTTTGCAACATTTGGCCCTCAGAATTCGTGGTGGAAAGCCGGTTTAGGCATCTATACACCTTTTGGAGGTTCTGTAGACTGGGGTGATCAATGGCCCGGTCGGTATGAATTGAACCACCTGCAAATGCGTGCCATATATATCCAGCCAACATTAAGTTTCAAACTAACGGAAAACTTCGGTATTGGCGGGGGCTTCGTATATAATGTAGGAATGGTCGATCTTTCACGCTCCATTCCCACAGCTTCGGCTGATGGTACACCCGGAAGAGCAGAACTATCGGGGGTAGGTACAGGCATGGGCTTTAATGTGGGGGTGCATTATAATTTAGAAGACGATTTTGCAATCTCACTAAGCTATCGCTCCCAAGTTATCACCAAGCTTAAAGATGGCGATGCGCAATTTACCGTGCCTCCTGCATTGGCAGCGTCCTTTCCAAATACCACATTCGATGCAGAACTTCCATTGCCGAGTTCCTTTAATGTAGGTGTAACATTCCCTGCAGGCGAACGGGTAGATATTGCAGCAGATGCAACGTTCATCGGCTATAGTGTATACCGGGAACTCGTTTTCGACTATAAAGATAACACGCCTGTCCTCGAAGACACTAAACAAATTAAGAATTATGAAAATGCATTTTCGGTAAAAACCGGTCTCAATGTCGAAGCATCGGAAAAGCTGGATCTGCGCGCAGGTGTCGGTTATGTATATACCCCTGTGCGAGGCCCTTATGTATCCCCAGAGACGCCAGACAATAACCGTATAATGGGATCTGTAGGATTTACGTACGATATTAACGACCGTTGGGATCTTACGGGTGCATATGTTTTCCAACATCTGTTAGAGCGGACAGTAACAAGTGCCAACACTGGACTTTCTGGTGCATACAAAACAAATATTCATGCCCCAGGCATTTCCTTAACTTATAAATGGTAGTGATGAAAAAAGTATTTAAAAATATAGCGTTATACATTGGTATCCTGTCCACTATTTTCGCCTCTTCCTGCAAACCTGAAATCGAAGGCCTACAGACGTCACCTGGACAAGCAGATTTTTCTAAATATATTGCAGTTGGAAACTCATTGACCGCAGGTTTTGCCGATGGTGGGTTATATCTAGAAGGACAAAAAGTAGCATTTCCTAATTTAATCGCAGAACAATTGCAACAGGTGGGGAATACTAATTTTAGAAGTCCGTTTTTTTCTGAAAATGAACGTAACGGATCAGGCTATATACAGCTCCAAGCTTTAGTAGACGGGCAGCCTATTATGGAAAACGTCACGGATAATTTGGCGTATCGTGCAGAGGGAAAACTCAGCAAATACACGGAAGATATCGAAAACTTAGGTGTCCCGGGTATGCGATTAGACCTTTCTACCCAAGCGTGGTTTGGTGGTTTGAACATGTATTTTGAGAGGCTATTGCCAGATGCTGATGTCGGAACAAAAACTTACGTACAATTTGCTACAGAAAAAAATCATACGTTTTTCAGTTTTTGGCTGGGAAACAACGATGTTCTAGGTAACGCCATGAATGGTGCCGTAACCAATCCGGGCGATCCCACAACGGTATTGACAGAAACAGCAACATTTGAACAAGTATACAGAAGCTTTATTGAGGCATTGACAACCAACGATCGGAAAGGTGTAGTGGCGACTATTCCGGATGTAACAGCTATTCCTTTTTTTACCACGGTAACACGGGCAGCGCTGATCGCGGCAGTAAAAGCTGAGAGCGGTCAAGACGTACAGGACATTTATATCGAAACCGGAACAGGTATACCTAGAGCAGCCTCAGATAATGACTTATTTGTACTACCGTTTGCATCAGCAGGATTATTAGGTAACACGTCAACAGAAAATCCTTTCCCGTATGGTTTACACCCGAATAACCCTGTCGAAAGCAAATATGTGCTGGACAGCGATGAGGTAACCGCTATTCAGGCACGTGTAAAGGCGTTTAATAGCATCATTAAAGACATTGCGGAAGAAAAGAGCCTGGCTTTGGCTGATGCTCATGCTTATCTCAACCGTGTTAAAAATCCGGGTATTGTTTACAATGGGGTGGCAATCAACGCATCGTTTATTACCGGAAATGCGTTTTCGCTCGATGGCGTGCATCTCACGCCGATGGGCAATGCTCTTATAGCCAACCTTTTTATTGAAGCCATCAATAAACAATACCGCAGTAGAATTCCGAAAGTGGATGCCTCAAAATATCGAGGCGTGAAATTTCCTTAATCAAAAAATACATTAAATGGATTGGAAAGCTTATTTTTGAAAAATTTGGTAGAAACAATTTATTTCCATGAAAGTCCAATTACAACGAAAAAACGAAGCAGTTCATTTTGAAGGTTCTAGTGAGCTTTCTGACATAAAAATTCACATCGACGGTGCTGAAAGTATTGGTGGCGAAGGAAAAGGTATACGACCAATGGAATTGGTACTCATGGCCTTAGGCTCTTGTAGTGTGTTTGATCTATCCAGCATACTAAAGAAGCAACGTCAGGTCATAGAAGATATCCGAGTCGAAGTGGAGGGAAAACGCCGGGAAGAAGTTCCGAATATTTTTACCCACATTCACATTACTTTTGTATTAAAGGGGCAGCTTGACGAAGCGAAAGTACATAAAGCAGCAGAATTGGCTGTAAAGAAATATTGCTCTGTCCATGATATGCTTGCTGCTGGAGGAGTGGAGATTACGTACAGCTTGAAATTTATTTAAATAAAAAACGAGGAGGAAAAACCGATTATTCCCTCCTCGTTTTTATCATACGTTTCAAACGACTAGTTCCAGAACCAATTCCATGCTTTTTCGAGTAGGACAGCTCCACTAGCGATACCGGCTCCCGGACCTGCGCCAACACCACCAACCAATGCTCCAACAGCTGCACCGGCGGCATCAGCACCTACGACGTCGCAGGTATGACAAACTTTTGCAGCATCTGCTTCTTGAAAAGCTTCATAGTAACCACTTTTACCCTGTTGAATAGCCGAAACATTGTGCCAGTAGCCGGAAGAATAGCGGGCAATGGCATGTTGGTTTAACAAGGCTTTTCGCTGTTCCTCGCTCAGCTCTTTATCAGCTAGTATATTCGCTTCATTTTCTTTGACCGCGTCAATAAATTTTAGCGTACGCTCGGTAGAGGTGGCGCCATTGCCTTCTTCCAACAAACCCACCGGAAGGAAATGCGGAAAAGTAGGCGAAGGCGTCAAAACAAAACATAGTGCCGGAAACCAACGGCATAACTGGGGAGGGAATGACCAGTGGCGCTCGCCCTCATTCATTTCACCGTATATGTCGAACAATTGCTGATAGCCGGCAATTTGTTCCTCCCCAAACTCCATTTTATGAGCGGCATAGAAATCGGCGTAAATCACTAACATCTTCTCCCGGTTCATTTCCTTGCTGCCGTCTGCTTTGGCAATAAAATAGTCAAGGAAAGCATTATGCAATTCCCCTTCTTTGTCGTACGGATTTTTGGAATTTTGCATTTGTGCGTTTGAGATTTCTCTTTCTTGTTGCTCAACAGATATTTCGTCTGCTTTGTCACATGAGGTGAACATGAAGAGCCCGATTAACGCGATCGCGATTGTGTTAAGTAAATTTTTCATCATTCTTATTTCTAAAGTTCTCCTACTCATTTTAGGCTTTTCGGAATCCGCCTTTTTTTGTGCTTTGTAGATAAATCACAGGCTTTTCCGAAATGTTACCCCTCTTTCAGAAAAAAAATGAATATTTTTCTGGAGTTAAACAAAAAGTGCGTTTGGCCACCCTTTGGGATCCAAGGAACAATAAGAAATAATATTTTTTAATGATTAGGTCACTTCTCTTTACGCCATATCCGTTCAGCCCATCTGCCCACAAACCAAAATGATCCCGCCAATAGGAGAAAGAAAATCGTACGATTGATGTTATCCCATAGATATTCCACAAAACGGGTATAGAGGTTAAGGATGAAGAACACAAAGCCTATATCGCGGGAGGCATGGTCCTTTGTCTTCATGCCATATAAAGCTAATCCCAACGAAAGCACGATAGCCAAGATTCCCCAATACAGGATATGGTATTGGCGGACTTGTGTCCAAGCATCGAAATCACTATAATTCCCGAAGATGGAGAGGCACCACAGGGCAATCATCGTATATAATAGCCCCACGATATAGCTTGTGGATTGAAAAGATTGCAGTGGTTGTATCTTATCCTGTCCCCACAAGGCGAAAGTGGTTAAAAGTAATCCAAACAGTGTAAAGCGTAGCGGATAATTCATCCCCCAAAACTTGAATCCCCAATTGCTGTGATACGCTGTTTCTGTAGCAAACCAGATACCAAGAGCTACCAACGTAAATACCCATATCAACTTTGAATTAAGTTTGACCGATAGCGTACCATATATAGCAATCGACAGCAGGAAGAGAAGCGTATAATGGCTTGTCGTTCGATCTAGTACCTGACCGAGGAAACCTATACAGGCGGCTGTTGCAAAAGAACCTGCGAGCATAAGGGTTTCATTGGAAAACGTTTTCTCCGGATACCGCTTTTTATTTCGGAAACCCAAAAAATAAAAAAGCACCGCGAGCGCAGCAAAAAACAGGCAGAAAACAATATTTGGTGTTTCATAAAAGCGCTCCACAAACCGGATCAACGCATCGTCCGCAAAAAGTGAAAATACCGCAAAAATGAGGGACACCAAGGCTATCCAGAACGCGTATCGCGCTAAATGCTTCCATTCGAATCCTCTTTCGTCAATGGTTTGCTTTAACTCTTCTACTTTGTCAACTTCGAGTAAATTTGACTCCCGCCAGTGGTCAAGTGCATTTTCAACGACTTCTCGTTCCTGTTTTGTCAAATCCAGTTTTTTCACGCGCTGCTTTGTTTTTATACAACCAAAGTACAAATTACCAGCCAAAAAAAGTTATGTTATCTAATTTCACCACTGATGGCTGACCACTCATTCCTGACTAAAAATTCCGTACCTTTGTACCTTGCAAAATTCAGGACAATACAAGATGAGCTCCACCAAGCAGCACAATCCTATAGATTTAGGTGAACAACGTGAAATTGAGGTATTTGGCGCACGCGTCCATAATCTCCGCAATATCGACGTCAGTTTCCCTCGTAATGAATTAGTCGTGATTACCGGGCTAAGCGGCAGCGGTAAATCTTCTTTGGCATTCGATACGATTTACGCAGAAGGACAACGTCGTTATATGGAAACTTTTTCGGCTTATAGCCGACAGTTTTTAGGAGGGATGGAACGCCCAGATGTGGATAAAATATCGGGCCTAAGCCCTGTGATATCCATCGAACAGAAAACGACAAACAAGAATCCACGCTCAACCGTTGGAACGATCACGGAGATATACGATTTCCTTCGATTACTGTATGCAAGGGCAAGCGAGGCTTATTCTTACGTGACTGGCAAACTCATGCAGCGCATGTCGGAAGAACAGATTGTCGACAGGATATTAGTCGAATTCCGTGATGAACCTATATATATTCTAGCTCCTGTTGTAAAAGGACGAAAAGGACACTATCGTGAGCTTTTTGAACAAATTCGCAAACAAGGTTACACGAAGGTGCGCGTAGATGGTGAAATTCTAGACCTCGTGCCCAAAATGCAGGTCGACCGCTATAAAATTCACGATATTGAAACGGTTGTAGATCGGCTATACGCAAGCGAAGGAGATAAAAAAAGGCTATATGCATCTGTTATGCAAGCTATGAAAGTAGCCAAAGGTATTATCAAGATTGCGAACAAGGACGGACGGGAGCATTTTTTCAGTCGCTACCTGATGGATGCAGAATCGGGCATCTCTTACGATGAACCACAGCCGAACACTTTTTCTTTCAACTCTCCGTATGGCGCGTGTCCAAAATGTGATGGACTCGGTTATATATTCGAAATAGACAAAGACATTGTTATTCCCGATAAAAAAGGGAGTATACAAAAGGGTGCGATTCTGCCTTTAGGTCCATCCCGTGACTCTTGGACATTCCAAGTTGTAAAAGCAGTAGCCAAAAAACTAGACTTTTCGTTGACCAGCCCCATTGAAAAGCTAAGCACGGAGCAACTGGACACCCTTCTTTTTGGAGGTGAAGAACCCTTAAGCCTTACGGTGTCTTACGGCAGCTATGGTGCGCGCGAATACAAGATACAGTTTACAGGTATCTTCGATATGTTGGAAGAAATTAATGGTAGAGGTTCAGACGACGCGCCTATCTTAGAAGATTTCCGAACGAAAGTCGTATGTCCCGCATGCGAAGGTGCTCGACTGAAAAAAGAGTCATTACATTTCAAAATAGATCAAAAGAATATCCACGAGCTGGCCAGCATGGATATCACCGCGTTACACGATTGGTTTGATGGTCTAGAAGGCCGCCTTAACGAACGCCAAAACACCATTGCTGCCGAAATCCTGAAGGAAATTCGCGCTAGAATCGGTTTCCTGCTGGACGTTGGATTAAGTTACCTCACTTTAGATCGTTCTTCCAAAACACTTTCTGGTGGTGAAGCTCAACGTATAAGACTGGCAACACAAATAGGTTCTCAACTTGTGAATGTGTTATATATTCTGGACGAACCGAGCATCGGTTTACATCAACGGGATAACGAACGACTGATTAATTCGCTGAAAAATTTACGTGATATCGGGAACTCGGTATTGGTGGTGGAGCATGATAAAGACATGATTCTTCAAGCTGATTACGTAATCGATATGGGACCGGAAGCAGGTATACACGGCGGAAGTGTAGTAGCACAGGGCACCCCGAAAGAGATCATGAAAGCGGATACGTTGACCGCTAGTTATCTCAACGGGCAGAAAGAAGTCGCTATCCCGACCACACGACGTCCAGGCAATGGCAAAACATTAACGCTAAAAGGTGCCTCTGGAAATAATCTGCGGAATGTCCAGGTCGACTTTCCTTTGGGTAAATTAATTTTGGTCACAGGTGTGTCCGGTTCGGGAAAATCCAGTCTGATCACAGGTACGCTCTACCCTATTTTAAACAAACATTTTTTCCGTGCGAAAAGCACACCGCTACCCTATAAAAAGGTAGAAGGACTAGAACATATAGACAAGGTTATCGAAATCAACCAAAGTCCGATAGGACGTACACCACGCTCCAACCCATCGACTTATACCGGTGTGTTCTCGGATATCCGCACGTTATTTGTACAATTGCCAGAAGCAAAAATACGAGGCTACAAGCCTGGTCGTTTTTCTTTTAACGTTAAAGGCGGACGCTGCGAAACTTGTCAGGGGGCGGGCATGAAGATCATCGAAATGAATTTCTTACCCGATGTACAAGTTCCATGCGAAACTTGCCACGGAAAGCGATATAACCGCGAAACATTGGAAGTCCGTTACCGTGGAAAATCAATTTCTGATGTACTGGATATGAGTATTGACGAAGCTGTAGATTTTTTTGAAAACATCCCTTCCATTTATCGAAAGATCAAAACGCTACAAGATGTAGGATTAGGGTACATCACCTTAGGTCAATCGTCTACTACCCTTTCGGGAGGAGAAGCGCAACGTGTAAAGCTGGCTACCGAATTATCCAAAAAGGATACGGGCAATACATTCTACATTTTGGATGAACCGACTACCGGCCTACATTTTGAGGATGTCAATGTTCTATTGGGCGTTATCAACCGTTTGGTAGATCGCGGAAACACCGTATTGATCATTGAGCATAATCTAGACGTCGTCAAAACCGCGGACTGGGTTATTGATATGGGTCCCGAAGGCGGTAAAAATGGCGGACAATTAATGTTTGCCGGGTTGCCGGAAGATCTCATCAAACAGAAAGGGAATGAAACAGCCAGGTTTTTGAAGGAAGAAATGATGTGATCTTTATCTTTATTCTTTCCTTTGATGAAAAAAGAAAAAGACTAAACAACTTTTTCAAACTTACCGTAAAGCTTCCAGAAATAAGATTTCTTTTCCTCGGTGAATATCGTTTTCATCCAGTCGTTTAATATCAGTTCAATATCTTTGCCATTGGCTTGATATTGGCCAAAAAAGAGTTCATCAGCACCCCAATAAACGCCATAATGCTGATCAAGTGTGTGCAGAATTGCGATTTCTACCGGTTCAAAAAACAGAATGGCATTCTCTTCAAATGGAAATACGAGTGGCTTGGGAATAAAAGAGCAGTTCTCCACCGCGAGGAACTTTTGTTTATGATATATTGGAAAATAGATCTGCGGCAAAGTAGCCACGTCTATTTTTTGATCGGCATGTAGAAAACTTTCCCGACCTATAAAGGGTACAGCACTCATATTTTTAGCTGCCACCGGCAGCGTACTGTCTTCAAAATAGTCCTCGAAGTTCAAAATCTCATTTACAGTAAGCTGCTTTTGCAGCAATTCCGCCACGGGTATGCCAAAATATTTTGCAATCTGTAAAATAATCTCAATTTTTGGTTCGGCTCTTCGCTCTTCATACGAAGAGATATTCCCACGTGTCAGACCAAACAAGTCTGCAAAAGCTTGCTGACTTAACCCCTTCACTTTCCTAAGCTTTTTTATGTTACTTCCAATCTGACTCATTTAACTTTTTTTTATTTTTTATTTGCAAAATATTTTTGCATTCATTATATTTATGCAAAGTTTATGAGCAAATATACAATTTAATCGGCTATGCTGTTTCGAAAAATAAAAAAATATATAGAAGATATTGGATTCACGATCTGCAAAAACAGTGAACAAGAAGGTTTTTTCATTGTCGAAAGTGAGACGGATGGCATCCGTAATCTAATCATCGGCGTTGCGCCACCAGTGATTATTTTCGAGCAGTACCTGTTCACATTGCAGTCTGACAATCTGGCGACTTTCAAGGCATTGCTCATGAAAAACAGGGATATTATACATGGAGGATTTGCCCTTACGGAAGATGGCAAAAAAGTGATATTCCGCTACACGCTGCAGGCACACAACATTGATCAGAATGAATTTGACGCAGCAATCAATTCGCTCTCTTTATTGCTCAGTGAGTATTATGAACAGTTGATAGCATTTTCAAAGAATTAAACGAATAAGTAATATGATGAACATTTTCAAGAGACTTTTAAAGATAGGGCAATCGGAAATCCACGCATTGGTCGACAGAATGGAAGATCCTATCCACATGATTGAACAAGGTATTCGGGACTTGAAGGAAGAACTTGCTGAGGTTATAGAAAAGCTGGCACAGGCTAAGGCATCTAAAATACGTTTGGAAAACAAAGCGGAACAAAATCGTGAACGTGCCGAACAGATGGAAGAGAAAGCCAAGACGATATTGCTGAAATACCATGCGGGTAAATTGGAAACTGATGTGGCCAACCGACTGGCTAAAGAAGCTTTGTTAAACAAGCAAGATTTGGTGGCAGAACTGGACACATTACAAGATCAAATCGAAAGCCGGGGGCAAGCAGTGGAAAAAATTGCCCAACAATTGGAAATTTTGCGCTATAACATTTCCAGATGGGAAAAAGAATTAACAATTTTAAAGGCAAAACAGAAAGTGACCCAGGCGTCGGAACTAGCTAACCGTCATATCGCCACGATGGATGCCCACGGAACAATCGATATGCTGAAACGCATGAAGACGAAAGCAGAAGACGATGAAGACCTGGCCCAAGCATACGCCGAAATCGCACAACAGAACATGATAAATGAAGTGGAAGATATAAAAAGTAAAGAAAAGTCGGCGGAGGAAGAACTGGAAAACTTGAAACGAGAACTAAAAAAACAATAACAACATGGACATCTTATTATTTATAGGCACACAAGAAGCCATTTTCTTGCTCGTCTTTGCTATTGCGGGGATAGCCCCTTTAATATTTGCAATCATCGCATTGGTTGATTTATTCAAAAGAGAATTTGGCAACAAAACAACTGATAAAATACTATTAATTCTGTTAATTATATTGGCACCCCTTATCGGATCGATGATCTATTACTTGGTACTAAGAAAAAATTATCCTTTAAAACATAAAGCACAATGGAAACATGACTGATATTTTAAACCTTCTATTCCATCCGCTCCCCAACGCTATCATGACCGTGTTGACGGGCATTTCTCTGTTCTATTGGCTCTTCACCATGTTACTGGGTGACGGATTTGACTTTGGTGAGGCTGATGTCGCGTTTCAAGGTGCTGATGTCCACGAAGTCGATATACCAGACGATGCGGATATAGAAACAGACGCAGAACCTTCCTTTTTAACAAAAGCGATGGATTTTATCAACGTGGGTAAGGCGCCGTTTATGGTCATCGTCACGTTATTTAAATTCATCGGCTGGATCATCACGATTGCATCATCGCTCCTGTTCAATCTCACGCAATTTGGCTGGAAATCCGTTTTAGTGCTTATTCCCGTCCTATTACTCACTTTCTTCTTGATGCACTACGTTACCATTCCTTTGGTAAAATTGTACAAAAAAGTCGGTTACACAGGAGAAGAGGCACACGACTTTTTAGGACGCTCAGGCAAAATGCGCTCTACCATCGAAGGTGAACGTTTGGGTTGGCTGGAAATCGTTATTGGAAGCGACATCATCCAACTTAACGTAAAAAGTCAACATGGAGAGAAGATCGCGTATGGTGAACAGGCGGTTGTCGTGGACGAAGGAGTCGACAAAAAATTCTATTATGTAAAAAAAGAAATTACACTCGAGAATATTTCATTATAATTATATAAACCAATGACAAGCAACACATTATTATTTGTAGACGGGCTGACTGGTGTCATTTTAATTGCCGTAGGTGCCGTTGTTTTCTTTATCCTTGCTTTTTTTGTCGTGCTCAGCATGTTCTACAAAAAGATTCCACAAGGAAAAGCCATTGTACGTAGCGGTGTAGGCGGTACCAAAGTCGCCTTCAACAAAGGAATGTACGTCGTTCCGGTATTCCACCGGATGGAAATCATGGACATTTCGGTAAAGAAAATCGAAATAGCCAGAATGCAGCACGATGGGTTGATTTGTAGGGATAATATCCGCGCAGACATTAAAGTCGCTTTCTTCGTAAGGGTGAATAAATCCGTCGATGATGTGGTCAACGTCGCTCAAAACCTCGGTTGTGTCCGCGCGAGCGATCCCGAAACACTGAAGAGCATCTTCGAATCTAAATTTTCAGAAGCATTGAAAACCGTGGGTAAAAAATTCGATTTCATCGAACTCTATGAAGCCCGGCGCGAGTTTAGGGAAGAAATTTTAAACATTATCGGTACAGATCTCAATGGTTATATCTTGGACGATTGTGCCATTGACTATCTGGAACAAACCGAGCTGAAGTTCTTAAGTCCCGATAACATTCTAGACTCCGAAGGGATTAAAAAAATAACGGAACTGACCGCCAAACAGAATATGAACGCTAACCTGATCCGTCGGGAGGAAGAGAAGGTCATCAAGAAACAAGACGTGGAAGCACGGGAGGCCATCCTGGAACTCGAACGCCAGTTGGCTGAAAAAGAAGAAAAACAGCGCAGGGAAGTCGATAACATCAAAGCACGCGAAGAGGCAGAAATCGTAAAAGTACGGGAAGAAGAGCGACTAAAATCCGAAACAGTACGCATCACCACCGAAGAACAACTGGCGATTCAAGAAGAAAACAAGCGTCGCCAGATCATCATCGCGGAGAAGAATAAACTCCGTACGGATGCCATTGAAACCGAACGCGTGGAAAAAGACCGGGCATTGGAAGCAACCGAGCGGGAACGCATTGTGACCTTAGCCCAAATCGACAAACAGCGGTCGATCGAAACGGAACAAAAAAGTATCCAAGGTGTTATCAAAGAGCGCGTACAACTGGAGAAAGGCGTTATTGAAGAGCAACAAGCTGTTAAAGACCTGGAGGTGTTCCGCGATGTAGAACGTAAGAAACAAGCAGGTGTCATTGCAGCTTCACAGGAAGCCGAGGAACGTCTGATCGCGACTGTAAAAGCAGCGGAAGCTGCTAAGATTGCAGCAGAGCAAGAAGCAGAGAAAAAAGTCATCGATGCCGAAGCTGCCCGTAAAATTGCGGAGAAAAAAGCACAGGAGTTGCTGATTGAAGCCGAAGCGAAGAAAGAAGCTTCTGCAAAAGAAGCCGAAGCGCGCAAAATTATAGCCGAAGCACAGGCGAAAGAAGAGGCTGCACTTGGTCTTTCAGAAGCAGAGGTCATGGTCGCAAAAGCAGAGGCGGAAGAAATTCAAGGCACCAAAGAAGCCAACGTTATCGAGAAAAAAGCAGAGGCGTTACGTAAAGAAGGATTGGCTCAAGCCGAAGTTGTCCGCGAAAAAGCATTGGCAGAAGCAAAAGGTATCGAAGAGAAAGCGGCTGCGATGAAACAATTAGACGGTATCGGTAAAGAGCATGAAGAGTTCAAATTACAATTACAAAAAGAACGTGACGTAGAATTGGCCCATATCAACATCCAAAAAGATATCGCCACAGCACAGGCAGGTGTACTGTCAGAAGCTTTGAAAACAGCGAAGATTGACATCGTCGGCGGTGAAACGATGTTCTTCGAAAATATTGTTCGCCAAGTATCAAACGCAAAAGGCTTTGACCATCTGATCAACAACTCCAAACATGCTACAGATATCAAAGATTCATTGATAGGCGTGAATGGCAATGGTGATTTAGCAGAGAAAATTCGTGGACTTGCTGATAAATATGGTGTCTCTTCCAACGACATCAAAAACCTAACCGTATCTGCTGCATTGATTAAATTACAACAAGCTGCTAAAGCCGAAGGCGAAGAGGAAGACACAGGTTTTATCAATTCGCTGTTCGGATTGGCGAAAAACTTAGGGGTATCGAATAAGAAACTGAACGGTTAGTTTTATGCAGGAACAACAAAACAGCCTTGACCAAGGCGCGTATGAAATCATCCGGAAGCGTCTACAGACGCAAAAGGAAGACCTTATCAAAAGATTGCAGGCACTAAATGACTCCCGTCGGGAGGTGTTCAGTGCCACATCCTTTACATTAAAAGCCAACCAACGGATTACGACGGATAACACCTGTGCTGCACGTGGCATCGTCGCTATCGACGAGGTATGTATCTTCGGCTACAATGTACATTTCGGCTTACGCACAGAAATCAAGCTGGAAGATGTTTTCAGTATCTACCTTTTTGAAAACAATCAGTTCATTCCACAACCTTTAGATTTGATTAACGACCCGAACTTCGTCGTCGATTATCAAAATCTGTACAAATACTATCGAGATGCTATCTTCGCGCGATTCCGCCGTACGGAGAATTATCTCTACATGATATTCCAAACCAGCAAGAAAGCTTCCGATCTGAAAGCATTCAAGTGGCTCATCAAAGATGGAAAACTCCACTATCAAGACGACAGGAGTATACATGACGTACGGCTGCCTGATCAGTTTGAATTTGATTGGACAAGAACTACGTCGGAAGATCGTCGTTTAGGTAAATTCCCACATATTTCCATTTTAGATAAAGTGTTTATCGAAGCCCTGCATGGTGATATCACGTTTAAAATAGAAGATAATACCGACAGCGGGAAGGGAATTTATGCTGAAAAAGTAACAAATCTCGACCAGCAACTCGATGATGCCGAGTACTATTATGCCGACCTGGGCAACCTCATTGCTATACGGATAAAACCTTATCAAGAAGATTTCCGAGCTTACGTGTTCAACCAGCGTACCAAGGAAGTCGTCAACCTCAAATCGCTGAATGAGTCCGCCATCCTATTGCCCGATAACCAAGGACTGATTTTCTCCAACGGATATTACCTCCAAAATGGCACCCACAAAATCTTTGAGGGCAACGCAGACAATATGACTTTTCTGCGGAAAATCGCTTCACCAAATGGTGAAGATTTCCTGTATATCTTTAGTCAGAAAGAAACGAACACCTTTATACTGCTATCGTACAACATCATCCAGCAGGCCGTGGAAACGCCTATTATCTGCAACGGATTTACGATCTTTAACGACGGGAGCCTCATCTATTTCCGAACGGAAGCCGAAGCTACACGTCATCACCAGGTGCAAATATGGGAAACGCCTTATATGGAAATGCTTCAGGAAAACGAAGCAAAAAAGAACCATCCATTATATAAAGTCGGCAACAAACAGGTCGTGCAGGCCATGGCAGAGGCACAGGAAGTCATCCAATTAGTCCATAAAGAAGATAGCTACGAGGGTCTATACGAAGATATCCTCAAAAAATCCAGCAACCTACTGGACTCGTATTTCTGGATTCAGGACGAAGCGTTGGCCAGTCTTGGCACGCCGCTGACAGAAATAAAAGAAATTGCCAATACCGCGATCGATGAGTTTGTAAAAGTGCAAGCGCAGCGCAAACACGCGGAAGAGCGCATACAGGCGCTGGAAGAAAAACTTGAGCAGCTGCAATTTGGCATCAACAGCACGGTCGTAGAACAATTGGATCAGTTGGTACATCAATTAGCAGACGCTCGACGCTTGCTCGGCGAAGCCATTGAACTTAAAAATGTCAAATACATTGCCTTAGATCGCGTCGAAGCATTACAGGAAGCACTACATCAAATAACCGACGAGCTTTCACAAAATACGGTCGCTTTCCTGTTACGTAAAGAAGCGCTCAGCCCGTACGAACAACGTGTAGAAGGACAAAAACAACAGGTCACGGCCATAGAAAAAGCGTTTGACGCGAAACCCATTGAAGAAGGTAACTTGACTATTGCCAACGAGCTGGAGCTTTTGATCGATATTCTGCATAGCCTCAAGATCGAAGACGCGACACAAACCACACAGATAGTAGAAAAAATATCGATTATCTTCGCTTCTTTAAACGAAGTGCGTGCACAACTGACACGCAAACTCCAATCGTTGCAGGGCAAAGAAGCTATCGCCGAGTTTTCAGCACAAATGACTCTGTTGGAGCAATCGGTCACGAATTATTTGGAATTGTCGACTTCCGCTGATAAGGTAGAAGAATATTATAGCAAAATACTAGTTCAATTGGAAGAACTGGAAAGCAAATTTGCTGATTTCGATGATTTTGCCTTAAAAATAGCCGATAAACGGGATGATGTTATCAAGGCCTTCAATATCCGGCGCGAGCAATTAGTCGAGCAGATCAATAAACGAACAGGTTCTTTAGAGCAGATCGGTCTACGTGTATTAAAAAATATCGAAAACAAATCGGCTACCTTTCAGAGCCGGGCAGAAATACAGAGCTTTTATGCAGCCGACCTCATGATAGACAAGGTTAGGCAGCTTGTTGCTGAGCTAAAAAGCCTAAACGATATTTCTAAAGCCGAAAACCTGGAAAACCTGTTAAAAAAATCACAGGAAGATGCCTTGCGGACATTGCGGGATAAAACCGAACTGTATGTGGACGGCGATAACATCATTGCGCTCGGCACACACAAATTCACGGTCAATAAGCAATCGCTCAGCCTTACGCTTGTTCGTCGCAACGAGGAACTCTATTTCCACCTAACCGGCACCAGCTTCTATCAAAAGGTAAAAAATAACGAACTGCAAGATTATCACGACATCTGGGAACAGGAACTCTTATCGGAGAACAAACGCGTTTATCGCGCCGAATACCTTGCATACCAAGCCTTCTTAACATCGCAAACTACCGGACAATTTAATGCAGAAGCCCATATTGCAAACCATATCGAACGAAACTATTCGGAGGGCTACATCAAAGGCGTTCATAATACCGACGCATTAGAAATTTTCAAAGCCGTCCAGCAATTAGACGATAAACTCGAATTATTATGTTTTGAGAGCCCATTGCGTGCGATTGCGCAGTTGTTTTGGCACAGCTTATCAAAAGACAAGCGGGAGCGGCTACAATACCTCATCCAATCGGGGCGAGCTATACGGAAAGCTTTCCCTACTTCTAATCACTACCAATCTATTATCGATGAGATTGCTGCGCAATTTTCATCATGGGAAACATATCTCGATCTATCCGTTTATGCACCACATATGGTTGCCACTTATCTCTTTCAGACATTCACCACTTATGGTAAACTGACGTTAAGTGAACAAGCTGATCATCTCCGGCAGGAGTTTGTCCGTGATTTGGAAAACAAAAAAATATATGCTGATTTTGAACAAGATTTTCAAAACGAACATTTCGACAATACCGATCGTTATCTACTTATACTAAACTGGCTACACGCTTTCGTAGACCAAACTGAAAAACCTGAGGCATATCAACCGATAATGGAAGAAACCGCCGCTGCGTTACTGTTCCCGCAAGATGATTATTATCTTGTATTCGGACAATTTAGCGTAACATTGGAACAACTGAAAGGTAACCATGTCTTGTTGGAGGATGGTTCATTACACCTAAACTATCATGCCTTTATGCAAAAAATGCGTGTTTTCGTAACCGTAGACGTCCCTCGCTTCGTAGCTTTTTCCCAACTGAAAGAACAAATCAGCAAATCGTATGAAAAAGAATTGAAAATAAACGAATTTGAACCGAAGGTGTTGACGTCTTTCGTTAGGAACAAACTCATTAACGACGTCTATTTCCCACTCATTGGCAACAATCTGGCAAAACAATTAGGCGCAGCGGGAGACAACAAACGCACCGCACGTATGGGCATGCTTTTGCTGATCTCTCCGCCGGGCTATGGTAAGACGACATTGATGGAATACCTCGCCAAAACGATGGGCTTACATTTTGTAAAAGTAAACGGCCCGACGATCGGACATTCGATCAGCTCTATTGATCCTGTAGAAGCCAAGACATCGGGCGAGCGCGAGGAACTTAAAAAAATAAACTTGTCTTTTGAGATGGCGGACAACGTGATGTTGTACCTGGATGACATACAGCATTTAAGTGCGGAATTTCTACAGAAATTCATCTCATTGGCAGATGGGCAACGTAAGATCGACGGTATTTTTGATGGTGAAAGCAAAACCTACGACCTGCGTGGCAAGCGCTTCTGCATTGTTATGGCGGGTAATCCCTATACGGAGAGTGGTTCTAAATTTCAGATTCCCGACATGCTTGCCAACCGGGCAGATGTGTATAATCTCGGTGATGTTATTGGTGATACGGAACACTTGTTCAATCTAAGCTTGGTGGAAAATGCGGCTATTGAAAATAGCTATCTGGCGAAGATTGCCGGAAAATCGTTCCCGGATTTTTATGCGCTTGTTGACTACGTACAATCCGGTGCCGAGCAGATTCCGGAGTTGGAAGGGGTTTATCTGAAACAAGAAATCGACGATTTCATCACCGTGCTACGCCACGTGATAAAAATTCGCGATACCGTAATCAAGGTCAACAAAAGCTATATCCAAAGTGCAGCGATGCAGGATAACTACCGCACCGAGCCTCCTTTCAAGATACAGGGTTCTTACCGAAATATGAGCAAATTGGTGGCACAGATCATCCCCATGATGAACAATGAAGAGATCAACCAAACGTTATTGGCACACTATGAAAGTGAATCACAAACGCTGACGAGCGACACCGAGAGCAATCTGCTGAAATTAAAAGAACTCGCCGGATTGATTCGCCCCGACGAGCAGAAACGTTGGGAAGACATCAAGGAAATATTCCGCAAGAACAACAAGCATGGTGGACTGGCAAAGGACGATAAGGTTTTTGCACAACTTTTAGAATTTAATGAGAACCTAGAAGGGATCATTAAGGCTATACAAAACGGCAGGGGTTAACCTCTGCCATTCTATCTCTACCACCTACCCCCTGCACCACCGCCTCCCGATGAACCGCCTCCAAAACTACCACTACCGCCACTAGAGGAGCCGCCACTAAAACCGCCTCCACCAGAGCTGGAGCTACCGCCGCCGGAGCTTCGCACTAACTTCGGAATCACACGGGGGCGTTTATCCTCTTTGCGTTTACAATGCCGACATTGGTCATACACCTCCTGTAGCCCGCTGGCATTATACGTTGCTACTTTCAATATTTTGCCCCTTTTATTTTTTTCATACATATAGAATCCACAAGAAGGGCATTTTGCGTAAGTTTTTGCATTTTTCCCTGGCCAACCTAATACTTTTTTCTCTTTGGTCTTTTTGTTGATCCATACTTCGTAAGCACGAGAACCTAAGCTCTCTTCCTTTAACTGTCCTTCACTCAGATAGCTTTTCCATACCTTCCATACCACCTCATCGCGATCTACACGTTTCCAATCACCGGAATCATCCGGCGGCACAAAACGTACCCGGCTATCTTTCCACTTCTGTCGAAACATAAAAAAGCTAAACAACATCAACGGACTTGCCACGTATGGGATCAATGTACGTAGCTGAAAATGCTGTAACGCTTTGAGTTTATTCTCCTCATCTTGATAGCTTTCCTTAATAACCTTACGCGCTTCCCAGATCTTAAATGCCACCGTATAACTTCCCCAAATAGCAAAAACATAAGGAAGAGTAGCCGGTTGAAACATACTTTCGATATCTCCTATCACAAAAGCAAAAATCATCATGACAAACAACATCGTGAATATTGTTGCCAAACCACCTAAGGCTAAATAGGCAAACCAGTTACTACACCCACCCTTTCCTTTTTTACTAAATTTGGCCTTAAACTTCGTTTTGTCATCTTGCGAATGCATCCATTCCTTTCTCAATCCCGTCCGCCCAGCACGATGCACCCAATAATACAGTGCTACATATAGTAGTATAATCCCCATGGAATTGACAAAATAGGGATTTCGTCTGCTGAAAAACGGCGTTGCTTCCGGCATCATGCGTTGTAGTTCAGCCCGTACATCAGGAGCCGTCAATGCTTGTTGAATCGCTTGGGATGCATCCAACACGCCTTGATCATAATCCCCTGCCTTAAAATGAGGAACAAGATATTTCTCACCGATACGATGTAAATAGACATCTGGAAAGATGGCTTCCATGCCATATCCGGAAATAAAGCGGTATTCTCTTCGATCCTTGGCAATAAATAATAGCAGACCATTATTTTGTCCGTGCTTGCCTATCCCCCACGTATTGAATAGTTTCAGTGCAAATTCAAACACATCGTATCCTTCAAAATCATTGACCACTACCACCGCATACTCCGCGCCCGAAGCATGTTCTATATCGGTAGAAAGTCTATTTAATTGGTCTACCGTTGCAGAAGATAGCATGCCGTCTGGATTGCTGACATAAAAATCTTGTCCAACTTCCTTCGGACTGGGCAATGTCTCGACCGTATATAAATGCTGGCCCAAACCGCTCGACACAAAAAATACGGCTAAAAGTAAAAGAGAAATATGCCGCCGACACAACGAGGTATAACGTTTCATAGATCTGTATATTTATTTCGAATATGTTAAAAATTTTGACAGAAACCAAAGATTATATTAATACGGAAATATATTAAACCCTAGCCCAATCTTTCTGTCTATCACAGTAACAACTCATTTAACGTTGACTTATTATGAAACAACTGTTTACTCTTTTACCATTATATCTTTTTTTTAACAACGCTATTGCCATAGAGACAGAAGTTTCGACTAACTTCTTTCACATCGTTTCTTACACACAAAAAAACGGTATATTAGGAGGAGGTTATGCCAAGGACAACTGGCGTGTATATTATCGAGGAAAAGTTGTCAAAGACGCCTCCGCTTCTTCCTTCAAATATCTCGGTGGAGGTTATGCCAAGGACAATTGGCGCGTGTATTACAGAGGAATGTTATTGGAAAATGCCTCCGCTAGTTCCTTTCAATATACGAAGGATGGATATGGCAAGGATTCTTGGCGGATCTATCGACGGGGGCGGGAGGTAGACGATATTTCGCCATCGACTTACACCAAATTGGGCGGTGGATATACCAAAGACGCGTGGTCCGTTTTTTACGACGGTAAAAAAATCAAAGAAGCTTCAGCTTCTTCCTTCAAAATTCTCGGTGGAGGATATGCAAAAGATAACTGGACAGTGTTTTATAGGGGCATCCCTTTAAAAGATGCAACGGCATCTTCGTTTACTGTTATGAAAGATGGTTACGCAAAAGATAATTGGAATACATATTATCGGGGCAGCGTGATTAAAGATTAAGACGGCATATCAAAAGTAGGCGATCACCTTCATTGCGAGAAAGTATGACGCTTTTTTTAACGATTTATTACCTTTTGAGACGTCCTCGTCGGGTCATGACACACAAAATTTTTGTAACTTTGCTCTTGTATGTCAGATATTATACAGTTACTGCCGGATTCGGTTGCCAATCAGATTGCTGCAGGAGAAGTGGTGCAACGCCCAGCTTCTGCGGTAAAAGAACTTATTGAAAATGCAATCGATGCGGGAGCGGATAAAATTAAACTTATTGTCAAGGACGCTGGAAAATCCCTCATACAAGTAATCGACAATGGCTGTGGCATGAGCATCACGGATGCCCGCCTTTGTTTTGAAAGGCATGCAACATCCAAAATACGCCAAGCAGAAGATTTATTCGCAATCAGAACAATGGGTTTTCGTGGAGAAGCCCTGGCTTCGATTGCCGCCATTGCACAGGTAGAGCTGAAAAGCCGACGTGTGGAAGATGAATTGGGTACGATTATACAAATAGAGGGCTCGAAAGTGATCAGCCAACAACCTGAAGCGCTACCTGCGGGAACGAGTATCTCGGTAAAGAATCTTTTTTATAACATCCCTGCCCGTCGAAATTTTCTGAAAAGCAATTCTGTTGAAATGCGCCATATCATAGACGAATTTCAACGTATAGCCTTAGCGCATCCGAAAATATTTTTCAGTCTACATAGTGATGGCAATGAACTCTTTCATTTGCCATCGGAGACCTTAAAACAACGTATAGTCCACCTTTTCGGGAACAACTATAATCAACGTCTTGTGCCCGTGGAAGAGGACACCACCATCATTACGGTTAACGGATTTATTGGCAAACCAGAATTTGCAAAGAAGACCCGTGGTGAACAGTTTTTCTTTGTCAATAAGCGTTTTGTCAAAGACCCTTACCTCCATCATGCGTTGATGAATGCCTACGAGGATATACTTCCAGCAGATACTTATCCATTGTATGTATTGTTTATCGAGATAGACCCTTCCAAAATCGACATCAACGTCCACCCAACGAAAACAGAAATTAAATACGAGGATGACAAAGCGATGTATGCGATTTTGCGGTCGACAGTTAAGCGCTCGTTAGGCCGTTATAACATTACGCCGACATTAGATTTCAATCAAGAAACAAGCTTTACTAATCTCATCACCAATAAACCGCTCGAAGAGATTCAAGTACCGACTATTTCTTTTAACCCCAACTTCAATCCTTTCGAAGATACGAAGTCATCTTCTTCGAGCAGTTCCCGTGCCTCCAATTACGCGGCCGGTCTGGAGAAAAAAATTGGGATCCCGCAGAACTGGGACTCCTTATATCAAATTACCCAACGAGATACAGCGGAACAATTATCGCTACATCAGGACGAACAACCATCTTTAGACAGACCTTCAACAGAACGCGAGGTGTCGTCTTCGACTTCCCAAGACGGCGTTAAGCAATTTTACCAGTTGCACAACCGTTTTATCGTCTCACAGATTCATTCAGGTTTCATGCTGATAGATCAGCAGGCAGCACATGAACGCATCCTATTTGAGCACTACATGGAGCAGTTGGAAAATAACCAAGGTAGTAGTCAACAGAGTTTGTTCCCACAAACAGTAGAGTTAAGCCCAGCAGATTTTGCACTGATGGAAGATATTTTGCCTGAAATCCAAACACTAGGTTTTCAAGTTCGGCCTTTCGGGAAGACAACCTTTATTGTCGATGGTATTCCTGCCGATTTAGGACAGGGCATCAATGAAACAAAAATTTTGGAGCAGCTTTTGGAAGATTTCAAAAACAATAAGGACGAATTACAACTTAATAAAAGAGAAAACTTAGCACGTAGCCTTGCAAAAAATGCGGCTATCAAACCGGGAACAGCATTGAACAACCAAGAGATGTCTGAGTTGATAGATAAGCTCTTCGCGACCCAATCACCGAGTATATCGATACACGGCAAGCCGATTGTCGTGACGATTACATTACAGGAACTCCTGGAACGATTTAATAAAAACTAAACATTTACGACCTATAGTATAGTATATGAATAACATCTTATCGAATTTAACACCCGTCGTCAAAAACTTGCTCATCATCAACGTGGTGTGTTTTATTGGCTCCCTTATTTTCGCGCAGGCACCTCTGCTGTTTGGCGTGTATTATCCTGATTCTCCGTTCTTTGAGATTTGGCAAGTTGTTACGTACATGTTTATGCACGACAACCAAGGGTTTGCGCATATTTTTTTTAACATGTTTTCCTTGGTGATGTTCGGACCGATTATCGAACAGGTATTGGGATCTAAACGCTTTCTAAACTTTTATTTGATTTGTGGCTTCGGAGCCCTCATCCTCCAATATGGTGTACAGGCAGCCGAAGTATATAATATAGCCGGAACGATACGCGTGGCGGACCACCTGCGATTTGATATGGTAAGTGGATATGTGAGTACAAATCTCGACATCACCCAGAGTGAACTCCAGACACTGGCTTCTATTTATAGAACACCATTAGTCGGTGCATCCGGTGCCATATACGGATTACTCCTAGCGTTTGCCTACCTATTTCCAAACATGTCGTTGTACCTCTTTTTTATTCCTGTTCCCATAAAAGCGAAATATTTTATTCCCGTTTTAATTTTAATTGAGATATATTTAGGTTTTTCAAAATTCGGTGGATCTATCGCCCATTTAGCCCATGTTGGAGGAGCGTTATTTGCGTATATCCTACTCAAAACATGGCGGATTAGAAGAGGAAATATGTATTAAAGAATAGTATGACTGATGAAAGAGAGTGTGTTAAAAACTTTTTGGCGTGATACTTACCAAAGTAAGTCTCCTATCCCTTTTATCATATCGGTACAGGTTATCATCTTTGTACTTATCCATCTTTTTGATCTATTAAAAGAGGTTAACCTTCTTGAAGTATCCTTATATGATTATGCCGCTGATTATTTAAGCTTACCTTTATCGTTTAGTCAGTTTTTGACACAACCGTGGTCTATTATAACCTACCCTTTCTTATATACAGGATTGTTTCAGCTGCTGTTCGATTGTTTGTGGTTGTATTGGATGGGTAATATTTTCTTAAATTTTCTAAACAGGAGACAGTTCTTATTTCTCTATTTCAGTGCAATTTTTTTGGGAGCATGCCTATATCTGGGTCTTGGGTTTATACCGATATTGCAAAACAGCGTACAGCTATCATTCCACACCTCTACATTTGCTTTAGGAGCTGTGGTGGCCTCCGTAGCAACGTTAGCACCACGGTACGAAGTACGTTTGCTGCTCTTAGGAACAGTTTCCTTAAAAACCATTGCACTTATTTATATCTGTATAGAGTTGGTTTTTACAGGCCTTATGAATAAAGCAGGAGGGATCAGCTTTCTAGCGACCGCATGCTGGGGTATCCTCTTTATCCGGTCCCTGCATCGAGGAAAAGACCTTAGCTTGTTAAAATGGGAAAAAACGATAAAAAAGTCGAAGATGAAAGTTGTGCACCAAAGCAAAACCGCTTCAACCACTTATAGCAGTTACCGGCACACATCTGATCTTCCCAATCAGGCAGAAATTGATGAAATTTTGGATAAAATTTCCGTAGGCGGTTATGAAAGCTTAACTTCACGGGAGAAAGAAGTGCTATTCAAAGCAAGTAAGGATGATAAGTAGTCATGGCAAGGAAGAGTCTCTTCAAAAAGAATCTAGGTTATTTCAGTAAAACCATATTTCTATGTAATATGGTTGCTGTATTCTTCTTGCTTTTGAGTTATGCAGCATCTTTCATTAACCCTAAAACAGTGTGGATTCTGCCGTTCTTTGGTCTAGGTTACCTTCCTATCTTGACCGTAAATATCGGCTTTACATTATACTGGCTGCTGCGGCGTCCGGTGTATGCGGTCTATACGTTGATTCCGATTCTCCTCGGATGGAACCTGCTCACGCAGCATATCGGTTTTCGCTCGAAACCCATAACTGCACATAAAAACGAACAAGCTATACGCGTCATGAGCTTTAACGCGCATCTTTTCAACGAAGTAAATAAGATACCCTCCACGACTATTCGGGATGAAGTGGTATCGCTCATTAAAGACACCGATCCGGATATCCTCTGTATGCAGGAATTCTTTACCAAGATCAAAGGCACCAAACAAATGAGTGATCGAATTCTGATAGAGGGCGGCCTGCAAGATTATTTTTTTGAACCGGCAACCAAAAGTGAGCATGAGGGCTATGGTCAAATTATTTTTTCCAAGTACCCCATTATCCATTCCGGTACCATTACCAAAAATGAGTATGGCATCAACCGCATCATCTTTGCCGATATCGTAAAGGCTCCGGATACTATCCGCGTATATAATGTACATTTACGTTCTTTTGGGTTACAAACCGAAGACAAAGAATTTATCCAGAACCCTTCCAATACCCCCAATGAGGAACATGCTACTACTCGGGTAGGTCGGAAATTAAAATTTGCTTTTGAGCGCCGGAGCCAACAAGCGGAGGCACTTCGTGATCATATCGATGCGACACATTATCCTATCATCATCATGGGTGATTTCAATGACACCCCCATGTCATACAGCGTAAATCTTATCGGGAAGGGGATGAAAAACACCTTTCAGGAAAAGGGCCAGGGATGGGGTGTTACGCATTACGAGATGCTACCGCTCTTTCAAATCGACTATATATTCTGTAGCCCACAATTTCAAGTCGACAATTACCGGATAATAAAACAAGAGCTTTCCGACCACTATCCCATTTTTGCGGATATCAGGTTGTAGTTCGTAAAAATTCCAACGCCTTTTGCACGAAACTATCATTTCTATTTTTGACTTTAAAATAGGCCTCGCGACCGAAATAGAATCGGCCTACCAGCGCCTCTATGTCCGTTTCGATAAGATCTCTTAACTCGTCCTTTTTCCTATCAGAGATAACGAATCCCTCGTCGCGCACAAAGTCAATAAATGCATGATACTCATTATCAGGCAAGTGATATCCTTGTAAAAAATTCTCAATAGAATAAGCAGGTGCTTGCTTCGTAAACCGAGTATACACAAATTGTTCAATAAAGCTATATTGTATCAAATCCTGATAAAAAAGACTCAATGCATTTGAATCCTGTGCCACATGAATATCAGGCAGAATACCACCGCCACTGTAGACCCGTTTACCCGCCTTTGTTTCAAACACCTTCCCGTGTGCATATAAGGTGTCCAGCGCCCACAGCCCTTTATACATAGCGTTAAAATCATCCATTATGGACCAATTCGCCATATATTTCTTTTGTATACTTCGTCCAAGTGGTGTAAAATAGCGCGCTATGCTCAAGTTTACCGTTGAACCGTCTGAAAAATCGAATTGTTCCTGTACAATACCTTTTCCATACGAGCGTCTTCCGATAATCGTGCCGCGATCCCAATCTTGTACAGCACCCGCTACAATTTCACTCGCTGATGCCGTATTTTCATTAATCAGTATAACCAGTTCCTCCGTTGCAAAATTGCCTCCTTGAATACTATCGGAATAATATTCATGTCGTTCCTCATGTGCCCCTTCCGTATAAACAATAAGTCGCTTATCCGCAAAAAATTCACTGGCTAACTTGATTGCCATGTGGAAATATCCTCCCCCATTGTCACGCAGATCAAGAATCAATTTTTGTGCACCTTGCTTTTTCAACTCCATAATCGCTTGTCGAAACTCATCTGCCGTATTAATTCCAAATCGTCGCACCTTAACATATCCTACACCAGGTTCAATCATATAAACGACGTCCAAGGAACTTACCGTTACCTGATCGCGCACCACTTTAATCGGTGTGCTCATGACGTCCCCATCTCGCTTTACATGAATACTCACATCTGTTCCCCGACGGCCACGGATCAACTTCTCTACCCGTTCTCGGGAAATATGTATACCCGCAACCAGCTCGTTCCCAATTTTCAATAGTTTATCCCCTACGCGAAACCCCGCCTTATCAGCGGGTCCGCCGTTAATTAAAGAAACAATCATCAACGTATCATTTAAGTTAAAATACTCCATACCGATACCTTCAAATGTTCCTTCCAGAATTTCTGTCTGTCGTTGTGATTCATTCGGAACTAAATAACTAGAATAGGGATCTAAATGTGATATAATATGATTGATCGCACCATTTTGCACCGAGTCGACATCAACACTATCCACATACGCTTCAGCCACAAGATTTAATAATTGCTGCACTTTCCATGTGTTACTGGATAACCCAATAGGCACCAAGGTATTACCGGGTTTACTCCCCTGCTCATCTGCATAGTTCTGCCCGAGCAGGATACCCAAGAACAATACTGCAGCATAAGTTGCTGCGACAAAAATATTCCGTTTAGTGCCTTTTTGCATGGATAAAATTCGGTTGCAAAATTAAAATAGTTTTCTCAAATATTTGCGTAATAAGTTAACAAGTATTCAAATAATATACGCATAAAATGCGTTATTGTTCATAATATTCTCGTAAAAACTACGTGATAATTTATTTTCATCCGTTAAATTTGTTTTGTTGATGACAGTATTGCACGTCCCTCAATTAACTTTGTCTTTTTTTCTAAAAAAAGGACACATGAAAATATATGCACGAAATAGAACCCTATTACAATTGGCGCGATGATTATATCGCGTCAGAAGACGAAAAATCGCCTTTTTACGGCGAGATATATAGCGAGTTTGAGTACGATAAGCAGATTTATAACTTTCTGCTACATCCCCAATGGGATCAGTTCGGTTCACTCACCCTCTATATAAAAATCCTTTATGCCGACTATGACAGAGGGTTTGCGGTCATGGAATTGATTGGCGAATGGAACGATGCTATTTACAACGATATTATGTTGCTAAAACGGGAGGTAGTCGATATCATGATTGCGGAGGGAATTAACAAGTTTCTACTTATCGGCGAAAACGTACTCAACTTCCATAGCTCCGATGATTCGTATTACGAAGAATGGTTTCAAGATATCGATGACGGCTGGATCGTCGCTATGAATTTTCGTGATCATGTGATTCACGAATTTCAAGCACAGGGGATTGATTATTACATTCATTTTGGTGGTGATTTTAATACATTTCCTTGGCGTACATTGAAACCCAAACAGCTGTACCATCATATACAGCAACGTATCAATAAACGATTGGGGATGTAATTATTTTCCTTAACTTTGTCGTACAACCATTTACAGGTTGATTTTTTAACTTTTAACTTTCACATTATACTATGTCATTTAGGATAGAAAAAGATACCATGGGTGAAGTTCAGGTTCCTGCGGATAAATATTGGGGAGCACAAACCGAACGTTCGCGCAACAATTTTAAGATTGGCCCGGCTGCGTCTATGCCAAAAGAGATTATCGAAGGTTTCGCATATTTGAAAAAAGCGGCTGCTTTTGCTAATCACGAGTTAGGCGTTTTATCTGTAGAGAAACGCGATGCTATTGGGGCTGTCTGTGATGAGATTTTAGCAGGTAAACTAGATGAGCAATTTCCGTTGGTCATCTGGCAAACAGGCTCGGGTACACAATCCAATATGAATGTCAACGAAGTAGTGGCCAATCGTGCACAGGTATTGGCTGGAGGCAAAATTGGTGAAGGCGAGCCCGTCTTAAAAGCGAACGACGATGTCAATAAATCACAGTCCTCTAATGACACATTTCCTACCGGAATGCATATTGCTGCTTATAAAGCGGTAGTGGAAGTAACCCTTCCGGGCGTAGAAAAATTGCGTGATACTTTACAGCGTAAATCAGAAGAATTCATGAACGTAGTCAAGATAGGCCGTACCCACTTAATGGATGCTACGCCATTGACACTTGGCCAGGAGCTTTCGGGGTATGTTGCACAACTTAATCACGGATTAAAGGCGGTAAAGAATACATTAGCCCACCTTTCCGAATTGGCCTTGGGTGGTACAGCAGTAGGAACGGGATTGAATACCCCCGAGGGTTATGATGTTGTCGTTGCAAAATACATTGCTGAGTTTACCGGATTACCTTTCGTTACGGCTCCGAACAAATTCGAGGCGTTAGCTGCACACGATGCTATCGTAGAAACACACGGTGCACTCAAACAGCTTGCTGTTTCGTTGAATAAAATTGCAAATGACATCCGTATGCTGGCATCTGGTCCGCGTTCGGGTATCGGCGAGATCCTGATTCCCGAAAACGAACCTGGTTCTTCGATCATGCCGGGCAAAGTGAATCCGACCCAATGTGAGGCCCTCACCATGGTCGCCGCACAGGTGATGGGAAATGATGTTGCCATTACCATTGGAGGTACACAGGGCCATTACGAGCTGAACGTATTCAAACCACTTATGGCAGCTAATTTCTTACAATCTGCACGCCTTATTGGAGATGCCTGTGTATCTTTTGAGGAACACTGTGCTGTAGGTATTGAGCCTAATTATGCGCGTATTAAAGAACTTGTAGACAATTCATTGATGCTTGTAACAGCGCTTAATACCAAAATTGGCTATTACAAAGCGGCAGAAATTGCGCAAACCGCCCATAAAAATAATTCTACTCTCAAAGAAACAGCCATCGCCTTAGGCTACGTAACTGCCGAACAGTTTGACGAGTGGGTGAAACCAGAAGATATGGTGGGAAGCCTAAAATAAGGAAGTGATTATACTGTTATTATCAAAATATCGTCTATTTGCATGCCTATCTACGATGGTAGGCATGCTTCTTTTTGTAAGCAGCTGTGTACGCCATTCGGAGATGCAATCCGAAGGGGCAGATTATCTACAAGGCGTGTGGATACAGGATAGTATCCCCCATCAATCACAAATGATGGATTATACCTTACATGAATTTAAGTTTATTTGCGACTCGGTATACACGACCATGCGGGTGCGTGCGAAAATGCAACGTATTCCCGATTCCTGCTATAAAGACGGGTCGTGGACAGAATATGCAAGAGGTGTATACGTCATCCGTGGTGATAGCCTGATAGGCGAGGGTATCTACACACGTCCTAACGGCAAATACAAAACATCTGGATGCTATAAAACCGGCACCTATCTGCCCCGCTATCGGATTGCCTATCACGATACGGACTCCCTTGTGTTAGAAAGCCGATATGACCAGCGACCTATCGTGTTGCGCAAAGTACATAGCATTTCTTGTGTGCCTAAAAAACGATGGGAAGATTGATTCTTCTTTTCCCTAGATGGAAAAGAAGCAAAAGATCACGACTTGTATAGTTCCGCTACCTTTTCTTGCCTATTTCGGAACAAAATAAACTCCCTTCGGTCGAACAAATTTTGTTCTTTCCGAAATAGCCTGCGAAAAGCTGGCCGCAGAACGATACGATGTCGATTATAGCCCACGTACCGTGGGCTTAAGGTGTCTATATTTGTGCTACTTTTTATATTGCTAGGTAAGGATTATCAAACAAAGGAATAACACGCTATACAAAATTGTATTATCCCTTATTAACATGAAGTGCCACATCCAGATATTTGAAGTCTGTAGAATTTTATCCTTAGTACTATCCCTAATTTCAAATATCTGAAGTGGCGAGGTTTTTGTTTCTTTTTTACGGAAAAAAAGAACAAACTAATTTAATAAATTATTCTCATCCGTAGCAGACTTCAATATATGCGTCTTCAGCTCATTTTCAGATTGCAATAGTTCTTGCTCTACGACTTTTCGTTTTTCCCTTCCTTCCCGCTGTATTTGAAGCACCTGGTCTATCGTCGAGACAATGTCCTGGTTCGCCTTTTTGATCGTTTCAATATCAACAATACCTCGTTCTGTTTCTTTGGCAATATTGATGGTCGAGTCTTTCAGCATCTCTGAATTACGTCTCAGCAGTTCATTGGTCGCATCTGTAACCGCCTTTTGGGCTTCCAAAGCACGTTGTGAATGGGCAATACCCAACGTCAATACCATCTGGTTTTTCCATAATGGAATGGTGTTCACGAGAGAAGACTGAATCTTTTCCATCAAGGAAGAACTGTTGTTCTGTATTAACCTGATTTGCGGTGCAGTTTGAAGAACAACCATGCGCGTAAGCTTCAAATCATGGATTTTACGTTCGAAACGCACCACATGCTGCTCCATGTCTTTGTAGGCCTGAACCTTATGCTGATCGCCAGAAGCTTCTGCTTCGGCCTTTAATTGTGGCAAAGTAATGGAGTGGGCTTCCTGTAACTTCTCCTCTCCCGCAGCAATATAGAGGGAAAGCTCTTTAAAGTAGTTTTGATTTTCTACAAAAAGCTTATCGAATATATGGACATCTTTTGCCAAGTTTTTGTAATGCCCTTCCAACTTCAGCTCTATCTGATGGATGTTTTTCTCCACCGATTGGTACTCGGTACGCATGCGTTTCACTTTTTTCTTTAGATTGTCAAAAAAAGGAATCAACGGTTTTTTGTTCAGGTTTTCATCAAATGATTTAATGTCTGAGCGAAGGTTCAATAGAATATCTTCTGCTCCACCCATATCTTTGGTACGCACTTGTTTCAGTATTTCGTTGGAAAAATTGCTGACTTTCGTCTGGCTCCCAACACCGTACTGGATCACATCGGTAGTCGACGTTAGGTTTATTTTTTCCTTATATTGCTTTATTGCTGCCTTGTCTTCATCGGAAAAATTCACGGATACATCTGTGTTTTTTTTGTTCTCTCCGTTATCATCGTATGTGGTCAGATCTAGATTTGCCATAAATTAATCTTTTAATAGGTTTCTATTTTTTAATGTCTGTATATATACATCGGTTTCGGCCGACACATCCAAGATACCTGCTTGAAACTGATTTGTCACCTCCTGTTCGATAGCTATCGCCGCTTTGGCAATCACTTCTTCCAATTTCTTTTTGGATTCTATCGCCACTTGGTTATTCAATTTTGAATTTTCAATTTCATCGTATTTCATCAACACGTTAACGACAGTGGAATGCCGGACAAGAAATTTCTCGGCTTCGATTTTATCGCGTTGTTCTAAGAGATGAAAAAGGTGGATAATTTTATCAATATTCTGATGTATTGCCCGATTGTTGATTGCCTTACGCCAATGCAGCAATCTTTCAATAAAGAGTTGAGGAGTATCCAACGTCGCTTGGGGCAACTCCTGCAACCTGCTTCGGGAAGAAGCTGTCGGAATCCAAGCCAGTGAACGCACCTCGCCCAGCTCTAAGCGCTGTAAATAAGGCTTTGCTCGATTTAAGAGCAGCCCATTACCGACGATATAAGACGTCACATATCCACCGAGTGTCAATAGCATACCTTGTGAAATAGCACCAAAAAAATAAACGAATGAAGCAAACAGCGCCAATTCCACCATCAATAGTGCAATAGCTGTAGCATACCAGGAACGAATCTTGCTTTTTTTGGCTTGGGATAACATGACAAAAGGAAAGATATGCACCGGAAAAGGAATAAACATGGCAATAGATATAAATGTCCATGTCAATTGCCGTAATTCCCAGCGTTTTGGTTTTTTCGTTGCAAATCCCATGTTGCAATTTACTTATTTTTCATTAAAAAAATTGTTTTTTAATCTCCCCTTCCCTAACAAAACATGTGCAACAAAAGCTAAAACACTAAAAAGCGTACCGACAAAACAGACACCCGCCCAACCAGCATATTGCCAACAAACAGCGCCCAGATAGGTTCCTAAAGATCCTCCAATAAAGTAGCTAACCATGTAAACCGTATTCAGCCGATTGGTCGCATTGGTAGGTAACGCAAAAAAATCAGATTGATTCATAATATGGGAACTCTGTAATCCCAGATCGATCAAGATAATGCCTATAATTAAACCCCAATAGCTATATCCGCCAAAGTAGATAAATACCCAACTCAGCAGTAATATCAACAACGCATAATAAATCAATTGGTATCGGGTAAACCGTTGTGCTAATCTCCCCACAAAAGCAGCAGCCAAAGCGCCTACAGCACCAATTAAACCGAACCCACCAACTACCGATGAACCCGCATGAAAAGGCTCTCCTTCCATATGGAAGACAAGTGTTGTAAAAACCGCAGACATAGCACCAAATCCCATAGCACCACGGAACGACGCAAGCTGCAGAACAGGTTGGGTTTTAGCCAACTGCCATACCGACTGCATCAACGAGCCATAGGACCCCTTAAAATTAGGGCGTAAATCCGGCAGATAAAGATAGACCAACAACCAAGCTATGATCATCATCCCAGCGGCTATTTCAAACATTGTCCGCCATCCCCACAGTTCACCAACTACACCGCTGAAAAAACGTGACAACAATATACCGATCAACAATCCAGACATGACCATACCAATGTTGACTGATTTTTTCTCCGGGCTAGAAAGCTCCGCTGCCATAGGCACAAATAATTGCGGAATTACGGAGGTAACACCGATCAAAAAACTAGCGATAAAAAGTCCGCTTAGTTGTTGGGCAAATGCCATAAACAACAACGCGAGAATAACGAGTGCCAAATCTATTAATATTAGCCTCTTACGCCATAATTTATCACCCAACGGCACAATGAACAGCAAACCACAAGCGTATCCTATTTGGGTCAGCACAGCAATTTTACTCACACTACTTTCGCTTACCTCAAAATCCGCAGCGATCAATCCCAAAAGTGGCTGATTATAATAGTTATTAGCCACCACCAAACCAGACAATACCGCCATCAGCCACAATATAGTCGATGTAAGTTTAGGGGTGGATATATTTGACACGAATTACAGCTGCTTTTTATACATATAATGTTCCGCTAAATCTCCGGTGATCTCTTTACCTTCTTGATCTAACTGAAACAGCCTGTTTTCGCCTACTTTAAGCTTAATGTCTGTATCTTTTCCCTTCAAATGCACAGTAGATCCGTTATTTTGCCACACGAATGTTCCCTTGTCTTCAAACTTTGTATCCCTTTCCAGATATTCGCTACTTATTTGAAATGTCTCATCTTCATGGAGAACCAATACGGTCTTAATCCCAGGACAGTCGGCACAAGGCAAAACAGTCTCATAAGTTCCGATCCAATCAACGGAGTTTTGGGAATTATGTGCTGGATCCGGGTTTTCCGTTTCCAGCGGTCTAGATACCATTTGGTCTTCCAAAGAATCTATTCGTTCTTCCGAGTTCGTTTGCGAGTTATTGGGCGATGTGCAGGCTGAAAAAGCAAATACCGCTAATGCCCCATAAAATAATTTCTTCATGACTTTTTTAGTCTTTATTACAAATATTACACCATCCTTTCCTTAACATGCCATGTCGCATCTCACTCCTCCCAGCGAATCTTCTCCTCGATGGGAGAACGAACCGGCTCACGTGGTTCACTGTTGTGATGCCCCATATAGAAAAGCCCGACACATTTTTGATTGTCTTCTAAATTCAAGAACGGGCCTAAATGATGAATAAGCCCCGGTGAAGCCCAATAGCCCCCAATGCGGAGCGAATGGGCCGCCAACCACATATTCTGTACGGCACAGGCCGTAGCCGCTAATTCCTCCCATTCCGGAAGTTCGCCCGTGTAATTCACAATAATGGCGATCGCTACATTAGACATTGTCGCTTTCTTTGCCATATTTTGCTCCGCCAGTTCCACATATTTTTCGACAGGTGTTGTTTCCTTATAAATCCGGCTTAGTTCTGCGCCCAAGCGATCCAATCCATCTTTTTGAAAGATCACAAAACGCCACGGTTGTGTGCGTTTATGGGTAGGGGCGGCGTTGGCGGCTTCCAAAATAGTAAGAATATCCGCTCTGGAAATATCTTCGGCGGTAAAACTATTCTGGTTTACTGTCCTCCGGCTGTGAATAGCCTTTAATACTTCGTTCTTCATTCGTATAATTATCTATGCGTGTTAAATATCGATTATATAGATGAGCTCGTTACACTCGATTGTTTATTTTCCTCCTCTTTCTTCCCATACATTGGCGATATGCAAAATGGTCAACACCGCTTTTTCCATATCTTGTCTGCTGACCCATTCCATTTTACCATGGAAAGCATGGCCACCGGCAAATACATTCGGACAGGGCAGCCCCATAAATGAAAGCCGTGAGCCATCCGTGCCACCGCGTATACTTCTCCTTTCGGGCGTCAGCCCGACACGTTTAATAGCTTCCAGACCAACCTCCATAATCTCGGGATGCTGATCGAGCACCTCTTTCATATTTCGATATTGTTCTTTAACGTCAAATGTGTAAGTCACTCCAGGATAGCGCGTCACCACATTTTCCACAATACGTTGTAATATGGCTTCGTATTCGGTCAATTTAGCGGTATCGTGGTCTCTGATAATAAAATTGATTTCAGCTTTGTCTACTCCGCCGTTTATTCCAGTTGGATGCACAAAACCTTCCTTCCCTACAGTTGTTTCGGGTGATAATTTATCTTTTGGCAAATCCGCAATGATGTCGGCCGCAACTTTCAGCGCACTAACCATTTTCCCTTTGGCAAAACCGGGATGTACGGATATTCCTTGAATAACGATATGTACCCCATCTGCTGAAAAAGTTTCATCTTCAATAGTACCCACTCTTTCTCCATCTATCGTGTAGCCAAACTGCGCGCCCAATTTTTTCAAGTCCACATATTCGACCCCTTGCCCAACTTCTTCATCGGGTGTAAACAACAATTTGATTTCACCGTGCTTTATCTCGGGATGGTTCATCATCAAACGCGCGGCATCCATAATCTCGGCTACACCAGCTTTATCGTCTGCTCCGAGCAGTGTAGTACCACTAGCCGTAATAATATCATGGCCTAATTGATGCTGCAGATCGGGATGTTCATGGTATTTAATAATAACAGCCGGATCATCCGGCAATACGATATCTTGGCCTTGATAATCCGTATGCACTAGCGGTTTCACATCTTTTCCCGAACAATCCGGCGAAGTGTCCACATGGGAACAAAAACAAATAACCGGCACTTCCTTATTTGTATTCGACGGAATAGTGGCATAAACATAGCCGTATTCATCAAGATGTGCATCGGTTATGCCCATCTGCTGTAATTCTGACACTAAAATCCTACTTAAATCCTTTTGTTTTTCTGTAGACGGAAAGGAGGTCGCCCGGGGATCGGATTCCGTATCAATCTGTACGTAGCGCATAAAACGTTCCGCCACCTGAAAATCGGTTATATTATTTATATCAAAATTGTTCATACAAACCTGCAATTATCATCCAAAGGTAGAAAGTTTTGTAGTTTATTCATTAAATGTTTGTTTTTCATTAGCTCACTTCGTTCGGTTTGAAAAAACCATGATGGTTTTCTAAATTTGCAGCCTAATTACACAACATCTATGTATAGAAGTATATTGGCTCTACTGTTGAGTTTCTCTCTTTCTACTGTTTATTCACAGCAGAAACTTTTTAAAATTGACTACAAACTCGCTCTTTCCCCAGAAACATTTACGCAAGCTGATACAGCAGAAGACGGTTCTCTTGCCTTGTTAGCCGCATTGGCAGCGGCATTCGGTGAGGATGATACGCCACAAGTGCAAGCTTGGGTAAATCCAACTTTTATTCGGGTGGAGACACAGGGTATTATGCAGAATAACCAAATCCAAATCACCAACCGCAACACAGATGATTCCTATATACTCTATCCTTCTATGCAAGCGTATACCAAAACCGCCGATGCAACCGATAAAGTGCATATCCACGAAACCGAAGATGATTTTGTTGTTACCAGTACGGCCGATCTCCCTATACGCTTCATCGCTGACACCGGCAAGATCATAGCCGGCTTACCGTGTAAGTTAGCCGTTTTAGAATTTGACACAGATGAATTTGACACTTCTCTCACACAAGATGCAAGAGTAGAAATATGGTATAACGAAAGCGTGCCGTCTTTATACTGGGGAGAATATGCATATCTCAAAAATATTCCCGGCGCAGCGCTGTATATCGGTGCTTTCGGAGTGGGTATTGAAGCCAGCGCCGTAAATGAAATTGATTTTGATACAACGCTCTTTGAGATCCCTGAAGACTACACCTTACAAGAAGATATTTATGCCCTTAGCTTCTTCGACGTGCCACTAGGTCACGATTTATATGCGTTCCAAGATTCAACAAGCCACTTTATCGGTATCCGGGACGACAACCAGCAGGTCATCGTGGCACCAAAATACGGTTCTATCAATGAATTTATAGGCACACATGCCGTTGTCACAAATCCGGAGTTCCAATACGGCATCATTGATACCGAAGGACAGGAAGTTATCCCCTGTGAATGGGAATACCTGGCGCTAGATCCCGAGATGGAGATCATTTTCTTTTCCACAGATGGAAAAAGCGGTGTTATGGATTACAATCAACACGTGCTTATTCCAGCTCAATACGATCATATCTCCTTCTTTTCAAAGGGCAACGCCTTATTTTCCCAAGAGGGTAAAACGGGACTACTAGATTTAGATGGCAAAGTCGTTTTACCTGCAGTTTTCGAAACCATCATGGAACATGACGAAAACCACATCATCATCATCGAAAATGAGCGGTACTATGTTGTGGATATGCAATCCCGGCAAAAAACCACAGCAGGATACGATTACCTATTGTTGGCAAATGAGGGTGACCTTGTCGTAGCCCTTCAAGATAACAAATATGGCTACATCACGAAAGATGGAAGAACAGCTATTCCTTTTAAGTATGAATATGCGACACCATTTTACGATGGTATAGCAGCCGTGAATGAAACCGAAGATGAGGATGTACTGTATATCAACACAAAAGGGGAGTACGTGCAGGTCGAGGAAAGCGAATAATCCGTAAATAACACGTGATATTTAATCAAAAGAGTGGCTATATGACCACTCTTTCTTATTTTTGATGCATGACCAACAAGTCTTTTCATATAGCGACACTACATCGCGGACGATATATGTTGCTCCTTCTGGCTGGTGTTTGCGTGGTTACTGCCATCGCTTCCCGACTTCCTATATCTGAAATCGTTAAGATTCTTGTCGTGTTAGTTAGTCTGCCGCTATTAATTTTCTGTAGCACGAAATGGAGCAAAAACAATTCGGTATGGACAATACAAGACGGAAATATCGTGATACGATTTAAGAACCAACAAGAGGATTCTTTCCCATTGGACAATATTAAGTATCTACGGAATGTACCTCGATCCGGCGGTAACCTTATTATGTTTTTTTTTAAAAAGGGCAAAACACCCCAAAGATACTGGCGCAATAAATTATTTGAGAAAGCCGATGACCTCAACGCACTGGTCCACGCCATAAGAGAAGAGGGCGTCGAATACTATTATATGTAGATCGTGGTTAATTGTTGATGGTTGATGAATAAAAATATATTAAACAGATGAAAAAAAATCTTTTGCTTTCTTTTTTCGTGCTTTTCCATACGTTCCTATTTGCACAACGGGCGGGATACTGGCAACAAGCTGTCGATTACAAAATGGATATCGATGTTGATGAAAAAAACTACCAGTATCAAGGAAAAATGATCTTAAAATACACCAATAACTCCAATCAAGCACTTGGAAAGGTATACTTCCATCTCTATTTTAACGCATTCCAACCGGGGAGTATGATGGATTATCGATTATCCCACATTGCCGACCCGGATCCACGGATGACAAACAATATAGGCACGCTAGAAAACCCTATGATTCAGAGCCGGATCGCCACCTTGTCTCCAGAACAGACCGGCTACCAACGTATACAATCTCTCACGATGAACGGCCAACCGACTGCTTTCCAAGTGGATGGCACGCTGTTGGAAGTTACCCTACCTATGTCCATTCAACAGGGAGAAACAGTCACATTCGACATGGATTGGGAAGCACAAATCCCGGAACAGATACGTCGTGGTGGACGAAATTCCAAAGAAGGTGTAGCACTATCCATGACACAATGGTATCCCAAGATGGCACACTTCGATGAATTTGGCTGGCATCTAGATGAGTATGTTGCCCGGGAATTTGTAGCTCCTTTTGGCAATTTTGATGTCACCCTACATCTTCCTAAAGACTATGTCGTAGGAAGCTCGGGCGTGCTGCAAAATCCTACAGCGGTAAAAGGGTATGATAAAAAAGCAAAGGTCGTTTCTTCTAATGGAAAAGCAACCTGGCACTTCAAAGCCGAGAACATCCATGATTTTGCTTGGGCCGCAGATCCCAAGTTTGTTGTAGACTCAACCAAAAGTGCTGGCGACATCACGGTTTACACAGTTTACCTCCCAACCAATAAACAAGTGAAAGAAAACTGGAAAACGGCTCAGGAACTCGCTGCTGCGTTTTTTGATTTTTGTGCAGAACGTTTTGGTCCGTATCCGTGGCCGACATACACCATTGTCCAAGGGGGCGATGGCGGTATGGAATACGGCACAGCTACGCTCGTAACAGGGGGGCGTGATATTCAAAGTTTGGTAGGTGTTATTTTCCATGAAGCTGCCCACTCCTGGTATCAACATTTGTTTGGCATCAATGAAACGGTAGATGAATGGTTTGACGAAGGTTTTACCAGTTATATAGAGGAATTAGGTTTCCAAAGTTTGTTCGAGAAAAGAGGCAACCTGGATACCAACCCGGTAATCAACGCTTATCGAGCTTACTACAAACTGGCTTTATCTGGTAAGGAGGAGCCCATGAGTTTACTGGCAGATTATTATGACACGAACTATGGCTATAGCCAGCAGGCATACAATAAAGGACAAGTCTTCGCACAACAGCTCGGTTATATTATCGGCCAGCAAAACCTGGATAAAACGTTTTTGAAGTTTTATGAACTATGGAAATTCAAACACCCCACGCCCAACGACTTTAAACGGGTGGCTGAAGATATTTCCGGTATTAATTTAAAATGGTATTTCAATCTATTTGTGAATACCACACGCACGATCGATTATGCTATTGAAAACGTGACTGACCAGGAAATTACCTTACGAAATAAATCAAATATCGCCATGCCCATCGATCTGTTGGTGGAATATGAAGACGGTACAAAAGAGCTTTTTTACATTCCGCTACGCGAAATGCGCGGTGAGAAACCTGCAGAATCCTTTTCTATTTACGACGGGGCGCAACGCACCGTATTGGAAGATTGGTTCTGGACCAAACCGAGTTATACGTTGCAAACAGGCAAGAAGCCGGTTAAGGTACAAATAGATCCTTCGTTACGATTAGCGGATATTGAATCCGCGGATAATAGCTGGAGGAAGTAAACATGATCTACTTCCACATCCCGTTCTGCAAACAAGCCTGTCATTATTGCGACTTTCATTTCAGCACCTCGCTAAAATATAAGGACGAGCTGTTGAAAGCTCTGCAAAAGGAGATGACATTGCGCGCACGGGATCTGGCGGACAATACCATACAGTCCATTTATTTCGGTGGAGGAACCCCCTCGCTGCTGACGGCTGGAGAAATCGAACAACTTATCGGGCAGGTTGCCGCACATTTCGAGATCGCCAGCGATGCAGAGATCACACTGGAAGCAAACCCCGATGATCTGGATAACGCCAAAGTACAAGCGTTACGACATACCCCCATCAACCGATTTAGCATCGGCATACAGTCCTTCTACGAAGAAGATCTACGTTGGATGAATCGTGCCCACCGTGCATCCGAAGCGGAAGCCTCCATTAAACGCGTACAAGATGCAGGTTTTGAAAACATCACCGCAGACCTTATCTATGGTTATCCGTTGTTGACCGATGCCAAATGGAAGTCCAATATGGAGAAGCTGATCGCATTTGATATTCCCCACATCTCTTCCTACGCGATGACCGTCGAAAAGAAAACAGCACTTGCACACTTCATCCGAAATGGGAAAACACCACCTATACAAGAAGCACAAAGTGCTAAACAAATGCAGATGCTTATCGATACCCTAACTGAAAATGGGTTTGCACATTATGAAATATCGAATTTTGCCAAAAACGGTCAATACGCGAAACATAATACCGCGTACTGGCAAGGCAAGCATTACCTCGGCATCGGTCCGTCTGCCCATTCATTCAATGGAAAATCGAGAAGCTGGAACGTGGCAAATAATGCACGTTATATCGAAGGTATAACGACAGAAAACCCCTATATTGAAACCGAAGAATTATCGAATGAAGAGCAGTTTAACGAGTATATCATGACCGCGTTACGAACGATGTGGGGGGTTGATCTGGAGAAAATAACGCATGATTTCGACACCGATCATAAGCAATATCTTTTGTCGAATATACAGCCCTTTTTAAGCCGACAAGAGATGGAACTGGTTCAGGATCGTTATCTTATCCTGACGATGAAAGGGAAATTACTAGCGGATTATATTGCGTCGGAATTATTTGTCGTAGACGACCAGTAAGACATGGGTCTCTAACTCCTAACCTACTAACCCCTCCGTTTCGAGATACTTCATAATGATCTGTGTAGCGCCGGCTTTTTCCTGTACATATTTTTGTGCAGCTTCTCCTGCCGTTGTTCTCTTGGCCTCCTCCGATAGCACGTGTGTCACACGTTGTAATTCTTCCGCATTCTCTACAGGAAAGCCACTTCCGATGGTTATCAGATCCACCGCCTCCTGAAAGCGTGCATAATTAGGCCCAAAAATAACGGGGATACCGTATGTAGCGGCTTCCAAGGTATTGTGGATCCCCACACCAAAGCCACCGCCGATATAGGCTAATTGTCCATACCCATACAGCGCAGATAACATCCCGATATTATCGATAACTAAAACACTTGCCTTGTCTATTTCAACTGCCGTATATTCGGCAAAACGGGAGAAAAATATCGCAAGGGGAAACAGTTGCTTAATCTCCTGCAAATGCGCATCGTGAATTTCATGTGGGGCCAAGAGCATTTTCCAACCTTTTTGGACCGTCAGCAATTCCGACAGTAAACGTTCATCCGGTATCCAGGTACTTCCCGCTACCAACACCTGTGTATGCCCTGCTAGGAATCGCTCCACTTCCGGTATGGCACGACGCTGCTTAGGCAGTTCGACGACCCTATCAAAGCGGGTATCCCCTGCGAGTCCGGCCTGCCGGATATGGATA
Organism: Sphingobacterium micropteri; assembly: GCF_014692515.1. Lineage (GTDB taxonomy): Bacteria > Bacteroidota > Bacteroidia > Sphingobacteriales > Sphingobacteriaceae > Sphingobacterium > Sphingobacterium micropteri. The sequence goes on along the minus strand of NZ_JACOIK010000006.1, from coordinate 154,574 downwards.
GCCCGCAACCAAAGTACCGAATCTGTATTCTGGGCAAAGAAAAAATGAACCTGCTTCAATATCTTCCGAAAGAACCCACCATACCATTTAAAAAACACCTGGTCCTCCCGAAAAATAGCGGAGATAACGAATAACGGGAGCTGACACTTTTTAAGTTCCCGAAAATAATGGTACCAATATTCGTACTTTGTAAACACGGCAAATTTGGGTTGTACCTTATCCAAAAACTTCCGGGCATGGGTTGCCGTATCCGTAGGCAAGTAAAACACATAATCCGCCAAAGGCGTATTTTTTCGGATTTCATACCCCGATGGTGAAAAAAAAGTAATCACTATTTTTTCACTTGGATATTTTTTTTTGATCGCTTCCATGACTGATCTTCCCTGTTCAAATTCACCTAACGAAGCGAAATGGAACCAAATCGGCCTAGTATCCTTTTCAACCGTTTGTTCGATATACCGGAACAATCGTTTACGCCCTTCCACCCACAGCCTCGCCTTTCGGTGAAAAGGGGAAATTAAGTGCAGCAGCAGGGTGTAAAGACCTATTCCTATGTCATAGAGAAGACGCATGTTTTATTTATTTTGCTCTCCTCTGTCCTCAAGAACTACTTTACAGAGGAAAATATTATGCTTATATTCGTCAAAGATATAACTAAACTACAAAGAAATAACATATTATAATCAAGAACAATGAGCAAAATCTTAGTTACCGGCGGGACAGGGTATATCGGTTCCCACACGGTAGTAGAATTACACAACGCAGGCTATACACCGGTCATCATCGACAACTTATCCAACTCAAACATCCAAATTTTAGATCAGATAGCGAAAATTATTGGTGTCCGACCGGAGTTTCATCAATTTGACTTATGCGACGAAGCGAAAACCCGGGCTTTTGTTCAGGAGAATCCGGATATTACGGGTATCATTCATTTTGCGGCTTCGAAGGCTGTTGGAGAGTCCGTAGAGAAACCTTTAAAGTATTACCACAACAATTTCTTCTCGTTAATTAATCTCTTGAACGCCTATCAAGGTAAGCCGATCAATTTTGTATTTTCCTCCAGTTGTACGGTGTATGGTGAGCCGGACACTTTACCGGTAACAGAGTCTGCCCCCGTCAAGAAAGCAGCCTCTCCATATGGAAACACCAAACAGATTGCCGAAGAGATATTGGAAGAAGTTTCTGCCGCTTACGGGAATTACAACACCATAGCATTACGCTATTTCAATCCGGTTGGAGCACATGCTTCCGCACTAATTGGCGAACTTCCGCTTGGTGTTCCACAGAATCTTTTGCCTTTCATCACCCAGACAGCCATTGGCAAACGGGAGAAACTAACGGTATTCGGCGGCGATTACGAAACACCTGATGGTTCTTGTATCCGCGACTATATCCATGTGGTCGATTTGGCTAAAGCACATGTCGCTGCTATCCGCTTGCTGGAAAAAGGAAACCCCAATGGCAAATACGATGTGTTCAACGTGGGCACCGGCAACGGCTATTCTGTATTGGAAGCCATTACAGCCTTTGAAAAAGCCTCAGGACAGAAGTTAAACTACGTCGTCGGGCCTCGTCGCGACGGAGATATCGTTAAGGTATGGGGAGATGTGGCAAAATCTACCCAACAATTGGGATGGTCAGCGGAATTAGGCATTGACGAGATGATGGCCTCCGCCTGGGCTTGGGAAAAGTACTTGCAAGAAAATCCGATTGGATAAAAAAGGTTTGTTGACGCCTATGATTTTTTATAGGCGTCTCCATAATATTTCTCATTAAAACTCAAACTAGGTGTCAACCAATACAATTGAATCACCCGGGAATACCGGAAATTAAATCCGGATAACAGAATTGCAGTCACTGTACAGACAGTCAGGTAAAGCCAGGGAGATTCGGAACCGCCAGATAATACATAGGCCGCGATACAAACCGCAACAAACTGTGCGACGCTCAATGCGTAGCTAACGAACATCGATACATAGAAAAAGCCGGGTTCTATTTCAAACTTGAATCCACAATGTGGACAATTTTTATTCATTTTCTGTTTCAGACTAAACATGCCCCCTCCAAACATCTGACCAGTTCTACATCGTGGGCATTTACATTCCCTGGCCGCTTTAAATGAGCCGATCGTATACGTATTGTTATTTTCCATTATGCTTATTACACCAATTAAGTATGTTGTTTTCTAAATTCTTCCGGCGTTATCCCTTCGCCCTTTTTAAAAAATTTCGTAAAGTAGGAGTTGTCATTAAAATTGAGTTCATACGCAATTTCTGATATTCCATAATCTTTAATCGCCAACAAGCGCTTTGCTTCTAGTAGCACCCGCTGCCGGATAATCTCGCCTGCCGATATGCCGAGCACCTGCTTGCACAATGCATTGAGATGATTGGGTGTGATATAGAGTAGCGCTGCATAATCTTTCGGCAAGCGCAATGTTCTGAAGTTCGATTCGATCAAATTCAGGAAGTTACGCAATAAGGTATGGTTATAGGTATCCTCGGGCAAAACTGCCGGCCTATCGCGTTGTTGCTCAAGCAGATGAAAAATATACAAGAGGGAAACTCGTGCAAAGTCGACATTCACTGTCTGGCGGCGCAAGCGTTCGAACAACGCTAATACCGCGCTACGTTCTTCTGTTTTGACGACAAACACCTCATCTCGCACCAGTCCCGAGAAAAACGAAAATAACGTGATATAATCGGGCTGGAGCAAAAAGGTTTTGAAAAAATCCCTATCGAAATTAACCACATAACCATCCATTTCTCCCTCAAAAGACCACGTATGGATCTGTCCTGGCGACATAAAATAGATCTGCCATGGCACGACCTCAAAAGTTTCAAAGTCGATAGTATGTTTTCCGCCACCCTTTGTAAACAGCAATAAATGGTAAAAATTATGCCGATGTGGAAAAACAAGTTTTTTATTTCGTTCTAGATAACCTGCCAGATCTTCGATCATAATATCCTTCCGGACGTTGGACGACACGACACATTGCTCTATAACAGGTACTTTCGAAACCATGCACAAAGATATGTTGATATATCCACAAACAATGGTAGAATTACAGGTTTTAATGGTACTTTTTACTTCTTGTTATGTTCGAGAGGTTAAGGCGTAAAGAAGGGCAAGATGTTAAAAATTCTTTTTAACTTCACCTCATGTCGTTACACAAGCAACCCGAATTAAAGGAAGCGGTTTTAAATCTTCCACAAAAGGAAAAAGACAAGTTACTCGTCCGTCTCGTCGGCAAAGATAAGATGTTGATGAAACAGCTCCATTTCCAATTGCTGGAAGACCAGCTGGATCTGGAAGATCGCATCGAGCAGCTTAAAGAGCGGTTGGCAGATCTTTACACCGATAACCGACATACGATCAAGAATATCCCAGTGTATAGCAACTACAAGGAACTTCAAAGCCTTATCCGACAAGCCAGCGGGATGATCAATGAGCACGAGAAAATTACCAAAGATAAGTATAGTGAAGTCGATTGCCGTATCTATATCCTAAACAAAGCTTTCGGGCAGTTTCCGCGTCTTTTTGAAAAATCAGCTGTGCATAGTGCTTCCAAATTGCATGACTACGTCCGTGCCCGAATTAAAACAACAACTACTAAATTCGAAAAACTGCACGAAGATCTGCAGTTTGATTTACAAGAATCGATGGAGGAGATGACGGCCTTTGCGATGGAGCATTCATTGTCATAAATGTTCATGATGTAATGCTACACAAAATGTAGAGGAGGATATTTTTTGTTACTTTTGCATAAACAAGATCTGGCATTAAGTGGGTATACAAGAAATTCTCGACAAGTACGCGCAAAGCGAAAAGATAAAATCAACGGTTAAAAGCATACAAGCAAAAAATCCTAAAGTCCATCTCAAAGGACTTATCGGCTCATCTGATGCCATGGTTGCTGCGGCTGCTTACAAGCTACAAGAACGGCCTTTCATCTTTATTTTGCCAACCCACGAAGAAGCATCTTATTTTCTGAGTGATCTGGAAAGCATTTTAGATAAACAAATCCTTTTTTTTCCAACATCATTCCGAAAAGCATTTGAATTTACCCAAACAGACGCTTCCCATGTGTTGCAGCGTGCAGAAGCGCTAAGTGCGTTAAGCCACGCCTCCGAACTGCCTAAAATGCTTGTTACTTACCCCGAAGCTATCGCTGAAAAAGTTATTAATCGGGACGACCTAGAAAAAAACACGCTCAGCATCACACAACAGAGTAAACTGAGCATTGACTTCATCAACGAATTTCTTTATGAATATGATTTTGAGCGTGTAGATTTTGTATATGAACCTGGACAATTTGCCATCCGAGGAGGAATTGTCGATATTTTTTCCTTTTCCAACGACCTTCCCTATCGGATTGAGTTCTTTGGTGATGATATAGAAAGTATCCGTACGTTTGATGTGGAAACACAACTATCGGTGAGTAAGATACATACGGTAACTATTGTACCCAATGTGCAGGCCAAATTCCTGTCCAACAATCATATCTCCTTATTGGAATATATCGACCGCGATAGTGTTATCTGGCTAAAAGACGTACAGTTCACGCTAGATATCTTGAAAGATGGTTACAAAAAAGCTTCGGAATTCTGGAAAGCATTGCCCGAGAAGGATATTAAAGCCAATAGTGAATGGATAGATCCAAGAGTTATCTTCACGACTGATCGTTCTTTTGGAGAAATGCTTTTCGACTTCCCCAACATCGAATTTGGTAAGCAATTTTATTACAAAGCAGATGAAACCCTGTTATTTGATACGCATCCACAACCCTCGTTCAACAAAGATTTTAACCTGCTTATCCATAATTTTAAAGAGAATGAAAAACAGCGCATACAAAACCTGATCTTTTCAGACGCTACAAAACAAATCGAACGGATTTTCACTATTCTGGAAGATATTGACAAATCGGTCACTTTCATTCCCGTACACCGTGCGCTACGTGAAGGTTTTCGTGATGATGATCAAAAATTAGCTTGTTACACGGATCACCAAATTTTTGATCGTTACTATAAATACAAACGTAAAAAAGGTTACGAACGTTCACAGGCGATTACGCTGAAAGAGCTGCGCGACCTGAAACCGGGTGATTACATCACACATATCGACCACGGCGTGGGTAAATACGCCGGGCTGGAAAAGGTAGAAGTCAATGGTAAGACACAGGAGATGATACGTTTGGTCTATGCAGACAACGACCTGCTCTATGTCAATATCAACTCTCTAAACCGCATCTCCAAATATTCGGGCAAAGAGGGAACAGTCCCCAAGATGAACAAGCTTGGAACCGATGCCTGGGACAAGCTGAAGAAGACGACGAAGAAAAAGGTCAAAGACATTGCACGCGACCTTATTAAGTTGTACGCTAAGCGGAAAGCCCAAACAGGAAATGCATTCAGTCCCGATACTTACTTACAAAACGAGCTCGAAGCATCTTTTATTTACGAAGATACACCAGATCAAGAAAAGGCAACCAACGATGTCAAACGAGATATGGAATCGCCTCATCCGATGGATCGATTGGTATGTGGGGATGTAGGCTTCGGAAAAACGGAGGTTGCTATCCGGGCAGCTTTCAAAGCGGTAGCGGACAGCAAACAGGTCGCCGTGTTAGTTCCAACGACGATATTAGCTCTGCAACATTATCGTACGTTCAGTGAACGTCTGAAAGGATTGCCGGCGAATATTGACTATATCAACCGATTCAAATCCTCGAAACAGATTAAAGATACATTATCCCGCCTAGCAGAAGGTAAAATAGACATTATCATCGGCACGCACCGATTGGTCAGTAAAGACGTTAAGTTTAAAGATTTAGGATTGATGATTATTGACGAGGAACAAAAGTTTGGTGTCTCCGTCAAAGAGAAGCTCAAAGTGATGCGGGAAAATGTAGATTCATTAACCTTAACCGCGACCCCTATTCCGCGTACCCTGCATTTTTCGCTAATGGGTGCGCGTGATTTAAGCATCATCTCCACACCACCTCCCAATAGACAGCCTGTACAAACAGAACTCCATGTGTTTAACGAAACACTCATACAGGAAGCGGTTTCTTACGAACTTGAGCGAAACGGACAAGTATTTTTCATTCATAACAGGGTAGCTGATCTACCTCAGCTGGGTGCGATGATTCAAAAGCTGGTGCCGGGTGCACGCGTAGGTATTGCCCATGGGCAATTGGAAGGCGACGAGCTGGAAGATGTCATGATGAAATTCATCAACCACGACTTTGATGTATTGGTCGCTACGACGATCATCGAAGCGGGTCTGGATATTCCAAATGCCAATACCATTATTATCAACCATGCGCACATGTTTGGGCTCAGCGACCTCCACCAGATGCGTGGGCGTGTAGGACGTTCCAATAAAAAGGCCTTCTGTTATCTATTAAGTCCGCCGCTATCCACATTAACGAACGAAGCGTATAAGCGTCTTTCAGCTTTAGAAGAATTTTCGGAATTAGGATCAGGCTTCAATGTCGCGATGCGTGATCTGGATATACGCGGCTCCGGAAACCTTTTGGGTGCCGAACAATCCGGTTTTATCGCCGAAATCGGCTTTGAGATGTACAACAAGATTCTCGATGAAGCCGTTCAGGAACTAAAAGAAGATGAATTTGGGACGCTATTTGCCGATGAAAAGAACAAAAAGTATGTCACTTTTACCCAAATAGACACCGATCTGGAAGTAATGATCCCGGATGAATATGTCACCAACATCAGTGAACGTTATAACTTATATAACGACATTGGTAAACTGGAAAATGAACAACAGCTATCCACATTCGAAAAAGAGTTAGAGGATCGCTTCGGTTCGATCCCCACACCTGTTTACGAACTATTCAACACCCTGCGTTTGCAATGGCTGGGTAAACAGATTGGTTTCGAGAAGATTTCTTTTAAAAAGAATACGCTGAAAGGTTATTTTGTCAACAATCCAAAATCCAGCTATTTTGATTCCGATCAATTTGGAAAAGTGCTGGCTTTCGTACAAGCGCATCCTGCGATATCGAATTTAAAAGAAGTAAAAGGACAACTTAGGCTAGCGCTAAGCAACGTGAATAACATTGATTACGCGTTGCATTTGTTAAGCGATATGACCTAGCACCACTTTTATCGAAACACAATAACTAAAGCTACTCGTGAACAGACAGAAATCCAGCTAAAAACTCCTTAATGGCTTCTGCTGTGGGCATTAATCTGTCATGATGCAGATTGTGCCCGCCTCCTTCGATATGGATAAGCTTGCCTCTTTTCATTTCCCTGGCTATCTTTTCATTCTTCTGTCGGACATCTTCTGTAGCATCTGCTTTAAGGATCAGCGCAGGAATACTGACCCTGGCCAATGCGTTGCCGACATCCATTGTACCACTCATCGCCTGCGCGGCTTGTTCCGTATATGGCCCATGATATTGCTTCTTGGAAAGAGCCCAGTACATGATGTCTGTTTCGTGCCATTGGGGGTTCTGACGACTTCCAAGTTTCATCAGCTCGTCCATGCTATAGTTATTTTGTCTGACGAGCACTTCAGGAGCTCCAAACATGTTCACTTGTACTTTAGGAGATGTGCGCTTAGTCGATATTGGTACAGCCGATGAGTTACTTTTGCTCTCTGCGTGGCGGGATGGAGCAACCGGCCTCGTCATGCGCGGCCCTAAGAGTGGATCTAACATGATAACCGCCTTGCCCAAATCGGGGTAATCGGCTGCCAAACGCATCACCGTTGCCGCACCCATGGAGTGTCCCAACAGTATCGGTTTATCCAATTCCATTGCCTTCACAAACGCAACAACATCTTTTATCAGTGTCTCACCGTCATCGCCTGCCTGAAACGGATCTGAAAGCCCATGTCCCCGTGCATCGAGCATATAGATATCGTATGAATCCTCGAACTGCTGCGTAAGGGTAGTCCAACACAACCCGTTATCGGTAACACCGTGCACCATAACGATGACCGGCTTATCGGGTTGCGGCGTTGCATGGTAGTAGTGAAGCCGAACGTTGTTAGCATACACGTAACCAGCAGACCAACCCTCGGGAATAGGCACCTGCTGTGCAAAAACAAGGGTGGGAATAAGAAGTAAAAAGATTACAATTTTTCGTGTGTCCATCATATCAGTATGTTTATATAATAAGGTCTAAGATCTTTCTTCTATCTGGTTTTTACTTTAATCATGTAAAAGCAATTGCTGAATGCGCTGTATAGGAACCTCGATGGATGGATGGAAGCTATCACTTTGCATATAGCGCTTCAAGCTGTACAGCAATTGGCGAGCCTCCGGTCGCGCATCCAGTCTTCCCGATAAATCTATACCGGAGACCATCAGTTTTCCTTTACCTACGCTACCTTCGAAAATCAATCCAAGTGAACGAGCGGTAACCCAGTCATCGATTATCCTTACGATAGGATTCAGATCTTTCGCAACAGCATCCAAAAATATAGCATTGCTATGTGACATGGCATCCCACCACTGCCAATTACTGTGAAAATCTGCCGGGAATTCCCGAAGGGCCGGGTGTCCCGGATCGCATAAGATACCGAGGGTATGCGGTGCTTGGCCATTTGTCCAAGCTGTATTCCAAAAGATACTGGAAAATCCGACGGCTACACTTCCACCTTTTGATGGTGCCACACGGCCTTTAGGTAAAGTCAATAAAACGTGGGCACCAGCATCCAGCTTGCTTATGATGTCGTGGGTAAGCGAACTCGTCACAATGACGTCAGGCGCTACGTCTGGCAATCGCTTAGGATAGACGAAGAAATCCCAACTGTTTTTGTAACCCTCAACTTCGAGCGTAAATACCAACTTTTTCGCACGGTCGATCTCGGAAAGCGATTGACGGATAATCCCGAGCGAAACGCCATTACCTACTTCAATATCTTTCGTTGGTAGACTTCCACGGTAAAGTGTATTGCCTTCTGCTTCACTTATCTGCCAGTTTAGCTTCGCCGCTTCAAGTTTCTGACCTGAAAAATTTGCGACCTCAACGGGTACTTCTAACATCTCCGTATTGAGCATGTTCATCTTGGCGAACCTTGCCAGTGGAACAACACGATTGCAAAATTGACTATACTCCGCTGCGTTTATGTAACCCTTGTCTTCCCAAAAAGGATTGACCACGCCCACCAGTGCTGTCCCCTGCCCCGGAAAGTCTTGCAAACCCAACAATTGAAACCCTGCCATGCCCGGTGTACGGAGAGCCGCTTCGATATCCGCCTTGTAACATAGCGCCTGAAGCTTGCCTGACGCACTTAAGAAACTATCAGCCAGATGATACAAATTACTATTTTTGAGGCGGTCAGCAAAAATTTCAAAATTCTTGGGCTTCAACACACCTTTGTATTTCTCCATTTCTTTAAAATCAGGATATACACACCATTGGCCGATTTCATGGCTTACGACTGGCTTTGTATGTTTTAACAGAATATCCGACCAGTCAAATTGCGTTTGGGGTGGCTTGGCGTTGATCACGCTTGCCAATCCTTCCTCCCATTGCTGTATACGTGGGTCGGGAATGTTCTCATAATCATTTTCCGGGACAACGGGCCACCCTGCGCCAGCCGTATAAATACGTCTGGGATCCTTTTTTTTCCAATGGCTGACGAAGTCATCGAGATAGTTGTTCCTATTTTTGCCTCCCGGCTCATTCCCGTGTGTCATCATGATAAAAGAAGGGTGGTTTCCGTAATCGCGTATAATCCGCTCTGCTTCCTCATACAGATAACGATCAATCGCGGCACCATCCCCTACGCTCGTCCCCCAATTGGGCCAGGCAGCACATTCTATCTGGAGGTAGACGCCAGCTCTATCTGCAGCAGCAAAAGCAGCCTCCGGCGGGCACCACGAGTGAAAGCGTAAATGATTTAAACCGTAGGCACACAATACCTTAAAAATATTTGTCCAAGAGGCTGTATCCGTCGCGGGATAGCCGCTGAGCGGAAAGACCGCGGATTCCAGGGCACCACGAAGAAACACCTTTTCCCCATTTATGGTGATATTTGTGCCGTTTATACCGACCTCCCGAAGACCAAAATCGGAAGTCACAGTATGATCTTCTATATGTTCTCCATTTATATTGGCACTCATCCTATAGAGATTGGGCTTGAATTCGTTCCAGAGTAAGGCGTCTGCCCCCATATTATAAATTTTCTCCACTGTGGTAGTCCCTGTGTCAACGCGTTGGCTCCACACCAGCTGGTCGATATCTCCCGCTTCTTTAGACAATGTGCTTGCCTGCAGACAGAAGGATAAATCTTGAGCGCTATCACTTCTATTAGACACGGTAAGCTCTGCACGAACGCGCTTACTTCGTGTGTCTGGAAACAAACGTAATTCATCAATTCTGATGGTAGGGAACGTCGCCAAATAGATCTGGCCAACGATACCATTCCAATTAGTTTGCGTATGATCGGTCAGACTGTGTGCGTTCTGACCAGGATTGACTTCCTTAATACGGTTATCTACCCGGACAGCAAGCCGGTGTTTTCCCGCAGACAATGCTGTATCCAACTGGAACCGATGCGCAGTAGAAAGACTATTTTGCATGCCCATGAATTTCCCGTTTAACCACACCGATGTTTCCCAATGCGGTCGTTCGAGTATTAATTCGATATGGCGTCCATCCCAGCTCTGGGGTATTTCAATTTCCTTGAAATACCAAGCAGCCCCAACATAATGGGTATTGGGCTGTAGCCAAAAAGGCACCTTAATATTCCCCTCCTGCCTGTATGCTGCATACTCCGGTTTATCGAAATAAGAAGAGTCAAAAATACTCCCCGTCCATGATGTGCCTACGCGTATCGCCTCTCCCTTTCCATTAGAAGCCATGGAACCTGGGAGTTTGATAACTTCTTCGTCCGTTGCTTCAAACCAACGCTCTTGCACCCCTACGTCCCCGGCGTCCTCCCTAAACCCCCATTCTCCGGAAAGATCTACTCGATTAGTCCATGCTTCATGTTTGCCTCGGCAACCGGACATAACAAGTATTATCAGGGAGATTAAGATATATATCGTTTTCTTATGCATATTTATTTAAAGTTTATAACTGTTTTGTATTCAGGGATATATTTTACCCCCTGAAGTTTGAACAACGAGGGCGCACCTGAGAAATCAGGCACTGTCTTTGGATCCAGATCCTTAAGATAGGTAGCGTTTTTTTGTAGTGGACGAAAATAGAGCACCATCTCTTGATCGGTATCTCCTTGCATAAAATCCCTTAGACCAATTTCCCAGGGGACACCCTTATAAAACTCATCAGCCACCAACTCACTATTTATAAAGCCCATAGCTGTATCACCCACGTAATCAATTTCTAAAAAAACATTACTCAGCGTCGTGGGTTGCTTGGGTAAACGAAGCATAAATTTCTTCTCACTTACTTTAGTCACAGACACTGGCAGTTCGACTGCAGGTACCGCCACCGTATACGCCGAAGAAGAGTTTGAAGCAGACCGGCGTGTGCTCAATGTTGCATTGCCGGCATCTACCTTATATTTCGATGTTGGATAGATCTCAAAATGCATCGTGTTATCACCACGGCTATAAATCGTGATGCTATCCCCTGCATGGATCAGCGGATTATCTGAAAAGACGACACTTTTCTTCTCCTTCATATCGACGATATAAGCGTCGAGTGCGGTTTTTTTCCACAAAACCAACACATCTACTTTCCTATTGTTACGGATGAGCGTAAATTCAGCTTTGTCTGAGGCGGTCGTAACGATCGTCCGTCCTTGTTCTTTCCGAACCGCCAGCGCATCGGTTTTCCTGATCGCAATGTCTCCATCAAATGCAAATTCTGCTTTACCATCATCGGGTGTAAAAAAGACATAGAATGGTCGTTCGGCATCGCCACCTTTGGCTAGCAGCTGTGCTGTAGCATACATCAGCTTAACCCCGTCCATATCAAAATTAAAAGGCAGTATTAAGTTCTCGTCTACGGGTAAATCAAGTGTTTCATATAATGGGAATTTGACTACACCTTGTCCTGTGTGGATAGCAAACTGTAGGTTTCGTTTCGTCACCATGACGGTATCATCTTGAAAATTATTCAAGAAAAGAAACCCCGAATTGCCGTCACTACGAACGGCATAGCGTAGATCCGTTATGTTTTCAGGCTCTATGATGGAGGCATTTTCCGGCAGGATAGTTTGCATGGCGCAAAGCCGGTCTCCAAAATCGTGCAAAAACTGATGCATCAGTTTCAAACGGTAGTAACCTTCCCTTACCTGACCGTATTCGCCCACCGGTGCCTGAAAATCGTAAGAAATCTTGGGTAACCCATAGGCTTCGTCGCTAAAAAAGTAAGCTCCGTCCTTTGGTGTAGAACCACCGTGATACATATAATAGCCAATCCCGTTCGCACCACTACCCAGACAGCGATTTATCATCGCATCAAAACTTTTGTGCTCTACAATGGGCCTCCGCGAATAAACCGTCATAATACCAGATCCAAGCTCCGCTGGAAAAACAGGGTAGTCCTCCGGCTGATAACGCACCGGTGCATAATCGGGGTTTCTATGCATATCTTTATACAGAAAGAAAGGCGAAATATCCCGGCCAGGTGTCCAAAAGGGATAGGCGTAGGCGGCTGTAACCGGTATACTTTCATTTTCGACAATCGCGGCATTTCCCCATCCTGTTGCTGTATACAAAGGCGTGACCATACCTTTGCCGACAGCCAGTTCCTTCAGCACTTTCATATGGTCATTACCGAGTTGACTGTATGGATTATCTCCCTTCGCAATACCGACTCCTTCTTGCGTCACGGCCAGGTCCCGCTCTGAGGCTGTCATATCATGAGGCTGCCCAGGATAGGTCAGTGCCCAGGGCGCTGCTGAATGTTGGTACTCATTTTCCAGTTGTATGCCCACAATAGGACCGCCATCTTTATAATACAGGCCCTCTAGCTCTCCAGCAATCGCGGTATATAGCCGTTCTACATACGCTAGATAAGTGGGATCGTTCGACCGGATAACCAGCGGCTTGCCCAGTAGCCAATCCGGCAAACCACCGTTCCGTATCTCGCCATGGGCAAACGGACCAATACGCACAATGACAAATAGATCGTTTTCGGAACAAAGCCGTATAAATTCCCGTAGGTTACGGTTTTCCTCCCAATCAAACTCTCCTTCCTTTCGTTCATGTATATTCCAAAACACATACGTTGCCACCGTATTTATTCCCCCGGCTTTCATTTTTTTCAAGGACTCATCCCAATAGCGGGAAGCATAACGGCAGTAATGAAACTCTCCTGTAATCGGGACCCAGGGCTTACCATTCCGAGTTATAAACTTATTATTTACATAAATGGAATGACCGTCTCTACCCTCTCCCCCCAGGCGCAGGTGTCCCTCACGGGGGGGAGAGGGCACAACACTTGCGTCGATTGTATATAGGTTTTGTGCATTTCCCAGTAAAAAGAAACTTGCCAGCAATACGGTTATTTTTATCCTAATAATTAGGCGTCGATTATTTATGGTCTTGTTTTTCTCTATCATAAAACTTATTTTAGAATCACGTCATTTCCGACAATATGTTCAACGCAGGCGTATGCAACAATTTAAGGTGACAGTGTGCTCCAAAATGCATATTATCGGCGCGCACAACGGTATCAAGATATTGAAGCGCCCCCTTATAATCCCCTATCCCAAACAGCCCCAAGGCCGAAATGTAAAGACAATGTAGGCGGTTCCGCTCCTGGAGGTCTGCCTTGAAAATTAAGAGATCTGGGAGCGAAACTGCAAAATAATCTATCGTTATATCATCATGCAAATGCGCCATTCCGTAGTCATAAAGTTTGCGAAAAATTATTTCAGCCGCAGCTTTATCCCCCAGTTTTTTCCAAGCTAGCCCCTGATAGAATATTTTATCGGGTTGTTGATCGTTATAGAAGATGTTAGCTGCCGGCTCTGATAATCCGACTGTGGCTTTCGTCCAAAAAGACCTTGCCTCGTCCAACTCGCCCAGCCGTTCATAAGCGCATCCCATCCAATAGAAAATATCGTTTTCCTGGGCACCGGGCAGTTTACCTTCTCCCAAGTTATAAGGGTACGATTGCGCCTGATTCAATTTATCGATCGCCTCCGAAAACCTTGAATTCCGCAGGTCTTCTTTAGCCAATTCCACCAAGCTATAGCTATATTGAGTAGAAACCTTGCCTTCACCACCTTCCCAAGGATGAAATTTGCGGTTCATAATCCGGTCGTAAGCTTTCTGAAAATGTCCCTGCAAGTTGTATATCGCACTGATTTCAAGATACAGGTCGTCGCGTTGTTCGGCAACCTGTTGCCATTTTTCGAGCGTGGCAAGTCGATCCCTCAGCGGATAGTTTAATCGTTTGTAGAGCTGATCTAACTCCATTAATATCCGTGCATCCGTATTATCGAGAACAAATGCACGTTCGAAGTAACGGACCGCCTTCTCGATATCATCCTGCTTATTGTACGCGGCAATGGCAAGATTCCGATAAGCCTTTGGGAAATTTGGTTCGCGTGACACGGTCTTTTCCCAACAGGAGATTGCTAATTCATACTGCCGCTTGTCGTACCAAAGATTACCGAGATAATAGGCGGCACCAGCATCTTCGGGATTTAGCTCCAACACGGTTTCCAATACAAGAATATCTTCCAGTCGATTCGGGAAGCAGTACACTGCATCGACAGACGTCGCTTTGGTAAGCCAGGCATCCGCTTGATTTCGATCTCCAAGTTTGAGCCAATAATAGGCTGTATAGTAATAAATAAGGGGATCTTTTGCGTCATCCTGAGCCGCAAAGCTCAAGATTTCAATAGATTCGCGATATGCGCCGAAAGCGGCAAAATCGATCGCATACTCGATAAGCGTATGCGGCTGTTGCCGGGAAATAGCCAAAAACTGCTGTAATAAATCCTCCGATTCTGCCAATCGTTTTTGGGCCTGATGAGAAAGGAAGGCTTCGAAAAGTGTGCCCAGATTAAACGGATCCCGTTTCAAGGCAACATTGGAAACATCGATGGCAGCCTCCGACAATCCTAGCTGACGCAATACAAAAGCTTTCAGCACGTATGCCTTACCATTTCTTGCATTTCGATCCAGCGACCAATCGATGTGCTCCAGGACTTTGTCGAAGTCACCCCGGATGGCATCGATCTGTGCCAAAGCAAAAAAAGCACTATCCTGCCATGCACTGCTCCAGGTTGCTTTATAAAAAGCATCATAAGCAGCATCGAGATTGCCGCCGAACACCATAGCCAGGCCAAAATTGTAATAAGGTTCGCTGTCATAAGGGTTGGGGTTACGGCTGGTTAAGGTAGCAATAGCTTGCTTAAAATAGGGTATAGATAGCACAAAACGCCCCTTGCGCAGATACCACTTGCCCATCGCATTGTTGCTTCTGACATCAGTAGGATCTCTACGTAGCGCTTCTTCATAATACGATACGGGATTATAAATCGCATGTCGGTATTGTTCCAGGTGCTGTCCCACCAAAAATAATTGTTCTATACTTCCGATTGCTTCCGGACGGGGCGCTGGTTCGGCCGGCGGGGGGAGCGCATACTTATCATTTAGGCTAGGCTCATACCGGAGCAATTCCGCACCTTCCTTCGAATGTAGCACCAATTTGAACTTGTCTTCCTCTACAGCGTAATCAACCCGAAGCTCTTCCTGGAAAATTGTAGTAGGCGACAATTCAACCGCTCGATCTAATATGGTTAGATCGCCATATTGTAACGTTACTCGGACATTGGTAAAAACCGAAGTAGCGAAAACACGTACGATGATACGATCGTCAATATGTTCTAATCCTAGAAGAAAATCTTTGGATGCATTCTTCACCATACCAATCGCTCGATACGGTAAAAAGTATTGCGTGAACGCTTTCTCTTCATAAGGCATCAGCCAAGAAAAATCGGGTTGATTGTCGGTAAATACGCCTGTCATTAGTTCGATATAAGGCCCGTCGTTATCCGTTAAATTTCGGTCCCAGGCTAAACCAAAATCACCATTGCCCCAGGTCCATTGTTTTTTTCCCGGCGAAACATGATGGTTAGCTACATGTAGGACACCTGCCTTACTGTCATGCTCGTACCCCCCTACAAAATCATACCGCGAATTGACAGCCATATAAGAAGTAGGTACCGGGATATTTTTGTATTTTGATATATCCGTACCTGGTGCGTAATCCACTTTATAATACGTTCCTGTAGCCATGGGGAAAGAGGAAACATCTCTTTTCCCATGATCAAATACCGCACTGACATCCGGTGGAAATACAGATTGATAGTGCTCATTTACCCGAACGGCCGGATTTGCCCACCATAAAAATGTCTGTGGCAGCGGCGTCCGATTATGCAGCTTTACATTAATCTCTAGAAAGGCCTTATCGGGATGAAGCGTAAAGCCGGCCATCCCCTTGGTATGGAACATCTTTTCCACTTCACTCACCCAAATGGTCTTACTCCCGTCGACGTTCTCCTCGAGCGCAAAATCAACAGGATCAAATGTACTGGGGCGATGGTGTTGCGGCCAATTGAATTCGATGCCACCAGAAATCCAGGGGCCACAGAGTCCCACCAAAGCAGGTTTGATAACCTGGTTATAATAAATAAAATGACGATGGGCAATTTTATCATATGCCATCTGAATCCGCCCTCCGAGCTCCGGCAAGACCATGATCTTGATGTACTGGTTTTCCAGGAAGAGACCGTGATAGACTTTATCTATTTTTTTATCACTGATGGATTCAATTATGGGATATGGATATACCGTTCCGCTACTCCCTTGATATACCCTGCTTTCAAAAAACATCGGATTCGTATCGGGTTTCCCTACTTCGTAAGTGCCGATAGTTACCGATTCCTGCCAAATCTTCACGTCCATGTGTATCAGTTATATTGTTTTAGTTAATGCGATGTAAATGTTTCCTCCAATTGTTCGAGTGTCTGCCCCTTTGTTTCCTTAACCCTTAATTTGATAAACAAGAACCCTAAAAGACAGATACCGGCGTACAGGTAAAAAGGGCCATAGGCTCCTAATTTTTCTACCAGCACGGGAAATGTAAAGACTAAGATAAAATATGCGGCCCAGAGCGATATGATAGCTATCGATGACGCCTTACTCCGGATCCGGTTTGGAAAAATCTCTGAAATAATCACCCACGTGACCGGAGCAAGCGAAGTCGCATAAATGGCGATGGCCAACAGGACAACAATTGAAATCAATGCTGTATAAGCTCCGGTTTGCAGGAGCAGCGCCAAGCCGACATAGGATAACGCCAACCCGATCGCCCCGAATAGCATGAGCGGCCGTCTTCCCAATCTATCTACTTGCCACATGGCTAAAAAGGTGAAAATAAGATTCACAACACCAATGGATACTGTTTCCAATAACTGCCGGTCCAAACTTGCTCCCGCAGCTTCAAAAATAGTAGACGTATAGTTAAAGACGACATTGATGCCGCAAATCTGCTGAAATACGGCGAGCGTGATCCCCACCAAAATGGCCGGTCGCACTGCCTTTCCGAAAACATCACGATAGGAAGATTTAATGGTCCCGGTTACGGAAGCATTAATTTCGCTAAGGGTTTTTTCAACATATAGCGGCGATCCCAAACGGGCTAAAACCTCTTTAGCTTTCTGGTGCTTACCGACGAGTGCATACCATCTCGGGCTCTCGGGCAACCAGATTACGCCGAGGAAAAAAAAGGTCGCCGGAATGGCTCCCAAACCAAACATCCACCGCCAAACCTCTGGATCATCGTCCGAAATAAAATAATTTACGAGGTTGGTTATCAGGATTCCTATAACGATAGTGAGTTGATTAATCGCGACATTCCGCCCCCGTATCTTAGCCGGCGAAATCTCCGCAATGTACATGGGACTCAATATCGAGGCCATGCCTACGCCTATCCCCGATAAAAAACGCATCGTAACGAACGATGATAGCCCCCAAGAAAAAGCCATACCCAAGGAAGAGAAGGCAAAAATCAGCGCAGCAAGCATAAGACCTGGCCTGCGTCCAAACCGCTCCGCTATATTGCCGGCAAATAAACATCCGATGATACAACCCAAGGCCAGTGATCCTGTCAAGAAGCCTTCCCACCAGGCATCGAGCTGAAAGCTCATCCGTAAAAAGGGTAAAGCTCCTGATATGACGGCAAAGTCGAAACCGAAAAGGTAGCCTCCTAGCGCGGATATCAGCGAGATTCCAATGATGTAGCTATGATTAACTTTCTCTTGCTTGTTCATTAATTAAAGGTAAAATAGATTTGACTGATATCCACACTGGAAGATTTTTCTTGTTCGGACACGCCGCTTGTCGCGGGGCGCATCGATACCTGTATGCTCTGCAAGTTATCCAACCGTACCTTATCTGTTGCATGTCCTCTATCGGAGGCTGGGGTAAGCCAGTAGTTCCAGCGACCGGGATATCCTACCGGTAACATGACCCCCCTGTTTAAGCTAAATTGATCAACGGGAATACGTATATCCTGCCAATCCGCCGTAACCGGCACTAGACTGGACCAACTTGTACCGTCTTTTTCAACGAGCGTCACAAATGCTTCTTGTTTATTTTTTAACCCTTTTGCCGAAATAACAAGATGTCTTGCCTCCAGAATTTTGCTCCCCAAGGGATTTATAACATCTTCTACCGGCAGCGATATCGTATAATCTTCTAAATCGTGATCGTACGGAATTCCGACACGTATTGCAGGCTCTCCATCTCGATCAGATGTTACCAGCGAAAAATAGTTGGCGCGCACACCTCCATCCATGCGCGAAGCGGAGATTCGTGTGAAGTCGCTCGCAACGTCAACTAACTTGATGGCCCCCCTTGCCGGAACAATCTGGCCATCCCAGGTCTCGCATCCAGAAAAATTCCAATCAAGCGGCGTTATGGTCGTTTGGGAGGGATAGTTGACTGCTCGTCCATCATGATCTACTACAATACACCAAGAGATTGGGCCTGCATTAAAAAATCTTTCTCTCCAGGGGACGGACACCTCATATGTATATCCTGACGTGCGATGCATGGTAAATGGAATAAAGCGCCGGCTATTGGCTACCTTTACAAAGAGCTGTACCGAATCGGGTAAGTCCCGATGATAGACTTCGGCCGTGAAATGGAGAGGTTTTCCTTCGTTAAAGTGCGTCTGTGAACCAGCAACGACCTGCAGCGGCAGTTCTTGATCCGGAAGCGATACAAATTCGTCCATCTTCAGCTGACCCACCTTTCGGGGTAGATTAGCAATATCAAATGTTTTATCTGCCGTCAGCATATAGACTCCCGGATGAATTCCAAAAGTCCCGTCGACCGCAGAAGCAGCAAAACTGTTCCCGTCGTTCAAAGATACGACATGAAAGTTATCTCCCAAACCCGGTATACGGACCTGCATAGGCCACGTTCTGCTGATACTCCTTGTAACAACCTTATCCGGACTTGGCATTTCAAACGGATCACGGATGGGCAGAGCATCCGGATAAACCTCCAAACGCCAAGTCTTCGAATCAATTTTATCCAGAAAATAGATCCCTCTTCCCTCATACTGTACGACAGGCGAAGAACCTACCCCTGCTATCTTTTGAAGCTTATCCAACGCCACAGGCTTACTATCGGTGTGGTTAGTGTAGTAGAACTTCTCATCGCTATTGAGTTCCCCTAGATCATCTTCATAATGCAGACGAAAATCTTCAAAAACGGTATTGGCAGGATATTTACCGTAATCCTTATACATGGGTACGGTACGCATAACTTCCGCAGCAATCATCGCACTGACAGCTTTACCGGGTGTATAGACCATGTTAAGGTAATGTGTCTGCCAGCCCAAATTGTAAGGAGCCGTCACCAACATGTCATATGAAAACATAGTCGCAAACTGCGCTCCTACGGTCCTAAATGATCGAGCCATGGCGGGATACATGTATCCGTTGACCAAATCAGGACTGTCAAACTCGTAAACAATCCGACCTAACTTTTGCAAATGAGGGCTCATCATGCGTTCGGAAAATTTATCTACCGACGGTAGATAGTTACCTGGCAAATAGCCTCCAGAGTTCAGCCCTGACGGATACCAAGCAAAAGACGCCCCTTGGATATCACTTTTCCCCATAGCTTGGTCGATGTCGAAATCCTGACTTACATTGTGAAAGACCAGCTTATCACACCCTGTCCGTCGAACCGCATCAATAAGCGCATTGATATACCGTACAGACCCTTTCACATCAGCGCTGTGGTGTGTAGGCTCATTGATCATTTCAATAAACAGGATAGATGGATCATCCTTCAACGCCATCTTGGTATATGGATTGACGTGGTTCAATAATTGGCTGATATAATTGCACTGCGCTTCAATAGCCGCAGGGTTGGTGCCCAGTTCCCCTTTTTTATAGGTATGGGAGAGGCTTCCCTGGATCCGCAGCGTATCACCCATCGCATCGGGAAAAAGCGAGCTATAGGTTACGATCGGACTGAGAAGCATGTGTATGCCACGTTCCTTCGCTTTGGCAACGAGGTAGTCGACGAGATCTAAATGGTCATTCTCGATCAGGTTGCCTTCTTTGTCCGTATTTTCATAGTCGCCCCAGATACAGACACGCAGTGCATCAAAGTTCATACGGGCAAAATGCGCCATATCTTGGTCAATAACTTTCTTTCGATCATCGGTGAGATAACCGGCAGCCCGGTAATCACATGCAGAAGGTAAGCAATAGTTCGCACCATACAGCGCTATTTCCTCTTTAGAGTCAGACCAGCGTATTACACCACGATCATCGAGGTATGCTTGAGGCGTTGACTCTTGTCCAGCAGTGGTGAGTACACTGAAGCAGGTAAGTGCACCTATAATACTTTTTCTTAATATCATCATGAAATAACTCTATTTTAGTTTGTGTATCCTTCCGTTTGTTCCATTCCTCTATCCAACATATACTGCGGTACGGGGAACAACCCTGTTCCAGGCTGTGGCGTTTTACCCGCGTTAGCGAGCATCTCCGTAAATTTACCCATTCGGACTAAATCTATACGACGTTGTCCCTCCAAAAACAATTCCCATCCCCTTTCGCGAAGGATCGCATCGCGAAACGTCTCTTTGGAAGCAATATCATTCCCTTCCAGATCAAGTAAGTTAGCCCTCTTTCTAACTTCGTTAACGTAGCCTTGCGCTTCCGCTACCGGACCCTGTTGTTCGTTGATGGCTTCAGCCAGCATCAATAACACATCTGCATAGCGACATACGGGTATGTCATTTCCAGAAAAAGGTGTAGGATCATCATCAGGATATTTGCTGATCACGGGACCCCGCATTCCACTCTCCCGATTCTTTTGGGACCCGGTGGGCACACCCGCAGAATTTACCGGCTGATAAGAGGTGATCAACAGCGACCTCCGTTCATCATCAGGGTCAAAAGAATCATAGAACGACCAAGTTGCCGTAAATGCGCCCGGATTGGCCCAACCCCCTTTGCGAGGCTCACCTGGAGCCGAGATCAGCCCCGGGTAATCCGAAGGATAGGTATAAAGTGGCCAAGCGTTGAAGTTTCCAAGGTTATTGTTACCATTTGCCGCTGGATCACAGGACACGGCCCAGATCGTCTCCCTATTTTTTTCGGTAGCCACACGGAAAAGACTTGCATAGTCATCGACAAGTCCATACCCCATGGTGAGCAACTCCCTGCCAATGAGCTCTGCATTTCCCCAATCCTTTTCATGGAGATATAACCGCATCAAAAAGGTTAATGCACAGCCCTTATTAAAGCGTCCGTAATCTGCTTCACTCGGTTGTACTAAATTGTCAGCGGCAAAACGCAGATCGTCCGCTACGCGTGCGACATAGGTAGCCCGTTCCGGCCGAGACATATTCGCTTCTGCCTCGCTATTGCCAATAAGTTCGGGATCGTCGATGTACGGAACTGGGCCATACATGCTCAGGAGATAATACATGATGATGCCTCGTGCTGTCCGCGCTTCCGCTTCGAAGGCTGCTTTCGACGCCTCACTGACGACGTCGGAACGTTGAATATCAGCGATCAGCTGTGTGATCTTCGTTATAAACCTGATCTTTTCTAAGTGATTGCGTCTTCCGTCGACATTTCTTAAAAAATTGAAGTCCGCTTTACTGAAGGAATCAAAAAAGCCACCCCACTCCGGAAAGTAAGCCATAGCATCGCCTGGGTAATCGTTTACGAAAATATTTGAAAACTCCACACCAAAAAAAAGATCTCCCACGATTCCTCCATCGGAATAACTCCATTTGGATCCAAAAAGCTTATAGACGCCCGTAACCATGGACTTGAAGTCTGCTTCTGTTTTTGGGAATGAATCTGGGTTTAAAGAGCCTGGAAGTTGTGCCTCCAGTCCTTTCTCACAACCAGAAATACCTATTAGGCTTACAGCTAATAATAGCAATATCTTTTTCATATTCTTCATATTATAGTTAAAATGCTGCCTTTAAACCAATTGAAGTCGTTGTCGCCATTGGATATGGGGCAGCTCCACCCTTGACACTGCCAACTTGCACTTCTGGATCGGCAATTTTGTAATTTGTAATAATAAAAGGATTTTGCACGTCCACAAAAAATCTTAGGTTTCGGACATATTTGTTTAATCCAGACTGGCTTAGCGTATACCCTAATCCAATGTTTCGGCATCGGATAAAATCTCTTTTTTCCAAATCGGTATCAATACCGGCGGGAAGACCTAACGCTGGTGCATCAAAGGCAACACCGGGTATAGTACCGTCTGGGTTGGTGGTCGTCCAAACATCGCTTATCTCTGCAATTCCGCTTTGCACGCCCGTTAGAATATTTATCGGATTGGCCCATGTACGTAAGTTATTAAATCCCCAAGCTCCTCGATTGCCGTAGAAAAATATACTGAAATCAAATGCTTTATACGTGAACATATTACCGAACCCCAACGTATACAATGGTGCGGAGTCATATCGTAAAATATCGTGTGCGTCCAAGACACCGTCACCATTCAAATCCACGATTCGGGGGCTGCCGGGTAGCTGACCTCTGGTAGGCAGTGTCTGTTGTGCTTCCGACAAGGCTTCCCCAGGCTGGATAAGCCCATCCGTCCGAAATACATAAATGGAATTAACTGGATCGGTAGCCGACACGCCGGGATTCAGGATTTCAAAAGGGAAGCGTTCTTTGTGCTCAAACGTCATATGAGAGAGGTTAAAGATGACATTCCATTTGAAATCGTTTGAACTGATAACCGAAGCGTTGATATTGCCTTCCCACCCTTTCCTGACACGGTGTCCTCCATTAACAGGCTCCTCGCCGAAAATACTCAGCGCTTCCGTTGGCGCATCCATTATCAAGCGCGTAAGATCATCTCTAAACACGTCAACGGCGCCACTGATACGGCTATTGAATAATGAAAAGTCGATACCGATATTCTTATTAATCGTCCTTGGCCAAGTTAGGTTCGGCTGGTCAAGCTGTGCTAGGACATAAGGAATAATCTGCGTAGCGCCGCTATTGAAACTGACCAATGAATTATCGGGTTGAAATGTCGCATAGGCATAACCCGAAGCTTCCGCTGTTACACCGATACTACCGCGTATTTTCAGGAGATCTAAAAAACTTGCATCACGCAAGAACGATTCGTTTGTCAGCGTCCATCCAGCAGACACGGATGGAAGAAACGCAAATTTTTTCCCCGGAAAGAACTGACTAAAACCATCGTACCGTCCCGCAAACTGAATGAAGTACCGGTTCATAATATCGAATGATGCACGACCGAAAAGTGAACGTCTCTTATCTGCATTGTGAAAAGACGATACGCGGACATCGCCCGAACCAGCAAACAGATTGTCTGTGCCAATTCCGTCTTTCATATCCGCACTAGCCGCTCCGAATCCACGCTCCCGGACGGGATATTGGCCAATCCCGCCGACAAAATCAAACTTTAGTTTATCTTCCCAAAAGGACTCATTGTACATCACTGTAGCTTCCATCGTATTCATGTTGCGGGTAGATTGATTGAGTGAACCTCGTGCGCGATATAACTGAAAATAGAATGTAGTCGAGGGCACAAAAAAATCTCGTTCACTGCTCTCATATACATTTCCGTAAAGGAGTTTTGCTCTTAACTTTTCGCCGATGATATTGAAATCAGCGGAGATAAAGGTATTGAGTGAATTGAATGCCGTTTTGTCCTGAATATCCAACAAAGAGACGGGGTTACCCGTTACCTGAAATAGACTATAATTTCCGGCCTCGTCGTAAACTGGCACGAAACGGGGATAAGCAACAGCGGCTTGAAGCGCACCAAAGCCCTGGGTGCCGGAGTTACCTGTCTGCCAACCTGCCGTTGAATTGAGATAGTCCGCACGCGAACCGCTTAGGTTTACATTGACTTTTAGCCAGTTCGTCAAATTAAAATCGAGATTTGCACGCCCTGTATAGCGCGACAGACCGGAATTCTGTACCGTCCCCGTTTGGCCAAAGTATCCGCCCGAAACATAATACTTCATAAAGTCGCTGCCACCCGTAATATTCACATTGTGATTATCAACAGCTCCGTTTCGAAGAACCAAGCCAAGCCAGTCTGTCCCTTCTCCGGTATTTTGGATTTCTTCCTGAGAAAACCGTGGCGTATAATTGCCAGGCGCATTGGAACCGAAAGGCGCCATATTGTTGTCAAACAAGTATTTGTCTAGCCCCAGCCGGTTAAATTCTTCCATATATTGTCTAGCCGTCAGCGGCTCCAGATACTTCTGGTTGGTTACGAAGGAACGGACCCCGTCATACGTCACAGAAGCCTTGCCTGTACGTCCCTTTTTGGTGGTGATCAATACAACCCCATTGGATGCCCCGACTCCATATATGGCCGCACTCGCATCTTTAAGAAACTCCATGGATTCAATATCTTCCGGATTTAATCCTGCAAAGCCTCCTCTTTTCACACCATTCAATTCACTTGCAACACCACTATTACCGGGCTCAAGCCCCGCGTTGGGCATCACTACACCATCAATAACGATCAAGGGGTTTCCACGCCCGCGAATAGATAGCGTGATGTTTCCCCCGGGTTCAGCACTTTGCTGTACGGCCTGAACGCCAGGGGCCCGACCGAAAACTAATTGTGCAACAGAGCTGTTTGCTGCCTTTGGCACATCTTTCGCGTCAATTTTTGATACGGCGTTGACCAGGCTGGCCCGGGTCGCCGTACCGTAACCAACAACAATCACTTCATTCAGATTGTTCAAATTCGCTGAAAGCAATACGTTTAACACGGCATTGTTCACGGTCTGTTCATAAGTCTCATATCCCACAGAGGAAAACTGTAAAACAGTTCCGTCCACCGCCTTAATAGAAAACTTTCCATTGACATCAGTGGTCGTTTTTTCGGACGTGGATAAATTTGTGATGGTGACACCAGATAGTGGTTCACCGTTATTTCTGCCGGATACGGATCCAGTTACTGAATTTACATTTTGGGCCTGTACACCCAAGAATGTAAAGCTCGATATCAAGACTAGCAGATATCGCACATAATTTAATATGATGTTATTCTTCATACAGTTGGTTTTTATTATAATTTGTTAACTTAACATGTAGGAAAATTAATTTTATCTTCGCTACACTCGCTTATTGGACTTCTAAAGCCCAATACTTAGAAAAATGAATGCTTATGCATAACAAAAGTTTATATTTGATAAGGTAAAGATAGGGACCCGAAGAGCGCTTTGGAATGGACAATAAAACGAAAGACATAGATTATTATACCATTTTTATGAAATACGCTCCTCCAAAACACTTACACAACCATCTCATATAATGCAAAATGCCAATGAAACACACAGAAATAATGGACAAAAAGATTAAAGAAGGGTTTATAGGGCAAAGAATGATCGTTCTCCCTATCCATGTTCAACGCGACGCAGAGAAAAATGATATTATCGACCAGTTTTATCTGACCGCCATCGGGTATTACCCGCACGCCGCATACCATAACCGGTCGCGTAAACGTGGATGTAACCAATATATAATGCTGTATTGCACAAACGGAACAGGAACAGTTACCATACATGACAAAACATATACCATCTCGCCCAACCACTATATCATCCTACCGCGGGACACCCCCCATCACTACCATAGTTCTTCTGAAGATCCTTGGACAATTTACTGGGTTCATTTCACCGGGAAACACGCAGCGGCGCTCTATGAACGATACGCCGAAAACAATGTTCTTCCCGTTTTCTATCCTTTTGACCAGAGAAAAGCAGATGAATTCGAATCGATCTATAATCTTCTTGAACATAGCTTTCGAAAACGCGAATTTGAAATTGCAAACTTAAAACTACAGCATTATATTGCAAGTTTCATTTATGCCACAGAAATCAATCCCTCTATTGTAGAGCGTGATAAAATTGACGAGTCCATCATTCATATGAAAAATAACCTACACGAACCGCTGGCTGTTCGTACGCTGGCTGAACAACAGCAGCTTTCTGTAACGCATTACACCAGGTTGTTCAAAATCAAAACTGGTACGTCACCGAATCAGTATCTTAACGAGCTAAAGATCCAAAAGTCTTGTCAATACCTTTATTTCAGCGAATTAAGTATCAAGGAAATTTGTGTCGAGTTGGGTTTCACCGATCCGTACTATTTTTCCCGGTTATTCAAAAAGACGATGGGTATGTCTCCAGCAAAATACAAAAAAAAATACCAAATGACCTCGTAAGCGTGTTTGAAAACAGCGAAGTATGGCTACTCGCCATTACCGAGTGAAGTCCTGTATTAAATCCCTACCGAAAGAGTAGATTATTTACTAGCTTTGCGCTATATTTTATTCGTTATGGCAAAGCTTGAAACCTCTTTGATTCACGAAGGTGAACATTTCAATACCACTAAATCGGTTGTGACACCGATCTTCCAGACATCCACTTACCTTGCTGACGATATAGATTCTTTTGCACAAGCAGCAGCGGCGACCAAATCGCCCGAATTTTACCATCGTCATGGTAATCCCAATAATAGCCAAGCTGCAGCCCTTATCGCAAAACTCGAAAAGAAAGAGGATGCACTGGTATTGGCAACTGGGATGGCAGCGATCAGTACGGCTATCCTTGCTGTGGTAAAAAGTGGTGACCATATCATTACGCAACACGCACATTATGCTGCATCATTGACATTTATACGAGATTTCCTATTGCAATATGGCGTAGAAATAACGCAGGTTGACCAAACCGACAATAATGCTTTCGAAGCCGCTATACGCCCAAATACAAAGCTCATTTTTGTAGAGACCCCTTCCAACCCAAACCTCGACATTACGGACTTGGAATATATTGGCAAGTTGGGTAAGGAACATGGTATTTTGACCATGATAGACAATACCTTTGCTTCCCCTATTAACCAGGTACCGGCGGATTTCGGTATCGACATTATCGTCCATAGCGCTACAAAATACCTTGGCGGGCATAGTGACCTCACAGCAGGTGCAGTATGTGGTTCGGCAGCATACATCGAACAAGTTTGGCGCCGATCACTCTTATTAGGCGCTTCGTTGAGTCCCTTTGATTCTTG
Organism: Sphingobacterium micropteri; assembly: GCF_014692515.1. Lineage (GTDB taxonomy): Bacteria > Bacteroidota > Bacteroidia > Sphingobacteriales > Sphingobacteriaceae > Sphingobacterium > Sphingobacterium micropteri. The sequence continues at coordinate 127,025 of NZ_JACOIK010000006.1, read as the reverse complement.
GTTGCTATTGCGTGGCTTAAAAACATTGGCATTACGTGTGCGTCAAATTAATGAAAACGCACTTGCCTTAGCGCAGTGGCTGGAAAAGCATCCGCTCATTAAAACAGTAGCCTACGTAGGTCTAGAAAGTCATCCTCAGTATGCTTTAGCCAAAAAACAAATGAAAGGATTTACCGGTATGCTCGCTATTGAGGTTGAAGGCAACGACGATGCAGAACAGTTCCAACGAGCCCAAGCTATCTTGAGTCGCTTGACTTTCTTTCACAATGCGGTCAGCTTAGGAGGAGTAGAATCTTTAATCACGCATCCTGCCAGCATGTGGGGCGCTCATCAAACCGGAAAAAACGGAAATCAGCCATCCTTTAGTAAAGGGTTGCTTCGTGTTTCGGTAGGTATAGAGCATATCGACGATCTTATTGCTGATTTTGAAGAGGCTTTGCAAGGTTTATAAGGTTAGATACCATGGATGCACCATGGTATCTATTCTATTTATTCTCCCGAAGGAACATCAATTGGCGCACCTAATGCCACAGGTTGTCCAAAATTAGGCGTACCGTCATCATTCCATGTAAACTTCTGTATCCTTGTGCTCCGTGAGTTACCGCAACCGCTATTGTTAGGATGTGATTCAGCATTGGCGTGGTAAATGATCCAATCTTCCTTACCATCTTTAGATTTAAAAAATCCATTATGCCCCGCACCGTATGCCGTTGGTACTTTTGAAAACACAGTATTGTCGTTTTTAATCCAGGAAGCACGTACCAATGGGTCGGCGTCTTTTGCTAGCGAGAGCATACCCAAAGCATAATCGTCCGTTCCACAATAACTAGCCGAATAAATTAAAAAAACATCGCCAGCAGCATTCTTCAATATTTCAGGGCCTTCGTTCACGCCAAACCCTCTCTTCTCCCAGTCATGCTCAGGCGTAGAAATCATGACTGTTTCTCCTGTTAACGTATAAGGGTTTGACATTTTAGATATATATATGTTTTGCGTTAAATTTCCTGATGCAGCACCCGGCCGACCAGAAAAGATAAAGTAGAGTTCATTCTTATATTCCAAAATGCTACCATCGATAGCCCAAAGGTTTTCGGGCTTCGTCGTCAGCTGTCCTCTATCGACCCAGTTCTTCGTTGTAGGATCATCGTTTGCATTCTCCAATACAAACATGCGATGGTTCACATCTTGACCATCACTGGCGGTATAATAAATATACCATTTCCCCTGTAGGTAAAACATTTCCGGTGCCCACACATCCCGGCTGTTTCTTCCGGCTCCGGGAGCTCTAAAAACCTCGGTGCTTGTTGCCGTAGCCAACTCGGTTACCTTAGCTGTTTTACGGATTTCGATGCGGTTTCCGTGCGTTTGCAGAAAATAATAAAAATCTCCCCGTTGTGCAATCCAAGGGTCTGGCGCGGAGTTGAGTAAGGGATTTTTAAATGTTGCAGGCCCAGTTGCTTCCGGCGGTTTCGGTACAGCGAGATATGGCCCCGCCCCACGATCTTCACAAGCTAGCAAAAATACCAACAAGCCAATATATAATAGTCCTTTCATAATAATTACTTTACAATTTTGAGTATTCTAAATAATCCAATTCACCGTACCCACTATTTCGGCGAATACTTATTTTGTGGCTTCCAACTTCCAAATCAAAAACTAAATCGAACGTCTGCCATGTATTCCATCCCCGGTTGGGTATCGTATAAATTTGTGCTTCGGACACCTTGTCGTCCACATAAATTTTGTGTGAAGTATCGTTGAAACCCGTGCCAGCAGCCACGCGAATCACGTATTCTCCCGCTGTGCGTATTTCAATCATCGCATCAATACCGCTATCGGCATTATCTATTGCGCCGACCTTTGCCTGATTAGAAGAACTTCGCCTTGTTTCTTGATCAGTTGCCACTTTGGCTAGACCTTTTAATGTTGCATTTTCAGCTTCTATACGGATAGGCAACACTTTCACTTTGGCTGTCACTGTATTACTTTTCACGCTGTTTCCAACAACATCGGTCAGCACGGCGTGGAATGAAAGTTCCTGATCGGGTATATTTTCTGTGACCGGATACTCAAACGTATATGGGGCAATCTCCATTTCGCCGATTTTTTCGTCGCCTTTGTAAAATTCTGCCTTACGCAACTTCGCGCCACCATAAGCGCTCTTTCCCTCCGCTTTCAATATATAGGTACCCTCCGCCACCGCGACAGCATCTGCCTGAAGACTGAATGTTGGGAGCTGCGTACTCGACGGGATTTCCACATCGTCTTTGCAGCTTGTTATGATCAGCAGCAGGCAAAACGGAAATAGATAAGCTAATTTTTTCATGTTCATCATCTTTTTAAGGTTGTATTTGCAAAACATCCTATTTCTACTCATTAATATCCCGGATTTTGCGTCAAATCGGAATTATCTACATCGCCTTGTGGGATAGGGTACCATTCATGCTTGCCGGGTACAAAATTATTAAAATCTGCATCCCGTTCTTTCAAAACCTCCAAGTTGTTTGCCAGTTCGCCCCAGCGCACCATGTCGAAGTAGCGCCATCCCTCTCCAGCAAGCTCCAGCAATCTTTCGTGTTTGATCTGTTGGCGAAAACCCTCCTGATTCAACCCGGGTTTAGCGACCGTCAGTGATGGCAGGTTGACGCGGGTTCTTACCCTGTCTACGTATGCGTAAGCATTTCCAGTCTGCCCTATTTCATTTAAACATTCGGCATACATCAGCAGGATGTCGGCATAGCGTATCATCCGATAGTTGTTTGGCGAGCTGAAATTCTCCTCATTTCTCCAATCGTCGTTCAACAATTTCCGGAACCACACTCTTTTGTCATTCGTACCATACCGTTGCTGCCAAGTCTGCCCGTATACCATCGTAAAAGCCGGTCCACGCTCATCGGCGTAGTCGTATAGGAAGCTCACGCCTGCCCGTGGATCTCTTTTGTCGTCGACGGTTCTTTCGGTTTCGAATGCATCCACGATCCAGCGCCTCGCCGCACCATCCGCAAATCCCGGACCGGGTGCAGGCGGAGCCAAAAACTTGGCGACCGACGTTCCGGTATTGAGATTAATATTGGGATTCGTATCGTCATCCCCATTCTCTGTAGGATTTTCTTTATACTGTATTTCATACACAGACTCTCCATTATTTTCGGTGTCTCTTTTGAAATTGTCTGCGTAGTTCTCCATCAAGTCGTAGTTAGATGCACCTTCGCCCGTCACTAACCAATCCATCGCATTTTTCGCTTCATTGAATTTGCTTTGCTGCAAATAAGTCTTCGCCAATAAGCCGTATGCTGCCCCTTTGGTAACCCGACCGATATCGGCATCTCCGTAAGAAACCGGCAAATCGACCAAGGCTTCCGTCAGATCTTTTTCAATCTGGGCGTACACCTCCTGTGGCGTAGCATTTGGCGGATAGTCTGTCGGTGATAAGACATCCAGCACCAAAGGCGGACGTCCCCAAAACACGACCAGGTTAAAATAATTTAATGCACGTATAAATTTTGCTTCTGCGATGATCCGTTTTTTCAAGGTTTCGTCCATGCTGATCTGCGGCACATAATTAATAACTTGGTTAGCGCGATAGTTGACGTGAAAAATCGCATTCCATTGGCCATTACCGGTACTATTACTGGTGAAGGCAAATGCCATGTTATTATTCAGTCCAATATCGCCTCCCGAACCGAAGCCTTCATCAGACCGCAGCAAATACACGAAATGCATCCACCGATTATAATAGTTGTTACTTCTGTTCAGACCGCTGTACACGGCATTGATCCCTTTGATTGCTTCTTCCTCATCTTGCCAGTAAGAAGCACTCGTCATCATATCAGGATTTGGCTCATCGAAGTTTCTCTTACACGAAACGGTAAGAAACACGATAGCTGCGAATATTATTGTCCATGTTTTCATTGTACATTCTTTTTTTCTGTTCAACTGATTACAAGCCCAACGCTATACCAAAGGATACTATCCGGTTAGGTGGCCAGCCACCGACATCCACACCGGGCTCCAAGTTTGCATTGGCACCTACCACATCCGGATCAAGTCCAGAATAGTTTGTTATCGTAAGCAGATTCTGACCACTCACGTATACCTGTAAAGAAGGTATATGTAACTTCTGTAACACACTTTGCGGCAGGTTGTAGCCCAACTGCACATTACTCAACCGCAGGTACGATCCGCTTTCCAGCCATCTATTGGAATCGCCTCGCACATTGGATTGAATACCTTTATCTATACTTGGATCACCAGCTGTAATGCTGGTGTAAGATACACCAAGGCGAGGGAAGTCTGTAGGGTTTTCTGCAGTCCACGGTACGATACCTTTCCGGTAGTTGGAATAGCCCATACCGTCAAAATCACGGCGCATATCATTATAGAGTTTGGTGCCGTAAACACCATAGAGCTGTAGATTTAAGGTGAAATTTTTATAAAACCCGTTAAACATCATACCCGACGTGAAAACAGGCCATGGGGTGCCGGCAAATGTCCGGTCGTCCGACGTTATATCATTCCCAGTTCCCATATCTTGCAAATTTACATAGCGGATATCACCCGGTTTGGCAATGCCAGACTGTGCACGGTGTTCATCAATTTCAGCCTGATTCTGGAAGATACCATCAGTTAATACAACATAATATTCGCCTATCGAACGTCCGACCTGCGCGCGTGTATTGCCCGTTTGAATATAATTCCGCGGAAGCCCTGTTGCAGCATCAATGCCCAGATTACCCAATCCCAATACTTCGTTGCGGATAAAACTGATGTTTCCACTGATATCCCAACGGAATCCGTTTTCGTTCTCCACCTTTGGTCGATAGGTAATATCAAGTTCCACACCTTTGTTTTCAATCGACGCAGCATTCGTAAATATGTCGCTGCCTATGCTGCCTATATAGCCGGGGAGCGGGAGGTATAGTAACACATCAGACGAAACGGACCTAAATGCTTCGAAAGAAACATCAAGTTGTCTGTCGAACAAGGAAGCATCAAAGCCCAGATTCAAGGTTGCTTTTTCTTCCCATCGCAGATTGGGATCCACGACTCTTGCTTGCGTGCCACCGACGTAAGCCGTTTGTGCGCCGGAACCAAAAATAGCTCTCGGTGCTTGATTTACAAGTCCCACGAATTGGTAATTGCCAAGATTTGCAGCCCCCAATACACCGTAAGACCCCCTTATTTTTAAATCAGACACCCAATCCACATCAAAAAACTGCTCATTGCTGATCCGCCAAGCCAGAGCGCCCGAAGGGAAAAACCCGGTACGGTAGCTTTTACCAAACCTCGAATCTTTATCCGATCGGAAAGTAAAAGTTGCTAAGTAGCGGTCATCAAACGAATAATTTACACGTCCAAGCCAAGAATCAATAAAGTTTCTACCTCTGCTACCGGTAGACGTATATCCACCCGTAGCAGAATTAATGGTCGTGAAATAGACTTCTCCAGCTTCCAGTAAATCTGTTTTTCCTGCACCAATACCCTCTCTTCCAATAGTTTGTTGGGTATATCCTACTACGCCGTTAAGCTGGTGTTTATCAAAGCTTTTGTTGAAATTCAGCGTATGTTCAAAAAGATAACTCAGAAACTGCGACCTTCCCTCATTAATCCGCGTGGGGTCATTATTTTGATTCCAATACCATATTCCTTGACCTCTTAGATCCGTAGATTTATCAAAACTAGTTTCCAGACCGGCATTTAATCGATACGTCAACCAGTCGGTAATATCTGCCTCACCGTACAGATTTCCCATTAACTTAACGTAATTGTAGCTCGAATTGGTGATATATGCCTGCGCTACGTGATTTCTTGCATACGTTCGGGCGTTGTCTGAGCCGATACCCCAACCTCCGGGATTGGCATCGCTAACAAATGCAGCACTCTGAACGGGAATAATCGGAAGCATACTGAAGGCATCATAAAACGGATTGCCCCCAAAGTTGCCGCCAGAAAAAGGAGAACGGCCATGTGTGGACGATATCATCAGATTTTCGCCTATCCGAAAACGGCCTCTTGACGTTTCGGTATTGATGCGTAACGCTGCACGATCAAATTTACGTTCAACGACGGTACCTACATCTTTGAAATAAGCGCCGGACATGAAATACTTGGACGCATTCCCCCCACCGGATAAAGAAACACTATAATCTTGTATAGCACCGGTGCGAAACATTTCATCCGCCCAGTTCACATCGGTACCGTCATAGTTAGCAACCGAAGGCTGCTGTCTATATCCTGCATTTTCATAAGCTTGCCTATTCATGGCCACGTATTCAGGACCGCTCATCATTTCGTACATCTTTGGCAGATTTACGACGCTATATCTAGCAGAGGCATTGACTGCCATCGGAGCGCCAACCTTTCCTTGCTTGGTGGTGATAATGATCACACCAGCAGCAGAGCGCGCGCCATATATCGCAGCGGCAGATGCATCTTTCAGCACCTGTATACTTTCAATATCGTTGGGGTTAATCGTCACGTTTGGATCTGAAAGCATCCCATCGATAACATATAAGGGGCTGGCGTTCCCATACAGGGTGCTCATTCCCCGGATATTCACGACAGCTCCTTGTCCAGGTCCTCCCGAGTTCCTCACGACCACACCGGATGATTGCCCCTGTAGCGCTTCGGGCAACGATCTTGCCACCTTCGTCTCCGTATTTTTGGTATTTACTACTGATGCGGCACCCGTAAGATCTTTTTTACGTATCGTCTGATAACCAATGACGACGACTTCGTCCAGCTCACTTTCATCGACAAGCAACGTCACATTTATCATTTGGTTGCTCGGCACGGGGCTTTCCTGTGTTGTATATCCTACGGATGTAAATACAAGTGTAGCGGCAATATTGCTCACATTGATGGAATAGCTACCGTCCGCCGCTGTTGTTGTACCATTATTCGTACCTTTTTCATATACCGACACATTACGGATTGGGTTTCCATCCACATCGGTTACCGTACCTTTTACAGGAACCAATTCCTGCGTCCCGTCAAAGTTTAGTCTGTTATGGCTACTTTGTTTCGTTATCGTAGCGGGCGAACCATTTACGCTAGCGAACGACTGCGATACAAAGATGCATAAAAACAAGACTAATATAATTGTGAAATGCTTCATATAATAGTTTGTTAAATTTTTAAGTGGCGATAACGCCGTTCATTGATAGTTCTTTGATAAGTTTCCCACTTGTGCGTAACGGTGGACTACCCCTTGGCTTATTTTTCATTTGTTTATATGGTTAACGTGCTAATTATAACGATTGCAATTACGGAAAAATACTTTCGTTAACTTCCACGTTTTGTATCAAAAATTCACTATTTTGTCTTTTACAATTCATCTCGTCCAGTCGTAGTTTCCAAAGGACAAACTATTATGTAGTTTTGATGATAGCTAAGTAAAAACGATAGAATATGATAGATGCTATAGACCGACTCCATAAACCCAAAATTCTGATTGTAGATGATAATATAGAGGTTTTGGACTTTTTAGAAGATGATTTAAGCGATCAATTTGAAATCACGAGAGCCTCTGACGGCGTAGAAGCTTTAGAGGTATTAAACCTTAGTTTGATTGACCTCATTGTCTGTGACGTAATGATGCCGAAAATGGATGGTTTTGAGGTGTGTAAATTTATTAAGTCTACCCCCAACCATGCACATATTCCCATTATTTTACTCACAGCTAAGAATACGCTGAACGCTAAAATAGAAGGTTTGGAGCTCGGTGCCGACGCCTATATTGAAAAGCTTTTTTCACCGGAATACCTTCGTGCACAAATCCATAGCTTGCTGCTTAATAGAAATAAGGTAAAAGAGTTTTTTATCTCCTCCCCTTTTGTCCATGTAAACACCGCAGCTATTCAAAACAGCGAAGAGTCTCTTTTTCTGGAAAAACTATATGAAGTTATCCAGCAACATATGGCAGATCCCAATCTCGACGTAGAAAAATTGGCTGATTTAATGAACCTGAGCAGACCGACGCTATACCGAAAAATTAAATCCTTATCAGACGTATCACCGAATGAGCTTATCAACATGGCGCGCTTGAAAAAAGCAACTGAACTGTTATTACACCATGATTATAAAATATTTGAAGTCTCGTTCTTGGTAGGCTTTAGTTCCCACACACATTTTGGACGGAATTTCCAAAAATATTACGGAATGTCACCCCGCGAGTATATTCAGGAGATCAACAACAAGAAAGCCGACACCCACTAGATTTTTATAGTATAGGATAAGCCTGTGTTTATGTCGGATACCCAAAGATATATTATTCTGTTTTTCATCAGCCTGCTACACTTTTCACTGGTGTACAGTCAGCAATATTACTTCAATCACTATCAAGTAGACCAAGGACTATCTAACAACTTCATTTCATGCGCCGTACAAGACGAAGATGGCTTTTTATGGTTCGGAAGCAAAAACGGTTTAAATAGGTTTGACGGCAACCGGTTCAAAATTTACCAGAGCAACCCTTCTGTACAGAATGGATTGGAAAGCAACTTCATCCGACAGCTTTTAGTGTATCGAGATCACACCATTTGGGTAGGGACTGATCAGGGAATTTATATTTTTGACAGAGAGAAAGAACAATTTAATATCTTCCGGGACGATATCCGTGGTGAAGTTTTATCTATCCGGACAGACAACAAGGAACACATCTGGTTTGTTGCCAATCTCACTTTATATCAATATACACCAATAGCCAATCAACTGCGGCAACTGACGGAACCAGAAGATTTTTTTGTTTCTGCACTCACAATAGATACAGATGGCAAAGCTTGGTATGCCAACCACCTAGGCTTATTGACCTGTGTTCACAGCCAGCAATCTATCAATTTAAACGAAGCACTCGACACAAAAGACATTTGGGTTCAACAGCTCTATACAGACCAACAAGGCTACATTTTAGTAGGGACACGAAACCATGGACTACTACGCATTTCACCACATGATCTATCTGTTGAGCATATTCTCAAGGCAAATGCTGAAAACAACAATCTTTTCGTACGGGATATCCTTCACATCAATCAAGAATATTGGGTGGCCACCGAATCGGGAATATTTATATACCATACGAAAACAGGTATCACCCAAAGACTCTATCACGAACACGACAACCCTTGGAGCCTTTCGGACAATGCCGTATACACCTTATGTCAAGATCACGAAGGAGGCTTATGGGCAGGGACTTATTTTGGGGGATTAAATTACTATCATCCTCAATTGGATTTATTTGAAAAAATATTTCCCCGAAACCAAAAACCATCAATCTTGGGGTATGCCGTTCGTGAGATGGTCGAGGATCAATACGGGAATATCTGGATAGGCACCGAAGATAAAGGGATCAGTTGCTGGAATCCCGATCTCGGAACGTTTGCACACTATGGTACTGCAGATGGGCTATCTCATGACAATATCCACGGCTTATTATTAATAGGCGACACCTTATTAATCGGTACTTTTGATAAAGGACTGGTTTTATTTGACGTTCGTCGACGAAAGATGATAGCACATTACGATAGCTATAATACCGACGGGACCTTAAGTAATAATTTCATCTATTATATATATAAAACACGAGCAGGTATCATTTATCTAGCGACAGGGCGAGGCCTCCATATTTTTAACCCCCAAACCCGGACTTTCCACGTTTTTGAAAAAGTTCCCCATTATATTTTTTATACAACCATCTTTGAAGATTCACAAGGCAACATCTGGTTTGGTACCTGGCGGGATGGACTTTTTAAATATGATCCCGCAGCAGATCAAACGCGCGTATATACCCATAACACACAACAGCCTCATTCATTAAATAGCAACAGGGTAAACCACATTCGTGAACTCTCAACGGGAGCAATATGGGTAGCCACAGAAAATGGCATTGCTGTTTTGAACGAAAATCATGACAATTTCACCCGGATCACAACCACAGAAGGTCTTCCCAGCAACCAGATTCTTGCTTTTACCGAAGATGCTTTCAACACCCTCTGGATATCAACTTCACATGGACTTGTCAGCTATCATATACAAACAGGTAGCATGCAGATATATAACAAAGAAAGAGGTGTAATCGGGCTACAGTTCAATTACAACTCCGTATTTGAAGACGCTAATAAATTCATCTATTTTGGTGCGACGGGAGGTATGATCAGATTCAATCCGAAGCGAATTCAACACCATTCGACTCCTCGACAAATTCCTATTTATTTTACCAGTCTGCATGTACAACACAAAGAAGTACTAGCATCTAACCCCAATACTATTTTAAATACGGCTATTGCCTATACGCATTCCCTTAACCTAGAACATGACCAATCGACCTTCAGTATCGAGTTTGCGGCTATGACGTTCCTCTCACCTCAATCAAAGGTATATCGATATAAGCTTGACGGATATGATAAAAATTGGATTACACTTAAGAACAGTAATACTGCTTATTTCACACAAGTAGCGGCAGGCAAATACACGCTCCGTGTACAACTGACCGAAATTGACGGAACTCCGCTTTCCGTTGAAAAAACGCTTGACATCGTTATCCATCCGTCTATTTGGCGGTCACCTATCGCCCACGCACTATATGGGTTAGCGATACTATCCCTTATTGGATATATCATCTGGTCTTATGATCGAAACGTAAAGGAAAAAAACAGAAAGCGCATAGAAGCACTTAAAATTCATCGGGAAAGAGTGTTGTACAAGGCGAAGATCGATTTCTTCACCAATATTGCACACGACATTAAAACGCCCCTTATGTTGATAAAAGCACCATTAGGAAAGATCATGTTCAGAATAGATGAGCAATCGCCGTTGCTTAAATGGTTGCACATGATCGAACGAAACACCAATAAATTGGTCTTGATGACCAATCAATTGCTGGATTTCAGAAAAATGGAATCGGATAGTTTTAAATTATATTTTACATCCGTAAATATCGATCAACTTCTACAGGAAATCGTTTCGGATAATAACACACTCATCCAATACAAAGGCATTAAATTATTTTGGCATTTAAATGCGCCGGAGTCATTAATACTTGACAAAGAAACAGTTTCCAAAATCGTATCCAACCTATTAAGCAATGCCATCAAGTATACACAGGATTATATTCATATATCAACAGATGTTATTGCCGACAAGCAGTTGAATATCACCTTCCGAAATAATGGAAATCTGGTTCCAAAAGAGGAAATAGAAGACATCTTCAAACCCTTTCACAGAGCGACGACACATATTGGCAAAGCTGAAGGTACAGGTTTGGGTCTGTCACTCGCTAGATCACTTGCTGAGCTACATGGCGGTACACTGACTATGATAACAGCAGAGCGGGAGAATATATTTATACTCACATTACCACTGCAAGAGGAGGAACAAATAATTACTCCTCCTTAAATGCGTGGCGTTTAATTATTTGCCTTACCTACAGATCACCATTTTTCAATGATTTTACGGCATGATCAACCGCCCTTGCCGTAAGTGCCATATACGTCAACGTCGGATTCTGCGTAGCTGTAGAGGTCATACACGCACCGTCCGTGACATACACATTTTTGCAGAGGTGCAATTGGTTCCATTTATTCAACAGCGATGTTTTAGGATCATGTCCCATCCGGACGCCACCCATCTCATGGATATCATTACCCGGCCTACGTCCGTCATCCCGTGTCCGGATATTCGTAAATCCTGCTGCCTCAAACATGTTTGTCATCTGCTCATAGTAATCTTTTCGACGCTTCCAATCATCCTCAGCATAATCGACATCAATATGCAGAAGAGGCACACCCCATTTATCCGTTTTACCGGTGTCGAGCCAAACCCGGTTCTCTTCTTTCGGGATGGTCTCGCCCATCATGTGGGAATGGACTCGCCAATTACTCCATTCGGAATCATGGAGCAGTTCCTTTTTGAGTTCTTCTCCTACACCATTGGTATCCCTTATCGGTGAACGGCCAGCGCCAAACGTGGCAGCCCATCCCCGTAAAAAATCCGTTTCCTGACGATCCACATTACGGAAGTTCGGAATATATCCACCCCCAGCAGGATTTCGACCATCTGTCCGGTATTCCAGCAAGCCATCGTATTCCGCGCTGATTCGCGCTGTGTAATTGTGAAAAGCAATGTACTTGCCCATTAGTCCGTTATCGTTTCCTAAACCTTCCGGAAAACGATCAGACTTTGAATTGAGCAGGATCAGGTTGGTATTCAAAGCAGATGCATTCACAAAGATGACATCCGCAAAGAACTCCATCTCTTCCAATGACTCGTCATCAACTACCTTCACCCCTTTTGCTTTACCACTTTCCTGATCATACAATATAGAATGCACAACAGAATGTGGGCGCAAGGTTAGGTTTCCCGTCTTTTGCGCCCACGGAATCGTAGACGCATTGCTGCTAAAATAGCCTCCAAAAGGACAGCCGCGCTGGCACAACACGCGATGCTGGCACTTTACACGCCCCTGCTGTATATGAATAGGCTGTGGTTCCGAAAGATGGGCGCATCGGGCGCTGATTACATGTCTGCCTTTAAAATTTTTATGAACCGATTGGCGAAAATAATCTTCTACAGCATTCAAAGGATAACCAGGTAAAAAGTCGCCATCTGGCAGCGTATATAACCCATCTTTGTTGCCCGCAATACCCACAAAACGCTCCACATAACTATACCAGGGATCGATATCTTGGTATCGGATAGGCCAATCAACAGCAAAACCGTCACGAGCCGGCCCTTCGAAATCATAGGCACTCCAGCGCTGTGTTTGTCTCGCCCACAGCAGTGATTTTCCACCTACCTGATATCCTCTTATCCAATCGAAATCTTTCTCCTGAATATAGGGGTGCTCCTCGTCTTTGACAAAGAAATGCCTTGTATCCTCTCTATACGCATAACACCTATTAGCAATAGGATTCGCTTGCTTATCCGCATAGGTTATTTCGTTGCGGTGCTCCAGTTCATATGGGTATAAGTTCGTTGTCGGATAGTCTTTAACATGGACGACGTCTCGTCCTCTTTCAAGTACAAGCGTTTTGAGTCCTTTCTCCGTAAATTCTTTTGCTGCCCAACCGCCACTGGCGCCTGAACCTATAACGATTGCATCGAACGTACGCGTTTTTATACTGTCTATATTTAAGTTTGCCATTCTTTTACGTATTCTCTCTCTAATTTTCTTTTTAGTCCCCGCTACAGGCGATCAGGTCATTTTAAAATAGCCGTTATATCTACCCGGGACAAGCTCATATTTTTTCAAGTCTGTCATCACATATTTGGAGTTTGTAAAACCTTGTATAGTTCGACGTTTGGTAATTCCGTAAAAGCGCTTTACTTCTTCATTTTCTATTTCCTTGAGCGACTCTAAAAATGCGATACGCTTATTGGCATCCATCTTTATAAAATCTTGTCCTTCCTGTTCACGAGCCAAGCTCGCAAACGATGATAATCCGGTTATGAAGGCCTCTTGATCTTCTGGATTATGGCAATCATCGACCATCTTCAACACAAAAAGGTGCAGTAGCAATTCTTTTCCTCCTGGTGTGTCGGATGCGGGAATAATTGTCTCCACAAGCTCAGCCAGCAGGTTTTCCTGTTCTTCATCGATTACCAAATGGGTCAATGCTATTGTCTCTTTACCCGATTGTCGATAACAAGCAGGAAGCAAAAGTGTTCCACCCGCTATATACAATAAGCGTCGAAGGGCTGTTCTTCTATTGATAACCTCTACTTTCATAGTATCTTTTTACAAAATTCTAATTTCGGATTTCTTCTATAGGTAAATATAGTCATTATGGTTTTGCTAAAATCTGTTTACTATCCAATAGTTGTTTTTGAAGGGCATCATAAGGCACATCTTGAACAGCAAACTCCTTATCTATCGCCAAAGATGCCGCTAAAGCCGCACTTTGCCCCAATATCATAAAGACCGGTTCCATACGGATACTTCCGAAAGCAATATGTGAACTCGAAACACATACTGGAACCAGTAAGTTTGTGCACTCTTCTTTTTTCGGCACCAGGGAACCATACGATATTTTATAAGGACCTTTTTTTGGTTTCACACCGATATCGCCCTCATTCTGGACATAACCGTCGGCCTTTACATACCGTTGTACATTATGCGAATCAAGGGCATAAGACCCCATACCAACGGGATCTAAAATCTCGCCTTCGCTAAACGTGTCATGTTCTGTCATGACATGCTGCCCCACCATCCGGCGGGCCTCCCTGATGTAGAGCTGATGCGGCCAGTTGCCGTTGTTGGTAAATTCATCTTTTGCCAGTCCCCATTGTGCCATTTCTTTCCGCACTTCAGCCGGTACCTTCTCATCGTTAGCCATGAAATACAGCAGTCCTTTTTGATATTCTTCATGCTCTTTGATAATCTCTTTACGGCGTTCGTAACTCGCTTCAGGATAATCGTAATTCATGCCGATAAAGTCTGTACTAAAAGGTCCATGATTATTGGTATCCGTCTTTCGGTTTGGTATCGGGTCAAACTTCCGAAAAGTCTCCCGCCAGCCCGATGCGAAAACGCGCGCAAGTAGCTCATAATTTTCCGGTTTATAATTAGCTGGTTTCGGAAAAGGCACGCGGTTATCGGGGTGGTTACTTAAACACATCCGGAAACAATAGGCCTGCAAACGATGATCTCCCTCACCATAGATTCCCGGATCTTCAGCGGAAACACCATATAATAATCCGCTCGTGCTGTCTCCCGGAATCACATATGGACTGATATCGTTCTTAAACCAGTGGTCGTGATGCAACACGCCCGTCTGTATTCCATTCCATTTCTCTCCGTATACACTATTCGCTTCGCGACCAACATGATAACTTACCTCTGCTGATGCTAAGAGATCACCCTCATACGTCGCGTCGATAAACATCTTGCCCTTAAACGTTTTCCCGCTTAGTGTCGTTATAGAAGTAATACGATCACCCTCTTTTGATACGCCGCTTTCCCTATCCAACCACTCATCTCGCCAAACTTCCAGATCATATTCTTTTACGTAATCCTCGAATACCTGCTCGGCTACGTGCGGTTCGAATATCCACATGGTGCGTGCATCGCCATCTATAGCAGGTGTACCCTGACCAGTATTGCCATATTCGGATTGCTGCTGCCAGCGCCACGCCGTACTATCTTGATAGTGTAGATATACTCTATGGTAGAAATCCCGTGCTAACCCACCGATCACCGATTTATCACCGGTATCGGTAAACCCCAGACCACCCGAAGACAGTCCTCCCAAGTGTTTGTCCGGTGATACGACAATAACGGTTTTTCCGGATTTCTTCGCCTGTACGGCGGAAATAATGCCTGCCGATGTACCGCCATAGACAATCAGGTCTGCTTGATATTCATTTGAATGCGATTGGTTACAGGCGACAAGCAGTCCCATGATAACCATAGCCAATAGTGTTTTACGCATGTGTTCTAACTTTCTTTTTTATTCAGATTTAAAATTTCCATGATTTTTGGTGCAATAACCTCTTCTCCGCCTTTTCTATTGGGGTGTAATCCGTCCGGCACATACTGCCTAAAAGTATCTTCTCCTTGATCTAGAATATGTTTCCAATTGGGATAATGATCGATAAGCATGACCTTTTTTTCCTGTGCCACTTTTCGGTACATGGCATAATAATCATCGAGATGGGGTCGAAAAGTAGCAGATTTTCCTATGGCCATATTCATAACCTGTAAAAAGATATCGCAGGAATCGTTATAAAGCCGTAGGCGATCAATCATATATTCCAGATTCAATCTAGCAAGCGCAACTGATGTGCCGTATTCTTGAAAAGCATCGTTCATGCCGAACTCTATAAATACAGCATCCGGTTTTTTGGCAATGACACTATCTTCGAAGTTTTTCACACCCCAAACCGACCACATTCCACCCTTGCCCGCAAGTGTATAGCTAACAAGATTATCGCCATACTTCTCCCCAATACATGCTTTGACCACATCCATCCATGCGCTACCATTGCCTCCACTAGATAAACTCGTTCCGTACACGACAAGATGTTGGGGTTGGCCTTTCTGCAAGCGTTTTAGGAAATTTGGCTGGCAAAACGACGACGAGCAAAGCATCAAGGTAGCCAAAAGTAATAATGTTCTTTTCATTTTTAGCAATAGGTATTACAATGATAATTAGCAATATTAAAGAAAGATGCCGGGAATAATCCGTCAATTCATCTTATTTTTTTGCATTACTGTATCAATTAACAACAAGCCCCATTTTCTATATTATTTTACAAATACTATTTCCATGATGCGTCTTCAACATTAAAGCAGATTACATTTTATCCCACCCGTCCGGTTGTTGTGGATAGGGATCACCTGCGATAACAGACTCGATTTGCTTCTGCGGAATTGGGCGCAACACATGAAAATCCTGTATATTATCCTTAGGTAGGGTATGATTTGTCCATTTTGTCGTGAAGAACCCGTACTTCCGTACGCGCTCAACCAATTTTTGTGTGCGAACAAGGTCGAGCCAGCGTAACTGTTCTCCACAAAGCTCGCGTGTTCTTTCATCAAGGATATAATCTATGGTTACATCAGCGGCAGTAATCATCAGGTCATCCATATATTCTTCCTGTGAGGCAGCTCTTTTACGAAGTTCGTTAATGTAATAAGCTGCACCATTGTTGGTAGAATTATTGCCGAGTTTAAAAGCCGCCTCCGCAGCTATAAGGTATGTTTCGGCCAACCGATATACGATGATTGAACGTTGGGAGTCGAACGAAAGACTTGCCCTGTTGGGATCTAAAAACTTCTTCATTGTTGGGAAGGATGGATCAGTGTAGTTTTCGGGAGTAAGTATATAGTAATTCGTAGCCTCTATCTCCTCTTTGGTCATATTTTTGCCGGGAAGATAACCTGCAAGGTCTCCTTTTGTTCCACTTCTAACGGCAGCATACTTATTATTGCCCACATAAAATTCCTGTGTTTTATTCTGAAAATCAACCGGGGCGGTCCACTCGCTTTGGAAAGTAGCATAATAGCGCGAGTCTTTATCTATATCGCCGAAAGCTTCATTATATAGCCAAGTCGTTCCATGATATCGCGCGTACACACGTCCGTCTTCTATTTGTTGAACATTACCGCTACCGTTAAAATTAAAATAACCCGCGACAAAAACATGGCTCAGATGATTGATGTTCGCGTCCATTTCCGGGACACCGTAAATCGGATCGTCTGTCATCTGCACATTATAAAGTATTTCCTGATTATTTTCATTGCCAGGTTTATGAATATCTTCATATTTTGGCATAAGTGTAACCCCGGTTTGACCACTATCTTCAATTAGTGCGCTCGCTATATCATATGCATTCTGAAAATCAGAAGACTGCGCAGCGCTGCTCCATCCACGGGTGAGATATACTTTTGCCAACAAATGGCGGGCTAAAGCTTGTGTAACACGGCCAGGATTGGTATCTTTCGGTCCGGCAGGTAGATTCCCAGGCGTTGTACAATACAACAGGTCTTCGATAACAAAGTCGTATACATCGGTTATTGGGTCACGCTTGGCCTCTTTTACAATTCCATCATTATAGGTACGGTTCAATGTTACATCGCCAAAGAACTGCACCAAACGGAAATAAAGTAACGCCCGAAAGAACCTGGCTTCTGCCAGCATGGTTATTTTTTTAGTTTCGGTAATGCCCGTCATGTCTTCACCGAAGTGTACAAGACCATTGCACGTATTAATCAACGTATACGAAGATCTCCAGTAGGAATAAATATAGTCCGAACTAGGTTTGTAGTTTGCTGTATAATTTCCAAAGTTATAAATGTCACCCGAAGCACGGCTATAAAATTCATCCGTTCCGGTTACAGTCAGCATATGAATAGCGCTAATTGGTCCGTAAAAAGCTCTCATTCCGCCATATACACCGTTTAATCCAAGTTCAAATCCCTGTGGTGTATTAAACGACTCAGGTGTCATTTTCGAGTGATTTTCCTCTTCCAGAAAATCAGCGCATCCCGTAACGAAAAGTAACGGAAGGCATGCTAATAAACATATTATATTTTTCATTGTCATCTCTTAATTAGAAAGTTACATTGATACCGAATAACATTTGCCATGACGGCGGAATTACCGTATTCATCACACGGTTAGTCTCGGGGTCAAGCCCATTGTATTTGTTTACGTATTCGGAAAAGAACGTAAACGGATTTGTCGCTGTTGCGTATATACGAGCCCTACTTAACCCAATTGAAGTAAGAAGTTTATCGGGCAACGTATAACCCAACGTAAGTGTCCGTATCTTGAGGTAAGATGCGTCGAATAACGTAAGCGTTCCTTTATAAGGGATGCTCTGTACCCTGTTATTCGGGGCCGGCCAACGTGCACCTGTATTTTCCGGCGTCCAATAGTCGACATCCAGGTTGTTAAAATAACCTCCTATCAGCGAATTTTGTCCACCACCATAGAGTTCAGATCGCAGCAAACCTCCCTGGCGGAAATTCATAACCACCGTCAAGTCGAAGTTCTTATAGGCTAGTGTATTGGTCCATCCACCTTCAAAATTAGCCTGATGACTCCCCAATACTTTCCGGTCATAGTCGTTGATTACGCCATCGGGTTCACCATCCGGTCCACTGATGTCGGCCACTTTAATGGTTCCTATTACAGATTCATCACCCGAGGTTTGAAGTCCTAAGCTTTCGGCAAGCGTCTTATCTTCAGGCGTATCTTGCCAGATACCCAATCCTACATATTCGTAGAAAGATCCCAGCGGATAACCGACAAAGAGGTTGTCAGAAATCAGTTGATCTGCTCCTTCAGTCAGTTGAACGACTTTATTCCGGTTAAAGTAGATATTTAAATCGGTCGTCCACTGGAATTTATTCCTGCCGTCGCCGTTGAATACATGCATACGGACGTTCGTCTCAAATCCTACATTTTCTGTTTTACCTACATTGTAAGGGATTGCCGTACTGACACCACTCGTTGCAGGAGGAGTGAAACTCATCATCAAGTTGTTGGAGTATTGTTTGTACACTTCCATCGAACCGGTAATCCGATTATCCAAAAAACCAAAATCTATACCCGCATTGTAACTGGCTGTACGTTCCCACTTTAGTTCGCTATTGGAGGCGGCAGTCGGATAATATCCGAGTACCCCCTGAGACCCAAAGATATACCTATTGCTGCTCATATTACCCTGCGTGTCATAGGGAGCCACGTTGGTGTTACCTACTTCCCCATAACTGAGACGCAGTTTCAACTGAGACAATATAGAAGAGGTGCTATTCATAAATTCTTCATTACCGATGTTCCAAGCTACAGCAGCAGAAGGGAAATAATGCCACTTATTCCCTTTAGCTAGACGTGAAGAGCCATCGGCACGAAGTGTCGTCGTCAGGTAATAACGTTGGTCATAATCATAATTAAGACGTCCCATGTAAGAAAGCATGCTCCATTTGCTGTAGTTTCCACCTCCTTTATGGTTTTCAGCCGTACCCGGATTGTAGTAACCTACTTGATTGGTCGGTACATTTTCATAGTTCAGGTCGAAATCCTGTGCTTCCCTTTCTCCGGCACTAAACAACGCCGTAACATTAAAATTATGCTTCTCTACTTTTTTATCATACGTCAAAAGGTTTTCAATGGTATAGTCTATAAGTGAAGCTGATTCGTTATAGCCATAATTCGATGACTGGCGACGCTTGCTTGTTCCCTGCTGATAATAGCGTTGCAAAGTGGTCTGCGATAACTGCACACCCGCATTGAGCCTGTACTTAAAGCCGTGCGTGAGGTCTGCTTCCAGATAACCCGTTGTAAAGGTCGATAATCGTTTGCGATCGTCTTGGATAGCTCCCTCGCGCAGATCCATTAGCGGGTTGCTCATCAGGTCATTCGGATGTACTTTCTCCCGTATTGATCCATCGTCCATCAATGGAGTGAGCAATGGACTCAGTCTTAGGGCGTCGCCCATGGGATTGAGGCTCTCCCCTTTGCTGATATAGTAGGTATTCAATGTGTTGAGCCCTAATTTCAAGTATTTGTTTATCGTATGGTCCACAGATAATTTCTGGGTTATGCGTTCCATCGATTGTAAGTCGTATATACCCGTCGCTTTATAATATCCCAATGATGCGGCATATTGGGTATTTTTAGATCCACCCGCTATGCCTATCTGATGATTGGTGATTGCCGGATCCTTGTCATACAATTCCTTTTGCCAGTCGGTATATACGCCCTTTTCATAGCCTTCCGTTTCTCCGTCAAGTCCCCCTTCAAATACCCTTTCTAATACCCTAGGATCGTCGATACCGGTGTAGTTGTCCGAATTTTTGTACCGATTGTACATGGACCATTTCCGTAGTTCCATATACTCATCCGCATTCATAAGATCATAAAACCCTAACGGCTTGTTGATCCCAAGATATCCACTATAGGTAACGGTAGCCTTTGCCGATTCTACTCCGCGCTTGGTAGTCATCAATATAACGCCATTAGCTCCCCGTGAACCATAGATCGCTGTTGACGAAGCATCCTTAAGCACAGTAACCGAAGTGATATCGTCTGGTGCAATATTGTTCATCATACCTAAGTCGTAAGGAATCCCGTCCACAACCAACAGTGGATCATTGCCGGCAGCTATGGAACGTGCTCCCCGGATACGGATTTCAGGCGTATGTCCCGGATGTGTCGACCCGCCGCTGCGTTGTATATTCACACCTGACCCTGCGCCTTGCAGCGCCATTCCGATATTTGCGGCAGGCGTATTACGGATCGTTTGTTCATCGATGACGTTGACGGCCCCTGTTAAATCAGATTTCTTCACCGTACCGTATCCCACCACGACCACTTCATCCAAATCACTGATTTCTTCCTCCAAGGTTATATCGATCACCGATCTACCACGAATACTTTCTTCCTTACGTGCAAAACCTACCGAATAAAACACAAGGGTTGCGTCCGGTTTCGCTAGGATTTGATAAGAACCATTTTCGGATGTGGCTACGGTAGAGGCCATTCCTGTTACCGAGACAGAAACTCCAGCTAGCGGCGTTCCGCTGACATCACGAACCACACCTGTTACAATATGCTGTTGAGACGGAGAAACAGAAGTTACCGATCGGTTATTTAACTGCGTGTTATTACGTGTTGGTATTTTCGCTTCCTTCTCTTTCAAGACGATGGTTTTATCCATAATAACATACGTCAGGGGTAGTCCCTGAAGACATTCGCGTAATACGGCCTCCAAGGAGGCATTCTTAAAATTTGCGTTGACTTTACGGGAATCATTCAGTCGCTTCGCCGAATAAAAAACGGTGAGGTCGGTTTGCTTCTTGATTTCCTTGAAGACATCTTTGAGGGAAACACCTTCCCGCTCCAGTGTAACAATGTGTTGTGCTACACTGTTTGCCCCTACTTGCATCACAAAAAAGATGATAATGGTGAGCGTAAATTGAATGCGCATAAGCACCTGTTTTTTTAACACCCAGCTAAGGGTGGACATAATTTTTTCGTACATTTACAATACTGTTTGGTTCAATTGAATATCTATAGCTTCATAAGTTGTCCTGAACATTTTCTGCCTGGCAGATATTGCCGAAAGTGTTGGTCGCACTTTCGGTTTTTTTGTTCTTCTCGTCGCTAAATCATAACATAAGCTTTTTTTAGGGTTTATTGGATTGCATTTTTAACCTTGTTACGGACGGCAACCGTCCGATCTTTGACTTCAAATATCACATCGCCTGCCTCTCGTAAAATGTTCAAGACTGTCTGTAGATTACTATTCCGTGAGATACTGCCCGAGAAAACCTCATCAGAAGGCACATAGCCCCTATAATCAATCGCAATATCATACCAGCGTGCTATGCGTTGCAATACTTCTTTTGCCGTCTCGTTGCGGAATACGAATTCGCCGTTCTTCCAGTCTATATAATCGTATACATCCACTTTATATTTTTCTAGTCCATTCTTCCCATTCTTTCCCTGTTCACCAGGAAGAAGTGTCATGTCTTCACCAGATCGACGTGTTGCGACACGAACTTTACCATCCACCAAGGTGGTCTTCGTTTCCTCTTCATCGCGGTAAGCCGAAATATTAAACTCCGTACCTAAAACTGTAATCGTTTGGTTGGCGCTGACGACTTTAAATGGTTTAAATTGCGCGGCCTGGTTATCAGTTTGTACACGTTTTACATCGAAATAAGCTTCTCCTTCCAATTCCACGACGCGCTCTCCTTTAGCGAAATGGGTGGGATATTTTAGCGTTGATTCAGCGTTTAACCACACCGTTGTTCCGTCGGCCAGCGTAACTTTATATGTTCCGCCACGTGGTGTACTTAGGGCCAACCATTGTGGAGAAGATGATTCCAATGCTAAGACAGTGGATGTTCCATCATTATACGTGATCTCTTGTCCATCGACGACAATACCATCACGACTTTCGTCCAACGTGAGTATCCTGCCGTCGGCAAGTGTTATCTTTGCTTTATTTCCTCCCGGCATAATATCTATTTCAGACACAACGGTATCATCAGCTTTCGGTGAGAATATAAACCATGAAATCGCGATCATCCCTGATATAAACACAGCCGCCACATAAGGAAGCCAACGATATAAATCCGATTTCTTTTTCGATGCAATATGTTTTTTCAACTTTAATTTTACCTTATCGGTCAGGTCTTCTACATCCCTGGATGGACTGTGCGCGATCGTGTTCGAGAATTCTTTACGCAAAAGATGATCAAACTCTTCTGGTATACCATGATCTTTAAAATAGTCTAGCATTTCTACTACTTCTTCCTCAGAAATAGAGCGGTCTATATATTTTCTACATAATACTTCGATATCGTATTGGCTCTTACCCATTATAATATTTCGGCTAACTTTATACATTACACCTCAAATGCCAAAAGCAAGCAAAGAGAATAAGATATATTTTCCAACACACTGATAATCAGCAAGAAAAATTAAAAAAAGAGAAGAATAAGCGCGGTATATAAAAATCCAGAAAGCTCCGATTGATTTTTAAGTTCTCCTTTTAAGAAAATATTGGCATTTCTAATATGACTATTAACAGTCGTTATCGATATTTTTAACTTTTCACTCACCTCTTTATAGCTTAATCCATCAAGCTTGCAAAGCATATATACTTTCTTTTGCTGAGGTGGTAAGCGATCTAACAATGTCTGCAGTAATTGTTGAATTTCCTTATTTTCCATCCACTCCTCCACGATATTACTATTCGCCGTTCTACAGTACGTCAGAAATTCTTCCCGCAGACGATTGTCGTTCGCTATTTTACGAAATACATTCTTGGTTTTATTTATTGCGCTCCGGTATAGGTAAGCCGGAACGGACTTTGAAGCATCCATGTCATGTCGCTTTTCCCATAACATTATAAACACCTCTTGCAACACCTCTTCGGCCAATTCGGAGGAATGTAGCAGCCGGATAAGATGAGTCGCCAGTTCATCTTTATACCGATCATAAATCTCCAAAAAAGCTCTTTCGTCGTTATTATTCAATAAGACAACCAATGCTTCATCCGTATGACTTTTTAGGTGTTTCATAGTCCATCTCTACAATAGCAAGATGTTATTTACGACTTTTGATTTATAATATAGCGCTTTCTATTTATGCGCCATGAAGATACGAAAATTATGATATCTTTTTAGCGGCAGATATAATTTTCACCGCAAATCCTGTATCCTCAGAGGTCCTTTTAATTTAATGCTTTCAGCCTGCTTACTTGCCCCTGCTCTTTCCCCCTTTTTCCATTCTACCGGCAAACGCTTTCCGTTCACATCATCCCTATCCGGTGTAGGGTGTTTTGGAACAGAATCGCCCGTTTCTTCGATCCAGTGATCCATCGCTTTCCGCAAGTAATCGAGTGATTCCTGGTGTTTTTTATCGGAAACAAGATTTTTAAACTGGTAAGGATCGGTACCCAGATTGTACAATTCTTCGCGCTCACGCGGAACAAGAAAAACATCCTCTTGCTCTGGTGAAGTCAACTTCTTCTCATGAGCGTCCCATAATTCCCGTCCTGCAGGAAACTGACGTGTGGATTCACCCAGCAAATTTTGACGTTCGGGAAAAGCATTTCGGATATATACCCAATCTTTGTATCGTACCATGCGTTCATGTGCCTGAAAAACATGCCAGTTATGCTCCGCAAAAACAAAATCACGGAGGTGAGACCATTCCTTGTCCTGTAAAATGGGATGAAAACTTGCTCCTTGCATGTGATCATCGATCTTATTACCCGTCAAATGCAAAATGGTCGGTGCAATATCCACCGAGCTTATTAAAGCAGTTGTACTCCCCTTATCTACATCGGGGCCATAGACAATGAAAGGCGTTTTGATCCCGCTATCATATAACCTTCCTTTATTTCTTGGAAAAGGCCGACCATTGTCACTCATAAAGATGATATACGTATTCTCCAAAACTCCTTGTTTCTTCAGTGCTTTGACAATTTCCCCCAAATAGTAATCCGCGCGTGATACTTCATGATAATACGCTGCCAGATCCTCACGTGTCTGTGGGCCATCGTATAACATCGGCGGCACGATGATATCCTCGGGATTGTATACGGTTCCTTTATCGTTAATCTGCCAGTCGCGATGCGCATCGTGTGACGCAAACCAAAAGAAAAACGGTTTGTCTTTAGGCCTGCTTTCTATAATCTCGTTCCAATCCTCTTCTCCCCCCGGGCCCTTTCCTGGCGAAATCATATCAAACGCGTGCTTCGTTTGTGGCCCCATATGGTTCTTACCGGACAACACCGTATAATATCCTGCTTCTTTCAATAGCTGTGGAAACATGACTTGACCCTTAGGAAGCGGATCATGTAGTTCCGGTGCTCCCGTATTGTGTGGATATCGACCTGTAATAATACTAGAACGACTTGGACTACAACTACTGGTTGTCAGGTATGCATTTTCAAACTTAAGTCCTCGTGCAGCCAAACTATCGATATTTGGTGTCCTAACGTTTGGATTCCCGTAGCACGCTAAATCATCCCATCCAATGTCATCGGTAATAAAGAAAACAAAATTTGGTTTGTTTGGTTGCTGGGCCTGTACAGTCGGCATAATGGCCGTCAAGTCGCCACCGCAGATGATGAAATTTATCACCATCAAAAATAACACTAAATTCTTCATGTGTTCTACGCTTTGATTAGCGATACGATGTATTTGAGTGAAACAAAAAAGGAACTGGCTTTCAGTTCCTTTTTTGTTTCCTTAGACTTTATAATATTGTTCCCAACCTTTAGCTGGTGGCGGTCCTACCAACAATGCATTTGCAAATTTATCGTTAGTAATCTCTTTTTTTATAGGGTCAAATTCTATTTTGCCGTTTAATCGCTGGCTGATGACTCCTAAGCAGAACACTTGACTCAACGGTCCCGCAATATCAAAAGATGATCTTGTCTTTTCTTCGCCTTTACAAGCTTTTAAGAAATTCGCAAAATGGTTAGAAGGAGACTGCGGAACCTCTGGAAGCTTATTCGCTAAATCCTTAGCTTTCGACTCCGGAATAATTTGCAGTGTACTCCCGTGGGAACCTCCCTTAAAAGTCAGGTCTTTTCCGTAGATAATCTTTCCTGGGTTAAGCTTTGCCGGCTCCAATTCACCTGTACTCGGTGGCGGAATATTAGGATCTAACCCCGAAACACCATAGCCTTCTGGAATTTCAGGTAGGTTGTCCAATCCATCATACCAGGTGATGTCTACAGCCGGCATTTTTTTCCGTTTTGGAAAATGGAACTTAATGGTGGACGACATAGGGAAAAAGAAAGCGTTATGTCCTTCCAAATACGTAGCCTCCACCTGTGTGGGCAGACCCAGTTCCAGAAACTCGTGTGCGGTATCCAAGATATGTGCACCCCAGTCGCCCAATGCTCCCATTCCGAAATCATACCAACAGCGCCATTGACCGTTGACAAAATCTTTGTTGTAGTCATGTCCCAACGTTTGCATTTGCCATAATTCCCAATCTAAGGTAGATGGAATCTTTTCTGCCGGTGGAAAATTTTTCATATTTGGATCCCAAGTGTGCCAACGGCGTGCATTATTCATATGTGCATCAATCCGGGTGACATCCTTGATGATTCCAGCATCTTTCCACGCTTTGAACTGGAAATAGTTTGCTTCGGAATGCCCTTGGTTACCCATTTGGGTGACCACCTTACTATGCTTCCGTGCTTTTTGCATCATCAGTTCTACTTCCCAGAATGTCTGCGCCATCGGCTTCTCGACATATACGTGCTTGCCCAGCTCCAAAGCCGTCATGGTTATCGCGAAATGGGCAAAATCCGGCGTACCGATCGAAACCGCGTCAATTTGATTGCCCATTTTGTCGAACATTTCCCTAAAATCTTGAAAACGAGGAACGTCTGGAAACATCTTTAAAATAGCCTGTGTATGTTTGGCATTCATATCGACATCGCACAGCGCAACAATATTACAAAGCCCTGTTTTGTACAGATCACGGATGATTTCACCTGCGCGATTTCCTACGCCTACGCAAGCCAGATTCACTCGCTCATTCGCAGAGGCGAAAGGTATTTTCCCTAAAACGCTATTCGCCAATAGTACACCTCCGCCTGCCATGACGGCACGGCCGATAAAACTACGACGTGATAGATAATGGTTCATATTTTTCTTTGTTTAGCGGTAATTACTTAATTTTCTTGATCTTAATATTTCTGAAAGATACGTTGTCTCCATGATCTTGCAACAGGATATGTCCCTGTGGTGCCTGTCCAAAATTATCCCAGTCCTTATATTTACTTTTCGCAACCAGATCAAGATAATCTTGCGATCCACGTTTGTATTCAACCATCTTCACACCGTTCAAATAGTGTGTGACCGTATTGTCTTCCGAGACAACTACTCGACCACGGTTCCATTCGCCTATTGGCCGGCGCGCACGTCGGTCTTTATTAGATGTGATCAGATCATACAAGGAGGCTAGCGTCCGGTTTCCGTCACGTCCCATTTTTGCATCTGGGTGCTTTTCGTCATCAAGCACCTGAAACTCAAGCCCGATCGCAGAACCTTTAGTTTTTTCTTTCAGTGTCACAAAATATTTCACCCCACTGTTTGCCCCTGGCGTCAGTTTAAACTCAAAAGATAAGTCAAAAACAGCATATTGATCTTTTGTAATGATATCGCCACCATTGGTAGACTCACCACCGTCCGATTTCATTACGGTAATCTCTCCGTTGCCTACTTTCCATCCTTTCGCCGGAAATTCATCGCCACGTACGCTACGCCATTGATCCGCTTTGTGGCCATCAAACAACAATTTAACACCTGATTTCTTTTCCGCACTGCTTAAGTCATTAGGTTTCAGGTTAACAACAAATACATCTTTGGAAAAGGGTTTCGGTTTCAGTTTTTGTGTTTGGATGCGGATATTTTTAAAGTATACTTTCTTACCGTGTAGATCAGCGGAGATGCTGTGTACCTGCAGACCTATAAAACCCGTTCTGTCAATTGTATCAATAACATGGGATACGGGAATATCGTTCACCCATGTGCGTGTTTCATCACCAATAGCCTCGATGCGTATACGGTTAAACTCATTCGCTTTGTAAGCCGATTTTGCCGCCTCATTCAGGTCCAAGGGATAGAGCCATCCACGACGCGCTTCGTCGTAGATACCGCCAGTCCATGCGCGTTCGGAGGGATCAATCTCTACTTGTCTGCCATATACCTTACCTTCACCATTATTTGCATTAGCATCGTAATGACTACGTGTCTGGATACCGGAATTCGTTCTATCTCCCTCTAATTTTACATCAACCTCCAAGATAAAATCACCATATTCCTGCTCTGTAATCAAAAAAGAGTTAGGCGTACCTTTGGTCATCGTTCCTACTATCGCACCATCTTCCACGGTATACGGAGCTTTTCCGCCCACTGGCTTCCACCCTTGTAGTGTTTTGCCATCAAACAGGTCTTTCCATTTTCCTTTACTTTGTTGTGCTTCCACCTGTATAGGCTGGTAAGCTATCATTCCTGCAACCGCAGCAATTAAAAATTTTGATACTGTGTTCATTTTCATTTTATTTTAAACGCCCTAAACTTTCGGCAATTTATATCCATTCTGGTATTCTGCTAATAAATAACTGTTGGCCTTTTTGTCCGTAAACTTATGTTTCGTCTTATCCCAATATAGTTTCTCACCTGTCCGATAGGCAATATTCCCCATCTGACAGAAATTGGCGATATGCGCCCCAACGTGGATAGGCGCATGCAACAGGTTACGATCTCTCTTTGCTATCGCCTGCACAAAGTTCTGCATATGAACGTCCAACCCATTGTCTTTCGGTTTTTGAAGGGAAACCGCTTCCATTTTTCCTTTTTCCGGAATGACCTCCCAGCCATCTCGATTCAAAACCAGGGTACCATTGTTACCAATGAAAGCAACACCATGATTTCTTCCGTATGGTCCCAGCCCTAATCCCAAAGCGTGCTCCCACTGTATACTGAAGTCTTCAAATTCATAAACCACATTCATGGTATCCGGTGTTTCCGCAGCACCATTTGGATCTGCATATTTACCACCAGAAGCCATAACAGATATCGGATCGGAAACTTTCATGCCCAGTAGCGCATAATCCAGCATATGCACGCCCCAGTCGGTCATGAGTCCACCTGCATAATCCCAAAACCAACGGAACTCAAAATGGAAACGATTTGGATTGAAAGGTCTCCGAGGTGCTGGACCTAACCATCGATCATAATGTACACCTGCAGGAACCGGCGCATCCGGCTTTTTGTCAATAGTTTTTTTCCAATCCACATAGGACCATGCCTTTACCGTTCTTACTTTTCCTAATTTCCCCGAATGCACGAAATCAATAGCATCCCGAAAATGTTGCTGACTTCGTTGCCACTGACCCACCTGCACGATACTTGAACTGTTATCAACGGCCTTGACCATCAAATCACATTCCTGTACGGAATTACCAATTGGCTTTTCCAGGTAAACATGCTTTCCCGATTTGACGGCGTCTATGAGCTGTAGACAATGCCAGTGATCAGGCGTGGCGATAATGACCACATCGACTATATCTTCCGCCAACATATCTTGGTGGGAAACAAATGTTTTGACTTTTATACCTCGCTCAGCTAGTTCAGCGGAACGTTTTTCCAACACATTCTCATCTACATCACACAGCGCAGTACATCGCACATTCGCATTCTTCAATATCGCATTTAAATTTGCCCATCCCATTCCGTGCGCGCCGATCAAGCCCACCCTAAGGAGTGCTTGGCCAGCAAGAGCTTCAGAAAAAGGCATAAAAGCAGATGCAGCAAAAATCGATGAAATCTTTATAAAATCTTTTCTGTTCATTGCGTACTTTATTTTTTCCGATTTCAAGAAATTCAATCTTATTCTTTCGGGCTTACAATTAAGTCAAATGTAAAGAATATCGAACGTAGTTTCTGCACGCGTAATATTTAATTTACGAAAACGTTGTAATTTTAAAGGGGTTTAATCTGCTTTAACCGTGGGTCCGTTAACCTTTAATTCTCCATTTTCTGTTAGCTGCAACTCATCTAAAAATACCAAGCGATCGTCGCCGGTTTTACTTGTTCTGCCATGGTATACACACCACATCTTTCCGTCCCGGTCTTTCAACACACTATTATGCCCAGTACCCGATACGATACCGCCACTTTCTGTATTTTTTTGTAAAATAGGATTTGTTTCCGATTTCTGAAACGGCCCTAGCGGACTATTTGCTGTTGCGTAACCCACTGCGTAGTGTTTTCCACCAAAGAAATTTGCAGAGTACATCATGTAATAGGTATCGTTATGCTTCATCAGATAGGATCCTTCGGTCCATCTACGGTTTACTTCACCAGAAGTTACCGATCGGCTTTCCCATTCCGCTTGTTGATCACTCATGGAAACAGGCGGTCTAAGCAAGAGCACCGGTTCTCCAATGACAGAAGAGAAATCACCTGCTAACTCCACGCCATAAATCCAGCTTTCTTCGATTTCATTAAACATTTTTTTCTCGCGCGCCCAATCTGCAATTTCGGATTCCACTGCGTGTTTGTAGCAGCATCTCGAATAATATAAATACAACTTACCGTCCTCGGCGAAATAAACATTGGCATCGATAATGGGATAACCCGGATCAAAAAGAGGCTCTCCCGTCATATCTTCAAATGGACCTGTGGGACTCTCCGAAACAGCCACACCGATTTTATAATTTTCCAATTCGTTGTTCGGATTGTTCTTCCAATGCGCACTATAGAACATATAGTACTTCCCATTGCGTTTATATACCTCTGGCGCCCAAAAATCTTTTGTTCCCCATGACTTCTCTTGATCTGACGAATAGACCTGACCGCGTTTTTCCCAAGTCTTTAAATCTTTGGACGAATAGGCCATGAAACCGTTTTTCACACCACCGGTTCCATACATGTAATACATATCCGATTCATTATCATAGACAATAAATGGATCGCCAAATGCGACATCCAATGGGTTATTAGATCCATAAACCTCCGTTTTTTCCTCGGCTTCTTTCTTATCTTGATTTTGCGTGCTACCGTTATTGCACGATATCACGGTGAATAGCAGCGCTACTCCGGTAAAAAAATATTTATTCATGTTTCTCAATTTTTCTATTGCTTAAAATATGGTTTATTCTGTGCATTCGTACTCGGCATATCATCGTTAATAATTGGCCAACCAGCTACCCAATCAACTTTGTCTAGAAATAACATCCGTCTGCTTGCGCCGCCGGAAACTTTTCCTTTTTCTACGTCAATTCCATGGTATAATATCCAATCTTGATTGGCATCATCCGTTACAATGCGCGAACCATGTCCGACTCCTACAAATTTATCATTTGCTTTTAAGATTAATGTACCATTTCCGCGCTCTTGTAGATCACGTCCCTCTTTATCTAAATAAGGTCCTTGCAGGTTTTTGGATCTTCCGACGACCATATGGTATGTGCTACGCACTCCTTCGCAACACGAGCCACGCGAACCGATAAAATAGTAATACCCATCACGTTTATGAATTATAACTGCTTCCAAATCTCCGGCTGCAATTTTAAACTTTGAATTAGCATCCGTAATGGCTAAGCCATCTCCCTGCAAAGGAACGCCAAAGGTACCTTGTTTAGGACCATTGTCAAAACTCCCCCAGAACAAGAATTTCTCACCATTCTCCTCCCATAAAAAGGGGTCGATGGAATTCGGCACATCAATTGATTTACTATCAAAAATTTTCCCGTGATCTTTAAATGGCCCCTCCGGCTTGTCTGCGGTCGCCACACCAACACCTGGATTCGCATCGCCCCAGGTTGAGTATGCATAGTATAGGAAATACTTGCCGTCCAGATAGACCGCTTCTGGCGCCCAAATCCCTCCGCTTTTCTTCCAGCTAGGAATGGATTCAAAAGCTTCGCCCACCACTTCCCAAGTGGTCAGATCGTGCGACTTTAATACAGGAACCAGTCTACTTCCCGCTCCATCTCCCCAATCGTCTTGGGTACCGTAAGCATAAAAGCTTCCCGAAATAGGATCCCTCAGCACAGTGGGATCAGCCAGAATGGGTTCAAAAACAGGATTGGTAAATTGATTTTTAACCTCCGGCTCCTTTTGGCGATAACCTTGTCCCTGGCCGCCTGTGCTGGTTGCGCAAGCAAGATATAGACAAGAGGAAATAACTGACAAAAAAGGCAAGATAAGTTTTTTACTTTTTTTCTTCATTCGTATGTATACTACTGATTTAATAACGATCAAGGTTAAGCTTAAATAATACGTTTATAATTGTGCTTTCTACAAAGCACTGCGGTCTATATAAAAATTTATAAAAGCCAGAGACAAAAATGCGGAACGCTTCTCATTAAAAGTAACCATTTCAAGTCAAAAAGAAATCATTTTGTATCATCAAACAGCCCTATTCTGTAAAAAGCAAATGTTTTATGATTGAGACAAAACAACAATTTATTGATACAATCAAGCAATTTCTATCGTTGAATATTACCAAACTTTGTCTGTTAAGTTTCTGTTAAGAAACCAATATAAACATGTTTTAAAGATGTAACTAATATAAGTCTTATGTTAATTCCTTACAAAACTAAGCGCCATTTTTGGTTGGCGAAAACGAAATGGATATCGGCCAGTTGCCTATTTTGTTTGATTGCCGTCAGTAGTCCGAATGCTACATCGGCGGCAAGTTCAGCCGTACGGGTCGAAAACCTGAATGTACAAAACAAAGAAATCCGCGGCCGAGTAACCGACTTGGAAGGCACACCTTTAGCAGGTGCAACCATCATGGTTAAAGGAACTTCTCTTAGCGTAGCTTCTGATGAGCAAGGCCAATATAGCTTATCCATTCCTAGTACGGCACAAACGCTGGTTGTGACACTTATAGGTTACGAAATGCAGGAACTGCAAATCGGATCACAAAATGTGATTAATGTTTCTTTATCGAGCGGCACCGATGCGCTGGAAGAAGTAGTCGTTGTGGGATATGGCACGATGCGGAAAAAAGATTTAACGGGGTCTGTTATACAGATTAAACCCGATCGGATTGCAAACGAAAACCCAAGGACAGTACAAGATATCTTGCGTGGCACACCCGGCGTGAACACAGGGTTTAATCCATCTGCAAAAGGTGGAGGCTCTTTGCAAATACGTGGGCAACGATCGGTCTATACGGATGGAAACCATAACAGCCCATTAATTGTAATGGATGGTATGTTTTTTTATGGTGAGCTCTCGGAAATAAATCCAGACGATATTGAACAAATCGATATTTTAAAAGATGCTTCCGCTGCCGCAGTTTATGGTTCAAAGGCCGCTAATGGCGTGATTATTATCACGACTAAGAAGGGCAAGGTGGGCAAACCCGTTGTGAATGTGACAGCAAATTTCGGCGCTACCGGTCCTGCCTCTGTCATGAAGAGATGGGATACAGAAGCTTATATGCAGCATCGCCAAGACTGGTTGACAAAAAACACGTATGGTGTTAACGCCGAAACTGGTGAGTATGAAGCGTACCAAACAGGTGTATTTGCTAGTCAACCGGGTTTTTTTATGCGTCCTGACCAATTGCCATCCTCAATATCATTGGATGGTTGGCGTGCATATAGCACCAACGACGAAGGTGAATCCGATTTAAGTATATGGGCACGCCGCTTGGGCTTTACAGGAAATGCGCTTGACAATTTTATTAATGGCAAAGTAACAGACTGGACAGACAAAACGTTTCGAACGGGTTTTGATCAAGATTACAACGCTAGTGTTAGCGGAGCCACCGAACGAGCAAATTATTATTTCTCGATGGGGTATTTAAAGAATGAAGGGGCGTTAGTTAGTGACAATTATCGGGCAATACGCTCCAATATGAAAGTTAATTTCAACGTAACGGATTGGTTTGAGCTCGGCGCTAACGTCAACTTTCAGGACCGATCGGACGGCAATGTAGATATTGATATAGATCAAATGATGCGCAATAGTCCTTATGCGGACTATGCCGATGAAATGGGCAATCCAATACAATTTCCGCTAAGTTCGGAATTTAGCCAGCGTGGATATAATTATGATTTTCAACGTCAGTTTCTCGAACTAGATAAAGGATACACCGTATTCAATACGATATTGCAGGCCCGCATCAAATTACCCTTTAATATTTCTTATGCGTTCAATGCGGCTCCCCGCTATCAGTTCTTTTATGATCGGTATTTTATGTCAGCCGAATTACCAGGATCGGATCCTAAAACTCGCGGAGCTAACAGGGAACAAGCTAAACGTTTTGATTGGTCCTTGAACAACACTATTACTTGGGAACAAACCTTTGCTGATAAGCATCGCTTTAACGTCACACTAGTTCAAGAAGCAGAACAACTGCGCTACTGGTCTGAGCGAATAGAAGCGCGGAATATCTTACCCTCTGACGCTTTGGGCTTTCACGGCGTTGGCTTCGGAAGCAAAGAAGACAGCAACTACTCGAGCAATGACACCCACGAAACTGCGGATGCGCTGATGGCTCGGTTATTTTATAATTATGATGAGCGTTACATGCTGACTGCCACCGTCCGCCGAGATGGCTATTCTGCCTTCGGTTCCACCGACCCTTATGGTATATTTCCGTCGCTGGCGGTAGCTTGGAATTTTTCCAATGAACCTTTTTTTGACAAATGGAAGCACATCATGAATTCGGGTAAACTGCGTGTTTCCTATGGCAAGAACGGCAATCGGTCGTTGGGCTCACCGTATCTGGCGCTAGCCAACCTATCTCGAGGGGGAGGAAAGATGCAAGGTTACCTCAACACTTCTGGGCAACTCGAATTATACCGCTACCTAATGATGGATCGACTGGCTAACCCGAATCTGGAATGGGAAAAGACATCCGCATATAACGTTGGGTTAGATTTTGGATTTCTTAACGATCGCATATCGGGAACTTTCGAATATTACAATATGCGAACACACGACATGATTATGGAGCAGCGTCTTGCTGGATTCTCTGGATTTAATAGAATTAATACCAATTTAGGTTTAGTAACAAACAAAGGTATAGAGATAGCCTTAAATACGCGGAATATTGAGCATGAAAACTTCCGGTGGTCAACCACGCTCGGTTTTTCTTACAATCAAAATAGGATAAAAAATCTTTATTATGATTATAAAGACGGAAAAGAAATGGATGATGAAGAAAACAAATGGTTTATTAATCAGCCAATTAGTACCATTTGGGATTATCGGGTAACAGGTATCTGGCAATCGCATGAGATTGATGAAGCGACTCGATACGGACAGAAACCCGGCGATCCAAAAGTGGAAAATATCTATACGGATGATGACGTTGTGAACGATGACGGTTCGGTTACTCCGGTTTACAACAATAACGACAAAGTATTTCTTGGTGAAGGTGTCGCACCCTATCACTGGTCTCTACGCAACGAATTTGTATTATGGAAGGATTTCACATTCTCTTTCCAGCTCTATTCGTACATGGGACATAAAATATTAGCGGGTAATTATCTAAACAACGATGATAATGGTGGACGTATGCAATATGCCTTGGCTAATCTGCATGCTAAAGAATATTGGACACCTGAGAACCCAACTAATGAATTTGGACGGATTGAAGCGACTGGACCAACAGGAGCCGCCGGAGCACAGAAATTATATAGTCGATCGTTTATTCGTCTAGACAATATCTCTGCAGGGTATACATTACCGCAACGCTGGACATCCGCATATAATATCAATCGGATAAAGATATTTGGTGCCATCCGCAATACAGCGCTTTGGACACAGGACTGGAAATATGGCGATCCGGAGGTAAATCCCGACGATTACTATGCAAGATGGGCGTCCCGTACGTTTACCCTTGGATTTAACTTTACTTTTTAGAAGATTAAGAAATAAGAGATATGAAGCAGATAAGAACACATATAAATCGTTTTGCATTTGGCTTATTGATAGGTGGAACATTATTGGGCAGTAGCTGTTCCCGGGACTTTCTAAATCCAGATCCACTATCTTTTTATGAACCTTCTACTACCTTTACGACACGATCGGGTATAGAGGCGACAATGGCGATTTGCGATCGTCACCTAAAACTGTACTGGATGACAGATCACAATGAAATGCTTTCACTAGGCACGGAATATATTTTTTCGGAACTGATGGTCGCTGCGGCAACAGATAAGCGTAATATGATGGCTGATGTTGCCAATATGCTGACACCGACTAGTGATGATGGTACTACCCAAAACAATTTAGATAGAACCAATAGTCTTTGGTATTTTTGGGACGAAACATACAAAGGTATCAGGAATGCAAATACTATACTTCATTACGTGGACGACGTTCAGGAATTGGATGATGCAACCAAAAATATGTTTAAAGGCCAAGCCTATTTCCATCGTTCTTTCCGGTATTTAAGTTTGGTATTTCAATATGGTGATGTACCTCTTGTAACTAAGTTACTCGAAGTTCCTAAACAAAATTACCGGAGCACAACACGCGAAGCGATCCTAGAAATGATCACAAGTCAAATGGAATTCGCTGTCGAATGGGTACCCGAGCAAAGCGAAATCGGGCTTATTGGTATGGTTAATAAAGGAGCCTGTCGCATGCTTTTAGCAAAGTGTTATCTCGCTATCGGCGAGTATGAAAAAGCGAAAGAACAAACGGATATCCTGATTGAACAATCTGGATATAGTCTTATGACTAACACTTTCGGTACTTTTAACGATGGCGGCGAACCGGAAACATGGCCGATCACCCGCAATGTGATTTGGGATTTACACCGTGCTGAAAATAAATTAATTTCCGCAAACCGAGAGCTTATTATGGGGATGCCGAACCGCGGATCCGACGCAGAATCATTTGTAAAAATGTTGACCATGCGTATCTTATACCCTTTCGTTTTCGACAATAGGGTGCAGGCAAAAGACGGACGTCAGGCGCTTCTGAATATACGTCGCGAAACACCCGATTATAACCGACAGTACGATTACATGCGCGCCATGGGTCGTGGTATAGGAACTTTTCGTCCTACACGTTTTCATATGACCAACCTTTGGATGGTAAACGGTGTAATGGACGAAACCGATTTACGTCACAGCTCCGAAACCGGTAATTGGGTTCGGATGGAAGATTATCGCGTCAATAATAAAGCTTCTTCTGCGTTCGGAACTCCGTTGACACTATTCGACGATAATGGAAAGTTACTTTGCAGTGATACTATTCGTCGCTGGTTCGATGTACCCCATTATAAGTTATATTTAGACGATCCCGTCGCCGAAGCAAATATCGTCGGTTCCGACGGGTATCGCGGTGCTACGAATGGTGGTAATGCAGATTGGTACCTTTACCGCTTAGCAGAAGCATATCTCCTAAGGGCTGAGGCTAAATTTTATATTAACCCCAATGACCCGACGATCAAGGATGACCTAAACATAATAAGACAACGTGCACAATGCAGCGAACTTTACACAGGTGCGGTAACGATCGGCGATATCATGAATGAGCGCGCCCGCGAATTGTATTGGGAAGAATGGCGTAATGTCGAATTGAAACGTGTATCACTATGCTTGGCTCGAAGCGGCAGACCCGATGAATGGGGAAATACCTATACATTGGAAAACTATGACAAACAGCAAGGAACTGATGCGAACGGCGGTAGCTATTGGTATCAACGCATTGTCCATTATAGTATGTACAATAAGGGTCCGATACAGATCAATGCCCCTGGTAATAGTAATCCACATTATCGAATGGACAAAAAAAATATGCATTGGCCAATCCCCAACTCCGCAATCACCGCCAATAGTAAAGGACGCTTAGCACAAAACTATGGCTATGATGGCTACGATCCAGCAACACCAAAATGGGAAACGTGGGAAGAAGCGGTGGCCGACGAAGACAGCACAGGAGATTAATTTATAATCATATGAAAAATTTTATCGGAACGAATAATAGGCTTCAAAGCCTATTATTCGCCTTTCTATATGTAACACATCTACAAATAGCTTCTGCGCAAAACGTCAATAATACGTCCCATGATCCTAACGGACCAAACATTATCATCATCATGGCGGATGACCTTGATGTTCAACAACTTAGTTGTTATGGTGGAAAAAACTTAGAGACAAAGCACATCGACCGCCTTGCATCGGAAGGACTAAAGTTCAATTCCATGATTGCTTCGGAAGCGATGTGTATTCCCACGAGAGCTTCGTTATTGACAGGTTTATATCCTGCACGCCATGGAGCTTATCAAAATCACAAACCTGTGAACGATGGACTAAAAAGTATTGTTCATTATCTTGGGGATTTGGGATATCGCGTAGGGCTCACAGGAAAAGATCATATGACGAAACCAAAAGCGATCTTTCCTTTCGACCGCGTAGATGGTTTTGAACCCAATTGTGTCTCTAAGACAGATGTCTATTTTTTGGATAGTGTTCAAAACTATATCACAAAAGGTTCGCCGTATTGCCTATTCATTATGAGTAACAATCCGCATGCACCGTGGACTGTAGGAGACCCAAGTGAATTTAACCCTGCGGAATTGATACTACCCGCACACTGGGTAGATACAGAACAAAGCCGTACCGAGTTTCGTAAATATCTGGCGGAGGTCAGGCGCTTAGATAATCAGGTCGGCGATATTCTTGCGATGTTGGAAAAGACTGGTCAGGATAAAAATACCATCGTTATTTTTCTAGGAGAACAAGGGCCGCAATTTCCTGGCGGTAAATGGGGGCTGTACGACTATGGACAGAAAAGTGGCATGATCGTTCGGTGGCCAGAAAAAGTGAAGGCTAAAATAGAAACGGATGCGATCGTACAATACGAAGATATTACACCTACCCTTGTCGATATTGCGGGGGGAAAAGCCATTAGTGATCTCGATGGAAAAACTTTCAAAAAGGTATTGACGCATCCAGAGAAACCACACCGCGACGTAGCATTCGGTATTCACAACAACATTCCGGAAGGCCCAGCCTATCCGATGCGCAGTATACGCGACAACCAGTATAAACTTATTCTAAATCTCCTTCCGGAAGCCACCTATTCTATCAAATGGATGATGAATGATAAAGATCCTACATTGGTATGGCCGACTTGGATAGCGAAAGCAAAACAAGATCAAGAAGTAGCAAAATTAACAAACCGAATTTCATACAAACCAGCCATTGAATTCTACGATTTGCAACAAGACCCGAATGAATTGAATAATTTGGCGGAAATACCCGCTTACAAAACGTTAATCACACAATATACGAGTCGCTTACAAAAATGGATGAAAGAACAAGGCGATTCTGGAATAAATATGGATACAAAATTTTAAATCTAATCACTAAAAACAAACCTTATGTTAAAAAAGATATTTTTATTGTTAGTTGGAGTATGTTCGCTGCAACTGCTATTTTCCCAAGACAATTCATTAAAAAGTTTTCCAAAAGGATCAACACCGAAGGAAGTCGGAAAACGGCTAGCCGATCATTTTGTCGGTAGTCGAC
Source organism: Sphingobacterium micropteri (assembly GCF_014692515.1). GTDB lineage: Bacteria > Bacteroidota > Bacteroidia > Sphingobacteriales > Sphingobacteriaceae > Sphingobacterium > Sphingobacterium micropteri. The sequence continues at coordinate 88,022 of NZ_JACOIK010000006.1, read as the reverse complement.
ATGACCTTTATGCCGGGAGATGGATGCATTACGCTAGCGTCTGCGCCTGGAATGGGGCGTTGGACTACGCCTTGAAAACAGATGACAAAAAACTCATTAAACAACTAGAGAATAAGTTCGAGCCATTTTTCACGTATGAAAAAGCGTTGCTTCCTCCTATGAATCACGTGGATTACAATATGTTCGGAAGTCTCGCACTGAAACTCTATCAAATCAATAAGGATGAGCGTTACAAAGAATTAGGGTTAAAGTATGCAGATACCCAATGGGAAGTTCCCGCAAATGCCAAAGCAGAGGAGAAAGCTTGGGCAGATAAGGGGTACTCCTGGCAGACACGTCTCTGGATCGATGATATGTACATGATTACTGTTGTTCAAGGAGAAGCCTATAAAGTGACCGGTGACAAGAAATACCTAGACCGCGCGGCCAAAGAAATGGTGATGTATCTAGATGAGTTGCAACGCCCGAACGGATTGTTCTATCATGCTCCGGATGTACCCTATTATTGGGCACGTGGAGACGGGTGGATGGCTGTCGGTATGCCCGATCTTATGCGCATGATGCCCGAAGACCATCCAGATCGTCCCCGTATCATGGAAGGCTATTTAAAGATGATGAAAAGCTTGAAAGAACACCAGCAACCAAGCGGCATGTGGAACCAATTGATTGATGAACCGACATTTTGGGCAGAAACTTCTGGAACAGCCATGTTCACCTATGCTTTTATTGTCGGTGTGCAGGAAGGCTGGTTAGATGCGGCAGAATATGCCCCAGCAGCTCGTAAGGCTTGGCTAGCGATGATCCCTTTTATTGACGATCGCAACAACGTGACAGAGATTTGCATCGGAACGGGAAAAAAGAACGATAAGCAATACTACTATGACCGCCCACGTAATCCGGGAGATCTTCATGGACAGGCGCCTTATCTTTGGTGTGCGGCCGCTCTACTGGGAAAATAGCATGGACTAACAGCAGAAGTTATGAATTGGAAGAAAAGTATAATCAAAACGGGCCTTTTATTCACTACGGTATGTTGTTTATTGGCGGCATGTGAGAAAGGAGCTGATCCACAGAAACCCGATGAACCCAAACCAGAAGAACCAAAGAAAGGTGATCCTGAAAGTCCGGTAATAGATTTGCAGATCACACCTATCGAACAGCTCAATCAAGGAGCGCCAGTTCTCAATTCCCATGCTGATTTCACCTCTCGTTCATCCCTGAAAATGAATTACAGAAGTTACATCGGCATCGGTAAGACTGGTCTTGGTGTTGATAATCCGCGTTATCCACGTATTAAAAAGTTGGCCAATGGGACTTATATCCTATTTTACCACAATGCTCCGCAAACCATCGGTGCGAGTTGCGATTACGCCCTTAGTAATGATTTGGTGACATGGACACCAAAAGGCAAAATCTATCAGAATTATAGGATTGTCGACAGCAAAGGCGGAGAAAATGAACGTCGATTCGCGACCTGCGACGCGCTCGTATTAGCTAACGGGGATATCGTAGCGGTAGCTTCATACCGTGCCAATGTTGGTTACCGGGAGAGGCCGCTCGATGCCGGCCTTGCGTTGCGACGGAGCACAGACCACGGAAAAACTTGGAGCGAACCCATAGAGATTTATCAAGGCGTCAACTGGGAACCCTATTTGTTGCAGTTACCTTCGGGTGAAATCCACTGTTATTTTACGGATAGTGATCGTACCCTTATTGAAGGAACAGACACCGGTACGGCCATGGTTGTGTCCAACGACAATGGCCACACCTGGACACCTTCTTTCGGTTCAGATCCTTATTACGTGCTACGGACAAAACACGTGAAGGACGGAAATACATATTTTAATAACCAAATGCCTTCCGTGATCAAATTAAACGAGAGCAACGAACTGGCGGCTGCACTTGAAGCCAATATTGGTGGTTATCACATATCGTTTGCCTACTCTGGCGAAGACGGTCAATGGGAGCATCTTTCCGTGGATGAAGAAGGTCCTGAAGATCGCAATGACCTTGCTTTCGCAGGTAGCGCTCCCTATCTTAGACAGTTCCCATCGGGAGAGACCGTTCTTTCATACAACCACAATTCCAGATTTCATCTCAAGATGGGCGATGCAAAAGCACGTAACTTCGGTGAAAACTATTCTCCTTCTGTATTCACCAGTGGGTATTGGGGTTCATTGGAACTAGAGGATAGTCACCAAATTATCGGTGTGATGCCAAACACCGGGAAAGGCGAAGTTACACTAGCTAAATTTATACTTAATCATCGTATTCATGCTGTACAGCGAAACGTTGAAGTAGATGGTGACAATGCCGACTGGAAAAATACCGACGAAGCGCTTTTTGTAGGTGAAAAATCACAGGCACAAGCCACGCTCCGCATAGCAGCAAATAATGACAGTGTATATTTCTTAGTCGAGGTGCTCGACCACATGCTTTCCAAGGATGACTACGCCATGATTTATATAAGCGCTGCAGACAAGGACGTCTTGGGTGAAGGAGCCTACCGACTCAAAGTAGCATATGATGGGTTGAAACAGACCTCCATGTACACCAGTGGATGGACGAATGGCGGTCTAGATGCAAATGTTAAATCCAACTTCAAAGGTACGCTTGACGCCAACTTCGACCGTGATCACGGCTATATAGTGGAATTATCTATTCCTCGGTCCAAGTTAACAATCAAATCGGGACGATTATTGGTGAATTTCGCTCTTCACGATAGCGAAAATGGCGAAGATGCCCTGACAAGCACGAGTGGAACAAGCACAACGAAATGGATACCCATTACAGGACTATAAAATGAGACGAAACGATACACGACAAGTATGATAAAGTCACTATTAGACTACTTATCCTTTACCATACTGATGCTGACATCGGTGACAAATCTTTCTGCCCAGCCCGCACCCACTATCTATGAAGCGTGGGTACCGGGCTTTACCCAGTCGCTGGAAAACACACACGACATGGCTTTACCGGCATGGGGTCCCTATTCCACTAAATTTAACGGCATATCGCATGTGCCTGCAAAAAATGACGGTATTCGATTTGATGTGGTGGTACAGCCCTCGCTCTATTTTCGAAACGTCACACCATTGGCCAGCACGCAACGGGAGTCCGGTTATCATCCGTGGGATGCCTCAGCAGACCTTTCCTATTTTGCCTATAGGTTTCAGCTGGAATGGAAAGACCAGGTATACTGCGATGTTTCGTTTAGCAAAGTAGACGAAAACAGTCGTCTTATTCGGGCGGCTTATGTAAATAATACAGACCGTACCCGCAGCATGGCACTCAACATCTTCGCTTCGATCCAGTACCCTTACCAAAAAAGGATGGCCATTATCAAACCTCATGATGTCGTGTTTAATCAAGCTTCCGATTATCTGGACTTTACAGATTCGATTAAAGCCTTTAACTACAATTTGATTTACGACGGACAGTTAAGAGGTCAGATTAGAGATGAAAATGCCGCCAGTAAAACGGCCATTGTAACGGGAAAAAATTCGGGCGAGCAGCTCACCTATAGCCTGAAAAACGATCGAAATCTGCAGCACGGTGTCCTGCTGATCCGTTACCGTTCGGTTGATCAGGATGACGCGCAGCTAAGCATCTCCCTCAACAATAACACCGGCACAACTGCGACCCTGCCTTATACAAAGGGGTACTCCCTAGTACCAATCGCTGTCGAAGATATACCAAATGGTGCGCTGAACTTGACGCTAAAAACCTTAAACAAAGGCAAAATTGCGTTAGACGGATTCATGCTCCTGCAGCAAGATGAAATAAAACACATCAAATTTCAGGAAGAATCCATCAATCGGATACCGCAAGAAATCAAAAGTGATTTAAGGCATGCTGCGATATATAAATACGACGATATAGAGGAGTACTATGGTATACTATGGACCGATAGCCTTGCTGATCGGAGGATATTATTTGACGACAACCCTGACAAAGCATTAGCTCATCTTGATCATTTAATCAAAAAAGATCACCGATCGACCAACAAATCAAAAATAGGCGGCAACAATAGGGATTACTTTGAAAATATTTACGCGGCTCCGATAGTTGTTGCTCCTGGTCAGGAGGTAAACCGGTACGCGTATGTTGTTTATGGGAATAGCATGGAGGAGGTGCTGCGCAAAATGAAAGACTTTCATTTTGATGAGCCAACTATCGAAAGAATTTACCGGCAGCAACCAGCTATCTCCGATCGTTGGCAAGTAAACAAAGCTGGCGAACCTTATATTTTCAGCCAGCAGCTTATGGCGGCAACCACGCTTACCAACGTTAACTATCCGACATTTGCCGGCAATAAATATCTTAAACACACGACACCCGGCAAGAGGTGGAGCGCGTTTTACACTTGGGACGCGGGCTTCATCGGTTTGGGTTATAGCAAATTGAATTTAGGGCGTGCACTGGAGAGCCTCAATGCCTATACCATGGGCGTTAATGAGCAATCTGCCTTCTTAGAGCACGGCACTCCACTACCCGTGCAAGCATATCTTTTTAATGAGCTGTGGAACGACACGCAAAATAAAGAGTACCTCGCGTACTTTTATCCACGACTGAAACGTTATTATGACTATCTAAATGGCTTGGAAAGCTCGTCTACACGAAAACTTAAATCAAATTTGATACAAACCTGGGATATATTCTATAACTCTGGCGGATGGGACGACTACAGCCCGCAAGTATATATGCACAGACATAAACGGGCAAAATCTACAGCGGCGACCGTCAACACCTCGCATCAGATCCGATTCGCCAAATTACTGAAAATGGCGGCAACGCATTTAGGCTACCGACAAGATATAAAAAATTACGATGAAGATATCCAGCTATATAGCAAAGCTTTGCAAACCTGGTCGTGGGATGAAACATCCGGTTATTTTGGTTATGTGCAACATGATGAACAGGGAGAACCTACGACTATATTGCAACATGATTCCGGTGTTAATTTCAACATGGGTATCGATGGCATTAGCCCATTAATTGCTGGTATATGTACCCCTGAGCAGCAGAAACGGTTAGTCGATCATATCTTCAGCAAAAATAACTTATGGACAGACCAAGGCATTACCGCAATCGATCAATCCGCACCATACTACAACAAAGACGGGTATTGGAACGGCAGAGTGTGGATGCCACATCAATGGTTTATCTGGAAGACCATGTTGGATCTGGATGAACCAGAAAAGGCGATACAGATTGCGCAAACGGCATTGGACGTTTGGAAAAGAGAAACAGAAGCGACATATAACTGTTGGGAAAATTTTAGTGTAGAAACGGGAAACGGCGGTGGTTGGCATCAGTTTGGGGCACTATCTTCGCCCGTGCTGAATTGGTTCAATTCCTTATATCGACCTGGAAACGTGACGCACGGATTCAATGTATGGCCACTTGCACAAAAATTCTATGCGGAAAACAATGGATTTGAGGGCCAGTTTCGATTGTTTGCAGACCAAGGTGAGCATTCCTCCTCGCTGCTTTTCTGCTTGAATGATGCCTACGATTACCAAGCCACGCTCAATGGCAAAAGTGTCCCGCTGAATAAAGTACTCGATGGATTATACACGATAAAAATTGCCCTGGAGAAAAAACACAACAAAATTTTTAATTTAGAAATAAAACCGCAATAAACGATATTATGATACGATTCCACTTGCTCCTACTCTTTCTATCTGTTGTACTGTATTCGCCAGCACAACAAATACACCATAACTGGTCTCTGGGCCCATTCGTGCGGCCGGAGGGCGTGAACCCCATTATCTCCCCTGATCCAAACACCACCTTCTTTGATCCAATGAGCAAACAGGAAATCGCTTGGGAGGCGGGTGACATTTTCAATCCTGCGGCTGTCGTAAAGGATAATCGCATATACGTCCTCTACCGCGGAGAAGACAAATCCGGCATGGGTATCGGCAAACGTACCTCCCGTATCGGGATTGCCGAAAGTAAAGATGGTATTCACATGAAGCGGGAGAAGAAACCTGTATTTTATCCCGACGAGGATGCACAGAAAGAAAATGAATGGCCCGGCGGTTGTGAAGATCCGCGTATTGCTGTCACAGCGGATGGTCTATATGTGATGCTTTATACCCAATGGAATCGGAAGGTGGCACGCCTGGCCGTGGCTACTTCGCGCGATTTAAAGAATTGGACCAAACACGGCCCTGCTTTCCAGACAGCGCATAACGGAAAGTTTAAGGATTTATTCTGCAAGTCGGGATCTGTCGTTACCAAATTAGAAAATGGTAAACAGGTCATCACCAAAGTCAATGGAAAATACATGATGTATTGGGGCGAGCGCTATATGAATATTGCTACATCGGACGATCTCATCAATTGGGTCCCCACCTTAAATGAAAAGGGCGATCTGGATTTGGTGGTCACACCACGCCGAGGTTATTTTGACAGTGATTTGACCGAATGTGGCCCTCCGGCTCTCTTAACTGAACATGGTATTTTAGTGTTGTACAACGGTAAAAATAAAGGTGGTGCCGGTAGAGATACAAATTATACGGCTAACACCTATGCTGCAGGACAGGTACTCTTTGACATCAATAATCCTTCGAAGGTTATCGGTCGGCTAGACACACCTTTCTTTGTGCCCACCGAGCCGTTCGAAAAAAGTGGACAATACCCGGACGGCACGGTGTTTATCCAAGGTCTTGCCTATTTTAAGAACAAATGGTTTCTATACTACGGTTGTGCCGATAGCCAGGTAGGCGTTGCTATCTATAATCCCAAAAACAGAAATTAATAAATAATCCTTTTACCAAAATCAATATGATGCTTAAAAAAACAATTTTATTTTTATTGACAATTTGTACTTTTCAGTTCTCATTCGCCCAACATAAAGAACTGACCGACTTTCCCGAAGGTTATGCTCCAGAAGAGGTTGGCAAACTTATCGCGTATCGTTTTGTGTATATGGGCAATGCCTTACATGCTGGAAAGTGGATAGGCTATCCGCAGACGTTTTATTGGAAAAGTGGACTCAACTTTGCCGAACTAACGCAGGACAAATATCTTACCTCGTATTTAAAAAATCGCTTTGAACTGCTGTTCGACAAGGACAAGGCATTACTTCCGATTAAGAACCATGTGGATCTGAACATGTTCGGTAGTCTACCTTTGACGTTATATCGTATCACGGAGGATAAGCGTTACATCGACCTTGGGTTACCCTATGCCGACACGCAATGGGAAGTGCCTGCGGACGCTAAAGCCGAAGAAAAGGCTTGGGCTAATAAAGGCTATTCTTGGCAGACACGCCTGTGGATAGACGACATGTATATGATCACCATCGTGCAGAGCGAAGCTTACAAAGTAACTGGCGATCGGAAATATATCGACCGTGCAGCTAAGGAAATGGTGCTTTATCTGGATGAGCTACAACGCCCGAATGGATTGTTTTACCATGCACCAGATGTTCCCTTTTATTGGGGACGCGGTAACGGTTGGATGGCCGCAGGTGTGACCGAACTGCTACGCTATTTACCAGAGGACAGCGAATATCGTCCACGTATTTTGGAAGGATATCGTAAAATGATGGCCAGTTTAAAACAATATCAACAACCGAATGGTATGTGGAACCAATTGATTGATGAAGCGGATTGTTGGGCAGAAACATCGGGATCAGCCATGTTTGCATACGCGTTCATCACCGGCGTGAAACAAGGTTGGCTGGATTCGAAAGAATATGCACCGGCAGCCCGTAAAGCGTGGTTAGCTTTGGTAGATTACGTTGATGAAAGGGGTAGTGTATCGGAGGTTTGTGTTGGTACAAACAAAAAGAACGATAAGCAATATTATTATGACCGCCCGCGCAGGACAGGTGATTTTCACGGACAGTTTCCTTATCTATGGTGTGTTAATGCTTTATTGGAAGAGTAAATAGTCACTAATGACGACGACAACGTCATCAGCAACCCGGACGGAAGTATCGCTTCGGCGGACGGAAGCGTCATATCGTTGGGCAGGAGGGTCATGTCGTCGTCCGCCGACATCGTTTCGTTGCCCTACCTGATGAAACTTCCGGCTATCTTTTTCGTGTCGACATACGGGATGATCATTCCGTTGTTCAAGGCAAACATGTTGCCGTATGCCGAAATCATGTCGGCGCACAGAAGTTGCTTCCCGGCACACGAAAGAATGAGAATGATGGACAGCAGCTTCGCTTCGGCATAGGGAAAAACGAATATCCCGGACAGGGAGATAAACATGAAGGCCTACTTGATGGTCTCGGTGGACAAATGTATCGCAATCCCATACAAAAGAACCGTGTCGTTGCTCGGCGTACTGTTCAAGTCGTACGACGAGATCACGTCGGTGTACGGGAAAACAGCGACGGCGTATTTCTTCGTGCCTTTGTACATGTACATGTGAATGCCTGCACAGTACATGTGAATACCTGCACGTAACAGGTCTGCTTTGTACCGGAACAAGGTCGACATGTCAAGTGAATTATTGATTATGTTCCGTGACTTTGCCGTCAGCTACAAGGATAACGTCGTCCACGCACGGAACATCGCCGAACAGTCCCGTGCGGTCATTGACCATTCAAAAGACATTTTTGTTATGTCAGGTAATAAGTTCGTTTTGATACTGTTCAAAACCAACGACTACAGGGACTTGTTAACTATGTCACTGTACATAGTCATTAAGTACATGGTGGGCGGGGCCATGTACATGTACAAAATAGCACCTTTGAAATTATCACAAAAAGAAACAGCGTACGGAAGTTATTGTCGTACGCTGCTTCTTATTAAAGGTAAACGCTATCGTGAAAACACTTAGAATCAAACTATTTCACCACCACCGGATGTATAGCATCACCAAAAATACGAATCACACCATCTGCGGAAAATTCCATATCGTTGATATAAGACGTGCGCGGCCCTACACTGTTTTCGTTGGCATGGGCATGGTAGATATATTTAAATCCACCATCAGGTGTAACGAAAGGAGCTCCATGCCCTGTCCCCACCAATCCGGTAGCAGCGGGCATATCCCGTCTTAAAATAGGATTACCTTCGTACTTCTTCCAAGGCCCTTTGGGCGATGTAGCCGTGGCATACCCGACAGCGTAATCCTTACTCTCGAAATGGTTAGCCGAGTACATCAAGTAGTATGTATCACCGCGTTTCAACACAGATGGTCCCTCCGCAATCGTTCCTTGCTTTCTTTCCCAAGAGTCTTGTGCACGGATACATTCGGTCAAGGTTTCTGGTTTAATACTTGTTAAATCATCGTTCATTTCCGCTACCCAAATCACATTACCACCCGTAAAGCGTACATAATAGAGGTAAGGCGTACCATCCTCATCAATAAACAAGTTCGTATCGATAGCTTTTTCACTCACAATAGGTTGTTTCACTTGCTGTATAAAAGGGCCTTCGGGCTGGCTAGATGAAGCTACGCAGATATGTTCATCTACCGAATAGAACATATAAAACCTATTTTTAGATTCCACGTAATATACCTCTGGAGCCCAGAACCATCTATCTCCCCAAGAGTTATCTGGAGATAGAGCCAAATGCTCGCTACGTCTCCAATGTTTTAGATCTTCCGATATATAGACTTCAAAACCATTGACACGTGTTCCATACGCATAGTATTTACCATTATGATACAAGACGTAGGGATCCGCAATAGGTAATTTATTTTCAACAACTTCATAGGATATTGGCGCATCGTTCTCGGCTGGGGTGGCTGTAACCGAAAGCGCTTCCGACTTCCTCCCATAATTATCCATAGCGACGACTGTAACTTTATAGGTAGCATAACGTGGCAATCTTAGTACATATGAACTTTTACTGGCACCGCTTGCCTGTACATAAGGCGTAACTGTATGCTCATTATCTGTACCTTCTTCTGTATAGGAAATCATCATAGAGACTGCGGCGGGAGGGTTATTCCAACTAAGTTTTAGCTCGTTTTTTTTCGTCGTCTCCTCTGCAATCAAGTTGGACACTTTTGCGACAACAACGATCTCCTGATTATCATCTTCTTTTTGGGTAGGTGCTACATTGCTGCTGCTTTTGCAAGACCAAAACAGTGCAAGCGCTAAAACAAAATATTTACTTATCATGATAATTGCATTTTTACGTTCTTCCTATTACTAAAACACGGGTATTTCTGTCAATACCGGAGAAGGCGTTCCATTGTCAACTATAGGCCATCCGTCACTGTCCCAATTCACTTTACCTAGCATTAAATTCCTAGATCCAACCGTGTTGTTTTCTTTAATATAACTATGGTACAACATCCAATCTACGCCATTTTTATCGGTGATAATACGTGCATTATGACCGGGCCCTATATACGTATCATTGCCTTGCAAGACGATCGGGTCAAAACCAGTAGCCCCCCAAGCATCAACGGTATTCATATCCACTCCTCCACGGCTCACGTAAGGCCCTGCGAGGTTCTGGGAGCGACCGACGACAACTTTGTAAGAACTATTAACCCCATCACAACAACCGCCTACGGAGGTAAATAGGTAATAGTAATTACCTCGTTTGTGGATGTAGGTCGCTTCAAAGGCCTTACCGCCAATTTTGGTTTTTTGCCCCATATCTTTTATGGCCATCCCATCTGCCGTTAGTTCGGTCATATATATCCCATTAAAACTTCCCCAAAACAGATAGCGCTTACCGTTCTCTTCATAAAAGCACGGATCAATGGAATTATGTACACCGATTTCCGTACTGATAAATAGTTTTCCATTGGGGTTACCAGCAGGTGGGACAAAAGGTCCCTGTGGAAGGTTCGAAACGCCTACACCTATACCACATTTTGCGCCTTCGCCCCACTGGGAGATGGAATAATACATGACATACTTACCGTCAAAATAGTTAATATCAGGAGCCCACATACCGGGGGCATCTTTTCCACTGACTACCTCGACAAAATTAGGTCTTGTGGTGAAAACTTCACTTGGTGGCCCAATGCTTCTCCAGTTAAAGAGGTCGGATGATCGATAGCCTCTGACACGGCCGGAAGTCACATAAGTATAGAACTCGTTTCCGACATGGATAACCGTAGGGTCTGCATAGCTTCCTGACATAACAGGATTCTTAATGGCTACAAAATCACCCTGTTTTAGGTTCACGGTATAACTACGTGACGATCCGTCTTCGCCCTCGATGGTGTATACTACAGGTTTCGTAAAATCATGCCGCTGCACACCACTCACTTGTTTTACGCCGTTTACTTTGACGGTTGCACCTCTCTCCGTTACGGTGAACGAAGGTGCCAAATCACTGATATTTATGTTCTTAGGAATTTCATTTTCATTAGAAATATCGCCTGTCTCTTCATTTATAACAGGCTGATAATTTTCCATTTCTTTTTCAGGAAAACTAAACGCCCGAAAGGAATTTACCATGACACCTTTGGTAATATTAACTGCATAGGAACGTTGCTTTGTTTCTCCGACAAAAAGGTCATAGATTATTTCTTTCGTAAAATCATTTCGTGTCTTGCCACTTTGCTGCAGCTCACCGTTAACCTTAAGGACAACATTTGCATGGTTTGTTTTGAATTCTGCAACTAATCGAGTAAGATTTACGTTAATTGGAAAAGTCTCTTTGTTACTGATGATATTCTTCACATTATTTACATGGAGCTCATGTTTTGTTGAATTCTGATCCCACACGGTGAATTGTGTGATTTCACCATCTTTAATCTTATTTTCTGATTCCTTACAGGCGATATTCATGAGCGAAAAAGCCGTTACAATAAGGTATCCGGCTAATAGTCGTTTTGATTTTTTCATATAGGTTTTTGAAAATTATTTTAGAAATAGTGATATAGGGCTATACTATTTTGATGTATAGCCCTATAGACAAGCAGCACTATCTTTTACCACTGGATCTGTTGATCTTCGTCTGGAATAAGCGTATTCAAATCACGTTGCATAGACAATGTGCCATCCGTAGAATACTTCACGCGTAAACCCGGTATGGATGTATAATCTTCAAACGAATAGGCAAATGAAAGCGTAATATAAACATGCTTTAAATATGGTTTGACGGCATCCCACTCTTCTTCCATGGTATAATAAATAGGTTGTTCAGTGATGAGTTTAAACGCATTGTTCTCCGCATTGTCGCTCCATACTTCGAGTTGACCTTCCTCTAAAAACTTAACAAATACTTTATAGTATTTACGATCGAGAAAATCAACATCACGCGTACCTGCATAAAAGAAAATGGTTTCTTCGTCAACGACATAAGCTCGGTGCTCATTTATGGTCAAGGCTTCATTCTTGTTGTCCTCCAGGTATATTTTATAAAAACTGCCGCTATACACACCCGAATACGTATTAAATGGTGTAATCCGCAACATGGCCCGTTTATAATGTTTATGTGGATTCACCTGATAATTTCCTGATGGATCCTCGAGGATCTGCAGTGGTAGTACCCATTTTTCCACTTCATCGATATCCGCCAAGGAAAACTCGATAGGTATCGTCACCAAACTCTCCCCTGCTGGTATGGTAACCGTTTCCGGCATACTATAAAAACTACTCGGTAGCTCCCGGAAAAACAACTCTTCCCGGTGCCCGAATTGCTCACGGTTAAGCGTCGCTAAGGTGTCGCGATCCAATCCGATACGGACAACACGATCCTGCGTGTTGGGTGTAGACCCACTTACCACAATCGGTAGTTGAAATGTAACTTTTCCGTCGGGCTTATAACGGACATAGGTCCAGGCTACCCCTTGTGTATTCGGTTCTGCCTTAAAGGAAACTAGCTGTTCATACTGTTCGTCTTCCCATTCATTGTTGCAGGACACGAAACCAATGAAGCCCGTGACCACTAAAAATAATATATATATCTTCTTCATCATATCTTCGAGATTATAAATTTATTATTCCGGCATTGTCCAGCCTGGATTTTGCGTCAGTTCTTTATTTCTTCTCAACTCATCCCAATGGATCGGCCAAAACCACATTTTCAACGTGAAGATGGATGGTAAGGACGGAATAGCTACTGGCGTATGGAAAAGCTCTTTCCTATCATCTGTTACCATTGCGTTACAACCATATATCGGTGCCGATTCCTCATCCGGTGCATCCGCCCATCGACGTAAATCAAAGTAACGGTGCCCTTCGGCGAACATCTCGATCTGTCGCTCTCGTTTCAATTTGATACGGAACTTATCTGCATCATTGTAAACTTCTTCCGAATAATCTGGTACACCCGCACGAATCCGAACAGGCTGGATACCTTGTTTCATTTCCGCAACACTTCGCGAGATGGTATGTGTTTTACTGCCGTCCCACGCTTCAACCGTATGGCTTCCATTCAATTCATTTAACGCTTCTGCATAGATCAACAAAACCTCAGTATACCGGATGGCTGGGTCAGGTTTATCTTCAATACGCGAAACGTCATACGAAGTAACGGTCGTGTTACTAATATCATTTGGATGTACATATTTCTTAACACCGACGCCGCTTCTTGGCCAATAAGTTGTATTTTTATAGCCGTTGGCGTATCCTCGATAGTAAAATACCTGCACATTGTTAACCTCTTCCTTACTAGCTTCTCCATTTAACAAGTGCCATGTAGCGCCATTATAACCAACAGAGGCATAGAAACGGGGCTCCCGTTGAACATATTGTTTGTGTACATCGACACCCAAAGGACCCAATTCGGGATAGCTGGAAAGTTCCTCTTGCTTAACCAGGCCAGAAGGTCGAGCTTCGGTATTGTATCGCCCTTCATAATTAGCTCTGCCTGCATACATATCATTCATGCCGGGTATATCTTTTCCATCGTTCATGTAGTAAGCATCCACTTGTTTTTGGGTCATACCATGAGAATTGTATCCCTTGCCCTCTAATCTTGGCAATTGATGTATCACCATCACTTTGATATTTTCGCCACCTTGGTTCTGCCCGCGTGTAAAAATCAATTCCGGATTTTGAAAAGCAGGAACAGTTCCATTGAACAGCGACCTATACGATTCGAAAGGGTCGATATCACGCCAGCCCATAGGCCAATTATTGTCGGAGAATTGTGCGTCATACGGTGGTGTAACGGTAGCAGGGTAAGCGATATCACCTGTAGTCCTTCTGTAAGAAACATACAGCTGATAACGACCAAGATCCATCACATCTTTTGCCGCGGCGGCGGCACGGGCCCATTTGGACTCATCATAAGTCGTCGACAATAGTGGTTTTCCTTGCTTATCTACCAATGCCGCTGCGACATCGGCCGGTGCTTTTCCATTGTAAAGCGGGCTTGCACCAAATAACAATACTCTGGCTCGGAGCGCTAAGGCCGCTCCACGTGTGGGTCTCGTAATCTGTTGGATACCGCGCGACATGGGTAGTGCCTTGGCCGCTTCCACCAATTCATCTGCGAGGTAATTAATACATTCCTCGTACGTATTCCGCGGTAACGCAATGTCATCGTAGCTTTTGGTATAATCAATTCCTTCATCCGGAAGTATCGGCACAGGACCGAACGTACGAAGCAGTACCCAGTAAAAGTAGGCTCTCAGAAAACGTGCTTGTGACTTCAAGTCTTCGCGTTCAAAATCTGAAAATTCTTGATTTAAATGAATGTTATTTATAAAAACCGTTGCCTGTCGGATGCCTTGGTAACCGGTGCCCCAAATCCCTTTATTCTCTCCACTAAGCCCGTTTTCGTCATATTGTCCTTTCCGCCACCGCGCGTATTCATCATTCTCATCACCGTAATACATATCGTCGGCAAAGTTAAACATGACCGACTTTTTGCTACTGACATCTTGCATGGCATTTGTTCCCAAGAAATAATATGCCCGTGCCAACCAACGCTCCGTATAATCCCGGTTACTAAAAACATCCTCCGTCGTCATGCGTTCATCAAAAAGGTAATCGGAATCTAAATATTTTTTACATCCGCCGGCAATAAGAATTAGCCCAACAACGGATAATAGTATAGTTATTCTTTTCATTTTTTTTATTTCGTTATAGATTAACGGTTACACCAAAAGCCAAGGTTTTACTTAACGGATACACTTTTCCAGTCGGGTTCCCCAATTCGGGATCCCACAGACTAAAAGGTGAAAATGTTAATAAATTTGTACCTGCAAAGAAAAGCCGTGCATTATTCACACGTATTCTGCTCACCAGCGCTTTTGGTAGAGAATACCCGATGTCTAACCGCTTTAAACGTATGTACGAACCATCTCGAATCCAAAACGTAGATCTGCGATAATTATTGGAATTACCCCCTTGACTTAACCGCGGGTATTCGGCATTTGGGTCCTCATTTTCGCCTAATATCCAACGATTGCTTTGCGCGAGATCATTGAGTATATTCCCCCAGCCGCTAGCTAGCTGAAACATGTACACCGAAGTGCCTTCAATAAAATAGCTAGACTTTCCGGCCCCCTGAAAGTGTACGTTGATATCAATGCCTTTCCAATTGGCTGAAACCCCGAAACCATAGATTAAATTTGGTCGTGTAGTTGCCCCAATCGACGCGATGTCCGCGTTATCTACTATACCGTCACCATTGATATCTTTGTATTTGATATCACCCGGCATGACTTCGCCAAAGGTTTGTCTGGGACTATTGCGGATATCGTCATAATCTTTAAAAAGGCCTAGTGCTATCAGTCCTCTTGCCTGATCCACCCGGTGACCTTTATCCAGCAAATAATCATATATGGTATTCTGTTCGTCTCTTTCTAAAATTTCGTTCTTACTATAGGTGATGTTACCGCGCAATGTAAAATCTACCGCATTCACCTTCTGCTTGAAAGCAATATGACCATCGAAGCCGCGCGCTTCGACCGCCCCAACGTTAGCAGAAGGATTTGTCCCGCTTTCCAGCCCCACATAGCCCGGCAGAAAATTACGTTGCATATAAATTCCCTCCCGTTTTTCATAAAAGAAATCTACCACACCATTAATGCGATCATTCAGAAACGAGTAATCAATACCTAGATCTTTCTTTGTTGCTATTTCCCAAGAGACGTCAGGAGAAGATATCGATGTATAACGCATGCCCGACCAAATATTGTTTGCACTATAATCACCATAATTATAACCTCCTGCAGGCCTTGGGATACCATTATCATAAATAATATCACCAGCGTCATTTCGGGCATACATCGTTTCAATATTATATAAATAAGGAAAACGCACCCCATTACCAAATCCTAACCGATCGTTTCCTGTTTTACCATGCGAATACCGAATCTTAAACATATCCACCCAATCCGCATCTTTTAGGAAGGGTTCTTCGGCCACATTCCATGCGCCGGAAAAAGCTGGAAAGAAGCCAAAGCGATAGTCCCGGTGGAAATTCTCTGATCCCGTATACCCAAAGTTAAAGTCTACGAAATAACGTTGGTCATAATTGTAGTTCACACGTCCAGACAATCCCTGTATCCTCCGTGCAATACCATTTTTCAAATCCGATCCGATTCCCTGAGTAAATACCAGTGAGGATTGCATATATTTAGCTATCGCACCAAAATTATGTTTACCAATCCCCTTGTTATAGATTAAATCCCACTCGAAAAAATCCCGTCTTTCACCATCTGAACCTGATGTTTGGGTCATCAATTGCTCTTCTTTTATGCGCTCAAACAATAAATCGCCATTGACATCCCGGTAACGATTTGCCTTCCATAGTTCTGGAAATTTATAGCGTCTGATATTATTCCAGTTCTTGGTATCGTAACCATAACGTCCTATAAATCGAAGACCTGGTGTGATAAAGTTCAAGTTTTGCTCCAAATTTAGAGTTGTCTGGATGTTATTTTGCCAATTCTCGTTGTATCCAGTCATGGTGGCCTGCACCCAGGGATTAAATCGATCACCTCCATCGTCGCCAAATGCCGGTATCTTACCGTTAGAATACATTAAGGGCTCCATAATCGGATTGTATCCCATTAAAGCCGTCCAAATAGCGTCACTCCCCACCCCGGGATCATTTTGCGTACGTAGGGACCCTGAAACACCTGCTCGTAACAACGTGGTTTTCGTAATATCCATATCGACTGTTAAACGATAGGTGTATCTTTTAAAGCCCGCATTGGTATTATAATCTTTTAACGCTTCATCGATTTTGTACATCCCTTGCTGATCCTGATAACTGCCGGAAACATAATACCGGGCGGTCTTTCCACCTCCACTGAAGCTTAGAACACTACGCTTGCTCCAAGCGGCATCCCGCATCAGGACATCCATCCAATCGACGTTCGCGAAACGATCCGTATCTAACCCATGCCGTAGAAGCTCCAATTCTGTTGGAGAATAAAATGGCTCTTGGTTTCTTGTCGTTCTCGCCTCGTTGGCCATGGATGCGTACGTGTAACCATCAACAAAATCGGGTAGTTTGGTAAACTGGCTGTAAAAACCTTCCGCGCGTGCATTGATGTTTACCTTACCGTCCTTCCCTTTTTTCGTATTGATCAATACGACTCCATTCGCACCGCGACTTCCATAAATGGCGGTGGCAGAAGCATCTTTGAGTACGGTGAAAGACTCGACATCTTCCACATTGATCTCGTTCATATCCCGCTCAAAACCATCCACTAAAACCAACGCGGCACTACTAGCCCCAAACGTGGAAATACTACGAATCCAAAAGTCCGAAACTTCGCCTGGTCTACCCGAGGATTGCATCGCCATGATTCCAGGTACTTCGCCAGCCAAAGCATCTGCCATCGATGTTGATGGATTATTCTTTAGCCGCTCCACGTCTACCGTCGTAATCGCCCCCGTTACCGCAATTCTACGTTCATTCCCGGTAGCGGTTACGACGACCTCGTTGATTACACTGGCATCGGATTCTTTCATCACGACATTAACTTGTGACTGCTCTTTCAACAGTACTTCGACCTTATCGTAACCGATATAGGTAAAAACTAGTGTTTGATAGCGTTTTAATTTTAAGCTGTAGCGGCCATCAACGTCCGTAATTGCTCCTAGTCCTGGTGCATTACTAACAGAAACATTCACACCGATCAGCGGATTCTTCCCGTCATCCGTGACGATCCCCGCTATCGTTACCTCTTCCTGAGCCGCCTGATCCTGTGCTGAGGAGATAAGGACGGTACCTAGAAAGATGACACATAATAATATTAAGTTTTTCTTCATCATAATTTATCATTAATCGTTATCGGTTGGTTCTTCTTCGTTTTCAGGAATTGCGTCGTCTTCGGTTTCTCTCGCGATTTTCCGGATGACTTTATTTTTACCACGCTCTCCTATGTAAAAACACTCTCGAGCTTCATCATATGCAATCGCTGCCGGTTGATCGAAACGTGTTTCCGCACGTAAATCGCCATTGGCATACCCAGCAGTACCGTTGTTACCCCGCCCCGCAAAAGTAGTCACCCGACCCTCTGGCGTCACCTTCCGGACAGCATGATTATTCATATCACAGAAATAATAATCGTACTGTTCACCGCCTTGTTCTTCATAGTCCGGATTCTTCACAAAAACACCCTGAACAGGACGATTTAAACGTGCAAAAGTCCCGACTCCATCCGCGTATCCAGCTTGCCCAGGCATTCCCGCAATAGGATAAGGATTTTTAAACGTTTTCCGTTCGTAATCGTATTCAGACTTCATAATATAATTCCGTTCAAAATTGGTTAAATAAGCATAGTCTCCCGAAGGATGAACGACCATGAATATGGCATTTGCAGAATATGCACTTGGAAACGCCGCTACGACTTTCTGTTCCTCAAAGTCGTACCGGAAGATGCTATTCGCACGGAAACCAGAATAATACAATTCACCATTTTTAGGATGAACCATAAGACCATTCACACCACGTGCATTTACGGGAATAGGATTTCCCGGTGCCTTGAAGCCGTTCGCTCTCGAGAAAATATGATGTGCCACTTTCGTATCACTAGCATGATTTTCCGGAACAATCAAATCCTGGTTGCCGTCTATCCGCCAAGCGATGGCAGATACTCGTGGTAATCCAGTACGAAAATAACTGACGTATTCGTTCTTCAGATCTACTAGTCTCGCATTTTTATCCTCTGCCACTACATACATGTGATCAGGATTTTGCGGATCAAATGCGAACCAATTCATTTTTTCAAACCCACCACAGTCGTCAAATGGCCCTTCCTTTTCTTCGAACTGGTTGGTTACCTCATAAAACTGCCCTGCAAGGGTAGAAGACAACAATTTCTTTATATAAACAAACGCCTCCTTGGCCTCCGTACGCGCCACTTCTTCTCCTCCTCTATCCAATACGGAAACCTTTATATCGCCATCAAAGGCTCCTTGTGGGACCGTACAATACAACGTGCCATTCTTTACATTGATGACGGGCGCTTGCTTGCCACCGATAACTACGTTAACGCGGGAACGATCGCTGCCGAAATTATCACCATAAAGGATCAAATTGCTCCCTGCCCCTCCCTCTTTCGGGAGAAAATCCGTCACGGTGACCGGTTTCGAAGGATCAAAATCTACAACAGAATCTTCATCACTACTCTCCTTACACTGCACAAAGCAAAGCATTACCATGGAGAGCCATATTGCATGGAATGACCTCCACCTCTTACTCATTTTCTCTACTTTCATATACATTTTATATTGGTTAAAATTTTATTCTACATACTAGCTATAGTACTACTATTGGTTCTTTGTATTATTTCCTGATGTTCTTTAATTAAATATTTAGTTTACGTTATATAATTGTATTATTACTCCCTCTGCAGACGAAGCATAAACGCGGTAAATAAAGCTGCTACCGTTCTTACGCAACGTTTATATCTTTTTTTAAACAAGTGTGATTATTCGATTTACCTAGTTAGTCGGCGTTATTTCATCATCACTATTTTCGAGTTCTAATTGCTGATACAATGTTAGAGAAAGGCGGTTGCATTAATCTGTTAAATTGTCTCATTTTTTTGCATAATCGTATCAATCAGTAATACATAAAAAAAGCGATGAGATAAAATCTACATCGCTTTCTATTAACCCAGATAGGTTGAATGCTTAATGCTGAATACCAAACTGATAGATCGTGGTGCTTGTATATTTAGTGTCTGGCTCCAAGATTGTTGTCGGCCATTCCGGCTTATTCGGTGAGTCGGGGTAATGCTGAGGTTCTAAGCAAATGCCCGTCTGCTTATGATAAGTAATCTGGCCTTTACCCATTCGTGAACCATCCAACATATTGCCCGTGTACACCTGCATACCCGGTTCTGTCGTATACACATCAAGCGAGATACCTGTAACAGGCGAATATACTGCTGCTGCCACATGTCCTAAGTTTCCATCTGTACGGAGAACATAGTTATGATCAAACCCTTGTGCAAGCTGTAACTGTTGATGCAAGCTGTTGCGCGCCAATGCTTCCTTAACCGAGATAGGCTTTGTAAAATCAAATGGGGTAGATGCCACAGTCTCTATCGTACCCGTAGTGATGAGTTCTTCATTCAAGGGCGTGTAGCCATCGGCATTAACCAAAAGCACATGATCTAAAATCGGATTTTCGGGGTTACCGGACAAATTAAAGAAACTATGGTTCGTCATATTGATAACCGTTTTCCTATCAGTTTCTGCCAAATAATCTATTTTCAAGGCATTGTCGTCGCTTAAGCTAAAGGTCACTTTTACTTGAACCTCGCCCGGAAATCCAGCTTCCCCATCTTTCGAGACATAACTTAATATAAGCGAATTATCCGCAGGCTGTTCGGCGTCGAACACTTGGCTACGCCATCCCTCTGCCCCGCCGTGAATCGTATGTTCACCGTCATTGACATCTAATGAAATCGTGTCTCCATCCAATACAAATTTCCCGTAAGCAATTCTGTTTGCGAATCTTCCAACAGTGGCACCAAATGACGATGGCTTGTCTACATATTCGTGTATGTTGTCAAAGCCTAGCACGACATCTTGAAGCTGTCCATCACGATCCGGCACCAATAAGGAGACTATTCGACCACCATAATTTGTTATACAAACCTCTGCGCCCGATTTATTTCGCAAGGTAAATAAATCCGTTTCTTGACCGTTTACAACACGTTGAAAATTTTTCCGTTCGAGTCCTGAAGCAGTTTTCTGTTCTTCAACATTACTTTGGCATGCTCCGACGAGCACCACCATCAATACCGAAAATAGGTTTATTTGATTTTTCTTCATTCGTTTATTTTAAGTTTCTCAATATTAAAGATTTTCTTTAACATTTTGGATCAATTGAAAAGAAACGCATTATAAAGACATATCCGGAGAATTCCAATCAAAATCGTCTCATTACAATAGGAATTTGTCTCAAAGACTCTTTAGCCTTGTCGATTATAAAAACTTCTGCTATTTTTATGAGATAAACCTGTTTACATGTTAACAAGAATTTGGCTTTTTTTCTTTTTTTGTGCTTTCTCCTTACGACTAGCTGCCTCACCCTATTATTTCAATCATTTCCAAGTAAACCGTGGATTATCCAATAACGCTATATTATGCAGTGTACAGGATAACGACGGATTTATCTGGTTTGGTACACGGGATGGATTGAATCGATTTGATGGATATCGCTTCAAAAATTTTTTCCACGAATCGGAAAATGAAAAAAGCCTGGGGAGCAACCTCATCCATAGCCTTATGGTGCGCAACACAAATGAGATCTGGGTGGGAACCGACCAAGGCATCTATATCTATGATCCGCAACGAGAGGAATTTTCACTTTTTGACAAGGTTTATAAAAGCGAAAGCTTGCAGATCTCCGAAGACCTTCAGGGAAATATTTGGTTTATTTCCAATAGTAGCCTGCACAAATACGACCCAAAAACACAAATAGTTGATAAAACCTACGCAGAGCGATGGAAGGAAAAAACGCATGCCTTCTGTATCGATCATAATAATGAAGTCTGGATAGGGTTAAAAGAGAGTATTTGCAACTTGAGCAGCGGAAAAGAATATACATTTTCCAACGACAAGCAATTCACAGGCGGTGTGGAGGAACTTTTTGTCGACGAGAATAACGATATATGGATTGGCACATCCCATCATGGGGTTTACAAATGGAACCGAAAAGACAATAAAACGCAACACATTATCAAAAACATTGGCAATAAACCACTTTATGTGCGGGAAATAGCGCAAGTAAACGAAAATCAACTCTGGATTGGAACGGAAAGCGGATTATTCGTGCATGAAATGAAGACCAATAAAACAACACATATTATCCATGAAAAGGACAATCCGTGGAGCCTTTCCGATAATGCTATTTATGCGGTTATGAAAGATAGCCAAGATGGGATATGGATTGGTACCTTTTTTGGCGGAATAAACTATTATCACCCCCAGCATAATCTATTTGAAAAGATCTTTCCCCGTAACTCGCCCAATTCGATTGGCGGGCACGCTGTCAGAGAGATTGTAGAGGATAACGAACAAAATCTTTGGATAGGCACGGAGGATCAAGGACTAACGTACTGGGATCAAAAAAACAATAACTTCATGAATTTCGGCCCAGAAAATGGTTTGGCACATAGCAATATACATGGCTTGCTCATCGCAGGAGACAGCTTACTTATCGGCACATTTTTCCAAGGACTTGACGTCATTGATATACGACAAAAGAAAGTGATCAAACATTTTGATTCCAACAATACGCATCAAACACTCAAGAGTAACTTTATTTATCATATCTATAAAACATCCAAAGGCAAAATTCTCCTAGCAACTGCTCCGGGAATTTTTCAATTTATTCCGGGCGAAGATCGTTTTGTTCCCTTTAAAGGTGTGCCCGGTCATGTGTTCTTTACGTCTATTTTTGAGGATAAGGAGCATAACTTATGGTTCTCCACTTGGCGCGACGGACTATACAAATTAGATCCGAAGGAAGACAAACCGACACGTTTTGTACATGACCCAAAAGATCATTCTACGATTAGTGGCAATCGGGTGACTCGTGTATTTCAAGACTCAAAAGGACAGATTTGGGTCGCTACAGAGAGTGGCTTATGTATTTACGATAAGAATAACCAATCTTTCAGACGTTTTACCTCAAAAGATGGACTGCCGAGCAACCTCATCTTGGCGATGGAGGAAGATAACGGAGAAAATCTGTGGATATCGACAACCAAGGGATTAGTGAAGATGGATATTGGGTCTTATAGAATTGAAACCTATAATTTAGAACACGGTTTATTGGATCTCCAGTTCAATTATAATTCCGCTTTCAAGGACTCTAAGGGATTGCTCTACTTTGGAGCATCGAAAGGACTGATCAGATTTGACCCCTCGTCAGTCACCGATTTATATAAAACGGATTTTGACACGCCCATCTACATCACCGGTATCCAGACAAACCAGCAAGAACTGACTATAAACGACAAAAGCAGCGCGCTGTCAAAATCTATTTTGTATACTAACAAAATAAAGTTAAAATACGACGAATCAACCGTTAGCCTTGATTTTGTTGCTTTAAATTTTGCCTCTGCAAATGCGACCTCTTACTTGTATCGGCTAGTAGGACTAGACACGACATGGACTTTTTTAAGAAATAACACTAAAGCAAATTTCACAAAGATTCCCCCTGGCAAATATACCTTTGAAGTCATGGCTGCTGACGCCAATAGAATGCCGATTTCAAAAGTAAAATCGCTAGAAATAGTTATACTCCCCCCTTTTTGGGCTAGTGTTCCAGCTTATATTATTTACGCACTATTGACTATGGGCTTAATAGGCGCATTAATTTATCGTTACGATCAGAAGATGAAAGAGAAGAATAGACAACGGTTAGAAAAAATCAGAGCACATAAAGAAAAGGAATTGTATAAAGCTAAAATGGATTTCTTCATGCAGATAACCCACGACATCAAAACACCATTAACGCTTATCAAAGCGCCACTGGAGAAAATAATGTTGGGTACCGAGCCTAAAAAATCAGAAAAGTGGTTAAGAACCATCCATCAAAACACGGAAAAACTACTTCTAATGACCGATAATTTACTGGACTTCAGAAAAGTAGAAAGCGATCATTTTTCTTTAAAACTTAAAAAACAATCCGTGAGCTCCCTTATTTCAATCTGTTTACAAGATTTTGCCCCATTAATTGAAAGCAAGCAAATCAAATTGACCAAATCACTAGACAAAACCTTATATGCCGATGTCGATATTGAAGCCATGTATAAGATTCTTTCTAATTTATTGTCAAATGCTATCAAATATGCCGAAAAGGAGGTCTATATAAATCTTTATAAAATAACAGAAAAAGCAAACTTCTGTATCGAAATAAAAAACGATGGTATCTTGCTTTCCGACGAAGAGATGACGCAAATATTCGAGCCATTTCAACGCGCCAGTTCACATTATCGGGTAAAGGGTTCGGGATTAGGCCTGGCGTTAGCTTTCTCGTTTGCTTCTTTGCACGGTGGAACGCTGGCTTATAAGAAGAATTCCGAAAAATTGAATATATTTGTTTTGGAGATACCATTATAAATGCTATGCATATTGATTTGGAAACAGGAAAGTCTATTATTTTATTAGCGGATGACCACGTGGACATATTAGACTTTATAGCGGACGATTTAGAGGATAAGTATGAAGTGGTAAAAGCCCACAATGGAAAAGAGGCTTTAGAATACGTTTATGCGCATGATGTTGACTTAATTGTCAGCGATATCATGATGCCCCAATTAAACGGTTACGAGTTTTGCACCAAACTCAAAGAGGACGAAAAATACAGCCATATACCTTTTATTATGCTAACGGCAAAAAACAGTCTGCAATCTAAAATAGAAGGATTGGAATATGGAGCAGATGCCTATATTGAAAAGCCTTTTTCGCCTAACTTTCTAGAGGCGCAGATAGCGAGCTTATTACGTAATAGAAAACATGTAAAAGATCATTTCCAACGGACACCTAACAGTCCTCTGGACGTCAGCGGGCACAACAAGTCTGACCAAGCGTTCTTAAAAAAGCTCAATAAGCTTATTTTAGAAAATATGGCGGATCCTACACTTTGCGTCGACATGTTGGCGGATCGATTGTATATGAGTAGACCGACTCTCTATCGAAAGATAAAGGTGTTATCAGATTTATCTCCAAATGAATTAATAAATCAAACACGATTAAACAAGGCCTCTCAGCTATTGTTGGATGGAGAGCACAAAGTTTATGAGATCGCGAATCTTTTGGGGTTCAGCACTGCATCACATTTTTCCCGTAACTTCCAAAAACAATTTGGAATCAGTCCCAAAGATTACGCCGCAAAGCATAAATAGATATCAAAATAAGAAAAAGCTCGAATAGTTTTACTATCCGAGCTTTCTTCTTAAAAGTTGTAAAGGGGGATTATATCATTATTCAACTACATGATTATATAACACTTCATGCATTTTCTTAAGCTCTGCTTCTGGAATTTTAATAATTTTTCTATCGTACGTCATCAAACCATTTGTTTCCACTTCTACATCCGTTGTCTGCGTATAGACGCCGGCAGATAATCCGCGCTTAATTAGCTCATTCAGATCTGTCACCAATTCCTGATAACGCTTGGTAAGCTCTTCTTTATTTTTAAACGATTGATAACCCCAGTTGTCTTTCTCCTGCCAAGTATGACCTTCTACCGGTAACCCTAACCCGCCAAACTCGCCCAACGCCAGTATGAATTTGTCGCCAAAAAGATTCGGATCGGGCATGGCAGCACCTGGATAGTTATGGATGTCCAAAATATGTCCGATAAAGGCGAAATTCCCCCCACTGGCGCTATTCACCAAACGGGATGGATCATAGTTCATCGTCCATTCCGTAATTTCTTTCGTTTTGAACTGTCCCCATGCTTCATTGAAAGGTACCCAAATCACAATACTCGGAAAGTTATGTAATGCATCCATGATCGCCTTCCATTCTTTTTTATAGATCGCTTCGGATTCAGGTGTGCGATCCTTATCATGAATACCATTGGAAATTTTACCGGGCTGCATATCCCAGATATTTCCACCAAGATCACCACTCGGCATATCTTGCCAAACCAAAATACCAAGGCTATCACAATGACGGTACCAGCGGGCAGGTTCGACTTTGATATGTTTACGGATCATGTTAAAGCCCATCTCTTTCGTTTTGACAACGTCAAACTTCAAGGCCTCATCACTTGGAGGTGTATGTAAGCCATCTGGCCACCAACCTTGATCTAAGGGTCCATAATGGAACACAAACTCATCATTCAAATACATACGCTGAACACCATCGCTCCCCTTCTTCATGCTTATTTTTCGCATAGCGAAATAGCTTTTCACCTGATCGATAACCTTTTTACCACGTAGTAATTTGATTTGCAGGTCATAAAGCTTCGGATTTGTAGGACTCCATAAAGTCAGATTGTTCACGGATAAAGCCGATTCTTGGTTTAAAGCGAGTTGTTGTTCGCCAATCTTCTGCGCGCCATCATAAATCTCCACCAGCAACTCATCTCCTACTTTTGCTCCTTCTACTTCAGCAGCAAAATGTAGTAACGATTGGTCTACATCAGGGGTATGTTTTGTATTTACAATATAACTTTCGGGCACATTTTCCAACCAGACAGTTTGCCATATCCCCGTTACAGGGGTGTACCATATCCCATGTGGATTATTGATCTGTTTTCCACGAGGCTGTGGTCCTTCGCTTGTCGGATCCCATACGCGTACCACAATTTCTTGATCCACACCTTTTTTTAACGCGTCTGTGATATCAAAAGAGAAGGGATCGAACCCCCCTTCGTGTTGACCGATATGCTGTCCATTTACATATACATCACATTGCCAGTCTACCGCACCAAAATGTAACAAGGCACGCCCTTTCCGAAAAGCCTTGGGTACGGATATCGTTCGGCTGTACCATAAGGCTTTGTCTTTTCCAACTTCCTTTCCTACACCAGATAAGGCGGATTCAATTGCAAAGGGTACCAATATATCCCCCTCCCAAGATGTTGGTTTTTCGGAAACGGATTTGTCTACAATGGTATACTTCCATAATCCATTTAAATTTTTCCAATTGTCCTTACGTTCCAACTGTGGTCTGGGGTATTCCGGATGCGGATTCGCTGGATCCAGGTGTTCACCCCAGGTGGTTAAAATTTTGTCCCCTGCTGGTTTCCAATCCTGCGCTTGTGCGGCGAACCAGCTCGTCGTGACTAAACATGCTAATGCAAAAAATCGCTTCATTATTGTTTCTATTTTGATTTCCCGGTTTATATTCCAAAAATGCAATATAAAGAAAACAAAACCTTGACCTTTTAATTCAAAATAGCATCAAATCGTCTCAATGTCCCTTACTTCCCCATTGCTCAGCGAGCAATTTCATATAAAAGCCACCCACAACACTTCTTGCTTTAAAGTTTTCGCGGATACCGGTAGTACTATCATAGAAGTCATTCAGCGGAACACGTGTAGGAGCTTCCAGTATAAAACGGTGTAGCGGATCGATAAACTTTTCAAAAGTTTTCCGATCATCTGCCAAGGTTGCTGTCCATACAATCCAGTCATTTTTAGTATAATTTTTGCGACTATCAAGGGGCAGGCCAAAGCGATTCATACGCGGTAGATAATAGGCAAGCTCTTTAGCCGCAACTTCTTTAGGAAACAAATTAAAACCCAAAACTTTATCCCAAATTAGATTATATTTCTGACTCCAGGTATTTGGATCATCGAACGTTAGCGCATAGTGATCGCCACCATCTGCTAAGTCCATCCATTTGGGCACCATCTCCTCGGCGATCTTCCGGTAACGGTCGGCAACATCCTTCTTTCCTAACATATCAGCCAATCGGGCATAACTTGCTATTCCCATAATAGCTTTCAACGAAAGATTAGCATTGCGTGCAAGATGACCAGCGAAATCGTCCGTACAGAGCTGTGTTTTCGGATCCAATCCTTCTTTCACCAGATAATCGGTCCATTGGGTTAAAACCTGCCAATGTTTTTCGGCATATTGTGCATTTCCTTGTGCACGGGCTATTGCAGCTGTCATAATCAACATATTCCCAGATTCTTCTACCGGCATCGGCTCGCCATATGTCTGTCCGTTTGCCCAGGGATAGGTTCCCAAATCGTGTGCCGCCCATGGGTGTGGATATTTCCCACTTTCACTGAAATAGAAAATACCATTTAGCATTCCCTGTAACAAAACAGGATTATATATTAAATATAATGGTGATGAGGGATAGGTTACATCCACCGTATTAATAAAGCCTCCACTATTATTTTCTTTCGAAAGCCATAGTACTTCTCCTGTCGGACTTTCAACCAGCGTATGTGCTGCAATACTTTGCCGATAGGCCAAAACACAAAGATGGGCATATTCTTCGCCACCCGCTTGTGCCACCTGGCGTCGCAATGTACTGTCAAAAACCGTGCACCGCTGTATCAATTTTTCATAGTCCTTTACCGCAGCATGTAATTGTGTCTCGAAAGAACGATTGCCATTTTTGTTCCACCAAGGACGTAAATCCGCATGGAAATACTGAATGGCATATACTTCATCGTATCCGATGGTCAGAAAGCGATTGGCAGGAGTAGCACCTACCTGATCTAACGAAATTTCGGTATGCAGCGTCAACGATTTTCCTTGATAGGCGTTGTCATAGCCAGATATAAACTGTTTGACATTTCTGTCTGTGGGTACAGCCACATATAAGTGTCCCCAATCTATACGCATATCGTCAGCTCCCTTTTGTAATATGGGTTGCTCAACCGTACCCACTTTCAGTATAGAGAGCGTTCCGTCTTTATAGACCTGTCCTTTTACTTCCTGTTGATCAGCCATATAAACCGCTATATCTGACGATACTTCCTGATGTATCTTAACGTCATGTTTTTTTCCATCCTTCGCCAGCACTTCGTAGGAGACATAGGAGACAGGTCGCGCAAGAAGGTCAAGATCATCCATTAACAATGGTGACGTGAAGGTAACGCCCAGTTCAACGCCCCCACAATCAAATCTATACATCGTCTGTGTAGCATGCACATCTACTGAAATCTGCTTCGCAACGGCTACATCTGCCTTATCGGATGCCACGCTGTGTACCAAATCAACATCTAAGAAGCGACCGCCTGCTGTATTTTTCAAGTGAATAGCTAGGACATTTTTACCCTCGCGTAAAAGTCCTTTCGCTTTAGACGAAATATCGAAATATTCGAAACGATTATTCCAACCGTCTTTCTTAAACACAAGAGTACCATTTAAATATACTTCAACATTATCATCATGATGTAATTTCAAGAATAGCGGTTCGTTTTCATCTATTTTTCCAAGAGAGAATTCCCGTCTTACCCAGATATCATCTGATTCCCAAAAAGTACCCGATATAGCTTTATTGTCTGAGATTGGCAACACGCCTTCCTTCCAATTCGCATCTTCAAAGGCCAATCCACTCCATCCGCCATTTTGAGCTTTCTCTATATATTTTATCCGAGTTTTACCGTCCGCTGTAGCGTGGGGTATTATCGTTTGGTAACGGGGAGCGTTCTTACCCATAAAACGGTATAGGACACCATCCACTTCAAGATAACCTGTTAATCCATGCGCAACACCGGTCCAATGCTCAGTGGCTTTATCTGTCAAGAGATCGCTAGTCGACCAGATACTGAAATTCGGATTATGTGTAATCAAGGGATAGGCCGGTGCTTTTCGAACTTGATTAACCTGTCCATAGGTCGTTAATATGCATAAAATAAAGACGAATAACCCTGCACCGACATACTTCCCGTTTCTTATAAAATTTTGAACTTCTACCATATTGTTCTCTTATAATTTACAATATTACTTCTTCTCCCGTAATTCATCAGAAAACGAATACGGCTTATTTTCACTTGCTGTGCCTCGGGATAGATTAGGCTGCGCAGACATACGGAAATTTAGTTTAGCCCCTTTATATAAATCGGCGATACGCAAGAAATTGTGCGTATAGTTTTTTCCATTTACACGTAACTGGTCGACGTATACGTTTTCTTTCGATTGGTTGCTCGCCGAAATAACGATTTTTTTCCCATTTTCCAGCTGCAAGGTCACCTCGTCGAACAACGGAGATCCCAGCACATATTCGCCAGACCCTGGTGCTACCGGGTAGAAACCCATAGCAGAAAATACGTACCAGGCGGAAGTCTGTCCATTGTCCTCATCTCCACAATAGCCGTCAGGAGCAGCAGAGTAAAGCTTATCCATAATCTCCCGTACCCAATACTGCGCCTTCCATGGCGATGCGGAATAGTTGTAAAGATAAGGCATATGTTGTATAGGCTGATTACCATGCGCGTATTGTCCCATATTCATAATCTGCATCTCCCGCATTTCATGGATCATCCCGCGGCTTTTCATCCCCTCCAGACTAGGCACCAAAAAGACGGTATCTAACATGCCGGTAAAAGCCTCATTGCCCCCCATTAAGTCAATCAACCCTTGTGGATCATGAAATACACAGAAGCTCCAATGCCATGAATTACCTTCTGTAAACTCGTCCGACCAAGCGCTGGGGTCAAAATTTGCGATAAATTCCCCATTCTTATTCTTTCCGCGCATAAGCTTTGTTGAAGGGTCATAGAGATTTTTATAGTTAAGAGCTCTTTGGGCGTAAATGCTGGTTTCTGCATCCGGCCGCCCCAAAGCCTTCCCAAATTGATATATACACCAATCATTGTATGCATATTCTAATGTCCGAGCAGCATTCTGCGAAATATCAGCATCAGCGGGTATATAGCCTAATTTGTTATAAAGTTCATGTCCATACCGTCCGGTCGACGTGTTCTTTGGATGCACATTATTTGCGCCCCATTGCACCGCTTCCCATAGCACCATGGGATCATAACCTTTTCTACCGGTGAGATAAGCATCTGCCACCACAGAAGCGGAATTATTTCCGATCATGGAAGCACGATGTCCGGGAGATGCCCATTCTGGCAGAAAACCACTTTCTTTATAAGCATTCACCAATCCCTCTTGCATACGGTCATTCATAGAAGGATAAAGCAGATTTAACAACGGAAAAAGACTTCGAAATGTATCCCAAAACCCTGTATCGGTAAACATCTCTCCTGGCAGTACCTGTCCGTTATATGGACTATAATGCACGCGGTTTCCTGCGGCGTCTATTTCCGAAAGATCGCGTGGAAAGAGTGTGGAGCGATACAGACAGGAATAAAAAGTGCGGAGGCGGTCGATATCTTGATCTTTAACGCGGATACGTCCAAGTACCTCATTCCATTGCTGACGACCTTCGTTAGCAACCTCTTCCAAAGATTTCTCGCGCACCTCATTTAAGTTCAACGACGCCTGCTCAAAACTAATGAACGAAGAGGCTACCCGGGCTGTTATCTGTTGCCCTTTTTTTAATCCTTTGAAGCCAATAATCGCACCCGCATGATCTGCCGTTACTTCCAAGCCATCCGAATTTATGTTTCCATTATTCACGGCAAAATGGCTGTCCATCGGCTGATCAAACTCAATGATAAAATAATTCTTAAAATTATCCGGTGCTCCTCCACTAATGCGCGTATTATAACCGATAACCTTATTTTCTTCCGGTATAACCTTGATGAAAGAACCTTTGTCGAAAGCGTCAATGACAACATACGCACTATCGGTCTTCGGAAAAGTAAATTTGAACACGACAGCCCGTTGCGACGGACTGAACTCCGTCGTGATATCGTGGTCCGCCAGAAATACACTATAATAGTATGGCTTTGCAATTTCGGCCTTATGTGAAAACCAACTCGCCCGTGCATCCTGATCAAACACCGGCTGCCCCGTTATAGGCATCAACGAAAATTGTCCGTAATCGTTATTCCATGGACTAGGCTGGTGTGTCTGTTTAAAACCTTTAATTTTATCTGCAGTATAGGTATATATCCATCCATCGCCCATATTTCCGGTCTGTGGTGTCCAAAAGTTCATACCCCAAGGACGGGCGATAGCTGGATAGGTATTCCCTGTTGAAAGTTCATATTTAGATAAGGTACCTACTAGTGGATTTACGTAATCTACCGGCTCTTGCGATTGTGCAAAGATTTGCGGAAGGCTCGTCATCCATAATAGAATTAACAGAAAAAAAGAATGTTGTTTCATATGTGTTTGTATTTTATTTTTTTATGGCCATATGGAATATCCAGCATAAATTCATCACTGTTTATGGTTGATAGTCGTGGACATTTCCTGAATGTTATTTAAAGATTATTTATTTAATTTCTACCATACAAATTTTACGTCGACACCGTCCGGGTCGTTTTCAAATCCCAACAGATAAGTCTTTGACTCCTCGTGCCAATTTCGTGTGTTGAATACCTCTTTTCCATTGACTTTTACACTTTTCGGCCGTTTTGGAAGAAGTACCCGAGAAGCATTGGTTGTTTCTATCGGACTCTTCGCTATATAAGCATAAGTGGATTTCGTGATTTTTTCATCGTAAACACGACTGGCTGCAGCTAAGACTTGTGGTTTTTGCTTGTCGGGGATCAAATCCACATTTAAAAAATAACCTTGTGCACCCGGGGCAATATAGCGCTTTTTAGACACTGGTAATTCAGGATCAAATAGATCGATCAATGTACCACTAATCGCATAGCCGTCTTCACTGACACTTTCATCCATCACCGCAATCAACTCAAACGGTCCGCGCTGCAAATAAAAGTTATTTTTGAAGACCAACGTGTCGCCACCAGCGGCTTGGTATCGCTCTTGTGTTACCTTAATTAGTTGCTGGCTGTTGTTTGTTTTAAGGGTATAATCTTTTGGATCCACCCGGATAATCTGTACAGATCCCCTACCATATGTATATACGCCGCCGTCTGCTCCCGGCAGAATACCCATTTTTTCAAAAAGATGATCCGCTGGAACCGCATAAGTATTACTTTTCGTATTCCACCATTCCTGTACCGTCTGGAACGGATCATTGTCGGTCCCACTATAGATCAACTGTCCCCCTGCTTTTACCCATGCAGCCAAATGCTCGTGTGCAATCGGATCAAGCGGTTTCATATTCGCATAGGTCATGAGCAAAACTTTGGTGTCCTTCAGTGCTTCTTTGTACCCTAAATTCTCGATATGTACTGTTTTTACCGGTACACCGCGTTTTAGGAAAGGAAGAGCAAGACCATAAAAGTTCGCCAGCTGTGGATCGTCGTATCCTTCGTGCGTTGGGAAACGTTGGAACATCAACGAATTTGCCATCAACACGGAGATCCCTTCGCTTCCCGACAATTTATTTTCACTTAGTGGCATTTGGTTCAATGTATTGATCATGACCTGCATCTGCGTGGAATAATGACGCGGGATACGTTCTTTTTGATCACTATTCGGATTTGTCCGGTACAACCCTTCATAAATTCGCTCTGGCCAAGGCATAACCTCGTAGTCAGCAATGTTCGGATACAGCAATTGCGCAACAAAAGTTGCCTGGTAGTTGGTTTTATAATCCACCCAGTCTTTGGCACGGTCTTCAATAGGATCGGTCAGAAAGAACATTTTCCTGCCAGAAGGTGCGGTCATCGATTCCATAGATCCATATTCCAGATACGCTGTTTCGAACACCCGTTCCCTTTCTTTTCCGTTAAAATAGTTGGGCTCTCGTGAGGTCCCCGTCCAAACTTGTGCAATATAACCATCCACTACCGGTAAGGATGCCAAACTAGCCTCCGGAGAAACGATCATCCATTGGGCATAATTGACGAGTGAATGCGTGGGAACGTAGCATTTCACATCCATCCCTTTGGATTTGCCGTATTCCTTGGCAAAAGTAAATATCTCGTTCAATGCGTTATAATAGAGGTGATACTTGAGCTTATTAGAAAGATAGGTATTCTCTGGAGATTCGTGTTGTGGACGCCAATCAAAGCCATAATACTTCTTCCATTCCCGCTTAAACGATTCGCTATAGCCTGCCCTTGCCCAGAATTCCGGTTCTTCCATAAATATGGCGTCAATTCCCGCATCGATGACAGGCTTCACATGCTTTTCTTTCAAATACGCAAGGAAGTTGTCCGTCGGCACAATATAAGGAACCATATAGCCATGCCATATGGTATCCTGCTGCCGGGTGACCTGCCCCTCGTCCAGATGCCATTCTCCATCCCACTGACCGGTGAAATAATCTTGGTATTCGCCCCAGGCAATCCCCGTCATGAAATGAATCGTATAGCCCCTATCTTTCCAAGATTTGACTCGCTCGTTAAACGGTAACCTTTTATGTTTATCCGAAGGATTTCCGCCTACGCCGTAGATCATAACCGCGTCCGCACGGTTATCAATTGTCGGACGCCACTCTCGGGAGGTCTGGAAAGTTGTCTTCACGTTATCGGTCGTTTGCTGCGCCATGACTGCCCCGCTACTCCCGATCAGACCAGCAACTCCGATATATATTCTCCAGTTTGTCATAACCATTTTGTTTTACTGCCCATTATCTTACCAACACCTCTTTCGCGTCCGTATAATTCCAGCGTCTTGTTCCGCTACCTTTAGGTGTATCGTAATTGATACGGGCAGCTGCACGGATAAATACGATACGTCCGGACGGTATCGTTCCGTTGGACTCGATCGTAACTGTCTCTCCAAGCAGGCTATTAAATGATGACCCTGTGTATTCAAGGACACTCGACCAACGTTCATCCCGTGCTCGATAGCCCACCGTAGAGGAATAGCTGACAAAAAGCTGTATATCGGTTATATTTTGAAAGCTGCTACTATATCCGCCCATGGGTTCTATTTTTTCCCGGAATTCACTTTCCGAAACGCCTCTGGTCACGCGCACTTTCGCTTGAATTTTGCCATTGATCACCCTAGGCTCATCCATCCATTCGACTTTCAGGAATGGCTGTACCTCAAACCGAACTTGCGTTACCCCCTCGATATCGACGTCCTTTGTTTCATCAGCGATCGGTACACCACGCTCATCCTCCCGCAACAACGGAATGAACGGACCGTCTACCTGGACGTTATATCTTCCTTTAAAAACTTTTGTATTTTGGAAAGTGCCGTCGGGCATACAGAAAAAGTCAGGATTAGGCGTAACATTATCTCCCCAACTGGTTTCTATGAGACGCACCCGAATCCCTTCACTTCCTTGGTCGGTCAGCACCGGATCTCCGGTAGCTACATCAACGACTTCACCTTGTAGCGTTTCGGCCGGAGCTGGATAATTATCCAGCTCAAACATACTACAGGAAGCCAAAAAGAAAAGAGACGCGAACGCTATAAAAATGGTTGTCTTTTTCATCTGATTATTTTTATAATTTCTTTATTCAATTAATTTACTTTACCACCTATTCCCTCATCATTACCTGTTCGGCTGCTGATCTATGACGGAACTCTTTGCTACTTCTCCTCCAGGAATAGCAAAATAATAGTCGATTACATTGTATTCAAACGTTTTCAAACTCACCCACTGGAACCTAGCATCGAAAAAATATTTCCCGCTACTGGTCGAAAAGAAAGGATAAAGTCCGCGGAAGCGATAACGTGTATTGTTACTAAAGGCATCCCTATTTCTGTTTTCACCCCAAAAGCCATTTCTTCCTTCATAATGCTGCACCCTCCATCTTCGGATATCCCATTTAGACTTATGTTCTAATGCCAGCTCTTTCCGGCGCTCTTTTCGTACGATATTACGGCCACTTTCTGTCGATGTGATCGGACTGGTAAGCAGTGACGCCCCAGCCCGCTCTCTGATCTCATTAACCGCTTGTGTGGCCACCTCCATCAGATCCGATCCGTCAGGAGATCCCTCCCCTGCGAGCGATAACTCAACGGCAGCTTCCGCCGCATTCAAAAGTACTTCGGCGTAACGCATCAGCACGAAGTGCTGATCTGATCGCCCTTCACCTGCGACGAAGGATGGATCGGTGTTTAACCATTTTCTACCATAAAGACCAGTCAAGTTCCCTTCTCCATTATCGTAGAACGGACCGTTCGCACCAGCGGCCGTCATTTGTGTTCCGTTGTAATTCACCAACTCTTGGCTGGTGCCTTCTCTTGGGCTTAGGTAGAGTGTTTTAGGAGTTGCCCGGTAAGCATTCAGGTTCTGATACCTTGTTTCAGCCGCTTGATAGGAATAATCATTAAAAAACGGCTGTATTGGTGTAGGGCCTGTATAAACACCTGCCCGAATTTCAATATCCGTGCCTTTAAATCGATCCCCGGGAAAAATAACGTACGCCCGCAACCGTGGTTCAGCATCTTTGAAAAAATCCATAGGTGTGTCATACATCAGGTATTCCCCCTGCGTATTGGAATTTCCGGTTGTTACCTTAATCGTACCATTTGGGTAGCGGTCAAATCCTTCGAAAAGTTCCATAAAATCTAGTGTAGGACAAGTTCCTGACGCTAGTGGTGCTTTAAAAATAAAAGGTGCACTGTAGGCATCATATCCATGTGTGGCAATAGGAAAAGTGTATTCCTTTACGTAAATGTTTTCTGGACTTTCCACATCACTGAACATGTCGACCATATTCTGATATTGGGCTTCAGGATTATTTGCTGCCCATCTTTTTTTATAAAGCGCATAATTTCCATCATTCATGATCTCCCGAGCAGCTGTATAGGCTTCTCTGAAATATTTCTTTGATGCCGCTTGCCATGCATTTTCGGCGAAGCCAATAACCCGGACGCCCGTTTTCTCCCCCAATCCGGTGAGACGACCGGGGACCGTTTCATTATATTTTGCAACACTACCTGCGTAGAGCATGGCGTCTGATTTAAATGCTAAGGCAACATATTTATTGGCGTAACCTCTCTTCGGACTGGCTGGCAATAGCAATTCCGCTGCCTGATCAAAATCGGCAAGCACCTGATTCCATGTCTCTTCCTCGCTGGCACGTGGTACCTCCAGCGTTGACAGCTCTGCAGGATAGTGTAAAACCTGTGTCACCAATGGTGCGCCGCCGAATCGTCTGGCCATGGCATTAAATACAATGGCTCGGACAAAGTAAGCCTCTCCGAGATAGTGATTATATATATTCTCCGGAAATGAAGCTTCGTATTTCGGGAGATTTTCAATCAAATAATTCGCATCTCTCAGCAAGGTCATAGCTTTCCCCCAATACGGCGTTCGCTCACTGGTAAATGCCGAACTGATCCCGTCCCGATTCAGGGCCTCACCCGTCCCCTCAATTCCCAATGCTCCCAGCCATGCATTGAATTCCACCCCCCATTGGGCCATGTACTTGAAATCTTCGAATGGCATATTACTATACATTCTTGCTAGGTAAACGTCCATCCCCGATTCACTGGTAAGCAAATCTTCATCGCCAATAATGTTCTTTGGTGGGATATCGAAAAAATCTGAACACGAGGCGAATAACACACAAATAGCCAGTGTCAACTGATATATTTTTTTCATACGATTGTTTTTTGTCTTGATATAGTCCATAACACAAACGGGATTAAAAGGCGAGTGAAAGACCCGCTGTAATAGTTTTGTTCAACGGATAGAGTCGTCCCAAATCATCTTCCGGATGCTCTGGGTCAACGAATTTAACTTTCGTGAATGTCAACATGTTGTAAGCATTTGCAAAGACTCGCAAATTCATGGATGACAGTGCACGGAGTTTCGGAAGGGTATACCCTAGTTCAACACTTTTAAGTCGCAGGTAAGTCGTACTCACACGGTTAAACGTGGAGGCTTCCAAAGGATAGTTACCCGAGAATCCATAGTAGCCGCTGATCCATTCCTGGGAAGGATCCCAAGGGTCAGCCAATGGATCAACAGGACGCCATCGATCCGTATATTGTTCGAGTACTCCTCCACCGTTGCTTCCCCAAATCGCATATAGCGGTTCTCTATACTGCATAGAGCCGAGCGCCGAGCCTTGTAATAGGAAACTCATATCAAATCTTTTGTAGCTGGCATCAAAACTGAAACTAAAATTTAGCCATGGTGTACTATCAAAAGCGAGCGGATGCATATCTGAACCGTTGATCTCTCCATCACCATTCCAATCGACATATTTATAATCACCCGGCAAGATGTCGCGACCTTTGTATATCGGGAAACTTCTGATATCGTCCCAGTCCGTGTAGCGCCCAGCAGCTTCATATCCAAACTGCATGCCTTGAAAACGATTATTCAAGTTGTCGTTACGCCATCTGTCATAGGAATTCCCCCATGGTCCCTTCTCCGAGCCTACAAGGCGTTTTTGACGCGTAATTGTTCCAATGGCTTTCACCCGGTAAGATAGGTCACCAATTTTATTCCGATGCGAAATTTCGACATCCATTCCGAAATGCTTATCGCTGTCCAGATTTTCCCGGGGAGCGGTAGCACCGATCACGGTAGGAAGTTCGCCCGTGCGACGGGCAAAAAGCCCTTTTCTGGATCTTTCGAAATAATCCACGGCGAAGCCAAAAAGACCGTTCCATCCTTCAAAATCAACACCTAGGTTTAAGGTATGAGACGTAAACCAGGTGCTTAGTTGATTAGGCAACGCCAGCGGCGAGGCGCCATATATAAACTCATTGCCAAACATATATCCGGGAGCATATTGGTTGTAATACCCGTTTTCCGCATTTCCTGATGTGGCTGGGTACTCATAACCCATGGCCCAGTCATATACCAAGGATCCATCATCTCCCAGCACACCGTAACTTGCACGCAGCTTCAACTGATCTACGAATGATGCCAGTTCCCAATTCTTAAAGAAAGGCTCTTCCGATATACGCCATCCCACAGATCCTGAGGGAAAGAAACCCCATCGGCGGCCAGGGACAAACTTTGACCCCCCGTCGTAGCGGAATTGCGCTTCCGCAATATAGCGATCACCAAAGGTATAATTGGCCCTTCCGAAAACGGCGGAATTTGTTAACTCATAGATATCGTCAAATGAGCTACTCATTCCACCCACTTGATCCTGCGCGACACCACCAAAGAGATAATCCATAGCAAAAGCGAGATTACGTTGTGCATAAAAATTATCGCCGGTTTGTTTTTGCGCTTCCCATCCCAGCATACCGGTCACCTGATGCGTATTGTTAAATGTTCTGTTGTAATTCGCGATAAACTGGCCCAACACTTGTTGTCTATTAAACATTTCCCTTCGTATCTGGTTCGGCGAGCTGATGTTATACAGTTTTGGATCATACGTGTTGGTCACTTGGTTATAAGCATATTGGTAGTACTCTCTCCGATTGATATTGTTATCATCCGTACGATAATCGTAACTCACCAACGCCTTTGCCGACAAACCTTTGAGTACATCTGTAAGCGTACCGAAATCATAATTCAAACTGGCAGAAGATTGGAAATGTCTCTGCGCATGCTTCCGATAACCCGAAATATCGGATGTCATCTTTGCTACAGTATTCTCCTCAAGATCCAGTCCTTCGTAATTAAGCATCGTGTTGCCTGGATCAGCATACGCCGGTACGAGCACCCCCTGCCGCCAATAATTCCGGATAATATCTACGGAACTGGAATAAGGGCTATTACGCTGATCCATAACTCCACTTAAGTTTAGATCAAAGGTGAGCCCGTTAGCTATCTCCGCACTGATATTCGACCGAAGATTCACTTTGTTGTAATTCAAATCTCCGGATTTGAAAAATCCTTCCTGATAAAGGTGGCCTACTCCGATGTAATATTGGGTTTTATCACTTCCCCCCGTAATACTCAAGTCTGACTGGGTCTGTGGCGCATAGTCAGAAAAAAGCAGGGATGTCCAGTCTGTCGTACGACTCTCCCCTGTTCGAAAAGCTTCAAAACGCTCCTCCGTATAAATAATATCATAAGGCGATCCGATATTGTTCCGTGCCATTTCATTGTAAATGGTCATGGTTTCATAGGGGTCAGCCAATACCGGCAATCCCGACGGTCGCTGAAAGGTATACGCACTACTCAGGGAGACACTCGCCTTCCCTGTCCGCGTTCCTTTTTTTGTCGTAACAAGGACTACGCCATTAGCCGCTCGCACCCCGTAGATCGCAGCAGAGGCATCTTTCAGCACCGATATATCTTCGATATCGTTGGGATTAAGCCGTTGAAAATCTGCTGTCGTTCGCGGTATACCATCGATAACTACCAACGGACTACCTAAACCTCGGATATCAAAACTGTTATTGAAAGATCCTGGTTCTGCGCTTCGCTGCCAAACTCTTACCCCCGGAACACGACCGGTGAGCATATTCTGTGGGTTTTCGTTTTTAGTTTTAATCATTTCCGACCCTTTGATATTCGACACAGCTCCTGTTAAGGTGACTTTTCGCTGCGTACCGTATCCGACAACAACGACCTCTTCCAACGCGGCCTCATCTGTTTGTAAGACAACATCTATACGGCTTCGCGTGCCGACTGTTTCTTCTGCACTTAAAAAGCCCACAAAAGAATAGTGTAATACCGCCCCTTGCGGCACTTGAATGGTATATTGTCCTTGGGCATCCGTACTAGTAGCAATTTGGGGTGATGAGCCCTTCACTAATACGGATACGCCAATAAGCGGCTGGCCGTCGGAGCTGGCTACGCTCCCTGACACATTTATATGCTGTGCAAACGACATCGCCGGAATCAGGAGAAACGCAAACCATATGGTATGCATAAATATTCTCATTTCCATCATTAAATTCTTGATCATACGGGTTCTTTTTTAACACTATTGATTAGCTATTTTGTTAATTCATATCTTGACAAAACCGCATATTCGGCTGCAAAGGCGAAGGTAAACATCCCCTCTGTATCGTTTTTACCACGGTCACGGTTCCATCCGACTAACAAGTTTGTAGGTAGAAGCCCATTGTAGAAAAAACGCTCATACGCGTAATCCAGATTTTTTTGAAACGCATCGATATATTCATTCGTCTCTTTGTACGAAGGATACAAGTCGACATACCCTCTCATCAGCACGCCGTTGAACCAGTTTCTAAAGCCACTGATATCAAAGGTGTAATGATCTGCGACATTCACGCCTTTTTTTGCAAAGTAAGAAAAGCTGGCGTTTGCTAATGCCGCACCATCCGCACGATATTTGTCGTCTCCGGTAACACGGTGGAGATCGGCTGCTCCCGACAACATCGTGCCGCTATTGTAGGTTATAGCTGGCCCCACTCTATCACGACAATTCACACCTCGGCGGTAATTAACACCATCAATTTGCTCCAACTGCGGAGATCCCGGCGTGCAGCCCCCCATCATATCATCATACACACCATCGCCTCGAAGAAGGGAGCGTTTCTGCCAATCGTAGATCTTCTCTGCAAACAGGAGGTAATATTCGCTTTTCTTCATTTGAATTGCCTTTCTAGTTCTTCGATCGGCAGCATCGATATAGCGATGTGTTATCTCATCGTTTTTCCCTTTATAGAGTTCGTGCAGCCAAACTAGCGGACTTATCATCGGGCCATTGCTACAAGCATGTTTGGTCACATAACCAGGTCCCCAGGCGATTCCCCCTACCTCGTTTCCGTTCGTATCAAACGTACAGTCCCAGCCATCGAGCACATACTCCGTAAGGTATTCCGCTTTCTCCAGAAACAATTGGTTGCCGGTTACTTTATACGCTTCCAGAAACTCTCGAATTAGCCACATTTGATCATCATAAACATTTTCAATCCCCTCTACTCGAGCGCCACCTTTAGAATTCCCACGATTTACACCGT
Source organism: Sphingobacterium micropteri (assembly GCF_014692515.1). GTDB lineage: Bacteria > Bacteroidota > Bacteroidia > Sphingobacteriales > Sphingobacteriaceae > Sphingobacterium > Sphingobacterium micropteri. The sequence continues at coordinate 46,465 of NZ_JACOIK010000006.1, read as the reverse complement.
ATACTGTCCATTCGTTGGTACCTGTATAGGAGGTAAGCGTGAATGTTCCCAAGTAATAATCAGCTGCATCATAGAGCTTCATAAGTTCTTGTTCGTACCGATTGAAATGGGCATTATAGCGTGCAGCGTCTCCCTGCTCCTTTTCAGCCTCCAGGGCGTGAAGAATTGCCGTAACAGCCTCAATAGCACTCGTATACATCCATATACTTCCGATTTCATTCGACCGTTGATCGGTATAGGGATTGTAATATCTTGCCATGGTCATTCCGCTTCCCGTAAAATAGGCTTCCAGCGCATTATCTGTAATTTCCATAGCACGGGTCAGCGATCTCGTCGCCAGATCCTTCTCTTCTGGCGGTGTTGTCTTGTCATCGCTATTGGCCTTATCACAGGCATAGATAAAGAAGCATAGAAGACTCCCAACCGCGATAATTATACTTTTTTTCAGTTTCATCTTATTAAACTTATTTGGTTAATCCATTTTAATATTGTGCAGCACCAATTTATTCTCTCCGGTATTCGCCTCGCCATTATATACACCAAGCACTAACGTGACATCAGAACCATTGAATGAAGATAGGTCATAGGTAAACAAAGCGTATCCATCTGGATTACCCGCTCCTCCGTCGCCATGCTTGAATTTCCAACAGCCATCACTTGCAGCCGACGCTTCTTGCGCTGTATTAGAGGCGGGTGAAAGATGTGTTACCGCACCGTTGTTGTCAATCGCCGTCAGTTTAAAGTAGGTAAAGTTACTTCCGAAATTACGGGTACTGAGCGTCAATCGGTTACTTCCTCCCGCGATAGAGAATTTGGTATACATATACGCTTCGGGTACCTTCGTGTCTACTTCTGGTGTATTTCGTGTCTTAATGATATACCCTTCCGAAGGAAATACTTCGGGGTCTTTTTTCAGCGGCATGAACATCCATTCCGCGGCAACGTGAGCGACATTCCGCCAAGCACGATATGCATCCACATAGTTATCACGGTTACCACTTACAGGACTGATCCCGGTAAACGATTTTTTGGTATGTGGCATAGTAGACCGAACGGTTTCATGAGAGAGCTTCCATCCGTCAACAACCTCGGTTCCAGGAAGCCAGTCCCAATTCTCGACTTTTCTGTCAGCAAACCGGATCGCCCGCAAAACGAGTTGTTTCCAATAATCCCCGGTCGCTTGCCTATATATTCCTATGGCAATGATTACCTCCTTATCGACATAAGCACTCAGGTCAAAATCAAAATCCGTGTAACCTCCCGAATAGGTGCGGTTTTGACCTACTTTCTCCGCTTTCGGTTCGGCGGCATTTAAATCAATGACCTGTACGCCGAAATAAACCGGTGCAGCGGCATCCGCATTGTGGGTTTGAACTCTCAGCGAAAGAATTTTGTTGTCTTCCGTAATCAATTTACTACCATACACAAACGAATCAAAAACATCCATATCTGCCGGGTTATTTCGATCATCCCCGCTGTTACGGATCTGCAATGTCGTTCCTTCATTCTGTTCTTGCCATGCACCCCTGAAGTCTAAGGTACTCATATAGTTACATGCCCAGTCCCAATGTGGATAGGCATCCGCATTCCTTCCTCCGCGGTATTCGTTATAATACCACTTTTCGGCACTTTGCAAATCAATAGTGGTTAATCCGGGGAGCAATTCTTGACTTCCCATTTGGATATTAAGGGTAGCGATACCATCCACAAAATCAGCAGGCGATATCGTTCTCACAATCGTGACATATCCACTTTTCGTAAAAGTGACACTATAATTATTTTCAATCAGGTTGGGAATCACAAAAGCTCCATTGTTATCGGTAGTTGCTGTTCCGCCAACCGCACCAATAGAAACAGTAACGCCTGAAAGTGGCTCACCTGCTTGGAGTGCATCCAATACCGTTCCTACAATTCTTGCGGAAGCACTGACCATTTCTACATTCACGGTAGCGACACCATTGTCATCAAAATCATTCGCCGTTAACGTTAACCCAACTGCCAGCCATCCATCTTTCTCAAACTTGACCGCATGTGTTCTGTAGGTCACATTATCAAAAGAATACTTCCCGTCATTCCCACTTGTGGTAACCTGATCTTCTTCATTGATGCCCGAAAGGGTAATTTTCATCCCTGAAATGGGTTCTCCATTAGCATCGGTTACTGTACCAACAACTTGTCCACGTCGGTTATCCGTAGGATCATGGTCTTTTTTACATCCGAAATGTAAGATGAACATCAGCGTGGCCAATGCCAAATAGCATACTTTTTTTAGGTTTTTCATTTGATTAATTTTCATTTAAGTAATACTTCATTCATTTTAAATAGGTTGGTTTATTTTTTAGCGTTGGATTTTACAATCCATCCTCCAACTGATGCTTTCCTAATATAGCGTATTGTGCAGCAAATGTAAACATGAACATCCCCTCTACGCCCTGCTTCTCCTTTTCTTTCCCCCATCCTTTCAATAAATTTGTCGGGAGGAAACCATCTTGATGAAATCGCTCAAAACCATAATCTAGGTTTCGTTGGAAGGCCTTTAGATAACTTCCTATTTGCGTATCAAGCCGACTCGCTTCTTCGTAACTGCGCATGAGGATACCATTAAACCAATTGTTAAAGCCATTCGTTTCGAAGCTGTAATATTGCGGGACATCCTTTCCCAAAGAAGCAAACTGCTGGAAACTGTTCTTAGCCAGCTCCCGGCCATCCGTTGCATATTCTTCATCTCCCGTTACGCGATAAAGGTCCACAGCACCCGACAGCATCGTTCCGCTGTTATAGGTATACGCTTTTCCTACAGCTTGCGTCAATGGTGTGTTTGCACGGTATCGTATACCGTCCACCTCTTCGTAACGTATATCACAATTTGGCACGCAACCACCCATCATATCCGTGTATACACCATCTGCATTAAGTAGGTTTCTTTTCTGCCATTCGTAAATAGATCGTGCATAGTCAAGATAGTATTGTCGTTTTTCCAATTGTTCACTTCGGCGGGTTTTTCCGTCTGTATCTATATAGCGATGCGCAACCTTATCAGATTTGTCTTTGTAAATTTCATGTAGCCAAACCAGCGGACTGATTAATGGTCCATTACTACAGGCATGCTTCGTGGTGTAGCCAGGTCCCCAAGGGATTCCACCATTTTCTTTCCCATTGCTATCACGAGTTACGTCCCACCCATCTAACACATAAGCCGTTAAATACTCTGCTTTTTTCAAATATTCATTTTTACCCGTTAGTTTATAGGAATCCAATAACTCACGGATTAACCACATCTGATCATCATATACATTCAGTATACCAGAAACGTTTGCTTGCCCTTTTTGATTGACACGATCAACAGCATATACAGACCATTCTTTTGTCTGTGTATAAGAAACGAGTTCAAAAGTGCCTAGATAATAGTCTGCATTCGTATACAGATTGTCCAGCAATATCACGTAGCGATCGTAATGATCATTATACAACGTGCTCCCCTCGACATGCTGGGCATGCTTAAGCGCCAATAGCACCGCATTGACAGCTTCAATTCCGGCGGTATACATCCAAACAGAAGCACGTTCATCAGATTTAACGTTGGTAAACGGATTATAAAAGCGTCGCATTTCGAAAGTTTCGGGGTCAAAATAATGCTCGATGGTTACATCGATTAAATCTATAGAACGTTGTAGGTTCTGCATAGCTATAACCTGAGAATCATCCGTACCTGGCTCCCCCATCATATCAGGGGGTGACGGGCTCCTGGCAACTCCTGATAGTACGACAGTTATCGAAGTAAAGCTCAATAGCATCGTACAACACATGGCAATAATGGAAAACTTCATGTTTGAGATTAGTTAAGTTTATAATAAAAAATTTAAAATTGGCGGAATAGTCTTTCGACATATTTCATACCCCAAAATAGGGAGGCAAGGATTAAAACTGGGGTTAAAAACAAGATTTAACCGCAGACAAAAACATTAACCCCCCTTTTATTTTTCACATTTATGTTCCAAGAAGCTTTCTAACGACCCTTTTTCTTCTATGTTTCACTAATTTTTTTGTATTATATTAGCTACCTTTGTACTAAAAGTTATAAATTGTACATCAGATTTATGACAGTGATAAACCGAAACATGTGCATTTACCGAGTACAATCTCTCCTCCTTTGTCTTTTCATTTTAATGACGCCGTTCATCTTTCCAAATTATGCTTTCGCACAGGGTATCCGGTTTACAGGGAGTGATGAGCCTATTGAGGGACGTACTTCTGTAGCTTTCTTTTCGGACGCAGTACCCACTTTTCACCAAGCGTTTGCTATCAATTTTGATCTCCAGCTACCTAATAATAATACCATCGGTTATATCGTCCGGATTAAGGAGAAAAATCAGGGTTCTATTTTCAATTTACATTATGATAAAGAAGAAGGACAAGCGGTATTTCGTCTAAACGAAGAAGGTAAAACTAGCTTGATTACGATGCGGATTCCGCTTGAAGACCTAATTGAAAGGCATTGGTTTCCGGTACGTATGGAATATGATTTACAGAAGGGGCAAATCAAGCTGCAGATTGCGAATGAGGCACCACAGTCCGCCGCAGTACCAATCGATTCGCCATATTCTCCCAACATCACATTTGGACGTAGCGATTACATGATTGATGTCCCTTCATTCTCTCTTCGAAATTTCCGTATCGGGAACAAAGAGAAGGAAATTGTCTTCCCCCTACGGGAAAGCGAGGGAAATAAACTGCATAATGCTTCCGGTGAAGTGATGGGAAAGGTTACAAACGGTACTTGGTTATTGAACGATGCTTATCATTGGCATAAACACACGGTGATGCATTCCTCCAGTCCTTCAGGAGCTACCTATGATCCAAAAAGAAAATCTATCTGCTACTTCAATCGAGATTCTTTAGAGATTTACGAAATCCAAACTGGTGTAAAACGGAGTATCCGTTTCCTTACCCCCTGTCCGATGAAACTTAAGCTCGGAAACAGTTTTATAGATCACGAAGAAAATAGGCTGTATGTCTATGAAACTTACTATGAAGAAACCTATACTGGCCCCACAGTCGTAAGCTTAGATTTAGATGATTTTAGCTGGAGAATCGAAAGCAACGACTACCTACAACGAGAATTGAACCACCATGCTTCATACTTTCTAACCGATAGCCGCAAACTACTGTTATTTGGTGGATACGGGAACATGGTTTATAGTAACGATTTGCTATTTTATAATTTAACGGATGGAAATTGGTCTAAACCGGAGAACATGCGTGGAGACTCTATTTTACCTCGATATTTTACCTCTGCAGGTAGATCGGAGGTGAACCAAAAAATCTATATTTTTGGGGGTATGGGTAATGAGTCTGGACAGCATATAGTAGGACGAAAATATTTCTACGACCTTTATATGTTAGATCCGACGACCGGAAAAACGACAAAACTCTGGGACGTAGACCGGAAGGAAAACCTTTTCGTGCCAGCTCGCGGCTTAGTCATCCCTGATTCCAACTGGATTTACATGCTCGGATACCCCGAACATTTAACACACTCGTTTATTAAACTGCGCCGGTTTGCCATCCATGATGGCCAATATGAAGAATTGGGTGACTCCATTCCGATTTATTCCGACAAGATTAGTACCCATGCGAATCTATATTTTGATCCTCATCTGAAGAAACTGATCGCATTGGTGCAGGAATCGGACGATGATATCCGGTCTACGCTGACCGTATACAGTTTAGATTTTCCAGCTATCAGTGAATCTCAACTGTATGCTTTTCCTGGTCCTAGTACACAAAAAAACATAGGATTCTACATTTTGGCACTCAGTGTACTCTGCATCGGAACCTTAATATACAAGATTTCTCGTCGTACCAAGCAATCTGAATCTGCTGTACCGCTGCCCGATGAGCCAACGTTACCCGAACAACCACAGACAAATTGTATTTATCTTTTTGGAGACTTCACGGTCGTCGATAGACGAGGAATGGATATTTCCCATTTATTCAGCGCACGCTTGCAACAGGTTTTCTGTTTGGTGCTGTTCCATAGCTACAATACGGGCATCAGTTCCAATCTCCTTACCCACTTACTATGGCCGGACAAACCGAAAGATAAGGCCAAGACCTCTAGAGGGGTAGCCATAAATAATCTACGAAAGGTCTTGAGTGAATTGGATGGTATAGAAATTATTTATGAAGAGGGACATTATCGTGTACTATTCGAATCTATTTGCTATTGTGATTATTGGCGCCTGAAGGAGCTTCTTACGCAAGGTGTCGATATCCTTTCTCCAGAGATTCTACATATTCTGGAACGTGGGGAATTCCTATTGGGCATGGACGATCCTATTTTCGATAAGTCGAAATACGATATCGAAAGTATGTTGATCGAAAGGTTTCAAAAGTATATAGTCAAAAGTCGTGAGGAAAAAAACTGGTCTTCGTTATTTCGTGCAGCAGACGCCTTACTTACGCTCGACACCGTTAATGAGCTAGCCTTGGAACAAGGGCTTTACGCATTGTATAAAGGAAAACTCGAATCGCGTGCAACACTTTTCTATAAGCGTTTCGCGGAGAACTATCGGCGTTTGATGGGAGAAGATTACGCTTATACCTTTGAAGATATATGGCAGCGAACAATTCAATAAAAACAATGACCATCTTTATTCTACACTGTCTCTTCTAGCCGAATAAAGATGGTCTTCATATTGTCCTTATTATCTACAGCAATTCCGTCCCATTAGAAGGAATAACCTTAATAGCCGTCAATTCCAGGTTGAATTGTTTCTCATAAATCGGTGCCAAGCGTTCTACCAATAAATCCTGAAAAGATTTTTTCACTAAATTGATGGTACATCCACCAAAACCACCTCCCATCATTCGAGCACCTATTACTTCTGGAAAAGATTTCACATAGTCTACTAAAAAGTCTAGTTCAGGGCAGCTTACTTCATATGCTGCACTTAATCCTTCGTGTGCGCAAAACATCTGTTGTCCTACTGTTTCTAAATCGCCCTGTTCTAATGCATCACACGCCTTATTCAATCGCTCATTCTCTTCCACGACAAATCGGCACTTCGTATACACATCCAAATCTACTGGTTTTACATGCGTTTCTAGCATATCTAGGGTCACATCGCGCAGGCTTTTCACCTCCGGAAATTGTTGCTGCACCAATCGTACACCTTCTTCGCAGGAAGCCCGACGATCATTATAAGCAGACGATGCCAAAGAATGTTTTACATTGGTATTCAACAAAAGAATAGCATAATCGTCTAATTCCAACGGCTTGTAGGAAAAAGAAAGGTCACGACAATCCAGCTTCACGACATGGTCGGCTTTACTCATCACCGATGCAAACTGATCCATGATACCACATTTTACGCCCGCATATGTATGCTCTGCCAGCTGTCCAATTTTAGCGATATCCACGCGTTCTATTTCTAAATCGAAGAGTACGTTTAGTGCAAATCCCACTGCACATTCCAGTGCAGCAGAAGATGATAATCCGGCCCCCAACGGCACATCGCCATCAATATACATATCAAATCCTTTCAGATTTGCTCCCCTCGACTGCAGCTGATCCACCACACCCAGTACATAATTCGGCCAACCCTGCTCTACAGGTTGTATTTCGGTTAACGGAATTTCAAAATATGCTGCAAAATCTTCCGCATATAAACGGATAATATTGTCGTCACGCTTTCCGACCCCTACATAAATCGCTTTATCGATTGCAGTGGGAAGCACAAAACCTTCATTATAGTCCGTATGTTCGCCGATGATATTAATTCTTCCGGGCGAGCGTACCACATGTGTAGGGGCATATCCAAAAACGGTTGTATATTTTTCTTCTATCTGTTGTTTAGAAATCATGTATTTATCCTTTGTAATGAATCGTAGATTGTTGTTTTAGGGTATTCGCTGCTTGTTCAGGGGTAATGTCACGCTGCGGCGTAGCCAACATCTCATAGCCCACCATAAATTTCTTTACTGTCGCTGACCGTAATAGCGGTGGGTAGAAATGCATATGCCAATGCCATTCCGGATGTTCCCCAGTATTTACCGGCGATTGGTGCATCCCTGCCGAATAGGGAAAAGATGTTTTAAAAATATTATCGTAACGAATCGTTAGTTCTTGCAATGTACGCGCAAAGTCTTCTTTTTCTTCTTCCGTAAATGCTAGAATAGACGGTACCGGGCGTTTGCTGATAATCATCGTTTCATAAGGCCAAGCTGCCCAAAAAGGAACAAGCGCCACAAAATGTTCATTATCGATGATAATACGTTCGTCTTTTTTTAATTCGAGTGCGACATAATCTTGAAGAAGTGTACGCCCATGCTGCTCAAAATAAGTCTTTTGTTGCACAGTCTCTTTTTCGATCTCTACGGGTAATGAACTTTCCGCCCATATCTGACCATGTGGATGGGGGTTACTACACCCCATAATGCTGCCCTTATTTTCAAATATCTGAATATATTTTATCCATTCCTTTTCTGCAAGCTCTTTGAATTCCCGTTGCCAAAGATCTACTACCGCCTTAATTGCTGGCAAATCCATTTGAGGAAGTGTCAAATCATGACGCGGTGAAAAAGAAATAACTTTACATATCCCTCTCTCCGATTCGGCGACAAGCAAACTTTCCTCATCAAATTGTTCTATCGATGTGTCTTCCAATAAAGCCGAAAAATCGTTGACAAAAACAAAACTGTCCTTGTAATCCGGGTTTTGCGTACCATCCGCACGCGAATTTCCTGGACACAAATAGCACTTCGGATCGTACTGCGGACGGCTGTCTGGTGCTAAATCCTCGACTTGACCTTGCCAAGGGCGTTTACTACGATGGGGAGAAACGAGAATATATTCTCCCGTTAAAAGATTCTTACGTTTGTGTGGTTGTTCTGCAAAATCCAACATGGTTTAAGGTTATATTTTTATAAATATCACCTTTTTTTTGGAAAAACAAAATAGGAGAGCAATAAAAAGTGTCAATAATACACTTTATTAACATTAAACACCATGACTTTCAAGCTATTATAGCGACAGATTATGCTTTTGGCTTTTCTCCTTTTATCAATTCGAAAACAGTAATCTCCGGCAAAATCCCTACACGTCCAGGGTAGCCCAAGAATCCATATCCTACATTCACATAGAGTTTTTTGTTTTGTTCCTCATAAAGCCCGGCCCATTCTTTATATACATATTTAGCTGGGCTCCACTGGAAGTGTTCTCCACGGACACCAAACTGCATACCATGGGTATGTCCCGCAAACATGACGTCAACATCCGTATCCAACACTTGTGCTCTCCAATGTGATGGATCATGTGATAGCAGCAACTTCACGGGAGATTCTTCCGTTCCGGTCAGTGCTTTTTTCAAATCTCCTTTCTTCGGAAAACGACCTGTGCCCCAGTTTTCCACCCCCACAATGGATATTTTCTCGTTATTCACCTCGATGTCCCTGTTCTCATCCAACAATAGGTCCCACCCCATTACTTGATGTGTTTCTTTAAGGTTTTTCAAGTTTTTACGCTTTGCCGCAGAATCTTCCCGACCAAAATAGTAATCTCCATAGTCATGATTACCCAAGACGGAATATACCCCTAAATCGGCGTGTAGTTTAGCAAAAATATCTTGATAATCCCGCATTTCAGAAGCAACATTATTAACCAAATCGCCCGTAAAAAACACAGCATCCGGCTTTTCGCCCATCAGCATTTCTATTCCCCCCAGTACCGCTTTCTTATTATAAAAAGATCCGGAATGTACATCTGATATTTGTGCAATGCGCATACCATGAAAGGAAGCAGGAAGATGGGGCAAATACAGCTTTTGCCGAATGATTTTATAATCATACCCACCGGAAATCATCCCCCATGACAAAGGAAATATGGGCAAAGATGCGACGATTATTCCAGATTTGGTTAAAAACTCTGAACGGGAGATTCCATTGACTGGCTTTTCTGGTAAAGGTTCCGAAAGTTCCTCTACCCGCTCTGGTAAACTTTCGTTTCTACGAGGTGGTGAAAAAAGTTTAGCAATCCAGATTCCGCCACGACGGATATCGTCAAGAAGCAAAATGACAATAAAAATAAACTTACTGGCCGCCGTCATGAAAAAAGCGACTAAAATGACAGACCTATACGCTAGCGGAAGATTAAACTTCGCCGAAATATAAAGCCCTAGCAAAAGGGCAATAGAATAGCCCCACCACACCAGTGAAAACCATTTTGTTTTCGCGACCTTAATTTTCGTTGCTCGTAGGGCAAAGAAAATGTAAACATCAAAAACAAGCAGTAATATTGCGTTAAATATTAACATAATAATTTTTTATCCTTGTGCCAATCGTTTCAGCACATTAATCCATTTAGGATCATCATTCAAACTCTCCACCATGGTAATTTCTTCTCCCCCTAAAGCTTTAAACTCATTAGCATATTCGACCTGAATCTCATCTAACGTTTCTATACAATCAGCCACGAAAGCCGGACTAAAGACGAGCAGTTTCTTAAAACCGCGGTCTGCCATCTGGTGCAGTGTGTCGGAAGTATATGGCTGAATCCATGGCGTTTTTCCTAGTCGCGATTGAAAGCAAACCGAATATTGCTCTTTTGTAAGACCCATTTTCCCGGCTATTGCGCGTGATGTAGCATAACATTGCGACAGATAGCAATATGTTTTCTTGGTTTCTTTACAAGATTCACACCCCGCATCGGGACATTTGAGTTTACCGGTCGGATCAACCTTGCCAAGCTGCCTAACCGGTAGTCCATGATAACTGAACAGCACATGGTCATATTCTTCTATAGGATATTGACGTCCATGATCGGCAAATGTCTCGCACATTTCCTCATCGTCACAATAATTATTAACGAAAGTAACCTGTGGAAAGTATTGCCAGCTTCGCATAATTTCCATTACTTTATCGATAACCGATCCGGTTGTCGCGGAAGCATATTGCGGGAAAAGAGGAACCACACGAATAGATTCCAACATCATAGCCTCCATTTTCTGAAGGGCTGAAGCAATAGAAGGGTTTTGGTAACGCATTGCTAATTCCACATGGTATTCTTCTCCCAGTTCCTGCTGCAGCAAATCCCGTTGTAACTTACTGTAATACAACAGAGGAGATCCTGTTTCGTTGTCCCATATCGTGCGATAGGTCGCTGCAGACAGCGGCGAACGCTTCGGAACAATTACTCCTTTTACCAATAGGGTACGCCCCAGATATGGAATATCCATTACCCGAGGATCCATCAAAAACTCTGTTAAATACCTGCGTACATCAGCTGTTGTAGGGTTGTCCGGTGTGCCTAGTTGCACCAAAAGAATTCCTTTTGTAGCGTTTTTACTCATTTGCTACAAAAATAACCATAAATTACAGGGAAGTATCGAGAGCACGGATAATATGAGAATCACATGACTGAGCCTAAAATCGCTCTAACATTTGCTTTACATTTTTCATAAGCCACATCGGAGTTGACGTTGCACCACATATGCCTACTGTATTATGAGGGTCGAAAAGCGCTTCATCTAATTCCGCCGGATCAGAGATAAAATAACTCTGTGGATTTGCTTGCTTACACACATCGTAAAGCACTTTTCCATTGGAAGACTTTTTACCGGATACAAATACAATCTTGTCATATTGACGAGCAAAATCACCTAAATCTTCATAGCGATTAGAGACCTGCCGACATATGGTATCGTTGGCTTTTACTTCGTAGCCTCGGTTTTGTAATTCCGCTTTAATAGCATAAAATTTATCGACGCTTTTTGTGGTCTGGCTATACAAGGTAAAAGACGAAGGAAGTTCGACGTGATCCAATTCTTCTAAGTCCTGAAACACAATGGCTTCATTGTTTGTTTGCCCTTGTAAACCGATTACTTCTGCGTGACCGTGTTTGCCAAAAATTAAGATCTTTTCCTGTCCGTCATAGGAGGTCTTGATTCTGTTTTGTAGCTTAAGTACCACCGGACAAGAGGCATCAATAAGCGTGATATTGTTCTCTAAAGCTGTACGATAAGTTTCAGGGGCTTCTCCATGTGCCCGAATCAATACTTTTTCGTTCTCTAAATTCGCTAAATCTGCATGCCCTATAATACGTAGTCCTTTTGCTTTTAAACGAGCCACTTCTTCATCATTATGAACAATATCGCCCAGACAATATAAATATCCATCCTCTTCCAAGATTTCTTCTGCCATATCAATAGCATAAACAACACCAAAACAGAAGCCGGAGTCTTTATCAATCGTTACTTGCAGATCTTTAGCCATAGGTTACAAAAGTAAAGATTATTTTCTAAAAAAATTTACCTAACCTCTTCCACCAAGATTTCTTGATCCCCACGTACCACCGATTATTTTCTTCTTTTAACGGAAATACGTCGATATAATTCCCTTGCCCTTCATCACCTTTTCCGGTTTGCAAATCAAATCGATGTCGATGATAGGAACAAACTAATTTTTCTCCTTCACACCAACCTAGACTGAGATCAGCTCCCGCGTGTGGACAGCGACTGGAGGTAGCGTAAAGCTTTCCATTCCATAAAACAACGCAAAGCTTTTTACCACCGACTTCAACTTTTTCTATTTTTCCTTCTTCGCGAGGCTTCTTGACAACAAACCATTCTATGTTATCCTTATCCATATCTAAAGATAACAAAAAAAAGAGACGCCGATGGCGTCTCTATAAAATATAACAAATCGTTCGATTCTTATCTACTGGAATTTCTTCGCGTTTATCTTTCTTTCGTTTTCCGTCAAGTAAATTTTACGCAAACGGATGGACTGTGGTGTCACCTCGATATATTCATCTGCCTGGATATATTCCATACATTCTTCCAACGAAAACTTGATAGCGGGTGCAATACGTACGTTATCATCCGAACCGGAAGCACGCATATTTGTCAATTGCTTGCCTTTGGTGACATTGATTGTTAAGTCATTATCCCGAATATGCTCTCCTAGGATTTGACCTTCATAGATATCTACTCCCGGATCAACGAAGAAACGTCCACGGTCTTGCAGCTTGTCAATGGAATAAGCCGTGGTTGTGCCGGTATCCAAAGAAATTAATACACCCGCCAAACGACCTGGAATAGTTCCTTTCCAAGGCTCATATCCTTTTAGACGATGTGCCATGACTGCTTCACCGGCAGTAGCCGTCAAAACATTATTCCGCAATCCGATGATACCTCTGGATGGAATAGAGAATTCCAAGTGTTGCATTTCTCCTTTTGTTTCCATCACCAATAGCTCTCCCTTACGCTGCGTAACCAATTCGATTACTTTCCCTGACACATCTGCAGGAACATCGACAACCATCTCTTCGATCGGCTCACATTTCACGCCGTCAATTTCTTTTACGATTACTTGCGGTTGGCCCACTTGTAATTCGTATCCTTCGCGACGCATTGTTTCGATCAATACCGACAAATGCAGAATTCCACGACCATACACTAACCAAGCATCCGGAGATTCCGTAGGAACAACACGCAGTGCAAGGTTTTTCTCCAATTCTTTCTGCAAACGGTCGTAGATATGACGAGAGGTCACAAACTTACCTTCTTTACCGAAGAATGGAGAGTTATTGATCGTGAACAACATGTTCATCGTTGGCTCATCGATGTGGATAACCTCCAATTGCTCTGGGTTTTCAAAATCGGCGATGGTATCTCCAATATCAAAACCTTCTATACCTACTACTGCACAGATATCGCCAGCTTTTACTTCCGATACTTTAGCGCGTCCTAAACCTTCAAAAATCTGCAATTCTTTTACGCGGGATTTCACAACTTTTCCGTCACGCTTCACCAAGGAAACGGGTTGATTTTCTTTGATTGTACCCCGTGCTACACGACCGATAGCGATACGGCCGACAAACGTAGAGTAGTCTAACGACGTGACCTGCATTTGCAACGTGCCTTCAGAAACTTTTGGTGCCGGTATATGTGTAATAATAGCTTCGAGCAAATCTGTAAAATCTGTCGTGGGTTGCTGCCAGTCCGTAGACATCCAACCTTGTTTAGACGAGCCGTATAATACTGGAAAATCCAGTTGCTCTTCCGTCGCACCTAAATTGAAGAATAAATCGAATACTTGTTCGTAGACCTCATCTGGGCGACAGTTTTCTTTATCTACCTTGTTCACGACTACGATCGGTTTGATACCTAGTCCTAGTGCTTTCCCTGTAACAAAACGAGTTTGTGGCATGGGGCCTTCAAACGCATCGACTAACAGTACTACCCCATCGGCCATTTTCAATACACGCTCTACTTCTCCACCGAAATCGGCGTGACCTGGCGTATCGATAATGTTGATTTTAGTATCTTTATATTTTACGGATACGTTTTTGGACACAATTGTGATACCGCGTTCACGTTCCAAGTCATTGTTATCCAAAATCAATTCTCCCGTATTTTCGTTATCTCTGAATTGATTTGTATAATGTAGGATTTTGTCAACGAGGGTTGTTTTACCGTGGTCAACGTGTGCGATGATCGCAATATTTCTGATGTTTTGCATTGAGCGATAATGTATTATAAAAATTTCGAGGTGCAAAGTTAATCATTTTGCACCTCAAATTTTATTTTTTTATATTATTATTTTATTACGTCGAGTTCTTTACCAACTTTGGTAAAAGCAGCAATCGCTTTGTCCAGATGTTCTCTTTCGTGCGCGGCGGATAACTGCACGCGGATCCTAGCTTTCCCCTGAGGCACAACCGGATAATAAAACCCAATCACATAAATTCCTTCGCTTAACATCTTAGCAGCAAACTCCTGTGCCAATTTAGCGTCATATAACATCACTGGAACAATCGGATGAAAACCGGGCTTGATGTCAAAACCAGCTTCCGTCATCTTTTCACGGAAATATTTCGTGTTATTTTCAAGTTTGTCGCGGAGTTCTGTTGTTTCGCTTAACATATCTAATACTGCGACAGACGCACCTGCAATTGCGGGAGCTAGGGTATTCGAAAACAAATATGGGCGTGAGCGTTGGCGTAACATATCAATGATTTCTTTACGTCCTGAAGTGAAACCACCGGAAGCACCACCCAGTGCCTTGCCTAGAGTTCCCGTGATAATGTCCACACGGTCTATCACATCAAAGAGCTCATGTGTTCCCCGACCGGTTTTTCCTATAAAACCGGAACAATGTGATTCATCAATCATCACCAAGGCTTCATATTGGTCTGCCAAGTCACAGATTTTATCCAAAGGCGCAACCGAACCGTCCATGGAGAATGCGCCATCCGTTACAATAATTTTATGGCGCGCTCCCGAAGCCGCTTTCAATTGGACTTCCAGATCTCCCATGTCACAGTTTTTGTACCGGAAGCGCTGTGCCTTACACAAACGCACACCATCTATAATAGAGGCATGATTCAGTTCATCGGATATGATGGCATCTTCCGCTCCTAACAGCGGCTCGAAAACACCACCGTTTGCATCGAACGCAGCTGCATACAAAATAGTATCTTCTGTACCTAAAAATCCGGATATCTTACGCTCTAATTCTTTATGAATATCTTGTGTTCCACAGATGAAACGGACCGATGACATCCCATAACCATATCGGTCTATCGCTTTCTTTGCCGCTTCTATTACCTCCGGATGGGATGACAGCCCCAAATAATTGTTCGCGCAGAAATTGATAACCTCCTGCCCTGTACTGACTTTAATATCTGCTCCTTGCGGCGTGACGATAACACGCTCTTCCTTATATAAACCTGCTTCTTTAATCGCTGCAAGCTCTTTTTCCAATGCGGGTTTTAATATTTTGTACATGTTAAAAGTTATGTGCTATATTTCCTTCGTCTATTTCATTTTTACTCATACCGCAAGGCGTCGACCGGATCTAATTTCGAAGCTTTTGAAGCCGGATAGTAGCCTGATAGCATCCCCACACCAACACAAACCGACATCCCTAAAACCATCCATTTCCACGGTATAATAAAGTCTGCACCCAACGCCAACGCCAATAAATTCCCTATAGCAATCCCAACGATAACCCCGACAATCCCCCCCAATACACAAATTACAATAGCTTCCATCAAGAACTGCTTTCTAATGACCGCCGGCGTAGCACCAATGGCTTTCCGAACACCGATTTCACGCGTTCGTTCGGTTACAGAAACCAACATGATATTCATTAACCCGATGGAGGCCCCAACCAGTGTGATAAAAGCAATAACAACAGCACCCAAAGTCACGTAAGCAAGGTTCTGCATAAGCATTTGTGCTACCGCATCGGATTTAACAATTTCAAAATCGTTCGTTTGTTTAGCCGTCAAGCCCCTAATTTTACGAAACGTTGCAATAGCCTCTCCCTCGGCTCCTTCCATTTTATACGGATCCGTAGTCATGACAGTAATGACATAGGAAGGGTTTCCTTGTGTCATCATAGCCCTTCCTCGCGACAAGGGGATAAAACAAGTTTTATCCGACCCGAATCCGGCGCTGGAACCTTTGCTTTCCAATACACCAATAACTGTAAACCGCTCCCCTCCTATGGTAATATATTCACCTATCGGATTCTTCCTGTTTTTAAATAATTTACCCTTAACCTCCTCACCGATAATCACAACGCTATTGGCATTTTCCACATCTTGCATCGTAAAATCACGCCCATCTGAAAGCTTATACCCCGATGTCTGTAAATAATTATCGTCCACCCCAATAACACCAATATTGGGATTCGTCTTTTCCGCCATATATTTGGCTGTCGCTCCCCATGTCACATTTGCACTGAGTGAAATAATAGCATTATAGTCAAATCGTTCTTTAAAAAGAATCGCATCCCGGTACGTGATGGACGGAAAAACCTTTGCCTGACTCCCCGAGTCTCCGATACGAACATTTACGCCGCGATTACGGATATTGAACGAATTTGACCCCATAGATGAAAAGGAATTGGTTAGTGAACTTTGCATGGCGTCGATGGAAGTCAATACACCGATAAGAGCCATGATACCTATTGCAATGATCAGCGCCGTAAGAAAAGTACGCAATTTATTGCTTACAATGGATTGTAAGGCAAGTTTAACATTCTCGCGGTAAGACATATTAACGGACATGGCGCGTTTGTTTCATCCAAACTTACATAAAATGCGCAGCATTCACGAACTCCGGAGAGAAAAATCATAAGGAGTAATCGATCAGTTTGCTAGCTGCCAAGTCTGGGTTCGGCCAATTAAAGAAAAACCCACATATCCCCGCACAAGAAGTTTATTTCCTTCTCTGGTAATGGTACACTTATACGTCTTCCCGTTTTTTGGGTCCGTGATTGTACCACCAGAAAATTCGTTTCCTTTTTTTGTTATGCCACGAATAATCTCCAGCCCTAACAAGGGTTGATTTTTACGATCATCTTTACACTGGACACATTTGTCATTCTCTGGTTTGATGAGGAGTTTACTAATTTTCCCATAATACTTACCATCTGCTTTTTGGAAAACTTCCACAATGGATTTTGCCTCTCCCGTTTCATCATCCACAGTTTTCCATTTCCCGACTATATTTTGGTTATTTTGCGCTATCGCCTGAAGTCCAATCAGCATACTTAGCCACACAAACAGCATCTTCATCATATCTTTTCTAGTTTATAACTATTAACTATATTAATGCTATCAAAAAGCATGCAGAAAATCCAATATAGTACGCTCGACTATCAAAACAATTACACAATATTTCTTTCTCGCTGCAATAAAGCAGAAAGATTATACTGCAAATTGACAACTTCTCCGATAACAATAATAGCAGGATGAGACATCCCTGCTTGCTGACTCGCCTTCACCAGGTCTTTAACCTTACATATCACTTTCTTTTCATCTGCCCTGGAAGCCCGCTGTATGATCGCTGCCGGGCGATCTCCCTCACCATTCATCAGATAGATCCGTGCGATTTCTGCCAATTTACGCATACCCATATATATAACAACTGTAGAATTACAGCGAACCGCTAACGAAAGATCAGTCGCGATATCACCATTTCTTTTCATACCTGTCAAGACCCACACTCCTTCACTAACACCACGATGTGTCAGCGGTATATCACTCAATCCTACACCTTGCATGCTGCTGATCCCTGGAATATATTCTACCTCGATCTCCAACTCCTTTGCAACAAACCACTCTTCGAATCCTCTACCAAATATATACGGATCGCCTCCTTTCAACCTTACCACATTGGAAAAACGCCCACAATAATAAGCTATTAATGTATTTATATCTTCCTGTGGCATGTATTTTCCGTACGGATGCTTTCCTACGTATATTTTTAAACATTTTTCCGACGCAATATGAAGTATTTCTTCATTAATTAGGTTATCATACAGTATTACCTCGGCATTTTTTATGCTTTTATACGCTTTTATCGTCAATAATTCTGGATCACCCGGACCAGAACCGACTATTTTTAGAGCTTTTAATCTACTTACCATATAAAAATCATTAAAATTCACTACAAATCATTCAAAAATAGAAAATAATATGATATATATCATGAAAATATTTCATTTATTGATATCAAAAACATAAATTAGCAAAATAAATAACGAAAAATCATTTTTTACCTCTAAATATCTGAAAAATGAATACAAAAACAGTTGTCGTAATCGGAAATGGAATGGTTAGCCATAAGTTTTGCGAAAAATTAATAACAAAAAGCAACAATTTTAAGCTAATAGTGTTCGGTGAGGAACCAATTAGGGCTTATGACCGTGTACATCTCACTGATTATTTCGGAAATAAGACATTAGATGATTTATTTTTGTCAAAAAATGAGTGGCACGAAGAAAATAACATCGATTTATATCTTCATGACCCTATTGTAGACATTGATATTGAAAAAAAACGTATCCATTCCAAAAAGAACATCCAAATTGATTATGATTACCTAATCCTAGCTACCGGATCGGCTGCTTTCGTCCCCCCAATTCCCGGCGTCGACAAAGAAGGGGTATTTTTATATCGCACTATCGAAGACCTTGACCAAATTAAAGCATATGCCTCGGCCGCAAATAAAGGCTCGGTCATTGGCGGTGGATTGTTAGGTCTGGAAGCTGCAAAAGCACTCGTAGATCTCGGCATAAAAGAAACAGCTGTTGTGGAATTTGCTCCACGACTAATGCCCAGACAAATTGACGACATGGCTAGCAGCATATTACAAAACAAACTACAGGCACTTGGATTGACCTGCTTTCTGCAAAAATCCACAACCCAAATACTAGGCAAAAATAAAATAACAGGGCTTGCATTCGCTGATGGCACTCAATTGGACAGCGATATCTTGATCATATCGGCAGGCATCAAACCTCGTGATGAGTTAGCAAAAGCTGCGGGACTAGCTATTGGACCTCGCGGAGGAATCGTAGTCGATGAGAACATGCGTACGTCCGACCCTCACACCTTCGCTATCGGTGAATGCGCCCTTTATAACGATATGATATATGGCTTGGTAGCCCCTGGATACGAAATGGCAGAGGTCGCTGCAACAACTATTTCTGGCGAACAGAAGCTTTTCGTTGGTTTCGACATGAGCACAAAGCTAAAATTAATGGGCGTCGATGTGGCTAGTTTTGGAGATCCATTTATCACGGAGCCTCATGCCCGGACCATTCTTCTGGAAGACAAGAATAAAGGCATTTACAAACGGCTCAATATCAGTCCGGACGGCAAAAGGCTATTAGGTGGTATTTTGGTGGGTGAAGCAGCGAGTTACAATATGTTATTACAGACTGTAAATAACAATATGCCGCTACCCGAACACCCTGAAACACTCCTTTTAGGAGAACAAAGCGAAAGTAAACCCGCCGGCGCAGGACTGGAAGCTTTGCCCGACACAGCCTTGATCTGTAGCTGCGAAGGCATTACAAAGGCTCAAATATGTGATGCGGTTACGCAGCAGGGATGTGAGAATGCCGATGATATCAAGAAATGCACGAAAGCCGGTTCTGGTTGTGGTGGCTGCGTCCCTATGGTCAAAGACCTGGTAGCATATACCATGAAGAAACAGGGTAAATATATTCGCAATACCATATGTGAACATTTCAATTTTAGCCGACAAGAGCTATTTGATCTCATCAAGATTCATGATCTAAGAACCTACGACAGTGTTCTGGACAATCTCGGAACAGGACACGGTTGTGAAGTTTGTAAACCCCTAGTTTCTTCGTTATTGGCCAGCCTTTGGAACGAAATGATACTGGGAAAGGGAAATGATGTGGCCCAAGATAGCAATGACCGCTTTTTGGCCAATATACAACGAGGTGGAACCTATTCTGTTGTACCACGCGTACCGGGAGGAGAAATCCAACCCGAAAAACTTATCGTTATCGGAGAAGTCGCTAAGAAATATGGGCTTTATACCAAAATCACGGGCGGACAACGCATCGACATGTTTGGCGCGCACCTCAATGACCTTCCTTTTATATGGGAAGAGTTAATTGCAGCTGGTTTTGAAAGTGGACATGCCTACGGAAAAGCTTTACGCACGGTAAAAAGCTGTGTAGGAAGTACGTGGTGTCGTTTTGGTCTTCACGATAGTGTATCCTTTGCTATTCAGATCGAAGAACGGTATCGTGGGATCCGATCTCCCCACAAATTGAAATCCGCCGTCAGCGGTTGTATCCGGGAATGTGCCGAAGCGCAGAGTAAGGATTTTGGAATCATTGCCACGGAAAAAGGCTGGAATTTGTATGTATGCGGAAACGGCGGCAGCAAACCTCAACATGCGCATCTCTTGGTAAGTGACATCGATAGTGAAACTTGTATACGCTATCTAGACCGGTTCCTTATGTTTTATATACACACTGCCGATCCATTAACACGTACGGCCACTTGGCTGAATAAAATGGAAGGCGGCGTCGATTACCTCCGGAATGTTGTCGTGGAAGACAGTCTTGGAATGGCGGAAACTTGGGAAAAAGAGATGCAGGCATTAGTAGACGCCTATCAATGTGAATGGAAGGTTGCGGTTAACAACCCTGATATACGCAAGCGCTTTGTTCATTTTGTGAATGCTCCTTCCGAGAAAGATGAAACAGTGAAATTCGAAGAAATGCGCGGGCAAAAGAAAGCGGCCGACTGGAATGCCCCAATAACATATTAATCAAATAAATACGAAACTTTAACACAATATCATTATGGAAATGTTAACAACCACTTCATGGAAATTAGCTTGTCGCGTAGAAGACACCATTGAGAATGGAGGTATCTGTTTAAAACTAGAGGATCAGCAGGTTGCGCTGTTCTATTTCAAACGCCGTAATGAATGGTACGCCACACAGAACGAATGCCCTCATAAAAAACAAATGATCCTTAGTCGCGGTATGATCGGATCATTAGGAGATAAACCCAAGATCGCTTGCCCTTTTCACAAGAAAACATTCGCACTGGACACCGGCGAATGCCTCTCTGGAGATGAATGCGCTATCAAGACCTATCCGGTAAAAGTGGAAGACGGGTTCGTATATATTGCATTACAGAACTAATATAAGATGGCGATCAACAAATAATCCTTTGCAAACATGAAGACAAACCGCACCTTTTGTACGATAGCATCTATCATGCTGACAGCAGCTGTACATGCGCAAGACAAAAAAATTAGCACACAAGCTTTTGACGGTATTATTGTAGCGGGTTATGCGGACAACGGCGCATACATTAATTGTACCGGACCTGCCGTGAAATATACTACACAGAAATGGAATCTCACGTTAGGATTCTTACCGTCTATCAAAATTAAAGAAGATGCCTCCGTCGTAAAGAATGCTACGTTTACCCCCACTTTAGGCTTTGGTGCTACATTAACGATTTTTAAGCATCTGGCGCTACAGCTACCAGCATTCTATATACCCAAGACAAATGCCGACAATGGCAAATGGACTTTAGGAGCTGGCTTGGGCTATAAACTATAACAAGAAAAGAGAAATGGATAACAGATTTTTCAGTGATCATCTTCAGCTGTCATTTATCGGCAAAAAAGGTATTGACAAATTAAAATCTACCCGCGTTCTGGTGGTTGGTGCCGGAGGCCTGGGCTGCCCTGTGATTTCCGCACTAGCCGCTAGCGGTATCGGATATATCGGAATACTAGACGGCGATAAAGTTGAGCTCAAAAATCTGGCGCGCCAATATCTCTATACGCCAGCACAAGTCGGAACATTGAAAACTGCGGCTGCTATCACCCAATTAAAGATACGTTATCAAGATACCCTCTTCATCGCATATCCGTTTTTTGCAAACGAAACCAATATCCATTCGATATTTTCTGAATATGACATCGTCATCGATGCAACGGACAACTTTCCTTCCCGCTTATTAATCGGCCATACGGGTATTCAGCTCGGTACACCAGTCATCTACGGATCTATTTTTCGTTCTGAAGTGCAGATCACCATTTTTAACTATGAAGCGCAACGCCTGGCCATAGACGATTTATTCACCCTGCCGCCAGCTGCGGAAGGCATGCGTTGTGAAGTATCCGGCACGTACGTCATCGGCAGTATGATAGCGGGTATGTTGATGGCAAACGAGGCCATCAAAGTAGTATTGGATTTGCCAGACAAACTGACGGGTAAATTGCTTTTATTCGATGTGCTTTCTCTTCAGAAACGCGTCATTAATTTTTCCAGTTTGCAATCCGATCCAACAGAGACCACCCTAGAAATGAAAGAATGAGAGATATAACCCATAAAATCAGCACATTACGCACAGCTCTAGCTCATGCAGTGATCTATATTACCGAGTTAACAGCTGTCAAAATCCAACGGGATGAACTTCCCAAAGGAAACCTGTTTGATGTTGCTCGCGCAGCAGCATTCTTGGGGGCAAAGGCCACCCCACAACTATTGCCTCACTGTCACCCAGTTAATATTGACGCGATGCAGGTCGATTTCGAATATATCTATCCCAGCTCCCATCCAGATTTTTTTACCGAACCGCAGCTGAGTGCCGGGATATTGATTACGGTATCTGCCAAGTCGATAGGTCGTACCGGTATAGAGATGGAGACGCTTACTGCTGCATCCATAGCAGCCCTCGAGCTTTACGATATGTTGAAGCCTGTCGACAATCAATTGGAGATTGGCCATATTCGCCTAGCAAATAAAACAGGCGGTAAATCTGACCATAATCGCTTTTTAGCACCCCTTGCCACCTGCGCTATTTTGGTCTGTTCAGATGCCACCGCCAACGGACAGCGGCAGGATAACAGTGGTCGGAAAATCGAAGAAATGTTGCTGACCACCGGCGCACAAGTATTGGATTACCAAATCGTTGCGGATGAGAAACCACGTATCCAACAAGCCATCAAAACTTGGGTTGACCGAGACATACAGTTTGTTTTTACGACCGGTGGAACCGGATTGGGCCCACGAGATGTAACCGTGGAAGCTGTTTCCGAATTGGTAGACAAAAGGGCAGATGGCATTGTCGAAGCTATGCGCGGACACGGACAGCAACGCACACCATTGGCTATGATGAGTCGGTCTGTTGCAGGTACAATCGGCAATTCACTTATCGTTACGTTACCCGGAAGCACCAACGGTGTGAAGGAATGTTTAGAAGCTATTTTGCCTGCCTTGTTTCATGCCCGAAAAATGATAATGGGAGGAGGACATTAATATGTTGACCTATCTGGAAGCCCGGGATAAGATTCGAAGCATGGTAAAGCAGCTTCCCACAGAGCGCATTCCTCTCGCCCAAGCATTAAATCGCATACTGGCCTATCCCATTTTCGCGGATAGAGATTATCCTCCATTCCATCGTGCAGCGATGGATGGCATAGCCATATGCATCGACGACTGGAATAACGGCATCCGGGAATTCCGTATTCGGACAACAATTTTTGCCGGCATGGAAACTCCTGCAACTATTGCAACCGGCGAATGCTATAAGATTATGACCGGTGCAGCCTGCCCTATTCCTGCGGACACCATTATCAGGAAAGAGGATCTTACCTTTACACCAAATGGTACGGCTCTTATTCGCTGTGAATCTATCTCGCGTGGGCAACACCTCGCACAACGAGGCGAAGATCTAAAGAAAAACGAACTGGCCGTTACCGCGCCCCGCGTTTGTGATATCTCGCTAATCGGAACATTAGCAGCTTTGGGCGTCCACCAAGCACCCGTTTATAAAATGCCCACAGTAGGGATTGTCACCACAGGCAATGAAGTGGTAGATATCGATCAGCAACCAGAACACTTTCAAATCCGCAACAGTAATCAATATCTATTGCGTGCGCTTTGCGAACAATGGCAATTGCCCATTCGGTCTTGTCAGCATGTGTCTGATGAACCCAAAGCGTTATCAGCGGCCCTGAAACAAGCCACACAGCAGCAACTCATCCTGATCAACGGAGGTGTTTCTGCTGGCGATGCCGATCATGTGCCCCAGATTTTACGAGAACTGGGCGTAGAGATACTATTTCATAAAGTCTCCATTAAACCCGGCAAACCCCTTTTGGTCGGATTCTTACCAGAAGGCAAGATCATATTTGCGTTGCCCGGAAACCCCTTATCATGTTTCATGAACTTCAAACTATTTGTAGAGGAGTATCTCCACGGATGTCTGGGGTTTACGAACGAACGCTTCCAAACGTCGACATTAACGATTCCCAGATTTAAGAAATCTTCGCTCGATGAGTTTTTTCCTGTTTTTCGGCATGCTGGGGAATATGGATACACCTGGAAGCCTCACCATGGCTCCGGAGATATAACAGCTACTGTCGGATGCGATGGTATCGGCTGGCATGTCCATAACAAACACGTAATTGCAGAAAACGACAGCATACCGGTACTCTCTTTACATCCTTTTTTTAATATCATTTAAACCATACTAACGATGCAACAGAATCAATCCCCCCTTTCAAAGCTCAACATCTTTTCATTCAAAGGCGTTCAAATGCGTACATTCCATATCACCTGGATAACGTTCTTTTTCTGTTTCTTCGGATGGTTTGGTGTCGCGCCTCTGATGCCCATGATTCGCGATCAGCTGAATTTGACCAAGAGTGAGGTCGGTAATATCATTATAGCGTCCGTCTCCGCCACCATTATTGCCCGCTTATTGATCGGGAAGTTGTGCGACACACTGGGTCCACGCCTCACTTATACCATTTTATTAGTTGTGGGTGCTATCCCGATCATGCTTATTGGCCTAAGCAACAGTTATGCCTCTTTTTTGCTATTCAGATTCTGTATAGGAATTGTTGGAGCTTCTTTTGTCATCACCCAATTTCATACATCTATGATGTTTGCGCCCAATATTGTCGGTACCGCCAATGCCGTAACTGGTGGATGGGGAAATCTCGGTGGTGGCGTTACCAATTTGGTTATGCCATTAATTGCTGCGGGTTTTGCCGCGATGGGTTTTGTTAGCGAAGCGGATTCCTGGAGACTCGCCATGATTGTTCCTGGCGTCATCCTTCTGATCATGGCTTTTATTTACTACCGATACACGACAGATGCACCTGCAGGGAATTTTAGCGATTTACAGAAAAAGGATGTGTCTGCTTATCAGAAAAAAAGCAAGGGATCACTTGTGGAAGCATTGCAAGACTATCGTGTATGGGTATTGACACTCGCTTACGCCGCCTGCTTCGGCATTGAGATTACCGTAGATAATGTGGCGGCCATATTTTTTATAGACCGTTTTGGCACGAGTATCATTGTAGCAGGTGCAATGGCCGGTATATTCGGCGGCATGAATATTTTTGCCCGTGCACTGGGAGGTATCGTAAGTGACAAAGTCGGCAAGCGATTCGGGCTAAAAGGAAAAGGGACATTGTTAGGGCTGCTTTTGGTTTTGGAAGGTCTGGGTATCGCGTTGTTTGCTGCTTCAGGAACATTGGTTTTTGCCGTTGTTTCCATGCTAATATTCGCCTTGTTTCTGAAGATGGCCAATGGCTGTACATATGGGATCGTACCTTTTATCAACAAAGATAATATTGGTGTCGTCAGCGGTATCGTAGGTGCCGGCGGAAACATTGGCGCCATGTTGGTTGGTTTTCTGTTCAAGTCCGAAAACCTGACCTATGCGGATGCCTTTCAATATATCGGCGCAGGGGTCGTACTCATCGGTTTGTTAGTTGCACTGACTAGATTCCAGCCAAAGCCAGCAATCAAGAATAGTATAGAGACAGGAAAGCTCGACTTTCAACAATAAAATAGGAATTGATTTGCCTTTTGTCAGACATGAAAGAAACAGAAGTAACAAGTACCTGTTGTTATTGCGGTGTCGGATGCGGTGTGAAAATTCAGCTAGATAAGCACAATGCGGTAACGGTAATAGGCGACGGAGAACATCCGGTTAATCGGGGGAAATTATGCAGCAAGGGCATGAATCTGCAGTACACGGTCAACGATAAGTCCGACCGTCTACTTTATCCGCAAATGCGATATCACCGCAATATGCCGATGCAACGGGTCAGCTGGGAAGATGCACTCACCCGTACAGCAGCTGTATTCCGTACGATGATGGATAAATACGGTCCGGATGCGGTCGCCTTTTACGCATCCGGTCAATGCCTCACGGAAGAATATTACGTCATCAATAAACTGATAAAAGGCTTTATAGGCAGCAACAATATAGACACCAATTCACGCCTATGCATGAGTAGTGCCGTTGCTGCCTATAAAATGGCTCTTGGGGAGGACTCCGTGCCTATTTGCTACGATGATATCGAGCTCTCCGATTGCTTTTTAGTAGAAGGAGCCAACCCCGCTTGGTGCCATCCCATTCTCTGGCGTCGGGTAGAAGCACACAAAGCAAATCATCCACACACAAAAATCATTGTGGTCGATCCCCGGAAAACGGATTCGGCAGCTATTGCCGATCTACACCTACAAATCCAACCGGGTACAGATATGGTTTTGAATTATGCTATTGGCAGACTTCTGATTGAGCAGGATGCTATTGATCACCATTTTATAGCGCACCATACAGAGGGGTTTGAAGATTACGAAGCACGTGTATTTGAGCGCACCGTAACGGAAGCGGCACATATCTGCCGTATACCTGAATATGAAATCCGTCAAGCCGCAACCTATATCGGCGAATCGAAAACCCTATTGACCATGTGGACAATGGGGCTTAACCAAAGTGTGAAAGGTGTGGATAAAAATCTGTCTCTCATTAATCTAAACTTGATTACCGGAAAAATCGGTAAACCAGGCTCCGGACCTTTCTCGTTGACGGGCCAACCAAATGCTATGGGAGGCAGGGAGGTCGGCGGTCTGGCCAATTTGCTGCCCGCACATCGTGATCTGAAAAACGAGGCGCACCGGCAGGAAGTGGCTGATTTTTGGGGAGGAACTACCCTATCCGACAAACCGGGGCTTACAGCTACCGAAATGTTTGAGGCATTGGCTGACGGCAAGCTGAAAGCCGTCTGGATATTATGTACCAATCCATTGACAAGCCTACCCGATACGCGAACAGTAGAACAGGCCTTGGAAAAGGCTAAATTTGTCGTGGTGCAGGAGATCAGTAACAAGCCCCAAACCTTAGCTTATGCCGATGTCATTTTGCCCGCAGCTGCCTGGGCAGAAAAAGAAGGAACGATGACCAATTCCGAACGCCGGATCACTCATTTGCACAAAATCATCGACCCGCCGGGCGAAGCACTTCCTGACGCCGAAATTATCTGTCGTTTTGCCAAAAAAATGGGCTTTGCAGGTTTTGATTATCCAAACACCGAAGCCATATACAAAGAACATACGCGACTCACAGCCAGAACAAATCTGCATATCGAAGGTCTGGATTATGCACAGATCGACAAACATAAAACCATTCAATGGCCTTACAATAAGCGGCGAAAAATAGGAACAACGCGTTTATTTGCCGATCATGACTTCTATACGCCGTCCCGGAAAGCCATTATCCACAGTCCGGATACAGATCTGCGTAGCGAATTACCAGATGCGGCCTTTCCTTTTATTCTGACCACCGGACGCATCCGAGACCAATGGCATACGATGTCTAAGACTGGCAAAGTCAGTAAGCTGAAACAGCATATCAGCGAATCTCAGCTCGAAATCCATCGCGAGGATGCCGACCGGCTCGGCGTAACGGAGGGACAACTGGTCGAAATCACCTCACGTCGCGGTAATGTACGCGTCAAGGCCAGCCTCAGCACCAGCATAAAACCGGGATGTGTCTTTTTACCCATGCACTGGGGAAAGCTCGGTGACACGGACTTACATCGGGCAAATAACCTCACCAACCCGCTGCTCGATCCCATTTCAAAAGAACCGGATTTCAAATTCTGCGCCGTTCAGGTAGTTCCTTACGAGAAGCCGTTTGAGCGCATTGTGATTGTCGGCGCCGGTGCCGGAGCTTTCGGTTTCGTCAAAGCTTTTCGGGAAATCAATACAAGGGATGAGATAACCGTGATCAGCAATGAAAACCTGCCCTTTTACAACCGGGTCATGCTACCACATTATGTAAGCGGCGACCAACAATGGGAGGAACTCGTCAAAATGCGGGATGAGGAAGAAAAGAATGTCTACAACATTAACCATATCAGAGGCGTTACCGTGACCCGTATCGATCGCGAGCATAAATATGTCGAAGATTCAAGAGGAATAAAAACACCTTATGACACCTTGATTCTAGGCACCGGCAGTCGGTCGGCAATGCCCAAAGATATTCCATCGCTACCGGGGATATTCAGCATCAGACATCGGTCGGATGCCGATAATCTCCGTAAATTCCTCCGTAAGGACGCTTCTGTAGTCATTATCGGGGGCGGATTGTTGGGCTTGGAGATGGCGGCGAGTTTGCGGGAGATGGACGTACAGGTTACGGTTGTCCAGCGTGTTTCGCGTTTTTTGAACCGGCAATTGGATGTCCTCGGTAGTCAATTGCTCCATGAAGAGATGATTGACCAAGGCTGTGATGTCTTTTATAACGATGAGGTACAGCTCTATTACGGCAGAAACAAGGTCAATAAGGTGGAATTGAAGAGTGGCCGACAGATCAAATGCGATGCCGTTATCGTTGCTATCGGTACGACGCCTAATATTGAGCTGG
The DNA here is from genome assembly GCF_014692515.1 of Sphingobacterium micropteri. Classification (GTDB taxonomy): domain Bacteria; phylum Bacteroidota; class Bacteroidia; order Sphingobacteriales; family Sphingobacteriaceae; genus Sphingobacterium; species Sphingobacterium micropteri. The sequence goes on along the minus strand of NZ_JACOIK010000006.1, from coordinate 17,427 downwards.
CAAAAGCCGCCGGATTGTACTGCCAGCGTGGTGTAGTGGTAAACAATAGATTACAAACAAGTGATCCAGCTATCTACGCCATCGGTGAAATTGCCGAATTTGAGGGGATAATGTACGGCTTTTCGGCTGCCGCCGAACAGCAAAGCGCTGTGGTGGCCCGTTATCATAACGGCGACATCGGCAGTATATATCCAGGTTCTGTCTTTATGAACATCATCAAAATACAGGGCTTCGATCTTTGTAGTATTGGCATCGTTGATTGTCCGAACGAGGAATATGAAGAGATTGTATTTATTGACAAGGCAAAGCGCTATTATAAAAAATGTATTATTCATCAAGATCGCTTAGTAGGCGCTGTACTCATTGGTGATAAGAATGAATTTCTAGAATTCAAAGACCTGATCACCAACAAGACAGAACTCAGTGAAAAACGGTTACAATTGTTGCGTAGCGGCAGTGCAAAAGAGCCGGTTATCGGTAAGTTGATTTGCAGCTGTAGCCAGGTCGGAGAAGGGAACCTGCAAAAGCTCATCCAATCCGGATGCACGGAGCTAAAAACATTATGCGAAACCAGTGGTGCCGGAACAGGATGCGGTTCATGTCGTCCGCAAGTGATGGCAATTTTGGATAATTTTTTGGCAGAAAAAGAAGAAATGGAGGTTACGAATGGCTAAGCAGATACAACAGGAATGGAAACGCGTGAAAATCAATCTACCTGGAGGTTATGTATCGGTGGGTGATTTCAAGGCCATACTGGAAGCAGCACATGCAACAGGAGTTAAAACCGTGAAGATCGGCACACGCCAACAACTGCTTTTTTCAGCCACTCCAACACAAATGGAAGATATCGAATATCAGCTCTTTAATCAAGAACTGCTGTATGAAGTAAATGAAAATCACTATCCAAATATCGTCAGTTCTTATGTGGCCGATGGTCTTTACAATCAGCCGCATTGGTTGAGAGAGGGAATTTATAAAGATATTTTAGCGTCCTTTGAATTTACGCCCAAACTAAAGATCAACATTGTAGATGCGAATCAGTCTTTTGTATCTTATTATACCGGTAATTTGAATTTTGTATCCTCCGGAGTAGGCAATTATTGGCATGTCTATATCCGATGGCCCAAAACAAATCAAGTAAGAAGCTGGTCATCACTCATTTATTCCATGGATATTGCCGCCGTCAGCAAGGAACTGGAAAGCGCCATAATGGATAACAAAGATATAGCAGAAGACGACATTACTCCTGTATGTGCGGATCTGGAATTAAAAATAAAAGCGTCGGGTGCGTTTCATTTTCAACAAGTCCAAGAACCGCTAACGGAATCGGATTTCCGTCTTCCCTATTATGAAGGTTTTAACCAATATGACGATAAATATTGGCTAGGCATTTATCGGCCAGACGAGTGTTACACCGTTTCTTTTTTGCTGGACGTTTGCAACGTTTGCCAAACATCTCGGGTAGGTCAGATATATACGACGCCCTGGCGGTCACTCATTATTAAAGACATCCGACAGCAAGATCGTAAAGAATGGGATATCATTCTCGACAAACACCGTATTAACTTGCGCCACGCCTCCAACGAGCTAAATTGGCAAATCGAAGACTGGTGCGAACCAGCGCTAAAGTTGAAGCGTTCCATCGTCAGGTATTTTGATCGCTGGAATATTCGAACTTACCGACTTTGTTTTGGCATTAAGATTGGATCAAACAGTGGCATCTGGGGTTCGATTATCATCAAACAGATCAACGATGGGAACAGTGAACCTTACTTCGATGTTTTCCACACGCAAGATTTCAAGGCCAACTCTTATAACCTCGTTCTCTATAAACAACGCGTAACAGAGAAATCGTTACCCGCGACGCTAAAAACACTTTGTGATTGCTTTTACGATGCCACATTACAAAACAGCAATCCGGAGCCTGAACATCATCTCTCCGATTTACCGGAGTTTTCGCATAGTGCCCCGCAGCAATCATTATTCCGCTGCCCACATTGCCTCAGTATTTATGATCCCGCTTATGGGGATGTATTAGCGTCAATAGAACCAGGTATCGCCTTCGACGATCTACCTGCAGATTATACCTGTGGTCTATGCGGTTCTCCCAAAAGAGAATTTATAGCATTTGATCAAATCAACACCACATCTTTAAAACATTGACATGGAACTCTATTATATCACATTCGTCCTATTTGTTGTTGGTTTTTTGTATGCCTCGGTTGGACACGGAGGTGCCAGCGGCTACATTGCTGTCTTTTCCATCTTTTCCATTCCCGTAGCACAATACAAACCACTTATATTAATGCTCAATATGCTCGTTGCCGGCACAGGATTCTTTCAGTTTCGGCGTGCCGGATACTTCAGATGGTCTACCTGTTGGCCATTTTTGATCACCTCTATTCCAACGGCATTCCTAGGTGCACGGTATGCGCTTGAGGGGAAAGTCTATTTTGTACTACTTGGACTTGCCTTAATATTGCCTATCATCCGGCTGCTGGGGATAACACCCAAAGAGCGCCCAGAACGCAAAACGGTAAATATACCGCTGGCATTACTCATAGGCGCCATTATCGGCCTCCTATCGGGTATGCTCAATATCGGTGGCGGTATCTTTTTAAGCCCGTTGCTTATCTTATTGGGCTGGGCCAATGCCAAGGAAGCTGCAGCTACCTCCGCCATTTTTATAACGTTAAATTCTTTCAGCGGTCTGTTGGGTAATACCACCCCGATATACATCGATACATCCTTCGCCATCTGGTTTTGGGCGGCAGCTGCCGGAGGATTTACGGGTGCATATTTTGGTAGTGCGCGTTTTCCTATAGCAACTGTACGCACCTTGCTGAGCGTAGTGCTTCTGATCGCTTGTTGTAAACTATTATTTTTCATGTAATGCGCACCTTAACAGACCCTATCGGAAGATCATTCAAAGTCCTGCGCGTAAGCCTGCTCGATAGATGCAACTTTGCGTGCACCTATTGTGTATGTGAAGATGGAATCACCTCAGCCATACCAAGGCCGGTTGTGTTGTCCAGCGATGAGCTCATTGACCTCATAGGTCGCTTGCACGATGTATTGCATCTACAAACAATCCGTTTAACAGGAGGTGAGCCACTGCTATACCCCGATCTCCCCAAATTAATAACGGGTATTCGACAATTGGGTATCCATGATATTAAGATGACGACAAACGGCTTTTTACTGGCGAAAAAAGTTACTTCTCTCCAAGAAGCCGGCCTTCGATCCATCAATGTCTCGCTAGATGCATTATCCGAAACTTCCTTCTTTAGGGTTACAAAACGGGCGGGTGTAAAGCAGGTGATCGAGGGAATAATAGCCGCCCAAAAAACAGGGTTGGAGGTAAAAATTAACACGGTGATTATGGCCAGTGAAAACGATAAGGAGATCCTGCCTTTACTAGATTTTGCCTTTAGACATGGTATTAAAATACGCTTTTTGGAATTGATGGGCATGGGCCATCTATTTGGCGATACAGACAGCAAGTTTTTCTCGAGGCAAGCCATGCTGGAAAGAATAAGTAGTGTCTATGCAATCGACGAACAGGCAAAGAAATACGGAGACACCGCAACGTACTGGAACACTGCTTGCGGCCATAGCTTCGGGATCATTGCCAATGAAAGCCATCCTTTTTGTGCCGACTGCAATCGTCTGCGATTAGACGCTCAGGGAAATATTTATGGCTGTTTAAGTAGTAATACGCCCATACCTCTTCGGGAGGTCAGCAGTCAGAAAGGATTGGAAACGAGTTTATACGCAGCACTCGGACAAAAACAAATGCAGTTTTCCGGAAGCGAAATAAGTATGTTAACAATTGGAGGATAAATATGATTACTTTGGAATTTTTTGCGGGATTGAAGGATTATTTCCCTTCCGTTATGGAGGTCCAAGAGACCCCAAAAGACATCAATCGTTTACGACGTTACCTGATTGATCAGCAATCATTTGCCACAACATTACTGGAGCAATGTCGGTTTGCGGTAGATGATACGTTTGTGCAGGAGGACTACAAGCTTCGTCAGGGCGATCTTATCTTAGTCATTCCACCTAGTAGCGGAGGCTAATGATGACACATCTTAGCACCGAAAAAATTGATGTAATGGCACTTTGGAAACAGGCTCATCATCCAGAAGCGGGGGGAGTCGTGCTGTTTAGTGGCGAAGTACGGAATAACCACCAAGGAAAGGAAGTCTCGCACCTTTCATACGAGGCTGCCGAGCAGATGGCCAACAAGATGATTGCGGCATTACTGGATGAGGCAAAACAACGTTGGGGGCTACAAGTTGCTATCGCCGTCCATCGTTTGGGCAAAGTTTCAGTCATGGAAACAGCAGTGGTGGTCATTACTGCTGCTGCCCATCGTGAGGAAGCCTACGCAGCCAATCAGTATATCATCGACCGTATCAAACATCATGTACCGCTATGGAAATGTGAGCATTTCGTGGACGGTGAGCGGGTCTGGGGAGGACATTGCTCCTGTCAACAGAAGTAAATGGACGACATGGAAATCTACTATTTATCAATGGAAAACACAGCACACACATTGTTAGGATTAGTGCTATGCGGAGGTAAAAGCAGCCGTATGGGAACCGACAAAGGACAGTTATTCAAGGATGGCTGTACCTGGGCCAAACATATGAGCGACAGGCTAGAAAGTCTGGGCCTGGAAACCTATTTCTCTATTAATCCGCTCCAGCAGAGCACTTATCGTCAGCTATTTTCTTCCGAAACATTGGTCATCGATCAAGTCGATGTAAAAGGCCCTTTAGCCGGTTTGTTGAGCGCTCACCAACGGTTCCCCAAAGCAGACTTCTTCGTGCTACCCTGTGATATGATCGATATGGAAACGTCATTATTACAGCGATTGTTGGACATTCGTCGGCAGATTGTGGGAGCTGACGTATATCTGTATGCAAAAAATGAACAGATCGAACCCTTGTGTGCCATTTATACCGCTTCCGGACTACAGAAATTATTCCTCGATTACCAACATGGGTACCTGACTGGCTTTTCCGTAAAACGTGCTATAAAAAATCTTTGCGCGGTAAAACTCCCTGCTTCGGGGAATGCGAAAGATTTCCGGAACTACAATACGCCCGATAGTATCCGTAAATGGCAAAAGACTGAAATAAAGTCAACCGCATCTATTACGATTTACTATAACTAAGAAGTTTTGCCCTATCCTTTATTTTGACACACTTATCAACCGACTCTATAACGCCCTCCGTCACCAACTCGGTCATCATGCGGTACACAGTCTCGTAAGTTGCCCCCACATAAGCCGCCAAATCTGTTTTCGACAACATCAATTTTATGTATCCCTCGTTATCCGTACCCATTTTCTCCTCCAACTGAAAAAAACTCCATGCAAGCCTTCCTTTAACCGACAAATGAACCTGATTAGTCGCTTTTCGTTCAGAAACCTGTAGTTCATCCGCATAAAACATCAGCATGGCGTATGTTAATGCGGGATTCGTTCTCAATAATTTTTTAAAAAAATCGAAGGGAACAAAACACAGTACACAATTTTCTAAACAAGTAGCCGATATCGGAAAAGTAGGTTTATCTCCCGGCATACCACGATGTCCTATAATCTCTCCTTTGTTAGCAAAACGTACAATACTTTCTTTATCTCCATGTCTTTTATGTACTTTGACCAATCCTTCTTGCACAAAATACACACCTTTAGCTTCCTCTCCTTCATCAATGATTTGCTGTCCCTTTTTTGCTTTGATAACCTGTCGCCGGATATCGATATTTTCCCACCAATCTCGCCCTGCATAACGGCACATAAAGCAAGAATGATCACAATTATTCAACTTTTTGCTCATCTATTTAATTTAAGAAATTAATTCTCCATTTACAATATTAATCTTTTATGAGCGCTAAACGAATAAGCGCTATTAATAAAGTTCCACCCTTTGGCACTTTTTTTGAGTTCTTTTGAAAAAGAATCAGATGAAGTTTATTATCAGTTTATTACTTACAGGGGCCGTCGTTGCTATCGCAGCGTATATAGTGCCGGGAGCACATGTAGCCGGCTTTGGTTGGGCTATTGTAACAGGTTTGGTTATCGGATTAGTAAATGCCATTGTAGGAGGCATTTTACGGTTATTTACTTTCCCTTTAAATTGGTTGACATTTGGGCTCGTCTCGTTTATTATCACCGTATTAATGATCCTGCTGAGTGATAAGCTTATGGGAAGTAAATTTGAAGTCGACGGTTTTTGGACAGCTACGCTATTTGCTATCGTTGTAGCAATCATTGAAATGATCTTTGGTAGCCTTAGCACGTCAGGAGAAAATAGAAGGCGCTGATAAAGTGTTCTATAGTCAAAACCTCACCTATCTTTTACAAGAATAGCTTTGTAACCGGGAAATTTTTCAACTAATTTTTTTCCCTGTTTGTTACCTAAAACCATAATGGATGTGCTTAGAAAATTGGCAAACTCGGCTGACGGACCGGATACGGTAACACTCGTCAGCCCGACCGAGGGCCAACCTGTCTTGGGGTTTATAATATGTGAATAGCGTTTGCCACCTATTTCTGCAAACTTTTCGTTACTTCCGGATGTGGCCACAGCACCATCTTGTAATTTCAAGACCTTTATCATTTTATGTGGTTTAAAAGGGTTGCTTACACCTATTCTCCAAGGCTGCTTGTCGGGTTGCGTTCCCCAAGCCGAAAGATCGCCCGAAGCATTGACTATACCACCTACAACACCCAAAGATTCTAGCAATTCTCTGCCTTTGTCTGCCGCATAGCCCTTTCCAATAGATCCAAAACCAATTTTCATTCCTTCTTTTTCTAAAAAAATGGTCGAATTTATACTATCTAGAATAATATGCTGGTAGCCCACGTGTTGCACAGAGTTGCGGATAACATCCTCGGGTGGCAATTGCTCCATACTTCCGTCAAAAAGCCAAATTTTATCCAAAGCAGCGATACTTACATCAAAAGCACCCTCCGTAAGTCCAGCATAATGAATGGCACGTTTCGTCAATTCAAAAACTTCCCGGTTAACCTTCACGGGTCGGATACCGGCGTTTTGGTTTACCTGTGAAATTTGCGTATGTGGTCTCCACTCGGAGATGAGGTCTTCAATACGTTCTATCTCATTCATGACGAGCTGAAAATATTGTTGCGCCTGAAGGGAATCATTTTCCACCAAAACAAATTCAAAAACGGATCCCATCTGCGTAGTTTGCTTCTTGAATAGCTGTTGGGAAAAGCTAATCGGTATATTCACCAAGATCAAAAAGAAAACTACTATTACTTTTTTCATCAATAGCAATCCGTTAAAATCTGTCGTTTGTAATGACTCAAATCCTTGGTTAGGCATATTTCAGAAAGTATTTTCTCTACGTCCTTTTGCATCGCCAACGAGCCACAAATCATAATCACACCCTTATTTTCTAATAAGTCGGAAAAAAAATGGGCATCGTTTTGAATCAAATCCATCACATATTGCCGGCTTTCCTCCCGCGAAAAAGCAATTTGAAAATCTGTTAGTTTTCCCGAAGTTATAGCCTCATCGGCAAAATGGCGATATTGTTGCGCCAGGCTATTGTTGTTCCGAAAACCAGCATATAGCCGAGCAGGCACCTGCTTTTTGTTTTCCGCAATCATACCCAGGAAAGGAGCAATTCCGGTTCCGTTCGCAATCATCACTACCGAGGGTGCCTTCGACGGAAAATGAAAACCTCTATTGATAACAATACGTGCAGCAATATTGTCTCCCTTCTTTAAGCGATATAGGAATTCAGAACCCAATCCGTTCGGGTGCAATTTGACAACGAGCTGTATCTTTCCATCTTCTTTCCCAATCGAATAGAGCCTCTCCCGTCCGTCGTTTGCCGGATATATAGCCAACAGATCGCCAGATTGGAACACTTGCCTTCCCTGCGGCTGCAGGGTAATGACAAACGTTGCATTATCTTCCGTAACCTCACTTTTATCCGATACCGAAAATTTCTTCAATCCGGTTATTTTTGTTTCGTACAAGGCGGAAGTGACCCCCAATTCGCCGGATGACTTTCCGTTCCAAGCCTTCACCCAGGCAACAAATTCTTCTGCTGAACGGTCGTTTACGGTATGTAGATCCAGTTGCCTCGTCGCCCAGCTTTGTTTCGCCAATAGCTCATCAACCTGTTTGGCGTAAGCACAGAAGTCGGAATAAGCCTTTGATCCGAACCCGACAACGGAATATTGCACCGGCTGATCTTGCGGATACTTGGCGAGCAACCTATCAAAGAGTGTAGCATTCGCCGGCGCTGTACCCAAACCATAGGTGGAGCTGAAAACCAGCAGATGCGTTGCCTTGGGAAAAGATGTGAAGCGATTCATTTCCGTCAGGAAAGATTTATGCCCAAGCGCCAGCAATTGCTGATGGATTTTGTTGGCAAAGGCCAATGTACTACCATTTTCCGTTCCGACCAAAATCACCTGTTCTGCCGTGGATGCATGGAACTTATTTTTCACTTTTGTTCCTTTCCTCCGAAAAGTAATCGCGAAACCAGTATAAATGAAAAACAGGATATTTAACGATGCAAAACCCAAAATAACGGCCCAAATAGCATTTGTCCGCCCAGTATGCAAATCGAAACTCAGCTTTTCCAACAGCAAACTATAGGGGTAGCGGGTTTCTTCTACGATTTCTCCTGTAATCTGATGGACATACAGTTCCCGATCCTTTAGTTTCAATACATAAAATTCGTCCGGATCGTCGGGCATAAACGGAAATTCTATCTTCTCCACATCAGCTAGCAATGTCTGTTGAAAGACGGGAAAATCGGCCAAAGCTTTCTGCTCCACATCTTCCGCCGACACATGGTCGATCGTTCGGCTTTCACCTCCTGCCAAACCAATCCGTACCATAAAAAGATGCGTACCCGTAAGGGCAAGCATCAGCACGGGAATAAGAAAGAACCGTCCACTAACGACGTGAAAGTATTGAGAAAAGAAATCTTTATTAATTTTAGCAAAGAAATTTCGCAGCCCCTGTTGGCGTTTCGCAATTAATACGATCCCCGAAATAGTAATTAAAAGGAGTAGAAAAGAAACAACACCAACGATAATACGCCCTGGTTCTTTTAAAAAAAGGGAACGGTGTAACGCGATATTCCATTGTATAAAGTCGCTTTGCGGTTTTATTTCTCCTAGAATGGCTCCGGTTCTTGGATCGACATAGGCTTTCATTGAATTACCTTCTTCATCAAAAGCGTCAATAGTCGTAAATTGATTATGATCTACCGTCAGTTCGGTTATTTCGGAATAAACCTCCCACAGTGCCGGAATGCTCTGTGCAAGGTTTACTTTATCAAAATCATGGACTTTATACCCTTGTGTCTTTTCGTCGACTGCCCCGATTGCTAAAATCACGCCCGTCACCGAAAGTATCAACAGAAACAGCGAAGAAACGATGGCTAAAGCCAAATGGGCATATCTCCAAATGGATAAGGTCATTTTCTTAGTCTACTGAACTTTGCTTAGTTTCACAAAACGGATATATCCCATACCTTCCGTACGTTCTACCAATCCTTGGGGTGTTACGGCAAGCTCTACATCTTTTAAGTGGTATTTTTGCTCTTCTACCGCCGACTCAAAGCGTAATTTATACCCTTTATTCAATTTGGAATCATCTATTTCGATAGTACGCACGGCACGGTCGCCACCGCCCACCGAAGCACCGGTCACCGCACTAATTTTCTCTTTGGTCTTCGTTTGAAATTTATACCATTCCTTTAACGTATTGAACCATTGCTTGTCTGGTCCAAGTACAGAAAGGGTCTTTTCGTATTCACCTTTGGGATTAATCAACGAAATAATGACATAGGCTTTCTCTCCTTGGTAACCAACCATTTGGATCATGCATTTGTATTTGCTCGTTTGGGCAAAAGACGAATTGGTAAATAAAAACAAACTACAGATTACTACGATAAACTTTATGTATACTTTCATCTTCTTATTTTAAGAAATCAATGGCAATGTTATTACTTTTCAAAAAGTCATTTTCTTGCGCCAGATCAAAAGCAGTCTCGTCGAATTCGGTTGTCAGGTCTTTTTTTGCACCCAAAGCAACCAACTCTTTTAGGATTTGATCATCCTTCGCAATTAATGCCGCTTTATGTAAGGCTGTCGTACCTTCACTATCCTGTGCATTTATATCTGCACCCAATTCAGCTGCCTTTTTGACAAGGTTAGCATTTTCTTTGGCAACGGCCAAATGGAACAGCGAACTTCCGTCTCCTTGTGGAACTGTTACGTCAAGACCATTGCTTTTTAATACCGCTAGTTTTTCAGCAAAATCATCTGTCTGCGGTTGAGCTGGAGCTCCCCCCATAGGTCCGCCCGGTCTGCCTTCTCTAAATGAATTGAACCAATAGTAAGCCAAGTTATGACCATCCTTATCGGTTACATTGATATCTGCTCCGTTTTTCAACAATAAATCTACGGTTTCTGCCGAACCCGTCTCAACTGCCTTGGTCAATGCCGATTCACCTTTTACGTTAGCAGCATTGATGTCTGTCGTTTTTGCGATCAATGTGGTTAATAACGCCGCGTCTCTGCCACCGGCAGCATTGATTAGCACGGTATTACCTTCGTGATCTTTCTTATTGACATCGACACCTTTTGCTAAGAAATAGTTGATAACTTCAGCATTTGGCCGTCGCACCAATGTATGCAAGATTGTGGCACCATCCTTCGGATTAATGGCTTGGGGGTCTAATTTCAGTTCTTCAACGAGGTATTGGTAGGTCTCGATGCCATTTTGAGACATCCTGGAACCCTGTGTTGCAAAGAAAAGGGCTCGATTTGTTGGCTGTATTCCTTTAGCGATTAATTTTAGCATCAACGCCTTGTTACCCAGCTTTGCGGCATAATCAGTAGCTGTACTTCCATATTCATCGGTATCATTGTATGACAGACCTTTAGATACGAAATAATCTGATTTAGAAAGATCATTATCTGTGGAAACACCTAGTAGTAACAATGTAGCACCATCTTCAAACCGCTGCTTTGGGTCTACACCAGCTTTGAACAGGGCATCCAACACATCGAAGTTTTCCGATGCGCTTACTGCAGCATTTACAATAACAGCACGCCCGTGACTGTCGCTTAAATGTATATCCGAACCTTTTTCGATTAAGTAAGCAACTAAGTCTGCATTTCCTGTTCCTGCCGCCCAATGTAAGTAGGAAGCACTATGGTGTGTCTTTTTTGCGACACCATTACCTTCTTGTTCCACCATAAACTTGATGGTTTCCAAAGGTGCATCATTGAGGATGGCTCTTGCTGTTGGATCCCAAGAAGCAGCATTCGGCTGCGACGGGCTATGACCCTTAGCAATTTCTGCTTTTACCTGCTCTATCGTTGGTTTGCTTTTCCAAAAATCAGCATCCATCAAGGTATTGGTTTCACGTTGCTGTGCCGTAGCATATACGGATGCAAGTAAAAGTGATGCGAGAAATATTTTTTTCATTGTACGGAATTTTGTTTTTTTCTGAATGAACAGTAAAGTTATGGTAATCTATTTTACGTCAAAATCAGGTAAGGTATTTGCTACCTCACCTGATTTTATTTTATAAATATCTATAATCTTTGATGATTAATAAGACCCGATATAGTGACTTCCTGCCTGTCCTTTTAATTTAATTCCTTTAGTAACTGTTTTATTTTTCCAATTAATAACATAAACATTTCCATCTTTACCTGAAGGGGTCAATGGCAAGTACACATTATCGCCTGCAATACCAATATTTTGGAACTGACCAAAAGTTGTGGAGAAGTCAACGTCAGACTGAATGTCCGTAGTTAATTTTGTCGCTGTTTTCGCGTTTAAGTCCACAAGCGCAACATATCCACCTTCAATACCTGACTCCGTATACAAAACTATACCGATACCATCATTGATATATGTCCACGCTTTTATAGCGACCGGATTTGAAGTAGCCAGTGCTGTTTTAAGATCAAAATTGTATGAATTGTCATAGTCACTTGTCGATTTGTTTATACGCAAAATTTGTGATCCGGATGTAGCAGTTGCTTGGTATACATTTCCATCAGCACCAACATACTGGGTCATTGTTCGGTAGCTATTATTAGATGATTTACTTTGTGTAGACCAAATTAATTTTGGATTGGCTAAAGAAGGATAATCAACAACCAGTGTCACGGTACCTTTGATATTTGCCGCGTCATTAGACCAGGACCATACAGTTTCCCCCTGTCTGTTCGTCGTTTTTACAGGAGCTTTTGTAGGGTCAACCTTACTAAGTGCACATCCGATATAAATTTTATCCCCGTTTATAACAGGAACATCTACACGGCCTACGGAATATCCCGCTTCTTTTTCTGCTTGTGTAAATGGGAATTCAAATTCGGTCGTGTTAGGTACACGTGGGTTATCTAAATCAATGATCGCAATGTTGACCGTTCCTCTTACATACTCATACGTTTGCGTACCTGCTTCTACTTTCGCAGGATCAATAGGTGCCGACGCACCTTCAAGCTTCACACCAACACCAATACCTTCTGCAGCTTTTACCCAGCGTGGAGATGTACTTAAAACTCCCGAAACATTCAACTCTTCTTTGGTATCCTCAAACTCCTTACCACCTAAGACTCTGTATTTATTAAAGATCCCTCCGTTGACACCCGTATATTGTATATTGTACAAAAAATTCCCATTAACGGATCCTTGTACACGTGCCGTTCTTTGAGACCGAAGTCCGTATCCATTTGCGTAGATATCCAATTCTTTTGAAGCATCACCTGCTTCTTCCAGCGTTAGAGCATACCCCAGTGTTCCTCCATTACCTGCAGTATTAGTTTCTGAATCCGGAAAGGCTGCGGTCAATGTCACATATTTTCTCGGACTGTTATCCGGCCCAGAAGCAGCATCAGTAGAATCATTTGGTCCACCGTTTTTTTCACAGGATGCTAGGGTACCTAGTACAATAGCCGAACCGAATAATACGGATTTTAGTAATTTTTTATTCATTGTTATATATAAATTTATTGTGACTACTTTCGGTTGAAATTATTAATCATATAATTCAATTTTAGATATACACCACGCCCCGGTTTTTGGACGCCAAAATTATCGTACACCTCCGCGTTGGTAATATTTTTTAAGTCCAAACTAACTATTATTCGACCATTCGGTGTGCGGTAACTCCCACCTATGTCATGATAAAATTGCGTCGGCGTGGTAAACCACCCATCGGAATCAATCCAAACTGTTTGGAAAGGAGCTACATAACCAGAACTATAAAACACATTAAAAGTTGATTTTCTCTGAATGAGATTGTCTATCCGATATTGCAAACTTGAGTTGAACATGAAATAGGGTTCATTGGGTAGTTGCATGTTATAAAACCGATATGGCGCTCCATTTTTATCAAATTCCACCTTCATCAGCGAGTTAAATCTGGAAAGGTTAAATAGTACGTTCAACTTATTTTTATACACATACGTGATTTCCGCTTCAAAACCTCTAGATTGTGTTCTTCCCAAGTTGATGAACTTTGATGTCTCTATATTAGCATCACTTTCGCGCCCTACAATTACCGAATCGACCGGTTGTACCACTATCTTATCATACCCATTCCTCCAAAAGGCACTGGTATATAGAGCCAACCTATTATTCTCTCCCTCTAAAGCCACGTACCTAAATCCCACATTGTAATTTACATTTCGTTCGGGTTTCAAGTCTAGATTTTCTAATATGTTGTTCTCGGGGCTTCCAAATATCTGTTCATCTCTAGGAGAAATAAATGAATTCTCGGTAGAAGCAATTACGTATAATTTAGGGACTACATTATAAGAAACCGTAGCACCATAGCCAGGATTACTGTTCGTTAATGTGGTCACCTGACCTCGATTATTATACTGATTGCTATTAATTGTATATTTGGCTAACAAGTTCGTTCTCAATTTATCCCCAAACGTTTGTGCTTCATAATTAAATCCAAAAATATTGGTTGTTGTCCTACGATCATTTGTCAAATTTATAGCCGCATTAGGGTTTATCAAATCTTCGCCATCAAGACGCGCCGTATTTAGATTGTGATTCACCGATAAACGATGTTTTCGTGCGATAGTATATGATAGATTCGTACGAGCATTTACGATCTTTCGATCTATGTTAGTAATAGTTGCATCTCCTTGCTGTCCCTGACCAGACCTTTTAACCCAAGGTGTAGGTACGCCATTAAATATCCGCGTCATAGGGGTTCCATCCCAGTTATACATCGTTCTCGCCGTATCTTGTAAATAGGTGTTTCTGTTGCTGTAAACTGCATTCACATTCAGTGCCAATCCATCTATAAGCAAATTTGCCTTATTATAGTTCAAACTAAACACATGAGCTTGATATTCATTAAATCTTCCTACGTATGGTTGCGCCATAGTTGTTCCATGAGGGATATCTCGGTAGGTATCTGATATGTTGTATCCCAGAAAAAACTGATCAGCCCATTTCACGTCCGTGAAACCAAGCTCAAAGCGCCCCCCAACAGATTTATACATATTATTGAACCGCTTAAATCTGTTATATCTCGTCAAGGTTAAATCATTCTCCGTTTTCATAGCGAACTTCCCCCACATCTCATAATTATTATCTGTATAAGTATAAAAACCAGAAACCCTGGACGTAAATCCCGTTTTTTGATCCCTATAAAGAGCGCTTAAATCGGACTGAAATGTATTAAAGGATCCATAAGAAATTGCCGCTGTGATATTATTAGCTGAGGCATCTTTTTTCATGATGACATTAATGGCTCCTCCCACATAGTCTCCCGTCAAATGCGATGGCAATACACCTTTATAGACTTCTATACGCTCGATCATTGCCGGGGGAATATTATTTAAATTAAACGAAGATCCAAAGGTCGATATGGGCGTTCCATCCAAGAATATTCCGACAGCACTACCTGACATACCGTTCAGATTGTACTCTATTTGAGATCCAATTCCTCCATTCTGCCGCACCCGCACACCGACGGCACGATCTAACAACTCATTTGTCGTGAGATTTCTAAGAGAAGCTTCCTTGGTTTCAATAACTGCAACAGCAAAACCACTCGTTTCCATTTGTTTCTTTTCCGTCATACGGCTCACTTCCACACCTTCTAGCGCTACGTCGCCGGTTGCCGATACCGCAATAGAAAAATTATGTGTGGGTTTATCTACTTTTAGCCGAACAGTTGTCGGTTTAATCTCGATAGCCGTCACTTGTATTTCCTGACTACCATAAGGCACGTTGTTTAAGGAATAACGTCCTTCTTTATCGGACATACTGCTGATATCCGTACCCTTCACCCGTATCGTAGCATGGCTAACTGGCTCTCCGGATTCTATATGGACTTTTCCCTTTACAACACTTTGTTGTCCAAATACAGCAATGGATAACGAGGTTAATAAGCAGATTAATGTATATGGTATGAATTCTCTTAACTTCATTTTAGAACCGGTCTAAATAATTCGCTGCAAATATAGATTTATTCTAAATAAGAAAATGACGCATTCGGAAAATAAACATTCAAATTCGGAAAATGAACGCTTAATATGGGTTAACACGATAGGGATCGTGCGCTCGGATCGTACGATTATCTTTGATCTGATGGGGGAGTTGCAAGGGCAACGAAGTGGCCTATTAAGGAGGTTCGTGGCTTCTATAGACTACCAGAAATCGAAATGCGTTTAGAGTCGACTTCGCGTATTCCAACTTCATCCAATTATTAACCGCGAAGCGCTGAAAGCTAATATTTTTAGTTTTTATTAGATTCTTTTTTATCTTTACAGCAGAATCCAATTGTAAGTGTTATGAAAAAGAACAAAAATTTTCTGGGTAAGTATGTAGATATGTGTACCGACTTCGGTATGAAGCTATATTTCGGACCGGATGGTGGAAAGCCAAATCTCATCAATTTTCTTAACGGCCTTTTTGAAGGGGAGAAGGTCATCAAAGATCTCGAATACCGTCCTGCTGAGCACAATGGTACGCAAGAGGCCGATCGCAAGGTTGTTTTCGATTTGTACTGTACCAGTGAAGATGGCAGTCACCTCATTATCGAGATGCAGCAGTTGTCACAGGAGTTTTTCAAGGATCGGACTGTGTATTATACCTCCCGCCTGATCAACAAGCTCGTTCCGCGTGGCCACAAAGGCAATACATATGAGTTGCCGGAAGTTTACTTCATCGGTATACTGAACTTTGTTCTGGACCGGTCTGTATCCGGACAGTATTATTACGATGTGGCCTTGTGCGATAAGGTTTACGGATCAGTATTTTACGAGAAGCTCGGTTACAAAATGCTGGTATTGCCGAATTTTAACAAGAAACAGGCTGATATCAAGAGCTATATGGATATGTGGCTGTATATATTCAGACACATAGAGGAACTGGATGAAATGCCGAAATTTTTGGATAATCGGGTATTTGGGCTTATATTTGATATCGGAAAGGTAGCAAGTTTAACGGAATTGGAGATGAAATTATACGAGTCAAGTCTAAAGAACAAGCGGGATGCGGAAAGTGTCCGTCTTACCGCAATTAAGCAGGGACGTCAAGAAGGAATAGAGCAAGGGATTGCAGAAGGGATAGAGAAAGGTCGCCTGGAAGAACGCGCCAAAGCTGAGACGGAAAAACTCAAATATGCGTTGAATTTAAAGAAGAGGGGGCTTCCTGTAGAAGATATAGCCGAAGATTTAGGACTTACCGTTGAGCAAGTCGAAAAGCTGAAATAACCTCTGCTAAAAGATTAATAATAAAGAAAGCCGAACATTTTCATTTTGTTCGGCTTTCTTGCTTTATATAATTGTATATTATTCCTCTATTTAACAATCGTTGATACATTGGTACCCAGAGTCTCGCATCGACTTGCTAGATCGTCCTGCGACCATTTTTTTTTCTTTCTAGCTTCCCTAATATTCTTACCAACGGAAATAAGATGTGGGTGGCAGAAGTATAGACAAAACGTAACATGAAATACCCCTCCGGAAAACGAATTCCGAGAACTTTTTAGTTGTTTTGTTTGCATTCCGCACAACAACATGAGCACAGCGACGAAGTACTTTGACCGGACGGCGCACAACATAAGCGGTCTGATGGACAACATGAACAGCGTGACAGACAACTTTAAGCGGATGATGACCATCAATAGGGCTATGTCGGACAACTTTGCGCGTATGCAGACTGTACCGGCATCACGGAGGCCGTGCAAAAGCGGTTGTTCAGGGGAATCGGCGTCCAGCCACAGGCTCTGTATCCATATTCTGTACCTTCCTAAAAAAACTTGACAGCTTTATCGGTTAGTTCTTGATAATATTTACTGTTATTCTATTTTTTGCTAAAGCAAAGTTACACAATGATTCTTTCATACAGCATTTCGATGTAATTTTTG
>NZ_JACOIK010000005.1 GCF_014692515.1 Sphingobacterium micropteri | reverse complement strand
ATGCAGTATAGCAAGCTACACCGCAATCCCGTCCGACTTGCATGTATTAGGCCTGCCGCTAGCGTTCATCCTGAGCCAGGATCAAACTCTCCATTGTAAAAATGTAAATTGACCCCGGTCATCTTAATCTGACCGGTTCGTCAGTATGTGTACTGTACGGCCCGGACCGAAAAAATTGTAATTCTATTACAGCTCTCGCCCCTCTTAAGGGCTCCTGCTGCGCTACATGATCATATATCTTAAAGAACTCCTCTCGCCGCCGCTTCGCGCTTTGGCACTATATCGATACAGCTCAAAGCCGTATAAATTATCTCTTTTTTTAACCCCTCGTTCCCGAAGGGACTGCAAAGGTAGGGATGTTTTTCGAAATAACAAAAAAAATATTTTCTTTTCTTTACCTATCCCCTTTCAACATATCCTCTTAACAGGACGCCCTCCCTCGCGGAGTGGGGCAAAGGTAGAAACTTTAACTTTACCCTCCAATAGTTTCCTTCCTTTTTCGACCTGACAAAACGCAAAACACTGGAGGACTGTAAGATATTTTTCACTTTTCTTCTTCTACTTCATCGTCAAAAAGAATTCGTACAGAAGGTGTATATGTATCTTCGTGCTGTCCGGTTTTATTTGCCCAGAAAAACGCACCTAAAAATATTAAGGCGATGAAAACACTGCAACCGATTAAAAAGAATATAATGCTCATTCTTATAGTATTAAATAGTGTGTATTTAAACAGTTATCTATAGCCCGATCTTTAAAGATACGAATTTAAATATTGCTTTATATAGCTTAACTTAGTTTAGACAACAATTTCCTTCGTTTGGCAAACCAACGTGTCGTCAGACTGGTAAACGAAATAATAGTTACCGTACTAATCGGCATTAAAATCGCAGCAAATAACGGAGACATTGTACCCTGTACTGCAAAGCTCAATCCTACCACATTATACGTTAACGATATAGCAAAGCTCATATGTATAACTTTGACTGCATCTTTAGCAAAAGCAAAAAACGACGGTAATTTAGCAAAGGAATCTCCATCTAAAATCGCGTCACAGCCGGGCGAAAAGTTGTTGATGTCATCAGAAACCGCTATTCCTAGATTCGCTTTCCGTAATGCCCCCGCATCGTTAAGTCCATCACCTAACATACACACCTGTTTTCCCTGGTCTTGCCAAAAATTTATCTTGTGCAGTTTATCCGATGGACTCTGATTAAATAATAAACGAGCGTTGCTTGGAAAAATGAGCTTCAGGGCATCAGAGCGTCTTTCATTATCTCCCGAAATCAAGTGTAAATCATACTCCCCTTTGTTTAATGTGCCCACCACCTCGGATAATCCCTGTCGCCACGATTGTTCCAGCGTAAAATATCCTTTCACCATTTCATTTATCATAATATACACCACAGAACCATCTTGATACTCATTTTTAATACCCAGAAAAGGTGCAGATCCTATTTTTATTTCGATCGCATCAAACCAGGCTTCCATCCCTTTACCCGTTATCTCTTTGAAGGTATCTGCCGTCTGAATTACGGTGTGACCAATCCATTTTACAATCTCTCTGCTTAACGGATGATTGGAGTTTCGGCATACGGAAGAGACCAAAGAACGTTCATCTTCGTCCAATTCGCCCTCAAACAGCATCAGCGACGATTTAGGCGAAGAAATGGTTCCTGTTTTATCAAACACCACGCAATCTATTGCCGATAATTGTTCAATAGCAGCTGTATTTTTTATATAGAACTTATTCCGATCGAAAATACTTAATGCGGCCGAAAGCGTAAAAGGTGAACTCAAAGCCAGCGCACAAGGACAAGCAATAATCAATACGGCTGTAAAAGCACCCCATGCTTTTGATGAATCGCCACCGATGAGCCAGAAAATACAAGCGACAATAGCTATACTGATCAACGCAACCGTAAAATATTTACTTATAAAATCAATAAAGGTATCAAATTTCTTCTCCTGAGTTTTGAAACTCTCGTTATTCCATAATCTCGTCAGGTAGCTTTGAGATACAGGTTTCACGACTTCTAACTCAATCGCCTCCCCAATTTGTCGACCTCCTGCATATATAATCTCTCCCCATGTTTTATCAACAGCTTTCGATTCTCCTGTTACAAAACTAAAGTCAACCGAGGCATTTCCTTTTAATAAAATAGCATCTGCCGGAACGATTTCGTTATTACGCACCAAGATGCGCTGACCTACTTTCAAATCAGCTATCTGTATAGGTTTTTCACTTTCCTCTTCAATTACAGTTACCGCAACCGGAAAATAAGAACGATAATCCCGCTCAAACGAGATATGGTAGTATGTCCGTTGTTGCACCCATTTACCAATCAGAATAAAAAACACTAAGCTGCATAAGGTGTCCATAAAGCCAGGGCCTGTTTGCGTGAGGATTTCAAATGCCGACCGAAAAAACAAAACGAAAATCCCCAATGCCAAAGGCACATCCAAATTCAGTCGCTTTTGTTTCAAACTTAACCACGCTGATTTGAAATAATCCGAGGCACTATAAAGTAGAACCGGAATACCAAATGCCAAGTTCATATAACCGAAGAAGCTAGCATATTGCTGCTCAAATGCAGCCATTCCAAAGTATTCCGGAAAACTAATCATCATGGAATTTCCGAAACAAAATCCGGCCACGGTTATTTTAGCTATCAACCCCCGTTGATTAAGTTTCTTCCCTTCTTTTACGACGTCTTGAAGCGTAATTTTAGGTTCGTAACCAATCTGCACCAGTAATTCCACTAGTTCACGTAAGGAAATCTCCTGATGTTTAAATGTGATATTCGCTTGCTTCTTCATAAAATCAACCTGCGAACTTTTAATACCAACATGCAATTTATAGAGATGCTCCAAAAGCCAAATACAGGAGCTACAATGGATGACCGGAATATAGAACGTAATCATGGTTACATCCTCATCTTTATAATCAACGAGCTTGGTAACAATATTAGGTTCATCGAGATAACTCAAATCTGCCCTAGGTCCTTTTTGAGATTTCCCAGGATGTTGATTGTAGCGATAATAATTATGTAGATTACTTTCGTTCAATACCTGATATACCGTTTGACATCCCAAGCAACAAAAGTTTCGGTTATCCAGCACATAAGGTATGCTGTCTACTTTATCTCCGCAATGGAAGCATGTTTTTTCCTTAACAATTTGTTCTGATTCCCGCATTTTTAGTGTTTCGTGACTCGTGATATATTATGTGAGATTGCTTTTAAATCGCTTGGCTAAATAACTGTTCTTGTTCTTTTGATAATTGCAATCGCTGGTCAAATACCATACATATATTCCTCAAAAATGATTTCCCAATTGGAGTAGCTGTAATATGACCGTCCACGTATTCCACTAGACCATCTCTTTCTAAAGGACGCAATCGACCAACAATAACATCATTAAGCGAAAAACCAGTCTTCAGCTCTACTTTGCCTCTACACATCATATCCAGAATATAACGGCGTATTACCTTATCCTCATCATGCAATAAATGTCCTTTTACTACGGGTAAACGTCCTTCATCCAA
This sequence comes from Sphingobacterium micropteri, assembly GCF_014692515.1. GTDB lineage: Bacteria > Bacteroidota > Bacteroidia > Sphingobacteriales > Sphingobacteriaceae > Sphingobacterium > Sphingobacterium micropteri. Next base: position 360,476 of record NZ_JACOIK010000005.1, on the reverse strand, counting down.
CAGCTTATAATAGTCTTCCACTTTCTTTACGTTTTGTGCAAAACTACTCCAAGCGTCGCTGATAGACGACACGCCCAATCCTATTAAAACAGGCGTATACCGATCCGCGTAGCCCATAAAATTACGATGCAAATTTCCGGATAGCGCAGCTTTGAAAAGCTCATCTTCGGGTTTTGCAAAATGGTCCATACCTACATCCTTATAACCTAGTTCCTCGATCATTTGTTTGCCTAATATATAAAGTGCGAGCTTCTCTTCTCCCACAGGCAGATCGTGTTCGGTGAATCGTCGTTGTCCGGGCTTTATCCATGGAACATGTGCGTAGCTATAAAAAGATATACGATCGGGCGCCAGCCGTAAAGATTTTTCAATCGTATTACGCACGGTGGTTTGTGTCTGCAACGGCAATCCGTATATCAAATCAAAGTTGATAGAGGTATATCCTATTTCACGAGCTTGATCCATGACCCGCTGTACATCTTCTACTGTTTGATGCCGATTGATGAGATATTGCACATGTGGATCGAAGTCTTGAATGCCTAAACTTAATCTTCGAAAACCAAGATGATATAATGTCTGTAAATGTTCTTTCGTGGTATTTGCCGGATGAGCTTCAAAAGAAAAAGATGCACCTTTTTTCACAGCGGCACCGTTTAACAGACCTAAAACCAAACGTTGCAGGTTTGCTGGTTCAAAGAAGGTGGGCGTTCCTCCGCCGAAATGTATTTCACTGATAACCATATCGTCATCAATAGCTGCCCTATACATTTCCCATTCTCGAAGTATATAATCAATGTAAGGTACTTCTACGCCGTGATTTTTAGTAATCCGCGTATTACACCCACAATACGTACATAAACTTTCACAAAATGGAAGATGGACATATAAACTTATTCCGTCATTCTTAGACTTCGTATAGGTTGCCTTTAAACGATTCAGCCATTCTTCTGCATTAAAAACAACAGATTCCCAAAACGGCACCGTAGGATAACTAGTATAGCGCGGTGCGGCCACATTATATTTTGTAATCAAGTTATTTTGTGGTGTCATTTTTTATCTGGTTTGGGTTTACGACGTTACATTCCTTCACACAACAACAAGCTTGCCCTACACATTTTCCTTTACCCCAAAGGTTTAGGTTACGGATGGTCTGCTCTGCAATACCTTTTGGAGTACGGTCTTCATAAGGTGTATTTGCTATTTGAATCCCCAAATCATATGCGCGAGACAAATCAATATGATCTGTGGTGATGGAACGGGTAACAATTTTCTGTACTCCGATTCGCTGTAATTCTTCCAATAATTCAGCATTCAAAAGATCATCCTCAGAGACGATAACTACTTCTTTCCCACGTGCATAATGTATCGTAACAAGGTTTAATGCATTGGAAATCAGCGTTAAATCATGAACTTTTCCGTTCGCAATCGCCAACGATTCCTTCTCATAATCCTTAATATTATATGCGACAGCTTTCATGAGGTCTAATTTCTGTAATGTAAACAATACAAAAATAATAAGACCTCATGAAGATTATGATGCACGGCATCATGTTAGAAAATGATACTGGTCACTTAATCACCTAACTGCTTTCAATTTAGCAATAGCGGGGATAATAATGGCATTACCTGTTTTTGTAATCAGCTTCTCGTCTTTGAAATCTGCCAACATACGGCTGATAGTCTCGTTTGCCGTACCCGCCAAAGCAGCAAGGTCGTCCCTAGAGATACGAATCATGATTTCACCATCCTTACTGGATAGTGCGGATTTTTCCGCGACATTCACCAATGCGTTCGCCACACGTTTTCGCACGGTATCATAAGCAAAACCGAGCATTTGCTCTTCTTTTTCCCGAATATTGCCCGACAGCAGTGTGATAAACTTATTGGCGATAGCTGGTTTGTTATAAAGCAATTCAAAAAAACGTTCTTTCGGAATTAAGGCGACTTCACAATCTTCTAGTACTTCCGCATTATCACTATATTGTTGATTAAGCAAGAGCGCTTCATAACCAAAAAAACTATCATCTATATGGATACCTGTCGACAACTCACGTCCATCCTGATACAACAAAAAACTACGTATTTTACCTTTGAGCAGGTAAAAAATAAAAAGTGGTGTATCCCCCGCTTCATAAATATGTTGCTTCTTCTTTAAAACTTTTACACGAGCTTCTTTCACCAGATCTTGCAGCAAGTAATTTTGTTCTTCCTCACTCAGCTGCAAAGCAAGTGCAGATGATGTATCAGCCACCATACGATTAACAACACGTTTCTCTCGTTTACGAAAGCGGCTTTCTATCGCATTTAGTAATTCAATATCGTCAAACGGTTTCGTCAGATAATCGTCAGCTCCCATTTCCATTGCTTTACGAATATCCGCTCTTTCCGATTTTGCAGTTAAAAAAATAAACGGAATATCCGCTGTCGATTCGTTTTTGCTCAACATATACAACACGCCATATCCATCGAGTTCCGGCATCATAATATCACAAAGGATAAGATCAGGACGGTGCTTAAGAGCCAAATCTACCCCTTCTTTTCCATCTACGGCTGTTAATACCTCATACTCACCTGTCAACGACAGTATTTCTGCTGTTCCTTCTCGGATTTCGAAGTTATCTTCAATTATCAATATCGTTTTAGACATTTTCCACTATACTTATTGCTGAAAACTCATTTTGAACATTGCGCCTTCATTTATTGCCGAATGATATTCCATATTTCCGTCCATTAACTCGACATAGCGTTTAACAATGTTAAGACCTAATCCCGTTCCAGGTATATTGCCTGTATTATGGGCCCTAAAAAAAGGTTCGAATAGATTTTTCTGATCCTCTATTGGAATCCCAATACCGTTATCTTTAATACAGATAATGCAAATATCCTCTATTATTTCAGTAGAAAACTCGATAAAGGTATTTTCTCCAGAATATTTTATAGCATTCGATATCAAATTGATCACGCTGCTTTTAATCAGGTGGGCATCCAAATAAAACATACCTACTGCACCTGTATGTTGATAAACGATGTGCTGATTCTTTTTACAGATCATCTGCATCTCCTCTGTTATCTCTTCAGCCAACTGCACCAAGTTAATATCTGCTTTATTAACCACTACCCTACCTGCTTCTAACTTTTCTAAGGAGAGAAAATCATTCAGAATATTATTTAGTAATTGAACAGCTCCGCGGATACGATTGGTATGTTTCACGATATTCGGAAGATCAGGGCGCTCAGCATATTTCTCTATCAATGAGGCGGACAATTGCACAGAGCTTAACGGCGTACGAAACTCATGCGATGCCATGGAGACAAAACGGGATTTCATTTGATTAAGCTCTTTCTCTTTTTCCAATGACAGACTAACATCTGACTTTGCTTTCTCTAACTCAGAAACTAACTTAATCAAATCTTTTGTCCGCTCCCTTACCTTTTCTTCCAGCTCATCAGCATGTTTCCTTAATTCATCTTCGGCAGCACGTTCTTTGGTAAGATCATGTATAAAACCAGTATAGATATCTTTGTCTTTGTAATGTACTTCACTGACGGCCAATCGAAACGGAAAGGTAGTGCCATCTTTCTTTAATCCACGAACTTCTCGGCCAATTCCAATTATTTTTTTGACACCCGTTTTCTGATATCGCTCAATATATTCGTCGTGCCGACTGTGATCCGGTTCAGGCATTAACATGGAAATATTGTTACCAATCACTTCTTCTGGGCTATATCCGAAAAGCCTAGATGCTGCGGGATTGATGGATTCCACGATACCACCACTATCAATGGTAATAATCCCGTCAATAGCGTTTTCAATAATAGCCTCAAGAAGCCTAGCAGAATCAATCATCGCTATTTCACCAACTTTTTATACTTGATACGCTTTGGTCCTGTATCACCCAAACGTTTCTTACGATTCTCTTCATACTCTGTGTAGTTCCCTTCGAAGAAATAAACCTGAGAGTCACCTTCAAATGCTAGAATATGCGTACAGATACGATCTAAAAACCAGCGGTCATGCGAAATGATAACGGCGCAGCCGCCAAAATTCTCCAATCCTTCCTCCAAAGCACGTAATGTATTTACATCGATATCATTGGTCGGTTCATCGAGTAATAATACATTGGACGATTTTTTTAACGTAATGGCGAGATGGACACGATTCCGCTCTCCTCCAGACAACACACCTACCTTCTTTTGTTGGTCTGCTCCGTTAAAATTAAACTTGGACACATATGCCCGTGAGTTTATCGATCTATTCCCTAACATGATGTTATCGTTACCTTCGGTAATATTCTCCCATACCGTTTTATTCGGATCCAGGTCATCATGGTTTTGATCCACATACCCCAACACCACCGTCTCCCCCACCTTAAAAGTTCCTGTATCAGGTCGTTCCTGCCCCGTAATTAGCCGGAACAAGGTGGTTTTACCAGCACCATTTGGTCCAATAATGCCCACGATACCCGCTGGTGGCAAGGAAAAACTAAGGTTCTCAAACAATAATTTATCACCATATGCTTTAGCAATATTATCTGCTTCAATTACGGTATTTCCTAAGCGTGGACCTGGAGGAATAAACAGTTCTAGCTTTTCTTCTCTGTCTTTCGTTTCTTCAGACGCTAACTTTTCGTAATTATGTAAACGAGCTTTAGATTTCGCGTGTCTTGCTTTCGGCGCCATACGCACCCATTCTAATTCCCGTTCAAGTGTTTTCTGGCGTTTGGATTCCTGTTTCTCCTCCTGTGCCAAACGCTTTGCTTTCTGGTCTAACCAAGAAGAGTAATTCCCCTTCCACGGAATCCCTTCTCCCCTGTCCAATTCCAAAATCCACCCCGCAACATTATCCAAAAAGTATCGATCATGCGTTACCGCGATAACGGTACCTTTATATTGTTGTAAGTGCTGTTCCAACCAATCGATAGACTCCGCATCCAAGTGGTTAGTCGGTTCATCCAAGAGTAAAACATTCGGTTCTTGAAGCAACAACCGACAAAGTGCCACTCTTCTACGCTCCCCACCAGACAAATTGGCAATTTTTGCATCTGGCTCTGGACATCTTAATGCATCCATCGCGCGTTCCAGCTTGGTGTCCAATTCCCAGGCATTCGTTGCATCAATTTTATCCTGCAATTCGCCCTGACGCATAAGCAACTTATCCATTTCGTCCGGATTCTCGTATACCTCGGGCAAACCAAATTTCTCATTTATTTCTTCGTACTCTTTTAGGATTGCTGTCGTCTCAGCCACGCCTTCCTCTACGATCTCTTTGACAGTTTTCTCCGTATCCAACGCAGGTTCCTGCGCCAAATAGCCAACAGAATAACCCGGTGAAAAGACAACTTCTCCCTGATAGGATTTATCTATACCAGCAATAATTTTAAGCAAAGAAGATTTACCAGACCCATTCAATCCGATGACACCAATTTTTGCTCCGTAAAAAAAAGATAAATAGATATTTTTAAGGACTTGCTTTTGCGGCGGGTATATCTTATTTACACCGGCCATTGAAAAAATAATTTTCTCGTCAGACATAAGATTCGTATTCCTGTTTTGTACAAATATAGTCATTTTTAGTTCGGGAGGACTGCCATTTTGATAGTTTCGGGGCTATGGCGTAATTATTGATAAATCTGACAGAACATAGCATAGGATTTATAATTTATTTTTATACATTTATATCATCCTATCATTAAAACAGGAAAGGTTAATAATGGAAGCAAAATTTTCACCACGCGTAAAAGATGTCATTTCTTATAGTCGAGAAGAAGCGTTAAGACTCCGCCATGATTATATTGGCACGGAACATCTTTTACTCGGCTTGATTCGTGAAGGCGATGGAGTGGCGATAAAGATTTTGAAAAATATTGGAGTCGATATAGGATCAATCCGTCAATCTACCGAAGATGCCGTAAAAGGGTCGTCGATGTCTCGTGCGCCTATCGGAAATATGCCGTTGACTAAGCAAGCAGAGAAAGTACTGAAAATAACGTATTTGGAGGCTAAGATTTTCAAAAGTGATGTGATTGGCACAGAACATTTACTATTGGCTATTTTACGAGACGAGGAAAATATCGCGTCACAGGTCTTGCAACAATACAGCATTACGTACGATATATTTAAGAGCGAAGTTGAGCAAAACAAAACAACCATTACGGACGAAGCATCGAGTTCGTCTACTGGAGATGATGATTTTGCAGACGACGATCAACAATTTACAGCACCGAAGAAAGTTTCTGACATCAAGTCAAAAACACCTGTATTAGACAATTTCGGACGCGATTTAACCAAGGCGGCAGAGGAAGGCCGATTGGATCCTATTGTCGGTCGTGAGAAAGAAATTGAGCGTGTTTCACAGATTCTTTCGCGCCGCAAGAAAAATAACCCGATTTTAATTGGAGAGCCGGGGGTTGGTAAATCGGCTATAGCCGAAGGCTTAGCGCTACGCATTGTGCAACGCAAAGTATCTCGCGTGTTATTCAACAAACGGGTGGTCACCTTGGATTTAGCCTCTTTAGTAGCAGGCACAAAATATCGCGGTCAGTTTGAAGAACGGATGAAGGCCGTGATGAACGAGCTGGAAAAATCGCCCGATGTAATTTTATTTATCGATGAGATCCATACTATCGTAGGAGCAGGTGGTGCTTCAGGTTCTTTGGATGCTTCGAATATGTTCAAACCGGCACTGGCTCGAGGTGAGATCCAATGTATCGGTGCTACTACATTAGATGAATACCGTCAGTATATCGAAAAAGATGGCGCCTTGGATCGTCGTTTTCAAAAAGTCGTTGTCGAGCCTGCTTCGCATGATGAAACGATAGAAATTCTGAATCGTATCAAAGATAAATACGAGGAACATCACAATGTCACCTATACAGCGGATGCAATTGAGGCCTGTGTCTCCCTAACTACCCGCTATATTACCGACCGCTTCTTACCGGATAAAGCTATTGACGCGCTAGACGAAGCTGGCTCACGTGTACACTTAAATAATATCCATGTTCCGCAATCTATTTTAGATATCGAAGAGAAGATTGAGGAAGTTAAGGTCGAAAAGAATAAAGTGGTGCGCAGCCAGAAATATGAAGAAGCAGCAAAGCTACGGGATACAGAGAAAAAACTACTCGACCAACTTGAAAAGGAAAAAGCAGCTTGGGAGGCAGAAACGAAATCCAAGCGTTATACGGTAGCGGAAGATAATGTGGCGGAAGTGGTGTCGATGATGACGGGTATCCCGGTACAGCGCGTAAGCCAATCGGATAGTCAGAAACTATTGAATATGGGGGAAGCAGTTAAGGGTCGTATTATAGGACAGGATGACGCTGTACAAAAATTGGTAAAAGCTATACAACGGACACGTGCCGGACTGAAAGATCCGAAGAAACCTATCGGCTCCTTTATATTCTTAGGCCCTACTGGCGTAGGTAAAACCGAATTAGCGAAAGAGCTGGCTCGCTTTATGTTTGATTCGGAAGATGCCTTAATCCAAATTGACATGAGTGAATATATGGAAAAATTCGCGGTGTCACGTTTAGTCGGAGCGCCTCCCGGATATGTAGGATATGAAGAAGGTGGACAGTTGACCGAGAAGGTACGTCGCAAACCATATGCGGTAGTTCTACTCGATGAAATCGAGAAAGCGCACCCGGATGTATTCAATCTATTGTTACAAGTATTGGATGAAGGTCAATTAACAGATAGCTTGGGGAGAAAAGTAGATTTCCGCAACACAATCATTATTATGACTTCGAATATCGGTGCTCGCCAATTGAAGGAGTTCGGTCAAGGCGTTGGGTTTACTACTGCAGCAAAAGCGAATCAGGCGGATTCCCATTCGAGAGGGGTTATCGAAACTGCTCTGAAACGCGCATTTGCACCGGAGTTCTTGAACCGTGTCGATGATGTTATTGTGTTCAATTCATTGGCTAAAGAGCATATCTTTAAGATCATTGACATTGAACTAAGATCACTATTCCATCGAATCGAAAGTTTAGGTTATCATATAAAACTCACCGATAAAGCGAAAGACTTTATCGCCGAAAAAGGGTATGATAGTAACTTTGGAGCGCGCCCATTAAAACGGGCTATCCAAAAGTATTTAGAGGATCCAATTGCTGAAGAAATACTGAAAGGAGAGGTTAAAAATGGTTCAAAACTGAACATCGATTACGATGACGATAAAAAGGAGATCACCGTTAGTAGTGTCAATCCGAAGGAGACATCTGGTGATTCCATTGAATCTGATGTTTCAGAATCCAACGATAAAGAAAAGGAATAAAGTTTCAGATAGGAAAAGCGCTATGCCGAAAGACATAGCGCTTTTTATTTGGCTTATTTTTTGCTCTTTCATCTAAACTATTAACGTTTTTTAACGTCTTATTAAATATGAACAACATTTGATAACCCTTAATACAATACACATGAAAAGATTTTTATTAGCCTTTTTAATTGGTACAGCTGCCTTAGCCGCGACAAGTAGTTGTACAAAAGAATATTATGATGTGGTACCGAGTATCACTATGGTATACGAGCGAACAGCAAATCAGTGGGGAGTTGATGATTTTGATACGGATTATGTCGATTTGGACGTTCCTGAACTGAGGGATTATTATGTAAACCAAGGGATTATTAATGTGGCAATTAGTTTTGACAACGAGAAAACTTATTTCGCTGTCCCTACCACTCTCGACGGTGTTGCTTATTCATATGATTATACCACGGGATCCGTGAGGCTCTATGCACAGGATCCGATTCTGGAAGACGGGGTATCTGTTCCGATCCCTGAACACCTTTTTATCAAAATTTCATTGACGGAAGCTGATTTTGTACAATAATTTTGTATTCAACGCTTAGAAAAGAAAGCAGCCATGTACTATAATTGCATGGTTGTTTTTTATAACTCTTCCATAAACTATCCTCATATTAAAAAACGGCTAACAAAGCTTATTTATCGGCACTGCATATCATTCGCATAGCTGCTTTATAGACCGATTCTTAAAAAATATGTTGTAGATATTGCGAATTATTATTCATTTAGTGTCGCATTTGCTACGTAACATGGACTTGAGTGCAATGTACTTTGTCGTAGCTATAACATTTTTTGTCGTAGCTACAACATTTTTGGAAACGATATCATCCGTAGACGCGACTATCCTCGTGGGATTTTTCAGCATCGCCGTAAACGATTTTACTACTATAAGGCTCCTTACACAGCTTTCAGCATTCTACGGCATGAATGTAGTGTACATATCCCCTCCCACACTCGTTTTCTTTTTATCCGCACTCCGCTATGTGTCGCGCTACAGACGTTTCATTGTAAACTAATTACACTTTACATTAAACAACATATTGCTACACGTAAACCTGTCTTTCGTTAAACGCATGTTACGTAGCATAAGTGCAAACTCAGGTATATTTAAGGCAGCGTATATATTCATCAAAACAAATACATAGTATCTAAACTTACATTTATTGTACGTTGTCATAAAGACAAAACACTTTATCGTAATCGCAAATGTGTTTATTGCAGATGTACGTTACTATATATTAAGCTACCATTTGGATGGTTTTGAAATATACTTGTTTGTTTAATAAATGTTCAATTACAAAACGAACTCAAAGCATATCTTCATTAATTCATCCATGTTTGCTTCATCGATGTAACCCTAAACATTTGAATAAAAAAAATATTTATCATATTATCAATCATTTAAGTTACTAAACGAAAAAACATATTGACAACCATCAAATATACCGTATATTTGTGCCACCTAAAATATAGGTGATACCTATTCGGGGTGTAGCGTAGCCCGGTATCGCGCCACATTTGGGATGTGGAGGTCGTAGGTTCGAATCCTGCCACCCCGACAAAACTTACAACAAGTAAGGTCGAAAACCCGCAAATTCTATGGATTTGCGGGTTTTTTGTTTTTATTTCCTATCTAGCTTACTTTATCTGTGTTTATATATAACAATTCATTAAGTAGCTGATCGATATGGAGACTATCTATGTCTTTTCCGATAAATACCATTGTATTCCGTCGATCTTCGTTTTCTTTCCAAGAACCGCCATAGTCCATGTCAACCCGGGCCCCCACGGCCTGTACAATAATCCTTTTTTGCTCGTCCGCTTTATGTCCTACTCCTTTCATCCGGTAGATCCTTGTCACGGTGCTTTCCCACTAATCTGCTCAGTCCAAGATAAAGGTGCAGGAAGAGCTAGCCCGGTACATTCAATGATCAGTTCATCAAAACCGTCCGCCTGTCCGTGCAGAATTTCCAATGCACCGTAAAGATCGTCATTGAGCGTACAGCACAGGCAACCGTTTTGCAAGTCTATGAGCTGGTCGTAATTTTTGGATACCAGCATACCGTCCACGTTAATCTCCCCGATCTCGTTTTCGATGATAGCATAACGTATATCCAGATTGGAAGCCATCAGTGCATTAGGAACGTTGTCTTTCCTGAGCCTAAAAATCCGGTCAGTATAGTCACCGGCCGTATATCTTTTTCATGTATCATATTTTTTCGTCCAAGAACCTTTTTGGTAACAAAAGGGTTTCGATTATTTATGCGTCATGAGTCAACTACCTTTTTCTGTTCTTTCCGTGTTTTCTACATCCTTCACATATCCCTGAAAACAGCAGGACTGCATCATCCATGTGGTGGTTGCCCAGTTCTGCTTTGTAATAGTCTGGCAACGGACTAAGCGCCTTTGTCATGCCGCATTCACGACAGCGGAAGGATGGATGGATTTCGGCTGCGGACTCACAGTAGTAAAACCTGACAACCCCATCGACATCAACAACTCTCTGGATCAGCCGGCTCTCGCAGAAAAGGTTGAAGGTACGATAGATCGTGACCCGGTCACGTTTCTTTCCAAAATGTTCATGCATTTCGGTAAAGGAATAGGACTTTCCTGTAGACATCAAGACCTCCAGCACGCTGATGCGCAGTCTGGTCGGTCTGATGCCGTGCTCTTTCAATATTTCCATAATTCCCGGCATGTCCATTTATTTTATGAGATCAAAAAATTCTCTTCTGTAATTTTCCTGTTCAAACACACCTCCATACTCGATGGTCGCGGTACGGCTATGGTCATCTTTGACACCACGGGCCGAGACGCAGAGATGCTCTGCATCGATTACCACAATGATGCTGTCCGTACCCAACGCAGTGCGCAGTGCGTGAAAGATCTGTAACGTTAGGCGTTCCTGTACCTGCGGCCGGTGGGAATAGTACTCCACGATCCGGTTAATTTTGGAAAGGCCGATAACTTTCTGTTCTGCAATATAGGCTATATGCGCGCGACCAATGATCGGAAGGAAATGGTGTTCACAAGCCGAAGATACGCGTATATCTTTTTCGACAAGCATCTTGCCATAGGCATACTTATTATCGAATGTAGAAAGCTTTGGCTGGTTTTCAGGATTGAGGCCGTCAAACAGTTCACGGACATACATCTTAGCTATCCGATAGGGTGTGCCGCTTAAACTGTCGTCGTCGAGATCCAGCCCTAGTTCTTCCATAATGCCGTAGAACAGTTTAGCTATGCGGTCGATCTTTTCTTCGTCCGATCGTTCAAATGCATTGGGACGCACCGGTGTGTCCACCGACGTCATGATATGCGAATCTCCTATATCATCGACCGTTAGCGTCACCGAATTTGTTGTATCAACATTCATTTTCATCTATTTATTTTTTTCTATTCCATTCCAGGAAGAAAATCAAGTTTGCCCTCTTCTCCAAATCTTCTGTAGAACCAAGCTTTCCTGTGTTCGCCAGAGGAAGAAACCGTGTGGCATCCCCCCCTTTTCTAAAGTCACCTTATAAACAATGGCGTCCTGATCACAATCGACGAGCACCTGATCGATCGAAAGACTATTGCCCGTCGTTTCCCCCTTTGTCCATATCTCCTGCCTTGATGTGCTCCAGAATGTTGCACGTCCACATTTCAGCGTTTTTTCGTATACCCCATTCGTTGATTGCTTCGACCATATATTGCGAACAGCTTGGTACATGCCTGCAGTTATTGCCCAACACCGGTGAGATGAGGTACTGGTAGACTCTGATCGGTAGTATAAATAATCGCTTCATATATCGCTGTTATTATGTCTAGAAATCGTCCCGTACCATCTGGTGGTTGACCATCGCACCAGCAATATTGCCCGTTGCAACGGCATAAGCTACCGAGCGCAACATCCCAGAGCAATCTCCACACGCAAACACACCGCTTACGGTAGTCTGCTGGAATTGGTCTACCTTGATATGGCCGGATTCTGTCAGCTCGCAGCCCAGATCGCTATAGATACCGGAATGTTGCTCGAACGAGGGTGCAGCATACAGAGCTTCGAAATCCAGGGGACGGCCGTCGGCTAGGGTGACACCATAGATATTTCCGTTTACCTGTTCAATTGACACGACCTTTTCCTGTTCAATGCCGATGCCATGCGAAATCAATTTTGCCCTCTGCTCTTCAGAAAAATCTGCATTTCCGTTGGTCAGTATCGTTACGTTTTCCGTAAGGTTGTTCACCAGCGAAGCCAGATGGAGTGCTTTCTCTCCATTTACTATAATACCGGTTTTTTTTTCTCTAAATTCGTAGCCATGGCAATAGGGGCAATGTATTAATGATTTCCCCCAACTTTCCGCAAAGCCGGGGATATCAGGGAGTAGATCGCGTACACCTGTAGCTAGCACGAGTTTACGTGCCGTATATAAAGTACCTTCTTCCACTTGTATACTATAGCCATCCGTCGCCCTATGGGCACTAATGACACGTCCCAAACAGAACGCTACCGTAGGATACGCAAGCACCTGTGATCTGGCTCTATCTGTGATTTCTTTCGGGATAGAACCATCATGCGTAATAAAGTTGTGCGAATGCGGCGTAAAACGGTTACACGGCAAGCCGCTGTCAATGACGAGGACATTCCGCAGCGAACGACCGAGAGCCATTGCAGCCGAGAGACCGGCATAACTTCCGCCAACAATAATAACGTCAAAATGCGATTTTTTTTCCATTTCTCTATATTTGAACGGGCGATAAAAGGAATATTCCAAGCCAGCGAGGCGAAGTCCGCTGCTTATTATCCATTCCCTTCTGTTCATATCCGTTATGTTAGGTTTTAAATATTTTTTGGAAATTCATCCTGCCACCATGTAAAGCGCCAGTCATCGGCTTCCTCTTCAGTTAATAGACAGGCTTCCAGTTCTGCTATACACTTCTCCTTTTCCAGATTCTGACCGATGAACACCAATTCATTTTTTCTATCCTCCCATTGGGGGTGCCAGCGTTTCATCAGATCGCTCCGTATCTCCGCGTAGGCGGGATACTGGTAGCGCATTTCTTCGGGCATACTGCTCCACCAAGAGCCGGCACTTTCCAACCGTACACTACCGCCGGCCTGACTGAAACTGATAGCTATATCCGGTCTGGATGCCATCCAGAAAAGTCCTTTTGCCCGAATGATATTATGTGGATAATCCTTATTAAGATACTGATGTAGCCGCTGTGGATGAAACGGCTGTTGTGAACGGAAGACGAACGACGAGATACCGTATTCCTCTGTTTCGGGCATATGCTCGGTTTCCAGTTCTTTTATCCAGCCTGCAGAAGATGAAGCCTCTTCAAAATCAAATGCACCCGTACCCATGATATCTTTCGGATCTACCTGATCGAACTGTGTACGGATGGTTTTGGCTCCAGGATTGAGCTTACGGATCGCTGCCTCCAGAACGCCCAGTGTCTCGTCTGATACCAAGTCGGCCTTGTTCAGTATGATGACATTGGCGAATTCGATCTGATCGGTCAGCAGATTAACGATAGTCCGGTTATCTAGGTCATCATCCGTTAGCTCCCTGTCCCAAAGCGTCTCCGCACTGCCGAAATCCCGGAAAAAGTTGAAACAATCCACAACGGTTACCATGGTGTCGATATAACTAAAAGAGGAGAGATCGATACCATTGTTCGGATCGACATAACTAAATGTCTGGGCAACAGGAATGGGTTCGGAGATTCCTGTACTTTCGATCAAGAGGTAGTCAAACCTATTCTCGTGTGCCAATCTTTCTACCTCGACCATGAGATCTTCCCGCAGTGTACAGCATATGCATCCATTGCTCATCTCAACCAGTTTCTCCTCGGTACGGGATAGTACGTTCTCACGTTCAACCGCCTGCACGTCAATATTCACCTCACTCATGTCATTTACGATGACGGCCACTTTCTGCCCCTCTTTGTTATGCAGCACATGGTTCAACAAAGATGTTTTTCCGGCTCCCAAAAAGCCGCTTAAAACGGTAACGGGAATTTTCTGTTCATTGCTATTTTTTATTAAAACCTTATTTTAATTCCTTCCTCACGGACGATCTGCCGGAACCACTCTCTGATATGTTGCAGATGCTCACGCCCGTATAGTTTGATGAACCTGCGTGTCTCGGCCAGTGTCTCGTCTTCATATACGGCCAGACGTTTTTTTGCAAATTCCAGTGTCAAAGGGATGCCGCATTTCATTTCAATGCAGACCTTCCAGTCTTCAAAATTTTGTGGAATGACACTCATTGTTCTTTCATTTTGAATCAAAAATACGAATAAAAACCATAAACGCAATAATGTTGCATTAATATATTTATATTTGTCTTTCACTTAGTTGTATCCAGATATGTTAAATAAACTACTGATCTTGATGTTTTTCGTAGCTTTTGTAGCTTGGCCGGGTCACGCGAAGACCCAGCAGAAATCTGCTGAAATGCAGCATCTGGAGGATCACAAGCCGTTAATGAACAAAGTATGAGAGACGTTTGATATGCTGATGTATAAAGTGACCAAAGAAAACGGCAAAACGGTCTACACACCGCATTTCCCTCCACCCTTGGCCGCATTGGACGGTAAGACCGTGGAACTACAGGGCTACATGATCCCGATCACGTCCGGTTTTCGGCATAATACTTTCATGTTATCCGTTTTACCGATCCAGCAGTGTATGTTCTGCGGGCAGAACGGGATTCCTGCCATGGTAGAGGTCATCCTTTCCGATAGCAAAAAGGAAAAGATGTCTGAGCGCCCCGTGACCATAAAAGGAAAAACTGTTCTGAATCGAAAGGAAAGGAATCGGTTAGAAATATGGGTCACAGACGCCGTCATCATGTAATTACCTGATAAAAAAAGAATCGGACAAAAAATGTCCGATTCCTTCCTGCCATGTGATAAGGACTGTTAATGGTCGTGTCCTTCTTCAGCATGTATTTCAAACGAAAGCTTGATAACATCTTCGCCGGCAAATTTGGCTGCATAGTCGGCCAAGTTCCACTGTTCACGTGTGATGGTTGGTTTTATTAATGCAGACGAGAATTTTCTCAATACATACGTAACATCTTTCTCTCCCTCATTGGCATGTCCCACTGTAAAGTAGAATATCGTTCCCGTTGTACCGGTACCGCTTGCTCCGCTAACGTCAGTTCCGTCGCCATATTTTGTTTCTCTTGGCTGGAAGATTGCACCGCTTTCATCTTCTGTAGTAGAATTAAGTATAAACTCTCCACCGATTAAAAATGCCTTATAGTATTTAGCTACGTCTTCACTTTCGATATATTTTCCCTGTACTTCGTTTCCGGCATCGTCAAACTGTTTCAGTTCGACTTTGTAGATTCCATGAGGATCCAAATGCAGGTGTCCTCCTGTGATAGCTGATCCTTGCGCATCAAAACTCACCGTAATTATTTCTGCGCCTTCTTTGTCTGCCAGGTCATGGAAATGATTGCCATGTGCATAACCCGCTGATTCGATAAATTGTAATTGATAGGCAACAGGTACATCAGCACTTTCGATAATCAACTCAGACTCGACTGTTGCCGTGTTTCCAAGTTGATCCGTCACGGTAAAATGCAGATGATATTCTCCAGCGGGCGCAACATCAGGAATATCCAAATGCTCGTGGAATGTTGCATTTTTTTTACCGACATATTTCTCGCTGGTCCAAGATTTTTCAATCTTGTATTCCCCGCCACCTTCCTGGTGGATTTCGATATCGATCTTCGCAATCAGACCTTCTGCCAGGACATCTCCCTCCAGATGTAAGTCTGAACCTGCAACGGCAGTTCTGCTGTTTTCAAGCCCCACTTCAGAGAGGTTGATTACGGGCTTTCCAACAGGGATCTCATCATCGTCTTTACTACAGGAACTCAATGTGCCGAATATTCCTAATAAAAGGAATAAGAATAGATAAATGTTTGTTTTTTTCATGTTAACTTAATTTTAATTATGATAAATTATTGATATTATTTCTTCAATTCGTATAGCTGTTATGACATATCGGCCCCCAGCAAGCATGTTATTCCACAATCTGTATACTCAGTCCTTTTATAGTACTCCAACCAACATGATCGGATATGGATATCATAAAGTGATAGTCGCCAGGATCGATGTCGGCAGGTACTTCGATCTGTTGTACGGCCTCATAATTTTTTTGACCGGATGGTATATCGTAGGACTTGATAAACAAAAAAGGTTTTACAGGCTCTTTTTTAGGTTGCAGTTCACATTCTTCGAACTCGGTGCTATGGGTGTGGTGATCAAAGTTATGGTGGATATCTATGCTGTAGGTACCCAGTTCAACATTGTCGCTGAATTTCGTTTTAAAGATAAAACTACCGCCTCTCTTCAACGTGCTGCATTGAACGGGAAAAGCATCACCAGTAAGGTCAATAACGGGTGCATGATTATCGACAGTTGTTTCATCGTTGTCCTTTTTGCAGCTCCATAATATACACATGGCTGCCGCCACTGTTCCGATTAATCTTAGTTTCTTTTTCATATACTATTAATTTTCAATGTCCGTTTATGTTAGAGTCGGTTTAAGAATCTGCCCTCCATCTGTTTTCCTTACTGTTGTGCGTATTTACCGTAAAAATAGAGACCGTCTACCCTGAAAACCGTCAGCTCCTTATTAGAGATAAACCCCAGTTCTACCTTGCTTCCGCTTACATACTTAAAGCCGTTGCCGCCGATCAACGTATAGTTATTAACAGTATTGTCAATTTCGGCCGCGTCAGTTGTTCCCGAGCCATAGGTGGTTGTACCTGCTTTGTTGAATGTATATATCACGCCGGTCCTGTTGCTTGCTTCCCCCATTTTGAACTCTTCGCCCATGAAAGTTTTGCCGGCAAGCTCATTGGTTTCCGACACAGGTAAAAGTTGTCCGGTCGCATCGTATTCCATCGTCAATGCCCGATAATAGGCTGATGTAATCTTTTTGTTCTCATCTAAGGTAAATCTGGCAACACGCTCGTTGCCTCCTGTCACCTCAAATGTCAACTCGTCATCGGTTAAGGTGTATGTACCGACGAGGTTGTTTGAGCTGGAATTGATGAACAGCGCCTTATTGTCTTCAAGGAACTGGATAAAGAACACACTAGTATATTTACTACCGCTCTTTTGCGTCAGTGTTCCTGCTACAAAATGATCTGTAATCTCAAATGGTGATTCTGGTTCCGGTTTCGGGATTTCATCATCGCTTTTGCAGCCAGAGAAAGAAAAAATTCCCAGTAGAATAAATAAGCATAGTTTTTTAAATGGTTTCATATATCTAATTTTTATTTTTTTCACGATTTATTTTATTTAACATGTTATAGTCATCGTTATGATTTTCTTTTACGGGAGAAGTCAAAGGGTACAGACAGCGAAAGCACAATGTTTCTTCCTACTTCGGGCATTTCTATCAGCCTATAGAAACTGGTATGGTCCAGATATTTGGTATCAAAGAGATTCTGCACCTGCAGATTTATCTGTATAGGTCTACCATAGATCATCAATGGATGACCAACCTGAACGTTTACAAGTTCATATCCCGGCGTTTTCTTTTCCGGAGGAACGATTTCGTTCTGCGGAGCCACCAACCGCAAATCAACAGAGAAGTAAGAATTCTTTAGGGAACCCGTATTCGGTTGCCAGCTCATATTGGCGAGGAAGGAGGCCGGCGGCGAGAATGGTAATGGATAGCCTTTCTTGCTCCCCGAGAGTTGCTCAGCTTTTACGTATTCGGCGAGCAGCTCTGTACGGAAGACTTCCGAGAGCCGGTAACCTATTTTGATCTCTCCGCCATAGCGTTGTACCCGACTTTGTGTATATCCAAAAATCTGGTTCCCGGCTCCATAAAAATGGTCGTGGCGGGGCGTGGGGTTTAAGTATATATAGTTACTAAAGTAGTTATAGAAAGGATTCAGTTCTAAACTGAGTTTTTCTTTGCTGTAGCTGAGTCCCGCATCGAATTGATACGATTGTTCGGGCGATAGCGCCGGATCCCCAAGTTCGTAACTGAAATAATGATAGTTGACACCGTTTGCAGCCAGTTCTTTGGCTATCGGTACGCGGAAACTTTTACCAACATTGGCCTTCATTGAAAAATCTCCTTCATTGTATGTGGCTCCCAAAGACCAAACCAAGCTGTTAAAGGTGCGCTGAAGATTAGCGGCCCGCGTGAGATATGCAGTTTCCGAGTTGCCGTTCTCGTCTGAAACGACAGACGGAAACCAGTCTGTATATTTTATGGTTTCGATATGGCTATAATCATATCGTAAGCCTCCATACAGCGAAACTTTGTCATTTAACCGGTATCGGTCATATAGAAAAGCGCCGGCCGAAAGTTGATTAAAACCGGGAATGAGGAAACTCCATCCGTCAATCCGGTTATGCTGGTACTCACCATTGATTCCGGCTACAAAAGTGTGCTGTCCTACGGAAAACCTGTCACGAAGATTCAAAGAATAAACCCTTTTGTCATATTGCCGTTCAAGGTCTGAAGGCATTTTCATGCTGTCCGGATATA
The DNA here is from genome assembly GCF_014692515.1 of Sphingobacterium micropteri. GTDB lineage: Bacteria > Bacteroidota > Bacteroidia > Sphingobacteriales > Sphingobacteriaceae > Sphingobacterium > Sphingobacterium micropteri. Next base: position 341,655 of record NZ_JACOIK010000005.1, on the reverse strand, counting down.
CAGGTGGCATGTAGCCATGATTTACATATTTGCTGTATTCCTGACGGAAATTATGCTGAAATCCGGCTTCCATTTCTATACGATGGAAACCTATCGTTAAGGAACTTCGGTTGATAACCTTGAAGTGGTTCACCTGTTGATACGGCATTTGCATATCCCGGCTGGAGGTATCGTGCAGTTCGGTATCGACTCTTCTCGGTTCGAGTCCATGGGCATTAGCAAAGAAACCACTTCTGTTCGAATTGTTGCTGATATAGAAAATAGTCTCGAAATTTTCGGTAGCATACCCTCCATTGAAGTGGAGGTTCAGTTCTTTTCCGGCCGTATTCCGAGCCTTATTTTTGTGAAGGCGCACCGGATAGTCATAAACATGCACGGTATCCGTTGGAACCCGATAATCGCCATAACGCTGATAGGTAACCCTTCCTCCATAGATCCAGTTTTCTGTCCTACCCTGTGCATTTGCAGACACACCGTAGAGGTCGTTATTCGATTTGCCGATGAGGTTCAGGGATCCCGAAAGCGATTCCTTTTCGGACAAAGGCTCTGGCTTTATATCAATGACACCGCCGATAGCATCGGAGCCATACAGGAAAGACGCCGCCCCTTTGATCACTTCGATATTTCTGGCAGCAAATTGGTCGATTTCCAGTCCATGATCGGCGCCCCATTGCTGTCCTTCATGTTTGACGCCCTTTTCTACGACTACGACGCGGTTGAAACCGAGACCTCGGATCAAAGGTTTTGACTGTCCAGATCCGATACCGATATTGCTTATCCCTGGAAGTCGTGAAAGTGTCTGCATTAAGCTTCCACCCAGATGCCGATGGATATACTGCTGATCGACAAGCTCTTTATTCAGCGCACCGGCAGGCGTAGTGGCGTAAATCTCTCCCAGGACATCAACTTGTTTTATCGCATAATTGGTCTTCTTCATAACGATAATTCCCAAATCAATTGGGGTACTTTCAATCGTTATTGTTCTCTCTTCCGGTATATAACCTACATGACTGAGTACGACGACATATTTACCCTGAGGTAAACCAGCTATTGAAAACTTTCCTGTATGGTCCGATTTCGAGGAATGTCTTAATGTATCGATTGTGATCGCTACATTAGGCAAAGTCTTGCAATCAACATCAATTATCACACCTGAAAGCGTACATTCTTTTTCCTGTGCGTAAATAAATGTCGTTAATAATACGTTAAACAAGCAGATAATGTTATACTTCATCAATTCGCGTTCCTATTAGCTCATTAAAAGCAACAAAGATGCAAATATAAAACACGCAAACATCAAAAGCAACTTTATTGCTTTTATTTTTATATCCGTGTTAATCTAGATCCACTCCCAAAAATCTCAACCCTTGGTACGTAATAAATAGATAGCGTAATACAGTGAATAGTTCGCTAGAAAAAAGGGTAAATAATTCACAAAAGTGATGTTTATCATTTCTAGAAGATATTCTTTCCGTATCTTTGTTGAGATCCATTAAGAAAAAAAGGTTTGATACGTTTTTGTACCTATATTCTATTACTCGCTTTGACACTGCAATCATTCTATCGCAGTATTATGACTATGGAATATCAGATACATCTACCCGATTATCTCGCAAAGTGTGTAAACAAGGACCGACCACAGCTTCACTGTGATGGTCAATGTGTATTGATGCAGAAAATAAGCGAAAAAGAAAAAGAAGAAACAAAAAAGAATCTAGTCGTATATGAATATAATGCACTCTATCTGCATAAAGAGAGCACCATACATACGATGTATCAGCCGAAAGAAGAAATCGGCCCAAACCATTTTTCACCTTATCTGATTGATTACCTATTTAACTACAACACCTCTGTATTCCATCCCCCAATTAGCTAATCCAAAACAATGAAACGTAGCCCTGACATCAACCTGAAGCTACTTGTTATTTGGATACAATTGATTTCTTAGCTGAGACGAAAACCAATTATCATTTTATATATGATGATAATTGGGAATACCTTATCCAGCCCATATAACAATGTTGGTTCCTATTCTTGACATGTCAGTTTAATAACAGGCTACTGGATTTCAATCACTTTAACGAAACAATTGTCAATAATAATGAGAAGAAAACTATTTTTTCTTGCCGCAGCATGCTTTGCGATATTGTCCTGTACAAAAGAAAAAACGGATTACGAAGCAGAAATAGATGTCGTCGTTCCAACATACGATGAATTTAAGGAAGCTATTCATATCCATAACGGAGATTATGACATCAGCATTGAAGCATTAAATGGAACGTTCTATAAGGGCTACAATGAAATCCGTTTAAAGATTACGGATAGCCAAACGAACGAAAAAAAAACGGCTTCTTCCGCTACCTTCCTCCCCATCAGAACAGATCGGGAGGAAAACAATACTTCCTGCCCTCATCAATACGATTTGGCTTATATAACAGCGGAAAACTATTTTTCGGGGTATGTCGTATTTACGCATGAAAGTAGTCTGGACGAACAATGGGAGCTTTATATCGACTTCACCATTGATAATCAACTCCACACTATGCGACAAGCCATCACTGTTCAACAACAGACTAACAAAAATCTGAATATGGCTACATTTACGGGAAAAGACAATGACCAATACGTTATCGCATTGGTGTCTCCACAAAAACCGAAGGTCGGCGAAAATAATTTGATTGCGGGAATTTACAAATTTAACAAGCCGATCATTGCATCCTCCGACGATTATCCGGATCCTTCAAAGTTTTCCTACACTGAAGTAAATGATTATACTTTAAAGCTAGATCCCCGGATGCCAGAACCCTCTATGGGCAATCATTCGTCACCCAACAATAAAGATTTAACACCACAAAACGACGGTCTGTACCATGGCGTGGTCAATTACACGATGACCGGAAACTGGACATTGAATTTCATCATGCTGGATCAAAGCGGAAATATTATCAAAGGTACCGAAGTACCTACAGATTTTACGCCAGGAGTCGAGGGTCTAAAAAGTGAACTGCATATTGACATTCTATTCTAGATTTATGAAGAAGCTACATATTATTTTTGGAATTCTTTTTCTTGGAATGAATGCTAAAGCACAACATATGCATACCCAGCGTGATAGTATTCAGCAAATTGAAGAAGTGAAAGTTATCGCCACTGCTAAGAAAAAAATAGAAAACGAAATGAAGATGGCGGTTTCGGTAGATGAATTTTTAGCCTCTTCTGACAATATCAGTTTCATCAAACGCGGAGCATACGCATGGGAGCCCTTACTGAATAACATGAGTACGGAACGCTCTACCATTACGATCGATGGGATGCATGTTTTCGGTGCATGTACAGATAAAATGGATCCCGTCACCTCATATGTAGAAAGTAACAACCTTTCCACAATCGATATTACATCGGGTCAAGAAGGAAGTATACATGGCGCTACGGTTGCGGGAAGCATCGATCTGAAAAGAAAAAGTACCCCATTCGGGATGGAAAAAACATGGAGTGGCGGTTATCAAACTGGTTTTGAGACTAATAACAAACAGTTTTTCAACCTAGGGAACCTGTCTTATTCAAGCGATAAGTTTGTAGCGGATGGAAGTGTTGCTTTCCGGAAAGCAGGCAACTATTCTGACGGAAACAACACTGAAGTAAATCACTCGCAATACCGCAAATTTAATACTTCGTTAGGACTAGCCTATAAAACGGGGCCGCTTTCCTCCGTTCGGGTAGATGCTATATATGACAAAGCAGAGGATGTCGGCTTTCCGGCCCTCCCCATGGATTTATGGCTTTCCCGTGCATTGATCACGTCAGCCGCTTATAAACAATTGTTTGAAGAGGGAATTGTACGCGTCTGGGATACCAAGCTATATTTCAATACGATGGAACATTATATGGACGATACGAAACGGCCTGAAAATTTAGTCCATATGGATATGCCAGGCTGGAGTACTACTTACGGACTGGTTTCGCGTGCGAATTTAAAACGACATGCTTATAGCGCAGAGATTCAGTTAAATGCTTATGATAATCTTTCTATTGCGGAAATGACTATGTATCCGCAAGACCGGAGCAATAAAACTATGTTTGCATACAGCTGGCCTTGGGTTACCACGCGTTTCACCGGCTTGTCAATAAATAATTCTTGGGACTTTTCAGAAGTCAGCCGATTAAATTTCGGTGGATCGCTGGGGTGGAACTACAACCATTCCAAATATGTAGAGTTTAACTGGATTTTCTATCCCGGCACGCCGCAGGAAAAAAACAGGATATTGCCAGCTTTGCATACCAGTTATCAGTTAAATATCCAGCAGTTTGATTTTTCCGTGGGAGCGGGCTACGGACATAGAGCACCATCTGTTTCGGAAGGATATGGTTACTATATATATAACAGCTTCGACCGATACGATTATATTGGGAACCCCGACCTGAAGAATGAAATATCCTATGAAGTCAATGCGAGCACAGGATTTAAAAAGGACGGAATGGGTATTGAAGTTAAAGCAAACTACTTTCATATCCAAAATTATATCGTTGGAAAAATCTTGAGTTTGGGAAGCCCGATGAACTACCAATCGGTCGGTGTGAAAGGCTACACCTCGTTGAATTATGCTAAACTTTTCAACATGGCTTTGAATGCCAACTACGATATCCTGCAACATCTGCATTGGAAAGGCACCCTTAGCTATGCCCGGGCAACAGACGATCAACAGGGGAATCTACCTTTCATCCGTCCGTTGACCTATCAAACATCCCTTCATTTTATGCATCATAAATTCGGCATTCAAACGTCTTTGCATGGTGATTTTGCACAGGATAATTACAGTCCGGAATATGGCGAGGACCTCACTCCGGCTTATCAGATTTGGAATGCCTCCGCCGATTATACGTTTAACTTCAAAAATTATAAAGCGGTTTTGCAGGTCGGCGCAGAAAATTTATTCAACGCGTATTACAGTACATACGCAGATTGGGGCAATATCCCGAGAATGGGGCGCAATATCTTCACGGCCTTGAAATTTAATTTTTAATACACAAAGTATAAACAACTATTACATTCATACATCTCATATAACTAAAAACATGAAAACACTTAAAAACTTTCTATTATTATCGATATGTTCACTTGCATTTATAGCGTGTAGCAAAGACGATGACAAGCCTGTTGCCAACAATATCACCTTGCATTTTAATAATACGTTTAAAGAAGAGACTATCGTGCTGGGAAATGCAACATCTTCTACAGCTACGGTGAACACTTCCGCTGCAGGACAAAATCATCATTTCTCCGAATTAAAATACGTAATCAGCAACATTCGTCTTATAAAAACAGATGGCAATGAAATACCGTATAATATCAATGATTTAGATAAGGGAGCAACCGTCGTAAACCAGGCCAAACCGCAAACGTTGGATTATATATTGAGCAACGTTCCTGCGGGTGAATATAAACAAATCAAATTCGGCTTGGGCGTTAAATGGGATTTGAATACCCTAGACCGGTTTCCTCTCTTCTATGCCGAAGCTGGTGCAAACGACACCAAAATGATGTGGGAATGGGGAACAGGCTACCGCTTTACAAAAATCGAAGGCGTCTATGGCACTGACAATAAGCAACTATCTATCCATACGGGAAGCACAGTGGAAGGAACAAAGGATAATGAGGAGACCTATACCCAAGGCGTAGACGCTTACCGAGACATTACGCTGAATCTTCCTTCCAGTGCTATAGTCGGCAAGAAAGCACCCAAAATTACGATAAAAGCAGATTTTGATAAACTCTTGAGCGGCAATCTCTACAAAATTGTGTTAAAATCTGGAAGTAATCCAGATGATCATGAGCATGAGGATACAGAATATAATGACGCTACTCCAAATACGCACACTGCCCTTCAAATGGTAAAATTCGTTGATAATCTGGGCGGAAATGGTTCAAACGACGTTACCGGTATGTTTTCGATTCAAAGCATAGAAAATTAAGGTGAAGAAAAGAGCCGCCGAAAACGAGTAATAATGGTGGCTCTTTCCCCCACGATATCTTCTTAAACATGAGAAAAGTACTTGCCTTTTTATCCATTTTACTACTCTTACTATCTTGTGAGCGGGATGACATTATCGAACCAATACACCATGATAACCCCGAAATTCCACTGGATATCCCTTTAGGTTTTCCACCACTGAACAGTTCGGTAAGCAAAAATAGGCCTACAAAATATGGTGTGGAACTAGGCGAAAAATTATTCCACGAGAAAAAGTTCAGCGGGAATAATACCATTTCATGTGCAGATTGCCATCATCAATCGAGTGCTTTTGCAGACAATAACGTTCAGGCTATAGGAATTTATGGGAGAGTAGGGCTACGGAATACCCCCCCTATTCAAAATTTGGCATTTATGAAATTTTATAATTGGGATGGCAACAAACTCACGCTGGAAAGCCAGCCGTTAGTCCCCATCATCACACACGAGGAAATGAATTCCTCCATTATGGAAGTCATTGGAAAAATAAAGGATGAACATGAATATAAGTACTTATTCAAAAATGCATTCGGCGATGAAGAGATTACGCCTGACAGAATTTACAAAAGTATTGCACAGTATGAATATACACTGATCTCTGCTAACAGTAAGTACGATAAAGTGAAGCGAAACGAAGGAGAGGTATTTACAGAACGTGAGGCAAGGGGATATGAAGCGTTTAAGATTAAATGTGAAAGTTGCCATAGTACAGCGCTGTTTACCGATCAACGTTTCAGAAATGTAGGATTTCCTTTAAACCCTAGTACAGAAGAAGCAGGACGTGCCCGAGTGACAGGGATGTCTAGCGATTATATGCGTTTTCGAGTTCCATCTTTAAGAAATGCTGAATACACGGCACCATATGGTAGCTTTGGCCAGTTTCCCACTTTAAGAGCCGTTTTGGATTATTTCGATAGTGGCGTATTAGATGCTGACAACCTAGATCCTATCTTAAAAGAGAACAATAATAGAATACCCTTAAGCGAACAGGAAAAGGAGGATATTATTTCCTTCATTAAAACATTAAGCGACAGCACATTTATAGGAAAATAAATTCCCAATTGTTTCCCAAATTGAACCTAATATTTGTTCTTAGGATATGCTATAACACCTATTTCTTCGTTATAGATATGGCATAATTAAGAAAGACAATATTTTGATTAGCAAATTTATAGGCAATACTCCACTTCGGCGCTGTGATGCTCTCTCCACTCGATATCACACCAACATTTTTATTAAAGAAGAATTTCATAACCCTGGGATGTCTGCAAAAGATAGACCCGCATTGTTTATGATTAAGGATGCTATCGCTAAAAACAAAATCAAACCTGGTGGAATTTTTGTAGAAGCGAGCAGCGGTAATACTGGGCTAGGGATTACGTTAATAGCGAAAAAATTAGGATATCGTGCTAAAATATTCATTTCACAGAGCTGTTCACAAGAGAAGATTAATCTTTTGATAAAAGCGGGCGCAGACATCGAGATTTGTGAGAACTCCAATGGTTTACACGATTTCAACTCCACACAATTCAAAGCACAATCATTCGCGGCAATCCATCCTAATGCATACTTTACCAATCAATATTATAATAACCAAAATATTAGAGCGCACTATCAAACAACGGCTCCCGAAATATGGGAACAAACCGTTGGGAATATCACCCATTTCATCGCAGGGGTAGGCACAGGGGGAACGATCTCGGGCGTAGGTCGTTTTTTAAAAGAACAGCGTTCGGATATTAAAGTGTGGGGTATAGAGCCAAAAGGTTCTATTCTCAGCCATTTTCTTAAACATCGCACGTTACCCACGAGCATGATTCCTTTTGATGCCATCGAAGGAATTGGAAGAAACTTCGTCCCGGGGTCTTTTGATGCAACCTATGTAGATCACATCTTTCAAGTAAATTGTCAAAAAACAAAGCATATTGCAAAAGAATATTATTCCCAAACGGGTATTATGGCGGGGTTTTCCAGTGCTGCTGTCATGGCATCTTTAGATTGTTATATAGATAAGATGAGCTTCATCCCCACAGATACCGTTGTCCTATTTTTTCCGGATCATGGTGACCGGTATATCAGCAAACTTTATAACGGAAGTGTTTATCCAGCCAACATCTCTTCCAACATTACTTCATTCTAATTTTTGAATATGTATACTTTCAACGATATCGCTATTCCAATTTCTTGGCCTGATAAAACTGCATTGGGTGATGAAAAATGGATGATATTTTTAAAGCAGATAGGCCTTGTAAAAAATCTCCATTTTAAAGTAGGACATGCGGCCTTATTACTTATCGAAAGAAATAGTGGCACCATACGTTATTTTGATTTCGGTCGTTATTTGTCTCCAAGGGGTTATGGAAGAGCAAGATCTACTCTTTTTGATCCACGTTTGGAGATCTTCACAAAAGCACTTATTACGCCACAAGACGATATCCAGAACATAGAAGAAATTTTGAGAGAACTTTGTAAAAAAGAAGAGGCGACACATGGGGGTGGACGTACAGTCTTCTCGATATGTAAAAACGTTTCCTTTTCAAAATGTGTCGCCTATGCGGAAAAATTGGTAGCCGAGGGACCTATTTTATATGGGGCTTTGGCAAAAAATAACAACAGCTGTTCCCGATTTGTAGCCCAAGTAGTAACAGAAGGAATGGATGCAGATGATAAAAGACGGCGTAAAATACTTTATCCCGAATGCCTAAAGGCAAGCCCGACGAGTAATGTTGTTAATGCCGCTCCTAAAGAAGAGGTTTTTTGTTACGAGCAAGGTATACTCAAACAATGGAAAATGAAACGAAAAGACTCCCTGTTGTTCCAATTCGGCTTGTTGAAGGATAATTTCACAAAAAAAGGATCGCAGAATTTGGCATCAGACCAAATACCTGGCATGATATCGGCCCCGCCATGTCCAGCCCTTGTACCTCCACATGTGCAATGGATCGGGGGTATTGGTGAGGGCGCTTGGTTCCGATTAGAGCAACTCCAAGGTGAAAACATATTTGTCATTTATAAATATGCTGTTTCGGGAAAGCTAGAATATAAAATACAAACGACCTGTATCCAAAATTTCGACATCAATCGTCCCTATACTTTTACCTTCAATTTCCTACATAGCAGCTACTCCATTTTACAGGACGATAATCTTTACATATTTTCAGCAGGGTCAACCTTTCAAGAAGCAGATGACAATACCGAAAACATAAAAGCTATTTTATAATAATAAATTTATATAGATGAAATTAACAATTTTAAAAGCAAAAATTCACACCGTTAAGGTCACGGAGGCAAATGTAGAATACAATGGATCTATTACGATCGATGCCGATTTACTCGATGCAGCCGGTATCAAAAAATATGAACAAGTTTATATTAACAATGCCGTCAGTGGTAGCCGTATCATGACCTATGTGCTCCCCGGAAAAAGAGGTAGTGGAGAGGTTTGTATGAACGGTGGTGCAGCACTTCACGCTAAAGTAGATGATACCGTACATATTCTTTCTTTTATCCAACTATCGCCAGAAGAAGCAGACACCTACCAACCCACCCTTGTTTTCACAGAGGGCGAAAACAAAATAAAATCGGTTGAACAGTACGATTATTGATAAGAAATACACACCTAAAAGGTTGCACTATACAGACAAATAGCGCAACCTTTATACGTCATCTCCTATTTTTTCTGTGATTTCTTATTTACCTTTGCATTTGGAGATAAGTTATGGCAAAAGCAGATATACAAACGTTGGATGATATCAAATTGATGGTCGATACTTTTTATGGTCGTGTGCAAGAAGACGATCGTATTGGCCCGATATTCAACAGCAAATTGGAAGGTCGCTGGCCAATACATTTAGAAAAGATGTATACATTCTGGCAAACCATCCTTCTAGACGAGTACACCTACCAGGGGCGACCCTTTCCTCCTCATGCCCAATTACCCATTGGAGTTGAACACTTCGAACGCTGGTTACAGCTTTTCGATAAGACAGTAAATGATTTATTCGAAGGGCCCATAGCGGAAGAGGCTAAAAGTCGAGGACGCAAAATGGCTGCTTTATTTCAGATAAAACTTGATCATATCCGGCAATCGCCTTTCAAGCCGTTGCTCTAACGCATATCCATTTTTTCACATGGCAAAAACATTACCGAAACCTCCAAAGATAGTGGATTTACATACAGAAGCTTTCTTGGATAACCTCGACATTTATGAGACCAATGAGTTATTGGCAGAATCGTTGGAATTGATGCGAGAGATGCTCGACGCAGCCATCTATTGGGATTATACCGAAATACGTTTTATCCACGGGAAAGGAAAGGGTATATTGCGCCAAGCCGTTTATGACGAATTAGCACATTATAGACAGAGCGCCGCCATTGCCAGCTATCACCCCTCCTATCATAACGAAGATATCGTGGTCGTTAATATCGGTCTATAAGACTTTTACGCGATAAACCTCGTAAGGGTAAGAAACCTTATCTTCACCCTCATTCCATTGCGGTAAACGATTCATTTGTGCACAAGAAAAATATAGATAACCATCGCTTCCCAGTCCCAAAGAATCCGGCCAAATCAAACGACTATCTTGTATTACAGTCTCCATTTTACCTTCGGGCGTATACCGTTTAATACTATAGTCCAACGAAGAAGTTAAATAGATATTTCCTTTTACATCTGCGACCAAACCATGCGTAATCGTCGTTTCTCCTAAATTCTCGACCTTTGATTTCAACTCCTCCGCTGTTAAAGATACATCTTCGAGGTAAACCGTTTCTATCCGATAAAGTTTGGTTGTATTAATCGGTTTGAAATAAAAATATTTGTTGTCCTTTGTCAACGCAATACCGTTCACGTTAGAACGGAACGGATTACCGTTATTGTCTCGCATGTCCTGTCCATCATAACTTAACACCACATTAGGGTCAGCTTTTGTAAATGGTGAATCCGCTAGTACCAATCTTGTTATCGCCGTATTTAAATCTAATACCACAATCCCCGCCTGTCCAGGATCCGAAAGGTAAGCCAATTTCTTATCCGTATCCACGCGTACATCATTTAGTCCTGATTTTGCTTTATCCAAATCATCGAATGTATATTGTTGCACCACTTTGTCGTTTGCCAAGTCTATCTGCACCAATTTAAATTGTCCTTGCCGACTCTCCTCCGAACCGTCTTTGCCAAAAACAGAACCCGCTGAAGAAGGTTTGGAATCCAAAATCCATAATTGATCCTCCGTATCCACATAAATGTCCTGTACATTTACAAAATGGCTATTTGGATCCCCATTTTTTGCATTCCAACTTTTATCAGGGTAAGGTTTAGGCTCACCGTTAATAATTTCAGATAGCCCCATGATGTAAGGTTCCCGTCGAGGAAAAGATACGAACACCCGGTTATTACTAGAAACACTTACCCCTATTGGCTGCGACTTCCCGAAAGAAGCGACAATTTCTAAACGAGCATCTTTTGTCTCTTGGGATAATACATGGAAACTCATCGTACATAAATAGATAAAAATTAGATTCTTGACCATTATATTATGTTTACCTATATTTTCAAACACGATAAATCGGTTTTGGTTTGTTAATTTTCAGCAAACCTTCCTACTACATCATCTACCATGAAGTCAACTGAAGTCAATCCGCCGCCGGAGATAAACCACAGATCGGGATCGAGATAAAATATCTTACCGTTTTTAAATGCACCGGTTTGTTTTATAAGAGGGTTCTCGACTTCGCTTAAATTCGCTTTTTTTCCGACTACAGCGGCATTTCGATCAACGATAAAAAGGTAGTCTGGATTGGCATCAGCAATAAGTTCGTTAGACACCCGTTGACCGTGTACCGACTCATCCTGTAATTCCATTACGGGTTTGATGTGCAATACATCATGTATAAAGCCAAACCGGCTTCCTCTACCAAAAGCGCTGAATTTACCGTTATTATAAATCAAAAAGAGCGCTTTACCCGGATTTGCTTCAAAGTCCTCCTGCGCTGTCCTGATTTTTTCTTCCAGTTTATCCAGCTTCTCCTCAGCTATGCTTTCCTTATCCACTATTTTTGCCAAAAGCATAACATTATGCTTAAAGGAGGGTAAATAGTCTTTATTATCCGTTCCGATAAATATAGCGGGTGCAATATCATTCAATTCGTCATAGAAACGTTCCTGACGGGTAGACATTAAAATCAAATCAGGAGACAACGCGTTTATTCCCTCAAAATTAGGTTCGATTACAGAACCTACATCCGCGATGTCCGGGTTATTTTTAAGGTCATCCAAATATTCCGGCATATATTTCTTCGGAATTCCGATAGGTGTTACGCCGAGTTCCTTTAGTGTCTCCAACGCTCCGATATCTAACACGACAATACGTGACGGATTTTGAGGAACCATTGTAGGACCTAGTTTATGTTCAATCTCAAGCTGATTGCCCGATGATTGTTCCTGCTTATGATTAGCATTACAGCCCGTTTGCATCAGGCAAAATAAGAGGCATGAGAAAACGAGTATTGATTTAAGTATGTTGTTCATTTTTTGTTTATGCTAAATTATCTTTCCACTCCCAAGATCGTTAAAGATTAAAATAATTGCAGATTTTCTTATTATTTTTTTCAATGATATCAAATTCAATACCGAAGATCTCCTTAAGAATTTCGGGTTTGATAATATTATTTACTTCGTCACTATAACGTATTTTACCATTTTTCATCGCAATAATATGATCCGAATATTGTGCAGCAAAATTAATTTCATGGATAACGATCACAATAGTTTTTCCTAATTCATCTACCAATCTCCGCAATGTTTTCATTACATGTACAGAATGCTTCATGTCGAGGTTATTTAACGGCTCATCCAATAAGACATACTCCGTATCCTGTGCAATAATCATCGAAATAAACGCGCGCTGGCGCTGTCCGCCACTTAGCTCATCAATATACGCATCTGTGAAATCCTGTAGGTCTGAAAATGCGATAGCCTCATGTACCTTTTGCCAATCTACCTCCGTCATTCTTCCTTTGGAATACGGAAAACGTCCAAAAGCCACGAGATCCTTGACGGTTAACTTCACATCCGTTTGGTTTGATTGCTTTAGAATGGAGAGCTTTTTAGCAAGCTCATTGCTTTTGTAATCAAGAAGCGACCTGTCCATGAAAGAAACCTCTCCCCCATCTTGTTTGAGCAAACGGCTAAGAATAGAAAGCAGTGTACTTTTACCCGCTCCATTCGGTCCGATAAGCGAGGTGATACGGTTGTTCGCTATCCTACCATCTAACTCATCAATGACACGTTTCTTTCCGTATTCTTTTATAAGCCCCTGGAAAATTAGCTTATTTTCGTTCTTGTGCTCCATATCAAATACATAAAATAAATACCCCCCACAAAGTTAATCACAATACTCACTGTAGTCGAAAAGCTTAAGATGTGTTCAACCAAAAATTGTCCCGCAATCAAACATATACAGGATACGGCACTACAAAGCCATACGGTGTACGCATGCCTGGTCGTCCTAAACAACTCGTAAGTCAAGTTGGTCACCAAAATACCCAAAAATGTAATAGGTCCTACCAAAGCTGTGGAAACAGATACTAATAAGGCAATGATAAGCATAAATGTTCGTATCAACTTGTTATAATCCAATCCTAAGTTGATGGCGTGATCTCTTCCTAGCGCAATCACATCTAAATACTTTAAATAACGAAGTGTCAAGACAAGCGTCACAATTAACGTTATCGCGGCTATTCCCAACAGTTTGACGTTCATCTTTGCGAATGAAACGAACATGAAGTTTTGTACAATCGAAAATTCATTTGGATCGATTACAACATGGAGAAATTGGCTCAATGTGTTAAACAGCGTCCCCATCACCATTCCCATCAACAATAAGTAGAAGATATTTTTTCGTTGTCTCCCAAAGATCAGCAAATACATAAATACAGAGAAACAAAGCATCAGCAATACGGCATAGAAAAAGTTTTCTTGCTGTGAGATAACTTTAAAAGCCTTATCTCCGTAAAAAAACACAATCAACGTTTGAAAAAGGATGAAGATCGACTCATACCCCATGATAGCAGGAGTCAATATTCTATTATTTGTAATCGTTTGAAAAATAACAGAAGAAAAAGCCACGCTAACACCTACAATCATCATGGTCGCCAACCGAATACCCCGACGACTTAATACGTAATCAAGGTTATTACCCATATTATGCATCATAAACAATAATATGGATACCCCTAACAACAGCATTAGCCATATAATCTTGCGTTTCTGCTTCATTTACTTTTTTTTAAGATCAGTAAAAAGAACGCGACACCACCGACAATACCAACAGTCATCCCAATGGGTATTTCATAAGGAAAAACCAACAATCGACCAATAATATCACACACGAGCAATAACATCGCCCCCAAAAAAGCGGTTAAGGGTAAGGCACGTCGAAGATTATCTCCTATGAGCATGCTCACCACATTAGGCACGATAAGCCCGACAAAAGGAATTGCGCCTACGGTTACAACAGACGCACTCACAACGAGTGATACGGCCATCAAGCCGATATTGACAACCGTATGGTAGGATAGCCCTAGATTGGTCGCAAAACTTTTACCCATACCCGCAATGGTAAACCGCTCGGCATATAGATAGCTAATCAGCACAATCGGTAGGATGATATAAATGGCTTCGTACTGCCCTTGCATAACAGCAGAGAAATCGCCCAATAACCATTCTTGCGTATTTTGAACGATATTGTTTTTATAAGCGAAAAAGGTCGAAATAGATGCTAAAATACTTCCAAACATAATCCCAACCAAGGGTATAAAAACAGTATTTTTATCTTTGACCCGTTCTACAAACCAAATAAAAAGAAGAGACGACAAAAACGTAAAAACCAAAGCAGAAAACATCCGGACCATTAAGGAAGCTTCGGGCGAAAATACCAAAGCAAAAAGAATTCCCATTTTTGCAGCTTCCAGTGCTCCCGAAGTTGTCGGAGAAACAAATCTGTTTTGCGAAAGCTGTTGCATAATGAAACCCGAAATACTCAGTCCTGCACCAACTAGAATCAAAGCTAGCGTACGCGGAATACGACTGATAAAAAAAACCATAAGTTTATCCTCATCCCCCAACAAATCCACGACGCGGATATCCTTAACCCCCGTAAACAAAGAAATCCATGCCAACAGCAGGATACAGCATACAGAGACCGTATAATAGATTACACTCCGGTTCTTTATTCTCAAATTAATTTCGTTTACAAATATAGAGACGCAACATGTTGCGTCTCTATATTAAATCCTATTTAAGTACAAAGGTATTAATTTATTTTTGTCACCGTATCTCCGTTAGTATCGACGACAACCGGCTGGCCTTCTACCGGTCTACCACCCTTGGTTTTATTGATAACGTAAGCGGTTCCCTGCGCGTCAATTTTTACGTGGTTAGGATGAGAACCTGTTGCTAAATCAGCTAATACTTCGTACGAATTTGCATCAATAACCGTTGTCGTTCCCGTCTGACGGTTTGCCGAGTATATCCTGTTCTTAACGGGGTCATAGGCAACGCCAATAGCACCGCCCCCCGTCTCAATGGCTTTCAACAATTTCCCATCCGTATCCAAAACGGTCAACGTGCCCGACTTTTGGTTCGTTACAAACAAGCGTTTACCATCACTCACGATATTGACGGGCGCTTCTCCACCAGAAGAAAAAGTTTTCTCGATACTTTTCGTTTTAGTATTCACAACAGCTATCGTGTTATCGCTCATTATCGTCACATAAATTTTGTCCTTACCATCGACAAAAGCCATTCCGGTTAAGGTTTTACCCAGATTTTCAATCAGATGCGAAAACTTGTTTGTTTTGCCGTCTATCACCCAAATACTGCTTGGATCACCGACATCACTTACATATATAACGTTATTATCCTCATCCACAAGCACCTCTCGGGTATGTGATTTTTCACCACCATGATTAAAGGTCGCGATCAATTTACCCGATTTCAAATCAACGGCACTGACAGAATTTGTTCTTGTATTCGTTGTATACACCGTCTGTGTTTTATTGTTGATGCCGATTCCAAAAGGAGGATTTTCCGCCAAGCTGATGCTGTCTACTATCGAAAGGTTTGCACGATCAATCTTGTATAAGGCGCCTCCGGGGCTAGTCCGTGAACCTGCTCCGGTAACATACAAAAAACCATCCTGCTGGCTAATAACAGCTTCATATACACCGCGACCGGCTGGTGCGGATTTTTCGACTTGTTGAGCAGACAATTGTAAAGCCGGTAACGTCGCCAACCCTGCAAATAACAAGAAACTTGATCTGTTACTTTTTTTCAAAGATTTATTTGAAACCATAAGTTATTGTAATTAAGTAATCTATTATATGTTAATTGTTTGAAATTTCTTGTCGCCAACGTGTATAAAACCGACTAAAAGCTTTTTGCCAATATAATGCACCGTGTTTTCCTTCTTCGTCTATATCAATCATGATTTTTACACACATCGCTTTTTTATGCGCATCAATAAAATCTAGCATATCTGCTCGCATATCGCCTTGCCCTTCCGGTGCATTTCTACGTTTTTCCCGTCCCCCAGCATAAAAATAATAACATTGTCCGCAAAGCAGGCAAGCATTCTCTTCTAACTTTTTGGCAAAGAAATTTTCCAATTCCTTTTTACCCGTCCAGATCGACGGCGAAAAGACCCCAAGCGTGCCAAATACATCCGCATGGAGCAACCCAGCATAGAGCGTAAGCAAACCTCCAAACGAACTTCCTACCATCCCTGTATGCTTCTTATCCGACAAGGTTCTATAATGCTTATCCACATATGGTTTCAAGACGTTCACAATATCCCGGAGATATAGATGTCCTACCGGTTCCCTGACCTCCCCGAATGGGAAAAGTAAAAATTCCCGCGCTCGATCTGCTATTTCTGTTGGATGCTCTACACCAATTACAATTGCCTCCTGTTTGGCCGCATCAATGGTCTCATCTACCTTCCACTCTACTGGCCCCGTTCTTCCCACCGATGTCGCTTCATCAAAAAGATGCTGTCCATCATGCATATACAGCACAGGATACTGTTTATCTGCATACGGATAATCTTTCGGCAGATAAATCCAAATCCTGCGGTAGGTGTTCAGATGTGGAAAGTAAAACTGATCCGCCATTACATGTACCTGCGGACTTGCTGTAGATGAAGGAAATTTATCGCGCCAGCCGTCAATAGTGACATCCACTTCGGTATCACGACTAACATCTATACGATGTGGCGCTAGAAGCTCTCCGTTTGCCGTACTATTTAACGTATCCCACCCGCCTCTTGTAATCTTAAATTCCAATTCACTTTCTTCTAGCCCCTCAAGTACCACGCTTGTTTTTTCACCTAGCGGCGGTATCAAACCTACCGGGTGCGCATCCACCTGCCAATTACTTATATTGCTTGTCACATAACATGGCTCACCAACGAAACTATCGCTGTTATTCAAAATATGGATGATCACCGTAAATGTTTTCTTCGCCATGTATAGAAAATTTAACACCTGTGCTCGATATAAATTGGCGCTAATTTAGATAGATTCTAAACAAATAACAAGCATTATCTGAATTTAATCTAAATTACCTTATATTTGCAGCAATTATTATAGAGAATAATCCATGCGCTATAAAATATACATGCTATCGGTTTTGCTTTTTTTGTCCAAGTTTATATTGGCACAAACAACCGATGTGTTAACAGGGTATGTGCACAATGAAGATGGAATTCCGCTTGGAGATGCTACGGTACAAATAGGAAATTACGGTACGACGACGCTATCCAATGGCTATTTTAGTCTTAAAAATATCCCGACGGGTAAACATTTACTCACGGTATCTGCTGTGGGCTACACCACTTTTCAAGATACCATTATCAAACTAGCGCAAGAAAATTTAGCGTTACAGATTCGTTTGTCCAAAGATGATAAGGTCTTGCAGGAGGTGACGGTTTTGGGCAAATCGGAAACCCAACAGGTAAGGGAACAGGCTATTCGTGCTGTGGTCGTGGACACCCGTGCTGTTGCGGAGCAACCCGTCACGCTATCGGAATTGATGAACCGTTCGCCGGGCATACGGATTAGGCAGAGTGGTGGGTTAGGTAATGCAATAGATGTATCCATCAATGGTTTTCAAGGCAACGCTGTCCAATATTTCCGAGACGGTATTCCTTTAGAATATCTAGGAGGTGGTTATGGTATTAATAATGTACCCGTTAATCAATTGGAACGAGTGGAAGTTTACAAAGGAGTGGTCCCCGTTTCACTAGGAGGTGATGCTCTCGGCGGCGCAGTTAATCTCGTTAGGTCAAAAAATCGGGGTTCGTCCTTTCAGGCCTCATATGAAATTGCATCTTTTAATACCCATATTGTTAATCTTTCAGGCTATCACAGCTCCAAATCCAAACAATGGTTCGCCGGAATTGATGCCTTTTACAACTATTCTGATAATGATTACAAAGCTGATGTAGAAGTAGTAGACGCAAATAGCAACCTCCAAACAGTTACATTACCATTGTTTCATAATGGATACGAGCACTATTTTGCTGAAGCGTATGGGGGTATCCGAGATGTTTCCTGGGCAGACAGACTTCAATTTGGGCTTGCCTTATATAGTATTGACAGGGAATCCCAACATCCGGCAAGAATGACGACTCCTTATGGCGCATTGAAGGTCTACAATACAGGGGTTGTGCCTAGCGCACAGTACCAGAAAGCATTTGGTAAGTTAAATATTGACCAATTCGTATCGTATAGTCATATCAACAGATCTCGTGTAGATACCATCAAAGGCTCTTTTGACTGGTATGGCAATTTTACGGAAAGAAACGGAGGTACACCGGGAGAAAGTCCGAGACCCTCCCATTCGGATATAAACTTCAGCAACATTATCAATAGGACTAACCTTGCCTATTCCATCAATGAACGACATCATGTCGAAGCCAATTTTGTATATAATTATATTACCAGACTGGGAGAAGACCCTTTAGGCTTTCGATTCGACGGAACGGATATTGATGTATTAACTAAAGAAGCTACATATAGCAAAACCATTGCGGGACTAATGTGGGAATCGAAATGGCTAAACAATAAATTGACTAATCAATTGATGGGGAAATTTTTTAGTTTCAACACGAAAGGCATAAATGCTTTTATGGCCAATGATGTCGACCTTGAACAGTATAAAACATACTCGAACAGTAATTGGGGCATAGGTCATGCTTTAAAATATCAACTGTCAGACTACGATTTCATTCGAGCATCTTGGGAACTTACCAATCGATTACCACGTGAAAACGAGCTTTTTGGTGACAATGATACGCGAGCACCAAATTTCGAGTTGAAGCCTGAACGCAGTTTTAACATTAATATAGGCTATCGCTTTCAAAAAGATAAACTGACCGCCGAAGTAGGTAGTTTCTATCGTAAAACCGACGGGATGATCCTATTAGTTCCTATACAACCTCCCTTTGCACAATATCGTAACCTAGATAGTATTCGTGGTTATGGTTTCGACGTTGACCTCAGCTATATGCTGACTAAAAACTTACAAGTGACAACAAATGCTACTTGGCAAGACAATCGAATGGTTGACATCTCTGAGGGTATCAATGCATGGATGAATGGCACACGTGTCCGTAATACCCCCTATTTCTTTGCTAACGCCAGTGTACTTGGAAACTTCGGTGAGATATTTCGCAGTGGAGACCAGGTAAAAGCATACTTACATTGGAATTTCATCCGGGAATTTTACCTCAACCACATCCCAAGAGAAAATGAACCAAAAGGGTTTTTAGGTCTCTTTGGACAAGCGAGTGTTCCCATTACGAATATCGTACCGAATCAACATCTACTAACAGCAGGATTCAATTATTTTCTTTCAAAACGTCCTATATCTTTTGGGTTTGAAGTCAAAAATTTAGCCGATGCTAAATTATACGATTATTATAAAATACAAAGACCCGGAAGAAGTTTTCATTTCAAAATTAGTTATCAATTGACAAAACACAACATATGAAAAAGTACATCAATCTTTCCTTGCTGACGTTAATAGCAGGAAGCTTAGCCTTTAGTTCTTGTAGTAAAAATGATGATACAGATCCACAACAAGAGGGCTCCGAAAAATATGTTATTATGACATTGAGTGATCGTATATCTGGCAATAAAGCTGGTTATCTGACGGCATTTGATGATTTTCCGACCGGCACAATTTCCAATGTGGAAGCAACCTCATTAGAAGGTGAAGGTATGGGCGGCTGGAGAACACATGGTAACAATATCTATAAAATGTTCCGCACTACGGATTATGCCACGGGTATAGAGAAAATCAATATTGCCGCCGATGGAACAGTCTCTGCAGGCGCATTTATCGCTTCTAAAAATCAAACCGAAGCAAATAAATATTATGGAACCGGAAATTTCGTGATTAAGGATGACAACCTAGGCTATTATTGGGATGCTGCCGAGCCCACTAAAATACAGAAATTCAATCCAAGCACTATGCAGAACACAGGATCCCTTGATTTGACAGCAGCCGTAAATGAACGTGGTGCAGGGGAAGCGGGAATTACATTCAGATCGGTTGGACAAAAATTTCTTGCAATCAAAGGAAATAAGCTCTATGCGAACATTACCTATGCCAAAAGCCCGGTAAACCAGATTGGTTTCTTTGATGATTATTTCGAAGATGTATTTATTGCGGTTATTGATCTCAACAACGAATCATACGAAAATACAATCGAAATCGAAGATACCGGAAGCATTGCCTATATTAACGAAAATCACATGTACGATTTCGATACCAATGGTGACTTATACATTGTTACCCAAGGACGTTCTGCTATCGGAGGAAAATCAAAAATTGTTCGTATCAAAGCAAATGAATCCGACATAGACCAAGCCTGGGAACTGAAGTTTTCAGACTTCCGAGCAGCCGATAACGGGAAGTTTGTAGGTGTTTACGCTAATAATGGAAAATTGATCGTTACCTTAAACACAGAAACCCTTACGGGAGGTGGAACAGGTAACATCAACCGCGGTAATATATGGAAATTTTATTCTGTGGATGTAGCAAATCCGGAATTCAAGGAAATAACAGGTATCCCCGCAGGAACCAATCCTGGAGCGGCGATGGCTGCTACGGAAGTAGATGGTAAAATTTATTTGAGATGTGCACAGCTCAACGTTAACGATGGCGAGGATGAATATAAAAATGGGTATTATGAATATAACCCATCATCCAATTCAGCAAGCCTAGCATTTGAAGTTAATGTAGGTGGAGCCGTATCGGGCTTTACCAAAGTCAATCTAGGAAATTAACAGCATGATTTTACAAAATCGTAAGTTTCTATAAGAAAACCACTTATACTTTATTAAAAAAACGCATATGCAATTTAGTTAAAATGCATATGCGTTTTATATATTTTGCATATGTATTTTGTTGAAAACGCATATGCAATTTTTAATTAACAGGCTTCATTTCTATGAAACTTAGAGATCATCGATTAAAACGATCCGTACCTGTTAACAAAAAAGCTTATTATTTACCCGGTATAACCGTTATCTTTCTAAACTCTACACCTGTATGATCACCCTGCAAGTAAATTGGCCCCGGCTCACCTTCTCTGCTATCCAAAGCTCCTCCGGTAATACCCGGAATCTCCTGATTGCTGATGATAGTTTTACCATTCGCCACAATCGTTACCATACGTCCACGTAGGGTTATTTCATACGTATTCCACTCATTTGGACCCAAAGTTGCCATTTCGCTTGGTGAAAGGAAGCCATATACACCACCGAAATACAGCGAACCGGGATGTTTATCTTTTGGAGAATCTTCAATCTGCACTTCGTAACGACCTCTCAAGTAAATCCCCGAATTTGCTCCTTCCCTATAACGAAACTCCGCGGTTAATTTAAAGTCCTCAAATTTTTGTTCACTGATTAGGTTAGCACCGGTTTCCTTATTAATCAAAACACCATTTTCAACAGCCCACTGACTATTATCTCCTGAGGTTGTCCAGCCAGTAAGATCTTTTCCATTGAAAAGTTCAACAGGTTCACCCCATTGTGCTTCGCCTGTGCGGACAAGATAAGGTGCTTTCACACCCGTGAAATCAAATTTATTGCCTTTGTTCGTCGTGATCGTACCTTTGATACCTTCTCCAGCCAGTTCACCTTCGATCGTGAAGAACCCATCTCCTCCCTCCCACTGTGGTGGAATCTGAAACGAAAACTTACCTTCTTTAAGCTGAATATGTGAAACCGGGCGGGCACTTCCTGCGTCCGCTACAAACAATCCTACCAACACATCAAAGCCAGATAACTTCACCTCCAACCAAGAAGGCACCTCTTTACCATCTTTATCCACGGTAACGTCCCAACGTCCAATTAGTCCTTCCGCCTCTTCGGGGATCACTTGCGTAGCGGCATTGTGTATTTCCTCTTCTTGTTTTTGTTCGGTGGTATCATTATTACATGAAACCACACCTGCTGTTAATAGGCACATCAATGTACTATATCCTACATATTTTTTTAGCATAGCTTTAGTTAGGGTTTTAAAGGCACTAATCTACAAAAATTATTTATATAGATAATAAATCGATAATTTAGCCAAAAGCAAGGCGTAGTATATCATGGGTAAAGTTAATATAAAGTCTATTGCAGCAGCACTTAATCTATCTCCGGCGACCGTTTCTAGAGCGTTGAACGACAGTTATGAAATTAAAGATGAGACTAAAGAGCGGGTTCTAGCCTATGCTGCGGAACATAATTATCGACCCAACCCATTTGCGCGCCATCTCAAAACTGGAAAAACTAACCTCATCGGTGTCGTCATTCCCTTTCTATCCAGTCCATTTTTTTTGGAGTTTATCGATGAGCTCTATAAAGCCGTTTTGCCGCAACATTATACACTTATCCCTTTTCAAACGCAGAATTGTGAGAAAATGGAAAAAGAAGCGTTGGATTTTCTCACTAGTCAAAATGTCGCTGGTATTATTGTCTCTCCTGCGCATGAAAACTCCAATACCAAATTACTACAACATATTCATCATCACACTTGTCCGATTATCCTTTTTGACCGGACGCAGCACTGTTTGGATACCTATAAAATCGGCATCCATAATAGTTTGGAAACCTATAATGCGACAGAAGAATTGATTAAGAAAGGTCGAACAAAAATCGCGTTTCTTTGTGGGAAAGATATCGGTAATACCAAAGACCGTATACGAGGTTATAAAAATGCACTCCACAACTATGCTATTCCTTTTCGTGAAGAATACGTTATTCACGCGGACTATCAAGATCCAACAGAGAATATTGAAAGTGAGCTAATTGCGGTTTTCAAAAAGCTTCAAGAAAAGGACAACATGCCCAATGCCATTGTCGGCGGCACGGATACATTATCTATCAAAATATTGGGGGTTTTGGCCGCTTTAAATCTAGCTGTACCTCAGGACGTGGCCGTTATTGGCTTCACCAATACGAATCTTGCCAATTATTTAAATCCTGCCTTGTCTACAATCAGACAACCTACACAAAAGATGGCACAATTGGCGCTGGAGCTACTACTGGAACTAATTGATAAAAAACAAGACAGGCGGGATATGCTATATGAGAATTTTCTATTGGAAGCGACCACAATCTATAGGAAATCGACGGAGATCGCATAAAAAAGAAGGTGTCTAATAAGGCACCTTCTTTTTTTTATAGCTTTCTCGAGCTCAATAATATTTTTCATTTCCGGTATTAAGCGACAAGGCGATATCTTGTGCTTTTCAGCATGCTGACAGTATGTTTTATCCCAATTAGGGAGTTGTTTCCACCTGGTTTGCCAGTTATGGCCTTATTTTTCCATTTTGTTGCCCATTTTCGTAGGTTATGGGCAATGGCCATCAACCCGAACTCCACGGCTACTTTCTCCAGTCCTTTCATACTGAACCGAGTAAACTTGTTGTTGCTTTTCATCTGCCCAAATACAGCTTCAACTTCTACAGGGCGCTTACTTCGATGATATAGCCCTTCTGCTGATAGTAGCCTTTCCCGGGCTCTAGCCTTGAGCCAGGCAAGCCGGTGGTTCACTTCAATCAGACGGTTGCCCTGAGCTTTATGGTATTGACCCCGCATCGGGCAGCCTTCACAACGTTGAGCTTGATAACAGCTCACCTGGGCAGCATATCCGTTGGCACTGATCCTGGTCGTATGACCGATAAAGCCAAGCTTCTGCCCTGCCGGACATACATAAAAGTCTTCCTGCCGGTTGTAATATAGGTTCTGTACCGAAAAAGGATCCTGCTTATGCCTGCGCTTGTGTTCCATATGGAAGTAATTGTACTTGACAAAGGCGGTTATCTCCTGTCGTTCCAACAGCTCATAGTTCTGCTCACTGCCATATCCGGCATCTGCGACGATTGATTCACTTTGCTTTCCGTAATGGGATTCAAAGCCTTCCAGATGTTCCGGCAGGGTTGTGGTGTCTGCGGCCGTCTGATGGATACTATAGTGGGTGATGAACTGCTCTTCGGTACTGATCTGTGTATTGTAGGCAGGCTTGAGCTGACCATTCTTCATATGGTCCTCTTTCATGCGCATAAAAACGGCATCGGTATCGGTTTTGCTATAACTATTGCGGTCCCCTAGTGTTTCCAGCTGCTGCTCATATTTCTCCAATCGGGGCAAATAGTCCTCCTCAAGCTTCTTGAGCTGCTTATCGGTAGGTTTATTGGTTCCTTTAAGCATGGCATTTATCGATTTGATTTTTTCCTTCAGCTGTGCACTGTCGATTGCCTTGCTGACTTCCTGATTACCTAATGAAGACTGGTCTTCGGTGATCTGCGCATCGATCGCCGAGAGTACAGAAGCGATGTTGGCTTCCAGTTTTAACTTGTTCTTCTCTATCGACTTCTTCCAAACGAACGTATAGCGACCTGCCACCGATTCGATCTTGGTGCCATCTACATATTGAACTTTCAAGCTGACGTACTCCAGTTCATGCAACATCCGCACGATGCCCGCAAATAAATCCTGTATCTGACCTTTAAGGCGCTTGCCGCGGAAATAGTTGATCGTACGGTAATCAGGGGTACTGTTTCCAGAAAGCCACATGAAATAGATATTCTCATGCAAAGCGCGCTCAATCTTTCGGCAGGAATAGATATTGCTTAAATAGGCGTAGAACAACACCTTGAGGAGCATCCTAGGGTGGAAACTCGTGGTACCTCCGCCTTTATACTGACGGATAATATGCTCCAGATCCAAATGGTCAACAACCTGATCGACCAAGCGAACCGGATGGTTCAATGGAATGCGATCAAAAATATCTTCCGGAAATAGGCTCGGGCTGTTGGAAGGAAGAGCCTTAAATCGTATGTTTGGGTTCTTTGTCATAGGCACCCTTAAATTACAAAATATAAGGGGACAATGAAAATCCCCGACACTTTTACGTATCGGGGATCTTTTTAATGAAGCTTTTTAGACAGCCCCCTTGCTTTTAACAAAAGATCCTACTGACCATTTAACATTTGATAGATTGCATGATATGCAGGCTTTCTTTGAAAACTATTGTCCCATAACAACGGGAAATATTTACGCTCACTTGTGTTCAGCCAGCTTGAGGCATCGTCAATGCCCCAAATGGTAATACCATACCGCTGTTCCTTCGGAATGACTTCTAAATAGGTCTTTATAACGTATTCATACATAGCAGCCTGAAACTCGGCGTTGATTGGACTCAATTCCGTCCCGCCACTCGGCGAGGATTTTACATCCAATTCGCTGATCTTAACAAGTAACCCCGTTGCCGCCAGTTTTTCAAACATTTCTCGAATAGGACCATATGACTTGGGATCACTGATATGCATTTGTGTTCCAATACCATCGATTTTCGCTCCTTTTTCATTCAGTTCATTCACGTAGGCAATTAGCGAATCCAGTTTGGCCGGATTCGATTCTAGATTATAATCATTAATAAACAATAAAGCCTCTGGATCGGCACCCTCCGCATACTGGAAAGCATGTAAGCCGTAATCCCGACCCAATATATCACTCCAAAAGAAAATATCACTACTAGATGCGTCACTGTTTTTGCTTGTGCGTAATCCGCTAGCACCGTCAGCCATAGGTTCATTGACCACATCCCATGAACGAACATCGGCTTTATACCTCCCTACAATGGCGTCAATCCATGTTTTCATCTCATTTCTGATCTTCGCTTTGTCTTCCTCCGACGGCCCATCGCCAGAATTATCGGGAATATATACTTTTACTGATACATCATCGATATGGAACGTAGCCTTTTCCGCGGTATGTAAGTCGAAAGCAATCGCATCTTCGGTTCCTTTTGCCTTGAAAATCAGGGTAACTTTTGTCCAATCCGTCGTGGTGGGGAAGGTCGCGTATTGTGCATCTCCACCACTGCTCTCCCGTGTTTCAAATTGCACCGTGGTTGCTGTCGACGATTTTATATAGAATTCGACCACATAATCGACACCTGCCTGCATCTTTTCTGCCAAATCACCTCTGATTTGTACACGCCAGTAACCTTCATCCGTAATAGCGGCACAAGTTCCTACACGCAGACCACCCGTACCATTGCGTCCGTCATTTGCTACTCGCTCATGAATAACTCCACATCCTCCGGATGGATTCGGGTTGAGTTGTGCCCATCCGGTCAAATCTGTTTCAAACGCCGGGTTAGCCACGATATTGGGAGGGCCATCAAAAACCTGTCTAACCGAAACATCGTCGATTTGGAAAGTAGCTTTTTCTGGGGAATGCAGATCAAATGCGATCGCGTCCTCCGTTCCATTTGCCGTAAAATTCAACGTAACCTTTGTCCAATCCGTCGTAGTAGGAAAAGTTTTATATTGTGGTTCAGTTCCACGGGTTTCAAATTGTACGGTCGTTGCTGCAGATGATTTGACCCAGAACTCAACAAGATAATTGCCTCCTGCCTGCATGTTAGCAGATAAATTGCCCTGTATTTGTACACGCCAATACCCAGCATCCGTAATGGCAGCACAGGTTCCAACCTGCAAGCCAGCAGTACCATTACGTCCACCGCTTGCCACTCGTTGATGGATAGCCCCACAACCTCCGGCAGGATTCGGATTAAGTTGCGTCCATCCTGTCAAGTCCGTTTCAAATGTAGGATTTACAACTAGGTTAGGGCCAAAAAACTCGGTAACGGGAGGTGCTACGACGGTTTTCAACCAAGTTGCATTCTGGTTCTGGTGCCATACCAAAGTATGTCCGTAAATATCAAGTCCATTTTGTTTGGCTGAAGCCACCATCGCATCCGTGGTTGTCCAGTTGAACGAGCCATCGTTTTGTACTACGGCACCATGTTTCATATGATATCCAAATGTAACATTGTCAAATTCCGACTTCATAATGGCCATTCGCTCAGGATTCGCCATATCTGCTTGGGAAAAAGCGGCACCAATTTTCAAACCTAAGTTCTGAGCAAGTGCTCTCAGTGTACCCGACGTCGGTGCCTCGGTCACACTATACCCATCTGGAGCTGTCAAATTTTTCTGACATGATGTCAAGATCAGCAAACTCAACAAGATAGCTGATGCATATTTTATATACTTTTTCATCATTATTTAGATTTTGAGGTTCATCATAAATATTAGTTAATAACCGGGATTTTGATAAGCCGCTTTATTATCACCTGTCATAGCATCCATTTGCTGTTGTGGAATCGGACGCAAATGATGAAAACGTCTCACATTGGCCGCAGCCGCACCTGAAAAGTTTGTATCATCAGCTATACCAAACGCATTGTAACCAGCCTGTAAACGGGGAATAAGTTTGTTCGTACGAATCAAATCAAACCAACGGAGTTGTTCACAACACAGTTCTCGCGAGCGTTCATCCAAGATAAAATCTAGCGTAAGGCTTCCCGCTGAAATCTGCATATTAGCGATCGCTTGCGTTTCGTTCACCAAACCCGGGATATGGGTATTCAGGACACTACCTTTGGCCGCTCTAGTCCGGAGCTCGTTGATGTAGGCCACAGCCGTAGCATTATCGCCGATTTTAAAAGCAGCCTCCACGGCAACTAATATTGTTTCGGATAACTTGGATACAATAAATGGGCGGTGCGAGGAATCATTAATCTCGCCGTTAGGATCAGCTAATTTTAAGCTGGAAGGAAACATATTACGGGTAAAGGAACCGTTGTATCGGATCAGCTGTTTGGCTGTCGCAGAACCCTCTACCTGCATCTTGTCTATTACTTGTTGAATTTCCGGTGCTGCAGCTGCATACGATGCCACGCCGGGCATAAAAATCGCTGGCTTTCCAAAATCAGGATGGTTTACACCATCGTTTACACGGTTTACTGACCAGAGGCTTTGAAAAGACTTGTAATAGCGACTATCGTTTACCTTATCTGCGAAAACGGTTTCGATCAAATACTTTGTCGGAACGAAACGTCGCCAGCCACGGCCGTATTCACGAGTACGAGCCAACAAGGTACCGTCACCATCAGGGCCTTCATAATAAGCACAAAACATAAAGTTAGCACGGTTCTCCTTCAATCCATCTTCCGGGCCGCCACTTGCACCGGCTCCTGATTCGTCAAAAATGTAGTCGGTAGTACGTTCCACTGTGAATAAGGATTCAATGCTATGCTCATTGCCTGCCCTGTTTACATCGGCAAAGTCGGCAAGAAGGCCCACACCATATGTTCCACGATTGTCCAATATCTGTTTAGCGGTCGTAAGCGCTAGTTGATAAAACTCCCTCGCCTTAGCGCTATTTACGCCCTCGACGGAAGCCGTAGAATTATAATCGTTGTTGATCTCGTTCGTATAATCATAGTCATAGTAACATGCTATAGCCAGATAGGTTTTTGCTAAATAGTGTATGGCAGCCGCTTTTCCTACCCGACCAGGTGTAGTACTGATGGCAGGCAACCCTTCGATAGCACCTTTCAAATCCTCTACGATGGCCTCGAACACTTCGATAGCTGTGTTACGTACCGAGGTGGTCGTTGGCGTAGTGGTAAACTTCAGCGGACCGCTTCCCAGATCCAACGGAACTCCGCCAAACATCGTTACAAGTCCGTAATAATATTGTGCACGCAGGAATTTGGCTTCGGCTACTAAAGCCTCATTATCACCAGTCGCATAGTCTACGATACCATTACAAGTATTGATGAACGTAAAATTACGATTCCAAGGAGTTTGAAAATGTCCGGCACCGAGTATATCTACACCATAGTTGTTAATCTGTTCTTCATTACCGTCCCCTCCTTTAGTGGCCTCATCGGTTCCCACCGAACTGATAGACATACCGCCTTGTGTTCCATATTGGTACCTTAATCCCGAATAAGCCGCGGTTAGTCCGGCTATTATACCTTGCTCCGTCGTAAAAAAGTCTGGAGTCAAGCTTGATCTCGGTTGTTCCTCGAGAAACTTTGAGCAAGAACTCACCGTCAACATGAGACCAAGCATAAGACTAGATATTTTTAACGTTTTCATACGCTTTATTTTTTTAATGTTTTATAATGATTAGAAAGTTACATTTAGCCCCAATAAGAAACCACGTGTAGGGGGTGTATTAAGTCCCGCTACAATATGACGAGCTTGTACCCCGCCAGCGCCACCTGTGTATCCGCTATTTCCTAGGTTGGTGCCTTCTGGGTCAACGCCGCCTCCACGTTTCATATAATCAGAGAAAAATACAAATGGATTCTGTACAGTGGAATACAGTCGGAAGGCATTTATACCGAGTCGCTGTGTAATCGATTCGTTAAAACTGTAGCCTAAACTGATAGTCCGTATCTTCAAAAACCCGGCATCATAAAACCCCAATGTAGATCCATAATTTCCAGCGGGTTGATCATTGCTTCCATCAGGCATAGGATATTCATTCGTGGGATTCCAAGGCGTCCAATAATCGACCTTGATCTGGTTACGACGGCCTTGCAACATATTGGTGTAAGAATTCCCTTGATGGATCTGGCTGATCAGTGTACCACCTACCCGGAAGAACCCAACGACGGTAAAATCGAAATTTTTATATCCCATCCGATTTGTAATTCCCCCTTCAAAATCAGGATCCAATCTCCCCGAAACATGACGGTCATTGGCGTCTATTCTACCGTCATTATTATAATCCAATAACTTAACCTGTCCAGGACGGAATCCATAGCTGGCAGCTTCTCCAGCCTCATCAAGTTGCCAGATGCCTACTTTGCTGTAGTTAAAGATCACATTGATCGGATGTCCGACAAAGTAACCCCGGCCTTCATCGGCGGTAAGTCCACTACTTAATGCTAACACTTTGTTTCTGTTGAAAGTCAGGTTAGCATCTATTTGCCAACTAAAACCGGTGTCGTCCGACGGCCGGATAATGTCTGATGACAGAGTGAATTCCATTCCGCTATTCCGGGTTCTGCCTTCGTTGACTACCACACGCCCCGGCACGCCTGAGGTTGGTGGTAATGATCTGTCATAAAGCAAATCATGTGAATCTTGCGTATACCATTCAATGCTACCACTAAATCTGTTTTCAAGTATTCCGAAATCCAACCCGATATTCCAAGTATTGGTCGGTTCCCATGTCAGTGAGGGATTCGCCAGATTATTGACATAATAACCGAATGCATTTTCATCTCCAAAATTATATCGGTTCTGGGATAAGCTTCCAAGCGTTTGGTAAGGATTTATGGCCTGGCTCGCCGTTTGTCCGAATCCGACGCGTAATTTTAGGTTAGAAAAAGCACGCTGATTTTCCATGAATTGTTCATTCATGATATTCCATCCAGATGAAAGCGCAAAGTAGGTTTTCCATTTATGGCCAGGAGCTAGAACTGAAGATCCGTCACGACGGAGGGTCGCCGTGAGCAGATAGCGGTCATCGTACCCATAATTAATGCGTGCCATTAACGACTGCAGTGCTCGTTTGTTATACCATTGGTTGCCTGCAGGAATAGCTATATTGCCCGTTCCTTCCTTATAATAGCCCAGGTTATAATAAAGCATAAAGTCAGCCATCATGTCCAATGCATCCGCTCGGAATTCGTGACTTTCGTTTTCTTCAGCCGATACCATGGCTACCGCGTTTAATTTATGTTTTTCGGCAATTGTCTGTTCATAGTACAAAAGGTTTTCTATTGTCCAACTTGTACCAGGTTGAAATGTTACACGCGCTTCAGATGGATTTCCGTTTCGGAATGGCGTTTTTGAGCTATTAAAATGTCCATAGTTGTTTTGGGTGTAGGTCAAACCCACGTTCGTACGCCATTTTAGATAGTCAGTAAACCTAATTTCACCATACAAAGAATTAAAGGAATTGAAGCGGTTACGATCCTGTGCCCAGGCATCCGGTTGATTAATAAGCAATGGATTAAAATATTCATCTGTTGGATACGAAGGTTGCATGTATATACTTCCATCAGCGTTGTGCGTGGGAGCCAATGGAGACAACGTTAACATCTGGTACATCAAGCTAGCTCCTTCACCCTTGGTGATACTGTAGCTATTTTGAGTACTGAGGCCAACCTTGATATATCGGCTAAGTTCCAGATCGGTAGCAAAACGAAGCGAGTAGCGGCTATATTCCTGCCCCGGTAAAACTGTAGACTCATCGTAATAGCCCAAACCTACTGAATATTGCCCTTTGTCATTTCCCCCAGCTATACTAAGGTTTTGGTCGGTTACTCGTCCGTCTTTATACATAACGTCTTGCCAGTCCGTAGACTTACCTGCTTCCATCATTTCTTGTTCTTGAGGCAGATACTGGGTATAGCCCGCCACATCCCGCAACTGTGCGAACTCTTCTCCATTGAATACTTGATATTTTTCCGCCACCTTTTTTAAGCCATAAAATCCGTTGTATGTAACCCTAATTCCACCGGTAGATCCCCGGAAAGTCGTTACCAAAATCACACCATTAGCAGCACGTGAGCCATAAATAGCAGACGCTGATGCGTCTTTCAAGACGTCAACACTCCGGATATCACTGGGATTTATATCTGCTAACGATCCGGCAAATGGAATTCCGTCCAAGACAATCAATGGATCATTTGCTGCCAACAAAGAACGAGAACCGCGGATACGAATCTGCATTCCCGCTCCGGGGCGGGTAGATGTCTGCGAAATATTCACTCCAGCTACACGTCCTTGTAGTGCTTGCGTCATACTGGCAGCAGGAATCTCCCTTAGTATCTTGCTGTCTACAGAGGCAATAGCTCCCGTCACATCCTGCCGACGCTGGGTACCATATCCCACCACAACCACCTCGTCCAAGGCACTGGTTTCTGTAACCATAGTTACACGCAATTCACGGTCGGTTTTTCCAACCGTAATTTCTCGCGCCGCATAACCTACGTAGACAAATCTTAAAACACGATCTGTCGACAACTGAATACTGAATCTCCCTTGATCATCCGTGGACGTACTGGATGAACCATCTCCATTGCGCACAGATACACCACCAATAGCAGCTCCCTGTTCATCCAATACTCTTCCCGATACCCGTTCGCCACCTTCTTGCGCTTCCGCATAAAGAGAAGAAAAAAAAGCAATCAATAGTAGGCAGGTCATCCGAACAACATATTTTGCCTGTTGTCGCGGCCTAAATTTGTAGATACTCATCATATTATAGGATTTATTTAGTTATAAAAATTTAATTTAACATTCTATCTTTTTATTTTTATACAACCGGTTGCATTCGTTCAAGAGAGTTGAAGTTTATAAAAGGACGTTTCATGATTATCTCTCTTTAGCAGAAATAAATTCTTGGTTGCCTGTACAATGATATACTTATATTTATTTTTAACTGTTCGTATATGTATCATAAACATTTCAATTCGTTACACACTATATATATTGTTGATAATCAATAAATTTCAATTAGTAAAGTCGCTAGCTCGGCTATTGCTGAAGTGCCTCCATACAGAATGGTATAGTCTCCGGGTTCCAGCTGTAAACCGTCTGCTTCTTCATCATAAAACTGAAAAGCATCGGGTTTAATTTCGATATCGACCATTTTTGATTCGCCGGCCTTGAGTGGAACACGTGCGAATGCACGTAACGATTTAACGGGAGCAAGCGCATCATTATTCCGCGCTACGTAAACTTGTACGACTTCTTCACCGTCTACCTTCGACGTATTGGTCACCGGAATTGACAGTTGCACCGGACTTTTACCATCTATGGTAGACTGCGGTAAGTGTGCTTTTCCATAGGAAAACGTGGCATAACTCAGCCCGTGGCCAAATGCATACAATGGAGTCTCCTTCATATACCGATACGTACGTCCTTGCATATCATAATTTTCAAAGCCTTGACGATCCTCATCTCCGGTCTGCGTCAAAGCACCATCCAGCTGGGCTAAGGATTTATAAAAAGTTATTGGTAATCGGCCTGCTGGATTGTAATCTCCAAAAAGTACATCCGCAACGGCTGTTCCTGCTTCCTCGCCTCCATACCAAGCACAAAGTAAAGCATCGTAGTTTTTTTCATCTTGCTCAAGTGCTAAAGAACTTCCAGTACACAATACGAACACAACCGGTTTTCCCGTCTGGCGTAAGGCAGCCAACAGATCACGTTGCACCTTCGGCAAGTCAATGGATGTTCGATCACCTCCTTTGAACCCCTCCGCATCCACAAACATTTCCTCTCCTTCTAGTTGTGGAGACAACCCTCCTGCATAAACAATCACATCGACATCTTTCAAACGCTTCGTCAAATCCGTAAAGTCAGCCTTTTCTTTTTTAAAGACGGAGAAGCCCATGGTTAGGATACTTCCTTTTTGACGATGCTCGAATACCACGGGATAAGCTTTGTCCTTCTCCACCTGCACGGCATATTCTGCCCCACGAACCGCTTCAAGGCCGGCCATCTTACCGATTTCCTTGCCGTCAAAGATCACCACATACCCATCATTGGCATGTGCTTTAAAAACCACTTCACCCGTGTAAGGTGCCACAAAAACCCCCGAAATACGTGTAGACGTGTTTTCGAGGTTGACATCCTGCGCTAAAGCCGTACCGCCACGGTTGGAATACTCAATTCCCAAACGGTTGATTAAGGTGCGTACAGGTTTTCCCTTCAAGGCATTGTTATTGTAAAACTCCACTTTCAGACCTCGCTCCCCATCCTTGGTTGTCAAGAAAGACTCGTACAGGGAATGACGAACCCAAGGATCGACTAGATCACTGCCTTTTTCATAGATGATCTCGGCATTTGGCATTTTCTTTCGGATACCGTCCAAAATTGTTACCGTCGATGTTGGCGTACCATTATAATTCCCCCATAACATCATACTATCTGCGGCATTTGCGCCCACAACGGCTATCCGTTTCAATTTTTTGCTTAACGGGAGTGTTTCCTTTTCATTCTTCAACAACGTCATCGACTGACGAGCCACATCCAAAGCCTGCTGTCGGTGCTTCGCAGATGCCACAATATCATAAGATAAGGTACTCCACGGCACACGGTCTTCCGGATCAAACATACCCAATTCAAACCAACCACGTAACACGCGCCGCAAAGAAACATTAATCTGTTCCTCCGTAATCAGCCCTTGTTTTACCGACGCCAGTAAATGCTCGTAAGACTGCCCGCATTCCAAATCGGTCGATGTTAACACGGCATTTGCCACGGCTTCTGCAGGTGTGTTGTGCGATTCATGATGCCCTTTTTTGTAAAAGTCGTCAATCGCCCAGCAATCCGATACCACCATGCCGTCGAAACCCCATTTATTACGGAGAATATCCATCATCAATCGGTCGCTTCCGCAACAAGGCTGTCCCTCAAAAGCATTATAGGCACACATCACTTCCTGCACATTTCCCTCTTGCACCAAAGCTTGAAAGGCCGGAAGATAAGTTTCCCACAAATCCCGGTTCGAAACGACCGCATTATACGAATGTCTGTTCCATTCCGGACCGCTGTGTACGGCATAATGTTTGGCACAGGCGTGCGTTTTAAAATACCTGTCATCGTTGCCTTGCAAACCCTTTACGGCCGCTAACCCCAAACGCGTCGTCAAATGAGGATCTTCTCCATAAGTTTCCTGTCCACGCCCCCATCTGGGATCGCGGAAGATATTGATATTGGGTGTCCAAAAACTTAAACCGTAATAACGCCCCCTTTCCCCCTGTTTTACAGCTTCATTGTATTTGGCGCGAGCTTCGTCGGAGATAATTTCAAAAGTCTTCAGATGATTATCTTCATCCCAAGTTGCTGCCATACCGATAGCTTGCGGAAACACGGTCGCTTTTCCCGAACGTGCTACGCCGTGCAAAGCTTCATTCCACCAATCGTACGCCGGAATCCCTAACCGTGGCACCGGCTTTGAACTGTTCATCATCAATCCGATCTTCTCCTCTAACGACAATAAGCTTATCAAATTTTCTATACGTTCTTCCGTAGGAAGATCTGGGTTTCTAAATGGGTA
Source organism: Sphingobacterium micropteri (assembly GCF_014692515.1). GTDB lineage: Bacteria > Bacteroidota > Bacteroidia > Sphingobacteriales > Sphingobacteriaceae > Sphingobacterium > Sphingobacterium micropteri. The sequence continues at coordinate 306,193 of NZ_JACOIK010000005.1, read as the reverse complement.
ATCTTCCTCATTCGATTGTCCTTTAAACGCAAAAGCCGTTAAAATCAAGGACAGCAACATTCCTGAAAAATAATACGTTCTTTTCATATCCATAGTTTTTCACCAATTATCTGTTCTAAATGGCGAGGCCAACAAGCCCGCCTTGTTCTCCAGATTAGCATCTTCAGGATTGCTGCTCCACGCATAACGAACTCCAACTGGCTTTTTCACCTCTGGGCTGCTCACGACCACGGTATTACCTGTAATTACTGCATTCGCCCACACAAACTTTTGATCTTCTCCTGCAATCGCAAAATGCCGTAACACGCCATCCTTACTCTGTAATCCTCCACCAATCTCCGTGAAATACAACACCATTTTATCGCCATCTATTTTCATTTTCTGATACATAGGTCCCGAGCTGATTAACTTCTCGCCGAAAGATACTTTCCTTGCACCTAAAAATAGCCGATGTGCGATATCCTTTTTGTTCAACGGGTGAATGTCATTCCATTCACCAACATCGTATGTCACAGCTAATGCCGTGTTCGGAACTCGCTGGGTCGCTTTAAACTGTGCCTCGCGTATCTCCGCCCAGCCACTTTCCTCCGGTTTTTCCGATTTTTTTAAGTGATTGGGTAACTGCACGATCAAAAATGGTAGTTCAGGAGCTCGATACAATTCCCGCCAATTACGCATCAACGACTCCAGATAGGCTTGATAATGCTGTGGGCGACCGGCATTCGTCTCTCCCTGATACCAAATCGCCCCTCGTACCCGATAATCACGGATAGGGTAAATCATACCATTGTACAAACCAGATCCGGCTGTTTTTATATTTTGGAGGCGGGTTCTGTATACCGCAATTTCATCAACGTCTACACCGACCTGATATTTCCATTCACCGCTTAGATCCACCTCTATATCATCTCCAATGACCTTATAAGGCTTGTCCTCTACAAAACCACCGTTGCCGTTCTTCGCCGTTAATTGTACCGTAATATTATTTTTCCCCGCACGCAATACACCCACCGGGATATGATATTCACGCGGCGGATACATATAGGAGGTGGAACCCACAAAGTGTCCATTAACAAAAACAGAATCACTATCGATCAACATGCCCAAACGGATTCTCGCGTGCCGTCCGTCCATAGATCCGGGCATTTCAAATTCTTTCCGAAAATAGATCACACCTTTCGTGTGTATTCCCTGAGAGCGCCAACGCCCCGGAACGGTCATCGTTTTCCAGTGGGTATCATCCAAATTTGGGTTCGTCCACTTTCCTGCTCCTGGGTCTTGCATTGCTTTAGGCAAACTGTCGACGGCCACTTGATCAACCAATAAATGTGGGAACTCCCGGAGATGTTCTTGGCTAATCCAACTTTCGATCGCGGAACCGCCCAAACTAGAGACGAGCATACCCACAGGCACTTTCGTATGATGGTAAGCTTCTTGTGCATAAAAATAGGCCAAAGCCGTCCAGTTCATCACTTCCGACGCTACCGCGGAATACCATTTTCCGCCCGCCGGAATATCTTCTTGCACCGATTCGACCGTGTTTTGTGTGGGCACTTTAAAATGACGGATCATGTGGTTATTGGATACGTTTATTTCCGGGTAGCGATGCGTTAAACGCGCAATAGGCGTTTCCATGTTCGATTGCCCGGATGCTAACCATACGTCACCAATGAGGATGTCGCGGATCACGATTTCGTTGACCTCCATGATATACGGCCCTCCTGCTGCTTGCGGAGGTAAGGACACAAACCATTTGCCGTCGTTGCCCGCTTCCGTATAATAGTGTTCACCTTGAAACCGAACGGTTACTTTCTCGCCTACATCCGCCCATCCCCAGATACGGAGATCAATGTCACGCTGCAGAACCATCTTATCGCTGATGAGCGCCGGTAAACGTATTTTGGCAGAAAGATTAACCGTCCATAAAAGTAATGGAACCAGCGTCCATAAAAGCCGATGCGCAGAATTTTGCATACACATTAATTTAATAATTTAGCGTCCAAGATATATTTCCAGTCGATAATCCTTTTGATGCCACGGGTTTTGCGGCTGCCTCTCGTTTATCGAGATCTTCTTTTACTTCCGGTCGGACATCGTAGATTAAGTTGTCACCTCCTGTTGGATAACGATAAAATTTCCAACCTTCGGACAACAACGTCCGTTCGCGTTTATCTATAGGTTCATGTTGCCCAAATAAACGGTTGAATAATAAAAGAGCAAAAAGAAAAGTGATCGCTTGTTTAAGATGTGTCATATTGTGTATGTCCCGCTAGATTTATTTCGTTTATAATTTATTGTTGGCTTATAGCTAAATTACAAACTTGTTCCCATCCTTACGAAACCAATATGGCAGAAAGAGATAATAACCGCCTGCTAAAGCAATAAAATGACACTATCTGAAATAAATAGAAAGGAATTTGCAACATGTTAAAATAAATCAAAGTATCATCTTCCAGATATATTATGCAAATAAAACTCCATTGTTTCGAATACTCCGTCATGATGGAGAAATACTTAATCGTTGTAGGAGGATAATGTCCGTTATGTAGCGGAAAACCCTGCATCTATTGCGGGATATCGCAGTCCTGATCCATTAGTATCTGGGGCTGGAAGTCGTTTTCCCATAGCTTAGGTTCCAGTAATCCCAGGGTGAGCTGCAGGATCGACATCCTCTTTTTGGGGCTGTCGGGACATCCCGAAGCCGTCAGCTTCCATACAGGAACCCCTAACTCCCGTGTGGAAGTAGTTTACTTCTATCCCGAAGTAAAGTATACCAGTATAGCCCTATTGTTCTTCCATGCGCGACCTGTTATACTTCAACCCGGTTATAAATTGGTTACATCCCGACTCATGGTTTCGGGGAGGAAGTAGGGAACTCCAGTCCAGAAGTAGTTTGTTGCTACCTAGAACTACGCTTCTTCGAGATGGTAACGGAGCATATCTGTCCGGAAGCTATATACTATGGCACGGTTATCATTTACTTCCGTGCAGAAGTTGGATGGTTCTGCACGGACGTGGCAAATAGCTGTCCGGTAGCGGCATATTTGCGGACAGCTCCTGCATACTCCTATCCCGCAGCTGGCAAATACTGCAGGGGATTGGTTTACTTCTATACGGAAGTAGGTTATTGCTGTGCAGAAGTAAACCACGCCGCCCTAGAACCATTTTGCTTCGATACGGAAGCTGGACGTTCCATTATCGAAGCTGACCGTTTCTATACAGACCTATAGCAATGTAACGTTGATCAGGCTTGTTTTGAGCTTGTTTCCATTATCTGCTGCCCATTAATGGGAGGACAATCCAGTAAAACGGAAGGTCTTTTTTCCACTTATTTCGAAGTGAAATAATGGATATAATTTTGTTAATCAACACATTACCATCCGAATCGATATAGTAGATGATATACGGCGAATCGAATTCTTTCATGCCAACTAATTATGATGCGTCATATCCAATTTAATTTTTTTCAGTTCTTCCAGTTCGTGAACCGGTCGCTCGAGGTCATAAGGTATAGGCATTTTGGAGAATGTTTGGAAATACAACAAACAGGCATCTTTCCACCACACCGCATCTTTTGATTGAATTTTTAGTTTGGATTGTACTTCTAAAAACCGCTGTTGGTCTACGTGAGCTTGTAGTTTATCCCAGGTCTTTTGAAATCCGCGTACCTGCTGAACACCTCGGTCATAATGTATACATAGCTCATCCCATAGTGTACGACCATTTTTCATAGTATGCGTCCACGGAACATGGTGAAACCAGAGCAACAGGCTTTCCGGACAGCTATTGATACCTCCATAGATGCTATCCAACGGTGGGTAATATTGCGACACGGCATTGCTCCCCGTCGCCGTGCGATCAAAACCTAAACCAATCGTATCCGCATTATGGTAATACCAAGGCATCCAGTCTGGTCTCCCTCCTTTCCGGTCGCCCCAAGGCTCCGGACCATAATGGTGGTCGAAGGCGAAAATATGATGTAAGCCCAAGGGCATCATATAATCCACGACTGCTTCACGTGAATCCATCATCATCTGGCGCACAGGTGTTACGAAATCAACCGCGTTTGTGAAGGTCTGCCGAATCCATTCGTTGGCGATATCTTCGGATGATAATTGGTGGTTCCAAGCCAGCCGCCCAAATGCATACCAATTCGCTTGTGCAAAATGGTGCCCCGTCCAATTCGTATCTTCACCAATATTGGCAACAGCCGAAACCGCTGTTTTTTCTCCCCTAAACATACTCCCGTCGGTAACACGCGCCACCGTGCTCCCTTTCCCCTCGCTATAGGTATCCGCATCCAAGGTTTCTTTAAATAATGGCGCCAAGTACGCTAAGTGGTTCGAAAAACCCAGGTATTCTTGGGTAATTTGAAACTCGATCATTTGCGCCGTATGCTTCATGGCACCAAAAAGCGGTGTAAACGGTTCTCTAGGCTGAAAGTCTACCGGGCCATTTTTAATCTGGATAATGACATTATCCCGAAACTCGCCATCCAGCGGTACAAACTCCTGATAGGCTTGTTTAGCCCGATCCTCTTCCGTTGGATTATAGACAAAAGCCCGCCACATCACCAGTCCGCCATAAGGCTTCAACGCATCCGCCAGCATATTCGCCCCATCAGCATGGGTACGTCCGTAATCCTGTGGTCCTGGCTGGCCTTCTGAATTTGCTTTGACCAAAAAACCACCAAAATCCGGGATATGCTGATAGATTTCTTTCACCTTAACTTTCCACCAATCCTGCACCTCCTTACGCAAAGGATCAGAGTCTGCTAGCCCATCCAGCACTTTCGGTGAAGAAAAATTGGCCGATAGATAAACCCGGATACCGTATTTCCGGAATATATCGGCCAAAGCTTTCACCTTTTGTATATAATCACCGGTCAGTATTTGCGGTGATGCGTTCACGTTGTTCAGCACGGTTGCGTTGATACCAATCGAAGCATTTGCCCGCGCATACTCTTCATAACGGGGAGATAACTTGTGTGGTAATTCTTCCCATCGCCATAAAGAATACCCCGCATATCCTCTTTCTACGGTACGATCCAGATTATCCCAATGGTTCAGGATGCGGATGTCATAATCGGGAATCTCTTCGATATACAGGTGCCGCATATCAGCTTTGGTTTCCTGAAGGCGCAATAAATGATAGGCACCATACAACAAACCGATAGGCTCGGCGGCCGTCAAATAAACAGCAGAGGTGTCGCCCTTAATCTGATAACCTTCTTTTAATCTTTTCGCCTTTTTGTCGAGATGCATCTCAATAGACGGTCCGCGCCAGTAACTGTCCAGCTCCTGTTTAGCCAGCAGGGCAGTTTCATGCTTATCCTGCAGACGGATATGCCGCTGCTTCTGCGTCTGCGCGTCTACCGGTTTGTATCGCAACCAAAGCTGGCTTCCATCTTCGGCATATCCGAAAAATGGCAATAGAAAGAAAAAATAGATGAGGTATTTTTTAATAGGCAACATAGTCATTTTGTTTATTTACTGTCCGGCTATCGTCTTGATAGCACCCTCTTCATCATATTCCAGCTCTACCATCTTCATGCTCCGCAGCCAGGTTTTCCCGCCAGATGGCATCGCATCATGGTAGAACAAGTACCATTTATCTTTAAATTCCAAAATGCTATGGTGTGTGGTCCAGCCGACTACGGGAGTCAATATCACACCTTGATAGGTAAACGGTCCATAAGGATTATCGCCGACGGCATAACACAACAGATGCGTATCACCGGTAGAATACGAAAAGTAATATTTACCTTGATATTTATGCACCCATGAAGCTTCAAAAAAGCGGCGTTCCGAATCACCCTGTTTCAGCGGATTACCCTGTTCGTCCAATATAAGGACATCACGCGGTGCTTCCGCAAACTCCAACATATCATCCCCTAACTTCGCTATCTTAGGGCAAAGAGCCCGTTCATGAAAATGAGGCAGTTCGCAGGGAGGCGTCAACTTATTATCCCGATAAAACTGCAATTGTCCGCCCCATATTCCGCCAAAATACATATAGTACGACCCGTTATCTTCAAAAACACAGGGATCGATGCTGTAGCTGCCTTTCATCGGGTTTGCGTTGGGAATAAAAGGTCCTTCTGGTCGATCACTGATAGCAACGCCCATACGGAAGATATCGTTTTGGTCTTTCAACGGAAAGTACATATAATACTTACCATCTCTATACGCCACGTCGGAATCCCAAAGTTGCCTTCCTGCCCAGGGAATATCGTCCGTGGAAAGCACCACACCGTAATCAACCACCTCGGCTTCGGGATCGTCCATCGAAAACACATGATAATCCCGCATATTGAAATGGTCACCATTGTCATTTTCGGGGATACCGCTTTCCCAATCGTGCGAAGGGTATATATAAATTTTATCTTCAAATACGTGAGCAGATGGATCTGCCATATAGTCGCTCGGAAATAAATATCTGGAAGCTTTCATATGATAAATATAAAGTTAGAGGAGGTTATAGAGTTAGAGAGCTAAATCAATAATATCGGTAACAAAGGGCTTGGGTTCGTAATTACGATCGAACAATAAAGGATAATCCGTACGTCCTTCGATAGGCCAACCATTCTTCCAGGAGTCTGCATCCCCCACTCCCCATAAGGTCACCCGGCTAATCTTATCCTGATGCTTGAGGTATAATTTAAAGAAATCGACATAACGCTGCCCCAATTCATTCATCTTGTCTTCTGGAAGCCCTTCCTGATAAGGATCTAGGGCTTGCTTATACGCGGCCGTATCCGTTAACTCCGCTCCTACATGACGGCGTGCGTGCGGAAGTACCGATATGTCCATTTCCGTCACCATAACCTTTACACCTAAAGCAGCAAAATCTAGAATGGTCTGCTCCGTTTCCGCTATTGAAGCATGGGTCAACCCGTGATGTTCCTGCATGCCCAGACCATCGATTTTGATTCCGGCAGCTTGTATTTTCTTGGCCATTTCCACAATACCCTTACGTTTTTCCGGGATAGCTGTAGAATAATCGTTATAATATAATTCAGCTTCCGGATCCGCCTCTTGTGCAAACTGAAAGGCTAACGGAATAAACTCTTCTCCGATAATCTCATAAAACTTGCTCTTACGATATTCGCCGTTATCCAGTATAGCTTCATTCACCACATCCCATCCATGGATACGTCCCTTATACCGGGAAACGACTGTATGGATATGGTTGCGCATTCTTTCGATCATGACCTCGCGCGAGACATCTTTTCCCTCTTTATCCGTGAAAAACCATCTCGGTGCCTGCGAATGCCAGATCAAGGTATGTCCCACGATGTGCATATTGTTTTTCTCGCCGTACGCCACAAATTGGTCCGCATCCTTGAAATAAAACTCGCCTTCACGAGGTTGTATATTTTCACTTTTCATGCAATTTTCGGCTACGATCGAGTTAAATTGCTCTTGGACTACTTTTTCAGCAACAGGATTACGTTCCCAAATCTGATCTAAATTCAGGGCGGTACCGATATAGAACCGATCGGCATAGGCTTCTTTAATCGTTGTCGTATCCTTCTTCTGCGTGACCTGCGAGTTTGTTGATGTACAACCGATACTCCACGTAGCGATTCCAGCTAAAATTATTGTTTTTACTATATTCATAATGTTTGATCTTTCTTACTATTTGTGTCTATTTTCTATTTCATGATTGATCTTATCGATGAGATCATCTTCCAGTTTATATTTCGAGATGATAAACATGGCGACGATCAACAAGATTGCAGGAATAATAGCGACGAGCCATAGAATTCCTTGTTCTGCAAATACGGATTGCGTCAATGTATTATCCTTATCAAAACCCACATAAGCCAATACTAGGCCGGGCACTACGCCGCCTAACGCCATTCCCGCTTTGTAAAAAATCCCGGTCAATGCATTAACAATACCAGAAATGCGTTTACCTGTTGCATGTTCTCCATACGATATCACTTCGGGAACCAATGCCCACATATAGCCGGTGGCGACAATGATTCCGGTCGACTTTACGAACTGTGCAACGAGAACCAGCCAAATCTGGCTTTTTAAGGTTGGCACGACAGAAATGATATAGAGCATAATCATTCCCACAATGGCAACCGTCAGGAATACATAAAACATCTGTTTTTTCCCTATAGCCCGCTTGATAGCCGGTACCAAGGGCATAAAGATAAATGCCGGGATAGAGCCTAATGCCATAAAATAGGGCAGCATTTCTGGAGTTTGTACGTTATAGATCATGTAATAGGAGCCGGCAGAGTTCCCGATGGCCATCATGGCAAATGCGGTAATGAAAAAGAATGCCAGTATGCGTAGCGGACCGTTATGTTTGAACTCGACCCAAAGATCGGACACCTGTACTTTTTCGGTATCTTTCTCATCCATGACGACCCGTTCTTTGGTTTGCGTATAACAGAATAGCAGCAAGCACAAGCCGACGAGCGCATAAATGGTCATGGTAATAAACCAGGCTTCGCCCGATTCCCGGGAGTTGATCTTCCCATCGGGTGAAAAATATTGTACGATAATCGGCACACCGTATCCTACGGCAAGTCCTCCTAAGTTGGCCATAAACATGCGTGCCGATGTCAGTTTGGTAATTTCATCGGTATCCCGCGTTAGGGAAGCGTTGAGCGCGCCATAAGGGACATTGATCAGGGTGTAGAGCATAGACAGCCCGACATAGGTCACGTAGGCGTATACAAGTGATCCGGAAAATCCGTTCCAGAAACAAAGGATAGCAAATCCGGTAAGCGGTATCCCACCTAAAACAAGGTAGGATCGGTATTTTCCCATTTTCGGATTACGCTTATCAACGAAAGCACCTACAATGGGGTCCCATATCACATCGACAATCCGTACAACCAAAAACATAACGCCGGCTGCGGCGGCAGAAATGCCGAAAACATTCGTGTAAAAAATAAGCAGGTACATCGAAACCGTCTGGTAAATAAGGTTCTGGGCCAGATCGCCTGATCCGAAACCGATACGTTGCACATGAGAGAGCTTATAAAAGCCTTTTGATTCGTTAACCAAACGTGTTTCTGCGTTCATTATATAAGGTTATCTATGGTTTATGTTTTATAGTTTGATGATGCGTTGTGCACTCTCGGGTGCGCCGAGATAAGAAGGTTTCAATCCGCCAAAATCCAGCATGATTTTTTGGATGACGATACCCTGTTCCAAAGGCCGGATACGAATACGGTATTCGCCCGCTTCGGGAAAATCATGCTCGGTGACATTTTCGATAATGCGATTCGCTTGCCAACGTCCTAACTCGCCTTTGTAATGGCCATTTATATTTAGTATTTGCTCTTCACCACCATTGATGGAAACAGCATAGCGCAGACCCTGATTGGCATTATAATTTAATGTCGGTGAGGTTAATACGACGAGCTTTGCCCGTCCGGTCGACTGCACATCGACCTTATATTCGAGGTATACTTGTTCGTCCAATGGCGCGGTAACGGGCAGCGTCGTGATTGCGGAAACGGTTTTGCCGAGGTTCGGTATCTCCGTCCACTTGACCTGCTCAGCATGGTTTGCATGGTGGAAATTCATCGCCTCGATCGACACATAACCGTCCGCTTCCACAAAAATCTTGCTATCGGCATGCACAGTACTGGAATCGATATACGTTACCTTCGGCAGGATGCTATGTGGTGGGTTGTTCCAGCTACGATAACCAATACGCACCTGATCCATCATATGCTTCCATTTCCCACCCGAAAGCGTATTGAAATGTAGGGTTAATAAGGAATCGCGCTCAAAGCCCTCTTTAACCTGGTCTGCCCAGTAATTGGCACATATATCGTTCTTGCTTGCATAGACGGCATTTTGCGCCTGTGCATAATACATATCGTATAGATTCGACATACCATTGATTGGAAACAGCACCAGCTGATCAAAGGTATCCTTATATGCATTCGGCAATTGGTTGTACAGGCGTAGGGCATCAACCAATAACTGGCGATATTCTTGCACAACCGTCTCAAATTCGTTATAGTTTTCCAGGCTATACGTTCGATGGTTCAATAATTCGGGGGTCACACGATGGTTGAACTTGGTGTACATATCAATTAACCGAGCAGCTTCCCTGGCATATTGCTCGCCAAATTGCTGCGCACACCATTCCTCGGTATGTGCCAACAGGTTAGCAGGATTAAAACGGGTTGGATCCCAAGCCATATCCAAGAAAAAAGAGATGGGGTATTCCATCGGTTTCAAATCCCCCACATTGACTACCCAAATCTTGTCTACACCATGGGCGTAAGTTAAGTTCATCTGCTCCCACACACGGGATATCTGACTCACATTAAGCCACTTGGTATTCCGTGGTCCGCCGACATAATCAAAATGATAATACATGCCGTATCCGCCTTTTCGGGGCTTGGCATCCAATGCAGGGAGCTTACGCACATTCCCCCAGTTATCATCACAAAAAAGCAAAGTCACATCATCGGGCACACGCATCCCATCGTCGTAATAATCCTGTACTTCCTTGTACAACGCCCAAACTTGAGGAGTGTGTTCTGGTTTCTTTCCGGTAACTTGTTGAATAATTTTACGCTGGTCGCCTACGATTTCCTCCAATAAACTGATATTCTGCTCATCGCTCATAGGCTCATCGCCATCACCACGCATCGCGATGGTGACAAATGTTTCCCAGTTTTTTGTACGCTCCATACCTCCTTGCCAAAATTCCTGGAGGCCTTTTTTGTTTTTATTGTAATCCCAGGTTCCGCCATTGCCATGTCGCTTCCACTCCGCTTGCGCACGTGCCATAGGCTCGTGATGCGAAGTACTCATCACAATACCCATCTCATTGGCCAGCACGCCGTTTTGCGGATCATCGTCGTAAAAAGCGTTCCCCCACATCGCAGGCCACAAAAAGTTTCCTTTCAAGCGGAGGATCAGTTCAAAAACGGTTTCGTAAAACTGGCTATTATAGCCCCCGAAGGTATGGTTGACCCAGCGCGTTAATGCAGGGTATTCGTCGTTGAGAAAGATACCACGATACTGTACGGCAGGTTCTCCATCCGTATAGATACCAGGCTTTATGTATAAATTTGCTTTACGCTCCACCGGTACGTCTGCCCAGTAATACCAAGGCGATACACCCATTTGTTTAGACAATTCGTAGATGCCGTAAATCGTTCCTCTTTTGTCGCTACCGGCTATAACCAAGGCCGATTCAATACCCGCCGCGGGTTGTTCTACGATGGTAATGATAAATTTCTCCCGCTTCCCGGCTATCTCGTTCTTGGGTAACTGTCCTTTTGCGATCAGGCCATCGATTAAAGTAGATTGTCCGACCGTACCGATCCAAATACCCGACTTCGCTCCAGAGGCCACCTCCGCTCGCTTTCCGGCTACTTTTTCAAAATCTCGCTGTAAACTTTCGACGGCACGCAAAACACCTTTATCATCCTGCGGATCTACTTGCAGCGGAAGCGGTTGTCCTTCCTTTATCAGGGTTAGGTAGCCCTTCGCCGGGTCATGGGACACAAATACATCGTCCGATTGTGCATAAAGTATTGCATTGGAAAAAATAAGGCAAAAAACAATTAACCATTGTCTTATCATCATCATGATTTATTAACGTGTTTAGCATATTCCTATTTTCGCATCAGCGCAGCACATCAAAGACACAGTGAGCGGATCAAAAACGTGAAGTAAAGGTAAATCAATCGGTTAGCAAAGACAATCCAACATGTTACATTCCATCTTCCTTTTGTTGCAAAGACCTTTTCATATGTTACATATTCGTTTCTTTCTGTTTCCCACCCAGACTCTTTATACCTTTTACCTCGAAAAAAGACATTCCGGCATCGAATAGAAAAATAGATTTTGTATCTTTCCTTTTAATAACCGTGAAAACCAATGTTAAGAGTATTTTTGCTATCGATATTTTCCTTCTGTACACTCTTGGTTAGTGGACAAGCCACTCGCATTTATGATCATCGGGACTATGGATTTGGCGAACTGTCGTCCAATCTGATCAAGAGCATCTCACAGGATAAACATGGCTACATATGGATCGCTACAGAATATGGGCTTAATAAATTTGATGGAATACGATTTATACAATACCTACACGATATACAGGATAGTACATCAATTTCCAGTAACCATGTGACCATTCTTCATCGAGATTGTCATGATCATCTGTGGATCGGGTGTTCAAATGGCTTACAGTACTATAATGAAAATACAGACGAATTTATACGCATCCAGTTTCCAGATCAGATAGCCCCGCATATCACGGATATATTAACGCGGCATGATGAATCGCTCTTGGTAACCACTTCAGGATGGGGGCTTTTTTCCATTGATATCGCTAACGGGGTGGCTATTCCGTTAGAAGGCGCAAATCAGCGTATCGGCGGGATGTATGGACGCAAGCTCGTGGAAGATAAAGATAAGCACGTTTGGGTGGCGATGGATCGTCTGGGCGTCGTACGTTTATCACCGGATTTCAAACAAGTCCAGAAATTTTCCCGGGAGGAAGTGCCTTTTCCTAATGGAGACAAATACAATATGCTGGTAACTAAAAGTGGCGAGGTAATCTTGAACTATCATGCGGATATCGTCCTTAGCGATCGGTCTGCTCGTCGTTTTCAACCGATTACCTTTAACGGTAATCGAAGACCGTTTATTAATGACATCCAACTTAATGCAGAAGGAACAGCGGTTATTGCCAGTACTGACCGCGGAGGGATTTGGCAATTACCTTTGACGGAACGCCCACTTCAGCTCCGACAGATGGAGCTCTCCAATCTCGATAAAAACTACAGCAATGCCCGTATAACGAGCTTTCTGTTGGACAGAGAGAAAAATTTATGGCTCGGCTGGTTTCAGCGAGGCTTAGTTTTTATTCCATCCAGCAACAAACAGTTCGAATTCTGGCGGGTATTGGAATTGGAAGAAGCCGATAAACATAAAATCAACGCATTGACAACCGACGTCAATGGGAATATATGGTATAGTGTAGAGGGCGTGGGCGTTTTTCAAGCAGACAGCGCAGGACACGTCCTTCAGACTTTCCCTGACTTACGTAATATAACAGAGTTGCAGGTGGATGATCAAGGCATTCTTTGGTTTTTATCATACCAGCAGGGACTGGGCAAAATTATAGACGGCCAAGACGTACGCTACCTAAATCTATTCGCCGGTGAGGAAACCAAGGCGATGGTCTTCGGCAAGAATAACAAACTGTATATCTCTACCTTTGGTCGTGGTTTTATTGAATATGATCCGCGGAGGAATGCCTCCAGGCAATTTAGCATGAATAATACGACCGCTACTAGTGGGACGTTGGGAAATGACTGGATCAATACCCTCCTATGTGATCAGGAGGGATTGATTTGGCTAGGCCATCACAAGGGTGTCAGTTGCTATGACCCGCGAAAAGATGCCTTCGTCCATCAACGGGCAAATCAGGGACTCTCCGAACAAATCGTACTGTCGTTATTGCAAGATCGTCATCAAAACCTTTGGATCGGCACCTATAACGGGCTACATAAAATTGCTAAAGACACACGGGAGCTATCGAGTTACACCACCAATAACGGCCTTTCCAGCAACGTTATTTCCGGGTTGGGTGAAGATAAGCAAGGGAATATTTGGTGTAGTACCTATAATGGCATCAACTATGTAAACCCAATCGACAATAAAATTGTAAACTATTATACCGGAGATGGGCTGGTTGACCGCTCTTACAATACGGGCGTATTTCACCAAAATGCCGATGGAAAAATATATTACGGGGGAAAACAAGGTATTACCTCTTTCTTTCCACAACAGGTACATGTATCCGAATATGCACATCCGATCTATATCACGAATATCTACGTCCGTAACCAAACAATCAAGCCCGGATATTTGTCTGGTGGGAAGCCCATTTATGCCCAAAGTTTGGCGGCAGCGAGTGAATTTCACTTTGCAAGCCAAGACGATAGCTTTACGTTGGAGCTCTCCACGATGGACTTTAACAGCCCGGAAAATATTCATTACGAGTATCGGTTAAAAGGCTTCAACAAAACCTGGAATACGACGTTACCCGGCGTCAACCTCATTACCTACAATAACCTGTCGCCCGGAACCCATGAATTGGAAATCAGAGCCTGCAAATTCGGTGCCTATTCGGAGAGCAAATTCGTCACCCTGCACGTCATGCCGCCATGGTACCGCAGTACGCTTGCTTATCTCGTTTACCTAGCCATATTTATTGGTATCCTGACCTTAATCGCCCATTACCTTCGAGAGCGCCGCTTGGAAAAGCTGCATGCTTATAAACTCCAACTTTTTACAGACATCTCACACGAGATTCGCTCGCCGCTGACCCTGGTCCTGAGTCCTATCGATAAGTTGATCAAAAACGCAACCGATGTACACGCCAAAGAGACTTTGCAAAACATGCGTAGGAATGCACATCGTATTCTAAACCTTGTCAACCAATTGTTGGATATCCGCAAATTGGAAAGCGGGCAGCTTCAATTAAAATTTCAAGAAACAAATCTCGCGGAGTTTATTACACAGTGTGCCGACGCATTTAAACAACAAGCCGATGAAAGAAATATAGCCTTTCAAGTCACTTCCGATTCTACCTACATCCCGGTTTGGATTGATACGAATAGTCTGGATAAGGTGCTCCATAATTTACTGTCCAACGCTTTCAAATATACGCCAGATGATGGCATTATCGATGTCCATGTCACCTCCTCTTTCAACAAACAGCCTAGTTATGCCGAAATAACGGTCTCAGACACCGGTCCAGGTATACCGCAGGATGATACGGTCAAGATTTTCAAACGATTTTATCAGGGCAACAATCAGGTTTCTGGAGGACAACAAGGTTCCGGCATCGGGTTGCACCTTACCCAGGTCTTAGTAGAAAAACATGGCGGAAAAGTATTTGCCGAAAACCGGGCTGACAAATCCGGAAGCCGCTTTTTCGTTCATATGCCAATGGGCACTGCCCATTTGCCGAAAGCCCAATTGATAAAGGATAACGACGATAAAAATATGTTGGTCGAAAAAGCACCTGTTCCATTGGTAAGGGAAACGGTTACCGCTCCTATCATTTCCCATAAAACAAATTTCAAGGTACTCGTCGTGGACGACGAGAAAGATATTCTGCGTTACGTAAGTCAAGAACTGCAAAGTATCTATAAAATCATATCCGCCGAAAATGGACAGGAAGCCTTCCAACTAGCGTTGTCGCAACTCCCTGATCTTATTATATCCGACGTTTCTATGCCTGATATGGACGGCTTTGAACTGGTTAAGAAAATAAAAAGCAACAGCACGACAAACCATATACCTGTTATTCTACTTACCGCTAAAATAAACCATGAGGATCGCATGCAGGGTATCGGTTTAGGTGCCGATGCTTATCTGACCAAACCTTTTTTAATTGAAGAATTGCTGGTCATGGCGGAGAACTTGATTAAAAACCGTATGACCGTCAAAGGCAAATACTCGGGGGCCCAAGGACAAGAAGGTAAAGTAAAGACGATCTCCTTCAAATCAAGTGATGAACTCCTGATGGAGCGCATTGTTAATATCGTTAATAAATATCTACAAGATCCGAGCCTAAATGTACAGCTATTAGCGGATGAAGTTGGATTAAGCCGGGTACAGTTACATCGAAAGGTAACAGCCCTAACAGGAGTCTCAACGAGCGAATTTATTCGGAATATACGTCTCAAACAAGCTGAAAGGCTACTTTTGGATAAGCAAATGAATATTTCCCAAGTTGCCTATGCGCTAGGCTTTACCAATCAAACACATTTCTCAACATTGTTTAAAAAAATGTACGGACTAAGCCCATCGGAGTATATTAATCGGCACGCGAAGCAACATAGCCCATAACGAATTTCTTATTCATATAAAACGGTCGATAAATTAATGAATTCATCGACCGTTTCATTTATCGCCTTTTAAGATCACTAAACATTAATTAATATAAACATAACCATAACATCATATAAGCATCTTACTTTTAAAGTTATTACCTCTATTTCACACAGGACAATAATTTAAGATGACAATTTTATCCAGGTATTTATTCTTTCCCGTATTCCTATTATGTCTGGGGAATGTGTTGCCTGCCCAAAAAAACACGTCCCAGGCTCCGCTCCTACGGGAATCGATGCGTGAAAACCCCGATGGAGCATTTAAACAGATAAGAAGAACGCTACAAACCGCTTTAGCCGATGGCGACGACTACCAAGCAGCGGTTTGCTACGGACAGATAGGCGAGCTATACTATTTTCAAGCAGCCTATCTGCAAGCACTGGACAATTTCTACCGGGCCGAATCCTTATTCAGAAAACAAAAACAGCTACCCGAACTGGCAACGATATGGATTAAAATCGGCGAAACAAGGCTCCATAACAAACAATACCCTTCATCCTTAGAAGCCTTTGAACAGGGGCTTGCTCTGTATGAGTCGGCTGGTACCGAAGAAGGTATTACCGATGCCCTGGCACACATCGGACAGGTGCACGAGAAAAACGGAAATCTGGAAAAAGCGAAATATTACCAGTATCTGGCACTTGCACAGCTCAACGAGAAAAGCGACGGGGCACTTGCCGCTATAATCCATGAAAACATCGGCAGCATCTATGAAGATAAATTTCAGCTCGATTCGGCCCTCGTATATTTTAGCAACGCGTTGGAAATCGCCAACAAGACAAATGATAAGACACTCCAAATCAGGATTACCAATAATATGGGCGACATTTACCGGAAAACGGGTGAATACAGCACGGCCCTGGGTTATACGCGTCAGGCGGTCGCCTTGGCAAAAAGGATGAACGAACACTATCAGCTGGCCAGTGCCTACCGTGATCTCTCCAAGATATTTTCTTTGATCGGACAGCACGACAGTGCCTACTATTACAGCGAAGCCGGAAGAAATATCCATACCGAGATATTCTCCGAAGATACCGCCAAACAGTTAACGATACTGCAGACTTTATTTGAGCTTGAACAGAAAGAGGATGCTATTACCCAATACGAACGGGAGCGGAGGGTGCACTATACCATGTTGCTATTTGGTATAGCAATTTTCCTGCTGTTGCTATTCTTAGGGCTCAGCATCATCAGCCGACAACGATCAAAGATTGCCAATGAACGCAAGCTTAACGAGCAAAATCAAAAACTCTACGAGACGCAGAAGATCGCCATGGAGACCGATCTCTATAACAAGCAGTTGAAAGCCGAAAACCTGCGAAACGAGTTAGAACTCAAAAGCAAAGAATTGACAAGCCACACCCTCCACCTGATCCAGAAAAACCAGCTCCTCGAAGAGTTGAAGGAAAAGCTGGGCGATATCGTTAAAAGCGATAAAAGAGATCAGCGGAAAGAATTAAAACAGCTCTTGAATTTGCTCCAGCTCAACCACAACCAAGACAAGAACTGGGAAGATTTCCGTATTGTATTCGAACGGGTTCACGAACATTTTTTTGATGGCTTAAAGGCGCACTGCAGTAAGCTGAGTTCAGCCGACCTGCGATTGGCCGCACTGTTAAAAATGAACCTGCGTTCGACCGACATATCGACTATGCTGGGCATATCAAAGGATAGCCTTCGGATTGCCCGATACCGGTTACGAAAAAAACTTGCCCTACCCGAAGGGAAGAGCTTAGGCGCATTTATCCAGAAGCTTTAATGTCTTTGTTAAAAATAAGAGAACATTTGTTTAATGTAAACTTAATGGCTCTACAGAAAAATCACAACACACTTATAAACAGACCATTAAATAATAAAAAGACAGACTGTTGCCCTGTTGTATACGGTCATAAAGTAGTTGTTAATGTTTTGTTTACGGCCGAAAATTGTAAATCCCGGCCGGGTCTATAACCTTTGTCCAAGTATTAATTAACGAAACAATTTTTTATGAGACTTATTTACACGATGCTGCTTTTATTATGCTGTTCAGCATCTTATGCACAAACTAGCATCTTGAAAGGAAAGGTATTGGACGGCAACGATATTTTTTCGTTGCCTGGCGCGACTTTAAAACTCGAACCGAGCAACCGATATACCATATCGGATGTATCGGGGAATTTTGAGTTTCTAAACGTTCCTGCAGGTAACTATACCCTTAGCGTAAACTATATGGGATACGAGGCCTACACACAACAAATTAAGGTGAATGGCAAAAA
This sequence comes from Sphingobacterium micropteri, assembly GCF_014692515.1. Taxonomy (GTDB): domain Bacteria; phylum Bacteroidota; class Bacteroidia; order Sphingobacteriales; family Sphingobacteriaceae; genus Sphingobacterium; species Sphingobacterium micropteri. The sequence goes on along the minus strand of NZ_JACOIK010000005.1, from coordinate 288,021 downwards.
TGAACAAATGGAGGTATTGTTATTCCCGCTCGCCCGGACAATAGGCGAAGTGAGTGTGATGGGCGATATCGCCAGAGGTCAAGCCAGAGCCTTAAATCAACAAAAGAACAACAACAACATTACCAATATTATCTCCAGTGATCAAGTCGGCCGTTTTCCAGATCAGAATATCGGTGACGCGTTGAAACGTGTACCCGGTATCACGATGCAAAACGACCAAGGTGAAGCACGTAATATCATTATACGCGGCTTATCCCCCGAATTGAATTCGGTTACACTGAATGGTGACCGCATCCCCTCTGCCGAAGGCGACAACCGGAATATCCAGATGGACTTGATACCAGCAGATATGATCTCGACTATCGAAGTAAACAAAACATTGACACCCGATATGGATGCCGATGCTATCGGCGGATCCGTTAACTTGATTACCCGTGCGGTGCCTAATAAACAGCGTATTTCGGCGACGTTAGGAGGTGGATATATGCCAATCCGCGAAAAAGGCATCTACAATGGTTCTCTGGTGTATGGTAACCGTTTTGCCGACAACAAATTGGGAATCGTACTAAGCGGTACCATTCAAAGCCAGACCTTCGGTTCCGATAACATCGAGGCTGCCTGGGAACAAGAAGACGATCAACTCTTTGTAGAAGAGATGGAAATCCGTAAGTACGACGTGCAACGTATCCGTCGTAGCTTCTCGTTAACCACCGATTATGAAATCAACACAAGAAATCGTCTGGAATTAAACGCTATTTATAACTGGCGCGATGACCGAGAGAATCGTTATGCCGCAACATATACCGACTTGGAGTGGGATGCCGATCAAAATTCTTACGTAGGCGGTATCCGCAGACAAACAAAGGGGGGAATCGATGACAACACCAACAGAAATGCACGTCTGGAAAGACAAACCGTCATGAATTTCTCTTTAAGAGGAGAACACCTGCTTAGTTCCAAACTAGATTTTGACTGGGCGGCGTCTTACTCCAAAGCATCAGAAGACCGTCCGAACGAGCGCTATATCGAATTTGAGCAGGAAGATGTGGTATTAAATAACGACTTTTCAAATCCGCGAAAACCTTTCATCGGGGGCGATAACCGAGATTATACACCGTTTAGCCTTAGCGAACTAACGGACAACCAAGATTATACTTCCGAAGACGAATTCGGTGCAAAAATCAATTTCCGCTTTCCATTAAGCGTTATCGCCGATCAAAAAGGAAGATTCCGCGTGGGTACCAGATTGCGTATCAAGAACAAGAAAAGAGATAATATTTTTTACGAGTATTCCCCTATCGAAGATTTAGGGGCTATGAGCACGCTACCTATCGAAAATTGGGCCAATAGCAACTTTGCTCCGGGCAGCCAATATGTTCCCGGCGGTTTTGTAGATAAACGCTATTTAGGTGGATTAGACCTGCACAATGGGTCGCTATTCGAGCAAGAGGTCAATGCTTCGGAATACTTGGCCGAAAACTATCATGCGAAAGAACTCATCGGTGCAGGATATATACGTTGGGATCAAAACTTCACCGAAAGAACATCGATGATCGTTGGCGCTAGAGTAGAATACACCAAAATCGATTATACTGGAAATTATGTACAAGACGAGGAGGAGCTGATAGGTGAGGTAAACAACAAAAACGATTACGTCAATATCTTGCCTAGCATTACGTTCCGGCACGATGTTACCAAAGATTTCATCTTGCGCGCTGCTGTGACAACGAGCTTAGCGCGTCCGAATTACTACGCATTGGCCCCTTATGTCAGCGCTCTTCCGGGAGACTACGAGGTTTTTGCCGGCAACCCTGACCTAAAAGCTACTTATGCCACGAATTTCGACTTGATGGCGGAAAACTATTTTGAAAACATCGGCATACTATCAGGCGGTATCTTTTATAAAAACCTGAAAAACTTTATCTATTCGTATCGCGATGCCAACTATTCTCGCGAAAAGTTTGCGGCAGATTTCCCGGATATCACCAATCCTATCCCGGCAGATGCGGATAGACAATGGACATTTGTGCAGTCTCGTAATGGCGATAATGTCGATGTTTATGGTGCAGAAGTTGCCTTTCAACGTCAGTTAGACTTCCTTCCCGGCAAGTTTCTAAAAGGCTTCGGCATTTATGCCAACTACACGTACACGCACTCCGTCGCAAAAGGAATTACCAGTGAGGATGGTGAAGAGCGCACCGGACTGGGTCTTCCCCGTACGGCACCACACATGTTGAACGGATCTCTATCCTGGGAAAACAACAAGTTCTCGGCCCGTGTGTCGGCAAACTATACCGCCGCTTATCTGGATGAAATCGATGAGGCAGACTTCTACGATGCCTACTATGACAAACAGTTTTTCCTAGACGCTAACGCTGCCTATAAAATTACGCCGCAACTACGGATCTTTGGCGAAGCAAATAACCTGACTAATCAGCCGCTACGCTATTACCAAGGCAGCAAAGAACGTACGATGCAATTGGAATACTATCGGCCGCGCTTTAACTTAGGATTGAAATTTGATTTATAACAACAGATTATTATACCATAAACACATAACGATGAACAAATTTTTTATTTCACCTCTATTAGCCCTCTTGGCTATATCTTGTCAAGATCGCATGGCACCCGTTGCCGAAAATGCCATCAAGCCAACCATCATTACCGAACCTACTCCGCATGACACGGACGACCCGGCTATTTGGGTAAACCCCGAAGACCCGACACAAAGCCTGATCATTGGAACGGACAAGGAAGTGGGCGGCGGATTGTATGTCTACGACCTGCAGGGCAAGATCGTAAACAAATACATCGATATGGAACGGCCGAACAATGTGGATGTTGCTTATGGACTTCTGATTAATGGAAAAAAGACCGATATAGCGGTGACTACCGAACGTAAAGCGCATCGTCTCCGCATTTTTTCGCTACCGGATTTAACGCCTATCGATAATGGCGGTATCCCGATTTTTGAAGGGGAAACGGGTGAGGAGGAACGAGACGGCATGGGAATAGCGCTCTATGCGAAACAGATCGACTCCGCCCAAGTAGAAATCCAGGCGATTGTGGGGCGTAAGACCGGGCCTTCGGGCAGCTATCTATGGCAGTATAAGCTGTCTGGAAACGAGGATGGTACGGTATCTGGAGAAGTTATTCGTAAATTCGGCACATATAGCGGGAAGAAAGAAATCGAAGCTATCGCCGTTGACAATGAATTAGGTTACGTCTATTATTCGGATGAAACGACAGGTGTTCGAAAATACTATGCTGATCCCGAAAAAGGGAACGAAGAGCTGGCTTTTTTTGCAAATGAAGATGCACAGCGGGATCATGAAGGTATCGCGATCTATAAGAAAGATGACAAAACAGGATATATCTTAGTTTCCAACCAACAAAACAATACGTTTTTAGTCTATAAAAGAGAAGGTGAAACAGCTAATCCACATCAACATACGTTAATCTCGGAAATTCCCGTATCTACTGTGGAATGTGACGGCGCCGATGCGTTGAATATAAATTTTGGTAGTACATTTCCCAATGGTATATTCGTCGCGATGAGTAACGGCAAAGTATTTCATATATATGATTGGAACATCTTACAAAATTGGATAGATCAACATCCCATTAAGTAAAAAAATAAATGGCGGAACATACGAAATGTCCGCCATTTATTTTTCTGATAACGACTATTAGCTATTCTATTGTTAAAAGGTCTCAAACTCGGCCTCAGAAGACGATTGTACATCTTCTTCACTTACCAATTTTCCATTGATCGTTACATTATCAAATTTCATTCCTCTGGTATAGTTCGCCTGAATAGGTACGTCTACACCTTCGATAGTGGAATTGATAATCCGAAGGTTTTCTGCAGGCGACTCTTCATAAGCATTGATCAAAACGCCGAACTTCCCTCCTTCTTTCACGTTTAAGTTCTCTACGGTAATATTACGTACGGTAGGCATAAAATCGCCCGGGTTTTCATAATACATATCCACCAGGACCGCCGCCTCTTTGTAGGTTCCTACTTCAATATTACGCACATAAATATCTTCTATAACACCTCCTCGTAAAGAGCTTGTCTTAATCCGCAATATGCGGTCTAGTTCGGGGCTGTCCATCTTCAGGTTCTGGGCAAAGATATTCTTGGCTCCGCCAGATATCTCGCTACCCAGCACGATACCACCGTGACCATCTTTCATCTCGCAATTTTCGATGATGTGGTTTTCCGCCGGACGCCCAATCTCCCGACCATCTTCGTTACGGCCGGATTTAATAGCAATGCAATCGTCTCCTGTATCAAAATAACAATCCGCTATCAATACATTTTTGCTGGATTCGGGATTACAGCCGTCGTTGTTTGGCCCATGGGTAACCACACTGACGTTCCGCACCGTGACATTTTCACACAGCACCGGGTTAATATTCCAGAACGGTGCATTGATGATTTTTACATCCGCAATCAAGATATTGGAAGAATTATAGGGCTGGATAAATGGTGGACGCAAGAAATGTCCATCGCCATATACGCGCTCTTCTACAGGCACCCGATCTTTCACATCCTGCGTCAGCTTTTTAACGGCCGCCAACTGATTATCCATCCCTTCAACCCAGCCGTGTTCTTTCTTCGCTTTCCACGGCCACCAGTGCTCATTGTTGGCATTACCATCTAAGATACCGTTTCCGGTGATAGCAATATTTTCTTCGCCATAGGCGTAAATCAAGGGCGAATAGTTCATACATTCCATTCCTTCCCAGCGTGTTTTAACCAAAGGCTTGTAGTCTTCTACATCCCGGCTGAACAACAATTTTGCGCCATCTTCCAGATGTAGGTTGACGTTGCTCTTCAGATGGATTGCACCGGTTAAAAACGTGCCTTTAGGGACGACAACCCGTCCGCCGCCATCTGCATGGCATGCTTCGATTGCGCCGTTGATCGCTTTGGTGCTAAGCACGGTGCTGTCTAAGCCAGCACCATATTCCGTGATGACAAAATCTTTCTTCGCGAAAGTGGGTTCCACAATCAGCGCGCGTATACTATCGGCAGTTTCCCATGCCTTGTCACTTTCATTTGTTTGCTTGTTTTGGGTCTCTCCACAGCTCACCAATACGCTTATAGGTAAAACTGCAGCTAGGATTAAATTACGTACTTGCTTCATATTATAGTTCACTTGGGTAAAGGCCAGAAAGATAGGAATAAATATCTATACGCCATTTTCTATATGGATTTTGTTACATATAAAACGGTGATGTGCTAACCTAAAAATTGAGCAACCAGCTCGTTGAATGCTTTTGGATTCTCGGCTTGTACCCAATGCCCTGCTTTAGGAACGGTTTTAATCTCCGAATTCGGAAACATCTCCTTGATCATCGGATAATCCTCTTCCAGGATATAGTTTGATTTCTCGCCAGACAGGAATAGCGTCTCCCCATCATACACGCCCGGCTCCACACCCACTGTAATAAATTCCGTATATTTTTCGGTTAAGGCTTTTCGATTGAAACGCCAATCTAACGTTCTGTCTTCTTTTATATAAACATTCTTAAGCAAAAACTGGATAACGCCTGCCTCATCCAAATAACGGCGCAGTTGCTCTTCCACTTCTTTACGATTGCTCAATCCGCCGATCTTAACAGCGGCCAATGCGTCCAATATCTTTTGATGGTGAGGTGGATATGCTTTTGGCGCTATATCAACGATCATAAGTTTTCGAATGTTTGTCGATTTCGAAGTAGCATATTGCATTGCGACTTTACCACCAAGCGAATGCCCAAGGATATCGACTTCTTGAAGCTCATGATGTTGTATATACGCTTCCAAGTCCTCTACCATGGCCGACAACGACATATCATCATCATGAAAACTATGTCCGTGGTTTCGCAAATCAATTAAATGTATCGGTATTTTTTCTCCGAACTCCCGGCCGAAACTTCCCCAATTATCGGACATGCCAAATAAGCCATGCATAACTAATAGTGGTGTACCAGGTTTATCTTCTCCGTATATTCGTGAATGTAAAATGTTCATAATGGGTAAAGATAAGATTTTTCATTGTCCTTTTTTTTAGAAAAAAATGGACCAAAAAAATCGCCACTTAAAAATTTTGATACAAAGGGCAGTACAAAAATGGTATTTCTACAGACATCAAAATTTTGTTATGTGGCATTAAAAGATTAAGGACGGGATAGTACAAATCCGTGAACCCATCCTTAACTTCAATTCTCGCATCCGGATTTTTGACAACTGCAGAAACTCATCCTTAGTAGAATCCCTTATCTCAAACATCCGGAGGCGACCTTTTTGTGTTAAGAGGGGATCGTGCAATGGTAAAAAAAGCGATATTACTTTTGAATTACTTTATTATTTGTTCTTTTGCATTATAGCTATAAGTTCGTATAATGTATAAAATCATGACTATTTACATTAAAAATATGGTATGCAACCGCTGCATCCTAGTCGTCCGGCAGGAGATAGAAAAGCTTGACTTTGCTATACAGACGATAAAATTGGGGGAAGTGACGCTGCTCGACGAATTAGATAGCGAAAAGCTCGGGAAAATTGCGGACGTATTAGAGCCACTTGGTTTTGAGCTGATTGACGATAAGAAAAGCCAGCTTATTGAGCGGATAAAAACCATCGTTATAAAATGGGTACGCGAACAAGATGGCGAGCATACGGTTAACCTCTCCGATGTTTTAGCCGGTGAGCTCCATCATGATTACAACTATCTATCCAATCTCTTCTCCGAAGTGGAAGGTGTCACCATTGAGAAATACCATATTGCACAGAAAATTGAGCTTGTTAAGGAATTATTGGTGTATGACGAGTTGTCGCTAAGCGAAATTGCCGATCAGCTCGGCTATTCCAGCGTCGCGTATCTGAGCAATCAGTTTAAGAAAGTCACGGGATTAACACCTAGTCATTTCAAGCAAATAAAAGAAGATAAACGGAAGCCTTTGGACGAAGTTTAAAAAAGTAAATCTTACAACTCTTTCCTGAAATAGTGTAACAGATAACCAACCGTTTATGCCGAATTTTGTTCTTGTAATAACGAGGATAAAGATATGGCAACGAATAGCAAACAAACGATAACTCTTCCATTGGAAGATGTACATAGCGAGCATTGCGCTATGATTGTCGATAAAGGTTTGGCGCAAGTGGAAGGTGTTGAAAGTCACCGTGTGGAATTGAACAACGAACAAGCTAAAATCGTAGTAAACGACATATCTGCTGTGGACAAAGCGATCAAAACCATTAAAGATCTCGGTTATGGCGTGACCACGATGAAGCAATCATTTCCCGTACTCTATATGACCTGCGCCGGATGTGCTGTCAGCTCAGAAAGCACCGTAAAAGCCTTGCCAGGCGTGTTAAATGCTTCCGTAAACTTTGCTAACGCCACGTTAACGGTAGAGTATCTTCCTAATATGATCAATGCCTCGGCAATGCAAAAGGCATTACAAGATGTTGGCTATGATCTCTTCCTGGAAAACGAAAACACCCAACAAGAAACCCTCGAAGCGATCCACGAGAAAAAATATAAAAAGCTAAAAAACAAAACGATCTGGGCGATTATCTTAGCACTGCCTGTGGTTGTTATCGGTATGTTTTTTATGCATATGCCTTATGGCAACGAAATCATGTGGCTTTTTTCAACTCCAGTTGTCTTATGGCTAGGTAAGGACTTTTTTGTCAACGCTTGGAAGCAAGCAAAACACCGTTCTGCGAATATGGATACCCTCGTTGCTTTGAGCACCGGGATAGCTTATATATTCAGTGTATTCAACATGTTGTTTCCCGAATTCTGGCATGCCAGAGAACTGGAGGCACACGTTTATTTCGAAGCGGCATCTGTTATCATCGCTTTTATTTTGTTAGGTAAATTACTAGAAGAAAAAGCGAAAGGCAATACTTCTTCCGCCATTAAAAAGCTGATGGGTTTACAGCCGAAGACAGTCATTCTGGTACAGTCTGATGGCACAGAAAAGCAAGTTGCCATTGAAGATGTAGATGTCGACGACGTCATAGTGGTAAAACCAGGCGATAAGATTGCCGTTGACGGGATAGTCAAATCGGGCAACTCTTATGTAGATGAAAGCATGCTCAGTGGCGAGCCCTTACCGGTACAGAAAAAAGAAAACGAAAAAGTCTTTGCGGGCACCATCAACCAAAGAGGAAGCTTCCAATTTAAAGCGACAAAAGTCGGTAAAGAAACAATGCTCGCCCAGATTATCAAAATGGTACAGGATGCACAAGGTAGCAAAGCTCCGGTGCAAAAACTGGTTGATAAAATCGCCGGTATATTCGTCCCCATTGTGATAGGTATCGCGTTAATCACTTTTATCTTATGGCTCGTATTAGACACAAATGAAGGCCTTATACATGGTCTTTTAGCTGCCGTCACCGTCTTGGTCATTGCCTGTCCTTGTGCATTGGGTCTTGCAACGCCGACCGCCATTATGGTAGGTGTTGGAAGAGGGGCTGAACGGGGTATTTTGATTAAGGACGCAGAGAGCCTAGAACTGGCTAAAAAGATGGATGCGATTATTTTAGATAAAACGGGTACCATCACCGAAGGCAAACCAGAAGTAACTGATGTACGCTGGCTACGCGATAACGATACCGACAAAAATGTGCTGTTCAGTTTAGAAAAACAGTCTGAACATCCTTTGGCCGATGCCGTAGTGAAACACCTAGAAAACGGCTCTATACTTTCGCTATCTTCGTTTGAAAGCATTACCGGCAAAGGTGCAAAAGCAGTTTACGAAGGCAAAGACTACTATGCTGGCAACAAAAAGTTATTAGCAGAAAACAATATCCCAATTGCATCCGAACTTCAACAATATGCTGATACTTGGAGCGCACAATCCAAAACGGTAATCTGGTTTGCTAATAAGACAGAGGCTCTGGCCGTATTGGCGATCTCCGATAAAATAAAAGATACATCGATCGAAGCTATCAGACAGCTACAAGATATGGGTATCGAATTGTATATGCTTACAGGCGATAACGAGACTACGGCCAAGGCAATTGCAGAACAGACAGGAATTGCCCATTATAAAGCTGAAGTATTACCGGAGGATAAGGCGGATTTCGTTAAGAAGTTACATCAGCAAGGTAAAGTCGTTGCCATGGTTGGAGACGGAATCAACGATAGTACCGCCCTAGCAACCGCCGATGTCAGTATTGCGATGGGTAAGGGAAGTGATATTGCCATGGATGTAGCGAAAATGACCATCATTTCCTCCGATTTAAAAAAGATTCCAGAAGCGATCAAATTATCTAAGCAAACCGTGGCTACCATCAAACAAAATCTGTTTTGGGCGTTTATCTACAACTTGATTGGCATCCCAATTGCAGCAGGTATATTATATCCGCTAAATGGATTCCTACTCAATCCGATGATTGCTGGTGCAGCGATGGCGCTCAGTAGTGTTAGCGTGGTAAGCAACAGTTTGCGGCTGAAATGGAAGAAATGATATCGGATAAATCACAAAGAAAAAATAGTATAATTCATTAAATAGAAATCATAAGCATGGAAAATAAAACATTCAAATTCAAAACAAACATCAATTGTGGCGGCTGTGTATCGACCGTAACCCCTTTCTTAAACGGAGTGGACGGGATAACCGGATGGGAAGTCGATACAAACAATAAGGATAAAATACTGACCGTTGTTACGAACACCGCAACGGAACAAGATGTGATGGATTCCGTACAAAAAGCAGGATACACCATAGAACCTATACAAAATTAATAAACGATAAAACAACAGAAAATGAAGAGATTATCTTATATTATCACCACCTGTTTATTGCTGTTATCTACGCTATCCATCGCGCAGATTAAAAATGCAAAAACAGAAACAGCGAAAGTTAACGGCAATTGCGGAATGTGCAAACGGACGATTGAAAAAGCCGGCAATATGAAAAATGAGGCACAGGTTATTTGGGATGCCGATAACCAAAGAGCTTCTATCACATACGATACAGAAAAAACCACGATCGATACCGTCCTCAAACGTATTGCACAAGTGGGTTATGATAACGAAAAGTATCTCGCTCCCGATGATGTTTACGCCAATTTACATGATTGTTGTCAATATGACCGTAAATTGAAGCAGTCGAAGACCGATAAGAAACCTGATGAACATGCAGATCATAAATCCGGTCAAAGTTCATCACATCAAGGAAAGCATCATTAAAAATAATAACGTTGCAAAAAAAGAAATATGTGTAACCGGTATCTGTCCTTTCTGTTTATGTTACTATTATCCGTTTCTGCTGCTCTTGCGCAAAACGTAGTTCAATATGATCTGTATGTTACGGATACGCTTGTTAACTACAGCGGAAAAGAAAAACACGCTATTGCAGTTAATGGACAGATTCCGATGCCGACATTGACCTTTACGGAAGGTGACACTGCCGAAATCGTATTGCACAATCAACTTAAAGAGAGTACGTCTTTGCATTGGCACGGCGTGCAGTTACCTAATCGGGAAGATGGTGTTCCTTTTCTGACACAAATGCCGATCCCTGCAGGCGAAACATATATCTATCGTTTTCCTATCAAGCAAAACGGCACCTATTGGTATCATAGTCATTCTGGTTTTCAGGAGCAAATAGGCATGTATGGCTCCCTCATCTTCCATAAGCAGAAAGGTGATACAACCTTTCGAAAGGGAATCGATGATATACCGACTGTCCCCATCCTATTAAGTGAATGGACAGATCTCCATCCACATAACGTACAACGCATGCTAAGCAGTGGCAACGACTGGTTTGGTATCAAAAAGAACACAGTACAAAGTTATGCGGAAGCTATCAAGGAGGGGCATTTTAAAACGAAAGTAACCAACGAGTGGAAACGTATGGAGGCTATGGACGTCAGCGATGTATACTACGAAAAGTTTTTGATAAACGGAACAAGCGAGCAGCAACTCTCTTCGTTTAAAGCGGGCGATCGTGTACGTTTACGTCTTATCAACGGGGGCGCTTCCTCTTATTTTTGGATTACCTACGCAGGCGGTAAAATAACGGTTGTCGCCAATGATGGCAACGATGTAGAACCAGTAGAAGTCGATAGACTCATTATTGGTGTCTCGGAAACCTATGATATTATCGTCGATATTCCCGATGCGCATACCGCCTATGAGCTGATGGCAACAGCGGAAGACCGCTCCGGTTCTGCATCCATTTATATCGGTGAAGGTATCCGCCAACTCGTTTCACCGTTGCCAAGACTACGTTATTTTGAGGGTATGAAGATGATGAATGACATGATGAAAATGAATGGGGATATGGACGATATGGGCATGGACATGGGACTTCAAAAAATGGATATGAATGCCGTGATGTACCCCGAGATACCTGCGGAAGATGCGCATCAACACCACGATAACGCCACGCATCAGCAGGAACAGAAAAACGCCCACCATCACGTTGAGGAACACACATCTGATCATAGTCACAACCACCACCTTGATCATAAACAACATAACGGACACGGGCCATCATACCAGAAAATGGTGACGTTAAACTATGCAATGCTGAAATCACCTCATAAAACAACATTGCCTAGCGATGCGCCTGTCAAGGAACTTCGCTTTGAATTGACGGGGAACATGAATCGTTATGTATGGAGCATGGACAATCGCGTTTTATCGGAAACGGACAAAATACCGGTGGATAAAGGTGAGGTCTTGCGTATCATTCTGTACAACAACTCTATGATGCGTCATCCGATGCACCTACATGGTTTTGATTTCCGCGTGCTTAACGGACAAGGTGAATATGCTCCCCTAAAGAATGTATTAGATATCATGCCCATGGAAACGGACACCATCGAGTTTATGGCAAACACGGAAGGAGACTGGTTTTTCCATTGCCATATCTTATACCACATGATGGCAGGTATGAACCGTGTGTTTGCTGTCGGTGATTACCAAAATGATTTACTTACCAACAAGGAAAAGGCTTATAAAGTGCTACAACGAGAAAGCAATATGCTCCATTTTATGGCAGAAAATGATTTTGCGACCAACGGCAATGATGGACAGGCCATGTTGCAGAATACGCGCTGGAGTTTAGGTACAGAATGGCGATTGGGTTATCATGATATGCACGGCTATGAAGTGGAAACCCATTTTGGGCGATATATCGGTAAAATGCAATGGCTTATGCCTTTTGTTGGCTTTGATTGGCGCTATCGAAAAATGGGACACAACGAGCAAGAAAGGAACATATTTGGACAGGTAAATAAAAAAGATAACCGAAGTGCTTTTAGTATAGGAGCGATCTACACCTTACCCATGCTCATCAATTTCCAGGCGGAAGTGTATCACGATGGTATTGTGCGGTTATCCTTAATGCGTGAAGATATTCCTGTTTCCAGAAGAGTACGCGCAGGTTTTATGGTTAACACCGATAAGGAATATATGTTTGATCTACGCTATATCCTGACGCGAAATTTTGGTGTCCGCACGCATTATGACAGCGATATGGGTTTTGGTGTAGGATTGGCCGTGAATTACTGATTCTCAAAATGGGATTCGATTAACTTTAACAGTTCTTCATAATCGTTAAGGTCATTAGAAACACCTTCGTCCCTATAATAGTACTCGCTGCCATTAACCTGACCATTCCATACTTCCTTTTCTACGTTGGCTTGTAGTATAAGCAGGATACCCCCTTCTTTTTCTCGCAATAATATATTATAAACTATTCTATCTCCCGTATTTTTACCAAATATGCCCGTCTTCTTTTTCTGAATACGTTTAATTTGAATAAACCCCACATCTTTCTCCATGTTTTGGATAAAATAATCGCTGTCCCCCAAAAGCTCTATCAGCTCCTCGAACGCCGTTGATTTATTGATATCCTTCACTGTCATAGACGGCAGTTTGGTTTGACTAAAGCTAAATAGAGCGACCATCAACAAGCTTAATACGATTCCAATTTTTTTTATCGTCATGGTTGGGGTTTTAGTTCTTCAAAGTCTCGTGCAAGACATCCTTGGTGTTTAAGCGACCAATTTAACCAATTGTTCATCTAACTCCATATTCGTACGCGTAATACCTCCTTTTATACATATGTGAAGATATGGAATTTTATACACATAAGAAATTTGAAACAAAATTTAATTTTTGACTCACAGACGTGTCGGATACCCAGTAAACTTTCTTCTTATCTGCAATGTCAACTTTTGTATCCTACTAATGTCAACTTTTGCCTAACGATCGCTTTAGTTTCCGCTTTACCTTTGAAATATACAAATAACAAATACGTGCAAACAATGAAAACTATAACACCACATATTACCACACATTTCAAACGGCACAGCACAACCTATCTCGACGCCCTTGCCGTATTTTGTGCTGCTGTACTAATTTTTCTCTTTGCACAAACTGCGTTGAATAAAGTATTATACCATCAGGTATTCAGCATACAGATGGGTAAGCAACCGCTGCCCAGCTGGTCGAAACCGATCTTGGTGTATGCCTTACCGGTTGCCGAATGGACGACAGTTTTTCTGCTCTGCTTCCCGAAAACACGTGTCTGGGGATTGCTGATCGCTACCGTACTGATGTTTTCTTATACCGTGTATGCCTATCTGGCTTATATCGAAATATATGGTAAAGTTGTTTGTGCATGTGGTAAAGTGTTTCAGGATATGGGCTGGCAGGAGCATTTTTACTTCAATGCGAAGCATACCTTCGTGGCGCTAGTTGGATTCTATTTCGCCTATAAAAGCAAAACATTAAAATCAAAACAAAAACGAGAATAAAAAAACTATGCATAGTGGTTTTCGACGGAAAGCCAGCAAACGGTCTGACGATCGGAAAGCAAAGGCAGAACCTTTTGGGATTGCGACAATTCAGATATTAAGATCCAACAGGAAAAAACTTTAGATCAGGCAAGTTGCCGAAACGTTCCGCCCAGCTTTACTATCCTGGATCAACCATTTTAACAATTAAATTTAAAACGATGAAAAAACTCATTAAACTCGTGCCGATGATGGCACTACTATTAGGACTCGGTGTTTACACCGTAAACGCAAAAATGAAAGCGCTTGAAGCGGAGAAGGCGCAAACGGAGCAGCAGTGGATTTACTCCCCACCTGGATCAGCAGATGATCCAACAAATCCAGACTATTATCAACATTATTCTATGGGAGACCTCCAAGAAGAATGTGACGACGGACTAGAAGTCTGTGGAGTTAATGCCCCATCGACCAATCCAACCAATCCGGCAGCGGGAAAACCAAATCTGACGGGTTTGGAAACAGATCTAGAGGAGGGTAATCCTAACGCTAACATTTTTCGCGGTAATTTCTCTAGATAAACGAGATGCTTGTCTGAGAACGAAGGGAGCCTTGATGGCTCTCTTTTCTCTCCCAATTTATCTTTCATTCTGCTGTATTCCGGACATTTGAACCACAGAAACCGGGATTAGGAATGCATAACGTTTGTCATTCGGTCCCAACGTATATCTATCGCCCCCTATCTCTCGAACCAATGTTTGCCGGTATCGCTCTTCCCTATTCAGCCTTCTTAAATCGCGCCAGCTCACACCTCCCCGAAAAGCGAGTTGCTTCTTGCGCTCACTAATCGTTTTATCTAAAATTTCCAGTGCGTCGTTACTATCAAATGCTTCAAAAATAGCACTGTCATATCGCATTAGCATAAATTCATTCAGATACTTCAATGCTACTTCATTTTTCTCCAACCTTGCCGCACATTCTGCTTTGATAAGGTACATCTCGTCCGTGGCAATACCGCAGAACGGTAATCCAGAAGTACTACTTCCCGAATAATCTCCTTTAAACGTGAAAGATCCGTCGGCTTGCTCAGAATAGAAAACCGTGCGCCGTAAATCTGTTTCATCATGAGTATCGAATAATTCTTCCGTTATTTTTGCTCTGTTCCTGTAAAACACCTGTGCTGTACCAAACATCGTTGCATGAAAAATTACTTCTTCATTAAAAATAGGAAACGGATTCACCATACTGCCGTCAACGAAATTGTAATCTATCAAATCACTTTGCAACATCAGACAAGAGTCGGCGTATTTTTCTGCCGTTAGAAAGTCGTCCAGGGAGAGATATACGATGGATAGTGCCGCGTATGCCGCAGCTCTGGATGGGCGATTAGGAACAACGGTCTGCTCCGGAAGAGTTTGCGAAGCGTATGTCAGATCCGATACTATTTGATTGAACGTTTCCGATATCGTGCTTCGTTCCGTTACAATATTAATATCGGCTCCTAATCTTAAGGGTATCCCCCATTGACCATCCCCGTCCTCCATATATGGAGGCGTATAAATTTGGGATAATTGAAAAAAGTTCCAACCCCTAAAAAAGAGAGCACTTCCCTTAATCGCTGTCCGATCCTGTTCACGCTCACCTTTCAGCGCCACATCATCTATTTGATCGAGCACCACATTCGCGTAAAAAATACGAGTATATGCATTATGCCAGTCCTGTGAATTATCTGCTTTCTCATTCCACGAATAGATTTCACGGGTAATCTCCGTTCTGGCAGACCAGTCAGCCTCCGTTAAATAAAAATACGGTGATGCAATATCACCAGCCGCAGGATAGTTCTGGTTCATACCAACCTCGTAATCCAGAATCGCCTGTAGCTCTTTTAAGCCATCCGCTAAAGCCAGTGATTTATCTGGCTTTTCTTCCAAAAATGCTGCACAGCCCCATTGTAAAAATAGGATTGCTGCCATCCCATAGTATCTCATTATATTCTTCATAACCAAGTTCATTAAAATTCTGCTTTCAAACCAAAGGTGTAACTTGTAGGTAACGGCATCTCATTAAAATCCGGATCCATATTAAGTGAATTTTTCGCCCAAATGACGCCGATATTTGATATATATCCCGTTACCGTCAAACGCTTAAATGGCGTTCTTCCAATCACACTATTTCCGATGGTGTAATTTATATTAACATCCTGTATCCGGATATGATCTCCCCTTTCCACCAACACATCAGCATCTCGATAGAACTGATCCCTTCTGCTATCCACTGGATAAGCCGCCGATGGAATATATGTATGCATCTCGTCTCCCGGATTTTGCCATCGCTGATAATAATCTGCATGGCCAACGGCTCCACCGTATAATCCGAGATAGCTTATAGAGCGGCGTCGGAAGTAATAATCATACCTATAGCTCACATTGACAGAAAGCGAAACTCCTTTCCACGAAAATGTATTCCGTATCGCCCCAAATTTCTGAGGTGTCGCCGAACCGTGAAAGACAAGATCGCCTTCCTCAGCGTTATCAATTATATCCCTATAATCAGAAGATATTTCTCCTCCCACATATCCTCGAGGGTTCCCATTTTCCGGATCTAGACCAGCCGTCCGGTAACTAACAATGTTATATGCACCACGGCCTACTATCGGTGATATCGTGTATCCACTACCGACCATACTACTCGGTCGTACTGCCTCTACTAGATATTTCTCTACCTTCGTCTTATTGAGACTGAAAAGTACATTCGTATTCCATGAAAATACCCCATGAAGATTTCTACTTGCTATATTAACATCCATTCCCCTATTGCGTAACTGCGCACTGTTTCTCGTCAATCTATTAAATCCAGTGGTGATATCTGCAGGTTCGGCGCTTATCACATCCGTGGATTTCCGATTATAATATTCAATACTACCGCTAATCCTACGATTCCGAATAGCAAAATCAGCACCTATATTCCAGGTGGCGACCTGTTCCCATCGCAATGAGGGGTTTGGCGGGTTAGCAATAATGGCATACGGCAAACGTGTCTTTGAACTCAAAGACCTAAAATTGAGCGTTGTTAGTGCAGACATGCTGTTATTTACGTTGCCCGTATATCCATGTGTAGCCCTTAATTTTAGGTAAGGCAAAGCATCGAGTTTATAAAAAGATTCATTTGATATCTCCCATGCTATACCCAAAGACCACAACGGCTTCCATTTATTATTCGTATCGGTACCAAATAGGTTACTGGCGTCCCGTCTCGCACTTCCGGTCAGTACATATCTATCTTTATAACTATATGTACCGTTGAAATACATAGAGATAGCGCGGTTTAAAAAACCACTTAACCCCGCATTATACGGAATCAATGAATTGGAGGAAAGCCCGCCATATATAGGATACCTATTTATATAGTCAACGGACTGGTGCGTAAGATAGCGTCCGTCGTAACCGTAAACACGGCTGTTACTATTATCATTTACGTGGTTTCTCACTTCTGCACCTATAAACGCATTTATAGCATGGTCTTTATGGGCATGATGGGTAAAATTCAGTTGGGTACGCAAGGAATGACCGCTACGTGTCCCTGTCGATTCATCTAAAATACCTCCATTGGGAACAATATATATCGTATTTCCACCTGCAATCTGGGTAAATCTGTTTATTAAGTTACGGGCGTACCACGAATCAACGCTGTAATGATGCTGTCCGTTATTCCTGGCGCTGTGATACTGGTATCTCACCGAGGCATCAAAAAATGAAAGAAAGCTGTACTTTAGCCCCGCATTCAATAACATATCGTGTATATGATTGGTATTATCCGACGCAGTAATTTCATCCAACGGGCGGTAATGCCAGTCCAATAATTTTCCACCGCCCACCGTATCAACAAACCCCAAACGATAGTTACGTTCCAGTACAGCAGCATTGCCGGATTCATCTATCAAGCGTGCGTACGGATAAAGTGTCCCTCCTACGTCAGCTGTCCGTATCTCGCCAGGATTGTTATTTACCGTTTTGCTACCCGTATAGGCTAGCCCCAGATCCAAATCCAACCCATCCACCAATTTATAGGTATTCGAGGTACGCAATGATAAACGTTCATAGGCATTCCCGACGTCGCTCTTTAAATTACGGTCGTAACCCACGGAAACATTATAATTACTACGTTGTGTCCCCCCGGACAACTGAAGGTTGTATTGTTGGTTTACCGCATTTCTATAGAGGTATCTGCTTAAATCACTGCGCACATCCCTTTGTCGGAGCATATCGATAGCATTTTTTGCTTCCGCTTCTGAAAGACTTCCTGTTGATTCCTTATGTAGGATCTCCACAACAGGACTCACAACCGGCCAAGAAGTCCGGTCATTTAAGGCCCAGTTATATTCCCCTTTCTCAAAAAGAAATTTCTCGATGTCTATGTAATCAGAAGTGGTCATCTGCGGAACGTAAAAGAGATCTGGGCGGGATGTCACGCCCACATTTCCCGTGAAGGATGCCGTTATATTTTCATTGAAACTTCCTTTCTTACTGGTTAGTACAATCACGCCATTTCCCGCTTTTGCTCCCCAGATTGCTGCCGCGGCAGCATCCTTCAGTATGGTTACACTTTCAATATCATTGGGATTGATGTTCTCGATATCGCCTTCGTAGGGGAAATTATCCAAAATGATAAGCGGTCTCGAAATAGATCCGGTTAGCGTACTTAAACCTCTGATCTGTAACGGTGCAGCAGATGACGAGCGCTTGTCGAACAGCAGGCTGTTCGCTATGCCGTCCAACCTATTGAGCACATCTGTACTTAACTGCCTATTAAAAAGCTCTTCATCAATATGTTCAAACGAGCCGGTCAGGTGTCGCTGTTTAGCGGTGCTGTAACCCGTTGATACGACGACTTCTTCAATATCACTTTTTTTCTCCTCCAGATGAACCGTTATCTCCTGTAATCGGGATACGTCCACTTCTATCTTTTCTTCCAGAAAGCTTATATGCGAAACAATCAATTGCAGTGGTTTCCGGTTTCCTATCGTTAGGCTAAACCTCCCTTGCTTATCAGTTACCGTTTCCAAATTTTCCCCATCAACGCGTATACTTGCTCCTTCCACAGGGAGTTCCGTTTCTGCACTTAGCACCCGACCTTTGATGATGTCTTGCTGACCGGCCGCCATCATTGAAGGAATGTACAGAAATAATATACATCCCAGCAGTTTAATTCTTTTTGTCATATTATTTCCGTTTTTGTTCTTCATTTAAATCAACATAATCTTTCGTGACATAGCCGAGTGGCGTAAAAACCAGTTCGTCCAGATTTGCTTCTATGCCATCTTCCGATAGCACAAACATTTCCTGCTGTACTTCTCCCGCTATCAGATCAAACCCTTCTTTCTGCAGTGCTACACGTATATCAGCCAACGAGTTGATCTCCTTGGCAAAATCTACACTATAAAGTCCATTATATCCTGTTTTATCGACAATGGTCGGTATAGGATCAGACGATAGCTTCCTGATAACCGTTGTCAATTCTTTGAATCCAAGGTTTCGAATATAGGTCTGGGCTCCCGATGACGAATTGCCCACATATTTTTCTTGCTCCTTTAGCCTATTAGGCACCCAGCCGTTTATAACGAATAGTTTTTCGTCATCATGATCTAAATTCCGACGGGTGACATTACCCGCCTGTGTAAGTACTAGACAAGGTACCGTTACTGATTTTAGCTGCGCACTCATCCCAAGAAAGCTATCCATGTCATTCCGAAGTCGTGCTCGCCGGCTTTCCTTTGACATGGTTATTGGTAGCACCGATTCATAACTGTATTTATTGGCCCTGTCCCAAGCAAGCTTCATTTGTATATCCGAAGCATCATCCGTATGGTAAACGATATTATGCGGATCTTTAACCAAAATGATTCGGTGTTCTGGTTTAAATTGGAGTCCTTTCAACGGTTTATTTTTTGTCGCTCCCGCCGCATACAGTTGCAACAAGGTCATATTCCCGAAAAACTCGTGCACAACCCCATTTAGTGAATCTGTCTTCGATTCAAAGGAAGTGGTCAGCCCATCAACATATTTAACAAGACCACTATAAAAAGGCCTTACCAGTAATCTGTTGGAAGCCAAAAGAAGCTTATCCTCTAAAGCAAAAAGCTTACCCGAAGTGCTCGGGGCACTGCTGCTCATGAGCTCTTCCAACATATGCACATCGACGTAAGCCGGTTTGGTTACCGCCCTTACAACATAGTTCTCATCCAGAATAACGGTATGGGGAGACGATGTCTTCGGAAACATTGCTGTTAGGACGGAATCTTCGATGACTGTATGAAACCTTTCCTCAAGAGACTTCATAGCCGGAGCCCGCGTATTCCTCAAAAAAGCATTAATTCTTTCTTCACACTCATGCCCTACGGGCATAACACGCACCTTTCCATCTAGTTCTTCTTCTAAGGAAAAGAGGTGTGGCATAGCCGCTATACACGGCCCGCAGACCGTATTCCAAAACTCTAGGATGATCCACTTTTCACCTCCATAATTATGTAATTTATCTTGGACTAGGTTACGATCGCTATTTAAGATTTTGAGCCCAACGTCGGGCACGGTATCCCCAATCTCTAATGGCTTAATTTCGGTTTGCCCTTCGGCAGTCCGCGTCTCCGCAGACTGCGCCCAGGCTGTTGATAGATTAAACAACATGAAACAAAGTAGTCCACAAGAAAGGACTCCTTTGTTCTTCATTTCCTCTACTACTCTCCCACTTTTACTATACCGCTGATCTACGCCAGAGGTACATGCGTTTAGTGGATCTTTAGTAGCTCTCCAGTACCTTTCTAGTACTTCTTTAGTACCTTTTCGGTACACTCCCCGTACACTAACCGTACACTCGCGGTACATGAACGGTGCCTCAGCTATTTTACGCAAACGTTGCGTTAATAGTACTATATCCTTACTTGATCTATACTTGATCCTCGCTTTAAGTCTACCGAAAAAGCGAGCAAAAAAACTATCTTTTTCTTCGGGTGCTGTTCGGAGAACCTTCGGGAGTGCTTCGACTCCGGTTCGGGACTGGTTCGGAACACCTTCGGTATTCCTTCGGATGTTGCTTGGGTGGCCTTCGGGTACGACCCGAACAACACTCGAACAGCATCCGAACAATTGTCGAATACCATTCGAACAATGCTCGGACAAATCTCGGGGATTTCTCGAAGAAACATCAACAGCCTGCCGAGCGGTTGCCGAAGGTGATTTCCTCTCACGCCCGCCTAAACCGATAGTCTTTGTTATTGTATTTTGGTTATATCTGTGATTCATAAATTATGGTTCTAATTTTTGTTCGAAATGGCGCAAACCGAGCATCGTATAAAGGATGTCGGAGAAAAACTTCTCCTCCGGACTCTTTTTCGGTGCTTCTTCGATAGGAATTTTAATATCTTCAAGATTTAGCTTTTCATGATGAGCTACATGATAAGCCATCAGAAGTGTCATGAGTTCATATGAAAATATCTCCATATCCTCTTTGCTGAGTCCCTCCTGGACATTCTGCTCCCCGCCGTAAATGAGGCACATGTTAAGGACGTGCAGACGACTGTGATTAACACCGTATTTTTCCCAGAAAGCTTGGATTTTCTCTTTGGGATCATAATCGTCATCGGTTATCTCTCGCACGTTTTTAAGTAGCGATATATACCTAATATCCATTGACGTCCTCCTTTACTTTTGTAGCAGCTATTAGGCTGTCATTCCATCTTATACAAGCTTTCTTATAGCTTTGTGTTAGGGCATAGGCATCCCCTTTGCATAATTTCTGCATTCTTTTAAGTGTTTTGCGGAACGCCGAAACTGTAAGAGCAAGATTCTGCAGCTATCTCGTAGACCTAGTTTCTTCCGTATCGCAGGTTAGTAAATAAGATAAAGCTAGAATGCGAGAAGTCCGGCTTTTCATAATTGTCAGTTGTCGGTTTTGTATATCGCATTCATTTAGAAAGCCAAAGAATGGCTAGACACACCGAGCTAGTCGGGCGGAGAAATGAGATTTTTTAGACGTTGTTTTCTTTGGTTTTTCATTTCTTCTTGAGTTTTAGTAAAACAAGAAGGTATATAGAAAGAGTCATATATAGTATGCAGGCTCCCTCCGTGCGCTCAACACCCCCTAGGAAGGGCGGAAGCCGAAACCTCCAAGCACGCGACACGGAGAGAGCCCACACTTTGCAATGTCAAATATACAAATTGCGGGCATTTTCTCACCGCTGCTTCGCGTGCTTTAAGATTTCCTAGGTCTTGTTGAGCAAAGCTTCTTAGTTTAAAAACGCCTCTTTTTATAGAGTCTATACAAAGATAGATAAATTAATTAATAGGACAAATAAGTCCTAACAATTTTTATATTTTATGATGATTTTCGATTCATGGCCGAAAAGCAATATCGAGATCAAGAATATCTAGAAAAATTGGGGAAGCATCTAAAAGATGTTCGTGAGGATCGAGGGATGTCTCAAGAAGAATTTGCTGATTTTTGTGATCTTGATACACGTCAAATTGGTCGAATAGAAAGGGCGGAAACTAATTCTACTATTTCAATATTAAAGAAGATAGCCGACAAACTAAATATGCCTGTTTCCAAGTTATTAGATCTTTAGCCGTGTCCCTATTATAATCAGACGCCCTTTAATCTAACAACCAACGGACTTGCAACGTTAATAATAGCAAGGTTTTTTTAAGCAAAAAAGGTGCTTCCTTTATCGGAAACACCTTCAAGATTATGCCGTTTTAAAGCTATTTCAGCTTTTCTATTTCCTCTATGGAGAGTTTTGTGAATTTGGCAATTTGCTCTATCGGCAGACGGTCCTTTTTCATTTCACGGGCAGTTTCCCTTCTTTCAGCTAATTTTTCAGCTTCAGCTTTGGCACGTTCTTCCTGCTTGCCTTTTTCCAACCCCTGCTTCGTAGCTTTGTCCAATAAATATTCTCTTGTTCCCATAATATTACTCCTACCTAATTTCGTTTCAACCTCTTTCTCAAAGTTATAGAAATTTTCTGAATTTTGAAAACTAACATAATACGCTAAAAAGTCGTATATCCCCTGACGCGTCTTTTTATCCATCTTCCTCTTCATCATCTCGTCATAAAGATCATGCTTCATTTCCTTCAATTCCTCATCTGTGACATTCCTGTGGAGGATGGCCAACAATGCCGTAAGCACGACGACGGCGAACGGATTGGCATTGCTCCGCAACGTCGATTCATCCTGGTCGATGACCTTGTAGCTGTTGAAACTATAACGGAGACTCGTACCCATAAACTCCTGAACATACAGTTTAGGGCGGTAGTTTTTGTTGCTATCTGCAAGAATAGCAATAGCCGTAATAGGTACTTTGTAACGGTCAGAAATTTTGTAAAAATAACGGAACATCCGTTCGGCAAGATCGCCTTTCCCTTTACTGGACTGTACCTCCACATGGCAAAGCACAAACTGCTCCGCTCCGTTTTTGAGAAATACCTTCACCAGCTTATCTACATAGCGTAGCCCCTTACCATTCGGCTTAGGGGGAAAAAGGCTTTCAAATTCCTTGTCGAGATAATCAAACGGCTTACTGAGATCAAAAACATCTTCTGCATCTGGAAAGATGAACTTCAAAAAATGGGAGAAGGTCTGCTCCAAAATAGATTTCCATAACGGATCATCGATACGTCTTGCTGAATTTGCCATAATTCTGTTATCTTCTGATTAGAGAAGCAAAGATAATGAAAAAAGGGATAAGAAAGCTAATATTTTTAGCAAAATAATGTCAATTTTATCAATCCTCTCTAATATAGGACTTACAAAGAGCTCCACAAAATGATCATGACCATAAAAAATAACCCCTGTTATGTTGAAAAGCTGCGAAGAATCTAGTTACTTTGAATGTTCGAAATATGTCCAATAACAGTACGTACGATCCTCCTAGTCGTTGAACATACAATATATCGTCAAGATAACAAACTTATATGCAGCCGATTGGAAAAACCTTAGCATTAAAAGAAGAGTTGGATACTCTTCTTCCCCTCTCAATGGAGATGGAAGACAGTCTTATGCAACAATTTAGGTTTGACTGGAATTACCACTCCAATAGCCTTGAAGGAAACAGCTTAACTTATATCGAAACAAAGGCACTTTTATTACACGGAATCACTACACAGGGAAAGCCATTAAAAGATCATCTTGAGATTACCGGTCACGACGAGGCCATTAAATGGATCGAGGAATTAGTCAAGGGAGATTATCCGCTTACTGAAAACTTTATACGTGAGCTGCATACTTTACTCCTTAAGTCTCCATACGAAGTAAAAGCGATTACACCTGATGGCCAACCAACAACGCGTAGGATTGCAGTAGGGCAATATAAAACTGCTCCCAATCATGTCAAAACTAGAACCGGTGAAATATTTAGATTTGCAGCACCAGAAGAAACGCCTGCTCAAATGCACGATCTTATTTCATGGTATAGATCAGAAAGCGAGGTTCCAGAAGTAAACCCAATTATACTCGCCGCAGAATTTCACTATCGATTCATCAGAATTCACCCGTTTGACGATGGTAACGGACGTACCGCCCGAATAATCATGAATTTTATTTTGATGAAATTTTGTTACCCTCCAGCTATTATCAAAACAGAAGATAAACAGAGTTATTTTTCCACACTAAGACAAGCTGATGGAGGAAAAATCGACCCATTCATTGATTATATTGCACAAAATCTTATCAGATCTTTGAAAATAATGATTTTGGGAGCTAAAGGGCAAGACATCGAAGACGAAGACGATGCTATAAAAGAGCTTACTCTCTTGAAAGCCAGACTTAAGAAAGAAAAAAGAACGAAATCTCCTAAACTGGCACATAATACAGTTAAAAATTTCATGGAGAACATAAAACCCTATTTGGAAGAAACGCTAGCCGAAATTTCTGATCTCTTCGCAGAGTCAAAGTCGACTATTTTTGTAAATGGAAAACAGTTCAATCCAACAGTAGGCGATCTTCTAGCCAATAATTCTGCGCTTATGAACATCGCCCAAACCGATTCATTAAGAAAGCTTGTAGAAAAAAGAAGTTTAAGCATTTTTGGAATAGACCTATATAAAGAAGATCTTAAAGATATTACATGGAGAACTGAGAATCTCGGACTCAAAGGCGGAAATAACAAAACGACGCTTGTAATTGATGTAAATTTGGTGTTGGAAAACACTTATCCCCTAATAAAAATTAATGTAAAGGGTCAAAAACCAATCCAACATATATTTGATTATGAGGATTCGATTGACAGACAGGTAATATCACAATTACAAAAGCAATTGCTAAGAAATATGACAAGTGAAATCAAATTGATGATCTAATAAGAGTGGTTCTGGTTTGATCGCCGAACAACTATTTCAGCTTTTCTATTTCCTCTATGGACAGCCCCAAGATATCAGAAATCATATCTACGCGCTAAAATGTGCCTTTTTCGGGAACACTTTTTGGCTTTTCGCGAACCCTTTTTAAGCATTCTATATCCCTTTTTTGCCAAACGGTGGTACGTTTTGCTGATATGGAAACACAAATCACGAAATAGGGGGCACGTTTTACCAATAGTGGATCCCAGGCAACAAAATATCGTTCACTTGTTCTAAAGGTGTGATTACCTCCTCCTAAATGGGCATCACGTTTTACCAATAAGGGATCACAAGTAGCAAAATACCGTTCACTTGTCACAAAAGCGTAATCACGTTTTCCTAAAAAGGGATCACGTTTTTTCAATAAGGGAATACATTTTCCCAAAATGTAATCACATCTTCCGAAAAAGGCAACACGTTTTACCTATAAGGGATCACGAAAAGATAAAAGGGGAACACCTATTTGTGTGTTGTAACACCTATTTAACAAAAGGGTAACACACCTTCTGAAAAAGGCAACACATCTTTCCATTAAGGGACTACGTTTTTCCAATAAGGGATCACAAGTTCGAAATAGGTGGCGCCCTATATTCAACTTGTGAATCCATTTTCTGGAAAAGGGTTCACAGAACGCTAAAAACCGTTCCCATATTTGGGGCTTTTCGGCGGGAACTGCTATGAGTTTCCGAACCACTTGCCACAGCCTTTCTTGCGGATTCGAATATTCCCCTCACTTCGCTATCAACCGTATAAACGACCCGTCCGTTATATTTCCTGCGCTTACCTTTCAAGTAATCGAAATAAGATTTGGTGAGGTCGACATTGAACATCTCGACAGAATTGTGCTGATCGAAGTTAATATTCTCGTTGAGCATCGCGTTGGTCGCTTCCAAATACATTTGCAGGTTATTTCGGCGTTTGTCGCTGCCGTAGATATTGTAAATCGACATATCTACCGTGTTGGCATTGATATTTACCGAGACCGTAAAATACATAGAGAAGTCAGATTTATTGACCCCCGATTTAAAATTGTATTTCCTAACCGACTTGCCAACCAATGTTCCGGTTTCCCGATCATCGATCTGAATCACATTTTGTATGTCTGGAAAATTGTCTACAAACCACCGTTTTAAAGCAATATAAGCTTTGTCCTTATCTCCTTGATATGTTATAAATTCACGGTATACGACTTTTCCATCTTTTAATGGGATGTAGGAGGCTACACTGTCTATCTGGTGGTAACTTGGCTTATACACTTTATTGAAAATACCCGCGTCCTGAGAAAAAGACCATAAAGGTAAAGACCAAAGTAACAAAGGATATACTAATTTCATTTTTGATATATTTTAGAATAAACTAGGCGATTTTTATCGATCGTAAAATAAGAGAAACGTATTACCTGTAAATCAACAAATCATTAATTTAATAATTCAAAACATTCCGCTGACAGTTTTGATCTTAATCGACACCCTTAAAAAGGTTGCAATAAAAAAAACCGGCTCCTTTATCAGAAGCCGGTCTTTGAGAGGTATTTATTTATTCTTATTGTTCTGAAGCGTATCTACGCTATTTTGCTTAGAAACCAACAGTCCAACCTTGTGCCCATGTTGGTTGATCCACACCATTACCAGCACCAGTAGCGTTATCATTTACTGTGTAAAGAGCTGAAACATCAACAATATCGCCCGGAATATCTTTGTTTTCGCTGTCTTTCCCTGGACTTGTTTTTTGACCTTTTGATCTCGTTACAACATTATCAAATTTTACGTTTGTCGCTTTCAACGTACCTGCCGTAACAAATGCCACGCTCTCATTGTGTTGGATATCAAAACCAGTACCCCAGTTGCTTAATACCACATTATCAAAGCTACCATTCGTACCAACACGCATTTTGATCGCATGGTTTTCACCGCCACCATTATTTCCAACTAACGTCAAGTTTTTAATGGTAGGGTTAGAGATAGGATTAGCATTATGATTATTAGAGTTATTATCTGCCTCGATACCTCTGTTACCATCGTTTGTTCTTTTACCGTACCAGTATTCGCCTGTACCGCTCCAGCCCTCTGTCCAGTCAAAGATATCATCACCAACTGATGAATGCGTATTGATAGACACTAGGTATTTTGCATTTACCGTTCCACCAAACCATTCAAACGCATCATCCGAACCTTGGTAAGATTGCACATACTCGATCGTTGTTCCATTACCTACACCGAATAAAGAAAGTCCGTTAAATTCTTTTTCGCTATTGTATGAATACCCAGAGTACTCAATTCTCAAATATCTAAGGGATCCCGAATTATCGCTAGCATCGGTACCGCCGTACGCCAAATCTGAAACCTCTGCCGATGCAGTCGTTCCTACATTAATTGGAGCACGTCCACAGATTACCAGACCACCCCACGCAGCCGGTTCTTTCGTTGTAGCTGTCATGACAACTGGACTTTGTTGTGTACCTTCCACATTGATTGTTCCACCTTGCGCTACTGCGATGTAGCGAATATCCTTACGATTGCTAGCAGGATCAAGATCAGTTGCCTCGATAGTCACACCTGGTTTAATTGTTAACGTAGCTCCATCCTTCACCACGATTTTTCCTGTCAGCTTATATGTACCTGAAGCTAAAACAACTTCGCCATCCGAAATTTCACCTTGAAAATCATCGCGCACTAACTCAAATGAAGAGTCTCCATCTGGTTCTGGATTATCGTCATCACTACATGAAGTGAATGCTAACGAAGTAGACAAAAGTCCTAAACAGAACATCTTAGCCAATTGAATAGTAGATTTTTTCATCATCTCTCTAATTATTAAAATTTAGTAATACAAATATCTATCGTTTAAATTTCTATTACATTAACGTAATATTACCTTTTTATTAAGTTGTATTATAGTGTGTATTTTACACCTAACGAAAAGCGAACACCTCTCTTGTAAGAAAGTACCGTAAGCGGTCCGTTAGCGCTTTCCTGAAACCTTTCGTAGGTTGGATCCAATAAATTTCTAGCTCCTAGATCGACACCAAGATGTCGGTTGATTCTATACTTCAATATGAAATCCAATGTTCCTACGCCTTTATCAAGCTGGTTACCTCTTCCTTGTGACCCTAAAGAATACAGCCGATCGGAGAAGTGATTATACAAAACCGTCGCCATGATATCCGAATCATTATTCCATTTTTTGATAAAAGAAAGATCGGCGTTCATCAGAAAATCCGAAGCACCTGTAAAACTTGCCTGATCATGTGTTAAACTAATATTATAAGCCGATCCATTCTCTTTTCTTACTTTGTCGGCATCCAATTCCTGATCGGTTTTCATATAAGCCGCGTTCCCTCCTACCGACAGTTTGCTATCGCCATTATCAAAAGAGAACAAGTCTTTCTTCACCTCTACTTCCACACCGTAAACGGTTCCATAATCGCCCGTATTTAGATAAGAAACATCATTGCTTGATGAAGCTAAAGTTACTTGGTTCATCGGATCTTTGATATACTTCCCAAATGCGGTGACTGATAGTAGCTCCGACGAACGTGGGAACATTTCCCACTTAATGTCCAGGTTATAATCTTCCGACGCATATAGATCTGGATTTCCCACGCGAGTTTCCGTTACATCCATATATTCAAAGCGGGCACGTTCTTTAAATTGTGGCATGGTGTAAGTTTTACTGGCACCTAAGCGTAGATTTTGCTTTTCATCCAGCTCATATTTTAAGATTAGATTAGGCAGGATGCTGTTCCGTCTGAATGTATTGGGTGTTCCGATATCCGCTAAAACGGTAGAATATTGAATGGATTGCATGATATTTTCATAGCGTAAGCCCAACAACCCCGTCAGTTTATCCGTCAGTTTGTATTCTCCATTGATAAAAAAGGCATGAATATTTTGCTTCCCTTCGTAAGTTTGTGGAAGGGTACTCCTAAAGCCACGTATTTCAAAAATATCTGGATGAAAATTAGAGGCATTAAAAAAAGCATCGAGGTTATTTGGATCGATTTCCCTCTGCCGTCCCGCTTCTTTAATATTAAAGTTAAACTGAATATCCTCGAAATCCCGCTCTTTTATTTTACCATTATATCCCAACGATATACGACCTTGAGCCTCGTCTCCTAGTTTATAATGTGTCGCAACGTTAAATGCAATTTCATTTTCGGTCAGATCTTGAAAATAATGGTGATTATCCGCTTGCTGATTCTGCACGAGTACCCGATACCCTAGCTGATCATCCATACGCGTAATATTTTGTGTACGATCGGGCATTCTACTGACCACATTATTATAGGATACCCCCCAGTCTACATCTATTTTCTCCGTTAATACATGGTTACCTAAAAGCTGATTAACAAATAATTTCGTTTGTCGAAAGGTGTTACGTTGCACCATTCCACTTCCGTTTTCCGCCATATCCCGGATAAAGCCGTAATAATGATCAGCAGATTGATCGGATGAATTGACAAACAAGAAGTTGTAGGAAAATCGATGACTTGGATTTAGTACATATTCTGCATTGAACATTCCCGTGGAGTTCGTCGTGTATTCATAACGTGTCTGATCAAAATCTTTCAGCTGCTCTCCTCCCGAACTCAATTGTCTATTTACACCCTCTCTATAATTATAATCACCCGTAAAATTTGCTACAGCAAACAGGTTCAGACGACTTCCATCAAAAAAACTAAAGGACTTCCCGCCTCGTAAACCAATATTCCCGAAAATCGGCGTTTGCTTTTTCGGATTCAAACTATTCTGGAAATTATATCCACCCAATGGATCGTTAGGAACACCATAATTCACAAACCCACTGTGTGTCGGTCCTTGCTGCAGATAAAAATTATCCCATTGGTCAAGGACATTCGTATTGATATTACTTCCGAGAGTCACTTCCAACATCCCGTCGCCAGAATATCTTTTTGATGCGATATCTACATTTCCTCCGGCAAAATCACCCGACATATAGTTACTATATACTTTGTCTATCGCTACATACTCTACAATATCTGTTGTAAAGAGATCCAAATCAATATTCTTACGCTCCGGGTCATTCGATGGAATCGGCAGGCCATTAAACGAAGTCGTATTATAGCGGTCACCCAGTCCACGTACATAAACCTGATTCGTTCCTTCTACACGGGAAACCCCGCTCATTTTTGCTAACGCAGATGCAGCATCGCCAACGCCTTTCCTCGACAACTCCTGCGCACCGATCTTCTCCACCATCAAATTCGACAAACGTCGTTCTTCCAATAGTACGATTTCGCTCGCA
This sequence comes from Sphingobacterium micropteri, assembly GCF_014692515.1. Taxonomy (GTDB): domain Bacteria; phylum Bacteroidota; class Bacteroidia; order Sphingobacteriales; family Sphingobacteriaceae; genus Sphingobacterium; species Sphingobacterium micropteri. The sequence continues at coordinate 257,611 of NZ_JACOIK010000005.1, read as the reverse complement.
CGTTCCCTTCTTCTGGTAATAACGACTTCATCTAACGTAGAGTTCGCATTTACCAAAGCCACGGGAACAAATTCCCATTCGCTCTGTTCAAGGTTGAACGTTGTTGAATCTGTATTATATCCGACGAACGTACTCACAAGAACATATTCCGTTTGTTTCTCGGGTAAAGTAATCGAAAACTCCCCCGCATTGTCCGTAGATGTCGCATACTGGGTGTTCGCAATTTTGATACTAACTCCGGAAATAGGTTGATAAGTTTCGATATCCAAAACTTTTCCCTTTACTCCAAATTGTTGTGCTTTAATAGTCGAGACTGAAATAATCAGTGCAAAAATGACAAAAGCAACATAATAACTAAACTTAATCATGATGTGTTAATATTATGTTGCAATATTATGAGCATAATATTAGCTAACTGTTAACAACCGATTATTAAAACATCACTTGTTTGTTAATAAATTATTAACTCCTGTTCGAACGGATTGTATTTTTTTCGTTAAATCCTAGCATCACTCATTTGTTTATTCGGAGTTGTGTATAATAGTTAGTAATTTGGTCCCTTAAAAACAGAACACTATGGCAGATACGATACTATCGTCCGTCCGGTTAAGTTACCAATATCCACAGGGTGTTAAATTAGAATTTCCGGATATCCATATAGCAAAAAACCAACATAGCTTGCTCTTAGGCGATTCCGGAACAGGTAAGACTACGCTTTTGCATCTACTAAGTGGTCTATCTAAACCTACTACTGGTGAGGTTCACCTTATGAACGATTCGCTGTATACCATGAGCGGAGCGACACTAGACGCTTTCCGGGCAAAGAACCTCGGCTTTATATTTCAAGAGGCGCATCTTTTGCGAAACCTCACCGTAACAGAAAATATCAAGCTAGCACAACGCTTAGCCAAAAATCCGGTGAACGAGCAGACTATTGCCGAGCTATTGGATTATCTACAATTAAAAGATAAAGCACATGTATTGCCGAACCAACTGAGCCGAGGCCAAAAACAACGTGTTGCTATCGCTAGAGCAATCATTAATCGGCCGGGGCTATTATTGGCCGACGAACCTACAGCATCATTAGATGATAAAAACACAGATTTGGTGTTACAATTGCTGTTCAACATCGCCAGCAACTTCGGCTCGACCCTGCTCATCGCCACCCACGATAAGCGCATAAAAGATCATTTCACGAACTCCTATCAGCTGTAGCCATGAATAATTTACAACTCGTCTGGAAAAATATAACACAGGAACTTGGCTCGACCCTACTCAGCATATTACTCACCGCTTTTGGTGTAGCTATCCTATGCGTTATTTATATCACAAGCGACACCTTTGAAAAGCAATTGACAAACAATACAAAAAATATAGATCTTGTCGTTGGGGCAAAGGGAAGCCCTTTACAGCTCATCCTGAGTTCACTTTATCATGTGGATAACCCTACCGGTAATATTGCGTTGACACAAGCCAGGCAACTTGGCGAAAATCCTTTCATCGAAATGGCAGTTCCCATCTCGTTAGGAGACAACTTCAAAGGACACCGTGTCATTGGTACAGAACCATCTTATCTGGAACTATATGGTTTAACTATACAAAACGGAGCGCTATGGAAAAATTCCTTTGAAGCGGTGATAGGGAGCGAAGTAGCGCGCAAAAGAGGTTTGGGAATAGGTGATGAATTTTTCACCGCGCATGGTCTTTCAGAAGATGGACACGTACACGATGACCATCCTTTTAAAATAGTAGGCATTTTAGAAAAATCGGGATCCATTGTAGACAACCTTATCCTATGTAATTTAGAAAGCGTATGGGATGTGCATGGACTCCACCATGGCGACCACGACCACGCTCATGAACAAGGGGAACCGCATGCCGATGAGCACAGCCATGAAGACGGACACGATCACGGCCACAGTCATCGAGATGAGCACCAACATGACCACGACCACCATACACATGATCACAAAACACACGAACATCTCGATCATGTGCATCATGAAGACGACCTCCACAACCATGAAGAAATGGTTTCCGAAAAACCGAACGATATGTTTGTCAAGAGTATTGGAGCGGATATGCTCGAAGACCGTGGTGAGGAAGTGACCGCATTATTGATTAAATATAGCTCGCCAGCGGCTTTAGGCGTTATCCCAAGATTGGTTAACGAATCTACGGATATGCAGGCTGCATCGCCGGCTATCGAAAGTACCCGCTTGTTTTCTTTATTGGGCGTAGGGCTGGATTCCTTCGCGATATTAGCCTATATTATCATGATCATCGCTGGTCTAAGTGTATTTATTAGCCTTTATAATGCCTTAAAAGAACGAAAATATGACCTTGCCGTCATGCGCTCCTTGGGTGCATCTAAAACTAAACTTTTCGGTCTGGTATTAGTCGAAGGGTTGGTGATTACATTAATGGGCGGAATAGTAGGCTTACTGCTTGGACATGCGGCGTTATATGCTATCGGTCGACATACTACAGAAAGTGCCGATTTTATTGAGGCTTTTAACATTCACGGACAAGAGTTTATTTTAGTACTTGCTGCTTGTCTTCTGGGCATTTTAGCGGCGATCATTCCAGCTATTAAAGCCTACAAAACATCCATTTCAACGATTTTAGCAGATAAATAATAGTACCCTTGTCACCATATAACAACAAATAAAAAAATGAAGCAAACAACAATATTAACATTCATTATTACATTATTCACCTTCGGTATAGCAAAAGCCCAAATTGGGCAGTTTCCGGAGATGAACACGCCCGACCATACGCCGATGATGAACAGCACGTGGGAGGCGATCGACAAGATGATGTATAAAGTGACAACGGAGAACAACAAAAAAGTGTACACGCCCCATTACCCTCCTGCTTTAAAAACATTAGAGAATAAAGTAGTGGAACTTCCGGGTTATCTGGTACCCTTAAACAGCGGCCGTAATCACAAAACATTTATGCTTTCTGTACTTCCTGTTATGCAATGTGCTTTCTGCGGAAGCAATGGTATCCCACCCATGGTCGAAATCTTCATGAAAAGCGAATCGGTAAGATTTACCGAGGAACCTATTAAGATAAAAGGAAAAATGGTATTCAATCCGGAGCCTTTAAAAGGGAATGCAGAGATTCAGATTGTTGATGCTGTTATTGTGAAATAAAACAAAGGTTTTCTTTATATAAACTCTTTCATCTTCTTTTTCCCCGTGAAAAAGAAGCAAACCGACCAACGGGAGCTCATGAACACCAAAATAAACATTTGTTCATAAAACCTCGTCTCTTCGGATGTTTGACAGGACGGGAAAGTGCAAGGAGAGGATTTCTACAGTTGTCAAAAATCCGGATGCGACAATTAAGGTTAAGGAAGGGATAGTACATTACGTATATGAACGCGATCGATAATTGATGGTCGTGTCGCGAATTAACACGACCTAGCATTGTTCCACGGCCAGCTTTACGAAGGCTATTCCGTTAAAAACAGAATGCTGTTTGACCGAACGGAGTTCCATTCTGTTTAGGAATAGACCAGTAAAGGTAGTGGAACCTTGCAAGTCTTGACCTTTTTATGGATTCGTGTTTATTTTGGTATCCATGAGCTCTCTTCGATCGGTTTTGCTTCGTTTTTTTGTGTCAAGACAAAAAAATGAAGAATTAGCGGTTTAAAACCGCAATCTCTAAACAACTTGCTACCGCAGCTGTTTCGGTACGGAGACGACTGTTTCCTAATGAAACAGGTTGATATCCTAAAGATAGCGCTTGCGCAATTTCATTCTCGGAAAAATCACCTTCTGGACCAATCAAGATCAAGTATTTCTCCCCCGGGGAGCAAATATTAGCTAGATATTGTCTTTCTCCATCGGCACAGTGCGCAATCGCCTTAGTCTTATATTCTTCTGATTTTATCTGATCGAAAAACTGCTGAAGGGAAACAGCAGGATTGACTTTGGGGAGATAGGCTTTGAGAGATTGTTTCATAGCAGGAATCACCACTTTATGCAAACGTTCGTTTTTCACTTCCTTCCGCTCTGAATGGGACGAGACAATAGGTGTAATTTCCTGTATCCCAACTTCTGTAGCTTTTTCCAAAAACCATTCCATCCTATCCATATTTTTTGTAGGCGCGACGGCCACATGCAAATAATAAGCTGGCTTTTCATAATCCTGCTCTACGTGCAATATAGACAATGTAGTCCGCTTAGGATGTGGATCCAGGATTTTGGCCGTATACCATCCTCCGACGCCATCAACTAAGTATATTTCATCCCCAGCCGTTAAGCGCAACACGCGAATAGCATGCTTACTTTCATCTTCCGTGAGCATAAACTCCGTATAATGCGGCTCAATAGTAGGTGTATAAAATAGATGCATACTTTATTTAATCTTCATCAATATCATCGTATGGCGTCTCCATCAATTCCAATTTCACAAATTCAATGTTTTGTTGCGTTTTCTTGATAATAGTGAATGAATATCCTGCTGCTTCCCGCACCTCACCAACATCAGGGATTTTCTCAAAATAATGGCTTACTAAACCCGCCATGGTATCATAGTCAGAACTTTCGGGTAACTCTAACGGTAAGTATCCGTTAACATCATGTACGCTTGCACCGGCATCCACCATATACTCTGTTTCCGAAATCTTTTCCACAACCGGTGTTTCTTCATCATACTCATCTTGAATCTCGCCAACTAATTCCTCTACGATGTCCTCTAATGTCACCATTCCTGCCGTACCCCCAAATTCATCCAAAACGATAGCAATTTGAATTCGTTTTTGCTGGAATTCAGCCATCAAATCGTTTATTTTCTTCGTCTCCGGGATAAAATAGGGTTTACGTATAATATTTTTTAAGATAACTTCCTTACCCTGTACAATAATGGGTAATAAATCCTTCGTGTGGACAATGCCGACAATCTGATCTATATTGTCATCATAGATTGGGATACGGGAATAGCCTTCCTCGGTAGCTGTAGTAATGAGTTCTTCGGCCGTATCTGTAATCTCTACCGCAACAATCTTGGTACGTGGAACCATGATATTCTTCACAATACGTTCATTAAAATCAAAAACGTTCTTAATGAGTTCATGTTCCGCATTATTCAGCGCACCACTTTCTTTCCCTTTTTCTAACAGATATTGTAACTCTTCGGAAGAGTGATGGGCTTCGTGGGCGTTAACTTCTATGCCAATTAAGCGTAATAAGAAATTAGCAAACCCATTGAGTAACCAAATAATTGGTCTGAAAATATAATAAAAAAACTGAAGTGGTGCCGCAATCCTCATGGTTGTCGCTACGGGACGTTGTATGGCAATGGATTTCGGTGCCAGTTCACCAAAGACGATATGCAAAAAGGTAATAATACTAAAAGCAAGAACATGTCCCAAGTTTTTCGCTATTGTTCCGGTCAGTTCGACATTGAACAGCCCAAAAAATTCATGGACAATACGTGTCATCACCGCCTCTCCCACCCATCCGAGTGCAAGAGAGGCCAGTGTAATACCTAGCTGTGTAGCGGCTAAATAACCATCTAAGTGTTCGGTGATATTCTTGGCAATTTTGGCGACTTTACTTCCCGACTTTGCTTGTAGCTCAATCTGTGAAGCCCGAACTTTGACAATTGCAAATTCCGCAGCTACGAAAAAACCATTAGCCAAAACCAAAAATACCGTCCAAAAAACATCGATAGCCATGCTAAAAATTATTTGTTACCGAATTCTTTTTTATACAATTCGATACTTTCCAATAAGATTTCCTGTGCACGCTCGCGACCGTGGATACCGTCTACACTCACTTTTTTCTTTTCAAGCGCTTTGTAGCTTTCAAAAAACTGAACGATTTCCTTCATGATATGCGGTGCTAAATCTTCCATATGATTCAGATAGCTATACTTAGGGTCGTGCTTCGCTACAGCAATAATTTTATCATCCTGTTCTCCGCCGTCAACCATATTCATCACACCGATTACCTTAGCCTCTACCAATGTCATTGGTAAAATATCTACCGAGCATATCACCAAGATATCCAACGGGTCCTTATCGTCACAATAAGTTTGTGGGATAAAACCATAATTAGCAGGATATATAACAGACGAACTTAAAACACGGTCCAATAAAAGAAGACCTGTTTCTTTATCTAATTCATACTTCCCCTTTGAGCCGTTTGTAATTTCAATGATGGCATTGACCGAATTTGGCACGTCGCTCCCAGGAGCTATCTGATGCCAAGGATGTTGTTTGTTCATTAATTAATTAACGTTACTGTTATTACTGTTTGTTTTATTTGTTTCTTTTTTCCTATTCTTTAGCCACCTTTTAAGCAATGCGATAACAATGGGTAAAAAGGCGATAACTATCAATCCAACAATGATATATTCTACATAATTGATAATGGCGGGAAACTTAACCCCCAGAAAATATCCGGTCAAGGTCAACAAGCTAACCCATAAAAGTGCACCCGCGACGTTATAGAAAATAAATTTTCGAAAATTCAATTTCACGACACCCGCAAATATGGGTGCAAAAGTACGAACGATCGGCACAAAGCGCCCTATAATTAACGCGGTCCCCCCATATTTTTGATAAAATTCTTCCGCCATAATGACGTATTTACGTTTGAAAAGAAGAGAATCTTTTCGTTTGAAGAGTACGGGCCCCGTTCGATAGCCAAACCAATAACCCGTAAAGTTCCCTAAAATTCCGGCTCCGAGAATCCCGAAATACATGGTTACGATATCAACATCAATTTTTCCTAACGCACAAAATAAGCCCGCTAAAAATAACAAGTAATCCCCGGGCAAAAAGAAGCCAAAGAATAGGCCTGTTTCAGCAAAGACAATCAGCACTACGATATAGAATCCGCCATGGCTTAATAAATATTCCGGATCCATCAATTGCTGAAAGGACAGCCACAAATCTTGCATAATTTCTATTTAGTCTATCAGCAAAAGCCGATCTAAAATCTTTCGTTTCTCGTTTAGATACTATTAATCACGAATTCGTCACTTCCGAAATGGCTTCCCTAATATCTTCAGCTATTTTCGTCATTTCATCATTTGACAAGCTCAATTTAGGACGGGCAAAGTTCATGTCGTCCACTTCATTTAAAGGGATTAAATGAATATGAGCATGTGCTACCTCCAAACCGACTACAGCAATTCCTACTTTTCGGCAAGGAAAAACGTTTTTTACACCTTGAGCTACAATCTTCGCAAACACCCACATACCCATGTATTCGTCGTCATTAATATCAAAGATATAATCTGTTTCTTTTTTAGGGATAACCAATACATGGCCTTTAGCTAAAGGACTGATATCCAAAAAAGCTAAATAATCGATACTTTCTGCTACTTTATAAGCAGGGATCTCACCCGACACTATCTTTGAAAAAATTGTTGACATCTTTTATCTTTTTTAAAGAAAAAACAAACAAACTTACATAAATTCACTTTTATGTGCAATATAATGCGTCACATATAAAATGAATTTATGTAATTCTCCTCTGCCATCAAAGACTTTATTCTTAGAGGAAATATAAAAAAACGGTTGCAAGATTTAGCAACCGTTTCAAATTATCTTCTTTAAACGATGTGCGGTTATGGCAGAAACCGCACATAACCGTTCATCTTTTTATCTTGAAATTTCCAAGATTTCAAACTCCATGACACCCGCCGGCGCTTCTACTTGAGCAACCTCTCCTACAGATTTACCAAGAAGCCCTTGTGCAATGGGTGATTTCACCGAAATCTTCCCGGCCTTCAAGTCAGCTTCCGTCTCCGAAACCAGCTGATACGTCATTACGGCATTGTTTTTCTTGTTTTTAATTTTGACATAGGATAAAGCCAATACCTTTGACGTGTCTAGATTAGATTCGTCAATTAGGCGAGCACTAGCTAAGACACCTTCTAACTTAGCGATCTTTGCTTCATGCAACCCCTGTGCTTCTTTTGCAGCATCATATTCTGCATTTTCGGATAAATCTCCCTTATCCCTTGCCTCTGCTATCGCTTTTGCGATATTTGCGCGGCCTTCCGTTTTTAGATACTGTAACTCTTGCTTCAGCTTATCTAATCCCTCTTGTGTGTAATAAGTTACTTCTGCCATATTTTTACATTATTTGTTCCAAAAAAAAATTAAAAAAAAGACAAGACCATACCGCCCTTTGTCAGGACAACATGGTCTTGCTCACTGTTTGCTAAGATAGCAAGCAACTTCTAAAAAAGCAAATTTCTTTTGTTATTCTTGCTCGTCTGTATCGACAAATTTATACCCCAATCCGCGGACAGTCTGTAAATAATGTGGCTTATCTGGATTCGTTTCGATTTTTTTGCGAAGACGTACCACATGCATATCTAGGGTTCGCGTGTTTACGTTGGAACTATAGCCCCAAACAACCTCCATAAGTTCCTCGCGTGTAATTTCCTTTCCGACATTTTGAAGAAAATACAGCAATATCCGATTTTCCAATATCGTCAATTCTATTTTCCGTCCGTCTCTTACCAAAGAATGTATGGTGGGGTGGTGCTCTGTTTTACCAAACGTATAAACATCGTTGTTTTTCGGCAAAAAGAACCGTACTTTGTTTTCAATCATGGCCACCAACACATCCATATTAAAGGGTTTCGTAATGTAATCGGTTACACCATAGCTATAAGCATCAATCTTGTCCACATCCTGCGACTTAGCCGTCATCATGATAATGATATTCTCAAAACCAGCTTTGCGGACAGATTCACATACATCAATACCTTCTTTTCCCGGAAGCATCCAATCAAGGAGAACCACATCAGGCTTCTCTTGTAGTATTTGCTCTTCAGCTTCCAAGCCATTAGCTGCCTGAAGAACCTTATATCCTTCTGTTTGCAAGCGGTGTGCTACCAAAAAACGCAAATTTTCGTCGTCTTCTATTACAGCAATCGTGATATCTTTACTCATAATATTATTTAGTTCTTTTTGGTCCTAGCGGCAAGAGTAATGTAAAAGTAGTACCTTGACCCGGCATACTATCTACTTTAATCTCTCCCCCCATGAAATCTACAATTTCCTTGCAGAACGCTAAACCTAAACCAATGCTTCCTTGTTGGTTGAATTGGTTCTTTACTCTATAAAATTTTTTAAAAATACTATTAAATTCCTTTTTATTTATGCCTATCCCTTTATCTTTAAATTTTATAACAAAATTTTTCTTGTTTTGTTGTACATCGATATGTAGGAACTTACGCTGTGGCTCCGAATATTTATAGGCATTATCAATCAAATTTTGAAACACACTCAACAAAAGCGTTGTATCCACGACCATATTGTTTTGGACATCGATAGCATAGGAAAAGTTTAAATCAGCATATTTTAATCTCACTGCTTCAAAAATTGGTTCGCAAAACTCCTCTACTCCCACCTCTTCTTTATTAGGTTTGATAGATTTATTTTCAATTTGTGCAAATGATAATAACTTATTCATCAAACTGTTTAATTTATCCGCTTCCTGGTCCAAAATCTTCCCATACATACGTTGCTCCTCTGCCGACAACTTCTCGCTGCTCTGAATGTTGTTTCCCGCAATCTTGATCACACTGACTGGTGTTTTAAACTCATGTGTTAGATTATTGATAAAATCATATTGTAATTGAAACAATCTACTGTTAATAGTTACATTCCGATAAATCAGATAGGCAATCAAAATCAATATAAGGTATACCGCTGATATGCCCAGGCTAACCGGCAAAAACCGCCTGTTAATTTCTTTGTTAAAAAACTCCTCGGAACTTGTATACTGCAATTTATAATCGGACAATGCCCCTGGAAGGGGAAGTTCTGTCTGGAGATAGAAATGCTGATCGCTCACACTACCCGATACAATAGGTAAAATCTCTATTTTTTCATATAAATTTAAAGCGACGTTTTTAATCTGGATCTTGCTTGGATCAATTAAGAACATAAACATATCCTGATCATAGGCGACAACGGTCGTGTCCGGAGCAGACATCATACGCTTATAAACCAACAAATCGGAAATACGCGGAATATTCATGTAGGTCACCTTTCCGGGATTCAACGTATAAAAAACCCGATAGATATCGTTGTCCGACATACTGGTCGATTCATTTACCCGATCCAAGAAACCAACAAACTTTAACACCATCGTATTAAAGTCATCTATATAAGCCCGTGTCAGTGTATTTTCAGGACGTTGGGCAATAAGTCTATTGTCTTTATCTAAATGAAAGGACGTTATACTTTTTGGATAAACCAGTAAATGATTATATTTAATCCCAGTCTCTATAGAATCAGAGTTGGTAATAGTGATATCGTAAAACAGCACACGATCGACGAAAGCATATTTCCGAATCACATCACTGACGTAAGATGCTGCTTTTACAGAATCCAAATACCCCTGATAATACGATATCTCTGGAATTTTGTCATTAAAGAACTCATGAAAGGGTTGTACCGAACGATCGAACACCTCTACTTTTCTATTATTGAATTCTGTTTCAATAAAATTTGCTATCATGGATCGTGCAGCGAACATAGCGACACCAAATAACATCGTCACCAATATTACAAAGGCAATCAGCAACCCAAAGTTCTTTCGGTATTTAAGCTGGTTATACGCCATGCTGCTTATAGATACTTGTTCAAGAAGTCCTCTACTTCCTGATAATAGTTTATAATGTTTTCTTCACTTTTAAAGCGCCTTCCCTCCTCTTCTCTATATATATACTTAATCGGCACGTTATTGTTTTTTAATTTTTGCACAAACTGGTTCGCGTCCGTCAACGAACTAAATCTATCTTTTCCGCCTTGTGCAAAAAGCACAGGAATCTTTACTTTATCCGCATGAAAAACCGGTGAGATCGCCTTAAACATCTCATATTCGCTACTCGGATTACCGATTATTTTATAAAATAGGCGAACATACTGTTGATGATGAGGCGGAATTTCCCGGAAATAGGTAAAAAGGTTTGTATATCCCGACATCGAGATAGCGCACTTATAAAAGGAAGAGTTGTAGGTAGCCGCATGTAGCGCTGAATATCCTCCAAAACCACTCCCCATGATGGCGACTCTATTTTTGTCAACGATTCCTTGATGTATCAACCAGGTAACACCATCGATCATGTCGGCTTGTATTTTCCCTCCCCATTCTTTAAAACCAGCTGCCCAAAAATTCTTCCCGTAACCAGCCGAACCTCTATAATTTAATTGAAAAACCAGATAACCTCTATTGGCCAAAAACTGTACCTCCGCATCAAAATTACTGGTTTCACGACGATATGGCCCATCATGTACCAACACCACTACCGGTAACTTTTCCCGCTTTCCAATTAACGGATAAGTAAGATACCCATGCAATGTCAGTCCATCCCGGCTTTGAAAACTAACAGCTTCTTTCGGAGACAAAGTTGCCTTTGATAATTTTGGGTTCATTTCTTCCAGCAACTCCGCTGTATCATTTAAAACATTATAATGATAAATTCCACCGGCATGCACATCGGTATAAATTTTAACAATCCAATGATGCATACTCGTATCGGTATCCAAAATATCCATAGATTGGTTATCAAATTTAGCAGATAACTTATCAAAATATTGTTGAAAGGTCGGATCGAAGAAATGCCTTTTTACCTTGTTAATCGTATATTGACTATAAATAAGCTCCTGCAAATGGTCGGAATACCCAGCCGATTCCAGATCTACTTCCTCGTTTTCAAATATTAATTGCTCTTCTTCTCCGGTAGATACATTATATTCCACCAACGAAAGTCGATCTCTGTTGTGGTTAGATAAAGCATAAATATGGGTATGGGAATCCTTTACAAACCCCAAAGGCCTTATTGATGTTTGGTAATCTGTATTAGCGACCTCTTGAAAAGGCATATTTTCATCAGCTCTGTACAAAATGCTTTCCTGTACACTATCATTGGTCATTGCCAACCTCACTTTTCCGTCCGGCGAAGCAAACCATTTAGAAATGTTACCGGGGTTACGCGTTAACAGCTGTGGGGCGGAACCATCTACAAAAATTTTATACAGGTCGAATGTCGTCGAATCTCGATCGTTTAAGGTCGCAAGCAAATAATTAAGATGGGTTGTGTGTGGGGCTAGCCAGCGTAGTTTGGCTTTCTTCACGGGCAATAACAGCGTATTTTTTTCGGAATCGACCAAGATACTATATATGCGTAAACTATCTTGCGGTGAATGACTATTGGAATATACAATCAAGGAATCGGAAGCCCAGAAAAAATACTGAACATTCATATCTGATTGATAGGTAAGTTGCTTTGATTTATTTTTGTCCTGCAAATCCAAAACAAAAATATTCTTACAATGGTCGTCTATACCCAAATAAGCAATCCTATGACCATCAGGTGATATTTTGAAACTACTTTTTTCGGGCTTGACAAAAAAATCTTCAATGGGGATTAATTTGTTCGTACTTTGTTTATTTCCACATGAAACTGAAACAACAAACAAACACACAGCAAATATCCAAAGCAAACATCTAAACATATTCCAATCCTATTGCAATTTCAAATATTGTTATTTTTTTATAATAATAAGCTATGTGCAACCTTATTTTTACACGAAAAGCACTTCTATTTCCTAACCGGTTAATCCTTATTTTTCATCTACTTACGGCAGGCAGGCTCATCACGAGTACGCATCACGCATTACGCATAATTTGTTATCTTTACGGATGATTTTATATAACATCTCTATTATTATTGAGGATCGTAGTCACGATCAAGTTGTTAATTGGCTGAAGTCCCACTTACGCACAAGCACCTACGAAATAAATTTTTTGAAAATGTTGGATTCTCCACACGAAGGGACTACCTATTGTGTACAACTTTTGGCTGCGGACGATACTGTAATCCTTAAGTTCCAAGAAGATGTAGTAGCCGAAGTACAGACGTATTTGACGACCCATCACCCCGAGAAAGCTTTCATTTTTGAAAGCAAGATGCAATATCTATCGTTAGAATAACGAATTAAACAAAGCATTAATCTATCCCTTTATCCAGTGCCTCTTGGTAAGCTGGGTTATATACGATTTTGGGTGAAAGGTAATGCAATAACACCAAGCGAGAATATCGAAGGTTAAAAGGTGCAAAGATCAATATGGCCGCAAAAAGAACAGAAACATATACCCAAGGCGATTCACTGTGCGTCAACATAGCGGTTGTTAAACCCAACGTAACCACCTCTCCTACGGAAAAAGCATAGCTCACATACATAGCCGCATAAAAGTAACCCGGTTCTACCTCAAACTTTAATCCGCAATGAGGACAATGCTCATGCATTTTCTGCTTTTTAAAGCCGTATACAGGCCCCTCAAATACCTTTCCAACTCTACACTTCGGGCATTTAGACTGCACCATTGCTGTAAACCTAGATGTCGCCATGTAATTAGATTTGTTCTCCGAACGGTGAAACCTTTTTCGAATTGTTCTTACGATATTTTTTATACCATAATATACCGATTCCTATGGCAATCAAATAGGGAATAGCCAACAGGAAGAGGATGCCGTCATTCAGGCCTTTTCCCTGTGTGTTACCGTTAGCTGCACTGTTTTCCGCGTTCAAGGAACACATAGCACATTGCGCGGATACCTCTGTATAACAGAAGATACTCAACATGGCTACAGCCAGTATAACCAAAAAAGGAGTCCATTTTGAAATCATATACAAAAATACCAAAATTTTATGGTTTAGTACATTTTTGAAAAGAATGAACAAACAAACTCCAACATTACACCGTAAACCACGTTAGCAAGAATAATCTATAATAGAATTTTTTACATGTATAATCTTATTTTTCAAAAACAACATCTGATTGTTGTTTCGTTAACTCAAAACATGTAAATTAGTATCATACACCCACATAAACAAACGTTATGAAAGCCGTAGAATATAGACTACCGAAAGAGTTTGATAAATCATTCATCGTATTTAAAGAGCAAGGTCTGTATTTTCCTTGTCCGTGGCATTATCATCCGGAATATGAGTTTGTTCTGGTTAACAAAAGTAGCGGCCGCCGTATGGTTGGAGATCATATAGGCACATTTTTAGAGGGAGATCTTGTATTAATGGGTCCCTCCCTCCCTCACGTATGGGTAAACGATCAAAAATACTTCGAAAAAGAAAATACAGAAACTGCTGACGCTGTGGTCGTACACTTTCTCGAAGATTTCTTAGGCGAAACCTTTTTCAACTTACCGGAGGCTGAATCCTTAAAAAAAACACTTAATCTTTCCAACAGAGGACTGGTTATCTTAGGACACACGCGTTATCGGATTACAAAAATCATGAATGACATGCCCCGCCAAAATGGGTTGAAACGACTTTCCTCGCTTTTCGAAATATTTGACATTCTAGCGAACAGTTCGGAATATGAACTTCTTGCCAGCCCATCCTATATGGAAAACACCAGAGATATGTATTCCGATAGGTTCAGTAAAATAACCGAGTACATTTTACGTAATTTCCATCGGGATATCACCCTCAAAGAAGTCGCTGACCAAGCCAATATGGCAACGACGACGTTCTGCAATTTCTTCAAAGAACACTTTAGGATGACATTTGTAGAATACCTTAACGCCATACGTATTGGTCATGTATGCAAGCTTTTGGCAGATAGGGATAAAACGATTATATCGGTAGCCTATGAATGTGGTTTCAACAACTTAGCAAATTTCAACCGGCAGTTTAAAAGGCTTAAAGATATGACACCAAAAGAATATAGGAAGGCGTTGGAAACAGAGCCGATGATTGCTTAAGCATTCAATCCACCATCCAGTAGGATATTTTCACCGTTGATATATTCACCAGCTTTCGACATTAACAAGACAATTAATCCTTTAATATCATCTGTATTGGCCATTCTGCCTAATGGTACTTTTTTACAATAGTTCGTCACAAACTGTTCCGGCTGGTTATTGAATAATCCGCCCGGACTAATACAGTTAAACCGTATATTTCTACCCGTCAACATCTTGCCCATATAACGTGTTAGGTTAATCAATCCCGCATTATGAAAGAAGTAGTCCGCAGGCAAATCTCCCATTCCGGTTGTTCCTTCATAATTGCTCAAGTCCGGTCCCTTCATTCCCATCATGGATGCAATACTTACCACACTTCCTCCGCCCGATTGAATGATCAAATCGCTTAATTCACGCAGCAAAAAAAACATACCAGTAGCATTAGAGCGCATAGACGCTTCAAACTGTTCGATAGGTGCACGGTATCCTTTAACAGGGCGGGAAACCGCATTGTTCACAAAACCATCCAATCTGCCGTAACGCGCCAAAATATTGTTCTTTAATGCCAACATCGATTCGTAATCGTCCTGATCGACTGCCATAGCATGAACGTCCAAACCCTGTTCTCTGAATCCTGCCGCCGTAGCCTCTGCCCGTTGTAAATCACGGGAGGTGGTAATAACTGTCGCATCAGCTTCCGCTAAGCCTTCTACAATACACTTCCCGTAGTTTCCCGATCCACCGGTAACCACAATAACCTTATCCTTTAAACTTAATAATTCTTTTACGTTCATCTTTTTATTTTAAAAAAGTTTACCCCTACCACGCCAATGGCGCACAATCATTTACGCTATAATAAAACAACTCTTCCTCCTTGGTCGTAGCTCTCCTTCGCGCCGATCAGTATCGCCATCAACTGCTGTGTCTTTTTAAAATCCAACCGAGGTTTTCCTTCCTGAACTGAACGCACAAACTCGATCATATTGTCCCGAAACATGGAATAGGAATTACGAATATCCACGAGCTTCCATCCCTGTTGCCCGAAAAATGTCGCTTGGAAAGTTCCGGAAACATGTTGGTATAGATGTAGCACTACATCCGTTCCATCCTCCAAGCGGACATGCACAATTTCTTTATCCGGTTTGCCGATATGTTGTACACTGCTAGGGTGCGGATCATCCAGCACACTAAAAACAGCTTCCAACAGATGAATACCATATTTCTTCCAATCCTTCTTTCCTACAGCCGTAACCAGTTCGATTTTCCCCAATGCGCCCAATTCCTGTTTTGCAATACGACATTCATTCGCATAGCGCATGGACGAACAGGACATGATAAAGTTTCCCTGTTCCACTTGTGCAGCAAACCAATCTAAATCATCTTGTGAATAAGCCAATGGTTTGTCTATAAAAATCGGAACACCAGCTTCCACAAACGGCGTTGACATGGCTACATGATTTTCCGGATCATCACGCCCTAAAATAACTGCATCGATCTTCCCGATCATATCCACCATATTATCGACGACTTCGGCAATACCGGATGAGCAGGCAATACTTTCCGCGATCTCCCTTTCCTGGCACCACACATGGGTCACCATCGCCTCTGGAATACCTAATGTATCTTTATTGGCCTCCAAATAGGCCGCAACCGCCGGATAACCAACACGCGCAATTTCTTGTCCATCAAAACAACCATTGATAATAGCCGACCAAGAATATGGATGTGCATTTCCCTCGCTCATTCCCAAAACGCCTAATCTTATCATAACCAACCCTTTCTATCCCATTCTGCGAGATTTAAAAATGAGGGATCGGGGTATTTCATTTGCTGTGATTCTTTAAAAAGTTCGTTTGAAAGTGCATTCCCTTCCAGATTACGAATACTGGCATGCAAATATTCCTCTTTATCAATCCCGACCAATACGCTAGATACTTGCGGATGTTTCAAGGCAAACTTAGTGGCATACGCCGGAAAGTTATCAAAATGTACTTCCGCAACCGCACGATATGCTTCCAAATGGTTTTCTACCTCTTTCAATGCTTTATGCATCTTAAACTTACGTTCTGTCAACATGCCCCGCATTAATACAGAACGAACAATAATGCCTACACCTTTCTCATCCGCATATTGAAAACAGTCACCGTGCGATTGATCCATGAGATTGAATGGTAGTTGGATGGCATCCCAAATACCTGATTGTATCGCTTTAGCCGTCTCTTCCACTTTGTAAACCGAAACTCCGATATTTTTAACATGGCCTTCGCCCTGTATTTCCGAAAAGACACGAGCCACATCTTCATTTTGAAGGATATCCATGTCCGCGTAATGCACCATGAATACATCCACATAATCCGTTTTCAAGTTTTTTAAACTCTCTTCCAAGGATTCGCGAACAATGGCCTTCAATTCCGGATAAGCAGGAATATTCCCTTCTTCATCTTTAAAATGTACACATTTGGTTGCCAAAATGACCCGATCACGAATATCTTGAAATGCCAATCCCATCAATCGTTCGCTTTCACCATAATGTCTTGCAGTATCAAAGAAATTAATGCCAGATTCCACCGCCTTCTGCAACAACTGGATAGCAGATGCTTCATCTGGCATCTCGTGTGCTCCCAAACCATAGGGCATTCCTATTTCTACCCCACCAAAAGCAATTTCGGAGACAGAAAGACCGGTTCGTCCTAGAATTCTTGTTTTCATCATTTATTGTTCCAAATAAGACTTCCCTTTATCGTCTACGGATGCCCCAAAGGTTTTTACCATATCCCGACAGTAATTGGTCAACCCCACGACGTCAGCTCCTACACTTACAAAATCATATCCCATATCCAACAACTCCTGTAAATTAGCCGAAGAACCTACCGTACCTGCGAACTTGCCATTTTTGCGAGCTACCTCCGCCACACGTTTGCGTGTTTCGAGCAAAAGCGGATGATCCCATTGGCCAGGCGCACCTATCCCTTGACTGAAATCACCGGGCCCGAAGAAAAGCATATCAAAACCTTCGAGTTGCGCAATTTCTTCCAACTCATCCAAAGGTTCAGGGTCTTCAATCTGTAATACGACAAAACGTTCGCGATTTGCTGTTTCCAAATACGTATTGAAATCCATTGCCGTATACGTACCATCCGCATTTCCACCATCAATTGGTCGCTTTCCTTGCGGATAAAACCGTACCGTATGGATGACTTTTTTTGCATCTTCTACGCCCATGATATGCGGAACCATAATACCCGTCGCATCCAATTCCAACGGTTTAATATAATCGCTATAGGCACCTCTCGGCACTCTCACCATTAGATCAGTGTCATGTGCTTTTGTTGCCCACACGTGGGAAGCGATAACCGACCAATCTTGGCCGATATGCTCCAAATCCACCCAGATACAGTCGAATCCACTGATAGCAGCTATTTCCACAGATTGTGTGTCTTTTAAATTAATCTTAAAGCAACTTGCTGTTTCGCCTGTTCGCAATTTTTGTAATACCTTACTTCTTCTCATTATGTTATTTTTTCAATTTCATCACCCTCGTTTTTCGGTTTCAAACGGAACAACAGGAATGCACAAACAATCATGCTCAATGCGGCCACTTGAAAAATGACATTCAGGTTTACCTGTCCGTCCCGTAGTGCACCTGCAGCATATATCCCCACACCTCCTATGATACAACTACAGAGGTTCAAAAAACCGTAGCCGGTAGCAAGATACCGCTTATCAGCAATCATTCCCAAAATAGGCATCATATTCGCGTCAATGAAAGGCCGTGTCAGTGCGTATATCAGAAAACCACCTACCGTCGCCCATAAGAGGGTTGTATAACTTGCGATAAATACAGCCGGAACAGCCATTATAAAGCCGATCGCCGGCAACCATATCCGGGCTTTACTATTTGTCTTCGACCACCAATCCGCTATAGCTCCGCCTAAAATCACACCGACAAGCATAACCGGAAAAAAATACGCTGTGGAATACAAACCAGCTTCTGTCTGTGAGAGATTGAACTGTTCTTTATAATAGGTCGGTAGCCATCCGTTTATCATCCAGCTGATCGCCCCTGCCAATCCCCATATCACGACAACCATTACAAAAGCTCGATTGCGGAATAGGCTCTGTATCGCCAATTTAAAATCTATTTTTTCGGGTATTTCATCCGTGGAAACGGCGGCTTTAACGGATGATTTCTTGCGGTCTTTCAATAAGAAAATCAACGCCACCGCGTAGACTACGCCTATAACGCCAAAAATATGAAAAGCATAATGCCACGTATGTGTTTCGGCAATCCAACCACCGATAAACCCCAAACTTTGTCCGATCATAATCCCGCCTACATGCAATCCAACAGCGGTAGATTTTGTCCTGTCCGAATGCCAGTCCATAATCAGTGCCATTGCCGCCGGTATGTAAAAAGCTTCACTAATGCCCATCAATGCCCTCGCAGCTAACAAATATTCAAATGAAGTTGCGAGGGAGGTCAACCAGGTAACCAATGACCACACGAATAAACTACCAATAATGACGATGCTTCGATTAAAACGATCGGCAATGTAACCTGCCACAGGGCTGGAGAAACCATAAACCCATAGGAAGACGGACGTCAACAGCCCAAACTGTGCATCCGTCATCGGTATCTCCTCGATAATGCTGCTGCGCATCGTGACGATCATCATCCGATCCAGATAGTTAAGGCAGCCTATAACACATAGGAGTCCGACAAGCAACCAAGGATAGTATTTTCGATTAGTCATGTATATCACATTAAAAGTGCGTGCTGAACAAATATAAGGGAATAGCCCTGCTTCTGTGATATGCGATTTAACGAATTACTGGTACTATTTTACAATTCTCAACACGTTCAATACCATATACGCTGCTGTAGCATGAAGATCAGTATTATAATCCTTGCTACCAATATCCCGCATATTCGTATACATATCCACCACAATTTTTCGGTCGTTAGCATCGCCTTTCTGTGCCAATGCCGTCATGATGTGCGGTATCGCTTCACTTTCATTTCGTATGGCGTATAATTCTTCTTTTAACGACCGCATCACATTGGCAGACTGGCTTTCTGGCCCCGAGATCAACAACGTTGCCAATAGATTACTCCGCAAATCAGGTTTCAAATCATCCTTCCTCATCCAAGCTTCTACCTGCCTATATTCATCTTCTGCTAATGGACCAATATACCGAAGAATATAAGACGTTACGTGCCTTTCCAGTTCTGTTAGCTTATTACTTACCAAATCTTGGAGAAGCATATTCTTTACTGTTTGCTTTTTTTCCGCTGATCCTATCGTATAGTTCCAAAGCGAATACAACCGGAAGGAACTTTCTAGTCCGGTTGGCAAATCCTGAACCACACCGACCTGTAGCTTTGCTAGTGTTTCGATGGCATGAAGCCTATCCTCGCCCTCGGGATTACGATAGGCCGTCATAATCTTATCTATCCAATATTGTTTATTTTTCTCATCTGTAGCTGCCTGAACCAACACACGCCAAATACCTATACGATACTTGGGAATATGGCCAAACTGCTCCTCTTCTTTTAAAAATTCAACCCGTACTTCATCCACATAACAATTCTCCCATAATAGAAATTCAGCTACATGAACCTTTACCCATTCCTTTTCGGAATATAAAAGTGATTTTAAGTCTGCTAAAGCCATTTCTTTTGTTTGTCCTATGCTGCATAAAGGAATACTAATCAATAAAAGTAAACCCATTCGGAAGCCTGTCATATCCTTTAAATAGTCTGTTTCTTTAAAAATGCACTATTGACCGGAGACTTACCGGGCTGATCCGTTGACCATCTTTAAATGTAGCTGCACGAACCGTTTTATGTATAGGCACCTCAAATGGACCTTCGAACCGGCTCGACTGAAGGGTAGGTTCACTGCCATCCAATGTATAATATATCTCCGGCTGATAACTATCTGTTAATAGGTTAACGGTTGACGTATTACGGCCTACATCATCCGTAACTTCAAAATAAACCTGGTATGCACTGCGAGAATAATTGATCCCTTTCTGTTCATAACGGTTATATTGCTCTTCCAGGCGTCTTTTAAAATCTTCCCAGTCCTTCCGTTCCGCATTGCTCCATGCGATCTCCGCCAGTGCGGCCCCTCTGGGGTAGGTCATATATTCGTTCATTTCTGGTGAATGAATAAATTCGCTCCATAAATTTCCCTGCACGCCCAAGATGTACTTCTGTTCTTCAATGGTAAGCTCTTCCGGTACGGGTTCATAACCATATACTTTCCGCAGTGGGACATGCCCCCATATGGCGTAAGGCTCCAGATAGGGCTCACCTTGAAAATAATCAAAATACATGTGTGAGGTCGGCGTCATCACCACCGGATGCCCCATCTTCGCTGCGGCTATCCCACCTTTCGTACCACGCCACGACATCACCGCTGCATTAGGCGCTAGCCCACCCTCCAGTATCTCGTCCCACCCGATTATTTTTCTTCCCTTACTATTCAAGAATCTTTCCACTCGGGTTATAAAGTAACTCTGCAGTTCGTGTTCGTCTTTAAGGCCTTCTTCCTTTATGCGCTTTTGACAGTGCGGACAGGCCGACCAGCGTTTTTTGGGTGCTTCATCGCCTCCAATATGGATAATTTCACTTGGAAAAAGTTCAAACACTTCCGCGAGTACGTTTTCAAGAAACACAAACACTTCTTCTTTTCCCGCACAGTAAATATCTTCCTGTATCCCCCATTTTTCCGGTATCTGAAAGGGACCACCCGTGCATGACAGATCCGGATAAGCCGCCAAGGCTGCAAGCGAGTGACCGGGAAGCTCAATTTCAGGGACTACCGTTACATAACGGTCCTTGGCGTAGGCTACCACTTCCTTAATCTCTTCCTGTGTATAAAAACCACCATGGGGATTATGGTCAATGTTGTTCCCCGGTTGGAAGTTTGTTCCCGACCGCCAGGCACCGACTTCAGTCAATCTGGGATATTTCTTTATCGCTATACGCCAACCGTGATCCTCGGTCAGGTGCCAATGGAACACGTTCAGCTTGTGCATCGAGAGGTAGTCGATAAATTTCTTGACATATTCCACCGAATAGAAATATCTTCCCACATCCAGCATCAATCCCCTCCAACCAAAACGCGGTTTATCGACGATAGACAAGGACGGCAGTAGGATTGATTTCCGTTGATCTGTGGGGAGGAGTTGGTAGATGGTCTGGATACCATAGAATATACCGTTAGCTTTAGCGGCTTGGACAACGAGTTCTTTATCGGTAACAGATAGTCTGTAGCCTTCATTGCCCAACGTATCGGGTACCATTTCGAAAAGGATGGATTTCCCTTTTTCATCTGATTTTCCTTTCTTTAGGGATAATCCCGTACGATCGTATACTCCCTGAAGAAAAAGATCAGCCAGTTTATCAAGCTCGGCGTCTGTCCCATCGGCTTTAACCGTTACGTTCCGATCCAACTTGAAATAGCCAGCATGCTGCTCCATTTGCAAAGGCTGCGGAATCAGTGATAGTTGCTGATCGGATTCCTGCGCACCCACTTTAAAACAGAAAAAAATAAATACGAGGAAATAAAAAATCTTTGCCATATTTTCGGTTTATCTTACGCTACCGTATCCTTGTGAATCTGTTTATTTCTTCTTAAATACCGGTGCTGGTTTTTCAGCCACACTGGGTGAGTTCCCTTCAATCACAGGCCATCCATCCGTCCAGGTTACCTTATCCAGCATCAGTACCCTTCGGGTCGCCCCGCTAGAAACTTTTGCCTTTTCTTTATCTATTGCATGGTATATAAACCAGTCCGTACCCTCATCATCGGCGATCAAACGTGCATTGTGACCGGGACCGGCATACACCTCGTTGCCCTGTAGAAATAATGTCCCATTTCCACGTTCCCGGATATCCTTTCCGTTTTTGTCCAGATAGGGTCCTGCGAGCGTTGTGGACCGGGCAATCCGGACATGGTATGTACTGGCTGCACCGTCACAGCAGTGCCCTCTTGACCCAAAGAAATAGTAATATCCATCCCGTTTGTGCAGCACGACCGCTTCGAAATCTCCTGCGGCAATCTTAAACTTTTTGCTCAGGTCAGGAACCGATCTGCCGTCTGCCGACAGTTCTATGCCGTACGTACCCTGATTAGCCGCATTACTATAGCTCCCCCAAAACAGATATTTTTTCTCTCCTTCTTCCCAATACAGCGGATCGATGGAATTGGGCACACCAACCTCACTGGTGAAAAACAGTTTGCCCTGATCCGCAAACGGTACAGACGGACTGGGGGAGGTGGCCAGGCCTATTGCGGGATTGGCGTCTGCCCATGCAGAATAGGAATAATAAAGGTAGTACATGCCATTGACCCTGGTGAGGTCCCCTGCCCATAGAGAACTTTCGTTTTCCCTTTCTTTTTTCCACGTCGGTTTGGATATAAAGGCATCGCCCAGGATCGTCCAGTTCACCAGATCCGTTGACTTCAGTACTGGCATCAGCCGGTGGCCTTTGCCGTCACCCCAATCGTCTGACGTACCAATGGCGTAAAAAATGCCGGTACTGGGATCCCGCGTAACCGTCGGATCAGCTAATATCGGCTCAAAAACCGGATTCGTATAGTTACCGGAAACCTCTTCCTTTGGTTCCTCTTCCGGCTGCGGGGGCGTTTCCTCCTTGTTATCCGGACTGCTGCCTTTTCCACATCCTATAAGGCAGACGGTTATGGCAAGCAATATGCCATATTTCAAATGTCTATTTCTCATGGTATTTATTCAAATTAGTATAACACTTCTGGAATGCGTTTACTTACCTTTTTGAGGTTCCACTTCCAAAATACTACCTGCAATGTATCGTGGGCCATCGTCTTGATTATAATAATAAACGACCAAAACCCTGTTCTTGTCCAATTGTACAGACCAAGGATAACCGATATCCCAACTGCCACCGTCCTCCCGGATTACAAATTCCTCAGCCGTAGCAAAATCGGTACACTCCGCATTTAAAATCCGGGCACGAATGCCAAAGGGTTGGTGTCTGTATCCATAAACTACGAAAACTCTATCGTCTGGTAATCGCATCGCCTGCAAAGGATGTCCTTTAAATCCCATGCTTTCCCATTTGAATGTCTTTCCCCCATCTGTTGAACGTGCTATACAGGCCTGATCATCATACCTAGCCGTGCGCATAAATGCCACAATATCCCCTTTTGGTGTTTCATAAACCGATGTTTCATTGAACGATATCTTGTCATCCTTTGCCACCACGCCCGAATACGTCCAAGTTAATCCCTTATCATGTGAGATCAACAAGTAATTGGATGTTTTGCCCGGGCGATCATGCGCAGCCACTACCCACAACACACGACCATCTTTTGTTTCGTACAACGCTCCGCGATTATAGGCCGACATCGGCTGTCCGAAGGGGTCATAATGTATCTCATCTGGCACGTTCGGTGGATAATAAGGCCCTTGCCAACTCTTTCCTTTATCTGTTGACCGCAAGAGATATCCACCCAGAAACGTAAAACCACCTGAATTAAAAAAGGGTTTTTCCGGATTTTCTATACGTTTATCAACGGTTGTCCAGCCATAGCTGGCCGAGAGCAATGTACCGTCTTTCAGTTGTATCAGGCAGGGATCCTGCGATCCACCAAATGCATGCGCATAGAGTAATTCCGGAGATGTAGACCACTGCTCGCCATCTTTGGATTTCAACGTGACGAGATAGCTATTATGATCTACATGCGAAATCTTCTCTGTACCGAATATACGCCGATTGGGGGCTTGCCGGAACGCGACAAGGAATTCGCCATCTTTCTTTTTTATGACCGAAGGAAACGCATTATAAAACAATGTATCTTGATAGACAATGATATCCTTAACTTTCTTTATCGTACTCGATTGTCCAAAACCTAATTGCGAAGAAAGCAACATGGCTAGGGCTAATCCGACTATTTTATTTTTTTTCATCATGTTCAATAGTTATGCTATTCCATAGATATTAATACCCATCAGTTTGTTCAACCAACGGTTCCAAACTTAATACTTGTTCCGAGATCGGGAAATATTCCAAGTGTTTCTGATTAGCCTTTCCTTCTAAGGTAGGCACGAGTTCAAATGCTTTATTAAAACGAACCAAATCCCACCAACGTTTACCCTCAAACATCAATTCCAATAAGCGTTCTTGCAGTATAGCTTGATCATTCTGTACGGTACTGCCATTTACAAATCTATTGGCTTCATAAGCGGCTCCATAAGCTCTTTGTCTCACCAGGTTCATTTCTGTGGAAGGGTCTTGACCTAATCCATTTTTGGCTTCCGCTTTCATCAACAGCACATCCGCATAACGGTAGATCACAAAATCACTCGTGAAATAACGCACGCCAGAAATTAATGTTCCCCTACCTTTTAAGATTAAGGTCGGATAGAATCCAGGCGCCGGCATATCCAATACCGAAGCTGCTTTTCGTAAATCTCCATCTTTGAATTGGTTCTTAGCCAAATCCGTTACCGTCCAAACCATACCTCCTGAAGTCTGGCCAATGATCTCATTGGTCGTTGGGTCTACCTCATTTGGCAAGCGGGAAGAATATAGATTTGCAAAATAATTATTCCCAACTTCAAATTCCTTATTCCCAATAGCCATAATTACTTCTTTGTTGTTCTTATTTCCATATTTGAATAGATCAGCATAATTAGGCAATAAAGAAACATCTGCTTTCGCTACTTCATCACAAGCGGTTAGCGCTGTTTGGAAATCCGCATTTCCACCATTTAATCTCTTGGCCGTCCATAAGTATACATCAGCCTTCAATGCCTGGACACCAGCCTTAGACCAGTAGTTTCTACTTTTGATAAAACCATAGCTGGAAAACAGCGAATTCGCTTTTTCCAAATCATCTTTGATAAGCGTGAAAACTTGTTCTTGAGATGATCTTGCTTTTTGGATTACGTCCGGTTCTGCACCTTCTACCGGTTCTGTACGGATAGGCACTTCTCCCCAAGTTTTTACCAGTACAAAGTAAAGGAATGCACGGGAAACATAGGCTTGTGCTAAAAGGTTATTTTTGTTCGCCTCGTTAGCAAACGAAATATTCGGAACGTACTTTAAGACCAAATTTGCATCATTGATAGCCGAGTAAACGTTTTGCCAGGAAGGACCAGCAGAAACGCTGTTCAACGTATTCAGGTAATAACGATCGTAATCCAGGGTACCACTTACTTTCCCCCATTCCATCACCTCACTGCGCGCCTCTCCCCAGATGAATAAATTTAAACTTGCTAAACTACGTTGTTTGACATATAAACTTGTTATTCCTCCTTGTGCATCATCTTCCGTTTTCCAGAAGGATTCATTGGTGATCACACTCGTAGGATCTAATTCTAAAGATGTATTACAGCCTGTTTGAAAAGAAAGTACAGCTGCTAGTAGACTTAATTTTATGATTGATTTTTTCATAACCCTGTTTGATTTACGTGTACGAATTAAAATGCTGCTTTCAGTCCAACAGAGAAATTACGAGGGATAGGATAACGACCTTGATCCGTACCGCCATCCTCTGGATTCATACCTGTATATTTTGTGAAATAATAGAGATTACTACCGGTCACATTCACACGCACGTTTTTTAGTTTAACACGTTCGGTCCATGCAGAAGGCACTTGATAAGCGATGGTCACTTCACGTAGGGTCAGGAAATCCCCTTTCTCGTAGAACGCAGAGTTGGTGGAAGATAAGTGATAAGCACTACCTCTCCAATAACTATAATTCGCTGTTCCCGGTATATATTGCGGGCGCTCCGCAATATCTCCATCTTGCTTCCATCCCCGATCAATCATTTCCTGCGGAATATTTAAGTTTGGAGCCCACAGGCCGCTTAGGAAGATTTTCGCATAGTTATAGATCGTATGTCCTTTCGTGTAGTCCATACGCGCATAAAGCGAGAAACCTTTATAGTTTACAGCAGTAGAAAAACCGCCCGTTACGGTTGGATAGGGGTTTCCCAGATAGGTTAAATCACGTGTATCTAGGGTATCATTACGATCTAAATCCGCATAATTCACATCGCCTCCATATTTAGTCTTATCTGCAAAAGGCATGGTTAGATCCACAGGCGCATTAGCAGCTTCAGCATCGGTTCTATAGATACCATCTTGTTGCCAACCGTAGAAGTCCCCTATACGGCCTCCCTCTTGCAATCCACCCATCCAAGCATAACCATTTGAAGCGTTATCCCAAACATATACACCGCCCACACGATTATGCAATACCCCATTGTCAGGTAGTTTCAAGATTTTGGTCTTGGTCGTGGAGATATTGAAACCAACATTCCAGCCTAAAGCAGAGGTTCTGGGTAAAATATCGGCATTCAATTCCAATTCAATACCCTTATTTTGAAGGCTTCCCAAATTGGTTGAAATGCTAGAGAATCCAGTCGATGGGGGTAAAGTCAAGTTTGTGATCAAATCATCTGTTCTTCTATTGTAGTAATCGAATAAGATGTTGAACCGATTATCCATAAAACCTAAATCTACCCCGAAATCTAAGGTCTTGGATTGCTCCCATTTCAAGTTAGGATTAGCCAAAACGGTATTCTGTACAGCAGATTCATCCAAATAACGGCTACCGACAGCATAAGATCCTTGCGCATGGAAATCTGATAATCCTGAAATATTACCATTCACACCATAACTAGCTCTTAATTTCAAAGTCGATAAATAAGGTTGTACATTCGCAAAGAAATCTTCCTTATGCATATTCCATCCTATGGAAACACCCGGAAAAAAGCCCCAACGGTAGTTGGCGCCCAGATTAGATGCCCCGTCATATCTTGCCGTTACGGAAAGCAGGTACTTTTGCGCATAATTATAGTTTAAGCGAGAGAAATACCCTACCATAGCAAATATGGTTTCATTTCCATTTACGGAAACAGGTGTAGAAGATGCATTCAAAGTAGGGATCAAATCCGTTGCTGCTCCTTGTCCAGATGCATTAAAGCCATATATATATCTTTGGAAGTAAGAGAAACCTACCATAGCCTCAAAGGCATGGTTCCCATAGCTTTTCATGTAATTAGCCGTTAGGTCAGCTTGGGTCTGCATATTTTTATTGTAGGCAGAAGATGCAGCTCGGGTTGTATTGACATTACCAACTCCATTCAGGTAAGCATGGGTAAACACATAATTATCACCCGTTACTTTGTACAGGGAAACCTGGGGTGAAACTGTTAACCCTTCAATTGGCTTCCAATCTGCAGAAAGTGCTAATGTTAAATTCTCCGTAGCCGCTTTATTGTCTCTTTTATGCAGATGATAAACCGGATTACCGGTGTTCCGAGCCTGTCCTGGAGCTAACGTACCGTCTTCAAAAGTGTACTTGGCGGTTGGCGCTAGATTAGCTGCTCTAAAGAATAACTCCGAATCGCTATACACAACATTATTGGTCGAATAACTGTACATCATCTTGCCATTAACCGTCAATTTATCGTTAACCTTTAAGTCCGAATTCAGGTTCGCTGAAATACGGTCGTAGAAAGTCGTAATGGCGATACCATCACTCTTCATGTAACCAATGCTTGCATTTACGGTAGCACGGTCTGTACCGCCAGATACCGCCAGGTGGTGATCATGGGATAAACTATTTTGGAATAAGACATCCTGCCAATTGGTTTCTTGGAAGATAATCGTTTTACTGGGATCGGTCGGATCCGTCATCGATTGCCATCCCTCATCCAATTTATGTTTATTCGCATCCGTTAAATATTGTGTTGTAAAACCGGTATTGTTGGTCAAGTCATTACCTGTGCCAAAACCAGTCGGTTGCGTTAAAAGATTGATGGAACCCGGCACTTTACGCTCCGCCACCTGCGCACCAACTCGAGAATAATAAATATAATCCCGAGCAGAAGCCATATCATACAATTTACCTACGTTCGAAGATGACAAATTATAGGAGTACTCAATTTGCGTACGGTTAGCATTGCCCGATTTGGTGGTGATGATAACCACACCATTTGACCCTCTAGCGCCGTAAATGGAAGTCGAGGCGGCATCTTTCAATACTTGCATGGAAGCAATATCATCGGCGTTGATATCGTTCATGTTCGAACGGATAACACCATCGATGATGTATAAAGGACTAGCGCCATTTGGATTGTTAATGGATGTACCACCCCGAATAATTACACGCGGTGCAGCACCTGGTTGTCCGGAGGTGCTTTGAACACGAACACCCGACACCGTTCCTTGTAAAGCTGATGCTGGATTGGCAAAGGAAACATTCTCCAGCACCTTTTCATCCATTTTGGAAATAGCTGTTGTTAACGTCTCCCTGGATTGCGTACCATAACCTACGACTAATACCTCCTCAATATTGGTGTCGTCATTTTCAAGGGAGATAGCGGCAAGTGTAGAACTAGATGCAGACACTTCGATGGTTTTCTTTCCGATGGCGCTAATGACCAAAATACTTTGGTTCGAGTTTACCGCTAAGCTAAAGGCTCCATCTTCTCCTGTTAACGTTCCGTTTTGTGTTCCCTTTTCTGTAATAGTTACACTTGATACAGGTTTTTTATCCTGATCTACTACCTTCCCTGTAACGATCGTTTGTGCATACGCTAAGAAACTGGAACAAACAAAAAATAACAGTAATGCTGTCCGATTCAGATACATACTGGAACTCATGGTATCCTCTTTATCGGATGATGATTTGCTTAAATTCAATTGTATATTTTTAACCATAATTGTAAGGGAGCTGATTATAAGTATTATTACATTACCAAATTTAGACGTAAACCGCTCCCCCACCTACTACTTTTATGTAAATTACCGATACAATATTTCACTCACCCTATTTTCATTGTTTAAGTTTAAATGTTGTCGTATTTGCCATAGAAACAATTGCCTCGTTGTCTTTATCAAGATTACGCGTGCCTATTGGTCTTCGTTTATCCTGTATCCAGGTAATTATTCTTGTCTGTAACCGCCCCTCCAATACGACACCCGTATTCATATCCACCCATTGTTCACGTTTAAATAAAATCTTTCCCCCACGCTCGTTCAAAAAGTGGTAATTTGAGCCCCCTACTCGCTTTATTTCTTCTTCCGGCAATATATCTTCCACCGTGATTCCCCAGTCAGACAGCCATGCTTCCCCAGAAGACACCAGCAATCGACAGCGTGTACCTTCATACCATATATCTTTTTCATAGTGGATATCCAGCTCTTTCATTTTTACAGCCGGTAAATCAGTCGCGCGCAAAGCAGGAATCCTGATATTTTCTATCGATTGCCACGTATCTCCCGGTCGCAGACCATCTGTCGGCAACAATGCGGACAATATAGCGATATCCGACGCCAACCATTGTGCATATTTCCCTTCTGTCTGTACAGCAGAAGTTTTACCCTGCCTGTTTATCCGCATAGCAATCTTTTGGCCTTCGTTGTCTTTGGCTGGTTTATCAAACCACTTAAAATTATGTATAGCGATATCCGAAAGAAAAGAATTTGTGACTGAATCTGTTTGCACCGCGAGATCCACCGTTGCAGAAGCCTCAAAATATGGCATCTGCGTTGTAGGTCGCGGCATGAAAAGTCTATATTCAGGGTGAGATATCATAGCGAGAGAGTTAGCCTCGGGGACCGCTTGTAAACCCGCGACACTGACTTCATACTGTAGGGATTGATAGGTCGAATAATCTACAGAACGCACGCCTTGGTCAGGTTTCATGTACCGAAACAATTGCTGCAATATCTTTCCGTTGTCCGCCCATGGTCGAGATATATTTCCCGTCCAGGAACCAGCATCACCAACCAGTATTACCTTTCCTTTCCCGGGGCGAACCATCACGATACCAGGCCCAGATACAGAACGATCGGTGTACGTACTATCCGAGTAGACATCCAATAAAACTTCCGGATTTTCTGCTTCCGGCAGTATGTTAAGGGTACATCCCGCGCCGTAATGAAATACGGGCACATCATAGAAATAGGGATGTCCTGACGGTATGATATTGTCTGAATAATGGGTATCGTCATTGTTCCATGCTAACCCAAACTTTCGTAGCAACTTTTTAACCTGGTTGGTTTCAAAAGATTCACTAAAACGATCCTCTACCATCGCATTCAACATCAGCATCAAACTTCCTCCTTCCTCCACGAACTTTTCTAACACAGAAATTTCTTGATCGCTGATCACTTTAGCGCCAGCTATTAAGTCCGGGTTATCTGCCGCAAAAATTACCACGCCATCAAAACCTTTCAAAAGCTGCTCACTATATGGAGACCGGCTCATGGAAATCGAATACTCTTTGGAAAGGATAGTATAAGCATGGTCAAGTGTATTGGTATGCACGAAATCATTCCAACCATACCGTCCATCCGAATCTAACCAGCTCCCCGTGACGATATGATTTCCTACCTTGGTCGAGGGAAGATTATGATGGTAGTAGTCAAAAAGCAGCTTTACATCCTTATCGTCATTATAATTGATGGTTTCCCCCTGTTGAGCAAAAAGCCCCTGCAGATTCAACGCAACTAAAATTATACTAATAAAAATTTTATACATAATCATGATGGGAATTAAAGGTCTACATCTTTTTTACCGTAATCTCACGGACTTTAATCGCTTTCCGGATCTCTCCGTTGGACGTCTTATATTGGAAATCTGAATAAATCAATAAAAACCTATCTTTTCCTGTCTGCAATAACTCGGGATAGCCACAAGTTAGTGTATTTCCATCCACTCCGTCTAACCAGGGCAACATTTCAAAGGGATCGGACCATTCCTCTCCTTCTTCATCCAAAGCGACACGTATCTGTAAACCCGGTCGGCCGGAGGCCAACACCAAGGCTCCATTATCCAATTGCTTTAATTTGGGCAAGACGCCGGCTTTGGTAAAGGCAGTAGGTTTACTCCAACTTTTTCCTTGGTCAGTCGATCGGCTATAATACATCGGACTATTACCCAAACCGTCGGTTGTCCGTATCACGGACAGATACGAACCGTCCTGCAAGATCTCAAAAGCCGGCTCCGTCCATCCCAATGCATGTCTTTGCCCTCCTTTGGGGTCTTTTATCGGATCATAGTGATAAGGGATACGCCCAATGAATGACCAACTTCTCCCGCCATCCTGCGATCGATAAAAAGCGACGTCCGAAGGAGGCACCGTTCCGTTTACAAATGTAAAGCCGGGGTATACGCCGGCGACGATAGAACCATCTTTCTCCAGCTTCATATCACCCCACCACACGATCGGCAGTAAATTGTTATCGGAATACCGAACCATATTCGGTTCGCTGATATTATTATGTTCCGTTGTCCATTCACTCCCCCCCTTTGTTCGCCTTTGTATGTATACCCCCTGCAGTTCTGTAGGTAGATCTTCCGTTTTCCAAAACCTGAATGTACGTCCGTAAGCTTCCTTAACGGTAGCAATAGGCTCGGGTAAATGCAAGTCTTTCATCGGAATAGCTGGTGGGGTATGGACATGGATATATTCACCGTTCGCTAATGCTAGTCCCCCTCCTATAGGCTGTTTATCCGTTTGCGTCCAGGTTTTGCCCTTGTCTTTTGAAACGGCGAATCCATTTCCTCCTTTTCCATAGCTCTCGGCATCATCGTTTGCCATATTCCATCGGGCTACAATTTCTCCTTGATCTGACCAGTATAATCCGGGGAACTGAAAAAAGCCCCATTTGTAAGGTTTATCCGCAACAGCAACCACGATAGGCTCGCCAAAATCTATTTTGAAACTGTTCTTTCCATCTTTCTGATAAACATATTCGGTCTTACCATAGGCCGGAATACCTTCCCTCAATGATGCCCCATCAAAATCCAGCCGATGATCCTGTATGTTGACAACTGCTTGTTGCGTACTACACCCCACCAATAAAAAGAACAATCCGTAAATACTTCTTCTACTCATATTTTAATGTTTTCTAATATAACTATAACCTTTTCACCGTCACCTTCCTTACTTTAATTGCCTTGCGTCTTTCACCCTCAGGCGTCCGGTGCCAGAAATCAGAATACACAATAAGAAAGCTATTGTCATCCACTTTCAGAAATCCGGTGTATCCACAGGAGAAAGTCTCATTGGGCACCCATGGCAGCATCTCAAAAGGTTCAGACCAGTCATCGGCATTATTATTCAGCATAAAACGCAACTGTACACCGGGTCTGCCGGAGGCCAATGCCACGACCTCATTGTCCAGCTCCAGAAGTTTTGGCAATACACCGGCACCGGTAAATACCTTCGGCTTGGTCCAGCTTACCCCCTTATTGGTAGAGGTACTTACATACATGGGGCTTTCACCAAAGCCATCCTGTGTGCGCAACACCGACAAAAACGTACCGTTCTTCAGCGCTGCAAATGCCGGCTCAGTCCATCCAAATGCTTTACGTTTATTGCCGTTAGGATCTAACATCAGATCGGGTTGATAAGGTATATTCCCTTGTTTAATCCATGTTAACCCTAAATCCGTAGATTTATAAAAGGTCACGCCCGATGCGTCAATCCCTCCACCTGGCTTAGTTTCGTAAGTAGGGTATGTCCCCCTGTATATTCCATCAGATAATTCATGCATATCACCCCACCATACCACGGGAAAAAGATTGCCATCCGAATAGCGGGCTAGATTTGGATGTACCAAAGTTCCCCGCTCGGCAACCCAAGCAGTAGTCCCGCTCTTGATTCGGTGTTGATACGTACCTTGCACCTGCAAAGGCAATTTATCGTATTCATAAATTCGAAAAAGGCGGTCATAATTCGATCCGTCCTGGAAAGTGGCCAAGACAGGCGGAAGGTCAAGATCACCTATGGGAATGGCCGCAGGGGTAGAAACCGTAATACGATCTCCATTGCTCAATAATATCCCTCCGCCAGTAGGGGCTCTTTCCACGCGTGTCCATGTTGCTCCTTCGTCACTGGATACCGCACTATTACCGCTCACTGCCTGGCCATAACTCTCGGCATTGTCGTGGCTCATGCTCCAGCTGACAGATATCTGCTGACCGGACAATGAGCGTCGTATACCGGGAAAATTGAAAAAACCCCAGGGTAATTCCCGATCTGCCACTGCGACGATAACCGGTTCACTCAATTCTACCTCTAACAATTGGCGCCCATTACGGATATATTTCACCACCTGCTCGTCGTAAGCAGGTATACCGGCTTTAATAACTGCTATATTGGGACTTTTATTTTCTGTCCATTCTAAGGTATCTTTTTCTGCTAGGACAAGCTCTCCTATTTTTCGCACACGGAATGACTTTATGTTAGAGGTTTGACCTCCAACCAATACAGATACATTGATCTTTGCCCCCTCAGCCAACTCCGGAACTTTCACCGAAATAACACCATCAGATAGATCTAATACTTCGCCCATTACCTCTCCAAATTTTACCTGTATACCTTCAGGATTGCTGCCAAATCCATTGCCCTGTATTTGTACTGTGGACCCCGATGCTGCCACATTCGGTAATATCAAATTAACCGATAGCGCATTCCCTTCACCATTTGTATCTGGCTCATCTGTTTTCTTCGCGCATGATGTCACATCCAAAAGGACGAACATACATAGCAAGTTCAATAAAATAGTTTTCATCTGTATAATTTGTTTTTTCAATTTATTCTACGGTCTGCTAAAGCCATGCAATACCGCCGGATGATTGCCTTTTATATCCTCAATCGTCAGATTAGTACCACTACCCAGTACCTTTTTCAGATCATAGGCGGCTACTAACCCGGGTGTTTCCGCGGTAACCCGAACGGACAACATATCCCCTATGACCTCTTCCGGACTGAGCGTCTTTTTATAGAAACGCAATCGCGCTATCTCACCAGTGAAAGCCTGTCCAACACCACCTGTCGACGATGATTTATGCCCCCCGACAGATAGATCAGCGATATTGGTCGTTGACAACACCGTAGCAGGGAGCGCTCTTGAACCCAAAAGCACGCCATCCTTATACACGAACATTTGTTTGTTTGCTATATCAAAAACTGCGGCGATATGCGTCCATGTATTTACAGAAATAGAGGGCATATTTATGGCCTGAGTAGCCCCCTGATAGACCAAATCTGGATAAATATTTCCCGTGCTTCCTAAAAATGCTAATCCATAACCCGTATTTCCATATTCTCCATAGCCAGGGGCGTTGGTAGCGGTATAACGTTTTGCGAAAATCCGCTGCGTCGCGGCAATAGTAGGCGTCCGCGCCCAACATGTCACCGTCATTGCCTCTCCGGCAGCGATATCAAAGTCAGCATGATGAGGAATAAGCATATATTGGCTGGTCGTACCATTAAATACCAACCCTTCTATGGCTTCAGAGAATGACAAATCGCTGTACTCCGTATAAAATGTATCCAGCGCATTCTGAACCGGAACATACCCTGTTCTATACTTTAGATTCCCGTCGAACCTGTTGAGATAGACTATAGATCTTTCTTCTATGGGGCGTTCTATCACGCGGGTCTCCCCATCTGTCCCGTCATATTTAATCTCAATCGTAACCGCTCCTTCAAAAACACTTTTCCAAGTGATATCAAGCTGATTGGAGGATTCGATGTATGTGGCTACATCGACCAATCGATTATTTAGACTCTGCCGATAATTATCCCCGTATACCCTACTCGAGAGTTCAGTAGCCAGTGATTTGTTGTTGCCACCTGCGGTGGTGGTTACCAGTTCAAATGTCAGGAAGTCTTCAGGAAGATCAGGTAATTGTATTTTTAGTTCTTGCCCGACACTATTGTCCGGAATGGTATATACTACAGAGTCCGTTCTTGATCGCCAATACACCGTCATCGTCTTGGCCTTTGAATCATTATTCTCAAACACGAGTTCTGCCCTTTTATTCCCCGGATAGACCTTGACTTCATTTATTCTGGACAAGTAGGTTGTTTCTCCTCTTTGCAGATATTCGTCATGAAGGTCATTCATCCTGTCACAAGAAAAAAACAACGGGAGGATCAACGAAATCCTGAAAATATATTTAATAGTATGTTTCATCTGTATATTTTTTTGCTTTTTATCTTGTTATCTTTTAGTCCTGAACTTCTCCCCAGAAGGTCATCTCCATCACTTGTGTATTTTGGGATCCACCCCATGTATCGAGCACATACCAACGTATATATTGTACGGGTGGAAGACCCCGCGGAAAGTTCCATTCCTCTCCATTGTAATGTCCATAATTTCGATCATCATCCGTTAACACACCTAAAGGTTCGCCTGAGGGTTTAAACGAATCAAACTCGCCCAACAATATCCATGTACCAAAATTCTCATTTACGTTCGGAGAAATTGATCCCCATAACTGAAACTTCTTAGGATGTGCAAAGTTATAGAGCAAATTAGGCTCTAGCCTGTTGTTAATTTTGAAACGACTGAGCTTGGCCACTTGCCCCATATTGAAGGTCTGGTCATGCGTATAGCTGGCATATCCTCCTGATCCGGGTGCAATTGTACCATTCCACAGGTTTTCTATCGCCCACTCACCGGCCTGATAAGCATTGTAGGGTATTCCCGGTGGATTCCAGCGGGTAAACTTCGATTTGTCCAGCTGTTCTTCAAACATCGGCGTCGCACTTATATACAGCGTATCGGATAAATTATCCCAGCGGTCCCTAAAATATAACCCGAAAATGCGCTCTTCAGGACTGAACCCCCTTACATTGGCACTTCCCTTTACGGCACCCGAGTAAAATCGATCAGCTTCCGACCACTCTTCAACGCCATACTCCGCTGTCGTCGTCAGCACAGTCAACACCACCTCCGATTCGTGCGGATTTTCCCATTCGATGTGTATACCTCCAAAATCATCAATGACGGTCACTCCTTCGATGAGGTCAAATACCGGTGCGTCTAAAGGTTGGATATCGACTGTTACAGGCGTAGAGGCATTATCGCTCTTGTCATACGCTATGAGTTCAATTTGCTGAACTTGAGATTTGCCGAAGCCATCCAATGTTATTTTTCGATTAAAGACTGATGATTTTTGCTCTTTCGTCTGGCCATTGATTGTATACACAGCTTTGACGTAAGAAAAATCTTCATCTGTCGGTATAGTATAGTTGATGACACTTCCGCCCGGGATATTCTCCACTGAAGCTCCCGACACTGGTCCCGGTGGAACATCGTCCATGGCATACTGGCCAATATAATCTTCTCCACATCCCCAAACCAGAAGCAGTAAGATCAGATATAATATATTTTTTTTCATCGCTATATAGTATTATATGATTTCTATTTTCCTATTTACCATCCTGGATTCTGCAGCAGGTTTGTATTCCGTAGCATCTCATCCTGCATAATTGGCCACAATATATCCCGTAATGTATACTGACTGCGGTTGTGTGTAATTACCTGATAAAATTCCGGCGGTGTTTCACCTGCTATATTCCACCCCCGAACAGGTTGGTTCATATACTGGATTGATTTCTTCCACCTTCGCAGATCCCAAAAGCGTTGCCCTTCAAAGGCTAGTTCAATATTCCGTTCCTGATGGATAATCTCCCTCATTCCTTCTTTTGTAGTTGGCTTTTGCGGAAACCTAGAGTGCTGCGCCCAAGAGTCTACAACACCACTTAGACCGGCCCGCTGTCGAATAAGGTCGATATAATGGTATACGTTTGCATCAGGTGACGACAAACTTTCGTTGAGTGCCTCTGCATGGAGTAAATACAAATCTGCGAGACGAAACAATGGGAAATCGAAACGCATACCGACATACGCATCCTTACCTGTATATGCCGATCGATAATTCGACAGCTTTTTGATATAATAACCTGTGGTCGAATAACGTTGGTTACCGATCATCCCTCCGGTCATGGATTTGGCCCGGAGATTCAAAGGCCATTGTGCATTCTCATCCGTTCTTCCTAAACCAAACCACCAACCGCCATCGACACCCAAGGAACCGTAAAACCGTGGTTCCCGATCCAGATGCAGACCAATGGTACGGTATCCCGGTTGCATATATGCTTCTTGGTCTTGCGGCACAAACGTCAAGGTCATACGATCCTCATAGGCATAATCGACATCCTCTTCTATCGGCACGCCATTTTTCGAATAAAACAATTCGGCCATTTTAAGCGTAGGTATAAACCACTGGTACACTATATTTTGATGGTCACTATGCAGCCGGGGTATCGTGCGCAATTCCAATCCAAGATCTTGGAGATTTGGGCTACTGCTATTAAAATCGGATAAACTCCAGATCCGCTCCTCATTGAACTTATCAGCTACGATCTGCCCCACCTGTATGACGCCGAGTGTCTCATTACTGACATTAAAAGTCGTCTGATGATGATATAATCTAATCCCGGCCTCATGTGCTATATCAATAGCTTCTTGGGCAGCCTCAGCCGCTAATGTCCATTTATTTGGGTCTTCGACCGGATTAAACAGCACTATTCCACGCTTATCGATCATACTTGCATAATCCTGATTACCGTTGAAAAACGGACTCGCTGCTGTTACCAATACTTTGGTCTTAATCGCTGCCGCAACCGGTTTGGTGATACGACCTGCATCGGACACCGTATTATCCACTTCCAAATCCAAATTTGGTATGGCTTCGTCCAATAATTGTACGATGTACGCCACGACCTCATCTATGGGCTCCCTATAGACCATTAATTCTTCTGAAGGAGCAGTGGCCGGTATATTTTCCCTTGCAATGGGAATGGGTCCATATAGTTGCATGAGATAGAAATGATAATAGGCTTTCAACGTTTTTACCTCAGCAATCCATTTTTCCCGCTCATAGCTATCCAAATCCCTTGCGTTGTGTACATTGGCAATAAATGTATTACAATCCCGAATAGCTTTCCATAGCGCAGACCCGCCTTCAATATTATGCCAATAACTATACAACGGCCTCGTCACATTATTTCCATTAATCGCCAGCTCTCGGTAATATTGTCTCCAACGTTCTTGGGCACCACCATCAATAAACTGGTGAATCCAAAGATCATCACCCGCGGCAAAACCGGGATCATAACGTGTTCCATTTCGGGGAATTTGATTATAACAAGTCGCTAATGCCCTTTGGGCACTCACTCTGTCCTTATAAGCATCGTCCATTGTGGCTATATTATCCGGGACAACATCCAGATATTTTTGGCAACCATACAACGAAATGCTTACCATAATGGTTAAAACTATTTTTATTAATGATCTCATAACTGACACATAATTACAATGAACACTGAATTCCAAAATTGTACACCTGTTGCAGGGGATACCCTAAACCGTTACCTCCCATTTCCACATCCCAAAGCTTGAACTTGGAAAAATTATACAAATTGGTTCCGTTTATATACATTCTTATCTTCTCTATTCCAATTCTTTGCGTCAAAGTTTCTTTGAAAGTATACCCCAATTCAACCTGTTTGATACGCAAAAACGACCCGTTACGCATAAACCAGGTACTCACTTTGGTGTTATTTGTATTGGCGATATCGCTCAATCGTGGCCAAAGAGCTTTCAAATTTCTATTGTCTTCAGACCAATGATCATCCACATAGGCTTGGAGCAGCTGATTTTTCTGTCCCGTAGCTAATGAAACAAAAGGAGCTGTTTCAGCTGCGTCTATCCAAAAGGAAGATTTGGCAGACCCTTGAAAGAAAGAAGAGAAATCTACACCTTTATACCCCAATGAAAATCCAAAACCATAAGTCATCCGAGGGATAGTAGGATAACCGATAGGTACCATATCAAGATTCGTGATTACGCCATCCTGATCAATATCCTTATACTTGATGTCGCCGCCTAATACCTCGCCAAACTGCTGCGGCGAATTATAGGCCTCCTCATCGTCTATAAACAAACGTTCGGCAACAAAACCAAACTGTTGTCCGAGAGGTATGCCCACACGAGAGCGCCACGGAAATGCGCTGTAATCGGGTTCTTCATATTTGATATATTTACCTTCTGCATAGGTAAAATTCCCCCTGCCTGAGACAAACCAACCATTAGCAAAGTTCTTATTCGCCTCCAAGGAAATGTCTATCCCTTTACTCTCTGCTTCGCCCACATTCGCTTGCGGCAAAACAGCCACACCCATTGTATTCGGCGTATGTGCCCGTGTCATTAAGATATTGTATCGATGCTCTTTGTACAGATCAACAACAAGATTAGCCATATTGAAAAGCCCTATCTCCGCACTCAGATTTAATTTCCGTGATGTCTCCCAGGTAATATCCCGGTTTTCCAAGCGTCCTTCCGTCACACCATTTATCCTGTTTCCAAATTCGGATCCAAAGGTATACCCCGCCGCCGATACATTAGGATTGATTTCCGACAAATAGAAAAACCTATCTTCCAGACTACCGATGGCATCATTGCCCACCAGGCCATAGGTTCCACGCAACTTCAGATTAGATACGATCTGCTGTATATTGCCTTTCCAAAAAGGTTCTCGCGACACATACCAAGCGCCCCCCACGGATGGGAAGAAGCCAAAACGATGCTCTTTAGCAAAACGTTCGGAACCATTGTAACCAAAGTTCCCTTCTAAAAAGTATCTGTCTTGAAAGGCATAGGTAAAACGCCCAGCTAATCCTAGGTTTCTTCTGGCTAGTGAATTTTGTAAGCTACCGGCATTCGCAGAAATTTTATTCTGCATATTATAGACCAACATACCACTGACCGAATGGTCTGTCCCAATATCTGTGTTGTAACTCAAAATACCCTGAAAATAATCTTCGGAAGTGATCTGTTTGGAATCCTCTGTATAGGTCAGGTACTCGTGCGCAGTTGTTGGATTAAGATTGTTTAATATATATTCACCTGTCTGCTTGTCATAAGCCGATAAAATATAATAAAACGGAGTATACGTACGAGATACCTGATAATAATTGTACCGTGTGGTGTTGTACATTCCACTGGCTTTCAATCCCGGTAAGATGAAATCCAGATCCTGTTTGACTTCAAATTGTGCTAAAAACATGGCATTGGTATAATCGCGATATCCCCTCATGAGATTTGCATAAGGATTTAAATACTCCCCTGCGCCAGCATTTCCAAACAAGATATGTTCGGTTGTGAGATTCTTAGCATCCGGCTCATAATAGGCGGGAAATAATACCGGATCCGTACGGATAATCTGTCTATAAAAGTCTGCGCCTGTACCTAAGGGACCTGTATAGTCTGTCCAGGTCGAATTGAGACGGACAATCGCTTCGGTCGTTTTGGTCAGATTGATATTCACATTGGAACGTAGTCCATACGTTTTCAGATCAATACCGTTGTTAAAGTTGTTGCGATTGTCTACTTTGAGCATACCGTTATCCTTATTGTAAGTCGCAGCAACATAATAACGTGCGACCTTTCCACCACCATTCACATTTAAGTTGAGTCGATTATTAAATGTCCGGTCTTTTAACAATAAAGATTGCCAATCTGTTGCCGGATAAATCATCGGATCTTCACCAGCCATAGTCCGTTCTATTTTTTCCCATTGATATTGTCGTGTTCTTCCCCGCGTTAAACTCGACTCATTTGCCAGATTCATATACGTAATCGGATCGGCCAATTCAATATTTCGTGTAGGTTGTGAAGCCGATGTTTCATAACGTAAGGAAATACTTGCTTTTCCCTCACGGCCTTCCTTGGTGGTAATCAAAATCACACCATTAGCCCCTCTAGCACCATACAAAGACGTGGCAGTAGCGTCTTTCATAATCGAAAAACTCGCCAAATCATCAACTTGCAAGCGTGCCAACTCACTGGCCGGCACTTCTACCCCATCCACCAAGATCAAGGGACGATTGGAATATCCAAAACTGGTTACTCCACGAATAAAAAAGTCTGCGTTATCGGCACCTGGCTCTCCACTTTGCTGGAAAGCGATCAAACCGGCGACACGGCCTGCCAAGGCCGTTGTCAGGTTACTCGATGGTACTTTCAACTCACTAGGCCTTACCGTCGTTATCGCCCCTACTACACTTTCCTTTTTCTGTTCTCCAAAAGCCACTACTGTGACCTCATCTAAAGCATCAGTGACGGGGCTCATGGTTACATTAATCTCGGTACGCCCTTCGACAGGCAACCTCTGTGTAGTGAAACCTACATAACTAAAGACTAATTGATCGTTCCTATTCACGGCAATCTCATACCGCCCTTGTTCATCAGCAAGCACGCCCCGTGTGCTGCCTTGCACTGTCACTGTAGCTCCCTGTATGGGATCCTCTTTGTCGCCTAGGATTTGTCCCCGTACGAGATATTGTCCCATTTGCTGTGCCTGCAGCATAGTAGAAATGCCTAGCAAAACAAGGATGCTTAGGAGTATCCTAGGGTACCCCAAAATAAATGTTGCTTTTTTTAATCGTAGCATTGGTTAAATTATTAGTAGTTCTCTTTTAATATTAATGTAGTTAGTTCGTCAATCCAGATTTGTCTCTTCTGACGACACCTCTTATACTATCCAAAGATAGAGTCATGGCTTCCACCGGACTACTATTATTATTCTCTTATATGATATTATATTTTAAACTCCAATATAAAATCTAGGTTTCTCTTCTATGGAATAAGAAAAGTTAGATCAATATAGGAGGTTATGCTATTGACAAGCCGAGGAAAGCGTAATTTAATTGGTTATATATTATTTCAGTGGCGATTTTGAAAAAGAAAAAAGTCAATGCAGCTACATTGACTTTGGCCTTGATGGCAGAAAAATGAAATATGCTTATCGCGTCGAAACACCAAAATTGATATATTTCACTTCCACGTATTCGTCCAATCCGTAACGTGATCCTTCCCGGCCTACCCCGGACTCCTTGATTCCACCAAACGGGGCTCCAGCAAAGGAAATCCGTCCCTCATTCACGCCCACCATACCCGCTTCAAGCGCTTCAGCAACACGCCAGCAGCGATGCACATTATTACTATAAAAATAGGATGCCAGCCCGAACTCCGTATCGTTAGCCATTTGGATAGCCTCTTCCTCCGTGGTAAATCTAAACAACGATGCCACCGGGCCAAATGTTTCCTCTTTGGCGATTAAAGCATTTGATGGGACATCGGCAACGACGGTAGGTTCGTAAAACAATTCTTTAATGACCTTCCCTCCTGTCAGTATACGAGCACCTTTGTCAATAGCATCGGCTACGTGTTCATGTACTTTATCCAATCCTTTTTTATTGATCAAAGGTCCTATTTGTACGTCGTTGTCCAAGCCGTTGCCTACTTTCAATGCTTTTACGGCTTCGGTCAGCCGTTCTGAAAACGCTGCAAAAACCGAATCTTGTACCAAAAAGCGGTTAACGGCCACACAAGTCTGTCCGGCATTGCGAAACTTCGCAAACATCGCTCCTTCAACAGCAGCTTCGATATCTGCATCTTCAAATACAATGAACGGCGCATTGCCACCAAGTTCCAAAGAAATCTTTTTCACATTTTCTGCGGCTTGCTTCATGAGCTGTTTTCCCACAGACGTTGATCCCGTAAAGGAAAGTTTTCTGATCAACGGATTCGTGCTTAGTTCATAACCTATACCGGAAGAATCTGTACCGGTCACCACATTTAGTACTCCGGTAGGCCAGCCGGCTTTTTCAGCAAGCATAGCGAGTGCTAAGGCGGTCAATGGTGTCTGTGACGCCGGGCGGTGCACCACTGTGCAGCCTGCTGCAATAGCCGGGGCGATTTTTCTCGTAACCATCGCTAACGGAAAATTCCACGGTGTGATGGCAGCAACAACCCCCACGCCCTGTTTAATCGTCAGTATTCTATTTGACATTTTCGATGCAGGCGTGGTCTCCCCATAAGCCCGCTTGCTCTCCTCCGCAAACCACAGCACAAAAGAAGCACCATAATCCACTTCCCCCAAACTGTCAGTCAATGCTTTTCCCGATTCCAGGGTTATAATCTCGGCCAATTCCTGTTTATGTTCCAGTATCAATTGATACCAGTTTTCTAACATAGCAGCACGTTGCTCAACATCACTCACCTTAAAAGAGCACCAAGCTTTATATGCTACGTCTACCGCATCATGTACGTTGGACACCGTTAGATTTGTTACTTTTTCAATAACGGTACCCGTAGCTGGGTTTACAACGTCGAACGTATCCGCTCCGGCTACCCATTGTCCATTCACAAAGGCTTTATTTTGCATTAATTCTTTTAATGTCATCGTTTACTTTTTTGTTTAGATCGCTCCTCTTTCTTTTTTCAAAAGAGAGAAACTGCATTTCTTA
This sequence comes from Sphingobacterium micropteri, assembly GCF_014692515.1. Classification (GTDB taxonomy): domain Bacteria; phylum Bacteroidota; class Bacteroidia; order Sphingobacteriales; family Sphingobacteriaceae; genus Sphingobacterium; species Sphingobacterium micropteri. Next base: position 213,656 of record NZ_JACOIK010000005.1, on the reverse strand, counting down.
ATAAAACTAAGAGAATAGATAATTTGTTTTATCGCTTATTGAAAACAAATTTTAGGTTCTGTGAAGTATAATCTTCGAATTTTCGGTCGGAAGAAATAAGTGTGAGCTTCTCCGTAATGGCGTGGGAAATGATCGCGTGATCGAACGGGTCATTGTGTCCACCAGTAATATCAAGTCTGGAAAGGGTTTTGGTGTGCTCCTCTCCGAAAGCAAGTATTTTGATGTAAAAATCTTTTTGAATGGCGTCCTGTAGTTGTTGGGTAGTTTTATACTGTTTCGGTTTAATTTTTCCGATACGATATAACTGCAAGAGTTCCGTAACAGAAACAGAACTCACATACAATTGATTAGCGTGGTCGCCCAATATCATGGCAACATCAGGAGAAATATTATCATATTCACCGGAGACAAAAAAAGCTAAAATGTTCGTATCCAGTATATATCGAGCCATTTCATTATTTCAAAACAGCTCTCATATCAACGATTTCAATACCAGGATTTTTCACAGCTTTCAAAAACGCCAACCAAGTCTTGGACATCTTTTTTTGTTTTACCAGTTCCTCGGCCTCCGCTATTAACTGATCGATATTTTCTTTGTCTATTTTCTTTTTAGTCGTTTTCATATGACCTCCTAGTTATCACAAAGATAGGCAAAAAAACCTCAAAAAATTACCTCCTCCTCGCCACAACCTCCCATTCCCCCACGACAGCGTTATTTTCCACGACCAATAATTTATCATACAATGCGACCGTCGGGCAAATATGGATAGGCAAAGCATACAATACATCGCCTACTTGAAAGTGATGATTTACACCAGCTTCTAGTACGAGATGTTCTTCGCTGTGGCTTATCGGTTTTAGATGAGAAGCATTTAGAAAAAATACCCGATTCGCCAATGGATTTTCCGATGCTATAGCTTTATAGCCCAAATCAACACAAATCGTATTTTCGGAGGGTAAAGAAACTACACGTGTCATTAGTACAGCCGCCGGAAGAAAATTTTGCTCCGGCAGCGTATCTGCATAACCTTTATCCCATAGAACAAATGTCCCAGGGCTGCATTCCACCTCCGGATATTGCGCGTAAATAGGAAAGGACGGTGAACCGCCGATAACCACCGATGGCTTCTCGAAGCCTCCATCCAATAATCGCTCTATTAACTTAGCAATAGGCTCATAATTCCGATCACAAATATTTTTACGCTCTGCTATATTTATTTCGCGCACATGACCATCATACGCGTGCAAACCTTTCACGTTTAACCCATCCACCCCACTGCAAAATCGGTATAGTTCGAAAGCGGCATCATCGGGTACTATACCTGTACGCCCCATCCCTATATTCAGGTCGATGAATACATCTATCTGTATCTCGTTTTGAACAGCGATAGCCGATAGATTCTTTACAGCATCCACATGATCGACTATAGCGGAGAAACGCGTCTGGGGAAAATGTTGAACTAGTGTCACAAACCGCTGTAGTTTTGCTCCATATAACGGATAAGCCAACAACACGTCCGGCACACCACACTCTCCTAGCATTTCCGCTTCGGCAATCGTTGCACATTTAAACTTACGAATGCCTGCATCCAGTTGCATCCGGGTAATTTCTTTCGTTTTGTGGGTTTTGACATGCGGACGCAATCTGTCGACACGATCAATCATACCTTTAAGCGCCTCGATATTATGCTGGATACGATCCGGATAAACCAATAGTGCCGGTGTATCCACGTGTTCAGGTGTATGTAAATTATACCAATTCATGTATGTGCTGTTCAATCTGTTCCGATAAAACACCGCTTATTTTTTCCGCTGCGATTTCTTCCAAGAAACTGGTGCGGCAACGCCAAGTCTCATAGCCGCCTAACATTATTTCATGCTTAGGTGGTACATAACCGACGTAGTCGTTTGCTAAACAGATCGTAAAATATTTCCCGGGAGCGGCCTTGGCTTTCAAGGCCAATCCTGTTTCCGCAAAAAATTCACCGCCCAACGCACCTATTATACCACTACCGATACGAAAAGACTGAATATAGAACTGCCTTTGCTCTGGAAATTCTGCCAGCAAAACCTGTTCCCGGGCATAAATACGCCGATAACCATCTTCATTCAGTACGATATGCTCATAATCCGTATCCTGGATCATCTGCTTTGCTTTCTCTAGTTCCTGTGCGGATGGCTTTCTGATCCCTACCGGCACCTCTTCGTACAACACATCCAAAACAGGGTATTCTTCCCATTGGAGGTCTTGTACGTTCGCTAAAACTTTATCGGCTAAATCCCGACCGATATATTCACTTTTACGGTGTGGTTCGGTTGGGTAACGACCCGCATTTACAAAATCCCAAATATTGATTTCGCCACTGGTGCCATTGCTCATCATCGCGACGAAGTTACTATCATCTCCAGACAGTACCTCTTTAAGCCTCTTCGCGAAACAACCGAAATAATCCGCACTGATAGTGCCACGTTCGGTATCACCTACATAATGCAAAGAATAATTGGCTAAAAGTGCTATCCATTGATCATCCAATCCTTTTACACCCAGATAAGCTAATTGCGTATCGGGGGTAGAATTTCTTTCTACAATGTGCTCTTCATCTCCAAACGGGTTGGTTTTCACCAGATCATGTCCCCCTGTTACCGGATTAAATGCTTTATATTGGGGAGCCATCTTATATCTTCGGCACAATACATGTTCCGGAGCATCTGTAGCCCCAAACGCGATCTTGGCTGCACGAAGATGAGGAAGTGTCTCCCTAACAAGATCGACTAAAATCCCATGAAGATTTTTTCGATACCGAAGATCAGCATGCCCCATCAACAACTCTGCAACAGCCCCTGCCGAATGGGTATGCGTACTGGAAATGAGCACGTGGGATTGGGGAATTCCCGTTTCTTTATAGATATCTGCTTTCACTTCATCTAAAAAGTCTTGCTGCATGGCACAAATATCCACGACGATAAACAGCAATATCGTATCGTTTTTCTTTAACAGCAACGATTTTGCATACAACGGGTCGTGTATTTTATTGGCATATCTCGCCTGAAATTCTCCATTGATCAATGTGCCCAAAGGAGGCGTAATGTCTTTTTGTAAAGCCGCTGCTTGAAATAAATTGTTGGCCATTTTGTTTATATTGTTACCTTAGCGCCTTCCTCAAAAAACGCAACCAATTTCCGTGAAATATATTATCTATATCCTGCTCGGTATAGCCTTTATTGGACAAAAGGTAATCAAATTTCTGTAAATCTGCAATGGAGTTCATGTCCCACGGCGACTGTTCCGTTCCAAATATCCCGTCCAGATCACTTCCTATGCCAATATGTAAGGAATTACCCGCTATTTGGCAGATATGATCCCAGTGGTCAATGAGCATTTCCAATCGGATATCCAGCTGCCAGGGATCAGAAACCGTATCGATAAACCGTATATCCATGGCCCAACAATCCAGCATCCCACCGATAACGGCGTCCCGTTCCACCAATTGCCTAATTTGCACGTCATCCAATTGTCTTTGGTTAGGAACGATTTTCCGCACGTTGTGATGGCTTGCCCAAATGGGGCCCATATAGCCCTCCATCGCCTGCTCAAAGCCTTCATCTGTGAGGTGTGTTACATCCAATATCATATGCAGTTCATCCATGATTTTCAGCAATTCCAAACCATTTGGGTGAATCCGTCCAGCTGTCTTTGTCCCATCTGCATATCGGCCAGGCCCAAAGTGTGACAATCCTAACGCCCGAAGTCCATTGCCATATGCCTCATACAGATAATCCGGTGTCACCAACGAATCCGCGCCCTCTAGGCTCAATAAGAATCCTACCGGTTTGGTTTCATCTGCAATCATTACATCATTCCAAAGTTTGACATGGGCATCCAAGCCTTTTTTATCGACAATCTGCACCATCTCCCCCTGTTTCTCCATTTCTCTATACCAAGCCAGTTGTGCCTGTGTCATTGCCCAAGCCTGTGCCGGCGAATTCCACCCCGTCAACGCACTGTTAAACGGATTGACGCGCGCCAACTGGGTGGCTACCACAAAACCCACTTTACCTTTTCTCAATTCGGGCAGACAAACGGTGCCATTGCCCCTATCCGGCTTGTCGTTTATATTCATTTCTTTCAAACGAATATGTTCCAACGGCATAGCCAGATCACGGTTCCATTCGATGGCATTCATCGCCAAGTCCAGATGGGCATCAATGATCAAACGACTCATGTGGATATTTTTTTATCAATTGCTGTATTTCCTGACTAAAGGCTCTAAATATTCTATCCCAATAGCCTTTTTCCTCGACAGAATAGGTGTAAAATCCTTTTCCTTTAGCCATGCCGGTTTCTCCTTTATCTTTCTTTTCCTGCAAAATTTTAGGCAACGTAACCATATTGGACAATTCTCTGTTTAAGTCTTTCATCACCATCCCATAAGCATACGTTCCCATCAAATCCATGTATCTGAAATTACCGACAAAAGACAGATAAAACCCAGCATCATTTCGACAAGCTCTATCGACACTTTCGATGGAGGCAAATCCGTTTTCAACTAAATACAATCCTTCTCGTAACATCGCCGCCATCATTCTGGCACGGATACTAAAACCATTCCTGACCGTACAAGCATCTTTTTTCCCATATACGTTTACCCATTTTTCCAATTGTGCTAATGTAGCTGGATCAGTTTCCGCATTGGAAATAATTTCGGCAAAAAAAGTCCGGTGAACGGGATATGACCAATTCAGACCGAAAATTCTGGTGGGGCGCGTACTATCTGTCTGGATTTCTTCCAGACCTATACACTCCGTATTAACCGCTATAATGGTGTCCTCAGCGGTCCGGTTTTCCACCTGGCTTATTAAATGCTGCTTAGCCAACAGTTTATCGGGCGTAACCAATATGACTAATCTAGCCGTTATATTTTTCGGCCAATCGGTGATAACCGCTAATTTCGTACAATCATGGACTTCCTTACGTACGTAATGCTCAGCGGCTCCCCTATCATCCGTCAGCAATAGTACCGGATGGTCGCCATCCAGTAAACTACAGGCAACACTATAGGCTAGCTGGTCTTGACCGACAACCATAATAGAATTTGCTACACCATTCCTCGTATCCATATTATCTTATTTCTTTTAACACTTCTGTTCCAATCACAATGGCTTTATCGATATCTTCTTCTGTATGGACGGCGGAGATATACCAAAGTCCGCGTCCGATGACACGGATACCCCGGTCATGCAATCCCGCGATGAAACGCCCTAGTTTTGCTTTATCTGCTTGAAGCGTATCTCTATAATTCTTAACCTCAGGCAATGAAGTAAAGGAGGTACTCAACATGGCGGCTGTTCCTTGTACAAATAAGTTTTGTCCTGTCTCCTGTGCCGCAGCACGAAGCCCGTCCTTCAATTTTTTTCCCAATCGAAACATACGATTATAGGTGTCCGGATCTTCTTCCAATACTTCAATAGTGGCAAGTGCTGCAGCCACGGTAGGGTTGCTGGTATTCATGGTACCGGCATGAATCACCCTCACCGACACAATTTCATCCATCCACTCTTTTTTGCCTACAATAGCACTAATCGGATATCCACTTGCTATCGCTTTGGCAAAAATGGATAAATCCGGGGTGATGCCATAGTAGCCCTGCGCCCCGCCAAGCCCCAAGCGGAAGCCGGTAATCACTTCATCAAAAATGAGTGCTACATCATAACGGTCGCATATCGTACGTAACCCCTGTAAAAACCCTTCATTTGGCACAATACAGCCATTATTACACATAATCGGTTCGGTAATAATAGCCGCTAATTCCGCATGCTTTTCGGCGACGACACGTTCGATCAGTTCTAAATCGTTCCACGGAAGAATGATAAAATCATCCTTACTGTTTGGCGATAATCCAGCTGACCAAGGAAATACATGTGGGTTATCATTTTCTCCCAATGCTTCTACTGAAGGCGTACTGATTCCCCAGGCGACATTATCTAACCAACCATGATAATGCCCTTCGAAACGCAGAAACTTATTCTTTCCCGTCTTCGACCTAGCAACACGGAATGCCGTTTGAACCGCTTCTGATCCATCTAAACAGAATCGCATCCGTTCGGCCGACGGGATTAACTGGTGCAGCTTTTCAGCCAATTCAATTTCTTTGATATGCTGTCCGGCGAACAATTGCCCTTCTCTAGAATAAGTTTCAACCGCCTCCAACACCTTCGGATGGGAATGCCCAACAATTAACGGCCCTTGGCTTAATGTGAAGTCCAAGTAGTCGTTACCATCTACATCATATATATGTGTCCCTTCACCATGTGTATAAAAGATAGCATGGGGATGATTGTATTTCCGAAATTCGGAGGATACCCCCCCTGCTAAGACCTGACTGGCTCTATCCAATAGATCCTTAGATTTTTGATAGCTTCTTCTCTTCATTATATACCTTTTCCCTAATATGTTTCTCTGTATATCGCGTTGCTAAATCATAAATTTCCTTATTAAATTGCGCGAAAGCTTCTTCCCAGGCCTTAGCTTGTTTTTCATCATAGTCATAAAAGCCCTTACCATTGTGTATACCTCTAGCCCCTGCTGCTACCAAAGGCCGCATAAGATCTGGCACATCTGTACGATTGCTTAATTTTGGGAGGATTCCCTCAAAAGAATCGATATAATCGGCAAATCCCATAAAGTCCATTCGTCTGAAAATCCCCATTAAGGTTATCCATGAACCCACATCATATCGAAAAACCTTATCGGCGTCTTCCATCGTAGTCTCTCCATTCTCCACTAAGGTCAACGCTTCACGATAAACAGCATACATCAGTCTATTGGTAATAAATCCCCGAATATCCTTTTTGAGTAAGGTAGGTTCTTTCCCCCAGATTCCCCCAAGCTGCATCACATACGCCGCGGTATCTGTATCGGTCTTTGCTCCACATGTGACTTCCAGAAAACGGGTCATGTAAGCCGGTTCTGCCCAATGTACACCGATGAAACGATTGGGATGGGATACAAATGTCTGTAATTCGCTGATAGGTATGGCGGACGTGTTCGTGGCAATAATTGTATTTCCCGAAACCTGTTCTTCTATCTTTTCATATACCACCTTTTTTATCTCCTTGTCTTCGATGACACATTCCTGTACAAACTTACAAGTGGCTATATCCCGATAGTCGTCCGTTACTTTTAACGCCCCCACACTTGCTGACAGTCCTTTGGACAGCAAATTGGAACGGTCGGCATGGCGCAATAGATCTACGATATGGTTGATCGCCTTTTCTTTCTCCCCTAATATAGGTGCCAATGCCACCACCTGATGGCCAGATGCCAATAAAGAAACGACAATACTACACCCCATCAGCCCTAATCCCACGACCGCAACTTCTACATTTGCGCTTACATTAATCTTCATCGGAATGGGGAAGCTTTACAATACAGTCAATCTCCACACAAATACCTTCGCCCAATACGGATTGGACAGTCGTTCGTGCAGGTTTTATTCCTTCAAAATAAGTTGCGTAAACTTCATTGAATCGGTCAAAATCTGCTATGTTCGTCAAGTGAACGGTACTCTTCACCACATCATCCATGGTGGCTCCGGCAGCCTCGATGATGGCTTTGATGTTGTCCATCGTACGGGCGGTTTCCTCTTCTATACTCCCCAAGATAAAAGTAGAGGTTTTGAAATCCACCGATGCCTGTCCGCTAATAAAAAGAAATCCGCCTGCGACGACACCATCAGAATATGCTCCGGTCACGAAAGCCGCGTCTCTATCCGGGTGTACAATTTTACGCTTACTCATATACAATGTTTTGGTTTAATTTATGTGTATACTGTATAGCAAAAGTACATGTACGGCACATCCAGGTCTATTACATTTGTGCTTAATTGTAGTACTATTTTTCAGTTGGTTTCTTTGCCGCTAGAACCGCGATTGACTTTTCCTTTTTATCCATTAGTTTTTGTTTTCAAAGGAATGGATGAGCACTTCTTGGTTTTCTCTCAAAAAAAGGAAACAAAAACCGATCAGAGGGAGCTCATGAATTCCAAAATAAACACGAATTCATAAAAGTCGCCACTTTAAAATTGCGAGCTTTTTGCTTCTTTTCGCGAGGAAAAGGAAGATGAAAGAATGATTCGTTCTATCGCAACAAAGCATTAAACCGTTCCCAAAAGCCATCGACAGGTAGTTTTGCCGTGAGTTTTAGCTTTTCATCCTTTATGGGGTGGACGAATTCTAGCGAACGGGAATGTAAACAGATTGTACGGCGTAGGCTTCCCCGAGGATATCCATATTTGTTGTCTCCTACGATAGGACAACCCATATACGCCAATTGAGCACGAATCTGGTGGGTACGTCCGGTCATAGGCGCTACCTGCAATAGATAATAGCCATCAAGAACACCTATAACCTCATAATCCAATTGCGCAAAACTTCCGCCTTTCACTTCTCGGTCGTAAGCCTTGGTAACCATTTTTTTACGGTCTCGCAGCAACCAGTTTTTTAATGTATCCTTATCTTTTGGCGGACGGTTACGAACAATGGCTAAATAGGTCTTCGATACTTTGCGGTCATGAAACAAACGATTCATCCGATCCAGACCTTTGCTGGTCTTTGCAAAAAGAATCATCCCACTGACAGGCCGATCCAACCGATGGATAACCCCTACAAATGCACCATTTGGCTTTTGGTATTTAGCCGTAAGGTAAACATTGACCATGTCTTCCAGTGACTTGTCTCCCGTGTCATCCACCTGTACGATATCACCCGCCCTTTTGTTAATGGCGATATAGTGATTGTCTTCGTAGATAACATCTTTATCCGTTATGTTCATCCGAATGACTATAAAGAGTCTTTTGCAGCCTTCTCCTGTTCTTTTTGTTGTTTCCGGAAATAGCCTCTAAATAGAAAGTTGCTTTGTAACGCTTTCATATTATCATCCAGCTTCTCGGTACTCATATTCAAGTTCCGCAATATTTGCCGGATTTCCTCGGCGGCCGCCGGATCGTTGGTCAATACACCGAGCGCATTATCTTTATCGTTTAAACGTGCGGAAGTCGCATTCAAATTTTCCATCAGCGTCGATGCTGTTTCGGTTACACCCTGCAGTTGTGTTGCTGACTCCCGTAAACTCGCAAAAACGACTGTATCTGTTGTCAGCTCATGGATTAGCCCTTGATTGCTATTTAACTTATTCATCAAAACAACCAAATTAGCAGAAGCTTTGTTGACATCGCCCATCACTTTATCTAACCCCTGCACGGTACTTTTTAGAGAAAGTGCAATGGTTGAATCCGTCATTAAAGCACCCACCGTACCCTTTCCTTCCACCATTTGTTTGGAAAGAACGGCAAAGTTTTTCGTTATCTCCACCAGATTCTCATTATTTGTTTGCAATGTCGCAAACATCGCGTCCGTATCGGTGCCACCTACTGATTTGATAACATCACCGTCTTGTATCGGCGGAACCTGATCCGATCCACCGACCAGATTGACGATAGCATTTCCAATCAATCCGTCAGAGCCCAACTTTGCAACAACATCTTCCCGAATAAACTGGCTGGATTTCTCTTCAATGTGCATAACGACTTTTACATCGTTGATACTTTGGAATTTTATTTCTTTGACAATCCCCACTTTAACACCCGAAAACCAGACGTTATTTCCCACTTTCAATCCTTTCACGTCATGAAAATAAGTCGTCACGACTAAATTCTTACTGAATTTATTTTGTTGCGTTCCCAATACCAGAATACCCGCGACCAAAATAATCAAGCCAATCAGGACAAATAATCCAACTGTAAGCGAACGCTTCCTTTCGTTTGTACTCATATATCTTTAATCAATAAAATTATAATCATAAAAGGGTTTCACACGTTCGTCATCCGTATCAAAAATCTCCTCGAACGTTCCCTGTCTTTCAAATTTTCCATCCAATAGCATCACCATTCTATCGCCTACCATCTTTGCGCACGACAAATCATGGGTAATAATAATGGATGACGTTTGATATTGTTCCTGCACCTGGTTTATTAGTGAATTGATGTCCAGACAAGTCAACGGATCTAACCCCGCGGTAGGTTCATCGTACAGCATAATATCCGGGCGCAATATCAATGTACGGGCAATCCCGATACGCTTACGTTGTCCACCCGATAACTCGGAAGGCATTTGATTAATTGCCTGTGACAATCCCACACCTTCCAGCACCTCCTCTACCTCTTTATCAATTTCTGTCCTCGTCAGATTCCGCTTGTTTCTGACCAACGGAAATTCCAGGTTTTCCCGCACGGTCATACTATCGTATAACGCGCTATTCTGAAAAGAAAAGCCAATACGTTGGCGTAAATCTCGTAATTCCCGTTCATCTAATTGGTTGACAATCTCTCCCAATACATGAATATCGCCTTTATCTGGTTTTAACAAACCCGATATAAGCTTGATCAGTACAGATTTTCCTGTACCCGAGCGTCCTAATACAACTAAGTTTTCGCCGTTAAATAGTTGGAGATCAACATCGCGTAATACATGTAAATCACCAAACGATTTACTGACGTTATCCACATGGATAACAACGTCGTCATGATTGATATTTACGTTCTTTTTTTCCATACCTGTTTAACCAATCAAGGAAAGTAATTGAACAATAAGCAACTCTTCGATAAACACCAGGAACATGGACGATACCACAGCGGCGTTAGCCGCTTTACCGACACCTTCTGTTCCTTTAGAAGAATAATACCCTACATAGGTACTTGCAAATCCAATGGTGAATCCAAAGACTACCGCCCGTAAAACCATGGCGAAAACATCTTTGGCTGCAATAGATTCGAAAACTTGAGTAAAAAAGGCTAAAATACTTAAATCGTCTTTGGTAGCAATACTCAAATACCCCCCCAATAAACCAATACCTGCTACATAAAAACAGAGCACCGGAATCATCGTCGTCGTCGCGATGATGCGGCTGGTTATCAAGAATTTTGTCGGATTTGTACCGGACACTTCCATCGCATCAATCTGTTCGGTTACATTCATCGAACTCAATTCTGCTCCAATCTGGGAACCTACCTTGCCCGAAGCGATCAATGCTGTAACTAAAGGAGCTAATGCCCGGACAATAGCAATGGATATTAAATTCGGCAGCCAGGAAGTGGCACCAAAATCTTCGAGAGAAGGTCGCGATTGCTTGGTAAATACAAAGCCTACGATAAATCCCGTCAAACTAATCAATGGAAACGATTTCCACCCGATCTCGTAACATTGCCGGATAATCTCTTTAAATTCATAAGGAGGGGTTACTGCTTCCCGCAGGAAACTCATCATGAAGCGATGGATTCTGGCGAACTCGATAAGTAGTTTTTCTATTTTACGTCCCATTCCGAAAAAATCATCCGACAAATGTACAAACTTTTATTTTTAGTAGGAAGCTGATCATACCTTATCACTGAAGTTATCGTCAATTAAACCTTTGCTATTACTATGCAGTCATAACAATAATAAACAGTAAATGGTTTTATTATTTAAAGAAGAAGATCATGAGAAGCATAAAAACTCCCACCTTACTGATTGCATTAATTGCATTTGCATTTAGTGTCTGCTCCCATAAACAAGTGTCTGCTCAACCTCACGGTTCAGTTTCATTTGATTTATTTTACAATGAGTTATCTCCATATGGGCATTGGGACCGTGATCCTGCCTACGGTGATATTTGGTTTCCAAGGGCAGAGGCTAATTTTCGTCCGTACGGTACAAACGGTTATTGGACGATGACCGAATATGGTAATACGTGGGTATCCGACTACGACTGGGGATGGGCACCATTCCATTATGGGCGTTGGGTTTATACCAACTATCGTGGTTGGGGATGGATTCCGGATTATGAGTGGGGACCTGCTTGGGTCGACTGGCGCAGTGGCGGTGGTTATTACGGCTGGGCTCCTATGTCTCCATCTGTGGGCGTTACTGTTTCTGTTGGTTTACCGATCAATTTATGGGTGTTTCTTCCCTCAAGACGTATTTACGACCGGCATATACATCGTCACTGGGCCTATGGCCGTCGTAATATTTACAACCGCACAACGATTATCAACAATACGTATATTGTAAACAACAACCGTTATTATGGCGGTCCAGCTCGTCGCGATATCGAGCGTCAAATTGGTCGTCGCGTTAATGTTCGAAATGTTCGTACAACGGAACGTCCAGGACGCTCACAGGTAGATCGTCGTTCGGTATCCATTTATCGTCCGGATAGGGCTACCAATACGCGTGGTAACCAAAATGCAGTACGTGCAACGGAGTCAAACCGAAATACGCGTGCAACGACTACCCGTTCGAATAATGGCAGAACAGAGCGCTATATTGGCGATAATCCTAACCGCACGAGTGGGCGTACGACAGAAAATCGTGCAAACGCAACACGTAGCAATACAACGTCCTCCAATCGCAATCAAAATGCGACACGGACACCGAATACAAGCAATCGTTCTACTTCGAGTAATCGCGAAGGTACAACAACTCAGCGTCAGACGCGTTCCAACGAACAACGGTCGAATGTTAACCGCAGTTCAACACAGCGGAATCAGAACGCAACACAACCGCGGAGCCAGCAGCCGAATACCCGCGCCACACAACAACGTAGCGAGGTAAACCGGAGAACAACAGCGCAACCGCAACAAAATAATCGAAGCAATACGCAACAACGCGCTACACCCAATCGCACACAGACGCCTTCACAACGCAGTCAACCATCCCGCCAGAGCGCGCCTTCAGGCAATGTGTATCAAACGAGTCAACGAAGCAGTGCACCAGCACAGGTTAGCCGTTCCTCTAGCAGCAGTTCTTCGAATAGTGTAAACCGTTCGAGTGGGTCAAACAGATCCAGTGTACAACGCAGTAGCAGTTCTTCATCGCGCAGCAGTGAAGCAAGTTCACGTGGTAGTAGCACCAGCCGCTCCTCCTCTGCCCGCGGAAGCAGATAAAAATTTTCTATTTATATTGAAGCAAAGACAGCCTCCTGTTTGCAAACGCAAAACAGGGGGCTTCTTTTTTTAGCGTAACTTCTGCCTTTTTGCAATACCCATAAAAAAGGGTAAAAAAAGCAACGTCGCTAACGTGGATATGATCAGTCCGCCCATTGTTCCCACCGCAAGCGGAAACCAAAAAGCCTCCTTCCCTTCACCGATCAAGAAAGGAATAAAGCCGAGTATCGTGGATAAAACCGTCAACAAAATAGGCCTTATCTTCACCTGGCATGCCTTCATGTATGCCCGTAACGGTGTGCTAGCAGGGCGGGTTCTCCTCAGGTAGCTATATTCTTCCACGATGTAAATATTTGCATTGATCGTCAATGCCGCCAAGAGGATAAACGAAGCATATCCCCCCTGATCAAATTCAATCGAAAACAAGTAAAAAGCCAGAAATATTCCGATAAAAGAAACCGGAATCACAAAGATGATGTACAACGGCTTTTTAAACGAATTGAATAGAATCGAACAGACAAGATAAATAACCAGAAACACGTACGCCAACAAGAAATAGTTGGTTTGTTTTTTATCCCCTCCATATCGAGGGTTTGCATCTTTGATCGTATACCCCAACGGTAGTTCTTCCGCGAATTCTTCGATGTGCATTTCCTGCACCTTTCTTCCCTGCTCATGCGCCCCAATGTATTCATATTGCAGGCATACGCGGTATTGTTGGTTGACTTTTCCCACCTCCTTCGGCATTTGCGTTTTCTCCATGCTCGCCAATTCCCCTACTTTATAGGTGTTGTTATGGATCTGTATCGGTACGTTTAGCATATCCCAGATCGCGTATGTATCCGTTTGCCTGGCATGCAAAAAAACACGCTCCAAGCCTTCGGACGTCGGGAGGCTACCCGCATTTATTCTATTTCCGAGTACCGTATTCAATTGTTCATATAATTGATAGGGCTGTATATTTTCTTCGATCAGGCGGTTCTTCTTGAGTGCAAAAGCAAACTCTTCATAATCATCCTTGAACCAACTGAACTCCGCGTTGATAAACACCTCTTTTATACGCCGATGCTCCATTAACTTTTGTTTGAATCGTTCTGCCCAGTACGACAATTCGTCGTAATTATAACCGAACATCTCCACACGGTAAGATCCTGTCCCTTCCCGGACATCATTACTAAAGCCATCTCCCAGTCCGTACACCCCCCAACTGCCTCCTCCAAGCTCCAACGATTTCGTAATCAGTCGGGATTTTAACATATACGGAAATCCGCCACGCGCATGCTCCTGCATAAACTGTATACGGATACTGGCCTGTTGCGCATTATAGATATCCGTTTGAAACTGTCGGACCTCGGGGAATTGACTAATGTAGCTTTCCATTTGCTGTATCAGCCCGTTCATCTCGGCTATGGTCGAATTGCTCGGCAAGGACGCATTCACCTGCAGTGTCGTCTCTTCCCGTTCGGTAAAATAAGTCCCATGCTTTACTTTTTGGACGAACAGACGTAAGGTTCCACCCAAAGCCGGATTAACATATGGCGCGATAGCCTCTTTATACCATTCACTTCCTAAGGTACGGTTGTACCAGTTTGCCCATTCGCTTTCCTTCTCTATTTTTTCAGGAAGCAGAAATACCGGCAAACCAAAAGCTAGTATCAGTAAAATAATCACGATGACACGCCAACGGTATAAAAACCCACATAGCAACCCATAAAAGCGGAAAACAGCAACCGACCATCTTAATTTCTTCCGACTGCGCCGGGTTTGACGTGCGGTACGTTTTCGCTTTCGTCTGTCCAATTGAAGTTTATCCACCAACGCCGGCACTAAAAATAATGCCACGAATAACGATATGCCCAGATTGACCATCATCACCAACGAAAAATCCAACAAATTCAGCCGAACCCGTTCATCCATCAGGAACACGACGGACAAGGTGCCGATGGTCGTCAGCGTAGCCGCCATAATCGACATAAACGCCCGTCTATTTTTTTCCCGAATGATGTGTTCAGCCATCACAATGGTATTATCGATAACCAATGTGAGCGAAATCGTAATACCCGCTAACGAATACAACTGTATCTCCATATCCAATATATAATAACATATCACCGCTATAGCGAGATTACTGAACAAGGATACCACGGTCAGCAGCATATATTTTAGGTTACGATAGGTCAGCAACATGAACAGCAGCAAGATGAGCAACGTCAAACCCGTCCTAAAATAAATCTTATCCAGTTCTGTCTCGATAAATTCCGTTGCATCATAATTGAGATGTAATTCATATCCCATTGGCAGCATTCCCTTCATAGCGGCAAGTTGCTGCTTTAACTTTTTCCCGAGTGCCAGCTGGTTGCTCCATTCATCGGCCACCACGGTCAGGTAGATAGAGTTCAATCCATTGATACGAAAATAGCTTCGGACTTGATCTTGCACACGCTCCGCACGCAGCAGTTTCCCCAAAGGTATCATAGCTCCATCACCTCGCCGGACACCAACCTGGTTTAATATATCTGGCAAGGATTCCTGTTGTGAACGAGCCGTCACCTGTATCCATTCCTGCCGCTGGTCCGCCGTTTCCACCATGGCCATATCCAGAAATTCCATTCGCGTGGACTCTGACAGCGCCCGTTGTATTTCCCGGACCGTTACGCTGTATTTCGTCAAGACATCCGCATCGTACTCCAAACGCCATATCATCGGTACCGCTCCCCGCACATCCACCTCCGAAACCCCTTCGATAAGGCTGAGCGGTGGTTTGATACTGGTTTCTACAACGTTCTGTATTTCATGGGGTGTTACCGGCGCATTCACGGTATAGGTTAATATGGGTTTATTGGCATCTCTATCCACCCTGCTTTGTGAGATGGATGGATAGGAGACATTTTCTGGCAACATGCCCCAAGTTTGGCGGATAATGGTCGATATCTCAAAGCGAGCCACATCGATGTCCTTATGTTTATTAAACTCAAGTTTTATACGTCCCCAGCCATTTCCCGATTTTGAGCTTATTTTCCGGATGCCATCGATGCGGTTTAGCATGGCTTCCAACCGTGACGTTGCTTCAATTTCTACCGTCCGGGGCGAACTTCCATACATCGAGAAATGTACACTGATATGGGGCAATGTTTGGGATGGAGCTAACTTAATCGCTAACCGCGGTATCAGGGTCAACCCGACTAACGACAGGCAGGCGAACACCAAAATAATCGAGAACGACGATATTTTCCGAGCGGCTTCCATCAGCTTAGCGGTGTAATTGATCAAAAAGATAAGACAGCGATTCTCCGGTATGGAAATCGAACAACGTCAGTTTTCGGATCCGGAAATAACATTTCCAATAATTTTTCAACGAAGCAATGTAATTTTTCTGGGCTTCCTTCTGCCGGTTAAGCGACAAGGTTAAGCTATTGATATCCGATTTACCGATCATAAAGCGCTGCTTTGTGGCCTGAAAAGCCGCAACCGCCAGCTCCAATGCCTCTTCGGCGCTATTCACCATATCCTGTTGTACCCCAAAATCGCTGACCGTCACCATAATATCCTGCTCGAGGCTTTGTTCACGCTGCTGCGTGGATATTTTCGCTACATTCAGGTTGTTGCGGGCCATATTGACCCTCCCTTTCCGAACCCCCCAATCCAGAATAGGAATCGTCAAGCCGACACTCACCAAATTTTGCTGTAGCGGGTTTCGATAAGCACCGGCAAAAGTCGGATCCACCTGGTTGAACCCTGCACTCGCCGATAGACTTGCCTGAAAAGCAGCTTCCCGCTGCGTACGTTCCACTTCCCGTTCAGCCTCCATGATTTCCTGCCGATTGGTCAAGTAATCGGGGTTATTTTCAGCTGCCAATGACAACGCCTGTTCCACCGGAATATCGATGTGCATAGGTCGTTGCGGCAAAACGACCGTAAGCCGCTCCTGTCTGCCCATATTCAAGTAATTCCCCAAACTGAACGTCGACCGCTGCAATTCAATTTCGCTGTTTTTCAAGGTATTCCGGGCATTTACCGCATCCAGTTTCAACGTCAGCATATCCGCCTGTGAGATCGCCGCAATCTTAAACCGCTCCTGCCCCATCAGGAATAAGGTATCCGAAGAGCTCACGTTATCCCGAGCCATATCGAACTCCGCCTGTGCCAGTGCGAGACCAAAGAAGAGCTCAATAACGTCTTCCGCTATCCCCTCCTTTTCATATAAATATTGCTTTTTCGCCTTCTCAAATTTCAGCGGTTCTACTTTCTTTTCCCATTTAAACGGATTAAAGCCCATGAGCCGCTGAATATAGCCAATACGCAGCGGAACACTGGAATACTGCGAAAAAGCTGCCTGACCAAAATTTCGGAAATATCCCAGTTCCGAATCGATAAAAAAAGTTCCCCCTGTCCAGTCGAGATTTTGGTTAATCGAAATATTCCCGGACGTATAGAAAGACTGCTGGACACGGTACACATCAATATTATTATCCGGATCGTACCGTTTGGTAAACTCCCGATTATATTGTACCGGCACCAAATTCAAGTTCAACGAAGGCAAGCGTGCCGCTCTAAACGAGCGGTATTGCCAATAATTCGCCATATACAGGTTTTTTAACCGAAACGACTGCAACGAGCTGTCGCTCGCCATATCGATACTCTCCTGCAACGTCAGTTGGTGCGATTTCCCGGACTGCGCCTTCGCGCCATTCCACCAACTGACTACCATCAACAAAACAAAAAAATACTGCTTCATATCGTTACATTTTTCGTCCCCTTCTTACGGTAAACAAACCAATACACCAAGGGTACCACAAAAAGACTGATCGGCGTTCCGATCAACATACCGCCGATAGTCGCTACCGCCAAAGGCTTTTCCAATTCCGATCCCATATCACTGCTGAACAACAGCGGAAGCATACAGACGATTGACGTCATACTGGTCATCAAGATGGCATTCAGTCTTCTCCGTCCCGCCTCATGAATAGCCACCAACAGGTCGACACCTTGCTTGCGGAGCTGGTTTATGATATCTAGCTTCAGAATACTGTCATTAATGATAATACCGCTGGTTACGATGATTCCTATGGCTGACATGAGGTTAAGGCTATAACCAAATAGCATCAACAAGCCCAGAGCAGCTGCGATAGCGATCGGGATCTCCATCAATACAATCAGCGGTTGCACAAAACTTTCAAATTGTGCCGCCAGGATAAAATACATCAACATGATGGACACCAGCAGGATAAGCAGCAGCCCATCTAGCATCTGCTGGTTAAAGAAAAATGCACCCGAGAAATCGATATCCCGTTCGCTGTTGGGTTTGATATGCTCCCGCAGTTGTTGCCATGTCGCCTCCGGCTGCGCCAGGTCATGCAGTTCAAAAGGAATAAATTCCCCATTACGTCCCGCGGTCAGATACTTCATGCCTTCCGTTATTTCCATATGCACAAATTCCTTTAGCGGAATACGGCGCGCCGGTTCGTCCCGTTGTGTTCCCGGTACGTTCAGCAAGGTCTGTTGGATCGATTCATTAACGTTTACACGCTCCTGGCCGAGCATCACCGGCAGGTACTGCTGGTAAGACCGGAGTGTCGTCACCTCTTCCTCTTTCAAGTTCGTTTTCAACGCCTGGTTCACCAGTTGGTAGGGAACATTATATAGCAAAAGCTTTTCGTGATCAATCTGTATATTCAGCTGTTTTTGGAACGGCACACTGCCGGCAATATGTCCGGTAATCGCATAGATACGTTTCTGCCAAGCCGTAATAGAATCTTGCCCGGGCATCTGCCGTTGGTTTCGGGGATAATACTCCAGCCGGAGGTCTGGCTCCGCTGTGGAGAAAATCCGCTCGAATACTGTTCCTGTCGGCGCAAAGGTCAACATCGCCTGCGGGAACAGGCGGGCGATATACCCCGCCACACTATCCTGAAGCCCGGTAACGGCCGTCTGATCCGCAACGGCCATATATATTTCAGCTTCCGACACCGTTTGTTCCCGTTCACGATTCAATAAGAACTGCTGCTGTCCGATCAAAGCCGAGGTAACCGTCACCTGCGGTTTCACATGTGCTATCAGCGCCTGCGCGCGCTTTTGGTTTTCTTCCAGGTGGATATTTTCATTCCATTCAATCTTGGCGACAATTTCATGCTGGCTGATCTCCGGCATTTTTTCTTTCGGGATGACGAAAAACATCCAGGCACTTAGCGGGAATATGGCCAGGATCAGGATGACGGTAATTATCTTGTGCGAAAAGACCCAATCCGCAACTCGGTGATATACACGTTCTAGAAAAGGAGGCTTCTTGTTCTCGGTTTGGACGTGGGATTTTGCGGATTGCCTCCAAGGCAGTCGAATAGTGTAGAGCAATTTATACAGTACCGGTAGCAGCAAGATACCTGTCAGATACGACACCAATAAACCGATGGCAACGGAAAAAGCCTGATCAAAAAACAAGGCACCAGCGATACCGCTCATAAAGATGAGCGGCACGAAAACGGCTATAGTCGTAAAAGACGAACTGAGCATCGGACTGATCACCTCGTTCGTTCCCTTTATGCAAGCCTCGTCAATGGGAACACCTTTTAAGCGATACTGACCGATATTATCGGTAACGATAATGGCGTTATCGATCATCATCCCCAGCGCCAACACCAAACCCGTTAAGGAAACGATATTGAGCGAGACATTGCACAGGTAAAAAAACAATAGGCTGATGATCAGCGAGACGAACATGCTCAATCCGATAATCAACGGCGAGCGGGCATCCCGCATAAAAAACACAGACACCAAACACACAAAAATAAAGGCAAGTACAAGATTTTGCTGCAAATTCGAAATTGTATAATCCAGTAATTCCGTTTGGTTTTGCGTGGTCGAAAACAGGATATCCGGATAGGTCCGCTTTAAATTCGCGATCGTTCCCGCCAAGGCCTCCTGCAAATTCGCCATATTTTCATCACCTTGTTTGATGATACCCATACTGACTGCCCGATGCCCGTTATATAAGGCGATCCCTTTCTCTTGTTGTGCCCCCATTTCCATATCTGCCAGATCCTGCAATTGAAAAATCCGACCATTTTTACGGATATAGAGTTGTTTAATATCTTCGAGCGTCCGTACGACCGCCGAAAACGTAATGTTATACGCATAATGCCCATCCTTCACCAAGGTAGCACCCGGTTCGATGTTATTATCCTGCAACGTCGAGGCGATATCCGACAGCGTAATGCCCGTCACCGCCAGCATATCCTGCTTGGGCGAAATCAATATCTGTTTGTCGGCAATCCCTGTAATATCTACCATGGCTACCTCCGGCAATTGTTCAATCCGTTTTTTAATGACCGTATTCGCCAACTCACTCAGCACTAAAAATTCCTGTTCGCGATCCTTGTCATGAACCGCATCTCGTTCATTTAGGGTTAGATGGAGAAAAAACACGGGGATATCGGTTGCACTCGCTTTAACCACACGCGGCCGTTCCACCTCTTTGGGAATCTGGTTCATCGCCGCATCGATCTTCTCGTTAACTTCGATAAAGGCTAGATCTGTATCCTCTCCATACGCAAAGTTCAGCCGGATGAGGGCATGTCCATTATGCGCCTCGCTGTGGATATCACGGATATGTGAAACCTGCAACAGTTGTCGCCGGATGGGCGAGACGACGGTATTCTCCAAGGCCTGTGCCGACATGTTTTTGCCCGATACCTGCACGGTGATCTCGGGGATCGGGATATCCGGCAACAGCGAAATAGGAATATGCAGATACGTAATGACCCCCAGGATGAAAAATGCTAGGAATGTCATGAATACAGCTATCGGTCTTTGGATAAGGTACTTGATCATTTGTATGACACTTTAGCGTAAGACCTTCACCGGCGTCTCATGCGCCAAATTGAGATTTCCTTCATAGATTACACTATCCCCTACTTGCAATCCTTCTGTAATCACGTAGCCGGTAGCGTTCTCCAGTCCCGTTGTTACATAATTCCACAGCGCCTGATTGCTTTTTGTCGTAAACACTACCTTTCTGTTATTTCGCAATACCAAAGCTTCCTTCGGCACGATCAATTGCTTACCTGCCGAGCGCTGCACGCGCACCCGGATATTCATCCCCTCGTACAAGCCCTGCGCAGCTCCCCGTATACGAGCCTTCACCTTCACCATACCATTTTCATCCACGAGTGGGTTAATCTCATCGATTACCGCCGTTGCCTGGTAGTTCTGGATAGAAAACGGCGAAAGCTCCACCCGATCCCCCTGTCGGATCAACGGAAGCTCCGTTTCCAGTACCGTGAATTGGGCATCCATTGCGTCGTTGGCGATGATCGTACAAAAAGGCTCGTTGCTCGGTGGCAAATTATATTTCTTTGCGGATAGATTGGCGATGACACCATCGTAAGGCGCGTACAATACCGATCGGGATAAGCTATGTTTTGCCAGTTCATATTGGATCAGGCTATACTCATAGTTACTTTTTATCTTGGCGATCTTCATCGTCTCCTCTGGCACCTTTAGCGAGTCGGCCAAGGTAAAGCCCTGACTGATCAACACATCCTGCAGTTCCAGTTTGGCTTTTTCCAGATTATCCGAAGCCTGTTTGAGAGCGTTCTGCAATTTAAATTGTGCCAATTGCGCAATTTTTTGTCCTTTTTGGACGCGTTGCCCGTTTTTTACAAAAATCTCTTCGACCACCTCCGCCTCTTCGAAACGCAGATCAGCTTTCTGCGATGCAACGATCGTCCCATTGGAAATCAGCTCATGGTTAAAGACTACTTCCTGCAGCAAGAAAGCCTTCACCTCTGCCGTTTCGGTGGGCGGTAAAGCCTGCACATGTCTCTCTGCCGTACGCTGTTCCTCCGCACTGCCACTACAAGCTAGTGACAGTATACCGCTAATAAACCAGAGCCGGCACAAATTTCTTTTTCTTATCATCCTTATTTAACTTACTTTCTTTTTTTCCCTGTTCTATATATTTCTGCATTTCTGCTTTCATTTCTTCGACAGCCGGCGAATGTACTTTCACTTCCTTATTGACGACCTCTAGGGCAATGTCATAAGCTTTTTCGTATTCGCCTATCTCATCATACAGTTTTGCCAGCAAATAATGTGGATAAAGGCGGTTAGGCACCTGGTTCGCCGCAAAACGATACTGTCCCTCTGCCCGTAAATAATCCTCTTTCATCTGTTCATTCCGACCGATCAAAATCCGGAACATCGGATCCGCACTGATGTCCACACCTTTGAAAAGCACATCTATACTCTCCTCGTATTCGCCCATCATGTACAAGCTACGCCCATATTCAAAAAGAAAATGTGGTTGATCGAGTAGCAAGGGATATAGCGGTTTGTATAGGTCAACAACCCGCTTATACATGCCCGTTTGGTAATACACCTGGCTCTGTGCCCAGGCTTGATGCGCCTGGTAAACGGGATATCGTTTGTACAAAGATTGGGCGACATAAAGCGTTGATAATAGCAAGGCAAAAATCATTGTATACGCATTCCATCGCCTGCGGACACGGTAGGGAATAGGGCTAGATTTTATAAAGTCGAGGTAATAGGTAAACGCATAGGGAAGCGATATACAACTGGCTAAAAAAAACACAAATACAATCAAAAAAGGCATCAGGCTAAATGGATAGGAAAAAAAAGCAAATACCAATATGGCCATCAGACCACCGTCCGCCATGAACCGTCGGTAGCGAATGCCCGTAACGAGTGCAAAGGCGATGATCAGGATAAAAAAGGCCAGCGGAAGATATCCCTGCTCTACGCCTATTTGCAGAAACTCGTTAAAAGCGTATTCCGGTTCTCCTGCCAGCCATTTTTCCCGTTCTACTCCGGCACCCGAGTCAAAATAAGCCTCTTGTGCCCCTCCGTATACGCCGCTGAAAGTTCCCATCCCCTCTCCCACCCAGGTTTTTGACATCCGGTCTGCACTCAGTTTCCAGATCAGCGTACGGCCATCCGCGGAATCCTTTTTTAAATAATAAATACCGGCTGTCGCTAAGCTCATAACGGCTGTAAACGCAGCGGCAATGCCTATCATCCTTCCTATCGTACTACGCTTCGCTCGTTTCGGTTTTAAAAAACAGCGGTAGTATCCCCCAAATACCGTCGCGCATCCTATTGTTGCTGCCAACCAAGCGGCACGGCTCATGGTCGCCGGTAAGACCAAGACAATAACGATACAAGTAATCATCGCCGTAAACCAGCGGACTTTAAAAAAAGCAGCCTTGCGGTGTCGGTGTTTTGCTAGCGCTTGTCTGTCCCACAACAGATAAAAAAGCGAAACAGGTAAGATAATGGCGAGAAAGCCCGCATACGGCCCGGGATTAAACAAGGAACCCGTTACACCATATAGCGCATGTTGTGAACGCGCAAAGCCATACAATTGCAATAGCCCCCATACGGCCTCTACACAGCCCAAAAGCATGATAGCAAGCATTAAAATCCGCAGATTGATTTGGGTCTGCGCCAAAAAAATGCGGAAACAATAATACAATGCGCCAAGCATCACGAAAATGGCCATCTTATTGTTGACCGTTTGGAGATAGAGGTAGGACAGGCCGAAAGAAATCGCCAGCCAGATGACGATAAAATAGTCGGCCAGATGGAATTTAACACCTGCTCGGTTGTTCCAAAACGACAGTGCTGTGGCCAGTGGAATGAAGGCCATTACGATATAAAAGCCGATATGCTTGCCAATATGGGTATGCGTTAGCCAGTCATCGGCAAGCAATACATTACCTAACAGCGCGATAAACGGCAGAAGGCAAATGTAATTTATCCAGCATATACGCGGTTGCTGTATCATCTTTCTATGGGTTTAAAAACAAAGAAAACAAAGCGTTCGCATTTTAGGAAAGAAACGGGCAACTCAATTCTGACTCAATTCTTACAGCCATCATTCCACGGACTTAAAGAATCGGTCCCATCGATATTTATCCGTACCCGAATCCTTGGACTTCCAGATATAGGCTACTTTGCCCACGATATGATCCTTCGGCAGTAAACCCCAGTATCGGGAGTCTTTGGAATCCGTGCCGCGATCGCCTGCCATAAAATAGTAGTCCAGCTTAAATTGGTATTGCCTGCAAACCTCTCCATTTAATAAGTATACATCCTCCATTTCCACCAGTTTTTTCCCTGTTTCATATTCGATTAGTGGGCGGTAAAGATGAATGTTGATGGTATCCAGTGTAACCAAATCGCCTTGAGCGGGGATATAGATCGGCCCGAAATTATCAATTGTCCAGCCGAGTTCTTTAAACCTTCCCGGAATCCGGAATTTGGGTAGCATCGCTGCGTACTGTGCGCTGTCAGTCGCTATTTTATCGTTGATTTTATTCCGTTGTCCATTGCTATAATAAATACCACCGGCGATGTATAGCGTATCTCCCGGCATGCCTACACAACGTTTGACGTAATAGGCATTCCAGTTTTGAATAATTTCTGCAGATTTGTAATACGGATCGTTAAATACCAATACTTCATTGCGTTTTATCGTTCGGTAACCGATCAAACGCAACGGTCGTCCTTCTTCGTTATTCCCAAGAAAATCTATCCGTGGGCCGGGAATCAGCTTATTCACTAAAATAAAATCACCTGCAAACAGCGTGGGTTCCATGGAGAAAGAAGGGATCTTGAAAGATGCAAAAACAAGAATACGGAGTGTTATGACGACGATCACTGTTATAATGCCGATTAATACCATTCTCCAGATATCCCGTTTATTACTTTTGGTTCTTTTCATATTCGCTATACCATACTTTTTTACTGTCTATCATCGATGACAAATAAAGCAAAGTACCCTAATTTTGGGAAAGAAACAGGCGGCTCAATTCTGACTCAATTCTTTCGCAGACGGATTATCCAAAAAATCCTCTCTTTTAAATTTATCCGGAAAACGTTTAACGAAGTCAGACTTCCAGCTACGCATCATATATTTATCATCGAATATTCTACCCTCTGCGCCAACCAGGATATAGTGTGGAATCCCATTGAATCGGAACAGCTCGCGCAATGCACGGTATTCATCGTTACTTACTTTGTAGGAATTAACCATCTTTTGCTTTTTTGTATAGTCCCGATAGAATTTTTCGCTGGTGCTCTCGTCGGTCACAAATACAAATGCAAAATCCGGATGATCTGCATACCTTTCCCGATCGGCCAAATGCCGTTCTATACCTGTCCGACAAGGCCCACACCACTCTGCCCAAAAATCTACAATCAGCACCTTACCTTTATATTTATCGGCTATTTTCTTGAAGACCTGTGCACCGTAGGTATCGGGCAATTCGTAACCTGCTCTACGGGCTTCTACGTACTCGGCGTAGTCCTTTATACTTCGAGCCACAATGGGATACATAATAGGCTGATTTTGCACAAGCTTTTTTCCAAAATCGGGAAGTTGTTTGAGCATGACCGCAATATGCCTACCCAAAGCTATGTCATTAATCAAACCGCTTCTCGCTGTCTCCGGCTGTGTCAATGTGGAATCTGTAAATGACGGCCGGATACGAAATGGTTTAGCATACTCATAGCGGTTAATAAAAGTAGAGAATTTAGAGGTAGCCAAGTATACCTGATCATTGAAATCCCGTGTCGTAACAAAATTATAGTAGTCGTCCGGAAGTGGCGTCTTCAAGACCATGTTGCTGGTGTCTTGCTTACTATAATAATCCCTAGCCATAGTATATTCAAAAATGTAACTCGCGTATTGAACATCAACTTCCGCTTTAACCAGCGACGAAAGTTTAGTATCAACTTGATCTGCAATCAAAACAGAATCAGTCCGCCGAGATGCAGCTTGCCATTTTTCTATCCACGTATTTTTAAAATCATTAGGCATGATTCTCTTCTGGCTATCTGCTAACTTATTATAGTCGGGTTCAAGAAGATCAATAGCAAATAGATTTTCATTAAATTTTCCTAAATCCCCCAAATACTGTATATGTTGCCAGATATAGCTTCTATCCCTATAGCGATCGCTTTGTAAAAAGTCTTCCCAATCCAACAGCAACCCTATGGTATGTCCTGGCTCGGCATAAAACTCAATCACTTGATCATTGATTGATATATATGAAATTTCGGGATAAAGGGCTTCATACGAAACCTCAAAAGTGCCGTTTTCATAAATCCTCGCGGTAGCTGGGAAATCTTCTCTCGTGAACTGGTCGGTTTGGTAAATGATACCGCTTGAAAAGCCAAGTCGCGGATCGTAGCCCTTAATATAACCTACGATACGGACCGAATCCCTCCGAAAAAAATCTTCGCTGTCATAGGATTCCAAAACCTTTGGATTTTCCGCTTTGGCCAATTCAGCATGAACCCATTCCAACGCTTCTTCTTCCTTTTGATCCTCGGAATCTTTAATCGTCGGATCTGTCTTTCCATGTATATCGACCCCATAAATATATGTTTTCTCCCCCTCGCCAAAATCAATTTGCGCTACATTTGCCGGCAACGGATCAAACACCAATGTAACGAGTGTATCGCCAGATTTGGGTGTCCGAAGTTTTTCTTCAAATACAGCACCTGCAATTCCTTTCGGATGCATTTTCTGTTCTGAATCGATCGCTTTAATAAAGTTCTTTTTGGAAAACATGGTCCACCATCCCGGAATAAAAGTCACATGGACATCCACAAAGGTGGCGGTATCGACGTTTCGAATAGCTGCGATGTGATAAATACCGGAGTTTTGTAACTCCGCCGGTAGATGTTCTATAGAGCGGGTTTGACCAAAAAGCTTAGTTGCGAAAACTAACGCGATAAATAGGTTGAATATCTTTTTCATTGTTTATAATTTGATGGTTGGTATGTTATCTTTTTCCAAATTTAATGAAACAATCCAATGTAGGGGTATTAACAACGGGAGCTTGTTAGGTAGATTTAGAAGTCGTCTCGGTCGGTTCTAATAGCTTTCAGTATATTTTCGTTAAAAGTACGCGTATCCACGCCTCTTTCACTCTTTAAAAGAATCTTTCCATCTGGGTTGATCAGATAGTATGTTGGAAAGATTTTGATTTGAAAAATTTGATTGAGTTGACCATTCGCCGGTTCCACAATTAAATTATGTAAACTCTCTTCCTGAATATAAGAAAGAGGAAGATGCTCTAACTTATCCAATGCTATTGAAAGCAGTGTCAAATCCTGATTTGAAGATATTAATGAGTCGACATGCTCCTTTAACAAATAAGTACTTCCGGCACAGCTAGAGTTCCAGAAATACACTAATACATACTTCCCTTTAAAATCGTCACTGTGGGTAATATTTCCATTTATACTTCTTGCGCTAAAAGGTGGCATAAAGTTTCCGATCTGAAGAGAGCTGAGTTTCTTATGTTTATATCTTTTAAGTTCGATCACCCCTCCATCTCTTGAAATGGAAAAAACTTGGTAGACTAAGTTTTCATCTACTGTAATTAAATGGTTTAGCGAAAATTCACCGATCGTTTTTTCTTGATCATCAATTTTCAGGGTAGAAAGCTCACTAAAATCATAATCGTTTAGCAGAGCTTCCAATGTCACCTTATATCTCTTTCCTGCCAGCTTAAAGTAACCTTCTCGTTTCTCGACAAATCTAAATCGTATTATTTTATCTGGAAAATTGACATTCTCAATATGAATTGTCAGTGAATCTTGAACAACTTTTCCTTCCCTGGGTCGTTCGTATAAAATCCTATGAGTGCGTGATTCGTTGACAGTTTCTTGTGAGAGGATCCTATCATCACTAAAACTTCCATTGTTGTTACTATCTATAATAAGTAAAGCTTCGCCGTTTTGATATGCTATTAACGCTGAGATATAGGATCTAATTGTTACGGGAGTCAATTCAAGGGTATCAAGCCCCCACTTTGCTATTTGATTTTCTAAAAAATCACGTGACATATCCTCCCGTTTGAACGCTTGAAAAATCGTCTGGAAGTAATCAACCGGTGCATGAAGGAAAAACGCACTATCGCAATCTAGGTCTTCTAACTTCTGTTTTCCGTATGTATTTTCCCAACTTCCCTTCGGAATGTGCAACGAGTGAGAAATAGTTGATACTGCAGTATCAGCCACACTCTCCATTTGTATCTTTACATAGTCTTGCGAATACGTGTAAAAGCTTAGTAGAAGTAGAATTAAACTGAACAAACACTGTCTCACCATATTTTAAAACGCTCGATGATAATAATCTTTTATCTGGTAATCTTTACAAATCAGTAAATGTTACTTCATTAGATAAAAAAACAATATAGGGTTATCCTCTTCTTGAATGGCAGCAGAAAAATTTAAAAAATTCCGATTTCCATCATTTATCTTCCCATTTCCCTCAACATATTCATTAATCTTTTCCCGCAATTTTATAGCGTGATCAGCATACATCACACAGACCAGTCCGTTCTCATGATTTGAAGTAACCATGCGATTAGTTGTAGTATTTAATGCACTATTAAACACACCATATTTGTATGCATATAATTTTTTTTCTTCTTTATAAATTACAGCTAGAGCGTGATCATTTTTATAGAAAATATAATCGTCCGCCTCTGTCCAATTATAAATTCCAGTCATATCGTCAAAACCCAGTTTGTTAACTGTATATTCAAGCTCACCTTCTTCATATAAACTATAAATATAATTTCGATCTGGAACTGCGATCATTGGCCTTCGATTATTAGTCAAAAGGTTACCAATACCGATAGTAAATTTCGAATAGTCGATGTTCTTGTCCGTAAAGACGGGTAAAATACTTTTTTCTATTCTTCCGGACGATCGATCTAAAACATCAACATGAAAAGCATTTACTTGGCCATCGTTAAACGGAGCTCTTCTGCAATAGATTCTATCTTCTGTAACAGCCAGTTCTAAATACAAAATCTGAGTCCTAATTTCTTTAACGAAATTGAAATCATAATCATAAATATATATCTTATATGGAAATTCGCATAACACCAATACTTCCTTATTTATGGTATCTACAGCGAAGTCTGCAATTCCGCGGTATTCTCTAGGTCCTTTTCCTATATTGTGTAATACTTTTTGAATCTTGCCATACATATCGAATTTACATATTTTACGGGTTTCGTTATCAAATACAAAAATTTCATTGTCAGCGACTAACACTTTGCTGACAGTCTTCAGCAGTGACTCGATAGAAGTTTCCAAATATATGATCTGTGGCTCCCTAAACAAAATTGTATCGACAAGGTATTCTCGTACATCAGCGTATTTAAAATTTTTAGCTTTAGACATGTCCAAAACCTTTTTTGCCACATCATTTTCTGATTGCGTATGGGTACATGATATCAGAACCAAGACAATTTTCAGCAACAAAAAAAATCGAATTAATATTTTCATCACTAGTAGATTAACATATCTATTTTTTTTATCTATAAAAAAGAGGTTGGCCCTACGTCATGGATAGCCAACCATCTATTATTCTTTATTCTAAAACCTGAAGCTATAACTCATATCAGCTTTTAATAACCGGGAGGGCATTTGCCTGAAGACTCAGAGATAACTTCACTATACTCATATTCATTACAGGATAGCATGCCAAATCCCACACACGCCTGCCCCGTCACACGATACGTAGTATGTACGCAACTAGCCCCAATACGAGTATATTCAGTTCTTGTCTCCTGATATGGCTGAATATAAGCTACTTTCTTTTCTTCCTCTTCCTGCGAAAATACTTCAAGCGTACCCAACGCTAAAACGCACCAAACTAATGCTAAAATTTTTCTTCTCTTCATAATTGTTTATTTTTTTAATTGAATATTACTGTAAATATAAATTTATAACGTATACCTTTCACGACATTATTCTTGAATATTCATATTGTATATCTATTAATTTATATTCCTAGGTTCGTACCTTACAAACAACAAATCAATTAAAAATAACAGAAACTAAGGAGAAGTATGCCCAGCGCTCTCCCGAGATAAAACCTTGAATTCCGACAACTGTCGCCAAATACCTCCTTGTACATCTACCCCCTCTAATACGATACAATGTTTACCCCACTCATCAGAAACATAAAAATCAAAATGTATATGCTTTCCCTTGTTGATGACCAAACTGGGCTCCCAGTGAATGGTAGGACGCAAATCTTTTACAGCGGTCGGATATGCGGTTGCTCCATAGATAGGTTTGTAAAAAGTCTTCGCTACATACAGTCCTCCAGGACGTATACTCGTTTTGCCACGCGGCATCGAGATTCGATTGAACGCCTCATTACCGGGTTTAGTCGTTATATAAAAGATAATCTTTTTCGGATCGACACCATAGAATCCATTGGCAAGAACCTCTACACTTTCAATTGCATCAATGGGAATAGACTGCACCCTGATCGAATCTATACTCATACCATCCAAGACGTACACACCTATGCCCCCCATCGGCCAGCCTGTCTCCGGATCCCAACGCAACACACTACCAATCTGATCCATCATATATTGACCTAAATGCGTGTGTCCCTGAAAATCCTCTGCTGTAAATATATAGTCAGCATTACCTGCCCCATACGGATTTTTCGATCTATTGGACACCCTGTTCTGCCTATGGTTCACCTGCACCTCATCGATCATGATCGTTCCTTCTGCCAGTCCGGCACGCCGTAGCTCGGCAAGACGGGCATTGGAAGCTTTGATCTGGTTCACTTGCAACGCGTTCACATCGCTCCGCTCCAACGGAATGTTCCGATTCGGACCGATCCCCGGCAGATCCTCCTCCACTACGGTAATATCGATCCGATCCTCACCCTTAGTGTCCCTTGCCGATAGGACAAAGGACATACTATCCGGAAACAGCAAATCGCCAAACTCGAAATATCCATTTTGGTCGGCGGTCGTTTCCTGATATTCCAAAAGACTGCTTGTCGGAAAAAGCTGTACTATCGCCCCCGCTTCCGGCGTCTTTCTGCCCAATTTCTTGGTATGGCCGGCAATCCTGATCCCTTTCTCCGCTCTGTACGGCGGGATTCCAACAGTATCCAAGCTAGTCCAATCGATGTTCCGCCAGCCCTGCGTGAGCATCAGGTAATCCAAATCCTGTCTTTTGATATTGCCGTTGGCAAAGTAAAAACCGGGCTTCTCGATAAAGCCTTTGAGATCTGAGCTGAGCAACAGGGTAGACAGGATATTTGGAGCTTCTTCCAATTCATCTCTATCCACCTTGCCCAAGTGTAACACACTGGCCGAAAACGCACCGATCAGCAGGCTGTCCGCTTCGTTGCGTGCCCCGATCTCTACCGCCACTTTCTCTCTCGTAGAATAGCTTTCTCTGTCCAACGTAATGGTAATCGGCGTTTCTTCCGAAGTGTCGTAGTGGAAGAATGGCCGCTCGGCAATAGGCATAAGCCTATTGTCCAGAACGCTGAGCGTGAGCACCCCATTAGGCAGGTCGGCCGTGCCTGCCGAAAAAACAACCTGTTGCCCCTTCATCTGTTCGCGCGATGCCAGGTAGGCTCTTCCCAGATGGTGTACCACAAAGTAGAATTCCCTGCCGTCGACCAGGTCATCCGAAAGATTCAACTCGGCTGTCAAACGCCCCTCTCGGAGATTGTCCAGCATCAGCGAATAACCGGAAACATGAACGGTAGGCACAGCAATTTCTTGAGACATACCGTCTTCAAACTTCGCAACCGCCCGCAGCGGACTGCCTGATAAAGGGAACAATGTTGTAGCCCCCATGCCCAGTACATTCGTCTGTACGCGGGTGACGGTATCTGCTCCCGATAGGAAAAGTACCTCCGCCGCTATCCCCAGCCCACCGGCGTCCACCGCCTTCACTGCAATGCGATTTGTCCGGTCTGCCAAGAGCTTCCCTCCCTCAGGCAGAAGCTGTACGCTATATGATGTTGTAGTATCCGTGGCTTTAACAAACTTTTGAACCGTACGCCCGTCTGCCGTTTCAAAACGATACCGCACCATTGCGTTTCCGTGACGACGGTCCAATGTAAGAGACACCACACCTCCCCCATCTGCACGTCCACGTTTCCTTTCCACCACCTTCCCTTTATCCAGGATTTCAAACTGCACAGGGATATCACCAACAGGGTCTCCATTTAATTCTCTTAAGTTGATCGTATAGACCTGTCCTTTGGTATCTTGCTTTATGCTTGTATTCGTCAGCACACGATCCGAACGGCCGTTACTGATGGATAGGGTGCGATCGTAGAAGAATTCCTCTCCAGCGTTTCGCATCCAGTTGGTATACGCTCTCAAGCGGTAAGAACCTTCGGTAATTGTATCCTGCAGGGCAATATCCGCCAAACCAAGCCCCATCACCAAGGGAATCTTCATCCTGTACACCACCTCCTCGGCTGGATCTATCAACTCAATGTAGGCCAACCCACTCAGGTTAGACAGCAGGTTTTCAACCCCTACAGTACAATAGGCCTTGATCCAAATCGTATCACCCGCTGTATAACTCGGTTTGTCCAGATGCAGGTAAATCTTCTCCTGAAAGTGTACGCCGTGGTATTCCCGTGCTTTATCGAGTGTTCCATGTATATCCTGGGCATAGACGCTGTTTATTATTCCCACGATGGCGGTAATTATTAAAGGGAGCTTTGTTATGAGGCATAGTTGAGACAACTTGTTATTTAAGGTAAATGACATGATATAAGGGTGTTATTGATATTTTTCTAAATTAACCAATAAAAAACGTAACTCACGTTTTATCATTTCATGTTTTGCGTTACGAATTTTAGGAGTTAAAGCCAGTACTTCTTTCGCCTTGCTTTGAAAGGATTGTAAATCACCTTGACTAAGGTAGAGTTTTGCTATTAAATACTTCGGTTTGATTAGATGTGGAATAGCCTTCTCTATTAAGAGATAACAATACATCGCATTTTCAAATTGCTCGAGCTGCTCATAACAACTTCCCAAATCGTAATAATACTCCTTATCAAAATCATATAGAGCTGCCTGCCTGAAATAACCCAATGCGATATCGAAGTTTTCATGAACTCGATAATAATGGCCGATTTGATTATAAAACTTACCATTACCTTTTAAATCTGCTTCTATAGCTAAAACTGCCTTCTCGGTAACCTCCCCCTGTTCCATTTTATACCAGCGTACGTAAGCAATTGTTCGTTTGACACCTGTAAAAAGAAGCACTATAGTCATAGACGTTAGGAAAAAAAAGGTAACCACCCTCCCATAAACTTTGGACGTATCCTTTTGAGTGGAATTATCAAAATTGACATTTGCCAGTGCAATTAAAGTCCAAAACCAGATATTAATGGGCAACATTTGCAAAGGATATGCGGTCATTCCAGCTATTACAATAACAATCACTGAAGCCGCTAACCCCGTCCCGTATGTAAACACGTCCTCATTATCGTGCTTACGAATAATCTTATATAGCCGAACAATGGAAAAAACAATGATTCCAATAAATAGAAGACCTCCTATCACTCCCTTCTCTGCTGTTGTATGCAAAATATCGTTGAACGCATAGATAGATTCTCCGGCAAGGTTTCCATATCGATCTTTCAGATTATCCGATAGTAAAATTTTCCCTTGGTATGGCGGATATTCCCCACCTAATCTATCAATACCTATCCCATCGATAGGCTGGTCCAATATCATTTCCCAAACAGACTGCCATACCAATACTCTTCCTTTTACAGAATCTGGTCGTATCTGATAGAATGCGAAAGCGCAACAAGTTATTATGATCAAGATAAAAAAGAAATAAGGGATAATCTTCCTAGTACATCTAAAAGTCAGACAACGGCAGTACATCATTGCGTAAGCAAGTATCAAAACGACACTACCTGCTGATAAGCCGATCCATGCAGAGCGCGATCCCAGTTCAACTAATACAAGTAAGCCCAAAATCAATAATACCATCAGCAATTTTGCAAGCAAGAAATTTCGCTTACGGTAGGTCCACACGCAGGCAACGGTAACTGTCATCATCAACGATGCCAAAAAAATGGCATAGGGTCCCGGATTAAAAAACATACCAGATATCTTACTGAGTTGATGGTGAGCATGTTGCCATCCGACGTACTGAATAACGGAAATACCTAAATTAATTAGAAATAATAAACTAGTAGCCAAGCATACGGCAAGAATCACTGACTTACAATCCACTGTCGAGCATATATTCAAAACTACAATGTATATCAAAGCAAAACCTAGCGATTTCGCAACCGAATACCAATGGATTTCTCCATGAAGTAGGTACTGTAGAGAAGGAACCGCGATAAGAAACACAAGTATGAGCCCATCGAATAATCGCAAACGGTAATTAACCTTATATCTCCAACTGTACCATACTCCAACGCCTCCCCATATCCCACATACGGCATAAAAACCTATCTCCTTTATAGAAAACAACCCATTGGGAAAATGCCTACACGCCAAGAGCGATATAATTAACAAAAGTGAGAACATTGTTGCTAACAGTAAAGTGGAGGCAGATATCTGTCCAAAACTTCTTGCGAAAAAGCCCATTATCCTACTTCTTTGATTAAGCTGTCTAGTTTCTCCTCAATATCCCTGATGTTGACCGTGAAAGACACCCTTGTTAAATCCCTTAACTCCAATTCCCTTTCCGCATGATGGATACACTTGACGTATTTTAAGTTAACCAAGATTGATTGGCTAACCCTAAACATGAAAAGATAAAACTCTAACCTTGCCTGCATCTGTGATAAATTAAAACTAGCGACGACATTTTCCTTCTCTGGCAGATAAATCACCGAATAGGAGCCTGACGCCTTACAGTACAAGATATCATCGACATCGAGTATGTAGGTTTTTTCCTTACTTTTGATCTTGATCTTCTTCATGATCTTCCTTTTATTTTTTCATCTTTCAGTATTCCCTATAGCTGATAATCCTTGTCGTTATTGCCAAATCTGTTTCCCGTTTTCATAAGTAAATATTCGATGTTCTATTCCCTTGCTTTTATTGACCAGGATAAATAACCCATTGCTAGGCATCCCTGGATAAACTAGATATTGGTCTGTTGCCTTTAGTTGCCCTTGACTTTTCCATGCCCCCCCATCCCACAAAAACAGTTCATAAAGGTCTCCCACTTCTATAAAATTGGTATCGCTCCGTGGACAGTACCGCACCTTAACAATTTGCTGAGCCGTTCCCAAGTCCAGTCCTATCCAAGGATCAACTCCTCTGGGTTTCAAATAATAGGTAAGTAAATCTCCATCGAAAGGGTAAGCATAATACCGCTCTTTGCTAAGATCCGCTTTCGGATCGCCGATAATATCACCAGACAACTTTACCGTATCTCGTCCATTCGCAGATAAGCCATAGAATTCCAACTCCGCCATATCGCCTCGACCACCCGGAGGAATCCACATACGTACATAACGGTATTTTTTCCGATCGTTTACCCCCACACTTTCGATATTTTTCGGTGTTTCTGTAATGGTAAAAAAAGTCGCGGAGTCCTGAAAGTTCCGCGTATTCCCACCTTGTATCTTATTCCCTACTACAAAAGACATGATTCCTTCCATGTGAGGTGTAAGCGGAAACTTACGTTCTAGACGCATATCCTGACGTCGGGTATAATCTGGCTTAAAAAATTGAATATTTCCGATACTGTCCAGCAGGAAAGGCTCTGATTTTCTGACATAGCTACCGTTATCGTGAACAAATACGGCGTAAAGATTATCTACGCCCATGTTATCGAATTTCGCTTTTCCATTTTCAATATCGCCCCAACAATGCGGCACCCAATCAAAACCGTGATAAGTTGAAATAACTGCATACTTAAATCCTTGAACGCCTTCAATGGGAATGATGATATCTTTTGTGTCCACGTACTGCCCGGTCACATCCTTATCAAAATTTCTTCTTAATGCTTTCGGAATTTCATGCTCATGCTTTTCGTCTATCTTAATCTTTTGGTCTGCAAATGTTTTACGATAGACTTTGGCAATCCTTCGCCAGGAAAGGTCAATTTTTAGCCCTCTGTGAATTGCATCAAAGGGATGCAAGCTACCATCTTCCAGAAAAATGGCATTCCACTCATGCCCATTATTAGCACCAGCCCATTTAGGCGTATAGTCTACAACAGTTGGTATCCCTACAGAACGAAGGACCAACGTAGTGTAATAGACACCATGTTTACAGCTTCCTGTACGGATACGTTCAAATTCGCTGCTGTTGAAATCATATGGATAAGACCAAAACATACGCATGTGTGAGGTTCGATAGGAGTTAAAGTCGTTAATGTGACGGGCTATGGTATAGATGCTGTCCAGCCCTTCTTCTTTAATTTTGGGCAACCATTCTGCATACAGTCGCTCCGCCCATGGCTCTAGAGATTCAGTCCCTACCCTATAGGGTAAGATATATTCGCAAAAATCACTAAAATCTACATTCGCTTTCCAAGGGCTCTCTCGCCATACTTTAAATACCTGATCGATATGATGGATAAGGTATTCAGACTGAATATGCTCCAAATCTGTATCAATATCCGTCTCTCGTACACGGGGTGCGCCATAACGTACCGTTAGCGAATCCCAACTCGCTTTTAACAATGCAGCATGCTCAATCATAGCCGCATTTCCGTGCCCCCATAGAGAGTCTATACGATCCAAGATCTCAAGAAAAGATGTATTGGATCGGTTAATTACAGCTTTTTTATCCTGCATATTACCGATAAGAAAGCGTGCAGCATCTAGCTTCTCTCGATCCCCCTCTTGTTGATAATGCTTTAGCACTCTTTCCAATTCGTGGCGATTTTCTCCAGATAACCTAAGAGAAATTCCAATATCGGACCGTTCTTGACAGGAGAGCAATAGGAGAAAAAGAGTGCTAAAAAGAAAAAGGTATGTTTTCATTCAAAATTTTTAGGTTTTCTAAGATTTCTAAAACTGCATTTTGCTATCCAAATTCAGGATAATCTGATTATTAACCTTATACTCATTAAGTTGAAAAACTTGTCTATGATCAATTTGGAATGCTGAATTTATAGACAGGGCTATCTGAATTAGCATCTAGGGCTAAGAAGGATTCGTTATTGTCAGCAAATATCGACACAAAATATCTGTCTAATACTAGTTTCTGTATAGGCTTTCCTCGGTAATCAAATACATAAATAACGTTTCCCCCATCTTTTCTTCGCTCTTGATTGACACGTTGTCCGCTGAATAAAGCATAGATGTGACCATTATTTACAACAATATCTTGAAAGCCATATATTCCCTCTTGTATAGCAAACCCATTATGTATTTTGAAAACTGGCTCCCCAAATTTTCCCCACAGTGTAGTTTGCTTCTGTCCATCGTAAATTTCCAGAACTTCTCCAAACTGCGTACCGGCGACTAAAAGGGTATCCGCCACGCCTAAAAACGGCATCCATGCTTGATAGGTGGCCGCCACGAAATCATCCTCTTGAGTAGGTATTTTCCCGAAAGATCTCTTTAACGTTCCGTCAGAATTAAATTCAAGTATTCTATGATCGCTTAAGCTATTGAATACCGGAAAATAAAAACTATTTCCAGACTTCATACCCCTTGATAAAAAACCATAGTCGTCTGGTAATTTTACACGTTTAGGAGCTTCATTTCCGTCATAAATATCATTCACGTGGTATACATAGATTTCATTTCTGGAATCATAAATATAAAGCGAATCACCATCTAACTGCAAACCATTTACAGAGATAAATTCGTTTGGTCCTTCTCCGCGCTTACACAGCGATCGATAAAAGTTTCCATCCGTAGAGAACAGATGAACAAAATAATCGGAACCTAGCCCAAGGATAAACATAAGCGAATCGTTCTTCACCAAACGAAATGGAAAGGACATTATGACAGAATCATCGATAGGAATGGGTGAGGAAGAAACAAGTTTTTCGCTTTTGAATACGAATTTTTCTTGATCAGCAGCACGGTGACACCCGGATAATACAGCTATAAAGAAGCAGCAACGCAGGAAGCTCATTGCCAATTTTATACATTTATTTTCCATCATACTTTTATTTTTTTTAGAGAGATGTCTCCCATATTCATGATAGCGAACTGAGAGACATCTTTGTAAATTAGCCCCAAATAGTTACTTTGTGAACTAAAGTACCATCAAGCGGACAAGTTACAGACCCCGACCCGTCACAGGTCACTCCTTTATCCGGCTCCTCCCCATCCGCCAGAGCCTCTACATTCGCCAAGCTAAGAGCGGACAGCGCATCTTCAGATTCATTATTAAAATTCACATTAACTGCGGCCACTGCTGTAATAGCTACTGCAACTATACCTCCTAGAATTTTCTTTTTCATTTTTTAAAATTTAGATGAGCTTTAACAAGCTCCCTTTTATAATATTGTTTAATCTTCGGGCGGAATGCATTCCACCCTACTGTGTTTATCCTTTCAACAGTTCCCTGTATGAGCAGGGTTTAATCTCAAATGTTTATCTTTGCCGCTGTACCTCCTTTCTTGTTACGGTGGGATAGCAGGCGGACAGGCTGCAAAACTTTTTTCCGAGAGGGCAGCCTGCCGCCTTACTTTTCCCTAATGCTCATTTTGTTTGTTGGTTAGTATTATCGTTTTATAAATATCCCATAACTTCGGGTTCAATGTTGGGTTGCCTATAGCTAGCACTTTATTGTGCTTATCCAATAAAAAGCATTGGTATTCCATCTCTTCCGCAAGCCGATTCCGCCTTTTCAAAGTACCGTTATTATCCAAAAACACAATCTGCTCCAACCGATCCCGGCGTAGCAAATGCGCTAATTCCCTCCGATCTTTCGGCTGGAAATAGAATGCAAAATCAACTTGTCCTGGTGCTATAGAATCCATTTCACGGATATAATGCTTCCACAACGTCAGATTTAGCTTACAGCTGGTACAGCCGACAGAATCTGTATAAACCAACATTTTAAACGGCTTATTTTCACGCGGAGGACAGGCCGTGTCCTGTCCCATAAACCAACAGTCTACGTCCGCTGGCAAAAGAATCTCTTTCCCCATCCATTCTTTCACGATTTTTTCTGCGGCACTTCGTCTATTCTCTTGGCAGCTTGTCACAAACATGAGTAGAAAACAAGCCCCTATAAACACGCCGTTAAAAGTGCTCATCCATTTATTATAATTGACGCTCATTTTTAATCGAGGTTAAAAACATATTCTACCACAGGCTGATTACTATTCACATCTAGCCCGATCATCATGCCTTGCTCTTCGTCTATATGAAACCCCGTGAGGTGTCTATCTAACTGATATTGCCTCACAGGGTTACCCTGTAAATCAAATACATGCACAAAACGCCCGCCCTCTTTATGATCATCCGGACGCTTCCGTATAGCTTCAAACGAACTGCCCCAAAACAAGGCGTATATATACTTTTGGCCCACATGTATATCGCTATACCCCATGATACCTGTCGGAACCGCATAACCTCCCCGGTTGACAAACTGGGGAGCACCCGTTTCCTGCCCTATTATCTTAATGACCGTGTCTTGTTTCAAGTCGTAGATTTCCAGCACCTGACCCAATTGTGTTGCCATACCCAAAATACCCAATTGTGGATTGTAGCTGATGAACGACCGCCAGGCCTGCGCCAACACCACAGTGCTTTGTTTTTCAGTAAATGTCGGGATTTGAAAAGCATGTTTCAGGATATCACCTTGTGCATTCACGAATGTTATACGATGCTGCCCCGTATAGTCCGGCACGATAAAAACAGAATCATTTAATCGATCAAAATCCAACGTCCTGATAAGATCCTTGTCCAAATTGATTTGGCGCGACTGTTCAACCTCTTCTTTCATCAGGTGTACAATTTTACTTTTATTGGCGTCGAGTGTCCATACATCGCCCTGTTCGTCTATTCGGATATTCTCGGTACTGAGAAACTCTTGTGGGGCTTCTCCGCGATGTGCCAAGCTTCCCTTGTGTTGCATAGTCTTATAATCAAACAGGTGGATATAATACGCTGCGGTATGTATATCCATCACATAGAGGACATCATCCTGCAACCGAACGCGGAAAGGATACCGCAAGTAAACACTATCTCCTATCGTTTTTTCCTTCCCCTGTAGGGAAATGGTTTCGGGGAATACCATAACCTCTGCAGAAGCAACAGTCCTGCAGGAGGTCACGGTAAAACCCAAACCCATGAGTAAAACAACAGCGAAAATCCTTTTCATTCTACGTATAGTACCTTGATACTACTATAGGGACAATCAACACTTGCACGAAACCAACAGTTGCCACTTCCAGATTCTCCTTGTGCTAAGGCCTCAATATTCCCTAGGGTGATTTCACTTTTGTCGCTATCAATTCGAAATTGCAAACTCACATTCATAGCAATGCCAATTGCCACGCAACAGGTCAGTAACATTAAATACTTCTTCATAATTTTTTATATTTTAATTTATTGGCTCCAAATTAAGGGCTTCAACAAAAGAAAACGATTTTTGAAGCCACTCAATTCTATCTCAATTCTAACAACTGGAAAACAAAAAGCTGGAACAAATCTTTTTTTATGTTATCAAAAGCTGTAACTTCACAAATCCATTATGCAACTTAACGCAAGACACATCCAAGTAATAACACTTGTCATCCTGTTCACTATTCTCGGCGGACAAGCAATATGGATATATAATCTATATGAGGCGCAACATCGGTTGATTACACAGGTTAAAGACGAAGCACTGCTAACTGCTATCCTACAAGAACACCGCTATCGACACGAAACCATGGGTGGGACGATTGTTTCCAATCCACGGTTCCATGAAGGAGATACATCTCGATATATTACCAAAACCATAACACTAATAGATACGTCTTTTCAAGTACAATTCGATCGCTACGATCCTTATGGCGATGTTAAGCTCAGCCAATTCATTCTAAAGGACCATCTCCCCATCAATATCACAATGCTAGACAGTATCTTTAAAAAAGAGCTTTCTAATAGAGGCGTAAAAGAAGCATCGACCTATATCGAATATATTGACTTAAAAAACGACGAAGTCTTACAACACTCCAAACCAGACAAAACAACGGCAGAGTATACCGCATCTGAACTAGTCATTATCGACATTTTTAACACATTAGGCGTCAAAGGATATATACAGATTTCGTCCACAGCTATCCTCATGACCATGGCTATACAACTGGTTCTAACAGCATTATTAATTCTCATTTGTAGCTTTTTCCTGACGATTATCATCCGAACATTCTTTATCCGGGAAAAAACGGAGAAAATGCGACAAGATTCAGTCAACACGATGACGCATGAATTCAAACGCCCCTTATCAGTCGCGGTCTCAAAGATGGCATTGATCCCTTATTATCTTCAAAAAGGGAATACAGATAGAGTTCAACATTATGCCGAGCAAAGTCTGCTGGAATTGCAGAAGCTCAATACCTATACCGAACGTATCCAAAAGCTGAGCAACAATGAGCGGGAAACCATCAAACTCCACAAAGAGCACATCGATATAGAAGATTTCTTCACGTCATTCGTTAAAAAATATGAAGCCGTAGAAGAAAAGACGGTGGTCATAAATCTTCTTATGAACACATCACAAACCAATGTTTACGCCGATTTGCTACATTTCGCTAACATCATGGATAACCTGATCGAAAATGCTATTAAATATTCAAGGGAAGATGGCGTACAGATAGATATCCGTGTGTCTGATGAACGGAATAAGCTGAGAATAAGTGTGAAAGATAATGGGCTGGGCATCGCCGAAAAAGATATTCCCCGGATTTTTCAGAAATTCTACCGCAGCGAAGATAAATCTATACGACATAAAACAGGCTTCGGGCTGGGGCTTACGTATGTGAAGGCTTTGATAGAAGCACATGCTGCGGAGATAAAAGTAGAAAGCAAACTTGGTATCGAAACAAAATTTACCGTATATTTCCCTATACAAAACGATGCGGAATAAAATTTTAATTATAGAGGACGACAAAGAGCTTGCGCTCACATTAAAGGATTTCTTTGAAGAAAATGCCTTGCAGGTCTGGCATGCATCCTCGGGAGAGGAAGGGCTATCTTTATATTATAAAGAGAACCCTGACCTGATTATACTGGACGTCGTGCTGCCCGATGAATCCGGATTTGACGTGATTGCAGATATCCGGGATAAAGATATCACAACGCCTATCATTATGATGACGGGGACGGAATTTGATGAAGATAATCAAATGCGTGGTTACGATGGTGGAGCCAATAATTACATGCAAAAACCGGTTTATCCGCAAGTGCTATTGGCGCAGATAAAAAACATACTCTCCCTCCCAAAGGATCTCCTGCACTATAAGATCGGCGGAA
The DNA here is from genome assembly GCF_014692515.1 of Sphingobacterium micropteri. GTDB lineage: Bacteria > Bacteroidota > Bacteroidia > Sphingobacteriales > Sphingobacteriaceae > Sphingobacterium > Sphingobacterium micropteri. Next base: position 171,431 of record NZ_JACOIK010000005.1, on the reverse strand, counting down.
TGAAGATACGCCTGCACACACAATACATTGAATTTGACGGGAAATCGCACCCGCTCCGGGAAAGGGATTTTGAGATACTAACCTTGTTGTTCCAGCATCAGGGCCAAGTGGTTGATCGATCCGTTATACTCAAACAGGTATGGAAGGATGACCGTGCCGATAACAATGGTCTGTTGGATGCTGCTATGTCGCGCATCAGAAGGATTGTCAAAGAATACCCTACGGTACAGATTAAGACCATTTATGGTGTTGGTTACATGTTAACAGACAAGATTAATTCCGTAACTTCACGCTAATTTTACATAAAACGGCTTTTACATGGCAACGCTCACCTCCATTCTCGACAACGATTTCTACAAGTTCACCATGCAATTTGCCGCTAGTAAATTGTTTCCGAAAGCACAAGCTAGATACCAGTTCATAAACCGGGGAAAGCACATTTTTCCCGATGGTTTCGACAAGTTGCTAAAAGACGCTATAAACGAGATGGCGGGACTCAAGCTTACCAAAGCAGAAAAAGATTTTTTGCGCACCCGATGCCCCTACATTGACCCCACCTATTTGGATTTCCTACAAGGCTACCGCTATGACCCCGAGGAAGTTCACGTGGCACAGACGGAGGGAGAACTATCGGTTACCATCGCCGGATATTGGTACCGTACCATTCTGTGGGAAGTGCCTATCATGTCGTTAATATGCGAATTATATTACGAAGTAAGCGGCGAATCACGTATTCCAAATGAAGAGGTTTGCCAAGTGGTAGAAGGCAAAATGGAAAAATACGATAAATTGAATATCACCATTGCCGATTTTGGTACCCGGCGTCGCCATTCTTATGAAGTACATGATCTGGTTATCCGCACGTTAAAAAACCATCCGTCCAAGACTTTTATCGGTACATCGAATGTACATTTTGCGATGAAATATGAAACCACGCCCATTGGCACCCATGCCCATGAATGGTTTATGTTCCACGCGGCTAAATATGGGTACAAGATGGCAAATTTGCTCGGGCTGGAACATTGGTCGGATGTATATCGCGGCGACTTAGGAATCGCCCTTTCCGATACTTATACAACGGAAGTATTCTTCAAACAATTCGATAAAAAATTATCCAAATTGTTCGATGGTGTGCGGCACGACAGCGGTGACCCGGTTAACTTCGCCGAAATGACGATCGCGCATTACAAAAAGCAGGGAGTCGACCCCCGCTCGAAGACGATCATTTTCTCCGACGGGCTGGACTATGATAAAGTCGAAAATATCGTTCGCTTTTGTGAGGGGAAAATCGGGTATTCGTTTGGTATAGGAACGGATTTCACGAATGATGTCGGCCTGTCTCGCATGAATATCGTGTTAAAAATGGTCGAGGCAAAACCCGAAGATGGCGACTGGACAGCTGTCATTAAACTCTCCGATGAACGGGGTAAACATACCGGAAATGCCCACGAAATAGCCATTGCCAAACAAATATTAAAAATAGAAGATTGATGGAGCGTGACGTATATGGAGAAGCCTTGTATGATTTCCACATACTTGGCGACTTGAAAGACACCTTATTGCTGCACAGTAGCTATGGCGATATAGAAGAGATGCCTATCGAGGTTTTCTATAGAGATGCAGAAGATTTCCCCGAATTGGAACATATTGCGCTGGCTCTTTGCGATGGACATGTATTGGATGTGGGAGCCGGTGTCGGTAGCCATGCGCTGTATTTGCAGGATCAAGGTTTAAGAGTGGATGCTTTGGAAATATCGGAATCGGCTTGCAGTATTATGAAGCAACGAGGCGTGCGGCATATTATTCAACATGATTTCTTTACGTTGCAGGAAGGAAATTATGACACGCTTCTTTTCCTCATGAACGGAATTGGTCTTGCCGGTACCATTACCGGATTACGGGAATTACTTCGTCATAGCAAAAAGCTGTTATCTGACAAAGGGCAGCTGCTCTTTGATTCGTCTGATATTTCCTATTTATATGAAGAATATCGTATCCCCAAACCGGAACATTACCTAGGCGAGATCCGTTTCCAGTATGAATATAAGGGCATTCTGGGGAAACCGTTCTCCTGGTTATATATCGACCAGCAGGAACTCATTAAAATTGCCCATGAAGAGGATTGGGTGGTACAGATTCTTTTTGAGGATGATAATGATCAATATCTGGTGCGGATGGAGCCGAGACAAAAATAATGTCTAGCTACCTGACCATAAACATAACGGTAGGTGTCCAGGGGCTGCAACCATGCTTGTTTCGCGCACGAACCCGGAAATAAATATACTGGCCGGGTTCGAAACCGTCTTGGTAGGCTTTGAATGAGCGAGATGTAGTTCGTTCCTCTTCCCATACGGGAATATTACTGCCGTCAACCTTTGTTGCAAAACAGTAATCGTACAACATATCCCGTCCAACGGGCTGGAAACCAAAAGCTACCTCACCACTTTTCCGGCCGTCCGTCAAAAAAGGAGAACCGGGCGTATTAGGCGGTTGCCCTTTACGCTTTCCCGTCAATACAGGAAAACCCGAGCTATAAAGTTTCACCAGGTCGCCATCACTTACTACGTTTACATAGAATACTAGTTCTTGCAAAAGGTTACTGAGCCGCTTCTTACTTGCTCGCTTTTCCACCTTCATCAGCCGACTGCCTCCGGCAGATTCTACTAGTTTTTGGTAATATTCCGCATAGGCTTCTTCTATTTCTACGATACTTGGCGTGGGATTGATAAAAATGGTAGATCTTTTCATACAGCGGATAATCCAGGAAGCGGCGACAACGAGCTTATCATCAGGATATCGAAAAAAATTAGCCTTGGCACGTATATATTTCATCTCATAATTCCTTTTCAGTGGTCATTAGCGTCCGTAAGATAGAAATTACAACGATACTATACAAATAGGTCGTGAAAAATTTGGCTGGAATATTTCTTTTCGCCTAATACATTTATGCGCCGAAGAGAGACAACATCAACGCGAACCACAACGACAACAACACAGACAGGTATGGCAACACACCGAAGAACAACGCTTGCAAGGCAAACACAAACGACAACAATACAAACAGTTACGACAATGTCCCAAAGAGCGACGATGTCAACGTAAACACAAACAGCAAGAACACAAACAAGTACGCCGGCGCGTCGAAAACGGGTATCTTTAATGTAAACACAAACGAAAACGACACAGACTAGTATGTGGACACGCCAAAGGGAGGCATGTTTGATGCAAACACAGACGACAACAGCACGGAGAGCTACGTCAACGCCCGGAAGAGAGACGTCGTCTACGCAGACAGTAACGGAGACGAAGCAAATAGAGCCGAGCTCAAGCTCATGCTACGTAACATGCCTTTAACGAAAGACAAACCAAACACTAAGCCGATGCTTTTTAACCTTAAATCAATCGTGGATGCGTTCAAGTTAAACACAGTCGCGATTTTTGCGTTTGCCGCCGCCGCAGTTTGGTTAGACATTTTAATACTTTCGCCTGTGTTTGTTGTGAATTTGGATGTGGAGGACGTCTATTTATTGCACTTTGGAGCAAAAAAGGATGAATACGCGAAAAACAAGGGTGTGCACGCGGAATTTCCGACCATATTCGCTAAAAAAATTAACTACTTTGATAAATTTCGTATTGAAGTTAAAGCAGACGCGGTTATGCCAAACATAAACGCGTCTGCTTCTGGCAAAAATCTGTTTGTGTTTGTTACGCAAATGTCCGTGTTTGTCGCTAATGTGTTTGTGTTCACACCCATGTTACGTAGCAATCCGAATAAGAAAAAGCCCTATAAAGCGGCGAGCTTTACAGGGCATTCGTATGGATAACCGCCGGCTATACCAACTTAATCAATCCACGCAAAACCGGTATAGGGAACCAAAACGGCCGGAATACGGATACCCTTCTCCGTTTGGTTATTCTCTAGAATGGACGCCACAATTCTGGGCAATGCCAACGCCGAACCGTTTAAGGTATGCGCTAATTGCATTTTGCCATTTTCATTTTTAAAACGAACTTTCAAACGATTGGCTTGATAGGTTTCAAAGTTGGATACCGAAGATACCTCCAACCAACGTTGCTGGGCAGCACTAAACACCTCCATATCATACGTCAGTGCCGACGTGAAGCTCATATCGCCGCCACACAGACGCAATACGCGATACGGCAGTTCCAATTGCTGCAACAGGCCCTGGATATATTGGCTCATCTCTTCCAATACTTCGTAGGATTTATCCGGATGGACGAGCTGCACGGTTTCTACTTTGTCGAATTGGTGTAATCTATTCAGACCACGCACGTGTGCACCATAAGAACCTGCCTCCCGACGGAAACAGGGGGTATATGCACAATGCTTGATAGGGAACTGCTCCTCTTTTACGATGGTATCACGGTATAAGTTCGTTACAGGCACCTCGGCTGTAGGGATCAGATAAAAGTCATCACCGCCAACATGGTACATTTGCCCTTCTTTATCTGGTAATTGCCCCGTCGCAAAAGCAGAATCTTCATTCACGAGAATCGGTACCTGCACCTCATTATAGCCCGCTTCAACGGCTTGGTCTAAAAAGAAATTAATCAGCGCGCGTTGTAAACGTGCACCTTTTCCTTTATATACCGGAAATCCCGCACCCGTCACTTTCACACCCAATTCCAGATCCACAATATCATATTTACTCAACAATTCCCAATGTGACAGCGCCGCCTCGGGTAATGTGGGCACCGCACCATGTTCTAAAACCACTTCATTGTCGTCTGCAGAGACGCCTGTGGGTACAGATGTATGCGGTAGATTAGGTAGCTGCACAATCTTGTCTTGCAAGGTTTGTTCAACTTCCGCTAGTTTTTCGGTCAATATTTTTACTTGTTCTTTATATCCGGACGACTTCGACTTTACCGCTTCCGCTTCTTCTTTCTTACCCTGGCGCATCAAATCTCCTATTTGTTTGGCAGCAGCGTTGGCCTCCGCAGCAATAGCATCCGACTCGTTCTGAATTTTACGACGTGATTCGTCTAGTTGAATGACTTCGTCTACCAACTCCACTTCTTTAAAATTCTTTACCGCTAATCGTTCGATGACGGCATCTCTGTTTTCACGGATATAATTTATTTGTAACATAAATGAATAAGTAATTAGAAGGACAAAGATAATAAGTGTTGACTGGTCTTTCTTTTTTTTCCGCAAAAAAGAACAAAAAACCGACCAACGGGAGCTCATGAACACCAAAAATAGACACATGTTCATAACCTCGTCACCTCGGATATTTGAGACAATGGATAGTGCTAAGAATGAATTTCTACAGACCTCAAAGATCCGGATGTGACATCCATCGTTAAAAAGAGGATAGTACAACCCAAAGATCTATCTTTAAAGAAAATATCAACAAAACAATCATAATATTGTAATTATGACACAGAATATTTTTAATTATTGAAAATATTGCATACTTTAGAAACATTATCAATCATATTAACAATTATTTGATATAAGCGTTATTATTAGTTCATACTGCAATGCTAAGTTTGTAGTGTAAAATATAATATAATAAGTATGTTAAAAGATTTAGAAATTTTCGAACAAGACCACTACGTAGATCTCCAGGAGTTTGCGTACGATGGTGACGACTTCATCGATTTTGAAGACTAATCCCCCTCACCCCGAGGGGGATATTTTTTTTATAACTTATCACTCATAACTATTTCTTACCTTTGATCATGCTGTATCTCGTACCTACGCCTATTGGTAATCTGGAGGATATGACCTTTCGGGCTATACGTATTTTGAAAGAAGTCGATATCATATTGGCGGAGGACACCCGTACGAGTGCTCCCCTTCTCAAACATTTTGGTATTGAGAAGAAAGTATTCGCACACCACCAACATAACGAGCATAAGGCCGTCGCCGAGATTATCCGGTTTTTGAAAGAAGGACAAGATATAGCCTTAATCTCCGATGCCGGAACACCAGCTATCTCTGATCCGGGTTTTTTATTGGTTAGGGAGGTGATTAAAGAGGGCCTGCAGGTGCAATGCCTACCAGGTGCCACTGCGTTCGTACCGGCATTGGTCAATTCCGGATTGCCTAACGACAGATTCTGTTTTGAAGGCTTCCTACCCGTAAAAAAGGGACGCCAAACTCGTTTAAAACAACTCGCCGAGGAGAAACGGACCATGATTTTTTATGAATCGCCTCACCGCATCCTCAAAACCATAACCGAGTTTATCGAATATTTTGGCGAAGAGAGAGAGGCTTCTATTTCAAGGGAACTTAGTAAATTGTACGAGGAAACGGTGAGAGGAACGTTGGCAACGCTAAAATTACATTTTGAACAACACCCTATTAAGGGAGAATTTGTATTTTGTGTAGCAGGGTGTTCGTGAAGAGTGAAGTTAGTTACGATTAAAAATAAAAACATGAGTGTAGATAAATTTATTCAGGATGGACAGGATGCCAAAGTGGCCGAAAGGATCCATGATAAGATAGTCGATATGCTGACCGCCGGTGAGTACATACAATACATCTCTCTACAGAAGAAACCTGCGGTGACTTTATTACCGGATAGCATCACGATTAGCAATAAGCGCATTTTTCTTTGCGAGTTTACCAAACTGGGTTTAGCGACCAACTTTGAGATCTATTCGTGGAACGACGTGAAGGATATTGCTTTCAAAGAGGAAATCTTTGGATCGAAGGTCACGGTGATACCCTTCACGGGGGAAAACCTGACGATCGATTATATTCCGAAGGTACAGGCGCGAAAACTGTATCAACTGATCAAAACAGCATTGGAGAATCCAACAGGCCATATAAATGAAGAACCTACTCCGGTTATTCCAGCGCAAAAACCGGTCGAGCACTTCAATCCACCGGTACAACCTGTCGTTGATGAACCAGCTACGCCGTCATTTAGGGAAGAAAACAAAGAGGAGGAAATCATAGAACAATCGGGTATGTCCGCTGTAGAAGATGATGAGCTTACCCAAAAGCTAAAGAAGCTTAAAACACTTTACAACCGACAGTTGATTACACAAGCCGAATACGAAAACAAAAAGTCAGAACTCTTATCGCAACTCTAATTCGTGAACCGAAATTACCTTTTAGCACTTTTAAGCGCCGCCATCCTATGGCTGGCTTGGCCACCTATACCTTATAGCAGTCCACTACTGTTTATTGGTTTCGTTCCCTTACTTATCGCCATAGAAAAAGTCATAAGAGGAGACTATAGCCAAAAAGGTAAAAAGATTTTCTGGTTGAGCTTCTTCACAGGATTTTTATGGAATACAGCTTCTATCTATTGGGTATATAATGCCATGAATGCCTATCTTCCATCCTATGTATCACTCCTCATATCGCTCATTCCGTTCGGACTGGCCCCACTACTCATGGCGCTCGTCTTTCGGTTATACTATCAGCTTCGCAAAAAAACAGCTATAGGTTACAGTTTTATCGGACTGGTTTCTTTTTGGTTGGGATACGAGTTTCTCCATCAGTGGTGGGATTTGGCCTTTCCGTGGATGACATTGGGCAACGGCTTTGCCAATTTCCATCAACTTATCCAATGGTATAGCTTTACCGGCGTCTTTGGTGGTACCGTATGGATTTGGGTCGTTAACCTTCTGGTATTTCTGTTGGTATGGCAAAAACGTGAAAAAATAACGGTATTCAGTACGAAAAAGCTGTCCGTGGCTATCACCACCGCGTTGGTGCTACCGGCTGCGACTTCCATTATACAATACAATACATACACCGAGCATATAAATCCCTCGGAAGTAGTCGTGGTTCAGCCGAATATCGATCCTTATGGAAAGTTTGGTTTTATTCCGGATGCGGAACAATTGACGACGTTATTAGAACTATCAGAAAGGGTTGCCAAACCGAACACCGAATTTTTCTTATGGCCGGAAACGGCTATCTCTTCTGACCGGGGCGGTATTGACGAAGAGCAGTTTAGGAGCTATCCAGCTTACGAACGTGTTATTAATTTTTTAGATAGATATAAGAATGGCAATGTATTATCGGGGATCGAAAGCTATCAAATTTACAACGAGCCGAAAACCCTAACCGCCAGAGATTTTGGAAACGGTGTGTTTCTGGATCCTTTTAATGCAGCGGTTTTGATAGATCAATCCAGCAAACTTCAGTTTTACCATAAGTCTAAGTTAGTTCCCGGCGTGGAGCAGCTTCCTTTCGGCGAAACATTGAGTTTCATGAAACCGCTTTTTGCACATTTTGGCGGCTCTACAGGAGGGTATGGCAGTCAAGAAGAACCATCCGTGTTCTATTCCCAAAGCGGTATCGGAGCAGCTCCTATTATTTGCTATGAATCCATTTGGGGCGATTATGTAGCCGAATATATCCGAAAAGGCGCACAATTTATCGCCATCGTGACCAACGATGGTTGGTGGGGCAATACTTCTGGAAAAGACCAGCATCTGCTCTATGCCAAGCTACGCGCCATCGAAAACCGGCGGTGGGTAGCACGCTCCGCCAACACCGGGATTTCCGGTTTTATTAACCAACGGGGAGATATCATCCAAAAAACAACTTGGTGGACTTCCGACGCCCTGGCACAGGAAATTAACCTAAACGAAGAATTGACTTTTTACACCAAAAACGGCGATTTAGCACTGTATCTGGCGTTATTCGGCGGCCTACTTTCCTTATATTTTCTTTTTAGGATAAAAAAGAACGCGGTATAATGTGTATTATCTCCGTCGTTTTCTCAAAATGACCTTGCTACTCTGTAATCAAGGTAAGACTTGGATTAAAATAGCATTTTCTGAACATTAATTATTAATAGATTTATTTGTAATAAAGAAATACATACGTATATTTGCTGTCGTTGACAACAATCTACCTGTATGACATCACCGAAACCTACAAAATGTACTATCATTATTGTAGACCCCGAGAAAGGGAGTAGTCGTTCCATTAGTATCCCTGCATTGCATTTGTATAACATGCGGTATTATATACTCATTATAGCGGTCGTTACCGGTGTATTGATTACTGCCTGTAGCGTATTGTATACGTCCGTTGGGCAGCAGAACGAAGAACGGGAAAAGCTCCTCTCCGAAATTAATATACTGCAGCAGCAGATACCGGCACCAGACGATACCCTGAATGCACGAAATTATGTGGAGCGTATGGAAGCTAAACTTTCCAAAATCAGCGAATATCTCCAAAAAAGAGGTGTGAAGAGCTTTGTATTAGACGGTGCCGGCGGCCCAGAGTACAAGGATCTCAAGTTGGCTCCAGTAGAATATTATAGCGTGTACGACGAGTACATGGAACAGCTTTTCGAAGGATTGGTGTATACGCCTACCGGTTTCCCAGCCAAACCTAAACTGACCTCCAATTTCGGATATCGTCGCAACCCTTTCCACGGGAAAACGACAGAATTCCATTCCGGAATCGATTTTCGAGGGAACAGAGGCGATAAAATCCGCAGTACAGCCAACGGCGAAGTCGTTTTTTCCGGAAGGAACAGTGGATATGGGATCTATGTACTCATCCGGCATCAAAACGGCTTCGAGACACTCTACGGGCATTTATCGAAGGCTTTGGTCAAAAAAGGGGATAAAATAGCAGCCAACCAAGTTATTGGCGAAATGGGCTCCACCGGGCGCTCTACAGGCCCCCATCTCCATTACGAAGTACGAAAAAACGGCAGGCCCATTAATCCGGTCGATTTCCTAAATTTAGATTAGGTCGTTGTGACAGTATCCATAATAAACAAAAAAGCAAACAGCAAGGGGAAGAAAACGGATTCCAGGATCACCCCCACGTTAATTGACAGACACTGCTTGATAAAAGGGAATATCTCCCAAACGTCTGCTATCCGGATAGAGGGGGTACTGGAGGGCGACATTCTAGAAGTCGGAAATTTGGTAATCGGCGAATCGGGCACGGTAAATGGCAACGTCCATGCCAAGACGATCACTATTTTCGGACAGATCAATGGCGATGTTGTCGCGACGGAATCCGTTGAAATAAAAAATTCGGGCAAGGTAACCGGAAAAGTAAACACCATAAGCCTTACAATAGAACGAGGAGCCACATATGATGGAAGTATCACCATGGGCAAATAAAAAAATAATATCATTTAAAATTATCAACATATGTATTTAATACAATCTTTCTCCAGTCTAGTAGAGAACAACAATACAGTTCTCATCAACACTTCAAAAGATTTGCTCCACGGGCTTAAGATTCTGCACAATGACAAATGGTATATCTGTGGCGACTTAGCCCTAAACGAAGGGCAATCACCCCATAAGCTCATTAATTCATCACCAGATGACACAGACTATCAGTTGCTGGCCAAAGCGGCCCTGATTGTATCCCAGGAAAATCTCGAGCAGCCTATTTCCATTACTACAGGCTTCCCTTACGCAACGTACCATATCCACAAGGAAAAAGCAATCAATTTTTTCAAACGGACACACATATTGGATTTTGACGGTTCCACCTATGGGGCAGGCGGCAAGAAGAAAAATGTCCTTGAAGTACAGCAAGTTGAAGTAATCCCGGAAATCGTAGGCTGTACCATCGGCATCAGAAGAGGAGAACTGCAGGCAACGGGTAGCTTTTTTGTGCTGAGCTGTGGTTTTGGCACGTTTGAATCTATTCTCAGTACTGACTCGGGTATCATCGAACAAAGTATGGTGAGTACGCACGGTATCCGCTATGCGGTTAACATCATGATTAATGAGTTAAAAAGCAAATATTACCTGGAATTTCGGAATGCACACCAGTTTGACGACGCGTTCCAACGCGGATACGTCTATCTCAACCGGCAGAATATCGATCTACGGGAAATCCGTCGCAATGCAATCCGTACATACTATGAAGACATTGTCTCGCCCGTCTTACGAAATATTATCACCGACAAGAACCTCATGAAGACCAACCACATCTATCTATGTGGAGGCGCGATGTATTACCAGGACCTGGTAGAGTGTTTTCGGGAAGAATTTGAAGGCATTGCACAGTTAGAAGTGGTGGAAAATCCCGAAACCATGGCCAGCAAAGGTTACGCACTAAATTCGCTGCGTATCGCACACGGAAAAAGAAAATCTGCGCTGGGGATCGATATTGGTAATGCCACTACTATCGTTACAAGTTTTGATGAGGAAGAAGTAAAAAATTATTAGATTGATCCGTTTTCTAAAAAAAAGAATTACTGACACGTCAAGTACACAGCCGAAGCCACAACCCGCTGGGAGAAATGAGATTATCATCCACGAACAGGATACCATATGCCTGTCGACTATGGTTCTATCCGATAGCAGAAAGGGTAATTTTTTTATCCAGGGAGACGCTATCGTAGAAAAGAACAGCTTTATCACCGGTACTATCGTATCCGCTAACGCGATCATAGGGGGACGCGTAGATGGAGAAATTATATGTACCGGTGAAGTTGTGTTAGCTGCATCTTCGATTGTAGAGGGAAATGTGAAAGCCAGCACCGTGGTCATATCTCCTCAGGCGATTTTCAATGGCGATTTGGTGGTTTCGGGGCAGACAAGTACTACCGCGGAATCTCGGTTATCTGAAAAAATCAACCTGGCTCAACAATTATTGAACAAGGGATATGTCCCCGAAGTAGAGATCTTAAAAGAGCCTGATCCTCCACAAAACGAGATAACAACCTTTACCAAAAAAACAGAAAAAAAGAATAAACATAGCCAAAAAGGAGATGAAAATGCGTCGCCTTCGGGTGATACCATAAGTTCTTGGTGGTAGGTTTAAATTTCCTTAATTTTGCCGCATGCAAGTATATTTTGATAATGCCGCTACTACGCCATTAGATCCGGAAGTGATAAAAGTCATGACGGAGACCATGCAAGAACATTTTGGCAATCCCTCTTCTATCCATGCGCATGGTCGTCAAGCCAAGACGATCGTGGAAAAGGCGAGAAAAACAGTAGCGGGTTTATTAAAGGCTTCTCCATCCGAAATCTTCTTTACGTCAGGCGGTACCGAAGCAGATAATATGGCTATTGTTAGGTCCATCACGGATTTAGGCATTACACACGCTATTACCTCCCCTTTGGAACATCATGCGGTTTTGCATACGTTGGAGGATCTGGCACAACGGAGTGTTATACAGTTGGATTTTGTACAAGTAGACGAACGAGGTCGCGTAGATTTGGATCATCTGCAGGCGTTGTTATCCCAAAATCCACGCACCTTTGTATCCCTGATGCACGCCAATAATGAAATCGGCACATTAACCGACATCCATAAAGTTTCCGAAATATGTCAGACGTTTGATGCCATTTTTCATTCGGACACGGTACAAACCATGGGACATTATGCGCACGATCTTTCTACTTTGCACATCGATTTTCTTACGGGTGCGGCTCATAAATTCCATGGTCCGAAAGGAATAGGTTTTATCTACATCAACGGTAAAAACAAAATCCGCCCCTTGTTATATGGCGGCGCACAAGAGCGTAATATGCGCGGCGGAACGGAAAATGTTTACGGTATCGTGGGATTAGCAAAAGCTATGGAATTGTGTTATCAAGAGATGGAAACGCATCGGGTTTATATTCAAGGGTTAAAAGATTATATGCGTACGGAACTGCAAAAAAATATTCCGGACATCGCATTTAACGGAAACATTACCGCTGAAGACTCCCTTTACACGGTCTTGAACGTATCACTTCCTTGTACAGAAATTGCAGATATGTTGTTATTTAGCCTAGATATTGCGGGCATTTCCGCATCAGGGGGAAGTGCATGTAGCTCTGGCTCGCAGCTCGGCAGCCATGTGCTGCAAGCATTAGGTGCAGATCCCGATAAACCATCTGTCCGATTTTCTTTTAGTAAATACAACACCAAGGAAGAGATTGATTTTGTCGTTAAAAAGCTGAAAGAGCTTTGTGAAGAGCATCGCTAAATATAGGCGTCTCAATTTGCATAATGGAGCAAGTAACGCTCGGCTAATTCGCCTCGAATTTCTTTTCCAGATAGATCAAGCTGCCTTAATTGGTCAGGCTCCACTTTATATTTGTAGTCTAACCCCTCCAAATTAAGTTCCCCATCTTTCAGCTCCCAAGTTCCGGTTTTAGAAAAAGGTTCGGCACTTTTTCCCACGTATATATATTCAAGGGTATAGGCTTTGTCGTTTGCCAACGTTAAAGCCGTTGCAATAGCATCACAATCCGTACAGGGGAGATTCCCTCGATAAGTTCCTACCAACCGGCCCTCCGTTATTTTGCTAACTTTGTGGTTTTCTATACTAGCGTTCGTTCGGGTGTTCACACAACTGATGATGAGGAATAACCCCAACAACAATAGTCCACATATATATACAACCAAACGCATGATATCAAATTTTGTTAAGAACTACAAAAAAGATACCACAAAGCACGTCGTCTACTTTATTTAACGTTTTAGTCCCAATCGTCCTCCTCTATTCCCATCGCCAGATTATAGGCGCTCAGCAACTCTCCGTATGCATGGCGATTTCGCAACCGCTGCGCAACCTCCATCCCTACTTGATAGATTTCCAATGCTTCTTCTTTCCTTCCCTGCTCTTCCATAAATTTAGCAAAATGGTAATATGCACCGACGTAATCCGGATGATTTACGCGCAAATCTTGAAAACCGGCAAGCGTGTTTTCCGTATCGCCCATTTTTTTATACTCCGTCGTTATCGCGTATTTTAAAAAAGGATCATTTGGGCTCTCTTTTAAAAATTGTTGTAATTCTTCTAGTCTGTTGCTCATGATAACAACAAAAATAGGAAATTCCAATTTCAATACACTACCCTATATTACTATGCATGCATAGAAAAATGACAGTTTACTGACCGCTTATACGATTTCCGCTCTTGTTTTTAGCTTTTGAAATTGATAGGTTTGTGTGAAGGCTAAAAAATATACTCCAATGAAGATACTTGTATGTATAAGCAATGTGCCCGACACGACATCGAAAATCACATTTACGGATAATAATACAGCATTCAATACCACTGGTATTCAATACATTATCAATCCCTATGATGAGATTGCTTTGGCACGGGCTGTTGAACTTTCCGGCAATGGACAAGGTACGATAACGGTTATCCACGTCGGTGATGCTTCCGCAGACCCCACTATTAGAAAGGCTTTAGCGATCGGTGCAGACGATGCCGTTCGCATAGATGCCCCTCCACGTGACGCGTGGTTTGTGGCGCATCAAATCGCTTCTTATGCGAAAGCTCAAGATTTCGACTTGATCTTAACCGGACGCGAATCCATCGATTATAATGGTAGTCTAGTGCAGGGCTATATCGCGGAACTGTTGGGTATACCGTCTATTTCTATTGCCAAAAAACTGGACATCAACGGTACAAATGCGACGGTAGAGCGTGAAATAGAAGGCGGCAAGGAAGTTATACAGGTTCCGCTGCCCGTTGTCGTCGGAACAGCCGAGGGCGTAGCAGAGCCGAAAATTCCAAATATGCGCGGAATTATGAGCGCACGGTCCAAGCCGCTCGACGTTATTGCGGCCACTGATATACCTGCATTATCACATATTACCCATTTTGACACGCCTGCTCCTCGGGGCAATGTGAAACTGGTGGATAAGGACGATGTTGCTCAATTGGTGGAGCTGTTACACAGCGAGGCAAAAGTTATATAAATCTTCATAAAAGCGCTTAGTTATGGCCATTTTAGTATATATTGAAAATATTGCAGGAGCATTTAAAAAATCCGGATACGAGGCGGTGTCCTATGCGAAAACTATCGGAGACGCCACCGGTCAGCCGGTGACTGCACTCAGTATCGGAAAGGTAGACGCCACATCCTTAGAAAATATAGGTCGCTACGGTGTAAAAAAAGTAATAGCGGTAAATACCGAACAGTTGCACCAATTCGTTAATCAAGCCTATGCAGCTGTTATCGCAGAGGTCGCCAAGAGCATACAGGCAACGACCATCGTGCTATCCAATTCCTTTAGCGGGAAGGGACTAGCTCCACGTATCGCCGCCAAATTGAATGCCGCACTTGCCGACGGGGCAATCACTCTACCCACCATCACCGGCGAAGCTTGGCAAATTAAAAAGTCTGCCTTCTCCGGCAAAGCTATTGCAACGCAGGAACTCACCGCGCCTATCAAAGTTATTGCATTGACGCCGAATACGGTGGAAGCTGTGGAAGCACCAACAGCTATAGCGTTCGAAACGTTCGAACCACAAATTGCTGCGACGGATTTAACTTCCGTCGTTCAAGATATTGTTCAAGCGACGGACAAAATACCGCTACCCGAAGCTAATATTGTCGTATCTGCCGGGCGGGGGCTAAAAGGCCCTGAAAACTGGGGAATGATAGAAGAGCTGGCCGACGTATTAGGCGCCGCTACCGCTTGTTCTAAACCGGTATCTGATGCAGGCTGGCGCCCGCATGAGGAGCACGTCGGGCAAACAGGATTGGCAGTAAGTCCAAATCTCTATATCGCTATCGGTATCTCCGGTGCGATTCAGCACCTCGCCGGTGTAAGCTCGTCCAAAACCATTGTGGTCATTAACAATGATCCCGAAGCGCCATTTTTTAAAGTTGCCGATTATGGCATCGTTGGAGATGCTTTTGATGTTATCCCCAAACTCATCGATGCATTCAAAGCATATAAGAATCACTAAACAGAAACAATTGAAACAACGTAAAATGGTCGGATTGTAACAGATTACATCTGACCATTTTTTCTTTAATCTTTTTTCCTTCTTCATTTTTTCTTGATAAAAAACGAAGCAAAAACCGAACGGAGTGAGTTCATGGATACCAAAATAAACACAAATCTATAAATCAAGACTGAGTACGTTTCTGCTATTTTTATATTTTCTATTCCTAACAGAATGAAACTCGCTAACGCTCATACAGCATTCTGTTTTAACGGAATATCCATCATAAAAAATGGACGCAGAAAAGCACAAGGTCGTTTTAGTCCGCATTACCGCTATCAGACATTGATCACTTTTGTTTACGCAATTGCACGATCCCTTCCTTAACACTAAAATGCCGCATCCGAATGTTTTACAATTGTACAAACTCATCCCCAGTACTATCTCAAAAGTAAAACATTCGAAGCGGCGACTTTTTTTGATTACTTTTTTTGAGAGAAAAAAAGTAATCTATATGTTTGTAGTATAGTTTAGGCATAAAGAATGAAGAAAATCAAATTAGATATCGTGGGGTTGTCGTACAGTCAAACACAATCTGGTGCTTACGCATTGGTTTTGGGGGAGATGGGAGGTAATCGCCGATTGCCCATTATCATTGGCGGTTTTGAGGCGCAGGCAATTGCTGTAGAAATCGAGAAAATGCAGCCCAGCCGTCCGTTGACGCACGATCTCTTCAAGACTTTTGCCGACAACTTTCAAATCAATATCCAGGAAGTTCTGATCTATAATTTGATCGATGGCATCTTTTTCGCCAAACTGATATGCTCCAACGGAGACAAAACTTTTGATATTGACTCCCGAACTTCCGACGCTGTGGCCCTAGCGGTACGATTCGGTGCTCCGATATACGTATACGATTTTATTATGGATGCTGCCGGCATCGTGATTGAAAGCAATGACTTTGCTTTTTTAGAAAATCTGGAAGGTCTTCCTAAAGAGAATACCATGAGCAGTACTACACCTCCGCCTACGGAAAAAGAACATACGCCTAAATCGCCCTATTTTAATATGAGCGACGACCAGCTGGAGATAAATCTCAACAAGGCAATCGAAGCAGAGCAATATGAGACGGCTGCTAAAATTCGCGACGAAATAGAAAGAAGAAAAAACAGGTAATACCTTCTCCATGCCTATCAAACTTCGGTTGACCATTGTAAGCTTCTTCCAATTTTTTGTTTGGGGAACTTGGTTGATTACCATCGCTAACTATTGGTTTGGCACCAAACAATGGGATGGCACACAATTCGGCGCTATTTTTTCGACCATGGGCATTGCGGCAATCTTTATGCCGACACTCATGGGAATCATTGCTGATCGATGGATAAATGCCGAAAAATTATATAGCATATTGCATTTACTATATGCTGCGACTCTTTTTTATCTTCCTCAGGTCGACAATCCGCAGACATTTTTTTACGTCATGCTATTGGCTATGTGCTTCTATATGCCTACGCTTGCGCTATCCAATTCCATTTCTTATACGACATTGGTCGCTAATGAATACGATGTTATTAAGGTTTTTCCACCAATACGGGTATGGGGTACGATAGGGTTTATCATGGCGATGTGGGTGGTGAATCTCACCGGTAATAAAGCAACGGCCTATCAATTTTATATTGCGGGAATAGCTGCCGTAGGACTAGGTCTATATGCTTTGACATTACCGAAATGTCCTCCTAAAAATCGACAGCAGCAAGAAAAGCAGTCTTGGACGAAAGCACTTGGACTAGATTCTTTTCAGCTGTTTGCCGATTATAAAATGGCTGTTTTTTTTATCTTTTGCATGTTTCTGGGGGGCGCATTACAGCTAACTAATGCTTATGGAGATGTGTTTTTGGACGAATTTAAGTTTTATCCGAAATATATCGATGCTTTCGCCATTAAATATTCTACACTTATCATGTCCATTTCACAAATTTCGGAAACGCTTTTTATCTTGGCCATCCCGTTTTTTTTGAAACAGTTCGGCATCAAAAAGGTGATGCTCATCGCGATGTGGGCATGGGTCGCTCGATTTGGATTATTTGCTTTCGGCGATCCGCAAACAGGCCTATGGATGATCATCCTTTCTTGCATTGTTTACGGAATGGCTTTTGACTTTTTCAATATATCGGGATCGTTATTTGTAGAAAAATCTACAACTCCTTACATTCGTAGTGCAGCTCAAGGCCTCTTCATGATGATGACCAATGGTTTTGGGGCAATACTCGGCAGCCTGATCTCGGGATGGGTGATAGATCACTATTTCACGCTACAATTTTCTTCCTTAGAAACGTTGGCTTCCTATCTGCAAACCGAAACCTCCAATAATACCCTCCTCCAATTTATCCAGTCGCGTGGCATATCGGTAATGTCAAATGGCTTGCTTAGCGAAAATCTTTTATTAAAAGATTGGCATCATATCTGGCTAGCTTTCGCGGCTTATACATTTATAATCGCTATTTTATTCAGCTTTTTGTTCAAACATAAACATGTTAGAAATGCCGATTGAGCTGGTAAAAGCAGCCTAAAACGTCGATTTTCGTTCCATTTTCCCTATATTTGTCTGTTGATATGGAACCATCATGATTTATTCACGACGCAGGGAGTGAATAACCGAACGAAGTGGGCTCATGAATGCCACTTAAAACATATGCTTTATGAATAAACTTGATAGCTCCATTGCCATTAAAGGACAATTTACTAGAATGGAAAAAACAGACATCATTAACATTACCGCACAGCAAACCAGTGCACTTTACAATTGGACATTTAGTATCATTCAAAACGTTGGACTATCGGATCGACACGCACATATCGTAACTTCTGCCAGCTTACTAATTACTACTTTTTTAGTTCTTTACGTTATTCATTTTATTATTAGTGCCATTTTTAATTCTGTCTTAACGAAAATCATCAAAAAGACAAAAACTACCTGGGACGACTTTTTATTAAAGAATAAGGTATTAAATAAGCTTAGTCAGCTTATTCTGGTGATCATTGCCCAACAAATAATACCTTTCATCTTTGTCGGCTTTCCTAATTTTACCGCCGGACTTAATAAATTTCTGAACGTTATTGTCATTTTTGCGGTATACGCCTTTATCAACAGTTTATTAAAGACCGTACGGGATATTTTACGCACCTCCAAAGCCTTTGTGGACAAACCGCTTGACAGCTATCTACAGGTTGTACAAATATTTTTAATATTTATTATTGGTACGCTTATCGTATCTATCGTAACGGGCAACTCTCCTTGGTCATTCCTGGTATCATTGGGAGCCGCATCAGCGATTTTAATGCTGGTATTTAAGGACACCATCCTTGGTTTTGTCGCCAGTATACAAGTGTCGGCCAATGATTCTGTCCGGGTAGGCGATTGGATCGAAATGAGCAAATATGGAGCAGACGGCGATGTGTTGGAAATCAATCTCAACAACGTTAAAATCCAAAATTTTGACAAAACAATCGTGACCATACCAACTTATACCCTTCTTAGCGATGCTTTTAAAAATTACAGAGGTATGCAGGATTCGGGTGGTAGGCGAATTAAGCGCTCCATCAATATCAAGATTTCTTCTATTCGGTACCTTACCGAAGCCGAAATTGCCGAATTAAAGAAAATTGAGCTATTGGCTCCTTACATTGCACAGCGGGAGGAAGAAATTCAGACATACAATCAGCGTACAGGGGTGGATGAATCGGTATTAGTAAATGGTAGGCGGATGACCAATGTTGGCTTGTTTAGAGCATATATCAATGCATACGCCAAGCATAATCCCGATATTCATAAAGGGTTGACCTTTATGGTTCGTCAATTAGCACCAAATGAGCATGGTTTACCACTTGAGCTGTATATGTTTACGAATGGTACACAATGGGCATTTTTCGAAAACACGATGTCCGATGTATTCGATCATTTATTCGCTGCGATAAAATACTTTCACCTTGAAGTATTTGAATTACCCGCCTCCGATGATTTGCGTCATCTTCTGGCGGAAACGGACTTTAGATCAATTGGAAAAGATAAAGATAAGCAAGATTAATCGCACGAAGGTTGACATAAAACAAAAAAGGGTTATCCTCCGGGACAACCCTTTTGCTTTCGGCGTATTTCACAACAAGCCTCAACATAAACACTAACCATTAATTAAACCATTAATGACGAACAAAAATTACTCATCACAAAGGTGAGGTATTCATATGAAGTAAAGATTAGCGTTTTGTTAAAAGAGAAATTATTTCTTTAACGTGCATTGGCGATATTGATTCGTTCCAAAACCGTTTCTATTGTCGTTTTGGCAGCATCCATCATTTTTTGATTTCCCGGATAATCAGCGTCCATCGTCACCGTTTTCCCTTTTTCTTTATACTTGTATTCGAGTATATAACGTGGAACCGCTCGTCCGTCAACGGAGTCTGTTCTCGGTGTTGTCAGATCATCATCTACATTCCAGAATCCCATTTCCATCGCTTTCCGGTGTAGAAAAAGTAGATCGTCATTCGTCAGCTTCAATTTCTTTTTCACAATTTCATTTTCCCGATTCAGATATTGGTAATCTTGTGTCGCCGAATGATAACTGTTCAACATGGAATCGCGTAAACCGTATTGGATGGAAATATATTCAAAATCGGAATAACGAAAAGGTGCATTCTTGATCATATTGGAATAATAATAAACACAATAGATAAAAAAGGAACCGATAATACACAGTGCCAAAAAAATGGCCTTCGCTCTTTTACTCATGACAAATCAATTTGTCGCAAAAATACACATTAGATGGAACTTAAACACCAAAGGCAGACGCTTATTAGAACCGTTTTGTAATTTGAATGTTAGATTTTTGGTGTACCGGCGCGCACAAAGTATTTATAATACCAACTATCTTTTATGTCGGAGATAATAACTCCTCTTCTCGTGGATACATGTACAAATTTATTATTATGCAGGTATACGCCGACGTGATCGATGTTTCTTCCACCAAAAGAGAAAAAGACCAAATCACCTTCCCGTAATTGTCTTTCATATTTTCGCTTGACCTGATCTCCCATATCCCGTGAAGTACGGGGTAGATCTTTACCGTATACCTCACGATATAAAATTCCCACAAAACCAGAACAGTCTATTCCGGAAGGTTGCGTACCACCGAGACGATGCGGACTCCCCAACCATTTATCAATAAAAGAATAAAGTGATTTGTTGTCCAGATCACGTGCAGAAACGCCTAATATAGCAGCATAATTATCTATTCCAGAACCAGACAAAGATTTGTCACTTGCATCACTTGCATCGGTAGGGATGCTGGTATGGGGTTTGCCAGGATGTGAGCCGGCTCCATAGAGTACTTTTCTTTTAGCGCCACAAGATGCCAATAGAAAAATGGCCATAACCCACGATAATAACGTAATATACCTATACGATCGGTGCTGCATAACACAAAAATAAACATCACAAGGCGTTTAACAAAGTTTGCGGAATGATTTTGTATCTTGCGCGCCAAAATGGACAAGGAACAAGTAAAAGGTATTATTGCTGTTGTATTAGGTGCTGCCAGTTTCGGTATATTATCCACCTTTGTTAAAAAAGCCTATGCGCAAGGTTTCACGCTGGGCGAGGTAACCGGAATCCAAGCTTTTTTTGGCATGCTGTTCTTATGGATGCTCATCGGAATAATGTTTATCGTAAACAAAGGTTATTTTTCCAAATATCCTTCCACTTCTCCGAAATGGCACATCGTCGTCAGTGGATTATCCACCGGCGCCGTCAGTATTCTGTATTATAAAAGTGTCCAGCTTCTTCCAGCATCCTTAGCTATCATTCTATTGATGCAATATATTTGGATCGGGCAACTGATCGAATTTATTTTCTTCAAAACAAAGCTTACAAGACGACAAACCATTGGTATCGCCGCCATCTTAGGAAGTACCGTTCTCGCAACCGGTTTAGTAGAACATGACTTCAAATCGGTCAGCGTGGTAGGCATCGGCTATGGACTTCTTGCGGCTACCGCCTACGCCATATTTATTATTGTCAGCGGACGTGTCGGCAACGATCATCCCCCTCTTCAAAAAAGTGCCTATATGATTATTGGGGCATTTCTGTTGGTGTTTGTGTTGTTACAACCGCTTACTCTTTTTACGTCTTCGGTTTTTTCTTCTCTATGGCGTTATGGATTGTTACTCGCCATTTTCGGGACCGTCCTCCCCCCTCTTTTATTCTCGTTTGGAATCCCAAAAACAGGGGTGTCACTCGGAAATATCCTGAGTTATATTGAATTGCCAGTAGCGGTTTGTATGTCTTACCTAGTTTTGAAGGAACACGTATCCTTATTACAGTTTATGGGTGTAGCTGGTATATTGGTCGTGGTGGTATTACTGAATATCCAGAAACGCCGAACGCCACACTAACTTAGTGTACCAAAAGCTCCGGTAATTCTTCAATCTCTACCTCGCATTGATCGGTAATGGTCATGAATTTGACCGGCACGATTTCGTTGACCAATAAAGGATCATACAACGAGCGTACTTTTACATAATTTTTAGAGAAGCCGTGCATATAACCGTCTTTAACATCACTTTCAAACAATACCTCTCCGACTTTCCCTAACTGTTTTTCATAAAATGCTCTCCGCTTTTTCTCGGAAAGGATATGTAACATTTTACTTCTATCGCTACGCTGTGCTCCCGGAACAGCTCCTTCCATCTGTGCGGCAATGGTGTTTTCTCGTTCGGAGTAGGTAAAGACGTGCAGGTAGGAAATATCCATTTCGTTCAGGAAATTGTATGTATCGAGGAAGTCTTCCCGCGTCTCGCCCGGAAATCCAACGATAACATCGACACCGATACAGCAGTCCGGCATCAACGATTTTATCTTCGCGACGCGTTCCGCATAAAGCTCGCGTTTATAACGTCGACGCATTTTCGACAACACATTATTACTTCCCGATTGCAAAGGCATGTGGAAATGTGGTACAAACCGCTTAGACTGTGCTACAAACTCAATGATTTCATTCGCTAGTAAGTTCGGTTCAATAGAGGAAATACGTATACGGTCTATACCTTCCACCTCATCTAACGCTTTCACCAAATCTAAAAAACGATCTTGCCGCTTCCCATCCCGTATACCGTAATCACCAATATTGACGCCCGTCAGTACAATTTCTTTCACGCCCGAGGCCGCAATTTCTTCAGCCTGTCGCACAATATCTTCAATCTTACCCGAACGGCTTGCTCCACGTGCCAACGGAATCGTACAGAAGGTACACGAATAGTCACAACCATCTTGCACTTTTAAGAAGGTACGGGTGCGATCACCGATAGAATAAGCCGAGACAAATTGGTGTGTCTCGTCAATTGGTGCATTATGAACAACCGCTTTTTCCTGTTTCGTCAGGTCGTTGATGTGTTGAATGATATTAAATTTCTCCGCAGCCCCCAGCACCATATCGACCCCCGGAATTTCCGCTATCTCCCTCGGTTTTAACTGGGCATAGCACCCTACGATGGTAATATAAGCGTTGGGCGAATGCTTTAGAGCTTCTTTCACGACCTTACGACACTTTTTATCGGCATGATCCGTTACCGAACAGGTATTGATGACATAGACGTCTGCTTGGCTATTAAATGGAGTGGTTTCATAGCCTGCTTCCTTGAAAATCCTGCCGATAGAAGACGTTTCTGAATAATTCAGTTTACATCCCAACGTATAAAAAGCTACTTTTTTGTTCATGATAATGGTGCAAAGTTACTAAAAAATATATTGTTCTTTTTATACGCGAATGCTTCTAGGTTTTATTATACGGCTAACGTTCGTTGAAAAATGTGAGTGTATTCACCAGTACTTCGTCCCATTTTCCAGGTTCGCTGAATCCATGTGACGCCCCCGAAACTAATACATACTGGCTTGCAATCCCTCTTGCGTCCAGCAAATCTGTCAGTTCTTTATATTGTATTTCACTTACATCGGGTAAATCACCGATGGTATTATCGTTCGGCTTGATGTTAATGGTGGGTATTCCACCATTGTTGTGAGCCACCCAATATGGACTTGCGGCCATATAAGCCAATTTATTTTCATTTGTGGCTTCTGCCCCAATCAATCGGAAAAATAATTCGCGAAACCGAGGGTCAAGCTGATCGACTTCGGATTCGTCATTAAAAGCAAACGTTGTTACACCTGCCCAATTTGCCACCGCTTTTACCAAACCATCTTCATTGTTTTTTCCATAGGCATAAAGCATGGCCAATGTGGCGCCCGCACTGTGTCCAGCAATATACCACTTGCTGTTGCTAATAGCCAATTCTTCACTTCTGGCTAAACCCACCTGAATAGCCTCGTGCACATCTTCCAATTGATGATGGATGGTAATCGCGCTTGGTTGATGTTTTGGAGGATTATCCAGGAGCCCTGTGATATCTACGAAGCGATAGTTCATATTCACAACGGCAAAGCCTTTTTCGGCTAGTTTCGTTGACACTTCGCTGAAATAGGATTTATCCCCCGCCACGAACCCTCCGCCGTGGATGACGACGATCACATTTGTATTGACCGAAGATCTTCCTTTTGGCAGGTACAAATCCATCTTCTGACGTGCATGATTTCCGTAAGAGATGTTCGTCAACACCTCTACCTCATATTTTTCCTGCTCGCTGGGTTCTTTTTCGCAAGCAACCATTGCGATGATCAGGAACAACAATGTTACTTTCCTACATAATTTCCACAACATGAATCCTCCTTTTTTATACTGGTTAGTACATAAGTCTCAAGAATCGCGCCACCAAGATATTATTCGTGACGTTTTATTTTTTGTCATATACATAGAAACAAGTATCTTCGTAGCTGCACTTTTTAGGCATTTCTTTTATGAAATATCCATGAATACGGAGCACAAACCCGAATTGAAAACAATCTGGATATTCCATATGGCCTTTAAAAGACAAACCGAGTGTAACGAGCTCATTTATATAAATGAATACTTACAATTATAAATAATTGTATACATATGAAACAATATTTGAATTTATTGAAGCATGTTTATGAAAACGGGGTTGATAAAACCGATCGTACGGGTACAGGGACGCGCAGTGTCTTCGGTTACCAGATGCGCTTCAACCTAAAAGACGGCTTTCCGTTGGTGACCACCAAAAAATTACATCTTCGTTCTATTATACACGAGCTGATCTGGTTTTTAAAAGGCGATACGAATATCCAGTATTTAAAAGAAAATGGGGTAAGCATTTGGGATGAATGGGCGGATGAAAATGGTAATTTAGGCCCTGTATACGGTTCACAATGGCGCTCTTGGCCAACACCGGACGGCCGTCATATCGACCAAATAGCGCAAGTTTTGGAGCAGCTTAAAAAATCTCCCGATTCTCGTAGGATTATCGTGTCTGCATGGAATGTTGCAGAAATAGAAAACATGGCACTGCCGCCTTGTCACGCTTTTTTCCAATTTTATGTTGCACCTGCTCAACCTGAAAAGGGTATATTGAAGCCACAGCTTTCTTGCCAACTTTACCAGCGGAGCGCAGATATTTTCCTAGGCGTACCTTTCAATATTGCTTCCTACGCTTTGCTGACCATGATGGTTGCCCAGGTATGCGATATGGAAGCAGGCGATTTTATACATACATTGGGAGACGCCCATATATACAGCAATCATTTTGAGCAAACGGAACTGCAGTTGAGCAGAGAACCTAAATCACTGCCAACGATGAAAATAAATCCAGATGTGCACCATATTTTCGATTTTAAGTTTGAAGATTTTGAACTGGAGAATTATCAGTTTCACCCCCATATCAAGGCACCTGTTGCCGTATGAGTAATGAGTAACTATAGAGTTACTGATCACTGGTTACTAGTCACTGATCACTAAATAACATGAACAATCTAAAAATAACATTAATTGTAGCTGCGGCAGAGAACAATGCCATTGGTGAAAACAATCAGATGCTGTGGCATCTACCGGATGATTTTAAATATTTCAAACACCACACCTTAAACCATTCGATCGTCATGGGTCGAAAAACATATGAATCCATAGGCAAACCGTTGCCACAACGCCGTAACATTGTCCTGACAAGAGATTTGAATTGGTCCACGGAAGACATTGATGTGGCGAACTCACTAGATGAGGTACTAACATATTGTCGGGATGAAAGAGAAATCTTCATCATTGGTGGTGCCAAGATTTATCAACAGGCACTTCCACTTGCGCAAAAAGTGTTATTAACACGGGTACATACCACCTTGAACGGCGACGCCTATTTTCCGGAGCTCCCTCAAACAGCGTGGAAAAAAGTCAGTGAAGATAAGCACCCGAAAGATGAACGTCACGCCTATGATTTTACTTTTGAAGTTTGGGAGCGGGCGATATAGCTGCCTCAATTAATTCTGCGTAAAAATCACCCTCTTTCATACCCAATGCGCGAACCTGCTGTGGAATAAAACTCTGTGCTGTCTGGCCGGGAATGGTGTTGATTTCAATAAAGTAAAATTTATCCGTACCAGTTTCTAAAAAGAAATCCACACGCACCATCCCTTTGCAATTCAGACGGACATAGATATCCCGAATAATCCCGGACGCTCGCCTGTGCTGCTCGTCCGTTAAGTCAGCAGGCGTGATTTCTTCCGTTAAGCCGGCCACATACTTCGCTTCGAAATCGAAAAACTCACGTGTCGTACGAACTTCAGTAGCAGGCAATACAATCAACTCCCCTTCCGTATTTCGAAAGATACCTTGCGAAAATTCACGGCCTGTTACAAATTCCTCAACAAGGACTTGCGCACCTGTATTCGCCGCATCAAAAGCCTTATCCAATGCAACCTGTAAGTCAGACAACGCTTTCACTTTAGACATTCCTATGCTGCTTCCACCCGCATTGGGTTTTACAAATAGGGGTAAGGTCAGGTTGTGTTCTACGATATCCACCGCCTCACTTCGATGTGTCTCAAATAACAATACAGAGTTCGCCACATAAAGACCTTGGATATCTCTTACAATAGCTTTCGTGTAGCCTTTGTTCATCGTTAATGCTGACGTCAAAGCATCACAGGAGGTATAAGGCAGTCCAATCATATCAAAATAGCCCTGCAATCGGCCATCCTCCCCCGGCGAACCGTGCAAGATGATAAAAGCGACATCAAATGTAACGATGTGTCCATCAATATCCAACGAAAAATCCTCTCTGCTTACCGAAATCTTAATACCAGCTTCTGTTACGTAGAACCAAGCCTCCAACGTAATCGTTATCGGATATACCTCATATTTTTCTTTGTCGAGCTGCGCCTGTACAAATGCGGCACTCTTGAAAGAAACCTCTGCCTCTCCCGTATACCCCCCGGTAATTAAAGCTATTTTTTTTTTCATTTTTATTTTTGTTAGAGGGTAATTGCAAATTAATGTTAAACGAACGCAAATATAACTTGTGTTACGGGGAAAAAAGAATAATTTTGTCTATTATATTGCATGTTCGCGCATGATATAGATGTGCTTTATTATATTAGGAACAACACATGTCGAAATTATTACTGTATCTAAGAACGGATACGTTTAGAAAAAATTTAATTGGAGCGCTGATTGCACTCGCACTCTTATTTTTAGGCATTTATTTCGGACTTCAATGGTATACGAAGCATGGGGTTTCGATTGAAGTACCGCAGGTAAAGGGATTACATATCGATGATGCCATTCAAACATTAGAGAAAGCCGATTTAGAATATTCGATTGATTATGTATACCAGATGGATGCAAAACCGGGACTTGTCATGGAGCAAGATCCAGACCCAAAATCACAGGTAAAAACGGGAAGGACAATCTATTTAACCATCATCACCGAAACACCACCTGAAGTTGCCTTCCCCGATATCATTGACAAAACGTTTATAGAGGCCTCTGCTATTTTGAGAAATCAATCGCTTAAAATCGCGGACACTGTCTATATCGCAGATATCGCACGAGACGTCGTACTAGATGTTAAATTTGGGGGGCAGCCGCTGAAAGCCGGACGACTTATCCCGAAAGGTTCCCAGATAACCCTTGTGCTCGGTAACGGGCAAGGGGCAGATGATATCGAAGTGCCCAATCTCATCGGTTTATCATTACGTGAAGCACGATTTGCACTTTCAGGAGTGGGATTAAGCTTAGGCAATATCACGTATTCTGGTGTGATAACAGATTCATTATCCAGTACCATCGTTTCTCAACAACCGGATACCACCGCAGGGTTTATCAGCATGGGTAGTGCGGTGAATGTAACGTTAGCGAACTAAAAAACATGGCAGCGAAAAAAAAACGTTTTCGGAAGGTATTTGGCATTGTACTCCTGTTGTTATTCTTTGTAGGAGCTGTAGCGGCATGGATAGGTTATCAGGCTTTTATGGGGCCAAGTGTCACCGATAAGCAGGAATATCTGTATATCAAGACAAACGATACTTTTGAAGATGTACTACACACGGTGACCGAACAACAAATCGTAAAGAATCCAACATTTTTTCGCTATATCGCGGATGCAATGGAATATCCAGGCAATGTAAAGCCGGGACGCTACAAACTTACCGAAGGCATGTCTAACAGGCGTTTAATCGGAAATCTTAGGGGAGGCTATCAAGAAGCGGTCAAGTTTAGGTTTGAAAACATCCGTCTCAAAGAAAACTTCGCCGCCTTGCTCGGAAAAAATTTCGAAGCGGACTCCACGGCTTTTATCGAAATCCTCGGTAATGAAGAGGTCGCCGAGTCATACGGATTTACTTCGGAAAATTTCTTCACCATGTTTGTTCCGAACACTTACGAGGTTTATTGGAATACCGCACCCAACAAAATTATTGCACGTTTTCACGACGAATACAACAAATTTTGGACGCCCGAACGTAAAGAAAAAGCAGCGGCTATTGGTTTAACACCACAGGAAGTGAGTATCCTCGCTTCTATTGTAAAGGGAGAGGCATTGCATACCGATGAGATGCCAGATATTGCAGGACTCTACCTCAATCGTCTGGAAAAAGGGATGTTATTACAAGCAGATCCTACCGTCATCTTCGCGAACAACGACTTTACAATTAGACGTGTACTCAACAGGCATCTCACCATCGACAATCCCTACAACACATATCGATATGGCGGACTGCCTCCGGGACCGATTATGCTTCCCAGCATTGCATCTATAGACGCTGTCCTTAACCATAAAAAACATGATTACATTTATATGTGTGCCAAAGATGATTTTTCCGGTTACCATAATTTTGCGAGAACACAGGCCGAACATTTAGTAAATGCACGAAAGTTTCAGCGCGCATTGACGGAACGGAATATTATGCGATAGGAGGAACAAAATGTTTACACACGAAACCACGCTACGTATACGCTATGCAGAGACCGACCAAATGGGGTATGTGTATTATGGAAATTATGCATCATTCTATGAAGTTGCCCGTACGGAAATGCTGCGCAGCACAGGGATTTCCTATAAGGAATTAGAGGATATCGGTGTTATGCTACCTGTTACCGATTTGGTCTGTAAATATTATCAACCCGCCCGGTACGATGACTTGATAACGATTAAAACCACTATTAAAGAAAAACCGCTGGTGCGTATTCAATTTGACTATGAAATATACAACCAAAATGGTGTGTTGCTGAATACAGGCTATACACAACTTGTATTTGTCGATATGAAAAAGAATAAACCTTGTCGCGCTCCTCAAATTTTCCAAGAAAAGATGGCGTCTTTTTTTTAATATAATCTATTGTAAATAAAAGTTTTTCGTATCTTTGCAGTCCTTGCAACGCAAGGAAAAGGAGAATTAATAATTAATGGCAAAAAAACAAGAAGCAGAAAAAGAGTTAGCGGCGAAAAACGCAGAGCTACAAGGTGCTGACACTAAAGTAGTGAAAGACACTGAACAAATCGAGTCTGAAGCAGATTCAAAATTAATCGAAGACATCAAATCTACCACTTGGAGTACACCTGAAGGTGACTTTGACTGGGATTTAGATGAAAAAGCGTTCGGTAACTACAGCGACACAGAGCGTGCTAAATTAGAAGAGCAATACGCTGGAACGTTCAATCAAATCAACCAAGGTGAAATTATTGAAGGTACTGTGGTTTCGATCAACAACAAAGATGTTGTATTGAACGTAGGTTTCAAATCAGACGGCCTTGTAGCATCATCGGAGTTCCGCGACTTACCTGACTTGAAAGTTGGTGATAAAGTAGATGTGTTTGTAGAATCTCAAGAGGATGCAAACGGTCAGCTTGTATTATCACGCAAACGTGCTAAAACACAAAAATCTTGGGAAGCTATCAACGAGGCATTGGAAAACGATGCAATTATCGATGGTTTCGTTAAATCTCGTACAAAAGGTGGTTTAATTGTAGACATTAAAGGTGTAGAAGCTTTCTTACCTGGTTCACAAATCGACATCAAACCTATCCGTGATTACGACGTATACGTAGGTAAAACTATGGAATTTAAAGTGGTTAAAATTAACCATGAGTTTAAAAACGTTGTTGTATCACACAAAGTATTAATTGAGGACGACTTAGAAAACCAAAAATCTGAAATCGTTGCTAAATTAGAAAAAGGACAAGTATTGGAAGGTACTGTTAAAAACATTACAGATTTCGGTGTATTCATCGATCTAGGTGGTGTTGATGGTTTACTTCACATTACAGATATTTCTTGGGGCCGCATTGAGCATCCGAAAGAAGTATTGGCTTTAGACCAAACAATCAACGTGGTTGTATTAGATTTTGACGATGAGAAAAAACGTATCGCTTTAGGTCTTAAACAACTATCAGAGCACCCTTGGGAGTCTTTAGATACGGAACTAGCAGTAGGTTCTAAAGTAAAAGGAAAAATTGTTACCGTAGCAGACTACGGCGCATTCCTTGAAATTATCCCTGGTGTAGAAGGCTTAATTCACGTATCGGAAATGTCTTGGTCTCAAAACTTACGTTCTCCACAAGAATTCTTAAAAGTAGGGGATGAAATCGAAGCGGAAATCTTAACGTTAGACCGTGAAGAGCGTAAAATGAGCTTAGGTATCAAACAATTGACACCTGATCCTTGGAAAAACATCACAGAGCGTTACCCAATCGGGTCTAAGCAGTCTGCAGTTGTTAAAAATATGACCAACTTTGGTGTATTTGTAGAGCTAGAAGATGGTATCGATGGCTTAATCCATATCTCGGATCTTTCTTGGTCTAAGAAAATCAACCACCCTAACGAATTTACTAAAGTAGGTGAAACATTAGAGGTTGTTGTTCTGGAACTTGATGAAGAAAACCGTAAGCTTTCTTTGGGACACAAACAATTGGAAGAAAACCCTTGGGATACATTTGAAACGATCTTTACAGAAGGTTCTGTTCACGAAGGTACTGTAATCAAAGTTGGCGACAAAGGTGATATCGTTGCATTACAATATGGTGTTGAAGGCTTCTGTCCGAACAAACACTCTATCAAAGAAGACGGTAACCCATTGAAAGTAGATGAAGTTGCGGAATTCAAAATTATTGAATTTAACAAAGAGAACAAACGCTTAGTGATATCCCACTCTCGTATCTGGGAAGACCAAAAAGCAGAAGCTCGTATTGAAGAATTCAATAATCGCAAAAAAGAAGCAAAAGCTGCTAATTCAGCTGTGAAAAAAGTAAAAGACTCTGTTGAGAAATCTACATTAGGTGACTTAGACGTTCTTGCACAATTGAAACAGCAAATGGAAGGTGACGAAAAGAAATCTAAATAATTTTAGGTTATCTGTATACTTCAAAGCCCCGATTGGAAATCAATCGGGGCTTTTTTTGCATTGATGTATCCCGTTTTCAAAAAGCCATTGGTATGCTCGACGATTCCATACAGGAACTGCGTCGTGTAGCACACCATATGATGCCCGAGTCGTTGCTACGTTACGGCTTAAAGGCTTCCCTAACTGATTTCTGTGCGGCGATCCCCATCGCCGACTTTCATTATTTTGGTAATGAAACCCGCCTGTCGGAAAAAATGGAGATCATGATCTATCGTTGTATCCACGAACTGGTCAATAATGCGCTCAAACACGCCCAACCAAGTCATATCAATGTACAATTGGTGCAGGAGGAAAACCGCATATCCTTCACGGTACAAGATGACGGGATCGGGTTTGACCAAGAACAGGTCACCGAAGGCATGGGGCTACAGAATGTACGACAACGTGTGGATGCCTTCCAAGGCAAGATGAATATCTATTCGTCGGGTCAAGGTACAGCCGTATTGGTCAAAATGGCGATTGAACAAAAGCTAATATAAAATCAAAAAAAATCCCGACTTATGATAAGTCGGGACTGTCTTGATAACATCATTTCGTTATACGTCTATCTTCGCATATTTTGCATTTCGTTCGATAAATTCTCGCCGTGGCGCAACCTCATCCCCCATTAACATGGAGAAAATACGATCACACTCCGCAGCATTCTCGATAGTCACCTGACGTAGCGTACGTTGGTCGGGATCCATGGTAGTTTGCCATAACTGCTCGGCGTTCATCTCTCCTAGACCTTTATAACGCTGTACATGGACGGAATCCTCCTTTCCTGCACCTTTCAAACGTTGAATAGCAGCCAAACGTTGATCCTCGTTCCATGCGTATTCAAACTCCTTCCCTTTCTTAACCTGATAAAGCGGTGGCGTTGCAATATATACGTACCCCTTCTCTATCAACTCTTTCATATAACGGAAATAGAAAGTCAAAATCAACGTAGCAATGTGCGAACCATCGACATCGGCATCCGTCATGATAATAATTTTATGGTAACGCAGTTTATCCGTATTCAACGCTTTGGAGTCTTCTGCCGTTCCTACGCTTACACCCAGCGCCGTAAACATATTTTTTATTTCCTCGTTTTCATAAATCTTATGTTCCATGGCTTTCTCCACATTCAGAATCTTACCTCTCAACGGCATAATGGCCTGAAAACGACGGTTACGACCTTGCTTCGCCGTTCCACCCGCAGAATCTCCCTCGACAAAGAAAATCTCGCATGTTGCAGGATCGCTATCCGAACAATCTGCTAATTTCCCCGGAAGTCCAGAACCTCCCATCACTGTTTTTCGCTGCACAAGTTCACGTGCTTTGCGTGCAGCAGCACGAGCTTGAGCGGCAATGATAACTTTCTGTACAATGGTCTTTGCCTCTTTGGGGTTTTCTTCCAAGTAGATGCCCAAGATCTCCCCTACGGCCATATCCACTGCACCCATCACCTCATTATTACCCAATTTGGTTTTGGTCTGCCCTTCAAACTGCGGCTCGGCAACTTTAACCGATACGACAGCCGTTAATCCTTCACGGAAGTCATCCCCCGTAATGTCAACTTTGAGGTTTTTCAACAAACCGGATTTATCGGCATACGCTTTTAGCGTACGCGTCAATCCACGACGAAAACCAGCCACATGTGTACCACCCTCAATGGTGTTGATATTGTTAACGTAGGAGTGCACATTTTCCGAATAAGTATCATTATATTGCAAAGCAAGCTCTACGGGCACACCTTGCTTAATTCCTTCGACATAAATAGGTTCGGGAATAAGCGGTTGGCGGGTACCATCCAGGAATTTCACAAATTCACGTAGGCCACCTTCCGAAAAAAACTCATCCGACTTACGCGAGCCATCTTCATTGATCTCCCGTTCATCTATTAACGATAAGCGTACACCCTTATTCAGGAACGCTAATTCACGCAAACGATTTGCCAACGTATCATAGTTGTACGTGGTCGTCATCGTGAAAATTTCGGAATCTGGACGGAAAGTGACTATGGTTCCGGTGATATCACTTTCGCCAATTTCCTTCACATTATACAAAGGCTTACCCTTTTCATATTCTTGCTGAAAAACCTTCCCCTCCCGGTGCACGACAGCAGATAAATGGGTAGATAGCGCGTTCACACAAGAAACCCCCACCCCATGCAAACCACCAGATACTTTATAGGTATCTTTATCAAATTTACCACCAGCATGCAACACCGTCATCACCAATTCCAAAGCCGATTTGTTCTCTTTCTTGTTAATACCGGTCGGGATACCACGTCCGTTATCCTTAACAGAAATTGAATTGTCGCTGTGAATCGTAACGACAATATCCGAACAATACCCTGCTACAGCTTCGTCAATAGAGTTGTCAACCACCTCATAAACTAAATGGTGCAAACCTTTAACACCTGTATCGCCAATGTACATGGAAGGTCTCTTACGTACTGCTTCCAGACCTTCTAACACCTGAATATTATCCGCCGAGTACGTTGATGAATTCTTATTTTCTTCGCTCATGAAATTAATTTAAAATGAGTATCGTTAAACATTCAAAAATACGATTTTTTTCCCTAAAAATCAAGAGATAATATACGTGCGATAGCTCCGTATTCAAATGATGGATAACCCTAAAATATTCGTAAATACACCACTTTTTAGCGTATAATTTGCTAAGAAATAACAAAGAACTTCTAAAATTTGATTTTTTATCTTAGGTTTGTTTTCTGAAAACTATATTAGAATGAATAAACTATTTAAAACAGTATCAAACGTATCTTTAGGATTGGTGGCCATTCTGGCCGTAGCTTCCTGTAACCAAAATGCAAGCACCGGAACTGCACCTGAAACTGATTCTAGTGCATCCGTTGCGGCTGCCAACGAAGGAGAGAAAATCGTTTATATAAACGCTGATACTTTATCCGAAAAATACGAATACTATAAAGACATTAGAAGTAAACTCGAAGCGAAGGTAAAAAAGGCACAGAGTGATTTACAAAGTAAAGGCCAGGCCTTCCAGCGTGAGGTAGCCGAATATCAACAGAAAGCAGCTACCATGAGCGCTTCTGACCGTCAGGCAACAGAAGAAAGACTAGCCCGTAAACAAGATGAACTGGGACGCCTAGACCAAAATGCATCCGCATCTATTGCACAGGATGAATCAACTGAATTCAACAATGTATATAATACGATCTCGGAGTATTTGAAAAAACATGCCGAAGAAAAAGGTTATGAGTTGGTATTAACGTACTCCGTTTCCAATCCTACGGTGTTGTATGCAGAAAAGAAAAAAGATATTACCACCGAAGTGGTAGCTGCCTTGAATAAGGAATATCAAGACAAAAAAGCCAAAGAAAAGAAATAAGAAAATTCAAACAAATAAGGCTATTCTTGGAATAGCCTTATTTGTTTTTGTGATTTCTCGAATATATTGTTATCTCACTATGGTACGCACCATCTTAGATTCTACCAACGCTTCCTTTGATTGGATTGATATATCCGAGCCTACACTTGAAGATTTCGAAACACTTAGATCCAAATATCAATTACACGAAGCCTCGATTAAAGATTGTCTGCAGATCGGCCAGCTACCGAAGATAGAAGAATTCGAAAATTACCATTTTCTCATTATCCGCTCTATTCCCGCAAGGTTTGACAATTTCTCCGATACCCTAACTGAAATTACGGAACGCATATCGGTATTTTTTAGCGACAAGTTTGTGATTACTGTCCATCGCGGAAATATCGAATATCTGGAAAAACTCGCTGACAACTTTCCGTTTAATAAACTCAGTTCCAGCAAACTTTTTATCAATCATCTTACCTCGGAGGCACTGAAGACTTTTGAAAATTTAGTTATCAACAAACTAAATACGCAGCTGGACAGCTATGAAGAGATGGTGTTTTTAAACAGACGGAAAAAGGACTTCCTACGTCAGCTTTATTACATTAAACGTCAAATCGATCTTATCCGCATTATATTAACACTTTACAAGGATATCGTGGATTTCTTCCACCTGTCGGCATTCAAAAACATTTATACACAGGACTTAAAAGATATTTATGCCCGCTCGTCCACCTTATATCGCAACATCTCCGAAAATACAGCACAGCTTCTCTCTGTTTATTTCAATATAGAATCTAATCACACCAATGATATTATGCGTACCTTGACCATCATATCGGTTTTTTTCATGCCGCTTACATTCATCGTAGGCGTGTATGGCATGAACTTCAAAAATATGCCCGAACTAGAATGGTATTACGGTTATCCGGCGGTCATCTTAGCGATGGCAGTTCTCGCCGCACTCATTTATTATTGGTTCAAAAAGCGTAGATGGTTGTAATTAACGTTTTTTGGGCGTAGTAGCAATAAAGTCCTTCAGGTAGTAAGGTTCAAAATAAATAATATCCTCAAAAGCAACTTGTTGGAATTTTTGAAAAGCTAATATATCAAAAAACGAGGCCGCATTACGAAATCCTACCTCCACCTGAACCATCTCCTGACCTTGAAAAAGCGTTTCCAGTTTATCTGCCCCACTTCCAAAAAGAACATAGCCTGTATTTTCACCCCCTTCGGAAAAAGAGCTTTCATCGATAATACGAGCTGCCGTCTCTGCTATACATTCCAACTGCGCATTGTATTTGGCCATGTATACTTCCATCCGACGAGCATCGATCATCGGCACTAATATACGTGTAAACACGCTCCCATTCTGCCGGGAAACAAATCCAGAAACCATCGCTTCCAGCGTATTAACGGCAATTAATGGAATATCCAAGGCGTAACATAGTCCTTTAGCGGTTGAAACACCGATTCGGAGACCGGTATAGGAACCAGGGCCTTTGCTTATGGCTACCGCGTGCAGATCACTCCTGGTGATGGCTGCCCTTTCCAATACCTCCTCAATGAACAAGGTTAGGTTGCTCGCATGTAAATTAGGTCCGTCAGCTTCTACCGTGGCTATTGTTTTTCCATTTTTCCCGATAGCGACAGAGCATACCGGTGTTGCTGTTTCTATTTGTAAAATATACGTATTCTCTATCATAGACTTTATGGAACAGGATCATGTCCATGCCCTCCGCAAGGATGACATCTCAATATTCGTCGAATCGCCAGATACCCTCCTTTAAAAGGGCCGTATTTCAGGATAGCTTCCTTACCATATTGCGAACAGGTTGGCGTATACCGACAATTGGCCCCTAAAAATGGTGAAATGAAAAGCTGATAAAAACGGATGATAACTACGAAAAACCACTGTAGTGGCTTTTTAATCAGTTTTTCCCATAAGAATTTGAATATGCTCATCTTTCAGCTTGGCTAATACCTTTCCCATACGTTGATAGAGCATTGCATAGGGTTCCTTTTCCTTTCCCACATATTGGAATGCCACCAACAAATGTAGGGAATGTTCTTGAAGAAACTTATATAAATCTGATTTTTGCAGGCGATAAGCCTCTCTTATCCGACGTTTGAGCGCATTCCGATCTACCGCTTTTCGAAAGCGACGTTTAGAAACGGAGATTATACATTGCGCAGGAATAATATTTTGTTGTATAGGTGAGGTATACAGCCATACAACACGGTAAGGATAAACAACAAAAGAAGAACCATTACGGAAAAGACTTTCAATAAGTCTTTTACTGCATAATCGTTCTTCCTTCGTAAATGTATAGCTCATTGTGACTATTTGCCGAAACACAAGCCCGCAGGAGCCACCGACCTGTATTTATTACCCTTTGTGACGGTATTCGTCTGATACAGAAAGACGTTTTCTTCCTTTAGCTCTACGAGCAGCCAATACTCTTCTGCCGTTAGCTGTACTCATACGCTCACGGAAACCGTGCTTATTTCTTCTTTTTCTTAACGAAGGCTGAAATGTTCTTTTCATGACGCTATTATGCTTGTTTTTATATCTAAATCAATCCCTCCCTATACAAGGGAATGCAAAAGTACTGTTATTTTAGAAAAGAAGCAAATTTTACCAAAACTATTTACTCCTTAGTATATCACGAATCTCGGTCAACAACACCTCTTCTTTAGATGGTGCGGCTGGTGCGGCTGGAGCTGCTTCTTCCTTGCGTTTCAAAGAATTAATTCCCTTGATTACCAAAAAGATACAAAACGCAATAATCAGGAACTGAATAATAACATTAATAAAATTACCATACGTAATAGCAACTTCCGTCGTGCCAGCAGCCTCGTTCGCTTCCGTGATAACATACTTCATGTTGCTGAAATCCACCCCACCTGTAATGTAGCCAATAGGCGGCATGATAATATCATCCACCATGGAAGTAACAATTTTACCAAAAGCACCTCCGATTACCACACCGACTGCGAGGTCGATGACGCTTCCGCGCATGGCAAATTCCTTAAATTCTTTTAGAAATCCCATAATTTTAAATTTAAAAACAATGAATAATCAAAAATGACAATTAAATCTACAATATTCAAGAATTTCGTAATATTTTTAACACGCACATAAATCATGGATATGAGGTAGACTTTTTTTATATCATTTACTTAATTATATTTGTTCCGTCATAGCAGACAAGTACATCGCATATCGAACTTACAAAAACACCAGCATAAGCAACCCGTAAATGAAGAGAATATTAATAGCGGACGACCATAGCATTGTAAGACTAGGCGCTTCCATGATTATTAAGGAGTGCATTCCCGAAGCAGACATTCAACAGGCACAGACATACGATGAGGTGTATGATTTTTTGCACAAAGAATCTTTTGACTTACTCCTGCTGGATATTAATATGCCTGGCGGCAATAATATTAAAGTTATCAAGGAATTATTAGATATCCAGCATCAGGTGAAAATATTAGTTTTCTCATCGTATGAGGAAAGTATCTATGCGCTGCGGTATATCAATGCAGGTGCTTGCGGCTATATTAATAAGACAACCGCGATGTCCGAGCTTAAAAATGCCATAGAGAACATTATGACACGCGGAAAGTACATGTCCGAAGCTGTGAAGGAGCTTTACATACAGAAACTCACGTCGAGTAAATCCTCTTTTGACAAAGGGAACCCGTTACATAAATTATCCAATCGCGAAATGGACGTCGCGAAACATCTTACCAAAGGTCTCGGTATTTTGGAGGTTGCCAAACTGATGGAATTAAGCTCTTCCACAGTGAGCACTTACAAGAGTCGTGTTTTCGAGAAATTAAATGTGGGGAATATCCCCGAGCTTATTGAACTGTTCAACCTGCATAGTGAAGCGTAAAAAAGAGAGGTTGTTGAAAAAACAACCTCTCTTTTTTATCTCAGTTCTGCTATGGTGACCTCCGGAATATCTTTTTCGGTTGGTTCTTCCAAGTAACTTCTACGCTGAAAAACATATCCTTTTTCACTATCCAACTCCCACAATAGCGGCGATAGGAAACGAATACAATTTGCGAATCCTTGATTAGTTGCAGCAAGATTGCCCGTATCCTTCGAGTTCTTCGCTTCATTTTCAATTTCAAAAGGCCCGTCAAATCCTCGCCGATGCAAGACTGCAACAAAATCATTCCAGTCCATGTGATCTGTCCCACCAAATCCCGGAAGCATAGCTTCATAATGATGACGGTCCCAATCGTGTTGCGGAATAGTAATCCCTGCTTGCTCTGCCAAAGAAACATCTACATGTTGCATAGGATACATTCCGCCCCACTCCACACGAGCCTTCGTCTTTAAATTACGGGTCGTTTTTACGTGAATGCGTTTTAACCGGTCGATATCCATTTGCTCCATTACCTCTACCGGATCTACATTCTGCCAAATATCATGTGAAGGATCATATATTTCTCCATGTGCCTTGCTTGGGATTAATGCATACATTAATTTCCGTGCGGCCAATACAGCCGGCAGATTATTATACGTAGAGGTATAACGAGCAGAACGCCAACCTTCCATCGGACAGTTTTCGTATACAATGGTAACACCGAGGTCTTCCGCATATTTTACAATCGGTTCGAATACCCGTTTATATTCCTCTAAATTTTTCTGGAATCCATCGATTTCATTTCCAAGATCATGGTTGTACCCTACAAATGTTCCCACTTTCACATCATTTCTATCTCCTCCTAAGAGATGCGCTATTCGAATAAGACGCAATAGGTGGTTTTGATTTTTGACCCGTTGTTCTGGGTCACCTCCGATCATATTTTCAAACGCGCCTAAAGACAAACTCAATTCTGCCACATTAAACTTCTCCACAAGGCGTTTAGCGTCCTCCGGCGAAAAGCTTTCGTAATCCAAATGTGTAGCGGTATGATCTTCACGTGTCCCATCTTTTCTGAATACACATAAATCGATCCCCTGCGCCCCCACTTCTTTGGAAGTAGCTATTAATTCGTCCAAAGACAATTTATCATACGCAGAGCTCATCACCCATATGGGATTATTTAGTTTAGCCAACATATACGTCTAGATTTTAATTTTTGTTTGGGTAAATATAAATAAAAAAGACAGCATTTTTGCTGTCCTTTTAAGTGTATTTTGACCTCCATGATTAATCAACATTGTCGTGTAGAAACGAATTGTTCGGTCGAATCTCGGTCTCTCCATCATCAAATGACAAGGTAAACCGCGACACCTGCGATTGCGAAGAATGGGGCACATCTTCTAACGATTTTTGTCTACGCTTATAAGCCGGCTCATTCTCCAATTCTTGCAAACCATTGCTCGATTTCAGCTTCATGCTGAGCTCTTTCAAACGCAGTATGCGTTCTTTCGTTTTCATCAATTGGTCTTCAAAATCAATTTCCTTCTCCGATGCCGGTTCTGCTTGCGCTACAGGCTCTTCTCTTACTGTATTTATATTCTCCGCTTTTTCCGTTTCTTCCACACCTTGTGCTTCTTTATTATACACATCGAATACCGATGGCAACTTAAACTCAAACACAGAAGGAGAAGTCTTCAGCTCAAAACCTGATTCTTCAGCGGCTTCCTCTTGCTCCGGCTCTTCCAAACTCAACGTATGGCGGATTACTTCCGGTTCTTCTTTTTTCGCCACCGCAACATGAATCGGCTTTGGGGAGGTAAATAAGTCCCCTTGTGGTGTAGTAGGTGTCCCAAAAGAAAGCGTCTTATCCGTTGTATCTTGTGGAGGTTTAATGTAAGGCTGTTGTGTATCAGCAGGCTCTTCTTTCTTTATAAATTGATTTTGGACAACAGGTTTTACAAACTGTTTGGCTGTAGGTTCCGGGGTTAAGGGCAAAGCAACTTTTTCCTTTTCTTTTTCTTTGACACGCTCTTCCGCTGTCTGGAAACCTGTGGCAATGATGGTTA
The DNA here is from genome assembly GCF_014692515.1 of Sphingobacterium micropteri. Taxonomy (GTDB): domain Bacteria; phylum Bacteroidota; class Bacteroidia; order Sphingobacteriales; family Sphingobacteriaceae; genus Sphingobacterium; species Sphingobacterium micropteri. Next base: position 130,701 of record NZ_JACOIK010000005.1, on the reverse strand, counting down.
CCGACAACTCGTCGTCCAAATTCTCATCGATACAATTACCCCAAATAAGATCCGCAGATAAGCCTGCTTTCTCCTGGATATAATCGGTAACAATAGCAACTTCATCCATCGTCACTTCATTTTTTCCGGAGGTAATATTCAGTAGAATGTAGCGTGCACCTTCAATTTCGTTATCTTTCAATAACGGTGATGCCAATGCGCCTGTTACAGCTTCAATAGCACGATTTTCACCGGTAGATATTCCATTCCCCATGATGGCCACACCACTATCATTCATAACGGTACGCACATCTTTAAAATCCACGTTCACGTAGCCTGGGATGGTAATAATTTCGGCTATACCTTTCGCCGCTGTTGTCAAAATATCATCCGCCTTCGCGAAAGCCGCCTGCATGGTAAGGTTACCAAATATCTCCCGCAAACGATCATTCGAGATAACCAAGTAAGAGTCTACATATTTACGTAGCTCTCCCATACCCTCTTCCGCCTGCGCGCGACGTCGTTTACCTTCAAATGTAAAAGGAGTAGTTACAATAGCGACCGTTAAAATACCAAGCTCCTTTGCAGCTTTTGCCAATACCGGGCTTGCCCCGGTACCGGTACCACCGCCCATACCTGCCGTAATGAAAAGCATTTTGGTATTGGTACCCAGCATACGCTTGATATCTTCAATACTTTCAATAGCTGAATTTTCACCTACGTCAGGATCCGCACCTGCACCCATTCCTTCCGTTAAGCTCGCGCCTAACTGTACCTTGTTCGGAATAGGACTCAACTCCAGTGCCTGCGCATCCGTATTGCAAACGATAAAGTCTACACCGCTAATCCCTTGCTTGTACATGTGGTTTACGGCATTGCCCCCGCCACCACCAACACCAATAACCTTAATTATTGATGATTGTTCCTTTAACATTTCAAATTGTATCGACATAAAATACCCTATTTAACTCTTGCTAAACCACTTAGAAATCCCCGATAGGTTCAACAATTCAAATGTAATAATACCGAATTCCTCACAACAGTTTTCCACATTTGTGAATTTGTGGAAAAAAGACCTGATGTGGAAAACTCACTTACTTTCTCCCAATAAATGTGTCATCATCAATTCCCGTATCGTCCTTAATAAAATCGGATAATAGCTTGGAAAACCAACTTTCCTTTTTATTCTTTTCTTCCGCGATATCTTTCACTTTCCCTCCTTTTTTGGAGACCTCTTCATGTTCTGTAGCTTCCGCTTCTTCCATAGCTTGCACACCTTTAATCAACAAGCCAATGGAGGTCGCATACATCGGGCTTTTCAATTCCTCCAATGCTTGCTTATTCAACATTTCTGTTTTTGCCAAATATTCATTAGGATAGCCGATTCTACAGTCAATCCCAGTGATATACTCTACTAATTGGACCAAATGTTTCAATTGAGCGCCCCCTCCTGTGATGACAATACCAGCAATCAATTTATCTTCATAGCCGGACGACTTGATCTCGTAGTACACGTGCTCAATAATCTCCTCCATCCTCGCCTGAATAATATAAGCTAAGTTTTTCACAGAGATTTCTTTAGCCTCACGTCCACGTATACCTGGCACGCAGATCACCTCATTATCTTTATTCTCATCAGCCAAAGCAGATCCATAACGAACTTTTAGCTGTTCCGCCTGATTACGCAATACCGAGCAACCTTGTTTAATATCTTCCGTTACAATATTCCCTCCTAATGGAATAACCGCTGTATGGCGAATAATACCTTCGTGAAAAATAGCAACATCTGTCGTACCACCACCGATATCAACTAACACGACACCAGCAGTTTTCTCCTCGTCATCCAACACAGCTTCAGATGATGCCAGAGGCTCTAACACCAGGAAAGAAATTTCTAAGTCCGAATTATCCACACAACGCTTGATATTATTTATATCAGTCACACGTCCCGAAATAATGTGAAAATTAGCTTCTACCCGGCGTCCGGCCATACCGATTGGCTCTTTAATACCCGGTTCATTATCAATGGTAAATTCCTGTGGTAATACATGGATAATTTCCTCGCCCGGAGGAAGCACCAACTTATACATATCAGAAATTAATTGCTCCACGTCAATACGGGTCACTTCATCGTAGTCACGTTTGGTTAGGATACCGCGATGTTGAATGCTTTTGATATGCTGACCGGCAATCCCTACGTTGACCACTTTGATATCCACATTGGATTGGGACTCCGCTATCGATACCGCATCCCGTATGCTACTAACCGTTCTTTGGATGTTCGCGACCACGCCGCGGTTCACACCGGAAGATTCGGCTTTCCCTACCCCCAAAAGCTCAATCTTATTGGCTCCGCTACGACGACCCACCGTAACGCAAATCTTCGTTGTTCCGATATCCAATCCTACGATGATTGGACTATCTTTTTCGTTTTCTGCTAATCTTGGCTTCATATGCTGTGTATTTTGTTGCTGTTTATTCAAATTAATTATTCATTTTTAGTTTCATCTGTAAACTATCTAACATCCATCCATCCCGCCGTTCACAGATAATCTGTCCATCATATTTTACATTTACTTTTTCATAAGCACCGGTGCCGACTTTGGGTAAAATATTCTTATAGAATATCTCCAACCGATCTAGCTTCTCATCCAATTTAGCGGCATTACCAAGAACCAACGGTTGTGTTCCCACTCGCGGAATAATCTCAATATCCTGCTGATCATCGACATACAGCTGCACGATCTGATTGCTCCACAAAGGATCATCTTTTACTTGCTCCACAATGGTAACTAGGTCCTTCACCAATTGGGTTCGGATCGTATCCAATGGCTTTTCATATCCTTCGCGTATATTCCCGTTTGCGACCAAAACATGCGGAACGTATTTTAATGTCACCGGCACTTTTGCTCCCTTTGTGTCGATGTAATATTCTTTCCCGGCTCCGTTCACAATACGCAAAATCACCTCCCGCTGCTGCACAACGATTTGTAAAACGCCATCCATATCGGCATAAATCTCTGCACTAGATACGTAAGGGAGCTCCATCAGTGCCCGTTCGATCCTGTCTGTCGGAATATCCTTCAATGGCTTCCCAACAACATTCCCGAATGTTTTATTTACTAAATCGGAAATATCGTGCTGGTCAATAAAGGTTTCTTTTCCTTCCACGATCACCTTCATAGAGACACAGGCCTGTGCCGTATCCTTCTTCTTGACCAAGCTCATCAACATACCTATTCCCACCAAGACAAGGAGCCCTAAGCACATATAACCAAGCTGTCTCCACGGTATGTAACGAACAACCTTAAGCATTTTCCAATATTTCTTTTAAAGGTTTCACCAATTTGTCTATGTCCCCCGCCCCTATTGTGACGACCAGTTCCGGAGCGTTTTGTTTTACGATCCGCAATACGTCATCCGGCGATACAAGCTGTTTACTACCTATCGCCATCTTATTCAATAGCCAACTGGAGGTTATTCCTTCTATCGGCAATTCTCTTGCCGGATAAATATCCATCAGTAGCAATTCATCTGCCAATTCCAACACCTCTGCAAAGCCATCTCCAAAATCGCGGGTCCGACTATATAAATGTGGCTGAAAAACGACGGTCAACTTCTTTGTCGGATAGAGTTTCTTTACCGACGTCAGAAACGCGCGCAATTCTTCCGGATGATGCGCATAATCATCTATATATACATGCGCCGGCGTTTTAACGATATATTCAAATCGTCTCTTTGCCCCTCTGAACGACACCAATGCCGATTTTATCTTCTCCACGGCTATTCCAAGCTGTAGCGCTACCGTAATGGCCGCCACGGCATTTTCCACATTATGGAAGCCCGGTATACCTAATGGGATAGCCTGTATTTCCGTTTTTCCGGCAACATAATCAAAATAAAACACCCCCTCTTCCACACGTATATGGCGTGCGTACGCATCACAGACTTCGTCTTTGGCATAAGCTATATCTCCACTAAAGGGCAGTCCCTTTTTTACGATCGACAAGCCACCCGGGACGACACGTTGTAAAAACAGTTCGAAAGATTCGATCAGATGTCGCTCGTCACCATAGATATCCAAATGATCAGGATCTGCCGAGGTAACCACCGCAATATTGGGATGCAACGTCAGAAACGAGCGGTCGTATTCATCAGCTTCTACCACAACCACGTTGTTCGCACCATATAGTACATTGCTATTATAGTTAGAACTGATTCCTCCCAAAAAAGCAGAACAATCATAACCTGAGTCCTTCAATATATGCGCAATCATGGTCGAGGTTGTTGTTTTCCCGTGCGTTCCCGCCACGGCTATCGTAAATCGACTTGCGCTAATGATACCCAATACCTCAGAACGCTTATATAATGTAAAGTCTCGTTCTAAAAAATAAGCTTTCAGTTTAAGGTCTTTCGGGATGGCAGGTGTAAAAATCAATAACGTTTCCGCAGACGGTTGTTGGTATACCGTTGGCAATAACGCGACATCATCTTGGTAAATCACCTGAATACCTTCTTGCACCAACGCACGTGTCAACTCGGTCTCTGTTTTGTCATATCCCTGCACATCGCAACCGAGGTGTTTGAAATAGCGAGCCAAGCCACTCATACCAATCCCCCCAATTCCGAGAAGGTAAACACGTTTTATATGGTCAAGATTAATCATCTATTTAATAAGTTTCAGTACTTCTTTTGCAATCACTTCATCCGCATCGAGTCGAGCCATTTTCTGTATTTCGGCACTTAATGATGCACATTTAGCCTCATCCGAAAGCAACTCTAACGCCACATACATCATCGTGTCCCGCGCGTCGGCTTCGGAAATCATCACGGCTGCATTCTTAGCGGCCAAAGCTTGTGCGTTCTTCGTTTGATGGTCTTCCGCCACATTAGGCGAGGGCACCAATATCACCGGTTTTCCCACTACACAAAGTTCCGATATCGTGCCAGCACCTGCTCTCGAAATAATCAAATCTGCCGCTGCATACGCTAGATCCATACGATCCAAAAATGGTTTCACCTTTACATTACCCGGAATCAATTCGTTCATTTTCAACATACGTTCCATATCCTCGTAATACGTTTTTCCGGTCTGCCAAATAAATTGTACATCGTCTTTTTCGCCTAGCTCATGTATCACATCCAACACGTAACCATTCATCTGTTTTGCACCCAAGCTACCACCGATAATCAATATGGTCTTTTTGTGCGACTGCAGACCAAAAATTTGTAAAGCAAATTCTCGTTTCCCCTCGATATCGACAGAATCGCGGCGTACGGGATTACCTGTCAACATGATTTTTTCAGCCGGAAAGAATTGATCCATCCCTTCATACGCCACACATATCTTTTTAGCTTTCTTTCCCAAGCTCTTATTGGTTACACCCGCATAAGAGTTTTGTTCCTGAATCAGCGTAGGTAGCCCCATATTGTTGGCAGCCATTAACAAAGGTCCCGACGCAAACCCACCCACACCTACTGCGGCATCGGCATTAAACGCCTTTATCGTTTTCCGCGCCTTTATCAAACTATTTATCAGCTTAAAAGGCAAGGTCAAATTTTTCAACAGGGAGCTCCTATCAATGCCCTGTATATCTAATCCTACGATTTTGTAGCCTGCCTCGGGAACACGATCCATCTCCATCCGTCCATTTGCCCCTACAAATAAGATTTCGATATCCGGCGCTATACGACGTAATGCATTCGCTATTGCAATAGCCGGAAAAACGTGTCCCCCTGTTCCTCCTCCGCTTATGATTACTTTGTTTGCCATATTCTAGTATTTAGTATTTAGATATTAGTATTTAGACTTCCCTTCTAACGTCCTATATCCAAAATCCTTATTTTCCTATATCGTCCCCACCCTTTAACTTTCTAACTCTCTAACCCTCTAACATTTCATTTTTAAATCGTTCCAACAACCACTTTTGGATTCTTTGGAATTTCGTTTAATTCTTCTTTTCCTTTCAATTCTTCTATACTCCTACTTACACTTAAAATGATCCCTAGTGCCACGCTGGTAAACAAAATGGAGGTCCCCCCCATACTGACCAATGGTAATGGCACACCAGTAACGGGTCCCAACCCTACAGCAACCGCCATATTGGCTAGCGCCTGTATGGTCAAGCTAAACCCTAGACCCGCAGCTAGAAAGGCCCCGAACGCGCGTGGGCTTAGGGTTACAATACGTATACAACGGTACATCAATGCCACATACAAGAAAAGCAGGATCGCTCCACCGATCGTTCCGTATTCCTCCACAATCACGGCGAAAATAAAATCGGAATAGGGATGTGGTAATAGATTTCTACCTACGCTATTCCCTGCACCCTTGCCAAATAACTGACCCGAAGCAATGGACATCTTCGCCAGATTCGCCTGGTAGTTTTTATCTTCTTGAAAAGGTACGGTGTTTTGCACCGTTTGCTCTGTCTTAAAGAAACTTTCAAAACGACTGATATAGGTGGCACGTCGAGGCCCGATAAATATCACTAACAACAAGAGGAAAGCCCCCCCGACACATACGATACCTATCTGCTTAAAACTTACCCGACCAATCAACAGCAGTAACACACTCGTACCAAATAGCATTAAAGCCGTCGATAAGTTTGCCCACGCAATCAGGACAAAAACCAAGCATACCGTTCCCATAATGGGGATAAATGATTTTTTAAGATCTTTTATCTCATGTGCTTTGCGTGAAAGCATACGTGCCAAAAAGGTAATCAGTGCTAGTTTTGCCAGATCCGATGTTTGAAACGTTTGGTTGATGACGGGAATCGTTACCCAGCGGCTAGCCTCGTTTACTTTGTTACCGCCAATCAACGTAAAAAGTAACAAGGGTATAGCGATGATCATCAGCAGCTTAGAAATACCGGCATAATAACGATAATCTAATTTGTGTGATAGATACATCAACACCAAACCCACAGCAATAATGGAAAAATGCTTGAACAGGTACAATTCTGTTCCTTTGCCTTCCTTGTAGGCAAGTGTACCTACTGAACTATACACCGCCAACAAAGACCAGCCGGACAGGACAATCACAATAATCCATATCCACTTGTCTCCTTTTAATTTACTGAAAATCTGATCCATCATCGTTTCCACATTTTATTTACCCACTTCCTTTCTGTCATATTGAGGCTTGCCGAAGTATCTAAACGATTTAGATCCCTCCTAGCGTCGGGATGACAGCCGGGTGTACTATTACAAAGACATTACTGCTTCCTTGAATTTTTCACCACGTTCTTCATAATTTTTAAACCAGTCAAAACTTGCACAGGCCGGCGATAACAGCACCGTATCGCCCTTTTTCGCTAAATAGGAGGCAATCTCTACCGCGTCTTGCATAGACGAGCTATTGATAATCACATCCGTATCATCTTCAAAAGATTCATGAATGCGCACCGTATCTTTACCGATACATACAATTGCTCTAACCTTAGACTTTACCAAATCACGCATCATCTCGTAGTCATTACCTTTATCTACGCCCCCCATAATTAAGATAATATCGGGTGAAAAGCTTTCCAAAGCATACCAAACAGAATTCACATTGGTTGCTTTCGAATCATTGATATAATTCACCCCCCCAATACAAGCAACATGCTCTAGACGATGCTCGATATTCACATACGATTCCATGCTTTCTTTCATCGTTTGGTTGCGCAGTTCTTGAACCTTCGCAATCAAGCCCGAAGCCATGTTGTTGTATGCGTTATGTTTCCCTTGTAATGATAACTCTTCCATATTCATCGCAAAAATGTCTTTGTTAGGTACTTTTATTATAATATTCTTTTCTTCGTCTACATATGCGCCCTGCCCCACCACTTGTTCTTGTGTAAAGGGCAAATGCTGGGCGTCTGTTTTAAATACAGCTAAGCCTTTTACCGTTTCCTCGTCGTCCAAACAGTAGATAAAATAATCGTCTTTTGTTTGATTTCGGATCATACGAAACTTAGATGACCTATAGTTTTCCATCTTATTATCATAACGATCTAGATGGTCTGGTGTAATGTTCAAAATGACCGCTACATCAGCACGGAAATGATACATATCATCCAACATAAAACTGGATATTTCCAATACATACACCTCGTAATTTTCGCGTGCTACCTGCAGTGCAAAACTTTTCCCAATATTTCCGGCTAATCCCACATTTACACCACCACGCTGCAACATATAATATGTCAGCATAGTTGTTGTCGATTTGCCGTTAGAACCGGTAATGCAATAGAACTTAGCTGCTGTATACTGCGCCGCAAATTCAATCTCCGAAATCACCGGAATATTGGCGGCCTTCAAGGCCTTTACCAAAGGTGCATGTTCCGGAATACCAGGACTTTTGACAACCAAATCTGCTTGCATAATCTTATTTTCACTATGCAGTCCCTCTTCAAATGCAATTCCTTCTTGCTGTAATGTGGCCTTATATTCATCCCGTATCGCCCCCTTGTCGGAAACAAATACGTCAAACCCCTTATCCTTTCCTAAAATAGCCGCACCAACACCGCTCTCCCCCGCGCCCAGTATCGCCAGAAAGCCAGATTGTGGATAATATGTATGTGCTATATTAGACATCTTATCTTACTTTTAATGTGACTATCGTTAAAATTGCCAGAATAATAGATACAATGAAAAACCGCATCACAATCTTCGATTCGTGATAACCTTTCTTCTGATAATGATGGTGCAAAGGAGACATCAAAAATATCCGCCGCCCTTCTCCATATTTTTTCCGTGTGTATTTGAAATACGACACTTGCATAATTACCGACAGATTTTCTAACAAGAAAATCCCACATAACATCGGAATCAACAGCTCCTTTCGGATAAGGATAGCGAATGCCGCAATGATACCACCAATCGTCAAACTCCCCGTGTCACCCATAAAGACCTGTGCTGGATAAGCATTATACCACAGGAAACCCGTACAGGCTCCTACAAATGCACCTGCGAAAATCACGAGTTCGCCCGAGTTGGGGATATACATAATATTAAGGTAATCCGAAAAAATCACGTTACCGGACACATAAGCCAGAATTGCCAGTGTAATACCAATAATAGCGGAGGTTCCCGTTGCCAGTCCATCTATCCCATCGGTGATATTTGCGCCGTTAGATACCGCCGTAACGATAAACACAATCACCACTAAAAACACCATAAACGTAGCCAGATTGCTGTTTAATCCAAACATACTTAGCACTTCGGCATAATCGAACTCGTTATTTTTATAGAATGGAATATTCGTCTTTGTAGACTTCACATTTTCCGCATAATAACGTTGGCCTGTTTGGGTATCCATCATAATCTCCACTGCCTTGGTCGAAGTCGGGTTTTGTACTTTTTCCCGAACAACAATATCCGGATGGAAATACATGGTGATGGCAATTAATGTCCCTAGTCCTACTTGCCCGATAATTTTAAAGCGACCGGCAAGTCCCTCTTTGTTTTTACGGAATACTTTGATGTAATCATCCAGAAAGCCAATCGTACCCATCCAAATGGTTGTGATAATCATGATGATGACATAAATATTATCCAGTTTGGCAAACAAAAGTGTGGGTACCAAGATCCCGCCGATGATAATCAACCCACCCATTGTCGGCGTACCTACCTTTTGCTTCTCGCCCGCTAAGCCTAGGTCACGGATCGTCTCCCCAACTTGCTTATTACGTAAAGCGCGAATCAGACGGCTTCCGTATACCGTCGTAATCATCAACGACACAATAACGGCCATTGCCGTCCTAAACGAGATGTATTGAAACAATCCCGATCCCGGCAAATGCATATGTTCTTGTAGCCAACTGAATAGATAATATAACATCCGTATTTCTTATTGTTCGTTAAACGTTTCTATTAAAATTTCCTTATCGTCAAAATGGTAACGCACACCCTGAACTTCTTGATATTTTTCGTGTCCTTTTCCGGCGACTAATACAATATCGCCAGCTTGTGCTAAATGACATGCAGCTCGAATAGCTTCTTTGCGCTCAGCAATGGTAAAGACGTGTTTGCGATCTTTCGAATCCACACCCGCTTCCATATCCCGAATAATGGCCATCGGGTCTTCTGTCCTTGGATTATCCGAAGTAATGATAACTTTATCGCTTAAACGTACTGCGACCTCTGCCATTTCGGGGCGCTTAGTCTTATCGCGATCGCCACCACAACCTAGTACCGTAATAATCTGTTGGCCGCCTTTCCGCAACTCCCGGATAGTCGAAAGAACATTCTCCACCGCATCGGGTGTATGCGCATAATCTACGATGCCTACGGTACCATTTGTCGAACGCACCACATCAAATCTGCCTTCTGCTCCAGCAATATCGCTCATAGCCGTTAACACCTTCATGGTTTCTTGCTCCAACAAAATCGCGGCGCCATAAACCGCCAACAGATTGTATGCATTAAATCCGCCAACCAGTTTAACCCACACTTCATGTCCGTCTACCTGTAGTAGCATACCATCTAAATGGCTTTCGACAACCTTCGCCTTGAAGTCCGCCATCGTTTTTAGCCCGTATGTCTTTTTATGTGCAAATGTATTTTGCAGCATCACTGTTCCATTACGGTCGTCTACGTTGGTCAATGCAAAAGCAAATCTATCTAAGTCATCAAAAAACTTTTTCTTAGCCTTGATGTAATGATCAAACGTGCCGTGAAAATCTAAATGATCGTGTGTGATATTAGAGAATATGCCTCCGGCAAAACGTAGTCCGGCGATACGTTGTTGCACGACAGCATGTGAACTCACTTCCATAAAGCAATAATCACATCCTTCATCCACCATCTCCCGAAGCAACATATTGAGTGCTATCGGATCCGGCGTTGTATGCGTGGCCGGGATAACCCGATCTCCGATTTTATTTTCCACGGTTGACAGCAATCCGACGTGATACCCCAAACTCTTAAACAAATTAAAAAGAAGCGTGGCAATCGTCGTCTTACCATTTGTTCCTGTAATACCAACAAGTTTTAATCCTTTGGAAGGATCACCATAAAAATTAGATGCTAATAAACCCAATACATACGATGTATCCGCCACGACGACATAGGTTATCTCCTCGTGCAATTTCTCCGGCAACGTATCCAAGACCAGTACCTTGGCGCCGTTTTCAACCGCTTTATCAAGATATAAATGTCCGTCGGTATGCACACCCCGAACGGCAACAAAAAGACTATCTGCAGAAACTTTCCGCGAATCGAAGCATACCGACAACACATCAACTTCAAGGAGCCCCTCAAGCTGTTGTACTGGAATCGCATGTAATAATTCTCGTAGTTTCATATCTTTTAATTCAGCGCCAATGTTATGGGCGTACCTACTTTTAATTTTGTACCAGCAACAAGCGATTGGCTGACAACTTTACCCCAACCAAAAATCTTCGTTTTGAATCCGGCATTCTCCATGGTGAAGATCGCATCCGACAAGCCCATGCCCAACACATCCGGCACCACTCCTTCTTTCACCTGGGTCTCCACAAAAGGAGCAGCTTTGGTCGACGAATCCGTGGCCTGCACTATCGTATTCCAATTCGACGGATTAAATCCCAATGCTTGGTACACCGCACTTGAGGCCTCTTTCGAACCTCTTAATGTGAGCGGTAATTTTGTTCCGGCTGTATTTACTTTTCTGCTTGCCAATGTTCCGTGCAAGGCTAAGTCATTTGCATAAATCATATCCGCCAATTCCTTAAATACCGGTCCGGCAATTGCTCCGCCGTAATATCCCTTTCTTGGATTTCGGATCACGACAATCATAGAATATTTTGGATTCTCGGCTGGAAAATAACCGGCAAAGGATGATTGATAACGGCGTTGCCCATATCCGCGAGCGCCATCGTTCATTTGTGCCGTACCCGTCTTACCTGCCGACGAATATAACGGTGAACTTAAGCGCCTACCTGTCCCCTCTGTCATTACCCCTTCCAACATACCCTGCATTTTGCGGATAGCTTCTTTCGAGGCAATCTGCTTATTAAGCACCTTCGCGTCAAAACGTTCTACGGTATTACCTAGATGCCGGATCTCTTTCACAAACAAAGGCGCTAACAATTTGCCATCGTTGGCAACCGCGTTGTAAAGGGCTAACATCTGCAACGGTGTTAGTCGTAATTCATAACCATACGCCATTTGCACCAAGGATAACTTACTCCACGTTTTGCTATCCGGCATCTTTACCCATGGCGTTGCTTCCCCAGGAATTTGTAACCCTAAAGGCTTGCCTAATCCAAAATGATGCAACTTTGCTGTATATTTCGCCGGCTTGTCGCCATAATAAGTGTTTATCAGTTTCGCCACACCTACGTTTGAAGACTCTTCAAAAGCCTCTTTTACCGTCAAAACCGATTTTTTTGGTGCATGCGAATCCCGTATAGTATGTGCTGGCACTTTATACGTACCGTTTCCGATATCCACCGTGCTTGATGTATCTACAAAACCATCATCCAACAACGCCAAATAACTCGCCAGCTTGAATGTTGATCCCGGGTCTGCACCCTGGGCAATAGCATAATTGTATTTTTCCCGAAAAACACCCTCTTTATCCCGTGTAAAATTCGCGATCGCCCTTACCTCTCCTGTTTTCACCTCCATAACAACCACACAGCCATTATCCGCATCACTAGCTATTAACTGCTTTTCCAGCGCTCGCTGCGCCATATCCTGCATATTTACATCTAGGGTCGAAATGATATCCGAGCCATCGACCGGCGCAACTTCCACCTCCCGGTTGACAGGCACCCAAACCCCACCCGCAATACGCTGCATTAACTGTGAACCACTCTTTCCATCGATATACTTTCCGTAAGCCCCTTCCAAACCAACCAACACCGTATCGCCCTTAATGTTCTTATAACCAATGGTCCGAGCTGCCAAATTTGTAAATGGTAAAATCCGTTTATTTTCACGCACCGTAACCAAACTAGTAGGATAGCGCTTCTTGCCATCCCTGAATGCATGAAACAATGGAAAAGTCTTAATAATTTTCAAATCTTGATGGGAAACAGCTCGTTTAATCAAGACATAGCGCTGCTTTTTTGCACGGGCATTTTTCAACAACGTTAAATACTGTCGGGATGATTTATCCTTAAAGTGTGCAGACAACCGCGCCGCCAACGAATCGACTTTAGAATTAAACACATCACTTTCCTCCAGGGGTATCGACATCGCATCAAAACGAAGCTCATATTCGGGAACAGAAGTAGCCAACAAACTACCATCATTGGAATAGATATTGCCGCGAGCTGCCTCAATTCCCCGCTCTTGAATCGTTAAACTATCCACCATCGCACGCCACTCTCCACCATCTACATATTGTAAATGCAAGAGCTTACCAAAGACCGTTAGCGCAAAAAGCACCATAAGGCCAAATGCCACGTACACGCGAATAAGTATAGTTTTTCTAATATTCATACAACTCCGTGCTGCTTGTTTACTTCTTTATTTCCTTTATCACCTCCAGCTTAATAGGAGGTTCCATGCGTTCTTTCAACCCGAGGGTATCGGCCCGCTTCGCAATTTCTGTTTGCGTTGTTAGCTTCATCAATTCGGCAGATAATGACTTGTAGTCCCAGCTCAATTCTTTTACCTCACGCCCTACCTGATCAATCGTCCGCACCGTTCTTTCTGCCAAATGTCGATTGGAGATATACAATAGCCCAAGCAGTGCTACAAATGCCGCAAAAGGCAAATTCCTAGCCACCAGATAGCTGGACAAGTATTTTGTAGAGAAGATAGACCGAAGAAAATGCTGTGTTTCCTCCACTTTTTCTTCAACCGACTCATTCATTTTTTTCTGAACCTCTTCACTTAATTCGTTGTTTCTGACTGTGTTTTTGCTAGACATATCTCTCCAAAAATTAAGCTTCCCGTTCAGCTATACGTAGCTTCGCGCTACGTGCCCTATTATTTATCGCCAATTCATCTTCGCTTGCCGTCACCGCTTTACGGCTGATGACATGGAATGGTTTTATTTCATTGCCAAAGAAATCCTTCTCCACCTCTCCCCTAAACTTACCCTTCTGCATAAAATTCTTCACTAATCTATCTTCCAACGAATGGTAAGACATCACCACTAAACGCCCCGCCGGCTTCAATACCGCTACCGTCTGCTCTAAAAAGTCCTGCAACGCCTCCAACTCCCCATTTACTTCAATACGTAAGGCCTGAAATACCTGTGCGTGATATTTGTGCTCTTTCCCCTTTGGCACTTGGCGTTTAATCACTTCTTTCAACCTGCCAACGGTTTCGATCGGTTCACCTAATCGCGCTGTCACGATCGTTTTTGCTAATGAACGTGCATTTTGTATCTCACCATACATCCCAAAAATGCGATGCAACTCCGCCTCTGCATATGTATTCAACACTTTTTTTGCATCTAAATCAGCCACCTGATCCATCCGCATATCCAAATCCGCATCGTAACGAATGGAAAAACCACGTTCAGGCGAATCAAACTGATGCGAAGAAACACCTAAATCAGCCAGCACACCGTCCACCTGCCGAATTCCCAATAATCGAAGATTGTTTTTCAAAAATCTAAAATTATGATGCACTAACGTAAAACGCGGATCATCCAGCGTATTCTTCACAGCATCCGGATCCTGATCGAATGCGATCAATCTTCCGTTATCACCCAATCTTTTTAAGATCTCCCGTGAGTGACCACCACCGCCGAACGTCACATCAACATACACACCATCTGGCTTAACAGCCAATGCATCCATACATTCCTGCAACATCACAGGCACATGATAAACAGCCGGGTTACTCGCCATCATGTCCTCCTTCCATATCAAATTCACCCATCACTTGCGCCGCCAAATCTGAAAAATCATCTTCCGATATCGCATCCAACTGTTTTTCATACGTCGCCTTCGACCAAACCTCTATTTTTTCCAAATTACAAGCCAACACTAATTCGCTTCCCACTTCCGCATATTCTAACAACCCTTTCGGCAATAAAACCCTTCCTGCCGAATCAAGCATTAACTCTGTCGCTCCACTCATAAACTTCCTCACAAAATCTCGATTCTTGGGTTGGAACTGATTAAGCCTCGACAATTGCTTCAAAATCTTATTCCACTCTGCACGGGTATAAATGACCAAATTTTTCTCGAAGCCACGATTCACTACAAGCCCATCCCGCTCCACATCAGGCAGTTGCCTTTTGAGCGCGGCAGGAACCACCATTCTACCTTTGGCGTCCAGCTTGCATTCGTATTCTCCGATTAAATAGTTCACAGTCTATACAGCTAATCAAAATTTTCAATGTAAAAGTATACACTTTCTCCCACTTTCCCCCACAATATAACACAAAAAAGTTTTCCACATAGCGAAAAAGCTACAAAAGTCGCCACGACCATTTCTATACCCGTAATAACGAAAATGATGTAAAGCCCCGGCCCTATTGGGAATATTAATATTTTGACAAAGAAAACCGTCTTACGCTTCTTTTCTTATCTTCCGCAAATAAAAGTGGGATAAAGTGGGAGTATGAAAAAAAGAAGAAACAAATCTTTATTGTCCGTAAAATCCAATATTTTTGCGCACACATCCATTCGCAACTCGTTATACGTTATTCGGGCGTATTTTATAAACACGAATCACACGTGATGAGTTACGGACAAAACAACGAATAGCAATGTATAGAAGTCATAATTGCGGTGAACTGAGATTAACCGATACAAATAAAGAAGTCACACTAGCGGGCTGGGTTCAAAAGTCGCGCGACAAAGGGTTTATGATTTGGGTAGATTTACGTGACCGTTACGGTATTACGCAGTTAATCTTTGATGAGGCGCGTACCCATGAAACCATTATGCAGCAGGCGAAATCATTGGGACGTGAGTTTGTCATACAAATAAAAGGTAGCGTTATCGAGCGGGAATCTAAAAACGCGAATATTCCTACCGGAGAGATTGAAGTACTCGTAAATGAATTGACCATACTGAACGAAGCTCAACTTCCACCTTTTACGATTGAGGATGAAACGGATGGCGGTGAAGACTTGCGTATGAAATATCGCTATTTGGACATCCGCCGTAACCCGGTAAAAAACAGCCTGCTTTTTCGTCATAAGGTGACACAAGAGGTTCGCAACTATCTATCGAATATGGACTTCTGCGAAGTGGAAACACCTTATTTAATTAAATCTACGCCAGAAGGCGCACGTGATTTTGTGGTTCCGTCCCGCATGAATCCCGGACAGTTTTACGCCTTACCGCAATCACCACAAACCTTTAAGCAGTTATTAATGGTAGGCGGTTTAGACAAATATTTCCAAATTGTAAAATGTTTCCGTGATGAAGATTTACGGGCAGACCGTCAGCCTGAGTTCACGCAGATTGACTGTGAAATGTCTTTCATTGAACAAGAAGATATCCTAAACGTTTTTGAGGGATTGACGCGTCATCTATTGAAAAAGATACACGATATCGATATTGCACAATTCCCCCGCATGACATATGACGAAGCCATGCGAAAATATGGAAACGATAAACCTGATATCCGCTTCGGTATGGTGTTCGGCGAGTTAAATGCCGTCACACAGCATAAAGATTTTGCGGTATTCAACAATGCAGAATTAGTAGTCGGTATAGCTGTACCGGACGCCGCATCCTACACAAGAAAGCAAATCGATGCGTTGATTGATTGGGTAAAACGTCCACAGGTAGGCGCTTTGGGCATGGTATACTGTAAGTGTGAGCTCGATGGAACATTCAAATCTTCTGTCGATAAATTTTATGATCAAACCGACCTTGCGCAGTGGGCGGACGCTACGGGTGCAAAAGCGGGAGATCTTATCTTCGTTTTATCCGGACCAGCGTACAAAACCCGCACACAGCTAAGTGCCCTACGTATGGAGTTAGCCAACCGTTTAGGACTACGCAAGCCAGACGAGTTTGCACCACTATGGGTGATGGATTTCCCGTTGTTGGAATGGGATGAAGAAACAGGACGCTACCATGCTATGCATCACCCGTTTACGTCGCCAAAAAAAGAAGACATGCATCTATTGGATACCGATCCTGGAAAAGTTCGCGCCAATGCATACGACTTAGTATTGAATGGTAATGAAATCGGTGGTGGCTCCATCCGTATCCATGATAAAGAAACACAATCCTTGATGTTCAAGCATCTTGGCTTCACACCAGAGCAAGCACAAGAGCAATTCGGTTTTCTCCTGAATGCCTTCCAATACGGTGCGCCTCCACATGGCGGACTTGCCTTCGGTCTCGACCGACTAACAGCTATTCTAGGCGGGCAGGAAACGATCCGAGATTTCATTGCATTCCCCAAAAATAACGCGGGGCGTGATGTCATGATTGATGCGCCGGCGGCTATTGACAACGCACAACTGGACGAGCTGAATCTAGCACTGAATATAAAAGGATAATACAAAATAAAAGCTCCCGCTATCTAAAATAACGGGAGTTTTTTAATTAGTTTTACTTCATGGGAGAGCAGGTTGCAGACAAGTTTTTAAAAGATAGCGCGGTTAAATCCTTTGACCAACGTCATCGTGAGATCATCAATACCAATATAGAGAAGTATCGTCTCGCATTTGAGCAGAGCAAAAGCAAATTTTTCGATTTGGAAAATTCGAAAAAGAAAGCTCACCTCGTCAAATGGAAAACTATCGAAAATCTCGAGCGCTACCTTTTAGATTTTGAAAGCAATTTTACCAAAAGAGGTGGGCAGGTTATCTGGGCGAATGATGCGGAAGAAGCTCGCCACGAGGTTTTCAAAATCATGGAACGCCATCAGGCACAATCGGTTGTAAAATCCAAGTCTATGGCAATGGAGGAAATCGAGCTTGACCATTTTTTAGCGAAGCAAAACGTCGAAATCTTCACGGGTGATTTTGATACACCGTCAGATGCATCAGCAGAACAAATGACGGTCGAAGGGGGTGAATTATTACGGCAAAAGTACACGAGGGCGGATATCGGTATCTCGGGAGCAAATTTTATTATCGCTGATACCGGTAGTATCGCTATTACGGAGAATGATGGGAACGCAAGACTTACCACTTCCTTTCCAAAGGTGCATATCGCATTAGTCGGAATAGAAAAAATCATCCCCAGCATTGTTGATCTGGATCTGTTCTGGCCTTTAGTAGCTTCACATGGAACCGGCCAAAATCTTACGGTATATAATACGATTCTAGGTGGACCCCGACAAGGACAGGACACGGATGGCCCAGAAGAAATGTACGTCATCTTGCTCGACAATGGCCGGACCAATGTATTGGAAAAAAACGACCAGCGCCAAGCGCTCTACTGCATTTGCGGTGAGGCCTGCTTAAATTTATGTCCGACTTACCAAAATATTGCCGGGCAAACGTATGATACAATCTATAAAATTCTTATCGATTCACTTATCCCCCCAAACGTAAACAGCGTATCGGAATTCAAGTATCCCGCCTACGCTTCAGCCCTTTGCGGAAAATGCTTCGATGCCTGCGCAGTTGGCATAGATTACCAACGGTTGGCGTTACTTAATCGTCGGGATTCGGTGCAGCAAGGTTTAATCCCACAAGCAGAAAAACGGGTATGGGAAGTATTTACGTATGCCATACAGCGTCGTGGTTTGATAGATTTCTTTAGCGGCAGAACGAAAAACTTCTTCCTGCGTAGTTTCTTGCGAAAAATCTGGGGCAAACACCTGGAATTACCGAAACTTGCGAAAAAATCATTCGCGAAGCAGTGGAAAGAGCAAAAGGATTAATAGGGATCCACATCAATAGCAATACGCACGCCCCGGTGTTGTTTCTCCATATCAAATTGTGTGATAGCTTGGTGAATGAGTTCTTTCACCCGGGAGATACTAACGTTGTTACGTTCTATTTTCAAGGTAATCGTTTGAATAAAATGGTTTCGAACGCGGGAGATTAACGGTGGTTCGGGCCCTAACACTCTATTGCCCAACTGCTCGCGGAGCAAATTGGCCAAACGAGTAGCCGCATCGCTGGCTTGCTGTCTATCTGTATGGCGAACGTCCAATTTAATAACACGGTAAAAAGGTGGGTACAGATAATTCTTACGCTCTGTTATTTCCGTCATGAACATACCTTCATAATCATGCTGAATAACCTGTTCCAGCACCCGATGTTGGGGCGTATGGGTTTGAATAATCACTTTTCCTTTATTCTCCCGGCGCCCAGCGCGCCCGGCCACCTGTGAAAACAATGAAAAGGCACGTTCATATGCTCGAAAATCGGGAAAATTAATCATCGCATCCGCATTGATAATACCGATGAGACTCACACGCCCAAAATCCAGTCCTTTTGCCACCATCTGCGTGCCTACCAAAATATCGAACTCGTGTTCATCAAAGGCCGTGATAATTTCTTCAAACCCATATTTCCCCTTGGTAGAATCCAAGTCTAGACGTCCTATTCGCGCTTGCGGCAGCAACAACTCCAACTCTTCTTCTACGCGTTCCGTTCCAAACCCTTTACTTTCAATATGCGGCATGCCACAGGCAGGACAAACCTGCACCGGTGGTTCCGTATGCCCACAATAATGACAATGCAGATGATTAGTTGATTTATGATACGTCAGACTGACATCACAGTTCACACATTTGACCACCCAGCCACAGGTATTACATTGCACAAAGGGTGTATGACCTCGTCTATTCTGAAACAGGATAACCTGTTCCTTTCGCTCCAAAGCATCTGTTATCTCCTGTAGTAAAACACCACTGAAGTAAGCGAACATTTGTTCTTTACGCCCTTGCTCCGCTACATTTACAATCTGTATATCAGGTAATTGAGATTCCCCAAAGCGTTCCTTTAATTCTACTAACCCATATTTACCTGCTCTGGCGTTGTAATAACTTTCTATCGATGGAGTAGCCGATCCCAGCAAAACTTTTGCCCCCTGCAGGTGTGCCAAATAGATAGCCGTATCGCGGGCATGGTAACGCGGAGAAGGCTCGTATTGCTTGTAGGAATTTTCATGCTCTTCATCAACTACGACCAATCCTAAATATTGAAAAGGTAAAAATACAGCGGAACGGGCACCAACGACCACCTTATATTCACCTTTCATGACCTTATGCCACACCTCTGCCCGTTCATTGTCATTAAATTTTGAATGATAAACACCCAATTTATCGCCAAAATGCAATTTCAACCGATCGGTAATCTGTGCCGTAAGCGCGATTTCCGGTAAAAGATACAGTGCATTTTTACCCTCCTTGATTGTCTGTTCGATGAGCCGTATATAAAGCTGCGTTTTCCCGGATGCGGTGACACCATGCAGCAGTACCACATCTTTCGTTTCAAAAAAAGCTTTTACCTGATCGAATGCTTGCTGTTGTACCGTATTGAATACAAAATCTGCCCTTATCTCTACTTCTTCTCCTCCTAATCGCGAGACGATCTTCTCTTCCACCACAAACACCCCTTTTTCGATTAAGGATGCAATAATTGCGGAACTCACCCCCGAAACTTCCATAATATCTTGCCGGGCAATATCGGTCATGGTTTTTCGAAGCTGCATAAAACCTAAGACTGCATCCTGTTGCTTCGGTGCACGATTTAAAGAATCGAGCAAGCTACGTATCCCATCCGCATCATCAAACTCCGGCGAAAACCGCAAATATGCCTTACGCTTCGGGACATACTTGTCTTTGATCTCTTCAGATATTAAAATGTACCCTTGATCAAAAAGCTTCTTCAATAGTGGAAAAACAGTGCTCTGTCCTAATAATTTAACAATATCATTTATCGTCAATTCTCCTGCCACATCCAATGCTTCCATGACCATATACCCTTTGTCAGACAAGAGGGAACGATCCAAATCTACCTGTGCTGATGCCGTAATTTTTGTTTCACTCGCCATCTTTAATGCCGCCGGCAAAGCGGCTTGCATAACCTCTCCCAAATAACACATATAGTAGCTGGAAATCCATTCCCAAAGTGCCAACTGATTGGTATCCACCACAGGATCTTCATCGATAACTTGGAGAATATACTTTGCCTCGTAACGTAGCGGTGCTTCGTTAGAAATTTTATGGATAATGGCGGCATAAATCTTATTGCGACCAAACTGTACAATAACACGCTTACCGATGGCTACTGTGGCATTCAGCTCCAGCGGAACACGATAAGTATAGGTTTTGGCGATGTAAAGGGGTAAAATAACATCAACAAACAACGTTTCTCGATCATGATAAAATAGAGAAGTTCCTGACATGTTAGGACCGATTCCGGACAGCGGCTATAAACAACCCTATCCATCCGACCATAAAGCAAAGCCCACCAAGCGGTGTCACCGGACCTAACCACCCAAATCCTTCTAATCCAATTAACGACCGAATACTCAATAGATAGAGTGAGCCCGAAAATAATAGCATACCAACGGTAAAAGCAATAAACGAAACCCGTATAGAGGCATTCTTAGCCCGGGAAAAGGTCGACAAAAACAACAATGCCAAGGTATGATAAAAGTGATACTGGTTTGCGGTTTTCCATGTCCCTAAATGGTATTCGCTGATTTTCCCCTCCAACCCGTGTGCCCCGAATGCCCCTAATATTACAGCGGTCAATCCGAAAAGAGACGCTATCAATATAATTTGTTTGTTCATAAAAGAGATCGTATTCTAGTGATATTTCTTCCGTGGGTATAAATGTAATAAAATATAATAGTTTTACAAGGAGCTGTTCGTGAAATACAGCGCATTTTACGTAAGTTTGAATCTGTTAGAGGCTGTGTTAGATGAGAAATACGATTATCATTACCATTTTACTATTCGTCGCCATTATTGGCGCTTCCCTATATTATTTTGCGGATTTGGAAGGCGACAAAAAAGAAACACTCCGTCCGCTTACTTTCCTTCCCAAAGAAACCTTCTTCGTTACTACATTTCAAAATGATGTAACAACCGACAACATCTTCAAAGATTTTGAAATCTTCGATGCGATGGTCGGCAGACAAGAATTTGAACAATGGCAAACATTAAAGACAAAGCTCCTACGACATTCCGTTATACAGCCTTATGTAAATGATGTCGATCTATATGTTTCTTTTCATCCCGAAAAGGAAACGATAACCAGTTTGTTTACAATTCCCCTATCAACACCTATCGACCGAGCGACAATCAACTCATTCCTGGAGAAGGCCGCATCCACATACACCCTAACACAAAAAGACACCCTTGAAAATCGTATTTACAGCTTGGATAAAGGCGTCAAGGATTCTGTATTCCATATCGTCTATCACGAAGACATTTTCTTTGCATCTTTTTCGGAAACCATACTCTATCAAGTGATGGACAAGCAAGTTCCTAAATTAGGGAAAGACGAAATCGATTACTTTATAGACAATAACAGCCGAAATTCACCGCTCAGCATTTATTTTGTTCATGAGCAGATACCGCGTATCGCCGAACATCTTATGCGCAGAAAAGCAGGCGACATCATCAGGTTGTTCGACCACCTCGGCGGGCAATCTGCGTGGAACTTAAGTTTTAAAAATGATGCCCTCATATTGAGTGGCGAAAGTGAAACGGCACATCGAAAAGAGAATTACATAGAACTGTTCGGAAATCAACACAAAACCTCACAAACGCTCTATAATTATTTTCCCCAGAATACGGCCTCTTATCTTTCTTTTGCGATCAGCAACCCCGATAGCTTCCGAAAAGATTTACTTACCTTATTGGAACAACGTCAAGAACTTCCCGCATTAGCGGCACAGTTTGCAGAAATGAAAAAAAGCAAAGACGTCTCTTTTGAAGAAGACATATCCCCTATCTTCGGAAGGGAATTTGCAGTGGTAGAGCAAACTAATCAAGCGCAGCTAGCCTTTATTTCCATTGCAGATTCTAGCAAATTCGATACTTTTATTTCGTCTATAGCTACACGTGTATCCGATTCTCTTTATCGGTTCGATCATTCAAATATCCCGTTTGCACTTTATGGCGATCCACTTAAACCTTTCCAACGTCCATACTTCCTGCGCGTGGAAAATATTCTTGTGTTAGCCAACTACCAAAGCCTGTTGACGGAGTACCAACGCGACTGGCGACGTGTGAACCTCTTAACCAACACACTGGGCTTCAAAAATTCGGAGCGAATTCAGGGGAACGAAGCGAATATTACCTGCTTCGTTCGGACAAGCACATCATCATCGATGATCAGCAATCTGCTAAAAACAGCTTATCGCGAAAGTTTTCGGGATAAAAACAATTTCGGTTATCAGGATTTTTATTCCTGGTCTATACAGATTGCCGGTAATAACGGTCGTTTCCAATCCAGTATTTATGGTGTATATAAAAGTAAAAATGCACTGGGTGCAGTAGCGGACTGGGTCTATGAGTTTAACAACCGACCGATTACGGCACCGCAAGTTTTCGAACATTCAGATACCAGCCAATTTATCCTGATTCAGGAGCAGGACCATACCGTACATGCGATTAATCCTTCGGGTAACAAAATTTGGTCTACCGTATTCCACGGACGTGTGGTAGGCGAAGCACAACAATTGGATGATCGGTCTATCGTGTTGGTCACAGATCGCAACAGGCTTTATCGATTTGACCCGGATGGTAATTCGTTAACCGGTTTTTCATTGGGAATGGATAGCGAACCAACCTATACACCTACGATCAGTAGCATCGGCGGCCAACAGTTGATTTTCGTTCCTGCAGGCCGTAAGATGCTGGTCTATACTTTAGCGGGTAAAAAGGTGGAAAGCTGGAATGACAAAAATCTCGAAGGAAAAATATTATTTGATATTAAAGTGCTGGGTGATCAGGTCTTTGTAGGCACAGAAAATGGTCATTTTTATCAATTCGACGCACAAGGAAATCTTCTTAAAGAAGAGATTATTGCCGATAGTCAGTTTAAAAATCCGATAGCGATCATCCGGTTAGAACAAAATCGACATGCGGTATACGCCGTTGACACCGCTCAGATCTCGTTCACAATGGATTTTAAAGAAGAACCGCAAACATACAAACTGGAACAGGGAGGAAACCGTTCCTTTATCTCTTATTTCCCGGATGCAACAGGTATCGCTTATCGCATGGCGATCATCGATCAAAAGCATTTATTGACGAAAAATATACAAGACAGCAGTGTTATATTCGACTTTACTTTTACCCAAGACCTCGCCGATCGTCCACAGTATTTTGCAGCGGGTTCGAATAGCTCCCTATTAGGTATTGCATCCCGCAAAAACTACCTTGTTTATCTCTTTGATGAAAAGGGATCGATACAAGATGGTTTTCCCATTGAGGCACTGCCAGACTTTTACTACGGTAAAATTGACTATAATAGTTCCACTTACTTACTCTGTACAAGACGAGATCGAAAATTATATGCATTTAAGCATTAGCTCTTGCTTTCGCCGACGATTTCTTAACATTTTTTAAGAAAGTGATAATCGCAAAAATTTCCACAACCCATAAAATAATAGTAGGTTTGCACACTTATAAGATTTATGCTGACAGGAGAAAATAATTTACACTTACTGGCCCAACCTAAGAATATCGTTATCACAACCCATCACAAACCGGATGGAGACGCACTCGGTTCCTCTTTAGGTTTATACCATTGGCTGAAAATGAAAGGTCATCAAGTAGAGGTCGTTTTGTCGTCTGATTTCCCTGATTTCCTAAACTGGATGCCTGGACGTGAACAGGTCATTATCTTTCCTAATGAGACCACACGAGCAGAACATCTTATCGCGCAAGCCGATATTATTTTTTGCCTGGATTACAGCGCATTGAGCCGCACCAATATTTTAGAGCCTATTCTTCGGACGGCAACCGGTCAAAAATGGATGATAGATCACCACCTCGATCCAGAAGATTTTGCTTCCCTCCGTTATTGGGATGCTACGGCAGCTGCAACCGCACAATTGGTCTATACGTTTATTACCGACATCTGTGAAGACGCAACGGCCATAACACCGGAAATGGCGACTTGTCTATATGCAGGAATCATGACCGATACCGGTTCATTTCGCTTCCGGTCTACTACCGCAGCGGTACACTTAATTATATCTAAACTTATCGAAGCGGGAGCTAGGAACTGGGAGATTCACGAACAGATTTACAATAGTTCTACCGAAAATCGATTAAAATTTTTGGGGTATTGTTTATTAAACTGTTTGGAAGTTATCCCCGAATATAATACCGCGGTATTTTCCGTTACAAAAGAGGATTTAGAGCGGTTCCAAGTGACCACGGGAGATACTGAAGGGCTCGTAAATTACGCCCTGTCTGTCAAAGGCATACGATTAGCCGCGTTATTTATTGACAGAACCGAATTAATTAAATTATCTTTGCGGTCGACTGGAGAAATTCCATGTAATGAAATTTGTAAAAAATACTTTAACGGAGGAGGACATTTAAACGCTTCGGGGGGTAGTTCGACGGAAACACTCAGCCAGACGGTAAACAAGTTCAAATCCATATTACCAGCATATAAAGAAATATTAACAACATAATTTAAGTGACTATATCAGAATGAAGAAATCAATTTTATTCCTTTCGGCTGCGGTGGGCTTACTAGCTACAACGAGTTGCCAAAATTTCAAGAAAGGTGATGGCGGTCTTGAATATAACATTGTAAAAGACGCAGGAGCAGAAAAAGCCCAAGCAGGCGATTTATTATCGGTAGATATGATTGTAACATCAGATCGTAAAGATTCCTTGTTACAAAGCACCTATGACATCGGTTTACCACAAATCGTAAATATCGCACCGGATTCTATCCCCGGCCTGTACGCAGGAGACTATAATTCCATGTTCAAAATGTTGGGAGAAGGCGATAGTGCTGTTTTCCGTTTGAACTTAGATACCATGGCTGCAAAAACAGGACAACCAAAACCGGAATTTGCAGATCACTATGCTACATTTAAAGTGAAAGTGAGAAAGCATTTTAAAAAGGGTGATTTAACAGATTCGGCATTGTATGCGCAGATAGACGAGTATTTCAAAGCAGAAATCGAGACATTGAAACAAGCCGAGGAAGGTAAACTAGCCAGCTACATTTCGAAAAACAAATTGGAACCTAAGAAAACGGATTCTGGCTTACAATATATCGTAAAAGAAGAAGGTTCCGGCAATAAGGCTGTTGTGGGTGACACCGTCGTTGTGAACTACACCGGATCATTAGTGAACGGAAAAATTTTCGATACGAATAACGCTGAAACGGCAAAAAAAGAGAATACGTTCAACCCTATGCGTCAATATGAGCCTATTCGTTTCCGAGTGGGTCATGATCCTGTTATCCAGGGCTGGACAGAAGGTCTACAATTGTTGAACAAAGGTTCAAAAGCAACTTTATTAGTTCCATCTAGCATTGGCTATGGCGAGCGCGGAGGTGGTACTATCCCACCGTATGCACCATTAGTGTTTGATGTGGAATTGGTGGATATCATACCTGGGCCAACAGAAGCTCCAGCGGATTCAGCAGCGGTAAATTAATTTTTGAATTAATTAAAAAAAGCTCCAAGGTTTAAAACCTTGGAGCTTTTTTTAATCCCTAATTTCCGCTATTTTCCTACCCGCTTTTCTATATCAATTTTTTACTTTCGCCGTTTTCTCGTCTTGATTTTTTTACCGGTAGCGGCTCCGTTGTGATAGTGTATTTCCACCGGCACAACGCCTGCTCGGATCATCCCTATCTTGGTGGCCGCTCCCTTGGAGAGGTCGATCATTCTTGACTTGGACGATGGCCCCCGATCGTTGATCCTCACAACTACCTGTTTGCCGTTGTTGAGATTCTTTACCGTCACCTTCGTACCAAAAGGGAGTGTCCTATGCGCTGCCGTCATGGCATTTTGATTGAATCGTTCGCCACTGGCGGTGGTTCTCCCATGAAATTTACCACCATAGTAAGATGCATTGCCTCTCTCCCGTACTTCCCCACCCGTCATCCGCAACTTGGGTGAGCAGCTCATTAAAAGCAAAACAGCCACAAAACCGAGGTAAACAATAGGTGGAATATGTATGTTTTTTTTATTCATTTCAAATTTCGGAACACTGTATTTATCAGGTTCCGGCAACTAATGTAAGCTTTCTAGACAACACAAACAACACCGGGATCTACAACCAAACTATCCCCAAAAGCTGCCTCCCCTTGCAAGCTGCACTTTTTTTGCCTTCATGCGGTATTTTTGATATGAAAACCCTAAATTTAGCCGCTATGACACCGTCTATTCATCCATATATACTCACCGATACGCATACGCACATTTATTACCATGCTGAAGCGCCCCAATTGGACGAACAACTACAACGTTGTTTCGAGAAAAACATTCAACGTTTGTTTTTGCCAAATGTAGATACTGAATCCGTTCCTCTCGTAATGGACACGGTGCGTGCCTATCCAAAAAACTGTTTTCCAATGTTAGGGCTTCATCCCTGTTCCGTAAAGGAGAACTATAAAGAAGAATTGCACCAACTAGAACGTTTACTCTCCGAGCATACCATATACGCCATCGGAGAAATTGGACTAGACCTCTATTGGGATAAGAGTACGTTAGATTTTCAGCGGGAAGCTTTCCGTGTGCAGGTGGGGTGGGCAAAAGCCATGGGTCTGCCTATCGACATCCATTGTCGAGAAGCTTTTGACGAGTTATTTATTTTATTAGAAGAGCTAAAAGACGATAAATTATTCGGTGTTTTTCACTGCTTCACCGGAACACTTGAGCAAGCCAAACATGCTATTGACCTAGGTTTTGCGCTCGGTATCGGTGGTGTCGTTACCTTTAAAAAAGCGGGGCTGGATGCGGTTGTCAAAGAAATAGACTTGCAACATATTGTGTTGGAAACAGATGCCCCTTACTTAGCACCTGTCCCCTATCGTGGAAAGGAAAACGAAAGCAGCTATCTTTATTATGTAGCCGAAAAAGTAGCGGATCTACATGAAATGACCGTTTCAGAAGTCGCCGAAATTACCACTGAAAATTCGAAGAGAATATTCCGAATCTAACAAACCAATATGCAAAATATATTTATTATCTATACAGGAGGAACCATTGGCATGGTAAAAGATGCCGAAACGGGTACATTTGTTCCTTTCGATTTTGACTTAATTGCGCGAAATTTGCCCGATTTGGATAGAGTGGATTATAAATTAACGGTCCATTCATTTACCCCCATCATTGATTCCTCTAATATGAATCCGAGGATTTGGGTAGAAATGGCAGAAATTATCCGAAATAACCACGATCACTATGATGGTTTCGTTATCTTACATGGCTCCGATACGATGTCGTTCTCTGCATCAATTTTGAGTTTTATGTTGGAGGGACTTCAAAAACCCGTGATTCTATCGGGTTCTCAGCTCCCTATTGGAGAAATCAGGACAGATGCACGGGAGAATATGATGACAGCCTTAGAAATTGCATCTGCAAAGGAAAATGGTAAATCCATTGTCCAGGAGGTCTGTATTTTGTTTGATAACAAGTTGTTTCGGGGAAACCGTTCTTTTAAATATAATTCGGCAAAGTTTGAGGCGTTCCGTTCACCCAATTATCCGGTTTTAGCAGAGGCCGGCATACATATCAACTACAATCACGAGGCGTTGCTAGATAATACGGACAAAGCGTTCATTATGCATACCGAGTTGGATAATCGAGTGGGTGTGCTCAAGTTATTTCCGGGCATTAGTCCCGCCTTTGTTCAATCTATTTTAAATGCTGATGTACGGAGTATTGTGATGGAAACCTTTGGTTCAGGGAATACGATGACCGACGAGTGGTTTCTCGATATGCTCGCTAGCACCATACAAAAAGGCAAAAACATTGTCGACATTTCGCAGTGTAAAGTAGGTTCTGTAGAGTTGGGGCGATATGAAACCTCTCAAGGGTTGAAAGCACTCGGAGTTCTCAATGGGTACGATATGACTTTCGAAGCTGCTGTGACGAAATTAATGTATCTGCAAGGGCAATTGACCGACCAAGAAGCGGTTGCTTACTGGGTGGAAAAGAATATACGTGGTGAACTAACCGTGAATGACTAATACACCCACAATGGACTACTTGTAGCGTATACGCTACATTTATTTCTTTATCCCGATTGTTACCGACACACTTCCTTGTTGCGTTGTTACATTTGTAGTTGTAAATTATTTTATTTCTGCCTTCATACTATGGGAATGAACACTTGGGAAATATTAAGTGGAGAACAGATTCATACACGCATTCTGAATAAAGAATGGCGTAATTTACCCTATAATATTATATTTGAATTGTATTTAGATCCGATAGGATTGGGCCATGATGATTACATCACCTTATTTCTAAACTGGCCAATAGAGCATATAGCGTACAATAGCCTATCGTATTATCTCGTGTTAGATAAAAACCTACTTCGACCGGAAACCGACATCAATATATTGACCGACAGCGAGCAGCCATCCGCTATCAAAATTCATGACCTAGATCAAAGTTACATCTTCTATTTGATTAAGATGCTATTGAAAAGCAACGAATTATCTGTTTCGAAATTAAGCAGACAATTTGTGCGTAACGTCGCTGAACAGCTACTATTATCGGTAATGATCAATCGGATTACCAAAGAACCGGAAACGAAACTTAATCCCGTTAATCGTTATAGCGTCCTAGCTTTCGACTTTGTAGATCAAGTCAAAGAATGTTTTCAAAAACATAAATCTGTTCATTATTACGCTAAAAAACTAGGTGTTACCGAAAAAACGCTAAGCAAAGCAACACAAGCTACATTGAAGATTACACCTAAAGATTTAATTCAGAAAACACTTACAGAAAAGGCAATGAATCTATTAGAACATACCGATAAATCGGTGAAAGAAATCAGTTATGAACTCGGCATTAAGGAAACAAATAATTTCAGCGCCTTCTTCAAGAAGATGACTAACATAACACCACTGGAATACAGAAATTTAAAGCGACAAGCTCCTCACACACAACAAGAGCGGCAAGATCTACAATAAAGTAATTGATGAAGATGTATCCGATATACGATATCAGTTGTAGCATAAATACTACAAAAAAAATACTTTGAGGCGTACAGAGCCTGTATTACCGAAAAATATAGGAAATAGGCACAAATTCATATCCACACAAGTTAAAGTCCTGTTTATATTTGCGTTATATTAATTAAAATTATGAATAACTTTTTCAGATTTGTGATGTTTCCACTTGCAGGACTAATCTTTTTGGTTAGTAGTTGTGCAAAAATGGATGATTTGTATAAAGGAACAGAAAACCAAGAGTCAACCTTGTTTGAGGAAGATGTTGTCCTTCCCGAAGCCTTTAACTGGGAATCGTCTAAAGCCGTAGATGTACGCATAGCTGTAGATGATAACTATGACGGCAGGTATTTTTACCGCGTGGAGTTATACGACGGAGACCCTAAGTCGGCGAGCAGTAACCTTTTGGGAGCAGGAGTGGCAAAGTCAGGACAAGATTATGTAGACAAGATTATGGTGCCTACTGCGCTGACCTATGTGTATGTTAAGCAGACATCTCCGGTGGGGATCGCGGCTATTTCCATGATCGATGTAACTAATACAAAAGCAGTGGTTGTGAATAAAGCAACTTCTGCAGGTAGAGCAAACAAAATGTTTGCGACAACATTGGCTAGCAGCACGGCAAGTGGATCTGGCAGTACGATGATGTTGGCTGCTACGAGTACACCGTCGGTGACGGTTCCTGCTGATGCTATCGAGTTGCATGACAATTCTCTTTATGTGACAAATTTCTGGAATCAACCGGAGGTAAAAACTTTCGTCATAAAGGCGGGAACAACGCTAACCCATCCTTTTTATCTTAACTCGGGGCGTTCGGGAATAAAGGTATATGTAGAGGGAACTTGGGAAAGTGACGCTATAGTAATTGGTTCAGGCAATGGAATTTATGTAATGTCTGAAGGTTCCCTTAAAGCTAATCAGATAGATATCCCTTCCGGAGGGCATCTTTCCAATTATGGCACAGCAATTATCGAAGAGTTAACTACCCAATCTCCGGGAACAATTGTCCGTAACGAAGGCTCTATGACCGTTCAAGTGGGTAAAATTACCAATGCGTCTGCTGTTGAAGCGTTATGTCATACCAGGTTTGAGAAGCTAATGGCTAACGGTGCGAATTTCCGTGTATTTGATGGCGCACTATTGAGCTTAGGAAATGTGGGGTACGAGTCTCCATATATTGAGAATACTACATTTAACTTGGAATCCTCTGCCATCTTAGATATCACCGAAAAAGGAATTTTTGGTTATGGGAATAAAATTATTGGCGCTGGTACTGCTAAATCCTTAGCTCGCTTGAAGAAAGTGGACCTGCGTACCGCACAGGGGGGGATCCAATGGCATGCCATTACGTATTCCGGTAATCTAGAAGTAGCCTGCTCCGATCATATATCAAATGGTCAATCGGGTGAGTATTACATCCTTGCTTCCCCAGCCGCTATGGTAGCCTACGACCAATCCACTGTTGAAATCGCAGCTACTGAATGTAATGCCGGCGGAAACAACGATGCTGGTGCAGGCACCGATCCTGATGATCAAACTACGCCGGAAGTTTCTTTGGGAACCTATTCCTATGCTTTCGAAGATAACTGGCCTTCCTTTGGCGATTACGACATGAATGACTTTGTGGTCGATATGGATATTACCAAATTTCAAAACACGGAAAATAAAGTAACAAAGGTACAACTGAAGTCTAAGCTTCGCTCCGTAGGTGCAGCGAAGCGCTTGGCTGCTGCTATTCAATTGGATGGCGTAGCTTCTAATAACGTGAAGGGGGTTACCTATTCGAATAGCAGTATCGTTGGCACTAATTTCAACCTGAGCTCCAATGGAACTGAATCTGGCCAGACTTATGCCGTGGTTCCGATTACGAGTGACGCCCATCAGGCATTTGGTCAATCCGATGTTAAATTTATTTCAACGAAAAATGGTGAAGTTTCACCAGTTGAACTTACCATCACCGTAGAATTTAATACGCCATTAGCGAATTTCACCTATGAAAACCTAAACGTATTTATCATTAACTTTATGCAAAATAAGGGTGGAAGAAACGAAGTACACTTGGCTGGATATAAAGCAACGGATAAAATAAACAGTAGTCTTGTACAAGCTGAAGTTAATTCTGGACTGCTGTTCTCCACCACCCAGCCATTTAAATCCAAAAAAGGATATCCTTGGGCAATAGCCGTTCCTGTTTCTTTTGACTATCCCCTGGAGGCAAAAAATATAAAAGACGTTTTTCCTAACTTTAAAAACTGGGCAATCAGTGGGGGTGAAGAACATCAAGATTGGTATATTAAATAATGTCTAATACCCGTTAACGATATTTTTGAACACGTCATTGTCCATTTTAGAGATGACGTGTTTTTTCATAAATGTAAATAAGTGTTGGAGGTTTATATATAGATGGGAAAAAAGAAAATTCTGGTTATAGATGATAAGGAAGCCATCGGTAAACTTATCGCATTGTGTTTAGGATCAGATTATGAATTTAAGTATTTCAGTAATGCGTTGGCAGGAATAAATTGGCTCCAGTCCGGAAATACGGTTGATTTGATTTTGTCAGATTACACGATGCCGGAACTTAATGGTTACGAATTTTTAGTGATGTTGAAGCAAAACGAATTCTTAAAAGATATTCCTGTTGTATTTCTATCCGGCGAAGAACATAGTACCACCCGTATTAAATTGCTGGAAAGTGGTGCAGAGGATTTTATCCTTAAACCATTCAATCCTTTAGAACTGAAAATAAGAATCAAAAAAGTATTAAAATAATGCTTGCTCCCGATATTTTCCTCTATTTTGGCGAAGACCTAACGACATTTGATCATTTTCGAAAACATGTTGAATTGGTTTCTGGTCAGCCATTAAAGAGATTTGATTCTTTTGACGAGCTTGATGCTTTTCTGGATAGTCGTCGGGGCCATGCTTTTGTGTTATTCTATCAACAACAAAGTTCTTTTTTACTAAATTTAAAACAGCTTAAACTGTTGACAGACCAATGTCCGGACCTTCAAATTTTTGTTATCGGCGAGAATTTACGCCGGACAGAAAAAGACGCCTATTTGGAATCGGGCGTTACCAATACCATTAGCCCCCGGGCCACGTATGATGTATTCCACTCCATCTATAAATACATGCATCTGCTGCTGGAAACCAAAGAAGAAAATGCCGAATCACATAATCTTCAAATAGATGGCCTTACCTTAAAAATTCCGGTTGGAAAGCGTGTATTCGACATTGTATTATCCTCAATTTTATTACTCCTGCTTTTTCCCGTACTTTTGGTAATTTATATCGCTATTAAAATCGAAAGCGGCGGACCGGTGGTCTACAAATCAAAAAGGACGGGGGCTGGCTACCACATCTTTGATTTTTATAAATTTAGGTCAATGTATAAAGATGCGGATAGACGTCTTAAAGAATATATGTCGTTCAATCAATATAATAATATACCCGAGGATACAACCGTAAACAATACAGAGGAGATTGTCTCAACGGACAGCTACGCGGCATGGGGCGACAAAAACCCTCCCCTCACCGATGAGGAACTCGGCGATCTGTTGATCAGTGACGATGTAGTCGTGAAGCAATCTGCTGCTGGCAGCAAAAACACAAAGACGGCATTTTTTAAAATCGAGAATGACCCACGGGTTACGAAAGTAGGAAAGATACTCCGAAAATATAGCTTAGATGAATTGCCCCAACTTTACAATGTCCTCAAAGGCGATATGTCTATTGTAGGCAATAGACCTTTGCCCTTATACGAGGCAGAAGCATTGACCAAAGACGAAAGTGTGGAGCGCTTTATGGGTCCAGCGGGTATCACTGGCTTATGGCAGGTGGAAAAACGAGGGGATAACGGTCGCCTTTCAGACACCGAACGGGTAAACTTAGATATTGATTATGTGCGGAATTATTCCATCTGGATGGATATCAAAATATTGTATAGAACACTATTTGCCTTTATTCAAAAGGCAGATGTTTAAATTTAAGGTAGTAAATGAATAAATTTTTGATTGTCGTATTTCTTCTGTTGTCTACTGTATTTCGTGGATTTGGTCAATTGACGCCAAGTATGTTAGAAGCGATTGATTATACCAAAATAGCCCTACCGCCGTTGGAAGAGCTTTTTGAAAACGCCAAGAAAAGCCCCAGTGTAGAGATGTATGAGGCGAAAATGGAGACACAAGACAATCAGCTGATAACCGAAAAGAGAAGCTGGTTGAAATATTTTCGTGTAGGTGGTTCCTGGCAATATGGAAATATCGCTATCAACTCCGCCTTTACCAATGAGTATACACCACTCTTCTACCAATCATCCGGAGTTACTCAGAGCTCCTGGTATAGCACGGCGGGGATTGCTATACCCTTGGACGATCTCTTTGACAGAGGGAATAGGGTTAAGCGTCAGAAAATGGAACGTCGCTCTACGGAGTTAGAGATGGAGAAATGGTTTGACGAGCAGAAAATCCGTATTATTAATTCATACGTTAAAGTTATTAACGCCGTATCCATTCTTCAAAAGAAAATGGAAAGCTTAACAATGGCAACGACACAATTGAAAATGGTCGAGAATGACTTCACCATTGGCCATGCATTGATTAGCGATCTACATGACGCAAAAAAAATGGAATTGGAGGCGTTTGAAGCGTATAAACTAACGCAAACAACCATCACTAGTGAAATTTTGAACCTAGAAATATTAAGCAAAACAAAAATCATAAGTAAATAAACGATGGGAATTTTTATCTATATCTTTAAAACGTTGTATAGATTCAAATGGTGGTTGCTTATACTACCACTTGCTGTGGTTTCTATCGTGATTTACATGACCAGAGAGATGGAGCGTCGATATGAAGTCGATATGACGATCTATACGGGTATTATTTCGACCAACGGCAATGATATTTCACAGACCACACAGCAAGACTGGAATATCTTAAAAAATTCGCTGCTCAATGTCATTAATACTATCACCTCCAAAGAAACCCTTCATGCCGTATCTTTGCGTCTCTTCGCACGAACGATGATCAACGGAAACTTGGATGAAGATAATATTTATATCTCCAGTAAACATTTCAAGGAACTGACCCGTATTGTTCCCAAATCGGTGCTTGCCCTGATTGATAAAACCTCCGAAGAGCGTACGATAGAGAACCTAAAGAATTATACGAAAATGGACCCTAGCAATTTCGTTTACGGTCTGTTTTACTGGAACCATCCTTATTTTAGTTATGGCGCTTTAGAAAAGATCACGATTGCACCCGTCGATAACAGCGACATTCTTTATTTGACATACGAGAATAATGACGCGGGCATTACCTATCAAACATTGGAAATACTGAGCCAGGTTTTCGCCGATGAGTATAGAACCTTACAATATGGAAATACCAATAACGTTATTAAATACTTTGAAGAAGAATTGGCCAGAATCGGACGTGATTTATACATGAAGGAGGATTCCCTTACCCAATTCAATGTACAAAACCGCGTTATCCACTACGATAAGCAGACGGAAGCCATCACCATCATGGATAAAGATTATGAGATACGAAAGCAAGATGCCCTTTCTGCACGTGATCGGGCACAGGCAGCTATCTCCCATTTAGAACTCGGTATAGATGAGAATTTAAAAAGCATCAGGAACAATGCTGAGTTTTTGAATAAGATGCGGCAGATTGGCGACCTTAACTATTCCATTTCGCAAATCGAATCGTACCGATTGGATTCTATCAGCCGGACAGAAGATAACCCAACCCTTAATCATCTTAAATCTAACTTACAAGATCAAGAAAAGGATTTTCGTGATTTTATTCAACAATATTCCAGTCAGAAATATACCCGAAATGGGTATCCGAATGCGAATTATGTGATACAATGGGTAGATGAACTCTTAAGGTTAGAACAGGCAAAGGCTGAGATTGAGGTCATCAACGCTTTTAAAGACGAGTTGGATGACATGTATTCCCACTACTCCCCTATTGGCTCCTTATTAAAACGGCAGGAACGAAGCATCAACTTTACTGAACAAAATTATCTCTCCGTTCTTGGGAGTCTGAATGCCGCGCGGCTCCGGTTAAAAAGTATCGAAATGAATTCCGCTACCTTAAAAGTGATCAATCCGCCCACCTATCCACTCAATTCGAAGCCGACTAAACGTCGCGTACTGGTTGCAGGTTCTTTCTTTGGTACAATTGCATTTTTATTAGGTATTTTACTCGTACTCGAGCTTCTGGATCGTACATTACGTGACAAATTCCGCACCGAACGTATTACAAACGGCTCGGTTGTCGGTGCATTTCCGGGAAAGGGAAAGGGGCGGTATCAGCACGTGATTGAACAGGCGGCGGCACAGGCATTGGCAAACCAAATTTTCGGATATATAGACACGGGAAATCGTTATAGTTTTATTAACATGCTGGCGCTCGATCCCGAAATCGATATAGCCCCATTAATGTATGGCGTACGGGAATACTGGCAATCGATGGGCTTAAAAGTTGACATATTGGAGGAGGGAATCGATTTTAATGCCCGGTCACGGGATTTTTTGATGACGGGAAAACTTATCCATCAAGTTAGAGAAAGCGAACATGATTTAGTTTTTGTGCGACATGCGGATATATCCAATATCCCCATTCCCTCCCTATATTTAGAAAAGGCCGCCGTCAATATGTTAATTCTAAACGCACAGTCGGCTTGGAAAGAAGAAGATCAGGAAATTTATAAGGATCTTGCACAACGTACCGGTAAAGTTCCATTGCTAATCTGTCTTATTAACGCAGACAAGCTTTCTATTGAAACATTTACGGGCATGCTGCCGCCACATTCCTTATTTAGAAAAATTGAATATAAATTTTCTCAGTTAGGCATTACCGCTTCGAAAGCTTAACTTTTTAAAATATGTTGAAGCTTGATCAATTGTACGAAGGGATATTGAAACCCTGGTGGTTAAAGATCACCGTTGTCGGATCGTGCTTATTGATTGCCTTTCTAGCCATCTCCGCCGGGTTGCTTCCCGCGCTCGGATTCGCGCTACTACCCTTTCTTTTCGTCTTTTTGCTTGTCTGTATCAAGCATCCGTATATCAATTTCCTGTTTCTGTTTACAACCTGCTTCTTTATTATGGGCATCATACGTTATGTCCAGCTTCCATTCCCCTCCGGTATAGTCGTCGACGCCGTTATCTTATTTAATTTTGCCGTGATTACTATCAACCAGGCTTACCAGAACTACCATCCTCATTTCAAATTACCGCTATTTTTCCTGATAACAGTCGGTTGGACCGTATACTGCCTCGTCAGTGTCTTTAATCCGGCCGGAACCCTTGAAAATTGGATGGTAACCATACGTGGTATCGCACTCTATATTTGCTTATTTCAGTTTTTAAGCTATTATATCTTCAAAAGTGTTGACAGAGTTAAACAATTTTTTATATTTTGGGCAACCTTATGTTTGTTGGCTGCCTTAAAAGCCATCGGCCAAAAATTCATAGGTTTTGACACCAATGAAACCATTTGGTTATATACGTCGGGGAGACATACACATGTTATTTATAGTGGCATACGCTATTTCTCTTTTTTTACCGATGCCGCTAATTTCGGCTGCCACATGGGGCTCGCCACAGTCGTATTTTCTATTCTCGCCATACATGAAAAATTTCGATCGTTAAAAATATACTATATCCTCGTCGCCGCGTTAACCATGTATGGTATGTTTATTTCGGGCACTCGATCGGCGATGGCCATACCTTTTGTAGGCTTTGCTTTCTATATTATCTCGCTCCGACGTTGGCAATTCATCTTAGCCGGTGCGGTGGCATTCCTAGCTATATTTGGCTTTCTTGCCTTTACGACCATCGGCAATAGCAATGCCGATATTCGGCGGATGCGCACCGCATTTCAATTTAGTAAAGATGCTTCTTATAACGTACGGTTGGAGAATCAGGAAAAGATGCGGGAATTTATGGGTGACTACCCAATAGGCCTTGGGATTGGTGCGGCCAAACACACGGAAGAAGGGGACCTTTTATACGAGCTTCCTACGGATACTTCTTTTGTTTTTATCTGGGTAGAAACGGGGATTGTTGGTTTGGTTCTCTATTTATTACTATGGTTCAGCTGCTTGGTTATAAGTCTTTATTATCTATGGATGCGACTGAAGGACCCTATGACTCGGATGCTATGCAGCGCAGCTTCTGCTGGGATAGCGGGTATGATGGCCGCAGGCTATGGAAACGAAGTCTTACATCAATTTCCCACCGGACAAACGGTCTATATCTTAATGGCCATTGTGATGCTTTGTCCTTATTTAGAGAATAGTAAAAACAATGAGCACAGCATACGTTGATATATCTTTTATTACGATTAATTATAACGGTATACAGCATACGGCAGACTTGCTGGAATCGATTTTTACGAAAAACTTTTCCTTTTCTTATGAAGTGATTGTGATCGATAATGGCTCCAATGTGAATGAATTTGAAACCTTAAAAATTAAATATCCGAAAATACGCGGAATATACCATTCAAAGAATCTTGGCTTTGCTGGTGGAAACAACTTGGGCATAGACCTTGCCCGTGGAACATACCTCTACTTTTTAAACAACGATACACTGTTGCCCTCGGAGGCCGATAATCAAATAGTAGAGATACTTGAATTTTGTCAGCTCCATCCCCAAGCCGGCGGCCTGTCACCCAAGATCATGTACAACAGTCCGCCCGACCTTATCCAATTCGCTGGAAGTACACCATTGAGTACGATTACCCTACGCAATAAGCAAATTGGCTATCAGGAACAGGATCTCGGACAATATAATACGATTAAGGAGATTCCCTATATGCATGGAGCTGCCATGTTTGTACCACGCCGTGTTATTGAGCATATCGGAGCGATGCCCGAATTGTATTTTTTATATTATGAAGAACTGGATTGGTCCTGTCGGCTTTCGAAGCTTTATAAGTTATATTATTATCCCGATGCTTATATTTATCACAAAGAAAGCGCAACTACCGGTATAGACTCCCCTTTAAAAGCTTTCTATCTGACCCGTAACCGTATTTTATTTGCCGTTAGAAACCGGAGCGGAATAACGCGTATATTATCCATATTATATATGGTCGGCATCGTCAGTCCGTTAAAAATGCTTAAATTTATAGGCAGGGGAAAATGGCAACAGGTAGTTTCCATTTGGTCTGGGGTTTTATCAGGTATTTCATTGATACGTGCCAAATAATTAGCCTTATGTATTTTTTTATTTTATTAGAAGGGTTATTATTCATCATATTTTTGGTTTGGATAGCCTATCTTCTGGTATTTGCTATTTTTTGGAGGATACCGAAGGATATTGTTTATCCGACTTCGGCCCAAACGAATCGTTATTTGTTTGTTTTTCCGGCTTATCGGGAGGATAATGTTATTTTAGAGAGTGTTTTGATGGCTCAAAAACAAAATTATCCGCTTTCGATGTATGAGATTGTTGTGGTATCTGACAGTATGGAAGATGATACCAATAGAGCCTTGAACGATATGGGAGTCACGGTTTTATTTCCCGATTATAGTAAACGGTCTAAAGCGGCGGCACTTAAATTAGCGGTAACATACAGCCAAGATAGATCTTTCGATGCGATTGTGATACTCGATGCAGATAACTGGATACATTCCGACTTTTTAGCAAATGTCGATCGTGCCTTTTCAACAGGTTTAAAAGCCATTCAGACGCATCGCGTTGCAAAAAATAACAATACCGATCTGGCCTACTTAGATGGTATCAGTGAGGAAATCAATAATTCAATTTTCAGATCGGGTCAAGTTAATGCCGGACTGCCATCTGCGCTTATTGGTTCGGGAATGGTGTTTGATATGAAATGGTTTAGCCAAATCATCTTTAAAGTCAATTCGATGGGAGAAGACAAAGAGTTAGAATATTATTTGTTGGAAGATCGTATATTCACTGCCTACCTATCGGACGTTTATGTCTTGGACGAAAAGATCCAACACAAAAATGATTTCATGAACCAGCGAACCCGTTGGATTGCATCCCAATGGGAACTATTTACTTTTACATTTCAACGAGTTGCTTCCACTTTTAGAACGCGAAATTGGCCTTTACTTGCAAAACTAATTCAATGGTCTATACCGCCGAGGATCATCTTATTAGGTATAATACCTCTTATAGCCATCGTATTACTGTTTACATTACCACCGTTAGGCTATAAATGGTTGTTTCTTTTCATCTTATATTTGATTGCACTACTTTTAGCCACGCCGAACCGTTTCTATAACAAAAGATCCTCGATTGCATTTTTCAGGCTACCTGTTATATTTATAACTATTTTGCGAAGTCTTATAAAAGTTAAAACCGCAAAGAACACATTCATTCATACCCCCCATGGAGAAAAGACAGAAAATAATCGTCGTTGAAGCACAGCGAATATTCCGTAAAAACAAACATGGGATGGACTACGTAGCATTGGAAGTCATCCGGTCGTTGCAGACATTGGATCAATATAACAACTATGTGATTGCAGTAGGACCTGGAGATGACCATTGTCTAGCAGAAACACCTAATTTTAAGATTGTGATACTGCCAAGCACCAATTACTTTGTATGGGAACAATTTCTTCTCCCTCGGTTATTAAGACAAACAAAAGCAGATCTGTTACATTGCACCTCCAATACAGCTCCAATAAATTGCCGGGTTCCTCTAGTGCTGACCTTGCATGACATCATCTTCATGGAAAAAAGAATGGGTGGCAATAAATCACTTTATCAACGATTAGGTCGTATTTATCGGCGCTTTGTCGTCCCGATCATTCTGAAATCGGTCGACAAAGTTATCACAGTTTCCCACTTTGAAAAAGAAAATATACGTCAGCATTACACACAATTGAACGACAAACTCACGACGATCTACAACGGTGTAAGTCCTAATTTTAAGCTAATCGAACAGTTTGAGACGGACTGCCTTAAAAATATCGACAAAGGTAAATATTGGTTGCTCCTCGGGAACACAGACCCCAAAAAAAATATTGACAACAGCCTGAAAAGTTATGCATGCTACCTACAAAAGAGTCAGAAAAAGAAAAAGCTTCTCCTTGTCGATTTGACCGACCAGCACGTCAATAGACTTTTAAACGATCTTGACTTAGGTTATATACGGGACTTTATTATCGTTAAAGAATACATACCGCACCATATTCTAGCAGAGATTTATAACAAAGCATTTGGATTTCTCTATCCATCGATTCGAGAGAGTTTTGGGCTACCCCTATTAGAAGCCATGGCATGCGGTACGCCTGTCGTCACCTCCAATCGGTCGGCGATGCCGGAGATTGCCGGCAATGACGCGGTTTATGTAGATCCGCTGGATCCGGTATCGATAGCGGAGGGCATGTTATCTTTAGAAGAGGATTACAACTTATATCAGGAGAAGATAGCCGGTGGCCTACAAAGGAGTAAACATTTTACATGGCACACCACCGCAAAACAGACATTAGCAGTTTATAACGAAATTCTAGCACAAAAAAATGGGGTTTAGGTCTTATATTGATAATAACAAGCGCGCCAAGCAATTCTTACATTGGTTTATTATGCATCCGATACGGACGCGTCCTCGTTGGTATATTCGGTGCTTTCAATTTCTTTACATAAAACGCGGCAGACATACCGTAATTTATAACAGTGTCCGTCGCGATGTCGTACCTTTTCGTGGCTGCGTAATTGGATCCCGATCGGTTATCGAATCCTTTTCGGTATTAAACAATGCCGTTGGCGATTTGCTTATAGGAGATGATACGCGTGTAGGAATCGGGAGTACGATAATTGGACCCGTTACCATCGGAAATAAAGTTAACATTGCGCAACATGTCTTGATTTCAGGTATTAATCATAACTACGAAGATATCACGTCGTCCATCGCAGATCAGGGAATCACCGCAACACCTGTCACTATAGCTGACAATGTTTGGATTGGTGCAAACAGCGTTATCCTTCCGGGGATAAGCATCGGTCAACACGTCGTTATAGGTGCGGGGGCTGTTGTCGCGAAAGATGTTAAGCCATATACGGTAGTAGCCGGAAATCCGGCATATGCCATTAAAGTGTGGGATTTTGAACAGCAGAAATGGAAAAAATATGAAGCAGCCAAAAGTTAGTGTGATTATGCCTGTGTATAATACAGCACCTTATTTAGACGCTGCTATTCAGAGTGTTCTTAATCAGAAATTGGAAGATTTTGAATTAATTATAGTAAACGATGGATCAACTGATGAAAGCCAAAGCATACTAGAGTACTGGAGAGAAAAGGACGATCGGTTATACGTGATTTCACAAAGTAACATGGGACTTTCTAGGACTCGCAACAAAGGTCTCTCACTTGCGAAGGGAACTTATGTCTACTTCATGGATAGCGATGATTTGATACACCCCGATACTTTATCTACATGCTATTTGTTGTGCCAAGAACAAAACTTAGAATTTGTATTTTTTGATGCACATGTTTTTAGTGACAACCCACAGGATAATGCATTAATAAAATCGTTTAATTATAATCGAAAAAAAACCATCCCTTACAAAATCACCACAGGGAAAGAAGTTTTTGAGCAGCTTCTAAAAACAAATGAATTCTTTTCATCTGTGTGTCTTCTTTTCATAAAGAGGGATTTCCTTATAGAAAAAGGGTTAGACTTCGAACCCGATATTGTGCACGAAGATGAATTATTCACTTCCATGCTATATCTCTACACACGACGCACAACCTATATATCTAAATGTTTTTTTTCACGTCGTGTTCGTTTAGACTCCATCATGACCGTTCCTTTTTCCATGCGAAACATACGGAGCTATTTTATTGTTGGTCAACGACTTTTATCACATATTACAGTATACTTAGAAGACAAGGAAATTATTAGGCTTTATTTGTCAAAAACGATTGATGCAGCTGTTTGGCAAGCACACACCATGAATCTCGTCGATCGATTAAAAGTACTTTTTGAATGTGTGGCTCACTGGATTCCTTATGTGCGGTGGAGAACCTTGATGGTCTTACTTTTCAAAAAATATCAGTTAAACCGATGAGAAGCATAAAAGAACAGATTCTATCTGGAATCTTCTTTACGAGTATCGCCAAATATGCGAATTTAATCGTATCCCTGGGAGTTACCGCAGTTTTAGCTCGCTTACTTGCTCCAGAACAGTTCGGCATCGTCGCTATCGCGATGGTTTCTATTACTTTTCTCAATCTTGTTTCGGACATAGGGCTGTTTCCTGCAGTCATCCAATTTAAAACCCTAAGAAAGACAGATCTTAGTAAATTATTTTCTTTATCCTGTTATATTGGTCTCGGACTATCATTAATGTTGCTCATTAGTGCCTCCATTATAGCTACATATTATAATCAAGCCCAATTACGTCCTGTTCTCCAACTTTTGTCTATACATTTATTCTTTACTACCATTTCCGTCGTACCCAATGCACTCTTTTACCGGAAAAGAATGTTCAAGTTCATTGCGGTCAGAAGTTTTGTTATTCAAGTTTTAGGAGGCACGATTGCTCTTATTTTTGCTTATTTTGGTGCAGGCGTATATGCGCTATTAATTAATCCTATTCTTTCGAGCATACTCATGTTTCTTGTCTCTTATCTACGCTTTCCTTTACACTTTCAATTCAAGTTTTCTATTCTACCTCTTCGCTACGTTTTCCGCTATTCTGTATTTCAGTTTTTATTTAATATAATAAATTATTTTAGCCGTAATGCGGACACTTTGTTAGTCGGCAAATATATTGGAATGACATCATTAGGGTACTATGACAAAGCTTATCAATTGATGTCGCTGCCTTTACAAAATATTACACAGGTCATCACCCCTGTCATTCATCCAATTTTGAGTATGTACACTGGAGATCATAACAAACTCATCTTAGCTAATGAACAAATGATCCGTCTATTGGCATTAATTGGTTTTCCATTGTCTGTTTTTTGCTTTTTCTCTGCTGAGCAACTTGTCCTGGTACTATTTGGCCCTCAGTGGATACAAGCAGTTCCTTCGTTCCGAATTTTAAGTATGTCGATTGGTATTCAGTTGATTCTATCGTCATCGGGC
Source organism: Sphingobacterium micropteri (assembly GCF_014692515.1). Lineage (GTDB taxonomy): Bacteria > Bacteroidota > Bacteroidia > Sphingobacteriales > Sphingobacteriaceae > Sphingobacterium > Sphingobacterium micropteri. The sequence continues at coordinate 86,634 of NZ_JACOIK010000005.1, read as the reverse complement.
TCTATATTTCAGTCTATCGGAAACACAAAATATTTGTTTGTTTGTGGGTTATTTTCTGCAGTACTCAATGTTTCGGGTATATTATTGGGTATATTCTATTACGAATCCATAGTAGCAGTGGCTACATGTCTGGTCATTACATTTAGTATTAATTTTTTATTTACCTATTTGCTGATGTACACGATATTGTTTAAAATAAAAATATGGCGCTTTCTTAAACTTTTGATAAAGCCTATTTTATTTAGTTTGGTATTGAGTATATTTTTATATCTTCTATCGATTTTTAATGCCGAACTTGTTTGGATGCAGTTGGTGATGAATATGATTTTCTTTATTGTTTCTTTTCTTGTATTTGTCTGGTTTGGAGGATATAGGGATTTGATTAATCAATTTCTACGCAGACGTTGAAGATTACTTCCTTGTCTTTATTACAAAACTAATCTTCTCGTCTATTGAGTGCGCTAAAGTTGAGTCATTATACGTTCATACTTTATATCTTTAGCTAGTTTCTTTGAGAAAACACATGCGCCTTTTTTGTTTAAGTGTGAGGCATTGTAGAATAATTGCTTATTTAAACAAATACTATCATTTGAATAGTCTAAGAAAGTCAATTGATATTTTACAGCTAAATTTTTGTATATATCTATTACATCTTTTCTGTTCGATACATAATTTTGCCCATCAATATATTCTGGTGTGTAGACAAGGATTAAGTCAGTGTGATTAGCATCGCATTCCTGAATAAATAATTCAAACAATTCTATACTCTTATTGTCTAATTCGATTTCATAAGATACATTATTGGATTTAGCTTTTTCGAGGTCAGTATTCCATTCTCTGTCCATGCCCTTGAACCCGTTAGTTCTATAGTGAATATCTGATGTATTCATTACTGCATGCTTTATACTGGATTTCAGTGCCTCGAACTTTCCTGCATATCTGATTAATGGGATGTAATAGTCAGTTCCGTTATAACCTTTGTAAGATTTGGTGAAGTTTGCAATGTTGCTATTCCACAGCATATATGGAAGAAATTGATCCGGGTTATATAAGTCTTCTCTTTTTTGTAGGCTAAACACATCAACGGATAGTACAATAACTTTCGGGCTTTTATTGTGTTTCTCTAATTCTAGGTGTCTAAGATACTGTAACCAAAAGTTATGTCCATTTATTCCAAAATTATAGACGCTTTGATTTAAAGAATCGGCTATTATTTGAGGGTCAATATGAACCCAAGCTCTTGACGAACCGTATATTGCAATATCACAATTAACCTTGCTGCTGTATATATCACTCCAAACTTCAAATTCTCCACTAGCATCATTTGACTTACTTAGAAAATAGGAAATTCCATAATCAAGAGGGTAAGATATAACTACAAAGGGGAAAAAAAAGAAAAATGTTCTTACTAAGAATTTTTTCATAGATTTAGAACTGAAAATAAATAAATTGATGTTCTTTTCCAGCATACCAAAATATTGTGATGATAATTGCATAATAGAAAGCATACCTAAATAGCTTTCTCCATTTCAATCCCAAATTAGCAATTGCATATTGTTCTTCTCTGCCGAACCATTCAATCAATATAAACAAGATTATCAATAGAACAATGTAATAAGGCTGGATTGTTGGAATACTAAAAAGAGATTTTGAAAAAATACCTGAAATATATTGAAATGCATGTCCTATATTTTCTGCTCTGAAAAATATCCACCCAAAGACGGTTAACGTAAAAGTTACAACTATTTGAAAAAACTCCCTTACCGTAGGCAATAATTTTCCCTGTGCTACGTTTTCCATATTATTTCGGTTTGCTTTCATTATAATAGACGGTATAATGAATAAGGCATTTAGTGCTCCCCAAACGATAAAAGTCCAATTTGCTCCGTGCCAAAAACCACTCACGATAAAAATGACAAGTGTATTACGAATACGCATCCAATTTCCACCTTTGCTCCCGCCTAATGGAATATACAAATAATCTTTGAACCAAAAAGAAAGTGAAATATGCCAACGTCTCCAAAATTCTGCAATGTCTCTTGAAAAATATGGAAATGCAAAGTTTCGTAATAAATCTATTCCGAAAAGTCTTGCCGTTCCTAAAGCTATGTCTGAATAGCCAGAAAAATCTCCATAAATTTGAAAAGCAAAAAATATTGCCCCTAGAACCAATGTACTTCCAGAATGGTCAGCGGAATTGTTGAATATTTGATTAGCAAATTCTGCACAATTGTCGGCAATGACAACCTTCTTAAATAGCCCCCATAATATTTGTCGTAAGCCGTCAATAGCTTTTACGTAATCAAAAGTTCTTTGCCTTTTTATTTGAGGTAATAAATGTGTTGCCCTTTCAATTGGGCCTGCGACAAGCAGCGGAAAAAAACTCACAAAAACAGCATAATCCACAAAATTTCTTTCGGCTTTAATTCTACCTTGGTATATATCTATTACATAAGATAGCCCATGAAATGTATAGAATGAAATTCCTACTGGAAGAATAATATTTAATGTCCACGGATTTACTTGCAATCCGATTTGAGATAGAGCTTCGGAAAAAGATTCGACAAAAAAGTTATAGTATTTGAATACACCAAGAAAACCAAGATTAACGATTACACTTAGCCAAAACCAAAACCACTTTCCTTTTTTGCTTTTTGCCTCCTGCATCTTCAAGCCCGTAAAATAGTCTAATAGTGTCGAAAACACTAGCAGAAACAAGAAGCGCCAATCCCAACAAGAATAAAAGAAGTAACTTGCTACAAGCAATAAAGCATTTTGAAGTCGAAGATTTTTGCTTGTTACGAACCAATAAAGGACAAAAACTATTGGCAAAAATATTGCAAAGTCTATGGAGTTAAAAAGCATCTGTTTGTTTCGTCAAGTTTGTTTTGTTTTTAAACGCAAAACTCCATCTTATACCGAAACCCACCATTTTCCTCATCCTTGTAGGACTATACCTCCAAGTTGCCATCATAATTTAGCATATATTAAAGATTAAATAATTGACACTATAGTTACTGAAAAATCTCCAGAAGCATAAGAGCGAATAATTATATATTTAGATTATATTCACTGTAAAATTAAAGCTTTTTGAGAACTTCTGCAACGTTTTTTTGTCGTAAACGCTAATCAGGTTTACTTTTGGCAAGACGGTTTACAATAAACGACATACAAGTTTATAGAAAACAGTAACACTTTTACAACAAATGCCATACATAAATCGCAGCACAACTACGTAATCGTCGATACAACACCTGTGAGCATAGTGATATTGATCACATAAAAGTTAAAAAAAATGAATATTTTTGTATGTGATTAACCTATCGTCTATATGCAGCTGAAAGTTCTGTTTTTAGTATTTCATGGTTTTAGCGAGCATAACGGCATCAGCAAGAAAATCTGGGGACAAGTTAAAGGCTTCCAAGAATGTGGGACCGATGTCAGGTTATGTTATTATGAGGTATTAGCAAACGGTCATCGAGCATGGTTGATAGACGGGGATATACTTGTCGATTTCGGAAGAGGGTTAAAGGCACGCATCAAAAAAAGAATCGATTACTCGGAATTAACTGCTTATGCTGCCCGGGAAAAGTTTTCACTGATTTATATACGCTCGTACCATAACGCAAATCCCTTCACCATTCGACTGATAAAAAAGTTTCGTAATTCAGGAGCAAAAGTGGTCATGGAGATACCGACGTATCCCTACGACCAGGAATATATCCGTAAACGCGATAGCATAGTGCTGTGCATAGACCGACTTTTTCGTCGTCAGTTAGCAAAGAATTTGGATGCAATCGTCACATTTACGCAAGATAAGAAGGTATTTGGACAAGAGACCGTAAGAATCTCCAACGGAATAGATTTTGATGCCCTACCCTTGCGTGAGCCGCAACTGGGAAAACCCAATGAAATACACCTATTAGGAGTGGCAGAGGTCCATTATTGGCATGGTTACGACAGGCTTATCAAAGGAATGGACAACTATTACGGCTCCAACCCAGCCATAAAAGTGTATTTCCATATTGTCGGTCATTTGAGTGGCCCGCGCGAAGAAACAGAGATATATAGAGCTATAAAACAAGGAAACCTAGCCGATTACGTATTCTTGCATGGTGCCATGTGGGGAGAGGATCTCGATGATATCTTTAATCATTGTGATTTTGCGATAGGAAGCCTTGGCCGCCACCGTAGCGGTATCACCCATATAAAAACATTGAAGAATAGGGAATATGCTGCTCGCGGCATTTCTTTTATTTATTCAGAAATTGATGCTGATTTTGAAGGAAAGCCGTATATATTGGAGGCATCGGCAGATGACTCTCCTATTGATATTCAAAAAATTGTTACTTATTGTAAATCAGTGCAGTTGTCACCCCAAGAGATACGTCAGGATATCACGTCGTTGTCTTGGTCATGCCAAATGCAAAAAGTAATCGATTCATTAAACATTTAACTATGCGATTTTTTTTATTTAAAATTAAAGAAAGAATCAGATACAATGTAATCATTGAATGGTATAACTTTCTTTCCATTTTCGGAAAAAAGCAACGGGTTGTACCCCATATTGTCTCTATCGAAAAAACGATAGCATGGATAATGGAACGAAAAGCCTCTGTAAGCCGTTTTGGAGACGGCGAATTATTATTGATAGGTGGTGACCCTATTGGCTTTCAACAAAGCGACTCCAAACTGTCCAAGCGACTAATTGAGGTATTAGAAAGCGATCTACCTAATCATATCGTATGTCTTTCGGATGCTTTCATCCACCTAGATCGGTATAACCGTCGAGCACGACGGTTTTGGAATGCACATTTTTACTTATATGGTTATTTGTGGGACCGGCACCTACAGACTGCAAAAGTCTATGGAAATACATTTATGACCCGGCCTTATATGGATTACGCGGATAAGAGCCAAGCAAAACAATGGTTCAGATTACTCAAACAGCTTTGGCACGGACGCGATATTGTTTTTATAGAAGGTGAAAAGAGTCGTTTAGGGATTGGCAACGATTTGTTTGACAATGTAGCGAGTGTTCAGCGTATTTTGTGTCCATCTACAAGCGCTTTTAGTCAATACGATATGATTTTTGAAGAGGCGTCAAAACTGGGCAAAGAAAAGCTCATTCTGATTGCTTTAGGACCCACCGCGACCGTACTCGCTCACGATCTCTGTCTAGCAGGTTACCAAGCTATTGACGTGGGCCATATCGATATTGAGTACGAATGGTTTAAAATTGGAGCTAAACACAAAGTCAATATTAAATCTAAATATGTAAATGAAGTGGTAGGTGGCGATAGCGTTGTGACACTTGAGGAGGATATCTACCAAAGTCAGGTGATAAAAAAACTCACATAAGACCATGAAAATTTTATATTATCTTCCTTCATTGTATGCGCCCGGTGGATTAGAGCGAATCATCGTGTTTAAGGCAAATTATTTTGCCAAGCATCTCCCGAATTCTGAGGTTGTCGTGATGACATCAGAACAGAGAGCGCAACCAATTCACTTTCCTTTGTCAAATCGCGTCAAACACATCGATCTAGATGTTTGCATAGACTATCCTTTTGACCGATCGATCGTAACCAAAGTGCTACGTTTCCCGTTTCTTTATCTCAAATTCAAAAAAAGGTTTATCCAGGCATTACATGATGAGAAACCCGATATTGTTATTTCCACTATCAGACGAGAAATCAACTTTCTTCCTAGATTGAAAGATGGTAGTTATAAGTTAGCGGAATTTCATGTGACAAAAAAATTCTATAATCCTACACTCGGACGAGGAATCTATAGCTGGATAAACCAATTGAAGGATAAACTGATAATTGCAAAACTCCGAAAATTGGATGGAGTAGTGTTTCTTACGAAAGAAGAAAAGAGTTTTTGGCCCGAACTCCAAAACTTACATATTATCCCTAATCCTTTAGTCATCGATCCACAGCAATTTTCGAATTGTGAACAAAAGCAAGTAATCGCCGTGGGTCGCTATATGCCAGAAAAAGGATTTGACTTACTTATCGAGTCTTGGGCAAAAGTGGTAAAAAGACACTCGGATTGGACACTAAAAATTTACGGAGAAGGCATGCGAACACAGTTACAAAACCAGATTGATCGTTTAGGTATTGCGACCCAATGCAAGTTGGAACCCACCACGCGCAACATAGAACAGAAATATATGGAAAGTTCTATTTTCGTGTTATCTTCACGGCATGAGGGGTTTGGGCTTGTATTAGTCGAAGCAATGGCCTGTGGGTTACCCGTAGTTTCCTTTGATTGCCCCTCTGGACCGCGGGAAATTATTCAGGAAGGCGTCGACGGATTTTTAGTAGAGAGTGGAAATATAGAACAATTAGCAGAAAAGATATGTCTATTGATTGAGGACAAAGAGTTGCGGACGTCTATGGGTGCGAAAGCGCGTATAAACACAACAAGATTCACAATAGACAAAATTGCACTCCAATGGAAAGAACTTTTCGAAAGTTTAGTGAACAAATAACCAAAATGATACCGACAGGAAACATACATAAATTGTACAACCGCTATTTAATAGCATTCGACAAAGATTTCCATACCATTTCGGATTCTACGGTCAACCAAGTCCGAAAACAGCTGCAACCGTTTCATCATCCTGAACCGTTAGTAAGTATGGTTGTCATCGCCCACAACGAGGCTCCACGCATTCTGGCCTGTCTTTGGTCTTTGAGTGAACAGGTGACATCAGTTCCTATGGAATTAATTGTGGTTAACAATAATTCAACCGACATGACGGAAGATATATTAAAGACCCTTGACGTGGTTTACTATAATGAAACAAGAAAAGGCCCGGGATTTGCCCGCCAATGTGGGCTGGATCATGCTAAAGGCAAGTATATTATCTGTATTGACGCTGACACACTATACCCTTCCCACTACGTAACAACTCATCTTAAATCGTTACAGCGAACAGATGTTAGCTGTGCTTTTAGCTTATGGAGTTTTTTACCGGAACAGAAACAGTCAAAATTCTCTTTATTAATTTATGAAGCATTTCGAGATTTTTATCTTATGTTACAATACATCAGGCGACCAGAGTTATGTGTAAGAGGGATGGTGTTTTCCTTTAAAAGTGAATATGCTAAACAAATCGGCTTTCGGACGGACATCATCCGCGGCGAAGACGGCTCCTTAGCCTTAGCGCTAAAACAGCACGGTAAAATAGCCTTTATCCGGGATCGGCGTGCTCGAGCAATCACGGGACATGGAACACTTGGCGCAGACGGCTCCCTGTTTAACAGTTTTAAAATCCGGTTGCTAAAGGCTATAAAAAGTTTCCCAAGTCTTTTTAGCCGAACAACGAAGTACCGGGATGAAGAATCCAATCTAATCGACAAGACAAAATAGCCTGACATCATGTTAATAATTACATTTTGGGTATGTTTATTTATTGTCTTTTACACCTATATAGGATACGGTATCTTGATTTATATCTTAGCCAAATTAGCTCCCTATAAATTGATAGATGACATAGATTTACAAGAAGAGAAACTCCCTCTTATTTCCTTATTCATCACAGCTTACAATGAAGCGGATATCATCGACGAAAAGATGGCCAATTGCCTTTCATTAGCATATCCTTCAGATCGGTTACGTATTTTGTGGGTGATTGACGGTAGTACGGATCATAGCGACACATTATTACATCGTTATCCCGAGGTACAAGTTATTCATTCGCCAGAGCGTCGAGGCAAAACCGCGGCAATCAATCATGGAATGCAGTATGTAACCACACCATTTGTGATTTTTACGGATGCAAATTGTATGCTCAACGAAGACGCTCTTAAGCAAATCATACGGCAGTTTCAGGATTCCAGCATAGGTTGTGTGGCGGGAGAAAAAAGAATTGCTTTTGAAGATGAAGATACCATTTCATCCAAGGGAGAAGGTGTTTATTGGAAATATGAATCTTTTTTAAAAAAAATGGACTTCCAATATTATTCTACTGTTGGTGCTGCAGGAGAATTGTTTGCTATCCGGACATCCTTGTTTAAAAAGATGCCGGAAGACACCTTACTGGATGATTTTATGCTTTCTATGCGAATAGTGCAAAAAGGTTATCGGATAGCTTATACACCAAATGCCTACGCTGTAGAAAGAGGTTCGTTCGACATGCATGAAGAAGGTAAGCGAAAAAAAAGAATAGCTGCCGGTGGATGGCAATCCATGCAAAGACTTTTACCGTTGCTAAATATTTTTAAATATGGTCGGTTGAGCTTTCAATATGTGTCCCATCGTGTGCTCCGATGGAGTATAGCCCCTCTTGCCCTATTCATGCTGTGGCCACTATCGCTCGTTCTCGGAATCATGGATACATCACAAAACTATGTGTTCTTCGTCATTTTTGGACTGCAGAGCATATGTTATTTTTGTGCCTATATAGGTATGTTAAAAAAGTCTGATTCGAATGTATCCAGTTTTTTTTTCGTCCCCTATTATTTTATATTTATGAATGTAAACGCTTTAAAAGGCATTATCTATTTATTAACCAACCAACAGAAAGGTTCATGGGAAAAAACCAAACGTCGGTAACTTTTATGTGAAACATATGCAAAAAGGAATATTGCGCGATATACAGTTTGTGGAGAAAATTTTGCAGATGACCTGCGATACACTGATTGTACTCGACAACAATAATATCTGTCTAGATGCCCTTGTAAAAACCGACAATCCAGTATTAAATCCTCGGCTAGAACTTATTGGTAAAGATTTTTTAAGTTTGCTTCCTTACGAAACAGCGAAAATCATCGGCCAGGAATTGGAATTTTGTCGATTAACAGGACAAGAATCAAACAATAACTATGATTTACCAACAAGTGAGCAGATGTATTATTTCAAATTTATCATACAGAAGTTTGATGATGATCGTCTCCTTTGTCAATATCGTGATATTACGCGCCGGAGTAATATGAAACGTAGGTTGAAGGCTGCACTCACAACATTATTAGAGGTCGAGAAGGAAGCCCACATTGGCCATTGGACATACAATACCGCAACGCAACAAATGATGTATTCCGGCTTTTTAAATGTTAATCGGAAAGATGTACTGGATCCGGTGTTTTTACCTCTTGAAGAGTTCTTAGAAATTGTCCATCCCGACGACAAAAGAAAGGTATATAATTTCTTTTTCGTCGATAAGAATGAACGGCAGGTGGTCGAATATAGAATTTCTGTCCCAGGCAAAAAGATTAAGTATGTCGTCAGCACAAAATACAGCAGACATTTAGAAAATGATGAATGGCTTATCAGCGGATTTTCACAAAATGTAACGGATTTGATCCAAAATAGAATTGAGCTTGAAATGATACTTTCTGTCGTATTTAATGCCCCATACAGCATTCATGCCAATCATCTTGATGGAACCTTAGTGTTCGCCAATAAAGAATGTCGATTCCAAAACCATATCCCTCATAGTCAACGTATTTTTACATTACCCATATCCGACGTGCTGAAAAACTTTTCCTCGCAAGAGCAATGGGAAGAAATCATACACGAATTGAAGGACAGAAAAGGTTTTTATAAATATCGATGTGACTACGCCTATCCAGAGAGAAATATCTTTTCCTCCGAGTGCCGCTCTTTTCTAGTTAAGAATGGAACGGGCGATGAAATCGTATGGACAATTCGTCGAGATATTTCTGACCAATTGCGGTATGAAGAGCAATTGATGAAAGCCAAAGAGGCCGCCGAAGAATCGGAACAGCTTAAATCAGCTTTCATTTCCAATATGAGCCATGAAATCCGCACTCCTTTGAATGCTATTGTAGGGTTTAGCACGATAATCGCAAACACCGAAGATGCCGAACTCCGGCAAGAATATGGTCAGATTGTTAGTTCGAATAGCGATCAGCTTCTCCGTTTGGTGCAAGATGTTTTAGAAATGTCTCATTTAGAATCGGGAAAATTGCAATTTCATACGGAGTCTATATCGTTACATGGTATTTTGAGAGAACTAGAGAAAAGCTTCAATCAACCCATCGCAAGACCTAATCTTTATTTTCATCTACTCGAAGATGATAAACCGGTTTGTTTGGATCGTGGGCGTCTATTACAAGTGTTGACCAATCTCATTTCTAATGCCATTAAATTTACTCCCGACACAGGAGAAATCCATGTGGGATATACCATTTCTTCAGAATCATTAATATTATCGGTCACAGACACGGGTATTGGCATATCTCCAGATAAATTAGAAGATATTTTCACCAGATTCTGGAAGGCTAACAGTGTTGCCCAAGGCACGGGTCTGGGACTGGCAATAAGCAAGAGTATCATAGAACAGATGAATGGTCGTATCGTCGTGCAATCAGAAGAAGGCAAGGGTTCAATATTCAAAGTTTATATACCTTTAAGTGACGTGAAATAACCTTTTTCAGGATTTGATTTGATTTGATTATTTATTGTGAAGAATTTTCAGGTACGTAAAATTTTCTTTGGAGGACTACTAACTCTCTTAGGATTGATAACTTCTTGCTCTTTTTTAGCGTATTATATCTCGCCCATAGACTTTCTCCTTTTTCAATGGATAGGGTTGATACTTCCGTTTTTATTGATTTTCCATATTATTTTATTTTTTGTCGGTTTGGTTTTTCATAAATCATATGCGATTTTGTCGGTTGTCGTCCTTTTGGCAAATAGTCATTATTTTTCGGCTAAGTTTCGTTGGAATTATTCAAATACCGAAAAAGACACGCCAGCTCTAAGACTCATGACATATAATGTCCGACAGTTAAAGATGGATTACAATCTGCCCTCTGCAGAATTTATTTCAACGTTTATCCAAGAAGAAAATATCGATATCATCTGTCTGCAAGAAATCCCTGAAACACACAAAACACGGGATTTGAAGCAGTTATTCCCGACGATGCCTTATTGTATTTTGACGGATGTCAAGGACGGCAACCTACAATTAGCGATATTAAGTAAATATCCATTAAATTATGTGAAGACAGTATCCTTTGATGAACGTCCGAATAGTGGATTGGTCGCTAACGTGACTGTCGGCCAAGATACACTACGGCTATTCAATTATCACTTACAGACTACGGGATGGAATCATCTGAACAATAATAACGGTAAATCAACAACTTTAAATGCTTTCGATATCATGTCGGACAATATGATTTATCGAGGCCTGCAGGCAGAAAAAGCATATCGGGAAATTCAGGAGTCAGCATATCCTGTTATCGTTTGTGGCGATTTTAATACACCTATCGTTTCTTATACGTATCAAACGATAAAAGGTAAACTACGGGATGCTTTTTCAGAAGCAGGTCGAGGATATTCCTACAGTTATATTAATTTCCGAAAACTGTTCCGAATAGATCACGTATTTTACGATGACAAGACACTGCGTGCAACCGCGTACAATATAGGAGAAATTGATTATAGTGATCACGCACCTATACTCGTTGATTTCAAATTCTTAAAACAAATGTAACAATAAACATGTTTTTCCATTTACTACCATTTCTATTAACAAATAGCTGGTTACAAAAAATTATATTTACATCTGCCTTGCGGAAGGTATGAAAAGTTCGATATGGAAGTCATTTTTTCAAATTACAGCATACTTATCGTTGACGATAATGAGATAAATGTGATGCTATTACAGGTCATATTGGAAGAAGAGCGTTTTCGCATTTACGCCGCGGCGGGTGCCGAGGAAGCTTTAACTATTTTGGATAAAAATAGGATCGATCTCATATTGATGGACGTTATGATGCCCGAGGTTAGTGGATTTGAGTTGACAGAAAAACTGAAGTCCACCGAGAAACTTCGGGATATTCCGATTTTGTTTATCACCGCATTAAATTCTCCAAATGATATTATTAAAGGGTTCGATTTAGGTGCCTGCGATTACGTGACGAAACCATTTAACCCACCGGAACTGATACGGCGGATTAAACACCAGATATCATTAATACATTCTCGGAATATTATTGTAGAACAAAAGGATCGTCTTAAAGAGACAATGGAGAGTAGAAATCAGCTGTATTCGATTGTTGCTCATGATCTCCGCTCCCCCATTTCGTCACTCAAGATGATTCTTAATATATTAACGTCAAAAGCGGAAGAAAATCAGTTACCTGCAGAAATCGTGGACATGCTATATTCGGGAAGTGACATTGCCGAACAGCTGTTTTGTCTATTAGATAATTTATTAAAGTGGACAAAATCAAATATGGGCATACAAACCTCCATGTCTCAATCATTTATATTTGACGAAACGATAGCTGGTGTCACAGAGGTTTTATTACCGACAGCGAAATTAAAAGATGTAGCTATACAACTACAATTGCAACATAATATCGAAATTCTTTTTGATGTAGATATTATGAAAAGTATATTACGTAACTTAATTATTAATGCTATAAAATTCAGTCAGCAATCGGGACGTATTTTGATAAATCTCTATACAGAAGATAAATGGGCGGTATTCGAGATAACGGATCGTGGAGTCGGTATGTCGATGGAAACACAAGATAAGTTACGGGCAAAAATATATGGAACGTACGCCCTCGGTACGGCACGGGAAGGAGGGACTGGCTTGGGGCTTTGGATCGTACAGCATTTTGTTACCATTAACCATGGAGAATTTTATTTTAGGTCAAAAGAAGGTGAAGGATCATGTTTCGGTTTTAAAATACCGAGGATATTGTCTGATGAACAAATATTATAATAAAAATGGATATTACGCGTAAACGCATACTCGTATCGGGGGGAGCAGGATTCATAGGTTCACATCTTTGTGAAAAGCTTTTGAAAGAAGGAAATGAGGTGCTTTGTCTTGATAATTTTTTCACCGGGGACAAGTCAAATGTAGTCCATCTGCTGAATGATCCTTATTTCGAGTTAATCAGACATGATATTACCGAACCGTTTTTAGCCGAGGTAGACCAGATCTATAACCTTGCTTGTCCAGCAAGTCCGGTACACTATCAGTATAATGCTATTAAAACGATCAAAACTTCGGTGATGGGAGCGATTCATATGCTGGGGTTAGCAAAGCGTGTGCATGCTCGTATATTACAGGCTTCTACAAGTGAGATATACGGTAATCCAACAATTCATCCTCAGGAAGAGAGTTATTGGGGCAATGTAAATCCTATTGGCATTCGTTCTTGTTATGATGAAGGTAAACGATGTGCAGAAACGCTTTTTATGGATTATCATCGTCAGCATCGGGTCGATATTAAGATTGTGCGCATATTCAATACATATGGTCCAAGAATGCACCCGCAGGACGGACGTGTCGTCTCTAATTTTATTGTACAAGCCCTTCGAGGAGAGGATATTACAATCTACGGAGATGGAACGCAGACGCGTAGTTTCCAATATGTAGATGACCTAATCGACGGTATGGTCAAAATGATGGAATCGGAAGACTTTATTGGCCCTGTAAACATCGGTAATCCGCATGAGTTTACCATGTTGCAGCTTGCGGAAAAAGTAATTGAACTCACGGATTCCAAATCCAAAATTAAATTTATGCCGCTCCCGATGGATGATCCAAAGCAGCGCCAACCAAACATTGAATTAGCTAAACAAGTGCTTGGATGGACACCAAAAATTCAATTGGAAGAGGGACTTCGAAATACCATCGACTACTTTCAAAAAATTGTATAGGCATATCCAATAATTTATCGTTTATTATGAATAAGTTCTTACTAATCTTTTTTACGTTATTATATTGTTCATGTATTAAAAAAGATCTTTATAAAGACACGGACAACGATAACACACCCATTACGGAAGAGAAGCCGATAGATACGTATCGTTCTTTTTCTTATCCGTGGGCAGAAGAGATTACCGGACCAGAAGCAGAAATAACAATTGCTGTTGATGGCTTGGATCCCGCAACATTAAATGACCTATCGCTCTCTATTCCTCCTTTGAAGTACAATAAGAGTCTGCTTTTTATGTTGACACAAGACGATTGTAAGCAGTCGGCATTTTGCAAAACCTGGGCTGCCATAAATGGCCGCCCTATTACCTCGACGGGGTCTGATCGAAATTATTATTATGATATCGAACAGCTTGAAGCAGACGATCTACCGCCAAATACCTTTGCACTTGGAAAAACATTGGGCAGCATGGATGGTCACGGTAAGGAAGTACGTTTTCATTTTACCACGACACTTGCTCCGGAATGGGATTTTATGTCAGCAGCCGTAGACGTTAATCGGGGTTTTGATGCTCATTATTTCCGCTTCTATATGAAGTCGGGCTTGCGTTGGAATAATGTACGGGAAATGCTTAATTACGGCACAGGAATAGCCTTTCATGATGTCAAAGCGGATGATGTTTCCAACGTTAGTGAACTGGTATCCCATTTAATGATTTCGCAAGACATTGTTCTTGACTCATTGGATGGAAGGGGAATTAAATTTATGGCCGAACCCAATGGCAATAAAAATTATTTGGCCGCAGCACAACAATATGAAGATATACAAACACTGACGGCACAGGCCGGCGGCCTGCAATTAATCCCTTATCGGATAGATTCTGATCTGACAGGAACGGTGGTAGAGCGAGTTTTTGCTACAACATCTGAAGTTAAGCAAATGGTCATCAACCAAATGTATGCAAAGCTAAATGACCGTAAAGCGGTGTATGTAGGCTTACATGAGACAGACAATGACTTTGTGCAATTACTGTTGTGGTTGAACGAGCAATACGGAAAGGACGGTATGGATTCGCTATGGTTCCCATCTCAAGAGGAGTATTATGAATACAATTATTATAGGCATCATTGCGACATAAAAATGGTCAAGAATGAGGGTATAATCAAGATTAACATCAAATTCCCCGAGGAAAAACACTTCTATTATCCATCATTAACGCTCAACCTCTCCGGTCTTCCGTTGGAAAATATACTATCTGTCACATCTAACAGCAGCGTAACAGGATTGTCATACGGCACTTATAAAGATGGAGTGAGCATTAATTTCGATTGCAGAAAGTACCTTTATGATCAAGCGAATTATTATGTAGATAAATATCTATCAACAAGAAACATAAACAATTTGCGTGATGCAAACTATTTTGTAAATATGTTGAAGGATACACCACAAAAGGACGTATTACTGGAAAAGATTGCAAATTAATATCCAGATCAAAAAATCACACGGGCACAACTTCTTTATTTCGTCTCTCGAATATACGCTTTATTCGTCCTATTTTATAAAAATCGTATAGAGCGATAATCAATAGAATGGCACAAGTGAGATAGAACGTTCCATTTTCCAGATATAAATAGCCAACTCCTCCAAACAATCCTCCGGCCACATAGGCCATCATAATAGTAAGAAGCAGATGAAATTTGTCGACCAATGCCTTATTATGTCTGTTTTCACGCTTACTAAACATTGAAACTAGAATAGCCAAATCGGTCGTGAGTCCCGTAAGATGAGTCGTTTTTACAACAGAATTTGATATACTTGCCGTAAGCCCATTTTGTAATCCCATAGCAAATAACAAAGCACCGACAAGAATCTCTGTTTCCTTCAAGGAGTTTTCGTAAAAGATATCTAGGTAAATCCCTACAAATAGAATACTCAAAAACTCTAAAATAACGGGAATTGCATGTGAAATATATTGACTCCAACGTCCTTTACCTTGAATAATCACAAAATTCGATAAAAAACTTCCGATAAAAAACAACAATACCCACAATAGTACCACAGCGCCTTGATACCAGTTCCCTTTGCTTATCTCTTGAGCTAGCACGGCGTAATACCCTGTTATATTAGATGTAAATGCAAAAAAGACAGTCACAGAAGCAACATTTACCATCCCTGCCGAAAAAGCAGTCAACGCGCCTAATTTCACATTATCAGATTGTGTCCGATGATTACTATACTTTCTTAGCATATTGGTTTGATTGCTCCTTTCTTTCCAAAACGATTTCGATAATACCTTTGACCTGTAGATCGAAGTTTAAGTGCAAAACCAGCCGATCTCTACTGATTTGCTGAATTTGAAAACTTTCGATCTGCTTACCCGCTTTACGAAGTTCCAAGACGTGTCCTCGTCCTTTAATAAACCACTCAATCTCACTGTTCTGTTCAGATGTTTCTGATTGTAGCGTCCCGTCCTCATAAAATTTCCAAATACCGAGATGTAGATCTTCCACATTACGTAAAATTTCCTTCTTTAATCCCACTTGCAACTGCAAGTCGGAGCTTGCACTGATATTATCTTTTTCCAACCGCCATTCCTTTTCCACCCACTCTCCTTGAATAAGGCGTTCAGGGCTTTCAAAATGCATAACAATCAAGGATGCGCCAATCAGTAAAAGGGCTACCAACAAGTAATTAAGGTTTACTAACACATCTCTATTCATAACTGAGTCTCCATTTTTTTCGAAAGAAAAATCCATCCAACGTATCCTGTCCCTTTAGTTTCGCTTCGCCCATAGAAACTGTTATGACTTCGGGCATATTGGACAGCTGTATGTTATTAAACATATCGACAATGTCAAAACTGTTCTTCGTATGCTTAAATTCAAATGCGTCTGGTAACACAATTCGGGCGAATTGACGTCCTTTTAGATAGTTACTTACATAGCGTTTATTTTTTGAAATCATAAAATCAGCATACATCTCCACTACCTTATTTTTAAAACGTGATTTTATCATCTCACATGCTTTCAGAAAATCTTCATCCTGTACCTCTGCAAGATGATCGTCCAATGTAAATCCCAATAACATACTAATGGATTCACCAAGATTATATCCACCGGCCAACACCAGCTCCACTTGTTCGTTGTCACTGTTTTCTAAATACTCCAAAGCGATTCGTAGCGAGTTAACGGTAAAATCTGTTGGGATAAGCACACGTTGTATCATT
The DNA here is from genome assembly GCF_014692515.1 of Sphingobacterium micropteri. Classification (GTDB taxonomy): domain Bacteria; phylum Bacteroidota; class Bacteroidia; order Sphingobacteriales; family Sphingobacteriaceae; genus Sphingobacterium; species Sphingobacterium micropteri. Next base: position 69,744 of record NZ_JACOIK010000005.1, on the reverse strand, counting down.
GACTTCTTATTGTTTTGATACAAAAGTAAGTCTGTGGCATAGCAACGGCATGAAACCCTAATTAGAATTTCATTAAACTTTCAACACAAAAATTAAAATGGGATTAAAAGAGGACTGCCATATTAAAAAGGCATTAAATAGGGCTATAAGTGGGTAACTCTATGCGTACTGTTGTTCCTTTTCCCAGAGCTGACGTAACGGATAACTCGCCATCATGCATCTTGATGATATTCCGTGCTAAAGGTAACCCGATACCGTATCCTGAAAAATTTTGTGTATTGGAAGCTCGAAAATAGGGATCATAAATATACAAGAGTTCCTTTTCTGGAATGCCAATACCTTCATCTCTAATCAAAATAAGAACACCATTTTCAAAAGCACCAAGTGCGACATAAGCCGTTTGATTCGGTGAATATTTGCAGGCATTGGAAACGACATTAGAAATAGCTAACTGAAGCAAAGGTGCGAGCCCATTTACTTTGAGTTTCATACTATCGTCGGGGAGCATACTAAAATCAGTTTTAATATGAAATCGCTCGTTGATGGCTTTGACGGTCATTTCTGCATCCATTATAATCTGGTCGATACGAACAGGTTTAAAATTGAGTTTATTGTCTTTTTCATATCCTGTTCTGGCGAGCAACAATAATGCATTCGTTTTTTTCTCCAAGTTTCCCGCTGCATCAACGATCTTCTGCATCGCTTTTTTATATTCTTCTACTGTTCGCTCTTTAGAAAGCGTAAGATCTGCAATTCCGATAATTGACGTTAATGGTGTATTGAGTTCATGCGACGCATTGCTGATAAAATTTTTCTGGGTTTCAAAAGATGTTTCAACACGATTGAGCATTCTGTTAAATGTATTGGCTAACTTATGCAACACGCCTTTATATTTTTCTTCACTCAATCGCAGATACAAATTTTCAGAACCAATTTTTTTCACTTCATCAATCAGTCCGTGAATAGGCTTGATAAAAGAGCGCTTCACCAGTAGCGAAACGACAATGACAAATAAAACCCCTAAAATAAGTGCAATCAGCAGCAAGTTTTGTAAATAACGCAAATGATGTGTATAGAAATAATTTTCTGCTGATACGCCGACAATATAGTTTTTGCCTTGTTGCTGATAAAATTTTGTCGAATAAAAAGTGTTCCCTTCCTTAAAATTAGCTTCCCCTTGTTTATCCACCTTTTCCCATAAGGATACATTAAATCCACTGTTGTTTATAATATTCGCTTTTTCATCAAATTCAACGATAAACTCTCGTTGATTATTTAATTCTTCCACATAGGCCAGCGACCAATCTGTCCGATTTTCTTTTCCATTCCACATTTGTTCCGCAGCGAGGTTTCGGCGTAAATCCAAGCGTTTGTAAAAATCAGAAAAGGCAAAATTGGTGATCGAGTACATGATAAATGCCACAAAAGAAACGGTATAAATCACTAAGATAGTAATCAACGCATATAACGTTTTGTTGTAACTTCTCATCTAGTCTTCTATTTTTAATACATATCCCATGCCGATAATCGTATGTATAGCTTTTACAGGTGTCGCTTTCTCTATCTTTTTACGCAAATAATTAACATATACATCCACAACATTAGATCCGATATCAAAATTAATTCCCCATACTTTATCTAATAATTCACTACGTTGAAAGACCTTTTGTGGCGATTGGATAAAAAGCAAAAGCAAACGGTATTCTGTCGCCGTTAAGTTAAGCTCTTGCCCGTTTACATAAGCGATCTTCTTATAATCATCAATTTCGATAAACTTATAAATATATCGCTGTGTTTCAACAACGTTTGATTGCTTCGACATTTCATGGTTTCTGCGTATTAATGTGCGCGTTCTTGCTTTAAGTTCGATCAGCTTGAATGGTTTGGACAGGTAATCATCTGCTCCACTGTCGAGTCCCAAAACCACATTTTCTGGTCCGCCAAGCGCGGTAACCATTAGAATAGGCAGGTTAGTGTATCCTAATGTGCGAAAATTTTTACAGATATCCAAGCCATTTGTTTCGGGGAGCAGAACATCCAAGATAACAATATCTATATTATTTGTTTGCAATAGATGAAGTGCACGTTCATAATTCGTGGCATGTAAAACGGAAGCTCCATCCTCTTCCAACCCTTGAATGATGACATCGGCGACGTTTTTCTCATCTTCAATTAACAATATTTGTTTTCCTTTCATGATACCCCTAACTTGTTTAGCAAATCGATGCGCTGCTAAATTAAAAATTTTGTGGACTTTGCTTTTAAATTTTCACAAAAAAAGGCGCCTTTGCGCCTTTTTCCTATAAATTCTTCATGATGGAATGCCCCATTCGGTCTCTTTTTGTTTTGAGGTAGGACTCATTATATGGATTGGGCTCAATTTCTATCGGCACATTATCCACGATTTCCAAACCATAACCTACAAGTCCTGCACGTTTGGTAGGGTTGTTGGACATTAAGCGCATTTTGGAAACGCCCATATGACGTAAAATCTGCGCACCTACTCCATAATCACGTAAATCGGGTTTAAACCCCAGTTGTAGATTAGCGTCCACCGTATCTACCCCCTCCTCTTGTAAACGGTATGCATGGAGTTTATTTACCAAACCTATTCCACGCCCTTCTTGATTCATGTAAACAACAATACCTTTACCTTCTTTCTGAATCATCTCCATAGCTTTATGAAGCTGTGGTCCACAATCACATCTACACGATCCAAAAATATCACCCGTCATACAAGAGCTGTGTACCCGTACTAAAATTGGCTCGTTTTCTTTCCACTCTCCTTTGAACAAAGCGAGGTGTTGCTCGCCTGTATTTTTTTGCGTGAATGCTTTCAACTTAAAGTCGCCCCATTGCGTAGGCATTTGAACCGTCTCCTCTTCCTGGATAAGGGAGTCATGTTTCAGCCGGTACTCTATTAAATCCTGAATACTAACAATTTTAAGGTCAAACCGCTCGGCTACGGGGATTAAATCCGGAAGACGCGCCATTTCTCCATCTTCTTTTAAGATTTCTACTAATACACCGGCAGGTTCAAATCCAGCTAAACGCGCCAGATCAATAGCAGCTTCCGTATGACCTGTACGTCGCAATACGCCACCATCTTTGGCAATTAACGGAAAGATATGTCCCGGACGACCCAATTCCTCCGGTTTAATATCAGGGTTTATCAATGCTTGAATGGTTTTCGATCGATCAGACGCGGATATACCCGTTGTACATCCGTATCCCTGCAAGTCGACGGAAACTGTAAAATTGGTTTCATAAACCGCCGTATTTTGCCCCACCATCAAGCCCAGATCCAACTCTTCACAACGTTCTTGCGTCAGCGGAACACATACGAGCCCTCTACCGTGCGTTGCCATGAAGTTTATTATTTCGGGTGTAGCGTTCCGGGCAGCTGTAACAAAATCGCCTTCATTTTCCCGATCTTCATCATCCACCACAATGACCACTTTCCCCGCCTTAATATCTTCGATAGCCTCCGCTATTGTATTTAATTTTATCTCCATCTTCGTATGCGCTTAATCTATGCAAAGGTAGATTTCATATGTAAATAATTTGTCTTTTAAAGGTCATATGGAATATCCCCGCAAAATCCCTATGTTATATTTTCTTTCTATTAAATTTAGAAATGACCCATTTCCAGGCCCGCTCCGCTTTCTGCTTATATTGATCCGCATCAAATAAAGCCGAATCTGTTGTTGACTTATACGTTAAAAATGCCGCCAACGGTGTAAGCACAATAATCGCCATCCACATTCCAATAAGCGGATCCATACTCCCGTCTTTTGCTGCCTTTTCGGCCATCGTGGATATAATGTGATATATCAGAAAGAAAATGATAGCTACCACAACAGGCAAACCAAGTCCTCCTTTGCGGATAATTGCACCTAGCGGTGCACCTATAGCAAAAAGCAATAGACAGGACACCGCTAACGTGAACTTTCTATGAAATTCAATGTGGTAACGAATATCTCTATCGGCAAAAGCTCGAAATTCAATATCTTTCATTTCCAACACACTGTTCATCTGCTGCGCTTGGCTCAATGCGTTGCTGATGATACCTCGGCGCTGGTCTTCTGGCACGTAATCGGTCACGAAATCGCGAAATTCTTTCACCGTTGCCTGTTGCACAGTGTCGACTCGATAATAAGGAGAAAAATAAGAGACGTAGCTTTGCGTTTCCGATAATATCTGCCGGGAAATACTATCCAGTTGCAAGCGATTCGAATCGGTGTATAATTTAAGCTGCTTTAAGTTGAGCATGGAATGATGAGACTTAAATAAACTTTCATCCGTCCTTTTCATCTGAAAGGCTTCCATATCAAACTTCTGTTCTGTTTCGGCAAAACGGAAACGTGTAAATTGCTGTCGTGGATCGTATCGTTTAGCATTCTTAACGCGTGATTCTTCGTATCGGACACCATCTCTCAGTCGCAATATCATGTAGTTATTGTCGGCAGAATTATGCATAAAACCTTCTTTTGCCAACAGCACATTATTCGCTGTATTACCGGTGCGATGGTCATAAATCATCAAATCATACAATATTGTCCCGTCCTCACTTTTATTCTTGGCGCGAATAGAATAACCGGGAATAGATTTATTAAAGATTCCGGGTTTAATCAGAAAATCAGCTTTCTTATTGCGCACATCCCACAATAACGAGCCCATTTTCAAGTTGACCACGGGTAGTATGTAATCGGAAAACAGGAAAGAACCTCCCGCAAATAGCGTAACCAGCACAATAAGTGGTGTCATGGCTTTTCGCAAGGAAAATCCGGCAGCTTTGATGGCAACCAATTCATAACTTTCTCCAAGGTTACCAAAAGTCATAATAGAGGAGAGCAACATAGAAAGTGGCAATGCCATAGACAACTGGACAGCACACTGATAACCGATAAGTTCCATCAATACATACCACTCGAAACCTTTCCCGATGAGATCATCGATATACTTAAATAAAAAAAGCATTAATAGCACAAACATCACGATACAAAAACATACCATGAACGGCCTAATAAATGCTTGTAAAATTAATAAGTGTATCTTCTTCATATCACCTCTTATCGATCATCGCAATATGGCTACAAAGATACTATTTTTTTCGGTAGTAATCTTAACTTATGCGCCTATGACACTCTGCAGATAGCCGACAGAATTGTTCCATATTTGCTTCCTATCTTCCAAATTATCAGGCTTTACAAAATCGGTGATGGCAAGTGCTACGTCATTGGTTAATTCATCTTGTATAATCTCTATTTCAAAATAATAAGGCTCATCCTCCAGCCATTGAAAACGTACACTTTTATTCTCCTTTACCGAGACTAATTTGGCCCGATTCATCTCGTCGTCCCATATGAACTCATAGATACCCTCTTTGTAATTGACGTCATCAGCAAACCATTGCGCCAATGCATTCGGCTCATGGATAAAAGGAAACAAAATTCGTGGTGATGAATTTATAATATACTCTAAGTGAATTTCTACTTTCTTTTCCATATAGTTTGTTTTGGTTAATTAAAAAACCAAGCTATTTTGTCTGTCGGTAAGTATACAATTTTATTTTGTGATTCAAAACAGAATAACAGAATTATTTTTTACATCGATTGTTTATGAAAACAAAAAAAATATTTTTTGCCTTTGGAAATGGCGACTTATTGCTATATTTGCATCACGAAAAACGGCGGGGTAGCTCAGATGGTTAGAGCGCAGGATTCATAACCCTGAGGTCGGCAGTTCGATCCTGCTCCCCGCTACTGGATTATCAGAGGGTTACACGTAAAAATGTAACCCTCTTTGTTATTGGTACGGGACGAAAAAATTATCAATGCTTTTTTTGGAGACGAAATGCAACATACGGCAGTTATTATATTTTCCATATCTTTGTTAACATGAATGCAGCACACTACATAGGAAAAAACTGCCTCATGGTCTTTTTTTTGATCATGGCCATTTCGTTAAAAGCTGTTTCTTCTACGAAATCTACTATAGATTATACGCATAATGATCCTGCCGAACAAAGTCTTATTACGTTTGCCAAGAAACTATTGGGAGTCAAATATAAATATGGCGCAGCGAGTCCATCTCAAGGGTTCGACTGTTCTGGCTTTGTCCATTATGTATTTAAACAGTTTGGTATAACATTGCCCAGAAGCTCTTCTGCTATCGGACAAGCCGGTGACAACATTTCGTTAACGGAGGCCAAAGCCGGTGATATCATCCTTTTTACCGGTACCAACTCAGCAAAAAGAATAGTAGGTCATGTCGGTATTGTTTTGTCAAATAACAAGGGGGAAGAATTACGCTTTATCCATGCAAGCTCCGGTAAAGCGTACGCGGTTACCGAAACGTCGTTGGAAGGCAGCTACAAAAAGCGGTTCATGAAGGTGATCCGAGTTATATAACGCAACTTCCCATTTAAAAAATAAAAGCGCCATAGCTTTTTTGTGCTATTATTGTCAAGTGGCGGTAGATACCCTGTACAGTAATCGGCACATTACGAAAGATCATCATACTGAACGGATACAATTCCAATAGTTATATCCCGAACTGTTAAGGTTGGTATAATATCACTTAATATAATCTTAAACATACCGCTACGATTTGTTAATTTTAAAAAGTGACTTTTGTAAAAAGAAAAATTTATCAACTAAAAATATGAATTTAAAACTCACTACACTCCTTGCCGGGCTTTTTATTTCAAACTTCGTCTACGGACAAGAGATTGCCAAAGGAATAGTTTATGAGGACACAAATCTGAACGGTAAAAGGGATGCAAAAGAAAAAGGGGTAGCACAAGTTGCCGTCAGCAACGGGATAGATGTTGTCCTTACCGATGCATCAGGGCGATACAACATTCCAGCGCGGGATAATAGTATTTTTTTTGTTATCAAACCCAACGGCTATCAGTTCCCAGTGGACGAAAATAACAAGCCAAAATTTTATTATATCCACAAACCGGCAGGGTCACCTAACCTAAAGTATGAAGGCAGTAAACCAACCGGGAAACTACCTAAATCTGTCGATTTTGCTTTACAAAAAGATGTCAACGAGCAAAAGAATTTTAGTGCACTGGTCTTCGGTGATCCACAGGCATACAATTTGGATGAGATCGATTATTTTGATAGGGGTATTATACAGGATATTGTGGATAAAGAGAAGTTCTCTTTTGGTCTAAGTTTAGGGGATTTAGTGGGTGACGATCTGGTTTTACACCGCCCTTACATAGAAACGGTAGGTAAGCTTGGTCTTCCTTGGTTTAACGTAATGGGGAACCACGACATGAATTATGATGTTCAGGAAGATATATTGTCTGATGAAACATATGAAAGCAATTTCGGCCCCAATAACTTCTCTTTTAATTACGGAGATGCACATTTTATCATCCTTGATAACATTTTATACCCTAATCCCCGCACAGGAAAAGGCTATTTGGGTGGTTTCCGAAAAGATCAACTAGACTTTGTAGAAAACAATTTGAAGTTTGTCCCGAAAGATAAATTGATTGTGCTAGCCTTTCATATACCTTTATTGCACAAAAATTCCAATGTTTTCCGAGATGAAGATAGACAGCGTTTATTCGATTTATTGGCAGAATACCCCAATACGCTTTCCCTATCTGCACATACGCATCTCCAAAGACATAATTTTTACACCAAAGATGATGGCTGGAAACAGGAGAAGCCGCACCACGAATATAATGTAGGTACTACTTCAGGTGATTGGTATTCGGGATTAAAAAATAAACAGGGTGTACCTGCATCAACGATGCGTGACGGGACTCCAAAAGGTTACGCCATCTTGAACATAAATGGCAATACTTATACAGTTGACTACAAAGTAGCAGGTGAGCCCGATGATTACCAGCTAAGCATTACGTTCCCAACAGAATTGCAACAAAGGAACGTCAGACGTCATACCCTGTATGCAAACTTTTTTATCGGCTCCGCTAATGATGTGGTGGAATATAGTCTCGATGGTAAAAGCTGGATCAAAATGCAACACACCGAAATAGAAGATCCTCGTTATCAATTCAACGTATTGAAGTTTGATAACGCAGCAACCTTAATGGATGGACGCAGACCATCAGCAGCGGCACCATCTACCCACATCTGGGAAACTAAACTACCTGGAAAGTTGGAAGTGGGCCAACACACTATACAGGTAAGAGCTACCGATATGTTCGGAAAAACACACTTACAAACGAAGGAACTAAAAATAGTTCAATAAATAACGTAAAAAAAGAGTGCTATGAAAAAACATAGCACTCCTTTTCATATTCCTTGTAAGTTTACCACAAATGATACCGCACACCAAACATCAAATAGTTCGGTTGTATTTCCTCCCATTCAAGATTGTATTTCAATTTATATCCAGTGTACAAGGATAGGTTCACTGCTGGAAAGTAATAACTCACGCCGACTTGTCCATTTATGACCGTAAAGTTCTCCCTTCTTTCAGGCAATACTTGTTCTTGGTCTGCCATCAACTCATTGTAACGGTAAAAGTCTTGGCTTAATCCTCCACCAACAAATACATTAAAGTTACTTTGGCTTTTATCAAACAATGATAACAGATAATCAGCACCTACGGCAACATACCCATTTCGACCGTACACCTGCGCCTGTATGGCGGAGTGCTTGGCGAAATCGTACTTTCCTTGAATACCAAACGCCCCTTGATAATCCGGAGATTCTAATTGTACATCGCCGTAGAATCCGAATGCCCAAGCATGATCTTGTGCTTTTCCATGCGACATGATTACCGATAATAGTAGCAATAGAAAGATTTTCTTCATTTGTTTAATTCGTTATTTGTAATTATTAGCTAGTCACGTCATGAATTACGAGACCTATACCGCTTATATAACTTGATTAAAATCATCAATAACACGGCCAGTCCCAATAAACCCAACACACCATAAATCCAATCAATGGCCGATCTAAAAATAACTAAAAAAACGATAGCAAAAAGAATAATGGTAGATACTTCGTTCCACAAGCGTAACTGCGAGGAGGTCCATACCGATTCGCCTCTTGCTAGCTGCTCCATAATCTGCTGACTCTTAAAGTGGTAAAACACCAAAACTGCCACAAAAGTGAGCTTCACATGCATCCAGCCCTGACTTAACAAACCCGGCGACAGATAAAGCATAGTTAACGCCGTAGCCACGGTGATGTACATCGCCGGTGTGGTAATTACCCACCAAAGCCTCCGTTCCATAACCACGAATTGCTCATGCAACACCTGATATGCAATATCCGATTTCTGCTTTGCTTCCGTATGATAGATGAACAAACGGGGCATGTAAAACAACCCTGCCATCCAGCAGACCATAAAGATAATATGCAACGCTTTTGCGTATAGATATATCATTTTATTTAATTAGCAGTTAGCAACTATATCGTTAGCTAACTTCCACTATTTACTTGTCACTTTATCACCTTCACCTTGTCACCATTTCACTCATTTTGCTAATAGCGAAATCCCTTCACCACATTGATCGCATGTTTCACGTTATCAAACGGGATATCCGGCATAATACCATGTCCCAGATTAAAGATAAATCCATTCTCGCCACGCATCCGTTCAAACAATTGCAAAATTTTGTCTTCGATAACACTCTTATCCGCATACAATACAAACGGATCCAAATTACCTTGTACGGCAACGCCCGCCGGAAGTACCTGCTTCACATTTTTTAAGTCCGCATTCCAATCGATAGATATTACATCCGGATTTGCCTCTGCCATCATCGGCGCAAATACCGACGATCCCTTACAGAAAGAAATCACTGGAACAGTGCGCTTGATATTGGCTAGGATATATTTATTATAATAGTGTGAAAAATCACGATAATCGTTCCATGACAACGCTAACGCCCAACTATCGAACAATTGTACAGCATTGACCCCAGCATCGATTTGCATATTCAGATAGTTTATCGTTACATCGGCAATTTTTTGTAAAAGCTGATGTGCTAAAGCCGGTTCGTTATTAAGCAATAACTTTGTTCGTTTAAAGTCTTTGGACGAACCTCCTTCCACAAGATAACTCAAAATAGTGAATGGGGCACCCGCAAAGCCGATTAAGGGGATACGTCCCGCCAAGCGTTCCTGTATCACGCGAATTGCATCTGCCACATACTGTAGTTTATCCACACAATCGGTTTCCAGTCTGTCCACGTCTGCCTGCGTACGTACGGGATTACTGAATCGAGGACCTACACCTTGTTCAAACGACAACTCTCCTCCCATGGCTTCTCCCGTTACCAAAATATCCGAAAATAGGATAGCCGCATCAACATCCAAAAGATCTACGGGCAGCATGGTAACATCTGCTGCAATTTCCGGTGTTTTACACATCTCTAAAAAACTGTACTTATTCTTTATTTCCCAATATTCGGGCATAAAGCGTCCAGCTTGACGCATCATCCAAACAGGAGGTCTGTCCGTAGACTGCGATAATGCAGCTCTAATCAATAAATCGTTCTGTAAAGTTTTGTCCACTAGGTCTGTTTATTTAGTTCTTTTTCTATTTTTTCAATAATCGCTTTTTGGCGTTCCGTAAGCTTAAGCTTATTGGCAAGCTCGATATAGACGGGTACGCGATCGTAATTACGTTTGCGCAAACTGATGTTTGCTAAATTGATCAATACAAATCCTTTCTCGGCATCCCTTTTCCACGGCAAACGGGATGCTAATTGAAAATGATATTCGGCATCGTCGACCCGTTCCTCTTTAAGGGCTACATTTCCCATCATAAATTCATAATAATTCCGGCGTCTCTTCCGTAGTTTGTCTGGATCCTTAATTTCCGACAACAACGCTTTTGTTTTCTCATAATCTTGTTTGTGAAACGCCTGGGTAGCTAAGAAAACGGTGCCTTCACGATAATGGCTCCATATGAAATATCCGATCAGCCCTAAAATATAAATCGAAATATTGTAGTGCTTCTCGTAAACTGCATAAAGAAGAAATGTCACCGCAATACCGATGACAATTATTCTCGCTCGTGTATTCATCTATCTCTTATGTTGGTGTATCTGTAAACTTATACCCTACTCCACGGATCGAATGAAAATACACAGGATGTTTTTGATCTGGCTCAAAATACTTGCGGAATGTTAAAATAAAATTATCGATTGTACGCGTGGATGGATAAACATCATAATTCCACACGGTTTCCAATATTTGCTCCCGAGAAACAGCTTCATTTTTTCGTTCAATCAACAGTTTCAACAGCATCGTTTCCTTTTTTGTCAACGAGGTAACCGTACCGTCCGCATGATGGAGTTCATACGAGTTAAAATAAATTGTTTTATCACCGATCGTATACGAATTAAACTCCTTTAAATCGTCTGATTTAAGTCCTCTACGAATCAGATTACCAACACGAAGAATAAGCTCTTCTAGATTAAAAGGTTTCACCAAATAATCATCCGCCCCTTTTTTCAAACCGGTGATACGATCTTCACTGCTGTTTTTAGCGGTCAGAAACATGATAGGTACTTCCGTATTCTGTAGCCGAATGGTTTCGGCAACCTGAAAGCCGTCGATTTCCGGAATCATCACGTCCAGAATAATTAGATTAAAGCGTTCTTCCTTGAAAATCTTCAACGCTTTCTTTCCGTCTGTAGCTGTGGTTACCCGATAGCCCTCTAATTCTAAATTTAATTTAATCGCTTCCAACAAGTGCTCCTCGTCTTCCACCAATAGTATACGTTGCTTAGCTTGCATAATTTTCAAATGTTACTTCAAAAATACTCCCCGATGGAGTGTTATCTTTTACCTTAATAGAGGCGTTGTGTTTTTGCAATACTGTCTTCACTATATACAACCCTAAACCCGTGCCTTTAGTTTTACGTGTCGACTCATTGCCTATCCGGTAAAACTTATTAAATATATTCTTTTTTTCTTCTTCGGCAACCCCTGGTCCGTGGTCTGCAACCGAAAAGATAATCCGATCGTCTTCCCTCTCCTTAAGCTGCACTTCCACGGTCGCACACGGAGGAGAATATTTAATTGCATTTTCAATTAAATTGGTAACCACATTCGTAATGGCGAACTTATCGGCATGGATAATGAGTCCCTCATCTAAATCGGGTTTTATAATCTGTGAGCTACATGCATTTTTTTGTAACCTATCCACCACATTATCTACTACTTCTGTAAAATTGAAGTTTTCTTTTGGAAAATTAAAACTTCTATTTTCCAATTTGGTGGTTAACAATACATTTTCGACGAGATCGTCCAATCGCTCAATATCCTTCAAGGAGTTAGAAAGAAAAACTTTCTGTTGCTCCCGTTCTAAGTCACGCTTTAGAATGGTTTGGATGTATAATTTCACCGAAGCTAAAGGTGATTTTAATTCATGGGTTACGGACAACAGAAAATTCTGTTGTTGTTGTTGTTGTTTATGCTCCCGGCTAAATAGCTTTTTTAAGCGCATGGCTCCCCAAATAAAAATCAGCAGAAAGAAAAGCCCTTCGCCGATGATCATCCCTTTGCGTTCCGGTTCGTAATTAACCAACAGGTATCCCCACCAAAGCAATTGGGTAATGGCATAAAACACCAGAAAATAAAACAGGACGAGCGCTCGCTTCATACAAGTAAATTAATGTCACGCAAAAATAACCATTTGTTAATCTGAAAGGAAATAGTAGGTGCATTATGACAATAGGTTAAGAAAGGTGTTATCTTTGTGCCATGTTTTTTCACAAAAGAGATATTTTCTTCGATTTAGACCACACGATTTGGGATTTTGACAAAAACGCACAGGAAACCTTACATGAACTTTATGCCAAATACCGTTTTGATAAATTGACCGGAAAGGCTGAGTCTGATCTTTTTATTGAAACATACACCGTCAATAATCACCGGCTATGGGGGTTATACCACCATGGAAAAATTGACAAACCCACACTACGCCGACTTCGGTTTGCCGATACATTTACGCAGTTAGGTATTGACCCCGAACTATTTCCGAAGGCCTTTGAGGAGGAATATTTACATATTTGCCCAACCAAAACAAATCTCTTTCCAAATGCTATCGAAACATTGACATATTTGCAAAGCAAATATAGATTACATTTAATATCGAATGGTTTCAAAGAAGCTTGTGAACAGAAGTTGGAACACAGCAAATTAAAATCTTATTTTAAAACAATTGTAATTTCGGAATTAATCGGCGTAAATAAACCTGATCCAAGAATTTTCGAACATGCCTTACAGAACGGGAAAGCAGAGCGAAAAACATCTATCATGATCGGGGACAACCTCGATGCCGATGTCCGAGGTGCTCAAAATGCTGGCATAGACGCGATCTTCTTTAATGCAATAGGTCTCGAACAACCACAAGATGTTCATCACATGATTCGGGATTTGGGAGAATTACAACAGGTTTTTTAAAAATGTAGAGACGCAACTAACCCAACTCACGGAAATAATTGCATCTCTACGGTATAAGTTACAATACCTTTACGGTAATATTTTTCAACCACACATCATCACCATGATCTTGAAATCCGATAACACCCGATTTAGATGCTCCGCCGACGTTATTTAACAGTTCAAATGCCAATGGCCATTTTTCTTGACTGAACTTACTCGCTTGCAATAAAGTCGTCCAATCTGACGTCCATAACGTGTATTCAACTACTTTTTCTCCATTTTGATAATGGGTTACTTTTCCGTTATTTACAACAATCTTCGCTTTATTCCATTCTCCTGCTGGATTGCCATTTTGTGGCTTAGCCGGAATCATATCGTAAAGAGAACCCGATTTGCGATTTCCGTCAACACCCTGCTTTGCGTCCGGATGATTGTCGTTATCCAGCAACTGGTATTCGGGGCTTGATACGTATATCGCTTGATCTTTTACTTCTTTTGCTAAGAAAAATACACCCGAATTCCCTGCATGAGAAATCTTCCATTCAAATTCCAGTTCAAAATTTCTGAAATCGTAGGCAAAAATAAGATCTCCACCATCTTCCTTGGTCAATCCAGATCCTTTACTGGAGAATTTCAATGCACCGTCTTCAATCATCCATTTTCCAGGAACTTTATCTTTGTTGTACCCTCGCCAACCTTCCATCGATTTGCCATTAAACAGTACATAGGCCCCTTCCGCATTTTTCGGAAACTTGTTAATATCAACTTTCGGAAGGTTATTCAATTCATACGGGGGAACATTGTCACCGGTCGTGGCATCTTGTGCCTGACAAATAGTGGCGGATAATAAAACGACCGCGCCTATCATATACATAAATCTTTTCTTCATGTTAAAACACATCTTTTAGTTTAGTTATTCGCTAAAGGTAGAAAAATATCTGATTTTTTAAAAGCCTCCCTGCATGCCTTCATCCATACCGTTGTCTCCCGCTCCACGATCCTCTCTTTTCTTAGTCAAATCTTGAATGCCAAAACGATATGTGAACGACAAAGAAAACATTCTACGCATCCAACGGTTTTCCATTTGGATGAACTGCGTCGGCAAATTATTTTCCATACGGAATCTGCGGGTGTTAAAGACATCCCGTACATTGAACATCAAACTTCCCTTGCCTGCAAGCACATCCTGACGTACGGCTACATCGAGTCCAGCCATTGACTTCATCCTACCTTGTACCCATTTCCGCGGAGCACGATAGAAACCACGAGCCTGTAAGGTGGTGGATTTTGTAAACTTTACATTGGTATTGATATTCCCATTCCAACTGAAGTTCTCTACATCACCCGTATTGAATTCTGCATAAGGCATTGTTTTGTCATAAAATAAATTCACATTTGCCGTAGCATCCCACCAGCGCAGAAAGTTCACTTTTGATATCAGTTCCAGTCCCATTGCATCCTGTTTTGATACATTCTCCCAACGGCTATACGTCACATTACTCCGATCGCCGACGATATCTGCTATTTCTTCAGGGTCTCTTAAAAACGGGCTCATCATATCACTTGAGCGGCGATAGTATGCAGAACTAATAAAATTCCATTTATCATAGAACTTCGCAAAACTCAATTCAAAGGAATGTATATCTTCCGGCAATAAGTTTGGATTACCTTGCCTGTAATTGATTTCATCGTTTACATTAATAAAAGGATTTACTTGCCAGCCACCTGGACGTTGCACACGACGGGTATAGGAAAGCTGTACTTTGTCACCGGAGTTACCCACTTCATACGATAGGAAAGCGCTGGGGTATAAACGAAAGAAATTTTGACGTCCATCATCCGTTCTTCTATCTTCTGGCAAATCTGGGTCTAAATTATGGTAAGTAGACTTTAAATAGGTTTGCTCTCCGCGTACCCCTACTTGAACACCCAGTTTTTCCGTTAGTTTACGTTGATAATTCGCATACAGCGCATGTACGCTATTGGTTAAATCAAAATTATTGCTAACACTATAATCCGGCATAAATTGATTCGTCAGCGTGTCTAACACTTCCGACCACTGCGAATCCTCACTGTTACGCACAATGGTACGATAGCCTGCCTCGAATTTATGATCTTCCGCAAACGGCAAGACATAATCCAATTGAAAATTCCAATTCTTTCCGGCTTCGCTCGTCACATTCTGTCGCTCGAAAGGTGCACGCCCGTTAGCATAAGTTTGATAAAAATCATTGGTTCCGTCTTCCGTATCATTTCCATAGGTAATATTGGCGGTAATTTCTTCTCCTTCCCTTTTAAGCTCTTGCTTAAAGTCAAAGGTTATATCCACACCTAAATCTTCTTCATATTGCTGTGAAACCCGAAAAGCACTTTCACCTAAATCGGGAACATTAAAATAACGATAATCAATGTCCGAACGCCTGTCATTATCTCGAACACTGACATTTGCCCCCAAACTAAATGTCGTTTTTGACGCTGCATACCAATCAGTACCAAACCGAAAAGTATGGTTTTTGCCTTTTCGGTTATTTTTACTTGTGCTAATCGTGCGTGCACTATTTTCTTGAATTACGCCATCGATAAGTTCAGTATTATCGTTAAAACCATCACCTGGACGATTTCTATGGGCATAGTTATATCCACCGAAAAAATTAAACTTGCGATCTCTGTAATTTAGGTCGATTCCCGCGTTATAATTATCATAAGAACCACCCGATGCTGTTACACTCCCGTTCAATCCCGTTCTTACATTCTTTTTTAATATAATATTGATGATACCAGATTGTCCCTCCGCGTCATATTTGGCAGATGGGTTGGTGATAAGTTCGACTTTATCTATACTATTGGCAGGTAAAGATTGCAACAAGGCGTTTATATCGGAACCAGCCATCGCTGACTCTCTTCCATCAATCAAAATCTTTACACTACTGGAACCCCGGAGAGAAACATTCCCGTCGGCATCTACATCAAGCGTCGGTACATTTTCAAGTAGCTCACTGGCTGAACCACCTACACTGATTAAACTTTGCGAGACATCAAATACTTTTTTATCAATTCCCAAACGCATCTCGGGCACTCGTCCTTCTACGACCACTTCTTCGATCAAGGTTCCGTCATCCATCATGAATACTTGTGCCAATTGCACGGGCTTTGGACTTGCTACGCGTACATTTTCGATAAGAACATTTTCTTTTCCGACATAACTAATCCGAATAGTATAAGTACCAAAATCCACATCAGAAAACACCAATTTCCCTTGGACGTCACTCTGTGCTCCTTGGATATAACTTTGGTTAGATTGTTGGAGAAGGGAAGCACTCGCACCTATAATAGGGTCATTTGTCTCTTCATCGATAACAATTGCTTCGATCTTCCCTTGTTGTGCAAAAAGAAATAGAGGGCAAAAAATAATAGAAAAAATCAGCTTAAAGTTTCTAGTAGATATCATGTGAAAAATTGTCCTTTTCACAAAAAAACAAAATAAAAGCTGCTATCGTTCTATCGTAACTGCATTATTACGATGTGACAAGTTATTCTACGGAGACAGTCAATCCTTCGGATTTAAGGATTTTACGATATACTTCCATCTCGGTTAAAGAGCCTTCCAGTACGGCACATTTCCCTTCCGTATGCACCTTCCAGGCAATTTGTTCGGCTTGGGCTTCGGAATATTGTAAATGCCGCATCAGGCAATCAATGACATGATCAAATGTGTTAATCTCATCGTTCCACAGAATCAAACGGTTCGAAGATTGGACAGTAGCTAATATCTCTTCAAGCGTAAACGCTTCTTGTTCTGTTTGTACACCCATGCTGCAAAAATAATTAATATTTTAAAAAATATGTAGATTTACACACTAATCATGAGGAAAGGAAGTAAGATGTTTCAATCAAAAATTGCCGGCATAGGATATTACGTGCCAAAAAATGTATATACAAACAATGATCTCACCCGGTTTATGGACACCAGCGATGAATGGATCCAGGAGCGGACAGGCATTAAGGAGCGGCGTTATGCAGACCGCATTGGAGAAACGACTACCACGATGGGGATCGAAGCGGCTAAAATTGCTATCGAACGGGCTAATACAACGATAGAGGATATTGATTTTATCATATTTGCAACGCTATCCCCCGATTATTATTTCCCAGGTTGTGGTGTGTTGTTACAACGTGAAATGGGCATGAAAGAAGTTGGCGCACTGGATATCCGAAACCAGTGCTCAGGTTTTGTTTACGCACTCTCTATTGCTGATCAGTTCATCAAAACCGGCATGTATAAAAATATCTTGGTTGTGGGTTCTGAAAAACATTCTTTTGCGTTGGACTACTCCACCCGAGGACGCGCCGTGTCGGTTATTTTTGGTGATGGTGCTGGTGCAGTCGTCGTACAGCCGACCACCGAAGCAGGAAAAGGTATCCTCAGTACCCATTTACACGCCGACGGAGCTGACGCGGAAAAACTCGCCATGTATTATCCCGGAAGCTCCGGTGGAATGTGGCTGGATCAACAGCCGAACTGGCCAGAGCAAGAACTCGGCGGCATGCTCATGACGAAGGAAATGTTGGACGATGGCACTACTTTTCCCTATATGGATGGGCAAGCGGTGTTCAAAAAAGCTGTCGTCAAGTTTCCCGAAGTTATACAAGAAGCACTAGCAAAAAACAACCTCCAATCAACCGATATTGATTTGCTCATACCTCATCAAGCCAACCTAAGGATTGCGCAATTTGTGCAGAAAACATTAGGATTAGGTGATCATCAAGTTTTTAACAATATCCAAAAATACGGCAATACTACCGCTGCCTCTGTTCCTATTGCTTTATGCGAAGCATGGGAAGAAGGAAAGATTAAAGATGGCGATCTTATTTGCTTAGCTGCCTTTGGTGCTGGATTTACGTGGGGATCGGCATTGATCCGGTGGTAACTGAAAAAGAAGCGGACTAGTCCGCTTCTTTTTCAGTTCTAGTGTTCTTCTTCTTTTTCTTGAAACCGGAATCGAAGATAACATCCCATATAGCAGAGCTGACCCCAAACCCACGCTCGGGGTCTGCATAATGATGCAGCATATGGTGATCTTTTATTTTTTTGAATAAGCCCGATTTAAAATTAGCATGGTGCATCGCGTAATGACATTCGTCATAAATAAGATAACCTAATAGAAAGCCTGCAAAAAAGGAGGCTAGTATAAATTCCGACAAGAATAGACTAAAAATAAAATAGATAATAGCAGCCAATGGAATACTAGCAGAAAGAGGCATTACTAATCGTAAACGGTCTTTCGGATAATCATGATGTACGCCATGAAAAATAAAGTGGATACGCTTGCCCCAATTAGAAGTCGGCTCATAATGAAATATCCAGCGGTGTAATACATATTCAGCCAATGTCCAAAACGCCAAACCCGCGAAAAAATACAAAGCAATATCTCCTGCAGACATTCCACCTTGTGTATGTGACTTATAGATAAAATAACCTATTACCGGGATCCAAAATATCAACGGAACACTGTAATGTATTTTCGTCAGTGATTCTAAAAAATTATTTTTAAACATCCGAATGGATTCGGTTCCGTTAGAAACATATAACTTCTTTGCCATAACACGTATTTTCTGATAACTGCAGCAAAACAAAGTTACCATGTATTACCGTCTTATCAAAGGTTTACTTTTTGAACATTTTCATATTTTTGTCAAAAACTATTACTTAAACCACCCGAACCAACAATCCTTTTAAATATTCCCCTTCTGGAAATGACGCTCGAACCGGGTGATCCTCCGGTTGGCTAAATTGTCTGATAAACTGAATTTCCTTTCCAGCATCCAAGGCGGCCCAGGCGACAACTTGCTTAAAGGTATCGATATCCATCGCTCCGGAGCATGAAAATGTAGCCAATAATCCACCAATTTCTAACAAAAGCAAGGCACGCCTATTCAAATCTTTATACGCTCTAGCCGCCTTGTCTAATGCAGAACGAGATGGAGCGTACTTCGGAGGATCAAGAATAATGACATCAAATTTTTCTCCTTCCTCCCCTAATTGACGAAGGTACTTATTGACGTCTGCTTGTACGGTGGAGTGCACCGCAGCATCTAGTTTATTGAATACTAAATTCTTCTGCAGCGTTTCTATCGCTAAAGCGGAACTATCTACCGAAACAACAGCGGAAGCTCCCGATTTCAAAGCATTCAACGTAAAGCCTCCGGTATAACAAAAACAATCCAATACCCGTTTACCACGGACGTATTGTGCCGTTAACGAGCGGTTATCCCGTTGGTCACAATAAAAACCAGATTTTTGTCCTTCAATAATATTAATTTGATAACGAATACCGTTTTCTATTACATCGACAAAGTCGGATGGTTTTTCACCATACAACAGTCCGTTCGCATCTGGTAGCCCTTCATGTTGGCGGGCGTTTAAATCACTTCGTTCATAAATACCTCTAGGTTGTATTAACTGCACCAATTCATCGATAATAACAGCCTTCATCGCTTCCACACCCGAAGAATGTACTTGTATCGACAAGAAATCACCATATTTATCTACAATGAGTCCCGGTAAAAAATCAGCTTCTGCAAAAACCAACCGCGCCGTGTCGTTCTGATCCGTCAATAAGTGGGTTCTTAACGCTACCGCACGCTGTATTCGATGACGCCACCACCTTTCATCTATTGGATGCTCTTGATTCCATTCCAACAGGCGAACGGCTACTCTGGAATGTGCATTGTAAACACCATAAGCAATAAATTCTTTATCAACATTAAAAACCTTAACAAGCGTGCCGTTTCCAGGTGTTCCATCAACAGTCTTTATGGCTCCCGAGAAAATCCAGGGATGTAATTGCCACGCAGCTTTCTCTTTCCCTTTATGCAGGATTACTTTGTTCATTAAAATCTATTTATTTTCCAACAGGTAATTTTTGAAAAGCGCGTAGTCAGCAGACAATTCCGTTACTAGTTTCGGTTTCCCGGCTAATTCTTCTGCTCCTTTTGGCAATTCGATTTTTGCAAATACTTCTCCAGAAATAGCATCTGGAAACTTACAAGGGTGGGCTGTTGACAAAAATACTGAAGCATATGTTCCCGGCTTATCCTGACGGTATTGATTCGATGCAAGATAAGCAATAGCCGTATGTGGACACGCTATATACTGATATTTTTCATAGAGTTCCTCCATCGCGTTTACGGTTTGCTCATCATCATACGTGTAAGAAGAAATCATGCTACGGAGTTCTTCCAGGCTGTTGTGGAACATATCTTGAATGCGCACCCAATTGCTCGGGTTGCCCACATCCATAGCGTTTGCTAAGGTCTGCACAGATGGTTTCGGATCATAGTCACCAGATTGCAAAAACCGTGGTACGGTGTCATTAACATTAGTTCCCGCAACAAAATGCTTCACTGGTAGTCCCATTTTGTACGCTAATAAGCCCGCACCGATATTGCCGAAATTGCCACTAGGCACCGTAAATACCACTTCTGAAATGCCTTGCGACTTCAATTGGGCATATGCCCAAAAATAATAGAATGTTTGAGGTATCAATCGAGCGATATTAATAGAGTTAGCAGAGGTTAACCGCAATACTTTATTAAGATCGGCATCATTAAATGCAGTTTTTACGAGTGCCTGACAATCGTCAAACGTACCATCAACCTCTAATGCCCGAATATTTTTTCCATTCGTTGTCAATTGTTCTTCCTGCACTTTGGAAACTTTTCCTTTCGGATAAAGTATAGTTACACGTGTACCTTCGACGCCCAAAAAACCGGATGCTACTGCTCCACCTGTATCTCCCGAAGTAGCGACCAAAACATCTAACAATTGATCGCCTTGCTTAGAAAAATAACCCATTACACGACTCATAAATCGTGCACCAAAATCCTTGAATGCATAAGATGGCCCGTGAAACAATTCCAGTACACCCGTTTCAGCATCCAAAAACCGAACAGGTGCATCAAAATTAATCGCGTCCGCAATAATAGCCTTCAAATCAGCATTCGGAATATCATCACCAATTAAAGCATTCGCGACTTCAAAAGCTATCTCCTGCAAAGAATATTGTTGAATCCGGTTAATAAAAGCGGAATCTAACGATGGAATAGTTTCGGGCATATATAAGCCTTTATCTGACGGTAAGGAATTGAAAACGGCTTCTTGAAAGGAAACCCGAAGATCTTTATTATTTGTACTATATAATTTCATCTATTTATTTTTTTTCACTCTTCAACTTATATTACTTTCGGCCCGTCAATATTTACAGGTGATACATATTTAAAACTGTCAATTTCACAATCCGTTAGATGCTGTTGGATGCGATTGGCCGCATTTTCCGCCGTTTCCTTTCCGCGTGAAATCGCGACTACCGAAGGACCAGATCCCGAAATACCAAAACTAAGCGCACCTGCATCCAGTGCAATTTGCTTCATCGTGTAAAACTCTGGAATCAAAATGGCACGGGTAGGTTCGATAAGCACATCGTGCATACTGCGACTGATTAACCCGTAATCGCTTTCATAAAGACCGGCGATTAATCCCGCAATATTGCCCCATTGTGTCACGGCATCTCGTAAAAAGACTTTTTCCTTGATAAGTTGTCGTGCATCACGCGTCGGTACATCGACCTTTGGAAACACAATTCCGGCATATAGTTCTTCCGGCACAGGCAATTTGATGACATCCAGAGGGTGTTGTCCACGGATTAGTGTAATACCTCCCATCAAGGCCGGAGCTACATTATCAGCATGTCCATGACCGCAGGCAAGACGCTCTCCCTCCACACAGAAAGGCAGAAGCTCTTCCTTCGTTAACGGATTTCCCAACAGACTATTGATGGCAAATAACCCCGCTACCGTACTGGCAGAGCTCGATCCTAAACCACTCCCAATAGGCATGTGCTTAATAAGCTCAATCTCCACACCAACTTCTGTTGAAACTCCTAGGTGCTCCAATAACATTTGAACACAAGCACTTACGGTATTTTTATCGGCATCTAGTGGCAGCCTACCGTCATCTCCAGCAATAGAGCGAATGCGTACACCCGGGGTTGCTACGCGATGCATAATAACTTCATCTCCCGGATAGTCTACCGCAAACCCTAATATGTCAAACCCACATATCATATTCGCTACGGTGGCCGGTGCAAACACCCGTACAACCTCCACAATGCTGTCGAAATCTATTTTTTTAACTGTTTTATTCTGATTCATAATGTCATTAACTAATTACGCTCCTACATTGACCAAATCAGCGAATACACCTGCAGCAGTCACTTCCGCTCCGGCTCCAGGACCTTTTACGACCAACGGACGTTCTTTATAACGCTCTGTCGTGAACGAGATAATATTGTCACTTCCTGACAAAGCATAAAAGGGATGATTTTCGTCCACCATCTCCAGTGCGATAGATACTTTACCATCTTCCAACTTACCAATGTATCGCATTACCTTCTTTTGGCTTTCTGCTTTTTCTTTTAATCCATTGAAATATTGATCGGCTTTCAACAATTCTGCATAGAAATCATCGACAGATGTAGCTTCCAAACAAGCTGGAGGAAGAATAGCTCCTAAATTAACATCAGAAGGTTCAATCACGTGCCCTGCATCTCTCGCCAAAATCAGCATCTTCCGCATGAAGTCGACACCTCCTAAATCATCCCGTGGGTCAGGCTCTGTATACCCTAATTCTTGTGCCTTCTTCACGACTTCGTAAAACGATACATCCCCCGTAAAATTATTGAATATATAAGAAATCGTTCCCGAAAGAATAGCTTCTATACGTACAATGCGGTCTCCACTCAGCATCAAGTCTTTCAACACCCGAACAATAGGCAAACCCGCTCCTACATTTGTTTCATAGAAAAAGTCGACGCCATATTTACGAGCAGTATCATGGAGTGATTTGTATTGCTTATAGTCGCCAGAATTAGCTATTTTGTTGCAGGTAACAACCGAAATATTCGATTTGAATACATCTAAATAATAAGTAGATGGAAGTGGACTAGCCGTATTATCGATAAAAACACAGTTCGGTAAATTCATGGCTTTCATGCGTTCCACAAAACCAGACAAATCTGCAACTTCTCCCTCGTCTTCCAATGTTGTACGCCAATCCGACAAATCTATACCTTCTGGACTAAATAACATTTTTCTAGAATTGGAAATACCGGCAATTTTAATTTCTAGGTCGTTATTCTCTACCAAAAAGTCGTATTGCTCATGGATCTGTTTAAATAATGTAGCACCGATATTACCCGTACCCACATTAAATACATACAGGGTCTTCTTTAACTCCGCGAAAAACGCATCATGCACGGTATTCAACGCTTTCGCCATGTTTTCTTTCTCAATAATAACGGATATATTGAGTTCCGAAGAGCCTTGTGCAATAGCACGCACGTTGATACCATTTCTGCCCAATGCATGGAATAAGCGACCGGACATACCCGGTGTACGTTTCATATTCTCCCCCACAATGGCCAATACCGAAAGATCATTTTCTACCGTAGGCAAAACCAGTTTATTCGCTTCTAATTCCAGCTCGAATTCCGCTTTAATAAGCTGCACAGCTTTCGTTGCATCACTTGGATGAACAGCAAAAGTGATACTATGCTCAGAAGACGATTGCGTGATTAGCACGACATTGATCTGCTCTCTCGCTAACAAGGTAAAAAGACGACCACTGAATCCTGATTTCCCAATCATACCACTTCCCGAAACATTGATAACAGAAATATCGGCAATAGATGAAATTCCTTTAATCGGATAAGCAGATTTCCCGCTTTCAAACTGAATAACTGTACCTGGAAATTCTGGTTCAAAAGTGTTTCTGATCACAATCGGAATTTTTTTCAAAAAAGCCGGAATCATCGTCGGCGGGTAGATTACCTTTGCTCCAAAATAAGAAAGTTCCATGGCTTCGTTGTACGACAGGGTTGGCTGCGAAAATGCTTTCTTTACAATACGTGGATCCGCTGTCAGCATTCCGTTGACGTCCGTCCAAATCTCGATAGCAGAAGCTTGCAATACCGATCCAAAAATTGCAGCCGTATAATCGGATCCCCCTCTTCCCAATGTAGTGATACGGCCGTTCTCGTTAGAACCAATAAAACCAGTAACGAATAACAGCTTGTCTGAATGGGTATGCGCAAGCGACTGAATAAGTTGATTTGTCACCTCTTCGTTAATATGCGCATGCCCAAAATTGGAATCCGTCTTTATATAATGAGAAGCGTCAATATACATGGCTTGCTCTACATATTGTTCCATGATTTTGGAGACCATATAGTTCGACAATCGCTCTCCAAAAGACACGATCAGATCTTTACTTTGTAAGCTTAGTTCCCGAAGTGCACTAATACCTTGCAAAATATCCTCTAGTTCATTGAGCATCAGCTTCAATTTAGTAAAAACCGGATTTTGATATTTTACCGCAATGAGTTTTTTCACCACCTCGAAATGACGCTCTTCCAATAATTTCAAATCTTCGTCAAAAGGGATACGCTCTGCCGCATTTTCAGCCATTTTCGTCAGTAAGTTCGTTACGCCAGCCATTGCCGACAACACGACCAAAGGCTTTTCTCCTTCATCGTAAGAGCTCTTGACAATACCTAATACCGCCTTTACACTTTCTACGCTGCCAACTGATGTCCCTCCAAACTTTAGTACTTTCATTTCAGTTTATTTATTAATTTAAAATAATGTATACTATTAACTAAAAAAGCCTTCCCATTTGGAGGAAGGCTCTATATGTTATGTACACTTTCTTATACAATAGAATTACTTCCTCCGATGAATAGCGCCGGTGGTAATAATAATCGTTGTTATAATAAGGTGTAAACTTTCCATATTTTTGAAAAACGGTATAAATATAGGAGTTTTAATTTGAATCCATCAAATATTTTTTTATTTCCATTAAAATTTTAATAATGAATCTTTAGAAAAAGTAGTTCTTTTGCTACATGCAAGAAAAAGAAGTTTGATTGAAAAACAATAAAAAATATGTTAAAATACGTTAAAACATCTTAAAATAATCACAAATATGCTTGGAAGCCTAGACATTATGTAGTAGATTTGCTTCAGTTCTGTAGAAAATATAAGACAGAATAAAAAAACGTATCATAAATCAAGTGAAATAGGCGAACATAATGAATACAAAAAAACTGATAGCAGGTATGCTTTTCGTAGGCTTATGTGCGGTGTCTCAGGCACAAACAGCAAAATCAACTTCTTCCGATCCTGATAACCTAGCCAAAGAATACTTTTCACAGATAATGGGTGTTGCCTCTAATGCAATGGCTAACACGAAGCTATATCAATTCGTATATGAATGGTTAGGCACCCCCTATCGTTTGGGCGGAGATTCTAAGAAGGGAATTGATTGCTCTAAATTTTCACTTGCTGTATATGAAAATGTATTTAACACGACCATAGGCTACAATAGTCGTAATCAATATGCAAACGTAAAACCTATTCGTAAAAACGACCTGCAACCGGGCGATCTTGTATTTTTCAAGATCCGCAGCAGACAGATTACGCATGTGGGCATCTATCTTGGAGATGACAAGTTTGCACATGCTGCATCTAGCAGAGGTGTCATGATCAGCAACCTTAACGAAGCCTATTGGAAACGATATTATTATAACGGAGGCAGACCGTCGGAAATAAATGAAGCGATGTTAGCGGATGCTGGATCCGATGATGAAGATAAAAATTTACACTAATTTTTCTTGAGACATGATTAGAAAAGGTTCGGATATATAGATATCCGAACCTTTTTTGTATTTTTATAGGCAGTAATCAACGCATACACTATGTCTAATAAACGAACCCTTATTCTGGATAAAGAACAGATTCATCAAAAATCTATCCGCATCGCATACCAGATTCTGGAAGATAATTTCGAAGAAAAATCATTGGTATTGGTGGGCGTTGCAGACCGGGGTTACGTTTTTGCGAAGCGACTTCAACAGCTTTTACAAGACATCGCTCCAGAAAAAACAATCGAACTCATCAAAGTTACTATTTCGAAAACGAAAAGAAACTTAGAAGCCACTACAAACGTACCGGTTGAAACGGCAAAAAACAAAGTAATTATATTGATTGATGATGTGCTTAATAGCGGCCGAACTTTAGCATATGGATTGGGTTTATTCCTCAATGTCCCCCTTAAGAAAATGCGGACAGCGGTATTAATTGATAGGTCTCATCACCAATTCCCCTTGTTCAGTGATTATTATGGGCTTAAGCTCTCGACAATATTAAAGGAACATGTGGAGGTTGAACTGGAAGAATTCGACCAAACAGAAGATGCGGCTTGGTTGGCATAAAATAATTTACGATTTTTTAATTCTTAGCTTCTGCCCTATTTTAAGCTGGGTACTACGCAAGTTGTTATCGGCTTTTATCTGAGAAACAGTAACGCCTTTAAATCGAGCTGCTATATGGGATAACGTGTCTCCCTTTCTGACAGTATACGTCGTATATGTCGCCGAATGCTTGGCAGTAGTCCTCGAAGCTGTGATCAACCTTTCCCCTTTGCTAGATGGACGTTTGGTTATAGAAGAAGCATCATCCGTACTAGCCAGCATGCTGGATGAAACCTCCAACTGATTATTTAACGCAACATATAATAAGCTGTCATTCAAATGTTCAGTATCCGGCAGAACCAAACGCTTTGGACTTTCTGTACTGGCGTTTACAACTGAACGCTTATACGCAGGATTGAATTTCTTAATCGTTTCCAGCGGTAAATCGACCGCTTGGGCAATTTGTTGCAAGTCAATCGGCTTTTCAATCATAACAGGCTTTGCTTCCCAAGCGAAGTCCGTAGGAGACACCAATATACCGTATTCATCGGCGTGCTTTAACGTGTATGTCATCGCGATGAATTTAGGGATATAATCCTGTGTTTCTTTCGGTAAATAAGGAGAAAGTTGCCAAAAATTCGGATTTTGTAACCCCGATCGTTGAATCGCACGTCGCACACATCCCCTTCCACAATTATAAGAAGCCAATGCCAATAACCAGTCGTTAAACTCATCGTAAGCATCCTTGAAATAGCGACTTGCTGCATAGCAGGCTGCGTAGGGATCTTTGCGTTCATCTACATAACTATCCATCGTCAAATCATATATTTTCGCCGTGGGGTACATAAATTGCCATAATCCCACTGCGCCAGAACGGGATACTAAATGTGGATCTAACGAAGATTCAATAACGGATATATATTTTATTTCATCAGGCAGCTGGCTTTCGGAAAATATCTTTTCATATATCGGAAAATAGTATTGTGCTAATCCTTGCAACTTACTCATATAAGGATTGTAATTGCGTGAGCTATATTTATCGATATAAGCTTTTATTTTTTCGTTTAAGGCTAATGGAATAGTTTGTTGTATTTTACGCATACGATTAAAGACCAATGAGTCTTCAGCTGTATGTAATGGATCACAATAAGACAATGTTTTGAGCGAATCCAATCCAGAAATAATGATATTTCGTTGGCTAGATACTGCTTCCATCAAATGCAATGGAACAGGTTCCATATCGATATGGGCTATGTCCTGGGCGTGTAGAGAGAATTGTAATCCCAATACACAAAAAGGCATTAACCACAAACGGTTTTTAATCATACGGTATTCTCGGTGTTTTTATGTAAACGTAAATTTTCCCCAAGTAGTATATTCACGTCAAAAAACTAAAAGAGTTTCGTAGAGGATTACTCTGCGAAACTCTTATTTTTTCCTTTTACCCTCTAATTTAGTTCTGGGGGTTATTGTTATTATTTGTGTTGTTGTTTTGGTTTTCACTAGGCTCTTCCCGTTGACCATCCTTAAACTCCTTCACGCCACGACCTAGCCCACGCATTAATTCTGGAATTTTTTTGCCACCAAAAAGTAACAAAACCAAAACCACTATGATAATAATCTCTTGCGTCCCGATAAATAATAATCCCGATGTATACATAGTTTTAACATTCTTAGCGTTGCTTTCATTATCAACGCATTACAAATATATAATTAAAATCCTGAATTTCCTGTAACTATTTTGCTAACCACGAAACTGGGTTCATTGCAGTCTGCCCCTGGAAGACACCAAAGTTCACAATCGAATACCCTGCATCCGGATCCTCACCTGCCGTTCCAATTTGTTGTCCTCTTCCTACTTTCTGTCCACGCCTTACGGAGACACTCTTCAGATTGGAATACGAGGTAAAATATTCCCCGTGTTTTATCACCACAAAACTTCCAATTACCTGCACCACATCTCCTTCGAAGACTGCTTTCACCGGCGCGTTATCAGCTGTCCGAATGGCCACATCAGAGTTATCGATACGCACATTCCGTTCTACCGTTTCGAAACCAAAGTTCCGCACAACATTTCCTTGTGACACTGGCCAAGGTAGTCGTCCGCGATTGGATTTGAAATCTGCGGATAGTTTTGCTGCTTCCGGTGTAGAGCGAAGGACTTCACTATCTGATTTCCGTGGTGTCGATTTTTCCACTTCTTCTACAGTTTTACCTGTCCGTTTGGCTTCTGCCTCTGCAGCTTTTCTCCGTGCTTCTTCTGCTAATTTACGCTGTGCTTCGATTTCCCGACGGATCGCCGCTTGAATCATCGCATCAATACGTTTCTTCTCTTGCTGCTTCTGACTAAGCTGCCCTTTGTATGTTGATTCTTCTTTTTGCAGCTGGCTGAGTTCCTTTGCATGCACAGATCGATCCTTAGCAATAATCTCCTTTTCTGCTTCCTGTTCTCTCAACAGCTTATTTTGCATTTCACGATCTCTCTCCAATTGCGCGATTTTCAGCTCAATCTCCTTTCTAGTCGCTTCAATTTCAGCAGCTTTTATCTTACGTGCATCATTAAACTGCTGTAGATATTTCACGCGTTTAAAAGCTTGGTTAAAATCTTTCGAAGCAAAAATAAACATGAGCTTGTTATACCCATTTTTATTACGGAAAGCAAAGAGAATCATTTTCTCATAATCCTTCCGCATCTTTTCCAACTCGGCTTTTAACTCGTTAACAGCCTTCGTATTCTTTTGGATATTGTTATTAATAATCCGTAATTCTGAACTTATCGTCTTGATTTTGTCTTCGCGGAGATTTAGTTGCCGACTTAATGCATTCACCTCTTTTTGAGAAAGTAACTTTTCTTGTGTTTTGGCACGCACAATTTTCATTAACTCCGCAATCTCTACATCTATCTTCTCTCGTTGCTTTTTTAATTCAGCGCTACTTTGAGCAGAAACCAGTGCTACCCCGACACTGCAAATAAACAAGAAACTAAATAGTATTTTTTTTATATCCATGAACCGTTTTTCTCTTTTTTTCGGCAAAAATAAGCCTACAAAAATAAAGATTATTTTGCGCTTTTATGATGATCGTCCCTAATTTATTACTTTATATCGACTAGGAACAGTAAAAGGCATTTCGATATGTTCATTAAAAGAGACACGATTATATCCCAATCGTGCTTTCAGCGAAACGTCTTCTCCTACGATATTTAACGCGATATCTTGCGGAAAATTATAGCCGTTCGTTTTTACATAGTCTCCATAAAAAGCTTCAAGATTGTTTCCTCCTCCTACTTCTTGCAAGATGAAATGGAAAGGCCTATTTTCCTTATTGATACGGTATTGATAGGATAATTGTTCTTTAATCCCGACAACAATAAGCTCATCCACAGCACTGGCTACCTGCACATCGGTCGCACGCAACAAGTTCGAAGACACATTCGCCATTAACAAATCTTGGAGCGTCGCAAATGTAATACCGCGGTTCGTATAATTATATATATAAGTAAAAGGTTTCGCGATATACTCCCCCGGCAATTTATTAAGTATTTTAACACTGTCGGGCGTTATGAAGATACGGGCCACCTCGATACCTAATGTGGCCGTGACGGACATCCAGATAGCCTTATCTCTTTCTATCCGTACATTCAACGTAATGTCCTGTGTATTTTTACCCATCTCGATTTTTGTCTTTGCTCGTCCGGAGAATGTATAAAAATCCAGATTATTCATTTCAAAAGTCTTGATACTCGCTGCATTAGCCGCACTAATTTCTGCCGGTGTATCATGCGATGGCATAGCTATTTTTCGCTTTGTTTTACAAGAAGTAAAAACTAAGGTACCGACTATTACCAACGAAATTATTCTACTCCACATAACTTTTTGTTGCTATTTTCGACTTCAATTTTTCTACATCGATATCCTCCCCATCACTCACCGCCAAAGCTCTTTCCCATTGCTTCAATGCATCTTTACTGTTTCCTGATTTAAATAAGATATCGCCATAATGCTCATACAGCACTGCCGATGGCGACGACCCGCGAACTGCCTTTTCTATCCATTTTAACGCTTCTTTATAATTCTCTTGCTGGAAAAGTACCCATGCATATGTATCCTGAAAAGTAGCAGATGCTGGTTCCAGTTCGTTGGATTGTCGAGAAAGTTTTTCGGCCAAATCGAGCTTCTCTTTGCGTTCAGCCAGATAATACGCATAGTTATTCATAGCCGTAGCATTTGTACTGTCTAATTTTATAGCCTCTTCATAAGCTACATCCGAAACATCGGCCATCCCTAATTTATGATATAAATCGCCAAGGCCTGCATAGATGAGCGATTGTAAATATGTATTATCTTCTCCGCTATTATCCAACGCAGCTTCCATCAATTTGCGAGCATTCTCTCCATCATCTTTCACCATATACGCCAATCCCGTAAAATACAATAACATCGGATTATTTGGATTTGCTTCTAATGCTTCTAAACCGTGGTCAACGGCTTGATCCACCTCATTAAGTGCCATTTCCACATTCATCAACATACGCCATGCATCGACGTGTGCACGGTTAATACCTACCGCTGTTAGAAACAAAGACCGAGCTTCCTGCAAATTTCCTCTGCGCCAAAGGACATCACCTTTCGCTACATGGCTATCGGCAATTCGCGGATGCTTCAATACCAATATATTTGCTAACCCTTGAATCTGTTCCAGCGTAAATCCCGATTTCCCACGCAACAATGTAAACATGACACGGTGTTTATCCATATAGTTGACATCCATCGATTCGAAAGCTTTTCGTAACGACTCCAAAGCTTGTTTACTTCTTTTGCCTGCGGTATAGGCATCTGCAAGATCTAGATATAACAATGGATCGTTCGTGTTTTTTAATCCTTTCTCTAAGATCTGTATGGCTTGCCTTGTTGCATTTCTATCCATATAGATGAATCCCAACGTACTGTACACCTGGCGGAGTCCCGAATTTTCCTGCATTCGAGCCAATAATATTTTTTCTGCCTCCTGTTTTTTGTCCAGATCGACCAGCATTTCTGCTTTCATCACATCCAGGGTATCGGAATCTCCAAATTTTGCTACCGCATCATCATACACCTGTAAAGCCTCTTCTGATTTTTTGGATGCGTGAAGTAATAACATTTTCTCCCGATAAAGTGACTCATTGTCAGGGAGCTCTTCAATAGCACGGTCAATTACCGGAACCGCAGCTGCCAGATCTCCTTTGCTTTTATGGAGTTCGACCAGATAATTAGCATATAACATATTTTTAGGCTCTATCTCCCATGCCTTCTCTACGATAGGTATCGCCATATCAAAATTACGAGCCTGTCCGTATAAAAGCGCTTTTGCATAATACACCTCTGCCGCATCGGGATATTTGGCGATAATATCATCCAGTTTCTCTATCGCTCCTGCAAAATCGCCCGTACGTAATCTTCCCTCTACATCAACTAACAATTGCTTATATGGCTTATCGCCTTCCTGCTCTTGCGCATAAAGATTTTCTATGCAAAACAATCCTAAGATGGTAATTAAACCTATACAAGCTATTTTTTTCAACATATTCATCCCTTTTCTTTCTTATTTTATTCGTGGAAACAAAGCCCACTTTATAAAGATGACAAAAAAAAGTAAAAGTTTAGTGTTTGTATCTTAAAATAGGTTAAATTTTGAATTTTTACACGTTTTTCGTTCGCCGTCATTTTTTACGTACTAACCATTCTTTAGATTTTTTCTTTACAAAATATTATATTTAGATTTGGCCAATTAACTAATTTAAATCTAATGTACAGAAGCTCAAACCGCCCATCGGAGCAAAGAAATTTCATCCATTGCTGTAGATTCAAATAAGAAATCCAGCGCCTAGTGGACCTGATACACGAGCTCCCGATAACCAATATAACCGTCCGAATTAAAAGCCTCTATAATGATCCTCACTTCTCCAATATTATCTCCATTATAATAATCTGTGGTCACTTTTCCCTCATCATCAGTTGATAGATTGGGTTCCCAATGTAATAGCGTTCTTAAATCCGGTCTATCGCTATTTGTTTCTTCTTCTGATTCGTAACGAGGTGTATAAAATTCCATAACTGGAGAATATACAGGAACGGAGGCCTGGATAAGTCCCGTCGGTCTACGAACACCATATACACCTTTTCCCGCATGTGTATAGATAGCAATCACATGCCCAATTGTCGGGATGTTTAACGGCGAAGCGTCAGGATACGTTTCCTGATACAACCCATGGAAATTTTTTGCGAAGCGAATAATCTCAAAGCTTTTGACCTCACTCGGTGGGATATGTGCAATAGCGTCATAGCTATGCCCAGATACGGGGATACCGTCAACCACGACCAATGTGGGTTCTGTTCCATGCACCCGCGCCTTTAAGTAGCCTCCCCCCCCTCCAACTCGGTCAATCCGAATGTCTTTCGGAAAATTGAATAACAAAATACTATATAACCCATACGACCATTTCTTTTCTTTTTCTTGAATGGCTTTACCTGTTATAACGACATCTGCTTCGCCATACCTGTCGAATACTGTTTGCTCCTCGGGACTGCGTACTTTTGCTTCTACGACCACTTCCTCCAACAGTATTTCGCCTGCAGCTACTCGATAAGCGTTCTCGTGCTGAAAACGTTCATGGCGTTTCTTTGCTAAACGAGACACAACGCTATCGATGCGTTCTGCTGATCGCCGGTAATCATATTCTATTTGCGGTGTATACTGCTTATCCAACTGAATAGTATAATCTCGATTCCTTCCTGCTTTATTTGCGCTTTGCAATAAAACGTCTAACGTGTCAACATATTGATCCGATAATGGAAAATAAAAACGGCCTAAACTATCCGTTTCTTCCACTTGCATAAGATTATTTTCACCGAAGCTCATCATGGTCAGTGTTATCCCCGGTTGCTTCTTCTTGGAGAAAACACCCAACACTTCACCTCGGAGAGAAGGCAGAAGTTCGTTTGGAAAAGAAAAAGAATCTACCACAGGTTCATCATATTTGTACCTACGCCATCCCTGCGTTAACATTAACGCATCTAAATCGGCAAAACGCTGCTCCACATCTTCCTGAAAATAATAATTAGGTTCTGCAATCTCTCCTCGAAGTTCGGATTGAAGAAGAAAGTGAGTCAATATATTGTTTCGTGTTACTAATGCTTTTCCAATATGATCGTCACTTATCGCCATAACCGATAGCTTCGCCTCCGTCGGCAGTCCATCTCCACCAAAAACCTGTGTTTTAACAGCTGTTTTCTCGCGTTTCCCATAAACGGTTTTATCTGTTGAGGATTCAATAGTTAATTGCATTCCCGAACGTCTGTTAAAGATAAGCCTTTCCGCTATAGGACACTTCTTATGATCTAGCAAGGTAAATAAAATAATCCCTTCAGGCAAAGCCGAATTAGGCAACAACGTCTTCACTTGCTGATCTCGAGGCGAAATTTTCAAAAGGTAATACAATACTCCTCGACAGCTTATCTGAACAAACAGACTATCTGTTGTCAATGTACTCGACCGAATCAGAACATTTATATTCTCCTTCACCTGGTTTATAGCTAAAGCGTATCCTTTATCGGCAAGCTGAGGCAAGGGGTAACGATCGGCTATAGATTCATCGGTTAACGTATCCAATACAGCATAATAGGATGAGCCCTTGTTAGCTTTCAGCAATACCGTCCCCATTCCCAAATGATTGCTTCGGAAAGATGTCAACGTATCTCCCCTATCATTCATAATTTTCCCAGATACCGCGATAGCTTTTCCAAGTTGATTTATTGCTTTAAACCCAAGTTTAGTCGGTATATCTGGCAACCAAACTCCTCCCTCGGGAAAAAATTGCACGTCAATCGGCGAATTTGGTGTTACCAACGTCTTTGTAAAAAGCAAGTTGTTCTCGGTTTTCATTTGGATAGTTACAGCCTTTACTTCACTGGTTAAGGGGTAGTCCAAATGGTAGTACCCTTGATTGCCTTCTCTCAATAACATACTATCTTTCTTCCCATCAACGATCACGTAAACAGCCAATTGCTTTTTGTGTAATTTATCCAGTAAACGAGGGAATAATTTCGCCTGTAGCTGATAAGCGTTCGGTTCACGTTCTTCCATCTGCATTCCCATAATAGGTTCTATTTTCCGCTCTTGCGATTGAGGAAACACATCAATATATCGCTGAAAAGTAAAGTCGGAACCGAAGTTATGGTTCCATTCGGTATAAGCCTTAAGAAGATATTTGCCACTTACATAACCCGATTTAAGTTCAATAGCACCATTCCCTGAACCGCTTGTTAGTTTGATTCTCTTCTGTACCACGAGCTGTCCATCGGGATTAATAAGCTGTACGTGAAGCACACCGCTCCATGAAGAGGGCAGATGACGAGCGGATTCGAGCACAACAGCTTTAAACCATATCGTTTGATCGGTTGTATACACATCGGCATCAAGCTGTACATAAATCTTTTCAGCATACGAACCTTGAGTCAATACAATATTGTTTTCCTCTTGTGCTTGTGCAACTATACTCCAAAACAAAAGCAATATATGCCATACATACGTTCGTCTGCTAAAACATCTCAGGTAAAACGGTCTATATGTGACTAACACTCGTAACACTCCTCTAAATTAAAAAATCCCCGACACAAAAATGTATCGGGGATTCCCTTATTTTAAACACTAAAATTACGCGCCTAACTGTACGCGTTTAAACGCTGTAACAGTCAATCCTTTCGATACAGAATCCAAGAATTGAGCGATATTTTTAGAAGAATCTTTTACAAATTCCTGGTTCAACAATGTTGTGTCTTTGAAGAATTTGTTCAATTTACCTTGTGCAATTTTCTCTGCCATCTCAGCAGGCTTTCCTTCAGCAATTATTTGCTCTTTTGCAATGGCAATTTCACGATCAATTGTTTCTTGATCTACACCATCTTTATCAATAGCAATAGGATTCATAGCAGCAATTTGCATCGCCACATCCTTACCAGCTTCATCAGCACTAGCCGCATCCGCAGAAAGACCAACCAATACCCCTAGACGGTAATTTCCATGGATATACGCAACAACTTTTTCCGCAGAAACAGCTTCATATTTAGAAACATCAATTTTCTCACCGATTACACCTGTTTGCTCAATTAAAGCATCGGCAATTTTCTTACCGTCCAATTCTAGATCTTTTAGTTCTTCTACAGAAGTAGGACCATTTTGCAATGCAACATCAGCAATTTTTTCTGCGAAAGCGACGAAGTCTGCATTTTTTGCGACGAAGTCTGTCTCACAGTTCACTTCTACGACGATGCCTGATTTACCATCAGCAGAAGCTTTAGCGATAACAACCCCTTCGTTAGAATCGCGGTCTTGACGACTAGCAGCTACCTTAGCACCTTTTTTACGCAAGTAGTCGATAGCCGCTTCGAAATCACCATTTGATTCTACTAATGCTTTTTTACAATCCATCATACCAGCGCCAGTTTGTTGACGCAATTTGTTTACATCTGATGCAGAAATTTGTACTGACATGTTTTTATTTCTTTAATAAATTTTACGATTCGATAGCCCGACAAGTATAACGTATACATGCAACACAGGCATTAAACTTTTGTTAAATAATAAAAAACCGGACAAACTTATGTAGACTCCGCGAAGCAAGGCTTCATAAAGGCTAACACTTGTTTATCCGGCTTCCACACGGAGAGGAATATTATTCTCCGTCTTTTGCTTTACGAGGACGTTTCCCAGTGTTAGCTTCTTCAGCTTCACCGTTATCTATTGCAGCTTTAGCAGCTACAGCTTCTTTTTCAGCCTCTTCTTCTTTATCGCGTTTGCGTTCTTCCAAGCCTTCTTGAATAGCTTTTCCTATAATGCCCGCGATCAAGCTAATTGATTTTGTAGCATCATCATTTGCCGGAATAGGAAAATCGATATTGGAAGGATCAGAGTTGGTATCTACCATTGCGAAAGTAGGAATATTCAACTTAATTGCTTCCGAAACTGCGATATGTTCTTTTTTTACATCGATGATAAACAAAGCAGCAGGTAGACGGTTCAAATCAGCGATACCTCCTAAAAGGCTCTCTAACTTCACGCGCTCACGTTGAATCATCAATTTCTCTTTTTTAGACAATACAGCATATGTACCGTCTTTTTGCATTTTGTCAATGTTAGACATTTTCTTGATAGACTTACGCACTGTTGCAAAGTTTGTAAGCATACCACCCAACCATCTTTCCGTAACAAAAGGCATATTTACTGCTTTCGCCTGCTCAGAGATGATTTCTTTTGCTTGCTTTTTCGTTGCTACGAATAGCACTTTACGACCCGATTTCACGATTTGTTTGATAGCTGAAGCAGCCTCTTCTAATTTCGTTAAGGTTTTGTTCAAGTCGATGATGTGGATACCGTTGCGTTCCATGAAAATGTACTTAGCCATTTTCGGATCCCACTTACGAGTAAGGTGACCAAAGTGAACACCTGCATCCAATAGTTCTTGATATGTTGTTCTTGCCATTTTTTGATCCTCCTTTGATTAACGTTTACTGAATTGGAATCTTCTACGTGCTTTACGACGTCCTGGTTTTTTACGCTCAACCATACGGTCGTCACGTGTCATTAAACCCTTAGCACGCAAAGCTGGTTTTACTTCTGGGTCAAGTTCCACTAAAGCTTTAGCTATTGCTAAACGTACTGCTTCAGCCTGTCCTTTAACACCACCCCCATTTACGTTAACTTTCACATCAAAATTTCCTGCAGCACCCGCTACCTCAATAGATTGCGTAACGATGTATTGCAATGGCAATGTTGGGAAATATTCTTTATAATCTTTACCATTTACGGTAATGTTTCCGCTACCAGCAGATAAGTAAATGCGGGCAACAGCTGTTTTTCTTCTTCCTGAAGTATTCGTTGTTGACATATTTGCTCTCCTTAAAATTTAACTGGTTTCGGTTTTTGTGCCTCATGTTTGTGCTCTGTTCCAGCATAAACAAAAAGGTTTTTGAATAATTGACGACCTAAACGGTTTTTAGGTAACATCCCGCGAACTGCTTTTTCAACAAGACGCTCTGGGTGTTTAGCCAACAGCTCTTTTGGAGAGATAAAGCGCTGACCACCTGGGTAGCCTGTGTAGCGTACGTACACTTTGTCGCTTAATTTGTTCCCAGTCAACTTAACTTTGTCTGCGTTGATAACAATAACGTTATCTCCACAGTCTACGTGTGGGGTGAACTCCGGCTTATGCTTACCACGAATCACTTTCGCAATCTGGCTTGCTAAGCGCCCCAAAATCTCTCCTTCAGCGTCAACAACAATCCACTCCTTGTTAACGGTGTTTTTGTTGGCAGAGACAGTTTTGTAACTTAACGTATTCACTTGCTTTTGCTTAAATAAAATAATTAATAAAATGTTCTATTCCCTTGTAATCTCTACAATAAGGTCTGCAAAGGTACAATAATGAATTTGAAAATACAAAACATTTTATCTAAGTTTGAGAAACCCAATAGATAGCATATGCGCATGAAGTATCTCCTGATGATTATAATATTGTTGAGTAGCCTAGCTGACGTACAGGCGCAACAAATCATCCCATCGTCCAAACTTACTATTCAAGGCCGGGCATTTCCAGAAAGCCCTGATTTCCATCGAATTGACACTGCAAAACATACCAATCTCCCACTTACCGTAAAGCGACTATACACCCATGCTGCAGGCCTGTTTGTCACATTCCGCACGAATAGCACAAAGCTTTCCATCGATTGGGAAACGGTGGATGCAGCGCTAGGCAACAACTCTACCCCGATCATGTCCCGTGGCTTTGATGCTTATATCAAAGAACCTGATGGCTGGCGTTTTGCTGGTGTAGCACGTCCAAACTTGAAGAAGGCGGAGAGTAGCTATACCATAGTGGAAAATATGGAGAAAACCGAAAAAGAGTTCCTCCTTTATTTTCCGCTTTATAAGGAACTTCGTTCGTTTCAGCTACATATAGACGAGGAAGCCGACTTTTCGCCCACCGTACAGCAATTTCATAAAAAAATAATTGTTTACGGTTCTAGTATTGTACATGGCGCATCGGCGAGCCGCCCGGGTTTGGCATACCCCGCAAAGATTTCCCGGAGCATGCATGCCGATGTCATCAACATGGGCGTCAGTGGAAATGCACGTATGGAAATCGCCGTTGCACAAATGATAAATGATATCCCAGATGTAGATCTCATCGTCATGGACTGTGTACCAAACTGTTCGCCCGAACAGGTTACCGAACGTACTTTTGCTTTTGTACAGGAGCTTCGAAAAGCACATCCGCAAACACCGATTCTAATGATGGAAAGTATCATTAGACAAATAGGAAATTACAACCTAGAGTGGAAGAAAAAGCGGCAGGAACAAAATGTCAATTTCAGAACGGAATACGACCGATTGCTGGCAGCAGGATATAAAAACCTTTTTTATCTTCCAGCTGATCACTTACTCGGCGACGATTATGAGGGTACGATAGATGGGACACACCCTACAGATGTAGGCTTCGAACGCATGGTAAAAATCATTCAACCTGAAATAGAAAAGATATTAAATTTCAGGTCAAAAATAGGTGAAAAATAAAGCGAATTATGTATTTTGTGACGGTATAGTGTCACACCATGAAATACAAACAAATTAATAACAATTCCATCAATCAGATTATGCTGATCATTATCATTGTATTGATATTGATCCTCGTTTTTAGTAATCTATTATACTATCTACCTGGTTTCCTGGGAGCTATTACACTTTATATCTTGTTCCGTAAATCTTATTTTCATCTTACGGAAGTTCGTCGCTGGAAAAAATCGTTGGCCAGCATCTTTTTTATTGTGTTATCGATCGTATTTATCGTCTTGCCGCTATGGGCTTTAATAGATTATTTGATCGCACAGCTCAACAGCTTTTTAGGCAATCGCGAGGAGATCATTGAAAAATTTAACATGTTAAAGGAATACATGGCCGATAAACCGCTCTTAAGGGATATCGACATGTCAGATGCCGCTTTATTAGCTTTTTTACAAAACTTGACACGTTACGTGCCTAGCATCTTAAACTCCGTTGCAGAGGTGGCCGTCAATATTATTGTCACGCTATTTGTTTTATATTTCATGCAAGTACACGCCAAAAAGATGGAAATTACGATTTATCGCGCGATCCCCTTCAGCCGTATGAGCAAACAGGAGATATGGGATGAAGTAAACATGATGGTTCGCTCGAATGCACTCGGCATCCCTATACTTGGATTTTTTCAGGGAATCGTAGCAATGATAGGATACTGGATTTTCGGAGTCGAAAGCTACATCTTACTGGGACTATTGACGGGCATTGCATCGATTATCCCTATTTTAGGAACGATGACGATCTACGTTCCCATTTGTCTCATTGCTTTCGCAACAGGTTCTCTTGGCAACGCCATCGGACTAACGCTTTACTGTTTTTTCTTAGTAGGCGGAATCGACAATATTTTACGTTTCACCATTTTAAAAACCATCGGAAACGTTCCTCCCATGATTACGGTATTTGGTGTATTATTAGGCCTGAATCTCTTCGGTATGCTCGGACTTATTTTTGGACCATTGATTCTTTCTTCCATTGGCGTATTGGTAAAAGTATACAGCAATGAATACGGCAAAGGAATTGTGCGGGATTATACACACCGGCGTCGTATACCCTAACGATCCGAAACGGAGAGCTATATCGGTTTATCGTTACCAAATTATGGCATGCGTACCAGCTTGTAAATTTCTCTTGCTACCGTCAGGTAGAATCAAAGTTGCACCGCTGTTTGCTGGTATGACGACATCTAGATAAATTTTTTCGCCGTTTCTCCGCCAACTACTTTTTATTTCGCCGTATGGGCCATCGAATCTGAAACTAAAAGTATCTAATCCTTTCACAAAATGAGGCTGGAGAAGAATGTTCTTAAAACCCGGTGCATGCTCGTCCGGTTTAATTCCGCCTAATGCCTTAAAAAACCATGCACCAATCTCCCCGAACATCATATGGTTATCGGAAATATCGCGCGTCGCATGTAGATCCCAGTTTTCTAAAAAGGTAGTTGCTCCCGCAGCAATCCAAGCCCCCCAAGACGGATAAGTATCACGCGATGCGAGCTGATAAGCCAAATCGGGATAACCATTTTCACTCAGCGCATTTAAGATTGCCTTTGCCCCCAAAACGCCAACGTCTATCTGGCTGCCATCAGCACGGACGCGTTCTGCCAAGCTTTTTGCCACAGCTTTAACCTTGTCGTCAGGAACAACGCCCCACATCAAAGCCATACTCAATTCTGTCTGTGTCCCCGAAGCATATAGTGCGCGTTCTTCATCGAAGTATTTGCTATTGATAGCATCACGTACTTTACGCGCTAATGCCGTATATTTCAAATGGTCGTCGTCACGTGTCAACAGCTTAGCCGCTTTTGCTAAAATTACCGCGTCTGTATAATAATAAATAGATGATGTTAGTTCTAACGATGACGTCGTTTTCACGGGAACCCAGTCGCCCCGCCCCCAAGAAGTCAAACCGTCTGGACTTATCCTTGTTACGTAATCTACATATCTTTTTATAGCGTCGTAATTATCTTTCAAGGGACGAAGATCTCCATAAAACAAATATAGGTTCCACGGGATGATGGCTATTGTACTTGTCCAATCTGTACCGTTGGCGGTACCGTATCCCCATCCACCAGTGGGTATGATATCGGGCAAAACGCCGTTGGGTTGTTGTTCGTCTCTATGATCAGCTAACCATTTTTCATACACAGTTATCCCGTCAAAATTATATAAAGCCGTCTCTATGGCAAAATGCCCGTCTCCTGTCCATCCGTTCTTTTCTCGTTGCGGGCAGTCTGTCGGATAACCAAAAAGATTGGAAAGGTAAGAGTTGTTGTTGGCCCAAGCAATCCGGTTTATGAGCGAGTCTGAAGATTTGATATTTCCAATTGGCGGCACATCACTGTGCATAAAATACCCCATCAGGTTGTCTTTCGTCAGCTCAATCGGCGTCGAGGAGACTACTTCAATATAACGAAACCCCTTATAATTGAATTTAGGCATGAATATATCCACACCTTTTCCACTCAAAATTACGATATCGGTTTGGAATGGATCTGTGTCATCTGTGGGGCGGTAGTAGACATCGATATTCGACAGATCTACGTGACCATCCTCTCCAAGGCGTTCGGCATGTATAAGTTTTAGGGTAGTACCTGCTTCTCCTTCGGCACTGAACCGCGTCATCCCAGCTATATTCCGTCCTAAGTCATAAAGATATGTCGAGTCATTCAACTTTCTGACCGATTGCGGAGATATTGCGTTCACATTCCGAATAGGATGAAGAGCTTGAGCAGTCACCAAAGGGGCAGGAGCAGATCGATACATTACCTGCTGCCATTTACTATCGTCAAAACCAACAACATCCCATCCTGCCTGTGCTAACCGAGTGTCATAATGCTCGGCTGTATATATATTATTCGATATAATCCCTCCTAGACTTGTTTTCCAATCTCGCTCAGATGCAATGACCTCTGTAGAACCGTCATCATATGTAATATGAAGATCCATACAAAATGCGGGACGATTCCGCCAAGGAGCCTGATCAAAATTCCACACTGCCTTAGCTTGATGGTTATACCAACCATTTCCTAGGACTACACCAATTGCATTTGCCCCCGACTGCAGTTGTTTCGTTATGTCATATGTCACGTATAATATCCGTCTATCATAACGTGTATACATCGGATCGAGGCGATGATCTCCTACCCGATCCCCATTTAGTGAAATCTCATGTAACCCCGCAGTCGCTATATAAATCCGTGCATATTTCATGTTTTTTTTCACCATAAATTCTTTACGGAAGTAGGGCGCTTCCCGCTGATGGATGTCGTGATGATCACTAATCCACGCGCCTTTCCAATGAGCTACTCCCATCATACCCATTTCGAAAACGGCTATCTCCGAAGGCCTAGCTTTCCCGTCCCTATCCCATACAATAACTTTCCAAAAATAGCGTGTGAACGGTTGAAGCCTATTTCCTGCATAGGAAACTAAGATATCCGACTCCGCCTGTTTACCCGTATCCCACATTGTTCCCAAATTATGGACTACTGACATGGAATCCGTGTCAACTATAATCTGATATGCAGTTTGAAAAGCTCCTTGTCTACTATCTTCCATCTTCCAAGTTAATCTTGGATTAGAAATATCAATCCCTATTGGATCCGTAAGATACTCACATTTTAATTGAACAGGTTTACCATTTTTGGCGAGAACTGCGGTGGAAAAAAGTAGACCAAACAGCATCAACGCAATGAATGTATTTATCTCTCTCATGATCAGATATTTAGGTGTTGCCAGACGCTAGCTCAATACTTCAGCGACGACAAAGTTACTTCCTCCCACAAAAATTAAATCCCCTTCCTGATAGGCATCTCTTGCTGAAGTCAAAGCATTGCCTACAGAGGGGTATGCTTCTCCCTTCAATCCGTAGGACGCTGCTTTATCTTTCAACTCCACGGCGGGCATCGCGCGTGGCATAGCTGGGTTACAAAAATAATAAACGGCTTTTTTCGGAAGTTGAGGCAGCATATGACTGATGTCTTTATCACGCATCGCACCAATAATAACATGCAATACCGCATGTGGGGTGGATTGGATATTGACCATAACCTCCCGAATACCATCTTCGTTATGACCTGTATCACATATAATAAGTGGATTCGTTGATAGTGTTTGCCACCTTCCCTGTAGGCCCGTATTCCGCACCACATCGGCAAGTCCCTCACGCAACTGCTCTTCTCCAATTTCCCACCCCCATTTCCTAAGTTCATCCACTGCTGTCAATACGCCCAGGATATTTTTTTGTTGATAATGCCCTGCCAAACCGACATATATCTTTTTGCTCTGCTGATTTACGTTGTCTAGTATTCTTAATGTTAGTCCTTCTTCTTTACGTTCGCAGGCCTGTACAGCGAATTCTGTTGAGGCAAAACGCAAAGGGGCTTTCATTTCATGGGCTTTCTGTTCAAAGACATAAGCGATGGTCTCATCCCGTTCCGATAAAAT
Organism: Sphingobacterium micropteri; assembly: GCF_014692515.1. Lineage (GTDB taxonomy): Bacteria > Bacteroidota > Bacteroidia > Sphingobacteriales > Sphingobacteriaceae > Sphingobacterium > Sphingobacterium micropteri. The sequence goes on along the minus strand of NZ_JACOIK010000005.1, from coordinate 25,941 downwards.
AACGGGGACCTGTGGCTTGATAATGCCGGCTTTCTCGCTTGCGATTTCGGCTAATGTATTCCCGAGCAAATCCGTATGATCCATTCCGATATTGGTGATGACACATAACTCCGGACGTAAAATATTGGTACTATCCAATCTGCCGCCAAGCCCTACTTCGACCACCGCAACGTCTACCTGCTCTGCAGCAAAATAATCAAATGCCATGGCCACCGTCACCTCAAAAAAAGATGGTTGTATATCTTCTATCAAGGACCGGTGTTGATTCACAAAATCGATTACGTTTTCTTGTGGGATCATGGCTCCATTTATTCGGATCCGTTCTCTAAAATCAACAAGATGAGGTGATGTGTATAATCCCGTTTTGTATCCGGCAGAAGCCAAAACAGACGCCAATAGATGGGAGGTGGAACCTTTTCCGTTTGTGCCGGCTACGTGGATGGACTTAAATTTGGTGTGGGGATTTCCTAATGCCTGACATAAACGCACCGTATTGTCGATATCTTTTTTTATCGCGCTTGCACCGTCACGGGTAAACATGGGTAATCGAGCAAACAGATACTCGATTACCTCATTATATGTTCTTACCATGGAAAGGTTACCTAGACTTGAAATTGAAAACGATTGTCCCCTGTTGAGATTCCGGAGCGTTCTGCAACTGGTTCAAACGTGCCGACAGGACCGCCCGCTCAATTTTCTCCCATAATCCCGGTTCTGACAACGTTGTACCCGACCGACCTGCCCGGGCGGAAGTAATTCTTCCTTCCTTGTTTACCGTAAATAACACGACAACACGTCCTGGTCGTTGACCTTTATCATCAAATCTGGGAGGTACTGCCCAGTTCCGATTTTTAATGTCCAACATCATATTACCATCACCAGATCCCCCATCACCATAATTGCTCGCCAATGGATCGCCTAGATTACTGCCCTGATTTCCCGGTACAGTTCCCGTTCCATCTCCTTTTCCGGTGGCATTATTTTGCTTGCCCTTATATAACGCATTGGGATTAACCGCCGGCTTTGATTCTTTCTTTTCCGGAGTAGCGACATCTGCATTCGCAAGCACAGGTTTTTCTTGTTTAGGGACGGCTGGTGCATCGTCCATATCCTGTGTTGCAACGACCTTATCCGTTACCTGTTGCGATGGTGTCGGTACAGGTGTTGTATTGGGGTCTACTTTGTCGGGTTTCACATTATTGGCATCTTCACTCATCGATGGTTCGTCGACACTCATATAGTCGTCTCCCATTCCCTCATCAGCGGTACCATAATTAACAATGATCCCTCCCATACCATAACGGGGTATATCTCCTCCAAAGACGATAAAGAAACCGATCAACACGAATAAACCCATCACTGCAGTCGATAGACCGAGTGCTTTGGGCATATTATTTTCCTCTTGTGTATGGTAATACATGTCTAATTCATTTACCTTTTGACCACGCGATTATTAAATCGTTTAATGCTAATCTTTCTTTGGTTCTGTTGCTAAAACCATTCTTACGCTATTCCTATTCGCGATATCCATTACAGCGATAACATTCTGGATAGGAACTGCACTATCTGCATATAACATAATTGTTAATTCTTCACCTTGGGCTATATTCGATTGAATAAGAGGCTCCAATTGTTCCAAACTGACCGATTGTTTATCTACATGATAGGTTAAATCCGACGTAATCGAAACTGTCATGGTCTTTTTTGCTACCGATTGTTCACCTGCACTGGACTTCGGCAACAACAATTTGACTACTTGGGGATTTGCCACTGCAGAAGCCAATAAGAAAAACAACATCAAGAAAAACATAATATCGTTCAACGCCGCGGTGTGTACCTCTGCTGTAGGCTTATGTCGTCTATTCCTTAAATTCATTTTAAAAAGTTTTATGCCCCTGGCTCATCCAATAAATCGATAAACTCTACCGCCTCGGTTTCCATCCGAAGAATCAACCGCTCTACCATCATGTTCAACACGTGATAACCAATATATGCCAAGATACCTACCGTCAATCCACTAGCCGACGCGATCATCTTCACATAAAGACCACCCGAAACTGTACCAATATCAATCCCTCCTGCCATTTCTACCTCACGGAAGATCTGGATAACCCCAAAAATGGTTCCAACGAAACCCATCATCGGTGCGATACCCGCCACAATACCCAAAATATTGATATTTTTCTCCAATTTAGAAACCTCTAGTTTACCAGCATTTTCAATAGCGCCTTCGATATCTTTAATCGGCCTACCTACGCGTGCTAAGCCCTTTTGGAGCATCCGTCCCAAAGCGGAATTGTTGGAGCGACATATGGCAACTGCAGCATCTAAACGCCCCGACATCACATTACTCTTTACCTGTGACATCAAACCTGTATCCGATTTTGTCGCTTTCCTAATTGTTATATACCGCTCAAAGAAGATAACCAATGCGAGAAATAAAAGAAACGTGATGGGAATCATGATCCATCCTCCTTTCATCAACATCTGAATCATGTTTAGGCTCTCCTCCGTTGTCGCTAACTGTATAGCCTGTTGTTGAACTGTGTTCAAAGAATCCATCTCTTGCATAAATAACATTGTCTTTTTATAATATTTGTTATAGGGTTTATTTACTTTATTTAATCTGATCCGGCCAAGCATCCCTAATGTGATGTCTTTGCACATATTTTAATGCCGAATCCGCTTCCTGTTTTGTTTCGTAAGAATCCCAGATCACTTTCTTACGATTCTTCGCTAAGTTGCTTGGAATCACCCTCACCCGAGGGAATCCAGCTTTTTGGTACGATTCCGCTTGTTCGTACGCCTGCGCCAATGTTTTGTGTGAACCTATTACAATCTGCCAGGTGTGGTGTTCGGGAACCAACGGCTCCTTCCCCCCTACTTTTATTTCCGTACTGTCGATATTATTCTGTATTAGTGAATCAGCGACACGCGTAGAGTCTCCCACAAGAGAAAACGCGGCTGTATCTTGTTTATTCCGGTTCGAGTCGACAGTCGGTACAGATACCTGCTCGCGTGCCGTTGTTGGTTGGTTTTGGTTCGCCAAATACAACGCGACCATGATACCCAACGCGACCAACACCATAATAACATACCATATCGTGTTACTGCGCGATGTCGGCACTTCCTCTTCATCGGCAGTCTCTGGAATCACAATATCCGCTGCAATAGGTTGCTCTATCTCTGCAGTTGTTTGTATTTCCTCCTGCGGTTCTTCTTCAACAACAGCAAGCTCATCCTCTACATGCGTCACCTCCGGTTGTTCTGGTTCCGGTATTTCCTCTTTTACAGGTTGTGGCTGACCGGCTATTGCTTCTACGGGCTCATAATGAAAGCCCGACAAATCCAATGCTTTAAACACATAACTGTCTCCGTAGCTCACCAAATGACCTAAGTCATCCAATTTGGCCTGACCATCGGCATGTACACGGCTAAGCAAATCCGCTACTTGAGACGCTACAGATTCTTCGGCTTCCTTCCGGTCTATAAGCTGAAGCTGTTGTATATATTGGATGAAATCGTATCCTTTCTGGCTCGTCCGATCGAAATCAATATACGTAATAGGAGGAAGATAGACATTCCGTTTCTCATCATACGTTGCTGGCGTATGAGTCCGTCTAAAAGAGCCCAACCCTTCTACGTATACTTCGGGTTGTCTCTTTAACAGATTATAAACGTTTTTACCTAAATTCATCCTAGTTTCTATTAACTTACAAAGTTATAATGTTCTGCGCTTAAAATGAAAAATTTAAACCACCGAGCACGTTAAATCCGAGTTTCGGATAATATAAATATGTTTGATATTCGGTATTGAACATATTATTTGCTTTCACAAATAAGCCCAGTTGTTTTGTCGCTTTATACTCTGCCCCTGCACTCAGGTCAAAAAAAGAAGGCACTTCTTTTCTATAGTAATCATCTGCCGAAATTACGGTACCTGTACCTGCATCGTAATCAAAGGTTTTCCCATAGGAAACACCATGGAATAACGCTTCTGCATCTATATATAATTTTTCCGAAATATTAAATCGTGCATTTGCAGCCAACCGTAGCTTTGGTGTGTGCCAAGCTTCCTCTTGTTGGGCAGTCGTATATTGGTCAATATTCAGTCGACCGCCCAAATTTACGAGTTCGGAAAGGCGTACATTAAGTTCTCCCTCTATACCCACATGTTTTACCGCTTTATCGCCATCGCCGTCATATACCATATCAAACTGAAAAGGAGTCCCCATATTGTTGACAAACAAAGGCATTCCCTCCAATTGTCTATATATCGCTTTTACCTTATATCCGAATGTAGCCCCTGCATTGCCTTTAATCCCCCCAAAGACGTGTAAACGCTCTACCATATTCTGAATAGCTAAGTTAGGGCCTAGGAACGGATTTTGTCTGGCAAATTCCCGGTAAGAAGCCTTTTTCACACCACCATTTACCCCGCCGAAAATATGGAAATATTCGGGGGCCAATGCAAAGTCCACTTCCGCGGATGGAAAAATATTGAAGCTGGTACTATCACCAAATTCGGGAATAAAATTAGCGCCTAACGTAATAGCGTAATTATCTCCTTTAAAACGAATATAAGGATTTAAGATGGCTAGAGAATTCTTTGTTCTTCCCCCATTAGCCAGATTGTTAGTCCCATCTACACTATTTATATCCACGCTCACATTTGCACCAACGTTAAAAGCGTTCACACGCTTGTTTAAATAAGCAGATAACGCAACAGACGTTTCTTTCGCGTCAAACTTATCACTAAACGAGTAGGCATCCAACTTTGCGGAATAGCTTAATGCTTGATCGTCATTCGGATCGTAGTTACTAGTCAGCTCACCCGTAAAGTAGATATCGTTGAACGCCTGGCTCTCCGGTGACGGGTTCAAGGTCGTCATGCCGTCATTTGCCAAGGGTATCCCGTAAAAGTTGGTGGCATAGCGGTTATAGCCGACTAAACCATCTACCGTAAATAAAGGTAGGATTCGCTTGCCAAATACCCCCACTTCTTGACGAGAAAACTTTTGTCCTTCCAGACTTCCTTTTTGACTTAAATGTTTTAGGAAACCGCCCACCTGCATATCCTCGTACTCATCATAAGAGAAATAACCTTCACCCAAAATGGTGTTGAAATTTCCGAGACCAAATTTCACATAATTACTTCGTAGATCTTGTGCTTGTGAAAAAGGTGTTTCCTGCACATTTAGTTCTTTTAATCCCGTGTTAATATCCAACTTTTTGTCCGGTATATTTCCATAGGACAGTTTCGGCATGTAGCTGCGCTTGTTCGTCATATCCGGACTACGGCGAATCTTAACCGCATCTGCAAGAATAGGTCTATAATCACGGACGATATCAAAAGAATCGATCGTTACCGGTCTATCAGGAACGGTATCCCGCCCCTGTGCATATCCCTCCACACCTATACCAAGTAATAACGCCATGATGGCGTACTTCCCAAATACTGTTTTATGCAAGTTCATCATTCTCACCTATGCTTATTATTTCAATTTTTGTAAACGAGACTTGGCTTCTTTTAGCACATCGTCCTCTTGATTATCATAATTATCGATTACACTTTCCAATGTTGATTTCGCTTGGAAGGTATCTCCTTTGCCAGCGTAGGCATCTGCCATCAAGATAAATCCTTTTGCTACCCAATAATCATAAGACGAGAAGGTATTGGCAATATCAAATGCGGATTCGATTGCTTTATCATATTGCTTCGATTTCAACTGTTGTTCCGCCACAAGGTATCTTGCTTCTGCCCCCGTAATTGTATTACTCTTCAATGCGGCCAGCTTAAATTCTTTAAGTGCATCTGCAAGTTTGTTGGTCGCGACATACGCTTTACCAGCATAAAGATGAGCCAAGGCGATATCTTCTTCGGAAGATTTATCGTGTTCTTTTACCAATTTCGCGTAGGTCTGTGTCTCCGCATAATCGCCTATATGATAGTAGGCGATCAACTGGTTTTTGATCGCAAAACCGTAATTCGACTTATATTCGGAAGTCAATTCTAATTTCCTTAATACCTGCACAGCCTCGTTATAAGCCTTCTTCTTCAGATGTAGCCGGGCAACACTGACCAGTGTTTGCTCGGTATAAGCACTCGTCCAGTCGTTCATAATAATATTAAAATCATGAAGCGCTTCACTGTCTTTGCCTAGCCGGGCATAACTTTCTCCTCGGATAAATCGTGCATGTTTTTCCTGAATGGGTTTTGGAAATTTATCAAAGTAGGCGTTGATAGCTTCTACGGCTCCTTGATAGTTACCTCTATCAAATAGTGTTTTTGCTACGCTAAAAGTATGGCCGTCTTGTTCCGCTGTGCTTAGATCACCAATATTCGTACTCGTTGCATAGCGAATATAGCCGGTAGCATCTCCTTTATCCAGGTAAATATTTTCGATAGAACGCATGGCTTGCTGCGCCTCATCCGTTATCGCATATTGGTCTACTACACGCTGAAAAGTCTTTAATGCCGCATCGTTATCATTTTTATTATACTGAACTAATCCAATCGTAACCAATGCCCTCGGTACGTAGCTACTACGCGGGTATTCTTCCACCATCTGCTGTAAGCCACCAATTGCACGGTCATGGTCTCCCATTAAGAAATAAGTATAGGGAATTTCAAAAGCCACATCATCCGCATAATTTGATTTAGGATATTTTTGAATAACGGAATTTAATGTGGCAATTTTCGCATTATTATCGCCTTGCAACCCCTGTATAATACCTCTTTGGAATAAGGCATAATCTTGGCTTGCGGCATTCGAATTAATCAAGCGGTTATAGTACTCCATGGCCCTACCGTAGTTCTTCATACCGAAATAAGAGTCGGCCAAGCGGGCAATGGCATCGTTGCGCGTGTTCAATTCTATACCATCTTTGCCTCCGGTTGCCAAAAATCGCTCAAAATAATTAGCAGCGGTATTATAACGATCATTGCGAAACGCAGCATAGGCTAGTGCATAATTCGCATAGCTATAAACATCGGTTTTACGAGCTGCTGGCAGTTGCATGAACTTATTGAAATTTCCTACTGCCTCCCCATATTTACGAACTTCGTACATCGCTTCTGCTTTCCAATATAATGCCAATGCATATATCTCTTCATCATACCGGTTGGCTTCAGAACGCATGAACATAGATATAGCATTCTCAAAAGCACGTTCATTGTAGAATTCCAGGCCACGATAATACGTTACCTTCTGATAGGCCGCATTTGCATCCCGACCGCGCTTCCCGATACTCTCCAAAATATCTACCGCCGCACGGTAGTTTTTCGTACTCAATAGCACCTCTGCCAACAAGGTCTTTGCTTCTTCCTGACGTGCAGAACGTGGATATGTATCTAAATATTCCTGCGTCGCATCCAAGGCCACCTGATGAAATTCCAATTCATAAGACAACTTGGCGTAATTAAAAAGTCCCTCTTCTTTAAGCTCAGGATCAAAATCCAGCTTTGAAGCCCGAAAGAAAGCGTTACGTGCACTTTGCTTATTTCCGGTTTTCAAAAAAGCATCTCCCAGGGTAATCATAGCGCTCTGGTAATAGGCATCTGGCTCGCTCAATTTCTCCAATTCAGTGATCGCTTTTTCATAGTCTTTCAACCTATAGGCAATATAACCTATCTGATAGCTATCTTGGTTATTTTGTGTTTTGCCTTGATCCTGGGCTTGAAATTTATCGTAATAGCTTTTTGATTTTTCTAAATCTCCTTTGATAAAATAAGTCGCTGCCACAATACGGAAAAGCTCCGTTTCGTTCTCTTGCTTAGTACGATCTAGAATCGGCAATGCATAATTTAAGACATCATCGTAGCGCTTATCTAAGAAATACAGTGCCGTGATATAATAAGGATAACTATTCTCATAAGTCTTCGAACCCTCTAATCGCTCAAACTCATTGAGGGCCGTTTTATATTCTGCGTCTAGATAAGACAAATAAGCATAGTAGTAAATAGATGCTTCCTGATACGGACCGCTTTCATCTTTCAATCGCTCAAAAAGAGGTTTGGAAGCCTCATAATCATCGGTCATAAATTTTGCGTAAGCGAGTTTAAAACGATACTCTACATTCTCCGCTCCCGCGAGGTTTTTACTATCAATCTTCTCAAACCATTCGATGGCCTTGATATAATCTTTTTTTGCGTAATATGACCGACCAATCTGAAAATAGGCTGCTTTAGAATTCGCGCTTGCCGGATAATCTTTAATATATTTCAAGAAACGGGATTCGGCATTGGTATCGCCTAACTCAAGCGCACAGATGGCCTGATAAAAGCGAACATTTTCTTTGATTAGGGTCAGCTCCTCCGTCTCGTCCAGTTGCAAGGTAGATTTAGTCCGGATGTCTTCGACTCGATCAAACTGCTTTGCTGCCGAGCTAAATTTCCCTCTTTCAAACAACTCCATTCCGGATTTGTACGCATTGTTTATCTGTTGCCAGGCCGTTTGTTGTCCAAACGCAGTAGCTCCCATTAAACTCAACGCCACTCCTACACCATAAATTTTCTTATTCATACTGATGAATTATTCAACAACTAAATCTTCGCATTATACATGAAAACGCCTCACCTCAAGGCTCAATTCTTCAGGATACTAAATTATAACTAAACTTTCACGTTTTCCTCAAAAGTTCTTAACATCTGTTGGTAACCATGCATTTATAACGAACTTTTTACCCAAAAAATATGCCCAACTTCCAAAAGCCGAGCATATCGCTATTTTTTAACGTTTTTTGATCACAAACCCTTCACGCTCCACTCACCACTCTTCACTCCATTTACCCTCTTTGTCCGGCAAGCAGATAAAGAACAGCCATACGTACGGCTACTCCGTTTTCTACCTGTTCCAAGATCATAGAATGTTTACTATCCGCCACATCCGAGGTAATCTCCACTCCCCTATTAATGGGTCCTGGGTGCATAATCGTAATCTCTTTGTCTAGCGAATCTAATATTTCTTTATTAAGACCATAAAGCATAGTATATTCCCGTAAAGAAGGGAAATAACCTATATCTTGCCGCTCAAGCTGTATACGTAACATATTCGCAACATCACACCACTGCAACGCTTTACGTAAATTATGTTCGACCTTGACGCCTAGTGAACCGATATATTTCGGAATAAGCGTTGTCGGTCCGCATACCATAACCTCTGCCCCCTGTTTTTGTAAGCAGAGAATATTTGACAACGCCACACGGGAATGCAGTATATCACCAATGATGGCCACTTTCCGTCCCGCAACATCACCAAATCGTTCCCGAATAGAGAAAGAATCAAGTAATGCCTGCGTAGGGTGTTCATGAGCCCCATCTCCGGCGTTGACAATCTGCGCATCGATGTGTTTACTCAAAAAAACACCAGCTCCGGCATAAGGGTGACGCATGACAATCATATCGACTTTCATGGCTAAAATATTATTGATCGTATCAATCAGGGTTTCACCTTTGCTAACCGAGGAAGAAGAAGCGGCAAAGTTGATGGTATCTGCAGAAAGGCGTTTTTCCGCGAGTTCAAAAGACAGACGTGTGCGCGTAGAATTTTCGAAAAACACATTTGCAATGGTAATATCCCGCAGGGAAGGCACTTTCTTTATGGGTCGATTTAATACTTCCTTAAAATTTGCTGCTGTATCCAGGATAAGTTGAATATCATTTTCATTCAAATCCTTTATTCCTAGAAGATGTCTTGTACTTAGTTGCTCTATTGTAATTGACATGTTATGAAAATTTTCTGTCGCTTTATTTCTTCTCTGTAATCAGCACGATACTATCCGTCTCGTCAATATCCTGCCAGCTCACAATTACTTTTTGTGAATCTATAGAATCTACCTGTATGCCAATATAATCAGGCTGAATAGGTATTTGGCGCGAAAAACGACGATCGACAAGCACAAGGAGTTCCATTTTCCCCGGTCTACCAAAAGCCTGTATCGCATCCATAGCGGAACGAATCGTTCGCCCGGTCCAGAGCACATCGTCAATCAAAATAACCTCTTTATCATCGACCATAAAGTCGATATCGGTACTATTTGCAATCAACGGATTGGCACCTTTCATTCGAAAATCATCCCGATAAAACGTAATGTCTAGAATACCCAACTGTATATCTACACCTGTCATTGTCTTGATTTCTTTTTGGATACGTTTCGCCAAATAGGTACCACGCGGTTGGATTCCGATGAGCACAGCATTGGAAAAATCGCAGTGATTCTCAATCAGTTGTTGACACAGACGCTTGATTGTTATCTGAAATTTAGCTCCTTCTAATAAAATAGATTGCTTCATTTTGGGAATATTTAAGCAAAAATAACGTATTTTTTGTGCTTTTCCTCTTTTTATTCGCCCGCTTGTTCAAAATAATGCCTGTACATATTGAATAATGCATCGACTTGTTTTTGCAATTCAGGCTGATTGACTTCATCCAATAGCTGTTTGTAGCGCTGAATCGACGCCAACCCAAAACGCATATTCCGATATTCCAGGTTAGATTTCGTTTGTGCTACCGCTTCGTAATAAGCCATATTTTCACGAATAAACGTTAAGTTTCGCTGTGTAATTTCATTTGCCTTAGCCGATTCACCCACCTCATACATAGCGCTTAACAACGGCACATATCCCATTACCTCCGACATTAAATAAGCCCTTTTCGGCATGTTTTCGTAAGCATTCAACACCAGTTCCTTCGCCTTGTCCTTTTCTTCTGCAGATAGCAATTGACGGGCGGCCTGACCATATATAGAGCCTACATACATACTGATATAACGATAAGAATCGGGATCTATATACGAAGCGTTTCCAATATTACCCCAAGAAAATTTATGCATTACATTATCATAGATTTGATCTATGTTCTCGATCGTGGAGGGATCTCCTTCCTGCAATCCGAAATCTATTGGCATCAAGCGATAAGCAAAGCCTTCATTCACTAAATACCTATCCAATCCCATATAGTTGCTTTCTGGCGTCGTGATCGTATAATAGACTGGACGCTTCCAGTTATTATTCGCTAGTATCGCCAACATAGAGAGTTCAGCACGACTTACATAATTCGGGCCGTATGTCCAACGCATCGTATCTACAATATTAGTTTCCCATTCTTTAGGAACAACATTATTAGCTAGTACCGCTTGTCTATCCACCGTCAATTCCATTTTCTTGGTCGGCAATACATTGACGAACTCACCACTTTGCAATTGCGCCTTATTCTGTGGATTGTCGGATAACATTACTTTTAAGAGGTCTTGTACAGGAACATATCCCGGAATATTATAATCTTGATAATAAATAACATCACGAACGCCATCTTTAATCAATTCGGGATCAATATTGATCGGTAATGCGTCCGCATCATTGACTTTCTTCATCATCTGTTTCATATACCAATCGGCACTAAGCAAACTCAAATTGACAACGCGCACATCTGTACGGAAACCTTCCACCTCTTGCACATACCATAGTGGATAGGTGTCGTTATCGCCATAACTGAATAGAATTGCATTGGGTGCACAGGATTCCAGATAATTTCGAGCCATGTCCCGGGCGAGGGATTTCTCCGAACGGTTGTGATCGTTATAATTTTGCGCGATCAGAATCACTGGACCCGCTAATACGCCGATGATTGCTGCGGCATACCCTGCAACCTTCACGTTTGTCTTTTTTCGGAGAAAGTCTGCAATCGCCAAGACGCCTAAGCCTATCCAGATACTGAAGGCATAAAAAGAACCCGCATAAGCATAGTCTCGCTCCCGAGGCTGCAATGGGTTTTGGTTCAGGTACAATACGATAGCAATACCCGTAAAGAAAAATAGCAACCCCACGACACCAGCGTCACGCTGCCGCCTACCAAAATGCCAGAAAGCGCCCAATAATCCCAAGATAAGCGGAAGGAAGAAATAAGTATTACGAGAGGGGTCTGTTTTCGCCGAGGTAGGCAGTGTATCCTGTCCGCCAACAAGCATATTATCAATTGGTTTAATGCCACTGATCCAGTTCCCTTCGGTAAACGAGCCATGTCCTTGTTGGTCATTTTGGCGACCTGCAAAATTCCACAAAAAATATCGTCCGTACATGTGTCCTATCTGGTAGCCAAAGAAGAACTTCAGATTATCGGCAAATGTAGGTGTTTCATCAGGCCCTAATCCCAAATATTCCCGATAATATTCGGCGTGCCCACCTTTGTCACTATAAATTCGAGGAAAAATCGTTTCCCTATCGTAGGTATATACCGGATTACGTTTAGCAACGACATATTTATCACCGTCTTTTCGGTATACTTTTTTACCATCTTCTACTCCAGTCGGGCGGGCATCAAAGAATTTACCTTTAAAAAGTGGTTCATCACCGTATTGTTCTCTGTTCAAATAGCTAAGAAATGAAAACGCATTATCTGGATCGCTATTATTCAACGTAGGATTCGCTTTTGCCCGGATCATAATCATGGCGAAAGAGCTGTATCCCAAAATAATAAAAGCCGTACTAATCATGGCTATATTTAAGACATACTTCTTCTTTTTAACGGAATAATAGATCCCGTAGATCAATCCGCCAACGAGTAGTAGAATAAAGAAAGCAAGTCCCGATCCAAAACCTAAGCCTAGCGTGTTCACAAAAAACAAGTCAAAATACGCTGCAAACTTGACGGAATATTGAATAACACCCCAGAGGATAAAGCCCAACACAACTACCCCTATCGCCAATGCCTTTAAAATCCCCGCCCCACTACTTTCTTTTGTTTTCCGGAAATAAATAACCAAGGCGATAGCAGGGATAACCAACAAGTTCAGCAAATGCACACCAATAGACAATCCCATCACATACGCGATGAGGATGAGCCACTTATCTGCTTGGGGTTCATCTGCTCGTGCTTCCCATTTTAATATCGCCCAAAAAACAACGGCAGTACACAAGGAAGACATGGCATACACTTCAGATTCAACCGCAGAGAACCAAAAAGTATCCGTAAAAGCATAGGCAAGCGCGCCTACTACCCCGGAAGCCATCACTATAAATAATTGAGAAGAACTAAGTTCCGCGTCACCTGATGTACCGACAAATATCTTCCGCGCCAAGGCTGTAATGGTCCAAAACAAAAAGAGGATCGTCAAACCGCTACATACGGTCGATCCAATATTCATCCAAAAAGCGATCCGGGCGGTGTCTCCCATGGCCAAGTTAGAAAAGAGATTCTGTATCATCAGAAACAGCGGTGCACCGGGCTGATGTACAATCTGCATTTTATAAGCGGAGGCAATAAATTCACCACAATCCCACCAACTCACCGTACGTTCAACCGTCATGACATATACTACCGTCGCGATGACTGCACATATCCATCCCAAAAGGTTATTGATCTTCTTGTAATCCATTCTATACTAGATAAGGTTATTCTAAAATACGCTCCGAAAATAAGGAATACTAACCGACTATTAAATATTATTTGCACATTTTAACGAAGTTTGTTACAAACAATAATACCAAGAAGCAACGTATCGTACCTCATCTAAAAAATATTTCATTGAGAATCAGTCTGGATATAGGATTTTGGACATTTTTTTTTGTAAGTTTTAAAAACTGACGTATATTTGCATCGTCAAAACAGAAACAAGCTGTTTCGACAAATGTTTGTCCCATAGTATAAGGGTAGTACAAGTGATTTTGGTTCATTTAGTCTTGGTTCGAATCCAGGTGGGACAACAAAAAAAGAGCGCAGATTTTGCGCTCTTTTTTTATTTCTAAAATTCAATCTCAAACGATTCTTCCTCGTTGACTTCTCTAAACTCCTTGGTGAAATGGTTATAATAATACGAACAATAGCCATAATCAATATAGCTCGTATCATTATCACAATTGGTTTGCTCAAATCCCCAAGTCGCATAAATGGTGACGCCTAGATTTTTAAAATCATAGCAGACTCCGGTTTGAATAAGTGCTTGAAGTAGCTCTTCCCGCCTATCTTGGGACAAGGGCTCAAATTCCCAAATATCTTCTTCGCACAACCTGTCCAATTTCAAGGTTAAAAATTCAGCATCTTCTGCTGTAAAAAACCGCCTTTTAAAGCCAAGGTTCTTTGCATTATTGTTCAACGCAATAAATTCAGTTACCCTTGGAGGTTTCGGATTATTTTTCAGGAATTCTTCTACCGCTCGCCTTTCAGATTCTTTTTTTTCCTGCCTTCTCTTTTCTAGATACTCCATAACAGTAAGGTTTTTAGATTCCATTTCTTCGCGGTACTTCTTTTTAAGCCTTAGCTTCGGCTTTTGGTTTTCTTTTGCCATAACTCGTTATATTATAATGGTGTTTTAACAGTCCCTAAGGTAGAAATAAATTTTTAAAATTAAAATTTATCGCGAGTCAAGCTCTATATATGAATTCCGTGTTTGAAAATCCTAACATTTCTTTGTACCTTCAATTCAGCTAATCAACCGGCGGAATCTTATGCTCATCAATTACAACGTATCATCATTTATTCCTAACCAAGATGCCAACGTAAAACATCCCCTCCCACGAGGACGTTATTTTACCTTTCTGCATGAAGCAGACACGCAAGTTTGTACGAAAGAACAATATATAGCCTACCGGAAAATTGGCAGACTGTTTTTTGCAGAAATTAAATGCGTTATTGATCAGGACAAGCAGGTTGTTTTAAACAACACGCTACCTACATTTTGGATGGTGTTCCAGCTTATGGGAACTTCTTCCGTCGCGACCGCAACAAAATCAGCGTTAGACACACAACAGTATCATGGATTTTTCCGCGAAAACAACGATACCCCATATGTGCTGAAAACAGGCAAAGTATGGCTGATCTTGATCGGCATGCAAATAGACAACAAAGCCGGTTTCGATCAGGAATGGCCCACATTAGCGTCCAAGATCGATGAATCTTTCTATCTGCTTCCTCCGTTAAAGATCGCATTCAGGAACAGAAAGATACTGGAGTCTATCCAACGTATAAAAAACGTCCCATTTTCGCTTGATTATAAATTGCAGAACCAAGTTGTCCAACTCATGGAAACCTACCACGGCGATTTGCGTGAACATGCGAAATCCATTCAACCGGAAGATATTTCGCTATTTCACCGTGCAAAGGACTACATCGTGGCTCATTATAGGGACGAAGACATCAACATCAATCGCATAGCGCAAGAGTTACTGACAAGCGACCGTACCCTCTACCGCATCTTTAAAGAAAATGGACTGACTATAAACAAAGCCATACAAACCATCCGGATTTATAAGGGGCGGGAGATGCTACGCGAAACTAATGCTTCCGTGGACATGATTGCCTTTCATCTGCAGTTTTCAACGGCCAAATATTTTATCAAGCAGTATGTCAAATATTTTGGCCATACCCCAGCTACAGAAAGAAAACTCCACCCTCCTCCCGCTGAACCCGATGATGAGGATGATGATCCACACGAAAGTAACTAGGACCCCGGGGTGGAATCGGAAAAACACGGAAGACTGTATACCCTCCCTAATGGATGCAGCGTCATTCCCTCCATAACGACAACATAATAGAAAGGGAAGTTACCGTTCCTTAAAGAGCCGGAGATTATCTATAAGGAATAGTACCGATAGAACGGGAGAAAATTAACTTCACCAAAGGGATATCTAAAGGACACTGAAGTTCTTTACGCTTTCCACTGATATACTCGCCATTCCCTGAGAGGTTTCTATAAAGGAAAACCGAAAAATCATTTTTTCTCGCGGAAACAACACCATGTACTGAAAGAATTAGTAAAAAAACCGCGGGAAATTTTGTTTCCCCGAAGTTTAGGGTTAGACGGAAAAAGGTAACATCGCAACAAAAAAACACCATTTAAACACCATAAGACAGTATTTTTCGATATCGGAACACCTCAAACTTTAAAAAATAGGGATAAAATTCCGCCAAAAAGTTTTTCGTCCCCATTGAATTTTGGCGGAATTTTGCCCCCTCGGCGTCCGACCACATGTTGTATGTTTGTATCGTTGCTAGCACAAAAACTATTTTTTCATTTCAAAACCCAAAAAAGATGAGCAAACTAACATTAAAAGAAAAGGAACAAAAAGATGTACAACTGATGCAGACTGCAGAGCAGATTCTTACCAAAATGGCGCAGGAAACGACTTTGTTTCCAGAGCCGACTCCCGGACTATCCGTTGTGGAAGCCGCATTATCCACTTTCCGTGACTCAGCAACGGAAGCGGCGTATCGCGATATGCGTGCTATTTTGGTACGTAAGGAAAAAAGAAAGGAGCTGGTATATCTGCTTCGCGAACTGGGCAAATACGTAGATACGGTGGCAAACGACGACGATACCATCGTATTAGCAGCGGGGTTCAGTATACGGAGACCTAACAGCTCTTTTAGCGGACTCGTTCCGAAGGCACAAGGTCCCGTTGCCGAGCCAAGTCATATCGGCAGCGGACGTATCACGCTGAAAACAAACCCTTGGGCAGGAGCACGCATGTACAATTTCCAGTTTCGTATCAAGGGAAGTGCAGAAGAATGGCATTCGCAGCTTAGCTCAAAAAGCACCTGTCTTATCGAAGGCTTGGAAACATTTAAAGAATATGAGTTCCGTGCTACATATGTGGGTATCAACCCAACACCTAATTTCAGTGATATCACGAGCAGCTACGTTCTTTAACAGGCTTATGCTTCACGTCATGCTCCGCAGCCGAGATCAGGGTATCTTCGGATAAAAGAGCGAAACTTTCTTGGATAATACTTAACTTCCCCGTGGGAAGTATTAAAAAAACATAATATCGCGGACAAACCGCACCATTAGATGAACACATGCGATAAAAAGCCGCCGTTTCGGGCTCTGCCACACAGGGATCAAAAATATAGATCCGACGCAGGGTCGCGAAACGACGGTTTATATATAACATGATATCGAAGAAACGATTACCATAGACACCTTACATGATGAAAGAAATAGTCACAGAACATCCTTTGAGAACCATTATACTACGTTTTGATTTAAAGAAAACCCAGCTGAAAACCGAGAAAAGGGGGCTTGACGCACACTATCACATGCACGATCTAACCTGGACTATGCAACAGCAACTTCATGCGCATTATCAAACGTTGGAAGAAATCGAAATACAGGTTAATGAACTGAAATATTATTTATTACCCATAGAGCAGGATTTGGATATGCTAGAAGTGTTTCTCGGAATTAAAGATCCATCAGTATTACCTTTTGATGAAAAAGACGACAATACGGAAATTGACATCGATCTGGATGCGTTTTACAAAGACGTCAGCTATCATAATCAGCGCATCCAGGATCTTCATGATGAAGTGTCTAAAGAATACAACTGGTATAAGCAGCATTTTGACATGATGTATGAAAAAGAGAGCTGGATCGATGATTCTCTATGGGACGATGTCCATCAGATTTATCTTATTTACACAGAGGTACAGGTCGATATTGTTACATTGGATCGGGATCAAGAGGAATTTCGGGAGATATTATCCGAGGTATTTGATTACCAAGAGATATACCGGGAGTATGCGGAAACGCTTTTCCAGACGTACAATGAATTGCAAAAACGGTCTGAAGAGAATTATCGGCGTACAGAAATCGTCAACCAAGCGCTCCATAAAATGCAGTCCTAAATGTGCATTATAAAGATTAAGATTATTACTAATGCGGCAATCTTTCTCTAAAATAACCATATACCCATGTTCCAGCCACCGCACTTAACAGGGTTACGGCGATGACGGTTGCACCTGTACCAATCTGCGCAAACAATGGCCCAGGACAAGCTCCGGTTATCGCCCAGCCGAAACCAAAAATTAATCCTCCGTATACCTGACCTTTACTAAATTTCTTTGGCGAAATGGTAATTTTCTCTCCATGAATTGTTTTCACGTCGAACTTTTTGATCAACCAAACAGAGAGCATCCCTACGACAACAGCACTACCAATAATTCCATACATATGAAACGATTGCAGACGGAACATCTCCTGTATACGGAACCAGCTGATAACTTCCGATTTAACAAACAGCAAACCGAAAATCATTCCAACAAAAAGATATTGGAGGTTAGCATACCATTTACGATTCAACTGACTTTCGCTGACACACATCGTAGCCTGCGATTTTTTTTCTGCGTTTGTATTGGTGTTGTCCATCTTATTTTTTTTGCTTTTTAAAGTGAAAGTATATAGGGCAAAATCCAGTTTGCCATCACGAATCCGCCTATCATGAAGCATATGGTGGCAACCAATGACGGCCACTGTAAATTCGACAATCCCATTATAGAATGACCACTGGTACAGCCACCAGCATATCGGGTACCGAATCCCACCAGAAAGCCCCCCACAACAATCAATATAAACCCTCGCGGGGTAAACAGCGCATGCCAATTAATAACATCCTCCGGGATAAGGTTATTGTAATTGGTAATACCGTAGCCCGCCAACTCATCGACTAATGCCGGATTTACCTCCACCGGTTGTGGGTTCGCCAAAAATACTGTTGCCAGTATTCCGCCAAGGAAAATACCGAAAACAAAAAAAAGATTCCATGTTTCCTTTTTCCAGTCGTAATGAAAAAACGGTATTTTCGCCGGCATACAGGCGGCACAAATGTGACGGAGGGAGGAGCTGATTCCAAAAGATTTATTACCCAACAGGAGCAATGCAGGCACCGTCAGCCCAATCATTGGCCCAGCAATATACCAGGGCCACGGTTGTCTCAAAAAATCCAACATACTTGCTTTTTTTATGTAAATGTTTCCACATACAAATCTATACAAATTAACCTATCTGATTTGTCACATTGGTTACATAGTGTTATTTTTTTGCTTAGCAGTATACCGGAAATAATGAATACATTAGAACATTTAAAGACGGTGATGCAACGTTAAATGTGACGTTAGAAAAGATAAGTCAACCCAATCGTTCCCCCACCATGTACGGTATTTCTTTTTCGGTTGGCTCCCCAAAATTCCCATGTCACCCCTTTAGTTCCCGGTTCGGGATCTATCGCTTCCACATAGGTAAATGATGGCGCTGCATATACTTGGAGATACCGGTTTAAGTTGACTGCGGGAATAAGGCGTAATGAACTTCTATTGGGCTCCACATACCTAACGTCTTTATCAAAATGAGTCCGATGAACCAGTTCTGTTGACAACATGAACCGTGGTTTATGTACGAGATGCGCCCCAATGCCCGCTTCAATACCATATTTAACGTTGTAGTCATTTACATATGTTCCTATAGCTAAAACACTATACATCACCCGTCCACCACTTCTGAGACTCAAATTAATAAATTTGCTTTCATCGACTCCTAATGAAAGTTGACGAGAACCATTTCTGATCCAGTTAAACACCCCTATAGGGTAGTCACTGCTATCTGCAATATTAAGCACAGCAAGCTGGACGCCATGCACCTTTTTGGCGATATTAATACCGCCTGCGAATTGGCTTCCCACCTCACCCTTCGTTAAATTCATCACGCCGGCCAATTGTATATTCTTTGGCGCATGGTTAGCCAGATTGATTCCACCTGTCAGTTGCATTCCCGAAACGAGTGTATCTACACTATTCCATGCTCCTGCCAATTGTATACCGGACAGCTTATTCAAACCAACATTGCTGATTCCCGCAGCCTGCAATCCTTCAACATTTCCGCCAACCACATTAAATAAACCTGCAAATTGAACACCATGCATATTAAACTGATTGACATTAAAGGCTCCCGCAAGTTCCGTCCCCGTTACACCAGCCGTATATCCACCTATGATATTTAAGGAGAATTTATTAACCACCTGTGAATTAAAAAGACCATGTGTACTCAATCCCGGAGTCATCGATACCTGAAAAGGACTATACACAAAAAAGCCGCCTAAGTTGAGGTTTTGTACCCGTTGCCTAGAACTTGTAAAAAACCTACCAAACATGGTATTTGAAATCATCTTACTGGAATCAGAGGCATAGTAATATCCTGTTTTCCGCTCCTTCCCTACATATGCAATCTCTACAGGAAGCAATAAGACAAGCATTGTATCGCGGTAATTTTCTTTACTCAAGGCTATTGTAAAAGTAGTCTCTGGATGCTTGACGTCCAACTCAAAATAGCCACGCTTATTGGTGAGCGTAGCGGCCTGATATGCTGTCCGGTCATACACGGTCGCAAAACTAACAGGTACGTCTGTACGAATATCCTTGACATAACCCGAAATCCTTGTCCGATTATTTTTGATCGTATCCAATTCAACCGTACTTATGTCCATTCGTCGCGGCGCATATCTTATAATAACATGGGAATTGGTCTCTTTAAAACTATATTGTGTCCCAAGCAGTTGTTCCAAATAATCAACTAACAAACCTTGATAACCATCTACATAAACTTCTTTATCTAAATCCAGTAACTTACTGTCGTAAGAAAACAATATCGACTGATTATCTTTCAGCACTTCAAAAACTTCTCTCATGCTCGCGCCGTCGAATTTTGGCACTTGTATATGGTTTGAAAGTATATTTTGAGCGTAAGCAGGGAAACAGCTGAAAATTATAAGTAATGCACCTACTGCAAAAAGTTTAGATTTACGGATTATATATAGGGTGATTTTCAAGTGGTTGTTAAAATTATTATACATAGACACGAGGCGCTTAATTAATGTAATAGATGTCATCTTTTTTACTCATTTTTAAGTCGAACGTTTTCAGAATAACATCTATGATTTCCGTTAGATTCTGCTGTTCGAATGTTGCTGTGTAGGTTAGATTCTTTGCTTCCGGATCCTCAATCAAAAACTTTTTTTGATAAGCTTTCCCTAAAATTTCGAAAACTCGCGGCAAAGGTGTGTTCTCAAATGTAAATTCCTGATGGACATAATACCGATAAAGCTGATCCGGTACGGTGTCAATACGAACCTTCTGATCAGAAGTATCTGAAACGACGATCATCTGATTCGGCTTTAACACGATTTCCTGTTTGTTATAGGCCACTTTTACAGCACCACTTGCGACAATGATCTCTGTATCCATTCCGTCACGCCGAACATGAAAGCTTGTTCCCAATACCGTGATTTTACTTTTACCACTTTCGATAACAAAAGGATTATCTGGGTCTTTTTTCACATCAAAAAAGACTTCTCCAGCAAACAATCGAACCTTACGATCTTTCCCAAGCCATTCTTTTCGATAAATCATTTCCGCGTTGGTATTTAGATGTACTGTACTCCCATCCGGTAATCCAACATGCTGAACTTGCATAGCTGTTTTTAATTTCTTTTCTACACGCAATACAGATTGAAGTCCCCAAAAAGCGAATGCACCGAACAACAACAGCGATGCTGCTACGCGTATCCAATTCAGGTGATTTCGTTTTCTATTGTCACGCATCTGAACAAAATCTGACCAAGCCTTATCAACATCTATTTCAGGAACCTGTTTAAGTTCTTCTCCAATATCCCATACTCTTTTCATTTCCTCCAATTCCTTTTTATTGTCGCTATGTTCAGCAGCCCAAGTTTCCACAAAAAGACGCTCTTGATGATCAGCTTCTCCGACGATGTATTTTATTATTAGTTCTTTCATAATCCTGTCATGATGATTAAGGTCAACACATTTAAATAATCTGCAAGATGATGCCGCAAGTGTTTCAATGCTTTAGTCATATGGCCTTCCACCGTTTTCAACGACAACGTCAGCACCTCGGCTATTTCTTGGTATTTCAACTCCTGAAACCGGCTCATCTCGAACACCATTCGACTTTTTTCAGGCAATTGGGACAGTGCCACATGCAGCTGTTTCCGCAATTCGGCGTCACTTTGTTGGGCGTAGGTGTAATCACCTCTATACTGCTGATCTATTTCATATCTCATTTTTAGTTGTTCTCGTTTGATAAGATTTACACTTTCATTATATACCGCACGGTACAGGTAGGAACGGACAGAAGTATGGATACCTCGTTGCCAATCTTTCTTTTCCCACAGCTTCAAAAAAACCTGTTGAACAGTTTCTTCAGCCGTATCAGCATCTCCTAATATCTTAAAAGCATATCGATGCAGTTCTCCAAAATGAGACCTGAAAACTTCTTCAAATTTTTTCTCTTTATCCAACAGCATAGTTATATTCTGAATGCACTACTATTTATGAAGACAATCAAAATGGTCCCCACCCTTAAAAATTTTCATCTTTTATTTTTACCACGTTGCTCTTCCATTAAAACAAAAATAGACAAAGCCTTTTTTATTTATTTTTTTTCATTTCCGGTAAGGGTATGGTCGGAATAAACTGTCATAGTTCTAAAACAATAGGATAGATAACATTAAATCTTAAACGTAATCACAAAATGAAAAAAATGAGAAAAATGCAAAAACAAGTCCAGTACGGATTGATGATTTTCACGTTATGTCTTGGCTTACAGCTAACGGCAGATGCCCAAGACATAACATACGGCTTAAAGGTGGGCGCCTTATACAACATGCCAAGCTATGGCAATAAAGCGGTTAGTAATTCTGAATCGAAGTTTGGTATACAAGCGGGAGTTTTTGCCCGAACTTCTGAAAAGCTCTATTTGCAGGGAGAATTAAGCTTTTCCACTTTTAAATCGAAGTATGCTTTCCAACAGCAGAACCACAACCCAACATTCTATCAATTGAATTTACCTATCCAATTGGGATATAAAATTGTAGAAACCGAACAAATGAATTTGAGAGCTTCGGTAGGACCTCAGGTAAACTACAACCTAAAAAAGGTTAACGCTACTAGTAACACAAATTTCAATACATTTACTTATGACGGTGTTGTGAACATCGGAACCGATATCAATCGTTTTACGGTAGATCTTCGATATAATCACTCGGTTAACAAAACGAGTAAAGCCCTTGATAGTCGAGATCGAATAGTAGGCTTATCGGTTGGATATAAGTTTTAAATTGTCAAAATATCTGCCAGGGACAGATTTCATTATAGAGCTTTCTTCATTTGAGGAAAGCTTTTTTTTTATCTAAAAACGCTCACCTTGAAATAATCACCCAACAGGGTATCTAGTTTCGTCAACAAATAGTTATTCACTTTCTATGGTGTCCGTTACCGATTTTTCTACCCAAAACAAAAAAGCCCGACTTTTGTCGAGTTTTTTTTGTCGGGGTGGCAGGATTTTCCACCACTCCCCTAAATCGTTGATTTTGTTATTGTTAGCAAGTAGACTATCAAGAGAGGTAACCGAATAGGTCACCTTTAATATGACCGCCTTTGTAGGCTTTTGTGTTCTCCCGATAGAACCTTTTCCAATCAGTCAATGTACTTTGTTATTATAAAGATACGAAAATCCTCCGATAATAACAATCCTTTTTCTCATAGAATTAAGTCGCCAAATCAATTCCGTAAACAACCAAAGCGAGAACAGCGCAGGGCAAGAGCGACGGGGTTTCGCAAGCCACTAATGAGCGGTGGGAAAACACTTGGCTTCATTCTGGTTTTTTTAATCTTATGGTTTTATGTTCCATTCTATTGGTTTCAATCTTTCCGCTATTGTTGTCAAAGTTTTTAGTATGTCCTTTTCGGGTGGAAGTTCACCAAAAACCAATTCGCTGAAACTTCCTGTGTAAGCATCTTTGATTTTATTCCAAGTGTCTGTTGTATCAGAAAAAATAATTGCTGTCGTTGGGTGATTGGCTAACCACTCGTTGTTGTTTTTGAAACTTGTGATGTCATCATTTGCTACACGCAAAAGCATTTTTTCAAAGTCGTCTGATTGAAAGAAAGATTTTAGCTTTTCATCTTTCAACATCAAATGAATATCGTAAGTATGACGGATTTTGTTTCGTAAATCGGCAATGGGTTCTTGTGTTTGAGAAAAACGAACCAAACTCATAATTTTCTCACACAACGTTCTTTTTGGATTCAATGCCAATACTTCAAACGGATTCATTCCGTATTCGTCAATGAGTGCTTGTTGGTTATTCTGCAACATCATTTCGTAAATGAACGAACTTACATTTGCTGTTGTGTATGGTTCAAAATTCCCTAACCAAGTAGATTCTACAATGATAATATCTCGCACTTGTCCGAAATGTCCTGTGAAAGTTCGTGGATAATTATGTGCTGTTTTACGTATCATTCCGACTTTATTGGTAATTCCATCAATGTCCATTTCGGGAAGTACGTCTGAAACGCATTTGGAAATTTTTTTGATTTTGTTTTTTAGTTGATTACCCGTTTCGCTTTCATTTCTCAATACGACCAAATCAATATCTTCCGAAAACCGTTGTATCAATTCAAAGCATTTTGATAATGCTGTTCCGCCTTTAAAAACGGTTTCTTTGCCTATATCATTTTTGAAAATATGGAATAAAGCTAATGTTACCCAATAATCCTTTTCAACGTAGATAGGATTGATTTTTAGCTTATCAGCTGTTGTAAGTACAGCTTGCCTAAAAATATCAGGAAATAAGTGTAGCTTCATTTGATATTCCAATTTTCTGCGGTTGGTAATTGCCTATTACCAATGCCATATTCGTACTCCGAAAGCGGGTTTAAACTTGTTTTTAATGCTGTTAAATCATTTTCAGTTTTTATGTTTTCCAGTAACGCACCGAGAAAACTTCGTACTCTTGGAGGATAAGCCAAACCACATTTTATCAAAAGTTTTATTTCTGTGGGATTGAGTTCTTTCAGTTTTGTTGAAAGAATTTTTATGGCAGAATTTTTATCTAAGTCGGGGATTTTTTTAAAATCCTTCAACGCATCAAGCAGCCCCAATAGCTTATAATTGTTCTCGGTAACTTCGGTATAGGCTTTGGTAAATGTTGCTTTTTCCCAACCTAAAGTTACTTTACCTCGTCTTTTATTTGTGGCAATTTTAGTGCTAAACGGAATTTGCGTTGTCAAATACAATTGATTATACAAGGATGTTCCAGTAACGTATCCAATACGTTTCCCGTTTTCAAACAAATACAGATCCTGAAGTAGAACACTGTAGTTAGGGGGGAGTTCTCCAAAAATAGTTTGTTTCGGTCTGTAGAAAACACCTTTGGATATTTTTTTTATAAGCCCCGATTTTTGCAGGCGTTCCAATGTTTTTGAGGCTGTGGTGTAATCTTCTTTGGCAATACGCAAATCATCATAACCGAAGGTTTTCCCCTCGGGAAATTGTTTTATCCTGTTGCGTATTTGAGTTGTCAAAGTCATAGTGCAAAGGTAATCATAATTTTCAAATGTCAAGTAAATGAAACAGAATACTTGACATTAGAAAGAAGTATCAGGTGTTATTCAATCAGTTTTAAAATCCTTGTTTGCTCTTTTTTCTATTATAGGAATTATCTTGAAAACTACTTTTTCCCTGTCTACCGATAGGTATATTCTGCTGTTTAAAACTATACCAAAAATAACCATATTTCCTTTCAATGGCTAATATTCTATGAGATACAGTTTTTTGATATGGTTTATTGACCACACAAGCGTTTTGTAACCAACAAACGAAAACAATCAGCTGCAAACTTTATCAACTGGCGAAAGAAAGGAAAACCTTGCATGACACACGACTTTCTTCGTAAACAGCTAAAGCGAGAATAGCAAAGGGCAAGAGCGGCGGGGAAGTGGTTTGCATATTAATTCTTATCTTGTTTTGGTTTTCTGTTACCGATCGTCTTCCAACCACCGTAGGTCATTTTTACAGGAATTCCAGTGCTTAGGGAATAAACAACTCCACTTAGGGCATATTGTATTACAGTAGAAATCCAAATAAGGGAATAAATCTCATTTCTTGCCTTTATTACAAGAGAAATGAATCCAATTACCACTATAATTCCCAAAATTAACATTGTTAGTCCATAGTCGTCAGTTTGGATATTACGGTTCGATTAGTGCCATTGATTTCGGTCGGATGATGCCAGCGATTACGGTTCAAAAGATGCCATTCTATTTAGATATTGCTGATTCCCGTTACGGTTCGAATGGTGCCAATATCGAA
>NZ_JACOIK010000004.1 GCF_014692515.1 Sphingobacterium micropteri | reverse complement strand
CACCGAACCTCTAACAACGCTCAGATCCACCGCCATTATCTTAAATGAATCATCAAACTTTCTATGCATCTCTACAAATTTAAAATTACTTATTAAATCTGTCTCGCACTAAAGGTAGCAACTCCAATACGACGAGTACGCCGATTGTGGAGGATGCGGTTCAGGTGACTAGATTGGGAACGTATGAGATGGAGATTACTCATGGCCTTACAAAATCTAAAAATGCTTTCGTGAAACTTAAAGCTGATATAAAGCTAAACGGTATTCAGGAACCAATAAAATTTGTAGAACATAATGGAAAAAGATTTGTGGTTGATGGGCACCATCGTTTAAGGGCAGCTAAAGAATTGGGTATCGAAAATGTTCCGGCACAGCAAGTGAAATTACCTTATGCTGGTTATAAAACAGTTAGTGATTTAATTTATTCCCCTTACTAATGGCGATTTGGCAATATACATTTCTAGTTTTACCAAAGGACGGCGTCCAGGTCTTATCCACTTCCACTAATAATGGTTTAGGCAAGACTATAGATGGTTTTGAAGATGATAGATATTGGAAATACAGTACCATCAAACGAGATTTATTTAACGCGGTTGGACATATTTTGCCAAAGAGCAAATCATGGAGCAATGAGATTGATTTATATGGGAACCAAGATTCGAACTGTTTTGAGGTGTTTTTTGATAAGGAAGATACAATACAATCTGTCTCCTTCAGAATAGATTTTAAGGATAATTATAGATCAATATTACAGGGCATATTGGAGTTTTGTAGGCATAATGGATTAATAGTATTAGATGAGAGTTTGAGCATCGTTCCATTAAATTATGAATATACCCATCGTATAATTTTGACTTCGCCTCAGCGTAAAAAGTATAATCAAATGTCTGAAAACGATCAAGATGGTCGAGACATTTAATTTATCATAAATATTGTTGGGCGTGTTATGGCCGACTTGCAGTTTTGACTGCAGGAGCATTAATAGAAGACGGTATGGTTGTCTATGTGGATATTTCACTGTGCGTGACCATGCGATTCCGTCGCGGATTGACCATTTGGCATTATAGTTTATCGTAATATGAATATATTGCTTAGGTAGCTGTAAAGCGATTTTTTCGGTGATCATATCACTCCGAATTCGGTGGTCAGGGATTTTCGGAACGACGTGGTCAATGCTGCCGGAATCTCCACTAAGTAGCATACAATTTTTTAAAGAAGAAAACGGTATTTGGTTATCTGACCCAATACCGTCAAAACACATAATAATTAATGGAATTAATAGAAATAAAAGGTCTTTTTGAGATGGATTTTGGCTCTCCATCACCAACAATATTATCAAACGATAATGAGCTGTTTATTGCTTTTTATGCAGATAGACAAAATTCATCTACTATCCCCCAAGAACGGAATATCATTCATGACACAGGGATTTTTGCTTTGAAATTTAAAGTGTATTTAAAATATGCATTTGGATTACCTGGGGAAGAAACAATACAAGGACATCCATATAGTAAACTTGGGATGAAGTCTTACTCATTTTATGAGCTAAAAAACTCAGAATTAATTAAATCATTGCAGGATATAGAAAAAGTACATCCACAATATAATCCAAAAAAATGGGAAATGTATAGACATTATATATTAACCTTCCACGACAATATGTTTGAATGTATCGCCCAGGATTTTGAAATTAGAGAAGAAAATACATCACTTTATAATCAAGCGGCAGTAATGCTTAATGAATTGTCAATAAAGGATTTTTAAGTTCACAGAACTGCGATGTTTTAACTACCTTATTTTTCGGATCTTTGTTGTTTAACATCAAAGAAATCTTGCTTGCTTTGATAAAGTGGTCAACGGTAATGAGCAAACATTTCTTTTCGGGCAGGGTTGCGATATCTTAAAACCTTTTTTACACAGTTGGTCTTTAAACAGGTCGGCCTGTTCGTTCTCACCTAACAGGTAGTCTACTGTCGTACCGGGATCAGCTGGTACAGAGCAACTGAGTGGTGTCGGATTACAGCCAGCACAGTTTTAGTGGTCAGCAGGGCAACATCAAAATGCTGCAGCGAACAAACGGCAGCGGTGTGCAGATTGCCAATTATACCTATAACTATACCACTAACAGCAACCGCTTAGCAAATATTACAAACTACGCCAGCTATAGCTACGATGCGATCGGGCAACTGGCCAGCGAGGTAAAGGGAAGCCAGGGGCGTTATCTTGACTACGATGCCTCGGGCAAGGTGACTGCAATCTACAGCGATGCCGCCCATACGCAGCGCATATTGAGCTTTGCCTACGATGAGGACGGCAACCGGATTAAGAAGCAGGACCATCTTCAGAACGTGATCACCTGGTATGTTGACGGTAATGTGTATAATGGCAGCCAGCTGATCGAGCAGCCTATTCCATACGGACAATATTATCGAACGGGCAATGTGTACCGTTACCAACTGACGGACCACGTGGGATCGGTGCGGGCCATCATCAACCGGAATAAGCTATCCAATGGAAATGCGGATATTATATATTATGCCGACTATTATCCTTTTGGCTCTATCATCCAATCGGCAGGAGTTTCTTCTCGCTACGGCTATCAAGGCGAATATTCGGAAAAAGATGGGGAGACTGGTTGGAATAATTTCTATCTTCGTAACTACGATCCTGCGATAGGACGTTGGTTGAGTACGGATCCTTATGGGCAATACTGGTCTCCGTATGTGGGGATGGGGAATAACCCGGTGATGAGGTTTGATCCGGACGGGGGGTGGGATGGAGGCGGTCTATGGGGCTGGTTGAAAGGTGTATTTGGGAAAAGTTATCCCGCGGGGCATGAAAAGAACCCTATTGCGATTGACGAAGTAGTTGTTACTGCTTATAAAATGCCGAGCTGGCAAGACGTTGAACAAAACCGAGCAACGATTAGCGCTTCGTTACCACTTTTTAACCTTACCAGTCAGAGTCATAGGCAGTCGATGTATAATTATCAGGAGATGTTAGCGAATGCTAATTATAATGATATGTCTCATCCTGCTACCGCATTGGCAATTGGACAAAATGTTGCTAACTTTGCTGGTGGTGAGGTTGTTTTAGCAAGGTCGCTATCTGCTTTGAAGATGGCTGAGGGAGGATATAGTACAATATATAGGGCTGTATCGCAAGCAGAGCTTGATGACATTGCAAAATTTGGTCTTAGGACGAAGTCAGGAGGATATGAATTGGGGAAGCTATTTGCGCCAACACTAAAAGAAGCCACGCAATTTGGTAAATACAATTTTGGGTTAGACGGAATACCTAATACAATAATAAAAGTACGAGTGCCTAATAGCATCTTAAATGGTGCTAAGAAATTTGGTGCTGACGGTATGAATGCGATTTCAATTCCCGCTAATCAGTTACATTTATTAAAAGCTAAACCTTTAAACTATAGCCCGTGGTAAAAATAAGAGCATATATCAAGCTTTATCGAAATGTCCGGCGAACACCGTTTAGGACAGGATATAGACCTTTATTCGATTTTATTGAAGAAATGAAAACATCAGGCAGAATTGATTTGATAGATAGAAAACAATTTTACCCCGGAGATGAAGGAGAAGTTAAAATCGTTTTTTTGAATAGGGATTATTTAGGTGATGATTTTGATATAGGAAAAACATTCCTTTTTGGAGAAGGATCGGATCCTCTGGGAGAAGGTGTTGTAAAAGAAATATTATAAAACAGAACGAAGTTGTTTTATTAAAATATTTCTGTTTGTTTTTGTTGCTAATGTGAAAGTAGCAAGTGCAACTATTGCTTTTTCCAGATTTTCAGAAAACAACAACTTCAATTTCTTTTCATGGGAAAAACCAAAAGTGGTTTTCAAAGTTGCTGAAAATGATTTGGCAAATTGTTGTCAAAATGAGTAGGATTTAGTATATCATAGAGGGGGAAAGGACTTGAAGCAGTTGTCATTAATGAGATAAGACAAGGATCTAATTCTTTTTTAGCCTTTTAAGAGCAATGGGACCAGCGGGACAGGCATGGCATCTATTGTTGAGCAAAAGCCAAGCAACATCGCAAAGTTTGGAGTTTAAACAATCCACAATACAAGGTAGCTGATGAAAATACCTCATGGCGCAGGATCTCTTCATGCTAAAGTGTCCGGCTATTATTCTTCCAAACAACCATTTACGGGAGGACAAACGGTCAGACAATGGCGAAGTACCCAAAGCTATCAGCAACAGTATGATTTTGGAATTAAAACTTTAAAACAATTTGATTGGACACCGTAATGAAAATAAAAGATATAGAAACAGCCTTGGAAATCTTTGAAGAAGCTTGTATTAAGCATTCAGAGGCAACAGAACAGGGGGATTATAAAACAGCAAACAAGTATTATGCTAAGATTATTAAGGCAGCAACTTTTTTAAAAAGTGAAAATGCAATTAGTAATCTTAAAGATTATTTGTCCAGTTCTTTTGTTGGCATTCGATTGTGGGCTGCTTGTTATTGGTTAGCGGTCAATGAACAGGAGGGGATAGAAGTATTGGAGGAAATTGTAAAAAGTACAGGGATACATTCATTAACAGCGGAAACGACTTTAAGCGAATGGAAAAAAGGAAATTTAAAGTTCTAAATCAAAAAACCATGAAAAATCAAGTTTTTTTATATCATCGCTAATTTACTTGTTTTAATAAAGTGGTCACGGTAGTTAACAAACATTCCTTTTCTTTTTCGGGTAGTGTTGCAATAAGTAAGATATTGTAAATTATAGGAACTGGGGTAGAGAACTTGAAGAAGTTGCCGCTAAGACGAGTACTTCGTTGATACAAGCAAATAGAACAGCAGAAAATTTGTTTAGGGATGAATTGGCAGCAGCAATGAGAGAAGAGGGACGTGTTGTAAATACCGAAGTTTACAAGTGGACACCATTTGGTAAGCGTTATATGGATTTAGATGTTTGGCATAATGGGGTTAATTTGGGTGGTATAGAAACTAAAGTAGGTGGTTCTCGTTACCTTCCTTTACAAAAATTAAAAGATGCTTGGCTTGGAGCTAATGGTTATCCTGTTCAACTCGTAAGAAAACCTATAAATTGGTAAGTAATATGGATATATTTAAAGAACTTATTAATACGATAAACCCATCATTGAAAAAAATGGGCTTTAATAAAAAAGGGAATAATTTTTATTTAGAAGTGGATAAAAATTATGGTATTGTTAATTTTCAAAAAAGTAGAGAAAGTACTAAAGAAATAGTATTATTTACTATAAATTTTGGTGTATATTCTGATGTCTTAGGAAGATTACAATATGCCTATAATAATTTGGTAAAACCTGAAATAGAGCAATGCCATTGGCAGTCAAGGGTTGGGAATTTTATGCCGAATAGTCCTGACTATTGGTGGAAAGCTAATCTATCAAGCGACCTAAATGCTATTGTCTCTAATGTATTGAAATCTGTTCACGATGTTATTATGCCTGAAATTAATAAGCGATTATCTGATGAAGGTTTGATAGATTGTTGGATGAGCGAAACTTTTGCAGGGACTACAGAAATTGGCAGGTTTAAATATTTGACATCGCTACTAAAGTCAAAAGGAGATTTTAATACTTTAAATCAAGTTGCTGAAGCTTTTATGGAGAAATCAAAAGGGAAACCTAATGCAAATATTGCAACGGAGCATTTAAAGGAAATAGAATATAGCAAATAACCAAGACCACCCGGAATTGGTGGCTTTGGTTATTTAGCGAAAGCTTTTTTGTTTTAAAATTTTGGATGTATGTATCAATGACGTTGAACAGGACGTTTTTGGTATCAGCGTCCATTTTTTGTATGATCCGCCACAGCCATACGGAATATACGATACTTGGGGCGCTAAAGCGTGTCGAACTGGGGGACAAGCTGCAGGGCATCGACCGAGTAACGATTAGTGCATCGTTACCTCTTTTTAACCTTACCAGTAAGAGTCATAGGCAGTCGATGTATAATTATCAAGAGATGTTAGCGAATGCTAATTATAATGATATATCTCATCCTGCTACCGTATTGGCAATTGGACAAAATGTTGCTAACTTTGCTGGTGGTGAGGTTGTTTTAGCAAGGTCGCTATCTTTTTTAAAGTCTGCTAAGACGGGAGCTACAGGAGCACAGTCTTCCGTAGCCTTTGAAACTAAGTTAGCAAGCAATCTATATCCAAGAAAAGTTATTACACTCACTTTAAGGCTGCCAATACTTCTTTAAGTAATGCAATGGCTTCTGACGCAACTTTTGCAAATTCAATGTCTAAATTGGGGATTTCAATCCCACGTTCATCAACAGGAAGTATGTTTTAGAATACAATGCATCCTGAAGGTGTAGGCGGAATGTCAATTTGGGAAAGGTAAAAAAAGTAAATAACAGAATATGAAATTAGTTGAATTAATAAAATACTTGACCCGCACTGAAAAGTTAGATGAACTGTATCAGGAGCAGGGACTGAATGTAGAATCCGAAGCCTTATTAATCTATTTACAAGGGGATTTAAATTTGGAATCAGAAGTCTCCATTTTTGAAATAGAGGAAACAGAAGATGACCTTATTTTTGAAAAAGAAGGAATGCAGTATGTTCAACTGTTCCCCTTGGATTATGCAATAGAATTAATAGAATCTGACTTAGACCTGAAAAACAAAGGGTATTCTGATTTAGAGATAGCCCAAAGGCTCTTGGAATACAGACAAAAGGATGTATAAAAAGAAGGTGTCCCAAAAGGAAGGGTGCTGAAAAACTCCCCATAAAAAGGCTCAAGAAAAGGAGTGGAAACAATAGTTTTCTTCTCCTTTTTTGGTACCTTACAGTAGGTACCAATTGCTCACGATCCAGGAGGTAATCTGGTCTGTATTTCATGTGATAGTGATGATAAAGGATGTATTTACTTTTGGAATCACGAAAATGACTTGGATTATACTTTATATAGCTGCCAGCTGATCGAGCAGCCTTACCCTCATGTATCTACTACCGCCAAGAGGGTGTCTACCACTATCAACTGACGGGCCATCATCCAATCGGCCGGTATCCCATCTCGTTACGGTTATCAGGGCGAATATTCGGAAAAAGATGGGGAGACCGGTTGGAATAATTTCTATCTTCGTAAATACGATCCTGTGATAGGACGTTGGCTGAGTACGGATCCTTATGGGCAATACTGGTCTCCGTATGTGGGGATGGGGAATAACCCGGTGATGAGATTTGATCCAGACGGAGGATGGGATTTGATCCAGACGGAGGATGGGATGGAGGCGATCCAAATAAACCAGCTTACACGGTATTGTTGAAAGAAGTTGTTGTTACGGCTAAATCTTCGTGGAATTGAGCTGTAAATAGCTTCAATAATGTTAATTGGGCACAGCAATGGGATAGCTTTCAATGTGGTTTACCCGTATGGCAATCATCGAGAAAGTTTGAGTCCGCCGTGTACAATGGTGACTATGTTGGCGCAATGGGTCATTTCGGAGCAAATTATAATGCGCCGAAGGCTCCTGATTGGCTGAGTAATAAGTACGTTTCGGGATTTTCGAATATCGTCGCGGGTCATGAGATTCAGAATATGCAGAATGCGCTGAATACCTATCAACAGTACGGTTTTCAAGCGTATATATATATCACAGCATAGGAAACGCACATTCAGAGAATAGCTTTGCATTTGCTACTGGAGGTTATGGTCCGGTAAGAGGAAGTGCAAGAGTCGGCACGAGAGGATTTAGTTCTTTTAATGCGTTTAAAAAGGCTTATGGCCCAGCAGGAAAGGGAAACGCCTGGCATCATATAGTTGAACAACATGCGGATAATGTCGCAAAGTTTGGAGCTGAAAATATTCACACTGTAAACAATCTTATTAAGATTCCTCATGGCGCAGGATCTCTTCATGCTAAAATAACAGGACATTATAACTCTTTAATGCCAGGTACAAGTATGAGAGTTAGAGATTATGTGAAGACTCTTAGCTTCGAAAAACAATATCAATATGGAATTAATAAATTAAATGAATTTGGATGGAAACCATGATAACCAAAGAAAAAATAAAAGAAGAATTTTTAATAAATGCTATCGAACACGGAGAGGCATACTCTAACGGAAACTATAAAAAAGCCAATAAGCTTCATGCAAAACTACATGATTTGTATAATTATGCTAAAAAATGGAATCAAGTGGAAGTTTTTAGTGAATTATTACAGGATAAAAATGAGAGTGTGAGGCTTTGGTCTGCAATTTTTACATTAAAGTTTAATCCAGAAGTTGCAGAAAAAATCTTGATAGGATTGAAAAAAGAATCGGGCGTAAAAATGACCGCAGAAACAACACTTCAATTATGGAAAGAGGATAAATTAGACTTATTGTAAAAGTATCAACTGACCGATCACGTGGGTTCGGGAAGGGCGATCATCAACCGTACAAAGCTATCCAGCGGAAATGCGGACATTATATATTATGCCGACTATTATCCGTTTGGTTCCATCATCCAATTGGACATTTCGCTGGGACTAACCATGCGGTTCCGTCGCGGATTGACCATCTGACATTATAGTCTGTCGTATATGGAAATATTGCTTAAGTGGTTATAAAGCCGCTTTTTTGATAATTATATTATTCCGAATTCGGTGGTCAAAGATATTCGAAATCATGTGGTCAATGCTGCCGGAATCTCCACATAATCATCTGCTTTCGGGATAGCCTCAAAAATAGAATGCCATTCGTCGGGAATGACGGTTAATTTTCGTTTATGGAGGTCTAACCAAGCACCGTCTATCTCCACCGTTGCTGCTTTTATTCCATTCTCTTTATAAATCTCGTGCCGAAACGAGAATCGAAAATTTTTGAGGTTAAGCTTGGTCATTTCTACCTTTACGGTTATACGTTCGTCAAGCCCAATTTCGCGATGATAGACGAGCTCTTCTCTAAACAAAATAGGACCAATATGATATTTGGCAAATTCCGCGAGTGAAAGCCCTGCTTTGGTCAGCATATTACTTCGCGCCTGTGCACAAAAATCGGCATAGGCCGAATGCCTAAGATGCATGTTTGGGTCTAGTTGAGCCCAGAGTACCTGGCCTTCGTAATAAATATTTTGTTCCATTTTATTTTTGTTTCGTTGTTCGTAATTAACTTCGTTGAGCCCTTCGGGGTTATCTTCGATGAGCTCGCAAGCTCGGTTATCTTCGATGAGCCCTTCGGGGTTTATAAAACCTAACCCGGAGACACCAATTGCATCAGTATAGCCGTCAACCATCCGGCGTAGGTGCCGATAGCATAGCTGAATACCGATAGAATAACCCCTACAGAGACAAGAGAAGGGTGAAAAGCCGCAGACGTAACAGTAGCGGATGCGACACCACCGACATTCGCCATACTGCCGATAGCATAGTAGAAAAAAGGTGCTTTCATTAGTTTCCCAACCCATAACAGGAGCAACGCGTGAATACTTATCCAAATGATTCCAACGATAAACAAACCCGGATTTTCCAAAATAGCGGTAATATCCATTTGCATACCAATGGTGACAATCAACATGTACAATATTACGGTAGCTATTTTGGATGCGCCTGCGCTTTCTAGTTTGCGTGCCGGTGTAAAGGAAAGGATAATGCCGATCAGCGTCGCAAATAAAATAAGCCAAAAAAAGCTGTTTGTTAACGAGAATTTTTCCAATTCCGGAAAATGGATTTCCATGTACGATGTGATGGGATTCGCGAAGAGCGATGCCAATCCTGTACCTCCTAGAGCAAGTGATAACATGAACACCAAATCTTTCGTTTCCGGTATACGGATATTTGCTTTTTGTTGTTGATCCATCCTCTTGGTCAAGGTTTCCAACTCCGCGGTGTCGGCTTTAAAATACGCATTGAATCGCTGTTGTTTCGATGCCCCATACAAGAGGAATGCCATCCATATATAAGCAACAAATACATCAACGGTAATAGTGGCGGAAAAAAGTTCTTGTGAAGGTTGGAGTATTTCCCGGAGTGCTGCCTGGTTGGCACTGCCACCAATCCAGGAACCGGCGAGTGTTCCTAACCCACGCCAGACCTCATCGGGGCCGGCACCACCTACAACGCTTGGTGCAACAAGAGATGTCATCCAAACAGCCAGCGGACCACCTATAATAATGCCAATCGTGCCTGTGAAAAACATCAAACCCACACCCTTACGTAAATTCCACATTTCTTTGAGATTTAAGCTTAACGTGAAAAGGATGAGACAAGCTGGGAGAAAAAACCGACTACCGATACTTGTAAGAGGAGAGTTTTCGCCGTCGATGATGTTGGCAGAATTGAGTAGACCAGGGACAAAATAACAAAGTAATAATGGCGGAATGACGGAATAAAATTTGACAACGTATTTGTTTTTCAGGCTCGCTGTGTAAAACACAAGACCTAAGACGATCATTAATATCCCCAGTACAGCAGCATTATCCTCTAGGAGAGGCGTAACTTCTCTGATAGCATTTTGCATATTTTCCGGTAATTGCTAAATTGCTCGTGAATTTATACAATCTTTTTTTGAAACCGTAACATATAAGATATTTTATCAAGAAGAGCGCCTAATAGCCGCTACGCTTATGGTAATTTGGAGGGGATTGTTGGTTTATTTATAACTTTATATAATTGTGGAGCAAATTAAAGTATTGGTTGTAGGCTGTGGTAATATGGGAGCATCGCATGCTGCCGCCTATCATAAATTGGACGGGTTTGAGATTGTCGGCCTGGTAGCCAGAGGAGATAGTAAACATCGTGTTAACAAGATGTTGGAAACCGCCTACCCCACATTCGACGATTATGATGACGCATTGTGTCAAACGGCGCCGGACGCAGTATGTATTGCTACATATCCCGATACACATGAAACGTATGCCTTGAAGGCGTTCACAGCCGGAGCGCACGTTTTTATGGAAAAGCCATTAGCGGATAGTGTGTTGGGAGCAGAACGGGTAGTTCAGGCAGCTAAAGATGCGGGAAAGAAGCTCGTCGTGGGGTATATTCTACGTTACCATCCATCTTGGATTAAATTTATCGAAATAGGAAAAACATTGGGGTCTCCGTTGGTGTTCCGTATGAATTTAAACCAGCAAAGCCAGGGGTACATGTGGGATGTGCACCGAAATCTGATGAAAAGTTTAAGCCCTATCGTGGATTGTGGCGTGCATTATATCGATGTGATGTGTCAGATGACGGAGGCTCGTCCCGTTCAGGTGTCTGCTATTGGTGCTCGTTTAACCGACGATATTCCATTGGGAAATTATAACTACGGGCAGCTGCAGATTCATTTTGATGATGGCTCGGTAGGTTGGTACGAAGCCGGGTGGGGACCGATGATAAGCGAAACGGCTTTTTTTGTCAAAGATGTGATTGGCCCTAAAGGTGCGGTATCCATTGTTGCTCATAAAGCTGGTGGAGGAGGTCAATCTGATTCCGTGGAAGCCCATACCCAAACAGAATCATTACGGATACATTATGCGGATATAGACGAAAATAATAGATTCATTAAACCCGATGAATGGATAGATTTGACGGATGAGCCTACCCATCAGGAACTCTGCGATAGGGAACAGTTGCATTTTCTGCGTGCTATAAGGGAGGATTTAGATTTATCCAAATCTATGGAAGATGCAATCAACAGTTTACGGATTGCTTTTGCCTGCGATGAGTCCGTGAAAACCGGTGGTTTTGTGATTTTATAGACTATCCCCTCTTTAACACTTGATACCGCCTGTTACGGTATATTCAAATACTTATGTGTTTGGAGCGAAATTTCCCATTGTGGATTTTCCTTTACATATTCGATAATCAAAGGGGTCATTTCCGTCATTTTAGACCATTCGGGCTGTAGGTATAGCTTGCAGTTTTTACCGACAAACCGGGCATGTTCTTCTGCCCATTGAAAATCGCTTTTGTTGAAAACAATGACCTTTAATTCGCCGGCAGCATTCAATACGTCCGGGCGCGGACCTTTGAATTTTTTAGGCGATAAACATATCCAATCCCAATAACCAGATAAGGGATAAGCACCCGATGTTTCTATAAAGGTTTGTATGCCGGCTTCTTTTAAGCCTCTTGTGAGGTAATCTAAATTATAGAGTAGGGGCTCGCCTCCCGTGATAACCACCGTTTTGGCAGGGAACTTTTTTGCATTTTCTACAATGAGGTCTGCGGATGTCAACGGATGCAGTTCGGCGTCCCAGCTTTCTTTAACGTCGCACCAATGGCATCCTACATCACAGCCTCCTAAACGAATGAAATATGCTGCCTTTCCAGTATGGTATCCTTCGCCTTGTATCGTGTAAAATTCTTCCATGAGTGGAAGCAATGTGCCGTCTTCCGGAACTTGATTTGACATTTTCTGCATTTTTGAGAGTACAAAGATACGAAAAAAAACGACGTAGGGACGTGTCCGAGCATGCTCCGGGTTTATTGTATACGCACGGTAGAACGTATAAAAACGACTTCCGTTTTAAGCATATATTGAATATCTTTGCTTTCGCAACGTTACGGGGTATTTACAGCTTAGTATGCTGGCGCTCTGTAATTGCTAGGTTTCATTTTTTTAATAAATTAAAATCATATTCGTAGATGATTAACATTACACTACCTGACGGGTCTGTCCGTCAGTATGAAAAAGGGACTACGGCTATGCAGGTAGCACAGTCGATTTCTGAAGGTTTAGCTAGAAATGTGCTAGGTGCGGAAGTAAACGGTGAAGTATGGGATGCATCCAGAGCGATAGAAGAAGATGCTTCTGTCAAATTGTTGACCTGGAACGATGATAAAGGAAAATCTACTTTTTGGCATTCGTCTGCCCATTTACTGGCAGAGGCGTTGGAGGCATTGTACCCGGGGATAAAATTTGGG
This sequence comes from Sphingobacterium micropteri, assembly GCF_014692515.1. Classification (GTDB taxonomy): domain Bacteria; phylum Bacteroidota; class Bacteroidia; order Sphingobacteriales; family Sphingobacteriaceae; genus Sphingobacterium; species Sphingobacterium micropteri. The sequence continues at coordinate 362,299 of NZ_JACOIK010000004.1, read as the reverse complement.
ATCGGTCCGGCAATTGAAACCGGATTCTACTACGATGTAGATTTTGGTGACCGGGAATTTTCATCCGACGACTTCAAGCAGATTGAAGACAAGATGTTGGAACTGGCGAAGCAAAAAGAAACGTTTGAACGTAAGCCAGTTTCGAAAGCAGATGCTTTGGCGTATTTTACAGAAAAAGGCGATGAGTATAAGTTGGATTTGATCAAGGATTTGGAGGATGGCAAAATTACTTTTTATACACAGGGTAATTTTACGGATCTCTGCCGTGGACCACATATTCCGCATACCGGCGTTATTAAGGCTATTAAATTGACAAATGTCGCTGGTGCATATTGGCGCGGAGATGAAACACGTAAGCAACTGACTCGTATATATGGCGTTAGTTTTCCGAAAGCATCTGAGCTAACCGAGTATTTAAAATTTATTGAGGAAGCGAAGAAACGCGACCACCGTAAGCTCGGAAAGGAATTGGAGCTTTTTGCTTTTTCGGAGAAAGTAGGAGCGGGGCTACCGCTTTGGTTGCCTAAAGGAGCTACTCTTCGTCAAAAATTACAAGAATTTTTGCAACGGGCGCAGGTAAAGGCAGGTTATGAACCTGTCGTAACACCACACATCGGACATAAACAATTGTATATTACTTCGGGGCATTATGAGAAGTACGGAGAAGATTCGTTCCAACCGATTCAGACACCGGTGGAGGGAGAGGAGTTTTTTCTGAAACCTATGAACTGTCCGCACCATTGCGAGATATACAAGACAAAACCTCGCTCCTATAAAGACTTGCCTGTACGGTTTGCCGAATTTGGTACCGTTTATCGTTACGAACAATCTGGCGAATTACACGGCCTAACGCGCGTAAGGGGATTCACACAAGATGATGCCCACTTGTTCTGCAGGCCAGACCAGGTAAAGGAAGAATTTAAGAAGGTAATCGATTTAACGTTGTATGTGTTTAATGCATTGGGCTTTGAAGATTATACGGCCCAAGTTTCCTTACGTGATCCGGAGAACAAGACAAAATATATCGGTACGGATGAAAATTGGAATCTTGCAGAAACGGCAATTATGGAAGCGGCTTCAGAGAAGGGACTTTCTACGGTCGTTGAGTATGGTGAGGCAGCGTTTTACGGTCCTAAACTTGATTTTATGGTAAAGGACGCTTTAGGTCGAAAATGGCAGTTGGGTACTATTCAAGTGGATTATAATCTGCCGGAGCGTTTTGAACTGGAATATACAGGTAGCGACAATCAAAAACATCGTCCGGTGATGATTCACCGCGCACCGTTTGGGTCCTTGGAACGATTTATTGCCGTGCTTATTGAGCATTGTGGAGGCCAGTTCCCATTATGGCTTGCTCCAGAGCAATTTATAATTTTGCCAGTGTCCGAAAAATATGAAGAAACTGCAAAAACTCTTTTAGATTCGCTAAATAATTCCGATATTTGCGGACTGATTGACGTTCGTGATGAGAAGGTTGGTCGTAAGATTCGTGATGCGGAAGTGAAAAAAATCCCGTATATGTTGATTGTAGGGGAGAAAGAGGTGGAAAATGGCACAGTTTCTGTTCGTAAACACGGGTCTGTAGATCTAGGCTCCATGAGTCCACAGGCATTTAAGGAATTATTAATTAAAGAAATAACCGTTTAATATTTAAACATTTGGCATTAAAAAGATCAGGTGGTTTTAGACCGCCAATGAGAAAGAAAGAACCAGAACATCGCATTAATGAATTCATCAGAGTACCTGAGGTACGTTTGGTGGGGGATAATGTTGAGCAAGGCATTTATCCTACTCGTAAAGCATTAGAAATGGCCGACGAGTTGGAACTTGACTTAGTGGAGATTTCGCCAAATGCCAATCCTCCTGTTTGTAGGGTCATTGATTATAGCAAGTTTGTATACGAGCAGAAGAAGAAGCAGAAGGAGATTAAAGCGAATGCGAAGCAAACTGTTGTTAAGGAGATCCGTTTTGGACCAAACACCAGTGATCACGATTTCGAGTTTAAACTAAAACACGCCATGAAGTTTTTGGAGAACGGCGAGAAAGTTCGTGCATATGTGCACTTTAAAGGACGTGCTATCGTTTTCAAAGAACAGGGAGAGATTTTGTTGTTGCGCTTCGCGCAAGCATTGGAGGATTATGGAAAGGTAGAATTGCTGCCTAAACTAGAAGGTAAGCGAATGTTCTTAACGCTTGCCCCAAAGACTGCTCCGAAAAAATAAATACGAGAATCTAACAGATTGATATAAAATTTAATTTCATTATGCCAAAAGTAAAAACCAATTCCAGCGCGAAAAAACGCTTTAAATTGACTGGAACAGGTAAAATTGCAAGAAAAAGTGCTTATAAAAGCCATATCTTGACAAAAAAGGAAACAAAACAAAAACGTAATTTGACACAAACAAGTTATGTTTCTGATGCGGATATGGGCAACGTAAAACGTATGCTGGGTATCGGTAAATAAGTTTTATTTCAATTTTTATAATAATTTTTTAACCGGGTATTGGGTAGTAAGATTGCTGAAAAACGTAACACCTTGTACCAAACTAAATTTAAAATAATATGCCACGTTCGGTTAACGCAGTAGCTTCGAGAAGAAGAAGAAAAAGAATCATGAAAATGGCCAAAGGCTATTTCGGTTCAAGAAGCAAAGTTTATACTATTGCTAAAAATACAGTAGAAAAAGGTTTACAGTACGCTTACCGCGACCGTAAAACCAAAAAACGTGAGTTCAGAGCTTTATGGATTCAACGTATTAACGCTGGTGCTCGTCAACACGGAATTTCTTATTCGCAGTTGATCGGTAAATTAAATGCTAAAAACATCGGTCTAAACCGTAAGGTATTGGCTGATTTAGCCATGAATAATCCAGATGCTTTTAAAGCAGTAGTTGATACCGTAAAATAAAGTTTTAACCCGTTATCAATTTGTTAGAGATAAGAGGAGCCTTTGAGGCTCCTTTTTTATGGGCTGATTTCTAGAAAAGCAAAACCCTGAAACAAACAAAGGAGATCGGTTGAGATCTCCTTTGTTGATACAATCAATATATTTTAACTTCTCTTTTTACGACTATTGAGGTTGCTCGGTCGTAGGTACAGCTGGTGTTACCGGTTGGGCATCGGGGCTAATACCTAATTTTGAACGTACGTCCATCGATATATCTTCTCCACCTTGGAAGTAAATAACGTTTCCGGATGATGTATCAAGTACATATGCGTACCCTTTTTCTTTAGCTACAGAATTGATCGCATTTATTACTTTGGTTTGGATAGGTGTCAAAAGTTCTTGTTGCTTTTTACCCATATCTTCCTGTGCGACACGTTGTACTTCCTGTATACGTTGCTCAATGTTCTGAAGCTCTTCGCCTAATGTTTGTAGTTCTGCATCAATGGTCTCCTTGTTTGCCTCACTACGGCTTCTGTATTTCTCGTTAGCTTCGGTTTGCTTCTTTTGAAACTCTGCATACATACCCTGTAATTCTTGTGTCTTTGTCTCGTTTAACGTTCTCAACTGGTCATTTGCCGTTTTAAATTCAGGAGTCAACTGAAAAATTTCATCCGCATTGATATGACCAATCTTTTGTTGAGCATTTACCTGTTGTACGCCCAAAAACACCACCGCTACTAAAGCTACACTTCTAAATAAATTTTTCATTCTTCTCATTTTAATCATTTTGTTTGGTTCTCTTTTATCAACCAAAACATTTTTTTGTTTTATAAATATAACGTTAATAATTAATTGCAACTTCTTGCTACAAGTATAATAAAAAAATTAATTCGCCAAGCTTGGATTCGGTTTTAAACCTAATTTTGTAATGATGTCATTACTTTTGTCCAAACTAGGATTTGCAAATAGAATAGCAACCTCACTACCTTTGTCCAGAATTAAATCCAAACTTTCGCTTTTTGCTAGTTCCTGTATCGCATTGGACACCCGATCTTGAATAGGTTGTATCAAACGGATCCGCTCTTTATATAGATCGCCTTCGAAGCCAAATTTTTGACGTTGGAAATCTTTTACTTGTTTTTCTTTATTGACAATTTCATCCTCTCTACGACGACGCATATCCTCATTCAACAATACTTGGTCATTTTGATACGCTTGATACAGCTTTTCAACCTCCTCGTATTGTTTATCAACCTCAGCTTGCCATTTGGTGGAGAGATCATCCAATTGCTTTTGTGCTGCCGTATATTCAGGGATATGTTTCAAAATATATTCAGAATCTACATAAGCTAAACGCTGCGCGGAGGCTAGCGTGACGGAAGCTATAACTAAACTGATGACAAATATTACCTTTTTCATTTCTATATACTTATTTTCTAAATTTTAGGACAATTATAGTTCCAAAAAGTTTAAAAGCCTCCCATGTTTTGTAATATACTAAATGTAAAGTTCTGTTTCCATTGGCTAGACTGTAAACCCGGAATTGGATCGAAAGCGTGACCATAGTCGATACCCAACATACCAAAAATAGGAAGGAAAATACGCGCGCCTATACCGGCTGAGCGACGCATTTTAAATGGATTGACCTCGCTGAATTTATTCCAGGTATTACCTGCTTCTGCAAACGCTAGAACAAATACGGTTGCTTGTTCGTTTAGCATAACCGGGTGGCGAAGCTCTAGCTGATATTTTGCATAGATAGGGCTACCGGAATTGATTGCTCTATTTATACCATTGTTTTGAGATCCGGTGGATTCGGGAATAATGGTACCATTAGCATAACCCCGCATAGCAATAATTTCAGAACCTTGCAGGAAGTCAAAGCCCATCATACCATCACCACCTAGTTTAAAGCGTTCGAACGTAGAAGTTTCCGTTTTATCGGTGTAATTGCCTAAATAACCAAACTGAGCCTGGCTTTTCAAAACTAATTTGCCTACTATTCGCGTATACCACTGGCTGTCAAATTTCCATTTATGGTATTCTGTCCATTTGTACTTAACCTCGCTCGCTGCGTTTTGATAATCGATATTGTTCCAAGCAGAGTAAGGTGGTGTTAACTGTACAGAAAATTTGAAATGTGAGCCAGAAGTAGGATAAATCGGAGCATCTACTGAATTGCGGCTGATTTCCTGTGTGATGTTCATATTATAGGCTGTCCCATTATCAAATAAGAAATAACCACCGTAATTTTGCAATTTATAGCGCTGGAAGGACAATGAAGTATTAACCTGAAAATAGTTGTCTGGCCATTGTAAACGTTTACCCAATGTAGCGGTGACCCCTGTCATCCAGATACGGCTCAGTTGGTCGTCGGAGACCATTTGGCGTCCCGTAAAGTAATCAAAGCCACCATAGGATGAATTGGAAGTATAGGCACTCAAACCAAAATAAATCGGTTTCTTGCCGCCTAACCAAGGCTCCGAGAAAGAGAAACTATACGACTGGTATCTTTTTCCGGATGTTTGGCCACGGATACTTAACTTTTGTCCATCTCCACGTGGAAGTGGTTTCCATGCATCTTTTCTGAAAAGGTTGCTTGTGGAAAAGTTATTAAATGTTAATCCTAAAGTACCGATGACCTGTCCGGCACCATATCCTCCAGAAAGCTCTACTTGGTCAGATGGCTTTTCAGCAACATTGAAGACAATATCCGTTGTTCCCTCTTCATAGTTCATAGACGATTGTGGAATGTCAGGTTGAATTTTCTGTTCATCAAACATACCTAGCTGAGAGATTTCACGGATACTACGCATGATAAGCTCGCGTGAATATTTTTGTCCAGGTTTGGAATAGATAGAACGCAGTACAACCCGATCATTGGTGACATCGTTTCCTTTGACGATAACATTGTTGATCGTGAATTGTTTCCCCTCACTAATTACAATTTCTACATCTACCGTGTCATTATAGATACGTTTAATAATGGGTTGTACACCAAATGTCAGGTAACCATCGTTTTGATATAATGCACTGATGTCATCGCTATTTCGAGTAGGTCCCTGAAGCTTGGTCGTTAATTTTTCCTCGCTATATACATCTCCTTTTTCGATTCCCAACAACAGGTTCAAGATAGAGTCTGTGTATTTAGAGTTTCCAGACCATTGAATGTTACCCATATAGTAACGAGGACCTTCGTGAAGACTGATGTGTACATCTACCTCGTTATTATCATAACGCGAAATACTATCCGTAATAATTTGGGCATCCCGATAGCCTTTGTCTTGCATTTTTGCAACCAAATTTTCTTTTGCCTCTTTGTATTTGTCGTCTTTAAATTTACCGGGTCCGAAGATACGATACCAACGACGAGGTTTTACGCCTTTTAAATACTTGCGCAACTGACGCTCTGAAAATTCTTCGTTTCCATCAAAATATACACGGTGAACTTTAATTTTTTTGTTCTTGGTGACATTGACAAGGACGATTTCATTGTTCGTTTCTGCACTGTCTTTTTTGGTGGAGATTTCTATCTCCGGGTAAAGGAAAGACTTTTCCCGAAGGAATTTTTGAATGGTGGAGCGGGTTGTTTTTAATAGGTTTTCGTTAACGATCCTACCCGAACTGGTATTTAAACGTTTTTGTACTTCCTCTTTCTCTCCCTTTTTCAGACCTTCAATCTCTATTCGCGTAAGACGCGGACGTTCCCGAACGCGGATTTCCAGATAAACATTGTCTCCCTCAAACCTTTCGGCATACAATTGCACATCGTCAAATAAGTTTTGCGCCATTAAGGTTTTGATAACATTGGCAGTTTCTTCACTCGGTATTTCGATATATTGGCCTATAACCAATTTAGAAATGGTAATCAATACATCGTTATCCAGATACTCCGTTCCGGAAACCCGTACGCCACCGATGATGTAATTTTTAGGATCTAAATAGCTGATGTCATCAGGGTCGTTTAGGTTAATCGGGTTGTTTCCTTGGATTTGAGCGAATAAGGATTGCCCTCCGAAAACTAGTGTAAATGTTATTAAATATAGTAAGCGCTTCATTTATTCTATTTTCTCGGTGCTAAAGTACACCAATCTCTTGTTAATTTTTGTTAAAAGAAATAATTAATAACCAGCCTTTTAATTAGGCTCTAAATTGATGGTGCAAAGGTAATAAATATAATATTATAGCTGTTCGCTTGTTTTACCATATCTTCTCTCCCTTTGCTGATAGTTGTAAACTGCTTTAAAGAGATCTTCTCTTGTGAACTCCGGCCACATTTTCTCCAGGAAGCAAAATTCTGTATAGGCCATTTGATAAAGAAGATAATTGCTGATCCGCTGTTCACCACTTGTCCTGATCATGAGATCTGGGTCGGGTGTTCCGGCGGTGTATAGATTGTTGTGGAATACACGCTCATCAATATCTTCCACCTTTAACTTGCCTTCCGCGACTTGTTTAGCAATAGATTTAGTCGCATCAATAATTTCCGTTCGGGAACCGTAACTTAACGCGAGCGTAAGCACACATTTGCTGTTATCTTTTGTCAGCGCTATGGTATCTGCCAATTTTGCTTGGCAGTTTTTAGGCAAATCCCCGATATTACCGATAGCGTTTAAACGAATATCATTTTCTAGAAAAGTTTTGGTTTCTTTTGCTAACGTATCCACTAACAGCTCCATCAAAGCGTTGACCTCTATCTTCGGCCTATTCCAGTTTTCAGAAGAAAAAGCATAAAGTGTTAAATACGGTATGCCAATTTCTATACATCCTTCCAATGCTTCCCGAACAGCGGTGACACCATTCTGATGTCCGAAGATACGTAACTTTCCGAAGCCTTTTGCCCATCTGCCATTGCCATCCATAATAATAGCTATATGCTGTGGTAATGCCTTCGGATTTATCTTTTGTTTGAAACTCATTTTTTTATTGGACTTTCCTATACGGGTTTTATGGTGTAAAGATAGACGTTTTAGCGTAATAAGAATGCATTAAATTGTGTTAAAATATATTGTTAATAATTTCTAACATCTAATCCCCACAGCAACTTCTCCCGTAAGGTGCCGAAAAAACTATCCGATGCTAGGCGGATAAGGTGTATGCGGAAAGAGGCACGTTTAATACGTAATTTGGTCGTCGTATTTAACGTTTCATTTTGAGAGTCGCAACTGAGAATATACTTGTCTGTCCGACTTTCAATATCCAGCTCCAATTCACTATCTGCCGAGATCACAATTGGACGGACATTTAAATTGTGGGGGGCAACAGGTGTAATGACAAAATTGCCACTTCCGGGCATGATAATAGGGCCCCCGCAGCTTAGGGAATACGCTGTAGAACCCGTAGGCGTGGCGATGATAACGCCATCTGCCCAATACGAATTCAGAGTTTCGCCGTTTAAAGACACATTGATCGTGATCATGGACGATGTATCATGACGAAAAACCGTGATGTCGTTCAACGCAAAGTTCGCGTCTCCGAAAATTCCCTGCTGATCACTGCTTACTTCCAGCAAATCCCGCGCTTGCAATGTGTAACGTCCTTCAAAAATATTATCAAGCGCTTGGATGATCTTTGTTTTGTGAATGGATGCCAAAAAACCAAGACGACCAAAATTAATTCCCGCAATCGGAATGCCTGAATCTCGAATCTGTGATACAGCGGACAGCATCGTGCCGTCACCGCCTAGACTGAGTAAAAACAAAATATTTTGCGGGAGATCGTGGTGGTTGTAGTAACGCAGAAAAGTGTCCGGACAGTCCAATTGTCCCTTTAAAAAATCGTAGAAATCGGAATATATATAAACGGTGATGTCTTTTTCTTTCAAATAGGAAAACAATTGTTCAACATAGGGAACAACGGATGAATTGAAAGCCCTGCCATATATAGCGATGGATGTTTGTTGCATAAAAAGCGGTTTAATCAAAACTTATGCAAACCTAATAAAATTAATTAAGGTGAGTTTTATAAATTTAGGTAATTCATTAAGATATCGTAACGTTCTTTAATGTCCGAATCCTGACTGCCATCGTTGAATGTGGCTTTGACAACATAATCAAAACGCCATAAAGAGGCAACTACCGTTGAAATATTTTGTTTGTCGACCTTGATGGTCATTTCCATTTTGGTGGTGTCTGGAATATCCCGGACGGCCGTATTAAGAATGCGTATATTTTCTGATTCAAAAATGTGGGCGATATGTGAAAAAGATACATCATTTTTCCCAAGCTCTAAGACAATGATAGCACCTGGGCCTTTATTTCCCAATGTTTCGTTAATAGCGGATAACAAGTCAATTGATGTAACGGTACCCATATAACCGTTTTCTTTGTCCAAAATAGGGAGGATCTCTAATTGATGTGCGTCCATATATTGAAGAGCGTCGTAGACGTGCTGATATTCGTAAAGGTATACAAAACGAAACGACACCATTAGGCTACTCAAAGGTTGTGTTTCGTCATGTGCGGAAAGCAAATGCTCTTCGGTAAGAATACCCAATAGATCCCTTTCATCGACAATAGGCAACTGTGTCGTATGGAGTTCGTTCATTTTATCTAATGCAAACCCAATGCTATCGTCGGATTGGACGTCAAAATAGTTCTTTGCTATAATTTCACCTATATACATGACGAACTGTTTTAAAAATTAAACAACGAAAACCTAAAACCGTTTTACGAGCCCGTTTAATTATATGCTAAATTAGCAATATTACCGGTATCCCGTATACTATTCATGTAAATAACTTTTTACATCATTAAAATTTAAATTTATTATTTTTACGCCAATAATGATGCAAACACGGAATTTATTAATAAGCAAATGGCGAGAGAAGAAGAGCAGGTAAAATTTATTCAGGTTCGTGAAGTAATTCGAAAGAAAAGTCCGAAGCTGGCAAAATGGATTCCTAGCCCACTGATTAGCTATCTGGAACGTGTCATCCATGAAGACGAGATTAACGATATCATGACCCGGTTCCGAGACTTATACGGATTAGATTTCGTTGATGCTTTAATAGCAGATCTTGGTGTTAAAGTGGTACTAGAAGGAGCGGAGAATATCCCAGTGAGTGATAGTGTTATATTTGCTTCTAATCATCCCCTCGGAGGATTGGATGGCATTGCCATCATGCAGGCAATTGGTCGACATCGGCGTGATGTCAAATTTTTGGTGAATGATATACTGATGAATATCCGGAATCTGGAACCACTTTTTGTTCCGGTTAATAAAGTGGGAGGGCAGGCCAAGAGTGGAATTATGGCAATCGATCAAGCTTATGCCTCCGATAACGCATTGTTAGTATTTCCAGCAGGTTTAGTTTCGCGCAAACTAAGTGGAAAGATTACGGATCTGGAATGGAAGAAGAGTTTTATTACCAAAGCAAAAAAATATAAAAGAGACATCGTACCAGTTTATATCGATGGTAAAAATTCTAATTTTTTCTATAATTTAGCTAGACTAAGACAAAAATTAGGATTAAAAGTAAACATAGAGATGTTATATTTGCCGGATGAGATGTTCTCACAACGAAATCATACGGTAACCATTCGTGTAGGAGAACGGATTCCTTATCAGGAATTTGACCGATCAAAAAACGAACGCGAATGGGCTCATCATGTGAGAGAGATAGTATACAGAATGGGAGACAAAAAATAATATATGCAGGAGATTATACCACCGGTAGATAGAGCGTTAATTAAAGCGGAGCTAACACAAGATGCTTTTGTACGCTATACCAATAATGGAAATAATGAGGTCTATTTAATCAACTATCATACAGCTCCCCATATTATGCGTGAAATCGGCCGGCTACGGGAGGTTACTTTTCGCGGGGCAGGAGGCGGCACAGGACTGCCGCTCGATATTGACGAGAATGATACATGTGAACATAACTATGACCAACTTATCGCTTGGAACCCAGAGGAGGAGGAGATTATCGCTGGATACCGTGTTATTAAGTGCATAGATGCAATAGACAAAGAGGGAAATCTTCATCTCTCTACGGCACACTATTTCCATTTTTCTGATCAGTTTAAAAAAGAGTTTCTACCGTACACGTTGGAACTTGGGCGCTCTTGGGTACAACCCCGTTTTCAACCGTCGATAGATAATAGGAAAGGATTATTTTCCTTGGATAATTTATGGGACGGGCTTGGTGCGCTGGTTGTTATTAATTCGGATGTAAAGTATTTGTTCGGGAAGGTGACCATGTATCCACATTATAATGAAACAGCACGGGATTTGTTAATTTATTTTATGGAGCATTATTTTCCGGATAAAGATCAATTAGTTGTTCCATTCGAACACCTTAACTTAAACTACAAAACAGATATTACACCTTTTGTGGGGATGTTTGATGATTTAGCGTATAAAGAAGGGTATAAGCTGCTTAATACGAAGATTCGGGAATTAGGTGAAAATATTCCGCCGCTTATTAATACGTATATGAATTTATCACCAACGATGCGCACGTTTGGTACGGCATTGAATGATGAATTTGGAGAAGTAGAGGAAACGGGGATTATGATTACGTTGGAAGATATTTATCCGGCCAAAAAAGAGCGGCATATGAGCACATATGAACGTGATAAGGATAACGGTACAAGACTAAAAGAGCAGGGATAAGGTTTTCCTCCCTTGCTCTTTTGTTCTTTTCTCATCTAGCTTAACTTAACAAGGATTTTAAGACTTCCGATATCGTTTTACCATCTGCGCTTCCGGCAAGTTTTTGATTTGCAGCACCCATTACTTTCCCCATATCCTTGATGGATGTTGCTCCAACCTCCGCAATAATACCTTTCACAACATCTTCAATGGCAGATCGGTCTAATTGCTTAGGCAAATATTCCTCTATGACTTGCAGCTCTTCCATCTCGATTTGGTACAAGTCGTCCCTATTTTGATTTTTGTAGATATCTCCTGATTCCTTACGTTGTTTTGCCAGTTTTTGTAATACTTTGATTTCCGTATCCGCATGGAGCTCGTCCACTTGGATCTTCTCTGTTTTTGCCAATAATATAGCTGCTTTGATCGCGCGGAGACCACGTAGTTTAGCGTTGTCCTTAGCCATCATGGCCGCTTTAATATCCTGGTTGATTTTTTGCTCTAATGACATGTCGTATAAATTATAAATGATAGATTATCGTTTTCCTTTATGGAAAAATTGCTATTTCGTGCATTCGTAAATTGTGCAGAAACCGAATGTTTGGGGTCTAACTTTTGTTTCCTTAAATCCCACCTTCTGCGTAATGGCGGCAAATCTGTCGCCATCCGGAAAGTTTGCAACAGATTCTGGAAGATAAGAATAAGCGCTCGAATCCTTGGATATGAGCTTGCCCAATGCCGGTGTTAATTTATGAAAATGGAAATGATACAATTGTTTTATGGGAAAGGCGGTTGGGTTGGATAACTCCAAGATAATAGCCTTACCGCCCGGTTTTAATACGCGACGGATATCAGCAAGTCCCTTTTCTAGATTTTCAAAGTTACGGACGCCGAAAGCTACCGTAACCGCGTCGAATGTATTGTCTTCGAATTGCAGTTTTTCCGAGTCGCCTAGTTGAACTTCGAATTGCTCTTGTAATCCTTTTTTCGCTATTTTTTCCCGAGCGACATCCAGCATACCAGCTGAAATATCTACCCCGATGATCTTTTTAGGATTTAATATTCGAATGGATTCCAACGCAAAATCACCCGTGCCGGTGGCTACATCTAACATAAGCTGTGGCGCAATGCTGCGTAGTGATCGGATTGCCTTCTTACGCCAAATTTTGTCGATACCCATGGTCATCATCCGATTTAGCATATCATATGTTTTGGATATGTTATTGAACATGGTTGCTACTTGTTCTTTTTTTCCACCTTCCTGTGCTTTGTAAGGTTTTATTGTTCGGGTATCGTTTGCCATACAGCAAAGATACGTTCTATATCATCCTTTTAAAAGAAAAGGATATAAAAATCGTGGATAGGTATAACTATTTGGTACTGAATATGAACACCGTTGATAGACTTATTTTTGGTTTAACCAGTATCGCGAACAGGAGTTTTAAACACGGTCATAAGTTATTAACATTTCTATAACTGGTTGAATTTAAAGAGACTTTTTTTTGTTTCCACACTTTATTAACAAGAGGTGTGGAAAACGTTGGTATGGAAACCCGTATCCGCAAGGGAGTTATAATGGAGCTTTTTTATCATACTCCGAAGTGTGTACAAATAGATGGATTGTTCCTGTTTATTTTTTATATTTTTGTTGTTCGTTGCGATCAACACGAATCACTAAAACAGAAGAATTTTTTGGAATGGCGATAGAGAATGAATTTTCGAACAATGCGGGGGGCAGAACTAATTTTGCTAAGAAACGGGCTAATCTCCATAATTTAGTAAGTGGATTGGGTAAATTGCCACCACAAGCTTTAGATTTGGAAGAAGCGGTTTTAGGGGCGCTCATGCTAGAGAAAAATGCGCTTAGTGAAGTTATCGACATTCTTAAACCAGACTCTTTTTATAAAGAAGCACATCAAAAAATATACGAAGCCATTTTTAACTTATTCCAACAGACTTCACCCATTGATTTATTGACAGTAACCGCAGAGTTGCGAAAAATGGGAGCATTGGAAATGGTGGGGGGAGCCTATTATATAACACAACTGACAGATCGTGTTGTTTCTGCAGCGAATATAGAATTTCATGCCCGTATTATTTCCCAAAAATATATTCAACGGGAACTGATAAAGGTGTCGACCGAAATTATAAATAATTCCTACGACGAGACGACGGATATATTTGATTTGTTAGACCATGCCGAGAAATCATTGTTTGATATCGCGCAAAATAACTTGCGCCGTGATTCACGGAAAATGGATGATATTATGCGCGAGGCGATTACGAATCTAGAAGCGCTTCGTGATCGTACCGACGGATTGACCGGTATTCCATCTGGATTGACAGCTTTGGATCGCATGACATCTGGGTGGCAACCTTCCGATCTGGTTATTATTGCGGCCCGCCCGGCAATGGGAAAAACAGCCTTCGTTTTATCGGTAGCGCGGAATGCTGCGGTAGACCATCAACGTCCGGTAGCGGTATTTTCGTTGGAGATGTCGTCTGTACAGTTAGTTAATCGTTTGATAGCAGGTGAAACAGAAATCGAACAAGAAAAATTAAAAAAAGGGAATCTTGCCGATCATGAATGGCAACAACTACATTCCCGGATAGGAAGACTAACGGAAGCACCTCTTATTATTGATGACACGCCCGCATTAAATGTTTTTGAATTTCGAGCAAAATGTCGTCGCCTAAAAGCGCAGCATGATATTCAAATGGTAATCGTGGATTACTTGCAGCTCATGCACGGCAAGAGTGAGGGGAAAGGTGGTGGAAACCGGGAACAAGAAATCGGTAGTATTTCACGAGCATTGAAATCTGTTGCGAAAGAATTGAATATTCCGGTATTGGCGCTTTCCCAGTTGAGTCGTGCGGTGGAATCCCGTCCTGGGAATAGTAAACGTCCGATGTTGTCGGATTTGCGGGAATCGGGATCTATCGAACAGGACGCCGATATGGTGCTATTCCTTTATCGACCGGAATATTACGGGCTCACTGAAGACGAAGAAGGACGGCCTACAGCTGGCGTAGGAGAGGTTATTATTGCCAAGCACCGGAATGGTGAAACGGGTATTGTGCCCTTACGCTTCGTTGGTAAATACGTTAAGTTCGTCGATTTGGAAGAGGACTTCGGTGGGGCGGATTCCTTTGGGGGAGGAATGGATAACTTTTCGGCGATAGGGCCGTCTGATGCTTTTGGAGGAGCTGGCGGTTTCGGTGGTGGTGGTATTACGATGCCTTCGAGGATGAACGATATGCCGGACGATGCACCTTTTTAAAATGAAAAAATAAAAAGCCTACATTTTGTAGGCTTTTCACTAAACATTGAAACAAATACCCAGTTTCTATGGGTAAGTCGTTACCACTTTGCTTACTTTCCAGCCATCTTGACTGTGATTTAGCGTTATATAATCTACACGTGTAAAGTTGTCAAATTTCATGATGGCTTTCGCGACACAGGCTTTACCACACTCATCAAGCATCTCGTAGGTTGTTTCACAGTTGAATTTCAGGCCTTTATTTGTCTTTAAAAAATTCGTATAGGTTTTCTTGTTGTAGCGTAAGTTGTTTGCCGTGTTTTGGTACTCAAAGTCTTCCGAAAACAGAAATTTGTTGAATGCTATGCTACCTGCGGTGGCAGCCTCTAGGTAAGTTCTGATGATATTTACCGAATTAAGATCTTTCAATGGGTTAACTTTTTCCGCTGCATAAGAACAGAATGACGTCATCATGATAAATGCTGTTGCGATGGTTGTAATTGTCGTTTTCATTGTTGTAAGGTTTTGATGTTGTTAATATTTATTTTTTTAATTCTTTATGTTTTATAGTTGTTTTGATGACTCAAAAGTAGGTTGCTGTTGTGGAGGAGAAAACGCCAATTAGACCAGCATTTGATATTTCTCGGTAAATCCGGTATAATATTCGGTGAATTTTTTTGGGAAGTGTTGTTGAAATTTAATAGGTGTTGGATAGCGTTTACAGTCGGATGTTTTTTCTTCCAATTAATTCTTTATATTTTTGCACTCAGTTTTAGATCAACTTAAGCGAGGGAAATAGTATGCCAGTCAAGATACCAGATAATCTTCCAGCTATTCAACTTTTGGAGAAAGAGAATATATTTGTGATGAGCGATTTAAGAGCGAACGCACAGGACATTCGCCCTTTACGTGTTCTTATTCTTAATCTGATGCCCCTTAAAATAACGACGGAAACTGATTTCATAAGACTGTTATCTAACAATCCGCTACAAGTCGAAATAGAATTTGTCCGCTTAGACACCCATATCTCGAAAAATACACCTGAGGAGCATTTGGAAATGTTTTACAAGGGATTCAGTGAAGTGCGTGACGATTTCTACGATGGTATGATTATTACTGGAGCTCCGGTGGAGATGATGGATTTTGAGGCCGTATCTTATTGGGAAGAGATCCAGAGCATATTTGATTGGGCGAGAACGCATGTTACCTCCACCTTATATATCTGCTGGGCTTCACAAGCTGCACTTTATCATTTCTATGGTGTAGAGAAATCACCTTTAGCAGAAAAGTTATTCGGTGTATTCAAACATACTGCTATAGAAAAACGACATCCTTTGTTTCGGGGCTTTGATGACGAATTTTTTATTCCACATAGTCGCCACACCACTATTTTAAAAACATCGATAGCCGGCAAACAAGAGATTTCTGTTTTGTCTGAGTCAAGTGATGCAGGTCTTGCCATTCTTTCTTCCCGAGGAGGACGCGAGTTCTATTTTACCGGACATTCTGAATATGCACCGCTCACATTGGATGATGAATATAAAAGGGATTTGGAGAAGGGGCTAAATATTGATATGCCTTTAGACTATTATGTCGATAATAATCCTGATAACCCCCCGTTGGTGCGTTGGACAAGCCATGCAAACTTGTTGTTCAATAACTGGTTGAATTATTTTGTATACCAAGAAACACCGTTTGACTTGAAAGATGTTCCGAATCTGGGCGAAATAAAGTTAACGGTTTAATATATACTTCAAAGAACGGTCGCGAACGAAACGAAAAAGGAAGTAAAGTCAGGCTTGCATCGCCCGGTAAGCAATACCTGACTTTTTTTTACTTCCACATGAGATGTTTCTATAAGGATGCCTAATCTCCAGATTCATAATCCAGTCTTCGCCTGTTTTGGCATCAGAAACTACTGAATAGCTTTGTTCCGCGATGTCGGCAAATTGGATAATTATATTTTTATCGCCAAAAAAAACTGTAGAAAGCAGGTTTTTCGGGGTGAAAGGTTAATTTTTGGGGGTGAAAAATGTCGTGATGTCCAAATTTGCTACATTTACGGTTAGGACAAGTAGTATAGAATTAGTGACTAAAAGCCTTTTTTAAGGTACATATTATTTTGTCGCGTTCTTTTATACTTTCATCACGAATGTCATCTTCATTATCCCTAGATATCTTTATCTTCAAAATATTTATTTAATTTTTTGCCATATTTCATGGAACTCTGATCCGGACGGAGATATGGGCATAGGAACTGACCCTAGCATGAAAGCTTAATAGTTAACATTTAATTTGAAAAACATGAAGATTTTAAAAGTATGGTTACGTAAAGTACAAGGGCTTACAGGACGTCGTACACAAGTGGCTTTGCCCACTATGGTCGCATTTTGGGATTTTGAAGCTTCATCCAGGAAAGAGCCTAAATGTTTTTTTAGAACGTTCTAGACTTGAAATAGAAAGCCTGCTCTCGGCCAATTCAGGGCAGACTTTCTTTTAATGATTAAATTTTGGATCTTTAAAGAATCTCTATGATCATGGATTTTTTGGAAAGAAGTACTGCAAGCGACAGCGATGTCGCCACATCTTGGCTTTATGCTTTATTCGCCGCGAATCTGTATAGATTCTGTCCACAGATAGATACGGTCAGTTATCCTGATATTTATCGTCGTTTAGTTACTTCTAGATACCGTGCTTCGGACGATCAATTAGCAGACGTGTTGCCAGTCAAACAAGAAGTTCTGACCAGTCTGACATCATGCATTCAACAAATAAAAGATCGACCGGGTATTGTGGCTACCTTTCACACCGGTTCGTATCGTTTGCTCAGCAGAGTGATGTATATGCAAGGATTAAACGTGGCGGTGGTCATGTCTCGGGAGATCTTAGCTGAGCAGGGTGAGTATCTGTTTGCACAACATGCGAAAATGGAAGACGTAGGGGGATTACAGTTGATTGATGCCGACGCAGGTAACTGCCTTCTTAAAATGTTAGTTGCGTTGCGCGATGGCTATCATATTGTTGTTTATATGGATGGTAATCATGGTGCAGCGCCTACCAAGGATGAGTCGGATCATGAAGAAGTTTCCTTTTTCCATTGTAATCTTGTCGTACGTAAAGGTTTAGCGGTATTGTCCCATAAACGGAATATTCCCATTTATCCTATTCTTTCTTCCTTGGATGAAGCAGATGATACGTTTTATAAAAGCTATCCTACTATCTTTCCCAATAAGGAGGAGCAATTGGAAGATTATACAACGCGTGTATTTCGAACATTATATGATCATTTACAAGAAGTTATTTCTGTAAAGCCGGAGATGTGGGAGGGATGGCTATATGTCCATACGATGCCAGGAAAGAGAGAACGGAGCAACAAAAGAAGACGAAATCAGTCATACTGGCCTTGTCGTGTCGGGACTCGATATTATATGATGATCAGTCCGCGGTACACCTGTCAGGAGATTGGTAAATTGTCTTTTTTGTGTATGCGTAAGTGGAAACGTTTAACAAGACAGATGAAGAGTTAAATTTTTTTTAGTAATTTTAGCGGGAGAAGCACTACCTTATTCAACCGCGATGAAGAAAATTGCTGAACTTAAAGTTCCTACCAACGTCCTTATCCATCTTTTAGGGTGGGTTGCCCATTATTGGCTAACCGCTTCACGTAATCAAACGAGCGAATTCGAAGGCAATATATACTTGGCAGCTGCGAGTTTCTTTTTGCTTTACATTCCACTTTTTTATACCGTGTGGTTTATAGTAGGCTACTGTGCTGTCCGACGTGCATGGAAATTCTGTTTTTTGCTATTGCTTTTATTCTATCCCACATTGGTGAGTATCACGTACCTTATGATTTATAAGATGTTCCCATTGTACGATATTGTGTTCTACAACAGTGAGTATAGACTTACATGGATCGATCTCTTTTCTACCTTAATTGTAGAATATTGTAAATTATTGGTACATGTTTTTCTGTTTAGGTTAATCCTGTGGGGAATCCGGTCCATTGCGATCCTCAAAAAGCAAAAAAATGAAAATAGTGAACTCAAAGAGCAACAATTACGCTTTGTTTTGGATGGACACTTTCAATACAATGTCCTTTCTTCGATTGCGAATCAACTGGCGTTGAAAGGGAATTGGGAATTCGCAAGATCATTGGGTAGATTGGGAAGTGTTCAGCGTTATAGTTACGAGAAAACGCACGCTCGGCTGACAATGATCAGCCTGCGGGAGGAAGTTAATCAAGTGGAAAGCTTAATCGATGTCTTACGTCTCCAATATGGAAATAATGATGTGGTAGAATATGTGAAAAAGGGAACAGTGGATGGACATAAGGTGCCTCCTGTTTTACTCTTGAGTTTCATGGATAATGTCTTAAAATATGCATCCGTGAACGATACTGGACGCTCCATTAAAATAAAAATAGATTGTCAAGACGATGTGTTCACCTTTGTTGCTATCAACAAATTCGAAAACAAGCGTGGATTTAGACGTAGTAGCGGTATTGGATTATCTAGTGTCCAGGAGCGTTTAGATCTTTTAGCACAGCAACGTTATAGCTTGCGTTACGGCGCGCGCTTAGGGTATTTCTTTGTAGAATTAACCATTAAAAAAAGCGAACATGGATCAGCCTAGCGCTAGATTACGTGTGTTTCTTTTGGATGACGATCCCGTCATGTTACGTGTATTATATGCTTATTTACAGACGGATAGCCGTTTGATCGTGGTAGGTACAGAAACGGATAGTATTCGCGCCCTTCATTATATGCGAAATAATCCCGTAGACCTATTGATTTCAGATATCGTTATGGAAGGGTTTGACGGTATTTCTTTAATTAGGACGATCGATCCTCGTCCGGCAGTCATTTTGGTAACTGCATATGGCGAACGCGCTATGGATGCGTTTAGTGCAGAGGCAGATGATTGTATTCCCAAACCGGTTGACTATGCCCGCTTAGCGGAAGCTATAAACCGGGTGATAAAAAAAGCGAATCAATACGAAGTGTCTGGAAGTGATTTTATCTTTGTGAAAGACGTTAAGGAAGGTTTTGATGCAAAGATTATCTTTTCTGAGGTAGGTTTGGTGAAAAGTGACAAAAATTATGTCTGTTTTTACTTATCCGATAAGCGTAAGATAAGAGCTCGTACCACACTCAGAGAATTACTGTCGATATTGCCATGCAATATATTTATCCAAGCGCACCGTAGTTATGTTGTTAATATCCACAAAGTCATGAAATTTTCCCGTGCGATGAAACAGTTTTATCTGCTGGATGATGATACACCTCTTCCTATTGGTGCCGAATACCTAGACGATTTTGTCAACGCGTACTATCCTTCGGAAAAGTCTAGTATTTAAGGTCTGTACTGACTCGGATTTTAATTTTAAAAAATATATAAACTTTTCCTGTTTTTGGTTACATTTGTTTATACTTCAATTTATAAACCGTTCCAAATATTATTATGCACGTTAACAACACGTCTACAGAAAAAGAAAGTCTGACCAAGCGAAAATCCATTCTGGGTATACGCTTATTTTTTATTTATCTGATTTGCTATGCAGGTTTTGTATTGATTGGTGTTTTCCAATACGAATTGTTGGCCTTCCAGGTGCTCGGAGGGCTTAATCTGGCTTTGGCATATGGGATTGGGCTTATTATTTTTGCCGTTATTCTGGGTGTCGTATACAATTATTATTGTACAAAATATGAAGATGAGGCAGAAATCGAACAGTCCGATGAGGCCAAAGAGGGAGGTACTGTATGATTTATGAAATTTCGTACATAGCACTGTTGTTCTTTTTTATTTTTGTTGGGTTGGTTGTAGGACTTTCTTTTTATTTTGGAAGGAAGACCCGTTCGTCCGCTTCTTATTATGCAGCTGGCGGGCAGATCCATTGGGGAGTCAACGGAATTGCTTTTGCCGGAGATTATTTATCGGCGGCCTCTTTTCTAGGGATATGTGGGATGATTGCCATATCGGGTTTTGATGGCTTTTTGTATGCTATCGGTTTTCTGGGGGGCTGGGTTGTCGCTTTATTTCTTATTGCCGAACCATTCAAACGCTTGGGGAAATACACCTTTACCGATGCGCTAAATGCCAAGTTCAATTCGCGGGCAATAACGTTGTCCGCATCCATCGGAACCTTGATTGTATCTATATTTTATCTTATACCTCAAATGGTAGGAGCGGGCGATTTGGTGATGCCTCTTCTTGGTATGCCACATTGGGCAGGCGTGCTGTTGGTCGGTGCTATTGTGATTGTTATCGTAGCTAGTGCCGGGATGGCTTCCACGACCTATGTGCAGTTTTTAAAAGGAGGGTTATTAATTGTGCTATCATTGGTGCTAACATTCTTTATCCTCAAAAACGGATTGACCTTAACACCGGATTTCAAAGGCAGTAGTAGCCATTATACCTTCATGGAACTTACCCCGCAAGTGGAAAATGAAAAAGTGACGACCGTATCCGGTTGGGATGTCGTTACCCAGCAGGCCGTAGGTGATAAAACATTTGTCAAGCTTTCGCAAGATGGAATCGAACGGTGGTTTGATTGGACCCAAGATCAGAATGGGCATCGGTTGAAAGAGGCACTGACGGTTACACAGCAGGGGAATGGACAAATATTATACAACGGAGAACCAAAAGAAAACCGTCGTTTTTATCAAGTGGGGCACATGAGCAAAATTGTGGTCAATGGGCAGGAAGTGCAAAAAACGGGATCAGTCAGTCCATTTGAGTTCTTATCTGCATTGCAAGAAAGTGAGATTGTTCGGTTTCTACAAGTCAAATTTTCGGATGGAGAGGATCAAGTATCCCTTTATTATCAAGAGCCTACAGCTGGTGCAACCTTTATGCTTCCAGGACTTAAATATAAAATTGGTCGTGATGCGAACCTGTGGAGTAAACTGGATTTCATATCCTTGATGTTAGCGTTGTTTTTGGGCACAGCCGCTTTACCACATATTCTGATACGTTATTATACCGTTAAAACACCTCGTGATGCCCGGAAGTCGACTATCTTGGCGATAGCTGCTATCGGAGGTTTTTATATCTTGACACTGTTTATGGGACTTGGTTCGGCGGTGAATGGTGTTTTGGACGTGGAATCCAGTAATATGGCGGCACCGCTATTGGCACGTGCATTTGGTGCCGTGCTGTTTTCCATTATCTCGGCGGTGGCCTTTGCTACTGTATTAGGTACGGTAGCCGGATTGATTGTAGCCTCCTCCGGCGCGATCGCACACGATTTTATTGATGTCTATCTAAAGAAAAACCTAAGCGACCACCCGAAAGTTCAAGTTGGAAAAATTGCGGCATTTGCCGTTGGGATTTTTGCTATTCTGTTGGGGATGGCATTCAAAGGAATAAACGTTTCTTTTTTGGTGGGATGGGCATTTGCCATCGCAGCATCAGCCAATTTACCGGCGATTTTGTTTTTACTTTTTTGGAAGAAAACCTCCGAAACAGGAATTGCCGCGTCTATTATTGTCGGTATTGTCTCCTCTTTATTGATCATTCTTACTTCGCCCACCATGTGGGATAAATATGGGTTAGATGCTGCGGGCGCATGGCATCAATTGGAAAATCCGGCGCTGATTTCTTTTCCGCTGGCAGTACTGACTGTATATTTGGTGTCGTTATGGTATCCGAAGCGGAATGGAGGAAAGGCGATCGAAAACAATGTCGCTAAGTAAGGCGTGATATGGGAAATAAAAAAAGCTCGATTCTATTTTAATGGGAATCGAGCTTTTTTTTATATAAAATTTTAGGTCAGATTTGTGCCGATTATTTAATTAACCCCGCCCGCTTCAATAAAGCGTCTACGCTAGGTTCTTTTCCGCGGAACCGCTTATAAAGCGTCATGGGATGTTCGATCCCTCCTTTAGAAAGGATGTTCTCTTTGAATTTGTTGGCTACCGTCTCGTTAAAAATCCCTTTTTCCTGAAAATAAGCAAACGCATCAGCATCTAATACCTCTGCCCATTTATAGCTGTAATAACCTGAAGAATATCCACCATTAAAAATATGTGAAAACGAAGGACTCATGGCATTTTCTGTAACATCGGGAAGCAGTTGTGTAGAAGCAAAACAGCTACTTTCAAATGCCTTGATATTGTCGACAGGTGTCGGGTCTTGCGCATGCCAGCCCATATCTAATAATCCGAATCCAAGTTGACGTAAAGTGGCCATGCCTTCCATAAACGAGGCCGAAGCCTTAATCTTATCAATGAGCTCCATGGGGATCGTTTCACCTGTTTGATAATGTTTAGCAAAAAGTTCGAGCGCTTCTTTTTCGTAACACCAGTTTTCCATGATTTGGCTCGGTAGCTCCACAAAATCCCAAAAAACCGATGTTCCGGATAAAGTAGGGTAGGTGGTATCGGCTAGCATCCCATGTAGGGCGTGGCCAAATTCGTGGAAGAGCGTCGTAACCTCGTTGAACGTCAGTAAAGAAGGTTTCGTAGCCGTGGGACGCGTGAAATTGCATACAATAGATATATGCGGTCGCTCATGCTGACCATCCTTACGATATTGTGGTTTAAAAGATGTCATCCAAGCACCGTTACGTTTACCTTTTCTCGGAAAGAAATCTGCATAAAATATAGCCACTAAATGTTGGTTATGATCGGTGACTTCAAATGTGCGAACCTCTTCATGATATTTATCGATATGCTGCACTTCATGAAAGTGCAGGTTATAAAGTTTCTGGGCGATGGTAAAAACACCATCCATTACTTTTTCAAGCTGGAAATAAGGTTTTAATAACTCATCATCTAAACTAAATTTTTCCTGTTTCAACTTCTCGCTATAATAGGCTGTATCCCATTTCTCAAGTTGTGCTATGCTATGCATATTGTTTGCAAAAGCACGGAGTTCCTGAAGCTCTTGTTCGGCAGCTGGTTTTGCTTTATGTAGCAAATCATTTAAGAAAGCTTCTACATTTTCGGGTTGCTGTGCCATGCGCTCTTCCAATACAAAATGGGCGTGTGTATCATACCCCAGCAATTGGGCACGTTGGAAACGTAAGCGCACTATTTTAAGGATATTCTCCGTGTTGTTGTATTCGTTATCTTGAAACGCTTTACGTCCGGCAGCAATGGCAATTTCACGTCGAAGCGTCCGGTTGTCTGCGTAGGTTATAAAGGGGATGTAACTTGGATAATCCAGTGTAAATATCCAGCCCGTTTTTTCTTGTATTTCAGCTAATCCTCGTGCAGCTTCTATTGCGCCTTCCGGTAAACCGACCAAATCCTGTTCATTGGTTATGTGTAATTGATACGCGTTAGTTTCCGCCAATACATTTTCTCCAAATTTTAGCTTTAATACAGAGAGTTCTGCATCGATCTGACGTAATATTTCCTTTTTCTCCTCCGCTAACAAAGCGCCGTTTCTAACGAAATCACGATAAGATTTTTGTAACAAAGTATGTTGCTCGGCATTTAACGAAAGCTGATCTTTTTGATCATATACTGCTTTTACTCGCTCGAATAGTTGCGGATTCAATGTGATGTCGTTAGCGAGTTTGGATAGCTTCGGAGCGACTTCCTGGGCTATCTTGTCAAGTTCATCGTTTGTTTCTGCGGAGTGCAGGTTGAAAAATATGTTGGATATGCGATCCAATTCCATACCGGAATAGGCCATTGCCGCGATGGTGTTTTCGAAAGTCGGCTTATCGGAATTGTGGATAATAGCATCGATTTCGGCCTTTGTCTTTTCGATGGCGATGTCAAATGCCGGAATATAATCTTCGTTTTTTATTTGTGAAAATGGCGCAGTATCATGCGCCGTATTGAAGTTTTGATTTAATATAGACATACGCAAAAATACGCGTTATTTTTTTCCTTTGGGTGTTTTTTTCTTTTCGGCATCTTCAAAATCCCGAAAAATCAATCTTTCCATAGTCTTTTCGATGCGTTCCCGGCCTTCGTCTTCGTTAATATCAATGCCACCGACTGTACTGCCATTATTTTTGGCATGTAATGTCAAATAGTAAATTCCACCAAGAATAATAGCCAGTGTAGCTTGAATATCTACATCGGTATTTTTAAACTGGGTGGAAATAAGGTCAAGGGCATTCTTACCAACTTCTTCGCGTTCGTCTGCAATTTTTCGCAATAGCTTATTTTTTACACCCATTTCCCAGTGGATAATACGCTGCATGGATTTGTCTTTCAGGAAGGAATCAAACTGTAACTGGAATAAATCATTAGCGTCTTTTGCACGAAGCGATTTTGAACTTTCGACAAGCTCGGTAATCTGTGTTTTAAGCTTTCCTGCCCAAAAATCCTTTTCTAGGATATATTCCTCTATCAGCCCATCTAAATTTCCAAAATAAAGATAGATAAGCTTAGGGTTCAGACCAGACTCTTTCGCTATATTGGTAATGGTAAGCCCTGCATACGTATACTTTTGCAATACCTTGCCTACGGTCGCTATTAATCTACGCTTGGTTCGTTCTTTATCGCGTATGGGGCCAGCTACAATTTTACGTGTTTTTTTTGCCGGAATAATTTCTGATTCTTCAATCACTTTATTTTTCTTTTTCGCCATGGGTTGGTAGGTTTTTTTTAATCGATTGTTATACTCTATTTTTGTAAAGTTGGCTATTTATATTGGAAATATCAAATAGATAAAATTCTTTTTTACGTATTTTTTTAATTGTATATTAAGGTGTTATTGCAATTATTTAGATAAAATTTGATGTATTAATTCTCAATTTATTTCTTCTATTGGCAAGGGGCAGCGCATAAAAAATAAGAAAGGCAGTAAGAATGATGATCCTACTGCCCTTATCTATTTATTTAATAAATTTTTAGCTAGTCTTTAATACTGGGTATGTTGACGACTTCCTGGGTATCCTTATCGTAATCTACCGCGTCGAAATTAAAACCAAACAAGTTAAAGAAATCGTTACGGTAACCGGCGATGTCAGATATCTGCTCTAAATTTTCGGTCGTAATCTGTTCCCACAGTTTAGCCACTTCTGCTTGCACGTCTTCCCGCATTTCCAAATCATCTACCCGAATACGTCCTTTTTCATCTAATGGAATTTCGCGGTTCGCATAGAGACGGTCAGCAAATAGCCGTTGCATTTGTTCGATGGTGCCCTCATGGATGCCTTTTTCTTTCATGACTTTATAGAGCAAGGAGATGTAGAGTGGAACAACGGGAATAGCCGAACTTGACTGCGTTACTAAAGCTTTATTTACCGAAACATAACTAATACCACCTATATCCTGTAGTAGATCGTTGAGAACCGGTACAGTACCTTCTAAATCATCCTTTGCTCTACCGATTGTGCCATTTCTATAGATCGGATAGGTAAGTTCTGGGCCGATATAAGAATAGGCTACTGTTTTCACGCCATCTGCTAATACACCTGCTTCTTTCAGCTGCGCTATCCAAAACTTCCAGTCTTCACCGCCCATTACAGCGACAGTGTTATGGATATCTTCTTCACTTTCTACAGGTTGGATGGAAATATCTGAAACAACACCGGAATGGAAATCTACCGTTTTATCCGTAAAAGTTTGTCCGATAGGTTTCAAAACGGATGCGTGGGCTACTCCCGTTTTTGGATGAGTACGACGTGGGGAAGCTAATGAATATACCACCAAATCCACCTGTCCAAGGTCTTCCTTTATAAGATCAATGGTTTGTTTTTTGATTTCATCTGAAAAGGCATCTCCATTGATACTTTTTGCATAAAGTTCAGCAGCAGAAGCTTCCTTTTCAAAGGCGGCAGTATTATACCAACCGGCCGTACCTGGTTTACCAGGAGCAGCGGGTTTTTCAAAAAACACACCAATGGTAGCGGCATCTGAACCAAAGGCCGCGGTAATCCGTGAAGCCAAACCAAAACCGGTGGAAGCACCAATTACTAGGACTTTTTTAGGGCCATTCTCGATTTTACCTTTAGATTTTACATAATCTATTTGCTGTTTAACATGTTGAGCTGTTCCTTCCGGGTGGGAAGTCAAGCAAATAAAACCTCTTACACGTGGTTGTATAATCATATCGTTTTTTTATCTTTCCAAATAATGATGCAAACCTAAATAAATTCATTTTTATATGCAATTTAATTGCTTATAATATAAAATGAACTTATTTCGCTCTCCTCTGCCATCAGGGCTATTTTAGAGAGGAAATATAACAATAATTAGCTATTGCTTCCTACCAACACCGATGCAGGAATAACGGATCCAAAAAGGACTATCGAAGACAGTTATAACAAATTAATGTTTTGCGATGCCAATATATCTCGTTGCTCATTATCCCATATACTTACTTGTACTTCTCCGATGTGGGCTTTTTTGAGCATAAACATACAAACACGCGACTGGCCGATACCACCGCCGATAGATGGCGGCAACTGATCGTTGAGTAACATATTATGAAAGGAAAGCTGTGTTCTTTCCATGCTTTGTCTTAGCTCCAACTGATGTAGCAGCGCTTTTTTATCGACGCGGATCCCCATAGAAGAAAGTTCAAAAGCAGTGTGTAGAATAGGATTCCACACGAGAATATCTCCGTTCAACCCTTTGTATCCATTTTCGTTATCGGTGCTCCAGTCATCATAATCGGCTGCACGACCATCGTGTGGAAAGCCGTTACTTAGTTCTCCGCCGATGCCATAGATAAAAACAGCGCCATATTCTTTAGCTATTGCGTTTTCGCGTTCCTTTGGTGTAAGATCGGGGTATTTTGCCAGTAGCTCTTCTGAAGCGATGAAGTGTATATCTTTTGGTAAAACGGCCTGTTTAGCCGGATATCGTTGTTCTACTTCGCGCTCAGTCTCATAAAGAGCCTGATAAATCTTTAATACGGTGTCTTCTAGATAAGTGAAGGTTCGGTTTTCACTATTTATATGTTTCTCCCAGTCCCATTGGTCAACATAGATCGAATGAATAGGACTGTAGTCTTCGTCAGGACGTAAAGCCCTCATATCGGTTAAGATACCCTCTCCCGATTCAATTTCTAGTTCTTTCAAACGTAGTCTTTTCCATTTTGCGAGCGAATGGACGACTACAGCACGTTGCTCATTTAATGATTTGATCGGAAATCCAACCGGACGTTCGATGCCATTTAGGTCATCATTAATGCCTGTTCCATCCAGTACAACAAGTGGTGAAGAAACAGGAATAAGGTTCAATGCCTGAATTAATTTCTGTGAAAAAGTATGCTTAACAAACGTAATCGCTTGTTCTGTCTTTAGTAAGTTACGTCCCATAAAAATGCTAGCCCTCAAAATACCATAATCCAGATTTTGAAGATTGATATTTTTTTAAATTTTATCAGCAAAAATAAAGGTTTTAATAACAAAACAAAGGATGTTTTGAAAATTTTACTAAAAAATAGCTTAGGATTTTGTCACCCGTTTATACACAGGCGTTTATTATTCTTTTATACAGAGAAGCTTTCACCACAGGCGCAGGTACGTGACGCATTCGGGTTATGAAATTCAAACCCTTTTCCGTTAAGTCCATCGGAGTAATCTAACTCTGTTCCTGCTAGATAAAGATACGATTTGATATCCAGACAAATTCTTACGCCTTTATCTTCGCAAAACTGGTCTCCTTTTTTTTCTTCATTGTCAAACGATAACTTGTAAGAAAGACCGGAACATCCACCACTTTCTACGGCAACCCGCACAAAGTAATTGTCGTCATAATTTTCTTTTTGCATGATCTGTTTGATGCGTTGCTTTGCTTTATCTGTGATCGTTACCAATTCGTTCATCGTTTTTCTTTCTTGCTTTTACAAAAATCGTTATTCTTTTGTAGACTTCCAATTTTTCGTGGTTTGCTGAATGTCAAAAAATACACTCTTAGAGCAATCCCTTGTTAAAAAGCTGCCAGATGGGCGAGGAGGAGCGTAACTTTTGGACGACATCAACCAGGCTGTCCGTGGTTTGTTGGATATCTGCTGCCGTAGTATATTTACTTAAGCTGATACGGATACTGCTGAATGCATCTTCGTCGCTAACAGCCATCGCTTTTAATACATGCGAAGGGTCTAGAAAACCCGAAGTACAGGCAGAACCAGAGGAGAGTGCAATATCGGGAAGGCTGGTCATGATTTCCGCAGCTTTGATGTGCCGGAAAGCAATGAAACTAGTGTTATCTAATCGTAGAGCCTGCTCACCATGGATGATGACTTCGGGTATCAGCCGCTTGATTTGCCTTTCAAGGTCGTCACGGTAATGCCGGGTTTCTGGATGTGTGCCGGCAATCTCCAACGCTTTTCCACAGCCTATAATACTCGGTACATTTAAGGTTCCACCGCGAAAACCGTTTTCCTGTTGCCCGCCGGATATTAACGGAGGTATCTGTATGGGTTTACGTTTACGACGCACATATAGTGCACCTACACCTTTGGGACCGTGGAATTTATGTGCGCTAAAGGTTAAAATGTCAATAGGGATCTGCTGTAAATTGATATCTTGTTTACCGACCAATTGTGTAGCATCGCAGAAAAACAGCACATCTTCTTCTTGACAGATTTGCGCTATCGCCGAGATGGGGTGAACCACGCCTGTTTCATTGTTAGCTGCCATGATACATACCAAGATGGTATCAGGCCGAATACTGTCTTGGAGAAGCTGTAAATCTATTGCGCCGTTATGGTCAACAGGCAAATACGTTATTTCTATACCAGCTCGTTCCAATTGAGCACAAGTTGCCAAGACCGCCTTGTGTTCCGTTTGGCAAGTAATTATATGTTTTCCCTTTCGGGCATACGCGTAGGCAATTCCTCGAAGTACCGTGTTAATACCTTCCGTTGCACCGGAATTAAAGAAAATTTCGCTTTCCTTCACCTGAAACTTCTGTGCCACCTGTTGTCGTGCCAACGCGACGGCTTGATTCGCTTCACGCCCAATCCGGTGCTGTACACTGGACGCGTTTCCGTATGACTCCTGTAGAAAAGGAAGCATAGCGTCCAAAACCTCGGGGGTTATCTTTGTAGTAGCATTATTGTCCAAGTATATCCATGACATAATTTAAAGATAGCGTAAAAAAGATAAAAACGAGGCTTTGTAAAAGCTATTTTTGTTTAGGATACCAGAATTCGGAACCGACAATTAATCGAGGGAGCGTGTAAGGACATAATAGCGGTAAGCAAGTATAGCTTGTTCCCATTTAGTCAATTTACCAGGATCCTTGCCCGACAATTTCGGCAATATAGTTCTGTTTAGTTTGTTCAAAAGACGGAATATGCTTTTTGTCATGGCATTTTCTTTATGGAGTACTACATATAGTATAAACACACCACCCGACAAAACGTTTTATCGGACGGTTTTAAACGTCTTACCGTTGTAAAAGAACTTTCTCCCTGTTCCAGGTAAAGGCCGTGAACAAAATAGCCAATCCACAGGATAATAATACAATTTCAAAACTCGCATTCCATCCGCTGTGATCCACGACAGCACCTAGAGCTGCATTCGCCAATAGGTCGCCGATAAAATAACCAAACAATCCGGTTAAACCTGCTGCGGTACCTGCTGCTTTTTTAGGAACAAGGTCCAATGCCTGAACACCGATAAGCATAACCGGCCCGTAGATTAAAAAGCCAATAGCCCATAAAGAACCGTTTACCAGCCAAGCTGTTTCTCCGGGCGTGATCCAATAAAGAAATACGGCCAGGAATGTCGCGGCCATATAGATGATCGTGACAGGTGCGCGACGTCCCTTAAAGAGCTTGTCGCTCATTAATCCACATAGGATGGTACCCGGTATAGCTGCAAGCTCATAGATAGAAGCCGACCAAGTTGCTTCGGACGCGGTAAAGTGCTTGGCTTCCTGCAGATAAGTAGGTGCCCAGTTGATAATGCCGTTGCGGACCAGATAAACAAAAGCATTGGCAACAGCAATAAACCATAGCATTTTATTGTTAAAGATATACTTGAAAAAGATATCTTTCGCGCGAAATTCTTTTTCCTGCGATTTGTCATACGTTTTCGGGTAATCGTTGTTGTATTCCTCAATAGGGGGAAGGCCACAAGATTGCGGTGTGTCGCGTACCAGTAAAATCGATATAAAAGCGACCAATATAGCCGCTAAGCCTGGAAAATATAAGCGGGCCTGCCAATCTACAAATAATTCAACCCCCAATATAGCTAACGGACCGACTAGAAAACCGCCAACGTTATGCGCAAGATTCCAGATAGACATTGTTGTGGCTCTTTCCTTGATAGAGTACCAGTGTACCACCACGCGGCCACAGGCTGGCCAACCCATACCTTGTACCCAGCCGTTTATAAATAGAAGTGCGAATATAATGCCTATAGATGATGTGGCAAAAGGGGAGAAGCCCATGAATATCATGGTTAATGCAGAGAGGGTTAGACCCGTGGCCAGAAAATACCGGGCATTACTTCGGTCCGAAACATTGCCCATCAGAAATTTGCTCAAGCCATAGGCGATTGATATGGCAGACATGGCAAAACCCAATTCGGCCTTACTATAGCCCAGCGAATCCTGTAAATCTTTGACGGCAAAGGAAAAATTCTTGCGAACAAAATAATAAGCAGCATATCCTATAAATATGCCTATGAATACCTGTAGACGTAATTTTTTATATTCTGGGTCTATTTTATCGGCCGGTAGCTGAGGCTTGTGTGCCGCTGGCTTGAAAATATTAAACATAGATTTTTCGGTGCTTGTTAAAATAAATTAGGGTAATCACTGATGATGCCATCCACTTGGAAAGTTCCCAATTTTTCTATTTCTTTTTGATCATTCACTGTCCAGGGGACGATCTTGATGCCAGCTTTATGAGCCTCTTTGACAAATTTAGGTGTAACCAACGAATAATGCGGGCTAATAATGAAAGGACGGTAGCCTAGCTCGGCTACCAGTTCCGAGATCGACTTCTTGTTTTCTCCTCCAATCAGAAACGATGTTTTTATCTGGGGATAGACCCGATTAATATATTGGATGGTGCGTTTATCAAAGGATTGTATAACGGTTCTCGATGCGATTCCTTTATCGATGATGACCTGCAATAAGAGATCCGAAAATTCCCGTGGATCCGGATGGTAATCGCCATCTTTTCCTGCTTTGCTCTTCGTCTCGATGTTATAGAACATGGGGGTATTCCTTTTTCCCTGCGCGTAGTTTTCCACTTCGTCGATAAGATCGGACAATAAGGCGATGGTCGTGGGCACTTTCTTTTGCTGAGGAAAGTCCTCATAGAATTTACTTCCAATATCAAATTGTGCTAATTCGGCATAGTTGTAATGATAAATTATTCCCTTATAGTCTTTCCCAGCAAGTGGTTTCCCGTTGGTATATTGGACAAACTTTGGATTCAAATAATGGTCATGATAGACCACAACGCGATTATCTTTCGTGATGTGGCAATCCATTTCCAGGGTTGTGACTTTTGGTAGGTCAATTGCCGTTTTCATAGCGCCAATGGAATTTTCCGGATAAAGTCCACGTGCCCCGCGGTGCCCTTCGTAAGAGAATGTGGGAAACGTATCGTTATACTGCGCTGGTTTATTCCAGGAAGATAAAGAACCACAAGCGCTGGATAATATTAGTGTACTCATAGCAAGAATGGTCTTGAAATAGGGCTTTTTTATTGTCATACTGAAGAATATTTAGATTGATATGGATATGTTGCCCTAATAAATAGTAAGATACAGCGTAGCGGCTATAAGCGCACCGATGATAGGTCCGATGACGGGTACCCAGGCGTAAGCGGCATCAAAAGACGCTTTGTTCCGGATAGGCAATATAGCGTGCATGATACGCGGCCCTAAATCGCGGGCCGGATTGATCGCATAGCCCGTTGTACCACCCAGGGAGAGGCCAATTACCCATACCAGAAAGGCAACCGGAATAGCGCCTATAGAGCCTAAACCGATAGGTGTACTGTCGTCCGCTCCACCCAAGGAGGCATCAGTGAAATGCAAAATGGTGAATATAAGAACAAATGTGCCCACTATTTCACTGATTAGATTAATAGGGAGGTTTCGGATAGCCGGTGCCGTACAGAACACCGCCTGTTTTGCTCCGGCATCTTGTGTTTGAGCGAAATGATCTTTATATACGACCCATACCGTAAAAGCACCGACCATGGCACCGATTATCTGTGCGGCCATATAAGATAAAGAAGTAGCCAGATCAAGTTTTCCTAGGGCGAGGTTTGCGATGGTAACCGCCCAGTTCAAATGTGCGCCGCTATACGGGCCAGCAATAGTCACGCCGACAAATACCGCCATGGCCCAGGCAGTCGTAATGACCATCCATCCACTGTTATTGCCTTTGGTGTCTTTCAACACGACATTTGCTACAACGCCTCCACCTAATAAAATCATGGACGCTGTACCGATCAACTCTGCTAAAAAAGGTGTCATAATAATGATGTTTATATTTTAAAAAAGTGAGAAAGTTAAGAAGTGAGAAAGGCTCTAACTATATAACCTACTCTAACCTTATAACTATTACCTTTTATAATCTGCCCAGAATTTTACGGTGTCTGTCGCTCTTTTCCACGCTTGAAGTAGCGGTTTATATTTCTTTTTCTTGTTAGCAACAAACGTTCTTTCCTCTTGCCACAAAGATTGCAATTGGTCAATGTCTTCCCAGAAGCCGACCGCCAAGCCCGCTAAAAATGCAGCTCCCATAGCCGTTGTTTCGGTGACGGCTGGGCGAATAACATTGGTTTTTAAAATATCAGCTTGGAATTGCATAAGAAAACTATTCTGTGTGGCACCTCCATCCACCCGTAGTTCCCGGATTTTAGATTGGGAATCTAATTCCATCGCTTTGAGTATATCGTAGGTTTGGTAAGCAATACTTTCTAATGCGGCTCGTGCAATATGTGCATTATTTGAGCCGCGGGATAGTCCGAGAAGTGTTCCTCTCGCGTCGGGATTCCAATGCGGTGCACCTAAACCCGAAAAAGCCGGGACGAGGTACACGCCGTCTGTACTCTCTACACTCATGGCCAATTGCTCAATATCACTTGCCTTTTTGATAATGCCCAACTCATCGCGTAACCATTGGACAACTGCTCCGCCGATGAAGATACTTCCCTCTAACGCATAATTAACTTCTTTGCCAATTTTCCATGCGATGGTCGTTACCAATTTGTGCGTGGAGATTACAGGCTTTTTGCCAATATTCATCAATAAAAAACAACCTGTTCCATACGTGTTTTTTACCATACCTTTTTGGGTGCACAGTTGGCCAAACAAGGCAGCCTGTTGATCGCCGGCAATCCCCGCAATAGGGATTGGTCGAGCCCCTAATGTCGTGCTGGTTTCTCCATAGACTTCCGAGCTATCACATACGGTAGGCAACATGGGTGCCGGAATATCAAAGATATCTAGGAGTTCTTCGTCCCAAGCTAACGTATGTATGTTGAAGAGCAGTGTACGCGATGCATTGGTGACGTCTGTAATATGTTTGTTGCCGTCGGTCAGGTTATAGACGAGCCAGGAATCTATTGTACCAAACGCCAATTCCCCCTTTTCGGCCAATTTGCGAGCACCTTTGACGTGGGTAAGGATCCAATTGATTTTGGACGCAGAAAAATAAGCATCGATTAAGAGACCAGTCTTCTCTTGTATCGTTTTTGCCAAACCTTTTTCCACGATCGACTGGCAATAGGCTGCGGTACGCCTGTCTTGCCAAACAATAGCATTATGGATAGGTTCGCCGGTTTTTCGATTCCAAACAACCGTTGTCTCGCGCTGGTTTGTAATACCTATGGCTTTGATGGCGTCTAGTTTTATGTTGGCTTTTGCAATAACCTCCGTTACGACACTAAGCTGTGAGGACCATATTTCCTGCGCATCATGTTCGACCCAGCCCGACTGGGGAAATAATTGTGTAAATTCCTTTTGGGCGATGTTTTCAATTTCACCTTTCTTATTGAAAAGGATAGCTCTGGAACTTGTCGTACCTTGATCTAGCGCTAAAATAAATTCTTTTTTCATTCGAATAACATGTTTAAGGCTTTATCCCCGTGTGGGGCTACTATGGTTGCTTATTTCGGAAGACAATGTATAATTTTTTACTAAGAGTTCATAATCTACCAACTCACTATGTAACCATTCATTGTCTTTATCTAATTGTTCTGCCATGATTTTAGCGACCAGTGGAGCAGCTTCTAAGGAAGCCTGTGCGTCCAATAGTAATAATCGGATCCGTCGGGCAAGAAAATCTTCCACTTTTACAATCATCTCATTTTTGCAAGCCCAGATTACTTCGGCAACGGTGAAATCGTAGTCTTTATGGAGCTTTTCGGCAAAGGCAGGGTTGTTGTCCATTAATTTTTGAATAGCCACCATGTCGGAACCATACACTTGCCAATGTCCGGCATGTTTATCTTCCGTGTATCCATGCAGCGGTAGTTGATTAGTCTTGCAAGGACTTTGGGGTAGTTTCCCTGTTTTAATAGCCAAATTCACCGTTTCTTCTCCCATTTTTCGATAAGTAGTCCATTTACCTCCCGTGATGGTAATAAGTCCCGAATCACTTTTGATGAGTTTATGATCTCTCGAAATTTCTTTTGTACTGTTGCCGTCGCCGTTGGTAGGAGCCGCAAGAGGTCTTAAACCGGCAAATACACTACGTATGTCTGCGCGAGTAGGGGCATCTTCCAGGTATTCGTTGGCGGTAGAAAGGATAAATTCGATTTCTTCTTCCAGCGGTCGAGGTTCAATTTGATGCTCGTTTAATGGGGTGTCTGTGGTTCCCAGTAAGACTTTTCCATGCCAAGGAACGCCAAAAAGAACACGCCCGTCACTTGTCTCCGGTATCATAAGCGCATCTTCATTTCCCAGAAACTTCTGATCAATGACAATATGGGCACCTTGGCTCGGGCGTACCAGGTTTTTATGCGTGGGCGTATCCAATTTAAGAATATCGTCTACAAAAATTCCGGTAGCATTAATAACTACCTTTGCATGTACGTCATATGTTGTCCCGCTTACGCGATCTACGAAAGAAAGCCCGTTTACCTTTCCGTTCGCATCTTTCCGTATGGCAGTTGCCTCTGCGTAGTTAAGTGTAACCGCATCGTATTCGGTAGCTGTTTGGGCGAGGTTTATAGCTAGACGAGCATCATCAAATTGTCCGTCGAAATACTGTATGCCCCCGCGTAACCCTTTCGTTTTTACCTTAGGAAGTTTCTCCACTACTTCCTTTTTACTTAACAACGAGGATTTGCCGATGCGTAGACCACCTGCCATCCAATCATATAGTTTAAGGCCGACAAGAAACTTAAGTTTGCTGAACAAACTATACGACGGGATGACGAAACTCTGTACAAAAGAAACATGAGGTGCGTTTTGGAAAATCAAACCACGTTCTTTCAATGCCGAATATACCAGTTTGATGTCGCCATTCGCTAAATACCGTACGCCTCCATGTACTAATTTCGTGCTTTTGCTTGACGTGCCTTTGGCGAAATCGTACTTTTCTATCAAAAGTGTTTTATAACCTCGAGCGGCGGCATCGACTGCAATGCCTAGTCCAGTTGCCCCGCCACCGATGATGGCGATATCCCATGTACTGCTGTTTTCTATTGTATGTATCGCTTCGGTTCGTGTGAATATCATTTTGATTTGTTTCGTTGGTATTTTTATTTAACGGTAAAAATAATAAAAAACGTAAACAAACGAAACTTTTTGAAGTTTTTATACTATTTTGATTTACTATTCGGATGGAATGCGTATCTTGGGACTATGAATAATGTAGAACGCCACCAGTTTATAATCAAGCAAATTGAGAAAAATGGTCATGTTTCTGTAGTTGATTTATGTGAAGAACTGAAAGTTTCTTCTGTTACTATCCGCAAAGACCTACAGTTTTTAGAAGATGAAGGTATGGTATTTCGTACCCATGGCGGAGCAACCAATGTGAATCCCTATCAAAAAGACCGTACCATAAATGAAAAAGCACTCTTATATTCGGAAGCAAAGAAATGTATAGGGGTGGTCGCTGCCAAATTGGTAGAACCAAACGATTCCATTATTATCGCTTCGGGTACAACGATGCAATATTTTGCACGAGAGATTGTACCGCAAGAACGATTAACGGTGATCACATCTGCTATCAATGTAACGATGGAACTGATCAAGCACGAAAGTGTGGATATTATTCAGTTAGGAGGCCCGGTGAGAAAGACATCTTCTTCTATTAATGGACGTTATGCAGAAGACTTATTGGGAGACTTCTTTTGTTCTAAGTTATTTATAGGTGTAGATGGTATCGATGCGGAATTTGGAATTACGACAACAAACGCGCAAGAAGCTTTATTGAATCGTAGGATGATGGAATCAGCACATAAGGTCATCGTTTTGGCCGACTCTTCGAAATTCGACCGAAAAAGCTTGGGTAAGATTTCCGCCTTATCCAAAGTAGACATGATTATCAGCGATAGCATACCTGCTAAATATCAACAATTGTGTGAGAATCTAGGGATTGAATATAAAACATGTTAAGCTTAGCTACTTGCTTTCTTCATCTGTGCTTCTAGTATGCCGTCGATCACAATGTAGATGTTTCCTGTTAAACTTGCATCGCGCCGTAGTTCCGAAAGCGTGACTTTCGTGTCTTCTCGAATCTTCGCCATGCTATACGTGTTGATCGATTGGATAATGGGAATCGTAATGTACTGCTTGGCCTCTGCAATTTTCCCGCCGAGTATGATTACTTCTGGATTGAACAGCTGTATAAGGGTAGCAATACCTTTGCCCAAGCTGTTTCCGAGTTTGGACAACATGCTTATCGCAAATTGGTCGCCCTGATTAGCAGCTTCGATAACGATATGTGGCTCTATTTCATTGATTTCCTGCCCCGATAAGCGGTTTAGCAGAGAGTGCTGTCCCGACTTGATGCCTTCTTTTACCATTCTGGCAAGTGCGATTCCAGAGGCTACAGTCTCCAGGCAGCCTCGCTTCCCGCAGTAGCACAAAGCGCCGTCATCTACAAAAGGCATGTGGCCTATCTCACCGGAAAATCCTTTAGCTCCCTTTCTGATTTTTCCATCCATGATAATGCCTAAACCAATTCCCCAATCCAATAAGACGACCAGTGCGTCTTTTCGGTCCTTGGCCAATCCGTGACGAGATTCTGCAATGGTAGCTGATTTGACGTCGTTTTCAATAAATACCGGATAGGGAAACATTTGTTCGAGATTCTCTTTCAAGTTAAAATCCCCTTCGGAAAGATAGGTGTAATTGATGTATTCCTTGCTATTAATCAAGCCGGGCATACTCATTCCGATTCCAAGTATTTTGCTGGTATCAATGTCTGAATCCCGGATCAGCGCATCAATAAAATCTCGAATCGTATTTAGGACGGATATATCTTTGGAAATGGAAAGCGGCAGTTGTCTAATGCCGCTAACATTATTGTTGTTGTTGTCAAAAATGGCCGCCCGTACGTGGAACCGCTCCATGTCTATGCTAACAACATAGTAAGAGTCATCCTTCAATCCATAGAGGTCCGGTTTTCTTCCGCCGACAGATGTACCCTTCCCTTTTTTTTCTATGAGGCCAAGATCGATAAGTTCTGCCACTAGATTTTGACACGTGGGATGGCTTATACCCAGTTTCGTAAAAAGTTCTAGTATAGAGGATGCACCATTTTCGTATAACTGTTTTATTAAATTGATTTTTTGAACATATTTTTTCCGGTCGACATTCCCCATGTCAACAATGTCTTGATTAATAGTACCAAGTATAGGGTCGGCTAGTGACATCTGATGTAATTAGAAGTTATTGTTCTTTAAAATTTTTAATAAAGATAGTTCTTATTTTTAAATTTTGTGTTAACTGGGTAATTTTTCTACAAAAAATAATTTATCTTTTTGTTTTAGTGAAAAAAATAGCATAATTTGGCTTTTAAGAATTCAAAATATAGCAGTTGGATATCAAAGCATAGAGAATATTTAAGACCTAATTTAATCAATAAACAAGCATGAGTGAAAACAAAACATCAAGACGTAATTTTCTTAAGAAGACGTTGATTGGTGCGGCAGCTTTTACCATAGTCCCTCGACACGTGCTCGGCGGTAGTGGCTTTTTGGCGCCCAGTGACCATTTAACAAAAGGAATAATCGGTGTAGGGGCTATGGGAAGAGGGCATTTTAAGTATGCCGGTACAAAAACCGTAGCCATTTGTGATGTGGACACCAGGCACTTGGCATTGGCGCAGAAAGCTCTCGGTGGTGGCGTGACAGAACATCATGACTTCCGGGAATTAATTCAAAACCCCGAAGTGGACATTGTACATATTGCGACACCTCCGCACTGGCATGGTATCATGGCTGTGGAAGCAGCCCGTTCGGGTAAAGATATCTGGTGTGAAAAGCCGATGACGCGTACCATTGGGGAAGGCAAAAAAGTGAAAGAAGCTGTAGCGCAACACGGAAATATTTTTAGGTTAAACACTTGGTTTCGTTTTGATGCTGACTTTTACGGAATGAACGTGCCTGTCAAAAAGATCAAGAAACTAGTGGACACGGGTATGTTGGGGTGGCCATTAAAAGTAACGATCAGTAAACATACAGGGTTTGACTGGAAGTTCTATTGGGTAGGACGGGAAAATCTACCTGTAGAACAAGCACCTCAGGAATTGGATTATGAGATGTGGTTGGGGCCAGCTCCATATAAACCTTATAGTACGCACCGCGTACATACCACATTCCGTGGATATTGGGATTATGACGGAGGCGGGTTAGGTGATATGGGGCAGCATTATCTGGATCCTGTGCAATATTTTTTAGGCAAAGATGAAGAAAGTCCGGTAACGATCGAAGTGGATGCACCTCAACAGCATTCGGACGCTGTAGGAACCTGGCGAAAAATTACCTACACCTATGCTGATGGATGTCAGATTGTATTGGATGGGGCTGGCACAGAAAAAGGATTAGCCTATATAGAAGGACCGAAAGGGAAGTTGTATAAAGGTTTCGTTTCAGACATCCCAGATATGGAACGAAAACTAGCACAATATCCAGATCCTGCTCCGCAGATGACCGATTTCGTCGAGGCTTGTCGGACAAGACAGAAATTCGCATTGAATGAACAAAACGGTTATTATTCGGCTACGTTGGTAAATCTAGGGTTAGCGGCATTACGCCTAAACCGTACGTTGAAATTTGATTCCGACAAACAAGCGTTTGTGGATGACGAAGCAGCGAACAGATTAATTGATCAACCTATGCGTGGCCCTTGGATTATTTAGATTAACCTATCGGAAAACAAATGAAGAAAGTATTTAATACATTATCAGCACTGTTGGTTATACAGATTGCGGCATATGCCCAGCAACCGGCAAACAGAACTTCCGCAACAAAAATTGCAGATGTGTTGGCGCAACAACCTGCTGACGAAATAAACAAATTTACCGCTGCCATGAAGGAACTCCAAAACTTCACGGCCGAGGATATAGCAAATCTACTCACCGGCTTGAAACCGCAGGGAGGGAGCAACGCGGCAACGGAATATGCCGCCAATTCTTATTCCTTTTATGTGATGCAACCGGGTATGGAAGCGCAACGCGAAGTCTTTTCTCAGGGATTGATATTAGCGTTGGATAGGCTGCAAGATAAAGACAACAAAGGTTTTGTATTGCAATTGATGAAGCAGGCGTCAAAAAATGAAGCGATCGAGGCGCTTGTTCCGTACTTAAAAGACGAATATTTGGTTGATAAAGCAGCGATAGCGTTAAACGGTATCCGCACGCCGGAAGCGGCACAGGCATTGTCCAATGCCTTGGCGTCTTCGGCATCTGAAAAAACAGCGACAGCTATCGTGGGCGCCTTAGGCGATTTGCGTTCAAAGAGCGACGAAGAAGCTATTATTGCTACGTTAGCGCAATATACCTCAGAGAATTACCAACGCAATGCTTATACCGCATTAAGTAAAATTGCGGGAACGAAATCGGCTCCAGTGTTTCTGACAAAGCTGAAAGAAGTCAATTATCAATTTGATAAAACCAATATCGGGGGACTCACATTAGACTATGCCAATAACCTGTTGGATCAAGAGCAGCAAAAGCAGGCAATTTCGATAGCGAATACCGTCGCTAAAGAAGCCGCAAAAGCAGAAGCTCCAACGTTACAAGTCGGCGCATTAACACTATTAACAAGAGCGAATCCTGCAAAGGCACGTAAACAGCTTATGAAGGCTGCAACAAGCAGCGAACCCTTATATCGCGCAGCTGCGTTGGATCTGTTGGCAGAAAATGGAACAGCCGCAGATACCAAGAAACTCATCGGTACGTTGCGGAAATCTTCACCAGAGGTACAGGAGAGTATCCTCCATTACCTGGCAGCGGAAGGTACGGAAGCACTGGTGCCCGATATCGAAAAATCACTAGGCAACTTAAAATACACAAGAGCAAAAATTGCGGGTTTAAATACACTCTCTAAACTGTCTAATGACGGTAATACAGATTATCTGATTTCTGAGCTGTCAAATGCCGATGAAGCGACGATACAAGCTATTGAAGCGTTGCTCCGTTCGTCAAAAGATCGGGAGATAGTTGATAAAATAAACAGTGCGATTCCCGGAGCTGATACAAAAACACAGTTGGCACTACTTAACGTCTTGGCGACCCGAACCAATGCAAATTCATCTAAAGTGGTTTTACCGCTGTTGACGGCCAGCGATAACAACGTGAAAGTCGCTGCATTGAAGGCATTACCCAATGTGGTGAATCCCGAAGACGTAGATGTGTTGATTGACGTATTGGCAAATACACCAGAAAGTGATGCGCGTTATGTGCAGGAGGCCTTGGTCATTGCCTTGAACACACGCAGTGACAAGGATGCGAAAATAAGTCAGTTAGCGGTAGAGACATCACAAAATCCTTTGCCAACTTCCGCTAAAATTTTCCCGGTATTTGCAGGTTTAGGTGGAGCGGAATCATTGCGAACTGTCGAAAGCTTTTTGAAAAACAAAGAACTCAAAAATTCGGCCCTGCTCGCATTGGCGAATTGGTCTAATCCGGAAGTATTACCGACATTGATCAAGTTATCCCGGTCGGAACGTGTTAGTGAACATTTTGGTGCTATTTTTAACGGTCTCGTCAAGCAGATCAATGCGAGCGACCATACCAATGAACAGAAAACGCTGCTGTTAAAAGATGCGTTTGAGTTGGCGGAAAATGCGGCACAAAAGCGTACCGTATTGAGCAACCTCCAAGCAACTGGTACTTATCAGGCGATGATGTTTGCAGCCCAATACATGGACGACAAAGACTTGAAAGGTGCCGCCACCAATACCGCATTGAATATCGCTACGGATAGTTATGCGTTTATCGGAACAGACGTCCGTAATATCCTAAATAAAGCGATGGAGAATTTGACAGGGAACGAAAGCTCTTATTTACGGGAAGCTATTATCCGCCACCTCACCGAAATGCCGGCAGGAGAAGGCTATTCGTCTATCTTTAACGGGAAGAACCTTTCCGGATGGAAAGGATTGGTTGAGGATCCTATTAAGCGTGCAGCGATGACTCCACGGGAGCTGGAGCAAAAACAAGCAGCGGCCGATAAAAAGATGCGCGATAGCTGGAGTGCTATAAATGGTGAACTGGTTTTCTCGGGAGAGGGGGATAATATCGCTACGGTAAAGCAATATGGCGATTTTGAGATGTTGGTGGACTGGAAGCTGGATCCAAATGGGAGAGAGCCTGATGCCGGTGTTTACCTGCGCGGTACACCGCAGGTACAGATATGGGATATTTCACGGACTGACGTCGGTGCGCAAGTTGGATCTGGTGGTTTGTACAACAACCAGAAAAATCCATCTACGCCATTGAAAGTCGCCGACAATGCATTGGGCGAATGGAATACCTTTAAAATCCGTATGATAGATGAGGAAGTGAGTGTATGGTTAAATGGTGAATTAGTGGTCGACAAAGTCATCCTTGAAAATTATTGGGATCGCAACCAATCTATTTTCCCGGTTGAACAGATCGAGCTCCAAGCACACGGTTCCCGGGTATGGTATCGGGATATCTATGTAAAAGAATTAGCCCGTAAAGAAAACTATACGTTAAGCAATGAAGAAAAAGTAGCGGGTTTTATGATGCTATTCGACGGGC
Source organism: Sphingobacterium micropteri (assembly GCF_014692515.1). Classification (GTDB taxonomy): domain Bacteria; phylum Bacteroidota; class Bacteroidia; order Sphingobacteriales; family Sphingobacteriaceae; genus Sphingobacterium; species Sphingobacterium micropteri. The sequence goes on along the minus strand of NZ_JACOIK010000004.1, from coordinate 319,473 downwards.
GTGATCTTGATCAGTGGACAGAAACATCGGCTTACGAAATAACGCCCGAAGGCTATGTTAGGGCAAATCCGGATGCGAAGTTTGGTAAAAATCTGTACACCAAGGAGGAGTACGGTGATTTTGTCTATCGTTTTGAATTTAAACTGACCCCTGGTGCCAATAATGGTGTCGGTATCCGTACACCGTTAGAGGGAGATGCCGCCTACGTAGGTACCGAGATCCAGATTTTAGATAACGATGCAGCGGTTTATAAAAATCTAAAAGAACACCAGTATCATGGATCTGCTTATGGCATCATCCCGGCGAAACGCGAAGGTATGAAGCCGGTGGGGGAATGGAATACACAAGAAATCCGTGTCCAAGGGGATAAAATTAAAGTAACACTTAACGGTGTCGTTATCCTCGATGGCAACCTTGCGGAAGCTTCAAAAAATGGAACGTTGGATGGTAAAGATCATCCAGGATTAAGTAGAAAATCTGGTCATATCGGTTTCCTCGGCCATGGTTCGGAAGTTTTTTTTAGAAATATACGGGTAAAAAGACTTTAATAGAGCATATTTGTTAACCCAAGAGAAGGAGCTGTTCTGTTGCAGCTCCTTTTTTTGTGCAAACTATTTTGTATCTATGTTGTCTTATTGATAATAGTAAATAATATATGTTTGGTATTGACTTCAAAAACATGCTTATAGGAAGTAGTGAATGGCTTTTTCTTGCGGAAATCATCGTACGTACCGCCATCATGTTTTTAATGATTTTATTAGTGCTCCGTATCTCGGGAAAACGAGGTGTACGCCAACTTACCTTATTTGAGGTGGCGATTATATTAGGGTTAGGATCGGCTGCGGGTGACCCGATGTTTCAAGAAGATATTCCTATTTTTTACGCTTTAGTTGTTTTTGCGGTCGTCATCGCGATCTATAAGATATTGACGTGGTTAGCGGCGAGATCAATTTCTGTGCATCGAATTTTGGAGGGTAAAGAGATGACGGTGGTTAAAAACGGCATGTTTAATGTAAAAAGTGAAAAAGATGACGATTTTTCTACCATGGAATTTTTTGCGGAATTACGTAATCAATCTATCGAACATTTAGGACAGGTCAGAACGGCGGTATTGGAAATAGATGGTACGATGAGTGTGCTGTTTTATGCCGATGCGGAAATGAGGTTTGGTTTGCCATTATTTCCAGATGCTTATCAGGAAGTCGATATAGCGACCTTTGGCGGCGGAGTATTGGCTTGCATGCACTGTGGGTGTATACAGCAGCATGGTACTGTTCTGGAAGATCCGGTATGCCCACGTTGTAAGCATGATAAATGGGCTATTGCATTGAATACAAAACGGATAGCATAACGCTAGTCATCTTGTATAGCTTTTTTTAGGTAAATACGTAAACTATTAAGGGCGTTTAGTTGTTGATGAAGCAGTATCCATAAAAAAGCGATGAGAAGTAAAGGTTTAAATTAAAAATGGAAAAGACGAAAATTTTATTGGCCGAAGATCATTTGGTGGTTCGAAACGGGATTAAGCTTCTTTTGGACGCGCAAGCTAATTTTGAAGTCGTAGCAGATGTAGGCAGTGGTAGGGAAATATTGGATTTGATAGCAGCTGGTGTAGAAGGGGATATTTTAATTACGGATTTGACCATGGATAATGTGGATGGATTGCAGTTGATTAAAGAATTGAATCAGCGAGGTATAAAGATGTATGTGATTGTATTGTCTATGTTGGATGAGGAACACTATGTCGCACAAAGTTTCCAATATGGGGCGAGAGCCTATTTGGTGAAAAATGTCACAGCAGACGAAATGCTTTTTTGTATAAATCATGTGGCTAAAGGTGGACGTTACTTGTGTGAGGAGCTTACGATGAAACTGGTGGATAAACTTATTAATAAGGAAGAAGCCCAATCCTATAAAATGGATCCAGCAGAGTTGTCACTCTCCTCACGCGAGATGGAAGTGTTGGAATTGCTGGGTGAAGGATTAACTAATCTGGAGATATCAAAAAAATTGTTTTTGAGTAAACGAACGGTGGAAGGGCATCGCCAAAGTTTAATTGATAAAACAAAATCGAAGAATACACCTGCCTTAATCAAATTTGCTATTCAAAACGGATTACTGAAATAGAGTTATGGTGGATATAATAGCAAAGCCGGTTATGCAAATAGACGACGAAGCGCTGGCGGCGTGTGGAGAATTTCTGCAAGCCCATGGTTTGAAACTCTTGTGTGCGGAAAGTATGACTGCAGGATATTTAAGTTCACTATGGTCATTGGAGTTTCACAGCGGCGATTATTTTTTGGGTTCGCTGGTCTGTTATGATGATCAATGCAAAACACAATTACTTGCTGTTCCAAAAAATAAAATCGAAAAATATTGTGCTGAATCGGCCGTGATAACCTTGCGGATGTTAGATGGATTAACAAGAACTTCCATCACCAATGCCGATGTATTCATTAGTATAACAGGCTTGGCTTTTAAAACAAACAATCCAAAACAAAAAAGAGAAATAGGAACTGTTTATTATGCATTTCGGTATCAGCGGGAAAAAAGAATCTATAAAAAGAAGTTTTCGGGAGATCCGAGCGCTATACTTATCCAGACCTGTAACAGCCTGTTTCGGGATTTAATTACTTGGCTTCCTCTTGTAACATCTAAAAGATAAATACATAACGTAACGAAAATTGGTAAAGGGGTAAAATTGAAAAGGTAATTTTTAAAAATTCCAGAACAAAAACAAGATATGTTGGTTCTATAAATAGACAGTAAATTTAAAAGGAGGAAACAATGAATAAATTAACATGGAAAGGTCGTTGGAACGAAGTAAAAGGAAAAGTTAAACAGCAATATGCCGATTTAACAGACGACGATTTGTTATATGCAGAAGGTAAAGAAGACGAATTGTTAGGGAAATTGCAGAAGAAAACAGGCAAAACAAAAGAGGAAGTAGAGGATTGGTTAAATAATTTGGATTAATACACCATCCTGTTTTTAATTGCAAAACCAACAGTAAGTTGGATGAAAAGAGGCTGTCTCTCAAAAGGGACAGCCTCTTTTTGTATAGCTACATTATCAAAAAATAATGGAATTACGCGTTTATACGGTTGGTTCTAAACTTTTTACGTTTTTAGCCGGGAATTCTACGGGAAATAAAAAAACAAGGAACTATCGCGTTTATGAGCTGTTATATTGACAAATAAACAATAAACGTTATGGCACAGACAAAAGAAAACGGCAACATGCCAAATGCACACCTACACGAACTTTTAGTTGATGAAATGCGGGACATTCTGGGCGCAGAACGTCAATTATTAAAAGGATTGAAGAAATTAGCAAACGCTGCTGAAAGCCCTACACTTAAGAAAGCCTTTGAAGAACATTACGGACAGACGGAAAACCATATTGAACGTCTAAAGTCTGCTTTTTCAAATCTGGGACTCAGCGGTCGAGGAAAAAAATGCAAAGCCATGGAGGGTCTTCTAAAAGAAGCGGAGGAGATTATCGAAGAGTTTGAAGATAGTCCCGAAGTGGTAGACGCCGCCTTGATCGCCGCTGCACAAAAAGTAGAGCATTATGAAATCGCGAGCTACGGCTGTATTGTTACCTACGCGAAATTAATGGGACACGATGAAGTAAAAGAGTTGCTGGGACAAACGTTAGCGGAAGAAAAAGAGACCGATGAATTGTTGACGGAAATAGCAATGTCCGAGGCGAATGTCGGTGAAACCGCTTAAAATTTTTAATAAAAAAGCCAGTAGAAACTGGCTTTTTTATTCCCTTAGCAATTTCATTAACCTGTTTAGTACCGTTTTTCCATTGATCTCAGGTTTCCGCTGCAGCGTCTTTATCCACTTATCTAAGGCCGAATCTTCGTAGGCAGCAAGGATTTTTGGATGGATATAATAATTACGGGTGACCGTTCTCGTATTGCCCAACTCTTGAGCAACCTGATCGATAATATGGATTGTATTCTTTTTCCGTTCTGTAACATTGCGAGGAAGAGGCAATGCGGCCATGTAGGACAATGCCAATAGGCAACCATTCCAAGTCCGAAACGTTTTACAACTAACTTCTGCTAGCATAGCCTCCTTTAGGTATTCGTTGATTGTGCCGGAGTCCAGAGGCCTTATATTACCTTCCTCGTCATAATATTGGAAAAGTACTTGTCCGGGGATATCTTTGACTTTCGCCAAAGCCTTAACTAAAGCTTTTTCCCGTAAATAACATTGTTGTGCAACACCTTTTTTGCCGACAAATTTAAAGAATATTTTGTTCGCCGAGATTTGTTGAATATGCTTATTACGTAAAGTTGTCAACCCATAAGAACCATAGTTTTTTTCATAATATTTATTTCCAGTGCGGAAAGATGTTTTATCCATAATAGCTATAGCCAGCGCACACACTTTATCGCAAGATAATTTCTTTTTTCGTAAATCTTTTGATACCCGTTTTTTCAAAAGGGGGAGTTTATTACCGAATGTGAATAGGTCGGCGAATTTTTTTTCACTGCGTAAAGCCACCCACTTGGGGTGGTATTTGTATTGCTTGCGGTTGTTAAGGTCGAGTCCGGTTGCTTGTAAATGCCCATTTGGAGATGCACAAATCCAGACCTCCCGCCAAGCAGGAGGTAATACCAAGGAACGGATACGGGATAATATCTGCTTATTTCTAATCGGATGACCTTGTTTGTCTAAATATATAAAAGAGTCCCCCTTAGCCTTTCGACTATATCCTTTTTCTTGAGAGGAGGAATAGCGAAGACCCGATTCTGCTAATTCCTCCAATAACGTCTCCTGTTTTGTATCCATTGTAGTCCGTCAATGGTTTCGAATAGCATCAATGAGTGCAGACTTGTTCATCTTATGACGGCCTGAAATACCAATTTTTTTTGCTTCTTGCAGTAATTCTTCTTTTGTACGGTCATCCAAAGGATTTGCTTTGCCACCTTTTTTACTCGCATTTGGTGTATTGGCAATACGTGCGGCTTTTTCTTTACTCATTCCTTCATCCCGTAATGCCTCATACTTCTTGTCGTCTTTAATAGACTTTCCGTGATTTTTTGCCATAACAATTTTATTTTATGCTTATCGTTGAGATCTTTTAGATTGAACCGCTGTAAATCTGAATATGTTTTGGGTTTTTATACGGTTTGGATCGATAAAAATACGTGTTATGCATATCTAAATATGTTTATAAAGGGTATAAATACTCGTTATCCTGTCGTTTTCAAACCTAAATGTCCAACTGTTTGTTTTTATATCAACGAACAAAAACAATCTTATGGAAGATAACAGAGATCAAAATGAAATGGAAATGGATGAATCCATGCACGGCGTGCCACGGAAAGAGGTGCCAGAAGTTGCAAAAGAGGAACCTGATGATAAGCCCGCGGCTCGGACCATTCAATGGACAATTGTTATTGCCGTCATCATCCTCGCCATCATTTATTTTGTGTTTTTCTACTAATGCCTTGTAGAAAAGTATGAACACGAAGATACAATGTAGAACTAAAAATTAAACAGATGAACGGCATGAATTTCTATGCATAAAAGACAGTATAATCCATGCAGCTTCATCGCCATTAAAACAAATCCTCATGAAACAGCTTATTTTTTATACACAGTTATTTGTAGCGGCCGGCTTGTTATATGCTTGCGGTGGCAACCAGCGGGAAAATATCCAGGATACACCAATAGAGCAAGATATGCCATTAGATGAGGGTATTGTGCCTATTGATTCGCTGGAACGAGATAGTTTGGATACCATGCAACAGATGATGCCCACACCGCCACTAAATTAGGAATGTTTAAACGGATAGCATATGAACACATATAAAAAAGGTAATCCAAAGGACTTATATCCTAAACCGCCTTTTCCCAAACAAGATCAACAGCCGCCGGGTGTGACTTCGGCTATGCAGCCGCGGCCTGATCACGGGGAAGAGAGTTATATAGGATGTGATACATTAATAGGAAAAGTAGCGATAATAACCGGTGGAGATTCTGGAATTGGTAAAGCGGTTGCGATAGCGATGGCGCGTGAGGGAGCAGATGTCGTTATTTCTTATAAAGATGATATCGAGGACGAAGACGCATTTGATACACGTGATTGGGTAAGACGATCGGGACGTACCGCATTGCTTTTTAAAGGAAATATAAGGAATGAATTGTTGTGTAAACGAATCGTTGACGAGACAGTAGCGAAATTCGGTAAAATCGACATATTGGTTAATAATGCAGCTTATCAAATGAGTTACAATGGTGTGGAGGATATTTCCGAAGAAGAATGGAATAAAACCTTTCAAGTCAATATGAGCGCCATGTTCTATTTTGTGAAATATGCAAAAAAGCATATGCCTCCTGGCTCGTCGATTATTAATACAACATCAGTAAATGCGTATAATCCCAACCCTAGTTTGCTGCCTTACGCCGCGACGAAAGGAGCTATTCAAAATTTTACGTCCAGCTTGGCCCAAATGTTTTTACAGGATGGGTCCGGGATACGCGTGAATGCCGTGGCTCCCGGACCGGTGTGGACCCCCTTAATTCCAAGCACCATTCCCGATCATGAGAATTTTGGACAGGATACCCCGATGGGGCGGCCAGGACAACCAGCGGAAATAGCTCCGGTATACATATTCTTGGCATCCGATGCGGCTTCCTACGTTTCGGGAGCAACTATACCCGCAACTGGAGGACGAGCAACGATTTAAATAAATTGTTAGGTAGTTAGAAGAGGTTAGAGCGTTAGAATAGGTTAGGGAGTTAGACTTTTCTCACTTCTTAACTCTTTAGCTATCTAACTTTTTTAAAATAAAATTTTGAAAATAAAACGAATAACTATGATCAAGACGATAAAATACAGCATCACATTTTTGGCCGCAGCCCTGTTTTTCTCCTGTTCTGGGGGAAATGGAAGTTCTACAGATACCGATACTGTACCCACTCCAGGGCCAGTGGGTGAGATGGACCGTTCGCGCTATAACCTCAATGAACCCGATGAAATGCTGCATGAAATGCAGGATTCGGTAGATATGGGAGCGGATACATCGGGTTTGCCAGCAAACAAAAATAAGGTAGATTCGCTGATCGACTAACATATAGAGCCTAAGCGGTGGCTGTTGTTATCCTTTACGGAGGTATTTGGTTAAGATAACAATCGTCTGCCCTTCTATTTTACCTTCGATTTGTTCGGGATTGTCAGGTACTAAACGAATGTTTTTAACGACAGTTCCCAGCTTAGCCGAAAGAGAAGATCCCTTCACATCTAGCGTTTTAACAAGAACAACGGTATCTCCCTCGTAGAGGCGGGTACCGTTACTATCTACATGAAATTGTACGGTTCCTTCTTGTTCGTGATCGCCCGTTTTTTTTGCCCATTCCAGGTTTTCATCATCGAGGTACAAAATGTCAAGATTGTCGGAGGCCCAACCCTCATGCCGTAACCTACTCAACATGCGCCACGCCACGACCTGTACCGCTGGGTATTCGGACCACATCGTTTCAGAAAGTACTTTCCAATGTTCTGCGTCCAATTGCTCTCTCTTCTCAATTTGATCTAAACAAGTATTACATAGATAAATAACGTTATCTGCTGTTTGCTGATCGGTTGGCGGTACGGTATATATCGTTAATGTTGCTGTGCTATTACATAGTTCGCACGTATTGTTACTTCTTGCTATTAACTGTTGTTCTAAAGACATGATAATCGGGTTGAGCCGCAAAAATACGAAGATTTTCTTTATATAGCTTTTTATCCATTCGTTTTTGTTTTTTTAGGTATGGATGAGCACTCCGTGGTTTTAGAAAAAAGTTGTGCAAAAAATCGTCCTTCAAATGTTTTACATATGGGATAATACTAAAATAAGTTTGTGCAATTGTAAAACATTTGGATGCGACATCGAGTGTTAAGGGAAGGGTTGATACAATTGTACAGCCTCTTCCTTAACTTTTTAAGGCCGCATCCGGATGGTTGAGGTAGATAGAATTGTTATGTTAGCACTATATTTTGCCTCAATTATCCGAAGCGGCGAGGTTTTTGCTTAGTGTTCCCGGAAAAAGAAGATAAAAAATTATGAAGTGGCAAGGCGGCCGTAGAAGCGGCAATATCGAAGATAAAAGAGGTATGAGTGGTGGGCAGAAACTGACACTCGGCGGCATTGGTGGTGTCATCGTACTGATTATTGGTTTTTTATTAGGGGGAGACCCCGAGCAGCTGTTGAATCAGATGCAGCAAACTGCTCCCACCGAGCAGGGAGAATACCAGTCTACGCCCGAAGAAGACAGGCTAATGGATTTTGCCGATGTCGTTTTAGGCAGTACGGAGGATGTATGGAAAAGCATTTTTGCAGCCAATGGATCCGATTACCCCGTCACCAAGTTAACCGTTTATAATGGTGCCGTGGAAACAGCTGGTTGTGGAGTGGGACAAACGGCTTTTGGACCATTTTACTGTCCGGGAGATCAAAAGATTTATCTAGATTTAAGCTTTAATGAAGAGCTGTCAAAAAAATACGGTGCAAAAGGAGAATTTGCTTTAGCCTATGTTATTGCCCATGAAGTGGGACATCATATACAAAATGTACTGGGGGTATTAGAACAGACCAACGCTATGCGAGCAAAAATGAGCGAGCGAGAGTATAACAAGATCTCCGTCATGACGGAATTACAGGCGGATTTTTATGCTGGTGTTTGGGCGCACCATGTCAAAAATTATTCTGATATCGAACTGACCTATGACGATATCGTAGATGGTATGCGTGCGGCGGCGGCAGTAGGCGATGACCATTTGCAGGAGCAAGCACATGGACATGTTAATCCCGAATCATTTACCCATGGCTCTTCCGAACAACGTGTGCAATGGTTTAAAAAAGGTTACGACACCGGAGATATGGAAGCGGGGAATACGTTTAATGATCCGAGTTTGCAATAATTTTAATCACTGTACCAATAAATTGCATCCGCGGATATCACTATTGTCGAAGCGTCCCAAGATTTCAAAGGAACTGTCTGTATACAATTTCCCGAGGTCTTGTGTAGCAATAAAGGAGCAAGAATAATAATTGGCGAGGTCAATCACATTGATGGCACCGGTTTTTCCGTGCTCTACAAGGCTAAGCGGATCGTCTGTATCCCGTATCAAAACTTTCATCCAAGGCGGTGTTTGAAAAATTCCTCCTCCAAAAGAATAACCCTGTGAGAGCAGTTCGGTCATGCCGTATTCGGAATGTACTTTTTCTACGCCAAAACCCCTGGTTAAGATTTGATGTAGCTCTTCCCGAATCATTTCTTTTCGTTTCCCTTTCATGCCGCCGGTTTCCATCACCATAAGTTCAGGAAAATCGATTTGGTACTGCTCGCAAAAATCTAGCAAAGCGTACGTCACGCCGATCAACAATGTTTTTATGCGCTTCTGTTTTAGTTCATGAAGCGTGTTATATAGGTCTTCGTGGTTGTATAAAAAATAACCCGATGAAGGATGCTGACTTCGAGTGATGAGATCGTCAACCATATAGATGAGTGAAGATCCGGAGCGCTCCAAATAGGAGGGGAGAAGTGCTAACACAGCGATATCTTGTATCTCGCCATAAAACTGTTGGAAACAAGCGCGAAAGCTCTTTTCATACCAAGAGATGTCTGCGACATGGTGCTGACTTGTAACCATACCGGTTGTACCCGAACTGGTAAACGTAATTTCAGTTTGACGCCCTTCTGCAAGTATCTGTTGCGTTTTAAAAAAATCGATCGGTAAAAAAGGAATTTGTGTGTAGTGGCTAACGCTTGCTTTTCCTTTGCCCAGCAGGTCTACGTATTTGCCATATACCGCACAATGATCTTTTTGATAGTGGTATACTTCTAAACAAACCTCGTTAAATGCTGCCTCGCTATCAATCGAAAAAATACGTTCTTGTATACCCATATCGTTACGCAAATATACGTATCACTTATAACTTATCCCTCATCACCCCAAATACTATTCAGCTTTTGCGTAGCTTTCATCAGTTGTTCTATTTTTTGTAGGCTTGCGCTATAATGCTGGGAAAATTCACTGTATAGTTGGACGTATTCGTCCAAAATAGCATATACCGCGTTAAGCGTTTGGAGAAATTCCTGTAAATCTTTATCTAAGGATTTTATATTCGTTTCCCGGTCTTCATGGAATTTAAAAATATCGTCTAGTATGCTAAAATTGAGTGGGTCGATGGGTTTACCCGATCTAAAGTAAGTGTCAATCAGTTCGTTGTATTCGGATTCCAGTGCAGCTACATGATCGTAGAATTTGATGATGCGTTGATGCAGTTTACGTACCTGGAGATAAAAGTCTCGCAGTTCCACTTGAAACCGGATTTCTATGGTATGGGCGATGTCGACATCCGTGAGATCAATCTGTGTCGTGTAATATTCCAACATCTCTTCCAGCTCCTCTCGATCATAATCGATATCATGCAGTAGGTTTTGTGTCAGATGTACATCTCCTCTTGCCTTTTCGAAGCGTAGTTTCATCCGCCAGGTGTCGTCGTGTGCCGTGCGGTAATCCAGTAGTGCCTGTCGCTCCGAATCCATGAAATAACGTTCGTTCTTGGATTTGTAGGTGATGTCACGTAATGGATGATGTATATAGATGGTTTTCATGTCGGTTGTTTGAGTTTTAAAAATACGTAAATAAAATCGAAATAGGAATATGCTAACCTTTAAATAAGGTATTCTGGTGCATGTCTGGCACCAGAATACCTTATTTACGTACTAAACTACGAAACAACGTACCGTTTCGCTGTAATTGGGCCTAGGATCGGTACCCAGATAAGTCACACGGAACTCATACTCTTGTCGTTCTTCCAGACCCTCGATCACGGTTCTGGATTTGGTGCTTAAAATAGGTGTCCATCCATTCATGCTTTCGGCCTTACGAAATTCAAATTGATAAAACCTTGCCGGTTTCCAGGGATCGACACGAAGATTTACCGAGTTTGTACCGGTGTGTTTCACTTCGGCTCTTAAGTCGTTCGCTTTGGGCGACATACCGATTGCCGGCTGTACGGTACTTCTGTTGGGTACAAATCCCGAAGCCAAAATAAGGTTCGGATCGCCATTGGCTACTGTTTCCACATAGAGCGAATAGCGGTAAAGCACCTGTTTCAGTACCTCTGCCTGTTGATTTTTGATGACCACCTGCCGCATATCGCGGTAAGCAGATTCGGTTAGACCATTTCTGTAGGCTGCTATTGCGGCTTCCAGTTCGATAATAGTTTCTGCAGCATCTGTGAAAAGATCCGCATTGTCTTTGGATTTTTGGAGTACGTTTTCTGCGTACGTCAACAGCTTTGTCGCTGTTCCAATTTTTGAAGATAAAGTTGGCTTTGCCATAGTCATAAAAATTAAAGTGTTAAAAAATTATTGTTTACAGCGTCAAATATAGAACAGGTGCTCAGTGAACTTGGGGTCTGTGTGTGCAAACTTTTCCGCACAGGTGCACTTTTTGCTTGCACAAATAGTCACCTTGAGGCAAAATCCGTTCAAAATATTTGTTTAAAGCTTTAAACGGCTGTTTTTATGGTAAGTATATACTTACTGTTAAGTATACCTGATGAAGCAAAAGTTATACTTGATGAGATAAAAGTAATACCTAGTGAGACAAAAAGTATACAGCATGCGTTAAATGGAATACTTGAAGCAGCAACGCATATACCTGATGTTCTTACTGGTATTCGTGATACCGTAAAAAGTAGATGCAATCGGCTAACGGGTATACCTTTCGTGATAACGTTTGTTCCCCATGCGATAAACAGTATACGTTCTGGTTGGGGAGATATACACGACGAAGGAACAGTTGTTCTTTGCGACTTAGCGTATATACGTGATGTGATAAATAGTATACCGGACAGAACAGAAGATATACATAACGGTTGGATAGGTATATCGAATGTGATAATCAGTAAGCTTTAACCCGGGATCTGCGACGATTTATCGCTTATATTTAAAGGAAATATTGCCCTGAATAGCGATGCGGTATTCGTTTGGCCCCTTGCCAAACCGCTTTTTGAATAGGCGGCTGAAATGTTTGTCAGAAGAAAAATGACAGACGAAGGCGATGCTCGCGATCGTTTCCTGCGAATCTGTCAGGATATTGCGCGCGAGTACAAGGCGCAGTTCCTGCACATAGCCCATGACAGAAAAGCGTCTGTTTTCAAAACTACTGTACAATTTCCGTACGCTGACATGCATAGCGTTTGCAATCATCTTGACACAGAGTTCCTCTTCCCGAAAATTTTCCCGGATATAATTTGTCGCTTTATGGTACAATGTAATTAATGTGTCTTCTTGCGGCTTCTCGGGAGCTTTCAACTCCTGGAAAACGAGGTTGAACAAACGCAAATTCCAAGCGGCCAAGCGGAAGGAAAGACTGAAAGAGCGGAATTCAAAGCGACGCAGGGAATCCAACGCTGCCATTAATTTGGCTTGAATAGCGGTCTGACCGACTAATTGTTTATGTTCCATTCCATCCGTCGTTTCGAGCTTGCCTATATCTTGCAGTAATGGATACTCGGCAGCTAGGTCGGGCCAATGGTGTTCAGCGATACCAAGCAGGAAGAACCAATTCTTGCCGGGGTCTAACGAAAGAGCTTTTGTGCGGTTCGGTGCGTAATAGCAATAGACGATACCGTCTTTTACATAAAGGGTAGGTGTTATCTCGATTTTTCCGCTACCTAAAAGTTGAATGAGGATCCACAGATAGTTGTCTTTTGTTTCGATTTTAAATGGGTAGGGTTGGTCGGTAAGGGCATGCTTAAATTCAAACCAGCAAAAATCACGATTGTGGTATTTTCTGTAATGGTTTTGCGAAGCTTGATCTATGTGTATCGTAAGAGGCGATTCTTCTTGCGATATCGTATCCGAAGGAGGTAAAAAAGAGAGGTAACCATTGTATTTTTTAGTTTCGACGTTTTTTCTTGCTGAAGAATCGATCATGCACGTATACGTTTTTCAATTGTTCGTTTTGCGTTCGTTGCTTATAGTTGTTAAGTAAGTTTTCTTGGCTTATTATTTCCTAATATAGAGAATATATTTTATTTTTAGAGTAGGTAAACGAAAATTATAAACTTTTTATAGCAAAGGGGGAGATTCCCCCTTTTTAGCACCGAATTTCCTTACGCATGAAAAAATAATAAGAAGCCGCAAAACACACAATAGTACAGGCGATCAACGCTACCATCTGCGACCAGGCCACTTTAATACTTTCCCAGATAGGCAGCGGTGATGGAATGGCTCCCTGCAATTGCTCCATGTGCAAAGGACCAAGACTTCTGATGGATGGCATGAGCAACATATTGGTGCCATCGCTATAGAGCTGGCTAGGCGCAAAGCGCATGAGTGTCAGCATAAAATGTTGATATTGCATGATTTCGGCCTCCGAAGCATACGGATTCGGTTGTACCGCTTTTGCTACGATATTGATAATGATCGGATAGAACACCGTGAAGAACAACCAAATCGCAATGGCTACTAAAGCAGATGTTGCGGTGTGTCTAAAACGAACTGAAAACAGGATAGATAAATTGAGCCAAAAAGCAACATATACGATGGTTAACAGCGTGAAGAGGAAAAGCCTGTTGCATTCCATAAGGGTTGGTGGAAAACCGACCAGTAACGTTGCCGTCCCTATGGTTAGAAGAACAAGGGAAGTAAATAAAACACCTATCACCGTTAACGCACCAATAAATTTAGCGTTGAGGAAATAATCCCGGTGGATAGGTTGTGACAGGATGCGACCCAAGGTACGTCCGTTAAATTCGGAGTTGACAGCGTCAAACCCCAAACAGATACCGAGCAAAGGCCCCAAAAAACCAACGAATAGATGGAACGATGGCATCGTACCATCAGATGTGGTAAAAATCTTGAGGAAGAAAAATGCTGCATCCGGATCGTTCGGACCAGGCGCCGTGTTTTTCAATGCCTGCAAAGCCGTGTATAAAGAGGCTACACACGTCAACAGGATGATAGCCAACAGGATAATAAATTTCCAGCTTCGAATATGATCAGCAATTTCTTTCTTCACTAAAATGGAGAAAGCATACAGATTATTATTTTTATTTAGCGTCATTTGTAGACCCTCCTTCGAAATAATGTGCATAAATATCTTCTATACCATAGGTGCGCTGCTGCAGCTGTATTATATTAATATCGTGTTCAACCAGCTTCTTGGCTAGATGATGTACGATGATTTCATCGGCATCGATATGGAACAGATCATTTTGTTGTTCGATTGTCTTGACATCTTGCGTCTCTTCCAAAATCTCGCGGGCTCTTTGTGTATCCGTTTGATGTACTTTGAGTTGGATATGACGTGGTTTGTCTTGAAACAGGCGTGAAGCTAAATCTTGAATAGGACCGTCGGCAACCAATCTACCTTGGATAAACAAGCCAACCCGATCACAAATCTGTTGTACTTGATAAAGCTGATGGCTGGATAGCAAGACCGTCAGCTTCTCTTCACGGCTCAAACGCAATATCAACGAAGTAAAATCTTTGACGCCCATGGGATCTAAACCTAATGTAGGTTCGTCTAGAATTAATACTTTAGGGTCTTTGATCAAACTGTCTGCTAAGCCGAGGCGTTGCCGCATCCCTCTGGAAAATTTACCTACTTTTTTTCCAGCAACGTCTTGAAGCCCCACTTTTTCCAATAAGGAAAGGGAACGTCGTTTAGCTTCCGTATAAGAAATTCCATTCAATTGTGCTGTCAAGATTAAATTTTCGAGTGCAGTCCAACTCTCATAAAAGCCGATATTGTCGGGTAGATATCCTACCAAGTGCTTGACGGCGATGGGTGATCGTACGGGATCGGTACCGCAAACTTCTATTTCGCCTGATGTTGGTTCACTTAGACCGAGAAGCATCAAGATCGTGGTCGATTTTCCGGCGCCGTTTGGTCCCAGTAAACCAAAAATCTCACCGGTGGCTATTTCGAGATCCAGATGATCTACTGCCGTGAAGTCCCCATACTTTTTCGTCAATTGCCGTACACGAATAATAGGGTTATCCATTTTATCTCCTTCCATATTTGCGGATCAAAAAATACACGAGTGCCACGGCGATAGCGATAATAAAAATACCCACCCATCCCCATAATAATGAAGTTTCAACGGTTACGCGGAATTTAACACTGTCGCTTGTTTCGTTATTTTTTACATCCAATGTAATTTGGTAATCGCCGGCAACGGCTTTCTTAGCGGGTTTAATGATCGCCGTAACGGTTTGGCTCTCGCCGGCTTTAAGGCTGCTGATCCGGCTAGGCTCAAAATGAGCTTCCCATTGCGAAGGAGCGGAGGCATGGAGATTGATTTGATTCAGATCGGAACTACCGTTATTTTTAACCAGAAATTGGATCGATTTGTTTCGGTTGGCCGTTGCGGTTGTACTCAATAACCCTTCCGGCGTGGTCAGTTGTATTCCGTAAGAACCAGTAATGACGACTTCCAAAGAAAGATCCGATTGATTGAGTGGACTTTGAGCAAATAATGGAATTGTATATTTTCCTTTTTTAATGTTTTCCGGAGGAAGGATTTCGATTAAGATATCTTTTCGTTGGTTACCTTCTATATTAACCGAGGATACCTGCTTTCCGTCTACTTTGAATGTCGCTCCCCATCCCGGTTGGAGATTGGCACCCAAGCGATACACCTGTGCATCCGAAGAACGGTTTAACAGAGAAGCATTGAAGGTAAAAGTTGATTTTGCTGAACCCTCCATATTTGTTTGCGGACTGTTGAATTCAGATGATGATTTCCCATCTGTGGTGACATCCACGGTTAGTGGTAAGGATGATTCGCCTTGTGCAACCAGTCGGAATCGATACTGCCCTTTCTCTATTTTAGACGGTACGATAACTTTTAGATTAAGGGATTTCCGTTCTTTGGGTAAAACGGAGATTTCTTCTGCACTGTAGTTTCCAGATTTCATTTCATAATCCCAGTCTTTTGGGAAGTTTTGCAGACTGATTCTTCCGTTCCGTGTAACTGAGCTATTGTTGATCAGTTCTACATTGTAGTCAATGACTTCTCCCGGAGATACTGAAATCTTCGGATAGGTCGTGTACAGTTGCAAATGTTGAGCAAAGGCAATGTTAGATGCCAAAATTATGCCCAATAAACAGATTATTCGACTTTTTAGCATAAAGTAAAAATTTTAAAAAGAGTTGGTTTTATTAATTATCGGCATAAAAATAAAAAGCCCTCGACATTCCTGTCAAGGGCTTTAACATTTTTTTACAATTCTTATAATTCGTAATCCGGAATAGATTGTCTTCGGTGAGCACTTACTAAAGCATTCCGCCATCAACGGGTAGAACCTGCCCATTGATGTAGGTAGATAAATCAGACGCTAAAAATAAGCAAGCATTCGCAATATCTTCTGTTTCGCCGGCACGTTTTAATGGGATATTTGCCTCCCAGCCTGCAACAACTTTTGGATCAAGCACATCTGTCATTTCTGTACGGATAAATCCGGGAGCAATTACATTGGTACGAATATTCCGGGATCCCAGTTCTTTTGCGACAGATTTCGAGAAACCGATAATGCCCGCTTTAGAGGCTGCATAGTTTGCTTGTCCGGCATTTCCCTGCACACCGACCACCGAACTCATGTTGATAAACGAACCTTTACGGTTTTTCATCATAATTTTCGAGGCGGCTTTGGTCACATTGAAAATGGATTTTAAATTGATGTTGATGACATCATCCCAATTTTCTTCCGTCATACGCATTAACAGGCCGTCTTTTGTAATCCCTGCGTTGTTGACAACGACGTCGATTGTTCCAAATTCAGCGACAATATCTTCGATTAATTTTTCTGCTTGGTCAAATTTTGAAGCGTCGGAGCGAAAACCCTTTGCCCGTGCACCAAAAGCCTGTAATTCTTTTTCTAGCGCTTCTCCCTTTTCTACAGAAGATAAATAAGTAAACGCAACGTTTGCTCCCTGTTGCGCAAAAACTTCAGCGATTTTTCTGCCGATGCCTTTTGATGCTCCCGTAACTAGAGCTGTTTTGCCTTCTAATAATTTCATCTCATTATTTTTTGTTAAATTTTAATTCCACTGTTCAATATTCAACAAAGATGTTAAATATCCTGAGGTATCGCAATTTTTATAATATTATAACCCCAAGAATTTCATAAAGTCCGTATGATTGACGACGGATGTTTTGTGACTGGGGTATGCGGCTCCATCGGCTGTACGCAAAATAGCGATTGAGGTAATTACAAAATATTATCGCTTATCGCACATTCCCTAAAAGATGTTAAATACGTGCAGCTCGTCAGTACCGTGGCTTATTTTTTGTGTATTCGTTATAGATAATTGAAATTTTAACGAAATACGAGTGAAGATGAATTTAAACACATTTATGATGCAGAAACTGAAAGTAATGTTATTAGCCGTTGTGATGATAGGTAGCTTAGGCGCTATGGCGCAAGCTCCGGATGCCGCGCAGACACCAAAATTGAAAGAAGATTTCAAAAAAGACGAACTAGTATCATTCGTGAAAGCAAGCTCTAACGTGGAGGCTATACAGATGAGCGTACAGCAGGATATGGCCAAAGCGATTAAAGACGAAGGAATGACGGTGCAGAAATTCAATGAGATGGCACAGGCGCAGCAAGCTTCTGAAGAGGGGCTGTCGGCCGAAAGCGCCGAAGACCAGCAGATGTTTGCTAAAGCTTCAGAGAAAATTATAGCTATCCAGCAAGAGATCGGAGGCGATATCGAGGCTGCGATAGAAAAAGAGGGATTAGATGTTCAAAAATTTGAGCAGATTGTATATGCTTATCAAAATAGTGAAAAGATAAAAGGTGAGTTAGATGGTGTTGTGTTAGAATTACAACAGGAACAAAGTACGCAACCTCAGCCATAAGATTTACCAGTCAACAACACGAACATCACAAAGCCCGTGAATATCAAATATTCATGGGCTTTTTTATTAAGCAGTAGATTATCACGCTCATGATCTTACAAAGCTCTAGAAATCGAACCGGAATATTCTCCGCGGCACTTTAATTACCCTATTATCTCTACTTTAAAAAAATATCAACAATAATGAAAGAATTTTGACATTTTCATTCGGTTATAACCGATTTGAATGTTAATTTTGTACGCAATTTTGAAACTATGGGTAAAAAAGCTAAAAAATCTGAAGTCGATGTCGTATTGATTGGTGCAGGTATTATGAGCGCTACATTGGGAACCTTAATCAATGAGTTAAGTCCTGACATCAATATCGAAATCATCGAGCGGTTGGACGTTGTCGCGGCCGAAAGTTCAGATGCCTGGAATAATGCCGGTACAGGACATTCCGCTTTATGTGAGTTAAATTATACGCCAGAACAACCCGATGGCAGTGTTAAAATAGATAAAGCAATTAATATTGCGGAGCAATTTGAGATTTCTAAACAATTTTGGGCTTATTTAGTTGAAAAGGGTATCTTAAAAAATCCTACTGAATTCATCCGCCAAGTACCACACATGAGTGCCGTGTTCGGCGAAAAGGATGTTCAGTTTCTGAACACGCGTTATAAGGCGATGGAAAAAGAAAACTTATTCAAGGGAATGGTGTATACAGAAGATAAAGCTGTATTACGAGATTGGATTCCCTTGATGATGGAAAATCGTGCCGATGACGAGGTGATGGCTGCTACGCGTATGGAGATTGGGACTGACGTGAACTTCGGTGCGTTGACGCGTGATTTGGTTCGCCATCTGCAAACAAAAGATAATATTAACCTTTCCCTCAATCAGGAAGTACGTGATATCGAACGTGAAGACGATGGACGTTGGGAAGTGGAAACCAAGGACTTGAACACCGGCGAAAAGCGAAAAATAAAAGCAAGATTCGTCTTTATTGGTGCGGGAGGTCGCTCACTGCTTCTTCTGGAAAAATCTGGTATTCCGGAAGCAAAGGGATATGGTGGATTCCCCGTTGGCGGACAATGGTTGCGTTGTACCAACAAGGAAATTATTGAAAAACATCATGCTAAAGTATACGGAAAGGCTTCGGTAGGTGCGCCTCCAATGTCTGTTCCGCACTTAGATACACGGTATATTGATGGTGAACAGGCTTTGTTATTTGGTCCATATGCAGGTTTTTCGACGAAGTTTTTAAAGAAAGGTTCGTATTTTGATCTGCCGGCTTCTATTAAACTATCGAATATCAAACCGATGATTTCTGCGGGTTTACATAATCTGGATTTGACAAAATATCTGATTACTGAGGTAATGAAAAGCCCGTCGGATAAGTTGGATTCCTTAAAGCAATTTATGCCAACGGCAAAATTGGATGATTGGAAAGTAGAAGTTGCCGGACAACGCGTACAGGTCATCAAAAAAGACCCGAAACACGGCGGCATCTTAGAATTTGGTACAGAGGTCGTATCCAGTGCTGATGGTTCTATAGCTGCTTTACTGGGTGCATCCCCGGGAGCTTCCACATCTGTGCCTATTATGATCAATCTGCTTAAACGTTGTTTTCCGGAAAGAGCAAAATCAGACGAATACCGCAAAAAGCTTCGTGAACTTATCCCGTCATGGGGTAAAAGCTTGAACAATGATCCGGCCTTGTGCGAAGAGGTTAGACGTCGCTCAAAAGAAGCTTTGCAATTAGCGTAAGCTGAAAACATAATTTATGGGGTGCTTTCAAGTGATTCATGAATCACTTGACTTACAAGGCTGAGAATATACCCGATCCCGTTATTTTTCGGGACGAACCTGATCCAGGTAATGCTGGCGTAGGAAGGATAGCATATGCAGATAGCTGAGTTTATTGAACAAATACAAAACGGTTTTCTTCAAACCTCATGGTTAGAGCGGCTTGCGGTGCTTTTTGGCATTGTACAGGTGCTGCTATCCCGTAAAAACAAAATATCTAATTATTTCTTTGGTATCATCGGCATTTGCCTGACTATTTCTGTGCTATATCATGCGAGACTCTACGCCGAGATTTTACTGAATGCGTATTATCTGATTATGAGTGTTTATGGTTTATGGTATTGGAAATTTCGAAACCAAAGTCAGCAACAGGTTTCTATTACTCGGTGTAGTAAACAAGACTGGTCTGTTGTTGCTGGGATTGTCATAGGTGGCTACGTTCTCCTGTTCGTTTTTTTGACATACTTTACCGATTCTGATGTACCCATAATGGACGCGTTTGTGTCCAGTACCGCGTGGGCAGGAATGTGGCTGCTTGCTAAACGTAAAATCGAAAACTGGATATTATTGAACATAAGTAACTTTGTAGCCATCCCGTTGTTGTTCCACAAAGAATTATATCTTTTTGCCTGTTTAACCATATTCCTGTTTATCGTCGCTATATCCGGCTATATCAAATGGAAGAAAATAATGTCTACTCAATTTTAATAGCATGATGCTTCATACCGATATCCGATACATTATTAGAGATAACGTACACGCCAGCATCGAAAGAAAGGCGTTGACGCCTGAATTGCTGGAATTGATATATCAGCAAAATTGGTTTAACTTATGGGTGCCTCATGTTTATGGAGGATTAAATGCTGCATTGAAAGAAGGTTGCCAATTATTGGAGGAATTGGCATACGTCGATGGTGGATTCGGATGGACGGTAACCCTCTGTGCCGGTGCTAATATGTTCGCGGGATTTATTGACCCTACATTAGCAGAAATAGTTTTTAAGCAAGCTAAAGTGTGCTGGGGCGGAAGTGGTCAGCCTTCCGGAAGGGCCGATAAAGTCGGCGGCAGCTTTATGATCAGTGGAACATGGAAATACGCTACGGGCGCCCCTCATTTAACGCATTTTACCTTGAACGCTTGGGTATACGAAGACGGAGAACCGGTCTTCGATGCAAACGGAAATCCGATCTATCATTCTTTTTTTGTAGATCGGAACGATGTACTTATACACTACGATTGGGCTACCTTTGGATTAGAATGTACAGCAAGCCATAGTTTCTCTATTAACGAATTGACAGTTTCTAAAGAACGCGCATTTGACCTACGTCCCGAAAGCCGTACAAGTCATGAACCTGTCTTTTATTACCCGTTTATGACCTTCGCCGAATGCACATTAGCCGTGAATTATGTCGGCATGTTTCGACGTTTTCTTGACCTGTTCGAAAAACAACTTCTTGTGAAGTCTTCCGATCCGGAATGGGCGACGGAGAAAGGAAAAACATTATTTAAAAAAATCGATGTTGTAAGAAGTGCCTTTGAAAAGAAACGTGATCGTTTTTATGAACTCATAGACGAAACATGGGATAAGATAGAGCCGGATGCAATACTATTGTCTGAAATAGCTAATTTAAGTAGGGAGCTTGTGCGTGATATTCGAATAGGAACAGTGGATTTGTTTCCTTATGCTGGCATTGCCGGCGCACAGCGTGATAACGAGTTGAATATTGTTTTTCGTCATATTTTCACGGCTTCGCAACACGCTTTATTAAATATTTAGTCTTCTACATTTCGCATATAGAAATTATCAAAACAACCTTTTCCCGTGTTTGTTCTTTAATTGATAGGTGGGGTAAAGATAAATAGTGACGAAATAGCTATATGATGCAAAGACGGACATTTTTAAAGCATACAGGTTTGGCAACAGCCGGAATGGCAGCTTCTGCACTGCTCCCTGTATTTGCGACAGATTTAGGTATTAATAGTAAGAATAAGACAATGGAACAAGTTCAAAATTCAGGATATCATAAACGATTTAGACCGAACAGTAAAGTAGGATTTGGTGGAGTAGCATTGGGAAATGGCTTTAATGTCAATCCCGATGTGGAGTGTTTGCAATCCATGGAAGCGGCGTGGGATGCTGGCGTTCGTTATTTCGACACCTCGCCGTGGTATGGATTAGGTATAAGCGAACGCAGAATGGGTTTGTTCTTGAAGGACAAACAAAGAGAAGACTATGTAATTTCTACCAAAATCGGACGAATCCTGCATCCGCATGATGACTTTAAATTGGAAGAGAACTGGAAAGGGCAATTGAATTTTTCCTATGAATACGACTATACGGCTGCGGGTGTCCGCAGAAGTGTGGAAGCTAGTTTGCAACGCTTAGGTATCGGCTCTTTGGATATTGTCTTTATCCATGATCTGTCTCCCGACAATGGCGATATGAAAGATGATTGGTTAACATATTTCGAAATAGCCGCCCGAGGTGCCATGCCGGAATTGACAAAGATGCGGGAAGAAGGACTAATTAAAGGATGGGGATTGGGGGTCAATATGATTGAGCCTATTTTGAAAACAATCGAAGTTGCCGATCCCGATATCTTTCTTTCAGCTTGCCAATATTCCCTTATTCATCATCGGGATGATTTAAACCAAGTATTTCCGAAAGCCGTAGAGCGCGATATTTCAATTGTAGTAGGCGCTCCGCTTTGCGCGGGATTTCTGGCCGGTAAAGATCGTTACCTATATAGCGGTGATTTTCCGGCTGGGGTAAAAGAAAAGCTTGCTGCTTTGCAACGCGTAGCAGATAATCATCGGGTAGATTTACGTACAGCAGCATTACAGTTTGCCGCTGCTCCAGAGGTTGTCTCCGCTGTTATTCCAGGCGCACATACCGTTCAGCAAGCCCAAGAAAATGCGGCATCTTTTGAAGAAAAGATATCGGCCGCTTTTTGGGAGGAGTTGAAACAGGAAAGATTGATCGAAGAAAATGCGCCTGTACCGAAATAGGTAATAGGCGCACTATCTAAAAGACATCTTTAAGGTGTTTATAGTTACTTTTAATGATATTGGCAACATCTTTAAAATCACCATGGAGCATCATTTTACCCATGGAAGAAGCCATTCCTTTCAACTGTTCAAATTCTATTTTTGGAGGCATAGCGAGTGAATCGGGGTTAGTGTATACATGAATCAAAGCAGGCCCGTTAATAGTGAATGCATGCTGTAATGTTCTTTCCACGTCATCGGGTGAATCTATAGTAAAGCTATGCATCCCCATGGCATCACCTATTTTAGCGAAATCAGGGTTGTACATATCGGTTTCGCCATCGGGCAATCCCTCTACTTGCATTTCCAATCTTACCATGCCTAATGATCGGTTATCGAATACGACAATTTTTATTGGCAGTTTATATTGCACGACGGTAGCCAGATCGCCCATCATCATGGATAGCCCACCGTCACCACAAAGTGCAATAACCTGTTGAGCGGGTCTGGCTAAAGCAGCTCCTATCGCATGTGGCAAGGCATTAGCCATCGATCCGTGTGTAAACGACCCTAATAATACCCGTTTCCCGGTTGCGTGTAAGTATCGCGCTCCCCACACACAACACATTCCGGTATCTACGGTGAAAATAGTGTCGTCATCTGCTAACCGATTAATGGTGTCCGTCAAAAACTCAGGCGATATGGCATGGTGCTTTCCTGTATCTTCTACGTAGGTTCGAAGCGATTTTTTAACATCTTTATATTTCTCCAATTGTTTTTGTAGGAATGCATCATCCTTTTTTTCTTCAACTAAAGGGAGTAGTGCTTCCAACGTGTCTTTTATGTTTCCGGCTAAACCTAATGATACCTTAGCCTTCCGTCCGAGACGCTCTGCGCGTTTGTCCACTTGTATAATTTCGAGATCATCTGGCATAAATTCCTTATAAGGAAAATCTGTTCCCAATAGCAACAACAGCTCGGAATGATGCATGGCATAAAAAGCGGAAGGTAACCCAAGTAAGCCGGTCATGCCTACCTCAAACGGATTGTCATACTGTATGCCCATCTTGCCTCGAAAGGAATAAGCCACCGGTGATTTTAGCAGGCCTGCCAAGGTGATGATTTCTTGATGTGCTTCTGTTGCACCAAATCCACAAAAAATAGTGATTTTAGACGCTTTATTTAAGCGTTCGGCAAGTTCGCGAAGCTCACTGTCCGAAGGTCGGAAAATAGGCTGTTGTTTAAGTAAATAGGGAGAGGTGCTACTTTCTTCGGCTTTTTCCTTCGTGAGATCCCCTGGAAGTCCCAAAACGGCTACTTCTCCATTGGTATGGGCATATTGTAAGGCCGCCTGCAACATACGGGGAAGTTGTTTCGGCGTGGTGGCGATCTCGTTATAGCCACTGCAATCGGCAAAAAGCTTTATCGTGTTGGTTTCTTGAAAATAGCCTGTGCCAAATTCTTCCGTTGCACAGGTTGAAGCGATCGCTAATACAGGCACATTGTTTCGTTGTGCCTCATACAGCCCGTTAATAAGATGTACATGTCCGGGACCGCTGCTTCCTGCACAACAGGCAATTCCATTGAGCTCCGCTTCTGCAGCAGCGGCAAATGCACCGGTCTCTTCATGCCTTACGTGTATCCATTCGATATCACTAGATCGGCGGACGGCGTCATTTACTTCATTTAGGCTATCGCCGGCAACGGCATAAATACGTTTAATGCCCGCCTGCGCGATTGTTTCTACGAGTTGGTCTGCTATAAGTTTTGCCATAGTATTTCTGTAAAAGGGTTGACTATAAAACACGATTTGCAGCAAATGGTTTTTTTCTAAAAAGTGTCGTTGTAATTTTTTGTTCCCTATTTCTTATGGAAAAATGTCGCGGAATACATGTCATATACAAGACTTTTGAGTAGTTTTGTTAGTGTAGATAAAATTTTAACCTTTAACGTGGCATTAATATTTAAAGATGGACGCCCGGTAGTCCGACTCAGAGCATTCCGAGCTATTGATGATCCTAAAACGTGTGAACGTTTTATTGAAGGACATGAGCACGTATTGACGGCAATAGGCGTAAAGAAAGTAACCTCTTCAAAAAATGACTGGATGTATAATCCGGCTGCTTTCGTGTTAATTGTAGAATCTTTGGACGGAGAGCGTGTGTATGGTGGTGCGCGGATACATGTGTCTGGAGGTACGCAACCCTTGCCTATTGAGGAAGCAACGGGAAAAATGGATCCCAAAATTTTCGACCTGGTGTGGGAATATGCACAGGAAGGAACGGGTGAGGGTTGTGGCTTGTGGAATTCCCGGGAGATAGCCGGATATGGCATCGGAAGTATCTTTCTTACACGAGCAGCGATTGCTATTGCGCCTCGGATAGGCATAAAATCACTATTTGCACTTTGCGCACCCTATACTATAAATTTAACGAAAAGTGTGGGGTATCGTCAAGAAACCAGCGTGGGAAATAATGGTACTTTTTATTATCCGAAGCTCGATTTGGTGGCAACAACTATGATCTTGGACGATGTACAGCATCTACCGTTGGCATCGGAGATGGATAAAAATGCTATTATGGACTTAAGGGCACAAGGTGAGGTTATACGTATAGAAGAACTACGTTCTAAAGAAATTGAGATTCACTACAGTCTGCAGTTAGATAGTTTGAAAAATTGGGACATTAAAAAACTGATACAAGGCATGTCCCGTTACAATATCAATGATCAATCGTTTAACGACACGGAACCAAGTATATTCTGAAAATAAAACAATGGCTGAAAAACACTATAACATAGATTATTTATCGGAAACGATGAAGCTACTTCAGGGGGTCAAACATAAATCGTATACCTATTTTGAATCCACACCTGATGGGGGAACGATTGTTGACTTAGGGTGTGGAACGGGACAAGATTTATGCCATATGGCTCGTGCTTTCCAGGGGAACAATCTCCATTTTATCGGTATAGACCATGATCCAAAGATGATAAGTAAAGCGAAGGAGCTGATTGAAATATATAATAATGTAGAGTTCTTTGTGGGAGATGCTCTTCATCTTCCATTGGATGACGAGGCCGTTGGTGGGATACGTATGGAGCGATTAGTTCAGCATATTGCCAAACCCGTCGCACTTTTTAAGGAAGTATATCGTGTAGTGAAGATTGGCGGTAGGGCGGTGATCGTAGAATCTGACTGGAAAAGTATTTCGTTTTATAATGGAAATTTATCCGTGTCAGATAAGCTTAATAATTATCTATCAACAAAAAAAGTAAATAATGGAAAAGCAGCACAATCTTTAACAACCTATTTGAGAAACATAGGTTTTCGGGAAATTACGCTGGAAGTTACGCCTTTTGTCCTAAGCAGCTACAACGATGCATGTACTTATTTGTGGATCGATAAGATGATCGCGGAAATGTTGACGCTTGATTTGATTACGCAAGCCGAACATGACGATTTCGTGGCTGCACAGAAATATGCGGATGAACAAGGCTTTTTTTCTTGTAGTATGAATATAGTGGTGGTATCGGGTGTAAAATGATATGAATGTTCGGCTCTTTATTCTTTTTATACTATTTCCGTTAGGGATATTTGGTCAAATAAGATTAACAGATGATGTTACATTAGTTGGACTGGATTCCGGTCTTTATATCTTGAAGCCAGATCGACAGATAGGTGCGGAAGAGATCAGTTCGCTGCGTGACGAATTTATACACAGCCAAGTCGTAAATCCGAATCTTGGCTTGAGTCGTCACAACACTTGGGTGCGGTTTGAGGTAAAAAACGAGAGCCGACGGTCACGTTTTTTATTAAACGTTGCGTATCCGTTGTTAGATGATGTGGAACTTTATCAAGTGGACGCAATGGGGCGTTTAAATTCTATCGCCCATTTAGGAAGCTTTAAAAAATTTGCTGATCGACTTTATAAACATCCTAATTATGTCTTCGATGTGTATGTTCGTCCATTTGAATCGAAGGAATATTATCTGCGTGTTAGAAGTGCTGAACAAATTATCCTACCACTTTCGTTAGGTGTACAAGAGCATGTTTGGCAAGAAATACGTGTGACAGATATTTTATTGGGACTTTATTTAGGTGTTGTGCTCATCATGGCACTTTACAACTTTTTCTTGTTTCTTTCTGTCCGTGACTATTCGTATCTACATTATGTAATTTATGTCGTCTTTTTAGGCTTGACACAATGCGGTATTGCGGGATTTAACTTTCAATTCCTTTGGCCCAATAACCCCATGTGGGAAGAAATAAGTGTAATTCTTTTCGCATGTATCAGTGGGATCGCGGTACTCTTTTTTGCCGATCATTTCTTAAATCTCAAGAAAAATTCACGACTCTCGAGGTTAGCACTATTTGGTCTCTTTTTGTTGTTCGCTACAGGTTTTATCGCTACAATAGCAGGGTTTGAACGATTGGGGTTCCAAATCATGCAAATCGCAACAACGTTAGAAGCCGTGACGCTATTCGCGGTTTCCATGTATCTTCTCCTGAAAAGGTACCGACCAGCCGTATACTTTTTTATGGCCTGGGCGATCTTGTTGATAGGTGCATTAATTTTCCTTTTGAAAGACTATGGTGTTCTACCTTACACAACGTTTACGAGCAATTCCTTTAGACTGGCATCTATCATAGAAATGGCTTTACTTTCTTTTGCCCTAGCAGCGCGTATCAATATCTTGAAGAAGGAAAAGGACGCCTCTCAAGCACGGGAATTGGCAATTTTGCTTGAAAATGAGCGGCTAGTCCGTGAGCAAAATATACTTCTGGAGCAGAAAGTAGACGAGCGGACGCAAGAACTTACAGCTTCCAATGTGTCCCTTCAAGAAACATTACTCCATTTAAAAGAAACGCAATCGCAACTTGTAGAGGCAGAGAAGATGGCTTCGTTAGGTCAACTTACAGCTGGAGTCGCTCACGAAATTAATAACCCGATCAACTTTGTGACGTCCAACGTTGCTCCACTTAAACGGGACATAAAAATGATCTGGGATACATTGGATGAGGTGGAACGGATAGCTTTTTCTCCGAACTTGTCCGTCGAAGACAAGCAAGAGCGTATTCAGGCATACAAAGAAGATATCGATATTGTGTATTTGAAGACTGAAGTCGACTTTTTACTTAAAGGCATGCATGATGGTGCTCACCGAACGGCCGAAATCGTCAAGAGTTTGCGTATTTTCTCCCGAGTAGATGAAGGCAGCTTCAAATTTGTCGATATAAATGAAGGCTTAGAGTCGACTATGGTTATTTTGAATACACTAATCAAAGAAGGGATAGCCGTAGAGAAAAGATACGGAGATCTACCAAAAATAGAATGCGATGCAGGGAAGATGAACCAAGTATTCTTGAACATTTTAAATAATGCTATTTTCGCTATCAATCAGAAATTTGACAGCAAACCGGGTGGTCAGCTAAAAATCGAGACGGGTATTCATCAAGAACCTACAAATATTTATATTCGAATAGCTGATAACGGTGTTGGTATACCTGAAGATATTCGGGAAAAGATTTTTGAACCGTTTTTCACCACTAAAGACGTGGGTGAGGGGACTGGTTTGGGCATGTCCATTACGTACAATACGATTGCAAAGCATCACGGAAAAATTGAAGTCGAATCGGAAGAAGGCAAAGGAACAGTATTTACGATCATTATTCCCATTCAACAAAACTTTATTGAAAATAGCCGTTAATTGGTAGAATATCGCTAATTTCGTTGTTAGGGTTATTCCCTTTATTTTTACGCTACCAAATCATGCTAGAAGAAGCAAAAATATTATATATCGATGACGAAGTAAACAATTTGATTAGCTTTAAAGCTAACTTTCGGTATCGTTATGAGATTTTTACAGCCTTAGATACGACAGAAGGCTTACAGATTCTGCGTCAGCATCCGGATATACGTATCATCTTTTGTGATCAACGAATGCCGGGTGAATTGGGAACGGACTTTTTCAATCGTATAAAAAGCGATTTTAACCGACCAATTCGTATTTTGTTGACAGCTCATGCTGACATGGAAACGGTGATAGAGGCGATCAATAAGGGGCATATCTTCCGATTTGTCCGCAAACCTTGGATGGAAGAAGAGATTATTTCTGCTATTGAAGAAGCGAATAAATTTTATATTGCCACCTCCTTGCTGGATATCCGAAATGAGGAATTGGAAAAGGCCTACGACGAGCTGGATAAGTTTGCATACAGTGTAAGTCATGATCTTCGGGATCCGCTTACGGGCATTTTATCGGCTACCCAGTTGGCATCGACTTTAGATAGCATAGATGAAATACGCGAGTTGTTAGGCTTGATGGAAAGTTCTGTGTCGATGCTTGATGATTATATCAATAGTTTACGCGACTATTACCTGCTGCGAAGAGGAGAGCTTACTATTTCTCCGATTAATTTTAAAGAGCTTTCTGAAAATATCCGACAATTCTATAAGATATATACGCAGAATGATGAGACGATATTTAATATTACTGTTAGTCAGCAGGAGACTTTTCGAGGGGATAAAGCGGTGTTGGAATTAATTTTCCATAACCTGCTATCGAATGCCTTTAAATATCAAAAAAAGGATGCTAAAGTAAAAGAAGTCGATCTTTCTGTGGAAGTTACGGATGGTTATGCATTTATAGAAGTAAGTGATAAAGGCATTGGTATTTCTCCTCAAAATATACATAATATTTTTAAACTTTTCTTTAGAGATAGTGATCAGGCAGAGGGCATGGGCTTCGGTCTTTATAATGTACAGGGGGCTGTTTCAAAAATACAAGGTTCTATTGAGGTGGAATCGCAGCTTGGCGTAGGCACTTGTTTTAAAGTGAAAATCCCCAGTAAATAATTAAGGGATCTAAAAACAGATATCTGCGTTAGGAAAGTAACTTTTGGCGGAGTAAAAATTCTAATTGTTCGTTAGAAACCTCAAGTTTAGAATATGTTTCTAGTATCTTTTTCTTCTCCGCATAAATATCGTAAGCTCGTTGTATGGTTTCATCGAGCTCTTCTTCGCTCCAAGGTTTGTTGAGGTAGTGAAAAATCTTTCCCTTGTTGACAGCGTCAATGACAGCACTCATATCTGTATAACCCGTCAGTAGAATACGCATCGAATCGGGATTAATTTTAATGATCTCTTCCAGAAATTCTACTCCCGTCATTCCAGGCATACGTTGATCAGTAATGATGATGTCAATGGGTTTTGTTTTCACAATGTCTATGGCTTTTGCTCCACTAATAGCCGTATAAACTTTGTATTTTATCCGAAAAGTCGCCTTAAAAGAAATTAAGTTATTTTCCTCATCATCAACGTATAGTACAGATATTTTACCGCCTTTGTCTTCCATTTTTTGTCTTTTTACACAGAGAAAAATATATGTAAAATTAGCGAAAATATTGAATAATAAAAATGTCGGTATTCCATTTTTGTTACAACAGCGTTATTCGGGATGGTGTTCTCTAAAAAAAACATAAATGTTGCTTTTCCGATAAATGCAGAATTTGATTTGTAAATAAAAATATTTAATATTGCCTTTACAGTTATAATCCTGTTCTTAATGGAATATTTAAACGGCATTAATGCGCTTACCCTAGTATTTGTAGCACTATTACTATTTGCAATCGCTTACCGCTTTTATGGCATTTTTATGGCGAATAAAGTGTTACGCCTCAACGCAAAGAATGTAACCCCCGCGATAGAATTTGCCGATGGTAAAGATTATGTGGCAACCAACAAGAATGTCCTTTTCGGGCACCATTTTGCGGCCATTGCCGCGGCTGGACCGCTTGTGGGTCCGGTGCTTGCTGCACAGTTTGGCTATCTTCCCGGAACATTGTGGATCTTGATAGGTTGTGTATTAGCGGGGGGAGTACACGACATGGTGGTGCTTTTCGCATCCGTAAGGCATAAAGGGGAAAGCTTGGCTACGATAGCAGGAAAGGAAATTGGCAAGGCCACGGGCTTGATCACAGGTTTTGCTGTACTGTTTATTTTGATTTTGACCCTCGCCGGACTGTCGCTGGCTTGTATCAGCGCGATGCACGAAGCTTCCTGGTCGCTGTTCACCGTCATTGCCACCATGCCGATAGCTATCCTCATGGGATTAATTATGCGTTATCGCAAAAATAGCGTCACGTTTGCCAGTATTATCGGTGGGGTCTTACTGATTGCCAGCATCGTGGGCGGACACGAACTCATGCAGATTGCTTCCATCAGTAACCTGTTTCATTGGCGGGTAGAGACGATATCGATTGCCATCACCGTGTATGGTTTTTTGGCATCGGTTCTGCCCGTATGGTTGCTCTTGGTTCCACGGGATTATTTGTCCACCTATTTAAAGATCGGTACAATCCTGATGTTGGCTATCGGGATTATCTTTGTACAACCAACGATTGAAATGCCCGCCGTTACGGCATTTATCCATGGGGGAGGTCCGGTAATCGGAGGTCCCGTTTTGCCTTTTATCTTTATCGTTATAGCCTGTGGAGCGATTTCGGGTTTTCATGCGGTAATCGCGACAGGTACGACACCTAAGATGTTGACCAATGAGAAGGAAATTCTTTTCGTAGGATACGGCGCGATGCTTGTGGAAGGGTTTGTGGCATTGATGGCATTGATAGCTGCTTGTACATTGGTTCCCGGCGATTATTTTGCCATCAATACCCCAAAAGAAATGTACGAATCGTTTATTGCGGCCAATCCCCATCTTCAGCCTGTAGATTTAGCACATTTTAGCGAGAAAATCGGTGTAGACCTGCAGGGTAGGACAGGAGGGGCAGTTTCACTGGCAGTGGGTATGGCCCATATATTCAATAAAATACCGTTTATGGATGATGTGATGGCGTATTGGTATAACTTTGCCATCATGTTTGAAGCGGTTTTTATTTTAACAGCAATAGATGCGGGTACGAGAGTAGGCCGATTCTTCTTGCAGGAAATGTTGGGTACGGTGATGCCGAAGTTTAGTGACAAAACCTGGATGCCGGGCATCATTATCAGCAGCTTGATGTTTACATTTGCATGGGGATATTTGGTTTATACGGGGAATGTCAGTAGTATATGGCCGTTATTTGGTATTAGCAACCAGTTACTGGCAGCTTGCGGACTTATCGTTTGTACAACGATGTTGATCCGTATTAATCGTGGAAAGTATGCACTTTGTGCGGCAATTCCTGGTGTATTTATGGCGATCATTACCTTTTGGGCGGGTTATGAACAAATCCGATATATCTACCTGCCAGAAGGTCAATATTTATTGGCATCACTAGCATTGTTGGCGATGGTTTTAATGCTCATTGTTTTTTTGAACACCTTTAAAAGATGGCACCGTTTAACCAAAATGGAAGCTGATAAGGTAGATAGTTACGGTGATACCGTGAAGGAACTGGTGGAACGTTAAATAAAATAAATCTGTAGATAAAAAAACTAATATTTTTAGTATTTTTGTCTATGGACTCAAATGAAGAAACATATTTTAAGGGGCGGGGCGCACAGGTAAATCCTAATAACAAATTTTTTGAACAACGCTATGTGCAAGAATATATAGAGGGATTGGATGAAGTCTTTCTATCGTCTGCGTCCACAAAAATTATAGCGACCTATCCGAAAGCGATTTTGTCTAAGGTAAATAGTCCGGATCTAGGGTTTTACCGATCTTTAAATCCATATCAGGGTTGTGAACATGGCTGTATTTATTGCTATGCCCGGAATTCACATGAGTATTGGGGATATAGTGCAGGGTTGGATTTCGAACGAAAGATTTTGGTGAAGTATAATGCGGTGGAGTTGTTGGAAAAAGAATTTGATCGAAAGAGCTATGTTCCAGAACCCATCTTCATGTCGGGAAATACGGATTGTTATCAACCTGTCGAAAGAAAATTGAAGATCACCCGCCAGCTGTTAACTACTTTTCTAACCTATAAGCATCCTGTTTCTATCATCAGCAAGAACGTACTGATGCTGCGTGATTTGGATATCTTGGCAGCACTTGCTGAGGCGGAGTTAGTTAGCGTATCGGTCACGATCAATAGCCTGCGCGAAGAGGTGAGAAGGAGGATGGAACCACGGACTGCGACGGCAGCAGCAAGATTAAAGCTGATTGAAAAATTGGCAGAGAAGAATATACCCGTCTCCTTGATGATTGCCCCCATTGTGCCGGGAATAAATAGCGATGAGATGCCAGCATTGATAAAACGCGCAGCAGATGTAGGCGCCAAATGGGCTAGCTATACCATTGTACGACTAAATGGGGCGATAGCCGATATCTTTACAGACTGGGTTTACAAAAATTATCCTGATGGGGCGGAAAAGATCATACATGGTATAGAAGCTTGCCATGGTGGTAAACTCAACGATAGTCAATGGGGCAGGAGGATTCGAGGGGATGGTGAAACCGCAGAAGGAATACGGCAATTATTCAAGGTAGCAGTTAAAAAGTATATGGGACTACAGGCTTATCCCGTTTTACGTACGGATTTATTTGAAAGGCCCAATCGCGATGCACAAATGCGGTTATTTTGATAGTAGTGGAGACGCATGGTTGCGCCTCCAACTTATTTTTTATTGCTGAATCGGTTCCGGAGCGTCCTCATTAAATAAAGGAAGCTCTTTGATGATATTGTACCAAGATATAATTTTCTTCATGTCAGAGGCATATACCCTCGACTCATCATGTCCAGGCGCTACTTCGCGAAAGAATGCGCGTAAAGCTTTCCCGTCTTTAATATCGGGCATATCTCCACCTTTTTCTTTAATGGTTTCGAATACATCCAATAGCCGTATTTCGTCCTCCTCACCATAGATGGTAATATCTTCCAAAGTGGCCATCTTGGTTGTGGATAGGTTGACCGTGGATTTGATTTTCTTATCGTCTAATGTTTCTAAGATAAATCCACTTTTACTTTGTCCGATCAATTTAAAAAGACCTGGTTTTCCCGTAACTGATACTAAAGCTCTTAAGTTCATGTCTATTTAGGTTATTATTCTTCAATAACTTCCACTCCTAAAATGCGATCTCCCTGACGGATATCATCCACAACATCTACATTCTCAATAACTTTGCCGAAACATGTATGGTTGCGGTCTAGATGTGCCGTGTTGTTGCGGCTGTGACATATAAAAAATTGTGAACCACCTGTATTTCTACCAGCGTGTGCCATCGATAATACACCCCGATCATGATATTGGTTCTCGCCGGTCAATTCACAGTCGATTTTGTAACCAGGACCTCCCGTGCCGGGCACACCGGTTGCTCCCTCACGTGTGTTGGGACAGCCACCCTGAATCACGAAATCGGGGATAACCCTATGGAATGCTAAATCGTCATAATAACCTGATTTTGCTAATTTGATAAAGTTGGCTACCGTATTAGGAGCGTCTTCCGTGTAAAACTGCACGGTCATGTCGCCTTTTTCTGTCTTGATAATCGCTTTACTCATTGTTTTGATATTTATATGGAATTGCAAAGATAAAATTTCTCAACGAAATGCGGGCTCGAATCGGTTAAGAATTGTTAATGCGTTTTATATGAATGGATTTGTTTTTACTAAAAAAAGTAGTAATTTTAACATACCGTTATATACTTGTTGACATGGAAAAACTAATTATTCGGGAATGGTCAGAAGCCGACCGTCCACGTGAAAAATTATTGGAACAAGGTCGAAGAGCCTTGTCAGATGCGGAACTGATGGCGATACTGATCGGCTCTGGTTCAAGAAAAGAAACTGCTGTCGAACTCTGTCGGCGGATACTATCCGATGCCCAAAACAATTTAAATAATATCTCCAGATTAGAGGTGCCAGATTTATGCCGTTATCGCGGCATAGGAGAGGCAAAAGCTATTAGTATCATTGCCGCCTTGGAATTGGGCCGCCGCCGAAAAGAGATGGAACCCGAAGCGATTCCCGTCTTGAATAGTAGCCGGAAGGTTTACGATTATTTTGGAGCCTATATCCAGGATTTGCCCCATGAGGAGTTTTGGGTACTTTATTTAAACACGGGCTGCAAATTGTTAGATAAGAAAATAATAGGGCGCGGAGGCAATGATGCGACACCAGTAGATGTGCGGGTTATTCTACGATTTGCTTTGCAAGTACAAGCTAACTCCCTTATTTTGATTCACAATCATCCATCGGGTACGCTGCGGGCCAGCAATGCGGATAAAATAATTACAAAAAGAATTGTTGCAGCCGCAGAGTTGATGGAAATCCGGGTGAACGATCATATTATCTTCACGGATACTTCTTATCTCAGTTTTCGTGATGAAGGATTGTTGTAAAAATGTTGGGCTAAAATAGCCCGAACATTTCCGCTTCTATTTTTTGGATAATATGGCCTAAGTCTTCAGGCTTGCTAGCGAAGTCGAGGTTGTCCTTGTCTAAAACTAACAGCTTTCCATCGTTATAATTGCCTATCCACTTTTCATATTTTTCATTGAGTTTGGATAGGTAATCTAAACGGATAGCCGATTCATAATCGCGTCCCCTCTTTTGGATATTGCTGACCAATGTCGGTACAGAAGCCCGTAGGTAAATCAATAAATCAGGAGGTTTGATGTAATGAACGATACTTTGGAAAATATTGCTATAGTTCTCAAAATCACGCGCACTCATCAGCCCCATGTCATATAGGTTCTCTGCGAAAATATAGGCATCCTCATAAATTGTCCGATCTTGAACCATATGAATGCCCCGGTTCTGTAAATCCACAATATGCCTAAAACGGCTGTTTAAAAAGAATATCTGCAGATTAAATGCCCACCGTTTCATATCC
Organism: Sphingobacterium micropteri; assembly: GCF_014692515.1. Lineage (GTDB taxonomy): Bacteria > Bacteroidota > Bacteroidia > Sphingobacteriales > Sphingobacteriaceae > Sphingobacterium > Sphingobacterium micropteri. The sequence continues at coordinate 284,017 of NZ_JACOIK010000004.1, read as the reverse complement.
GCATAGAAGTCCTCTAGATAAGGATTGTCTTCCACAGCTTCAAATTGTGCTTCAAAATTAAGATGACGTGCAATCAATTCTGTTAAAGTGGTTTTTCCTGCTCCGATATTTCCTACAATTGCTATGTGCATGTTGAATGAATGACGAATTATAAATTATGAGTTTTGCATGATGAATCATCAAGTTCCTCGTTACAAAAAATGAACCAAGAATCGCCGAACTCAACTTTTAATACAACTTCTTGATCCCAATGATTTCGCGCACTTCCCTAATTGTTTTACGTGCGCTTTCACTTGCCTTCTCCGCACCCATCCGAATGACTTTTTTGACGTATTCGTCGTCGTTTGAAATTTCATGGATGCGTGAACGAACGGGTTCGGTTGCCAGCACCATATCTTCGGCAAGCTGTTTTTTGAAATCTCCATAACGAATTTCACATTTGTTGTACAGATCTTCGAAATGTTGTAAAGTGTCCGGTGTCGATACAACTTTCATCAAATCAAACAAATTCTGTATAGGCTCTGGCTTTACTTGATTCATTTCGGTAGGTCCAGCGTCAGATACCGCTCGCATCACTTTTTTACGGATAACCTCAGGAGAATCACTTAGATAAACGCAGCTAGCTTCACCATTTGATTTTCCCATTTTTCCGTTACCATCCAGCCCTGGAATTTTAACCAATTTATCACTGTAAGAAAAAGCAAAAGCCTCCTTAAAATATTCTACGTTATATAATCTGTTAAAACGGTTACCAAACGTACGTGTCATTTCTAAATGCTGTTCCTGATCTTTTCCAACGGGAACCTTGGTGCCATGATGAATTAAGATATCACATGCCATAAGCACTGGGTACGTTAAAAGTCCAGCATTAACATTGTCCGGATTAGCACGAACTTTATCTTTGAATGCAGTAGCTCTCTCCAATTCGCCCAAATACGCATTCATATTCATGTATAGGTAGAGCTCCGCTACTTCCGGAACATCCGATTGTACATATATGGTGGATTGTTCGGGATCGATACCTGCTGCTAAATATTCTACCGCAACTTCTCTTACCGTACGGTTGAGGTGTTCGGGAGTAGGATGTGTCGTTAAAGAATGTAAATCAGCTATAAAAAAGAAGCAGTTGTATTCGTGCTGCATTTTGACGAAATTACGCAATGCTCCATAGTAGTTGCCCAAATGTAACTTACCGGTACTTCTGATACCGCTAACAACAGTTTCTTTCATGTCGCGAATTTACGGATTAATTGGTAATTAAAGGCAAGGTCAGTATATTAGTTTTTTAAATGGAGATTATGCGGATTAAACGAATTTCAATAGGAATGTTCATGTTAATGTCTGCGATAAACGGGGCATTAGCACAAACCAAAACGTGGACATTCGACGATGAGTTGTGTACATATAAAGGCTATTACGACAACCAAAAATATACCGAGAAACAACTCGCCGATACGTACAATCTTTTTCGTACCAGTCATTATGTTCATGATAGCGGTACATTCGAAGAGTTAACTGCCCGATATGATAGTGCGATACATTATGTCAAAGATTTACAGATTGTTCAAACACATTATTTCCAAGGTTTAAAGAAAGACGTATTGCAGTATCTGCAAGAGACGTACGCGTTAAAGAAGGTACAAAAGAACGCGAAACAAGATACTAAATCTTTAATAATGGCCGTGAAGGAAGATACGAAAGCCCGGCAATATGCGGAAGCCTTGCACAAGGGAGGAGATGATTTACTGGAAGCCTACGAACAAGTGATAAAAATGCAGATGGAAAATAATAGTACACCGGAATATTTATGGCATAACTATGAAACGACCATGAAACATGCAGATAGACTAGATCGTGCGTTTGATTATGTATTGGTGTACGGTTGGTGGAATAGTGCGAACAACTTAGTGCATCATATCAATTATGATGGTACACAAATGAAACAGTTTCAAAGACTGTTTATTAAAACAGAGACGTTAGACTGTGACGAGCCTTGATATCTCCAATTTATAATTTTTTCGCTTCGTTCCAATACACGTCCATTTCATCCAAAGTCATTTCTTTGAGATGCTTTCCATTTTCAGTGGCCCGTTTTTCCAAATGACTGAATCGCTGTATAAATTTTTTATTTGTACGTTCTAGTGCATTTTCAGGATTAATGCCGAGGTGCCGTGCGTAATTAATTAAGGAAAATAGCAGATCACCAAACTCCGCTTCCGCCTTTTCCTGATCAACGATCACGTCTTCTGTGAGGTTGAATTCGTTTTTAAATTCGGCTAGTTCTTCTTCTACTTTTTTCCAAACTTCTGTTTTATCATCCCAATCAAAGCCGACACCGCGGACTTTATCCTGTATACGATATGCTTTAACAAGTGCAGGTAATCCCTTTGGTACACCGGATAGTACCGATTTACTACCTTCTTTTAATTTGATGGCCTCCCAGTTGTTTTTAACATCGTCCTCATTTTCGACCTGTGTATCAGCATAGATGTGCGGATGCCGTACCACCAGCTTGTCACAGATTGCGTTCAATACGTCTACTATATTAAACTGCTGTTGCTCATCGGCAATCTTGGCGTAGAAAATAAGATGTAGCATCACATCGCCAAGCTCTTTTTTTATCTCATTATAATCTTTTTCCAGAATCGCATCGGTAAGCTCATAAAGCTCTTCCATAGTGAGATGTCGTAGGGATTCCATCGTTTGCTTGCGATCCCAAGGGCAGGCTATACGGAGGGTATCTAAGATAGTGATTAACCTTTCGAAGGCTTTTCCAGAAGTGTATTGCGGTTTGGGTACAGGGTATGCCATAATTGTTTTTTCGACCTAATTAACAATGCTGCTCAAAGCTAGCCAAAAAAATACGAAAACAGAACAGCCCTTTGGCGTGTTATCTTAATAGATGTTATAAAATAAAATTCGTTAAACCGCGAAGCAGTTAAAAATAGATATTATGGAAACAAAACACAATTATGAAACAACAGATGTTGCATTGGCCAAATTAAAAGAAATGGGGTATAGTGTAGATTTTAATGTGGAGTTTGACGAAATATTAGCGGACGCCGAAAATTACCAAATTGATCATCTTTATCGTTATGAAGGAGAATCCAATCCCGATGATGAGTCAACCGTATATGGTATTTCAAATAGTAACAATGGCAAAAAAGGGGTGTTTGTTGCCGGAAATCTGTCCTTAATAGAAGGTAAAAAAAGAGATATTATATTAGCCTTAGAAATTAAATATAAAGCCGGGCAGCAAGTATAGGTTTTTTTATACAAAAAACCTTATTTTAGGGAATGCAGTTAATTCCCTATTTAAAGACTACGTTCGGGCTGACAGATGATTTGCTGGAACATCTTGAACAGGTGTCAATCACGAAAACATATGTTAAAAAAGATATTATTTTAGATGCGGGGCACTATTCGCGGAATATCTTTTTCATTGAGCAGGGGCTTGTCCGGATGTTTTATTATAAATCAGGTAAGGGTATAACCCATTATTTTTTTTCAGAACATACTTTTGCCGCAGGTACCGAAAGTGTATTCTATCACAAAAAATCAATGTATGGTATGGAAACGCTCGAACCTTCAACTATTACCCTGATCCCCTTTGACGCCATCGAGAAGCTCGCATCTCATTCCATAGCCATGAATAGATTGATACAAACGATACTGTTACAGGCATTGATTGGATTCTCTACCCGATTACAGAGTCTGCAATTTGAAACAGCACAAGAACGTTATCAAAAATTGATGGAGCAGCATCCCGATATACTCTTGAGAGCCCCATTGGGAGATATCGCTTCTTATTTAGGGATTTCCCAACCGACACTCAGCGTCATTAGAGCACAGCGTTAGTTTGATACCGCGTGTTGATCTTTTTTTAAGATATCTTAAAAAAAGCAAACCGTATTAACCGGATATTTGTTTCGCAATAAATACATAAAGGTTATGCACAAAAAATGGGTATGGATCTTTATCCTGTCTAGTGTGATTTTTCAGCAAACAGGACGAACACAATCCAATATAGATCCAAAAGTTAAAGAAATTATCCAGCAGTCGTTCCAGACCAATAAGGATTTGCAGCTCAAAAGTTACGAAGTTGACAAAGCCAATCTGGAAGCGGAAGGAGTGAAGGCCAATAAGCTGCCGCATGTTTCGGCTACAGGCTTGTATGGCTTCATGTACAATAATGGAAGTCTCGACATTCCGACATTAAATCTACCGGTATTAAATCTAGGGCTGTTTGAAGGGGCAACAGATTTCAATCTCCGGTCGCAGGCAGCGTATGCAGGTGTGTCTGTAAAACAGGTTATTTTCTCGGGATTGCAGATTCCTAACGGCGAACGGGCTTTGAAAGAAAAGGCCCGCGCACAAAGCTATCTAGCGGAGGCGGGAAAAGAGGGAATGGCTAAGGAAATTGCGACTACGTTTGATCAATTGATGTTGTTGGACGAAGTGGATAAGCTAATTGAAGATTCCGAGCGGAGGTTGAAAAAAGAGCAGGCGAAAGTGAATAGGGCTATCGAAAATGGTTTGGCTATTCCGTATGATCGCGATAAGCTAAAACTTGCCCTATTAGAGTTGGAAGAAAAGAAAGTTGAGCTTACTGGTAATCGTGCATTACTGGTTAAAAAAATACAACAGGAAACAGGATTACGCGCATCAGCGGTGGAAGAAGTCGGGTACGACCTTTTGCCCATCTACTTATCGGATGTGCCAGCAGGCGTAGAAGAACGGTCCGAATTAAAAGCATTGGGTGCGTCATCTAAAGCCTATGAATATTTATATAAAAAAGAAAAAGGAGCTTCGCTACCTACCGTTTTTGCTTTTGGTTCAGCCAGCTATTTAAATCTCCACAATACAAGTTTAACGATTAAAGACAGACCCGTAGTCGGTGATATAGGCCTTTCTACCAACTATTTAAAAGGTAGACCTAACTTTATGGTTGGGGTAGGCGTAAGATGGGATATCTTTAATGGTGGGGAACACCGAAATAAAGTTAAGCAAGTGCAGTTAGACCAAACTATTAACGACATGAAGCTCCTTGATGCAACGGAAAAACTGAATTTATTATTGGATAAAAACAAAGTTAGCTATACCACTGCAAATCAGAAATTAAAAGTAGGAAGCCAGCAGATAAAGGTTGCCGAAAATAATTTACAGATAGCTGCAAAACAGTACGAGGCCGGATTGATTGACGTAACAGAACTATTGGCTACCGAAAATGAATGGTATAAAGTCAATCTCAATTTTTATAGCCATGTTTTGCAGCAACGTGCTGTAGCATTAGAACTATTACACACATCCGGAAAACTATTACAAACCTTATACGAATGAGTGATGAGTAGTGGGATGTTAGACATTAGAAATTTGTAGCTTATAGGGCAGTTTGAGACAGATTATCGATTTTTATAAATACTTGAAATGAAAAAGTTATATTTTTTTCCGCTGATGTTTTTATTTTTTGCTTGCAAAAATGAAATTCGGGAAAAGCCCTTGGAGGGAAAAGTAGAACGCGAGCAGCTAACGATCGTGACCAAAGTTCCCGGAAAAGTAGCAGAAATCCGTGTTCAAGAAGGGGATTTCGTACAGGCCGGCGATACATTGGCAATATTGGATATACCCGAAGTGGATGCAAAAGCAGAACAGGCGCAAGGGGCACTCCAATCTGCAGAAGCACAATATCATATGGCAACAAAAGGTGCTACACGCGGACAATTAGTGCAGTTACAGGCTAAAGTAGATGGCTTAAAAGAGCAATATGATTTCGCTGAAAAATCCATTAATCGGTTGAAAAATCTATTAAGGGACAGTTTAGTATCGCAACAACAATATGATGAAACGTATGCCAAATACCAGGGGGCAAAGAACCAATATCTTGCGGCGCAAGCGGAAATGGAAGAAGCGCGAAATGGTGCTCGTTACGAGCAACAGATAATGGCATTGGGGCAAAAGGAGCGGGCTTTAGGTGCCGTCGCGGAGGTTAAGGTAGCTGCGAGGGAAAAATACCTTATTGCTCCACAGGATATGAGTGTGGAAACCATTAATTTAAACGTTGGCGAGCTGGCTACCGCAGGATATGCTATTATCAATGGTTACATTCATAATAGCACTTATTTCCGCTTTACCGTACCGGAAAATAGAGTGGGTAAATTAAGTAGAGGTAGTGAAGTTACCCTACATGTTCCTTATCTAGATAATAAGGAGATTAAAGGCAGGATAGTAGCCCTGAAAGCACTGAGCTCTTATGCCAATATTTCTACTGCTTATCCCGATTATGATAACCAACTGACCGTATTTGAGGTTAAAGTGGTGCCGTCAGATCATGCAGCCGTACGCGATTTGTTAACGAAAACGTTGGTTGTTCTTCAAATACAATAGAAAGGATTAGAACGTGAAAAAATTTATAAAACTCATTCAACGCGAGTTTAAGCTGTTTTTCAACAATAGCGTGCTGATGATGCTTTTTATTGGGGCGCCGATTCTATACGGCGTATTGATAGGGCATGTATATCAACAAGGGAAAGTAACCGAAATGCCTATCCTCGTTGTAGATGAGGACAATAGCCCACTAAGTGCCACCTTTGTCGACATGATGAACGATAACGAAAATATCAAGGTTATACGTATGTTGCCGTCGCTGTTTGATTCAAAAGAGATTGCCATCGAACACGATGCCACGGTTATCGTGCATATTCCCAAAGGTTTTGCGGCCGGTGTCCAGCAAAAACGGGTTCCGGAAGTGACCATTTTTGTGGATGGATCGAATACACTGACGTCTAATACAGCAGCCATGGCGGTGAATGTTTGTGCGATGACGCTGAAAGCCGGAGTACAAATCGAAACGCAGATGAAGCAAGGTGTTCCTGCTAAGATTGCGTCCGAACAATACGAACCTTTTAAAACGACCATGGTCAGGCAGAATATACGAAGTGGAAACTATCTGTATTTCATGCTGCCAGGCGTGCTAATTATAGTGTTACAGCAGGTGCTGTTATTAGGGTTGGCGTTATCTTTTTCTTCCGAGTTTGAAAATGGAACCTTCGTCGAATTAGCACAGCAAATGCGAAATCCTGTCGGGCTTATTCTTGTAAAGATTATTCCCTACGTGCTCATGTCTATTGGTATCCTTGTTCTGTATTGGGGTTTTGGAAAATGGTATGATATGCCGCTACATACAGATTTTTGGTGGTTTGCCTTATGTACGTTCGTGTTTATGTTGGCCGTATGTTTTATCGGGATTCTGGTGAGCATTGTTTTGCCATCCCAATTGAAAGCTACGGAAATATTGATGGTGATTGCCACACCCGCCTTTATACTCAGCGGTTTTACCTGGCCATCTAGTTTGATGCCGACATGGGTACAGTTTATTGCGGATGTCATTCCATCTACGCATTACTTACGCATTTTTAGAGTTATGTTTATCCAGCATGGTGAAAATTACCATACCTATAACGGTTTGATAGCGATGGCCATTATAGCTATAGTATGCTTTATTGTAGCGACCGTCGTGCTAGCCGTGAAGATACGGAAAGTAAAAGCTGTCAAATTCCCATTTCCTTCAAAATAAATTGCGCATCATCGATTTTGTCCGCTATCCACAACACGTAACGGATATCCACGCCAATAGAACGACTGTAATCTTCACTCCAGGCAAAATCGTTGATGGTTGCGTCATAAGCGCGGTCAAAGTTGACTCCGATTAATTCGCCATGGGCGTTCATAATCGGTGAGCCTGAGTTTCCGCCAGTGGTATCCATATTATAGAGGATATTTATCGGAACATCATTCAGGTCTTTTTTTAGGTATGCCCCGAAATTTTTTGCCAACCAAGCCGTTTTTATACTTTCGGGGTATTCATATTCAGGTAATCCCGAATTTCCTTTTTCTATAAGTCCTTTTATTGTTGTAAAAGGACGCATATAGGTGGCATCAGCTGGACTATACCCTTTAATGTTTCCGAACGTAAGACGTAGCGTGGAGTTGGCATCTGGAATAAAGTTTTTTGCTTGATATTGTTCTTTGACCACCACATAATCCCCCATAAGTCTGTTCAGCATGCCCTCACGTCGTTTCTGCTCCGCATCGAATGTCTCCCGCTCAACCGCCAACCCTTTTTGCGTCGTTAACAGCTCATCTTTATAATTCTTTAGCGATTGTATATCTTTTAAGATCGTATCGTAGAGCGTCTCTTTACGGTTTAGTTTGGATTTGTCTAATGCGGCAACAATATAATCTCCTGCTTCCTCTTTACGGGTGAAGTTTTTCTTGACAAAATAGTTAAGTTGGTTCGATCCATCCAACTGATAGGCATCTTCAAACATCCGACGAGCTATATTTTTATCGACCGTAAGATCATAACTCCCGTAGATGTTATCCAGGTATTCCTTTACCTGATTGATGTTTAATGCGAATACCTCTTCCTGTGCTTGAAGTCCATTTTGTTTAAGAATGGCTTCTTTAAAATCTTGTATCGTATAGGCTATGCGGAGTAGGGACATACTGCTATAGATATTATTAAACCAAAGTTCTTTGGGGGCCATTTCAAAAACAACCTGATAATGCTTGTCGATATCAGCCATCAATGTACCGTATTTCGCCTGGAGATCGGGTTTGCTCGCAATGAATTTCGTCAATGCCTCATCTTCTTTTCTTTTGCTACCCACTAGATCCAGATTTTGCAGACCTTTTAGTTTCCCGCGATAGTTTTTCATGACGTTCGCATTTCGTTTGATGCGTGTTGCGAGTGCTAATTCTGTTTTTGGATCCTCTTTTCCTGCCGCAAGCATTTGTTGATTTTGAAAATCATAGAGTTCTGAGGTATAGGGTAATAAATATTTTTGTTGATATTCTACGTACTGGGCAGGGCGGTGTCTAAAGGTTTTGCCGGGATATCCCAATATGAAAACAAAATCATTTTCATTGACGCCTTTGGGATTCACCTTAAGGTGTTTTTTAGGTTGGTATGGCACATTCTCTTTTGCATATTTCGCCGATGAGCCATCTGGGGCTACGTAAGCTCGGAGAAAAGAAAAGTCTCCCGTATGTCGAGGCCACACCCAATTATCTGTTTCCCCTCCAAACTCTCCAATATCTTGCCGGGGAACGTAGACTAAACGTACATCTTCAATAGTTTGATATCGGAAAAGCACATAACTTTTGCCGATAAACATTTCGGATACTTCGGCCTTAATGGTCGGATCTTCCGCTTCCGCCCGCTTGGCAATTTCAGATCGCATTTTATGGATGACATTGATGCGTTCTGCCGGATCGTCAATGGAAGCTACCGCATTTAGTATTTCTTCAGATACATCTTCATAAGATTTTGTAATTCGGATAGTTAAGCCTTGCGCTTCAATTTCTTGTTCGTATGTATGCGCAACAAAACCATTTTTTAAGTAGTTAAATTCTGGTGAACTCGCAAGCTGCACCGCACTAAATGCGCAATGGTGGTTCGTAATGATAAGACCGTTGGGGGATACAAAGGATCCTGAACAACCACTTACCTGCACCAATGCATCTACCAGTCCAATTTGTCCCGGGTTATAAATGTCTTTCTCCGCTATTTTTAATCCAGCTTTTTTTAATCCTGCACGGCTAAGCTCGCTAAGCGGAAACATTCCTTCATCAGGAATGGATGCCGAAAAGTTAAATACGCTGGCACCCAATAAAAGAGCACATAACAGACTGCCTTTTGCTTTTAGTTTGATCATAAACTTCTAAATTTTAGCGTTCTCTGCAAAGTTAACAAACATTTCCAATTAGGGTTCTACAGCATAGGAGATTCCCGAACAAGACCCCGCTAACATTTTTTGAAAAAGACTGTTCATTGTCGGATTTCGCTCTCGAAATGACTACCTTTGCATAATTAAAATTGATGGGATGACACTTGTGCAATTGGAATATGTTATAGCTGTAGATACTTATCGTAGTTTTGTTTCCGCAGCGGAGCACTGCTTTGTAACACAGCCTACATTAAGTATGCAGATTCAGAAATTGGAAGAATCGTTAGGAGCGAAAATATTTGATCGGAGTCGGCAGCCTGTTATACCTACTGAAATAGGAGAGAAGATCATCCGACAGGCGCGTTTGGTGCTAAATGAGAGTAAAAAAATAGAAGAGCTATTGCAAACGGAAAGAGGGGTGATTTCTGGTGAATTGAAGCTAGGGGTTATTCCAACGGTGGCACCTTATCTGCTTCCTGACGTGCTAACCAGTATATTGCAACGATATCCTCAATTGCAATTACAAATTTGGGAACATACGACCGAACGAATCATTCAGGATCTTAAAACGGGACGTTTGGATTGTGGGATTGTTTCTACTCCTTTGCAAGAGACAGGTATTGAAGAAACACCGCTATATTACGAGACTTTTGTAGCCTATGTTTCGGAAAAGAGTCCGTTGTTTGAAAAGAAAGTTGCAACGGCCGATGAAATCGCTAATGAAAAGTTGTGGCTTCTTAATGAAGGGCATTGTATGCGCGGACAAGTGCTTAATATTTGTCATTATAAGCATAATCAAGCCGCGAATGGGACATTTGAATATAATACCGGTAGTGTGGAAACACTGAAGCGGATGGTGGATATCAATGGAGGCGTTACTATCCTACCCGAAATGAGTGTGTTGGGCTATGATGAGGACCAGCTTAATCACGTTAGGTATTTTAAGGCACCGGAGCCCGTTCGGGAGATCAGTTTGGTAACGACATCCAACTTTGTACGAAAGCAGGCGGTGAATGCCTTGAAAAATGAAATTTTAGAGGTTATACCTGAGCGTTTTAAAACAAAAAAGAAAAGAGAAGTAATGGGTTTTGACCTCTAGAGGAGGCCATATCGATATGAAGATAAACATTAGGAAGAAATTAGATGAATTAAACCGGTGGCGGATGCAGAAGATTTCAAATCGAAATTTTTTGATCATACTCGCTTTTATCGTCGGAATTATAGGAGGGCTGGCCGCGGCCCTATTGAAGGGTTTGACACATTTTATTGCAGCTACGTTACAGAATGATATTGAGTGGCATTATAAGTATTCTTTTTATCTGATCCTTCCGCTTCTTGGTATTTTGCTGAGTGTGCTGTATGTCCGCAAGTTTCTCAAAAATAAAAAAATGGAACACGGCATCACACCGATTATTTATGCCATATCAAGAAAATCCAGCCGTATAGAACCCCATAATGTTTATTCCCAAATTGTGACAAGTGCGATCACTGTAGGTTTCGGTGGATCGTGTGGCTTGGAAGCACCAATCGCATACAGCGGTTCCGCTATTGGTTCCAATACCGGCCGTTTCTTCGGGCTGCAATACAAGGAAGTTACGATGTTGTTGGCCTGCGGTGCTGCGGCTGGAATAGCAGGAGCATTTAATAGTCCTATAGCCGGGATGATTTTTGCCATTGAGATTTTATTGCCCGAGTTTTCTATACCTGTGTTTATTCCGTTGTTGATTTCTGCGGCATTGGCGTCCGTCGTTTCTCGGTGGCTATACAGCGAACCTCTTTTTCATACAGCGAGTACCGAATGGGAGATAGGAGCACTTATTTTCTATATATTATTGGCGGTCGTTGTTGGGTTGTATACCGTTTATTTTGCAAAAGTAAGCACAACGGTAAAGTCCTGGTTTTCGAAAATCCGTAATCCTTATAACAAAGTGTGGTTTAGTGGTGTATCACTGGGATTGATGATTTTTATTTTTCCAGCGTTATATGGAGAAGGGTACCTTACCATTCAACAAATGTTAGATGGGCAATTTGATGCTATCGTAAAGAACAGCCTTTTTGCAGATTATAGACACATGGGGGGGGTAATTGTATGTTATACCGTATTGACACTATTTGCAAAATCTTTTGCTTCCCTTTTCACATTGAATGGAGGTGGAAACGGTGGGATATTCGGTCCGAGTTTGGTAATGGGGGGGCTTCTGGGGTTCGCTTTTGCCTATGGTATTAATCAGACTGGTATTGTGATGCTCAATGTGCCTAATTTTGTGGTGGCAGGTATGGCAGGGGCATTGGCAGGCATTATGCATGCACCGTTGACAGGTTTGTTTCTGATAGCAGAAATTACCGGAGGATACACACTCATGGTGCCGTTGATGTTGGTGGTGTCGATATCCTACCTTATCAACCGTTCGATACTTAAACATTCTGTTTATACGAAAGTACTGGCTGACTCGGGCGATTTGCTTTCTTATGAAGATAAGGATCGAACGGTACTGAGTATGATGAAGCTTCGGTACGTGTTGGAGACAAATTTTATCATATTGCGACCGCAAGAAACGCCATTAGATAAGAAATCGGATATTATTCATTCAAAACGGAATATATTCCCTATCGTAGACGGCGAAGGAAAGCTGGTCGGGACTATTTACAGCGAACGGCTTTTTTCTATTCTATTGGGAGAAGAAGAAGGAGTTGATAAAACTTTCGACCAATTGGCTCAAAAGCCAAACGACGTGGTACGCGACAAGGAGAATATGGAAATCGTGATGACGAAGATGAATAAAGACGATGTATGGATATTGCCCGTTGTGGACGAAAATGATCGCTATCTGGGATTTATTTCAAAATCCAGCGTATTCAACAAATATAGGGCCTTATTAGTTCGGCAAGGGCATTATTTGGAATAGGAAGTTAAGGGGTTAAGAAGTTAGACTTTTCTAACTCTCTAACATTTAACTCTCTAACCTCTTAATATTTTCGCTACATACTTTCCTATAATATCAAATTCCAGATTAACGGTGTCACCCACGTTAACCTGTTGCAGGTTGGTATGTTCAATTGTGTATGGAATAATAGCTACAGAAAATTGATTGATTAATGAATTGACCACAGTCAGACTAATTCCGTTTACCGTAATGGAGCCTTTTTCCACCGTGATGTTTTGTTCTTGAGGTTCATAGGTAAAGGTGAAAAGCCAGCTACCGTGTTGTTCTTCCTTTGCAATACATCGTGCTGTTTGATCTACATGTCCCTGCACAATGTGACCGTCGAATCGACCATTAGCGGGCGTACAACGCTCTAGATTAACCAAATCACCAATTTTTAACGCACTTAAATTGGATTTCAGCAATGTTTCCTGTATCGCTGTTACTTTGTGAACGTCCTCTTCGATTCCTACAACCGTTAAGCATACACCATTATGAGACACGCTTTGGTCAATCTTCAGTTCATTAGAAATATGGGATTGTACAAAAAAGTGCAGATTCCCTAATTCTTTTTCGATCTTGGTAACTGTTCCTACAGTTTCAATAATGCCGGTAAACATAATCTTCGTCTTTTTGCAAAGGTAACTTTTTTATATGGGATGTTGTAGAAACTTGGCCTCCTCAGCGACAAGATTCTTCTTTCTCGGAAAAAAAGAAGCAGAAAATTTGGGAGGTATAATAATTATATTATACCTTTGTGACAGGTTTAGGTTGATTATCCCGTTTACGGGATCATATTTTTAAAGCTTGGGAAATCGCCAGATTATTCCCAGGCTTTTTTATTTTATAAAGTGAGAAAGTTAAATAGTTAAAAAGTGAGTAGAGTTCTAACTTTATAACCTACGCTAACTTTATAACTCTTTTTAAAAAAGCTAAAAAATGAAAATAACGTTATTGTGTATCGGAAAAACGGATGAGAATTTTGTCAAAACAGGTATAGAAAACTACGTGAAGCGGCTAAAACATTACATTCATTTTGATATTTCCGTTATTCCCGACATTAAAAATGCTAAACACCTCACGCAAGAGCAACAAAGGGCTAAAGAAGGGGAGCTTATCTTAAAACAATTGAACAATGGAGATTTTGTGGTACTCTTAGATGAACGTGGAAAAACCTTCAGTTCTGTGGAGTTTGCGAAATTTGTGGAACAAAAAATGATTGGTTCGGTTCAGCATATCGTGTTTATTATTGGCGGGCCTTATGGTTTTTCGGAAGACCTATATCATCGGGCAAATCAACAATTATCGTTGTCGAAAATGACATTTTCCCATCAAATGGTTCGTCTGTTTTTTGTAGAACAGCTTTATCGGGCATTTACTATCCTGCGAGGCGAGCCCTATCATCACGAATAAATAATTTTTTATGTAAATTTACGTTCAATATCATCATTGTAGAAAAAGGAGGCTGTTATGGATATGGATAAATTCAAAAGAGACTATAAATTTAAAAGTGCGGAATCGGAGACGGATAGTAAGCGAAATCTGATTATTATTATTGTCGGTATTGTCGTCGTTATCGCACTGGCGTATTTTTTAAGATAAAGTAGATAGACGCGATTATCTTTTATGAACCCGCCAGGGGGTCGGCTAATTGCGTCTCTACAAAATCAATTCTCTGAATTGATGCCATGCCATCTTGTCTGTTTTGAATGTGAGATCTGCCTCCCGTAGACTATCAACTGGCATAAACCGAAATACTTCCATTTTTTCCTGTTGTTTTTCTTTGGAGAAATCAAACGGACTTGTTTTGATATCAAATAAAATAGGACTTTTTGCTTGTACTTGATAATAGATAGAAATAATCTGGCTGTCATTAAAGCTGGACTTTTCGTAGAAATCCGTCGTGTATATATGACGAACGATATCTATTTCTAATTGGCATTCTTCCATGAACTCCCGTTTTAGCGCATCGATTAATCCCTCGCCATATTCAAGTCCGCCCCCCGGAAATTTAGTGAAGGAAACATTAAGCGCTTTTTCGTCACTAATTAAAATTTCCTTGGTATCTGTAGTCAATAAGCCGTAAACACGTACGTTAAAATACATCTGCGTTTTTTTGTTAAAGGGGTTGAAATCCATTTTCGATAGCAAGCTCATCTACGCCAAAAAAGGAGTAATGTTTGGGTAAAAACCATCGTATGGTATTCATGATCGTTGTGAAATCTTTTTCCGACGGAAACTGTATCGGCATGATGTTGAACACTAAATCCTGTGACGCGCGCTCTTCGTCCGTATAATTGCGGGCAATTAACATGATTTTCGGGTTTTTGACCCCGGAATAATGTAAAAACTCGCGAATGTGTCTTCGGAGAAAATTGGGGAAAATCTCTTCAGAAGGTTGCCCCACTAAAATTTCCTCGTCTTTATCGATACCCATGTAGTCTTCCGGATTGGAAAAAACGCTGTTGTCGGTGTAAAAAGAGCCATTTAATTTAAGGTTTACTAAATCGCCGTATGAAAAAATCCAATCCGGTCGCTCCAAATGCGCATTGATTGCAATGCCAAAGCCTTGTTCTAATATGATGTCCAGTTGGTTTTTAATAACGAAAGCCTGAAAACTCTTACCGGTGGTTACCGTTTGAAGTTGAATATAGGGGAAGCCATCTTTATTAATAGCCACTTCTGGCTCACCAAGCTCAAGATTTGCACCATCGATATGATTCAGAAATTGATCGCGCCACTGCGCATCGCGCGCTGAAAAAGGCGTACGCATCAATTGGTTGATGGTGATGGTTTTTTCGAGGTCCCCCAATAAACTCTCCTGCTGATTGTTGTTGCTTATACTCATTATTTCTCTACCTCTAAAAAAGAGCCTAAAAGTAAGGATTAAATTTGATTTTACTATATTGCTACGTAATTCTTCACCCAAAGATGAAAATGTAAGCGTTAGATAATACCGTATGATTACTAAAGAAAAAGCGATATCTTATATCCAGAAGCATCAAAGGATTGAATGCACCGAGGAGAGTTTCAAAGACTTCAGCAACCTGTATCAAACATTGGGTTTACTCCTCAGCAACCAGTACCAAAATCATTCACACGGAGAGATCGCCTGGGAAGATTATTATCGGCAACTGCAGGAGCATACGGCAGGTAATCCGTGGACAAGTGACGAGGGGAAGAAGCTTGCCGAGATACTTTTCGGTTCGGTTATCGCCCCTTTGGTTGCTGACATTTGGACACTGATGGATCAGTTGCCTTATCAAAACGGTTATTACCGCCGTCCGTTCCGGATAGATCCTAAAAATGGTTATATCACGACTAAAATCCAACAGTTGGTCAACCTATATTACGGTGGTGGAAATGGGTTCAACTCCATGTCGATTACCGATCAAATACAATATGCCGTTTATTCTAACCACGGTGGATTGTCGCTGTTTTTAGCTACGGTTTTGGCAAAAGATCAAACTATATATTATCCGTTATTGGAGGAAATCTTTTTAGGCGAACATGAGATTGGAGGCGTTTCGGGCGAGTTGATTAAAGCACTGCTTATCTCGGAAGATAGCGTCAACCACGAGTTGGTCGAAAAGCTGCTGTTGGCAGCCCAACAGCAGGAGGGACTGCGACAAACTATTTTGGAAGCACTGGATTTCACTTCGGTGAAAGCGTTAAAGCGGTTTATCAACGTTATACTGGAACATAACCTGGTGCGGTTCAGTAGTGTCGTCAGAGCGGTGGATACTTGGTTTGGGTTTTCTTGGGATGCTCCCAAAGCTAGCACTATTCGAAGGGTTTTGGAATTGGCTGACAAATATCTGAATAATCCCGGTGAAATAGAACAAGGTCTCAAAAGCCAGGACAATATGGAGGTGTATATCGCATTGTGGGCAAAAGGGATTGAGGAAGTAGATGCAGCAAATTTATTGGCTTTCCAGCTTGTTTTTGATGAAAACACAGAACATATAAAGAAACTTATTGCGCTGTTCTTTGTTTGCGAGACCCAAAGAACACGACATGATCTTGTTCCTTATGCAGAGAAAAACTTGGGTAAAGATATTGAATTGGATTATTGGATGACCGTGAATTTCCCTGCATTTGATCTGAGCGAAAGCCTGTTTCAAAAAATATTCGCGATAGCACAACAGTTGCCATCAGCGGGCAAAACTTTTGAAGGGCGTGGTTTTTCATGGAAGAGTTATGTCATCAAACCGGAATATTTCTTCGATATATTGATAAAAAATGCGAACCCTGCGCAAGTAATAGCATTGTCTAAAGAGCTACACACTATTCCCTCTAATTCCAGGGAGCAGTTGATGCGGAAGGTATTTCCGGACCATTATACGTACAGTTGGTCTAGCCGAACGGGTAATAACAAGAGTGCAAAGACGTTCGATCTGGAAAAGGATGCCTGGCAAAGACAGGTAGCACGGCAAGCGTTTACGGATCGGAACGCGAGTGTTGCCGCTACCGGGATGACGGTATTGAGATCCGTCACCTTATACCCGGAAGATATCGATGTGTTGGAAAATGTGCTTAGCCGGAAAGGTAAGGACCTCCGGAGTACAGCTATCGGACTTTTAGCAGATCAGGCAGATGAAAGGGTAAAGGAAAGTGTTGAAAGGTTGATCCACTCGGGAAATATCGACCAGCGATTGGCAGCCTTAGAAATATTAGTGCTGTTGCATGAATCAGAACGTGTGTCCGATTTTGTACATACGCAAATCGAAACGTACAAAACCCGTCAGCTGACGAAGAACGAGCGGATATTTGTGGAGAAGTTTTCTGATAAGACCACTGCGTATGGTTTCGAGAACGGATTCGGAGCGATAGACTACAATCAGTTAACGAACTTCAAATTGCCCGAGGAAAAATTCAAAAGAAAGAAGAAAAATATACTCAAACGCTTAACGGGAAATAAATCTGCGTTCCTATTTGAAGAACTCATCGATACCAGAAAGACCGTTGAGGCAGTGAATAAATTATTTGAGCTGTTCGATAAACATAAGGACTATGAATATCAGCATGAGGGATATAGGAGCGAAACAGCAACGTCCATCTTGGTCAATAATTTACGTCCGTTACGTTTGCTTGAGCGCGAAGCTGAAGCGGAAGCACATTTAGATAATTTGCCGTTGGCAGAAGTTTGGAAACAATGGTATCATGACGCCGGGTTGAATGACTTTGAAATTTACTCGGTTATCCAATACTGTTATGATCACTATTATAATCATCTGGACTACGAG
Organism: Sphingobacterium micropteri; assembly: GCF_014692515.1. Classification (GTDB taxonomy): domain Bacteria; phylum Bacteroidota; class Bacteroidia; order Sphingobacteriales; family Sphingobacteriaceae; genus Sphingobacterium; species Sphingobacterium micropteri. Next base: position 266,119 of record NZ_JACOIK010000004.1, on the reverse strand, counting down.
GGCTTGCGCGATTTCAAAGCACAGTATCTACCAGACTTTAAAAGCATAAACTTTGGAGACGAACCTTATTATTACCAGAGCCGTACAGAAAAAATATCGCGCATATTGACCTGTCTTGCGGATGTATACGCGGACAAGAAAATGTGGACAAGCTATAAACTGGATGTCTTGGAAGATTTGTTTTTCCATTTTCCGAAAGAGTTAAAAAATAAACCTTTCAAACAGTCGAGCTATTATTATTCGAACGACGTATATTGGTATAGCTTCGTATTAAATCTGGCGTATAGTATCTATGAACCGGATTTGGAATTTTTAGATGAAGAACAGCAATTCCGTCTTTGGAAATTGCAATACTTTGTATTGGCAAATGAGTTGTCAAAAAATGCGGATATTCAACATATCAAAGAATGTATCCCACATTTACCGAAAGTACTGGCGCCGGAAACTTCCACCAAGTTCATGACACCGTATACCGAACTAACGCTTTCTCTATTCAATCAAGGTAAGCTCAATAAGGACGACCTGTTGTTTCTCGGCTTGTTAGACAATGATTTGTTCTACTTTCTGGACGGCGGACAGAATTACCATACCAAGCGATTTGAGCATATCAGTATTCCGCGGATAACAGAAAAGTTGAAAAACAACCTGCTACAGATCGAATTGGAAAGGGGAGACTTACCTACGGAGGCTTCCCGTTATATATCAAATTTTGCTACCGTAGAAGGAGCACGCTTCTTTTTTGAGGTATTGCAACGTATGGGAAAGGATAAGTTTGATCGAGGATATTCCTATGGTATCAACGTCAGCAAAAAATATACGTTCAGTCAGATACTGAAACGCAGTACACTTGCCGATGGGGATACCTATGATACTTTTGCCGAAACCCTCCAGGAGAATAAGTTTGACAAAAAGCGCTTGGTAGAAGTATCCTGCTACGCTACCCAATGGGCGGAGTGGTTAGGCGATTATTTAAAAATCAACAAGCTACAAGAGGCTGTTTGGTGGTTTTTAGCCCATACGACGGATTATATGAATGCCGAAAAGGAAACTGTTATTTCGAGGTATTCTAATGTGCCCAAAGATGATTTTCAAAAGGGCGCTATCGATATTGAATGGTTCCAACGAGTATACGGTAATCTAGGTAAAGCGAACTGGAAGCTGGTGCACGAAGCGGCGAAATATCTTTCGGATGGTATGGGCTACCGCCGGGTGAAGCTCTATTCATCTGTGCTATTGGGAGAAACCAAGATTACGGAAACATTAAAGAAAATCACAGAAAAAAGAGATAAGGACTATGTGATGGCGCTTGGTCTGATTCCGATTAGTAAAGCTAACCCCGAAGCCGACTTGCTCAAGCGGTATAATCTCCTGCAAACGTTCTTACAGGAAAGCAAACAATTTGGTGCGCAGCGTCAGGAAAGTGAGAAACGGGCAGTCGAGATTGGATTGGATAACCTCGCCCGGAATGCGGGATTTGACGATAGTGTCCGCTTCTCGTGGGCAATGGAAGGAAAAGCCACGCAACAAATTATGGAAAATGCAAGCGTGGAGATTGGAGACACGATGCTGGAGCTGGTTATGGATGAAATGGGAAAAGCGGATATCGTGGTCAATAAGAATGGTAAGGTTCTAAAAACTATTCCGGACAAGATCAAAAAAGATAAACGTGTAGAGCAACTTAAAGAGGGTAAGAACTACCTACGCAAACAATATGCGCGTACACGTCAATCTTTGGAAAATGCCATGTTGCGCCGAGATGAGTTTAGCGTGGATGAGTTGGCTAAAATCATGGCCCATCCGGTTGTTCATGCTATGTTGGGCAAACTGGTGCTGATAGATGGACGTGCAGGAATTTCGGGATTTTGGAAAGATGGTCAGTTATTGGGGGCAGACGGTAAATTGCAGTCTCTTCATTCCGAACGACGTTTTGTGATTGCTCACCCGGCGCATTTGTACGAAGCCGTTCAGTGGGATCTGTATCAACGATATATCTTTGATAAACAAATTCAACAGCCATTTAAGCAGATATTTAGGGAATTATATGTATTAACCGCGGATGAACAGGAACATCGTAACCGATCGGAACGTTATCAAGGCCATCAAATTCAGCCGAATAAGACCGTTGCCCTGCTGAGAGGGAGAGGCTGGACGGTGAACTACGATGAGGGCTTGCAAAAAGTGTATCATAAGGAAGGTTACCTGGCGACATTATTTGCCATGGCGGATTGGTTCTCACCATCTGACGTTGAGGCTCCCTCGTTGGAGTACGTCTGTTTTTATTCGTTAAAGGATGGCAAGGTAGTCCCACTGACAGATATCGATCCTGTTATTTTTAGCGAAACGATGCGGGATGTGGACCTAGTGGTTAGTGTAGCCCATGTGGGTGAAGTAGATCCCGAAGCGAGCCACAGTTCGATGCAGATGCGCGCAGCGTTGGCAAAAGAAAGCGCCCGTCTGTTCAAGCTGGATAATGTGGAGATCAAAGAAAGACATATATTGGTTAAAGGCAAGTTGGGCAGCTATAGTATACATCTGGGAAGTGGTATGGTTAGCAAAAATGGATTGCAGCTATCGATTATTCCGGTGCATAGCCAACATCGCGGTCGGATGTTCCTTCCGTTTGTGGATGATGATCCTAAATCAGCCGAAATCATTTCGAAAATGCGGTTGTTAGCACAGGACGATAAAATCAAGGATCCGACCATTTTGGCACAAATCAACAAATAGCAGCACATGGAACAAGTTGTTTTGCAATTAAAACGTTTGGGAAAAAAGAAAATCCTAACCGTCCCCTTTCATGTCTCTAAAAAACCGGATACCTTGCGTGCATTAATAGAGGAGTGTGTAAAGCAGGAGGTTCAGCGTTATAACAAAGAGCGTGTGGAAAGTCAGTTGATTTCCTTTCTCACGCCCAGCGAAATACAGAAGCAGTCCGAAAGTGGAAAGATCGGGTTTGGTGATATCGAAAACAAAACACCGGCTTATGTGGATGAAGCACTTGAAAACGCGTTTTTGGCATTTCAGGACGGACTGTTTGTGGTCTTAGTCGATGATACGGAAATTAAGCAATTAGATGATCTGCTTCATCTCAACAATAAAAGTGTAATATCGTTTATACGACTAACGTTTTTATCGGGAACGTATTGGTAAAAGGCTATCTTTGTATAAGGTTAAGTTAAGCCTATGATTATGCAAACATGAGAAATTAGAGTTCAGGAAGAAAAAGCCCCTTTGATTAAAGCGTTGTTAAAAGAATTAGGTATTACTGTAAAAACGAAGAAGCAGAAAATCCTTATCTTGGATTCCTATGTCGGAAAAAAAACAGGAACTCCTTTTGCATCGGGCGTGCACGTATATACTAGCGCATTATATGGAGCCCGATCTGGATCGCAACCGTATTGCTACTGCGCTTGGCTGCTCGACAAGAAGCCTGAGCCGTGCATTTGAAGGGGGCGGCATTAAACTTCACGGATATATTCGTGTGCTCCGTTTGCACAAAGGTCGGGAGTTGTTGCGTAGAAAACCGAACCTCACTATAGAAAAGATTGCCGATAGATTATATTTTTCCAGTGCCCGGCACTTTGCTACTCGATACAAAGAATTGTTTCGGCTTTCTCCTAGTGATGAACGGAAAATGATCCGTAGACGACAATAACGAGTGCTCTCTTTTGTGTAATAAATAATTGGTTTTTAGCGCATCATGTATGTGTTCTATCTTACCATGTATGTGTTTTGGTTCATCAGGTATGTATTCTAACTTACCATGTAGGTGTTTTGGTTCATCAGGTATGTATTCTAACTTACCATGTAGGTGTTTTGGTTCATCAGGTATGTGTTCTAGCTTATCATGTAGGTGTTTTGGTTCATCAGGTATGGATTCTAACTTACCATGTAGGTGTTTTGGTTCATCACGTATGTATTCTGGCTTATCATGTAGTTGTTTTGGTTCATCATGTATGTATTCTGGCTTATCATGTAGTTGTTTTGGTTCATCACGTGTGTGTGCTAGCTTATCATGTAGTTGTTTTGGTTCATCACGTATGTGTTCTAGCTTATCATGTATGTGTTTTAGTATAACACGTATGCGTTCTAGCTCTTACTGTTTCCTGATTTTTTTAGTGTAAAAAGGCGGTTCAAGAACTGTAGATGCCGATTTTGAACTAAAAATGAGCTGAAATTTAGGCTATATACGTCCATATTTTCGCCAAAAAAAAGACTGTTTTCAGCGTCATCAACAGAAAACGTTTTACCGAACACGCCAAAAAAACTATCTTTGTGCCTAAAATTAAGATTCCAAGAGATGAATATTTCCTATAATTGGCTGAAGAACTATATAAACATAGAAAAAACACCGGAAGAGTTATCCTTGATTTTGACGGATATCGGACTGGAAGTGGAGTTATTAGAAACGGTGCAGAGCATTCCAGGTGGTTTAGAAGGTCTGGTTGTAGGAGAGGTGAAGACATGCGGACAGCATCCCAATGCGGATAAATTGAGAATCACAACAGTAGATGTCGGTGGACCGGAGCTATTGCATGTTGTGTGTGGAGCACCAAATGTGCGGGAAGGACTAAAAGTGATTGTAGCCACGGTGGGAACGTATTGCCATCCCACGAATGGTGAGCCTTTTAAAATTACAAAATCGAAGATTAGGGGAGAAGTTTCGGAAGGAATGTTATGCGGTGAGGATGAGATAGGTTTAGGAACTTCACATGCGGGCATTGTAGAGCTGAACGCTGATGCGGTCGTAGGCTCTCGGGTAAAAGATTATTATAACATACAAGACGATTTCCGATATGAAATCGGGTTAACACCGAACCGAGCAGACGCTGCGTCTCATTTAGGCGTAGCACGTGATTTAGCCGCGTATTTCCGTCAACCTTATACGGTAAATGATGTTTCTACTTTTCAAGAAGGGAAGGACGCAGGTGTACAGGTAGAAGTAAAAGCATCGACGGCAGCCCCTCGCTATGCCGGCGTGACTATTTCCGGTATCACCGTAGGAGAGTCGCCTGATTGGCTGAAGGAAAAATTGAATGTAATCGGTGTGCGCCCGATCAATAATATCGTGGACATTACGAATTATATATTGCATGACTTAGGGCAACCTCTGCATGCATTTGACGCGGCAAAGATTGCAGATAGTAAAATAATTGTACGTTATGCTGATGAAAATGAGCCTTTTGTGACATTGGATGGTGTAGAAAGAAAACTTTCGTCAGAAGATCTGGTTATTGCAGATGCCGAAAAACCGATGTGTATCGCCGGAGTTTTTGGAGGTGAATATTCAGGGGTTAACGAGAAAACGACAAGCATTTTCTTGGAATCGGCTTACTTTGATGCTGTATCGGTGCGTAAAACGTCGAAACGTCATGGATTAAAAACAGATTCTTCTTTCCGTTTTGAGCGCGGTACAGATCCCAATATGCCCGTGTATGCATTGCAAAAAGCCGCCTTGATGATTCAGGAGATTGCTGGAGGTAAGGTAGTCTCTTCTATAACGGATAGTTATCCGGCTCCTGTTTCACCATTTATATTCCCCGTCCATTATGGTCGCGTACGTCAATTGATTGGTAAGGAAATACCCGATACGGAAATTAAAGCAATTATTGAAGCCTTGGGAATTGGGGTTTCGGAAGAAAATGGTGAAGAAATTACGGTCAGTGTGCCTGCTTATAAAGTGGACGTTACGCGAGAGGTAGATATTATCGAAGAGGTATTACGTATCTACGGTTATAACAATATCGAACTAAAGCCGCAGATTAAATCTTCGTTGAATACAACGGAAAAGCCGGATAAGGAAGTTGTGTTAAACCAAGTTGCAGATTTATTGATCGGAAATGGTTATCGGGAGATATTGAACAATTCACTAACGAAACTATCGTTTGTCGAAGATGAACAAACAGCGGTTCGTTTGGTTAACCCATTGAGCTCGGATTTAGATACCATGCGTCAAAACCTGTTGTTCTCGGCGTTGACGACCGTAGCCTACAATCAGAAGCGTAAAAACCCGAACGCTAAGTATTTTGAGTATGGTAAAACGTATTTCAAAACCGAAGAGGGGTATCAAGAGCGGCAAAACCTATCGTTGTGTATAGCCGGCGATCAAATAGAAGAGCATTGGAGTTCGAAGAGCAAAAAGACGAATTTTTATCATTTGAAAGCGGCTGTTGATACGCTTATCAAGCGGTTAAATATTCCGGGTTTGCAAGTACAGGAAGCCGATGGGCCGTATTTTGATTATGGCTTGAACTACATGAAAGGACAGAAGACATTGGTGACACTAGGCAGCGTTTCGACGGATAACCTAAAAAAAGCCGATGTAGATGGAAAAGTTTATTTCGCTCAATTTGATTGGGATCTTGTTATAAAGGTAATACGTAAGAATACAATCAAATATCAAGAGGTATCCAAGTTCCCCGCCGTACGACGCGATTTATCGTTATTAGTAGGTGATGCGGTGACATTTGAAGAACTTACGCGGATAGCAACGAAAACCGAACGAAAATTACTAAAAGAGATCAACATCTTTGACGTTTATAAAGGCTCGGGCCTTCCGGAAGGAAAAAAATCCTACGCATTAAGTTTTACGCTGCAGGACGAAGAAAAAACGTTAAATGACAAACAAATTGAGGCTATAATTAAAAAATTAATGCTTAACTTTGAACAACAGATTGGTGCGATAGTGCGCTAATGGATACGTTTAACGATTAATTGCGAGAAAAGATTATATGGCTGGACTATCTACACAAATGAATGTTATCGTCGAGAAGACGAAGAATCTTATTCAGTTGTGCGATGCCTTACAGGAAGAAAATGATTTGTTAAAACTAGAAGTACAATCTTTACAGGTAGCATTCCAGACGAGTACAAATAAAGTACAACAACTGGAGGAAAAGGTTAAGGCTTTGGCAGTTGCGAAAACATTGGATGAATCCGAGGTAGATAAAGAAGCTATAAATGAAAAAATACTTGACACAAAGCAAAAAATTAACGATTTTGTGCGAGAAATAGACAGATGTATAGGCTTGTTGAAGTAAAGGGAAGAGAAGAAACAGAAGCCTGTTACGTTATTTAAGCTCAAAAAACATGGGAGAAATTTCCATAAAAATAAATATCGCAGACCGTGTTTATCCACTGAGAGTGGCGACGGAAGAAGAAGAGGTAATTAGATACGCTGCGAAATTAATTAATGAAAAAATAAAGGAATTGCAGGAAAATTATGCAGTTCGTGATAAACAAGACTTATTGTCGATGTGTGTATTGCAATATGCTACCGGAATGATAAAGGCGGAGCGTAACGCACAACAACAGGAGGATGGATTGGAAGAGAAGGTTCACGAATTGGATGCTATGTTAACGGATTTCTTTAGAAAATAAATATATCGTTCTTTATTTCAGAGCTTTATAACGACGAATTTGCCGCAATTAAATTCGGGTTGTCACTATTTTAAACTTAACGCTTCAATATCACGAGCGAAAACAAGATGTAGGCCATTTTGCGAAAGCCATCTAGGTCATGATCAATTGCTCAAATCATGTGTAATCGAAGTTTAATAATACATGGGACCTGTTACATTTAATTGCGGTTTTTTTTTAAATAGTGATCAGTAACCAGTGGTTAGTTCCTGGTCACGAGTAACAAATCGCGAACCCCGAAGGGCTCAACAAAGTTAACGGGGCTTGCGAGCTCAACGAAGTTAATCACACATAATAAATAAATATATCATAAATAAACAATGGATTTAATTACTATTATTTCGATTATAATTTCGCTTATCATAGGTGTCGTTATTGGTCGTTTTTTGTTGCAGGGGGTCTTCAAAAAACAAGAACAAGCGGCTCGGGAAAAGGCGGAAAGTATTATTAAAGAGGCTGAAAAACAGGCTGAACATCACAAAAAACAGCGTAATCTCGAAGCAAAAGAGAAGTTCTTGCAACTGAAAGCAGAACATGAGAAAGAAGTTACCCAACGCAACAGTACGGTGGCGCAAAAAGAGAATACGATTCGGCAGAAAGAGCAATCGTTGAATCAAAAGCTGGAAAGTTTAAATCGTGAAAAGCAAGAGTTGGACAATAGAAATAAAAAGCTGGATCATTTGATCGAACTCAACGAGCGGAAATCAGAAGAAGTAGATCAACTGAAGAATCAGCACATCAAACAATTGGAAACAATTGCCGGTCTATCTGCTCAAGAAGCCAGAGAGCAATTGGTCAACTCGCTACGTGAGGAAGCACGGTCGCAAGCGATCATGCAAATCAAAGATATTGTGGATGAAGCGAAGCTGACGGCATCAAAGGAAGCGAAAAAGGTGGTTATCCAGACGATTCAACGGACAGCAACAGAATCTGCTATCGAAAATACGGTATCTATTTTCAATATTGAGAATGATGAAATAAAAGGACGTATCATTGGTCGTGAAGGACGAAATATTCGTGCGTTGGAAGCGGCAACGGGTGTTGAAATCATTGTAGACGATACACCGGAAGCGATTATATTGTCCGGATTCGATCCCGTACGCCGTGAGATTGCCCGTTTGTCATTACACCGATTGGTTACCGACGGACGTATTCACCCGGCGCGTATCGAAGAGGTCGTCGCAAAGACACGTACGCAAATTGAAGATGAAATCGTTGAAATTGGCGAGCGTACGGTAATCGATTTAGGTATACATGGTCTTCATCCGGAGTTGATACGTATGGTTGGGCGTATGCGCTATCGTTCTTCTTACGGACAAAATTTGTTGCAACACTCCCGCGAAGTTGCCAATTTTGCGGCGACAATGGCGGCAGAACTTGGCCTAAACGTGAAACACGCGAAACGTGCAGGTCTTTTACACGATATTGGAAAAGTGCCCGACGATAATCCGGAATTGCCACACGCTATTTTGGGTATGCAATTGGCTGAAAAGTATAAAGAACATCCGGAAGTTTGCAATGCTATTGGTGCACACCACGATGAAATAGAGATGACTTCGTTGATTTCGCCTGTTGTCCAAGCATGTGATGCGATTTCGGGTGCGCGTCCTGGTGCACGTCGCGAAGTGGTAGAAAGCTATATTAAGCGTTTGAAAGAACTAGAAGAGCTTGCTCTTTCTTATCCTGGAGTGGAAAAGACGTTCGCTATTCAAGCGGGTCGCGAATTGCGCGTCGTCGTCGAATCAGAGAAAGTGTCTGATGCCCAGGCAGAGATTCTGGCAGCGGATATATCCAACCGTATCCAAACAGAGATGACGTATCCGGGTCAAGTCAAAGTAACGGTTATTCGCGAAACCAGGTCTGTTGCCTACGCGAAATAGTTAATTGTTAAATAGATCAAAAGTATAGCTGCCTCGAAAAGGCAGCTTTTTTTGTATGTTAAAGATAGATTAGAAAAGACATCCTTTTAAGACTTCTTTATGCAAATTCCTTATTTTTGGGTAAATATCAGCTTATGCAAATTCTTGTAGTAGAAGACGATAATCGAATCAGTAATTTTTTGGTAAAAGGGTTGGAGGAATGTGGTTATCTGGTTACGTTATGTAAAAATGCAGAAGATGTATTGAAGCAATACATCAATATCGAGTGGGATCTGATCATTTTGGATATTATGTTGGCCGATATGGATGGCGTACAACTTTTGCAGGCCTTGCGTTACAAAAAAGTTTATACGCCTATCTTGATGTTAAGTGCATTGAACAGTGTGCAGGACAAAATATCGGCATTGGACTATGGTGCTGATGATTATCTCACGAAACCTTTTCATTTTGATGAACTGATCTCTCGTATCCGGGCGCTTACACGTAGACGGCAATATGAGCAATTGGAGACGCCCAAAGCCGAGCTACAATTTGGTCAATTACACATCAATCGGGAGCAATATAAAGTAACATGGGCAGGAGAGCCTGTGGAGCTATCTCCCCGGGAATATAAATTGCTTATCTATCTGGTGGAGAATATAGGAAAAACGGTGAGTAGGGTACAGATGTTAAATGCGGTGTGGGGAATTACGTTTGATAACCATACAAATGTAGTCGATGTATATATTTCCTATCTACGAAGCAAAATCGAAAAACAGGATGAGAAATACATCTTCACGGTGAAAGGTGTAGGTTATATGTTTAAAGGGTAGCATTATGAAGCTAAGACATCGGTTATCCCTATATGCTGTTGTAATATTTGGTGTTATCATGCTGATTTTCTCGGTCGTGATCTACTTTTCGTACTATGCACAGATGGAACGGAAAGAACGTCAATCGCTGGAAAGCAAATCATTATTGGCTGCGATTTATTATTTGGAACAAGATGAACTATCGCTTCCAGAACATACCACCATTAAAAATCAGTTACATCGTACGATCTCCAGACGGAATATCGCGATATTTGATAGTACAGGCCGTGTATTTAACGGGGATATGCCAACGACTGAACAGATTTCTCCCGATTTTTTGACCGAGGTACGTCGTGCTGAAAATAGTTTTTTCAAAACCGACACTTTTTTTTACCATGGAATTTTCTATCGGGATAATCAGGGAGATTTCGTGGTGATCACCCGCGAGCCGAAAGATGCGTTTAACGCACAGATGCTTTCGCTCTTTCACATCCTCATCGCCGTATTTCTATCGAGTGTTGCATTTATCTTTCTGTTTTCTCGGTATTTAAGTCATATTGCCTACCAGCCCATTATAAAAATTATAGATCAAATTCGGGAACGGGACAGTAAAAACTTTAATAAACCCCTGTCACTGACGAAGACGTATGCGGAAATCGAAGATCTCGTGAACACCTATAATCACTTTGTAAAACGTATTGCGGAGACATTCCATGTACAGAAGAACTTTATTGATTATGTGTCACACGAATTGCGTACGCCGATAACGGCATTATTAGGTACACTGGAAGTAACCGAGAGTAAGCCGCGCTCAGTCGAAGAATATAAAAATACGATTGCCCAATTAGAGCAATATACATTGGATTTGCAGGATACGCTCGAACAGATGATGCTTCTCTCCGGCGCAAAGACGAACTTTGAATTAAAACCCATCCGTGTAGACGAGGTGATGTGGCAGGTGATTGAGAATATGGTACTTTATCATGACGCGCGTATCGAGGTGGATATCCAAGTGAAAAATAGTAGCCTGCTAACCGTGGAAGCAAACGATAAATTGTTGGAACTTGCTTTTGGAAATATATTGGAGAATGCTATTAAATATTCGGATAACCAAATGGTTCGCGTTCTTTTTCAAGACCAAGCGGGGAAACTGGTGATAGCGATTATCGATCAGGGAATCGGTATACCCGAAGATGATATGCAGTATATCCGACAGAATTTTTATCGTGCTAACAATGCACGAAAATATCAAGGGAAAGGTATAGGCTTATCGATGGCGAATATTATTTTTTCGTTGCATCATATAGAAATGTATATTATATCAAAAGAGAAAGGTACAACCGTCCAATTGTATTTCTAATCAAACTCTAATCTATCTCAAAGTTTACCTTAATACTGTCCGCATAACTTTGCCGGAAATAGATTTGAGGTGAGATTTTATATAGTTATCCTATTCTTTTTCGTGGTATCGCTTAGCCACGCACAATTTTATAGTCTATCACAGCTGGAAGCGAGTTTTCTGAAGGAAAATTATCTGTTATTGGCAGCCAAGTTTGAAGTCAGCAAAGCAGAAGCAGAGATTGTGCAGGAAAAGGTATGGGCAAATCCTAGTTTGGCAGTTAGTGAAGTAAACCTTTGGGCAAACGCGGGTAGTGAGGTGTTATCGCCTCTTTTAGGACGGTACGGCAAAACTCAGCAGGTATCCGTAGAATTGGAGCAGTTGATCGAAACGGCCGGAAAACGAAAGAAACGGGTCGCGATCAAACGCTTGGAACATCGTGTGGCCGTCTACGAATTTGAAGAACTCGTCCGTGAACTAAAAAAGGAGCTTCGCCAGCATTTCCATCATCTGGTATCCTTAAAACACAGCCAAACCCAGCTTGTCGGTATGGTGAAGCTATTTGAGCAACTGGAAAAACAATACCTAAGGCAGGTTCAGCAGGAAAATGTGTCCAAAGTAGACTATAATCGTATACATAATGAATTACGGCGCATGCAAAAAGATTTGGCAGACCTAGAGGCAGATGCCGAATCAAGTCTATCCACTTTACGGATCCTGACGGGAATAAATGGCTTGGAAATAGAGAAGTTATTGGTAGAGGAATCATTTGTAAGCCGCACGCTGCTGTTGCCCAAAGATGTAACCAGTTTGATAGCCGACCAAAATATCGGGATGAAGAAGCAGTCAACAGCAATCGAAATGGCGAAACAGCAATTGGAACTGGAGACGGCCCAAAGAACTCCGGATGTAATACTGCAATTGGGATATGATCGTGGTGGAAATATTATGCAGGATTTCATTGGTTTGGGGATACAGATAGATTTACCGGTTTTTAACAGAAACAAAGGGAATATACAGCGCGCCAAACATCAGATAGACCAAGAGCAGCTAACGTATACGGCATTGCAATGGGAGTTGGAACAAACCGTGCAACGCTATAAAAGTCAACTTTTAAAATACGAGAACGTGCTAAATCAATGGTCAAGTGAAATGGAAGGCGAACAGGATACCATGGTGGAAAGCTATCGGAAACACCTCGAAAATCGTCAGGTTACGTTGTTGGAATTTATAGACTATGTACAGTCGCATCGAGAGGCAAGACAGTCATTTCTGGAGTTGTGGCAAAATTACAATAACACGTTTGAGGAACTACAATATCTAATCGGTAAAGATTTTTAAGAAGTTATGCGGAAAATAATTTACGGACATATCATCGGGATATGTTGTGCATTTGTCTCCTGCTCCCCGAAAGCAGAAGAGAAACAATCAGAAACGACAAAACCAGCAACGTTTTGTCTGCATGAAGGATTACGCCAATCGACGGAAATAATTGCTGTAGAAGAACGTCCAGTTACCGAACAGTTGACTTTGTCAGGAAAGATAGAATATAATGAAAATGATAGGATGGCGTTTCGTAGCTTGTTATCGGGTGTGGTAGAACAGGTAGACTTTGAATTGGGCGACCAAGTGCATAAAGGACAAGTATTGGCAACCATAAAATCCACACAGATTCAGGAACTCTATCAGCAACAGCGCTACCAACAAAATCAAATTAGTCTGTTGGAAAAGCAAGTTAAAACTAAGAAAGAACTTGCTGCAGACGGACTGTTGGCGACGCCCGATGTACTTGCGGCCGAACACGAATTGGAGAGTGCTAGGATAGAATTCGACCGGGCAACGGAAAGCCTATCGCTATATCGGGCAGCTGGAAAAGATGCTTTTCATATTCTGGCGCCGAAAGATGGTTACATTATCCAAAAGTCGATTAGTCCGGGCCAAAATGTGGCCGAGGACAGTGCACCGCTGTTTTCTATCTCCAATTTGAAAGAGGTATGGGTGATGGTTAATATCTATGCCAGTAATTTACGTCATATTGCATTGGGTAATTCTGTGAAAGTCCGCACGATTGCCTATCCGGATAAGTTTTATGCTGGAAAAATAGATAAAATATACAATGCCTTTGATGATAACGAACATGTGCTCAAAGCTCGGGTGGTGTTGGCTAATCCCCATTTGGATTTGATGCCGGGATTGAGTGCAGATATTATTATTGATTTAGAAAATAAAGCGGGAAACGCATTTGCGATTCCAAACACCGCGAAAGTGTTCAGCAATAACAAAGAGTACATCGTGATATATCGGGATAGCTGTGATATGGAAATTAGACCCATATCGACCGTTGGACGTAACGAAGAATATACGTTTATAAAGGAAAAACTTAAGCCAAACGAGCAGGTCATTGCCTCAAATGCCTTATTGATTTTTGAGCAGTTGAATAAATAAAGCATGAAGAAGTTAGTACAAAGCATCGTTACGTTCTCGTTGCAGCATACCACATTGGTCCTATTTGCTGTGATGATCTTGCTATTTGGCGGTATTTATGCCCTGCGTCACACAGCGGTGGAGGCATTCCCCGATGTAACAAATACGCGGGCTCGTGTTATTACGCAATGGGCTGGACGTAGTGCAGAGGAAATGGAAAAATTAATCACGCTGCCCATTACCAAGGAATTGAATAGTATTCCGCATAAGTCTAATATCCGGTCTATTTCACTTTTTGGGCTATCCGTTGTCACCGTGCAATTTGAGGATGGGGTAGCGGATTTCTATGCGCAGCAATATGTGTCCAGCAAATTGTCGGGTGTGGATTTACCGGACGGAGCAAGTGCGGAAATAGAGCCGCCCTCCGGCGCAACGGGGGAAATCTTTCGCTATGTGATAAAAGGAAATCTGCCTATTAAAGAAATCACGGCCTTACAGGACTGGGTTATCGAACGCGAACTGCTCAGTGTTCCCGGTGTCGCAGATATTGTCAGTTTCGGAGGGGAAGAGAAGATTTATGAGATCAAAATCCACCCTGCAGAACTAAAAAATTATGATTTATCGCCTTTAGATGTGTATGAAGCGGTATCAAAATCGAATATCAATGTAGGAGGGGATGTCATCGAGCAGGGTGACCAAGCTTATGTAGTACGTGGTGTCGGGTTACTGGATAAGCTGGAAGATATCGGTAATATCACCATTAAGCTTAACGGTGCGACACCGATTTTGATAAAACATGTAGCCGATGTGGATATTTCCCATAAGCCACGTTTAGGGCAGGTAGGTCTTGGGCACGAGGATGACCTGGTACAGGGCATTGTCGTGATGTTGCGTGGCGAGAACCCATCCGAAGTCATTACCCATTTAAAAACCAAAATCGAAGAGTTAAATCAGCGGACATTGCCGGAGGGGGTACACATCGAACCGGTAATCGATCGTACGCTTTTGGTCGACAACACCGTCCGTACCGTCTCTCACAATCTGATAGAAGGTATTCTACTGGTTTCTTTAATTGTTTTTATTTTTCTGTACAATTGGAAATCAACCTTTATCGTAGCTTCCGTTATTCCGTTGTCTTTCCTCTTTGCTATCATTATGTTGAAAATTCAAGGTTTACCCGCAAACTTGATTTCGATGGGGTCTTTGGATTTTGGTTTGCTGTTAGAGGGGACATTAGTGATTGTAGAGACCGTATTCGTCGCCTTGGCGGGTTTATCGCATCGTGTGGGACCGGAACGTTTTGCTAAAATGAGTAAACTGGGCGTGATTAAGAAAAGTGCTGGAAGTGTCGCATCCTATATCTTTTTTGCCCTCGTTATTCTGATTGTCGCCTTGCTTCCGATTTTTTCTTTTCAAAAGGTAGAAGGGAAAATGTTTACACCGCTGGCGTTTACATTGGCATATGCTTTATTGGGGTCGTTGATTTTGAGCTTGACCTATGTCCCTGCGATGTGTAAACTGTTGTTCACGAAACATATAGAAGAGCGTGAAAATATCGTGACCCGATTTTTCCAGCGAACCATTTTCGGGTTGTTTAAAACCAGTTTTCGCTATAAAAAGACCACCATTACTGTTTTTCTGGGGATTCTGATACTTTGTTTATTCAAATTTTTGCATTACGGATCGGAATTTTTACCTAAACTAAATGAAGGTGCGATCTATATACGTGCGACATTACCGAATAGCGTCAACCTCCGCGAATCTACTAGATTAACAAAAGAGATGAAGGCAATCATGGAAGAGGGTTGTGAAGAGATTGATTTTATATTGACCCAAACCGGACGGCCAAACGATGGAACAGATCCTACAGGTTTCTTTAACATTGAGTTCAATGTACAACTGAAAGACGAGAAGCAATGGGAACGGAAGGTGAAAAAGGATGATATCATCAGGGAATTGCGGGAGAAGCTTGCACATTATCCCGGCATTAACTTCGGTTTTAGTCAGCCGATACAAGATAATGTGGAAGAATTTGTAGCGGGCGTGAAAAGTTCGTTGGTTATCAAAATATTTGGTGATGATTTGTACGATCTGGAAAATTATGCGGATCAAGTTGCGTCCGCTATCGGAAAAGTACGAGGTATTACGGATATTAACGTCTATAAAAATATCGGGTTACCGGAATTACGCATTCAGCTCCATGATTCAGAAATGGCGAAATATGGATTGTTTACGGCCGATGTACAGGCGGTCGTCGCCATGACAATTGGTGGACAGGCTGCCACAAAATTTTATGAAGGAGATAGGCAGTTTGATATTGTGCTGCGTTTCGATGAACACTATCGCGATACCCCCGAAAAGATCAGCAATATTTTAATTCCGAGTAGTAGTGGTCGCGGCATCCCGCTGCAAGAGATTGCTACGATCAGTTATGAAACGGGAGCCGCATTTATTTACCGTGAGGGGAATAGCCGCTATATCGGCATTGGGTTTAGTATCGACGGACGTGATTTGGGCAGTACGATTGCCGATGCAAAAGAAGTGGTGGAACAGGAAGTGTCTTTACCTAAAGAAAATTATATGGAATGGGCAGGTGAGTTTGAAAGTAAAGAGCGGGCAGCTAAGCAGCTATCGTTGGTTGTTCCGGTGAGTCTCGCGTTAATATTATTGTTGCTCTATTTCAATTTTGGGAATCTCAAAGACACTTTGGTGTCTTCTTTAACGTTGGCATTTGCATTTATTGGTGGATTTGTTTCGTTATGGGTAACGGGTACGATCTTTGGTATCTCGGCAGGAATCGGTTTTATTATTCTATTTGGTGTAGCCACGATTGATGGTATTGTTTTACTTGGCGTGATACGAGATAACCTCCGCCAACGGATGGAACTTTTGCCGGCTATTTATGCCGGTGTTAAAAGTCGGATACGCCCGGTGGTTATGATTGCACTCATGGGATCTATGGGGTTATTACCCGCGGCTATGTCGACGGGCATGGGATCGGAAATCCAAAAGCCGCTCGCTATTATGATCGTCGGAGGGTTACTGATCTGTCTGCTCTTGAGTTTTACGGTGCTGCCAGTGGTTTTTTATTGGATGAATAGGAAGCAGCAGCAACATAAAGGTTAGATCAAATATTTGTACCTTTGAAGTATGAACAAAAAACAGAGGAAAGCTCCTAACAAACCGACATTTGAGAGACCTGTAGACCGTATTTTCTACGAAATGGACCAAAAATTTGCAACGGGCAATAAAATTGTATATGCGGTATTTATTGCGTTGGCATTCTTTGGCGTGATGGGGTTAATCTGGATGATTCCGTTTCCTAAACTTGGCTTCTTGGTTCGGACGAATATGGATACCTTCTTGAACTGGGGTTCTTTTTATATCGCCATTATCATCTATTTGTATTTGCGGCTGGCGCCCACACTATCATACGCCATGCTTTTTACCATTGGGGTGATGAGCTTCTGTATTGTTCAGTTGGAATATGTGGAACGTGATGGTGGCCCTGCGGTATGGTTAGTATGCACCGTGCTCACGCTTATCGGCATCGTGGGGGCTACCTTTCAAGCGAAAAAAGAACCTACGGCAATTCCTCCTGCGGCGATTTGGCGCTTGCTGACGGTAGGTCCGATTTGGTTATGGTCTAAAATCTTCACTGTACTCAAAATAAAATATTAACAACATATTTTTTCCTTTGGTTCTTTCATTCTATCTTCAATAAAGCAATATATGTTTATATAAAAACATAATGCGTAAATTTGGGGTCATATAGAATAGGTAACTTTATCTCAAATTTAAAAGAGCACAGTTATGTTAAAAGGATTTTTTAATGTTCCTACACCAGTTAATGAGCCCGTTAATTCGTATGCTCCTGGTACAAAGGAAAGGACCTTGTTAGAAGCAGCGATAACGGAAGCGAGAGCACAGGAGGTGGATGTTCCGATGTATATCGGCGGAAAGGAAGTGCGCACTGGGAATAAGGCGAAGTTAACACCTCCACACGATCATCAACATGTTTTGGGATACTACCATGAGGGTACAAAAAGTCATGTAGAAGATGCTATCCATGCTGCGCTGACTGCAAAAGAAAAATGGGAAAACCTGCCTTGGGAGCAACGTGCCGCTGTTTTTTTAAAAGCTGCAGAATTGATATCTACTAAATATCGCTATAAAATTAATGCAGCCACGATGTTGGGGCAATCTAAAAATGCTTATCAAGCTGAAATTGATTCTGCCTGTGAACTTGCAGATTTCTTGCGTTTTAATGTAGCCTATATGACCGAAATCTATAGCCAACAACCTCCTGCGAATGCAAAAGGCGTTTGGAATAGGGTCGAACAACGTCCGTTGGAAGGATTTGTTTTTGCATTGACACCCTTCAACTTTACGGCAATTGCTGGTAACCTACCTTCTTGTGTGGCGATGATGGGAAATGTCGTGGTATGGAAACCGTCGAATACACAGATTTATTCTGCAAATGTCATCATGGAGGTCTTCATCGAAGCGGGTCTTCCTGCAGGTGTAATTAACTTAGTATATGTGTCTGGCCCGGACGCGGGTGATGTGATCTTTAAACATCCCGATTTTGCAGGTATCCACTTTACGGGTTCTACGGGTGTTTTCCAGAATATCTGGAAAACGATAGGGGAGAACATCGACCGTTATAAGACCTATCCACGTATCGTAGGGGAGACAGGTGGCAAAGATTTTATCTTAGCACATCCATCGGCTGACGTTGAAGTATTAAATACGGCATTGCTTCGTGGTGCATTTGAATTTCAAGGACAAAAATGTTCTGCAGCTTCACGTGCTTACATTCCGAAATCGTTGTGGAATGATCTTCGGCCGCGTATGGAAAAAGATATACAATCGTTCAAAATCGGTGGAACGGAAGATTTTAGCAATTTTATTAATGCTGTTATTGATGAAAAGGCATTTGATAAGATTACGTCTTATATAGATTCTGCAAAAAACGCTGCTGATGCGGAAGTTGTCATTGGTGGCGAATACGATAAATCGAAAGGTTATTTTATTCATCCTACCGTTATCTTGGCTAAAAAGGCAGATTATGAGACGATGAGTGAGGAGTTATTCGGGCCGGTGTTGACAGTCTATGTTTATGAAGACGACAAATGGGCAGAAACGTTGGAATTGGTCGATAAAACATCTATTTATGCGTTGACGGGCTCTATTATATCACAGTGCCGTTATGCAATTGATGAAGCTGCTTATGCATTGCGGAATGCGGCGGGTAATTTCTATATTAATGATAAATGTACTGGAGCGGTAGTTGGCCAACAACCGTTTGGTGGTGCAAGGGGATCTGGCACAAACGACAAAGCAGGTTCGATGATCAACTTATTACGTTGGGTTTCTCCACGTACCATTAAGGAAACATTCCATCCGGAAATGGATTACCGTTATCCGTTCTTAGGTTAATTATTACTATAGCCCACGATTTAAATCGTGGGCTGTTTCATTATGAAGACTTCCGAGCATAGAAAACCAATTGAATTTACGGTGCCTGTACGGGGTGACGAAGCTTTTTACGTCATGGACAACACCGATACCAATTTTTACGAATATTACCACCGTCATCGGGAATTTCAGATTACCTATATAGTGGAGGGTGGTGGTGCTTTTATGTTGGGAAACTTGATACGTCCTTGTTTGGAAAACCAGATATTTCTGGTCAAACCGAATGACCCGCATATGTTTTTTAAAGATGAACGTATTACCGCGCCTTCCCAAATACATGTTATTCATCTTTTTTTCTCATTGGAAAAACTACATCCGTTTTTTGATATGACGGAAATGCAGGCAATCAAATCACTTTTTTATAACCTAGATGCTAGTAAACTCTTGCCAGAACAATTTGCTAAACCGTTGAAAGAATTGTTTCTGCCGCTGGGTACGGATGGTGGCCCATCGAAACTGATTAAGGTTATCCAGATATTTAAAGCGTTAGTGGTTCATCAAGATCATTTTATATCGATGTATTCGGGTGTGAGCAAAGTGAATTTTCACGATGCCGATGGTCTCCGTATTAACACGGTAATTAAATATGCCTTGGAAAATTATAAGAGAAATATCTCTATCGAAGAAATTTCGGCACTCATCCACTTAACACCAACGGCTTTTTGTAAGTTTTTTAAAAAGCATACCCAAAAAACATTTGTCTCTTTCCTTAACGAAATACGGATTGAAAGTGCCTGTCAGCTGCTTGTCAATAACAAAGTGGAGAGTATTGCGGAAACGGCATATCAATGTGGATTTAATACGGCGGTTCATTTTAACAGGGTGTTTCTGCATGTCATGAAAGTCTCTCCTAAAGAGTTTATTGCGACGCATACTCGAAAAAGATAGCCTAATCTAAAGAAGTTTGTATTCTGTTGCAATACGAACCAATTCAATCATATTTTTTGCTTTGAATTTTTGGAGCAGATTTCGTCGATGTGTTTCGATTGTCATCGGACTTACAAAAAGCATTTCTGCTATTTGTGGCGTGGTGTATCCGGATGAGATGGCTGTTAATATTTGCTTTTCCCTTTTGGTTAATTTTGGTATCTCCAATGCATCATGGGGTTGGCTTAGAATAATTTGCTGAACTTCGTTGCTGAATGCTACTTTTCCGTTTAAAGCCTCCTGGATACAATCGATGATTTCTTGTGCGTCAGCATTCTTAAGAATATAGCCATTGGCTCCATTTTGAAGAAATTGAAAGATAATACTCCGTTCCGCTTGGTTGCTTATACCGATGACGACCGTTTTGGGCCAATTTTTTTTAATTGTTTTACAAAAATTCAGACCACTCCCGTCATTTAATACAATATCCAATAGTACGATGTTTACGGTATTTCCGCGTATAAAATCCAGAAAGGCTTCGCCCTTTGTAAAGGTAAAAATCTCCAACGTCGTGTCACTCTGTAACAATGATTTCAATCCTTCCAATATCATTGGATGATCGTCCACAATGGCCAACTTTATCTTATCACTAAACATAACATTCAATATTTATGGTTGTACCTTCTCCTTGCGATGTCGCCATCTCCAATGTGCCATTAATAAGATTTACCCGATTTTTGATATTTTTTATACCGAGACCATGCGGTGTTTTGTTTTTTTCGAAGCCTCTTCCGTCGTCTTCTATGGTGAGGTTGAGTCTGTTATCATCTTGACTGATCTGCACAATAACCATAGTGGCATGCGCGTGCTTTAGCGTATTGCTGATACATTCCTGGGATATACGATAGAAAGCCAACGCTGTTTCAAATGGAATATCACGACTTAGGTTATATGCTTCAAACTGCACTTTTAGATTTTTATTTGCCATACTTTCACATAATTCACGTAAGGCAATTTCCAAACCTAAATTTTTGAGTGTTTCCGGCATTAAATTACGCGATATTCTACGCATTTCAACGATTGCCTGATCCAACTGCTGAACAATGGTATGTCGTTTTTCCGTTGAGGGCAGCAGATCTTTTGATAGTTGCATACGGATACTTGCCAACATACCGCCCATGCTATCGTGCAAATCCTGTGCGATGCGATGCCGTTCTTGCTCTTCTCCTTGCAGAATAGATTGACTTGCTTCAAACCGGCGTTCATTTTCAATCTGTAGGAGTTGTTGTTTGTGGTTAATTTGTATTTGTTGGTTTAACTTTCGCTGTTTGCTATAATTTCGGTAGATCAAAAGGGAAATGATAAGGAGGAGCGCCAAAGTAACAGCCAGAATGGTTATTTTGAAATTTTTATCGCTGTTTTCTATGCCAGCTTCGATTTTCTCCAGATTTAGTTTATCAATGGTCCTTTGTTTTTCTGTTGTGGTATGTACGATTTCCAACTCGTTCATTTTCTCCAGCAAATTCGCTTCTTGTAAGCTGTCACTGAGTACCGAAGCCTGTTTTTGCCATTGGAAAGCAGTTTTGTAATTGCCTAATGCTTCATTTACAATAGCCAATTGCTGAAAGACAATTTTTTTATTATTGGCTTCCCGTATTAGCAGACCATCTTCCACGATGTTTTCCAATACATCTTTAGCCTTTGTATAGTCCCGTTGCATCAGATAATTATTATAGATGCGAAATTCGAGCATTTGTAAAATCTGCATCTGTCCATATTTTTTTGCCAGTTCCACTCCCTTACTTAAGCTTTCCAATGCTTTTGTAGCATTGGTCGTAGTCGTATAATACATCCCCTCCTGGTAATAATAATTTGGATAATGTGGAGAATTGGGGTAAGGTTTTAGAATGTGAGCTGCTTTGTCCAGATATATTTTAGCACGTTTACTATCGGGTTTATAACAATAATTGCTAACTAGATTAAAATAGGTATGGAGGTGTATAATGCCTTCATCTTCGATGTTCTTTAAAAGTTCCAAAGCCTTGAAATGTTGCTCTTCGGCTTTATCGAATTGACCTACGGACATAAATACTAAACCCAATTGCGAATAGTAGTGCGCTGTAATTAACGTATCTTTTAATTCAGATGCTAGGGGTATTGCTTTGTTGGTCAGGATGCCAACAACATAATCATAGCCCTTTTTGCCAAATTGATTTAATGCCAAATTGTACCAGGTAGCAGCTAAGATCTTCTTATCTGCTGGATGCTCGCTTTTCTCCAATGCGGATATAGCTGCTTCATAAGTTTGTTTAGCCCTGTCTTTTTGATTTTGCTGATTATAATATTGTGCTTCGTAGAAGAGCGTTCGACCCCATAAAACGGAGTCTTTCTTTGCAAGTCGTTGTGCATGGCGCAGCGCCTCTTTTGATTTTATGCTATCTTTCTGTAGCCAGTATTCGGATAACAGTAAATAGTTGTCGATTCTTGTACTATCATGGTTATGGTACACTTCTTTTTGTATCTTTTCATAATAGGCGTCTTCATCCAGAGGGAGAAGCTGTTGAGCGCTAGTTGTTCCTATGAACAATAGCATGTGGAAAATAAGGGCTACATAACTGGATTTACGCATTACCTAATTATTTGAATATACAAATATGTGAATATTTATGAAAGATAATTTGACCAAATGAAATATCACGGTAAACCGGTAGAACAAAAATCATGGTTTACATCGATTGTGTTGTATATCATTCTTTTTCAATTTTGTTTAGTAAAATTTGAATATAAAATGATGGAAAAAATGAATGTAAAACGGATAATGCAACATTTGTTGTTTTTATTGCTGGTCGGAATGGTGACATTAAGTGGTTGTAGTAAAGACGACGATACAGAACAACCAGATGGTAAAAGTATTGATATCGCCGTAGGAACGTATAAAGGCAAGTTGACGGTGTGGGGAGATTTGCCGAATACAGACCAAAATGAGTTTTTTGATGCGGTGATTACGGTTACTAAAGCAGACAATGAGCATTTAAAAGTTACGGCAAAGACCGGTGAACCGTATTCGGCCGTTACAGAAAAAACCATTAAGGTGCAAGCAGAGGAATATCTAGGGGATATTTATCACGTTATTGGGGATTTGCAAGGTTCGTTTTGGTATCACACGGATACAAAAACAGTCGATATCAGTACCAACAAACAGCGTGAAACTGATGTCCACTATACATTCGAGGGAGCAAAGCAATAATAATAAAGCTTTTCTTTCAATCTTTTCCAAAGGTTGAAAGAAAAGCTTTATCGGAATTTATTCTTTGTCAGATCCTGTTCGTTTAAGAATCATCACCGCCTCATATTGATTTGTATCATAATGGGGTGGTTCGATTGTCAAATTGGTGGGAAACGGCTTTGATTTATCGAAAAAATAAATTTTCGTTATACTGCCGTAATCATTTGTGGGAAACATATCAGCGCAGGCATCATATTTTGCATTTACCATGTCGCCTACTGTCACCGCATAAACGCGCATAATGCCACCTTTATTCTGTTCGTTTCGAACGAATGTTACTTCTTCAAAATCGCCTGGTAAATCTTTAATAGACGGTTGGTTATAGGCTTCCCAAATTCCGTATCCCAATAGGACAATTAAACCGACGGCAATTATCCAAAATTTTTTCTTTCCTTTCATCTGTATTGTCGGGCTCGTTATATACTTATCGTAATACCCAGTAATGTATAGAACTCTTTCAAAATCGCCTGATGTCCGGGCCATGCTGGGGAAGTAACTAGGTTGCCGTCTACAACAGCTTGATCTGCCGGAATATTTTTCCACGTTCCGCCTGCCAATTCAATATCGGGACCCACGGCGACATACGCCGTTAAAGTTCTACCTTCCAATACGCGGGCAGTCGTCAATACTTGAATACCATGACAAATTGCTGCTACTGGTTTATTTTGTTCGAAGAAATGCTTCGTGATTTCGATTACGCGGTCATTTAACCGAATATATTCCGCCGAACGTCCACCGGCAATATATAAACCATCATAATCTTCCACGTTTACACTGTCAAAATCTTTGTTAATAGCAAAATTGTGTCCACGCAATTCCTTATAGGTTTGGTCGCCGGTAAAATCATGTATGGCGGTTGGAACGGTATCACCGCTTTTACGGTCGGGTGCGATAGCATCGACTTTTATTCCTACCGATTCCATCGCCTGAAAAGGAACCATGGCTTCGTAATCTTCGACATAGTCGCCTACTAATAATAATACTTTCTTTGCCATAATATTGTGTTTTTGTTGTCTATTTATTTTGTTCAATTTTTTGTTTTAATATCCTTTTTGTTTTTCGGACTTTAGCTTCTAGTTGACTTCTTAATATTACGTTCGTAACGCCTTTGCCTTCTTCGAAATTTTGCGAAAACTCCGGGAGACTATAGTTTTCCAATACCTCTGCACCATCAAAAGGTAATCTGTTGATAGCAATTTCCAATACCGATTGTCCTCCTCTTTTTCCGTTTGACGTAGCCATTACAAAAACTGGCTTGTTCTTGAAAATTTTTCGATTTGGTATCCTAGAGACCCAATCTATTATATTTTTATAGGCGACATTATAGTTGCCGTTGTTTTCGGCAAAAGAAATCAGCATAAAATCTGCCTGATCAATCTTCTCCGCGAACGTATAAGCCAACGATGGAATACCCAATTCTTTTTCTCGTTCTTTCGAGAAAAGTATCATATCAAAATCGTTCAAATCCAATATCTCTATAACGTCATCAGACTCTTTGTAGTATTTGCTAACGCTCGTTACCAATTTCTTGTTAATAGACTGGGCGCTATTGCTTGCGGCGAATGCTAAAATGTTCATAGAATTGAGGTGTTTTGTGGTATAAATTTAACGATTATTTTTAGAACCCTTTGTAAGAGGAATGTAGATTGTTCACATAAAAAGTTATGTTTGTAAAAACTGTTTTTAAATTTTGATTATGAGACAAAAACGAATGATAAATAGAAAAAATTTATGGATATATATAGCTAGTATGCTAATGGTGCTTGTATGCGGGCGGCCTGTGCAAATTAGTTATGCCAAAGATGATAAACGAACAGATAGTCTTCAACTGGTTATCGACAGTGTACTGACCATTTTTAAGAACGACCAACCTTTACTTACTTACCATTTCAATACGGTTTACCCACCTAAAGACCAAGATAGTAGTTATCAACGCAGCGGCTTTATCCATCCGGTTTACACCTTAAAAGGACAGCAACTCACACGGATACAACCGAAAGATCATTATCATCACTACGGTATTTGGAATCCTTGGACCCAAACAATATTCGAAGGGGATACGGTTGATTTTTGGAATTTATATAAGAAGGAAGGAACGGTTCGTTTCGTGCGATTACTGGACAACAAAGTCAGTGCACACGATGCGGAATATACTGCACTTCATGACCATGTGGTCTTTAAAGAAAATGGAAGCGAAGAGGTTGCACTTCATGAATGGCAAACGGTTAAGGTACACTTACCGGAGAGGCAGTCTGACTATTATTGGATTGATATAACCATTAAAATGCGTTGTGCTACTTCCAGTCCGTTGCGGTTGCTTACCTACCGATACGGCGGCTTGGGATGGCGGGCAGTAGCGTCCTGGGGTCGTGATAATAGTAATGTGCTGACCTCCGAAGGCAAGACGCGGGATGATACAGATGGTAGTAGGGCGCGTTGGTGTATGGTGCAGGGAAAGTTGTCACAAAATGAATATGGCGGTATGGCCATTTTATCTCATCCTACTAATTTTAATCACCCCGAGCCTTTACGTATCTGGGATGCAAATGCCAACGGCGGAAAAGGTAATGTATTCCTCAATTTTTCGCCAACAAAAGACCGGGACTGGCTTTTGGAACCCGGTCAGACTTATACACTTAACTATAGATTGGTCGTGTTTGATGGTAAACAAAATGCAGCACTTATTGACAACAGTTGGCAAGATTTTGCGGAAGAAAAAAAATAAAAAAAGGCACTCAGTTTTTCGCTGAGTGCCGCCTTTATTATTGGAGGGCTAGTTAGTCGTATTATCTTAAGAATAAAAGCTCTCTTAATTTTGGAAGAGGCCATTTATTGTCATCAATGATTTTTTCCAATTTGTTCACATGATAACGAATCTCATCAAAATAAGGCTTGACAATTTCGTCATAAGCAATAGCAAGTTCACGTGTATCTTCAATCGTATTAGCGCGTTTCCGTGCTTGGCGCATTTCCTCGGCTTTCTCCAAAATCAAGTTGGTGTGTTTAGAAATACGTTCTACTAAATTAATTTGGGAGCTGTAGGATTCTTTTGGTAAACCTAAGTCTTTCAAGCCTCTTACATTCTCAATAAGTTCATTTTGGTAAATGAAGCATACTGGAGCAATCTGGCTCGTTACCACTTCGCCAATTACACGCGCTTCGATCTGAAGTTTCTTAAAGAAATTTTCCAATAAAATCTCATGGCGTGCTTCTGACTCACGTTTTGAATATATGCCTAACTTTTCAAATAAGGCGAGATTTTCTTCTTTAACATATACGTCTAACGCCTTAGGTGTTGATTTGATGTTTGAAAGTCCACGTGTCTCGGCTTCGATTGCCCATTCTTCGCTATATCCATTTCCTTCAAAACGAATCGCTTTCGATTCTTTGATGTATCTCCGGATAACATTAAGCAATGCGAGGTCTTTTTTCGTGCCTTTTTTGATTTGTTTGTCTACCTCTGTTTTAAACTCGATAAGTTGGTTGGCAACGATAGCATTGAGTACTATCATCGGCAACGCAGAGTTTGCAGACGACCCTACCGCACGGAATTCAAATTTATTGCCCGTGAAGGCAAAAGGAGACGTACGGTTACGGTCTGTATTGTCCAGCTTCAAATCTGGAATTTTTGGAATACCATGCCATAAGTTAGCATCGTTTTTCACTTTTTTCGCTACACGAGCAGATTCTACTTCTTCCAAGATCTCATCTAATTGAGACCCTAGGAAAATAGAAATGATTGCCGGAGGAGCCTCGTTTGCACCTAAACGATGATCATTACTATGACTGGCAATGGATGCGCGAAGCAAATCAGCGTGTTCATATACGGCTTTAATCGTATTCACGAAAAACGTTAAGAACATCAAATTGTTTTTCGGTGTCTTGCCCGGTGATAGTAGGTTGACACCTGTATTGGTAATTAATGACCAGTTGTTGTGTTTACCTGATCCGTTAATTCCGCTATATGGCTTTTCGTGCAATAATACTTTAAAGTGATGACGTACTGCTACTTGTTCCATCAAATTCATTAGCAATTGATTGTGATCGATAGCTAAGTTGATTTCCTCGTACATCGGAGCACATTCGAATTGTGAAGGTGCAACCTCATTATGGCGGGTTTTCAATGGAATACCAAGTTTCAATGCTTCATTTTCCAAATCGACCATATACGCCAATACGCGCTCTGGAATAGCGCCAAAATAATGGTCTTCCAATTGTTGTCCTTTTGCAGACATGTGCCCGAAAAGGGTACGGCCGGCAATTTGAAGATCCGGACGTGCATGAAATAAAGAAAGGTCTACTAGAAAATATTCTTGTTCGATACCAAGAGAAGCGTTTACTTTCGTTACAGACTTGTCAAAATATTGTACCACATCAGTAGCAGCTTTATCAATTGCTTCTATTGCTTTTAATAGGGGTGCTTTATAATCTAAGGATTCACCTGTATAAGATACAAATACGGTTGGAATACATAATGTTTTGCCTGCTGCGGTCTCAAAGATAAAAGCAGGGGAGGAAGGATCCCAAGCCGTGTAACCACGTGCTTCAAAGGTGTTCCGGATACCGCCACTTGGAAATGAGGACGCATCTGGTTCTTGCTGTGCAAGGGCATCGCCTGTGAATTTTTCAATTGCTTCACCATTCTCGTCAGGTTCAAAGAAAGCGTCGTGCTTTTCTGCTGTAGTTCCTGTCAACGGTTGAAACCAGTGGGTGTAATGCGTCGCTCCATTACTAATAGCCCATGTTTTCATTGCTTGTGCAATCTGATCGGCGAGTTCTCTTGAAATCTTTGTACCCTCGTCGATAATCTGAACAAGTTCTTTGTGTGTACTTTTCGAGAGGTAATCTTTCATCTTCGCATTAGTAAATACATTCTTTCCGTAAATACTAGTTGCCTTTAATGATTCTACTTTTTCCATATCTTCCATCGGACGAGATATGGCTAACTCTGCTGCTTTAAATCTTGGGCTTGACATTTTTTTATGTTATTTTTATAGTTTCGGTTGTTTTTTCGATGTAAAAGTACATCATTTTTTGTAAATAGTGTAAAAAAATGAAAAAAAATAGATTATTTTTATGTTTTAGGTGTTTTATTGTTGAAAATATAGATTTTTTTTAATCAAATCCCCAGTCTATTCCTTTTTCTGTAGCCGGAACACCATATTCGATCCATTTGGCGGCAGGTTTGTCTTTTAGGAAGTGGTCAAAGAACTGCGCTTGCCGAATTTGGATATCTTTTCGGTTTTGTCTTTTCATAAGGTTGTGCTCGTCCCCATTATAATTTAATAACCAAACGGGCTTCTGTAAACGTCGTAATGCCGTGAACATCTCGATACCTTGATACCAAGGCACCGCACCATCACTGTCATTGTGCATAATTGCAACAGGTGTAGTTACACGATCCAAAAAGAATAGCGGAGAATTTTCTATATAAAGGTCACGATCTTCCCATAGTGTTTTTCCGATTCTCGATTGTGTCCGTTCGTACTGGAACTGTCTGGACATGCCGCTCTGCCAACGGATGCCACCATAAGCTGATGTCATATTGACGACAGGTGCGCCACTCCATGCTGCAGCATACATATTCGTCCGCGTGATCAGATGCGCTACCTGGTAACCACCCCAACTTTGTCCCTGAATGGCCATTTTGGTGGAATCCACCCAAGAATTCTCTGCCAAATAACGCATGCCAGAATTTACATATTCCTCCGCGGATTTTCCTGGATATCCGATTTCATAACGAATATCGGGTGCAAATACCAAATATTCGTTACTTACATAATAAGGAATATTCAATCGGGAAGGCGTGGGAGCAGGAGCTTGATACGTATATAATCCGTTGCTTAGCTTTTCATAGAAATAAGCTATAATGGGATATTTCTTGTTCGGATCAAAGTTCTCAGGTTTATATAAAATACCCTCAGCCTCAAAGCCAGAGGGTGTCGTCCATCGTACCAGTTCTGCTGTTCCCCAGTTGTAAGTTGTTTGTTGTGGATTTATATCGGTAAGACGCGATTCGTTTTTGAATCGTTTGCTTACATATAAATCGGGCGAATAATTATAATTTTCTTTCGTATATATAATGGTTTCTCCATCTGATGTACTCTTGAAGTTTCGAAATGTATATCCAGCACAAAAGATTTCATTTGGCTTTCTACTTTTAGCGGTGTTTATGGTATACACCCCGTTATATTTGGTGCTTTCGTTAAATCCCGTGATAAAAACATGTTGTTTGTCAGGAATAAGTGTTGTCTTGTATCGAGGATTATCGCTCCGGTTTAAATCGATATAGCGGAAAATGGTTTGGATTGCACGACCCTCACCGATGGTGAGGAGTTCTTTTTGTTTTCCTGCTAAATCAAATTTCCATATATCATATCGGTCATAAATGTATACATCTTTTCCATCGGTAGACCAGCCGGCTATACCATAAGCGCCGGGTAAGGTAGGTGAATCGTTTTCTTCGTCAACGAAATTCACCGGCAAACCATCATTTAACAGAACCATTTTTCCGGAGGAAATGTGATAGCTATGCCAATTACCTGTTTCACGATTAAAATAGAGTACAAAATCTCCTTTTGGTGATAAATAGGCATAACCATTTAGATTCTCCTTTACAGTTCGCTTTTGGCCGGATAGCGTGGATACGACATAGATATCGGTTGGCGCAAAACCTTCCCATTGTGTGGCTATGCGTTTGCCAAAATCAGATGCTGCCAATACCCATTCGTTATCGCCTTCGTCTGTAATATGCGTGCGATTGAATGTCTCGTCAACAAGTGGCACGATACGATTACCATTATTGGGATAAATTACGGACAAGAAATTTTTCCTTTTATCCTGTTTTAGATTGGCGAGTTGCTGCGGTTGAATATAATCATCTTTCCAATGCCAGATGTCTATCTGTGCATGTTCGAAATCGACTAAGGTGGTATCTTTTATTTTGGGAATCGGCGCTAGCCCAAAAAATAGCTTTTTGCCATTCGCGCTGAATTTAAGTTCCCCGTCACCACTCACATACCATTGGGAGGGCATGCCGACACTTTGTTGACTAGCGATAATACGAGCCGTGTCTAATTGAGGGGTATAATAGTAAAGCTTGAAATCTTTGAGGAGTGATTTCTCCGGCGTTTTGTCTGCGAGAAAGGCAAGCTGTCTGCCGTTATCATCAAAAAGCAGTTCTTTATAGTTGCCTTGACCGTTACTGATTTTCTTCAATTTTTTGTCCGTCATATCAAAGAGATAAAGTCCAGCATCGGTCGAAAGAGAATCCTTTGGTTCATTTTTCTTCGAAAATAAAAGGAAATCTTCGTTCGGACTCCATACAAATTGATCGACTTTACAAAAATTTAGTGTATCGCCAGTGAGAAGGTTGCGCACGTGCAGTATAGAAATGGAATCAGAAGTCGAACTCAAAAACGCTACATACTCATTTTTATTCTGGGCGAGTTTGTAGACCTTCACAGCTGGGATTTTCCATTGATCTCTATGTTGAATGTCGACGATAATTAAAGAATCCTTCGGCATATCCGCATTTTTTTTCTTTTTGATTTTTGCCTGTCTTGTTTCTTCGAAAAGAGGTTTTATCTTACCAATGAGGAAAGATTCCTCCTGTGTGAGTTTTGCGTCGGTAACACGGGGTAAAGAAAAAAGGAGATCATTGTCCTTATTTTTGAGTTCAAAAATTGCATCGCCTTCTTGTGGCGTAATCTGATATTGGATAAATTTTCCTGTCTTACTAACGTCTGCATTGACAATACTTTTCCAACTATCATAAACGCGGTGATCTAATGGTTGTTTTTGTGCAAATAAACCGGTGGATAGGAGTAATAAGATACTTAAAGTAGAAGCTATACTAATTTTCATTCGTATAAATTATTTTTGATAGTGACGAAGCTTGCATAGACTGGATACGTATTGATATCCTTCTTGAGGTAGTGGTCCAGCAGGTGTCATCGGGGATGAACGAACTAATTTGCGTTGAAAGTAATAATTAAAATGTAAAAAGTCAATTTATTTAGGCATGGAAATTGGTATACAATTCCATCTAACATCTAAAAAACAAAAAATAAACAGATGAAATCAACTAGTATAATTGCAGCTGTAATTGGAGCGTTGGCGATCGTGATTTTCGCCGCGGTATTAGCGAATGCCTATAAATATAAGTACAAAATTAGTAATACAATAAACGTTACGGGAAATGCCAAAAAGGATTTTGAATCGGACATTGTAAAATGGTCTGCTTCATTTAGCCGGAAATCCATGGATTTAAGTTCAGCTTCAGAGCAATTAAAAAGAGACCGGGATTTAGTACGGCAATTTTTGGAGCAGCAGGGCATTAACCCGAAAGAGATTGTATTTAATGCGGTAAATATCAATAGGGAATTTTCCTACCATTCAGACGGACAAGGTAACAGCTATAATACATTTACCGGCTATAATTTGTCGCAGAACGTGAGCATCGAATCAAAAGATTTGGATAAAGTAGATAACGCATCGAGAGAAATTTCGACGCTCATCTCGCAAGGTATTGAGTTGAGCTCAAATTCTCCTAATTACTACTATTCGAAATTGGAAGATCTAAAATTGGAATTGATTTCCCAAGCTTCCGAAAATGCGAAACAACGTGCTTCAAACATCGCTACTGAGGCAGGCTCGTCGTTAGGCGATTTGATTAAAGCGGATTTAGGGATTTTCCAGATAACGGGACAGAATGATAATGAGGAATATTCGTATGGGGGCGCATTTAATACTACTGCTCGAAATAAAACAGCGAATATTACGGTAAAGACAAGTTATACAGCGAAATAATATTTCTATATTGTTGTTTCAAACACCGTATCAATCTTCCAATTAGCTTTATCTTTTGAGGCTTTTACGGCTAGTTGATCACAACGTTCGTTTAACGGATGTCCGGCATGACCTTTTACCCAAACTAACTTAATTTGATGCTGTTTGTACAAATTCATCAACCTCATCCAAAGATCTTTATTTTTTTTGCCCTGAAATCCCTTTTGCATCCAGCCGTATACCCACTTTTTATCGATGGCGTCAATAACATATTTGGAATCGGAATATATAGTGACTTTTTGATTTGTATTTTTTAGGGCTTCCAGGCCTACTATTACCGCCAAGAGCTCCATACGATTGTTCGTGGTTTTTCTAAAACCGCCGAAAAATTCCTTTTCAATAAGTTTGCCTTGAAATACGGGATTATTGCCTTGATAAACCGTTCTTAATATCGTACCGTACCCTCCTGGGCCTGGATTGCCGCTTGATGCGCCATCTGTATAAAGTTCAATCATTGATTCCAAACGTAAATAAAATGCTTTGCATTCACGACTTTCTAAAAAAGCCCGCTTTACAATGTGCGGGCTTATGGGATTAATTTGTATTTGTATGATTCAAATCCTTCGGACGCTTAACTTGCTGCTTTAAAAGCGCAATATCGATGACTTCAGACATTTTGGTTACATAATGGAATTGTAAATCTTTAACATAGTCTTCCTTGATTTCCAAAACATCTTTCTCATTCGTTTTACACAATATGATCTCCTTAATGTTTGCACGCTTGGCAGCTAGAATTTTTTCCTGTATACCACCAACAGGAAGTACGCGGCCGCGTAAGGTAATCTCTCCAGTCATAGCCAGTTTTTCTTTCACCTTTCGTTGTGTGAAAAGAGAGGTCAGTGCGGTTAACATGGTTACACCTGCCGAAGGACCATCTTTTGGCGTGGCACCAGCAGGGACGTGGATATTGACATCCCAGTTGTCAAATACACGATAGTCTATCCCGAATTCTTCCGCATGGGATCTTAGATATGCCATTGCAATAGTAGCCGATTCTTTCATCACGTCGCCGAGATTACCCGTTAGGTTTAGCTTTCCTTTTCCCGGACTTAAACTCGATTCTATAAATAGAATATCACCACCTACTGCCGTCCAAGCAAGCCCTGTAACAACACCTGCAATCTCGTTGTCCTCATACAGATCTTTATCAAATAGAGGTGCACCAAGGATTTCCTCTGTCATGTGCGGGTTTATTTTCGGGTTGTATTGCTTTTCCATAACGATGCGAGTTGCTATCCCCCGTACGATAGAACCGATTTTCTTTTCTAAACCGCGCACGCCAGATTCTCGGGTGTATTCCTCAATGATTTTTTCAATCACTTTGCTTGTGAGCGAAATATCCTTTTTTGTCAATCCATGTTGTTGAAGTTGTTTAGGAAGAAGGTGTTTTTTCGCGATTTCTATTTTCTCTTCGATCGTATAGCCATTTACTTCGATAATCTCCATACGGTCCAATAAAGCTGGTTGGATACCGTTTAATGAATTTGCCGTAGCAATAAACATGACTTTAGAAAGATCATATTCCATCTCTACATAATGGTCGTAAAAATTCGTGTTTTGCTCTGGATCCAATACTTCCAACAGGGCCGATGACGGATCTCCTTTAAAATCTGCACCTAATTTGTCTATCTCGTCCAAAACAAATACAGGGTTGGATGTTCCTGCTTTATTGAGTGATTGAATAATACGTCCGGGCATAGCACCGATATAGGTTTTTCGGTGCCCACGGATTTCTGCTTCGTCGCGGATTCCACCTAATGCCATACGCGTATATTTACGTCCTAATGCCTTTGCAATGGATTTTCCAAGGGATGTCTTTCCGACGCCCGGAGGCCCTACTAAACAAAGAATAGGTGCCTTCATGTCATTTTTTAATTTTAATACGGCTAGGTATTCGATAATACGTTGCTTAACTTTCTCCAATCCATAGTGATCCTTATCCAGGATTTTTATCGCTCTGTTTAAATCAAAGTTGTCTTTCGTATATTCTCCCCAAGGCAAATCGAGCAATAATTCTAAATAATTAATCTGGACAGAATAATCGGCGGCAGCCGGATTGATGCGCCCGAGCTTTTCGAGTTCTTTATAGAAATGCTTTTGTACTTCTGCCGACCATTTCTTCAATTTAGCTCGACCTTCCAACTCCTGCATTTCCAAGTCTGGTGTATTGCCTCCAAGCTCTTCCTGGATAGTTTTTAATTGCTGGTTCAAGAAATAATCTCGTTGCTGCTTATCTAAATCTACCCGAACTTTGTTTTGGATTTGATTTTTTAGCTCCAACATTTGGATTTCGGTAGTGAGGTGTTCCAATAGGATTTTGGCGCGCTTCACAAAGTCTTTTGTCTCTAGAAGTTCTTGTTTTTGATTTATTTCCAGAGACATATTCGACGAAATAAAATTCACAAGGAAGGTTGGACTTTCAATATTTTTGATCGCCATACCCGCCTCACTAGGAAGGTGTGGGGAGAGCTGAATAATTTGAAGTGCCATCTCTTTAATGGAAGAGATTAGTGCCTTAAACTCCCTGCTAGATACTTTTGGTTTATCCTCCGCAACCCGTTCTACCTTAGCTTTTAGATAAGGATCTTCCGCAACCATTTCGGTTATTTTAAATCGCTGTTTGCCTTGGATAATGACCGTTGTATTGCCATCGGGCATTTGCAATATTTTAATGATATTGGCCGCAGTACCGATTTTATAGAGTTGGTCTAACGTAGGCTCTTCAATATTCATGTCTTTTTGAGACACGACGCCGATGGTCCGGTCCCCCTTGTACGCTTCCTTTACTAGTTTAATAGATTTGTCGCGCCCCACGGTAATAGGGATGACAACACCCGGAAAAAGTACGGTGTTGCGTAAGGGGAGTATAGGTAATATTTCGGGTATATCTGCTTTGGTCATCTCTTCTTCATCCTGAGAGCTTAACAACGGAAAAAACTCCGTGTCCTCATTTATGACAGAAAATACGTGTTTGATATCAAATGTGTCGTTTTTATTCATATATACGTTTGTTCTTCCGACAATATGTCAGAATTTTTGCTAATTTCTGAGATAGTAATAATGGAATCAATACGTGCAAGAGAAATGCCAACTTTAAAATTTGGTATCATTTATGTTAATAAACAATAAAACCTGTTAAATCGGCAGCATTGGGCAGGTAATAAAGACATTTTGTTTAGTTATAAATGTGGAAATGTTTATAACTTCGCATTGTGTTGTTAAACTATTTAATGGAGATTTATTCCAAACGAAAATAGTGTTTAATAAAAATTAGCATAGAATAAAACAAATTATATGAAACGGAGATTTTTGAGTAACCCATGGAGAGCAGTGAAATTAGGCTTAGCTTCAGCTACACTTGCTTTGTTTACATTAACAGTTCAGGCGCAAGAACAAGCTCAGCATAGCAATCCAAATGTTCGTTTAGGTCAGAAAGCGTTATTGGAAGGCGATTTTAAATCAGCATCCTCTCATTTGCAAAAAGCACTTCCTGCGGAAGCAAACGATCCGGATGTACAGTATTTATTGGGATATTCGCAATTCCATAATGGCGAATATAATAAAGCCATCGAAACGTTTAAGAAAGTTATTTCTTTAGATCCAAAACATACGTCTGCGTATTATTATAAAGCTAAAGCTAGCAGTAATTTAGCAGTTGCGGGTGCGAGTAAATTAGATAATGCAGCAAAAGAGCAATTATTAAAAACGGCGATCGAAGATTACAGTAAAGCTGTCTCGATCACGCCAAACGATGCAAAACTCTACCAAAATAGGGCAATAGCATATCGTGATCTCGGTATTTTGACGGGTACAGCAGGTGTAGCTAATTACAATAAAGCAAAAGCGACAGATGCCTATAACAAGGCCGTAGCTGATTATGAAAAAGTACTTAGTTATGATGCTTCTCGTAAGGATATCCAAACGGAAGTGAAAAAAGCAAAGGTTTATCGAGATAATTTAAAATAGCGATAGCTATCCCTAAAATTTTCTAAAGCTAAAGGGCAGTCCATATTGGACTGCCCTTTTTCGTAAGCTAACCGTGTGTTTTAAGTTGAACCTTATGGATGTAAAGTTCGCTATGCAAGTGTTATCTATGTTCATTATCCTGCTAATGGACAATACTCCATTGTAACTATATCTTCGTTTGCAGGACTTTCGGAAACGTTGCCGGTAACGATTGCGCTTTTTTAATAGGAGATTAATTCGAGAATTATAGGTGAGTTCGCTATCTTCAACAAGCTAATACTATAAATCTAGTTGTTTATCTTTCTTCTTTCAGAGAAGGATAAATGGCTGGCCAAGTTAAATAAACATATAATAAAACGTTATGATATCTATTTGGTATTTATCTTCAGGTCATTTCTTCTACGACTAGCCTAATCACTATTGCAACACAATCACAATTACATCATCTTACTTAAACAAATCATTTATGAGGAAATTCATATTTTTATTTTTTGCCTTTCTATCCAGTGTGTACGTATTTGGACAAAATCGAGAGATTACTGGTATTGTGAAGGATGAAGACGGGATTCCATTGGCCGGTGTAAGCGTTCGGCTCGCAGAATCTACGATAGGTGCCAGCACCGATGCCGATGGTACTTTTAGATTAACTATTCCGCAAGAAGGAACGCATACCCTTGCCGTCGATCTGATGGGGTACAAGTCCAAAGTTTTATCTGTAGGAATGGAGACAACATTGGATATCGTTCTAATCGTGGACGAAGCCCAGATCTTGGATGAAGTGGTAGCAGTAGGATATGGCAGTGTTCGTAAAAGAGATCTCACGGGGGCAGTAGGCTCGGTTGGCGGTAAGGAACTACAGGAGCGCGGAACGACCTCTGCCATGGAGGCATTGCAAGGTACGGTGCCGGGAGTTGATATCAGTAGTACATCTACACGTCCCGGGAGATCGTTCAATATCCAGATTAGAGGGCAAAACTCTATCGCTGGTGGTAATCCCTTGTATATCGTAGATGGTATTGCTACTGGAAATATAGATTTTCTGAACCCCGCCGATATTGAAAACATTGATGTTTTAAAAGACGCCTCTTCGACAGCTATCTATGGGTCAAGGGGATCAAACGGTGTTGTTATCGTGACCACCAAGAATGCCGGCAGACCGGGAGATACGCGAACAACAGTGACGTATGATGGCTATTACGGTGTGCGGCAATTGGCCAGGATCCCGAATTTTATGGATGGCCGGGAATGGGTTGATTTTCGTACCTCCGCATTTTATACCTATGCTAATGATCAGTATTCTTTAGGAACGCCAAACACTATTTTACAGAACAGTCCGCTGTTGGAATCACGCCTATACAATGAAGAGTATGAAGACTGGTTGGGCTTGGGGACGAAGACAGGGCAACAACAAAACCATTACCTGGGCATTGCTGGGGCTTCCGAGAAATTAACCTATAATTTGGGCGTAGGATATCAACAGGAAGTCGGAAATTTTCTGAAGGAAGATTTGAATCGATATACATTGAAACTTTCGGTAGAGCATAAAACATCTGATTATTTTAGTACCGGAGCAAGTATCAATTTTGTGCACGGTGTGAATAATGCCGGAAGTGAGTACGGCTACCGCGACATCCTGCGTATGCCATCAATATTGTATGCCTACGACGATAATGGTAGTCTAATTGCACAACCCGGTATTGCTGCGTCGATTCAAGGGGAAGGAAATTTTACCAGCTCGCCCAATCCGTTGAACGAAATCAACAGCGGTACGGAGGAAATTCGTCAATACGATCTATTGTCTAATATTTTTGCAGAATTGCGTCCGATGGAAAATCTATCGATCCGTAGTACCTTCATGCCTAGACTTAACCGCACGCGGACAGGCCGGTACTATGGTATCGTGCCCGGAACGCGAAATCAGGATGTTTCTTATCAGAATAATATCGAAAGTTTAGAATGGACTTGGGATAATGTCATTAATTATAATACGCTTTTTGGCGACGATCATAAGATAGACGTCTCGTTGATCCAAAGTGCTTACAAGACCCGAATAGAGGGGATTCAGGCCGGTGCAAACGATTTGCCTTACCCATCGCAGTGGTATAACCTATTTAGTGGTTCATTTGCGCCCAATCAATCCGGAACATCCTACGCGGAAACAGCTTTGCTTTCTTTTGCCGCACGTGCGAATTATGACTTTAAAGGACGTTATCTGTTAACCGGTACGGTGCGGTACGACGGCAGTTCCAAGCTGCGTAATAAATGGGCTGCATTTCCATCCATGGCAGCAGCATGGCGTATATCCGAAGAAAACTTTATGCAGAATGCCTCGTTTGTCAACGACCTGAAACTACGGGCGAGCCTTGGGTATTCTGGTAATAATAATGGTATTGAGGCATTTGGCTCTCAGTTGACGCCGCAAACGGGTTCGATCATCTGGTATGATTTTAATGGCGATGCCGTGAGAGGCTTCCTGTCAGGACCTCCAATCAATCCGGTGATTACGTGGGAAAAAACGAGAGAATTAAATGTAGGGGTGGATTTTAGTTTATTTAATTATCGCGTACGCGGTAATATCGAGTTGTACGACAAGCTTTCTGATGGTTTATTGATGCAGCGTACGCTGACGGTTGAATCAGGTGTGCCGTATATGATGGATAATATCGGTTCAGTCAATAACCGAGGCGTGGAAGTAGGGTTGCATACAACAAATATCAGTCGGAACGACTGGGAATGGACAACCTCTTTTATGTTTTCCCACAATAAAAACCAAATTCGCAGTTTATATGGAAAGAAAGAAGATGTCGTAGGAGAAGCACGCTTTATCGGTCAGCCTATAGAAGTTATATACGATTATCGGATTACGGGTTTATGGCGTATGGATCAGTTAGCGGAAGCTGCACAGTATGGTCAACAACCCGGTCAGGCTATTGCTGCTGATACGGACGGTAACGGAGAGATAACACCAGCCGATCGGGTGATCTTAGGTTCTCCTTATCCGGATTGGATTGGTAGCGTGACCTCCAACCTTCGTTACAAAAACTGGGATCTTTCTGTTAACTTATATACCCGTCAAGGCGTTTTTGTTGCGGATAGCTTCCTAGAAGAATTTGGCCCACAAAATACACAACGCGGTCGTCCAAAAATTAATTATGATTATTATATTCCGCCAGGCGTGCCACGTTATGATTGGAATAATTGGAGAGCGCATGTCGATGGAAGCCCGCAAGCTGTTTGGGGGGATAGCGGTGTAGGTAATGAGAACGCAAAATATCCACATCCGCAGAATGTAGGGCCTTATTACGGTAATAACGGACGTTATACCGATGCCTCTTTTGTTAAGATTCGGAATATTGTGATGGGCTATTCATTGCCAAGTGAAATAGTTTCGAAATGGAAGATGTCGTCCATGCGTATATATGCCAATATTTTGAATCCTTTTGTCTTTACCAAATATGAAGGTTGGGATCCGGAATATGCTACGACAGCGTTGAGTAACGGAAATGGGCCGAGTAACGTGACGTATCAATTGGGGGTGAATGTTAGATTTTAATTAAAAGAGAAAGAGATGAAAAAAATAGTATATACATTATTTGTTGGGGTACTTATGCTATCGGGATGTGCTAAGTTTCTCGAAGAGGATAACCGGGGAGGTATTACCAATGACGAGTTTTATCGAACAGAGGCAGGATATCGGTCTATCGTAAATTCTTCGTATGCTACATTGCGGACTACGTTCGGTACGGAAGCTCCATGGCTTTTATTGGGTGGGACGGATATCTATCAAATGAACAGAGAGCAGGCCAACCGTGCGTTGATGGAGTATACGCAGCTTTTTGCTGATAATGGCGATGTGCTAACATTTTATCGAAATTGTTATGAAGCTATACAAAACATCAACGTGGCGATTTTTTATAACGATATCACGGAGGTGGATGAAGAGCAGCGAAAAACCTGGTTAGCCGAGTTGAGATTTTTGCGCGCTTTCTATCATTTTACCCTGATTGAGCAGTTTGGGGGCATCGTTATCAATGACGAACCCACCTTGGAAGGGCCGCGTTTAAATTTGCCTCGGCAATCGTTAGAAGCGTCTTTTGATTTTGTTATCCGTGAAATGGAAGCAGCATTGCCCGATTTGAAAGATGATCGCGCCCGGGTGAGCAAGGCTGCGGCAAATCATTACCTTGCCAAAGCTTATTTAACAAGGGCTTGGGATTTAGGAGAAAGTGCTGATTTTACAAAGGCACAAGCGTACGCAGAAGCAGCAATCGGTGGTTATAATATCAGTATTCCGTATGAGGCGTTATGGTCTCCATCGAATGAAATGAATGACGAAGTACTGTTTGCTGTACAATACGATGGAAAATCGATCGGCGATGTTAGCGAAGGAAACAACCAGCAGTCTTTATTTGGACCCTACCTAGGCGGAGCAGAGTTAAATCATAAGTATATGTCTTCGCCGTTGATTCCTGCTTGGAATTTACATAAGTTTTATGAAGAGAACGATGCTCGGTATGATGCGACGTTTATGTTGACGATCTACGATCAGTATTTTGATTACTATGATGGCAATAAGGACAAAAATGAAATATTAATTCGGGCTTATTATCCACGGGTATGGGATCGGGAATACACGCGTGCGGATTCCTTAGCTTGGGTTGCTGGAAAAGAACACCAGATTGCTCCAAATTTTCGCTACTATCCGTTCAAATATGATGAGCAAGCATATCGTGCGGCCTATCAGATAGATATGAGTACGCCGGTTATCAAAAAATTTGATAGCCCAAGTACGAGACAAGTCTTCAGTACACACGCCAGTGTACGGGATATTGTATTGGCTCGTAAAGCAGAAACTTATTTTCTATATGCAGAAGCCAGTATCGGCTTGAATGATTTTCCGACGGCAGAACAATACGTACAACGGGTTTTGGACCGCCCTGAAAATGCCAAAGACGGTAGTACACTTACGCCTTCACAAAGTATTGCAAATGCAT
Source organism: Sphingobacterium micropteri (assembly GCF_014692515.1). Classification (GTDB taxonomy): domain Bacteria; phylum Bacteroidota; class Bacteroidia; order Sphingobacteriales; family Sphingobacteriaceae; genus Sphingobacterium; species Sphingobacterium micropteri. The sequence continues at coordinate 224,822 of NZ_JACOIK010000004.1, read as the reverse complement.
CAAGTCAAAGTGAAGCGTTGGATGGATTGCTGATCGAAAGTGCTAAAGAGTTTGCTGGCGAATATTTGCGTTGGGCGGAACTACGTCGCACGGGAAAATTAAAAGAGTTGTGCGGACGTTATAACTTTGACATACGACGGGTTGGTGTGGACGCGGCATTTCGTGGTCAGGATGGACAGGATAAGATCTATCGTCCCATTCCGCAAGCAGCAATCGATATCAACGAAGCTGAAGTTTTGCAAAACCCGGGCTATAATTAAAAAAAAACACTAGATCGCTAGAAATAATAAGTCTCTTTGCGTTGAAGTAAAGAGACTTATTTCTTTTTTACGTAACGTTTGATGTTGCCTTCTTTAATGTATTCTAATTCTCCTTCTTTGCAGTAAGCCGTGAGATAAACCGAGAATTTGTTGCTCTCACTTTTATCAGATTCCAGCTTTTCAATAACTTCTGCAACTCGTTTAGGGGTTTGGAAGAAGTCACTGTTATTGACTAGTTCGTCTAGCTTTTTGGTGATATCTATTCTATGTTTTGTTGATGGAGGAAGTGTGTAGAGCGGTGTGAGGTCTATATCATTTGCAAAAACGTCCTTGGGTTGTATTTTTAGGGCACGACAAATAAGTAGGAAGTTATTCAATGTAGAGCCTTTGCCCTTTTCTAAGGCTGAGACCGTATTGACGGTAAGCCCTGTCATATTTGCGATGTCATTCTGTGAGAAAGACAATGCTTCGCGTCGTGCGCGAAGTTTAGCGCCGATGCCAATAAGTATATCCCGGTTGATATGTCGCACATCGCAAATAGAATCATTGTTTGCGCAAATTTTGTATAAATAAAATTTAATAAATATTTGCTTTTAGTAAAAGATGTTGTATATTTGAAGTGGAAACCATATATCTTAGCTTATGCAAACCGAATTTTTATTTTTATAAGCAAAATAAGGGGCTAAGAATTGATCTTGACATAATTTATAAGAGATTTTGATTGTTCTTTAATATAGTGGGATTGAAAGCCTGAAAAAAATATTTGGCAATAGGTGGTGGTGGTCTATGTGTCCGTTTATAGTGTGTTTATAATACAAATTTTAAGACACACAGCCCGGTATGAACGGGAAACACATGGACTTCTTTACCACCGCCGTAACCAATAAGATCCCCAACTTACGCAGCCTCGTAAAAAATCCGCTAAGTATACACGTCATACGGGGCTGTCGTAAGTTGTTTTTACAAAAAAAAATAGGGAGCAAGGCTCCCTATTTTTTTGTAATTATTTTTAACCTATTTTTTCTTTCCCTTTTTAGGTGCATCTACGGCCTCTTTAAGAGCCTTACCTGCCGTAAATTTAGGAAGTTTTTTCGCAGCTATTTTGATAGTAGCACCCGTTTGCGGGTTTCTACCGTTGCGAGCAGCACGATCAGATATACCAAAAGTTCCGAAACCAATTAAGGTCACGTTTTCGCCCTTTGCTAAAGATGAGGATACGGCTCCTGTAAAACTGTTAACGGCTTTCTCTGCTTGTGACTGCGTAATTCCAGCCTCGCTGGCAATATGCTTAATCAAGTCTGTTTTGTTCATTATTATTCAAGTTTAAGATTTATAGTTTAATACACTAATTCTATGCCACAAATACAAATTTTAGATAATAATCTAATTTTTTATCCGACCCTCCCTAGCAGCTTATCTTATTAGGCTTACGTGCTTCCGGTTCGAATATAAATATAATATCGTTTAAACCAAAATTAATCCTAAAGAATAATAATTTTTTTTCTTTCTTCTTAAAAAGAAATCTTTAAAGACTCAAGTTTATCGATTACTACATTGTTTTATTGCCTTCGTAGTGAATCATCCAAGTGATGCCAAACTGATCTATGAAGGAAGAGAACAATTCAGCGAAGAATGTTTCACCCAGATCCATTTCCATGGTTTGTGCATTTACGCTGAGTTTATTATGCAGTTCCTGTGCCTGTTCTGCTGAGTCGGTGTCCAGCATAATATAGTTAGCTGTACCAAATACAGCTTTTTGACCAAAACTCTCGACGCAGTCCGAGCCCATAATCATCGCATGCTCGTTAATACGCAAAGCTGTGTGCATGATTTTGTTTTTGTCTGTTTCGGAGATGCTGAAATTTGGATCTGCGGGCATATCTCCAAATCGATGAAGCCCTTGTAGCGGGCCGCCGAAAACAGTTTGGTAAAACTGAAAAGCTTCTTCACAGTTTCCATTAAAATTGAGGTAGGCGTGTAGTCTTGTCATGATTTTAAATTTTTTCAATAAACAGCTTGCTAGCCATGTTATCGTTAACCAAAGATAAGCGCTTGCAAAAAGTGATATCTTGCCATAAGACAAGAAACGAATTTAAAACGTAATGGGTGTACCGGTATCTAATCCATTGTTTTTTGCTAACACACCACACAGGTGGAATAGTAGGCGTGCGCCGACATTCCCGTCCCATTCATCCGTCTCCCCGGGTGCTACCTCGACTAAGTCAATACCAATAATATTCTTGTTGGAATTCGCTAAAGTATTCAGCATATAGGTCGCTTGTTCATAGGATAGTCCACCTGGTACCGGTGTTCCAGTGTTTGGGCAATACCATCTATATAAGGCATCAATGTCGAAACTCACGGCAACGTTGTGGGGAAGTAAGTCGATCATTTCATCGACTTGTTGCCGCCATGTTTTACCTTCAAATTGTTTTGCTTTGAGATCGGCATCAGTAAAAACGTGGATTTTATCAGAAGATTTTACAACAGAAACCTCTTGTTCACAAAAATCACGTATCCCTACCTGAATCAATTTGCTAACTTGAGGTAATTGAATAGCATTGTACATAATAGAAGCGTGTGAATAGGTAAAACCTTCGTAGGCGATGCGAAGATCCATGTGTGCATCGAAATGAAGAATACCAAAATTATCATATTTATCAGCTAAAGCCCGGTAGTATCCTAACGGAGTAGAATGATCACCACCGAGTAGGATGACCTTTTTGCCTTTGGCAAACCAATTTGATACGTGTTGATGTAAAGCATTATTCAAAGATTCACAAGCTTCGTTGATGATTGCTAAATCTGCTTGCAGTTCGGGGCTTTGTTGAATATCCTTTCCCGCTTCTAAGGCTTCTATAATAGGTTGGGCCAGCTCTTTGTATCGTTCGTTATTGGATACCCAATGCGCTGGAGCTTCGTCCATGTATATCCCAAGTTTCCATAAATCGGGAAACTCCTGATGAAGTAAGTCTACTTGAAAAGATGCTTCCATAATGGTTTCTGCACCTAGTGATGCTCCTTCCCCATAGCTCACGGTTACTTCCCACGGTACAGGTACGACGATAATTTCACTTTCGTCGGCAGTAAACGGTAGGCCGTAGATGCTAGCATCAGCCAAGCCGGGCTGCGATGGATCAAAATTTGCTATTTTTTGTTCTTTTGTAGACATGGTGTAATGATTTAATTTTGGTTGTAAAGATAATAGAAAGATAAAAATAAAATAGATACATTAACTTAATACAATATTAATATTGGATTTGTTAATATTGTACTTATTAAAAGGTATAATCAACACCATCAAAAATATTATTTGTGAGATACGGAGCCATAGACATCGGATCTAACGCGGTTAGATTATTAATTGCGGAAGTCAATCCTGAAACTAAACCTGTCCAGTTTAAAAAAGAAGCACTTATTCGCGTACCTTTACGCTTAGGCGATGATGCGTTTATAGATCATCATATTTCAAAATCTAAATTTGATAATATGGTGAAAACGATGCAAGCTTTTCGGAATCTAATGGATGTTTACCGTGTTTCTGATTATATGGCTTGTGCTACTTCCGCCATGCGAGAGGCAGACAATGGCGGAGATATTGTGAAGGCTTGTCAAAAAGTAGGTATCGATATTCAAATCATAGATGGCAGTAAGGAAGCGAAAATTATTTATAGCAGTCATCTTCAAGACAAGATGAATGCAGATAAAGTTTATCTTTATATCGATGTGGGAGGTGGAAGTACAGAGATCTCGCTTTTTGCAGATGGAACGTTGGTGGCTTCCAAATCTTTCAATTTAGGAACTATCCGAATATTGGATAACCAGGATAAACCCGAAACCTGGGATGATATGAAACAATGGATAAAGGAGCATACCAAAAAATATAAACACATATACGGGATCGGAACAGGTGGGAATATCAATAAGCTTTCACGGATCGCTAATGATAAAGCCGACAAGCCAATGTCTTATGCTAAGCTTCGGGCTATTTATCAACATTTAAATGCCTATTCGCTGAAGGATCGTATTCATGTGTTGGGGTTAAAGCAAGATAGGGCTGATGTTATTATCCCAGCTGCTGAGATTTTCCTAACCATTATGAAAGTGGGACGTTTAAAAAACATTGTTGCTCCTAGGGTGGGGTTGGTAGATGGAATTATTCAGACTTTGATAGACAATAACTTACAGAAATAATCTTAAAATTGCTTGAAATCTTTTTCAAATGTCCTAAAAAGCATTACTTTTGCTAACGCAATGCCCAGGTGGCGAAATTGGTAGACGCACCATCTTGAGGGGGTGGCGCTCGCAAGGGCGTGGCAGTTCGAATCTGCTCCTGGGCACAACGGAAAAGACCTTGCGAAAGCAAGGTCTTTTTATTTAGAAGTGGCATCAAGCTGGCTTTACACCGAAACTTCCTTAATTTCTTTCAATATCACCGTCTTTTGTCTTTCCTTAAATTTAAAATAGGAAGCTATCATGGCTTTTGCCAATCGCTTTGTTGATAGGGGTTCATACCTCTTAAACAGACCGATAGCATTGAATGCTTTTAGTAATTTGATCATAGCTTTTTCTCCTTTTCGATCGGAGTCAGGCCTTTCGATACCGCCGGGATGAAGAATAACCAACTGGGTGAAATTTAACTTTTTAATATTTTCCTCTAAGGAGCCTTTCATTTTATTATAAAATAAAGAAGACTTAGCGTTAGCCCCGAAAGCCGAAAGCAGCAGAAAACTTTCCACTCCACTCGCTTTGGCTATCGATGCAAATTCTAGTTGGTAATCGTGATCTACCCGCCATTGTGCATCTTTACTACCTGCATCTTTCAAGGTTGTGCCGAGACAGGAGAAAGCGACATCGCCCTGAATATACGCTTTATAATCGCTGAGTTTTTCAAAATCAACAACAATCTCGGTCAATTTAGCTTGCTGACTAAAAAAATCCCTGCGAACCAATACGGTCACTGCATCAAACCGATTGTCTTCCAAAAGTTGCGCGACCAGTTCCTTTCCCGTAGCTCCGGTACCGCCAATGACGATTGCTTTCATCCGTTTTTCTTTTTTAATTTATTTCAATTTAAATTCTTCTAAAATAAAATATTTCCACCATCTAACAGAATTATTGACCGCCATTGTCGTTTTTCTATGTCTTCAGACGTATTCCGATGGACTAAGTTGGTACATATTATTCGACAACGTTGGTGGAATATATATTGTCCTTAATAGAAGGGTACGAAAGCAAGGTATTTGGATGAATTGGTGTATGAACTGGCGAAAGGCAAAAAGATTAACACACTAATTAGGATTTCTTGTCTTATGGAAAGTTATCTCGCAAAATATTTCTATAACTTGTTGTTGTCATAACGGCTAAACTTTTAGCAAGGTTGAAAGTATATTTTATATGAAAATTAAAGACGTATTTCATCATGAAAAATAATATTTATCCCTGCATCTGGTTCGACAAGGACGGAAAAGATGCCGCCCAATTTTACATGGACACATTCGGTGACGGAAAAATCACGACAGACACAAAAATGGTGGTGACGTTTGAACTAAGTGGGCAAAAATTTCTGGCGCTTAATGGCGGACCGGAAATCAAGCCTAATCCTGCTGTTTCGTATATGGTTGTTTTGGAAGATAAAGCTGAACTGGAAAGCATCTGGAACAGACTATCGGATGGCGGAAAGACGTTGATGCCACTTGATAAATATGACTGGAGTGAAAAATACGGCTGGGTTCAGGACAAATTTGGTGTTTCTTGGCAACTGTATTTTGGGGAAGTAAATGACGATGTGCATGGACAAAAATTCATTCCGACTTATATGTTCACCCAAGAATACAATGGCAAGGCAGAAGAAGCATTGAATTTTTATGTAAAGCTGTTTAAAAACAGCAAATTGGACGGTGTGATGAAACACCAGGAAGGGCAGATGAAAGGTTTAGTGATGCACGCGCAGTTTGTACTGGACGATTATGTTATGGCGGCAATGGACGGTGGAAACGGGCATGATTTTCATTTTTCGTGGGGAAATTCCATGTTCATTGAATGTGAAACACAGGAAGAAATTGACCACTTCTGGAATGCTTTTGCAGCGGGTGGGGAAGAAAGCCAGTGTGGATGGATCAGGGATAAGTTTGGGGCGTGGTGGCAAGTGATTCCGAAGCAATTAGTCGTTTGGATGACCGATCCGCAGCTTGCACCTAAAGTAAGCGAAGCTTTTTACAAAATGAAGAAAATCGATATTGAAACACTGAAAAAAGCTACAGAATAGCAAAAAATCAATATGTGCTGTTTATAATATGGCCAGCAATTTGGGGCCGAAGATATAAACAGCAATAACGACCGACATAAGAGCGCTTATCAATACGGCTGCTGCGGCTAGATCTTTGATTATTTTGATTTTGTGATGGTACGTCGGTGATATATAATCACAGATATTCTCTACCGCTGTATTGAGTATTTCTGTTGTGAAGACAATTCCGATGCATAAGATTACCGCTAACCATTCACTTTTATCAATGTCAAAATACCATCCGCAGATTATTGCGATAATACCGGCAACAAAATGTATCCTAGCATTAGGTTCTTCACGGATAAGATGAAGTAATCCTTTAAAAGCATATTTGAAACTTCGGATTCTTCTGCCTAAGGTAAATTTTTTATTATTCGGCGGCATCATAGCAGCGTGTTTGGGGTCTGTCGGTCATAGCTTGTTCGCCTTAGCAGTAATTTCGGCAACATCTAGTACCTGAATCTCTTGCTCTTTTTCTTTCGCTTTAACACCGTCCCGTAGCATAGTCATACAGAATGGGCAAGCGGCAGCGACTATAGTTGCCCGCGATTCAATAACATCTTCCACACGTTCGACATTGATATCTTTTCTTCCCGGCTCGGGTTCCTTGAACATTTGTGCGCCACCTGCGCCACAACATAGGCCATTGCTCCTACAACGTTTTAATTCAACCAGATCTGCATCAAGTACCTCTAATACTTGCCGGGGGGCTTCATATACTTCATTGGCGCGACCTAAATAACAGGGATCGTGGTAGGTGATGCGCTTTCCTTTGAATTCATTTCCATCAGCAGGTTTGAGCTTTCCTTCGGCTATCAACGATTGGATTAGTTGAGTGTGATGGATAACTTCGAAATTTCCGCCTAAATTCGGATATTCATTTTTTAGCGTATTGAAACAATGGGGACAGGCCGTGACAATTTTCGTTATTTCGTATCCATTTAGGACCTCTATATTCATCATCGCCTGCATTTGAAAAAGAAACTCGTTTCCCGCTCTTTTTGCGGGATCACCGGTGCAATTTTCTTCTGTACCTAAAATGGCATATTTGATGCCTACATGGTGCAGAATTTTACAAATAGATTTGGTGATACGCTGGGCACGCTCGTCAAAACTGCCTGCACATCCAACCCAAAACAAAATATCCGGACGTTCGCCTTTGGCTATCATTTCTGCTACCGTAGGGATATGAAGTTGATTTTCCATAAATCGTTGTTCGTTTTTCGTGACTCGTGATTTGTTTTTACATTTGCTTCACGTGTTACTCTTTACTCCAATTAGCACGATCCGCCTGTGCGTACTTCCAGGGAGCTCCGTTATTTTCTAGATTGCCGAACATCGCGTTAATGCTCGCGGGTGCCTGTGATTCCTCCATTACCGCATATTGGCGTAATCCAATAATAATCTCTAAAGGGTCAATATTCACGGGGCATGCTTCTACACAGGCGTTACACGTTGTGCACGCCCATATTTCTTCTCTTGTGATATAGGTATCTATTAGTGATTTGTTGTCATCTTGAAAAGCGCTGTTTTTTGCTATATTTTGTCCTACTTCTGCTAGTCGATCTCGCGTATCCATCATAATTTTACGAGGTGACAACAGCTTACCGGTAATGTTAGCAGGACAGGCAGCCGTACAACGGCCGCATTCGGTACAGGTATAGGCGTCTAATAGGTTTTTCCAAGTGAGATCTTGTACGTCCTTCACACCAAACCGACTAACTTCTCCTGTAGGGGGGGGAAGTGATGGATCTAGCATCGCTTTTACTTCTTCGGTTACAGCAGGCATATTGTTGAATTTACCTTTCGGTTCCAATTTCGAAAAATAGGTGTTCGGGAAAGCCAGAATAATATGTAAATGCTTCGATATCGGGAGGTAGTTTAAGAAGGCTAACACGCCGATAATATGAAACCACCAAGCGAATCTTTCTATTCCTATCAAAATAGAGGTAGATTCCGGCAATAAGGGAAGTAGAAACTGGCTGACGGGAAATGCGCCTGCATGATGATAGGCTGGATGATTAAGTTGTTGAAGTTTAAAGTCGGCGGCATTCATGAAAAGAAACGCCGTCATGAGTAAGATTTCCGCAATTAGGATAAGATTGGCGTCTGTTTTTGGCCAGTTCTTGAGCTCTCGGCCGCTAAAACGATAAATATGTAGGAAATTTCGTCGAATAAGAAAGATCACACAACTGAATAGTACGGCGAAAGCCAGCCACTCAAAAGCGTATATAAGCCCATCATAAAAAGATCCTAAAGACGAAAAAATACGATGTGTGCCGAATAATCCATCGATAACGATCTCCAGCATCTCGATGTTGATAATACAGAAACCCACATATACACCTAAATGCAATAAGGCAGGAAGTGGCTTCTTGAACATCTTTTTTTGTCCGAAAGCAACCAGAAACATCAATTTCAAGCGTTCAACCGGTCTGTCGCTTCGATTTATTGCTTTGCCAAGCTTTATATTTTTGTAGATACGGCGAGCGTTTCTAGCGAAAATTACTACGGCGAGTGCGAACAAACAAAAGAAGATGATTTGACCCATCATAACTATTTTAGTTGGTTTCTACACAAATATAGCGATACGGTTTAATACTATGCTAGCATAACACATATTTGGAAAGATTAAAAATAGCGGGCTTACAGTTTGCTCTCTTTTTTCACCTTGCGTTTGGTGTTTACGGCTCTTGCGGCCTGTGTGATAGCATATTGCCCTTCTAGGTATTTCACAATCTCGCAGGCAATGTCTTTTCCTGTGGCGGTCTCAATACCTTCTAGCCCCGGCGATGAATTGACCTCCAGGATGAGGGGGCCACGTGCGGAGGGGAGCATGTCTACGCCTGCTACGGTGAGTCCCATGGCTTTGGCTGCGGACACAGCCGTCTGCTTTTCTGCACGTGTCAGCTTGACAATTTCGGCGCTCCCGCCGCGGTGGAGATTCGACCGAAACTCTCCCTCTTTAGCCGTACGTTTCATAGCGCCTACTACTTTGCCATCCACAACAAATGCCCGGATATCCGTTCCTTTTGCTTCCTTAATATATTCTTGTATCAGAATGTTGTTGCCTAGGCCATAAAAGGCTTCGATAACCGAAGAGGCAGCTTTCTTTGTCTCTGCCAATACGACGCCTATACCTTGTGTTCCCTCTAATAGCTTAATCACCAGCGGTGCACCACCGACCATACTGATCAAATCGTCTACATCGGAAACAGAACGCGCAAAACCGGTGATTGGGAGACCGAGACCAGCACCCGACAAAATTTGCATGCAACGTAGTTTATCCCGAGAACGTGTAATAGCCTGGCTTGGGTTGGCAGATACGACACCCATCACTTCAAACTGACGCACGATGGCCGAACCATAGAACGTCAGTGACGAACCGATCCGTGGAATAATGGCGTCGATATGGGATAAATCTTGCCCTTTATAATGAATAGTAGGTTTTCCCTGTTGAATACCCACGTAGCATTTGCTATGGTCGATGACGACGCAATGGTGCCCACGGGATTGAACGGCTTCGACTAAACGTTTGGTCGAATAAAGATTTTTATTTGTAGATAATACAGCAATATTCACGGAGCGTATTTTTTATAGGTAAAACAGATGAGTCTAGGATAAGTTTGGCGTATCATTTATATATTCTTTGCCAGATGGTCTTGTGATACATCGACTAAGAACTTGCCACTAATGAAATTTCTCCCCAACAGCATGGGATAAGACATGGTAGAACGATCTCTTACCGATAGTTTGATGTCGAGTAGTTTGTTGAATAATTTGATCTTCGTTATAAAAATATGTCGTGTTTCGGACTGTCCGAAAGAGCTTTTTACTACGCGCTCCCGGTGGATAAGAAAAGTAAAGTCCGGGTGTCCTTGGATAGTACATCGGATATAGCGATGTCCATCCTTTTCGAAAATTTCAAATTGATTGCAATGTAATACAGAGGTTTCCGCACCCGTATCCACTTTTGCACAAATATTATAGAGTCCCAACTCGGGTAGATCTACTATTTCTATGCGGCCAATGATACGTTTCTCTTGCATTTATCTCTAATTAGAGGGTAAGGATGCTCCCTGCTCTTTATTCATAAATAAACTCTCCGTGTGGCGAGCGAATAGTAACTTTCTTTGAAGTGGCCTCTTCTACATGGCCGATAATTTGTGCCGGAATACCAAACGATTCGGATATGTTGATGATATCTTCAGCAATCTCCTGTGGAACATACAGCTCCATACGATGCCCCATGTTAAAGACCTTATACATCTCTTCCCAAGCCGTGTTCGATTGTTTTTGAATCAGATCAAACAGGGGAGGAACAGGAAATAAATTATCCTTGATAACATGCACATCTTCAACAAAATGTAATACCTTGGTTTGTGCCCCTCCCGAACAGTGAACCATGCCATCAATTTGCGGACGATACTTGTCGAGAATCGTTTTGATGACGGGAGCATATGTACGTGTAGGAGAGAGGACAAGCTTTCCGGCCGTCACTTTTTCATGCTCATTTACGCTTATCGGATCTGTTAAATTGCAGCTGCCTGAAAATACCAATTCATAAGGGACAGCAGGGTCATAGCTTTCTGGATACTTTTCAGCTATATATTTATGAAAAACATCATGGCGGGCTGACGTCAAACCATTGGACCCCATGCCGCCGTTATATTCTTTTTCATAACTAGCTTGTCCGTATGATGCTAATCCGACAATAACATTTCCGGCTTTGATACGGTGATTAGAAATAACATCTTCCCGTTTCATTCGGCAGGTTACGGTGCTATCCACAATAATGGTGCGTACTAAATCACCGACGTCAGCAGTTTCCCCTCCGGTTGAGTAGATGCCAATACCCAATTGTCGCAATTCCGCAAGAATATCTTCTGTGCCGTTGATGATTTCAGCAATTACTTCACCCGGGATGACGTTTTTATTACGTCCAATGGTAGAGGAAAGCAAGATATTGTCAATTGCACCCACACAAAGAAGGTCATCTAGGTTCATGATAATGGCATCTTGGGCGATACCGCGCCAAACAGAGCTGTCACCGGTCTCTTTCCAATACACATAAGCCAGCGACGATTTTGTGCCCGCACCATCCGCATGCATAATGTTGCACCAAGCTTCATCGCCTCCCAGTATATCGGGTATGATTTTACAGAAAGCTTTCGGGAATAAACCCTTATCAATGTTCTTGATCGCGTTGTGTACATCCTCTTTGCCGGCGGACACACCCCTTTGGTTGTATTTTAAGTCTGACATCGTATGTGCAAAAATAATAAACCCAATGATATTCCTATAACGGAAAGATAAATTATTAAGCTGTGCTTGCCATTTTACGAACGACTTCCCAAGCGCCTAACAACCGTTCTTGATTAAAACTGGCGTTCGCGGGGCTCGTGCTCGGAAGTGTGATATATTGAATGCCAGCAGTCCGTTTAAAATATTTGTCGAATAGCTTTTGTGCTTTTTGTCCGTTAAAGCAAACAGTCCTGATATCGGGATTATCTTGAAGCAATTGGTCTATTTTGTTAGGACTTTCCGCTAAAATGTCTGTATCCATGCTACCTTTTCGAATAGCTGCTTCACAGACATCCCACAATGCAATATGATGTTGATGTAACAAGTTGACTCGACTAGCATAGTCCATCGGAACCGGTACGGATAGGAGTAAAGCCAATATCTTCCAAAAGCGATTTTGGGGATGCGCATAATATTGGTTTTCCTGCAACGATTTGTCGCCCGGTAAGGAGCCTAAAATCAGAAGTTTGCTCTTTTCGGGAATAATAGGGGCGAATGATTTTTTGAACATAATTCTAATTTAGTTCTTTTTTTAGAAAAAAGAACGAAAAAATCGCCGCTTCGAATGTTTTACATTGGGGGGACTACTAAGGATGAGTTTGTACAGTTGTAAAACATTCGTATGCGGCATTTTAATGTTAAGGGAGGGTTCATACAATTGTACTGTCCCCTCTTTAACACCTAAATGCCACATATAAAATTTTGAAATATGTAGAAATCTAATTTATGCACTATTCCTCCATTCAAAATTTTAAAGTGGCGAGTTTTTTTGCATACTTTTTTTGCGGAAAAAAAAGTATGAGCCATGCCACGGCTTGAGCGACACAAAAATTGTATAAAATAAACCTTATTTTTTGATAGCTTTGTCTAGAACGTTATGAAACAAAAAAAGAAAATAATCGTTGCAATTACCGGCGCTAGCGGGTCGATATACGCCAAGGTACTATTGGATAAATTAAGCAAGCTGAATGATCAAGTGGCGGAAGTGGGTGTGGTGATGTCTGACAACGCGAAGGACGTGTGGAAATTTGAGTTGGGAACGGAGGATTACCAACAGTATCCTTTTACATTTTACAATAAAAACGATTTTATGGCCCCGTTTGCTTCGGGTTCCGCTCGCTTTGAAACGATGATCGTATGTCCCTGTTCTATGGGTACATTAGGACGCATTGCGCACGGGATATCCTCTGATTTGACTACCCGGGCAGCAGACGTCATTTTGAAAGAACGTAGAAAACTGGTGCTGGTTACGCGCGAAACCCCATTAAGCGCTATCCATATACAAAATATGCATTTAATAACGCAAACTGGAGGGATTATATGCCCGGCAAGCCCGTCGTTTTACAGTCTTCCCAAAACGTTCGAAGAACTAGCTGCTACAGTAGTAGACAGGGTACTTTCGCTCTGTGATCTTCACGTGGATAGTTACGCTTGGGGCGATCAGTAATAAAAACCACATTTTCAATATCGGGGTTTCGATATATTTTGTACATTTGTTTTTCAATGAAACAACGTATAAAATTGGATAATTACATTCCATATTTCATTGGTTTATCTCCAGCAAAGCAGCATTGGTTTGTTCCTGTATATGTTTCGTTTACCTTCCGATTAAACACACACTTTTTCTTATTACCTTTTTGTTTAAATACTATTCATGGATAATATATTGATTTCTTCTGCGCAGCTTATATTGCCCGGTCATCCGCAGAACGGAAAGATAGTTGACATACTTATTGAAAAAGGACGTATTAGCCGTATCGCGCCGAACATCAAGCCGACAACTAAAAAATTACATATTGTAGATGGAAAAGGAGCGGTGGTTTCAGCCGGTTTTTTCGATTTGCATGCTAATTTTGGTGAACCAGGCTTAGAAACCAAAGAAGACATCACGACAGGTATTGCAGCGGCGGCGGCGGGTGGATACACGGGAGTAGCTGTTTATCCGAATACAAACCCACCTATTCACAGTCGCTCGGAAGTTGCATTGGTCGTCAATTCCGCTAAAGGAAATATAGTAGATGTATATCCGGTGGGTACGATAAGCAAAAAGCGCGAAGGAAAGGAACTTGCAGAGTTATATGACATGCAAAAGGCGGGAGCAATAGCTTTCAGTGACGGAAATCAAGCCGTTCAGCAAGCAGGTCTAATGGGCCGGGCATTGTTGTATGCCAAAGGATTTGAAGGATTGGTCATCTCTTTTGCAGAAGACGAAACTGTAGCTGGCGGGCATCAAATGAACGAAGGACAGATGAGCACGTATTTAGGCATGAAAGGGAAACCAAATTTAGCGGAATCACTCATGGTCTCTCGAGACTTGTTCTTAGCTGAATATAACGACGCTCGTGTTCATTTTACATGTATTTCTACGGCAGAATCAGTAGATTTGATAAAAAAGGCTAAAACAAAAGGACTAAAAGTGACCTGCGACGTTGCGGCGCATAATCTCGTGTATACGGACGAGGAAGTGGTGGGGTTTGACAGTAATTTTAAGGTCAATCCACCTCTGCGCACTAAGAAAGATATAAAAGTACTTTTGAAAGGGTTGAAAGAGGGAACGATAGATGCTGTTGTTTCACAGCATACACCACACGAAGTAGAATATAAGAATGTGGAGTTTCATATCGCACAAGAAGGTATAGTAGGTTTGCAAACAACATTGCCGTTTTTAATAAAGGCTGGGCTCACTCCCGACGATATTATTCGGTATTTGGTTGTACAACCCAGACAAGTCGTCGGTAAAGATATTCCAACACTTGAAGAGGGAAGCGAAGCTAATCTGGTGCTGTTTGATATGCATGCAAAATGGCGATTGACGGCGGATACGAATAAATCGAAATCGGAAAATAGTCCTGTTTTTGGACAAGAATTAATAGGTAAAGTAAAGTTAGTAATTAACCATAGTCAATTGGTTGAAAATAAATAAGATATGGATGCAAAAGTAAAAAAGGCGTTTGACGCCGGTATGCACACGTATGCACAGATCGAAGGAATTGATGTAGGAGCATTTGAGATAGCCTTGCAACAGGCTTTTGATAAAGAGGCGCCTTTCATCGATAAAGTGGAGGCATTGGACGAAGCTTTCAATGAACACCAACGTTTCGAAGAACTTCGGGAGATTTACTTCGATTTATTGATGGTCAACTTCTTTGCAGAAGATGTGCAGAAATTGGAAGAAGACTATTTGGATTCCCCAGAATGGGAAGCCATTGAAGAAGAAACCATTGATAGAGGCACCGAGTTATTAAACATGTTTCTCTATTTGCAGGAGTGTGAGGATGACGATATAGATCCCTCGCTGGACGACTATTTAAAAGAATTTCTTTTGGTCGAAGAAGATGAGTTTCAGGATGAATATGCTATTTATGAAAAGGTAATCGCTAATCAGATTTTGGTGGAGAGTACCTTTGCTGAAATACATAAAGTAGCTTCGTCATTATCTCCGCAAGATGAATTGAAGGAGCTGTTCTATCCGGTAATGTCTTTCTTCAATGAGCCACATCCCGAAAAGGAACAAGTAACGGAATATCTCGATGTTTCCGACAATAAACCGTTGGATGGCGCTATTTACCAGATTATTGTAAATTTTAATAAATAGATTATGAATCACGATTTTAATTCAACTTTTCCTACGGAAGAAGTAAAAAAAGAAGGTATTAAATATGGGATTTATTTAGGCGTTATCTCTTTGGTTATAAGCATTGTGTCCATGTATGTGCTAGTAAACAGCGCAGACTTTAAGATAAGCTCGATGGTGACAGGGGGCATTTCTTTTGTGCTTATCATTGCATTGTCTGCTTATTTTGCGGTACTACTGAGACGAGTGGCAGGAGGGTTTTGGAATTTTAGCCAAGCGTTGAAAGGAATTTTTGTGATGTTGGCCATTACGGTTATTATCTCCACGGTAGGCGGTGCTTTGTTCAATTTAGCGAATCCCGAACCACAGCAAATCGTTTTTGATAAAACGATCAATTTAACCATCGAAACCATGGAAAGTATTGGAGCAGATGATGACCTTATTGATAAGCAAGTGGCTGATTTAGAAAAGCAAAGAGATGAATTACGGGAGTTTTCCATTGGGCAAAATCTTAAAGGATTGGGCGTGGCATTGATTATGTATTTCATTTTTGCGTTGATTCTTGCGGCGATCTTAAAACGTGAAAGACCAGTCTTTTTGCCTGTACAGAATAATTTAAACCAAGAAGACAACGAAAGGCAAGATAAGCCCGAGGAAGAATAATATGGATATATCGGTTGTTGTCCCTTTATATAATGAGGAAGAATCTTTACCTGAATTAACGGAGTGGATTCGCCGGGTGATGAACGAACGCGGCTTTTCCTATGAAATTATTTTGGTGGATGATGGGAGCAATGATGCGTCTTGGAAAGTAATTGAGGAGCTAAAACTACGGCATGAACAGATTATAGGCGTCAAGTTTCGTCGGAATTATGGTAAATCAGCAGCCTTAAATGTGGGATTCAGTGCAGCCCAAGGAGATGTGGTGATCACCATGGATGCTGATTTGCAGGATAGCCCTGATGAAATCCCCGAGTTGTATGACCGGATAAAGAACCGTGGTGCCGATTTGGTGTCGGGCTGGAAGCAAAAGCGTTACGACCCATTAACCAAAACGATTCCTACAAAGCTGTTTAATTCTGTAACGCGTAGCATGTCGGGAATATATAATCTACATGATTTCAATTGTGGGTTAAAGGCCTATCGCAAAGATGTCGTGAAAAGTGTTGAGGTGTATGGGGAAATGCATCGTTACATACCGGTCTTGGCAAAATGGGCAGGATTTAGGAATATACAGGAACAGATAGTTAAACATTATCCGCGTAAATACGGAACGACAAAATTTGGTCCAGGTCGATTTGTTAAAGGCTTCTTGGATTTACTTTCCATCTTTTTTGTTGGAAAGTTTGGTAAACGTCCGATGCATTTTTTCGGAACTATCGGTGTCTTGAGTTTTATGATCGGTTTTTTTATTACCTGTTATTTGATATTCGAAAAATTGAGAAGCATTGCGGAAGGGACCGTATACCGAAATATAACAGACCAACCCCTGTTTTATCTTTCTTTGGTTGCTATTCTAATTGGAACGCAATTATTTCTGACTGGTTTTATAGCCGAACTTGTTTCCCGTAATTCTTCTGAACGAAACCAATATCATATCGAAAAAGAAATTTAGCATATGTTTTTCTCGATTGTGATTCCTGTGTATAACCGACCACAGGAAATTGACGAGCTTTTGGAATCATTGACTCAACAAGAATATTCACCTTTTGAGGTGATTGTGGTGGAGGATGGCTCGTCTAAACCGGCTAAACACGTTGTGGAAAGCTACCGCGACAGGTTGGATATTCGCTATTATGAGAAAAAAAACGAAGGGCAGGGGTTTGCACGTAATTTCGGCTTCACCCATGCAAAGGGCGATTATTTTATTGTTTTTGATTCAGACATTATCGTGCCGGAGGATTATTTACAGCAAGTAGCCATCGGCATACAACGTGATGGTTGGGATGCTTTTGGCGGGCCAGATGCCGCGCATCCATCCTTTACCGATATTCAAAAAGCTATATCCTATTCGATGACCAGCCCGTTTACGACAGGAGGGATCCGGGGAAATAAACAACACGTAGGAAAGTTTCATCCACGGAGTTTTAACATGGGGATATCTAAAAAAGTTTATGAGCAAACACGGGGATTCAAATTAGCTCGTCGTTCAGAAGATATTGAATTTAGCATCCGTATGATGCAGCAAGGCTTTCGCGTAGGATTAATTCCCGAAGCATTTGTATATCATAAGCGTAGAGCTACTTTTAAGCAGTTTTTTAAGCAGACTTATGGTTTTGGCAAGGGACGTATAGATATTTATAAACTTTTTCCGCAAGAGTTGAAGCTGGTACATGCCCTGCCTGCCGTTTTTGTGCTGGGTTTATCCGGATTGATATTATTGAATCTGGTTAATTGGGGAAGTATGAGCGAAATCCCTGTATTACCGATAATTTGCAGTATTGGCAATATAGTGCTGCTGATTTATACATTCTTGTTGTTTTTACACGCTTGGTTTAGCACAAAAAGTATTCGTGTTGCCGGATTGGGGATTGTGGCTGCCTATACACAATTGATAGCCTACGGGTTAGGTTTTATAAGTAATTATATGGAACGGGTCGTGTGGAAAAAATAGGACGTATTACGACCAGATAATAGGATAAAGTTTTATAATTTAGAATCGTGCTAGCATTCACTCAACATAATTTAGGAAAACTAGAAGACCTTTTTGCTACATTGGGTTATCGGGTTCGGTATGAAAAGGGCTCTTTTCGTACAGGTGCATGTGTACTTCAAAATACACGGGTTATCGTTGTTAACAGATTTTCAAACCTCGAAGTTCGAATTCAGTCGTTAATACAATTATTACGTGATATGGAAGTTGACATAACACTATTAGACGAGAAGAAGATAGCATTATACAAAATGATAAAGAAAGAAGAGGTAGCACGGTGAAGGTAACTTTTTTAGGTACGGGAACTTCACAGGGTGTACCCGTCATCGCCTGTCAATGCGCGGTATGCCAGTCTGCCGATACACATGATAAACGCCTTCGTACGTCCATCATGATCCAATTGGACGATGATACGAATATTGTCGTCGATACCGGTCCTGATTTTCGTTACCAGATGTTACGGGAGGATGTACGTCGCTTGGATGCGGTATTGGTTACACACGCACACAAAGATCATATAGCTGGCATGGATGATGTTCGTGCTTTTAATTATCAACAACAACAATCCATCCCTGTGTATGGAACCGTTATCACACATGAGTCGTTAAAACGTGAGTTTTATTATGCTTTTGGCGAACAGAAGTATCCGGGTGTGCCTCGGTTGGAACTTCGGCCGATTTTGGCAGGAGAGACCTTTCGCGTAGGGACACAGCCTATTATACCTATTGAAGTGATGCATTATAAGATGCCTGTGATGGGATTTCGTCTCGGAAATTTCGCGTATATTACAGATGCTAAAACTGTTTCGGACGAATCAAAGGCGTTATTAAAGGGTGTTGACACATTAGTTATAAACGCTTTGCAAGAAGAACCACACATTTCACATTTCACCAAAGAAGAAGCAATTACCTTTGCTGAGGAAATACAAGCTAAAACGACGTATTTGACGCACATCAGCCACCGATTTGGAAAGCATGAAGATATAGAAACGAAACTTCCCGAAGGTATTCGGGTCGCATATGATCGGCTTGTTATTGATGTTCAATAAAGCAAAACGTTATTCTTGTTAAAACTTTTCTGATTATTCCCTGTTCTATTATTGAAACATGGTATTCATTTAATTTCAATAAGTCATGGGAAATATTCTTTATTTAATCGCGGTTATTCTGGTTATTATTTGGGCTGTTAGCTTTTTTGGCGGATATGCTTCAGGAGGTATTATTCACATCCTGTTAGTGATTGCCATTATTGCTATTCTTCTACGTGTTATACGAGGGGCAGCCTAATTGGTCAATGTTTTTAAATAGAATTGGGCTATGTAAATATCTTCCGGAAAGGTGATTTTTATATTTCGATGATCACCTGGAATAAGATGTATGCTATAGCCCAATTTTTCTACCACGGAGGCATCATCTGTAAACGATGGTAATTCCTCCTGTTGGAATGCCTGATACAGTATATGCCCTTGAAACGTCTGGGGGGTCTGTATAATCCATACTTTCTCTCTCTCCACAGCTTTATTTTCTACTTCATTTCCTTGTCGGATAGAATTTGTACTCGGTACTGCCAATACGGTGGCAGCATAGAGGACGGTTTGTTCAAAGCATGCGTCTATCGTTTCTGATGTAATAATAGGACGGGCGGCATCATGAATGGCGATGAGTGTATTTTCCAGAAACTGATGTTGTTGTTCGGCAATATATTGTACCCCATTTCGGACACTTTGGAAGCGCGTTTCTCCACCGCTAATGACGATATGAGGTGTCTGAAAATCATGTTTTTCGCACAACTCTTCCCAAACAGCGAACATATCGGGGTGCAACACCAATATTAATTGAGGTTTATGCTCGGCATTGGCGAACCTTTCCAGTGTATGCATGACCACGGGTTTTCCATCAAGCAGTAGAAACTGCTTCGGCAAATCACTTTTCATCCGGCTTCCCGATCCCCCAGCAACAATAATAGCGTATCTGTTTTGCATATTTTTTTATTAAATTTTTAAGAAAGGGACTCTGCAATTGTACTGTCCCCTCCTTAACTTCTGAATGCCACATGTAAAATTTTGAAATATGTAGAGATACGATGTATGCAATATCCCTCCATTCAAAATTTTAAAGTGGCGAGTTTTTTCTCCCTTTTTTGCGGACAAAAAAGGGAAAATTAATATAGCCTACTTCCTTTTTCAGTATCATTCACTACGGTAATAGCTCGCGGAATACGTTCTTTCAGTTCCTCCACATGAGAAATAATACCGACGATTCGATTATCTTTATTTAAATATTGCAATGTTTCAAATACCGTATTCATACTTTCGGGGTCTTGCGTGCCAAATCCCTCATCAATGAAGAAGAAGTTCTTGTCTGCTTTGTTCATGGATTGGATGTTTTCTGCCAATGCGAGGGCAAGACAAAGTGACGCCTGAAATGCTTGCCCTCCCGAAAGTGTTTTTACCGAACGTTTAAAGCCATTGTTTAAGAAGTCTATCACCTCAAATTCATTATTTTCATTGATGGTGAGGCTGAGATTATTTTTTGTGAGGCGGTGAAAACGTTGATTGGCAATTTCGCACAAGCGTTGTAAATGTATGCTGGATACATAGTTGACAAAGCCAGATCCGCGGAAAAGATTTTCCAAAGTGGTCAAATTACTTTTACGAAATGTTAGCTTCTCGTATTCTTCCAATAATTTTTCTTTTTTATCAAATTCAACGCGTAAGCGCGCATATTCTTTTTCCAATGCTCCCGTGACACGAATTTGCAATTCCATTTCCTCGCGCTTTAATGTATAGAGTGTCGTCTTTTCCTGATAGATCGATTCCTCATACGCATCATGGACTATACGTTTTTCCAGATCAGCGATATGCCGCAACAGGATTTGTAGGTTTAGGTTGAACTCCTGTATAGTTTTACGGTTATGCTCCACATTCAGATTCTTTTGCAGGATATGCTGTACCTGCACAATATCACTATAGCCATGTTCTTTGAGCAAAGCAGAGATTTCCGCTTGTTTATTGTTGAGTTGTTGGTAGAGCTGTTGAAACTGTTCTTTTGAAGCGGTCCGCTCGCCATTAATATGGGCAAATTCGGTTCTTAAGGACTGAATAGATTCAGAAAGACGTTTGTGACCTTCCTCCAGTAATTTAATCTTATGTAAGGTTTCCTGTTTCTTATTGACAAGTATCGTTTCTTCAAACTGCCCAAATTCATCTATTTTTAAAATATTGATTTGTGCTGTATTATGTTGGTTTAACTGATCGAGTACAATAATACGTTGTTCAAATTCCGCGAGGGAGCTTTTGTATTTTTCTATTTTTGATTGCGCGCTTTGCCACTGCACGCGGAACTCCTTCAAGGATGTTTCCGCCAATTTGATATGGGTTTCCGCAAGATGGTTTTTATCTTTATACGAAAGATAGGTCGTTTTGTCAGTAGGGGAAAATTCTTCCCAGCGGAATTGCTCACGATGGATGTTAAGCTTTTCCGCCATTTTTTGGAGGTTAGATTCCTGTTGAGCGAGTTGTGTGTTCTTCTCCCGTTGCCGTATGGATGCTGCTGTTAGTACTTGATGATTCGCTTTGAGTTGTTGTAAACGCTGTTTTATTTCCGTTTGTTTGCCGAGAACCTCTTGTATGTTGACCGCCACATCATGGTTTATCATAGGATAGGGGTGGTCTAATGCGCCACATAGCGGGCAAGGTTGCCCATCGGCTAGGTTATCAGCAAATTCCGATAACTTTGCTTGCACTTTTAAATGGGTCTCCTCCTGTTGCAGCGAAGTAAACACGGTATTTAATTCCGCTTCTTGCTGAAGTAAGGCCGATTCCCAGTCGTCAATGGCAATTGACTGTTCTTCAAAAACTTTCGTTGTTTGTGTTAATTCGTCGCGGAGTTGTTGGATTTGCGTTTTTAATTCGTTTATACTGCTATGGATATTCTCATCAGTTTGATACCAAGCCTCTAATGCTAATAATACCGACGTGTCTACCCGCGTATTTTTGAGTTCATCCAATCGCTTTTCCTCGCTTTCTATTGACGATAAAAGCTTTTTTTCTTCTTCCTGCGCTTGTAGGAGATAGGGCTTCCCGTCTTGCAGGCGTTTGTGGAGTGCCTCTTGCTGTTTTTTATTTTGGACGATGCTAATAAGCAATTTTAAATCTTCGCTTTCCGCTTTAAATAAATCCAACCGTTGAAAATCAGGGGCTATTTTTTCCCATTCCGTCTCTTCTTTTTCCAAACGACTTAAAACGTCAAGCTTGCGCGAGGTCAGTTGTTCAATTTTATGCGTCAGTTGTTCTTTTTCTTTGTTTAAGCTATGTGTAGTATTTAAGATTTCCCGAAATGCCAGCTGGGTAGTTTCGTATGTCTGTAGTTCTTTTTCCAACTGAGAAATTCGTGGCTGTTCTAGCAAGTATTCTTGCAGCTCTTCTTTTTTATGCGCTAATTCCTCCCGTATTTTTTTGCTCTCCGTAAGTCGGCTGACCTCTTTTTCCAGTGATGCGGTTTCCTCTTTCACCAAGGTCAATTGTTGTTGTGCCGTGTCAAGCTCCTGTTGTTTGCTATGTAGTATTTCCGTACTGACGGCATCGAAGCCTGAGAGTGCGCCGTTTAATTGTTCGAGTTTGCTGTTGTTTTGTTTTTGCAATATCCCAACTTTAGAGCCCAAGTCAAAACGATCGAGGTTAAAGATATCTTTCATCATCTCCGATCGGTCTTTACCTCGCAATTCTAAAAATTCTTTAAATTGTCCTTGTGGAATAATGATAGTCCGTCGGAAATTGGGATAGGTAAGTTGGGTTACGCTTGCTCCATCGTTAGAATCTAATGGTATCCATGAACCATTTTTCCATTCGTAAGCATAACGTTCTAAGGAGGTCGTGTCCTCAAATTTCTTTCGTCGTTTCCATTGTGCCGTGAATCGGAATCTTCGTCCTTCGTAATTTAAGAACTCAAACACGATATTAGCTATATCCGAGCGAAGATTGAGCATATTATAGGCTCTTTTCTCTTGTTTATTGAGTCTTTCCGTTTCACCATATAGCGCAAAACTAATAGCCTCAAGTATCGTTGATTTACCAGAACCTACTTTGCCAAAAATGCCAAATAGTCCGGCTTCTGTCAATTGGGTAAAGTCAATTTCTTGTTTATCTTGATAAGAATATAATCCTTCGATACTTAAATAAAGTGGTAGCATGTTTAATCCTCTGTTTCCGTTTCACAATTAATAACTTCATTTAATAAATCCATTAGTTCTGGATTAGGTTCCTGTCCAAGCCGATGTTGAAAGTAATCCTTAAAAAGGACATCAATATCCTGATCGAGATTGATGGTCGGCGTTTGTGCAGAATTCAATGCTGTTTGTCGTACAATAGGGATGATATGAATGATACCATCGTGTGCTTCATGAATGCGCTTCATGTCGGCAGAATTAAGGAAAGTATTACTGACCAACGTTAGCTCGACCAATGTGCCTGGATTTTCATTTAACCATAACACGGCGTCGTCAACATCATCAAAACGCTTGCGATATAGTTTTCTCCCGGCGATAAGTGGAACAAATCGGTATTGTGCGGGATGTTCGGGAACAGCCTCAACGATCACGACGCCTTTTTTCTGCCCCGCTTCCGAAAAAGAGTAAGCGAGTGGGCTACTGGGATAAACAACTGGACTTTGTTGGTCTCCAATATTCTGAAACCGGTGGAGATGTCCCAATGCCGTGTATTGAATTTGTGACGGGATAGCATCGGAATACACGAGGTCTGCATGCCCCACTTTGAGCGGCTTTTCGCCTTCCGGTTCTTCCAATATTTCTCCGCCACGTTGTAACATATAGAGGTGAGTTGTCAGCAGGTTTACGCCTTGATTGTCACAATGTATGTTTCCGATGGCGAGCCAGTGTTTTCTTAAAAGCTCGTGGAGTTGTTGCGCTTTATCGTCCATGCCCAAGAACTGTTTTAACCGAAGCTCGTTGGCAAATGGCGTATGAATGATACGCAATGGGTAGTTGTATTGCGGTAGGGATATTTCCAGAAATCCCGCAGTTGACACACGGATAGCGAATCCGTCTTTGATTTGAAAGGGTCGAATAGTTGCTTGGGGATATCCGATAAAGATAATTCCACACTCACGCGCAAGTATATCAGGTGCATCGATTCGGTCTGCACTATCATGATTGCCCGCAATGGCGATGACAGGACGTCGCCCTTCCTGACTAAGCCGCCGCAACGTTTTGTATAATAGTTCCACGGCTTCAACTGGTGGATTGAAGGTGTCGAAAAGATCTCCGGCCACAATAACGGCATCTACACTTTCTGCATCTGCTATCTCACATATCTCCGTTAATACGGCGCGCTGTTCTTCTAATCTCGAGAAATAATCCAATCGTTTACCTAAATGCCAGTCGCTCGTATGTAATATCTTCATCCACGTATTTTTTATGCTGTCTTGTGTTTTGGGGATTAAAATTAATGAAATTAATGCCAGAAATACGTTAAGAAGTGTGAATTTACTTTTATTTCTTATCTGAATGTCCTAAATCTTTGCTTGGATTGACTGCATCGCGAACCAGTTGTTTTAATTCTTTGATTTCCGGAAATCGACCTTCTATTTTCCTGTCAAAAAGAACTTCTCCGTCAATTGCGACAGAGAAACGGCCACTGATTTCGCTTGGTACCAGTGTGACACCATAAATGTCATCTACAAAGGTTGTTAACAATTCCTGCGCCATGTAAGCAGAGCGGAGCATCCATCCGCATTTTGGACAATATAAAATAGTAATCGTGGGTTTCATTGTGTTGGGATTATGTATTAAATCGATTTTTTTTAAAAATATAAAAAATCTCTTGCATAAATGTAAAGTAGTTTTTAAATTAGTGGTTCATAATTCAGGCCGCTAGAGCATGGCGGTAAGTTATAATTGGTTTTACAAAGGTTTCTACTCGCCCGGGTAGAAACCTTTATTTTTAGTCGATTATTTTTCTTAATTTTACCGCTACTTTTTGTTAGTGCTTGTCAAAAAAATTAGGAGAAAATTTGGATTATTTAGCAGGATTAAACCCTTCGCAACGGGCAGCGGTGGAGCAGACAGAAGGGCCAGTAATGATCGTTGCCGGTGCGGGTTCGGGAAAGACGCGCGTTATTACCTTCCGTGTGGCACATTTGATTCGCAAGGGCGTGGATCCCTTTCATATTTTGGTGCTTACCTTTACCAACAAAGCAGCAAAGGAAATGCGGGAACGTATTATGAGCGTTGTGGGCCAAGAAGCAAAAAATATATGGATGGGAACCTTCCACTCTGTATTTGCCCGCATTCTTCGTGTAGAAGCAGAGCTTATCGGATATCCTAGGAATTTTACGATTTATGATACGGATGATACAAAAAGTTTGATTCGTGCCATCTTAAAAGAAATGAACCTCGATGATAAGTTGTATAACGCCAATCACGTATATGGACGTATATCTTCCGCTAAAAATAACCTGATCTCTCCGCAAGAATATAATAAAAACGAAGCCATCATGGCGGAGGACATTGCAAATGGACGTCCGCAGATGGGGCAAATTTACATGACCTATGCACAACGTTGTTATCGTGCAGGGGCAATGGATTTCGATGATCTTTTGTTTAAAACAAATGTATTGTTGAATAAGTATCCAGAAGTGTTACACAAATACCAGCATCAATTTAAATACCTGATGGTGGATGAATATCAGGACACGAATTTTTCGCAGTATCTTATTGTAAAAAGGTTGGCTGCGGTCAATGAAAATATCTGTGTGGTAGGGGATGATGCACAAAGTATCTATGCATTCCGTGGGGCAAATATCCAAAACATCCTAAACTTTCAAAAAGATTATCCGGACGTTCAAATTTTTAAACTGGAGCAGAACTACCGCTCCACGAAGATGATTGTCAATGCGGCAAACAGTGTGATCGAAAAGAATCAGAATCAGTTGGAGAAGAATGTTTTTTCGGAAAATGAGGATGGAGAGAAAATAAAGGTTGCCCGTGCGTTTTCTGATAATGAAGAAGGGAAAATTGTAGCAGAGGCTATTACGCAGGAGCGTGCATTAAAAAATCTGCGTTATAAAGATTTCGCTATTTTATACCGAACAAACGCACAATCTCGTGCGATGGAGGAGGCACTGCGAAAAATCAATGTTCCTTATAAACTGTATGGCGGTACATCTTTCTATCAACGTAAGGAAATCAAAGATTTGATTGCGTATTTCCGTTTGACGTTCAATCCTAACGACGAAGAGGCATTAAAGCGGGTCATCAACTATCCACGTAGAGGGATAGGGGATACGACAGTAGAGAAAATTTTGGTGGCTGCCGATCAGCAACAATATCGATTATGGGATGTGGTCGTTAATGCCCACACGTTTCTCGATGGACGAAGTGCCAATGCGGTAGGTAATTTTGGGCTGATGATTCAAAGTTTTCAAGCGGTGGCAAAAACCAACTCGGCGTTTGATACAGCGATGCATATCGCACAACATTCCGGTATATTGAAAGACCTCTATGAAGATAAATCAGTAGAAGGGCTTAGTCGTTATGAAAATATCCAGGAATTGTTGAACGGTATCAAGGAGTTCTCCGAACGTGAAGACATTGAAGAAAAAGGTTTGGATGTGTTTATGCAAGATATCGCCTTGTTGACCAATGATGATAACGACAAAGATCCAAATGCAGATACGGTGTCTATGATGACGATACATGCCTCAAAGGGGTTGGAATTTCCGGTGGTATTCATTGTAGGTCTGGAGGAAAATTTGTTCCCTTCGCAACTCTCTCTAAATTCCCGTTCGGAGCTAGAGGAAGAAAGACGGCTTTTCTATGTTGCGGTGACGCGTGCAGAGAAAAAGTTACATTTGTCTTATGCTACGTCCCGTTATCGTTGGGGAACGCTCAACAATTGTGAGCCTAGTCGTTTCTTGGATGAGCTCAATCCAGCTTGTCTGGAGCTTGATTTTAAGCAACGGCCAGCTACTTTGGAAACAACGGGCGGTTTTCAGTCGGAACGTATGGCTTGGAAGCAGAAAGACACGGAGTCTTACTCGAAACCCAAGCCAAAAATGGTTAAAACAACGTCGATATTGCCGAAGGCGCACGTGCCCACGCCGGGCTTTGCACCGTCGGATACATCCGCGCTGCAGGTCGGTATGGAAGTAGAGCATGAACGGTTCGGGTTTGGAAAAGTAGTAAACTTAGAAGGTAACCGGCCGGATATAAAAGCAACTATTTTCTTTAAAGAGTTGGGACAGAAACAATTGTTGCTTAAATTTGCAAAACTTAGAATAGTACAATAATAAGATAAGATAATAAACTACGCTTATAGAGCGTTTTCTAAGCGTAAAACTACACTTTATGGATTTCGACTACAACAGTACCCGGTCAAAATTAATTTTGGCAGAATATGGAAGAAATGTGCAAAATATGGTAGACTATATCTGCACGCTTCCTACAAAAGAGGAGAGAAACCGATATGCGCAGGTCGTGATCGACATGATGGGCGTATTGAACCCGCATTTGCGGGATGTTTCGGATTTTAAGCATAAACTATGGGATCATTTGCATATCATTTCTGATTTTAAGATTGATGTGGATTCCCCATATCCTATTCCGGCGCGTGACGCTATTCACAAGAAACCGGATCTATTGGATTATCCGCAACATTCCATTCGTTATAAACATTATGGTCACACCATCGAGCGTATGATTGAAAAGGCGCTCGCTATGCCTGCTCCAGAAAATAGGGAGCGCATGGCGTTGTCCATTGCCAATTTCATGAAGATGGCTTATATGACCTGGAATAAGGATACGGTGCAAGATGATCATATTATCCAGAATTTAGCGGAACTTTCTAATGGACTATTGACATTGCCTGCGGATACGGTGCTAACTAAGCTGGATTTTAAAACACCTCCTCCGGGCAGTCGGACAAAAATTGGAACTACGCCTACTAATAACAATAACCAAAAAAATAACCAGAAAAGTAGCGGTAAAAAGAATATGGTGAAGAAGAAAAACGGGCCTAAAAAAGTTTCGTACAGAAGGTAAACTTATTTGACTGTTTAAATAGGAGGGCAATTGTGTGGCGAGAATCGTTATTCAGTTGCTCTCTGTTTTATTTTAAAGTTAGAAAGTGATGGGATTAGGAAGTTATACATATACTATATAATAAGGTATGAACGCATTTGAAATAGTTGGTGGAAAGAAATTAAAGGGGGAGATTATTCCTCAAGGAGCAAAGAATGAAGCATTACAGATTCTGTCCGCTGTGTTGCTCACGGAGGAGAAAGTGACGGTGAGTAATATTCCCGATATTAAGGACGTAAATAAATTAATTGACCTTTTAGTAGCGCTGGGTGTTTCGGTCGATCGGATCAATAAGGATACCTATTCATTTGAAGCAAAAAATATCAATATCGATTATTTTCAGTCAGAAGAGTTCAAACATAAGGGAGGGGGATTGCGGGGTTCCATTATGATTGTCGGGCCGCTGTTGGCTCGCTTTGGAAAGGCAGCGATTCCCAAGCCGGGGGGAGATAAGATAGGCCGACGCCGGTTGGATACGCATTTTCTGGGATTTGAGAAACTGGGGGCAAAATTCGTTTATGATGCCGAAAAGAATTTCTTTCATGTAGATGCATCGGAATTAAAAGGTGCGTATATTTTGATGGATGAGGCTTCGGTAACGGGTACCGCAAATATTGTTATGGCAGCTGTATTGGCCAACGGAGTCACTACAATTTATAATGCTGCTTGCGAACCTTATTTGCAGCAGTTATGTAAAATGTTGAACCGTATGGGCGCCAAAATATCGGGTATCGGATCAAATTTGTTGACGATTGAAGGAGTAGATCGATTACAGGGAACGAGTCACCGCATGTTGCCAGATATGATTGAAATTGGATCTTTTATAGGTATGGCGGCGATGACGGGATCGGAAATTACGATTAAAGATGTCTGTTTTTCAGAATTGGGAATTATCCCCACTGTATTTTCTAAACTGGGAATACAATTTGAGTTGCGCGAAGATGATATTTTTATTCCTGCACAAGACTCCTACGAAATTGAAACCTTTATCGATGGCTCTATATTGACGGTTGCAGACGCACCATGGCCAGGCTTCACGCCCGATCTATTAAGCATTGTTTTGGTGACGGCTATTCAAGCAAAAGGAAATGTATTGATTCATCAAAAGATGTTCGAAAGCCGATTGTTCTTTGTAGATAAACTGATTGATATGGGCGCGCAAATTATTCTTTGTGATCCACACCGCGCAACGGTCATTGGCCTGAATAAGCAGGTGAAATTAAGAGGTATTGAAATGACTTCACCGGACATTCGAGCGGGTGTTTCTCTTTTAATTGCTTCGCTCTCGGCTCAGGGGAGGTCTATCATATATAATATAGATCAGATCGAACGTGGGTACCAAGATATTGAAGATAGATTGCGGGCCTTAGGGGCTGATATTCGAAGAATAGAAGTGCCGCAAGTATAAGTTGAATATTGAATAATATGGAAAGGGTAAACATAAAGTTTGCCCTTTTTTGTTTGTGTAAATGGTTTTTTTTGTGTGGTTTTTGTGGTTTTGTGTGGTAAGAATATATTTTTTATATATGTATTGGTGTTTTTCTGGGTTTTTGTTGTTTTTATTATGCATATTTCATGTATTTGTGTGTTTTAGTTTTAATTTTTTAAATAAAAAGCTTGTTTTTTGTAAATTTTTCATATTATTGCATTATAAAAATTGTGAAATATGTCTATATATCAGAAAAAATCATTTTTACCATTCTTATTGATGGTTGCTTTAGTGGTTATTGCATTTTTTAACCCCGCTTTGCCGACAGGATCCGCTGAACATGAGTACAGTTCTGCAGATGTGGCCTGGATGTTAACTTCAACGGCATTGGTTTTAATCATGACTCCCGGTTTAGCCTACTTTTACGGTGGAATGGTTAAAAAAAGAAATGTTATTTCTACCATGCTCCAAAGCTTTATATGCATGGCAGTTGTAGCTGTTATGTGGTTTGCATTTGGGTTCAGTTTAGTATTTGGTGACTCTATCGGTGGAGTTATTGGAAATCCAACGACATTCTTTATGTTTAACGGCGTATTAGATCGCGAACCTTGGGATGGCGCTCCTACTATACCATTCGTATTGTTTGCTATGTTTCAGCTCAAATTTGCTATTATAACACCGGCGCTTATAACGGGGGCTTTTGCAGAACGTATTCGTTTTACATCCTATATTCTTTTCATTTGCTTATTTTTTATTTTTATTTACGCACCGCTGGCACACGCAACATGGCATCCAGATGGTGTATTACTTCAAATGGGCGTTTTAGATTTTGCTGGTGGAACAGTGGTGCATATGTCTGCCGGATTAACAGCATTAGCTTCCGCCATCTACTTGAAACAAGGTAAAACAGCTAAAGAACATACGCCAGCAAGAATAACGTATGTCCTTTTGGGTACAGGGTTATTATGGTTCGGTTGGTTTGGTTTCAATGCAGGGTCAGCTTTTGCGGCGGACGCCTTGGCGGCAACGGCTATGGCTACCACTACAGCAGCATCTGCTGCGGCAGCGATTATGTATATCTTGTTTGATGCTGCTAGAGGCATTAAACCCTCTGCTATGGGTACATGTATTGGGGTTGTTGTTGGTTTAGTAGCTATTACGCCCGCTGCGGGATTTGTTAGCATTCCACATTCTATCGTTATAGGTGCTATCGCAGCTATCATAAGCCGATTACTGATCGATTGGCGTACGAAATCGAATATTGACGATACATTGGATGTATTTCCTAGCCACGGTGTCGGCGGTATGGTCGGTATGATATTAACAGGCGTATTTGCGCATTCTGCTATCAACGGAGCCGTGGAAGTGAATGGTCTGTATTACGGCGAAACAGGACTGTTTACCGCACACCTTATGGGTCTTGTCGGAGCCTCTGTATTTATTCTCGTGGTCGCATTTATTCTTCTAAAAGTGACGGATGTGATAACGCCGTTGCGTGTCAGCGAACAAGAGGA
This sequence comes from Sphingobacterium micropteri, assembly GCF_014692515.1. GTDB lineage: Bacteria > Bacteroidota > Bacteroidia > Sphingobacteriales > Sphingobacteriaceae > Sphingobacterium > Sphingobacterium micropteri. The sequence continues at coordinate 193,704 of NZ_JACOIK010000004.1, read as the reverse complement.
GGAAGAGGGACTGGATTTATCGCAACACGGCGAAAGACTTTCGTATGATGCTAATAATTAATGGACATTAAATTTCCTCGATTACTAAATAAATAATGGAAAAGGCCGATGCAAATCGGTCTTTTTTTTTATCGTAACCTTTTGTTTTTAGTATGGATATCCTCATGATAGCACCAGACAGGAAATAAAAAAAGATGTAAATTCTTATTTTAGCGTTTATATAAATTGAAAAATATACTATACTATAATTGTTGGTTAGCATGAGAAGATAAATGGCTGAAAAATTAAATTTGCTTTATGAAGAAGCGAAGGTGTACGTCAGGGCACACTACGGCGAGAAAGATCTGAACCATTTGGGCATCGCTAAGGCACTTGGATGCTCTACCAGGCAACTTAGCCGGGCTTTCGAAGGTAAACCGGAAACGTTGCACGCTTGGATTATAAAAATCCGATTGCTTGTAGGTCACAATCTGTTGGCGAGCGAACCTAAATTATCTATACGGGAGGTAGCGCGTCGGTTACATTTCTATGATGACAAGCACTTTAGGCGCGCGTATAAAAAGCAATTTGGTTGCCTGCCACGGCAATCGTAAAATCTGCTTAACGCTTGCGGGATTTGTTTCCGGAATAAGGATTATTTGTTGGTGAATAAAGATCGTTTGTTGGTGCTTCTAAACTTTATTTCTGGATTAAGAACGATATGTTGGGGAATAAAGAAGTTTTTTAGGGATTTAGCACTTTGTTTCTGGATTAGGAACAGTATGTTGGGGAATAAAGGAGTTTTTTAGGGATTTAGAACATTATTCGTGGATTAAGAACAAATGTTGGGGAATAAAGAAATTTTTTGGGGATTTAGAACATTATTCGTGGGTTAAGAACTTTTTTTAAGGAAAAAAGACTTTTCTTTTTGTGAAAAAATAGCACAATATGTTTCGTTTAAATGGCTTTAAAGGCTGTTTTCTCAGTTAAAAAGCGGTTTTGGGGTAGGGTATATTTCCGCCAGAAAAAGATAGGTTGAAGGACAATACCAGTAGGCAGACCTTGTAATTGTTGCTTGCTTTTTTATATCAATATCTGCTTTAAAAAAATTATCTTTGCCAATTAGAATATTGGATAAGGACCTGTATGAAGCATATACGTAATTTTTGTATTATCGCCCATATCGACCACGGGAAGAGCACATTGGCTGATCGCCTGTTGGAGTTTACGAACACCATTACACAACGGGAGGCTCAAGCACAACTGTTGGACAACATGGATTTAGAGCGTGAACGTGGGATAACGATAAAATCGCACGCTATTCAAATGGAATACACGCAAGATGGCGAGCAATATATTTTGAACCTGATTGATACGCCCGGGCACGTCGATTTCTCCTATGAGGTCTCGCGTTCTATCGCGGCATGTGAGGGGGCATTGTTAATTGTGGATGCTTCGCAGGGTATTCAAGCACAGACCATATCCAATCTCTATCTCGCTTTGGAGCATGATTTGGAAATCATTCCGATATTAAATAAAATGGACTTGCCCGGTGCTATGCCGGAGGAGGTGAAAGATCAAATTATCGATTTGATCGGTGGTAAGCGCGAAGAAATTATACCCGCTTCGGGTAAAACCGGAATGGGAGTGCCGGATATTTTACGCGCCATTGTGGAGCGTGTCCCCCCGCCGGTTGGTGATCCGGACGGACCGTTGCAAGCCCTAATTTTTGACTCTGTATTCAATTCTTTTAGAGGAATTATGGCCTACTTTAAGGTGGAAAACGGAGAAATTCGAAAAGGCGACCGGGTGAAATTTGTAGCTACCGGAAAAGAGTATTTTGCGGATGAAATCGGTACACTTAAACTTAACCAAGTCGCTAAAAATGTTATAAAAACAGGTGATGTAGGCTACATTATTTCCGGTATTAAAGAAGCACGCGAAGTGAAAGTGGGCGATACCATTACGCATCGTGATCGCCCTTGTACAGAAGCAATTAAAGGCTTTGAAGAAGTCAAGCCCATGGTTTTTGCGGGTATTTATCCGGTTGATACGGAAGATTATGAAGAACTCCGGGAATCTATGCACCGTTTGCAGTTGAATGATGCTTCCTTGGTTTTCGAACCAGAATCTTCGGCTGCATTGGGCTTTGGCTTCCGCTGTGGTTTCTTGGGCATGCTTCATATGGAGATTATTCAGGAACGTCTGGAGCGTGAATTTAACATGACGGTTATTACGACGGTACCAAACGTATCCTACCGTGCATTTCTTACCAAAGATAAAACGGAAGTCGTTGTGCACAATCCATCTGATTTACCTGATCCGAGTAAATTGGATTTCATAGAAGAACCTTATATCAAGGCGAACGTGATTACCAAAGCTGATTTCGTAGGTCCGGTAATGTCGCTGTGTATTCAAAAGCGTGGAACGATTATTAATCAATCTTACCTAACCTCCGATCGGGTAGAGTTGACTTTTGAAATGCCTATGGGCGAAATCGTTTTCGATTTCTATGATAAATTGAAAACAATCTCTAAGGGATATGCTTCATTTGATTATCATCAAATTGGATATCGACAGTCGGATTTAGTAAAGCTGGATATTAGGCTGAATGATGAGCCGGTCGATGCTTTGTCGTCTCTTATCCACCGAAGTAATGCCTATGATTTTGGAAAGAAAATTTGTGAGAAATTAAAGGAACTCTTGCCGCGTCAGCAATTTGAAATCCGTATACAAGCCTCCATCGGCGCAAAAATCATCGCACGCGAAACGATTTCGGCTTTACGGAAAGACGTAACCGCAAAATGTTATGGGGGCGATATTTCCCGAAAGCGTAAATTGTTGGAAAAACAGAAAAAAGGTAAAAAGAGAATGCGTCAGGTAGGAAACGTAGAGATTCCGCAATCCGCATTCATGGCCGTTTTGAAATTGGATTAGTAAGCAGATAATACGTATATAAATGAATTTATTAGACGGAAAGCTGGTATCGGCGAAAATAAAGGAAGACATTAAAAAAGAAGCGGCAGCATTTACCGCGCAATCAGGACGTAAGCCGCATTTGGTGGCTATTCTCGTTGGAAACGATGGAGGAAGTGAAACCTATGTCGCCAGTAAGATGCGTAATTGTGAACTCGTAGGCTTTGAGTCAACGAATATCCGGTACGATGTGGATGTTACCGAAGACGAGCTGATTGCGAAAATAGAAGAGATTAACCAAGATCCGAATATTGATGGTCTGATTGTCCAATTGCCCTTACCAAAGCATATCGATCCAGAAAAGATTACCGAAACGATCGATCATCGTAAAGATGTAGACGGTTTTCATCCGATCAATTTAGGCAGGATGCAGCGTAATTTACCGTGTTTTATTCCGGCTACACCTTATGGTATTATGCTCATGCTGGAACATTATGGTATTGATACAGCAGGTAAGAAAGCGGTAGTTGTTGGTCGTAGTAATATTGTTGGATCACCAATGAGTATATTATTGGCCCGTAACAGTAATCCGGGAAACTGTACCGTGACATTAACCCACAGCCGTACTGCAAATCTAAAAGAAGAGGTATTGGCGGCAGATATTATTGTGGCAGCCATTGGCCGTAAGCATTTTGTAACAGCCGATATGGTGAAAGAAGGTGCTGTTGTAATTGATGTTGGTATTAATCGAGAAGAGTCTACCGAGACGAAATCTGGTTTTAAGCTGTATGGCGATGTAGATTTTGAAGAGGTATCTAAGAAATCATCTTGGATTACGCCTGTTCCGGGGGGCGTAGGATTGATGACAATCGTAGGTTTGTTAAAGAATACGCTGGAGGCTGCAAAGGGTACAGTCTATCCGAAATAGGGTGAGTACTCTTTTGGTATAGTAATTGTGTATATACTGTAATTGACTCTGTTATACTTAAATAAAAATTATTGAGATGAAAAAAATAATGTTAATGGCAGCAGTTGCAGGTACGATCGTTACTGCATCGTGTAATAACAATCCTAAAAACAACGATACAGATAGTGAAATGACGGCCGGTGAAAAGCTGGATCAAACACTGGAAACGCTAGAGGATCATAAAGACCATGCACATGCTACGTTGCAAGAAGAATTGGCTAAAGCAGAAGAAAAGGTAAATAAAGCGAAAGCCGATTTGGACGATGCAATAGAAAAGGGAGATAAAAAAGCAGAAGAGAACGCCCGTAAAACATACGATGAGGCGAATACCCTGTGGGAAAAAACAAAAGCTACCGCGCGAGAAGCTGGTGTGAAGGTAGAAGAAGGCACAAACAAAGCGGTTGATGCAACCAAAGATGCAGCTAAGGCTACAGGAAATGCACTAGATAGGGCATACGATAAAACGGTTGATGCGACAAAAAATGCCGCAGATGCGACTGGGAAGGCGATTGATAATGCCGTAGAAAAGACCGGAGAAAAGGCAAATAAAGTTGCTAAAGACGCGGAAAAAAAAGTTGAAGAGATGAAAAATCGCTAGTAATTTTTAGAATATATCTTTGAACCTCCCGATTATTCGGGAGGTTTTTTTATAAGCTTTCTATATAATATGGATATTGGTATAAAAAAGGAATTGTTAAACAATTGTCTTAGGCAGATTGAAGGGCGATTGGAAGAAACGGCGTTTGCCATCCAACAGGCACAGGAGGCAATAGAAAGTGAAACGAAAAGTAGTGCTGGCGATAAATATGAAACATCGCGTGAGATGATACAACAAGATTTGAACCGCTATCACACACAACTATTACAATCAAAAAAAGATTGGGTTGTGCTGCAAAAAATGGAAACAGAAATTAAAGAAAAAGTCGAAATAGGGGCTATCGTTGTGACGGAGAAAGTAACATATTTTATGGCCGTCAGTTTGGGTCAACAACTAGTTGAAGGGATGAACTTTATGGTGATTTCGCCCTCTTCACCGATCGGAAAATTGTTGTTGGGTCGCGAAGTGGGAGACCAGATTGTTTTTAACGGAACGAAACAATCGATAACAGCAGTTTATTGAAGATAGTAATCGATAGTAATTTCAAACAATCCTACCTTATTTATTGTTTCCTTAATAAGTAACTCTTTCCATACAATGGCACTACTCGATAAATATAAAACGCTTTTAGCTACAGCCGAGAATTTAATCACCGACGGTTTCCAGTTTATGGAGCAAAATGGTGTTTTAATTATTCGAGGCACAGCACCCAATGCAGAAGCAAAAAATAAACTGTGGGATATGTATAGCCAAATTGATCCTAATTTTATTTCAGGAGAAGTTTTGTTAGACATCGATGTAATATCTAACGTAAAAGGATGTAGGGCACGGTTGGTGGTGAACGATCCTATCTTAAATATTCATAAAGGTCCTGGCGTAGAGCTACCTACTATAGGCAATGTACAAAAAGACGAAATAGTTACCGTCGTTAGTCGCGCTAATGTTTATTGGTGGCTTATTCGCACAGACAATATCGAAGGATATTGTTATGCCGAGAATATCGAACTTGTGTAGATAACTATATCTTAACGTGCAGCGAACTTAGCCAAACATTTCTTCTAATCGGAACGTATCTTTCAATCGAACACCTTTCTCCGTGTGCTGCAATGTACAGCAGGCGTTAACGGGATCATGTTCTAGAAATAAGATATATTCGTTATCGACGATTTCGTGCCAATAATCCTGTCGTTCTTCCATGGTGATGAGCGGACGTACGTCGTACCCCATAACATAGGGAAGAGGAATATGCCCTACGGAGGGTAATAAGTCTGCCATATACAGGATAGTTTTTCCTTGGAAACGAATTTGGGGTAGCATCATTGCTTCGGTATGCCCGTGTGCATAGCGGATGTCAATGTTAGCGGAAAAGGGTGTGCCTTGTTGTATAAAATGCAATTGTCCACTTTCCTGTATGGGGAGAATGTTCTCCCGGAGAAAGGAGGCTTTTTCTCTCGGATTTGGGTGTATTGCCCACTCCCAATGTTTTTCATTGCTCCAGAAACGTGCATTTTTAAAGGCGGGCACGAGCTGATCACCTTCCCGTTTTATGGCACCACCACAATGGTCGAAATGAAGGTGCGTAAGGATAATATCGGTAATGTCATCGCGGTGAAAACCATATTTCGCTAGTGAGCTATCCAAGGTGGCGTCGCCATGTAGAAAATAGTGGCCGAAAAACTTTTCGTCTTGTTTATCGCCTATGGCGGTGTCTACTAAAATCAATTGTTTACCGTCCTCAATAAGCAGCAATCTATTCGTCCAAGTACATAGATTACGTTCGTCAGCAGGATTGGTGCGTTGCCATAATGATTTTGGTACCACACCAAACATGGCGCCGCCGTCTAACTTAAAGAATCCGGTGTCAACAGTATATAGTTTCATACAGTGTTTAAAGTTCGCCTTTATCGTAAAGATAGCAAATTTAAACGTGTTGGCATTTTATCTATAACAATGCTTGTTACTCATAAAAAAAATGGACTTCTTGACAGCTTTATATAATATTAGTATTATTGACAAATTAGAAAACTTTGTCAAAAAAATCAGCAAGATGAAATCAACCATTCAGGAAATCGAAGAACGCTTTGATAAAGATGTAGAGCGGTTCTCACAATTGGAAACAGGCCAACAGACAACCCTCGATGCAGCGCTCAATATAGAACTCATAACGGAATCGATTGCACGTTGCTATCCTCCATGTCGTTCGGTCTTAGATATCGGCTGTGGCGCAGGAAATTATACTGTAAAATTATCACAGAAGATGAGCAATATCGATATTACATTGCTAGATTTAAGTCAGCCGATGTTAGATAAGGCATTGGAAAGAGTAGGTGAAGTAACGTCAGGAAAAGTGAATACGCTCAAAGGTGATTTTAGAACAATTGATTTTGGTACGGAGAAATATGACGTGATTATTGCGACGGCAGTACTGCACCATCTTCGAGACGATCATGATTGGGAAACGGCATTTAAAAAGTTATTTAGCCTGCTAAACGATGGCGGTAGTCTCTGGATATTTGATTTAGTGCATCAGACGGACACTGTTTTACAACAGTATATTTACTATGATTTGTATGGCAAGTATTTAGTGGGATTAAAAGATGGGGAATATAGAGACCATGTATTTGCTTACATCGAGAAAGAAGACTCACCCCGCAGTTTGATGTATCAACTACAACTATTGGAAAAAGTTGGATTTAAAAAAGTTGATATACTACATAAACACTTATGCTTTGCATCTTTTGTAGGGTTTAAATAGGGAAAATGTCGCAACTCCCTTTTTCTACGGACGAATTATAGAACATTTTGAGTTAAATATTATTTAGTGTTATACAGGTTCAGACCTTTTATAAATTTAAAGTCACGTACATTGTAGGTAAAAAGTTTAAGCCCAGTTTCAAGAGAAGTAGCGGCTATCAAGGCATCGGGAATTGCCAAACCATGGCTAAGATGATAGGTGTTTAATAGTTCGATTGTTCGGATGGTTATTTCTGGACTCAAGAGGATGGTGTCCAACCTTTTTAATTTCTTTGCAACCTGTTGGCTATGTTCCTTATGGCGAGTTCCCTTAATCAGTTCCATTTTACTGATGGCTGAAATCAGCATGTTATTTATCCCGATTTTTTCTATGGTAGCAGCAGTTTCGGAATGACGATTTTTATTCTCATCAAAAAACTCAATAAGGACATCTGTGTCGCAGATTACTTTTTGCGTTGCCATGCAGATTCTCTTAATGTTTTAGCATCAATATCCTCACCTGTGAAAATAGTGGTCAAGTCCTGCATATCAATCTTCGGATCCCCACTTTCAACAGGAATACCATTAATATGGTAAATTTCTTTCTTTTCTTCTTTTTCGGAGTCGGCAATGCTAAAGCCTAAGTATTCACCCAAAGCAGTCAACGCCTTTAACGTTTTCTGATTTTTATATTTTATAACCACTTCGTGCATAACCTTTTCTTTTTCTATTACCAAAGATACCAATTTTTGACCAAAAAAGAAGGTGCCTCTTTTTAGGAGACACCTTCTTAAAGTATTTGTTTACTTTATTAATGTTAATGTGCACTTAAATTCTTCGCTTTTTCTTCATCAAAATTAGCTTCCAGTTCCGCAAGCTTTTTCTTTCCATAAGCCATTTTGGTAATCACGTAAAACAGCACGGGGATGACAAATATACCTAGTAAAGTAGCTGCAGTCATACCGCCGAATACGGTCCAACCAATTGTTTGACGTGAGAAAGCTCCTGCGCCGGTGGACAGCATCAATGGAATAATTCCTAATATAAATGCAAAGGAGGTCATAATGATCGGTCGTAATCTTAGTTTCACAGCATCCAAAGTTGCCTCCAATAAAGGCATTCCGATATCTACCCGTTCTTTTGCAAACTCTACAATAAGGATCGCATTCTTGGATGCAAGACCAATAATGGTTACCAAACCGATCTGTGCATAAATATTGTTATCCAATGCAGGAATAAACAATAACGTCAAGATGGCTCCGAATACACCAATTGGTACGGACAGCAAGATAGAGAATGGAACCGACCAGCTTTCGTACAGCGCTGCCAGTAACAAAAATACAAACACCACACACAACGCAAAAATCATGACCGTCATGTTGCCGGATTGTTTTTCCTGTAGAGATATTCCCGAAAAGTCATATCCATATCCGTCAGGTAGTGTTTCTGCGGCAACCTCTTCCAAGGCTCTTAACGCATCCCCCGAACTGTATCCTGGAGCGGCACTACCACTCACTTCAATACTTCGGAAGATGTTATAGTGGTTGATGATGGACGGGTTTTGTACAAGCTCCCAACTAATTAAGGAACCTAAAGGTACGGATTCTCCCCGGGCGTTGTTAACAAACAACTTATTGATATCCTCAATATTCATCCGGAAATTTTGATCAGCTTGTGTCACGACACGGAAATTACGCCCATAGCGCGTGAAATCATTGACATAAGCTGAACCTAAATAAGCCGATATGGTACTGTAGACGGAAGATACGGGAACCGACATCCTTTTGGCTTGTTCTCTATCTACCGAAATTTTAAAGTTCGGCGAATTCGAGTTAAATAAAGTATAAGCCATACCAATTTCCGGCCGTTGGTTAACGGCACCTAGAAACTTTCCTACAACCGCTTCAAACTGTTTGATATCGACCGTTTGGTGATCTTGTATCATCATGGAGAAACCACCAGATGCACCTAAACCCGGTATGGCAGGAGGGGTTACGGCTAATATACTGGCTTTAGCATATCCCCTATATTTACCCATAATTGCACCAGTAACCTCGGCAGCCGTACGTGTACGTTCTGCCCATGGTTTTAAAGATACGAACAGTGTGGCACCGTTAGATTTAAACGACCTATTCAGTATATTGATACCGGAAATAAGGGTGATATGTTGAATTTCGGGAAAATCTTTGCGTAAATCGGCTTCAATTTCATCTAATACAGATGCGGTACGACTCGCAGAAGCTCCTTCAGGTAACGTAACGCCTGCGAAAAACATACCATTATCTTCGGTAGGAATAAACCCGCTTGGCTTTACGGTGAACATATAGCCCGTACCAACGAAAAGACACAGCAAAATAATTAAAGCCAATGGCGCTTTTCTTATCATGGTTTTGACTCCTCGAGCGTATTTATGTGTTACGCGATCGAACCAAAGATTGTATTTATAGAAAAACTTGTTTAGGCCTTTGGCATCTTTATTCACCGAGGTAGGTCTCAACATGATGGAACACAATGCTGGTGTCAGGGAGAGGGCTATAAAAGCGGATAACAATACCGAAACAGCAATGGTAATGGAGAACTGTTGATAGAGCTGTCCAACCATTCCTGGAATGAAACCGACGGGTACAAATACGGCAGCCAAGATAAAACCAATGGCGATAACCGGAGCTGTAATATCTTTCATCGCATGACGAGTAGCTTCTTTCGCATCCATCTTGTAGTGATCAATATAATGTTGCACAGCTTCTACCACGACAATCGCATCATCTACCACAATACCGATAGCCAATACAAATGCTAATAAGGTCAGGTTGTTGATGGAAAATCCAAATAACGTAAAGAAGATAAATGTTCCTACAATAGAAACTGGAATAGCCAGTACAGGAATTAAGGTCGCTCTCCATGATTGTAAGAAAAAGAATACCACAACCGTTACCAAGATCAATGCTTCCACTAGGGTATGGATAACCGATTCAATAGATGCTTTCACGACCGAAACGGTTTCATATCCTACAACGTAATCGACATCTTCCGGGAATGATTTTTTTAGATTGTCCAATGCGGCATAAATACCTTCCGCAGTCTCTACAGCATTACCGCCCGGTGTTTGGGCTACCATCATACCGGTAGAACGCATGCCATTGACACGAGTAGTAGTCGCATAGTTAAATTGACCAAGTTCCACGCGTGCAACATCCTTTAACTGCACAATAGAACCATCGACAGGATTTGTTTTGACAATGATCTCTTCAAAATCTTCTTCCGACGATAAATCCGAATCCGTGATGACGGGATATTCAAATACTTGCGAATTTTGTTGTGGAGGCGCGCCTACCGAACCACCTGGCATACGTAAGTTCTGCTCTGCAATAGCATTGGAAACCTCTGCCGGCGTTAAATTTAACGCCGCTAATTTGTTAGCATCTAGCCATACACGCATGGAGAAGGGTTGCCCAAAAGCAGTCACGTCACCCACACCTTTTACCCGCATAATAGCGTCCCTAATATATAAGTTAGCATAATTAGCTAAAAATTTATCATCGCGTGTTCCATTAGGTGATACTAACGATACAAGCATCAAGATGTCTGTATTTGCTTTACGTGTGGTCACACCTAAACGGCGTACGGCCTCTGGTAAAGCCGGTTCAGCGATACCGACCCGATTCTGAACGTCAAGTGTAGCGACATCAATATCAGTACCTACTTCGAAGGTAACCGTTATAGCGGATTGACCGTTGGACGTACTGTTAGAAGACATGTAAATCATGCCCGGCGTACCATTAATCTGACTTTCTATCGGTGTTGTCACCGTCTGTTCAACGGTTTGTGCATCAGCACCCGTATAGTTTGCCGTTACTGTAACGGTAGGAGGGGCGATCGATGGATATTGACTGATAGGCAACGTCATAATGGAAATCGTACCTATAATCATGATCAAGATAGATATAACGATCGCCGTGACGGGCCTTCTTATAAAAACTTCTGATATCATACTATTTTTTCTACTTATTTAAGTTTTCAACAACTATTTCTGTGGCGTGTCTTGTGCTGTTGGTTGTTCAACAACTTTTGCTCCACTACGTACATTCAGGATACCATCTACAACAATTTTGTTTCCCGCTTCTAAGCCTGAATTTACAACGACTTTATCTTCGAACTTTAAACCGAGTTCTACAGGACGTATCTCTGCCTGGCTGCTGTCGTTTACGACGTATACATTATAAACACCCAGTTGATCTTGTACAGCTTTAAGCGGGATAACCAATTGTTCTGAAGCCGAAGTACTTTTCACATTCATGGTAAGGTTCATACCTGCACGTAGATCATTTTGCGGATTACTGAACGACGCACGTACTTTTAATCTTCCTGTAGTAGGGTCAACAGCTCTATCCATGGTTGCGATTTGTCCGACATGTGTGTAGGTGGTTCTATCAGGTAAGGAAACACTAATTTCGGTCGACGATTTACCGGACTGATAAGCTGCAAATTCAGAAATTTCTCTCTCGCTAATTTGAAACTCAACAGCAATCGGATCGATTGCACTGATGGTGTTCAAACGTGTTGTACCAGGGGAAACCAATGCACCGGTACGTACTTGTGAAATCCCTAGGGCACCGCTGAAAGGAGCGCGTATAATAGAACGTTCCAGGTTGGTTTGGGCCGTGGTCAATGCGGCTTGTGCTGCTTGGATCTGTGCTTTTTGATTATTGACATCTGTTAGGGCGTAATCTAACGTCTGCTTTGCAATTGCGTCTTGTTCCGCAAGCGTTTGATAACGTGTTAAATCTTTTTCTACACGTTGTAGATTTGCTTTAGCGATCTCCAAATTTGCTTTTGCTTGATCAACAGCCGCTTGATAACGAACACGATCGATTTCATACAAAGGTTGTCCTTGTTTTACGGCAGCGCCATCCGCGACATATATTTTAGTCACATACCCTGATACTTCCGCCATTAGATCGGCTTCTTGGAGCGGAACAACACTGGCCGGATAGCTTTTGATGCCAGAAACTATCTGTTTCTCTACCATCGTTGTCGTCACAGGAGTGGCCATTTGCCCTGGGGCAGCTCCTTGCTGTTGCTGTGCTCCGTCCTTGGAACCGCAAGATTGCCAGAACAAAGCAGAACCTATAATTAGTGCAGAAAATAAATAATTCTTATTCATGTTTTCGTGTATTTCGTGGTTGATTGTTAAGGGTTGTTTTATCGTGTTGTTTCTACTGTTCCTAATGCTTTCTGAATGTCTAACTTGCTAGAAAGAACAGCATATAATGCATTGAGATAATTTAACTGCGTGGTTTTAAGATCGGTTTCTGCCGTCATCAACTCTAAATAGGTTTTCACACCCGCATCGTATTGCAACTTTATCGTATTATATACTTCTTCCGATAAATTCATATTTTCTTTTGCATTTCTCCACTCGTTCATATTAGAACGGTAGCTGGCCATGGCTGCAGAATACTCCGCACTAATCATATTCTCTAAATTCTGTAGATCCCACTCGATTCGCTCTTCTTCCAATTCCGATCTACGGATTTCCTGTATACGTTTTGTACCGGTAAAGATTGGTAGCGATAGGGATAGCCCTACAGATGAACTCGGAATGTTATTTCTATATAGTTGACTAAATTCATTGTTGAAGTAATTCATATTATAGTTGGCATATGCACCCAATCGCGGCATAAAACTCCATTTTTGATATTGTGTATTCAGCTTCTGAATCTCGCGTAATGTTTCCAGTTGTTGAAATTCTACACGATTGGCAATATGAAGCAATTCTGTCGTATCCAGCAAGATATTGGATTCCAGCGACTGATTGACGAAAGACAATGAAATTTCTTCCGCTGTAGGAATATTTAAAAGGGATTTCAAATAATCATATTTAAACTTCCGGGCTTCATTGGCTGATTTTAATTGTGCATTAGCGTTGTTTAACGATATTTGTGCACGCTTATAATCGATTTTATCTACCAATCCAGTTTCATAACGCGCATTAGCTTCTGTATACTGCCGTTTTAGACGAACGATATTTTCATTAATAATCTTGATTGTTTCTTCTGATGTGAGGATATCATAATAAGCTTTGCTCACATCGACTACTGTATTAATCTTCGTATCTTCAATATTCAGATTATTTTGCTCACGTATGTATTTGGCTGCACGAGATGCCTGAAATAATTCTGGACTAAGAATAGTCTGATCCGCTTGAAACCCTATTGTACTGGTATTATTTTGCCCCATGCGTATCGTCTCGCCACCAATTACCATGGCGGGCAATTGGATGTTATGTACCAAGGAAGCAGAGGCATTAATTTGAGGAAACCAACCCGATAATGCCGAAGCAATTTGTCGTTCGCCGATTTCCTGATCTATATGCGCTTGTTTTAATTCGATCTTATTGCGTAAGGCATACTCGATAAGCTCATCCAGCGTAGCCTTGCTGTTTAGTTTTTCAGTCTCTTCGTTATTAGCTATCTGTGCCTGTGCGTATCCTGTGACACAGCACGCAAGAAGTAACGATAAAGCAACTTTTTTTAACTTCATATTATTGATTTTTAACACCATTCCAAATTATTTCAATTAACTCCTCGCGGCCTTTCGCCTGCATTTTACAAAAGCCATAAGTAACCATTTTCACATGGGATGTCGCTGCTCCTATGTATACCGATATTAACGTGTAGAAACTGACGTTTCGGAGAATACCGGATTTTATGCCTTCTTCAAAAAACAGATGCATTTTGTCAACACCATAATAGGTAGTCTTTTTTTGTTTTATCAGTTCATAATAGGGTGACGAGTAGAATTGTTCTATAAACCAAAACGTTTCTCTATGTGCCACATAGTATTCCACCAAACGATTCCAAATGTAAAAGAACTTCTCCTTATAGGGCAGATCTTCCTCAAAGCTGAAAATATGCTCGTTTGTTTTTTCCCGGCAATATTTAAAAAGTTCTAAAATCAATTCATCCTTGGAACTGAAATAATGGTAGATTGTACCGGTAGCGACATTAGCGTGCGCAGCAATCTGACTCATTGGCGTACCATGAAAGCCATACTCATTAACAAGTTTGAGCGTGCTTTCGAAAATAGCCTCTTTTTTATTTAGCAATTGAACGTTCATTCGGGTGCAAATGTAGCAAAAAAATGAAGCCTTAAATGTCAAATATTTGTTATAAATCGAGTGCTAGATAGTGTATTTAGAACACTAATGTTAATGTTTTGTTAAATATGGTTTTTTAGGAGGGAATTATTTGCATAATCAACTAATCTGGCTTATCTTTGTAGTATCATAATTTAGGTTTATAATTGGTTAGTTTAGAAAGGTTTCCATTCTCCCCGTTTGGAAACCTTCTTTTTTTAAACTGCTATAAACTACATTTACATACGACAATCCGCTAGACTTTTTTTAACTTCTTCTTGTGTATATGTTTCGGTATTATTACCAAATGTAGTGGTGATATACGTCAATATATAGGCGATATCGACGTTAGTCAATTCGGCATTTGCGGGCATATCGCCCTCAAATATTTTTCCATTAACCTCGACAGGGCCTGTCATGCCGTTCTTAACAATACACGCTAGTTTCGATCTGTTTTTCTGTAAATAGGTGGTATCGGTCAATGGGGGATAGAGCATGCCCAATCCCTCGCCTTTTGCACCATGGCAACTCTGGCAGTGGGTAACATAAAGTTTCTGCCCATTTATGGCATATTGTGCGGTTTCGATACTTACATGGGGTTGACAAGAGAGAATAAGCATGCCGATAAGCATGCTTATTGCTATCAACGAAAATATCGTATTTCGCATGGCTGATCTATTGTTCTTTTAAAAGGATCTCCAAGTCGACAAAGAGCTGTGCAACCTGATCATCATTTGTTCCGTCATATGCGCCGCGGATACGTTTTTGCGGATCAATTAACACGAGGTAACTTTGGTGATCATAACCACCTGGTGCATTTTCATCTTCTTTTGTATAAACCAGATATTTATCTGCAATGCCATAAATAGCCTTTTTATCACCCGTTACAAATTGCCATTGTTTATTGGTGACACCTAATTTTTCTGCATACGATTTAAGTACGCTTGGCGTATCGTATTTAAAGTCTATACTGTGTGATAAAAAAGCGACCTGTTCGTCGTCTTTGTATTTTTCATATACTTTTAACAGGTTTCGTTGCATGGTAGGACAGATACTTGGGCAATGTGTAAAGAAGAAATTAGCAACATATACCTTGTTGTCGAAATCTTTATCGGTGATTTCTACGCTGTCTTGATTAATAAAAGCAAAGCTTGGAATCTGGTGATAAATCGTGTCTACGACTGTTTTACCATCTACGACTCGCTCTTCCGTCTCCCGCTCCCCGATGATGGGTAATTTCTTTTCGCTTGTTCCCGAACAGGCGAATAAAGCAGAAGAAAGTGCAACTGCGCTTAGGTATGTTGTTAGATTACGTTTCATGCTTACTTTTTAAAAGGAGCCAATAGGCTCTCCGCTTCGTATTTTACTTGTTCAAATTCTGTTTTCAATTCAGAAATACGTTCTACTTCTGCTTTTTGATAGTTCACGTCTGTGCTATCCATTGCATATTCTTTCATCCAAACCATCATTTTATCGTTAGCTGATTCTAGATTTGCTTTTAAAGCGTGGAACTTTTCACGTGTTTCTGTCGTGTCGAGATCGACATCCGCAGTTTTTAATACAGAAAGATTTTCTAACAAAGAATCGATCAAAATGTCGTGTTTGTTGAAAGTAGAAATTTGAGGCATGATTTCATCATGTATTTCAATAGCCTCCTTTGCTAGCTTTTCGGCTTCTTCGTTTTTTCCGTTTGTGTTTTGGCAAGCACCTGCAAGGAATAAACCGAATGCTAAAGTGCCCAAAGTGAGCTTTTTCATCATGTTCGTTTTTTATTTAGTGATGTTCAATATTACAAACCTAAATAAATTCACTTTTATATGCAATATAATTGCTTGAGTGTATAAAATGAATTTATTTCGCTCTCCTCTGCCATTTAAAATTTGCTTTATAGAGGAAATATAGGACTCCGCCCATATTTAAAGCGGATTATGATTGTTTATTTCTTGTAATAAATAGAAAAGATTGTAAATTGCGCGCCTCAACGCTAAACTATTATGGAAAGTAATCCTAAACCCGGTAAAGTATGGCTGCTGGTCTTGGTCGCATCGCTTGGCTATTTTGTGGATATTTATGATTTAATTATTTTCTCCATCGTACGGGTACAATCGTTTAAAGATATCGGTATTCCAGAAGGGCAGATGCGTTCCGAAGGGGAGTTTGTGTTGAATATGCAAATGGCAGGATTACTGCTTGGTGGAATTATTTGGGGTGTTATTGCCGATAAATTCGGACGGTTAAAAGTGCTTTTTGGATCTATCGTCCTGTATTCGCTGGCCAACCTATACAATGGCTTTGTTCAAGATGTAAACACCTATGCCTGGATTCGTTTCGTGGCAGGTATAGGCCTTGCCGGTGAGCTGGGAGCAGGCATTACATTGGTTAGCGAGAGTATGGATAAGGGAAAACGTGGATATGGTACCATGATCGTGGCCGGGTTAGGTGTATTGGGAGCGATTTTGGCGTACTACGTTTCCGAATGGTTTGACTGGCGGACAGCTTATTTTGTTGGTGGTGGAATGGGGCTTTGTCTGTTGTTACTGCGTGTCGGAACATTTGAATCAGGATTGTTTAAGAAACAAGACAACCAGAATGCAGTTAAAGGAAATTTGTTGATGTTATTCAACAAAAGAGAACGTTTCCTTCGATATCTATATTGTCTTTGTATCGGGTTGCCTATTTGGTTTGTGGTGGGGGTTTTGGTTACGCAGGCTCCAGAAATTGGACAGGCTTTGCAGAGCGAAACGCCGCTGAGTGCAGGAAAGGGCGTAATGTTCACCTATTTAGGTATTTCGCTGGGCGATGTTTTTGCGGGATTGTTAGCGCAATGGTTCAGATCCAGAAAAAAAGTAGTCTTTATATGCCAGGTGCTCATTATCTTATTCTCGGTGTGGTATTTATCCAGTACCGGTATTTCCGAAAATAAGTTCTTGGTGCTGGCATTTTTATTAGGACTTGGTGTGGGTTACTGGGCCACGTTTGTCACTATTTCTGCCGAGCAGTTTGGTACAAATCTCCGCGCGACAGTGGCTACGACGGCTCCAAATTTTGTGCGGGGGGCATTGATCCCGTCCACACTTTTATATGGTTGGTTGGTGCCAAATATGGGTATACTCCACGCCGCAATGGCAGTCACCATACTATTATCTATTATTGCTATTTTCGCCTTGACGAGACTAGAGGAGAGCTTCGATAAAGATTTAAACTATATGGAAGAATAGTGCATAAGACTATCTTTTGGGGCACTTTTTACAGCGTTTGCCCCGCTTATATTTTTTACAACATTTTTTAAAAACACAACATCCCAAATCTGGGTTGCAGTTTATCCCTTTTTTGATTTCGTCAAGAAAGGGGGTCCCATCTTCTATATAGATTAATGGGGTTATTATCTTTTCCATCTCAATTACAAAGATAATTGTTTAGATTGAATTTAAATAGCTATTCATTTTTTATTTGTGGTAACTTACATAGGTTTAAGTCCAACTGAGATTTCACGAGCGGCATTATCAATGATTTTGGGATCATTCGTGTTATTGATGATTACTAAATCACATGCCGATTTAAATGGAACCAAATATTGTTCATAAGCCGGAACAACGTGGTTTATCCATTTGTACATCACATCGTCATGATTATATCCTCTTTCCATTAGGTCTCGTTGCAGCCTCCTTTCTAACGCAACTGATTCCGAAGCATCGAGGAAAATCCGATAATCTAATAGTTTGTTAACCTCCTCGTAATGAAAAATAAATAAACCTTCTACAATGAGGATGGGGGCAGGCTTAATTTCAAGTATTTTGGGGGTAATATTGGGATTATTAAAGGTATATTCCTGTCGGTAAATGGTATGCCCGTCGAAAAGTTGTTTTATATCGTGGAAGAAAGATTCTCGATTAATAGCCGTGGGTAAATCAAAGTTATATAGCCGATTTTCTTCTTTTGTTTTGGTATTTGCGGGGATATAATAATCGTCTTGCGAAATGAGCGTAACTTGATCGGGATGAAAATGATCGAGAAAACGTCTTAGAAAGAACGTCTTGCCTGATCCACTACTGCCCGCAATACCGATAACGTATGGTTTATCCATTTATACCTTCCTAAATTTATTTATTGCAAAGGTACACCATATGCTATTTCTATCAAAAACCTTCTGTCAAGGGCACCGATGTAAGCCGCCGCAGATTTTGATAAGACGACAATAGCGTCTTTTGTCTCGGCCGTATCCGTGAATTTTCCGACTACTTTGGCGTAGGTAACATTCCGCGTCATTGGATTCGTGATTTTTAAAATGGTGCCTATGGGGGCAGTTTTGTGAAGGGCGAGATTACTTTTACCGTCCGTCTCCAGATCATTAATCCATACGCCAATGCCCTTTTCTTGTTTTTCGCGAATACCATAGCGATTTGCGGCAATGATTTGTTCCGGGGTTAACTCCGGAGTGGACGACGTATCGATCAGGATAGGCTGTTGGGGGATTTCTGGAATGGGCTCTCGATAATCCGCATTTGGGATTTTCAGCGTGATGCCCTCCCGGAGAGAATCTGATTGGAGATCGTTCATTTTTTTAATCGCCTCTACCGTTGTGCCAAACCGTCTAGAAATAGCATATAGGGTTTCGCTTTTACCCACTTTATATTCGGTTAACACCTTGGGTTGTTCCTGTTGCTGGGTTTGCGGAGCCGGAGACGATGAAACAGTTGTCATCGACGCCCCTTGTCTGCCCGTAGGAACTTTTACGGTGTCACCAGGTTTAAGGGTCTTTTTATTATTCACCTCCATGATACGGTTTACGGGGATATTATATCGCCGGCTCAATGCATAATACGTTTCTTTTCGATCGATACGGTGGATAATATTTATTTCGCCGTTTACCACTTCCACACCGATTGAATCGGGTGCAATCGAAACAGAAAAGGATTTATTAACCGAAACAGAAAAGGGTTCATTAACGTTATATTCAGCGGATTTAGCAGTCAGAAAAAGAGGGTAGCATAATACCCCCAGAGCACCTAATTTTATCGTGGTCGAAAAAGCTTTTGTTTTTCCCATATGTTTGCAATTATACTAAATACGAAACAATTTTCCGTTTATTATATGACATTAAAAATATTTGATTTTCTATTTGAAAATATGGCTGCGGAATCATTTTCGGCATATCGGATAATAAACATTGTGTTACTAGTAATTTGGATGCATCGGCGACCGAAAGGTTTAAATGATAATGCCCATGCTCCTTTGTATGGTATGACCAAAGTATGCGGTCTGCTGCACGACTAATCCAAGGTAGATCTTGTATAGCTACATGTTGTAGATAGGGGGGTAAGTTACCGCTATAGGGAACAGGCATTTTGATAGCACTGCAATATTCTTGTTCTTGCCCTGTGTTAGCTTTCTTTTCGAGCGTTTTTACATCAATATATTCTTCAAAACCGCTTTGGAAATTACGGTGCCGCACCTTTACCACATCACGATAGGTGTCTATCCAGGTATATTCTTGCCATAAATGACGGGGGGTACCTTGCATATCTAAAAATAGAATACCCTCTTTCACCGGCTGCGTGTCGCCCACACGTTTCAAAATAAGCGTATGATGCTGGATGGATTCCAGTGTCCATTCTTTTTCATCTATTTCTTTATGTTTTAGCAGCTCGTTGCCATCAAAGTCAAAGATATAAAGTATAGCGCAGGTAGACTCCGTGTCTCGGAGTTCCACAGCAATTTGTCGTGAAGCTGCATCTGCTACAATTTTCCATATTTGATACGGAAAGTTTTTTTCAAATGTTTTAAATGTTGTATATTTAGTCATTACTATAGCAAAAAACATTAATCCATGGAGAACAAATTTACGAAATCCTTTTTTGCTTTTCTTTTTACTTTTTGTGTTATGCTTTTCACTGCATCGGCACAAAAAATATATAAAGTGGATATCAAAGAAGATATTGGCCCAAACGCATGGCGAACTGTGAATTTGGCGCATCAGAAAGCAGCAGAACTACAGGCTGAAATGTTTTTGATAGAATTGAATACCTTTGGTGGAGCCGTAAATTTTGCAGATTCTATACGTTCCAAGCTCTTGGGCTCCAGTATGCATACCGTAATCTATATTAACAACAATGCTGCTTCTGCAGGAACATTGATTTCATTGGCTTCGGACGAAATTTTTATGCAAAAAGGTGGAAGTATGGGGGCGGCGAGTGTTGTTAACCAAAGTGGGGAGATTATGCCGGAAAAATATCAATCGTATATGCGGGGACTGATGCGCGCGACAGCCGAGGCTAAAGGGCGGGATCCGAAAATAGCAGAAGCCTTTGTAGATCCTGAAGTTTCCGTGCCACAATTGAAGCCTGATGGTAAACTGTTGACGTTAACAGCTACAGAAGGTGTAAAAGCGGGTCTTGTTCAAGCGGTGGTGACAGATGTGGGAGAAGTCTATAAACAGCTTGAAAAAGGTGATTTAGAAGTGGTGCAACATCACATTAGCGTGGTGGATCGTATCATTGCATTTTTGATTAATCCGATGGTCAGTGGTTTCTTGATATTAGGGCTTATAGGCGGTATTTATTTTGAACTACAAACACCCGGAATTGGATTTGCACTCGTAGTTGCCGCAATATGCGGGGTACTGTTTTTCGCACCGTTGTATTTGCAAGGGCTGGCAGACCATTGGGAAATTGTCCTATTTATCGTAGGAGTCGCCCTATTGTTGTTAGAAGTGTTTGTTATACCAGGATTTGGTATCGCCGGTATATTGGGGATTATATGTGTGCTTTGTGGCCTTGCTTTCTCCATGGTAGACAACAACTTTTTTGATTTTAAATTAGCCCAACCAGGATTATTGATGGAGTCATTTTTAATTGTAACGGGAGCGATGGTGCTCTCTATTATCTTAATGGTTATTTTCGGAAAAAATATCCTGAAGTCGTCTGCCTTTAGACGATTGGTGCTTCATGATGAGCAGAAAGCGGACGTCGGGTATACCTCGTCGCCACAGAAAACAAATCTGCTTTATCAAAATGGTGTTGCCCGAACGGTTCTAAGACCGGCAGGCAAGATTGAGATTGATGGCGTGTGGTACGATGCAGTTGCTTTAGATGGTTTTATCGAGGCCGGAGAAGAAGTGTATGTCGAAAAGCATGAAAACTATAATCTTTTTGTCCGGAAGCTCAAGGATAAGCCCGAAAAAGGTAATGTGTAAGGCGTAACGCTCTTACACTACCATTTCCAAGCTAAAATACGGATCGCTTTTTGACCTTGTGCTATATTGATGATTTCAACTTTAGCTGCCTTGTTATATTCCAATACAGCAATAAGGGGTTCTAGATTTTCTTTATTCGAGATCAAGCTTGTGACCCAACCTAATTGTGCTTTGAAACGCATACTCTCGTTGATCATATCGCGAACGAATTTTCGTTCCCCTCCCTCGCACCAAAGTTCGTTGGGATGTCCGCCGAAGTTTTGTACGGGAAGTGCTTCTTTGTTTTTATGAAGGGCATGAAATTTTTTACTGGTCTTTTGCCAGTTTTCTTCCCTTGATTTATAGAAAGGCGGGTTACACACAACGAGATCAAAGTAATCATCTTTATGCAGGATGCCCTCGAAAATATGTCCTTTGTGTTCTTGTAGCTGGAACACGATCTTTTTTGCGAGACCACTATTTTTTTTAACGAGCGATCTGGCGTGATTTAATGCCGTAATGTCGATATCGGTGCCGAGAAAACGCCAACCATATATCCGTTCTCCTAAAATAGGATATATCATGGAAGAACCTGTGCCGATATCTAAAACATGAATTTGAGGACCGGTTGGAATAATCCCGTTGTTATCCGCCGCTAGGAGGTCGGCAGCATAATGTATATAATCTGCCCTTCCGGGAACAGGAGGGCAGAGGCTGTTTTTTAAAATAGACCAGTTTTGTACGTTATAGTAAGCCATCAGGAGTGCTTTATTGAGTTCGATGACGGCTTTAGGATTCGCAAAATCTATGGATATCGTGCCGAATGCTGTTTCAATGATATAATCTTTCAATGCTGGGTTTGCTTCCGCTAGCTTCGGGAAATCATAACCAGATTGATGGATGTTTCTGGGATGCAATACGTTCTTCTTCTTTTTAGAATCCATATATGTGTAATTTAATGCAAAGGTAATGCTTTTATATATTCTTTTATCCATGCGTATTTTGTTTTTAATAATCCCGTCGTTGGTCGGATAATAAACGCGAAAAAGGTATCTTTATACGCAAATTAAAGTATAGATATTCAAGTGTATGGCAGACTTCGACATGAAGCAATTTTTAGACGAGAAAGTAGCGTCGTTTAACCAGCCCACATTTATTGAGAATGATCCAATATGCATTCCCCATTTATTTAGCAAGAAACAAGATATAGAGATTATGGGCTTCTTCGCTGCTATTTTGGCTTGGGGGCAACGGAAAACCATTATTAACAAATGTAAAGAATTGATTGAGCGCTTTGATGGCGAGCCCGCAAATTTTATTATAAAGCATAATGAAGTGGATTTGAAGAATCTTTTAGGGTTCAAACATCGCACTTTTAACGATACGGACTTGCTATATTTTGTTTCTTTTTTGCGTTTCCATTATCGTCGTTTCACGTCATTAGAAGATGCATTTTTGATTGATAATCAGCAGCATATACCCTTTTCTATGGAACGAAGCTTGAATGAATTTAAAGCGTATTTTTTTTCTTTGCCCGATTACCCTATTCGTACGAGAAAGCATATCAGCTCTCCATTACAAAAATCCAGTTGCAAACGATTAAATATGTTTATGCGTTGGATGGTTCGCCAAGACAATAAGGGCGTGGATTTTGGTATATGGGATCGAATAAAACCCCGTGATCTTATCTGTCCATGTGATGTGCATGTAGAACGTGTCGCCCGTAAGTTCGGGCTGATTACCTCGGATAAAGTTAATTGGAAAACAGCCGTTGAACTGACAGAAAATTTAAAACGCTTTGATCCAGATGATCCCGTTAAGTACGATTTTGCACTGTTTGGTATCGGTGTAATAGGTGAACTTTAACCAATAAATCCACTAATCTATTGGAATAGCCAAATTCGTTATCGTACCATCCGACCACTTTTACTAGCCCACCAACGATGGAGGTTAGCTGTGCATCAAAAATACAGGAGTACGGATTGTTGATAATGTCCACGGAGACAATAGGGTCCTCTGTATAATAAAGAATTTCCTTTAGGGAGCCCTCCGCAGCTTCTCTAAATTTGGCGTTAATTTCTTCTACTGTTGTCTGGTTTTTTAATGTACAGGTGAAGTCGGTTAGAGAGCCGTTCAGGACGGGAACGCGTATACCCGCGCCGCCAAGTTTTCCTTCGAGGTGCGGAAATACATTTGTAATTGCTTTTGCAGCACCTGTTGTCGTTGGTATAATGGACGAGGATGCCGCACGAGCTCTGCGCAAATCTCGATGAGGTGCATCATGCAGGTTTTGATCACCAGTCATCGAATGTACGGTTGTAATATAACCATCATTAATACCCCAGTTTCCATCTAAGATCTTGACTAAAGGAGCAACATTGTTGGTTGTACAAGAGGCATTTGAAAATAGGGGAGTCTGCCAATCAAATGTCGTATCGTTTATACCTAAAACAACTGTGGGCACCTCTTTGTCTGGTGAAGGTGCCGATATAATAGTTTGTTTTGCACCGGCTTTCAGATGCAGGGCGGCCTTTTTTTTCGTCGTGAAAACTCCAGTTGATTCGATAACGACATCCACGTCCAACACACCCCAAGCGAGTTGTAAGGGATCTTTTTCTGCTAATACCTTAATAGATTGCCCTTCGATATAAAGATGCTCCTTATCATAATGTACGGTAAGGGGAAATGGTCCGTGAACCGAATCGTATTTCAGTAAATGGGCTAAAGTCGCCGTATCCGTTAAATCGTTGATAGCAATAATCTGGATTTCCTGTTGAAGGCCCCGCCGATATATATTACGCAAGGTATTGCGTCCAATCCTTCCAAACCCATTGATGGCAACGTTCATTATTTTATAAACTCAGCTATAACAAAATCAATACTTTTCTCGCCGTCCCAACTGTTTTTTAAAGTACCATTCGCACCGTAAATATAGTTCGCTGGAAATTGCGCCGGTACATGAAATTTTTGAATAAATTCTTGGTTTCGATCGTAAAGTACTTCTACATTCGGCTTGTCGACAAGTTCTTTACCGAAAGTTTCCAAAAAAGAAGCCATAAGTGATGGGTCATTCATGGAGACAAAATATAGGTTGACATCTTTTAGCTTTTCATAATTTTTAGCCAAAAGCCCCGTTTCTGTTTGACAATGACCACAGCTTGGATCAAAAAGGATAAATACCGTGTTTCGGTTGGCAGGTATATCCGCATTGGTAAATCCTATACCAGATTTGACTTTATAAAATTTAAAGTCTGGTAATTGCTTGGCAGCTTCTTTAGCCATGGGTACTGTTGGTTGTGAGGTTGTAGGATCTTGTTGTTGATCCACGTTGTGTTCAACCGGGTGCTGTGCATTTTCTGCATTATTGTTATTTGATTGACAAGCACTAAAGATCGTGAGAACGCCGAGAGCAAGACTAGTGAATATATATTTCATTCTTATATTTTGTTTTTTATGGCAATGAAGCTTACATAAATTATTCACATCCTTTTTGTTTATGGGAATTTATGCAGGTTTCATCAGATGAACTTTTTTGAAGTCCAAAACTAGGAAAAATTATAGCAACCAGCTAACCCAAACGATTAAATGATGAAAAAATGATGATGCAAAAGAAAAGGTCTCTGATTTCGCAGAGACCTTTAGGTTATTTGTTAAATTGTTGTACCATGTTATGGGGTCACAACTTTTACTTTTTCTGATTTTTCTTCGACGACACTTTCGCCTTTCCGTAGATCGTAAACCGATGGTGCGGCAAGGAAAATCGAAGAATAAGTACCTACAACGATACCGATTAATATCGCGAAAGAAAATCCTCTAATAACTTCACCGCCGAAGATGAATAATACGGCTAACACGAAGATAATCGTTAGAGACGTAATGATTGTACGGCTCAACGTTGAGTTGATCGCACTGTTAACCGTATCACCAAAGTATTCTTTGTGTGCATTGGGTCTGTTCAAATATTCTCTTAAGCGGTCAAATACAACTACCGTATCATTTACGGAATAGGCGATTACCGTTAAGATCGCCGCTACAAAATGCTGATCAATATCTAAAGAGAATGGAACAATGCCATCTAGAATAGAGAATAGACCCAATAGGATAATCGCATCGTGAACAGTTGATATAGCTGCCCCGATAGAATATTGCCATTTGCGGAAACGTACTAAAATATAGCCGGCGATAATCAATACCGAAAATATTCCTGACCATATAGCTCTGTCTTTTATATCTGTTGCGATACTCGGACCAACTTTTTGTGAAGAGAGAATCTCGTAACCATTCCCTTCGATCTTCGAAAGACCTTCGTTCAATTTAGCTAATACCTCTGCGTCTGCCTCGTCACTCGTTTCTTCTACATGATACGTTGTCGTAACACGCACTTGGTTTTCACTGCCAAAGGTTTTTACCTCGGTTGTTAAACCAAATACTTCGTCTAAGTTTTGACGTACGTTTTCCAAATCAACAGCTTGTTCGTAGGCTACTGTATAACTACGCCCTCCGCTGAAATCTACACCTAAGGTAAAACCTTTCGTGAATATAGCCGCCAAAGCAATAATGGAGGCGATGACGGAAATACCGTAAAATATTTTCCGTTTTTTAATAAATTGGAAATTTGCGTTTTTCAATGTATTTGCAGACCAAGGAAACGATACCGATACTTTCCAGTCTTTCGATAGCATATATTCGAAAATCAAACGCGAGATAAAGATTGACGTAAACAATGACGTAATAATACCAATCATCAACGTCGTGGCAAAACCTAAGATCGGACCACTACCAAAGAAGAACAACACAAGCCCTACCAAGAAGGTCGTTATTTGTGAGTCTAAGATAGAAGGCATCGCATTTTTATAACCATCGGCAATTGCTTGTCGGATAGATTTACCCAATCCTAACTCTTCCCGTATGCGTTCGTATATCAGAACGTTAGCATCTACCGCAGTTCCCATCGTCAATACGATACCTGCGATACCTGGCAAGGTGAGAACGGCGTTTAAGGATGCCAAGATTCCCATTAGGAAGAACACGTTAAATAATACCGCGATGTTAGCCGCGATACCAGCACGATTGTAATAAGCAACCATAAATATCATCACCACGATAAGAGCGATAACCGAAGAGTTGATACCCGCATCAATAGCAGCTTGCCCTAACGATGGGCCTACGATCGCTTCCTCTACAATTTTTGCCGTAGTTGGAAGACGACCTGCTTTTAATACATTCGCTAAGTCTTTGGTGTCTTCAATCGTGAAGTTACCGGATATAGAAGAACTTCCATTCGGAATTTCTTCGTTTACACTTGGTGCCGAATACACGACACCATCCAATACGATAGCAACAGCGGCTCTGTTATTCTGTGCTGCTTGCGCTGTAATCTTACGCCATTGACGAGCACCTTCCGTGTTCATGCTCATCGATACAACAGGACGGTTGTTTTGGTCAAAATCATCCCGTGCATCGGTAATAACATCACCAGTTAACACAGCGCCATTTTCCGGACCAGATGTTTTGATAGCATATAAAGAAAGGAAGTTAGGTGTTCTTTGTTCCGGCTTCACCGACCATAAGAATTTCAAATTCCCTGGAATGTTAGCTTTTACTTCCGGACGATTTAAATACGCGTTAACACGAGCGGTATCTTTTAGGTTGGCAATACCAACCATAGCACCTGGAGTTAGGTTTGGCTGACCATTTTGCTCCATATAAGTAGCCGGATTCAAAACCGCAAACAAAGGATTGCTTGCCGCAAGTTCTGCAGAGATTCCGGCAGTGTCTGTACTATCCTTAGGAGCAGCCCCTAAATTAGCCAACAAATTGTCGTCATTGGCAACGCTGTCGCTCGCCGTCGAATCATTTGTAGCCGTTTCAACCGGAGTCGAAGTCGAAGGTGTTGCCGATTTCAATGAACTGGCTAAAATATTGTTGAGGTTCTCTAATAATGGATATACCTGATAGTTGTCATGTGTTTCATAGAACTCCAACTTAGCCGAACCTTGTAGGAGATTACGTACACGCTCTTCGTCATTAACACCAGGAAGCTCTATTAGAATACGGTTTGTTCCTTGTTGAATCTGGATATTTGGCGAAGCCACACCAAATTTATCAATACGCGTACGTAATACTTTGAACGAGTTTTCGATAGCATTATCCGCTTCTTTATTTAAGAAGCTGCGTACCTCGTTATCTGAGCTGGTTCCTTTAATAAGGGAAGCATTATCTGTTGTTGCAAAGAAAGTGGCCAATGGTGTACCAGCCCCAGAAGCTTTATATTCTTCGATGAAGAGCTCTACGACGCTTCTGTTTACGGATTTACTCTTTTGAAGAGCGGATTCAAGTGCCTTATTGAAGTTTTCATCTTTCGGGTTATTTGCCAAATTTCTGATGAGCTCATCCAAGGATATCTCCATCGTGACGTTCATCCCACCTTTAAGGTCTAAGCCTAATGCTAATTCATGTGCCTTCGCCTCCCGGTAGGTGAATTTAGCCAGCCCCAAATTGTAAACTTCCTCACCAGCTATGGAATCCAGATATGCCTTTTCTTTGGCCATATCGCCTTTCGCATATTCCGCAGCGTCTCGTTCTACTTTTCTTGTAACAAATGTGAATGATAGGGAATAGAGGCATGCTATTGACACCACTACTACCAAAAATTTAATCAGCCCTTTACTCTGCATTGTCTGTCTTCGTGAATTTGTTTGTAGTTTATATAATCTTACTTACGATTTAGCTTAATAATACTTAACCAAGATTCGCAAAGGTATAAAAATTTTGTAGAAAGAAAATAAATTCGAACACTTATGCAAACAAAAATTACAATTGTGCTGTTTGTACGATTTCCCATTAAAAATATATTCGGATGAAATGACCCCGTTAATCAGTAACAAAATATGGTTTGTTTGGTATCTTTTTTGTTACGTATACCGCGTAGGCTTTCGAAGATATTCGAAGAAACTTGCTCTTGTTCCATGGTGATTAATAAGTTATTAGGATGAAAAGGATAGTGCTTATTTTTGCAACTTGTATAGGTTTGCTTTCCTTGTTTTTTTGGGGATGCTCTAAAGATAATGACGATGGTGAGGGGTCCGGAATGGGCGTTCTTCCAGGACATATATATCATCAATATACAAGTGATGTGATGAAAATAGATATGCATAGTGGGGAAGAATCGGCTTTCTTTTCCTATAATGCGTATAGCACGGTGGGGTGGGGATTAAGCCGTGACGGTAGTCTACGCATGGTGTCAACTAGAGAGCCAGGTACATATGATCGTAATCATTTTACGATTGTGAATACGGCTGATGAGACAATTATGAAAGAATTTGACTTTGTACCTCGTTATGGAAACAGTACAAACAACCTAGGCAAGATTTCTTATGATAATTCCCTTATTATGGTGGCGCCTGACGGGGATAACGGGATCGTTATTCTAGATATTGACGGAAATGTCAAATATGAGATGTCCGGTATCGGCGAGGAGTTTTTCACATCAGAAGATGATGCTGTTTGGTTGCCAAACAATAGTATTTTAATACGTTTTAAAGATCGGTTATTATTGCGTTCTGATCCACCCTACACAAGTTTAAACTTGGTAAAAGAAATGAATTACGAGAATTGGGGAAATATACGCGTGAGCAATAGCGGCCAAAAGATAACTTTCTATATCAATAAACATATCCATATGATGGATATTACGGGGGAGAATCTGGTACAAGTGACAGATAGTAATACCGATGAGGCATTTGCTGAATTTTCACCGGATGATAAATATTTGCTGATCGCAGCAGACTATGCGCATTTACCTGCTTCGCAAAATAGCCATTGGTTTCTGAAAATTATTCCTGCCGATGGCAAAAAATACAATTTAGATTCTAGTCCAGAAGTTATATCGGTTATACCCAAGGGGAGCTCAAGCATAATACGTGCGAATGGAGTTACAGCATGGCGGTAGTTAAGAGCGCAGGTTAAGGCAATGAGCTTGTTAGAATAACGAAAGCTGATAACCCGACATATGTGAAGAATGCTTTTTGGCCTTCCCAAATACCGTCCTTCCACCATATTTCCATGAATCTCTACGCTCTTGCTCGATAACTTGCTGTACATCAAATTTCGGTGCGAAATTAGCTTCCGCTTGCAGCACGATTTCGTGCAGTTTGTTGATGGTCTTTAATTTGTCCGCATTCCCAAGTTTAGATTTTTCAATGCCTTTCCGCAATATCTGTATGCTATCGTCATAGATATCGATTGGTACGGGGAAAGGATGTCCGTCTTTACCCCCATGTGCGAACGAGAAACGAGCAGGATCCTTAAACCTTGAGGGGGCACCATGAATTACCTCACTCACTAACGCCAAAGACTGTAGCGTTCGGGGGCCCACCCCTTGTAGCATTAAAAGATCTTCGAAGCTGTCAGGTTGCAATTCCCGTGTCATATACAACAATGCGCCTAATCTTTTAAGGTCGACATCAGCGGAACGTATATCATGATGCGCAGGCAAAATTAAACGTGTAAAATCCTGTATGGTTTTTGTCGAGTTTTCACGCGAAATATGGAGGATACCTTGGCGATTGGCGGCAGCTTCCGTCGCCGTTAGATTCAAGATATGTCCTTGCGAGACACCGTTGATTCCAGTATGAGGTTCTTCTACGAACGACCTTAAATTGTCTGAATGCCAATGATATCTTCTGGCAGTTCCGTCATGATTATGCATACCCTGTTGGATTACCGCCCAGCTGCCGGTGTTGGTTACGATAAAATTGTGTAGGTATAGTTGATAACCATCTTGAACAGCTGTATTATCCACTTTAGCAGATAATTTACTGGCATGCACCAGCTGATTTCCCGGCAGTCCGGTTCGGTCAGCTAGTCGCAATAGCTCTGTCGGAGTCTCCCGTGAGTGTTTACCTTTTCCACCGCAGATATATATTCCAAGCGATGAAGCGACGGGATTTATTGACCGTTTTAGTGCTCCCATCACCGAAGTAGTGATGCCAGAAGAATGCCAATCCATCCCCATTACCGCACCAAAACTCTGAAACCAAAATGGGTCGGCTAATTTCCGTAAAACTTCCTCCTTACCATAATCGATCAAGATTGCTTCGATTATTGACAACCCCAAAGAGGACATGCGTTCATATAACCAGGGGGGAACTTTACCATAATGTAATGGGAGGTCTGCTGTTCCAGATCGCTTCATTTTGCTAAATTATTTAGTGCGAATTTAGGTAAAATAACGCATGGCGATATGTCGTATCAACATTTTGACACAAAAATGCTTTTTTTTGAATAGCGTTGGTGTTTTTTTGTCAAAAACAATTTTTTACTTTGTCACAGAACAATTTTAAACCCTAGTAGAATGTACATGTATTTACGTTCCAAATTGTTATTATGCGGATTACTTCTATTATCTGCTTCTAACGGAATCGCGCAAGAAAACCGGAGTCCCCATATTATTTTGATTTTGTCTGATGATCTGGGAATAGGAGATATCAGTTGTTATTTTGGGAAATATAATACGCCTAACATTGATAAGATTGCTGCTGAAGGAGGGCGATTGACAAATTATTATAGTGCGTCTCCGGTTTGTTCACCATCGCGAGCAGGTATTCTTACCGGAAAATCACCTGCAAAGCTGCATTTCACGACGTTTTTGAATACACGCGAGGATAACAAGCGAAAAGAACAGGTGGATTTTTTGGATCCTAATATCACGACGCTTGCTAAATTGTTAAAAGCGAAAGGATATGCTACCGGGCATTTTGGTAAATGGCATTTGGGTGGCGGACGTGATGTTACCAATGCACCAAATTTTGATCAATATGGATTTGATGCTTGGGCGGGTACCTATGAAAGTCCGGATCCAGATCCGGCTATAACAGCGACAGACTGGATTTGGAGTGATCAAGATAGTATAAAACGCTGGAATCGTACAGCATATTTTGTCGATAAGACGTTATCTTTTCTTAAAGAAAATAAAGATAAGCCTTGTTATGTCAACCTTTGGACGGATGATGTGCACACGCCTTGGGTAGCGGGAGATGATGAAACCGGACGCTATCCTGGTAAGCCGGGAGAGGAGCGGAGTTTTGAAGCGGTTCTAAAAGAATTTGACAAACAACTGGGAAGATTAATGGATGGTTTAAAAGAATTGGGCGTTGACGAAAATACCTTGGTAATTTTTACGAGTGATAACGGTCCGCTTCCTAATTTTAGACAAGATCGATCAGCAGGTCTGCGCGGAACCAAGTTATCATTATATGAAGGTGGGATCAATATGCCTTTTATCGTCCGATGGCCAGCGAAAATAGCGCAAAACTGGGTCGATAGCTCGTCCATTGTTTCGGCCCTAGATCTCTTGCCCTCATTGGTAGAAATTGCAGGGGGCAATCTAGAGGTTGATGAGTCGTTTGACGGTGAAAATAGAGCGATGGTTTTGCGTGGCGAGGCATCCCCGCGGAAAAATCCACTCATATGGGAGTATGGTCGTAATAATGCATTTTTTAACTTTCCGCAAGCGCCAAACCGTAGCCCCGCCTTAGCCTACCGGGAAGGATCATGGAAATTTCTGATGAATCAGGATAAGTCCAATATAGAGCTCTACGATCTCGCGCAAGATCGAAGTGAATCCAACAATATTGCCGAACAAAACCCTGATCTGGTTGTAAAGTTTAGCGAAAAGCTGTTGTCATGGTGGCAAGCATTACCTCGTTTTTAACCTTATCGCCATCCGAGTCCAGGAGCCACATGTTCTAGGATGGAAGAAAGCACGTGCACGTTGTAATCAACTCCCAAGGTATTGGGTATGGTCAAGAGCAACGTGTCCGCTTCCTGAATAGCTTCGTCCATGGCCAGTTCTTTAATCAGTTGATCCGGTTCCGCAGCATAACTTCGACCAAAAATAGCCCGTTTGTTGGGTTCAATCATACCGACTTTGTCTTCTCTGCTAGCTTCATGCCCAAAATAATATCTATCTTGATCGTTCACCAACGCAAAAATCGAACGACTTACGGAGACTCTGGGATCCCGCGTATGTCCAGCTTCTCTCCACGCTTCTTTGAATAGCCTGATCTGTTCTGCTTGTTGTATATGAAACGGTTTTCCACTTTCGTCATCTTTCAGCGTAGAGCTTTGGAGGTTCATGCCTTTTTGAGCGGCCCAGATGGCAGTTGCGTTCGATCCTGCTCCCCACCAGATACGGTCGCGAAGACCTTCCGAATGAGGTTCTAGCCGTAACAGACCCGGCGGATTTGGGAGCATGGGGTTCGGATTAGGCTGTGCAAACCCCATTCCTTTTAGCTTTTCAAGGAATTCCAAACCTTTTTGACGGCCCATGTCGGCATCCGTTTCACCGTCGGCCGGTTCATATCCGAAATAGCGCCATCCGTCGATGACCTGTTCGGGCGATCCTCTGCTAATACCCAATTGTAAACGACCACCTGAAATTAGATCGGCCGCTCCGGCGTCTTCGATCATGTATAACGGATTTTCGTAGCGCATGTCAATCACCCCAGTACCAATTTCAATTTTATGGGTTTTGGCGCCTATCGCGGCTAATAGGGGAAAAGGCGAAGCCAACTGTTGGGCAAAATGGTGTACACGAAAATAAGCCCCGTCTAGACCAATTTCTTCCGCTGCTATGGCAAGATCAATGGACTGCAGCAAAGTGTCGCCTGCAGTACGCGTATTATATCCCTGAAGGTCGGCCCAATGACCAAAAGATAAAAAGCCTATTTTTTTCATGACGCTATAACGGATTGATGACCTACTAAAATAAGAAAAATAAACGGGTTCGATCCGACTCATTATCAAGATTTGGCAGTTTTAAATACATGTTTGCAATTTATTTTCTTTTTTTACTAAGGTCCTTCCTTTTCTACCGTTTCTATCCTGTAACCTATAGAATATTGTATAATGACCAATAGAGAGGAAATAACAGATCTTATTAAAAAAATGTTAGATGGTGATATTACGCCGCAAGAGCGGGACGATCTGCATTCTTGGGCAGAAAAATCAGAACAGCGTAGTAAGTTTCTGCACCGTGTTCTTCACGAAGACCTCTTGTGGGAAGATATTTGCATTTGGTTTGAATTAGAGTTTTTAGATCAGGAAGTATGGAATAGCCGTCTAGAAGATAGCGTGTTACAAAAGATATCTCAATCTAAAAAATCCCGTCGTCAGATCAATTTAAGGTTATACAGACATCTGGTTCCGTATGCTGCGGCTATACTAATTATTACACTATTTAGTATAGGGGTGTATCACTATAGAGATAGCGTGACTTCACCGACGAACAGAGAAAACATGGAAGCAATGATAGATATTGAACCCGGTAAAGATAGGGCCTCCCTGACGCTGGCAGATGGACGCATTGTTGAATTGAGTGGCGAGAAAGAAGGAATCGTTATGGGAAGTCAGCTTACTTATGCCGATGGTGCAGCAGTTACAGCGGGGCACCTACAAAATACCGATGTGGTAACCATATCAGTTCCTCGCGGAGGAAAATACCAAGTCACGTTGTCAGACGGTACGGCTGTATGGCTTAATGCTGATTCAAAACTTAAATATCCAATTAGATTTACCCCAAAGTCACGCGTTGTTGAGTTGGAAGGTGAAGCCTATTTTGATGTTGCAAAAATGGAAAGCGAATCTGGGCATGTCCCATTTTTGGTAAAATCTGCAACACAGACGATTGAGGTGTTAGGAACCCAGTTTAATTTAAAAGCTTACGGCGATGAAGTCAGCTGTACGACGACTTTAGTGGAAGGATCGGTTTTGCTCAAAACATCCCAAGGAAATATGAAATTAAAACCAGGAGAGCAAGGTATTTACGAAGCCAATGAATTGAAAAAGACAAATGTTAATGTAGAAGAGTTTGCCGCTTGGAAAGACAATAAATTTGTATTTAATGAGACACCTCTATCGGACGCTATGGCACAAATCAGTAGATGGTACGACATCGAGGTTATTTATAAGGGGAGTAATAAGCAAACCTATTTTTACGGGGAAATTAGTAGAACAAAAAAAATATCCGAAGTGCTCGCCATACTTAAAGAAGGAGGCGTAACATTCAACATAGAAAAAAATGGAGATCAAAAAAAGCTAATTGTTTCGCTTTAATTCCACCAACTCACAACCGAATTACTCAATTTATTCACCCATATAATATAATTATGATGCTATACACACATTTTTGATACTGGATCACATCCTTTTTGATAGCTTAAAAAAAACGGATAGAGCGGCCACTCTATCCGGAAAGTTTGATAAGCTAATCAATCAGTTTAGTCACCTTATTTTTTAACAATATCAAACGATACAAACTTATGATTTTTTATGAATATGTTAAAGACCGAGTTTGGCCTTTAGCATTCCGATGTATTCTGGTTATGAAACTAGCAGTATGTATTACGTTTTTAACTGTTTTCCAGGTTCTAGCTCATCACAGCTCAGCCCAGAAAATTAATATTAGCGCACATAATCAGCCTTTAGCAAAGGTTATGAAGAGTGTGCAAGATCAATCGGGATATCCCTTTTTCCTGTATGGAAAGGAGCTTGCAAAATTGTCTGTAAATGCCAATGTGCAAAACATGGAATTGCAACGCGCTATGGAAGAAATTTTACGAGATCAACCAGTAGGCTGGGTACTTAGTGCCGGAACGATCATCCTAAAACCACTTCCGGTAGATCAAAAGGTTGCTTCCAAAACATCACCTCTAACGACAACGATGCAAAAGCAAGAACGTATTATTAACGGTAAAGTTACTGATGCGCACGGGCAGCCCATTCGAGGGGTAACGGTTAGTACAGTACAAATCTCCAAAGTAACTTCCACGGATGAAGGAGGGAATTATAGCATTCCTGTATTATTTGAGAGCGAGATTCTACTCTTCAGCATGGTCGGATATGACAAACAAGAAGTCCCTGTAGAGGACAGTAATATAATTGATGTGGTGTTGAAAGAATCTATGGATAATATCGATGAGGTGCTTGTCGTTGGATATGGTACCATAAAAAAGAAAGATCTAACGGGCTCGATGACCAATGTAAAAACCGAGGATATCCAAGATATTCCCGCAAACTCCATCGAAAGTTTATTGCAAGGACGAGCCGCCGGCCTTCAAATAGTCAAGACTTCCCAAGATCCTGGCGCAGGCACTACTGTCCGCATACGTGGTGGAAGTTCTTTGCGGGGCTCTAATTCACCATTGATTGTGGTAGATGGATTTCCTATCGGCGATGCCGGTAACCTCAAGCAGATTAACCCAGCTGATATTGTATCGATCGAGGTGCTAAAAGATGCTTCCGCATCATCCATATATGGATCTCGGGGAGCGAATGGCGTCATTATGGTCACAACGAAGAAGGCTAAAAACGGGCAGACCGATATTAGTATTAAGCACCAGACGACTTTATCCCAATTCACATCCGAGTTTATCCAATGGACAGATCCCGCGCTAATGGCCCAATTGGACAACGAGGCCAAGATTAACGGCAATATGCCACCGCTTTACGTTGGAGCAGTGAACTCAACAGGCATATACTTTCCCGCTGTTGATGAAATTCAGAGCGGTGCATGGCCACATTTTACAGATTGGTCTAAAGTTGTATTCAGGGATAATCCAGTAAACAACACATCGACGATATCGCTGGCAACCGCAAATGACAAAACTTCATTTAACCTGAGTGCAAACAACCTTTTACAACAAGGGTCCTACATCAGAGATAACTACGGTAAACAGATTGTGAGTTCGAATATTAGACATCAATTTAATAAATATTTAAATATCAGTGCGTTTAACAATCTTTCTAAAGACAATCGTCGTACCAATACCGGATTAGCTTATTGGCGGAACCCGCTATGGCCAGTATACAACGAAGATGGAAGTTATTTTTTGGAAGGAAATGCGGATTACAGTCATCCTATGGCTTGGACAGACAATCGTAAAAATACCGCTAAAGGAACTGACATCATTTCCTCCTGGCTGTTGGACCTGCAGCTGATCTCAGGTCTGAGTCTCAAATCGCAGCTTAATTATAAATACGGTGCTTCTATACAGGATCGTTTCGAGCCGGATAGATATACCGAAACCGGTACAAATAATAAAGGTGCAGCATATTTAGATAATTGGATGGGGCAGGTGTATACGGCAGATACCTATCTGACTTATCAAAAATTAGTTAAGCAAAACCACGATCTCACCGCTATGCTTGGGCATTCCTACGAATATTCCCTTGCTCGTAGCTCGGCAATGGAGTCGTATAATTTTAAGAATGGTGCCTTGAATAACGAAAATATGGCATCGGGCTCACCGGAGCTCAATCGACATCGTAATGGGCAGACTGAGACGAAACTACTCTCGTATTTTGGACGCTTAAACTATGCATTCAAAGACAAGTATCTTCTTACGTTAACGATGCGTTCGGACGGTTCTTCCAAATTCAGTACAAACCATAAATGGGCCTATTTCCCATCTGGAGCAGTGAGCTGGAAGCTGCATCAAGAACAGTTTATAAAAGATTTAAATCTATTCGATGAATTTAAACTGCGAGCGAGTTATGGTATATCCGGTAATCAGGGTATTTCTCCCTATCAGACATTGAGCCGTTATGGCATTGAAACATTTTATACCGATGGAGGATGGAGTACAGCGATAGGACCCGGATATGTTATCGGTTATACTGGCGTAGGTGGGCGATATAAGGAATGGGGAGGTATACCCAACAAAGATTTGCGTTGGGAGACGACGGCACAATACAATTTCGGTGCAGACTTTTCATTTTTTAATAATAGGCTAGCGGTGACGGTAGATTATTACAGTAAAAATACTTTTGATCTGTTGCGGGAACGCTACTTAACACTGAGTTCAGGTTATGATCGTATGTGGGTCAATGACGGAGAAATTAATAATAAGGGTATAGAACTTACACTTCATGGAGATATCATCCGCAAGCAGGATTGGGAGCTGTCGGGTACATTTATATTCTCCAGAAACGTCAACAAAGTAGTCAGTCTGGGAAATGCTATCAGTTCCGGGCTTAATCGAGACTTTTTATCAGACACTTATTATGAATATTACGGTGGCGGTATGGATCCCTTTAGAGAACCTTCACCAAATATTTTGGCGGTGGGCTTACCGGTAAATGTATTTTACGGATATCGTGTGCATGGCATTGTTCAATCGGATAGGGAAGGGGAAGCTGCAGGATTAGTCGGTGCGGAAGCACGAGCAGGTGAGTTTCTTTACACAGACCTTAATCAGGATGGTGTATTCGATACCAAAGATCGAACGGTGATAGGCGACCCTAATCCCGATTTTATGGCGAGTTTAAATCTCAATCTCCGGTATAAAAACTTGGATATGAATGTATTTCTTAACGGCGTATTTGGTAATGACGTTTTATGGAGTGGTATGTACAATTCCGCATTGTATGTTCCCCTGAGGTGGACACCCGATAATCCAAGTAATGAATATCCAAGCGTGAGACAGGGGAGATTACATTATACGTCCGATTGGTTTATAAAAGATGGTAGTTTTCTGCGTATCCAAAATATTAACGTTGGCTACCGTATTCCATTAGAAAATCAAAAATGGGTAAAGCAGGCGCGGATTTCTATTAATGCAGAAAACCCTTATACATTCACAAAATTCGAGGGATACGATCCAGAGGTAGGGCTCAATGGACGCTACGGCGGAGGGTATCCGAAGTTGAGAATGTTCTCTTTTGGTGTTGATTTTACATTTTAAAAATTTTTGATATGTACAGATATTTAATATTATTGATCATATGTTCCATGTTTACGGGATGCGATCTCGAAGAAGAACCCTATGGTTTCTATTCAGAAGAAAATTTTTACAAAACAAATGAAGATGCCGAATCAGCTCTTTTTTATGCTTACAACACCTTTTCCTATAATGAGTACGTACGGGCTATATTCTATATCAATGAGCTAGCTACGGAAAGCTGTGATGTAAAAGGCGAGGAGGGTTTTGGTTCGCAAGAGATCAATCGTTGGGATTATGCGTTATTTCGGGAGAATGAGCAATTGGAACTTTATTACAAATATTGCTACATTGCGATAAATAGAGCCAATGCAGTCATCGACAAT
This sequence comes from Sphingobacterium micropteri, assembly GCF_014692515.1. Lineage (GTDB taxonomy): Bacteria > Bacteroidota > Bacteroidia > Sphingobacteriales > Sphingobacteriaceae > Sphingobacterium > Sphingobacterium micropteri. The sequence goes on along the minus strand of NZ_JACOIK010000004.1, from coordinate 155,095 downwards.
GTTATACATAGTAATCTTAGCGAAGACTTTAAATCCAGTATATTAGGCGAAGCCTACTTTCTACGGGCGTGGAATTACTACCATCTTATACAAATCTATGGATTAGTACCCCTTCATAAAGCGTCTATTACATCTGCTTCACAGGCAATAGCACCTATGCCTAAAGATTTTGATGAATTATATGATTTTATTATAAATGACTGTTTGGAAGCCGAAAAGAGGATGTCTATCAGACGGATAGTAGGGAGAGTAGACAAAGTAGCAGCACAGGCTCTGCTTGCCAAGGTATACCTCAGCATTGCTTCTTCCAAGGAAAATCAGGTCGATGGTTATAAGGAAATGAACAAGGATATTGCGCAGATGTATCAGTACGCTGCAGAATGGTCCCGAAAGGTGCTCTATGATCAATCTACATATGGCTTGTCGCCAGATCTGATTAGTATCTATGATACCCGTAAACCGGATGGTCCTGAACATATTTTTATCATGTCTATGGACAAAAGCGGCGTAGACGAGGGTAATTTCTCTTCCATAGACAAGATGTTTATTCCCTACAAAAACGGTACAAGTTTGTGGTTTGCCAATCCAGATGGAACCTATACCAAATCGACTAATATGGGATGGGGCGTATTTATGACCACCGAATTGTTTGCAAACAGTTTCGATGCTTCCGATAAACGTAAGACCGAACTAATGACGAAGCGTTTCTATACGAAGGAAGACGGAAGTACTTCAGAACTAAATGATTATTTTTTGACGCGAAAATATATAGACCCAGACTTTGTAGGCGTCAAATCCAGTACACGGCCATTTTTAATTCGATTTTCAGAAGTTGCACTTATCTATGCCGAAGCAGTTGGTCCTACACAGGAGGGATATCATTGGATCAACGCGATACGTCATCGTGCAGGACTGGACGATTTGTCATCAAGTTTAAATCTCGCTGATTTTCGTAATGCGGTGTTCAACGAGCGAAGCTTTGAGCTTGCATTTGAAGGCAAGAGGTTGCACGATTTAAGACGCAAGGCAGTGGTTGTTAGTACAGATCCGCGCGCCGCCGCTTCAGGGATTTCAGAAGAGCAAGCGGCTTATTATCCTATTCCGCAAAAAGAACTAGATCTCAATCCCAACATACCAAGAATTTAGATTATGAAAACACAATTGATAATAGTTTTGATGATGTTTACGCTCGTTTCTTGTAAAAAAGATTTAATGAGAGAGATACGTAACGAAGAGTGGAACAATGAGCGGGCTATTCTTCTTATTACCTTTGAGAATCAAGTTGGAAACGCAACAATCAGAAGAGATGAGAATCAGAATGGTCTGATTACCTTCATGTATAACCAAACTGTTGGCGATTCCAAAAGCATAAAGATAAAAGAGCTCGAATTGTCCTACGGTGCATCGTCAGATGTAATCAAGGACCAAGTGTTGACTTTTGACGATCAGCAGACCGCCCAGATCAAAGTGACTTCAAAATCAGGGGAGGATAGAGTTTGGAAAATATCTTATATTCCATTCTCTGATGAGTTGGTCGGTACTTGGCAAATATCGACATTATCCGTGTATGGCGGCGCCTGGCCGGAGTATGGCGGTGCCGCAGCCCATGCCAGTATGGCCGAGCGCAGCTGGAATTGGAAGACGGATGGAACAGGACCTATTGCAGAGTATGATAATACACTGACTTTTACGTTAGAAGGCATCACCGAAGATGGAGATGCTTATGGTAAGGTCATCAATCATGCTGGCTCAGATCAAGAGTATGCTGATTTCATTTTTATAGATGACCCTGATGGTGCCAAGATTCCTATCGATGTCAATAATAAGTACCGGAAAATCCCGATTGGTGAAGGTAACTGGAAACGAAATTCCAAACAAGGAACGATTAGTTTCTCTTCCGCATCATTAGTATCAACGGCGAAGTTAATAAGCAGCGGGACTATTACACTTGACGATTATAACAATTCCATAACTATACAAGACAAAGCTTTCGAATTCGAACTCGAACCGACGTTCATATGGATCGATATCTATAAAGACAGAGAAAGATTTGTCGAGAATGCAAAAAAGTACTGGGTACAGATTAAGAAAATTTCAGAATAGACCACAAATCTCAAAAACGAAAATCAAATGAAAATACATATCGTTATCTGTTTAGTCATGTTTATCAGCGCAACATTTGGTTGTCAAGATACGTCGATGAATCCAAAGAATATAAACAATGATCTCATCATCCGGTCTACACCGGTAAGTGCTATTCCTTTTGTTGGTATCGGCCCACAGTGGGGCGGATATGATAATATCTTACGTTGGACAGGATCCTCCACCTTTAATACAAAAGATTGGGATGTACTAGAAGAACGGGTACAATTTCTACGGCCTGGTTTAGTGCGGATCATGGCTTCCCAAGGATGGAATTATTACCAAAATGGGGCTTATTCCCCAGCGATAAGCGAGGGCGTATTATTTAGGATTCTGGATTTCTGCCAGGAGAAAGGTATACAGGTTATGTATGGCGAATGGGGAGAAGAGGCCCTGCCAAATGGTGATGTCGATGCAGCTTGGTTGGAGCGCTCTACAGATTTTCTAAAATATTTGCTCGATACACGAGGCTATACTTGCCTGAAGTATTACAATATGTGCAATGAGCCCGCGGGAGATTGGTCTTCTATTGGAGGAGATTATAGCCTTTGGCAACGAACCTACGAACAGCTATTATCCTTGATGGAGGCCAAGGGACTGAACAATCGCATTGAAGTCATTGCCCCAGATGTCGCTATCTGGAATGATACGAGCTTAAGCGATTGGATTACACGTCCGGCGGCTTATTTCGGAGACAAGATACATGCTTATGATATCCATTCGTATCCCACCGACGATCAAGTCAAAGGTGGTTCCTATCGCAAAGTGATTGCGCATTATCGCAGTATTGTTCCTGATGGCAAAGCGATGATCATGGGCGAACTCGGATTCAAGTACAACCCAAATTCGGCACATGGAATAACCAATGCAGCCCGGATTGCAGATGACCCTTTTGCGGGAGATGACTCCAACATGATGATCTATGATGCTTTTTATGGCGTGGATGTAGCTGATGCCGTTGTACAGAATATGCTGGCTGGATACGATGGCGTGATCCTATGGAATATGGATGATGCCATGTATAGTGATAATGGTGATAAATTAAAGCGTTGGGGCTTTTGGAATATATTCGGCGAAGAAAAATTTGGTAGCTCGGCAGACGAGGCTATTCGTCCATGGTTTTATCCTATGTCTTTATTATGTCGATATTTTCCAAACGGAAGCACGATTTATCCGGTTGATATTCCTGAAAAGAAAGGTTTACAGGCTGTCAGTGCCAAGAAAGATGGATGTATGACTATTGCTTTGGTAAACTCTCATGCATCAAATTATACCCTTCATCTGAAAGCCGAAGAACGTTTACATCTTCAAGGCGCAAAAGTATATCAATATATAGCGGGAGATGGGGCCAATTTTGAGGGAGCGAAGGATGGCAAAGGATTTGCGATCCCTAGCAGCGTTGAGGACATCGATCTGCATCAAGATGATGCTTTCACGGTTCAGTTACCAGGTCGTTCCGTTATATTGATAACCACGATGCCATAACAAGCGAAAAGATGATAAATAGAAAAATTTTCTTTGGGTTATGCTGTTGGATGTTTGCTTTCGGGTGTTCTGATTCAGGCGGACAGGATATCCCTACACCATCTGACAAGACTGCGTCTGCTATATTGGAGGTTAATAATAATCTTCAAAAGAATATGGTCTTACAGCAAAATAGCACCTTTATGGTAGCTGGACGGGGTACTCCAGGACAATATGTTACGATTACTGCAAGCTGGAATAAAGCGAATGTAGATGAGGTTGAGGTCGATCAAGAGGGAAGGTGGTCCAAATCCATTCGGATACCTGCTGGGAGTTTTGAAGCACAGGCGATCAAGGTGTCTGGAAAAAATAGTTTCGAATTTAATGACATTTTGATTGGAGAAGTGTGGTTATGTTCCGGGCAGTCCAATATGTGGTACCCGATGAAAGAGGTATTAGGCGGGTTGGATGAGATAGTCAAAGCAGATGCTTCCAATGGAGTTCGTTTGTTGAATCTACCACAGGTGCAGGCAGATGCTCCTACCGATAAATGGAATGCCACCTGGCAAAAATGTTCACCCAGCTCTTTAGAGTGGTTTAGCGCAGTCGGATATTATTTCGCTAAGCAGTTGCGTCAATCTCTTCAGGTGCCAATAGGTATTATCAACGCAAGTTGGGGTGATACTACCGGAGAGGTATGGGCCGAACGTAGTGCTGTACTCGCCACCCCATCGGTAAGGGAATTTGCATTGCAGCAAGACAAACAACCGCGGGCAGATCCATTCTCACCTTACAAAATCGGTGCTGCGTATAATGCGATGATTTATCCAATACGCGATATTCCTATTGCAGGGGCTATTTGGTACCAAGGAGAGGCTAACATGGACAACCCCTCTTATTATCCTGACTTGCTGGAAACAGTAGCCGATAGCTGGAGAGCCTTATGGAACAAAGAAGCCAACGACTTCCCTTTTTACATCGCACAAATTTGTCCATACAAACGTATGTATAATTTCCAAACCAATTATGCCAACCCAAATATGCGCTTTGCACAGCTGCAAGCTAGCAAACGCATAGCAAATAGTGGTATCATCTGTAATGATGATATAGCAGATTTAGATGATATCCATCCTAAGAATAAAAAGGACGTGGGGTTGAGGTTTGCATATCTGGCATTAGCAGCACATTATAAAAAAGAAGACGGCGACCGTTCACCTATTTTTGATGGATTTACCGTTGATGGCAACAAGTTGATCGTCGATTTTCAATTTGCTTCTACAGGATTGAAAACAAAAGATGGTTTAGCCCCATCACAGTTTGAAATAGCGGGTGTGGATAAAGTATTTTATCCCGCTGATGCGGTGATTGCAGGTAACAAAGTCCTATTGACATCATCTCGTGTACCTCATCCTATAGCGGCGAGGCTGGGGTGGAGCTACACCAAGATAAGTAATCTGGTAGGCAGCAGCGGATTACCCGTTAGTGTTTTCAAAACGTATGCTTGGGCAGATCCCGAGGAGGAGGGATAGACGCAGAAAATAACAAAGAAAAAATTTGATTGGAGTCCAATACTTCCAATCAAATTTTGCTATATTTAGCAGTTAGCTCATTGTGAACCTAGATTACGCTTTCCATGAAAACCAACATTGGATATTTTGAAGATTTTAAAAATGGCAGGGAATCTGCTCTAAAATATCTGATGACTAGATATGGTAAGGAACTGCGCTTCTTTGCCCATTCCATCATCCGGAATAAGGAGATGGCCGAAGAAATTGTATCCGATGCATTTTTTAAACTTTGGCAGCGAAGGGATAAGGTGGTAAAGGAATCTAATATAAAAGCCTTTTTATTTATTGCAACGCGCAATGCCTGTTATGATTATCTTGATTCCCCGCAATATAGGCGATCTTCGGATGTAGAGATAGAAGAAGAAATGGCAATGGCAGACGATGATGTCATGACCAGGATAATCCGCGTTGAGCTGATCCAGTTAGTGATTGCTGAATTAGAAAAATTACCCGAGCAACAGGCTGCAATATTCAAAATGACTTACTTAGAGGGACTACATGTGGATGAAATCTGCACCCGCCTCCATACGACACAAAGCAATGTTTATTTTGCAAGGTCGAAAGCGATATCCACCTTAAAGCAAATTTTTAAAAATAAGAACGTTCTTATTTATGTATTTTTCTGCTGCTTGGTATGCCAATGATTGGTGTTTTTTTATAAATAATTTGCCAAGAGTACAAAAATCATCGCGAGTATAGCAGGCAGTCCTTGTTTAACGATAATGCTTTTTGATGAAGTAGCTCCGCCGTAAACAGCTGCTACAATAATACAGCCTAGGAAAAATACCCGTATGTTGAACGACCACACCGGATCATTGATTAAAAAAGACCATACCAATCCTGCTACCAAAAAACCATTGTATAGTCCCTGATTTGCAGCCAATCCTTTTGTTGGTTTGAATAACTCAGGAGGTAGTGACTTTCCGAAAGCTTTTTTGCCCGCGGTTTCCCACGCAAACATCTCCATCCAAAGAATATATACATGTTCTATAGCGACAAATACGGTCAAAATTATGGCAATTGTATGTGACATATTTTCAAAGAATTAACACCTCTAATTTATAGTTTTTTTTCTATTCTTCCATCCTTTTCACGTTGCCAAAATGTTTAAAAAATGTTTAATAAGTTGTGATGTAGCCCTAGTTGGAGTTTACGCAGACTAAGTCATATGAAAAAAATCCTGAAGCGGGGAGCTTCAGGATTTCTACTAACTAACCAATTATTAACCTAAATTATGAAGTACTATTATAACAGCATTTTACGTGCCTTTCGTATTATCGCGATGTGTATTTAACATCTCTTAACAAAATGACCTTAATTTTTATGCGTACTACCGTTTCCTGAAAAGTCGACCTATCAATATCGCTCCCAAAGTGATCATCGCAATTTTTTTGAATGATAGTTGTACTTTGGCCTTCGTCTGGCCATCTTCAGCCGAGACCCATTCGATAGCTTGTTTTAATTGATGATGCCGGAATCCACGGGCTTCTCCGGGAGCGACTACACTGAACATATCGGTGAATTTCCGAACACCTTTCTGGTCAGTCACAACACCTATTTTTTTCCACTCCGAAAGATGTTTTATACCGGCCAGCATATCCTGTATCCATGCTGATGTGGTAAAGTTTTTTACATCGGTATCCAATACGAGAAGGTAATGGATCTTATTAAACTTATCTGACAGCTCTTCCAGACCAGGTAGTAGTACCGTTTTGAGGTCTTCGCCTGTCACTTCGCCCTTAGCTCTCACGCCGAAAACATGTTCGGGCAGATCGTTTATTTTTTCTAACATATTGATCCTTTTGTTTTTAAGTTAACAGTTGGGAAGGATAAAATGTTTCGGTAAATCAATTACAATTCCGATTCCCATGTTTTTAATTTATACGCAGCATCCCAAAATTTATATTCCATACGCGAAGCCGTAATAAATGCTTCGGTCATTCGTGCCCGAGTGGATGCTGTTGCACTTTCAGCTACTCTATCACAAATAGCCATGGCATTTTTTACAGCCAAGGCAAAATCTTCCCCACCATAGGTTTGGATCCATTTCTGGTAAGGATTATCGGAAGAGCGGTGATTCGCTATGATATAATCGCCGACATTTTTATAAATCCAAAAACAAGGAAGAGTTGCCGCCATTGCAATTTCAGCGACTTCAAATGCAGCCGTACTCTTTAAGAAATGAATATAATGATGACAGGCAGGTTCAATACCTCCTTTGTCAGATATTCCAAAATCCATGAAGTAAAACTCGTGCAATGCATTCTCCACTACGATAGCATTTTCTGCAAATCGCATATAAGCTAAGGCATCAGTAATATCTTCGGCTTTCGCTCCGATCAAGGCAAGTGCCCTTCCAAAATGCTCCAGATATAAGGAGTCTTGCATCATATAAAACTGAAACTTGTTTTTAGGAAGTGTACCATTGGATAGTTCTTCTATAAAAGGCATTTTGAGGATAGACGAATAAATTGCTTCTATTGATTGCCATGCCTGTTCAGACCATTTCATTTTTAATGAGTTTTTGAGGATTAAAAAAGTGATTCAAAGGACCGTTTCCTTTTCCAGTTTGCGTATCTGCACCGGATTGAATAGCGTTAAAAACATATTGTTGTCCGAGCGTTACGGCGTCAAACAACGCTTTACCTTGCGCTATATACGATGCAATGGCGGAGGATAAGGTGCATCCCGAACCATGCGTGTTGTCGGTTTTAATCTTATTGAACGCAAAGGAATGATAGTCGTTTTTTTCATCCAATAAGAGGGAGGTAATCCTTTCCGTTTTTTGATGACCTCCTTTTAGCAGAATGTTTTTACCGCCCAATTGCTTTATGATCTTGCCGGCGAGTTCCATGTCTTTTAAGGTTTCGACCTTCATTTTAGCAATAATGGCTGCTTCGTCCATATTGGGGGTAATAACCGCTGAAAGCGGAAGAAGTTTTTCAATGATCGCGTCAATGGTTTGCTCTTCGATAAGACGGTGTCCGCTGGTAGCGACCATTACAGGATCAAAAACCACAGGGATGTCTGGATATTTCTCCAATACAGCTACGATGGTATCAACAAGGTGAGGAGTATGTACCATTCCTATTTTTATGGCATCTGGCACGATGTCTTCCATTATCGTATCTAATTGCTCCGCTACGGCTTCGATGGGAATCGGAAATATACTTTTAACGCCCTGTGTGTTCTGTACCGGCAGTGCCGTTAACACAGATGTAGCATAACAACCTAAGGCAGAAATAGTCTTAATATCTGCCTGAATTCCTGCACCGCCGCTGCCGTCAAATCCGGCAATCGTTAATACACTTGGATATTTGTATTTTTTCATCTTAAGATTTCATTTTTTAATTCATAAGCCGCTTTTTGTGGATTCGCCGCACCGCATATTTCGGAAACCACGGCAATACAATCCGCACCGGCATGCACTACCGACTTTACATTGTACAGATGAATATTGCCTATTGCCACCAACGGTTTATCGGTTAGTCGCCTTATCTCCGCAACGCCTTCAAGCCCCCATTCCGTAACAGTATCTGTTTTGGTAGGTGTGTTGAAAACGGGACTGATACCCAGATAATCTGAAACAGCTGCTTGTTCATTTTCCAATTGTTCCAGAAACTCTATGGAGTACCCTACACATTTGTTGTCATCCCATTGCTTTCTGATTTCGACAGGAGGTACATCATTGTTTCCTACATGTATTCCCGCCGGATCAACCTTTTTCGCAACTTCAAGATTGTCATTAATGATAAGCGGAATTCGGTATTTATCGGTTATTTCTTTTAGTTGGCAGGCCTTGCGGATAAATGTATCTGTGCCATCATTTTTTTCTCTCACCTGGATGATATCTACCCCGCCCAAAATAGCCTGTTCTGCTACTTCGAGGAAATTCCGACCCTTGCAATCCGACTCGGAGATTACCAAATAAAGTTTGTAGGGGAATGAGCATTGTCTTTTCATGCTCTTGAAACGTTAAGCTGTTCGGCAAATTCCACGTCTGTCATAGCATATAATTTGTCTATTATATTCATTTGTAGGGTTCCCGGACCATGCGATTGTTTTTCTGAAAGTTCTCCCGCTATTCCAAGTAAAGCCATTGCAGCAACTGTAGCTTCTGTTTTATCTTCTATTACGGCCGCAAAAGCAGCCGTCAATGCCGATGCCGTGCATCCGAGACCGGTAACCTTGGTCATCATAGGATGACCATTTTTTAGGAGTAGAGTTTGATTTTTCTGATCTACAATAATATCGGTTTCTCCCGAAATACAGACAACTGAGCCGTATTGACCCACGAGATTACGGGCAGCCTGAACAGCATCCATGCTCGAAGCAATACTGTCTACCCCTTTAGTTGCAGGAGCGTTGGATTTCGCTATAGCCAAAATTTCGGAAGCGTTTCCCCTTATTATCGTCGGGCGGTACTGCAATAATTTTTGGATGATTTGATTTCTGTAAGGAGTTGCTCCCGCACCAACAGGGTCGAGCACCCAAGGTTTATTCAGTAAATGTGCTGTTTCGGCAGCTATCAACATCGATTCTGACCAATATTCGTCTAAGGTACCCATGTTGATCAATAACACATTTGCTATTGTCGTCATGTCCTTAACTTCGGCTTTGGCATGAGCCATTACAGGTGAGGCACCTATCGCCAACAAAGCGTTGGCTGTACTGTTCATTACAACGTAATTGGTGATGTTATGTACCAGGGGAGACAGTTCTCTTACTGTTTGAATGTGTTTCCAGAGTGTTTTTTCCATTAGACTTTATTTTGAGATAAAAACAGCTTTAGGAAAACCGAAAACAAACAAGAGGCGACTTATAAAAGAAGTCTTTATTTGCTTTTCCCTACGTCGGTGTGATCCGCATCAGGTTCAAAGGGACTCTCTCAACTCTTTTCAGAATACCCCTAAAGCACATACAAAGGTACGACATATTATTATATTATTTAAAAATTATGCTTGAACCGTAATTTGGGTTATCATTATAAATCTTAACCTAGATCAATGCACAGTCGAATAGATTGAGCTATATTTGTTTCATAAACTAAAATGCAAATTAAACTTCGTATAATATGCAATCAAACGTAGGACTCATATTAGAGGAAAAAGCAGCCGATATCGGCAACTTTATGGTAGGTAGACTCCTGCCATTTCGACAAAAGAGAGCAGTAGGACCTTTTGTGTTTATCGATCACATGGGCCCCGCCTGTCTTAAAGAACATCAAAACATCGATGTTCCCCCTCATCCGCACATTGGGCTTTCGACGCTTACCTATCTGTTCGATGGATCGATATTCCATCGGGACAGTCTTGGCTATGCCATCGAGATCAAGCCAGGGGAAGTCAACTGGATGACCGCAGGCAAAGGTGTGGTACACTCCGAGCGGACGCCCGAATATTTGAGGAAGGACGACAAGTATTTGCACGGCTTTCAGATCTGGATCGGATTGCCCAAACATGTAGAACAAGCAAACCCCTCCTTTGTGCATATTGGCAAAGAAGATATCCCCAGTTGGGAAGACAATGGTATTTACTATAAACTCATTGCCGGTGAGCTAGGAGATCGTAAATCTCCCGTGCCGGTGCATAGTCCATTGTATTTTATAGAGATAAAAACCAAGGCCGCACAAAAAATCAATATCGGGCCACAGCTCTTTGGTGAAGTGGGTATGTACGTTCTCGACGGTACCGTGAAGATTGAGGGCAACGATTATGGATCCAAGCAACTGTTGATAGCTAAGAACGCATCCTTATGTGCATTCGAAACAAATGGCGATACCACGCTTTACCTATTTGGAGGGGAGCCCTTTGAAGAGGAGCGCTTTATGTTTTGGAACTTTGTCAATTCCGACAAAGCCGTTATTGAAAAAGCAAAAGAAGATTGGAAAAATCAAAATCTCGAAGCCTTTCCTAAAGTACCGGGTGACGATAAAGAGTACGTTTTACTTCCAGGAACCAAACAGAAAAAAAACGTGATAACATTTACACAAGAAGAAGATCAACGTAGAGGAAAGTTTGTCATTTTAGAGGACGACGTTCCCGCAGGCGAGATGACCTATGTATGGGCTGGGACAAATAAATTTATTATAGACCATACCGAAACATACGAGGCATTTAATGGTAAAGGCTATGCAAAGCAGCTAGTTATGAAGGGGATTGACTACGCTCGAGAAAAAGGGGTGAAAATTTTGCCACTATGTCCCTATGCGAAAAAGGTCATGGAAGGAGACGAAAACCTGCATGACATGATCTTCCGCTAGTGGCGAAAACTTACAAAACATGCGCTTAAATGTCATACTACGGGTTATCGACAGCTAGACTATTGGTAGGCGGAATATCTACAATAATTTTATCGTTTAAGTGGTTGCTGGTTTTAGTTAAACGACCATCTACCCAGATACGCAATGCACTTTGATTTCCCGCTTTTTGCGTGTCCCAATCTTTTTTCCAGATGATGTCGATTGTTCTGCCGTGGTACGTGATATTGCCTAAGTAGAAATACGACCAAGCGTCTTCAGGCAGTAAGGGTTGTACAATAAACTGGTTTTCGTGTAAAGCCTCAAACCCTAACAGATCCGCTATGATGATATCCGGAAACGTTGAGTGGAAATAATCTTTTTCGCCACCGAATGTACCCTTTTCACTCGGAATGTACCATTCCCCTATATTCGGTTTTTCACCATGCGTAGCGACTAATTTCTGCACATAGTCGTAGAGCAATTGCCTGTCGCTCTCTGTAACCTGCGATTTATAATTTCGCAGATAGTTGGCATAGGCTTTATATACAACTGAATTTTGAAACGGCCATCCACGCCCGTTCCAGGCGTAAGCTTGTTCGTTATAATAGGGGTGTTGCTGTTCGGCAGTTGTCATGCCACCAGTATTGTAAAATCCTTTTTCCGCGGCGAACATATGCCAAGCACCCTCATATTTTTCGTTATCCGAAAACGGGATCATGTTGAAATACCAAGGAGTATAACCCACTGATTCGCGAACACGTGATTCAAAGTCGCGTATGCCAAATTTATTGTCCCCAGCGGTATAACTATAAAAAAATTGATCTTCTTCATTCCAAAGCAGATTGAGAACGGTTGTTTGAAGCTCTTCCGCTCTTGTTTTGTATTTCATTGCCTGATTTTTAGCTTTTAAATCAGCAAAATTACGATACGCTAAGCTGTTTAGATTAGATAGCGCAAGTAGGTTGGCATAGGCGTAAGCGTTTAAGGTAGGTCTTACCATGTGAAAGTCGGGATACCCACTCCGATAAGCTTTAGGATACTGTTTGGCTTGTTGAGATTGAGCTGCATTGCCAGTCGTTTCCCACCCTAAATAGTAGTTACGCCAATTGTCATCGGTATAGAGACTATAAGCACCATCACTAGCTATAAGTCCGAGTACGGTGGATAGACTGAATTCCATACCATCATAGAGGTCAAGAAATTTATACATACCTGCAGTTTTTGCCGCTGGTTCGTTTACTGTAAATAGGCTATCCCAGACCTGTTGGTGAGCACCCAAGTGGGGCAGGACATCATGTAGCCAGTCGTTGTCGGGATGCACTTTGAGAAAAGCCTCTATACCATCAATCATCCAACTAGAGAAATGGTGACTTTCCGGGCGCGACGTATAGGTCAGGAAGTTCGCATTTTCCCGCTGATTTAAACGGGAGGCTGACCCGCGCATGTAGTAATCCGCATAAGATTTTAGAAATTCCGGATTCCGAAGCCAGCGTACGTCATAAAACTGATGTCCAGCCGGGCAGGGGATAGCTCCACTGAGCGTAGCCCAAGGTTTATCGCCGAAGAACTCTGTAAATACCCAGTATGTCTGTTCGTCATAAGGATCAGCGTATGCCTTTAGATGTTTGGAAATCATCCACCAACGGTAATTGTATACTTTTGTTATGCTACTGTCCGAACACAAAAACAAGGGGATATTCTCCTGGAGAAACGCTTGGTTATTCTGTTTGTCGATATGTCCATCAGAAGCAGGTCGGTCATCGTAATGATTAAATTCGTCGACCTGCTTGTTTAGCGTGTTGACCGCTGCAGCTCTCGTATTTGCTAACTCCGCATATGTTGATTGTTTAGCTGTCGAACAGGCAGACAGATATAGTACAAAGAATATATATAAAAGATAGCCGTTCGTCCGTCTTAATGCTTTAAAGGTTTCGCTCATCGTGTTTAAATACTTCCTGAAAACAGAGATATTTCTAATATATCAATTCTTGGAAAGATACGCAAATACCTTGAATTTCTTTATTCATATGTCGTTTCTCGTCTAGGCATAGAGAATGGAATTGTATTGTTGTAAATCCACTTTTTTACATAAAAGCCGATTTTTAAATCATATCAGATTTCAACATATAAATCTCAAATGCTATATTGGCATTCCAAAAAAATCCGTATGCAAATTTTTCAAGTTTCGTTGAACATCGCACCAAAAAAAAGAGGTTTTCATCTGATCACCTCAGATATCATTCGGTCGTTGCCGGAAATAAGCAGCATTAAAACGGGAATCTGCCAGGTTTTTATTCAACATACATCGGCATCGTTAACGATTAACGAAAATGCCGATAATACGGTGCGAGCTGATTTTGAAACTTTTTTTAATAAATCGGTACCCGAAAATGACCCCGACTACCTCCATGATTACGAAGGATCTGATGATATGCCTGCCCATTTGAAGAGCTCGTTATTGGGCAGTTCGGTAACTATACCCGTCACCAATGGCCGACTCAACTTAGGAACTTGGCAGGGTATTTATCTCTGTGAACACCGCGATCATGGCGGGAGTAGACGTTTGGTCATTACGGCATGGGGATTATAAGAAAGACAGCAGTAGATTTTCCTACTTAATACATTCCTTTTTACCTGAGGTCGCTTATATACATATGTAAAGATGGCAGGGATAAAAAGATGGATCGAAATTTGGTCTTAAAGATTAGTATTAATTAAAGTTATTCGATCAATGGTACTGAAAAAATTGAAGTATTTGGGAAAAGCGTTGGCGCTTTTCAAGGTTTTCAAAACATATAGTCTTACTAATAAAGACATAGCCGATGCCGATAATTTAGCGGATCATCTTTCCGATAGAAAAGCGGAATTTAAACTTATTCTAGCGATGGCTAACGATTCGATTAAAGGCCGTTATAAAATAGGTAAGCTAAATCTTGGGATTATCGTAGCAACTGTTGTATATGTTATCTCTCCACTTGATGCCGTTCCTGATGTCGTACCGATTTTGGGATGGGTGGATGATGTAGCTATTATTGGCTACGCCCTCAGCAGGTTGAAATCGGAAGTGATCAGGTACCAAAAATGGACCGCAAGTATGAAGACATAGTGCTGAAAGCTGAGAAAATTTCTTATTTCTGGTTGTTCATCGGCGGAAAGTGGCTGTCCGATAATAAACAAAAAAATCCTGAAGCGGGGAGCCTCAGGATTTTTAACTAACTAACCAATTATAAACCTAAATTATGAAGTACAAATATAACGATAAGTGCGGCAATTTAGTGTAACCTTAGTGTATATTTAACACATATTAACTATTCTTGATATCATCCCGATTTGACATGTGCACCTGCGAAATCTAATGCCGATAAAAATGCACCTCATGTAGTAAGACGAAACAGAAAACGGGAAAAGATCAATGAAACCAATAGGACATTACATCTCCACTTGGCTACACGGTGAAATCGGGTACAGCTTAATCGATTCGCAGGCTACGTAGTTTGGCAAGGATCAAAAAGCTGATGCCGATTAGGAAGAAGATCCATGAGAGAATAGGAATCCCTAAGATGCGGTATTGCTCGACGGATATCACCAGACAGCCACTGACGAAGAATAGGCAGCCCAATGCAAGAGAACGGTTGGTAGATTGGTTTTTTCGGTATTGCCGTTGCAGGTGCTGCAGATCGGTATTGTCTACCTTGACGGTCAGGTCACCCTGTTCGAGCCGTTGGGCAATATTTTTGAGGGTGTAGGGCGCTTGGCTCAGCAATTGGTAACTATCCATCAGTTTCCGTTGACTCTCTTTTTTTAGGTTTTCAAAAGAGAGCCGTTTACGGATGATCTGCTCAATGTAAGGCTCAATCTTCTCCACAATATTCAGTCCGGGCATCAATTCACGCCCTATGCCCTCCATCAGGACGACCCCCCGCACCAGCAGGTAAATATGTTCGGGCATGATGATGTTGTTCTGGTAGAGGATATTCGAAAACTTGGAGAAAAAAGCCTTGATGTCTATGTTTTCCAATGTGTTAGTGCTAGCCATGTCAAACAGTTCGAGAATTTCCCGTTTGATATTCTTTTCGTTTTCGATCTGTATATAGACAGCCATTTTTTTGATGATGTACAAAAGGCTATCCGCATCTTTGTTGATAAAAGCAATGATAAAATCCTCGAGGATTACCTGATCGGACAGCAGCATACGTCCCATAGCACCAAAGTCCAGAAAACTGAGTTTGCCATCTGGTGTGACCAAGATATTGCCAGGATGAGGATCGGCATGGAAAAAGCCATGTTCCAATACTTGTGTGAGGAACAGTTCCAGTCCGCTGTCTACAATGTGCTCGAAGTTTAGACCGTAGGTCAGTAGCCCATCCTTATCAGTGATTTTCACGCCATCGATCCACGACACGCAAAGCACGTCGTCGTTACATAGCTCCTCGTAAGTATGTATGCAGTGGATCTTGTCCACTCCCCGAAAATTCTGTTCAAACTGGACGATGTTCTGCGCTTCATGGACGAAGGAAAGCTCTTCTACCAAGGTTTTTTGAAAGGTTGCCAGGATATACTTTAGGTTGATCTGCCGGATAGTGAGGGAATAGTCCGATAGAAATTGGACGATATCCCGCAGGATCAGCAGGTCGGAGTTGATCGTCGTACGGATGTTTGGTCGCTTTATCTTTAGGATAACGGGCGTTCCGTCTGCCAATACGGCTTTGTACACCTGTGCAATGGAAGCCGAAGCGATTGGCTCGGTCTCGATTTCCCGGAAAGATTCCGACGCGTTTATGCCCAACTGTTCTTCGATATAGGGTACGATATCGATTTCCTGCGGCGGCACGCGGTCCTGCAGTTTTTTGAGCTCGACGATCAGCAAAGCTGGCAACAGATCCTCACGGGAAGAAAGCGTCTGTCCAAATTTTACAAAAGTAGGACCCAGCTCCTCGATAGCCAAACGGATACGTTCATATACTGTAGGATCAGTGGGCGGGAGGGATATGCCCTCCGTTGAAGGACGTTTGGATGGTGATCCCAACAGATCCTGAAACCCATACTTTACCAATATCTGGGTCAGCTTGGCAGTTCTTCTAAGCTTTAGTACTTGGTTCTTAAAAGGGTTTTCCATGATATATCCATTTTATGGACTATCGCTGTCATTGTTATGTACGCAATAGTTTCTACAAGATACGGATTTATCAATTATTTGATCACCTACTTCCTCTTAAATAAAAACACCAAGTATCCCAAGCCATTGCCTGTTGGAATAGCAATCCCCAACTTCAACCTATCTTTGTTTAATTCGAATACATCAATAACGGCCACATCATCCCCGCTGCCGATGGTCAATTTCTTTGTCGCTGGGTTATAAGAGTAAGCTTGGTTTTTGGTGTTGAAAATGAGATCTATTCCGTCTTCACATGCAGTTGCGTTATCGTTAATCGTTAATCGATCTTTTAAGAAAATAAACGAGTCATCCATATGGCAATCCTTCCACGGATAATATACATTGTTGCCATTCATGTCGAATGCGCCGGGTGGATTGGTGTTCGGATTGTCATCGGTCTTTGTAGCAACCCAAGTGCTATTTTCTAGCCCGTCTCCGTCGCTTTCTTCGTTGTCGTCCTTGCTACAGTTACTGAATAGCAGGACGAGCATGCTTAAATATGCTCCATATTTTAGTTTCATTTTATACAATTTCTGAAAAATGTTATAAGTACTTATAAGTCTAGTTTATGTTATCTGACGGCATACGTCTAGTAAATGCTAAAGTTAAGAAGAATAGGCTATCGTTGCATTGACAATATATTTTTATTAAAAATATATTTGTAATTGGATACGAATATAACAAAAAATCAAAGCCTGCATCCGCAGGCTTTGCTAACTAAACTAAACATTGGGAGATATCTCACGACATGTCTCCCTATTGAAACAAAAATTTAAAGCCTTCTACGGATAAGTCGTTTCCACTTTGCTTACTTTCCAGCCGTCCTTTCCCTGGTTCAGGGTAATATAGTCTACGCGGGTGAAGTTGTCGAATGCCATCGTTGCCTTGGCTACGCATACCTTTCCATCCTGTGATAGGATCTCGTAGCTGCTCCTGCAGTCATATTTGTTACCCTTGTTGGCCTTCAGGTATTTGATGTATTCCTTTTTGCCTGCACGGTCGTTGTTGTTCACGTTGCTGTACTGGAAATCATCTGCAAAAAGAAACTTGTTCAGGTCGATGCTACCCACGGTAACAGCATTCACATAGGAGCCAATTACCATGTCCGATTCTACGTTTTTCAAAGGATTGGCCTTCTCCGAAGCAAAGGAGCTTAGGGATGTAACCATGATCAATGCTGCTGCGATAGTTTTCAATGTCGTTCTCATATCTGTAGTTTTTAAGGTGATGTGTATATTATTTTTTCTATTTCTTATTTGATACTTCAAAGGTATAGCGAGATGCAGATTTACCGAATAACGATTAGACCAAGCTCCGGCATTTCTCGGTAACTGCGGTAAAAAAATCGGTGAATGCATTATGCAGATATCTACTTGTTTGTTCATGCCAAAAGCATTGCAAGCCAGCTGCCAAAGTATTCAATGTATTGTTTTAAAGGTGTTTGTGTTTTTTAGGGAGATTTCCGGATGTTCACCGTCGGACAGCAGGTGTCCGGTACTGAACAAAAAAATCCTGAAGCGGGGAGCCTCAGGATTTTTAACTAACTAACCAATTATAAACCTAAATTATGAAGTACAAATATAACGCCAATTGCGTGCATTTCGTTTATAGTAAGTGTATATTTAACATATATTAACAGGAACCTTGTCGTATCTGTCGTATTTCCTTTACTATCGGCACATCTGCCTCTGTCCAATCGTAGTTTTTTTAAGTCATTAGTAAAAAACCTAGATGGCCTGCGCTGTTCGGCAATAGTTAACGAATCGCCTTTCCATTTACAACGTAATCCATACCTTATTTTATAGAGATTTTATGAAGTGTTTTTACGATATGACGTTTTTGATACCAGTCGTTGTACACGAGTTCGATCTCCTTCGGTTTAAAAGAACCAAAATCAACATCTCTGTAGTTTTCCAACCGTTCTGCAAACTTCTGAGGAGTCCTTATATGCTCCCGGAACCGAACGGCCGTAATATGCGCGGTAGTTAACCTGTATCTTGCGTCGATTGTCTGCTGTAATGCAGAAGCTTTAAAGTTTTCTCTCAATTGATCCCTGAATCTCTCAAGGCCTTCGCTCAGCGGAAATCCTTGGATCATCACTGCCTCGGGAGAGGCGGATATCCCTTGAAAGTGGAGACCAATATCCATTATATTTCTGGCACTTTGCTCAAAAAGGCGGATATATTTTGAAGTCTCTATCTGCCCAAGATTAAAACCGTCATAACACGAAATAATGGATAATACCGTTACGTGCATATCGGGGAGGGGTTGATAATACTGATCTTTGTCGATAACCATCAACTCCTGTTGAAAGCGAGTAATCGTTCGCTGAATATTATCGTTGGGTCTGATCAAGACTGTTAAGCCTCGTCTTTTGTCATTTTTGTCGTCTATTAACCGATCGATTTTATTGTTCCCATTTCGAATGTCGTCAATCGATCTTGTATAGAGGTTATTGTAAAGCGTTGTCAAGTTCATGCAAAATCAGTATTCTGTTTGCTAATATACTATTCAATTAAAGGAATTAGGTAATCGATTCGGATATTGTTCTCTGATATCTGTTGACATAAAAAACCTGCATGTGCAGGCTTTTCCAGCGGTATATATAACTAATCTCCTTATCATATTTTATTTCCTATTTATGTTATCTGATGGCATAGGTCTCATAGTATATGCTAAATTAGAAGAATAGGCTATTGTTGCATTGTCAAATCTCCAATAACAATTCAATCTAGTTCATCAATTTTTCGATATTTATATTTGTAATTTTACCGATCGCTGTTCGTAAAACAATCATCAGAAAGGAGACCTTATGCAAAGTAGACAGTTCGCCATACCCTTTTTCTTATGCCTTGTCCTGTTTTTTATTTCCTGCGAATCCTCAGAAAAGCAACGGGAAGAAGAACGCGAGCCGGATATTGTCAAAGTAGAGCAACGGGCTTTAGATGCGGTAACCGCAAAACGTATTTTTGAGCTGCCTATACACTGCTTAACAATCGAATACCCCAATAAGCTGGGGCAGGTATTGGGGAGTGGGGCCGACCTAAAATCTCCTAAAACACTACGCCCCATTTTCTACGGCTGTTTTGACTGGCATTCGTCTGTACATGGCTATTGGTCTATTGTGCGGTTGTTGAAGCAATATCCAGAACTTGATGCGGACGGTAAGGTATTGCAGCTTTTAAAAGACCATATTACAAAGGAAAACCTTGCTGTTGAATTAGCTTTTTTTGAAGATACAAACAATTTAAGCTTTGAGCGTACCTACGGCTGGGCTTGGCTATTTAAGCTACAAGAAGAATTAATATCCTGGCGCCATGCGAATGCACAGGAGTGGGCGAAGATACTGCAACCCTTGGTCGATTTGTTATCCGAGCGCACACAGCAATATTTATCTAAACTGGTTTACCCGATCCGTACCGGGCAACACGACAATACGGCCTTTAGCCTTACGCTGATGTACGAATATGCGGAAGCGGTGGGAGATACGGCTCTGTTAAATGCGATAAAGACAAACAGTATACGCTTCTTCGAGGCGGATAAAAATTGTGATCTGGCTTATGAACCCAGCGGTTACGACTTCCTTTCGCCCTGTCTAGAGGAGGCTTACCTCATGAGTAAGATCATGCAGAAAGAAGAATACAAAAAATGGCTGCTGCATTTTTTACCGGTCTTGTTTGAGGAGAAAATCGAACCCCTGCAACCGGCTTTGGTAAGCGACCGTACGGACGGCAAGCTGGTTCATCTGGATGGCTTGAATTTCAGCCGGGCAAATTGCCTGTATGGCATCGCCGATTTATTGCCGGAGTTACAGCATACCTTGGTGCCCCTTGCCAATACGCATATCGATTTCTCGTTGAAGAATATCTCCGATGATGATTATATGGGGAGCCATTGGTTGGGTTCGTTTGCGCTGTTGGCGCTGTCGAATCGCTGAGTAGCTTTGTCGATGGCGCCGTTGGTAGGAGGCTCCCTCGCTCGCCTTCGATCCATCTTTTCCCTGGTTCAAGATAATATAGTCTACGCGGGTAAAGTTGTCGAATACTATTGTTGCCTTGGCTATGCACACCTTTCCAAGAGAATTTGTCACTATTTATAAATTCCTTATATTTATCGATAATCGATGCCAACTATCTCATGCCAAATAACGATTAGACCAAGCTCCCACATTTCTCGGTAGCTGCGGTAAAAAAATCGGTGAATGCGTATCTCTATTTGTTTGTCCAGGCCAAAAGGATTGCAAGCCAGTTGCCGAAATGCTCAATGTGTTGTTTTAAGACATTTAAGTCTGGACGCGTCGAGGGGGGGCGTTTTATATGGGATGGTACGGTGCTTACAAAAGTAATACGTCCAGATACAACGATGACTGAAACATCAAGTATTCAAATTTATGTTAATTATAGTCTAGATTCGGCAACAAATAGTCCGCTTCACGGTTCTCCGGTTTTTTCCTTTGGTCACCGCAATCCGCAAGGGCTTTCTTGGGCCAAGTCGGCTAATTTTTCTTATCTGTATTCTTGTGAGCATGGACCGATGTCTGATGATGAAATTAACTTGATTGAACAAGGTAAAAATTATGGACACCCCTTGATAGTAGGCTATGCTGATGGTAATTACAATGGGCTTGCAGCAGCCGTTTCCGACGATGAGAAGATGCAGGGAGAATGGAATACTATGCTTCCTCTCATTGAGGATGAAGCGGCTACGGCAACCTTATGGGGAGCTGAATATCGCGATCCACTCTACAGTTTTATGCCAACGGGCAATGACTCGCTACGTGTAAAGATGGAAAAAATAAGATCAGGCGAAAACCAAGACTGGCAGTCCATCGCGCCCAGCAGCCTCATATATTATAATCACAGGGGAATCCCGGCGTGGCAGAACAGTCTGCTCGTTACCAGCTTAAAACAAGGAGCTGTATATCGGATAATACTTACTGCGGATGGAAGAGGTGTCCAAGGCGATCCAGAAAGATTATTCGCAGCGGATGTCCGTTATCGGGATATCTGTCTCTCGCCAGATGGAAGCAGGATTTATCTTATCACAGACCGATCAGCAGTAACCTCTGGTCCTACGAAAGAAAACCCCGATCATGCTGATCTTAGAGGTTGTTTGATCGAATATAGACTTAAGCCAATGTAAGCAACTTCAGTTACGAAATTTTTGTGTGATCATCAAACCATATACACCACCATCGAGGACACCGATTCCTACACGGCCAAATGTCTTTCGAAGGATATTGGCACGATGGCCCGGAGAATTCATCAGTCCTTCATGAGCCAAGGGAAGGGTTTGCGCAAGTGCCAAATTCTCGCCTGCGATGAGAAAACTAATATGAGCGGCGCGTATGCGATCAAAAGGTGTCTTTCCTTCTGGTGAGATGTGTGAAAAATAACTTCTTGCAAACATATCTTCTGCGTGCTCGCGAGCTACTGGTGTTAATTCTTCATCGCGCGTGAGTGCCGACAGGTTCGCTTTGGCCCGCTCTTCGTTAATAAGTTCGAGCATTTGGACTTCTAAGTCTGGCCTCGGCTTTGGATTTTCCACCACAAAGGGAAGGTTTACGCTTTCAGAGGATTCAGGCGCGATGGTCATTTTATTGATGGAACGGTTTACGGCCTCAAGCGCTGGCGTGAAGGGTTGCTCGATCCATACCAATCCGTTTGTCAACCGCTCTGCGATTTTGCTTTCCCGTGTTTGTAACGTCAAGGTTTCCGAAAAGGGCATTAAAAGTAAAAGGGTGGCCGTGATAGCGGCATAGAGCAGTCCCGTCACGACACCGGGTATGAAACCGAAAATATTGTTCAAGCGGTGTTTCTGTATTCTTAGCGGAATAGCGTTTAACGCTTTAGTAGTGAACAGCGCCAACACGGAACCAACGATAAGCAATGTGAACAGGAAGGACAAGGGCATTACCCATACACCGGCTGTGATATTTGCCTCAAAAAAATGAGCGACATGTCTATATAATGCGAATGTAATTAGTAAACTTCCCAACCAAGATACCAACCCCGCCATCCCAGCAAAGAACCCCCTAGTTACCCCATTCCATATGGCAGCTAAGAAGATAAGCAAAAGTATTATATCGATCATATTCATACAGTTTCAATAGGACAATTAATACGATTAAATGTTTTTATCATAGAATAAAACAAACTTTTAAAAGGAATAAACTACCAACTTTTTAAGGGTAACTTGCAGAATGCCACTACAGAATTAGAGAGTCTCACGTGCATTGCATGCTCTTCTTTTGTAACTTCGTAAAAATAGCGAAGTAAAAATAGGGGATAGTGTTAAGTAATAAACAACAGAATGTAAAGTAAAAATATTATTATAATGGCGCACAAACATATATATGATGCACAGGGTAGACAACTTTGTTGCACGCGGGAAGAAGAAAAAATATATACCAAAGCAGGTGCGAAAGAAATTATTCATAATGATGGTTGTTGTAGTGGCGATGATCATGGACACGATCATTCGAACGTTAACGACAGCGTTTCTAAATTGTTTCTGCCTGCTATTATTTCCCTCGTATTATTGTTGGCGGGTATAGCTATGGACAATTGGTTCCTGCAGACCTGGTTTACGGATTGGATAAGGATTATCTGGTATGTAGCCGCCTATGTTCCAGTAGGGGTACCGGTACTCAAAGAAGCCTTAGAAAGCATCGGCAAAGGGGAAGTTTTTTCGGAGTTCTTTTTGATGGGCATTGCTACTATTGGGGCATTTGCCATTGGAGAATATCCAGAAGGCGTTGCCGTAATGCTGTTTTACAGCGTCGGCGAAGTATTTCAGACCTTGGCGGTCTCAAGGGCGAAATCTAATATCAAATCGTTGCTTGACCAAAGACCCGATGAAGTCACTGTTTTAAGAGATAATGAGCCACAGATAGTCAAAGCAGAAACCGTAAATATCGGTGAAACCGTACAGCTGAAACCTGGAGAAAAATTGGGGCTGGATGGAGAATTGTTATCGGTTTCGGCGTCGTTCAATACCTCAGCGCTAACGGGAGAAAGCAAACCCGATACAAAAAATAAGGGTGAAACGGTGTTGGCAGGAATGATAAATTTAAATACCGTATCACAGGTAAAAGTAACCACAGCCTATAGTGATAGCAAGTTAAGCAACATTTTGGAACTGGTACAAAACGCCACTTCTCAAAAAGCACCTACGGAATTGTTTATCCGCAAGTTTGCCAAAATCTATACGCCCATTGTTGTATTCCTCGCTATTGGAATTTCGCTCCTGCCAGCTCTGTTTGTTTCGGATTATGTTTTTGCCGATTGGTTATACAGGGCACTGATATTCCTGGTAATTTCTTGTCCTTGTGCACTGGTGATCAGTATCCCTCTGGGCTATTTTGGTGGAATTGGTGCCGCGAGCCGAAACGGAATATTATTTAAAGGAAGTAACTTTTTAGATGCGCTTGCCAATATCCAAAACGTCGTGATGGACAAAACAGGGACAATGACCGAGGGCGTTTTCAAAGTACAGGAGGTGAATTTTAATGCAGCATTTGACAAAGAGGAAATACTTCAGATGGTTAATGCTTTAGAAAGTCACAGCACGCATCCTGTAGCAACGGCTATTCATGAATACGTTGGAAAACCTAGTAATGAAATTAGGTTGAAAAACACAGAAGAAATTGCCGGACACGGACTAAAATCGACTGTCAATGGAAACGATATATTGGTCGGAAATTTCAAACTGATGGATAAATTTGGAATTCAATATGATTTAGATCCTAATAGCATCGTTTATACGACTATTGCCGTTGCCTACGATAACAAATTTGTCGGTTACATCACCATTGCAGATACGATAAAAAAAGACGCGCAGGAGACCATCAATTTACTGCATAGACTCCATGTTAAAGCGACGATGCTAAGTGGAGATAAAAGTACCGTGGTAAAGCATGTAGCGGAGCAATTGGGTATAGATAATGCTTTTGGTGATTTATTACCGGAGGACAAGGTGAACAAAGTAAAAGAAATCAAAGCCAAGGGCGGAAGTGTTGCTTTTGTCGGAGATGGTGTGAATGATGCCCCTGTAGTGGCGCTAAGTGATGTTGGAATCGCGATGGGCGGGCTAGGAAGCGATGCGACGATCGAAACAGCTGATGTCGTTATACAGGACGATAAGCCTAGCAAAATACCTATGGCAATCAACATTGGAAAACAGACAAAGAAAATCGTTTGGCAGAACATCGGATTGGCTTTTGGTGTGAAAGCGATTGTACTTATCCTGGGAGCAGGGGGATTAGCTACGATGTGGGAAGCGGTGTTTGCCGATGTCGGTGTGGCGTTATTAGCTATATTGAATGCTATACGGATACAACGGATGAAGTTTTGAAATCTAGGGAATTTAGGTGCTACTTTATCTCTTAAAACGAAAAAACCGCTTCTATAGAAGCGGTTTTGAAGTACCTAGGGCGGGAATCGAACCCGCACTCCCTTAACGGGAACAGGATTTTAAGTCCTGCGTGTCTACCAGTTCCACCACCTAGGCAACTGAGCGAAAGACGAGATTCGAACTCGCGACCCCAACCTTGGCAAGGTTGTGCTCTACCAACTGAGCTACTTTCGCTTGCGACGATGCAAATATAGAGAGAAAATCTTATTCCAAAAATTATTTTTGTGCTTTTTAATACGATCCACGCTAACCATCTAAAAATGTGCGTAATATTTTTCTTACCAAAGACTATAAAATAGACGATGATAGTTAAATGGTGCAATATTTGCTTATTTTTGTCGAAGATCAATATTTGTTATGAAGCAATTTTATTTGTTTGTTCTGGTATTAGTTGGTATAATAGGCACTGGGGAAAGAGGATACGCCGATACTTATCCCGAAGTTGTCTTCGACAATAGTTTAGTAAAAGGCATTTATGCCAAAAGTAAAGTAGAGTATCAAGGACGTTCTTGGGTGGAGAATCTGAATCATCATCTATTAGTGTCTGATACTTTGTTTTTCACACCAGGTAATGCACTTTCTTTGCAATATAAATCCGCTAAAGATGGCGATTGGCAGGTCGATTTACAATATAGCCGACAAAAGCTCCATTATCAGGTAGAACGTTCAGATTATCTCGTGCTCAAATTGTTCATTAAGTCCGAGAATACAAAAGCAGATAACTTACCTAAAATAAGCATTCAGCAGAAACATTCGGAAACGAATCAATTGGAGTTGGCGTCGTATATAAAGAATCTCGACTACAATAAATGGATCGACGTTCGGATTCCGATAGCCGACTTTAAAAACTTATATGTCAAAGAATCTATTACGACACTGCGTTTTGCGCAGAACGGTACAGACGATGGGATGCATTATCTTTTTATTGACCAAGTCGAG
Source organism: Sphingobacterium micropteri (assembly GCF_014692515.1). Classification (GTDB taxonomy): domain Bacteria; phylum Bacteroidota; class Bacteroidia; order Sphingobacteriales; family Sphingobacteriaceae; genus Sphingobacterium; species Sphingobacterium micropteri. Next base: position 129,171 of record NZ_JACOIK010000004.1, on the reverse strand, counting down.
TTTCTCGCAAAAGATGTCTCGCGGGTAAAACTTTCTTCGCCCGCTATACTTTCGTCAGCGACAGCGTATGATAAACAAGTCCATTTGCAATGGCAATTGCCCTTAACCCCCTCCATCCGCTATATTAAAATATATCGATCTGAGGATAATCAGAATTTTCAAGCGGTTGGTATACGCCCAATATCGATGCAGGGATGTTTGGATTATGTGTCTGAAGTAAATAAAACGTACCATTATAAAATTACATGGGTAGACTATAATTACGAAGAATCACCTTTTTCCGAGGTAAGGGAGATAAAGACGAAACTATTGCAGAAAACGGAGTTGTTGGATCTGGTACAGGGAGCACATGTTAATTATTTCGCGGAAAACTACGATATCAATAGCGGCATGTATCTACCATTTCGTATGAAAGAACGTGCTGTTGTATCGGTGAAGGAAAGTGGGAATGCCATATTGAGTCTCCTTGTGGGAGTGGAAAAGCAGCGAATTAACCGGTCGTTAGCGGTAGGACGCATTTCACGTATGGTCTATTTCTTGGCCAAAGCTCAGAATCATCTCGGCGTCTTTCCCGCTTATTTTGATGGTCGCACAGGTTTGCCTGAACACCGAGATAATGAAGCAACTTACGATATTTTAGCTACGTCTTCGATGATAGAAGCGTTATTGGTCGCACGTCAATATTTTTCAAAAAATGATGATGTAGAAGTGGATCTGCGAAAAAGAATAACGGCACTTTGGGAAAATATTAAATGGAATCAGCTGCTGGCGGAAGGTTATAGCGATGTATTGGTGGAAAAAATATCTGTAGTGGACACGTCGTATCATTATCCAACACTTGGCGGGATTAATGAATCCATGAATGCGTATTTATTGGCAATGAGTTCTCCAAAGTATGCGATTCCACTTTCGGCTTACGAAAATGGTATTAAAAATATAGATCTGACCTATTCATCAGATTATAATAAGATGGACAGTCTGGCCAAAGATACCGTTATGGCTCTTATGCGGAGCTTCCGATTAGCTATTAATCCTCTTCAAAACAGACCGGAGAATATGGCTACCAGAGTTTCTGTATTCCAAGATACCATGATGTATGGCGAACATCTCCTATTTGGGTTTTCGGGATCGACTTTACTAGACTTATACAAACCGTTTTTTACGATTGATCCGAAGTTACTTCGAGACAGCGCGATTAATTATGAAGAAGCGATACGTAATTATATTAAAGTACGGAAACGCCGTGATAATGAAATAGGAGTAGGGTCCACCAATTCTGATGTATGGGGCTTTTATCAGCGTATGGATAGTATAGGAAGCTATCGTATTAATCCTGCGATTGCTCCCGCTTCCATGTTTATGTTAAATGAAGAAGGAGAGAAAGCAGTGCTGGCATTGTACCATAACTATGGTGAAAACTTTTTTACAGAATATGGATTCCGTGCGTGGCTTGATTTACGGAACAACGATGTGTCGGACGAATATTTCGCCACAAACCAAGCCGCAATCACGGTTTGTCTCGAAAATGCACGCTCAGGATTGATATGGAATCTATACAAAGAGATACCGGAGATCAAAGCATTGTTAACAAAACTATTTGGGGAGGACAAATAAAAATCAGCTCTAGGCTTGAATATTGAAAATTACTATCTTTACAGCATAACTTAAAGCAAATTTCATGAAATATCTAGGTACTGTGGCATTTTCCGTTATCGTTGCTCTTGGCGTAACGTCTTGCAAGCAACAAGCTATTATGGTCAATCCTGGCGCGGTTGTTTCCAAGGATGGAACGGACGACGGTTTAAAAAATGTAAAAGGTGAGTTTAAAGATGCTACTCGTACAGACGAAGGAATTAAATTTACGCTTTCTTCGGATGTCCTGTTTCCGACCAACTCTTCTTTTCTAACCGATAAGGCGAAGATAGAGTTGAGTAAACTATCGAAATTGTTGATTAACGAAACAACGAAAAAGGTGCGTGTAGATGGGCATACTGATGCTACTGGCGAAGCAGGCTACAACCAATGGTTATCTGAAAAAAGAGCAGCTTCGGTTAAAAAGTTTTTAGAGGATGCAGGAGTTTCGTCGTCGCGCATCAGTACGCAAGGTCTGGGGCAAACGATGCCAGTCGCCGATAATAAAACACCAGAAGGTCGTCAACAGAACAGACGGGTTGAAGTGGTGATTTTAAATTAATAAGTACTAGCGGATATATAATAGTTTTTGTATCGGATGATATCACGGGAGTTGGTGATATATTTTACAGTCGCGTTTTTAAATAGGTAAGCAGTTGCACGTTCTTCCATCGTACGGAGAAAAAACTCAAATTCTTTATAGAGTTCTTTTCGTATTTCGCTTGTGAACTTACTGTTTTTGACAATATGTAAAAATTGATCATTATCAATTTTGAATGTTATACTGTCTATACCATCTCGGTAGAAATAGAGTAACGGGGTCGGCAACTCATCGATGAAAATAGCAAAACCGACCTCGTCTTTTTTTATTTTAATGACAAAAGCATGGAAATCAACAGTGCCAATTTTTTGATTATCTACAGCGATTAGTTTAGTAAACATAAAAACACGTCAATAGGTTTGGTTTAAATATACAACTTATTATTTTTAGTTTGTCTGCAGCTGGTAAATAAATTTGTTCTCCAAGTGGATCAAAGCGCTAATAACGATTAAACAAAAACGCCCTTCAAAATATTGAAGGGCGTTTTTGTTTAATAAGACACAATGACAATTCAACGTGACTATTTTATTTAGCATTTTTTCGTTTCTCAATCTGTTTCTCTACATCATCTAATACCAGCCCCACAAAGTCTACGTCGTTAAGTTTAGATGCTAAATTGAGTGCGCCGGGACTAAAAACGTTTATTTCCATTATTTTATCGCCAACAATATCAAGTCCCACGAAATACATGCCGTCTTCTTTAAGTTTCCCCGTGACTTTTGAGACCGTAGCTAAAATGGTATCGTCAATATTTGCCTGTTGGGCGCTTCCCCCTTGATGAATATTGCTCCGGATATCTCCTTTTTGCTGTACACGGTTGACAGCAGCATATTTTCCATCTACTTGTATCGGGTCGCCATTTAATAGAAAAAAGCGAATATCGCCATTTGCTGCATCCGGCAAATACTCCTGTGCTAGTAGATAGCCATCACGTGTGATGACTTCGACCGTTTGTTTTAAGTTATGCCGTTCATCTTCTTTGACCAAGAAAACATTTTTACCTCCAGATCCCGTTAACGGCTTAAGGATAATCTTATTGTTTTGTTGATCTAAAAAAGAAACTACATCCTGATAGGAGCGGGTAATTATGGTTTTTGGGCGAATTTCTTTTGGAAAATACTCCAAATAGAATTTGTTTGTCGCTTCCACTAATTTATCGGGGTCGTTAATAACCCATGTCCCTCTCCGTTTGATAAGTTGCGCAAATTGGAGTGCTGTCGGAGATGCCCATGGACGATTGATCATATCGACAACGGGGTCGTAACGAAGCCAAAGTACATCCATATCATAGGCATCGACGTACTCTTTTTCCCGGTCGCGGAGCATTTCCAGTAATTCTTCTGGGCCTTCTACTTCTTCCGTTGGTTTTAACACACGGCAATATGCTCCTACGTTATCTTCATTGTGATAAGTGAAGTCAGCTAAACCGATATAAAGCACGGTATGTCCGCGCTTATGCGCTTTAAAAGCTAACAAAGTGGTTGTAAATACGGTTTCCTCTTTGTGAGTTTGGTTGATTACGAATGCGATGTTCATATATCTTCTTTAATATTAGTAATTAATCATTTTAAAAATGCTGGCAAATTGATTTAAATCTTTTAGTTTTTCCGTATAGGGCTCATGTAAGTAACGCGGCTTAATGCGTGGAGGCCGCAATACACCACGTTGAATCAAATCGTGTACGATAGGCAAGTAATCCTCTCTTATCTTTCCGATTGTCAACAAATTCAGATCTTTTCCTTCTTGTATATATTGAATGAGCTCTTTAAATCCCTGTAAGTAAGCGGTGTCTTTTGTGAGTCCTCCTGAGCGATATACGCGCATGGTCATGGTAAAAGAAGTGTTGGTACTAAAACCATACTCTTCGTGCAACATATCAAATGTTTCCACAAATGAATGCCCCAATAACATATGCTGTACAGCGATAACACGTCCTGCCAATATGCGTAACCGTTCATTCGTAAGCCCTCCAACCAAATATTCAGCAAGAACCGCAAGTCCTTCTTGCAACTGTTCATATCCCGGAACCCCTAAACGAAAGAAACTAAAAGGTTGTTCTTTTCCGTTGAAATACGTGATAATATGGGTGCCCACTTCATGCTGGATGAGTGCAAGTGCCCGCCGCTTACTTATTTTATATTGCTTACTGATATTGAGAACTCCGTGGTTCACCATAACACCAGCGATGTCATCCCGTACACGTACACTGGTTTTGAAGGTAGGGGATTGTTGTTGAAGAAAAGATATTTCCTCCTCTGCTAACTGTGCAAATGCTTTGGCATCTAGATATTCTTCTTCTGGTTTTTGTCGATCCGGTTGTGCAATACTATCGATGGCCGTGAGCACGGCTTTTGCCAAATCGTATAATTGTTCGTCTACATTACCAAAAACCATCAAGCTTCCATATTTGAAATCCGATGTACCTCGCGAAGCTAACATGGTCATCATATCGTCGAGTTCCCGCCGCTTATCTCTAAAAAGATAAGCTATTGTAGGGTCGTAGATATCTTCAATACGTAGGTTATACAAGTTTCGCTTCACGATATCAGGATCGATCGGAATAGGACGATAATGAAAGATAGGCGCTTTTCGGTATTTATCTTTCTTGAACTGTAACCATGCATCATGTGAATTGGTCGGCGTAACCAGCAACAGAAAATCAAATTTTTGGCTTTCCTTCGCGAGTGCACGGTCGATATCGTATATTTCGGAATAGAGTTTTTCTTGGCCTTTCATTTTAAACTCTGTCGCCTTGGCCGTGGTATACAGTCGTACAAATTCAAAGAATGAGCGCGAGAGACCTTTTGCTAAAGATTCCCGAAAAACTCGCGCCAATAATGGTAAGTGTACGCCATCGATGTCTTCATATGTTTTGCGAACGGAGATACCAAGAGAAAGGACAATGTTACTTTTTGTATCGTCCGTGTTGACCAAAAGCGGAAGCCGGGGCGGTCTTGGCAGTTTCGTTTCTTTCTTGAGTTCAACCGAGATCTCCGGTGCTTCCGTTTCTATATTTTTCTTTAAATACTCCGCTAATATCAATGCGTTTTTTTGGGAAAGGTGAATTGCGATATCCGTATCTTGATCTATTGGAGCATTCCAAACCTCGATGAGTAAACAGGTACCAAACTCATTTGCGAGTGCTGTTGCCAACTTTGGAATCCAGAGGCTTACTCGATCGTCATCATTATTTGGCAAAAAGATAACACTGGCCAATTCCGATTTTGTCAATTCCGACAACATGCGGTCTTTGCCCGAATCGGGTACGCGATAAATAAATAAATAGGGGACTATTTTATTAAAGATAATTTTTCCCTTATTGGGGATTTGTTTATGTATGGGCGTTCGGTTTTTAATTGCCCGTAGTAGTTGAGGCAATATTTTGTCTTTAAACTCCATATATATCTATTTTTTGCAAATCTTTTAATGTGTGAAGCAACAACTGTTTGTATTCAAGAATAACAGGTTGATAAGGAAGGCCCGTCCATTCATTCATGAAATCTTTTCGATATTCGACCGATAATACACAACCGCGGTCACCGAATTTCTGAAGAATATGTTGGGCTAAATATCCACCTTTAAATTTCACGTTCTCCCGTATATCGATAGCTTCACCCAAAAGTTGTTGGCTCTGTACACTCTCTATAAATTTGTCGATTACCAATCGCCATTTTTCATCATTGTAATGTGTACCTAAGTTTATCTGTGGATTAGCTTTTTTATCTATCGGTTGTTCTTCGCTGATTCGTCGTGCGTTATAGGAATGAATATCCAAAGCTACAAAAAAGCCATGCTTATCAATGGTGTGTTGGATATAGTTGTCCAGCTGTTGATAGAATTTCTTGTGCTCCTCATAGAGCTTTTGTAAAACGGTGGAGGGTAATGTTTCTTTCCAAACATTCAATCCCCAAGCTTGTTCTGGACGGAGGTATACCGAATCTTCTTCTTTACGGTTAACATCCAATTGAAAGCGTGAGGTAGCTACAAAAAGTTGGTTGATCGGCAATTCTGCCATCGAGGCAGTATAAGGGTCTTCTTCTCTTAAACGTTGGGTTTCATCTAACAGGATAAATTGCTCGACAGCCGGATCTACCTGATGTCCATCGTGGATAGCAAATGCCCAGAATGGGCTGTCGACAAGCTTTACACTGTATTGAAATAATGGCGTCATAACTATTTTATCTTTTGTTAAATAATAACATGTTAATCGACAAATAGTTTTATGCGGTGCGTATAGGGAAACGGAGCGAAATGGATTAGATAAAATTAAAAATTATGCTGCTGGAAAAGAAAGAGCGGAAACAAAAGCGAAATAAAGTAGTTTTATAAAGTAGTTTCGAAAACATACTTTTGTGAAGGAGAGATACTTTTAATTTAATAAAAAAAACAGCATGACATTTCAAGAGATCATAAATCAAGATAAACCTGTATTAGTCGATTTCTTTGCCGAATGGTGTGGTCCTTGCAAGACGCAAGCGCCAATATTGAAGGAATTGAAGGAACGAGTAGGCGAGAGCGTCTCCATTATAAAGATAGACGTAGACAAAAATCCCCAAGTAGCATCCATGTTGGAAGTACGAGGGGTGCCCACGTTGGTGCTCTTCCGAAAAGGAGAAATACGTTGGAGGCAATCAGGCGTATATCCCGTAAATGAGCTCGAGCGTTTAATTAAAGAAAACCTTTAGTATGCTGTTCCGCAAATTTTGTATAAGAATCCAATACTTGTCTTAAAAAATTAGCCGTATCTTCATTAGTCAGACGACCGTTGTCATCGAACAATTTTTGTACGTTCGCAAGATAAACCTCGGGTTGTTGCAATGTAGGCATATCCAGAAAAACAAGTGATTGCCGTAAATGGTGGTTCGCACCGAAACCACTTAAATTACTGATAGACGAAGAAATGACTAAAGTTGGTTTCCCTTCCCATGCATTTTGACCATAAGGTCGGGAACCAACATCTATCGCATTTTTTAATACGCCCGGTACAGAACGATTATACTCCGGTGTAATGAAAATAACCCCATTTAAAGATTTGATTTTTTCACGGAAAGGCCCATAAGACGCAGGGCTTTCACCTTCGTCGTAATCTTGATTATACAAAGCGAGATCATCAATTTCGACACGTTCCAATGCGTAGCCTTCCGGCGCATTTTCAATAAGAAAATTTGCAATCTTTTTACTGAAGGAACCTTTTCTTAAAGATCCCACGACTATACCTATTGTTTTTGCTGCCATAATATTTTGGATTATGTGTTATATACCCATAACAAATACGCAAAGCAGTTGGTTTTGAAAACTTGCTTTTACTTAACCTCGATAATGGTGCCTTCTCCCTGTAATGGCTCTTCAGTTGGTGGTTGGTTCGAAGGAGGAACGTCGTCATCTTTTCGTTTTTCCACCGTGATCTTACATTCGGTAAGAAGTGCTGCTAGAGCACCTATAGCAGCGAATATAGGGGCAAATACGACACCCACTACACCAATTGTAACAGGAAAGCTCATGATTTCTTTTCCAGATTTATCGGAGATACTAATTTTCGTTACGTTGCCCTCGGCAATAATCTCCTTGATTTTCTTTAACAGGTTTTCACCGTTGACGATAAATGTTTCTTTGAATGACATAATGTGCTTTTTTTAAGATGTTTAATATAATGAATAACAGTTTTTGGTATCGCTTTGTTTACGGTATGCGAAGCTTCTCTAGCATCTGCACCCGAATATCTGTTTGATGTCGAAGTAACTTGTCGTAGTCCGAATCAGTGTCGGTTAATTTCATGACCAGTACGAACAATTCAATGGCAAGAAAAAAGAATAAGAAAAGCAAATACACAAATAATCCGATCGAGGAAGAAGTTACTACATCGTGTAGTAGTGTCAGTTCATCCAAAAAACCAGTCGAGGCGTTTAACTCCTGTTCTTTTCGTTCTTTAATGGACATGATGGAAGCTGCAAGTGCAAACTTTTTGTTTTGTAGCGTTTCGATCTGTTTGTGCAGTTGTTCCATCTCTAGTTTTTTAGGATTCTCCATGACGGATTTGTTCGTCGATTGCGTACTGTTCACTTCCTTACCTTCACTATCCCTGGTAACACTGCGATTGGTATAAGACGTTATAATAACCGGATTCTTCTTAAGATCTTCGCTTACCGTCTCGTATCTTGAATTAGCGGTCGCAATCATCGTATCCAAGTCTTGAATTTGTTTCTGTATATCGTCTTCTGATTGTTTGACTGCAATTTTTACCCGCTCATCCATTACTTGTGCTTTACGCAAATCGATATCGTCTTTGAAAGTGATCTGATCCATGATGAAGGCACCCAATATGGACATCACCAAGGCAAGCAGTATACGGAATAGGCTAGACCACGTACTTACGCGTGTAGACAGAATAATAATGCGTTCGATCTGAATAACCACGAAACTCATTAATACGCCTCCGAAAACACCGCCCCAACCCGATAAATGCAGGTAGCGTGTAGCAAAGCTATAGCCGATAAAGAACCAGACCAAAATGATAAGCAACATGGCAGACGTGTATTTTTTTACATTTTTCCGCGATTGCTCACTAGAGTTTTTGACGAGATTGTAATTGAAACCTGTTAGGAAGCAACCGAATTTTAACCACCACTCCTTCATACGCTTAAAATTTCTTCGTTAATAAATAAGCTTGGGTAATAGAAGCCATCCCTTTCATAAAGCCTCGTTTGTAAGAAAGGATAGCACGTTCGCATAAACCTGTACCTGTCTGTAATGCTTGTTCGAATGTCTTGACTTTTTCGATGTGATCCCCTAAATCCGTTTGTTTGATTCTTAGTTCATCCACCAGATCCACTAATCCAGCCCGTTCGCGGGAATGAATGTGAAATTCAATATCTTTCATGAGCGAATCATGGTATGTTTTAACCTGATGGACCAGAATCTCGAGATCATATTTTATCAGTTTAATATTGTCATTTCGATAACCCTCATCGGGGCTGGTCAGTGCATCGTTATATCCCCGTGTTTCAAAATCCTGCTGCAGATAATTATAAATGAGGAAAATACCTTGCCCATCGTGTATGGATGCGCCATTAAGTTGAGATTTGCTGTCCACAGATGCTGGCGACGCGTTAACCGGAACGGATGGCGTTTCCGTTACATGCTGCGTATCTTTGTTCTTTTTAAAAATTGTAAACCATCCCATTTGTTTTGTGTTATGTTACAACAAAATAAGGAGGAAAGGAAAAAAGATGGGAAGAGATTTAGGTAAGTAAGTCGAAAAAATAGGTGAAAGCTATTATATAGTCGGTAAAAGGGTGGGGCATTATCTGCCCCATTCATATTTTATACCCAAACTATACCATCGTCCAGGCATGGGAATAGCACTTGTTTCGATATACGTAACATCAAAGATGTTTTGTGCATCTGCATACACCGAAAGAAACGGAAAATTGTATCCAATTCGTAAATCCGTTAAGAAATAGGATTTATCTGATATACGCTGATGGAAGCGATTAGCTATAGAAGCATTCCAAATCCTATTGTTTGCCATGAAGAGTAGTTTTCCCTGGTGTTTTAGATTTTCTAGACTGTATTTGGATATAACCCCCTCTGTTTGCTCCAGAGAGGCATCCAGGTAGTTGTATCCGAGATTCACCCTATAGCGGATATTGTTTACTTGAAAAGTATATAGAAAATTAGTATTTATCCCATGTACTTTGTTTTTGCCGATATTAAATGGTTGGTAAGGATCGTTTACATCCGTTTTTATCCAATCGATAAAGTCTCGGATGTTCCGATAAAAATATCCTCCATGTGCAATAAAATTTGTGCTTTGAAATTTAATCGCTCCTTCGGTTTGCCAGGCATCTTCCGAAAATAAATCCGGATTGCCGATATTTCCCGGGCGTTGGTTTAAATAAAGGTCTGTAAACGAGGGGATACGCTGACTTGATCCGGTGTTGAATACGACTTTCCAATTCCGTGTAATGTTATAACCTAGATCTATACCCGGATAAACCTGCCAGCCATACTGTGTATTGTAGTTTATATATGCACCTGCATTGACGGTCAGGTTTTTTAGCTGTTCGGTTCTAAATTCTGCGTAGGCACCGTGGTTGTTTCGGTTGTGATCACCCATATTAGAACTTGCGATACGGTCGAGACGGGATTCCAAACCTAGACCAACATCTCCGAATGTAGTGTGATATCGACTGTTCAGCTCCATGGAGAACGCATTGGTATAATGCCGTGAACGTGCGGAGGAAAGGTTATGCTTAAAATAGCGGTAATCATCTTCGTTATAACGGTTGGTTATGCGCGGGCTAAGATAGAAACGTTCGGAAAGCTGATGTTTGGAGCTTATAGAAGCAAATATCGTTTCTACAATTTCTTCGGATTCTCGATCACCTGGAGCCGCATAAAAGCCATTAGCCCCGAAACGGTTGTACATATAGCTGCCTAACCATTCTACCTCGTTATTACCATCTAGCGCTAGATTTCCTTGATAGAAGATTTTATCGTTTTGGGATGCCGTATTGTAGCGTTGTCCGTTGGATTTTTCTTTGTTATAGTATAGCTGATGTTGATGTTTATCTTCAAACCAACCCGCTCCGATTTGCGTACCGGTGTGATAGTAAATGCCATCTTTGTCCTCTTCATCCCGGTTTTTAAACGAACTACCGGTATAGACGTTGGCTTGTATAGAGGTTTTGTCTACTGTCTTTGTAATGATATTAATCGCCCCGGTCAATGCGTTGATCCCGTAAATGCGTGCTGCTGCACCCCGAAGTACCTCTATTCTTTCGATTGCATCTAGGGGAATAGGTAGATTTAGACTATGATGCGCGGTCTGCGAATCGGAAACCTTCGCTCCATTGACCAGTATCAGCGTTTGCTCAAAGCTCCCTCCATCAATACTTACATCTGCCTGTGTACCAAACGGCCCACGTTGTCGCAAATCAACCCCGTTTAAGAGACCGAGCACCTCGTTCAAATTTTTGACCGGTAATTGTTTAATTTGCTCCGCATTCAAAATCTCCACATTCCTGTTGTCTTTACTAAATGGAATCTGTAATCGGTTTGCATGAACGGTCACTTCCTGAATACTGTCTTGTTTTGCTTCTTGCGCGTATCCCCATAACGGCAAAAATGCTACGGCTAATAATATCTGGTGATTATTTATGAATTTCATGCGGCAAAAGTATTATCTTTCCGGATTGTTATATGGTTCCAATTTTAATAAGATGAGTAGTCCGGTTTTAGATTTGTTCTCCAGTTTTGTGTTTATTGACCGAACATCGGCACAACCTATATATTTACAGGTTTCCCAACAGATGATTAATGCTATTCAGCGTGGATATTTATTGGTAGGTACAAAATTGCCGGGAACGAGAGCGCTAAGTGAAGTGTTAGGGGTACATCGCAAGACGGTGATTGCGATATACGATGAACTGGAGGCACAGGGATGGGTGGAGGTGCGACCGAACAAAGGTACGTTTGTCATCAATCAATCTCATCAGGTTAAGATGGACAAACCATACGAAAAATTGGTTTCACTGGCAAAATACCCTGTTCGCACCGGCTTTACATTTCGGCAATCTACCATTCTAGATAATCCCTTTGAATTCTCCAACAACCAATTGGTTTTTAATGACGGACAGCCAGACATACGGCTCACACAAATGCAGAACCTTTCCCGCTGGTATAGTGCGTCAATGAAACGTAAGCACAACTTGAAACGTCTTAGGGGCTATAATATGGAAGGAAGTGAATATTTTAGAGAGCAACTGAGCAACTATTTGAATTTTTCGCGAGGCCTGCACATTTCCAAAAATAACTTGCTTATCACCCGGAGTGTGGAAATGAGTTTATATATAATTTCGCAAATTTTGCTTTCGAAAGGTGATCAGGTTTTAGTCGGTGATTTGAGTATGTTTTCCGCCAACATGGTTTTTCAAAAAATGGGGGCGAGGGTAAGTACAATTCCAGTAGATGAAAGCGGTATCGATGTAGATTATATCCGCGCACGTTTTAAGCCGGGCGAGGTACGTGTGGTACATGTCACACCCCATCATCATTATCCGACCACCGTTACCCTATCTGCCCAAAAAAGAATCGCTTTGTTGCAGTTGGCTCAGGAATACGGTTTCATTATTGTAGAAGATGATTATGACTATGATTTTCAATACGACCAGACCGCAGTGATGCCCTTAGCAAGTGGCGATATCGATGGAATGGTCGTATATGTAGGATCGTTTGGAAAATCGCTTGCGCCTGCTTTTCGGAAAGGTTTTGTTGTAGCACCTGATAACTTTATTGTTGAAATGCGTAAATATTTAGGTATCATCGACAGACAGGGCGATGTGATTATGGAACAAGCTTTGGGAGAAATGATAGAGGAGGGTGAGATATATCGACACCTCAAAAAATCGATGAAGATATATCGTGAACGTCGGGATCTGTTCTGTGAAATTTTAGAAAAACGCTTTAATGGTATAGTCAAGTTCCAAAAGCCTTCGGGCGGTTTAGCGTTATGGACGACGTGGGATAAGCGGCTATCCCTCTTTAAGTTAGCGAATTTATGTAAAAAAGAGGATCTATTTATTCCAAAGAATTTATTATACCAAAACAATACGATATCTGGTATGCGGATAGGTTTTGGCCATTTAAATGAAGCCGAGATGGAGGAAGCGCTGGAGATACTACGGAGGGGGATGGTGAAAATATCCTAATGCCATTCCTCCCGTCCGATAATTTTTCCTTGTTGTATGTCCGATGTTCCTTCGTTTTGATCGGCTTTGAATTTGCCTTTTAAAGAAGGTTGTCCGGCATCTACCCAAGCAGAAAACCAATAAGATCCCGTACGCTGAATAGATTTTCGCATGCGATCTTCAACCATACCCTGCATGCGCTGATGGTATGCATTGGCATACGCGTCGGAATAGGTGGAAATAAGTATATTGTTCCGGGTAATATAACTTCGTTGTAGATGTTTGGGGAATGTGCTGGAAAGCTCTTTCTCGAATAATAATACCGAATCAACTAAGGCATTGCTTTCCCGTATAATGGCCCACGCCGAATCGAGTGGACTATCGAGATAGCGAGCTTTTCCGACGAACAGGTTATAATCATCGGCAAACATTTCCGGTAATCTGCTCTCCCAAAACGCATGAATACCGATTTGCCCGGTTAGCTGCCCATTATAGTTACGTGTTGTATGTAGCGGTACATGTGCATCTGAAACATAGTGACCGAGGTCGGCCGAATGACGAATAATGGCGTCTGTGTTTTTTTCCCGAAAAGCTTTCACCAATTTTTGGTAAGTGAAATAGATCTGCCATGGCACGATACCGTTGGCACGTAACTTACGCTCCTGAAATTTCTCCACCGCTTGGCTCCAATGTATGGGGATGGCGTCTACATGACCGTCTTCATATTCCTCTACGTCAATAAAATGTCTTGGTGATTCCAAAGAATCTACATAACATCGTTTATCGGCGTCCACCGCCTTTTCTGTAATCACATCAATGTGCTTTTTGTAGAACGCGGCAAGTTGTGTGGGTAGTGTAAACACGGCTGCATGATTAATTTTTTTGTGTGCATAAAATCCCCATGAACAGCATATGACGATAAGGAGCATGCAGAGCAGATAATTAAATTTATTGTACATAATTCACTCGTATAGATGGTTTGCTTGAAAGGTAATAAATTTATATTAAATATAGGTTATTCGTTTACTAATTAGCGGAAATTTAGTACTTTGGGGCTTGTTAAAAGGCTAGAAAGTTATCGTTCTAACTTTAAATATAAATACATGAAGATTCTATACGGAGTGCAAGGAACAGGGAACGGTCATTTATGTAGAGCGTTAGATATTATTCCAATACTGCAGACCTTAGGAGAAGTGGATGTGCTGGTGAGTGGTATCCAAGCGGATATAGAACTTCCATTTCCGGTAAAATATCGTCTACACGGTTTGAGCTTTATTTTCGGAAAATCGGGAGGTGTCGATTTGTGGCGGACTTTCATGAGTTCAACTGTCCGAAGATTTATTAAAGAGATTAATACGCTGCCAGTAGAGAATTACGATTTGATCATCAATGATTTTGAACCGATTTCGGCATGGGCTTGTCAAACACGAGATATACCTTGTGTCGGATTGAGCCATCAAATTGCAGCATTGCATCCCGCTAGTCCCAAACCCGAAGAAGCAGATATGCTAGGTAAATTTATCATGAAGAACTATGCGCCCGCCAGTACTTCTTACGGGTTCCATTTTAAATCCTATAACGATCACATCTATACACCTGTAATCCGGGAATCTGTTCGTCAGCTCGATCCAAAGGATAATGGGCATTATACTGTCTATTTGCCATCGTATGATGATGCCCATTTGTTGAAAAATCTTTCCAAATTTCCCGATATTCAATGGGATGTGTATTCCAAACATAATAAAAGTAAGTTTACGGTCAAGAATGTGACCATTAATCCCATACAGAGTGATACCTTTGTGAAAAGTATGGCTAATGCGGCCGGGGTGTTGTGTGGAGCAGGATTTGAAACCCCTGCAGAGGCGTTGTTTTTAGAAAAAAAATTGTTGGTGATTCCTATGAAGAATCAATACGAACAACACTTAAATGCAGCGGCTTTGGAACAAATGGGTGTTCCGGTAATTGGTAGCTTGAAGAAAAAGTTTGATTATGCTATGGAAGCATGGCTGAATAGCAAGAATAAAGTAAAGGTCGATTATCCCAATATGACAAGTGAAATTGTGATGAATATAGTAGAAAAACATAAACAATGAATATAAACAAGATTGGATTAGCCGTGATGGCAGTTACATGTACAGGAATGTCCGCAGCACAGGCGCAGGTTTTAAAATCAAATACCGATTCCGTATCCTATGCATTGGGTAAGGATGTAGGTTCTTCACTTACAAGCAGCGGTGTTAAGATTAATGCTGAAAGTTTCTTACAAGGTGTAAATGATGCTATACAGGGAAAAGAGGAATTGATTGGTGAAGAAGAGGGGATACGTATTATTAAGGCAGCTTTTGCAAAAGCGGCAGAGGAAAAAATCAATGTATTTAAGGAAGAAGAGATCGCCTTTTTCAATACCCTTAAGGAAAAGCCAAGTGTCCAACATCTTCAAGAAGGACTTTATTACGAAGTGATTCAAGAAGGAAGCGGACAGAAGCCTACGGGTGATGATGAAGTGACTGTACATTATAAAGGTACATTGGCGAATGGAAAGGTTTTTGATAATTCATATGAACGTGGAGAGCCGTTGGATATTGATTTAGCCAATGTTATTAAAGGATGGCAGTTGGGCATTCCATTAATGGCAAGTGGAGCTAAATATAAATTATATATCCCCTCTAGCTTAGGTTACGGTGAACGAGGTGCAGGAAGAGATATACCGCCTTATAGCCCATTGATTTTTGAAATCGAATTAATTGCTATAAAAGGCCAAGAAGCACCAGCTACGTTGTAGAGGAGTAAAAACGTCGTCAACAACAATGAAAGATGATAGCATTAAAGAAACTAGGACATTCCGTATTACAAGTTGCACCTATTGGTTTGGGGACGATGTCACTGAAAGGAGGTGCTACAAAACAAAACACGGAAGTTTTGCGACGTGCTGTCGAATTGGGTGTTAATTACTTTGATACGGCCGATTTGTACGAGCGGGGCATGAATGAGGATATGATCGGCCAAGTACTAGCACCGATACGTGACAAGGTCGTTTTAGCGACCAAAGTTGGCAATCAATGGCGTTCAGATGGTAGTGCGTGGGATTGGAAAGCTTCCAAAGCTTACATTCTCAAGGCAGTAGATGCTTCGTTAGCACGACTGAACACTGACTATATTGATTTATATCAATTGCATGGAGGTACAATAGAGGATCCGATAGATGAAATTATAGAAGCATTTGAACAGTTGGTAGAAGAAGGAAAAATCCGTTATTATGGCCTCTCTTCCATACGTCCAAACGTGATTAGGGCGTATGCGGAGAAATCAAATATCGTTAGTGTCATGATGCAATATAACCTATTAGATCGCCGACCTGAAGTTATATTTCCACTCCTGCGAGAGAAGAATATTTCCGTTATCAGTCGTGGTGCTTTGACACAGGGATTGTTAATTGATAAACCCGTAAAAGATTATTTGCAATTGACTTCCGGAGAAGTTGGACATGCACAACGGAATGTTGAAAAGCTGGCAAATTCATTGGGAATTAGTAAAACGCATCTTTTATTGGCGTATGTCCTTAGCCATCCTGTGGTGGAAGTTGCTGCGGTAGGCGTGCGTACGTCAGCGCAATTGAATGATCTCAAGGACGTTATAGACCGACCGGTCGTGTTGTCTGAAAATGATCGTGTAGAACTGGAGCGAGGTATCCGTAGATTGGTATATAAAGAGCATGTATAAAAACGTAGAGACGCAACATGTTGCGTCTCTACGTTCTTTTTTTCCTTTAAGAAAGGATAAACTGTACGTCAGCGTAAAATTTAACGTCCTCACTGACCATAACACCCCCTGTTTCTAAAGCGGCATTCCAGGTCAATCCGAAATCTTGTCGATTGATTTTTCCATTTACGGTATAACCGACTTTTTGATTTCCCCAAGGGTCTTTTGCTAAACCACCAAATTCAGCAACAAAGCTTGCTGGCTTAGTAACGTCTTTAATGGTTAGATCACCCGTTAATTCAAACTCGTCATCATCTATCCTTTTGATTTCATTTGTTTTAAAGCGAATGGTAGGATAAGCGTCAGCGTTGAAGAAATCAGCACCTCTTAAATGTTCGTCGCGTGACTCACTTTTGGTATTGATAGAAGCAGTTTTAATCGAAATATCTACGTTGGCTTGTGTTAGATCTTCTGCATTTCCATCTACCGTAACATCAAAATCGTGAAAATACCCTTTGACGTTAGAAATCATCATATGTTTTACTTTAAATTCTATTTCGCTATGCGCTTTGTCTAAGCTCCATGTTGCCATAATCTTATTTTATTTTTTAATTTAAACTTTAATTCTCTTGAACACTACAAATGTAGACCAAAAATCAGCACGGTACATTGATGTATGTTAAGAAAAAGAATGGGTTAGAACAGTGATGTTTGCCCTGAGTCGTCGAGATTAATATCATCAGGATTTGTAATTTCAAAGCTGACGTTGTCACGGTCGTTATCCTGCGATATAATCATTTCTTCATTTTCTCCTTCTTCTATGGTCCCCATATCCGTAAGGTCCTGTTTTACATTTTCTTCGGACGTTTCCTTTTCTGGCTGATCCACGGAAAGAAGCATGGCGTCTTCTGTTTGTTGCTCTATTTTTTCCGTAAGGTCAATGTCCTCCGTGATCAATTTTACGTTCTTCACCGTATGGAACGAAAGCCGATTACCTTGAGCGCGCATACCTTTGATATCGATAATCTCGTTTAGAGGTTGTTCTAACGTCTCTGGTGTTTGTGCTTTTCCTTTCAATAGATTTACACGAACCACTGGTTCTATGCCGTTTGTCAGGACAATAAGCTTAGAACCGGGGGCTTCGTTAATGAAGGAGAGACGTTTGCCGATGGGTTGATCGTCGAACTTGAAGCGTTTTACATAATATGTTCCCGATTTACCATCTTGATGAACAGCGGTATAAATATGTTCTGATACAAATTTCTCCATCCGCAAAACATGGCCGTCAAAGTGATTGCTGAGGTCAAAGCTGGAGAACTCGTAGGAGCCGTCCGGATACACTAATAAGATTTTGTCATCGCCATCAAATTCGCCTAAGTAACGGCCACGTTCGTCCGCATTCAGACGACGAAGAACATCATCAAACCATATTTTACGGCCGGCAAGCGTCGAAACACCCGCATTTTTGAATACTACCTTTTTCAATGGATATTTGGAAACGATATTGCCCTGCGAGCCTCTACCTTTGATCGCAATTTCCGCAAAATCAACATCGAAGTTGAGTTTACGTAATTTGGAATGTGGTTTCAGCTGTATATTGACGATTTCCGCTTCTCCATTTGGGTTGGCTGTGAAGTACAGTACTTTAGAGCCTTTTGTTCCCTTGGAAATATCGTATTCTTTATCCCGTGTGACACCGGTGACGGCAAACCGTTTGACATAACTTGTACCCGAAGTGCCATCTTTATAAATCGCATTGTAAATCGTACGGTCATCACCTTTTTTAAAAACAGCGACGTGAATGATATCTTTTCCGACAAAAACTTTGTCTTGTACTTTGGTGACGGAATATTTGCCGTCAGTGCGAAATACGATGATATCGTCTATGTCGGAACATTCCGATACAAATTCATCTTTACGCATGCCGGTTCCAATAAAACCCTCTACGCGGTTCACATACAACTTGGCATTGGCTAACGCCACTTGCGAAGCTTCTACCTTGTCGAAGATCCGGATTTCTGTTTTGCGTTCCCGTCCCTTACTATATTTGCTGCGTAAATGTTCGAACCAGTCGATTGTGAATTCCGTTAGGTTACGTAGATTTCTTTTAACCACCTTGATGTCATCCTCCAGTGCCTTCATCTGCTCGTCGGCTTTCTTTACATCGAAGCGCGTGATGCTACTCATCGGTTTATCGATCAGGCGTTTATAATCTTCAGGGGTGATCGCACGATAAAATTGATCGAAAAACGGTTCAAAGAGTTTATCTAATACGTGCACGACGGTATCAAAATCACCTGAATTTTCATAGGCAGGATGTTTATACATGCCCTCTTGTATAAAAATTTTCAGCAACGAACTGAAGAATATTTTTTCCTGCAATTCGTGAAGCTTAATCTCGAGTTCTCTTTTTAAGAGTGCTTTTGTTTGCTTGGTGTTTTCAATCAAGATATCGTTCACACTCATAAAGTGCGGTTTGTTATCGATGATAACACAGGTATTGGGAGAAATCGACGTTTCGCAGGCAGTAAAAGCATACAGCGCATCGATGGTTACGTCCGGAGAAATACCAGCGGCCAAATGCACGATAATTTCTACATTTTTAGCGGTATTATCTTCAATGCGTTTAATTTTTATTTTGCCTTTTTCGTTGGCCGTAACTACACTGTCAATCAAACCGCCTGTCGTTGTCCCGTAAGGAATTTCGGTGATGGCAAGCGTCTTTTTATCCCGTTCTTCAATTTTAGCACGTACGCGGATTTTTCCGCCTCGACGCCCTTCACTATAATTGGAGACGTCAGCAAGTCCTCCCGTCGGAAAATCTGGAAAGAGATGGGGACGCTCGCCTTTTAGTACCTGTATAGCACCATCAATCAACTCGATAAAGTTATGCGGCATGATTTTAGTCGCCAATCCGACGGCGATCCCTTCTGCACCTTGTGCTAAGAGGAGCGGAAATTTTACCGGTAAGGTAACGGGTTCTTTATTTCGTCCGTCGTAACTTAATTGCCATTCGGTCGTATCGGGGTTGAAGATTACTTCGTTCGCGAATTTAGACAACCGACCCTCGATATACCGCGGCGCAGCTGCGGAATCGCCCGTTATCGGATCGCCCCAGTTTCCCTGACAGTCGATTAATAGATCTTTCTGCCCGATCTGAACCATGGCGTCGCCAATAGAGGCATCGCCATGCGGATGGTATTTCATCGTATTACCAATCACATTGGCGGCTTTGTTGTAGCGCCCGTCGTCCATTTCCTTTAAGGAATGCAGGATACGTCGTTGTACAGGTTTAAAACCATCGTTGATATGCGGCACAGCACGATCCAGGATAACGTATGAAGCATAATCCAGAAACCAGTTTTCATACAGACCCGATAGGGGTATCGTGGTCGAATTTAACTCGTGTTCGGGATGGTCTGTGTTCTGATCTGGATTTCCGTTCGGAAAATTTGTCTCTTCGTTCATTTAAAATAAAATGCCTTTTATTTTGATACAGTTTGTTTCACTTTGAAAGTAAGTAAAAGTACGAAAAAACGAAGAATCCTAAAAGAAATTCGTGTGATGATTTGATTTAGTCATCGTGATAAAGAAAATCTTCCACACATAAATTTGTTTCATCAAACAGCTGCGCAAAAAAGTCTGCCGACAACGTCAGTTTTTCCCCTGCTATTTTTGTTTCCTTCAGCAGATATACGGCATTGTCAAAGGAGATTATAAATTCTTCCTGCGTTTATTTTGTTTTAGCGTTCATGTATGCAAAATTATCGTCCGGCAACGCCGGTTTTCAGCCTGTTATTTTTGTGACATGGAGCGGGTACGCGGGATTGTCGGACGACAAAACAAAATCTTCTTTCCATGATTTTGTTTCGTTAGACGAATATCTAGAAATGTCGTCCGATAATCCGAAATTTCCGTTCACTTTTTTTGTTTTGTCAGACGACTTTTTGTTTTTGTTAGACGGTTTTTTTGAAAACTTGTCTGTTTTTTATTTTCTGAGCGGTGTACTTGCAAAACGGTAAAAAAGTGTATTTAAATGCTTTTAAAGGCTGTTTTTTGATGAAAAAGCCTATTGTAAATAGGCCTTTCATGGGGCAAAATCCTGCCAAAAATATTTTTGAGGTACCCCTCATTTTGGCAGGATTTTATCCTATACATATCAGAAAAAATGTGTATGGGCCTTGCCGGAATGTTAAAGCAACGAAAAATCCGTTTCTTTCACATCGCTGGAACTCGTGCCGATAAATAGCTTGAAATCGCCCGGTTCGGCCACAAACTCCAGCTCGTTGTTGTAAAACTTCAGATCATCGACCGTAATCTCAAAGCGGATATCACGACTTTCCCCTTTTTTCAGAAAAACCTTCTGAAAGCCTTTAAGCTCCTTCACCGGACGCGTAACTGAACCCACCAGGTCACGGATATACAGCTGAACAACTTCTTCGCCATCATAATTACCCGTATTGCTCAGGGTAATCGTAGCGGTGAGTTTGTCATCGGCACCCATCGTGTTTTTATCCAATTGGATATCGCCGTAGTTGAATGTGGTGTAACTTAAACCATAACCAAAAGGATAGAGGGGCTCGTTCGTAACGTCTAGATAGTTCGAACGAAATTTTTCAAACCATGCGCCATCAGCCAAGGGGCGTCCGGTATTTTTGGCGCTATAATAAAGCGGAATTTGTCCTACGTTTTGCGGAAATGTAGCCGGTAGTTTACCGGAAGGATTCACTTCGCCAAAGAGCACATCGGCCACCGCTTTACCTGTTTCGGTACCCCCAAACCAAACATTCAATATAGCAGGAACATGTTCGTTTTCCCAAGTCAATGTTAAGGGCCGGCCTGCAAACAAAACCAATACAACAGGTTTACCTGTTTTTAGTAATGCCTCCAATAACCGCTTTTGGGTATCCGGGATGTCCAGATCGGTACGGCTGGAACTTTCACCACTCATCTCGGAGGATTCGCCAAGTGCGGCTACGATAACATCCGCCGATTCCGCTACTTGCAATGCTTCGGCAATGATTTCGTCTTCCGGTCGCTCGTCTCGTGGTATGGTGCGCCCAAACATGGTGGCGCGTTCTTGATAGGCAGCATCCGCCATTAAATTGGCCCCCAGATGCTGTACGATCTTCACTTGATCGCCTAGCGCAGCTTGCATACCTTCTAATAGGCTAGGCGTATTCGCCAGATCAGCACTCACACTCCACGTTCCGGGCATATTCGCTCGGGTGTTGGATAACGGACCAATTAACGCAACTGTGCCTTCTTTTTTCAGCGGGAGGATATTATTTTCGTTCTTTAATAGCACAAAAGATTTGCCGGCGATTTCACGCGCTTTGGCTAAATGGGCGGTCGTGAGGATGTTGTTTTTTGCCCGTTCCTCATCGCAATAGCGAAACGGATCGTCAAAAAGTCCTAACTTATATTTTGTTTCTAATATTAGTCGGCAAGCTTCATCAATTTCCGCTAGCGTCACTTTTTCTTCATTTAGTGATTTTTTTAACGTTGTAAGATAACCTTCGCCAACCATATCCATGTGTACACCGGCTTTCAACGCTAAAGCGGATACGGCTTGTAGATCACCCAAGCCGTGATCAATAAGTTCGTTAATCGCGGTATAGTCGGTAACGACCATCCCTTTGAATCCCCATTGGTTGCGTAAAACATCCGTCATCAGCCATCTATTTGCAGTAGCAGGTACACCATTGATATCGTTAAACGATGTCATCACCGTTCCGGCACCGGCATCGATGGCGGCTTTGTAGGGCGGGAAGTATTCGTTATACATCCGGTGCAGACTCATATCGGTTGTATGGTAATCTCTTCCAGCTTCGGCGGCACCATAAAGCGCAAAGTGTTTCACACAGGCCATCAAGGTATAGTTTGCAGCGAGATCATCACCTTGATAACCTTTGACCATTTCTGCTGCAATGCGCGAGCTAAGGTAGGTGTCTTCGCCACTTCCTTCGGATATCCGGCCCCAACGCGGATCCCGGGAAATATCGACCATCGGAGAGAATGTCCAGTTCAAACCATCTGCGCTGGCTTCTACCGCGGCGATACGTGCTGATTCGCGAATAAGCTCCATATCCCAAGTGGCTGCTAAACCGAGCGGGATAGGAAACATCGTTTTATACCCATGAATAACGTCCATACCGAAAATAATAGGGATGCCCAAGCGCGATTGTTTAACCGCTAATTCTTGTGCTGCTCTGATTTTGCCGGGGGAAGACATACTGAAGATTCCACCGATTTCGCCTGCCTTTATTTTAGCTTCTACACCGGTAGACACAACCGAGCCCGTCACGGCTTCGCCTCCGGTAACAAGATTTAGCTGTCCAATTTTTTCTTCCACGGTCATCTTGCCCATGAGATCTGCGATAAATTGATCCATTTTGGTGTCGGTTTGGGCAAAAGCAGAGGAGCAAATGGAAATAGTTAATACGACTATGGAACGTACGATCTTCTTCATGGCTACAATTTTACTTGATATATGTACTGGTAAAACCTAGTTTTTTCAAACCTTCTTGTACATCCGGCGCACCCATGAAGAGATTCCAGATGAAACCATCTTTATAGTTTTGGATCATGACGACCATCGGACCTTGATCAATGGCAAGATAACGTTGAGGATACCAATTTTCTGTTTCGCTATAGGCATCATAGAATCCGTATTTGCCCCATACCTTGTCGCCAATGCTATCTTTTAAATAGCGCATAAAGCTGATGCTTTCCTTTGGTGTGTAAGGTATGGATGAAATAGCTGCTGTGGGGGAGATCACACCGGTAGGATCATTGTCCGGATGATGGGCATTATATCCATTTGTAGAATAACTTGCTGTCCAACCCCAGCCTTTGTCTGTTCCATAACCTTTGAACTGTTTCGGGTTCTCTTTGGCGTAAGCAATATTGATTTTGGTATGGTTTGTAACCACATCTTGATAATTTGCATATTGATCGGATAGTCCCATTGGATTAAGTCCTAAAAAGGAATAGTGTGACCAGAATAGCGGACCTATTTCGCCTTCTTTTGCATTGTGTTTCAATACGGTCGGAATATCATATTTTGTAACGGATGTACGGATAGCACCGTCACGGGTCCAACCTTTATGGTAAGTGTCTGCTGGAATGGCATGGGTAGGGGATGAAGCCCCCAGAATGTAAGCAATCATACATTCGTCAAATCCTTGAATCGAATGATTCATGCCCCAGCCGTGTTTGGGGCTCCAGTGCCAATAAAGTACATCTTTCCCGTTCCGATAGAAATCCCAATTGATGCCTTTCCAGAGTTCATCAGCTTTAGCGGCTATTTTCTTCTCCGCATCGCTACCGTTTTTATAATATTCTCGGATGCAGATCAAGGCTTCAGCCATAAATGCCGTCTCCACGATATCGCCGCCATCGTCTGCGTCACTAAAAGCCTTCGGTTCTCCGGTATCACCGTGATACCAATGTGACCATACGCCTTGAAACCGATCGACCGTATCAAGAAAGTTCAGCGCTTTTTCAAAACGTGCCAGTCCTTCTTCTTTGGTGATAAATTCATTATGTATCCCTACCAAGACAGACATTAAACCAAAACCGCTTCCACCGATAGTAATAACGTTTTCATCATTTTGAGGATATTCGCCATCTATGTGAATCCGTTCTCTGGCCAATCCGGAGTTAGGTTCAGCCCCATCCCAGAAATATTGGAAGGTTTGTTCTTGAACGAGATTTATTAGCGAATCATCAGATAATGTTTTCTCGGCCTCTGAGTCCGTACTGTTTTCTGTTTTGGGAGCGGAACAATTTAGGAATAATATACTTAGTACGGTTGTGAATGTCAAATAGGTAAACTTCATTGTTGAAAATTATGAGTTTTGAAATTAACTATCGGATCTCAGCGGATCCGATAGTTGGTAAAGGGGTATCAAATATTAATTTGACGGTTGTATGCGCATCGCGTTAATATAAAAGAACTTGTTTGCATGTGTATTGTTGGCGCCTGCGGTTACGGTTATCGTAATTTCTCCATCATTGTTCGGAGTAACTGCACTAGGGCTACAGACTACCGGTGGATGTGCTGGCGGCGTAGTAGAAGTAAGTACAGACACGGTACTGGTATTTGCTCCTTCTGCGATAAAGGCGGTTTCCCTTACATTTACATCACCTCCCTCTCTAGATGCATAGTAGCAGAGTTCATAGGATTTTTCAGGATCCAGTCCGTAAAGTTTAAACACGCCTTTTTCAAAGGCTGGCGTCGTTCCCCAATCCAAAGCATGCCCAAAGAAAGATCTTCGCGCTACAGATTCGGGTATTGGAAATACCGTTGGATTAGCTAACGGGACACCGTTAGTATTTACGCCATTGAATCGTTCGAGCATGGTGTAAGATATTCCGGTAAATTCGTTATTGATGTCCTTCAGATTAGAGATAGAAAAACCAACAGCATTTGTCGTAATACCGTTCCATCCATCCACAGCAGTAGCTTGTCCAAAATCAAGATAGATTGGATCGACAAATTCAAAACTGCCACCCCAGTCTTTGTAATCGACCATATCTGTCACTTCTAGTGGTGTAGTAATGGCTGTGTGGGCAGCATGTTGCGCGATCTCGGCTTCATAATCCGACATACCAGCCGGCTTGTATGCATTGCCGATCACGCTTTGTCCAGTGATGGCTTCAAACCATACACATGCCGCCGTGTACCGGCCGATACCGCTGTTTAGATGGTAGCCATCGCGTGTAACATTGTCGCCGATAATACTGGTCCGCACGTTTTGAATAGCTGTTCCAGCTGGAACAACGAGGTCAATGTGAACCAAATCTTTCGCCCTGTTTACGGCATCAACGATGGCATTATACATCTTGGTCTGATCCCGATCATAGTTGGCAAATCCTTCATGTGTCGAGTTTTGTGCATACGCCCAAGTTTGATGCAATAGGAATTTGACTTCGGGATTCTTTGCACGAGGGGTTACGTATTTGTATATAAAAGGCAGTGTGTCTTCCCAGGTGTCGTACTGACCCGAGTTTTGGCTGACTTGCTGAAAGCTGATATGTGTCCAGTTTTCTTCAGAAAGAGCGCGGTGTATTGTATATCCTGCCGTGGTTGTTTTCTCACCTTCACGATCGATCTTTCGGAAGCTGTATGCACCTTCATTTTGCCGGATATTATCCTCATGGTTTTTGAGAGACGCGCCACCGACATAGAGATTTCCAATGGTAACAGATATCCCAGCAGCATCGAAAAGCCCGTAGAGGTGTTCCTCAAGGGCATCCTCAGAAAAGCTATTCCCTATAGCGAGGATGCGAATGCTTCCATCATCCGCCGGATCGGGGATGATTTCTCCCATAACGGGATGCTCCATTTTCTGACAGGAGCTGAAGGTTAGTGTCCCGGCTAAGATGCCAAATAGCCACAATAAACCCGTATATATATTTTTTTTCATATCAATATATGCTTAATGTATGTTATAATCAATAATCTGGATTTTGAATCAATACGCCGTTAGAACGGTCTATTTCAGCTTGTGGGAGAGGATAGAAGCGATTTCGTAATTGATAGTTTGTATGTCCAGCAGCATGCATCGTCTCTACGTCGATTCCCCAACGTATTAGATCATAAAACCGCTCGTTCTCCATCCCAAGTTCCACTTGGCGTTCGTGACGTATCGCCTGGCGCAACTCCTCTTGATTCCGTGTTGTAACCTCCGGTAAAATATTGCTGTTGTTTCCCCGTGCACGGGCTCTTACCTGTTCGAGGTAATCCAAAGCTAAATCAATATTGGCATCACCTCCTATTTCGTTGGCGGCTTCGGCAGCAAGTAAAACGATGTCGGCATAACGAATAATCCGGACATTAAACCATTGACCCATTCGGCTACCGTATTGATCTCTTAAGTCCGGATTGGTGTATACCTTTTTATTCCAGTACGGTCTTGGCAGATTGTTTGGCAATGTTTCTCCGTAAGGGGCGTTGGTCTGGCCACTAAATAATACCGTTGCTTCCAACCGTGGATCGCCCGGCTCGAAAGCATTGATGAGTCTGGCCGTAGGGATATTCCATCCCCAACCAAGATCCCATTCTCCCGAACCACGAACACCTTGGCGACTTGCATAAGTGACACCAAAATTATTCACCCCATCATAAAGAGCCTGTATTTCAAAGATAGACTCTTTGCTGTTTTCACTTTGCTCTCGGAAGATCATGTCGTAAGGAACACTGAGATCATAAACTCCCGAGTTAATAACAGCCTGTGCAGAGTTCAATGCCTCTTGATAACGCTGACGCGCGATAAAGGTTTTGGTTTGTAGCGCCAATGCAGTACCTCGCGTGACACGTCCTGGGAAACCAGCCCAAGTCTCGGGTAAATAGGCTACGGCATCCTTTAGATCGGTATCAATAAGTTCGTAAATCTGCGGAATGGTGGATTTTGGTCGATTTGCCGAAGCCTGATCTGTAATCCGAAAATCAATAATTGGAACTTCGCCAAATGTGCGCACTAGGTTAAAATAAGCCCATGCGCGAAGAAATTTGGCTTCACCAATATTGGCAAGCGTGCCGTCTGTGAGATTGTCTAAAGAGTCCGCTGCCGACAAGATGTTGTTGGATAAGTTTATGAGACCAAAATGCCCGGACCAATAACCGTTGACGAGCCAGTGATCGAGTGAATAATTGAATTCGTCATAGATCGGACCTGCAGAAGCGGCGTCACCTGGACTACTTCCTACCTGTGCATCGTCTGAACGGACGTTATGTAGAGCCACATATTGTAAGCCGCTTGTTCCTTCACTGCGCAAACCGGAATAGGCAGCAAATACCTGTTCCTCTAAGGAACCTGTAGGCAAATCCTCTTCGGTAAAGCGTCCCTTTGGTTTAATATCCAACCAATCTGTACTGCAACTCGCCGTTAATAGAAGTATCATTACGGACAAGGCAAATACCGCTTTGTTTTTTTTATATATTTTCATTTCAATCTTCATTTTCGATTTTAAAAATTCATGTTCAAACCAAAGGTATACACGGCGGGAACAGGATAGGTGCCGCCATCGACTCCAAAAGAAGTCGCGCTACCGCCAATTTCCGGTGTAAACCCTGTATTATTAGACAGCGTAAACACGTTTTGTGCATTTAAAAATAATCTCAGATTTTTTAATTTCAATCTGGATACCGTTTCCCGTGGGAAAGTATATGCTAACGTCACATCACGTAAGCGGAAAAAGCTTCCGTCTTCAATATAATATGTCGAGTATTGCCTATTGTTAGCGCGGCCTTCATCTAAAATCGGTTCCCAATTGCTGCTGCCAGGAGTTGTCCAGCGCGCCATGCGATCTTGTAGAAAGTTAATCGTGGCGAACTGGCTCTGGTTCCATGTGCGCATAATTTCGTTGCCGTACACACCTTGGAATTCTAAGCCAAGGCTGAAGTTCTTATAGGTTGATGATAACGAGATGCCATAATAAAAATCCGGGGTAGGATTACCAATATATGTACGGTCGTTGGCATCTATTGTTCCGTTTCCATCAATGTCACGAAATTTGATATCTCCAGGTCGGAAGACCCCGCCTACTACACCGTTAGCGGGATATTGATCCACTTCGGCTTGTGTTTGGAAAATACCGTCATGAATGTAACCAAAGAAATAGCCGATCGGCTGACCGGTATTGGTTCTTGACGGGCCGTCCACTACTTGAAAACCATCGGTAGAAAGTTGTTTGACCATATTTTCCACGGTAGTGATATTTCCGCCAACAGATATAGACCAGTCATCCTTTATAGGTTGGGTCCATCTTGCGGAGGCTTCAATACCCTTATTTTCAATCTCACCAAGGTTACTTAACCCCGGAATAGAACCAAACATACCGGGTACCCTGGTCATTACACCGTCCGTATTTTTGTAATAATAAACAGCTTCGAGGTCTAATCTATTTTGAAAAGCTGCCAGTTCAAAACCAACCTCCCAACTTTTTACGATTTCCCAACGCAGGTTCGGATCTGGTATATATTCTGGTCCGTAAGCAGGAATTAATCTATTGCCGAATACCGCTGAATTTCCCGCAGTAAGTTGTGCATACATCGGGTAACGGTTACCACCTACATTCTGGTTGCCCAAGGAACCCCATGACCCACGAATTTTTAAATTGTTGATAGCTGTTACATCTTCCATAAAAGCTTCTCGGGAAGCTACCCAAGCGCCACCAATGGCGAAGAAATTTTGCCAAGGGTTATTCAATGCGAAAGCCGAAGAACCATCACGTCTAAAGGAGGTATTGAGTAAATATTTGCCATCGTAATTATACAATACACGTGCCATATAGGATAATGTCCGGTATTCCGATCCTGTTCCGTTGCCGGTTTGGGTACCTACGTCGCCAATGCTGACATACCAATAGTCCGGGTCGTTGGGAATGGGCAATCCGCTGTCACCCTCTGTTCTGCGGGCGGAGGTGCTTTCCATGCCTTGTATATAGGTTGTATAGCCTAGCAAGCCCGTGAAGTTGTGCAAACCAAAACTGTTCTTATAGTTTAACAACCAGTCGGTTTGGTATTTGTAGTGCTTGTTCTGTTCCTGACTGACTGCGGTTAATAGATTTCCTACATAGTCTGTTTTATCATCCTCGGCAATATCCGGATTGTATTGTGCTACGACACCATCGTATGTTCTGAAATTGTTGAAACCATAGTCAGCGGATAAGTTAACGCGGAAATTGAAATGCGAAAGGAAATCAACTTCGGCGTATCCGTTGGCCAACACGCGGTAGTTTAACCGGATATTGGAGTTCTTTCTTTCCTCGATCGCCAACAAAGGATTGTACACCTGCGCCCGTTGAAAATCGGGCATCGTGTGGTATAGTCGGTATTCTTCGTTATATACCGGAGCTATCGGCGCCGCCTGTATTGCGCCGAATACTCCACGCTCGACAGGGAGTTGTGCTCTGTATCCATTAAGTACGATACCTGTGCGGAAATTATCGGTCAGCTTTAGTTCATCCGCAATATTAAACGTAAATTGATTGTGTCGCTCATGGTTAATAACACCCTCATCATGGGAATAACCTAAACCCATTCGAAAACTATTACGCTCCGTCGCACCACTAACACTTAGATTGTTGTAATTCAAGATACCGTTTTTGAAGATCTGATCTTGCCAGTCTGTATCGCCCGTCCAATGTGTATAGTCGTATTCAACATTCCCTTGATTAAACAACTGCTCATCATATAGTTCCTTAAATTGGGCGGCATTGGCCATTTTCATGCGATGGTTGACATCTTTTATACCAATACGAGAACTAAATTCAAAATTCAGCTGTCCTGTTTTTGCTCTTTTTGTCGTAACGGCAATTACCCCATTTGCTCCGCGAACACCAAAGATAGCTAAAGACGAGGGATCCTTTAATACTTCGATACTCTCAATGTCAGCAGGGTTCAAAAAGTTGATATTGTCATTCAATAGTCCATCCACTACGTAAAGCGGTTTTACGGAGTTGATGGAGTTCGTACCCCGAATACGGATGTCTGGCTCTTGGCCTGGGCGTCCGGAATTGGTTACTTGTAGACCAGCTACCTTACCTTGAAGATTGGCCACCGGATTCGTACCGGGTTTGTCGACGATATCTTCACCTTTTACTTGGGTAATGGAACCGGTTAAATCTCTTTTTTGAGCAGTACCATAACCAATAACAACAACTTCTTCTAAAGCTTGGTCTTCACTGACCAAGAAAACATCTATAGTTTCCTGATCGCCGACCTCGACCGTCTGGGCAGTGTACCCAATAAAACGAAAAGTTAGCGCATCTGTAGGATTCGCCTCAATCGAAAACCGTCCAGCGGCATCCGTCTGGCTTCCCGTGCCATCCGGTTTAGAAATGGTCACCCCTGGAAGACCAATTAAAGATCCGCTGTCTTTGACTGTTCCGGTGACCGTTCTAACCTGTGCATACCCATAAGATAAGGTAGCGGTTAAGAACAAAAAAAGTATAAATAACTTCCTCATAAAACTAGTTTGTTAATGTTTATAATTGTGACACAATAACAGGTTATCGTAACACCGTGCATATAATCATAACAAAGATGTGATGTATAAGGTTTTAGGCAAAATAAAGCCGTTGCACATTACTACATCATACGTTTGGTGCTGCTACAGAAAGGGTTTGTTACTGACTTATTTATCTGATTATTAGATTTTTAGTGTTAATTCGAGCTTGCTCAAATATTTTTAGTTAGTGTTTTTTGTACACTATGATGATGTAGTAATAATGATGTAGTTTTTTATCGTTCTAATAAGAATTCTGTTAGATTTTTTTCTGTCGGAAGATTGAATTTTTTACGTAAACGGTACCGTCTTATCTCTACACCCCGTGTCGTAATGTTGAGTAGAGACGCCATATCTTTACTTGACATGTTGAGTCGCAAATAAGCACATAGCTTGAGATCATTTGGAGATAAGGATGGATAATCGGCCTTTAGTTTTTTGAAGAAGTTTTCGTGCGACTCATTAAAGCTTTTTTCAAAGACATCCCAATCGCGCTCATCGCTACGGGCATTATCCATGAGTTTGTTTATTTTTTGCAATTGGTCTGCGGATAGCTTGTTGCCGCCTTTGTCTTTAATGTTGAGGAGTTCCTCTTGCAGATTGTTTAACAGTTCGTTTTTGTATACGATATTCGTCGCCACATTAGCAATCTCTCGGCTTTTTTGCGCTAATTCCTGCTCCAATTGTGCATTTTTTAATTGCATGAGCTTTTTCTCGTTTTGCTCGACTTCACGGCGCAACAATTCTTCTTGACGACGACGCAGTTTATGTCGCAGCTGGAGCTTATCTTGTTTTATTTTTTTGATGATACGACGTCGTACAATCATAAAACCAAATCCCAGTATAATAAGGTATAAAAGAAGTGCAGGCCATTGCAGATAAAATGGCGGTTTAATCGTGAACGTAATCTGACTGATGTCTGAAATCTGTCCGTTAGTGGCTAAGGCGCGTACTTTAAATACATAGGTGCCCCAAGAAAGATTCGTGAAGTCAATATAAGGTATTTCCGAAGGACTTGACCATTTATTATGGTACCCCTCTAATTGATACTGGTATTTTAAGGGCGTACTGGAATACCAAGGGGACGAGAATAGGACACGTATGTTGTTCTGGTGATAAGGAATAGATTTTTCGATGCCTAGATAAAGAATAGAATCACCGCTCATCATGGAGATATCCTGTAACCCTTTGATGATAGGACTTTTGATCGGTAAGTTATGTCTGAAATGCGGATTGTAGGCAACAAAACCGTTATCCAACGCAAAAAGAAATCGATCCGCGGCAAACTCCACATTTTCATGATTTTTCATAACCGTATTCTCTAGCACATTAAACGTGGCAGAATCAACGTGAATGTTATTGTCTTTCCACTCTACTAAAGCAAAACGTCCGTCATGGATAAAAATGTAAGTGCCATTGTCTCGCTCTTTTATGCTAGCGGCGTAGGCAAAAGAACCGAGTGATTTATTTAAATCGCTGTATACATCGAATTTTCCCAATACCTTATCGTAGATAAAAATACCTTTATCGGTCGCGAAAACTGTATTGCCCCGTATACTAGTTGGTGTGATCCGCTGGATGTCGGGGAAATCTTCTATAAAGGAGAAGGTCTTTAAGGTTTTTAGCGATGGCTGGGTTGTAGAAAGTTCTAAAAGCTGAATGTTATTGTTTAACACAGCCCAAAAGCTCCTATTCTCCCAAGGATAAAGTTTAAGGACGGCTTGTTTCAGTTCTTTAAACCTGTGATTTAATTGCCATCCTTGTCGGTTTTCAAATAGCGCTATGCCGGTGTAATTTCCTTGTATGAAAAAAGGATCGTCAGGTGTGAGCTGGATGTTTTGCCAACCTCCGGTCCAACTCGATATTCGTTCTATACGATTATCTTTCACTAAAAAAGTGCCATCATTATGTCCACATATAAGTTGATTGTTGAATATTTCCAGTGACCAAACTTGTCCTTGTGAATTAGGGATGAATTGAAATTGAAGCTGTTGGAGGTAACTATCTGCTGTCCAAGAGCTATAAAATAAGCCTTGATTCGTTCCGAGATATATTTTGTCTTGAAATACCTTGATGGCATATACGGTACCTAACTCTCCAAAAATATCTTTGTAGTAATAAAAAGGAGAGTTAATTTCGATGCGATCGATACCATTATCTAATCCAGCCCATATATTACCCTGCTTATCCAATACCATGCTAAGTACGGTATTGTTTTGAAGCCCATTTCGTTTATGGATATGTTGGAGGATTTTTCCTGTTTTATCGGCAATGAAAATGCCATTTTTTATGGTTCCGAACGCAAATGTGTTATCATCTATCTTAATGCCGTTATTTATTTGCGCTTCTTTAAGAAGTTGGTTTAATTGGGAATTCGTATTCCATGGGGAAGCTGTTCCGTTGGTGTTTAGTAAAAAAAGACCGTTTTTTGCTGTTCCAACCAGTATCTCGTTTGTACCGAAGGGAAGTAGTACCAAAACGTTCGTCAGTCGCGTTTCCAAAGGAGTAAAGCCATTAGGCCCCCAGGAACTTAGTCCACTTGGAATCTTTTCTAGCCATATATGGTCTCCTGTTTTATGGGCAAAGAGGAATGGTTCTCCGTTTCCATAATGTGTCGTTATTTTATCCTGATGCAGGAGATAAAATTTAGAGAATGACTGAAAGATAATGGAATCACCGCTGATGAGGATTTTCCATATCTCGTCGTTTTGGATGACACCGGGCTCTATCAAATGTGTTAAGGAATGATATTGAAGCTTTCCGTTCTTCTTTTCAAAATAACCGAATTCCGCTTTGCCACCCGCATATATCTTCCCGTCGTCCGCAACACGGACACTTCGCGCCCCCGCTTTATTTTTCAATGGATATATCTCCCAATAGGAGCCGTCGAATGTGATTATACCATCACCATTAGCAGCATATATCACCCCATCTTGTCCTTGATCAATACTCCAATTCTGGTTTCCTGCTTTATATTGCGATTTGGTGTAATTCTGTACGTACGGACTCCCGATAGAGGAAATGGACTGTCCATAACAGTATACGCTTAGAAGTAACCAAAACAACAAATTTAAGATACGTAATATCATATATTTCCTTTACGAACTTTGCAAGTTACAAACTCAGATGCTTTTTAGCAAAAGCTTCGTTAAACCTCCGCTGTTAAGGTTTAATGAATGTTTAATATCTCTAGCTCGCACTTCTCCCGCATCGAGAATAGTTTATATGTGGCAATAAGGGGTTAAGGATGGGATAATTGCATGAATCCTCCCTTAACATTAAAATGCTGCATCCGAATGTTTTACAACTGTACAGAACTCATTCTTAGTACTATCCCAAATGTAAAACATTCGAAGCAGCGAGGTTTTTGGTTCTTTTTTACGGAAAAAAAGAACTTTTAACTATCATTGCATTATGATTTCATTTGCTAACGCTAAAATCAATATCGGACTAAATATTGTCGGTAAGCGTGCCGATGGCTATCATCTATTGGAGTCTGTATTTTATCCTTTTCCGTTATACGATATTATAGAAATCATATCGACGGAATCTGCTACAAAAGCAACATTGGAAATTACAGGGCTACATTTGCCGGTAGAAGATAATAATCTGTGTTTAAAGGCTTACCACTTACTCGCAGAAAGATTTAGTTTACCTCCAGTACATATCCATTTGCATAAGCAGATTCCGTTTGGAGCAGGACTAGGAGGAGGTTCGTCAGATGGCGCATTTGTATTAAAAATGCTGAACGAGAAATTTAATATTGGACTTTCAGCTTTACAGTTGGAAGAGGAGGCTGCCAAATTGGGAGCGGATTGCCCCTTTTTTATGCAAAACAAACCCCTTTATGCAGAAGGAATCGGAACAGATTTTTCTCCTATTTCAATAGACCTGTCAGATAAATTTTTAGTACTCGTTAAGCCCGAAATAAGTATAGCTACGGCAGAGGCCTATCAACATGTCAAGCCTAATTCCTCCAACGATGACTTGAGAGAAGTGTTGCAGCTTCCCGTACAAGACTGGAAATTTTATGTTAAAAATGATTTTGAAGAGGGTATCTTTGAGATATATCCAATCATCAGGAAGATTAAATTAGCGTTGTATGCCGCAGGAGCCTTATATGCTTCGATGTCGGGTTCTGGATCGGCCGTATATGGGATATTTCCGAAGCCTGTCGATTTAACCACCTTAAAAGGTTTAGGCGAGGTTTATTATCCGAAAGAGATTTAAATTATATCCCGAAATATTCCCGAATACTTTTTTCATCCGCTTTAATCTGATTGCGCATGGCTTCCAGCGAATCAAACCATTGATCATGACGGATGAATTTAAGAAACTTCACCCGTAGGGTGGTAGAATAAATATCATCCTTAAAATCCAATAAATTAATCTCAATTTTTCGGTTCATGCCATCCACTGTCGGACGTGTACCAATATATGCCATTCCTTTCGCTATACGGTCGGGCTGTGGCGTGACATACTCACCGGTATGGACCGTGGACATATTGGCGTATATTTCGACTTCTACTGCATAAATGCCATAGGCGGGGATAAGTTTGTGTGGTTCATGTACGTTGAGGTTTGCGGTTGGGAAACCGATTTCCCTACCGATTTGATCGCCACGGACGACCGTACCTGTCAACTCGAATGAATAACCCAAGTATTTATTAGCCGTTTCGATGTCTCCTTTTATTAAGGACTCTCGAATTTTGGTCGATGACACGGCAACATCCTCGATATCCTGTTCAGGGATCTGCTCGACCGTGTAATCGTATATTTCTGCCAACTCTTTCAGGTCTTTGATAGATCCCTGTCGATCTTTGCCAAAATGATGGTCGTATCCAATCACAATTTGTTTGGTGCCTAGCCGCCCCACCAAGACGTTACTGATATATTCTTCTGGTGTTTGATTGGAAAAATCACGTGTAAAAGGGGTAATGATTAAGTGGTCGATCCCCGAAAGAGCTAACCGGTGGGTCTTTTCCTCTATATCGTTAATGAGACGCAAATTGTCATCATCCGGATTAATGATTAGACGGGGATGCGGAAAAAAAGTAAGCAAGATCGTTTCACCATTTCTTTCTGCAGCACATTCTCTTAATTTGGATAAAATTTTTTGATGGCCAATATGTACACCATCAAATGTACCGATAGTTACGATAGCATTGGAGAGTGGTTCAAACTCATCTAAACTTTTATATATTTTCACTATAATTAGTTGTTTGTCTGTTGTTGTTGAATCGTTGTTTTGTGTAATTTAATTTTTTCAATTAAATCCTGCAAATTCCAGGCATCATCTACGTGAAAATCACCGCTTTTTGTGCGCCTAAGCTTACTTAGATGGGCACCTATTCCCAATGCCTTCCCAAAATCATGTGCTATAGAGCGGATATAGGTGCCTTTAGAACAACTGATTCGGAAATATAGGTTGGGCATTTCAATTTTCTCTATATCGAAACTCGTAATGGTGATACGCCGTGCTTTCAACTCAACATCTTCTCCGCGCCGTGCTTTTTCGTATACACGCTCGCCTTTTATTTTAATAGCGGAATGGGCAGGTGGATACTGTTCAAGTTCACCCGCAAATTGTAGTGCTGTTTCGTAAATATCGGCTTCGGTGATATGGGTGTAATCAAATGTTTGATTAACGGCTGTTTCCAAATCGTAGGAGGGAGTAGTTGTACCTAGCGTAATGACACCGGTATATTCTTTGTCTTCCGCTTGGAAGGAGTCAATTCTTTTTGTGAATTTACCGG
The DNA here is from genome assembly GCF_014692515.1 of Sphingobacterium micropteri. Classification (GTDB taxonomy): domain Bacteria; phylum Bacteroidota; class Bacteroidia; order Sphingobacteriales; family Sphingobacteriaceae; genus Sphingobacterium; species Sphingobacterium micropteri. Next base: position 92,777 of record NZ_JACOIK010000004.1, on the reverse strand, counting down.
TACAAATAATCAATAACCCCGTTGCTAAGGGGTCAAGAGTTCCGGCATGACCTACTTTGATTTTCTGGGGTTTCATACTATTGCGGAGTTTACCTACCACATCAAAACTTGTCCATTCTAAAGGTTTATCAACCAATAGAACCTCACCTCCTGCAAAATCGAATGGAGAAGATAGGGTTTCTTCTACGTTTGTCATTTATATAATTTCCAAACTATGACCACTCAATAATAATCCAATAATCACGAGTCCTACGATAATACGGTACCATCCGAATGCTTTAAAACCATACTTTGTTAATACGCTGATAAAGCTTTTAATAGCGATAATGGCAACAATAAAACCGACCACGTTACCCACAATGAGGAGGTTTATTTCCTCACCGGTTAAAACATGCCCTTCCTTCATGAATTTATACAATTTGACAACCGAGGCACCCAACATCATCGGAATCGCCAAGAAAAAAGAGAACTCGGCGGCAGCTTTACGTGTGAGGCTTTGAGTCATACCACCAACAATGGTGCTTGCTGAACGTGATGTTCCCGGAATCAGTGCCAAACATTGATACCAACCGATGATGAAGGCTTGTTTGTAAGAGATATCGTCCGAATTATCGACTTGAGGTCTGTTAAACCATTTGTCCACAAATAATAAGATAATACCGCCGATGACCAGCATTACTGCTACCATCAATGGACTTTCTAAAAGGGAGTCGATGAAATCATTGAGTACTAACCCGAGTATAGAAGCGGGAATAGCGGCTACCACCAACTTATAATAAAAGTCTAGCGATTTAAAAAATCTTCGATAGTATAAAACTAACACGGAAAGGATGGTGCCGAGTTGTATAACGATGGTAAACAGTTTAACGAAAGGAGAGGGCTCCATGCCCATTAATGCTGTTCCGATAATCATGTGACCTGTCGAAGAAACAGGTAAAAATTCTGTTAATCCTTCAATGATTGCCAAGACAATCGCCTGAAAATAGGTCATTTTTAATTATTTTTTTTGTTTTTGGGTTTGTATAAAATGGCAACGAAGCCTAATGCGAATCCGAGAACAACTACGAAAGGTGCTAGCGTTATTTTTGTGAAACTGTAAATATCTTCCGTGCCTGTCATGAGGATGAACCCTAGAACAACCACAAGTACACTAGCAATAAACAGTTGATAGTTTATTTTTTCAAAAACAAAGCCGAATTTTGGCGGTGGGGTATGATGTTGTTTTTTTTCTGACATATTTCGTTGTTCGTAATTTAATTGGACCAATACGATTGCCCTTTATATTTCACCTTTTTATACATTTATGGTTTAACTTTTTAACTCTCTAACCCTTAATTCTTTAACTTTACTATCTATACAAACTATGTGATTTAGCTCTTAGATATTTTGTTACCGCGAAATAAGTGCTGAAACCGGAAATAACAATCCCTAGCGCAACTACTATAAGGAAAATCGCACCAAATTCATACCAGTTACGTAAAAATACCAGATCGGGAATTTGCTTTTGGGCAAATTGCAGGGTAAATATCAATAACAAAATAGCAATTAAGGCACCTAATAAACCGTGGAATATACCATATAGGAGATAAGGTTTACGAATAAAGTTCTTCGTTGCGCCGATAAGCTGCATACTCTTGATAAGAAACCGTTGTGAATAAATTGCTAAGCGGATCGTATTATTAATCAGTGCTACGGCAATGATTAATAGCACAATGGTGAAGCCTAACACCACAATACCAATAATACGGATATTCTTGTTAACCATATCAATAAGTGATTCTTGGTAAACCACCTCTTTTACGCGGCTGTTTTTAGCTGATTTCTGAATAAAAGTCTGTATGCTGTCTGTATTGGCATATTGTTCTTTTAAGTAGACGTCTATAGAAGGCAACAGCGGATTATGTCCCAGATATTCCACGAAATCCTCTCCGAGGTCTTCTTTAAGGTTTTTTGCCGCCAGTTCCTTACTGATATATTCCGTACGTAATACATAAGGATCTTTTTCAAGGTCCTTTTGCATCGCCAATACATCTCCCTCATTCACATTGTCGTTGACAATGATATTGAGAACGATATTCTCTTTGACGTATTTTGATAGATTTTTTGCGTGCACCAGAATCAAGCCTAATAAACCTGTCATCAACAGTACCAAAGCGATACTAATGACCGTTGATACATAAACAGATTTGGTTTTCTTTCTCGGTGAACCTTCTTCGTGAGTAGACATACGCTCTTTTTAATCTAATATTATGATGCGAAAGTAAATAATAATGTGCATTTAAGAAACAATTCGTCCGAATAATTTGCTTAAGCACCTAGACATTTAACATTCAATATATACATTTTATTGCCTATTCTGAAACTTTTATGCCTAAATTGATGTAAAATAGCTATTTTCGCATCTCTTTCAGATTAGCAGCATCATTATTATGGAATACAATCATCAATCGTTAGAAAAGAAGTGGCAACAATTTTGGGCGGAGAACGGTACATTTAAACCTTCGGAGACAACGGACAAACCCAAATATTATGTGTTAGACATGTTTCCTTATCCGTCTGGTGCCGGATTGCATGTAGGGCATCCGCTTGGCTATATTGCGTCGGATATTTTTTCTAGATATAAAAGATTAAAAGGTTTTAATGTATTGCATCCCATGGGATATGACTCATTTGGGCTACCTGCTGAACAATATGCTATTCAAACGGGACAACATCCGTCCGTTACGACGGAAACAAATATCAAGCGCTATAGAGAGCAACTGGATAATATCGGCTTTTCCTACGATTGGTCGAGGGAAGTGCGTACATCGGAACCCGATTATTATAAATGGACACAGTGGATTTTCATGCAGTTGTTTAATGCTTGGTATAATAAAGAAACGGATAAGGCTGAGTCAATTGATAGTTTAATAGCACGGTTTAAAGACTCAGGCTCTGAGGATATTGAAGCAGTTTGTGACGATGATATATTAACGTTTACAGCTACGGAATGGAATGGCTTTTCGGAAGAAGAGCAGCAACGAGAGTTGTTAAAATATAGGCTGGCTTATTTGCGGGAAAGTACGGTGAACTGGTGTGCTGCTTTGGGAACCGTATTGGCAAATGATGAGGTTATTAATGGTGTATCTGAACGGGGAGGATATCCTGTCGAGCAGAAAAAAATGATGCAATGGTCAATGCGTATTACAGCATATGCTGACCGTTTGCTCCGCGGATTGGATACGGTGGATTGGCCGGAACCTTTAGTAGAAATGCAACGTAACTGGATAGGGAAATCGGTGGGCGCGTCGGTAAAATTTCTGCTACCCCAGTTGCATACAGATATCGAAGTATTTACGACTCGAGTGGATACCATCTTCGGTGTCTCTTTTATCGTTTTAGCTCCGGAACATGAATTAGTTGACACTTTAACTACAGATAATCAACGAGCTGAAATTGAATCTTATAAAGAGAAAACTGCGAAGAAATCTGAACTAGATCGTATGGCGGATACCAAAACGGTATCGGGTGCTTTTACAGGTTCATACGCGAAGCACCCATTGACTGGAGAGGACGTGCCGATTTGGATTGCAGACTATGTTTTGGCGGGATATGGAACGGGAGCTGTGATGGCTGTACCATCTGGTGACCAACGGGATTATGTTTTTGCAAAACATTTTAATTTGCCGATCATTCCGATTTCCGATGCACAAAATATCGAAGAAGAAGCTGATCCTACTAAAGATGGTCGCTATATCAACGCTGATTTTATCAATGGTATGACGTACAGTGAAGCTTTACCCGCATTGATCGGACGTTTGGAAGAGCTCCGTTTAGGTAGGGCTAAAATAAACTATCGGATGCGCGATGCTATTTTTGGTCGTCAGCGTTATTGGGGAGAACCCGTACCCGTATACTTTAAAGATGGATTGCCTTATTTGATAAAAGAGGAGGAGTTACCTTTGTTGCTGCCGGAGGTAGACAAGTATTTGCCAACAGAAACAGGTGAACCTCCATTGGGTAGGGCTGAAGGATGGAAGTATAATGGGAAATATGATTACGAGTTGAGTACGATGCCTGGCTGGGCTGGTTCTTCCTGGTATTGGTTCCGCTATATGGATCCCAAAAATGACCAGACCTTTGCATCGAAAGAAGCCGTAGATTACTGGAAATCTGTAGATTTATATATCGGTGGTTCAGAGCATGCTACGGGTCATTTGCTCTACTCTAGGTTCTGGAACAAAGTGCTGAAAGATCTTGGATATCACAACGAAGAAGAACCTTTTAAAAAGTTGATCAACCAAGGGATGATTCAAGGGCGTTCTAACTTCGTGTATCGTGTGCTTGACGAAGAGGGTAAGGGAACAAATGTTTTTGTGTCATATGGTCTAAAAGATAAATACAACACTATTCCATTGCATGTTGATGTAAACATCGTTTATAATGATATACTCGATACAGAAAGATTTAAAGCCTTTCGTTCAGACTTTGCGGACGCGGAATTTGTCTTGGAGAATGGCAAATATATTTGTGGTACGGAAGTGGAGAAGATGTCAAAGTCTAAATTCAACGTGGTTAATCCGGACGACATTATAGAAACCTATGGCGCCGATACGCTCCGCCTCTACGAGATGTTCCTAGGTCCATTGGAGCAATCAAAGCCTTGGAATACAAATGGTATTGAGGGTGTATATAAATTTTTACGTAAGGTATGGCGTTTATTCCATGATGCCCAGGGAAATCTTGTTATATCGGACGAAGAGCCTAGCAAAGCAGAATACAAGGCACTGCATAAAATCATCAAAAAGGTAGAAGAGGACATAGAGCGTTTCTCGTTCAATACTTCTGTATCGGCGTTTATGATCTGTGTGAATGAGCTGACTGATTTGAAATGTAATAAACGAAAAATATTACAGGATCTCATTATTGTTCTTCAACCTTATGCGCCTCATATTACAGAAGAATTGTGGGGATTACTGGGAAATGAGGCAGGGACAATCTCCTATGCGCCATATCCTGTGTTTAATCCTAGTTACTTGGTTGAGTCAGAATTTGCTTACCCGGTCTCTGTTAATGGAAAAATGAAGATGAATCTATCGTTGGCTTTAGATTTGGATGCAAAGGCAGTAGAGGGAATTGTATTAGCAAATGTAGACGTACAGCGTTATCTGGATGGAAAGACCGTAAAAAAAGTCATTTTTGTGAAAGGTAAGATTATCAATATTGTAGTATAATATTATCACTGTTTTTAGTGGTATTTTGATTTATCATCGTTTTTAGTGATAATTTTAATTATCACTAATTTTGCTGATATGCTGTTGTATACTTATCTTTACGTAAAAGTCGTTATATGATAGCTGTAATATCAGGTGATATAATCAAATCGCGCTCTGTAGATCCGAAAGTATGGATGCCGGCATTGGAGGAAGCCATAGGACTATATTCGGATAAATTTGATATTTTTCGAGGAGATAGTTTCCAAGCGGAGCTCACACGCCAAAATGTATTAACAGCTACCGTCTATATTAAAGCTGCTATGCTGGCGTATAATTTAGATGTACGTATTGGTATTGGTATCGGAACCAAGGAATACGATGCCCCGCATATTAAAAACTCCTTTGGTTCCGCACTTACTTATTCTGGAGAAGCTTTTGAAGAACTAAAAAAGGAAACAATATTTTTTAAATCGGCTTATCCCAAGCTTGATGCCGTATGTAATGTGATATTACCTTTAGTCGCAGAATTGACTACCCGATGGACACCTAATATAGCCGAAACGGTGAAAGCGGCATTCCAGAATGAGGGAGCTAACCAAGCTGAATTGGCTAAAATATTAGACAAGAAATATCAAAGTCAAGTGAGCACCGAATTGCAAAAAGCGAGCTATGCTAAAATACAACGCGCATTGGACTATTGTACAAAAGAAATGTTAGCGTTATGAGTATTTTATTTTTAAAACTGTTGCTGGCTCATTTTATAGGTGATTTCGTCTTACAACCCAAAAGCTGGGTGCAGAAACGCAAAGATCACATCCTTTATTTGCTGATACATATTGCGATGCATACCATGCTGCTGGTCCTGTTTTTCATCCCGGAACTATCCGACCAATGGCAAATAATATTATTTATAAGCTGTGTGCATCTGTTGATCGATAGTGCTAAGATTTATTTTGAGAAAAAATTTCCACGACGTACGTTTTTGTTATTCATAGCAGATCAAACGTTACATATCCTGTCATTGGTTGCCGTTGTATGGTATACATATGGCTTACCTGTCAATTGGGAAACGTTATTTTCCGCAAAAAGCCTATTATATGTTTTAGCTTTTGTGTTAACGGTGTTTGTTAGTCCGATTATGTTAAGGGTTTTCTTCAGCAAATGGACGTCCGAAGCGGATGTTGTGAACAAGCCGAAAAATTCTCTTGTCGACGCCGGGATGCTGATTGGTATTATGGAACGGTTGCTGATCGTCCTTTTTATACAGGTAGGATTCCTGTCGGGTATAGGATTTCTTTTGGGCGCAAAATCTATTTTCCGTTTTGGTGACTTAACTAATGCTAAGGACACGAAGTTTACGGAATACATCCTCGTAGGTACCTTAGCTAGTTTTGTTATTGGGATAGCAATCGGTTATGGTTTACGTCTAGGCTTGAAGTATCTCGTATAGTTTCCACAAAGGGTAATAACTATCTTCCATAGGCCTAAATAAAAAAGCAGTTATAATTTAACTGCTTTCACCAATGCCGCTACTTCTTCAGCGACCGCTGTTTCTGTCCCATCCGTGATGGCCGACGAATGAAAATATTCGGTACCTGTTTCCTGCCAAATATGCCCAATATTGGTGGAGCGTAAACCTCCGCCAGGCATAATAAGAATACGGCTACGAGCTTGCTGTACCAAACGTTTCAATTCCTCCTTTCCTAAATCTACATTGGGCGCACAGCCAGAAGTGAGGACTGTCGAAAAACCACAATCGATAATATCTTCTAATGCTTCTATGCTGTCCGTGACCTCATCAAACGCCCTATGAAAAGTGCAAGGTTTTCCACCCGCCAATCTAACTAATGCCCCGTTTCGTCGTCTATCAATATTCCCTGCCGAATCCAGGACACCAAATACAAAACCATCCACGCCTAATGCATCATATAGGGCTATGTCTTTTTGCATTTGCGTAAACTCGTGATCCGAATACACAAAATTACCACCTCGGGGTCTTACCATAACGTTGAGTGTAATTTTTAATTCGCGGCGTACGATTTCTGTCTCCTGCAAATCGGGGCTTGTCCCACCGACTTGCATATTGGTACAAAACTCTACACGGTCAGCGCCGTACTGTTGTGCTATCCGTGCTGCTTGTGTATTAAAACAGGCAATTTCTATTTTGGGCATCTTTATTTGAGATAATGTGGAGAAAATATAAGTTCATTTCCGACATAGTCATACTTCGCATAATTAAAGCCGCCATGTATACAATATGCACCATATTCTCCTTGTTTACTAAGGGCAATAAATCCAACCTGTATGTTATCTAATGTTTTCTTCCGGTTTTTGGTGAAATTAATAATTCGATTTACCGCCTCTTCACAAGCTTTTTGAGGCGTGTGACCTTGGCGCATTAATTCCACCACCAGATGTGAACCTACTGTGCGGACAACTTCTTCGCCGTGTCCAGTGGCTGTAGCTGCCCCCACTTCGTTGTCGACATATAGTCCCGCGCCAATAATAGGGGAATCGCCAACCCGTCCATGCATCTTAAAAGCCATGCCGCTGGTTGTACAGGCTCCCGAAAGATTGCCGTCTGCGTCTAATGCAATCATGCCTATGGTATCATGGTTTTCAATATTGACAACAGGTTCGTACTTTGCTGTTTTGAGCCATTCCCGCCATTCTTTTTCCGAAACTTCCGTTAATAGGTTTTCTAATGGAAATCCTTGTTCTTGTGCAAACTGTTGTGCGCCGTCGCCAACGAGCATCACATGTGGTGTTTTTTCCATTACTGCCCGGGCTACTGATATAGCATGTTTTACCCCTTCTAGCGCAGCTACAGATCCAATATTTGCATTTTCATCCATAATACAAGCGTCCAACGTCACTTTACCGTCTCTATCCGGACGCCCTCCGTAACCTACGCTGCGCTCGGTAGCGTCAGCTTCGGTATAACGTACTCCCTGTTCGACAGCATCTAATGCACGTCCTCCTGTAGAAAGAATTTTCCACGCTTCTATATTCGCTTTCAACCCAAAATCCCAAGTGGAAAGAACGATAGGTTTGTTTATCGGGCTCTGTAGCGGTTTTAGCTGTTGGGCATAACTGGGATGTAATCCAAGCAGGAGCGAACCAACGCCCATATTTTTTAAAAATTTTCTCCGCGAATCCATATGAACAAATCTAGAAAAACCTAACGAAATCCCTATAAAAAATGAATTACTCATAAAAAAATAGCCTAGGCATTGGTGAATACAAAGCATTTTATTTAGGTTTGTAACATCATGAGTACGACATCATATTTATCAGATAGGATTAATAATTTATCCGAATCAGCGACCTTAAAAATGACAAAATTAGGGCGCGAATTAGCCTCTAAAGGTATTAACGTTATTAGTTTGAGTGTAGGAGAGCCAGACTTTAATACACCCGATAACGTGAAGGATGCAGCAAAAAAAGCGCTAGACGAAAACTATACACGTTATTCTCCGGTACCGGGTTATCCAGAACTCCGCCAAGCCATTGTGAACAAATTGAAAAATGAAAACGGGTTGGATTATGAGCCTTCGCAGATTGTGGTTTCTACGGGTGCGAAACAATCACTTTCTAACGTTATCTTGACATTGATCAATCCCGGTGATGAGGTTATTATCCCTACACCATACTGGGTCTCTTATTCAGAGATGGTCGTTTTGGCAGAAGGAAAATCCGTATTTATCGATACGGATATTGATTCGGATTTCAAGATCACTGCTGCGCAATTGGAAGCAGCTATTACGCCGAAAACAAAATTGTTTATGTTCTCTTCACCTTGTAATCCAACAGGTTCGGTTTATAGCAAGGAAGAATTAGCAGCATTAGCTAAGGTTTTCGAGAAATATCCCCATATTTTCATCTTGTCTGACGAAATTTATGAACATATTAATTTTATCGACAAACATGAATCTATCGCCCAATTCGAATCTATCCGTGATCGCGTTATCATTGTAAATGGTTTTTCCAAGGCTTTTGCGATGACAGGTTGGCGTTTAGGGTATATAGCTGCCAATAAGGAAATTGCTGCCGCGAACGATAAATTACAGGGACAAACGACTTCTGGGACTTGTTCCATTGCACAACGAGCAGGTATTATTGCTTATAATGATGGGTTGGAAAGCGTAAATGAAATGAAAGAAGCATTTTTACGCAGACGCCAACTGGTATATGATTTATTGAATGATATTCCGGGAGTGAAAACAAATCTCCCAGAAGGAGCATTTTATTTCTTCCCCGAAATCAGTTCGTTTTTTGGAAAAAAAGATGCACAAGGCAATGTAATTAAAGATTCCTCAGATCTTGCGCTATATCTGCTCAATGAAGGACATGTCGCAACGGTTGGAGGTGATTCTTTTGGAAATAACAACTACATCCGTCTTTCGTATGCTGCTTCAGATGAAAACTTGAAGGAGGCTCTTCGGCGGATAAAAGAGGCGTTAGGAAGGTTGTCTTCTTAGCATTTTTTGTCTACGAATATGTTAAATATTAGTAGAGACGCAACATGTTGCGTCTCTACTTCATATAGATCTGTATGAAACTGAAATTCGATGGCTTTATTCTGGCTCTATTTTGTTTCATTGTTTTAGCTTATTACTTTCCGCAGCTATATCTGTGGCAGGGCGGACAGATAATCGGATGGACAACAAGCATCGGTGTATCCCTGATCTTCTTTTTCTACGGACTTAAATTAAGTTTCCAACAATTGAAAGTAGGACTACGCAATTGGAAACTTCACCTACTGGTACAAGGTGCAACCTTTGTCCTATTTCCGCTGCTCTTACTACCATTTTATCCATTTGTCCAAAACGAATTACAGTACGATTTTTGGCTCTCTTTTTTCTTTTTGGCAGCATTGCCATCCACAGTGTCTTCTTCTGTGGTGATGGTTTCCATTGCCCGAGGGAATATTTCGGCCGCGATTTTCAATGCTAGTATATCGGGATTGATAGGTGTGATTATTACGCCATTATGGATGCAGTTTTTTCTTGATTTTGGTGAGATTGATGTTTTTGGTGATGTGTATTGGGGTTTGATAAAGGAAATTATTATCCCGGTTATTGCAGGGCTACTATTGCAGCCGTATTTGGGTAAATGGGCTTTAAGATATAATCGACAATTAACGTTGTTCGACAAATCCGTTATTTTACTCATTGTCTATTGTAGTTTCGCTGAATCATTTGTAAGTGGCGTGTTTGAAAGCATGGGGAAGTTATATTTGCTATGGACTTTTGTAGGTGTAGTGCTATTGTTTATACTTGTCTACGGATTGATTTATGTGTTCGCTAAATTTGTCCTCAACTTCAATAGGGAAGATTGTATAACGGCCTTGTTCTGTGGTTCAAAAAAATCATTGACTCACGGGTCGGTATTTGGAAAATTTCTGTTTGCCCACTCCATTAGCGCAGGTCTATATTTTTTGCCGCTAATGATTTTCCATGCTTTTCAGATATTGGTCGTTACGGTGATAGCACAACGATATCATCGTGAAGATACTATTTAAATAGTTCAAACCCATATTTTGCGTTACTCCAAAATTGGTCTAAAGCGATAATACGTGGTTTGAAGAAATTGATCAAGGTAGGCCAATCCTCTGCTTTAAAAACGGAAACGTTTTTGTCGAGTTCTATTCCGATACGAGTGGTGTTTTTGCCGTATTCATCATAGTGGTTTTCACTCCATATCCACTCTTCTCCAAGTTCGGCATGCAATACATTTTTGTATTCTTTAAATTGCGTAAACATCAATTCCCGTATACCTTCATCTGGATGGCTGATTGCTACATAAATTTTTGCAGTTTTATGGTCTGCTTCCATACGGAAGTAAAGATGTTTGATGCCTGTCTTATAATTAACCCAATTGATTTTTAACCCGTCTTCATTTGGAACCAAGGACATAAACCGACCAAAACTTGTCCAAAACTGCTCTTTTAATTTTTTTGCTTCCTCTTTTGAATACAATATCTTTTGCTGAAAATGTTACTGCCAGTGATTACTAAAAACTTCATAGATGTCTCATGAAAGTTTTCCAAAACTATCAATTAATAGCCAAACTTTTATAACACTTTTTGGTTTAGTCTGTATGGATAGAAAAAAATCATTATTGTTGTTGGCAGCAGTAGCGGCAGGTACAACTTTATATAATTTGCTGAAGCCCGTTAAATCGAATGTAGCGGTGGTACAAGGTTTCCAGAAGGAAAAATATCTAGGAGAGTGGTATGAGATTGCCCGTATGGATTTTTATTGGGAAAAAAATCTTAAAAATGTACTGGCTACCTATGCTTTGAATGACGATAGCAGTATCCAGGTCAATAATCAGGGATATGATATGGCAAAAGAAAAATATAAGCAAAGCATTGGCAGAGCAAAGTTCGTTAGAACAGAAGAGGAGGGGGCTTTGAAGGTTTCTTTTTTCGGTCCGTTTTATTCCGGATATAACGTTGTGATGATTGATGATGATTATCGTTATGCTTTGGTGTTCGGCGAAAATCTTGATTATATGTGGATACTATCACGGGATAAAACAATACCGGATGATGTTAAGCAGAAGTATCTCGCTTATGCTAGACGTTCAGGATATGCGATTGATAAATTGGTGTGGACGTTACAGGAATAATAAGAAATAGGCAAGGGTTAAATAATAATCCTTGCCTATTTTCGATGGTGGAGAATATCGGAGTCGAACCGATGACCTTTTGGCTGCCAGCCAAACGCTCTAGCCAGCTGAGCTAATCCCCCTTTTTTTAAAATCATTCAAACTTAGATAAAATGCTTTGCATTCACAAACTGAATGTTAAATAAGTTCATGCAGCATACCGTTAAAAATAAAAAAGTGTATCATACCTAATAGAAAAAATCATCATGAGGATTTATTACCTTAAAATCTTTTCCATCTTTCTGCCTTTCGCCAGTTCGTCCACCAACTTGTCTAAATAGCGGACTTGTCTTGTTAAGGGGTTTTCAATTTCTTCTATCCGATAGCCACAAATTACACCGGTTATGAGCGATGCGTTAGGGTTAAGATTAGCTCTCTCAAACAATATTTCAAAGGTTATGTTTTCATCAATAAGTTCTTGTAGTTTTTTGTTATCAAATCCCGTTAGCCACTCGATGACTTGATGTAACTCTTCTATTGTTCTACCTTTGTTTTTCACTTTGATCACGTAATGGGGATAAACGGAAGCAAATGTCATTTTTGCTATTCGTTCATTATGTTCAGAAGTTGTTTTCATTTCAGATTTTTTTGTGTTTCAGTCGCCTCTGATAAACTTAAATGCTTAAATATACGAAATGTAGGTCTAAGGAGTAGGGCATAGTTGATTTTATTGTTAGTCTCATCAAGTCAAAAAAAGACGATTGTAAAATAAATTCAGACGAACATTTTTCATATAAAAGATGTTCTTATATAGAAGACTAACGATACGTTAAAGAAAAAAGATATACATTATGAGCATAGTTATAAAAATAGATATGTTGAAAAAAAATTGCCTAGCAAGCATAATACTGATGAGTATACTATTCAGCGCTTGTAACGGAGGATCAAGACCATCATCTGCGGATAGGACCGATTCTCTTTCGCAACCCATCGAAGATAATGGTGTCCCGTTGAATAATCTAGAACGAAATCGAGATACGGATACTGTCGATCAGCAACTAGAAAATAATTCCGGCGTTCCATTAGATAATTTGAACCGCGACAACAGTAAGGATACGATTAACCGCCCGGGTTTAAATTGAGCATCTTTCGCAAAAAATAAAGCCCGACCTATTATAGGGGTCGGGCTTTATTTTTTGCAGAGAGAGCGGGATTCGAACCCGCGATACGGTCATCCCGTATACAGACTTTCCAGGTCTGCTCTTTCAACCACTCAGACATCTCTCTTTTCGGTGTGCAAATATACAATATTTATATTTTAAACCTAATTTTAAATCTTTTTTAATAAATTGAAAAGATGAAAGGACTGTTGACATACCGTTGTCATTCCATGCCATAATTTTGTTATGGTAATAAGATTTATAAAAGACTATTTATTGATTTTTAATTATTTAACGGTATGGGAACCACAGCAATTTTAACAAAGGAAGAGTTTTTGAAACATTGGTTAGGACATCGCGATCTGACTCGTCGAACACTGGAAAAATTTCCAGAAAAAGAGCTTTTTGATTTTTCAATAGGGGGTATGCGATCTTTTTCGGAATTGATCATGGAATTATTGTCCATCGCCGAACCCGGACTGCGAGGAATCGTAGAAAGAGATGATCAACCTTATAATCACAAATTAGCTTTGAACACAAAAGAAGATCTTTTAGCAAAATGGGATGCAGATACGCCGAAAATCATTGAGCTGTTCAATCAGATTCCGGAAGAAGACTTTCATTTGGTGCATAATTTATTCGGCGAATATAAATTTCCTATATACAGTAACCTGTTATATTTTATTGACAACGAAATTCACCACCGGGCACAAGGGTTTGTGTATCTACGGGCGCTGGGTATTGAGCCTCCTTTTTTCTGGGACAGACCATAACGCAATTGTCGAGAGTTGTAATTTGATAAAGTGCCCTATGTGATTTTAGTAACGTGGGGCATTTTTTATGAAGTAAATTTAACCTGAATATTGGCCAGTAATGCTTTGACATGTTCTTTGAGTTTCTCCGGCTCTAAAATACGTGCTTGATCCGCAAACATGAGATACCAGCGGGCAAACTCCTGTTCCATGTTTCTACAGGCGAAGGTCATCATAACCTCCGTGTCAATTATCTCTTCCGATACAAACCCATAATAGGAGCGTTCCCATTCCATATAGCGCGCGTATGCCAAAGGTACAGCTATTCGTATGGTTATGGTTGGCGCAGGTTCTTCTTTTTCTAGATAATGTGATAATGACTTATGCGTTCTGGTAAAAGGAGTAGATGCTAGTTGGATTCGTTGGATTCGATCGATGCGAAATTGCCGATAATCTTTTCGCAGGTGACAGTAAGCGATAAAATACCAATAGTTTCCCTGGTGAAATACACCTACGGGTTCGATTTCCCGATGTACGGCGGTACTGTACGTACCGCTCTGATAATCCATATTAACCATTTTATGTTGAGCGATACTTTCAAATAATATGGATAGTGCAGAAGGTACGTTTTCGTTAAATCGATGTGTTAGCGAGCCCATTAACATATTTTCTTCCAGTAACGTTACATTTAGCTTCTCGTTGTAGCGAAGGTAGGCTTTGATTTTATTGAGTGCAGAACTAAAATGCCGGAACAGATCAGGGTCTACAAATTTCTGCATCAACTTTTCTGCTGCGGCAAGAGTTAATATTTCTTCCTTAGAAAATTTAGTGGGAGGCAACCGGTATCCCTCCACGAGTCCGTAGCCTGTGCCTGCTTCGCCGTAAATGGGAATACCCGCTTGTTCCAGTGCTTTTATATCACGATAAATTGTTCGTTGGCTAACTTCAAATTGTTCGGCAAGATCCTGTGCCTTCACAATAGGTTTTGCCTGCAGTTGAAAGTAAATAGCAACAATTCTATTAAACCGCTTTGTAACGTCCATGCTGTAAAAATAAACATTTTGAAACGAAAGAAAGCCAATCTTAGATTGGCTTTCTTTCGTTTGATGTCTCTTTTTTAGCGAGAACAATCGGCCGTCCATGTGCGACCGTTTCTTATATAAGCAATGTTCAAACTAGAAGCAGTAATTCGGATGGTTCCAAGTTCCCCGTCGCTAAAGACGAGCGTATTATTGTCTCCTTTTTCCATGGTAATGTCACCTAAAGTTGGAATACCGTCCGAAAAATTGAAGGTATAATTATTGCCGACTTTTGTAACGGTGACCGAGCCGTTTGTCTCGGATACATCTTCTTCATCAGAACTATTAAAAGAAACTGATCCTTCATACTTTCCCAAAAACAAATCATTGTCCGCGGGATCATCGTCTTTACTACAAGAGCTAAACGCGATAAATGTAATAAATAATAAACTCAAAATTTTAATACTCGTTTTCATATAATCTAATTTAGTAAATCTTAAAACTGTTACAGATATATTACAATCGAAATGCCAGTTAGCATTTTGTTAACAAAAATTAACGTTCTTGATCTGTTGCTTTTGTTGCACCTTTTATTTGTTCGACGATTTCTTGTTGAAGCGTTGCTTGGCTTTTAAGCATGGCGGTCGTGCTTTCCGTAAAGCTTCCTGTATTAGAAAGAATCTCCTGAAAAATACGAAGCAATGTATTTTCCGTTTTTTCGCAGACTTCGATGACCTGGTCGCGTCCGATTGCCTCTACCGAAGGTTTTTCTTCTTGCCAGCGCGTATATAGATTGCTGGCCACCCATTCCCGTTCAGAAAATGGACTATCCTCTTTGGCTAGCACACCATTGAGCTCCGATTTGAATTGCTGTGTTAGTTGCATACATTTTTCCAAAAACGCTATCAAGTCTATATCCTTGTTGGCATCAACAGAAGAAATAATTGCGCGGTAAGTTTCAACACGCTCTGTAAGGATCTGAATAAGATCGTGCAGCTGTGTGGCATGTGTATTTGTGTTGTTTTCCATAAACAAATAAGATATTGTCTATTCTATGAACAATTTCATCGGGATTCAGTTTCTAATAAGAGAAGTATTAACGCTTAAGTTTTATAATTATATAAATTCAATATGGAAACCAGTCTAATTACCAAGGAGCAACTTGACAAGATTGTAGAGCGAGTAGAAGGAGAATTTCGGGCATATTTCACATCGGAGGAATCAAAAGTAAATTCGTTACGCGATTGTTTTTTTAAGCCGGAGATATATGCGAAAGAGAAGTTATTAAGCCTAGATCAGGAGATATTTCAGTTGCTTCCGAAAGAGATTCAAGAAAAAACACACGAGTTGATTGCCGAGTTGACGAAAGTAGATTGATATGTAACAAACATAAATGTTATTTTTTCTTCCACTGTAGGATACACGATATCGCATAATGATCGGAGAGCGGTATATCATTTCCATCGGTAAAATATTGCTTTTCCACTTTATATCTTTGAGGACAAAATTCAATAAACGTGCTATTACGAAAAAAGATTTTATCGATACTTTCACAACTATCCGTTAGCGTTAGTTTCTCACTTGGAACAAAAGTGGGATAGGGCAGTGGACATTTTCCATTTTTCATTAGCATGACCCATACATCTTGCACGCCCGTCTGTTTGGTAAACCATGATAAGTTATCCCAGGCAGCTGCAAAATGTGCGTTAAAATCGCCCATCACGATAATAGCATTGCTGGCAGAATGCGTGTTGATATAGTCTACTAACTGTTCGATATTTTTTTGTCGGGCGGTAGCTGCATATTTGTCATCCCGAGCCGTAGCATGGATGTTGTAAACATCGACATTGACTGATTTTGCGATGGTGATACGGGAAAAAGAAAATCCCTTCGCTGCTAAGCAATCTGAGCCATTACAATGCTGCCAAGGAATACGACGTGTTTCTTGGATTGGGTATTTGGACAAGGTATTGAGTCCATCGCCGTAAGGCACTGCCATTTTATGTTCAGTGCGATAACGATGCCTATTATCCTCTCCATAAAGTTCGTGATGATAATGGAAATCTTCCTGCACATTGACAATATCAAAACGATTGATTTTTTTAGAAATTTCTTTCATACTGCTTGCTCGTGAATTTACGGCGGCAGAAAGGAAATCAGGCAGACCTGCTACATTATAGGTCAATAAGGATAGCTCACCTTCACTGCGCTCTTCCAATGCAATTGTGTGCTCCTCGATATAAGATATAGAATTTGTGTTGGAGTGTGTGGTTTTGGTGAAATAAAGACCACAAACAATGGGGAGGAATGAAACAGACAAAACTTTTCGCCAGTATTTCTTTCTATGCGATATCATATTGAATGCATGGTTTTATTTTTATACATCAAAGCTAGTGCATGAGTGTTAGATATTTGTAAACCATCTATTATGCTTCCGTATGGAAATGATGTATTAAAGGTAAATAAGTATATGAAATTTCATAAATCATTAATATTCAGTTTCTATTAAGAAAATATGTCATGTTTATTTTCGTAAAAACAAACATCTAAGTATATGATAAGAATCGCTTTTTTTGCGGAGATCTTGTTTGAAGAATATGATGGTGCTGCCCGTACCATGTTTCAAATCATCAATCGAATCGATATAGAACGTTTTTCTTTCTTTTTTATTTATGGAAAAGGACCGGAAGAGATAGAAGGACATGCCTCGATTCGTATACCCACGCTCAATACAGGTTTAAATGCAGACTACAGTATTAGTCTGCCGGCGTTGGTAAAGGGGCAGATTAAGCAACAATTGGATGCGTTCCAGCCGGATGTTATCCATATTGCTACCCCTTCTTTATTGGGTTTTTTTGCTTTACGTTATGCGCGATCACGAAATATTCCGGTTATCAGTCTTTATCACACCAATTTTCTTTCTTATATACCCTATTATTTTCGGAAGGTTCCTACGCTTATTAAACCTGTGCAACGCTGGATGACGTCTGCTACTCGACGATTTTATAACAACTGTGACGTGGTCTATGTACCGTCCTGTGCTATGCAAAAACAGCTGGAGGATCTAGGTGTAGAAAGAGATAAAATGATCTTATGGCAACGTGGCATTGATTTAAAGCTTTTCAATCCGGAAAAAAGAGATAGGGCTTATGTGCGCGATATTACGGGAAACGACAATCCCAATATATTGTTTGCCAGTAGGTTGGTGTGGGAAAAAAATATACAAACTTTGATCGAAATTTATAAACGGCTTCAGAGATCGCATTTGCCCCATAATTTTATTGTGGCGGGTGATGGAGCTGCAGGGGAGGAGATGAAACGGCAAATGCCAGAAGCTATTTTTTTGGGGACATTATCCCACAGCGATCTTGCGAAACTGTATGCTTCATCGGATATTTTTGTTTTTCCGTCGATCTCGGAAACCTACGGAAATGTGGTTGTAGAAGCAATGGCTTCTGGCCTTCCCTGTGTTATCGCTGATGGCGGAGGAAGTGCAGATTTGGTACGACACGGACAAACTGGCTATAAATGTCTGCCTAGGTCTGCAGAGGATTTTCTTATTTATATCAGGATGTTGCTCGCAGATCCGACGTTACATAAATTTATCAGTGACACCGGAATCGCTTACACGGAAAAATTAGACTGGAAAAACCTGGTAGATCGCTATTTTGACGAAGTGACGCGATTAGGATTGCAATCCAACAAAAATATTGTCTGGGCAGCTTGCTAATGTACAAGAAAAGCCTTAAAATTTTAATATTTGCCTGTATCGTTGTTCCCATAGCAATATTTATTGTTCAGGTGGATTTCGCGATCGTTTTGGCTGAGCTTCGGAAAATTGGATCGGGTTTTTTTGTCATTCTATTGATCACTCTTATAGCGTATATGCTCGGTACAATAGGTTGGTGGATTTGTTTAGGATCAGAACGTACCCGCATTTCTTTAGGGCAGCTTTTTGGAATTAGGCAAATTGGCGAAACGGTAGGGCTTTATAACCCGTCGAGCGTCGTCGGAGGGGATATGCTCAAGAACGAACTATTGAAATCCTACTCCATTTCAAACAGCAATGCATCAACATCTGTTGTCGTGTCACGTGTTACCGCCATATTATCACAACTGCTGCTTTTCATCTTATCTCTTTGTTGGTTAGTGGTTATCATGGATAATTCACGACAAGCGTTTTGGCTATATGGTTTATGCATACTGATTGCATTATTACTTTCATTAAAAATATTGTTTTTCTATCTGCTACATCAAAAGCGGAGTACAGTTGAGACGCAAGAGGTAGGCTCTTTTAATTTATGGCAACGCCTCTGTAAGGTTATTCGTAGTTTAGCCGTGCAAACACGATATTTTTTTCAGCATCACACAAAGCTCTTTTGGTGGTCTTACTTTTTCTTTTTTTTACATTGGTTGATAGGAGGCCTGGAATTTTATTTTATCCTTCGTTTTCTGAACTACGATGTACCGTTAATGCATAGCGTATGGATGGATATGGGCGTCATGATCTTTAAAAGCGTCGGTGCATTTATACCAGGGCAGTTAGGGATAGAGGAATTAGGTAATAAGATACTGTTGGCGAGTATAAGTATTCAGGGGGCTACCGTATGGATAACTGTATCGATATTGCGCCGTGCTCGTCAAATATGTTGGATATTAGTGGGGGTAATCTGTTATGTTTTTGTCCGCAAAACCGATACGCTTAGCATTTTCAAACATGGAAATACTGTTCGTTAGTCACAAGTATCCACCTGCTACTGGAGGGATGGAAAAGCAAAGTTATGAGCTGATTGAAGGCATGCATGCACACGCCATTGTACGAAAAATTGTTTATACAGGGGAAGAAAGCTACTTTCAGTTTTTTCGCAAATTAAATGGACGTATCCTATCGATGATACATCGATACCCTAAGATCGGTATAATACATTTTAATGATGGGTTGATAGCGGCTGTTGGCCTCTGGCATGTAGGCTATACGCATCTGCGTAGGGTCGTTACGCTCCACGGGTTAGATGTCGTCTTTCCACTTAAGGTCTATCAACGTTTCATTTTACCGCGATTTAATCGATACGATCATATCGTCGCAGTCAGTCACGCAACGGCTACCGCGGCTATCAGACGCGGGATAGACAAAAAGAAGGTTTCGGTTATCGCAAATGGTATTGATCATCAGTTGGAACCGAAAAATAATATCGAGGATTGGGAACAGTTTCGGCACAAATATCATTTGCCGGCTCATCGTAAAATTTTAGTAACATTAGGTAGGCCTGTTAAGCGAAAGGGTTTTTCGTGGTTTATTCGTGAGGTACTTCCGTTGCTTCCGGAAGAATATCATTTAGTCATGGCTGGTCCATTGTCTAAAGAGCCATCAAAAGTAGACAAACTGTTGGCGGGTTTACCGGAGAGGTGTCGCACCCTATATATGCTTTTTATGGGCTATCCTTCAGACCAAGCAGCGCTATGTACTTTATTAAACGATCCTGCATATGACAAAAAGATCACGCATCTAGGCAAATTACCGTTGGAAGAGGTAGAAATTCTGTTGAGTCATGCCGAGGCATTCTTAATGCCTAATATTAAAGTCGAAGGCGATATGGAGGGGTTTGGTCTGGTATGTCTGGAAGCAAGTGCCTGTGGGGCATTGGTGCTGGCGTCAGCACTGGATGGAATTACAGATGCTATACAACACCAAAAAAATGGCATACAGGTGGAACCGGAGAATGCAGAGGCTTGGTCGCAAGCAATCCAACACCGGTGGGATACGGAAGGGCAGCAGCGGTATGCTTTTCGTAAGTACACATTAAATCATTTCGGTTGGGACAAAATGGTAAATGATTATGCCGTATTATTTAAGAGGTTGTGTCAACATAAAAAAAGAGGCTAAAAGCCTCTTTTATTTTTTATCGTATCAAACAATATTAAACGTTCTCTTGGTTTAAATGTTGTTTATAGATTGCTTTCTTAATCTGGGTACGACGAGTTACTGATTTTTTCTCGTATGCTTGACGAGAACGAAGTTCACGTAATACACCAGTTTTTTCAAATTTCTTTTTGAAACGTTTCAACGCTCTGTCTAAAGATTCTCCTTCTTTTACATTTACGATAATCATGCTTTAAATACCTCCTTTCGTGCCCTTTTAATTTTTTGTGTGTGCAAAGATAGAGAAATAATTTAGATATAGAAAGGGATTGTCTAAGAAATGTTTCATAATCCCAATTTTTTTACAATTTCTTCCAAAGGCTCTTCCTGACTACACAATGCGGTTTGAAATCCTAATTTTTCCGCTGTTTCCAAATGTTGTGGACTATCGTCAATAAACAAAGTTTCTTGTTGTTGAATGCCTGTATCAATCACTAAATGGTCAAAAATATCCCGATTGGGTTTGCGTAAACCTATTACATGTGAATAATATGTTTTCTCAAAGAATACCGAGTTGTCCGGAACACCATATTTTTCCTGAATATGTTGCATGCAATATGCATAGTGAATTTCGTTGTTATTACTCAGCAAAAATAGGCGATATTTTGTTTGCAGGTACTCCAATATTTCATGTTTGCCCTCTGGCACTCCGATTAATAAAGCATTCCAAGCGTCATTAATTTGTTTATCGGTCAGGTCTGGGCAGTTTGCTCGCTCTCGAATCCCATTCCTAAATTCAGCGGCACTAATTTCTCCTCGATCAAAAGAGTCAAATAGGGGATCTTGTGCCCGATGTCCAAAAAAATCATTTACATTTTTGATACCCAAGGATATAAAGGCTTCTCGCACGCGAACAAAGTCAATCATAAAAATAACATTGCCGTAATCGAGTATAATATTTTTAATTTTTTGCATGGAAAATTTTGTTTTCTCCGTGCAAATATCGATAATTGCATCGTCAAAACGGAATGACAGTGCGTTCTTTTTGATAGGTTAAAAAACTGCGCCTATAGCTCAGTCGGTTAGAGTAGAAGACTCATAATCTTTTGGTCCCTGGTTCGAGCCCAGGTGGGCGCACAAATCGAAAAGTCGTTTTTCCGCAAGGGAAAACGGCTTTTTTCGTTTCTTAGGGCACTTTAGGGACATCTGTCCTACGTCGCATCGGATACCCCGAATCGACGTGACTTGCATAGATTTTTGTTGAACTTCACGTAAAAGTGTTACAAATGTGTTACAGCCCTTTTACGTGCCAATTTCGAAAGAACTATGGCAACCGTTAGTGCAAAGGTGTTCGAGCATCACAAAAAAGCCGATGGCACCTACAATGTGAAAATTTGTGTGCAACACAAAAGATTAAGAAAGTATCTTGACACAACTCATTTTGTCGTCAGGAAACAATTAACCAAAGACTTTAAGGTCAAAGACCCGTTTATCGCCGACAAGGTCGAGAAGCAGCTTAGGGATTATCGCAAGATGATTAGTGAGCTTGACGAACGATTGGATTATTTTACCGCGGAATCCCTGAGCGATTACCTGCGTGACAAAGATGAGGATATCGATTTCATCAAATTTTGCGACCAACACATCGAACGTCTAAGAAAAGAAAAGCGTACGGGAACCGCGAACAACCACCGGAAAATCCGTAACAGCTTGGTCGATTATTTCAATAGGACATCCGTCTCGATCAAGGAGATCAATTCCAATATGCTAATGGCATACGAGCGTTACATGCGATCAGAAAGAACTATGGCAAGGGTTAATCAATTGGGAAATGAAGTTACTACGAAAGAAAAAGGGTTATCCGACAGCGGACTACATAATCAAATGCGTGACCTGCGGACGTTATTCAATGCTGCACGTGACCTATACAACAATGAAGACCTTGGAATATACCGCATCAAGCATTATCCATTCAAGAAATACAAGGTTGGTTCCCCACCCCTCACAAAGAAAAGGAACAATACACTTGAACAAGTATTAACTATTCGGGATTGTGTAACCACCCCCGGAAGTCGTGCGGAATTGGCAAAGGAACTTTATATGCTTTCGTTCTACCTTTGTGGCATAAATGCCGTAGACCTGTATCAAATAACGGAACGTGATGTTAGAAACGGACGTTTAGACTATTACCGTTCCAAGACACAGGGCAAGCGTAAGGACAATGCCTTTATCAGTATTAAGATTGTCGATGAAGCCAAGCCTTTATTGGAAAAATATTTAGGCAAATTACGTGAACGCTATTCAAGTGCCAATGCCCTTAATTGGGCATTATGTAAAGGCATGGAGCAATTACGCAAATTGACGGGGATACCCGATCTTACGCTGTATTGGGCAAGGCATACATTTGCCAACACCGCACGAAATGATTGTCGCATGAGTAAGGACGATGTAGCACTTGCGCTCAACCACGTTGACGAAGGTAATCGTACAACGGACATCTACATCGCCAAAGATTGGAAAATTGTGGATGACGTTCAGCGGAAAGTCATTGCACAGCTTAAAAAAGTTGAAATCAAGGTGATGAAGAAAATACAGGCAAAAAACTGAATAAAGAGCGTGGCCGCCTAATATGTAATAACTATCATCGTCGAATTGTATGAGGAATCTAATGCCCGTGCAATTCGATGGGATCATTTTTTAAAATGTAAATTCTGATTATCATGAAAACTGTGTTTTGGTTTTTTATCACTTGTATTCTCGCAACAATAGGTTTCTTTGCCGCACTGTCCATGAAAACCCCATGGATTGGATTTGTTGTTGCTTTTGGTGTTTGGTTGATTTTCCTTTGGAACACGACAAAACCGAGGAAGCATTAGTTCTTTCCGCGGAGCATTACAAAATTCTCTATCAGTCCTTGACTGACTATACATCAATCAATTTGTATTATTGACGCCAATAGCATCATCGGTTGTCACAATCAATAGAGTTTTACCTGTCGGTAAACGGGTTGGACTCCACGAAAAGTTCTTCTTGAGTTGATTTTTGTTCTTCTCGCGTGGTTATTTCGAATCATTTTTATCCCAAATTCGCATCAAATTTAATTTATTAATAATGATTCTAAATAATGTGGATTTGGATTTCTCAAGAGTTGCTGCGGTGATTTTTGCAATTATAGTAAATATTGGAAGTACCACTGCTCAACAAAAGCTATGGAACGTTAGCGGATATGTCTACGACATCGATGGCAACCCTATTGAGAACGCATCAGTAACAGTGAGTAACGTCCATCTTGGGACATCGACGGACGAGATGGGTTTTTTTAATATATCCGATATCGTCCTAGATTCTATAATTGTCAAGGTGTCAGCATTAGGTTACCAACACGAAACACAGACTGTTCATAAGCGAAATGTGGTCGAAAGCAATATCACCTTTGTTTGTAAGAAAAACGAAATAGCATTGCAACAGGTAACTATCACAGCCGATAAACGAGAGCGGTTATTACAAAATACCCCCTCCGCCGTTTCCGTAATCCAATCGGAAGATGTGGAAAAATTTCGGCTATGGAATCTGGCTGACTTGGGATCAGTGGCGCCCAATGTGCACATTCAAATGACCGGCAGCGATATGCATTCTTTCTCTATCAGAGGTATTGTACCTCCGGGGGGTGCGTCGTTTGATCAACCAGTTGCGGTTTATTTAGATGGTATATTACAGTACGATATCGCCAATACTATGGCGCTTCTATATAATATCGAACGCATCGAAGTGTTAAGGGGACCTCAAGGAACTCTGTATGGTAGAAATGCGATGGCGGGGGTGATCAATATCATTACAAAAAAGCCAAACCTCGCTCAGGGTTCATTGGGTTTCGCAGAAGCAAGTATTGGAGATTTTGGTGCTCAGCGTTATGTTGTAGGAACAAGTATTCCGCTGTATAAAGATTTATCGGCTAATATAGCAGGTTTTGTTAATAAGTCAGACGGCTATTATACAAATGTCTATGATGGAAATCGATTTGATAAAAACCATCATGTTGGAGGTAGCGCTACAATAAGGTACATGCCATCCAGTGCTTGGGACATGAACATTAATTTTAAAATACAACACTCGGAAAATCATGGCACTTTTCCATTTATCCTATACGACCCCCAAAAAACAATTTATCGACATGTAACCAATCAGGATACCTCCGGAAATGAAGTTCGGGATCTTTGGAATGTGTCCCTAAGTATGAAAAACCACAACAGGCGGTTTAACATACATAGCATCACAGCTTACCAATACAGTAACCGCTTTATAAAAGATGGTCGATGGGATTTTGATTGGACTCCGCGAGACATCAACAGTTCGGTGTATGTGGATTCGCCCAACGATAATGCATCGGGAACGCTGACACAGGAATTACGTTTTGATAACAACAATCTCGGCATGCCTAACTTATATTGGACTGTGGGAAGTTTTCTCCACTATCATCAGCGTAAGGAAATAGGCGTGATACATGTTGGCGAAGACGCCGTGTTCGATGGAGATAGCTATGCGCCATATCAACTACGGACACCCTCACAATTTTATAATGCGGGAATCGCAGTTTTCGGCCAGATGTCCTATACGATCTTACCAAAACTGGAAATTACAGCAGGGTTAAGATACGATTGGGAAAACAAATTAATGTATACCCAAACCGATATGATTAAGGAAGGAACGCCTGATACCGAAATCCAGCAACGTATGCGGATACCGGGAAAATATACCGCGTTCACACATAAGGTGAATTTGAGTTTTAAACCTATGGACGCGATTATGTTTTATGGCACTTATTCCACAGGGTTCCGTGCGGGTGGTTTAAATAATCGAACAAGTATACCGGCATTTCTGACCTATGATCCAGAATTTTCAACGAATTGGGAGCTGGGACTCAAACTTAACGGTTTAGCCAATAAGTTTTCAGCTAGCTTCGCCGCATTCCATATCGACTGGCGAGATATGCAAGTCGCGATGTTTTTGCCTGGATCTACATTTGATGTAGCCCTGCAAAATGCTGGGAGGGCGGTAAGTTCCGGTTTAGAATTAGAAGTTTCGGCATTATTGGCAAAGGATCTTGAATTGGATTACGCATTTGGCTTTACTACTGGACGATATAAAAAAATGGCTACCCCGGATCCCACCAAAGGCGATGAAATAGATTTGTCAGGCAATCGACTCATTTCCCAGCCTGATTTCACGTCTATGTTGGTCGCACAGTACAGTTATCCAATAGCTCCGAAAATCATTGGTACCGCCCGGCTGGAATGGAATCATATCGGATTTCAATCTTTTGACATCGCAAACTCTATTAGCCAGCGATCTTACCCGCTATTCAACGTGAGGCTTCAAGCAAACTATCAACAGATAGGAATCGCTTTCTGGATGAAAAATATTTTCAACCACCGATATATTTCAAGTATTTATGCTTCGGGTTCACCTTTCGTTGTTCTCGGTGCCCCCGGAAATTACGGCTTAACTCTGTCTCTTAGATTTCAGAATCGATGAAGACGAATGCTAAATACGCTATTATTGGCTTATTATATTTCACACAATCCATCCCCATAGCATTTATGGGAACGGCATTGCTAACCATCATGCGTTCGGAAGGCATTGGATTGGATAAAATTGGCTATTTATCGCTTGTTATGATTCCTTATGCCCTAAGTTTCTTATGGGCGCCACTCGTAGATCGATTTGGTAGCAGTTACTTCAAATGGGTATCCACTGCGAGTATATTGTATGCATTATTTCTTTTTCCGGCGAGCTTTCTATACGTCGATAGCTTATACGGGTTGCTTATATTGTTTACCCTTGCGATCTTTTGTATGAGTGTACAGGATATCGCCATGGATGCGTTCGCAATTACATCATTAACGGATAAAGAAAAGAGTATCGGGAACGGGTTACAAGCAGGTGGCGGGTATTTTGGATTATTAATTGGCGGTGGCGGAGTACTACTTGTCTATGACCGATTGGGGTGGGATGCAACTATTACATTGCTGACTGTTGTAACACTTATTCCGGTGATAGCTACAATCCGTTATAATAAATACAGTAAGAAACCGGACACAAGATCGGACGTTTCGATACGACAAATGCTTGAATATTTTAAAGATGCTAAATTTAAAAAATGGATACCTCTTTTGCTTTTATTGAAAATCCCTGCCAATGTCGCTTTTTATTTTTCTAATCCTCAGTTGATAGACAAAGGTCTCGGTCTCGCCGAAGTCGGATATATTTTCGGTATATGGGGCATGGGCGCTGCGGTGGCTTCTGGGCTTGTCGCTGGCCTTGTTTTTAAGCGAGCAGAAATACGGACGAAGTTGATAATTGCTATTGTGGCCAATATCATAGCCATTGCCTCAGCATTTCTATTAAGCTATGTTTCATCTTCACAAACAACTATAATTATATTTCTATGCTTGGCTATGGGTAGTATGCTCGGTTTAACCGGCATGATATTAAACGATGTGGCTATGCGACATGTTCGAAGTGGCGTGGAGGCAACAGATTACTCACTGCAAAACTTTCTGTCCAGCTTATTCTATAATCCGATAATATTCGTGTCGGGATATATTGCTCAAAATTTCGGATATCCTGTCCTATTTGTATGTATTGCGGGGATAATCTTGGTACAGCTAGTTTTTATGTCAACATACAAGAGTATAAAACCGAACGAGTGGGAAGATGTTGTTTAGTGATTTTCCTTATTTATATTTTAAGCGTAATTTTAGACATATGAATCTAGATCTTATTGCCACTATGTTGATAGCAGGAGGATTGCTATTGTTATCGTTTCTACATCTCAGTAACGTGACGTCCGTTAATCGGAGAGCCAATCTATTATTTGGCATTTTTACATTTCAATGGTCGACTTTCTGGCTTGATGAGCTTTTATTTTCTGAACACCTCAATACAACAAGTGCCGTATTTATCATATTAAGGACGTTTCAATTTTTAGTACCAATAACCTTCTTTTTAAGTGTCAAATTTTATACCGAACCAGACACAAGGTTAACTTGGAAGCATGGAGGGATAGCCATTGCGCCCACGGTATTTTTATTATATCTATTATTTAGGCCAAGCGTTAAAAACGAGTTATTTGAAGTTGGCTCTATCGTATTTTTCCTAGGGCACTCCGTATTTTACATAATATGGGCACATGCGAAAATTTTAAAACACCAGCGTGCAATTAAGTCCTTTCATTCCTATACCGAAAAAATAGACCTGCGTTGGATTAAATATATTACTTATAGCTTTATCGGATCAGCAACTATCGTCACGGCGTACAATTTTTTGACGAAAGCAGAGTCGCTCAGTATCTACATCAATCTATTCTTCGTTGCGGTAGTTTATCTAGTTGCATTTTATTCGCTTCGACAAAAGGAGATCTACCCTCAGGGAATAGAGCTCTCCGACATCGTCAGCAATAATACGCTAATTGAGCAACAAACAGACGTTCCTAAGGTCAAGGTCATAGAGGATGCTGACTTGCATCAACTAAAGGAAAAATTGCTCCGACTTATGGAACTCGAAAAGCCTTATCTCAATAGTGAGCTCAATCTTGTTAAGCTCGCTGAACAAATGAATTTAACTACCCACCAATTATCTTATTTAATAAACAACGCAATGGGAGAGAATTTCTTCAATTTTATTAATCGATATCGGGTTCGCAAAGCCAAGGAACTATTAAAAAATTCAGATTATGACCATTTAAATGTCCTCGTTATAGCTTATGAATCTGGATTTAATTCGAAAACCTCCTTTAATAACACTTTCAAAAAAATGACAAACTATACACCAACAGATTATAGAAAAAGCAGTGTTTAGTCTTAATTATTCTACATATATAGGTGCGCTGTACCTCATTGTTTACCCCCCATTTAAGTGTGTTGATTAACAATGTACAATCAGTCGCCACATGAAAACATTGATTACAATTCGGGTAGCCGTCTAAATGGAACGATAACTATTTGTGCGACTTTACAAACGTATACCCATAAGTCACTGGTTAATAGGTTTTTATTTCGGTTTTTGATTTGGTTCAACTTTATAACGAAGAGCGTTTTACAAATCTTATGCCTTTAGTTTTGCTGTTAAAATTTAAATTGACTTGGCTTGGCTGAACTTGCAAGTCATCAAAAAACAAAAGATAATATTAATGACAAATTTCGTTAGGGGCTCGATTTCAATCGACGCAGATTTGATTATAATTCAAGACGTATTGGTGGAGTACAAATACATTGAAGAGTGGGAAAAAGGATTCGATTCTTTTAAGGAACTTCATGTATCTAATGCAATGAAGACGATCGTGCATTGGGATATAGAACATGATATAGATTATATTTTTAGTGTGAAAGAGAACAAGGGGGGGATTCTACTGGAACTTATGGTAGGTGATTTAACCACACGCCTCAATGAAAAATATAATTTGGAGGCCACGCAACACTACGTTGATACCGTGCTCAACCGTATCAAGTCCATATCCGAGAGACTACAAGTCGCTACAAAACAAGTGAGATATACGTGTTAAACAAAATGGAAAAAATGCGCTTGGGTTTGATGGTATAGCTACGAGTTTTGCCAGGGGGGATTAAGCTCTATTAAATCCTGTAGCGTTATAAACAAAACTTCAAACGTTATCAGGAATTTTATCGATGGATTATTTTTACCGATGGAATGGTATTTTAGATTTATGAAAATTAGTAAAGACATAAAGAAGCGGGTACTTGAATTAAAATCTACAAAGAGGAAAAACATTTGGCTATTCGGAGGATCCGGATTGACCACTTCGCTGGTTAACCTTGGATTGGTAGATGAATCCGGATAAGAATCAACCCGATTATTTTGGGTGAAAGAATTCCCTCGTTTAAAGAGGTACAACAGCGCCTTTGATTGCATCTAACTATAGCAAAGCAATACCGTTCAGGGCCAGTAGATCCATATTACGAGGTTGATAACTAAATCTATGACATAACATACTCAACATTTATGAAAAAACATATTTTTTTAACCCTCTTCAAGATTTTATTTACGTCCATCGTCTTCTGTTATGTATTTGTAGCATTTAAAGAAAAAGAGAAGGATTATCATATCGATGAGATTACCGTTAAGCGGTTAAATATTGTGGATGAATCCGGAGAAGCCCTTCGAATGGTCATCAGTAATGAAACTCGGCAGCACTCAGGCATTCTCAACGGTAAGGAAATGCCCCAGCGAGAACGACCAGCTGGAATTATTTTTTTTAATTCAGTTGGAGATGAATGTGGCGGGCTGTTATATAATGGTAACGATGAGCAGGCAGGAATGGTGCTTTCGATTGATCAATATCGCGACGACCAAATCATGCAATTACAGTATCAAGAGAATACTTTTGATGATAAGCGAAAATATGGACTGCAGATTTGGGATTATAAAAAAGAGGACGGTTTTGATGAACGTTATGAGCGCTACTTGGAACTTAATACCATAGAGGACAAGGAACTGAGGGAACAGCGGATTGCTGAAATGAAATCCGACAGCTTGTGGATGGAAGACAGAATGTTTGTTGGGAAAAACTTTCAAAACCAAGTCGGCTTATTTATTAAGGATCAATCTGGTAACGCAAGAATTAGAGTATACATCGATGAGAACGATGAACCTAAATTCGAACTATTGGATAAAGAAGGGAACGTGTTAGGTAATAAATAGACATTGGAAATAGAAAGAAAATCACGCTTTGGTAGATAATATTGCGTTAAGTTTTTTGGAAATTTACCAAAGAAGTATAAATTTAAACCAAACTAATTAGTTGCGCATATGACTAAAGATATCAAATTATATAACGAACGTTTGCCTACTGAGGAAGCAAGAATATGCACTTTTCTCGCCGAAGAAATCGATCGTGCTTTACCAGAGGCTGCAAGCAAAATTTGGCATCGGCATCCGGTATGGTTTCTTGATGACAACCCTGTTGTTGGTTATAATAAATTAAAAGGTGGCATCAGGTTGATGTTTTGGAGTGGCGAGAGTTTTGAAGAAGAGCGACTTGTATCAGGAACAGGAAAATTTAAGGATGCCCATATATATGTTAATTCTATCGACATACTCAATTTGGAGGAATTATCTCGTTGGTTCTCAAAAGCTAGGGATATTCAGTGGGATTATAAAAATGTCGTCAAACGGAAAGGTAAACTAGTGCGATTAAAATAATAGGATTGGTATGTGTGTGAAATTAGGGTTAGTAGTCGTCGTGGTATGTTTGTTTTCGAAATCATTTGCACAGGTCGATCATCGTGATTTGTCGGAATTATGCAGTATACCGAATGCGCAGCATTACTTTGATGATTGCGGAGTGAAGGGTACAGTGCTCGTGTATGACACCACGAAAGATAAACTTTTTGCCTCTGACACTGTATCGATATACGATCCATCGCTTCCAGCCTCTACATTTAAAATAATAAACAGTTTAATTGCGCTGGAGATCGGAGTCATCCCTGACGAATATTACACTGTTAAGTGGTCCGGCGTTACCGACACTGTAAAATATGGATACCGCCCAGATATTTATCATGACATGACAATTGACGAAGCTTTCAGAAGTTCAGCAGTGTGGGTCTTCTTAGAACTTGCACGGAAAATTGGCAGGTCAAATTATGAAAAATATCTGGCTCTATGCGGGTTCGGAGACCCGACATTAATTGCTGAACCTTTGGATTTCTGGAACTTTGGGAAATTTGAGGTGACACCGTTTGCACAGCTGATATTTCTCAAGCAATTGCAACAGGGCAACCTACCTTTTTCGAAACGGAGTATGGATATCGTTAAAAAGATGATGACTACTGAAATCAAAGAATCCTATCAATTATATTCCAAGACGGGGTGGACGCGCGACAATGATATCAATACCGGCTGGTGGGTTGGGTTTATTGAAAAAGGAGAGAGTTCATATATTTTTGTGTCCCGATTCTTGCAAAACCGTAGGAATAATCGAAATGATTTCGGAGCATGCAGGTTATCAGTCTCAAAGGCACTTCTTGGCGAACTACAGATCATCGATTAATACATTAATACGAAATAAGTGGAAAAACCTAACCTTTTAATTCGCTAGGCAAAACACCGTATTTACGCTTGAAGGCAGCTGCAAAATGATGTGCATGTTTATACCCTATTATGTCTGCCACTTCACTCACGTACCTTTTCTCGTCAAGAAGTAGATACCTTGCTTTTTCCATTTGGAGGTCGCGGATGAAACCAAAAACGGTGTTACCGAAAAGCTCTTTGAAACCAGCTTTAAGCTTGGTTTGATTGATTCCCACTTGCTGAGCCAGCCCCACAATTGAAATGTATTGGTTGAAATGTTGCTCAATAAAGTTTTTAGCATCATGAAGGCACGCTATATCATATGAAGATAATTTACACTTTTTCGGAGAAGTTTGCCTATCCAACTCTTGAATTTGCATAAGGAAAAGTTCCATGGCTTTCGCCTCCAGATAAACGGACATTAAATGACCTTTATAACTATGCGTACCCATTTCGATAATCACTGTTTTCATCTTAGGAGTGATTGTCGCTCGAAAAAATTCTTCTGAATAAGTGGGATGCAGGAGTTGTTGCTGTATTTTTTCGAGGAAACAACTATCTGGAGTATACATTTTCTCAAAAAAAGATAATTCTATAGCAACTTCAAAAAATTGGTCCTTTTGACCATTTTTTGTTTTTGGTATATCATGGGTATAAATGCTTGGATGTTGATGATAAACATGAAATTCCTTTACGTTGGTCGAATCAGATAATTGGAAATGAGATACAATGGACGGCGCATCGAAATGTTCTGTCAGCGTCGATTCAGTCGCCGCTCTGAAGGTACCCCAGGTCATATGAAAATTTTGGTTTGCAACATCCACCAAATCCATGGATACATGATTGTGTCCGATCGAGTAATTAGTCCTTGATAAGCTTTCCGTAAAGTATCGGTTGGACAAGCTGAATCTTTCATTATCCAACGCTAGATGATATCCCATATTATTTCCTTTCCCGTTGATTGTATTTCTCACTACGTTGACTACCAGTACCTAAAATACAGAATTTTGTATCATTAATGATATCCAAAAATACACTATTTAGAATTAATATAAAATAATAATGACAGATAACCTGATTGATACGGCAGATCCAAATGAAAGTCCAAGGAAACGATATGGATCACAAACAGTCTCTACAGATGATCACCCCTTTCTCATGAGTGCCGGCGCTTTAGCTCGTCTATTGAAACCCGTTCGTAAAAAGTTAATATTAGCGACATCGTTGTCCGCTATTGCAGCGGCAGTTGGTTTAGCTCCGTATATAGCCATTGCGGAGATTGGCCGACTCACTTTAAGTTTATCGGATGGCTCGTATGAATCCGACACACTTTGGTTCTGGGTTACCGTCGGGTTAACTGGCGCGTCCCTACGTCTATTGCTTACGTTCTTTTCATCACGTATTGGCCATTATGCAGATGCCGAAATTCTACACGACATACGTCTACGTATCGTTAGACATTTAGGAATACTCCCGTTGGGGTGGTTCCGATATAAAGGCTCCTCGGCTGTAAAGAAAGTTATGACAAATGATCTTGAAGAGATGCATCAACTAATTGCCCATTCCTTGCGTGAAACCGTTGGCGCAGCGGTTGCTATACTAATAGGAAGCGCCTACTTGTTAGTGGTTGATTGGCGACTGGGCCTGATAACAATTTCTGTACTTGTGTTCATGTTTGTTTTCTACCGGATCGCCATGCGTTCCATGACGTTGCACATGAGCAAGCTGCTTGCCGCAGAAGCGCGGATAAGCTCGGCTAGTGTGGAATATGCGGATGGTATAAGCATTGTGAAAACATTCGGCACAGGCGGTCGAATGATGCAACGATTTGCGAAAGCGGTGGATGAACATACGAAAGCAATGGCTGCATGGGTGTCTGAAACCAAATATAGCTCCGCAATAGCTAGACTACTGGCGTCCGAGATGACGATATTCGGAGTAGTGATGGTGTCGGGGTTGCTTTTTGTTCGTTCCGGCTCGCTCAGCATGGGTGACCTGATTCCATTTCTGGTTGTCGGAATTGGAATGCCGACGTCAATTGTACCGGCAATACATGGGTCGCAGGGTCTACGTAAGGGGCGGCTGTCCGCCGGAAATGTAGAAAATCTATTGAATCGAAAACCGTTGCCCGAACCGTTGCAGTTCCAAACAATGAACGGGTATCAGATATCGTTTAATGATGTGTCTTTCGCCTATGACGGACAAAATATGGTTATGAAAAACATCAATTTGACCTGTGAGCCTGGAACTGTCACAGCACTAGTGGGGCCATCCGGGGCAGGAAAATCAACATTAGCCAATTTGTTACCTCGCTTCTACGACGTGACAGCTGGATCCATATCTATAGGTGGTGCAGACATACGATCAATACCATCAAACCGCTTGCTATCATCGATGTCCTTGGTTTTTCAGGATGTCGTACTGCTCCGAGACACCGTTGCCGAAAATATTCGCATCGGTAAATCCGGAGCAACACTTGCCGAAATTAAAGACGCCGCACAAGCGGCTCAAATCCATCACGTTATCGAACAATTGCCAAATGGGTATGATACTGTCTTAGGTTCCGGTTCTAGCGGGTTGTCGGGAGGGGAACGCCAGCGACTCACTATCGCCAGAGCAATTTTGTCGGGCGCCCCTATTGTCATTCTCGATGAGGCTACCGCATCTCTAGACCCCGATAGCGAGTTAGCTGTACAGCAAGCATTGTCAAAGCTTGCCTCGGGAAAAACAATGATTGTCATTGCTCATCGGCTGCACACCATTCAGGAAGCCGATCAAATCATCGTCATTGACGATGGCCAAATCGTTGAAAGCGGAAAGCACAAAGAATTGATCATCGCTAATGGTCTTTATAGCCGTATGTGGAATTCACAACAAAAAAATCAAAATCGATATGATAAAGAAATTATATAGTTTATGGCCAGAGCCGGGATTGTTGGTTCGGCTTGGCGCACTGCATGCAACCAATGCGATCCTACAAGGTGTGCTTCTAGGGATGCTAATACCTGTTTTACGAGCGCTATTGCAACCAAAACCAAATTTCGTAGAAGCTGAACCGTGGCTTGTAGCGGGTGGAATACTACTGGTTGTCTATGCTGTATTGACGATTATCGCAACTCCTGTAGGATTTACTGCGAGTATGGAACTTACCGCAAAACTTAGACACCATGTGATGAAGCATATTACCGTCTTGCCATTGGGATGGTTCACAACAGAACAGAAAGCCCGTATGGCACGGTCAATTACTGCTGATGTAGGCAACGCACCAAATCTCGCCGTAACCATCGGTGCTCCAGCAATTACCGCCACTCTGGTACCGGCTACGCTTATTTTGGTCACATTTTTCGTTGATTGGCGAATAGCACTCTTATTATTGACTATCATGGTGATAGCACTTGTTGCTTTAAGACATGCAGGTAACGTTGCAGCTATAGCCGATGAAGAACTCGAAGAAGCTGCTACAGAAATTGCCGGACGCGCCATCGAACTTGGTCAGGCACAAACCGTGCTCCGTGCTGCTGGATTGGGTATTTCAGGAACATCACGTATGCAAGGAGCATTGGAGGAACATCGCATTACCTATCGCAGGGGATTGCAAAAGTCCCTGTGGCCCGATCTTACTTTTACGGGTGTAGTCATGGGCGGCTTCATTGCATTGATTGTGTTAGGCATACAGTTATTGGTCAATAATACACTCTCTGTGCCCGATACCATCGCGCTGTTTGTAATTGCCGTACGCTTTCTTGAACCGCTCGGTTCCCTGATTGAGTTGATAGGTGCTTTGCGTGCCATGAATAATGCGGTAACAAGGGTTCAGGACATCCTTGATACGCCAAGTTTGCCCAAATGCGATAATGGCATAAAAACAATTGAACATGCGGGTATAACGCTCG
The DNA here is from genome assembly GCF_014692515.1 of Sphingobacterium micropteri. GTDB lineage: Bacteria > Bacteroidota > Bacteroidia > Sphingobacteriales > Sphingobacteriaceae > Sphingobacterium > Sphingobacterium micropteri. The sequence goes on along the minus strand of NZ_JACOIK010000004.1, from coordinate 57,195 downwards.
AAAACGTATGTTATTCCTACGGGAACAATCTCGCGTTAGACGATGTTTCTTTCCATTGTCCACCCGGTAGTGCCACGGCTTTGGTCGGAGCATCTGGATCAGGAAAGACAACTGTAATAAGAGCTATTGCCAGATTTTTTGATGTTGACAGCGGAACCGTCCGCATTGGAGGCAAGGAACTAATGTCTTACGATTACGATAGTTTGATGCAGCATGTAGCTGTTATATTCCAAGATGTATATCTGTTTGATACGTCAATTGAGGATAATCTAAGGCTCGCGAAACCGGATGCATCTACGACGGAATTATCAAAGGCAGCAGAACTTGCATGCTTAGACGAAATGATCGCGCGATTACCTAATGGTTGGGAAACGAAAGTTGGAGAAGCGGGTACGTCGTTGTCAGGTGGAGAACGTCAGCGGGTTTCAATTGCAAGAGCATTTCTTAAAAACGCACCTATTGTACTGATTGACGAGGCAAGTTCTGCGCTGGATCCTGAAAATGAAAGGGCCATCAGCCGTGCGATAGCGAATTTGGCAAGTGACGTTAACCGTACGGTAATTATTATCGCACATCGACCTACAACTCTTGCTGCCGCCACGCAGGTAGTCTCCTTACATGAAGGAAAAGTTGTTGAGTTTGGTGACCCCGAAGCGTTAAAAAGTGGCAATGGTGTGTTTTCCAAACTATTCCACCAATACGAAAATGTAAGGAGTTGGCATATTTCCAAAGGTTAACTATAGCGATGCTCGAACTTTGATTAATGGTCTCTACCTAATATAGAGTTTAATCAACATATAAAATTGAGGGTCTATAATGACATAATCAGCTATCACAAAATGAAAGTATGAAAGATAAATCGGTTAGTTGGATATTCAGCTTGGAAAACGATTTACATCCAAGTCAAGTAAACGTCAACGGGATTGACAATTCCTATTTTCATCGCACCATTGCGAATTTGCGAAAAAACTGCAAGGTATTTCGCCCCGAATTTATAAGAATATATTGCCGTTCTAAACAACAATCCAAAATGGAGTTGGCCAATAAAGCGTGTACATATTGTATTGTCGCTTCCGAGAAGAATGTTACGGATGAGCAACTTGGTAATATCGGAAAACTTACGAAGTTAAGCCTAGAAGAGATATTTGGATACTAAGATAGTCCCTCATGGGTCAACAAAAGAAGGCGTATTTAATAGAAGGGCGCCTTCTTTTATGATTTGATTTATATCGGATAAGCTGTTTCGCTTTTCGTTTCAGACAACACAAAATAGGTTTGCACGGTATTGACATGTGGTAATACCGCCAGTTTATAACGTAAGAACTGATGGTATGCTTGCATATCTCTGGTCGCAATACGCAGCATAAAATCATACGAACCAGCCATCTGGTAACACTCCATTACTTCCGGAAATTTTGCAACCTCCCTTTCAAATTCGTTTAGTACCTCGGCAGTATGCGCCTTCAAAAATACTTGGGAAAAGGAAATGAGGTCGATCCCTACTTTCGCACGGTCCAATATAGCTACCGTACGTTTTATGTATCCGTTAGCTTTTAGTTTTTTCACGCGTTCGTGAACCGCTGCAATCGATTTGTTGAGATGATAGGATAACTCTTTGTTGCTGAGCGAAGCGTCTGTTTGCAAGAGACGCAAAAGCTTCATGTCCACATTGTCAAGTTCCATCTTATATTTTTCTTGATTTAATCATTCAAAGATATAAAAAATTGAAATAATTATTGTTTAATTCTACTTTTCAATTATATTTTCGAATTTTAATCGTAAGTATTGAATATTATTTTGTTTAATACAAATTTTGTAAAATAATTATTTAAATATGATGGAAGAGATAAGCGAATGTCTGTCTCCAAAGCTGGATAGTAAATTCAAACACTTATGGTGTTTGGTAGGTAATACGCCGATGTTAGCATTACAATATGTTTACCAAGGAAGGCCGGGAACGATTTACGTGAAATGTGAAAATTACAATTTAACAGGTAGTATCAAAGATAGGATGGCTTTGTACATTTTGTATAAAGCTTATATGAACTGTGCGATACGCCCGGATGATATGATTGTCGAAGCTACAAGTGGAAACACCGGAATAGCATTCTCTGCTATTGGCAAAGCATTGGGACATCAGGTTAAGATTATGATGCCCAATTGGCTTAGTAAAGAGCGTATCGATATTATTAAGAGTATGGGAGCAGACATACAATTGGTGAGTAAAGAGGAGGGAGGCTTTCTTGGTAGTATCCGTTTGAGTGAGGAATTGGCTGCAAAAGGTGGTGTGTTTCTTCCGCGTCAGTTTGAAAATCAGTATAACGCTGAAGCGCACGAGTTGACTACCGGACGGGAAATTGCTTCGCAACTAAAATCTATTGGGAAAACAGTAGATGCATTTGTGGCGGGCGTGGGAACAGGTGGCACGGTAATGGGGGTTGGAAATTATCTACGCCAAATAAACCCTGCTGTGAAGGTGCATCCGCTAGAGCCTGCCGAAAGCCCTACCTTAACGACAGGATATAAAGTAGGTTCACACCGTATACAGGGGATTTCAGATGAATTTATTCCTGCTATTGTTAAACTTGATCAATTGGACGAAGTCATTCAAGCTTCTGATGGTGATTCTATCCTCATGGCGCAAAAACTGGCAAAACAGTTAGGGCTCGCGGTGGGTATATCCTCCGGAGCAAACATGATAGGGGCAATTAAACTGAAAGAGCAGCTGGGACCCGATGCAACGGTTGTAACGCTCCTATGTGACGACAATAAAAAATATTTAAGCACAGATTTGGTTAAAGAAGAGCCTGTTCGGGATGGATTTATCACGACAGACGTAGCGTTTGATGGGTTCCATCCCATTAGTCGCCTAACGCAGCCTCTTGTATCACTTCCAGCATCAGCTCTATTTTCATAACTTTTCAAAAAAACCAAAGTGTATGAACAGCATAAGTAAGTTTCTTATAAGTCTGGTCTTGATGATTCCCCTGATCGTATTGGGACAAGGGGCGGATACGCTGATTTCATCCGATGGGATCGAATTTAAAGAGAGCCGGGCAGATGATGGGCCTGCTTCTACTGAAAGTGATACCCTGTTGGAAGTTCCGGACGATCTCGTCTTTGAGGAAGGAACATCAAGCAGTGACACAGCGGAAAGCCCGGGAGTTGACGCCCCGCTGCAGTCGGTAGATGCCAGCGCCGAGGGAGGACAGTCTCTCTGGAGTATCTTCATTGCCGGGTTGCTCGGCGGCTTCGCAGCCTTTATTATGCCCTGCATATTCCCCATGGTACCGCTTACTGTCAGCTTCTTCACCAAGAAAGGCGGTTCCCGTGCAAAGGGTATATCACAGGCACTTTTATACGGGCTTTTTATCATTGTCATATACGTTGCGCTGGGTATGCTCATCACCATCGCCTTCGGCTCCGATGCCCTGAATGCCCTTTCTACGAACGGCATATTTAACTTTCTGTTCTTTTTGATATTGGTCGTCTTTGCTGCCTCCTTCTTTGGTGCTTTCGAACTCACACTGCCGAGTTCCTTTGTCAATAAGATAGATGCGCAGTCAGATAGAGGTGGATTATTGGGGTTATTCTTCATGGCGCTCAGTTTGGCTTTGGTGTCCTTTTCCTGCACTGGGCCGATCATCGGCACGTTATTGGTAGAAGCTGCATCCAAGGGTGAGCGTCTGGGCCCTGCCATCGGCATGCTCGGGTTCTCCATTGCCCTGGCTATACCCTTCGTGCTTTTCGCTTTCTTCCCCTCGATGCTTAAGTCCCTACCTAAGTCGGGTGGGTGGCTCAATAGCGTTAAAGTAGTATTAGGTTTCCTTGAACTGGCATTGGCATTGAAGTTCCTATCCAACGTAGATCTTGCCTACCATTGGAATTGGCTGGATAGGGAAGTTTTTCTGGCCCTTTGGATAGCGATCTTCGGACTGCTTGGACTGTACCTGATCGGCAAGATACCTTTTGCGCACGACAGCCCATTACAGCATCTGTCCGTTCCGCGCACTATGTTAGCGGTCATCGTATTTGCCTTCGTGGCGTACATGGTACCAGGCATGTGGGGAGCACCGCTGAAGTCGATATCGGCATTCCTGCCACCGTCGGCAACACAGGACTTTGATCTTTCCACAGTGAATTTTGGCACTACGGCAACTGGAACATCCAGCACGGGAAGGCAAAAGAAATACTATGAGATTTTCCACGAACGGGGCACACCCAAAGGGTTTGATCCGTACTACGACTACGAAGAGGGGCTTGCCGCAGCGAAAGAGTTAGGTAAACCGGTGCTCATCGACTTTACGGGCTGGAACTGCGTGAACTGCCGCAAAATGGAGGCCAACGTATGGACAGACCCAAAGGTGGCGACACTGCTTCGAGAGGAGTTCGTAATGGTGGAACTATTCGTAGATGACAGAACCGAGTTATCGCCTGAGGAGCAGTATGTTTCAGAATACTCGGGCAAACGCATCCGGACAATCGGTGCAAAGAACAGCGATTTCCAGGCTTCCGCATTCAACAGTAACTCGCAACCGCTTTATGTGATCGTAGACGTAGAAGGCAACGTGTTGATACCGCCCAGTGGAGCTGACTATGACGTCAACAGCTATGCCGCTTATCTAAAAAGTGGTATTGATGCATTTAGATGATTATTTCCAACGATGTTTGTCTGCATAATCACTCAAGTTTTAGATTATTAATCTTCAAATTGTTGGTTGAATTTTTTCACCGCAGCTTCCAGTATTTCATTGGCTTCTTTCAAAAGGGCAGGTTCAATTTCTTGCGGTGTTACATAATTTTTTAATAACGCCTGCTGATTGGCAAATGCCAGATACGCCATCACCTCATACTGCCCCCAATTATAATCGTAAATAAAAGAAACACCCGTATTTGCTGTATCCTGCAAGAGTGCTAATTGTTTCAGCAGGGCAAGCATTGGTAGTATTTCTAAATAATTTTCACTGAAGAAAATAGTGATAAATGTCCAACTTTCTTCATCTTTATCGTAATGCTCCACACTTCCAAAATCTCGTCCATTAAGCAGTTGATCAAAGACCGCACGGTTATGCTGAACGTGAAAATGTGGAGTATTTGACAATGGTTTTTTGCCACTCATTTCACGGTTGTCCCACCATTGCAACCAGTTTTCGTCAATGCTTTGTGGCAAAGGTTTCTCCTGAAAAAACTGTTGAAGTTTTTCTTCTTTGATTTGAATGTTGATATAAAGTGAACATTGTTCTGACATACGATTTTTATTAAAATATTCCCCATTTAAACAAAAAGTAACCTGCACCAATGAGCAACATAGGCAGTGAAAAAGCCAGCAGAATATTGCTGCCCAAATAAATGCCCCAATACGAAACGATGCGTACATTCTGATAGTTTTTTGCGCTGTACACAATCGGTACTTTTTCGCCAATATCGTAAGCCGGTGGAATGGCACGTGCGTTAGGTGTGTAGGTTTTCCTCTCGCCCTTTACATCGTATTCTAATAGGGGTGCATACATAATAGACATGCGGTTGTTGTCGGTAGATTTCAATGCAATATTGTCAATTACCGTGGCTTCTGTTTTGATTCCGGCAGCAAGAAATTTTCAGGAACTGATAAAGATACCAACTCCCGATGCCAACAGCACCAGTCCGAGTACTACCAATATTCCGTGGATTGTATTTGCCATATTAATTTGCCTTGTGAAATATAATTAAATTAAAATCTCTGACGCCGTCGTTGTCTTCGTCATAAGTTTCCTGGCGCATCTGCATTTCAGAAGATTTCTGTTTCTCCAAGTATACCTTCATCATCTTCCATTTTCAGTGTGTTGGTTGATGGATCAAAAGTATAAATACCATGATCGTCCCAATCTTCGCGCCTAGTACATTCGCCATCAGCATTTTTTGCATATTTTTTAAGGATAAAGCTGCCATTGGATTCATAAATATATTCCCACAGATTTCTGCACGTGGGAATATCAAGTGGATCTAACGTAGAGCCGTCCACGCCTGAAATTATTTTGGCAGAAGTTGGTCTCCATGTTGCGACAAGCAGTTCCGGATTAATCGTGTCGTTGTTGTAATTATCATCATCTTTACGACATGAAGTAGTGAGCAAGGATACAGCTATAAATAAAAAAAATGTTCTTTTCATAATTTTTCGTTTATTTATCAATAAAATCAAATTTGTTTTCAATCAGTTTCCCGATTAGTGGTAACGTTTTTTACATCGTTTGCAGCATTGATGATTCCGAAAATCATCAGAATCAGAAATAGATGGATGCCAAGATAACTTAAAATTGATCGCACTTTCGGAGTCATAATGTTTTATTTTTTGTTTGTAACAAAAATCAGATTAAAAAAATGAATCTATCGCCTATTCCACATTACAAACGATCTACATCGTGAAAAAGTGTATATATAAAGCATATACAAATACGGCAATTAGTTAATTTGGGAGCATAGCGAACATTTATTACATAGCGCTGAATTTAAACTAACTTAGGAAGCTATAATCATTAAGACAGACCAAGGTCGAAAAGCAAAAAACCGACCTGCAATCTTTGCCTGTAAAGCAATTTCACTTCAAACTGTGTAAGTAACGGATTGTCCTATATCATTCCAAAGCACTTGTCCAGCGTTTCAGACTTCTTTACTTCCATCAGCGATATAACCTGTTGCGGAATTTGAATTTCTTCAACCTCCGCAAAACCGAACCACTTGGCAAAGCACCCGAAAAATCGGTGTTCATACGCATATTTAATATCGGATATGATCGCATTGTAAGCGGGATTATTCCGTTCCGTCCAGTATTGTGTATGAAATGCACGAATCCATTTATCCGCATAGAATTGGGCGTTTTTCGTTTCGTGACCATATTTCCTGAACAGATAGAGCGAAAACGCCCATCCCATGTTGCCAATTTCTCCGTCATCTTCTATGCCGTAAAGATTCTGCCAGTTAAATCGAGCGGTAAAAAAGGAAAGTAGTTGCTGTAGTCTCTCGCTGTGAGCAAGTTTCGGGTACTTTTCACCCTTTTTTGTCACGGCCAGCTTGTTATTACGTTTCTTGATCAAGCCTTCCGTAGTGAGGTACTCCTTGATTGGCCATATATATGGAATATTATCCTCCGAAAGTATTTTCACGTATTTCATGTACTTCCAGTAGATTAAATTTTTCTTTACCAACAATGTGCACACCGCTACCGGAAGATTACCTTTCGCGGTGAGTCTGAGCTCGCCGGCTTTCTGTATTTCTGCTAACAGCATGTCGGATAGTACCAATAACGGGATTGCAGCCAAATCGCTTTCATAATGAGGAGCTACCCATTTCAATGGGCTATCCTCAGCTAAGGGGTAGTGGAGTAGGAGATGCATTTGGTGTGGGCTGAGTCCATCAAAATCATCGACTGCTGACGCATTGCGTTTCTCTATATATTCAGCCATCAGGACATTGATCTGCTCGATAGATAGTTTACCACTATTTGCCTGTGGATACTTTTTAACAAATTCTTTCCATATTTCTTGCGACATGCTCATTATATAAAGGTCGTAATTATGTCCCATAATTTGATAATTTTCCTTAATTCCCGCCAGATTTGCCACAAGCTAGATATAACGGGAGCTTATGTTAAGATTGGGTATTTTGAGCGGGAAGCAGACCTCATATTTCAAGATGAAGTTCATGGAAATTTGTTTGAACAGATATATCTTGATAAGCTTATGATTTGGAATGAGGGGCATCTCCCGGAAAACTGGACGGTGGGTAATTTATTAAAAAGCCATTCGTCCCGGCCATATAATCCGGATATAGCAAACTCTTTTTTCCGTAGCGGTTATGTGGAGTCCTGGGGACGTGGTATTAGCAAAATGACGGAATTGTGTGTAGCTGGTGGTCTTCCCGAACCAAGTTATCTTGTGGAGGGATCGGATTTTTGGGTTATATTCAAGAAGGATATTTATAACACAGAGTATCTTGAGTCTCTTGGATTGAACGGCCGGCAAGTGAAAGCGGTGTTGTTTGCTAAAGAGAAAGGGAAAATCACGAATAGTGATTATCAGACGTTGAATAGTATATCTAGAGAAACAGCAACACGGGACATCAAAGAATTAGTAGATAAAAAATTGTTTAAATCCAGTGGAGTGAAAGGTGCTGGTGCCTATTATACCTTAAATTGAATTGCGTCATTAATTGCGTCAATTGCGTCACGATTGAGTATTAATTGCGTTATGAATATCCCAACCGTTTCAGATGTCCCGACAATGGATCGACCATACGCTTCATATCCGGCAGATCGCTACCACCGAGTGGCGACAGGAGGATGCCTTCGAGTTCCGTATCATGGAAAGTCCGCATGCACTGGAGCAGGCCATTCGTGATAAAGTTGCAGAAGGTTATACCGGCCGGGTGATGGCAGGTTTCTGTTGGCCTTGGACCAAACAGGCAGATGCCGAAGGGGAATTGCACAAAGATGTTGTCGTGGGAGATTATATACGGCCTTGGAATGCAGACGAGAATACCAAAGGTATGCGCCGTGGTATTCCCAAATCACAATATTGGGCTTATGACGAGGCAGGTATCGATCAGGTGGGCTGTGTCTATACGGCACAGGGCTTTGAGTGTGACTATGCCGGTGTCATTTTTGGCAATGATCTTAAATATAACCCGGATACCGGCGAATGGGAGGGATTCTCGGAAAACTAACACGATGGACAGGTGAAGGGAAGCGAGAATTTTGTGCAGTTGGTCAAGAATACGTACCGGGTATTACTAGGTCGTGGTATGAAGGCGTGTTATGTGTATTTTATGGACAAGGAGACGGAGCGGTATTTTAGGAGTCGGATGAGGAGATAAATATTCGAATACGATTGAGGGATTCCGTTTTATTATTCTTTATCTCAAGAATATGTTTATCTTTAGAAATAGCTAAACAAAAAATAAACTTTTTTACGTCTTTTGAAGCCAAAATAAAACCTAATCAAATGTCCATTTTAGAACAGAGTACGAGCTTTTACGAAGAAAGGTAGGTAGTTTTGGAGGATCTTATCCCTTCGCCGAAAAATGGGAGATAGCTGCTCCGCTGGACAGCGTTAAAAGTGCGATAGTTAATTTAAAAAATAGCGACCCAGCGCTTTTTCCTACGCAGGCATTGCTACAGTTTGAAATTGATCACACAGGATACTATTCGAAAGTAGATTTTTTCTACGAAGATAGTGGAGAGGTTGTCCGAACATTCCTCAGAGGAAGAAAGAGCGGTGAAACAACATTAACCTTAGTAGAGTTTGAAAAACGCGATAAGGGCGAGACAAAGAAAATGAATAAAGATTTTAATTACTTTGAGAATAGGAAGGAAATCAAAAAGTTTGAACGGTTGATTTATGATAAAATTAAGGAAAAGCTAGATGAAAATAACAATAAATCAAGAACAATAGTTATAAGGTATCGCTGAATTCCGGGCTGAGCTTCTATGACCCAATAAAAATCTTCACCCCATCTTCCGCCTCGGCAGCCCGATCTCGTGTTCCTGCGGATAAGGCTTGCGATGCGTCATGCTCACATCCTCACGAATCTGCTGATGAATCTTGTACTGGCTATCGCGGTCGTGGTTGTACCGCGGATCCGGGATAAAAGGCAACTTGGCCATCTTATGGATCGTCAAGGTAGGGAAGTGGTAATCCACCTCTACCGTGCCGAGCAACAAATAACAGCCGCCACCCTTGAAAGGGTAGCGCTCTAGGCAGTCCGGAAAATGCGCCGTATCGAAGTAATCACCGTTCACATCGATCCACGTACCAAAGTACATTGCGCCCCTTTTCGTCGGCACATGCTTGCGCGCGATGAGATAAGCCAGCATCCGGACCTGCTTCTTGTGGCAGTTCACCAGGTCATTCACCATCAAATCTCCCCGAAAAGCCGTCTGCAACAGATCAAAAGGCGAGCAGGAAACCGGAAAGCCCAGCAGTTCGATCTCATCAAAAGCATCCTCGAAGTAAGAACGCTCCAACTTCGGGAGCGACCATTCCTTGGCCGGTTCCCGCAGCAAAAGTGGCATGCGCTGTTCCGCTTTAAAATTTACCAGCAGCAGTCTTGCCTGCACCAACAGCTCACTTTTCGACTTCCCCGTAAAACGGAAAGCCCCGATAAAGATGAGCAGCTGCACCCCCTCGATGCCGATCGGTATACGCCGCACAAAATCCTCCAGTGACACGAAGTCGCCGTTGCGTTCACGCTCTTCCACGATACCCTCCGCCAGCCTACTTTCCAATCCCTGCAGGAGCATCAGGCCCAGATACACATCCCGGCCATATAAGGTCGTCTCATAACCACTTTTGTTGATGCATGGGTTCAAGATATGCGCGCCCGACATACGCGCCTCGTGCACATACACCTCCGTGCGGTAGAAACCACCCTGGTTATTGATCACCGCCACTATAAATTCCAGCGGATAATACACCTTTAAGTAAAGACTCTGGTAACTCTCCACCGCATAAGAAGCAGAATGCGCCTTACAGAACGAATAGCCAGCGAACGACTCGATCTGGCGGTACACCTCGCGGCTCAGCTCCTCCGAATGCCCCAAACGTGCGCAGGACGCAAAAAAGTTGTCCTTCACCCGCTGCAAGGCCGACAGCGACCGACCTTTTCCGCTCATGGCCCGCCGTAGAATATCTCCATTAGCCGCCGATAGGCCACCAAAATGCATCGCAATCTTGATCACGTCCTCCTGGTACACCATGATACCGTACGTATCGCCCAGATGCTCCTCGAATACCTCGTGGAAATACTCAAAACGATCCGGATAGTTATGCCGGAATATATACTCCTTCATCATACCCGATTGCGCCACCCCCGGGCGGATGATGGAAGAAGCCGCCACCAGCGTCGGGTAGTTGTCGCACTTGAGGCGGCGCAGCAGCCCGCGCATGGCCGGCGACTCAATGTAGAAGCAGCCGATCGTCTGGCCGCGGGCCAGAAAATCATTGCAGCGCATTTCCCCCTTGGAGAGCGTCGTATCCCGAATATCTACCTGTATGCCCCGGTTTTTCCTGATCAGTTTAACCGCGTCATTGATGCTGCCCAGACCCCGCTGGCTCAAGATATCGAACTTTTCAAAACCGATATCTTCCGCCACATGCATATCAAACTGCACAATCGGAAAACCCTTGGGCGGCATCTCCAGAGCCGTATAATCGGTTATCGGCGTTTCCGATATCAATATCCCACAGGCATGCATACTCCGCTGGTTAGGAAACTTTTCGAGCATCTTGCCATACTTGTGTACAGCCGCCACCACCGCGTTGTTATCGTGCAGCTCCATCGGCTGGGTTGCCAGCCCGTCCAGTTCCTCCTTTGGCAGACCAAATACCTTGCCCACCTCCCGGAATATCGAGCGGTACTTAAATTCCACATTCGTGCCGCAGAAAGCCACATGTTCCTTGCCATAGCGGTCAAATATATACTGCAATATTACATCCCTTTCCTGCCAGCTCCAATCAATATCAAAATCCGGCGGTGTCTTGCGGTTGAGGTTCAGGAAGCGCTCAAAATACAGATCAAGCTCCAACGGGCATATATCCGTAATGCCGAGGCAGTATGCCACGATGCTGTTCGCCCCGCTGCCCCGGCCCACGTGCATAAAGCCCATGCTGTTGCTGTAGCGAACGATATCCCAGGTAATCAAGAAATAACCGCTGAATCCCAGCTCATCGATTACCCTCAGCTCTTTTTCCACACGCTCCCGCGCAGATCGGTTTTTCTCCCCATAACGCTTTTTCAAACCCGCATAAGCCAGCCCCGTCAACAACTTGATATCACCCTCACGGTTTCCTGTATAGTGCCTTTTGTTTTTGGGTGTTTTAAAATCAAACGCAAAATCGCAAGCTTCCATTACGCGCGCCGTATTGGCTATGAGCGGTGGGTAATCCCCAAATATTTCTATTAGTTCCCCGGCAGGCCGCATATATTCATCGGCACGGCAGCAAGCATCTTCCGACAAGCGGGACAGCACCACGTTCAGGTCGATAGCGCGCAGGATACGGTGCAGGTTATGCTCCTTTTTGCCCGATACCGTTACCGGGTTTAGCGCCAGCATGCGCGGCAACAAGCTTTTCCATTTTTCCTGTACCAGCAGGTTCAATTCGCTGGGGCGGATGCCGATATATTCGTCCTCCCTCAGCTGCTGCGGCACATTGGAAAGCGGATAGATCGTGATGACATCTTGGAAATCTGGAGCCCGATCGGGGAGCGGTATACCCTCGCAGTTGCGGGCCGTGAGCAGTCGGCACAGCTCCCCGATACCCCGTTGCGTTTTCGCCAAGCCGATGTAGAGTAGCCGGTTTCCCTCACGGAATTCCATGCCCGCCACAGGTTTTATCCCTTCCTCGCGGCATATTTTGGCAAAATCATAGATCCCCGTCACGGTATTGATGTCCGTCAAGGCGAGCGAAGTTGCCCCGCAGGCAAGCGCCTGCTGCACCAGCGTTTCCAATGAAAGCGTGCCGTAGCGCAGACTGTGGTAGGAGTGGCAGTTCAGGTACATGCTTAAACCTCCTCCCGGGATAACCCCTTGAATCCCGATGCCCTGCCCACTTTGTCCACACCAAAGCGGTTTTTGATGCGATCCATCGCCTGATAGAGCGCCACCATTTCCTGCGTATCCTCAAAGATATTGATCTGCAGGCTGCCGCGCACCAGATTCGTCAGGCGCACACCGATCAGCCGGATGCGCATGCGCCTGTTATACAATTTATCGAACAATTCCATCACACAACGCGATAGCGTATGGTCCGCCGAAGTATAGGGGATACGGCACTGCTTGGTCTCGGTGTCGAAATTAGAGTAGCGTATTTTGACCACCACGGTAGCAGTCAGCCACTGCTCGCTGCGTAGCTGGTAGGCAAGCTTTTCCACCATACCGCCGATTATGCTGCGCAGTTTGGCCAGATCGATCGTATCCTGCCCGAAAGTATGCTCTGTCGAAATCGATTTGCGTTCGGTGTAAGGCTCTACAGGCGTGTAATCTATGCCGTTGGCTTTCTTCCAGAGGTCGATGCCATTCTTGCCGATCATCTGCTGCAATACCTCCATTGGCATATCCGCCAAGGTATGTATCTGGCGGATGCCTATACGCGAGAGTAGCTGAAAGGTGGCATCGCCCACCATGGGTATCTTTTTGATCGACAGTGGATTCAGGAAAGGACGCACCATTGCGGCGCTGATCTCCTTCTTGCCGATGGGCTTCGCCTCGCCGGTGCCAATCTTGGCCACCGTTTTGTTTACCGAAAGCGCAAAGCTGATCGGCAGCCCCGTATGGTAGGTGATGGATTGGGCTAGTTCCTCCGTCCATTTATACGCGCCAAAAAAACGGTCCATACCCGTGATGTCGAGGTAGTGTTCATCGATACTGGCTTTCTCCACGACGGGCGCTTTTTCTTCGATCACCTCCGTCACCGTATGGGAGAGCTTGGAATACTTTTCCATATCACCCTTCATCACCCTGGCTTCCGGGCATAGCCGCAGCGCCATCTTGATGGGCATGGCCGAGCGCACCCCATAATAGCGAGCCTCATAGGAGCAGGAAGCTACCACCCCGCGTTCGCCACCACCGATAATCACCGGCACACCCCTCAGCTTGTCGTTGTTCAAGCGCTCGCAGGATACGAAAAACGTATCCAGGTCCATGTGTACTATTGCGCGTTCCATGCTATACCTTTCCTGTTAAATTTCATACAAAGTTATCGCGAAATACTAAAAATATTAGTATGTTTGTTGTTCAAATTTAGAACAATGTTGTATCTGGCTGACAATATGAGGTATCTGCGCGGAAGGAAGGGGCGGTCACAGCAACAGCTTGCCGATGAGCTGGGTATCACCCGCACGCGCTATTCCAAGTATGAGTATGGTATGGCCGAGCCGCCTATAGAGCTTTTGGTCAAAATAGCGCGGTACTACGGGATAAGCGTTGATGAGATCATTTCGGTGGATCTATTCCGCCAAACAATAACCAGAAAACATACAGAGCAGATTTAGCGACTGAATTATTATTGATATTTGCCAGCTCGCTTTTTCACTACGAAAAGTTAAATGGTTCTTAAAGTTATCAACATGCCTGTGTAGCTTATTTTTGAGTTTATCTGTTAGAAAGAACAAAAAAAATGTAATTTTATTCAGAAAATAGAAAAAATATAAATTGGTGAAATCCATGCAGATAAGCATTTGCATACGCTAAATCACTGTCATGTTTACCTAGATATAGAAACGGAAAAGATGGAACTAGCCTCGAGGTTAATTTACGTGCTAAATATCTGTTCCGAACAACATTGGAAACTGTAGTTGCTTTTAACGAAGACTACGGTAATATACTAACAAAAAGAATTTTAAATCAAGATAAATTATGAAAAATATACTATGCATCTTTATATTATTTGTAACGACATCATTTAATGGTGATGTGCTCCATGTTGCTTCTGAATACGCACTAGATGAAGTTTATATAAAACAGGAATTAGACGCTGGGACGTTAGATCAAGACGGTAATGAAATAGATTTCATTTTTACGCCACATCAGTTAAAGGCCGGCAAATACGAAATTTCGATAACAGATGGTCCTGGTGATTTGTATGAAATTAAGGGCACTGACTTTTATATAACATTTGTTGGATACTATGGCTACGCCGGATATGGCGATGAGGGCTTACTAATTATTAATACTTATGGGAGTGGAAAGTTTATAAAGTATGAGGATTAAAAATGATTTTTTGTTAAATAAAGGGTATTTACCCTTTATTTTGTATTTATAAATAAATTATCTCTATATTTGAAGGGTAAATACTTTCAAAAGTGAAAAATAGAGATATCGATAAGCTACTTGAAGACATTTTTAACGACGATGTGTCACTGGATCTAAAAGCCCGTTTTGAAGAAAAAATAGCCGAATATGGTGTTACCAAGACCAAAGCATTGAAGCTCCTTAATGTTGATAAGGATGTATTTGAAGATATCATCAATGGTACCGCCAAGCAACCAAACCTCATTCATGTTGTCAAGATTGCCGAATTTCTGGAGATAAATGTAGACGACTTTATCCAAATGGTTCTCAAGAACCAAAATGCCGAAAATATCGCTTCTATCGACCGTGCCCGCAAGGTGAGGTTCCTGATGAAGAACTTTGACGTTAAGGCGTTGACAAAATTAGGCTTTTTTGATAATTCAGACGATATAGATGAATTGGTAGATCGTGTATTACATTACTTCGGTTATGATTCGATCCGCCAGTTTGAACAAGAATTAGTAACACCGTTATACAGCAGGACGAAACGTAAGTTCTCGGACAAGATGAAGGATTTCTGGGTGCGATCAGCTTATCAGACCTTTCGGTTGATTGACAACACAAATGAGTACGACCGGGAACGTCTTAAGGATGTCATTGCGAACATGAAACCCTATTCGCAAGACGTCAAGAACGGTCTTTATACAGTGTGTAGAGCGTTATATAATGTAGGGGTGACCGTAATCTTTCAAAACTATTTAACCACTACGCATGTAAGAGGAGCCACATTCATTATCAATGATAAACCTTGTATCGTATTAACGGATAATCAAAAAAAATATCCGACTATTTGGTTTACGCTTTTGCACGAACTGCACCACGTCTTGTTCGATTACGATGCAATCAAGACTAATAGCTATCACCTTTCCGACGATGAAGACCTCTTCCTGATCGAAGAGAAAGCCAACAGCTTTGCACGGGACTATTTTATGCCTAGGGCAAATTTTGATTACATCAAGACCTATATCAAGAATGACTATATTGTTGAGCGATTTGCCAAAGAAAATGAAATTCACAAGTCCCTGGTGTATTCATTCTATACGTGGTACCAGCAGGAACTTTACAATAAGAATTACCACGCAGCCTTTAAGGAACACTATCCCGACTATAAACCCGCTATATCGAAATTAAACCCGATCACTTGGGATGAGGATACCGTCCGAGAAGCGAGTGAAAAAATAAAAGCCGTATTCGAAATCAATTAATAAACTTTAATATATGGAAGAAAATAACAAGAAAAAGATTCAACAGGAGAAGGAGGTAAGCCAAGCGGATCTTGAGCGATTGGAGCTTCTACAACGTGCCCATGAAAAGAAAGGCAAACAACTCACTATTGATGGCGAAGCAGGAAACTTGAAAGAGATCGACGAGCTTCGTGAGTTAGTGGGCAAGCAACTGGATAACCCAGAAGAAAAATACAATCTTTATTACAAAGGTATTCGGAGACTACTCATGGATCATTTGCCTAAAGGAGAGGAGTATAAGGAGATGCGCGATATTATCTATGATGAGAAAAATATCTTTTTAAACCTTGGCAAGCGTAAGTCTGATGGTGGTGGGGTACGTGGATCGGATGGCCGTATGACCTTCCAGCCTGTGATGAAGGATATTTTAGATATTGTAATTACATGGGTAGGTGGTTCTCAAAATCCTTTTGACCTATATCGTGAGTTTTTTATGCTGAACGAAAAACACGGCTATCCACATGAGGAGTATGATGATTCTGCACGTGGCCTGGCGAATGCGATGTTGAAGTTGGGGGACGAGGATTAGTAAATTACGACGACAATGAACGATATATTAGGTCTTGGAAAGGTCCTACCAATGGATAAGTTACTGGATATTTTGTCAAAATCTGTAGGACGTCTGTCTAAGTCATATTTTGATAAGATAGACGCAAACACAAAAGCCTATGAAATTAAAAAATTAGCGGAAGCAAGAGCTGAGGAAATGAAGATTATGGCCGACGCTGTTAAGCAAAATTTTTCATCAACGGGGGGCATTGAATATAATAAAGAAGGTATAGCTATTTCTTCTCCAAAAGAGTTAGCGTTACTTTCAGAAGAAAGCTCTATATCAAATCCAGAGTTATCAATTAGGACTCAAGAAAGACTTGATTTTCAGGAACAGAAGAGGCAATTGAATATTGAAAGTATAACAGCATATGCTGCTGAACAGCTGAAAGATGAGGATGCTGTTACCGATGAGCCCGTCGATGTCGACTGGATATCACGCTTTTTTAAGATTATAGAAGATGTATCTAATGAAAATATGCAGGCATTATGGGGCAAGATATTGGCTGGAGAAGTAAAGCAACCGAAATCTTATTCTCTGCGTACATTGGAACTGCTTCGAAATTTATCTCAAAAAGAGGCAGAGGTATTTAATAAGGTTGCACGGTTTGCGATAAGAAAAGGATCTAATAATTTTCTTTTCACGGGTTCGGATGATAAAATTCTTTCGGAAGAACATAATATATCATACGCGGATAGGGCATTATTAACTGAGATTGGACTAATACAACCGGGTACATTTGTTAATTACCAAATTCATACAAGAAGCCAAGATGCCGATATAGTTTTCATCGCGGGGCCTAAGGTGCTCGTTGTTAAAGTAAAAGCAAATACTCCCCTGGTAACACTCCCCATTGATGTTTTTAGTACTGCGGGGAATGAATTGTTAACGCTAGTTGAACCAGCTCCGCCAATGGATTTTATTAGATCAATATTCAAGCCGATAAAAAATGATAATATAAATGTTGTTTATGCCGATATTTTAAAGGTGAATGCAGACAGTGTTACACATACCACCCCTTTATTGGAATTGTAGATAATTGAGTAAATAATGACCATGAAAAATGCCGATATCGCACAAAAAATTTTCGATAGATATTCACATGACTTCATTCAAACAATGGAGGTGTTTCGACTGACACATTTAGATGCGAAGGGAAATATCATCGATTTTGAAAATATGTATATATGCCCTTTGTCGCTTCGAGCGTATCATAAAAAGGATATACATAAACTCACAATTGAGCATGTGCCCCAGAATAGTCTGAAAGGTAAGCCACTAGTTTTAACAGACAAGGAATATAACAACAGTGATGGTTATACGAAGGATAAAAAGATTTTTAATTTTTTCAAATATCAAAACTTTAAGCGTGGTGTAGAGCCTATTGAAGCTAAGTTCTCTGTCCCTGATATTTTGGAGGGTAAAGTTAGCGGTAAATTGGTAGGTAGGATTGACGGAGAAGGTGCCAAAATAAAAATAGGATTGCCTGAACGGACGGTAAAACTGCTTGAGAGTCGAGGGGTATTTCGGAATTGGGACGGTTTAAAAATGAATTTTAAAATTAACTATACTCATCAGATAAATAAAAGTGCTCTGTTAAAGTCTGCATACCTAATTGCTTTTAGCAAAATTGGATACCGCTTGTTGTTTAGTAAAAAAGGATTAAAGAATGCTACATACGGAGCAATTATTCACGAACTTCAAAAAATAGACATTGACGAGGATTTTCCATTTGTTTTTACCAATGCATTAAAAGTCGATATACCGGATGATATTGGAATTATAGAAACTGAAGACATAAAATTATTGGCAGTAAAAGTAAGATATAGATTAACAGGTCAGGAATATGTGTATCACGCTATTCTTCCGCATCCAGAGGACGAAAGCTTAGATAGTCTAGTGAAATTTAGAGATATATACGTTAAACGAGAGATTGAAATAACCGTGAAATCCATCAACAGAGATTATTTGCTTAAATAATCCAGCCTTGTCAATGACAAATTAAGCCAAATTTGAGTGTGTAAACTGACTGTCGTATAAATACTTTTTATATTAGACACAGATCATGAATAACCACAAATTCGATTTTGAGCGCTTCAAATAAGAAGCGATGAAGGGCCTTTACGAGGGCAAGAAAATGGATTATGCCGACGGAGTTTTTGCCCCTATGCTGAAACACTTATTTGAATCGATGTTAGATGGTGGGCTGGACCACCACCTGCAGGAGAGTAAGGCTTCAGGAGAATTGAACCGCAAGACAATGGAATTAGACAGCGAAGACCCTGTATCATCGAAATAGACATGAAATGTTAATACAAATCCAGTAGTAAAATTGGATCATTATGAGAAATGACCTTTATGTATGGGCTTTCATCTTGTCAATGTTCTTTTTGGCAGGCTGCTCCGAGAAAGTCTCCGGAGAATATACTATCATAGACGTAAAGAGTATGGGCGAGTATAGCAAATACAGGACTAACTGGAGAATCGGGGAGTCCGTACGGCTCGATCATTATTCTAATGATAAAATAGGTCTTACCTCTGATTTTCTTTTGACCAACTTTTCTCGGAGAAATGAAAACAAGGGAAAAGTAATTTTCGAACAATTTGATGGAAGTCGATATAAGGCCGAGACATATATCGCTAACCGCAGTTACAAAAGATTTGATTTTTCATGACAAACTTATCTCATAAATGGCCGCAAAGATAAATATAAACCTACGATAAATATAGTAATAAAATTTATTATATCTCTATTTATGTCAACTATTTATTTTCTAGACCTTACTTCCTCATAAACTAATCTTTAAGGATTAGTTTTTATGTCGCGCTATTTTTTTTCCAAGCGGCAAGGTAGCTTCTTAATCTCTTATAGTGGCACAAAACGAAACGTAATAGCCGGATGATTTTTTCCAATGTAGTTTAATTTCTCTTTCAGCTACGTTATATTCGAAATTTATCAAATCAAAATTGTTATGAAGGTCGATATGCCTTCCAGCAAAACTTAATGCGTGATTGTCAGCTATATCAAAATTTACTTCCATTGTCGTATCATCATAAAATGCCGTATAGTTTCTCATCACGTCTTTCTATAAAGATTAATTTTTTGGTAGCGAGGTGTCAATTAGTTATGAATGCAAATTCTGATCTCTAATAGTCTCCTATAACAGGAAATTTTTTGGTTGCCAATTTTGGTGTATTCTTATTTCCCATTTTGAACGGGTTGACCTCATGCTTCTTGCAGATAGCGAAGAAGGAATAGATCATCGCCGACCGTTGTGCTGCTTCATGGCTACCTGCGAAGAGGTAGTTTTTCCGGCCCAGGGCAACCGGTCTTAAAGCCAAGGCTCTTGTAACTTCGGGTATCAATAAGTATCTTTACAATGGTAAGGAGATACAGGACGAGCTGGGCGCGCAGTATCGTTACGGCGCGAGGCTGTATGATGCGGAGATAGGGAGATGGAACGTGGTGGATCCGCTGGCTGAAAAGTACGTGGGTTTGTCGCTTCCTCCCAATGAGTACCGGTATAACTATGCAACTGGCGAGTATGATTATGTCAGGTCTTCAGGAGGCAACGAATATGACGCGCTTCATTTTGAACATGCATCATTTGTAGCTTATAATTTTGAGAGAGGACAACGGGTCGAACCTGGATTTTGGTATAAGCCAGGGCCAATGGCCTCAGAAGCTTTAACAGCGGTCTATCCAGAAACGTACTTTATTGGAGCAACCGCTGGAACAAGGACAATGGGTTGGTTGATGGGGAAAGTGATGGGACGGCTTGCCGCTAAGGGGGTAGTTAAAGGAACCCACTTGGTATATGAAGGTTTGGATGCTGCTGGTAATGTTAAATATATAGGGATTACAGGTAGGGACGCCACAGTAAGGTTTGGGGAGCATTTAAATTCAGAAACAGCGAGGTCATTGTTAGATTATCGTGTAATAAACGGAGCAGCTGGACTGTCCAAGACACAATCCCGAATTTGGGAGCAAACATTAATCAATCAATATGGTCTGGTCAGGAATGGTGGATAACTTTTAAATAAGGTTAATTCAATCGCACCAAAAAACTGGTGGCAATTCGGTATCAAATAATGGCAAGAGCAAACACAAAATTAGGCGATGTCTTTTCTGTTAAGATAGACGAGAATAGCAAGAAGTATTTTCAATATGTCGTTAGCGACCTTACCCAGCTGAACAGCGATGTAATCAGGGCTTTTACAAAAAAACATCCAATCGATGTCAATCCCGATTTATCAGAGATCGTAAGTGGAGAAGTGCAGTTTTACGCCCATTGTGTAACAAAGCTGGGTTTGAAAATGAACCTTTGGGAAAGCATTGGAAATACAGCAGAAGTCGGCAACACATCGCAGATATTATTTAGAGATACGAATGATTACGGCTCAAAGGTCGGGGAAGAACCAATCAGGGTATCGCGAAATTGGTATGTGTGGAACGTTAATAAGCCTTCTAAAGATGTAGGGAAATTAGAAGGAGAAAACCGAAAAGCATACATAGGAATAGTAATGAACCCTTTAGGAATTATAGAACTTTTAAAGGAGAACAAATACCCTATTAATTATCCCGAATTTGAATAAAGAGCAAAAGCCCGGCTAGTCCGGGCTTTTTTACATCAAAGAAATCTTACTTGCCTTAATAAAGTGATCAACGGTAGTGAGCAGGCATTCCTTTTCCTTTTCGGGCAGTGTTGCAATATCCTGAAACCTTTTTAACATAGCGGGGTCTTTAAATAGGTCAGCCTGTTCGTTTTCTCCCAGTAAGTAGCCGACCGTAGTATCCAAAATCTTAGCCAGTTTTTTGGCGGCCTCGATAGAAGGTACCGGGACGGTAGCGGAATAAAAACAATCGTTCGAATTCTTGAATTAATTATTCGTCGGCTCGCCATTTAATCACCACTTCTATAAAGGTTTCATCTTTATAGTCGTAAAATATAGCTACGCTGTATCTAACTCTTGTTATACCTGCATTATTTCTTTGAATAGTGGTTCATATACTCCGCTAATAGTGAATCGGTTGGGATTTGGCTATCGTTTAGGTCTTCAATAATATTATCTATCTCTTTTTGGCTTTTATTTTGACTAAGCTTAGCCTTGGCCTGTATTTCCGTGACATCTATCTCAAAAGTGACAATACCCTTTAACATTTTGTCCTTAAAATCATCAGGTAGTTTTAACCACTTTTCATAATACTCAGGTTCATATTTGGTCATAGTCCGTTGCATGACGTCCGAAATCTGGTTAGGTTGATATAGTATGGATACATTCCCATAAATATGGACGGCCATATAATTCCACGTTGGTACACTTTCCTCTTTTAAATAGTTGGTAGGAGAAATATAAGCGTGGGGTTCACTGAAAATTACCAGAACTTCCTGCCCCTCAATTTCTTTCCACTGGTTATTAGCAAGCGCAATATGCGTGTGAAGCTTCAATTTATTAGGATCCTTATTTGAAAGAATTGGGATATGAGTACCGATCACTCGGTTTTGGTTAATACTAATCAATATACCGAAACTAAATCGATCAATAAAAGCAAGGATGTCGGCAATATCCTCTAATGTGTTAATTTTTGGTATGTACATAGTAGTTTAATTAACAATACTCTCATGTCAATGGGTTCTCCCTTTAGTCGGAAGAAGCTGCACCTTAACATCCGGGTATTTCTTCAACTCATGCCGTAGAGATATACTTTTCATAACCTAAGCCTAATATGTATTTATTCAATAATTTCTTTTCCTAAAAATAGGAAATACCACTTGAAAAGGCAATATCAGTTATTTTTTTTATAGACGTATACTTTATTCTAATGAAAGTTATTATATTATTTTTAAACGCTTTGCTCCAATACCCACCAGTCTATGATTTCTTGCGCAAAAGCTGTTGCATCAATTTCGTGATTATAAAAACCATAAATAGCTACTAGATCACTTGCGATGATGTTTTGAATTTTTTCGAGATCCGCACCCTTGTGTATGTGGCTTAATATCTTATTGGCCATCGTGTCAAATTCATCCGTTGGAGACCGAAGAATTAAGCTCCATGAATTGATAATCTTTCTCAATATGGCGAGTTGGCTATGGTATTGATTGAGTAATAGTTTGTCTCTCATATAATCTATATATAATACACATCAACTTCCCTTTTACCATATCCACCGCTTTTTAATTTGATGAGAGCTCTGTTGCTTTTAATGATTCCTTTTCTTACAAAATATTTTAATTGTTTTTTCACTCTGTCAAGCTGCATTTTTATTTATTTCCTCTTCTCTTTGACTAGGAGGCTTGAATCCTAATAGACTACCTTTTTCTAGGTGCTCTTCTAGTATGTGGACGTACATACGTACCATCTTTGCGATAGTAGCCTTTAACGTGTACAGTACCTGATGACGGTCGGTATTTATTTGTGACCGTCCTAGTACTATTAGACGTGTCGCTACTCGCTGTTACGAAATAGTTGGGTATTGAATCGGTTGTAATTCTCCTTGACCCTTTGACTCGATACTTTGGCGAATGTATATACCCTAAGCGATTACCATATCTTACTTTTTGATATCCTTTTCGCGAAACTTTTGCTTGGATTTTGACTGGAGTTCCTTCAACGATCGTTTCACTCGAACTGAAATA
This sequence comes from Sphingobacterium micropteri, assembly GCF_014692515.1. Lineage (GTDB taxonomy): Bacteria > Bacteroidota > Bacteroidia > Sphingobacteriales > Sphingobacteriaceae > Sphingobacterium > Sphingobacterium micropteri. The sequence goes on along the minus strand of NZ_JACOIK010000004.1, from coordinate 33,939 downwards.
ATTTTCGTTTCCAAAATATATCTCACTATTTTCTATGAGTACGACGTCGTACATTTTGTTTACTACATTCGTTGCGCATGAACTGAATATAATAAATAGGAAGAACAAAACGTATTTAATCATAACGCTGGTTTACTATTGACTTCTTAACAATTGGAAATGCTCCTCGCAAATATAATTGATTTTTCTCTATATTTGGTTTATGGATGTTGCTACAAAACTAAAAATAAAGGGTTTAATTCGAGAACTTATAGATAATGGTACTCCGTTAGAAAGGAAAAAACGGATAATTATCGAGCTTAGAACGCTTAATTCAGATTTCGATGATGCGATGGCTAAATTAGGTATCGATGATCTGCTGTTGGATAATCCTGACAAGTAAACTATAAGTACTTAGAAACTATGACAAAATACATATTGTTAGTGTCAATATAGAATCTTTTTACGATAACCCTGCCTCTTTATTGTTATTAACACTTGCTATTCTTTCCGTTATTATGAAATTATTGGGGGCTAAAATACGCCTTTTCGGCAACAAAAAAGATAAAATAACTTCAGCTTTACCTCATATGTATTGGCTGACCAGGATACCAGCCAGCTCCATTCCCCCCATTGAAGAGCAGGTAAATTAATAGCGTAATCACGAAAACAATAATGAAAATGCGCCACCCAACAGGGAGTTTATTGTCATCTAGTTCGTTCTTGGAATTCTTCAAGAGTTTATCTTTAGTTTACCATAAAACTATAAAAAAATGCCCGCAAAGCAAAAACTCTCTTCGTTTACGAAAATATGATGTTGTTTTCCAGTCAGTTTGTTATCCTAAATAGCATCTATTAGAATAGTACTGGACGACGGGTTTTAATATCATCTAATCAGATCGTTGGTGAATTTGCATTTTCATCGAGTAGGCGATAACTATCGCGGTAATAGAGTACGAGATGGAGAATTCATATATAGGACTTATACCGATTGCTCCAAAAGTAATGATCATTCCAATTACTGTAACTAGGATTAATATTGATTTAATGATATTGGTGTCTATAACGGATGTCACTGGTCCAGCTAATTCGGGATACTGGTCCAATTATTTCGGAAGTCATCGGTCCAAAAAAACGGCTTCATTTCGGAAGTCATCGGTCCATTTCAATCCTTGAAAACGGAGGTCATTGGTCCACTTTCCATAAAACTGCATAAGTTACGGCTGTATAATCTATTACAGCAGTATGGCAGGACAACGGAAAGACATAATGGAACTTAGAACACTTATCCTTTTAAAAGATAAAGGACTCAGCAACCGCAAGGTAGCCCAGATGATGAATATCAACCGCAAGACGGTAAACAGCTACATGCAGCGCTTCAATGCTTTGGATCTGCAATATGGCGAGCTGCTATCGATGGACGATTCCAAGCTGTACGATCTTTTTACCGAAGAAGACCAGACCGAAAAGGAACGTTACGAAATACTCTCCTCAGAGTTCACCAAGATCCAGGACGAACTCAAGAGACCCGGTGCCACCCTACAGAAGATATGGGAGTCCTATCTGCAGTCATACCCCGGGGGGTACCGATACACTCAATTTACCACGCATTATAGAAATTGGAAAGGAAAGTTAAAGGCATCGGGCAAGCTGCAGCACAAGGCCGGAGAGAAACTCTTTGTTGACTTCTGTGGCAAAAAGATGTCCTATGTGGATAAGGATACCGGTCAGGTAGTTCCTGTTGAGGTATTCGTGGCCGTATTCCCCTGTAGCCAGTATACCTTTGTCAAGGCGGTGCCCAGTCAAAGGCGCGAAGACTTCATCGACTGCCTGGACAGCTGCCTGCAGTGGTCCGGCGGAGTGCCGCAGGCCATTGTATCTGACAATCTCCGCTCTGCGGTAAGCAAGGGTTCCAGGTATGCGCCCGAGATCAACAAGACCCTTGCCGACTTTGCACTTTTCCACGGCTGTGTAGTGGATCCCGCACGGCCCTACCATCCCCAGGACAAAGCATTGGTGGAACGTAGTGTTACGCTGGTCTACCAGCGCATCTTTTATCCGCTGGGCAAACAGACCTTTTTCAGCTTAAAGGAACTCAATACCGCCATTGCCGAACAATTGGTCCTTTATAACGATTACCTGTTCTCCCATGGGGCATCTACCAGGCGGAGCCAGTTCATCGACCTGGAAAGGGAGCACCTTGGTCCATTGCCGGCAGCAAAATATAGCCTGCGTTACTTCAGGCGCGCCAAAGTGCAGAAAATATCCCACATCTACCTGGGTGCCGACAAAAACTATTATAGCGTTCCCCACCGTTATATCGGACACCATGTGGAAGTCCAGTACAACAACGAAACCGTAGAGGTGTTCTACAGCTACCAGCGGATAGCCAAGCACCCAAGGAGCCTGAGGCCCGGCAACTACAGTACCGTGGGCGACCATATGCCCTCATCGCATCAGGCCTATAGCGACTGGAACCCCACATACTTTGAACAGCGGGCTTTGGCCGTCGGCGTATCGGCCGGGGAATATATACGCCGGCTCATTACACAGTACAGCTATCCGGAACTTGCCTATAAGCAGGCACAGGGAATACTTGCGCTGGTAAAAACATATGGTCCGGGACGGCTAGAGAATGCATGCAGAAGGGCCCTCGCACATGAGCGGGCATCCTATCGGACAATAAAAAATATCCTGAAGAACAAACTGGACGCAGTAGACATAGAAGTCGCCGACACTTTTCACATTCCCCAGCACGGCAACCTGCGCGATGCATCCATCTATCGATAAGGATATTATGGAACAAATTGACCCCTTTAACTATAACTTATATGAACGAAAACACAACAATCGAAAAAATGCGCAGGATGCGCATGAACACCATGGCAGATCTCTACCATGCGAGCCTGACTGAAAACCTTTACCGTGAGATGCACCTGGATGACTTTATCGCAACGGTCATCGATGCCGAATGGGAGGCCCGCCAGAACAAAAACATCGACAACCTGATCCAACGGGCCTCCTTCAAAGAAAGAGCGGCCGCTACGGACATTGACTATACAGCCTCACGGGGGCTGGACAGGAATATGTTCGAGAGGTTACTGTCCCTTGGCTTTGTAAACCGGAGGGAAAATATCATCCTGACGGGGCCTGCCGGATCGGGAAAAAGCTTTCTTGCCCAGTGTCTTGGCGTAAAGGCCTGTCAGATGCTGCTGAAAACACTTTATCTGAATACCGGACGGTTCTTTGATATGGTGAAAATGGCCAGATTGGACGGAACTTATCATAAACTCCTTAAAAAGATCGAGAGAGCTGACCTGCTCATCCTGGATGACTTTGGGCTAACGCCGATAGACCAACAGGCCAGGACAGCATTGCTCGACATTATAGAAGATAGGTACGGCAAGTCCTCTTTGATCATCGCTACTCAGATACCGGTAGAGAAATGGCATGCCCTGATAGGCGAAAGTACGATAGCTGACGCTATACTGGACAGGATAACATTCTCATCTCACAGGGTGGAACTCAACGGAGAATCTTTTAGACGAAAAAAGAAACTTGAATCTTAAATGAATTGTATATTATTGTAATCGGAAAGTGGCCCAATGACCAGCGAAATAATTGGCCCTACATGCACGAAACGACTGGACCCCTATCACCGAAATAGACAATTGGTTTTGTAGGTCAGATCTCGAGTTACATTGTATGCAATTATATAAGCGATAAGAGTAGGTATGGAAAGTATGCAACTAAATATTAAAATGACCGGGTATATTCCGAGCAGGCTCGTGGTCTCTTCGCCATATGGCATTATCTCTTTGATAATTTGTAAAACTAAAGGTGATATTGTTAGTGTAAATACCCAATGTTTTACTACATATGCCCAATCCATGATGGTTATTTAATTTGAATAGCCCGATTTTGTCCTATAAACATTAGTTTTTTTTGGTGGATGAGGATTGACCTTAACAAGTCGTTGTTCCATATCTTAGTTCAATTTCCTCGCAATGAATCCGGATCACCAGTCCTTTTTCAAAAATATACAAGATGTCGTCTCCCTCTTTTGGTTTTGATTGAGGGACAAAGCTGTCATTTATTTCTCTTGTTGTTGACGGGAAAAATGTAACTTCCGCTAAACAGATATCATCGGCATAGATACTTTTTTCGTCTTGCGCTATTACTTTCAAGAAAGTCACACTGCTATGGATAAGAACGAGATTTGAAAGTTCATCTTCTTTAACCCAATCGCCGGATGATTTTTTCCAATGTAGTTTAATTTCTCTTTCAGCTACGTTGTATTTGAAATTTACCAAATCAAAATTGTTATGAAGATCGATATATGCCTTCCAGCAAAACTTAATGCGTGATTGTCAGCTATATCAAAATTTACTTCCATTGTCGTATCATCTTAAAATGCCGTATAGTTTCTCATCACTTCTTTCTATAAGATTAATTTTTTGGTAGCGAGGTGTCAATTAGTTATGAATGCAAATTCTGATCTCTAATAGTCTCCTATAACAGGAAATTTTTCGGTGATTTCCTTTAGACTATTTACCATAGGTCTTATAAACGTTTGATCAAATGAAAGTTCAAAACGTAATTCGGCTGAATCGGGTCCCGGCTTATCACAACAGGTAGCTTGCAGGTTGAAATGACCTATTCCATCTCCTTTAATAATTAGTTTGAGATACCCCTCGAGATCTCTAAATTCTAAGCTTCCATTTAGATTATCGTACAGATTGTTTAAATCGTGTTTGAAATTTTTAAAATCAAACGTCGTCAAATCAGCAGTATATGTTCCGCTAAAGGCTCCTGCAGCTACAGTTATCTGTGTGCTTATCCAGTTTTTGTCCCAGTCTGATTCAGATTCATAATAAAGTCTTTGCAAAGGCTCTATTCGTATATAATTACCTATATCTTTTATTTCAATATTTAAACACATTATCATATCAAATTAAGATGCTGGCACCACTTAGTGTTGGCAACTAGTAAGGACTTGACATTGAAAAGCGGTTATTCCCTATCATAGTTCAATTCTTTACTACCTGGTTTTCTTTCCAAATATAACCCCAACACTATTCCTAATACTAAAGTAGGAATAAAGCCAAAGAAATATACCCAAAATAGCGGTTTAAAATAGTAATCTGTTATGTTTTCAATAAGCGAATAGTGATGCTGTGCAGGAGCAGGTAAGCCTTCTTGGATAAAGCCAACCGTGGATCCCGCAACGGTACCAATGAGCAATATTAAAAATGCTGATAAAAATCCGTACGAGATGCGGATTCTTTTACATTTGGCGAGCGCATTTCCAATGTAATAGCCCGTAAGGTAAAATCCGCTAATTCCTACCAATAAATTAAGCAGAAAATCAGCTATAAAATTCGTTATCTCAGATAAACTAAAATCTACGATTACATAGAATATTAAAAATGCCACCAACAAATTTGTGGTGATGGCTAGAAATAGATATTTAGTTTCTCTTGTCATGTTTTAATATTATAGCGCAATCCACCAATCGATAATCTCTTGGGCAGAAGATCTTGTATCAATTTCATGTCGGTAGAAACCATATACAGCTACTAGATCACTTGCGATTATGTTTTGAATTTTTTCGAGATCCGCTCCCTTGTGTAGATGGCTTAATATCTTATTGGCCATTGTGTCAAATTCATTGGTTGACGCTCCAGGGATTAAGTTCCAAGAATTAATTATTTTCATGAGACGGCTGATTCGATTGTATTTCGGTTGTTCATCACTTTTGTGTTCATAAATCTATCGTAGGTCCTCTTTTATATCTATTTAGTTACTATCCCCCGGCACCAGTTTGTCTGTAAATACTGAATATTTTAATTTTGGTCTTATACTTTCCTGGAAACGTAAACTTTCAATTCTAAAAAGTTCATTTTGAGTTTTTTGAACTTCTTGCTGGCTCCGCAGGGTTTTATATAGAAAAACAACGGTAACGATGGCGACTCCGTACATCATCCAAGCAGTTACTGTTCCCCATATTTCCGGACTGAATTGATGTTTTTCAGGAATGATGTAATTGCCAAACAGGACTACTCCGCAGATTCCTACGGTTATCAGTAATCCGGGTAAAACTAATTTAAAATTCTCATTATTCATATTTGACGCTAATATTGATCCTACCTATACAACAATCGCTTCCTCAACACTTCCCGAAAACCACTGCGGGATAGAATCTGTCTCGCTAAATTCAACAATCAGCTTTCTCATACGTCCTTTATCAGAAAAATGACGACCAAGATTAATTGTTTTATCAAAAAAATCATTCTTACCATTACTATCTGTGTAATGAAAAATTCGTACAGATTTACAGTTTTCGTGATCAAATATTTCTTTAAACATCGTGCGATCTGATAACCCACAAGAATGACCAACAACAAAAACTTGATAATTATCAGCATTCAAAAAACGCATTAAATTTCTATAATTAGAAGTTTTGAGGTAATGATAAGATTTTACATGTTCGAATAGATCATTATTACCTTGTTCTTCAAATTGTAAGTACTCTTTATCATGCTCATCGCCGAAACCAAATATAATAGGGTTACTGTAATTATTTAACTCACCATGGATATGATTCAAAATAGATTCTTTACTTCTGAGTTTGGGTAAATAAGTTTGAAATGTTTTTGTATAATTAAAATTTAAAACATACGTCGTATAGTTATTTTCAGTTGATTCTGCCATTTTCATAGCGTTTTCCACTAGAGTTCTATCTTTATCAACCATTAAATCATAATCAAGAAAAACAAAATTAGAATTAAATAGATTTACAAATTTTTGATCGCATACAACCATACACCTTTTTTCTTCGATAGATAAGTATCCTTCAAGTTTACGTATTAAAAAAGCAAAATGCTTATTTAATGTACAGATATAATCCAAGTTATGAGTGTTATCTTTATCGTTATACTTCTTTAACGCATCAAAATACTCTTGCTCTATATCCACCCATCCACAGTCTAAACATGTATCAATTAGTCTTTTGAAAAAGCTAGATTTAAATGATACATTATGAGCAGATATTTTTGAAATATATTGATATTTTTCAATATTGTTTGGCGAAACGTATTCTCTAGGTACAAAATCCAAGTATGATTTTAAAATCTCATTTTCATGCAAGTATCTACTTATACCTTTATTACCTGAACTTTTAACAAGATCCATGAGCCTATAATGTTCAAGAACTTCTACACGAAGAAAATCATCTTCATAAAAATGACCATTGGCATACATTCCTGCTTGATTAAAACATTCATCTAAATACCAAAATATAAAATCCTTATAACTAGTTTTTAACCCATGAGCAAGATCAAAACCATTGCCTATCAATATTAGTCTATTCATAACTTTTACGCTGTGAAATTGCTTTTACAGTTATTAAAAGTTCGCACATAATTTTGTACGATTTATTTGTCGAAATCTACCGGTCGAACTTCCAACTCCCTTTTAATCTCCTTGATCTTTTTCAGATAAAGAAATACGATCGGGGATAGGGCTATTGGAATTGCAATTGCAGATGGATAACCTTCGGTTGCCCAGGCGTGTATTGACTGGCCAAACAAGATGATGAGGACAGCTGCTAGCGATCCGGTTATAATGCCAGTTGTTCTTTTCTTCTTGATGAGTTCTTCGGTCCTCAATTCCGTTAATGGCATGCTCTTCATAACTTAAGCCGATTTGTATGTAAATAGTTATTACTGTTACCCTAAAAATAGAGAATGTCCGCTTGATTAACAACACTAATTATTTTTTTAATAAAAGGTTTATTCCTTAATGGCCTATTCGTATTCCGCCAAAATAGCCATTTTGTACATGTACATAGCGTCTACTGCAATGTAGTTAACGTCTATGTACAGTGACATAATCAACAAGTCAATGTAGTTGTCGGCTATGTCACGTTACATACCGTATTTGTTGCGTGACACAACCGACATGTCGCTGTACAAAATAGACTTGTTGCGTGCATGCATTGCAAAGGCACGGTACTTAGCCGAATACGCAGGGAACATACGCGCAATCTACCCTGACAAAATGAACAACGCACCGGACATAGCCGCTTCGTCAAGGAACAAAATCTAATTGTCCCGTGCGGGCAGCCACATGTACATGTACATAGCCACAACGCAACGACAAAATGAACAGCATCTACACAAGTGAAACATGCCGTGATCACTAAGTCACGAAAACTACTCGCTAAGGGGTCAGTATCCTCCAGTATATCTAGGGAGAATTCTGAAAATGGAAAAAATGAAAAAGGATTACAAATAGCAGTAAATGTTTAAAGCTTTCATTATAGTTAATTAAAGAGAAATAGTATTTTTGTGTAGTTTGTCTAATTTGAAAATACAGTTTGATGGAGCAAAGAGAATAGAAAAAGAGGAGGCTGATATAAAAAATAAGAGCTAAGTGCTGGTAACACTTAGCCCTCTTAAACTTATATCATCCGTACCTGGAAAGGCAGAATGAAAGTATTGATCATTGATCTTCTAAATTGAACGCGAAGTAAAGCAATTTGTTTCGCATAACCAAACAAATATTACGGAAACCCGTAAAAATACTTTCTCTTTCTAGGGTACCTTGGGATATTGAATGTGTCCCATGTCTTGTATGAAAAAACATATCATGTAGACTTTATTAACAGCTAAAGCAATCGCTTGAGGTGCCGCTTGTTGATCCGTTTGCTGGATCAGGAGTTTTCCCTCTAGCTAGTCGCAGAGGCAAGGTGTACAATTTCTAAAGCTAAAAAATAGAATGGCAAAGAAAACAACAACGATCAAAATTGGCAGAGATGCAGGTAGTGGGAAATTCATTCCTGTAAAAGAGGCCCAAAGGAGACCTAAAACTACTGTGGTAGAGACTATAAAGGTGCCAAAGAAAAAGTAGTTTGTCATAGCTCGAGGACTGCTGATTTGTCTTCGGGCTTTTTGTTTATTGGGATGTGATGATTAAAAAAGAAAGTGAAAAATGAAAATTCAAGGTAAGAGAGTACGTAATATAGAAAAATATCTAGCAGACATAGAAGAAGGAGCTATATTCAGGATTGCATTATTGCAACCGAATGATTTTGAAAGACGAGTTGTTAATACAGGTTTTGACGACTTGGAGTTAGGAATCCAGATTTTGCCAAATATTATTGGTGCGAGAAGCCGCATCAATGCTGAGGGTGGTTTTATTGTGCATCGTGACAGGGAAAAAGAGCGCAAATTCAGGGAATTGGTTGTCACAGACTGGCATGGGAATCCGCATACAGTAGATATTCCATACCTTCGATATCCTAGAACAGAAATACCACCGCCAAGTGTCGAGTTAACAGTCATGGAGAATGCCATAAATGAAGTATTGATTGTCTCTCCAGACTTAGTTAACGAACAAGCCAATTATCCTGATATCTTACATATCGTTAATTTGTTTCTGGAACTCTTCGGAGAATGTGATACCGTTAGGGAGGATAACGAGGTTGTGATTAACTTAAATGCTCCAGTAAGAAGGGTGAATTGGACTGTTTTACCACAGGGAGTATATCCTTGGGAAAGGTTGAGGTCGAACGTCGAGGAGCTTGTAGATAGAGCAAAACAAAACTATCAACCAATCATTAGGCAAAGATTTAAAGTAATTACTAGTTACAGTCCAAATTTTGTAGCAATAGGCCGAGCAGGATTCAATGGTTATGTTGTCTTTGGCTTTCCGGAAAAAAACTTCTTTATTCTAGAGAGTATTTTTCATAATAATGCCACCTATGTGTTGGGGCGTGACTGGGAGGATCTCTCACAGTTGACTAAAGCAGAGCTAATTGCTGACGAGCTTTATCAACAGCGATTTGAACATCGTAGTAATTGACCTGAAGAGATAAGAGCCTTATTTGCTTAAATGATACATTACTTTTTGTATTGAGCTCATTTTTAAACTTTTCATTTAAGATTTATTATGATTAAGACTAGATTTCCCAGGGTTTTAAATACACTATATACCAAAGATGGAAACCAAATAATTCAGTATTCCGCAGAGGAGTTCATTTTGAACGACTGTGTAATCGAAAGTAAAGCTCCTTTTACAATCAAAAGTGGTGAAAATGCTTATGTAGTTACTACTGATCCTAACTTCGATTCCGCGGATTACTCCTACGTACTGTTGTCTTCGAGGATTCCCACGAAGAGAGATTTCGAGAATGAAAATCTCAACTTAATCAAATGGCTTAAGCATCCATTGATTCACAATACCTCTCCGGGAGATGTTGTCGCATCATGGAATGGGAATTTTAAATTCATAAAAGAGGATATTGAAAAAAAGATTGATGGGCTTCGTGCACCCCAGCTCGGGGCTTTGCATTCTATTCTAGCTCACGGATATAATCAAGATGAAATAGGTATCATAGTTATGCCGACAGGGACGGGCAAAACGGAAACTATGATTTGTTCCATGGTAGCGACCACCTCTAACAAGCTACTAGTTACAGTACCTTCTGACTCTCTGCGTACACAACTTTTTCAAAAATTTCTTACATACGGATTGTTAAAGAAATTTGGTGTTATCGGCGAGGAGGTGATAAATCCTAATGTCGGCATTTTGACATCTGGGATAGCTAGTGATGAAGAACTGAAACGGTTTATTTCGAAGTGCAATGTTGTCATAACCACAATGGCAATCGCTTCAAAGGCTACTCCGACACAGAAGAGGCTGATGTCAGAAATGTTTTCAAGTCTGTATGTTGATGAGGCACATCATTCTGAAGCAAAAACTTGGCAGGAATTTATTTCGAACTTTGACAAGAAAAAGGTGCTCCTGTTTACAGCTACACCATACAGAGATGATGGTAAGCGTCTTAAAGGCAAGTTTATTTTCAATTTTCCATTGAGAAAGGCTCAGGAACAACATTATTATAAGGAAATTCAATTTTTTCCTATAAGAGAATATGATCGTTCGAAGGCAGATAAAATGATCGCAGACAAAGCTGTTTCTATATTAAGAGAGGATATCAAGAACGGCTATCCACATATTATCCTCGCCCGTTGCATGTCTAAGGATAGAGCTGAAGAAGTATATCAATACTATTCAGTTCATGAAGATCTTAAGCCTGTAGTTGTTTATAATAGCAAGGCTGGCCTTAGAGGGATAATGGATGCAATTAAAGCTAAAAAACATTCCATAATTATTTGTGTTGATATGCTGGGTGAAGGGTTTGATCTACCGGAATTGAAAATAGGAGCTATACACGATGAACGACAAAGTCTACCTATTACTTTACAATTTATAGGACGGTTTACTAGAACCAGTTATAGTAGTTTAGGTAAGGCAAGCTTCGTCACCAATATGGCTTATCCGCCGATCAAAGAAGAACTTGAGCAACTTTATGCAAAGGACGCAGACTGGAATCTTTTATTGCCAATGTTAAGCGAAGGAGCAGCGCAGCAGCAAATTGATTTTAAGAAATTTCTGGATGGATTTAGACATCTTGAAGACTCGGTTATTCCGTTTCAAAATATTAACCCAGCATTGAGTACCGTAATATATAAAAACGACGGAGACACTTGGCATCCGAATACTTGGAGAGAGGGGATCAGTAACTTGAATACTTATGATCATCAGTATTTTGACTATAATGCAGAAGAAAACACTCTTGTTATTATACTAGGTAAAGTGAATAGAGTAGAGTGGGGGGAATTTGATACTGTCCAGAATTTGACTTGGGATCTAATTGTTGTCTATTGGGATTTTCGCCCAGATGTTAACCGAGTTTTTGTCAACACTTCTATAAAGAACATTGCTTCGGACAAATTGGTGCAAGCGATGTTCGAAGGACACCAATCAAAGATAACTGGCATGAATGTGTTTAGAATATTTCATGAGGTGCATCGACTATCACTTTTCAATGTCGGTGCAAGAAAAGGTATCGGGAAAGACATTAGCTTCCAATCTTTCTATGGTAAGGGGGTTCAAGATGGACTCCAAATGTTGGAACAAGGGACGTTGATAAAGAATAATATTTTTGGAGTCGGATTTAAAGATGGAGAAAAAGTATCCTTAGGGTGCTCTGTGAAGGGAAAAATATGGTCTTATCTTAGAGGTAATATACAGCAACTTACAGAATGGTGCCGATCTATTGGAAGTACTGTAACTGATTCGACGATCAATCCCAACACAGTTTTAGAGCATACTCTTCAAATAGAATTAATTTCTGCTAAACCCAAAGTAAAAGCTATTTCTATTGATTGGAACGCGGACATGTATAAATTTTCAGAAAACCGATATGAAGTATACTTAAACGGGATTAGATCCTACCTTTGGGAATTAGATATTCATGTAGTTGAGGTTGATGTGGCTAATCTTCGTTTTGCAATTTCTAGTGAATTAAATCGTGTAGAATTTGATCTTGTATTATTTAATAAAAATATAGGTGGTGAGCTTGTTCCAAGTTTTAATATAACGAAAGTTGATAATACTATAGCAGAGATAAATGTAGGATCCAAGAAGATGCAATTGGTTGAATATTTAGCGAATGTTACACCAGTTTTTTGGTTTGCTGATGGAAGCCAGCTAATGCAGAATCAGTACGTGAAAATTCGCAGACAGGCCGATCATATATCTTTAGACCACATCTTCAGTCAAAGTTGGCCTGGTGTAGATATTTCCATTGAATCTCAAGGCATCAAGCCGTATAAGCATGAATCAATTCAGTATAATTTTATTGAGCAGATCCGAGGCCAATATGATATGATATATGACGATGATGGGAAAGGTGAGATTGCTGATATTATTGGGATAAATGATACCGCCGATTGTATTGATGTTCATTTATTTCATTTAAAATATGCTCGAAATGGCCAGATAGGTAATAATATAGAAAATTTCTACCAGGTTTGTGGGCAGGCTCAAAAATCCCTCAATTGGAAATACCGCGATGGGAGAGAGTTTTTTGAGCATATGTTTAAAAGGAAAGTCAAAAAAAGAAAAGGGAATGAATGTTCGAGACTTATCAAAGGAACAGAAGACGAGTTAGAATATTTTTTAAACGCGGCTAAATGGACGAAGGAACTTAGGTTTCATATTAATATAGTTCAGCCAGGACTAGCCAAGAATAGTGCTTCTGATGATATCCTTCAGATATTAGGTACTACCGATCACTATTTGAAAACTGTGGGTAATGTTAATTTAAAAGTATACACAAGTTAAATGAGTATGTAAGTGTCCAGAAATCGGCTGGCTTAACGGTTAGCTGAAGTAAGAGAGACGTTTCATATTGTTAGCTTGTTCATCTAAATATTAACTCAATTAACGTAAAATATAATTAGTACATGAGTTCAAAAAATAATATCACAGCAGTTACTGGGGAATATTTTGTAGCTGCTGAATTAGGTAAACGTGGAATCTTAGCGCTAACCACTCCTAAGAATAACCCTCTATATGATTTGGTTGCTGTAAATATGGATGGGACGAAATCAATTTTTATTCAAGTCAAAACCATGTCTGTCCGGAATAAGCAAGGGTGGAAGTTGGGAACCGACATTTGTACGCGCAAAAATAACCCAAACCTTTTTACGATATTGGTTAATTTAAAAGAGAATGACGTTGAATACTACATTTATGAGTACGATATTTTATCGAGTATTGTTGAGACTAACTACACTAATTATATAAGTGTTGTAAAAAAAGATGGTAGCAAAAAAAAGGAAGTGGCCTTTCGATGGCATGATTTTAAATTTTTTACGGCTCGGGATTATGAAAGAAAGAATAACTGGAGTATTTTGGGGTTTGGATAACGTAATTATTTTATGTAATTGCCACAGGAATTGCGTTTCAGAGACACGATCTGCCAGCATTCCTCGAACTTCATTTTTATAGAGACAATCTCTATAGTTTCTAATGGCTCGTACTTTAAAGGACTACAGTTATCGACAGCCTTCAGACCACAGAATAATTTACCTTGGAAACTTAAAAAATTCTATTTAAAAAAAGCTTGCTATATTCGAGTATCTTAATTAGAACCTTAAAAAACTATGTACCTCACTGATTTACTTGCAATTGAAAATGGCGCTAAATTTTATAGAGCCGACCTACATATCCATTCTTATGGGCCCTATGCTTCTTATGATGTAACCGATACGCAGATGATTCCGGCCAATATTATCGATGAAGCGATAAAAGAGAATATTTCAGTGATAAGTATAACGGACCATAATGAAATAGGTAATATACCGGAAGCGCTTGCATATGCAAAAGGGAAAAGTATTTTGGTTATACCTGGCATCGAGCTTTCAACCAGCCAGGGTCATTTCCTTGTTTATTTTGAAACCTATGAGCAAATTAGATCGTTTTACGGCGAATTGACGATTTCACAGGATAAAAAGCAGTGTGATACAACGATAACGGCGGCGTTGGATGTCGCTCGTAAGTATGGAGGTTTTGGCATAGCGGCTCATATAGACATTGATGCAGGGTTTGAGAGTTATACGGCAGGTTACACTCCCTTTAAAGAAGCTATCCTCAAGCACGATTTACTTTACGGTATGGAGATTTCCAATAAAAGCGCCGAAAATTGGTTCACTGAATTAGATGATAACCCTGACAGGAAACGTTTATTTAGAGCTAGGGTTGAGGACTTAAGAGAGGATAATTCTTATAACATTGCAAAAGTTATGTCTTCGGATGCTCATACACTTCCGGCTTTAGGGAAGAATCTTACTGGCAAGAAAAAATTAACAAGGCTTAAGTTGGATTCCTTAGATTTCAATTCTTTCAGGGTAGCCTTTCTGGATGCGAACGCTAGGATACGGATAGAAGAAAGTATTCCAACTTCATTCCCAAAGTTTCTTGGTATCAGCTTTGAAGGAGGAATCCTAGATAAGAATTATATTCATTTCAGCGATAATTTCAACAGCTTAATCGGCGGTCGTGGTACAGGCAAATCAACGATCCTGGAGTGTATACGTGCAGTCACAGGAAACCCCGCCCGGGATGATATTGTAGATAATGAAGTGTGGCCTGATACAATTAAATTATTTTATGAGGATGAAGCTGGTCAGATACTCGAATTTCAGAAGCAAAAGTATAATAGGGCGATTAATTTTACGGATCCCCAAAATGGAATCCAACAATTGACCATTGAAAGCTTCGGTCAAGGAGAGACTGCGGCTACAATTCAAAAATGCGGGAAAGATCCAGAAATCTTATTGAAGTTCATTGATAATTTTATTGATACCAATGTTTATGAAATCAATGACGAGACGATACGAAATCAATTGTTGCAAAATCAAACATCTAAAGAGCGCCTAAAACTCGAAATTGATCGCATCCCGACGATCGAGCAGGCTTTTGTCAATGCTAAAGGACAGCTGGCAAAATTAAAGACTAATAATGTGAAGGAAATTGTAGAATTAGAAGAAGGAATTGCCAACGAACGAGTACTTCGAAATGCGTTGCTTGAGAATTTAGATGCGCATATACAAAATATCACAGATGGGCTCAATACAAATTCTCTTAAAGAGGCGGTGCAGTCGATCACTGAGTCGGATATTATTGTTGGGAAGGAAGAGTATCGGAATGTTTCAAGCCTTATGGATAGTTACATAACATCAATTGGGCAGCAGTCTTCCAAAGTGGTTGTCGATTCTACGGACTTTAAACGAAACTTAAAGGTAGAAATTGAAAAATGGAGAGCCAAAGAAGTCGATATTATCAAAAATATAGAAGAAAAGAGGGTTGTCCTTGAAGCGCAAGGAATAAAGTTGGATATGGCTTTTATACGGAAAGCAACTAGTGATGTAAGTGACTATGATGCCAAACTGAAAGATTTAAAGCAGAAAGAAGTGCAATATAAGGAATTAGTCAAAGAACGAAGGAAGCTTATAAGAGACCGTAAGATTAATTTAGACAATCTTTATAACGAGCGCTATAAATTCATTTATACGGTCAATGAAAACCTAAGGGGGTCGGTAATCGATTATGAAGTTGAGCTTAGCATTGAAAAGCAAAATTTATCTACCGAACTGGTAAGCTTAATAAAAACTGTTATGGGATACAGGACTGCTCAGGTTCCAAAAGCAGATTTGATAGTCGAAAAAATCCCATACTTTGATTTGATCGAGGCTTTAAACAAAAACGATGTAGCCCTACTCACAGCCTTACGCAACAGCGGAGGTCAACCTGTTTTTTCAGGCGAGGAAGCTTTGGATATCATTGGACGCTTAAAAAATATTACGACACTCGGAGAATTGGAACGGCTGATTGTTAAAGATAAACCATTTATTAAAATCAAGAAGGTGGTGACCACCGAAGATGGTGCAAAAAATGTGGTAGAAAGAGATTTTTCTAAACTGTCCATGGGACAGCAGCAATCCATACTCTTAACGCTCTTGCTTTATTCGAAAAGAAACTGTCCCTTAATAATTGATCAGCCGGAAGATAATCTTGATAGTGAGTTCATTTACAAAACCCTAGTTAAAAACTTAAAACGGATTAAAGAGCATCGTCAGGTTATAATAGTAACCCATAATGCTAATATCGCAGTGCTCGGGGATTCTGAGCTTATATTGCCTTTAAAAAGTACGAACGAGAAAACCTCAATTGTAGACAGGGGGTCAATAGACAACAAAAAGACAAATACAATGGCATGTATAATTCTTGAGGGTGGTGAAACTGCATTTAAAAAGAGACAAACAATTTATAATTTAAAGTGAGGTTTCTGAATTTTTGGAAGTATACATTTGCATTATGTTTCTCTGGATAATCGCAATTTTATGGATATTGTACATAAGGATATACAAGGTGTCGAAGGATCTCAACAGTTACCTTAATTGCACCTTGCCCCAATTCCTGAATTATATGAATGATCAATAAATAAGTTAGCCAATCGGAAACGTTAGGAGCTTCCATATATATGTATCATAATGGAAACAGGCTCCTGTCTCGCCCTAGAAAAACTTCGAGATATTACACTTTTTATTTTTTGAACTAATAAATTCAGCTTTCTGTTTTAGTAGTAGAGATGGTTAACCGTTTTGTCACAGTGTATTTAAATTTAAAATTGTTCCACCTTTATAACCTAATTCGAATTTCTGATTTTGTACTTTAGAATAGTCAATTATTTCTATGTCATTCGGATTCACTGCCACAGTTTGAAATCCATCCTGATCAAACTGTATTGCTTCAGGATTAATACGGCAATGATATGAGGAAACGGCAATATGCCCCCATGGATATTCGAAAAAGGTCTTTAAATCGGAAGGTTTCAGAATACATTTTAATATAAGAGGTATTCCGATATTTTTTATTTTTTCTCCTATTCCGGGTAAATCTTGTAATGGCATATATACTTGTTCCCCACCAAAATTTGATAATAATGGTTCTGCTCCGTAGTTATTTAAAGCACAAGTGGTAAAATTAAAAAATAGGAGATTATCCCTTGATTTTTGGCTTTGAATGTCGAAATGAGCCTTCCATTCACTTTTAATTTGTTGTAATTCATTTTCTGTAAAAATAGTACTGTATTTAGAAATAAAAGCCCTCCTTATTTCTTCGCCTGTGCGACAAGAAAGGCCGCTAATTGCAATTTCATCAGATATTGCTCTTGTATAATGAAAGCCCACAATCAACCTGTTGCAACAAAATGCATCTATTTCTTTAACGAGCGACAATAAGGAAATATCTTCCAAAATGGTTTCTATAAATATATTTTCCTTGAAAATCCTATCATGTCTTTTTAGTTCCTTCAAGAAATTTGCTGGAATTCCTGAAAGGTTGTTCAGATTGATTATAGCCATAGTATCCTTTAATATTTAGAAGTTCAGTCCTAGTCAGGCATAATGATATCCTCTTCTTCATCTCCGTACCAACTGGAAGTGTCCACATCATATTCATCAACTTCGTGCCTCTCTGATGGAAAATCTTCACTGATTTCGTATCGTATCTTGGTTTCAAACGGAAAACTCTCTTCCAGATCAAGACCGTCGCCTTCACGTCGTTCCTGTCTTGATCCGTATTCCAGTATTACATACAGGTCACCACGAACGGTAACAATTATTTCCTGATCATTTATTTCTGAGATATGGTAATCTGAAACTTCACTATGTCCCAGGGTATAGTGAGGTGCTAGTTGGTCAACGTTATTAAAGAAATTTGATATCACAGATGAAATCACGTGTTCTTCGATATGACCGTCAAGAAACGTTTTAATATCTTCCCGATAGTTCTCAATTGTTTCAACCAAACTGATAAAGGATTTTAATACTTTTTGGCTGTTTATTTCGACATCAGCTTCGTCGATGTTGAATACCTCTGGATTGATATGAGTATATTTGCTTAGGATATCTATTGTGTCTTTGACATCTTTTATATTCTCGTTAAGCTCTTCAACTTCAAATCCCCATTTTTCTAAAAGTTCGTCATCTATTCCGCCTTGAATTGCATATTTGATTCGTTGATTTCTGCTTGGTTTTCCATTTGGTGTCTCAGGTTTGAACCAATTGCAATTCTTAATCCGATTTTCTGGTGCAAGATTATGAAGAAAATGCCGTGATAACTCCCTTATGGAGTAGGCGAAGTTATTATAGCGTAATTTATTGCTTTTATCATTTAGACCGGCAAGTGATGCCTCAAAAAGATCAAGTTCAAACTGGTTAGTCAGTAACTGCGTTATTTTTTCTGTTTTTTTCATCTTCACCTATTTAATTTCGGATAATGTAAATTTCAACTTGTCCCAAAACTCACTAATAAGTGTGGGCAAAATCTCATTGAGTTTCGTATCATCATTAAAAAAACGCTTCCTATTCTTGTAAGTTTTAATTTTTCCGTTGCTGAAATCAGGAAGTAATATAAACTTCTCTATTATCTTTTTATTTTTTATATTCTGATATACTTTGGGAATGCTATCAATGGAGGCGTTATGAACAATTTCATTCCGTAGGTACATTATCATTCGTATGGTATCGCTCATTTCATAGATAGAGCCAGGCATCTCCCTAAGTGCTGTTTTCTTTGAATCCCCGTATGTTGTATCCTTTGATTTCAATTTGGGATAAGTCGAGAAAATCGTATGGAGATTTTCCATTTCGTAAATGATCTTCGTTGTAAAATCCATTTGGCTGTACAAGTTGATAAATAAGTGATTCACGAGTGAGGTAATGTTTGTGACAATATAGCCGGAAGCATATTGTATGCCATTATCAACTACAGTAAGATCTTTATGTACAAGGAAACTGTTGTTATTTAGGGTTTTGTAGAAATTACCTATAATATATTTTGTCTCAAGTACAGAATTTTGCAACGTACCGATCAAGTTTTCAACATCGAAATAGTATAATAGCCTGAAAAATCTTTCCTTATCCTTAATACTATTTATAAGGATCTCAAAGTCTTCCTTTGACAATTTTATTTCTGCATCGATACCGGCAAGAGATGCGAACGGGAATATAGGAGTACTGAAGTAGCTATGGTAGGTTTGGATATCACCGAATATCTTCTTGGCAAGGTAATCCCTCAACTGAATGCATATTTTTTCTATTTCGTAGCTCTGATCTCCAGTACTAAAGCCAAGCTCACCGTTCATAAGTTCGGCGATGTAGAAGCGGTCTTCTCCTGGTGTATCGGTCGGTATTCCGTTGGTGTTATAAAATTTCATCAAAATAGTTCCATTATAACTATTACATATTCCGGCGAAGTTAATTTTAAGCTGGCTGGAAGTTCATAGTGACTTCTCCCTAGTTTAATTAAAAGCAGTAGTAACTACTTCAGAAATACTAGAAGCACCAAGTTTATCTCTTTTAGGGATGGGAATTATATTCCCATAACCAGAAAGCGCCAAGCGTAAGCCACCTGTTAGAATGATTTTTCCTTTTGATAGTAGTCCCAAATCTTGTCTCTGTTTTCATCGCCGTGTGACTGGGTGTCGATGTCTGGATGCATAATGTCAAAGTTTGACATATCGTCTTCAAATTTTATTTTGAACTTGACCATTCCTCCTCTTTTAAGAATTACATTTACATCGGCCAAAACAGGATTGAGTTGCGTCAAGCACATGTTGGTTATTTTTTGTATTTCCATGGTGCGAATTATTTTATACAAAGGTATATCAGTATATATCACAAACCAAATAGGCTATTTTATGCCCACGCACAAACCCTGCTTGCAGCCTGATCATCTGCTTTATCTCACTCATGGATTTAGGTTTTCCCGCCATTGGGTAATATCTTTTTTCCCAAAGTAAACCAAAATCAGAACCTATAAAGGGTTAATATGCTCCGGAATCTGATCCCGATTGACGCTGGACGTGTCAGCATCTGTCGGAATGCCATGCGATTATCGCTCCTAATCGAGCTTTACGTCCCTAAACAGTTACCGGATCTAACATAGCCTGAGAATTTAATTTATAGCCAAAGGTCTTTCTCAAATTATTATCAGTCTGACTTTGCTATTTAAGTCCATTACCG
Organism: Sphingobacterium micropteri; assembly: GCF_014692515.1. Classification (GTDB taxonomy): domain Bacteria; phylum Bacteroidota; class Bacteroidia; order Sphingobacteriales; family Sphingobacteriaceae; genus Sphingobacterium; species Sphingobacterium micropteri. The sequence goes on along the minus strand of NZ_JACOIK010000004.1, from coordinate 13,513 downwards.
GCTATCTGATTAATCTCCCTTCTTATGCCTGTGAGGTTTTAGTGATGGTGTATTACCAGGTGTGTCTTTATTATCTCGTTGACGTCTGTCTGGTTTTCCCGTTGATTTAGCGATTCTTTTTGGCCCCGGTTTAATTCCCATAATCTTTGTTTTTAATTGAAACTAAGTTCGTATGCTTTGAAGTTCGCTATTTGTTTTCAAATTTCATAATAACATGTTGCGGATTTTATTAACATTTATCCTGTCAGAAATAATAGTTACAAATGCTAGTCTTTAATCTATTGAAGGTAACCAAATCCGAGGAAAGGGGCCCGTTCATATCCACATCTCGGGGATTGGAAAACATAAGTTGATACCTTTTTGTCTTTAAAAACTGTCCAAGAGCGAACAACGCTTCGTCTACCTTTTTTAAATCGAATTGCTTAAGGTTTTCCTCGATAAATGGAAAATATAGGTTGGAGTAAAAATTTAGTTTCCGGGTAGAGTGAATCTTTTCATCAACAAGCCGAAAATCTTCAGAGCCGGTAATGAAGGCAAATGCCCTGTGTATGTGCTGATCGTAAATGGGATATCTGTCAGGTTTTATTAGGTGCAAAAGGAATATATTCCACACTGCGGAAACCTTTTTGAACTTATTTATATGTTCTGAAAAGGAGTAATCTATACAGTTTTTTTTGTAATTTATATGGTCGATATGGGGCAAAATATTTTCCTCAAAGCTACGCTGTTTCAGTTTACTTAGCGGCGAACCATTTTTCCATATATATAACTCATTAAGATCCTCAGGACTATAGCTATGCTGTTTTATTCTTGAGTTATATTTGTCTTCCAATTTGTAAAAATATTGATTAGACCAGAACTCTAAAAAGATCCCCCAGTCTTGTGTCGGCTTAGGTGTAAGGATTTGTAAATTCATTGCAATAGTTTTATATTATATGTTCAAACACACGCGTCGATATGTGACTCCTCGTGAACTCAAAATCAGACAGACCTGCTTCAGATAGCAATCTCTAGTTTTTCATCCCCTTGAGCCCGGTATTGCGGCAGCACGTTCATACTATTCTTTGGAAGCACCCGTTTCCTGAGTTTTTGTTTGTCCCTAAATTGTCTTGAAACATCCTCGCATATCTTATTAAAATTATCTGTTCCATCTTTTTTTACCCGATAAAAGATATCTATAGAATTACAGTTTTCGTGCTCAAAAATCATATTTAAAAGTGTCCTATCGGACCTGCCACATGAATGACCCATAATTTGTACCTGATAGGTTTGTGATTCAATAAAGCGAAGTAAATTATGATAGTTCTTAGTCCTCAAATACCATAATGACTTTATGTGTTTGAGAAATCCGTCGACATCTTCCTTTTCCATTGCTTGGAAATCGTCGTCTAGTTCATCTCCATATCCGAAAATCATAGGATTATGTTCATCTGTGATTGACCCATGGATTTGGTTTATTGAAACGTCGGAACTATTTACATATTGGGAAACCGTATTGGTATAATTAAAATTTAAAATATAAGTGTCGGATGCATGATGATTGTACGGTGTACTTTTGTTAAAAGCTGTAAATAATAAGGAATGATCAATGGGTTTCGTAATGATATCTCGGTAAGCATCTATATAAGTATCTTGCGGTAGATCTAATAAATATTGCTTCAGATTTTCACATAGATAGCTAAGCTGATTATTCAGCTTATTAACTTGCTCCTGTTTATTGGCCTCTGTGCTTTTCGTAGTTTCATACAAGATATTTTTTAAGCAACGGTAATATGTATCTTCTATATCAACCCAGTCGCCGCAACTATTTAATATGAGAGATTCACCAAATATTGAATCTGTTTTAATACTTAGTGGTTGAGTAGTACGCTCGTGTATGGCGCCATATGATGAACCGGGAAAACTTACTTCGAAATGTTGCTTGTTTTGGCAAGTTCTCATTATTTCGTGAATGTTCTTTTCAACATAGGCATCAAAATCTTTAATAGTCCTATTGATTGAGCAGGAAAATAAGGGAAATTGCTTTCGTCTTGTCTTTCCGGGTTCTTCCACGTTCATCTCCCGAAATTCTTTTTTAACAAGCCAAACGATAAAATGTCTATAGCTAGTAGGTAACCCGTGAGAACGGTCAAAGCCATTACCGATAATAATTAGTTTCTTCATTTGAGGCCATAATAATCTATGGCAAAGGTACGCTTTACTTCTTTTATTTAGTGTGTGTCTTGTCTATTTCGGCGATAGGGGTCCAGTCGTTTCGTTCATGTAGGGCCAATTATTTCGCTGGTCATTGTGTACAGTTATACGCTGTTTTTGTTAATTATAGCTTCAAATTCAGTTGTTTTGAAAGCTTCAATCTGTTTTTGACCAGCAATTCTAATAATATTTATATAATCTTCCTGCCCTAAAACGTCCCACATTAGATTTTGCCCTTTATAGTCATTTATATCATTTGTCTTAACATATTCCAAAAATTTAGGATGTTTAAGAAATAGTTCCCGCTGTTTATTACTCATTTCTTGAACTGCTTGTCGATTCTTTTGTAAAGAATCTTCAGTATATTTGGTAAGGTAAATACATTCATCAAAATCCTCCTTTTTTCCATAATTATGGTCACCATCATAACTAAACCATTTATGTAATTTGATAGCAAAAATGTCTGACCCCATATTTATTGGAAAATTGACAGCTTTACTATCTTTTTCAAAACTAAGAATTTCATCTTTGAAATAGAGATTAAGTATGAATAAAGCACCTAATGCTCTTAGTAAGTTCTTTATATTTCCTTTGTGTAAATTTAATGTTCTATTATGTTTAACCGCCTGATAAGCTTTTTTCCAGTCACAACTACTCGATCCTCTCTTATTAGCTTTTAACAATGGTGCTAATATGTTATTCTCATCATTTTGAAAATAGAAATTTGATGCTGAAACTATCAGTTTTTTCTTACTTAGTAGCCAACTATCTTCCAGTAATTGCAAGCAGTCCGTGTCAAAGTACAGGTCTCGATCCGAAGGCTCTATTCCTCCAAGCTTAATAAATAAATCTTTGGATATAGCTTCTATTTCAACTGAACACCGTATTAGCAATTCTGAAATTTTCACTGAATATATCGAGAGTTGTTTATCATCAAAGTGAATTTGATTTGACAAATCAATTACTTCCTTTTCTAGGTTTTTATACACAGGCCAATACAGGTTTATCATAATGTTAAATTGTAATTGATAGGATGTTGTCGGTACTGCTTGTTAACGACTGTTATCATTCTATTTCTACGTTCAAGTAATCAAATTTGAGTTTTAAATTCTGCTTTAAAAACTGAATATATTTTTTGTCATTGTCAGTCGGAGGATATTGTCCAACCACAATATGCTTTTTTGGTCTTTTGTCCGTGTGATTTAGTGAATAAAGCAGAATTTGTCCTAGTGCTTCTTTTATACATTCAGAGGCGTAAGAAGATGATTTTACTTCGTAAAAGGTTACAAACCTCGGTTGAATTAGTTTTATATCAACATAATTTTCTTCGAGGATTACATTTTCTTTCCCGTATTTTTCTGAAAGTATCCTTACTAATGCCTCTTGAATTTTATTATGCTTTTGTTCAGCAATGTATGAACGTGTCACCGTTCTTATTTGTGGTGTTGTGTTTCGTCCTTTTGTAGCTTGTCTTGTTGTTCTTCTTTGGCTTTTCCGTTCTTCTATTCCGGGAATTTCGTTTTTATTTTCATTATTGCTAAATCGGTCAAAAAGTTGCCACATAAATGCATACACATCCAAATATGCAGGTTTGTTCAACATCATTACATTTTGAATTTCAGAAATTCTTGTGTGTCGATTTGTTATTAAACCAAAATGGTTTGCGATTCTGAATAAAACGTCCCGTTTATAAATAGGTATTAGTCTTTCATTCGAGTATAAAAACGCAACTTTCCACTTAAATAAATCTGGTAAGGGTATATCGTCTATTTCAGAAAATTTTCCAATTTCTGAAAGCCGTATGATTTTAATTAAGTCTCTTTTAGTATTTTCAAAAGCTGTTTTTCTATTATCTCCATAACCTTGTAACCAAGAATACTGATCATCATTTTTGTAATTTTTTGGTTTTTTGCTCTGGTCTTTTCGCTCGTAAATTCCAAACTTTATAGAGGTCAAACCTTTTATACTTCCCAGCATTCTTGTTTTTGTCTCAACCCATTGGCAAAACGTGTCCTTATTTCCAACTCCAACATATTCTTGTAATGTTAAATTTTGGATATTGTCAACTCTCCATCTATTTAAAAATTCGTCAAGAAGTTCTTTTAGTTTGTCTACTGTCATTGTTTATGATTGTGCGTTTTATGATAGTCGGCAACGATTCGGTAGCTTCATGAAGTGATGGTATAATTTGTAGGAAGTTGTCCTTCGTAGTCAATTAACCAATAACCCCGCCGATTACTTGCGGTGCGCTCTTCAGTCGGTTTGCCAAACTCCTTTTTAAGCGATGTTTTTTCTAATTGAAGAAATAATTTTTTTATATGCTTGAGGATAAGGATTTTTGGTGCTGTCTTTTTTGATATAAACTAATTTAACATTTAGAGATTTTAGCAACTCTGTTTGGTCCTTATCTTCTTCAGTTGTATAGTAATATATCGTGTTTTTAATTTGCTTTTCTGAATTGTTACTTAGCATCATACGAGCTCTTTTATTTAAAATCCACCACAAGTCAATTTCACTATAATCAAATCCAAATCCAACGATATGTATATCTGAGTTGAAGAATAATTCAATCCAACTAATACCGTCAAACTCTCCTGATTTTAGTTTGTCCGAAATGCTTTTAGTTCCTACTTTTTGATTGTTTAATTGGTATGTATAATTGCCTTTAACATAGCTATCTATTTTTCCAATACTTCCGCAATAATGATCTAATCCCAACATAATTGATGGGATTGTATTAATCTCTCCATGTATATGCCAGATATCAAACTCTTTATTTTCTGTAACAATTGTTTTTTTTCGTCTAACACTATATACTCCCTCAGTGCTTTTTTCGGTTATTTCAAATGAAATTTCTTCTTTTAATGAATTTATAAAGGTGTAGTCATAATTAGTAGTCAAATAATTTTGAAATCCTAATCTGAAAAAATCGAAATAATATTTATTGGTGGGATGAGTACTTAATCTTTTCGCAATTTGCTCTTTTATGAATCCCTCTTTTTTAGATAAGGTGTCAAACGAAACAGGATTTCCTATAATTCCTCTTTCATAAATCATTGTATTAGGAAGCTTACCATTTTCAAATAAATTTTCTCCTTTTATTATTTCAAGTAGTTCTTTCCAGGAAATGAAGTTTTCACTTAAATAGTTTATTCCATTTCCAAATAATAGAGTTTGTTTCATTTTTAGCGTTAGGGTTATTAAAATGTCGTCTAACAATTATTTATACGAAACCGAAATACAAAATCATTCTCTAAATCGTTTCTATATCCTGTTTCTTATTCTTAAAGTAGCGACCTCGGTCAATAATCTTACTTCACCTAAAAATAGCAAAAACCTCTCATTAATCAAAACCTTGCTATATTTTAAAAACAATCCCTCAGTATGCGGTAAGTTGTAGGTGCGTACACGTCTTAATGGTTAAATTAGCAGCTTTACGTTACCAAGCAGGATAGCGGGACTTCCTCAACACTCGCAGATACCTTTCCCTTTTTCAAAAATTTCAGTCTTTACGTTGTCTACTAGTGAATATTTCATAAAGGTTTTGGTTTTAAATTTTAGTTCGACTGACTCTCTTTAGTCTTCTTGATAATTGCCCATTCTTCAATAAGCAAAAGCGCTTTTTCTAACGCTTCAGACAGCACCTCTAGTTCAGCGTTTAAAAAATCAATTTCGTTACTCCAGATCTCTTTTAATTCCGCGATATCGAGTTGTTTGTGAAAATCCTTTATTAACTGAACGCTTCTCATACCTGATGGGGTGTTAGAAGAGTTATAATGAATTGATGGATGCCTCATAGTAGATAACCGACTATGTTCGTTATCTAACCTATTAAAAAACCAGTTAAATAGATGTGTTTTTAATGATGGATCTAGTGATTTTCCTTTGTCCCTAAAGTATTTACCATAAGATGGCGGGTTCTTAGCGTTAGCGTTTAATGGGTAGAATTCAGTGAAGATGAAAGCTATCCTTTCCCAAAAATTATATAACCCCTGTGCTGTTTCGGCTATGCAATTATTATATCTAGGATAAAGGTTCAATCCAGAATCGTGGTTTCCAAGTAGTTCTAATTCCTCAAATACACGCTCTTTATGTGTTTTAAGAAAGGTGAGAGCGTTTCTAGTTATAACAAAAACTTCATTTAGCTCATTTTCAAAATAAATATCCAATACTGGACCACTATATGAAGGAAAATATATCTTTCTTATTCTACGTCCTTCATTGATATAATTAAACTTTTGAGTTGTACATTCACACGCAGAGAGTGTTGGAAGATTGAGCGAACTTTGTAATTCTGCATTTCTCTGTATTTTTAAATACACCAATAGCTCATCGAATCCCATTAATATATGGTTTTCTACACATTCTGGTCGCCTAAGGACCACATAAAGATCTATTGAAAAGTTCGATAGTAAATTTTCATTGTGGCGTCCCTTGGAATCATAGAAGCTTAAGCTACAGGAGAGAGAGAGTTTATTGATTTCTTTTTTATTAACATCGATAAAGGTGCTGATGCTACCGTCTTTATCGCTGAAGCATATGACCCCATGATAGGCTGGCGCATCGGAATAGTTTTTTAATCGTTTCTTGACTAAATGTACGTTTGGGGCTCGGAATAATTCGCCAAATAATTCATCAAACAGATATGCATCATCTTTGTAATGTATCATGATATAATATTATTGATATTTCCTACCTTCTAAATTTACAGAAATCAGCTATCTAAAGCAAGGTAATTTGACTGTCGTCTAGCAATAAAAAATTGTAGTATATTTAGGATGGTCAAATAGGAACCGATTTGACGGAGATTTTAGCATTTTAATTCAACCTAAGTGTTGAGGAGAATAACAAGTGAAAGAAACAAGTAAGACTGTAGTATGTAGAAAGGAGCATCCTGAAAGACTTAAACATCCAATCGTCATTGGAGGTGGAACTTATCTCATCTATGAAGGTGAGATAAAGTTACATTGCGAACATAATGATATTTTATTGCATGGCAAGGTCGAATACAAATTGGTTAGATATCCAAAGGTATTTATCAGTGGAAGAATAATATCAGTGTCTGATTCACCCAGTATACATGACTTTGCCTACCAGATTTTGATAGGAGGCAGAGATTGCGGTAGTATAGTTATTAATGATTCTACCATAAGCTCAGATCCAGAGAAGTCCTTTGCATATGGTGTATCACGTGATTTCTTTTGGCCAATAGAAGACACCGAACCAGATTATTTGTTATTTGCAATTCCAAACATGCGAGAGTTATTTGGTGGAGAATTGCTAATGGATGTAAAAGGCACCAATACACGGAGGTCTATGGATAGGTTTTTGATTTCTAAAACTAATCCTTTTCTCGCAATCGACAAAGTCGAAGATTTTAAACAGAGATTTCGTCAGCTGAAAACCGATGGGCAATATGATATCTTGTATACGGGAAGACTGGATCTGTATCAACAATTGTCTTTTAAAGAGTTTAAATATATCATTCCTGTTTTTTTAAGTTTTATTAATGGTAGAAAAGCTGGGACAATAATGAATGCAGGAATGGTCGATGGACGGCCTGTCTTTATAGATTTTTCCCAGGAGACAATCGAACCGTATCAATATGTCAGCTCGTGGAGTTCAATCCACTTCCCCGTATTTAAAGATATTTGGGGAAAGTTCAATGAACTTTGGAAGGACGAATTGGATCGTGATTTTTTAATAACTGTGATACATTGGTATGTAGAATCGAATTCTAATGCAGGGAAGCTAGAAGGCTCCATAATTCTAATGCAAACCGCACTAGAGCTCATTTTTAATTGGTTGGTTGTCGAACATCTTCGATTAATTGATAAGAAATCCGCAAAGCGATTAAGCGCTGAACAGAAGATAGCGTGTATTCTGGCACAACTAAATGTACCCATCAATATCCCGGAATTATATAACAGTCTTTCCTCACATTTAGGATATGACAACGGACCAAAGGCTATAACCGAGATTAGGAATGCGCTCGTACACGGTAACGTCAATAAACGAAGGAAAATGCTTATAGTATCTAGCGAGGTTACCTTTCAAACACTTCATTTGGGCCTTTGGTATGTAGAGTTATCGATTCTCTTTATTTTGGATTATAAGGGCCTCTATAATAATCGTACCAGTGTAAATAAGTGGACCGATTCTGGTGAACGAGTTCCGTGGGCAATAAAGTAATGAATTTATCAATATGATGTTAAAAATGAGTAGCTACTCATATCCTACGAAAGAGGAATGGGGTAAGTTTGTAGATGAAACACCAGTTGTTAGTAGTTTTGGTTTCCCTTGGGTATCAGAAATAGATCTGCTCATGAATAAAAAAAAGACAATTGCCGAAGTGAATCAGATACAAAATCTGCACGAGTGGGATTGTCTCCTCAATAAAAAAACTTGGAATCTCAGGCAGTCATTTATCAATGCCATGGTAAATTTCGATCGTGGAGTTGCGTTGACGTCCTGCGATTACAAACGCGAGAGTAAGATAATTAATCTTTTGCAATACGAGCTTTATAGTGAGATGACATTTTATTATTTGATATCTACACGTGATCTGATATTACAGATTATAAATTTGGCATGGGAATTATGCTTAGCTGAGAATAGTGATAAATCGAATAGAGAGAATCCTTTTGTCACGATGAATAACCTCAAAAAGAGATTGAAGGAATACGATTACTACAATATATACAGTATCGTTATCGATATGGAGACAGAAATGAAAGAAGCTAATACGATACGCAATTCGATGGTGCATTCCTTTTCGATGTTAGATTCAGACCGTAGGAGTAGTGTTTCTAATGATGGTAGTACGTACAGTGCAGGCACAGGGCATATGGTTCGTTTCGAAGAACAGGTTAGAATTATGCGTAAATCATTAAATGCTATGTCTAATTTTATGCAATCATTACGACTAGAGCTTATAAATAAGGGCTTTCATCTAGAGTCAATGATCGATTAGTATGTGCATATTAGCAACTTTATAGGTTTAATAAAGACCCGGAAACTTCTCAGCCCGTGCGGGCAATGTCTGCAAGAATTATCACAATATATTTTGTCGTAAAGAAACTAATTCCTATAATTGTTTATGCTTGTTGGCAAGCTTGCCCGTTCGTGCAAAGATTTCATCAGCCAATAGTTTAATAATGCAAACCTGCCTGCTTATTATCCAAACAAGATTACGAACGCCAAAAATTCAGGATATTAAGTCGGTGCAACAGGAATGTATTATGGAAACTATTGAGTACTTTAAACTCCAGGCAAAAAATCTGTACAAAGATTTTAAAACACAAAAACCTTATTTCGATCCCACTTATGGGCGTGACCTTTATGCGTACACGCCAAAGTATTTTGACGTAGATGCACTCGCTCTCGATTATGACATCGATGAAGACAATTTTTCTCTTATGAAAGCCCAGCACTACATCGCGCTATTGGCGGGGTTTAGGAAGTGGGCGGAAATGCTGAAAGCTTCTCCGCCGGCGTTGGAACTATCTAAACTGCTGTTCGATAACATGCACAAAATCAGTGTCGATGAATGGGATATCTATATCTCGGGGGAACAACGTGAGAATGGTTTTCTATACGATGACGAGCTTAAACTGGATATTTTCAAAGCGGTCTTTGACGAAGTAGAAGGGCATCAAACTGATGGCATGGATCATCGCTTACGCCAAAAGGAAGAAATTCCCGCTATTAAAGAACAATCTACGGCAAGCCAAATTAACAAACCAAAGAAAATGAAAACTCCCGTGCAAATTACCACTTTACCACTTTCTGGTGCGGATCGAACTGAATTTATAGAAACAGCTAACGCCGCTTTCGAGCGTGTTTTTGAAAGGATTGGACCGGATAACCCGAGATTAGTCCGTAAAATGTGGGATGCCGAAAAATATATTGATGAGAAATTACTGACCCCCGATAAGCTGCCGATCGATCGAGATTATGCGCTTTCAATTGTGGATGCTTTCATGGTAGGTTATGTTATACAGCTTGCCGTTGAAGCGGACAATCAGGCCGGACGATTCAATTAAATTAAATACAACGTAATCGCTGAGGAAGCAGTACTCAGTGGCTATACGTATTCACAAGCGTATAAGATCCGGTCCAGTGCCGGATTTTTTTTGACCTGAAGGTGACCTTTTTGGCCACCTTCTTTTCTCTTTTCTTTCGATAAAACTTCTTTTATTCATTTCATCTAATCGGGTTGTTAATCGACATTTAGTAAAAATAGAGATCAATTTTCGAATAATACTTACCATTGAATATCTTTCTTTAGATCAGTACTGTCACATTCCTCGGTTTGATAATTCCAGCGTCCTCCGCAATCTAAACATGCATCGATCTCAAAAAAGTTAGATTTTCTCAAGTAAACGTAACTCAATAAGATAGTCAGAACCACCAGCAATAAAATCAAATACTTCTTACCTCCCATGATTAGCTTTTATATATCGTTGTTCTTCAGTACTTCTTGTCAACGACCACCTCAATTACTTCTTCCTATATACATTCGTGTTCCCTTTCATGGATGAGGATCGACTTGAACATTCGGGTGCCTTTTCAGTTCATTTTGTAATGACCTTCCTTTAATTTTCAAATCCTCTTGATCAGCTTTATTTTGCTTGGCACATTGTCGATGTCGGAAAAGAATGGAGTTAACTGTGGATCTAACCACGCAATTAAATCGTATAAGGTTTTGTATATATCTTCTGCATCCAAACAATCGATATGACTGCCGTTGAAACAAATCGGTTCACAGTGATTTATTCTATTCCTGAACTCTTTTATTTTCTCTAATTTGGTATAGATGCTTGCACGGTTTTCAGACGATGGCTTATAAGGAAAGACATGTATTGGACATCCGTTCAGCAATGAATAGTGATGCCCAAGAAAGAGGGCTGTCCAAAAACCGAATGTTTGATCAGCCAAAAGTTTACCGCTTGTGATAGCAATTTTTCTCCGACGAAGCTTTCGTTCCGTATTAGAGATAGATTCCTTTAAGAAGTATCTGGAATTAGAGAGCGAAGGGTGTGACATAAATCCATTCTTTTGGTTAATTATCCAATCTGCGTCTTTAAAATGTGTAGTTACCGTATTCTGGATAGAGTTGCGCAATACCACTTCAAACTGTGTAAGTAACGGATGAAAAGCCTGTGCTAGACGTATATTGGCGTTATATAGACGCTTTGCTCGAGGTATATCGGATTGTGTTGCTTGAAGATACCTATTGTATCGCGGTCTAGATAAATATTTATGTCTAAGATCAATCTTCATTTTGATAATTGGTTTAATATTGGTATATTTGTAGCGTAAGACTTGGTAAAGCCTCTTTCAGCAATGAAACGTAACTAAGTAGGAGATTAAAGGGATGCCGTTTTGGTATCCCTTTATTTTTTTATACTTCCCTAAACCGCCTAATCTCCTCACGCACTTTCCCTATAATCTTTAATTAAACCCAAAGCTATTTTTGCTCTAGTAATTCTGTTATACGATTACTCATGCTGGTAACGTTGTCAATTAATAGCAAAATTGCCTCACTTTGTTTCTCATCAGTAGACTTAAAAGTATGAAAAGTACTATTTATTGGTGAACTGTATACATGTTCGAAATGACTAAGATTTGTGGAAGAAGAAAGTAGGGAAGAAACGTCTGTTTTGAATAAGACAGCAGTGTTTTTTACTAACTCGGGTGTGATTTTGCCATTCGCATTTTCAATGGCTACAATTTCATTTTCCTCTACATTTAATTTGACAGCTGCCTCTTTTGTGGATATACCACTTATTTCTCTATGTACCTGAAATTTGATTGCAAATTTTTCTTTATCTATATTCTCAATTAGTTTTTGAATATCCATAATTAAAATAGTAACTAAAACTTATTTATTCTGTTTTTGGAGCTCCTTATCCAGCAGAAGCATGATACTTTTATTCATTCTTACGACATTTTCAATCAATAATAGAATAGCTTCGTTCTGTCGTTCGTTTGTTGATTGATAAGTGTGAAAAGTACTCATTATTGGTGAGTTATGTATATTGTCGAAATAATTTATATCAGAAGAAGAAAGTAAAAGTAACGGATCGATATCTAATATTTCTGACACTTTCCTAACAAATTCGATAGTAATTTTTGTTTCGCCACGTTCATACTTGGTATAAGCTGCTTCCTTTATGCCAAGCCGTTCAGCAACATCAAAAGCTTTTAGACCCTTGATTTTTCGTTGGATATATATTTTCTGCCCAATTTTTTTATTGTCCAAATCTAGATATGATTTATTCTCTTCAGTTGACATATTTAACAAAGATAACTTTTTTGATTTTCAATTGGTAAATAGTTTTTTACTACTTTTTATGATGGTAAAACTACTAAAAATAATAGCATTTCACAAATTATGATTGTACTTTTGTTTTTAGTAATGTATAGCACAGCGGTGACTATTACATTTTGATTGGATAGTTTACTTAATTTAGTAAATTCGCAGAATCTTCAATAGAAACAATGAAGCTTCTGCTTCGAGTCTTGTTCTGGAAACTAGCACTTTCAATTGAGCACAAGATGAGAAGTAAGAACTCCCATGTTATAAGCATGGGGTTCCCTTCTTATGTGTGCTCAGGGTGTGCTAGCCCTCCAGAACCATAGGTTGGGGCCTCATGCTTATAGCTATAAACCCGCTCCTAAGAGACTCGTTTATAAACAAGCGAGTTATGCATAAAAAACAATTATTCAAAAACATCACAAAGCCCGCGAGCTAATTGAGCTTGTTTTGCCATTAAGGCTTTCCAAAAGATGCGGCAATACAAACCGATTGTTTTAATTATGAAATCCTGTTTAGTCCGCAATCACTTTTCAAAATTTTTACTAACTGTGTGGCCTAAGTTCCGCTTAGGCACAGTGATGAGCTAGCAAGGAAAAATCGCCTAAGCACCTCGGGCCACACCCTAAAAACCTCGAAAAATGAACAATTTTTACAAGGGTGGGAGAGGACTGGCCTTTAGCCAACGCGAAGGAGGAGCTTGTTCCCGAAAAGAAAAACCACCTAGATTATCCAAAATTTTAAACCATCCAGTTGGAGAGAGCGTCCTTGCCTTGCCTTCGGCAACCGTTCGAGAGGTGTTCGACGTTTCTTCGGAATATCCTCGGGATTTGTTCGACACTGGTTCGGGCGCTGTTCGGGAAGTGTTCGACTGGAGTTGCTACCTTTAGTGCGAGACAGATTTAATAAGTAATTTTAAATTTGTAGAGATGCATAGAAAGTTTGATGATTCATTTAAGATAATGGCGGTGGATCTGAGCGTTGTTAGAGGTTCGGTGG
>NZ_JACOIK010000040.1 GCF_014692515.1 Sphingobacterium micropteri | reverse complement strand
TCAGTTTAAAAGACCGTCAACTTATAATTAGGCTGCTAAAAATTTACACCAAAGTGGTGTATTTTGCAGCGGAATCGCTGGTGTACTTTGGAGCGGAATGGTGGTGTAGTATAGTGCGGAATATGCACAATGAATAGTCGCTCGCGGAAAACAACTGCATATAAGTATTTACCGTGTTACGGGAGATACCCAGTGTAGAGCCTATCTTTCGGTTGCTGGCTCCGTCAAGATGTAGGGTAATTATTTGTTTTAAGTCCATCGGATCAAGTATGTGGGCCATGTCGCTTTATTCTTTTTTCAAGCGGCAAGGTAATTCCTTGATCTATTATAGTGGCACAAAACGAAACGTAATCGTTTGGTTAAAGCGTTCGTTCATCTAAAAAAACTATTCGATATTGGCACCATTCGAACCGTAACGGGAATCAGCAATATCTAAATAGAATGGCATCTTTTGAACCGTAATCGCTGGCATCATCCGACCGAAATCAATGGCACTAATCGAACCGTAATATCCA
>NZ_JACOIK010000003.1 GCF_014692515.1 Sphingobacterium micropteri | reverse complement strand
ATAACTTTGCACTGCCTGTAAACGCTCATTTTCTTATAGGAAGGGCAAACAAGCCCGCGTTTCTCGTCAAGACTCATTTGCCCAATACTTTTTTTAAGAAATCAACCTGTATCTGTAACTCCCCGATCTTGGAATAAAGCTCTTTCTCTTTGGAGTCATCTTTTATCGGGCTTTTTTCTGTGGTAAAAACCGATTCAGCATTATCCAGAAATTCCCGTTTCCAGGTGTTGATCTGGGTCGGGTGCAATTCGTATTTAACGGCTAGTTCCTGAATGGTCTGCTGTTCCTTGATCGCTTCTATGGCTACCTTCGCCTTAAAGCTTGCACTGAATTTCCTGCGTTCTTTTTTCATTTTCTACTGCTAATTTAAACATTTATGCAGTTGTCCAGTATTTGGGTAGTATGATAAGGTGAATGGCCCGTACTCTCCCTTCGAATTAAAGTTAATATCTATTTGCTGATCTATTACAGAATAGAAACTTTAAAAACTTTCTTTTATAGAAAGTTATACAGCTTCTTACTTGGTAGACTCAAACTATTTTATATATTTGTCTATCTAAAATGCTCCAATTTAACATGCCTAATAAAATAAACCAGCAATTACGACGTGAATCTTCAGCAAATAATTCCGGCACGATAAATGACAAAAGTATATAGACGCTAACAATAAGTTTGAATTGCTTAAACGCTTCGGAAAAGAAAGTATTCATAATCCTTATGAACTAGAACTTGTATAGACTGCCCGGTAATTAGCCGGGCGATTTATTGTCGTTTTTTTCTAGAACTTCTGGTAGAAAACCGTCTGCATGCGTAGGCATTGATGTATATGATAATCTACGACTTGTTTCTTTTTTCCAAAACGCGTATGACTGATAGGTCGGGGCGCTCCAACTCATAAGAGTCTATTCTGTCTATAAATTCGTAAATATCGAGGTTATAGAACCGACAGAGGCGAACCATCATAATGAAACTTACTTCACGCCGGTCACGCTCTATCTTAAGGTAGGTAGACACCGTAGTTCCAGCTCCTGCTGCGGCTTCAGTGGCACTAAGCCCCCGCTCTGCACGAAGATCTTGTAGAGCATTCCCAATTGTTCCCATGGGACGAATTTAAAAAATGTAAACAGGGAAACATAAAATAATATACATTTGAACTATGATTATTGATCCCAACGATTTGAGTGAATTCGATGATACACCTGATGAGAATTTATTAGGACTCTCCTATCGGGATTTACTGGCCCTACAGATATTTCCTTTTGCACAGACTTCACCACTGAAAATCAGAAAGCATATTCCAGTGGAGGTGCTGGACAAGCTGCTTTTCTTCAGGCTATGTGAAGATTTACTGACGATAGTTGCCCGTGAAAAAAGCCTGAAGCTCACACCCAAAGGTAACCTTCCTTTGAAGTTCGTTAGAGAACTATACGAAAATGGCGCCATTCCAGATGAAGCTATTGAACTGGGGATTAGTAAAAGCTTCAGGGAAAATGAAATTATATCGATATATGCTGCGCGACAGGTTTGCACCTTGGCAGGCCTCATTAAGAAAAGAAATAACGCGTTAAGCCCCACCATAAAAGGGCAAAAATTACGAACAGACCGAAGTGCACTTTTTGCCAAGATTTTGTATGCCCATGTGTGGCATTTCGATACCTGGCAATTTGATGGATATCCTGATCGAGCAACTGGTATGGGAAACCATATTATCTGGTATATGCTACTCAAATACGGTCAGGAGGAAAGAACTACGATGTTTTATGCCGATAACTACCTGTCGTTTTTCCCTGAACTGATTGAGGCCTTTGGAAATGATTACGCTACTCCGATCATACAGTTTTTGAGATGCTTCGAAGTTAGGGTGTTCTACCGTTTTAATGACTGGTGGGGATTTACGGAAACGACCAACAACAGGCATTCCGAAGCCAATACCACGAAAACAACATCGCTATTACCGGCTGTTTTAGAGTTTGCTCGTCATGGTTCTTAAAGACTTCTATAAAAATTTCTTCCTCTTTTGTTAGTCTTGTACCTTAACGCATCGTTGCATAGCTGTGTGTCAAGCTCTACAGGAAACTCTCATCGTCAAAAAATTCTTTCAAACTGTAGCCGATGGTTAAAATCAATTTCTCGAGATTGACCATGGAGATGTTTCGTTTACCGTTTTCCACTTCACTAATATAAGTTTTGTCCACATCGCTCTCAAACGATAATTTTTCTTGCGTCATATTTTTTTCTTTACGCAATGCTTTCAAACGCTGCCCCACACGGTCTTTGATATCCATATCGCAAACTCGAAATTTTTGCAAGAGAAAACAATAGGATATAAGTGAACTTTTAATACCTTTGTAGATACCAAATATAAAGTTATGACAACCAATTCAAGACTATCTGTTCAATTTGTTAAAATCGAAACCTTACGATTTGATATGGAAAACCCAAGGATCGTACACCGCCCCCATGCTAAATCGGATGAGGAGATGATAAACGCGCTCTCACGAGAGTATCCGCTATGGGATTTGTTAACGAGTATTTTTGCGTCTGGTATTCCGGAATATGAACCATTACTCGTAATAGCAGATAACGATGCTTTTACGGTACTCGACGGAAACAGAAGATTGGCGGCAATGAAAATTCTGAACGACCACGTAACTTATGAAAAGTTTTTGCCGTACAACATTTTGAGGTTTTCTCGGAGTAATGCCATTGCCAAGATTAACGAAGTTCCGGTTTTGATTGCGTCAGCTAGTGACACTAATCTATGGCGGTCACGACTGATCCGACATGCGCACCTCCCGGTTCCTTGGACGTCTTTTGCTAGGGCATGCTTTGTCCAACATATCGAAAATACCCAGGGTATTACCACCGAGCATATAGGACATCTAATTGGATTGGAACGTAAAGACGTGGATCGGCTGATGGATCCCATACGTTTAATTACCTTTATCGAAGATAGAGGTGTTTGGAAAAGATCGGACGTGGTGGGAACCCGTCTGTATTATTCGTTCTTGATCAAAGCTTTATCAAGGAGCAATATCCTTCGCCATATTGGTTGGGATCGGAAAAAAAGCATGAAGTTAATTAATGTACTGAATACGATAGAATTATTTACTTGGCTCTTTGGTAGCCGGACAAAAGAAAAAAACACTATTATCGTGGAGCCAGACTCCGACCTTGATAAGCTCAATATAGTACTGGATAGCGAAAGCGCTCTAAAGGCATTAAGATCATCAAATAATCTCGAAGAAGCCTATATCTATGCGATAGAAAGCCGTTTTGCCCTACGCAGAAAGCTGATACAGATTGATGAAACCATACGATCGCTAATTGCGGAATCTAATGAAGTCCCTTACCCCGAGCCGCATGTAAAGACGATTGCGAAATCGATACGTAACACGGCAGACATTTTAGTACGTGAACTGGAAAATAAATCAGAATAAGACATGGACGAAAAATTTATAACAGAAATCAGAGGAATGTTTGAATCGCTCCATGAGCGAATGCGGCAAAACCTTCCTTTTTGGGAAAACGAGGTTGATATTATTATCGCTAATCAGGAGACGGATCGGAACAAGATTGAGTTGACATTCGACTACCTCTTGGATTATACAAGGCATGGTATAGGCAACGAGGTGTATTTACGGTTGATAGGCTATTATCGAACAGTGGATCCGGAGGGCGCTGCGTATTATTTACAAATATATCAGGAGCAAGAAGATGAGGAAAATGTATAGATAGATCTAGGGGGGAGCTCCAAAAAATTATCAACCTGTTTTACAGACAAATACAGAATATTGATTTAGATAAAAGGGGGGGCTTGAACGAAAAAAAGGGGGAGTTAGAATGGAATTAGCGAGAGCAATGTCCCTGGGGTATTTTCTTTAAGATATCGATATAGAGAAAGAATACCATATTTTTATTCGATAAATAGCGTAATTATGAATTTACAAAAAAGATTATTAACCACTTTTGTTATAGTCCAGATAGCTTTGACTACATCTCTGACATGGGCACAGGAAAGAATTGACAGTCTAATTTACGCCAAAACAACCATTAAGGTGCCCGAAGGCTGTTTGTCAAAATCCGAATATCAAATTATAAATTGTAATGGTTTTTCCGCTCAATGACTCATTCACCCACCGGTGTATCAACGTCCTCTCCCACCGCAATTATTACGACAAGAGAGCTAAAACAATCATTGCTGCATCAACCCATACGTCGAGATATTCAAGTCAAAAAAGCTTATCTTTAACCCATGCTACACGTTACCTGCGCCATCATCGAGCATCAAGGAAAAGTACTAATCTGCCAACGCTCTGCTTCTATGAAGCTTTCGCTGAAATGGGAGTTTCCCGGTGGTAAGGTTGAAACTGGGGAAAGCAAAGAAGAATGCTTGAAAAGGGAGATTACAAATGGACAGGAGGTTCGTTAGCTATCGCCGAACACGCGAAGGCCATCTGGGTTTCTTACAATGACTTGAAAAACTACGATTGGGCGGAGGCGGATGTGCCGGTTGTTAGGGAATTATTATTTACTGGACGGGAAACTTGTTAAGATATGTTAAAATGCTGTTATGTCAGAAGAAGGGCACAAGAATTGATAACATTTTAACAATTCATAATTTAGGTTAATAATTGGTTAGTTAGTAAAAATCCTGAAGCTCCCCGCTTCAGGATTTTTTTGTTTTATGCGTGCCAAAGTACGAGATATCTCCTTTGGGAGAACACTTCTTGTCAAGGTTGATTGAAGACTAAGCAATAGATGCTTTTTCCGTTTCACATACGAAGAATTTATCTATCTTGAGCGCTATTGATAAATGTTATTTCTTTTGATTTCCACAATCATTTCGGGAGTAGTTGTAAATGGTAAATAAGAATGCACCACCATTTGTAACTTGGAGCACAGCATTATTGGCACTAATAAGTGACCGTAATTGAAGTCGAAAAAGAAAGGAACGCTAAAGATATTACCCCCGTTCATCTGATTGAAATAGGAGAAGGAATTTATCCTCGAGATTTCTGATATGCATCTCTAATTCCGGAACAACATCTGTGCTTTAGGGTCTAATCTTAATAAGTAAAATACCCAATAATGGGTATTGCTAATTGACTCTTTTTATTCTTTTTTTGTAGAAGGTCGCATTAAGAAAATACTTTAAAAGTTAAAAACAACTAAAACCAACCTGTTAATACGAAAAATAAATCGTCATGAAAAGATTAACCTTATTAATATTCTTATTATTAACCGGAGCACTGAGCAACTCTTGTAAAGATAAATACGATCAAGATCCAGACAATGAATATCTTGGAAATGTACTCCCCGAGAAAACGAATGTTAAAACCTATGAAATTGTAAACTTAATAGTACATGAGAATTTAGCTGATAAATATCAAGCAACATTTGGTTCATCGTCAATCGAACTTATAAAGACATCCGATACAACCCTTACCTTTTACGTCCCTAATATTAGCAATGGTAGCGTTTTGTTAAAATTTGAATTAGCTACTATCCGGTATAATGTAACCGAGACAGCTGAGATTAAAGTGGATCAATTTATTACTGATATAACGTATAATTTTGATACCCAAATCGAATCCCTAAATCCCTCAACAACAGATGAGGCGGAGGAAGTCAACCGTTTAAGAAAAGATAGACAGGAGGTTATCCAGTTATTCAATTCACTAACGGATGATGAAAAGCGCCAAACAATATTATTTTATGAAGCAAACAAGGAAGTCTTCCAATCATTTGCAACGACTCGGTTTACAGCATTGGCAAGACCGGCACACAGACCTTTAACACCGAGAATTATACAGGCCTCAGATGCTAATCAACATATGCAGGAGCTTAACAATGTATTCCATTCTTCAAACGACTATACAAATGACCTTCAAATAAAGTTAAAGACGACAACGGTTATGAGTTCGCGATCTAACTGCCCAAAAACAAATTTCAAGTCGTACTATGGGTGTACAGCAGAGACCCTAGGTCACGCTGCGGTTGATTTAAAGAATGCTTCGAAAGAGTTTTTGGGAATGCTCGCTCTAGCAGGTATATCTGCTTATCTAGCTCCTGCATCATTTGGGTTATCAGCAATAGGCACAACGTTAGCATTAGGAACTGCCGGATATTTGTTGCTCACAGAAATTAGACCTGCGGCTATACACTTTAAAAACGCTTTAATATCATTCCTGCACGCAAACTGGATTTTCACAAAGTCACTATTTATTGTTACAGCAGAAATTTTTCATGATCAAATAAGCACTTCACTTAACTTGAAGCCCTCATTTCGTTCAATAACAACCAATGATAGCGATATAAATGCTGGAAGTGGATATTTTATTAATGCAATGAATTCCTTATCTGAATATTGGAACAAGCTAAAGACGCTATTTGGGGACTTACCCACTTATAAAAATACAGAGACACCTACAACATTAGCCACCAATGAAATCAAAATATCAAATATTTCAAATGCAAATGTACAATATCTTGGTAATACAGGACAGTCGGTGAAATTCAAATCTCTCTCTGGAAATGAAGAAAACTTTAGTTATAATATTACTGTATCCAAGGAGGGGTTTGTAGAAGAAAAAACGTTAACTGGTAAGGTTGTTCCTAAACGGTGTGATCCGAATTCCATAATTGGAACTTGGAAAGTTGAGCTGTATAATACATGCTATCCCAACCCAGATGGTACACCGGCGTATTCAAATACGAATACCCTTATCTTACTCGAGGGCGGACAGTCCATTTGGAGGTATTATGACGGTTCGGAATATCGAGGAAGTTACACATACAATCCCTCAAACTGTACATTTTCGTACAACAATGTTTCGTGGTGTAGCCCTACAGTTTCTACTGAAAATCCATCAAGTTTGTACTCTTGTGGCTGTCTTTCTATGAAACATATCAAGCAATAATTGTTATATTAAATATCTCGTATACGACCGATTACCCGGTTAACTAGCTTGAATATGTATGAGGTTATTGGAAAAGACCAGTGTTTGGGGAAATATTACAGATTAGAATCTTATCAAAAAAATAACGACATTAGTATGCTTTTTAACTAATAACCTTTTCGTTATGAAACGATTGTTTTTATTATTCGCTAGCCTCTTTGCACTATGCGACGCTAGGTCCCAGGAACTCAAACTTAAAGAGTCTCTCTCTCAAAACGAAACTAGTATTCTTGAACGAAGGATAAGCAATAAAACATTCCTTCAACATACTTTAAACTATGCGCCACTCAGTTACGTTTCTCCGCCATTTTTAGATGTAGGCAATCCTAAAACAGCATATATCCTTTCTGCTGACATTATGCCTCAATTTGTTATTGGTGGAGAATGGATGCCGATACCAATACATCTAACGCCAAGGTTTAAAGCGAGGATATTTCGAAATAATTTAGAAACCAATGATACTTCACTCCCCGTTAGAACACCGAGCTTTATGCCGGGTATGACAGCACATATACCACTGCAAGACTATAGTAAAGACACGGGTAAAATTAAGTATGCTAGTATTGCCATATTTCATCACTCCAATGGTCAGGATGGTGATGAATTCAATTCTGATGGGCGTATGAACTTATACAATGGAAATTTTTCCACAAACTACGTTGAACCAGCATTTCATTATAGAGTACGGAAATTCCAAAGTATTGGCTTGACTGATTGCAGCGACCCAGAACCTAACTATTCAGAGTACTATTTCAAACTTGGTATGGAAAAACATTTCGTTACTGCGGAAAAGCTAAAATCTACATACGGAGATTACCGTTTTAATTTCACGGTGAATTGGATTGGTGTGCGGAATTATTGCGACATGATAAATAACAAACAAATTTCTAGTTCATATTACAGAGAAAAACATCGTATTGTGTTCAGCAGTACATTTATAGCTGGAAACCGAGAGGGCGGGCTCAATGACTTTAACAAGCGGATTAATGTTAATATCAACTATAATTGGAGAATACCATCCTCGCCAAATACAGCACTATTTTTAGGAACGGGATACTATGGCAGTGATCCTTATAATATTTACTATCAACAGAGTTATTTTTTCGTTCATGCAGGTCTTTCTCTAGGCTTTTTCGTGACGCCTAATATGATTGGATTAAAATAAAAAGCAAGAGAAATGAAAATCATCGCAGTTATTATCGTATTATTCCTATTATCGAAATCATTGTTTGCACAACAGCACAGTAATGTATTGTACGGAGAGCGAGACCTTTATACAGATACAGGAAGTATATATCTTGACAAGGCCGGAATCATCTATCCGAAAGTGAGAATTCCCAACGATGAGCTTGGGGAAGCAAACAGCAGTTTACAGGAATGGTACAAAAAAAACGATAAAAAATTTGTAGAAATAGCTCGACTTTACAATTGCAACTTCGAGAGTTACAATGATATCAACGCAGCGATCTTGAACGACTCGATTATCGAAACGGTGACAAGGAATCTAAATAAGACACCGACCAATACGGCGACGTTTCTCATTCACGGGTTCAGAAAGCCTTTTGACACACAAAATGGTGATTCCAGTTCGCCTGACGACTTCGAAACGTTAGCCGCTACTTTCAAGAAGTTCAATTCAGCAAAGACGAAGATAGTGTCTATATATTGGGATGCTCTATATGGATGCTGTTTTTCAGCGAGTAGCAAGAAGAATAAGCCATTATTTGAACTTTTCGAGCTGGCGCAGGCGCATGCGGAGAAAACAGGGAATACACTGCGAAAAATAGTCAGCAAGATTTCGAAAGACACATTAAACGTTGTTTCACATAGTTTGGGTGCTAAAGTCGCATTGTACGCTCTTCTGGATATATCAAAAATTCCGATTAATACACCAAAAAACAGCCGAGTAAACATCTGCCTTATCGCTCCTGCGATTTCTGCGAATCTGATCATCGAAAATTATATGAAAAGGCAACCAGAAAATGACATTTTTTTCTCAGACAATTACAATTTATACCTCGCGTATAATGAGCATGATTTTGTATTGAGAAAGAAAGACAACAGAATTGGAATATTTGGTCCTGGCCCATATAAATATGGCAACACAACTTTAGGCTGTAATTATAAAAGGGAAGCGCTAAAATTGCAATCGCAGTTTAACGCTCTATTTAAGTTTTCTGGTATAAAACTTTATGATTTATCTAACGTAGGAAAATGTCATTTAGTCAGCTGTTATTGCTTTGGAAATAACCTTGAAAAGGTTCTCGCCGATATGAAATATCGATAAGATTGGATTTGAAGAGATTCCGTGTGTAGGCTTGAGGTATTCTTTCCCGTTGCAGATTCACGCATGTTATACAAGAGAACAGATAAAGATCCTCTTTTTTGTAAAGAAAGCTATTCATGATGGAGACGGTTTTACGCAAGGTTATGTTTTTAGGTCCAGCTCACTACGTAAGCCATGCGGGATCAAAACCAATGTCTATCCAGTGGAAGCTGGAAGAACCTATCCCGGAGCACCTTTGGACGGCTTCGGCAAAGATGGTGGTTGGGTAGTCTTGAGTATATTGACCATTTGCTTGTACATAGGCCATTTCCCGGTATCTTGATTACGAAATAGTAATAATAATTTATAGACTGGAAATACCAAAGCTGACACGAATAAAATATACATCCATGATTGCAGAGGCGCATCTCCAATATTTCCTACCAAGACATTTCTGATATCATCATTAAGCAGCCCCAGCGCTCCACCGATTAGTACCATTAAAAATAGTATTTCTTCTAAGGATTTCTTACGGTGCTTTTCCAACTCTTCAATAGTGTGTTGCCATTGTTCGGGTGTACTTACACCATGTTTCATAAGATATTCTTTAAGCGCTAGATGTCGATGTTTATAGACAAACGCTGGAAAGGAAAGTTTTTCCGGATTTTCTTGCGAATTAAGCCATTTTTGCTTCTTTTCATCCATGAACTTGAAATAATATCGTATTCCGATAAGGTAGATGATATACAATCCAATAAAAATAATCACATTAATCATTCTTTCACTACCTAGTATCGGATAGTTATAAGTTCTTAGCCCGAATACAAATACAATAATTAGCGGAAGAATCAAAACACACAGTATCCGGTTTCTGTGCTTCTTATATCCTCCACCATTTATCAATGCTTGATAAGACAATTGATCGCGATAAAACTTGTAAAGGTCGGGTATAGATAAATCAGTCATAACACAAACATAAAAAATTGTTCGTAAAACAACAGAGTAATGTGACGGTAGATATCGCGTGTAAAGGTAACCAACCGTCTTGACTGGCATATTTTGCGATCAATCCAAGTGTGATAACTGCTATAGAAGTGATTATGGATACCATACAAAAAATAAAGATAACGGATTAATATAAATATACGCGCATACATACAACAGTGGAGATATTTATTCAAATGAAATATTGCATTATGCTGTTAGGATTATATTTCGTTAAGATTTGTTAAAAAGGCATTGCAAAAATAAGAAAGGCACACGAATTGATAGTATTTCAGTAATTCATAATTTAGGTTAATAATTGGTTAGTTAGTAAAAATCCTGAGGCTCCCCGCTTCAGGATTTTTTTGTTCAGTAACGGACACCTGCTGTCCGCCGGTGAACATCCGGAAACCTCCCTAAAAACACAAACACCTTTAAGACAAAGCATTGAATACTTTGGCAACCGGCTTGCAATCCTTTTGGCATGAACAGACAAGTAAATAACTGCATAGCGCATTCACCGATTTTTTTACGGCAGTTACCGAGAAATGCCGGAGCTTCGTCTAATCGTTATTCGGTAAATCTACATCTCGCTATACCTTTGAAGTATCAAATAAGAAATAGAAAAAAAACGAAAAAGCCAATCCTTTGAAAGACGTGGAATCGGACATGGTAATTGGCTCCTATGTGGATGCTGTTACCGTAGGGAACATCGACCTGAACAAGTTCCTTTTTGCAGATGATTTCCAGTACAGCAACGTGAACAACAACGACCGTGCGGGCAAAAAGGAATACATCAAATACCTGAAGGCCAACAAGGGTAACAAATATGACTGCAAGAGCAGCTATGAGATCCTATCACAGGATGGAAAGGTATGCGTAGCCAAAGCAACGATGGCCTTCGATACCTTCACCCGCGTAGACTATATTACCTTGAACCAGGGAAAGGACGGCTGGAAAGTAAAAGTGGAAACAACCTATCCGTAGAAGGCTTTAAATGTTTGTTTCAATAGGGAGACATGTCGTGAGATATCTCCCAATGTTTAGTTTAGTTAGCAAAGCCTGTATGTGCAGGCTTTGGCTTTTTTGAGGTGTTAATAAATATTGGTTTAAAAGCTTAAATTTCGCACGAACTAAATTAACTGCTATATGAATATCAAAAGGCTTTTAACAATCACTGGTCTATGCTTAGGAGGAATCTTGCATGCACAAGAAAATGAAGATTATGTCGTAACAATGGAACGCGACACCATTTTCGGAAAAATAACTTCAGTAACCGATAAGAAATTAAAAATTAAGACCGCAACTACAAAACGTACATTTAGGCCAAATGAAGTTTTCCGAGCAATGGACAACAAAAAAGTTTATGCTCCGTCTCGTGTTGAATATGGGTTAGAAAGAGTTCCGGGCATAGAACCGAAGCTTTATCATTTTTCAGAAAGAAAAGCAACAAAACCACCAACATTTGCAGAAGTGATAACGGATGGGGAAATTGTTTTGTATTATTTTATAAAAACATCAACAGCTATGGCTCCTGCAGGTTTCGCTGGTGGACAACATATGCCAGGAATGTTTTTCACCTCCAATCAAAAGAATTACTTTGCAATAAAAAAATCGACAGGCGACGCTATTGAAATCAAAAAATCTGGCTTCTATTTGTTCGGAAACATGTCTAAGAAGAAAATTGCCATTAATTTAGCAAAACTGATAGAGGATGAAGCTGAATGGATGAAAAAGTTTGAAGAGGAGGATTCACTGAACCTTGACCGTTTTATTGAATATATTGAGGGATACAATAAATTGCGAAAAGCAAAAGGACATGATCCGGAACGCTACGACTTCCAGATTTTCTAATATTGGTGGTTAGTAAAGCGTAAACCGATGACTATATAACATGATATACCGAAAAAACAAAGGCCTCGTTTACGATAAAAAAGTTGCTAAGCTTTTCGGGTTTCGTAAGTACGCCAATGCCGGAATTATCTCTGTATAGCTGTTAAAGTTAAACGCCTATTTTTAGGTATTTTTCAAATAAAGGTATGGGTTTTATTTCAGCCAATATTTGGGTTGCAATACGATTATGATCAACAATAAACTTTCCATATTTGCTGTTTATAAAAAGCAAATACATTGTATTTATGTTAATTTTAAAAAGCAATTTTACATAATTTATGCCTTATTTATGAAGCAATCGCTATTTTGAAGTTCGACTGTTCATAACGGTTACATAAGAAGTCATAGTCTTGATAGCTGTGCTTGTTGTATTTTTAAATTCATAAAAATCTGCAAAGGCATACTGTTTACCGTCTTTCATTTTCATTATACCGTTCACGGCACCTTCCTTGCCGTGTGTTATCACTTTCTCTATGGTTATTTCAGCAACCTCTCTTTCCTTCATCTCATTGATTGCTTCGGAGAAGCTGTCTTTTCCTTCAATAGTTCGTTCACCCTTTACATCCCAAATGATATCATCCGTCACTTGGGCAACAATAAATTTAGCATCTCCCTTTCCAAAAGCTATATTAAAATCTCGAAGCAACATACGTTTCGGGGAATGTCCGCAATCTGGTTTTACATTTATTTTAAGCATCGTTCTTATAGTTTAATTATTATAAGATAAATTGCAAGTTACCGGTTTTTACTCCTTCAGGACTTGTCACAAGTCAAGAAATACGATCTTAAAAAAATCACCATAATTATTTTATATTTAACCTATGCTTCTCGCCACCTGTGCCATTATCGAACACAATAACAAAATCTTGATCTGTCAACCCTCCGAGCAGATGAAGCTTCCATTGAAATGGAAATTTCAGCTCTACCTCTACCCTTTTCTTTGTAAATGGACAGGTGGTTCGCTAGCTATTACGGAGCATGTGCAAGCCATCTGGGTAAATAAAAGCAAATTAAAAACTACGATTGGGCGGAGGCAGATGTACCGGTAGTAAAGGAAATAGCCGAACGATGATTCCCTTTACTGTTTAAGCATATCCAAAGTAACACTAAACACAATTACGGATATCACCGAAATAATTAAAAGGATAATCGATTTATTGAACCAATGAACAATCTGGGTATGTACAATTGCTTAATAGGGCTGATAAAACAATCTTAAGCAACCAATACTATATATCAAGCCTACCAAAGAAATTATCCCTCCTAATAGTAACACGAAAATTTGTCCAACGATAAGAAGTATACACGACAATTTCGTAATATGCTAGGTTATAAATTTATTAGCAAATACGATTCCCGCATGATCTTATCCAGCAGGAAGTAACATTTTTTTTGCTTATCATGAATTCGTATTGTCAAATATTGAATGTAAGTTTACATTCTTCTAAATCAATAATATTTTTTATGAAAAAATTTATACTATTTTTTGTCACCTTGGGCTTTTTTGGACTTGCGAAAGCTCAAGAAGGTGGGGGTCTTCGCATCGGTGCACACGGAGGTCTTCCAGTAGGAAATGCTTCGGATGTATGGAGCTTTAACTTTGGAGCAGATGTATCCTATCTATTTGAAGTTGCACCTCGCTTCCATGCAGGTTTGACTTCTGGATATACCCACTATCTAGGAAAAGATAGACAGATTTCAAGTACTTTAACTGTGAGAATATCCGATCTGCGTTTGATTCCCATTGCAGCAACGGGAAGATTTCAAATAACCCCAGATTTCTTTTTTGCGGGAGATATAGGTTATGGTATCTTCGTTGGTGATATTGGCCTCGATGACGTTGGAGGTAGCTTTTACTATCAACCTAAAGTGGGCTATAGCGCACCTAAATTCGATTTATATGCAGGTTATAAAGCTATCTCAGTTGATGGAAAAGTAGGCAGCATTAATCTAGGAATTAGTTTTAAGTTTTAATTAAGAAATAAAAAACGAAAAAAGCTATACAATCGTACGGTCTTTAGGTTTATAATTGATTAGTTAGTTAAAAATCCTGAGGCTCCCCGCTTCAGGATTTTTTTGTTCAGCAACGGACACCTGCTGTCCGACGGTGAACATCCGGAAATCTCCCTAAAAAACACAAATACCTTTAAAACAATACATTGAGCACTTTGGCAACCGGCTTGCAATGCTTTTGGCATGGACAAACAAGTAAATAACTGCATAGCGCATTCACCGATTTTTTTACCGCAGTTACCGAGAAATGCCGGAGCTTGGTCTAATCGTTATTCGGTAAATCTGCATCTCGCTATACCTTTGAAGTATCAAATAAGAAATAGAAAAAATAATATACACATCACATTAAAAACTACAGATATGAGAACGACATTGAAAACTATCGCAGCAGCTTTGATCATGGTTACATCGCTAAGCTCCTTTGCTTCGGAAAAAGCCAATCCTTTGAAAAACGTGGAATCGGACATGGTAATTGGCTCCTATATGGATGCTGTTACCGTGGGTAGCATCGACCTGAACAAGTTCCTTTTTGCATATGATTTCCAGTACAACAACATGAACAACAACGACCGTGCGGGCAAAAAGGAATACATCAAATACCTGAAGGCCAACAAGGGTAACAAATATGACTGCAAGAGCAGCTATGAGATCCTATCGCAGGATGGAAAGGTATGCGTAGCGAAAGCAACAATGGCCTTCGACAACTTCACCCGCGTAGACTACATTACCCTGAACCAGGGAAAGGACGGCTGGAAGGTGAGCAAGGTGGAAACAACTTATCCATAGAAGAATTTAAATTTTTGTTTCAATAGTGGGACATGTCGTGAGATAATTCCCAATGTTTAGTTTAGTCTACCATTTAATTTAAATATATCCGCTAATCCAAGCTCACGAATTGGCGCCGTCTTCAGGTTAGGAAATACTATGCGCCCACAGACTACCGCATAGTTATCCTTATGCTGTGAATACAGACAAAACGTCTGTAAGAAAAGAAAAAGTAGGAAAAAGTACTTCATAAATCATTTTTTATATTTCCGAAGATGTTTTGCAATCTCGATTCCAACATCTTTAGTCCGTCATCCCCCTCTCCTCTGAATACAATTTTCCCGGACTTATCAATCAAAATGAACGTTGGATAGACCTGTACATGATATAGCTTTGTTAGGTTTAATGGGTTATTAAACTCCCAGACTTCTCGGACATGATACCAATCCAAGTTATTCTCCCGGATTAAGCTTTCTAGTTTCGGGAGGTTTTCTTCTTTTTCAAATGCTATACTAATGAGATTTATATTTTCGTGATTTCTTGATGCAAGACTCTTTAATTGAGGAAGTCCTTTAATACAAGGAGCACACCAGCTCCCCCAAAAATCAAGCAATACGTATTTATCAGAAAGCTGCGATAAACTGATTGGCTCTCCCGAGATAAAATCTTTACGATTAAAATCTTTCGCTAGATCTAGTTGAACGGAGTCGATGAATACAAAATTTAGGATATCAGCTTGCTTGCTTGCTGATTTTGTATCGATGATTGCCTACCAAAACGGTATCGCCAATTTTATGCCTATTGGCGATGTGAAGCGTGTCTGACGAGCTACGAACGATGAGATCAATTTCTGGTAAGTTTTCACGGTTCAGTCGCCTTTCCTTTACACTGACAGTATAGAGATGGTTTTTTAACTGAAATTGCCCGGTTTCAGACCAAGATTCGGTCAGCGTAACATGCTGGACTTTCTTGTTAATCATAACTCTGGTATCAAACGCGCGAAAGCTGTATGGCAAATAGGTTATGATTGTGTCTGCATCTTTTAACAATCTTTGACGAACAAATATGATGGGGTCGTAATTCACACCGGATGTAAATTTGTACTGTGGATTGTTTGAGAAATCTCGATCAAAATCAGTATCAAAGTTGACGGTCTTACTGCCTAGACTATCTGTGCTGACCGACACCAAAAGGCTATCTTTGAGATAATACTCACTATCCCGGTCCGAAGACAACGTGGTGTAATATAACGACCAGTCATCAGCACTAACGTTATACTATTTTTGCACTACCGAGTCCGCAATTTGGTTTAACCCATAAATAGCCCCGCCGACTTTACTCGAACCCACTACTTTTTTTAATGAAACCGAAAAATTTTGACCTTGTGTACTAGCGTGAAAGGCTAGAGATAGAAAAAGGATGACATAATATCTCATAATTAGTTTGTTAAAGTTTATCCCGCGCTTGTCGGAGCTTAGTCTAATTGTTATTCAGTAACTTCTTGGATGATTCTTTTTTATCACATTTCTGGCTTTGTATACGGTCTGTGTGACAGCGTAAGTAATTCTTCTTCAAATAACTTCACTTCATTTTTCGTTCCGGGAGAATCATTTACCTTTTCAAGTGCGGTAATCAAAAGATGTAAATCTTCCAGATAGTTGTTTAAGTAATAATTCAGCATAATATTTTCCTTTTCGGAAATTTGAATATTCGGATTATTTCCCAATATCTTTTCTTTTGCTTCTTGATAAATCTCTTTGTTACGCGCCATAATCCTTTCCGGTGTTTCTCCTGTCAATAAGAGATCCTTAAATTCATGAGCTATGGTTTGTATCGAATCGGCCAAAGGAAGAGCAAGGTAAAACTGAAGTCTTCTTTTACATATCCCTCTAGATTGCGTAATAGAAAACTGCTTCTTATAAATCTTCTCGAACAGATCTTGCTTTGCGGCCAACATGCTATCAAATAAACTGGAATTTTTATTTTCCTCAGCAAGTTTTAGTTGAAGATCCGGTGACCTTGATAGCGCAGAATAAAACTTCGCATCGAATTTGGCTATAGATGAACTCTTAAGTGTGATATCAGAGGGAAACAAAAGTGTTTCACTCCGGATGGTATCAATTTTATACAAATCAAGATTATCGATGAAATGTCTATACCCTCTATTATCGATATCTAAAAACACTATTTTTGAAAACAATAAATCCAGATACTTTTCTTTTTTATAATCGTCCTCCTGTAGTGAATTGAAAAATTCACTAACCAATAAAGTGTTATCTAAACCCAATTCCTCCAAGCGTGTGATTTCTAGAAACATTGAATCTATATCTAAATTGTTATAGGAAACCGGTGTTTTGTCCCTAAGCACTGTCTTTCCTCTTTGTAAAAAAAGATCCCGGTTCATGTATCCCTCGTGACGGGAAATCATCGTCAGATTTTCGTTTAAAAAGATACTTGTTGGATAAACATTGACATGATATGCTTTTGCAATAGCTTTACCCAACACGGATTCTGCATTTATTTTAAAACTTATAAAATGCTCATTATAAAAATGGGCAACCACAGTGTCTGCAAATACTTCCTTATCCATCCTTTTACAAGGCACGCACCAATCTGTATAAAAATCTAGATAAACTGGCTTAATGGGGGTGTTGGTTGCTTCAAATTCGGTCTCCGCTTGAAATAGAATCTGTCCTTTAAGATTAAGTGATACTAAAGCGTTAACACTGATCAAGAAAATCAAAAGTTTCACAGTCATAATTAATAAATTGCTACAGACTTAGCTGAAATGTTTATTCATGGTTAATGATTTATTCGTTGATTACTCGCGTAATTGCTAATCTAAAAATTTTTTCAGTTGTTTACAACAGAAAGTCGCAGCATATTCTGAAAAATCTACCGAAGGTGATCAACAAGATTGAGCTTTTCTTGGAGACGAGAAAGATGTATAGGTAGGTTATAGGGGGGAGTGTCAAAAATTCATCAAACTGTTCTACAGACAGATACAGAATACTGGTTTAGGAAAAAGGGGGGGCTTTGACGAAAAAAGGGTGGAGTCGTGAAATTAAAAAATTCTATCTTTACCCTATGCTTCACGTTACCTGCGCCATCATCGAGCACAAAGTAAAAGTACTGATATGCCAACGCTCTGCTTCCATGAAACTCCCGCTAAAATGGGAATTTCCGGGCGGTAAGGTTGAAATCGCACAAAGCAAAGAAGAATGCTGAAAAGGGAGATTAAAGAAGAGCTGGGTTTGGAGATTGAAGTTGGATTGGCGCTCTCCCATGTGGAGCACCATTACCCTGAATTTTCGCTCTGCCTCTACCCTTTTCTTTGCACATGGACTGGCGGTTCTCTGACTATTGCCGAGCACGCGTAGGCCATCTGGGTTTCTCACGATGAATTAAAAAACTATGATTGGGCGGAGGCGGATGTGCCTGTTGTTCGGGAATTATTGGATATAAGGTGAAGGACCTGTTAATATGTGTTAAAAATACACTTAATAGGAACGAAAAGCGACTAATTGTCGTTATATTTGTACTTCATAATTTAGGTTTATAATTGGTTAGTTAGTTAAAAATCCTGAGGCTCCCCGCTTCAGGATTTTTTTGTTCAGTACCGGACACCGGCTGTCCGCCGGTGAACAGCCGGAAATCTCCCTCAAAAACAC
This sequence comes from Sphingobacterium micropteri, assembly GCF_014692515.1. Taxonomy (GTDB): domain Bacteria; phylum Bacteroidota; class Bacteroidia; order Sphingobacteriales; family Sphingobacteriaceae; genus Sphingobacterium; species Sphingobacterium micropteri. The sequence goes on along the minus strand of NZ_JACOIK010000003.1, from coordinate 381,267 downwards.
AAACATCTTTAAGACAGCGTATTGAATACTTTGGCAGCTGGCTTGCAATCCTTTTGGCATGACAAACAAGTTGAGATTTGCATTCACCGATTTTTTTACCGCAGTTACCGAGAAATGCGGGAGCTTGGTCTAATCGTTATTCGGTAAATAGGTCTGCTGCCCTACCTTTGAGATATCAAATAAGAAATAGAAAAAACAACATATACAACGCATTAAAAACTACAGATATGAGAACGACATTGAAAACTATCGCAGCAGCTTTGATCATGGTTACATCCCTAAGCTCCTTTGCTTCGGAAAAAGCCAATCCTTTGAAAAATGTGGAATCGGACATGATAATTGGCTCCTATATGGAAGCTGTTACCGTGGGTAGCATCGACCTGAACAAATTCCTTTTTGCAGACGATTTCCAGTACAGCAACGTAAACAACAACGACCGCGCTGGCAAAAAGGAATACATCAAACACCTGAAGGCCAACAAGGGAATGCAATATGACTGCGAAAGCAGCTACGAGATCCTATCGCAGGATGGCAAGGTATGCGTAGCCAAAGCAACAATGGCATTCGATAACTTTACCCGCGTAGATTATATCACCTTGAACCAGGGAAAGGACGGCTGGAAGGTGAGCAAGGTGGAAACGACGTATCCAGAGAAGATTTAGATTTTTGTTTCAATAGTGGGACATGTCGTGAGATAATTCCCGATGTTTAGTTTAGTTAGCAAAGCCTGCGGATGCAGGCTTTGGTTTTTTGTTATATTCGTATCCTATTACGAATATATTTCCAGGACAACTTCATATATTATCCCTGGCGAAATTGCCATATGGATGATTCATTCATCTTTTTAAAAGACCGTTTGACGATTAATGATAATGGTCTCCTATGCGAAGACGGTATCGACCTTGTCTTCAATACGAAAAACCAAACCTACTCTTATAATGTGGAAACAAAGAAATTGACGCTCGGTAGCAGAAATGAAATCGTCGTATTAGATGTGTACTAACGATTATATTTCGATCACATATGAAGTCATCGTCTTAATAGTTGTGCTCGTCGTATTTTTGAATTCATAAAAATCTGCAAAAGCAAACTGGTTGCCGTCTTTCATTTTCATGATACCGCTCACGGCGCCTTCTTTGCCGTGCGTCACCACTTTCTCTATAGTTATTTCGGCCACCTCTTTCTCTTTCATCTCGTTGATCGCTTTGGAGAAGCTGTCTTTTCCTTCAATAGTTCGTTCGCCCATCATCTCCCAAACGATGTCATCTGTCACTTGGGCAATAATAAAAGTAGCATCTCCCTTTCCGAAAGCTATATTAAAATCTCGGAGAAACGTGCGTTTTGGAGAATGTCCACAGTCTGTTTTTACATTTATTTTAAGCATCGCATCTAGTTTAAATATTCTAGGATCGATCCAAAGTTAACGATTCCTGCGGCTGTATAACTTTTCATAGGTCAAGAAATTTGTTTCCATACGGAACATCTCGTGAGATGCCCCCCGAATGAAAGACGTTACCAATTTAACTCATAATGGGCACTTCTATCACTGAATCTTTCTTAGATAAAACACCTTTATTGACCAAATCTGTAATATCAGGCAGAGCCCTATCGGCAGAAACTTTTGTCATCTTTGCCCATTTTGATGAAGTGAGGTTTCCTTCAGAATTATCCATCAATTTATAAGGCAAGGAGGGCTGGATATATTTGGTCCGCAGGGATCCTTATTTCCATTTGAGCTGGTGATGCACCGACAACATCGCGTGATTCGTTCCCCTTGCTTTTCCTATGTTTTGGTACATATATCCCATCTGCACTCCTACAGCATCAGATATTCTATAACCTATACCAAGATATGCTCGGTTTCTGTCAAAAAAATCCATAGTGCCATCGTCCGATAGGTTTAGGAAGATCTCATTGTATAGTGCAGCGTACCATCCCTTTGCCCCCATCCCATACTGTGTAAATGGAATATCAGCAAAGAGGCAATAGCGAAAACGTCCTGAGAAGTCCTTATTTTCTACAAAACGTTCCTCCAGCCGAATCCGATGTCTAATGTTACTGCGCATCAAATGATGTGAAAAAAGCGCTTCCTGATAAATTCTGTTTTCATGAAAAGGTTCATTCGGGCTTCCAGGCAGTTCGCTATATATAAACCCGTAGCCCATTGTCGTTAATAGGTAGGGTTTGACTCGATACTGCAGTCCCACACGAAGAAGCGTTTGGTTGTGATCCCCCATCAACTGATGGTCCCTTAACTGGAGTTCATGATGGATCGCAAATTTAGTCTCTTTTATTTTAGTTTGGCCAAAATACATAAGCCAGCCCTGTGGGTCTTTTTGTGCAAAAGAGCACGATGTTAGAAATACACCGATTAAGGTTAAGAATAATAATCTCATCCAATAAAAATAATGGATATATTCAAAAAACCTGTCCACTGTAGAGTAACAAAAACGTGAAGATCTAACTGGAAACCGGTAATTAGCCGGGCGATTTATTGTCGTTTTTTTCTAGAACTTCTGGTAGCAAACCGCCTGCATGCACAGGCATTGATGTATATAATAATCTACGACTTGTTTCTTTTTTCCAAAACGCGTATGACTGATAGGTCGGGGCGCTCCAACTCATAGGAGTCTATTCTGTCTATAAATTCGTAAATATCGAGGTTATAGAACCGACAGAGGCGAACCATCATAATGAAACTTACTTCACGCCGGTCACGCTCTATCTTAAGGTAGGTAGACACCGTGGTTCCAGCTCCTGCTGCGGCTTCAGTGGCGCTAAGCCCCAACTCTAAACGAAGCTCTTGTAAAGCATTCCCAATTGTTCCCATGGGACGAATTTAAAAAATGTAAACAGGGAAACATAAAATAATATACATTTGAACTATGATTATTGATCCCAACGATTTGAGTGAATTCGATGATACACCTGATGAGAACTTATTAGGACTCTCCTATCGGGATTTACTGGCGCTACAGATATTTCCTTTTGCACAGACTTCACCACTGAAAATCAGAAAGCATATTCCAGTGGAGGTGCTGGACAAGCTGCCTTTCTTTAGGCTATGTGAAGATTTACTGACGATAGTTGCTCGTGAAAAAAGCCTGAAGCTCACACCCAAAGGTAACCTTCCTTTGAAGTTCGTTAGAGAGTTATACGATCATGGAGCTATTCCGGACGAAGCCATTGAACTAGGAATTACCAAGAGTTTCAGGGAAAATGAAATTATATCGATATATGCTGCGCGACAGGTTTGTACCTTGGCGGGACTCATAAAAAAAAGAAACAACGCGTTAAGTCCCACCATAAAGGGGCAAAAATTACGAACGGACCGAAGCGCGCTTTTTGCCAAGATTATGTATGCCCATGTGTGGGATTTTGATACCTGGCAATTTGATGGATATCCTGATCGAGCAACTGGCATGGGAAACCATATTATCTGGTATATGCTACTCAAATATGGTCAGGAAGAAAGGCATACGATGTTTTATGCCGATAACTACCTGTCGTTTTTCCCTGAACTGATTGAGGCCTTTGGAAATGATTACGCTACTCCGATCATACAGTTTTTGAGATGCTTCGAAGTTAGGGTGTTCTACCGCTTTAATGACTGGTGGGGATTTACGGAAACGACCAACAATAGACATTCCGAAGCCAATACCACGAAAACAACAGCGCTATTACCGGCTGTTTTAGAATTTGCTCGACGTGTCTCTTAAAGACATCTATGAAAATTTCTTCCTATTGTTCTTATAAGTTGACGAATCATTGGACAGCTGTGTGTCAAGCTCTAACGGAAACTCTCATCGTCGAAAAATTCTTTCAAACTGTAGCCGATGGTTAAAACCAGCTTCTCGAGATTGACCATGGAGATGTTTCGTTTGCCATTTTCAACCTCGCTGATATAGGTTTTGTCCACGTCGCTCTCGAACGAGAGCTTTTCTTGTGTCATTTCCCTTTCTTTACGCAATGCTTTCAAACGCTGCCCCACACGGTCTTTGATATCCATACCGCAAACTCGAAATTTTTGCAGGAGAAAACAATAGGATATAAGTGAACTTTTAATATCTTTGTATGTACCAAATATAAAGTTATGACAACCAATTCTAAACTAGCTATTCAGTTTATTAAAATCGAAAACTTGCGTTTTGATACGGAAAATCCAAGGATCATACAACGTCCCCATGCTAAATCGGATGAGGAGATGATAAACGCGCTCTCACGAGAGTATCCGCTTTGGGATTTGTTAACGAGTATTTTTGCATCTGGTATTCCGGAATATGAACCATTGCTCGTAATCCCAGATAAAGATGCTTTTACCGTACTCGACGGAAACAGAAGATTGGCGGCAATGAAAATCCTGAATGACCACGTAGCTTATGAAAAGTTTTTGCCGCACAACATTTTGAGATTTTCTCGGAGTGACGCCATTGCCAAGATTAACGATGTTCCTTACTCAGATCCGCAGGTAAAGACAATTGCAAAATCGGTACGTAACACGGCTGACATTTTAGTACGTGAACTGGAAAATAAATCAGAATAAGACATGGACGAAAAATTTATAACAAAAATCAGAGGAATGTTTGAATCGCTCCATGAGCGAATGCGGCAAAACCTTCCTTTTTGGGAAAACGAGGTTGATATTATTATCGCTAATCAGGAGACGGATCGGAACAAGATTGAGTTGACATTCGACTACCTCTTGGATTATACGAGGCATGGTATAGGCAACGAGCTGTATTTACGGTTGATGGCCTATTACCGGACAGTGAATCCGGAGGGCGCTGCGTATTATTTACAAATATATCAAGAGCAAGAAGATGAGGAATAAATAGATTGAAAAATTATGAACACTATCGAATTTACGAAATGCTACTAAGCCCACCGCCCCTATCCTATCATCCCCGAAGACCAGCGGGACAATGACTGGCGATACCATCTGATGGAATTATCGGAAGATGCGTTACTGGCAAAGGTAAACGCTATGCCTCGGGAGAAACTTATTGAATGGCTTGCTTGGAATGATGTGCACGGACTATTCCTTGATGAGGATAGCATTGCCGAAGGTTATGAACCATTGACAAAAGAGCATGCGGCAATCTGCGTTTTTGTCGTAATGATGCGCGATCGGGACAGCTGGGACGGCTATGCAAAGCTACGATGAGGAGGAACATAGGATAAAGGTTCCGCGTTTTGAGGAATCAGCTGGCTTCTATACCAGCAAGCACAACAAACAAACACAAAAAACTGATAATCAAAACATAACAGATGTACAAAAGTTAAGATCAGTGTACAAAACATAGAGGTAATTTTGTGGTTGTTCTCAAAAACAGATATGAATTTTGAGGTTGGTTAATGTATAATAGTGATTACGTAACAACAGTCGATGCCTAATAATAAGGTGAATTTTGCTATATTTAAAGCATTATGCTTCACGTAACCTGTGCCATTATAGAACACAACAATAAAATATTAATCTGTCAACGCTCTGCTTCTATGAAACTTCCGCTGAAATGGGAATTCCCCGGCGGTAAGATAGAGGGTGAAGAAAGCAAAGAAGAGTGCTTGAAAAGGGAGATTAAAGAAGAATTAGGGTTAGAAATTGAAGTTGGGTCGACGCTCACCCATGTGGAGCACCATTATCCTGAATTTTCGCTCTACCTCTACCCTTTCATCTGCAGATGGACAGGAGGTTCGTTAGCTATTGCCGAACACGCACAAGCCATCTGGGTTCCTCATGATGATTTAAGGTACTACGACTGGGCAGAAGCGGATATGCCGGTAGTAAAGGAAATAGCCGAACGATGATTTCCTTTACTGTTTAAGCATATCCAAAGTAACACTAAACACAATTACGGATATCACCGAAATAATTAAAAGGATGACAGATGTATTGAACCACCGAATAATCTTGACGTGTATGATTCCCGAATAGTGCTGATAGAGCAAGCATAAACAACCAATACTATATATTAAACCTATCAAAGAAATTATCCCTCCTAATAGTATCACGAAAATCTGTCCAATGGAGAGAAGTATGCAAGAGACTTTGGTAATTTGCAAATTTTCTTTACGATTGTGAAGACCATATTTAGGAAACGAAAATCCTGCTATCCTTGGATAGTGTTTAATCGGAATGCGGATCTTTTGAGTTTCATTCATATTTAGATTTATATTCCTAATATAGCGATTTATATCGATAAATCGAAACCGTAACTCTTCCTAGGCTCGGTTATCTATTTTAAAAATCCGGAACTATTCATCAGAACTTTTGTTCATTACCGGACACCAGCTGTCCGCCGGTGAACATCCGTAAATCTCCCCTAAAAACACAAATACCTTTAAAACAATACATTGAGCACTTTGGCAACTGGCTTGCAATCCTTTTGGCATGAACAAACAAGTAGATATCGGCATAATGCATTCACCGATTTTTTTACCGCAGTTACCGAGAAATGCCGGAGCTTGGTCTAATCGTTATTCGGTAAATCTGCCCACCACCCTACCTTTGAAGTATCAAATAAGAAATAGAGAAAATAATATACACATCACATTAAAAACTACAGATATGAAAACGACATTGAAAACTATCGCAGCAGCCTTGATCATGGTAACATCCCTAAGCTCCTTTGCCTCTGAAAAAGCCAATCCTTTGAAAAACGTGGAATCGGACATGGTAATAGGCTCCTATGTGGATGCTGTTACCGTAGGTAGCATCGACCTGAACAAGTTCCTTTTTGCAGATGATTTCCAGTACCGCAACGTGAACAACAACGACCGTGCGGGCAAAAAGGAATACATCAAACACCTGAAGGCCAACAAGGGTAACAAATATGACTGCAAAAGCAGCTATGAGATCCTATCGCAGGATGGAAAGGTATGCGTAGCCAAGGCAACAATGGCATTTGATAACTTCACCCGCGTAGATTATATCACCTTGAACCAGGGAAAGGACGGCTGGAAGGTGAGCAAGGTGGAAACGACTTATCCGTAAAAGGCTTTAAATTTTTGTTTCAATAGTGGGACATGTCGTGAGATAATTCCCAATGTTTAGTTTAGTTAGCAAAGCCTGCATCCGCAGGCTTTGATTTTTTCCAAGCTTATACCCAAGGGAGTGTGTATAAAAAATAAGCAGTCATATTTATATTTCCCTTTCGCAAGTTCCTGATACTATGCCGCGCACTCTGCGCGAAAAATATCCGTCTCCGCCTATACGACAAGAGCCTCCCAGGCTATTAACCATTTGCTTGGAAACAGGCCATTTCCTCGTATGATTGCCCTATGCATAATATTACTTTATTAACCTTGCATCATCGCTCTGATCTTCGTGGTAATTCTTATAAAACCACGGTACGCCAAGCCTCCCCTTAAATATCCGTATCTCGACCCGAGCATCGTCGGTACTTTCTTTAATCTCATCGGAAAAGAACAACCCCATGCCTCTCACTCCCCAAACAGTATTATCAAATTTGATATAATCAGGATCATTTCCGGGTATAATAATAGGAATAGGCCATACCGAACGTGTCGTACCCTGCTCCCATCGCAAAGTTTCTCCGGCATCAAACATATTGGCAAGCTTTAAAGCAGAAGTACAGTATAAACTGAATAATACAAATACAGCTAAACATAGTATCCAATTGTATATGTTGGATATATATTTACCGTGATACAGTACAAAACCGACAATAAATAGTGTAACGACCAACCCAAACACAATACCCCACTGGAAAAAGAACCATTCACGCTCGGCATGCACATTATCAAACATAATGAACGTAAACACAGCTACGGACACAAATGTTGCACCCCAAAGCTTTAATAGTGGCTTCTGGGCAAACAGCCTGCTGTATTGGATAACGAGCGTAATTTGCAGCGCTACCGCTACACATAAAACAACGGCAACCCACAATTTAAAATATAAAATATCGATTAGGGTATAGACACATGTGAGACCCGTCGTGCCCAACGAAAGACAATAGGCGAGAAAGGGCAGATTATACTTATGCTTTTTAAGAAAATCATCAAACATCTGCTGTGTCTCGTCCATAACCTCTTTCCGCTGTTGCACACTGATCCTGAGTTTTTCGTTCTTCCCATTCTTGGCATATTCTATATTGGATTGGACAATTAACCGTTGACTGCTTATCCATTTACTAATTTTATAAGAATAATCTCGCTTTTTATTATCTTCTCCAGAAAAGATGACGAGTAGATTCAGATTGAAATCTCTAATGCTCACCAGATCTCTTTCCCAACGATAGGATAGTTTTCCGCGCTTCGGATCGAAAACGTCGATCCCGTTTCGATATAGCACGGCGCTCCAACGGAAAACATAACGGGTGTAGTTGAAAAATTTATATAGTATGACTACAAGCAAAATGGCTACCAATTCCGAACCTCTTGGTATAGGAAGTGGATACCCAAGTAGTGGTATAAGCAACAAGGTTATTACCGCTATTATGGTAATAAACAGGCAAATTAAAGCGACACGATAAGCGACGGAATACGTAATAGTTTGACTTGAATCTTTATCTGTCATGAGATAGTTAGTATTGATTATCGATAAATATAAGAAATTTATAAGTAACCACAAATTCTCTTGACATAGCGCCGCAAAATCCATATTGACCAGATTACGTGCCCTAAGGAAAGATGTGCGTAGCCAAGGCAACGATGGCATTTGATATCTTTACCCGCGTAGATTAATTATTCCGTGGAGATCCGTATTATTCTACTTTACGTTTTTTATGAAGTTTCTCAATCTCGCGACGTTGTTTATTGTTCAGTTCCATATATTCATAATCCATGACGGGTTCTAATGCCATACGGATCTTGAAATTGAATTCTCGCGCGTATACACCCAAACTTAAGTTGGGAATGGCGAAATAGGACACGTTGCCGCTAGCGATTAACTGTCCATGAAACACATCAGTTTGTAGTGTGATATCAAATTTACCTTCGCTGTCCGTTTTCGCCGTTGCAAGTGTATCTTGTTCCTGACTTACGAGATAAATCGATGCACCTGCAGCTACACGATTATCGTATGTCATTACCTGTCCGAAAATTCTTATGTCTTCTTCGTTCGGTTGGCCGTATCCTTTTTGTTCATAGCCACCACCATTAATTATCTCATGACGCTTAACAGGTGGTACTTTGGCCAAGTTATTATTGGTACCGCAACTATATAAAATCCCAATTAAACCTTTGACCACTATAATTTGTACGTGTGTTAATATCCTTTTCATCGATTATGTGTATTGTTCGTTTAGTGGCAACCTGCCCATTGTTGTCGTATATCACACAAGATGAAACCGGGAAAAAGATCCTCCTTTTTGTTAGGGAAGCTATTTATGATGGAGACGGTTTTACGCAGGGTTATGTTTTTATAGGTCCCGCTCACTACGTAAGCCATACGGGATCGAAACCGATGTCTATCCAATGGAAGCTAGAGGAACCTATTCCGGAATACCTTTGGACAGCTTCGGCAAAGATGGTGGTTGGGTAGTACTGGTTATAGTTCTTATTAAATAAACCGTCTGATCAAACTTTAATACCTGCATAACGTTTGTGTTTTCGATTTTTGGTTTGTCTTATCAAAAATACGTTTAAGCGTGAACAATGGGGCCATAGGGGTGTCAAAAGAGCTTCCTTCCGTTGACTATTAGAGTTTAAGTTTAATTAACCTTGACATCTATTTGTTGGTCATTAAACGCAACAAGACTTTCAAAACTTTCTTTTTACAGAAAGCGATGCAGATTAGGCTGATAATCTCAAACTATTTTATATATTTGTCTATCTACAATGCTCCAATTTGACATGCCTAATAAAATAAAACACCAGTTACGACGTGAATCCTCAGCAAACTATTCCGGCAGGATAAATGAAAAAATTATTCCAACAATCAAGGACAGAGACTATATTATCGTAAACAAACCATTAGATGGAGACGCTCCTAAGGCTTTTATAAAAATATATAGATACGGAAAAGGATGCAATAGAAAAAACACGAAGACATGGGAGGCCTACATTGCTAAGACTGGCGAAAAATGGTATCCGCATGAGTCCGTTATTGAATACTTAATAAACAGGATCGGACACGTTCTGGGAATCCGCATGAATGAAGTACTGTTAATGAAAGTAAATGGACAAATCCGCTTTCTCAGTAGGTATTTCCTCAATCAAGAATACGAAGTTATGACCCACGGTGCCGAAATATTTGGAGAATATATCGACGACATGGAAATGGCACAAGAAATCGCAAATAACAAAATCGAATCAAGAAAGCATTTTACCTTCGAATTTTTAGTTGAAGCTATTGAACACAAATATCCAAACTGTCATGAAGAGATATTGAATGATATCGTAAAAATGATAATATTTGACGCAATAGTAGGAAACAACGATCGTCATTTCTATAACTGGGCAGTGATTACGTCGATTAAAAGAAATGCTAAGGCTCCACAACTATCACCGCTATATGATTCAGCAAGAGGATTAACCTGGAATTGGAGTGATGACCGCATAAAGAAATATATTGAGCAAGAGAAAAGTAATGGCAAGAAAATTGATAGGTATATCAACGAGGCATGTCCTAGAATTAGTGTAAATGAAAATTTTAACATAAATCATTTTGATTTAATTTTTTTTCTTAAGAAATTTAAGAATAGTAAATACTTAAAAATAATTGACGACCTTTGCAGTCCTCAGAGAGAGGAGCTGGTATTAGAAATGATAAAAAAAGAATTCTCAGATTTTTTCGTGTTAGAGAGATACGAACTCATAAAACGGATTATCAAAACAAGGTTTAGCATTTTAAGAGAGGAGGTATTATGTTGAAAATATTCGAAAAAATAATTAAGGCTAAGAAGAAGACAGAGCCAGTTATTACTGCTATTGATAAAGTTTTTCAATTAAAGTACGATCGGCTTTTGATCGGGGAACTGAGCTATGATAATCAGAAATGGACCTTCACCTATTCCGAAGATTTTAAAAAGGTGCAACATAAATACAATCATATAGCTGGGTTTTCCAATGTGGATAAATTGTATCAGAGTGAGGAATTATGGCCTTTCTTTCAAAGCCGTATCCCAGGCTTGAAACAACCAGCCGTAAAAGAAATCCTCATAAAGGAACATATAGACGCTAACAATAAGTTTGAATTGCTTAAACGCTTCGGAAAAGAAAGTATTCATAATCCTTATGAACTAGAACTTGTATAGACTGCCCGGTAATTAGCCGGGCGATTTATTGTCGTTTTTTTCTAGAACTTCTGGTAGCAAACCGCCTGCATGCACAGGCATTGATGTATATAATAATCTACGACTTGTTTCTTTTTTCCAAAACGCGTATGACTGATAGGTCGGGGCGCTCCAACTCATAGGAGTCTATTCTGTCTATAAATTCGTAAATATCGAGGTTATAGAACCGACAGAGGCGAACCATCATAATGAAACTTACTTCACGCCAGTCACGCTCTATCTTAAGGTAGGTAGACACCGTGGTTCCAGCTCCTGCAGCGGCTTCAGTAGCGCTAAGCCCCCGCTCTGCACGAAGATCTTGTAGAGCATTCCCAATTGTTCCCATGGGACGAATTTAAAAAATGTAAACAGGGAAACATAAAATAATATACATTTGAGCTATGATTATTGATCCCAACGATTTGAGTGAATTCGATGATACACCTGATGAGAACTTATTAGGACTCTCCTATCGGGATTTACTGGCGCTACAGATATTTCCTTTTGCACAGACTTCACCACTGAAAATCAGAAAGCATATTCCAGTGGAGGTGCTGGACAAGCTGCCTTTCTTTAGGCTATGTGAAGATTTACTGACGATAGTTGCTCGTGAAAAAAGCCTGAAGCTCACACCCAAAGGTAACCTTCCTTTGAAGTTCGTTAGAGAGTTATACGATCATGGAGCTATTCCGGACGAAGCCATTGAACTAGGAATTACCAAGAGTTTCAGGGAAAATGAAATTATATCGATATATGCTGCGCGACAGGTTTGTACCTTGGCGGGACTACCTGTCGTTTTTCCCTGAACTGATTGAGGCCTTTGGAAATGATTACGCTACTCCGATCATACAGTTTTTGAGATGCTTCGAAGTTAGGGTGTTCTACCGTTTTAATGATTGGTGGGGATTTACGGAAACGACAAACAATAAGCATTCCGAAGCCAATACCACGAAAACAACATCGCTATTACCGGCTGTTTTAGAGTTTGCTCGTCGTGGTTCTTAAAGACTTCTATAAAAATTTCCTCTTTTGTTATTCTTGTAACTTAACGCATCGTTGCATAGCTGTGTGTCAAGCTCTACAGGAAACTCTCATCGTCAAAAAATTCTTTCAAACTGTAGCCGATAGTTAAATGGTTTGGAACGTAAAGACGTGGATCGGTTGATGGATCCTATACGACTGATTGCCTTTATCGAAGAAAGGGGTGTTTGGAATAGATCGGATGTTGTGGGAACCCGTCTGTATTATTCGTTCTTGATCAAAGCTTTATCAAGGAGCAATATCCTTAGCCACATTGGTTGGGATAGGAAAAGAAACATCAAATTGATCAATGTACCGAATACGATAGAATTATTTACTTGGCTCTTTGGTAGCCGAACGAAAGAAAAAAACACTATTATCATGGAGCCGGACGCCGACCTTGATAAGCTAAACTGGTACTGGATAGCGAAAATGCTCTAAAGTCATTAAGATCATCAAATAATCTGGAAGAAGCCTATATCTATGCAATAGAAAGCCGTTTTGCCCTACGCAGAAAGCTGATACAGATTGATGAAACCATACGATCGCTAATTGCGGAATCTAATGAAGTTCCTTACCCTGATCCGCATGTAAAGACAATTGCAAAATCGATACGTAACACGGCTGACATTTTAGTACGTGAACTGGAAAATAAATCAGAATAAGACATGGACGAAAAATTTATAACAGAAATCAGAGGAATGTTTGAATCGCTCCATGAGCGAATGCGGCAAAACCTTCATTATTTTCATTTCCTGTCTTATGCGAAGTCAATTAAAATTGAATACGCGTAAAATTGTATTATAATAGACGACGTATGATAACAAAAGTAGCTCAAATAACACTTCTAGTCAAGGATTTAGAAGAAGCGAAAAAATTTTATATGGAAAAACTAGGTTTCAGCGTATGTACAGACCAAATGTTTTCTCCAGATTGGCGGTATCTTACTGTTGCTCCGCAAAAAGACAATGCCACGGTTTTTGAACTTGTTAAAGCTAAAAGGCCCGAACAGCAGAAGTTGGTCGGCAATCAATCAGGAGGACAGATTTTTGTCATGTTTCAATCTAACGATATCGAAGGCGATTATATAGCGATGAAAGAGAAAGGTATCGTCTTTCACGGAACTCCAACGACTGTGCCGGGAGGCAAAGGTGTTGGTTTTGAAGACTTATATGGAAATCAATTTGATTTATATCAGCCGGATTAGGCGAATGATATGATCGGCTTACCGCCGTAATCAATCTTCACACTCATCTGATTTTGAACTAATTTTTCAAAATATTATAATGAAATATGGAAATCAAGGTAGTTTTTCAAGAAATAACCGACGAATTCATTGTAGTAATGGAGATGTTGGACGAAAATGAACTTAATATGAAACCGACAAACGGAGGCTGGTCCCCTGGGCAAATTGGAGACCATATACACAAATCCTATGCTTCTGCGGAAACAATGATCGGACGTACAGAATTGACGCTCCGCGAGCCTGATGAAAAGATACAGCCCATCAAAGATATTTTTATGGATTTTACGATAAAGATGGAATCGCCTATCGAGATATTACCATCGGAGCAGCGCCTTGACAAATCGGTTTTACTGTTCGATTTGCGAGATCGTATTGTACAGATTAAAGAAATTATCCATACAAGGGACCTTTCCAAAACCTGTCTCGATTTTGTTATCCCTGAATACGGTGCGTTTACTAGATTGGAATGGGCTTGGTTCAACACCTATCATACACAGCGGCATTTGCATCAGTTAAAAAACACCATTCACGCTATCCCTATATGATAAAGGGAACTTCTCCGTTCTCTCTACCTCCTCTTTTTTCTAGAAGATAAGGGTTCAAATCTTTTAGGTAATTTGCCAAAAATTAGTTTGGACATTAGAAGTGAACCTGCTCGTTAAACAATTCCAAAGATACAGCTGACTAAGGTTCGAAGCTCAGCGTTTTGATCTTTACGATAATAACATATCTATGTCATCCTGTTAATATGTGTTAAATATACACTAAGTTGACACTATATCCCAGTACTTGTCGTTATATTTGTACTTCATAATTTAGGTTAATAATTGGTTAGTTAGTAAAAATCCTGAAGCTCCCCGCTTCAGGATTTTTTTGTTATTATTTTAGTTTTTCTATTTCTTCAGCCGATAAACCGGTAGCTTGGACTATATCTTCCACAGCCATATCCATGTTTTTCAATTTTAAAGCAATGGCAAGAGCGCCTTCTTTTAGACCGTCTTCTCGACCTTCTTCCCGCCCCTCTTCAAGCCCCCGCTCTCTCGCCTTTTTCTGCTCCAAAATGGCCGTCTGGCGGATTGACTCCGCATCCCACTTATTCTTCAAACTTGCATCGTACATATCGCGTTCCTCCTTGTTTAGTTTACTGTATGCTGCAATGGCAAATAACTTTTCAAAAACCGGCTTCCGTAGATAGGTGGGCAGCTTGTCCATTTTGGACATGTTCTTCAGAACATGCAACCACCTGTCCAGATCAACGGCCAGTTCCTGTTCGCCTTTGGTAAAATTAATCAATTCGATATAAATAAACCCAAGATGTTCGTAAAAAACTTCGCCTGAATACCTGTTGCATAGACAGATGTCATGGAGGTAATTGCTGCTACCCTCGCTCCCGGGCATAGGAAAGCCGTCCATCAGGACGATCACATATACCTCACTGATCGTATAGCCCCATCCTCTCCTGTTCCCTTTGGGTGCCTGGTCTGCGATCAGTTTGCTACCGTAGTACAGCATACGCTTTTTTAAATTCGTCTGCGGGGTCCGCTGGACCTCGATAATGAACTGTTCGCCGTCGCTGGCCGTGCACGTCAGGTCAAATATGACCGTACCGACTTCTTCGGTGTCGCCTACGTGTTCGTTCTTGTTGTAATAGAGATCCTCGATAAGTTTCCGTCCCTGGAATAGCTCGTTGAGAAAGGAGATCAATAGATCCTCGTTCGTCTCGGTTCCGAATATACGCTTAAAACCGAAGTCGGTCGTCGGATCGATAAATACAGGTGTTGCCTGTTGCTTCATAATAAGTAAATTTTGATGTACATAATTCTGATAACTGTAAAGCAAACTTAGGTAGTAGCACCCCTGAAAGCCGGTAAACAAACGCGTATAGTCGTTTAAAAACGGCTATGGATTGTCGGGGCATGGACAGAAACGAATTGAAAATGCATTCACCGATTTTTTTACCGCAGTTACCGAGAAATGCGGGAGCTTGGTCTAATCGTTATTCGGTAAATAGGCCTGCTGCCCTACCTTTGAGATATCAAATAAGAAATAGAAAAAATATTATACATAACACATAAGAACTACAGATATGAGAACGACATTGAAAACCATAGCAGCAGCATTGATCATGGTAACATCGCTGAAGTCCTTTGCTTCGGAAAAAGCCAATCCTTTGAAAGATGTGGAATCAAGAATAATTCTGAATACTTACCTGGATGCTGTTACCGTGGGTAGCATCGACCTGAACAAGTTCCTTTTTGCAGATGATTTCCAGTACAGCAACGTGAACAACAACGACCGTGCGGGCAAAAAGGAATACATCAAATATCTGAAAGCCAACAAGGGCATGCAATATGACTGCGAGAGCAGCTATGAGATCCTATCGCAGGATGGAAAGGTATGCGTAGCCAAAGCAACAATGGCCTTTGATAACTTCACCCGCGTAGACTACATTACGTTGAACCAGGGAAAGGACGGCTGGAAAGTAAGCAAGGTGGAAACAATCTATCCATAGAAGAATTTAATTTTTTGTTTCAATAGTGGGACATGTCGTGAGATATCTCCCAATGTTTAGTTTAGTTAGCAAAGCCTGCATATGCAGGCTTTCTTTGTCTGCCACAATAGCAGGAACTCCTGCAAACTACGTATTAATGCTTCAACACATAAATAGAACTATCCTTTATTCTAAAACCAAGATTTTCATAAAGCTTGCGAGCAGCAGTACGGTGGCTTTCCGTAAATAAAAGCACTTCCGTCAAATTCATTTTACTAGAATAGTCGAGCAGATGTTCTATCAATTTCCTACCGATTCCTTTACCTCGATATGCATTATCAACAACGACATCTTCTATCCAACCTTTATGTCCGGATATAACACAGTAGACAGCCATTGACGCGATACCAACTAGATTCCCGTCTTGAAAACCTCCTATGAGATAAACGCCATTGTCCACCCGCAAAACTTGGGAAAGATCCTGATATTTTTTACCGGGACTTAGCTGCCGATATAACGCTATAATTTCTTCTCGAATAGTATTGTCAATATTAGAAAGATCTAGTGCTTTAATTTCCATAGTTCAACGTGTGGTAATAAATAACCAAACATAATTAATTGATTTTTCAGATGCAAATGCTATAGTTCTTATCTATATTCTAAATTGTATAAAATTCACTACATTGTGATTCATCGTTTTAAACATAATTATAAAATGCAATCAAACACTACAGCAATAAAAAGAAAAAGTATTATAACTATTCAACATCCCGAATCCGTGCATCATAACAATGGAATGGTTGGCTCATGGACAGATTGGGAACTCTCGGAAAAAGGGAAGCGCTTAGCGGAAAATATTTCCACTCACTTGATGCAAACGATTCACCCTGAAAGCTACGTTATCTATTCTTCTACTCTTAAGAGAGGGGTGCAAACAGCTGAAATTGTAGGAAAAAAATTAGGGCTGTCTCCTAAATTAACAGCGTCACTAAAAGAACGGGGGCTTGGAGCAGCTATTGGCAAATCTATACAATGGCTCAAGGACAATATGGAACAAGAAGAGTTAACGGTTTATGATAAGTGCTTCGCTGATGCGGAATCAAGATATGATGTTTGGAAAAGATTACTACCGTTCTATGAAGATATCATCGCTAATGACGAAGAAAATATAATCATCGTATCTCATGGCGATACATTAAGTTTATTTAATGCTATGTGGCTTAGATTGGAAATAGAATTGCTCAACAAAATTGACCTCTATGGAACAAGCGGGGGTGTTTCTTTTTTGTATCAAAATAATAGGGGTAAAAGAATAATCAAAAGATTAAGTGATACATCATTTATGTATCCTATTGCAAATCCTTAAATAAAAAATCCTGAGGCAGCTAACATTTAAGGCTTGAACTGACAGGTCTAGACGATGCAAAAGAATTTATAAACAGAACTTGGAATTTGGATGATTAAACGCGAAAAACTTGAAGAAAAACAAATCAGCATCTATATCATAACAATCATCATAAGTGTTATTGTAGGGCTAAATTGGAATAACAGCAGCTTTCTTGAAAGGGCTATTGAGCCGATAATCGGAATTTTGCTTTATAGTATGTTTTGCCAAATTCCATTTTTAGAATTAAAGAAAGCATTCAAAAACCGTTCATTTTTCAAAGCCTTGTTATTCAGCAACTTTGTTTTAATTCCTTTGCTAGTATGGGCATTGATAAGTATTTTTCCGACAACGCCAATCATAACACTTGGAATACTTTTGGTGTTGCTAACGCCCTGTATTGATTATGTGATTGTTTTTTCTCACTTAGGCAAGGGTAATTCCAACGCTGTTTTAGCATCTACACCCTTGCTGTTCCTTTTTCAAATGTTATTGTTACCGCTGTACTTATGGCTTTTTCTCGGAAAAGATACGATAAACATCATTGAGGTAGCTCCATTCGTGAAAGCGTTTCTTTATTTAATCGTTATTCCGTTTTTGCTTTCGATTGGAACACAAATCGCATCCAAATCAAACAACAAGGCAGGAAAAGCGATTTTGGATTTTTCGGGGTGGCTACCTGTTCCGTTTATGGCTTTGACCTTTTTTGTGGTAATTGCATCGCAAATAGCGATATTGTATAATAATCCCGAAAACATTTTGAAGGTTGTCCCCATATATATAGCATTTGCCGTAATTGCACCATTCATTGGGAAGTTATCGGCAAGATTATTCAAAGTTGACACGTATGATTCGAGGGCTATTTCATTTTCGACAGGTACAAGAAACTCATTGGTAGTTTTGCCTTTAGCACTTGCATTACCTGCCCCGGAAAACCAGTTGGTGGCTGTCGTAATTGTAACCCAAACCATTGTTGAAATTTTCTTTGAGCTAGTTTATATAAAAGTAATCCCAATTTTGACAAAACAAGAAGAAGCAATAAGATAATAAAGGAAATACTGCATAAATGACGAGCATCCTGTTAATATGTGTTAAATCTACACTTACTAGAAACGAAATGGGTGCTTTAGTCGTTATATTTGTACTTCATAATTTAGGTTTATAATTGGTTAGTTAGTTAAAAATCCTGAGGCTCCCCGCTTCAGGATTTTTTTGTTCAGTAACGGACACCTGCTGTCCGCCGGTGAACATCCGGAAACCTCCCTAAACACACAAACACCTTTAAGACAAAGCATTGAATACTTTGGCAACCGGCTTGCAATGCTTTTGGCATGAACAGACAAGTAGATATCTGCATAATGCATTCACCGATTTTTTTACCGCAGTTACCGAGAAATGCCGGAGCTTGGTCTAATCGTTATTCGGTAAATCTACCCACCGCCCTACCTTTGAGATATCAAATAAGAAATAGAAAAAATAATATACACATCACATTAAAAACTACAGATATGAAAACGACATTGAAAACTATCGCAGCAGCATTGATCATGGTTACATCCCTAAGCTCCTTTGCTTCGGAAAAAGCCAATCCTTTGAAAAACGTGGAATCGGACATGGTAATTGGCTCCTATGTGGATGCTGTTACCGTGGGTAGCATCGATCTGAACAAGTTCCTTTTTGCAGATGATTTCCAGTACAGCAACGTGAACAATAACGACCGTGCGGGCAAAAAGGAATACATCAAATACCTGAAGGCCAACAAGGGTAACAAATATGACTGCAAGAGCAGCTACGAGATCCTATCACAGGATGGAAAGGTATGCGTAGCCAAGGCAACGATGGCCTTTGATAATTTCACCCGCGTAGACTACATTACCCTGAACCAGGGAAAGGACGGCTGGAAAGTAAGCAAAGTGGAAACGACTTATCCATAGAAGAATTTTAGATTTTTGTTTCAATAGTGGGACACGTCGTGAGATATCTCCCAATGTTTAGTTTAGTTAGCAAAGCCTGTGGATGCAGGCTTTGATTTTTTACAATAATCTAGGACTTGTTTTTTTCCAAAACGCGTATGACAGCTAGAGAGTGATATTTGGGATGTTTTCAAGACGAACACTACCAATTAAGCTCATAATTGGTACTTCTGCCCCCTGAATCTGTCTTAGATAAAACACCTCTATTTACTAAATCCGTAATATCGCGTAGAGCAGTATCCGCAGAAACTTTTGTCATCTTTGCCCATTTTGACGAAGTCAGATTTCCTTCAAAATTATCCATTAATTTATTCAACATCATTCGTTGCCTAGCATTACTGATATTAGCATTGTTTTGCATCCAAAAGTGATGTTTTCTCACTACTTTATCGATTATGGTATTAGAAGAAATAATTGCTTGTTTGAGACAATGTAAAAACCAAACTATCCAATTGGTAATATCCGTATCACCTTTTTGCGTTTTTTCCAATACGGCATAATATTCCTTACGTTCTTGCTTGATTTGTGCAGACATACTATAAAAACGCTGATTGACACCATCCGCTTTCGACAATTGCATATCTGTTAGTGCGCGAGCTATACGTCCGTTTCCGTCATCAAATGGATGTATAGTCACAAACCATAAATGTGCAATAGCAGCTTTTAAGACTGGATCTATAATAGAATCCGTATTAAACCAAGCCATGAGATTTTTCATTTCTTCTTCGAGCCGTTCAGCTTTTGGTGCTTCAAAATGTACAACTTCTCTTCCCATTCCTCCTGAAACGACTTGCATATCACCTCTTCTCCATCGTGCCACGTCAATCTTATACAACCCACTTCTTCCAGTTGGAAATAATGCACCATGCCAGCCGAAGAATCTTTCTTTGCTTATAGCTTTATCTGCATTTTGTGTGGCGTCGAGCATCATTTCTACTACACTATCGATATGACGATCAGAATTTACTAAACCTGAATTGTCTAATCCCAATCGAATCGCTATCGATGAGCGTACTTGTTCTGGGTTAAGTATTTCCCCCTCTATTTCTGAGGATTTAACAACATCTAGGATGAGCGTTTCTAAGTTTGCTTCGTCTCTTAGTTCGAACCCCAGTAGCTCTACTTTTCCAATAAGCTTCCCTTGGAAATGCCGAACCTCACTTAATAGATTGAGTATCTTTTCATCTTCCCACTGGAAATCGGCCCAGTTATGTCGTTCGTGTATATAGACTGCCATGACCTCAAAATTATATGCGGTAAATATAAGCATTATTTACCGCAAAAAAAGCGGAGAATAAGCTGATCATTCTCCGCATAGCTGCGAATCGAAAATTCTACTGGAAGCTTTCCTCGTCAAAAAATTCCTTTAAACTGCAGCGTATGGTTAAAACCAGTTTCTCGAGATTGCCTTACGCAGAAAGTTGATACAGATTGATGAAACCATACGATTGTTAATTGCGGAATCTAATGAAGTTCCTTACCCCGACCCGCATGTAAAGACGATTGCGAAATCGATACGTAACACGGCTGACATTTTATTACCTGAACTGGAAAATAAATCAGAATAAGACATGGATGAAAAATTTATAACAGAAATCAGACGAATGTTTGAATCGCTCCATGAGCTAATGTGGTAGGATAAAAAACCAGATGAAGGAAGCTAAACTTTCAGAACCTCAATTCAAAACAGATGGGATGTTTACTGTAATTTTACCAAGAGTAGTAGAAAAAAGTTCGGGGAAAAGTTCGTGGAAACTTCTTCCTGAAAATTGCAGTGACAAAAGAACTGCTAATCCAGAAGGCATCCGCAAAAATTGGAAAGAGTTTCCTAAAGATATTGGAAATGGTATACAATAATCAGTATATTACCATACCAGAAATGGCGAAAAGTATAAACATTACTGAAAGGGCTTATCTTTACTACATGCTACACGTTACCTGCGCCATTATCGAGCACCAAGGAAAAGTACTAATCTGCCAACGCTCAGCTTCTATGAAGCTTTCGCTGAAATGGGAGTTTCCCGGGGGTAAGGTTGAAACTGGGGAAAGCAAAGAAAAAAATGCTTGAAAAGGGAGATTGCAAATGGAAAGGCGGTTCGTTAACTATTGTCGAACACGCGCAGGCTATTTGGGTTTCTTACAATGACTAAAAAACTATGACTGGGCGGAGGCGGATGTGCCGGTAGTAAAGGAACACTACAGATACGACGAGGTTCTTGTTAATATGTGTTAAATATACACTTCCAAGAAACGAAATGCACACCATTGTCGTTATATTTGTACTTCATAATTTAGGTTTATAATTGGTTAGTTAGTTAAAAATCCTGAGGCTCCCCGCTTCAGGATTTTTTATGTTATTACGTTTCTAATAAGTGCTTTCTACATTCTATTTTATGGAATAGAACATGTGTCACTTTTCCTTTGTTACTCCAATATGTCTAGAGAAAGTCCATCCGCGTTTGTTCCAAAATAGATATAACAACAACCAACAAAAACACATAGCAATTATGGGAATATAGGAGTTGGCTGGTAACGGAATGTTAGTCAATACACTGAAACTAAAGTGCAGAGCGATGGCACTAACTAAGCTTTTGGTTCTTTTTGTTACCTTCAATGCCAAAAAACTGCCGACAAGCAGAACCAAAATAAAAACAAATTCTTTCTGAAGGGAATACGGACCATATAGGAAGGATAAATGCCATAGATACCATATAATACCAATTACGACAGATTTCGCATAATCATTCCAAGAAATTAGTTGCTGAAGATAGCCACGCCAACCGAATTCTTCGCCAATAATATAGAGAAGCCACATACCTGAAACTTTCAGTGCAAATAGATGTGTATCGATTCCCTCCTTGTTGCTAACGCCTAGATACACAACTGCAGCAATAGGGACAGCAAGGAATAACAATGACTTCGTGACAGAATTCCCCCACAAACCGAGCATTATCTTTTTATTTCTGAACAGAAAGCTACAAATAAAAGCCGCTACTATAGGTCCTACCCCGACCAACATACTCATACCATAAAAGCTTCCGTACGGCAAACGGAAAAGATCCAGCCAATCCGGTGAAAAAAGCCTGAAAGGAAAAGACAATAACATTGCAATCGTGGCGTAGACCACTATAATTAGTACACGCTGATTCTTCATGTGGATGGAAAATATGTAGTATATGGTTTTACTATCGAATTCACGGTTTAGTCTGTTAAATTTCCGCAAATTTAACAATACAGCTATGATAACGCTAAGTTTTGTAAACTTAGTTATATTTCCTTCATTTTAAGCTCTCCGTCTCAGGAGGTAATGAACTAGATAGAGTTGTTTTTGGAGATGAGGTTGTTTAGGTAGGAATACCATTTGTAGAAATAACTTAGGGAGTATAGTTAGTTAGGTAAGGAGTTAAATCAAAACCTCTTCCTCGAGATGTTTTATCAGATATTCGTCCGGATTATCCATCATGATTAGTTTGTGTGTTTACCAACAGTAGTAGAAAAAAGTTCGGGGAAAAGTTCATCTCCCAATGTTTAGTTTAGTTAGCAAAGCCTGCGAATGCAGGCTTTGATTTTTTTGTTGTCGCTCAAATCCTAGTAAATAATCAGCGCGCTGTCTTTGTACATCGAAACTAGCTTAGCACCATATAATTCTTCCAATGCAATAGTAATAAGCAAAATTTCTCGTAAATTATGCCGCATTAGTTTATACGTCGAGTGCTAGGTTTTATATGGCAGTTCAAACATTACCTTTTAGTACCCTCATTGCTGTCGACAGACAGTCGGCAATCCCCATTTTCAGACAGATCGCTAACAGTTTGATAAAACTGATAAGAAAAGGAAAAATAAAACCTGGCTATCAATTGCCAGCAACTAGGGATATGGCGTCAATGCTAAAGTTGAACCGCACAACGATTGTCGCTGCTTATGAAGAGATGCAGATTCAAGGCTGGCTTGAAGTAATAAAACGAAAGGGTAACTTTGTCACACAACATTTACCGCTAACATGCCCTAAATCATTTGAAGAGAATAAGCAAGAAAAATTCTTATCGCTGGATCAGAAAATATTTTATCGGCAGATTGCTGTACGGCAACCATTAACCAGGCAGTTGAAACCTTACCAATTGATGATCAATGATGGTTACCCTGATGCCAGAATTGCTCCTTTAGATTTGATAATTGATCGTTACAAATTTTTATCGGGAAGAACGAACGTCCACAATAGACTTTTAGCTGATGGCTCGAAGGGAAGTAATTTACTGCGAACTGAACTTGCTCAGTTTTTGTCCAAAACAAGGGCTCTTGACATTACACCCGAGCAGGTTTTGATCACCCAAGGCGCACAATTGGCAATATATGTAGCTGCCAGCATGATACTCCAGCCTGGAAGCACCGTAGTGGTCGGCGACCTTAATTATCCATTGGCAGATAGGCTTTTTGAACAGTTAGGTGCGAAGCTTATGAGAGTCAAGGTTGATCAGAACGGCATCGATATCGACGCAATTGAGAACATTTGCAAACAATCCGTACCCAGCCTCCTCTATATCGTTCCGCATCACCATCATCCGACAACTGTTACACTCAGCGCTGCAAGGCGAAACAAACTTCTGGATGTTATCCGCCGTTATCGCCTTCCTGTAATCGAAGATGACTACGATTATGACTTTCACTATGAAAATGCTCCAATATTACCTTTGGCCAGTGCGGAACACGACAATTTTGTTCTTTACATCGGCTCAATTTCTAAAACTTTATCTCCAACTGTCCGACTGGGATACCTGATTGGTGCTGAAGATTTTATATGGCAGGCAGCAAAATTAAAGCAAGTTATAGATATTCGGGGTGACGTATTGTTCGAAGAATCTGTGGGTCATCTTTTTAATAGCGGCGAAATGCAAAGACATTTAAGAAGATCTGTTAAGCTATACAAATGCAGACGAGATGATTTCTGCGAAATATTAAATTCTTCGTTAGGAGATCGTGCCAAATTCAATGTTCCTAATGGTGGTATGGCCGTCTGGACATTATTTGACCCTGGATATTCTATACCCGAACTATCAGAAAGGCTTGCTGCTCAGGGCATATACTTGAATGATGGCAGTATCTACAAATATAAGGATGACACCAATGGAATGAGGCTTGGTTTTGCCTCACTTAATACAAATGAAATGCAATCTTTCGCACATGCACTGAAAAAATCCCGATAAGCGTCCTCCCGAATATTCTGATACGATTTTTAGCGGAAGATCTATGTCTTAGTTGAAAGGAAGAATAGTCCGATTTTTAATCTCAAATTCGGACTACTTGCAAAAATGTTCAACAAGAAGAAAATATATACTTTGAGTAATGTTCTTAATATATGGTATCTGAATTTCTTATCCAATCGTCGAACCGTATCTTACCTGGATAGAATTCGCCTGTCGGAACTAATCCGGATTTTGGCATATTATGGAACATATATTTGTCATCTTGATTAGGTACCACTATTTTATCTTCGCCTTTGACCTTCAAATAGTTTTCTACGAAGTTGGTCATCAATCCGAGATCAGGTCCTGCAATTTCAACTATCTTGTTTTTCGGCTGTTCCAAAGCAAACTTTATTATATAATCTACAACATCTTGCAATGCTATCGGTTGATAATCAATGGTTGAAACATGAATATTCCTCCCTTCACCCTGAACAGCAATAATTGTATTTATATGCTCATGGAATTGAGTTGAGCGGATGACTGTATAGGGTATACCAGATTCGATCACGGCATCTTCCTGATATTTTTTTGCTTGCAGATACCCTATGTGTTGTGCCCGGTCTGTGCCGACAATAGAAAGCACGAGATGATGCTTGATATGTGCATGTTTTTCAGCTCCAATTATGTTTTTAGCTGCTGTACGGAAAAAGTTCAAAGCGATTTGATCGTCTGGCGATTGCGAATTAGAAAGATCGAGTACGATGTCAGTTCCCACCAAGGCTTCTGTCAGTCCTTCCCCCGTCACGATATTGATGCCGGATGAGGGCGATCCTACAATTACCTCACTCCCCATACTTTCCAGTTTTTCACATACTCTTTTGCCAACAAGACCAGTTCCTCCGATTACTAAGATTTTCATAATTAACTAATTTAAATAAAACTTCATGAAACAAAAACGAGTCTTTATCAGGCCGTCGTCTTTATTATCTGACTACAAAATAAGGGATAAAAATAATGAGTAAGACCATCCAATATTCGGATTTGCACCAGTCCACACTTGAATTGATTCGAAGCCGCCCGATGAACGACGGGTCTTTTGATTTCTTAAAGTTCATTGAATCAGGGAAAGAAAGGTTAGTATATAGGTTATCTAAAACAAAGTGATGCATTTTTTTAATCAAAAAGCTATATCTTTGACATGAATTTAGTATATGCACGTGAAGCGATACTACCTGAAGTACCATGTCGATTGACTTTAAAAATGAACAGGACGAAAGAGAAAGATGGGCGCTTATCTATGAACGTTTTTACCAGCCGCTCTGTTATTTCTCCTATTCTATTTTAAACGATCCTGAGAAAGCGCGAGATATAGTACAATCTGTACTCGTGAAACTATGGCAGGAAAAAATTGAATTTGAGAATCTGGAGCACCTACAAAATTACCTGTATAAAAGTGTTCGAAATACTTCCATCAATGAGGCTCATACAGCCTCTAACCGTTCGCGTATATTAAAAGGGTTGGCGGAACGCAATCCGGATATCTATAAACAGGACGACCACTTTCATGCAATTGTGAAAGCGGAGCTCTATAAGCGTATCCTTGATGAAGTAGCCAAATTACCCGATAAAACTGCTCAAGTTTTCAAATTGGCGTTTCTGGAACACAAAACCAATCCGGAAATTGCGGAAATGCTATCTATCAGTATCAATACCGTTAAAGTGCATAAGAATAATGCAAAGAAAGCACTACAGCTCGCTTTGAAAGACCTCTACCCTTTAGTCGTATTGTTGTGGTGGGACGTGTTTCGGTAAAAAATTCTATTTTCTACTAATCCTTTTCTAAACCTTACTTGTATTAACCTCAAAACTGTTAAAAATGGCAGAAAGAGATCCGTTTAAAATTGCGGAGAAAATATTTTCATATCGTACTGGTAAACTAGACGCTGCTGAACGTGATATCCTAGAACAACAGATGGCTGCCGATCCAGCGTTGAAAGCACTTGTCGAGGAATTGCACGACTTGGATCACGTACAAAAGGAAATGATTTATTTGTTAGTAATCTAGCCATCTCGCGAATACATACAGAAACCATGAATACAAATCGGCACTCTGCCAAATTCTTATTCGATTTTTCTTTGCAATAGCTCTACTAAACTTCTTACTGTCAGTGTTCTTTCCATCTCTTCATCGGTAATTAATACATCAAATTCTAACTCAACGTCCATAAAAAACTCTACAACGTCTAGAGAATCAAAATTGAGATCATCTACAAAGTGACTGTCTAGTTGTACGATATCAGGAGGAATGCCCATTGAATGAAAAATGAGCTCTTCAACTTGCTCATATAGAGACGCATTCTGATCGTTTCCCCCATTCCCTCCTCCTCCAACGGGAGGGTTATCAGGAATTGACTTGAACTCAGCATAAGGCAATGAAGAAAAATCATTACGCAATATCTTACCTTCTTTACGATTGAGGTCTTGCGCATGATTCTTTCGTCCTACATTACTATACTGCCCCGCTCCCATATCACCCAATGCATAGAAGAGAAAATATTTGCCATCCTGCTGCGCCCATTCCAACCTTCCCCCGTTGTGGTCGTTACTACCTGGTATCTCCTGATCAATCACCTCTTCATCACGCAGTAAATTTGTATGCTCATCATATCGAAAGCGCGATAGTTTGGACATAAAATCGTTTCCTGACAGGTGCTTATAGATATAAGCTAGATACACATAGGGGCTTCCCTCCGTAAATTTAGGATGGAGCACCATCCCCATCAACCCACCTTGTGGCCACGGTTTGTCGTCTACATCTAAGGTGTCATAACGTGGAAATTCGCGAGCCGCACTAAGATCAAGAACCACTTTCATATCCTTCGTCTCCGGGTCAATCCGTAAAACACGATAGGTTTTACTCTCCGTAATCCATAAATGGCCGTCTGCTCCATACGCGATGGACCAAGGATCTGCCAGCTGGGAACGCAGAATAGATCGTTCAAAATGAGGTGTCTGTCCATAAAGACTCAACCCGACTATATAAAAACATAAAAAAGTGATTATTGCTTTCGTCATTCGTAATTGTTATATCCAACTCGACACGGAACCGTTCTGATTATCCTCATAAAACGTCCTAGTAAAGAACGTTGATTAAGAAAATTTGTTTCCAAGGTGTAACGTTCTCTTTAAGAGATTATTTTTGTATGTGAAATTATTTGTGGAAAATCGTATTCTGAATTTCAAAAAATCAATGGCGCTTCTTGGGTTTGATTACACAAATATCTATTCTTATATTATATTCATGCGGGAACTCCGGATGAGGAGTTTATCCTGCTTAAACTGATTTGCTAAATCTGCTTTAAGCTGCGTCCAAAAGACTTCTTCTCCGGTTGAAGACATCACTTCATATATAATCAGCTCGTCTCGTTCATGCCCTTCTTCTGGGTTATCCCAGATACCGGTAACAGGCGAGCGCTGATATACGGTAACACCTCCAAATTTTCTGACAAGCAAATGCCGTAGATCATCAAAATAGTGTTGTGGAAATGCACTATTCTTATTGTTTTTCAGCGGCAGGAAAATTTCGAAAAGAAGCGTTTTCTCCAACCTATCCTGAAACCGGTGAATAAGCTTCCAAGCCTGTTCAGCAGGGATCCGCTTTTCAACCTTAAGCCGTTTCCCTTCTTGTTCGATGTAATTTGTAAAGAATGCTTCCAGCTGCGCCCGAAGTTCTTTCGGCAGATCCCTAAGCGTGTTGACTTTTTCGTATACGAGAGAAACTACAGGTACAGCAATAAAACGATCATTCCGAATCACTTTATCGCTTTTACTGGATTGTGATTGATGAATCACGAACGCACCAATTACCCGGCATTCAACCGCACATGTCGGAAAAGTACTACATTCAGATAAAACTATGACATCCAGGGGATCGCCGTCTCCTCCCTTCGTCCCTGGCAAAAAACCAAAATCAAAAGGAAAGACCATACCTGCCGGTAATATTTTTTTTAGTTTCATCCGTCCATTTACAGGATCGTATGTATATTTTTGACCACTTCCCGCAGGCGTTTCTATAATTACTGAAATCGTGTCCATAATACTGGTATATCCGTATCTTCAACAATTAGGACACCTAAAAGGTTCTGATTAATCCTGATTCTACTTTCCTATAAAATCTGGGATCAGTTTTTGGAAACCTAGTGTAGTATGTTTTCGGATTATAAAGGGGATCTTTCCGACAATAAGCTGACTTTCCGTGAATGCAATATGTGAATGGTCCTCAAATTTGGTTTATTTTTTGCATAGTAGAGCATAGTAGAAAAATTAAAGATCAGAATTATGCATACGACACGCTACATGTTTTTGTTTTTAACGGTATTTTTTTACAGTTCTTGCCGTGATAGAACTCCTACAACTAAAAAAGATACGGAATCTGAAGTACCAGAAACCAGATTGCTGATTAGCATTTCACAACGGCAGCTATATGTAATGGAAGGAGACGACACGATAAAGCGGTATGCGATATCCGTTGGTAAACAGGGACATCCTACACCACAGGGCGAATTCGAAATCCACCAGATCGATTGGAATCCCGACTGGACACCGCCTGACAGCGAGTGGGCACAGGATCAAAGTTACAAGCAACCCGGTCAGGCCGGAAACCCCATGGGGCGAGCTCGCATCATTTATAAAATGCCCTATACCATACACGGCACTACCGATCTGGAATCATTAGGTGAAGCTGAGTCGCATGGTTCAGTACGCATGGCCAATGCAGAAGTAATCGAGCTCGGACGTTTCCTAATGGAACAGTCGGGTACGAAGCGATCCGAGGAGTGGTTCAACCGCGTACTGAGCGATTCTGTGACGATGGAATCGGTGAAGTTGGAGAAGAGTATCCCGCTGACGAATGTGGAATGATAAGTAACTCTACAACAGCCGGTGTAAGTTCTATATGACATATTCATTAAAAAAATTAACGGTTGTCTTTTTTAATAGATAAATTATATTTCCCCCGGTCGGAACTATATATCTCGGTCATAAATTGATAAAATTCTGCATATTTTTCTTGAGGATAAGTCCCCTCTCGGAGTTGAATCATACGATAACTTGTCAATATACCATTTGATATCGCAATGCGTAACTCGTATATACCCATCTCCGTTTCTAGTCGTTTGTTAACCGGCATGGTGGATGTATCTATATCATCTGGCAACGTATAATGCATGATATCTATATCGGTATATCCACGGTTGATATACAATTCGTTTGTTCGGTTTCGCGTCGCAGGTATTGGTCGTGCCTGATTAAATATATTCGGATGTAAAATAGCGTGTGTTCCCGATTTTACCACATAATTTTTTATCGCGAGATCAAGCGTTTCGCAGATGGCGATTGAATCCTTATCCGCTGAAATCATTTCGTAATCAATCTTACGGAAACTGATATGGTCGATATCATACCATTTTTTCGCATTTTTGGTCTGCTCCTGCTGGTTCATAAAGGAATTATAATAATGATTATCAAACTGTCCGCCACTAAATGTAGTTTTCAAACGCCCTTCCAGCGAGCCATCTGCCAATATGTTAAAATGTCCTTCTCGATACTGCAGGCTTGCCTCATGGCTAAATTTGGGCGTACGCATAATCTTCCCTCCCTCCGCAGAACAGGCAATAACGAGCCGATCATCTGTAAAATCGCTTAAGAATCCAAAGGGTATTTGCTGGTTGGTACATTCCAGCCAAGTTGTGTCGTTTTCAAAGGGTATACATAAGATAATATGGTTACCATCAGAGACATTTGCAAAATCGGCAGTGATATCTCTTTTATATGATCCAGCCTCCACAACACAGTAATAGGAAGGAATATTAACGACATCCAATAAGCTCTGCATATAATTGACTAAGGCCTTACAATCACCATATCCCAACCGATCGACTGTTTCAGCGGGAAAAGGTTCGATGCCCCCTATTCCTACTTGAATACTAATGTAACGGGTCTTATCTTGCATGTACTTATATAATGCTTTTGCTTTCTCTTTGGGCGAATCTATATCTTTTGTCAATTCCTTAACACGTTGGACAGTCGCTTCTGGAAGTACACGTTTATCCGCCAATAGATAATCATAATTCCATTTCCCAAATTCTTGCCAGTCCTTAAAATGACCTGTTTTTTTGAAGTATTGAAAGTTTTCCGGAACGATCCTAACACGCGTAGCTTGGAGATCGCGTGGAGGGCTATAAGGTTCAGACCGACGCGCAGGAATATCCTTCAGCTCCCAAGTATATGTTTTCGTCTTTGCATCCTCCTCCACAACAGCTTCTGCTTCATAATTTTGTTGGTGTATGCGAATCCTCTCTGTTGGACGACACGTAAAGACATAGCTGCTCCGTTCAATAGCCACATCGTAAACATAATCCGGAGCCCAAGACGGAATCAACAGGTTTTGATTCTCTTTGATTTCTACGCTGTAAACAATAGTATAAGGGTAGTTGTATACCGCAGGGCTGTAGTCTTTCATCCGCGTATCATCGTATAAATTACTTTGACCAGATGCACTTCTATCCCGAAAGTCTTTCAGTGAAAATTTTCCGATTGAAACACCAAATTCATTAAATATTTCCCCTTTAACGTTTTTTATCTTTCTCGATTTATTATAATACAATTCAATACTCCCGTGTTCCTCTCCGCTCCTATTATGGACAGTCACGGCACGTGTGATCCGCACGGTCACATCGTTAACACTTTTCATATCAATTTCTACACGTTCGTTTCTGACCGTAGCGTCCGCCCGTTCTTTTAAGTGCGCATTAATCAAATCCACCGAATACATATTTTGCCCTCTTAAGCCTAGGTGGATAACACCAGTCAATACTAGGATTAACCATAATTTTCTTGCCATAGCTTATTTTTTAGTGAATGCAAAATCTACTTTCTGATGTTGGATTATTCTAGAATAGAATTCTTTTAGATGAAAATATTCGTCTACTTCATAAATTGCTTTATTCAAAGCCAGTTCTTGTTTAAGCATTAATCTGCCTTCTTCATATTGCGACTGATAGGTATATCTTGCTGCTGATTCTGGGAGCGCCAGAGCGGTATTTTTAGGCTGACGCTCTATATGAAAGCCTTTTGGTAATTGAATAGAAATGGTATATGATTCTTTCTGCTTAGAGCCAAGATCTACAGGATAACTTCTTTCCTCTAAATTAAAAGGATTTTTTGTCATTCTATTTATCAATATAGGATTGAAGGCAAAGTTTTTCTCTCCTATGTTATCAGAGAAATCCATACTAACCTCGTAGCTTTCAACAAGGTTGTTATCCAAACTATCCAATTGATAGATATCTCCGTCCTCAATTTTCATATTGGCAGAATTATTCATCCGTTCTTCGATATAAGTGTTTAATGATGAAAACCTCCGGATATAATTTCTATGGTTCAGTGCATCCAATCCTTGATAGGTTATACGGATATTTCCTTTGAATTGACCTGCTTCATCTATGTTTCCGGTGATATCAAAATGAGTAGAGGCATTAATCTCATTCTCTAGCTTTATCCATTCGGAAGATTTTTTTGAATAGATAATACGACCACTTCCGTTAATACACCGAAGAGGTAAAAGACCGAATGGAAGATTTTCTTCGGATGCATCTAGAAAATAGTTTTTACCGTTCACCCGAACCTGCGCGACAAGATAGTTGAAATCGGAAATGACCGGATGTATAGTCTTGGGAAGACCATTTTCCCGAGTAGATACTAACACAGGATACGCTTCAATTCCCGCGGCACCGCAAGCAGAAATCAGCGCAAGATTGATATCACCAACATTCCCATTTCTTCTTTCTAAAGCTTCTTTTACTCCGAATTGGCTATATTTCCCGTATATTCTATTCCATTTAATCTGGTTTTTGATATAGCGATATATCTTACGAGCCTTAACTTCTTCAGAATCACCATCTGCATACATTTCTGGTAAAATATGCTTGAAATTATTCTCCCGGTTAATCTGCCCTCCAAACGAACGGTTACTCAATAGCTCTCTATCCACATCTTTCCATTCTTTGGTAAGATTCTGACGTGCTCCATTTGTTGAATAATATTGCATAAGCTCGAAGTTGATTGCCGATTTATAGTTTTTCGGAGCCAACATATAGCTTTCTTCATGAAAGGCGGGGATATCCTTCATGATATAGGTTAACTGTGAACAATCCTGTCTACGCCCATTCAGTAAAAAATAATCTTTCAGTAATCTTGATCTTTCGTCGGTTAATTTATAAAAACCTGTCAGCGTTACATTATAGTTGTATAGAGCCGGGATTATTGCTGTATATTCGCTGTAAAGTTTAGGGATATCGTCTTGATATTCCCAGGTCCGGTAGTTAAAAATATCGGGAGATTGTATTTCATATTCAATATCGATAATACAATTCTCCGTAATGTTCGGTAATGTGAATTTACTTAAGTTTACAAATTCATTCATTTTTTCGTGAAAGATAGCCCCTTTATCCATCTCCACCGTCTGTATCTTTCCGTCTATATAATGCGTGTATCCACGAATCTGGCTCACCGTTTCAAATTTATTTCCAATTTTATAAAGTGGAATAACGTAATTGGCTTTATCAAATCCTTCTTTATCCAAAATTTTAATCCGCACGCCATAACGGTGTATGACCCGTAACTCCCGTTCACCGTCGTCCACCTGTATGTCTGATCGTCCTTTTTCTAATATAACCACAGCATGAGATGTCGAATCAATTATCGGCGAACTAGGTATTTCAAAATCACGAAAAGAAATCGACGGCAGCTCATTAGTTTGGGCTTGCGTATTGGCTAAAAGTACTTGGAAAATCCAAACAAGAGCAAAGAATCTATACATCATAATTAGGTGTTTTTTGTGATGTGAATATAACAAAAAAAATATATCTAAAATAGATGTACTATTTTTTTAAATTGCGCACTCATTCGACAAAAGGATTATCCGTAGTTTTTGTGGGGTCGTAAAAACGTTTTCATTTAAAATTTTATTACTTTTAACTGTTACCGGCGACGCTTATCAAATGATGCATATAAATCAACAGGCGAAATTCAGCAAGTTTCGGGTTTTATAGCAGCTATTTTCTGCTGACATTTGTTAAAAATCATACTGATGAACGAACAACAAGAACTCAATTACAACAGAATCGCAGAAGCAATTGAATACATCAGAAATAATTTTAGAGGACAGCCTACGCTTGATGAAATTGCTAGAAAAGTCCATTTAAGTCCTTTTCATTTTCAACGGCTATTTAGTGAATGGGCGGGAACAACACCTAAAAGGTTTCTTCAATATATCAGCATTGAACACGCAAAGACATTATTAAAAGATAAACAAGCAACCCTTTCTGATACCGCTTTTGAAACGGGACTTTCAGGAACGGGACGCCTACATGATTTGTTTGTCAAAATTGAAGGAATGACACCCGCCGAATATAAGAATGGCGGAAAACATCTTTCTATTAATTACAGCTTTGCCGAAAGTCCATTCGGCAACCTCATTGTTGCTTCTACGTCCAAAGGCGTTTGTTATATGGCTTTCTTTACTGATGAAACAAATGCAATAATCGATTTAAAACAAAAATTCCCGAACGCCACATTTCAACGCCAATTAGATGCAATACAACAACATGCTCTATTCATTTTCAAAAACGATTCGAGTAAACTTTGTGATATAAAACTGCATTTAAAAGGAACGGATTTTCAATTAAAAGTTTGGGAAGCACTTTTGAAAATCCCAATGGGGAAACTTTTCACCTATGGAGATGTCGCTACACAAATCGGTAAGCCAAATGCGTCCAGAGCAGTAGGTACAGCTATTGGAAGTAACCCTGTAGCCTTTCTTATTCCCTGTCATCGTGTAATCCAATCATCCGGTAACATTGGTGGTTATATGTGGGGGAGCACAAGAAAAACCGCAATCATTGGTTGGGAAAGTGCAAAAACAAATATGGTGAAAGAATGAAACTATTTGACGAAAGCATTGACAGAACAAAAAATTGGTTGCCACAAGATGGAATTGTAAATTATTACGGGAAGTTGTTCAATCGACAAGATGCTAATTATTACTTCGAAAAATTGTTAATGGCGGTTGATTGGCGGAATGATGAGGCAATTATCTTTGGAAAGAAAATCATTACGAAACGAAAAGTAGCATGGTATGGTGAAAAACCTTTTGAATATACTTATTCTAACACAACCAAAAGAGCATTGCCCTGGACAACAGAAATTTTGGAGCTCAAAAATATAGTAGAAAAAGAAACCAATGAAACATTTAATTCCTGTTTACTCAATCTCTATCACGATGGCAACGAGGGTATGGCGTGGCATAGTGACGGTGAAATTGATTTGAAAAAGAATGGCGCAATTGGCTCCTTAAGTTTCGGTGCTGAACGAAAATTTGCGTTTAAACACAAAACAAGCAACGAGAAAGTTGAATTAACGTTAGAGCACGGAAGTCTGTTGGTCATGAAAGACACTACACAGAACCATTGGTTACATAGACTTCCTCCAACTAAAAAAGTGACAACACCACGAATAAATCTGACGTTCAGAACGATAGTAGAATAAAACTTCTCTCTGGTTTGAATTCAACGTCAAATTCCCCCCCCCCAACCCTTCAGTTCAAATCCCACAACACAAAAAATCCTTTCAGAAATGAAAGGATTTTTCCGCGGAGAGTGAGGGATTTGTTCAGCCCCACAATTCCCATTCTCGACCCTGAACCTTCTAGAATCGAACCCCGTCCAACCCTTCTGGTTCGAATACCTCAGCTAGTTATAGAGATAAACATGGAGACATAAAAAAAGCTCCAACCTTTCGATTGAAGCTTTGCGGAGAGTGAGGGATTTGTTCAGCCACACAATTCCCATTCTCGACCCTGAACCTTCTAGAATCGAACCCCGTCCAACCTTTCTGGTTCGAATACCTCAGCTAGTTATAGAGATAAACATGGAGACATAAAAAAAACTCCAACCTTTCGATTGAAGCTTTGCGGAGAGTGAGGGATTCGAACCCCCGAACCTGTGACAGTTAACGGTTTTCAAGACCGCCGCATTCGACCACTCTGCCAACTCTCCGCGACAAAAGTACAAATTTTCTCTTTTATGCAAAACTTTATTTCAAATTTCCAATACACCTGCAGATGCTCTTTTAAATAGCATATAGCACCCTAGAAACGAAAATATACCTTTGGCATGCAATAAGTTAGTATAGCCTTAACAAAAAATAGTCATTTTATTTTGCAAAATAACCGCAATTGCCTACTTTTGCTACTCCAAAAGGAGGCGCCAATAGCTCAGCTGGATAGAGCAACGGTTTTCTAAACCGTCGGTCACAGGTTCGAATCCTGTTTGGCGTACAAAAGGTGTCGTAAGACGCCTTTTTCTATTATGTGTCTTTGATTGAGATATCACATTACCGCTATCACCGTCCCTTCTTCCAATGGATGCGATACACAAATCAGACAACGGCCATTTTCCACTTCTCTATCTGTTAACACTTCATTGTAATCCATTCGCACACTACCGGCTGTACACTGTGATATGCACGTGCTACACATCCCGGATTTGCAGGAGTAAGGTAACTTGATTTTGTGCTCCAGACCTACTTCTAATACTGTCTTGTTATAGGGAATCGTTAAATTATATTCCGTGCCTTGGAAACGAAGTTTGATATTATAAGGAGTCATATCCACAGCTTCCTCTTCCTTCTCATCATCATCTTCCTCTTCTTCGGGAAAATGGAATGTTTCCTTTTTTATATGATTGTCAGGAAATCCCATGCCCAACAAGGTAAACCTTACCAAATCCATATAGAAAACAGGGCCACAAGTAAAGAACAATACATCGCCGTTTGCGGGCATTTGTCCCTTTACGATATGGATAAGATATTCTCGATTTAGTCGTGCATGCAAAAGATTCTTTGAACTGGAGAATATCCATTCAATTTCCAATCGGTCCGGATATTGCTTTTGCCACTCCAGTAACTCCTCATAAAAGACCGTACTTGCTATTGATTTATTACTATATACCAAGACAACTTTGGTTTTATCTTCCGCAACCAATGCTGTTTTCAAAATAGAATACAGTGGTGTTACGCCAACACCAGCACCAAAAAGAAACAATGTACGTTCGCGATCTCTTTTGGGTTCATAATAGAACAACCCCTGCGGTTCTAATACATCAATAATATCACCTATCCGGGTTTGATGATGTAACAAGCGAGAAATCTCTCCATTATCTACTCTTTTTACCGTGATGGTAAGCGGCTCCTCCACATCGGGTGAACTACTGAAAGAATAGGACCTCCTCACCTCTCTTTCTCCAAAAATGAAAGAGACCGTCAAAAATTGTCCTGCTTTGGGTTTTGGATAGTTTCCAGATAAGTCTTTAAATACTAGTGTAACCGTATCGTTGGGTTGATATATAATGTTCGAAATCTCAAATTTATACATACCATAAAAGTAGCCTAATTCTTGAAACTAGACAAATAGATAGCTTCTATGAGATATAAAAAATCCCGACAAAAATTTGCCGGGATTATATGATCAATATGTAAATCTTTTATAGCTTACGTTTAACTTCTACTTGCTCGTAAGCCTCTACAATATCACCAACCTGTATATCATTGAAACGGTCGATATTCAATCCACATTCATAACCTTGTGCTACTTCCTTGACATCGTCCTTAAAGCGCTTCAATGAAGCTAATTTACCAGTGTGGATAACAACACCATCACGGATAACGCGGATATCATTGTTACGGTTGATTTTACCTTCGCGCACCATACATCCGGCGATAGTACCCACTTTAGATATTTTAAATGTCTCACGAATTTCAACCTCTGCCACAATTTTCTCTTCGAATTTCGGTGCCAACATACCTTCCATCGCAGATTTCAATTCGTCGATAGCATCATAGATAATAGAATACAAACGGATATCAATTTGCTCGTTTTCCGCTATTTTCTTAGCTCCTTGTGTTGGGCGTACTTGGAAACCAATGATAATGGCGTCTGAAGCAGATGCTAATAGTACATCAGACTCCGAAATTGCCCCCACTGATTTATGGATAATATTGACCTGGATTTCGTCAGTAGACAGTTTCAATAAAGAGTCAGACAACGCCTCAATCGAGCCGTCCACATCACCCTTAACGATAACATTCAGTTCCTTAAAGTTACCGATAGCTAAACGACGGCCGATCTCATCCAATGTAATGTGTTTCGTGGCGCGCATACCTTGCTCGCGTTGCAATTGCAGACGTTTATTTGCTACTTGACGCGCTTCTGATTCGCTTTCCATTACATAGAGCTTATCTCCTGCCGTAGGTGCACCAGACATACCTAAGATTTGTACCGGTACAGATGGTCCCGCCTCCTTCACACGTTCACCACGTTCATTCGTCAATGCTTTTACTTTACCCGAATGCGAACCCGCAAGAATCGGATCTCCGACACGTAAGGTACCGCCTTGTATCAATACCGTTGTAACAATACCTCTACCTTTATCTAAAGCTGCTTCAATTACAGAACCAACAGCACGTTTTTGAGGATCCGCAGTTAATTCCAACAATTCTGCTTCCAAAACCACCTTCTCTAATAATAAGTCGACGTTCTCTCCAGTTTTTGCTGAGATTTCCTGTGCTTGATATTTTCCACCCCAATCTTCCACCAGAATGTTCATACCCGAAAGTTGTTCCCGTATCCGATCTGCATTAGCACCTGGCTTGTCTACTTTAGTGAAGGCAAAAACGATAGGGACTCCTGCTGCTTGTGCATGATTAATAGCTTCTTTTGTTTGTGGCATGACCGCGTCATCCGCCGCAATGACGATGATAACAATATCGGTCACTTTTGCTCCCCGTGCACGCATCGCAGTAAAAGCCTCGTGTCCTGGTGTATCCAAAAACGTAATTTTACGATCATCTTCCAATTTCACAGCATAGGCCCCGATATGTTGCGTAATCCCCCCGGCCTCGCCTTTTGTTACATTCGCCTTACGGATATAATCTAATAGGGATGTTTTACCGTGGTCAACGTGTCCCATGACGGTAACAATAGGTGCACGAGGAATTAATCTCGCTTCATCATCTGGTTCTTCCAGTTCAGTAACTTCCTCATCCTCTGGCTTAATAAACTCCACTTGGTAACCAAACTCTTCCGCTACAATTGTCAAGGTTTCTGCATCCAAACGCTGGTTGATGGATACAAACATCCCCAAACTCATACAAGTCGAAATAACTTGGGTTACTTGCACATCCATCAAATTTGCTAACTCGTTCGCGGTCACAAACTCCGTAACGCGTAAGATTTTGGATTGTGCAGCTTCCTCCATTGCCGCTTCTTCTGCAGAAAGTGCTATATCATCACGCTTCTGTCTACGTAATTTAGCACGTTGTGCAAATTTGCCAGATTTACCAGCCCCGCTCAGACGAGCCAGCGTAGCCTTAATTTGGTCTTGAATTTCTTTTTCGGATGGCTCCTCTTTCGGTGTCTCCTGATGACGTCCTTTTCCGCGATGATCATGGCGTCCTTTTCCGTGGGCATGTTGCTGCTGGTTTCCTTGACCTTGTTTATAACCACCCGTTTGCTGTCCGCCTGTTTTATTGAAGCCACCGCCACCACTGCGATTCGCGTTACCTTCATTCGTTCCCTTTTGACCCGTTACCGCATTCGGATTAACCGGTGCGTTTTTATTCGAACGTTTGCGTTTGCGTTTATTGTCATTGCTATGTGAAGGTCCCGACGATGAAGCTACGGGTTTACGCTCCACAGGAAGTTGAATTTTACCAACAACTTTAGGTCCGCTTAATGTTTCAGAACGCGCACGTATCACACCTTGGTGAGGTTCTTCGGCTACGGCAGGTTTTTGTTCTTCTTTTACCGGAGGTTTAATTTCTTCAGTTTGCTTATTCATGTCAGCCGCAGGCTCTGCTTTTATTTCTTGTTTTTGCTCTTCCTTCGGCTGCAGATCCTCTTTATCCTCCTTTTTAGGTTTCACTTCCTGCTGAGGAATTTCAGCTTTCGGCTGCTCCACTACAGGTTTAACCTCCTCTTTCTTCGTCTCCTGTTCAATAGGTTTAGTTTCTGGCTCCGCTGTCTTAGGCGATGTTTCTTGTACTACTTCCTCTTTCTCGGACTCTTTCTTAGGTTTGCCGCGTTTAAGGCTATCTAGATCAATTTTTCCAACCACTTTTAACGGACTGGAACTCTCCTCTTTTTCTTTTGTGGTAGATTCCTCCTTTACGGGTTCATCCGTGGGTTCCAATGCCGGACTAGAGCCCGTATCCTTAATCAGAACTTCTGGAGAGGTGGTATTATTTTCTTCTTGAATATCATCTCTAGATTCCGTAGGATTCGCT
Source organism: Sphingobacterium micropteri (assembly GCF_014692515.1). Taxonomy (GTDB): domain Bacteria; phylum Bacteroidota; class Bacteroidia; order Sphingobacteriales; family Sphingobacteriaceae; genus Sphingobacterium; species Sphingobacterium micropteri. Next base: position 341,331 of record NZ_JACOIK010000003.1, on the reverse strand, counting down.
CCACTTAGTCCAGCAGCAGACTCGTCACGACGAATTTTACCGATAACAATTTGTTTGGCTTCATCTTTTACGATTTTGTCTCCTTGAAATTCTTTTAGAAGGACAGTATACATGTCTGGCGACAACTTAGTACTAGGTTTTGATTCTACATCAAAACCTTTTTTTACCAAGAAGTCAACAGCCGTACCTATCCCAATATTAAGTTCTTTTGCTGCCTTTAGCAAGTTTACGCTTTTTCCTTCTGTCATCTATTATTTACCTTCTATAATTTTAATACTACAAAAATATGTTTTTTTACACTGAAAAAACAATTTCAGCTCAATTGTTTTTTCAGCACACAGATACGGCGAAACCCTTATTCGAACTCAGCTTCGAGGATACGAAGAATCTCTTGTATAGTATCCTCCTCTAAGTCGGTGCGTCTCACCAGTTCTGCTTCTGTCAATGATAAAACCGATTTTGCAGTATCCAAGCCAACACGTTTCAATTCATCGATAATCCAGCTATCGATTTCATCTGCAAATTCTTCGATGTCCACATCCTCCTCCACTTCATCATTTTCTCTGTACACATCAATTTCATAACCGGTTAATTTACCAGCAAGTTTGATATTATGTCCGCCTCTACCAATGGCCAAAGATACTTGATCTGGTTTAAGGTAAACAGCCGCCGTCTTGTTTTCATCATCGATTTTAATCGAAGAGATACGTGCAGGGCTTAACGCACGTGTGATGTATAAAATATTATTTGATGTGTAGTTGATAACATCAATATTTTCATTGCGTAATTCGCGTACGATACCGTGTATACGTGATCCCTTCATACCCACACAGGCCCCTACCGGATCTATACGGTCGTCATAAGATTCTACAGCAACTTTTGCCCTTTCACCCGGTTCACGAACAATCTTCTTAATGGTAATAAGTCCATCAAAAATTTCAGGAACTTCCAATTCAAACAAACGTTGCAAAAATTCAGGAGCAGTACGCGAAATAATAATTTTGGGGTTACTGTTCATCATATCAACTTTGAACACCACCGCACGAATACTATCTCCTTTTTTGAAATAATCTGCCGGAATCTGCTCAGTTTTTGGAAGGATTAATTCGTTTCCATCTTCATCCAATACCAAGATTTCTTTCTTCCATATCTGATAAACCTCGCCAATGACCAATTCACCTTCGCGGTCTTTATACTTCTTGAAGACCTCATCTTTTTCCAATTCTAATATTTTCGAAACCAACGTTTGACGCGCAGCCAAGATAGCTCTCCTACCAAAGCTTTCCAACGTGATTTGTTCAATATATTCGTCGCCAACTTCTAAATCTGGATCATATTGGTGTACATCGGACAATTCGATTTCTAAATCATCATCTTCGGAAAATCCATTTTCCATCACCACTCGTGTCCTCCAAATCTCCAAGTCTCCATTATCTGGGTTTACGATCACATCCACGTTCTCATCTGTTCCAAAACGCTTGCGTATCATGCTGCGGAACACCTCTTCCAATACGGTGATAACGGTCGGACGATCGATATTTTTAAATTCCTTAAACTCTTGGAAAGAGTCGATCAAATTGATATTGCTGCTCATTTTTATTTAAATGAAATTAACACCTTTGTTTCTGTTATATTATCTAATGGAATTTCAGTCTCCTCTATGGTCGCTTTCTTCCCTTTTTCTTTTTTTGTTTCTTCTATGACGATATTTTTATCGTTCACTGCGATCAGTTTCCCTTCCCTTTTCTCTCCTTCCAAGCCTTTTATACGAACATTTCTTCCGATATTTTTTTGATATTGCCGAAGCAATAACAGAGGGCTATCAATACCCGGAGACGAGACTTCCAAGCGGTAGGCGCGGTCTATCGCGTCCTCTTCTTCCAAATGAAATCCTACATGGCGGCTAATTTGGACGCAATCCTCAATCGCTATACCATTGTCGCCATCCACCAATATCTCCAAAAGACCATTATTATGCATTTTAATCCGCACAATAAACAAATCCGCCCGATCAGCTATCTTTTCTTCAACCAGCTCCTGTACTCTTTCCTCTATTTGCATACCCTACTATTTCGATACGTGAATTAAAACTTTTCGTTAAATGAATTAAAAAAGGGGGCATACCATGCCCCCTCTTATTCAGATTATACAAAGGTATATATATTATTTTAAATAGACAAATGAAATTTATTTGTTATTGACTACCGATTTAATCGTTTTTTGCATTTGTGCCATCATCGACGTCAATGTTTCCATCGTAGGTTCTGGACTTGGTTCTGGAAGCTCCGTACTAATAAACGCTTTCGCTTTCCAGACCTCTATAATATCTTCCGTACTTACCCAATACGGTTCATACGTTTTATTATCTGAAACAAGCTTCAGGCCTTTCTCTTCCTTAAATTTGTAAGCTACACGCTTATATACTACGCCATCTTCTTTAGAAACCACCACATAAGTTTGGCTAGGTTTGATATCGTGCCAGTTTTCAATATACTCTCCAATAATGATACTTCCCGATGGCAGTGGCAACATCGAATCACCTTTGATTTCGAATGCGCGGTATGTCCCTTGATTAAACATAGGCAGTGAAAATTTAGGAAGCTCCGCTACATATTCCGGATCTCCGTACCCATTTAGGTAGCCTGCACTGGCTTTAACAGGTACCAACTCAATATTCTCTCGCTCATTTCCGTCTACGGTTATACTCAACACCCTCAAATTAGAGGCATTACTTTTAGGTTGAGGCCGCCATTTTTCGTCGATAACGTCATTCGCCAGTTCGTCCATCGTAAGATCGTAGAACTGTGCTATTTTTCTTAGCAGCTCATACTTCGGTTCAGCCCGATCCTCTTCATAGGCGCCCACAGAAGCCCTTTTTATTTCTAGCGCATCAGCAAATTGCTGCTGCGTTAAGCCTTTTTTCTTTCTCAGAAACTTAAGATTCGATGCGATATTTGACATATTTTTCTTAAAAAATTTTTATTTACTAATATAATTAGTATTATTGTGCCAATAAAATTAGTAATTAATATTCACACAACCAAATTTATTAGTACATAAAGATCAATTAACACATGGAAACACATATTGTATATATTATCACGAATAGCAACCGGGCATATCTCGAAGTCGGATACTGCACCGATATGCCTACTCGCTTACAGGAGATACATCACACATCTTCCGTTTTATTTAACCGTTCGCCTAAACTAAGTAATGTAGTTTATATGGAAATATTCGAAAGCAGAGAAATGGCACTTTCCTATCACAACACATTGCGTCACTTTACCCGGATGCAACGGGAAAAACTTATTCGCCTAAAAAACCCAAATTGGCTCAATCTTAACATCTCTCCAGCTTATCGAGATAAAATCGAGCATAAAAAAGTCGTTGTTTATGCTTAAATCATAAACAACGACCTTTAACAACCTTTCTTAAACACTAATCTATCCGCACATCTTCTTATTGGACTACCAGCCCGGCATGAAGTTTAATCCAAATGTTCCAAATTTCGTTCTCGACGACACAAACGGTATTGCATAATAAGGTTCGAGAATCATAGCTCCGAATAAATTTACCCGCATGGATATTCCCGCGCTGAATACCGGTACACGGTAGTTTCTATCATATCCGTAAACAGGCATTCCATTTTGATCAAGCATTGGCGATCCATCTGGATTAAGCTGTTGAACTCGTGGTTTTTTATCCAGATTGCTCACAATTTTATTTCCATTATTCCACGCCAATCCGGCATCAAAGAAGAGATTAAGGTCAGAGAACAACAAACCCGATTTTATGGCAGCAAGTTTTTCAGGTCCTGTAAACGGTAAACGAACCTCAAAGTTACCCACCAATACGCGAGACCCCATTAAATCATCAAACGAAATATTCCCAACGCGGTCGCGACTTAGATTGTCGTAACCTCGAACGAAAAATGGATAACCTATATAATTACCTCGTAAGCGATTTTCATCGTCTCCCGAACGGATATAAGCGTAAGTCCGTGCAGCTATTGTCACCGGTTTAAAGCGTAGATAACGTCGTAAATCGACATTATAAGCCCGCATGTTAATATCACCAAAATATTGTCCAGCAGACAAGCGGTAGCGAAACCCCTGCAACGGAGCGGTCAAACCAAATATCGAATTATCGCCCACAAAAGCCGCACTAATCTGCTGCATAACGAGGGGATCCAAGCTAAACCCAAGTAAATCCATTGCCTCCTCATTAGACAATCGTTTACGATCTACGAAACCAAAACTGAAGTAACTCTGTTGCCATTTTTCCACACTATAGCCATAACGAGCCAAAGCTCCGCCGATTTCGAACCGATGATGTCTATTAAATGGATAAGCTACGAAGGCATCGAATTGCGTCTCAAATTGGCGGATGATGTAGTCACTAAGTACCAGTTCAGGTCCCCTACCTAAATCATCCATTTCATACATCCGAAACCCACTACGATAAGGAATATGTGAAAACGACCCACCCCAATTCCAGCGGCTTCGTTGGTTTACATAAGCCACTTGTCCGCCGAAATCCTGTACCTCTCCGTTGATATTCAAAGTAGAGTAAATCTGGTTGTAGCCGAGAATATCGGAGAAAATACCAAAAATACCACCTGCCATTCCAGCTCCATAGCGCGTACCAACAGTCATTCCTACACCCGAATTCGCTAAATAGTCAAGTTTGAATTTCGAACGATAAGGCACTGGCCGTATCATGGATTCATTAATACGTCGATAGGCATTAAAGTTTTGCAAATTTGTATTGACCACATTGACACCACGATCTACATTTGGCGGTAACATTGCCGCCGTAAAGTCAGAAATGCCGGCATCTACCACTTCAGGCTCAAAATCTGATGCATTTGCTTTATAAATACTGTATTGATTACCTTTAAAATAAGAGTACACAATATCATCATTGCGCGATATACTCATCGCGGGTGAATATTCTGTAATACCACTAATACCCGTAAAGTAATCAGTAAGCCGCTCCACTACTCCTTCTTTCCGCGAATAACGGAACATATTGCGATAACCATCTCCATTGGATAAGAAATAAATATGCATTCCATCCCCTGAAAAATGTGGATTTAGATTGTTTGCCCCCGGAAAAATATCGATAGCTGTTACTTCCTTTGTAGCCACATCAATCGTTGCCATTCCCATCGGAATGTCGACAGAACGCGAAGCACTTTCCAATGACATTCTATCTGTACTGAAAACAATCGTTTTTCCATCAGGCGAAAAACTAGGCTGGAAATCAGAATATTTATCATTCGTCAATTGTTCCAATTCCTTTGTTTTGAAGTTATAGATATAAATATCACTTTGCCCTTCTTTTAATCCCGAAAATGCTACGCGGTCGCCGTCAGGAGCAAAATTGATATTTGTAAATTCTACAATATCGCCCATCGCTTCGAGCGCAACGGTTTTTCCCGTCTGCACATCGATGATCATCAATTTATTTTTCCCTTCACTAAATACACTGAAAGCAAAATATCGGCTATCGGCTGAAAAATCTCCTGCGGATTCCAGATAACTAAACTCATCAATATCTTGATTTGTTGTTCGGCTTCCCAACTTCCGCAATATCTTACCCGTTTGTGCGTCTGCTAAAAAGAGATCGATACCGAAAAGGTCCTTTTCCGACATAAATGCGACTAAACGTCCATCCGGAGAGATTGCCGGCGCAACGTTCATACGACCTGCATTCTTTGGCGTAATCAAGGCTTGCCCGATAGGACGGGAAGTCGTGTCTTTATTTAGCGCTTTAAAAGTAGATTCCATCGTGTTTCGCCACAAAGTCGACATGGTTTGTGCATCATAACCAAAAACACGACGTATTCCCATTTCATAACCATATTTCGCTGTTTCCATAAACATCGGCATGATGACCGTGTCGCCATAGGTAGCACCGATAAACGCTAAAAAAGCTTGACCATAACGATAAGGGAAATAATTATACGATTGTTCTGTTAGTTGCTTTAACGACGGAATATCATTACGTGCATACGCATCCCGCATCCACATCGCTGTAAAGGCGTCTTTTTTCCCGATAGACAGGTACTCTGCCATTCCCTCCACCATCCACAACGGGATATTTCCAACATTTTCCAAACGTGTCGTATCTCTTCCTTCCATCAACATACGGAACTGGAAAGCGTGCACCATTTCGTGCCCCAATACGTGTCTCGTTTGGTGATTAATCTGCATGATTGGCATCACCACGCGCTGCTTGAACGCCTCCGTCACACCTCCTGTACCAACAGATATTTCACCCGATATGGCGGTAGTTTGTTGAAACTCCGGATGATTGTTATAAATAATAAGCGGGTTTTTACGCAAAAACGTGTCTTGAAAGACTTGCTGATGCATATTGTACCACACTTCTGATTCTTTCGCCAACCACGTCATCATGCTATCGTTTTTAAGATAACTATACATTTCAAAATGCGGTGTTTCCTTCACATTAAAATCCAGCTTTTTATAACGCATTTTATTCTGGCCAAAATATTGCGCCGAAGCAATATCGGGCATCAGCAATAATAGCACCATCACTGCGATCGCCTGCTTAATTCTTGTCAAGCACTTCTCAACACACATATCCTCACTTTGAATCTGCTTTTTAATCGTCCGATGTGGAGATGAATATTTCATATGTAAATAATTATTTATGAGGGTTAGATTTCAATCGCATAAATGAGCTCGTTACACTCGGTTTTTCTTTCAATGGCCATATGGAATACCCAGATTATCTTCGATGAGCTCGCAAGCTCGGTTATTTTCATCGGTGTTAGTGTTTTCTAAACGTGGGTATTTCATAATTAAAGATTAGTCTTTTCTCAAAAATACAAATTATCTTTCTATTTCGTTTCTTTCCGTACCCTCTACTTCTGGCAATGTTAACAAGATTTCCGTACCGCTATCTTCGGTATCCAATTCTACTGCTGCACTATCACTTGGCACCTCTATCCGAATCCGTGGACTAGGACAATTGTATTTTTTATTAATCTCCACTTTCGGGTCTGGAAATTTTCCTTTGGTCACACCTAGTTCCGGTTGTTTATAGAGTTCTTCCATAAAAGTAGCATAAATCGGCAAAGCCGTTTTAGATCCCTCTCCTGTCTGCGAACTTTTAAAACGAATACTTTGTTCATCACACCCCACCCAAACACCTGCAACTAAATCTTTTGTAACCCCCATATACCATCCGTCCACGTAATCAGAAGAAGTCCCTGTTTTCCCTCCGATTTGATTTTCATGACCAAATAGATCCCATTCCCATAATGCTTGCGAAGTCCCTTCCGGTTCTTCGATCGTACCCCGCAACATATACGTCATTAACCAGGCATTTTCCGGATCCACAACTTGTTTTTCCGTTGTTTGGAAAGATGCAATCCGCTTTCCACTATTATCATAAATTTCAGACACCAAAATAGGCTCTACCCGCTTGCCCTCATTCATAAACGTCGCATAAGCATTTACCATTTCAAACACCGATACATCGTTTGAACCTAGCCCTACAGAAGGCACAGATTCCAAATGGCTCTCAATTCCACAACGATGCGCGGTTTCCACAATTTTATCCCAGCCCACATCCCGTGTTATCTGCGCCGTTATCGTATTTAAAGAACGAGCCATTGCCCAACGAAGCGACATGTTGCGATAAGAAAAATTCCAATCCGCATTTTTAGGTTCCCAAACCTCCTTTTCACCCTGTTTATTTACAAAATCTAATCGCACAGGCTTATCTTCATATTGATCACAAGGCTCCATACCATTTTCCAACGCTGTTAAGTAAACAAAAGGCTTAAAAGTAGATCCCGCTTGTCGCTTTGCCTGATTTACATGATCGAATTTATAATAACGATGGTTGATTCCCCCTATCCATACCTTAATCTTGCCGTTATAAGGATCCATGGCCATCATCCCGGTATTCAACATACTCACGTAATGTTTCAAAGAGTCCATTGTCGACATTTCTACTTCCTCATCTCCTTCCCAAGTAAAAATTTTCATTTTTTTGGGTTCTCGCAAAAGTTGAAATACCTTTTCTTCGTCCCCCTTATGTTGTTCCATCAATGCGGCAAAGATCGGTAACTTTCGCGCCTTGTCTTCTAAAAAACCAGGAATTATAGCCCCGCTTTTATCTCGCCACGGTTCCTCATTTCGCCAAGTATTATCTAATCGCTCTTGCAACCCCTTCATTTGCTTCACGATTGTTTCCTCGGCCAATTGCTGCATACGAGAATCGATGGTTGTATAAATTTTTAAACCGGCTGTATAAATATCAATCCCCTTTTCCTCACTCCACTTTTCAAGCCATTTTTCGACAGCCGTCCGCAGATAAGAATCATTCGTACCTCCTCGTTCGGGATTATTAACGTTCAGGTCCAATGGTTCTTTGGAAAAGGATTGATATTGCTCTTTGCTGATATACCCCTCTTTCTGCATCTGTCTCAATACAATATTTCTGCGCTCTATTGATTTATCCGGATTACGGATAGGATTATAGAGTGTTGTTCCCTTTAACATTCCGATCAACACAGCCGATTCGGCAGCAGATAGTGCATTAGGCTGCTTATTGAAATAGCGTAATGAAGCAGATTTAATACCATAAGCATTATTACTAAACGATACGGTATTTAGATACATGGTAATAATCTCGTTTTTTTCGTATTTGCTCTCCAGTTTATAAGCGGTCATCCATTCTTTAAATTTCGTCACGCCCATACGCAAGCCTGGAATGTGGCCGAGTAAACCCTGAGATTGATTATATCGTGTTCGGTATAGGTTCTTGGCAAGCTGTTGGGTAATGGTACTTCCACCTCGCTTATCGCCTCTTAGGGTGGATACAGCACTGGAAAACAAACCAATAAAATCTACTCCATTATGCTTATAAAAACGAACGTCTTCCGTAGCAATAAGAGCATTTAATATGTTTTCTGAAATGCTATCATAGTCCACAGGATCTCTATCCTCCTCAAAATAACGTCCTATCAGTACAGAATCCGCGGTGTATAACTCTGACGAAATATGGAGCGTAGGCAGAACAATGTCTTTTTTGGTTGGCGAATACCCAAACAGCCATAAGAAGTTTAACTGCACAGCACATACCACTAGAATAAGGCTATAAACCACTATTAAAAAATAGCGGACGACTTTGCTTTTAACCCTTTTAAACATACGGTAAATATGGAAATTGTTTTTCTAAAAACAGCTACACAAGGTAAAAAAACAGATTCTGGCTTTTGAAATTAACGTATTTTAACATTTAATGTGTAGACGTAAATCCCATATCGATACCGAACGCGCTATCAATAATTATACCTATTTTAGATCAACCGGTTATTGTATACTTTAGTTTTCTGATTTATTTAAGTATTTTTACCATGCAAAGAAGCATAGAGCATGTTAAAACAGACATTACAGCAAAAATTATTACAGAAACTCTCTCCGCAACAAATTCAGTTTATAAAACTGCTACAGGTGCCCACAGTTTCTCTGGATGCTCGTATCAAAGAGGAATTAGAGGAAAACCCAGCGTTGGAGGATGGAAGTTTAACGAATATGAATGATCCCGTTGAGGAATACCCAGATCATGATCCGGACGAGAATTTCGAAAACAAAGAAAGCGATTTCGATGAAGAATTTAGTGTAGATGAATATATCCAAGAAGATGATTACAACGATTATTCGACCAATTATGGAAGTGACGATGATGAAGACAGAAAAGAGATTCCGATAGCTGTCCAAGATTCGTTTTTCGAATCATTGCAAAACCAATTGGATCTACTAGCTTTATCAGATAAAGATTATCTTGTCGGACAACAGATTATTGGTAGTCTGGACGATGATGGCTATTTAAGACGTCCCATCCTTTCGTTGATTGATGATCTTGCTTTTTCGCAAAATGTGATAGCTGAAGAAACCGAGGTAGAAGCTATATTAAAAGTGATTCAAGATTTTGAACCCGCTGGTATCGGAGCACGTGATTTACAGGAATGTTTACTTATACAATTACGTAAGAAAGATCAAAATAATCCGATTATTAATCAAGCCATTAAAGTTGTTGAAAATTATCTTGATGAGTTCACCAAAAAACATTATGACAAGATAGAAAAGCAATTGGGGGTAAATTCAGAAGAACTTAAGGATATCATCAACGAGATTCTCAAATTAAATCCAAAACCAGGAGATTCGGGTGCTTCAGCAGGTAAACAACTCCATATTATCCCCGATTTCCATATCACGAATAATGACGGCATACTTCATCTGACACTCAATGGAAGAAATGCCCCAGAATTACGTGTATCCCGCTCTTACCAGGAGATGTTTGAGCACTATGAAAAAGCAGAAAAGACGGATAAAAAAATGAAAGAGGCCGTACAATTTGTCAAACAAAAACTGGATTCTGCCAAATGGTTTATAGACGCTATTAAGCAGCGACAACAAACGCTGTTGAAGACCATGAATGCTATTATGGAATATCAATACGATTATTTCCTTACAGGCGATGAGCGGCTACTTAAACCCATGATATTAAAAGATATAGCAGACAAGATCGAAATGGATATTTCAACTGTATCCCGAGTTGCCAATTCCAAATATGTACAGACTGAATTTGGCACTTTTCTGCTGAAATCTTTCTTTTCGGAAGCGATCCAAACTGATTCAGGCGAGGAGGTTTCCAATAAAGAAGTAAAGAAAATATTAGAGGAATGCATTGCCAACGAGGATAAACGCAAGCCGCTGGCAGATGAAAAATTAACAGAAATCTTAAAAGAGAAAGGGTATACCATTGCCAGACGCACCGTGGCTAAATACCGAGAAGCAATGAATATCCCGGTGGCAAGACTAAGAAAGGAGCTTTAAGCTCCTTTTTTTATACCATCATTTTATCGACAACAATTTCGGCCGCTCTTTGTTACTATGATAAAAAGCTTATGGGCATTTATACCGATACCGAAACAACTATAAATGGACAGTTACAGGCATTTTCTAAAAACAAGGAAATTCCCAAAGTTATTGAGCAATTGGTGTTTGCGGCGCTATCTCACTATCCAGAATTAGCGCATACACACATCCGGTTTATATTTAGCCAAAAACTTAAGAAATCAGTGATGGCGGCACGCCCCGTAGTGGGTACCTTACTCCAATCCCGTAATAAACGCGTATATGATATTTTAATCAGTCCGGTTTTTAAACTTACTCAAAGTATCGAGCCCATTCACCATTTACCGAAAGACGTACTGATTGGATGGCTTGGACATGAACTAGGTCATATCATGGATTACGAACAGCGAACGCTGTGGGGAGTAGCAAAATTTGGGTTGTTGTATTGGTTATCCAAACGGTATGTACGTAAAGCTGAACGCGTAGCAGATACGTTTGCCGTCAACCGGGGCATGGCTTCCTATATTTTATCTACCAAGGAATTTATCCTTGGACACAGTGAATTATCCTCCCGCTATAAAGAAAAGATCGCCCGTCTCTATCTTTCGCCAGACGATATTGTCGAATTGGTATCCGAAATGGAAAAGAAAACGCAACCGGAAAAAGAGGAACTTTTAGCCGATGAAACTGCATTAGCTCAAAGCACGCAAGGAGAAGATAATTAACTGATTATATATTATCACAATTCCCTTATGAAAGCCTCGAATGCTTCAAAATCTTCTGCATTCATAACACGTGGTATTTTGGCCTGCCCGCCCAACTTTTTATAATGTTCACTCCACTGATGAAAGTGCGTTATTGGTATGATTTCCACTTCTATGCCGTCTAGTGTCTGGCGTCTCGCGACAGTATAATTTTTATTGTTTTCTTGCAATGCTGTATCAAATGCTTCTATAATTTCTGTAGAGACCGGATATGCTTGATCTGCTCCAAGATACCATTTATTGATATAGCGCTCACCACGGCGAATAGAGGCAACTGTAAACTCTCGGATTTCTAAGCCAAACTGCTTTTGCAATTTTTGAATTGCCTGATTCATTTGATGCACGGACAGCTGTTCACCAACCACATTGAGAAAATGTTTTGTACGTCCGCTGATAATAATCTCTGCACGCTCTCTATCTGTGACAACAACCGTATCTCCTATCATATAACGCCAAGCACCTGCTACAGTAGAAATTAATAATACATATTCGACCTCCTCTTCCACCTCTTGAATCGTTAACGTGGGCGCATGTTGTTTTACACATCCTTCTTCATCCATATTATCAGACGTGAAAGGAACAAACTCAAAGAAAATCCCATTGTTGGTAATGAGTGCCATGGAGTCGGTGTCTGGTCGTTTCTGGGTTGCCAAATAACCTTCTGACGCCAAATAGGTGTCTATATAAATCATAGGTTTTGCAAATAGCTTTTCAAAGCTCTTACGGTATGGCCCGAAAGCCACCCCACCCGTGCTGTATACTTGTAGGTTAGGCCAGATGTCATGTATCGTATCCGCCTTATTCTGATGGATGATTTCTTTAATCAAAATTTCCGACCACGAGGGGATGCCAGTCATGCTTCCGATATCCCATTTCTTTGCCGCGCGCGCTATCTTATGCAGACGCTCGTCCCAATCTTTGCTATCCGCTATTTTTTTACCAGGCTTGTAGAATCTCCGAAACCATACAGGCAGATTAGCAGCCGATATACCGCTGATTTCGCCTTCCAAAAAACCATTCTGCTCCACAAGCTTCGTGCTACTGCCTAACATCATGATATCTTTTTCAAAAAAATCGCTTGGAAGATCAAAATTCTTCAAGCTTAATATCTGTTGTATCCCTGCCTTTTTGATGGAATTCAACATGTCATCTGTCACGGGAATCGCCTTACTATTGCTGGTGGTCCCACTGCTCATGGCAAAATAGCGTTGTCCTCCCGGCCATGTCACATTCTGATGCCCTTCATGCAGATAATGCCACCACGCCGTCTGTAGCTTGTCATAGTCGAATATTGGAACTGTGCGTTGGAATTGTTTAACGACATCTGGGTCGGCAAGGATCTTGCTAAAATTGTACTTTCTTCCAAAAGCCGTATTTTTCGCAACATCCAACAAATCCAATAGAACTTGCTTCTGCGCTTCCCAAGGTGTCGAATCCTTATTAATCAATCCATTCACGTCAATTACACGCTTGATAATTTCTCCGATGATCGCCATAATATATCTACTCTTCTTTGTGTAATAAGAGAATAGATTTGTACGAAAATTGTTTTTCAAATCAAAGAAAATCCATCTCCCCGACATAGGCAACATTTTTGTGTAATATGCTTTTCAATCTATTTATTATCTTGCGGCGACAAAATAAAAATGTCGTTAATTAATATACATCAGTGGTTTCTACAACAGAAAATTCAGTTAAAAAGGAGGCTCTCCGTTATTTGCTGGCAGGCATTTCGACCCTTGCCGTAGTCCATGCATTGGGTAGATTTTCTTTCACCCCCTTATTGCCATATTTTATCAGCGACAATATGTTGACGATCACACAAGGCGCAGATTTGGCAACAATCAACTATTTAGGATATCTAATAGGAGCCTTATTAGCTGTTCGTTACTCTGGCCCCAAGTTTATCAAGAGATATCTGCTCATTGGCCTTGTGGGAAATGTCCTTATTACCATAGCACAATGTTTTACCCCACAATTTGACCCACTATTGTTATGGCGATTTTTAAACGGCGTAACAAATGGAATTACATTCGTTTTAGCACCCGCATTGCTGTTAGAGTGGTTCATCATGAATAATAAACCACAACTAAGCGGCTTAGTATATTTTGGTGTAGCAGGCGGATTATTAGCTGGAGGATTGCTGGTAGATTCCACCGCTTCTTTTTTCCAATCAGCTCAACGCTGGATTCCTGTTGCTGTGGTCTCCGTGATATTAGCTATTTACAGTACGATACAGTTTGTAAAAATTAGCGTACAACGCTCCGAATACAGCAGTACAAATAGTAAAGCACCCTATAGCAACAGACTTTTCGATCGACGTAGTACCCCACTGTTTCTTTCCTATATCGGTGCAGGTTTAGGTTATATTCTACCCATGACTTTTTTACCAACCTTGGCTCATGACACCATGCCCACGGATAGTATATGGGTAAGAAATGTTTGGGTCATCACGTCTACATCATGTCTGGTATTTATCCCCATATGGAACTGGGTGGGACATCGATATGGAGATCGACTCAGCCTTATCTACACGTACATCCTCCAAGCATTAGGTGTAGCTATGGTATTGTTAGTCCCATCAGGTGTAGGTATCATAGCATGTGCAATTTTAGTAGGCAGTGGATTTTTGGGATCCGTGATGTGTACACAGCGCCTGGCAAGATATTTCCAACCGCATCAAGGCCCGAGACTGTCTGCGGCGCTAATTGCTATCTATGCCGGTTCACAACTTATTGGCCCTTGGCTCGCCAAGCTATGGATCGAATATGGAGGCACTTTACTACAAAGTTTTGCGGTCGGCTTAGGCGCTTTTATCTGGGGCTTATTCTGGTCATTGCGAACACCTAAAGCATAATTATCATTCTTTGATTTCTGCATTTCTAATCGTAACGGAAATTAATTTATATCCATTCTCCGTACGTAAAAAATCAAAATGGTTTTGCGATATATCTTCCGTTCCATAATTGTATGAAATAACCACGCTCAATACCGGATATTGCCATTCTTTTGCCTCACGGCAATTGTTGAAATATTTATCAAATTCTGCCCCTTCATATATAAATGGGTTCAACCCATTCAAGAAAATGGAATAGTTGGTACGGGCTTCGTTAATTTCTGAAAGTATGTGTTTTAATAATTGGAAATTGTTGTCTACAAATTCCTGCTTTTCACTTCTTGCCCATCCTTCTTTGGACTCCCATACGATTGTATCGTGTACGACATGTAACAACTGTTCTCTTGTAAAGTCGGACAGCAAGTCATCGATCAACCATGTCTTAAATTCTTTCTCAAAATCAATAAAGGTTACATATTTCCCGTCGCTAGCTGGAAAGCTCTTTTTCGATCTATCTTCCGATCGTGTTGATGTCCTTTCAACAGCATAAAAATCAAGTTTATTGTCATTCGGAAAATTTTCTGCTAATACATTATTTAAGGTATCGAGTAACACTTCTACCCCTCCGACCCAAGTATAATAATTATCTACTGGCGGCTCGTTCTCACGAACATATTTCTTTTTCGCTCCTTTCAATCCGACCAGCATTCCATTCCTAACCTTTGTTAAGTCATTGTATATAGCAGGTACTACGATGTGTCCATTTTTATCAAACAATCCCACTTTATCCGATTTTCTATCCCTAAACCGTATAAACCCTTCATTTTCACAATCTGCTACATTATCAAAAATGTATATGCTATCCTTACCGAATTCTCTACCTTTTTTATTTAAATAATAGCTTGTCCATTTTTCTTTGTTGCGTTCTGAACCGGCTATTATATCGCAAAATTTGACAGCTGTGACAAAACCGGCAAATTTTGGTTCTATCTTGACGGTCCCCGATTTATCTTTGTAACCTACTAAGGTGGAATCTTGATTATAAAAAACCGTCCAGGTATCGTTTGTTTGCCCATATATCGAATAGTTCGAAATCATTGTCAAGAAAACCACGGTAAATATCTTGAGATGTATAAAAATTTTCATGGCACTGTTATTTATATTCATCTAAAATACAAATTTCAATTTCAAGTTTTATTATTGTCCCTGACCCGATCTTCAAAATTCACTGTTTTATCAATGGGCTCGACTTAGTAACTTTGTTATATCACCGGACGTAACCGAAGACAAATCTGCTACCTACCACCGACAGGAAAGCGTGCAAACTTAAAAGCGAACCTTTTTAATAAAGCATTGTTCTTACTAATAGAAATAAAAACGAAATATTATGAGAGCTATTTGGACAGGAGCAATAGGATTCGGGTTGGTTAATATCCCCGTTAAAATATATAGTGCTGTGCAGAGCAGCTCATTGGATTTAGATATGTTAGATAGAAAAGATAAATCAAACATCAAATACAAACGCGTCAACGAGAACACCGGCAAAGAAGTGAAGTGGGATAATATCGTTAAAGGCTATCTGCTCAAAGATAAATACGTTATTCTCGAAGATTCAGACTTTGAAGAGGCCAGTCCCGAAAAGAACAAAATGATAAATCTGCATTCTTTCGTTAAGATGGATGAAATAGATAGCATTTATTTTGATACGCCCTATTATCTGGAGCCTCAAAAAGGAGGAACAAAAGCGTACCAACTTCTTCTCAAAGCACTTGAGAAAAGTAAGACCGCCGGATTGGGTTCTTTTGTCATGCGTAACGTTGAACATCTTGCCATCGTGAAACCCTACGAGAATATGCTGTTACTCAACAAAATTAGATTTGAGGAAGAAATCCGGGCAATAGATGAACTAAGCTTACCGGGCAATGCCCGATTAAAAAAAGAGGAAATGGATATGGCGCTCCAACTGATTAAACAGCATAGTCAACCTTTTGATATATCAAAATACAAAAATGAGTATACCAGTGAATTATTGAAAATTATTAAACAAAAAGCGAAAGGGAAACATACCTCTATTCGTAAGATGAAAGTGGAAAACACGAAATCGACAGACTTATTAAATAAATTGAAGGCGAGTTTAGCCTAAAGTTTAGCAAGAATCTGCTTTATATTGACGGCACTGTCCCATAAGGTAGCCCAAGGGTCGTCTACCTCTTGTACTCGTTTTAATATGGTCTTGATATTGTAATCGGCAATACGCAATTTGGGTGTTAATTCATCCCATCGCAAGGGTGTACTGACAGTAGCTCCCTCTTTGGGTCGTAAGGAATAAGGTGACGCTATCGTCTGTCCCCTTCTGTTCTGCAGAAAATCTAGGTAAATCATTCCTTTTCTTTTTTTTGGATCGCGCACCAAGCTTGTCGTATCAGGATGTCTTTCTTGAACCATTTGAGCGACCAACTCAATAAAATCCCGCGCAACGTCGTACGTATATTTCTTTTTTAAGTACACATAGATGTGGAATCCCGTAGCCCCAGAAGTCTTTAAATATGCCGATACTTTCAGTTCTTCAAAAATATCATGTGCCGTTTTCGCCACTTGTATCAATTCTTGAAAGTCTGCCCCATTTGGATCCAGATCCAGCACAGCAAAGTCTGGGTACTCCGGCTTTTGATAAGTAGAGAGCCAAGGGTTAACCTCAATAGAACCTAAATTTGCGATATAAAGAAGAGTGGCTTTATCGTTACAGACGATATAGTCTGTTTCTTTTCCCGTGCTTTCTGAATGAATCGGAACGGTTTTTATCCAACTAGGAATATTGTCCGTATCCACATCCTTTTGAAAAAAACCTTCCGCTGTAATCCCATTCGGAAAGCGATGCATCGATATCGGTTTATTTTTAATAAACGGAAGTATATAATCGGCCATTTGTTCATAGTAAGCTATCATTTGCCCTTTTATATAACGCTCTTTTGGCCAATACACTTTATTTAAATTGGTCAATTGAACCTTTTTACGACCTATCATTATTAAATCTTCATTCTTTTCATTTTTCATAGGACTCTCCTTTTCAATTTCTTCTGCATCTTTATCCTGTCGCAACCCTTTAAATACCGGATGGCGTAGATGATGGCCTGTTGTCCATTCGCTATAGTATACTTCGCATACCAATATCGGTCGTAGCCAAGTTACTTCTTTTTCTTTCGCCACTACCACCCCCTTATCGAACGGCTTTTGTCCGCTTTCATACTCCTTCATAAGGGTGTATATATCTTTAAGGCTCTTTGTATTGAATCCCGTGCCGCAGTTACCGATATATACGAGTTCTCCATCCTGATAATAGCCAAGTACCAAAGCCCCGAAATAGGAACGGCTCCCTTGTGGCGACGTATAACCACAAATGATGGCTTCCTGACTATTTCGCAACTTGAATTTTGTCCAAGAACTGCTACGTTTACCTTGTAAATATGTGCTATCTGCTCCTTTCGCGATGATTCCTTCCCACTGTTGCTTTTCGGCTTTCGCTTTAACATGTTGAGCTGTGCCTTGCAGAATCTGCGTTAACTGAACAATTTTAGGCTTTTTTATACGGCGAAACAATAGTGCAAGTAACTCTTCTCGATCTTTAAGCGCATAATCCGTCACATATTCATCTTCCAAACGGAGTATATCAAAAACATAATAGTGCAATGTAAGATTACTCGGAATAGGTTCGCCACTAGCTATCAATTGGAAGTGCGCTTTCTTGTGTTTATCCTCAATAACAAGTTCTCCGTCAATCCACGCATGTCTATCCAAGGAAGATAGTTCTGTCACCAGCGATGGAAACAATGTATTCATATCTTTCCCGTTTCGCGAATAAAGTTGAACACCCATTTCGTTCCTTATAGCCAAAATACGAAACCCATCGTATTTTTTTTCGTACCGCCATTCCATTCCTTCAGGAAGATGTTCTGCCAATTTTGCGAACATAGGTTTCGGAAATTCTTCCGTATTAGATTTTTGGTTCCTTTTAGGAAGTTTTTTAGAGGTATGAGCTTTCTTCTCTTTTTTAAAATCTACACCAGCTTGCTTAACCACTTCTTTTACACTATCCTCGCTGTTGTAAGGTTCATCCCATGCATATCGGTCTTTATGTTTTATGAGCAGCCAGGCATTATCCTCCTGCCCTTTCATCCGTACCAATGCAAATTCACCACGGAGAATATGGCCTTGTAATTTAAATTTTAAGGAACCTTTCTCTAATTCCAGCAAAAATTCTTTTTCATTCTTTGCTTCCGTAAATTCGTAGTATCCTGAGTCAAAAATAGTGACCACGCCAGCGCCATAATTACCTTTTGGAATAATCCCCTCAAAAGAAGCATAATCTATCGGATGATCTTCGACTTGCATGGCCAACCGCTTATCTTTCGGGTATAATGACGGCCCTTTGGGAACAGCCCAGCTCTTCAACACGCCATCCAATTCCAATCGAAAATCATAGTGTAAGCGAGAGGCATGATGCCGTTGTACGACAAACCGCAATTTTCTTGCCTTATCACTATTTCGCTTATTACTACCTTTTGGTTCTTGCGTTTGTTTAAAATCCCTTTTCTTTTTATAATCCGCGAGCTTTGCCATACCTGTCTTTTATTGAAATAAACACGCTCGTCTTCATAAGGTTTTCAATGATCTTATAGGTTCCCCGGATATGTCAGCAACTCAATCATGGTTTGAGCCGTGGAAGCAGCAGATAAAGGATTTTGGCCCGTAATAAGTTGATCATCCAACACTACATGCGGAGCAAACGGAAGTCTGGCCGTACTGAAATCTGCCCCATATTCTTTTAACCGTGATTCCAATTCGAAAGGGATGTTATTGTGACGCATGACCATGGTTTCTTCCATATTGGAGAACGCTGTAATTAAATGTCAATATCATATATTTAGTAAAAAACTATCCTAGCGCTAGAAAACAAGCACAAAACCACAATATATTAAACCATTTATTTCGTAATAAATTACGTTTCTATATTGTCTTAACCACAAAAATTAAGGTGTAACCGGAGGAGGCGTAGGATGCAATACGGAATCTGTAGTATCTCTGAGTGTTGTATCTCGAGGTAATGTTCCGTCTCTATATCCTGGTTCTTCCATTGTGCCTCTATCGTCCATCGAGTCGGTGTTTTCATTTCGATTGCCACCACATCCCGTCCCTAGCAATCCAACCATAAATGTAAAAAAAATGATTCTTTTCATAGCTGTATAATTTAATTATAAACCTGGTATTATACTTTTAAACCACTTGTTGAACAATATATATTCTCTGATAGTTGCCTTTAATGTTAATTTAGGTATTTATACACTTCTGATAGCTTAAATACACGTATTTTACGCTTTTTCCAAAAATCTTGCCCTATGTCAAGTATCCTGTTCGAAAAAGTCATCATATTGCATAACAAAAAATAGGTGAAGCATAAAAAAATAATGTTAATATAAAAGACATCTCGTATGAAAAGACACATAATACATTTTGTTTGGGCGGCTCCACTTTTAACAGCCCTATGGATAGAAAGTTCAACAGTAATCGCACATGATAAACAGTTAAATATTATATCCACAGAACATATCCCTGTTGTTGAGCACATCACTGAACAAGATAGTAGTGGTAATATTCAAAAACTGCTGGCACATTACGAACAAACAGCCACTCATTTAAAGAAAAGCGTAGCCGGCCTTACAGAAGAACAACTAAATTTTAGCCCGGCAGAAGATCAATGGTCTATTAACCAATGTGTGGAACATATCGTTTTATCGGAACCGATGATTTTTGGCATGTTCAAACAAGAAACTTCAAAATCTGATCCGTCCAAAACATCACAAAAACCAAGCTATACCGATGAAGAAATTGTAAACAGTATCACCAATAGAAGTGAAAAACATCAAGCTCCTGAAATACTAAAACCTACCGGGAAATACAAAAATATGAGCGAAGCTTTGGTTGCCTTCGAAAATGGGAGAAAAGAGATTATCAATTATATCAAAAATGCTGATATTAACGCATTACGCGATCATATCAGCCAAGGACCGGCGGGTCCGGTGGACGGATATCAAAATTTGCTATTTATCACTACACATTCTGATAGACATATTTTACAAATAGAGGAAATTAAAGCACACCCTAATTTTCCTAAAGGCAAAACAAAATAATACAAACAGATTATCTACGATTAATTGATTAAAATTATGCCAATGACATAATAATGTACAAAATAAACCGTTATACAAGTACTTCATAATTTAGGTTTATAATTGGTTAGTTAGTTAAAAGATACTGGAGCTCTCCGCTCCAGTATTTTTTTTGTTTTGTGCTTATCCTAAACTTTTCTAAACATCTCTTTATTTAGACTGTTCTATATATAGGCTACGCGAATATAAAAACGAGTATCAATGCATTCATTAAAAACATCTATTATGCAGACAATCGATTTGAAATTACTGAAAGAGTTGACGGCGATCCAGGATACACCCTGTATCTCCATTTACATGCCCACCCACCGGGTACATCCCGCAAACGCGACGGATCCTATCACTTTTAAGAATCTTTATAAAAAGACTTTACAATATATCCAGAACAATGGTCTCCACGAGCATGAAAAACTTATTCAGCCGTTAGAAAAGCTTATAAACGATAAAACGTTTTGGGATCACAATAATGAAGGTCTCGCGATCTTTGTATCTTTGGAAGACACACAGATATTACGTTTACCCGAAAAAGTGCAGGAGATAACCTGTGTGGCTGATTCATTTTGTGTAAAACCGTTGTTTAAGCTGTATCATGAAAACCAATCTTATTATCTCCTTGCTTTAGCGTTGGATGATGTACAACTTTATCGAGGTGACAAATACCAACTGCAAAAGTTGGATATAGAAGATAACGTACCTACTACCATGAAGGAGGCACTGGGTGAGGAACTTACGGATAATCATTTACATGCATCTGTTGTACAAGGAGCCGGATTACATGGATATATGGAGAAAAGCCAGGAGGAAGATATCGATATGGATCGATTTTTCAGAAAAATTGATCAAGCTATTCTGGAACATTACCCTATCCCTCAAGATGTACCATTAGTGTTGGCTGCTTTACCGGAACACCATAGCCATTTTATGCGGATTAGTAAACACCATAATTTCTCGCCTATTCACCTGCAAATTAACCCCCAATCTTTAAGCAAAACAGCTCTTTTAGAAAAAATACAGGATGTATTCAATAAAATACTCGAAAAACGAAAAAAAGAACTTCTCGAGCGTTACCAACTTGCTATACCCGAAAACTTAAGTAGTTTAGATATAGGTGATGTGACGAGAGATGTAATTGATGGCAAAGTAGAGGTACTTTGCATCGAGAATGGTAAATCCATCGAGGGTCATATTGATGTAGATGAACGTAAAATAGTACAAAAAGATGGACAACAGACCGACGTCATTAATGAATTGGTGCGCATGGTATTCAGCTACGGAGGGAGTGTGATTGTCCTTGACGAAGAGGAAATGCCATCAGAAACAGGTGTTTTCACAATTAATCGTTATTAGCGATATAGAAAAACAGATAAGGCCATCAATTTTGGCACAAACATTGTATGCTATGCTGTATTCATAATTTAGGTTAATAATTGGTTAGTTTAAAATCCTGGAGCTCCCCGCTTCAGGATTTTTTTGGTATTCTGCAGCAATACAAACGCAACTACTTTCCGATGCAGAACTTCCCGAAAATCGTCCCCAAAATATCACGGTCTACATCAATATCTCCCGTGATACTGGAAATATGGCGTAAGGCAGTCCTTACGTGGTGGGCAAGCAAATCACCCGGAAGCAAGATACCTAAACCCGCTTCCACCTGTCCAAGTGCCTCTAACGCCTGCTCTAAAGCTTCCACATGGCGGGTGTTGGTGATAATTTGTTGGTCCTCTACTGCCATTCCCCTAATTTTGTCCAACAGCACTCCTTTCAATCTGTCCACACTTTCGCTATCCTTAGCAGATATAGCTACAAGTGAATCGCTATAATTAGTAAATAACACATCTGTAATAGCTGTATCCATTTCGTTCGAATGATACCCTCCTTGCAGATCAATTTTATTCCGAACTAAAATCACAATAAGACCGTCATAATAAAGTTCCTTTACCTGTGCAATTACCTCATCCGCCGTGCTATCTTTATCATCATATAAATACAATAACACCTTTGCCTGCCGAACCTTTTCTTTCGCTTTCGTTACGCCGATAGCCTCAATGGTATCCGCAGTTTCCCGCAATCCCGCCGTGTCAATAAAACGAAAAGTAATCCCATCTAGGTTAATAGACTCTTCTATAGTATCTCGGGTAGTCCCGGCTATATCGCTAACAATAGCACGTTCCTCGTCAAGTAATGTATTGAGCAATGTTGATTTCCCCGCATTGGGTTTTCCGATGATAGCAACGGGAACACCATGTTTTATGGCATTTCCGTAGGCAAACGATTGAATAAGCTTAGCGATATGCATCTTTAGCTCCTGTACCAGTGCCTCAAATTGCGCCCGATCGGCAAATTCTACATCCTCTTCGCCAAAATCCAGTTCGAGCTCTAAGAGTGCCGTAAAATTAATTAACTGCTCACGCATTTCCTGCAGCTTATTACTGATTCCACCTCGCATTTGGTTCATGGCGATTTCATGAGAGGCTTTATTTTCCGAAGCGATCAAGTCTGCTACGGCCTCTGCCTGTGAGAGATCCATACCACCATTTAAAAATGCGCGCAGTGTAAACTCTCCCGCTTGTGCAGCCCTTGCGCCCTTCTTTATAAGCAGTGCTATTAGTCGCTCAATAATATATTTGGAATTATGAGTAGAAATTTCGACGACATCTTCTTTCGTATAGGAATGCGGCCCTTTAAAAAGGGAAATCAATACCTCATCAATTATCTCTTCCCCATCTCGTATGGTACCGAAATGAATCGTATGCGTGTGTTGATTTAGTAGATCTTTTCCGTTGAACACCGCGTTGGTAATCGTGATCGCTTGTGAACCAGACAAACGAATAACCGCAATAGCTCCATTTACTCCCGGCGAAGTCGCTAGAGCCACAATCGTATCTTGCGAAACTAATCCTGTTGACATACTGCAAAGGTACATTTTTTATGTGTACCCTCTACTTCTCGTAAAACTCAATCGGTAATCCATCTGGATCGGCAATGAAAATAAATTTCTTTCCAGTAGTTTCATCTGTGCGGATAGGTTCATACGCTATTTCGTGTTCCTCTAGCGCACGAATAGTTCCATCCATATCCAATACTTCAAAGGCCAAATGCCGTAGTCCGGCTGCTTCCGGATACGACGGGCGTTCCGGTGGTGAGGAAAATGAAAATAGTTCGATGATATATTGGTTATTTAGCGCTAAATCTGCTTTATAGGAATCGCGTTCAGCACGATAGATCTCTCGTTGCAATTCCAAGCCTAAAATATCACGATAAAAAGACAGGCTACGTACATAATCACTACAGATAATGGCAATGTGGTGCACTTTATTTAACTTAACCGCCATGCCTTATAAAAGTTGAAAGATATCCTGCACCCCTAAGAGTTTGCGAGCAGTGAATCCTTCCGCATATTTAACCTGAATATTACGGCCCAATTCTGCCGCTCTACCGCGGGTAGATTCCATAAAGGCCGGATTCGAAATATACGTCTGAGGTTGATCGTCATCTGAGGACACATTAAATTGTGTGGTATAAGCTAAAACAGATTGTTCTTTCTTTTCCCAAAAGTCTGTAATATCTAGTATAATATCGGGTTGGATATATTTATCTTGAATCACTTGCAATTGAAGTCGTGGACGAAAAGCCTCTTGTATCTGCCCCTCATCAACAGTTTCGATTCGGCGGAGTCCACTTAAAAAAAGTGCGTCATTCACCAGTTTGCTTGCCCTTCCATGATCGGGATGACGGTCATCCAATGCATTTGTTATGACAATTTCGGGTTGATATTTACGGATTGCACGGATAATAACAAGTTGACTTTCTTCATCATTGGTGAAGAAGCCATCACGTAGGCCGAGGTTTTCACGAACTTGTACGCCCAGAATATCCGCAGCTCTCGTTGCTTCCTGTTGTCGGGTTTCCGCGGTACCGCGCGTTCCCAATTCGCCTTGTGTCAAATCGATAATACCCACCTTTTTACCTGCAGCAACGTATTTTGCAATCGTTCCACCCGCACCTAATTCAGCATCATCGGGATGAACGGTCATTACCATTAAATCCAACTTCATAGTATGTTTCTGTTTGCTCCAAAAGTAGGCATTTCACGAAAATTTGGCAAATGAAGCAGTAGAGATCAAAAAAGCTTCATGCCGTTATCAATTTTTCAATTTTCGTGACCAACCTCTTCGCCTGAGGGCTTGTCAAACTATAGAAGTAGTCTACCACTTCTCCTTCCTTGTTGATCAGATATTTGTGAAAATTCCACACAGGCTTCACGTTTATGCGTCCATTTAGATTTTTGTCAGACAAAAACTTAAATAACGGATCACAATATTCACCAATTACATGTATACGTTTAAAAACGGGAAAAGTAACCTGTTGCTGTATGCGACAAAATGTTTCCAGTTGTAAACCCGTCATCGGCTCCTGTCCACGAAAATCATTGGATGGAAAAGCCAAAATTTCAAAACCACGGTCTTTGTATTGCTGATACAGCTTTTCAAGCGACTTAAATTGTTTGGTAAAGAAGCACTTACTAGCTGTATTTACAATCAACAGCACTTTGCCGGAATAATCTTGCAACGATTTTTTTTCTCCGTTAAACTGTAAACCGTGAAAATCATAAACCGTTTGCATCGCTCTCCTTTCCTTTACGTTTAATAATTATACAAATTCTTTATCGGGCGCACACGCTCATACCCTCGGATAATGTTTTCTATTTCATAGTCTTCTTCCGGATCATACACCGATTTGAGGTTATGACCGAATACTTTGGCTACCGATTGATAGAAGAAAGCAGAAAGTCCTCCTTTCATCTCTCGCACAAGTTCATAACTACTGTTTCCGGTTTGGCGTTGTACTAATTTGATTAATATCGCCCCCTGCGAAATGCTTAGATTCT
This sequence comes from Sphingobacterium micropteri, assembly GCF_014692515.1. Taxonomy (GTDB): domain Bacteria; phylum Bacteroidota; class Bacteroidia; order Sphingobacteriales; family Sphingobacteriaceae; genus Sphingobacterium; species Sphingobacterium micropteri. Next base: position 315,715 of record NZ_JACOIK010000003.1, on the reverse strand, counting down.
TTATTTCGGTTCTGAATTTCTCCTTAATTTCATCTTCACACGCTTTTATCAAACGCTTTTCTTCTCGCTTGGAAGATGCAAGTGCAATATCGCGGTCTAGTTGCTCATAGCGCTTCTGTGCATAAATTGCGTAAGGCAATACCCGCAACACATTGCGTTCCAAACGCAGGTAGTTCAAGCGATCTTCTTCAGTCTTAAACGTACGCCTTGCTGTAATAATAACATCTTTAATCGGAAACCAGGGCACAACCTCCCCTGTTTCCAAACGCGTAGTCGTATAATGCTGCAACATTTCCCCTTCTCCTTCTCCGTAATGGGGAACTTGCAAAGCCTGCCCTTTGCCCCAAAATGGCATCAGGAAAACCAAAAATAAACCCCATACAAAAGACTGCTTCATCACCTCCTAAAAAATGTTAATGTATTTCCAACTATGTAAAAAATTTGCTATATTTATATGTTGTTTTTCCCCTGTTTCCACACGAGTGGAAAAACCATAATAAAATTACGAACAAAAAAATATAAAAGCAACTTTTTTCGGTGAGTATATATGGAAGAATTTGAGATTGATATAGAGGCAGAAAACAAGGAGATTAGGAAAAGGTACCGCGCATTACTTAGAGCCTGCAAACCTACCTTGCAGCGAGGGGATAAACAGGAAATCCGAAGAGCATTTGACCTTGCGTTAGAAAGCCATAAAGATATGCGCCGTAAGTCAGGCGAGCCGTATATATACCACCCGATAGCGGTTGCACAGATAGCCGCCGAAGAAATCGGTTTAGGAACGACTTCCATCGTATGTGCATTGTTGCACGACGTGGTAGAAGATACCGCTATCACCTTACAGGAGATCGAGGCACAATTCGGCAAAAAGGTAGCCCGCATTATCGATGGGCTTACAAAAATATCGGGGATTTTCGATCCAAACAGTTCCATGCAAGCGGAAAACTTCCGTAAAATGTTGCTCACCCTAGCTGATGATGTGCGCGTTATCCTGATCAAACTTGCGGATCGTCTACACAATATGCGCACGATGGAATTTATGGCGCGACATAAGCAATTGAAAATTGCTTCAGAAACGAGTTATCTCTACGCACCCTTAGCACACCGTCTGGGGCTCTATGCTATAAAATCCGAACTGGAAGACCTTTCCATGAAGTATACCGACCCCGATACCTACAAATTCATCGCACGAAAACTGAACGAAAAAAAAGCAGAACGTGAAAAGTTTGTTGCCGATTTTATTGAACCGGTGAAGACGATACTCGAAGAACAGGGCATCAAGGCGCAAGTATTCGGACGCCCAAAATCCATTTATTCCATTTGGAATAAGATGCGTAAAAAATCTATTCCGTTTGAAGAGGTGTATGATTTATTTGCCATCCGTATTATCATTGACACCCCTACAGAAAGAGAAAAAACAGAGTGTTGGAAAGTATATTCTATCGTCACGGATTTATATCGTCCTAACCCCGACCGCTTACGGGATTGGGTTTCTTCGCCAAAAGGAAATGGTTATGAATCCTTACACACCACCGTGATGGGGCCTCGAGGTCAATGGGTGGAAGTACAGATTCGTACAAAGCGTATGAACGAAATTGCCGAGAAAGGTTTTGCCGCCCATTGGAAATACAAGGAATCGAACTCGGACAGTGGATTAGACCAGTGGATACAAAAGGTTCGAAATCTATTGAGCAGCCCAGAGCAAAATGCCATGGATTTCGTGGACGATTTCAAAATGAATCTGTTCTCAGACGAGATATTCATTTTCACGCCCAAAGGTACATTAGTTCAATTACCTAATGGTGCCACAGCATTAGATTTCGCATTTGAAATCCATTCAGATATTGGCGCAACCTGTATAGGCGCAAAGGTCAACCACAAATTGGTTCCGCTTAGTCATCCACTGCAGAACGGCGATCAAGTCGAAATTATCACTTCCAGTAAGCAAACCCCGAAAGAGGACTGGCTTAATTTTGTTGTTACAGCGAAAGCAAAATCAAAAATACGTTCTTCGTTAAAAGAAGAAAAACGACGTGTAGCAGAAGACGGCAAGGAGATTTTAGAACGTAAGTTGAAATCACTAAAAATCACGTACAATACAGACAATATTAATAAAATAGCCAACTACTTTAAATACCCCAGCTCCCAAGAGCTTTTTTATAACGTTGCCAAGGGTGTTATTGATATAAAAAACCTACGCGATTATGCTGAAAGCGAGAAAACAAATACACCAGGTCAAAGCCATTTTAGTTCACATGTTTCTGGCTTGGTCGAAAAAATCAACAAAAAAGAAGTTGACACCATCCTTATTGGTGACGATTACCAACAAGTTGATTATACGTTAGCACCATGTTGCAACCCTATTCCGGGTGATGATATCTTCGGCTTTTTAACCGTGAATGACGGCATCAAAATACACCGTACCAGCTGTCCCAACGCCTCTAAACTTATGGCGAGTTATGGGTATCGAATATTAAAGGCGAAGTGGGCTTCTTCCCAGCCAAACATAGCTTTTCTTACAGGGCTACGTATCGTAGGAATTGACGACGTTGGGCTTATTAACAAGATCACAAATGTAATCTCACGCGAATATAACGTCAACATACGTTCATTGTCCATTACCAGTAACGAAGGAATTTTCGAGGGAAACATCATGGTATTCGTAAATCATATCGAACAATTGGAAGACCTCATGAAAACCTTGAAGCAAATTAGCGGAATAACGGGTATAACACGCTATGAAGCAGATAATTAATCTGAAGAACATAGTTCCCGATTAAACCATCGTTTTTTACAGATGAAATTGGTAAATTTGTAGAAGAAATAACTATTAATATGAAATGTCCATGATTGTCAAACACAAGCACCGACGACTATAAATCTGGACATTCCATATGACCTTTAAAAGACAAATAATATACATATGAATAAAGGCGAAAACTATCAAACGGTAAAAAAAATCTTCGAAGCTTACTTAGAAAATAAGAATCTGAGAAAAACGCCTGAGCGCTATGCTATTTTGGAAGAGATTTACTCGCGTGACGACCATTTTGATGTGGAATCACTTTATATCCACATGAAGAACAAAAAATACCGGGTAAGCCGTGCTACCGTATATAATACATTAGAATTGTTAGTATCCTGTGATCTGGTAACCAAACATCAGTTTGGCCGTAACATGGCTCAATTTGAAAAATCTTATGGTTTTAAACAACACGATCATGTTATCTGCATCGAATGTAATAAAGTGGTAGAGTTTTGTGATCCCCGTATCAATCAAATCCAAAGTTTGATGGGCGATCTGTTGAAGTTTGACATCAAACACCACTCTCTTAACCTATATGGCGTTTGTGAAGACTGCCAGAAAAAAGATACAGAAAACGCCGAAACCACACCGAAAAAAGGAAGAAGCCCGGTAATTTCAAATTAATGTGGTAATCGCCAATTATTGTATTACCTTTGTTCAGAAAAGACAGGTGTGTCCTGTTTTTTCTAAACGTATCATTTAAATTTTAATATCCATATTTCAATATTATGCAAGTTGATGTGCTTTTGGGCCTACAATGGGGCGATGAAGGAAAAGGAAAAATCGTGGACGTGTTCTGTCCGAAATATGATTTAATCGCCCGCTTTCAAGGTGGCCCTAATGCTGGACATACATTAGAGTTTGATAACAAGAAATTTGTCTTGAATACCATACCATCTGGTATTTTTAATGAAGGTACACTCAACCTTATTGGTGGCGGTGTCGTTATCGACCCTATTATCTTAAAACGCGAGTTAGATAATCTGCGCACCTCGGGATTTGATCCTGTGGGTAAAGGTACATTGGTTCTAGCCCGTAAAGCACATTTAATTCTACCTACTCACCAATTGCTGGACGCCGCCTCTGAATCAAAAATGGGTGCCGGTAAAATTGGCTCTACCCTTAAAGGAATTGGTCCAACGTATATGGACAAAACCGGAAGAAACGGTTTGCGCGTGGGAGATACCACACTTCCGGATTTTCAAGAACGTTATGAAAAATTAAAAGCAAAACATTTGGAGATCCTTTCCCACTACGGAGAGATTCCTGATTTCGCTGAAAAAGAAGCGGCTTTTATGAGCGCCATTGATTTTATCAAAACGATTCCACATGTCGATGCTGAACACCTAGTCAATAACTACCTGAAAGAAGGAAAAACAGTACTAGCAGAGGGTGCGCAAGGTACACTATTGGATGTAGATTTTGGTTCTTATCCTTTTGTTACGTCATCCAATACCACCACCGCTGGCGCTTGCACTGGCCTCGGTATTGCCCCAAATAAGATTGGCGCTGTATATGGTATCTTCAAAGCATATGCTACTCGTGTGGGGGGTGGACCATTTCCAACGGAGTTGGATGATGAAACGGGAGAAAAACTACGCCAGATAGGTCATGAATTTGGAGCGACCACCGGACGCTCTCGTCGGACAGGTTGGATTGATATTCCAGCCTTGAAATATGCCATTATGTTAAATGGCGTAACCGAATTAATCATGATGAAAGCGGATGTGTTGGACACATTTGAAAAAATCAATGTTTGTACACATTACAAACACAACGGCGAAACCATCGATTACATGCCTTATGAAATTATCACCAACCAAGCAGAACCCGTCTTGGAAGAAATAGCAGGCTGGAATCAAGATATTACGGGTATTCGTTCAAAAGACGAAATTCCCACGGCGTTAAAAAATTACATCGCTTATCTGGAAAAAGCATTGGAAGTGCCTATTAAATATTTATCTGTAGGCCCCGATCGTGTTCAGACAATCGAACTGTAATATAAATATACAATGGCTACAGCCGTATTTCAGGTTGACACGCAGCAATTCGAAAGAAAGGCGCTTCAATGGGCGCAACAATTTGATGAGGTTTGTTTCTTCCAATCCAATGGCTATAGTGATGAATATGCGCAAATAGGCAGTTTACTCGCCGTAAAAGCCTTAGACAGTTTTGTTAGCGAGCAAACAGATATATTCCATACGCTGGAAAAATTTAGAGCCAAGCATCCCGATATGTGGATGCCTGGCTTTTTTAGTTACGACCTTAAAAATGAAATTGAGGATTTAACAACCTCTTTTCCCAACCAATTAGCATTTCCAGAAGCCTATTTTTTTATTCCGAGCATTATTTTAGACTTTAAAGACACGCAGGTAAAAATTGAAGCTCTTCATCCTGAAAATATATATCGTGATATCTTAGCTTACGATCATATCGCCAGCGAAGAACGAGTCGAAACTGAACCTATCCAGTTTCAAAAACGGATGTCGAAAAAAGCTTACCTAGAGGCATTCCGGCAGTTGCTGAAACATATCCGGCAAGGAGACATTTATGAGGTCAATCTTTGTCAGGAATTTTATACCGAGCATGTTACATTGTCTCCGTTAACTGTATACCAAAAATTAAATCAAATTTCTCCTACTCCCTTTTCTTGTTTTTTCAAAATCAAGGATAAGTATATCTTATCCGCATCACCCGAACGTTTCTTGGCAAAACGCGGGAACACCTTGATTTCTCAACCGATTAAAGGCACCGCACCACGCGGAAAATCGACAGAAGACGACCGCGATATCATCGCCACGTTGAAAAATAGTCCGAAGGAAATCGCGGAAAATGTGATGATCGTGGATTTGGTTCGCAATGATCTAACACGTAGCGCACGGGAAGGAACGGTAAAAGCAGAACGACAACTGGAAGTCCAGACGTTTCAACAGGTGCATCAGTTAGTCTCCACCATCACTTGTGAAAAGAGACCTGACATATCAGATATAGAAGTTATCCGTAACACTTTCCCCGCTGGTTCCATGACCGGTGCGCCAAAAATCAGCGCCATGAAATTATGCGATCGCTACGAAAACAGCAAACGGGGTATATATGCCGGTTCGGTAGGTTATTTTGACCCTGCGGGCAATTTTGATTTTAACGTCGTGATACGTTCTTTGCTTTACAATAGTACAAAGAAATACCTATCTTTCCACACAGGCGGTGCGATAACCATCGATGCGGATCCCGAAAAGGAATACCAAGAATGCCTCTTGAAAGCTTCTGCTATTCTTAAAACCTTGAACGCGAATTTGGTAGAGTAAAATTTGTATCTTTAGGCATGTCTTCGCCTTACATCAACATACATACCCACTGCACACTTGCGCCCACTGCACAAATATTCCCCGTTCCTAACGTCATCATATCCAAGAATTATCTCTTTCCACATCCCTGTTCGCTTGGTATACATCCTTGGTACATCGAACAAAATATCACCGCACAATTGGATGCGCTTCACCAATATGGAAAAAAGAAACAAGTTTTAGCCATAGGCGAGTGTGGACTTGATAAACTTTGCGATACAGACTGGGCTTTGCAGGAAGTGACTTTTCGAAAACAAATCAGCTATGCCAATAGCATTCGAAAGCCACTGATTATCCATTGTGTCCGGGCGTATCAAGAATGTCTGCGTATACTACAAGAAGAAAACGTACAGGTTCCGGTTATCTTTCATGGATTCGAAAAAAAAATGGAATTGGCTACACAAATTCTACATTCCGGCTATTTTCTTAGCTTGGGAGCCGCCCTCCTCTCCGGTAACAAGGATCAACTCATTCAAGAAGTACCACTAGACAAAATTTTATTGGAAACGGATGATAAATCTGTTAATATCATTGATATTTATGCTTATTTTTGCCGCGTTCGAAAAATAGAGATGCAAGTCTTGAAAGAACAGCTATATCAAAACTTTACGCATATATTCAACTATCCGATAAGGTAGGGAGGGAAACAATTTATTTAAATGAAAGATTTATCTTGGTTATCAAGAACAGAAGCATTAACAGGCCGTGAGGCATTAGAAAAACTAGCAAGTTCACATGTAATGGTTCTCGGTTTAGGGGGTGTGGGTTCGTTTGCTGCGGAATTCATATGCCGCGCGGGTATAGGTAAAATGACTATTATCGATGGTGATACTGTAGATCCATCCAACCGAAATAGGCAATTGCCAGCGCTTGCTACCAATCACGGCGAAGCCAAAGCACAAATCATGAAAGATCGTTTATTAGCTATTAATCCCGAGCTGGATCTTCACGTTATTCAAGATTTTATCATACCCGAAAAAATCCCTGCCCTTTTAGCATCGAATCCTGATTATTGCGTGGAGGCAATTGATAGCATTACGCCGAAACTCTTTTTCATCAGACAGGCGTTGGAAGCAAAAATTCCTTTTGTTAGTTCGATGGGTGCAGGTGGAAAAGTCGATCCTACGAAAATCCGTATCGCCGATATTAGCAAATCATACAACTGTAAACTTGCTCAACATATCCGAAAGAAACTTCGTAAACATGGTATTCGTGATGGTGTTAAGGTAGCCTTTTCTACGGAGCTTCCCGATAAGAAATCCTTATTGTATACGGATGGTAGTAATTTCAAGAAATCCGCTTACGGAACCATGTCCTATTTACCGGCCGCATTTGGAGGTGCCATTGCTTCTGTCGCTATTCGCGATTTGATGGCAAGCGTCTAAAAGTCTTGATGTCGCTCTGTCTGTATCATCCTGCGGCTTGCCAACCGCGAAGCAGGCAACGATCTAAAAACTATAAACAAAGCCTTTAATATTACTAACTAAATTAGTAATATTGCAGCGTGAATAAACAAAAACACTTTGCTATAGTCGATATTGAAACCACGGGGAGTCACGCTGGAGGGAGTCGTATTACGGAGGTAGCTATTTTGATACACAACGGGAAGAAAGTTATCGAACGGTATCAAAGCCTTGTAAATCCGCAATCTCCGATTCCGTTTGCAATCCAGACGCTGACCGGTATCACACCCGATATGGTGGAAGGCGCCCCTATTTTCGACGAAATTGCAGAAGATATATACCATCTTTTACAAGGCAGAGTTTTTGTTGCCCATAATGTAAATTTCGACTATTCATTTCTTATAAAAGAATTACGGCAAGCAGGCTATGAGTGGCAAGCGTCGAAACTGTGTACCGTGCGGCTTTCCAGAAAAATATTTCCTGGCCACCGTTCCTACAGCTTGGGAGATATCTGCAAAGTGCGTGGCATCCACATTGCTGCACGACATCGGGCCATGGGGGATGCGGAAGCTACTGTCGAACTTTTTTCTCAATTACTTGCGCACGATGAAAATCAATATTTGCAGGAGAGCTTGCAAAAGAACATCGAACACCGCTTACCAACCCATCTTTCCCTCGCACAATTCCAAAGATTGCCGGAAACGACGGGGATATATATTTTCCGCAATAAAAAAGGAAAGATCATTTATGTCGGAAAAGCTATAAACATACGAAAACGTGTACTAAGTCACTTCGGGGGCATTAATACGAGTCTACGAAGACAGCAATTTATAAACGATATTGCGACGATAGATTTTGAAGAATCAGGCACCGAACTCATGGCACTTCTTATGGAATGTCAACTAATTAAAAAGCACTGGCCTATTCATAACCGGGCATTGAAACGCTACGAACCAAAATTTGTGCTTATCCATTATGAAGATATAAGAGGTTATGTTAGACTAGCGGTAAGCAAAGCAACCGCCCATACAAACAGTATCCGCTATTTTGAAACCGCACAAGAAGCAAATTTATTCCTGGCCAATCTGCTGGAAGAATTTAACTTGGCTCCGACATTATGCACATTTTACTCCCCGTCTACGGAGACACGCGAGGATCGAAAAATAGCGGGATCGCTCCCTTCACGAGAGGAGCACAATCAAACGATCGCTGGCGTATTTCAACAACTAGACAGCCGAAAACGTTCCTTTCTTCTTATCGATCAGGGACGGAACGAAACGGAAAACAGTTATGTTTATTTTAAAGAGGATAAACTCTACGCTTTTGGATTCATAGAGTTTATCCAACAATGGTCCCAGGTGGAAGACGTCGTTTCTTACACCGACAAATGCATTAGCAATTTTTATATGCAACATATTGTCTTGCAATATGCAGATCGTCATCCGCAAAAAGTAACTACCTTGCCTCAGGCTCCCACACTATCCTGAGTTTTCTCCACAAAACTGAGCACCTTATCTACCATATTTTTACTTCCGATAACAATCGGGGTCCGTTGATGTAAATGCGTTGGTTTAATACCCAATACTCTTTCTTTACCGGAGACAGCTTTTCCTCCCGCTTGCTCTATAATAAAAGCCATGGGGTTACATTCGTAAAGCAGCCGTAGTTTACCATGGGGGTAACTGGAAGTCTCGGGATATAAAAACACACCTCCCATAATCAGCGTACGGTGAATATCAGCGACCATCGATCCTATATAACGGGAAGTGTAAGGTCTTGACGTTGCACTATCCTCTGCCTGGCAATATTTGATATAATCTTTGATATATTGCGGAAATTTCAAGTAATTCCCTTCATTCACCGAATAAGAATTTCCATCTACAGGAACCTGCATGTCCGGATGCGATAAACAGAACTCTCCAATAGATGGATCCAATGTAAAGCCATTTACCCCTTTTCCTGTTGTATAAACCAACATCGTAGAAGAACCATAAATCACGTATCCCGCAGCAACTTGATCATAACCATATTGCAGTATTTCCTCTTCAGACACCGGTGCATCAAGTACCTTTCTTCGATAAATCGAAAAGATAGATCCAACAGAGACATTCAAATCAATGTTTGCAGACCCATCTAATGGATCCATACACACCATGTACTTGCCTTTATTTGTTAAGTTTTTTAACGATACCTCGATACATTCTTCATGTTCTTCAGAAGCGATATAACAGCATTCTCCACCGCGAGTCAATGCCTCAATAAACTGTTCATCGGCATATACATCCAGTTTTTTCTGTGCTTCGCCCTGCACGTTGTGATGACCATTTTCGCCTAAAATATCCACTAGCCCAGCTTTGTTAACCTCCCTATTAATAATCTTCGCTGCGATACCGATGTCCCGCAACAATCGGGAAAGTTCACCTTTTGCATAAGGAAAATCAGCTTGCTTTTCAATAATAAATTGACCTAATGTTTTAAATGCCATAATATGTAGTTGTTCAGTTTGGTAACAAATTTCACGGTGCAAAGCTACACAAGCAAAACAAATTAAAAAACTGATTTTCAGCTTATTGTATAATATACACATATTTATCATACTGATATTCAAGTAATTATTTTTAATAAAATTTTTTATTTTCTTTTTCCCCGTGAAAAAGAAACAAAAACCTCGTCGCTGCGGATGTTTGCCAGGGAGGGAAGTGCTAAGAATAGATTTCTACAGTTGTCAAAAATCCGGATGCGACATTGAATGTTAAGGGGGAGATTGTGCATTTGCATTGTCCCATTTTTAACCTCTTAATGCCACATATAAAATTTTGAAACATGTAGAAATATTATAGTTGCATTATCCCTCTATTCAAAATTTTAAAGTGGCGAGTTTTTTTGCGTACTTTTTTTGCGGAAAAAAAAGTATGAATAATCGATTTAATATTTTCATTATATTTAAGACACATTAGGGAAGTATATTTAAAGCATTCAAATAGTGGCTAAGAAAAAGAAGATGATAAATAGGTTTATTCCCCGCGATATCAGTTGGTTGAGTTTTAATGATCGGGTATTGCAGGAAGCTGCTGATGAAAGTGTACCTCTTTCCGAACGTATTAAGTTTTTGGGTATTTTCTCCAACAATTTGGATGAATTTTTTAGAGTAAGAGTGGCGGGATTAAAAAGGGCATTGGCATTTAATGAGAAAGACGCAAAAGAAATTTTCTTTGAAAAACCGCAAATTATCTTAGACCAATTAAATGAACTCGTCATCCAACAGCAACAGCAGTTCGATCACATTTGGCTGAAAGTACAAGCTGAAATGGCGAAGGAAAAAATTTTTATAAAAACCAATGAAGAGCTGAACGAGGAACAACAAGAATTTGTGAAGTTTTACTATGAAGAAGAAGTAGAATCAAACGTTATTCCTTTGATGCTGGATGAGGCACGTGCTATGCCCTATCTACGGGACAAAAGTTTGTACTTGGGCATCGCCATGCGTAAAAAAGATTGGGAATACGAAACACGTTATGCCGTTATTGAAAACCCAACACGGCGCAATGGTCGTTTCTTGCTATTGCCTTCACCGAAAGGAGAGAAACACGTCATATTGCTAGAAGATGTCATCAAATATAATATACCTTATATTTTTTCCTATTTCGGATTTGATTCCTTTAAGGCACATGCTTTCAAAATTACCAGAGATGCGGAATTTGATCTCGATAACGACATCAATACGACACTGGTAGAAAAAATTGAAAAGGGGATTAAAAACCGTCGAAAAGGAAAACCTACCCGCTTTATCTTTGACAAGGATATGGATTCTTCGCTTGTAGCTTTTCTAATCAAAAAGCTGAATCTATCCAAAAAAGATAGTATTATTCCGGGGCAGAAAATCCATAATTTCAAACATTTCATGGATTTTCCGAAGATTTTTAAATCGGAAAAGCCCACAAAAGAGCGTAGTTCGTTTATCCATCCTGACTTCGCCGGAAGGCAGCGTATCAGTGATGTCGTTGTCAAAAAGGATGTGCTGCTCTCTTTTCCTTATCACACTTTTCACCCCATCATTGATCTGCTACGCGAAGCAGCTATGGATCCCGATGTACGTTCTATACACATTACGATCTATCGTATGGCAGAAAACTCCAAAGTAGCCAATGCACTTATCAACGCTGCGAGAAATGGCAAGGACGTAACCGTAATGCTCGAGCTTCGCGCACGTTTCGATGAGGAACACAATATTATTTGGAAAGAACGATTTGAAATGGAAGGCATAAAAGTACTTTTGGGAATTCCAGATAAAAAAGTTCATGCTAAACTTTGTATTATCAAAAAAAGGTTAAACACCAAAACTGTCCAATATGGCTTTGTAAGTACGGGAAATTTCAATGAAAAAACAGCGAAGAACTATGGCGATTACTGCTTGATGACCAGCAATAGAACAGTGATGGCAGATATAAACCGCATTTTCACCGGACTGAAGAAATATAAGGGAGATTTATCCCAAGGTTTCAAATCTTGTAAGAATCTACTTGTATGTCCTACCAATATGCGAACCACATTTCTTGCACTTATCGACAAAGAGATCGCGGAGGCTCGTGCCGGAAATAAAAGCCGCATTATCATCAAAATAAATTCTTTAAGCGACAAGCAGCTTATTAAAAAAATATATGAGGCTGCTGCGGAAGGCGTTAAAATTGAAATGATCGTCCGTGGGATTTATTGTGCTGTTAATCAAAAGAAATTTACGACACCCATCCATGCCATCAGCATTGTCGATGAATATCTGGAACATGCCCGCGTAATATATTTTTATGCGGGAGGCAAAGAACAGGTTTATATTTCTTCTGCCGACTGGATGCCAAGGAACTTAGACTTTCGTGTAGAAGCTGCAGTACAAATCACCAATAAGAAAATTAAACAAGAACTTATAGAGATGCTGGAGATACAGTTAAAAGATAATGTAAAGGCTCGGATCTTAAATAATAAACTCGATAATACCTACGTACAGAATAACAAATCGCCGCACCGTTCGCAAGTGGAACTTTATAAGTATTTACGAAAAAAAACAAAATAATTGCTAATCGATTCCACTTACACCTCCAGAAACTACTAATTTCATGGCATCGGTAGCACTCATTTCTAAACGCTGTACATTTGATGCTTTTACAACAACAACTTGTCCAGCAACCGAATAGGAATATGGAAAATAGACGATTACTTCATCTGGCAGCCCGATTTTCTGTAGGTCACGCTGTGTCAGAAAACCGATTTTTTTCAGCCCCGTTTCGTTGACCAATACCAATACTGGCTCATTGAACTTCTTGGCATCTCCCACAAAAGCTTCTGTAAAGTCTTTTATGGAAGAATAAAGTGTATTAAACAACGGAATTTTATCGATAGTACGTTTCAGCCAAGCACGTATTGGTTCTGTAACGAAGGTGGTAAAAATCACGCCCACCAAAATAAGCATAATAAGCACTGTCAGAATTCCTATACCGGGAATATAAAGCGGATATCCTTGCTCATCCTCCAAAAAATGAGTTGTCAGATTTAAAGCATTATCTAACGATGCAACCACCCACACAATCAAAAAGATCGCGCCTGCAACGGGTAGAACCACCAATGTGCCTTTGATTAAATAGTATAATATTTTTTGTGAAACTTTCTTCATTATTTTGTTTATTAATCCTAATCTAGCCGTAAAAATACACCCTTTTTACCCTAGCTGAAATATTTACCAATAGCTCATAAGGTATCGTATCAATACGTCTGGACGCCTCCATCAAGTCGGGAAACACAACCACCTCATCCAATTCATGTGCCACCATATCCGTAACATCAAGCATACACATATCCATACAAATCGAACCTACTGTCCGTACCTTTTGTCCATTAATAGACATTTCGCCCACACCGCCACCGAAACGTCTACTGTAACCGTCGGCGTATCCTATTTTTACGGTGGCAATACGGCTTGGTCTGTGCAGCACTCCCTTTCTATCATATCCAACGGTCTCTCCCGCCGGCAATTCTTTAATTTGCGTGATGGTGGTTTTTAATTCACTGACTTTTTCCAACACCATTTTTTCATCCATATCGACCCCGTAGAGCCCTATTCCCAAACGCACCATATCCATATAAGCAGAAGGCCAATTAACAATACCAGCGGTATTTGCAATATGGCGGACTACTTTATACCCCAACCTCGCTTCCAATCTATCCACACTTGCTGAAAATAAAGCAATCTGCTGTTTGGTAAAATCAGCGTGTTGTTCATTACCCGCTGCGACCAAGTGTGAAAATATGGTTTTCACTTTTACTTCTGGTGCAGCAGCCAACAACGTTACCAATTCTTCCATTTCATCAGGCAAGAAGCCCAAACGATGCATGCCCGTATCAATTTTGATATGGATAGGAAAAGCTTTCTCCTTGCGCATACGTAGAAAACTGATTAAAGCTTTTAAAATCCGAAAGCTGTATATTTCCGGTTCTAGGCTGGAAGTTAGCAGACTTTCAAACACTTGCTCATCTGGACTCAATACCATAATTGGTAAGTCTATGCCATGTTGTCGTAGTTCAACACCTTCATCCGCAAATGCAACGGTCAAGTAATCTACTTTATTAAATTGTAAGAGGTTTGCCACCTCATAACTTCCGCTCCCATACGAAAAAGCCTTGACCATAACCATCAGCTTGACATTCGAGGGCAATATCGACCGATAAACCTTTAGATTGTGTTCCAACGCGCTAAGATTGATCTCCAAGACTGTTTCATGCGATTTAGCAACCAATAGCTTGCTGACGTCCTCCAAATGATACCGCCTGCTTCCTTTTAGGAGAATAGATTCATTCTCTAACGAGATCTCACGCAGATTTCGAACCAACTCCTCCGTGGAAGCAAAAAATAAAAGTGGTATCTGCAATTTATCTTGTAAGTATTTCAAGGTTTTGCCCACTACAATTATTCGGGTAAGATTTTGCTGCCTCAAGATAGAAATAAGCTTCATTTGTAGCTTTTCATTCAGCCCTTCCATATCAGACAGAATAAGTGTCTTCTTCTTATGTTGCTGCTGCTGGTGCAAAAAATCTAAAGCGATTTGTAAAGACGCCAAATCATTTGAATACGTATCGTCGATAATGGAGCAATTATTTCGCCCCGTTTTTAGTTGCAAGCGCATCTCCAACGGACGTAGTCTGCCTAGCTTATGCACAATCGCATCTAAAGAATAACCTAAAAACAACAGCGTGGTTAAACAAATTAGTACATTTTCGATGGAAGCCTTATCTATAAAAGGAACTGTAAAGGTTGCTATTTCCTGCCTATAGCTTACCTGTATAGACGAGCTGCCATCCCGTCTTTCTTCTATGCGTCCTATTTTCACATCATCCCGATCAGACTCTCCAAACGTAAACGTGCGGCTTCCCGCAGGTAGGTACACCTCAAATCCGTAGCGTGAAGGGAAAATAACGTCTTTGGCATGCTTAAAAAGCTTTATCTTTTCCGTTATTTTCAACGCTTTGCTCGTGAACCCATCCGCATGCGCGACCCCAATATTGGTCATAATACCGATATCCGGACGTATCATCGCTTCCAGCTGGTCCATTTCATCCGGCAAGCTAATCCCCGCTTCAATAATGGCACAATCATAGTCATCCGAAAGATCCCATAACGATAAGGCTACGCCCAATTGCGAATTATAACTTTTAGGGCTTTGATAAACTTTCTTGTCTTCTTGTAATAGCTGTGTAAGCCATTCTTTTACAATCGTTTTACCATTACTGCCTGTAATCCCGATAACCGGCTTATTAAATTTCTCGCGATGATAACTTGCTAATTTTTGTAAAGCAGCCAACACATCATCTACCCAAAAAAAGCTAGCTTCAGGATACGACACAACATCAATATCTTCACGCGACACAACAAAAGCACGGACTCCTTTCTGATAAGCATCCCGAATAAAAGTATGTCCGTCACGAACATTCTTCAAAGCGAAAAAAAGACTATGTTCGGCATTTCTTATTTTACGGCTGTCGTAGGCCAAATCATAGATTGGCAGTTCCGTATCACGAATCAGGTGCTGTTTACTATGAATAGGGATAAGAATGGATGCAAGTGTGTACATGATAAATCGCAAAGAACAAATTTCATCAATATTTTCAACAACTAAAAATGAATTACGCATCGTATTTTGTTTTACGAGGTATTCATGAATAATAGGCATTTTATTTAGGTTTGTGTTATGGAAGAATCTAAGAAACCAAGAAAGGTGTCAACTCCTCTGGAAGCAAAAAGAAAAGCGGAAAGTTACTGTGCTTATCAAGAAAGAGCCCAGCAAGAAGTACGAAACAAATTATATGAATGGGGACTTAATCATGAAACCGTAGAAAATATTATCGCCCAGCTTATCGAAGAAAATTTTCTCAACGAAGAACGATTTGCAAAAGCATACACTTTGGGTAGATTCCGTATGAAAGGCTGGGGGAAAATTAAAATAAAACAACACTTGAAATTAAAAAAAGTATCTGAACCGCTCATCCGACTTGCACTAAAAAGCATAGATATGGATGAATACG
The DNA here is from genome assembly GCF_014692515.1 of Sphingobacterium micropteri. Taxonomy (GTDB): domain Bacteria; phylum Bacteroidota; class Bacteroidia; order Sphingobacteriales; family Sphingobacteriaceae; genus Sphingobacterium; species Sphingobacterium micropteri. The sequence continues at coordinate 299,597 of NZ_JACOIK010000003.1, read as the reverse complement.
ACAAAAAAATAGATGAAATAATAGAAAAGAGAACAAAATCATTAAAATCAACCATAACATTTAATGAAAAAACAAAATTATACACCTATTTACAATCAAAAGGATTTGAATCAGATATAATTTTTGAAAAAATAAACCAAAAACAAAACAATTAATACATAAAATACAGGTTGTTTTACATTTTTTATTACAAAACTATTGTAATTTTAAAATATTTACATAGTTTTGTGAACATAATTACACTTATAAAAACAAAACAACCCATTTTTTATGAAAAAAATTAAACAAATCATCAAACTAACTACAGTTTTAGCCCTAACAGCCAGCGTATCTTTTACAAATGCGCAAGAAAACGAAACAACTTTTTCTTTCGGGGTTACTTCGGATCAGTTTTTCGGTGTTGCACCTAGTGTAGCCATGGAATACAAGCTTTCCGATAAAGTCAGCGCATCAGTCTACGGTATTTTCTGGGGGGCAGGTACCGCCGGTGCGTGGGGCAACTGGACAGAATTCGGCGGTGGTGTAAACTTACAGTTAGCCGAGGGGATCACCTTGAACCCAAATCTTGGTTTCACTTTCGGGAACTTATTATCTAAAGGCGCAGCTGATGGCCAGCTAGGTGGAATTGCTGGAGACGGAATCGTACCTAATCTCTTTTTCAACGTAGACATTCCACAATTCGAAGCCGAAATATACGCTGGTTACTATGCTCCTCTTCGAGACAAAGCGCCAGAGGATGGCTCTACCCTAGCCTATTTGCACTATTGGGCAAGCGCTGGCTACAAAGTCAGTGATGCGTTCTCTTTTGGTGCACACTTCGAGCATCTAAAAAGGACAAAAGATGATATCGGCGGTAAATTAGATTATTTCCAATGGGCAGGACCTTACGTCCAATTCAATGCAGGCAAGTTTGGCAGCTTCGTCCGGTTATCTGCCGGGCCGGAAGTTAAAAACGGATTACAAGCGAAAGATTCTTTTTATAAATTATCTACTGGCTTTTCGTTTTAAGCATTCGTCATAAAAAACTCAAAGAAAGAGGTAAAACGCTAACCCCTCCAAGCGGTACAAAAGCTCTTGGAGGGTGCGTTTATTTACTAGCTAATGCTACGTAACATGGCATCAAACTCATACGCCTTTGCGACAAATTCAAAGCGATTATTAACAGCTTCAACAGATTTTTTTAAGCATTCACACGACTTTTTTCTAAAGACAAACCGAATTCCACCGACGAAATCCCGAAAATCTTGTATGTTACCCTCATATTTAGTGAATTAGTTCGTTTGTGACGACAATCCATGTGCAGACAGCCTAAAGTATAACGGAAAAGTCGTAAAGTCGATCGGCTTCGTTCCAAATTCAAACGGAGAACAAATAAACTCAAACAACAACAAGTCAACTCCATGCGTCTTTATCTTAAACAACAACGCGTTCAAGTTAAATTCACCTTTCTTTAAAAGCATGTTACGTTGCATCCTTTCGTCGACAGACGCCTTTATATCTACGAAACACCTCTTCAAAACACTTCCATACGTGTCTGTCTCCATTCCATACCGATACGGCTTCAAAGCGACCGAACAAACTCCATCTTTGGATGTAGTTAGCCCAATGTCGTTACACTTTGGAAAAAAGACGATTGCCATTAAACTAACTACCATTGTCTTTGATATAATAACAACCATCACGGAATCGTCCGCGCCCAGAAACCGTTTCCCGTTAATCCTCCATAAATTGCAAGCGATTGTCGATGATTTGCTGACAGTAGACCAACAAAAAGAGTCGTTACCTTTTGTCACGGTAACGACTCTTTTTAAACCAGGAACATTTTACTATCTTTTAAACAACCTCGCCAATCCTTTCTTTTCCTGCAGACCGTAGCCATAACCGTAACCATATCCCCCATAGCCGTATGTGCCGTAGCCATAACGCGAGCTACCTAGCTTTAGCCCATTTAATACAACAGCAACGTTATTGATCTTTTTCTCTCTATATATCCGCTCGATATCCGGTAACTGACGACGATCCATTTTGCCCACGCGTATCATAAACAAAGTCAAATCCGAAATACGATCTACGACCGCTGCATCAGCAACGATTCCAATCGGCACACCATCAACAATAATATAATCATATTGGTCTCGCAAGATCTGAATCAGATCATCTAATCTTCTGTTCAGTAACAATTCCACTGGATTTGGGGCTATAGCACCAATTGGGAAGAAATACAGGTTAGGAATTTCATTACTAATATGTTGGATATCTTTTATCTGTATGGTAGGATTAGCCAAATAGTGACTTACACCCTTTTTGCCATCAAGTCCTACTCTACTTGTCAATGATCCTTTGCGCAAGTCTAAATCTACTACCGCAACCTTTTTCCCCAGATAAGACAAGGTCGTTGCAAGATTCAAAGACGTAAACGTTTTCCCCACACCGATACCGAAAGAGGTCAATGTGATCACCTGTACCTCTTTGCCATCCCGCGACATAAAGTTGATATTCGTCCGCAAAATCCGAAAGGTCTCTGTAAGCGGATCCCGCCCGGTTTCTGACACTAAGATATTCGTTTTACTATTTGTTTTCCGATCAGATAGTGGTATCTCTCCCAAAAATGGTACAGACACAGCTTCTTCAATATCCCGGCGGCTACGGACTTTCGTATCCAACATCAGTGTCAACAATAAAATTACTGCGGGAAGGACTACCCCAATAGCCACCCCCGTGCCTACTTTGCGGAATTTACTAGGGTAAATAGATGCCGTTGAGCGGGTCGCAGCATCAACAATCCGAATACTTTCATCCGTCATAGCTTGATTGATGGCGTTTTCTTCCCTCTTATTAAGCAAATATAGATACAATTCTTCCTTGACTTTCTGCTGTCGTTCTACCGAAAGCATCATGCGTTGCTTTCTAGGTACCTGCATTACTTTGCCTCTAGCAGATTGTTCCTCCTTCAACACGTTGTTCATCTTGATGTCCAGCCCCCTCAAGGTGTTGTTCACCGCTTCATAAATATTGTCCCGCATAGATGCCAGATTTCTATCTAAATCTGCTACGACCGGATTCGCCGTACTACTTCCTTCAACCAAACGGTTTCGGCGCAATAACATAGCGTTATATTCCCCAATTTGGCTTTCCACGCTTCCATCAACCAGTCCGGTATTATTCGGCATCAACTCATATTGCCCTCCACTGGCTGTGAGATATTCGCGCATCATGTTCGCTAAGTTGATATCCGTTTCTATCTTGGTTCGCTCTGATTGGAACTGACGGGTGTCCGACAAATACATCTGTCCTGCTGTTTGCACATCCACGCCCTGATTAGCCGTCCGCAAGCGTTCAATATCCGACTCAACCGAACCCAACTCACTCTCTATAATTGCTAAACGATCGCGTATAAACTCCTCTGTATTCACCGCTATCTGATTCTTATCCTGCAAGGCGATTTCGTTGTATACGGCTATCAATTCCGTAATCAATGCCGCCGCACGTTGCGGATTCGTATCCTCAAGTGCTATCTGTAGCAATGAAGCATCATCATCCATTTGACTGATGTTCAGATTTGACAGGAAGTAACTTACCACCGCAGATATCGGTCGCTTGACCACGCGAATACTTCTACCATATGAAGTTTCATTGTAGAATGGTGTCGGTTTTATCGTTAGCAAACCGAACGATGTTTTCGTCTCTTTATGGAGGGGAACTTTGACTTCTTCGTCTTCAGTTTCGCTGTTCTTTTTTCGTACCCGTACATGATCGGCATCCAATGGCGTTACCAGGATGTCATATCCGATATTCTCCGATTTTCCGGCGAGCATAACGTTCACTGGACTGGCTTTGTATAACTCATTGTAACGCAGCCCAACACGTTGCAAATAGTTCGTTTCCGCACCTATACGCTCTATCGTATTCTGCATCAATTCCTTAGAACGAAGTTGTAAAATCTCACTTTTCACACTCACTGCAGTAACGGCGTTTGTCCGCGTAAGACGTGCCGTGACCGGCGTATTGATTGGCGTCTTGATCATCACCGTTTCTATGCTACGGTAAATAAAAGGAGATTTACTGTACTGATAATAATAAAATGCACCAAACAACAGAATGGATAAAGTGAACCATTTCCATTGAAAAAACAGGTATTTAATGATATCAAGCACATTGATCGATTGCTCTTTTTTTCCGTCGGCGGCTATACCACTATTATATTGATTAATACGCATTTTTCTTTTTATTTATTTTAATAAAATCAATGTTGACAGCACCAACCCCGTTACCCCCACAGCCATAGTCCAAAATTGCCTGTTACGTTGATCACGCGGCGTAGCCTCTGCCATTTTGGGTTCTACATATACGATATCATTCTGTTGTAGGTAATAGGCGGGTGAGTCAAAAATAGATGCTGCCTCTATGTCGTGTACAATTTTCTTCCGTACGCCGTCTTGTTCCCGAATCACAACAATTGCCTGGGGGTTAGCAATATTAGACAATCCCCCTGCTTGTGTAACGGCTTCTAATAATGTGATCCGTGCTTCGGGCACATCGAGTACTGTCTGACGTGTAACGGCTCCCATAACCGTTACTTTTAAATTTAACAGATCCACTTTCACGGTTGGGTTATTGATATATTCTTTGGCGATCAACGCACTGCGCACCTTTTCCCGCACGTCTTCCAACGTCAATCCTTCTATACGCATTTTGCCAAGAATAGGAAAATCAATATTTCCATCTTGGTCGATGGTATAGCCCGATGTCGAACTGGAACGATCTACTACCGTCGATACGTTGCCATCGTCTCCTACCCTATAATTGCCCACACCGCCATTGAACGGTGCTGCAAGTTCTGGTGCACCGGCGCTCACTACAATCTGGATACGATCGTTCTTTTGCAACCTTAACAATGGTATTTCCATAGCAAGATAGGCCGTATCCGGCACCATATCTTGTACATATACCACTTTTTTAGGTACGATGCAACCATTTAACAGTACTAAGCCTAATAGCCATGTTAATAAAGTAACTTTGTTCATTTTTCTATTTATTTTTATGATGTGTTAATTTCTGATAGCATAATTGTGCTGCCGCACGATCCGGCAAACAGGTCAGCTGCCCTATGCGTACGTTTGCCACAACCTTTTCCAAGTGATTGACCATGCCATTATACAGCTGCCGATTCCAACGGATGGCGGTACAACTCGGTAAGATCGTCATGAGGGCTTCTGCCCCACGTACACTTTTCCATTCATTTACCGGTCCTTGCTTTAGTCTCACCAGCCCTTTCAAGGGAACCCCCTGATTCTTATAGCAGGGCGTTTTCCCACTCCACGGTGTGCCATATATCATGACTGTTCCATCTTGTTCCATCCTAATGGCGGGATTATCGTCATTCAATAGCGCAGCGTTTGGAATATGAGTCAACCATAAGCGACTATGCGTACTCTTCCCTGTGCCACTCTTTCCCAAAAAAGCGTATCCCTGCCCGTCCTGCTCTATTACGGAAGCGTGTAGCAGAATCGTACTGAAAGATAGTACGGCTTGTCCATAAGTCACCATCAACATCCAGTTTAGGATAGACGATTCCTCCGGATGCCGCCCGGAAGCAAAGATTCTGGCGTATCGAAAATCTTTGCTGCTCAACATCTCCCAGGAACAACAGCCGTCCTCGCTTTTTATCGTGCAGCAGTAAGCATCAGCTGATTCCTCCAGCCAAAAACGATCTATCCATATCGGAGAAGCATCACTCAATAACCTACTGTCCTCCACTTCCGAAGCCTTTCCATAGACAAACGCAACCTTAACAGTAGGTAAATCTTGAGAACAGTCTATCACAAAATCCTTAAAAGAAGGAAGCCAATCGGATAAGGCAATCTCTGGAGGATGCGTCAAAGCGACTACATGTTCCGCTATTCGAAAGCAGGTTGTGCTGTTTTGCATGCTCCTATATGTATCTCGTATTTCCTCTTTCATAGCGGCAATTCCTATTATATGTAAATGGTTTGATCACAGGCCTCTGCCAATTTTAAATCATGCGTCACAAATACAACTATCTTGTCTTTCCCCGCGGCAATCAATCGCTGCATGAGCAGCATAGCCGTATCCGTATCCAAGGCCGATGTTATTTCGTCAAAAAGCCAAATTGGGCAGTCGCGCATACAGGCACGTGCAATCGCAATTCGCTGTGCCTGACCTTCCGACAGGCCATATCCAGACTCACCGATAACGGTATCTATACCCTGCGGCAGGTCATAAATAAATTCTGCACAAGCCAGATAAAGTGCTTCATCCAATCTACTTTCCCTAGTCAGTTTACCATCCGGTATTAAATTTTCGCGGATTGTTCCGCTGAATAACTTGTCCCCTTGAGGAACATAGGCGATATTGCCCCGATGCTTACCGGAGAGGCGTCTGCGCTCCCCTCCTGTTTGTATCCATATATCGCCTGCATTCGGTTGGATTAAACCCAGTACTAAACGGACGAGGGTTGTCTTTCCTTTCCCACTCGAACCGACAATCGCTGTCGGTTTTCCTTTCTGTAATTCGGCGTTAATACGTTCAATCACCGGTGCATCTTCGTAACGAAAATAAACCTGCTCGAACTGGATAGCTTGCGGAAATTCAATATGCTCCGCCTCCAATAACTTTTCCTGCGTAACTGATAAGGTCGCCTGTACACGTTCCAATGCGGTACGGAAAGGAATAAATGCAGGCACAAATCCCAATAGCGATAACATAGGTGATTGAATCCTGCCTACAAGTTGCAGGAAAGCTGTCATGGTGCCGAATGATATCTCTCCGTTGTGCAAACGGTATATCCCCCAGACGAAAGTCAGCAAAAAGCCGATATTGACGGTCAATTTCATAATCCCGCGCGAGGCCGTCGAAAAATTCAGCAGTTTATTTTTCAAATAGAAGATCGTCTCCTGGCTTCCAACGACCTTATTCCATCGATTTTCTTGCAGGCCCAGTGCCCGGATCACCATACGAAGACGTAGATTTTCCTGCACAATATTTCCCAGATTGCTTTCAGCCGTTTTCAGTTCGCGGTTCATCCGCCGAAGTCGTTTAAAATATAACTTGGAAAACAAGAAAAGTGGGGTAACAGCGATAATCAACAACGCCAGCATCGGATCCATCATCCACAAAAAACCAAAAGAGGCCAGTAGGCGGATAAACGTAAGCAAGCTGGAAAGTGCCGTTAGTCCGATCATCTGCACAATCTCCCGACAATCGTTATGGATACGTACCTGAATATCGCCTGTATGCCAACGTTTGACGTATTCCCACGTGGACAACATCTGCGCCGCAATAACACTGTTTTGAAGCTGCTGCAATAACCTCATCCGCGTACGCTCATTTATCCAACCAGCATAGGTTCTCAACAACAGTCCTGCCGTTATCGCAACGATACTGATCACGAGGGCATATTGCAAGGCATCACGGGTATCTTCTACCGCAATATCAATCGCTCGTTTTGACCACAGCACAAACACCAGCGACAAGACGATCGCTATACATTCCAAGACAAAATACGACAGTAGCGATACACGATGGCCTTTTGTCAATTTCCATGTCCATTTTAATTGATATGTCAATCCAGTGTCTATCATCTATCCAGATATTCTTGAAAATAAATGTGTAAAAGGAAAGCTGACCGCCTCCATCGGTGCATACGGTAGATACGTTAAAAAGTTATTCCAAAGTCTCTTCTTTTTATCCACTCTTTTCCCGCCGTTTTGTATATCCGTATACCGTCCGTCATGGAAACCAAAATTACCTACCGCCCAAATTTCTTCCATCATCCAATCGGCATCCTGTCCGGCATCCCTTCGGAAAGGCAGATCATCCGGCAGCATGCCCAAGTAATCAACCAATAAGCAATGCAATACGGAAATCCATTTCAAGATTCCAATTTTGGCATAGACCGCCAAAAGTCGATCTGCATCAATCTGTGTATGGTAAGCGCTGTATAAACGAGCCGCATCACAGAGTTGCCGCAGGCCTATCCCGAATGAAAGAAGGTGCTTCAATATATGTGCATTTACCTGTAGCAACTGTGCGGTCGGCGAGGGCAATATAATCGATTGCTCCTGTACCACCAGTTCAAGCTGTCGCGGCTGTTCCTCCTGTTCAAATTCTTTCAGGTAACCTCTTACGAATGGGTTGTGAATATCAAAAATGTTCCGATGGTGTTCTATCTCTACATTTCTCCACCTATACCAAATACTCTTTCCTGCCATTTTGTTCCATCCTATTCCCTTTGCTTTGATCTGCCTGTTGGCCTCATGGTAGTCTTCCTTGTTCGAAAAATACCAGTCAATGTCTCCACATACCCGACGCAACGGTTCCGCATATCCAGCTGCTATCCCCTGCCCTTTTAACAGCACGGGTTTGATGCCACAACTGTCAAAGAACAACGCCTGTTCTGCCAATACAGTGTTCATTCGACGATTCCTTTGTTCCAGCTTTTCAACCCTTACGAGCCATAGCAGCAATAATTTCCTTGGGGGTAAAAGCGTCGGTTCCAAGCTTTGTATGCCGTCAAACACGATACCCTCTACCGTTTGTTGACGTGCGATACGGTACAAGGCCTGCCATTCCTCTTCCGATAAAGGAAAACATCCCAGCATATCGACCCCTTGTTTCCATAGACCGGCACGCAACAAACTGAAAAAGGCTTTGCCCACTCTACCCTGTAATATCATCGCTATTCCGTAAGTAAACCGTGTTCTTTAAAAGTCTGTAGCAGCGCAAACGCGTCCCGTCTGGCTATATCTTCTTTCACGTCGTAGTTTTCCAATAGGACGCCTACCACCGTTTCCAAGGTAAATTCCCGACCTTGTAAACGCTCCCATATCAAAACAGCCGTATCATTAAATGTAAATACCTTCGACATATCCACCATATCCTGTCCAGGCTCTACGATTATATATTCACGGCCTAAACGTCTAAGAATTAAATCTGTCCGTAATTTCATATGTATATAATTTGTTTTTCAATGGCCATATGGAATATCCAGATTATTTTTTTTCGTATTTGTGTTTTGCAATCATGGATATATCATATGTATATAACTTTTAAAATCTTGTTCCAAACCCTTCGCCATGGCCTTAATCCAAACCAGATAATGCCGATCCAACGCCGCACAGCGGTATCACACATCCAGCTACGATTGCCACGGAAGGCCTTATATACGATCGCGCGGACATCGGCCTCCGTCACCTGTTCTATCTGTCCTATATTTCCGTCGCCTGTCATCCAAATCCTACATTCTTTTCGGCGTACCACGCGATGCAATACATATCTCTCATTATAATATGCTAATACTATACTCCCTCGTTTTGGCATTTTGCCGATCAGCGCATGAAGCTCTACAACATCTCCATCCACCAAAAAAGGCCGCATACTATCCCCTCTCACCGGTATTTTCACGTTTTTACCCTGCGCTAAGGTGTTGATCACTTGCTCAAAATACCAGGCGTTCGGAAGTGTTTTTGTCTGGCGTACCGGCGCTTTCATACACAAACTTCATTATACACTTCCAAACTCTTCTTCACCATCTTATCACGCGTAAAATAGGTTTCATAACGCTTTCGGCTTCCTTCCGACAATTGCTTTTTCAACACCGGATCAGCTGCTATTTTTTTAAACGCCTCCGCCAATGCTTCCGGATTCTCTCTTTCCACCACCAAACCAGACACACCACCCTGATTCACCCAGCTTACGCCCGAACCGGGAATATGCGTTGATACGATAGGTGTCCCACAGGACATCGCTTCAATCTGCACAATGGCAAAGGCCTCCGTTTTCCAAACGGAACTCAAACAAAATATATCCGCAGCGGCATAATACGTTGGTACTTCCTCATCCGGCAAAAAGCCCAACAAGGTCACCCGATCTTCCACCTCCAACTCCGCGATCAATGCGCTTAATGATTCTTGTAAAGGTCCTTTCCCACCAATAACGATATGGAAACCACCATCTAGGCAGCTAGCTGCCCGAATTAAATATTCATACCCTTTATAGTCCACTAAACGGCCCAACGAAAAAATCAAGTGCTTACCTTTATACCGCTCTCGAATCGCGACAACCTTTTCCGACGACGCCACTATCGGCAACACTCCTATGGGGATATAGTCCACCTTATGCTGAACCTTTTGGAGAAACGGTGATTCGGCTACATACACTGGTGTCGTACCAACAATGCTGTCTGCTCTTTTGATAAGCCAGTTTTGTAAAGGTGTATAGAGTTTCAATAACGCCTTTTGTTTCAGTATATCCGAGTGCCAATGCAGCACCACTTTTCCCTTGTATCCTGAAAGGAATAACGCCAAGGATGCCATCGGATCAGGATGATGGATATGGATGATATCGTAATACTTGGCAATCCGGCGAAGTGTAAAGATCATAGCCGGGGCCAACATGGTTGCAGCAAGTTTGATTTGTGTATGCATCACCATAACACTTCCAAAGTCGTTCAACTCGATCGTTTCCGCCGGATAATTCTCCGTCGACGCACAGAGCATGTCACAACGTACCCTCCGTTCCGACAAACCCAGCGTGAGGTCGTACATTACCTTTTCTACACCGCCCCGAATGGGATAAAATTTTCCTAACTGTAGTATGTTCATCTTCCTAAATATTTACGGTATCTAAAAGCTTACAAAACAGGTCGGACCAATCATTTGCTATCGGTTCCGCCATAACCGCAACCGGCACAGGCTTGAACGCTTGCTCTTCTCCCTTGATAAGCCGCATCATCAATTTTGCCAATGCCTCCGGTTTATCTGGATCAAAAAAAGCAGTATGCTGACTATCTCCTGCCGTTTCATGGGTATAAGGCATATCAGCGAGTAGCATATACTTATTGTATACCGCAAATTCCGAAATGGGTAAACCCCATGATTCCGCTTTCGATGGGAAAATAAGACAATCACATTCCTCGTAATAGCCTTGTAACCGTTCCTTTGATAAAAATCCAACGAATTGGAGAGATGCCAGTCTACCCCAATTTTTATGTAACCATTTAGCATATCTATTTTCATTTCCCAGAAGAGTAACATAGACCTTAAAGTCGTTCAGGTTGTGTTGATTATTCAATATATCCACCGCCTTACAAATGATCTCAAAATTTTTGTGCTTATTCGGAGAAGCGGCATAAATAAATGATGTTGTCTTTCCCGATACCGCCTTGGTCGATTGTGCCTCTCCAAAATTTGACAGCGTCGGTGGCGCAACAATTATTTTATTCTGCGGGATGTCAAACATCTTGCTCATGGCCTTCCTAAACCATTCTTGTTGCACAACTAGGTATTGGTTCCTATATATATTCGGTCGATATATAAATTTCGTCAACATCGCTAACGCAGCCATTTTGGGTGCAAAAAACAAGTCCTGCAACTTCCAGCGATAACTAAACAAAGCATTGTGGCAATACACGGCTCTGTGTTCTGCGATTACATTCGGCGTCGTGTCATGTAGGGAGAACCAAAGGTAAACCGGACCAATGGTTTTGGATATCTGTTTCAACGAAACATATTCATACCATAATCTATTTATCCACCGCTTTTTAGGCCACTGTGTTTCTATATATTCGAGATATGGAAAATCTGCCAGTTCTTTTTTATAGACTATAGCAATTACTCTATATTCCTCTCTTCGATCGGCTACCCACCGTGACAGAGCAGAGAGACAGTCCCTTAATATAGTCAATGGACCAGCCTCTACAATGTTTACCGCGGAAACCACTATCGTCTTCATATAGCCAAGAGATTAAACAACTCCAACCATTGCTGCATTACTTTCTCTTGCGAAAATTTTTCTGACATTTTCTTTGCATTCAATCCCATTTCAGTTCGCAAGTTCTCGCTTTCGATCAGCTCTGTAATTCGTATCACCATCGTCTCACGATCGCCTTCTTCCACCAAAAAACCATTACGATCATTCTGAATAAGATCGCTCGGACCGCATTTACAAGCATAAGCCACCATGGGAAGGCCGCAAGCCTGCGCCTCCAATAATGTCATCGGCAGGCCTTCATATCGGGAGGTCATCACTAAAAAACCGCTTTGACAATATTCCTTTTCGATATCCTTCACAGGCGGACATAAGCGCACCACATTTTCTAGTCCGAGCTGACGAATCTGTGACAAAAGTTGATCTTCCATTGGCCCATGTCCGAAAATATCCAGTTTCCAGTCGGGCTGCTTTTTATATACTTCCCTCCATATTGTAATGAGCTCATCGAAACCTTTCTGATAATCATAGCGTCCGACGGCGATAGCACGTTTCATTGTTACATCTACTTGGCAGCGAGGCACAAAGCTGTTTGCATTAGGAATAACCGTTATGTTGGGGAGGTCACCCCAGTAGCCTCGGTCTTCTTCAGTCAATACTACGAAGCGATCATATTGTTTTGCTAACCGTAGATCTTGCCTACTATGCATAAAATCTACAACTCTCCATATACCCTTCCGACTGTATTGCAAACGCTTAAAACGAGAAAAATGAATTTCCAGCACTTTCTTACTCCCATCTTGAATACGATGAAGAAGTGAAACGTCATGGTCGAACATCGACACCACGACATCTGCTTTCAAATCTTTTAACAGCTCGGTCAATCGCTTTTTATGCAGTCTTTGTTTTATGGAATAGGAGATTATTTTCTTCCATACACCTTGGTCGTTGCTTTCGGTATAGTCAATACCCAAATCGTACAACGAAATAGCAGTATTCAGTGAAAAATAAGGTTTTCGTTGTTGTTGATCAGTGGTAATAATAGAAACTTCGTAACCTTGCGCAACCAGATAATTTGCCTTGTTTGCTAATACCCGCTCCATACCGCCGGAGTTAAACGTGCCTAGTATGCAGTAGACTATCTTCATACCACACTCCCTTCATCTTTATCCAAAAAATAAAAGAGGGAATATATCAAAAAAAGGTCGGTCGATACTTTTAACCAAATAATAAAGCCTAGCGCCAATAACAATATAAAGAAAAGTTTATGGCATGGAAATTTTCTAATGCCCATCCAAGCATTGTAAACAAAAAATAAAGAGAACGTGATTAATCCTAGTAAACCTGAATAAAAAATGAACCGACAATACCCGATATCCGTTCCGACGACATACCAATTATCGAAAGTAGCTTTGCCTATCAACCAAGTTCTATAATCATGAACGTCAGGCCATATCCACATTACGGTGTTCAACCGCTCTGTCGAACTAGTGGTCCATTTTCCTTTTTCCACCCAGTTAAAGAATCCTTCGAAACCAAAGCGCAGTAACCCTCGTATATTTTCATCTGTTCTATAAAAATACATTGCTACAACGACAAGAATGAAAGTAACTCCCAGTATTGTAGCCCAAGATTTGACATTCTTAAACGAAACCTCCTGATTTAACACATCAAAACTTAACAATAAATACAGCAGAGCAAAGAGTACACCAACCGTGGTTGTTCGTGAAATCATATTGCCTATTACGGCTATTGCTACGAACGCAATCCAATATAAAGCAATAATTGATATGCTCTCGTATTTCTCTTTAGACCTATGTAGAACAGTCACCAAACCAATAAGTACTATTGAAAAACGAGTTCCTGCCACATCCAAAGCTGCTCCGATTCCATACAACCGGTCTACTTTATTCAAAAATTCCACATCTGCTACGGTATCTTGAGAAATATAGGTATCAATAAAATTTTTTAACGATACGATATTGTCGATAGCCAACGCCAAAGAACACTGTACTATAGAAACAGCTATTAGATAATTTATTAAAAGATCAAAATTAAGATAACCATGTACCTTTCTCAAAATAGAACACACCGTATAAGCCCCGAGAAGCCATGTCGCAAAAGAAATCAAGTAATTTGCATATGTGTAATCATTCGTCTTGTTGACATCAACTGAGATATACCCAATAAGACTAAATACCAATGCCAACAAAATGGCCGGAATCAATTCTACAGATAACCAAATTCCACGTTGATAAATACTGTTAAATGCTAAAATCGGAACGCCTAATCCGGCTAATATAATCTTGGTATTCAATCCTTTGGGAAGAAATGTAAATTCAAAAGGAAAGAAATAACAACTTACAATTATCATCAGAAAAAAATAAGATACCCAAGCATTAATACCCGAGACAGTCCTATCTTCATAACGTGGCCTACTATCGATAGATAACTCCATATACAAATCTGACTATCAAAAAATTATACAATTTCACAAACCAATCCTGTCTATAATACGCGGCATATTGAATAAGTTTGATACGAAAAGAAAAATCCGGGTTTATGGAGATATAATCATTTGCTTCAGGGAACCAATCTCGCCACAAAACATACGAGTTATTGTCCATTGAGATCAAAAGACGGAGTTTGATATTTAGTTTAAAGAAATTCACTTCTTGCCAATATTCTTGATTCCCAAAACAAGTCTTTAAATAAGCGACAAGGTTGTCAGTATTAAAACGCACATCATCCAGTTGTTTTTGGGACATTTGTTTGGTGAAAGCATTCGGATTTGTTTGTGTATAATGGTAATATGCACGTGGTATATAAGCAATCTTTTGTGTGTGACAAAAAAGTTTTATCATTGTCATATCCTCTCCCATACAATGCTCTGACGGAAAGAAAATATTATTATCCATGTACAAATGCCTTTTTACAAGCTTATTCCAAACATTAAACTTCATACTTCCACTTAACATACTTCGTATACAAGCATCAGAACCGTTACATTCTGGTTGCTTCATGTAACGTTCATTTCGATTAAAAGAGAGAAAGAAATCTGTGTATACAATATCTGCCTCATTTGTTTCCAATTCTGTCACCATATCGGCAATCATCATCGGGTCCAACCAATCATCACTGTCACAATGGAATATATAATGGCCTTTTGCTATAGCAAGCCCGGAGTTTCTCGCTGCCGGTAAGCCTTTATTTTTCTCGTGACCTATATATTTCAATTGATCTTTTCTTGCCGGAAACGCTACGGCAAGATTTCTAATAATATGCATACTGTCGTCAGGCGACGCATCATCCACAATTATATATTCTATATATGGATATGTCTGTTCCAATAATGAGCGGACGCATTTCTCCACATGTTTTTCTACATTGTAAACGGGTACGATAATAGAAACTAATTTATTCATTTCTATTTTTTTATACCACGAGTTTTAAAATAACGGACGAGTAGTTTCACACGTTGCCAAAGTGATAATCGGTCATATTCTTCCAGCTTATCATAGAAAAAGTTAAAATAGAATTTCGAATCATAATAAATCGATTTTCTATGATATTCCCACCAGATATCAAAATTAGGACACCAACTCTTCCAAGGCTTAGGTCCATTATAATGTATTATACCTTGTTGTTGCATATCATGTAATTCTTCTAAATTATATACTGATTGCTTAGTTTTATGTATAGCGAGTTTGAACAGCTCAATTGTTCCGCAAAATATAGGAGACAATATTTTAACCTTTCCTTTACAAACTAAATTTATAACATCCATATCTTGATGCACATGGTTATTTTTTGCTTCTTCTTTAAATCTAAAAACTACTTTATCCTCTCTAAGTAAAGCTGAATTAAGTATCAAATTACCCGAGAGAATATAGTTTCTTGGATCAAGCCCGAGACCAACCCGCCGTTCGGTCACCTTTTTATTGAAAAGTCCCGGAGACAGAACTCCGGCCATATAGTAATCTGACATATCTGTTTTTTCGTATATATCAGAGAGATCATGTCTAAAAATAACATCCACGTCATGGTACATGATCTTATCGTATTCTGGAATAAGATCAGGAATCAATAGCCGATAATAAGCAGGTATTGTAATTCCTCTGATTTCAAAAGCATCACGAAATTGATTGCCCACACTTCTGTAGGTAATTTTTGTGTTCTTGTATCGCTCATAAAGACGTTCTAAAAATCCTGATGCAGGATAGATAGCCTGATCATCGTGTAGAATAAAAATATCATAGAACGTATTAGAATCGGCATTTTCCAATAACGAAGTTATACTTACCCCGGCAGGTATGAGCAAATTATCATCAAAGCAAAAAACAACCGGTATCTTTTTCATAATAGACTATTCAACCTTTTTTTCTTATTCAGTTCTTGGTAAACTTCCTCTACACTCTTTCGTTCTTCCAAATTGAGATATGCTACATTATGATGCGACCCTCTCTGATTTTTAGGCGGCAACTGCATATAGTCGCCGTACACCTGTGTTAATAATTGATCATATCCTACTGGTAAACGAACCTCAATTCCTTCAAAAGACATCATTACAACACCATCAAACCACGATTTAGGCCAAAAAGCTTTAATACCAAACTGGCTTCCATAGCTTCCTACATATTCTGCTTTGCTATATTCGTGACGGGTCATGATATAGTGGAGCTGCTCGTTGACTTTTTTATACTTCCTCTTTTTGCCAAAAGCACAGGAAATTTCATTTATAGCCGTTCGCAACTGAAATTTAGACAAGCGTTTAAATAACCAAGCAAAGTTTGCTTTGGCGGACTTGGGCAAAATCATCAATTTATTAGCGATACGTCTAAAAAGCAACCAATCTGCAGCACGTTTCTCCCTTTCATTGGATGCCCCATCCAAGGGGAATATGTCTACAAAAGCACCGAGTACACAAGGAACATGTTTAAATTCCAACAACGTTGTATTTTTGTCGCACATTTTGGCGAACGGCAAGTAGTATGAGGGGGGGCGACCTGGTATGATTAACTCGTACTCCTTCTGCTCGAGTTGCGGAAACAACGATAGAAACTTCTCATAATCCGGTCTGGGCATCAGTACATCAATATCATCGTCCCAAGGGATCAATCCTTGGTGACGCACGACGCCAATAGCTGTACCTCCATGACAGAAGTATTGTAGATCATGCTCTTCACAAATTTTAATGAATGCACGAAAAACACCTACAATTTTTTGTTTATACATAAGCCTCCTTCATATACTCCTTTAACTCCATTAAGAGTTGATCGCCGAAGTTCGACGTCGACAGTACATTTGCCGGTTTTGGCCAGTGTTCATCTCGAAAATGTTGATCTTTAAATGTCACCTCCCTTTCATACCGCGGTATAACATGAAAATGAACCTGTTTATCTACCATCATAAGTAACAAATAGTTGACTTTGTCCGGCGAAAAAGTTTTGGCATAAACTTCTTTTATAGCTTTGAACGCCAGACCTAGTTCTTGCGACTCGCTATTTGTCAAATCCCCTATATCATGACATGCTCTATCTAACGATAATACTAAAGAACCAATAGTAACCTGCACTGGACGTAAGCTAATAATCCATGAACCTATCGTTTTTATGGTTAGGTTGACGATATCAAATTTTTGTTTAAAATCTTCCATTATTATCTCGTAATTTTTTGTAATACTTCTCTCAAACGGGTTGATGAGGTTCCTTTTGTATACGGAAAGTAGATAATCTCTACGCCTACTTTGGCAAATTCTTTTTCATACCTATCCCACTTATCCGTTCCTTTCCAATCACTTCCTACAAACATTCTATTAAATCGCAACTCTTTCCAAGCCTCCATTTTATCCATATTAGTTTGGGGAACGACTTGGTCAACATATTTTATTGATTCCACAATACCCTTTCTTTCATCATAAGGAATTACTGCTTTTACATTTTTATATTCCACCAATTCATCAATCGTAACCCCAACGACTAAATAGTCACAATGTTCCTTGGCCTTCTTCAAAATATTCAGATGTCCGATATGAAATAAATCAAAAACGCCGGTGGTATACCCTATTATTTTACTCATTATATTTAAGTTTTACTCGTTTGATATCGTTTTTTAATATTAATCCATAACCTTAGGGGACCCTTTATTTTATAAATAGCAAGAAAACCGACTATTTTATGTCTCATCCCCAGGTAACTCTTATAGAGTAACCTGTTGGATTCTGGAAAAATATTAGCCCATTTCTCAAAATGAATTAAGTCTGTCGTATATAACAACTTACGTTTGCTCCTAAACATAAAATTTTGGAGGTCGCTATCAGGTATCCAACTGACATTTTTCTCCCGGAGAAAACATACGATATCCCGAGTATTATTTATTTCTTCATATACTCTGCGGGGGGTCATATCTCTAGTGATTGCCCCTATATTGAACTGCATATAATGATAAAGTAGTTCTTCTAGATGAATGATGTTATTACAATAAAACAATACCTTGATAAGTACATTCCTATCTTCACCTAGATTATTCTCATCTAAAAAACGGATCTGATTTTCCAAAAATATTTCTCTCCTGATGAGCTTGTTCCAAAGCATGCCCTGCATTTCTCCTTTTATCAGAGACAATAAATAGACCTTGGAATCTTCCGCTACCTGCTGTTGATTTTCGTAACTCGAATCCGTGAAAGTCATCCTGAAATTACACCAAACTAAATCAGCTTGCTTTGATTCAGCACTGTTGTACATCTTTTCAAACATATCCGGCTCAATCCAGTCATCGGCATCTACCCAACCTATATATTTTCCTGTGGCATTGTCCAACCCTGTATTTCTGGTCGTCGCGACCCCTCTGTTTTCTTTGTGTTGTATAATTTTTACATGCCCTTTTCGAGCAGGATAATCCTCTAAAATCCGTTTCAGGATAGATATACTATCATCCAGACTACAATCGTCAACAAATATATACTCGATATCAGCTAAGGTTTGGTCAAACAGACTCTGTACACAAGAAGCTATATATGTCTCGGCACTATAGATAGGTATGATAATGGAAACTTTCTTTTTCATAATTATCTATACTGTTTTTCCCAAAATAATTTTATTGAACAAATAATGTATCACGATCTTTTCATCCTTTCCTAAAGCCAGTAAATAGCCGAAGCAACAAACGGAAAATATAGAAGCTGTTGTCATTATGCCCAGTCTTAACCAGCCCGAATCCATATTCTCATTAATCAAAAAAGGGACAATCAAACAGAAAGGAACTGTTATAATAATTTTGAAAATCACCTTATGGAAATATTCTGAAAGATGAAATTTAACTGCTTTTCTCACTATCAACACCCTAGCCACTTGCGCGACTATACTGAATAATAAATGGATTATTAATGTCGATTCCGCCGGATACCCGTTCTTTAATAAAACATAACTTGCCGGAAGAATCATCAAGAGTATGGTCCCTTCCCACAATTGAAACCGCTTGATGTCTCCGTAAGAATGGATAGCTACGATTAACGAATAACTTAACGAGGATACTAAACTTATTAATAGCGATAATTGGACAAACACAACGGTATGCGGAGGAATCTGTTTTAACCATTTTAACAGGACAAAATGAGTGTCAAAATAAATAGGTATACACACTATAAAAAGTAAGAAGAAAGTGATCTTGGTACTAGAATAAATCAGTCTGTGCATTCTCTCCAGATCATTTGCAGCATAACTCTTTATAATCTGCGGATTCATCGCTCGCTGGAAATTATAGGAGAAATTATTCACAGCATTTTGCACTTGCGTAGCAATCCCTCTGGCGGCATTCACAGCAGGACCAAAAAATAAATTAAGCAATATACTAACCCCTTGTGTGTATCCAACTACTGCTAAGTTTCCGTTCAATACCCATCCCGAAAAAACAATCATCCGTTTAAATAGCCTGCTGTCCCAGATAAGCCTCCTTACTCTAGCCTCTTCAAATAATTTCGTACATATAAAGAAATAAACCAAAAATGTAACAACAGAAACTGCGCAGGTCAAAATCCCATAAAGCTGGAGTTTGTCCATCGGAAACAGAGGCAGTAAAAAGACAATCCCCAATCGCAAAACGACTTCTAAAATGGATATGTAAGCAAAAATATTCATCTTCTCGTGCGCATTAATAATGGCTACATAGGGCACTGTAATAATGCCAATCGCAGAAGCCAATACGGAAGAATGAAAAACCCACAGGGCTGTATCCAGTCTATCCGTGGGAATAACCAATTTATTATATACCAACCATAAACCGATGGTCTCTGTCAAGACAAGAATTACAGCCGCAATAAGTATATGAATCGTAATACTCAGATTGAAAGTCTTCGTCAAAACGAATTTATTCGATTTGCCAAGCTCAAAAGTCAGAAACCGTTGTGTGGCACCTGCCATAGAACTATTGATAAATGCCAACATACCGATTACGCCTCCCACAATGTTATAAATCCCAAAATCATCTATACCCAGTATATTAAGAACGACTCTTGAACAATAGAGACCAACACCCAACGTAAAGAGCATTCTAAAATATAATGCGATCGTATTCTTCGCCATAAAACCTGCTCTCTCTCCCATACCGTATCAAAAGATTGTTTTAAGGATATTTACTTTATCACCATATTTGATAACAAGATCTCCCAAAAACAAGGTAGCTAGCAGTGAAAATAAAAACCCTCCCATTTGTATATGCAGATCTTTGGGAACAAAAGATATATATAGAAAGTAGAAGTACATATGTGTAAAAAACATAACTATACTGATTTTTCTGAAAAATGAGCTGATAGCTTTATTATCTGATGTGATATTACAACCGATAAAAAATATTGCTATGGCAGCCCCGATTACCATAAGATCAGATAGCAATGGAATACTCAACGTGCCTATATATAATGTTATTGCAAGTGCTAAAATTGCCCACCAAAATCTGGACTTCAATGTTCTTTGATAAATAAATAAACCGAGAGCAATAAAAACGAATCCAGAAAAAATCCGAGTGGTACCAAATACCTTCTTTAAAGTATCTAGATAACTAACCCCTAAGAAATTGACATTGACAAAATTCAACACATAAATCAGTATCGTAATAATCAACAAAATTTCATAACGCCATTTAAACCGATTGGAAATCCACAATAATAAACCAAAATAGACCAATGATAACATATACCATAAGGGCCACGAGAAATAATTCTCTCCTTTGAAAAGTATGTTCCTCAAGGTTATTGCAGCGCCTTTTAGGCTTAATTCCCCATCTAAAGACAACCCATAAAGGGTCAAAGGCATATAAATCAATGTCCAGATAAGATAGAGTTTAACTAATTTCTTGATAAAGCCGGTAATCACTGTTTCGTTAAGCTGATAATCATCGCTTAGTTTATGTGCCAAGAGATATCCCGACGTAAAAAAAAAGAATGGAACGGCAATCTTTAAAAATGAATCATACATTTTGAAAATAAATCCTGTACCGTCGGTTCCAGCAGGATGTGTATGAATCGCTACAACACAAATCGCCATCAAGAACTTAAAAAGATCCAGCCCGAAATAAGTAACTGTCCGTGGTTTCTTCACTTGTAATATGTTTATTGATCCCAAAACAGTACTAATTTTTATGTCCAAATTCCTCTTCCAACATATTCCTCAGCCCCTGCTCCATGGTATACGGTGGAACAAACCCCGACGCCATCGCCTTACTCGATGAAAACTGTGTCACTGCACAAAACTTCTTCACCCGAACCGAGCTGATGTTTAGCTTTTTGCGTGTGATAAATGCCAACACATCAAACCCATACCCCCCAAACATACCCAGCCAATAGGGAATCCGAATTGTCGGGATTTTTTTCTTTAAAATCTGGCCGGTATGACGGACCAAGTCGTTGGTGGTGAAGTCCGGCTTATCGACATAATTATACACCTCATAACCATTTTTTTTCTGTTCAATCAAAAACCAGATAAATGCTACGATATTACCGATGTAAGACATGGACTTCTTATTATTCCCCTTTCCTATCATCAAAAACTTGCCACTAGCAATCTGTTTCAATAAATTATATACATTGCCACGGTTTCCTTCGCCGAAAATGACTGTAGGACGTATAATATTGATATTCCAATCAGGATGGTTACGATGCCACACATCTAGTACCTGTTCTGCCTGCCACTTACTCTTCCCATAGTCATTAAAAGCATCTATAGCGGCATCCTCACCGGGATTGTCTTTATCTAATCCATACACGGCCACCGAACTGGTAAAAACCAATCGCTTGATATCGTTAACTTCCATCGCTTTCAACGTATTCCGCATGCCCTCCACATTGATATCATAATATAGCGACACAGGACTTACGTCATCACGATGTTCCGCTGCCAACAGCACCACCACATCACCGCCTTTGGAATGATGCACTAGCGTTTGCCAATCCATCACATTTCCTATGCGTGTCAATTCTGGATATTTCTCGCTGTTATTTTTATCGATATTCAATACTTCTAGACCAGAAACTTCCAACAGCCTATCTATTAAATGCGTACCTACAAAGCCTGAACCACCGATCAGTATAATTTTCATCTATATAATTGTTCTTTAATGGTATTGAAGCTTGTCTGCGTCACGCAGACAGGCTTCATATATTCTTTTACAAATGCCGAGAAGCAAATTGCATTTGCCCTAGCGCATGGTCAGCGTTCTTATGTTTATTGCACATAGGCATCCCCTCCCTGTAGCGCAACCCCTTCCTTAAGCTTCATTTTGCTTTCCGTTCTGTAAACTTGTGTAAGCGATGTCGATTGGGAAGTCACCATTGCCTGCTTTTGTATATATCTTTTCTCCATCCTTTCAAATACTCCATGCATCCCTAACCACAACGCCACATCGCAGAGAATCACAATATTATTACTGATCATTTCCACCATCAGGATATTAAAAGCACTAAAAAACAACACCAAGCCTAATATGGATAGCATGGCTGTTCGATGGGACATGCCCATCCGCAGGAATTTGTGGTGCAAATGGTTACGATCTGGTTTGAAGACAGGCTTTCCTTTTCGCCAACGTATAAACATCACACGTGCCACGTCCATAACAGGAATAATCAGTGTAGAAAATGCAACCACAATCGCACCTTCGGAAAAAGGCTTTACATATGGATTATTCATCGCGAAACTAATGGCCAGAAAAGCCATCGAATACCCTAGCGTCATACTGCCGGTATCACCCATAAAAATTCGACGACGACGACGAGTAGCACCAAATACATTATAGTAGAAAAAAGGGATTAACACACCTACGGTAATAAATGCAAACAACGTATGCCACCACGCACCGTAATACATAAACAAAGCCCCCAATACCATACATCCCATCGCCACGACACCGGAACAAAGTCCATCCAATCCGTCAATAAGGTTAATGGCATTGATAATCAAAACAACAATAAACATCGTCAATGGCATCCCTACCCAGGCGGGAAGCGAAACGAGGAGACCTAAACCATACAGATCATTGATCCATAGCCCGGAAAGAGGAAAAAAACTCGCCGCACAAATTTGTACGACAAATTTCCATTTGTAGCTCACTCCTATCAAATCGTCAACAACGCCCACCATAAACAGCATCCCCAAACCACACAATAGCATCATAAAACTTGGAAGAAATACCCAAGATTGGACGTTCATTTCGATATGCGCTATTTTGACCGCAAAAACCAACGCAACAACAAACAGAAAACATTGTATAGGTACAAAAATAACGCCCCCTAAACGAGGAATAATACATTTATTATGTACCTTACGGTCGTTGACAGGGTCGAAAAGACGCTTTTTGTATGTCACTAACATAATGACGGGAATCATGCCCCTGCTCAACAGCAGGGCAACGACAAAACAACCAACAACAAGTAAGATTTCCATTCTCAAATAACCATCTACACTATCGAAATTTGATTGGGGCGTACCCATTCAAGATGAATACGTCCCGACCTTTATTATTTACCGATAACAATCACCGCACGGCTCAAACGTGGATCGTCATAATACATATTCTCGACACCGCCCTCATGCTCCGTACGCAATTGTGATGGATCGACACCAAATTCTTCTACCAAGACTTTCTTGATCGCTTCTGCGCGGTTACGACTCAACAGTTCATTACGAGCCGGCGTACCGGTTCCTTTATCCGCATAGCCCGTGATGGTATAAACCACGTCTTTGTTAGCTTTTTTTATGGTCTCCGCAAAAAATCCAAGGTTTACACGTGCTTCATTGCGTACTTCCCAAGTGTCAATCGTAAATGTCAGCAGAATTGGCGCAGCCAATATTCTGTCTTTAAACTGAACATCTGTGATCACATCTCCTTTGGCATTTGCCAACTGGCGTTTCAACGCTTCGTTATCTGCAGCTAATTTTGCAACGCGATCACGCAGTTCGTTCAGGAGAGTTTCATCATAGTTGGTTTCAACAACTATCGTCGATGGTTTGTCCCAACCACGCTTGTTGAACTTATAAGCCAAGCCCAACAATGCGCTTGCCTGGCCATCCTGTTTACGATTCCCAACCTCGCCATCAAAACGATCATTGAACATCACTCCTCGAAGGTCCAACGTTAAATCCAATGCATTCGCTAAACGGAACGTATTATAGATACCAATATTAGCGCTTACTTCACCCTGTTTAGGTTCGTCGTTAGTCACCATCCAACCCAAGCCCACATACGGACTGATGTTGTAAAAACGTTCTTTGTAACCTCCGAAAATATTCGTGAGGTTAAAGAGCGCATCTCCATAAATATGAAAAGCGTTAAATTCCTGATGTTCTAACCAGTAGTCATCCCACGGCTTGCCGTCGTAACGCTCGCCAGTAGAATGCACACCGGATGTCATCCATGGTGCGTTTTGGGTCAGTCCTTTGATTTTTCCGAAACTACCTCCGGCACGAACACCCAACCCCGGGCTAAACCACTTACCTAAATAAGCGGAATAATGAGCCGCCAAACGTTCGTTGAACTTAGCTTGCTTGTCGTGATCGCCAAAAAATATCGACGCACCGGCACCAGCACCAAAAATCCAATTGTCACCAAAGCGATTGGTGATGGCTTGATAACGGTCGGTTGAAACCGTTACGGTGGTATCATGCTTTACCGGTACCGATTGTGCTTGTATAGCACCGGTGCCACCTAAAGCGAACAGTGATATTATTATAAAATTCTTCATCTATCGTTAATTTCTGATTGTCTTATTTTAGTGAAGTCCCCCCAAAAGGGGGACTTTTATTAAGTGTTATTACGTTCCTATCTTGCTATGCCTCGGCGCAGACACGGGAGAGCGCTAAAGAGGTTTAATTACAAGCGGCAATTCGTTTTCCGGTCACTTGACCATTGATATAAGTAGGTCCGCTAACTGTTTGCGTTATTGTTACTTTGTTGTTGGTGGTGCCACTGGTCAACCAAGTCACAGTATTAAAAGATGTGCTATTAAATAACTCCATCGGATATTGAGTCAAATCACTATTGCTCTTACGACCCGTTATACTCACGACACCCGACGCTGACACACTAACTCGAAGAACAGGATTGTCTGCTGTACCATTCGTAATATCCCATACATTAGGAATGGTACCATCTCCGTGGTAACCTCCTCCACCGGCAAACCGGACATTACGACCATTAGCCCCTGTACCCTGAAACTGGATCTCCTTTGTTGCTATCTTCCGATTTGCCGTGTTTTGATCGTCAGCTGGATCATTAATGGCCATATTGAACGAATTATCCAAACTTGTAATATTCATGACGACACCTGCATTCGCAGTCGGTGCAAATTCGTATACGCGTCCAATCGTTTCACCATTGTTAGGAGTTGCCCAACTCATGGTATATACTAAGGGGATACCTCCAGAACATTGGTTCTGAGGAATACTATAATTAAACCAAGTAAACAATATTAAAAAACGAATTCTACATCCCGCTTGGGTATTTGAAAGCGTAAAAGTCTCAGGGCTTACATTAAACATACAATTCCCCTTATCCAGCTCCAATACTAGATTGTATTTCACCCCGGGCTCAATCTTTACATTTGGTACAACAAATGATTCGCTCCTGCCCAGACCCGCTATCTCAATATACTCTACCTCTAGGCTAGTAGTGGTTAAGTCACGAGCCAATACAGTTGGTAAACTACTTACCTCTGTTAACCCTGTTGAAATCGCGGGAAAAGAAACTGCTTTATCTTGGGCGGATCCAGTGTAAGTTACCGTCCCATCGGATAGCTTTAACGAGCCTCCAGTATGTGTCGCGTTCTTCAAAGTAAAATTACCCACGCCTGTTATAGAATTCAGACCGATCCCCTGACCATCAAGAACCGTCGTGATTTCGCTCAGTTTGTTTGCCAGAACAACTTCTAAATCATTGGCACCGTAGCCTAGAGCTATAGTCTCTACAAAATGCATAAACTTTTCATTACCGATAGTCACCATAGCACTTGATAGCGTACTATTCGCCGCAAGCGCAGGAAGAGCCGCGGTACCCGCTGAATAGGCCACAAATGTATAGTTCGTTGTTGTACCTGTCGCGTCCAAGGTGAATTCGTCAAACGAAGAGGAGTTTGCGTCTACCGTTTTTTCTAACCGCTTTACTTCATTACCAGTCGCATTGTATACCAGTAAACGATATTGGGTACCTATGGGCAAAGTGCTTTTTACTTCTTGAGCAGCAGCTTTGAGGCCGCCGCCTGCGGACTGTTTCAAAGCAACAGGTGCAGTTTGTTGCTCCGGTACCAATTTTGCAACAATGTTTAATCCATTGCTGAGCGGTATAATCTGGGTCTGTGTTTCTAATTTACCGTCGGTATTTTTTGTAGCTACAGAAGTAGAAGCTTTTGATTTTAAAGCTCCACTGTTTCCTGTAGCCACCGTAAAACCACTACTTAGACTGACGCGCATTTTTATACCGTCATAGATAGGCTCAACTCCTGTCTCATTTTTACAGGAAATAGCCACAAAAAGTGTCAATAACAGACACCATATTGTATTATATCTTATTGAGTTCGTTTTCATTTTTTTCAGTTTGGCCTTTAAAAAGTTTTGTAAATAGATAAGGGAATTAATTAAAGAAATCTAGGTCGATCTCACGTCGATCATCTTCTTCTACCATCCAGCTCTCTTCTACTACATTGTTATTCTCATTGACGGTTATGGATCCCGCTGCAATGTTATTTTCCAATTCCACGAAAGTCAATCCTACTTTAGGTACGATATACGTGAGTTTCTCGGATTTCCCCGGTTCACCGCCGTTCCACGCTTCTCCCGTTTCAAGCGACAGCATACTGTTTTGCTCTTCCATTTGTTTTGTTAATTTAAATTTGACTAGTAGTAATTGATAATTCTCTGTTTATCGATTATTAGTTCGACAAAGTTAGTGCAACTAACAGGGGCAAAAAAGATATTGTACAACCAGAACAGCGAAAATAAGGATGAAGTAATTATACATTTTACCTAAAATGGACAATATCAAAAACACACATAATCAACTAAAAAACAACACAATAGACCCAAAAAATAGCGTATACAATCAAAAATACAATAACGCACTTTATATAGATTTAATTACCTTTATCAACACCTATGTAGTATATTATAAAGCACCTGTGACGTATTCATTTTCTCGTAAATCAAAAGGAATGATCGCACTTTTGGAAAAGTAATTTTGTTTTACACTATAGTTCCCCATACCATACATCAATCTCGGCAAACAAAAAGCTGTGAAAAAAAATATCATGATTAAAAAAATCTATCTTTATATTTTTTGCTCATTTATACTTATCATGATTTCGCGTGGCCAGGATATAGAAACCTATAATGCATTATACACGAAAACATACCTAGAAACTTCCCAAACAGATTTTCCCACGGCATTACATATTGCAGATTCTTTATATACAATATCCAAAACACCGCTACTCGAAGCGCAGAGTTTGATGTTGACAGCTTCCTTGTACCAACAAGTTGGGGAAACTACAAAGGCAATCGAATACGGTCTCAAAGCAGAGAATATCATCAAGAGCACTAATCACCTAGATTGGAAAACACGTATTTACGCGTTTTTAGCGACGCAATACAGAATAGCACAACTATTGACACCAGCCAGAGAATACATAGAGAAGGCAATGAACATCGCTGAAAAGATATCAGACCCACAGTTGGCAAATGCAGCCAAGGGATTGATTATGCAAGAAAAAGCCTATTATAAAATGGAGCAGAAACAGTATAAAGAAGCTATAACCTATATACAACGATCTAAAAAATATCTTGAAGACACAAAACAAATTCAGTTTTTTGCAATCATGGAAAACGAGCAGTTATTAGGGCTCGTCAATTATCTTCTGGGTGATGAAGAAAATGCATTAAAGCATTATGAAATAGCACTGAATTTGACCACGAACATTCCGAAAAACCACATTACAGCATTAATTCATAACGGTTTCGCCAATATCTACCTTAACCGAAACGATCTTTCGAAAGCAGCGAAACATTTAAATATGGCGCAAGGTATAGCCGATCTTTCACACTATCTACATTTGAAAAAGGAGGTGAACGAAACAGCGTATCGCTATTACAGCAGCATCAACGATATAAGTAAAATACGAGCCATCAAGAAAGCACAAGATTCTATTATCACGACCATTTACAGACAATCAGCCGATTTTCTGAATAGTTCCTACACCACATTAGGACGTGAAAAAGATGATATGTTTCAAAAATCAAAAGATAAATTAATTTTTATCTTCATAGGCATTCTGATTGTACTCCCCATGACGCGCTACTTTTTTTTGTCTCCATCAAATCAAAAGTTAAGTTCGCCGCACATACAACAAGCGAAAACCGACGATGTAATAAATAAAGATAATACGCAAGCTATACCGAACGAACGCAACCTCTCCTCTTCCGATAAGGATCCGGAAAGCGAATCCTGTTCATCGCCACTCATGTTGGAGCAAACGCTAAACAAGATTTTGAACCGATTGGAAGAATTTGAAAACAAACAACTCTATATTAAAAGAGATGTGTCACTATCCTATCTGGCGACCTATTGTGACACTAATGCAAAATACCTTTCCGTTGTCATCAATTCGCATAAGAAAAAAGATTTCTTCAACTATATCAACGAGCTCCGGATTAACTACATTATTGAAAAACTAAGGAATAATTCCTATTACCGTAGGTTAAAAGTAGCTGCCCTCGCACGTGAAGCAGGTTTTTCTTCACAAAGTAAATTTGCCCTAAACTTTAAAAAGGTCACTACCGTATCTCCATCAGAATTCATTAAGTCTCTGGCGAACGAATGATGGTTCAAAATTGTGCTATCCACATATAAAGATCTTCTTTCCGAGGTATATTAAACGATTTGCGTAATCGGCTCTTCTTGGTTTGGACCGTACGTATCGCCAAATGGTTATAATTGGCAATTTCTTTAGTGGTAAATCCCAGTTTTAAAAGCGCACAAAATTTAAACTCTTCTTGTGTCATCCCTGTATTTTGCCTATATAAATTTGCATAAAAGTCAGGAAAAACTTGTTGAAACGCTACGATGAATGCTGGGTCATCTGTTTGAGCTAGTTTCACAATATCCTCAACAGACAAGGATATTGTAGCACTCTTCGATTTAACATTCAACTGAAATGGTTGGATATCTGCATGTAGAACTTGACGATATAATTTCTGCAATTCCGTGTTTTTCAACATAATAAAATAACCATTAACGACTAATAGCAAAACTGATTGCATAAGAGTAGCCTGTGGATTTTCGTGAAAACACACTTGGCTCCTCCATAAACTACTGAACATCTCTAAATCAAACAAATGCACGACATAGAACAATACAAAAATCCATAGAAAAACAAATATATTGTAGTGTCTATGTCTTTCGTTAAAGATAAACAATGCGGCAAATAAAATTGAAAAATAATAGGGTGCAATGCCATTATGGAAACCCGCTGTAGAACAAAAATAAAATACGACCAATGTAACCATTATCAAAGCAGAGGTAGCCATTTTAACATTCAAATGCAGTTTCGTAAACCATGACAATAGAAACAATAAACACCCTACAGTAAACAAAACAACGAAATTAATAGGCCGTCCAAATGATAAGTTTCTAATAGCGTCAATAATAAAAATTAAGGATATCAACAAAGCATATTGGTTTATAAGTCGTAAGCTAACAATCCGCAATTTATCCATACCTTCTTCAATATGCCTATTAGAAACAACATGCCAAAACTGTTTAAGTAGATGTTCATTCATAATGTATTTTAAAGACTAGTTTTTCATTGTTACTTCACACGAACCACTGCCGGAAATGGTCTATTGAGCGAATTTAAGGAATATCTCCTAGATGCCTATAGATATTCTTTCAAGGAAAACAACCTGTAGTTAAAATGTGACATTTTAGATAAGATTCCACTCCTATTAGGTTTCCGATCGACAGATAGACATTTAGGTAGTCTTGGTGGAGCGAAGTAAAAAGTCTATCTCACACCCAATAGAGGAATTAAATGGAGTTCTATGATGAAGTATACGGCGAAGTTTGACAATTTCCTTCTTCAAGCTGATGTTTCTTTAGCCAGCGTATCACCGTTTTTTTCGAAAGAATTCCATATTTCGCCATCGCCTCTTCCAATAGCAACTCACCAGACAGAAGAGCATTGATAACACTTTCTTGTGTTTTCGCTGTATAGCGAACGTAAGAACCTTTTGTCTTTGTGTCTAATCTGTTCATGTCTATATGGAATGCTTTTCGTATAATAAAGATCCGGCATTACCGGGGAGGTAATACCGGATACAATCTACCTATGAAAATTATACCAAGTAATTGGTATTATATTTCACAAATATCCTTGGTTTCTTTTATATTAACAGGAATATAGATACGCCATACATACGCGCGACATCTACTACATAGATACAACAGTCCGTTTTACGCTAAAACAATCGCAATTGCGGATTATTTAATTTTTCCAGATCAGCATCATAAAAATTAGAGATCGTTACCCCCAAAAGCCGCACCTTTTTATTCTCCATGTCTGCTTTGCTGAAAAGTTCTATAACCTGTCGGAAAATATCTTCCGCGGTATTCAAGTAAAACATACTTGTTTTGCTTCTCGTTATCTGCGTAAAATCTGCAAATTTTATTTTCAAGGTCACGGTACGTCCTTGTTTTGCCTTACCCTCTAATCTTTTTTCCAATTTTTCGCACAACACGTTCAATTCCTTCAGCATTTCCTGTTCCTCTTTAAGGTCCGTTTCAAACGTATCCTCTATACCAATAGATTTGACGATCCGATTAGGTTTTACAGGTCGGCTATCCTCTCCGCGTACCATGTGATAGAAAAATTTACCAGATTTCCCGAATCTGCGGATCAATTCATCCTCGGTAAATTGCTTCAGCTCTCTTCCCGTATGTATGCCCATACTTTTCATTTTTTCAGCGGTCACCTTGCCTACGCCAAAAAACTTATCAATAGGAAGCTGTTCTAAAAAAGAAATAATTTTGGAAGGCCCGATAAAGGTTAATCCATCTTGTTTTTGATAATCCGAAGCAATTTTTGCAATAAATTTATTAACAGACACACCTGCCGATGCAGTTAGTCCCAACTCATCACGGATTGCCGTCTTAATGGCTTTAGCGATTTCAATTGCGGACCCTATCCCCTGCTTGTCTTCCGTCACATCGAGATAGGCTTCGTCCAGCGAAAGCGGTTCTATCAAATCGGTGTATCGCTTAAAAATTGCCCGTATCTGGTTGCAAACTTCCCGATATACATCAAATCGAGGTCGAGTAAATAGCAGATGCGGGCAACGCTGCAGCGCTTGTCGGGAAGACATCGCCGAGCGCACGCCAAACTTCCGCGCCTCGTAACTCGCCGTAGCCACCACGCCGCGGCCATCCGGAGAACCTCCTACCGCAAGTGCTTTATCTCGTAACTCCGGAAAATCGCGCTGCTCCACCGACGCATAAAATGCGTCCATGTCAACGTGGATTATTTTTCGAGTCTTTTCGCTCACAATTTTCTTCGTTTGTTTGAACCATGATTATCGTTGATAAATTCACAGGCTCAGCTTATAGGTTTGCACGATCCCTTTCTTCTCCTCTGATGTCGCATCAAAAATTTTGAAATATGTAAAAATAATATTCTTGCACTATCCATCTCAATCAAAATTTTTCAGCGACGATTTTTTTTGTATACTTTTTTTGAGGAAAAAAAGTATGAATCAATTTTCCCATTTCTTTCCAAAATTAAAATGAAATTTCGTATCCGCGTATAGCATAAAGTAAAACCAAGAAATATTATCTTTGGCATTTTGCTATACGCATTAAAAATACATTTTTATAACCATACGCATGAAGATTAAAATTGGACTATTGTTAATGACCGCAGGTTGCCTTTTACTCACGCTCCAAAGCCAAGCACAGGAACGAGACGACCGGGCAACCATCTTAAATTTCAAAGGGATACAATACATGAGTAATGACTCTTTGTTCTACACCAATTTCAGATTTCGGATGCAGAATAGACTCGGTTTCAGCAACGTGTTGGATAACGAAGATAACGACAAGTTCGATGCTCGAATCCGCAGACTACGTTTACGCATGGACGGCTATATTTATACTCCTAAGATTTCATACTCTATACAGTTAGCGTTTACACGCGGTGATCAGGATTTTGATGATAGCGGTGTGCCGAATATCGTACGGGACGCGGTGGTCTTCTACAATTTCACCGACGATTTTTACATTTCTTTTGGTCAGAATAAATTGCCCGGTAACCGCCAACGGGTTAACTCCTCCAGTCAAATGCAATTTGCCGACCGATCGTTAGTCAATAGCAACTTTACGGTAGATCGTGATTTCGGTATGTCTTTTAACCTAAGTAAAAAAATCGGTGAGATGCCTGTAAATGCGAAAGCGGCCATCTCGACAGGTGAAGGACGTGCTGCGTTGGGCACAGATAATGGTTTAGCCTATACAGGCCGTGTTGAATTTTTACCCTTTGGGGATTTCACCAATGATGGTGATTATTCTGAAGGGGATATCGAGCGTGAGGAAACACCGAAACTTTCCATTGGGGGGGGGTATAGTTACAATGACCGCACGACTAGAGAAGGTGGACAGCTTGGAAGGTATGTGAAAAATCCGTTTACGCTCAAGACTTCTTTTGCTGATGCCATCTTCAAATATCAAGGATTTGCTTATCAGGCGGAATATATGCGACGTGACGTGGACAATCCGTTCAACATTGTGGACGATCAGTTCAATCAGGTCGATGGCCCCGAAGAAGAACAAACCTATGCAAACAAAGGATGGGGAGTGAATCAACAGGCATCCTATCTTATCAATAAAGGATATGAGGTCGCGACGAGATATACTTACCTAAAACCGCATCAGCAACTGCGTAATTATGAGGACCAGCTAGATGTTATCGAACTAGGATTAACCAAATATGTGAAAGCGCACAGGCTGAAATTCCAAATTAATGCGAATTACACTGTGGCAAACGGAGATTTTGGCAACAATAATAGTAAGAACGCTTGGGGTGGGATTTTTCAGATCGAGCTAGGGATATAGCGATATTACCCGTATCCCGCAGAATATTGTATCTTTATAAGATTGAATGTAGTTGAAATGAAATATTACCTCATTGCTGGAGAGACCTCTGGAGATTTACACGGCGCTAATCTGATTAAAGCTTTAAAAAAAGAAGACACGGAAGCTAGCTTCCGTATTGTGGGTGGAGATCAGATGTGTGAGGCTTCTGGACAAACGCCTTTGATACATACGTCGGAAATGGCATTCATGGGGTTTGTGGAGGTGATCAAAAATCTGGGAAAAATCCGGAAAAACCTGAAGTTGGTGAAAGAGGATATTACCAAGGAAAATCCAGACACCTTAATCTTAATAGATTTCCCGGGATTTAACCTTAAAATAGCGGAATTTGCAAAAAAAATCGGTATCCGTGTCTGTTATTATATCTCCCCAAAAATCTGGGCATGGAATCAAAGTCGGGTACATAAGATCAAAAGGGTCGTTGACCATATGTTCTGCATCCTCCCTTTTGAGGTGGAGTTCTATAAAAAATATAATTATGCGGTAGATTACGTTGGCAATCCCCTGCTGGATGCGATAAGTCAGTACAAGTTCAATGCTGCTTTCAAACAAGACAACGGGCTTAATGAACGTCCTATTATTGCCCTGTTGCCTGGCAGTCGAAGAATGGAAATTGAAAAACTCTTGCCCGTTATGGTTGATTTGTATTATCTTTTCCCCGCACATCAGCTTGTCATCGCAGGAGCTCCCAATTTTGACGAGAATTACTATCAGCAATATATCGGTGATTTACCTATAAAGGTCGTTTTCCAGCAAACCTACGACCTGCTCAAACACGCAGAAGCCGCGGTCGTGACCAGTGGTACCGCTACGCTGGAAACAGGTATTTTAAAAGTACCGCAGGTCGTCGTTTATAAAGCCAATAAACTGACGGTATTTTTAGCTCGTCGCCTCGTAAAGGTAGAATTCATTTCTTTAGTAAATCTAATCAACGGCTTTTTATCCGTTCGGGAGTTTATTCAGGGAGAATGCGATACGCGTACTATCGCCGATGAACTAGGTGAGCTCATCACCAATAAAGAGCACCGCACAAGTGTGTTAGAAAACTATGACCTATTGGCGGAAAAACTCGGCTCACCGGGAGCTTCAGAAAAAACAGCAAAACTTATCGTTCAATATTCATCCGGCGAAACAAACTAAACTATTTACCTTTTTGTTATTCTAATATAACGTACGTAAATAGTAGAAATCATGAAAATAACACACATATTGAGTATAGTCTTCCTATTCTTGGGTTCTTCTTTCCTATCGATAGCCCATGCACAAGAGGAACATATTGCCCGATTAGAGCTGGGCAAGAAGAAAAAGAAAACCTTTAATAGCCGTGATTCTTCTGCAGTCATCTATATTGATACGCTTATTATGAAAGACAAATCCTCGCTACAGTTTTATGGAAAAAAAGATATTAAATTGGTCGTAAAACATGCCGAGATAGGAAAAGGCGCGTTTATCAGCGGTATCGGTGGGCAAAATAATGCTTCCGACTTCGATATTGATATCAACCTTAACAAATTGGGTTCATTATACGTAATTGCCCGTGGTCAAGATGCCATGAATGGAACGAAAACCGATCCCAATGGGGATGGTGGCAATGTCAGTTTTAAATACGATCCAAATGGTATCACACCACAAACAGCCGATAAGAAGCAAGCAAATTACGTATA
This sequence comes from Sphingobacterium micropteri, assembly GCF_014692515.1. Lineage (GTDB taxonomy): Bacteria > Bacteroidota > Bacteroidia > Sphingobacteriales > Sphingobacteriaceae > Sphingobacterium > Sphingobacterium micropteri. The sequence goes on along the minus strand of NZ_JACOIK010000003.1, from coordinate 264,534 downwards.
TATTGATGTATCCGCCGGCGGTAGGGCTATCAACCCTGTCTCCGATTTAAATCAGATCTATTCACGTATAGCGACGTCAGCTCCGGGTCTCCGTGGAATGCCTCAAGGACAAGTTTATTCGGGTTCACCAGGTAAAGAAGGAAAAGCTGTTATCTCTTCTTTTTCCCAGTGAAAAAGAAGCAAAAACCTCACCGCTTCGAATGTTTTACATTGAGGGGTACTACTAGAATAAGTTTGTACAGTTGTAAAACATTCGGATGCGGCATTTTAATGTTAAGGGAGGGTTCATGCAATTGTACCACCCCTTCTTAAACTACCAATCCCGCCTCAAAAATTTTGAAATCTGTAGAAACATCCTCTTTGCACTATCCATCCCTTCAAAATTTTTCAGCGGGGAGTTTTTTTGTTTCCTTTTTTTGCGGAAAAAAAAGGAAAAGCCAGTCGCGGCTTGAGCGACAAAAAATATAAAAAGAAGAAAAAAGTTGTTAAAAAGACTTTCCTACGACTATCTTTAGCAAATTATCATAATCAAAATACATATTCGCTATGCGTTGCACATCCGCAGCAGTCATGTTGCGGATGATTTCATTATAACGTGTATAATAGGATAAGTCGAGTCCATAAAAATATACTGCTTTAAACTTATCGGCATGTGAAAAAACAGATTCGATAGAACCTAAGATAGAGCCCAACATATAATTCCTCACTAAGGCTATCTCCTCCTCGGAAACCTCTGTCTCGCGTAAGACACGAAACTCTTTTTCTATTTCCAACAGTGTAGCCTGCGTACTATCTACACCAACCTCGGTAGCAATAGTGAAGAATCCCGTATGCAGTAAACTCGCAAAGGCAGATCCAATACTATAGGTAAATCCTTTCTCTTCACGGATGTTCCGCATCAAACGGGAACCAAAATAACCACCAAGAAGTGTATTCACAAACTGTATTGCTGGAAAATCGGGATGTGTACGATTAATGGCAGGCATACCTAACCGTATAGCGGATTGCAGCGCTTCTGCACGCTCTTCCCATACCGTGGCGGGAACAAAAGCCGGAAATTCCGGTGCCACGATACGGCTTGCTCCTCCGTTGTTCTGCCATCGTATCCCAAATAGCTCGCGTATTTCAGCTAATACTTTATCGGTAATATTCCCCGATAAAATCAACGTACAATTTTGCGGTTGTACCTGCTTCTGATATAACGCAATCAAATCATCTCGGTTCAACTTTTCATAAGCTTCTTCCGTCGGAACCTGCCCATATCTACTTTCTCCAAACAGGTTTTTGAAGAAAAGTCGGCGTGCCACATAATCATTCTTTTGCAAGGAAATTTGTAGGGTCTGCTTGTTGTTACGGATGTAGGTTTCCAACTCTACTTCAGGGAAAATAGCATCATTCAATATATCGTGTACAACAGGTAAAACCGCACTTAGATGTTTATTCAAGGAATAAAGTGTTAATGCCGTTTGATCGAAACTATATTCCGGCATAAGATAAGCACCATAAAAATCGATTTCCGCTGCGATTTGTGCACTCGTCCGTGTTTCCGTACCTTCTTTTAACATGTGGCAAGCACAGGTATGTAGAAGAGAATTTTCTGAACCGTCGAATATATTCTGAAAAATAAATTCAGCTTTTACCAACTCTTGTGTGGGTGCATTGAAAACAAAAACGCGTAATCCATTATCAAAAACCACCTCGTCTGGTTGAACAAGAGTAATATCCTTTATGTCATGACGTAATGGTGCTATAACTCTATTCAGCATGTTGTTGTTTTTTAGCATAATAAATAAGGGTGGACGAATTTTCTGGAATAAAAATTTCTTGCGCCATCCGTTGAATAGCAGACGGTGTTATGGCAAGGTATCGATCTACTTCTTGATTATACCAATCTGCATTTCCCAGCACTTCAAAAAAAGCCAAGTTCATGGCTTTATCCAAAATAGAAAGCTCTGCAAATACCATTGTTGATTCAATTTTGTTCTTCACCTTCTGCAATTCCGCATCGTTCATCAGTTCGGTTTTCAATATATCGAGTTGGTTCCACAACAATGTCTCTGCCTCTGCTATGTCTACATGCGGTAACGGTTTCCCTTCCACAACTATAAGATTCGGGTCAATAGAACCACACACATAAGCGTTCACCTCGCTGAACAGGGGCTGGTCTTTCACCAACGCCCTATAGAGTCTCGAAGAACTTCCACGCGAGAGTATATCCGACAACAAATCCATTATCGGATAATCCGGATGCGTACGCCCTGGACCATGAAAAGCAATGTAAATGCTATTTACCGGTACATCCGCATGTACTTCCTCTCGTCTCGGAGCTAATTGCTTGGGTTCTGCAGGCAATTTCCGTACGGGCTTAGGTCGCATGGGGATATCGGCAAACCATTTTTCGGCTAATGCTTTTACTTGATTAAATGTTACGTCTCCAGCGACCACCATAATGGCATTGCTCGGTACATAATGCTTAAAGAAAAATGCTTTCACATCTGCCATAGTTGCCTCCTCAATATGGCGAAGTTCCTTACCGATTGTTGCCCAGCGATAGGGATGTTCTTTGTAAGCAAGTGGCCGTAAACGCAGCCAGACATCGCCATATGGTTGATTAAGGTAACGTTGTTTAAATTCTTCACTTACTACATTTCGCTGCACGTCCAGACTTTGCTCGCTAAAAGCCAGACTCAACATCCGATCACTTTCTAACCAAAATGCTGTTTCCAGATTAGCAGACGGAAGCGTAATATAATAATTGGTAATGTCATTGCTTGTAAAAGCATTATTTTCTCCACCAACTTCCTGCAGAGGTGTATCATAGTTTGGAATGTTGACAGAACCGCCAAACATCAGATGCTCGAAAAGATGGGCGAAGCCGGTTTTATCCGGAGATTCGTCTCGTGCTCCCACATCATATACTATATTCACACAGGCCATCGCTGTGGTATGGTCTTCGTGTACCAATACACACAAGCCATTATCAAGTGTAAAACGCTGATAATTAATCATAAAAAACTATTATAGGTTAGACTGTCCAATCTATACCCTTTTTTAATAAAGACAATGTTCTTTCCTCTTCCGAGCCAGCTTCCGGTTTAAAATCATACGCCCAATTGGCCTGTGCCGGTAAACTCATCAATATGGACTCTATACGCCCATTCGTTTCTAATCCGAAACGGGTTCCGGCGTCATACACCAAGTTAAATTCTACATAACGGCCTCTACGTAACAATTGCCATTCTTTCTCCTGTGGGGAGAATTTACGATGTCTGTTACGGTTCACCAATTCCGTGTAAGTCGGTACGAAAGTTCGGCCCAGATCACAGGAGAATTTAAAAAGCTGTTCATCGGTCAGCCCTGTTTTTTCAGGTGTTAGCTTATCGTAGAAGACACCGCCTATCCCCCGTGTTTCTTGCCGATGTTTAATATAAAAGTAATTATCGGCCCAGGTCTTAAATTCCGGATAAAAAGTCGCTTGATGCTTGTCACATACATTTTTCAGCATGTGATGGAAAAAACGAGCATCCTCTTCTACCACATAATGCGGTGTAAGATCAATCCCCCCTCCAAACCAGCGAATATTTTCACCTAGTTCAAAGTAACGTATATTCATGTGGATTATGGGCACCCATGGGTTATTGGGGTGGATAACAATAGACACACCCGTGGCAAAAAAGTCTTCTTCTTCAACTTGGAAGGATTTCTTGATAGGATCTGGGAGTTTTCCATGGACAGCAGAAAAATTAACACCTCCTTTTTCCAATATATTACCATGCTGTATAATACGCGTGCGACCACCGCCACCTCCCTCCCGTTGCCATAATTCTTCTACAAAAGTGGATTTTCCGTCTAAAGCTTCCAAACCGATGGTAATTTCATCCTGAATGGATTTATAGGTTTCCGCTATCTGTTCTTTTGTTAAACTCATTTACGTTAATTTTTCTACTAGTTTTTTGACTTCCACATTCGCCGGCTGGCGGTGATATAAGATTTCATACACCATATGGCAGATGGGCATATCCAATTGATAGCGCTGGATAATATTTTGAATACATGCAGAAGCATAATAGCCCTCAGCGACCATATTCATTTCCAATTGTGCGGATTGCACCGTGTAGCCCTTTCCTATCATGTGACCGAAAGTACGGTTTCTGCTGAATTGTGAATAGGCTGTTACGAGAAGATCACCAAGATACGCTGATGTCTTAATATCTCGGTCAGTCTCCGGATCTATTGCCAATAGGCAGGTTTCCATTTCCCGGATCGCGTTTGAAATCAGTACGGCAATGAAATTGTCTCCTAGGCCCAGCCCATGACATATCCCTGCAGCCAATGCATATATATTTTTAAGTACAGCTCCGTATTCTACGCCAAAAACATCATCGGAGAGGACAGTATTAATATACCGCCCGCGTATAAGTGTTGCAACACGCTCTACAGTCCGTTCGTCTTTCCCCGCTAAAGTTAAATAAGATAGCTTTTCGGAAGATACCTCTTCCGCATGGCAAGGTCCCCCAATAACGACTATATTTTCTAACGGAACGTGATAAGTTTCGGTTAGGTAATCACCCACAATAAGGTTATCATTTGGAATAATACCTTTGATAGCGGATACAACAATCTTATTTGAAAAATCCTCCGCTTTTACCGCCTTTAATGCCTCTTTTACATAAGCTGACGGCGTGTTTAATACAACAATATCTGATTGTTGAATAACGGATTTTGCATCCGAAAACAAATTATCCGGTTTTACAGAAACCTTTACAGCACTCAAATAACTGGGGTTATGTCCATAAGATCGGATATATGCCAAATCTTCTTCTTTTCTAACCCACCATAAAATATCTTTCTCTTCTGCATTATCGCCAAGCATCTTGATCATGGCCGTTGCCCAACTTCCACTTCCTACGATGCCTATCTTTTGCACAGATTCATCCATAAACTTTTCGTTGTAAAAACTACAAATATACAAAAATCACACCCTATACATCAATAAAAATACAAGATAAGCAAGATACAACGATACAAAAGTAACCCCTTCTTTTCTCGACACCATCTGATCGGATTTAAATACGGGATAACAGACTATAGCAACCAATGCCGCTAACGGCAAATCAAACCAAAGAATATCCGGGGATACCCCAATACTTCCCGGTGTAAAGATACTGGTGATGCCCAAGATGATAAAAATATTGATGACGCTGCTTCCCAGTAAATTTCCAACAGCTACGTCTCGCTCTCCATTAAAGGTGGCAACGATCGTCGTTGCGAGCTCTGGTGCAGACGTACCTATGGCAATAATGGTCAATCCAATGACCGCATCGCTCATACCGAAATGTTTCGCCATCTCGACCGCCCCATCAACTAACTTTTCTGCTCCGTAGATGGTCGCCACGATTCCGCAAAACAACAACATAAAATTCCAAACCCAGACCTTCTTATCTTTCTTCTCATACAGTGGAGGCGTTTCATATTCCTCCTGAAATTCCTTTTGTACATAAAAAGGTTCTTGCCTACTTGTCCGCACGATGATGATTAAATAGACACTTCCCAAAAACAACATAATCAGGCCATCCCAGGTACTAAGCTCACCATCTAATGACAACACCAGTAACAATACGGCTGCAATAATCATCGTAAACATCTCCGTTTTAATACTTCTTAAATTCAATGGTAAAGGGCGAATAGCTGCACTTAGTCCAAGAATAAACAAGATGTTCACCAAATTCGTTCCGGCAATATTACCAATGGCAATATCCCCTGCACCTTCCCCGATAGCAGTTAGACCTACCGCCAGTTCCGGCAAACTGGTTCCGATAGAGACCACAGTAAGCCCAATGACGATCGGACGAATATTTAGTAACGTCGCGATTTTAGATGCACCTTTCAGTAAGATTTCGGCGCCCACGGTGATAATTATTAATCCAAATAAAAAAGTGATAACGGCTGAAAAAGTCATAAATCTCGATTAGATGATAAACAAATATGCTGTTTTTACGTTAATTTCTATACATAAACACTTCAAAATGACCAAAATCACATTTTTCACAACGACTAATCCATATCTTTATTGAACGTTAATTTTTAATCTGATACGATGACGAATACCGATACGACAAAAGAGAATATAACCCTATTTCATGCACAATCCATCGATGAATCTATCGAGACGCTACAGACCAACATTTCATCGGGCTTATCAGAAGACGAAGCTCAACAGCGATTATCCACTTATGGTCCCAATCAATTAAAAACACAACATCGTAAATCGATCTTTCAACTGTTTATGGCACAGCTACAAGATGCATTGATTTATGTATTGTTTGCAGCAGTAGTTATTACCATGTTCATGGGGGAGTATCTTGACGGTATTATTATCCTGATCGTTATTCTTATTAATGCGACATTGGGCGTTATCCAGGAAATAAGAGCTGGAAATGCAATCGAGGCCCTGCGAAAGATGGCGTCACCAAAAGCATTGGTAAAACGGGATAGTCAGGTTAAAGAAATAGTTTCGGCAGACATCGTGCCGGGTGATATCGTTATTTTGGATGCCGGTCGTTATATCCCCGCTGATTTACGCCTCGTTGAAAGCGTAAACCTGCAAATTGACGAATCCGCGTTGACCGGTGAATCGGTAGCGGTAGAAAAAGATGCGTTCGCTGTATTTTCGGAAGACTATATACCACTCGGCGACCGTGACAATACAGCCTATATGTCTACCTTGGTTACCTACGGGCGAGGTATTGGGGTAGTAACGGGTACAGGTGCAGATTCCGAAATTGGAAAAATAGCAGGTATACTTAGCCAAGATGACGAAACCAAGACGCCACTCGAAATTCGTTTGGACCAACTTGGAAAAACACTGGGTAAAGCTGCTGTAGCTATCTGTGTATTCATCTTTATCCTATCCTTCTTTCAAGGAAGAGATCTTACCGAAATGTTTCTGACATCCGTTTCCTTAGCCGTTGCTGCTATTCCAGAGGGATTAGCGGCGATTGTTGCTGTCGTACTCTCCATCGGGGTAACGAAAATGGCCAAGCAGAATGCCATAATCAAAAGGCTTCCTGCCGTCGAAACATTAGGCTCTGTAAACGTCGTTTGTTCAGATAAAACGGGAACACTGACACAAAACAAAATGACCGTTCAAGAGTTCTTCACCTTTACAGACAAAACACAAAAGGTTGATGATACGACCAACCTATCCTCAGAAGCCCATTTGCTTTCTTCGGCCATGGTATTGGCTTCCGATGCTACTTTGGAAAACGGAGACAGCACGGGCGACCCTACCGAAATTGCACTGCTGCAGCTAGCGGACAATTTAAAAATCGACAGAAAAGATTTATGGTCATCACAACCAAGAATAGACGAGCAAGCTTTTGATTCCAAACGCAAAATGATGTCGACCCTCCATCAACAGGAAGATAAATTCATGCTTTATGCAAAAGGTGCAATAGACAGTCTTATTTTGAAATGCAAACATGTTGTAGAAGATGGTGAAATTATCCCCCTTACGGATACGCATAAAACCATCCTTACCCATGCCGCCGATGCCATGTCGGATAAAGCTTTACGTACATTAGCCGTCGCCTACAAACCGCTGGAAAAACAAATTGATCGTCAAGATTTCGAAAAAAACTTAGTGATGATTGGCGTCGTGGGTATGATAGACCCTCCTCGCGAAGAGGTTAGCGATTCGATCGCAACAGCCAAAGAAGCCGGGATCAGTACGATTATGATCACGGGAGATCATAAAAACACGGCCTTGGCAATCGCTAAGAAATTGGGCATCGCTTCTGAACGCTCGGAGGCAACAACCGGAGCGACGATTGATAATATGCCGCAAGAAGAATTGGAGTCACATATTGGCGAATACAAAGTATTTGCTAGAGTCTCTCCTGAACATAAAGTAAATATTGTAAAAGCTTTCCGGGCAAAAGGCAATATTGTTTCGATGACCGGGGACGGTGTAAACGATGCACCTTCGCTTCATGCCGCAGACATTGGCGTGGCTATGGGAATAGAAGGCACAGATGTAGCCAAAAATGCTTCCGACATGATTTTAGCAGACGACAATTTTTCGACCATCATCGTCGCCATCGAACAAGGGCGGAATATTTACAACAACATCAAAAAGTCCGTTGTCTTCTTACTCGCCTGTAACGTTGGTGAAGTCATTACCATGTTGGTAGCAATTGGCGTAGGTTTACCTATACCGCTCATTGCGACACAGCTGCTCTGGATTAACTTATTAACGGATACACTACCTGCGGTAGCTTTAGGTATGGATCCGGGTGACAAAGATGTGATGAAAGAAAAGCCAAGACCATTAAATGACAATTTCTTCTCTCACGGAGCCGGAAGACGCATCATCTTAGCCGGTATCCTTATTGGTCTTCTGACAATCGTTGCTTTTGCTGGTGGCTATCACGCAAAAGGATACTCTCCTTTTGCCGATAATATTCCCGAAAACATTCACGAATATGCGCGCACGTTGGCCTTCCTAACCATCATTGGCTGTCAGTTATTCTATTCATTCTCTTTCCGTCATGCATACAAATCTATCTTCCGGGTGGGATTCTTCTCGAACCGATCCCTGTTCGGCGCCGTAGTCATCGGTCTATTGTTGCAGTTGATCGTGCTCTACGTACCGTTTATGACGGCGGCTTTTAAATTACAGGCCGTGGGAATACAGGAGTGGCTTGCTGTTTTTGGATTGAGCATTATACCATTATTGGCCAATGAAGTAGTGAAAGTTTTCATCAGAAGAAAAATGAAGTAGACACGCAGTGGCTGCGCCTCTACTTCATGCTATTTTCCGACAACAATAGCGGCACCATTGGGTTGCAAAGTCAGTTTAACCTGTTTGTCTTTCACAACCTTGACTTGATCTTGTTTCGGATTCAATTGATGATCATCCGAATACAATACGGCTTGCCCTTCGGAAAGCATCGGTAAAGAAACGGATAGATTTTTAGCTTCTGTTTCCGCATTTATTCCAGCGATATACCAAGTATCGCCGTGTCGACGTGCCAAAACAACGTACTTGCCGGGATATCCGTCAAGGAACACCGTCTCATCCCATGTGGTGGGCACTTCTTTCATGAAATCAATCACAAAATTGGGGTATTCCGATAGGTTATTTGGTGTAACACCAAAGTTTTGTACCGGTGTTTGGAACAAGATTGCCGTTGCCAATTGAAAGGTTTCACTCGTTTTGCGGATAGTCCCACCATTGTTCTCGCGGTTATGGCGTTTGTTCAGCAATACCGGCCCGAAATCCATCGAACCCACTGCATTCCGGATAAACGGGTGCAAGGTTGCGTTATACGCTTCTGTGTCGTTCGCATGCTGGGTAAATATTAAATTTTCCGACGCCAATACCGCTTCACTTCCTACAAAATTGGGATACATCCGTTCCCATCCTCTCGGTAACGTACAACCATGAAAAATAACGACTAAACCGTGATCATTTGCATCCGACAAGATATCCTCATATAGCTGCATCGTTTCCTGCTTATCGCCACCAAAGAAATCTACCTTGATTCCTTTAACGCCTATACGCTGCATCCATGCCATCTCTTTTTTCCGTGCTACCGACGTATTCATGCGGTTTTTAGGTCCTTGTGGCGCGTCATTCCAAAAACCATTGGAATTATACCACAGACAGATCCCGACATTTTTTTCTTTTCCATAAGCGACTAATTCCTCCACTTTGTCGTGACCAATTTTTGTATCCCACCAGTTGTCTACCAACGCAAATTCCCAGCCCATATTGGCAGAGAGATCGATAAATTTCTGCTGATCTTCAAAATTGATACTGTTATCCTGCCACAATAGCCAGCTCCAGGTAGAACGTCCAAATTGATAATCTTGAGTGGGTTCATAAAGTGGTTTTACCACATCAAAAGCAATAGTCGTTTCCACAATAGGTTTTAGGTCTTTCCCAACCGTCAATGTACGCCAAGGTGTGTAACCCGGCAAATTCAACGCAGGCTGCGTACTTCCCAGTCCATTATTTTCTCCTTCTTCCGGAAAAGAAATCTGGTAAAGCCCATCTGCTGTACCTTCGCTCAATTTCGCCCCACAATAAAGGCTACCCACACCGGTTTCCGACACCAACACCCATCCGCGGTCTCCTACGTGAAATAATGCCGGGAAGGTATACCCTACACCATATTTAGATGGTGTACCCATAGGCTCATCCGGTACATATTCCTCTTCATAACTGGGCTTCGTTTTCATCCAACCGATCATCGGTGTGGCCTGTGGTGTCAAAAATGTCGTCGTAACATCCGGAAAATCAAAACCACTTAGCTCCTTATGGATAATCGCATTTGCGGGTTCTCCGCTTTGTGGTATACCATAACGAAACGCTACGTTGTTGTTGCTGACCTGAAAAATGAGTTCGAGTTTTAGCTTATCATTATTCTCGAATGTAAAGCTATGCTCATTTGCCTGATAATGCACCGATTTCTTTTTAATCTTCGGTTCTTCGTAACGTTCGTCTATTTGGCGGGCCTGCTGATCAACCAAGCGTAGTCCGCTAGAAAGATCCCCTAAATGCGTCTGCAGACCTAACGGTGATTTTTCGAGCATTTCCTGCCCATCCAACATAACGGAATAATATAACCGTCCCTGGTCTGCTTCCAATTGTACCGAAAGCTGACCATCCGGACTAAGCATCTTCATTTCCTGCGCTTGTGCAGTGGATAGAAAGAATACGCATAAAGCGCCATACATAAATTTCAAGTTCATATAAGAATAATTTTATTTCTTTCTGAAGTTAGGCCGCCACTCGATAACTCGTATTGTTGTCGGCTCGACATCAAGCAGACCTTCTCCATCTTTTTGATCCGTTTGCTGTACGTACAAAGCTAAATGTTTTTTATTTCGCCATAATTCGGTATCATATGTCGGTTCCCAAGCCCCCACTGAACCGGATGACAGGTCTATTATTTCAAAATTATCTTCGCGGACATCGTTCAGTTTCAACACCGAAGCTTTACTACCGCGTTCCTGATCCCGAAAGAGCAATAGAAGTGATGTTTTATCTCCTTTCCCTGTAACTAACAGCTGAGGCCTTGAAATCGGTATTTCTTTGGTTCCGTGTCCGCTTAAAGAGAAAGCGGTTTTCCGAAAATCCAATGACTTTACCTGCCATTTGCCGTTCGCCAAATAGATGATTTTATATTGTGGAACTTGGGTATCCGCGGATCGCCAATAAGTCGCAATAAACGGATTTCCATCTTCATCCGCCGTCATCGCCGTTTGGTTAATCAATTCACTTTGTTGGGGGATCCATGCCGCATACTCTGCATTCTCTGCCGTAATGGGCAAACTATACAATGTACCATCCGTCCTTTGCCACGTCAGTCCGCCGTCTTTGGAACAAGCATACGCCATATCGTGATTGCTCGCTACATCGGGTGATTCTCGCCATACCCACGAAACATGAATCGTTCCTTTTTGATCCACATAAGCCTGCCAGTAGGCATTCCGTTGTCCCTCTCCGCTGATCAAATTGGTATGCAGACGTGTCCATTTTTTCTGTGCGAATTCGTATTTGTTGATAATCAAGTTGCCTGCTCCAGAGCCGCCATCCCGATAGAAAAAAAGAAGATCACCATTGGGTAACGCAAAAAACTCAGGATACGTCACCCGACTTTCTTCCGATCCCACCATAATCTCCTCTTCTCCCAACTGCAATCCCTCCGGCTCGATACTCTTCGCGTATCGCAAACGCCCATTGTGGTGATCCCAAGCAACATGCAGATAACCGTCACCATCAACCATCATGCTGATGACATTATGCGCATCCGCCGCATGACCGCTATACGGCGTTTGTTTTACGGTCCAGCTCGTGCTATCCAACTGTCGTTTTCCTAACGTCAGGAAACCCTCCCCGTCATAATAGGATATAAATTGAACATGGTCATTGCTGACTAAGGAGTTTTTTCTAAATACCGCGGTGTTCACTGTATTTTTAGCCCAGCCCAACCCAACGTCCATCACACGGGCGTCTTGAGGCTGCGCCAGAACAGCAATCGGCATAAAAAATATACCGACTACTATCGTGATCCATATTTTTCTGATTATATACATGTGCTTTTACTTGTCTAAATACCGGTACATTTCCGAACCCGCCAATAAAAAAGCGCCGACACCAAAACTCGCCGTCGAATTGGAATCGACTACCTGACCCGGTATCGCTTTTTCACCAATAGGCTGTACATAGCCCACACGTCCATCAGCTTGCAGGGATGTTTCACTCAAAAATTTCCAGCCTGATTGTGCGATGCGGAGATAGTCTTTTTCCGATAAAAAGCCATTATTTATCCCCCAAAGAAAACCATAAGTAAAGAATGCCGTACCACTGGCTTCCGGTCCGGGTGCATGCTGTGGATCCAACATACTGCGTGTCCAATAGCCTTCTTTCTGTTGAGATGTAGCAATCGCCTTTGCCATATCCTGATAACGTTGTACATAATAATCGTAGTGCCGATGATCCGTTGGTAAATCCTGTAACACTTTCGCCAACCCCGCAAATACCCATCCGTCTCCACGCGCCCAAAAGTCTTTTTTTCCATTTTCAGATTTATGCTTCGGATAGACATATTTAGCATCCCGATAATACAAAGACTCTTGTTCATCATACATGATACTATCTGCATATTGCAAATAAACATACATTTTATCGAGATACCGTTCATTACCGGTTAGCTTAGATAACTTCGTCATCACCGGCATAACCATATACAGGCCATCTGCCCACCACCAATAATCGTTATTAGGGGTACTCATCTGGTATTCCATAACCTCTTTAGCCCGAGCAACCTTATGTGGTTGAGGATCCAGATTATACAGATCGATATAGGTCTGGAAACAGATCTGCCAATCACCAAAGAGAACATAGTCATCTTTTTCACCATACGAATATTTCCACTCCGTTTTGTTACCAGACTTTGCTCCTTTCCAGGCATTATGTTCGGCCCAAGCTTCCGAATAAGCCCGATATGTTTCATTTTGGGTCAATTTATAGAGTTCCATATTTCCCGTATGGTATGCAGCGATATCCCAAAAGGACCAAACAGTCGGTTTGTTATTTTCCTGCCAGTAGTTATTGACCAGGTTTAACTTCGACATCACATCCTCCTTGTTCAGCCGCTGACTAAATGAAGCTGAGGAATACAGTAATAAAAAACAAATGATAAGGTTTACACGCATTTCTTCTTTGGTTAAAATTTCTAGATTAAACTTTTGTACACCCGTACGTAACAAAGATATCTATCGTTCATCAAAGCCATGTTCAAATAAAAACTATTTACCTCCTAAATTCAGCTCACGCCGCGCATTCTTCTTTTTTTGAACCGTATTTAAACCTCTTTGACCCCAAAAACCCACTTCATAAATACATTTACCGGCTAGCTTTGCATAAGCAAGCAGGAGTTTCTATAAATAAATGTAAAAAAAACATTTAAAATCACGAAGACATTTTTTATTTTTAAAACCACAAATATAAATGTACAGGCTCAGCTAGCCTCCACGTGTATTATATAAACAGATGCACCGAGGTAAACCTTATTCGATTGTAAATTATATATGTTAGACACCCATGAATAAAAATTTGATTACATTCTGTTTGTTCCTATGCGGCACATTTTTGACACATGCACAGCCTGGCAAGCCCGTAGAGAAAGATTTCGTAGGCTATCTATTCCCCTATTTTACAGGAAATGCCGTAGAAGAAGAACAGGTACATTACGCCATTAGCAACGACGGTTTCAATTATGTAGCGTTAAACGGCAACAAACCCGTATTGAATGCTAAAGACATCAGTTCTACCGGAGGGGTTCGTGACCCTCATATTCTCCGTCGTCATGATAACAAATCTTTTTATATGGTATTGACCGATATGACCTCTTCCAAAGGATGGGATTCCAACCGGGCACTGATTTTATTAAAATCGGAGAACCTAACGGATTGGACATCACATATCATCAATATACAACAAAAGTATCCGAATCAGGAAAATCTAAAACGCGTCTGGGCGCCGCAAACGGTATTCGATGAGAAAGCGCAAAAATATATGGTATACTGGTCCATGCAGCATGGCGATGGCCCAGATATCATTTATTACGCATATGCCAACGCGGATTTTACAGATTTAGAAGAGGCACCTAAACCGCTTTTTATACCGAAAGACAAAAAACCTTGTATTGACGGGGATATTATCTACAAAAATGGCATCTATCACCTTTTCTATAAAACAGAAGGACATGGTAATGGCCTAAAAAAGGCGATGACAGACGACTTGACTTCGGGTGTTTGGATTGAGCAGCCAGGATATAAACAACAAACGACGGAGGCCGTAGAAGGATCGAGTATTTTCAAACTGACGAATAGCGATAAATATATTCTGATGTATGATGTCTATATGAAAGGTACGTATCAATTCTGCGAAAGCTATGATCTGGATGAATTCCACGTCATCGACCAACAGATTAGTATGGATTTTCATCCACGACACGGAAGCGTGATCCCTATTACCCGGAAAGAATACCAGCACCTGTTGGCGACCTACGGTAAACCGGCGAACTTTCAGGCGGTGCAACAAAACAACCCCGTATTGGAGGGTTATCATGCGGATCCCGAAATCCTTTATGCTGAAAAAACGGGTAAATATTACCTCTACCCTACCAGTGATGGATATACGGGATGGTCAGGCGATTATTTTAAAGTTTTTTCGTCCGACAACCTGGTAGACTGGCAAGAAGAAGGAACCATGCTCGATCTCAAAACCCAAGTACCTTGGGGCAACCGCAATGCTTGGGCTCCAGCCATCATCGAGAAGAAAGTCGGTAAAAACAAATACAAATATTATTACTATTTCACCGCAGCACAAAAAGTTGGTGTTGCCGTTGCCGATCACCCTACCGGGCCATTTACCGATTCTGGCAAACCACTTGTGGCGACAAAGCCGGAGGGTGTACGTGGCGGTCAGGAAATTGACCCCGATGTTTTTCAAGATCCGGTAAGTGGGAAGTATTATCTCTATTGGGGGAATGGCTACGGAGCAGTTGCGGAATTGAATGATGATATGGTCTCCCTTAAAGAAAACACCACAAAAGTCATTACACCCGACGAAACATTCCGCGAAGGCTTCTACGTATTTTATCGTAACGGAACGTACTATTTCTTATGGTCAGAAGACGATACGCGCAGCGAAAATTACCGTGTGCGATACGGCACATCCAAATCTCCTACCGGTCCGATCGAAGTTCCGGAAAATAACCTAATTCTGACTAAAAACCCCGAACTGGGTATTTATGGTCCTGGACATAATTCTGTTTTGCAGATTCCGGGCAAAGATGAATGGTACATCGTTTACCACCGTTTCAGTCGTCCGAATGGCATCAAAATGGGCGATGCGGCCGGTTATCACCGCGAGGTGTGTATCGATAAAATGGAATTTAACGAAGATGGCAGCATCAAACCGGTTATTCCGACGTTATAAATATTTTTCATTACGCTTATGAAGTTAAAAAAATTGATCCGTATATGTTTCCTATCCACCGCAATAGGAACAACACTACAGGCACAGACACAAAAACAACTGGACTATTTCTCACTGAATGATGTCCGATTACTTTCCGGACCATTCAAACATGCCGAAGAGCTCGACCTGAATTACCTGTTGGAACTGGACGCTGACCGGCTACTAGCGCCCTTTCTACGCGAATCAAACCTACCTCCTCTCCGGAAAAGCTATACGAATTGGGAAAACACCGGTTTGGACGGACATATAGGTGGTCATTATGTCTCCGCCTTATCCTATATGTATGCATCCACAGGTGACGCTCGTATCAAAGAACGCTTAGACTACATGCTTGCGGGTCTCAAACGCTGTCAAGATGCCAATAGCGATGGCTATATTGGCGGTGTTCCGGAAGGGAAAGAGCTTTGGGATGAGGTTAGACGAGGCGAGATTAAAACCGGCGGATTTAGTCTAAATGGTAGATGGGTTCCCCTGTATAACATCCATAAAACATACGCTGGTCTCCGTGACGCTTATTTAATGACGCGTGATGAGACTGCCAAGGAGATGCTGATCAAGCTGACCGATTGGGCAATCGCGCTGATAGACCAGTTGAGCGATGAGCAGATACAGGATATGCTACGTAGTGAACATGGCGGACTCAATGAAACGTTCGCTGATGTGGCGGCAATTACGCAAAATCCAAAATATCTGACCCTCGCCCGTCAATTTAGTCAACGTGCGGTATTGCAACCGCTATTGGATCAAGAAGATCACCTGACCGGTAAACATGCCAACACGCAAATACCAAAAGTATTGGGTTTCAAACGTATTGCTGATATTGCCCATGATGAGCAATGGGCAGACGCAGCTCGGTATTTTTGGGAAAATGTCATCGAACGGCGTTCGGTGTCTATTGGAGGGAATAGTGTCAGCGAACATTTTAATCCCGTAGACGACTTTTCCAAAATGCTGCAAAGCATCGAAGGTCCGGAGACCTGTAACACCTATAATATGTTGCGCCTGACACGTATGCTGCATCAAACCGATCCAAAAGGCAAATATCTCGATTACTACGAGCGTGCGCTATACAACCACATCCTCTCTACGCAACATCCCGAGACTGGTGGACTGGTTTATTTTACGCAGATGCGCCCCGGACACTACCGGGTGTACTCCCAACCGCATACCAGTATGTGGTGTTGTGTGGGATCTGGCATTGAAAATCATGCAAAGTATGGCGAGATGATCTATGCGCATCAGGATGACAACCTGTTTGTGAACCTATTTATTCCTTCCAAACTGGACTGGCAGGAGAAAAACGTCGAGTTCATCCAAGAAAATAATTTCCCCGAAGAGAACAAGACACAATTTACGGTCTATCCTAAATCTAAAACGAATTTTGCACTACATATACGTAAACCCAGCTGGGTAACGGGTGAACCAACAATCTTACTGAATGGCAAACCGTTTCAAGCCTCTTCTGCCAAAGACGGATGGATCACGATGGACCGTACATGGGCAGCAGGCGATCGGATATCCGTCGAGCTTCCGATGGGAATCTATACCGAGCAACTGCCCGATCGCTCAAATTACTACAGTCTCTTGTATGGACCGCTTGTATTGGCAGCCAAAACGGGGACGGAAGATATGGATGGCCTCTTTGCAGATGATAGCCGAATGGGTCATGTTGCCCATGGCAGACAGATTCCTTTGCGGACTATGCCAATCCTAACGACAGTGCCAGAAAACATTCCGAACTTGGTACAGCCGGTAGAAAATATACCGCTACACTTTACGCTAACAGGATTGTACAGTGGAACGGAACAGCACAGCATGGAGCTCCAGCCATTTTATCAAACACATGACAGCCGGTATATCATTTACTGGCCACAGGCTACCGCTGAGGAGCTTGCCGCCCTGCAAGAGAAAACAGAACGGGAAGAAAAAGAATCCTTACGCCTAGCCGACATCACGATTGATCGGGTCGTGAGTGGGGAACAACAGCCTGAATCGGATCACTTCATCAAGGAAGAAAATACGCAAGCAGGAAGCATCGAGGATGTACGTTGGCGGGAAGCAAAAGGTTGGTTTAGCTATACGATCAAAACAAATCCAAAAGAAAATGTACAACTGTACATCAGATATCTGGAAGAAGAAAATCGGAAAACAACCATCTTCATCCACGATCAGGAAATAGAGAAGCTACAGGCAGACGCGAATGCATTGGGCGAAGTGAAAACAGCTGTTATTCCGATTCCTGAGACATTGAACGAAAGCAGCCCTTTGCAGGTAAAAATTTCGACCGATGATGGTGCAACCAGTCATAAGATATTGGAGATACGCGTGGTTAAAGGGAAATAAAAGTTAGAATAGGTTAGAAAGTTAGAGGAGGTTAGACCTTTCTAACTCTTTAACTTCCTAACTTCTTAGTAACTTAGCCAATTATATAGACATAAATAGTGATCAAAGCATTTGCATATTGTTTTTCTTTTTTTCTTGTCGTTATTAGTGAGATAAGCTCTTCCTTGGCGCAACAGATGGGGATTACACCTGTAAAAATTGCGCAGGAACTCCCCTCATTGACCGTCAATAGAACGTTTCAAGATCACGAAGGTTATATTTGGTTTGCGACAGCCAACGGCCTTAGCCGCTTTGATGCTTTTAATCTCTTGACCTTTAAACTAGCCGATGAAAATGGGAATACCCTAAGGAATCAAAATATACTGGCCATCAACGAGATAGACAGAAATATTTTATTGGGTACCGAAAGCGGCGTGTTTATATTAGACAAGAGAACATACCGCATGACCCGCTTTCCGGACGAACAACTTAAAGACCGTAGGGTTGCCGCGATTATGGTAGACAAACAATCGAGGGTATGGTTTGGAGCCGATAATGGGATTTATGTATATAACAAGGATTTACGCTTACACGACAAATTTGAGCAGGGATCCGATACAAAAAAATTCATCCCTCCGGGTACAGTGAATACCATCTTTCAAGATCGAGATGGCGAAATATGGACGGGTATATGGGCAGCAGGTCTTCACAAACTCGATACGAAGACAAACACATTTAAAGCTTTTCCGGCGATAGGTCAGTCAAACAGTCCTTTTAAAATTGCACAGGACGATCGAGGACAATATTGGGTCAGCACTTGGGGGGATGGTCTTTTTCTTTTTAATCCGGATGATCCGGAAAACATGTACCGGGAAATCATCATCAAAAATAAAAGAAGAGGCGTTGGAAAAGAAGGGTTGGTGTATAACATCGTACAAGACCATATCAAAAAATATATCTGGGTGCTATCTTTTTCGGGTATTTCCACCTATCGCTATACCGACGGTGGTGATATCGAAGAGGTAGACCTGTCCGATCTTTTTCAACATACGTCTAATTTTTTTCAAGATATCTATGCCGATCTTTCGGGTAACCTATGGCTTGCGATTAACGGAGAAGGCGTTTCAACCATCAGCTTCGACAGGCCGGTTATGTGTAGTTTCACCTTACCACAGGTACAACAACGGTATCATATTTCTCCGAACATCAATATGCTATATCGAGACCGCGAGAATCAATTATGGTTTAACCTAGAGCGTATCGGCCTTGGAAAATATACGCCTCAAAAAGACGAATTAGAGACATATAGCAACCTCCGCTTTAAAGATTTAATATCCTTACGTGCGGTTAATTGCGCGTTAGAATTGGCAGACGAACTATGGGTAGGCGCGGCATATGAGACCATAATACACGTTTTTCATAAGCGAGGTAATGATATTTCACTACACCGAAGTGTCAACTTATCCCAGTATGCCGACGATATAGGCATCCCGCGTCAGCTCTTTCCCGATAGCAAGAAAAATCTGTGGGTTGGCACCACCCGTGGCGTGGTATACAAAAAACAGGGAGAGGAACAGTTTTATCGGGTAGCGGATATTGACGGCGACATTGTCGCGATCGCCGAGGACCATCAGGGAAAAATATGGATTGCAACAAAGGATCACGGCATTTATCAAATAGATAGCCAGCTCTCCTGGAAGCCAACGAAACGAATCGGACAACAAACAGCTGGACTACGCAGCGATCAGATCGAAACGATGGATGTGGATAATCGGGGATACTTATGGATAGGCACCAAAGACAACAGGCTACTTTCTTTTCATACGGAGCGTGGAGAGATTGAAGAATATGCCAACACGCAACTGTTTTCATCGAACCAGATTCTACACGTAGTCTGTCTGGATAGTACCGTGTGGGTTTCTACAACGAGAAACGTTTATAAACTATTTCCTACAGATAAACGCATTTTTGAATACAGCGCCAGTGATGGGGTTCCGGTCAACATGTTTACAAAGGGAGCGTACGCCGTTGATAAGAAAGATAAAAAAGTTTACTTTGGGGGGAATAATGGTATTGTCCAATTCTGGGAATCCCCCTTTGCACCTAGCCACCAATCACCTGTTGTCATTTCCGACGTTAAAATCAATAACCAATCTGCCCTCCTCTATTCTCTTCATAACAAATTCGATTTTCAAGGGAAATCACTGGTATTGGATCCAGAAGACCAAAGTTTGGAAATTCTGTTTTCTTCATTAGAATATACACATCCGAACAAACTACGATATGCTTACAAACTGGAGGGTGTAGACAAAGACTGGGTATATGCTCCGCGAGAACGCTTATTCGCAACCTATAACAATTTAGGCAAGGGAGAATATACCTTCCTGATCAAAGCGACAGATCTAGACAATCAGTGGAGTTCGGAAGTCACCCGTTTACACATCCGAAAGAAGCCGGCTTTTTATGAAAGTAATTTGGCCTACCTCTTGTATACTTTATGTGCCTTGGGCATGGCATATGTCGCCATTCGGTTCTATACCAATCGTCTCCAATTGCGAAGCGATCTCCGGATTGCGCAAATCGAAAAAGATAATGCCCATAAACTGGTTCAAACCAAGCTAAGCTATTTTACAAATATCTCCCACGAGCTATTAACACCGCTTACCATTATCTCCTGCCTGATCGATGACGTGCAGATGATTACCAAAAAGAACCTGACACAATTTGATAAAATGCGTTTTAACCTTGATCGGCTAAAACGGCTTTTACAACAGATTTTGGATTTCAAACGGGTGGAGAATCAACAAATGGCACTACGTGTTGGTCGGGAAAATCTGATTACTTTTATCCGTAATATCTGCACCATCTATTTCAGTCCGTTGGCAAAACGGAAAAACATGGCGTTTGAAGTTATTCAAGGCGACTGCCTACCTGAAGGCTATGTAGATGCCGACAAACTCGATAAGATTATCTTCAATTTACTTTCCAATGCATTCAAATACACGGCAGATGGTGGACGCATACAACTCTCCTTTCATACGGAGCGCCTCAACGGCACTATACATTTGAACGTTAGCGTGCAAGACACCGGGATGGGGATTGCTCCGAGCGAACTCGACAAGATATTCATCCCGTTTTACAACAACAGGTTGGCTAGACAACAGGAGACTAACGGAATCGGGCTGGCCTTGACCAAGGAACTGGTGGAGCTGCATCACGGGATCATCGAGGTAGATAGTATCGTGGATAAAGGATCGACATTTACCATCCGAATTCCAGTTGAAAAAGAGATCTATACCGCCGAGGAACTCCGTGAACTGCACGATAGCTTTATCGATTCGGACAATCTAATGACGGAAGCGAACGAGCTACCGCAGACGCTTGCTGAACAAGAAGAAGGTAAAAGTGACGTCCGGATATTATTGGTCGAAGACAATGAAGATCTGCTTCAAACCGTAAGAAGTCTGTTATCAAGAACTTATCAGGTTTATATTGCCCGACAGGGTGAAGATGCCTTGGCCATTTTGAAAGAAGAGGAAATAGATATCGTTGTCAGTGATATCATGATGCCAGTTATGGACGGACTAACGCTTTGTCGTCGGATAAAACAAGATTCGGAAATAAACCATATCCCGGTTATCTTACTGACTGCTAAAAACAGTATCGACGACCGGATTGAATGTTATCAGGCAGGTGCTGACAGTTACATCAGTAAGCCTTTTGACTTGAAAGTATTGGAAGCGCGTATACACAGTTTCTTAATCCACAAGCGCACCAAGCAGGAAGATTTCAAAACGAATCCACAGATTAATATCTCTTCGCTAGATTATACGCCACAGGATGAGCAGTTCTTGGAAAAAATGATTGCGGTGGTGGAAGAACACTTAACCAACGATCAATTTGATGTGGTTGCGCTTAGTCACGAATTAGGTTTATCGAAATCTACCTTGTATCGGAAGACCAAAGCACTGCTGGATTTATCGCCAAGTGAGTTTATCAAAAATATCCGGCTCAAGCACGCCTGCCAAATGATGGACAAAGACAAGTCCATTTCGGTTAGTGAAGTTGCTTTTGCGACAGGATTTTCAGATCCACGCTATTTCTCCACCTGCTTCAAAGCCGAGTTTGGGATGACACCTTCGGAGTATCAGAAACAAATCGCGAAAGAAGGATAGGGAAAAGTGACAAAAACGGCACATTACAGCCAATACACGTGTTGTACATAACGAAACAAACACGTACTTTTGTTAAAAGGAGGAAATCATGAATACGAAATTAACGTTAACACTCGAAAAAGAAGTTATCGAGACAGCTAAAGAATATGCGAAAGACAAAGGACAAAGTCTTTCAGAAATGGTGGAGAACTATTTCAAATTGATAACTGTAGACAGAAGAAACATAAAAACAAAACAACTTTCCCCTAAAGTCCAGAAACTTCGGGGAATAATAAAAACCGATAAAAATATAGACTATAAGCAAATTTTAACCGAAGAGTTAGCTAAAAAATATGGTGTTTAAATTATTCATCGATTCTGATGTCGTCATTGATTTTTTTACGGATCGAGAACCTTATGCAAATCCGGCTAGTGAGCTTTTTGAACTTAACGAAAAAGGAGTTCTCGTCCTATATGTCTCAGCTATTAGCATAAATAACATCTACTATATTGTAAGGCGGTTCTTAGGGCATAAAAAAACTATTGAAGTAGTGGAAACATTAACGGAAATGACGGAAATCGTCGGAACAACCAAGCAAGAAATTTTGCAGGCATTGAAAAATAATTTTTCAGATTATGAAGACTCGATTCAATATTCTTCAGCACTAACTATTGAAGGCTTAGATACCATTATTACCCGTAACATAAAGGATTATAAAAATTCTTCCATTGCCGTTATGACCCCTACTGATTTCTTAAAAATGCTTAAAAAAAACAATCTTTCCAATTCATAATCTGGAAGATCGTCGTTTCAACTATATTCTCGATAATTAATTCCTAACCGCTACCATATATCAACAAAGGAGGCCGTTTATCTCATCACAAATTTCTTGGTCTTATACACTTGATCCCATTTTTGTCCAATAGGACTAAACGACATCAACAACAACAGTTTGACCCCAAATCAAACGATTTTGAATCGATGTTCACACCAACAAAACACGCGTTATACGTAAACTTGTATTGGCGTTAACAATAAATAAACGGAAACGAATGGCATTAAACATTTATCTCATGAAGAAAATGACCGGCGCGTATACATACTTAACCGTCCTACTCATAGCCTTGCTATCTTATAATGATATGATGGCACAGAATACGGCATTCTATCCGGGAAAACTATGGTTTGACAATAACCAACGATTGATCAATGCCCACGGGGGCGGTATTTTATACCACGAGGGGCAGTATTATTGGTTTGGAGAACATAAAGGGGAACGGTCTAATGCGGCATGGGTAGGCGTCACCTGTTATTCGTCATCCGATTTATATAATTGGCAGGATGAAGGAGTTGCCTTGGCTGTTAGTAAAGACGATAAAAGTCCAATTGTCGCGGGGAGTACGATCGAACGCCCCAAAGTCGTTTATAATGCGACAACGAAAAAGTTTGTGATGTATTTCCATCTGGAGCTAAAGGGCAAGGGATATGATGCCGCTCATGTAGGCGTTGCCATAAGCGATAAACCTACCGGCCCGTACCAGCTCATTAAAAATGGTCGTGTAAATGCCGGCAAATGGCCGTCGAACATGACAGCCGCACAACGGACAGCGACAGATAGACCAGAGGATTATCAATGGTGGACAAAAGAATGGACAAAGGCTATTGAAAACGGTCTGTTTGTGCGTCGTGATTTTGAAAGCGGACAGATGTCTCGTGATATGACACTCTTTGTAGACGATGATAACAAAGGTTATCACATTTACTCTTCGGAAGATAACCTTACGTTACATATCGCGGAATTGACGGAAGATTATTTGGACTATACCGGAAAATATATCCGGATTGCTCCGGCCGGGCACAACGAAGCACCGGCAATCTTCAAGGAAGACGGACGGTATTTTATGATTACCTCTGGATGTACGGGCTGGGATCCCAATGCTGCACGTTTATTAACGGCAGACAATATCCTCGGCGAATGGACATTGCACCCTAACCCTTGTGTCGGAAAAGATGCTGAGCTCACCTTTCATTCCCAAAG
Organism: Sphingobacterium micropteri; assembly: GCF_014692515.1. Taxonomy (GTDB): domain Bacteria; phylum Bacteroidota; class Bacteroidia; order Sphingobacteriales; family Sphingobacteriaceae; genus Sphingobacterium; species Sphingobacterium micropteri. The sequence goes on along the minus strand of NZ_JACOIK010000003.1, from coordinate 240,460 downwards.
CACCTATATCCTACCGATAGCCGGCAAGAAAGATGCCTTTCTCTTTATGGCTGATCGATGGAAACCAAACAATCCCATTGACGGGCGTTACGTTTGGCTACCGATCGTATTTGAAGATGGTATGCCGGTGCTGAAATGGTTCGACAAATGGGATTTAAGTGTTTTTGATAAAAAAGGCAACTAAAGCCTCACGCTCGGCCAACCTGCTTCATCCCACGCTATTTCACGTACCAAAAGTTTGGATCGTCCATTATCATCTCGATCATACGCATGGAAGAATATAGATTCATTCGAGAAGCTTCTTGCTCAACAATTTGTAAATCCCATTCTAATTCTCAATTTTTGCCTATGAATAAACGTCAGATCAACATTTTTACAAATCGCTTAGCTAATTAATAATAATATATACATTCGTACATATGATATTGGGAAAGTTTCAGTTGCTATTGGTATTATTTTTATTGGGATGGGGTATTTCCTTTTCCCAGCCCAACCAGTACAAAATACTTTCACTTGAACAGGGTATATCTAACATCAACGCGCTCAGTGTCGTACAGGATGATCAAGGTTTTATATGGGTAGCTACCGAATTAGGGCTTAATCGGTTTTCCGGCAACTCCTTCAAGCATTATTACAAGTCGGAGCAATTAGATGGATCTTCTGTCAACAGCAATGAAATCAACAAGTTGCTATATGATGATGGCCATATATACATCGGTACGAGAGCTAACGGACTCAATATATTTGATATTCAGAAAGGTGTATTTTCTTATTTTACCCATGATCCCGACGATCAGAACGCTATCGCGACAAACGATATCACGGATATGATCAAAGGAATAGACGGCCACATTTGGCTATCTACCTATCACCGAGGTATACAACGTTTTGATATTGCCACCCAAACATTTACACATTTTGGTACGGAGACTATCCCTGACCTGCCGAGTAACAGTATATGGTCCGTGGCACAAGATCAGCAAGGCAAACTTTATAGTGGACATGTAAATCATGGTGTTTCTATATTTGATGCCAAAACAGGAAAATTAGAGAATCTCCATACGCAGAATACAGCTGGCGCTCTCCCCCACAATGAGGTGAAGATACTTTTTTGTGATAGCAGAAATAACATTTGGATAGGTACAAAAAAAGGTCTAGCGGTGTATACCCCTCACAACAAGAAAATTCGGCATGTACCGCTCCATTCTACAATAGGCAGTGCCAACGAGCCATTTGTACATACTATTCGGGAAATCGGCGAGGATATATGGGTGGGAACGGAACCTTCCCGCGTTTATGTTTTAACACCTCGTTACAATAGAGATCAAGAATTCCTATACGTCGACAATGTACGTTCAGTTGATATTAGCAATTCCATTTCTGTTCAGGATATGATAGCCGACGAATTTGGAAATGTCTGGTTAGCCTTATACGGCAGTGGATTGGGTTTCGCCAGCCATTTTACACCCTTTTTCCAAACGCTTCCTGATGTAAAAGCCGTCGTTAGTGGAATAGTTATCGATCGACAAAATACAGGCTGGTTCATTACGGAAGGATCTGGACTGCTTAGATGGGTCGCGGATAAAAATCTTGTAGAGGAGGTTAAAGCACCCGACAACATACGCGATCAGACTTTTCTAACGGCTTATCAAGATCGACAGGACAACATATGGCTAGGATTAGTCGATAAAGGTGTCACTCGGTTTCATACACCTACAAAGCAATGGTACAAGATTGAACTCGATGGAGAATTGAATGAAGTACGCGCCATTCTGGAAGATCGAAACGGAAAGATCTGGCTTGGTACAATAAATGGATTGGTCATTTATGACCCCCTATCCCAAACGTTCGAAAAATTACGTATCAACATACCATCGTTGGGTGACTACGCTCCGCGTTCACTCGTAGAAGACAGTTCTGGGAATATCTGGGTGGGAACTTATGGACAAGGTGTTTATGTGTTTTCTGCCGAAAATCGTACATTGATTGCCCACTTCGATACCCATAGCGGACTTAGAAGCAACAGCATTAATCACCTGTTCCGGGACAGTGAAAACAACATCTGGATTGCGACCAATGAGGGTATGGCGGTGCAATACGCAAAACAAGAGCTCGGCACATTGAACAATATTATTCCGCCTAAACCCAACGCCTGGCTATTTATACAAGCCATTGCCGAAGATCGAAATGGAAATATTTGGTGCTCTACTAAAGCCGGCCTACTGCGGTACGTGCCAAAAGGCAACCGTTTTTTTAGTTATGACCAAGACTTTGGTATCCCTTTAGGTGGGTTTAAAAACAGCAGTGTGGCGACTAATAAACAGCATTATCTCTTCTTCGGCATGCAAAATGGGATATGTTTTTTTGATCCAAAAGAAATACCTATTCAACTCCCCATATCCCCCGTCCATATTCGAAAGTTCACCACCTTCCGTAGCGGAGAATCTCCTTTACAGGAGGAGAAACAAACTTATGGCATCCAACAACTCCGGTTATCTTATCAGGAAAACAGCTTCAGTATAGAATTTAGTGCTGCGGATTATGCCTTACACGGACTGATGGAATTTAGCTACCAGCTGCAAGGCTTTGACAGCGACTGGACGAATATCGGAGGTGAACAGGTTTTGAATTTCAGAAATATTCCATACGGAAACTACGACCTACTTATACGTGCACGATTAAAAAATGAAAACTGGTCGGGTGATGTCACACGTCTATCGATCAATATTACGCCACCCTACTACCTTAGTTTGTACGCAAAGGCACTCTATATCCTAATGGCGAGTGGCATTGCTTTTGCCGTTATCTTTTTTTATCATCGGAAGATCAAAGCCGAAGGGGAATTACGACTAAAAAAACTAGAACATCAACAACAGCAGCAGCTTGCAACAGAACGCCTGCATTTCTTCACCAATATCACACACGAACTGCGGACGCCACTCACGCTTATCTTAGGACCGTTGGACGATCTGCTACGGGAGAACAATCTATCCACAAAACAAAAAAAATTAGTACAGGTGGTTCAAAAGAGTTCGAACCGTCTGTTTAATCTGGTCAATCAATTGTTGGAATTCCGAAAAGTAGAATCACGACACAAACCACTTGTACTCGGTGAAGGCTATTTAGGAGAGGTGGTGCAAGATCTCGTTAATAAATATGTGGAGTTGAACGTCAAAGATACGCTACAGATACGTTGTAAGCTACCCTCTCCAGATTTACGTACGACGTTCGACGCCGAAATTATCCATATTATTTTAGATAATCTGTTGTCTAACGCCTACAAATATACCAACACGGGTGCGATCGATATACAGCTAACGTATGAACAGGATCAGCTCAATACCTGGTCCGTGCTGCGTGTAAAAGATACGGGATGTGGCATTCCTGACGAATATTTGGAACGCATCTATGATCGTTTTTTTCAAATTGATCATCAAGCACAACCGGGGACCGGAATTGGTCTGGCTATGGTCAAGGAACTGGTCGCCGTACATTATGGAAAAATCGATATAAAAAGTAAGGCTGGAGAAGGCACTGAATTTTGTGTCCGCTTGCTAACCAACCACATTGCAATTACACCTCAACAAGAGAAAATGGCTGATGATACTATCCATTTGGAAAATGAAGATTCACAACCGGTTATCTTAATCGTGGAGGACGATGTCGATTTAAGAAATTATATAGTCGCTTCTTTAGAAACACATTATACCGTCCTCTTGGCAGACAACGGCATCCAAGGCTTGGATGCCGCAACCAAACATATCCCAGATCTTATTATCAGCGATGTGATGATGACGGGTCTAGATGGATTTGAAATGGTCGGGAAGCTCAAGGAAAATCGTTCCACCAGCCATATTCCGATTATTCTATTTACAGCAAAAGATCAGGAGATAGACCGACAACGAGGATATGAGCTAGGCGTAGATTCATATTTAATTAAGCCTGTACATCCGGCTTTGTTGCATAAACGCATTGAAAATATTTTATCCAATCGAAAGAATATCCACAACTATGTGTTGCAGAAACTACCTTCAAAGACAGAGAAACCTACGAATGAACTGGATACCGACCTTTGGAAGGAAAATACCTTCGTTCAGGAATTTGTAGAAATCGTAGAACGCTACATGCAGGATGATGTATTAGATGCCGCCAAGCTAGCGGAAAAAATGAATATGAGCCAATCGACACTGTATCGAAAACTCAAAGCATTGACCGGAAAAAACATCAATCAGCTGGTTCGTAAGATACGTATTCAAAAAGCTGCCACCCTGCTTCAATCCGGCCGATACAATATTACTGAAGCTTCCTTTATGGTGGGGATACATAGTACTATTTACTTCCGCCAATGTTTCAAAGAGGAATTTGGCCTACTACCTTCCGAATATCTAAAAAACGCCTCAGAAAGCAAATAAAACCAATATTTTGACGAAAATACTATCGAAATCTGACGGATTTATATATGTCCCATAAGTCGATAATCTGTTATGTTTGAAGTGCGTTTTCAATTATAAATTTGATAATAATCTACACTGGAGAAAATAAGCTTCTTATACATTCCATGTTTCTTTATTAGCTATTGAACCGCAAAATAATTAACAAAACTACATATTATGGTAAATTTTAAACCTATTCTTTTACATGTACTAATATGGATGCTACCATTATTTGTGCATGGACAGCAAACATTTACGGGGAGTGTCGTAAATAATAACAACGATCCCATATCCGGTGCCAGTGTACTTATTAAGGGTACATCAAACGGAACCACCACCGATGCTTCAGGACGATTTAAATTTACGGGACAAGGCGATTCACTGCTTATTTCCTACATAGGATATAAATCGCAAACGGTCTCTATCGCCGGAAGAACAAATTTCAGTATTCGTTTGGACAGTGATGATCAATTTTTAGATGATGTAATCGTAGTGGGCTATGGTACACAATCCCGTCGAAATGTGACCGGTGCGGTAAGCGATATCAAATCAGAGGATATCGTTCGCTCCTCTTCCACCACAATGGCCGGGGCACTTGCGGGGAAAGTACAGGGTATCTCTGTACGGGCAAAAGATGCCCGTCCCGGAAAAGGAGCTGCCATTGAGATTCGGAATATGGGCACTCCTTTATACGTGATCGACGGAATTCCTTATGGTGGAGCTTCTGGTAACGACTGGGTCGGTTCGACAGAAGTTTCAGGAGCAGATGCATTCAACGCCCTTAATCCAGAAGATATCGAAAGCATCTCCATATTGAAAGATGCTTCTGCTGCCGTCTATGGCTTGCGGGCAGCAAATGGCGTTGTATTGGTAACAACAAAAAAAGGTACAAAAGGTGAAACGACCCGCGTAAACGTCAATGGCTATTTTGGCTGGCAAAACCTTACTCGATTTCCTACTCTGGCTAATGCCGCACAGTATGTAAGGGGAAAGATAGAAACCGCACAAAATGAGAGAAGAAATCCTGCGGAGGTCTATAGCCCCGAAGAATACGCGAAATGGCAAGCAGGCACAGAGCCTGGTTATCAGGGATACGATTATTACGATATGGTGGTCCGCAAAAATATTCCACAGCGCTATATCAATGCTAATCTCAATGGTGGATCGGAGAAATCAAATTATTTTCTTTCTATAGGCCGCACTGACCAAGAAGCTATGATCCGAGATTTCCAATATAACCGAACCAATTTACAGGCCAATATGGAAGCAACCGTTTTGAAAGGATTAACGATCGGTTCGCAAATCTCTGGACGACAAGAGAAAAGTGAAGATGTCGGTTTACCGGGAGGTGACGGCTATTTTTCTTCTATCTTAGCTATTTTTAAAAATCGTCCTGTCGTCGGTCCTTACGCAAACGACAACCCGGAATACCCAAATCATACACATGATTTTGCTTATAACCCGGCTATTTTTAGTAGGGATATCGCTGGCTACAAAGACAACTTGTACCGCAATGCCAATATCAACCTCTATGCACAATACAAATTTGATTTCGGTCTGTCGGCCAAGAGTACAGTATCCTATAATTACACGAACAATAAATTTGATGGATTTCAATATACGTATGACGTGTACACTTACGAAAATGACGCGTATCGTCGTAGTCATGGTACAGACTCCCGCTGGCGCTACCAAACAGAGCGCGAAGTCGTTAACCGATATGCGCAATTCCAATTAGATTATAACAAAACGTTCGGCGATCACGCCCTTTCTGCTACCTTCGGATATGAACGGTCTGATTACGATCGCAACTACTTGGAGATGGGATCCAACCCAAGCAATAATTATCTTCCATTGATGCAATTTGATGAAATGAACTCGTTTAACGATCGATGGAATTATGAAGCACGCGCTGGCTATATCGGTCGTGTAAACTATAATTATAAAGGTAAATATCTCGTCGAAGCGTTAGGACGCTATGATGCTTCCTACCTTTATGCGCCTGGGAAATACTGGGGGTTCTTCCCAGGAGTATCTTTAGGTTGGCGCATATCAGACGAAACCTTCTTTGAGTCCCTAAAAAATACCATTGACGATCTCAAGATCAGGGCATCTGTCGGACAGACAGGACTTGAACAGGGTGTGAACATGTTTGGTTTCTTAAGCGGGTATAATTGGAATCAGGGAAGTGCTGTTCTTGATGGCGAGTATGTGAATGGTTTACGTCCTCGCGGATTGCCAGTAACTAATCTTTCTTGGGTAAAAAATACAAACTATAATATCGGTCTTGATCTCGCTATGCTACAGTCGAGACTAACGGTAACAGCCGATCTTTTTAAGATTATCCGAACAGGAGCTCCGGCAGCACGCTATGATGTCCTGTTACCGAGTGAAGTAGGCTACGGATTGCCAAACGAGAACCTGAACAAAAACGGTTACTACGGTGCCGAAGGTATCATTACCTATCAAGATCGCGTAGGCGAATTAAATTATGTGGTGAGCGGAAACTTCACCTTCTCTCGATATCGAAGTATCGAAACTTATAAACCGCGTTTCGATAACTTCTGGAACGAATACCGAAATTCTGCGGAAGACCGTTGGGGAGGCGTTTGGTGGGGATATCAAGTAGTAGGCCGCTTTCAATCCGAAGAAGAAATTCGTAACCACCCGATAGATAACGATGGTCAAAACAATGCTAGCCAGCTTCCAGGCGATTTCATCTATAAAGATGTGAATGGCGATGGGATCATCAATGGCTTAGACGAGCGCCCTATCGGCTATCCGACAGGATGGGCACCAATGATGAGTTTCGGGGGGCGTATCGGATTAGACTACAAAGGTGTCGACCTAAATATCGATTTTTCCGGTGGGTCCATACAATCTTGGAACCAAGATTACGAGTTACGAAATGCTTTCCATGGCGGTGGAAATTCACCCGCTTATCTGTTAGAAGATCGTTGGCATCGTGAAGATCCCTATGATCCAAATAGCGAGTGGATTTCAGGATATTATCCTGCTATCCGCGAAGGCCATTCTGGACCTAACGCTAGAAACAGTGATTTTTGGCTCACCAATGTCCGGTACCTGCGTGTACGTAATTTAGAACTTGGGTACAGCTTGCCTAGTCCGATTTTAACGAAAATAAAAGCTAATAAAATCCGAGTATATGTACGAGGCTCCAATTTATTCTCGTTCGACAATGTAGGAAAATTTCAGATCGACCCTGAAATAGAAGCACCTGCAGCTGTAGTATATCCCCAACAGCGTACTTTCTTAGTCGGTTTTAACTTCACATTCTAACGTATAAGACATGAAAAATATATTTATTACAATATCTTTGATGACCCTGCTTCTCACAGCAGGTTGCAAACATGAGGATTGGTTGCATCGTGATCCAAAAGACATTATTACAGATGAACAATTATGGAACGACCCTGTATTGCTCACTTCTCTATTAGCCAACTATTATGATCGCCTTCCGCAATTACACGGTGTGTTCAATACAGGAGGCATGTCGGAGATCGACGATGCGATGTGGTCCGGTCACCGAGACCAAAACTGGCGAAATGATTTCCAATATGGGGATGATTACGGCCGCTATTGGGACTATGCACTAATCCGGGATATTAACCTTTCCTTGGAGAATATTGAGGAACATTCCGTAAGTATCGAACCGGAACAAAAGGAACTTTTCATAGCAGAACTGCGTTTTATACGAGCCTTCGTTTATTTTGAACTTGTAAAAAGAATGGGAGGCGTTCCCTTAGTTACCGAACAGTTGATTTACGACTTCGGAGGCGACCCTACTTATTTACAAATACCGCGTTCTAAAGAACATGAAATCTATGATTTTGTATTCGATGAATTAGAGGACATTAAGGATAATTTAGCCTTGAACAGTGGTAGCAGGACACGTGCTAACACCGTAACAGCTCTGGCCCTACAAAGTAGAGCTATGCTTTACGCCGGTTCTATTTCGAAATACAATGCGCTAATGGGCTCTCCAATATCCACTCCGGGCGGCGAGGTTGGCATTCCGGCATCGATGGCTAATGATTATTATACAAAATCACTTACTGCTTCAAAAGCAATCTTAAGCAATTCCACCTATAGTCTCTATGATGCCAACAGCGATAAAGGAGCAAATTTTTATGATATGCTCAATACCAAATCGACGACGGAGGTAATCTTCGCCAAAGATTTTAAACAAGGTGTAAAATCCCATTGGTTTACGTATGACAACATCGTAAAAAGTTTCACAGAAGACAACGAGTCGTCATCTACCTTGACACCGTCGTTAAGCTTCGTCGAAAGTTTCGATTATTTAGATGGCAGCAAAGGTTCCTTACGCATTAAAGACGGCTCGGGAGATTATATCCGTTACGAACATCCTGCAGATTTATTCGCAGACAAAGACCCTCGTTTAGCAGGAACCGTCGTATACCCCGGAGCAACGTTCAAAGGCCGTGAAGTAAGTATGCAGGCTGGTGTTGCTGTCTGGGAGAATGGACGCTACCAGTTCCGCACCTCCGCGCGCTTAGGTGATCAGTTTGAATATGACGACGGCGGCACAAAACGACAGGTATTATGGACCGGATTTGACGGTCCGTCTGACAATGCACAAGACGTTAGTAATACGGGATTTTACATCCGTAAGTTTGTGAGTGATGCTGCTGGTGCCAGTGCTAGAGGTATAGCCGCAGAAAATTGGTGGCCCTGGTTCCGTATGGGCGAAATCTACTTGAATGCGGCAGAAGCTGCTTTTGAACTGGGCGAGGCTAACGCTGTAGATTATATGAACACTTTACGGGAACGCGCTGGGTTTGAACCTAATAGCATACAACAACTGACTACGGATATCATCCGCAATGAGCGTCGGGTAGAACTCGCCTTTGAAGATCACCGCTTTTTCGATTTAAAAAGATGGCGGATTGCGCATCAGGTTTGGAACGGCTCAGAAAGTGGTCCAAATGCCGTCGTACGCGGATTGTATAGCTACCTTATCGTACGTCCCGGTCATCCAGATCATGGAAAGTACATTTTCGAGACGATCCGACCCGCACGGTTTCGTAGAGCGCGTCTTTTCCGCATGGCAAACTATTATTCGTCCATTGACCAAGCTGTGTTGAATAATAACCCGAAATTGGTTAGAAATCCATTTCATTAATTCTAGAAAGTCATGAAAATAAAAACATCCATTTTAATACTACTTACAGTAACAACCTGCATATTTACAGGTTGCGAATACGATAATTTTTCGGAACCCACGTCTACGCTAAGCGGTAGAGTCGTCTATAATGGCGAACCTGTCGGTGTCCGTACAAACGGCCCACAGCTTGAACTATGGGACGACGGACAGGAACTAAGTGCACAGTTTCCGATCCACATCGCACACGACGGCACTTTCTCTGCTGTTTTATTTGACGGCGAATACAAATTAGTACGCAAGGCCAATTCCCCTTGGCTTCCAGAATTGACGGATACCCTTGTCATTCAGGTAAACGGGCATACCGAAATAGACGTCCCGGTACAACCCTATTTTACAGTGAGCAATAGCAGTATCCAACAGAATGATGGCACGGTTACGGCGGACTTCACATTAAACAAAGTGGCAGAAACTGCGACTTTAGACAATGTAAATATCTACTTTGGCAAAAATATGCTAATCGATGATGTCCGCCATGACCATAAAACCTCGATACCTGCTGCCGACATTACGATAGACGGAACAAATAGTATAACGGCCGAGATTCCAGCGACCCTAAGTAGTCTAGGATACATTTTCATACGGATAGGTGTAAAATCCACTGCTTCCGGAGAACTGTATTATACGCAGGTTCAAAAAATTAATTTATAGCATCTGATACTTGATTTGATATAGCATGATAAAAACAAAGTCTTTATTACCCCTAGCTTTCGTTTGGTTACTCACAGGTGGAATACCATACGCCGTCTTCGCACAACCGGGCTTCGGCCAGGCAGAAAAAATAAATAATAACTGGCGTTTCCATCTTGGCGATACCGACCAAGCTATCGCACAGGATCAATTGGGTCGCTCATGGCGTTCTGTTCAACTGCCGCACGATTGGAGTGTGAAACAGCCCCTGAGTCCTACCTTGGCAAGTGCCACCGGATACCTACCCGGCGGTATTGGATGGTATAGAAAGACCATAAACTTTTCGCAGAAAGACAAGGGTAAAAAACTCTATATTTATTTTGAAGGCGTGTACAACCGCAGTGAAGTGTTTGTCAACGGACAATCGATTGGCAAACGTCCGAATGGATATATCTCGCTCAACTACGACATTACACCCTATATCAAATATGGCGAAGAAAACACTATAGCGGTCAAAGTAGACCACAGCCAAGACGCCGACTCCCGCTGGTATACCGGTTCAGGAATCTATCGAGATGTATGGTTGGTACGTGCTAACCCAATCCATATAGAGCAATGGGGTGTGTACGCCTATCCGGAAGTTAAAAACAACCGGGGAACACTGCACGTACAAACGGCTGTACAAAATGAAACAGGCCAAACAACATCGTTGTCTGTACTGACAGAACTTCTAGATCCCCAAGGTCAGGTCGTAGCAAAGAAAACCACAAAAACAACATTGGCGGCTGGTGGGCGTGAAGAGGTACAAACCTCACTGGACGTGAAAAACCCAAAATTGTGGAGCTTAGAAACGCCACATCAGTATACATTAAGGACCCGCGTTCTACAAGGAAAAGAGCAGATCGACGAATCAGAAGTCAAAACAGGCTTCCGTACCTTAACTTTTGATCCTAACAAAGGTTTTGCGCTTAACGGTGAATGGATGAAAATGAAAGGGGTCTGTATCCACCATGATTCGGGTGTGTTAGGTGCCGAAGCCTATCCGGAAGTTTGGCGTCGCCGTTTATTAGCTTTAAAAGAACTCGGCGTGAATGCTATCCGTACCAGTCATAACCCGCAAGCTCCTTCTTTATATGCGTTGTGCGATGAGCTTGGCCTCCTCGTCATGAACGAAGCATATGATGAATGGGAATTTCCTAAGAGAAAATGGTTGGAAGGCTGGAACGTAGGAACGCCAGGATTCCAAGGATCGTATGATTTCTTTGAAGAATGGGGCGAAAAAGATCTGGAAGACATGGTGAAACGCGACCGCAACCACATCTCCATCTTCGCCTGGAGTATCGGTAATGAGGTAGATTATCCTAACGATCCCTACTCCCACCCCGTGCTAGATGGTGGTGCCGAAAGTGGGTTTACACAAGCCATGTTTGGAGGATACAAAAAAGATGCTCCAGATGCAATGCGTCTGGGCGCTATTGCTAAACGTCTCGCAGCGGTCGTGCGCAAATTCGACAACCGCCCGATAACGGCTGGATTAGCAGGGGTAGCCATGTCTAATGAAACGGAGTATCCTAGTGCATTAGATATCGCCGGCTATAATTATACCGAAAGCTTTTACCATCGGGATCATGAGCGGTATCCCGCACGTGTTATTTACGGAAGTGAAAACCGCCACGACATGGGTGCGTGGAAAGCTGTACGTGACAACGAACATATCTTCGGGCAGTTTCTTTGGACAGGTATCGACTATCTTGGCGAATCCGGCCGCTGGCCATCTCGTGGGTTCTATTCCGGATTATTAGATTTTGCAGGTTTTGTGAAACCACGTGGGCATTTCCGTCAAGCGCTATGGGCAGACAAACCCGTGGCACACTTAGGCACATATCCGCTACAAGGTGGTGGTGCTGCGACCGATGTATGGTCTAGACTAGAAGCCGAACAAGGGCAACAAAAAGATCAGGCTCCATCCATGGATGCTTGGCCGACCTGGAATTATCAAGAAGGACAACAGATACGCGTGGTGTGCTACACCAACAGTGCACAAGCACGACTAGAACTCAACGGAAAAGTAGTTGGTGAAACCAAAGCCTACAACGATGAGCATGGAATTATTTACTGGGATATTCCATATACAGCTGGAAAACTGGAAGTGATCGGACTAGATGACAACAACCAAGAGGTAGTTCGTCAACATATTCAATCCAGTAAAAAGCCGCATGCTATCCAGATCATACCGTCGAATAGTACGTCCGTGCAAGCTCAGGGAGGTGTTGCACAAATCGAATTGCAGATTGTCGATGAGGATGGCCTACCGGTTATCTTGGCGGAGGATGAAATCACCTGCCAAGTTGCTGGAAAGGGTAGATTGCTAGGCATGGAAGCTGGTAATAACTCCGATATGGGTGATTACACAGACAATAAACAACGTGTATACCACGGTAAAATGATTGTATATGTACAAGCCAATGGGAATCCAGACGAAAAATTAGCTGTGCGGTTTACAGCTCCTTGGCTAGAAGCAGCCGATGTAGAGATTACGTTAAACTAATAAAGAAAAAAGCGCTGTAACAAAACAAAGCGCTTTTTTCTTTATTTATTTCTTTTCTTTATTGTACCCCTTCTGTGGTCATCACAATACGCTTGATTGTCCCGTCATCATCATGGTATAACCGATCGATGCATATCGAACGGCTATAGCTGCCTCCATCCGTATTAATACCGCCATTATGGTATATAAAATACCAATCTCCTTTAAATTGGACGATAGCCTGATGGTTCGTGTTGCTATTGCCAGCAATTTCATTGAGAATACCCTTATATTCATAGGGACCTTCGATATTGTCTGCCGTAGCATACGCAATTTTTTCGGGAAATTCCGTGGCATAGGTCAAATAATACTTGCCATTATAGGTATGGATCCATGGTGCCTCGGTAAAGCTAAAGCCATCAAATTGTACTTGTTTGATCTCGCCATCAATCTCGATCATATTATCTTTTAGCTTCGCATAATAACACTCTCTGTTTCCCCAAAAAATCCATGCTTGTCCATCGTCATCAATAAATACTGCCGGATCAATGCAAGCCCAGGAATGGGTCGATGCAAAACAGTCATCATTTGTCAACAGCGGCTTACCCAAAGCGTCTTTGAATGGCCCTTCGGGACGATCAGACACGGCGACGCCGATTCCCGACCAGTTCGTGCTGATATAACAATAATATTTGCCGTTACGTTTCACCATATCTGCCGCAAACGCATCACCACTTTTTGCCCAGGAAAAATCCGTTATTTTCATCGGCACTGGATATTCTGTCCAATTTTTCATATCGGTCGTAGAAAACACCAACCAGTCTTTCATCTTATATCCCCGCTGACCTCCCGCAAAATCATGCCCAGCATATAACCATAAGGTATCCCCTTGTACAAGAGCCGCAGGATCTGCCGTATAATGATGGGTAATAATCGGGTTGCCTTTTGCTTCGAAATGATAACGATCTCCTTTTTCGAGAGGCTGTAGCAATGCCGTCGGCACACCTCCCCATTTCGCATGTAGACGACGTGCTACCTGTTTCGTAATGCCAATGACGCTTCCATGACGCGGATGGAAATTCTTATTAAATGATTCTGTTTCCGTTGTAAAGTCAAACAAATCCGTACTCCGTTGGAATTCATACCGTCCGTCAGCATAAAGATCATACATCAAGATATATTCATCGCTATCATTCAGCTTGAAGACACTCGATCCTTCAACCACCATAGATGTATCCGCATAGGCATCCAAATAGATAAAATCCTCTTTCCAAGGCCCTTTCAACGATTTACTGGTTGCTTGTTGAATGCCATTTTTGAATTCTTTCCCTTCGGCGTCTTTGGTATTTCCTTTATAAAAGAAGTGGTAAAGCCCATCTTTGTAAATAATATCACCATCGATACCGCCAAACTTGGGGCTAAACAACAATGTAGGCTCTTTTTCAAATCCTGTAAAATCTTTATTCGCATACGCGCCATAAAAATCCAGTTTGGTATTGTCATGCAAGCGAACGGTAAAATATACGAGGTATTTTCCTACTTTTTTATCATAGAAAACCTGCGGTGCCCATACCCATTTCACATTCCCAAACTTTTTAGGGTATAATTTAGCCAGATCCAAAATACTATGCTTCCAATCGATCAGATCGTCCGATTTCATTAAGATAATACCCGGGTTGCTATCCCAACCGTCGCGCATCGTAAACATATCTGTCGCGACCATATAGAAACGATCATCCCCCTCTCTCCGATACAAATGTGGGTCACGTATACCCCCGGTTTGGGAGATATCGGAGGACGCCAGAATAGGTCTGTTTCCATTCAGGGCTGTCCAATTTGTTGCATCCGCACTAACAGCCAAGCGAAGTTGTTCCTGTTCGTCCCTTTCGCCCGAGCCTTCAAAATAAGCAAATAAGTACCCCTCAAATTTAGATTCCTGCGTTTGCGATTGCCCGTGTATATACGGCGGGTGGAACAATAAACAAAAGAAAAACAATGCGCCCAATAGGGTTTTTGATACTTGGTCTGAACTTTTCATCATATTTTGTCTGAATATATGTGTTAGATTAATGGAGGGCGATTATCTCCTGATTATTTAATACGCGATTATAAACGTGAATACCTTGAACCCAACTATTGAGGGATGTCCATTTAACAGCTGGTTGATTGATTTTCCCAATCACTATACATTGATCTAACAGACCATTGATATAGGTATACAAGATTCCTTTTTCATACGTTAAGATCAACTTGAAACGCTGTAGTTTTTCAGGAACATACCATTTTCCGCTTGTACCACGGTTATACTGTCTCCAACTATCTGCAGAGCCAAGTACATTCGTGCTAGGGTATATTGTTCCTTTAAACTCAACTTGTGGTTTCAAGCTATTGCTATCCAACCGATAAGACAAATCTCCAATCTGGAACAACGTGCCTTCATAATTTGTCGTATCGGTCACTACATCCAATGAAATGGTAAATCTTTTGCCAAGTTTGCCTTGAAAACCATTCTCCTTGCTAACGACTCCTTTGGCAAGATCAACAGCCGTGTTCATGCCTTCAAAGTCACTGTGAATCGCCGTTGGATAACCCGGACGCGACTTGCTTACAATCCAATCATAATAATCCCCATGCATCCAAGTCAGGCGCAGCGGTATCCCCAGACTTCCCTTGATCATATAAGGTCGTATATTATTCTTAGGTGAGTTGGAGGTAATCGCTTCCGTCGACAGGATATCACCGGCATCATCAAGGGTATATTTTATCAACTCATATACATATCCATGCGTACCATCCATTGGGACGGAACAATATATCTCATTTACCTTATCCGGATTAATTGCCATTCCGCCGCTATAACACATTTCTAAGTTTTCCGTCTGGTGAAAATGTCCGCCACCGTTTGCTAAAAACGTCTTTTCCCACGCTGCTCCTGTCCACCTCCCGTAATAATAATCGTGCGACTTTTTGTCTTCACTGATCCGCACAAAGGCAATGACCGGAGAGCCATCTTTATCAATGGCCACCTGCCAAACCCAATCACGCTGTTCTGGATTATCCACCACGGTGGCCGGAAACTCTTGTAGATATGCATCGGTTTTGTTGACACGAAAAGCCCCCTCTTCAATTTTCGCGAGTGCAGTACCCTGTACATCGTGCAATGTCAGGCTATTTATATCCACATAACTGAAATACAAAAAGTTTGGATTTTCATTATCTGGATGTCCTGTTGTATACGCGATATAAATTTTGTCTTTACCATTGGATACATATTTAGCATAAGGTCGGGAACCTGTAGATTGGACAATCTGACGTGGTTCACCTACAAAGGCTACATTGTCTGCTGCATCCGGTAAGGACAAACGAGCGATCGTCGGATGCCAGTTCAGCCCTCGCCAACAGAGATAAAAATGTTCCGGATCGTCTGCCAAGATAAAAGGTGACGGATAGGTTGTATTGTGATCTGTTTCCAGCCTTTTTTCTTCACCTAGTGTCGTGATATCACCTGGCTTTTGTGAAATCCGGTAATAAAAACAGCGTTCATCGGTGTGGCGGGAATAAAATACCATCACCCGGTCATCGGGTAACACTAAAAACGTAGGATTATTGTGATCGTCGGGCTGAAACCAAGAGCGTATCAATACCTCCACCTGTTCGTTTTTTACGAAGTCGTACTGCATCGCCTTGATGTTGCCGTGCACATCAATATAACCGATATATGTTTTTTGGATTTTCTTTTTGGGGTTTTCATGATGGATAGCTCTCGGATCGGCAAACCAACACCATGCTCCTTCGGGAGATACTTCATATCCTTGTCCGAAAACTGGAGCAGCAACATTCAAAAGATGCGCTAAAAGAAGTAAAACTATGTAGCATATTTTTTTGACCATATTATCCATGTCATTTGATTAAGTCTATAAATTTGGATATTGCTGCACAAAAATGTACAAATATGCCCGTTTTTGTGTCTGTAAATTGCCCAAATAGGTTTAAAATCCATTCATCCAAGCCAATGGCCATAGTGTGAAATAAAAATAAATGTTATTTTTACATTTGTCAAGTAAATTTCGTTTATTTAAGAAATTTTATTGTTACACCTAGATGTAAACCTTTATATGATGAACACAAATTCAATAAAAAGACAGACCTATCTTAGCCCCCTCTTGCTTTTATACTGTGTGGTTATCGGCGTCACACAAAGTAAAGCACAACAAGCTCCGACAGAAAAAGACATGAGTGCTTACCTCATGGTTTTTCATAACGACGACACCCATAGTTTACATATGGCGTTAAGCCATGACGGTTATACCTTTACCGCACTGAACGACGGCAACTCCATTATCGCGGGCGATACTATTGCCGACCAAAAAGGTATCCGGGATCCACATATTTACCGGGGCCCGGACGGAGCCTTTTATCTAGCCATGACCGATCTGCACATCTATGCTCAGCAAGCCGGATATCGCGATGCCGAATGGGAGCGCGAAGACTATGGCTGGGGAAACAACCGCGGGTTGGTCCTCATGAAGTCCCCCGATCTGATCCATTGGAAACGCGCAAACCTACGGTTAGACAACCAGGCTCCCTTCTTTCAGGATATCGGATGTGCATGGGCTCCCGAGATCACCTTCGATGAAGAAGTCGGAAAACTGATGATTTACTTTACCATGCGGCACCGCACAGATGCCGCAAAATTATATTACGCTTATGTCAATGATGATTTCGACCGTTTGGAATCCACCCCGCAGATACTATTTGAATATCCCGACGAAAAAATCACTGCATTGGATGCCGATATTACTAAAGTAGGCGACAAATACCGGATGTTCTACGTTTCGCATGATGGGGTCGCGGGTATTAAGCAAGCTGTATCGGATCGTGCAAACGGAGGTTACGTATTCGACCCTCGTTGGTATGATCCGGAACCTCAAGCCTGTGAAGCTCCTAACGTATGGAAACGCATTGGCGAAGAAAAATGGGTACTGATGTATGATTGCTACGGGCAATCGGTTCACAATTTTGGTTTCAGTGAAACAACAGATTTCGTAAACTTCCAAAATCTCGGACAGTTCAACCAAGGCGTTATGAAAACTACTAATTTTACCTCACTCAAGCATGGCGCGGTTATTCATCTCACCAAAGCGGAGGCTGATAAATTAATAGAAAAATGGGGATTATAAGCCCCAACTGTTTTATAGATTCAAACACTATTTGTGAGAATATTTCTTTGGTAAATCCATCATTAAGAACTAAAACAAAGTAGCCTTATAATAAGGTTACGTAACATTATTAAACATCTAACGACTTCTTAGCAAAAGGTGTTCACCTTTTGTCTTTTCCACCCCCCTTTCGGGCCGTTTCTTTGCGGGTTTTGTGCTTTCCGAACTGAGGCGAGCGGAAAGCTAACTGGTTTCTCGGCAGCTGCAAGTACATTTTTCGATTTACCATTCACTTTTACAAGACCACCGTTTTCTTCTCGTAGACGGGTATCCTACTTTTTCCTATACGTATATAAACGACACAAAAAATAAACACTTTCACGTTGTTCCCACTTTCTTTTTCAGTCGAACAGTTCCCGTTTTTGCTACCTCTCTTCCCTTTCTACTGATTTCCACTCACATTTTCCGAAAGAGCAATGGTTTTATTGCTAGACCTAAACGCTTTTTCGGTGAACCCATTCCCTTTTAGCTGGTTACTAGCTACTTTTTCCGAAAGAACAGTGGCTTTATTGCGAGACCTAGACACTTTTTCAGAAAACCATTCTACCTTTCTCAGATTACCATTTGCTTTTTATCGGAAAGCATTCCCTCCTCGCGGGAACTACGTAACATTATAATAATACTACGTATTCATACTTATCGTTCGGTTGCCTTAATCGAGCAAGTAGTTACGTTCTCCCAGAAAGGGATTGCCTCTAGGGAGAAACCATTCACTCTTCGCCAAAAAGCTATTGCTTCCATCGCAAAACCGTTCCCCCTAACACAAAATGTAAACAGGAATTTTGCTTAAGCAGTTACTTTTAGCTATATTTAACACGCCTCTCCGAATCAAGCAGTTTGTTTTCGGACGCAAGTAACAACCTACCGGACAAACCCAATCGATCAAAGAGAAAACATGAAATACCAACGTGCTAAATCAAGTTTCTTTCGCACAAAAGACGCCCATTTGGCCATCCAAGCAAAAGCAATCCTACACGGACTGGACGACGAAACCATTTTTCCATCCCCTATCCCTGCACTTCCAGAATTGAAAGCTGCAATAATAGATTATGAAAGCAAACTCCATAAAGCACTTAGCGGAAGTCTGTTGCAGCGCGAAGCAAAACGGGAAAGCAAGAAACGATTGGCAATCCTCCTGCAGCAACTGGCATTCTACGTTAACCGTATTGCAGATGGGGATCTTACGATACTGTACCGATCCGGCTTTCCCATATTCACAGGACGGAAAAAAGGGCTTAGTCCTGACACACCCGGCTTGCCTGTACTCAAAGACAGTATCCTCAGTGGCGAAGCTGTACTTTCGTTCCAACCGGTAGGACGCGACATGATCTACGAGTACAATCTCGCCGATCATATCGATAGCAGTACCAAAGAGCCCGCCTGGGGAGAGATGAGATACACCACGCGGTCGTTTAAGAATATCATCAAAGGCTATAGCGCCGGGCAGTGTATCTGGGTCCGTGTCCGCGCCCGTAACAAACATGGCGCTTCCGATTGGACAGAAAGTGTAAAGTGGATGATTAGGTGAGGTATCTGTAGATAAAGATCTTTGGTTCAGACACTTTTTTTAGGAATGTTCAACCGATGCTTTTGTTTTAGACTTTGGTGTTTTTTCCTGTATTCCGATGGGTTCATACCAAACAGCTTTGAAAACTGTGCTCTAAAATATTTAATATCATTGAAACCCGCTGAAAAAGCAACTTCGTTGATGGTGTATTCCGTGTCGATTAATTGCTTAGCGGTATGCCGCAAACGGACAAACCGTATAAATTCATTAGCTGATTTTCCTGAAATAGATTTTATGCGCTTGTAAACATAGGAGTGGCTCATACCAATTTCTTCGGCTAGCATTTTCACATTGAAATCTGGATCATCGAGATTTTGCTCTACGGTATCGATGGTTTTTTCTAAAAACTCCTTATACTCCGATGAAATTTTATAGTCGTTTTTTTGCAGCGTAATCTCCTTGTAGAAATAATCCTGTAGCCTATTTCTACTGCGTATAAGATTATTGACACGGGCAACCAAAATATCCTTGTTAAACGGCTTTGTGACATAGTCGTCGGCGCCAACTTCAATGCCTTTTAGCTTTACTTCTTGCGAGGCGCTGGCCGTCAGCAAAATAAACGGTATTCGCGATAAGAGTGGATTAGACTTAATCTTTTGGCATAGATCGATGCCAGAAACGCTTTCCATAACGACGTCACTAAGTATGATATCCGGCTCTTGTTTTTCTATATACAGCAACGCATTTTCCCCACTAGATGCCAGCGCGATGTTATACTCTTTTTTAAATAGATTCTCAAGGTAATGACGAATATCGGCATTGTCATCTACCACCAACATGGTCTTTTTCGTCGTTGTAACATCCGTCACGTTTTGGATTGCTTCTTTGTCGATATCTTCGTGAGTATTTACCTCGTCATACATTATCTTATTGTCTAGATCGTCCAAGACTTCTTCCATATATACCGAATGTTCAGCGACATCCTCGAATACAAAGAACTCTTGGAAACAATCTTCATTGGTCTGCAATGCCAAGGTAAAGCAGGTTCCCTGTGGTTTGTTCGGCTGATACGAAATAGAGCCTTTGTGGGCTTCAGCGAATTTTTTCACCAAGAATAATCCGATACCAAATCCATCTTTCTGCTTGGTTTGCGAACTATAGTCGCGTTGAAACATCTGGAATATACGATCTCCCCCCTGCTCACTGATCCCACAGCCGGTATCCTTAACATGAACAAGTACGCGGTCGTCGACTGTTTCTATCTTAATACTGACATTTCCGCGTTCAGCAGTATATTTAATGGCGTTGCTGATCAGGTTGAAAAGGCATATCTCCAGTTTTTCTTGATCGGCAAGGATTTCGCAGATTTCCATATCGGAATCCAAGTGGTAAGTTATTTTTTTAGAAGAAGCATGCTGTTTGAAGCACTGGTATACTTCATTGGTCAATTTAACCAGATCCAGTCGTACTAACCGCAGGTTATCAAAACCACTTTCGGTCTTTCTGAAAAGCAACAGTTTATTGATAAGTGTCAATAATCTTTTGGAATTGTTATAGATAGGCGTCAATTCACTTTTATTGATGTTGCCATCAGCAATAATTAGCATCTCCTTTAGTGGATTGGTGATAAGTGTCAGCGGGTTTCTGAACTCATGTGCAATATGCGTAAAAAAAGCCAGTTTCTTGTCTATGAGTTCTTTTTCCTGATTAGATTTCATTTTGACCAATTCGAGCTCATAATGCAGTTTCGTTTCGTGTCTGTCATACCGTATATATATAAACAACAATAGCAGGCCACTGGCAATATAGGCCATGTATGCCCAGCCGGACCTCCACCAGGGAGGGAGAACTTCTATGCGGACGACTTTTTCTTCGGTGTTCCAAACCCCATTGGCATTTGTTGATTTGATACGTAGTGTATACTGTCCTTCCCGTAAGCCCGAGTATAATGCCGTGCGCTGATTGTCGACATAATTCCAGTCGTTATCCCACCCTTCCAAAAAATAAGCATACTTGATCTTATCTGGAAAGGAATATTCTAAAGCTGCAAAACTGAAAGACAAGGTGGCGTCTTCGTAACCCATAGAAATTGCATTTAAATCGGTTAAACTGCCTATTGCGTCACTATACAGGTCGTAATGCTTATTGTTAACTTTAAAAGAGGTTAAAACGATCGGCGGATTGAGTGTATACTGTTCCAAGCTATCCGGATGAAAGACGTTAAATCCGCGTATACCGCCAAATAACATTTCTCCGGATGGAAGCTTTAGCGCAGCATTATAACTAAACTGATTGCTCTGTAATCCATCGGATTTATGATAATTATGGAATTTTTCATCGTGGACAGCAAACTTACTCAACCCCTTGTAAGTAGATAGCCATAAATTTCTTTGACTGTCCTCCAGTATCGTAAGGATGGTATTACTGGACAGCCCATCTTGTTCTGTAAAACGTTGATACTTATAAGTATTTTTGTCAAACTTTAATAGTCCTCCCCCCTCTGTTGCTATCCATAGTGTATTTCCGTCTCCTTTATGGATCTCGCGTACCGTGTGGCCGATATCGATCTCTTGTTTTTCTCCACTCTCAAGGTCAAACCGAGTGAGTGTAGACCAACTTCCAAACCAGAATATGCTACTGTTTTCCTCATAAATAGTCAACGCATCATATATTTTACCTTCCACAACCTCAAACGAATCCTTGGCAGGGCTGTAGATAAACACATCTCCTCGATTGAGTGTCGATGCCCAAATTCTCTCTTTACTATCTTTAAATAATTTCCATATGTTGCGTAATTCGTGACCGGTAGAAGGGGAAATACACTTGTATTGTTTGAAATTACCTGTGGCCACATCCAATCGATTAATACCTCCTCCGTGTGTGCCGACCCACACATCTCCGTCTGGATTCTGTAGTGTGGCGGTTACAAAATTATTGGACAGATTAGTTTTGCGATGTTCATACATTTTAAATGTATTTTGCTTCCTGTCCCAATGTAATAATCCTCCCCCATCGGTTCCGATCCATATTCCTCCTTGCTTATCCTGAGAGAAAGAAAGAACAAAGTTTTGTTGGCTATTGGTATTTTTACCAGGTGAGACCTGTACATGTTTGAACCCGCCCCATAACGTATCAACAATGTTTACCCCCCCTCTAAGAGTCCCAATCCATGTCCTGGATAGGTTATCTTGATATACGGTATAGACGGCCTGACTTTGTATATTGTCCATGATATTTTTCGACGGCACACTAACCGTATCGTTATCAATGTCCACTATGTATATCCCTCCGCCATCCGTAGTTATCCATATCTTGTTTGTTTTGTCCAGATAAATCCCTGTAATAAGAAGATTTTGAGGAAGTCCCTTTTCAACACTGTAATGTAGGTATATTCCCTTTTTTTGGTCATAGCGGTGTAGACCATTTTCAGCCGAAACCCATATATCGTTATCCCTAGAAATGACCATGTGTGTGCCTGATAATATATCTGAACTTTTAATTATCAAGATATTTTCTCGTTCATCATAGTAGCATAAGCCATGTTCATGAACGAACGCCCAAATAGAATGGTTTTGATCTACTGCAACATCTCTTACCGTATACCTTGTTATCTTTTTCTCCTGAGATAATAAAGGGATGGTCTCACCGATAGGCCTTCCATCTTTTACTTTTTTAATCTGCAGAAGTCCGGTATGCTCCGTACCTGCAAATAGTCGTTTGTCTTTCCAGTTCATAAATTTCGTAATACCGGAATTGATGGGGGTGTATTCTCCGTTATTTAGCCATTGTAGTTCCCTAAAAAAAAGTTGGTTTTTCGATAAATAAGCAGCTCCATTTTTCGTGGCTACCCATAATAGGCCCTCATGATCCTCTACGATGTCTGTTATCCTGTTGTCGGGCAAAGACTCCTTAGCCCCTAGATTATTTTTGTAAGATTTGAAGGTATAGCCATCGTACATATTTAACCCATCGTACGTGCCAAACCACATGAAACCGGTTTGATCCTGATATATCTTGGTCACATTATTATTAGATAGACCATGCTCAATGCCTAAATAATGTATAGGGTTTTCTTGGGCGGAGGCGGCTATATAATATAGCAATATAGAGATAACAAGGTTGATTTTCTTCCGCATACGAGGTATTATTGGTTTATAATAATTACATTATAAATGTATACAATTAATGTGAGGTATAAAAACAAAACCTTGCCATTGCTTTAAAAAAATACGGATTTGTCCCCCTATATATCAGAATATATCCCCTTTTGTAAACAGAATTTAGGTACAACTTTGTAGTGTTAATCAAAAACCTAATCAGTATGAGAAAACATTTTATTTTAATCACTTATGTAATGCTGATGCTATTCGCATATAGTTGTCGGCAATCTACGGAAGACGAATGGGAAGCATTGAAACTGCCTCAAATTACTTTAATAGATATCACTGAGCACCCGGAAATAGGGGTAATTGTCAAAGGACGCGTAGTAGGCGACAAAAGCATACATGGCTATGGCGTATGCTGGGGCAATCACCCCAACCTAACGTTGTTGGACAATAAGATGTTGGAAACATCACACTTAGACGATGGAGAGTTCGAGTTTGTTTTGACTACTTTGAACGACCATACACATTATTATATATCTGTATTTGCACAGAATGAAGAAGGAACCGCATTTAGTGATGCACATCGGATATTGACGCTGTCTGCACCAGGTATCCCTCCCGTTGTTTTTTTGGATTCGATGACTTTTGACTCGCCGGAAAGCTTTGATGCCCATTGGAATATGTATTATCCGTGGGGA
Organism: Sphingobacterium micropteri; assembly: GCF_014692515.1. GTDB lineage: Bacteria > Bacteroidota > Bacteroidia > Sphingobacteriales > Sphingobacteriaceae > Sphingobacterium > Sphingobacterium micropteri. The sequence goes on along the minus strand of NZ_JACOIK010000003.1, from coordinate 216,134 downwards.
ATAGAGCATAATGGGTCTGCGAGAATGTATGACAGTCAGGTCGAGCTCCTCGAAGAGGGAGTATTGCGCATAAAAGCAGATGTTATCGATTGGTGGGAAGGCACTAGCGGACATGACCCTTGGTTAACCATCCGTTATCACGCAGGAGCCATACATTACAAACAGCATATCACCGTCACCGACGAATTTCCCGAATGGGAGATCAGTGGCGATTTTCAGGTGCCGACCGTAATTGGTACATGGCCGGCATTCTGGATTACAGGTGTTGAAAACTGGCCGCCAGAGAGTGATATTATGGAGTTTAAGGGCGATAATATCAACTGGCAGAATACCGTAACCGGACCAAATTGGACGGCGACATACTGGCAAAACGAACTTAGGGCTGTCGCCAATGCCGGAGGATGGCATAACTATAAAGTCATTATACGTAAGGTTTCGGATACGGACACGGAATTAGACTATTATATAGATAATGTGAAAACAGCGACACATTATGCTGATTTTGTGGATAAGCCTTTTTTTGGTTGATTATTAACCTACAGATGGAAAATTCTTGGGATCAGCTGGGACAAGGACCTGACTATGCAGAGATGCGTGCAAGAAATATATATGTAGCAGCGGTGCCAAAAAAGTAGACATATATACTTTTTGGAAGTGCTGACAGAAGATAAATTAAAATTATATATCTAATTATAAATGCAGTTAATAATAAATTATGGTATTGTCTAGAATTTTTTCAGTATTTGGCTGTCTCGTTATAGGCTTGTGCTTTGCTGGACAGGTGTATGCGCAGACAGGCGTAGATGGTCGTGTAACGACAACGCAAGGAGAGCCTTTACCAGGTGTGAGCATAATTGTCCAGGGAACGTCTAACGGTGTTACCACGGATACCGAAGGTTATTATCGGTTGGACAACGTCTCCGAAAGCGCGATTTTAGTATTTCGATATATCGGATATCTGAGTATAGAACGTCCTTTGCAAGGGCGAATCACGTTGAATGTACAGCTCGAACAAGACCCGTCCACACTGGACGAGGTTGTCGTAGTGGGATTTGGTACACAAAAGAAAGCTACGCTTACGGGAGCAATATCCACGGTGGAAGGAAAAGAACTGGTACAGTCGCCCGTTGCCAATATCAGTAACTCGTTGGTCGGTCGTTTACCTGGGTTGGTGGCATTACAACCTAGTGGCGAACCCGGATTTGACCAATCCCGCTTAAAGATTCGCGGTATCGGGACGCTGAACGAAGGGTCTGAATCCGACCCCTTGGTGTTGGTAGACGGCGTGCCCCGTAACTTTAACGAAATAGACCCAAATGAAGTCGAAAACATCAGTATTTTGAAAGATGCTTCCGCCACAGCCGTATTCGGTGTACGAGGGGCAAATGGTGTGATATTAATTACGACCAAATCAGGTAAATCGGGAAAACCGCAGATCAGCTATACGGCCAATGTAGGTCTGCAATCGCCGAATAGCTTACCCCAGATGCTGGATAGCTATCAATATGCCATGCTACACAATGAAGCCGAACGCAACATGGGTAGGGATCAGGTTTTCTTTTCCGAGCAAGATCTGGAAGCATATCGGACGGGTTCAGATCCTATATTCCGTCCCAGCACCAATTGGTATGATCAAGTCCTTCAAGAAACTTCCGCTCAGCAACAACATAACTTTAATATCCACGGAGGGTCTCAAGATACCCGGTATTTTGTGTCGGCAGGATATTTTTCGCAAAACGGAGCATATAAAGTCAACGAAATACAACGTGATTTCTCTGCTAACCCCAAATACAAACGTTATAATTTTAGGTCAAACTTTGATATAGACTTCAACGATAATTTTTCAACCTCATTAAAGTTGGCTGGACAAGTTGCGGATATGAACTTTCCAGGCCAGAGTGCAGGAGAGATCTTTTTCCGTATGCTACGGGCAAATCCATTGATGAACCCGGGCATTGTCGACGGACGTATCATCGACAATGTAGAGGGGTTGCCTTCTAATATCAATAACCCGCTCAGCTTTATCACATCCAGTGGTTTTCGGCGGAATTTCAATAGTACACTGAATGCGAATATCGGGCTTACCCATAAACTCGGGTTTATAACAGAAGGTCTCTCTGCTCGGGGGATGTTGGCATACGACCATTATTATCAGCATTGGGTAGCGCGGAATAAATGGACGGCTACCTATAATATTGTCAGAAATCCGCAAGATATTAACGAGCCGGTATTTATCCGCAACGGTGAGGATACACCGTTCTCTTTCAACGAAGGGTATGGCCGAAACCGTAAGATATATACCGAACTCGCTGTGGACTATGCTAGGACGTTCGGAGATCACAATATCGGTGGGCTCTTGTTGTACATGCGTGAGAAAAGTCATAACCCAGGTTACGCATACGCGGTTCCTATGGGATACATCGGTACGGTAGGGCGCGTAACATACGACTATGCCCAAAGATACCTGGCCGAGTTTAATATGGGTTACAATGGCTCTGAGAATTTTCCGGAAGGCAATCGGTTTGGTTTCTTCCCTTCATTTTCATTGGGGTGGGTATTGACAGAAGAGCCGTTCATGAGCAATCAAAAATGGCTGAGTTTTATGAAAATTCGTGGTTCTTATGGCGAAGTCGGCAATGATAAAATCGGCGGAGAGCGCTTTTTGTACCTACCGGATGTCTTCAACTACGGAGGCGGCTATAATTTTGGCGATGTCAACGCCGGAAATTTCCAATGGTACGGAGGGTCGCAGGAAGGTAAAGTCGGAAACCCAAATGTTACCTGGGAACGTGCACAAAAAACCAACATCGGACTGGAGTTCAATCTCTTTGATAACAAAATCGGTTTCGTGGGCGATTTATTCTGGGAAAAAAGGGACAATATCCTTTCCTATCTCGGCACGGTGCCCGCTTTGGTACAAGCGCCCTTGCCCCCGGCAAACATAAGCTCTGTAGAGAACAGAGGCTTCGAAGTGGAGGCAAAGTTTAATCATCATTTCGGCGATTTCAACTATTGGTTTCGGGCAAACTATACATTTGCTCGTAATGAAATACGATATATGGACGAGCCGAATAGGCCTTATGACTATATGCGGCGTACAGGGCGTCCTGTTGGTCAGTTTTTCGGTTTGGAGAGTAGTGGGTTTTATAATACGACACAGGAAATTGAGGATAGTGGAATCACGTCTTGGGCGTGGGGCTCACCACAACCCGGTGACATTCGCTATATCGATCAAAATGGTGATGGGGAGATTAACGAGTATGATATTAGGTCGATTGGTTATTCCACGTTTCCACAAGGCGTATATGGTATTTCTGTTGGTTTTGATTACAAAGGTTTTGATTTCTCTGTACTGTTCCAAGGAGCAGAAAGAGCATCCTTTTATCTGAATGAAATGGCGGCCTGGCCCTTTGATACCGATTGGGGGAGTGCACAGGAAATCCATTTGGAACGCTGGACAGAAGAGCGCTATACCAATGGAGAGGCTATTACCTTTCCACGGTTAGAGCTTTCCCCGAATTCGGGAAAGCATAATTATACGCAGTCTGATTTTTGGTTAAAAGAAGGGCGTTATCTGCGTTTGAAAAATGCTGAGATTGCTTATCGTTTTACAGGAAGCTTTCTCTCTAAAGTAGGCGCACGGCAACTGCGTGTTTTTGCTAATGGAAATAACCTGTTGACGTGGAGCAATATTAAAAATTTCGATCCTGAAGCTCCTTCTGGTCGAGGGCAGTTCTATCCACAGATGAGGGTTTACAATTTTGGTGTCAACATACAGTTTTAACGATACAATAATTAAAAACAAGATGGAGATGATACAATATATAAGGACATTTACATTGCTGAGTTTAGCTGCATGCCTGCTCATTTTGGCTTCGTGCAGTAAAGATTTTTTAGGGAAACCGGACAGCAGTGACGTTACGATAGATACTATATTCTCGGAAAGGATAAAAGCAGAAACCTTTCTCTGGGAAACCTATGGCAGTTCGATTTCAGGTGGATTACCGAGAGATTGGGGTCGGTGGGAAGGCGTAGGTGCCTCTATGTTGATGGCGGCCTGTGATGAAGGGGATGTTTATGACGATTGGCCAGAATCGAATTTGTTTAATACGGGCGTGTGGGGACCACAACGTGTACCGGAAGACGGTTTTGGACACCATTATAAGGGGATCCGCAATGCAAATATATTTATTGAAAATATAGAAAGAGTACCCGATATATCGGATACCGAACGAGCACAAATGCGTGCAGAGGCCGTTTTCCTAAGAGCTTTAAAACACGCCGAACTGCTTAAAAGATACGGGGGTATTCCTATTGTAGATCATGTGCTACTGGCCGATGGCGAGGTGCAATTACCTCGGAACAGCTATGCGGAGTGTGTGGACTTTATTGTGCAGAGCTGTGATGAGGCCGCTACTGTTCTACCGGATACGTATCCGTCCGCATTTCTGGGCAGGATTACTAAAGGAGCAGCATTGGCTTTAAAATCGAGAGTGTTATTATTTGCCGCCAGCCCGTTGGCCAATAGCCCAACACCTTATAACACCCAAGACCGAGAGTTTACTGGCTATACTGATTATAACCCGGAGCGTTGGCGAGCCGCGGCAGATGCCGCCAAGGCCGTATTAGATTGGGCAGCAGGAGCCGGAAATATTCGTCTTATCGTCGATGCTCAAAACCCGGGGAACGCCTACGAAACTGCTGTCTCACAACCTGATAATGCAGAAATAATACTCGCGGATAAATCGGTAGACTGGTGGGGAGACTGGTGGCCCATGACATTTCAATTTGTGATGCCTCGAGGTGTGTACAACGGATGGTATGGCCATGGGGTTACGCTACAACATGCCCAAAAGTACTATACTGTGGCCGGAAACGACCAAGATTGGCCAAACGAAGGCTCCTATGCGGAGTTCTTGGATAAAATGGGTGAAATGGAACCTCGTTTTCAGCGTTCTGTATTCTATTCGGGTTCGTCATTCAATGATCAATATGGTGTTAGGGAGTTTTATAGGAGGAACAATGGTGCTTGGACGGAACACGCCCCCGTAAACGGCGTAGGATATATGAAAAAATTTCTAGCACGATTCAATTGGGGAGGAGGCCGGTTCAATTGGCCGATCTTTAGATTGGCCGAGTTCTACCTCAACTATGCAGAAGCACTTAATGAAGTCAGCCCGATGGATAACCAAAGCTTCACGGCACTTAATGCGATCAGAAATAGAGCGGGTATCCCGGAAGCAAACAACGGCGATCAACGATACAATTCGCAGGAAAAATTAAGGGAAGCAATCAGACGCGAAAGAGCGATCGAATTGGCTTTTGAGGAACATAGGTTTTGGGACGTTCGACGGTGGATGATTGCATCTAATGAAGGTGTGATGCGCGGCGCCATGTACGGTCTCAACCTATATCAACAGGGCGATGGATCGATTGTTTACCGCAAAGAGGTATTTGAAAACCGGGTATGGGAGGATCGGATGTACGTATACCCCATCCCTCAGACCGAGTATGACAAAGGATATATTTCGCAAACCCCAGGGTGGTAAACTTCCCGCCTAAGTAAAAAAGAAAAGAATATGAAACATATATTAATGACAATCCTGCTGCTCTCATGTCTGTTTTCGCATGATGCCTCTGCGCAGGAATTGATTAAGGGAAGGGTGGTCGATCAGTTTGGATATGGTCTAGCTTTCGTTGATATTTACGACTTGAATGATGAAATTGTGACCCAGACGGACGAAAGTGGCGGTTTCTCCATTACCGATGTACATACCGATGTATTGGTCTTTCGTTTGGAAGGATATCTTCCGATCCGTGAAAAGATCGACCGTGGTCAAGGTGATATGACCTTGGAAATGGTGCAGGATATCCGTACAGCAGATATTAACGTCGCGTTTACCAAACAGCAGGCATTAGGCTCCACGGCGGCGATATCATCCGTCAGTTCGGCCGATATGAACAAAACTTTCGTGCCTAATCTAGCGAACACGTTGTTCGGGAGATTGCCTGGTTTAACGGTCATGCAAGGGAGTGGCGAACCCGGATATGATAGCCCTAATATGCTTATCCGAGGTCAAGGAACTTATCAGGACAACGGTTTCTTAGTCTTTGTTGACGGATTGGAAACCTCTTTTGAACATTTGTCCGTGCACGAAGTACAGTCTGTTTCCGTCTTAAAGGATGCGGCGGCGTTGTCGCAGTTTGGTATACGGGGTGCAAATGGGGCTTTATGGGTAACGACCAAGCGTGGAGAAGTTGGGAAAACCCGTATTACGCTCGACGCACGGAATGGGTGGCAAAGCCCTGTTGCCTTGCCTAGCTTTGTCGGATCTTTCGACTATGCCAGCCTTTATAACGAAGCTCTCCAAAACGATGGGCTATCGCCCCGCTATACAGATCAGGATTTAGAAGCCTATCGTACTGGTAGCGACCCGTATTTATATCCTGATGTAAACTGGTATGATGAGGTGCTACGCAAAAGCGCGCCGCAACGAGATATCAATTTGACGTTTTCAGGCGGTGGAAATACGGCAAGATACTTTGTCTTGCTTGGATACAATCGGACAGAAGGACTATATGATAATACCGACTCCAAGCGTATAGAAAATTCAAATGCTGATTTTCAACGCTATAATTTTAGGGCAAACGTGGATATGCAATTGAGCCAATATGTCACAGCCTCCATGGATTTAGGGGGACGGGTGGAAGATCGGGCGTTCCCTAATTTCAATGGCGGTGACTTGTGGAATAACATGGCGCGTTTTCCGGCCAATGCTTACCCCGTGCGCAACCCGAATAATAGTTGGGGAGGAAATGCACTGTTTTTTGATAATCCAGTGGCCTCTGTGCTGGATAGAGGGCTGAACACCACTACAGACCGTAACCTGTTGGCCAATCTGCAGCTGGTCGAAAAGCTGGATTTTATCACAGAAGGACTAAGTCTACGTCAAGCGGTTGCTTTCAATAACTGGCATAGAGGGCATTACGATAAAACCAGAAATATCGCTGTCTATGAAATAACTGGAAAAACAAACGGTACAGCTGGAGAAGAATATACCTATCGGCAACACGGTACAAGAACAGACCTTGCCGTGAACCAAGGTGGGAATAACCAATGGAACCGGACAAATTTGCAGTTTTCGGCACACTACGACCGTTCTTTTGGGCTAAATGCCTTATCTGCTCAGGTGATGTATTACCAGGATCTGTATCAGACCAGTGGAAATAATGTTCCCTATGCCACACAAAATATAATGGGGCGAGTTCATTATGGGTATAATGATACCTACTTCGCGGAGCTCGGCTTTTCGTATAGTGGTTCAGAAAGGTTTCCTCCGGGAAAAAGATTCGGTTTTTTCCCCAGCTTGTCCACAGCCTGGATTGTGAGCAATGAAAGTTTCTTGAAGGATAACCAGACGATTAATTTCCTTAAAGCCCGGGCATCTGTTGGCCTACTTGGAAATGACCGTCTGATAGGGCAACGTTTTGCTTATCGACAGGACTACTATTATGATGGGAGTTACCATTTCGGACCGGATTATAACGGATTCGGAACAGTTGTCGAAGGGGTTGCCGGAAACCCAAATATCTCTTGGGAGAAGTCGTTACAGACCAATATAGGTGTTGAAGCTACGCTTTTCCATAAACTGAACATCTCTTTGGATGCGTTTTATGAAAACCGTTGGGATATCCTCGCCTCGGGAGATGCTACAGTTCCGGGATATGTCGGCATATCGTCAGGTTACTTTAACTATGGAAAGGTAAAGAACATAGGAGGTGAAGCCGTACTGACCTTTAGTGATAAAATTGGTGACCTTACCTATCAGGTCGGCGGAAGCGTATTCTACACCAGAAATAAGATATTGGAAATGAATGAAGTTGTCCGAGCAGAAAGTTATCTATACCAAACCGGCCAGCAGGTTGGCCAGCCATTTGGGTTGCAGGCAGTGGGATTTTGGCAAACCGGAGACTTTGATGCTTCTGGTAATGTATTGAACGGGCTTCCTGTATCTACCTTTTCTCGCGTACAACCGGGAGATATACGCTATGTAGACCAAAACAATGACGGCTTAATCAATGAGAACGATTTTGTACCTATCGGGCATAGTAATAATCCTTCTTTGACGTATACCTTTAATATTGGAGCGGCATACAAAGGTTTTGATGTCAGTGCATTTCTGCATGGTATCGGCGAACGGAGCATTTTTATGAACGGCACATACTTCTTCGCCTTGCAGAACGACAACAATATTCCGTCCATCGCCATGAACCGTTGGACTGTCGAAAATGCTGCAAATGCAGATTATCCACGGCTGAGTACATTGCCGAACGATAATAATTATAATACATCTACTTTTTGGATGCGTAGCGGATCGGCTATCCGGTTAAGAAATGTAGAATTGGGCTATACATTACCGGGTCGGCTTCAAGACCAGGCCCGCCTAAAAGATTTCCGGATCTATGTCAATGGTGTAAATCTTTGGACATCAGCTCCTATTAACGGGTTTGATCCCGAATATATTGGAGGATATCCACCGCTGAAATCTTACAATATCGGGCTGACGGCGAGGTTCTAATAAAATTTGAATATAAAAAGATTTTTCGATCATGATTATCGTAAATAATATGAAAAGACTGTTTTTATTACTCATAGCAACGGGATTATTAGTCTCTTGTGAAAAAAGCTTTTTGGACAGGAGGATAGATACCAATTACTCGCTAGAGCAGGTATTTAATTCGGTCGGCACGATGCGGGATTTTGGACTAGGAGTTTATACGCAACTTCCAGAGGGATTTGATAGAATCGATGGAGCGTTACTGGCTGCAGCTTCGGACGAGGCCGTACATGCGTGGCCCGGTTCAAACATACAACGCCTTGTCAACGGCAGTTGGGGAGAGTTTTACAATCCGGACGACCAATGGGGACGTAATTATGCAGGTATCCGAAAAGCAACGATTTTTTTGGAGAACTCGATAGATTATCGCCAAATCCTCTTCCGGGACACTATAACCGAAGCCGGGCGGAATAACTATATCAATGATGTAAACGACATCGGTTGGCTTCGTGCCGAAACCCAGGTGTTACGTGCGTTTTTTTATTTTGAACTGATCAAGCGATATGGAGGCGTACCTATTATTGAAGAGGTGTTGGATCCTCAGGACGCACCCTTATTGCCGCGTAATACTTTTGACGAATGTGTTTCTTACATCACTAAAGAGATAGATGCGGCGGCACCGCGTTTGCGAAGCACCTGGAAAGGATTTCAGTCCGATAGGTATTTGGGCCGGCTGACTACGGGTGCGGCATTGGCTTTGAAGGCCCGTGTGCTTCTGTATGCTGCCAGTCCGCAGCATAATACCACGGCAGACCCCGCGAAGTGGGAAGCTGCTGCGGAAGCAGCACACGAGGTTATTTCCTTGAACCAATATCAATTGGCCACGAATTACGGCGAGTTATTTAGGGCTGTAGACAACAGTGAAATTATCTTTGAAAGAAGGTATCCTGCTACGAACAGTTTGGAGAGGGCAAGTTACCCAGTTGGTTTTGATGGTGCGCAAGGCGGAACAAATCCTTCCCAAAACCTAGTTGATGCCTACGAAACGGTCAATGGGCTGTCTATTCAGCAAGATACAGACTTTGATCCGCAGAAACCTTATGAAAATAGAGACCCACGGTTGCAGATGTCAATCATCGTCAATGGATCTGGATACAAAGGGCGGACAGTGGAGCTATGGTCGGGGGGAATCGATGGGCGTGGTCGACCTAGGACAACTGAAACCGGATATTATATGAAGAAGTTCGTCGATGAAGGGCTTGATCTGGTCTTGAACCGTACAAGCACGCATAACTGGATATATTTTCGCTACGCAGAGGTGCTGTTAAACTATGCAGAAGCAGTCAATGAGGTATATGGACCCGATGTTGTTCCTGCGGGACTTACGCTTTCTGCTCAAGAGGCCGTTAATCAAGTTCGGGATAGAAACGGGGTACAGATGCCTGAAATAAATGTTTCGGAAAAAGAAGCATTCCGTTTGCGTATCCAAAACGAGCGTCGAGTAGAACTCGCATTCGAAGAACATCGGTTTTGGGACGTACGCCGTTGGCAGATTGCCGAGCAAGCATTAGGCCAATCCATACGAGGTGTGCAAATTAATCGGAACACAGACGGATCCTTTACCTATATATATCCGACACAAGCTGTACAAATGCGGGTGTATGATAGAAAAATGGATCTATACCCCATTCCAAGGGTTGAGGTAGACAAATCAGAAGGTATAATTTCTCAAAATACAGGGTGGTAAATATTATTTTGCATTATAACAACAGAAACAACATGAAGTACACATTTTTTTTAGTAGCTGCCACATTAATTACTGCAAGTAGCTGTGCTCAGGACAACGAGGCTTATCAATTGGTATGGTCGGATGAATTTGACCAAGATGGACTGGTTAATGCCAATAATTGGGTTTTTGAAGAAGGGTTTATGCGTAATGAGGAAGCTCAATGGTATCAGAAAGACAATGCTTATGTAAAAGACGGGCTGCTCATTATTGAAGCTCGAGAGGAAACAAGACCTAACCCGACCTACGAGGAAGGAAGCAAACATTGGGCGCGTTCGCGCGAGGATATTCAATATACCTCATCTTCTATTAATACGGGAGGTAAACATAGCTGGCAGTATGGTCGTTTTGAAATACGGGCAAAAATACCCGTAGGAACGGGGCTATGGCCGGCTTTTTGGACATTGGGGGTGGATAAGGAATGGCCTTCGAATGGAGAAATAGATATTATGGAATACTACAAAGGCAATATCTTGGCCAACGTTGCCCGTGGCACCGACGAACGCTGGAAACCAAAGTGGTTCGATAGTAAAAAGTCTGTAGAAGAACTTGGTGGGAAAGCTTGGGCAGATGAGTTTCATATATGGCGAATGGATTGGGATGAGCATGAAATCACGTTGTATGTCGACGATTCGTTGATGATTAAAGTTGAAATGGAGCAACTTGTCAACGAGGATGGAAGTGGCTTCAATCCGTTCAAGCAACCGCACTATATTTTATTGAACTTAGCGCTGGGAGGTATCAACGGTGGTGAAATTGATGAAAGTCTGCTACCTGCGAAGTATGAAATAGATTATGTTCGGGTATATCAAAAATAAAAACAAACAATTTGTATGACACTTCCAACTGGACAGAAAGTGTCAAGTGGATAATTAGGTGAGCGTGCAACACACGCTCACTCCTATTTAGGATTAGACACCCTGATCACCGAAAAAGAATACGGAGGAATCTCGTAAGCCCAATCTTTCTCCACCGTAATCTCCGCTGTCACAGGCTGTGCTTTATCGTCATCGGGTTGGCCGCTCAATACCATTTTTGTTGCCTTGGCAGTTTCCGTTAACAAGCCGTCCAAAGTCACTTTACTACTTACGCCTACAGGTAATAAATTCGCCAAGCGGATGATGATATCACCACTCTCCCCATCTTTTACGACCGAACAGGCAACACGTTTTCTGACAGCTTCATCCGCGTGATTTAGTTCGATTTGATTGGCAAAATATTCGTTTCCAGCGTGTACACCGAATAGTTTTTGCACATAATACCCTACCGTTGGTTTGATCTCGTCGTTATTGAAGTAAATCAGATCCGGGCTCCACTGTGTACGTTTTTCTTTGGCCAACAAAGGTGCATAACTGGTCATGCTCACCATATCGGCATTCCGTTCGATATTGATCAGGTGCAAGGCCTCCGTCAATGCTGTTTCTATATTGGTCGCACGGTTAGGTAAATGGGCTGCGTATTCTCCCACATACACTTTTGCTTTGCTGCGATCATAGCGATCATAAAAATCCTGATTGTGGATATACCATCCAGGAGTCTGGTAGTAATGTTCATCAATCATCGGTACACCCAGGTCCGTAGCGACTTCCCATCCACGTTCATAGTCTGAACCTTCCGACCACGGCCCACTGGTACCGATCACAACGATATCCGGATATTTCTCCTTGATGGTGTCAAAAATCATTTGGAAGCGCTCTATAAATACTTCCGATATCAAGTCTTCGTTTCCGACACCGATATACTTCAAGTTAAAAGGTTCAGGATGTCCGGCATCCGCGCGCATCTTGGCCCATTTGTTTGTTTTAGGATCGCCATTTGCCCATTCAATCAAATCCAAGATATCTTGGACGTACGCGCCCATATCTTCCAATGGAATTCCCCCCTGTTGCCCTCCGATCGGATGATCACATTTTTCCGAATTTTGACAAGGAACTCCAGCCGCTACGATAGGCATAGGCGCAGCACCGATATCCGCACAGAACTGGAAATATTCGTAATAGCCTAATCCCATCGACTGATGGTAGCCCCAAAGGTTGCGCTGTGGTTTACGAGCTTCCAATGGCCCGATCGTATTTTTCCAGTGGTAGATATTTTCTATACCCTGTCCGTGTGCAACACACCCGCCCGGAAAACGCACAAAGCGAGGTTTGATATCCGCCAATACTTGGGCTAAGTCCCGACGTAAGCCATTCTTACGTCCGTTAAACGTCTCCTGGGGAAATAAGGAAACCATATCTAAGGCAATCTTCCCTTCTGCTTGCGGGATTATTTCCAGTCTTCCGTTGGAGACATCTCCTTTCGAAACCAACACGGCTTCATGTTTCTTCCAATTTTCAGTTAACGCACCAGTTGTTGTTTCGCCATATACTGTACCGTGTTCATCTAGCAGGCGTATTTTCAAACGGGCGTCCTTTCCATCGATCGCTTTGGCGAAGACCGAAAAGTCGTATTTTGCATTCGCTTTTAAAGAAATCCCATCAAAGCCCTCATTCTGCAATCCAGCACCAACCTTGTTCACTGTCAAGACGGCATAGTGCTTATTATTTTCATGGATAGGCGATGCGGTTTCGATCGCAAAGGAAACGTCATTATTTGTTGTTTTCCAAGCGGTCTTACTGTGCCAATTCGGGTCATTTTTTCTATCCGTCGGTTGGTACTCAAAACCTCTATTCTGCACGAGCTCGGCATAGATCCCACCATCTGCCGCGTAATTGATATCTTCAAAGAAAATCCCGATCAGCTTATCGCTGATCGCCTTGGATTCGTTGGCCTGAACCGTAATATTGGCTTCTAACGGATGGAGATCCCTAAAACGTGTTGGATCGTCACGCATTAACTCTGCATGTTGTGCATTTCTGTACTTGGAAACTTGCACATGTTTAATCAAACCGTCGATCAGTTTCCACGATACTTTGTGAATGGTTCCGGTTTCCGTACGATTAGCAATATTTGCCTGGGTTCTTTGATTTATGCGGATACCCTCATCTGCTTTTTTCACAGGCGTATAATGCTTAAAATCAGTCGTGCTCGTACTGAAAAACTTTTCTGACCCTGTATGGTTACCTATCCAAGATAAAATATACTGTTTTCCTGTTCCATCACCCTGAATCTCTACTTCCGTGCAGTTATCACGGTGATGCAAAATAGGATATTCCTGTGGTATCCACCGCACGAGATCAGGAGATTTCGCATAAGCAAAAGTCGGGTCTTGATCGTTGACGCTCCATAGCGCATGCCAGTAGCCATCTGCACCGAATGTCAGCACTGGTGAAAACATCCGTTTTTCCCCACCCCAAACACCATAATCCGATTTTACAAACGCAAACTCCGGGCCGATGGCATGCCATGTCTTTTGGTCTCGGCTCCATGCAAAATGCAATCCGGCCTTATTATTCTGCTTGCCGGTAGAATAGGCAAAAATATACGCCGAATCCGGTTCATTAGCAAATAAATTCAGTAAAGGACTACTTGTCAGAAGCAATAAAAGTATCCATTTCATTATTGTACAGGTATTTTAATAACAGTAAACGAATAAGGAGGAAAGGTATCCTTAATGGCTTTACCTTTATAATTCACCTGCTCTGTCTGTGGCTTTATTCTCAAAGGTTCTTCGAGGCTATTTACCACATTCCGATCGGCATTTGCCAATGTAATCTTGGTTGCATTCCCCTTCATTTTTTTCTTGGTATCCAGTTGGAAGTTGGCCTCAACAGACTGTTCGTTGTAGTTCACAAATTTAACGATCAGCTCTTTTGTATTAGCATCATACACAGCGGAAGCGTATAGACTGTCCTGACCAACAACATTTTGATCGCCAAGTTTTACAGGGATAATATCCGTACCTTTATTTAAGGAGTACAACTTCTGAACGTGATAACTTGGTGTACCATATACATTCAGGTTGTCTACCCAAATAAGGTCGGGCGACCATTGCCAACCGTCTACATGGCCAAACAGCGGTGCATAAGAAGCCATCGTTACCACATCACCGTTACGTTCCAATCCCGTCAAGAAAGCTGCTTCGGATAATGCTGCCTCCCACGTACTTCTTCCTGGACCTTGTGGTCGTGTAGTATGCGATGCATATTCTCCGGCAAAGATCTTCGGCCCGTTACGATCGTAGTCGTCATAGCGATCTGCTCCTGAAAGGAACCATGCCGGTGGACGATAGTAATGTTCATCGATGATATCCACCTTCATGTCGCGGAGTTTTTCATCCAGATAGTCAAAGCGCTCCCCATTCGGATCTGTACCCGAGCTTGCGATGATCTGTATTTCCGGATGCTTCTCTTGCAAAATCTTTTGGAAGATCGCTAATCTTTCGATATACTGCGGGCCCCAATTTTCATTTCCGACACCCAACATTTTCAAATTGAAAGGTGCTGGATGTCCCATCTCCGCACGGAGTTTACCCCAAGGTGTATGGGTATCGCCATTGGCAAATTCAATCAGATCCAAGGCATCTTGGATATATTCGTCCAATTCGTCCAACGGAACGACTTCTCCAGTATTAAACTGACACGCCATTCCACAGTTAAGGATTGGAACCGGTTCTGCACCGATATCTTCCGATAGCAAGAAATACTCATAAAAGCCCAAGCCGAAGGTTTGAAAGTAATCGGGTGTCAAGCGGTGGCTAAACTCTGTATTCCAACGATTGATAATCAGCTCACGCTCTTCGATTGGCCCGACGGTTTTTTTCCACTGAAAACGTGTTGCCAAGTCTCTACCTTCTACGATACAGCCTCCCGGAAAACGAACGAAATCAGGCTCCATATCTGCCAATATCTGCACCATATCTTTCCGAAGGCCTTTAGGACGGTTTTTCCAAGTATCCTGCGGGAAAAGCGACAACATATCCACTTCTACATCACCCGCTCCTTCAAACCAGATGTTTAATTTTCCTTTTGGTGAGGTCTCCGACGAAGTGAACGTCACCGATCCCGTCTGCCAGCTGGCTCCTTGCGACAAAGGTAACGCCGCCGTACCGATTACCTGGTCTTGTTCATTTAGCAATTCCACTTTAATCCGTATACCCGGAGACGCCTGCCGATATAGCAACGAAAATTCGTAACCATCTCCTTTCTTCACGCCCATGCCGCGGAAGCCTTCATTTTGCAGACCCGTTTTAAAGTCCGTTGGTTTATGTATTTTTAGTGATCTCGCATTTCCTTTGCGACGGCCGTCGTTGACAATCAAAAAAGTACCCTCCGGAACGTTCTCCAAACGTTTCCATCCCATCATCGGATGGTCAAACTCAAACGAACGGTTTTTAACAAGCTCCGCATAAATACCCCCATCAGCACCAAGGTTGATGTCTTCAAAGAATATACCCCACATGTGTGGTGATATTTTGCCAGAGGCATTATCTAGTTGGACTTTCAGATCGACAGCATTCTGGGCATATAAAAACGAGCCGCAAATAGCTAAAACAGTCGTTAATGATAATATCTTCTTCATTTTTTATCTATCCTAAATTTTATATTTCTTGTGTTTTTGAGAAAGTTAAAGAGTTAAAAAGTGAGACAGATCTAACTTCCTAACTTATACTAACCTTCTAACAACATGATTTGATATCTTTTTACTAAATAAGTTCCAATACAATAACCGAATGTGCTGGAATATCGATCTCTAGCTGATTATTCTTCAATTTGGCATCTTTATATTCTTTTGGAAGTACCGTATTGGGTTGCTCAAATGTATTGTGTTCTCTTAAATTATTGGTAGTCAGAATACGCCCGGTAAGATGTTTTGCCTTGATGCCCCCTAAGTCCAATGAAACTTTCTTTTTTGCTTTCGGATCAATATTCACGACAGAAATGTGTACTCTACCTTGTTTATCTTTTGATGCAGAAGCCGAGATAGCCGGGATTTCTTCTTCGCCATATTTATATGTATCGCTTTGCAGTTCGATCGGGATCAACTGCGCATCTTGGTGCACCTTATACATTTCCATCACATGATAAGTAGGTGTCACGATCATATCTTTTCCTTTGGTTAAGATAACAGCTTGCAACACATTGATAGTTTGCGCTAAGTTTGCCATTTTAACGCGTTTTGCATGGTTGTTAAAGATATTTAAAGTCATCCCAGCGATCATCGCATCGCGCATGGTATTTTGCTGGTATAAGAAACCCGGATTTGTTTCCGGCTCTACTTCATACCATCCTCCCCATTCATCCACAACAAGGTCTACCTTTGCTTGGGGGTCGTATTTATCCATAATTGCGCTATGTTTTTCGACAAGCTCATTCATAAACCACGCGGATTTCATCGTTTTGAAATATTCCTCATCAGAAAATTTTGTTGACGAACCCTTTTTATTCCAGTTGATGACCGCATAATGATGTAATGCGACACCTTTCATAAGATGGTTTGGTATATTCTTCATGAGTGTTTCCGTCCAGTGGTAATCGGCACTATTCGCTCCGGATGCGATACGGTATAATCCACCACTGTTGTCCCAATCGGCCATAAATGTTGCATATTTCCGGTAGATATCGCTGTAATACTCGGCAGTCATGTTTCCACCACACCCCCACGCTTCGTTTCCTACCCCCCAAAATTTAACGTTCCAGGGTTCTTCTCTTCCGTTTTCACGTCGGAGATCCGACATCGGACTTTTTCCGGCAAAATTGACATACTGTACCCAGTCGGCTAATTCCTGTACTTCCCCACTTCCTACATTACCCGCTAGATAGGGTTCCGTTTCCAACAGCTCGCACATGTTGAGGAAGTCGTGCGTGCCAAAGGAATTGTCTTCCGTAACGCCACCCCACCAGCTGTTGACGATGGAAGGACGGCCTTCTTTTGACCCGATTCCGTCCTTCCAATGATAGGTATCCGCAAAACATCCTCCCGGCCATCTTAAATTTGGTATCTGTAATTTTTTCAGGGCATCGACCACATCATTCCGGACACCAGCAGTATGTGCAATAGAATCATTGGCTTCTCCTACATAAAAACCATCGTAAATACATCGTCCAAGGTGTTCGGCAAAATGTCCGTAAATGTGTTTATTAATCGTAATATCGGTTTGTGTGTCCGTTAGCTTAATATTGTTCTGTCCATAAGAAAGCGTGCAGACTGACAATAAAGCAATGCTCAGTTTTAATTTTCCCTTGATCATATTTAGTTGTTTTGTTTACATACCGGTTTATAATACCTTTTGTAAGCACTCTCCTAGTAGGCTATAAAAGCTCATTTTTTGGATAGCGCTTAAAATTAGTGTCAAAATAACACTTATTTTCATAATCACAAATTTTTTTTTGTATTCTGTGCTAGATAAAAGTCAAGAAGCCGAAAGATTAAATCTTCCGGCTTTTCCTTCAAGCGTATGCTTTTTTTATTTACTATATCCCGGATTCTGCGTCAACGGCTCTCCTTCCTTGTTATTCAGTTGAATTTCGCTCAACGGAATAGGAAGCAGTGCGTGGTAATCCTGAAAACCTGACGTAATCTTATTTGATGGTCCATCATCGCCATTCAATGCAATACGCTCTCTCAACTTTCCGGTACGCACCAACGTCATCCGGCGATTTTCTTCCGAAATCAGTTCTCTTGCGCGCTCATCGAGAATAAAGTCCAACGTGATATCCGCTGCACTTACCTGCCCCAGATTGGCATTGCCACTTTCTTCGCGTGCCATTTTAAATGCCCGGTCGCGAAGTACATTGATATCATCAGCTGCTCCTCCGGTATTTCCTTGGCGTAATTTGGCTTCCGCACGTAAAAGATAGGTTTCTCCTAAGCGCATCACAGACCAGTCTTTCACCAGAGCATATCCAAAATCATCGGTTTCATCATATCCGCCCCATTTTGTTGGAAAAGGATACCACACCTCCAAGCTATCCGTTTTAAAAGGAATGGCTTGATCACCCGTTTTAATAGTCACGTTTTGTACGCCCGCATCTTTCGCCACACGCCAGCCATCGGCATCAATACCTATCTCTGCCGAATAACCCGGTCGGTTGTAATTCACAGTTCTACGGATGTTGTAGTTACTGTTCCGGATATCTCCTTCCAGCCCTTGCCATACCGTATATTTCATGAAATTGCTCAAGCGAAGACGTCCGTTACCACGTCCGCCCAGCGAATCCGCATTGACCATTCCTTCCCATTTGTGGTAAGCAGGCTGCCAAACCCGACGATGCTGTGGATTATCGATGGTACCACCGTTTACTTCGCGGTTATATTCTAGTTCAAATGTCCATATCGCTTCCGTATTGCCTTCGGAACGGCGCATATTTCCCTGACGGAACATATCCCGGTAATAATCACCGCCTTCACCTAAGTACTTTCCATAGCGTGCCTCAATCAATTGGTACTTGCCACCATCAATGATAGCAGAAGCCATTTGCTCGGCTTTTTCAAAATAAGAAGCATCACGCTCGCCCATACGAAGATAGGCTTCTGCAGCCAACTGTCTCGCTACATCTTTGTTTATCCGGCTTCCGGT
This sequence comes from Sphingobacterium micropteri, assembly GCF_014692515.1. Classification (GTDB taxonomy): domain Bacteria; phylum Bacteroidota; class Bacteroidia; order Sphingobacteriales; family Sphingobacteriaceae; genus Sphingobacterium; species Sphingobacterium micropteri. Next base: position 197,332 of record NZ_JACOIK010000003.1, on the reverse strand, counting down.
ACGTGTTTCTCCAACATTGGGTAGATTAGCTACCGCATAATCCAAGTCTTCCTCGATTACGATATCGACATCGGCTACCGAAGCTCTCGTGTAGTTAAAAGTAGGTATATCAATGGATTCGGTCAATAATGGAACATCTCCCCATAATGTAACGAGCGTATTATAAGCGTAGGCCCTGAAGAAACGTGCTTCCGCAGCTGCCGCCGGATTTTCGTCTCCCACCGAACTAATAATGGTATTGGCATTGTTGATAAACTGATACGAACGCTCCCAAAGGTAAGATACGCCTCCGTTTTCCGAATTGAGATCGGCATATTGATAAAAAGGATTCTCGACACCTTCCGTTGCTCCGGCACTGGTAATATCCATCCCTATTTGCCAACAGGATAAGAATCCCTGTCTACCACTCCATCCCCACAATTGGGCATAAATATAATGAAGTCCTATTAATTGGTTCTCCACGATAGAAGGGTCGCCGGTTCCTGCTTCATAGTCAGAGTAGGGCTTCTCATTCAAAAAACTATCACTACACGATGCTACCCCTAAAGAGAGCAACGCAAGCACCGAGCATAATTTTGTATGTTTATATATCTTCATGACTTTATTTTAAAATGTAAGGTTTACTCCAAAAACGTAATTACGAACCATCGGATAGTTGGTATTGTCTCCAACGCCATCCTGACTATGCCCTCTTGGGATATCCCTTGATTCTGGATCCCAGCCCAACCAACTTGTCCAGGTATAGAGGTTTCTACCGCTAGCATAGAGCGTTACGCCCGATACACCTATTTTGCTAGCGATATCTGCTGGCATATTATAACTTAATGTTACATCTTTCAGCCGTGTAAAACTTGCACTCTTCGGAAAGCCATATCCATAGATGTTGGAGCGATTACTCAATGAACGCCATTCGTTGCTCTTATTTTCGGGTGTCCAATACCCTAAATCTGCCGGCGCACTACGTCTTCCCAATTCATCAGATGCACCACCGATCTGCGGATTGTTGCGCATGGCTCCTTGAACCGTTTGAATAAACACGTTTAGCGAGAAGTCCTTATAGGTAAAAGTATTCGTAATACCACCCGTCCATTTTGGAGCGGTTTGTCCTAAGATGCGGCGATCATCGTCGTTGATGAGACCGTCACCACTTAGGTCGGCCAATTTCACCGCGCCTGCTTCTGCCTGCTCATCCCATCCGTTATGTAGACCCGCTGCAATTTCGTCCTCTTGCCATATACCTACTTGGGTATAGTCATAAATCACGCCCACCGGGTGCCCGATAAACCAACGGTTTCCCAGATCGTCTTTCTTATCGCCGTATACATCCACAATTTTGTTTTTATTATGTGCAAACACCAACATCGACGACCAGCTAAAATTATCCTTAACAATATTCTTAGAATTTAAGGTCACATCGATACCGGTATTGGATACTTTCCCTAAGTTTGACCAAACATCCGCAAAACCTGTTATCCGAGGTAACCGTTGTAGGATCAACATATCTTGTGTATTGGTTTTATAAAATTCTACGGTACCACTTAGACGATTTCCCCACAAACCAAAATCTACCCCGGTATTGAAACCTGCTGTTTTCTCCCAGCGTAAATCCTGATTACCCATTCGTACACGGTAGCGCAGTGCCGCATTTGATAACGTGCCCAAAGCTAGTGGATTGGAGTCCATCAAAGATAATGTCTGATAAGGAGTTATGGCTTCATTTCCGGCAACACCATACGAAACACGTAGTTTCAAATTATCAATAACGTTTCTGGTGCTCTCCATAAACCTTTCATTGTGAATGTTCCAAGCAGCGGCGCCTGAAGGAAAAACACCGTACTTATGGTTGTCGCCAAATACGGATGCTCCATCCCGACGCACTGTAAAGGTTAACATATAGCGGCTATCGTAACTATAGTTCAACCGGCCCATCTGCGAAATTGAACGGTAAAGATCCGCTCTCGAAGATACTTTGTGCGTGGAAGCTGTACCCAAACCTCCCCATTCTAATACATCGTTCGGGAAGATCTCCCCTACGGCTTCAGACTCCTGCCAGTATTTACTTCTTGCGGCATAAAGACCTGTAAAGTCGAAACGGTGCAGACCGATGGTTTTTTCATACGTCAAAATATTCTCCAGTGTGTAGGTCTGGCTTTCCGCATTGTGTATCCGTCCCCAACCATTTGCGTTATACACCGACAAACCGTGGTATTCGTTTGTGCGTTTCGGCACGTAAGAATAACCACCGTTAAACCGGTATTTTAATCCGGATAGTGGCTCCCATATATTGCCAAAATTCATTTCGGCGTAACCGTTTAACGACATATTAAACTCCCGCCGTTCTGGATTAGTAGTGGTATGTAGCAATGGGTTTTCCCATAATTGCTCCGAGTACATTGGCCACCGTGTCAATGTACCATCATCTCCATACATGCGCGCATACGGGCTCATCGCCAGGGCCTGTGTGAGGTTCGCACGTCCGCCATCCCGTTTATGGGCAGATATAAAAGCAGACGTACCGACGGTCAGGTACTTTGTTGGATCAAAATCTGTGTTGGTCCGGAAAGAGTAACGGTCGTAATCAAACCCTTTCACAATACCCTTTTGCCCAAAATAGTCGACCGACACATAATATTTTGCATTTTCGCTTCCACCAGATAAACCGACGTTATGATTTTGTATGGTTCCTGTTTGCATAACAGCATCCAACCAGTCTGTCGTTACACCATTTTGGTAATTATCATATTCATACTCATTACGTACCGGACCACCGTTAAATAAACTTGTATTGGTAATCCGCGCGTATTCTGCATATCTTGCCAATAGCTCTTCTGCTGATACGGGATCCAACATGTGGGATGGCTCCTCAACCCCGGCATAACCGCTATACCGTATAGTCGGCGTTCCGGTCACCCCTCTTTTTGTGGTGATCAAAATCACACCATTAGAACCGTTCACACCATAGATTGCCACAGCGGAAGGGTCTTTCAAAATCTCCACCGATTCAATATCATTCGGGTTAATATCGTTAATAGAACCATCGGTTTTGGTTAATGGTATACCGTCTACTACAATATATGGTCCTGAACCTGCACTCATCGAATTGAGCCCGCGTACTTGGGTTGCCGGTGAATCGCCCGGAATAGAGGATGCTTGGCTAATATTGACATTGGAAACAGCTCCCTGGATGGCCTGCATTACATTCGTCACAGGAAGATTGGACAGGCGTTCTTTTGGAACGGAAGCAACGGAACCGGTAATATCGGACCTCTTTTGCGAACCATACCCAACCACCACCAATTCATCCAACACATTTTCAGAAGAGACCAGCTCTACCGTAATTGTGGTGGATTGCCCTACGGCAACTTCTTTCGGATCATAGCCGATAAAACTAAAGACCAACGTTTGTCCTGTAGACGCTGAAATCGAAAATGATCCCGTAGCATCTGTTTGTGTGCTGTTGGACGTTCCCTTCACCGCCACGGTGACCCCTACAATTCCACTCCCTGTACCAGCATCTTTTACGACACCATTCCGCGTCGTCTGTTGTGCGAAGCCTAATGTAACGCTGAGTATCGCACACAAAAGCAAACAAAATGCTTTGTAATAATTTTTAGTAAAATGTTTCAACATAGTTTTTATAGTTAGTGATTTTGGTTAACATCATGTTTTGTCTGACTAGCATAGCCAATCAGCTTTCTTAATTTCCTAGCCTAGTTCAAATTGGATACATATCATTCCGTTTAATGTTTAAAAATGGTTAACTTATATTTTTAGCGTCGTGCTAACGACTTTTCCGCTTCGCTAGCTTTATCATATTTCTGTTACAAACATAGTATCGTACCAAATTCACGAGGTTGGATTATCGTTCAAAAGTGTCTAAAATGAATGCAGGAAGGATATTTTTTCGTGGAGCAATAAAAAAACCTCGTATTAACGAGGTTTGGCAAAGTTTTTATGAAACGAAGTGGTGTATGTATTTACTTATATTCTTTCAAAAACTTCTGTAGTTTAGGAGCGATAACCGCAGCACAATATGGATTACCCGGATTTTGGTTAAAATAATCGTGGTGGTAGTCTTCTGCCTCCCAAAATGTGCCGGCTGGCTCTACTGCGGTTACTATAGGATCAGCAAGAATAGCTTGTTTGTCTAATTCCTTGATAAAGCGCTCAGTCGCTTCTTTCTGTGTTTCGTCATGATAAAAAACAACGGAGCGGTACTGTGTGCCAACATCATTTCCCTGTCTGTTTAATGTCGTGGGATCATGCGTTTTAAAAAATACTTTTAATAAGGCGTTGAAATCTACTTTAGTTTCATCAAAATCCAGTTGTATAACTTCAACATGGTCTGTATCACCATTGCATACTTCTTTATACGTCGGGTTATCAGTTTTCCCGCCCATGTAACCGGGTAAAACACTACGAACTCCGTCAATGTTTTGGAATATCACTTCGGTACACCAAAAACATCCTCCTCCAAATGTTGCTTTCATAGGATAAAGATACAAGGAAGAAATTAAAAATAGAATAGATTTTAGGTATACAAAAAAGTGTATATTTTCGTTAAGTATAAATTTAAAGAAAATGCAAGCACCAATATGGCATACCCGAGAAATGGGGGAATTTATTTTACGTTTCCGACCTTATACACTGGAAATGAAACACGTATTCACGGTAGCGTCTTTCAGTCGGACAACAACACCAGTTGTTTTGATAGAGCTGGAATATGATGGGGTAGTCGGTTATGGTGAAGCCAGTATGCCTCCCTATCTTGGCGAGTCTCAGGAGAGCGTCATCAATTTGCTAAACAGAATTGATCTATCTACATTCAGCTCCCCTTTTGAGACAGCGGAGATATTGCATTATATAGATCATATTCAAGAAAAGAATACCGCAGCGAAAGCTTGCATAGATATTGCCCTACACGATTTATTAGGCAAACTTATGGGAGAACCTTTCTATAAAATCTGGGGGTTAAATCCGAATCTCATTCCGCCCACTTCCTTTACAATAGGAATTGACACGGAAGAGATCGTGCGCAGAAAAGTGGCAGAAGCAGATCAATTTAAGATTTTGAAAGTCAAACTCGGCCTCGATACAGACAAAATGATGATCAATACCATTCGGTCTATGACGGATGTTCCCTTATGTGCCGATGTCAATCAAGGTTGGACGAATAAAGAGCAGGCGCTGGAGATGACCTATTGGCTCTCTGAACAAAATGTGGTCTTTCTTGAACAGCCCATGCCCAAGGAACAAATAGACGATATAGCTTGGCTAACAGAGCGTTCTCCGATTCCAACCATTGCCGATGAAGGATGTCAGCGGTACGACGATATTATCCGTTTAAAAGATATCTATACCGGTATAAACATTAAGCTCATGAAATGTACAGGTATGCGCGAGGCAAAAAAAATGGCTGAATTGGCAAAGGCTTTGGATATGAAAGTAATGCTTGGCTGCATGACAGAAACATCATGTGCAATTTCTGCTGCCGCGCAGTTAGCTCCTCTGGTAGATTGGGCGGATCTTGACGGTGCCCTATTAATCAGCAACGATGTATATAAGGGTATGCAAATACACGAAGGTCGGTGTATACTACCCAGTGCTCCTGGCATTGGCGTTATAAAAAAGTAGAGACGCAATATATTGCGTCTCTACCTGTTATTTTATTGAACACGATCCAATTGTCGCGATTCCGACTACCAATACATGATATATAACGCAGCGGTCGCCAAAGCCACGATGAGCGCACCCACGACAAAGCCAGGGTGTGCCTTGAACATCTTGGTATCGACCTCCAAACCGTTTGGCACAACTCCTTTAGCATTTTCTATTTTACTAATGATATACATACCAACAATACAAATGATAAATACAAATCCCATACGATCAAGGAACGGGATCTCATATAGACCACTTGCCGGGTTTACGACCGCAAAACCAGTTGCATTCAAGAAAGATAAGTCTGCAAAATTCGGCAGGAATTTAAAGAAAACGGATAACAGGAATCCACCGATGGTAGCAAACAGCGCGGCATTGGAAGTGGTTTTCTTCCAGAAGAAACCAAGAATAAACATCGCAAAAATACCAGGCGATACGAAACCGGTATATTCCTGAATATACTGAAAGCCTCCTTTCTTATCAATACCCAGATGAGGTGCAATTAGTACTGCCAATATCATCGATACAATAATGGTGATTTTACCCGTATTGACCAATTGTCTTTCAGAAGCCGTCTTATTGAATACTTTCTGATATATATCAAGCGAGAATATCGTAGCGACACTGTTTGCCTTCCCGGCCAACGAGGCTACTACCGCTGCCGTTAATGCTGCAAATGATAAACCTTTCAAGCCCGATGGCAGCAAGTTTAACAACACGGGATAAGCCCGATCTGGATTGACTTCCCCTCCTTGGAGCATCTCCGCCTGGAAATGTCCATCTTTCCAAAGAACATAGGCAGCGATCCCCGGCAATACAACGATAACCGGCATCAACAATTTCAGGAAAGCAGCAAATAAGATTCCATTGCGCGCTGTTTTTAAATCAGCGCCTAGCGCCCGTTGCGTAATATATTGATTACAGCCCCAATAGTTGAGGTTTACGATCCACATACCACCAATCAACACGGACAACCCCGGTAAATCCAGATAGTTCTCGTTATCTTTCGCAAAAATCATCTCGAAATGCTCGGAAGCTTTATCGGTCATGATAGCATAGCCATTCAATACACCATCGCTACCATAGTGTTCAGAAACCAAGCTCAACGCTAGATAGGTCGTTGCTAAACCACCAAGAATCAGGAAGAATACCTGGATAACGTCCGTGTATCCAATCACTTTCATTCCGCCCAGGGTGATAATGACGGCGAATATGGCGATCGCATACATACAGAATTCCAGACTAAATCCGGATATACTGCTGACGGCCAAAGCACCTAAATACAAAATGGATGTTAAATTGACCACTACATATAGTGCTAACCAAAAAACAGCCATAATCATGGCCACTGTTCCGTTATAACGCTTATGTAGGAATTGTGGCATCGTGAAAATCTTGTTCTTTAGATAAACGGGTATAAAGAACACGGCTACAATGATTAATGTAATTGCAGCCATCCACTCATACGTCGCTATTGCCAGCCCCATTTTAAAGCCCGAACCGCTCATACCAATGAACTGCTCTGCTGAAATATTGGAGGCGATCAACGATGCACCAATGGCCCACCACGTCAGGGAGCCCTCTGCAAGAAAATAATCCTTAGAGTCTCCTCCGGCTACCTTTGATCTTTTTTTGTTATAGACCCAGATACCATACGTGGCAACAATCACGAAATACACGAGGAAAACTAAATAGTCTGGAGTTGATAATATATTATTCATACGGTTTATTTGATCCCGGCCGCTAAGGTAATAAAAGAATTTATAAATTAAATAAATCGATTTATGATATTTTCAATATATTCTTGTTTGCCGCTGGTTAATGTTGGCTCGCCGTGCTGCAGCGCGTAACTTCTCAAATCTTCCAATTGCAATTTACCGCTTTCAAACTCAGCCCCTTTACCATTGTCAAAACTGCTATATCTTTCTTTTCGTATCTTCTTATAATCCGAGTGCTGCAAGACATTATCGGCTATGATAAGAGCCCTTGCAAAATTATCCATACCACCTATATGCGCATGGAACAAATCGACCGGATCAGTTGAATTCCGGCGTATTTTAGCATCAAAGTTTACACCTCCTCCTTGTAAACCTCCGGTTTCCAATAGGACAAGTAACGCTTCAGCAAGTTCATTTAAGTTGTTGGGAAATTGATCAGTATCCCATCCATTTTGGTAGTCGCCACGATTCGCATCGATAGAACCCAATAAACCAGCATCTGCGGCTACTTGCAATTCATGTTGAAACGTATGACCTGCTAATGTAGCATGATTTACTTCTAGATTTAGCTTAAAATCATCCAATAAATCAAACTGGCGCAGAAAACCGATCACCGTAGCAGCATCATAATCATATTGGTGCTTTGTAGGCTCACATGGTTTAGGCTCAATCAGAAAAGTTCCCGTAAAGCCTTGTTTTCTAGCGTAATCTTTTGCCATATGAAGAAAACGTGCAAGATGCTCTTGTTCTCGCTTCATATTGGTGTTTAACAAGGACATATAACCTTCACGTCCTCCCCAAAAAACGTAGTTTTCACCCCCCAAAGCAATCGTCGCATCTATGGCTGCTTTTACTTGTGCTCCACCATGAGCTAGTACATGGAAATCCGGATTTGTCGCTGCTCCGTTCATATAACGATGGTGACTAAATAGGTTCGCCGTACCCCACAGTAACTTCACACCGCTTTGTTGCTGTTTTTCCTTTGCATATGCTACAATTTGCTCCATATGGCGCTCATTCTCGGCGATATTTTCCGTATGGTCTATCAAGTCGACATCATGAAAACAATAATAAGGAAGTTGCATTTTCGTCATAAACTCAAAAGCGGCATCCATTTTATCTTTTGCACGTTCTAAAATTGTCTCTTTTTTATCCCATGCAAAAAATAAGGTAGGACCACCAAAAGGATCTGATCCGTTGGCATTGAAAGAATGCCAGTAGGCACAAGCAAACTTAAAGTGTTCTGCCATGGTCTTTCCCGCGACAACGCGCGATGCATCATACCAACGAAAAGCCAGCGGATTATCTGAATCCTTACCTTCGTATTTTACCTGTCCGATGTTTTTGAAATACTCTTGATTTCCTAATAAAATGTTCATGTTATTAATTTGTTTTTATTTATTTATGTAAGTTGTTTATAGTGTTATGAGGTTAGAAAGTTATAGTGTTAAGAGGTTAGAATGTTAAAAAGTGAGAAAGGTTCTAACTGGCTAACCTATGCTAACTTTATAACTCCTCGATAACTTTTAGCCTCCATTCTAGACTTCTTTTCCATTTATCGTATAATTCCTGATAACGTTCTACATTTGTGGGCTCGATGGTAACATGCTTCTTGAGCCCGGAGAACGCATCACCACGATCACGATATACACCGGCACCTAAACCAGCCCCCAATGCCGCACCCACACTACCATCATTATCATACAGCTCTACCCCAACACCCGTAGCACCCGCAAAAGATTGTTGAAATACGGGGCTCAGAAATAGATTGGCGTGCCCTGCCCGAATGATTTCCGGTTGGATACCATTCTCCCGCATAATATCCAGGCCATATCGGAATGCAAATGCAATTCCTTCCTGTGCTGCTCGCCAAAGATGAGCCGCGTCGTGACGTACAAAATCCAAATTTTCGATATGGGCATGCACCGTTTTGTTCAGCAACATCCGCTCTGCACCGTTACCAAACGGCAGTATTTGAACTCCCTCTGAACCTATAGGGACCGCAGCCGCCCGTTCATTAATTTGCGGATAGTCATAACCCATTGCCGTTATTTTTTTCAACCAACTATTCTGAATCCCTGTTCCATTAATACACAGCAGCACACCTAGGTTAGGATTATTGTCTTGATAGTTTACATGCGCAAAGGTGTTCACTCGAGATTGCTTATCGTAAACCAATTTATCTGTCACCGCATAAATGACACCCGACGTGCCTGCTGTAGCAGCTACTTCTCCTGGCTCAAATACATTCAAGGAAAGAGCATTATTAGGCTGATCTCCAGCTTTAAAACTCACGACGACATCGGACGAAAAACCAAGTTCATCAGCTACACTAGGTCGAATTTTACCGTAAGTCGAAAAAACAGGAAGAAGATGAGGTACCAGGCTCTCCTCGATACCGTAATAACTCAATAAGGATGCAGACAATTGATGTTTTTCAAAATTCCATAAAATCCCTTCTGATATCGAACTTACATTCGAATTTATTTCTCCCGTAAAGCACATACTCAAATAATCGCCGGGTAACATAAACTTGTGTATCTGCTCATACAGCTCCGGCTCATATTGCTTAACCCATGCCAGCTTGGAAGCTGTAAAATTTCCCGGAGAATTTAAATGCGCTCCTAAAAAGGCCTGTTCTTTTAGTTGGGAAAAAGCTTCATTCCCGAGTTCCACGGCCCGGCTGTCACACCAAATAATGGCATTTCGCAACGGCTTGTGCGCTTTATCGACCACAACCAGACCATGCATCTGGTAGGCAATACCAATAGCCCCTATATCTTTTGGATTATACAGCCCACTCTGATGTGCTTTTTTAATAGCTTCTTTTGTATCAGACCACCACGTCAGTGGATCCTGCTCAGCCCATCCGACTTTCGCTGATAATATCGCAGCCTCTGAATCCGGAAAACTCGTGGACACTATTTTGGTATTTGTCGTTGCATCTACAACAGAAACTTTAATAGATGATGTACCTAAATCTATCCCTAATAATAACATGTTCGTATATCTTAAAAGCTGGCTGCAGCATGCAACCGCTTGCATAAAATTATTTAATAAATTTTATATTTACAAAAATTAAATTTAAAAGATTTTATTTTGGCTAAGAAAACGACCGTCTACGACATTGCTAAAGAGCTCAATATCACTGTATCTACTGTATCCAGAGCATTAAATAATATATCGACGATAAGCGAATCAACCCGCAAGGCTGTTCTGGAAACAGCACAGCGTATGAATTATCGCCCCAATAAAATTGCCTCTTCCCTTACATCCGGCAAAACATATACTATTGGTGTGGTGATTCCGAGCGCCCAGATTCAATTTTTTGCATCGGTTATTCATGCCCTCGAGACATCTCTAAAATCATTTGGCTATAGCATTCTTCTATATCAAACCAATGAGTCCCTAGTCTCGGAAAAGAATGGTATAGCCACTCTTTTAGAAGCGCAAGTAGATGGTATAATCGCTTCTATGTCTTTGGAGACAAAGGATCCCTCCCATTTTGAAAAAGTCAAAGAGGAGGGTAAACCGCTTATCATTTTTGACCGGACACATGATGACCTACAGTGCGCGATGGTGAAGATCGATGATCTACACGCGGGTTATATTGCTACGAAGCATCTGCTGGACGAAGGTTATCGAAAAATAGCCTATATCACCACCAAACACAAGATCAAAATTTTTAAAGAACGGTATGAGGGATATTTACGTGCATTACGAGAGGCAGGTCTTCCGGCAAGTCCTGGATATACAATATTGGGAGAGCTAAACGTAGAAGGAGGTTATGTAGGCACACATGAATTATTAAAACTTCGAGAACGCCCAGACGCTATTATAGGTGGTGATGACTACGTAGCTCTCGGCATTATTAAAGCGCTACATGATAAAAATATCACACCACCCGAAATAGGTGTAATCGGTTTCGCCAATCAAAATTTCTCGGAACACATTATACCAAGTCTTTCCACGATCGATCAACAGGCACTAAAAATAGGCGTCACCTGTGCAAAAATGTTTCTCAAAATTATCGAACAACCGGTTTCTGCACGTCTAGATCAAAAGCCGGTAGTGCTTGAACCACTGCTTTTGGCCAGAGAATCCACCAACCGGAGAAATAGATAATGGCTTAATCTTATTCTTTGGTGAACATATTCCCTATCTCCCGACTGATTTTTCGGAAGATAGGTGCTGTCTTCACATCTTCGTAATCATCTATATGCTGATTTTCACGACGACTTGGAAAAATCAAAATCAAATTTTGCTTTTTGAAATAGCGTCCTACCCTTTTTGCCAACCCGTCCAACGAATCGCGATAAGAAACGTCGCCATAACGTGCAGACACAAAAACCAATAATGCATCTGCATTGCTAAAGGTTGCCAATCCATAAATATTATTCCAGTCTTCATAATTATCAAAAGAGCACGGAACACTTGTTTCGAGCATTTTCAACACCTCCAAAATCGCCAGTTGTGTGCGCTTGTTACAAACAAATGTGAGTGGCAACGTTAATTCTCCGGCTAATTTTAACATTTTTTCCATCCAATACTCAAACCCTTTCTCTGATTCTGCTAGTGGTGGAACAAAAATGATCATGGATTTATTGGAAAGAAACGGATTATCAAATTTGCACATAAACAGATTCGTATTTGTACGATTTAAGATACTTTCCGTTTTCTCACCTACAATCTTATCAATAAAGGATGTAGCACTTGGCCAACCCAGAATAAGGCAATCTGCTAATATTTCTTTCGACGTACGTCCAATACCACTGGCTATATTGAAATCTATTGTCGACAGTAATTCCACATCTGTTTCTGAACCAGAGGCATACTTTGCCATACTATCCAAATTCTTCCGTGCATTTGCCATATTGCGTTCCGCTTGTTCATTATCTGCCACAACACTTAATATATGCAGCGGGTGGGGAGATTTTTTTGATTTTATCAATGTCGCAAAATCTAAAATCGGCTCCATAGTATCCAAATTTGCTATGGGTAGCAACAACCGTTCTTCATGCTCAGGAACATGTTCAATATGTTCATCATCCTGATGCCCCGCCATCACGATACGACGCGATGCATTCTCCGTCACCAAAGATGCGATGATACAGGTGATAAGGATTAGCACAATCGTACCATTTAATACGTTTTCATCTATAATCTCTCGGTCATATCCGACCATAATAATCGCCAAGGTAGCCGCCGCGTGTGCATTACTCAGTCCGAAGATCAAGTTTCTATCGTTTCTAGCATATTTGGCAAGAAAGCTGGTGGCTGTAGCCGCTAAAAATTTACCGGTAACGGCGACAACCGTCAATGTTCCTGCGATGATAAGTGCCATAGGACCTTTCATTAACACGCTAACATCTACAATCATCCCTACTGAGATTAAAAAGAAAGGAATAAAAATAGCGTTCCCAATGAATTCTATCCGATTCATTAACGCTGAGGAATGTGGTATTAATTTGTTCAATGCTAATCCGGCAACGAACGCACCGATAATAGGTTCTAACCCTGCAATTTCAGCAAGAAAAGCGGCAAAGAAAACCACGGCAAGGACAAAAATATAATGTGCTGTCTTCTCGCTTTCGATCTTCTGAAAGAACCATTTGGCTATCCGCGGAATAACGCCGAACATAATAAAAAGAAAAAGCACAAACGATACACCTAAAGTCACCCAAAAATCTTGATTGATTTCACCTTGCGATGCTCCCACAATGACGGCAAGAATAATCAACACGGCCGTATCGGTTAATATTGTGCCCCCAATGGTGATGGCGACTGCCTCCCGTTTTGAGATACCATAATTATTAACAATCGGATAGGACACCAGCGTATGTGTTGCAAACATACTTGCTATCAATATACTCGGCAAGAGATCATAACCTAACAAGTAGTGGCAAACAGGAAATCCGATGCTAATCGGAATAATGAACGTTAAAAACCCAAACAATAAACTCTTATTTCTAGTTTTCTTAAACTCATTCATATCGAGTTCCAATCCGGCGATAAACATGATATATAAGAGCCCAATCGTCGAGAATAAGTCAATAGCATCTACACCATTTCCTTGTAGCGTATCTTTATCAATCTTTGCCAGCCAGTTCAAACCATGAGGACCTAACAGCACACCAAACAAAATCAATCCGATAATACCCGGCACTTTAATCGGGCGCAAAATAATAGGAGAAATCAGAATAATAGTGAGGATAACGCTAAAAACCAGAACAGGATTCGTGATGGGCGTTGAAAACGCCTCTGATATATGATGTAAGAGTTTATCCATAAAAATAACTATTGTTATACAACAACTAGGAACTGAAAATAAGAAAAGTTCTTTCAATTTCCTAATAGAATAGGCGAAACCTTAAACACATTCCTGTCGGTGAACTATTTAAATTGTATTGTTTTGATGGGTGAAATCCGACTAATAAGCATTGCCGGAATAAATAAGGTAAGTAATCCTATTATCACGATAGCTACATTTAACCCAAGGACTTCATACCAGGCGATATCCATAGGTACATAGTGGATGTAATACGTATAAGGATCTAATGTAAAAAAATGTGTCTGGGTTTGAAAAAAATAGAGCGAAAGAGCAATTAAATTACCGATGAGTAACCCCACACCGATCAGGTACATGGAACCATACAAAAACACTCGTCGAATCCCTCTATTTGGATAACCAAGTGCTTTCAATATTCCGATCATCGAGGAGCGTTCCAAAATACTGATCAACAAGGAGGAGATCATATTGATAACGGCTACGATAACCATCAACACAAAAATGATATTATCATTCATATCAAGCATATTCAGCCAATTAAAAATATCAGGCATTTGTTGCACAATATTGGTTGCTTCCAGTTCGATTGGTAAGATATTATCAATTTCCTGTGTGGTATTTTCCAGTAAATCAAAAGAGGCTATTCTAATTTGATATGCCCCCGCTTCATTCTCCTGCAAATTATTCAACCTTCTAATCAAGTCTAGCGAACCAATAACATACGTTTTGTCCAGCTCTTCCGAATGTGTTGTATAGATACCTCTAATAGTAAAAGGACGCCGACGTATGGGATCCTGTATAAAATACATAATGAACTTATCTCCTACGTCTAAATCCAATCTGTTTGCTAAATATTCAGAGATCAAAAGTTGTGTGTTACCCTCTTCGGAAAAGTTGAGTGTATCCCCTTTTACTATATTTTTTTGTAAATATTGTTGGTTATAACTTTGATCCACCCCTTTCAATAATACGCCCTCCACTTGACCATCAACATTCATGATGCCCGCTTTTGTCGCAAAAGGAGTGATATCCACGACTTGCGGTAAAGCTTCTAAGTTTTTTAAATTTTCGGACGACAGTTGAATAGGCGTGTTTTCGTAGGAAGCACTCAAATCATTTTTCGTGACGACAATATCCCCAAAGAACCCTCTTTGTTTCGCTATAATCTCCCGTTTAAAGCCATTCAAGATAGCCACGGATAAAATAATAGCGGAAATGGCCAGCGCCAATGCGCCAATAGTCACGCGGACAATCAGCTTCGAAAAAGTCCGATGCCCCATGAATGTAATCCGCTTAGCTAAAAAGTAAGGAAAATTCAAGGTGAATATTAATTTTGTAACTTCGCAAAGTTAATAATTTTTGTCACTTGAAGTTGGCTAAAAGACACGATATCATCAAGCGTATTTTTTTAATTTTTTACTTTTATTATATACTATACTATGCGGATTATTTTTATGGGTACCCCCGATTTTGCAGTAGCATCTTTAGAAGCTTTACTACAAGCTGGCGAAGAGGTTGTAGCTGTTGTTACCACACCTGACAAACCAGCGGGTCGCGGCCAGAAAATGCACGAATCAGCTATTAAGAAATATGCTATACAACAGGGATTGCCGGTATTGCAGCCGGAAAAACTAAGAAATCCTGAGTTTATCACAGCATTGCAATCCTATCGAGCAGACCTACAAGTGGTCGTCGCTTTCCGTATGCTACCCGAAGTGGTGTGGAATATGCCTCCTTTAGGTACCATCAATGTCCATGCATCGCTCCTTCCGCAATACCGGGGCGCAGCCCCCATCAACCACGCTATTATCCAAGGCGAAACGCATACCGGGGTGACAACGTTTTTACTACAACATCAAATAGATACTGGAAATATTCTTTTCTCGCAGCAAGTAGAAATTGCTCAAGAAGATACAGCTGGTATATTACATGATAAATTAATGGCCGCAGGAGCCGAAGTATTATTAAAAACAGTGGAAGCCGTAAGAAACAACGATATTCATCCGGTTCCTCAGGCACAGTTAGAAACAACTGTGTTAAAAACCGCTCCAAAGATCTTTAAAGAAGATTGTCAGATTCTATGGGATAGGCCTACAGATAAAGTCTACAACCAAATCAGAGGACTAAGTCCTTATCCTGCAGCATATACGATATTAAACGATAAAGTTCTGAAAATTTTTGAAACAAAAAAAGGGCAATCACTGGGTGAAACACCGGGAACGTATAGCAGCGATGGAAAAACTTTTCTGTCATTTGCAACACAGGATGGTTCGCTTTTAGTTACCTCTCTCCAACTCGAAGGCAAAAAAAGGATGCAAATAGAGGAGTTCTTAAGAGGATATCGTTTAGACTAACAACTTTATCTTTCTTCTTCTATGTACTCCATAATATCCCCTGGTTGGCAATCCAATGCTTTGCAAAGTGCTTCCAGTGTGCTTAATCGAATTGCTTTCGATTTTTGATTTTTGATGATAGAAAGATTTGACAAGGTTATCCCCACGCGATGACTAAGCTCATTCAGGGAGACCTTTTTTTCAGACATAATCCTATCTAAATGAATTTTAATTGGCATAACTTCTCAATTTAAATATGACATATTGTGCCTAAAGGTAACAATTTTATGATCTAATATGTTTTATTGAATTTCAAAATTTTCGTTCTTCGTTAAAATTAAAAACTTCATAACAAATACGTTACGGCATACGTTTTTAGAAAATGAACAAAACAAATCCTACATTCTTACGTTTTACTTAATAACACAAGTGGAATTGGAATAATTTTTGCTGATAAAACAACACCAAAGCCCTTATGTTAACTTCCTCATACAGAGTATTTAATTTACACTTATATGAAGGAACTATGGGTAAAAATCACTATTTTTGCAGACATTTCAAAAGAGAAAGGTATTTATACATTTAAATGAGACAGCTCAAAATTACACAATCCATTACCAATCGCGAATCTCAATCGTTAGATAAATATTTGCACGAGATTGGTAAAGTAGACTTAATTACCGCAGAGGAAGAGGTAATCTTGGCACAACGCATCCGCGAAGGTGATCAGGTTGCTTTGGAGAAATTAACAAAAACTAACCTGCGTTTCGTTGTTTCTGTTGCCAAACAATACCAGAATCAAGGACTCACGTTAGGTGACTTGATTAATGAGGGCAATTTAGGCTTAATTAAGGCAGCAAAACGTTTCGATGAGACAAAAGGGTTTAAATTTATCTCCTATGCCGTATGGTGGATTCGTCAGTCTATCCTGCAAGCTATTGCTGAACAATCGCGTATTGTACGTTTACCGTTGAACCAAGTGGGTTCATTAAGCAAAATCAGCAAAGCTTTTTCCAAATTGGAGCAAGAGTATGAGCGCGAGCCCTCTCCAGAGGAATTAGCTGATATTCTGGAAACTACGGTTGACAAAGTGTCAGACACATTAAGTAACTCCGGAAGACATGTATCTATGGATGCACCATTTGTTCAAGGGGAAGAAAACACGCTTTTGGACGTCTTGGAAAATGCAGACCCAGATACGGATAGCATACTGATTGATGAGTCCCTATCAGAAGAGATCAAACGCTCGTTGTCCACCTTGACAGAGAGAGAACGTGAAATTATCGTCTTATTTTTCGGATTAGGAACCAACCACCAATTATCCTTAGAGGAAATAGGTGAGAAATTCAGCTTGACGAGAGAACGTGTACGTCAAATCAAGGACAAAGCGTTACAGCGCCTTCGCCATACGTCGCGCAGTAAAATTTTAAAATCTTATTTAGGCTAATTGCCTACACATTATGAGCAATGCGCAGCCTAAAAGCTGCGCATTTTTTGTTAATCCTCCCCTGTTACTTCTCATCCGGCAAAAGGACAAATTTAAACAGGTGGTCTTCTTTCAGATACTTGTTGGCGATGTCTTTGACAGATTCTACTGATATCTTGTCCAGATCCTCCAAATAACGGTTAATATAAGTTGGATCTTCCTCTCGCTGGTATGCACCTGAAAGTTGTCCCATCCAGAACTTATTTTCTTTTAAAGAGAGTTCCAATTGACGTCTTTGCTCGATCTTGAATTTTTCTAAATCAGATGCCAAAGGACCATTTTGCTTCACTTTATTAATTTCATCCAATGCGGATGCGATCAAAGACTCATATCGATCTACCCCTGTACCGAATGATACGGTAAAACTATACCTATTTTTTGGATGCTTATTGGTGGATGCTCTTGCTCCGGTTCCATATACCCCGCTTTCTTCTTCCCGCAGACGTTCAATAAGCTTAATACTCAACACACTTTCTAATGCGTTCATATTTAGATTTTCCATCTCGCCGTATAGATAATCCCCATAGTACGTCAACATTACATTTGCCTTTTCTTCCTGACCTTTATGCACTATTTTTTCAAAGCCTTGCTCCGGTTCATAAAGCCCTAAATCCTTTGCTTCTTCCTTGCGGTCCAGCACCGGCAAAGCGGCAAGATAATTCTCCAAATAAGGCTTGATTTCCTCTTCTGTAAACGAACCAACAATCGTAAATACAAAATCCGAAGCATCTGCAAAACGCTCCTTATAAATTGCCAACGCCCGTTCTTTATCAATTTGCTTGATACCGTCCTCTGAAATAGGCATACGGCGGATACTGCCGTTATACAGGTTTTCCAAAATTGATTTCCGAAAAACAAAAGATGGGTCACTCTCTTGGTTGCTGATCATAGACAACGATCTTGTGATGATGCTTTGGAATATATCATCTTCTATACGCGGTTCTGTGAAGTAACCGTAAATCAATTCGAAAGCAGTCTGGAGGCCCTCTTTATCAGCGTAACCTGACACTCCTTCACTACGTTCGCTTATATAGGGACTAATATTGACATTTTTTCCCGTCATATATTTGCGAAGTTCGATCGTATTCAGTTGACCAACACCACTGCTATTCACTAAATTAGCCGCTTGCGCTGCCGAAAAATAATCGCTGTCATCATACAGCGAGGTTCCTCCCGGACTAAAAGCACTAATTAAAATTTCGTCATTTTTAAATGTAGTAGGCTTCAAAATTACCTTTACGCCATTGTCCAGTGTCCATTCCTTGGTTTCTATTGCAACAATATCCTTCACCGCAGCCGTCTTGCCTGCTTGAGGCTCTTTCAATAATAGCGGCAAATCAGATACTTTATCGTCGTAGGCACTGATTTCCTCTCCCGCTACTTCGCCAAACCACATATGCACCTGTTGTTGGTTGGGAAGATTATCCTTTTCCTTATCGGGCGCCATAATAATAACATCTCGATTAGCATCTACATAAAACGTCTTCCCTATCTCTTCCACCTCTTCCAATGTCAACGTAGGTAATAGCTGCTTATATAGTTTATACAAGTCTTCATTGCTTAATGCAGGACTATCTTCCAGATAAAAATTCAAATATCGATTCACATAGCTATCCGATTTCTTCTTGTCACGCTCGATATAAGCTGTTTCATTATTCTTTTGGATACTAACTATGGCCCGTCCAAACTCCGTTTCCGTAAAACCATGTTGTTGCACACGCTCCAGTTCGCGAACCAACGCTTTGAAACCGCCTTCAAACTCGTTCGGCTTCGCCACAAAAAAAGCCGTATAAGCGTCCAGTCCGCCCAAAAACTCATCTATTCCCACGCTAGCCTGTATAAAAGGCGGATGGGCAGATTGTCCCAACTCGGAAAGACGCGCATTTAGCATATTGGCATAAACTGATTTTAAAATGCTTCTTCTAAAGTCGCGGACGGTCTCCACCTTCTCTTCCGGATGCTTTATAGAAATTTGTCCTAAGGTATACGTCATTTCTGGGTCTGTCACCGCTATAAACTGATTTTTGTCCAATAAAGGCACTTTATGCTCCACATGTTCAGATGGATTTTCGGGCGACTTTAAATCGCCAAACAACCGACGAACCTCCGCTTCTATCGCTTCTACATCAATATCACCGACGAT
The DNA here is from genome assembly GCF_014692515.1 of Sphingobacterium micropteri. Lineage (GTDB taxonomy): Bacteria > Bacteroidota > Bacteroidia > Sphingobacteriales > Sphingobacteriaceae > Sphingobacterium > Sphingobacterium micropteri. Next base: position 177,702 of record NZ_JACOIK010000003.1, on the reverse strand, counting down.
AATCAATGCCTGTAAGTCGGGACGGTACCATTTTTCATGAAAATGCCGCAACACTTCGTATGGAAAATTCCGGATAATATCTTCTGTACCGATCGGTAAACGATGTGAATATAGCGAATTGTTTAACATAATAGGCAGGTATTGATCGCGCATACGTTGGCTAGCTCCACGTCCTCCCCGCATTTCCTCCAACACAACGCCTCTTTCCTTATCAATTTCTTCATCCGTCAACAGAGCATCCTGTGCCCAATCCCGTAACACTTGAAGTCCATTTTTCAACAGTTCGGGGTCGTCAGAAGGAATGGGTAATTGATAAACTGTTTTATCAAAGCTGGTGTACGCATTCAAGTCGCTCCCAAAACGTACCCCCGCACGTTGTAGATAGTCCACTAGCTCATTTTTTGGAAAATGCTTCAAACCATTGAAATTCATATGTTCCATAAAATGAGCTAAGCCTAATTCTTCTTCTGTTTCCAAAACAGAACCGACTTTGGTTGCCAAATACATCGTAACACGATCTTTGGGTTCTACATTTTTACGGATGAAATATTGAAATCCGTTTTCCAGTTTACCTGTTTTAACTTCCTGATCAAAAGGCAAAGGTGCCTCCCAAGAAAGCGTATCGAGACCGAGAATATTCCGAGATTCTTCCATCATAATCGTTGGCGAAGCTTGGCTAAGCGGAAACAATCCTGGCAATAAAAATGCAATTGCAATAGGCTTTATTAAATTCATTAGCAATTTAATTTGTTGTTTATAAATAATCGAATATGGTAAACCTACAAAATTTCCATGATTTTCTAAACGAGGATTCACAATATATGGGATATTATCCTTCTGAAAAGAAAACAGCGTTTTCACAAAAAGAAAACGCTGTTGGAAGAAGTAGTGTCCCCGACGAGATTCGAACTCATATCTTCAGAACCGGAATCTGAAATTCTATCCATTGAACTACGGAGACTGCGCTGGCAAAAATACTATTTTTTACCTTACTTTAAAATCGAAATGAAAAATATAAATGCCAACGTATATTTTTTAATGATGATGACCATCTTCGGACACCAAATGAACCGCTACTTTCAGATCTAAATCGTTCGCTCCGGTAAATTGGGTGAAGTTTGTATTGTTCCAATCGGCAGCCGTAATGTTGTCTTTTACACCCGGATTTAAATGGCGCATTACATAACGCAATGTAAAGGTATTCGTTTCTTGTAGAACTGTTAAATAACCTGTAACACCTACGTTTACCCGTTGATTATCCGCATTTCTATCCGCGTAAACGTATTCCAGACTCCCAGCCTCCGCGCCGAGTATAAAAGCTTGATGTATATCGGCACGGCTGACGAATGTCTGTTGCGTTTCGCGGCCGGCAAAATCGGTAGCGAGCAATTCCAGCCGATAGGTTTTCCCAACTTCCAAATGCAAATGCGCATCAACCGGCGGCAGCATATCCTTGCCTTCAAACTTAACTTCTTCTATTTCAGGATCGGTTATATCGTTGTAATGATAGTGATCTCCATGCGCTTCACGTTCTACTTCTGTAAAAGTCAGTGTGGCTGTGCCCACTTCCTCTTGGTCTTCTTCTGGTATAGGATCATCCTTGGAGCATGATGGTGCAAAGAAAAGTATGCTAATGGCTAAAATAAAAATATTAATTTGTTTCATGATTTTGATAATTTTAAAATTGATAAGAAATTTTTACGTTTATATTTCTACCCATTTGGTGGGTGAAATACCGAAATCGATCCATATAATCCTTGTAGGAACGATTGAATAAATTTTCTACCGACAGCATAACCTTCCAAGATGTGCCGGTATCCGTATCTGTTTTGATCTGCTTACTCGCCACGACGTCAAACAAATGGTAAGCGGCTGGTGGTGCAATATAATCCATTCCTTCCGTATATTGGGTTTGCTTCGCTACAAAGCGATGCGCAAACTTGAAATAGCTTTCTGGCTGCGATTGGCCACAATAGACCCAGGAAAGCGCTTGTTGAAAACGTGCTGATGGAATATAGGGCAGATAAGTATCCAACTCCACATTACGCGCACGCACGATGGATGCACTCACGTCATAGTGAACCGTATTTAGAAACGCATAGCGCAATTGCAAATCAGCACCATAAAAAAAAGCGTCGTGCTGTTGATAAGCAAACAGTGGAAAGGTACCTCGAATCGTTTGGCGAACAGCATCCGGGTTGGGCTGTGCATAAATATAATCGTATAGCATCTGCGCATAGATATCGACCGTTGCCTGGAGACGTTCATCACTCCATATAAAAGCATTTATCCATTTTAAGCCTTTTTCACTGCGAAGATCTGGATTTCCCAGCTCATAGGTCGCACTTCCATGGTGTACGCCGTCACTATACAACTCATTAACGGAAGGTGCGCGCCAAGCCAGTCCGATATTACTTTTCCAGCTTAATTTGGGCGAAAAATGATAAAGTGTACCAGCTGTTCCCGACGCATTGTGAAACCGACGAGTGTCCGTTAGAAGATACTGTTCTACTGCTCCATCATCGATAGCATCTCTTCGATAGCGATATCCCGCGATATCCAAATACTTGAAATCATAGCGAGCACCTATCTCCGCGTGCCACCTATCGATGTGAAACTGGTGCACGGCAAATATGCCGGCTGCGTAGCTGTCAAAATTAGGTATAATAGGTGTCGTACCCGTACCTGGCGTATTATTATTGACCTGTATTAAAGACTGTACGCCTACCGAACTATGACCTTCCTTCACCACGATATCCAAACTCTGTGTTGTCAATACCATATCCGCCATGGGAAGATCGTCTGATTCCACCCTTCGCAGATCGTATTCCCGACGATGGTTTCGTTGTAATCCATATTGCATTTCCAATCGACGGTCAGCACGAAGTTGATGTTCCCACGACGCTTTAACCAAATCGTGCGTTACCTTTTGTCGAGGTGCTTCGATTTGATAGCTAAAATCATAAGTTTCAAAAGGACGTCCATGGTCTATACGTGCTTGAATATCTTCAACCGTACCGATATGAGCGCCGCGAAAGATACCCAATTGTGTTCCAAAATGACTAAAATACAATTCCAGTTGATTTTTGTCTTTTTTATATTGCAATGTTCCGGCATAGTTGAATTCATCTACTCCCGTATTACCCAAGAAGTAATCGGCCGTTTTATAATTTCCCAGTTTCTTACCACTTGTTTGCATACGCCAACCTAATCCGGGCAAGGCTTTCACCGCCCCCTCCAAAAGTACATTTATCATTCCCCCACGTCCGTTCGACTGCCCTATCACATCAATATCGCCTTTCCATTCTTTCTCTAAATCAATATCATTTGCCGACACGAGAATAACACCTCCCAACGCATCTGCCCCATATCGAACACCTTGTGCTCCTTTTACGACCTCCAACTGGTCTGCAGTAAAAGGATCGATTTCTGGCGCATGCTCTATACCCCACTGCTGTCCCTCCTGGCGGACTCCATTGTTTAAAATAAGTATCCTGTTGCTATGAAGTCCATTGATAACAGGCTTCACAATGCTGCTCCCCATACCAATCGTAGATACCCCAGAAATATCCGTCAGCGATTCTGCCAACGGTTTCCCTTTGTTTTCTTGCATCTCCTGTGTAGAGAGACGGTGTATACTTTGGGATAGTTCGCCGCGACGCCCAATGACTTCCACATCTTGCAGATGAATGGAGTCCTGTCTTTTCAAAGACGATGAACGTTCTTCTTGCCCCTTACCAGGGGCGGCAAAAAGCCATAGCACCCAACACAGGGCTAAGCATTTGTATTGCATCTATTTAAAAAATTTTTAGATAATGTTATAAGAGCCTGTTTAAAATTCTGATCATACAAATTAACAGGATCTAAATCTGAACGACGTGGGTTTATACGTGCTGCGGGGGGTCTTTGTTGCGTTGTAAACGTTCTATTCCATCCGGAAAAAATAAAGAATTTCTTTCATTAAGTAGATTTATACACGTCTGTACCGCGATATCCGGCAACAAACTATCTACCGCAAAATGATGACTTACTTGATGTAAAACAAACCAACAAAGTGCACATTCATCTGCATCGGGATATTCTTGATGATCCGAAGATGAACAATGGTGATGATGTGTAATATCATGTGTATAATGAAGTCCATTACTTGTTGACAACACAAGTAATGCCATGATCACACCTATAAACCGTCCTATCTTCGCTACCATAAGAAGCCACAAAGATAAGTAAATGCAATCATATTGCAAATTAAAGTTTACTTAGTTGCATTAACATTCGGCGGAGACTAGGACCTTGGGTGGTATTGTGTGATAACAGACTGTAAATAATCTTTATCAATATGTGTATAAATCTCCGTAGTTGTAATGCTTTCATGCCCAAGCATATCCTGTACGGCACGTAAATCCGCCCCCCCCTCTACCAAGTGGGAAGCAAACGAATGCCGAAAAGTATGGGGACTGATCGTTTTCGTCAGGCCTATTTTTTTGGCTAGATCTTTAATAATAAGGAATACCATAACACGCGTTAACTGCCTTCCTCGCCTATTTAGAAATACGGTATCTTCATATCCTGTTTGTATCGGAATATGAGGACGTATTTCTTCCAGATATATTTTCAAATATTTAATAGCCTGCTGTCCGATAGGAATGAGACGCTCCTTATTTCCCTTTCCCTCTACTTTGATAAACTCTACATCTAAGTAAAGATTCGAAATTTTTAATGTCACCAATTCCGAAACACGCAAACCACATCCATACAATACTTCCAAAATGGTTTTATTACGCATGCCTTCTAATGTAGACACGTCAATAGCCGCAATTAGTGCATCTATCTCTTCGACGTTTAGCACACTGGGAATTTTGCGGTTTAACCGAGGGGATTCCAATAGTTCAGTCGGATTATCTTTCCGGTCATATTCAATCTGGAGGAATGCAAAAAAAGTTCGCAACCCGGAAAGAAGTCTGGCTTGTGTAAAAGGCGAAATACTGAAATCATTGATAAAAACGAGAAATTGCTGTATAAAAAGGGTATCTATTTCATCAAGCTCCTTTCGCTTAAAGCTACAATAGGCTTCCAACTTCTGCACATCATTCAAATAAGCAGCTATCGAATGGTTTGCTAGATTACGTTCCAATTGCAAATAGCGCTTGAAATCTTTTTTCACGATATCCCATGTCATATATGAATAAATTGTCTTTTAAAGATCATATGGAATGTCCAGATTATATTCATCGGTGTTTGTGCATGACAAGCATGGACATTTCATATTATCAAAGGTAGTGAAAACAAATAATTTTCAATAACTTCGTCGTCATGGCAAAATCAATCAATCTCAAACCTCTTAAAGATTTTTTAGATTCCAGTACAGGTGGCGGCATCTTATTATTCATATGTCTTATTTTATCATTAATTATTGCAAATAGCCCTTTATCTGAAGCATTTGATAATCTTCTAGGCACCCATCTGGGTTTTGAAACCACCAACATTCACCTCCGATATAGTGTAGCCGACTGGATAAATGATGGGCTCATGGTGATCTTCTTTTTATTGGTCGGTCTAGAGATAAAACGAGAGCTGGTAGAAGGTGAATTAGCTTCTCCCCGTCAGGCTGCATTACCGATATTAGCAGCCATTGGAGGCGCTTTGGTCCCGGCACTCGTCTACACCTTGTTCAACGCAGGAACAGAGACGCATCACGGATGGGGTATTCCGATGGCAACAGATATCGCTTTTGCGCTGGCAGTTATTTCCATGCTTGGCAAACGAGTGCCTGTAAGTCTCAAAGTTTTCTTAGCTGCACTGGCTATTGTAGACGATCTATTAGCTATTCTGGTCATTGCCATTTTCTATTCTACCGAACTTCATTTCACTTATCTCTTATATGCAGCCGCGATCCTCTTGCTGTTAGTTGCTTTCAATCGTTTTGGGGTGAAAAACCTGTGGATTTACCTCTTCTCCGGTATTTTCATATGGTATTTTATCCATCATTCGGGTATCCATGCCACGATTGCGGGGGTTCTCGTAGCCATGACTATCCCAACAAACGATACGGACGTAGAATCTCCACTGGAGAAACTAGAACATGCCATCGCAAAACCAGTCAACTTTATCATCGTTCCTTTGTTTGCCATTGCAAATACCGCTATCACGTTTCAAAGTGAAATGATTGGTGGGTTGACTTCACCTATGGGTCTCGGTATTATGATTGGTCTTTTCGTCGGCAAAACAGTGGGTATCTTTAGTACGTCGTTTCTATGTATAAAATCCGGTCTTGCACAGTTGCCTGATAAAGCAACATGGGCGCATATTGCCGGTGTTGGTATGCTTGGCGGAATTGGTTTCACGATGTCTATTTTTGTCTCATTACTATCTTTCAGTGATCCCCTACATGTAGAAGAAGCAAAGCTGGCGGTTTTGGTAGGTTCACTGCTATCGGGGTTGTGCGGTTACTTCTTTTTGAAAGCATTGAGCAAACGACAGCACGTATAGCAGAAAGGGGCAAGTTTTTCAAACTTGCCCCTTTCTGGTTTAAAAATCTATTTTATTTTAAAATACTGGCGTATTTTCTTGTTGTTCCGGAGTGTCTGCAGGCACTTCAGCCTCCGTGCTTGTTTCCGGCGCTTTATCAATCAACTCCATAAACTGATCCAGTTTCGGCGTAATGATAATTTGTGTGCGTCGGTTTCTTGCTTTTCCATCGGGCGTTGTATTGTCGGCAACAGGATTATATTCCCCACGTCCTCCAGCTGTCAAACGTTTGGGTTCAACACCATATTGGTTCTGTAATGCTTGCACAACAGATGAAGCACGCAATACACTTAAATCCCAATTGTTTCGAATATTCTTCTGCGAAATGGGATCGGTATCTGTATTACCCTCAATCAACACATCATATTCTCTATAATCTTGGATAATCTTCGCGATTTTACTAAGTGTCTCTCCAGCTCTTTCAGAGATCTCGTAACTACCCGACCGATAGAGCATGTTGTCAGATAATGATATATAAACCACCCCTTTTAGCACTTTAACGTCTACATCGCGTAACTCTTCGCGACTCAAAGAACGGGTCAGGTTATTTGTTAACACCAGATTAAGCGAGTCACTTTTGTTTTTGGTATTCACCAAATGCTGGATGTATCTGTTCGATGCATTAATTTCATCAACCAACTTCGAGATATTCACATTTCCCTGCGTATTTTGATTGATACTCATGTCCAACGTTCCCTGCAAACGCTGTAATGCTTCCCGTAAGGAGGCATTGTTTTTACGCTCCATAGCCAATTGCTCCTCTAAATTTTTAACGTTCGTCCGACTTTCTGCCAGTTGCATCTGGCTTTGTTGATAACGTTCGGTCAAATCCTGGTGCTGCATTTGCAATGCGGCATATCTTTTCTTCCCTCCACAACTCGTAAGGAATAAACCAGAAATCAGGATAGCCATGATGATTATTCTTCTATGTATCATAAGTTGACATTTTGTTTTCTAATACCAAACATTACAAAAGTAATGCCTAAAAATTTCTAATCATGTTAGGGAACAATGTGGAAAAAACATATTAAATCGTTATTTTTAAATAAAAAACAATGAAGATTCTCTCCGCTGCTGATATCTACAAATGGGAACAAGCCACTCTGATAAGTCAAAATATCAGCTCTGTTGAATTGATGGAACGGGCTGCAGAGGCACTGTTCCAAGCCATACAACAATATGTTGGTGAACGGCAAGCCTCTTTTGTGATCTTATGCGGCTTTGGAAATAATGGTGGGGATGGATTAGCGCTTGGAAGGATGCTGCACATGGCAGGACATATCGTTAGGATCCACCTATTAGAGCATACCTCCTACAGTGCGGAAAACGAAATCAACCAACAACGTCTTCACGAAATGGACATTTCTATTTCTTCATTGAGCCCCGAAAGTATTTTAGAATTTCCAGCGAAAAGTATCCTTATCGATGCTTTATTCGGTTATGGTTTGGCTCGCCCGCTAGATGATCGTTGGAAGCCACTACTTTACCAAATCAACACCGCTTCCAATCCTGTCCTCTCTATCGATATTCCTTCTGGACTTTTTGCTGATAAGCCAACTCCTATCGAGGCACCTATTATACAGGCTCATCTTACCTATACTTTTGCCTGCGCTAAACTCAGCTTATTGTTTCCCAAATATGCTTCTTTTACCAGCAACTTTCAGATATTAGATATCGGATTAGAAAAAAATATAGAAAACACATTATCAACACCTTACGAATACCTGCAAAAAGAAGACGTACAACTATTAATACGTCCGTTACAAAAGTTCTCGCACAAAGGAACTTTTGGCCACGCGTATATGGTTGGGGGTCGCTATGGTAGTATTGGCGCAGCTATCTTAGCCAGCAAAGCGGCATTAAAAACAGGGTGTGGATTGATAACAGCGTATATCCCTGCCTGCGGTTATACTATATTGCAAGGTGCTTTTCCGGAAGCACAGGTAGAAACAGATCCCCTCGACACCCATATCAGCATGTTTCCAAAACAAATTACTGATTACGATGCTATTGGTATGGGTATGGGTATGGGAACCCATCCAGATACGGAAATTGCTTTACGCCAATTATTCGAACGTCTAAAACTTATGCCTAGCATACCGCACCTCCTGTTCGACGCTGATGCAATAAATATCTTGGCAAAAAATCCCGATTGGCACGTTCTCATTCCGCCGAATAGTATCTTAACACCTCATCCTAAAGAACTGGAGCGTTTAATTGGACTTTGGACAGACGACTTCGAAAAAATTGCAAAGGTTCGTGACTGGTGCCGCCGTTACCAACAGATTGTCGTGATAAAGGGGGCGAATACCGCAATTGTCTTACCTAATGAGATGGTACATTTCAACTCAACTGGTAATCCGGGCATGGCTACCGGCGGCAGTGGCGATGTGCTTTCCGGCATTATTACTTCCTTGTTAGCACAGGGCCATACACCAGCAGATGCGGCTTTATTAGGTGTATATCTTCACGGTCTGGCAGGCGACATCGCCGCAACTACTATTCACGAGCGGAGCATCACGGCTACGGACATTATTGCACACCTATCAAGCGCTTGGCAACATCTGCAAAATCCCTATCTTTGAGGAATACAAATTCCTTCTTATCATTCACGAGACTAAACATGCGATACGCTTTACTTTTTCTACTATTTTTTATTGCCAGCGATGGAGCGAAAGCACAGTTAACGAAAGCCAAAGAAATATTCAGTAAGGCCGATTCCCTGCGAGGGACACTAACGCCTTTCCGGACATGCTATGATATCAAATATTACCACCTCGATATCAAAGTAGATATCAACAATCGCTTTATATCCGGAAGTAATCTCTTTAAATTTGAATCTGTTAACGATTTCAAAAGATTACAATTTGATCTTTTTGAAAACCTTTCGGTAGACCGCGTGGAGTACCAGGGAAAAGAACTGCCTTTCGAACGATCTTACCATGCGGTTTTCATAGACTTTCCCCATATCATCCCAAAAGGAGCGATCGATTCTTTTAAGGTCTATTATTCGGGTGCCCCCATTGCCGCAACACGTGCACCGTGGGATGGCGGTTTTGACTGGAAAACGGATCGCCATGGAAAACCTTGGGTGGCGACTACTTGTCGGAGTCTGGGTGCAAGTGTATGGTGGCCAAATAAAGACCATCAATCCGACGAAGTTGATAGTATGTTGATTTCTGTCGCCGTTCCAAACGAGGTCATGAATGTATCAAATGGCCGACTGGTAAAAACGGAAAAGCTCGGCAGACATTATACCAAATACCATTGGAAAGTACACAACCCCATAAACAACTACAATGTGGCATTGAATATTGGAGATTATGCACATGTTACAGAGACATATCAGGGAGAAAGAGGACCACTTTCCATCGACTACTACATACTAAAAGAAAACAAAAATAAAATCAAGCATTTACAAAAGAATGCTAAAGAAACACTAGAGGCATTCGAGCATTGGTTTGGCCCTTATCCGTTTTATGAAGATGGCTATAAATTGATAGAAACGGCGCATTTAGGCATGGAGCATCAAAGCGCTATTGCCTACGGCAATAAGTTTCAGAACGGATATTTAGGCGAAGACAGTTCGGACACCGGTTGGGGATTGAAATGGGATTTCATCGTTGTTCATGAATCTGGCCATGAATGGTTTGGCAACAACATCACGGCCAAGGATATGGCTAATATGTGGATACATGAAAGTTTCACCACTTATTCCGAAGCACTTTTTATTGATTACCACTATGGAAAGGAAGCAAGCCAGGCTTATGTAAACGGTAACCGAAAAGGCATTTTGAACGACAAACCTTTACAAGGACCTTACGGCGTAAATAAAGAAGGGTCCGGTGATATGTACCTGAAAGGCGGTGTGTTGCATAACATGCTCCGAACCATTATAGACAACGACGAGGCATGGCGTTCTATTCTTCGCGGATTGAATAGTAAATTTTATCATCAAACAGTAGACTATAACGATATTTTGAACTATCTAAACGACAAATCAGACTTCGATTTCACGAAGGTCTTTGAACAATATGTTCAGCATAAAAGTGTCCCGGTACTGGAAATTCTACAACGCGATAATGGAAAGGTGTTTTGCCGTTGGGTTGCAGACGTATCAGACTTTAAAATGCCTATTCACATCGGAAAAAAAGGACAGTCCAAAACACGTTATGAAATCAATGCTACCTTTCAGGCTTTACCTATAAAAGTGGATAATATCGACGAACTGGATATTGATACATTTAATTATTATATCGGGGTGATGGAGTGTAGATAAAACCATTTTTTTTATTTAGGTTTGCATTAAATTTGAGAAACAAGACAATATACATTGCATGGGGTTATTTAACTGGTTTACGCAAGAAGTTGCTATCGATTTAGGGACAGCAAACACCTTAATTATACACAATGACAAAGTAGTAGTGGACGAACCTTCTATCGTTGCTTTCGACCGCACCACCAACAAGGTGATTGCTATCGGAAGACAAGCGATGCAGATGGAAGGTAAAACACACGACAATATAAAAACAGTAAGGCCATTGCGCGATGGTGTTATAGCAGATTTTACAGCTGCCGAACATTTAATTCGCGGAATGGTAAAATTAGTGAACAAAGGTAAGTCTTGGTTCTTTCCGTCGCTACGGATGGTCGTCTGTATTCCCTCGGGTATTACCGAAGTAGAAAAGCGTGCGGTACGCGATTCCGCAGAAATTGCAGGGGCCAAAGAGGTCTACTTAATTCACGAACCGATGGCTGCGGCAGTTGGCATAGGTATTGATGTCGAAGAGCCTGTGGGTAACATGATCATCGATATTGGCGGTGGAACCACAGAGATTGCCGTTATCGCATTGTCTGGTATCGTTTGTGATCAATCTATCCGCGTTGCAGGTGACAATTTTGATTCCGATATTGTACAATATATCCGTCGTCAACATAATATCATGATCGGAGAACGCACAGCCGAGAAAATCAAAATTGAAGTGGGAGCAGCTCTTCCCGAGCTATCAGATCCACCGGCAGATTTTGCCGTACAGGGTCGGGACCTCATGACGGGTATTCCCAAACAGATTACCGTTTCCTACACGGAGATAGCACACTGTTTGGATAAATCCATTTCAAAAATAGAAGAAGCGATTTTGAAAGCACTGGAAATCACCCCTCCCGAACTATCCGCAGATATTTATCAAACCGGTATATACCTCACCGGTGGAGGGGCATTATTACGGGGCTTGGACAAACGTATACAAGCGAAAACAAAACTTCCGGTACATGTTGCCGAAGATCCGCTACGTGCCGTGGTAAGAGGTACGGGAATAGCGTTGAAAAATATTGGTCGGTTTAAATTTTTAATGCAGTAAAAGCATTATAATTCATTGATATATACGCGATATAGACGAACTGGTCGTTTATATCGCGTATTTGTTGACAGCTAAATAATAGAAACCAAAACACATGAGAAACCTTTGGCTATTTCTGGTTAGATATAACGCTATATTTTGGTTTATTCTCTTTTTTGTCGTATCCATTATTTTAGTTGTGCGTCATAACAACTTTCAACGTTCTTCCTTTATCAGTTCATCCAATGTTTTTATAGGTTCCTATTATAAACAAGTAAACTCTTGGAAAAGCTATCTTTCGTTAAATGAAACGAATGAAGAACTGGCGGCTGAGAACGGCATGTTAAGGCAACAAATCCAAAGCCTCCTCCAGGCGGATACGACGGCAGATACCGTCCGTATTATAGATTCCATCGAACAGGGCCGGTATGCTTTCATCGTAGCAAAGGTTGCCAACAACAGTATTCACCAAAAGAACAATTATCTTACGCTCGACAAGGGTTCTGCCGATGGTATAGAGAAAGGGATGGGTGTCATCACCTCCAATGGCGTTGTCGGCATTGTGCTCCAAACTTCAGCTCACTTCAGCTCCGTACAGTCACTTTTACATCCGGACACGAGGATTTCCGTTACATTGGACAGCTCTGAAGTTATTGGTTCCCTTGTATGGGGAAGCAGTATAGATCCCCGCTACGGTGTGGTAAGAGATATCCCGAATCACGTTAAGGTCGAACAGGGTGAAAAAGTATATACCTCTGGTTTTTCGTTATTCCCCGCAGGTATTCAGGTCGGAAAAATAGTGGAAACAGGTATAACATCTGGAGAGAGCTTTTTAGACCTTAAAATCGAACTATCTACGAATTTCAGCAATCTGCATCATGTATATGTGGTAAAAGATTTACTGATTAAAGAAAAAGAACAACTAGAAGCTGACAGTCAAGACAATGGGTAGCGTAATAATTATAAATATTGTCCGATTTATTATCATGGTTCTACTGCAAGTAGCCTTATTTAAAAACATAGGCTATTACAATGTGGCGACCACTTACCCCTATATCTTCTTTATCTTCCTTTTGCCAATAGGATTACCAAATTTGTTGCTGTTCCTAATTTCCTTTTTAACAGGTTTGACGATAGATGCTTTTTATGATTCTGTTGGCGTACATGCTGCAGCATGTGTTAGTCTAGCGCTATTTCGAATATTCTTCCATAAAATCACCATAGAGGTCGAACTGAAAGAGTCTTTTAACACACCTTCCTTGGGGGTGATGGGCACCAAATGGTTCCTATCCTATGTGTTTTTTGGCGCCGTTGTACATCATTTCTTTCTTTTTCTTATAGAAACATTTACATTTTCTAATTTTCTATATACACTAGCAAGTACTATTTTAAGTAGTATATTTACAACTTGTATCATTCTACTGGTAAGTTTGCTGGTTTATAAAAGAAAGTCACGTATTGGTAGTATTTAAAAAGGTTAGCATACGCCTCTAACTTTTTAACAATAAAAGGAACACACGGTTCATGAATAGTTTTTTCGCTCGTAAGTTTGTTGTTCAGGGAATTTTTATTGCTATAGCGATCGTTATAGTAGCTCGTCTATTTTACATTCAGGTTATTGACAAATCTTATTTATTATCAGCGAATCACAATGTGTTACGTAAAGTTGTCGTATATCCTGCAAGAGGGGTAGTGTTCGACCGAAATGGCAAAGTTTTGGTACAAAACGAGCCTGTATACGATCTGTTGGTGACACCTATCGAGGCAAAAGAAATTGACACAGCACTTTTGTGTCAGCTTATTGATATCGATCGCGAAGGGTTCCAGACAAGAATAAATAAAGCGCGTTCCCACTCTCCTTATCGTCCGTCTATATTTGAAAAACAGTTATCTGCAACTACTTATGCGCAGCTGCAGGAGCATCTATATAAATTTAGAGGTTTCTACGTACAAAACCGGACTGTCAGGAGTTACCCGGACAGCATCGCCCCACAACTTCTGGGCTATATACAAGAAGTTAACGATAAAGATATTGAGCGGTCGGAAGGCTTTTATCGTCCGGGCGACTATATCGGCGCGAGTGGCATCGAGCGTTCTTATGAAGAGCTTCTACGTGGACAACGGGGCGTTAAAAACCAAATGGTAGATGCACTTAATAGACCAAAAGGCTCTTTCATGGAGGGCAAGTATGACACGCTTGCCGTCGCTGGCGACGGCTTGGTTTCGACGATTGACCGTGATCTACAAGTGCTGGCGGAGAAGCTCATGAAAAATAAAATGGGCTCGGTGGTTGCTATCGAACCCGCGACTGGAGAAATCTTAACTTTTGTCAGTGCACCATCCTACGATCCGAACTTGATGGTAGGAAGGCAAAGGGGCAACAACTACATGAAACTTTTACGGGACGAGACACGCCCTTTGTTTATCCGTCCTATCCAAGCCTCCTATCCTCCAGGATCGGTTTTTAAGGTAGTTGCTGCGTTGACGGCGCAACAAGCGGGTGTTATTGACGAAAAAACGGTGTTCTATTGCCCTGGTGGATACCGCTATGGCGGCGGGCGTGCCATTATGCGTTGTACACACGTAGATGGGGCTACCAGTTTGATAAAATCCATACAAACATCTTGTAACACGTATTACGGATACACCTATGCACGCATGATCGACTCCCGTGGTATGTCGGGACCAAAAGCGTACGATCTTTGGCGCGAAGCGTTAGGCAAATTTGGTTTAGGCCATACTTTAGGCATAGATCTCCCCGGGGAAAAACCAGGTTTAATCCCGACTTCCGACTTTTATACCAAACGTTATGGTAATGACAAATGGCGTTCAAGCTTTAATATCTCTTTGTCTATTGGACAAGGTGAAATGGGTATTACCCCTCTGCAGATGGCTAATGTCATGGCTATCGTGGCCAACCGCGGCTTTTATTACCGTCCGCACCTCGTAAAGGCAATTGGCGAAAAGGGTATTGTAAAAGACGAGTTTAAGGAAAAAATAAGTGCCGGTGTGGATGCTAAATATTACGAATCCGTGATTGAAGGGATGAGTCGGGCGGTGAATGTTCCGGGTGGTACGGGATACCGGGTACGCGTTCCTGGCGTGGAAATGTGTGGCAAAACTGGGACTGTACAGAATCCACATGGTGAAAACCATGCTGTCTTCTTTGCTTTTGCGCCGCGCGAAAACCCGAAAATAGCCATTGCCGTGTTTGTAGAAAATGCTGGATATGGTGGTACTTGGGCGGGTCCTATTGTCAATATGTTGGTCGAAAAATACTTGAAGGATACTATTTCCTTATCAAAATACGATCAAGATCGAATCTTAAATGCCAATTTTCTTCCTACACCAAAGGAAAAAAAAGTAGAGGAACTACATAAAAGTACGTCGACTAGTAAGCCAACAGAACAACCTGCCACACCCAACAATAAGACAACGGAGCCGCGGCGTGAACTTTATGTACACCACAGTCAACTAAGAAAGGACCATCCATAACATGAAAGAGAAAAGTTTTTTTGGACGTATCGATTGGTTCACCATTTTACTGTGGTTCTCACTCTGCTTGATTGGCTGGTTTAATATCTATGCTGCCGTTTATGATCCCGAGCAACCTAGTATTTTCAGCATGGCAACCAACTATGGCAAGCAATCGATTTACATTTTCACGGCCCTAATTATTGGGTTTAGCATTCTGATTATAGACGCTAAGTTTTTTATTTCAGCATCCCCACTCATTTATATTGTGGTTATTTTGTTGTTGATATTGGTATTGATTATTGGTCGGAATGTCGGCGGGAATCAAGCTTGGATACCGCTAGGCAGCTTCCGTTTACAACCTTCCGAATTTGGTAAACTAGCCACTTGTCTACTCCTGGCCTCCTATCTTAGTTCCCAAACCAATAAAAATCCAAATACCAAAACACTACTTATTGGTGCCTTGATTATTCTATTCCCCGTCGCATTGGTCATGCTCCAACCCGATACCGGTTCAGCGCTTGCATTCTTCGCACTGGTTTTTGTATTTTACCGCGAAGGTTACGTCGGCAACACACTCTTGCTATTAGGTGGTCTCGCCATTCTTTTATTTATATCCGCGCTGCTCGTTAATCAATGGATTATTATTAGCATACTAGCACTGATTGCAGGGTTATTCATTTATTTGCTACGCAAAAAACGCAAATATATCATCAACGTAGGCTTACTTTTTCTTGGTTGTAGTGTGTATGTACTTTGTGTTGATTATGCTTATGAACATGTTTTACAATCACATCAACGCAATCGAATTGATGTGATTTTAGGAAAAATACACGATCCGCGTGGCGAAGGGTATAATCTCAATCAGTCCAAAATCGCAATTGGATCCGGACAGCTACTGGGTAAGGGTTTTCTCCAAGGAACACAAACCAAATATAAATTTGTTCCGGAACAAAGTACCGATTTTATTTTCTGTACCATCGGCGAAGAATGGGGATTTGTGGGTTCTACATTTGTTATAGCCATCTATCTCGCACTCCTGCTCCGTTTAGTCAATATCGCGGAACGCCAACGAACAGCTTTTGCGCGGATTTATGCCTATGGCGTCGCCTCTATCCTATTTTTCCATTTCTTTATTAACATCGGTATGACGATCGGTATAGTTCCTGTTATTGGTATTCCCCTCCCCTTCATCAGTTACGGTGGTTCTTCTTTATGGAGCTTTACTATACTATTATTTATTTTACTATGCTTTGACTCTAGTCGTAAGGGTTTGAATGGTTAAATAAATTCAATATCTTTAACACACGGAACAGCAAAGCACGATATGATAAAAACAATTGTTAAAGAACATCCTCTCAAAGATATTACACTCGATTTTGATGACGAGATCACACCACCATCGTTTGAAAAAGAAGCGTTGCAATCCTATTATGAAGCTCATGATAAAACTTGGGAAATCAAAGCACACGTCACCGAAATAGAACGTAAATTAAAGACGGTAGACGATATCATTGCAGACCTCTCTTTTCGCCGTTTAGGCATCGAGCAGGAGCTGGAAATACTAGAAGATTGGCTCGATGTTACAGAGCTGGAAGACAAAGAACTTTTTGACGGAGAAATCACCATCGATATCGGAACATTCTTTGCGGTTTGTGACAAACACAACGTGGACATACAAAATCTCTATGAAAAAGTAGTCGACCTGACGGAAATCTATAATCGCGATATAGAAAATATCTACGAAGATGACGCCGTGATTGATCCTGCTTATTTCAATGCCCTCGATGAAGTATACCCACGTTATGAAGAGGTATCTGTCCATACCGTATCGTTGGACGATGACCATCAGGCGTTTCTAGAAGAATACGGGAAAGTAGAAGAATTTTTCTTTCATTATACCGAATTAGCAAGAGAAATATTCGATAAATACAAGAACTTGGTTGAAACAACTCAAGTTGTGTATCGGCGGGTTGAAGTAATCGATCAATTACTAAGAGACAAATTAAAAAGAGAAGGAAAGTAACCAATACAGCTAAATCCTTTCTAACACAAACCGTATGACCTTGTCTATAATCTCTTTGGGGTCATCCACAAAAGCATCATGTAGCCTACTGGCAAGGATCGCGTTAATAGAAAGTGCATGGTGGCCAAACATATTTGCTAGCGCATAGATGCCTGCCGTTTCCATTTCTAGATTCGTAATAGATCTTCCCTCCAACTGAAATGCATTCGCTTTTCGTATAAGATCGGGATATACATTCCTTGTTCTCATGGACAGATCTTGTCCATAAAACCCCGGTGCCGTCATGGTTATACCTTTTGGAAGATCACGAGCTATCCGATGGAGCAACTTTTTACTTGCGCTACCAACGTAAGGCGTAAAACCTAACTTATCAAAATGGTTCATTACGGCATGTTGAATCGCTTTTTCTTCTTCCGAATAATTCTTTACATAATATTGCATCAACGTATCAAAGCCGATCGCATATTCACTTGCCAAGATGGTACCCATCCGAATATCACCTTGTATTGAGCCGGAGGTTCCGATACGAATAATATCTAGGCTCGTTAATGGCGATCTCAATGTACGCGTTCCAAAGTCAACATTGACCAATGCATCAATTTCATTGAAAACGATATCAATATTATCGGTACCGATCCCTGTAGAAATAACAGAAATACGCTTATTTCGCAACATACCTGTATGGGTGATGAACTCCCGTTTTCCCTTTTTCACATCGATTTGGTCGAAATAACGAGATACCTCCCCCACTAGATTAGGTTCACTCACAAAAACGATGGTGGATGCCAAATCTTCTGGCAATAGATTAAGATGATAAGTACTGCCGTCGGCATTAAGTATTAGTTCTGAATCAACTATCATAAAGTATGAAGATATGCATAATGAACACCATCTAAATTGTCGAGCTTTTGGATAACTTGGTTAACGAGTAACTTCCTCACTTCAACATCCATAGAACAGTTGTTATCGAACTCTTGTTTTAAAATAGGCAAATTTTCTTCTTTTACTAGACGCATTACATCATTCATCTGTAGATAATCAAACGTAATCCGATAAACATCATTGACAGTTTTCGTGACAATTTTTCCGGCCCCCAATGCTTCTTGCGTAGCTGTTTTATAAGCATTTATTAATCCTGGAACGCCCAATAATGTACCACCGAAATAACGCACCACCACAACCAATATATTCGTAACATCGTAGGACAATAGGGTGTTCAAAATGGGACGGCCGGCAGTTCCCGACGGTTCGCCGTCATCGTTCAACCGAAAAACAGAACGGTCTGGCGTCAGACGGTATGCCCAGCAGTGATGTCGCGCTTTAGGATGCAAAGCCCTCAATTCAGCAATAATCTCTTTAAGGGCCGCTTCCTCCCCAAAAGGATAAGCATAAGCGATAAACTTGCTTCCTTTGTCCTTAAATCCCCCCTCACAGGGTGTTTCAATCGTTAAATACGTATCTTCAAATAGACTCACAGATATGCGATAATTAAAACGGAAATCACAGCTAACACCAATCCGATCCTATTCAACATGGTCAATCGCTCTGCAAAAAAGCCAACACCGACAACTGCCCCCAACAGGATAACGCCAATATTCATTCCTGTAAACACAATCGAAGGACTGCTAGATAAAGCCTGATGGGCTTTCATGTAAAATAGGATATTCCCAAAGTTAAACAATCCCAGAAGGATTCCCCAAATTACGGCTCTATATTGTATACGTTCTTTTTTTACCACAACACGATATACAAGAAAGCCAAATGCCACAATCATCGCCAGTATAAATACCAATAACATCGAATAAGTGTAGGACACATCTCGATACAGGGCTACTTTTTTAAATAGAATATCGATAACCCCCATTCCAAGAAACACGGCGACGGCATAACTCCATGTACCTTTTTTAGCAATCACACCTGTTTTTTTCCAACCGATAGAACACAAAATGGCGGCAATACCAATCGCTATTCCGACGAGCTTGTTGATTCCTATTGCTTCATGGAAAATGAAAAAGGCTGCCAATAAGGGGATGAATAACGATAAACGTTGAGCAATTTCTGTTTTTACAATACCACTATATTGGATCGCATAAGCAATACACAAAAATATGGTCGGTAAAAGCAGTGCCAGCGATAAGTATAACCCCCAAGGCAATACACTTAAGGGGATCGCCGCTGCTTCCGGTTTCAGGAACAATACCGTGGCTAATGCCGCAATGGGATAATTCCACACAATAAGATGGAGGTGCTGAATGCCCTGTTTCTTGGCGAGTTTGAGAATAACCGATACAGTCACGCTGCAAATAACACTGATGAGTACATATATCATAGTATAAAAGGAGATATGCCGACAAAGGAATGAAATTATGCGTTCTTCTCCAAGCCGGACTAGAGTTCAATTCTGAACCGGTAGCCCCATCTCTTCTACAGGGATTTACTTTTGTGCAAAAACAAAATAAATACTAGGATATGAGGAATAGAGAAGCATTGCGTCATGATTGGACAAAAGAAGAATTGTTAGCTATTTACAACAAACCAATCTTGGAACTGGTATATGAAGCCGCAAGTGTTCACCGCATTTGGCACAAAGCCGATGAAATACAGCTGTCAACCTTACTATCGGTAAAAACGGGAGGCTGTCCGGAAGATTGTTCCTACTGTGGACAAGCGGCTCGTTATCATACCGACATCAACGTGCAGGCGTTATTACCCACGGAAACGGTCTTGGCACACGCAAAGAAAGCAAAAGAGAATGGATCTTCCCGCTTTTGTATGGCAGCCGCCTGGCGCGAAGTCCGCGACAATCGGGATTTTGACCGGATCATCGATATGGTAAAGGGTGTCAATGAACTGGGGCTGGAAGTATGCTGTACATTAGGCATGCTCACAGCGCATCAAGCTAAACGGCTACAGGAGGCAGGACTCTATGCCTACAATCACAATATGGACACTTCTGCTGAATATTATGAGAAGATCATCTCTACCCGTCAGTTTGACAATCGTCTTAACACGATTCAGAATGTTAGAAAAGCAGGGATAACGGTATGTTCCGGCGGGATTATTGGTCTAGGCGAATCGACGACGGATAGAATATCGATGTTGCTCACCTTAGCTAACATGGACATACATCCCGAATCCGTACCGATCAATGCTTTGGCAAGAGTAAAAGGAACACCACTCGAAAATAACCCTAAAGTTGGCATATGGGAAATGGTACGGATGATTGCAACGACACGGATCGCCATGCCGGGATCCATGGTCAGGCTAAGCGCTGGACGTCTGGAAATGACCGAAACAGAACAAGCATGGTGTTTTTTGGCCGGGGCAAATTCTATCTTCACCAGCGACCGGGAGACGCTTTTGGTCACCCCTAATCCCAGCATCACAAAAGACATACAAATGCTTCAAAATTTAGGCTTAAAACCTATGAAAAAATAGATAAAAAAAAACAACTTTTATAACATTAAAAACATAAAAAAAAATGCAAAAAATTCTATTAAAAAATGTTCAATAAAATAACTATTAAAAATTAAAATACTCAAAAACAAATATTTACAATATTTGTAGAAAAAAGTAAAGGTTAAAAACGTTCAATAAAAACTATATAATTTTTAATCAAAAATTCAGTTATTTATTAGCCCTAAAACACTACAAAAAACAAATATTTTTAAATTTATTTTGTATATATAAAATAATAATTATACCTTTGGATTATAAAATTTGAGACATGATAACACACCATACATACTTCTATTTTAACAACTTTTACTTTAAGCGGTAAAACTGGGAGTTTGTATGTTTGTGTGAAATAAACAAAAAAGTCCCGGATTACATTCGGGACTTTTTTTGTTGCAGCATAGCAACGATTAAAACAATTGGATGAAAGAGGAATAAATAGATGAAAACAAGAATTGCAATACAGGGCGTTAAAGCCTCCTTTCACGAAGAAGCGGCGCATAAATATTTCGGTGACGATGACATTGAAATCTTAGAATGTGAATCTTTCAAGAAGACCTGTGAAATGTTGAAACAGGGCAAAGCGGATTATGTGGTCATGGCCATAGAAAATGCTATTGCAGGTAGTATCTTGCCTAATTACAATCTGCTTCGCGATTATAAATTTCATATCATTGGCGAAGTACATTTAAATATACAGCAAAATTTACTGGCACTAGCCGGTACGAAACTTTCCGATATAAAATTTGTAGAGTCCCATCCGATTGCCATTCGTCAATGTGATGAGTTTTTGAGTGATTATCCCGAATGGACGGTAAAGGAAGGTATGGATACCGCCGCATGTGCTAAAAGCATTATTGAGAACAAATTAACCAATACCGCGGCAATTGCGAGTGTGGCAGCAGCTAAATTATACGGCTTAGAAATTCTGGAAAAAAGAATCGAAACCAACAAGAAAAACGCAACACGTTTCTTGATTCTCTCCAACGAGATTATCGAACAAAAAAATGCAAACAAAGCCTCCCTATCTTTCCAAACAGGAAATAGCGTAGGTGCTTTAGCCAACGTATTACAGTGCTTTGCAGAGCAAAATGTAAATCTGAGCAAAATCCAATCCATGCCGGTAGTAGGTCGTCGAAACGAATACGATTTTTATGTGGATGTAGAATGGAAAAAACAAAGCGATTATGATGCCGCTATCCGCAAAGTATTAAAACATACCATCAATTTCACCATTATGGGGGAATATGTTAAAAACGAGAAAGTATAACAAATATTATTCATTAGCAAATCATTGAAATCATGAAACATACATTAGACATCGTTCCTTTAAAATCTTGGATAGATACAGGCGATAAACCCTTAATCATTGCAGGGCCATGCAGCGCAGAGACAGAAGAACAATTAGTCTCTACTGCACATTTATTAGCAAATACCGGAAAAGTAAATGTACTACGTGCGGGTATATGGAAACCTCGGACACGTCCAGGTGAATTCGAAGGAATAGGCAGTGTAGGTTTGGAATGGTTAAGAAGAGCCAAAGCAGAAACAGGCTTATTAACCGCTACAGAAGTGGCTACTGCTAAACATGTTGAAGAAGCTTTAGCTGCCGGTATAGATATCTTGTGGGTAGGCGCCCGTTCCACCGCAAACCCATTCACCGTACAAGAAATTGCAGATGCTTTACAAAGCGTTGATGTACCGGTATTCGTTAAAAACCCGGTTAACCCAGACCTTTCTTTATGGATCGGAGCACTAGAGCGTATCAACCGTGCAGGGATTAAAAAATTAGGGGCTATCCATCGTGGATTCTCCTCATTCGAAAAAACCGCTTTCCGTAACGAACCGATGTGGGACTTAGCCGTACAGTTGAAATCAGCCTGTCCAGAACTTCCGATCATTAACGATCCTAGCCACATCTGCGGAAATCGTGAACTGATCCCTTACATCGCACAGAAAGCCATGGATATGGACCAACAAGGTCTGATCGTGGAATCACATATCGACCCATCCGTAGCTTGGACAGATGCAAAACAACAAGTAACGCCCGCAGCATTGGCCGACCTACTTGATAATTTATCGGTTCGTCACCCAGAATCCAATAATCCAGTTTTCGATGACAAATTAGCCGAGTTGCGTCAGCAAATCGATAAATTAGATGATGCCATCCTAAAACAAATTGGCGATCGCATGAAAATCGCAGAGAAAATTGGGGAATACAAGCGCGATAATAACGTGACCATCCTGCAAGTTAGCCGCTGGGATGAGATACTGGAAAAAAGAGTCCAGTTGGCAAGAGCATTATCACTCAGTGAAGACTTTGCGGCGAAATACTTGGAATTATTGCACAACGAATCTATCCGCAAGCAAAACGAAGTCATGAATGTAAAACCTGTGGCGGAGGCGTAAATGAGTTCAACATCACTTACACTTCGTCATCCGTCGAAAGTAATACAGGGCACGGTTCAACTTACTGGTTCTAAATCAGAGAGCAACCGTGCTCTTATTATACAGGCATTAAGCCGAGGCACAGTTAACGTAGAAAATTTATCCGCCGCCGCCGATACGGTTATTATGAACAAAGCGTTGGCACTGGCCGACACGGGGCGGGAGACGGAGGAGATCGTTACCGTGGACATTGGCCCTGCAGGAACGGCTATGCGCTTCCTTACCTCTTATCTGAACCTGATAGAAGGAAACTTTGTCTTGACAGGCACGGAACGTATGCAACAGCGTCCTATTGGCATTCTTGTCGATGCCTTAAAAACGTTGGGGGCGGATATGACCTATGAGAAAGCAGACGGTTTTCCTCCCTTGAAAATCAAAGGAGGGATGGCACAAAACCAACGGAAAATCCGCATACAGGGCAATGTTAGCAGCCAATACCTGTCTTCGCTCCTGCTTATCGCCGCTTCGCTTAACGACGGACTCTTATTGGAAATTGAAGGTGAGCTCACTTCCAGACCCTATGTGACGATGACGCTGAACATGCTGCAGGAAGCAGGCATATCCTATAGCTGGATAGACAACAGTATTGCGATTGAACCACAGGAATTTCAGCCAACAACCATTTATGTTGAACCGGATTGGAGTGCTGCTTCGTATTGGTATGCGATGGTAGCTTTATCCGAAAAAGGAGAAGCGGTGTTGCCGGGCTTGAAAGCGCATAGCTTACAAGGAGATATAGCCATTGTCGACATCATGTCTCATTTTGGCGTCGCCAGCTCGTTTCAGGAAGACGGACTGCATATCGCGAAGGTCAACAATGGCTCTGACAAAGTTTTGTTTGACTTCAAAGAATGTCCAGATTTGGCACAAACCATTGTGGCATTAGCTGCAGCAATCCGGCGCGATATCTCGATCACAGGTGTAGAAACCTTGAAAATCAAGGAAACAGACCGACTGGCCGCATTGAAAAACGAAATTGAAAAGTTTGGCGCAACCATCATTGCAGATGGAGAAACTTACCATGTCAATACGAAGGACGCTTATGTTCCGAAAAACGTTACATTTGACACCTATGAAGATCATCGGATGGCGATGGCATTTGCGCCTTTGGCACTGGCATTTGACGAAGTGATTATTAACGATCCGATCGTGGTGGAAAAATCTTATCCTGATTTTTGGGAACACTTGCAACAACAGGGATTCACCGCCGAGCAATAGGTAAACAGTTAAACAAATAGAAAAATTACATCATGGCAGGAAACTCATTTGGCCACCTTTTTAAAATAACTACTTTCGGCGAATCGCATGGAAAAGCGATTGGTGTTATTATTGATGGTTGTCCGCCCAATATTTCCATCGACGAAGAGTTTATACAGTCCGAATTGGATAAACGTAAACCAGGACAATCTAAAATCACGACACAGCGTAAAGAAAGCGACACTGCCCAAATTCTATCTGGCGTATTTGAAGGAAAATCAACTGGAACACCTATTGCTATTCTGATACCGAATGAGGATCAACGTTCTAAAGATTACTCGCATATCGCAGACAAATATCGTCCATCTCATGCTGATTACACCTATCAACAAAAATATGGTATCCGGGACTACCGTGGTGGTGGCCGATCTTCCGCTAGGGAAACAGCAGCACGGGTTGCAGCCGGCGCGATCGCCAAGTTATACCTCAAAAGCCAAGGCATTGAAATTTTCGCCCATGTTTCTGCTGTCGGCACCTTGGAAGCTCCGAATTTGGACACCACTGATTTGTCTTCGCTACTCGAGATACGGGAAAGCAACATTGCCCGCTGCGCAGATCCAGCAACAGCAAATGAAATGATTGCTCTTATTGATTCGATAAGAAAAGCAGGAGATACGATTGGCGGAAAAATATCAACCATCGTCCGCGGCGTACCTGTCGGACTTGGCGAGCCCGTATTCGATAAATTACACGCGGATTTAGGAAAGGCTATGTTAAGCATTAATGCTGTTCATGGATTTGAATACGGTTCGGGATTCAGCGGTTCGGAGATGCAAGGCTCTGAACACAACGATATATTCGTGAAAGAAGAAGAGCAAGTGCGCACGCGCACAAATTTCTCGGGCGGTATCCAAGGCGGCATATCCAATGGTATGGATATTATGTTCCGTACAGCTTTCAAACCGGTTGCTACGATTATGCGTGACCAGGAAACATTGAATGAAGCTGGCGATAGCACTACGATTTCGGGCAAAGGGCGCCACGACCCTTGTGTTGTTTCCCGCGCCGTTATCATTGTGGAGGCGATGACGGCTTTGGTATTAGCGGATCATTTATTACGGTTTAAAGCGTACTGTTAATGCTGATAAGATAAAATAACAAATTATCATTATCTAAAAATAGCAGTTACTATTTAACAAATAGTAACTGCTATTTATTTAAAATAACCTCGGAAATGCGTTTTCGCTATATTCACTCATCATTTCGTAAGCCAGTTCTACCACATCATCCACAGATGGCTTTGTGAAATAATCGCCATCCGATCCATACGGCGGACGGTTAGCTTTAGCCGTAAGCGTTCTGGGCTGACCATCCAATAGATAATACCCATTTTGCTTTTCCAATATCTCCTGCGTAATAAATGCTGCTGCTCCGCCCGGCATATCTTCGTCTACGACCAATAGCTTATTTGTTTTCTCCAACGATTGACGGCAGATCTCCGTGCGGTCAAAGGGCTGTAAACATTGTGCATCAATAATCTCTATAGAAATTCCTAATTTTTCCAGTTCAATAGCAGCTTCCTGCACGACACGCAAAGTTGCTCCATACGACACCACGGTAATGTCCCTTCCCTCGCGTATCTGTTCCGCTATACCAATGGGGATCATGAACTCCCCAATATTGGACGGCATTTTTTCTTTCAACCGGTAGCCATTCAAGCACTCGATCATAACAGCCGGTTCATCCGAACGTAACAGTGTGTTATACATACCAGCCGCCTGTGTCATATTACGCGGCACACAAATATGCAAACCACGGAGTCCACCTAGCAGTACCGTCATCGGTGAACCCGAATGCCAGATACCCTCTAACCGGTGGCCTCGGGTACGAATAATAACAGGCGCCTTCTGTGTTCCTTTCGTACGATAGCTCAAACAGGCCAAATCATCACTTAATACCGGCATTGCATAGATCAAATAATCAAGATATTGGATTTCAGCGATAGGGCGTAAACCACGCAATGCCAAGCCAATACCCTTACCGATAATAGCCGATTCACGAATGCCAGTATCAAAAATACGTAGTTCGCCAAACTGTTCCTGCAATCCGGCAAAACCTTGATTAACATCCCCTATTTTCCCTACATCTTCCCCAAATGCGACTATGCGTTCATCACGTCTAAAATTCGCTTCAAAACAGGCATTCAATACCTCTCTCCCATCCACCATGGCGACATCCTGTTCATAATGCGCAACTATATCCTCCTTTTTCAAAGGAGAATCAGCGGTATCCGTAAACAGTTTATCGTTATAACGATCAAAATTTTGTTCCTGCTTCTGGGCATACCAAGTCATCAACACATCTTTTTCAGGCGAATCTATACCACGTAAGTCGCGGATAGCTCTTCTTACATTACTGTAAATTTCTTTTAACGACGGTTCAGCTAACGATTGCAGGGTTTTTAACGGCACATCAACCACGGGGTTTCCAATCGCGGACAACAACGTTATCGCTTCATCCAGATCGACTTGCAGTGTTTTATGATAATCAGCCCACGCACGCCGCTGTTCTCGACGCACAAAATCTTTGGCTTCTTTTTCCAGTTCTATCAATTCTTCTTCTTGAGCAATACCGGATTGCAATAACCACTCGCGCATTTTCAGGTTACAATCGAACGCTTCTTCCCACGTTAGACGTTCGGCAGATTTGTAGCGTTCATGCGAGCCGGATGTAGAATGTCCTTGCGGTTGTGTCAATTCCGTCACATGAACAAGACATGGCACATGTTCTTCTCGCGCATAGCGCGCTGCCTGCTCATAAACCTCGCATAAAGCCGGATAATCCCAACCACGTACTTTAAATATTTCCATACCATTTCCATCACCATCACGTTGAAAACCCTTCAATGCTTCAGAGATGTCGGCTTTCGTTGTTTGTACTTCATTCGGGACCGATATACCATATCCATCATCCCAGACGGAAATAACAACTGGAATCTGCTTTACGGCAGCCGCATTCACTGTCTCCCAAAATACACCTTCCGATGTAGAGGCATTACCAACAGTACAAAAAACAACTTCTTTTCCCCCGTGAGAAAAGTAGGTTAAATGATCCAGACTCCGATTTTCTTTGTACAATTTAGACGCTAAGCCTAAGCCCATGATACGCGACATTTGTCCGCCTGTGGTCGAAATGTCAGAAGCTGAGTTCTTCTGTTCTGTTTGGTTTAACCAGTTCCCGTCCTCGTCAAGCAGCTGTGTAGAAAAATGGCAGTTCATCTGCCGTCCGCCAGACGATATATCCGCTTCTAAGTTAGGGTTAGCATATAATTGTGAGAAGAAATGATAAACATTAGATATACCTGAGGCGAAGGCAAATGTCTGATCTCGGTAATATCCCGAACGCCAGTCGCCGGGTTGGAATACTTTAGCGAGCGCAATTTGCGCGATCTCTTTACCATCACCAAACACGCCGAATTTTGCCTTTCCAGTTAACACCTCTTTGCGACCCGACAGACTTGCAATGCGGCTTTCAACCGCTAATCTATAATCGTTTAAAATGATTTCGCGAAAATCGTCAAAACTGATTTTCGACGTTTCAAAATCACTGTTTATATTCATGGTGATATTAGACATGTTTTAACCGATGGTTTCAGCAAAAATAGTAAAATATACGTGTTATTGGAAATAGCAGTAAAGATATGCTACATTACTAAAATACTCCGTATATTTGTACTTTGATTTGAAGAACGTTCAAAATACACCATTAGTAATGATTCATTTCTTTGTGAACCCAAGCCACACCGTGTATGGTGTGCAAACCCAAAACGACTTATCGACAGAAGATATTTCCAGATTAAATTGGCTCTTTGGAAAGGCTGAAAAGCTTGACCAACAGACGTTAAACAACTATTATGTCGGCCCTCGTGCTGCGATGGTGACCCCGTGGAGTACCAATGCCGTTGAAATCACACAAAACATGGGGATTCAAGGGATTATCCGAATCGAAGAATTTTATCCGGTGGATGAAAGCTTTACGGATTTCGACCCGATGATTTCGCAGAAATATGCCGTATTAACACAAGATATGTATACGATCAATATTCAGCCAGAACCTATTTTGGAAATTGACGATATTGATACTTACAACAAATCAGAAGGTTTAGCTTTGAACTCGGAAGAAGTAGATTATTTGAATAACCTTTCGGGGAAAATCGGACGTAAACTGACGGATTCTGAAGTTTTTGCTTTTTCACAGGCAAATTCGGAACATTGCCGGCACAAGATATTTAACGGAACCTTTATCATTGATGGTGAAGAGCAACCTGCCTCCCTATTCAAGCTGATCAGAAAAACTTCCGAAACCCATCCGAACGAAATTGTTTCGGCCTATAAAGATAACGTAGCGTTCGTCAAAGGGCCTAAAGTGACCCAGTTCGCCCCAAAATCGGCAGATAAACCGGACTTCTACGAAGAAAAGGTATATGAATCGGTACTTTCACTTAAAGCCGAAACCCATAACTTTCCGACAACTGTAGAACCATTTGCCGGTGCCGCTACCGGCTCGGGTGGTGAAATTCGCGACCGATTGGCTGGCGGCCAAGGAGCGTTACCTTTAGCTGGTACCGCTGTCTATATGACTGCATATTCGCGCCTTGAAACGGATACTGCGCAGGACAGATTCTTCGGGTCAGCTCAGAAAAAACCTTGGGAAAATGGCATGGAGGAACGCCAATGGTTGTACCAAACGCCAATGGATATCCTAATTAAAGCGTCTAACGGTGCTTCGGATTTTGGTAATAAATTCGGACAGCCTTTGATCGCTGGCTCCGTACTAACTTTTGAGCACGAAGAAGAAGGTAGAAAATTAGGCTATGATAAAGTCATTATGCAAGCCGGTGGTGTAGGTTATGGTAAAGCCGACCAAGCGAAAAAACATACCCCAAAAACAGGTGATAAAATTGTTATTCTCGGGGGTGAAAACTATCGTATCGGAATGGGGGGAGCAGCGGTATCCTCTGCCGAAACAGGTGCTTTTGGTTCGGGTATCGAACTGAATGCCATCCAACGTTCCAACCCGGAAATGCAAAAACGCGCGGCAAATGCGATCCGTGCTTTTGTAGAGTCGGACAACAACCCCATTGTTTCGATTCATGACCATGGTGCTGGCGGACACCTTAATTGTTTGTCCGAACTGGTGGAAGAAACTGGTGGATTAATCGATATGGATAAATTGCCTGTTGGTGACCCAACACTATCGGCAAAAGAAATTATCGGTAATGAATCCCAGGAGCGTATGGGCTTGGTCATCGCGGATAAAGATATAGAAACGCTGAAAAAGGTAGCGGATCGGGAACGTGCCCCGATGTATGCCGTAGGGGATGTGACGGGAGATCATCGTTTTACGTTTCAATCGAAATCCACGGGAGAAAAACCAATGGATTACGATTTAGCAGACTTTTTTGGTTCTTCACCAAAAACGGTGATGAACGACAGCAAAATCGATCGTCAATATGCGGACCTTTCTTACGATGTTAATGAGGTGCCTACCTATTTGAGACAACTACTGCAATTGGAAGCGGTCGCCTCTAAAGACTGGTTGACAAATAAAGTGGATCGTTGTGTTGGCGGCCGTGTTGCCAAACAACAATGTGCCGGTCCTTTACAACTTCCATTAAACAATGTGGGTGTTATGGCATTGGATTACACTTCGACAGAAGGTATAGCAACTTCCATAGGCCATTCTCCATTGACAGCACTAGTTGATCCTGTTGCAGGTTCTCGCAACGCTATCGCTGAAGCGCTCTCTAACTTGGTATTCGCACCTATCAAAAATGGTTTGGCTGGCGTATCACTTTCGGCAAACTGGATGTGGCCATGTAACAACGAGGGTGAAGATGCGCGTTTGTACGAAGCTGTAAAAGGTTGTTCGGATTTTGCTATCGCTTTGGGTATCAACATTCCTACAGGGAAGGATTCGCTATCGATGAAACAAAAATACCCAAATGGCGAAAACGTCATTGCGCCAGGTACATTGATTATCTCGGCAGCAGGTAACTGTACCAACATCCATAAGGTAATTGAGCCGGTATTATCAAAAAATGCAGGTTCTATTTATTATATCAATCTATCGCAGGACGCATTCAAATTAGGTGGTTCTTCTTTTGCACAGATAAACAATAGGATCGGTAAGGAAGCACCAACCATCCAAGATGCGGATTATTTTAAAAAGGCATTCAACGCTATACAGGAAGCCATCCTATCAGGCTATGTAGCTGCAGGGCATGATGTAGGATCGGGCGGGTTAATTACCACCTTATTGGAGATGACGTTCGCGGATGTTAATTTAGCGGCACAATACGATTTAAGTGAATTAGGCGAAGCGGATACGGTTAAAGCATTGTTCAACGAAAATATTGCTGTCGTATTGCAGGCAAAAGATGACGCTGCTCTTGAAACGGCATTATCCCAAGCAGGCGTACAAGCGGTGAAAATCGGAAAGGCGATCAACGGAACAGCTGTATCTTTCAAAAACAATGCAGAGGAATTTACATTTGACGTCGTGGAAACCCGCGATATATGGTTCAAAACTTCGTTTTTATTGGATAGCAAACAATCTAAAAACGGCATGGCGCAGGAGCGCTATAACAACTATAAAAATCAACCGATAAAGGTGGTTTTTCCATCGCAATTTGATGGTAAAAAGCCCGTACGTGCAGCAGATGGGACGACAAGGCCAAAAGCAGCTATCATCCGGGAAAAAGGTTCAAATTCCGAAAGAGAAATGGCCAACGCGATGTATCTAGCTGGTTTTGACGTAAAGGATGTCCACATGACCGACTTGATTTCAGGTCGCGAAACACTAGAAGACATTCAATTTATCGGTACGGTAGGCGGTTTCTCCAATTCAGATGTATTGGGCTCAGCAAAAGGTTGGGCCGGAGCTTTTCTTTATAATGAGAAGGCGAAAAAGGCTTTGGAGAACTTCTTTGCGCGCCCAGACACGATGTCTGTCGGCATCTGTAATGGTTGCCAGTTGTTCATGGAATTGGAACTTATCAATCCGGATCACGACGTGCATGGAAAAATGCTCCACAATACATCGCAAAAACACGAATCTAGTTTTGCTTCGGTAAAAATACAAGATAACAACTCCATTATGTTATCTACTTTGGCAGGGAGCACATTGGGTGTATGGATTTCGCACGGTGAAGGTAAGTTTAACCTCCCACACAGCGAAGACCAATACAACATCGTGGCTAAATATGCTTACGAACAATACCCGCATAATCCAAATGGATCAGATTTTAACACCGCTATGCTTTGTGATAAGACGGGGCGTCACCTTGTAACGATGCCACATATCGAACGTTCTATCTTCCAATGGAATTGGGCATACTATCCTGCTGACAGACGGGATGAGGTTACCCCGTGGTTAGAAGCTTTCGTGAATGCACGTAAGTGGTGTGAAAAAAATAAATAATACATTCGACCCGCCAATTGGCGGGTCTTTTTTGTATATTAGAAGAATATAAAAGGTAAACCTCGTGCAATAGATTTTATGAAAAGTACAGCCAAAATCATCTGTTTTCTGCTTTTATGCGTACTACTTTTTCAATCGTGCAAGCTAGGAAGATTTGTGTTCTATAACTTCGCTAACATCACCGATCACAAAATATTCCCTTACCGGACGATAGAAACCACACCCTCTCCTTTCATCTTTCCTGCAGCTCAACAGCCTAAACTGCTTAAAGGTATCGAAATAGCGGAAGGAAATGTATCTTTTGACACGTATTTGGAGTACACCAAAACTGTAGCGTTTTTGGTTATACAAAATGATAGTATTCAATATGAAAAATATTTCAACAAATATGATGATGAATCTATAGTAGCCTCTTTCTCCATGGCAAAGTCCGTTCTATCAATGCTCATCGGCATTGCTATTGAAGATGGAAAAATTCAATCTGTAGATGATCCTATCACCAACTATATCCCTGAATTAAAACGGAAGGGATTTGAAACTGTCACCATAAAACACTTGTTGCAAATGACTTCTGGGCTTGATTTCAACGAAAGCTATACCAATCCTTTTGGGCATGCAGCTACTTTTTACTATGGCACGAATTTACGTAAGGCCATTAATAAGCTGAAATTGAAAGATATACCCGGTGAAAAGTTTGACTATACCAGTGGAACAACCCAACTTCTCGGACTGGTATTGGAAAGAGCTTTAGAAAACCAAACCATTAGTTCTTATCTAGAAGAAAAGATTTGGAAACCACTGGGGATGGAATACGAGGCCACATGGAGCCTCGACAGAAAAAAAGACGGACTGGAAAAAACCTTTTGTTGCCTCAATGCCCGTGCAAGAGATTTTGCTAAGTTAGGACGGCTGTATCTACACAACGGAAATTGGAATGGAAAACAAATCGTTCCAGAACAATGGGTAAAAGAATCTATCCGCTTAGACACAGCTGATCATAGTGCGCCTTTTTACCAATATCAGTGGTGGCTCACAAAAAATGCAAAACAATTCTATGCAAAGGGTATATTAGGACAATATATTTTTGTTGATCCTCATAAACATCTTATTATCGTCCGACTAGGGGAAAAAACAAGTAAAGTAAACTGGGATAAGTTTATCACACAAATCGCGGATTCTTACTGAACTTTCTCGCCGGCCTCTCCTCGGTTATTCCAAGAATTTCGCTTAGGAATGTTCGTTTCCGTTTCGGTTACCGTATCTTGATATCTAGCCATTGCATATGCTGTTCCGGGCAAAAAAATAAAGAGGAACACTCCCACCCAAAAACCGAGCAGCTTCCCAGCAAGGATACTACAAAACAAAACCAATAACGGATACGAAAATAAAAGAGCGGCAAACAGGAGAGAATCGTAAAAGATGGTTCCCGCTGTCTTCTTTTTCATATAATTCCGCCACAGCCGGTAAAACCAAAATTGTGTGTAATATCCGAT
The DNA here is from genome assembly GCF_014692515.1 of Sphingobacterium micropteri. Taxonomy (GTDB): domain Bacteria; phylum Bacteroidota; class Bacteroidia; order Sphingobacteriales; family Sphingobacteriaceae; genus Sphingobacterium; species Sphingobacterium micropteri. Next base: position 144,259 of record NZ_JACOIK010000003.1, on the reverse strand, counting down.
TTTGGCAGGAATACGCCACCAATAGGTTTCTTTACTTGAACGGAGCTTTGCAACCAATGGTGTCATAACCATCGTTTCCAAAAGATCATTCCGTACATCTTGGATAACATCACCTGTTCGCATCTGATGACCAGCGATATACTCCGTCGTATCTAAAGGAGATAATGCACGCAATTCGATCGCTTTGGGTACATGTTGGAAAGAATTATAATTTAACGTATACGCTTGAATCTGCACAGGCAATCCTGCCTTATAAGAACGTTCCAGCAGCGATGTCAATCCGCCGTTCATAAATGGCTGCAGTTCCCAGATATTCCGGGATTTTCCCTCCGGAAACAGGAGGATATGTTGCCCTGCTGCCAGTCGTCGCATGCACTCATCAAATGTAAAATCGTTTTTGATCCCGGATTCCTCATCATCTCCTCGTTTATAGACGGGCAACATATATAATCCGCGTAGAACAATATTGGCTACCGGATGTTTAAAAGCATCTCCCCGGGCAAGAAAACAAATCTTTACCGGAGCATAAGCTGCAATTACCAAGGCATCAAAAAAAGAATTTGGATGATTAGCAAGGACAATAGCGGGATAGGAATATGGAGCCAACTGCAAATGTTTAACTGTCAGCCCCGGCGCATACCATTTTAATCCTAAGCGCACAAACCATCTTAATAAAGAATAAAACATATAGTTGAACAATACTTACGTAATCACCTGTTTTTCCTTTTACAGCAAAAAATAGACCTAAAAATCACTGCTTCTGCATGGATTTTGTAATCTTCTCTATATTCAAACTATTGGCCATCGCGGTAAAGATACGATGATACACGCTGTGGTTGGGATACAAGTCTTCGTGCGTACCGTCTTCCACGACCTGTCCTTTTTCCATCACGACAATATGTTCAGCATCGATAATCTGCGAAATACTATGCGAAACAATAATCACCGTCCTTCCTGTTTTAATAGCATCTAGACTATTTTTTATCTGTTCTGTAGCGATTGCATCTAGATTTGCCGTCGGTTCGTCTAAGAAAATAATGGGTGGGTCTTTCAAGAAGAGACGTGCGATAGCAATCCGTTGCTGCTGTCCTCCGGACAGCAAATGGGCATCCGACTCATATCCATTGGGTAAATCCAGAATCTGCTCGTGTATATATGCTTTTTTTGCTGCTTCTATAATTTCATCCATAGTTGCTTCCGTTTTTCCGTAGCGGATATTCTCTGCAATGCTTCCCTTAAAGATATGATTCTTCTGCAACACTAAGCCGACATGTTCACGCAAATAGGCGGTGTCATAATCGGCCAGATCTACACCATCCAACAAAATCTGCCCTTTCGTAGGGCTATAAAACTTATCCAACAAATTGATAACCGTACTTTTACCCGCACCAGACAATCCGACCAAAGCTGTATTCTGATTAGGCTGGACTACCATACTCACATTTTTTAACGCCTGCAATCCGTTAGGATAATGAAAATCGACATTTCTTATTTCAATTAATCCTTTAATTTTATGTGGCCGATAGGTTCCGGTAGGTTCGCGCTGTTCTTCTTCTTCCAAAATACTAAAGAAGCCTTCCGAATAGATTAATGCATCATTTACTTCATCATAGATACGATGGAGTTGACGAATAGGTGCAGACACATTATTGAAAAGCAGAATATGGAACATGATGGCACCCAGGCTCATTTGCTCGTTCAATACAAAATAAGCCGTCAGCATAATGACCAGTACAACCCCAATTTGTTCGATAAAACTCTTCACACTTTCAAACAGATAGCTTGTTTTACGTGTCGCCATCTGGTTTTCTGTCATATCGTATTGAATTTTCCGATGCCGCTCGGCTTCAATTTTCTCTCTACCGAATGACTTTATAACCAGAATAGATTCAATCAGATTGATAATTTGGTTGCTTTTGTTTTCACGATACTTCCGCATACTTCTCCGGAAGCCAGACAATCGACGTGCTTGGCGTTGTGACACATAAAAATAGACAGGCACCAGTAACAATCCAACTAACCCTACATAAAAGTTTGCCAGGAACATACAGACCAACGCGACGATCGCATTGCTGAACAACGGAAGAATATCGATAAAAAAGTTCTGCACCAATCTGGTCAAGCTGCTTATACCAGCGTCGATACGCGTTTGTAGCTTACCCGATTCATTCTCGGGTGAGGTAAAGAAAGCCATTCGATACGTTAATATCTTTTCGATGATGGCGTGCGAAAAATCGCGGGCAATCTCAATTCTCAACTTCTCCCCATAAAATTTTTGTCCAAATTGAACGGCTGTATACAAGATTTCCTTTCCAAGCAACACCACGGCTATAATACCCAACAGATAGAAACCCTGGGATAGCGGTTGGTTGTCGACCAGAAGCTCACTAATGGTATCTACCGTATATTTTAATATAAAGGCATTCACCTGTGCAGCGAAAGAACCAACCAACGTCAATAACAGCGTATAAGCAATTAAATTCTTATAGGGTTTTGTAAAGGGCAGTATTTTCTTAAATAGTTGTGTTACGGTCATTACTTTGTTAAACATTTTTTTTGAAAAAAAGTTTAATCATGTTTATTACGATCCGTGTATTCGCCACAGAAATAGTCTTTCTTCCAACACGAACGGTGCATTGATGTGAAGGAAATTTTGATTATTTTTTTTGAGGTAAACAAAGTAATGACTTACTTTGGACATGAGAACAATCGGAATTATCCCAGCCAGGTATGAATCCTCCCGATTTCCGGGAAAACCGTTGGTTGATATTAGTGGCAAATCCATGATACAACGTGTCTATGAACAGGTAAAGGGTTGCGCTGGTCTTTCGGAAGTCATTGTCGCTACGGACGACACCAGAATTGAGGAGCATGTGCGCTCATTTGCCGGAAATGTAATCATGACATCTTCGACGCATCAATCTGGAACCGATCGCTGTGCTGAGGTGGTTTCAAAAATAAGTGGCTTCGATGTGGCCATTAATATTCAAGGTGATGAACCTTTTATAAGCCCTTTGCAGATTGAGCTGCTGAGTAACCTTTTTCAAGATGCATCAACCGAAATCGGAACCTTGATCAAGAAAATAGATAATCCCGATGATCTCTTTAATGAAAGTACGCCCAAGGTAGTCGTGAACGCCAGAAAAGAAGCTTTGTATTTTTCGCGGCAGACTATCCCCTTTCAACGAGACACGCAACGAGAAGACTGGCTAAAGGCTTATACTTATTTCAAACATATTGGTATATATGGTTATCAAGTCGACATCCTAAAGGAGATCACGAAACTACCCGTATCGTCTTACGAAAAGGCAGAAGGATTGGAACAATTACGGTGGTTGGAAAATGGTTATAGAATCAAAATCGCCGAAACCGAATTCGACACGATAGCTGTTGATCATCCCGAAGATATTGCGCTTATCAAAAGGAAGTTTTTTAGTCAATAAAACTGTATCTTTGCTGCATGGAATCATTTGCTGTGATATTTGACATGGATGGGGTAATTTGCCATACAAATCCCTTCCATGCGAAAGCATTCGAACATTTTTTTGATAAATATAAAATTCCCTATACCGAAAAGGAATTTGAAGAACACATGTATGGGAAACATAATAGTTATATTATGACCCATTTCTTCAAAAGAACGATCACAGGGGAAGAGTTAGCGCAATTGGAAAACGAAAAAGAATCCCTTTTTCGGGAAATCTATAAACAAGAAATAGATCCATTACCCCATTACTTAACATTTCTGGACGATTTAAAATCAAAAGGATTTAAAACGGCAGTGGCTACTTCTGCCCCCTTAGCCAATCTAAAATTGATTGTTGATGAATTAAAGATTGAAACTAGAATGGAGTCGTTATTGGCTAGTGAAAATGTCACGCAGCATAAACCGCATCCTGAGGTCTATTTAAAATCTGCTGATAAACTAGGCGTACCGCCGAGTGCCTGCGTTGTCTTTGAAGATTCTTTTTCAGGTGTCACTGCTGCACGAAATGCGGGAATGAAAGTGGTTGGTGTATTGAGCTCCCACCGGAAAGAAGAATTGCCGCCTTGTTCTCTTTATATTCACGATTATAGTGAAATCGACGCCGAACGCGTATTGGATTTATTGAAAAGCTAGTTCATGAACGAAGCACTGCAACTCCTTTCCTCACCAGTCGGGTGGGCATTGTATTTTGTATGTGCCGTGCTAATAGGTATGTCGAAAACAGGCATCCAAAATATTGGAACATTAGCTGTACCGTTATTTGCTTTCTTATTCGGCGCAAAGTATTCGACTGGCATCGTATTGATTCTACTTTGTATCGCCGATCTCGTCGCTGTTATTTATTACCGGAAAGAATTTCTTTGGGGAGAAGTAAAAAAACTATTGCCTGCTTCCCTCTTTGGGCTGATTGTTGGGTTACTTCTCGGTAATTATATCGATGATAAAGTATTTAAACTGCTTATTGGTATCTGTATTATCGTGGGGGTAGGTATTATGATCTGGCTGGGAAAAACATCCCAACAGAAACAGGATAAACTGACGAAAAACCGATGGTATTCCCCTGTGTTTGGTTTTATCCTCGGTTTTTCGACAATGATAGGTAATGCTGCTGGCCCGGCGCTATCCGTTTATATGCTTTCTAAACGGCTAAACAAAATCAGCTTTGCGGCTACTTCTGCCTGGTTCATTATGCTTTTGAATTTCACAAAAATCCCATTGCAGGCTTTCGTTTGGCATAACCTTACCTGGGCAGGATTTTATCTCAACTTATTCGCTATCCCTTTCATTCTGCTGGGCGGTTACATCGGTATAAAAATTGTTAAGATTCTTCCAGAGAAGAAATTTCGCATACTCATTATGACATTAGTCGTTATTTCGGCGATATTATTGATTGTTTTGTGATTTTGAAAACACCGCTCCAACTTTCTCATCACTCACTACGCTAACACATCCCGTTCGCCGGGGTATCGTTCAAATACCGTTTTTGCAAACGAACAAGCCGGAACTACTTTCCAGGCATTCTCCCGTGCTTGACGAATCGCTGCCAACACAAGCTCCTCCGCAATTTTATTTCCACGATAGAAAGGTTCAACCTCGGCATGAGAAATCGTCATAACATTATCCTCCACTTGATATATCAGCTCCCCAATCTGTATTTCATCATTTACAGCAAGCCATCGTCCACTATCTGCTACATGTGTTAGTTCCATATTATAGATGTTTTAAGATTTTAAATTCGTTTTTCAAATAAATATAACAATATTTTGTAAGAATAGTTTATCAGCGGTATAAACCTTTCGTTAAAAAAATAAAAATCCTATGTATCTTTGTTGATAATGAATGTAGACAAATTACTTGAGCGCGCGCTTAATTTTGAATTCCTATCCAAGGAAGAGGGTATGTATTTATACCGGAATGCTGCGACGGCGGATTTGACCTATGTGGCTAATGCGTTGCGAAAAATACAAGTTCCGCATGGCAAGGTTACCTGGCAGATTGATCGCAATGTCAATACGACCAATGTTTGTATTGCAAACTGCAAATTTTGTAATTTCTTTCGTCGTCCGGGCCATGAAGATAGTTATATCACAGATATCGAAACGTACAAACAGAAAATCGAAGAAACATTCCGCTATGGCGGCGACCAACTACTTTTACAAGGTGGACACCATCCTGATTTGGGTCTGGAGTTTTACACAACATTGTTCAAGCAACTCAAAGAACTCTACCCAACCCTCAAGCTACATTCCCTCGGTCCTCCGGAGGTTGCACATATCGCAAAATTAGAAGGATTATCCCATATTGAAGTACTTCGGGCATTGAAAGCATCGGGATTGGACTCGTTGCCGGGAGCCGGCGCAGAAATACTGAACGATCGAGTACGAAGATTAATTTCAAAAGGCAAATGCGGTGGACAAGAATGGCTAGACGTGATGCGTGCTGCGCATCAAGTCAACCTACCCACATCTGCTACTATGATGTTCGGTCATATTGAAACCATAGAAGAACGTTTTGAACATTTAGTGTGGATTCGCGAAGTTCAACACGAAAAACCTGCGGACGCTTATGGATTCATTGCCTTTATACCTTGGCCTTTCCAAGATGATGGCACCTTGTTAAAACGACTACGGGGCATCACCAACAATGTGAGTGGTGAAGAATATATTCGGATGATTGCATTGAGCCGTATTATGCTTCCCAATATCAAGAATATACAAGCCTCCTGGCTAACCGTAGGAAAGAAAACGGCACAGCTGTGTTTACATGCAGGGGCAAATGATTTCGGTTCCATTATGATAGAGGAAAATGTGGTTTCCGCTGCGGGCGCACCGCATCGTTTCACATCGACATCTATACAGGAAGCTATTCGGGAAGCTGGGTTCGAGCCACAATTACGTACGCAGAAATATGATTTCCGGGAACTGCCGCAGATGGAAGAACAAGTCATTAATTACTAAATAGTTAGAGAGATAAAAGAGAAGAAGGATGAAGGATATATTGTTAAATATAGAGGCTATTATTTTCGCATCCGAAGAGGGCATTAATGCCAATGATCTGAAGCAGGTACTTAAAGATGCATTAGCCATCGACATCACTAAACAGGAGGTATTAGATCTATTAAAAAAAATCACAGAAAAATACGATGATGAAGACCAAATCTTCAGCCTTCAAATTTTTGGTAACCATTACCAGTTTTTGACGAAAGAAAAGTACCACGAAGCTGTCAACCAACTTCAAGCACATAAGGACAAAAAGAAACTTAGCCAAGCAGCTTTGGAAACATTGTCTATCATTGCCTATCGACAGCCTATCACCAAATTGGAGGTGGAGCAAATTCGGGGTGTGAACTGTGATTACTCCATTCAACGGTTGTTGGAAAAGAATCTCATCGAAATTATAGGAAAAGCAGAAACTATTGGTAAACCCCTGCTATACGCAACTAGTGGGCAATTTATGCAGCACTTCGGCATCAAGTCGGTTAAAGATTTACCGCAGTTGAAAGACATTATTGCGGAAGATAATAGTATAGGTGAAGCGAGAAAATAGCTTAATCACGTATTCTCATTTTAACTCACTGGCTGACAAGCGATAAAAAAACAAAAAAAATTTCAAGTTAGAAGATTCTTGATTATTTTTACGGTCGGTAACAAACAATAGATTTATCATTTATTAACACGACAAGACTATGATGGTAGCGGCAGAAAATGAGGTTTTGGTTGAAGAAATTATCAATTTTAACGGTCCGGAAGATGATGCGGATGATGTCTATGATGACGATTTCGAATTAGATGAGATGGATTCTATCGAAGAATTTGGCGATTTTGACGATGATGACGATGATTTTTAATGGATGAAGATTCATATATGAATCAAAAAAAGAGAGCATAGTGTTATGCTCTCTTTTTTAATAAATCAAAATCCCTAAATTACTTTTTATGAAGCTGTTCGTATAGCTCGATAACCTTCTTTTGTAACTCTATTACTTCAGCCTCCCGAACTTGCAGTTTGCTATTCAGCTCCTCAATTTCATCTTGTGCCTGTCGATCTTCTTCCGAATCCGATGTAGACAATAACTGAACCAATGACATACCAAATAGTTTGGAAATCTGGTTCAATCTGGATAAGTTTACGTCAGTAATACCTGTTTCAATTTTCGAAAAGGCAGGAATTGAAATGTCCAAACGTTTGGCTACATCTTCCTGACTCCATCCTTTTTGATGTCTTAACAGACGAATTTTCTTTCCTAGTGCATTCATTTCTGGTAGTTGCTATCTTTTTCAATCGGATAATTCTCTCTCTTCCAAAAATAATAAAAAGACAGCATTTTACAGAATAATTAATAATTTTTAAGGAATTTATCTGCAAAACTGACAATATCCATACTATTATGGTCAGGTGAAATCATAAATAAAAGATTAAAACCCAACGACTTAAATTTATCTAAATAGATTTCTAAAGAAGAAACGTCCGTCAAGAATACGAGATTTTTATGATTAAAGACCTGTTGAATTTCCGACTCTAAATTACTTATTAATATATTTTTCTCCTTTATAACGTCTTTATTGATCAAGATCACTGCATAATCGGACTCGTTCATGGATTCCCGATAAGTGTCTAGAAAACTTCTATTGATGACATCATAGGCATTTAGTTCAATAATGGTTACCAGCTCCTGACCGGGAAATTGCTCTTTAACCGCATGAATACTCGTTCGGAGCTTATAGGGGGAATATAGAAAGTCTTGATATACCACACTTTCGTTATCGCTCGCCACAAACTCTAGATAGCGGATGGAGCTTCTAAAATCTTTGATTGCGTCGTAAAAATCAACTCGCTTTATACCCAGCCATTCACATACCGTATATGCGCCTGCTATATTCGATAAGTTTAATTTCCCGAACACTTGTAAGGGAATACGGTTTTCACCTAAATGAAGATACGTTACGCCTTTATTAATAGAGTATTCGGGCAGCTTATAACCATGTCGGTTAATAGGACAGTCAGAAGTCGCTTCCACAATCTTCACCAAATTCAGGTTATCCTTGTTGTAAATTAGCGTACCTTTAGGGACAATAGTATCTATAAATGTTTCGAATTGTTTAATATACTCATCCTGTCCCATATTTGCCCTGCTCTCGTTCCATTCTACCCCACTGATTAACGCGATATTAGGATGAAAAAGATGAAACTTAGAACGATGATCTATTGGAGAAGCATAATATTCGTCTCCTTCCAATAAAATAATTTTATTATGGGCAGTCAGTTTTACCAGCGAATCAAACCCTTCCAACTGTGCACCTACGAGATAATCAAAATCACGTCTCAATTTTTTGAGCACGTGCATAACCATACTCATGATGGTCGTTTTGCCATACGTTCCAGCAATAACTACTCGCATTTTATCCATGCTTTGCTCATAGATAAATTCTGGAAAAGAATATATTTTGATATTAAGTTCTTGTGCACGAAGCAATTCCGGATTATCACTTTCAGCATGCATTCCTAGAATGACGGCATCGATATCCTCCGTTATTTTCTCCGGAAACCAACCCATCGTTTTCGGTAAAAGCCCTGCATTTTTGAGCCTGGACTTTGAAGGCTCGACAACTTGGTCATCAGATCCACTCACTTGATGTCCCTGTTCGGCCAATGAAATGGCCAAGTTGTGCATCACCGCACCGCCAATCGCTATAAAATGAACTCGCATGCTTCTTAAAAATAAAAAGTCAAAATCTTACCCGTCGGTTTAGTCGCCCTCATCGGTACAATCATTTCCTGATAAACTTCGCTGCACACCATCTATCTTGCATTTTTTTATGCTGATAGTCAAATCCAACAGATCGCGCTCTTCCTATCAACATTTCCAGATCTTCCCCATCATAGAAACCGCTAATATACAATTCTCCACCAGACTGTGTGCTTAAACTATATTGGTCTAGTTGTTCCATTAAGATATTACGATTGATATTGGCGAGAATAATATCAAACATCTTACCCTCTATACGTTCCTCCGATCCTAATTCAGCACTAATTGGCACGATATTATTCCGTATTTTATTTTCGTTTACGCTATCTACACAAACTTCATCATAGTCTACTGCCAGAACATGTTTCGCATCACGTTTGACCGCCAATATAGCAAGAATCCCCGTACCGCATCCCATATCCAACACTTCTTTATCCTTGAAGTCATTCTCTAAAATATAGGAGAGCATCATCGAGGTTGTTTGATGATGCCCAGTTCCAAATGACATTTTAGGGTCTATGATAATTTCGTAAGGCGCATCCGGTTTCGGTGTATGAAAGGTGGCCCGTACGTAACATATATCATCCACCATAATCGGCTGAAAATTACTCTCCCATAACTCATTCCAGTTCTGATCTTCTATTTCTTTGATAGTATAATGGATATCAAAACCTACAGCTTCCTGCAACAACATGGTTTCCAATGCCTGTACATCCAGGGAAGCGGTGGGGATGTAGGCTATAAATCCTTGCTCTAGCTGCTCAAAAGTATCGTAGCCAATCGTTCCCAAAGAATCAATGAGCAGATCCCGCTGCCAATCCTCTATGGTGGAAGAAGTAAACGTAACCGAAGAATACTTCATTATTTCGTATTAAAAACCTTTACAATTTCTAAAAAGTCTCGTGATTTCAAGGATGCACCACCAATCAGTCCACCGTCGATATCCGGCTGTGAAAACAACTCATTCGCATTTGCCGGATTACAGCTCCCCCCGTATAGGATAGTCGTTTCATCGGCAATTTTTTGTGTATATTGATTCGCAATCGTTTCACGTATAAACGCATGTACTTCCTGCGCCTGCTCCGGAGACGCCGTTAGCCCCGTTCCAATAGCCCACACGGGTTCGTAAGCCAATATTACTTTTTCAAAATCTTCACTAGACAAATGGAATATGCCCTTTTCCAGTTGTGCTTTGATAACATCAAAAACTTTCCCTCCTTCACGTTCGTCTTTTGTTTCTCCAATACAGAAAATTGGCTTTAAACCGTTTGTTAATGCAGCATCAACTTTCTGTGCCAATAAAGCATCGGTCTCCTCAAAATATGCTCTACGCTCCGAATGGCCTAAAATAACATAACCTGCACCTGTCGATTTTACCTGCGCTCCGGATATTTCACCTGTATATGCTCCAGATTCTGCTTGGTGGATATTCTGCGCACCGACAGCAACGTTACTTACGGGCTCCGCTAGCTTTGCAATACTGTGCAAATGAATAGCGGGGCTACATACGATAACTTCCTGGTCGCCCACGACCTCATCCTTTACCATATTTACAATTTCCGAGAATAAGCTTACACCTTTCTCGTAATCCAGATTCATCTTCCAGTTTCCTGCTACAATGTTTTTTCTCATCGTTTTTAAATTGTTATCTATTTTATATATTAAATTCTTCCTGCCTCGTCATACAATAGACCTCCCACAATAGGCGAAGATCTTTTTCCTGTACACGTTTATTTACTATTCTCCCCCGCTCTTTCAACATATCCTCAAATTTATGCCACACATATCTTTCCTTCTTTTCATCTGTCATCCAGGAAAAGTCCGGAACAAACTTCGGAATAATATTTGACATAGACACCTGTACGCCTACCCCAATCACCGCACCGGTCGTAATAGACGAGTTGATACCACACATAGCGAAATCGCCCATAAAAACACCTATTTTATTCCGTACTGTTTTCCGCCAATCACCAAGTTTATAATCATACAACTTAATAGGCTTCCAATTGTTTTGAAGGTTAGAATTGCTTGTACCTGCCCCCAAATTGCATCCTTCGCCAATTACAGCACAGCCGAGATAGCCGTCATGCCCTTTTGCACTATTTTCCCACATCACGGTGTTATTGACTTCTCCTCCAATAGTAGCGTTCGGTCCTACACTTACATTCGGATACAAACGGCTTCCCATCTTTACTCTCCCACCTTTACCGATAGCAATCGGACCTTTTAAATGACTTCCCTGTTCCAGCAAAGCATCGTCGGCGATATAAATAGGACCATCCAACGTATTAAACGTACAACTAAATGCCGTCACATTTGTCCCCACATAGAGGTTATCACCTATCACCGTATTAGAATCATGTAAGATAGCCGAAGTTTTTCCTTTTGTGAGCAACTCAAAATCAAAAGAAATTTGCGTAGCATTATGAAGATAAATATCCTCTAAAAATTGAATACGGTGCAGTTCCCCCTCATAAGGATGTACGTTTAATGTATCTCCCGTAGGTTCTGGACACCACTTATTGACCTTATAGGCAATCCAATCACCATCTTTTTCCAACACACATCCTTCCTGCAAAGTCGATAAAGCATTGACCAAGTCGATAGTCGGACATAGGTCGGCGCGCACGACCAAATAGGTTGCAGAAGGTGACGGACTATGAAATTTCTCTTGAAGATAGAGTTCTGTATAGAAGCTGACCGAAACACCCAATAACAATTGCCATTTCTCCTGGATTGTCAAAATTCCTACTCGAAAAGCTCCCACTGGTCTTGTGAAAGCCATAGGCAATAAATGTTCTCGCCATGGGGCTCGATCATGTAATACGACTTCTAACAGCATAGTCCGATAAATTTACATAAAAAAATCCCGACAAGAAGAACCTATCGGGATGAAAGTTATTTTTGACCGAAACCGGTAATTTAAATTACTTCTGGTAACGGCTACGGAATTTGTCGATACGTCCTGCTGTATCAACTAATTTCATCTTACCTGTATAAAAAGGGTGTGATGTGTGCGAAATCTCCAATTTCACCAATGGATACTCGTTACCATCTTCCCAAGTAATAGTCTCTTTTGTGTCTACACATGATTTAGTTACAAAAGAATAGTCGTTAGACATATCTTTGAAAACAACTAATCTGTAGTTTGATGGATGCAGATCTTTTTTCATTATATTTTATTTTATTTTTTTCCTATGATTATTATATCTTCAACAATTCGAGGTGCAAAGATAATCTATTTCTATAAATAAAACAAAAAAATACATATCGTCTTTTCGCTATTTATTTTCTTGCTTCAAAAAATGAAGTAACACGATCGGGGCTCAACATTTGCCAGAGCGACGCAACCGTCCATCCGGGTGCAAATATATCGTTATAAAAGCCTTTCCCATTTTTGCCATAATCCCAGTTGGTATGCTGTACAACTTCTGGGTAATAGCCAGGCTTCCCAATGTCGAACAAAGAATTTTTTTGCGGCATCAGTTGCAACATACTTGTTTTTATCACCGAAGAAAATTCGGAAAACCTTGGTTCCTTTTTTTCTTTTGCTAACCAATCGAGCACTGTCGCAAATTCAAAAATAAAAACATCTATGTGATTGTTCTCGACCGAAACATTTCCCCAGCCTCTAGATTTAAAATTCACATCACCTAACATCTGTCCCTGTGCAAAAGGAACATCCCACAAATAATACCAAGAAAGGCAAAAATAGGCTGCTTGCTGACACAAATCAACATAATGTTGCCTTTCTTTTCCGGTTGTTACCATCGCTAGGTAATGCATGGCGGTAGAGGCATACAACGACGCTTCTTTATCTTCACAATTAGCGTCCAACGTAGAAGAAAAATAGTCAGCTTTCGTTATCAGTTCTTCCTCCAGGTATTTCCCCGCACGTTTGGCACTTTCCAGATAAGACTTATTTTTAAAATAAGCATAGCCCATAGTTAGTGGCAGCACCGCAGAAGGTGTACTACCTCCAGAAGGATCCGTAATATGAAATGCTCCGTCAAACTTTCTGGGGAAGCTTCCATCTTCCTCCTGTAACTGTTGTAGATTTGTAAAAAGTGTTTTTACTTTATTTTCCCATTCAGGATGTTTTCTCCCTTTGTCTCGTTCATATTTAAGATAGTTTAATATGGCAAAGAGTCCTTCTGATTGGCGACGGAGACTGTATTCCAGCGTCACGCTGTCCTTCTGGTAATCAACATATTCATGGAAGAACCCGTTTTCAGAAAACCCGTGCAGAAGATAGGAATCAAACGTATGACGAGCCTTGCTTATAAGATCGTTATCTGCCTTTTCCTCTCCATACTCCAACGCATTGAATGCATTCAATAAAACCCGGCCGATAAAACCGACTTCAGTCGCGTCTGTACTTTCGCAATCATCAGTACGCATATGTACACCGGAAAAGTATTTCAAATCAAATTTGTCTACATAACTTTCTCTAAAAAAATTAGACAGAGCCTCTTTCGCTTGTCTCGTGCTCATAGCATCCGCATAAACGGTTGGCTTTAACGAATCATAAGAATAAGTCCACACATCAGCCACAAAAGCGGAATAGTTTATGGCTCTACCTTTTCGAATTTCCCAAGTCAACCGGCGAACTTCACCTTTTTCCAATCTCTCGAATGCTCGTACTGCAGGGGCAAGAATAAGTTTACGTATATACGTATTAGGAGCTTCATTATAAGGAAAGCCAAAAACAAGGGAAGCGGTTCCTCCCTTATTACGAAAGCCTGTAAAACCGAGTGAGGTTTTTCCAGAAAGAATCACTTCTCCTTCGCTAAGTGCCGTAAGGCTTTCATGAGCGAATTCATCTAAGCGCATGACGGTATAATAATCGCCTGTTTTCTCGTTGTATATACCCGTCAAAGGTATACTCAAACGATCCTCACGTACTTGCCAGCTATCACTGGTTGCAAAGGAAGGCGCTTCCTGTGGAGAACGTAAATTCCGACGATACCAAAATCCGGGCATCAAAAACTGACAATCGTGGTGCTCCACAGCTGGCAATTCGTAAAGTTCCTCAAAATTATAGAAAACGGTCTCTGTAGCTGTCAACTCGACGACAATACGCATGCCGGTTGTTGTTTCGCTTACTTGACGTGTTATGGCTATCGGGAGATTTTCGTCGGTCCCCAACACGCCAGAATCATTCGCTTTCAACTTATAATCCACCGCCGGATTGCCCGGTTTTTTTAAGGAAATCCGCCAAGTTGATTCGGGCGTGATATGCCCATACCCTACACTATATACTAAAGTTAGTACAATTATCGAAAAAAGTTTATTTACCATGTATCTCATTATCTCTAATATCTTTTACGGAATTCATAGTGATTTGCCATACGTTTATCTGCTGACAACAGGAGCCAACACTTCTTCACCAATTTGCATAACGGGCACTGCATCATCTGAAAAATCCACATCTGCAATCAACATAATACGAGGTAACACCTTACCGGGAGCATAATGGGCGTGGAAGACTATTTTTAATTGTCCTTGTTTATCATTGAAAAGTGAATGATGTCCGACACCAATATAGTCTTTTGGTTTTTGCAAGATAGGATTCCCTTCGTATTTCGTCCAAGGTCCTTTGGGTGAATTTGCCGTAGCATACCCAACACCATAGTAAGGGCTTTCAAAATGATTAGCCGAATAGGTCATATAATACAGATTTCCATGTTTAACGATAAATGGACCTTCGTTAATTCGCCCTTGGATCCTTTCCCAATTTTGTGATACATGAATACATGGGGTCAGCGTTTCATTCTTTATGGTCTTCAAATCATTTTCCAACTCCGCAACCCAAACTACCGATCCATCGGTGAAACGGACAAAGTACAAATAAGGCGTACCATCATCGTCTATAAATAAGGAATTGTCTATCGCTTTTCCATCTGTCCACATCGGTTCTTTCTTTTCTTGGGTAAATGGACCGAGCGGATTGTCTGCTGTGGCCACACCTATATGCTCATCAGCGGTAAAATACATAAAGAATTTGTTTTTTTCAGGAACATAGTACACTTCGGGTGCCCAAAACCATCGCTCTGCCCAAGTGCTGTCCTTATGTAAGGCTAAATGAGGAGATTTATGCCAAGTATGAAGATCGTCAGAAGTATATACCTCAATGCCGTCAGAGGCATTCGTGCCGTAAGCATAATAGGTATTGTCATGATACAAAATATTCGGATCACCCAATAATACCGGGGTGGTATATTGGAAATCACTTACGCTGTTTTTCTCACAAGACAAAAAGCCTGCAAGAATAAGAACCAGTGATAGATAAACTAATCTTTTCATATGAATAAATTTTAACTGTTCTATTTATTAATATCTCGGGTTTTGATCCACATTAGGATTATTATTGGCTTCATCGGACGGAATCGGTAAGCTTCTATGACGTCCTATCACAAAATTATTGAAATCGGGATCTCGTTGCTTCAACTCATCAATTCCCTCCTGTGTATCCAACAGTTCCCATCTCTTGATGTCGGCCCAACGGTGTCCCTCGCTTGCCAACTCCAACACCCTCTCCGTTTGTAACCTTTTAAGGAACCGCGCCCGATCGGTCGTCGCTACGAAGTGGTTTGTAGCGAGTGGCGGCATATTTGCGCGAGCTCTAACCCGATCTACGTGTGGCACAGCGTCAGCTAGGCTTCCACCCGCTTCCGCAATACATTCTGCATACATTAATAGCACATCGGCAAAACGGATAACCCTTACATTAGTCGGGTTGTAATAATCGTCAAAACCTCTGTCTGTGGAAGAATATTTACGGAAGAATACCCTTCCCTGCCAATTCCCTTGTTGCCACAGTGCATTGCTGCTAGTCAGCGAATAAATTCGATTATTATCTGAAAAATCGTTTTCCATTCCTTGATAAAAAGCGGTATACTTCAGTCGAATATCAAATCCATTGGTAAGATTACGTTCTTTTTTAAGTTCGGTAACAAGCCAAGGACGCAGCTCACCGTCTGTCCATCCGATGCCTGGAGGTGCGAAAAACTGTCCTCTATGGAGACCTAGATTAGGGTCTATTGAATTCGGGCCATCTCCTGCCGGAGCTTTGTTTACATCCGAATATTGTATTTCGAACACCGATTCGATATTATTCTCCGCCGCCGACGTAAAATTATCTGCATAATTTGACATCAGATCATAATAACTTCTTCCTTCTCCTTCTACCAGCCAATGCAAATCAGATTGGGCTTCCTGCCACTGATGTATTTGCATGTAACATTTCGCGCGAAGCGCTAAAGCAGCGCCCTTGGTTGCCCTACCTTTATCTTGACCTGTCCAAGCCTCCGGAAGCATATTTTGAGCTTCGGTAAGATCGTCGATAGCTTGCTGATAGATTTCAGTTTCTGTATTCCCATTAGGTTGCATACCCGGTGTAGATGGTTCGAGCACAATAGGCACGCTCTTATTCTCGCTACCCCATAATACCGCTAAATTATAATAATAAAGACCTCTCAGAAAATAGGCTTGTCCAAGGAGACGAGACTTCTTTTCTTCATCTTCAAACGCAATATCAGGAATGTGAAATAGGGCTTGGTTGGCTCTGAAAATAGCCTGATAGCATTCGGCATAGGTCATCCCATTGCCTTCTGAAAAATTATAGTTATTATAAATAAACTGCGTCCATTCCCGCAATTCTGCCCATGGACTTTGGCTAAACCCTTCATCTGAAGTCAGGTCAAACCTAAACCACATCCACCGGGCATACGTGCCGGGTTTGTAGAACATATTATATATGGCATTGACACCATATTCTGCATCCAATTCTGTGTTCCAGAAACTTTCCAAGGTGATCGAATTTGGGTTCTCTACCTCCACCTTGCATGCACTAAGCATACATATACTTAAAAATATATAAAATAGCTTTTTCATTTTTTTATAATTTAGAATGACAACTGTGCACCAAACGTAAAACCTTTTGGATTAGGGAATGCTCCACCATCATATGAGCGATCCCAAATATTGGTATTCAAAAACTCCGGATCAAGCCCTCTGTAGGATGTAAATGTGACCAGATTTTGCGCATTCACGTATACCCGTGCACCTCTAATATGTTGACCAAGCAAAGACTTGGGTAAGTTGTATCCTATTGCGATCTGCTTAATCCGTAAATAATTTCCATTTTCTAACCATCGATCTTGATCGGGACGCGCATTTCTGGAGTCTGCAAAAATCGGCCTTGGGTCTGTAGCACTGGGGTTTTCCGGTGTCCAGGGATCATAATCAGCCCTATAGTTCGAGTTATCATCAAAACGGTCAAATCCAGATCGCGGACCGTTGAAAGCCATATGGCCAAAAGCACCGGTCGATTGGATTTGCATATCAAAACCCTTGTAATCAAAAGACATATTCATTCCTAAATAATATTTTGGAATAGTCGATCCGAGATATTGTCTATCGGCATCGGTAATCTGCCCGTCATCATTATAATCCAGGTATCGTATATCGCCGGGCTTAGCATTAGGCTGGATCAGTGTACCTTCACTATTCCGGTGTGACATGACTTCCTCCGTGGAGCGAAACAGTCCGTCAGTTTTAATCAAATACCACTCTCCTATTGGACTGCCTACAACAGATTTTGTATTCCATTGGTTAAATTCCTGACGCCCATATCCCAATTCAACAATCTTGTTTTTCAAATAAGAACCGTTAACGTCCAAACTATATCTAAAATCACTACCGATCTTATCTTTCCAGTTTAACGCCAATTCTATCCCTCTATTTTCGAGGGTAGCTGCGTTAACAAAAGGATTCCCTCCATTATTCCCCGTAGACAACAAGATTTGCATAGGAGTAAGCACATCTTTTGTCGTTTTAATAAAATATTCAAACGTCACATTAAAACGGTTCTTTAGAAAAACAGCATCAAAGCCCGCATTCATTTGCGATAACTTTTCCCATCGCAGGTCGGCATTGGACAATTGAATTTGTGTCATGCCGGGAACGGAGCTGCTATTATCCCCAAAAGATGCTTGTGGAAAAGTATTGATCAAAGCGACCCAATCCCAAAACCCAATATTAGAGGTTCCTAAAATACCGTAATTCGCTCTTATTTTTAGATCATCTATCCAAGACGCATTAAAAAAAGATTCTTCACTTACACGCCAGCCCAATGATCCTGATGGAAAATAACCAACATTATATTGTGGCGAGAAACGTGAAGATTCATCCCTGCGTATAGTACCGCTTAGCAGGTATTTGTCTGCATAATTGTAGTTAACTCGTCCGAATACCGAAAATAGCTTTGCTAAGTTTTGAAAACCACCAGTCCTTGGGTCTCTCAGTGCAGCATCCAGATGTTCAAAATATGCGTCGGTTTGACTGTTTACTAAAACATCATTTTTTGCTCCCCAAACTTGCTCATAGCTATACGGTTGGTAACTAGCACCGACTACGGAAGATATGGAATGCTTATCGAATTGTTTGTTGAACTCTAACGTATGGTCAAAAACAAATTCGCTATACTGTGCTTGACGTCTCGTTAATGTCGACGGATCAATAGGTTGGTTAACTTGCCAGGAACCAACCTTACGCAAATAACGATGATTGTCATTACTAAAGTCAAATCCAAAGCTAAATTTGTATTTGAATAAACTGAAAAGATCTAAAGAGGTAAAAGCATTTCCACGAACTCTCAAATTACTATTTCTAGTATCTGTAAAATCTTCTTTTGCGAATGGATTAGTACCAAAAGTAATATTATATGGTCCACTTCCATATCCATACCCTCCATGGTTTCTAGGATCATAGATCGATATCGTCGGCAACATACGGTAAACATCAACAATAGGATTCGTATCCATTTCGTCAATACCGTAGTGACTTAAAACAATATTCTCGCCTATGGTGAATTTAACATGTTCTCCAAAATCTCGACTGGCAGATGCATTTGAACGGAGTGTATAACGTTTGCTTTTCGTACCGATAACTGTTCCCGAATTTGATTGATAGTTTCCAGAAATAAAATAACGGCTGTCACGGCCTCCTCCTGAAAAAGAGACATTGTGATCATCCACAATTCCGGTCTTGAACACCTCACTTTGCCAATCTGTATCCCCTTCGAAATGATTTGCCAGCCCATTGATATTAGGGTTTCCATCTGCAATTGTATTCATGAATGCCAAATCATTCAACTTGATCCATTGCGTTCGATCAGTTAAGTTATATTTCGGCAACCATTGTAAAGAGCGCCTGGAAGAAAGATCAATTTTCATCTTTCCTTCCGCTCCTTGCTTAGTCGTGATAATAATAACCCCATTTCCTGCTCGGGAGCCATAAATTGCTGCCGCTGACGCGTCTTTTAGAACTTGGATACTTTCAATATCATTAAAATTGAAGTCTCTATTTGCACCAGAGATCACACCATCTACAACATACAGCGGATTACTATTCCCAAATGTGCCGGTTCCCCGGATTTCGACTTTTCCTTCCCGTCCCGGTGCACCTGCTGTCCGGACGTTTACACCCGGCACCGTCACCAATGCATCGCCTACGGTACCTGTAACAGTCGTATTCTTCATTTCATCTGGTTTGAATACCGAAACAGCTCCTGTAAGATCTGCCTTTCTAATTGTCTGATAACCGATGACGACCACTTCATCCAATTGTTGATCTTCGGCCATCATGATTATATCTATTGTAGTCTGGCCACTGAAAACCATCTCCTGTACAACCATCCCTATTTTAGAAAATAGCAGCACATCACCGATCGCAGCACTAATTACAAAATCACCTTTTGTATTGGTAGAAGTAACACGTTGCTCACCTTTTATCCGAACAGTAACTTCGGAAACAGCTTGTCTATCCTCATCAACGACACGTCCTTTTACCTGTGCTTGTTGTCCATAAGTCATCATCGTCGTGACAACAAGCGTTATTATCAAAAATATCCTTATCATAATTATATGTTTTTATATCATTAATTTATTCCCCTCCCTATTCCTTGTTGGTTTTAGGACTCCATATGGAGTTTTCATCTATTGTTATGGCCTTGTCTTCTATCGAGAGATTGGCGATATGCATAAATCGAGGATGCACTGTCGTCGTATCATGATGTGCATGGAATACATATTTATACGCTCCTTCTTGATCTTGAAAATACGCCCCGTGTCCAGTGCCGGTTAAACCTTTTTGTGGATTCTGAAGAATAGGATTCTTATCCGATTTTTGCCAAGGGCCTATTGGTGATGAAGACGTAGCATATCCCACACCGTAATCGGGACTTCTGAAATCATTACCCGAATACAACATATAATATAAACCATCACGCTTAAGTACAGAAGCACCTTCGGTTACACGTCCCAAAGCGGCTTCCCATCCTTCAGTCGAAGCCTCTATGCACATCGTAAGTGTCTCTTCTTTGATGGTTTCCCAATCATCTTCCAATTCAGCCACCCAAATTACATTCCCGTTGGTAAATCGGACGAAATATAGGTATGGCGTACCGTCATCATCTATAAAGAGCGAGGAATCTATCCCTTTTTCCGCCAACATCGGTTTTTTAATTTCTTGGCGAAATGGACCTAATGGCGAATTAGATGTTGCCACACAGATATGTTCTTCAGCAGAATAAAATAAATAAAATTTGCCTTTTGCTTCGTTATAGTAAACTTCCGGTGCCCAAAACCATTTCTCACCAAAAGAGTTCTCTTTTTTTAACAACATCTCTGGATGTTTTTTCCATTCATGCAAGTCATCAGACAAAAACACCTCAAACCCTTTATCTGAACTCGTTCCGTATGCATAATATACATGATCATGGTAAAGGATAAATGGATCTGCTAAGGGTATAGCATTCAACATTTCTTCTTCCTTTGCGGCGGAATATATGTTTTCTTTGTTGCCTTGACCGTTGACCGAGCTCTGGTTGTTATGGCATGACAACAGTAGCAATCCAGATAACAACAGACAATAGATATTATTTTGTTTTTTATTCATCGATGTAATTTATTCGTCTTTTATCACTCTAATCCTTGAATTTACCAGATCGGCCACATATATATTCCCGTTTTTATCCATCGCGATGCCTTCTGGTTCATTGAATTTAGCACTGCCTCCTTGTCCATCCGCAAACCCTTGATTTCCTGGCCCCCCATCCCCTACATATTTCAATACATCACCTGAGGGAGACACCGTGCGTATCCAATGATTAAACTTTTCCGCAAGATATAGTGTACCCTGTGGGTCTACTATAACTTGTGCAGGCTGATCAAAACTTGCATTTGTACCATTGCCATCAGATTGGCCCCAAGAGCCGGTACCGACAAATCGCTGGAAATTGCCTACAATTTCATTTGTGAATGGGCTATATGCTGCGCGAAGTATGCCAATAAAGGGATATTTAGCGACGACATACATTGATGTTCCATCGGGCGAAAAGGCAAAATTTGCATAGAAATCACCATTGATGCCGGCAACCGTCGCTAGATCATACAATAATTCTGCACGATTAGTAGACTTATTCCATTTGTACAGCTTTCTTGGCCAACAATAGAAAATAAGTGTACCATCAAGCGGATGTACTCCAGCGAAATTAACATGGTTTGATGGAGCCGACATCACGTAATTCTGCTGGATGCTAAAATCAGTGTCTCTGGTAAGGATGGCGACCGAAACATTATTCGCATTGCCCGCATTATCATTACCAATGAATAGGGTATCACATGTTATCGACATCGTAATACTTCTTGGGTTATTAATTGATCCGGAAAGGGAAGCAACAGTTTTCACCATTCCATCTTTAATCCGTCTAACACGTCGTCCTTCTTCCAAAACAAATAATGCATCATCTTTTTTATCATACGCCAACCAATAAGGTCTGTTGAAACTGGCCTGCCGAAGTGCTCCATCAACACTGACCGCGGTACCACTACCACTATAGGTGGATACGTTACGGGTAAACTGAAATGTAAACTGACTAGACAAATCAAACTCCTTTTCGCGAATGGATACTTTGACAGCCCCACTTCCAGCCGCAGTGGGAATAACAGCGTATATCCGTGTTGGAACTACACTGACAACCTGTGCCTGCAAGCTGTTAACCCATACTTTCACATCGGTTATTTCATTTCCAAAGTTCTCTCCTTGTATAACAATCTCTGTTCCGGCGCGCCCAGCTTCCGGAGTATAGCTGGTAACTACCGGATCTTTTACGAGTTCAACTTTGGTGTCTTGACGACATCCGGCAAGGTAAACCGAGACCAGCAACGCGAACAAGCCAATCCGGTTTACAAAAATCTTCATTCGAGAATTTTCCATTAGATTTAAATTAAAGTTTATAATAGTACCTGGTGTGCAATTGATACTAATCAATGTATCAATTGCATTGGCAAATGTAGTGTGCTAAGACTTTTCTTGTTAGAAAAAAAGTCTCAATAAATGGAAGATTCGTATCATTCTTGCATAAGAAAAATACATAAAACACTCATTAACAGAAAATTAATTATAATCCTTAGGTAATACTCCAAATTGCTCACAAAAGCACTTGGCAAAATAGGATGGCGAGTTAAAACCGACGATATAGCAAATCTCTCCGATGGGGTATTTATTCTCTTTTATCAAATGTGCGGCCATTTTCAATCGTTCTAACCGAATATATTCGTTGGGTTTCATATCCAGCAGACCTTTGATCTTTCTATAAAAACTAGCTCTGCTCATATTCAACGCTTCCGCTATTTCCTCTATAGTAAGGTCAGCGTTACTTATATTTCGATGAATTTCGTCTCGTAATGTATTCAAAAAAACAATATCCGCTTCATTATTTACCATGGTATTGGAGACCGTCAACGGATTCTTCATAAATGCTTCACGAAGCTTCTCTCTGTTATTAATTAAATTAGCTATAATCGCTAAAAGATAATCTGGTGAAAATGGCTTTTCCACATATGCATCGGCCCCAACATCAATTCCCTCTATTTTTGACTGTAAGGCGGTCTTTGCCGTTAGCAATACTACCGGAGTATGACTATAATTAATATCTGATTTAATAAGTCGACACAATTCAACACCACTCATTCCGGGCATCATGACATCGCTAATAACCAAGGTCACAAAACTTGTCTTTAATAACGCCAAAGCCTCTTCTCCGTTCGACGCAACCTGTATTTTATATTTTTCGGGTAATACCTTTTTGATAAAACGCTGCATCTCTAAGCTGTCTTCCACAATCAATATGGTGTGGGACTTGGCAGAGGTGTCTATATTGGTTTCGCTAAATTCATGTACTTCGTCTTTTATTTCTATCGCATTAGATTGATGATATATCGGAATAACTAAAGAGAATATATTTTTATTTGTCGTGGTCAACAACAGCAATTTCCCATTATGCAATTCCGCTAAAGTCCGCGCCAAATACATACCTATGCCTGTGCCGGGTACATTCGTTTGGCTCCATTCATGAAGTCGTATAAAAGGTTTAAATATTTCTTCATGTTGTTCATCTGGTATCACCATACCATCGCTTTCTACATGAATTTCAAAGAGGTCTTCCTGTTTATCGATTTGTAAGCGCACGTGAATATATCGATCTGCATATTTGATAGCATTACTAAAAAGATTAGATATGATTTTAACAAATGCCTCCTTATCTATAAACGCCGAGAATGTATCCTCCTCCACATTCAAGATAAACTCGCGGTCATATTCTCTAATTAAGGGAGAAAAACTTTGGTGTATTTCTTTTAGAATAACTGGTATATCATATGCTGATAATCTTAATAAGAATCCTTCTCGTTCGGATTTCCGAAAATCCAGCAATTGATTCGTTAAGTCCAGCAATCGATCGGCATTATTTTTCATAATATGCAGATCTTCCAACACATCAGGATCTTCGATACTATTTTTTACGATGATATGTTCCAAGGGCCCTTTTATAAGCGTAAGTGGCGTCCGTATCTCGTGCGTTATATTGGTAAAAAAGCTAATTTTAGCATCGTGCAATTCACGTTCTTTATCCTGTTCCAGTTTCTGCATAAACCATTTTTGCTTGAGCTGCTGGCGATTCCTGAAAAACTTAAAAAAGAATAGGATTATACCAACAAGAAGCGCCAAATAAATCGTATATGCCCAAGATGTTAAGTAAAAGGGAGGTAAAATCTCAATATAAAGCACTTTTTCTACCGGATTCCACAACTTATCATTGTTTGAACCACGTACCTTAAAAAAATATTTACCACTACTTAGGTTCGAATAGCTAATCAAAGAGGACTCGGTTACATTTTGCCATTCTTCTCCAATTCCTTCCAATTTATACTGTATGGCATTCACTTTGGGCGCTTGGTAACTCAGTGCCGCAATCCGAAGGGAAAAGTGATTCTGATCATGCCGAAGCGTTATCGAATCTGAATATAAAATACTCTGTTGTAGAGGAGATTTTTCGTTGGCGACATTAACAGCCTTTCCAAACAAGAAAAAATCGGTAATGTATACAGGAGGGATATACGTGTTTTCGCTAAAAGTATTGGGGTTAAAGGATATAAGACCACTGATACATCCAAATAGAATATTTCCTTCTGCGGTTTTATAACTGGATTTGTAATTGAATTGATCACTCAAGAGTCCGCTGGCTACAGTATACGTTTTGGTAGTTCCATCCTCTGGCTGAAACCGAATTAAGCCATTATTAGTCGTTAACCAAAAGAAGCCCTGATCGTCTTCTATTATCTGGTAGACGACGCCATAATTCAGGTTAGTCTGGTCTTGATACTGGACGAAAGTTTTGGTAGCATCATCGTACTTACAAAAACCTTTTCCTTGTGTAGTAACCCATATTTGCCTTTTACTATCTTCGAAGATGCTCAAAATTTTATTATAGGGAAGACCACCTTTTTTTTCGGATTGTTGAAAATGTTCCCATTTCCTACTTATATGATCACGTCGATAGAGTCCATTACTATATGTTGCCACCCATATATTCCCATAAAAGTCTTCTTTTATATCATACACCAGATTCTGTTGCAATTCTGGTATCTTTTCAAATGTCCCTCTCTTTTTATCATATCTCATCAGGTTCAAAGATGTCCCGAGATAAATATCTCCATCAGAAACTTTACATATAGAGAACACATAATTGTCCGCAATCGTACCAGGATTGTCCTCAACGGTAAACGATTTTACTTGCCCTGTGGCTGTATTGATAACACGCACACCTTTTGAAAATGTTCCAACCCAGAGTTCATCACCATCCATGCACAGCCCATGTATGTTAGAAAAACTAGCACTCGCATTAAAATGTTTGAATTCTTTGGTCTGTGTATTAAAACGAAAAAGTCCGGCATCCTCTGTTCCAATCCAGAGATCCTGTCCATTACCTTTGCAAATCTCCCGCACACGCTGGCCCTGTAGGGTCTTACTATCATTGGTAGGGTAATATTTCTCAAAATAGGTTGTCTGTTTAGGATAGTAATTTACACCACCGAAATAAGAACCTATCCACATTCCTCCTTCTCTATCCTTGTATAAGGAGTATATCGCATTATCTGATAAGGAAAAGGGATCCGATGGTGTATACTGTAATTGTCGAGAGGTTTTATTTGATAGATTATAGATATAAACACCTGTTTCTGTTCCGACCCACAATTCGTCCTCTGAATAAGGTTGCAAGCAGCGCACAAAAATAGGATCGTAAGCACGTAGTGAAAGCGGTAATCTGCGCATTGTCTGCGCCTTTAGGTCTAATTCGATGAGACCATTTTTTTCCGACCCCATGAAAACAAAACCTGATTTCTCCAAATAAAGTGTCGTAATTGATTCGTCCTTAAATGGTTCTGTACCGTCTTTCCATCGATAAGGTTCCACCGTTTTGAAATTATCATCTGTATAATATAAACCTTTGTAAAAGGTAATCCAGATTCGACCGCTTCTATCAAGTTGAAACTCCCGTACGGAACCCAATGTAGAAAATGGATAGTTATGAAGTTTCTTTTGTTGTTCCTCATATACGAAGAGACCAAGCCCATCTACCGCAAACAGCGTAGAACCATTTATACCCCGACCAATTTTGTTTATAGTCTTATCCATTATCCGCCCATTTTGTGCTGGAATCGAAAAATGATCAAAATATTCTTCATTGGGATGGTAGACATAAACACCTAAATCAGTACCAACCCAAATCGAATGATTCTGTCCCTCATATAGGGTCGTTATGAAACCATGTTTCAGCCCGTTGTTACTGTCTTTATGGTCTCTATAAGTTTTAAAAGATATTCCATCATATCGATTCAGACCGTCTTTTGTTCCAAACCACATAAATCCACTCTCATCTTGGATAATAGCATTTACGGTATTTTGAGAGAGGCCATTATTGATATTCAGGTTATGAAAATAATAAGAAGGCTGAATTTGGGATTCAGCTATAGAGACATTCATCCCTAATATAAAACAGCACAAACAAAATTTATACAGAAGTCGCATTTAAGATTGACAATTATAACGCATTAGTTATGTCGCTAATGTACAAATTATCTAACCTCTTTTCCACTTTTTTTCCTATTTTTGCGTTCTCATTTAGCACTTTGAATCATCAACATGAGCACTGTATTATCAGAACAGGAACAACAGCGTAGACTAAACCTTCAAGCCCTTATCGACTTAGGTGTTAACCCTTATCCAGCGGATGAGTTTAAAGTAAATGTCTCTGCTGCAGATATTCTGGAAAATTACGAAAGAGATAAATTAAATTATAAAAACATCCGTTTTGCCGGACGAATGATGAGCCGCCGTATTATGGGGAGCGCATCGTTTATGGAATTGCAGGATGCTACGGGACGTATTCAGGCTTACGTAAAACGGGACGACATATGTCTAGGTGAAGACAAAACCTTATATAATACCGTTTTTAAGAAGCTATTGGATATCGGTGATATCGTCGGCATTGACGGATATGTTTTCACGACCCAAACTGGCGAAATCTCCATCCATGTCGAAAAGCTCACCATATTGACGAAATCATTGCGTCCTTTACCTATTGTGAAAGAAGCAGATGGTAAAACGTATGATGCATTTACCGATCCGGAGCAACGCTACCGCATGCGTTATGTCGACTTAATCGTTAATCCACAAAACCGGGAAATATTCGTCAAACGAACTAAATTATTTAATGCCATGCGGACGTTCTTCAACGATGCAGGCTACATGGAGGTGGAGACACCTGTTCTTCAATCCATCCCGGGAGGTGCCGCAGCACGCCCATTTATGACGCATCACAATGCATTAGATATTCCACTATATTTACGTATTGCAAACGAACTTTATTTAAAGCGGCTTATTGTAGGCGGTTACGACGGGGTATATGAGTTTTCGAAAAACTTTCGTAATGAGGGAATGGATCGTACGCACAATCCGGAATTTACCGCGATGGAGATATACGTAGCGTACAAGGACTACAACTGGATGATGAGCTTTACGGAACGCTTACTCGAACATTGTGCGCTTGCTGTCAATGGAACAACCAAAGCTACTTTCGGAAATCACGAAATCGATTTCAAAGCGCCCTACAAACGCATAACCATGGCAGATGCCATCAAAGAATTCACAGGCTTTGATATCTTAGGAAAAACAGAAGAAGAAATTCGTGAAGCTGCAAAAAACATGGGTGTCGCGGTTGATGATACGATGGGAAAAGGTAAACTGATTGATGAAATTTTCGGAGAGAAATGCGAAGGTAATTATATTCAGCCTACATTTATTACAGATTACCCTATCGAAATGTCGCCGTTAACCAAAAAACACCGGAACAATCCGGAATTGACGGAACGTTTCGAACTCATGGTATGTGGAAAAGAAATTGCCAATGCTTATTCGGAATTAAACGACCCCATAGATCAACGTGAACGTTTTGAAGAACAACTTCGTCTTTCTGAAAAAGGAGACGATGAAGCGATGTTCATCGATCAAGATTTCTTACGCGCGTTGGAATATGGTATGCCGCCTACTTCGGGACTTGGCATTGGTATGGATCGTTTGATTATGTTCCTAACCAATAACGCTTCTATTCAGGAAGTACTCTTTTTCCCACAGATGCGCCCGGAGAAAAAAGAAGCCATTATAGAATTGACGGAGGATGAAAAGCTATTATTGGCACAACTTACGGAAGAACGCAATATCTTGGCAGACGTGAAGCAGGCAACCGGATTGAGTGGAAAAAAATGGGATACAGCGACAAAAAGTTTACGCCAAAAGAACCTGATTAACATTGTTGTCGAAGGCGACCATAAGTTTATTATAAAAAATTAATTTATAATTTGTTAGAGCGTTGAGGTATTAGAAAGTTGGACCTTTCTAATACCTCAACGCTCTAATTTTTTTCTACACTTCACAAAACCGCTTCGCGGATCCGAACTAATTTCTCGAGCAAGCCTTCCAGCAAATCCAAGTGTAGCATATTTGCTCCATCCGATTTCGCATTTGCTGGATCGGGATGTGTCTCTATAAATAATCCGTCTGCCCCTACAGCAATGGCTGCTTTAGCGATCGTTTCAATAAGCTCCGGTTTTCCACCGGTAACACCCGATGTTTGATTAGGTTGTTGTAGCGAATGTGTACAATCCATCACCGTCGGCACACCAAAAGCACGCATTTCTGGCAATCCGCGAAAATCCACAATCAAATCTTGATATCCAAATGTATTTCCCCTATCGGTCAGAAACACCTTTTCGTTGCCGGCATCTTTTACTTTATCGACAGCAAATTTCATCGACGCTGCAGATAAAAACTGTCCTTTTTTAATATTAATGACCTTACCAGTATCTGCTGCGGCAACCAGCAATTCCGTTTGTCTGCATAAAAATGCCGGTATCTGTAGCACGTCAACATAAGCTGCAGCAATAGCCGCCTCTTGGCTCTCATGTATATCTGTTACTGTCGGAACGCCAAATGTTTGCCCGACCTTTTCCAGTATTTTTAACGCTTTCTCGTCTCCTATTCCTGTAAAAGAATCTGAACGTGAACGATTGGCTTTTCGATAAGATCCTTTGAAGATGTATGGAATCTGATATTTATCCGTAATCTGCACAATCCGTTCTGCAATACGCAAAGCTATGTCCTCTCCCTCAATAGCACAAGGCCCCGCCATTAGAAAAAAACAGGTAGACTCCCCGTGTTTAATGGTAGGTAAATATTGTTGAATCATATATTTGGTTATTAATTTCCTAATTCAGACATGAATTTAATCCGCATTAATTGGATATCTTCATACGTATAATCATCTTCACCAAGTTCTTTTAACGCCTCCTGGATAGAATCGACCTCGGCCGTACGGAAGTAATCATATACTTCTTCTTGACGATCACTATCAATCATTTCATCCACAAAATATCCAAGATTAAGCTTTGTGCCAGAGTTGACAATAGACTCCACTTCTTTAAGCAAATCTTCATAACTGATTCCCTTAGCGGAGGCTATGTCTTCTAAACCAATCTTTCGATCTATATTTTGTATAATGGAAACTTTTAATGCCGATTTATTTGCTGTGCTCTTAATGACAAGATCCAACGGCCGGTCGATATCGTTGTCATCCACATATTGCTTAATCAACTCGACAAATGGTTTTCCAAACTTAAGGGCTTTGCCTGCCCCCACACCATGCATTTGCTTTAGCTCATCCAAACTAACCGGATAGTGTGTACACATTTCGTCCAGTGATGGGTCTTGAAATATCACAAAGGGTGGCAGGGATTTCTGCTTTGCTATTTTCTTCCTTAGATCTTTCAACATTTTCAGCAATTCCGTGTCCAATGTTCCAGATCCTTGTACCAGTTCCTCCGTACCATCCTCATCCGCCTTTTCCATTATTCTATTTAGAATAAATTTAATGCTATAAGGATTAGCTAAATATCTCTGACCATGCTCAGTAAGCGTAAGCAAACCATAATGATCAATATCCTTCTTCAGGAAATTGTTTAATTCGGCTTGTCGAATCAATGATTTCCAGTAATTTACACCTAAACTTTTACCTTTTCCGAACAAAGGATGTAGATCATGCTTATAAGAAGATACCGGTTGATTATTTTGTCCAATCATCACATTAATGATATGATGATCATCAAACTTCTCTCCTTCTTTCTCTATAAAACGCAGTATTTCCAGTAAATTTTCCTCGGCATCAAAATAGGTTTTCGATGTACGACAGTTGTCGCACATGTTATTGCAACCTGTTTCATCAAACTGTTCACCAAAATAATGTAAAATCTGTTTTCGACGACATACGGACGATTCTGAATAATCTATAACTTCTTTTAATATTTGCGTACCGATCTCTCGTTCGGAAACAGGCTTGTCTTTCATGAATTTGGTGAGCTTCTCTATATCCTTTTCAGAATAGAATGCTAAACAAATACCTTCGCCCCCATCACGCCCAGCACGGCCGGTTTCCTGATAATATCCTTCCATTGATTTGGGGATATCATGATGAATGACATATCGAACATCCGGTTTGTCTATCCCCATCCCAAACGCTATAGTTGCTACAATAACTTCGACATCTTCCATCAGAAACTTGTCTTGTGTATCTGCTCTGGTTTTCGCATCCAACCCCGCATGATATGGTAATGCCTTTATTCCATTGATATTAAGAACTTCCGCGACCTCTTCCACTTTTTTGCGGCTGAGACAGTATATAATGCCCGTTTTTCCAGCATTGTTCCGAATAAACTTCACAATTTCTTTTACAACATTCTTTTTAGGTCTGACCTCGTAATATAAGTTTGACCGATTAAAAGAAGATTTAAACAGCGTCGCGTTATTCATCTGTAAATTTTTGCGAATATCCGATTGCACCTTCGGTGTAGCGGTTGCTGTTAAAGCGATGATAGGAATATTTTCCCCGAGAGCATTAATAACTTGTCTTATCTTGCGGTATTCTGGACGAAAATCGTGTCCCCATTCTGATATACAATGGGCTTCGTCTACAGCCACGAAAGAAACCTTAATCTGCCGTAAAAAAAGTGCATTTTCTTCTTTTGCCAACGATTCTGGTGCTACATAGAGCAACTTCGTTTTACCCTCTGTTACATCCTTTTTAACTTTTGTAATCTCTCCCTTATTAAGTGAGGAGTTTAAAAAATGTGCAATGCTATCATTCCCACCGAACGCCCTTAGTTGATCTACTTGATTCTTCATAAGTGCAATAAGCGGCGAGATGACAATGGCCGTACCCTCGCTCATCAGCGCCGGCAATTGATAACAGATGGATTTCCCTCCCCCCGTAGGCATAATAACAAACGTATCTTTTTTATTCAATATATTCGTTATTATGGCTTCTTGATCCCCCTTAAAGGTATCAAAGCCGAAAAACTCCTGCAAATTGTCAAATAGTGATTTTTCTATTTCCATTGACCTCAAGACAAAAATTAGATGGATCCGTGGCTCATTTGAGCGCTAAATAACCTACTTTTGTAGTTAATTAAAATAAAATTAACTATTTTTTCTGTGATACACAACATCGATATCAAAAAGACTGCAATAGACACATTAGAACTAGAGGCCGCGGCAATTCATAACCTTGCACAATTCATTGATGACGATTTCATTAAGGTTGTTAATCAAATATTAGATCTACAGGGTAGAATTATTGTAACAGGCATTGGTAAGAGTGCTATCATTGCACAAAAAATAGTAGCCACCTTTAATTCTACCGGTACACCTGCCATTTTCATGCACGCAGCTGACGCCATTCATGGCGACCTAGGTATCATCCAGAAACATGATCTTATTATTGCCCTCTCTAAAAGTGGAAATACGCCTGAAATTAAAGTATTAGTACCATTTTTGAAGCAGACGGGCAATACGCTAGTTGCTATGGCAGGTAATATGGATTCTTTTTTAGCACACCACGCAAATTTTATTTTGAACACTTCTGTTGAACGAGAAGCTTGTCCGAATAACTTGGCTCCTACGACAAGCACAACAGCACAACTAGCCATGGGAGATGCCTTAGCCGTTTGCCTACAAACATGCCGCCAGTTTTCAGACCGCGATTTTGCTAAATATCACCCTGGAGGTGCTCTCGGAAAACAGTTATATTTAAAAGTCAGCGACCTGTCTGACCATAATGGCAAACCCGAAGTTTCTCCGTCGGCAAGCGTACGGGAAGTACTCATTACGATTACGAAGTATCGTTTAGGCGCGACTGCTGTCATTGATGCAGACAAGGTTGTAGGCATCATCACCGATGGCGACATCCGTAGAATGCTCGAAAAATATGAAGATCTAGCACATTTAACGGCAAATGACATGATGACACGACACCCAAAAGCAATAAAAAGAGAAGCACTAGCAGCAGATGCCCTCCATAGTATGCGACAACACAATATATCGCAACTGCTGGTTATTCAAGAGAACCATTACGCCGGTATTATCCATATACAGGATCTGTTGAAAGAGGGCATTATTTAGTTATTTCTGTAATATTTTTGTTTATTTCTAAGAAATAAGCCTATATACTTTGTGCTATTTGTAACTTTGGCGTATCTTTTGATAATTATCATGGAGGTTAAAGTATTAGTAAGATGAAGAAAAGAACATTAGGAATATTGGCAACGTTTATAGCTATCATTGGTTTTATGTCGATGACTACCGCTATTGGTGAATTCAAATTTGAAAATGAAACCCATGATTTTGGAACTATTCCCCAAAATAAGCCAGCATCATATAATTTTAAGTTTTCGAATACGGGTGACGCCCCGATTATTATCAACGAAGTAAAACCTTCTTGTGGGTGCTCTGTGGCTGAATTCACGAAGACTCCAGTTAAACCTGGAGAGGGGGGTACCGTAACGGTAACCTATAATGCGGCAGCCACAGGACCTTTCACGAAGCAATTCACCATTAAGTCCAACACAAAGACGCCTATAAAAACATTAACAATTAAAGGAAATGTAGAATAACTCTTCTTCCCTCTGGAGAGAAGATTATAGATTAAGCAAAGCCGTCAATTGACGGCTTTTTTTATTAGTTTTGCAGTATACTTAAAAACGTACAAGGTAATGCCAGAAATATCAAAAAGGGGCTTGGATATGCCCGCTTCTCCCATTAGAAAGCTTACGCCTTTTGCAGAACAAGCCAAAAAAGAAGGGAAGAAAGTATATCATTTAAATATAGGACAGCCCGATATCGAAACGCCAGAAGTCATGATAAATGCTTTAAAAGACATCGATTTCACGATATGGGCGTACACCGCATCAGAAGGTATTGCTTCGTATCGGGAGAAATTGGCGACGTATTACAACAAATTGGGTTACAACATCTCGCCGACAGATATTTTGGTAACCAACGGTGGATCAGAGGCCCTTACTATAGCGATGCAAAGCTGCCTTAGTTCCGGCGATGAAATTATCATTCCCGAACCATTTTACGCAAATTATAATGGATTTGCCTGTGCAGCAGACGCTATAGTAAAACCGATCCTATCTTATATAGAAACGGGCTTTGCTTTACCACCGATTGCGGAATTTGAAAAACTAATTACCAATAAGACGCGTGCAATTGCAATCTGTAACCCCAATAATCCTACAGGTTATCTCTACTCACGCGAAGAATTAGAATCTCTGAAAGCATTGTGTCTAAAATATGATCTGTATCTATTTGCAGACGAAGCTTATCGCGAGTTTTGCTATGATGGAAATACATTTATTTCACCCATGCACTTGGCAGGTCTTGAACAACATGTGGTCATTATCGACACCGTGTCCAAACGGTACTCGGCATGCGGTGCGCGCATAGGCTGCTTAATCACCAAAAACAAAGAATTGTATCAGACGGCTCTTAAATTTGCTCAAACACGTTTAAGTCCGTCTTTGGAAGGACAGATTGCTGCTGAAGCAGCAGTAGATACACCGGACAGCTATTTCGAAGCTGTATCTAAAGAATATACAGCCCGTCGCAACACCCTTGTTGAGGGGTTAAACAAGATAGAAGGTGTCTTTTGTCCGGTTCCCGGAGGAGCATTTTATGTAGTAGCTCAACTTCCTATTGATAATGCAGATAGGTTTTGTCAATGGATATTAGAAGAATTTTCGTACAACAACGAAACGGTCATGATGGCTCCGGCGACCGGATTTTACAGCACACCAAATGTCGGAACTGACCAAGTACGTTTGGCCTATGTACTTAAACAGGAAGATTTACGCCATGCGTTGGCCTGTCTCGAAAAAGCCTTAGCAGCATATCCAGGTCGTGTAGTGCTTTAATGAGAATCTTGCTCTTTTCTAAAGTTTAAATCTTTGGAAAAGAGCAAGGTAAACTTCATATTGACTTACGAAGATAACGGAAAGTATTTCGCGATTAAAGGAAACAATTAGTTACGATAGAATCGTTGATTCTCCCGATGAATGATATCGATAGGCATAAAATATTCCTTTTCCTGTTTTTCTTCAAACATAAGGTATCGATATAGCGCTTTTACCCCACGATAAGCTTGTTCCTGTGGTTTTTCACAGATTAAGAAATCAATCACACCTTTATTGAGAAAATCAATATTGCGTTGCAGAAAATCGTACCCTACCAATAGAATATCTTCTTTTTTCTTTTCTAACAGGTATCTTGCTACTAATGAAACCCGCGAGTTCGTCACAAAGATCAACCGTATGTCTGGATAACCTTTTAATGCAGCCGCAACAGACTTCTTAACCGATTGATAATCGGTATCATACAGATTTCGTTTTATGATTCTGCTCGAGTTATTTGCGTTAAAATATTTCGTAAAACCTTCTTCTTTTTTAAGGATATGATAATCCGATTCAATATCTTTGGCTATGTTCATTAACAATATCTGATCCGACTCGCCTACTAAGTAATCTACCAAATGTGCCGCCGTATACCCACTATAAAAAAGATCTGGCCCGAAATAGCTGAGATTCTTCCTGTTCGGAATATTTGAGTTCATAAATACAAACGGAATCTTCCTTTTTTGGCACGCATCTGTAAACGTTATAGCTTCTTCTATAAATGCCGGGGCGATTAAAACACCATCTACAGATTCGGATCTCAAGATTATTTCTGTTTGTTTCACGAACGAGTCTTTATTGTTCATGTCATAAAACAATTTTTCAATTTTGACATTATAAAGCATAATCTCATTTTCTGCCTGTATTATTCCCTGTAATGGCACGGTCCAATAATCCGTTTCCTCAGAAACTTCTGGAATAAGCGTATACAGATTCATTGTTTTGGATGATGCCAATCTTCTAGCTAGAATATTGGGTTTATAATCCAGCTCTTTAATAATCTCGTTGATCTTTTGTTTGGTTTTCTCCGATACACCCGATCTATTGTTTAACACCCTATCCACGGTTGCAATAGAAACGTTTGCCCTACGTGCAATTTCTTTTACACCAACAAGTTCTTTTTCACCCTTTTTCATATATAGTGTATTATGCTAATACGGAAAATCAAACCTAAATAAATTCATTTTTATATGCAATTTAATTGCGCATAATATAAAATGAATTTATTTCGCTCTCCTCTGCAATAAAGGGCTATTTTATAGAGGAAATATAGTGAATATCTTACATTCATTTGGATGCGTCATCATAAGCGTGACTGTTCTGCTTTCATCTGGAGCCGATAGATTCGCTAATCTGACATAAGCCCTTAGCATTCCAATAGGTAATTAGCGTCTGTATATTTTTTTCAAAGCGTTGAAAATCCTTGTTTTCAAGACGAGTCCACCCCACCTCGGCATATGCAGCCAATCTCGGATAAATATGCTCATTAATAGCTGTTACCGTGGGAGTCCATTCACTCCACATCTGACATCCTAAACCCAATATCCTATCCTGATATTCCAAAGGAAGTCCTGCTGGTATCGGTTCGAAGCTATACGACTTCGAAAGTGGTATTTTGTTATAATCGTAATCTAGATAAGTATAATTATGATAGGAATTCACGACATCGTGTCCCTTTTTTACGGCGTCAGTAATTAAGTCAACATCCCCTTTCCAAAAGTGTACAATTGCATTTTTAGCTAACGGCTGTTTAACCAAAACATCATCACTGTTAACATAATCATGTAGCTTAACGCCCATGATTTCATTCCAGCCCATTACGCGCTTTCCTTTACGCTCTACAAACCTTGAAATCTCATTTGTAAACCAAACCTGAAGCTCGGCGTAGGAAGCAATATCGTTTTCTTTCATAAAGTCATTTACCTTTTTCGATTCCTTCCATTGGTTATGACGAACCTCATCCCCACCAATATGAATAACTTTTGAAGGAAATAGAGCCATGGTTTCTTCCAGTACGTCCTTTAGAAAGTTTCTGACCCGCTCATCACTCACATCAAAGATATCATACATGACACCAAATTTTGCCGGGACGCTAATAATCGTGTCTTTCTTGACACCCAACCACGGATATGCGGCAATGGCTGCGCTCGCATGTCCCGGCATCGCTATTTCCGGCACAATTGTGATGTGCCGTTCCGCCGCATATTGTATGATATCCTTTATTTGTTCCTGTGTATAAAATCCCCCATAAGGCTTCCTATCATACACTGTACTTTTCGTCCCGGTTGGCCATGTACCGATCTGCGTAGAATCTCTCTTCGAACCAATTTCAGTCAATAATGGATACTTCTTGATTTCAATGCGCCAGCCCTGATCGTTCGTTAAATGCCAATGAAACGTATTCAGTTTCAAAAGAGCCATTTCGTCCAAAATATCCTTCACGGCCTGTGCGCCATGAAAGTGACGGGATTCGTCCAACATAAAAGCACGCCATTTAAATGCAGGCGTATCCTTAATCGTTAAAAGCGGGAGTTGAATAGACTCCAATAATAACTGGTTTAAACTTTGCATTCCGTAAAATAGACCCGTCTCCGTCTGCGCTTTTATTTCTATTTTATCTTGGGTCACCGATAATGCATATGATTCGTTATTTTCCGATGTATCGTTTGTTAATTGCAAGTAAATCGGATAGCTCTTTTTATCCTTCTTTACACGAATTCCCCGTTCAGCAAGTAGCTTTTGTAAATAACCATTTTGGCTGGAATTACCGCTGATATTGACCGCTCTATTTAAATCAACGAATCCCTCCTGTCGTACAACAGTGTTCGGATAAGGTGTGATATTGATTTGCGACTGCGCATAAGATAGATTTCCTGCCATTATACCAAACAGAACAATAATGACTAAGATCGCGT
This sequence comes from Sphingobacterium micropteri, assembly GCF_014692515.1. Taxonomy (GTDB): domain Bacteria; phylum Bacteroidota; class Bacteroidia; order Sphingobacteriales; family Sphingobacteriaceae; genus Sphingobacterium; species Sphingobacterium micropteri. The sequence continues at coordinate 106,870 of NZ_JACOIK010000003.1, read as the reverse complement.
GCTTTTTCATATAATATCTTGTTATTAAATTCAATTTTATTATTTTTTCCAGGTTTTCAATTTAAATCCACGATAGGCATAGAATATCAAATACAGGTAGCAGGGAACCAATACCCAATAGGCCTCTTTCAATCCATGCGTATCCGCCAGATACCCGTATATTAAAGGCATAATCGCATTTCCACACAGCCCCATAATCAATAGAGAGGCTCCTATCTTGATGAACCGTCCCAAATTATCCAGCGCCAAAGGCCAGACTCCGGCCCAGATCATCGAATTGGCAAACCCCAATAACACGATGAACCAAACAGAAACATCGGTATCGTGCCCTAATAAATGTATCTTGCCTTCCACCAATATAACCAGCATACTCAAGATCAATCCAGAGACAGTACAAACCCTTAAAGCCGTCAATTGACTCATAAATTTCGGGATAAATGCTATTCCCAACAGATATCCAATAATAGTAGCCGTCAATGTATAGGAAGGAAACACTTTGGCTTCCAAAAAAGGAATTCCTGTACTGGCAACATAGTTAATGATACTGTCCACGGCAATTACTTGTGATCCGACATGGAAAAAAATCGCAAAAGCACCTAATACGAGATGGGGAAATTCAAGAATACTATTCTTGCTCGCATTCGATATCGCCATCTGCTCATCTTCTGTTTCTGTATCGATTTCGGGTAAAGGCGAATAACGAACGAAGAGACCAAGCAATAACAGAACGGTTGCGACTACGGCATAAGGCCCAATTACACGGGCAATCAGTTCATCCAGCACCTGTTCTTTTTCAGGACCTTGCATTAAACTAATCTGTTCAAATAACGCGTTATCGGAAGAACGCAGAATCACAGCAGCAAACAACAACGGGGCGACAATCCCGGCCAGTTTGTTGCATATCCCCATAATACTAAATCGCTGTGCTGCCCGCTCTTTATCGCCTAAAATCGTAATATAAGGATTTGCAGCGGTCTGCAAAATAGACAATCCAACGCCCAATGTAAAAAGACCTGTCAAGAAGATCGGATAAGCGCGAGAAAATCCGGCTGGAACAAAAAGCCCTGCACCCAATGCCATAATAAAAAAGCCCACCATCATTCCTTTTTTAAACCCTATCTTTTTCAAGAGATAACCGGCCGGTAATGACATGACTAAATAGGCAATATAAAAAGCAAAAGCGACAAGATATGACTGAAAATGATTGAGTTCACAAGCTATTTTAAAATAGGGTATCAAAATAGCGTTGACCCATGTTACAAAACCGAAAATAAAGAATAGCATCCCGATGATCGTAATGGAGATGATCGTATCTCTTTTACTCAAAGAGGATGCCGCTACTGTCTTGTCCTGTGCCATGATATCAGTTGATTATTTGTGTACGACATGTCATTTGTTTTGCTTATGCCGGGCCAAGCGCTCATATAGTACCCGGATCTTACTGTTTCTTAATTCATTTTCCTGCGCTATTTCGGCATCATACAATAAATATCTATTCAGGACAGCGAAGCGTCTGTCCAACGACGCTGTATCGATAGCTTCCAGCTCCTTTAATAAAGCCTGTACATCTTCCTGCTTGAAATTTGATGCATTGGCCCTTATTTCGATGGTCATATACGTCAAGTATTGTAGCCGAATATCAGCCATTAAGCGGTAGTGTTCAAACTCTTCTGGATTTTTACGCGGCCGTAGTTCGTAAAAAGTTTTTGAAACGATCTGCGCGCTATCTAATAAAACGTTAATATCAAGCCCTTCTTTACTGATTTTCCCTTGATTGATTTCATATGGTATAGCTCGCAAAGCTTCCCAAAACCGTATGGCCTGCTGATCATCAAAACCATATTGTTGTTTCGCATAAGACGTTACAAACGTATGAACATCCAATGCTTCGGTATGATTAACGCCCTGAAAGTAAGCATCAATCAATAGGTTAAATCCTGAAATTGGATACACGCGACGGATCGTATATAAATCTACAATATCGCGGGTGGATTCCCAGAGCGGGGAGTACAATCCCGATGTAGACCAAGAAGTCATAATCATACCCTGGTAACCAAATTCACGGGCCAATGGAATAAAATCCCGTATATTATGAAAATGTTTTTCCCATTGTGTCAAAAAATAATTATCTGGATGACTTCTTATTGACGGCGCGCCCCATATCTCGAAACCACTTTTCAATAAATTGTCATGCTTGCCAAACATATTGATATCCCATCCATAGTTCCAATCAACAAAAACTGTCTCTTTGGGTAAACCCACCAATGCATCAGGGTATTTTAAGGCGATATCTGCCCAGAGTACAGGGCGTTTACCTAGACTGACGACAATATCACAGAGCAGTTTGATATAGTCACCATAGAGTCTTCCCTTGCCTACTGTCTCCACTTTCTTTTTAGATTCAGCAGAATGTCCCAATAAATAAGTTTCATCTCCACCGATATGAATATATTCGGAAGTGTGCGTGGAAATCAAATCCGTATATAGGCTCGTAAAGAGTTCTTTGTTTAATTCTTCCCGAAGTGGATTAACTTGCGAATAATCTTTTTGATCTTCCCGCAGATCTTTATACCGATAGTGCCGAAGGATATACTCGACATGACCAAAGCTCTGTTGCAAAGGTACCACATCAAGCCCCAACGAATCGCAATAAGCAATAAAATCCACAACCTCTTCTCTCGTATAAGCAAATCTATTGGGGATAAGAGGATGATCTTGAAATGGATAAGTCGCCTCCCACTCCATGATTAGCGTATTCAACCCGTTATCTTTCAACTTTTTAGCAAAGTCCTTTAAAGCCGGTACGGTCATCACCTGAATCCTGAGGTCTAAATGAAAACCCTTTACCTTAAAATCCTGAAGCTTATTGTTCTGCGCGAACAATGACATCGATATGATGAGAAATCCTATTCCAAAAAGTAGACTTATATATTTATTCATCCATATAAAATTTTAAAAACGTATTAAAAAATATCCTGTTTAATCCTCTTTCTTATACTTTAGCTCGCCGGCGACTATCGTAGCCATCACGCGGATATCCTCATCAAATAACACAATATCAGCATCCATACCTGCCGCCAAATGCCCTTTTTTATCCAGCCCCATAATCCGAGCTGGAGTAGATGTCATCATTTGCACCGAATCCAGGAGAGCTACATTTCCCTCCCGCATCATTGTTCGCACCAAGCGATCTGCCGTAGCTACACTTCCGGCAAAAGCAGATCTGTCCATTAACTTTGCTACACCATCCTCCACGATAACCCTTGTACCTTCTTGTTTGCCGCCTAATATACTTTCTCCTTCAGGCATGCCTGCGGCGCGCATGGCGTCTGTTATTAAAGCTATCCTATCTGTACCTTTAATCTTGAAAACCAGACGAAGCAAGGGCGAAGGTACATGAATACCATCGGCTATAATTTCGACGTCCATCCCGTCTATTAAATATCCCGCTTCTATCGCGCCGGCATATCTGTAGGCATTTCGCCTCGTTATTCCGGACATCGCAGAATAAAAATGGGTAGCCAGCGTATAGCCGTTATCAAACGCCGCCTGCACTTCTTCATATATGGCATCTGTATGTGCTAAAGCTAATAGCTTATTTTTGGACTTAACATATCGGCCGAACGCTATGGCGCCGGGCAATTCAGGCGCGGCGCTCCATCGTACGATATCATCTGAGTATGCCAAGATTCTTTCATATTCCGCAGGATCCGGATGACGAATGTATTTGGGATCCTGCGCGCCTTTTTGGCTAAGAGCAAAGTATGGCCCCTCCAAATGAACGCCTATAAATTGTGCGCCTTGGGCATTGATTTCTTTTGCCGCCTTGTAAGCATCTAATGTCCGAAACAACGCTTCCATTGTACTGGTCAACGTGGTAGGGCATAAAGCAGTCGTACCGTATCTGAGGTGCGTCTCTGCTACACCCAAAAAGGCTTCCACTGTTCCATCCATAAAATCATGTCCTCCACCACCGTGCACGTGCATATCAATAAAACCCGGCGAAATATATAAGCCTTTCGCGTCGATCGACAATATTTCTGCATCTACATGGGCGGGTTTTCCGATACCTATGTCGCATATAATACCATCTTTAACATAGAGATAGGAATTCTCCTGAATAACCTCCGGACCAATTAATTTCCCATTAAATATCAACAAATTGCTCTTCATATTACACGAATTAACAACAACTATAATACTAAGCCTTCAAGATAGCAACCTCACTATACGCTTCTTTATCGAAAAAATACTGACAGTTCGAGTGTTTGCGCAATATCGTTGCCGGCCAAGAAGCGTCAATAGCACCAAATAACGCCTGCTTGACAGCCTCCTTTTTATGTGCTCCTACGACAACGCAAAATAAGGCATTACCCCGTAGTAAGGTAGGTATGGTTAACGTCAAAGCTGTTAACGGCACATCGCCCAGCTTCGAAAAGCAGCCATCATTCACCTGTTGTTGCCGACATACAATATCCAGATCTACCAGTTTGATCATGTCGGGATCATTAAAATCGGCCACTGGCGGATCATTAAATGCCAGATGGCCATTTTCACCGATGCCCAAACATACAATATCAATAGGATGATTTTCGATCAACTTAGAAAAACGCGTTATTTCATCTTGAACGTTTCCATTTGTCGATATTGTATATTTTTCCGCTAGTGCTACTTTCGAAAAAAGATTTCTTTGGAGGTATTGAGAAAACAACTGCGGAGCGTTGTCAGCAAGACCAACATACTCATCCATATTAAACGCTGTTATCTTGTTCCATTGGATTTTTTCAGACTGGGTAAGGTATTCCAGCATATAATCTTGTGAGGGTGCCGCTGCGAATATCATTCGGATATGCTGCTGCTGCTCCTGTAACTGTATAATCTTTTTTTCAATCGCCTGCCCAGCAGCATAACCCGCCTGCTTAGCAGATGAAAAAACATGGACATTCTTCAAATATTCTGACATCTTCTTTTTATTTATTTTAAAAGCACCTTCTAGTTCGCTTACATACAAACTTTCCTTGATCAACCCGTATAAACTAAGTAGGGTTTTTAATAAATTCTACCTTTTCTATAATTATTTCCTGGTCTTTGAAATCCGATGGAGCGACACCACGGAACAGCCATAAATTCATACGTAACCGTTCTTCGTTTTCCGGAGGAATATCTCCTCCCATGTACGTCCATTCGTGTATTATATTTTCAACACCGGATGTTAGCCCGTGCCCTTGTAAACTGATAAATTCAATTTTATTCGGTTGCCAATTGAAGGCATGTGTGGACTGCATACCCAATAGATGGAGATCATAACGTTCTTTATTTCCCGCTTTTTCAGATGGTTGCACAGCAAACTGCGAATCCTGATTGTCTGCTACTCCCCAGCGCGAAAACTCAATATCAATCTCTTCATTATCGTTCTTATAGGTAAACAGTCCAGCTACGACTTGTTTATCCAGCTTGCTCACATCACTCGAAATATAAAATACATACTTACCATATCCCATGCTCCGGCGTAAAATAACACCGGAACAATACCATATCCCTCCTTTTTGTACAATTTTCAAATGTAACCGTCCCTGTTCATCTACCCATACATTTTCCTGGGTATCGGAAAACAAATTTGGCCCAGGTCCTTGCTTTGCTTCCCCAGTCGTGCGCACGATCCAATCAAAGCCTGAAAAAGAGATGATTCGGTCTATTGTATTGGTATCTGGATCTGGTTCATTGGCAGCGCCTTTAGAACAGGATACATTAAACCATATCATACCGAAACACAACAGAATACAGCATAACGAACTGAAATAAAATTTTCTTGACATCATAAATATTTACGGTTATCTAATTATTGTATATTGATAGCCACCTCTATATCTTCAATAAGCCCTCCAGACCGATCTCTGGCAGACAATAGTAGCGTGCTCGGTGCATTGTTTTCTCCGTCATGAATGAACAGAATATTTTTCAAGTCAATATCTAACTGTGTAAATCGATCTCCCGCTCGTAGTATATTCGCCCCTTTGATTAGCCATCCGTTTGGTGATATTGCATCAACCGTGTAAACAATATCGGCTGCGGCCGATCCACTGACCTCCAAGACTTCGTTGTCCAGCACAAACACACCTCCATTAGATACATTTATACCCGTATTGGCGTCCAGCGTCAACGTACTCTCGCCTGATGCCAAAATGGAAATCAACATAGGTGGATCCATCGTGTCGTGTTCTTTTGAAGCAAGGTCTGTCGTTTCGTCCGAACCCGCTTGGGCATCCAGCATAAATGTCACACGCCCTTGTTCTGCATTTGATTTATAGAAATCTGTAATATCAAATACAAAAGGCTGTCCGGCAACTGCCATATAACTTGCAACAGGACTATTTCCTGCAGGAGGTTTTTGGGCATTATTGAAATTGATCGCCGTTTCTGTCCAGTTGTATCCAGGTATATCATACAAATAGGTAAATACACCTTTACCGTGTGTAAAGACGGTCTGTATCTTTAATTGCATATCGGTAACCACCCCTTCTTTCTTAAAATCATTAAAATCAAACATCAGGTAAGCACGGCGGTCTACTTCACTATTTCCTGTCACATTTTTGACCCGTAAAGTTGTAGCAGTACCAAAATTCTGTGATGCCGATGGCGGTCCATTTACGTAAGAATCATGAAGTGCATAAATCGTATCCCGAATAAGGTTCGGATTCGGTGCCTCGGCATCCCCTGTTGGTGCGGAATAATAGACAACCGAATTCACGATATGGATCACCCCATTGGTCGGCTCTATATTAGACGTACGAATTTGCCATTCTACATTAGTACTCTCATTAATAAGCCCTATATAGCTGGTATTATGTGAAAGATACATGATCTGACCATTCTCCGTATCGTAAGCAATTGGGCGATTACTTGGTGCCAAGGCCGGATCGGTAAAAATAACCCGATCTTTGACCACGTGATAACGTAATATATTACGTAATATCGGAAGCGGAATCTCTTCTACGTCGCTATATCGGTTTTCTTTTAAGTAAGCTCTAAATGCCGCATTGTTTGGCAAGATGAACGTCCGAGCGTCCGAGCTCTGGAATAAAGACTGAACTTCTGCGTAAGCAATTGCCTGCCGTAAGAAAGACAGCGAATCATGCTGTTGGATATACGTCCACGCATCCACATCTAATTTACCATCAACATTAGACGGCTGATATTTGAAATCTTCTTGTATTTCACAGCTGCCCATTAATCCTAGAATCGCACAGCAGAACAGAAGAAGATGTCTTATTGTTTTCATATTTTTCATGTTCGTCATATTTTTAAACCAATTGAAATGGCTACTTGTAAAACTCATTTTGAACAATATTTGGGTTCCGGTTAATCACATCTTCATGAATAGGCCACACAAAATTTCGGGTATCGCTGATGGAATTAATAGGCCCCATAACTTCGATTACTTTCCCGTTCCTAACCAGATCAAACCAGCGATGGCCCTCGTAACACAATTCGATAGCACGCTCATGTAAAACGGCAGATACCAAATCACCGTACATACCGTTGGCATCTGACAATTCTAGATTTGGCAACCCTGCGCGTCTTCTTATTTCATTCAATAAAGGGAGTGCCAAATCCGGTTCATTAAGATGAGCATGAGCTTCTGCTTTCAACAAAATAATATCAGCCAATCTGACCATGACAATATTGTTAGCAGACGGATCGGGGCTCTCGTCATTAAATCCTTCTCCAAAAAACTTCCATATCTTACGCGGTTGGGCTTGTGTAAGATCATAAATACGCGTTTTCCGAAGATCGTCTTCTTCAAATTCATCTCTAAATTTCAAACTCGGAAAGTAATAGCTGTCTGAGCCTAATGCATAGATAACCCGTAAAGAATTGGTCTGGATTTCATTGTAGCCGATTTCAAAAATGCTCTCGTTGCTCATTCCGTCCGAGAATATTTTGTTCCAGTCTTGAATGGATACCAGGGAATAAAACGGGCTTTCTATAACACGTTCCGCCGTCGTGATGGCCTCTCTATATTTTTTGCGCCACATGTACACCTGTGTCAAAAATGCGTCCGCAGCTCCTTTGGTCAAGATCACCCGGTTCCGTGCGCCTGTATAATTATCGGCGCAATAGGTAGATGCATATAGCAGGTCCTCCTCAATCATATCCAATACCATTTCCTGATTTGTCCGTTCCGAAAAAATATTTTGCTGAACACTTTCAAACGGTTCCAGAATAAGTGGGACATCGCCCCATACACGTACCGCATAAAAATAAGCGATAGCACGTAATGCTCTTGCCTGTCCTATCAGCTGATTACGCAATCCCCCTTCTTCCGATTCAAAGACTTGGGGAACATACTTGATCGCATAATTAGCTCTGCTGATAACGGTATACAGATTATCCCAACGAGCGGATTGGATGACTGGTGTAAGTCTGTTTTGCGTCAACGCAAATGGATCTTCAGCATGATTCGTTGCCACCGCATCTGCTCTCCCTTCACCCCATAGCGCGAAATTCTGACGGAAGGCCGATTGCATGGAATTATAGATACCATATACACCTGCCTGCGCATCGCTTGCATTTTTATAGAACCCTTTAGCGGAAAAACCGCTGATCGGTTCTTTATCTAAAAACGAGTCTGCACATGAACTAATTAGAACAATCAGTGTGCACAGCAGAAATTTTATATTCGTATTTTTCATAATATCATCTATTAAAGCCCAATATTTAACCCAAAAATGAACATCCGATTTTGTGGATAGGAACCTTGATCCACACCAACACGCAAACCGGAGAATGAATTAACATCAGGATCAAATCCGGTATACTTTGTCCACGTGATCAAATTAGTCCCCGTCACAAAAGCATCAACCTTGCGCAGACCGATCCGGTTAATCAAGCTGTTGGGGAATGTATATCTTAAATTCACATTCTTTAATTTGATATAAGAACCATCTTCAACCCACCGACTGGACACCCGACTATCGGTCTGCATAGGATCGTCCCTAACCGGTTTCGGATAACTTGTAATATCCCCCTGCTCCCGCCATCTATTTAGTGCATCTGCTGACAAGTTGTTGTAGCGTACAATAGAATTTCGTTCCTGATTAATGGAACTGTAAATATCATTGCCGTACGAAAATTGGAAAAACACATTCAATGAAAAGTTTTTGTAAGTGAAATCATTACCAAAACCTCCAAAAAACTTAGGCTCTGCTGTACCAATGATTTGGCGGTCGTCCGGATTAATAATATTGTCACCGTTTAAATCGTGCCAAATAGGATCACCACCTTTAAATACCGGGCCTAATGCACCATGCGTGATCGCATTCACATTATCCGCATCACGGGCGTATACGCCATCAAATCGCCATCCATAGAAAACGCCGATAGGCAGCCCCTCCTGTAAAATATGGTAGCTTCCATTTTGGATATATCCATTTGTCAAAAGCTCCTCTGGAAGTGATAAGACCTTATTTCTGTTTAAACTGATGTTCAGGTTTGTCCCCCACGAAAACACATCACGGGAAATATTTTTTGTGGTCAATAAAAACTCAACACCACGATTTTGTATACTACCGATATTCTGCATAAAGCTGCTAAATCCTGTCGTGGTAGGAATAGGAACGTTATATAGTAAATCGTCTGTATTTTTAATATAGAGATCGGTTGTAAACGTAATCTTATTTCCTAGAAATGCTAAATCCAAACCAGCATTATATTGAGTCGTCGTTTCCCAGGTCAGTCCCTCGTTAGGCATTACTGTCGGAGCGGCTCCCGAGAAATCCAGATAATTGGCTCCCACCATAAATTCTCCCTGAGAAGTATAGTCTCCGATGGCTTCATTACCTGTTTTACCCATACTGAAACGTATTTTACCATCATTAACTGCACCGATAGTAAAGAAATCTTCTTGAGAGAAGCGCCAGCCAACTGATGCCGAAGGAAAGTAACCAAAACGTTTTTGCCTACCAAATCTAGAAGAACCGTCAGCACGGAGGTTGACTTCCGTCAGATATTTTCCTTGATAATCGTATGACGCACGACCAAAATAAGACATCATCGCGTGTTCAGAAGCCACATTGATATCTACGCCATCCGCATCCTTATTGGAAATTGTTCCTGCGGCATTCAGTGTTCTGATATTATCACTTGGGAAAAACGATCCGTTCAATCCCGTACGGTCATAGCGCCAGTTTTGTAAACTAAAGCCCAATAAAGCCCCGAAATTATGATCTTGATTGAATGTCTTTGCATAACGCAAGAAACTTTCACTACTCCAGGTCATGTTCGTGATACTCCGGACCGCACCTGTGTTGTAGCCTTCTCTATAATCCAGTATTGTTGGCATGAATTCCTCTTCTTTCATGGAGGTGAAGTCGAAGTTTAAATTACTTCTAAACGTTAACTCAGGAATAAATTCGTACTCCAGGTATTGACTACCTATTATCCGGTTACTTTTGTTTAGATTGGTAGCATATTTTGCAATTCCTACCGGATTTCGCCTTCCCAAACTATATCCGTTTAGCGAACCGTCTGGCAAATACATAGACATAATAGGCGGACGTATCAATAATTCCCGGATTACACTCAGATTGCCCGCGCCTGCAGCATTAATTCTATTATTCAAACTATTTGTGTAGGCAATACTTTGTCCTATTTTTAATTTATCCGTCAGATTAAAATCCGTATTCAATCGAGAAGTTAGCCGCTTAAAATTGGAATTCAGAATGATACCATCCTGATCTAAATAGGACGTACTCCATGCATATTGCGTTGTTTTGCTGCCTCCTCGTACAGATAAATCTACTTTATACTGCGGTGCCACACGCATTAATTCACGCTGCCAATCTACATCTCCATTATTCATCGCACTTAACGAATCCAAAATTGTCCAAAAAGGTTCTTCAGGATTATCCATATTATTGTAGGAGTCAATAATAGCCTGGCGATATTGTGTGGCATTCAAAACGCTGAGTTTCCGCGGCAATTCGCTTACGCCCGTCGTAAAATTCACATCAACAGTGGCTTTACCTTCAGCTCCTCTTTTGGTCGTAATCATGACCACACCATTGGCTGCTCGGGAGCCGTATATAGCCGTGGATGCTGCATCCTTTAATATCTCAATTGACTCAATATCTCCGGGGTTTATGGCGGCCAATGGATTTAAGCCAAAGCCTTCTGTACCATTAAGATTGGATAGCGATCCCGATTCTATCGGAATACCATCAACTACGAAGAGTGGATTATTACCTGAATTCAGGGATGAATTGCCTCGAACCCGAATGGTCATTTCCCCTCCCGGTGCACCGGAATTAGACGTGATTTGTACACCCGCAGCACGTCCTTGTAAAATCGATATAGGGTCCTGTAACGCTGTTTTTTCAATTTCCTCATTGTTTACGGAAACGATAGACCCTGTTAAATTTCGTTTTTTCTGACGACCATAACCCACTACCACCGTTTCTTCCAATTCATTAAACGAAGTTTGTAAGGTAACATCAAGGACAGATCTTCCGCCAATGTTGATCTCCTGGGTACTGTAGCCTAAAATCGAAAAAACTAAAACAGTTTGATCAGTCACTCCTTGTAGGCTGTATGTACCATCTTGGCCAGAGCTGACTCCCTGTGATCCGCCTTTGACGGTAACAGTGACGCCGGACATGGCAGCTCCCGTTCGGGCATCCGTAATCTTACCGGACACCATTCTTGTTTGTGCTAGCACACTATGAAACAAGAGAAAATTAAGGGCAATAATGGTTATCCACTTCATCATCGCCAACTTTCTTTTTAGAGCAAAAGAAATTTTAGGATTGGTTTCTAAAGTCATATATTCATTTTTTCAAGGTTATAAAAATTAATAGTATGCAATTTTTCTTATCTGAATAGGTACTCTTTTTCCTTGTTGCAATATCTTCGGTTACGTTACCGGAACAATATTAATGCTATTTTAGTTAATCTTTAATCGCTCGAAATACACCTTTTTTGATTAACAATTACAAAGCGTCAATTTAATCGTGTGTTATGTTATTTTTTATTATGCTCTGCTTTTAAAATTTCTTCTATTTTTCGGCCTATAAAAATTCCGGTTACGTTACCGAAATAATATATAAACGTCGTTAGTTTGACACTAATATCGAAATACATTTTTAAAAATCAAAAATTTAATGCTATTTTTTTTCTTTACGAAAAAAGCGTTAATGACTACTTAATGTGTTCATTAATAGCCAAAGTTTCCTATTTTTGGTTCTATGATCACAATAGAGGAATTGAAAAACGAACTTTTAGGAAAATCTTTTCCTGAACGGGTAGAGATTTCACAAGAACAGGTAGTAGTAGATGTAGATACCTTCCTGAAGATACAGTTTATCGAAGCAGAAGCCTGGAAAAAAGATTTGGAAAAATGTCCTGCTTATTTGCGGTTAATCAAATTTCGAGAAGCTGTAAGGTAGTATGAATAGAGGGTATCTTATAATGAATAAAATCCCCTCTATTTTATCAAAAGTATTTATTTTTATCGCGCTAATTGCACCGAAAGTTCGTTAAGCAATGCTTTCGCATCATTGAGGTCTTGATTCCACGTGTCGTTGCGCTTCGTAATCTTCAATTTCTGGATGGCGGTTTCCAACCGATCCAAGTTTGTCCGATCTCCCTTGTCCTCCAGCACCTGCTTCACCACCTGAATCTTTGTATAATCCTGAATCCCTTCTAATAAACGCTCGTAACGAATCGAACTTCTGGCATTCGGATATACAATATAAGTATCCCCTGCGGGCCAGGTACGGAAACGGGAATCTAACAATGGGTTTTCTACCCAAGAATTGAATGCCCAACGCAACATACCGTCAAAATGTGCGGCTTCCGCAAACCATGCGAGGAGAACAGATTCCGCAGGATCAGAAAAAGTAAACTGATTGGGGAATGCATTGCCACAATAGATATAAAACGTCGTATTCAATCCACGTGATTGACGGTCTCTGAGATCCTCTTCTGAGAACGGATGCCCTAACGCAATGCTGATATCATCACTATTTGGATAGCGCTGGTAAGTTTTTTGGTTATCCGCATAAGAGACGCCCAATTCTGGCGATACTTTTTGCAACAAAGACAAAGCTCCATCCACTTCTTCCCGAGTACGTTCGTCAATAGCAATATTTGTTTTTTCCAACCAACCTTTTTCCCGAAGGTGTTCTACGAAATCCTTTAAGAACGGTGTCCAGAACTCCTCAAATACAGGCGTACCCGGTTTTGCTTCTACATTTACCCATTCGCCACTTGCCTCATCTTGATAATGAATTTCATTATTCCAAGGAATAATAGAATAGCAATTTATCATCTTATTAATACCGAGATCCAGCATAAACTGTACCCACCGATCAAAAACGCTGTAATCATATTTCCAAGAGCCGTCCTCTTGTTTCGTCCAAATAATCATATCTGCATAAGGATCGAATGTCTGCACATTCCAAGGATCTTTGTTAAGCGTTGTTGTAATTACCTTTTGTCCTATATCAGCTAACATCTGCATCTGTGGCTTCAGTGCCTTAAAATGTTCATCAGACCATATTTCGAGCCCTTCTACACGTGCCACCGCAGAAGGATGCTGCCATTGATCTAAATGATAAGTCCATTCCGAGGGCTTCGGCAGAACGTGGTCGATAACCTGTAAAGAAAGGTCCAGTTCCTGCGTAGGTACGTCAATTGCTTTCACTTGTACTTTTGCTGTATAGTTTCCCGGCTTTGCATCCTCTGGAATGCGCACGGTTACCCAAACAGGCCTTACTTTCTTTGCTTCGAGGTTAAAAGAAGAGAGATTATCCAACATATCTGGAGAAAGAGACGAAGCAAAATCTTCCGGTTTGCGGTAACCACATCCTCCAGCAAACTCATCGGTCATCACATAGCGAACGAAACGGGCGGAGGCAATATCAGCCGGTAGATAGCGACCATCGGGCATACGAAAACCCGATATTTCTACTTTTGCATCCGCAATTTCGGCATTTGTCCACAACAATATTTGCGCAGAAACACGTTCTCCTCTCCATCCTATCACCGACTCTTGCTTTTGTACAGCAAAGTCCGGAGCCATAGATTTCGGAAAGCGTTTGTCAATCGTCACAAAGGAAGCCTGCAGTCCATTCTCTATCCTAGACCAATCGGACAATGTATCTACCGTCGGATCGGACAATTCTTCAAAATTGACCAATTCGAATGGCGTGCTCCGCTCCTGCTTCTGTTGATTTTGGACACATGCAAAAGTCATCCCCAGTAAGATAGTACCGTATACGCCCCCTTTTAATTTACTCATATTGACGTCCATCATAAATAATATTACAAGCTAAACTTAGGGAAAATGGTCAGCACCTACAAACCTTATTGAAACACAATCGATTGCTTAAAAAGTTAGCCTCTTAAAATCCCGTAAATAAAGCGTATCTTTGCCGCATGATTAATGTATCCAATTTATCGCTTCGTTTTGGGAAGCGCGTGCTGTTTGAAGATGTAAATTTGAAATTTACATCTGGGAACTGTTATGGAATCATCGGTGCCAACGGTGCCGGAAAATCGACATTCCTTAAAATCATATCCGGCGAGGTTGATCCGACGACGGGTTCAGTGTCTTTTACGCCGGGTGAGCGTATGTCCGTACTGAAACAGAATCACTACGAGTTTGACGAATTCACCGTTCTCGAAACAGTCATGATGGGCAATCAGGAACTCTATAAAATAATGAAAGAGAAAGATGCCATTTACATGAAAGAAGACTTTACCGATGCAGATGGGGAACGCGCCGGCGAACTGGAAAGTCTTTTTGCGGAAATGGACGGTTGGAATGCAGAAAGCAATGCCGCTACCCTATTGAGTAATTTAGGCATCAAAGAAGATCTTCATTATAAATTAGTCAAAGAACTAGATGGTAACGAAAAAGTACGGGTGCTTTTAGCACAGGCTTTATTTGGTAATCCAGACATCTTGATCCTCGATGAGCCTACCAATGACCTGGACATCAACACGATTGGCTGGCTGGAAGATTTTCTGGCGGGATATGAGGCTATTGTCTTAGTCGTATCACACGACCGCCACTTTCTAGATCATGTCTGTACACATATTGTCGACATCGATTTCGGTAAGATGAACATCTACACAGGTAATTATAGCTTCTGGTATGAATCTTCTCAGCTCGCGTTGAAACAACGTGCAGATCAAAACAAGAAGATGGAAGATAAAGTCAAGGAGTTGCAGGAGTTTATCCGTCGCTTCTCGGCAAATGCCTCTAAATCTAAACAGGCGACTTCCAGGAAAAAAGCGCTGGATAAACTCAATGTAGAAGAAATCAAACCTTCGAACCGAAAATATCCGGCGATTATGTTCAACCAGATGGACCGCGAGCCGGGCGACCAAATATTGCATGTAGAGGGGCTAAGTAAAACTGTCAACGGTGAGGTTTACTTTAAAGATGTTACGTTCATGATCAATAAAGGTGACAAAATCGCTTTACTATCGGAAAACTCTTTAGTCACCTCCGCTTTCTATGATATCTTAGCAGGTCGTGACAAAGATTTTGGGGGCCAGTTCAAATGGGGGGTTACCATTACGGCAACCGATATGCCGATTGAAAACGCCGAATATTTTGAAGGCCGCGATGAGAATCTTGTGGATTGGCTTCGTAACTACACCTCAAAACCCGATGCAGACGAACAATTTATTCGTGGATTCCTCGGAAAAATGTTGTTTTCCGGCGAAGAGGTTTTAAAAAAGGTATCTGTATTATCCGGTGGGGAAAAGATGCGCTGCATGTTCTCGAAAATGATGCTTCAAGGTGCTAATTTCCTGCTATTCGATGAACCTACAAACCACCTTGATTTGGAATCCATCACCGCACTGAATAATGGCATGTTGGATTTCAAAGGATCGATGTTGTTTACCTCGCGTGACCACGAGTTGACACAAACCGTAGCAAATCGAATCATTGAACTAACGCCCAATGGTGTAATTGACAAGTTAATGTCTTACGATGAGTATATCAATTCAGATGCTGTGAAAGCACAACGCGAAGAGATGTATGGCAAAGTAATTTCTTAAATACAAACTCCTATAAAAAATAAGGGGAAATGTACGTTTCCTCTTATTTTTTATTACTTTGGCTTTCTAAACTTATAAAACAGACCATGAAACTAAACACATTATCCTCGCTTATGTTGGTAGCGGGAATTGCCTTATTATCTTGTTCTTCTGGAACAACTTCTTCAACCACACAAGTAGAAGATACCTTGCAGGATACCCTCGGTTATCCCGAAGAACATGTAAACTGGAAATTAGGCGCACAGGCGTACACCTTCAGATTATTCACTTTTGCGGAAGCACTGGATAAAATCGATAGTGCCGATTTACGCTTTGTTGAAGCTTTTCCAGGACAGATTGTCGGCGCCGGAAATGAGGAAAAATTCACTTATACCCTCTCAGAAGAAGGACGGGATCTGGTGCGGAAACTCTTGGCCGACCATAATATTACACTACATGCTTTTGGGGTAGTAAATGGTAAAGATGCTGAAGAATGGGAACAAATTTTTGCTTTTGCCCAAGATATGGGTGTCAAGGTCATCAACTGCGAGCCCAAAGAAGAGCATTTGGACATTGTCTCTACCCTATGTGAGAAATACGATATCCGTGCTGCGATTCATAACCATCCAGAACCTTCAACCTATTGGAAGCCAGAAGTCGTTTTAGCAGCACTGGAAGGAAGAAGTCCGAAAATGGGTGCGGCAGTCGATGTTGGCCACTGGATGCGCTCGGGATTAGACCCGGTAGAATGCCTAAAAAAATTAGACGGTAAGATTATACATTCACACTTTAAAGATTTGAATGAGTTTGGTGATAAAAAAGCACACGATGTGCATTGGGGAACTGGTAAACTGCCTATCAACGAGGTCATCGAAGAATTGAAAAGGCAAAACTTTGACGGGATGCTTTCCGCAGAATATGAATATAACTGGGAGAATAATCAAATTGATGTTGCCCAGAGTGTACGCAATTTCCGCGAACTATTAGCAGCATCAGCTAATTAATCCAGTTTTTATAAAAATTTTCCTGTGGTGGTTGACTTAAATCGATAAGATAACCGTTGACCACCGCATATTTCAACGTTGCGCCATCCCCTACAAAAAAATTACTTGTTCCGGTCAGCACAATTTTAGCTGTAGGCACAAATTCAGCATGGGCAGAAACAACCAACGGAAGATTATGTAATCGATCCGATCCTCTTGAGGCTACCCTAACCGCAATATATCCCTCTTTCAACAGCTCTAAAGCTCTACTATTACTGATATCATCAACTGTTTGAAAAACTTGCGGATACACTTTTCCTTGCACGAATTTCAGCCCATCTACATCTATTTCATCGTAACCATACGTACCTTCTAGATCTCCTATATCTTCTACCCACCCCCGTACACAATAATCCCGTTCCACAGTCAATTCGGCCCGACGAATAGCAATGTCTGTCCTTAACGGTACACTATCCGTTCCCAAATCGATCTGACGGATGATCACATCATGCAGTTGAGAAGCATTAAAAGGTATATCATCGTAAGCTTTATAATTGTATTTTTTATACGAATCTTGTGCTATTTCCAATAAAGCGTTTAAGATAATGGCAAAATTAAGCCGTCTTATTTCCTGCTTTTCAGGATCGCCTTTTAAGCCGCCTGATTCAATTAACACCGTACTCGCTCCCCAGGCCTGGAAATTGTCACCGAAACCACGTGGCGAATGCGTATCGTCATACTTCGCCACCGCATCAGGAACATATTGCTGCAAGAGGTTATTCATTCCCACAATCAACTGCATTGCGCCTTTCCGGACGTCGTTAACTTCCCTTTCTGTATTATACGCCGGCGCAAGCACCGCTATCGTTACCGGATTTTTCGTTCCGGGCACATTATAATATATACTCTGATCGTGTAGGTTAAAACCATAGTTTGGCTTAATTTCTTCCGCCATCCGCCGCAAGAGTTTCGCTTCTACTGTCTGGTTGGCACGTGCATCACGATTCAAATCAATGTATTGTGCATTTCGCCGTATAAAACGTTCCGCACCATCGGGATTGAGCATCGGGATAAAATGAATAGTCAAGTTATCCTTGAGACTATTGCGGATGGAATCAAAGCCGTCATCCTCGCCTTCCAAGAAATTGAAGATATCGAACAATGCCTGCGTTGCCGTAGGCTCATCCCCGTGCATCTGCGACCAAAACATGACCTTTTTATCTCCACTACCATATTGAAGTTTATAAATCGCACGGCTTTCCACCGATTTACCTATCTCTTCAACCTGCAATATCTCCTTCGCTTCATGTTTTTTAACCAAGTCCACGACATCTTGATGCTTAAAACGTCTGTGTGTTAAAGCTCCTTCCCTATATGTTTTATATAAGCTGTTGTAAGCCGTTGTATCCAACGTCATCGCGTCTGCATATCTATTTGATTCACCAGTAATCGTTGTTTGATGACAAGCCTGAAGACCGGCAGTGATTATACATAAAAGAAATAAGGTCTCTTTCATAACATTTCAATAACACTATAACTATCCATGCACGGTACATGAGTCGTGTTCCTACCGATTAAACAATAACCGATGCCCTGTACCTACTTCAATAATCTTGCCATCTGTATAAGCAACGTTTCCGGAGACCAACGTGTGGACTATAGTAGACGAAAAGGTATGCCCCTCAAAAGGTGACCAGCCACACTTGGACAAAATATTATCTTCAGAAACCGTATACGGCCTATCAAGGTCTACCAACACCAAATCCGCCCAATAACCCTCTCTGATAAAACCTCTGTTTTCCACCTGAAACAGTTCAGCCGTATTATGCGCCGTTTTTTGTACCACTTGCTCCAATGTAATTTTACCCTGCTTTACAAAATCCAACAACGCTTGGAGCGCGTGCTGTACTAACGGACCGCCCGACGGTGCCTGTGCATAAGGTTTCGATTTTTCTTCGAATGTATGAGGCGCGTGATCAGTGGCAATGACATCGATATGTCCATCTAATACGGCTTGAAAAACACCGTCCCTATCAGCTGCTGTTTTCACTGCCGGATTCCATTTAATAAAGTTTCCCTTTTCTTCATAATCTGCGTCGGAGAACCAAAGATGGTGTATGCAAGCTTCCGCCGTAATTTTTTTCTCCTTTAAGGGAATAGAACTCACAAACAATGCTGTCTCTGCGGCCGTCGAAATATGTAATATATGAAGACGGGCATCATGCTTTTTAGCAAGTTCCACCGCTTTAGAAGAAGAAAGATAACAAGCCTCTGCTGTTCGGATAAGTGGATGCATAAAAGGTTGAAACCCCTCTTCACCATATTCTTCCTTAAAAGCTTGAAGATTGCGCTGTACGGTCATTTCATCTTCACAGTGTACGGCAATCAATGTCGGGGCTTCTGCAAAAATCTTTTCCAACGTTGCCTCATTATCAACCAACATATTACCGGTAGAGGAACCCATAAAAATCTTGATGCCACATACATCACGTGGGTTCGTTTTTAAAACCTCGTCTAGATTGTCGTTGGCGGCTCCCATAAAAAACGAATAATTTGCCAATGATTTTTCGGCAGCAATATCGTATTTGTCCTGCAACAATTTTTGGGTCAACGTGTTCGGAACAGTATTTGGCATTTCCATAAACGACGTCGTTCCCCCTGCAACCGCAGCCCGGCTTTCATGCCAAATATCCGCTTTATAGGTTAGGCCTGGTTCACGAAAATGCACCTGGTCATCGATTAATCCCGGCAGCAAATATAAACCCCGTGCATCGATCGTCTGGTCAGCAGTATGGTTGATTTCTTCAGCGATCATTTCGATTCGCCCATTACTAATATATACATCGCTCAAAAAAGTCCTTCCTTCGTTGACAATTTGTGCAGATTTTATGAGAATTGATGACATATCGCGTTATAAATTATGAGTTATGAATTATGAGTTATCCCTTGTCCCTTACTATCTATCTACTTCCCCCAATACAATATCAATAGAACCTAATATAGCGATTAAATCTGCTATAAGTTGTCCTTTACCCAGTTCGGGTAACACCGAAAGGTTGTTAAAGCTGGGACCTCGCGCTTTCACCCGTTTCGGCACATCTGTTTTTTCTTGTGTTACAAAATGAAAACCTAATTCTCCTTTGGGGTTTTCGGCACGAACATAATATTCTTGCGCTTTTAAGTTTACCTTTTTTGGAACTAATCCTCGGGGATCGAAATCGGGTGTCCTTTTAAAATCTGTCTGAAGCCTTTGTAAGCACTGTTCTATAATTTTCACAGACTCTTTCACTTCCTCTACCCGTACTTTATAACGATCCCAGCAATCCCCGAGCATTCCCATCTCTCCCTTTCCAACTGGAATTTCAAACTCCAGTTCTGGATAAACACTGTACCCATCTACACGTCGTAAATCCCACTTAATGCCCGACGCTCTTAGCATCGGCCCACTACATCCATAATTGATCGCAACGTCGGCAGGCAAAGCCCCGATATTCGCCGTACGTGAAATAAATATCTGATTATTGGAAAGTAAATCATCCAGTTCTACTAACTTAGGTTTGAAATAATCTACAAATTCCTGGCAGCGTTTTTCAAAACCGACAGGCAGGTCATAGAACAAGCCGCCCACCCAAATATAATTGTAGAGCATCCGCGACCCGGAAGCCCATTCCAGCATATTCATAATGTGCTCCCTATCCCGAAAGCACCACATAAAAGGTGTGAAAGCACCAATATCAATTCCGTAAGTACCAATAGCAATCAAGTGGGAAGCAATACGATTAAGCTCACAAACCAATACTCGTATATACTCTACACGTTTTGGCAACTTGTTCTCTATCTTGAGCATACGCTCCACTCCCATCACAAAAGCATGGCTGTTGTTCATGGACGACAGATAATCTAACCGATCTGTAAACGGGATGGCCTTTCCGTAGTTCATCGATTCAGCATGCTTATCGAAACAACGATGGAGATATCCTAAATGCGGAATAATATCCTTCACCACTTCTCCATCCGTAATCAACTCCAAGCGTAATACACCATGTGTAGATGGGTGTTGCGGCCCCATATTGATGACCATTTCCTGCGACGTTATCGCAGCAATCTTCTTCTTATAATTTTCCAGTCCTTCCGTATAACGCGTCATCTCCTTCTATTTAATAGCTATTCCATGATATGTTTCGGCATCTTCGTAATCTTTCCGCAGCGGATATCCCTGCCAGTCGTCCGGCAAAAGAATACGTCTTAAATCTGGATGCCCTGTAAAGAATATACCCATCAGATCGAACGCCTCCCTTTCGTGCCAATCGGCTGTACGCCAAACAGTCGCAACAGAGGGAACCTCGGGCAAATTATCAAACCGACGGTCGTTCTCGATTTCGACTTTTAGCGTAAGTTGCGTTTGGTAAGGAATGGATGCTAGGTGGTATACGACACCAAACCGTTGTTCGGGGTGATAATCTACTGCCGAAATATTAGAAAGGAAATCAAAATAGTATCCCTCCGTATCACGCAGCAAAAAAGCAGTTTCTACTAGGTTATCAATATGAATGACTAAGATAGGCTGCAAATTTTCTTCCTCTATACGAACAATAGCTTGTTCACCAATATTGTTAATTATTAAATCTGTTACTCTGTTTATCATGTACTACGGTGCTAATCGTTGTATAATCCAATCTCCCTGCTGGAAGACGTATTCGATACGGTCGTGCAAACGACTACTTCTACCTTGCCAAAATTCCACGCGAAGCGGGCTGACCAAATATCCTCCCCAAAAAGCAGGGCGTTCTATTGTAGTTTTCTCCGCATATTCTGTCGTCAATTCATCGACACGTGTTTCCAATACTTTTCTGTTCGTAATGACCTGACTCTGTGGCGAGGCAATTGCTCCTATCCGGCTTCCTTTTGGGCGGGATGCAAAATATTCATCCGAATCTTCCGAAGGCAACTTCTCTGCCCACCCCTCGATTCGTATCTGTCTCTGCAGTTCAGGCCAAAAAAACAAAAGACTAACTTTCTTTTGTTTCGACATAGCCTGTCCCTTTTTACTATGATAGTTTGTAAAAAAGCTAAATCCTGAAGGTTTTATATCTTTCAAAAGAACGACCCTTGAAGAGGGAAAGCCGTCTTCTCCGACCGTTGCCAATACCATTGCATTTGGTTCGACCACTTCCGCATAACGGGCTTCGTCAAACCAACGCTGAAACTGTTCGATCGGACTGGATAGCACATCCTTTTCGTCCAATTTATATTTACAATAATCTTCCCGTATAGCTGCAATATCTTTATGGATAATGGACATGGGTTAAGTATGTTGATGCAAACACAAACTTAATCAAAAGCGACGGGATTCGTGAGGTGTACGGTACAAAAAATTGGTTTTTCGGGAAAAACAACCTATATTGATGCAAGTTTTAGTTAAACGAAAGGCTTCTTTATTATGTTCAATACGCACACACCCCAAAAAGGAAGTTTATTACTTTCTGAGCCATTTATGCTTGACAATAACTTCGAAAGGTCAGTCATTTTACTCTGTGAACACGATGTTATTGAAGGAACAATGGGCGTTATTGTTAATAATCGCTCGTCACTGCTCTTATCAGACGTCATACCCGATATAGAAAACACACAATTTCCTTTATATATCGGAGGGCCAGTTGGCGTAGAAGCACTATTTTTTCTTCATAAAGTTCCAGAAAAAATTGAGGGAGGCATTGAACTTGTCGACGGTATTTACTTCGGCGGAGAATTCGAACAAATACGGCTCCTCGTAAACGATCATCTCCTTCAACCCGATGAAATTAAATTTATTTTAGGTTACGCTGGATGGACCGCCGGACAACTGGACGATGAAATAGCACAGAACAGCTGGGCAGTACACAATAAATTTCCAGCAGATCTACTTCTGCTCCAGGATGGTGAAGATTTATGGAAACAGGCACTTATCAGCCTAGGTCCGAAATATGCCCATGTCGCTAATTTCCCCAAAAGTCCCGACTTGAATTGAAGATAATCTCGAAATCTGACTTATTTCGCCTAGATTGACAATCTTGTGCTGTTTCCAATTACCTATTACCGATGCACACCCCCCTCATGCTGCACTTTATAGAATTTTGCACCAAATAAAAATATAATGATGTAACATACGATCGGGAGATAGTAAGATGTCGCAATATTTGTATCCGCAACTAACCCCATTAAGAACGGAAAAACAGCGGCACCTACGACACCCATCGAGATAAATGACGATGCCTGTTGAGTATGCCCACCCAGGTTTTTGAGCCCTAGACTAAAGATAGTCGGGAACATGATACTAAAGAAGAAATTGATAGACAGTAGTGCGGCAAATGAAATCCAGCCCCAACCCTGCGCGACGATGACACACATGACGACATTGGCCAGTGCAAATACAGCTAATAGTTTATTTGCAGCAATATACCGCATCAGAAATGTGCCTATAAAGCGTCCTAATAACATTGTTCCCATAAAAACTACAAGATAGCTCCCCGCTTTTTCATCGGAGAATCCCATAACCTCGTGACCATAATTTATAAAAAATGCCCACGTACCCCCCTGTGCTGCCGCATTAAAAAATTGTGCCATCACCGCCCACACAAAATGTCTATGCTGAAAGAGCTTTTTATCTGGCGCCACATCAATATTGACAGCGTCAAGATCTACCTCTTCGGACGATTTATGGGGATCGACCAACGTCGGGATTCTTACAAAAGAAAAGCATATAGCTATCAAGAGAATAACCGTCCCTATTCCTATATAGAGGTTCTTAACCGAATCCAGTCCATCAGTCGGAATATCGTAGCTCCCACGTAGTAAAAAATACGTTCCCAACGCCGGGCCGATCATCGTACCTACCGCATTAAAAGCTTGTGCAAAATTAACCCTTCTGTCACTGCTCCGCTGATCCCCTAAAGATGCCATAAAAGGGTGTGCAACGGTCTCTAATGTTGCCAAACCACAACCAAGGACAAACAAGGCTATTCTAAAAAACCCAAACGATTCCGCGTCAGCTGCAGGCACAAAAAGAAAAGCGCCGGTTGCAAATAATATAAGTCCTAAAAGTACACCGTATTTATAGCCAAATTTTTTCATAAACATCCCTGCCGGGATACTCATAATAAAGTAAGCACCAAATATGGAAAACTGAACCAGTCCCGAATCCGCCTTTGACACATTTAAGACTGTTTGAAAATGCTTATTGAGAACGTCGCCCATCGTGATGGCAATACCCCAAAACATAAATAAGGACGTAACGAAAACAAGCGTAATCATATACTTCTTTTCGGTAAAAGATATTTTTTCTTTCATTGTTTGGTTTATAAAATTCTGTTTAAATTGATTTAGCAAGCTCCTTTTCCCAAAGATAGCCCGCTCCCAATAAAGCTGCATCCTCCCATAGTGCACTCTGGCACAACGCTACCTGTTTATTGTCTAATTTTGCTTTCAACTCATCGACAAATAGATCAAGACACCGAGCGATATTTCCGCCTATAATGACTGTTGATGCAGATTCTGCATGGATAAAATCATTGAGAAAAATGGCCAGATGAGTAGCAAATTCACTAAAAAGCTGCTCTTTCCATGGATCTTGGCTCTTTGCAAGTGCTTCAACACTTTCCAACTGTCCGCCAGACAATTCCCGGTACCTATGCATAAACCATCTAGAAGATATATAATCTTCCGCAATCCCTTCCTTCATTGGTCTTATTGCCCAAAAAACATCCCTACATGCGCCGTGGTCAGACACCGCAGACCCCAGTCCGGTACCTAATGTGATCCCTACTACTTTTGTTTCGGGTAAACCCGGCCTATACACAACCTCTCCTTGTAAGAAAGCTTCCGCATCGTTCCTAAACAATATATGTTCTTCGGAGATGCCTAATATCGTTGCAAGTTCCTTTTTAACGTTTACACCATACAATGCATCATATTTATTCAATTCTTTAATATAGGAGATACCTTCTGTATAATCAAAAGGTCCCGGCATAGCGATACCTATACGGACGTAATCCTTGTTGGTACCATCAACAAAATGGGAGAGAAAATTTGCCCAGGAGTTAATAACAACTTCGGACGAAGCATGCGAATCTACCCTCATACGTCTTTGGGATCCAGCCCGTATCCGTCGCTCATTCCAAACTACCTCTCCCGCCGCTATATGCGACCCACCAATATCTACTCCAATAATTTTTCTTTCGTTTGTATCCATAACTGTATTAGCTCAAATCGTTTTACAATTATATAAAACGTTTTAGCAAAATCAAAAAAGAACTTGAAAATATTTTAGTGCGCCGTGGAATCACGTGGTATAAAAGTGGTTGATAATACTATTTTTTGTGGACTTTTATCCACATCAGCAGTTCTTCTATTCAATCTAGACAACAATAAATTGATAGCATTTTCTGAAATAGACTCGATAGGTTGTGCGATGCTTGTAATGGCAGGGGTGTACATTTCGAAGAGTTCATAATCGTCAAAACTGACGATAGCAATATCTTCTGGAATATTCAATCCCAGTTTTTTAATGGCTTTGAGACCACTCACACAAATATAATTCGTAGAAAAAATGATCGCTTCTATATCCTTTCGCTTTCTTTCCAAAAAGGACAACAGATGTTTCTCTCGTTCTAAACTATCTACTGGCGCAATCTCTTTGATAATAGGTCTCAAATTATTATCTTGGATAGCTTGTTCGTACCCTGAT
The DNA here is from genome assembly GCF_014692515.1 of Sphingobacterium micropteri. GTDB lineage: Bacteria > Bacteroidota > Bacteroidia > Sphingobacteriales > Sphingobacteriaceae > Sphingobacterium > Sphingobacterium micropteri. The sequence continues at coordinate 81,112 of NZ_JACOIK010000003.1, read as the reverse complement.
AATCTGTCCAGCATTTGACTCTGTAACGAGCTTAATGTGATAAATGCTATATTTTTATATCCTTGATCAATAAGATAATGTGTAGCAGAATAAACACTATCATAGTTATTGACCAATACATGGTCTGTTTCCACATTATCCAAATATCTGTCAAGCACGACCACAGGCTTTCCCGATAGACGCAACGCATTGATTTTTTCCTCGACCCCCTCCGGCGGAACAATAATATACCCATCCACATGCTTATCCTGATAGATTTCTATCAATTCTCTTGTTTTGGCAGCATCGTTCTCCGTACTGGAATATATAATCCTATAGCCATTTTTATAGGCTTTTTCTTCTATTTCTTTTGCTATCGCCGAAAAAAATGGAAAAGAAATATCCTCCACAATGAGCGCTATGATATTGGACTTGCCCGTTCGTAAACTTCTGGCCAATGAATTAGGTTTATAGTCAATTTCTTCCACGTAATCCATGACTTTTTTCACCAATTTATCGCTGATTCTTTTCTCCTGTGCTTTTCCATTCAAAACAAAGGATACCGTTGTTGTCGATATCCCTAAGTGTTTTGCAATACTAGTGATTGAAATTTTCTTGCCCACGATTAAACGCTTTATCCATGTATTCCATTAGTCGATATATGCGTGCTAAAATGATTTTGCCGCATATTTACAAACTTAGATAAATTTCTTTTATATGCAATAGTTCCCGTTATCGAAGATAAAATGCACTATGCAGGCACACCTTCCCGCTCCTGTTTAAATTGTTCCACAATACACTGTCGGTGTCGCGTTCCCCACGCCGCCAGACTGTGAATAACCGGAAGCAACTCTACGCAATAGTCGGTGAGTTCATAGACAACCGATATCGGTTGCTCGGAGATTACCGTTCGTTTTACCAATAAATTCATTTCCATATCTTTCAATTCCCTACTGAGCATTTTTCCAGAAATCCCCTTTACCTCTTTTAGTATCTCCGAATAGCGTCGTTTGCCAAAACCCAGTAACGAGATAATAGTAATCTTCCATTTACCGTTCAACACATCCATCGTATCGTGCACAGCGGCAATGTGTTTGTCGCAATTTGAATATTCCTGTCCTTCACAGGGTACACTCTTTATTTTGTTTTCCATAAAATGTCACTTAGTTACTCGAATGTCACTATTACTTTTTGTCCCTTGGTTACAAATTTACACCAAATCATCGGATATTTGCATAGGTTTTATAAAAATTAAAATTACAGATGGAATTACAAGACGCGTTATCATGGCGTTATGCCGTGAAGAAATACAAAGAAGCTACCGTAGCGGACGACAAAATCCGTCGCATATTAGAAGCGACTAACCTCAGTGCATCTTCAGTAGGCATACAACCCTATCGAGTCATCGTTGTCAAAGATAAAGACCTGCGTGCCGAACTGGGAGCGGGTTCTTTTAATACCCAGATTAAAGATGCATCACATTTACTCGTATTCGCAGCATACACCAATATTGATCAAGGCATTATTGACGACTTCATGACACGCACAGCCGCCATACGGTCGGTGCCTGTAGAGCAACTTGTCGATTTCAAGAATAAACTGGAAAGCTTTTTGCTGCCGCGTACAGCGGAGGAAAACTTTCAGTGGACTTCCCGTCAAGCCTATATCGGACTCGGCACAGCTTTAATTGCCGCAGCTGCCGAACAAGTGGATTCCACACCGATGGAAGGGTTTGATTCAGCACAGGTAGATCGTATTCTCGGTTTGACCGAAAAAGGTCTGCGGAGTGTGGTGCTATTGTCGTTAGGTTATCGCGACGAAGAACAAGATTGGCTAGCACCCCTTAAAAAAGTTCGGTTACCCGTTGAAGAATTTGCTCCACAAATAGGTTAAATAGGCCGTTATTGCAAAAGCATTTCCCCAACCACTATGCGGTTGGGGAATGCTTTGTATATCAACTATTGATCTTACATTCAAGTATATTGATTTCCCTTGCGATATTTTTTCTAGCTTTCGCTTCGTATAGACCGCTAAACAACGCGATCTTAAAAATCCGGTCCAAGGATAAAAAATATGCCAACACCTTTTTACGACCTTTATCAAATTTAGTACAAAAGCGGCTTACAAATTCTAAAACCCGAAACCATACCGTATATCAGTTGTTCTATGGATAGTATTTTAAAAAAAACGATATGAATACGAACGATAACAAAGAAAGATCGCAAACAGACCGCGAACGAGGCGTTGCGGAAAACGAAGAAGCGAATTATAGCGGCTTTCCTCAAGAGGATTCTACGGACCAGGTTGATAAGAACGATATCAAAGAAACTGAGCGATCTGATAAGCGCGACAAAGTGGGTGGCGATCTTGCGGGTAACGCAGCGGGGAATACACCTCCCGACGAAGAATAATAATGGGAATAACATTTTTTGCGTAGTTTTCATTACATTTACGCCATGAGCAACAATGATATCATGAAAAAGCTCCGTGTGGCTTTAAAATTTACAGATGACGATATTATCGAAGTATTATCTCTGGTAGATTTCAAGGTGACCAAAACGGAGCTGGGTGCAATATTTCGCAAAGAAGACCACCCGAATTTTAAACCCTGTGGTGATCAGATATTGCGAAATTTCCTTAATGGGTTGATTATTTATAAGCGCGGCCGTAGACCTGACACGCGCTCGAAAACTTAGATTTATCTCGAAATACGTCTTGTCGAACACCTTTCAAATTCATTTTTTCTTCTTTTTCTTTTTACCTAACCAGACATAGAAGCCTGTTATGGGCAAAGAAGCGCAAATGAGACTAGCAAAAAAATAGAGCCACTTGGTAAGTAGTCCTCCGATGTATCCGGTATGTAAGCCATAGTTTGCGCGCATAAACCAGTTTGCGGCATCCTCCTCGTCCATAGGCACATCCGAAGTAGATAATAACGATAAATTTTCTCGATCAAAAAAGAGTACACGCCAAGTTCCGTTATGCATATCCGTACATGCATATATAGCCTTATCGGTGTCTTTAGGAAAGTGAATACTGATCTCCAATGGATTGTATTTCCCTATCTCCCGGGTCGTTTTATACCAAGCAGCATCTACCTTTTCTTCCATATCAGTTGGGATATCATTTGCCCATTCTTCTATAACATATGTGGGCGTATTTCCCCCCTTCTCTCCTCCTAAAATCGAAAATACCGTTTCCCGAACCACGATAAACCCCATCACTAAACCGGTGAACGCCATCAATAGACCCAATAAAAGCGAATAAAATCCCAGTACATTATGGAGGTCATAATTGATCCGCTTCCATTTTCCTTTCCAATTAATAGTGAATGCCTGCTTCATCTGGCGCTTATTCCATTTCTTCGGCCACCAAAGCACAACACCGGTCAATAATAGACAGCCAAAGATCAGCGTTGCCCACGATACTACCGGTCTGCCTATCTCCGGAGGTAACCACAGATTACGATGTCCCTCATCTATCTCATGAAAAAAATCTTCATGATCGATAAGTGCAAGTACCTTTCCCGAATACGGGTTAGCGTAAATCAAGGAGTCCGAATTATCGGGTGTAATTTTCACCGGTGCATCGTCACCATAGTACCAAATTCTGCGGATATCCATATCCGGTAGTTGTTGTCCAACTCGTCGGCGTATCTCAGAAGGGGGAAGAAGATTTTCCTCCCCCAGATTTTCTACATTCCACCAGGGGCGGGATAGTTCCGTGATTTCCTTTTGAAACACCAAAAGACAGCCCGTCAGACTGATGAGCACCACGGGAATCCCCGATACGATACCAATCCACAAATGGAACCAGTCGTTTGCAACCCGCCACCAAGCCTTCTTCTTTTTTTTATTTTTTACTTGGACCGGCTTCTTTTTTTCGTCGATCATCAAATTCGCTTATTTCAATTTATCAATGCGGGAGAATGAATTGTAGCCGCCCTGTATGCTCAGGCCTTTACTTACTTTATCTGTCGCAGAGTCGTATACCCAAATGTAGTCTGTCCCTTCTCCGGTTAACACGGCGATATAGGCTTTACCATTTTCCACATAGATATTTCGTTCTCCGGATTCCCCAGAAGTGATTTCCGTTAATTTACGGACTTCTTTTCCGGTTTCGAGATCAATAATCGTATAACCATACTTCTCATTTTCATATCCCTCGGTTTCCTGCAATTTCAAAATAGCCTTTCCATTCCCCAAATCCATAAACGTTCCTGCTGCGGCCTCTTTGCCCGTTTCCTGCAACACATTTATATAATAACTTTTATCCAGTTCATCTTCGCCTTTCTTGATTCGGTAAATGCCTTTAGGCGCACGCGTTCCATTATCGTTCCACACCAAATTCCAGCTCGTCATGAAATACATATCGCCATTGCCATCCACAAAGGATGTAGCAAAATATCCCGAGGTATTGCCTACACCTACCGAGCGATCGTCTGTAGATATCTTGGTAACCGATAAGGCAGGATAGCTGACAGCCATAGTATATAAGCGCGGGTACACTTGATAGTTGGATGTATTCTGCATATTCACCGAGAAAAACAATTTCCCGTCCTTATACTGGATATCTCCACCAACAAGATATTTAGTATAGTTAGTGACTAGTTCCGGAAGGCCACTGATAGCACCGGTCGTGAGCGATAGATCATCCGTGTTGACAACTACGGCATTCACCCCGTTTCCGGAGGCATTATTCCCAATCATGACCAGGGTACTGTTATTTACCCAAGTGTGGCCCGCTAGGGACGCCAGGTGAGATAACGGCACTTCCTTGATAACCTTAACGGCTCCATTTTCCAGCGTGTATTTCCCAAATCTTCCTTCGGCGGAATTGTAGAAATAATAAAAGCCATCTTTTGTAATTACCGAGTTATTCAATTTCGTCGTCACATCGATGCCGTTCCCCTGGAGTTTGGCAGCTCCCTGTGTCAAGTCTTCCACATTCAAGACGTAATAATTTGTATTTGGCCAGCTCCCTACCTGAATCCACAATGCGAATGCGGCGTCCTCGTCTATCGGTATAGCATCATTATTGTCTTTTTTACAAGAAGCGACACCTATGCTCAAAGCCAAAGCAAGAACAAAAAATTTAGTATACATTTTCATATTCATATAAATTATTTTTGAAGTAATGCGTAACGAAGTTTAACATAAAAGGCACGACCCGGCCGTTGTAAACGAAAATTGTCAAATGCCAATTCGTTTGTCAGGTTTCGACATTCGAAGGAAACATTATACCTACCCCCTTGTGTAGCGTACGATACAATAGCACTGTGAATTAATTGTCGCGGTATAATCTCAGTTGAATTTTGTGTAGAAATATTTGCCCACGAACGGTAATACCACTGTGTAAAATGCGTCATTAGGTTAAACTGCAGGCGATCGTCCTGATGTAGAAATGAATTCTTGGAAAGGCCCAGGTCAAAATTTCCAAATAGCCAGGGACGATTAGGGATTTCACTTTTGTATGTGCTGGAAATACCGTTATCAACATTATTTTTCTGATATTTCGTATTATCTATCGCTTGCTGGTATGTAAGATTAACCACCGCTGATAACCAGTTCCCATAGACATATCGCACTTCGCCCTCGACACCGCGCACCAAACTGTTGGTCAAGTTTTGATATTGTATCATGTTGTTGGCGTATTGATTCGGTGAGATAAAGTCTTTAACGTCCCGATACGTTCCTAGCGCCTCTACAAACCAATCGTGTTTACCCGATTGCAGGCCGTAAAACAATCCTAGATTCACGTTCTGGCTTGCTTCAGGCTTCAGCTCCAGATTATTGAAAATCTGAAATCCATCACCAAACATTTCATTGACATCTTGTAGTCGATAAGTGTTTTCGTACGAAGCTTTGATACCAGCACCAGACGTCAATTTATAGACGGAAGCTATACCATAGCCATAGTAGCCATTATAATCCGATACATTCACCATATCTTGTACCGCATAATCGTATTGCTTTTTCTCTGTGGCTAATCCATAGTATTTTGCCATAAAGGTATTTGTCCACCGCCCAAACAATTCGTGCTGATAGCCCAAGCCAACGATATGTTTCCCCAGCTTACCGGGCATATCGTCTTCGTCCATGTAATAAGCGTTGTAAGCATTGTTTTCAATTTGATCCAAGGTATAGTTCAAACTCAGCTTGTGGTTTTCAAACAGACGATAATTGACATTAGCCCGTGTAAAGATGCGGGGCCGGTCAACGGTCGAGAGTCCAAAACTTCCCGTTTCTGAGTTCCCTTCCATATACGAGCCGTCCCAGCGATAACTTCGTAGAACTGTATCAGCCACCACGCTATAGTCTTTCGCATAGTTTGCAAATAAGCTCAGGTCAAGCTTATCCTGCAATAGTCCTGTTTTACTATAGCGCAGGTTCAATGCCTTCGCGTTACCGTCACGGGTAACATGTCCATAAACAATAGACTGTCTTACGCCCGTTTGCACCTGTTTATCGAAATCGGTATAACCAATGCCGATGAAAAGTGCATCTGCCCACGATTTATTGACCAAACCTACCTCAAAACGTCCCATTACCGACCGATACCTGTCGTTAAAACGCGGCAAATCCCGTAACACAAATGCATTATCCTCCACGGTTTCTACATCGTGCATCATGTAATTATTTTTGGAATAGTTGAAAAAACCACTAGCCTTAATTACGATGCCCGTCGGTTGATGTACATACTGGGTGTTCAATGCCGATTGGTTGCTTTGAAAAGAACCATAGCTATGGCTAAAATCCAAATAATTGGAAACAGATTTATTGGTTACAATATTAACGGCACCTCCCAATGCATCGGATCCCAGTTCGATAGGTGCCACACCCTTGTACACTTCGATACGATCAGCCAGGTTTACCGGTATATTGTTGAGTGCCATCGCACTTCCCATGATATCTAATGGTACACCATCGATAAAAAATTTAACCGCACTACCCGAAAGTCCGTTGACGGAAAACTCAAAATCAGATCCCATACCGCCCTGTTGCCTTACTTTAACACCCGTCGAGCGATTCAACACCTCATTGAGATCAGCCGTTGTATTCGCCAGTTTACGCGTGTCAATGGCATTCACGGCGAAACCCTGCTCCTTTAGTTGCCGGGTTTCCGAACGACCATCAACTTCCACTACTTCCATTTGTCTGGCATCCCGTTGCAGGATAATATTCTCGATATCAACCTTATCGGCAGACTGCGCCAAAACAGATTGCTTCTGTGCTATAAATCCTACATTTGTCAATTCTATCGTGAAGCTTCCGGCATGCGTGACAGAAAGACGAAATAAACCATTGGAATCCGTAGTAGCAGACTTCGGCGTCCCAACAATTTTAACCGTTACAGCCTCCAGAGGGATATTATTGTTGTCCACAACACGTGCCACTATGCTATAGCTTTGCTGCGCCTGACCACTGATAGCAATAAGAAAAAAAAGGAAAGTTAACTTAATTCGTAAACAATTATTCAATACAAATACGACCATGGTTATTTACTTGATACAGTACCATAGTAGCACAACTATTCGTTTTCCGCAATGCGTTATTGCTTTTTTTTAGATTTATTTTAAATAAGAAGCGTCACTCACCGTACAGCCGATCTATTCGGAAGATATAATCGATTTCCCCCTCTATATGTAGCCCTTTCTCCAGTGTTTGTTCTTTGCTTCGATATAACCAAACATCGTTATTACCTTCACCATCATTGATCGTAATATAAGCGATGTCATCCTCTAGGAGGACACAGGTTCTCGAAGATCCTCTATCTAAAGGCAGGTCTAACTTGTGTACATGAGCCGGATCCAAAAGATCGATTTCATAAAATTCAATATGCGGGAGCAAATAATGTTCTTTATAATCTTTGAATAAGTCTTTACGTTCGCTACGGATAAGCGCTTTATTATCTCCCAAGTACCACATACCATAAGCATGGTTCTGTATTTGGGAGTCCGATATATTATAAAAATAAGCACTATCCAAGTGGTTCTCTCCTTTCTTGATCCGGTATATCGCAGTCGGTTGTTTCGGATTTGCTCCTCGGACAATTCCCGGAGCACTCATAAAATAAAAATTCCCGTCTTCATCTTCGAAGGTATTCTGTTGTGCTGTATTTACATTTCCAGGATAAGTCGAACGTGCGTCTTTATCCACACTAAGAAGTTTCATGTCTGGGTAAGAGAATCTAGCTACATATACCGTATCGGCGGAACCATATCCCATTTTCGAATTCGTGTAATGATAGGTATATCCCATCCAGAGTTGGGCGTCCCTTCTGTATACAAAACCAACCGACATGTTATCAAAAGCCGCTTGAGGTGCGTCTATCGCCAACTCACCTATATGTACCTGCATATCACGCACATCGATTTTGGCATAACTTTTCTTTTTACGGCCAACGCTATGGTTCACAATCAACAGCTGGTTATCATCTAGAAAGCATGCATTATCGGGATAACTAAAGCCCTCGAGATACACAGAGTCCAACCGCAAGAACTGGTTATCCGCTATTTTACCTTTAATAAGGTATTCCGTTTTGGAATCCACAAAGTAATAAAAACCATTCCGCACCAACATATAGTACCAGATTCTGGCCGGGCGGTCAAGGATTACGCCCTGTTTAGTTGGGTCGATTGTACCAGAGTCAACCTGATCGGTCTGCCAAATAAATTGCCGCTCATCAGTTGTCATAAAAAACATGCTATACGCCGGCTTTCCTGTATTTTGAGGAGATTGGCACGAAGTCAGTGACATCAAGCCATACAGCATAGAAAAAAAAACGATAATGCTCACGTTATATTTGGCCATACCCTTTTCTTTCATATTCTTAAATTCCAAACTGTGCCCGTAAGGAATTCTGCAGTATCGGGGGCAATTCACTCAGCTCTCGTTCACTCTTTACAATGATCTCCCTGTCTTCATTTTCGCTAAGTTCTAAAGCAAAATAGGTTTCGCCCGCGTTGACCATCAACTCTTTCCGATGCTCTATTTTATCATCCGCGTGTGTCGCGGAGAATACAAGTTTCATCGTTTTATTAACAGTTACTTTTACGGTACCACAAAAGTTAATACGTTCCAAGCTATTAATGAAACTGGCCTTGCTATCTTCACCTAAGACCAAATTTACATCATCCTTTATTTTGTCGGATAAACCCGCTTTCCTGCTTATTTTTTCTTCTTGTAATATACTACCGTCTCGTAGCAACCAAACACATAAAAAACTAACAGCCAAGATTGCCGCAGCTCCCTGGTATATTGGACGTAATCTAACTTTATTTATCCGCGGAAGTGATTTTTTTTCCGATTGAGCAATGGTATTTGTCTTTACGGAAGACCAAATCTCCGCTTTTATTACGTTTTTTTGTTCTATTTCCAAAGTTGTAGATAACTCTTCTTCACTATCCGAGTTGAGCCAAGCTTCAACCGATGCTCTTTCTTCATCAGAACAAAGCCCTTGGTGATATTTTGCAATAAGTTCTTTGGAAACATTCATATACTTAGAATGATAGTTTCTACAAAAATACAAAAATAAATATTGAAATTAGGATAGGTCAGCGTTGTAGTTTCTGTCCAATTTTGTCTTGAGCAGTTTCAGAGCATTTGCCATATGGTATTCTACTGTTCGCTCCGAAATCGTTAATTGACCAGCAATTTCCCGGTTTGTCATTCCTTTCTGATGCTTCATTTGAAAGATTCTTTTGCAATGTAGTGGTAAGCGTTCGACAAGCTTTTCTAACGTTTCTGATAAAGAGCGCTGCATAACCGTATCCTCCGTAATGTTCGAATGTGTTTGGGTATACTCTGCCACACATTTTAAATGCTGGGCTCGTAGCTGTTTATTGCGAATATGTTCGAAGACTTTCAACTTAGCAGAACGCAAAAGATAACGTTCATAGGAAGTATTGATCTCTAAACTATGACGTCGTTCCCATAAGGATTTAAAAATATCTTGCACGAGTTCTTTCGCAACCTCTAAATCGTCGGTGTGTTTGTAACATATGGCAAAAACCTTTTCCCAGTAATCATTGTATATCTCGGTAAAGGTTGTTTCGTTGATGGTCAACGACGGTGATTCGGCTATTTCAAGCATTTCGATAGTTTCAGCGTGTTGCCGCAAATATAGCTATTTATAATTAATCTAAACAATAGTAATAACTTATTTACCACTGTGCCCGTTCATATTGCACCGGCCAGTCTATTTTTACTTTTAATTCGTGAGCAGCTCTCAATGGAAAATGTGGATCCCTTAAAAACTCTCGGGCGATCATAATTAAATCTGCTTCCTCATTAACCAAAATTGATTCCGCCTGTACAGCATTGGTAATCAATCCCGCCGTGGAGGTCAATGCACCGGTCTCCCGTTTTATTTTTGCGGCAAAAGGTGTTTGATAAGCCGGTCCAACCACTATTTTTTGATGGCTTACCACACCGCCACTGGTCACGTCCATCACGTCTACCCCTTTATCTTTTAAGATTTGGGCGAGTGCAGCGGCATCATCAGGCGTCCATCCACCTTCCGCCCAATCCGAACCCGGAATACGTACAAACAAAGGCTTGTCTCGGGGCAACACCGACTGCACTCCATCCAGCACCTCCAGTAATAAACGAATTCTGTTTTCGAAACTACCACCATACGAATCGCTACGTTGGTTACTCAGGGGTGATAGAAATTGATGAAGTAGATACCCGTGTGAAGCATGAATTTCGATAACATCGAATCCTGCTTTTACCGCCCTTTCGGTAGCGGTTTTGAAATCGTAGATCACTTTTTGAATCCCCTCCCTATCCAAAGCAAGAGGTTTAGGGTAATTATCCGCGTAGGGAATTGCTGTGGGAGCGACAGTCTGCCAACCACCGTCTTCCGGTTTCACTTCATCACGCCCCTCCCACGGCACCATCGTGCTGGCTTTTCGACCTGCATGCGCCAACTGAATACCTGGAACAGCACCTTGCTGTCTAACAAAAGTATTAATTTGCGCCAGCTTTTCTATCTGCTCGTCTTTCCACAGTCCCAGATCGGAAGATGATATCCTAGCTTCGGGTGAGACACCCGTTGCTTCCACCAAAATCAACGCGGCGCCACCTACAGCAAAACTACCTAGATGCACCAAATGCCAGTCGCTGGCAAAGCCATCCACGGCGGAATATTGACACATCGGTGAAACGATGATTCTATTTTTTAACGTAACTCCTTTTATCGCTATCGGACTGAATAATTTGGACATGCCGTTATTATCTAAACAATAAATTCCTTTGTTTTATGAATGTCCGAAGTTACGGACAAAGGCATTCTTTATCAAGCAAGAATGTGGACAGCAAGTCATAAAAAATCGTGAACACAACTTCCATAAATCAGGAGGCAATCTATTCCTACCTATGGCTGGCTTAACCATTCCAATATATTACGCAACAACCCTACATGATCTTGCGCATCCATATGATTCATTCCTCGTTTTTCACTGTTTATACCTTTTAATAAGGCCGTAAAAGGGGAAGCATTAGCAAAGATACATACCCGGCCATTGCCACATTTCAATAGGGCTCCATTCGCAAGATTTATGCCCGATATATAAGGGATATCGGGCGGGATAGTATGCTCCATATCTTTCGTCTTTGAAGGCAAATATAGGCGATACGCATCACCCAATATCGAAAAAACTTCCGCTTCTTGTGGAGGAATAAAACCACTCCCAACCCAACATCGCACCTGGTTGATCCTACGCCCTTCCCTATCGGTAACGGCCGAGGGAAGCAAGTTTCCGATCTCCCTATTGAACAACTCCGCTTGTCCATCCATACGGTGAGTGACACCATTGATAACATTAAAACCGAACCGCTCTGCCAAACGCCCCACCGAACCAGCACTCGGCATCTCATCTGTAATGATAAATAAACCACCACCATCATCGTGTACCCATCGATAAAGGGCTTCAATTTCCTCTTCACTATAAATAGATGCATTGGGAAGATCCCAGTCAGAAGGATGGCTTAACGCATTCACCGTTACGAATATCTTAGCCTTCGTTAAATTTTCTGCATTAATAACCGCTTTATGATCCTCAAGTCGATATCCTTCTGCCTGCGCCACATCAGCAAAGCCTTTATATTGCCCCGAAAGCGAAAAGGCATTGTAATGGTGCTGGTCGAATAGGATCCGCGGACCATCCTTTCCCGGAAATAGCGCCTGCTCCAGCCGAACATCAAAGTGTGGATCAGAAACCGATTGCGCCATCAAAAGGGCAGGCAGCAAAAACGACATTATTAACAATTGTACAGTTTTCATCGCTTTTATTTATTTTTAAACCAACAATCTTCTTCAAAACACTGCATCGTAACGCCTTTTCCTTTTTCTTCATAGAAGGTTACCGGCATGGCGGCCTCTTGATTTACAAACTCGTGATCTGTAATACATTCCAACGGTATCCGTTTCCCATCCCAACCTTGAACCAGCACGAGGCGCTCATCATCCCAAACGACATGTATAACGTGCGTATTGTCCCGTTCGAAGTAATACGTCCCTACATACTGGTCTGCCAATGAAGATGTAATCGATTTTCGTTGTGTAGGATCGAAATCGACTTTAGTCAAATCCACACGATCCAGAATTTTCACAACAGTAGGTTCTGCAGCATCAAATGCCAATTTATACCGCTCTTCCTGAGACTCAAAGGTCAACTCGCCCGTCCTTTTTAATTGGTAAAGCCGATCATCCCATACCTGCCGAGCCTGTAGTTCATTACCTTTCACTTCAAATTGAATGTAGGCTACCCGATTCGGGAAACGGTAAAAGCCTTCAAATCGCTGTAACGAGGTTTGCTTTGCAGGGGGATCAACCGAGGGATTTCGATTACCCACAGCGACCTTCCATCCACATAGCCCAATAAGAGCAACGATTATCCAAAGTTGTTTTTGATGCTTTGTCATATTTATCCTTGTTTTAGTTTATAAGGCAAGGATAAGTAACTCGTCATTTACAAGCCTCCGTCTGGATAAACCTGTACTATAAATTGTTATTGCTGTTGCAGATATTGCTTCGGTGTCATGCCAACTATCTGTTTAAAAGCGGTATAAAATGTAGTTTTAGAATTAAATCCTGACCGGATAAAGATTTCCTGAATATTATAATCGTTTCGTGTATTTTCGTTTAACAACTGTTGTGCATATCGAATACGGTAGGCATTTACGAATTGGTAAAAATTAAGGTCGACACCGGTGTTCAGCACATACGAAAGCTCATGAACAGATAATCCAATTTTATCGGCCAATAGCGGCAACGTTAATATTGGATCCAAATAGGGCTTATCATTATCCATCAAGTTAAGCAATCTTTCCTTGAAAAACCCCACCTGTTCTGCCGTTAATCGTTCTTTGTCCTTGCATAGTACTGCTGCCTTTATAACAGGAACCTGTTTATCTACAACCTGATAAATTGCTGTCTGCGATAATGCATAATAACTAAAAAATAGGATACCCAGCAGATACAAACCATCTACCATTGGCGATAGCGCAGGAACAAATCGGGCAACCAGCGATAAAACACCCAACAGGAGTATTCCCCACCAGATATTAAGCACCCATTGCAGATCCACACCATGAAAGTCAGCGGAAATTTTTTTCAGTAATGCACGATGTTTACGTAGCAGCACATACGTCCAAATACCATAGACGAAGAGCTGAATATACAAAAAATAACGTATCGCGTAGACCAAAAAATCAGGCAATACATTGCCCCCTGACAGCAACGGGATGAGTAATAAAGTCGGAATAAAGTGAAGAAAATATTTGTAAGGCGACCGATCCGGAGAGATATACAGATTTATAGCGACAAAAAAACTAGGTAATATTGCCCATCTGCCGCATTCCAAAAACGACAACAACATGATATTCCCATGTAGATTAAGCACTTCTAGCAAAAATTGAACAAACACACTTGCCAGAAAAAAACTACAGATCCCGAGAAACAGATTCGCTTTTTCGTTAACTTTTGGCAGGTTGAAAAACAATAGAAAAGATAGCAGCCATAAACTACCACCGCACAATCCATACATCAACGTTTTGTATACCATACCTTTTTATAATCTGCTAAAGATACGCGGTTCGCGTGAGATATTTAGCCATCTGTATCCAGACGGACTCTAAGCGCATCAATTGTTATTTTTTACAAATCGAAGCCGAATCTGAAATAAAAACACCCGAGATTATATACCTCGGGCGTTGAATTATAAATAAAAATGACAAGCGCTAAAGCTAGTCTATTCATGTCAAGAGCTGAGCCGCTTCGTCATCCACTAGAAAAACGAGGCTTCCCGTAGTCGGTTTTAAAAGTTGAGATGGATACAATTCCGGATTGCGCTCTCCCTGCAAAACCTCTCGTAAGGCCTTAGCCTTTTTTTCTCCAAAGGCAATCACTACGATTTGGTCCGCCTTATTGATAAACGGAGCCGTCAGCGTAATCCGATACATATCCTGTGGCACCAAAAAATAGGCATCCACCCATTTATCTTTTTCATGGAGCACTTCCGTACCCGGAAACAACGATGCCGTATGTCCATCATCTCCCATTCCCAAAAAAATAAAATCGAGCCGTGCACTATCCCCTAATTTCTCCCGTAAAATTTGCTCGTAAGTCTGCGCATAATCTGCTGCATCTACACCTACTTTATACATCGGAAAAATGTTGGATTCTGGAATAGGAACGTGATTAAGCAGCGTTTCGTAAGACATCTTTGCATTACTCAAATTGTCGTCGAGCGGCACCCATCTTTCGTCGCCCCAAAACATGAACACCTTTTCCCAATCCACCTGTGATTTATAGGCTTCGGTAGCTAATAATTTATGCAAATCAACGGGAGAAGAACCTCCAGTCAATGCCACAGAAAAAAATCCCTTTTCATCTATATTTTTTTTTGCCGCATCGACAAACAGCTGTGCCGCTGTTTCAAAAATTTGTGCTTTACTTTTAAACTGTTTTACCATTATTCTTCCTTTAAACTTCCATTATTGTTTATAACCAACGATGTCCTTGCCTGCTCAACAATTCATCAGCTGCTTCTGGCCCCCAGCTTCCCGCAGGGTAAGTGTGCATCGGCGAATACGTTCCGTTTTCCCATTCTTCCTGAATCGTCGCGATAATATCCCAAGCTTCCTCTACCTGATCCGATCGCATAAACAACGTCGAGTCTCCATCGAGCGCATCTATCAGCAAGGTTTCGTATGCTTCCGGGCTATCTGGCGCGCTCTCAAAATAATCAAACACCATTTCAACAGGGTTTAACGTCATATCCAGGCCGGGCTTTTTCGCCATAAACGATAAGCGAATATCCATTTCAGGTTGGATATTGATCGTCAATTGATTCCGTTGTAACCTATCCGTACCATTTACAAATGTTTTGTTTGGCACTTCCTTAAAGTTTACAATCACACAGGATTTCTTCTGTGCCATACTTTTGCCGGTACGCATATAGAAAGGTACCCCTTGCCACCTCGGATTATCAATATAAAACTTCATGGCTACAAATGTCTCCGTATTCGAATTAGAATCTACTCCCGGTTCCTGTCTATAAGCCTTTTTTGCCTTTCCATTTATTTCACCATCTGTATATTGTGCACGAACCGTGTAATGATTGATATCTTCCGGTTTGATCCGGCGTACGGTTTTTAGTATTTCCGCCTTTTTATCCCGAACTAAAGAAGACTCAAATTCAACTGGAGCGTCCATAGCAACCATACAGAGAATCTGTAAGAGATGGTTTTGAATCATATCACGTAGTGCACCGGAATGGTCGTAATATCCGCCCCGATCTTCCACCCCCACCTGTTCAGCCACGGTTATCTGAACCGATTCAATATGTCGATTGCTCCACAGCGGTTCAAAAACCGTATTTGCAAAGCGAAAAGCTAGAATATTCTGTACGGTTTCCTTGCCCAGATAATGATCAATACGATAAATCTGTTCTTCTTGAAAATTTTGATTTAATAGTTGATTCAGGGCAACTGCAGAAGCCTTGTCATAACCGAAAGGCTTTTCGATGATAATACGGTCTTTTTTGACTTCGTCGGCCATACCAGCCTTCTTTAAGCTAGACGATACGGAATCGATAAAATTAGGCGCTACCGATAGATAAAAAAGACGGTTTGCGCGGTTGTCGCAAGTTACATCGAATGCAGTCAGTTTTTCGTTCAGATGAAGGAATGAATTTTCATCCGTGATATCAAAATTTAAAAAGGTAATTTTTTCGCTAAAACTCCTCCACTGTTCTTCCGTGAACTCCTTATTGCGTGAAAACTCCTTTAAATTTTCCAGGACATATGCCCGAAATCCCTCTTGATCGAACGGTTTTCTACCCAAAGCAATGATTTGGAAATGCACAGGCATCCATTCATCAATGAATAAATTAAAAAAAGCCGGGAACAATTTTCTTTTCGCGAGATCACCTGTTCCACCAAATACTACAATGGATGTTGGTGCTGTTGTTCTGTCGTGTGTCATCTTACGGTCGCTAAAATTTAGTCCCAGTGGGCATGAAAAAACCTAAATCCAATCTAGCTACAGCGAAATCGTTGTCTGCGATTCCAAAATTGTATTTAATCATTTTTTTAAATTAGTTAAATATGGAAGTCCAAATATATTGAAACTTGTATGCTATTATGCAAAAATTCTTTTTTTTACCCATATTTGACCAATATTAAAAGCTATATGCTATACTTCCGAGCACGTTTCGGGACATCATGGGATTGACTGTAGACCATCCCTTGTAATACGTTTCGTCCGTCAGATTATTCGCTTTCACAGCCAGCTCGTAATTTTTATAACGATAAGATACACTCGCATTAACCAACGTATAAGCCGGAACAGTAAATGCGCCCGTAGGTAAACTATTCGTAATCAAGTTTTTCCCGGCGTGGTTAACCCCCGCTCCGATACCTACACCATGCAATAGCCCACGCCTAACGGTATAATTTGCCCAGAAATTGAATAAGTTCTTCGGTCCCGCTTCCGTTGGGCGTAGATTATTAACGGTTGCTGCTGCTTTCGTCAGCTTGCTGCTGTTGTTGCTATAGCTCAAAATAACGTCCAAACCTTCCATTGGGGCGGCCGTCAGATCAAATTCAAACCCACGGCTCAAACGTGTTCCATCCTGTACCGTAATATTATAGAACTCGCCATCACGTTCAATAGTTTCCGGTCTGGTGATGTTGTTGACAGAAATATCATAATAACTTGCCGTCAACCCCACACGGTCATTAAATAAATTAAACTTCACCCCTGCTTCCCATTGCTCAGCTTGCTGTGGTTCGAAATCACCCGAAACATCTGGTAAAGGTTGTACTATCGGCGCAACATTTTTGAATCCATTCTGATAATTACCGAAGAACGATATTCGATCTTTCATAAGCTCGTACACGAGCCCTACCCTTGGTGAGAGCGCGGTCTGGCTATATGCACCCGTCGTTGTATCCGCATCATAATTATACGTTCCTTTGTTATCAAAATAGTCCACACGCAATGCGAGATGGACATGAAGAGCAGGTGTCACATCCAACACATTGGACACATAACCTCCCAACACGCCGTTCCGGCTACGGTTATTTGTTTCAGCACCATTGGAGGCAGCGATAGCTTGATCGATGAATGCCGCATTGAATTTGTAGTAGTCAGGATCATCATAGGACGTATTTATTTTATCTACCAAAACGTAGGGCGAGTTGTGTGTTACCGCCTGCTGGAAGAGATAATCAATACCGATCAACGTACGGTTACGCATTGTTCCGATCCGGTAATCCCCCACAAAATTCTGCTGTGCATTGAAGACTTTCGCCACATAATCCTGATCTCCGGCATAACGGCTGATCAACGTATCGTTGCCTGGTTCCAGGTACATCACATATTGGAAATAACCATCAGATTTCCGTTGATTGAAACTGACCGTCGTATTGGACGTCCAGCGGTCATCCAGACGATAGTTTACGTTTCCACGAATATTGGCGACCGGATTCTTAAATGTCACATCGTTATGCGTATACGATTTATCGAAATCAAACTGCAGCTCAGATGGTGTACGTGCAAAAAGGTCACGACTTCTATTTAGAAATACCATCAAGGGGTTGGTCGCTTTACTTTGGTAAATTTCAGCATCGAGCTGGATATCCAAACGCTCGTTGGCCCGATATAATAAAGATGGAGCAATGAAGAAAGATCTGTTGAATCCGGCATCCTGAAAAGTACCCGTGCTTGTAAAGGCTGTATTTACACGTCCTAACCATTTATGATCCTTCGAAAGCGGACCGTATACATCTGCCGTTACCCGATGTTGGTCAAAAGATCCAAAAATATAATTTACACGTCCACCAAGGGTATCCAAAGGCTTTTTCGTCACATTATTGATCAAACCACCAAAGCCGATAGCCGCCCCGCCATACAATGAACCGGAGGGTCCCTTAATCACTTCAATTGTTTCCAGATTTGCTGGATCGGGACTTCCGCTGGCAATACTTACTACACCATTGACCATAGCAACCTGCGTTGTAAATCCACGTAATGTATAATAAGACGATCCATCTCCCGGGCGACCGGTCGCACCCCACAGCTGGTCCACACCAGAAACATTCGCCAAGGCATCGTCAAAACTTGTATTTACCTGGCTCTGCAACAGCTCCTTCGTAATAACAGCGTACGACTGTGGATTCTCTAGATTGCGTAAAGGCATCTTGGCCACATAGGGACTAGTTTTCCGCGTATACGTATTCCGTATCCCATAAATATTGATTTCCTCCAAAGAGGCGCGATTTTCCGTTAAGTAAATTGTCGGAATTTGCAATCGACCACCTGGGCGAATATAGATTTCACGGGACAATGGCTTTATGCCTACCGCAGATATCGCAAGCATATATCTTCCCGTATCGATATCGTTGAACGTATAATTTCCCTTTGCATCGGTATAGGAGGATTTTCCCAGACCATTTATATTGACCGTGATACCAGCAGCAGGTTGGCTATCCGCAGATAGAATTTTCCCGTATATTTTTACTTTTTGTTGGGCATACAATAGCGTATGGGCAAGAACACATACAGCAATTAAGATTTTTCGCATAATAAATCAGAATAATTATTTAGAACAATTAAAATTTCTCTAATTTAGACTTATTCTAGACAACAAACAAATCCATATCAAATTTCGTATATAAAAAGCAATTTGGATCATTATATGAAAGCTAAAAAAATACGACAATGAATGAATTTACACTTGGGAAATTATTACTTTTAATTATCTTTCGAGGCAATTCAAGACATTCACTATGGTTACGACACTCGCTGTTATCTCTACAATCTTCATTCTTTTAAGTGTATTGCCGTTTATCCAACATCAGCATTGGTTATTCCGTGTAGCCGAATTTATCAAAATACAGCTCGTTATCCTACAAATTATTGCCTTCGGCATAACGATGATATATGTAGAGGATAGTATCTGGCTTTGGATAATTCAAACCGTCCAGTTCATACTGATTGTCTACCATATCTACATCTTAATGCGGTACACCAAATTCTGGAAAAAACAAAAGCCTTCCAAAACATCATCTAGTTCCGATAAAATAAACATCATTTCCTGCAACATCTATCAATTCAACAGCGAATACCATCGCTTTATCGAACTGATCGAGCAAGAGCAGCCAGACATTTTTGTCACGATGGAGAGTAACGCTGACTGGGAAAAAGCATTGCACCCCCTAGAAAAGGACTATCCCTACCAAAAGAAGGTGCCATTAGAGAATACCTACGGGATGCATCTTTACACAAAATTAAAGGTTCACAATATACAGACCCATTATTTTGTTGCGGACGATGTACCCAGTATAGAAGCTGAACTCGAAACAAACGATGGCCATCGCTTTATTTTCTTTGCTGTACACCCACCCCCATCAAGCCCAACGGAGGAAGATAATTCCAAAGAAAGGGACGGCGATTTGCTAGCAGTAGCGAAAAAAGTGAGAGACTATGCATTACCCGTTGTCGTCACGGGCGATTTCAATAATGTCGCATGGGCAAGATCCTCTATTTTGTTTAAGAAAACCAGTGAACTTATCGACGCACGTATTGGACGGGGCATCCTATCAACCTTTCATGCCAAATATTGGTTTTTTCGGGTTCCGTTAGACTTATTATTCCACAGTACAACGATAATAATAGATAAGCTATTTATTTATCCATCTGTCGGCTCCGATCACTTTCCAATAGGCTGCACTTTCCACATCGACGTCGAATCAGACGATCAGGAAGAAGAAGTAAAGCATCTCGAAAACGGAGAAATGCAGGAGGTTGACGAACTTATTGCTGCCGGAAAGGCAGAAGAAAGCGAAAACCGTTAGGGATATCCCGCCAACGGTAGTAGACTATATATTTCAGCAACGCTATCTCCAGATAAAAACCTATTTTGCATCGACCTTACGATGGCGTCATTGCTGAATGACCCGGAGCATATGCTCCAGGTGTTTTTATTATTACCTTCCTCGTTCAAATCCGGCTTACAAAGAACGGTTAGCACTTGCCATCTCATCGTGTGCATCGATAAATCCATCCTACGATACCGTATAAAATAAGAATTGTCAATTTTCATATACGAAATACAGTTACGCAGACATTTATTTAAAAATAAACAATCATATTCGCGTTAAATTTATTTAGATTCAATACAAATAAAGAATTATTAATTCCAAACGTCAAAATGAAGAAGTATAACTATCTAACATCGAGGCTGCTAATACTATTAATGTGCGCAGCTTGTCTATCCTGTAGCAAAAACGACGATCCACAACCCGATCCGGATCCAGCGCCAGACGAAGAATTCTACTACAAATTGCACCGTGTTGAAAATTTGGCCATGGAAGCGGACGACGACAATCCTACAGAAGCAAAACCAGCCATCTATTTCAGTCTCGAGACCGGACAAGAAGTACCAAACGCACAATCGAAGACCATGCGTTGGGATCTCTCTTTCAGTGGTCTTTATAATAGTTTCCTAGGCGGAAATAATGGCACCAATTCAACCAATTTTGGTTATGGTGGAGCAGGAAAAGGCGGTATTCTTATTCTGGAGAAACCCTTTGACGAGGTCACGGAAGTACCTAACGATTCACAATTCAAATCAGGAAGCGGTATCATCGGTACAGACGATGCCGGCGCCTTCGGTGAAGGTATTGGGTGGTATCTGTATGATTTTGGTGGCACAATTTTAGGAGACGGAACGACAGAAAAGACACATGTTGCGTATGCTTTGGGTTCATCGTTGACCACCAATGACGGTACCGTGATTCCCGCACGTACTGTCATTGTCAAAACACCAAGGGGGGATATCGCAAAGATCAAAATGATCTCCTGTTATGAAGATGCATTTACACCAGATGAATGGTTCAAAGATACACCACATATGTTCTTCACCTTTGAATATGTTGTTATTCCTGCAGGCGCCAAACATTTCGAAATCAAACCATAATTACGCTCACTATATGAAACAGTTTATATCTTTAACCAAGATGCTATTATGCATTCTCGTTGGTATCGTAGGATGCACCAAAACCGAAGAACTTCCTGTGTTAAGCCAGAGCCGTATACTAAGCTTTAAAGTTCCCACTGCAGATGGTGAAATCATTGGAGCAGTTGATGAATCAGATAAAACGATCTCCCTTTATCTGCCCTTCTACTATCAATTCTCCGTAATCGATCCAGAAATTAAGTTAAGCGACGGCGCGAGCTTACTCGAAGAGTCGATACCGGTCGATGTCCTCGCCGATGGTACGGTCTATACTGTTGTTGGAGCAGACCATAGTAGAACGAGCTATACATTGACTATTCACTTACAGCAAGTTTCGCCGCTGGTTATTACGGAGCCTTCTACGGCCGATCAAACTGCCTTATGGACCATCGGCGATAACAGAATCAGTATCAGAGGAAACTTTCATACCACCGATCCAACCCTTATCAAAGCTTCACTCGTCGATAAGAACGGTCAAGATTATCCCTTTTTAGCCAATACAGGGTCTGGCCCAGCGGGAGTAGCACCAGCGATTGGTGCTGACGGGAAAAAAATCTATGCCTACGGGTCCTTACAGATACCTCAAGAGCTTTCGCCTGGGTTGTATCAGATAAAAGTTTCACACCTAGCATTAAGCGCAACGACAACTTATCCGGTACAGTTGGTATGGGGACGACCAACTTCATTTGTATACACACCCGTTACCATCAAAACAGGCGAAACTTTCACCCTCGAAAGCTCGTCTACAGCAATACATGATGTCCGAGAAGCCTACTTCACGATCGATGGAGCGAAAAAAATGTTGGAGATACTCAGTCAGGACACTAAAAAAGTTGTCATTCGCGTACCCGACGATACGCCGATGGGCACACACATCCCGTCCATTGTTTGCGGTGAATTTGAACCATCATCTCCTGGTTGGTGGGGTATAACTATAACGAAATAATCATGATGAAGCTATTTACCCGTATCAACATCTTTACTGTAGCTATAGTAGTTGCAGTTGCCTGTAAAAAAGAACAACCATTACTACCCTACACCGATATCGTGAACTTCACCGTTGCCATCGATGAAAGTGATATCGTGAAAGGCGCTATAGATGGAGATTCTATTGTCTTATACTGGCCCGTCGGGCAAACGATTCCTGAAACGATCACACCGACAATCCAAGTCGCCGATGGAGCAAGCATTTCGCCAGCGTCAGGAGAAGTGATTTCTCTCGGCGAAGACGTGACCTATACGGTTACTGCAGAAACAGGCTACACAAAAACCTATCGCCTGCGTGTTCCAAACAACCGTCCCAAACCGTATGTCAGAACTTTCGGGGGATTACAAACCTATGAAGGGAAGCAGTATATCTTTCAAAACTTCGGGCTTTCCATTCGTGGCGACTATTTTGATACGTTAGCGGAAGGTGCAAAAGTGTATTTTGTCGACATTGCCGGCAACGATCATGAAGTCGAAATACAACATAGCACCGAACTTGGCTATAATGTTCTGGCAACTGTATTGGGAACCTTCTCCGGCTTAAGGATTGTTTCCTCCGGTTACACTATTTTCTACGAAACATCTCCGTTTGAGGTGGCGGAAAACCCATTTGTAACATTAGTTGCACCAGGATCAACTATATCCGCCAAAGCAGGCGACACCATTACCCTCGCCGGCGTAAAAACAGATAGAGCGGAGAAAATGGAGATTGGGAATTATCTTACCAACACTTACCAATCGGTGTCAATAACCAGTAAAACGGCAACTAGCATTACGTTTCAAATACCGGAAGGCTTTCCGGTGGGTGAGTACAACGAACTTTTGGTTTATTATCCAGCGGGTCCTTACAATGAAGCAGGGCACTCGAGCCTCTATTTGAATACATCAAATAGTATTACCATAACCAACTGATAAAACAGCAAAACGGTATACAGCAAAACAGCATTATGTACACCCGGAGCATACGCTCCGGGTGTTTTATTATTGCTATCGAATGCGATATACGCTCTTCTTATTTCCTAGTATCCACCTGTAAAACCTATTTTTGTTTGATAAATGAAAAAATTATCTTAGCTTGCTTAGTATATGGACAGATCGATACGCATTTCTCAACGTTTCTCCTTATATTGGTTTATCTATTGCATCCTCTTACTCGTTGCACTACAAGCTTGCCAATCATCAAGCAAAAACGATACGCAAGCGAGACAAGCAGACCTTCTCGAGTTACAACCCCGATCGGTCAAATTTCTTTGGCGCGAGGAACAATTCATGGAAGAATACGACGCGACTGTCAGTACCATCATGCTGGACGAAGCCTATGTAGATAGTATATCCGACCCCGAAAAGGCCGCACTAGGCTATGTTGCCACTTTCATCGGCAACGAATGTGCCTGGGATGGCAAAGCAACCGCATCACGCAGCAACCTAAAATGCAAGATACTTACCGCACTAAATCTCGGTTATCAATGTTCAGATACCCACCTTGGCTTCCTGCGCAAGTGGTTTCGTGACGACAAAGCTGTCTTGAAAAAACTGGAAAGCTGTCCCACCATCCCCGATGGTGCTACTTCTCAAGAAACTTTTGACCGGATTGACCTCACCGTTGCTGATGGCAAAATTGCCATCGCTTATGAGGTTACAGGCATCAATACACGGGAAGGTAAACAGTGGACGTGGAAGGCAACAGATCTCTTTATATATCAGAACAATGGCCTAAAGCTGGTCAAGGCCGAAAAGTCGGATCCTGTCATTACCGATTTTGAATGGGACGTTCCGTAAAAAGTTATCAGCTATTTAGTGGTCAGACATTAATCCATCCGCGATAGCATCCCATTTAGATTCGTCATCTCCACCGAGCTCGCGTATCCTCTCCATAGCTAGTGGCCCGTGCTCATCGCCATCTAATTCGATATGCCGTTGGAAATAATATGCCAATGGCTTCATATCTACTTCAGAAAACTGCTGTTGCAATTCACGTAATATAGACGTGAACATATCTGGGATTAAATCTTCCCGCCCGAAAGTAAACGCGGAAGCGATCCCAAACACTCCTAAGCTCCCTTGGCTGGGCGAGATTTGCTATTCGTTATAAAATCCCTGTATTCGTGGATTGACCGATCTACCGAAATAACCGAAATTGGTGTTTTATTTACATAAAGAGGTAAATCGATGAAAACAAATACTATATATCTACTGCTATTGGTATTCCTAGTATTCGGATGTTCAAAAGATTCAGATACGGGTGAACCAAATGATAACGGGATGCTTTCTGGAAAGCTCTTCTTCCAAAACTATGACGGACATACGTCGATAGCGCTTCCCTCCATGACGGAAGTAATATGGAAAACAAGTCGAAGCTGGTATGATTGGGACATATCGCTGGACGGCGAAAACATCCTGGAAATGCGGGATGGCCGAAGTGATGGCATGCCGGACCAAGTCAAATTTACCTACCGACGTTTTGCTGAAGAGCAAGCTATTAACGAGTTCTACTACAGGCCAATAAACGGCGGTACAGTGTACATTTCGGGAACGCTATCACCCGATAAAAGCCTATTTTGCATTGATCCAACATTTGATGAAGGCTTTGTAGTCTTATCACCTCAAGAAGGCAAAATCATTGCCCACATCGAAAGAATAAACAATGAGCAGGTAGATCGCAACTCCAATTCTTGCTGGCTACCCGATAACTCGCTGGTGATCACCTGGAAAAACGCCCTTGTAAGATTCCCGCCTCCTTATACCAAAGGTGAAATCATCAAGGAATTTCCTAATGAGAATTTTGGACAGATTACGGCAGATCGACAAGGAACAAAGCTGGCCATGATTTACCAAAAGCGGATCTGGATACTAAATCTCACAACCGATGAGTTTTACCAAGCTACGGAAAGTCAAGAAAGAGAAGCCAGTCCAGCGTTCTCGCCCGATGGCCGCTTTATCGTGTTCGGAGCTGGACAAACTACAATAGGTGTACCGGGGAGTGTGCCGAGCTATCAAAGTTACATGAAGATCGTCCCTGTCGATGGAAAGACCTATCAAGTGGATACGGATGGTCATGGTGTTATTCCGGTCATTGCTGCAGGAGAAATCTCGTCTGAAGCATTGAAAGGCCCTGTTGTGTGGACAGAATAAAAACTTTCATCCTTATAACGGAACATTTATTGTTAGCTATTTTCAATAGTCAACAAATATGAAACACATTCGCGTCACAAATGCACGTCAAAATAACCTGAAAAATATCTCTTTACAGATACCCAAAAATAAGATAACCGTATTTACAGGTGTGTCCGGTTCGGGTAAATCGTCATTAGTATTTGAGACAATAGGCGCTGAAGCACAAAGACAATTCAACGAAACACAGGGGAGCTTTATCCGAAACCGTTTGCAGCACATTGGCATCCCAGACGTGGATAAAATTGACAACTTAAATGTTCCTAATATTATTAACCAAAAGAGATTAGGAGGAAATGCGAGGTCGACCGTTGGAACAGCCACCGACGTTTATGCATCTTTAAGATTACTTTTCTCCCGTATGGGAAGCCCTTTTGTAGGCTATTCAAATGTCTTTTCATTTAATAACCCTTTAGGAATGTGTAAAGAGTGTGAAGGGCTAGGTTTTGTACAAACCGTCCGTATAGACACCCTTATAGACAAGCATAAGTCTTTAAACGAGGGTGCGATCATGTTTCCGACTTTTCAACCCGGTGGGTGGCGTTTAACGAGATATACGTTATCAGGTTATTTTGACAATGACAAAAAACTTGAAGACTATACGAAGGAGGAATGGAATATACTTTTGAACGCTACCGAACACAAACCGAAGAACCCTAATAAAGAGTGGGGAAAAACAGTCAAGTATGAGGGTATAATACCCCGAATTGAAAAAGCATTTTTAAAGAAACAGTCAAAGGAAAATATTAGTCGAAAAGAAGTTTTAAAAAATATTGTTATCACCAAAACTTGTCCTCTATGTAATGGACAAAGGTTGAATGACAAAATTTTATCCTGTAAAATAAATGGAAAAAACATTGCCGAATGTGCCACTCTTTCGGTAGACGAGCTCTTGGAATTTATTGGTTCTTTGCAGTCGTCGTCCTTTGCGATAATTCTCGACGAACTAAAAAAGAAACTTCAAAACATCGTTCAGATAGGCTTACAATATTTGACATTGGATAGAAGAACAGACACCTTGTCGGGTGGGGAAAGTCAACGCATAAAAATGGTGAGGAACCTTGGAAACAGCCTTACCGATTTACTCTATATTTTTGACGAACCCAGTATTGGACTCCATCCTAAGGATTTGCAAAATATCTCTTCCATTATTAAACAAATACGGGATAAAGGCAATACGGTATTAATCGTTGAGCACGATCCGGATTTAATCAAAATCGCTGATTGGGTTGTTGACATGGGTCCCGAATCAGGAAGAAAAGGCGGAGAAGTTATCTACGAGGGGACATTCGAAAACCTGAAAAATTCAAGAGGGAAAACCGGTCTGTACTTTGCAAAAATCCCAAAAATTAAGGACAAACCCAGAATTTCGAATGAATATTTACAAATCCGAAACGCTAATCTGTATAATCTTAAAAATATCCAGATTGAGATTCCCAAAAATGTCATAACGGTCGTTACAGGAGTTGCCGGTTCAGGCAAAAGTACACTGATCGGCAAGGTACTGCCCAAATTTTATCCAGAAACCACGATAATCGACCAATCGTTATTTGCGGCAAGCATACGCTCAAATCTACTTACCTATCTGGGGTTGTCCGATGATATAAGAAAACTGTTTTCAACGACAAACCATGTATCAGACAGGCTTTTTAGTAGAAATAGCGAAGGAGCCTGCGAAAATTGTAAAGGAATTGGAGTGGTAAAAATTGATCTGGCATTTATGGATGATGTGGAGCAGCCCTGCGAAGTGTGCATAGGCTCTGGCTTCAAACCGCAGGTCTTAACCTATCAATACAACAACAAAAATATCGTCGAAATAATGGATATGACCGTGGAAGAAGCCGTTGATTTTTTCCGCGATGATCGATATCAAAAATCTTTCGACACATTGCTCCAGTTAGGTTTAGGGTATCTTACATTAGGGCAAAGGCTGAGTAGTTTTTCCGGTGGCGAAAGGCAACGATTGAAATTAACCAAAGAACTGAAGAACTCCAATAAAATAATCGTTCTTGATGAGCCAAGCACAGGCTTACACCCAAGCGATGCCAAAAAGTTATTGAACTTTATGAATAGTATCATTCACAACAATAATACGCTCATCGTTATTGAGCATAATCTTGATATAATCGCTCAAGCAGATTGGATAATAGATATCGGGCCTGGAGCAGGCAAATATGGTGGTGAGGTTGTGTTTTCCGGGAATGTTTCAGATTTATTGAAAGATCCTAATTCCATTACAGCCGATTGTTTACGGCGGCATATCAATTTATAATCTGCATATACCTACAGCGACGTACTGAAGTACGTCGCCATAGGTTGAACGCCTCTTTGCTCCCAGTTGTTTTTTGTAATTTCATTTATAGAAGATGCAGTAGAGATAGAAATGCGAAGATTCGTTTTTTGTTAAAATTTACCCATTCGTGTTTTGCAACCATCAGATCAATACGATGAGCGGCGCGATTAATTTAATGATCATAACTTGCTATTATTCCATAAAGATACTCAAGATTATAAAATGACGGGTTGCAAAAAAACAACAAAATAACGTACCAGCGAGTATTATTCCTGACTATAAACTCCAATCTCCTCGATAAGGTCGGCTTCGCATCATATTGGCAAATGGATCGTCAAATTCCTCTTTTACTGGATCCCATCGCAATTTCCTTTGTAACTCATAAGCAATATTAACTGCGTTACAAACTGTCGATGTACGCTGACCGATCTCCACGTCACAAATCGGTTTTGAACGGTTTTGAACAGCTTTCACCCAGTCCTGATAGTGATTATCACTATAATACAGACGCTTATCGTTAACCGTTAAGTTTTGGTCGGCAAGTGCCGTCGGATTTGTTTTTAAAAACGACCGGCCTACTTCTATGATGCCGTCGGTTCCTATGAACTGGATGGCATTAGGTTCTCCCCAATCAACATGATTGACACGTGTACCCTGCTCATAGATATATGTCAAGCCCTTTTCTGCCTGTGGAGCTTCAGGAGGTATAAACTGAACTGGCCCACCATTATCCATACCTAAAGCCCATTGAATAATGTCAAACATATGTGCTCCCCAATCCGTAATATACCCTCCACCAAAATCCCGATATCCTCGCCACCATGCCCATTTATCGTCTTCTATAGGTGGGGATAAAATGGGGTTATAGCCACGGTACAAAGAGGGGCCGATCCACATATCCCAATCTAAATAATCAGGTATAGGAAAGGAAGGCAGGTCACATTGTCTTACGGGCTCCCCTACCGACACATTGATTTCCTTCACATCCCCAATATATCCGTTGTATACCAATTCCGCCGCTTGTCTAAAGTTAAACGACGAACGTTGCATGCTCCCTGTTTGAAAGACAATCTCATATTTCCTGGCGGCGTCCACCATAGCTCTTCCTTCTGCTATGGTCAGGGCTAGTGGTTTTTCGCAATAAATATCTTTTTTTGCTTTGGCTGCATCCACAGCGATCTGCGCATGCCAATGATCTGGCGTTGCGATAACGACAGCATCCACTGATGCTGACGCCAACAGTTCTCGAAAATCTACATATTTACCAATGGAGGAGTTTGATTTCCTCATCGTACTTTGGGCCGTTGCAGCCGCTTTGACAAAGTAATCTAATTTCTTACTATCCACGTCACAAGCCGCCTGAACAACCACCTCCGGGCACCCGTTCAATCCCTCCAACAAATTCAGACTCTGTTTTCCTACACCGATAAAGCCAACTTGAATTTTGTCACTTGGCGCCAAAAATCCGCTTCCGCCCAAGACACTGCGCGGAACAATGGTAAAAGCAACCGCAGACTTCCAACTTCTATCTATAAAATCTCTTCTTTTCATTGTTCTCGTGTTAAATCAATCTTGTTTAGGAACTAAGTTCACAGCACTAATTTCCGGCAAAGCGTTTCCCTCAATAGAGAGCGCTTCCAATACAAACGGAACAAATGGCTCCCCGATTGCTTTTTGCGGTATTTCGATCGTGCCAATTTTTACTTCTTCAAACGCTTTTAATTCCTTTGCTTCAAAGCGGTAAGTTAACTTGGTGCCGTCCGTGTGGAAAACAATTGTTCCTCCGTCTTTAGGTAACGGTAAATAATTTATCAACACATCGTATTCCCCCGGCCGCTGTATCTTTACTTTCCAAGACACTTTATCATCGGTATGGCTCCATCCGGCGAGGGCGTTAGGACGTTTAAAATCATGGCTCGCACCACTTAAACTCATCCCATGTGTCGTATGGATATCGGCGTTATCAGCGGATAGGACAATCCTTCCGTCCGATAATGCCTGTGTCACATTCTCTTCTATCTCCAGAGCTCCCTCGACCTCCATCACCAACACCTTGGGTCCATCCTCCAACGAAAATGAGGGTATAGAAATTCCTATACCTATTTCCTGCGGAACTGCTTCCATCGGAATATCTTCCGACCCCATCTCGTGGAGACTTTTCACGGTATTTTTCAGAGGCACATTAATTACATTACCACTCGGGATATCAAAGACATGTAGATAAAGCTTGTTCCCTTTTATGGTACAATAACCCCAATCCAGCTTTCTAAACGGACTCGCCTGTGTTCCATAAATGGATTCGCTATTTACCGACATCCACTGTCCTACCCTCTCCAATATTTCCATCGCCTGGTCTGGAATCTTACCGTTACCATCAGGCCCCACATTTAAAAGAAAATTTCCACCCTTGCTAACAGTTTCTATCAGCAAATGCATAATCTGTGGAAAACTTTTCCAGTTTTGGTCATGTGCACTATAACCATAACTTTCGTTCATCGTATGATTTACTTCCCAATTGATTCCAGCAATACCTGTAGGTGGGACATATTTCTCTGGTGTTCCAATATCTCCATTTTTATTTTCCAATCCGTTCCAGAACCTATTATTAATCAATATATTCGGCTGCCATTTAATAAGATCCGCTAACATTCTTTTGGTTCCCCAACTTTCGCCTTCATAGTCTTTATTACTAAAATCAGCCCATAATACGTCCAGTGAACCGTAATTGTTTGCCAACTCCTTTACTTGCCCATACAGATAATCCTTGTATCGTTCATGGTCGGGAACATGC
The DNA here is from genome assembly GCF_014692515.1 of Sphingobacterium micropteri. Taxonomy (GTDB): domain Bacteria; phylum Bacteroidota; class Bacteroidia; order Sphingobacteriales; family Sphingobacteriaceae; genus Sphingobacterium; species Sphingobacterium micropteri. Next base: position 50,359 of record NZ_JACOIK010000003.1, on the reverse strand, counting down.
CCTGCTGGATTAGGGTTTAACTGAAAAGCTTCATACGAATCTGGATGTTGCCAATCCAATAACGAGTAATAGGCCCCTGTTTTTAGCCCTTCTTGCTGGAAAGCTTCCATAATCTCCCGGTAAAGGTCGCGTCCGGCAGGCGAAAGATTCGCCGTTCCGGTTACATCATTAGCCATAGCAAAAGGTTGCCTACTGTTAAATAAGCTGAAGCCCTCGTGATGGCGTGATGTCAGGATCATATACTTTGCCCCCGACTCTTTCACTAACTTGGCCCATTGTTTCGGATCAAAATCACGCAATGTAAATTTAGGTCTTAAATGTTCTGCATATCGCTTACTAGGTACTTTACCCCAAGTTTGTATCCATTCCGCATAATGCTGTGGATACGTTTTGCCTTCAAAAACACCTCCGGCAGCACTATATAACCCCCAGTGAATAAATATACCGAACCGTGCTTCCTTAAACCAAGCTAGGCGCTTTTCCTGGGTTTCAAGCCATCCTGGAACACCTTCAAAAGGCTCGGATTTACTTTGAGCAGTTAAATCTTTAATGGGTAGCAACAGAAGAAGAAAAATGATAATCTGATATTTCATTGTTATTGAATTTGATTGATGTTTTGTAATTTATGTATTTCATTTTTGATGCGCATACTTTCTTTGTTCGCTTCATCAAGTGGAAGTCCAGCCGGCAATCCCGGTCGTTTATGCCCTGTATATGTTAGCCATGCATTTTTTACTATTTCCTGTCGCTCTTCCAATAATTTATAAAGGGAGTAATAACCGGAAGTAGGATCAAGGCAACGGGATAAAAAATCCTTTGCGGCAAAAGTATCATCGACATAACGTATTAGTTTTTCTGCTATGAACCGATGTCCTTCCAAACCAGGATGTATACCATCTTCTGCTAGTTTAAAATTAGGTTCAAGGGTCTTTTTTGCCATCAGGTAGTCTTGCATAGGAAAATGTATATCTATTACTTCCCAGTTTCTTTCCTTTCGTTGATCAATTAGCCATTGCGCATATCGATTAAGCACGAGGTTATAGCCGTTAAGCCCCAATATAGGATCTTCATGTACACTTGGTGTGATAAAGATGATCCGTTTAACCTGTGCCGCTTTAAGCTTTGTATATAAAGCGGTCATCCCCTCTCTGTAACGCTGAAAATTCGACTCACTAAAAGGCTGATAGATTCCGTCATTCATACCATAGCACGCAAAGACAACGTCCGGTTTTATCCGTTTGATGACATTATCAAGCCTGCTAAACAGCCATGGACGAACAAATGCTCCATCAGCATGACCATCTTCACTAAGACCCGAGACAGTTTCGCTCGGCAATCCTAGATTAATGGTTTCAATTTCTGCGGTTGGAAACGCCGTTATCAAAAAACTTTCGAATAGGGCCACATAGTACCCCGCATACGTTATGCTATTTCCCAAGAACAGTATTTTTTGAGCATCTCGTATGGAAGAAGGATTTTCTAAAGGTCGGGTTTGGCCACTCCCATCGACACCAAAACCTAAAAATAAAACAAAAACGATATAGATGCGGTTCATTACTATCTGGATTTAATTTTGTGTTATTTTTAAGGTATACCCTTTCGGTAATTTCCGAACTAATTTTGGTAGTTTTACTGTAAGTCCTTCTTCTGTTTGTCTAAAAGCAACTTTGCCGACCCCCAGTATCTCCACTTGTTTCACATCAACTTTTCCCCTAGCTAAGCTTTTCACAAGGGCTATATGGCTCTCGGGCAATTCCAGTGATATAGCATAGAGTTGATTCCCACGTTCCGTAAACCAAAAGTCTTCCGATGTGAATTCAGCTTTAAACCCTTCCTTCTCGCGTTGTTCAGTATCTGTTATACTAACGGTCGTCGGACCTTCGCGCTGCACTTTCCAAGGTTTAGATCCGTATATTGCTTGGTTGTTCACCGTCATCCAACTACCGAGTTTTTGTAGGTTGTTCATGACTGTTGGTGCAACATTTCCTTTCGCGTCCGGACCAATGTTTAGCATATAGTTGCCACCTTTACTCACAATTTCAACAAGCCAGTAAAGTAACTCATCTACATTTTTCCAATCTTGATCGTACGCTTTGTACCCCCAGGAATGGTTAAATGTGCCAATGGCTTCCCAAGGTTTATCAAATTGGTCGTCTGTCGCCGGGATACGGTTGTCTCCAGGAATTGCATAATCCCCCATATCATTGCCAATACGTTCAGCGATAATGACATCTGGGTTGATATCATATACCGTTTTATAAAATGCATAGCTCTGTTCCGGTGTCATCAGCCCTGGCATATCGAACCAAATATAACGGATATCCGGATATTGCTCCAGTAATTCTTTTACCTGCGGAATTGCCTTGCTTTTAAGATAAGAAGAAAAGGTATTGGGACTAGGATCCCATAAATTTGCGCCGAAGCCATCCGTATTTTTACCCATCAGATCATTGGCTGCTTTTGTTGTCGCATATTGTGCGTCAGTCCCATCTGCCCAATCAATATTATGGGAGTAATACACCCCGAACTCCAACTGGTGCCGTTTACAGGCTTCATACAATTCCCGCACAATATCACGCTTAAACGGCGTTGCATCCATGATATCGAAATCGCTGACTTTCGACTCGAATAGTGCAAAACCGTCATGGTGTTTGCTAGTGATGACGATATATTTCATTCCGGCTTCCTTGGCCATGGTGACAATATGGTCCGCATCGAAATCGACAGGATTAAATAAAGCGGCTAAATCGGCATATTCTTTTCGGGGGATCTTCGCAACTAACTGTATCCATTCTGCTACACTGGGAATCCCCATTTCCTCCATTGTTTTTCCATTCCATATCCCACCGGGAATAGCATATAACCCCCAATGTATGAACATACCAAATTTTTGCTGCTGGAAGTCCTGTAATGCACGCTCTTTTGATCGATTCATCTTATGCCAATCGTTTTCCATCGATTGACATAATACTTTACCACTCCAGAGAGCGATCAATAATAACATTATAAAATATTTCATACACCTAATCCTCCATTGAAATTTTTAACAACTGCTGCCTATGAATATCCGATTGCTGTACCGAAACATGTAATACACCCTTTTTCGTTTCCCAAGTTTCGAGTAACCGACCATTTAATTCGACGCGGGAAGGCGTACGATGCTCATTAAACACAATCTCATAAACTCGTTTTTCTAACATTCCTTCGTATGAACCTACTGCGGGAGATATGATGAATTCGATTTCATTTTCTTCTTCTTTGCATTCGAAGTAAATTTTGGAAATCTTTGCTTGTTCAAAATCAAACGATACACCATCGTCTTCCAATAAAGTGTATGCACTGCTCCCTGCCGGATAAACCTTCAAGATTAGTGTGTCTAACGAATTTTGACCAACATATTGCATCGGCTTTTGGAACGGAATTATGGCACCAGCCTTCACAAAAAGCTGACCACCAGTATGTGCAGGAATGCTTGGCGAAACGGTCTGCCCACCCTTTATCTTTTCACCCGACCAATAGTTCACCCATTTACCTGCCGGCAAATAGATAGAATCTGTAAACGCACTAACCAACAGATGTTCTCCAAACATAAACTGCGTCGTCATATTTTCCACTTCCTTATCCTGTGGAAATACTAAGGGCATTGCCCGCAGGATGGGCATTCCAGTTTGGCTGCCGTATATAGCGGTTGAGTAGATATACGGCAATAAGCTGTTACGCAATTGTGCATAGAAGCGGAATGTTTCCTTGTATTCCGGAGAAAAATACCAAGGATAATGCATACTTGCCCAACTATTGATTTGCACCCATGGCAGGAAAAACCCAAAATGAAAACCTGCTTTCACATCTTCTACCGCATCCAATACATCCGCAGAAGTATTAAGGAATCCGCTCAAACCGAGATTCAGTTGGTCATAGAGTGCATCCCGACCACCGCCATTATCACCGGCGGTGGATGCTCCCCAATGTTGGCTTCCAGCATATCCGCCACAATAGTGATGAAAAGACCGAACTCCTTTATGTTCGCGGAAAACACGATACATCTGTTTGGGCAACAACACTTGATTTAAATTGTGCATTTCCCGGTCCGTATATCCATTGTAATATATTCTATCGGGATGCTCGTCCAACGTACGTCCCGGATCTAGCTTAAACCCCTCTATTCCCTGATCAACAAATTTCATCAGATGGGGGAACCAATGCGCTTGGCCCGATTGTTTACCGCCGTGTTGAGCAGCCAAATGATCTTCCTCTTCAATACTCAGATCATGATCGATACACAACCATAACGCTACATGGTAACCTAGCTGGCGTAATTTGGATAAAAATAACTGTTTGTTCTCATAACGGTTACCTTCGCCTTTCTGCCAGAAAAAGTAAGCCGGAAATTTGGACAGATCCCAATCTTTCTCCGCAGAATAATCATAAAATTTAGCCATCCACTGCGGTTCGATCCAATATACATCAACCGGAATATTTTCCTTTCGGAACTGTACTGCATTGTTCAACATCCGGAATTGATCTTCCATCATATTCCCTCCGAACGCTAATCCATAAGCCCATTTAGGTAACAGATATGGCTTACCCGTTATCGTGGTATACAGATCGATGGTGTTTTCCAAGGAATGCCCCGTCATCAAATAAAAGTCAACTGTTCCATCCGTATTGTACACGTAAAGTTGATCTTCTTTAAAATGTCCTACATCAAAATAGTTCAAAGCCGTGGTATTGTTGAAAATCCCCCAACCACCTGAGCTAACAAGAAATGGCGAAACCATATCCGACTGCTGATACGTCGCCCATATTCGCAGGAGTGATCCTCGGTGCTCAATAGCTTTACGACTGGCCGCACCAGCACCATAGAAACGTTCATCTGGTCTAATCGATAGACGCGCTATAGCCGGTTCTAAGGGGTTTTCTCCTTGTTTAACAACTTCCGAAATGCGATCTTCGCTTGTCGTATCTCCGATAATTTCCCTTTTGGTTAGTGCTTGCTCATAATCCGTCACAGCTTCATGCAACCCTTTGTAGGTTTTATTCCCCTTTTCCAATACCGACAAACGGGTGATAATTTCCCTTCCAGATTGCGACCTAAGGACAATCTCCCCATCTTTCCCATTGATTTCCAACAGATTTTGATCTGTTGTTATCCGGTAATCCGAACCATGCTTTATTACTTTTGTTTTACCATCCCAATCTTTCTTTACAATTCCATAGCGCTCCATCAATGTTTCGGGAAAACTGTTCGACGGTGAAACTCTTATTCTGAATGTTTGGTTATTACACGTTTGTATATTTAAAAAATTGCCATTTGAAAGTTCAATAGTATGTCCTTGCCCAAACGAACGCATCCCCAACGAACAGCTTAACGCTATCATCACCAGCCAGCCCATACGGAGAGCTAACTTCCATTTTATATTCATCATATTTCTTAAATTAAAGCTGTGCGGCTATATATACCGCACAACCTATTAGAACAGACTGATTGACCGATCAATAACCAGGATTTTGTATGAGTAAATCGTTTTTGAGTATTTCATCGCGCATAATGGGAAAGAAATACAACTTGTTATCCCAAATTCTCAAATCACCAGGAATCTGAATACGATTATACACAGGAGTGCCCCATGTTGATCCATCAGGCTGCCGATAAGACGCGACTTGTGTTCTATTCACCGTATAACGGATATCTACCCCGTGTGTTTGATGAGCAGCCTCGGGTCCGATAAGCCATCTTCTTACATCCCAAAAGCGGTGGTCTTCAAAAGCAAGTTCTATACGACGCTCCTGTCTAATTGCTTTCCGTAAAGCGTCTCCGTTGGTCGTTTCAGGTAAATCGGGTTGTCCCGCACGCTTACGCACCCTATTGACATAATCCCTTGCTTCCGCGTCTTCACCCAGTTCGTTACACGCCTCCGCATAGATCAATAGTATCTCAGCATACCGCATGTACCGAAATGGTATATCTTGCTTTTTCCCATCCGTCGGCGAAATGGTGGGATCCACCGCTTTACGGAGATAATATCCAGAATAACTACCGTTCCAATCCTCAATTGGTCCTTTCCTGGTATCTAGGCCAGCTTTGATCAGGGTACCGTTAGTGTTATAAACATATCCTGTCTGAATCTTGCTATAAGGATCCATCACCAGCGCATCCGAAGGTCGAGTCGCCCATTGTACCCCTTCGTAAAGCACCGTAGCATAAAACCGCGCATCACGATCAACGTAAGGATTCGCTTTGTGCACTGGATTTCCCCAATCGAATTTAGAACCGTCCTTCATTTCGTAGTCATCCACCAGATCGCCGATAGGATTCTGGTTGCCTGTTCCATGATATCCATTTGGATTGGACGCAATAACGGGATCTACCCAACCGCCGGTTGACGTTTTGGGTGTATAGTGTATCGTTATCATATCTTCCGCTGTCAATTCTTTCATGAGAAAATAATCAGCAATGGTTTGTGGAATAGAATCCCCTTCGGCGGGATCAGCAGCATATAAACTATACGTTTGCATATCGATAACCGCTTTGGCAGCATTTTTTGCCAGCCTCCAGCGATCAGTAGCAGAACCGTTAGTATAACCTAACAATTCGGGATTGGCATAACCATGGAGTATAGCGCCATTTTTCTCGGGATTATGCAGATCGCTTGCAGCGTATACCAATACTTTAGCTTTAAACCCTAGCGCCCCACCTTTCGTAATCCGCCCGGCTCTATCTGCTGAATAACTTTCCGGCAACAACGAAGCAGCACTATCAAGCTGCGAAACGATAAAATCTATACATTCCGCATAGTTATTCCGGGGAAGAAGAAAATCGTCATTTAGTCCGTACACATCTGTAACGATCGGAACACCACCATAAAGCGTTGTTAAATAATGATAAGTAGCCGCACGCATAAAATAAACTTCCCCTTTCAGCCGATTGGAAAATTCTGGATCATCCGCAGCAATCTCCTCGATTTTCGAGAAAAATATATTGGTCTGCCTAATATTGGCATATAGCGAATTCCAATTTAAATGAGCTGTAGCGTATGTTGCAGGCCAAGTATACAAATTATCCGAAGTAATTAATCCCTTATTAAAATTGCCTGTACCCCAATCCGGCACAAAATGGGATTCATCGCTGTAATCCGAAAGACGCCAAGCGGCAAAAGGTGTTCCGAAAACGTTTATATACATTTTGTTTACAAATGTTTCCGCTAAGTTCAAATCTTTCCAGACGTTGGTTTCCGAATATTCACCCAGCGGTTCTAAGTCCAGAAAATCCTTATCACATGCCACGTGGATGCAAAGACAAAAAAATATGATCGTTTTAATAAGTAGCTTTTTCATTTTCATTCTCTTTTAAAAAGTTAAACCAATCCCCATATTAATGATCCGCTGCGCAGGATATGACCGACTGGTTTTAATCGCCTCTGGATCAAAATGTTTTAGTTTATCCACCGTAAATAAGTTGAATGCGTTCGCATAAATACGCAGCCTTTCCACACCGATTCTTTCGGTCAAATTCCGCGAAAAACTATACCCCAATTCGATATTTTTCAGACGGATATAGTCGGTCGGTTTTAACCAAAATGTATTCGCAGAGTTAGTCCAATAAGGTTCTGATCGGTTGTACGCCCTAGGGTATGCAGCCCCAGTGTTGTCTGGTGTCCAATGGTTTTCCGCAAAAAACTGATAGTAGTTTCCCCAGTCGCCAGATTCCACCATGTCAATATACTGCACAGCACCGGTAGCTCCTTGGAAGAAAATACTCATATCAATTGCTTTTTTATAGCTAAAATTCAACGTCAACCCACCGAGTAACCTTGGCATACTTGACTTCGTATTCATCACCCTATCCAATCCGTTTATTTCCTGATCGCCGTTCACATCTTTAAATATGATATCGCCAGGAGCAGCACCAGGGAGGTGAGGATGCGCATCAATTTCAGCTTGGTCTTTGAATATCCCAATGGCTTCGTAATATAATGAGGAACCCATCGGGCGTCCAGTAGACTGTTGATAATCCGGTATACCGGGGGTTTCATCCCAAAACACAATTTTATTCTTGGAATAACTTGCGTTAAAAGCTATCGAATAATCGAAATCACTTTTACTGTCCTGGTAGCCAATATGAAATTCGAATCCGTTGTTCCTTACTTTTCCGATGTTTTCCGGTGGCAAAACCAACCCTGTACTCCCCGGTACAGAGGCGTTACGCGTCACCAGTATCTGCGATCGCAGATTATTGAAATAATCAAATTCCAAAAAGAATTTATTTCCAAACATATAAGTATCAAATCCAACATTAAATTGGTTCGCCACCTCCCAGGTTACATTAGGATTAGGAATTTTCATTTCTTCCAGCAGTTTGTTATCGATTGTCGGAACGCCGAACCCGTAATTTCGATCAGAGAATCCGTATGTAGCGAGGTACTGGTATTCGGCGATACGGTCGTTACCGGTTTGTCCCCAAGATGTCCTTAACTTTAGGTCGTTGATGAAGGACAAGTTGTCTCCCCAGAAATCTTCGTCGGAGATCCGCCAGCCCAAAGACACACCAGGAAAGAAACCGAACCGTCTATCTTTAGGAAACATATACGAACCATCATACCGCCATAAAAATTCGAGCAGATATTTATTTTTGAAGTCGTAATTTGCACGACCAAAATAACTCATGTATTTATTATGGGAGGCCGATCCCCAATTGGACATAAATTGATCCTCTGCCCCCGCAAAGAGTTCCTCAATAGCATCCGAAATAAAGTTTCGTCTAAATGCGCCAAAGTTGTTCCCTCTTCCTCCACGAGTTTCCATCCCGGCCATCAATTTTATATGATGTTCCGTATCAAATGATTTCGTGTACGTAGCAAACGTATTCAACAAGTAATTATCTCCCCCCGAATAGTTTTCTGTCAATTGTGCAGAATCGAAGCCGCGTTTTCCTCTCGTCGTTACGTGATCCGGATTTCCATCCCATGTATATAAATACCAAGGTTTATTAAATACCTTTTGCAAACGAAAAGAACGGTCATAAGCGGCATTCCCCGTCAGCGTGAGTCCTTCTACCCAAGGTATACGGATATTAGCCCGAAAATTACCTTCGAAGACGTAGTTATCCACTCTGTCATAACCTGGCGCATCGGAAACAATTACAACCGGGTTATCGCCGCGCTCGATGTCCGGTCCAGGATCCCCGTTCGGCCAGTATGCCGGCATGTTTGGTTTTCCCCGGGTAATCATCGACCAGATAATATCTTCGGTAGGTCGTGTCGGCAAATTGTAATCTTCCAAACGGCCAGCGACGTCAAATGCTACATCGATATACTTATTCACTTTGGCGTCAACATTTGATCTAAAATTATATTGGCGATAATCTGATGAGCTTTTTCTATAATAGGCATCCTGGTACTTTTCGCCTGCCGAAATAAAATATTGCACATTGTCTGATCCACCGGATAATGTGATACTTGTTTGATGCTGTGCCGACCAAGGTTTAAGCGTTTCCGAAAACCAATCGGTGTCGGGATGTCCCCAGAGGTCAGATCCATCACCGAATAGTTTGATATCTTCTTCCGTAAATCGTTGATACCATCCTCCATCGGGGTTTTTATAATATTCCAGTTCATTCAACAAAGTCGTGTATTGTACGGCATCTGCCATTTTCGGTATACGAGTGGGTTGATTCATTCCCATTCCGAGATCAAGATTTATCCTAGGTTTACCCGAATTCCCTCTTTTCGTCGTGACGATGATAGCACCGTTGGCAGCCTGTGCACCATAAATGGCAGCCGCAGCATCCTTTAACACGGTAATACTCTCTATATCATTTGGGTTTATGCGTTCGAAGCTACGGTTAGGAACACCATTTACGACAATTAGTGGACTGTTATTACCGAGTGTATTTAACCCTCGGATTAGCAAATTTGCTCCATCCCGACCAGGTTCACCACTCGGTGAAATTGCGCTCAAACCAGGTACCCTGCCTAGCAAGTTGTTGGTCACATTAGTTGCCGGCGAAGAAGCAATTGTCGATCCTTTAATAGAAGCAATCGCACCCGTGGCGGTTTCTTTTTTCTGCACACCATAACCAACCACCATGACCTCCTCCAGATCACTAACGGCTTCCTTCAAAACTATATGGATAATAGATTCTTCGCCGACTAACTTTTCCGAAGGCGTAAATCCGACGCTGGAGAAGACTAGAACGGACTTGGTATGGGGTACTTCTATTTGATAAGCCCCCTCTCTATCCGAGTTCGTGGTAATTGCTTCGCCTTTAACAGTGATTGTTGCACCGATAAGCGGCGTCCCCTGTCCGTCCGTTATCCGTCCTGTTACACGCCGTTGCAAAGGAACAGATGTGGATCGTTCGTTGCTCGCTTTTGGATAACGACGCTTTACTACTATTGTTTCATCTTTGATGACCCACTCGAGGTTTAAAGGTGCCAGTAGTTTGCTCATGGCTACATCAAGCGTTTCATTTTTAATTTCGGCACTTACACGTGCAGTTGCTATTGCCTTTCCGTTCAGGAAAAAAGCATATCCGCTTTGTTTCTGAATACTTCGCATGGCATCGGTAAGCGTTAAATTATTTACTTTTAGGTTTATCGTCTGCGCAGTTCCCTCGGCATGTACCTGCAACATGGCAATGAATAGAAATACGATCACCAGCTTCATAATAACGAATATTCGGTAAGTTAAAGTCCAATAATAGACTTTAACACATGGACAAAAAATCATATGTTTGTAATGTTTTGTGTTGTTTTTATAATGGTTAACTACAAGCCGTCATTTTGGCGGCGTATAAAAGCATTCAAAATTTTAGGTAGTGCCCCCCAGCACTGCCTTTTTTGCTTTTTCGATCTTACTATATTAAGTTGGTTTTCTTTTCATTCCAGTCATTTATTAAGTTTACAATCAAAAATTAACTCACCTACATTTATTGTGTGGATAGTACCGTCAATACATTTTTCGTTTTCTCTTTTGTTAACCGGAAGCGTACGTTACCCTCTTCCAGTATATTCAATACATTTTTAAGTGACTTACTTCTCGGTATTTCTCCATAAAAATAGGTTTGAGAAACATCCCCGTCATACCTAATTTCTATATCGTACCAACGACTAATCTGGAGCATCGCATCCGTCAACGCCGTCTCATCAAAGTAAAACAGACCTTCCCGCCATCCAACTTGCTCCATCAGATTAACCTGTTTCACCTTTATTTCGCTGCCCTTTTTAAGAATGGACTGTTGTCCCGGATATAGGTATACGGAAGATGATAAAGCACCGTTCTGACCGACCTTTACCTTTCCCTCCACCAAAGTTGTACGCACGGCACGTTCGTCGGGATAAGCACTAATATTGAACGTTGTGCCGAGTACTTCCACCGTTTGATCCCCACTGGTAACCTTAAATGGCCGCGTAGGGTCTTTTTGAATTTCAAAATATGCCTCTCCTTCAATTACCACTTTCCGTTCGTGGCGACTAAACTTAGATGGATAGATTAATTTCGACGCGGCATTCAGCCAAACAGTACTTCCGTCATCCAAGGTAACCCGATACGTACCACTATTCGGGGTAGAAAGCTCATAGAGGACTTCCAACGCATTGGTACTTTCCGTTACTTGCGTCACCTCCGATCCGTTCGTGTAGATAATTTCATCCCCCATAATAATGCCATCCTGTGCCTCGTTCAGGACGATGACGCTTCCATCGGCCGTTTTAAGCACGGCCTTATTGGAGCCGGGCGCTACATCAACAAGTTTTGTATACTGCCGGGTTTCGCGCGTGGTTTTCTGAAAGGTATCGTTATATAGATAAAGTCCGAACAGGCAGATGAGAAGGACCGCAGCAGCAGCCCAAAGCGGGATTAACCGCCTTACTTTCCGCTTCTTAGACACTGCTATCGTTTCGGAAGAAATCTTTTGGTAGAGATCTTCGAATTTTTGATCACTCAGCTTAGCTGTATCAACTTCTTGGAGAAGACTTTCCCATAATACTTTATCGACATCGTCGTTATTGGTAGACAATTCGTCGTAAAGATATTCTAATTCTTCCCGCGAACATTTGCCATCCTTATATCGCTGTAACAGCGCTAGTATATTAGATTTATATTGATCCACTTTCAGTCTATTTTTAATAAATACACCTATAAGTGAGAAAAGGTCTGCTCTATCTATTATTTTTTTTAAGAAATACCCAGATAGAAGAAAATAAGGAGTAAGGAAGAAAGGCTTCCTTCGTACATTAATACATCTTTAATGAATTTGTTAGCCTTTACGATGTGGTCACGTACGGTAGAAACTGAAATCTGAAGTTCCTCAGCTACCTCCTGATAACTTTTTCCATCTAATTTACACATCCTAAAAATTCTTTGTCTTTGCAGTGGAAGTTGACTGATTACATTTTCTATCAGCTTCTGTACCTCTTTTTTATGGAGTATGCTGTCTACGGACTCTACAAATCCAGTGCTATCATAGGCTAGGTGTATGGCAGATTCGATCTCTAATTTCAATCTTCTTTTGAAATTGAAGACCGCGTTTCTTGAACAGGTAAATAAATAAGCGGAAAATGACAGATCAGGATCGATTGAGGAACGGTGTTCCCATATCTTTACGAAGACATCCTGCAATAAATCGTCTGCAACAGATTCATCGCTGATGAACCGCATGATGTTGCCATATATTAGTCGACTATAACGTTCGTAGAGCATACGAAAAGCATCTTCATCTCCCGATTGCAGCCGAAGAAGAATGTCATGTTCGGATAGGTTTTGATCGTCTATCATTGTCGATTAGCTTTGTTGGCTTATTTAATCAGCCAAACACCAGCCAAATATAGCATATAATTTTGGTACTTCTGAATTGAAAACTTTAACAAAAATGAAATATCAATTATATAGGGGAGTTATGTATGTACAGCGATATGCGCTTTACCATGATAAAACCCCTAATTTTCGGGATAGTTTCCAACCTAACACTTTCGTTTATCTTTGGTTTATCTAAACTGTTATACAGGTTCAGATGAAACAATAGCGCTACGACTTCGCGAACTATCTTGAAAATCAAGGAATAATCTTCGCCAATTTATCTAATAGATCACCTCTCCTTAAACTCTTATTTACTTCCACAAGCAAAAATTAACGTTTATTTCACAGCTTTTTAACCGTGCTATTGCATAAAAAAAAGAAGTTTGTACACGAGTAACAAATTGTGATGAATGATATGTTAGATACAATATGTGTACAAAATATAGCTTGTTCCGACTATAAAGCGTTCAGTCACCTCTATGATAAATACTGGGATTTACTTCTTTCTATTGCGCGGAAAAAAACAGGAAACATCGATGTTTCTATGGACATCGTACAAGATCTTTTCGTTGATCTTTGGCAACGACGCAGTTCATTGCCCCAAATTGATGATGTCCGTAGATACCTTATTAGTTCGTTATACTTTAAAGTATTCATGCATTTTAGACACCAAGGCATCCAACAGCGTCATGTAAGCTCGTACATTACATTGGGCGTCGATGAACAGGAAGAAGACTTTCTACAACTATTGGAAGGTGAGATACAGCATAACCACTTAATAAACATTATAACAGAGTCTGTAGAAGATATGCCTGAGCGTATGCGGCAGGTTTTTAGTCTAAAGTATCATCGTTCATTAAGCAACCTAGAAATCGCCGAAACCATGGGTATATCTGTTCAGACGGTAAAGAATCAGCTTATGCGTTCCTTGCAGCATATACGTAACTATATTCCAGAACACCTATCCCATCCCACCGCCTTCCTTTTTTTGCTTTTTCTCCTTTCCTAACACCTGCGTTTTATTTTCATCAAAACTTTACATAACGTTAACGTGATTATCGTGGTACGTTATTAACCTTTTTGCAACTACTATGTATATATGCAAGAACAGAAAAAATATGTAGAACGGTTAATCAGCGAATATTTGCTCGGCACCATCACGCCAGAAGAAAAAAGGCATTTAGAAAAATGGATAGAACGCTTAGATATATCGGACGAACAGCCTGCGATAAACGAATTTCATAAAGTAATTATGAAAAAACAGATCGATCTTCGTACTGGAGCACTTGAAAATACAGTTCCTTTGCGTAGACGTAAACTGTGGTGGACTGGTGTCGCTGCTTCACTTCTTATCGCATTCACTATCGGCGCCTATTTCTGGCCATCCGATCAAGCGGACATAGAAAATCAGCAAGCCTTAACCGTAAATCAAACGCCCGACTTCATGGAGTTTACCAATCGCAGCGATAGGGATACACTCCTATCCCTAAAGGATGGATCCGAGGTACTCCTAAGCTCGGGAAGCACCTTGATCTGGCCGACTGATTTCACATCGGATGCTCGTCAGTTAACGTTAGACGGAAAAGCTTTCTTCCGTGTTGCAAAAGACGTCAAGCGACCTTTCTCCGTACACACCGAGGACATCATTACCACCGCATTGGGTACCTCTTTTTGGATAGAAAAAATGAAAGGTAACCGCTCACCAATGGTAAAACTAGTCACGGGTAAAGTCAGCGTCAAACGACGGATGACAGATGGCCGGGATAGCCTTTTGGCTATGTTAGCACCGGGACAGGAATGGAACGTGACGAAGCCCCAAGCACCTATTCGACGGAAAACGAACAACGAATTGAAAGAAAAGAAATCCGTCCCAGAAGTAGCAGATCTGATCTTTCATCACGCGCCGCTATACGAGGTATTTCCACGGTTAGCAGCTTATTACAACGTAACCATCAAATTCGATGTCCATGAACTGGAAGGAATGTCGTTCTACGGCACATACGACGACGAAAACCAGGTACAGGAAATCATGCAAACAATCGCTTTAGCAAATGACCTAACCGTAGAGTACAATGAAAACGAAGCAATATATACGATAAAAAAGTAAACAGATAAACAAATAGTATTCACCATAAATGAACGGCTAAAATAGCCGTAGGGAATTTTTATATCAGAATAACAAACAAATATGAACAAATCCATTATCAATCGCACACCTTTCAAAGGTTTCTTTACCTTCCTCCTGTTTATGGGAGTGAGCAGCTGGACGATGGCTCAAAAAGTAGGCGAACTCGTTGTTATCGTACAAGATGGCCAGTCACAAGCTATTCCGGCAGCCACCGTTACGGTCAGTAATGCCGCACTCGATATTACACGTACCTCTGCTTCCGACGATAAAGGCAAGTCACTGTTTAGCAATCTGCCAGCAGACAGCAATTATTGTATCTCTGTTTCTTTCACCGGCTTGCTGCCTAAGCAGGAATGCCATTATATCGTCTCTGTCGGAAAACGATCAAGCGCTGTTTTCCTATTAAATGAATTCAGTAGCACAGACATGGACGAAGTCGTGGTTACAGCGATCGGCATCAAGCAGCAAAAAAGAAAAGTAGGATATGCCACACAGGAAGTACCGACAGAAGTATTGGAGGAATCGAAGACGATGAATATCGGTAACGCTCTTTCCGGTCAAGTAGCCGGGTTAATCGTCAACAATCCCACAGGTGTCTTTCAAGCACCTTCTTTCAATCTCCGCGGGAAAAAACCCTTGATCGTCATTGACGGTATTCCGGTAGAAACTGATTTGTTTGACATTCCGAGCCAACATATCGAGAACATTAACGTTTTAAAAGGAACTGCCGCTTCTGCCCTGTATGGTTCCAGAGGTAAAGACGGTGCTATCTTGATTACGACCAAGAATGCCAAAAACGAAACATTGGAGTTTACGGTAGGTTCTACCAACATGGTTTCGGCAGGCTTCACGGTATTTCCGGAGTCCCAAACAGAATTCGGCAGTGGTTCCAACGGCAAATACGAGTTTTGGGATGGTGCTGACGGCGGTATATCCGACGGCGATATGACCTGGGGACCCAAACTTAATACCGGGGAAAAATACGCGCAATGGAACAGTCCTATCCGCGACAAGCAAACCGGCGAAGTTATCCCTTGGTGGGGCGATGTCAGCGGTACTATTTACAACGATAAGTCGCGGTATGAACGCGTACCTATCGACTGGGTAAGCCACGACAACTTACGTGATTTTTTACGCCCCGGCTTCGTCACTGAAAACAATTTCACCCTTTCATTCAAAAATGATAAGCTCAGTTTATTTACCTCCGGAAAATACGCCCTGCAACAAGGGCAGGTTCCGAATACCAAACTTAGCTCAGGCGGTCTGAATATGAATTCTTCTTACATGTTCCTTCCGACATTAAATCTGGACCTAAACGTCTCGTACAACAAGGTACACTCTCCCAACTATCCCCGCTATGGCTATGGACCCAAAAACCACATGTACACTATTCTGCTATGGATGGGAAACGACGTCAATGGCCATGATCTCGCAGATCACTTCTATGTGCCGGGACAAGAAGGATACCGCCAGGCCAACTACAATTATGCTTGGTATAACAATCCCTACTTTGCCGCCTATGAGCTGAATCAAGTCTATGACATGGGGGTACTTCACGGGCAAACACGTCTAAACTGGCAGGCCACATCCAAACTCAACCTACAAGGACGTATGGCACTACGCCAACGCACCACATTCGAAGACATGCAAAGCCCCAAATCGTACATGAATTATGGCGATTCGCGCAACGGAGATTATAAGATGTGGGATAAAGATCAACTCAATTTCGATGCTGATGTACTGGCAACCTACGAAGATTCCTTTGGAGAAAATCTGGGATTAACCATCAATGCCGGCGCTTCGACGTTTAAACGAACCTATAATGAAGGGTTTCAATCAACTGACGGGCTTGTTGTACCCGGCATCTATAACCTCGGGAATACGCAAGGCCCCGTAAAGGCCGAGAATCTGCATCAAGAGAAAGTCATCCGAAGTGTATACGCTTCGGTTAATATCGATCTCTTCAAATCTACCTACCTAAACGTATCCGGTCGTAACGATTGGTCGTCTACCCTATCCAGCTCCAACAATTCCTATTTTTATCCAGCCGTGTCACTCAGCACGATGCTATCCGATTATATCACCTTGCCCAATCAAATAGATTTCCTAAAACTATACAGCTCATGGGCGTCCGTATCCGATGACCTAGATCCCTATAGCTTGCGGTCCTATTATAAAAAGAATATCACACACGGTTCCATTCCCTCCGTCACATACCCCGAAGGAATCGCCAACCCTTATATCCTTCCGGAGCAGTCCATTTCCTGGGAATTGGGCACATCGATGGCCTTCTTCAAGAACAGATTTTCACTCGACGTAGCCTATTATAACGTACTGGACAAAAATCAAATCATCGACCTCATCGTTTCAGAAGCTTCCGGTTTCAAGTCACATAAAGTCAACGGCAATTACTACCGTACGCAAGGCTTAGAGGTCATGCTGAATACCGCATTGATCCGAAATACGGATTTTTCATGGAATACAACCATCAACTGGATGCGCTCCGTGCAACGACTGGAATCTATTTACGATGATCAAGCCAAGTTTGGTAATCTCCAAAAAGGCGATCGTGCCGATGCGTATTATGATAACGTATGGCAAAAAAACAATGCCGGTGAACTTATCCTCAACGCGAACACGGGGATGCCGATACGTGATCCATTCCCACGTTATTTAGGCTATTTCAATCCCGACTGGCAATTCGGTTTCCTCAATACATTCAAATGGAAAGATTTTACCTTAAATGTCGACATTGACGGATCGGTCGGCGGCGTGATGCGCTCCCAGACTATAGAAAAAATGTGGTGGGGCGGTAAACACCCCTCTTCCACCCAGTACAGACAAGAAGAGTACGATGCCGGGGAATACATCTACGTTCCCCAAGGTGTCGTGGTAACGGGTGACGATGTGCAGTATGACGTAAACGGCAACATTACATCCGACACTCGCACCTACCAGCCCTTTGAGAAAGCCATTAGCTGGCAAACATGGAGTCAAAACTATCCCTACCAAGCACGGGTAACCGAGTCAGAAAGCAGCACATTTGCCAACGTATACGACCGTACCTTTGTCAAACTCAGAAGGCTCTCTATCGGTTATGATCTGAACAAGATTATCCGCAGCAAAAAAATGAAGAGCCTCGATGCATCCCTATTCGGCTATAATCTACTTGTCTGGAAGAACATTCCATACATCGACCCTGATTTTGGTATTGGTAATGACGACAACCTGCAGGATCCCTCTACAAGATATATTGGCGCATCGTTAAACTTTAAATTTTAATCCCTATAGCAATGAAAATCATCCGACATATCCTATCGACAGGTCTTGTGATCCTGTGCGTCTTATTGGTTAGTTCTTGTCAAAAACTGACCGAAATAAACGAAAATCCAAACGAAGCCTCAACCACCCATCCCCAGGCGTTGCTCACCAAAGTGGAATGGGAAACCTTTCGTACCTGGCACGGTACCACACCACTTTACATCCTAAAAATGATCGTACAGACCGATGGTGAAAATGCCAATCAACTCTACAACTGGCAGCGCGGAAGTTTTGAACAGTACCAGCAACTGCGCAATGTGACCAAGATGATGGAAGAAGCCGAGAAAATCAATGAAAGCAGTTACCTCGCGCTCGGTAAATTTTTCAGGGCCTACTATTTCTACAACCTGACGCTCTTTTTCGGAGATATCCCCTATTCGGAATCCTTACAAGGTGAATTATCAGGCATATACCAACCACAATACGACAGCCAGGAAGATGTTTTTAGAGGTATCTTAAGCGAATTGGAAGACGCAGCTTCTATCTTGCATGACAATCCAAATCTCTTTCAAGGAGATATCATCTATGGTGGCAACCCCGAGAAATGGATCCGTCTAATCAATTCTTTCCGTTTAAAAGTACTGATGACCTTATCCAATAAGGAACAACATCCCGCCCTTAATATCGCTGAGCAATTTGCACAAATATATACGAATGAGCCATTGATGGGAAGCCCTGAGGACGATGGGCAGCTCCATTTTGTAGACCAACAGGATGTGCGCTATCCCGAATTCAACTCCAGCGGTTACGGATCAGGGATGTATATGGATTCCACCTTTATCAAGCGTCTGCAAGATCACCAAGATCCCCGCCTTTTTGTCATTGCCACCCAGACCCGTTTGGGCAAGGAAGCCGGCGCGGCATTGGGCGACTTTAGTGCTTACGAGGGTGGCGATCCCATTGCCCCCTACGCGCAGGTAAATGACAAAGCCATTGCCGGCCGGCTCTCCAAAGTACACGATCGTTATACGGACGATCCAACCTGCGAACCCCTCGTATTAATGGGATATGCGGAGCAACAATTTCTTTTGGCAGAAGCCGCCGTTCGCGGCTGGATAGATGGCGATGCAAAAGAATGGTATACCGAGGGTGTTAAAGCATCGTTCGCTTTCTATTCCACATACGCAAAGAACCTGAGTTCATTTGTTTCCGAAGATAAAGTTGCTGCTTATCTTGCACAGACAAATGTCGATTTAGACGCTGCCGTTTCTAAAGAAGCCAAACTCGAACGCATCATGATGCAGAAGTACCTGCGATCTTTCCACCAAGGCGGTTACTCCAGTTATTTTGACCACCTCCGCACGGGATATCCCACACTACGCAAGGCGACTAACGTGAATGTTGCTTATCGGTGGATGTATCCCCAAGCCGAATACAACCAAAATACACAGCATGTCAGTGATGCTATCCAGCGGCAATTCAACGGCAACGACAATATACATAGCAAAACCTGGTGGTTAGATTAAACATAAAAATTGGAAAAACAATCGTAAATTGACGCTATGAAGGATAACAGAAGAACGTTCTTAAAAAAGGCAGCGTTACTGGCCGGTGCAACGGCTGCATATCAGCTTATGCCCAGTTCAATCCAACGTGCCCTCGCTATTGACGCACCACAAGGAACAACTTATCTAGATGCTGAGCACATTGTTTTCCTCATGCAGGAAAACAGATCGTTTGACCATTGCTATGGCACCTTAAAGGGAGTCCGAGGATTCAATGACCCACGTGCCCTACAGTTAGATAGCGGCTTGCCGGTATGGCTGCAGACGAACACAAAGGGAGAAACATTTCCGCCTTTCCGTCTAGACATCGAAAACACCAAGGCAACCTGGATGGGTTCACTTCCACATGGATGGAAAGATATGGTCGGCGCAAGAAATAACGGGAAAATGGATACGTGGCTAGAAGCCAAGAAAGCAGGCAATCCGGCCTACCAGCATATGCCCTTAACCATGGGTTATTATGCACGACAGGATATCCCTTTTTACTATGCCTTCGCCGATGCGTTTACCGTATGCGATCAGCATTTCTGTTCTTCCCTAACGGGCACCAGTGCCAACCGATCCTATTTCTGGGCAGGTGCTATACGCGAAGAACCCCATAATCCCGAGTCCACCGCTCACGTGGATAATGGTCAAATAAACTATAAAGACGTCCGTTGGACAACCTATCCCGAACGTCTGGAAAAGGCAGGCATTGATTGGAAAGTCTATCAGAACGAGCTAAGTCTGCCCGTTGGGCTCAACAGCGAAGAAGAAGATTGGCTCGCTAATTTTACGGACAACAATTTAGAATTCTACGCCCAGTACAACGTGCGTTTCCATCCCGCCCATCACCATTATATGGTACAGGAAGCCGAACGGCTAAGAAAAGTATTACGCGAGGAGACGACAGACATGCAGGAGCGTAACAAGATGCAGCAACGGTTATCGCAGCTCGAAAAAGACATCGTCTATTATACACCAGAAAATTTCGAAAAGCTAGATGCTACCGCCCAACATATACATCAGCGAGCATTTGTAACCAACACGGCCGATCCAGACTATCACCAACTCGAAAACATCACGTATCAAGATAGTGAAGGTGAAAAATCAGTAAACGTACCCAAGGGCGACATTTTCCACCAATTTCGACAAGATGTAAAGAGCGGAAATCTGCCCACCGTATCGTGGCTAGTGGCTCCCTGCCGCTTCTCTGACCATCCCGGATCCCCTTGGTATGGTGCCTGGTACGTATCCGAAGCGTTGGATATACTGACGGCCAACCCGGAAGTCTGGAAAAAAACCATATTCATCCTTACCTACGACGAGAACGACGGTTATTTCGATCATGTACCGCCATTTGTCCCGCCACACACTGCCCGGCCCCATAGTGGAAAAACTGCCAATGGATTAGATACCCAAGCAGAATACGTCACGGCCGAACAAGAGAAAAAACGTACCGGCAACCCAGATACGGATCTCGATAGCCCCATTGGTCTAGGCTTCCGTGTACCGCTCGTCGTTGCCTCTCCCTGGACCAAGGGCGGATGGGTCAATTCCGAAGTGTTCGACCACACCTCCACCCTGCAGTTTATGGAACATTTTCTGGAGAAAAAATTCAACAAGAAAATTACCGAAACCAATATAAGCCCCTGGAGACGCCTCATCTGCGGCGATTTAACCTCGGTTTTTCGCCCCGCCCAAAAACTAGCTGAGACAGCACTTGTACCAGTCGACCGCAATGCGTATGTGCAGCGAATTTATTCGGCCAAAGAAAAAACACTTCCGAATAACTTTAAGCCCATAGGTACGGAAGAGCTTCAGCAATGGCGTGAGGGGGATATTCGCCAATCGTTGCTTCCCGCACAGGAAGAAGGTACAAAACCGGCCTGTGCCTTGCCTTACGATATCGAAGTCAATGCGCAGGTAGATCGCGAAGATGGAGAATTGGTTATTCAATTCGCTGTGGGCGGCCAACTGTCCAAACACAAAGCTGCCGGTGTTCCCTTTATTGCCGTCACGTACGATCAATACAACGATGCATCGGGGAATCCCGGCATATGGAATTTTGCTGTTGACAGCAGCGAACCGTTATCCTATCGCTGGCAGCTTAATCGATTTCAGAAAGACATGTATCGCGTAGACATCCACGGACCGAACGGTTTCTACCGCTCTTTTCAAGGAAGCACTACATTACTAAGCGATTCCATGAGCACCCTCCAGCAACGAAATCAGGAACAGGTTTTAGAAATCGACATGCGCAACAGTAGTGGCAAATATAGCATACAAGATCTCTCTTATGGTTACGGCACCATAGCTGAAAGTTCATCCGAACGTCGCATCATCCATGTCGATCTAAGCAAAAGCCAAGGATGGTACGATCTGGAAGTACGCTCGGCAGACGATGAAACCCAAATATATCGTTATGCGGGGCACTTGGAAACAGGCAAACCCAGCATAACCGATCCGCTGATGGGTTACGGAAAAATACGTATGTAAAAATAAAACCGCTTTCAAAAATGAAAGCGGTTTTATTTTTATCACTATATTAATATTGCCTTAATCTCCATCATTTACTTTTGCAGTATCATGGAATCAATAAAGACGACAAACGGACTTCCTTCCAACCATGATCAGACTTTTGTCAATGAACTAAAAAAATCAGGTGCTGATAAAACACTGCACAAGTTATTTGATCATTATTGGAAACCATTATTTCAATTTTCCTTCAACATATTACGTGATGACGACGACGCCAAAGATGTCGTCCAGGAAGTATTCATCGCCCTGTGGGATAGAAAGCTAGATTTAGTCATCCATAGCTCTATCGAATCCTATCTATTTACCTCCGTGCGTTACAAGTCACTAACCAAACTATCGCAGCGACTATCGTCGAACGAGCGTAACTTGCCGCTTGAAAATTATATTGAACAAACCTTTTCAGATGCGGTAGATCCCTTGATTATGAAAGAACTGCAACAAGAAATCGATCTTCAGATCAACAAACTACCAGAGCGTATGCAGGAGGTCATCCGTTTAAAAACGAAAGAGAGCCTCAGCATACGGGAGATTGCCGAAAAGCTTGACATCTCCGAAGATACCGTCAAGAATCACCTAGCTTCGGCCAGAAAGCGTTTACGTATTCAACTGAGAGATGTAGCCTACACCGCATTTGTAATCAGCCTCTCCGCGCCTCTTTCATAAACGGAGCATGTCCTTGCTTCCTATTCTTTATATTTTGTTAATTATTTGATAACATCATGTACTAGCCCTTCTGGTTAAAAAAAAAGACATACAAGTGAAAGCTCATTTGTATATGGAATTTAAAAAGATTAAGGGAATCATTGAACGTTATTTAAAGGGAAACCATGCGATCGTCGAACAACAAGCCGTAGACCAATGGCTCGATAGCTTAAGAAGAAAACAGCTTCCCCACAGTTCAGAAAAACTCGAGTCCATACGTCACGATATCTGGCAACATGTCAATTACCAATACGAATACTTATCTCGTCGTCGCACCTCCCGCAAGCGGTTCCTATGGCGCAGCGTAGGTAGCGTTGCAGCAACCTTCTTAATCGGCTTTATCCTGTTTAAGTATATACGTGTCGATTACGATATACGCTATAGCACTGGTCCGGATGAAACAAGGGAAATTTCCTTATCCGACGGTTCCTCTATCATCTTGGGAGAAAACGCTGAGCTACTCGTGAGTAAACAATTTGAAACAGACTCCATCAGATTAATTGAACTGTACAAAGGAGAAGCTTTCTTTCGTGTCAAGAAAGATGCCAGCCGTCCATTTGTCGTTAAGAACGAGTTGATGAAAACGGAAGTACTGGGAACATCATTCACTATCCGAACGCACGACGTGCTGGGGACATGGAACATACATGTAAAAACAGGTCAGGTGCGTGTTTCAACAATGGAAAAAGACAGCCAGCATTATACGCTATTAGCGAATGACAGCCTTTCCTTCGACCAAAAGAAAAACAATATCCATTATATGCATTTTGCAGACTTACCACGCGGAAAACTGATTTTCGAAGAGGAGAGTTTACAAAAAGTCGTACAGAAACTGGCTAAGCAATACGACCGCAATATACAGGTCACGGAAGAAATCGGGCGAGCTCATCAGGTTTCAGGCGAATTCGATGCGGATGAACCCTTTGCCTCCGTATTGGAAATCATTTGTATCGCCACAGGTACGCAGTATCAACTTCAAGGGGACACCATCATACTATTAAAAAAATAGATCAGATCGAAACATTTGAACGGCGCGCTTGACTATTAGGTTCAACGGTATTTCGTATTTGATCGTACTTAAACATATCATAATAAAAAAATGAAAAACTATCTATTATTCATTGCCGGTGCCTGTCTTTGGAACGGGTCACTTGCAGGAAGCACGCCAGTGTCTATCCCCGTCAGCTATATCCAGCAGGGCAAGGACAATTCCCTGCTTCATGCCATACAGCAAATAGCGGAACGAAACGGAAAAAAACTGATTTACGACAAAGAGATTCTAACCGGAAAAACCGTCCATCCATATGATGACGAGTTACCCTTAGAGCAGCTTTTGCCATTGGTACTGTCAGGCTCCGGTGTCGGTTACCAATTAAAGGGCGATAAAATTATTCTCCACAAGGTGGCTACTACCGTTACACCCGTTACCCGCGCTGTTGCCCAACAGCAAGAATGGGTAAATGGCACGATCACCGACCATCGTACAGGCGCACCAATTGTGGGCGCAACGGTACAATTGGTAAGCACCAACCGGTCCATACAAACTGGCGTCCAAGGTGAATTCAAACTACCGTTAGTCGCTGCAACAGAAGTTGTTTTACTGCGCGTGCGTTATATCGGGTATAAAACAAAAGACGTCACATTAACGCCGGAACAGCTAAAACAACCGTTAACCATAACCTTAGAGGAAGATTTGTTCGGTCTCGATGAAGTTGTCGTTACGGGCCAAGGACTGGACATGAACAAACGGCGTCTTTCCACTAATATTGCCACCGTAAGCGGCAAGGAACTGGAAAAAATCCCAGCAGCTCGGTTTGATCAATTGCTACAATCGAAACTCCCCAATGCCCAGATCCGTTTAACGGGCGGACAATCGGGAGCCACCTCTATCATTCGTGCACGCGGTGTGGTATCTGCCTTCAAAAATTCTACACCTGTCATCTATGTAGACGGTGTCCGGATGGACAACCTAAATACCGCTTCGACAATTGGTGGCGGCAGTGCCCAAGGATCTGGAGTCAGTTCACTTGCAGACATCCCTATCGACAATATTGAACGCGTAGAATACGTCAATGGTGGCGCAGCCACCACATTGTACGGTTCAGATGCCGCCAATGGCGTCATACAAATTTTCACGAAGAAAGGTGGATCCGATCGCACAACGGTTACGGCAGAAGCAACCATTGGTGCAGAGCGGGCTACAACTGATTTTTTACATTTCGACAGAACAAAGGAACTGCTGTTTGAGCCAGGAATGTTTCAACGTTATAATGTTGCCGTCAACGGCAATAGCGGAAAAGTAGGCTATAGTGTGACTGGCGCCTACCTCAACAGCTCCGGTGTACAGGTCTTCAAACAAAACCAGAACAAGCGTATCGATTTGCGTTCCGGTTTCAAAGCCGAACTCCATGACAAAGTTACCTACGAAAGCAGTTTTACTTTTGTGAACAATAGCTATAAACGTAATCGTAACGGGAATCAGGGAGGCTATACAGGTCTGTGGTTTACGGAGAGTGGTGCTTCTGCAACAACGGGACCACAACCCAGATTTAATCCAAGACTCGATGAGCTCAGCGATGAAGAATTTGCCAAGATGAAGGAATATGTCCACACGGCCGAGCGTCTACAAGATAATGAGATTGTTGTGAATAGGTTTCAAACTTCACAAAGTTTCCAGTACCGCCCGATGCAAAACCTAAACATCAAAGCAGTCGGTGGAATAGACTATAGGGTTTTACGCAATCAGGCTATCCAGACGAACGAATATCTTACTCATACCACCGGCAACTTGACCACCGATCGTGGAAACATCAACAATAGTGAGCGGAAATATTGGGGGCTTACACTCGAGTTAAACGGACAACATAAAGCCGACATCGGCGACCTATCGATTATTACCACCTTGGGGGGGCAACTATTTCGGAATGAAGATCGACAAGTTGCCTACATCGGTTCCAACGTTCGCGACGGAGCCAGAAATATATCAGAAGCCACTACGACCAGCAGTAACGAATTCTATTCAGAAGTAGTAAATTACGGTGTCTATCTACAAAGCAATCTAGGCTGGAGAAACAAGCTGTTTCTAGATTTGGGATTGCGTGGCGACGGGAATAGCGCTTTTGGTAAAGATATCGGCGTACAATATTATCCGAAAATCGGTTTTTCCTATATCCCGTCTACGGAAAGCTGGTGGAGCGAAAACTTGTCATTTATTCCATCCGCAAAGCTGCGCGGAAACTACGGTCTAGCCGGTAACTTCCCTCCTCCATACCGCAACCTTCGTACCATGACCTTTCCCAGCTATCTTGGAAGCCAAGCTGCGACATTTGGTATGCCCGGTATTGATCTTCGGCCCGAAAAAACAAATACATTGGAAGCAGGTGTAGATCTCGGTTTCTGGAACGACCGCCTAACCCTTTCGGCCGGATTCTATCATGCCATCACCAACAACGCATTGTTCAGCGTACCTGCTGCACCCTCTACAGCTGAAAACGAAGCGTTACGGAATGTTGGAAAAATCATGAACCGTGGTTTAGAGTTCAGCACGCAGATTACCGCAGTACAAACAGAAAACACGGCATTACGTTTCAATCTTGCCGTGAACACCTTAGACAACAAGGTGCTATCCTCCAGTGGTGCTGCACCTTTCAACATTGCTGGGTTCAGCGAGCGCACCATACAAACGGTTGTACAAGAAGGACATCCTGTCGGTTTTATCCGTGGTAGTTACGGTGAGTTCGGTGAAGATGGCGTGATGGCAACATCTACTCCCCTCCAATATCTTGGGACAACGATTCCCGATTTATTTGGTAGTATGGGCTTCGACTTACAGTGGAAAGGATTAAACGTTTTTGCCAACGCGGATTATCAACAAGGTGCTGTTGCCAACAATTGGGACAGCCAATTCCGCTACAACTATGGCGCAGGCGATGAAGGTATACCGACAGGAGAAATTAATTCCGAATACGGCCGCACACGCTGGTTGAGCTTTACCAATATGTTTATCGAAAAAACAGATTACATCAAAATCCGCACCATCGGTGCCACATACACCCTACCCAAATCTGCAATTGGTTCCTTTGCCAACTACGTCGTTATCGGTGCCAGTGTCATGAACCCTTTCAGTTTTGCATCCTCCTCCTTTGACCCAGAGGCGACTATTAGTGGCAGCGCCGAAGGGCAGGACGGTGCTACTACCGGCGGTATTTCCTATGCCACCTATTCCGCCCCAAGACAATTTTTAATGTCCGTAAAAATCTCATTCTAACTCCTTATTATCATGAAACGATTCAAAAAACCGATATACATGCTAGCTGGCACCATGTTGCTGCTTAGCTCCTGTGAACTGACCGAAGTCACCAATCCCTATGTAACAGAAGACCGCTTTATCCCGAGCTTCCAATCTTTAGAGACCTGGTTAAATGGCGTGCGCCGGCAAGCCAGCGTCACCGTTGGGACAGTTGTCGAATTTTCCGAACTAGTGTCTGACAACTATTTTAACAACTACACCCAAAGCAGCAAGGTATTTGACAACCCTGAAATCAATTATTTTGATCAGGACGTCGCCAATATTCAAGCTGCTATCCATAAACTCATGGAAACGAGCAGATTCGGTCTGGAGGAACTTATTCCCTTGCAGGACGAAGATGTCAGCCAGCAAAAAGCCGAATTGCTCTTCTATCAGGCCTATGCCCATATACTCGGGGCTGAGCTCTATATTGGCCTACCTACCGAAGCACGGGGAGAAGTTCGATCACCTAACGAGCTTTTGGAAAGTGCCATCGTCCTCCTCACGGAAGCATCCAGCCTCTTTTCTGAAACCGAAGATCAAGCGGCATGCACGCTCTTACTGGCCAGATCTCACTACCGGTTAGGCAATCTAACGGAAGCTGTCGAATTTTCCCGTGAAGCGATTACCCATCCGTTATCTTTGCGGCAGGTACACTACGGTACAGAAAACGGCCCGTCTAACAATTTCCAAAGCTATATTTTTTCATCCGCAACCAACTCGTTTGCGCCACTCCCCCGTCTGGACTTCTTGGACCCTAAATATTTCCACCAAACGACAACGATCTTCGAGGATGAAAAACCGATCGCGATAGCCAAGGCTGAAGAGGCGTATCTGATTCTCGCGGAAGCACTCGTTGCGCAACAGAATATTGCGGCGGCGAAACAAACATTGAAAGATCTGCTCACCAACTGTGTTGGAAAAAGACCAACAACGATGCTCAACGATAGCAAAGAAAAACGAAACGGTGGTAACCGAAAAGATTATCCCCTAACGGCTGCTTCCGTGAAGTTCGACACCGAGTCGGTTACCAAAGAAGGGTTGGTATTAGATCGCTCGCTAGGAAATATTCCAGCGTATTCCGTATCAGGTACTCATATTACGTTATCCGATGTTGATGGAGCAGTAACAGCCGACGAAACCCTTTACCTCATCTATCTGCTGCGGCAGGAGATTTTCATTGCCGAAGGACGCCGCATGACCGATCTTGGTATCCGATTCCCCATATCGCAACGTGAACAGCTTTCCAATAGCCATGTAACCGATAAACATACCAAAGCCATTATTCCCGATTTCATTCCCAAGAATAGAGGTTTGGATGATTTCACCTACGACACAGCATCGGGAGTCGTTACCATCAAACACGATATGAACCGCATATTGGTTCAACATAAAAATTCACCTTACATCATGCCCTTTCATAAATAATCTGACACAAAATGAAAACAAATTTAAAATTGTTGCTCAGCACGGGTTTTCTTCTGCTATCCGCATGGAGTTATGCCCAACAACAAGCGCAAGGAACCGTCTATCTAGATGCCAATCGTAACGGCAAAAAAGACGGTATAGAAACCGGTTTACCAAATGTGCCCGTCAGTAATGGCGTTGATGTTGTTTTAACCGATGCACAAGGCCGCTATACCTTACCGGTCGGCAACGACGATATCATCTTCGTTATAAAACCAAGTGGTTATACTATACCGCTGGACAGGCATTACCTACCGAAGTCATTCTACATACACAAGCCGCAAGGATCTCCAACAGATCTCACGTATGCTGGTGTGACTCCAACAGGACCACTTCCCAAAAGTATTGACTTCGGCCTTACGAAAAGCCGGGAAAACGACCAATTCCGCGTATTGGTATTCGGTGATCCACAAGCCTATACAGCACAAGAAATGCTCTTTTTTAACCGTGCCATTGTGGACGAGGTCGTAGGCATCAAGAACGTAACTTTTGGCATCAGTTTAGGCGATCTCGTAGGTGATGATCTAAGCCTCCATCTAAGTTATAAAGAGAGCGTAGCGCGTATTGGGTTGCCATGGTATAATCTCAAAGGTAACCACGATATGAATTACGATGTGCAGGCCGACAGCTTGTCTGATGAAACCTTCGAAGCGAATTTCGGGCCGGCAAACTACTCCTTTAACTACGGTAAGGTACATTTCATTGTCTTGGACAATGTGCGCTACCCTAATCCCCGGACCGGCAAAGGTTATCTCGGCGGTTTTCGCAAAGAGCAACTCGATTTTGTAAAAAACGACCTGAAGCATGTTCCTACAGACCATCTGATTGTGTTGGCCTTCCACATCCCTTTGGATCACCGTAATGGCGACACGTTCCGGGCAGAAGACAGGCAGCGGTTGTTTGATCTACTCCGGGAATATCCGCACACACTTTCCCTTTCTGCACACATGCATACCCAGACACAGCATTTCTACGATGAAAAAGATGGTTGGCATCAAGAAAAGCC
The DNA here is from genome assembly GCF_014692515.1 of Sphingobacterium micropteri. Taxonomy (GTDB): domain Bacteria; phylum Bacteroidota; class Bacteroidia; order Sphingobacteriales; family Sphingobacteriaceae; genus Sphingobacterium; species Sphingobacterium micropteri. The sequence goes on along the minus strand of NZ_JACOIK010000003.1, from coordinate 20,627 downwards.
ACATCACGAATACAATGCAGGCACCACTTCCGGTGATTGGTACTCTGGTCAGTTAGATAATCGAGGAGTACCGAGCGCTACCATGCGCGACGGTACACCGAATGGTTATGCATTCATCGATTTCGACAAAAACCAATACCGTATCCGCTACCAAGCGTCGGGGCGCGATTCTACCTACCAGATCAACCTCTTTCATCCCAAGGTTGTGGGACAAGGAAAAAGGAGCCGCTCCGCTATTTTTGCCAACTTCTTTATGGGGCATCATGGTAATATGGTAGAATATACGGTAGATGGAGGCGAATGGAAAAAAATGATGCCGGTTCGCACATCCGATCCTGCCTATCTGGCCGAACTATACCCTTGGGATAATCTAGACACGCTACTGCCAGGGCGGCGGCCTACCGACGCTATGCCCAGTGCACATCTTTGGCGTGTGAGCCTGCCGGTAGATCTAGCTGTCGGCGAGCATCGTATCCGTGTACGAGCCACAGATGACTACGGCAATACCTATGAAGCATCGAGCAGTTACCGGATTGCGCCAACTAAAAACTATCCCGATCCGCCATCACGCAAGCACTGATTAAAAAAAGTATTAAAAAACGCTCCAAAGCAGAATTGCTCTGGAGCGTTTAAAACACTTCTCCTAGTCCAAGCCTAAAACCCCGATACCCTTTACTTACCCCATAATCGATGGCTATATTCGTCCCAGACTTTTTGTTGAAATTGATCCGTGCTCCGGCACCCGTACCTACATTCCAGTTTCCGAAAAGTTCTGTATTCAGTCCGCGCGTAATATCCCGACGATATTCCGACTCTACAAGACCGAAAAATCGGAACCTACGATGACGGATTTTGATGTTTCGATCTAAATAAACAGCTTTTTTCTGCACGCAACAATAAGACGTTTACAGGCAGCCTGTTGGAACTTGTTGAATAATGTGTTATCCCATGATTTAAGCACGATATCGAAAAAAAGAAAAATTCTTATAGTAGACTTCAGATGTATTTACGTATTAACTAAAAATGGGAACACAGATTCCTATATAAATAATACGGATATGAGTCAAGATCTACAGACACTTTTACAGAAATATACACATTCAACGATCAGCAACGACGAGTATCAATTGCTCAAAGCGATGTTAAAAGACGCATCTGATAAGCAAATAGAAGACGTATTATCTGTATTATGGCACACATATGAGCATAAAGATTCAACGCCTCCAGGAGATTTCGAAGCGTTAGCGAGTAAATTAGGCATAAGAAAAGAAAACCGCATCCGACCAATTTTCATACAGATTGCAAAGATAGCAGCTATTTTCATCCTATTTATTTTTGCTGGATATTACGTATTGAAAACTAGTAGCCGAGACACTTTCATGCCTAACAGGCCAATGCTGGTGGAAGTCAGAAGTGGAGAAAAAGCAGAAATAATATTGCCTGACGGATCAAAGGTTTTCTTGAATGCTGCATCTACCCTTTCCTATGCACCTGACTTCGGACATAAAACTCGAGAAGTAACTATAAACGGAGAAGCTTACCTAGAAGTCGCCAAAGACGAACACAAACCTTTTCTGGTCCACACAGAATCCATAGAGATCGAAGTGTTAGGTACAAAATTCAATGTTAATGCTTACGACGATCTAAACACGATAGAGACCACATTGTTGGAGGGCAGTGTTCGACTGCGGACAAAAGGGAATGAGGTCATTTCGACCGTCATGACTCCTTATCATAAGGTCATATACGACAAAGAGAAACACCAACTCTCCGCTAAACAAACCAATACGGAATTTGAAACGGCATGGACTCGAGGAGAACTTGTTCTTCGCTCGTCTACCTTACACGAGGTGATAAATAAGTTAGAAAAGCGTTACGGTGTAGATATCGAAATTATTGGGGATTCTTCTCATTTGGGCTCCTTTACAGGCAGCTTCAAAGAGGATAATGTCTATAAGGTACTTGATATACTAAGCCTTCATTACAACTTTACCATCCAACAATCGCAGGAAAAAATAAACATACAGCTTCGCTAATCAAATTGTTCCATAAAATCATCAAACTTCAAGTAGAAAAATGAAATATCAACAACGCTAACGAAAAAATATCGTACACATTTGAAGGCCTGCATTTGAAACAGTGCAGATCAAAATCAAGATTCATGAATACGTGAATCTTAAACTTAAATTACATAGATAACCATATGATTTTAGATTATTTTAAAAAAAATAATACGTTCCGTGTATTATTTGCATTATTCGCACACACATTCGTGTCATTAACCAACGCAGCTGTTTTCGCACAACAGCAACACACTGTTACGATTACCGTAACAAATCAAAACCTCAAATCCGTATTGGATGCCGTTGAGGAGAAAACGGTTTACCGGTTTAACTACCGGGATCAGGTCCTCCCCCGAACAAACAATGTTACCATAAAGGCAGAGAACATGAAAATTGAAGATTTTCTAACAAAAACTCTCACTGATGCGGCGTTGACATATCGTAGAAACGGAAATATGTTCTCGATTATATCCAGGCGTACTACAGCAGAAACGAAAAGCCAACAATCTGATATTATCGTACAAGGGGTAGTACTGGGCGAAAATAGACAACCGCTAGGCGGGGCGTCGATAACGGTTAAGGGCTCATCTCAATCTACCGTTAGTAATGAGCAAGGTCATTTCTCGCTCTCCTGCCCACCTCAATCTACCTTGGTCGCTTCCCATATAGGGCACGTATCACAAGAAGTGTCACTAAGTGGCAAAGAAGAGGTAAATATTATTCTTCTACCAGACGACCAAGTATTGGATGAGGTCGTGATCGTCGGTTACGGCACGCAGAAACGATCGAATGTGACCGGGTCAGTAGCCTCTTTACGACCTGCTGATTTCAATGATCTGAATATGAATGCCACCAATGCAATCCAAGGTCGGGTAGCTGGCGTAAATGTATCCAACGGAAATATTATTATTAGAGGAGCTGCATCTGTAAATGGATCAGATCCACTATGGATTGTCGATGGCGTTCCAGGAACAGCTCCAAACATGAATGATGTAGAATCGTTGGAAATATTAAAAGATGCTGCTTCAACCGCAATTTACGGTGCGCAGGGAGCTGGTGGCGTGATCCTTGTTACCACCAAACGGGGAAGAGCAGGTAAGCCAGTGGTAAACGCACGTTATAACGGAGGTGTGGCCTTGCCAATAGATATTCCCAGGTTATTGGAAACGCCAGACTATGTCGACAGAAAATTAGCAGCGGGATTTACGAATAATCCCGATGCCGGATGGGACGATCCCTCTTCCCTACCTAATACCGACTGGGAGGAATACGTCTGGAGAAATGCCGCCGTTACACAGAATGTGTTCGTACAAGCTACCGGCGGAAGCGAACACACGAACTATAATACTTCCGGTGAATTTGTTCGCAATCAGCGGATAGAGCAAGGATCGCACGACATCGCCGGAAACCTTCGGTTTTCTTCACAAACAAAATTCAGCAATCGATTTAAAATGACCGAGATCCTTACACTAGGTTTCACCGACAGAGCGCCCAGTGTATTTGGTGATGCAACATCCAGCAAAATTTACTACCGGCAGGTTCCTACCATGCTCCCGTACGATCCGGAAAATGTCATGGGTGGAGGCTGGGGAATGCAGCCTCCAGGAGGATACTATGAAGGTCCTAACCCCGCAGCAATCATTGGATCCAATCATTACAACCAACGCGGATATAACGGCGGTGCAAATGTGATATTTGATTGGGAGATTATTGACGGTCTCGCCTTGCAAACCACTCTAACCGGACGATACAACTCATCCGCGAGCAACTGGTTTCAAGAATACTGGAATACCGGAAATATCAGTCAAGAACAACGATATACAAAAGATTACGGCGAGGAATTCCATATGCGGATGCTCCACACGCTTACCTATTCCAAGACATTTGCCGAAAAACATAATTTTAAAGTGTTGGCCGGCTATGAAGCCTCAAAAACGGAATCTTCCAGCGCCGGAGGTTGGAAAACGGGCTTTAGTGTAGAGCCTGTGGAGGACATGAGTCTAGGTTCCGGTGCTACAGAAGCTTTAGGAAGTAAAGGGTTGCGGCGGAGCTTATCACAATTCGCCCGTTTAAATTACGCCTACGAAGATAAATACCTTTTTGAAACAAGCATCCGTCGGGACGGTTATGACAATTTTGGGGCAGAAAACCGCTTTGGGCTATTTCCATCGGCTTCAGCGGGCTGGAATATAGCCGAGGAGTCGTTTATAAAAAACAGCGCACAGATGCAGTGGTTAAATCAATTGAAGCTAAGAGGAAGCTTGGGACGAATAGGGAACAATACCATTCCCCAATTCCTTTATGAACCAGCTTACACCAGTAATTACCTATATTACGCATACAACAACCTCGTAACGAATCGTGGCTTCTGGTTTTCAAATATCCCAAATGCAGCTATCAAGTGGGAAGATGTTACCCAGTGGAACCTTGGGCTCGATGCCGGCTTCCTACAGAATCGTTTACAGACCACGATAGAATATTATCAGAAAAAAACGACCGACATGCTCTATACAATCTCTGCCCCTCCGTCATCAGGAGCATACAACAGCGATATCTTCGCGCTTTCTCCAAGTTACGTCGCTAACATTGGAGAAATCAGCAATAAAGGTTTTGAACTTATGGTACAATGGAAAGATGCGATCCAAGATTTCAAATACGATGTCGCATTTACCCTATCGACAAATGAGAATAAAGTCATCAAATTGAGTGACCAAGTAAACCCACTGATATGGACAGGAAGCTCAACGGCCATCAACAGTTCAATTTATCGAACAGAGAATGGTTTTCCAATGGGTCAAATGTACGGATATATAGTCGATGGAATTTTTCAACATCAAGCTGCCGTTGATCAGCTAAATGCCGCATCACCAGACGGTGTTTATCAAACACCCGGAACGTCGCCAGGTGACTTTAAATATCGGGATCTAGATGGGGATAACAAAATAACGGTAGATGATCGAACCTACATCGGAAACCCTTGGCCAAAAGCAATCTACGGCATGAATATTAACCTAAGATGGAAAGGTTTTGATCTTTCTATGGCTTGGCTCGCACACACCGGGATGGACATATTCAATAGCACCAAGGCTTATGAAAGAAATTTCTTCGGGGATTTTAACACAACTTATAAAGTCTATGATGCATGGACACCCGAAAATATGCAGACCGAGCATCCTCGCGTTACCCAGACTGACCCAAATAATAATTTTAGAAACGTATCATCGTATTTCGTAGAAGATGGTTCTTTTCTTAAATTGAACAATCTACATTTCGGATACAATATCCCAAAGAAAGTCCTCTCCCCACTTGGTGTCCAAGGCCTTAAAGTTTACATAAACTGCGATAATATCATGACGTTAACCCGCTTTCAAGGAGACCCCGAGATTGGCGGTGGATACCTCGCGCGTAATCATTATACCGAAAAACGTTATCCGAATACACGTTCGGTTATCGCTGGTTTAAACCTTACTTTTTAATCCACTTATCATGAAAAAAACAATATCCATTATACTAACTGCTATTTTAATTTGGGGCTGTTCAAACGATTTCTTGGACGTCTCGAATCCCTCCCGTCTCTCTCCCGCAGTCTTTCCGAAGTCCATAGCCGACATGGAGCAGGTCGTTACAGCCATCTACGGGCAATTGACCCAACAGGGGCTCTACGGGAAACGAATCTTTGCCAAAGGCACGTTCGTAACGGATCATACCGTGGATATGTCGTGGACGGCAGATGCTTACTGGAATCAATTGGCAACCAACCAGATTACACCAGACAACACGTATATATCGACGCTATGGTTCGCTCTTTATAAAGTGATCAACTGTGCCAATACCGTGCTCTTAGAAGCTAGTAGAATCAATACAGCTGGCTTCTCGCCAGAAGATATGAAGCGATTAAGCCAGATGAAGGGCGAAGCGTTGTTTTGGCGAGGTTGGGCACACCAGCATTTAGTAGCGCTTTGGGGGGAGGGTTATGCAGCCAACGGCGATGGGGGCAAACAAGGTATCCCACTCCGATTGGAAGTGGCCTCTAGCCCTGAAAAGCTAAATATCCCACGTAATACCGTTGATGAAGTTTATGATCAGATTCTATTGGATTACAAAGAGGCTATAGACTTGTTACCCGCCAGTTGGAATGACAGCGAAAATTTCCCACGCCCAACATCCTTTGCTGTCAAAAGCTTTGTGGGGCAATTGAACCTGTTTAAAGGCGATTTAGCTGCGGCCAAAATAGTATTAAAAGACGTAATCGATAACGCCGGCAAGGAACTCGTTTCATTTGCGGACTATAAAGATATGTTTAACGAAAAACAGATCAAATTCAACAGTGAATCGATTTTAGAAATCAACTTTAGAAATGGAAATTCAGGTGCAAACTTCTGGAATAGCGAAGGTTCCCAGCATGCATTACTTGCCGCATTATGTTTCGAAAATGCTGCAGGCAATGTGGAGTCCGCAGGATGGGGAAACATTTTCTTTCATGATTCGAACGTTGAGCGCTTCGGTTCCGATCCTCGTTTACATATAGCCGCCCTTCAGCCGGGTACACCAGTGACCATGCGTGGTGCCAATACAGTGGTCATGAAATATAAAGATATCGAGAGCAGTTATCAAGGCTGGAGTCTAGGGAAATATATCCCTAGGAATGCACGCGTTGGCGATAACCCCTACGTTGGCAATAGCGTGGGCATCAACATGTATTTGATGCGATTGGCGGACGTTTATCTGCTATATGCCGAAGCCAACCTAGTCGATAATGAGGAAATAACAAGAGAATACATCAATAAAGTCCGCCGACGTGCATACGGTTTACCGGCACATGTGATTGCCCCCCAAGTAGATATCGTTTCCAGCGGCACGCAACTACGAGACGAACTGCGTGAAGAACGTTTCAAAGAGTTCTGTGGAGAAGGCGTACAGCATTGGATAGACGTATGTCGTTGGAAAACTCTCGACCAGGAAATCAAAACTTGGTATCCCAATACCCGAGTCGGGGCACCTACGTATAACAAGCAAGACCTATACTATCCTATACCCATGGCAGAGCTGGAAAGTAATCCAAATATGACCCCAAGTACAGGATATTAACATACAAGGCGTTTGTCACGGGCCTACAAATGTACCGTGACAAACATTTTTCAGATTAATGATCATCAAACATGCAACACAATACACTTTTTTACCGCCACGTCATTTACTTTATTTTCCTTGCTCTTATTTTCCCGTTAACCTATGTACACGCCGTTACAAATTCAACCATATACGATGTTCAAGATTATGGCGCAAAAGGCGATGGAAAATCTCTTGACACCAAATCGATTCAAAACGCGATTGATGCCTGCCATTCCGCAGGGGGCGGCGTCGTTCAATTAAACGGGGGGACGTTCATGTCCGGCACCATTTTCTTAAAAAGTGGTGTTCGTCTACATATCGAAAAGGGTGCAACACTATTAGGTAGCACAAACGCACAGGACTATCCAGACATCGGTGTCCAGGACCCTACCAAAGAAGAACGTTATAACGCCGGAAAGGCGTTAGTTTATAGCGAGAATCAACACCATATATCGGTATCGGGCCAAGGTGTCATTGATGGGAATGGAGCTACGTTAGCCAGCCTCAACCAGGTGAGGACACACATTATTCACTTCAAAGCCTGTCACGACATCAAGATCAATGATGTTTCCTTGGTAAACGGGTCATGGTGGATACAAAAATACGACGCCTGCAATAACCTCCAAATCGATGGTATCACCGTAAATAGCAAGGAAAACAGCGATATGGATAAACCCCGTTATGCCGATACACCTGGCAGAAATACAGATGGTTGTAATATCGTCGACTCGCGGAACGTCCAAGTATCAAACTGCCATATTTTCAGTGGTGACGACGGGATCGTTTTAAAAAGCTTCTCAAAAGATCTGGGTTGCCATAACGTGACGATCAGCAATTGCATCATCAGTACCAATGCTTCCGGCATTAAAATCGGAACAGAATCTGCGGGCAAATTCCACGACGTGTTAGTCAATAACTGTATCGTATATGATACGCGATTAGGTGGGGTTGAATTGATGGTCGTGGATGGAGGCAGTATGGAACGCATCGTCGTTACGAATATTTCGCTTAACAATATTCTCGGTGCCGCTATATATGTTCGATTAGGAAATCGAGGAAGAGAATATACACACAACAAGATGCCTTCAGTAGGTAGCGTCAAAGATATTCTCATCCAAAATATCTATGGAACAAAGATAGGGCGCTATGGCAGTTCTATAACCGGCATCCCTAGTGCTCCATTAAAAAATATTACGCTAGAAAATATCGACTTAACCTTTACTGGAGGAAATACCCCCTTATATTTTGAGGGTTACCCGACGAAACCTGTAGAAGAACGAACGATAGACCAAGTTCCTGAAGAGGAAAAATCCTATCCCCGGTGTGATATATTCGGTAAGTTACCCGCCTATGGGTTTTACATACGACACGTTGAAGGAATCGATCTTCGTAACATAAAATTAAGATTTGACGAAGAAGATACGCGTTCCGCTATTGTTGCCGATGATGTTTCAAATTTCTTTTTGGATGGCTTAAAAGCACAGATATCGCCACATGCACCCGCTGTAATTCAGGGAAGAAATATACAAACGGCAGCTATCATAAACTGCATAAGTTTGAGTCCGGCAAAATCATTTTTACATGCTTCGGGAAACAAAACGCAACATATTGTATTATCTTCCAATATATGGAGAAATTTAGTGACCACCCTGTCTACCGATAATTCGTTCCCTGTATCCGAAATTAACGAAAAAAAATGAGTATATCGCTACGCATACATACACTATCCACGCTAGGTATGGCTAAACTGGCTATTGTCCTTTACCTTATCCTAGGCGTTTACCTGTCAACAAGTTCGCAAGAAATTGCCATCAATGCTAACCTGTCGGGTCAGCGGTGGTCCGCCCATTGGATTAGGGCAAGCGATGGTTCCGCAAACGGTTATGGCGTTTACCACTTTCGCAAAGTATTCGATCTAGCTGATAAACCTTCAAAATTTATCGTCCATGTTTCTGCGGACAATCGCTACAAACTGTATATCAACGGCGAATTAATTTCGCTCGGCCCTGCACGTGCAGACGTCTACAATTGGCCATTTGAGACTGTCGATATCGCGCCTTACGTTAAAAAAGGAAAAAATGTGCTAGCAGCGGTTGTATGGAACTATGGAGAGCATTTGCCAGTTGCGCAGATGAGCTTTTACAAAACCGGGTTTATCCTCCAAGGCGATAGCGAGCCAGAACAGGTCGTCAATACCAATACCACCTGGAAAAGTTTCGTTAATTCCAGCTATCGTCCCACCACAACCGATCTTCAGACGTATTACGTAGCAGGGCCTGGCGATCAGATTCAAGGAGAATTATATCCATGGGGGTGGGAGTCTGCGGATTATGACGATTCCTTTTGGAAAGATGCTGCCGAGATCATGATGGGGGCAGGAAAAGGTGCTCATGATTATCCCGGATGGCAACTGGTTCCCAGAAAGATTCCACAAATGGAATTAACCAATCTACGGATACCTCTATTGCGAAAAGCCGAAGGAGTCGAAAAATGGCCAGAATTTCCACAAAAGAAAGGCAACTATACTGTTCCTGCTCATTCTACAGTTAACCTACTGGTTGATCAGACCCATCTCACTACGGCCTATTTCAATGTATTGTTCAGCAAAGGAAAGGGAGCCAAAATCAAAATTAAATATGCCGAATCGTTGTTCGAAGACCGTAAAGATGATAAAGGACGGTTCCAACATAAAGGCAACCGGAATGAAATTGAAGGAAAAGTTTTCATCGGATATTACGACGAAATTCTTCCAGACGGCGGTGGAAACCGTCTGTTTACGTCGCTATGGTGGCGAACGTATCGCTATGTTCTTTTCGAAATAGAAACAAGCCAAGAGCCCTTGATACTGCACGACGTATACGGCGAGTTCACCGCCTATCCATTTGAACAAGTTTCTCATTTTCATAGTCTGGAACAGCCGGAACTTCAGGACATATTATCTACAGGGTGGCGTACAGCACGTTTATGTGCGCATGAGACCTATGAAGATTGCCCTTATTACGAACAGTTGCAATATTTTGGGGATACACGAATACAAGCGATGATTTCGCTTTACAACACGCGCGATGACCGGTTGATTAAAAATGCCATAGACAACGGACGGCAGTCTATCATTTCAGACGGCATTACGATGAGCCGTTACCCAACCCATCTACACCAGTTTATTCCGTCGTTTTCCATTTGGTGGATTGCGACAGTTCACGACTACTGGATGTATCGTGGCGACGATCAGTTTATAACTGGTCAACTCTCCGCTATACGTTCCATTTTAGATTTCTATGAACAACACCTGGAAGAAGATGGTAGCCTGTCGAAAATCCCTTACTGGTTTTTTACAGACTGGACATCAGGTTTCGAAATGGGTATGCCTCCCCGGACAGCAGATGGAAAATCCGCTATTCAGGATCTGCATTTTCTGTATGGGCTGCAACTAGCTGCCGAGCTAGAAAGGCAACTCGGCGAGCCTGCTCTCGGCTCCCGTTATGAAGCGTTGGCTACCCGTATTATCGTAAATCTCCAAGATAAATATTGGAACGAAAAACGAAATCTATTTGCCGATACACCTTCAGCAGATAGCTTTTCTCAACACACTAATATCCTGGCCATTTTAACAGGTTTGGTTGATGGCGAAAAAGCAAACTCCGTATTGAAAACAATGTTAGCAGATGAAGATATTACACAGGCGAGTATTTATTTCAGATACTACCTGCACATGGCGCTGGTCAGAGGTGGGTTGGGCGACACTTACTTAGAAATGATGGATCCATGGCGTACGCAGCTATCATTGGGATTGACCACGTGGGCAGAACAACCAGAGCCATCCCGGAGCGATTGTCACGCCTGGGGTTCGAGTCCAAATATCGAGGTATTCCGCACCGTATTAGGTATAAAAAGCGACGCTCCCGGTTTCAAAAAAATCCGTATTCAACCCCATTTAGGAAAACTTCGCGAAGTTAACGGCAGCATCCCGCATCCGCTGGGTAATGTGGTGGTTGATTATCAGGTTGGCGATATCGAATCTGTAGCCATAATCGACTTGCCAATGAAAACGACAGGCATATTGCAATGGTTTGGAAAAGAGTTTGTTTTGAAGCCTGGTATACAGCAGATCAGCATAGTACATTAACGACGTTCATTCAGAAAAACAGTGCGAAGAAGGCAAGAGCGGTGTAACCGACTTCCTTCTTCAATATCTGTAACGCCACAGAGAGCGTGTTGTACACCGTTTGCTCGCTGATAGCCAGGTTTTCAGCAATTTCCTTTGCAGATTTACCCTGCTCCTTGCTCAATTCAAAGATTTCCTTTTGACGAACCGTAAGCTTTGTTTTCGCATTTTCAAGCCGTTTAATAAATAAATCCAAATCCATCTTCGAATCGGAAGTAGGCTCACTACTTTCCAAGGTATCACAATAGTCCATATAATCATCAAATACAGGGCTCGTGATCTGTTTCCGCAATCGATCGATAATGATATTTTTGGAAATCTTAAACAAATAAGATTTGAAGGCTCCATCAGCACGAAGCTTTTCTCTATTGACCCAAAGTTTGATAAACGTTTCCTGAACGACTTCTTTACTTATACTGTGCGATTTCACCAATGAAAAAACGAAACCATACAGGTTATCATGGTATAACGCATATAATTCTTTGAAATCATTATAGGAACCACGTTGCAGCCCTTTTATACAATCAATATGTTCCATATGGTATCAAAATCCCTCAAAATACTGACCCTAAGTTAAGATAAATTATCAGATAATGATGTAAACCGACATAGATACCAGACGGCGCATCATGATCCAATAAACCAATCCCCAGAAGCAGTATTGATAAGCCCGTAAACCGGAGATTTGGCATAACAAAACTTTTTAAGTAGGTTTAGCTATTGCTTAATGTCCTAATTTAGGGAGACGAAACAACATGCGCACTACATCGAATAAAAAAGATATCCCCATAAGAACATTGCCTAAAGAATACGGCCATGGCATAGCCGTGTCAAAAGTGTCTGCAGCATCTTTTTTGGCAGACGATGAAACGATGCATGCACATCGGCACGATTACCACTTTTTTGTGTTGCAGGAAAAAGGCGTTACACACACCGAAATTGATTTTGAACAACATGTAATCAGCACACCTACAATTCTTTATCAATCGCCCAATCAGGTGCACCGTGCTTTGAAAGTAGAAAATATCGAAATGTATATGCTCATCATCAGCAACGAAAATATCCATCCAGATTACCTCAAACTGTTACAAAGTATTGCTCCGTTAAAGCCATTGCCCATTCAATTTAAAGAACTCACCATCGTTCGTCAAGCATTTAATCTGTGTACAAATCTGTACGAAAGAACATCCGATAAGCTTTATCTTCCTTCCCTGCAAGATAGCTGCAATGCCTTGGCAGGACTGATCATTTCGTTATACCTAAAGCAAGTAAAACCTTCCGAATCGCTCTCGCGATTTGAGCGGATCACCAATGAATTTTTTCGCTTGTTGGAACACGCTTTCCTGACGAAGAAACGCCCTTCCGATTACGCTGAAACCTTACATATTTCAGTTTCCTACCTCAATGAATGTGTGAAAGATGTGACCGGTCATTCGGTATCCTACCACATCCAGCAACGTGTTATTTTAGAAGCGAAGCGTTTGCTTTATCATTCCGATAAATCAGTTAAGGAAATCGCTGCTATATTAGGTTATGATGATTATCCTTACTTTTCCCGACTATTTACCAAAGCAGCTGGAATGAACGCGACAGGCTTCCGAAACAAAAACCGCGAATAGTCCAACAACTACACTTTTCCGTCCTTTTTCATTTTGCACAGACTTTCGTCCTTTGTTAGTAATTAAAATGAACGATTATGCCAAGTGCTCCAAAATGGGTTTTTGATACCCTTGATTTATTTATATCCAAAATACCGACCGTAACGATCGACGAAACAACATATCTATCGCCATCTGTCAAGCAACTCCAATTAAAAGGAGATTTTAAAAACCTGCATTTTCCGGTTGGTGCTTTCTTCGACATCAGAGTAAGCGATACTGAAGCTCGACGCTACACTGTTGCGCAGGTAAACGAGAAAAAAGACAAGTTAACACTTATCGCACACCTGCATGGAAAAGGCGTTGGAAGCGATTTTATGCATCGACTAAAAGCAGGTGACATTATACTTCTTAACAATCCCCGTACAGAGCAAAAATACTATAACGAAACCGCAAAAAGAATCGTATTCTTTGGTGATGAGACATCGTTAGCTTTAGCAAGCTCGTTTCTTCCGGTTGTGAAAGAAAACAAATTGCCTATCCGGTTTATATTTGAACTCGACGAGGAAAATAAACACATACCTCCCGTATTAGGCTTAGAAAACAGCATCGTCTATTCCAAGAATAACCTGTTTCAAGACACGGCGTGGATACAGGAGCATCTCCATATTCTCGATCACGAAAATTGGCAGGATGCGTATTACGTTTTGACCGGAAATGTAAAATCACTACAAACCTTTCGGAAAGTCATTAAAAGTAAAACGACCGGCAAGATCAAACACCACGGTTATTGGTTGGAAGGAAGAAAAGGATTGTAAACAAATGCTGTATATGGCCTTGCACCTAGAAAACTTCTCCCAGTCCCAGTCTAAAACCCCGATACCCTTTACTCACGCCATAGTCAATGGCTATATTCGTCCCAGACTTTTTGTTGAACTTGATGCGTGCTCCCGCCCCCGTACCCAAATTCCAGTTTCCGAAAAGGTTGGTATCGGGTCCGCTAACACTCGTTACATTGGCAAACAGGACGAATCCGAAAAGGCCATTACGCGTAATATCCCGACGATATTCCGACTCCAGATAGAATAAGGACTTACCTCGATACCTACTGAGCGGGAGTCCCCTTCCCGAGCTATTATATGGATCCCAGTTTAATGTCGGAAGATCCAGATAAGGTACTTTAGAATTAAAGACCGTCCAGAAAAAATTGCGGACAGCGATCATATGCTGCTTATTGGGATTATCCGTAAGCCTATGGTATCTTCTCACCTCTAGATATAAAGATTGCCAGTTCTCTGTACTTCCCATAAAAGTTGGATTTACACGAAATTGCAAATTCGCAAAATTTCCATCCCACGTATTGATGGAGTTCGCTCTTGTATCAAAAATAAGATTTAAGCTTAATCCGGAAGAAATACTAGATCCATTTTGTGCAGTACCATATGGATATCCTGTAAAATCAGCTATTGAAATCTCACTTTTGCTCCGAATATCGGCACGATAATCCAGGTCGTATCCCAGCCCCATAAAAAAACCACCGTCAATGCGTTTGAGAACGTGCTGATAAAATCTGACGTACGTATAATCCAAATTGATTTTGTCATGATGACCGTATTGCTTACCCAGCCCCCATATTTCATGAGGAAATTTCAACAATCGTATATCGCCATCGATAACCCATTTATTTTCCTTAAGCCATATGTAGGATCGGATAGGTAAACCAAACCGTTGCTTAAAATTCGTGTAAGGCGTAAAGTTAACGCGTGACATATGGGTGTCTTCCCGATCACCGAGATAGAAGCCCGCAGTCGTCGAGGTAATCAGCGCATAACCGCCACCGGGCACACTCGTGGAAAAAGGTAAAAACGAAAAATAAACCTTTTTTCCTATACTGTCTTGCCCTTGAGGAGGCGTAATACCAAATACCTGACGACCGATATCGATCAGATCCCGCTGTTCACTAGTGTCTGAACGGACAGCCGTAATCTCAATCTCATTTACAGGTCGTTGTGCGTTTACACGGAAAACAACCGCGAAACTAGCCCATAAAAACAGACAATTGTATCTCCTCAGCAACAACATCTCACCATTCAATAGCACAGACAGTACAGTGCGCGACTGCCTTTCCTAAACCACGGCCTCCTCCTGTAATAATTGCTTTTTTACCTTTTAATGCTGTCATGTTGATGTTGTTATAATCTACTCAAAAATACTAAGAATAGTTTTGAAAAACGACATCATAGGTAAACCTGTATCGGACATGTTTTGGATGTTGTCAGCTATTTTAGGTAATACGCTTATGATCACGCAAATGAGCAACGATTAGAGTTCGTTATACAGTCACAAGATAACAGTTACAAGATATCCTATCGTCCCGTATTTATGGATATTTTCCTACGAAATCAAACACCAGTTTACCTGCTATCCATTCTGGTCCTATTTTATTGGGTTGCCCCTCTGGACCATGATTTGTCGCTGCATCAAACTTGGTTCCGATAGCGCTGATGCCATTCAAAAAAGAGATGTCACCTGCAGGGAACGGAGGCGAATTATGGTCATTTTCTGCGGCTTGCGGTCCTGGTGGCGTATAAAGTCTTAAAAACAGATCATCGCTTTCGCTATAGATCACAAAGGGTTTAATCGTATTTTCAATGACAACCCAATTGAAATTACGGTAATAGCCTTTAAACTCGGGATACTCCCAGGATTCTCCGGTAACCGTATTATTGTACTTTTTATGCCAAACGCCGTAATGGTTACCTTTCATTCTATTTTTCCAAACCCGATAAGGGCCTCTTCCCATATATTTCACACCTGTTACCAGCTCTTCGGGAAAATCAAAGTTTATTCCCAAATAATCAAACGCATTGCCGGCATCTCCCGTGTCATGGTAATACGCGTAGTCCAATGTCAGCAAACCACTGGGAGCTAGTTTATACTTCACCCGTTTCAGCGGGCCGTTATAGTGTATTTCGACAAAGACACTGTCTCCTTTTGTAGCGTGCTCCATGGAGACAAAGTCCGCCTTTCCTACGGCCGGTTGAGGTCCGTTTGAGAAAGGAATCTGCTCATCGCCACTTTTTACCTGACGGATCAATCCCGAGCTTT
Organism: Sphingobacterium micropteri; assembly: GCF_014692515.1. Classification (GTDB taxonomy): domain Bacteria; phylum Bacteroidota; class Bacteroidia; order Sphingobacteriales; family Sphingobacteriaceae; genus Sphingobacterium; species Sphingobacterium micropteri. The sequence goes on along the minus strand of NZ_JACOIK010000003.1, from coordinate 4,581 downwards.
TGTCGAAGCTGATGGCTAAACCACCGGCTGTTAGCGTTACATCACGCTCCGTTTCCATTACCTGTGCCTTTGCTTGCGGACGCGGTTCGTTTATCCATTGTTCGTTGATCGTTTTCACCGACTTGAGCGGCCAGGTCCATGAGTAGAGTTCTCTTCCGTGTACATCGGTAGCCTTTAGCGTTAAGAGATCGGCCATTTCCTTTTTTTGCTGATCCAAAGGAATTTTCATCTTCCCGCGTTGTTTGGGTTGCAGATCGGGTCCAGCAATCGATCCCTCATCCAACACCGTCTCTATCGTATCCTGCGCATAAGGCGAAGGAAAAGTGCTGAGTTTCCACGCAAACTGCACGGTATTTAAATTGGTGTAAAGGTAGCGGTTCTCTATTTCCAGGTCACCATCAAAATGAGTTGGCAGCTTTTCGTGGTCGATATAAACGGGCGACCAGATTTCTTTGATCGTATAAAAGCTGCCTTCTTTTTCACGATAAGGACCTAAAATGCCATCGGGAGCATGGTTGCCATCGGCATCGATACGACCACCTTGATCTAGCCTAACCACGCCTTCATCTGCAAATACCCAAAGAAAACCGCCGGCAGAAAGCGGATTGGCCATCATCTTGTTCCAGTGGTCGTTTAAACCGGCGCCGTGTCCGCCATCAAACAGGCCATGCAAAAACTCTGTGGGAAAAAACACCTCTTTGCCATTATATAGCGATCCGTCGCAGCAATCATAGCCTTTATAGTGTTGCGTGTCGGTGCCATTAAAAATATTCCAAGGATGAATGACGACTCTATTTTGGGGATCGTATTTGGCGTAATCTTCCACAAGTTCATGATTATTACCGCCTTCATTGCCATTGGCCCAGATAACGATGGACGGATGGTTTACATCCTTCGTGACCATCTCTTTCAATAATTTACGTCCAACAGCTGTATCGTACTTCTTCTGCCAACCGGTTAATTCATCGATAACGAAAAGACCAAGTGAATCACATACGTCGAGGAAATGGCCGTCGGGCGGATAGTGAGACATCCGTACCGCATTCATATTCATATCTTTCATGAGATTGACGTCCATGATGCTGATCTCCTTGCTCATGGTTCTACCGGAGGTTGGCCAGGCGCTATGTCTGTTGACACCTTTGAACATTACTTTAACATCGTTTACGAAAAAGCCTACTCCTCGCTTTAACTCGACCGTTCGGAATCCAAACTTTTCGGTTTTGGTATGCACCACATTTTGCTTCGCATCGAGCAGCTTCAGCTCGACCTGATAGCGATTGGGAAACTCAGGCGACCAAAGGTCCGGTGATTCCACCTGTGTGCGCAGGCTTGTTTTTTCTGCATCTTTTTCAAGCGGCATACGAAAAGGCGCACCCACTTTTTCTCCATCCAACGTTTTTATCTGGGCCTCCACCGTCTGATTTTTTTGATCCCCTTCTGTATAAACATTGATCAAAAAGCTACCATCTGCCTTAGCATCAATGGCGGTCCACTCGATATGGCTCTCTGGAACGATTTCCAGGTATACGGGCCTAAAGATGCCGCCAAAAACCCAAAAGTCCGACATACGCTCCGCTCTATTGACCGAGGTATCCGAAGAAATTTTCCGGACCATTACCTCCAGCAGATTCTCTCCGGATGATTTGAGCAGCTTCGTAATGTCGTACTTAAACCGGTAAAAGGAGCCTTGATGCATGGGGCCTGCCGATTTCCCGTTCACCTTTACCTCGGTGTCGGTCATCGATCCTTCAAAAACAAGCTTTATCGTCTTATTTTTCCAGTGAGCATCAGAAACGAATGTATGCTTATAATAGCCAATTTCATTTTTCTCGAAATCTTCCTGCCAGCCATAATGATAGGTGCCAAAACCTTTGGTTTCCCAGTTGGATGGCACTGGTATTTTACTCCAGGTGCCGCTATTGGCGCCACTACTCACCATAAAATCCCAATCTATGGTATGGTCTTTATCGGTACCCGAAAGATAGTTGATCGTTGTGGATTGACCGCAGACGGTAGTTATTGTTACGAAATGTAGCAGGTACATGGCCCACTTCATTGCATTTTTGATACTTCTTTTTTGGATCATGGTGTTTTTTTTATTGCCAAGCAGGATCTTGTTGAATATTGGGATTTGTATTTCGTACGGTTTACATCTCAAATATAGTAGTTTAAGTTCAAGCATGCAAAAAGACAAAGAAGCTACCTATAATAGAAAATCACAAAAGATTCGACAGTAGCATAAACTTCCGGTAGAAAAATCTATATTTGGCCTTTAATTAATCTAGCTGCATGGATAACATGCTTGTGTCCCTATTTATTTAGTATTTCAACATGAAAAAACTTTACATTTTAGTTTTAGTAGCTTGTTTACTTGCTACAGGTCGGTCTTATAGCCAAGACAGTAAATTCAACATCTCCGTCCATGCCCATTTAGGTACAGTGAACTCATCGACAGGCGCTTCATCTGGGGAAGGTACGGCGGAAATGAAACAATTCGCCATCACGCCCCGAGCGGTTTTTCGGATCGACAAAGTATGGGCCGTTGGCGCGCTATACAGCTACCGTAACGCTGAAGAGAGAACATACCTAGCGATCTCGGGAATGAGCGGAAGTCTAGATACTAAAACAGTCGATCAGCATGCCGGCGCCCTTGTCCAGACCTATCTTTTTGATAACGGAAAATTCGCGGCTTTTCTGGAATTAGACGGCACCATGGGAACCTCTAAAACGGAAATACTTTCTGGAGAATCGTCTAGTATATCGGGTACGGCTACCAAATCTGACTTATATTCCTCAGCATTCCACGCGGGAGGACGGTACACATTCTTCAAAGGGCTCGGTGCCGAAATACGCCTAAACCGTTTGGTTAGTTATCGCAAACTAAAAGGTAAAGAAATTGACATGGAAACAAGTCAGTTCGACTTGTTTAATAATATTTTGAGCCAAGCTTCCCTAGGACTTTCTTATCAATTCTAGGTAGTCTGATTCCGAACAAAAAACACCCGAAGCCTACGCTCCGGGTGTTTTTTATTATCGCTTTCGCCTTCTACCTTGCAGTAAGCGGCTGGTGAAGTAACTCACTGAAGCGCCTATAACGGCCATCAAAGCGGTATATGCGAGATTACTCCAGTCGAAGCTGTTCCAAACCGAGCAAACAGTACCGCCCAGCGTACCCAACTGCACATTACTCAGCGACCTCATCGCTCCCCTCCTTTCCTTCTGTTTTTGGCTTATCGGTATCATCCTGGATTACCTGCTCGATGATTCCCAGACCCACGGCGATGTATTTCAACACATTCAATGCCTTTGCCGGCAATTTTATCGGTGCCAGCAGTACTACTTGTACCGCTTGGCTTATTTTTTTGATTATCCTCCTCATTTTCTGCTATTTAAAAGTTCATTCCCCCATAAACTTAGTTCGTCCCCCCATGAACTTAGCTCATGAATTTTTATAAACACTTCTCCTTTTTCCATTGCTGCCGCAAGCCGCTTATACAGCGCTACGTAGGCCTTTCTGGACTGTCGAATTTCATACTCCTTCTGTTTCTTGAAGTACTTTACCTTTTGCCCCACCAACAAGCAACCTGCTGTGTCCGCGAAATTATTACCCATGTGAATATAGATGTAGGAAAAGTTCGGCACATTCATCAGCTGTATCATGCCCTTATGAAAATCGGGAAATAGCCGGTGATAACGCCCGTGCATACCACCATAGTGTCGGAACGCCAGTTTATAGCGGCCTGCAGGAATAGCGGTACTTCCTTTGATTTTCTTGTCCCGCACCGAATCCTCCAGCACATAACAGACCTGTTCGTCATCGATGTAGAGAACAGACAGGGTACTGTTCTCCCCCTGTCTGCTGCGTTTTACCTGGATTTCCATCCGCTAACGCACAACGTGTGTTACCATTTCCGACCAATCCGAGCGACCATAACCGTTTACCGCACGCACGCGCACGGCGTAGCGTTGATAGGGTATCAACGGCGCTACGATGTTCTGCCTTGATGATGACGTGGTATACGATTCACCCCACTCATCCGGCAGACCATTCGCGTCGATCTGGCACAATTGGTATTCGTACAATTTGGCAGACTGGTTTTTGTCGAAATCCAATCGCATCTGTCCTTTCTGCCGGCCGTCACCCACGGTAATCCCTGTCACTGGCAACGGCACATTATCCTTCTGCGGTAAGCTGGATACCGCAAATCCTGAACTCAAAAGTTTCGGCAGATCACCATCAGCCGTCTGTGTTACATAGAAAGCCAGTCGTTTCAACATTTGCTCCATCGCTTTTCTAGCTTGGTTCTTCGCGGCAGTGTCCTCCGGGCTTCCGCGCCGCTTCGCCATCGAGAGCTTCTGCTCATAATCGTTTAAAACTTGCGTCATCGTCTCCAAAGGCGGTTCCGGTGTTTCAAAGTTCACGTTGTCCGTCATGGCGAGCAACGCCGTTTTGGAGTTGCTACCTTTAGTGCGAGACAGATTTAATAAGTAATTTTAAATTTGTAGAGATGCATAGAAAGTTTGATGATTCATTTAAGATAATGGCGGTGGATCTGAGCGTTGTTAGAGGTTCGGTGG
>NZ_JACOIK010000039.1 GCF_014692515.1 Sphingobacterium micropteri | reverse complement strand
TATATCGCAAACATCGAGTCATCATCGTTTAGGGCGTGGACTACCAGGGTATCTAATCCTGTTCGATCCCCACGCTTTCGTGCATCAGCGTCAATTATGGCCTAGGAAGCTGCCTTCGCAATCGGGGTTCTGGGACATATCTATGCATTTCACCGCTACTTGTCCCGTTCCGCCTCCTTCGTCCACATTCAAGCACTTCAGTATCAAGGGCACTGCAACGGTTGAGCCGCTGTATTTCACCCCTGACTTAAAGTGCCGCCTACGCACCCTTTAAACCCAATAATTCCGGATAACGCTCGGATCCTCCGTATTACCGCGGCTGCTGGCACGGAGTTAGCCGATCCTTATTCCTACGGTACACTCAGACAGCTACACGTAGCTGCGGTTGTTCCCGTATAAAAGCGGTTTACGACCCATAGGGCCTTCTTCCCGCACGCGGCATGGCTGGTTCAGGCTCCCGCCCATTGACCAATATTCCCTACTGCTGCCTCCCGTAGGAGTCTGGTCCGTGTCTCAGTACCAGTGTGGGGGTCACTCCTCTCAGAGCCCCTAGGCATCATAGCCTTGGTAAGCCGTTACCTTACCAAC
>NZ_JACOIK010000038.1 GCF_014692515.1 Sphingobacterium micropteri | reverse complement strand
CCCCGTGTGGGAGGTTGTGCTGTGAATCCCCTACGATTGGCAATGTACTTCTAGTGAATAGTGCTACTACTGCCGCTAGAGATACACCTAGTGCCGCCGCGATGTATAACCCTGTGTAATTAGGCGGTGGTGTAAGTGGCATCTGGGCACAGTATGAGCAAGCTCTTGGTGTGCCTCGTTAAGCACTGGAAGGCGGCGGCCTTATCAACTAGTGGGCTGTTTTCAGAAGTGACGAACGTCACGTGCTCAAAAGTAGCTCCTCGCACCTCACCAATGCAACTCGCCTCAACGCCGTGGTTCCTCAACAACTCTCCGACTTCCGGCTCAAAGTAAACAACTGTTTCTTTAGGGTCAACCGTGAAGATATCGGCAATTTGTACTGAATCCTGACCCTCAGCTTGCACGTCCCAACCCAAATCCCTTAAGAGCGAAGCAGTGCACTTGCCAAAGCGATGGCTTAGTGTCTTGATGAAATGCGCTCTATATGGGCTAACAGCTGTGCTCTGCAGCGGATCTGCAAAGATTGCAAAAGCGTCTTCTGGAACGGGCCCCTCTATGTACTCGTCAACCAGCAGCAGCTTATCCTCACCACTACGTT
>NZ_JACOIK010000037.1 GCF_014692515.1 Sphingobacterium micropteri | reverse complement strand
ACGTGGTAGTCTCCCACGGCCCTGTAAGGAAGCCTTATCTCGTGGCAGGTTTCGCACTTAGATGCTTTCAGCGCTTATCCTGACCGCACGTAGCTACCCAGCAGTACACCTGGCGGCATAACTGGTTCACCAGAGGTGCGTCCAGCCCGGTCCTCTCGTACTAAGGCCAGACCCACTCAAACTTCCAACGCCCACAACAGATAGGGACCGAACTGTCTCGCGACGTTCTGAACCCAGCTCGCGTGCCACTTTAATGGGCGAACAGCCCAACCCTTGGGACCTTCTCCAGCCCCAGGATGTGACGAGCCGACATCGAGGTGCCAAACCTCCCCGTCGATATGAGCTCTTGGGGGAGATCAGCCTGTTATCCCCAGAGTACCTTTTATCCTTTGAGCGATGGCCCTTCCATGCGGAACCACCGGATCACTATGTCCGTCTTTCGACCCTGATCGACTTGTTGGTCTCACAGTCAAGCAAGCTTTTGCCATTGCACTCCGCGTACGGTTACCAAGCGTACTGAGCTTACCTTTGAAAGCCTCCGTTACCTTTTTGGAGGCGACCACCCCAGTCAAACTACCCACCAAACAATGTCCCCGGCA
>NZ_JACOIK010000036.1 GCF_014692515.1 Sphingobacterium micropteri | reverse complement strand
TTCTTCCGTCTGCTGCCCCTTTTGCTAAGCAGCAGACTGCCTCCGTCCGTTCACGGAAAATTATCCCCGAACGGACTTCATCTGTCCTCTCTTATGTATTCTTTTCTTTCCCAATATGTCAAAGAACGCTATACCCTCCCCTAACGGGAGGGAAACGTGGAGAATAACGGATTCGAACCGTTGACCCCCTGCGTGCAAGGCAGGTGCTCTAGCCAGCTGAGCTAATTCCCCTTTTTAATGGTAGACCCTGTCCGGCTGACCGTCAATGCACATACATTGACAACCAGACATCAAAAACCCGCCATTAGCCTGGTAGTCCCGAGCAGATTTGAACTGCTGACCCCTACATTATCAGTGTAGTGCTCTAACCAACTGAGCTACGGGACTGGATCGTCCCGTAATCCAGGGTAAGGCAATGCCTACCGGTACGGGAGCTCAATACCAATGGTATAATCCACGGTGTCTCCTGATAGATAAAGATCATGAATGTGCGCAGCAGGACCGGACCGGACGCTCCAGAAAGGAGGTATTCCAGCCGCACCTTCCGGTACGGCTACCTTGTTACGACTTAGCCCCAATTACCAGTATTGCCCTGACACGCTCCTTGCGGTTACATGCTTTAGGCACCCCCGGCTTTCAT
>NZ_JACOIK010000034.1 GCF_014692515.1 Sphingobacterium micropteri | reverse complement strand
GTCTTTCGGTGGGCGGGTTTCCCACCCGCCTTATCGTTACTCATGCCTACATTTGCTTTTCCATACAGTCCAGGACAGGTCACCCCGTCCATTCGCCCCACATGGAATGCTCCCCTACCAGTTGTACATATGTACAAATCCATAGCTTCGGTACCGTTCTTGATGCCCGTTTATTATCCACGCCCGGCCGCTCGACTAGTGAGCTGTTACGCACTCTTTAAATGAATGGCTGCTTCCAAGCCAACATCCTAGCTGTCTGGGCAACCGGACCTCGTTAGATCAACTTAGAACGGATTTGGGGACCTTAGCTGATGGTCTGGGTTCTTTCCCTCTCGGCCTTGGACCTTAGCACCCAAAGCCTCACTGCCGAACATATTTAACGGCATTCGGAGTTCGTCTGGATTTGGTAGGATTTGACTCCCCCGCACCCAATCGGTAGCTCTACCTCCGTTAAACTCAGTTTCGACGCTGTTCCTAAAAACATTTCGGGGAGTACGAGCTATTTCCCAGTTTGATTGGCCTTTCACCCCTACCCTCAGGTCATCCGGAAACTTTTCAACGTTTATCGGTTCGGTCCTCCATTGCGTGTTACCGCAACTTCAACCTGCCCAAGGGTAGATCACAAGGTTTCGCGTCTACCTCCACCGACTATACGCCCTGTTCAGACTCGCTTTCGCTCCGGCTCCCCCGCTGAACGGGTTAACCTTGCCGGTGAAGTGTAACTCGTAGGCTCATTATGCAAAAGGCACGCCGTCACGGAACAAGTTCCGCTCCGACCGATTGTAGG
>NZ_JACOIK010000033.1 GCF_014692515.1 Sphingobacterium micropteri | reverse complement strand
TTCAGACTCGCTTTCGCTCCGGCTCCCCCGCTGAACGGGTTAACCTTGCCGGTGAAGTGTAACTCGTAGGCTCATTATGCAAAAGGCACGCCGTCACGGAACAAGTTCCGCTCCGACCGATTGTAGGCACACGGTTTCAGGTTCTTTTCACTCCCCTGTTCGGGGTTCTTTTCACCTTTCCCTCACGGTACTGGTCCACTATCGGTCTCCCAGGAGTATTTAGCCTTGGCGGATGGTGCCGCCGGATTCACGCAGGATTTCTCCGGTCCCGCGCTACTCAGGATACTGTTAGGCCCGAATCCTATACGTGTACGGGGCTGTCACCCGTATCGCCCGGTTTCCCACCCGGTTCCACTTCAGTCTTCGGTACCACTTCACAGTCCTACAACCCCGTATATGCCGTAACATAAACGGTTTGGGCTGCTCCGCGTTCGCTCGCCACTACTTGCGGAATCACTCTTGTTTTCTCCTCCTGCGCTTACTTAGATGTTTCAGTTCAGCGCGTTCGCCTACCACTTATGTGGTATGACATGCCTTCAGCATGCCGGGTTGCCCCATTCGGAAACCCGCGGATCTAATCGTATGTGCCGATCCCCGCGGTTTATCGCAGCTTGTCGCGTCCTTCATCGCCTCTGGGAGCCTAGGCATCCCCCGTGTGCCCTTATTTACTTTCTTCCGTCTGCTGCCCCTTTTGCTAAGCAGCAGACTGCCTCCGTCCGTTCACAGGATATTATCCCCGAACGGACTTCATCTGTCCTCTCTTATGTATTCTTTTCTTTCCCAATATGTCAAAGAAC
>NZ_JACOIK010000032.1 GCF_014692515.1 Sphingobacterium micropteri | reverse complement strand
TTGTCTGTGGGCTTTTAGCTTTGGTCTTACTGTGTTCTATATCTTCAATAGCCAGATATAACTGGAACTCATGATGTTCCCTTGCTCCGCAATATTCTGTCCCTCTATCGGTGAGTATGCGCAACAGGGGTATGCCATAAGCATCATACATGGGAACGACGCGGTCGTTTAGCATGTCGGCCGCTACCAATGCTATCTTCCGATCGTACAGTTTTGCGGTTGCCATTTTCGAATAGGTGTCGATGAAGGTCTGCTGATATATCTTGCCAACACCCTTGATATAACCGACATAATAGGTATCCTGGGCTCCTAAATAACCTGGATGGTGCGTTTCGATCTCCCCATGGGCAGTCTTTTCCTCCTTGGCTTTTTCCAAAGCTACCACCTGGCTTTCCGTTAGGATCAGCCCTTCCTGTGCAACCTTTGCTTCCAACGCTTTAAGACGTTTCTGGAATGTCTCCAAATCATGACGCAGCCAGACGCATCTTACTCCACAGGGAGAAATGAACATACCTTCTTTCTTCAGCTCATTCGATGCCCGTGTCTGACCAAAAGCGGGATGTTCTATAGCAAATTTCACGACACGCTCTTCGATATGCTGTTCGATTCGGTTCTTTACGTTTGGCTTTCTTCTGCTCAATTCCCGGAGGCCTTCTTCACCGCCGGCTTCAAATAGGTCTTTGTAACGATAGAAAGTATCCCGGCTGTAACCAAGATATTTACATGCCCGAGATACATTCCCTAATTCTTCTGCTAATCCTAGCAATCCTAATCTACTTTTGATTAATTTTGTCTCTACATTCATGTCTGACATTGTTAAGGGGTTAAACTTCAATTTGTTATTCGCATTACAAATCTAGTTTGTTTGCCCTTTAACTGTCAGATGAAATCGAAACTAATGCA
>NZ_JACOIK010000030.1 GCF_014692515.1 Sphingobacterium micropteri | reverse complement strand
TATGATACTCCCTATTTGTTGGACAACTTTTTACTAAACTAAGATATAATTACGATACATTTTTAATTTCCTGATAGAACTTTTCATCGGGTGTTATGCTTCCTAGGGATTTGTGCCTTCTTTCCGTATTGTAAAATAACACGTACTCTTTAATCTGCCGGTATAGATCCACACCACCATTGGGTGTATTGAGGTATATCTTCTCTCTTTTCAGGGATCCCCAGAATCTTTCAATGTAGATATTGTCCAGCGCTCTACCTTTGCCGTCCATTGATATCTTAACCTCATTTTTCTGTAAGGCTTTCACAAAAACTTCAGATGTAAACTGAGATCCCTGATCGGTGTTGAATATCTCGGGCTTACCATGAGTTTGGATCGTATCGACCAACACATCCCTACACCACTCGGCACTCATCGTATTGGATACGTCCCAGCCCATTATCTTTCTGCTGTATACATCTATGATAGCAAACATATACATAAAGCCCTTGAACATGGGTATGTACGTGATATCTGCCTGCCATACCTGAGCAGGCCTTTCGATCTTAAGGTTCCTGAGCAGGTACGGAAATTTATAGTCCGCCTTATTTGCTTTACTCAAGTTCTTTTTAGGATGTATAGTTTTCAGGTTCATGAGCTTATACAGCCTACGAACCCGCTTCTGCCCAACGAAATAGCCCAGATCCTGCCTCAAATAGTCCGTCATGCGCTCTACTCCGTAAAAGGGACAGTCCAGAAACTTACGGTCGATGGCATTCATAACCTGCAGGTTGAACAGAGATTCTCCCTTGGGTTTAAAATAATAACTGCTCCGGGGCAGCTCCATAACTTTGCACTGCCTGTAAACGCTCATTTTCTTATAGGAAGGGCAAACAAGCCCGCGTTTCTCGTCAAGACTCATTTGCCCAATACTTTTTTTAAGAAATCAACCTGTATCTGTAACTCCCCGAT
>NZ_JACOIK010000002.1 GCF_014692515.1 Sphingobacterium micropteri | reverse complement strand
CCATTGACCAATATTCCCTACTGCTGCCTCCCGTAGGAGTCTGGTCCGTGTCTCAGTACCAGTGTGGGGGTCACTCCTCTCAGAGCCCCTAGGCATCATAGCCTTGGTAAGCCGTTACCTTACCAACCAGCTAATGCCACGCGAGCCCATCCATGTCCTATAAATATTTGACATAAACACCATGCGGTACTTATGTGTCATGCGGTCTTAATCCGTCTTTCAACGGGCTATCCCCCTGACATGGGCAGGTTGCTCACGCGTTACGCACCCGTGCGCCACTCTCATGCAGTATAGCAAGCTACACCGCAATCCCGTCCGACTTGCATGTATTAGGCCTGCCGCTAGCGTTCATCCTGAGCCAGGATCAAACTCTCCATTGTAAAAATGTAAATTGACCCCGGTCATCTTAAATCTGACCGGTTCGTCAGTAATTGTACTGTACGGCCCGGACCGAAAAAATTGTAATTCTATTACAGCTCTCGCCCCTCCAAAGGGCTCCTGCTGCGCTACATGATCATATATCTTAAAGAACTCCTCTCGCCGCCGCGTCGCGCTTTGGCACTATATCGATACAGCTCAAGGCCGTATAAATTATCTCTTTTTTTAACCCCTCGTTCCCGAAGGGACTGCAAAGGTAGGGATATTTTTCGAAATAACAAAAAAAATATTTTCTTTTCTTTACCTATCCCCTTTCAATATATCCTGTCACCAGGACACCCTCCCTCGCGGAGTGGGGCAAAGGTAGAAACTTTAACTTTACCCTCCAAATACATCTATACCTTTTTCCAAAACTGAACCACAACAAACTGCAAATCTGAAGGATAATTTTGCAAAACTTTTTCAGAAATCAGAAAAACCCAAGAGAGTCCGTGTAGAATCAAAACGTCAATAAGGCGGCAACTACCGATGTCGCGTACTCTTAACGTTTGGCAGAAACCAGGTCACAACACCAATCAACGGGAGATAAGCGCAAATTCGAAACACATACTCAATACTTGTATAGTCAGCAAGCCAGCCTAAAAAGGCTGACCCCAACCCTGCGATTCCAAAGGCAAATCCAAAAAACAGTCCTGCAATCATACCCACCTTCCCAGGAACCAAATCGGTAGCATACACCAAGATAGCAGAAAATGCAGAAGAGATAATCACACCAATAACTATAGCTAAGAGAACTGTAAGCGTCAAACCAACATGAGGTAATATTAGGGTAAACGGAGCCGCACCCAAAATAGAAATCCAGATAATTATTTTACGCCCATAACGATCGCCTAGTGGACCGCCAAGTATCGTTCCAATCGCGACTGCTGCAAGAAATGCGAACAAATAAAATTGTGATTCTTGAACACTTAGACCAAATTTATCTATCAAATAAAAGGTAAAATAGCTAGTCATAGACGTCATATAGATATACTTAGAAAAAATCAGAACAAGCAAAATGACAATAGAAGTTATTACCTTTCTAGAACTCAACACATATATAGAATTATGCTCATCTATCCTTGGGGAATCGCTTTTTTGCAGTTCCTTCTCTTGCATATTTCCTTTGTACCATTTCCCTACCAAGGATAGAAGTAACATCCCAACAAGAGCAATTAAACAGAACCACTGAATATTACTTTGTCCGTGAGGTATAACAATGAACGCAGCCATTAATGGTCCTACCGCACTACCTGCATTTCCACCTACCTGAAAAATGGATTGTGCAAGTCCCTTCTTACCTCCCGAAGCAAGCTGGGCAACGCGAGAGGCTTCTGGATGAAAAACGGATGAGCCAATCCCAACCAAACAAACGGAAAAAAGAACAAACAAAAAGTTCCAAGCTATAGATAATGACACCAATCCAATCAACGTAAACCCCATACCAATAGCAAGTGACCCTGGATTCGGTCTTTTATCTGTATAACGCCCTACAAACGGCTGCAATATAGAAGCGGACAGCTGAAAAGCCAAAGTAATAAGACCTATCTGTGTGAAATTTAAACTAAAATCTTCTTTTAACATTGGATAAATTGATGGTATGACTGCTTGCAATAGATCATTAATAAAATGTCCAAAGCTTATTGCGAACAAAATACTATACACCGTTCCTTTAACCACCGAATTTGCAGATGGATTTATTGTTGTTTTCATGAATGTATTGATTTCTAAAAAAAGTCAGTGTTTTTTTAAACTAAGGTGATATATTTATTATACGGTTTCGATGATACCAATTAATAGCAAACGACTCTGTACAGCATCTTTTTCTTTTACCGCAAGATAAAGTCGCTCGTGAGCGTCCTGGGTTTCGGCAAAAACTTTTGTCGAGGTATAAATTTGACCAAACGCATTACACACATACTTAGATGAAGCTCTATAAAGTTCAGTGAGGATACTATTACCGCAAGCATCAGCTAATGCTTGATGAAAAGCGATATCTGCATTTATACATGCATTGATATCGCCTTCGGTCGCCATTCTTTTTCGAATATCTAGTGCTTGTCTAATAGTCTTTAAGTTTTCTTCCGTTCGATTTACCGCAACTTTTTCTGCTATCCGAATTTCTAATAGTCGCCGCACTTCTAACAACTCTGAAAACTGTCCTCGCTCAAACGTTGCAACCAATGATTCATTACCTTCCGAACTGATTACAAATGTTCCGACTCCCTGCTGTACGCGAAGATACCCATCGTTAACCAAGATACGAATTGCTTCACGGATACTGGAGCGCCCTACCCCAAGCGCTTTCATTAATTCTGGTTCCGTAGGCAATTTGGATGCTAATTCATATACATGTGATTTGATTTTTCCTCGGATCAAATCTGATACTTCTTCTGCTAGGGATGTTTTTTTATTAATACCATAAATTCATCTGATGATATGACGAAGTTAGTATTTTATCCTTAATAAAGAACTTTAATCTTAAATGTTAGATATTTTTGAACAGAATACTAACTTAAAAAATGAGGGTCATTTTCTGGCACAATGTTTGATATAACATTGGTTCATAATTTAGGTTAATAATTGGTTTGGAAGCCCTGAAGTCGCCCGACTCTGGGGCTTCTTTTTATGTCTTATGTAATACGAAATCAATCCACTCTCTTAACACGGGCACCGTCTCGTCTTTAAACCATCGATTCTTTAACATCCAAATAAAATTTCTCGGTGATGGGTGCGGCAGTGGAAAATACGTTGGCAAATAACGTTGATAATTTCGTACAGTTTCTGTCAACGTCTTATATTTTTCTTCCCCAAGATAATATGATTGTGCATATTGACCTATTAACAGGGTTAATTTAACATTTTGCAATTGTGCTAGTACACGTTCGTGCCATAGCGTTGCACATTCTATACGAGGGGGTAAATCTCCATTTTTGCCCTTTCCTGGATAACAAAACCCCATAGGCACAATAGCAAAATTTTTAGGATCATAGAACGTTTCTTCAGTAACATCTAACCATCTTCTAAGTTCTTTTCCGCTTTGATCATCCCAAGGAATGCCCGACAAATGGACTTTCGTACTTGGAGCCTGTCCCACAATCAAAATTTTCGAGCGATCATCAATTGTCAACACCGGATTGGCCCCAGCTAGCAATTCTGATTCACAGACCCTACAACATTTTATCGCTTTAAATAATGCATCAGTTTCCTCATTCATACCTATCACTTACACCCCTATTCATTAGCCTAACCCAATACGACATCCAATGACATCATCAAAATAAACCCTCCAATAAAACCCAAAGTTGCCCAATCCGAATCCTTATTCTGTTGAGCTTCAGGAATTACCTCCTCCACCACAACAAACATCATAGCGCCGGCAGCAAAAGCCAAAGCATATGGCAATAATGGCGTAAAGAATGCTACTGCAAAAGCACCCAAAACGGCAGCTAGCGGTTCTACCACAGCTGAAAGCTGTCCATAATAAAAGCTCTTTCGTCGCGAAATTCCCATACGGCGTAAGGGCATAGCAACAGCAATGCCTTCGGGAAAATTCTGCAGACCGATTCCTACAGCTAAAGCAACAGCGCCACCAATACTTGCTTCAGGAACACCTGCTGCAACTGCTCCAAACAATACACCTACAGCAAGTCCCTCCGGAATGTTATGTAATGTTATGGCCAACACTAGTAATGTCGTTTTCTGCCACGGTGATTTCACACCTTCAACTTGCTTAAAATTAACATGGAAATGCGGTAATAGTTTATCGAGTGCAAAAAGGAATCCCGTACCCATTAAAAAACCTACGACAGCGGGAAAGACTTGCATAAACCCCTCTCCCTCACTCATATCTATAGCAGGAATTAATAGACTCCATATACTCGCCGCTACCATCACACCCCCTGTAAAGCCCAGCATTGCATCGAGAAAATTACGATTCATCGTCTTAAAGAAAAAAACAAATGCTGCCCCCAAAGCCGTAACCAGCCATGTGAAAGTGGACGCATACAATGCAGCTAATACAGGATTTACTTCCGAAAGATAGTTAATAACATGATCCATTATTTATGTTCTGGGATATATCATGCACAAAGTTACAAAAATGAAACTTTCTTGAATTATATAATATTACACAAAAAATTCTAATTGTAAATAAGAACAAATATATTCATAAAAAATCCTGAAGCGGGGAACTCCAGGATTTTTCTACTAACCAATTATTAATTAACCTAAATTATGAAAAAAATTACTCTATTGTTATCTTTAAAACGCCTAACAACTCATTTTATTTTTCCAAAACCCTTATTTAACATCTTTTAACGGTTAAGAGAGCAAAAATAAATTCTTTTAAATGCGGGCGCATTTATATTGCATATAAAAAAGAATTTATTTAGGTTTGATAAATACCATATTACATAAGAACAACATATTACGCTCATTTTTATATGAAGAACGCAATTCTTGTCCCCACCGACTTTTCTGATAACGCACGGACTGCAGTTATATATGCGGCTCATTATGCTGCAAAGCACAATTGGCAAATACATCTTCTCCACACCTATCATGAGTTTAGTAACGCACGGGCAGGCATCAAATTTACGGAAGAAGTACGTACCTCTATGTCGGAAACCGCTACTCAAAACATGAAAAAATTAGAAGCAGACCTACGTGTACAATTTCCAGATATTGTGTTTACCTCAGCCTGTATGCTAGGCGACCTAAGCAAAACAGTATTGGATCTCTTACAAACAGACCAATATAATTTTTTGATTATGGGAACAAAGGGAGCCAGCCACATTAAAAGCGCAACTATTGGTAGTAATACATTTGAGCTAATCAAAAAGAGTCCTATTGGTGTTTTAGCAGTTCCGGAAAACTATCAACATTTCAAATTGGCAAAAATCGGCCTATTAACAAATTTTAAAGAAAGCGAAGCTCAGCTTCTTCGCTCGTTTACCGCACGGATACAAGCAACATTGGATTTAGTGTTATTGCATGTTACAGAAAAAGAAGAATCTCCTGCCCTAACAGACGTCGAATTCTGGAAAGAGCAAATCGTGCAACGGTTTCCTATAAAAAACATTGACTACTGTGAAAAAAACGCAGTTTATCGATTAGATTATAATATGCCTATTCCAAAATGTATCGATTGGATGATCGAAAAGACGCAGGTAGATTTATTGTTAGTGGCTTATAACCGTAAGAGTTTTTTTGCACAACTTTTTTCGCGTAGTTTGACAAAATCAATTGCGCATAACTTATTGATCCCGACTTTTTTTATACGAAACGACATCAAAGAATAGAAAACCTCACGCTCGTCGTAATGCTACCGTTCAAACTCGACAAACGGTCCGTTGGCCAGAGAGACATCGTTTCGTCAGCAGACATCTATTTATCCAGCTGATCAAAAACAGAATTTTGAGAAAGAAACTCGGGAACAATAGCTTTTAATTGACGAACCGACTCGAAATCGGCATATTCTGTCGAATCATCATTACGTTCCACCAATTCACATAACAGATTAATCTGCTTTCTTTTCATTAGCAAATCGGCTGTGCAAACTTTCGCTATCATAATTTTTGGATGGTGCGTCTTGAGTGTATCTTCATTATTTGCCAAAAGCTCCTCGTATATTTTTTCACCGGGACGCAATCCTACAATCTTAATATCGATATCTTGTGGATAACGGTACCCTTTTAATTTGATCATGCGCTTGGCCAAATCCATAATTTTGACCGATTTTCCCATATCAAAAACAAAAATCTCGCCTCCTTTCCCCATAGTTCCAGCTTCCAAAACAAGCTGACAGGCCTCCGGAATAGTCATAAAGAAACGTGTAATTTCCTGATGGGTCAACGTTAGCGGCCCACCTTTTGCTATTTGCTTTTCAAAAAGAGGAATGACAGAACCATTAGATCCCAATACGTTTCCAAAGCGCGTAATAATAAAATTAGTATCACTCTGCTCATTGCAAGAGTTGACATATATTTCCGCAGCGCGTTTTGTCGCTCCCATAACATTTGTAGGATTGACAGCTTTATCCGTTGATATCATCACAAACTTATACACGTTATACTCCATCGATAAATCTGCCAGAATGCGGCTGCCATATACATTCGTCCAAATAGCTTCGTAAGGATTAGCCTCCATTAACGGCACATGTTTATATGCTGCTGCATGAAAAACTACATCAGGACGATGAACCTCAAATATACGCCGCATAAAGATTTTATCACGTACATCCCCCACAATAAAATATGCCTCATTAGGATTAGAAGTGTGAATAGTTTGTTGCACATCGTATAGTGCGGATTCGGCCTGATCCAGTAAGACAATCTTTCTGTAAGGTAGAACAGCAATCTGTCGCGCAAGTTCGCTTCCAATCGAGCCTGCAGCACCTGTTATTAATATTGTTCGCCCTCTCAATTCCTTTTCTACAACAGGATTATCTAATTTAATGGGCTTTCTCCCTAAAAGATCTTCAATCCGTAATTGACGAATTTGTCGTTTACCGCCTCCACTTAACAAGGACCGACCAGGTTGCATAATTTTAAGATCGATATTTAAGTTATGGAAATGGTCAGTTACACGGGAAAGGCGCTCTGGATTATCATTTTCCACAGCAATAATAACTTCATCAATATCGTTTTTCCGGACAAAATTTTGATCGATATCCGTAATATGCAAAATCCGTATCCCCCTTGAGTTTTTCCCCACCCTATTAGGTTTATCTTCCACAAACGCAATGACCTTATTTTTCGACCGTATATCGTCTTGCAGCATTGCATAAGCTACCAAACCCGGCCGCGATGCACCAAATATCAATACGTGTCTACTTTTTCTTTTCGTAAAAAAAAGAAGCTCATAAATCTGTCTATAAACAACTCTTGCCGCAACCAACATCACCATCGTAAAAAAACCATGTGAAAAGACCACAGCATAGGACAAGCGAAGGTATTCCCCCCATATTGAATCCTTCAAGGTAGTAGATCTGACCAATAACGTAATCAGAAAAAGTATCATACAGGCCAACCAAACAGTTTTGAAAATACGTATGGCCTCACTAAGACCTGTATGCCGCACAATCTCGCGGTAGGTCTTCATGGAAAGAAAAGAAATCAGATAAACCGATAAGATTACTATGCTTTGTTTAAACATCAATTCTATATCGAATTCACCTAAAAAGCTATTTAATAGAAAATTGAATGCTACATAGCATCCAAATACAATAATAATGTCAATCAACAAAATAACCCAGCGCGGATTATCCTTTCGCAACTTCTTCTTCAGTACATTCAAATCCATCCTTGGATAGTCTAGTTCTTATTATTTTGATAGAATTTTTTAATACGGTTATACTATGTCCTTCAGAACGAAACCCATCATTTTCATCTATGTCGACAACCACGGTAATCGTAGCATTTTCAATACATATCCGTCCTAAAACCCGTTCGCCTGAGAAACCTACAGTAGAATTAACTCAGCTTATGGAGAGTCAACAACTCGACTATCAGGATAAACACAAATAAGACTACAAGCCAAAATGTACGCGTTGCAAATGGCACACGATTATATTTATTTATCAATTTGTTCATCTTTTTAAAATTATATGTCACCTCCGCTAATGACGCTCAAAATTATTTAACAGCAGCGGTCTTCTATATTCAAGAAGTATGCCGAATCATCGAATAATGATTATAATACTTCGTTTTTGTAAAAAATATGTGATAAACCCAAGTCTGTTTAGAAAAATAAAGAAAAAACCTTTATATTTGCACTATCATAATTTAGGTTTATAATTGGTTAGCTAAAGGTTTTCATTCTCCCCGTTTGAAAACCTTTTTTTATTGTTCAGGAAAAACAAAGGTAGTTTGATAAGAAACGTGCCGAATAGCAATTCCCCTTGTCAATGATGGTAGCAAAATCTCGCTATCAAACAACTCCGTTTCTTGATGACGTGTAGCAATAGATAACTTAATTTGCCCACAATGAGGTGCAAAGGTTCTGTGCACCAATTCTACGTTATTATTCTGTCCCGAAAGATGGCCCAATATTAAATGTCGAAGACGGGATGTTCTGTACGCTAAAAAGGTTTCCAATGCGATATGGTTAGAGAGATGTCCCCAACCGTTTTGTATTCTGCTTTTCAAAAAGAAAGGATAATTTCCGCTATGCAGCAATTCCTCATCGTAGTTTGTCTCCAGCAAAAGAACATCAGCCTGTTGAATTACATGTTTCACATTATCACAAATACGTCCAATATCAGTAAGCACACCTATGTTGATTTTCCCATTGGAAATCAAAAAGCTACAAGGCTCCTGCGCATCATGATATTTGGGAACCCCACACACAGTCAAGCTACCAATCTCTACGCGCTGATCCCGACGAATAATATGTGTTAAATTTTCCGGCAACAACAATCTAGCCCCGCGATATGAACCGGAAGTCATATAGACCGGAATTTGATAACGCTTGCAAAAAACAGCCAGTCCACGAATATGGTCCGTATGCTCATGTGTTATAAATATTGCTTTAATGGTTGCAGGAGCAATACCTAAATTTGCCATACGCAATTCCAGATGCTTCGCATTAATACCAACATCAATCAAGACAGCATCTTCTGCATTGGCGACGTAATAGCAATTACCATTACTTCCCGAAGCTAAAGCACAATATTTCATACATGGGCAAAGATAAAAATATTGACTAACACTCGGGCAAGCTCAGTGGTACTTTAATTGCTAATCCACCGTCCGCGGTTTCTTTATATTTCACATTCATGTCCTGTGCCGTCTCCCACATCGTACTGACTACCGCATCAAGACTAACCTTCGCTTTATCAGGGTTCGAATTCAACGCCAATTGAGCAGCTGTAATAGCTTTGACAGCCCCCATTGTATTTCTCTCTATGCATGGCACTTGTACTAAACCACCAATAGGATCACAAGTCAATCCCAAATGGTGCTCCATCGCAATTTCTGCCGCCATCAAAACTTGACGTTGCGACCCTCCCAAACATTCCGCCAATGCGCCTGCTGCCATGGCAGAAGACACACCAATCTCCGCTTGGCAGCCACCCATTGCTGCAGAAATGGTAGCACCTTTCTTGAAGATAGAACCTATTTCAGATGCGGTAGCCATAAACTGTATAATTTTCTCTTCTTTATAGGCATCGTGAAAGGTAATGTAATACTGTAACACTGCAGGAATAACACCAGATGCACCGTTGGTAGGCGCTGTGACCACTCGTCCAAAAGAAGCATTTTCCTCATTGACAGCGAGAGCAAAGCAACTCACCCAATCCAGAATATAACCAAAATCTTTTCCTCCCTCACGTATGGCATGTACCCATGATTCGTAATCTCGGTATCCCCTTTTTTTCAACAAGCGCTCATTCATCTTGGAGGCGCGGCGCTCTACATGCAATCCTCCAGGAAGCACACCGGTAGTATGACAACCTTTATATATACAGTCCTTAATCGCATGAAAAATCTCCATGATGCCCTTTTTGGTTTCTTCTTCGGATCGCCATGCCAACTCATTCTCCATCACTAACTCGGAAATTTTCAAGCCTGTCCGCATGCACCACATTATAAGCTCTTGAGCTGTATCCACAGGAAATACCAAATCAACTTCCTGCAAAACACCAGCAGTATCATCTTCTTGGACGACAAATCCTCCTCCAATGGAATAATAAGTTTCAGACACAGCCTTACCGTCGGCTAACAACGCCTGAAAGGTCACAGCATTGGGATGGAAGGGCAAACTTTTCGTAAAAAGAAACAACAAGTTCGTAGCATAAGAAAAATTGATACGGTACTCTCCTCCCAAATCCAGTTTGCCAGACGATTTGATTTCCTGCACTTTCGGCATTACCTGATGCACGTCGAACGTAACCGGATCATCACCACTAAGTCCTAATAGCACCGCGATATCCGTACCGTGTCCCCGACCGGTTTTTGCTAAAGATCCATACAACAAAATATGGATTCCCTCTACCCGTTGCAGTATCTTCTTATTTTTCAATGTTTCTATAAAGCGTTGCGCTGCACGCCAAGGACCAAGGGTATGCGAACTTGACGGCCCAATGCCAATCTTAAACATATCAAAAATGGAAATTTGTTCTTTAACCATTGCCAAAATTTAAGCCTCGAAAAGCTATCCTTTAAATAGCAATATCCCAAATGAATCTATTGGTCTACATCCCATCACCATAAGCAAAACGCCTATTGACAGTTACCGGCAATTTACCCTGTGCTTTCGTTTGCCCTAAAAGAACTTTCAACGCAGCCTTTTGCATAAAATGGTCATTTTGATAGGCGAGGATTATACTGTTACTCCGCTCAATAGGCAAATTATCCATTACATAGGGATTCGTAAACAGCACGGTAATAGTTCTTCTACCTGCCAACCGATCGATGAATTCCCGCACCTGCTCGTTTACCTTAATCTCACTTCCCGGACGCGCGCGGTTATCATGTATTGCTAAAATGATCTGTGGGCTTCGACGGACTTCTTTCAACAAATCTTTCATCTCCTCTGTCGTTTCCTTTCCTGTAATAAAAAACTCCTTTTTATCGGACAGCTGTACAGCCAAGCCTTTTTCAAAGTCTTGTGGATGATTCACGCCTATAGATACTATGGCTGTCTCGATCTTTTTATCAAAAGATCGAATACGTCGATCCGATTTCAGTACCGTAACAGCTGCATCTGCCAATCGCTGTACTAATGATTTTGACGCAGGTGTATTTAAATCATTTACCAGATTGATCGTATTAACCGGTCGATATTGATTTAATCCCAACCAATATTTAGCAGCGAGTACACGTTTTATGCGCTGATCCAATTCTGACTGTTTTATACGTCCGCTTTTCACGGCATTTTCGACCAAGCCAATAGCACGCGCACTATTTTCAGAGATTTCCAACAAGTCGTGTCCGGCTTCAATCGCCATCACATCCGCCTCTCCATTGGGAAAAAACTTCTTTACTCCTTTCATATCCATCGCATCGGTCACTGTTAGCCCGTTAAATCCCAATTCTTTACGCAAAATATCTGTTACCACCTTTCGCGAAATAGAAGAGGGTATATTAGGTTTCGCATCTAACGAAGGAATATTCATGTGAGCCACCATTACCGCAGGCGCCCCCTGTCGGATCAGTTCGCGAAATGGAAAAATCTCCAAACAATCTAACCGCTCTTTTGAGAATTTCAATTGCGGAAGATCGTAATGGGAATCTACATCCGTATCGCCATGACCTGGAAAATGCTTTAGAGAAGCAATGATTCCTCCGTCCACCATACCGTCCATATATGCTTTCGCTTTTTGTGCAACGTTGTGTTTATTATCCCCAAAAGATCGGAAGTTAATAACTGGGTTTTTAGGATTATTGTTGATATCAACCACTGGAGCAAAATTAAAATGCATACCGATACGCTGAAAATCTCGTGCTACCTGTCGTCCCATCTCGTAAATAAGCTTTTCGTTTTGTATAGCACCTAAAGTCATCTGATACGGAAAAGACACGGTAGAATCGGGAAGCCGCATACCAAGTCCCCACTCCCCATCAAACGTCACCAGCAAAGGAACCTTTGCTAATTTTTGATATTGATTAAGCATCCGGGCGTGCCGCACAGGCCCTCCCTGGAATACAACCAAACCACCCAATTGCTCTTTTTGAATAACCTGAGCGACCGAATCGATATACCGTTGTCCTAAATTGGTATGAGCACGAACTAAAAAAAGTTGCGCAATACGTTCTTTAGGTGTTAGCTTCTGAAATACGGAATCTACCCATGCGTGTTGACCATTGATAAATTGAACGAAATCACGCCTTTTTTGTCCGTATACACTTGCCACAAAAAACAGACAAAAAAAGACAAAAGAGAAAAATTTTCTTACCATACTTTTTCAATTATTCAGACCCGAATTACGCGAAAAAAAAGATATCTTCCAAATTTTGCGCACTCCAAGACAAAACACGCACAAAAACGCTTTACAATAAATTATATTTTTTTTCTAACAATTGCGCGAGCTCCACCCCATTATCGATATCCCCATTCGCTTCTTTTTTCCAAAGCATGTCAATAATAAGCAATAGACACTGTGTTTCCAATTCGGGTTCTTCATAGCCTAGCTCGGAAAAGGCCTTCACCAAAACAGGCTGTACAGGTTTCATAAACTGTTCATGTTGTTGCTTGGAAAAACTATTATGTGACAGGCGTTCTTGCAATTTCCAGAAAAGTGGTTCATCGGCAACTAGTTTATTCGGCAGAAAAATCATATTCCTCAAAAACTCCTTAGGGTTTTTGTATGTCATCATCCCCCGATGATGCGAAAGTACCCGTCTATATCCAGACTTAATAATATGTGTCAACAAGGAATCTTTATTACCAAAATGCTTAAAAATAAGTGCTTCCGACACTTCTGCTCCCAGCGCAATCTCTTTTGTCGACGTATCCACATAGCCCTTCGTCGCAAATAAGGAAAGAGCTACTTTCATTATCTTCTCTTTACGGCTTAATGTCGTCTCTTTCATGTAATACTATACTATTTTTAACAAAGATACTATTTTTCGCCACGACTGCCCTTTGCAAAATTTTTGAAACAATCAACAAAATCCGTCTTGCCTTTTCTATCTTTATCGGTCAGTATAGACCTACAATGGATTTTCGCATCTTTATACACCTTCGTCATGTTAGCTTGATTTTGATTTTATCAATAGTCAGCATAACATCTATGGCTCAATACGCGATACATGGCAAAGTCGAAGATAAAATTTCGAATATTCCTCTAACGGGAGTAACTGTAAACATGCTGAATACAAAAGATTCGATCTTGCTATCTACATCGACTAATCGATTAGGTATATTTTCGTTCAAAAACGTCCCGAATGGTATTTATAGTTTACATGCGACTAATCTTGGTTATCAATCCTTTAAATTATCCCTTACACTATCGGATAAAGATATACAAGTCAACATTCCAATGGAATCCGGAGAGATTGCTTTGGAAGAGATAGAAATCACGGGAACTCCAGCAATTTCCCTTCGGGGGGATACCACCGAGTTTGATGCAAAGCGGTTTTCTACCCGAGAATATGCAGATGCTGACGAATTAGTTGCACAAATACCGGGTGTAGAATTGGATGAAGAAGGAAATGTGAAAGCACACGGCGAGGAAGTAACCAAGATTATTGTTGACGGAAAGGAGTTTTTCAGCACAGATCCCCGAATAGCTCTCAAAACACTGCCTGCTGAAATCATCGATAAAATCCAGCTCATAGACGAAAAATCGGAACAGGCCAGATTTTCTGGCTTTGATGATGGCGAACGACGAAAAGTGATTAACATTGTTACAAAGCCAGACAGAAAGCGTGGCACCTTTGGAAAGGCTTCTTCGGGATATGGAGACGAAAATAAATTTGCGTTAAATACATCCATCAACCGATTTGATGGAGATGAGAAAATCGCTGTAAATCTCATGGCAAATAATGTCAACGAAACTAATTTTGCAGAACAGGGGCGTGGTGGATCACGGCGAGGGAACAACAATACCGATCGTGGATTGTCCGACACCTATGCAGGAGCAATCAATTACAACAACGATTTCTTGAACAACGCCATGGATATCAGCGGTGACTACAACTTTCATTCGTCCAAGACCAACGTTATCTCCTTATCCGATATTGAATATATCTTGGGAAACCGTGTCAACCAATCCCGGGCACAAGAACAGTCCAGCCTTAATCGGCAAACAGAACATAAGGCAAACGCACGTGTACGCTGGAACATCAACAACAGGCAACGCATCGATTTTGCTCCAAATTTGTCTTATCGCTCAATTGGTCGCACGGGGAGCGACCATTTCTATACTTTTTTAAAAGAAGATGATTTGCTCAATACCTCAGCTAGGCAGACCGACAGCCGCAACAGCAACTTAAATTTCGGAGGAAGGTTTACCTATATGTATCGCTTTAAAAAGCCCGGAAGGACAATTTCCCTCAATGCCTCTGGTAACAAAAGTACTAACGAAGCTTTGGGAAAAAATCTTGCGCTCACAGAATATTACAAAGACGCATTGCTTAATCGGGTCGACACCAACAACAATCAAAGTATCACCAACGGATACGGCTCCGGCTTCAACAACAGGTTGTCTCTTACAGAGAACCTCTCCCAACGGAGCAGATTACAGCTCAGCTACAATATTAGAAACACACAGAACTATTCCGATCGAGAAACATTTGAATGGCTAGCCGGAAACAGGCCAACTGGGTGAGTTAAAAGACCGTCTGTCTAATGAATTTAGAAATGATTTCAATTATCATAAAGGAGGATTGTCTTTTTCCTATAATAAAAAAGATTCGTTGCGTTTTCAAATTGGACTAAGCTATCAACACGGCGTTCGCAATAACGACCGTACTGTACCGATCCATCTTATAACACGCGCTTCGTTTGGCAGCTTTCATCCAGAATTCTCAGCTACTTATAATATAAACAAAGAAAGACGTTTCGAAATAAATTACAACACGACAACGAATACACCGACTATCAACCAATTACAAGATTTTATTAACAACCAGAACGAATTGAACATCCGCAATGGCAACCCCTATCTCCAGCAAGAGTATAATCATCAAATAAAAATCCAATATAAAGACGTGCGACGCTCCACAGGGCAAAGCTTCAATTCAAGCATGGATTTTAATTATACAAATGACAAAATCGTCAATTCTGTCCTTACGACAGACACGGCTCTCCTATTATTTGAGGATATACAATTAGGTGCTGGCGGTCAATATACCGTCCCTATCAACGTGGACGGCTCTTATGGTATACGCTGGACCAACAGTTTTGGTATCCCCATCAAAAAATGGAAACTCAACCTAAATCTCAACAACACCACTTTCTATAACAGCAACTTCGCGGTACTCAACGATCAATTAATACAGGGGTACAATTATGGTGTACAGCAGCGCATCGGTTTAAACACCAATATCAACAAAAAGTTTGTTTCTGGATTAAACTACCGTATCAATCTCACATTAAGTGAGAATCCCGTGTCTCGCGTAGCTGTTTATAAGATATATTCCCATACGATCAATCACACATTAACATGCGAATTTCTAGGTTCACTTATAGCTCACTCCAATCTATTATATATCTATAATAGCGGCATATTGGAATCTCCAGGCACAAATACGATGCTCTGGAATGCTTCATTGGGCACCAAGTTCTTAAGACAGAAAAATGCAGAACTATCTTTAAAAGTATTTGACGTCTTCAATCAAGCACAAAACATTGGCAGAAGAGTAACAGACATTGCGATTACTGACGTGACGTCCAATACTTTAACACGCTATTTCATGTTGTCCTTAAATTACAACTTACGAAATTTTGATCGTAGGGAAACAGGAGAAAATTAGTAGCTTTGCACCGCAAAAGGCTATTTTAACAAAATATAACACGGATTAACAATTCTATTTAGTTACTTTTGCTGGTCAAATAACAAGTATGAATCATTTTTTTAAGAGAAGTATTCACTTTTTTGCCGTATCATTTTTCACCCTAATCATTGTAATGTCCTGCGACAAGGACATGAGCGTGATGTTGGATAATTCCGCCACAAGCAATGTCGGTGTCACGATGATTGATTCGTTCACGGTCAATACTTCTACTGTTCAGCTATCCGATATGCCTTCTGTTTATACCGGCGTGGTGCTTGTCGGTAAAGCTACGATTCCGCAAAGCGGAATTATAGAATCATCTTCTTATTTTAGAATTGGTTTTTCAACATTAACCAATGACATTCCGGATGCTGCGACATTTGATTCGTTGAATTTAGTATTAAAACCTACTTATAATCGCTATTACTTCGGTGATACTACAACTGCACAGACTATTCGAGTACACCAGCTGACAGAAGCTTTAGCAACTAAAACAATTACCCCTCGCTATCCGAACCAACCACTTCCAATATACATAACGGGCGCATCTATCTTCTCGGATCAAACCTTTGCTTACAATAGCTCCGAAATTGGCATGACAACATTCCGACCACGCATAAAATCGATGGATTCGTTGAATATTCGTTTAGAAGACAACATTGGACAGGATTTTTTTGATAAAGTAAAAAAAGGCGATATTCGAGTAACATCAAACAGTAATTTCCAAGAATATTTTAAAGGTTTTGTATTGGCTCCGGATGAAAGTAACACTACTATTCTTGGCTTTAGCGATACACTGCAAGTTAAACTTAATTACAGCTATTACGGAACCGACGGACATAAACAGACCGGCTTCAAAGAACTCAAAATCGTTGACCCGAACTATCAATATAACAATATCACAACAGACCGGACGGGCACAGCTTTTGAAAACCTATCGTCTACTAACGCCTTATCTACAACGGCTACCGGAGGTCTTACCTACGTACAAGCGGGAAGTGGCACTGTAGCGAAAATCTCTTTACCATCGTTAAAAGAGTTCTTACAGAATGAGAATATGGCGATCAATAAAGCAGAATTGGTGATCGAAACATCATCCAAAAACACCGGTGTGCATGCCATACCAAGTTCTTTAATACTTTTTGTAGCCGATCAAGATGGGATACCTATTTCATTTTTGCAAAATTCGTACGGAACAGGAATGCAACAAGCTGCATTTGTAGCCGGGAAAGAGTTCGGGCAAAACGGCACGTACACCTTCAATATGATGGCGTATTTGCAAACGCTTAAATCAACCACTACATACGACAACACATCGTTTTATCTAAGTGCGGCCAGTCTTGACTTGTTCAGCACTTTTAATACCGCATTTATCGAATTGGAAAATGCAAAACCCAAAATAAAATTGAATATATTGTATACTAAATTCAGATAATTTATGAATAAGAAAAATTGGCTATTGTTATTCTTTGCCTGTGCTATTGCTTTCACGTCGTTCAATTCTTGTAGCAAAGATGATGAGGATACAACGGATGACGGCCCTACGGAATGGACAAGATCGGTTGTATTTGACGGCCAACGCCGCAGTGGTGCTGCCTCATTCAATATTGACGGTTCAAATGCCTATGTCGTTGGCGGGTATGTGAACGCTACTGTCGGACTAGTATCTGACGGATTTAAATTTGACGGTTCTGCATGGTCTACTATCGCTGCATTTCCGGGGGATGCACGTCACGAAGCCGTAGGTTTCGCCATCAATGGTAAAGGTTATATTGGAACGGGGCGAAATTTAGATAACGAAGATTTCAACGATTTCTACAGCTACGATCCGTCCACCAACACTTGGACGCAAATTGCCGACTTCCCCGGAGAAGCTCGTTATGGTGCGGTTGCTTTCACTTTGGGAAATTATGCTTATGTAGGTCTTGGACGTGAAAAAGCCGGTGCAACGGATTTCAGTAATTTCTATCGTTACGATCCTTCCAGCGACACGTGGACACGTATAAATACATCTTTCAAATACAAAAAAGCGTATGCTTTTGCGTTTGTAATTGGCGATAAAGCTTATGTAGGTGGAGGAAACACAGGTAGCAGTGCGTTGCCGGAAGATTTCTATTCGTTTGACGGAACTAATTGGACGCCACTAAACGATTTGAACCGTAGCGACGACAGCTATACTTACGATGCCCGCAAATACAGTGCAAGTGCATTCACTATTGGCAATTACGGCTATGTAGTTAGCGGTCGCAACGCCAGCACCGTAACGAGTACCGTATGGAAATATGAGCCATCCTCAGATTCTTGGACGGATAAACACCAAGCACTTTCTACTGACCCTCGGGAAAAAGCCGTTGGTTTCTCATTGAATGGTAAAGGTTACGTCACAACAGGTTTGAACGGAAGTACCGTTTACGACACTACATTTGAGTTCGTTCCTGTTCGTTAATTTATATTTATACAAGGAATAAGTAAAAAAAGGAGCTGTACGTTAAAGTCAGCTCCTTTTTTACTTATTCCTAAATTTATCATTATGCAAAATGCGGTAACGCCATCTCTATACGTTTAACTACTTCATCTTTACCTAATATTTCCGCAATCTGGAATACGTCAGGCCCAAATTTCCCACCAACCAACATAATCCGAAAAGGCATCATCAATTCACCGATCTTCATGCCGGAATCAGCAATCTTACCTTTGAAAAATGGCTCTAAAGAATCCGCTGTCCAGGTGGGAATAGTCATAAATTCCTGTGCTATATCTTGAAAGAAAGCAGTTTTATTTTCATCCCATTTCGGCTTTATTGCGTCTACACTATAGGTTTCCGGTCTGGTAAAGAAGAAGAAAGCCTGATCCCAAAAATCTTGTATAAAGATTAGACGTTCCTTAACCAACGTTAACACATCAGCCACGTAATCCATCGCATAATATTTAACTCCATGTTGCTTCAGCAACTCCTCGAGTTGCGGCAGGATCTGAGCATCGTCTATTTTCTTAATCCATTCGTGATTAAACCACTTGGCCTTCTCAAAATCGAATTTTGCACCTGCTTTACCAATTCTGTCGACCGAGAACTTCGAGACAAGATCTTCGATACTAAAAATCTCTTGTTCAGTTCCGTCATTCCAACCCAAAACAGCCAACATGTTAATGAAAGCCTCAGGTAAGAACCCCATTTCGCGGAATCCTTTAGTAACGTCACCCGATTTCGGTTCAGTCCAGTTCATGGCATATACCGGAAAGCCCAATCGGTCGCCATCGCGTTTGCTAAGCTTACCATTTCCATCTGGCTTCAAGATGAGGGGCAGATGTGCCCAGTGGGGCATTTTATCCTTCCATCCTAAGTATTCCCATAGCAATATATGCACCGGTGCTGAGGGAAGCCATTCTTCACCCCGGAAAACATGCGAAATTTCCATTGCTTTGTCATCAACTACAACAGCCAGATGATATGTTGGCATCCCGTCTGCTTTTAACAAAACTTTATCATCCACTAAACCTGTTTCAAATGCGACACGCCCTCGAATCATATCCTCAAAAGAAACAGTTTCTTCTACAGGCATTTTAATACGAATCGTGTGCGGATGCCCATCAGCTAAAAGTTTTGTCGTTTCTTCTTTGGGTAAGCTTAGCGAATTACGCAGGTGCAGACGGTTTTCATGTGAATACCGAAAGTTTGATTCTTCCTTACGGCGTGCATCTAGTTCTTCTGCGGTATCAAATGCATAATAGGCGAATCCGTCATTCACCAATTGTTCCGCATACTGTCGATAAGATGCTTTCCGCTCACTCTGCCGATAAGGACCATATTCACCTGGTTTATTAGGTGCTTCATCGGGTGTAAGTCCACACCATTCCAAACATTCGTTGATATATTCTTCTGCTCCCGGTACAAACCGAGTTTGATCGGTATCTTCAATTCTCAAAACAAATTGCCCCCCATGATGGCGGGCATATAGATAATTAAACAATGCTGTGCGTACACCGCCGAGGTGTAAACCGCCTGTAGGGCTTGGCGCAAAGCGTACTCTTACTTTTCGTTGCGAACTCATAGATGCAAAATTACACATTTTAGGAATGGCAAAAAATCCCTATTTTGCACACTATTTAGATATGAATCAGGACAAGCTATATCAATATAACAATCAACAGCGCTGGAAATTCTTTCTTTTCCTATTTGCCGCACTTATTGCGGCTGCTTCCTTGTTTTACACGAATTATTTGGTGAAGAGCCTTTCTCAATCCGAACGTACCAAAGCTGAAGTTTGGGCGATGAGTACCCGTAGTATTATGACTATGCCCGATGTAGATGATCAATTCATTAGCTATGTGTATGCGGTACGAGATAGTTTATCTATTCCTGCTATTATTACGGATAGCAAAGGCAATATCATCTTTTGGCGCGACCTTGATCCCAACAAGACTAATATTCAAGAACAAATCGATTCCATAAACAGCAATTTAGAATATGACCCCGTCTATTTCGAAAAACAATTGGCACGTATGAAACGGAATCACGCACCTATTGCGCTTCCGTTGGACACTGGGGAAAAATGGTCTGTTTATTACTTAGATTCCCTTGCATTACGTCAATTACGTATTTTCCCCTACCTCCAACTCTCTCTAATTGCTCTTTTTTTGATCATCGCTTATACGGTTTTTAATTCTATCAAAAAATCCGAACAAAACTTAGTCTGGGTAGGTATGGCGAAAGAAGCTGCACATCAACTTGGCACCCCGATATCTTCATTAATGGGATGGTTAGAGCTTGTACGCATTAAATTCAATGCCGAGGATGATAGTGCCTTAAATGAAATGGAAAGAGATGTAAAACGTTTGGAGATTGTTGCAGATCGCTTCTCGAAAATAGGATCTATCCCGTCCTTAACTAGCCACGCTGTTCATCAAGTTATCCGTGATTTCGTTCAATATTTTAAAGTACGAACAAGCGAGAAAATCACGTTTGAAATTACGGGGGACAAGACTGTTGAAGCGAAATTGAACATCCCATTATTCGATTGGATTATCGAAAACTTATTAAAAAATGCAGTGAATGCCATTGAGTCCGAAGGAAAAATAACGATTAACATCATCGACAACATTGCAAAAGAGGAAATTTTTATAGACATTAGCGATACAGGAAAAGGCATTCCGAAATCAAACTTCGATGCAATTTTCCAACCTGGTTTTACAACACGTAAACGTGGTTGGGGATTAGGGCTCAGCTTAACAAAACGTATGGTTGACTATCATCAAGGCCAAATATTTGTTAAGGAATCTGAACTAGAAAAAGGAACAACATTTAGGATTATACTTAAAAGTAATTTACGCTATGAACCCACTCAAGTCTGATGAATATCCTGCAATATACAGTGATTACATAGAAAATGTAGTTGGCCCTGTTATGGAAGAATTACACCAGCAGGTGGAAACTTTCCCTGAATTTATCCGAAGTATCCCTGAAGATTTGGGTGATTATACCTATGCTGAAGGAAAATGGACAGTCAAAGAAGTATTATGCCACATCTTGGACACCGAGCGGGTTATGGCCTATCGTGCCTTACGATTTGCTCGCAACGACATGACAGAACTAGCTCCTTTTGAACAAGACGAATTCGTGCAAAATGGACGCCACAACGAGCGCTCTTTGGACAGTATAGAAGAAGAGTTCATCCATCTCCGAAAGGCGAATCTCGTGTTATTCAATATCTTCAACGAAATAGAATTAGAGCGAAAAGGTATGGCTTCGGGTAGGCTCATCACCGTTAAAGCTTTCCTTTATGTGATTGCAGGTCACTTGGTACATCATCGTATTATTTTAAAAGAACGTTATCTTAACAATGAGAATGTCGAAAATTTGGTTTAAAGATTATACATTGGAGGAGATTAACAGTATCTTCCAAAAATTTATGACAGGTTATCTCAACATCCAGGCAACGGAGGTACGAGACGATATGCTCATTGCCTCGATGCCCATATCTGACAAAGTCAAACAACCGTTCGGGATTTTACATGGCGGGGCGTCCGTAGTATTGGCAGAATCCGTTGGGAGTATCGCGTCCAATCTAATTATTGATCCACAGCGCTTAGTAGGTGTGGGAATGGAAGTAAACGCTAATCATTTGAAATCCGTTGCCGCGGGTACACTATATGCGTATTGTTCTCCACTTCATATTGGAAAAAAAAGCCACGTCTGGGATATCAAAATAAAAAATGAAAAAGACGTTCTTATTTGTGTTTCGCGACTGACGGTGGCGATTGTAGATAAACCCTCTTAAAAAAAAATAAAAATTTTTAAAACTATATTATCATCTAAATTGTACTATATACAAATACCATTCGATATGGTTTTATGATACGGTTTAGGTTTTAGAGAGATTTCACCCCCAAATGAAATCTCTCTATCTTTTTAGTCTAAAATTATGTAAAGTTTTTTCCAATATGCAATCGTTTGTCTATATTTTTCTGTTTCCTAATATCAATATATTTTGTTAGTCTTGTAGTGAAAAGTTTTAAAAATAGACAGCTAACTTAAGCAAATAATTAATTGATGAATAATATAGAAGCACCAAAAAAAACCGCATTCGTCCCTATGTTGATATGCTGTGCATTGTTTTTTATCTTAGGTTATATAACATGGGCCAACGGAGCGTTAATACCTTTTGTAAGGTTAGCTTTTAATCTGGAAACAGATTTACAAGCTTTTTTTATTTTATTTGCGTCCTACATAGCATATTTCTTTTTAGCACTGCCGAGTTCGTGGATCTTGGATAAAATAGGATTTAAAAATGGGATTGTATCTAGTCTTCTCTTAATAGTAGCTGGGGCATTAATTATATTACCTGCTGCATCACAACTAAATTATAGCCTCTTCCTAATTGCTATATTTATCCAAGCTTCGGGAATGGCTCTTCTTCAAACAGCAATCAACCCATATTTAAGTATTATAGGACCTATTGAAAGCGCAGCTCAGCGTATTTCTATTGTTGGGATTTTCAATAAGGGCGCAGGCATAATTGTACCAATTGTCTTGGGTAGTATATTGCTAAAAGATTACGATTCGATTGCAGGTAAAATACAAGCATTACAAGTAGGTCCAGAACACGATACATTATTAACGGAACTTGGGGCAAGATTACATGGTCCTTATATCGGAGTAGCTATCGGCGTAGCTATACTTGCGGTTATTGTATTCGTTGTGAAAATGCCGGATGTCGACGTTAACAAAGAAGAAGCTGTGGAAGAAAGTGCGACCATCAAAAGGAAAAACAGTATCTTTAATTTTCCACATCTCTTTTTGGGTGCCTTCGCCATATTCTTTTGTGTTGCAGTAGAAGTGATGGCAGGCGATATTATTGGAACATACGGCCATCTATTGTCCCTTCCTCCATTCTTTGTAAAATACGGAACAGCGTTCACACTTGGATGTATGCTGCTCGGCTATTTTATTGGCATTGCAACGATACCTAGATTTATTTCACAACAATCCGCTCTCAGATTATGTACTATAGTAGGCATTGCGTTTACCACTATTTCTGTATTTACTTCCGGGATGACTTCCTATATCTTTGTAGCACTTTTAGGTGTTGCCAATGCGTTGATGTGGCCAGCTGTTTTCCCTTTAGGGATCAAGGGGCTTGGCAGATTTACGAAAGTGGGCTCTGGAATCATGATTATGGGTATTGCCGGTGGAGCGATATGGCCACTATTCTATGGTTATCTAAAAGACACGCTTGATATCGATTTTCAACATGCATTTCTATACGCTATGATCCCAGCTTATCTTTATATTCTTTATTTTGCTAGTTATGGTCATAGAGTAGGTCAATCAAAATCTTAGTATCTTTAGCATAGAAAAACAAACAACATACATATGAAGAAAACAGTCTTATCCTTAATCTTTGCCGGCGTCCTCTTATTTTCTACACAAGAGTCACAAGCACAGGCAAAGTTTCCACCTGCGAGCAGCACCACGAAAATCGAACAAGGTATTGGCATTAAAAAGGTCACACTTGTATACCAGCGTCCAAATATAAACAACCGTAAAGTCTTCGGAAATCTAGTACCATATGACCAGGTTTGGCGAACAGGGGCAAATGGTATACCTTCACTTACATTTGAAGAGGACGTTACAATCGCAGGCAATACCGTTCCTGCCGGTACGTATGGCCTTTTTACAATCCCAACCAAAGGCGATTGGACCATCATTCTAAGCAAGAATGTGGAACAGTGGGGTGCTTATCAGTACAATCAAAATGAAGATTTTTTACGTTTTCAAGCGAAACAAAAAAAGTTGAAGGATAAAGCTGAAACCTTTACCATCGCCTTTGAAAACGTAACACCTACCGGTGCGGATTTAACATTAGTTTGGGAAAATACGAAAGTTTCCTTTCCTATCACGGTTGATCAGTCTAAAGAGATTATAGCAGGTATTGAAAAAGCTATGAAGGGCGAAAAGAAACCTTATTTTGCAGCCGCACAATATTACTACAATAACAACCTGGATATCAACAAAGCGGCTGAATGGGTCACGGAAGCCGATAAAGGCAATACAAAAGCGCCTCATATCAAATACTGGAAAGCAAGGATCTTATTGAAAGCTGGTGACCAAGCCGGAGCAGTCAAAACCGCAACGGAAGGCATCGAGATGGCTAAAGCCGGCAATAACGAAGAATATGTAAAATTGAACACGCAAGTGCTTAAAGAAGCAAAATAAAAAATGTGGAAGCATAAGCTCCAATTGATCGGAGCTTATGCTTCCATTTTACTTCATCACTAATTTTCGGATTCCGCTCTTCAGTCCATCGGCATGAACCGAGACAATAATCTCATTAGCTGTATCCCCCTTAACTACAACCAGTAACTTTCCATTATAAGCTTTTCGCGTCCATGATTGAAAAGACATTAAATCCGTGGGGCAACCATTATCCGTAGCTACGACCCTGCCTCCACCTTGTATGTCCACATTGACCCACTCATTGAAATGGGACACCTCGTTGCCTCCCACATCGATTGCTAGAACCTCGAGGAAAGCCAGTTCTTCGTGTGCTGTGTCGAAAGTATCTTGCTTACTTTTTATGACAAGGCTTACAGCTTCCCCGGTTGTATGACGAGTTGTACGTCGCACTTCCACGCCATCTTGATAAGCTATCGCTGTAAGACTGCCAGCCTCGTAAGGTACCGCCCAGCTGACATGGAGGTTATTCTTTTCCTTTGCTTTCCGCCCTTTCGACACATCGTTTACAAACAGCTCCACTTCATCCGCTTGATTATAATAAGTGACTACATCTATCGTATCGCCATGTTGCCAGTTCCAGTGAGGCAATATATGCAGTACTGGCGTTTCGGTCCACACACTCTGATAAAGATAATAAACGTCTTTAGGAAACCCTGCCAGATCTACAATCCCAAAATAGGAGCTACGTGCCGGCCACGTATAGGGTGTAGGTTCTCCCAGATAATCAAATCCTGTCCACACATACATACCAGAAACATGCGAATAAGTCTCGAAAACACGTAAACTTTCTTCATGTGTGGACCCCCAAGGTGTATGGACATGATCATAAGCCGAAATACTTTTATCTTCATTACCTCCGTCAAAAGGAATATCCCAACGCACGGGCCATTTCCTGATACTGTCCATCGGCACCAGATCATATTGCCCGCGACTTTCCAACGCAGAGGTGCTCTCCGTGACAATCAATTTCCGGCCGGGATGTTCTTGGGGAAAAGACAGCCATTTCTGGTGATTGTAATTATAGCCGACGATGTCGATAGCAGTAGTCATCAACACTGGGTTATCCTTTGACATCTCGTTATTCGCGATGGTGGTGGGTCGAGTGCCATCCAAGCTATCCACGATGGCCGCCAACCGCACAGGTATTGCCGACCCCAATTCCGGATCATGCCATTGCTCTTGCGCTTCATTACCCAGACACCAGATAAACAGCGAGGGGTGATTTCGATCTCGCTTAATATGATCCACCAAATCACGTTCATACCATTCGTCCCAATACAAGTGATAATCATAAGGGTTTTTAGGATGTTTCCATACGTCAAATGTCTCGCTCATCACAATAAATCCGAATTCATCACAGAGATCAAGAAATTCCGTAGCTGTCGGATTATGTGATGTACGGATACCATTCACCCCCATATCTTTCATTATCTGCAACTGTCTTTTTGCCGCAGATCGATTAAACGCCATACCTAACGCACCTAAATCGCTGTGCAAACAAACACCCCGGATCTTCAACGACTGACCATTTAAGAAGAAACCCTGTGCAGCATCAAAATGAAAAGATCTAATCCCAAATACAGAAGTATACCGATCAAGCTCCCGTTTCCCTTGTCGTATGATAGTCACCGCACGATATAAGTGAGGTGTATCCGGAGACCAGAGTAGAGGTTGCGCCACCGTTAAGTTTTGCTCGACGAATTGGTTAACTCCTCCGTGGATACGCAGCTCTTTTGTCTGCTCCTGCGACACCAAATCGCCCTGCGGATCGTATACTTGTGTTTCGACTGTGATATCGTTTTGTCTACGTGCTAAATGATTAACAATCTCCAATTGTATCTTAATCTTTGCCTGTTGCTCGTTGATGACAGGCGTTGTGATAAAAGTACTGTTATAAGCGATTGTCACATCTGACGTGAAGAACAATTTGACATTTCTATAGATCCCCGAGCCAGTATAAAATCTCGAATTGGGTTGCTTACTATTGTCGACCTTAACGGTAATAACATTCGGTTCTCCATTTTTATTTACATACGCCGTCAAGTCATACACAATAGGCACATAACCATTCGGTCTATGCCCTAGATAGGTATTATTGATCCAAACTTCACTATTTTCATATATCCCTCCAAACTCGATATATACACGTTTCGAACGTTCGGTTTCCGAAAGCGTGAACATTTTTTTATACCAGCCTACCCCACCCGATAAATACCCTGTACCGCTACTACCCGCACTTAAGCTATCAAAGGGAAGCTCAATACTCCAGTCGTGCGGTAAGTTCAATTGACGCCAGTCTTGGTAGTCCACTCCTTGATCTCGATAATCGGAGACCGAATCCAAACGAAAGGACCAGCCCATATTGAAATCAATGACTTTTGGGCTTTGCCCCAGCGCTACACCGATTCCTATTATCCCTATCCACACTACCACGCATAGACCTAATACAACGCTATTAACGCTTTTAATTTTATACATCAATCTTTTTTATAAAATGCCGTGGCATCATTATATACCTGTAGCATAATCAAACCAATCAAAAAATGCTTTGGCGCGAGTCGGCTTACCATTGGATGAACTGTACAATCCGATCATCACCCCTGTAAACCCACCAGCCACTTCTGTGCTGAGGTATCGGGTATCCAGCGCACCTAACGAGTGCCAAGTTGTATTTCCTAGAATTTGATAATTAAAGGAATATGACAACGGTCCCCCTTGTATCCGTAGAACAACTTTATTGTCACGAACAACCCTTTCCTCTGCGATATATCGCAACGAACCTGCTGATACCCGTACCTGTACAACATAATGCTTCGCTTTCCGCTTCAACAGCACCTCATAATGATGGGTATTATTTTGTATTAAGGTCAGTCCAGCTTCCTCATCTTCATTTTGCGAAACCAATTCTAACGAAGCCTCCGCACGGAACTCATGTTCAGTCTGTCTACGACAGAGCATAGACACCTGTGCAGCTTCATCCAATGTACTAGGCGTGGCCATAATCCGAAGATATCCCGGGCGTTCCTGAAGAGAGTAAACTTCACGTATGGGGTTGCGCAAAAACTGCCACTCAAAGCCCAGCGTATCGCTATCAAAATCCGTACGTGCCACTGGTGTAATAAACGGCTGACGCGGCAATAAGGGTACTTGCATATCGAGATGTACAACACCATTGCCATTGATCTGCGGCCACCCTCCCTTAGGCCAATCTATCGGTGCCAAAAACGTTTCCCTGCCCAGAATATGATAATACGAGTACGGCTGCGTCACGCGAAAACCCAAGAAGACCGTCCACCAAGATCCATCAGCAGCCTGTACAAAATCGGCATGACCAACCCCTTGGATAGGATTTCCCTGCCCTATACGATTCGCATGTGTCAAGATAGGGTTCAGCGGACAATTTTCATACGGACCAAAAAGGCTTTTACTCCGTCCGATAGTTGCGCTGTGCATGTATTCTGTTCCCCCCTCACCGAGCAACAAATAATAATAACCGTCCTTTTTATAGATATGTGGGGCTTCAGGGAACCGTCCGCCGATGCCTCCCCACACCAATTTCTCAGACGAGAGCTTTTCGCCCGTTTTGATATCGATTTCGGTAATCCGTATCCCCTCGTCTCCCTGTGTCACAAAATATGTTTTACCATCATCATCCCAAAAAATATCCGGATCTATGCTTTTAATATCCACCCATATGGGGTCACTCCACGGTCCGGCAGGATTCTCTGCCGTACAATAGAAATTACCTCGGTCAGGCACATTGGTACATACCACATAGAAAAGACCGTCGTGATAACGTAACGACGGTGCAAACAATCCTCCTGATGCTGGTGCATCCTGAAGAGCGAGTTGGGAATCGCGGGTAAGACAGTGCCCAATCTGTTGCCAATTGATCAGATCTTTGCTGTGATAGATAGGCAACCCAGGAAAATATTCAAAAGACGAAGTCACCAAATAATAATCATCTCCTACCCTACATATACTAGGATCCGGGTTAAAACCACGAATAATAGGGTTCTGAAAACCACTTTGTGCCGATATATGATTTGTTATCGTCAAAAATAATATCATCAATAACCCCAAAATATTTCTTTTTACCATACTAAAATTTAATTAACCCCCTCCATAATAGCGTTCAACGCATCCTGATGCACGACTTGCCCGTTGTTTCTATCAAAAAGACCCGATCCGTTATCTCCCGTATGACCGCTATCCCAATAGAAGGGGATCAATCCGTGGGCTATCGCCGCTCCTGTCACATACTTTAAATAATTCGCCCGTGCCTTCTTATGATCCTGCAGTGCGGCCGCATTGGTCAAAGCTCTGTACGTAGCACCATACTCACCCAATATGACCGGTATACCCCGATCGATAAAATGTGCTTTCATATCCGCAAACTGCGTATCCACCCAAGCTTCCTGTCCCCAGTCAGACACATTTGCCGAACCGGCGAATTCCGCTCCCCACAAGTATTTGTTGCTTTCTATATCAAGGCTAAAATCATAAGGATCATAATAATGTACTTCCGCTATCAGGCGGCCTGTAACAAGATCCTCCGGCATCTGCATATAGTCAACCGCAAAGCGAATATTCGTATTGTAAGCTTGAACGATCAAATTCCGATACGCATTGCGCCCGCCCGTAGCACGTACCGCGTCGACAAAGTTCTGATTATAATATTGCTGAACAGTAAGATGTTCCGCTGTCGGTGTGTTGTAATTAGCACGTACCTCATTCGTACCCGCAAACAACAGATGCTCATCATAGTCCCTAAAGTAGACCGCAATCTGCTCCCAAAGCGCTTTTTGCTTCTTACCGACCTCTTCCTGATGGTTATATAACGGGTGTTCCTCTAGCCATCCGCCATCCCAATGCATATTGATTATTGCATACATATCATTATCTACACAATAGTCAACGACCTCTTTCACCCGAGCTAGCCAAGTGTCTTTTATTCGATAGGTGGTCTGATCTTCCATATATCCACTCCAGGCGCAGGGTATGCGCACGGCGTTAAACCCGGCAGCTTTTACCGCCTGAATAAAATCTTCCGTCGTCTTCGGATTGCCCCACATTGTCTCACTGGCCGATGTCGGGCTTGCCGCAGCTTCCAACGAATTCCCCAAATTCCACCCCACACGCAGCTTGCCGGCCAAGGCTACCGCATCGGCAGAAACGCCCGTGGATACAGGAGGAATCGTTAACGGATTAGCTTCCTGTTTAATGTTGACAAGCAAAGTTTCATTGCCTCGCTTTAATGTAATGATTCCGGCGCGCTCAAAAATATTTCCATTCTCTTTTATAAGGATAGTCTCCTGATAAGAAGGTCCAGAAACCACAGGCTCCGACTTTCTCGACATCCATTCTCCGTCAAATTCAATAATATAAGCCGCATTGCTCTCCACAGAAAACACCAAGTCTTGTACTCCTTTTCCCACAGTATATTCGTCTTGATCAATCGAGAATAACGCCGACGCTGTTTGGACGACCATTATTTGCCGCGTCAGGTTATCCGCTTGAACAGTTATGGTTGCCCGGCGATCTGCGGTCTCTGGATTCACCGCGACGGTCGCTTCTATTTTATTCGTGCCGTTGCCGCCTGCAGTAGGTGTCAACGTCAACCAGCTCTCCGAAGAGGAAACGGTCCAATCGACATTAGATTTTACATGAAATACTTTCGTCTCCCCTCCATTAGAAAGGGATATCGTCTCTGTAGATACAACCAGCTCTGCTGTGATAGCCTCCTGATCTTTAGAACAAGAGATTATACTGGACAGCAATGCCCCAAAAAAAATTAACAAATAATAGATACGTCTCATTATTCCTTAATTTTGATGTGATTCATGCTAATTTCTCCCGGCTTGGAAACGAATCCCAAATACACCCCTTTAGTATTGACATTTCCTAAATTGGCTCCATCATAGGAACCGAACAACCAAGGTCCTTTTCCACCGTTATTGTCCGTATATACAAAACTGAAAGTAAACGGAGCTTCAGAATAAGTAATGGTCCGTGCTTCTGGATCAACCTCGACCACAATTCCGCTTTTAGTAACACCATTGTCCACAGCATTTGCTTTCAACACATCGCCATCTAGATAATACGAAATCGATGAAGCTAAGCAGGCGTCGTATACAGATTGCGTCCAAAGCCACGACTGTGTTGTGAAATCATTCGGAAAGAGATCGCTTGTCCATCCGCCTGACCAAGATTCCGTGACCCAATCCGCAAAATAGTTGACATCGGGCATAAAGGTTTTTCCTGCTAAAGCATTTTTCCAAGGAGTTAACGGATTGGTTGTAGCACCACCCACGACAGGTTCAAATTTGTAGACCTGGTACTCTGGCTTATCTGGATCCCTCCGTCCTAACCAAAGACCGGAGAGATCACCCGCAGCATCTCGCTCCACCGTAATAATACGCAACATCCGTTCATCCGTTGTCGAGAGCGATATTCCGCCCGATATGGTGAACGAAATTACCTTATCGAACACGATATTATTGTTCTCATCGGTACTATAGGAACCCGTAATACTACTATTGGTTCCATCGGTAAACACGTAGTTTCCTGCATTTGCTCCTGTTTTATCTAATGTAAGCGAAATATTCCGGATAAGATCCGCATCGTACGAGGCCCAAGTCGTCGACAGATAGTCAGAAGGATTAGACCACCCATTTAGAAACTCCCCGGCAAGATTTGTCCAATTATAAGGCGTATTCAATGACAGCGCCCATTTTTTACTCGTGGTGGTCGATGTCGTTAGGTCATCGTTGGCATTCCCCTCATAAGGCGGTTCCGGATCCGGTTGATCTCCCGGCACCCAATTATCTTTATAGTCCTTGGAAATAAAATTATAGACCAGCAAACAAGGATCTTCTTCTGATAACACTTTATCCCGGACGACCGCCAATTGCATGTAGTTTTCCGTTAGCGATAAGATCCGGATATTCCCCCAGTCGACCACATGCCCATCTCGTTCCTTATTGTGTAGCGGGCTGGCATCATTCATCCGCATGGTGTAATTATCCGTATCGATCATATACGTCCCTGTCTCCACGCCACGATTCGCCAGCATTTTGTGATCTACGCGTACGTTGGCGCCATCTTTCAAAGAAAATGTCATCGCACCATAATCGCCGGCAGCCATCAACCAACTATTTCCTTTATAATCGGGTTTCCAATTCCAGGAATCACCCTCTATCGTTTTACCTTCAGTTACCGTTACCCAACTATCGTCCATACCGTAAAAGAAGAGCGGACCTACAAAGTAGCGACTCAAACCCTCTCCGTCGAGATCGAGATACCATGTTTTTTCTTGACCTACCCCTCCCGATAAGAGTGTCCACAATTCATGATCGACGAAGCCTGCATAGAAATTGTCAATGGTAAAAGTCGCCAGTTCTCCGAACACAATCCCTCCTCTGGTCTGCACGCCAAATTTCACTTCATATGTTCCTTCAAAGGGAATTTTCAATGTCACTTTATGCGCTTGACTACGCCCTTGCAGATGATCCCATAAGGGTGTATAACGGCTATCCATCAGACTCGTCAGGTATACAATATTTGGATTCTCCGCATCATGCTCGATTTTGAACGCAATACCCTCTACAAGATCTCCGGGATTGACATCCACAGCACCCAAATCAAAATCATCAGGCGTACACCCGCCCATCCACACACTGGCCCAAGCAATGAGCATAGTGCATAATTTTATTACTCGGTTCATAATTTTATCGTTTATAAGTTTAGTTCCAACCATCATTTTGTGTCAAAACACCATTTGATAAGGTAATCTGATTGTTCGGTATCTGCATCAATCCTTTTGTACTGATAATCTGCTGTGCGTTGATAACCACTTGGTCTGGAGCCGAACCACTCGATACATTTTGTGTCTGCGCGATCGTTGCTGCGGCACTCTCCACGCCTTGACGCAATAGATCCCAATAGCGAATCCCCTCAAAAGCAAACTCCAATCTTCTTTCCTCCAATATATTTGTTTGGTTTACCGGCAAAGCCACAAAACTGTTACCATAAGCACGTTGTCTGACCAGATTGAAGTAATTCTGTGCCTGAGATGAGCCCAATTCTGCCGCCATCAGCAAGACATCGGCATAG
This sequence comes from Sphingobacterium micropteri, assembly GCF_014692515.1. Lineage (GTDB taxonomy): Bacteria > Bacteroidota > Bacteroidia > Sphingobacteriales > Sphingobacteriaceae > Sphingobacterium > Sphingobacterium micropteri. The sequence continues at coordinate 409,052 of NZ_JACOIK010000002.1, read as the reverse complement.
CGGATCACAAGGTAGTCTTGATCTTGGGAAATCTGAAAATCGTTATCTCCTCCTGTATTAGACGAACCATCAGGTAATGAAGTAGGTGTATACTTTTTGTTTGCGTAACCTGTATATTCTCGCTGGTCGTTAACATCAAATCCGGCAATACCTTCTCCTTCAATATCGATAATCGATGCCACCTTACGCACGTCATTGTCCGAAAAAGCATTCACCAGTCTCGGGTTGACTGTACATGCTCCCCAGCCCTGCCCGTAGGGTGAAAAATTGGTGTTCCGCAGCCCGAGCATAACCAGCCATCTGTTGCCGTCTATGTTTCCGTTATAGTTTTGGGTATTGTTAAATTTTTTGGCAAATACGACTTCTACGTTACCCTTTCCGGCATACGCCGAGCGGTCCAACGTGTTGTCGCCGGGAACGGGCACGTAGCTTGCAGCTGGCCATAGACTTTTAAAATCTGCTAGCAAGGCAAACTCATTGCTCGCTACTATTTCTTCTAGTCCTGCCACGACTTCGGCCTTGCTCACCGACAAATCGTCCACTCCGTAATAACCAGTATAAAACAGGTATACACGCGCCAATAAAGCTTTAGCAGCATGCGGTGTCACCCGTCCATCGATGTTGGCGGCGTTTGATTTCGGATAAGCGTCCGCCGGAATATTATCCGCTGCAAACTTGAGGTCTTCCACAATCAGTTGATACGTTTCTTTAGGCTCCACCTGCGGCACATTGTCGCTCGTTGGACTCGTCAATAAAGGGACACGGCCAAATAACCTAACCAGATCGAAATACATGATAGCTCGCAAAAACCGGGTCTCTCCCTCTATCCGAAGTTGTATACTCTGCTGATCACCAAAGTCAGTCTCTTCCATTTTAGTCAATAGCGTATTGCACCTAAAAATACCCGCATAGTAGTCTGTCCATGTACCGTCGAACAGGTTGTTATCCGAAGGCGACTGTGCCTTATCAAATCTGTCAAGCACCTGATAGCCCCTTCCATCGGTATGTCCGGTTCCACCGAAACAATTGTCGGATAGTATCTCCGAAGCAACGGTAAAAGAGAGATTGCCATTGGAGGAGGTCCGTTGGTAGCCATCGTAGCAACCGATCAATGCCATCTCTGCATCATCGATGGTCTTATAGAAATTATTTTCCAGTACATCGGTCATCGGTTCGACATCCAGAAAACTAGCGGAGCATCCGCTGAGAAACAAGCTCGTCGCTAAGATCGATGTATATAGTATTTTTGACGTTTTCATCTTCAATAATTAAATAGATTAGAATTTAATATTCGCTCCAAAAAGAACAACTTTAGGTCTAGGATAATACCCCAGATCTATTCCCGACACCCATCCATCGGTACCATATCCAATCTCCGGATCCATACCGTCATATTTGGTAAATGTAAATAGGTTTTGTCCTTGCACATACAATCGGATCTGATTGGCAAATTTCCAGGTGGTCAATTTCGAAAAATCATATCCCAAGGTAATATTCGCAATCCTTAGAAAATCACCATCTTGTAGATACAGATCAGAGAATTGCCAGTTGATATTTGTTTCCGTTACCCGTGGAATCTTATTCGAAGTTCCCTCGCCGGTCCATCTGTCGAGCACACGGGTCGTATAGTTTGCCTGCTTATTAGTATGGTTACGATACGACTGGACAATCTTATTCCCAGCAACACCATAAGCATCGACAGAAATGTCGAAATTTTTGTAGCTGGCCCCCACATTAAACCCAAAGGTAAAATTGGGCATTCCTACACCGATGTCCACCTTATCAGCGGCATTGACTACGCCATCGTTATTCTGGTCAACATATTTCACATCACCGGGTTTCACTTCCGGCTGTAAAATGCCATATCCCTGATTTCGCCAAGATTCAATATCGGCTTCACTTTGGAATAGACCTGCCGTTTCATATCCCCAAAAATAACCTATAGCATATCCGTTTTGTGCCCTGTAAAATTCTTCCGAATTGTCATACAACATATTCCCCTGACCATGTATAATGCCATCTTCGGTAGGTATCAAGCCTACTTTATTTTTGTTGTAAGCACCATTGAGGCCAGCTCTATAGGTCACGTCGCCCATTCTATCGCTCCATGACAGCCCGAGTTCTATCCCTGTATTCTTGACACTTCCGCCATTAATAAACGGAGCACCAGCGCCAGCAGTAGCCAAGATCGGAGGCTGTACCAACCAGTCCTTGGTATTCTTGATATAGAAATCAGCAACGACGTCCAAGCGATTAGTCAAAAACCGGGCATCTATCCCCACATTAGTCTGTTCCGAGGTTTCCCAGGTCAGGAAAGGATTAGAAAGTCGGCTTGGATAGGCTCCTGGCACATTAAAATTGCCCGTACCGAAAACATAATGTGCAGCGGGGTTATCTGACGTCCATCCAGTCGAGGTATTGATCGGCGAGGCAAACTGAAAATCCGCAATATCCTGATTGCCGACCTGTCCCCAAGACGCACGAAATTTCAGAAAATTGATAGCATTGCCTGCTCCTTGAAAAAAGTCTTCAGATGAAACAATCCAACCTGCCGATACCGAGGGAAAGTAACCCCACCGATTTCCATCGGCAAATTTTGAAGAACCATCACCTCGCAAAGTGGCATTCAATATATATTTTTCCTTGAAATTATACTCTGCACGGCCGAAATAAGACACCCGTCTATATATATTGTCTGGCCGACCGTTGACAAAGCGTGTTTCCACGATATTGCCATCATCATCCAAATGCGCTTGGCCAGTAGTATTATCGAGGTAGGCATGCGCAAAATCATTAAACTGTGACAGTAAATTCCAGTTCGATCCAGATAGGGAAGTGCCTTGATAACGCTGTGACTCCATCCCCAGCATAGCCGTAAAACGGTGGTCGTTCGCTACCGTGAAATCGTAGGTCGCGGTATTGGTCCAGGTCAAGGTGTGCCCTTTTCCCATACTTTGGTTGACAGTAGTATGATCGGTATTATAAGCATAAGCAGACAGTTGATACAATGGCGTAAAGCTCCTGTATTCGGAAGCATGATAATTGAATCCACCAATGGATCTAATCTTTAGCCCCGGAAACGGTTCGATCTCGGCATAGATATCCGCCAGCATCCGCTGCGCATCGTTCGCATTATTGGAATTTATCATCATAGACCCGTAAGGATTCCCGTCACCCGTATACCAAGGGGAGTTGGACGTATCGTTGTATGGGATACCAAAGCGATTGTTGCCGGAGTATACCGGAGATAATGGTGACGTAGCAAATGCTCCGCGTAGGGTGTTATTGTACTGATTACCTACGTTGATCCCATTATTACGAATATAATTAAAATTTAGATGTTGACCGATAGTCAGGAATTTGTCCAGCAGCTTATGTTCAGAATTAATCCTGAATCCGTAGCGTTCATAATTAGAAACATCCTTTCCTCCGGCAACACCTTCCTGTCCGATGTAGTTAAGAGACATGGCATATACCGAGTTTTCTGACCCCCCGGTCAAGCCCAAATTGTAGTTTTGCATCTTAGCGTTGTCGGAAAACATATGGCTTAGCCATTCTGTGTCAGCGAGGTCATCCATGGCATCAAAATCGATCAGCGACGCCCCCGAGTTCAAAGCCTGTTCGTTCATGATGGTCTTATATTGACTTGCGTTGAGCATCGGCATGATACGCCCGACATTCTGTATACCTGCAAAGGCATCGATAGCTAGCTGGCTTCTACCGGAAGTCCCCATCTTCGTCGTCACCAAAACGACACCATTCGCTGCCTGCGATCCATAGATCGCTGCCGAAGCAGCATCTTTGAGCACATCGATGGATACGATATCTGCCGGGTTCAGGATACTGATATCCCCACCCGGGATACCATCAATCACATATAAAGGTCCCGAATTACCTATCGTTCCCAATCCCCGTACAACCACGCGCATATCTGCTCCGGGCTGTCCGGAGGTAGACGTGATAGAAACACCAGGAGCCTGTCCTTGCAATGCCTGCAAAGGATTAATCTGGTTACGTTTTTCCAGATCCTCCCCTTCTACACGTAGGTTTGCTCCGGTTGTCAACTTTTTCTTTTGTGCACCATAACCGATCACCACCACCTCTTCCAGATCAGAAGTCTCTATTTCTAACTGAATGAGCAAGGCATCCGGTCGCGTAACATTAATCTCCTGTGTTTTGTAACCAACATAAGACACCTTCAACGTGGCCGGTAAACTAGCCGAAAGGGTAAAATTACCTGTGGCGTCGGTTTGTGTGGAGGCCTGCTGTCCGCCTTCCTGAATACTAGCACCCGATATTGCATCGCCAGTAGCGGACGACACCACCTGCCCTCGTATCGATTGTGCCCAGGCATAACTGCTTACGCAAAGTGCCAAAAGCAGCAAGATCGATTGGTGATAAAACTGTCGTTTTCTTCTCATTGTTATTAAGTTTATTAGATTGGTAAACACTCGTTATTTCAATACTATAGAGGTTGCCTTTCCCCTGTATCTGACCGTTTTTCTATTCCCTTGCGGAGAATCTATTCCTTCCTGATTTCGCTTGGAGACCAACACGATGTGAAATACCCGGTTTTTCAGCATCCCTGCAAATTTGCCAACGCGCTCTCCTATGGTCAATGTTCCGTTGGACTGTTCGTACGTAAACGCAATAGTACTGTGCTGTCCTTTTTCATAATTATAATTATCCCCTTCATCTTCATACAGCTCAAAAGAAGCATCCGCACCGTCATACACATACAGTATCAATTCATCCTGCGGCTGTTCTCCTGTATATTGCAGTTCTTTTCCGATCGGCAGGATGGCTCCTGAACGGACAAATACCGGTATCCGTTCGTAAGGCGCATCAGCCTGTATTGTTTGTCCTCCTTTAAAAAAAGTTCCCTGGTAAAGATCATACCAATCAGCACCTTTGGGTAAGTAAACCGCGCGTTGGGTAACTCCTTTTTTCGTTACGGGATTCACCAGTAATGCCGGTCCCCAAAGGTATTGGTCATTAAGCGCATACGTTTCACGATCTTGTGGAAAATCCATGGCAAGACCCCGAATCATTGTATAATCGTCGAAGAAGGTTTTTGCAGCTAAACTATAATTGTACGCCAATAATGTATAGCGCAGGTTGATGTAATATACCATGCTCTTATAGGCTTGATGATCTTCTCCCGCTATATTAAACGGCTCCCGGAACGGAAACTGTCCATGGGCACGGAACATGGGCAAGAATGCACCATACTGGTACCAACGGGTATTCATCTCTCGCCATTCTTCCAAATCATGCGCTTGCGGTTTATGAAAACGCTTCTCCACCAAAAAGCCGCCGACGTCCATCGTCCAGTAAGGTGTGCCCGACATGGAGAAATTAATGCCTGCCGCGATCTGATCTTTCATATCGTGCCAACGGGATGCAATATCACCACTCCACGCAGCCGCACTGTAACGCTGTTGACCAGCAAAATAAGAACGGGTCAAGATAAACACCCTGTTGTTAGGATCCGTTTGGCGTTGTCCTTCGTATATTCCCTTTGCGTTCATCAGCGGAAACGTATTATAATAACGCACCGAAGAGCCTAAAGCAGGCTGAAAAACAGCTTTCCGTTCCTCTAGGCTGATATTGGAATGCACATCAGGTTCACTGGCGTCCATCCACCACGCATCAATTCCTTTTTTATACAGTTTCTCATTCATCAGATCCCAAAAACCCTGACGTGCTTCCTGTTGAAAAGGATCATAAAATGTTGACGTGTACCCCTTGCCAATCCAGTCTTTTCTACCATCGTATATATTGCGCGGGTATAACCAACCCTTACTGTTGAAATCTGGATAAACAGATGATTCCTCATTAATTTTAGGCCATACCGAGATCATAATCCGTATATCTTTGTCGTGTAAGCCTTGGATCATCCCGTCGGGATTCGGGAAACGGGTCATGTCAAAATTATGGCTACCCCAGTCGTGTTCCGCCCAATACGACCAGTCTTGAACGATATTATCGATCGGGATACGACGCTTCCGAAATTCTTGGGCTACCTCCTCAATCTCTTGTTGTGTTTTATAACGCTCGCGACTTTGCCAAAAACCGAAACTCCACAAAGGCATAATCGGTGCTTTGCCCGACAGCTTACGGTAACCCGATATAACTTCATCCATATCTTTGCCATAGATAAAATAATAGTCTATTGCATCGCCCGCCTCCGAAGCAAAGGAAAAAGTATGCTTTAACTCCTCTGGTAAAGGGCTTTGCCAATTGAGGGTAAAGTACGATTCGCTACCATCCGGAAGCCATTCGATACGGATGTTGTGTGGTTCGTCCGCCTTCATTTCCTTAGCGATCTCGAACGTTCCCGCATTCCATGATTCTCGCCACCTATCTTCCTGTAGCTCTCCATCTATCCACACTTTCATATACCCCGAATACTTGAAATGCAACCGGTGCAAGCCAGAATAAGGAGAGGTTATTTGTCCTTCATACCGCACTTTCGCCTTCGCTAACGCAATGTCCTTAGGTAGCTTATGTTGATCGGTCAGATACGAATAATCAATAATAGACTCTGGCCTGCTCAACCATACGCTATCCGGGTAGTCCCGATGCGTATAAGTAGCGGTCAACCAACCCTCCATTCCTTCTTTGGAAGTGAGTTTAAAAGCATTTAATGGGTGTAACGGGCGTACATCTCCGGCGGTCGTAATAGCATAATTGTGCCATAAGAGTCCATAATTCTTGGTGGACAGTAAAAACGGCACACCGATCTCCGTATTATATTGGAGCAAAGTAATACGTCTACCATGATTGTAGTTCATTACAGCATTTTGGTGCTGTCCTAAACCATATAATCCTTCATTTTCCTCAATTTCAAACCCCTGTTCCAACGCATAAAAAGAATCTCCATTGTATGAATCAGGCCGGAAACTGTTATTTCCTCTTTTTCGTTCACCCAGTATGGTCTGTCCATTTTTGTCCTTAAAAACGATCTGGCCAGTACGTAAGCAAGTAGCCACGACCAAGCTCTCTGTACGCAGATATAACGTGTCTTGTTCTCTTTCAACAGCCAGCGTATGAACCAGACGATGCAGGGAGTCCACAACGATAAGGCTTTCACGTGTAGGAAAGGGAACATCGATCGGTAATACCGTCACACGAACAATATCATCGCGGATCGCATCTAGATAAATATCCTGATCCACAGACGTCGGTAATCCAGCGAAGCTAATCTTTACGCCATGATCTGTCTTTTGATAGCTTGCTCGATCTGCAGATTGTCCAATTGCCTGTAGAACGGTAAACAGCAGACTGCATAAAAAAGTAAAGTAAAGTTTACACATTATCATTATAGGTTTACGAAATTTAGAGAAAGCCTATGCGGCATTTCCAGTTTATAATTATTACTTCTACAGCAAACATAGGGGGTATTCTGCTGCACCAGAGGGTCATTTTGTTAACTTTTATGGGTTAAAATGTTAACAAACCCCTCATTATAGGTGTTTCTGGTCACTTCCGATAGGCAGAAGGAACTTCGCCGTAAAAATTTTTAAAGTATTTGCTAAATTGTTTTGGTGTTCCGAAACCTACTTCGTAAGAAATTTCACTAACGGTCATTTGCGTATTTTTGAGCAAATCCAATGCTTTATTTAATCGAATGTTACGGATGAACTCAATGGGTGTGAATCCCGTCATCGACAATATTTTCTTATAAAGTCCTACACGGGTCATATTCATCTGCGAGGCCAGTACTTCTACCGAGAAGCGCTCACATTGCAAATGATCTTCTATAATATGCGTCATCTTCAGTACGAAGCGCTCATCCTCATCAACGACCTCCGCTTTGGCAACTTTTACATCAATCTGCCGTTTGTAGTGCTTCTCCATTACTTCTTGTTGTTCGACAAATCCTTTTATTTTAGACAGAAAAACATCGAAGTTAAACGGCTTACTGATAAAGTCTGTTGCACCATGCTGTAATGCCTCAATCTCTTTTTCCTCCGTACCGACGGCGGTAATTAATACAAACGGAATATGTCTCGTTCGTCCATTCGAACGTATTTCCTTACAAAAATCTATTCCTGATTTTCCGGGCAAGTGAAGATCTGATACAATAATATCCGGACTATAAGGATACATAGACTTCCATGCTTCTTCCACCGTATTGTAAACATCAACTTGAAAATAATCCCCCAGGTTGTCTTGTAAATAAAACGCGAAATCAGCATGGTCTTCCACCACCATCACTTTTAACAGATGGCCGCTTTTCATACCACTGTCAAGGTCTTTTCTCATTCTGGCCTCATTGCTTTTCCCTATTCTATGCTCTTCTTCTTTCACATGTGCTATGGTATCCGGCAATACCAATCGAGGTAACCACACCTTCACGATTGTCCCCTCTTCTTCTTCACTCGTAAACAGTATACGTCCAGCCATCAAATGCACAAATTCTTTCACGATTGCCAAACCCAGGCCACTTCCCTTTTCTCCTATGTTCCGCTTATCCTGAACTTGGAAATAACGTTCAAACACCTTATGCTGCATTGCTTTTGGAACACCGATGCCTGTGTCAGCGACCTCCAATCGTATTTCATCCGTTTGTGATTCTACACAACAGTTCAGATAAATACGTCCACCTGCATCGGTAAATTTAAAGGCATTCGATAAAAGGTTTAATACCACACGTTCCAGCTTGACAAAGTCTAGGTAAACTTCTAAAGGTGTAAGAGGTACATTCACCACATACTGAATATTTTTATGTTGCGCGATACTTTCAAATTGCTCTCCTATATGTTGGATAAACACGGCGACATCACCGTATGTTTTCTTCATCGTATGTTCGTTATTCTCTATACTATTGAAGTCCAATAGCTGGTTAACCAAGTTTAACAGCGATGATGCATTGCGTTCGATGATATCTAAGTATTTTGCTTTTCCATCATTTTTTTCCGTAACCTTCAACTTTTGTACCGGCGATATAATCAGACTAATTGGTGTTCTGAATTCATGGCTCACGTTAGTAAAAAAACGAGTCCGCAATGCTTCCATTTCTTTTGCATGTCTCGCTTTTTCTTCTGCTTGGATCAAATTGAATCTCGTCCGCGCTCTCATTTTCTCCATTTTCCTAAAAAACAGCAGTACGCCTACCACCATCAGTATGTATATAAAATACGCCCAATTGGTACGCCACCAAGGTGCCAGCATCGTTATTTCTATCAACGACACAGGCGAAGCATAAGCACCATTATGATCCACCCCTCGGATCAACAGGTTGTAATTACCTGCTCCAAGATTGGCGAGTGTAATTTCCATATTCTCGATATCAAGCCAATCATTGCTCAATCCCTTGAGCATATACTGTATTTTTGATTCGCTCCGTCCAATAAAGTCGAGATCTGCCAATAAAAGCGTGAAGGTATGTAGCTGATGAGGTACACGAATAGCCTGCTTACCGTCTATTGCATACAGCCAATCCTTAACAAGTTTCTGTACGTTGCTTGGTGACATTCTTCCTCCCAATATGCGAAAATCAACTATAGAAGGTGGGTGCCAATTGGTATGTCGGATAGGCTGAGGCGTATATATATTAAAGCCCTCCGAACCACCAAAAAGTAATCTACCATCCTTCATCTTAAAGATTGCCCGTTCATTGAAATTGGAGGATTGCAGGCCATCAGATCGGTCATAACGTTGTATGGTATAATTATCCGATTCCCGAATATATTGCATGCGGGATATTCCTGTTGGAGCCGTGGCCCATATATCACCGAAATCGTCCATAACCAATCCGACGATAACATTGTCAATCAATCCTTGAGCAGTAGATAGATAAGTGATCTTGGTTTCGGATATAATATTAATTCCCGTCTGCGTCGCTACCCAAATATTACCTGTGCGATCTTCTAGTAAATCCGAAACAACATTATTAGTCAATGTTCTATTTTTCGATCCTTCATCATAAACCATGATCGCACCCTCGGGAGAAATCTTGGCGACTCCATTCGAGCTTCCGACCCAAATATTTCCGCGTCGATCTTCAATAAACTTAGCATTACATGATGAGCTAAAATCAGTGGAGAAGACGGATTTGAAACGTTGGAAACGTCCCGTAGCTTTATCCAATAAATCAATACCTCCCGACAACAATCCTACCCAAAAACGTGCTTTAGAATCCTGAAAAACACTCCACACACAATTATCATTTATCGTTGTCGAACTGTCCGAAGCGTGCAAAAAGCGTCTAAAACTCCCTTCTTCAAATTTATTAAGCCCGCCGTGGTACGTACCCACCCATAAGTTTTCCTCTTCATCAATGTACAAACTAACCACCACATTACTCCCCAACGAATTATTATCCTGATTATCATGCATATAGGATCGAAAAGTCTGACCTTTCGGATCAAACCGCAACAGTCCACCACCATTTGTTCCGATCCAGATTATACCCTTTTTATCTTCGACAAAACAATTGATATCATTGAAAGGTAAACTCTCTGGATAACCTGCCTGATGTTGGTACAGACTAAAATAATTTAAATCAGGATGATAGTAACTAACCCCTCCCTTGTATGTCCCTACCCACATGATACCGTCGTTATCCTTGTACATCGCTGTCGTACTATTGTAGGGAAGTGAGGATATATTGGCTCGATCATGAACGAGATATTCAACTTTTTCGGTGTGGAGGTCGAATACGTTGATGCCTCCATGATCCGTTGCAAGCCAAACCGTGTGATCCAACTGCTGTATGTTGCTGATCGTATTATTATTGACGGGATACGTTCCTTCTAACTGTCTGAAAACCGCAGCTTTTGAACTTAACGTTTTATAATACAGTGTACCGAAAGGAAAATTTTTGGCGTACACCCAAACACCAGAAAAATCGTCTATAAATAGCTGAAAATTCGGCTTTTCCACCAAACGTTCAAACGTAAATGTGATATGCTGTTGAGGTTGCAAATTTTGGGTATCCAGGGACATAACTTCGCCGTGATCCGATACCAACAACAATACGTGGCGAATGGAGTCTAAACGGATATCCGTAATCTTACCCGACATATCAGCTTCACAACGTGCGACCTCCTGCTTCCCCCGGCTTTCCCTTGAATAATACAAATCACCGTTTTCATACAGCACATAAGAACTCCTTTCCGCAATAATTATCTTACGAACATCGCCGGCCACAAACCTTTTATCAACCAGTATGCTATCGACGTTCCAGCTAAAAGAGTCATTGGTATGTTCATATATACAGTTACCCTTATTCGTTCTTACCCAAAGCTTTTGATCAAAGCCAATGAACAAATCGATAATCGCATTATTGATCAAGGAAGATACATCGTTCGGTTTATTGGAGTAGGATTTAAAACGATATCCATCGTAACGGCTTAGCCCTGTATTGGTGCCAAACCATAAAAATCCAACTTCATCTTTTAGGATGGTATTAATATGATTGCTTACCAGGCCTTCGCCTACAGTCAGGTGCTTAAAGTTAACCGTCTCCTGTCCATAACAATAAAAGCACAGGCACAGCGAAACATAAAAAAATGTTATTCTGCTTATCATTGGTACGCTTCGATAACTTTAGAACGCTAAAGATAGTCAATCTGTGCTACGAAACAAGCAGAGCTCGTATAAATTCTCCTTAATTGAAAGCATCTATTTTCTTGACAAAGAGTTCAAATTCCTCGCGGGATACTTTAGATTTATTTTTCATTTTTGTACGATAGTTATATATTGTATTTACGGAATATCCTAGAAAATCAGCTATTTTTGAGCTGTCTGTAATACCGAGTCGTATGAGGGCGTAAATGCGCAACTCTGTATTCAATACTTCTCCCTTTTTAACAGAAATCTGTTCGTCATCCATCAACAGTGCGTTAAACTCCTTTAAAAAATCTGGAAACAAATTGATAAACATGGTATCGAAGTTGGCGAACAGATCTCGCATTTCGTCTTCCACCAAAGTGTTATCCTGTGTTATCTTATATAGCTCTTCATAATTTCTTCCTAATAACTTCTTACGAACCATTTTTCGGTAGTCATCCAACTTGATGATATATTTTGAACACACATTGAGGAAATAAGCAATATATTCTTCCTTTATATGATTCGCTTCGGCAACTTCCAGATTACTGCTCTTTAGCTCTCTATTCATCTCCCGAAGCTTTTGATTAAAAGACGCTAATTCCTCATTACTTTCTTTTAATTTCCGCGCGGATTGTCTGTATCTTCTTAGATATTTATACAGATATATAACAGACATGATTAACAGCACAGACAATAAACAGGCAACTACTAACAAACTCTTTAGCTGAAGACTTTTCTCTTCATTCCTACGCTTATATTCTTCGTCTATAATCATCTGGATATTCAAGATTTCAGAACTCCGGATACGTGTATTATATTTTTGTATGTTATCTAGTGACGAACGGATATACAAATAAGCACGGTTGATATCCCCTTCCTCCATTAGGAGGTTGGCCAATATGGGGATAGAAGCATTATCTCTTATTGCGAGTCGTATATCAGAGATAGCCGAAAGCGTAAGGTATTTCTTTTCGTTTTCTATATCCCCCATCTTACGATAAAGCAAGGAGCGGTGGAACGTCACTAAAGCATAGCCAGGCATAGCCGATGTTACTAGTTTCAATCGTTGATTATTAATTAAAAGAGCCTCTTGATAGGCACTATCTAACCGTAATGATTTTTCCAGAATCTGTAGGTATTCTTCTGAAGTTTCCGGCATGGTGTTCCGCACACTATCATTGAACATTTTTGCTTGTGCCCAATATTGACTACGTCCTATCGTATTCTGGCTATATTGTCCTAAGCCCAAATAGAGTTCGCGATACGCAATATAATAATTTGGAAGTTGGCGTTTATCAAGAGAAGACCTATCCACCCTTTCCAACAAGTCGGATGCTTCTTTATACATTCCCAGTCGTACAAAAAGATAAGCTAATGCAATACGAGTTTCGTAAATTTTCCCTGAATCGTCTAATATACGAGCAATATCTAAATTCAGATTCAAATAATGTACTGCGGAATCGGAGATATAATCCTTGTATTCATTGTACAGTTCCGCGTTTAATAGATAGGTCTGTTCTGGAATACGACTTAATTCGTTCCGCTGTACTCTTAGCGTTTCTATCCTTCGTTCTTTCGCGTCGAAATAAACAGCTGCCTGCTTTATCTCACTATCGAGCACGTTTAATGTCGAATCCAGCTCGTTATTTCCAAACACAACAGCAATGTTCAAAGACACGATTGTTAAGATATTTTTTTTCATTTAGTTAGTCATCTTACAACACGCGTTCCGCTTAATGCGGAGACATGCATACGATTTATTTGAGCAACTAAATATAGCTATTTTTTTAATCCTATAGACATCTACTACGGCCAAAGAGAAAACACCAATTGCTGCAAAGTATTAGCTTTTCAATCACTAGATTTAAAATCAACAACAAAAGTCCGATTATCCCGCCAAGTGTCAAACGTACTCTTCCGTATACGATTGATGACATATCTAAACCCACGTTTTGGTCCATTAGACAAGCTGTTGTTACAAATATGCCGAAGTACAATACTGGATTTCCCTTTTGGTACTTCCACCGAACTTTCTATCGCAATCTCGTTGATCAGCACATCGTATATTCCAAAAGCGTAGGCTTCATGATAGTTGACATCATCAGCAACTTTATAAGCCGCATATCCCTCTTTCGTTCCTTCTTCACTCCTATAAGCATCTTGATTTGGTGCATCGTACGGTGTTTCACACTGAAAAAAATAAGTACGTCCAAACTCTCCATTCCATAACGTTTGGTATTCCTGAAAATGCTCATTAAACAGCGCATACATTGTAACATGATCTCCATGTACGACCAATCCGTTTGCTGTCGTGTTGATATACCAACCTACGCTACCTTTCACGCCATGATCAGCGCGCCATATCCAAAAATGATCACCAATCACATCATTGCTATTAATAATAACCGTCTGGTCCACATGCACCTTCCCTGCGCGGAAACCTCCAATCCGGAAAAACAAATCCGCTAGTACAACCGGATTCTCTTTATGTCTGACAGTTGTTTTTGTATATCCTACCTGAAGCAAGCTATGCGAGCTATAATGCGCATCAAACATCAATGATGCGACGGTTACCCCATCTACATCACCAATAACGATCGCAGAGACTGTATTTGTTTCGGCAGGAATCAAGGTGGCTAATCCAAGCCCTAAAAGGATCGTATTGGGACGATTTACCTGTATGGGTGCTTCGAGCTCGTACATACCGGGCGTAAAAAGAATATGTTTTCCTTTTTGCAATTGATGATTGATTGTTTGCACATCCACTCCAGGTTTTACGACAAAGAAGTCGTCCAATACATCAAACAACTCCCCTTCACCCATATCTTTTCTGGTATAGGACACTCCTACGCTGTTATGTTGCAGTGCAGGTCGAAACACCTTATACCGGCCGTCGGTGTCGATAAACAAAAATGGTTTTTCACGAATAACAGGTGTTGTCGGAATAACGGTCACATTCCCTCCACCGTCCCAATTGTTCTGATAGCCGCCCCGATCTACCGTTGGTCCAAGAGAGACCCCCTGAAAACAATAGTTATATTTTATTTCCTCAAAATCACCCCGACCTTTGTTGAGATGCGAATTACGTGTATACCACTGTTGTTGATGTCGGGATCCAGCTGCACTTTCGAAATAACAATCTGCAGTATAGCCTCCACTCACCCAGCCATTACCCCATTGGTGGCGCACAACACGTGTTGAATAGATCCGTCGTAACGGAGCCGCTTGTGAGACAGCCCACTTAAACGTTTCTTCCTCCATATAGTTCTCTGGTCCAATAACAGAAAAGTTCTCCGCCGAGCGCCAAAAAGTACAAGTTCCATTCCCATTAGGTAAATGAGGAGGTGTATGTATATTCGAAAGCTGCACATCATAAGGTATCTTCCCCAAACCAGCAATTTGTACATAAAATGGGATATTTAATAAACCTGCGTCTCTATAGTCGCCCGGTTTAAATAAAACAGCATAACGGTACGGGCTAAACTCTTGTCCGAACATATGATCATGCACATTATTGATTTCCTGTCCTACCTGCAATTTATTATCGGTCGGGCTATAGATAAAGGTATATTCGCCAAACAGGTCGATTTCTAACCCTAGAAGCGCCACCGAACTATCTTCTCTTACGATAGTATAATAGTAGTCGTAAGCATTTCCCTCCACATCCTTATCTACAAAAGAGGTTGTCGATATTTTTCCAATGGTCTTATATTCTCCGAAACGACCTTTTGCTTTTTTTATCGTATATGGTCCGTCATACTTTTCTCCAGATACCACTCGACTAAAGTCCAGTTCCAAATTATTATTCTCAAAGCGTACACTTCCTTCTTGTGCATGACTATTCAAGCTAAAGGCAGTTATATATATCCCTAACTTCCACCATTTGTGTATCATTTCGTATATTATATTTTCCATCTATTTTTTTTCTTTAATTCGCTATGCGCGTATATACCAGATCATCGTAATAAATATATCCATCTGTTGTCGATTGCCAATACTCCTGACTTCCTCCCCTAAAGGAATGAAAGGTTATATATTTGATCTTTGCGTAATTGTCGTTAGTGGTCCAGCGTAATGTCTGCGTCAACAGATTCTCACCATCCACTTCGTACGATACCAACCCATCGGTATTAGACCCTGTATTACTTTTCACCTTAATCTTAACCGTATACCATGTATCCGCGGCCAGTTGTTTACTTTGCCGGCCAAAAGAGTTTCCGCAATTTTCAGGCATATCCCTATAATATACATAGGGTCGGAAGTAGGTTCCTGTGGTCACTCTGTTTGTTTTTGTTCCGACTGCATTGTACCACATCAGTCGTGCCGTACCCCCTAACCCGTTATCCGCTTTATTACAGCCGGTATAACCATTCCCTATATGAAATCCGAACCCTACTTTTCCGCCACGGCTCCAATCGAAACCTGCCCCAAAACGCACCTTGAACGAGAGCTCATACTCCGTGCCGTCAGGTATATCGATATTCACAATATTACCTTGTGACAGTGTATTTGCCGGCAAGCGCACTCTCGCCTGATTACTAATAATATCCATATTCCTCCAGGTCATAACGATATCTGCACCAAAATCCATGATCGCGTGTTCCTTTGTATAGGCACCGTCCAGTCTATTGAAATCCACCGTCCTGCTATCCGGATTGTCGGCATTATCCGAGGGTTTTTTAATATCATGATCGGGCACAAAGGAGTTGTCCCCACTATCTTTACCACATCCGGCAAAAACAACAGACAATACCAACATTATAGTATAAAACCTGTTTCTATCGTTCTTTTTCATCTCTATAATTTTTCACTTTATTTCTTCTAAAATTTCCATTCTTTCCTCCAGATAACGCACAAAATGTTCACTGTTGGCAGCTTGTCCGATAGCCTTATTGGCCTTTGCTATCTGTTGCCGACACGCATCCAGTTGCTTATCATACAAATAAGCTTCCGCCAGGTTAAGGTAAGCCATAGCCGAATGAGGGTGCATAGCTGTACAAAATTTGAACAGATCAATAGCCAGTGCAGCATTATTTTCATACTTCAGCACGTTCTGGCCCAGCAGCAACAATGATTTTTCGGAAAAATCATAAACTTTTGATTGCTTTTCTTTACAGTCGTCATATATCTGCAGCGCATCTTCGATCCGTCCGGTTTCCTTTAGTTTTATTCCCATAGGAATATGGATAGGTATCCGCAGATGCAATGCTGTTCGGCCATCTAGCCAGCAAGCTACCATATTGGCTATTTTCGATGGGTTAAAATCACCACTCATATTGCTCATGATGAGAACACCGATATTTTTAGCCGGGATTACGAGCATCTGATTGCTAAAACCCCCAGATTCCGTTGTCTTAAAATAATTATCGATCCCGTTTTCATCGGTAACGATATCCCAGCCATAACCTATCCCCCTCTCTTTTGCACTTCTATATCGCACTTGCAGAAAACGGTTGGCAAATCTATCGTTATGTAATATGTGAAACATCCAACGTCCCATATCATGCGCTGAAGTATGTAACCCTCGGCTCCCACTATGTGCTCGGGTATAGGGGTAGCTGTCGCTGGGGACAAAACGATAATCTAGATAGTTTTCAGTCACGAAGGGCTGTGCAACATCGTCGGGCTTAGTAAAGCTACTGTGTAACATACCTAGAGGTTGAAACATTCGCTCCTGCATTTCTCCTTCAAAGGGCTTGCCGATTGATTTTTCCAACAAATCGGCCAGAATATCATAGTTATATGCCGAACGGAGAATCTCTATATAAGGCATTTCCCATCTCGGCAATTGTGTCGCTATACTTCTGGTCGTGATCTCTAGCGCTATCGAATCAGATCGAGGCGTATCATAGAATAGCGCATAATCATCGATGCCAGAGGTATGTGTTAACAAATGCTCTATGGTAATATTTCGATAGCCATTTCCTCCCATTTTAAAATAAGGAAGATAATCGATTATCTTGTTTGTCAAATTGAGATTCCCCGATCGCTCCAAGGCGAGCACGATATAGGCTAGCAACGGCTCGGAGAGTGCTCCTGCGTTAATCGGCGTATGTATAGTCATCGCATCCTGCTTTGCGTTTTTTATACCCACCGCGTTACTGTGCAACGAGTCACCATGTATCACAACATACGTCATCCCGGGAATACGGTATTGCTTACAAATTTCGTGCATAAAGGTGTCCAGGCTGTGCTTACGGAATGTAGAAAAATCTATATCTTGGTGCGGAGATGGTCTACAGGCGGCCAGCAATAACCCTATCGTCAAAAAAAATGCACTACTGATTTGCATACAAATCCTTTCTACGGGCTAATGCTTCCATAAAATAATAATCGGCATAACTAATGGGTACATCTATTTCACTATCGTGGGGATAATGCCCCGTAGAATGTAACAATAAAAAACCTTCATCTCCACCTTGCTTAGCGCGGTATTTTCGCATAAGATTAGTTAATATTAGGTCTGCCCAGCCAGTATATTTGCGACGATGCGTTATACTATAAGACGCGAGTTCATATAGTGCGGATGCCGTGATGCAAGCTGCCGAGGCATCTCGGGGAGCGTTAGGAATAGTCGGATCATCGTAATCCCAATATGGAATCAGATCATCGGGTAAATTCTTGTTGTTAAATATAAAACCTGCTATCCCTTCCGCCTGTTCTAAATAGTCTGTGTTCCGTGTATAGCGGTAAGACATCGTATAGCCGTAGAGCGCCCAGGCCTGACCTCGCGCCCAAGCAGATTCATCCGCAAACCCCTGATGCGTGTGTTTTTGTCTTATCGCAGTGCTAATAGTATCGTAATCTACGACATGATACGACGAATAATCGGGTCGAAAATGATGTGCTAAGGTTGTACTGGCGTGTGCATCTGCTATTTGATAGTAGTGTTCATTACCTGAGAGTCTTGCTACTTCAAACAAGAGCTCGAGGTTCATCATGTTATCGATAATAACCGGAAATTGCCATATGTCCCGATTAAAGTCCCAAGAACGTATTGCGCCAACTTGCTTATGATATCTTTTAGAGAGCGTAGCTGCAGCTTGTAACATAGTAGTTCGATAATCTGGATCTCTGGTCAGAAAATAACCATTGCCATACGAACAGTTTATCTTAAACCCTACATCGTGTGAAGTACGATCATCTTTTTCTCCTTCCAAAAATCGCGTATAACGATCTGCATCCTTTTGCCACTTCGTATCGCCTGTAAGCTTATACATGAACCATAAAGTCCCGGGAAAAAAACCCGAGCACCAATCCCGCGGACCTACCAGCACTAATTTCCCTTGTTTGTCCACCGATCGCGGTATGATCGCTCGCTTATTATCGGAAGCGCTATAAACACTGTCTGTGCGTTCCATGGCATATTGTAACTGAGAGGAAGCAAAAGATAAAAAATCAGTAACCATATCTTCCGCACCATACAACAGACGCTGACGGTCAGTAATATCCTCTTCCGCATATTGGCGGTATACTTCCCGATAGTGCGTTTTGGAAGTATCCAACGTCAATACACGAATCAGATCCGCACATACGTCTCGCTGTTTTTGTTCCCAACCACTGATCTGTTTATAGGGCCAGCTGTCCACGTCTTTTCCCAAAAAGCTTACCAAGTAGTCCATCGCTACGCTGATCGACCTGCCGTCTGCAGATTCCTGGTTGAGCAGGTCAATACCCAAGGATTTTGCGGTAGCACACAAATCCAACATATGGCTTAGGTTATATTGTGAGTAATGGTAAGCGAGCGTACGCCATAGCTCATGGGGTTGTTTTCCATCCGGCTCTATCTGTGCAAAGATTCGCTTCTTCGGAAAATCGTGAATAATTTTCTGCGCAGCTTCTACATCTCCGGCAAACAACAGATAGGTTGCCAACTGGACATCGTAAGCCGTAGCATGGTTATTTTTAGCCACATTTTCTGCCCGCCCCTGCTCACTCGTCTGAAGCCATTGTGCAAATTCCTTAAACCATTGCTTCAATCCTATTTCATCTTGTTTTGTATAACTCCGCGATCCCTGAAGCAGCTGTATACTGCTAAGCATACTTACAAATGAGTAGCTATCGATAAGTCCTTCAGGCCGACCTTTCGAACCGTTCCTCCCCGGAATAAATTGGGAATAATTCAAATTTGGATTCATCCGGGTATCGACGTCCATAAACCAACCCCGTATATGCATTACAGCCTTTTCGGCATATTTTTCCTCTCCACTATAAAAATAAGCCAGCGATAATGTATTTACCGCAGCACACATGTCGCCCAATCTATTACGATCATATTGTTCCAACTCAGGATTCGACCGACCATCCTTATAAATATAGGGCAACTTATTCGCTGTTTTGGGATTAGGCCACCAATAGCGGCTCAGACTAACATAATCATGTCGGTTACCACTAGGTGCTATTCCTTCTTTTTGTGTTACGGAATAAATTGGTTTAACCATTGCTCGGTCCGCTTGTTGTAACAGCCTTTGATAAGCCGCGTTATAGCTTAGGGAAGTCAACTGTTCTTTTATCGTGTGCATGTGAGTAACCTCCCATAACCATTGTCCTTTCACGTTCAGCGTCAACACGGATAATAACAAGATGAGAATACATCTATAAAAACAAAAAAAACATAGAGGTTGCATAAAAATTTTGCGTATCATATTTGGGTTTCTTATAAGGTTGAGGCGACACAACACTGTGTAACCTGATACAAACAAATTTATCCTTTAAGAACACATGAAATTTGACCTTGAAAAAAAAATGAGAACAAACGACAAAACATCTAATCACAACAATCTATATATAAGCCTATTGTAAAAAAACAAATTCTTAAAAAAGTAGCCTAAATACCCGGAAGTTCCTTATACACCCTCTATTTTCACGTTGGTGTCAATTCGATCTAAAAGGTGGACAAATCGATCTGCCCTCCACTTTTTCCCGAACCGACTAAACACATAAAGAACTGTGAAAAAGAATGTTACTACTTAATAACGGCTAATCAAATCTCACTTTTCTCCTACACGCTGTTTTTACATTTCCTAATTCTCTAGTTTTGTATCGTTGTCATTGCGTCGGTTATGACGAGGTGATAAATACAGCTAGCTACAACTATCAAGTAACCAAAAAATTAATGTAAACTTCTAATCAGCTATTGCTATGACTTAACGCATACTATCATCACAAAAAGAAAGCAAGATATTATATTGTCGCAGCTTTCAACCGAAGTAGAAACCTAAAAAACAACTAATCTTATAAACAAATGTCATATGAAAAGGAAAAACAACCTTTTGCTGATGTTGGGGATAATTTTAGGGTTTTATTCCTGTAAGGAAGAGACCCAGATAGACACCCCCAGCCTCACATCGTATCAGATCGTTGACGTTGCCTATATGGGCGATAGCATTCCCGTTAATATCACGGTCGACGGACAACATCCTCTAAACCAAATTAAGGCATCATTTTATCGTAACGATGAGCTGATTGCAGAAAGTATCATTCCCATTAATCAGGGAGGGACTTACCAAAGAAAATTACCCGTACCTTTTGTAAAGGATATTGAAAACGGCTCTGCAGAAATACAGCTAATGGTCAGGAATAAAAATTTCAACTATGCCACAACACTCATCCCCATCCAGGTAAATCGTCCGAAATTCCCTTACCTTACGCTGAAAACAGCGTATGGAAATTACCGTATGGAACCGGTTTCCGGCGAAGAGTACCTCTATGCTGTGACCGATAATTTTCCCGTCACCAAGCTGAATGCACTCATTGAGGCACCGGCCTATGGCGAGAACGGGAATATTATGCTATTCGGAGGCACCAATATCAGTGCTTATGCGACAGACCAAGATTCCATTCCGTTTCAGATTGCCAGAGACCCTGGCACACCCTATACGGTATCTTTCGACATACGCAGTTTTGTGGGGCGCCCCTTTCTTACGCCATCGTTCGGGGGCATGGAGTTCCCCGCTTATGAAAACAATCTGACCACCATTGAAACAGAACTTACTCAAGGTCAAACGATAGCATTCGATGGGATATTAGATATTGGCGACTGGTGGATCGATCCGACCTTCCTCGATGATAACGGGGGCACCTATACTTTCCGGGCTATCACGGGAAAATACCGCATCACCGCTGATCAAAATCTTAAATATTTCAAGATAGAACCTATGAGCGGCGAGGCACTTGCGGACTTTGACCCCGTCACCAAGACCGGTGGGATCTGGGTGAACGGTGGTATCGGCGATCAGGGTGGTTCGATACCGGACGCACGCTTGGGCATACCGTCGATGACTAGCAATCCAGCATTATGGAATCCGAACCACAACTTCGCCATGGCTCCAATGGGCGATGGCATCTATGAGCTCAAGCTCAGGACAGGCATAAATCTGTTCCAGAGCAATTCATCCGGCAGTACCGCTGGTTTCTCCTTTTACCAGAACAGCCGTTCGTTAGATAATGTATTACCTATGGCGCTGGTACAAACACTCTATGGTGCTGGCATGTCCCTGACACCTGACGGTGGCTCAGACCGTTTCATGCTTCACAGTGGCAACAATCAAAGTAATGGCAATATGATTGTCACGGGAAGTAACCGAAATCTCGGCGTAAGAACATTCGTCTTTACCTTAAACACGAATGTTTCTCCGGTAGCCGTATCAATCAGCGTTCAATAAACCAAAATCATGCTATCATGAAGATGAAAGAAAAAATATATATCTTATTTCTGTTCGTGCTAAGCTTACTGCCTTGTAACTTGCTAGCGCAACAGAAAACCATATCCGGTCTTGTGACGGATGGACAAGGAAACCCAGTTGTCGGTGTTACGGTAACGGTAATAGGCGAAACCACACAAACAACAAATACAGACAATCTGGGCCGGTATAGGGCCCTCGCTACACCGGGTGCTAAACTAACATTTGCCTTTGTGGGCTACGTTACGGAAGAGCATGTGCTCAAAGACGATGAAACTACCGTCAACATTCGGTTGACTGAAAGTGCAGAAGACATCGATGAAGTTGTGGTTATAGGCTTCGGACAACAAAAAAAGGAGAGTGTAGTCGCTTCGATCAGTACGGTTACGGCTAAAGAGCTTGCGGTAACTGGACGAGGACTTTCCAACTCTATTGCGGGGCAGTTGCCCGGGATTGTGGCCATACAGCCTTCCGGTGAGCCAGGATACGATGATTCCAATTTCTGGATTCGTGGCGTGAGTTCTTTTGCGGGCGGGACCAATCCTTTGATCATCATCGACGGCATACCGCGCAGCCAAAGCGACATGAACAATATTCCCGTGGAAGATATTGAGAGCTTTTCGGTACTCAAAGATGCCGCCGCCACCGCCGTTTATGGTGCGGAAGGTGCCAACGGAGTTGTATTGGTCACCACCAAGCGCGGAACACCCCAGAAAACAACCATCTCCCTGGATGCGCGGCATTCTGTACGGACACCCCTCCGTCTGCCTATCTCTTTAGATGCTTACAGAACCCTAAGCCTCTATAACGAAGCCACCTGGAATGAAGACGGCAATCCGACAGCAGGCTGGCTACCGACATACGATGATATCACTTTAGAAAAGTATCTGACCGGGGCAGACCCAGATCTGTATCCGAATACGGACTGGCTTACATTGTTGAAACCAAACACCAATGTGTCCCGCTATACGATCAATTTTCGTGGCGGGGGAGATCGCATGCGATTTTTCACCTCGGGTGCTTACTATACAGAAGATGGACTATATAATAGCAATACCGTTGAGGATTATAATGCCAATCTGAAATACGAGCGTTTCAACCTACGCTCCAATATTGATATGGATTTAACATCAACAACCAAATTGTCTGTAGATCTCTCTGGTTTCTTCGTGAAACAAAATGCGCCAATACAGACGGCAGATCAACTGTGGAGTATCATTTCCTTAGCGCCACGATATCTGTTCCCGATGATGTATTCAGACGGAAGTTTTTCCGAACACCCCGTGTATTCCGCGGGTTCAGTAGGTACTGCCGAACGCGCCAATCCCTACAACTTACTCAACAATATGGGTTATAGCCGGAATCAGGAAGTTACATTACAGTCCAAGATCCATTTAGCCCAACAGCTTGATTACTTTACGCCCGGGCTATCCTGGCGCGGCATCGTAGGATTTGACAACCTTTCGCAAGGAAGAACAAACCGGACGAAAGAGGCTATTTCTTATTTCGCGGACTCTCGTGATGCAGAAGGGAATCTGGTACTTCGGCAAATACGGGGAGGCGCAGCCCTCTCCAATCCGTTTGCCGCAGGCAGCTCCGGTGAACGTAATATATACCTGGAAACGGCCCTAGATTATAAACGTACGTTTGATAAGCATGATGTGACCGGGATGGTACTCTATTATCAAAAGGAAAGACAATTCCAAAACAGGAACAATGGCATCGAAATGTTGCCTTATCGTAAGCAAAGTATGGTGGCGCGTGGTACGTATGGTTACGACGGAAAATACTTGCTGGAAGCCAGCATGGGGATGACAGGGAGTGAAAATTTTGCGGCAGGATACCGTTGGGGCGTTTTCCCTTCCGTCGGTGTTGCCTGGTGGCTCAGTCGTGAAGATTTTTGGGCACCATTGGAACAAACCGTGAACAAACTTAAATTCCGGGCGTCCTACGGAAAGACGGGCAACGATGTGCTGGCCAACGATCTTTCACGCTTCCCCTACCGCGAACAGCTAAACGAAAGCAGTTCCGGCTATAATTTCGCCTGGACCGGCGGTGCTGGTGTATCCAATAACGGACAAGGTTCCGGCAGCCCAGGCGCAGGTATTGTCGAAATGGACTATGCCACGCCCTTATTGAAATGGGAAGAGGAAAACAAATTTAACGCCGGTATCGACGTGGGTTTATTTAACAACCGGATTGATGCCACGGTAGACTTCTTCTTTAACGAACGTCATGATATCCTAATGCGTCGCAATACACTACCTACCGCAGCAGGTCTCCGCGTTAGCCCTATGCAGAATTTCGGGCGGACACAAAACAGAGGCTTCGATATGAACGTAACAGGCACACAACGCATTAACGAGCTTACTCTCAGCGGACGGCTGAACTATACCTTTACGCGAAACAAGATCCTCGAATACGACGAGGTCCCGCAACCTTTTCACTATCAAGCTTACACCGGACAAAGTATCGGACAGCCTTTCATTTACTTGGCAGAAGGCCTATACACCCCGGATGACTTTCTCATTACGCAAAACCCGTCTACTGGAGCACAGAACTACCAGCTCAGGCCTGAACTCCCCGACCCCGGTTTTGCTGTGGCACCAGGCGATATCCGTTATGCCGATTTAAACGGAGACGGACAGATTGACAACTACGATCAAACGTACACACATGGGTTCTTTTCCAATATCACACCCGGCATTGTTTATGGCTTTGGATTGGCCGCTGAATGGCGCGGATTTAGCGCAGGCTTATTCTTTCAGGGAGCAGGGCAGTTTTCTACCAACCTGTTAGGCAAAACGGAAAACTTCTATCCTTTCCAACGCTCTATTACTGATGCGGCATTACGTGACGAAGCGATGAACCGTTGGACAGCCACGGATCCCTATAACCAGGACGTTCTGTTTCCGAGGCTGAGGACAGCAAATAACGGAAACAATACGCGCACCAGTACTTGGTGGTATCGCGATGCTTCCTATATACGTCTGAAAAACATTGAATTTGGCTATACCTTCAAATCGGATTGGGTGGAGCGGATGCATCTAAGCAGTATACGGCTGTATGCACAAGGCGAGAACTTACATACCTGGGATAAAGTTAAGTTCTGGGATCCGGAAGTGACCGCCCGTTCGGGAGCCCGCTATCCGATCAGTTCTACCTGGACATTTGGCTTGAACGTAACTTTTTAAAACAGAGCATTATGAACATAATAAAAAAGATTGTTATTTGCACAGCGGTTGCCACTGCAACCCTCTCTACGTCTTGTAAAAAATATCTGGACGTCGCTTCCGAGTTGACAGAAAATCTGACAATCGACGAAGTTTTCGAGAATGCTGCCTATGCCAAACGTTGGCATGGCAACATCTTCAATTGTATCATCGAATATTCTAAAAATGCCTCAACAGCTGATGCGATGAGTAACCCCTGGTCAGCTATTTCAGGCGAGCTAGCCTGTAACTTTGCCCGCAACATTATGGTATCTGGCTATACTGCCGGTAATGCCGGTTTTCACCGTTGGGCTACGCAATACACCTATATTCGTCAGGCATTAATTTTTCTGGAAAGAGCACAACCTATTGCTGGTTCAGGAAGCACCTCCCTTCCGGAAGATGAGCTGGCCCGTATGAAAGACGAAGCCCGGTTCCTGCTCGCGTATTCTTATTTTACTCTACTGGAGTTGTACGGTCCGGTACCGCTTGTGACCGAGCTTGCCGATCCTGAAGATCAAGGTATCGATTATGCACGTGCTCCTATGAACGATGTTATCAATTATATTGACGGCTTGTTAGCCGAGGTGATCTCGGCAGGTAATCTACCAAGTACCATCAAAGGAGCAAATGCTACCTATAACACCGGAGAAATGGTACGCCCCACCCTGGTGTTGGCCTACGCTTTACGTGCCAAACTGTGGACCTATGCCGCCTCCAAATTATTCAACGGTGGTTTCCAAGAAAGCCTAGCCGTCACGAATACAGACGGCACGCGTTTGTTTCCGGATTATAATCCGGAAAAATGGCAGACGGCTAAAATCCGCTTAGAGGAGTTCCTCGATTATGCACATGGTCTTGGCCATAAATTGCACATCGAATATTATCCCGAGGATCCGGGTAATCCGGGTGTCCGCGACATCAATCCGCACGAATCCGTTTATGAGGTATTCCAGAAATACAATGACGAGATCATCTGGGCGACAGCATATAATGAATACAGTAATCCCAACGCACAGGAACGTCGTTCCAATCCAGTAGATTTATATGCAAACCCAACCAACTTTGCGAATATCGGTATCTCCCAGGAGTCGGTCGATGCATTCTTTATGAACAATGGACTGTCGATTTATGACAACGGGTCGGGTTACCGCGAAGATGGTTTTACGACCGTTAATAATCCGACCCATGTCAACAATCATGCGGATGCTAATGTTTTCAATATGTATGCCAACCGGGAACCGCGGCTCTATGCTGCTGTAGGATACAACGGCAAAAGCTGGCATATCCACGCTAATGAGCACAATAATCCTAACGGGGTTTACCGTCAATGGTACGGACGTGGGAAACCTTCTGGTATTTCCGGTGGTGAAAACTGGCCTCGCGCGGGTTACTTATTCTACAAATTCAAGCATCGGCGCATTGCCCAAGGACGGACATCTATCACGGTAAACGGAACGAACTACACGGTATATACTTCCTGGTCAAGACCTTCGATATTATTACGTCTGGCAGACTTCTATCTATATTATGCGGAGGTATTGAACGAAACTAATCCGGGAGATGCCCGAATCATCGAATATATTGATAGAGTAAGGGAGCGAGCGGGCATACCCGGTTATCAGGAGATGCAAATAAACGGATCAAAAACCGGGGTCATCGGAAACAAAGAAGCGCAGTTTAAGGCCATTGTACAGGAAAGACGTGCGGAGCTGGTCGGCGAAGGACAGCGGTGGTTTGATATACGTCGTTGGATGATCGCTGATCCAGAGATTTCCAATCAGCCGGAAAAGGGCGGCGTAGACGGTGATATTACGCGTATGCACGGCATGAATATGAACGGATTCGACAACGTCCCCATGACTATCGGTAATGAAACAACCCCGATACGTGATCTCGGTTCGTCAGATTCCTATTATCGTCGTACCCGCCTGGAAGAGCGTCGTTGGTTGAAGCAGTATTATTGGTATCCTGTTCCCCAAAACGAGATCAACAAAAGTAAAGGCCAGCTACTCGTTCAGAATCCACTATGGCCTGCAGTCGTTGCTGCAGAGTAGCACTATCTTTATTAGTTTTATGTAAAAGCCTCGAAGCGATTGCTTCGAGGCTTATTTATTTTATAATTTACAGACTCCATCTAGATAATTTCTCTAGTTACGGTTATGAAAAATATGAAATAGGTTGTGTTCGTCGATAATCCGCGCTTTTTCCGCCGGCGCCATTTCCGCAAATCTCTTCGGCGTAATACCATAATACGATTTAAAGGTTTTACTAAACCATTTCGGATCCGAATAACCTACTTGGTAAGCAATGTCACTTATTCCTAATGATTCGCGATCGAAAAGCTCTGTCGCCCGCCTCAAACGTAGCATATTGATCAGTTCTATGATACTCATCCCTGTAAGTTGTTTAATCTTTTTATACAGTACAGGTCTACTCATACCCAACTCAGACGACAATTGCATTACATTGAGATCTTCACTAGACAACCGACTTTCAATAATGTTGATAATGCGATTTAAGAACAACTGTTCTTCATTTGGCTTCTCACTCCTTTTATCCTCCGTAGCTAGCATATATTTACGGATAAACCAACGCCTAGCACTCTTCTTCGTATAGAGAATGTTTTGGATTTTGATCATCAATAAGTCCAGGTGTATAGGTTTGGTTAGGTAGTCATCCGATCCAGCGCCCATTCCTACTAGCATATCCTCCTCCGAGCTCAATGCCGTGAGCAGTATGACTGGAATGTGAGCTGTCATTTCGTTGCTCTTTATCAAATTCGTCAGACAAGCACCATCCATGTTAGGCATCATGACGTCGGAGATCACCACATCAGGTAGTCTCTCACGTACAATATCCCAAGCTTGTTCGCCGTCACACGCAGTGACGACCTTGTATTCCTTGGCCAGTTCCTGTTGCAAGAATTGCAGAATATCTTCGTTATCGTCTACCACAAGTACCAATGCCGGAGCTGTTTCTTTTTCAACACTCGGCTCGTCAGTTACTATTCCATTGGTCAGAAAATCCATAGGAGCCTTTTCCGGCAGCTCCATATTGGCTTCCTTCTTCACCGTATCGATAAAATCAACTTTATCGCCATCGAAATGTATCTTTCCAACAGGTATCTCTACTGTAAAGACCGTAAATGATTCCGTTGCTGATTCCTCGTGCTGGCTCCTCGCCTTAATTTTTCCACCGTGTAGGTGGATGATATCTCGTGTGAGTGCCAGGCCTAAGCCGCTACCATACCGATTCTTAGTCGCTAATGAGCTTTTACTTTGGTAAAAGAGCTCAAAAATAAAAGGCAAGTCTTCTTCCATAATGCCTGGGCCATTGTCGCCAATCTCCACACGTACAATTCCTTTTCCTGATATTTCGGCTGCCACCGATAGATGGATCCAAATCCGGCCTCCTTGTGGCACGAAGCGCAATGCATTACCCAAGAGATTAAAGAAGACTTTTTCCATTTGCGTATAGTCCAGCCAAACAACCGGAACCGGCTCATTATACTTCAATTCGATAGCAACACGCTTCGCTCGAATCTCTTCCTGAAAAGAAGCTAACACCTCTTGAACAAGATCAAGTAACGGATATTCACCAACATTTAACCGTACCAGATTCAATTCATTTTTACGGCTGTCCAACAGCTCGTTGACCAAACGCAAGAGCCGCTGCGCGTTTTGCCGTACCACTTGTAACGTTGACCGACGGGAATCATTTTCTGGCGTTTCCGAAAGCATTTGATGCACCGGTCCTAGAATCAATGTTAAAGGCGTCCTCAATTCGTGAGATATGTGGGTATAAAAATTTGCTTTTATATTCGCCATCTTTTTCTCGTTGGCGGCCTCTAGTTGTTTTAAACGCAACTGATACTTCAGTTCTCTCCGGGTATGGAAAAACCGCCAAACCATAAGCAGCAGTACCAAAAAGGTTCCAATATAGGCCGTATATGCCCACCACGTAGCCCACCAAGGCGGCAAAACAACGAGTCGGAGTTTTCCGACCTCTTCCGACCACACACCGTCATTTGTCGTTCCCTTCACCTCTAGAACGTATGTTCCCGGATGCAAGTTTGTATACGTAGCTGTTGGCACATTCACATAATTCCAATCCTCTTCCAGTCCGTCCAACCGATAAGCATATTTGTTCTTCTCTGGCGTAATATAATTGAGTGTGGCAAAGTCTATACTCACATTGTTATCCCGATGTGATAATAGAACTTCTTTTGCCATCGAAATATGCTGATTCGATAGCTGACTACTTTCAGGGAGCAGCACTTTATTGTGTACCCGCACTTCAGAAAAAATCATTTTGGGGCGAAAACGACTACGGGAGATTTTACCTGGGTAAAAAGCCGTAATCCCATGTGTACCGCCCAACAAAAGCTCACCTTCCCGACTATGGCATACTGCTCCAACAGAGAATTCATTTCCGTGCAGTCCATCCTTTAAATTATACGATACAATCTCGTCTGTCGACGGATCGAAAGCACAAATACCGTTGTTCGTACTCAACCATAATATACCTTCTTCTTCCGCTATTCCAACGACATTATTTCCCGGAAGCCCGTTCGCGGTTCCTATTCTTCTGAAATCTTTCGTGGCATATCGAAATTCATTCAAACCGTCCATAGATGTGCCTATCCATAGCCTCCCCTTTTCATCTTCATAGACACTCAATATAACATTTCCGCTGATGCTATGGGGATTATCCGCTTGGGGATGAAAGACGTCAAAACGATCTGTTCCTGCCCATTTGACATATAATCCATCTTCCGTTCCTACCCATAAGTTTTCGCGGCTGTCTAGATAAACGATTCTAATCAGATCAGAACCTAAGCGATATTGCTCCTTACCGGTAGATCGATAACTTTCAAAATACCCTTCCGTTCCCGCTTTCTTTACGTTCAATCCGCCACCATAAGTTCCTATCCAGAGATTTCCTGATTTATCCTCCGTAATTGAATAAACGTTATTATTAGATAAGGAGGATATATCGTCTGGATCATGTTTATAATGCACAAAGCCCTGCGCGTCTTTCTTGAGCAAATTTAAACCACCGGTGTACGTTCCCACCCATAGATTATCCTCGCTATCCAGATAAATATGTTTCACATGGTTATTCGTCAAGGAGCGCTGGTCTTCTCGTTTATGTTTATAATGTCGTTTCACCCGTCTGTCAATCGTCATGTAATCCAACCCACCACCTTCATAGCCAATCCAAAATCCACCTTGACGATCCTGTACAATACCACTCACAACACTGTAAGACAAATGGTCATCTTGTCCGTTTTTCCCATAATGTCGGAATTTTGCCAGATCCCGATCGAAAATACTAATTCCGCCGTAATATGTCCCTACCCATATCGAGCCTCGTCGATCCTGAAAGATAGGACGGATTGAATTATCTGCTAATGAATACGTATCATGCTCATTTTTAAAGAAGGTAACAAAACCGAGCTTTTCATCGTAATAGTTTAATCCATTGATCGTTCCGATCCAGTATCCACCTTGCCTATCGCGAACTAAACTCCGCACGTCGTTACTACTCAATGTAATCTGCCGGTTTCCCGCAAGCCCGTCATTTGTGATGTAACAAAACGTATCTTTCTCCTCCTCATACACATTAATTCCTCCTTCTTTTGTGCCCATCCAAAATATTCCAGGTTTCATCTCGTAGACAAAACGGACATCAGCACTGTTTAATATTCCATTCCGCTGCTGGATATTATAGATAAGTTTGGGATTTGACTGTCTAGAAAGTCCTTCGAATACATATACGCCGTTTGTCGTGCTCAGCCAATGTCGGCCTCGGCTATCCTGATAAATCTGCTGGACGTTTCCCGATCCTGGAGGAAAAGTTTGCCCAGCAATGTTTCTACCATTGAAGATCAGGAAACATTGTAGTTGATTTTCTGGGTTGGATTTTAATAAAAACAAGCCTGCACTGGAACAAAACCAGACATTACCATTACGGTCCTGATCGATAGCGTAGATAAAGGGTTGGGGCGCTCCTCCCCCGACAAGCGGCACTCGCACAAATCGATCAGATTTCCGATCATACAAATTAATACCTTGTCCTGTACCTATCCAAAGCCTATTATCACTGTCCTCATAAACAGCTGTTACATAATTATCGGACAATGAAGTACTATCAGAAAGTACATTTCTATATGTAACAAACCGATGAGCGTCATATCTGTTTAACCCGTCCCGTGTTCCAATCCACATGAGGTCCAGATGATCCTGCGTTATTGCAAAAATGGTACTCTGGGACAGCCCATCTTTTGTCGAAACATGAACAAACTTTACTTGATCAGCAAAAGGCTGTGCAAGTAAAAACTTACTCATCAAACCGAGGCATAACAGCAGTATTTTCAGGATTATCTTCATCGTTAGCTCATGGCAGGATAACGCCAAGGCGTTAAATTACTCAAAATTTTCCATTTTTACGCAACAGTGCTTCTAAATAATAATAGTCGGCATAGATCAACGGTACATCCACTTCTGAATGATGCGGTTTGGATCCTGTACTATGTCCCAGAAGAAACCCACTACTAGTTCCCTTTTCGTTTCGATAGCTATCTGTCAAAGAAGTCATGATACGATCGGCTAATTCCCGCAATGCAGGTTTATGGGGAACCAGATAATCCAGTTCGTATAATGCGGATGCCATAACAGCGGCCGCAGACGCATCTCGCGGCTCCTTAGGAATAGTAGGCACATCAAAATCCCAATAGGCTACACCATCTTCCGGTAGCCTTTCTGACAACCAAGAAAAAAGAGCCAACGCTTTCTTCAAAAAGCGTTCTTCTCCAGTTTCACGATAACACATGGTAAAACCATATATTGCCCAAGCTTGCCCACGAGCCCAAGTCGACTCATGCGCATGGCCTTGATGAGTGTGCCGATGCTTCACCTCACCCGTCTTAGGATCGTAATCAACAACATGATAACTGCCTCCATCTTTTCGAAAATGATTTTCAAGGGTTTTGCCGGCATGTGATACGGCCATCTGATAATAGGTCGAATCCCCTGTTAGCTTCGTCGTTGCAAACAACAGTTCTAAGTTCAACATATTATCAATGATCACCGGAAACTGCCATTTATCCGCATTATGATCCCAAGAACGGATACAGCCTACGGTGGGATTGAATCGCGAAGATAGTGTCTTCGCGGCATGCACAATGACCTCTCGATAATGACTATCACCTGTCAACTGATAACCTTTACCAAAGCTATTATACACCTTAAAGCCCATATCATGCGTTCGTCCATTCTCTTTTTCTCTTTCTATTCTCGCCGTAGCCGTTTGTGCCCAATCTTTCCACTGTTCGTCCCTCGTTAAGTCAAACATTTGCCATAAGATGCCCGGATAAAAACCACTGGTCCAGTCGCCCCTCCGCACCAATTCCAGTTCACCGTTTTCCAACGTGCGTGGTGAGACCCGTGTAGAATCTTGCACCAATTGTTCCGTATATTCTACCAAATAGCGGAGCTGCTCCGTCGCATCTGCTACGATCTTCTCATCCTGCAGCGATTGTCCCCATCCCGATATAGTATAGCAGACAAATACAAGACACCATATATACCTGTTCATATTAATCGATTTGAATAGTACGTCTAAATGCGGTAGAAAAAATATCGACACGGAACTGCTCCTGGATATTATCCACCAAATTAATATTAACAGACCGCCTTCCAGTAGCCGCTGCATTATTTAAAAGCTTGACATAAATCTTAGCTTGTGCCTTCTTGGCGTTGGGAAAGATCATTTGATATTTCCCATCCACAGGATTAAGCACTTGTCCGGTTTGGTCGACGATTTCAAAGTCTTCTCCCCGGACTGCAGGAACTGCAGTTTCAGCTAAATCTCCCGTGCTGACTTCATAATTCGCGACCGCATTATAATCACGCTCAAATTCTGAATAGAACTGTACCGGTAGTTCCAATAGCGTCGTCCGCTCTCTACTCACCGTCACCATACTGTTATTGTTCGGAACATAAACAATATAATAATGGTGTTCATATTCCGATAAGCCTGCGGGATAGTTCCGATCCTCACAACCAACAAAAAGCATTATCAATATACAAGCCGTGAAAACAAAACGGTCCAGTATTACTTTATTTATTATCGTCTTCATATTATTTCCAATTAGGGTTTTGTATAACATTTCCACCACTTAGTGAGATTTCGTTCAGCGGTACAGGATAAAGATAATCTTTTGTAGCATCAAAGCGTCGTGTAGAAGCCGCTTCGACTACCACAATCTCATCGGCATTCAAATTTAAATTGGAAACGTCCGCACCTTCCCAATCTGTTTGATTGTATTTCGCACCCAGTATATGCTGCGTTAAAACGATTTCCGCTAACTTCCAACGTATAATATCTGTATACCTAAAACCCTCTAAGGCAAGTTCTACAGTGCGCTCGCGACGTATCTCTTCCAACATATCCAGTTTGTGGTCGACCACAAACGCATTTGTCAATTCTACGTTCATTCCCACCCGGCTCCGCAACGCATTGATGGTACGGTTAAGATCACTATCGGATATCGCACCGTCCAACTCATATTTTGCCTCGGCATATATTAATAAGACTTCCCCATAACGGATCAGAATTTTATCCGTCGTTCCAGCACTATTAATTTGCCAATCTTCTGCACTAAATCCTTTTTTCGTTGCATATCCTGTGCGAGAGCCTAAAGTTGTAGTCGGTACCCATGGCCCTTTATACGCCTGCTCGCCCGCGCGGAAAAGCGTATAGCTTAAACGGGGATCACGGTGATCGAATATACTATTATAACTTTCCTCATCTCCCTCTTGTACATAGAATGATGATCTATTCACTTTCAGTTCATTACGCTCATTATACGCCGGAAGTCCGTCTTCATACAAGTATTGACGAATCAAGTTGCGCGTAACGGCCACACGTCCGTTCTCCAAATCGCGCGAGTAATTATGTCCAAGAATCAGATTTGATGAATTCTCGCCATAAGTTTTAACAAAAATATTCTCTTTATTTGCCGGCCCATCACCCTCATTCACAAATAACTTCCCATAATCTGCAAACAGCGCGTGGCCTTGGTTCATCACGAATAATGCCGCTTCTACCGCCTGCTGTAAGTGCTCTTCGTAACCGCTTTCACCATGATATTTGCCAAATGTGCCGAGAAATAATCCGACCCTTGCTTTCAGCGCCTGCGCCGAGCTCTTCGTTACGCGACCATAATCGGCAGAAGGCAATGCCCCAAAATCAGGCAACCAGATTGCTGCAAAATCTAGGTCTTCATAAATTTTTGTTGCCACCTCGGCTTTGGATGTACGCGGCATCTCCAACTCTTCCGAATCTATATCCAGTGTCGTCGTCACAAGCGGTACATCTCCATATCGCTGCACTAATTGGAGATAAGCGTACGCTCTAAAGAAACGTGCCTCAGCCAAATATCGGTTTCTTACTTCATCAGTAATTGATGCACGCCCCCCTTTCTCCAGTATATTGTTTGCCGTGAAAATGACGTCATAAGGATTGGACCAATCTTCGCTTTCGCTCGGAATACTCCGGGCGCCATTGCTCGTCAGGTTTACCGTTTGATTCACATTGTCGTCCGCGCGGGAATCCAACTGCACCCCATCCAATTGCTGATACAAACGGTTGGCTGCAAATTTAAGATCGTTCTCCGTGTTCCAAAAATCCTGATCGGAAAACTCCGTTTCAGGGAAACGATCTAAGCTACAACTACCCGAAAAGATAATTAACGTAGCTAGCATAACTGCTTTTATAGAGATGTTTATTACTTTCATAGTTTTGTCTTTTAAAAGGTTACGTTTAGACCAAAAGAAATAGAGCGGAAGAACGGATAGGTCGTCGCCGACACATTGTTCGGAACTTCAGGGTCGAATACATTCAACACATCCGTGTATTCCCACAAATCTTGTCCAGAGAAAAATACTCGAAGCTTTCGGATAGCAGGTGTACGAAGAGGAACTGTATACCCTAGCTGCAGATTTTTAAGACGAACATAAGCACCATTCTGAATATATCTATCCGATGGTCGGTAATTATGCGCACTTGTTTGGTACATTCGAGGGAAAAAAGCCTCTGGATTATCTGGTGTCCAGCGGTCCATATGAATGGTCCATGGTAAATCCGCCGTACCCAGCATAGGCGACAGTGTACCTTCATTGATCAAGAATACACGTTTAGCGACCCCTTGAAAAAAGATGCTGGCGTCGAAGCCCTTCCATTGAAAGTCTAAATTGAGTCCATAAAAATAACGTCCGTTAGTCGTTCCATAGTTTATCAAATCTCCAGGCTCCTCTGGTGTACCCCCACCAGCGGTAATTACCCCATCTCCATTTAAATCCAGGTATTTAACATCTCCTGCCCCCGCATTGTTCGGAAAAAAAGGTGTAGACACCATTTGTTTATATTGATCATATTCCTCTTGGGTCTGGAAGTAACCGTCTGTCTTATACCCCCACACTGTATTCATCGGATACCCTTCCAGTAGATCTACATGTCCCTCGTTGATGATATTTCGACCATCAAACTTCACCAGTTCATTTTGATTATCCGATAGGTTGAGTCCGATAGAATAGCTGAAATCGTTTACTTTATCACGCCATTTCAGGTCAAACTCCCAGCCCCAACTTTTCAGCTCCCCAACATTAAAACGGGGCACATTAATTCCGATAATAGAAGGTAAATTTAATGTTGCTAGCATATTTTTATTACGCTTGACGTAGTAATCTCCAGTAAATGACAATCGGTTCTCTAGGAATGTCATGTCCAAACCAACGTTACTTTGCTCAACAACTTCCCATGTTTTCTGTGCAGAAGCTAACTCTCTTTGGTACAAAAACTGTGTCCGTAAGTTGTTAAACACCAATCGATCTTCTTCGCTTGTCGGCACATTCAATCCACTCGTTAATAGCGGAATATAGTCGTAAAACCCTAAAGAGGAGCCATTTCCCAATTGACCCCAGGAACCCCGCAATTTCAGCTGATCAAAAATACCATTATCACGCAAAAAATCTTCCTGATCCAAACGCCATGCGGCTGAAAAAGACGGAAATAACTTCCATCTATTTTCGGGAGCCAGACGCGAACTACCGTCATAGCGGACGGAAGCTTCAAACAAGTATTTCTCTTGAAAATTATAATTCAAACGACCGAAATACGACGCAATTGCCCATGTCTCGACCAAATCACCATTGGTCTTGGTTAACGGATCACCGTAGTTCAAGCTAAAAAAGTCGTTGGTGATCATAGACTGCGCTCCGGCCGTAAGTTCGTCCTTACGGTATTCCTCATAAGAAGTTCCACCCAAGAGAGTAAAATGGTGGTCGTCTAACACATCGAAATTATAGGTAGCTACCGCTTGGAGGTTATTGAGATAGCCCCTATTTTTTGTATTTTCCGTACTGTTTGGATTATGGATAGAGAAGCGTGTGGTATTTGTAGAACGTCCGTACCACATCAAGGTACGCCGGTTACGAACAGACGAAAAATAATCCTGATTACGCGATCCACTCAAATCTACCGTTAAACCCTTCAACAGGTCCTTAATTTTCAAATTAGCCCGACCCGTAAAAGACTCGTATAAACGTCTCCACTCGCCGCCGTTTTTTTGAATATCCACGGCATTTATCTGCAAATCTCCGTTATAGGGTTGCCCTGTCACATCTTCCTCCGGGACATATAAACTTTGGCGCGTACGGCTTCGATACAAACGATTGATAATCTGATCCGTACCGTATGCATTTTCATTCACTTCAGATCCTACGTAATTAGCGGAAATATCCAAGTTGATGTATTTGTTAACTTCGGTGCTGAGGTTGGTACGTAGTGTATAACGGGAATTATCATCCGGCCCGTATCGTAATACTCCGTCACGACGATAATAACCGGTTGAGATATTATAAACAGTTTTTTCTCCTCCACCGCTGACAGATACATTATGATTATGCATCCCACTATATTTATTCATCCCTTCGGTTACCCAATTATTATTTCCGAAGTATTCCCACCTATCCTGCGTTGGATTGGGACGGACGGAGAAATTTGGATTTTTCAACCATTCTATTTGCTCTTCGGTAAATTCCGGATTTCCAGTCGCATTTAGCCGAGACTCATTAATTAGAATCTGTTCATCCCAAGAGTTTAAACGTTCTGGTCTGCGAGCGGCCACGTTTACACCATAATAGTTATTGTAATTGATAACGGGCTTGCCTTGTTTTCCTTTTTTTGTCGTCACCAGAATAACACCCCCAGCTGCTCTCGCACCAT
This sequence comes from Sphingobacterium micropteri, assembly GCF_014692515.1. Classification (GTDB taxonomy): domain Bacteria; phylum Bacteroidota; class Bacteroidia; order Sphingobacteriales; family Sphingobacteriaceae; genus Sphingobacterium; species Sphingobacterium micropteri. The sequence goes on along the minus strand of NZ_JACOIK010000002.1, from coordinate 371,299 downwards.
ATATAGCCGATGCTGATGCATCTTTCAATACAGATATAGATTCGACATCTTCCGGATTAATCAGGTTCAGATCCATTTGTATACCATCCACAAGTACCAATGCCGACATGGCATTCGCAGAACTGAACCCCCGAATACGAATGCCATAACCTTCGTTTCCCGGTTTACCACTCCCACGCGTTACGGCGACCCCCGGCAATGTGCCTTGTAAGGCACCTGTCAAGTTGGCCACCGGCCTGTCAACAAGCTCGTCACCACCAATTTGTGAGACTGCGCCACTGAGGTTTACCTTCTTTTGGGTACCATATCCAACGACCACAACTTCTTCCAGAGCGTCTTGATCCTGCATTACCACATTGACCGTGGTTCGTGCGCCCACCGACACCTCCTGTGTTTGGAATCCTACCAAACTGAATAATAATATTGCTGATTCCCCCGCTTGAATTTCGTAAACACCACGCTCATCCGTGACTACTGTCTGCGAACGATCTTTGATTTTAACCGTGACGTTGGAGGCTGGTGTTCCATTCTCAAAACGGACTTCTCCCCGTATGGTTTGCGCTGATTGCGCGAAAATAAGATTTAATGTTAAAAGCAGATAGCTCATTATTAGCAATTGTCTGCTCATTCGATTTAAAATTTTTATCATAACATGTTGGTTTAACTTGGACTTCTACGTCCCTAATTTGAGGTCTATCTCCATTCAAAATTCCACTTTCCTACTTACTTTGGAGGAGAGAAATTGTTTATTTAAGTGGATAAATCGCTCTCCATCGTTGTTTTGTTACATCCACAGTAAGGGATGACGAATTGGGGAGTTACGTCTTACTTCTTGCTCACTGTAGTCTAAGGGTAGTCGTCCCCATAGATGCAGCCACTGTGGCTGCTCGAACATTACGCACCCTAAAAGCAGAAACGGATGTGCAATGGGCCAATTATTCCAGTACATCACGTCCTCGCCATAGTGCCACAAGGTTTTGTCCTCTACATAGGGGACCATAAACTGTATACCCTTTTTCAAACTTTTCTCGCCGATATGTACGGAAGGCAGGTTAGGTTCGTGCTCTTTTAAAATATAATTTATACCCGAAAATACATCAAGGTTAAACAAGGAATAACCATAGGGTTTGGTTCGTTCTAATTCGAGCGGAAAACTTCCATTATCTGCCATCTGATCAGGTAATAAAACCGTTTTATACCGCACAGCTGCAAAATCGAGAAGACCTTCATCACCGACGTACTGTGCAAAAGCAGCTACCTGCAGCACCCAGCAGGCGGCATGGTTATTTTTTGTATCTCTTTCCTGTAAGCCATAAGGATGTGTGGTAATCCAGCCTAAGTAGGCTGAGAACCAAGATTTCGTACCCGTATAGATTTCTAATGGAAGCTTGTGTGCATCATGTAACACTTGCAGTGCACGCGCCACTTCAACGAGGTGAATACCATCAATAATACCGATGCCACGTCCAGTGGCTATCCCTTTTATAGCCTGTGCATATTCCATGGCAGGGTTCATCCTTGTTTCTGAATTGATAAACCAAGCTTCCACATGTTTCAAAGAGGCGTCTAAATAGCGTACGTCGCGGGTTAGTTCCCAAGCCGAAACCAAAGTTCCGAGGATGTCCCCCAGGCGCATAACAAGATTTCGGTGATCTACAAAATTGTCGGGATTGCTCAAACCATCTTTCCGGATGTAAGGTCCTTCAGGATTCTTCGGATCAGGCCACCAATAATCCCCTTCCGAGTAAAAGTCATGCTTTCCACCAGCGCTGCGCGGACAAACGCTGCTGGTAATCGTTAACGGCGATAAGCTTAGCGCTTCTTCCGCCGCCTTTAATACGTGTACTTTGATGCGCTTTGACACCTGTACTTTTACATCGGCGACTGTCCGCGACAGATCCAATATAAAGGTATTCAAGCTATCAGCATGAGCCGTGACCACCACGTTCTTTCCTGCACGTACTAAGCGTACGATAGCCCTCCCGTTATAGGCTTGCAGACGTCGGCTGCCATCAGACGTTCCCTGATCCACTAACAGTTTCCCTTCGCCTACCGCCTCGAAGTTAATATAGTTACTTGCATCGAGACAGCGCACACCATTTTCATCAAAGAGCTGTGCCTTTAGCAAAAGGGTATCCTCCTGTTCTTCCAAGACCTCTAGTGCGACCCGCACTGGCTTGCCCCAACGTTCAATCTGATATTCCTGTACCAGCATGTCATGGATGGTCTGTCCGTTTTTATACCCAATCGCTTCCAGCTTATTTTCACCAGTTTTAAATTTCACCATCCAGCGTAAACCTGCTGCTGGGAAATCCTGGCTGTCGCGTTTTCGTTTACCCAAGCTTTCTCCATTAAGGAACAATTCTACCTCTTGGCAGTTGGAATAGACTTTTATCATCCGCTCTTGTCCCTCATCGCCCCAGCGAACCGGCCAGCTGTGTCCATAGATATGAATCATCGGCTTCTCTGCCCAGTAGGATTGAAAGACATAGTAGGATTCTTTCTTCTTAAAATCACGCGCCACGACGCCCTTTTGATTCATATAAGGAACAGGATTTTCAGGACGTATCGGGGTAGAGAAGTCTTTGAAAGGCCAATAAGCTGTACCGGTGAGCCAAGGCATGGTTTCCTGTTCTTTCAAGTGCCAATCTATCAAGTTCACCATATAACTTTCGCTCCAATCGCCGTCCTTCGAAACCCGCGACGGTCCGCCATACAAGGATGCATCACCTGCGCGTTCATCAGCAGTAGTACTACCCATCACTTCGGATAACCCAGCATCTGGTGTTTCCGAATGTCGACCGGCATGACTGTCACCTCCCCATTCCACATGCAGAAAATGATCTATCCTTTCAAATTCATTCCTACTCGCCGTTTTATAATCGGTATATACACCACGATACCAACCAGCCCATATTGACGGTGAATACACATCTACAATATCCTTACAGAAGTCGCACCGTCGAATAGCCGTTTTACGGCTATCGTCCAGCTGATGCGACAAGTCGTGTAATTCTTTCATAAATGCCCTTATTTTCTCTTGGTCAAACTCATCAAAATCGCCCGGCCAGTCATTCTCATTACCTAAGCCCCAGATGATAATGGATGGATGGTTAAAATGTTGCTGAATCATATTCGTCAACATCCTTTTCGCCTGTTGCTGATAGACAGCCCCCCCTAATCCCCCACGGCACCACGGAATCTCTTCCCAGACCAAAATACCCAGCGAATCGCAGGCATCCAGGACAATACGCGATTGCTGATAATGACCTAAACGGATAAAATTGACCCCCATATCCTTCATCATCCGCATTTCCTCCCATATCTGCTCTTCGGTCATCGCCGGCCCTACGCCGGCATGATCTTCATGCCGGTGGGTACCACGTAATAATAACCGCTTTCCATTTAATTTAAATGGTCCTGATCGTACAAACTCAAAACTTCGGAATCCAATGCGCTCGGCAGTCACGGCCGTATCAGCGCCATGAATCACCGCAACTTCTACGGTATATAGAAAGGGCGCATCGGGCGACCAGATATTGGGTCTTGGCACCCCGATATCGCCCAGCGCCTGTATCGCTGATGTTGGCTGCAATTTCACCGTAGTATGCCGCTGAGCGACTATTTTTCCGGATTGGTCTTTGATAGTGGTATGCACGTCGGCAGAGGATATGCCGTTTGGATTCCAAAATTGCGCCCGCAAAGTGACCATTCCTTCCTTACCGTTATCATTCAACTTCGCATCAGCAAAAAGATGACGGGTGGAAAGTGTCGGCACGTAGCATAGGTTAACATAACGATATAAACCACCATAGACATTAAAATCAGACAAATCCGAGGGAATCATCTCCACATCCCGCGAATTATCTGTACGGATCAAGATTGGAACACGCCCTTTGAAACGCTTCATTGCGTTGTTTTTATAGAAACGTTTCACTGCATCGGTAATATCGACATACCATTCATCATATCCGCCAACATGCTCCCCTACTTTTTCTTGGTAAACATACACCTCGCTCTTCTGTCCGGCACCTTCAAAATGCAAGATAGTCCTACCGCCGATATAAGGATTTTCGATATCCAAATATGTTCTATACCAGGCCGGACCTTGATAATAATTTTCTTCGGGATGCACCGCATCTGTCGCATTATAACTGTGTGGCAGTACTACGTTTTCCCAAATAGGTAAGGTTTCCGGTGCGCCATTAGCTACTGGTCGCACGCCCTCCCAAACGTCACCCAAATCCCCTTGGACAAACTCCCATCCATGCAATAGGCGATGCTTCTCTTGCGCAACCACCTTTAATCCCAGCACCATCCCAATTAAAACAAATAACCATAAGAATTTTCTAACCATAATCATCTCGTCTTATTTTCTATTTCATAATCCCATTATACACTGCCTGGCGCAGTATTCCTTCCGACGTGTCGCCGGCATATTCCCAATACATTGCACCCAACAGCCCTTGATCGCGCACATAAACACATTTAAACGCGATGGATTCAGGCGTTTCATAGGTCAGAACAAATTCCCCATCCTTATTTATCATGTAATTGGCTTTCGCTTCGTCGTCCCATTTTTTTTCGAATCCCTCCAATTTCAATAGGTCTTTATAATCGATGAAATTTTTCACCTCTTTTTTATTTCCCCGTCCATAGAATGGAATTCCCAAAACAAGCTTTTCTATAGGCATACCTGCATTAACATGTGCTGCTACCGCCTCTTCACAGGTAGTCCCTCCTGACAACGGTGAACGGTATAAGCTGGCATGGTGATACGGTGGGTTTCCCGAATCGTAGGTCATGATGTTAACAAAATCGATCGTATGGACGATATCTCCGAAGTCAATATACTTCCCATTTGCCACAGAAGCGAGGGTCAATAATTTCTCTTTTCCGATAGCTTTTCGGATAGCACACATCAATAAAGTAAAGTTCTCTGTATCGGCAGGAGAGGAGGAAATTCCTCCTACGGAACTGGTAGGATATTCCCAATCGATATCAATACCATCCAGTTTGAATTGTTCCACGATACGCAGACAATCTTTGGCAAATTCCTCACGACTGACGGCAGATCTCGCCATCTCACTGAATCGACCGCTTCCCCAGCCGCCTATAGACAACAGAACATTTAGGTGCGGGTGCTCTTTTTTAAGTGCTACCAAGGCCTGTAAACGATCCGGATTATCGACCTTGACCCCATTAAAGCTATCGTTGACGTGTCCAAAGGCATAGTTGACGTGCGTAATATACGTAGGGTCAGGCGTGACGGAAGTCCAAGATGTCACATAGGCTATGATAACTTTGTTCGGCTTTTTTAAGGCCAAAGTAGGTTGTGGAAGCCATAAGACTAACACGAACAGCAAAACGCAGAAAAAACGAAAAACAGGTCTTCGTTTACAAGACACCATTACATATAGCATGATTATAGATTTATTTAACTTTTCAGTTTATTAAGCGCAAGATGCGTATAATGACGCCTCTCACAGGAGGAGTTATTGTTCAAAAAGGTGTATAATTTGGCGTAGGAGGCGAAGAATTTCTTAAAATCCCCTATATTCGAACTTGCCTAAAAGGCATTACATTATTCTATGATAGTTCTGAACAACATCGCAGGAAAATAGAATTGGCATTTAACAGAGAAAAGAAATGAATTATAGAATTTTTAAAGGTGACCAAATTGCAGCAATAGGATTGGGAACTTGGCAGTTGGGGAGCGCCGATTGGGGGCAAATAGACGAAGCCAATGCATTGGACATCCTGAACACTTATGTAGAAGCAGGCGGTAATTTTATCGATACAGCCGACGTTTATGGCATGGGAACCAGCGAACGTCTGATTGGAAAATTCCTAAAACAGACCGACAAGAAGGTTTATGTCGCAACGAAATTGGGCAGGCGGGACGACGCACCAAACGGATGGCCACAAAACTTCAGTTATGACGCTATACGACGACATGTAGAGGATTCGCTGACACATCTTGGATTGGACCAACTGTATCTGGAGCAGCTACACTGCATTCCGACTGAAGTTCTTCGTAAAGGAGAGGTTTTTGACCACCTTCGCCGTATACAAGAAGAGGGTCTTATCCAACATTTCGGTGTCAGTGTCGAGACGGTTGAAGAAGCGCTTATCTGTCTCGAGCATCAGGACGTGGCTGCTCTACAGATTATATTCAATCTGTTCCGTCAGCATCTAGCAGATGATTTTTTTGACAAAGCCAGCGCGCAAGGTACAGCGCTTATCGCCCGGATACCCTTGGCGAGTGGTCTCCTTAGTGGAAAATTCAACCAGTCGACAACCTTTGACAATAACGATCACCGCCATTATAACGCCAACGGCAATGCTTTTAATGTAGGCGAAACCTTTAGCGGGATTGCGTTTGAAAACGGCATCGAATTATTGGAGGAAATCAAGCGCATCCTCCCTGACGGAAATTTGGCACAACAAAGTATCAAGTGGATATTGCAGCATCCAGCAATCACAACCGTCATTCCCGGAGCAAGCAAAGTGGAACAGGTACAGTCGAATATCGCAGCCGCAAAACAACCGGATCTAGATGAGGATACCCTCCAAAAGCTTAAAAGACTCTATACCGGGCGGATTCGTCAAGAAATCCGGGGGAAGTATTAATATGCAATGCGTCGCTCTAAAGCGACATTATTTCAAACAAAAAGCCACAAGAAGTGGCTTTTTTGCGCTATTCTAGCAGTTGTTACCAGCATTCCTATTCACTGATCGCTGCTGCCGAAGTTTGTACCGAACGATCTACCTTTTTAACCAAACCTTGAAGGACGTTTCCGGGGCCAACTTCTACAAACGCTTCTATCCCATCCGCCAACATTTGTTGTACCGTTTGTGTCCAACGAACAGCTCCAGTTAATTGTGCGATTAGATTTGCTTTGATTTGTGCCGGATCGGTATAAGGTTTGGCATCCACATTTTGAACAATAGGACAAATAGGTGATTTGATTTCCGTTTCTTCAATCGCCTCCTGCAATTCCACTTTAGCGGGCTCCATCAAAGGAGAATGGAATGCCCCTCCGACATTTAACTTTAAGGCACGTTTAGCGCCAGCTTCCGTCAACAAAACACAGGCTTTATCTACCCCCTCTATTGTGCCAGAAATAACCAATTGTCCGGGACAATTGTAATTTGCCGCTACCACCACGTCTTCTACTTGCGCACAAATTTTCTCTACCGTTTCATCGTCTAACCCTAAAATCGCTGCCATTGTCGACGGTTGTGCTTCGCATGCTTTCTGCATCGCGTTGGCACGCTTCGCTACCAATTTGAGACCATCTTCAAAAGATAACGCACCTGCTGCTACCAACGCGGAGAATTCACCTAACGAATGTCCTGCTACCATCGCCGGTTGAAAACTATCGCCTAAAGCTTTTGCCAAGATCACCGAGTGTAGAAAAATAGCTGGTTGTGTTACTTTTGTCTGTTTCAAATCGTCATCCGTTCCCGAAAACATAATATCGGTAATACGGAAACCCAAAATATCATTTGCTTGTTCAAAAAGAGTCTTCGTCTCTTCATTAAGATTGTATAAATCCTGCCCCATTCCTACGAACTGAGCACCTTGACCTGGAAAAATATAAGCTGTCTTCATATATTTATTTTTCTATAATTCTTTCGTTTTATCTAGGTTTCCGGAATAAAGGCCAAAGAGGTTAGCCTTTTATCATCAAAAACATCCTGCGAAATCGATAATAAGTCACTCGCAGATACCGCATCTATCTTTTCAAAGACTTCCTGCAATGTTATAACCCGATCATAATCCATGACATTTTTTGCCTCGGCTATAATCATACTCATTCTATTCTCCTCCGCGAGCGCAATTTGTCCTTTAAACTTATTTTTTGCTTTTTGCAATTGACTTTCGGAGACCTCTTTAGTTTTCAATTTATCCAATTCGCGAAACACAATCTTTTTTGCCCGCTTGATCTTTTCTTCATCCGTGCCGAGATAAATAGTAAACAATCCCGTATCCGTAAACAGCGTATAATTGGACTCGATGGTATACGCAATTCCATATTTTTCCCGCACAGCAAGATTGAGTATCGACGTCATACCAAAGCCTCCCAACATGTTGTTAAGTAGCAGCAAGTCTGTTTTCCGATCGTCATGAATACTATACGCTGGTGCTCCCAACATAAAATGCACCTGATTGATAGGCTTCTTTAGTTCGATGTGTTCCGATCCGTTCACAAATGATGCCTCCTGACGAGAGCGTACTAGCTTATTCTCCTTGACCGGTTCAAAGTAGCGTATTAACATCTTCTCTACCGTTTTTAACGTATAATCACCCGTAATACCAATAACGATATCGTTGGTTTGATAGTTTTGATGGATAAATTGCTGAACATCCGCTTTTGTAAACGCTAGAAGATCCTTTTCTAAACCTAGAATGTTGTGTCCTAATCCCGAACGTTTAAAAATCAGGTCCTCGTAGTCATCCATAATCGATTCTTCGGGATTATCCCGATAAGATGCCATTTCGTCTACGATAACCCCTTTTTCCTTTTCCATTTCATCCGCCGGAAACGTAGAATGGAAGATAATGTCCTCAAATAGATCCAACGCTTTATGTAAGTGTGGTTTGAGAATGGAAGCGTGTACACACGTATATTCTTTCGTGGTGTATGCATTTAAGTCTCCCCCGACAGCTTCCAAATGATTAAGGATCTGTTGCATAGACCGTCGTTCCGTTTGCTTGAACAGCAAATGCTCGATAAAATGTGCTACACCATATTTGCCTTCTTCTTCATCGCGAGAACCAGCATTTACAACCAAACACGTGTGGGTAATAGGAGAAGTCTGACGGTGAAATACCGCACGGATACCGTTATCCAAGCGGATAATTTCATATTCCATATTTATCAAAGTCAAACCACAAAAGTAGAAATAAAAAAGGACATTTACATCCTTGGCCGTCTCATCCCCCCTGGTCCACTTTCTTCCTGAAAAGGATTCATGCCCGAAAATTTCTGAAACCTAAAGGTAAAGGTTAACATAAAATATCTTCCTAAACGATTAGTACGAGAGTCTGTTAGTATATCGCCAACCGTTCTATTGATATTGATCTGCTGATCTAATAAGTCAAAAGCCTGTAACCGTATCGTGCCTCGCTGTCCTTTCAACATACGTTGTTCAATATAGGTATTGATAATGAATGGATTTTCCGTTGCTCGGTAGCCTTTATTAAATGTCTTGGAAACATCTGCCCCGAAAATAGTTGTCGGCGTAATATTTACAGAACCGATCAACGTTGGCGAAAACGATGACACATTTCCTTGCGAATACTGAGGCAAAGAAGATTTAGTGATATTATAGGAATATCGTGCCCCCGGATTAATTTCCAGATTCTCTGATGGTGTATACCGAAAGAACAATCCTTGCATCAAAACCGTGTTATTGGTTACGTTCTTATTCCCTTCCAATGCATCTGGATCTTCTGCTATATAGGCGATATTCTTATTATAATTGACACTACCCATATACATAATATTATATGTCTTATCTTTCAGCGAACGTCCCAGATGGTAAAATGAATTAACGGAATAAACAGGCTCGGATTCGTTTAAGTAACGTACTTCCTGGTAAATACCATCTCCCTCAACAGGATAGCGCTTATTAAAAGAAACGATTTTGTCATTGGTCAAATTCGCGTTAACGGTGGCAAAAAATGTCTTTCCTTTTTGGAAATCGCCACTACGGAAACGAATTCGTCCACTGTGTTGAAATTCAGGGTCGAGATTAGGATTCCCAATCGTCGTACTCGTACGGTTTGTACTCACTTCGAAAGGCAATATCTGCGAAACCCCCGGTTCAGAAGCTCGAGCAGAATAATTAAATGTAATATTGGATTGTCTAGAAAATCGATATTCAAAGCGAGCAATCGGAATGACATTAAAGTTATTCCGGCTAATAACGGCAGATTCCGATGCATTATATGCGTTTCCACTCAAAACAGTAGGCTGTACCGCAGCCCCTATACTATACTTAATTTTATCGTTGTCATATGAATAGTTTGCCCCCATCCGGTGGGAAGTAAATGCGTAGTCATAATCATATGAATAGTTCAGCACGGCCGCAGCATCTACCCCGTTAGCTACAGGATTGCCGGCTCTATCAAATCCATTTTGCCTGTCGAAATTATCATAATCGTTTATATTAAAGTCGTATGTCAGTTCCATCCGACTATTTTCTCCAAGAGGTTCCGTGTAAGAAACAGATGTTCCGGCATTCCAACTTTTGTTTTGCGCTTCCCGTATAGTTTGTTCATAGATCTCCCCTATCGTTTGATTCTGGTTGTTCGGATCATAGATAAGGCGATCCAAAATCTGGTTATAATCGTTTTCTGTAACAGCATTGTCGTAATTAAAATTGATAAAGAAATTTCTTCCCTTGTCGTTCAACCGTCTGTTGTATAATCCACTGATCCCGTAGCGTGGCGCATTGCTGCCGTTCAATTGGGTCTGCACTTGTGTATAGTCCAGCACATTGTCCAAATAAAATATAGAATTATCGAGATTATCCGCATCATTCTTATTAAAGCCAAATTGTGGTGTCAATTTCAAATAGTCTTTTTCTGAAATATTCCATTCCACATTGGCTTCCATACGATGATTCGTACGGATGCTGTTATTATCCTGATCACTATCGACGCCCATATTCTGCCCAATATATTCGGTAAATGATTGTGTTTGTGTATTATTATCATCCCTACCAAACGAATACGAACCATACACCTTCAACTTATCACTAAAATCATGACGGACATTCAAACCAATTGATCCTACCTTGGTGATACCATCGGAACCACCCCATGCGCCTCCGCCTCCGCGGCCACCGCCGCCGCCCATACGTTGACGTGCACCGCCTCCCATGGTATTAAAGTCGAATAAGTTGGCATTCATATTATTCAAGTTTCCCAATACAGAGACCTGTGTTTTATCCGTCAAGCCCATCCACATACCCGTGGTCTGGAATCTTTCTTCCGTTCCATAACCTACGCGCACGGTAGACATCTGCCCTTTATTATATTCCGGATCGATCTGAATATTTAAAACCTTTTCCGAATCTCCGGTTCTATTACCTGTCAAGTTTGCCATATCTCCATAATCATCGATCACCTGCATCTTTTCAATGATATTGGCGGGGAGGTTTTGCGTAGCCGTTTTCACATCGCCACCAAAAAAGTCTTTACCATTAATACGGACACGGGTAATCTGTTCGCCTTGCGCTGTTACATTCCCATCCTTATCTACTTCCACTCCCTGTAATCTTTTTAAGGCATCCTCTGCTAACGCACCTTCCCGTAGTTTCAAGTCCTTTGTAGCATATTCGACCGTATCTCCTTTCACCTGCACCGTAATAACGCCATCCACCACCACTTCTTCCAACATATTCGCTATTCCTTGTAGTTGAAACGATGGGATCACCATTTTATCCTGCCCTGGTGAAAAGCTAAACTGTCGGGCAAAAGGTTCAAAGCCTAAACTACTCACTTTGATGGTAAAGGTTTCCGATCTCACATTCTTAAATGTAAATATACCCGCTGGAGAGGCACTCGTTCCCAATGTATCCATATCGCCTTCCAATTGCACAGAAGCCCCAGCTACCACCCTAGACTCATTGTCCCGTAACATGCCCTGCACCGTTTTACCTGTTTGTGCTACAGCATTGAAAGCGAATAACCAACCCGCCAAACCACAAATTATTGTCAAAAAACTTTTCATATATTTTTAAATCGTATGCTAATCTAATGTTGCCTCTAAAAGTACGGTTAGTGTTAGTTGATCTTTAGACTTAGACCGAGGTGCAGGTCTTCCCCGATAAGGGCCGTACATCCCACTTGAGCGGCTAGCTGTCACTTTCCTGGACGAAATTAATGATGTAAAACCATCATAAATGCTTAGCTTGAACGTTGTGACAGGAATAGTATAATCCAGCAATGATTTTGGTAAAACCGCTTCATAATACAACTTCCCATCATCTATGCGAGCCTTCGCTTGCAATCCGTAACCATTTTGTAAAGACAGTAATCCGTTCGGCACCGTCGGGAATCCGTAGACAAAATATCCTCGCGACCGGTTGATCAACCCGGCTTTATAAGCCCCATCAGAATCATGATCTTCTCCCGTCATCGCACGCTTCACCTCGCTATCAGGATAAGGAAATAGAAATTGAATATCGTCTTTGTTTTTTTTAGTAGATTGAACAGTCAGCAAAATACCGTTTCTGGCTGCCAAATGCTGTATCATCGGGTTTTCTATACGAATGGCAACGTAGAGGTTGGAGGCATCCTGTGCTAGCTGATAGAACCACGAGCCTTCTTCTGCAACGTTGTTTAACGTATCCCATTCTGCTAAATCTGCATTGACCGTTACATCCGATAAGGACTGAATCACTATCTTTTGTTTTTTTTGTGCAAAAGATGGAATCGTTGCCATTATAAATAATATACCCAGAAGGACGTTGTTCTTCATGATTACTTTGCTACGTTAATGCTTTACCTATAGACTCCTATATCACGGCAAAGTAAAAAGAAGAAATGCTTTTTTATCGAATATCACACACATGTTACATACAGTCCCGCTCTTTTCCTCTATTTATTTCTTTTTTATGGCCGATGAGAGCTCAAGTAAATAACCGAGCTTGCGAGCTGAGCTCATCGCAGATAATCATTTCTTTGTGTGTTAATGCTTATTTACATCTCGGTTTCGTATTTTAGCAAAATGTTATTATCAACTTTTCAGCAAGATTTTGTGGAAGCGGGTTGTGATGAAGCGGGAAGAGGGTGCTTAGCGGGTCCCGTATTTGCTGCTGCCGTTATCTTTCCACCGGATTACTGCAATGTACTGCTTAATGACTCCAAGCAACTTTCGGAAAAGAAAAGGATGGCTTTGCGTCCCATTATTGAGGAAGAAGCTTTAGATTTCGCGGTAGCGAGTGTCTCCGCAGAAGAAATCGACCATATCAATATTTTAAATGCTTCTTATTTGGCGATGCACCGTGCGTTGGATCAGCTGAAAACAAAGGCGGCTTATATTATTGTAGATGGCAATAGATTCAGCACATATCAAGACATCCCCCATCAGTGTATTGTAAAGGGAGATGGAAAATACCTATCTATCGCTGCTGCATCGATTTTGGCAAAGACCTATCGGGACGAATACATGCATAATCTGGCAAGTGAATTCCCCTATTATGATTGGCTTTCCAATAAAGGGTATCCGACGATTAAGCACCGAAATGCAATCCTACAATATGGTATCAGCCCACACCATAGAAAATCATTTCGGATTACTGACCCCCAATTGAAGTTGTTTTGATGATATAAAACAAGTAGAGACGCCGTTTAGCGTCTCTATTAAATTTTATTTCTTTGCCAACTTAGTCTGTCCAAGCCGTATATAATCGGTCATCACCGACAGACTTTCGTCTAAGATAAAATCAAAATCCGTTTTTGGCTGTGGCTCCCCTTCTTTCCATAAAGGCAGGCCACGCAGTTCTAATCCTTTGTTAATACGCGCCCTATTTTTCTCTCTGGTCTCCGCCCGCTCCTCTTTTAACTTATTTTGATTTAAGCTAATCTCTTGAATAGAATCTAGCTTCTGGAATTCTTCGATATCTTCCAGCAGATAGGCATACTCGGGAGATTTTTCCATCCGCGATTCGTGAATTTCTTTCAACTGATCTTTTAAATTCGTCAGATCCGCCACAGCCGTAAAGCTAGATGACTTGATTTGATCCCACGGCAGCGCCGAAGGCTCCGAGCTTTCCCCAAATTTCTCTGCCGTATACTGTGTCGGAAACGTAATATCCGGCACCACGCCCTTATGTTGCGTGCTACTTCCCGTTACACGGTAAAATTTACCCATGGTGATATTGATCTGACCGAACTCTGGAGCGCCATTCGGTGTATCCGGATCTTTGTCTAATCCTTTGGCTTTTAACAACAATTTATTGGTTGCGCTTATAAAACGTGACATATCAATAGCCGATTGTACGGTTCCTTTTCCATACGACTGCGTTCCCAGCACCACTCCCCTGCCGTAGTCTTGAATAGCGCCGGCGAAAATCTCGGAAGCCGATGCCGAAAAACGATTAATCAGTACCCCAAACGGGCCATCCCAAGCCACTCCCGCATCTTTATCACTTTCGACATCTACTCGATTACGTACGTCACGTACTTGAACAACCGGCCCTTTGTCAATAAACAGTCCGGTCAATTCAATAGCTTCCTGCAAGGAACCGCCACCGTTGTTTCTCAAATCTAATACAACTGCATCTACATTTTCTTGACGCAGCGTATCCAAAATCAGACGAACATCTCGCGTTGTACTCTTGTAATTCGGATCACCTCGACGATAAGCTTCAAATTCAATATAGAATTTAGGCAACTTGATAAGCCCTATTTTATAGGTTTTACCATCGTCTCCCTTAACTTGCTTTATTTCTTTCTGCGCAGATTCTTCTTCAATAACAATTTTGTCCCTCTTCAGTGCGACCACTTTTGGCTGTGCAGTAAGCTCTTGTCCAGCGGGAATAACTTTCAGCCGCACGACCGTATTCTTTGGTCCTTTAATTTTAGCTACTGCCGCATCTAAACGCCAGCCGATAATATCTTCAAACTCACCTTCTCCCTGTGCTACACCGATAATTCTATCATCTACGTTTAAGCTTTTATCTTTAAAAGCAGGTCCTCCTGCAATAATTTCTTTGATGGTAACCATCTCATTCTCCATAGATAAACGTGCACCGATACCTTCAAATGTATTGGACATACTTTCGTTAAATGCTTGCGCGAACGACGGGTTATAGTAGGTCGTATGCGGATCAACAGCATCTGTCAACGCCGTCATAACGAGCTGAAATGCGTCATTGGAATTGGTTTGTTTTGCCTGACTGACCAAATTTTTATACCGCTTGCGTAATGTCTCTTTGTGTTTTTCTACATCCACAGAATCTTTATCTGTACTGGTCAACCGTAAATTCAACAGGTCATATTTCACGCGCTTACGCCATTGGTCTTTCAGTTCCGTCTCGTCCTTGAAATAAGGAAGTTTCTCCCGATAAGCCACATAATTTTCATCCGTATCAAAATCATGCGGCACATCTACTTGTGTCAGCGCGTATTCCATCGCCTCCAAATAACGCTGTGAATATAGATTGAAAATATAGAATGGGGCAGATAAGTCGCCTTTTCTAAAGTCTTGGCTAATGGTATTTTCAAATTGCTTGAAATCATCAATATCAGACTGTAGCAGGTAATTACGCCCTTGATCCATCGACTTTAACAAATTGGCAAAAACGATCCGTGACAAGGAATCCGTCATCGGAACCTTTTTATAGCTATAGTTTTCCAACAGATTGGCTACCTCGGCAGCAATAACTTCATGCTGTGCCGAAGGTTTTAACTGTAACGCCTCTTCATCCAAACTCACCCTAGGTTTTGATCCACATGCGATAAATGAAATTAAAGCCAGACCAAATACAATATTCTTAAACATATAAGCTATTTTTTTTAAATGCATTTGCAATAATCCTTTTCAGTATTCAAAACTTGCAATAAAATTTTGTTTGCCATAAAAATACTGAAAACAAAGCACAAAATAACAAGGTCGCAAAAATTAACGCAAGAAGTTACTTCCGCCAAACAATCATACACCTGTAAATAACTGAATAAACGGCGAGATATTGTGTAATAATTTTGATGCGACATTAAATGTTAAGTGTTGGGTCTGTGAAAGAAGAGAAAATAGAACAATTTGTGAATATGCGATTTAGACGCTACTTTTGATAAAACAGGAAAGGAACGCGTATGACACTCGATAAAAAGAGTCTTTTTTATATTACATCAGGGCTATTCGCTTTCGGACTGAGCGTACCCCATATCCAAGCACAGGAGGCCGACGTCGCGTTGGATCCCGCAGGCTATGTTAATAAGTATGATACTGATTTTGACGGGATGGGCCCGCGGGTATACGTACTTCCAGCTCCACGGACTCGTGAGGAGTTACTGACGGATTCCTACAACGAAAAAACAGCCTTTCAAGACAGCATCGATAGAGCACTTGATTTTCAAGAATTGATTGTGGATTTTAAAACCACGCGCGCTGAAATGAACGTGCAGCACTTACTGTCGCCTATACCCAATACTGCTTTGGCGTGGAATGAATTGGTAGAACGGGAAGTTGAGCGTGGCAATTATAACGCAGCCTACGGCTTACTACATACTTATGCATCGTTATCCTTAAAAGAAGGAACTATCGCCCAAACGCTAGGCTTGCTGCAAAGTGCCCTTCAACATGCACAGAAAACAGCAAACACCTCCGATGTGGCTGTTATTCAATATAATCTGGCCAACATTTATTTATACGATAGGAATATTCAACAGGCAGGTTCTTTTCAAGAAGCTTACTATAAAACAGCTGTGCAGCAGAAGAGTATTGTCGATCAGGCTAACTCTCTTCTGAAAATAGCGCTTATCCAAGCGCACGACAAAGATTACCGTTCTGCAGAAAACAATATCATCCGTAAGGCTATTCCATTGCTAAACCGAGCGAAAGCCTATGAACAAAAAATCATCGCTTGGCAAACCTTAGCCCGGATTTACCAATTACAAAATAAACATACGGAAGCCCAGTGGTTTCTGATTCAGGCACGCGATCTGGCAAATAGCAAAAACTTCAGCGGAGAGCTTGCGGAAATCGAATATATGCTCGCGTCCTCCAAATTTGTCCAAAAGAATTATAATGTTGCAAAAAAGGAATTTCTTCAAGCAGACGAACTGGCTAAATCAGCGGATAATAAACTGCTCCAGCTGGCTATTGCAGACAAGCTGGGGCAGATATATATGACGCAACGGGATTTCAATAATGCCGAATCCACTTTGCATAACTATCAGGATTTACGGACGGAAATCTTTGGAGAAATACCTAGATAAAAGGGTGAGTAATCGACGACCTACCTGTCCGTACTATCTTTCCAATTATCCGTTTTAAATGGCGAGGCAGGCAAACCTGCATCGTTATACAGAGACAAATCGGGATTATTTGTCCAGCCGTATCGAACCGCAACAGGTTTGCTAACCTGTGATGCTTTTACGATAACTTTATCCCTACGCAGTACTGCCTCAGCGTTGTAAAACACCTGATCTTCACCAGCGATAGTAAAGCCTGTTAATCGAGGCTCATCATTTCGGTTGATTAAGCGCTTGCCTACCGGATCGAATGTAAGATGAATCTCTCCGTCTTTTTCCACAAAAGACCGAAGGATAGGTCCCGAAAAAACAATCGTTTTTTTATACGTCTTTTTCAATGCGATAAGTGCCAGACGTCTCCCTACTTCCTGTTTGTTTTTAGGATGTATATCGTCTGCGTCGCCGATATCAGCGATAACGGCCATACCCGTATTGGGCAATTGTAGCGCACCCTTTTGCGCATCCCGCAATTCGGCCCATGCTGAAGCTATCGGTTGAGGTTCTTTGCGCATAAAATTCGCCAATTGTACATAATAGAAAGGAAAATCTCCTTGATTCCAGTGCGTACGCCAATCCCGAATCAAATCTGGAAATAGCTTACGGTATTGATGGGCTCGATCCGCGTTGCTCTCTCCCTGATACCATATTGCACCACGTATTTTAAAAGGCGTAAATGGATGTATCATGGCATTGTATAGCACTGTAGGACGATTTGGTCCTTCATTGGAGGCAGGCATCTGGGGTAATTTCGCTAAGTCTACACCGATTTTATATTTCCAATCGGATGCCAGGGAAAGATATTCGCCATTCGGCCCCACTAAATTGAACTGTGCGGCCTCGCCATATATTCCACCACCACCACCGCCATCGAAGACTCTGACGGCTATGGTTACATCGGTAGACTGCACCAATGAAGCGGGTATTTCATATACTCTATTTTGGTTATAACCTTGTGTGGCACCCACCTGTTTCCCATTCCAATAGGTAACATCCTCGTCATCGACCATTCCCAATTGAAGAGAAAGTTTTTCTCCTATCCAGTGTTTTGGTAGTTGTATTTCTTTTCGGAAATATACTACACCATCAAAATTCGGTAAAATGTCTGTGTCCCAAAGCGTGGGTAATTGCATGACAGGCCAGTCGCTATCTGCTGTTTTGTGGGAGAGCCAACCAAATTTCCCATCTTGTTGTCCTTCATCATGTCGAGCCATAATTTGGTTCCAGGCGTATAATTCTTGCTCGTATTCCGCTTGCGCATCGGCACTCGTTACCCGTTGTATGGCCGATTGGAAATCCGGAATTTTGTTCAGCGTTTCTGTACTTGTCCATGCCTCGGCTACCGTACCTCCCCAAGAGGTATGTATTAATCCTATCGGTATACCGGTCTTTTCATACAATTCGCGCGCAAAAAAGTAGGCAGTAGCAGAAAATTCAGCAATCGTTTGAGGTGTAACTGCTACCCAGCCGCCGTATTGGACCTCCACATTCTGCAGAGGTCGGTTACTGGTTTTCTGTTGTACCTGTAGAAAGCGGATGTCTGGAAAATTTGCCGCTGCAATCTCTTCCTTAAAGTTGTTGATATTTCCCCAGCCCGCTAAGGGCATCTCCATGTTGGATTGACCTGAACAAACCCATACCTCACCAATCAATATGTTTTTCAAAACCAATTGTTGTCCGTCATCGATCTGTATATCATAGGGACCGCCAAAAGAAGGAGTGGAGACATCTGCAGACCAATGTCCATCGTCCTGCACAGGCACTACGTATTTCTTCTTGCTCCACGAAGGGCTTACGGTGACCACCTCCTGATTGGAAGAAGTGCCCCATATTTTGACCTTACTTTTTTGTTGTAAGACCATATTGTCACTAAATACGGCTGGCAATTTCACCTCTGCTTCCACAAAGAGAATAACCAACAGAAGCGAAGCGATGCTTATAATCTTTTTTGTCATTTTTTAGTCGATAGCTTTAATTTCCAATATTACGCTCGTGCGATCTTTGTGTAAATCAGGATTAATACCGATCTTCATTAAGAATTCCCCCGAATATACCTGTTTATTATTTATGGATGAAGATGTTCCAGGATACAGATTGATTTCTGTTATTTTATATTTTTTATTCACGTCTAATCCCTTCAAAAGTACAGGGAAATGACTGCCCTGATCGTATCGGTTATTTACTAGATAGTTAAAAATAACGCCTGCAGATCGATTGGTATCTATATACTGAATGGCCGCGAAATTTCCTTCCCTCGGATCTGCCAAACGATATTGATCACCATGCCATATAATGTCCTTCATATTATTATATACCTGGACGGCATCCTGACAGAACTTAAGATCTTTTTCATTCAGTTCACTGACCACAATATCAAAACCTAGCTTCCCCATCATAGCTACATCTGTTCTGAATTTGATTGGCTGCTTCCCCCAATCTGTAACATGGTTTGCTGTACTGATAGCCGGATAGAAATAAGAATATTCGTATTGCATAAAGATCCGTTCCATCGGGTCCGTGTTATCTGATGGCCAAAACTCGGTAAAATATTGTAAAGCAGCATAGTCTACACGACCACCACCACCGGAGCAGAGCATCATCGGAACTTTTGGATACTTGGCACGGATACGCTCCAATACATGATAGAGACCCCGCATATATTCGATATAGAAATGCTCCTGATTTTTCAAATGCGCAGAATATGCGTTATAAATAATGGCATTGCAATCCCATTTGATGTAGGCCAATTCCGGATTTTCGATAAACAGTTCATCAAGAACACTAAATACAAAATCTTGAACGGCAGGATTGGATAAATCTAATACCAATTGATTTCTAAAATAATGTTCTGCTCGCGCGGATTGTTTAATGACCCAGTCCGGATGTTGCTCATAGAGTTCTGATTTTGGACTGACCATCTCTGGTTCTACCCAGATACCAAATTTTACATCTTGCCGAGCGGCTTCTTTTACCAAAGAAGTAATTCCGTTCGGTAGTTTTTTCTTATTTACTTGCCAGTCACCAAGCCCCGTGTCGTCATTATTTCGAGGATATTTATTGGCAAACCAACCATCATCTAGCAGGAAAAGATCGACACCTAACTTCTTGGTATCTTTAAGCAATTCCTTCAGCTTGCTTTCATTGAAATCAAAATAAGTTGCCTCCCAGTTATTAAGCAACGTTAGTCGGTCGCCTTGACCATCCAATAGTTTATATTTTCTCGCCCAGTTATGCAAATTGCGTGATGCCTTTCCTTTACCGGTAGTGGAAAGCGTATAGATGAATTTTGGTGTAGTGAATTTCTCTTGGGGTTTTAGCGTATAATTGGAAGCATAGTTATTTATGCCCGCGATGATGCGTAGGTTATTTAGATAATCCAACTCCATATCGACTTTGAAATTACCGCTATACCCCAATGTGCCAAACAATACCGTTCCCTCATCTTCTAGTGCGGGCTTATCCAGAGAGACCATAAAAGAGGAGGGTTGAAACAAGTTCGCACGTGTTCCCAATTTACTGTCTATCGTCTTAATTCCATGTGTAATTTTGGAATCTTCCGGTTGCATTTCTTTAGCCCAGTCGCCATGATATTGGCGCAGCCAGTAACTGTTCGATTTCAGGGTCAAGTTTGCGGAAGCAAACTTTTCGAGGAGCACGGTTCCCTTTTCGTTGTGTTCGATCACGGACCACTGCTCTATGACATCCTCTGCAAAATAGGATTTATAAAACAAGCGGACGGTAAAGTCATACACAGGATCCTTCAATTCCACTTCTAACAGCGAAACATTATCTTCTATCTGATCTAGTTTATGCGTTACATATCGGAGGTCCAACGATTTATTTCCATCAGCATGGACGACGCTAATAGCTGGTTCCAGGATGTTTTTCGATCCCGAAGAGGTGTAGGCAGAATTGGATAAACCCGTATAATCTTCGGATTGCTTGTAAGAAGCGGGTACCAATACATATTCCCTTTCATCGGATAGTTTCTTTCCATAGTAGATAACGGTAAGATTATTGGTGCTATCATTATGTAGCACCAACGCGTTGGATTGTGTTTCAATTGGGATGCGCTGTTCCTGTGCACATAAGGGTAGGTAGCTGGCAATAAAAAGAAATACGGCACTTACGGTAAAAAATTTCTGTAGCATGGATTGCATGTTGTTGTTAATAGTTAGAATTAGATTTTCTGTATTTTAAATAGTTTTGCATGTTTAGCTTCTAAACGAATAGGTTTTTCGGGCGACAAATAATGTATACTGTTGTCCGTTAGATTAATCATTTTGTATCTTGTGTTGTTATCAAAGCCAAGTTTTTCGTTTGATAAGGTCAAATGCAATTCCTCTTCGTCATAATTAAATAGTGCAATATAGGCCTCTGAGTCACTCTGTTTTACAAAAATTCGGGAAACATATTGGTCAGTTTCCACCGGTATAAACGATTTTCCGTCTTCTATAACTTGCCAGATCTGATGATTTTCAAAAAGCTGTTGTGTCGTTTTATGCCATCTGCCGGGTTGGGAAAAGTCATCGCCTAAAACGACACTTCCTGTAATAACTGAGGATAGGAATCGAGCTGTATTTTCCGATTCGCTTGCGTTTTTGAAGACGATATGATCAGCATCCATATAATCATAGAGATGGGTTTGCCACCAACCAAACGTTAATGCATTGAGTGTATAACGGGTGTCCTTAATGGAGCTGAAAGCATCGCAAGCGATGCGGCGCATATGTACGTAAGGTGCTGTAGCGATGTTTGGCGAAATAGCAGCATAAATTAACATTTGGTCATCCAACTGTTCTACCAGATATTCCATTCCCCGATGGTAGGCTTGCATACCGGTCTTTACCATAGGGTCAGCAAATTTTGTAGATTCAATCGCCGCGTGCCCTAAAAAGTCAATTTTAATCATGTCAAAACCGCATTCTTTGAGTTTGCCGATGACAAGGGCTAAACGTTGCTGTGTCCCGGGGTGGGTAGGGTCCAGAGCTCGGGTTCCATCCAGATCATGATAACCATTTTTTACCTTTGTCCAGATATCGCCATAGGTATAGTTGGTTCCCTCCACACGGCGATTTGCCCCCCCGTCAAAACCCCAATCTACAAATGGTGCCCAATAGGCTCCCGGTTTTAGTCCTTTGGATTTCACGTAGTCGGCAAATTTCTTTAACTGGGAATAATCACCTTCTAATCCCCCTTTCAACATATTATCCCAATAAGAATCCAAATCGATATAAATAGATTGTCCCGATGCCAACTGCTGGACGTCGTGCGCAAAAAAATCAGTTACTTTCAGAAGTCTGTCGTAATTGATGTCTTGCTGCATAGCACCCCAGCTGTTCCATGCTACCGGCGTATGCTCTTTCCATTCATGCACGACACGACGTTGGAGTGCTTGGATGTGTGCGGCATACGTATCCATACCTGTGCGCCAATCCGAGAACTGGCCTACCATCACCTTTGCAGAATGAATGCTATTCCCTTCCAGCGAGCCGTGCGGCATATCGTCCCGATTAATATCTTTGGCGGTAAAGCCAACGAGCGCCTGTACCGTTATCGATTGATCCTGATTTTTGACGGTACGGACACCGGTTTTCCAAATTTGCTGATCAATAGATCCAATGATATGTCCCAAACGGTTTTGTTCATGGTACAAAACGCCTACTTCGGCACTGTATAACTCGTCTGTATCTTTTAAAGATTTACTATCATAACTGATGAACGTATCGTTGTCGAACGGCGCAAAAAGAGATTGTAATTGGTCTGTATGATCGGGGACAAGGGTTCCCTCGATAGGAACGAAGCCATTCGTGATCAACTTACGCGTTTTATCATAGATTTCCACTTCCACGACGATATAGTCTTTGCCGTCATAGGTGTAAAATATCTGCTTGAAATCTGGAAGACCCCGCTGGCTAGACGTGATGGTGTGTTTCGTTCCTACTCCATACCCATCTTCAAAAGAGCCTTTCGTATATTCCCGTTGTGTATATTGCTTGGTGTTTAAGAAGGCCTCGCCATTTTTCGCCGTTGAAAATCCTCTTTTTAGCCATACCCCCTCTAGGGACAGTATGTCAAAGGTTCCGGTTTTCATATCGTAAAGGACCTTTCCTCCATTACCGAAGGGAATGTCGATTGCATAGGCGGTTTGTAAACCAGCTAAAACGACTAGGAAGATAAACCATACGTTTTTTTTCATCATATTTTCTGTGTTTTTATTTTCTTTAATTTACCATTCACCTTTACCTGCACGGTCTTGGTATCAGGAGATCGAAGTTTATAGTGCACGACCTTTCCGTTCTTCCATTTCAGGTCGACCGTTACATTTCCCTTAGCTTTTAGACCCTGTACGTTTCCATAACTTTTCCATGCATCGGGTAATGCCGGCAGCAGATCAATAAAGCCGTCATGGCTCTGTAGCAACATTTCACCAATCCCTGCTGTCGCACCAAAGTTTCCATCGATTTGAAAAGGAGGGCCGGCAGCGAACATATTATAATATACCCCGCCTCCGGCACCGTAATTAATATCGGTACGCAGGGTGGGCTTTAATATTTCTTTAAAGAGCTTGAAGGCACGGTTTCCATCATGCAGTCGCGCCCAAAACAACTGCTTATAGGCAATTGCCCAGCTCGGCCCATCATCACCGCGTACCTCGAGTGTCTTTTTAGATGCCTCAGCCAGTTCCGGTGTTTTATACGGTGTAATCAATGCTGCCGGGTATAACCCATATAAATGCGAAATATGCCGATGTTCTGGATCTACCTCCTT
This sequence comes from Sphingobacterium micropteri, assembly GCF_014692515.1. Lineage (GTDB taxonomy): Bacteria > Bacteroidota > Bacteroidia > Sphingobacteriales > Sphingobacteriaceae > Sphingobacterium > Sphingobacterium micropteri. The sequence continues at coordinate 347,532 of NZ_JACOIK010000002.1, read as the reverse complement.
ATAGTCTTCAAGCCATTCTTGGATCCGACCATCTTTACTCACGACGCCCGGGGGTGGGACCATCGGTAATTTTTCTTCCAATACGCTTCTAAAATCATGATCAATGCCCAGCAGTTTCGATGCTGTGATGACATTGCTGAATAATTCACGGACAATCTGGTTATCAATCGTTGGCCCCATAGAGATACTAGCTTGATTACCGTTCGGTAAATAAAATGAATTTTCCGGGGATACCGATGGCGAAGTGACCACCCATCCCGTTTTTGGATCCTTCACGAGGGCATCGTTGTAGAATAAAGCTGATCCTTTGAGTACCGGATAGATATCTTTTAGATAATCCATATCTTGGGTATATTCGTAATGTTCCCATAAGTTATTGCACAGCCAGCCCGAACCCGCATTAGATGCCCCCCAGTTGGCACTCTCTCCTGGCTCGGTAAAGCCCCATACATTAGTGATCACATGCGCAATCCACCCTTGAGCATTATAATATGCTTTGGCTGTTTTTTTACCCGGCTCAACTAACCCTTTCACCAGATCGACCAACGGCAAATTCAACTCGGATAGATTCGCCACACCCAATGGCCAGTGATTCATCTGGACATTTACATCGAGATGATAGTCCCCATTCCAGGGTGTATTGATCTCCTTAGCCCAGAGCCCTTGTAAATTTGGCGGTAATAATCCAATGCGTGTACTGCTGATGCTCAAGTATCGCCCAAACTGAAAAAATAATGCAGGTAAGGATACATCATCTGCATAACCCTCATAATAATTATCCAATCGTTGACGGGTAGACCATTCCGTTTCTCTTCCTTTCCCTAAATCCAGCTTCACCCGTCCAAATAATTTGCTGAAGTTTTGCGTATGTTTTTTCTTTTGCAGCGCATAGGGTTTCTGATAGGCCGCGTCAAGTACTTCGCGTACTTCTCGTTTGTGGTCACGTTGTCGGAAGTCGGTAGCAGCAGCGAGAAATAGTATGACCTCGGATGCATTTTGGATCACCAGCGAGGTGTCCGTGTTAGCGAGCATACCATCCTTTAATTGGACACGAACTCTTGCTTCATACTGCATCCCCTTTCCATCGGTTCCATTATCCAGCTGTCCATACATAAACAATTCCTGATCGGTCGTTTTTACCGTAAACTTTTCAGGCCTGCGTAGGGCGATCTGTAGGTTTAACATCCGTGGTTGGTCAGCAGTTAAACGAATCACATTCACGTCATCATCAAAACTGGAAAAATACTCTTTTTGATAATGAACGTCGTTTACTGTATAACTCGATGTTGCGATAGCTTCCTGCAAATCCAGTGTACGTTTGTAATTCTTGATTTCTATTGCGGTATTTTCGCCATAATACTGATCCAGATGAAGGCTTCCTAAAGTTTGGAACTTACCCCATTGCGCGCCACCGGATCCCGGCCCTAAACATACAAAATTGGTATTCACCAGATCTTGTGCTTCATCGTTTTTTCCTTCCAGTATCAATTGTCGGATTTTTGGCAAACTTTTATGGGCATCGTAGTTATTGGCATCCTGTACAGCGCCAGACCACAACGTAATATCGTTTAAGACAATCGTTTCATGCGTTGCATTTCCGTCTGGCGTCATGCCAAGGCGCCCGTTTCCAAGAGGTAGCGTTTCTTCCCAAGTTTCGGCAGGTTCATGATACCACAATTTTAAATGCTGTTGAGCGTGAAGTGGTAAAACAAACAGGCATAATGCAGAAAATAAATAGAGGTTACGATTACAGGTCATATGAGATATACTAAATATAAAAAACTACAGTTGGCTAACAATCACGTCTTTAAAATGGCCATTGATTTTGATCTTTACGTTCTTTTTGTTGGAAGAAGTCAATCGGTAGGACACGACTTTTCCATCTTTCCATGTCATATCCACAGTGATATCACCACGAGCCCGGAGACCGGATACTTTTCCCTCGGATTTCCATTGATCGGGAACGGCAGGAAGAAGATCGATAAAGCCTTCTTGACTTTGTACCAGCATTTCACACACGCCTGCCACGTAACCCAAGTTGCCATCGATCTGGAAAGGCGGATGTGCACAAAGCAAATTTTCATATACACCTCCTCCGCTATCATAATCGACACCTTCGCTAGCAGCCAACGTAATAAAGTTATGTAGAATGGTGTATGCATGGTTACCATCTTGAAGCCTTGCCCAAAAATTCATTTTCCAAGCCATGGACCAGCCGGTAGACTCATCGCCTCTTGCCGTAAGGCTGACGCGGGCGGCCTCTGCAAGCTCAGGTGTATTGTTAACCGAAATCTGTCTTCCGGGATGTAGTGCAAAAAGGTGGGATACATGTCTATGCTTATCTTCCGGATCGTCGCGGTCTGTTTCCCACTCCTGCAATTGCCCCCATCTGCCGATCTTAGGCTTCAATAGCTGATCTCGTAGCGTTGCAATGTGGTTTCGATATTCGGGATCAATCCGTAAAGAATCGCAAGCCTCTACATAATTGGTGAATAAGTCATAGATAATTTGCTGATCGTGGCTCACGCCATCTTCCGTAGGACCATGCTCTGGCGACCAACCATTGGGAGCTACTACCGTACCGTCGTCACGACGCTTGAGGTGGTCGTCCCAGAATTCGCAAATTTCTTTTAGGATGGGATACGCAAAATTTTTAAGATAATCCTTATTCTGATTAAAAGCATAGTGTTCCCATAGCGCCTGTGCAAACCATGCACTGCCTGGGGCGTTCCAACTAAAGCTTTCTCCGCCAAAAATGTTATTTTCGGTGCGCACTGTCCAACCCCGTACACCTGGGAATTCCACCTGTGTATTTTGTTTCTTTACTTCGCGCATGGATTGGATATACTCCAGATAAGGAACGTGACATTCAGCAAGGTTGCTTACTTCTGCCGGCCAGTAATTCATTTGTACATTGATGTTGGAATGATAATCCGATCGCCATGGTGGTGTATTACTATTGTTCCATAAACCCTGTAAGTTGGCCGGTAGTCCGCCTTTTCTGGATGAGCTGATCAATAAGTATCGCCCATATTGTAGGAGCAGTGTCTCTAAACTTGGGTCGGTCTCCTTTTTATAGTCGATAATGCGTTGTACGGTGGTTTTGATATTATTTTTCTTGTTCCGTTTGCCAATAGATAGACTAAACCGGTTAAAAAGGGCTTGATAATCCGCTACATGCGCTTTAAAAAGCTGTTCATCCGATTTTTTAAGGATGTTATCCAGTGTTCGTTTATTTTTGATAACTGGATCTCCAGCTCTCCAATTGTTACTTCGTAATGGACTATAATCAGTGGCCGCAACGAGATAGAGTGTGAAGGAATCTACAGCTTTAAATTCCAGACTCACCGTGTTATTTTCGTCTTTTTGAAACCCGACCGTTCCACCGACATGCTTTATTTTTAACGAGGCTCCGTAGCGGAGCTTATTTTCCAACTGGCCGCTAAAGTGTAATGCATCGTGATCGCCTGAGATGATAGCTCCGTGGGCATCGATTAATCGGATGCGTCCGGAATAGGCGCCTTTGGCATTAGCTTTATACGTGAACACCAATACATTATCAGGATGATTAGCAAAACCGCAGCGTTGAAAGGTCTGGCCATTCGACTGGTATTTTACATGGTGACTTGCCTCCCGAAGGTTCAATGATCGTCGGTAACCTTGCCCGTCGGAAGATTGTTCATCAAAATCTATAAAAACATCACCAAAAGCTTGATAGGCACCTGTTTCCTGTTCGTCGCCTGTCCATAAAGATTGTTCATTAAATTGAATATGGTCTTGCGTCACTCCACCAGATAACATGGCACCTAATCGTCCGTTACCGATAGGATAATATTGTGTCATCCAATCCTTAGCAGGTTTGTCATCCCAAAGTGTTAATGCATTAAAAGGTTGTGCAGTTGTCGTGCAGGTCCACAAAAAAATTAAAAGGATAGCTATTTTTTTTATTTTCATGATATACGAACGCTCTAGTATTTGTTCAAAATAATTACTTTAAATTTATAAGTGTTTCCCAATGGCGTTAAAGTATACTGCGCTGTACTATTCCTCATCCAAAAAACACGTAAAAAGTTATTTTTTTAAATTTTAATATAAACTTCTTGTTATAGGTGAAGTACCCCATTTCTTATTGGGGGATTTCCCTAATATAAATTCAAGTTCGCCTCCTTTTATGATATTCTCATGCTTTAAAAAAGGAACATTAAGTGGTTTACCATTCAATTTCGCAGACTGAATATAAATATCTTCCTCAGACTTTTTCTTAGTTTTAATACGGAATCTATTTCCATTCTCCAACTGTATTGTTGCCTCGCTAAAAAAGGGAGATCCGATGGCGTAAACGCCATCCGCGGGATTCACTGGATAGAAACCTAATGCACTGAACACGTACCAGGAGGACATCTGTCCACAATCTTCATTTCCGGGATAGCCAGCATGATTATCAGTATACAAGCGATTTACAATCTCCGAAACATAATGTTGCGTCTTCCATGGTTGCCCAACATAATTATACAGATAACTTACATGATGACTAGGTTCATTACCATGCGCATATTGGCCTATAAACCCAGAGGCGTTATGATTAGTCGCATCGGCTGCTGTCTCCAACGTAAAAAAGGTATCTAATTTTTGGCTAAAGTTGCTTTTCCCTCCTGTTAATTCAATTAACCCTTCAATGTCATGCGGCACATACCAAAAATATTGCCAGGCATTGCCTTCCGTAAAGGGGTTTCCTCCATTTGCTCCATATTCAAGTGGATCAAAAGGCTCAAGCCATTTTCCATCGGAGTTCTTTCCTCTAAAAAAGGCACTTTTTGTATCATAGATATTTTTATAATATAAGGAACGTTTCGTAAAATATTCATAATCTGACGTCTTTCCCAATTTCTTTGCTAACTGTGCCACACACCAGTCGTCATATGCCATTTCCAATGTAATTGACACCGATTGCGTCTGTAAATCTTCTGGCATATATTGGTATTGGTCCCATAACTTAAATGGTGAATTTAAGTGTGTAGTCACCGAAGAATTTTTAACCGCCTCATAAGCTCTTTCAATATCAATACCTGGTAGACCTTTAAAGATTGCATCGACTATAACCGGTATAGCATGATTACCGATCATGCAATAGTTCTCCTGACCCCACAATTGCCAAATAGGCAGATAACCATAAGCATCATACTGAGACAGCAAACTATTTACGAAATCAGTACTTCGTCTCTGCTGCACGATGGTGTAAAGAGGATGCGCTGCTCTATAGGTGTCCCATAGCGAAAACGTAGAATAAAACGGAGCTTCCTTATTATTTCTGGTTACATAATCGGTTGCTACGTAATCACCGTTTGCATCTGACATCAAATTTGGCTGAAGAAAAGCATGATAAAGACTCGTATAGAATACCGTTTTCTTTTTTTCAGATCCTTCGACCACAATTTTGCGTAATTCTTTTTCCCAAAGTGCATCCGCCGCGGCTACGATGCCATCAAAATTCCAATCTGCTATCTCGGAACTCAGGTTTTCCTGTGCGTTAGCTGTACTGACGGGAGATAAACCAATTTTCATTAGTACCGGTTGCCCATCCGTTACGTCAAAATCAAATATGGCACGTAAATTATTCCCGTTTACGACACGTTCGTTCTCATATTCATATTCACCATCTATGATTAGATTCCTAACAATAGGCTTAGAGAACTCAGCCCGAAAATAGACCTTTCTCATCTTCGCCCAGCCAGTTAGTACTCTAAATCCCTCAATAGTATGGTCATTTAACACACGAATCTGTGACTGGATAATTTTGGTACCCCATGCGCCTTTATTAAGGGTGTGATTGAGATCTAGCAAGATATACCCTTCATGTGTCTGTTCCGGAAAGGTATATCGATGAAAACCAGCCCGTGTCGTTGCCGTTAATTCGGCAGTAATATCATAATCCAAAAGCTGAACTTTATAATATCCCGGCTTTGCCTGTTCTTTATCATGCGAGAATTTCGAACGATATCCTGTTGATGAATCATTTACATCACCTGCTTGGGTATGTCGCTCTCCTGTCATTGGCATGACAAGTAGATCAAAGAATTCCGCAACGCCTGTACCACTCAGATGTGTATGACTGAATCCGGCAATCGTAGGGTCGTTATAGTCATACCCTGACGCCGCATTCCAATCGGGGATATCTTTCGTATCAGGACTCAGCTGCACCATACCAAATGGAACAGTTGCGCCAGGATAATTATTACCTGAAAGACTATTACCGTCGACAGGCCCAGTACCAATAAAAGGATTAACATAGGATGTCAAACGCACCTCTTTTTCTTGTTGGCCATACGCCTTTACGATTACCAACCATCCTATACAAATTAAAACTAAACTGATTCTCATTATCATGTTAATGTTCAAAAATTATTATCTGCTTCTATTCCTTATTCCAAAATGTCAGTTCACTCATATTGCTGGTATTTCCACCACCATCTACCTGTTTAATTCGAATACGAATATAGCGTACAGGCGGAGGATTCTCCATCAGATCAAACCGCATGGCAGCACTGCCATTATCTGTACGGATCACGTCCCTCAGTAGTGTCCAGCCTTTGTCTATAGATTGTTGCGCCCACGCCGCATCAGCGGGATCAACTGTGGGGGCTGCGTCGGTAATATCATCGATTCCCCATACCTCAAAGCGCAGTGGATTACCACAACAATCTCTTCCTGTTTCTTCCAGCACTGCAAGATTGGTATACACTCTACCTAGATCCAGGGTGATAGCCTGCGGCATTTTACTTCCGTCAGCAGAGTGAAAAATATTAGGATAGCCTTGCGGTCCGACACTTCCATCCCATAACTTGCTTACTGGACATTGATCGCCGTTATAGATTCCCACATCAAAAGGTAAATTTACTTCTGCAAAAATGCTTTTATCACATTCAAATAAGGCGTATATCGCGGCATAAGTATCATATTCTACAACAGCGAAAGTATCCAGCGCATTTCTTTCAGGAATATAAGAAGAACGATAAGTTATTTCTGTGCCATGCTTAAAATCAGGTAATACAATATTGTTCTGATTAGAAGACAGTTCTTTTTCTATTGTGTGTCCCTGGTTTGTCTGATAACGTATCATCGTTCCTACATTAAAACCATCCAAGGTGTCCGTAGGCAAAAAATTCAAAGTAACCAAATGGTTTTCATAATCATACGTGTACGGATTATCTACATTATAGGCACGGTTAAGCAAACCTCTCTCATATATTCCTCCGAATACTTTAACATTATTGATTTCAAGCGGTATTGACCGATTACCTTTATCATCAACAGAGTAAATCATAAATGAATAGGTATACTCGTCCAAATTGGGAACATATAAGGTCATCCGGTTTTCGGCATCTGGTTCGACTGCAGGAAAAACCAAAGAATCTCTCTTATTGTTCCAAAAAACCAAATATTTAGTAATCGACGGATCGGGACTTGGTGTAAATTCAATAGCGACTCGGTTTTTCCCGCTCTTGCTGATGATTTTTGTTGCGACTCCAGGATAAACAATTTCCTTATCCCCGAAAAAGTCTCTAAAATCGGTATCTTTATTATCACAGGACAATGTGTATAACACTAGCAGCAACGTCAGTAACCGAACTATATTAGTTTTGCATTTCATGTTTTTAAATTTTATTAACATACCGTTATTCTTACATCCACTTCTGTGCTTTTATTGTTCAACCGTGCCATATACTGAAATCTCCTGGCTATGAGCAAATTCGCCTCCAGACCACGTTTCAGCAATATTCAATCTCAGATAACGAATTGCAGGACTTGAAATCGGCACATCAAAATTTACTCCTGCTGCTACGAAAGCTCGGTCCGAATCAGTTACAGCTGTCGGCGCTGCGCCCGATGGTGGATTGGGATAATTAAAGTTCCCTAAATTGATCCAATCGCCTACTTGCGCTCCTTCTGGAGCCGATATGGGCAACTTAATATCCTGAGGCGAATCTTTATCCGAACCCCACAAAGAAAATATTCTCGGATTACCATGGCTATATGAATATTGTCCTGGTCTATTCCATAGGACGAACCTGCTTAGCTTAGCTTTTACCCCCATACCAAAGGTCACCAAAATAGGCATTCCTTTGGCCGATGCTTCCGTATGCCATCCGGGTTCACCGGTATTATTATCCCACAGCCGGTCTACATTCCAGCCTCCATCGGTGTAAAGATCTGCGTCAGAAGCTAGGCGATAGGTAAAGAACTTTGACTTATCCATCAAGAATTCTGGCAATGGGGTTATCGTAAGTAAGGTCGTATCAGAACGGTTGCCAAATCTATCTTGTACATAAACCCCCAAACTTTTTGGAGTTGCTGAAAGGCCCCTAACGGAGTAAGATATAATATCGTCTTTGCTAAAATGCTGATCATTTATCGCCAGCGAATTTGTGTTAGAATCCAACGCCAGCAATATAATGCCGATAGACTGCCTGTCGGGATTAAGCGTCCGAATATTTATCCCCCCGAAGTCTTCGCGTGTTGTAAGTTCTCTTTTTATTAATTTATAATAAGGTTCATCGGGATGTACTTTTACGGTAAGAGGATCTGAAGATACGTTGGCGCGCGATACTACCGTGAGGGTTACGTCATATTCTTTACTTTCGGCAAAACCGTCTACGATAACAGTATCGGTATAATAACTTGATTTTGTCTCTCTGTTAACGCCATCTCGAATGGTATATTTTGCCTGAACATACAGGATATTATCAGAATTTGGCAACGTATAAAGAATACGACTGCCTCCGTTAAAATTTTCAACACGTACATCCTTTACGTTCTCTGGTTTCGTCTTATCAGCTGAAATAATCTCGTTGTAATTTGTTATTTCTTCGCACCCCTGAAAATTGATTAAACAGATGAAAGCAAGCAGATAAATGCTTTTTATTTTATTATATAATATAAATTCCATTTCTTTTAAGTTTTTAAGTCCTACCAATATGGGTTTTGTACAAGATTAGGATTTTGTATTAAATCATAGCTTTTAATGGGCCATAAATAATCTTTCAGCCCAAAAATTGGCATAAACTGGGTAACTGGCCTATAATAATTTTCCGCTTGACCTTGATAAATGCTCCATCCCTGAAAAGGTTCACTAAGAGCCTCTTGCATTTCTTTCCAGCGCCTTAAATCCCAACCTGCACGAGCTTCGAAACAAAGCTCAATACGACGTTCTTGATGAATGATACTTCTCAAACCTTCCTTAGTATTGGGTTTATTAGGAATTCGAGAATATTTTGTCCAAGCTTCCCTTACCCCTTCTAATCCGGCACGCTCTCTTACCGCATCCAAATAGAGGAATATTTCCTCGTTAGTGGGACCATAATACTCATTCAGCGCTTCCGCATACCACAAATAAAGTCCAGCCAGACGGATAATGGGTAAATGGAATTCAACCTGTCTAAAACCATCGTCGTAAACCGATTGGTAATGCACCAATTTTTTTGGCCAATATCCCGTTATATTTAAACGAACCATATCTTTTGGCCCGGCAAATGCAGCGGTTCCGCGGGCTTGCACGAAATAAGCATTTTCCTGATTGTATACGTCATTGCCAAACCAGACACCTCCATCAAAGGCGAGGCTTGCATAAAATCTAGCTTCCCGTCCAAAATGTGCTTTAACTGTCGTATACCCTTCCTTAACGAAGAATCGATCTTCTGCCTCAGCAGTTTTGAGACTGTACCTTCCACCATAGTCCCAAGTTCTATCTTCGTTAATAGGAACACCCTTATCTGAATAAAACAATTCCTGCATACTAATCGGTGCAGAGAACGTTCCTGGATTAGACCACGCGTTATTAACCGCTAAAGCCGTCAAGCGGGGCGTAGCAAAACCTTGGTATCCAGAGCTAGGTGCGTTCGGCCAAATAAATTCCGGGTTCTGATCCCAGCGTTCTGTCACAGAATTTTGTATACTCAATACGGTACGTAACGAATCGGATAACGTCCCAATATTAGGCGGATTAACAAATGTATATAACCGCAGTTGTAGCTGTTCGCTTTCCTGTATTGCAGCCAAACAAGCGTCTGCTGCAATCTTCCATTTTTCATTGTCAAATACTTGTGAAAAGAGGAATTTCCCTGTGTTATCCGTTATTTGTGCATAATCTGGATTTCCATTGAAAAGCGGACTAGCTGCCGTCATTAACACATCTGCTTTTAATCCCAATGCAATTACTTTAGTTGCCCTTCCCAATTCACTATTGATGTTCTGAATAGATTCGGGTAAATCAGGAATGGCTTCTTCCAAAAGCTCTACAATATATTCGACTACTTCGTCGACTGAATTGCGATAGACACGAACTTCTTCAGTTGTACTATTAATCGGAAGATTTTCTTTCATTAACGGTATGGGGCCATACATACGCATTAAATAGAAATGATAATAGGCCTTTAAGAATTTGGCTTCTGCTATCCAGCGTCGCTTTTCCGCTTCAGTTAAGTCTATGGGTTTATCGATATTGTCCATCAGATTGTTACAGAGACGGATGGAACGGAAGAAGTTATAGCTGCCGTTTTCTCCGTTCCAAGTATTTAGAGCGGGACTAGCTGCAGATTGAAATCCTCTAAGCACATTGAATCCCCCCCTATTAAAACCTAAATAGTCAATCAGATTATTTGGGTAGATTAGTTCTCCAGATGTAGTAAAAGCCGGATCGGTTGCCAGATTTGCGGCCCGCTGGAGATATGCGTAACACGAAAAAAGGTAATTTTCCGCTTCATTTCTATTGCGAAAGGCGTGGTCTATTGTGCCCACGTTGTCAGGTGTCACCGCTAAAAAATCATTGCAGGATAACATATTCAACACACAGCAAAACACGCCGATTTTTACGACTAATTTTTTCATTTTATTACGTAATTAAAATGTAACATTTACACCGACATTAAACACTTTTTGAATTGGATAATTGAACCCCTGTCCTCCCAATTCCGGATCCCATATTTTAAAAGGCGCCCACGTAAAGAGGTTTAATCCATTGAGATATATACGCGCGTTACTCAAATACAGACGTCGACTAAAATTTGGGTTTAAGGTGTACCCAAATTCTAAAGATTTCAATCGTATAAAACGTCCATCACGCATCCACCACGTACTTATCTGCCTATTATTTTCCAGTTGTGCGTGCGTCACGGACATCCTTGGATAGGTAGCGTATAAGTTTTGATTTTCTTCTGACCAGTGGTCATTTGCAAAAGCTTCAAGCAGTTGTGTATGGCCGCCTATATATGGATCGGGGCTCGGAACAAATGGACTCACACGTTCAGGATCCATAAAGAAAGAAGCTCGTGCCTGTCCTTGAAAAAAACCAGAAAGATCAAAATTCTTATAGCTCGTCGATAGCCCAAATCCATAAACGATCTCGGGATCCTGCGAAAAACCGATGGATGTTCTATCGTCACCGTCTATCCTGCCGTCGCCGTTCAGATCACGGTACTTGATGTCACCTCCTCTAGGTGCATATCCATTTGTAGAAAAGATTTGTTGTGGCGAGTTTCTAGCTTCTTCATCATCAACAAAAAGACGCTCAGCGATGTAACCTACCCGACGACCAAGACCTTGACCCGTTAAGCGTTGGTAAGAAAATGGCCATTCTGGTTCTTCATACTTGACATATTTATTGTTAGCAAAAGTAAAGTTTGACCGAACTGCCGCAGAGAAACCATTTCCAAAATTGTGTCGATAATCCAAGGAAAGATCTACACCTTGTGAACGAACCTCACCTAAGTTTGCAGAAATACCAGACTCCAACCCCAATGTACTGGGAACCGAAGCACGATTCATTAATATGTTATATTTAAAATTGTTATAATATTCAGCAATTACATCTAGCCTGTTAAATAATGAAAATTCTACACCAAAATTTGCCTGTCGTGATGTTTCCCAAGTGACATCTAAATTTTCATAATTGTTAATAAACACGCCATTCCTTGTATAGTTGTTCGTACCAAAGCTGGCATAGTTACCTCCGCCATTAAGATTCACATCAGAAAGATAGAAAAATCGTCGATCGCTGATCGCATCATTACCTACCAATCCGTAGCTGGCACGCAACTTCATTTTGTTTACGACTTCTGCGATGGGCGACCAAAAATCTTCATTGGAGATCACCCATGAGGCTCCGATGGTCGGGAAAAAACCGAAACGATTGTTTCTCGAAAAACGCTCTGAGCCATTATAACCAAAGTTTGTTTCGATAAAATATCGGTTGTCGTAGTTATAGGTTAGACGGCCTGCCAAACCCATATTTCTATAGGGAAGTGAATTAAACAAGCTGTTGGCGTTAGAGTAGCGGTTTTCCTGTGCCGTACCAATTAACGTAGCACTGATATTGTTTTTATCAAAGCTTCTATTGTAATCTAAACTGGCCTGGAAATAAAAGAAAGAGTTCTGATCCGAACGACCTGGATTGTAGTCCAGATATTCTCGGGCCACATTATTGCCAGTTGGGTATGAATTAAGCCAATTCAATACGTATGTGTCACTAGGCTTGTCGTATGAACCTACGTTGTAATAATAAGGAGAATACTGGCGTTGCGAGTCAAAATAAGCATAACGATTTGTATTAAATATACTTCTGAAATTCAAGCCCTGCGTCAGAAAATTTAATTTCTGATTCAATTCAAGTTGCGCAGACAATCGCGACTCTACGGAATTTTTATGTCCCATTAAAAGTTGTGCATAGGGGTTATTATAAAGGATACTGTTGTTTCCGGTACCGCCAACGTTTCCAAAAAGGATATGTTGCACATCCTTATTTGCCTCATCCGGTTCATAATAAGCAGGGAATAAAACGGGACTTGTATGGATGGCAACATTATAAAGATCCGTTGAAAATCCACCATCCGCTGCGCGCGGTCCATGGTAATCATTAAAATTGCCCGATAGACGCACCACCAATTCTGTATTTTTTGAAAGATCGATATTGACATTTGCACGCAATTGGTAATTCTGGAACTTTACATTGGTCTGGCCGACATTTCTAGAATCCTGCCGCATAATTCCATTGTCTAAGTTATAAGATGCTGCCACGTAATAACGGGCAACTCCGCCACCACCGCTTACATTCAGATTTGCACGTTGGGTAGAGGTTGCATCTTTAAATAGAAGGCCCAGCCAATCTACAGCAGGATATACATATGGATTGCTTCCAGGCGCTCCGTCCAAGGTCGCTTGTGTTTCGTAAATTTTATTCTCACTAAAAGGTTCGCCGTTAAGCGGTTCTCTACCTATAGAGGCCTGATTATAGAGACGCATATAGGTAATTGGATCCGCAACTTTTGGCATAAATGCTGACCGGGAGCTTGATTGTTCTAACCTAACTCCAATGCGTGCAGTACCCTCCTTTCCGGATTTGGTACTAATAAGTATTACACCATTCCCCCCCCTTGCACCATATAAAGCGGTAGCACTGGCATCTTTTAGGATCGAAAAACTTTCAATATCATCTACCTGTAAACGAGCGAGGTCAGACGCACCCATCTCCACATTATCAATTAGAATCAATGGATCTTTCTTATAACCGAAAGTTGTTACTCCGCGAATAAAAAAGTTAGAATTGTCTTGTCCTGGCTGACCACTACGTTGATAGCCTATGACACCCGCGACTTGCCCCGCAAGGGCATTCGTCAAGTTACTGGCCGGAATTTTGAGATTACCGGGTTGAACTGTACTTACGGATCCGACAATAGCTTCCCTCCGTTGTCGTTGTCCTAATGCCGTGACCACGACTTCATCGATGCCGGTATTCGATTCCTCCAACATCACGTTAACGATGTCTTGATCTGCCTGTACAGTAACCAAACGATCTACAAAACCGACATTTGAAAAACGGAGAATGGTTCCTGCTCGAACGTCTAATACATATTTCCCGTTTACGTCCGTCCGCGTCCCAATCCTAGGATTGTCCTGCGCAGAAATACTGATACCTGGCAATCCTACCCCTAACGAGTCGGTTACCGTCCCCGCAATAGTTTTGGTTTGTTCTTGAGCAAAAACGCCCTCCATCGTGGCTAAACACATCAGGAATAAACACAGTTTTAACCCGCTGATTAAAAAATGAGTATTTCCATTATTCATAATAATTATTAATTAGTAACTATAGGTTTATAATAATACTGTTTATAATACTGTAAAATATAGACAATTAATCATCTGTTCTATACTATACTATGTCAAAGGTAATACAAATACATTTATTGGACAAATAATTTGTTAAAAAAAATTTCAAAAATTAATTTGAATGAAACAGACCGTGTTTATGCAATGCCTAATGGAGAAAATATCCAATACACCAAGATCATTAAACCAAGGAGCAGTACGTAATAGTAGCCCCGATTTCTCCAAGGCACTATTTCTACTTTATTCTCTTGTATAAGTTGAAACGGCTGTGCCATGGGATAAAGCCGTCCGATGACAAACATAAGAAGGGCTGTAGCCACGAACAAAATACCCATCCAATGCAGGAAATGAAGAGAAGTATTTAAAATAAACTGGGTAAAAATGTAGCAGACAATATAAAAGAAAATACCTGCTTTTGCGGCAATGGGCGGAATCTTAGTCTTGAAAAAACCTAGGAATAGAATCGTAAAAATGGGTACACTGAATATGCCACTAACTTTCTGGATATAAAAATAGAAGCCTTTGTCACTGTAAATGATAAACGGGGCGATGCTCATCGCAAAAAGTGATATCCCAATCTGGAACAGTTTACCGGTCCTCAATATTCGTTTTTCCGACACCTCTTCTTTATGCTTTTTGGCGAAAATAGGTTTGTAAATATTAAAAATAAACAGTGAACTCGCACCGTTCAATCCTACATTGAATGTATTAATGGCTGCCCCTAGCAATATCGCGGCCGTCAATCCACTCATTGCCGCAGGTAATACATCTCTAGCCAATAACGGAAATACACTCGCCGTGTGCGGTAAGTCAACATATAAATTAACCGCAATTAATCCTGGGATATTAATCAATAATGGGCTGAGCAATTTCAAGAAACAGGTTAAAGCTACCCCTTTTTGGCTCTCCGCAAGGCTCTTTCCGGCAATAATTTGCTGGACAATATATTGCTCCATTCCCCAATAATAAAGGTTGGCAATAAATACACCCGTAAATAGTGCAGAGAAAGGAATAGCATCTTGTGGCCCACCAATAGCATTGAGATGTTCTTTTTTGTTTGATAGCACGGTTTTAAGACCTTGATATACCGAATCCTCTCCCAGATATTTAAGTCCAAAGTACGGAATAGCTACCATGAGGATCAGCAGCCCGACGCTCAATATGGTGTCGGATATCGTAATGGCACTTAATCCGCCGAGAACGGTAAAAATAACCCCAACCAAACCGATAAACCAAACCAATATCCAAATCGTTTGCCAGTAATCTATCTGGATATATCCAGAAATGTCGAAGAGGCTATCAAGAGCAAGAGCGCCTCCATAAAGTGTCGTGGGGAGCAAATTCAGTAGATATCCCAATAGAAAAACAAGCGAGACCAAATTCTTCGTGCCGCTGTCATAGCGTTTTTCTAAAAATTCCGGAACCGTATTGATGCCTGATTTTAGATAAATAGGAATAAAGTATTCTGCCACGAGCAACATGGCAAAAACAGAAGAAACACCCCATCCGATAACAGACATATTGTTGATGTATACGGATTCGTTCTCTCCAATCAGTTGGTTAGCACTTAAGTTGCTCAAATACAACGACGCGCCTACTAAAATAAACCCATTTGCACGGTTAGCTAAAAAGAACCCGGCGACAGTCTGACTTCCTTTTCTTTTCCGACTGAGGTAAATGGATAAGATTAACGCCGCCAGAATGAAAAAAATGAAACTTATGGCAGAAAGAGCTAACATGATGCAAGCTAAAGCGAATTTCGTTTAAACAGCTTTGTAGGCATGATATACTTAATGGGTTTTCTGTGTTTGACGAATTCGGCCGCTAATACACCCATTTCAGCAAAATCGATGGAAAAAGTAGTTATTCCATCAAAAATGATTTCCTTCACATGGTCATCATTATGGGAAAGTATCCCTACGTCAACACCTAACTTAAACCCTTTATTTTTAACGTCTTTCAACATCTCCCACAGTTCCAGGTTATGGATCGTGAAATATACTTTATTCTTTTCTATACTTCCGGATTCATATTCGTTTTTAATTACCCCGTTGACTTGGTAATCTGCTATAAACTGTTGGAAAGAAAGCAGCACATCATTGGGTTCAGCAGAAAAAGGCTTGAATAAGAAAATAAATTCATCAAATCGTCGGATATCGTCCAGCAAACTGACAAACACCTGATAAGAAGAGTTCTTGAATTCCTGTGCAATATAGGAGTAAGAGGGATCCAACGAAATGTGTCTGTCTACAATTAAGGTTTTCTGCGGAGGGAGCTGTTCCAGCAATGGAGCTGTTTCCGGACGCTCTATAGGCGCGACAACATATACACCGTATTTAGCATTTACCGTATTGATGGTTTGCTGAAAAACCTCAAAATTGTTATGATGAAAAAACACATCTACTTTTACATGCTCTCCCAAACTCTTCCGAAAAGTCTCATAAAAAGTTTCCTGGAAAGTATCGAAGGCATAAATGATCAAACAAACTTTCAATTGTTGGTGGCTCTCATCCGAGGCGACGAAATATCCCAGACGGTTTTTGGATTCCAAGATACCTCTTTCGATAAGTTCTTGATAGGCATTGACAATAGTTTGTCGGGCAAATCCCAGTTTTTGAATCATTTTATTGACAGAAGGCATCGTATCCCCCCGTCGAATAAGATTTTGTTCTAAGGCGTTAATTACGCCTTGAACGATTTGTTCACGTTTGGAGTAGTGCGCAAATTGTGCTAATTTCTTTATCTCATTAAATATAGTACATTCTTCCATATATATTGATATGTCGTCAAGCTGTCACACCTTATGTCGTAAAAAAGGAATCGCAATCAATTCCATTTTCTCGGTGTCAATAACCATAAATTTGCATTTGGACTAAGAATAATCGATAAAGGTACAACATTGGGGTCTAATATTCTTATCTTCTAAGAAGATTTATAAAAGGAAAAAGCACCGGATATCCTATTACAAGCCCATGGTATTGCATCTTTGTTATGGTCAATAACACCTACCATATACAAATTTGAAAAGATAAGGTGTAAAGAATTAAAATCCCAGCCGAGCGATATCTGCCATCGGCAAAAACATCTTCCCACTATCGGGCAAAAGAATAAAACCAAATTTGTTATAGAATGCAACGGCGTCGCTATCTAATGGGTCAACGACGACTCCTATGGATCCCAAACTTTTGCTGGCATCATAACTCCGCTTAAGTGCATCAATTAATATAATGCTACCCAAACCTTGACCTTTAAATTTTGTATCAATGGCTAGTCTGCCGAGTAAGGTTACAGGAAGTGCCTCATAGGATTTAGGCATCTTTTTTTTGATGGATTCGGGCATCATCTCTGCCGGAATGGAAGCATTTGAAAGCGTATAATAACCTTTCACAGTCGTATCTTCAAACATGGCAAACACAACGCATAATTTGCGTTTGACATCCTGGCTAGCCTGAAAATGAAAATAGTTGTCGAGCATTTCCTTACCACAATTAAAGGCCTTCTTGTTTAAGGAGGAGTTAAGTGGCTCTATTCTGATGCTCATTTATTCTCTTGTATGAATTTTTTATATTGCTCTGCTGCATCCTGCAATCTTTTGTTTGGACCTACAGGGTTGGTTAAAGCGTTAAAAAATATTTCACGGTCTTTTTCAGATGCAAGAATGGTATTATGTTCTTGAATAATGGCAGTCGCTTTCTCCTGTACAGCATTGATTACAAAATCTGTAAGGGTACGAAACCCTCCCAAACTGGCAGCATGTTCAAAAAGCTCCTTCTGAACCTTTGGGATCTTAGCATCAAATCTTGCTTTTTTTGATAATGTCAATTGCTTCTCCATAATAAAATAAATTTATTGATGCAAATATACGGAAATATTCCGTACGACAAAAACACTTTTTGTATCATTTTTTATTTCCCAGCATTTTATTGATTACAATCGTTCTTCTTTAGTATAGTTTTAACAGACGAACTTATTTTGACGAAATTTCGGAACAATGGAACAGAATTCCAGAACACAAACAGGAAATTGAATGGACGTTGGTTATGTGATACTGCATAAAAAAAGCCCTTTTTTCTATCAAAAAAGGACTTTTTTGTGTTGTGGGAGATACTGGGTTCGAACCAGTGACCCCCTGCTTGTAAGGCAGGTGCTCTGAACCAGCTGAGCTAATCTCCCAAGGTTCTATATGATGTGGAGAATACTGGGTTCGAACCAGTGACCCCCTGCTTGTAAGGCAGGTGCTCTGAACCAGCTGAGCTAATTCTCCAAGCCTTTCGGTTATTGCGTGTGCAAATATAGGGGTAAAATCTGATTTGCAAAATTATTTTTTGATTTTTTTAAGCGCGAAAGAGCAACCCCTTAATTAGGAAGGTTTCCCATCTTCTGATTCATGATCACCATCGCAATCGATGCCCGTTTATATATCGGGTCAACCAGTTCGATCAACCGTCGATAAGCCTCAAAGACTTTCTCCGCAAAATCTAAGTTCTCCCGGTACACCTCAAACATCTCCCCGTAAATCTCCAAAAAGGTTTGTTCATCATCGTCCAGGGAAACGATATTGACCGAGAGCTCCTCATAACGCGGATACACCTCGTCGAATATGCCGAAATGCCGACCATGTACCGGCCAATGTTCTTGGTACTCGTCGGCCGGATCAATCAGATCTATTTCATAGTTGTAGCGTTGAGTCATATCATCCACGAGCACATATAAATCCTGCACCGCTCTATTGTGCTCTTCCAAATCCTGAAATAAACCGGTCACATCAATGGTAAATTCATCCTTTATTTCCGGCAGGTTCTTGCCGTCAGACAAGCCCAGGCTATCTTCCACAAAGACCAGGCTTTGATCCAAGCGGAGGGCTTCCATCTCGCTTTCACGCGTATGCTCCTGTATAGCCAACAGACCTTTTGCCAAATATTCCAGCCGTTGTCTCAAATCCCACACCACATCATGCGCCATGTAGTAACGTTCTAAAGCTTCTTTTTCGTAGTCTGGCTGCTCCTTGGATTCATCAAATTCCAGGATAATATCTTTTAGTGGATGTGGGCGAACGATCGTCTTCATATATTTTGTCTATTTATTTTTTTAAAAAGTGGCTATCCCACTCCGAAGAGGGCATCATATTCCGTGATGCGGGGATAGCCAAAATTACACGATTAACGTTTAAAACACGTACGAACTCACAACATCGCTATACGTGATCTGTGGATGCCTTCCGACATAAGCGACCCGGAACTCATATTCCTGTACCGATTCCAGTCCCGTGATCGTGACATTAGATCGGGTACTTGTGACCACTGTCCAGTCGACGTCGCTGTTTTTCTTTCGGTATTCAAACCGATAGGCCACGTTACCCTTCCAATAACTCGTCTTCAGCGTGGTTATCCCCGGTATACGGGCATTGACCTCTACCGATAGGAATTTCGGTCGTGGTGCCGGCTCTATGCCGATGCCACCTCGTGCAGACGGGTTAAAACCTGCTGCTAAAATGACCGCTGCATCGCCATTTGCCTGACGCTCTACATAGAGCGACAGATGATAAACCATCGCCTTCAACGCCGCAAAAGCCTGGTTTTTGAGCACGACAAAACGCTTGTCCCGATAGGCTGCATCAGCCTGCGCCTGCTTGACTTTAGCCAGTGCCTGTTCCAGATCGGCAATACTCGGATCTGCGTCCGTAAACAAATCTGCATTTTCTGTTAATTTAACAATGATGTTTTCAACGAATCTAACAAACTGTGCTTCTCCGTTACTGGTTCCCCCAGTTTTTAATGTTACTTTACTCATGATAGTTTTTTTTGGGTATTAAAAATTAAACCTTTTGTTGATCAACGATACAAACATAACATAGAGGGTCACGAAACAGGGGGTCAAATTGCGACATTTTCATCGCGATTTGCTGAAAATTTTGTCGCAATTTGACCCCCTATCCCATCAAAAACAGTTATTTTATGCGTTTACAGCTTGGAAATGCACATTTTATCCAACCAAAAAAATTACTTTTTCCCAGAAAATCTTCTTATTTCACCGAAATAAAAGCCTAAATTCCCAAAACCATATCGTATTCCAACAATACAAACGTCATGCGCCAACAAAACTTCTCGCTCCCTAAAAAACTACTTTCTCCCAGAAAACAACGCTATTGCACGATAAATAAGATTAAAATACAGGAATATAGCTATGATGCGCCAACATAACATATATTCCCCGTAAAACAAGTTCCATTACGCGCACTTATTCCTCTTCTTCGTTACCTTTCCGAAATTCACCCATTTCTTTCTGAAAGGAACTCGGGGTTTGGAAAAAATATTTTTTAAATTCCCGGCTAAAGTATTTCCGGTTTGGATAGTTCAACAGGTTAGAAACCTGGTCCAGGGTCATCTCACCTTCGTATAATAGGCTTTTTGCATGATTAAGTTTTATCCGTTGGATATACTCCGCTATCTTAACCGGTCTATCTTGAAATGCGCGCTCCAACGTCCGAGCATTCACTCCCAACCCTTTAACAACCGTTTCCTTATTAATGGAATCCAATATGTTGTCATTGATATAGGCCAATGCCTTATGGTACAACGCCAGCCGGCTTCGTTCGTTTTGGTCTGCCTGACGATCCAATTGCCGGCAGTATTCTTCCAGCAACCGACAAACGTCCAACAAGAGTTCGCCCTTACCACGGAAAGGAAGATATTCCGGTCTGCAGAGACGATTCCACGCATCCCGTAGACTATGGTTGATACTGATATCCGGTTCCCAATAAGCGTTGGTTTTAGGCGATTCGTTCCCGTAGGCTAAGCTCGCCAACATCGGAAACTCTTTGAGCAAATCGGCTACGGTATCAGTTTTATAGCCGATGAGAACAGCCCATTGCTTTCCCTGATTCAGCAATAACGGAACTTTTTGTGCCGCTGTAGAAAATGAGATACAACGGTTATCGCTCAAAGGCAGGCTGTGGGGTAAATAAAGCTGGGATGTATTCATAAACTGGTACAATTGCCAGAAACTAATCTCGCCCATAGCCGGGTCAATGCGAAATCCATTCGGATCAATAGTTCCCTTTAATTCCAGAAGAATACATTCTTCCAGTTCCATAAAAATGGCTTCTAGGTTATTACCTACACGATAATGGTGGTTTAAAGGCAAAAAAGAAAGGTATCCGCCCTCAATGGTTCTTGTCGACGGGACAGCACGCTGTTGAAAACAGAAGAAATTAGATTGGAGCATGTTAGTATCTATGTTGGTTTCGTTCCTAAAGATACAACATTTCGACAAAAAGAAAAACAGCTACTTCATCATCAAACTTCCGCGAGTTCCTTCCACAAAGTTGGTCTAGGAAAATATCATTCGTGTATGTAGTTGTTGCAAACAATTTGGAATCATTCTAAACTATACGTAGCTTTGCCGGAATTTATAGTATGTTGGACGATTGGAAAGGAGTATTAACCGGCTCTCCCGATGCCTTGGAGAGCTTATATGCAAGTACTTACCACGATTTATTTGCTTACGGCGTGATGTTAGGGCATCCACGTGAAGCAGTAAAAGACGGTATACAGTACCTTTTCCTTTCTATTTGGGAAAAGCGGGATCGCCTCCCCCAGGTATCATCTGTCAAACCCTATCTTTTCACCTGGTTACGCCGCATACTGAACGAAAAGAAAGACCGTCAAACTATATTCCCGATAGCTCCCCACCTGGAAGCGTCTGCAGACTCACAAGAAGATATCATGATCCGTGCGGAGTTAGCCCGGGAAACATGGCAACAACTCCTTCTCGGGATGGAGCAGCTCACACCCAAACAAAAGCAAGCCATCCAACTACGTTATTTTGACAAGCTATCGTATGACGAAATAGCCGATCGAACCCAGAACAACGTCCGCACCATCTATAACCTCGTTTCCGAGGCTTTGAAAGTCCTGAAAAAAAAAGTAAAAAATAATCGGTAAAAACGGTTGTTCCTCCCCTCTATAGAATAAAGAACAAATTACACATCGTGATATACGCCTATAAATGGATAAAAAACAATGCACAGTAGAAGAGCTGATCTGCGATGACAGCTTCCTTGCTTTTTATGAGAAAACGGATCCTTCGGCAATTCGCTATTGGTCAGAATTTAGCCGCGAAAACCCTGATCAAATCGAAAAGATAGAAGAAGCTATCCGGATGTTGGATGGCTTTCGTGTCCATTTGCCTGAGGCAGAATTTTTAGAAGAACAGCATAGGTTTAAGCAATCGCTGTACCACACGGTATCGACCAAAACAACCAGATTCCGTTATCGCTGGTGGAGCTGGACTGCCGCCGCTTCTATCATTTTGGTCTTGGGATTTTTTATTGCCTATACGATAAAATCCGTTGACGGCGTAGGTACAGATAACGATATAGCTGCCCAAAAACAGGTTTCTGCATGGCAGGAGGTCCATGTAGAATTCGGTAAACTTAAAAAAATCAACTTCCCGGACGGCAGTTCGGTTGTCCTGGCAGGAGGCAGCACGCTTCGGTACCCACAGGTATTCCGAAAAGATTCGGTGGTCGTGGAACTCCAAGGAGAAGGGCATTTCGCCATCCAACGTAACATAGAGCGCCTTTTCACGGTGCGTACCGCGTTTACCGATATCCAGGTATTGGGAACAAACTTCCTGGTGGAAGAAAAAGGGGATGCCCAGCATCAAATCAGCTTATTTTCCGGAAAAATCAGCCTATCCCATCCACATTCGGCAGATCGCACCATACTCTCCCCGGGGGATAAAGCCATTGTCCATCGTTCGGGAAAAATTACCGTATCTTCTTTTTCGAACCTATACAGCTCCGATTTTGCAAAAGGCGTGCTCGCCTTCGACAAGGCTGATTTTGAAGAAGTACAGCTCAAATTCAAACGCTATTACGGCATCATACTGGGTCATGAAGGCACTGTCCAAAACTGGGAGTTAACAGGGCGGTATGAAAACATGACAGCAGAAGATGTCCTAAACACCATTTGCCATATCAAAGGTAAAAAATACAGAAAAACAGCAGACAACCACTATGTACTCTATTAGTTATCAACGGATTTGGGGTTCCGTTCTATTCCTGCTTATGCTTTGCATATCCCCTGCTCTCTTTGCCCAGGAGGCACAAAAGGTTACGTTACGTTCAGCACTTTCCACGCTGGAACAACGCTTTCAGGTTTCTTTTTCTTATGATAACGCCATCCAGCCGGAGCAATATATACAGTTACCAAAAAATATAACCACGCTGGACGACCACCTGCAGTACCTTACGTTGAACCACCAGCTTAATTTTCGTAAAATGGGCCGGAAAGTCATTGCCGTTACCAAGGCCGACAGAACCATCCGGGTAGCTGGTGTCGTAAGGGATTCGTTATCCGGATCCGTACTGCGCGGAGCAACAATCTACCTACAATCGGGAAAAACACAGTTCCGGTCGAACCAGCAAGGAGAATACACCTTTTACGTGCCGGATACGTACATCGGCGAAAAAATGCAGATCAGCTATGTCGGTTATAACCGGGCTGAAATTATTGTCAACACTACCTATCAGGAAGTATGGATGACATCCGCAGACCAAAGCATGGAAGAAGTCATCATTACCAATACCTATGAAGGCCCTAAGCTACGCGAAGAAACCGTGGGGAGTGTCTTTTCCCTCAACGCAAAGGAACTGCAGACAAGCCGACCGCTGGAAAGTATTGACAAAATGCTGGAAGGACTTGTTCCGGGCTTATACGTGGAGACAAACACCGCGTTAGGCACGCCCGTCAAGATAAACATCCGTGGCCAGGGGACATTATCTGCTATGAGTGCTTCCTCCCGGACGACGTCCTCCCAACCCTTATTTGTCATTGACGGTGTTCCGATGCAAGAGCAGGAAAAGGGTGATGCCGGCTCCAATTTCAATCAGGAAACCCTGCTAAATCCACTAGCGGGAATAAACCCAATGGACATTGAATCGGTTACGGTCCTGAAAGATGCCGCTGCAACGACGATTTATGGTGCCAACGCGGCCAACGGCGTTATATTGATCACGACAAAATCGGGCAGAAGCGGTTCTCCACGGGTGCAAGCCTCCTTCCATGCCGGTGTATCGACTTTTATCAATCGCATTCAATTGTTATCCGGGCCCGAGTATTATGAAGTACTCAAAGAAACCTATATGAACGGAGGCATGTCGGAGAGCACAGCAAAAAATCTCGCCGGAAGCAGCACGATCGATACGGATTGGTTTGCCTTGACATCCCGGAATGCCAATTACACCAACATACATGCCTCGGTTTCCGGTGGTAAGGAGGGCAACAACTACTTTCTCTCCGTAGGTTACCGCGACCAGCAAAATGCCAGTCCGGGAAATGGCCTGAAGCAGTACACCGGGCAGTTCCGGTACCAAAACAAAATATCCGAAAAACTTCGTCTGACCAGCACGTTCACGCCTACTTTCATGCAACGGAAAGGGCTCGATAATTTTGCGAACAACGCCTATATCCCACCGAATATAGCGCCTTATAATGTGGATGGTAGTTTCGCGACATTCAGTAATACCCCTAATCCATTAGCCGTCCTCGCTTACAACAGTGACGAGAGCCAGACCTTCACGGCCAACGCCCATTTCGACCTGCAGTATGATATTACGCCTTCGTTGTATATACGAAGTGCGTTGGGTGGTAATATCTTTCAGTCCAAACAGGAGATTTACCAATCAGGGCAGGTTCCCCCAACGAATACGATTGGTGGACGACTCCGTATCTACAACCGACAGAATTACAACTACACCTCTTTCCTACAGGTTGGTTATCGGCCAAACTTCTCCGACGACCATAAGATGCTCGTTATTCTCGGAACGGAATTACGCGATCAATATTCTTCCCTGCTTTTCGGAAGCGGGAGCGGCTTTTCGTACGATAAAATCCGTGAGTTGAGCCTGGCAACCAATAAGTTGTCAGCATCGTCTAAGATTTCTGATGCAACGGTATCTTACTATACGCAGATGAACTATGATTTCCGAAGTAAATATTACGTCACGTTAAGTGGACGCGCGGATCAATCTTCTCTTTTTGGTGGCGACAAACAAATGGCCGTCAACGTTGCGGTGGGTCTAGGCTGGAATATCTCCAATGAAGATTTTCTTGCCGAATCCGATATCATCGACTTTTTACGCCTGCGGACGAGTTTCGGTAGCACCGGAAACTCCCGCATCGGATCATATGCCTCCCGTGGAATGTACGATATCGGCAGTGATTATCTCGGACAAGTGGGTGCCCGCCCGTCTTCTCTAGCAGCACCCAATCCGGATTTAGGCTGGGAAACCAATTACAAAACAAATATCGGCGTCGATATATCTGTATTAGACCGGCTTCATTTCACGGCGGAATTTTATCAAAATGATGTCCGTGACTTAATTGCACAGGTTAGGATCCCGTTAGAGACAGGCTACGGCAGTATTCCTGTCAACACAGGCAATATGCGAAACCGGGGTATGGACCTCAGCCTGGCGGTGGATTGGTTTAAAGAAAAGCCAGTCACTTGGCGTTCTTCCTTTATCGCCGGCTGGAACAAAAATAAAGTGCTTTCCTTCAACAACCCGCTCGCTGACCAATATGCAGGAACGAATACAGATGAGGTAGGAAATGCACATCGGGTAGGCTATAGCACCAATACCATCTGGGGTGTACGATGGGCAGGTGTAGATCCGGATACCGGAGAGGAACTCTTTTACACGCCCTCGGGGGAAACGGTAAACCGGGTCGGCATCCGCGCCTTACGTACCAGCGCCTATGTTCCATTGGGAAACTCCCTACCGGCTATCCAAGGTGGGGTGGTCAACACGTTATCCTGGAAAAACATGACGCTATCCTTCAACATCCAATATCAGTTTGGCGGCGATCGTCTTGTAGCAACCACCCGTCTTCAGGATGGCTTAAATCTAGATCACTCCAATATGGCTGTTAATATATTGGATCGCTGGCAGAAACCCGGCGATATCACCAGCGTACCAAAACTAAGTAGGCTTCCGCCTTCGGCCATTACCAATTCGTCCCGGTATCTCTATGATATGACCCATATCAAACTGTCCAACCTATCGTTCAGTTACACGCTGAACAAGGAGCTGGCACAACGCCTGCGACTGCCCAATCTATCGGCCAGTTTCAATGTCAACAACCTCCTTTATTGGTATAAGGATAAGAGTCCGGAAGGCAGAAATGGCATCCGCGAACTTCGTTTTAATTATCCCGAAACACGGAATTTTTCCGTAGGCGTACAAATGACCCTTTAAATGTCTTAAACCATGAAGATAAAATTCATTATTATTCTAGTCGTTTCCCTGTTATCGCTCAGCTGCGATAAGTTTCTGGACAAAGAGCCGGAGAATAAGGTTTCGATAGAGGAAATTTTCGCCGATCTGCCCGGTGCAAAGGCAGCTCTTACCGGCGTTTATCTGGATATGTTCAGCACGAGCTATTTTAATGGTCCACGGATGGTTTACCCCGAGCTTACGGGCGGAAACCTGCGGCATGCCTATCCTACGCGAACAAGTCTGCTGGATCTCTTCCATTTCAGTGCTGCTGCCGATAGCAGTAGTATGAATAACACCTATTCGCACCTCTATAGTATGTTGAACAACATCAACAATATCCTGACGCGTGTACCCGATCTGGCAGACGGAACAGTGGCCGAGCGCAACGATATTCTGGCGCAGGCTTATGGTATACGGGCATTGATCCATTTGGATCTGGTGCAGCTTTTTGCCCAACCCTACCGCTATACGCCAGACGCCAGCCATCTGGGGGTTGTCCTTGCCAATGAACCTATTCTTGTCGGAAATGCACAACGCAGGCGGGCCACGGTAGCCGAGGTGTACGACCAGATCGCGTCCGACCTACAGATGGCAACCGATTTATTTGCCGACAGCAAACGGGTATTTACGGGCAACCGCGTTCAATATATGAATACTTCAGCGTTAAAGGCATTGTATGCACGGCTGTGCCTACATAAACAGGACTGGGAAGGGGCTTCCCTCTATAGTAGCCAAGTGATCGCCGAAAACTTCACCTTGTATAGCCGGGAGGAATACCTCCCTTCGTGGAAAACGGCAGCAGCGAAAGAAACCATCCTGGAGGTTGCCCTGCCTACCGGTCACGGCGGAACCTCACTCGGGAATTATTATGTTAACGAGAGTGCCAATTCTTATTTCCAGTTTGCGCCATCCCAAGACCTGCTCGAACTATTTAGCGAGCATGATATTCGATCCGCCGGTGGCACCTTTAAATATAATTCCTATAATTTCGAGGCCACGAGTGTCAAAATCATCCGGTTATCTGAAATGTACCTGATCCGTGCCGAGGCTTTGGCAGAAATGGGGAAAACAGCGGAAGCTCTTGCGGACCTGAACCGGATCCGATTACGTGCAGACCCGGAGCTGGAACCTTTGGCGACGCAGAACAAACAAGCGCTGATCGATGAAATACTGAACGAACGCCGGCGGGAGCTCTGCCTCGAGGGATTTCTATTTTTTGATCTGATGCGGCGCGGCTTATCGGTAGAGCGGAGCGATTGTGAGGGCACAAATTGTAATATGAGCTACCCTTCAGACAGATTCGTCTTGCCCATTCCTCAGCAATCCGTAAACAGCAATAACCATATGGAGCAAAATCCCGGTTATTAACAATAAACGTTTATTACACATTATTTATCACATATTTTATATTATCCAAAAAATGAAAACACAAAGTACATTATTCGTCTTGATCGTTTTATTCCTACTTTCCTGTAGCAAAAGCTCGGAGGAGCCGCAACCGGAGCCAGAACCGGAACCGGAAGAAGAGACCCTTCCTAAGGAGCTTGCCATTACCCGCACCATCGCGTATTTCCACGAGGATGAAGCGTATTACCAACCGTACGTCTATCGGTATGACACCGAGACAGCTGCATGGAGCAAACGGATTGGCGCACATTTCTCGACCATTTCCGAAAGCAGCCCGACATACATCGGCTATACCCAACCGTATGTGGAAGACAGCGGGGTCAACTTATTCCATATGGTGACCTTGTATGCCGAACATATCGGCTCCACTAACGTCAAGACGGCCGGCATCAATGTGGAGAAGGTTTTGGGCTTTGTACCCGACGAAAGCTCGGAATTGATCGGTAAGGAAGAGGACAACGACCTGACTTATGCTAAAGGGGAGGTCGAAGTGGTCAGCCAAAAAGTTAAAATCAGAAAATCAGGATTGGTTGATTTCTTTGAAATTGGTATCAGCGGTACAGGAACTTATGACCTGAAAACCGGTGTTATTGACCTCGAGGTTCATTTTGATGAGCGCGAGATAGGCGGACAAGAGGATGTTGTGCGTCAATATAAGATCAGTAAAGAGGCGCTTATCTTTTAGTTTTTTTTAATGAAGAAAACAGCTGTCCTTACCTCATTGGGAATTTTCCTTTTTCTGGTCGGTTTCGTCCAGGAAAAGGAAATTCCTGATATAGCTATTTTACGCCGTCTATACGCTTCTGGAGATGTTATGCAATGGCCCAAAGCCAATATTGATTCAACCGTTGCACCCAATTTTGAAGATATCGGCGCTCTCCCCCCGGTGTCTTACCCGGAATATAATCCCTTCAGCACCGAAAAAGCCGCGTTGGGGAAGATGCTATTTTTCGATCCCCGCTTATCCGCCAGTAAACAAATTGCCTGCGCAAGTTGCCATGATCCGCAGCTCGGATGGGGGGATGGCAAAAGTCTTTCGCACGGACATGACCGAAAGGTCGGGAAAAGAAATGCCATGAGTTTATATAATATGGGGTATTTTACATCTTTCTTTTGGGATGGCCGGGCAAAATCGCTGGAAGAGCAGGTGGATTTCCCGTTGATAGACAGTGTAGAGATGAACAATCCGCTGGACATCGTCGTACAGCACATTTCGGAGATCGCGGGCTATGCGCCCTATTTTGAGGCTGCCTTTGGCGATGGAACGGTCAATCTGGAACGTATACAATACGCCATCGCGACGTTTGAAAGGGGAATTAAGAGTCTGCCGAGCAGATTTGACCGATTTGTCAAGGGGGACGAAAAAGCATTAAGCGACCAGGAAATCTGGGGAATGCACCTCTTCCGCACAAAAGCTCGATGCATCAATTGCCATAACACACCCTTATTTTCGGACAATCTCTTTCATAACGACGGGCAGGCCTTATACGGCAGCCGTCAAGAAGATCTAGGCCATTACCATATTAGCGGCAAACAGATCGATGTTGGGGCTTTTCGTACGCCTTCGTTGCGGAACATCACCTTGACCGGCCCCTGGATGCATCACGGTAATTTCCCGACGTTGTTTGATGTTGTGGTGTACTATAATTTAGGGAATCCAGCGCCTATACAGCGGCATGTTCAAATAGATTCTACAAAAGTACCTATTCCATCCCCATTGTTACGGAAGCTAGAACTAAGTGATGATGAAGTTCACGCCATTATTAGCTTTCTGGGCGCAATCAGCAGTGGTGTACAGGCTAGGGTAAACAGCCCTAAGCTACCCTAAGACGGTAGCGCGTGGCGTAGCCCGCCTAATCATAAAACTTCCAGGACACGCCGAACCGTAGGTTCGCGTCCTGCATAGGATAACGCCGCACGGTATAGTACCCTTTCGGATAAACAAACTGATTAACAAAATTATAGGAGATAAATAAATTCACGCGGTCTATATTACCGGTAAACCATAAATCCACGATCGGATAGGTGGAGTATTCTATCCCCACATTATCGTTGTAAAATTGCCCAACGTTAATGGCGTAGGAAGGCGAACGGAACGGCGTATTGAAGCGCACATCCGTTCCCAATCGGAAATCCATCACGTTGTATAATTTATTGGCGTAGTAAAAGCTATGCCAAGTATACAGCTCGGGGACGGCCAATATATTTTGAGCGTCCGTTTTCTGGTATACACCCATATTATCAAAATGGAAACGCCCCAAACGAAATTTCTGACTGACGGAGACTTTCAATAAATTCATATTGCCGGATTGCTCCGGGGTGATCTGCCGCATATATAACTCATCATTATCTGGGTTATCGATTTCGCGAAAATAGAGATACTTATCCATTAAAAAGTATTCCGCTTTACCTGAAAATCCGATTTTATTGTTGGTATACGCGAAAGAAAGGTTCTGTGTCTTCGTTTTTTCCCAACTATGATCCCACTGATGATACGTGTAGTTCATCAGATTAAATACCATTTCCGGTGATTTATTTTGCGAATACGCACCGATCCGCACCCTACCCGCATTTTCGCTCAACAAAATATCGGCGTTCGCTTCATACAGAAAGTCTCCTGCATGACGCCCTACAACAATCTGGTTTACATTTCCCTGTAACTGAACACGGTCGCTAAATTGATAACCTAGCGTACCCTTTAGCATACTGTTTTGGAAGAATTCGTTCGTCAGACTATCCTTATACCAGATCAGGTCGTTCTGAAAGCCCAGATCCAGTTTGGCTTCATTTTTAAACACACCCTTACCCCGTAAATAAAAACTATAGGTAAATTCGTTGGTAATGTTCGTAATGGTTGTGGTATCTTCTACACGTGCGAAATCACCATAGGGGAACGCACCTTCCAGATCTTCTTCATTCTTAAAAAAAGTAAATCTCCGCTGACGCAGCGAGGAATTGTGTGCAACGGTATTGGTGGGACGTATCTCCATTTCTGGTGTCCCCCGATTTATCGTGTCTAACCTACCCAAATAATAAGACTGTCGCAAAAAGACACCGTTGTCTTTCCATTTATGGTTAGGACGATTGGCTTGTCGCCCGGTCAGCCTGACCGGATACCCCATATTGGACATACTGGAGGTATCTCTAAACACGTCCTGCATGTACACGTTCCGGTCTACAACCGAGCCATTTTCGGGAGAATTTAAACTGTTGACCGTTAAATTCATCAGCAAGTTGTAGCGTAAACTCTTTGATTCGTACCAGGTAAAAACCGCTGCCTTTCGATCATTATAATCCTGATTCACATAATAACCATCGGTATTGGTGGCGTAGTATTCAGCGCCTATATTGAGCTGCGGATTAATATTTTGTGCCAGTCGGGCCCGAAAAACCTGATCATTGAAAAAGAACCCTACCGCATATAATTCGGAATAACGTGCTCTTGCACGGAAATATTGGATAGAATCGGATTGTATTAGATATCTTTCCAAGGCATGGAATCCAGGCTGAAAGCCAATCGTCTTATTCGGATTGAACAATAGATCTCGCGAAGCTAAACCATAAGATCCCAAATTAATGGTCGGGTTCCACGGAACGTTTTGTTTATTGTAGTATTGGAAATTGACGTGTGTGGTATCAATCTGTACCGTACGCGTGCTCTGTTTGAGCATATCCAACGTGGTATAGCGCACATACTTTGCCGTAAAAACAACAGAGTCCTGCCTATTATCCTCTTTGGCTCTTGCCGAATCCAGGGCACTGCTAAATTCCTCTTCCACTTGCGCAGAAACATACGTCGTACCTACGAAGATAAACACAAAAAAAAGTAGGAGTTGCTTCAAGTGCCTGTTCATCAATACCAATTTGTTCTAAATTTTATGCCAAAAATAAGGCTAAAATATGGTTTATTCATTAAATGTTTGTTTTTCATTAACATTCATGAACGCACTACGTTCGGCTTGGATAAACCATGATGGGTGCATTTATTGCAATGCTATCAATTCTTTTAGAATCTTTGTCATTTTTGGCTCTGCTTCGGTAGCCACTTGTATGATCTCTGCAAAAGAAACAGGTTTTAATTCGGCATGAAATCCTTCATCGGTTACCACCGAAATCGCAAATACCGGTAACCCCATATGATTGGCCACAATCACTTCAGGTACGGTACTCATGCCGACAATATCGCCCCCAATGATACGCATATAACGATACTCGGCCTTTGTTTCCAGATTCGGCCCTTGCGTGGAAACATACACGACTTTATGCGCTCTGTATTTGAAGCGATCGGCAATCTCCAACGCTTGCTGAATCATTTCCTTGTTATAGGGCTCATTCATGTCGGGAAAACGCGAACCAAAATCATCGTCGTTTGGCCCCCGCAGCGGATTGTCGGGAAGCAAATTGATATGATCCTCGATAATACCCATGTCGCCTTTCAAAATATTCGGACTGAGCGATCCCGCGGCATTGGATACAAAAAGCTTCTGGATACCCAAGGCTTTCATCACCCGTACCGGAAACGTGATCGCCTGCATATCATATCCCTCATAATAATGGAGGCGTCCCTGCATGGCCACGACCCGGCGCCCGTTCAACAAACCAAAAATCAGCTTTCCACTATGAAATTCGACCGTTGATATGGGGAAATTGGGAATATTGGAATACATCATCTTGTATTCTATATCTATTTCCTCCACCAATTTGCCCAGGCCTGTGCCTAAAATAATACCAAATTCCGGTGTGAAATCGCCTATTTTACGACGAATAGAGGCGACGGTTTCTTCTATTAAATGATACATGTTGGATTAAAAGTAAAAAATAAACTGTAGAAACGAAAAAAGAGACTCGTAAAGTCTCCTTTTTTGTGGGAAATACTGGGTTCGAACCAGTGACCCCTACCTTGTCGAGGTAGTGCTCTAAACCAGCTGAGCTAATTTCCCGATCGCCGCTTGCGTGCTGCAAATATAGTTAATGTACGATCAAATTTAAAATTTATCTAAAATGAATTACGATACGCTATGCTCCTCCCGCGGAAGCTTTCCCGGAGAAGTCACCCACATCAGGAGGAAAGTCGTCAGCCCATTATAAACAATCAACTCAAAACCAATACGATAGCTGGTATAGGGAATAATATAATAGGTATTCAATACATACCATATAATGGGCGAAAGGATACAGAAATAAGGCACCAAACGATCATTCACCTTTTTTCGTGTTAATATACCAAAGGCAAATAAACCTAACAGCGGCCCATACGTATAACTTGCGGCGGTAAAAATGGCCGTCACGACCGAATCATCATTTAACAACCGAAATATCAGAATGACGACAAGCATCACGACGCTAAAGGCGAAATGCACGATATTCCGCTTCCGCACCAAGGCCTTCGCATTCGGATCCTTTGCCTTATTAAAGTCGAGAAAATCCACACAATACGATGTCGTCAACGCCGTGAGTGCCGAATCGGTCGTCGCGAAGGTCGCTGCCGTCAATCCCATCATAAAGATCACGCCCGCAGCTATAGACAGATGGTTCAGTGCAATCTCGGGATAAAGATAATCTGGTGTACGAAGCATGCTGACATCAATCCCTTTTTCGGCCACATAAATGTAGAGCAATGCCCCAACAGCCAAGAAAAATAAGTTGATAACAACAAATATCCCCGTAAAAGTAAGCATGTTTTTCTGTGCTTCACCAATGGTCTTCATGCTCAAGTTTTTCTGCATCAGATCTTGGTCGAGACCGGTCATTGCAATCGTTACAAATGCTCCTCCAACAATATGTTTCCAGAAATGGTTTCGATCTCCCAATAGATCTTCCCATACCACAATCTGTGAATAAGAACTTTCTTTCACACGCTCAAATGCCTCCAAAACAGAGATACCAAGCCCATCTGCCATAAAATAAATCGACAAGACAACAGCTAGTACCAGACAAAATGTTTGGAACATATCCGTGATAATGATGGTCTTCAGTCCGCCTTTATTGGTGTATAACCATATTAAAAATAAACATCCGGCTACCGTAATTCCAAAAGGCACATTCCAGGCGTCAAAAATGAATTTTTGAAGAATAATAGCCACCAAATACAACCGAAAGGCTGATCCGATTGTTCGGGACACTAAGAAGATCATCGCCCCTGTCTTATAGCTCTTATGCCCTAATCGTTCCTCCAAATAGGTATAAATGGATGTGAGGTTCATCCGATAATAAAGTGGCAACAAAACGTAGGCAATCACCAGAAATCCAAGGGCGTTCCCCAAAACAAATTGAAAATAGCTAAAGTTTGAAACCCCTACAGCTCCCGGAACGGAGATAAAAGTAACCCCCGACAGGGCTACACCAATCATCCCGAACGCAACCATATACCATTTGGAACTTTTGTTTGCGACAAAGAACGTCGCATTATCCGCAGTTTTACGGGAGGTAAAATAAGACACGCCCAGTAGTATACCGAAGTATACAAATAAGAACATCAATAAGGTAATTGGCGACATAGTTAAAAGTAAAATATTACGATTTTAAGGATTGATAACTTTCTATAGCTTTCCGCACATTACCATAGCGCTCTAGCAGTATCGAGGCTGCTTCTTGATCGAGTCCTGTCTCTTCCATAACCATCCGCACGCCGCGGGCAACTAGTTTTATATTCGACAATTGCATATCGACCATTTTATTGCCTTTTACCCGTCCGAGCTGGATCATGACGGAAGTGCTCAGCATATTGAGCACCAGCTTTTGCGCTGTACCTGATTTCATCCGCGTAGAACCTGTTACAAATTCGGGACCGACTATAACTTCTACCGGATATTGTGCTTCCTGCGCAATAGGTGAATTACTATTACATACGATACATCCTGTTAGCAATCCTTCCGCATTAGCTCGTCTCAATCCCCCAATAACATAGGGTGTAGTTCCGGATGCTGCAATCCCGATGATGACGTCGTTCTCATCGATATCATACTCTTCCATATCTTTCCAGGCCTGTTCCATATCATCTTCTGCGAATTCCACAGCTTTACGAATAGCGGTATCACCACCGGCTATTAGTCCGATGACCCAGTCAAAGGGCACACCAAAAGTCGGTGGACATTCCGAAGCATCCAAAATACCTAAACGGCCACTCGTTCCGGCACCTATATAAAATAAACGCCCCCCCATTTTCATCTTCTCCACGGTAACCTCCACCAGCGCCTCCAGTTGCGGAATCGCTTTCTCCACAGCTAATGGCACGGTTTTATCCTCCTTATTCATATTGGTCAACAGTTCGTTGACCGACATTTTATCTAAGTCTCGGTAGTTCGACTCCTTTTCCGTAACTCTTACCATTTAAAATTCTATTACTTCCAACACAAAAATGCAAATTTTAATCTAAAACATGCATAAACACGCAGAAATACTTTAAAAAAAGATTTTCCGGTTTCATGCGTTATTCTTTGCCGAGGTTAAATTTCATCATCATACCATCCATCGTGGTGATAACTATTTGGTTAGACCTCAAAACAAATATAGGGTTTATCATCGCATTTGAACATTTATACTGCCATAAAACTTCTCCAGTCTTCGCATCAACGCCAGAAAGAAGTCCCGAATGGCTTGGTACAAACACTTGCCGGCCGTTGGTTGCTATGGCAGACGGCGTTAGCTCGTAGGGCAACTGCAATGTTGAACGCCAGACAATATCCATACTATCCGCCTTAGTGGATATACCAAGTAGGTTTCCATCCATCGTTTTTACATATACATAACGTCCATCTTCCGAAAGCCCCATGGACTCGCGAACACCTATGGCGTCTTTTTTTTCCCGCCAAATCTCCTCTCCCGTCACCGCGTCCAAACAAGTCATATAACGATCTGGTGCGACAATAAAAATACGGTTGTTTGTTGCTACAGGATAGCACGCCGCAGCCGAGAACATACGGTTTTTATGCCCGTTATCCCAAGACCACTGTAACTCGCCGGTTTTCTTGGACAATGCATAGAACCCATTTCCCCAGTCACCAAATACCACGTTATCTTTATACAATGTAGGTTTTCCAGAAACATATCCTTGGAGCTGATCGAATGTCCATTTGACTTTTCCTTCTCTCACATCTATGGCGCGGAATGTCCCATCAGAACCACCAACAAAAGCAATCCCTTTTTCGATTACCGCGCTACCTAACACCGCTTTCTCTGTTTTTATCTGCCATTGTAACTGGCCATTGTTTGCGTTCAGCCCGTATATCGTCCCATCCGAAGAGCCCACAACCACGGTGTTTTTCCAGACTGCTGGTGTAGCATAAACCTTACCTCCTGTTTGGTACGCCCACACTTTCTTTCCGGTGTTTACATCGAGCGCAAAAACTTGTCCGGCGGTATTGCCTGTCAAGATCAAATTCCGATGACTTGCTAGTCCTGCTCCCAAATCAGCATTATCTTGAAATCGCCAGACTTCCTGTACCCGGCTTGCATACTTATCATTTACGGAAAAATCTGGCCGTTTATAAGAAATAGTCCCTTGATCAAAGTGATGATTTTTCAAGGGCACTTGTGTCCAGCTTGCCTCGGTTTTCCACAATGGTCTACGCAGGCTATAGGTAGCCGTTCCATTTTCGATAGAAATAATATTGTAACCGCCGACGGAATCCTTTGCCCGCAAATTGGAACGTCCCATAACGCCCGGTATGCCTTCCCAGTTATATACGTTGTTGTTATGTCCATGCCCACACATCGCCAATTGCACGTTTCTTTGTTTCAAACGGTCGATCGCTTCATACCAGTTATTCAAGGAGGAATCTAACGGATAATGGTTAATAAAGACCAATGGGGTCTCGGTATCCGGATTTGCCTTAAATATGGAGTCCATCCACACCAAATTCTCCCGCGGTATTTGCCCCGGACTCATGCGCATATTAGGTCCCGATGTCGTTCCCATAAATAGATAGCCTTTATGACGAAAGAAAAACGTTTCATCGCCAAATACTTTTCGGAATGAGTTCGCACCGCTTTCTGACCAATTGCTGTCGTGGTTACCGGGTAATACATATAAAGGTAAAGAGAGGCTATCTAAAATCTGTTTTGCCAACGCAAGTTCCTTATCGGACCCAAACTCGGTTACATCCCCCGACAGGATAACAAAATCGATATCGCTTTGCTGATTGAGATCCCGAACGGTGCGTCTTAAATCTTCTGCTCCCGTAGATCCACCTACGTGGGTATCGGTTACTTGGGCAAATTTGAAGGGTTGTTGGGCAAGGCAATGCCCGCATACACTCCCAAATATGCAAACCAGCATAGTGATTATCGTCCTCATTGTTGGATGTTGTCTTTCTTAATGTTCCACTGTTTCAGATGCCGCGCTTTCTTTATTATCCTTATTCAACGCGGTGACACAATAATAACCGTTCATCGACAGCGTCAAACTGTTTTGATCAGTGATAACGACCACTTGACCTGTTTTCTTCAGGTCGTTCGTATAGTAAACGACAAAACGTTCATTATTATTTTTATCCCATTTCAATGTATTGCCTTCTATCTTCACATTGGTAACTACCACAGGATCTGAAGCAGCCCCCCTTCCCATAAAAGGCATCACGGCAGGGTTGCTGTATAAAGAAGCTATCTTATTGGTAATACCAATTTTATTTTCCATCACAGACTTAGCACTATACAATACACTACCCACAGCTTTGGCATCTTTCCGGCTCAGTTCAACTTGCCGTTCCAATTCGTCGGCAGACTGAAAAGCTGCTGATTGTGTAGCATCACCGAATTTATAAATAGCGTGGCCAATGACCAACGCTACATCATAACTATTCTGCGACCAGTCTGCCAGGTTCGCCTTGAAGTCGTTTGAGCTGTTTCCAATTTCTTGGTACAGCTGTGGGATGAGCAGATCCAGCCACCCTTGCTGACACCATTTTGCTACATCCGCATACAATGTATTATAGTTGTAGTTCTTGCTAGCGGCCGGTGAAACGGAAAACACAACGGTCGGCTTTGTGGCAACAATAGCCTCGTGTACCGCCTGAATAGCCTTATCTACATTGCCCCGGCGAAAAGCTTCTATAGACGAGTATTCCGCTCCATATTGTGCATAGTCGGCAGCATCCGAAACCATTGTGCCGGCACTCGTAGGATCTGGATAGAAGTAATCATCAAAATGAATACCGTCAACATCGTATTTAGCCAAAATATCCCGGATAATATCCACCAGGCGTGTCCGCACTGCCGGTACAGCCGGGTTATATATCTGGATTTTTTCGTGGCTCACAACCCAGTCTGCTTCGACAGAACTATGCAATGCCGGATAATTCGCGGTGGCATTTGCCCTAGTAGCGATACGGTAGGGGTTCATCCAGGCATGAAATTCTATCCGGCGTTTGTGCGCTTCATCGATCAGAAATTTCAGGACATCATAACCGGGATCTTGTCCGCGTGTACCCGCGATAGACGCTGCCCAAGGTTCATAAGGTGAATTATAAAACGCATCGCCCATGGCTTTCACCTGAAAGAATATGGTGTTTACTTTTAGTTCCTGAAATTTATCCAGCATGGTAATGTAAGCCTGTTTCTGCTGGGCTTCTCCATAAACACCAATCGGCCAATCTAATCCCCATGCCGTAGCAATCCAAACTGCCCGCATTTCGTTTTTTGGCAATATTAGTTCCGTTGTCGGATTGTCGTCTTCATCACCAGGTTTGGGGGTCGGTTTTGAGGGCTCCGGACGATCTTTGTTACAGCTATGCAACAGCAGTGCAAAGCTCAAAAACAAAATACTTATTAGCTTTTTCTTCTTCATTCGTATATTTTTAATAACAACGAAGCTCATCTGCTTTTGCCGCAGGCAAGCTTCGTTGTCTATATTTCTATTCTTCCTCTTCCAATTGCTTTTTCGGCACTTCTATAATCACAAAGCCGGCGTCTGTAGCACCTGCGAATAATTGCAGTACGCTATCATTCCCTTCTTCATCTTTGACGACTTTAAAGCCCGTTTGCGAAGCCGGAGCGCCATTGGGAATCGTCGACAAGTTGTACTGATATATGGGCTGCTTATCAGTCTGTTCAAAATTAGCCAATGCATCGGCGACACTGCTTCCTTTTGTAATATTATATAGATAGAGCGTGGAGACATCACCCGGGCCACGCGCCACAGATATCATCATCAAGTAGCGTTCGCCATTGAACTCAATCACACGAGCATCCGAACCTTTTGGAATAGACGATGCTCCCAAGGAGTAGGATATCGAACCTCCCGAACTGATCACGGAAACCGGCTGCGTATTACTCGTAATGAGATAGGACTCGGTATTCCCTATTTGAAGATAAGAAGACCATTGTCCGTAGGTGAATGGGACGGAAAGTACCGCCGGCTCTGTAATCTGCGAATAATTAGAAACTTTCAGCCGTAAAACTGGACCGGTGTCACTAATGTAGAAAATATAGCCATTTCCGTTCTGATCCAAATTGAATGACACATTGTCCCCATGTCTGGTACCTGCTCCCGAAACGGTAGCCATATTAATCTGCGTTACCTCCGGTAATTGGGTCGGATCTGTCCAATGATAAATCTTCAATGGCGAAGCGGCCGCACCAGAAATATTTGCTACATATGTATGACCATTAATCTGCGCTCCTCCAGAAACAACAAGCGAACCGGCAGCAACATTCCCGACATTCAGATTAATCCGGTTAATGGTATTATTTTTCAGATCACTGACTTTCAACAGGTGCGCATCGGTGACTGAGAAAGCCGATCTGCTGACGATGAGCACATGCTCTCCGTCAAAGCCGGTACCCCGGGTTAGCTGACCCGTAAAGGTAGCATATATCGGATTTCCTAATGGATTTGAAGAATAATCGTATATTATCGGCGTGCTGAATTCTGCACCAAATACTGGCACGTTCAGACGCAGTTTCACCAAGTATTCGCGATAGCGGGGATCGTTCTGTACTTTCACCACGATTACCTTTTCCGTTTTTCCTTCTTCGAACACAACGGAATACGTTTCCTGATCCAGTTTTGCGCCGTCCGAAAGTAAAGCTTCAAAACGCAGGTGTTCAAAATCGGTTAACGTATCCAATCTCGGGAACGAAACTTCTTTCGTTTCCTCATTGATAGTCCCCTCCACCACTCCATTGCCAGCCTCACCGACATTAACGATTTTAATCGATTTCAGCACGGTCATCTGCGATGTGGTATCTATCCCGCCGGGTAAATCATCCTCACAAGAGAACAGGATGCCCATCAACAAGATACACATTGACCCGATTGCTGTTATTTTATATACTGATTTCATGCGGTATATTTTTAATGTTTAACCTTATTTTGTTAGTTCTGTGGCCAGCCTTCCGTCTGTGTCAGTTCGTATCCTCTTATCACATATTCATCCATCTGCACCAAACCTACAGGGCTTAAATAAGGATTCATATTTGCCTGGTTTAGGAATGGTAGACGTGGTCTATTGCTCTGGTGTTTGTAGAACCCTTCCATATCCGTATCATTGGTACCGTCATAGATTGTTTCCGTACCATCTTTATCTATCACCGACAAGACACCTATATTCTTTGGATCCAGCTCATCCGCAAGTTCAGTTGGAAAGTTGACCCAACCGCCGGACAACAGGTCGGTATTCTGATCGTTATCCATATATTCCAGCTTCGACCAACGGCGAAGATCTTCCAAACGGTTCGTTTCAAAAACAAATTCGAGACGACGCTCCCGACGTATTTCCCATAGCAACGGTGATACGCTTACGTCCCTGTCCGGGTCATTCGGCAGCGCGCCGAGAGACAATACTGGCAGTTTTTGCACACCTCGGCTTATCGCTTCAGCAGCCAACGGACGATTCCGTATTTTGTTGATGGATTTATCGAGATCATCTTGTGTCACCGCAGCTCCACCCATGCCAGCCAACTCTGCTTTAGCCTCAATCCAGTTCAGCAACACTTCTGCATAACGCAACACCGGTGCATCGGTTTCGTTCCTATTCGATGTAAATTCCGTAGGAAGACCTTTGCCCGTTGCAACAGATTCTTCTGCCTCCCGGGAAAAATATTTAGTCACGTAAAACAGTGCGGACCTGTTCAGCAGGTTAGGTTTGCTGTAAAACGTGGCTTCAAAACGAGGATCACGCGACTGGATCATACTGGTCAAATCAAATTCGGACGCATTCGCTACGGCAGAATTGCCCCATGTCTGACCATCGGTACACAAATAGGCTTTCAGCAAATCCGTCGTCGGTCCGTTGTTGGTGGATTCCGACAGGTTGCACTGAGAGGCAATAGCGTGCGTCACACCCAATGCAGCATCATAGCCTCTGTATAGCACCATATCTTTATTGCCTTTTAAATCTTTGGACGTAAATAACGATTTATAATCGGTCACGATATCATATTTACCACTACTGATATCTATTTGAGCCGTTTCTACCGCCAATTCATAGAATTTCTTTGCCTGTGTAGGGTTGTTGTAATAATACTTCTGCCAAGAGGCTTCATTTAATGCTAGCCTGGA
This sequence comes from Sphingobacterium micropteri, assembly GCF_014692515.1. Taxonomy (GTDB): domain Bacteria; phylum Bacteroidota; class Bacteroidia; order Sphingobacteriales; family Sphingobacteriaceae; genus Sphingobacterium; species Sphingobacterium micropteri. The sequence goes on along the minus strand of NZ_JACOIK010000002.1, from coordinate 306,190 downwards.
GATGAAGCCCGCTGCGATATACCTGTTCAGTTTCTGGTCATCACCATCGCTTGTACGGATATTTTCCAGCACATATTGCCAATCGTCATAAACATGGTTCATCACTTCGTTGCGCGGTGTCCGGGGTTTGTACAGTTCATCAAAATCGGCATCAAACAGCTCAAAATCATAATACGGCACATCACCATAGCTCTGTACCAGTTCACAATAACGGAAGGCCCGGAAAAACTTACCGACAGCTGTCCAGTGTGCCTTTGCATCCTCGCTAAGGATATCACCCATACGGGTTTCAATGCGATCCAACATAATATTCAAAGATCGAATATTCGCGTAGCTCCATATCCCCGAATTGGGTACGGATCTGGTAAAATTGGCTTGATTCCCCAGACTTACCACGTCATCTGTGTTAGTAGATGACGCCATGGGAGCCGTTCCGTAATTGAACGCGATACCATAACCATTAAAAAAATCAGCGTAATATTTATCGGCATACATACGGATCTTCTCTTCACTTGTCCAGCCATTGGTATTATCATCCAGCTCTGTCAGAGGCGGTCGGTCTAAAAACTTATCACAACTAGAGAATAATAACAGCAGAACAGCATATACAACTATATATTTCGTTTTCATAACTTTCATCATTTTAAACCATTAAATACCAATTTGAACACCGAAAGATGCCGATTTGAACGTTGGATTCGATGTTCCCGTCCGACCTAAGTTGTAGGTATTCAAACCATCATCTTTAAGCATGGAAACACCGGAAATCGCTTCCGGATCGATTGGCAATCCTCGAAGTTTATCGAACGTAAACATGTTTTCCAGCGAAATAAATAACCGGACATTGGACAGCTTTGCTTTCTGTAAAAAGGATTGCGGCACCGTATAACCAAAAGTGATATTTTTGATACGGAAATAGGCCATATTCAGCATATAACGGGATTGTGCACGCATCACATATCCTTCATTAGCACCGTTGAGGTTCCAGGCTCTCGGATAGAACGCTTCCGTACGATCAGGCCGCCAGTAATCTTCCGCAATTACCTTTGGCATAGCACCCTCTTTGGCAAAATATCCCGGAACAGCTAATTGGCCAGTTCCCCATATTTTCCGCTGCCCTACACCTTGCATGAACACCGCCAGATCAAAACCTTGCCAGTCGGCACCGACACGGAACCCATACTGATAGCGTGGTGTAATGTTGCCGATTACGACTCTGTCGCCGGGGTCGCCATTCGTACTCTTTCCGGCATCGATATATCCATCGCCATTCACATCCACGAATTTGATATCGCCAGGACTAATCAACATGGTCTGGTTACCATCCTCAAAATAAGTCTGATATACCGGATTATCGCCGGCTAACATATTTGTCATCTTTCCTGTCCCATTGTATACGATATTGGTCTGCACAAAATCTCCGTTTGCATCATAGACGAAATCTTCGGCCTGAAATAAGCGGTCGGTCACAAAACCGTACACATCGCCATAGCGTCTGCCGGTAGAAAAGGTAGTCCCCAACGATCGGTCCTCCCAAGGCGTATTCCAATCCGCCCCTTTGGTCGTAAATGTCATTGCATCCGAGATATTGGCCATGACATTTAACCCGATACCGTTTGTAAAGCGATGATTGAAATCAAATTCCAATTCCCAGCCGCGGGTACGCAGGTTACCATAATTCCCTAATGGTGCCCCTGTGCCTAATGTTGCAGGTGGAACCTCTCCCCCGACAATCATGTCCTTTGTCGCCCGCTGGAACCATTCTGCTGTAACTCCTAGCTTATTATTGAAAAAACGTAAATCCGCGCCTATATTCAGGTGCTCAATACGCTGCCAAGTCAATCCACTGCCCACCAGACGAGGTGTACCAATCGTAGTTACCTTATTCCCATTGGAAAGCCAGTTTGACTGTCCGGCTACCATCGTCGGCATATAGAGTCCGTTGCTGATAGATTGATCACCGATAGAGCCCCAGGAAGCCCTGAATTTCGCAAAACTCAATATTGGATTAAGTGATTGCATAAACTCTTCTTGCGACAACACCCAACCACCTGAGAACGAGGGATACCAACTCCAGCGCATGTAGTCTGGAAATAGGGATGATGCATCATAGCGCAGATTGGCTTCCAGTAGGTATCTATCCCGAAAAGCATAATTTACCCGACCGAACATACCGATCTGTGAGTCCCATCCTCGGTCTCCACCTGTCGTCATTACACCGTTGGTAAACGTGAAGTTCGGATTATCACTGTTAAAAACACCAGTTTTGTTAGACCAATGTGATTTGAAATTGTAGGCGGTTAGATTCGTTCCCACCATAAACTTGAACTGATGATCCTCCGGAAGCGCGAAATTATAGGTAGAATAGGCATTCAGCGTATGTTTTCTGCGAAAATTAGAGTTTTGATAAAAGTAACTGGCAGACGGCAGCACATAATCCGTCATCGGGAACTCATAAGCGATCATGCCATCGCCTGGATTAGTGACCGGATTTCCAGACTCATCTACATAGATCGTCCTGCCATCAGCATCTTTCATTTCGTTTACACCGTACCAATGTGTTCTAGCTTGAAGCGGTACAGTTGCAGATTCAAAATCATAGTTTTCAGTACTATGCGAATAATCAGCCTGTATATCCCAGTTCTTTGTGAGATTAATGGTCGTTCCCAGATTGAGATTTAAATACTTTTTATTATCAATGGCGTCTTTGGATGTTTTCGCCGTCCAGGCTGGATCAATCATGTCATGCCCATTTTGCTGCACACCGATCGGGAACAATAGGCTCCAACGGTACAGGTATAACCAAGGATCCGCACCGAAACCGGCCGAATTGTTGGAATTTGGATAGCGCTTTGTCCCATCGGAGTAAATCAGTCCGCCCCGCATCGTGATCGCCTCATTTACTTTAGTGGACACATTTAGTGTACCATTGTAGCGCCTGAAATCGTCGTGATTAGCAGGTTTCATCATTCCTTGCTGTCCTAGATAACCGACGTTGATATTATAGCTGGTATTACCGGTTTTACCGTTCAACCCCAGATTATGCAGATTGGAAAATGGATTATCTTTTACCATTGCTGCCACGGGGTCATAGATTCGGTAACCGAATTTCTGCGTACCGTCCCACCACCAGTCTCTGCCGTAAACCACCGGATCTTCATTACCGACGACACCGCCATATTTCGTTTGCCATTCACGGATTTTTTCGAGGCTGTTGCGGTCTACACGCCAAAAACCGCCAGCTGCGCCGGCAGCGTTCATGTTTTCATGGGCATCGACCGTGTATTCCAATCCGGCGATTCCGGCCATCTCGATATTCTTAAAGGGCTTCTGCCAAGAAAGATTATTGGAATAGGTCACGGTATTCATATCGGTTTTTGCACCTTTCTTCATGGTAATCAAGATGACGCCAAATGCTGCTTTTGCTCCATAAATCGAGGCTGAAGCCGCATCTTTGAGGACCGATATGCTTTCGATATCACTGGGATTAATCATTTGGATGCTGGGCACTTCTACGTTGTCAACCAAAATCAACGGATTACTTCCTCCGTTAGGAGATCCGACCTGCCCGCGGATTTTCATGATCGGGTCGGAACCAACTTCACCACTGGGAACAACCACCGAAAGTCCGGGAACAACTCCCTGTAGCCCACGACCGGCATCGGAAATCGGTCGCCCGCCCATAGCTTTTTCCACGTCCACGGAAGAAACCGCACCCGTCAAATGGGCTTTCTTCTGCTGACCGTACCCCACCACCACCACTTCTTCCAACGGGTTATCCTCCACCTGCAGTACCACATTAATAGTATTGCTGGACACCACAATGTCCCTAGGTTGATACCCCACATAGCTGAAACGTAGCGTTGCACCGATTGGCGCGTTGATTGAGAAATTTCCGTTGTCGTCCGTAAAAACAGAGGTTGCCCCCTCTACCACACTTACGGTAGCTCCAGCAATCGCTCCATCAGCGCCGGTGACCCTACCCTTTATGACGTTCTGGACTGTATTATCCAGAAACAAGGAGGCTGCGCGTGCGGTCGGAGATGCTGCTCCCGCCACAGTTCCCGCCGAAGCAATTAACCCTAAAGCAACAGAAAATAGTAATGATTTTCGCATAGCTAGTTAGTTTATTTAGATTGTTAGTATAATAGGTTACATTCTGCATGTTTTGATTAAAACAAAAACATAAAACGCTAAAACCTGCACTAATATAGTTAACAAAAGTTAAAAAACAAATTTTTATGCATTTTATATAGTGTTTTTGTCAAAAACAAAAAAAACACGCATAAACGCGTGTTTTTTTTTAAGAAATCAAATTAATCCGTATTTACACTGGATCCTGTACTATCTTTACCATTCTGGATTTTGCTTCAACTCAACGCCATTGCTTTCATAAAGTGAAATCTGGTCCAAAGGAATCGGATCGAGGTAAAACTTGTCCTGTACCGTCCTCTTAATAGACGCTGAAGGTATAATATACCCTTCATTTGCACCATCGATTGTGATGCCGTTCAATTGTTCGTCTGTATAATCTGCTTTTACGATATAAACACCTCTATTGTTCGTCGGATTTTTGTCTGTATCCGCATACTCCAGCTTTTTCCATCGGCGCAAATCGTTCAGCCGAAGTCCTTCAAACATCAGTTCAGACCGGCGTTCGCGTCTTATTTCCCAAATCAGGCTGGACACTGTTTGATCCCGCGCCGGATCATCGTAAGGAACGCCGTTTACAGCAGGTTGATTCCCTACCAATTCTAATCTCGGCAGGCCAACTCCGGTTCTGTTGCGAAGGACGTTGATCGTTATATCAAGGTCGCCTTGTGTCAGCGTTCCCAACTCGGCCACGGCTTCCGCATAATTAACGAGCACTTCTCCATAACGGATAATCGGTGCGTCGGTAATATTCAAGGAGCCAGTTCCCACGGTTTCATTCCGCAGGCTTTCGTTCAGAAATTTCTGTACGGCGTATCCTGAAAGGGCAAAGTTGCTCCTCACATTCATCATGCGGAGCTCCGGTGCAATGGTTTGTACTAAGCGTCCATCACGATCACGTAGTGCATTGGCTACCGTCCGGTCATTTTCGTAACGCGACGACAAACCGATAGGCAGTCCGTCTGACAATAGATAGCTATCTAGTGCATTTTTGGACATCCCGGCCTGCGGCTCCAGGTTGTTGTACGACATCGCGCTGTGCGACAAAATGCCTTCCGCATATTCTTTAAACAGGATAACTTCGGAGTTTCCTTTAAGTGATTCCGAAGCAAACAAAGCACGATAGTTATTGGAAACCGAAAAAGCACCACTCGTGACCACCTGCTCAGCCGCCCATTTCGCGGCCTCCAGATATTCCGTTGCTTTCGCTTCATCGACGCCATGGTATTTCAACCAGGTTCCTTCAAATAGAAATACCCGGGACATATAGGCCAACACCACATATTTGTTGACGGCTTGTTGCGCCGGTCCATCGCTGGCACGTACATGTTCGGCGGCAAACCTGAAATCTTCCAATACCTTGTCCATGACATACACGCGCGAGTCACGTGGACGGTATAAGTCGGGGTCGTCCTCCGTTAAAACTCGATCAATATAGGGCACATCCCCGAAAGCATTCACAAAATTTGCATATTCTAAAGCGCGGAAGAATCGCCCTACACCCAGCCAGTGGTTCTGAACTTCTTCAGCGAGTTCTGCAATCGGCACACTATTGATAAAGTGATTGGCTTTTCGAATACGGGAATAATAGGATGTTACACCAGCTGGTGTTTGACTTGCAGGCAAAGTAGGTGACCAGCCTCCACCCGAGGTCGGCACGTTGATCACAAACTCGTCCACAACGATTTCATTCGGGCTTATCGGTATAAAATCATCGTTGATAAACTGCCCGTCATAGAAAGTTCCCCTACCAAAACCACTGCCATATCCTTTGAAATAGGAGTTATAAAAACCAAAGGTATAGGTCCGGATGTTGTTTTCGGACGACCAGAATGCTGGATCCGTCAATTGATCTAGCGGATCTTTGGTCAGAAAATCATCGCCTAAAAAATCTTTAGAGCAGGATGTCATCGATAAAATACCTGCTATGGCTATATATTTAAGTAGTTTCATCTCTAAAAAGTTAATTGAAGCCCTAATGAAAATGTTCTGCGGTACGGGTAGGAGCGACCGAATGTATTTAGATCATTGCCTGATCGACCAAAAGCATTGGAATCATCTCTTCCTTCCACGGTGTAATCTATTTCTGGATCGACCGGAACGTCTAAATTATCAAATTCCAACAGGTTCTCGCCCGAGAAGAATACCCTTAGTTTCGAAATTTTAGCTTTTTCCATCACCGATGAAGGTAACGTATATCCAAACGTTAAATTTTTTAACCGCAGATAAGACATATCCAACAGATATCTCGTTTGCGGCATGTGGTTCAACGTGGTATTACTTTGTCCCTGATCAGTGGGCCGATAATAGAACGCTCCCGTATTCTCCGGTGTCCAATAGTCCATTTGATGTGTATACCACGCTTCCGCAGGCCTCCAACCCGGCACGATAAAATCTCCTCCTGCCCAAATGTCACGTGAGCCGACTCCTTGCAGGAAGAAGCCTAAATCAAATCCCTTATAGTCAAAATCTGCGCGGAAGCCATACTGATACCTTGGATTGGAATTACCGATGATTCTTCGATCACCGGGATTCTGCACTGTACCATCCCCTATACCGATCACACCGTCTCCATTCAGATCTTTATATTTTATGTCTCCCGGACCAAATTTAAAATTTGGGGTTTCATAAAAAGACTGTGAAGGAATCCCTTCTTTTAACGTATATGTCCCATCTGGATTTGCAATGAAGTCATCAACTTGAAAAAGGCGATCAGTCTCATAACCCCAAATTTCGCCGATAAGCTTACCTTCGTAGTTGGTGGAGGTACCGTTGACATTTACTTGAGCTTGTCCATCGAACTTGGTGATCGTTTCTTTGAAATCAGACAGCTGACCTGCCAATCGCATATTCAAACCATTGCTGAAACTATGATTATAAGCTAATTCCAATTCCCAACCGTTGGTCTGCATCTCGCCAAAATTACGCAAAGGTGAGAGTGCCCCAAAACTAGACGGCAATATCACACCCCCCGTAATAAGATCCGAAATCGTCCTTCTGAAACGGTTGAACGTCACATTAAATTTATTCTGGAAAAATGCCGCATCTATTCCGATCTCTTGTGTTGTTACCGTTTCCCAAGTCAGATCTTGAGAAACAATGGTCGGCGTCGTCATCGTATTCTGATTAACCCCATCGATCACCCAATTCGTTGGGGCCTGGCTTAATGTAGACAGATATAGCCCAGTAGGCACCGTTTGGTTCCCGACACTACCCCAGGAAGCTCTTACTTTTAAGAAATCCAGATAAGGTTTGGTCCAGTCCATAAACTCTTCCTGAGAAAGCACGTATCCGGCAGACATCGCCGGGAAAAAGCCCCAAACGTTTTCTTTATTGAATCGAGAGGAACCATCATACCGAGCCAGTACTTCGAAAAGATATTTGTTTTGGTAATCATAGTTAATACGCCCGAAAAAGCCGAGTGTAGACCAATGCGATGCGCCCGAACTTGTCGTCTGGTCGCCCGTGGCCAAACCTAACTGCGGATAACTTTGGTCAAGAAGCCCGAGCCGTTGCCCCCAAACGTTGTCCGATTCGGCTAGCTCGGCATTCGCCCCAGCCATAAACTTAAAGTTGTGTGCGTCGTCAAAGCTTTTATCGTAGGTCGCATATATATTCGCGACATGCCGGGTACTCATGCTACGTTCTTTTCTCGCCCGGTCGTGCGTCGCACCGGTGTACGTCATATAATCAAAATCTGTTTTGTTCCAAAAATCCCAACCCGTTACGCTACCACCATTGATATCAAACCGGTTGAGATACTGTGAATAGGTGTAGTCGGCATCCAAGGTTAGGCCCTCCATAATGGTTGCCTGCCCCCCGAATGAAATACGGGTCATGTTCAGCGTTCTTACATTCATGTTTGCCTGCTGCACATCTGTTATCGCATTTCGCATGGGCAATCCGTCGATCGTTCCGTAAGGAAAATTTCGCGGCCAACGATACATGTAGAATATAGGCTCGAATACGTCGCCATTAAAGGAATAGGGCTTACTAACATCCGAAGCCGAATACAAAACTTTCGCAAAACCTGTCAGCCAGTCATTGAGATCGGCATTTATGCCGAGATTAAAATTATATCGGTTGTATTTATCCGGGTTTTCTTTCAATATACCCGTTTGGGAGACCAATCCAAATCCGGCGTTGTAATTTACTTTATCCGATCCGCCGGTAATACTCAGGTTATGGTTTTGTTGCGGTGTAAAGTCGCGCATAAACATACTTTCTGCATCCCACGGTCGGTGGAAATAAAGAAATCCGTCTTTCACTTCCCAATCTCGTCCTTCCACCATCTCCAAACCTAGATTTTGCCCTCCGTATAGGCGTTCCCACTCTTCCATTTTCTCGATGGCATAGTCATCGTAACGAGTACCTAAATTGTTATAGCCCGTTAGCGAGGGATTCGTCCGCTGTTGCGCGAGCAACCCTGCTCTCGCTCCTTCTGCACCTCCTGCAATAACAGGTGTTGTTGTCGGTTTCTGAAGGGCTATGTTATTAGAATAGTTGATGGATGTCTTTGTATTTCTTTTACCTGATTTCGTTTTGATCAAGACAACACCCCATGCCGCTCTTGATCCATAAATGGCGGCCGAGGCATCTTTGACGACGGACATGGTTTCAATATCCGTAGGGTTGATCATGGACAGACTTGGTACTTCTACCCCATCCACCAGTATCAATGGCGACGCGCCGCCCTGTGTCTGCAACGATCCGCTGACACCGCGTAACCGAATGGTCGGGTCGCCTCCCAAATCTCCGCTTGGCGTCGAAACGGATAAACCGGAGACAGCACCTTGCAAAGCTCGCCCCACATCGGTAATCGGGCGCGTTTCAAAGGTCTTCTCCGTATCCACAGTGGACACAGCTCCGGTAATATTAGAACGTCGCTGCGAGCCGTATCCCACGACGACCACTTCGTCCAATGTCGTGTCTTCGGCCTCCAAATTCACATCCAGCGTATTACCAGAAACGACAACATCTTTGGCGTGGTATCCTAAATAGGTAAAGCGTAATGTCGCTCCCATTGGTGCTTGGATAGAATAGCTCCCCTCTGCATCGGTACTGGTGGAAGTTGTTCCGCCAACTACAGCTACCGTTACACCGGCAAGGGGTCCCTCCGCACCGGTCACCCGACCCGTAACCGCATTTTGGATGTTGATATCGGAAACGGATACCGGAGGTTTACCCTCGCCGATAGGGTACCCTCCCCCATAGGCCAACGAACCAAACGATACTGTTGTTAGCCCAAATGCAACAGAAAATAGTAAAGATTTTCGCATAGCAAGTTAGTTTATTTATAATGTATCAATTACTTCTAATAAGATTCATTTTTGCGGCTTTAGTTTTACAATTCTTGTAAAAACGTATGTTATGAATACCCGACGGTTTTTTTGAATAAAAAAACACGCACAAGGCGTGTTTCCGATTTTCTACTCAAAATCAGCATACATTAAATATTTCGCACGCATTTCTTTGTAAGCTTTTAGCTCTTCTGCCCAGCTGTCACGAATTTCATTTTCTGTCTTACCGGCAAGAATTTGTTTCCGCAATTCATCGGTTCCTGCGAGTTTGTCAAAAAACTCCGGACGAGCAAAAAACTTGCTTTTATCCGGCATTTTATGATAAAAGTCCAACAAGTATTTCAACGTGAATTTTTCATTGACGGCATCCACATTCCGCAAATCAATTCCATAGCACAAATTATCCTGCTGCTCCACGTGTGCGGCCATTCCCGGCCGTGTACCCGGTGTAAAGGTAAATTCGCCAAATACGGGATCTGGATAACCCACTACCTGAAACGGCCAATCTGTTCCACGCCCTATACTGATATCGGTTCCCTCAAAAAGGCAGAGCGACATGTATAATCTTACAGAGGCATAATTCGGCAAACTAGGCGATGGAACTACGGGCAGCTCATAAGGTATATTGTGATCCCAGTTCTTTACGGGAATCACTTCCAAATCACACTGTTTACCATCGTCCAACCAACCTTCTCCATTAATCATTTTCGCCAACTCACCTACCGTTAGCCCATGGATCATCGCAATTTTATGATAGCTGATATTCGCTTTAAACTTATCGTCCTTTCGTATCGGACCATCCACTTGATCCCCATTGGGATTCGGTCGGTCCAGCACAATTATTTTTTTACCTTGGTTTGCACAAAGCTGCATTACCCGATGCATAGAGGCTACATACGTATAAAACCGAGCGCCTACATCCTGTAAATCGAAAAGCATAACATCCACCGACCCTACAATAGAATCTGCCTTCGCATTCTCACCATACAACGTGTGCAACGTAAGGCCTGTTTTTTTGTCGACCGTATTATCCACCTTTTCACCACGCTCAATATCTCCCCGAAATCCATGCTCTGGTGCAAAGGCAAATCTTAAGTCTACCTTCTCCCGTAACAATACATCTACCAGATGCTCCTTCTCCTCTCCCACTATAGAGGTCTGATTACCCATCAAACCAACTTTCTTTCCTTTTAGTGAAGGCAAATAAGCAGAAAGCTGATCAGCACCAGGAATTATTGGGTCGTTCATTTGAAGCTTATCGGTTCCTGCGTTTTTATCGCTATTTTGCTTACTTCCATCAGCACATGCCGCAAAAGAAAATGCTAAAAAAAGCAATAAATGGGTGAATTTTTTCATATTTATGCGTTTTTAATTTCACAACAAACATAAACAAGAAAAATTAAAACAAGAAAAAAGACGCTACTTTTTTTATAATGTAGCGTCTTTTTTAAACCTAATAATACGGTTTTATAAAGTCTATTTCACTTTTTTAGCAATATAATCGCTTTCGTTGCTCAACCGATCGATAGCTTTTACAGCAACCGTTTTTAGTGGTTTTCCATTTTTTATTTTCGGATAACTTTTTTCTGTCTGTTGTCCATCCAATATTTCATATTCCCATACATCGCCATATTGCGCATAGGCAACCCATTGGAATACTTGATCAGGCTGCTTATGCAGCCATTTTGCAAATACGCTGCTGGTTTCTTCTGTCAGCAACAAACTGGGTGTCAACAATGGATTTGCATGTAACCAAGGTGATCGGGGAATTAATGCCTGGTGGCTATAGGGGCCAGTTTTCATGGCTTGCACCATACCGGGGCTGTTCGTTAACCCAGCAATACTCCAATGGATAGCGCCTACACTATTAGGGATCAGCTTCCGGGTCTCTTCAATCTGTCTGACAATTTCCTGCGGTCTGTTTGGCGCTCGTACTTCTACCGTATTTAATCCTGGCCAAAGATGCCGTTTGTGTGTATTTTCCGACTCCCACCATCGCAAAAGGGCTGTAAAACTTTGCCGAGGCGGATCAATAGGCCAGTATAACTGGGGAGCAAAATAATCTATCCATCCTTTATTCAACCACAATTTGGCATCCGCATATAGTTCATCGTACTGAGAAGAACCTGTTACACCTGATGGATAACCAGGTTTCCATATCCCAAACGGACTAAGCCCAAATTTTACAAAACTCTTTTCGGCTTTTATTTCCTTATATACGCGTTCTATAAAACGGTTCACGTTGTCCCGGCGCCAGTCTGCTCGCGACAATGTCCCTCCCGCTCTACGATAGGTATTCCACGAAGCATCATCCGGAAAATCTGCCCCTCCGTTATAACTCGCATAGGGGTAGAAATAATCATCAAAATGAACGCCGTCTATATCATATCGTTTTACAATATCCAGCACTACTCTCGCCGCATGATCTTGCGTATTAGGATTAGCCGGTTCAAACCAATACATGCCGTTTTTGAGTCGAACAACCATATCGGATGCTTTACGCACCATGGATTCACTAGTCACCGCCCCACCCGTAGAATGATGCGCGCGATAAGGGTTTAGCCATACGTGAAGCTCTAATCCACGTTTGTGCGCTTCCTCTACCCAAAAGGTCAATGGATCATAGTAAGGGTTTGGGCTTTTGCCAATTTGTCCTGTCAAGAAATAAGACCATGGCTCATGCGGACTGTCATACAGGGCATCTGCTGACGGCCTGACTTGAAATATCACTGCATTGAAATTATTCTCCTTTAACAAGTCCAACAGCTGTATGGCTTCTCGTTTTTGTGCTTCGGTGGAGTAATTTCCTTTACTTGGCCAATTGATATTGGCAACTGTTGCAATCCAAGCACCTCTAAACTCTCGATTAACGTCGGGTAATTCGACGCGTAAAGGAACTTCCACAACGGGTTTCTTTTCTTCGACAACGGGTTTCTCTTCTGGAATCGATTTTTCAACCGCCGACGCAGCCGCTGCTTCTTCTCTTTTTATAGCCTTCGCCTCTTCACTTTCCGCTTTTACTATTTCTACTGCGGGCGACTTCAATTCCTTCGAAGCTCGCCTGTTCTTGCGGGAAGCACAAGAAAGCAACACTGTGGAAAAAATCAAGGCAACTATTACTACGTTTTGTAACCATGGATATTTCATAGGGTACAAAACTAATGTTTTTATGTATATGAAAATGTTAAATTGATTGAAGTCTGATCCATTTAAGCTACAACCTTTTCCCCTTGGCAATACACAGCATGAACATTAAAGCCAGCATCAAACACCAATACATTTGCCCGTGATCCCGCATCGAGATTCCCAATATCGGATCTTCCAATTAAATTTGCCGGATAGCAGGTCGCCATCCGAACAGCCTCCTCCAAGGGTATACCTACGTATTCGACACAATTTCGCATGGCACCCAGTAACGAAAGTGCGGAACCACTCAGCGTTCCGTCAGGCAAGATATAATGATCGTCATTGAGCACATGCTGATAAATTCCTTTATGGCATGTTGCAACCGCATCGGTAATCAGAAATAAACGCCTTCCCATCAACTCTTTTGCAATTTTTACCGCTTGAAAATCCACATGTATACCGTCTACGATAATCGATGCAGAAACTCCGGGATGCCTAAATACGGCTCCCGGGAGCCCAATATCACGATGATGAAAAGATGACATCGCATTCCATAGATGAGTAGCTGCTTTTATGCCTTTATCGAAACCCTGCATACCCTGTTCAAAACTGGCAGCACTATGCCCTGCACTAAGCAATATGGAACGTTGTACAAGCAAGTCCAGGCTCTCCGCATTGATTTGTTCAGGAGCAATTGTCATCATTTTAACAGCACCTCGATCTTCCTCCAATAAATCTGAAATGAGTTCGACAGATGGCGATACAATGAGCTCCGCAGGATGCGCCCCTCTTTTTTGCGGATTGAGAAAGGGCCCTTCTAGATGCAACCCTATAGCTGATTGAGGCTGATAGTTATTAAATATGCGTATAGCCTCTTTAAATACGGCTATCGTATTCGTCGCTAAAGTCAAGACAAAAGAAGTACATCCTTGCGCTAGCAGTCGGCGCTCAATCCGGACAATGCTTTCCGTTGTCAATTCGGCTGAAAAAAGGTCATCGCCGGCACCATATACCTGTAAGTCAACAAGCCCCGGACAGATATTAGCACCCTTTGCATCGATCCGCTCTGCTTCTTCAGGGACCGCAGATGCAGGACATATTCCGACAATCTTCTCTCCTTGCATAACCAAGGCATGATCTGAAAAAACATGATCTCCATTGAAAATATGGCCGTTCATCAATGCAATTTTACCTGTTCTCATTTGAATATTTTTTGTACTAAGTTATGGAACATATAAACTTACGCAAAGTTTAGAACGGATTAATGCGTCCACTTTTGATTTTTTAGATTTTCCATTGTAAATTAGCACCATGGAGCCAAAGGAGACGAAACCACAACTTTCTGAATCATCCCGATTCAACAGAAAAGCTATGCGCATCATGAATATCGTTGCGATATCCGTGTTTATTTTGGCCATTATCTATAAAATATTTTTTTCAAAGTAACTTATCATCATGTCAAACAAACAGATATTAAATACCGAAAAGGCCCCGGCAGCTATCGGACCTTATAATCAAGCTATTCAAGCGGGAAACACATTATATGTTTCTGGACAAATCCCTTTGATTCCCGAAACGATGGAGTTAATCAATAGCGGTGTAGCAGATGAAACCCATCAGGTTTTAAAAAATGTACAAGCTATCTTAACACATGCTGGGTATACGCTCAACGATGTCGTAAAAGCGAGCATTTTCATCTCCAATATGGATGATTTCGCTACCATCAACGAGGTATATTCGCAATATTTCACCGAGAATCAGCCTGCGCGTGAAACGGTAGCGGTCAAGACACTTCCTAAAAACGTGAACGTAGAAATATCCGTTATTGCCTGGAAAGCATAGCTCGTGGAACAACAACCAGCGAAAACGGAAAGTCGCAGGAATTATTTTCTTGCGGCTTTTTTGGCTCCCCTAATATGGGGGTTTATGGCTATTCCGGTACGTTGGGTAAGGGAATATTCGGCACAAGATATTTTATACTATCGCATTCTGGCTGCACTTACCGTACTATGGTTATTTATCTTTCTATTCCGATTCAAGTTTTTAAAACGAGATATAGCCGTCTTTAAACGGTTACCAAGCCACCGGCAAACCCAAACGATTGGACTCACTATATCGGCTTCCGTGCTGATTTTTGGAAATTGGTTCACCTACATCTATGCCGTTAATCACATCAGCGTACAATCTGCGGCGTTTGCTTACCTCATCTGCCCGCTTATTACCGCCATAGCGGCATTTTTCATTCTTAAAGAACAACTCGGACCTTTAAAAAGGACCGCTCTTGGCATTGCATTGATTAGCGCGATTACATTGGCAACCGGTTCGCTTACAGATGTACTCTGGTCCATAAGTATTGCTTCGTTATACGCCCTTTATTTAATCGTTCAACGCGCCTCGCAGGGGTTTGACAAGCTGAATATGTTAGCCGTCCAGCTAACACTCTGTTCGTTATTTGTCATTCCTAAGCTTTTCATTAATCAACATGCTGTTCCTAAGGAGCCTTTTTTTTGGTTTAGCATACTGACAATAGCCGTCGTTTTCACAATCATCCCGTTATTTTTCAGCATGTATGCGCTAACACGTATATCGTCCTCTACTACGGGGGTTCTTCTTTATGTCAATCCACTCATTGCATTCACTTTGGCGATTACCTATTTCCAGGAGTCCGTTGCACCACATAAATATCTGGCCTATGCCTTCATCTTATTTGCTATTGTTCTTTTTAATTGGAAAACATTAAAAGAATTTATAACGAAAGTGCGGTAAAACTAACTAAACAACAAACTGTTATGGCACAAAATTGGTTTAACTTATTAAACCACAGAACCAAACGTAGCGTTCCATATAAAATGTACGTTCATTTTTATAATGTGATAAACTAAATACTATATGCCATGAAAAGATTTTTAATGTTATTAATGACGCTCGGAATTGTATTTGCTTGTGAAAAATCAGAAGTCGGCAGTAATCAGGAGGCCGATCGTGAAAGATTAGCCAAAATGCGACAGGAAATAGTAGACTTAATAGATGCTGTACCATGTGAAAATGCGGAAGACTGGCGCCCTCAAGCATTGGGAAGCAAAGCATGCGGCGGTCCGCAGGAATATATTCCTTATCCCGAGGCCGCTGATGAATCGGGCAATTTACTGGACTTGATTGAAAAATATACACAATTGGAGCGAGAATACAACAAGAAATATAACGTTGCTTCTGATTGTATGTATATAACATCTCCTACGGGGGTTCGTTGTGTGGATGGCAAACCGGAGTTTTTCAATATCGGAACCAACTCACCAGTCGTAACCAAATAAATAATATTTATTTGTAAATTAGCCGTTCTTAGGAATGGCTAATTTATCTGTAATAACCCCGATCGAATACCTAAAAGGTGTGGGGCCGCAAAAGGCAGACGTACTCAAAAAAGAGCTACAGATTTTTACTATTGGCGATTTACTATCTCATTACCCTTTTCGGTACATCGATCGCACACAGTTTCACAAAATTCGTCAGTTGCATCCCGATATGATCGGTGCACAGATTTTGGGACGCCTTATTTCTATTCAGGAAATTGGAGAAAAAAGAGCACGAAGACTAGTTGGTCAATTCCGGGACGACACCGGCGGCATCGAACTGGTGTGGTTTCAAAGCATCACCTGGCTAAAAAAAAGCTTGAAAGTAGGGTCTGCTTATATCATCTATGGCAAACCTTCCGAATTTAACGGTCAGATCTCTATCACGCACCCCGAGATGGAATTATTCCATGTGCAGGAAAAGAAAATTGGTAACCTAACCATGCAGCCTGTATATTCATCGACCGAAAAACTCAAAAAATTTAATCTTGATACCAGAGGTATACAGCGATTGCAACAAACGGCGTTGGAAACGGTTTTCAGCACATTGCAGGAGCCACTCCCCTCCTATCTGTTGGAAAAGCACCAATTGATGGATTATGCCCGGGCGATGCTTGCGATCCATTTCCCCCAAAATACGCCGGATTTAAACGCAGCCATCCGGCGGCTGAAATTTGAGGAATTGTTTTTTATTCAGCTTCGGTTGTTGCGTAATAAGCAGTTAAATACGCAAAAATATAAAGGTCATTGCTTTGACAAAGTAGGTGACAAATTCAATACTTTTTTTAATGAGCGGCTTCCTTTTCCGCTAACAAATGCCCAAAAACGAGTTATCAAGGAAATTCGACAAGATACGAACACGGGGGCACAGATGAACCGACTTGTACAGGGTGATGTAGGTTCCGGTAAAACGGTTGTGGCATTAATGTCCATGCTGATCGCCATCGATAACGGATACCAAGCTTGTATGATGGCACCAACCGAGATCCTGGCACAGCAACATTTCGCTGGAATTCGTGCATTGCTGGGCGACGAACTTTGTACTGTTAAGTTGTTAACAGGCTCTACAGCGATCAGGGAGAGACGATTGATACATGAACAACTGGAAGAGGGAACGTTGGATATCCTCATCGGAACACATGCACTCATTGAAGATAAGGTAAAGTTTAAAAACATCGGTTTCGTAGTCATTGACGAACAACATCGTTTTGGTGTAGAGCAGCGCGCAAAACTATGGCGTAAGAATATTGTGCCGCCACACATGTTGGTCATGACGGCGACCCCGATACCGCGTACGCTGGCGATGACCATGTATGGCGATCTGGATATTTCGGTTATCGACGAACTGCCAGCGGGACGTAAGCCTATAAAAACGGTACACTTCTACGAAAATCAACGTTTGCGGGTATTCGGCTTTATGCGGGAGGAAATTGCCAAAGGACGACAGATTTATGTTGTTTATCCGTTAATTAAGGAAAGTGAAAAAATGGATTTACTATACCTCGAAGCGGGTTTGGAGAACCTGCAACGGGAGTTTCCATTACCACAGTACAAAATCAGTATCGTACATGGTAAGATGCCCGTCAAGGATAAGGATTTCGAGATGCAGCGCTTTGTTAAAGGCGAAACGCAAATTATGGTTGCTACGACCGTTATTGAGGTCGGGGTGAATGTACCGAACGCCTCCGTGATGATCATAGAAAATGCAGAGCGTTTCGGATTATCGCAGCTACATCAACTCCGTGGTCGCGTAGGTCGGGGTGCGGAGCAATCTTTCTGCATCTTGTTGACAACACATAAGCTGAGCAAAGAAGGGAAGACCCGACTGGAAACCATGGTACGCACTTCGGATGGCTTTGAGATTGCCGAAGTCGACTTACAGCTCCGTGGACCGGGCGACATTTCCGGCACACAACAGTCTGGTGTGCTCGAAATGAAAATCGCTAATCTAGCGTCCGATCAAGCCCTTCTTACGGAAGCGCGTCATAGCGTTATAGAAATATTCAAGGAAGACCCCTCACTTTCCGCCGAGAAAAACACGCTGTTGGCACATTATCTTAATCAGCGGTCACCGGGTATTTCCTGGGATAAGATTTCTTAACGGTCTTCATTTCTCTCTGTAAAATATCATTTGAAAATGATCTATGACACGTTGGGTGTAAAAGGCCGTATGGAACTCAAAATCAATTTTCCGTAGCAGATAATGGTTGTGATCTTATCGTTGCAGGCGATAAGAAATACCACCGATAAACATCCTTCCGGGTTGACTGGGCATGAGCTGGTCTTTGAAATCGAGTATATTATCCACGGTGAAGGAGAGGAGAAGCCTGTCTTGTAACAACCGCTTTTCGACAAAAGTATTCAACAACACGTGTTCCGGAACAAAAGTATCAAACCGGTCAATAAACTGATTATTGTTATAATCAGCAAAAGGATATTTTCCTCTATAATTGGCACGAAGTGAAATACGGACATCCCAAGGTCTGAAGTGGTAAAAAACGCGGGCGTTCAACATGTGCCTGGAGCGATTTACGATTCCCCAGTAATCTGACACCTTTGGCGGAGGTGATTCGCCCGTTTTAGGATTGTGCAGATTTTGATTATATGGCCAATTACCGCCCCGTATGCTGTCGGCAACACTGAGGTCTTTGGCGATAAGATATTGATAACCCGCTTGAATATTGACTTTATCATTCAATTGCCACTGTATGTTAACGTCTATCCCCTTGTTAGTCGCTTTGGGCAAATTTCGGTAAGTATACAATTGACTGATGCCTGTCCCAGTAGCAACCGGTATCGCATCGATCTGGTTTTTTAAGTAATGATAGAAAACACCGCCTTCAAGCGTTATTTGGGCTGTTGGCTTATATTGTGGTCCGAAATTAAAGGAAGTGCTTTGCTCAGGTTTCAAGTTTTGATCGAGCTGATCGGCGATATGAAAAATCTCACTGATTTCTCCATTGCTTTGCATTTGCTGCAACGTCTCCCTTAACACATCGTTACCAATAACCAGATAGCTGGCTGAAGGATTAAAGAAAACAAGATAGCGCATGCGGTAGTCGGGCGCTTTAAAACCTGAACCTATACCCGTTTTAAGCGATATTTTCTCATTGATGTAATATTGAAGCCCAAAACTGGGATTGATACGACCACCGTATGAACTGGTCTGGTCGTAGCGCAGTCCACCGCGCACATCCAGTTTTTCCCAGAACCGTTTGTCCCCCTGGAGGTAGGCAAAGGCCGTCGTGAGAACGGGAATATCACCAAGCGCCTTGTCGTCCATATGCTCCATGCTGCCGCCTAAACCACCTGTCAGACTCATTCCGTTCCGATAGCTTTTAGCGAATTGCTGTTCAAAACGGTGTACCGTCTGTCTGAACGAAAGTTCACCACTGTTATGGTCGTTCCCCTGCCAACGGTTCGCCTGATCCACATGATAATCCGTTAGATAGTAACGGCTCATGCTACGAAGGCCAGACCGAAACGTATGGTCGAGATTCAAGGAAAAATTAACATCTTTTTCGTCTTGCTGATCGCTGGCTTGCCATTCATCGCCCCAGTTTTTGGTCATGTCCGATCGACGTACGCCATAGCGTATACTCGTGCCTAAATAGGTTTGTCGGCCCAGCTGATAGCGTATGCGAGCCTGTGTATCAAAATTTTGATATGGTGGGCTGGATTGACCGGAAGATAAATACGGGTTGGTATTGAATCCATCCGTGCGGTAATAATTGGCGCTAAGCTGCACCGAACCCCGCTGATACGCAAATGGGGCCTCAGCATCAACAGTAGCGTCAACCATATTCAACGATCCATACCGCAACGCCAACTGCGCCTGCGGCTCCACTGCACCATATCGGGTAATAATATTAATAGCACCGCCGAGAGCATCGCTACCGAATAAACAGGAAGAAGCACCTTTAACAATTTCTATGCGTTCAATGTTGCTGACCGATATTCTGGATAAATCAAAATTTCCATTGTTCCGTCCTACTATCGGTTGGCCATCAATAAGTACCATGACGTACTCACTGCCAAAGCCCTGCAACTGTACGCCCACCGAGCGATTGCCGCCCGTAATATTATTGACGATCGCCATACCGGTCTGCTCTTTGAGCACCTCATCTAAACGCCGGCTACCCATCTGCTCGATCATCTGCCGGCTGATGACTTGTACCGGCATCGCTGAGCGGCTCAATTTTAACAACTGATCGGGTGATTCTTGCTCTGTCACTGCCGCACTGACCACAACCTCCGCTATCGTGCGTATATGCTGTAGCACGATTTGTCTTTCGACAGATTTCCCCAAGGCAATAACAACCGTATCGCTGTACGTAACATAGTCCTTATGGGAAGCCGAGAGCCGGTAGGTACCAGGGTATAGGTCGTCGATAGCAAATAGACCACGCTGGTCGGTCTGCATGATGTGTTTATCCGGTTCCAGCGTAATCGTTACGCCTTGCAATGCCTCTCCTTTTTCATCGGAGATCTTACCCCAAAAACGACCCGTCTGCGCGTAGGAAAAGGAGGCTGTTATCGCTAGCAGCAAGACAAAAATATAACGTAATAATATCACCGACGTACCGCAGTTATAAATCATCACTATTTATGCAGATTATATGTCAGTCCTACGAAATATACTCTTCCGGGCTGGAAAGGCATCTTTGAGTCAATAAAATTCAACATATTTTCCGTCGTGGCACGAATGGCAAGGCGCTGTGCCGGAAATTTTTTCTCAATCCCGGCGTTGAGCAGATAATGTCCACGGACAAAGGTATCGAACCGATCAAGATAACCATTGTTATTTCGATCACTAAAAGGATATTTCCCTCTATAGTTAAGTCGAAAATTGAAGGTCATATCCAATGGCTGATAAGTATAGAAGACACGTGCATTGAACATATGGTTTGACCGGTTTTCAATTCCCCAATAGTCGCTCGCAGATGGGTTATAATTAACCGATCCTCCTACTGGATCAAACAACGGATCAAAAAACTGTCCGCCCTCCCGTATCTCATTGGCGACCGTACGGTCTTTAGCAATCAAGTATTGGTAGCCGCCGCTGATAAACAGATCACGGAACGGACTGTAGGTAAATGAAAAGTCAGCTCCTTGATAATACGCTTCGGGGTTGTTCATATACGAATAAATATGCCCACCATCGATGTCCTGCCCTATCCGCACCCGGTTAATCTGGTTTTTGATGTCGTGATGGAACGCACTGGCCTCTGCCCGGATCTTCCGGTCAGTCGATTCCCAGATCAGGCTAAAGTTGTAAGACTTACTTTGCTCGGCGTTCAGTGCCAGCCCTTTGATTTCATCGTAAATGGACTCCAGTTCATACTGGCTCACGCGACCGCTCTGTCGAAGTGAATTCATGACATCGAGCATAGTATAGGTACCTAAAAGCATGCTGTTAATACCTGGATCATAGGAAACTTGATAGAGTTTTTTCATATCGGGTGCTTTGAATGCCGTACCGTAGGCCATCTTGGCGGTTAGGTTGGGAAGTATCTCATATTTCAGTGCGGCGCTCGGATCCAGTCGCCATCCGTAGTCCACAATCTTGTCGTAACGCAGTCCGAAAGTCACCTCCAGCTTGGGAATGATATGCCAATTTGCTTGCGAATAGGCAAAGTATGTTTTGATCTCATCAATACCGGTCAAGATAGTCTCATCGATGTTTTCGATGGTACCACCGGCCCCGGTAATGACATCCAATTTATCCGGTATGCTATACGCTATCTGTTGCTCGAGACGGTGGAGGGTTTGTCCGAAACTGGACTGGCTCAGGCTGTCTCCCTGTGTAAGTGCTACAAAATTGTCATTATCAAAACGTGTAAAGTAGTAGCGGGTCATGCTGCGCCAACGATCGCTGAAACGATGGTCAAAGTTGGCCATCAGGTTGAGATCGCGGTCTTCGAGGGCATCGTTGGTCTGATAATCGGTTCCGGAAAAGGCCTTATCCATAAAGCTACGGCGCAGCCCATAGCGGCCGCTGACCGACATGGCATTGCGTTCGTTAAACTTGTACCGGAATCGGGCATGCCCTGCATAGTTATCGTATGGAGGCATGGTGCTACCCGAAATCAGTCCTTTTGTCGTATTGAATCCGCCGGTACGGTAGAAATTTCCACCCAAGGACAGGATGCCCTTCTCATTCAAAACGGGAGCTTCGCCGTCCAGCGAGACGTCGACCGTCTCGTTACTTCCGTAGGCCGCAGAAACGATGGCCTGTGGATCGGTCACAACTTGACGTGTGATGATATTAATTGTGCCGCCAAGTGCGTCACCTCCATAGATGTTGGATGCTGCACCTTTGGTAATCTCCACGCGTTCAATATTATTGACACTAATCCGTGACAAATCAAAATTCCCGTTGTTACGCCCCACGATGGGCTGCCCGTCGATCAGCACCATCACATATTCGCTGCCAAACCCTTGCATCTGTACCCCTACGGAGCGGGCACCTGCACCAATATCGTTGACAATCGCGATGCCGGTCTGCTCCTTAACGACCTCATCGAGACGCCTGCTTCCCATCAGCTCGATGGTACGACGGTCAATAATGGTAACGGGCATGATTGTATTTTCGATTTTCACCAAAGATTCCGTGTTGCTGTGGCTGCGGCGCTCTGCCGATACGGAAACACTCTCCAGCTCACTATTATCGGCCCTCAGCGTCACATCGTAGATATTGGTTCCAGCAGATAATCGGATGGTATCCGTAAACATCCGGAAGCCGATAAGCTGCACGCGCAGAGCTGTTTCGCCGGCGGGGATTTCGGTAAGGCGGTACAGCCCATTATTATCCGTCCGCATGGATTTCATTCCCACCGATACGGTTGCCCCCGGCAAGGGTTTTGCTTTGCTATCCGTCACCTTACCTTGTACGACGGTTTGCTGTTGGGCGTAGGCCTGCATCAGTATAGAGAACAGCAAAAATGCCGTTATGATGTATTTGTTCATGTGTCTTTATTGTTCGTTGTTCGGGACTAGTAAGAGATCACGAGTCACCAATCACGAGATTAATCCTTCGTCCTTAAATTCCTGCTTCCGTCTTTCTGGATAAAGTACCTGAATGTTAGATAGGGTGAAGGCCAGTTACGGTCGGTCAGTGTCTCGGGAGCTCCTTTGTACATGGAGATCAACTGCAGTTTGCCGTACAGATATTTGTGTGGACTCCCTTCCGGTTGTTGTAACCGTAAGTAATATGCCCGGTAGGGAAAGGGTTTAGCTATACCCGTGGCACCTAGTTCAAACCAGGAATTGATGCCTGGTCCATACTGCGAGTCGTAGGTCATTTGCATTTGATCTGCCGGCCGGTTGTCGAAAAACTCATCCTCCGGGGCTTCGTCCATAAAATCGTACCCATACTCATACATGATGACGGCGTGGCGGAGGGGGCTGCCCGACGCCGGACTAAGCTTCGCTTGGCCATTATTGAGGAAGACGACACCATTGTATTCGCCCGTAAAAGCCAAATCCCACTCATCGGTACGCAGATACCTTAAGGAGTCTGCATTGTCACGAAGGAAATGCTGCCAATGGTCACTGAAACGGAACAGGAATGGACTATATCGACCGGCTTCTTTGCCACTACGACTGAATTGTACTTCAATAAAATCCAGATTATTGCGATAATTAGCAGATCGCATCAACACCTCCCAAGCTATCCCGTTATAGACATATACCCGATTGTTTCGATTATTTCGATAAGCCCAATTAATAGCAGGATTTCGTGGTGCTTGTGCCAGAAAACCACGCCAATTGACTTCATAATCCTCATCGACCTGCAATGTATCAGCAAAATCCATATTAATTTCCATCTGATACCAGCTATCTGAACGTCTGATGTAATGAAAGTTATCCGTAGTATTTAAATAAGCATCGTTTTCTACAACTAATGCCGGATGAGAAGAAGATGGGTTCAACCAACGGATATCATTTTCAGAACTGCTATTCACATTTATCGCGCCATTGATCAACTCATTATCCAACGGAAAAAAACGAATCGAATCTGTCCAAGGTGAGTTGTAATAACGCTGTCTTATAAAAAGATCCCCATCTTCTAATTGATGTTCCCAACCATCCGTAGCCAATGTGTCACCCGGCAAATCATAAACTATCGTACTATGTCCATCCTCGTAATTAGGGGCTAAATCCTCCAACTTATAGCAAGACGACACGGTTAACCCTAACAATAATAGAATGATAAAATATCTCATTGGTCTGTAATTGTTTTGCGTCTATTCTGCTGCTGCGATTTTTATATATGCACGTTGCGGAAGCCCCGATGAAATAGATATGGCCGTAGTATAACTTCCCCACATAACGCCCATCGTGTAAGCTTTATATATCACTTGCGAGCTTATTATATCGTAGTCTATATACTGCGAGAAATCACTAGGAATCTTAAATGTGACCGAAGATTCTGTAATAGATTCTATGTCAACTTCGTGGTATTGTAGGGCTCCGTTAGAATCTGATGGACGAATACCCAATCGGATATGCAAAATATTTTCTCCTAGATAATAACGAGCTGCTGCACCATCCGATTCATCTTTAATTTCATGCTGAATCGTAATCGTTTGACCCGGACCTACAGTTTGTGTACCCGACGGATATGCAATCGTATATTGTTCATTTTTCAATGTTGGCTGGTACAAATCCAGCTCCAGACTTTCGGTACGTACGCCGCCCAAATCTACCCAAATGCGATGCAGACCCGTATCTTGTTCCATGGTAAACGCTGGAAGTTTTGCATTAATCTGATGTGGTGTAATCGTACTTGGATCTATTTCCAAGTCAAACTCAACACCATCTCTCAACCGTTGCATATACACTTTGTACTGATCGAGCGGAGCTGCCATAAAGTATTCTCCACGTAACGTAATTTCTGGTCTACTCAACCAAGCAAAAGCATCAACTAGTAAGCCTTGAAGCCTTGGAATTTCTCTATTTTTTTTTGGCACTAATCTATACTCGCGCTTGTCACCATTTTCGGCTGTAACGATATAAATGGTATTACGGGAAAAGGGGACACTTACATTTGCTTTCGGCTCAATTGTAGCACCAGCTGACAGGCTAATTGATGGCGATATTTCCGCCGGTAACGGCACGGCATCATCCCAATAGATGGTAATGCTATCGCCGGCAATTACCGCATCAATGGAGTCAACCAGACCATAGCCAGCTATTGTAAACGCCTGAATGTCTGCATATGGTCTTTTTAGTTGTTCGTATTCTGTTTTTGAGCACGATTGCGTAAAAAACAAAACTGTGCTTAAACATATAAGGCTTAATATCTTATACAATATGTAAATATTTTTGTTTGGAGTAGACATAAATTATTGTTCTATGATTAATTAAAATTATATCAATATTAGTTCTGTACACTGAATCTTAATGTGCGTATGTTGGTCGTTCTGTCAAATTGAAAACCTCCAAAAAACCAGGTTATATTATCTTTACCCCAAGCGATTCCCAATTCTGGATTATTTTCGTACTCGACATACACGTTAAATGGTGTCTGTAGTACACCGTCGGAACCCGATTTCATTTCGTACACCCCTATCGGAAGATTTGGGAAACGAAATGACAGTTCGTACTTTTCTGATTTTAAGATTTCCATATCAATTTCTTTCCCTACAAAGTCCTCTACAAAACCTGCTGGTGCTTGTGTAAACTTTGCATCCGCATCCACTTTTAAATACACACGTTTGACGCCTATGAAAGCGGTAGAGCCTTCGTAGCGTTTATCCAAAGTTCTGGTAATCGTTGCTTCGCTTTTCTTAAACACTTTATCAAAACTTGATGGTGCCGCATTCGTGCCATCTTGAAAAGCAATCGTTCCTGATAGATTATTTCTAGTAGGCATTGAATATTCAGCGATCGCTAATCCAACCGGCAAATCTATTTGGCGCCCTTGATGCTCAACATGCACATCAAAGAATCCTATGGGAGCATCTTCCAGCCAGCCTAAAGATAATACATAGTTTTCTGCACCAATATCTAAGTTCATTTTAGAAGGGTTTTTATATTCAATTTTCTCTCCTGTTATTTGGTTTGTGAAGTAAACCTTCAAGCTTTCCATACTCAGAGAATTGAAATTACCCTCGATAAAAACTGGACCTTCGAGGGACGACCCTCTAACTCTTTGAAACAGATCTCCTCCATCGTAATACTTCCCATTAGAGGTTGAACTATTATTTCTAAACGCTAGCACTAACGGATCTCGATGTGGCGTATATTCTTGCGTAATGGTATAGGTCCTATATTGATTATCTTCGCTTCTTACGATATACTTAATCGTATCTCCAATGGCGACAGCTTGTAATTCGTCCTCTAATAAATTGATTTCTACACTATCAACGTCCAAAAGTGTAGCACCGGGATCTAAGGTGACATCAGCTAATATATAATCCAAACCGAGATAATAAGGCAAGCGTACGTCGATCGTATTTTGCTCTTGGTTGATTGCCGCCAAAATCTCGTGTGGTGTATTGCGGACCTTGTAGGCAAGTATCCTGTTTTTAGCTTCCGGTTCGTATTCTACAATTTCGGTTTTTGTACAGGAATTAAAACATATGATCAACATACTAAAAAACAATAGAGCGGCTATTCTTTTTTGAAGAGACATTTTAACGAGAGGATTTTTCATTTTATATGAATATGGTTGTTATTTATTTATGATTAAAAACGTATTAGTTACTTAAGGAATCACCAATTATCTTAGTGCCACGTGTCATATCAATTGTTAGAGGGGTTCTTCTTTCCACAAAACCAAAGCGTAGTTCTTCTGCCTTGATCACCATGTAGCGGAAACTCACCGATCCTACCAAAAAGTTTTCCAAACCCCGACGCATAAGCTCCGGGTCTAAAATATCATGATAATAAGAAAGCATTTCCACCTTTGCGTAATTCCCTCTTGCCGTCCGGACAATCATCGCTCTCGGACGAAGAGGACCTCCATGAATATTTTTTGCGTTTGGAAAGGTGCGTAGTAATTCTTCGGAAAGTGCATACAGCATGTGTGAGTACATCCGTGCTTCCTCCGCCAGTACCGGATCCGGGCTATCGCGGTTGATGACCTTATCAGGGCGTATAAAATTTCCGCCATAAGTATAGACGGTCGTCCCTATTCTTGTTGACATTGTCCCTTGAGCGTCCAAGCCACCGTAGCCGGGTACTTCTAAGATTATTCCTGCCGGTACATCCATGATTTTACTGTAGAATGTATCGAGAACGACTAATCCACCGACAGCATTACTGCCATAACCAATTCCCCTAGCACTTCCACTATTGGCGGTAATATCTCCAAATCCACCAATCGACAAATCCCATCGTTCTGATACGGTATAGGCGTCATGGATTCGTGAAAAACGCTCTAAACTAAATAACGTACTTGGTTGTTCAGCATCCAAAGGGGAACGATCTGAGGGCTGTTGAATATTTTCCACACCCTCAAATGGCTGGAAATTTAATACCGTAATCTCCCGATTAAAAACCGAGTCGTTCAACGGCGTCTCCGGCTCCCATTCAAAAGCGTTGAGGTCGTACACTTCTCCACAAGAAGCAAATAAGACCAATATCGCTCCAGAGAGAATGATGCTTAGTTTCATTTTCATAGGTATACATGTTGTTTTCATTTGTCAATAATCAGCGGATAATGTTCAGAAATTCATTAATTTGTTTTCAAATTCCGGCTACCATCGGGTTGCACGTAGTACCTAAAGGTGAGATAAGGTGCCGGCCAATACATATCCGTAACCGCCGGCGGATTCCCTTTATACACACTATACAATTGTAGTTTTGCGAATTTTCCATCCGGCAACCGCAACGCATACGTGCGGTTGGTATAGGGGCGCATCACATGCGTACTGGAATTGTAAGCATACCAACCCGGCGACTGCTCATTGTCTGCTTGGCCTATACTGACCAAGTTACTACTGTCAAATTCCGCATCACTGGGCGCGGTAGTCACAGACTCGTACGACTGCTGCAATAATACAATCGCGGTTCTATCGGCCGGACCATCGTATCCCGGATTGCTCTCTTGTGTAGCATTGTTGACAGACACGATGCTGTTGTACGGCCCATTGAAGGCTAAATCCCATGTGTCGGTTTGCATGATCGTGGAATCTGATTCCGGCCGCAGCCAGATCTGTCTCTTACTTTCCAGGTCAAACAAAAAAGTATAGAAGTCACGTTGTTCCTTTCCGTCCACACCGTCCATCATGGAAGCCTTGGTATCCCCCGCTAGATCATATATGACGGTACTTTTGCCATCCTCCATGGAAGGTGTGGCATCATCATCTTTACTACAAGCAGCAAACAGAAGTACGACTGCTACATATTTAAACTTATTTAAACCAATTCTAAATAACATGCCGCAAATGTGATCAATCTTTTCTAAACATTGTATATGCAATCCGTATTATTTTATATGCAATCTGTATTTTGAGGCGCTATTGGACTGCAAAGATTAAACTGTTGCCGGTTATCTACTTTTGCACAATGTACGTAACCAAGCTCTTTCAACAATCGAAGGGTGTTGTACACGGTTGTCCAGCTAATCGTATGCTGCTGCCGGATGCTTACCCAAAAATCATCCACATTTTCTA
Source organism: Sphingobacterium micropteri (assembly GCF_014692515.1). Lineage (GTDB taxonomy): Bacteria > Bacteroidota > Bacteroidia > Sphingobacteriales > Sphingobacteriaceae > Sphingobacterium > Sphingobacterium micropteri. The sequence goes on along the minus strand of NZ_JACOIK010000002.1, from coordinate 277,636 downwards.
TACACTGTATTTTACAAATATGGTCGATAATAATACGACGGTGTTGACTGATAATATACCCTTTAGCAGTCAACCTATTCACTATCACGTTATGGATCTCTTCCATGGTAGAAGAAAGTTATGCTATAGACTGTGCACCGGCGAATACCTCTCCAAACCGTTGGAAAGTTTCGTTAGCCGTTTGCAGCATCGCCTCTTCATCTTCCACAGTTTGCGGAACACTGTTCAATATAGCGGTGAAAGTTTGCCACATCTTTCCACTGTCGGCGCCATATCCAGAGAAGAAATGAAAGCCCTTTTCCATGCCATATTTCTGTAGCATCTGCACGATATAAGGTCCGCCCATAATGGAGCCTTCCAACACATATAAAGCACCAAATGCCTGTGCGGTATTATGGATTACGGGTGCTGATGCCGCAGGCAAATCGGTCGCATCCGAGCCCAGTTCTTCGATATCTCTTTTGATATAGGTCGAATTGCGTCGCTCGGCTATATCGGGTAATGTATTGCTATCGATGTAAGGAGCTATGGCTTTCTCCACAACGGAGAAATACGCATAAAAATTTTTCAATACGCGGGCATAATCTGCTTCGCTCCTAACTTGTTTAAGCTGTAAGACAACCGTCTTCTCTAGTTCTTGATGGGCTTGCTTTGTAGCCTCTTTGATTTTTGTACTTACCATAGTGCCACAAAGTTGGACAACAACCGTGGAAGTGCTTATATGGAATCCGTATTTCTTTATATGCAATCCGTATTATTTTTAATAAGTCTACATAAGCATTTGTTTTTGGCTCGTATTAATCATTCCTTTGCATAGAAATATGAAACGATCTGTAGGTCTATTGGGATTCTTCCTCGCTGTCATGCTACTGCAAAATGCTGCTGCTCAACAACGTATCATCACATTAAGTGGCGCGTTGAGCGAAACAGTGCATGCCCTGGGGAAAGAAAAAAACATCGTTGCGGTGGATGTCACGAGCGAATATCCAGCTGCCATCAAACAGAAACCACGTGCGAGCCGCGACCGTACGTTTTCGTTGGAAGGGCTATTGGGCTTCCGGCCGGATCTGATCCTTACCCCGCCAGACGAACTCAGCTATGCCGTGGAGAGCAAGCTGAAGCGATTAGGTGTAAAAGTGGTTACCATACAACAGGAATATTCCGTAAAAGGAGCAGAACACTTTGTGCGGGATGTTGCCGATGCGATCGACGCATCAGCAGCAGGTAGAGCTTTAGTAAAAAAGCTCCAAACAGATCTACAATCGCTACTGGCCAGTCTACCAACAGGTAAAGACAAACCCAAGGTTCTGTTTATCTATGCGCGTGGTGTTGGCACGATGAGTGTAGCGGGCAAAGGAAGCTCGCTCGATGCCATCATCGGTCTGGCCGGCGGTCGCAATGCGGTACAGGAGTTTAATGATTTCAAGCCTTATAGCACAGAAGCATTGATAAAAGCAAATCCCGATGTACTGCTCCTGTTTGATTTTGGAACAAGTAGTTTAGGCGGAAAGAATGCCGTATTAAATATGCCGGGTGTATCGCTTACGAATGCCGGCAAAAACAAACGGGTCATCTCGATGGACGGAAATCTATTGGTCAATTTTTCAATCCGTTTACCACAGGCAATCAAGGAATTGAATCAACAGTTGTATCGGAATTGAAAAAGAAAATCATATACCTTATCCTGATCATTGTCCTCTTGCTGGCAATGGCTTTATCGCTTAGTTTTGGTGCTTTTTATATACCGCTGAAAGAAATATGGCTGAATATGCTGCAAAAAGTGGGTTTATTCCGTGCCACGCCCATAGATGAGCTGTACGGCGGTGTGATCGACCTGGTCCGTTGGCCGCGGACACTGTTGGGTGTGCTGGTGGGCGCCGCTTTAGGTATTAGCGGTGCAGCTATCCAGGCAATCTTCCGGAATCCACTTGCGGAGCCGGGTTTAATCGGTGTATCAGCAGGTGCTTCTTTGGTCGCTGCCTCCATTATCGCGTTCGAAACGATGCTTTTTGCTTCGTTAGGTCAACTGTTCGGCCATTATCTATTGGCTGTCGGCGCTTTTGCTGGTGCCGGTATTGCCACCTGGATGGTGTACCGAATCTCCCTGCACGACGGAAAGCCACATATCGGCACCATGATATTGGCGGGTGTGGCCATCAATGCATTGGCGGGTTCTTTGACAGGATTAATCTCCTTTCTTTCGGACGAACAGCAGCTACGGACGATCACCTTCTGGATGCTGGGAAGCTTAGGAGGTGCCAGCTGGGAGGCTGTCTGGACGATGATACCTTTTGTATTATTAGCGGTGGCAGGTTTACCTTTTTTGGCAAAGGCGTTGAACGCCTTTGCGCTCGGCGAGCACGAAGCTAGTCAATTGGGGCAAAATCCCCAACGCATCAAAATCCTGGTGATTATCTTATCCACCATGGCCGTGGGTGCGGCGGTTTCGGTATCTGGCATTATCGGTTTTGTAGGGTTATTGGTCCCACACGCCGTGCGCATGTTGGGTGGTTCGGATAATCGATATGTTTTACCAGCATCGGCTTTGCTGGGTAGTATTATTTTGACAGTAGCCGATCTGATTGCCCGAACCATCGTTATACCTTCGGAAATACCCATCGGCGTGGTAACCGCTTTACTCGGCACGCCGTTATTTTTATATATTCTAATACGCGATAAGAAGAAGATAATAGTTTAAACAATGCTAATAGCAGAAAACCTGACATACACCATAAAGAAGCATATTATATTGAAAGGGGTGAATTTTGCTATTCGTCCCGGCGAAATGGTGGGTTTGCTCGGTGCCAACGGAGCGGGAAAATCGAGTTTAATCAAGTTGTTGAATGGAGAGTATACGCCGACAGCAGGCCTCGTTAACTTATGTGGGAACAACCTTGACACTTATTCTGTTGTTTCTTTAGCCAAAATGCGGGCCACCATGGCGCAGCAACATCGGGTATCAGCGGATTTTACGGTGAAAGAAATTGTGATGATGGGAAGATATCCGCATTATAACCACCAGCCGCAAACAGCGGATCTGGAAGCTGTGGAGCAGACCATGGAGCTGTGCGGGGTGAGTCATCTGGAGGATCGCTCTATTTTAAGCCTGTCTGGCGGTGAATCCCAACGCGTACACCTGGCGCGGGTGCTCGCTCAACTCTGGAAACAGCCAAATGCGCTGTTGCTCCTGGATGAACCGATTTCCGCAATGGACATCAAATTTCAGCACCAGACCTTGTCGCTGGCCCGAGCACTGGCCGACCACGGGTGGATCGTCGTAGCTGTCTTGCACGATATCAATTTGGCAGCACAATATGCTGACCGCCTGTTTCTAATGAAAAATGGACGAAAGTTGATGGATGGTACTCCGTCCGAAGTATTAAATTCCAGAAATATCTATACCATTTTTGGAATAGATGCTGATGTCGTCCTCAATCCAACGACATTGCATACGTATATCGTGCCCAAAGTGGTACGGCCTTTGCCTTTAGATTTTCTCCTGAAGAAGGAGAAAATAGTGGATAATAGCCAAGCTGTTATTTAGAATCTTTTTAAATAATGACACAAAAAATGTACCTTTGTGTTTAACGAAGTAGAGCGCATTAACATGTTGATCAAATCACGTATCGAAGGACTATCTGGTTGGCTGTTTGAAGAAAACGTCCCGGATGCTTATGTTCCGAACTACAGTTTGGTCGAAAAGAGTATCGCGGTCCGGGAAGAGCCTATTTTTTTGGAAAACACACGGGTAACATCCGGCGGGTTGTTTATGATGTACTCTTCCATGCGATTCGACAAGCCAACGACGATTTATACCGAAGTAAACGGCGAAACGGTCAGTAGTCAATTTATTTTCTACAAGAAAGCAGACGACAACGCAAAGGTAAAAAATGCGCTCTACGGAAGAAGCAGACACAATATCCGTTACATCCCGACGACGAGTAGTGAACACGAAGTCAAATCGGGTATTGACTACATGTATTTCCTTATCGTTTTGAGTAAGGATTACTATTTTAACCTTATCGACCGGCACTCGATTCTACATGAAGATTTTGTCCGCGAGATCGAACGGGGCAATTATACCTCATTTACCGACGAGGATTTCTTTGTTACATTGGAAATGCGCCGTGTCATCGACGACATCATGCAGTGCCAACAGGAAGGAGAACTAAAACGCGTCCATACCGAGGCTCGTATCTTGGAGCTTTTGATGTATCAGTTGGAACAGCTGGGCGGCAATGGACAGGAACAGGAAGTCATTAAAGGAGACGATATCTTTAAGCTGGAACAGGCAAGGGAAATATTGAACGAGCGATACGCTGCTCCGCCAACGCAAAAAGAGCTTTCGCGCGAGGTTGGACTTAATGAATTTAAGCTACGACGGGGTTTTAAAGAATATTTTGGTATAACCGTCTACGATTTTATTACCCGGCTTCGTATGGAAAAAGCAAAGAAATTGCTGTTAGACGAACAGCGTTCTATTAGTGAGGTTACCTATTTAGTTGGGTTCTCCCATCAAAACAATTTTAGCATAGCATTCAAAAAATATTTCGGAGTGCCTCCAAGTGAATTGAAGCTCTAGGGTCGCAATTTTATCCCGTGTTCGTATCTAAAATCCTTCCCTCATCATTTCTTTGTATCGTGTATTAAGGTAACGGAACCCTTTGGCTAGAATCGTCTCTACGTTAGCACAAAAACCATTATCTTTGTAAGATTGTTCTATTTATACAAGCTATCAGCGGTAAATAATAATACATGGGAAAAACAAAAATACACGATACAGCACTTAAACCGGAAACAGCCTTACTCGTTTCAGTGATAACACCTGATATTTCAGAGCAGACGGCAAAAGATTATCTGCAGGAGCTAGAGTTCCTCGTGCAGACAGCCGGAGGTGAGGTACAAGGTGTTTTCACGCAAAAATTAGCCAAGCCCGAACACGCCACTTTTGTGGGATCGGGTAAGCTGGAAGAAATCCGGCAATATGCGGATGCCGAGGAGATTGACATGATTGTGTTCGACGATGAATTGTCACCTTCACAGCTCCGCAACGTTGAACGGGAACTCAAACGTAAAATCTTGGATCGTTCCAACCTGATTCTGGACATCTTCGCCAAGCATGCGCAAACGGCGCAGGCCAAGACACAGGTCGAGCTGGCACAATTGCAGTATCTGTTACCCCGGTTAACACGTATGTGGACCCACTTGGAGCGCCAACGAGGAGGTATCGGTATGCGCGGACCGGGGGAATCGCAAATTGAAACAGATAGACGGATTATCCTCAATAAAATATCGTTGCTGAAAGAACGCTTACGGGTCATCGACAAACAGAATGAAACCCAACGTAAAAACCGAGGCGAGCTTATACGCGTCGCCCTCGTCGGCTATACCAATGTCGGGAAGTCCACGATATTGAACATGATCTCCAAATCGGACGTGCTCATGGAAAATAAGCTGTTTGCAACGCTGGATACAACGGTGCGGAAGGTGGTTATCGACAACCTCCCTTTCCTGCTTTCGGATACGGTCGGGTTTATCCGCAAGCTGCCACACCATTTGGTGGAATCTTTTAAATCCACGTTGGACGAGGTCCGCGAAGCGGATGTACTTATACACGTGGTCGATATCTCCCACCCTAATTTTGAGGATCATATTGCTGCCGTAAACGAAACACTGAAAGATATCCATGCACTGGACAAACCCGTTATTACGATTTTCAACAAGATTGATGCTTATAAAGCTCCTGTAGAGGTTGATGAGAATGGTGAAGAAATTAAGGTGACGTTGGAAGATTTCAGAAACTCCTGGATGGCAAAAAACGCCGATCCGGCAATTTTCCTGTCGGCTACGGAGAAAATTAATGTCGAGGAATTCAAGCAAAAGCTATACGAGATCATCTCCAAAATGCATACGGCACGCTATCCGTATAATAATTTGCTTTACTAGCTTACGACTTATAGATAGCTATTTAATGAACAAACAAGTACAATATACAGACTGGGGGCTGGTCGATTATCAGGAGGCATGGGATCGTCAGGAAGAAATATTTACCCAAACAGTCGCAGTCAAGAACAAAAACCGGCTAAACGGTACTGCTCATCCTACCCCTAATCATCTGATCTTCACGGAGCACCCACATGTATATACCATGGGTAAAAGTGGCCATGAAGAATACTTATTGTTGGATGAAGTAGGTCTAAAGGAGAAAAACGTCACCTTTTATAAAATTAACCGTGGGGGGGATATCACCTATCACGGACCGGGACAAATTGTAGGCTATCCCATCTTGGATTTGGATAATTTTTTTACTGATATCCACTTATATCTACGCACACTGGAAGAAGCCGTTATCCGAACATGTACGGAATATGGTATAGAAGCTGGGCGATATGAGGGATACACCGGCGTCTGGCTGGATGCCGATAATGACAAAGCACGTAAAATATGTGCGATGGGCGTCCGCGCTTCCCGTTGGGTAACGATGCATGGATTCGCTTTCAATGTGAATGCAGATCTTGGTTATTTCGGAAATATAGTCCCCTGCGGCATAGACGATAAGGATGTGACTTCACTGGAGCGTGAACTTGGGCACAAACTGGATATGGAAGAGGTTAAAAGCAAACTCAAAGGCCATATCGCTGATTTGTTTCAGATGGAGTTGATATAGTGATGTGTTTTATAATTAAAAAACAGATGATACTTGCAGAAAGATACCATGATATATCCTGTGGACACCGGGTGGTGGGGCATGAGGGTAAATGCCGGTTTTTACACGGCCACAATTATCGTATACATTTTACGGTGGCGGCTGATCAGTTGGACGAAATAGGTCGAGTGGTTGATTTCTCCGTGATCAAAACCACCCTTTGTGAGTGGCTGGAGGAACATTTCGATCACAAATTTTTAATCTGGACGAATGATGAATTGTTGTCTCAATTGCAGGAAGTAGTTGGTGACAGTTTAGTCGTCGTACCTTTCAACCCTACAGCCGAAAACATTGCGCAGTATTTGGTAGAACATATCGGACCGCAACAATTAAAAGATTACCCTGTCCGGTTAGTTTCTTGTAGAGTGGAAGAAACCGCTAAGTGTTCTGCAACGTATAGCTTATAACAACCCTCTGGCTTTAATTTCCAAATATTTGTTGATGGCATTGATGGTGAGGTTTTCCGGCGATGTATAGATGGTCTGAATTCCTTGTCTATGCAATTCTTGGATAACAAGATGCTTTTCGTAGACAAATTTCTGCGCAATAATCTGATTATACACGTCAATGGTTTTCTTTCCTTCTTTTTTCGCCATATCGATTAACTCGGTATTCTTGAATACCACCACCACCACAATATGTGTCTTGGCCAGCACACGCAAATAGGGCATCTGCCGCGAAAGCGCATCCATCGTTTCAAAATTTGTGTACAACATCAACAACGAGCGTTTATTGATATGCTTATTGCAGAAAGTATAGAGGTTGCCAAACTCCGATTCGTCAAACGCAGTCGTTATGCTGTAGAGTCTTTCGGAGATTAGCTGCATCTGGTTATTACGTTTTTCCGCTGCGATATGGTCTGATACCGCCTTAGAAAATGTAAGCATACCTGCACGGTCCTGTTTTAGGATAGCTGCATTCGCCAGCACCAGGGTCGAGTTAATCGCATAATCCAATAACGTCAACCCGTCGAAAGGCATGCGCATAACCCGTCCGGTATCTATAAGCGCATAAATAGGTTGCGATTTCTCCTCTTGATATTGGTTCACCAACAGCTTTTTATGCTTGGCTGTCGCTTTCCAGTTGAGGTGCCGATATTCATCTCCTCGAACGTATTCCCGTATATGGTCAAATTCCAATGTAGCCCCAATTTTTCGGATGCGCTTAATTCCCAATTCCACTAATCTATCCGTTGTGGCCAATAATTGATATTTCCGCATCTGGATAAACGAAGGATAACAAGCCAGTTCGAGGGGTTCATTCAACGTGAACTTTCTTGCAAACAGTCCAAGTCGCTGCACCAGGGCATGGCATCTTCCAAAAGCATACACCCCCCGCGAGGTCGGACGGATTTGATAGCGGATTGCTTTGATTTCCCGAGGTAGAATCGTGGATTCTAATTCTACGTTCCGTAGTTGCAACTGTATCGGGAACTCTTCTAATAGACGGATGTGTACTTTGGTAGGATAACGACTGGTCAACTGAATCTCCATATCATTCTCATCCCCATTCGACAGCTTCTCGGGATAGTTTCGCTGTATAACTATCTTACTTTTCTGATAGTATAGAAACAGCATATCCCATGCACAGGCTGCGACAAATAACCAAAGAAGTGCGATCACAAACAGGAATAACGCTTTAATAAAAAAGGACAGGACAAAGCATGTCGCTAATAGAAGTAGCGCATAGAAGAATTTATTCGTTACATATAAACTACGGATAAAACGCATTATCTCGGGATTTCGATACTGTCTACAATCTGTTTAATGATATAATCACTCGTGAATCCTTCCATTTCCTTTTCTGGAGTCAGCAGCACACGGTGTCCCAATATAGCCGGAGCGACATACTTCACATCGTCTGGTGTAATAAAGTCTCTTCCTTGAAGCGCTGCGCTTGCTTTTGAAGCCTCCAACAAAGCGATCGAAGCGCGTGGCGAAGCGCCTAGTGTAAGGTTTGGGTTCGAACGTGTATGATAAACCACTTGCGTGATATAGGTCAACACATCTTCATGGACATAAATAGACTTTATCAACTGCTGAAAACTGATTAATTCATCGATACCCAATACTGGCTGTACCAGATCTTCCTTATTGTTTGCTCTTTGCGCATGATGCTCCCGCAATATATCTAACTCCTGTTCTATCGCCGGATAATCAATATTAATTTTGAACAGGAAACGATCCAACTGCGCTTCGGGCAAACGATAGGTTCCTTCATGTTCTATAGGATTCTGTGTAGCAAATACCACAAACGGTGTTGGCACAGAGTACGTGATACCATCCACCGTAACCTGCCTTTCGGACATACACTCGAACAAAGATGATTGCGTTTTTGCCGGGGCGCGGTTTATTTCGTCAATCAAGACGATATTGCCAAAAATCGGACCTTTCTTAAATTCAAATTCATTCGTCTTTAAGTCCAGCACGGAAGATCCTGTTACATCCGACGGCATCAAATCAGGCGTAAACTGTATGCGTTTAAATTCACCTTTCACTGCTTTTGCTAGCAACTTTGCCGTTAATGTTTTGGCGACACCCGGCATGCCCTCTATCAACGAATGACCTGTTGCCAGAATAGCAATCAACAGTTTATGGATGACTTCATCTTGACCTATAATGACTTTTTTAACTTCCTGCTTCACCCCTCCCATCTTATCTTTCAGCTCGGTGAGGTCTATTCTGTTTTCGAAACTCGGCTCATATTTATTTCCTGGTTCACTCATAGCATATTCGCTTTATGTTTAAAATCTTCTATTCTTTTATTTAACGCTACCAATTCGGCATCCGTAGACATACGTACTTTTCTATATCTTAGCAGGAGCTTGATCAGGTTTTCACACTCTTCCAATGATACACCTGTTTTGAGCGCCAATTGCTTCGCAAAAACTTCACCCTCCAACTGCAGAATATCCAGTTGGAAATGCGTCCTTATATCATACAGAAAATATTCTACTTTCTTTTGTATAAGATTACCCGGATTTCCACTCTCATAATATAACGTAGCGATTGTACGTGCAAATTCCTTGGATAAATTCGGCTCAGGTTCCACGACATGGACGGCCCGTTGTTCCCGTTTACTTTTAAACAATAAAAAAAGGATAAGTCCAAAAAGTAAAATATACCATGCTTGGCGTAGTCCGTCATTTTGCAACAATACACGTAGCGGTGTCTTTGCTTCCACCGTTCCCTTAAAGGTACTATCAAACCAATATACCTCCTTATTGGAAAGCAACTTTAATGCAGCCGCTCCGTATATAAAGTTCTCTTCTCTCAGCATATAGTAATTGGTAAACATCAGTGGTTCTAAATGCAAAAGGAAACGACCTTGTCCTCTTTTTATCTCGATAAAATTGGGTATCTCCTTATCTTCCACTTCATAATAACCGATTATATGGGTGTTAACCGTATCCAAGTTGCAGAACAGCCCCGGATAGTCTAAGTCCTTATAATACGCTGTTTTACCATCCACTAACAAGAACGGCCGGTCTTCCACATTGATGACCTCATTAAAATTATACGGATAGTGAAATTGTTGCTTAATCCCCAGTGTATCCATTAGGTAAAGTGGAAAATTATTGGCAGAAATAAAAACTTCTCCTCCCCTTTCTACAAAGCTCAACAGTTCTCCCGTTACTTCTTTTCCCTCGTAAAATCCGTTGACGATATAAACCAAACTACCTCGTTCTTTCTCTGTCAAGAACGTTTTCAGAAAATCATAGTTCGTAGACGTGAAGTCTTCTATCTTTATCTGACTCCCCAATATTTCCGGCAATTCCTCCCGGGTCACATATAAACCGTATGGAATTTTATCCCGTTGGTCGTACGTTTTTGACCAATCGATCTGCTTATCACTTGCCAAGTCAATAAAGGCAATAATCAAGACCGTAATACCGAGTAGTATAAGCCCAAATTTCCCAGAGTTCTTCATCGCCATTTTGATTGAAAAGTTAAGAAATAAGGGGCATACTCCTCATATTTAGCTTTGTCTATAGCCATATTTCCGTACCACACGCGGTTGTATATATTTACATTTCGGGTAAAATCTCGTTTTAGTTCTTCATTCTCGATCTCTTCAATCAGTTCGACATGCGTTTTGGTATATTTCCAATGAATCAGTTCGCGTTTCGCCAGTAATTGTATACTCAGAAGGTTGAGATAACGAATAGCCAGCGCAAAATCTCCCTCTTTTTTGGCGTTCTCGATATAGCTTGCTAAATCAATATCCAACAGGTTTTTCTCGACGAACTTTACTTCGTCAGACACATCTTCATCATTTTTATCTTTCGCCAGTAGGCGTCTACCCGAAAATAGCACGCGATAAATAATCCAAAGGAAAATAATCAATGCAGCAACGGCCAACACCTTATATACCACATCAGCAAACTGAAAATACTCCCTCGCCGGAAAAAGATTGTCCAACATCCGCCCTAACCTTTCTAATATTTTCTTGAATAGACCAATACGATTGGGGCTATTTTTATCATAATCGAACTCCTCCCCTTGATAACGCTTTATCAATCCGGTATATGCCGCTGTGTCTACTTGTGGAATCTGATCCATACGGGGAATAGTGTCATAATAACCATCCTCCATATAATCGATCCAATACTGTGGCGCATATTCCGGTGCTTTCATGGATATACTATCTCCCGGTAAAGGAGGAGATAAGGTTTCTATCGTATCGGTGTCCTGCGCGCGGGAAACAGATATCACGCCCATCACAAGCATGACAAAAAATAATCTACTGCCCATCTTCCTCCTTTCCCAGATTTTGTATTTTTTCATACACATCCTCACCGTATGTTACTTCTTTTGCTGTCTCATAAATAATCCCCGACACCAACACCGTAAACATATAATACACAATATAGAGCAAAACCAATAAAGTAGCCCCAATGGAAGTAAACATACGCCCCGCCACGCTGTCAAAAAAAGTATTTTCAAACCCAATCGTGTTGTAAGCGATAATTCCGATAATAAGAGACGGTATTAGGGTAAGCATCACCAGAAGTGTCTGGAAAACCAAACTGACCACATATGAAGACACACTATAATCGATAATTTTTTTCTTTAAGATGGAAAAGCTCTGTTGTATGGCGTTGCTGGCAGGCATATATCCTTCCCGATAAAAGAGGAACGCACAGAAAAACCAAACGCCCACGAAGGCTCCTAATATACCTGCTGCGAAACTCCCGATAAAGGGAATAAACATCAGGATAATCAAAGCGAACATAAAGGGAATAAATAAAATGACAGAAGCAATTATACTGACCAGTAGAAATTTGAAATACTTGCCCAGATTTGTGACAAATGCCTGCCAAACATCATGAGAATCAAAATCAGTTCCTCGCTTATTTTTCAGTAGGATGAAATATTCAATGGCGAAACCGAAGAATACCATACTCACCACCAGTAGTGCAAATAACGCAGCAACGGCTATGAATATAAGATCCATTGATTCTGTCCAACTTTGTGTTGTTGTTAAATTAATCTTAGTCGTTCCGTAATAGATAAGGATGAGCATGAGGCACAATGGAACAATAGCGAGTCTAAGGATAGTCTGAAAAAAATGCCGTAACACCAGCCGTAAGAGATTGATGAAATCTTGAACAATTTCACTCAGCTTTCGTTCTTTCCGAAATTCGAAGTCTATTTCCATTCGTTAATTTTTGCCAGTTGATAAGGTCTGATGATATAGAAATAAATAATAGTTGCAAACGAAGCAATAATTATACTGATGCATAACCAAATGGAGACCTGATAATGCCTCGTTACAAAGCCTTCCAAAAAGCCGGCTACAATAAAGAACGGGATCGTGCTTATTAACACTTTGGAAGCGGTTTTCATACTCCGTTTGAACGATTCGAGCCTTGTATATGATTTCGGAAACAATATACTGTTTCCGACTGCGAAACCGCAGCCTCCGGCGATCACGATCACAGACAACTCAATAGCCCCGTGAATCCAGATGGCCGACATCGCTTCCTGCATGACACCATATCGAAAAAATAGATGATGAAAAGCACCGACCATGATACCGTTACTAAATAGGATATAACCCGTACCTATGCTGTAAAATACCCCCAATACAAAAGCTAAAAAAGCGACCCTAACATTATTGATCGTAATCGCTAAAGCGGAGCCTACTTCGCTTCCTCCTTGATAAACACCTGCGGGATTTCCATCTTCGATATTGGCTATGCTCATGTCTACGTAATAATCGCCCAAGATTAAGCGTACAAAATCCAGATCGTATTGGGCGGAAATGAATCCAATGGCTATCGCCAGTCCGAAAATTAATAAGGAATAAAACAACGGGCGTCGCAATTGCCATACCGCTTCGGGAATCTCCTGTTGTACGAAACGCTTGAATTGACTTTCCGATGATTTTTGATCGCGATACAATTGTTGATGAGCCAATATCGCCAGCTCATTCAGATAATCTTTGGTCTTTGATCGGGGATAAAAGGTCTGTGCATATGCCAGATCATTCGTCAATTCAATATAATTGGAAGCTAGTACATCAGGATCTACATTGATTTTATTTCTTAAATTATTTTCAATTAAGATCCATTTTTCTTTATTTCGTTCAATAAAGGACGCTTCTCTCATTTTGTTTTTCTAATTTTCTATTATTAAATAATAACAAAGTAATGAGAAGAAGCTCAGCAAGTAGCGTCTACTCGAGGCTAATATAGGAAATATTAACGTTTCAAAATGCACAAACTCTCTATTAATACACCCCAAAACGTAAAGTTTGAATATAACTTGGCTTCGCTCGGTTCGCGCATCATCGCGTTTGCTATTGACTATTTCATCATAATGTGTTATGCCATCATGGTCTATTACATGGTGTCTCGGCTCGGTCTTTTTAGTACAAGCGACCCTTGGCTGACAGCAGGTATTTATATGCTTATTTTGCTTCCTGCGTTCTTTTATCCTTTTCTTATGGAAACATTCTTTAACGGACAAACCATAGGAAAAATGATTATGCGTATTAAAGTTGTAAAGATTGACGGCACACGCGCATCGATTTATCAATATTTTATACGTTGGGTATGTTCTATCGTTGACATCTTTTTATGTGCTGGAGCATTAGGAATTAGCAGTATCATTGCCACAAAACATGCACAACGGATTGGGGATATCGCCGCCGACACAACCGTCATCAGCACCAAACAAAATATGGCGTTGCAACAAACGCTTTTTGCAGAGATTACACAAGAATATACGGTTACCTTTCCTCAAGTGATGCGGCTTTCAGACAAAGATGCCAATATCATTAAAGATATATACAAAAAAGGCTACGAACGCAAAGATTACAATATCATTTTGGCATTGAGCAATAAGCTTGTCGAACTACTGGACGTAAAACCGCACATGCGCCCCGAAGAGTTTATTGATGTCGTGATTAAGGATTATTATTATACGTTTCGAGATAGATAATACTTAAAACCGCCATTGCACATAGTTAATATTTTTATTGTCTGCAAGGTATTTCCGTTCGTAATACGTTTTGATGGAAAGCACCTCATCGACTATATCGGAGTGATATAAATCGGTGGTTTCTTTTATTTTCGGTAACTTCAGGAGCGCAATCTGCTCTAAAGTATATGCATAAAAGCCATCGTTATCCGTCTTCAGATGCATAATGCCGTCATCTTTCAGAATTGCTTTATATTTTTCTAAAAACGTAGGATTGGTCAACCGTTTTTTCTCCCGGCTATCTTGCGGCTGTGGATCCGGAAAAGTAATCCATATTTCCGCTATTTCATTTTCTGCAAAATGCTCCAATATGGTTTCGATCTGAATACGTAGGAATCCCACGTTATTAATTCCCTCTTCCAATGCTGTTTTTGCTCCTCTCCAGATACGGTTTCCTTTGTAGTCGATACCTATAAAATTGATATGGGGAAACATTTTCGCCAAGTTGACGGTATATTCTCCCTTGCCACATGCAAGTTCCAACACAACAGGATTATTATTTCCAAAGAACTTAGATGCCCATCCACCTTTATAATCTTTTCCCGCATCCAATTGAACAACATTCTTAAATGTAGCGACTTCGGCAAATTTCCGTAACTTATCCTTACCCATTTCTAATAATTTGTTGGCAAAAATAGTCTTAATTACTTTTTTTCCCTCAAAAAAAGTAACAAAACCGACCGAAGGGAGCTCATGAACACAAAAATAAACACTTGTTCATAAAAAATCGTCGCTTCAGATATTTGAAATAATGGATGGTACTAAGGATAGATTTCTACATACCCCAAATATCTGGATGCGACCTAAAAAGTTAAGGAGAGATTGTGCAAGAGCCGAAAGATTGCCGTTAGCGGCGAAAGAATTTTGCTGATAAGATAAAATCTGCTAAGTTTGCAGGAATCAATAGTTTAACGTGGAAAAAGAAGCTAAAATATTTGTTGCTGGACATCGTGGCATGGTGGGGTCGGCGATTGTAAGAGCATTGGAAAAAGAGGGGTACCACCACCTTATCAAACGCACATCAAAGGAACTCGATTTGCGCGATCAAACGAAGGTAGCCGATTTTTTCGCTGAAGAACAACCGGAATATGTATTCTTGGCTGCTGCAAAAGTCGGCGGTATCGTAGCCAACAATACCTATCGTGCTGATTTTCTCTATGAGAACCTCATGATCCAAACAAATGTAATCCACCAAGCGTACGTTCAAAACGTCAGAAAGTTATTATTCTTAGGTTCCAGTTGTATCTACCCCAAACTTGCTCCACAGCCTCTTAAAGAGGATTACCTATTGACTGGTACATTAGAACCTACCAACGAGCCTTACGCCATAGCAAAAATTGCGGGGATTAAAATGTGTGAATCCTACCGTTCACAATACGGATGCAATTTCATCTCCGCGATGCCCACAAACCTATACGGTATCAATGACAACTATCATCCGCAAAACTCTCATGTATTACCCGCTCTAATCCGCCGTTTCCACGAGGCGAAGATAGCGGGAATAAGTGAAGTGAACATCTGGGGAACTGGGTCTCCACTACGGGAGTTTCTCTATGCAGACGATTTAGGGGAAGCCTGTGTTTTTTTGATGCAAAACTATAATGAAGAACAGTTTATTAATGTAGGTGTAGGTGAAGATATCAGCATCCGGGATCTCGCTTACCTCGTAAGTGAAATTGTAGGATACAGCGGGGGTCTCCGATTTGACACAAGTAAACCCGATGGTACTCCACGAAAATTAATGGATGTTAACAAACTACATGCCTTAGGCTGGCAGCATAAAAAATCTCTACGCGAGGGTATCGCATTAGCTTATGAAGATTTTAAAAAAAGGAAAATTTAATTATTAAGTTTTATCGGTAAAACGTTCATCTTCTAAAATCGCAGCTTGCTGTTCCATAATCGCTATTTTTTCTATTTCAGCATCTATTTTTTTCTTCTTCTTTTTCTTTTTAGGCTTTATAAAAGAGGTAATTTTATTCACGAATCCGCTTATTTTATCCTGGTTAACCTGCCCTATAGCCGTTTCTGAAGCTAACAAAACCATAGCTTTTTTAAACCAACCAGCTTTTCGAAGTAGAGTTGAATTTAGCACAATGGGTGCCCCCAGTTGTAAAACCCGTGTCAGCCAGTCAGCATCTTTACTCTGCACAGCTTTCGCAACACCAGATGTGAAACCTTTCAGCATACCTGCACCGGGGACATGAGAAGTAATCCGCTGAAAAAATCGAATAGGTGCACTTATCTTTACTCTTAACAGGTTATATTGATCTGCCAGGTAAGCTTCCTGTTCTTTCCGCCGCAAACTAAGCCGAGCAATCTCAGCTTTTAAATCATGTATGTTATTTATTTTCTCTGAATTCTTCATCTACGCTTGATTTGATTTTCTCTTCCACTACCTCATCGTCTTCCTCTCCTTGCCATTTGCTTGTCACCTTACGGATAGTAAGATTCATAAAAATCCTTTCCAGACTGGGCTCAAATGCACGGATGAGTAACACGAGCACGAAGAATATAACACCCGTTAGTAAAAACCCTAACGCATTACTTTCCAACACTTCTCCAAGGTAAAAGCCTAATGCTAGTGAGCAGAAAAAAACAATGAATAAAGTAAACACAATCCTAACGACATCCAGCACCAACGAACCCATTATCCGAGAACCTTTGGCTAAACCTTTCAACTGCAATAGCTTTAGCTGGGTATCTACATATTCTTTACCTTTTTGAAAGGTACCACTAAGCGAAAATTTTTCTTCTTCCATCAACTATTTTTTTTACTATTCATCGAGATGCTAGGCGTGCTCTTCGATTTCGTCATCCACCATAGTTTCCACTTCAGAAACCTTTGATTTCACCAAACCCACTAGTTTATCTTTAAGTTCGCTAAGTTGGTCAAATTGCTCTTCCGCCCGTTCTTTGATGGCATCACCTAAATCTGACAATGACTCGTTTATCTTATCTCTTGTCTCAGATCCTTTATCGGGAGCAAACAATAATCCTACAATTGCTCCTGCCGCAAACCCTGCTAATAGCGCTGTTACTACTTTACTGTTATCATTCATATTTTTTGTCATTTAAATAATTCTCCATTTTACCCATGAAGATTAGATAAGTTATACACATAACAAATAATCTTCGTAATCGTTTTAAAAATACAAAAGTATTTTGGCTTCCGTATCCCTGCCAAAAAAGAAAACAGAAATCTTGCAAAAAGTAACACTTTTCTATGCTTTTTTTGTTTTCTCCTTTTTTTCGTCTACTTTTAAATAACCATTTTAACATCACAGCTATGCTCGTCAAAACCTTTAGTAGTGCCGTATATGGCATAAATGCAACCACTGTTACGGTAGAAACACTTATTTGTCCTGGCCTACACTATTATATCGTCGGATTGCCAGATAGTGCGATCAAGGAAAGTCTACACCGTATCGAAAGCGCTATTACGAATGCAGGATACCGCATGCCTCGTCAAAAAATTGTTATCAATCTCGCTCCGGCCGCTATTCGTAAAGAAGGATCTGGCTACGATTTGTCTATGGCAATCGGTATTTTAGCTGCATCCGAACAGATCCGGGAGACCTTATTAACAGATTATGTTGTTTTAGGCGAATTATCGCTGGACGGCAATATCCAACCCGTCAGGGGTGCTTTACCCGTAGCCCTGCAAGCCAAAAAGGATGGGTTTAAGGGCATTATTTTACCCACCGCCAACGGACGTGAAGCTGCAGCCGTCCAGGATCTAGAAGTCCTAGTTGCAGATAATTTACAAGAAGTTATCCTTTTCTTTAATGGCCTACAGCAGTTAACGAGCATAGAGATCGATATTGAAAATGAATTCCTGCATCATATAAATAACTATGATGTCGATTTTGCCGACGTGAAAGGACAGGAAAATATAAAGAGGGCGTTGGAAATAGCAGCCGCAGGAGGGCACAATGTCATTTTAATTGGTCCACCCGGCGCCGGTAAAACCATGCTTGCCAAGCGTCTTCCGACTATCCTCCCACCGCTGCTTTTAGGCGAATCACTTGAAACGACCAAAATCCATTCCGTTGCGGGTCAACTCCGTGCACTTTCCTCGCTCATGACGGCTCGCCCCTTCCGGGCTCCCCATCATACGACATCGGACGTTGCGCTCGTTGGTGGCGGAGCTTCTCCACAACCAGGAGAGATTTCACTTGCTCATCATGGTGTATTATTTTTGGATGAACTTCCGGAATTTAAAAGATCTGTTTTAGAAGTCATGCGGCAACCGTTAGAATCTCGAAATATTACGATCTCACGCGCCAAGTTCTCCATTGATTACCCAGCTAGTTTCATGCTGATTGCCGCTATGAATCCCTGTCCATGTGGCTATTATAACCATCCAGAAAAAGAATGCATCTGCGGCACTGCCACTGTACACCGCTATCTAAGCAAAATTTCTGGTCCTTTATTGGATCGTATAGATTTACATGTGGAGGTCACACCTGTTGAATTTAATGAGCTTTCCACTAACAGAAATATGGAGACCAGCGAGATTATTAGGGAAAGGGTTATACGAGCACGCAAAATTCAAGCAGAGCGCTTTACAAGTTTTGCGGATATCCATAGCAATGCACAGATGAACACACCCACCGTACACCAAGTATGTCAAGTCAGCGACTCAGGCAAGAAACTTTTGCGGGCCGCCATGGAACGTCTCGGACTTTCGGCCCGTGCGTATGACCGCATATTAAAAGTATCGCGTACCATAGCCGATATGGATGGTTCGGAGCAAATTGAAAACCAACATCTGGCCGAAGCCATTCACTTTAGAAGTTTAGATCGAGAAAATTGGGCCGGGTGAAAAAATCTAAAAAAATTGGCTAATAAGGTGACCAATGGACCAAGGATAAAGCAATATAGTCAATCCTATACCTGCCAAAGCACCAAACAAATGCGCATCGTGATTGATATTATCATACGCCTTTTTGGAAGCCCAGATACAATACCCTAGAAACAGGAATGCAAACAAATACGCCGGTATCGGAATAACCATAAAGAGTCCCAACATGGCTTTCGGCTGAAACATAATAAAGCTAAAAAGTACGGCACAAATCGCACCCGATGCACCTAAACTATAATAGCCAGAATTGTTTTTCTGCCGAATTAGTGTAGGTATATCGCTCAGAACCAAGCTAACGATATAAAGCCCCGCAAAAAGCACATGCCCCAATGCCCCACTAAATTGGACAAACATATTCTCGAGACCGAATCCGAAGTAATAGAACGTCATCATATTGAAAATAAGATGCATCCAATCTTTATGGATTAAGCCACTCGTAAAAACCATGTACCATTTTGACTTATCTCTATACAATGTATAAGGATGGAGCATTAATTTCGTATACCATTGCGGATTGGAAAAAACATATAAGCTCAATCCTATTGTCAAGACAAAAATCACGGAAGCAACAGGAGTCGCATAAAGGTAATATAACATAAAGTTTGCTGGTTAAAATCTGTCTTCTATTAAAAAGACATATAGTTCTTTGGGGCCATGCGCACCTAACTCCAACATTTTCTCCACGTCTGCCGTTCGACTGGGCCCAGTTATCGTTGAAATCATAGATGGAAACTTATCTCCATATTTTTCTTTTATACGTTGTAATCCATGTTTAATATCCATGACTAATTGGGAAGCTTTAGCCACTACAATATGAATAGGTGGATAGATACTCAATCGACGCCCCGCCTCATTCCCGTTAGACAACATAATACTTCCATTGCGTGCAATAAGTGCTTCACAAGTTGTAATTCCGGCATCTGCAGCATCAAGTTGCTGATCGGTTGTATAAATCGGGAAACCGTATTGTCCCAATAATTTTTGTATACTAGGCTCCCACGCCAAAATCTTTTTTATCTGCAACTTTTCGGCTAAAAGTATTAAATTTTCAATCAACGAGATTTCCCCATCGCAATATACAAAATTGCCTGCAATTTGCGTAAACTCCCGTGCAAACGTAACATCCAAAGGCTCTTCCTCATCTTTATAGAGGGGAGAATCCTCAAAATCACTATGCGGATTATCACGCTTCTGTAACAGCGCTTGACGAATCTTTTTAAGCATCCGCTCTTTAGCTGTTGTATTTCGAATATTCATGTATGTACCCCTTACGAATGAAACGTAAAGACTTCGTCCTCACCAAGCGCCATGCAATGTGCTCCTTATTCCTCTGATTTTGTATCGTTGTTATTACTATCCTGCGGGAGATCCAACGGCAAATCCGTTTGTGGAACACCACCTCCGTCAACACCGCCATTTACAAATTCGTCATACGCCGTCCGGTTTTCGAAGGGACGTTTGCCTAAAATCTCTTCCAGGTCACTTTGAAACAGAATTTCTTTCTCCAATAGCTTTTCCGCGATTTTGATAAGGCCGTCTTGCTTGTCTAATAAAAGCTGTTTCGTTCTATCATACACCGCTGCGATTAAGTTTCGTACCTCTTGGTCGATTAACTCTGCCGTTTGATCAGAATAGGGTTTTTGGAACTGTGTTTCTCCAGCGCTATCACGGAAAGATACATTTCCTACTTTATCATTCATACCATATACAGCAGTCATGGCATACGCCAATTTGGTGATTCTTTCCAGATCATTTTGCGCGCCCGTACTGATACGGCTAAACGTAATATCTTCTGCGACTCGTCCCCCCATGGTCATACACATACTATCTAGCAATTGCTCCGTCGTATATAAAAACTGCTCTTTCGGCAAATATTGTGCATATCCGAGTGCGGCAACACCACGCGGAACAATAGAAACCTTAACCAAGGGATCCGCAAACTCCAGGAACCAACCAGCAATAGCATGGCCCGCTTCGTGATAAGCCACTATTTTCTTCTCTTCTGGAGAGATAATTTTATTTTTCTTTTCAAGCCCTCCGATAACCCTGTCAATGGCATCCTGAAAATCTTGCATATTAATAGAAGCTTTATTTTTCCGAGCTGCGATCAATGCCGCTTCGTTACATACGTTAGCGATCTCTGCCCCCGCAAAACCCGGTGTTTGTGCCGACAGCTTCTTCGCGTCCACTTCTTCTGCTAATTTCAACGGCTTTAAATGTACGTTAAATATATGCTCACGTCCGATCAAATCCGGCTTATCGATAGAAATCTGCCTATCAAATCTTCCGGGGCGCAACAACGCTTGATCCAATACATCTAAACGGTTGGTTGCAGCTAAAAGGATAACACCTAAATTAGTACCGAAACCATCCATTTCCACTAGTAATTGGTTTAATGTATTTTCGCGCTCGTCATTCCCTCCCATAACAGAATTTTTACCACGGGCCCGACCGATCGCATCAATTTCATCGATAAATATGATACAAGGCGCTTTTTCTTTAGCTTGTTTAAATAAATCCCGTACACGAGATGCACCAACACCCACAAACATTTCTACGAAATCCGATCCCGATAGGGAGAAAAATGGCACCTGAGCTTCTCCGGCTACAGCTTTTGCCAATAATGTTTTACCCGTTCCCGGAGGCCCTACAAGTAAGGCTCCTTTTGGAATTTTACCACCTAGATCCGTGTATTTCTTTGGGTTTTTCAGAAAGTCCACGATTTCCATAACCTCTGTTTTAGCCTCTTCCAGCCCGGCGACATCATTGAACGTGATGTTTATTTGGGACTCTTTGTCAAAAAGCTGCGCTTTAGATTTTCCAATATTGAAAATCGCACCACCACCGGTACCAGCTCCCCCTCCCATACGACGCATCAGCAACATCCATATGGCCACGATAATTAATAACGGGAGCATAAACGAAATAAACCAACCGGCCCAAGGGTTAGACCTGTTTTCGTAATGAGGCTCAATACGAGGTTGATCTTCGGGCAGTCCAACCTGTGATTTTTCCAGTTTTGCGTTTAAAATCACATCGGAAGGCTCCGTAAATGTATATTGCGGCCCCATATCAGGAGATAACAATAGAGAATTCGGACTAGGAGCAACATTTTTATATTTGTCTTCTTTAAGTCTATCTTTTTTTATGTATACCTCTACCTCAACCAAATCATTGCTCTTAAAGGCGACCAACTTTTCTACATCGCCAGGCAACAGTATCTCTTTCTCAAATTTTGAATACGTAATTTCTTCGGTATTATCGCTACTAAAAAAGTACTGCAGTCCAAAGAACCCGAGGATAATCAATATCCATAACCACATCATATTAAATTTGGGTGGAACAGGAGTTACTTTTTTACTTGGAATTTTCTTCATTACAATCTATTATATCTATTTCTTCTACTCTTACTTGCTAAACCTCTATGCGCTTTGGTATGTTTCTACCTGCGCGTCACCCCACAAATCCTCTATGCCATAATGGCTTCTTTTTTCCGTTTTAAAGATATGAACAACGACATCTACAAAATCCAGCAGAATCCATTCTCCATTGTTATGTCCCTCTTTCCGCCACGGTTCTTGCCCAAAGGCTTTGTAAACCTCTTCTTCTACACTATTCGCTATGGCATTGATTTGTGTTGCAGAATCCGCATGACAGATAACGAAATAATCAGATAAGGTGGCATTCACGTTCCGCATATCCATTCGCACAATATCATTACCTTTTTTCTCTTGCATCCCGTGTACTACAACTTCTGCAAGTCTATCCGATAAATCCTTTTTTGTATCTTTATTCATTAAAAAACATTAGTTTTGAACGATATTTATGTCTTTAAATATTTTTCCCTTGCAAAATAACACATTTTCCCGACTTTACCTTAGACAAAATTTAATTGTATTGGAAGAGGTAACATCTACTAACGATTATTTAAAACAACTTTTGTCAAATATTAAGCCACTTCCCGAAGCAACTGCCATTATGGCAACCCACCAAGTAAAAGGAAAAGGTCAACGGGGAAATTCCTGGCTCGATAAACCTTCCGAAACATTAGCTATAAGTTTCGCCTTATATCCAAAAGACTTCTCCGCTCACCAATCGTTTAATCTAAATATGCTCGTTTGTTTGGCCGTCCAACGTTGGGCGTCCACCCTACTTCCTGATGTGCAGATTAAATGGCCTAACGACATCTATATCCATGGTAGGAAATTAGGCGGGATATTAATCGAAAATCAATTATCTGGACACCATATCCGTTCAAGTGTAATCGGTATCGGCATCAACATAAAACAACAGACCTTTCCCCTCGTCATACAAAACAAAGCGACTTCACTTTATCTCGAAAAACCGACGACACCAATCAAACCCATCGAACACTATGGTCTATCCCTTCTTTCTACCATAACAGCATGCTATGAAACCATAGATTTAAAAGATACTCAGCAGTTACGGGATGCTTACAATGATTCGCTGTTTAGAAAAGGAATCCCGGCAATATATGAAGTAGAAGGAAAAACCGTCACGGGCATTATCCAAGGCGTGGAAAGTAATGGGAAATTAAACATCGTAATCGATAACCAAGAACGGCTATTTGACCTCAAGGAAATTGGCTTTAAGCTATAGAGATCATACCGCTAAATGGTAATCTGTTTGCATATCGCTTTTACTATTCCTAAATTTCCGCTATAAAATAGTCCTTGATGGCAGAGGAGAGCGAAATAAATTGCATATAAAAATGAATTACTCAAAATAATTTTTATATTAAGGAATTATGCATTTTTGTATATTTTAAGGGCATGCATGAACTCATTTAACATTCGGTTCGTGAATGCAAAGCATTTTATTTAGGTTTGAAGATATTTTTCACCATAGATTAGATTTTAAACCTTATTGGGCGGCAATAGTCTTACATTAAGAGAATCTAATGATTAAAAATAAATTATACGAATGAAAAAATTAAGTCTATTAATTGTCATTGTCTTATTTACTATAGCTGGTGCGGTAGCGCAAATACACAACCCGGTAAAATGGAGCGTTGCATCACAAAAATTAACCGACAAAGAAGCTGTTGTATTTATCAAAGCGACTATCGATAACGGTTGGCATATATACGGCTTGAATGTCCCTAACGGCGGACCAATTGCCACATCCTTTGCTTTCGGATCTTCTAAAGATTATAGCTTAAACGGAAAGGTGGCCGCGCCTGCACCAAAATCGAAATTTGAAAAAGTTTTCGATATGAATGTTCCATATTATACGAAAGAGGTTGTTTTCCAGCAGAAAATAAAGCTAAATAAAGGCCAAACAACGGTAAAAGGAACAGTTGAATTTATGGCGTGCGATGCGGAACGATGTTTACCGCCGGATGAATACGCTTTCAACGTCACAATTAAGTAGTAATTGTGAATATAAAAAACGATAAGGCAGTAAGTTTACTGCCTTTTTTTTATTTTAGCAAAATATCTAAATAAGCTATGCGTTCATTATTTAAGTACCTCATCGTACTACAAATTTTAACACTTTCCTTATATACTCCATCATTTGCTCAGCAAGATAGCCTACTCTCCTTTGATGGCATAGAATTTACAGATGGTTCTATTGAATCGGGGGACGACACCTTGTTAGAAGTGCCGGATGACCTAGTCTTTGGCGATGGAATAGCCAGCAAAGAGGCGGATGGAGGAACAGCAGATGATACGCCTATACAACAAGTAGACGCCAGTGGTGCAGAACAGCAGTCTCTTTGGGGTATTTTCATTGCAGGCCTGCTCGGCGGTTTTGCGGCTTTCATCATGCCCTGTATATTTCCCATGGTTCCACTTACCGTCAGCTTCTTCACCAAGAAAGGTGGCTCCCGTGCAAAAGCTGTATCACAAGCTCTCCTATACGGATTATTCATCATCGTAATATATGTAGCTTTGGGTATGCTCATTACGATTTTCTTTGGTTCCGATGCGCTCAACGCCCTGTCTACCAACGGCATATTTAATTTTCTGTTCTTTCTGATCTTGGTCGTCTTCGCAGCTTCCTTTTTCGGTGCCTTCGAACTTACCTTACCTAGTTCTTTTGTCAACAAGATAGATGCACAGTCAGATAGGGACGGATTGCTAGGCTTGTTCTTTATGGCTTTCAGCCTGGCATTGGTATCGTTCTCTTGTACAGGACCGATCATCGGCACACTGCTGGTAGAAGCGGCATCCAAGGGTGAACGTCTCGGCCCTGCCGTGGGGATGTTAGGCTTCTCCATTGCATTGGCGATACCCTTCGTGCTGTTCGCCTTTTTCCCCTCCATGTTGAAATCCTTACCTAAATCGGGTGGATGGCTTAACAGCGTCAAAGTGGTATTGGGCTTTTTAGAACTGGCATTAGCGCTGAAATTCTTATCGAATGTGGATCTCGCTTATCACTGGAATTGGCTGGATAGAGAGGTGTTTTTAGCGCTTTGGATAGCCATCTTCGGGTTATTAGGACTATATCTTATTGGCAAGCTTCGCTTTGCGCACGACAGCCCACCAGGGCACCTCTCCGTTCCTCGAACCATATTGGCCATTATCGTATTCGCTTTTGTGATATATATGGTACCGGGCATGTGGGGAGCACCTTTAAAGTCAATCTCCGCATTTTTACCTCCCTCGGCTACGCAGGACTTCGATCTTTCTACCGTAAACCTCGGTGTTGCACCCACTGGGACAACCAGCGCTGGTAAACAGAAGAAATACTATGAGATCTTCCATGATCGCGGCACGCCCAAGGGCTTCGACCCTTATTACGATTATCAAGAGGGACTTGCTACAGCGAAAGAATTGAACAAACCGGTGCTGATCGACTTTACAGGCTGGAACTGTGTAAATTGTCGCAAAATGGAGGCTAATGTGTGGACCGACCCTAAGGTAGCCGCACTACTTCGGGAGGAGTTCGTGATGGTGGAGTTGTTCGTAGACGACAGGACGGAACTATCTACGGAGGAACAGTATGTTTCGGAATACTCGGGTAAGCGTATTCGGACAATCGGCGCAAAGAACAGCGACTTCCAAGCTTCGGCATTCAATAGTAACTCTCAACCGTTATATGTCATCGTAGACACAGTAGGCAACGTATTAATACCACCCAGTGGTGCGAACTACAATATAAACAGCTATGCGGCTTATTTACAGCAAGGCATCGACGTTTTTAATAACAAAGAGTAAAATATAACAGCATAATAATCAATCTAACAGGAGACCGCCCCAACGTATGGGAATCTCTTATCAACAACTAAAAAACATAATTAGATGAAAACCATAAAAAATATTGCCGTTTTGACATCTGGAGGTGATGCACCAGGAATGAATGCGGGCATCCGTGCAGTTGTACGTACAGGAATATACAACAACTTAAACGTATTTGGCGTGCGTCGCGGTTACGATGGCTTAGTAAAGGGCGAGATTGTACCTATGGATGCTAAATCGGTAGCCAACATCATTCAACGTGGCGGAACCATCCTCAAAACAGCTAGAAGTGAGGAATTCAAAACCTACGAGGGACGGAAACAAGCATACGAAAACATCAAAAAATTAGGAATCGATGCTTTAATTGTTATCGGTGGCGACGGCACGTTTACGGGTGCTTCTAAGTTTATCGAAGAATTTGACGTTCCCATTTTAGGGATGCCAGGCACAATCGACAACGATCTCGCCGGAACAGATTTCACCATTGGATACGACACCGCTATCAATACAGTGGTCGATGCGGTGGACAAGATAAGAGATACCGCAGAATCTCATGATCGTGTGTTCGTGATCGAAGTTATGGGGCGGGACTCTGGTTTGATAGCATTACGTTCCGGCATCAGCACGGGAGCAGAAGCCGTATTGATCCCAGAGTTGAACGTAGATTACGATGCGATTATGAAACGCCTGGACAAATCTCGTAAAAACAAGTCTTCGCGTATTATTATTGTAGCAGAAGGTGATAAAGAGGGTGGTGAAGTCGTTGCAGATAAAATCAAGGAGAACTTTCCGCATTACGATGTACGTCTTTCTATATTAGGACATATCCAGCGCGGCGGCAGACCAAGCTGTATGGATAGAGTTTTAGCAAGTAGACTGGGGGTGGCATCGGTAGAAGGATTACTAGAGGGAAGAAGAGGAGAAATGGCTGGACTTATCTGTGGACAAGTACAATTCACTCCCTTTAACAAAGCGATTAAACATATTGATAAGATAAACGAGAACCTGACCAGAATCGTAGAGATTTTATCACTATAAAAAATTAAAAAGGGCGCATAAAATGCGCCCTTATATCAACTTACCAATAGCTTATACCCCTTGCCATGTACATTGACAATCTCCACATTGGGGTCCTCCTTGAGATATTTACGCAATTTACTTAAAAATACATCCATACTACGACCGGTAAAATAATTGTCATCATGCCATATCTTCACCAACGCTTCCTCGCGCGTAAGAACATCATTTTTGTTTAAGCATAGTAGCCGTAACAATTCTGCTTCTTTGGTAGATAGCTTTTGTTGTTGGCCTTTGAAGGAAATAATCTGACTGGTATAGTCAAAGAAATAATCACCAATTTCAAATTTATCGGCTAATTCTTCCTCTTTCTCTTTAGACACACGTTTTAACAGGGCATGGATACGTAGTAATAACTCTTCCACACGGAATGGCTTCGTAATATAATCATCCCCTCCCAATTCGAATGCCTGCGTTTTGTCTTCCATCATACCTTTTGCCGTAGCATAGATAATCGGTATGGTTTTGTCCATTTTACGGATATCCTTACCCAACGAAAACCCATCTTTTTTCGGCATCATCACATCAAAAATACACAGATCATATTTGTCTTTGCGAAAAGCGGTCAGCGCTTCATCGCCATCTTGGGTCAATGTGACATCAAATTTCCCTTTTAATTCCAAGTAATCTTTTAGAAGTTCGCCTAAGTTAGGATCATCTTCAGCTAGTAATATTTTTTGCATACGCGTATTCAGTTTTTATGCTTCACGATCAAGTGCAGTCCCTTTTAATGGAAAAGTTAACTCAAAGACTGTGCCTTTGTCTTTTTCACTTTTCACTTGAATTCTACCGTTAAGCCGTTTTACAATATCATTAACATAACTTAGCCCTAATCCAAATCCTTTGACATTATGTACATTTCCTGTCGGAATCCGGTAGAACTGGTCAAAAATCTTTTCTTTTTGGTCTTTAGTCATCCCCATCCCCTTATCAGCTATAGTAATAACGATATGATCCTTAGCATTATATGTTTTTACCGTAATCTCAGGAGCATCTTTACTATATTTAATCGCGTTGTCTACTAAATTAAAAAATACATTAGACAAATGGAGCTCATCCCCAATCACTAAATCTTTCGGTGCGGATATATCCGTATGAAGTACGCCATTTGCTCGTTGAAGTTGCAGATTCATACTGTCCAAAACGCCAAAAACAACCGCGTTGATATGGACATCCACTTTCTCTATTTTTAAATTCTCTTTTTCTAACCGAGCAATATTCAATACCCGCTCAATATGGTTCCCAAGTCGGACGTTTTCGTCATAAATAATATTCGCCAATCTGTTTACACGTTTACCATCGGCAGCTATCTCGGGATCGCGGAGGGATTCACTGGCGATCATAATAGTTGCCACAGGTGTTTTAAACTCGTGGGTCATATTATTCATGAAATCTGTCTTCATCTCCGAAATTTTCTTTTGCCTAAAGATGATGCTTAAGGTGTATGCAAAAGCACCAATCAGTAAAGCCAAAAGCGCTATCATGGGCAACATCATATAACCCATAGTATCCCTGATAACAGAGGATTTATTGGGAAAGTAAATAGACAAGAGGCCCGGCGAGCTGTTTATATCATTCTCAAACAACTTGGTGCTGTATTTCGCAAGTTGCTTTCTTGATTTTGGATTGTTGCTCTGTAACGTCTCGTAGATAATATAACTTTGGTCGTCTCTCACTTCGATATTAAACAGCACATAGATATCACGTTTGTTAAGTTCGGCGTCCAATTCCTTTTTTAAATATTTGACATTCAAACGCTCACGAAACGGCTTTTTGGCGAGCAGCATACTTGATTGCACATCTTTCAAGATATCTTCACTTTTACCACCAATAATAGCTAAGGTATCAAAAAGCGTAGTGGCCTGTTGCAATTTTTTAGCATTTAATACGACCAATTGGTTCTCCAATGCCTGCAATTGATCGGCTATTTCCCCATTTACACGGGGTATCAAGGTGGCCGTCTGCATGGCCTCCACTTGGTTATTCCTAAAATAAGGAATAATAAACCGCGTGCTATCATCTTTCGCGGGAACTAAAGGCACTTCGCGTGTCGCCGTTAATTTTATATCGGTATCAAAATACCCCTCGCCTAAGTATTTGTTGTCTACGTTAAAATTTATAAAACTTTGGTAGCGCTTCCTTCTTATATATGTTTCGAAAAACGCATTGTTAACATAGATCGCATTCGGAAAAACAGCTTTTAAATTCTCTTCCTCTGCCCGATAACGCTGCTGATAATCAAATTGCTGGCGTTGTAACTTTTTTATCTGCTCTTGAATTTGTATTTGGCTTGCTAAAAGCTGTTCATTTCGCTCACGCATGGCTTGGTCAGCTTTAAACTTCTCTTGATTAATACGGTCCTGTTCTCGAGCAAATTCAAAAATCTCTTGCTTTTCAATCTTGCTGGCAACCGAGGCAAGTGCCGCCGTAACAGCCTCATCAAAAAGTTGGGATTTCTGCTTAAAAGATTCTCTTATGAAATAGTATTGCATAGCCATCACCCCCATAAGGGCTATAGACATTAACCAAATAATCAGTGTGATACTACGCTTTTTCATCTTGAACTACAAAAATAGGTATGGCTTCGCGTTAAAAATCAGCCTTTAACACTATTTAACAGCAAACACCGTAGAAATCAAGTTTTTTACGTAACTTCATGATTTAATAATTTGTACAAACATGAAGTTGTTGCTAACTATATGGAGTTGTATATTGCTGACGGCAGTATCAGCTCAACAAACCGACAATGACAAGAACACATCTGGTTCTAGAGCTACCATCATGACCGAGGTCGATACAGTTATCACGACACCGATAGATCCTGACGATACAGCAAAAATTATCAAACAAAAAACAATCATTAAAAGAGCTCCCGAAGCATCTACAGTCGATATTCCGACCCTGAAAATGGATACATCGAAAACCCACCCGACACCGGTAAAAACCTTATACGGCCACGAACTTGCTCCAATGCCCGGAACAGAAAAACTGGACAGCCTGGACAAACGGAATGCCATGGCAGAATCCACTCCTTACCCTAAAATCCTGATTAAGACATCATCAAAAAATAAATAAAAGACTGATCTCAAAGGATCGTTTTTTTATTTAAATTTGACTATGGCATTGGTATATCTCAGAGAATTAGACGCCGAAACGAAATTCGCAATATGGAAAATAGAGGAAACGGCTACAGAATTGTTAGACCGGCTACAACTTGATGAACGGGAGAAATCCCTCTTAGAACGTTTCAGTAAAGGAAAGCGTACTCTACACTGGTTGGCGTCACGTGTATTGCTTCGTTACCTCCTCAAAACAGATGCATTTATCGCCTGTCCATCCGATGCGAATGGAAAACCGTATTTACCTGATTACCCTTATCAAATATCCTTTACACACTCCTATGATTATGCCGGACTGATGATGAGCCAGAAAGGCCCTTGCGGCATTGATCTCGAAATTGTCAAAGATAAAGTCGTGCGCATCAAAGAAAAGTTTATGAAACCGAATGAACTGGCTTTTATACAAAACGATAATATCGAACAATTGTATGCCTGTTGGTGCGCCAAAGAAGCTGTCTATAAACTACAAGGCAATAAAGGTATTTCTTTCTTAGAAAACATGACTATCTTACCTTTTCAATATAAACCACAGGGCGTTATGACCGTTATGTTACGCAAAGGAAGTACCGTCAAATCGTTTCCCGTCTACTACGAAAAATTTCAAGACTACATGCTCGGTTACGTCGTAGATGAACATTAACGGCAACCTTATTTCGGGCAATAAATTTGATAATTTGTTAACTCCCTGCACATTTTAGGTTAACAAAAAAAAGTTTACTTTGGAAAACAAAAAGTAAACGGATGAAACGAAATGTTGAATTGGTCGTTATTTCCGATGTTCACCTTGGAACGTACGGTTGCCGTGCAAAGGAACTTCTTCGATACCTCTCTTCTATAGCACCTAAAAAGCTTATTCTCAATGGCGATATTATCGACATTTGGCAATTCCGAAAAAGTTATTTCCCCGAGTCCCATTTGCAGGTATTAAAGTATATATTAGATTTGGCCTATACCGACTGTGAAGTGGTATACATCACCGGCAATCATGATGAGATGTTGCGAAAATTCGGAAAGATGCAGTTTGGACGTATCGAATTGACCAACCGAAAACTGATGGATATCGACAACAAGAAAGTTTGGTGTTTTCATGGCGATGTATTTGACGCTTCTATCCAACACACCAAGTGGCTCGCCAAACTTGGCGGCTGGGGATACGACCGGCTAATCCAACTGAATAATATCATCAATTGGGGACTGGTTAAATTAGGTTATGAAAAATATTCCTTGTCGAAGCGTATCAAAAACTCGGTAAAAAAAGCGATAAAATTCATTTCAGATTTTGAAGAGACCGCATCGCACCTTGCTATTGAAAACGGCTATGATTATGTAATTTGTGGTCATATTCACCAACCACAAATCCGACAAATAGAAACAAAGAAAGGCACTTGCACTTACATGAATTCTGGTGATTGGATTGAAAATCTGACCGCCTTGGAATACCATCAGGGGAGCTGGAGCTTATTCAGTTATGAAAGTCATAAAATCCAATTGGAACAACGCCCTGAAGAAGACACTAATTTACAACACAACGTCGAAGAGTTATTAAAAAGCATCGTCAATGGACCTATCTAAAAACGTGCAATTTCGTCAATCTGTTCCTGCACAAATTTCGTCGTCAACTCATCGATAAGTTGATCATCATTGTCTAACTCATCGTGTACTTTTGATAAATGGATCTTCAAGGGCAATACGTGCATACGCATGTAGTTACATACGCCAGTGAAATGGTCAACTCCCCGTATGTTTCCATATTTCCCAGTAGACACCCCTACCAAAGCTGCTTTTTTGTGGAAAAACGAGGCGGGAAAAGAGCATGCGTCTATAAATACTTTTAGTATACCGGGGAAACTACCATTGTATTCGGGGATGATAAAAACAAATTTCTGCGCTGCAGATACCAACGACTGTATAGGCTTAAAAGCTTCACTACGTTTCCCGTACAAATCCGTAACCGTAATATCATGGGGTAAATCAGACAGCGATAGCAATTCCCATGATTCCCCGTTCCGCTGTAGCTCCCGTTGATAATATTTGGCAATTTTTAACGAATTACTCCGTTCGCGATTTGTTCCCGATATAATTAAGTTCATCTAATTATCTTTCTTTACAAAAAGCCCTCATTCTATATAAAAGGGTAATGCTATTTTTTCGTATCTTAGCAACCTTAGCCGTTAGGCGAGAACTTTTGCCAAAAATACGATTTTTAACATCATTTAAGCATTTGCTTTATCTAAGGAATGTAAATTTGGCAGTAACTTTGGGAAAGTTTTATTCGAACGGCATTTAGACAAAAAAGGGTTCAATCTCATGGGAAAAATAATAGCAATAGCCAATCAGAAAGGCGGTGTAGGAAAAACAACAACTTCCATCAATTTGGCGGCAAGTTTGGCTGTTTTAGAGCATAAGACGTTGTTGGTAGATGCCGATCCTCAAGCAAATTCTACTTCAGGAATTGGTTTTGACCCGCGGGTAATTAAAGCAAGTGTATATGAATGTCTAGTGAACGACTTGCCTCCCCACGAGGCTATTCAGCAGACAGACACACCGAATCTCGATTTGCTACCAGCACATATTGACCTCGTTGGTGCAGAGATTGAAATGATCAATATGCACGAACGAGAGTTCAAAATGAAGAAAATGCTGGATGAAGTGAAAGACGACTACGATTTCATTATCATAGACTGTTCGCCTTCTTTAGGATTAATTACCATTAATGCATTGACGGCGTCGGACTCGGTTATCATTCCGGTACAGTGTGAATATTTTGCGTTGGAGGGCTTAGGGAAATTGTTGAACACCATTAAAATTGTTCAAACACGGTTGAACACAAGCTTGGAGGTCGAAGGTATTCTATTAACCATGTATGATGTACGATTACGTCTGTCCAACCAAGTGGTAGAAGAGGTCCGGACACATTTTAGCGACCTCGTCTTCGACACCATTATTCAACGAAACACACGTTTAAGCGAAGCGCCTAGCTTTGGTATTTCTGTCATTATGCACGATGCGTCATGTAAAGGTGCTATCAACTATTTAAATCTCGCGCGTGAAATATTACAGAAAAACGGTTTAGTTACAGAGAATTCGCAAACAGCAACAGTATAGTATGGCATTACAAAGAAAAACAGGATTAGGAAAGGGCTTAGGTGCACTATTGCAAGGTGATGACGTTCAAATAACAAAGAACACAGGGAAAGCAGATGCTGTAGCGAAAGAAAACACCAATACGGCCGCTGGCAGTATTAATTTCATCAAAGTTGACCAGGTTGCCGTAAACCCCTTTCAGCCGCGTACCGATTTTGATGAGCAAGCCTTGCAGGAACTTTCCGAATCGATTAAAGTGCAAGGATTGATCCAACCCATTACGGTACGCCAGGTGGGTAAAAATGAATACCAGTTAATTAGTGGAGAGCGTCGTCTACGAGCTGCAAAGTTAGCTGGCATTAATGATATTCCGGCGTACGTCCGTACAGCAAATGACCAACAGATGTTGGAAATGGCGCTTATCGAGAATATCCAACGCGAAAACCTCAACGCAATTGAAGTTGCCTTGAGTTTCCAGCGCATGATTGAAGAATGTAATCTTAAACAAGAAGAGCTTGGTGAACGGGTAAGTAAAAATCGATCAACCGTAACCAACTACCTTCGTTTACTGAAATTACCCCCCGTTATTCAGGCAGGTATCCGTGACGGGCAGATTTCTATGGGGCATGCACGCGCCCTAATCAATGTAGGTGAAGTCGAAAAACAGCTGTATGTTTATCAGGAAATTATCGACAAGGGGCTTTCTGTACGGATGGCTGAGATTTTGGTACGTAACATACAGCAACAGAATAAACCGAAGAAAAATCCGGTAGGTAAGCAACTAGATTTCCAATACCAAAAAATCGAAGACGATTTGGCTTCCAGGTTTTCCACACGTGTAAAACTAAACATGAAAAACAGTAGAGGCAAAGGGGCTATCGAGATTCCTTTTGAGAGTGAAGACGACCTAAGCCGCATCCTGGAATTATTGGATTGGTAATGCGTTATATAATTATACTGTTCTTAATTATTTCCGCGACTTTAAGCACACATGCACAGGAGCGGGATTCGATCACTAAAACTGCAGGTACGACAGTGTCCGATACCGTTAAAACGAAAATTGTACTGCAGGATTCGATAGATATGCCCCAAGACACCCTCGGAGCTGTACAGGACAGCGTGAGAAAAGAAACACGGAAAGAGCGTAGAGCAAGGGAGAAAGCAGAGAAAGAACGCGAAAAATATTATTATAAGGACATTAAAAAGGATTCCGCTCGCTTGGAAATCGAGCAGATTTCCCGCACAGCTTGGAAACGTTCTTTGATTTTACCTGGATGGGGACAATATACCAATAAGGGATTATGGTGGGTCAAGGTACCTATTATATACGGAGGTTTGGTCACGGGATACGTCGTGTTTGATTACTGGCAGTGGTATTATAAAAAGTTCCTGGATGAATTGGATTATCGAATTTCAACTAATGGCGATAAGATGGATCCCGATCTTATAAACTGGGAAACTCAGGGTCTTGTTCAGCAAAAAGATTATGGACGCAGAAATCGCGATTTAACGATACTCGTGACAGCTGGTTTTTGGGGCTTGAACGTTGTAGAAGCTTATGTAGACTCTATGTTAAAATATAGATGGAATATTGGCTCCGACATGACCATGCGGGTTCGCCCCACACTTATGCCCAATGTGAATACGGCATTAGCAGGGTCTCACGCTTTAGGAGGTTTCGGAGTAGCGCCAGGCATCAAACTTACAATGAATTTAAATTAAATTAACCAGTTATCAGATATGAAGGTAGTTATTTTAGGTTACGGCAAAATGGGTCAGCTTATCGAAAAATTCGCGATGAAGCGTGGCCACGAAATCTTTCTCATCGTGGATAAAGACAACCGTGAATTTATTTCAGCCAGTGACATTGCTGAAGCAGATGTCGCCATAGATTTCAGTGAGCCGGCAGCTGCGCTGGACAATATCCATTTGTGCTTTGAAGCAAATCTACCCATCGTTGTGGGCACCACCGGCTGGTACACCCATTTGGATGAAGTAAAATCAATATGCGAAGACGAAAATCAGACGATGCTTTATGGTTCCAATTTTAGCATTGGCGTAAACGTCTTTTTTCATGTCAATAAATTGCTGGCAAAAGCGATGAGTCCCTATCAGCAGTATGATGTGCAGGTAGAAGAAATACACCATATCCACAAACTCGACGCGCCAAGCGGAACGGCTATCACCATTGCAGAAGGCATTTTAGAGAACACTCCCGGTAAAACAAATTGGGTTAACAATGTCATTGACACGGGCGAAGAAGTAATTGCAAAACCCGATGAATTGCTAATTGAGAGCCATCGTATAGAAGAAGTTCCAGGTACACACACCGTTTTGTACAGCTCTGAAGTTGATCAGATCGAATTTAAACACACTGCACATAGCCGCGCAGGCTTCGCTTTGGGAGCGGTGGTTGCCGCCGAATGGGTGCAAGATAAAAAAGGGTTTTATCAAGTAACAGAGATGTTTGATTTTATTTAATGTTGTGTAATTTATGTACTATATTATTTTCTTCATATTAATTATTGCCACGCTATACGGACTGTGGTTGCTATTCAGAAAGGCTGGAAAGCAAGGTTGGGAAGCTGTTATTCCCTTTTACCGGGAATATATCATGGCCCAATTGACAGCTCGCCCCACATGGTGGGTCATCCTCCTTTTGGTGCCCATCGTCAATATATTTATTTTTTATGCGCTATATCTCGATTTTCTAAAAAGTTTCGGCAAGCGTCGCTTTTGGGAAACCGTTGTTGCCGTATTATTACCATTTATATTTTTGCCGCTTTGGGGAAGAGATCCCAACATAAAATATCTAGGGCAGTCTAATACGGAAGGATTTCATAAAAAATACCCTTACAAGAAATCCGTAGCACGGGAATGGGCAGATGCGATTATTTTTGCTACGATAGCGGCTTCTTTGATTCGAGGCTTTCTGATCGAGGCCTATATGATTCCTACCGGATCCATGGAACGCAGCTTATTGATTGGTGACTTCTTGTTTGTGAGCAAGCTGAATTATGGACCACGTGTTCCCATCACCCCTATTGCTTTTCCATTCGCGCACCACACCATGCCCATGACAGGAGGTAAAGCCTATTCCGAAGTGATACAGTTGCCTTACAAGCGTCTACCTGGTTTTCAAGAAATAAAGCGGAATGATGTAGTCGTTTTCAATTTTCCGGCTGGAGACACCGTAGCTTTGGAATATCAAGAAACTACCTATGCGGATCTCGTACGCAATATGGGAAAAGAAACAGTGCACAATCAATTTACCATTGTCACCCGTCCAATCGATAAGCGTGAAAACTATATCAAACGTTGCGTTGGAATGCCCGGTGACGTCGTATCGCTAGAACGGGCAAAACTGCTGATAAATGGTGAACCAGCCTTTACCCCTCCAGAGATGCAACATGCCTATTTTGTTTATACAGATGGATCAGGGCTCAACCGTGAGAGGATGCACGATTTACGTATAGATTTTCAACAAATGTCTGATCCCAGCGTCTTCATGATGCACATGACGGTACCGCAAGCCGAAATGATTAAGAATTGGGGAAATGTACAGGATGTAGAAATGATCATTGACGAGAGCTCAATTGCCTATCCGCATGACAAACACTATAATTGGACCATTGATAATTTCGGGCCACTCACCATTCCTGCTAAAGGATGGACGGTAAACCTAGATTCCCTTACCGTTCCACTATACGGTCGCGCCATACGTGATTACGAAGGCAATACGCTAGAGAAAAAAGCCGGGGACTATTATATTAACGGTGAAAAGGTAACAAGCTATACCTTTAAACAAAACTATTATTGGATGATGGGCGATAACAGACATAACTCATTAGACTCCCGTTCATGGGGTTTTGTACCCGAAGATCATATCGTCGGCAAAGCATTATTTACTTGGATGAGCTGGGATGAAAAAGGAACATTCCTTTCTAAAATACGATGGAATAGAATATTTAAAGGGATTAATTAGTGAAGAGTAAAGCGTAATGAGTGACAAGCAAAAGTAGCCGTCACTCATTACGCTTTACTCTCCTAAGCTTTTAACGCCGCCAAATAGCGTTTTATAGTTTCTTCCAACCCCAGATATAATGCATCTGCAATCAATGCATGGCCGATACTTACTTCAAGAAGTCCTGGAATGTGTTCATTAAAATATTTAAGATTATGAAGGTCTAGGTCATGGCCGGCGTTTAGTCCGAGTCCCACTTCTCCTGCTTTTCTAGCGGCTCTTATATAAGGTGTTATCGCTTTTTGATCATCATAACCAAATTCCGCTGCATAGGCTTCCGTATAAAGTTCAATTCTATCGGTCCCCGTTTCTGCTGCGCCTTCCACCATCTCCTCATCGGGGTCAACAAAAATAGATACGCGAATTCCACTATCTTGAAAACGTTTCACCATATCTTTCAAATAGTCTCTGTTCTTGATCGTATCCCAGCCATGATTGGAGGTAATCTGATCAAGTACATCGGGAACCAAGGTTACCTGCGTTGGTTTGTTGGCCAATACCAGATCTACAAATTTAGGCTCCTGGCAATTTCCCTCTATATTGAATTCCGTGGTAATCTCGGCTTTGAGATCATAAACATCTTGATAACGTATATGTCGCTCATCCGGACGCGGATGCACGGTTATGCCCTGTGCACCAAAGCGCTCACAGGCTAAAGCGGCGGCCAATACATTCGGTACATTCCCTCCTCGGGAATTTCGCAAGGTGGCAATCTTATTAATATTTACAGATAGTTTTGTCATAGCATATTATGTCCCTACGAAAATCCAAAAAAAACCTTAAATTGCAAACAGATAATGAACAATTTTGATCCAAATATTCTCAGCGGTTTCCGGTTACTAGACATCATTGACATTTTGCTGGTGGCTATTATCATCTATTATATATATAGCTTGATAAAGGGTACTATTGCCGTTAATATCTTGATAGGCGTTGGTCTTTTCTATGGTATCTATTTGGTCGTGAAACAAATGGAAATGCGTCTACTCACCGAAATTTTTGGAGGGTTCATATCCGTTGGTTCCATTGCATTGATCGTTGTCTTTCAGCAGGAGATACGGCGTTTTTTAATCCACATCGGAAAAAATATTTCCCTACGGCGGAAGAAGTTCTTCTGGTCTTTTCTGAATACTAAAAAAACAGCACAGATAGATAATGGTGAACAAATAAAACCTATTATCGATGCCTGTCGTAGCATGTCCCGCTCCCGTACTGGAGCTTTACTTGTATTCTCCCGTTATTTTGATGAAGAATACTATCAATCCAGCGGTGAATATATCGATGCCCCGGTGTCCAAACGTTTATTGGAAAGTATTTTTTTCAAAAACAGCCCGCTACATGATGGTGCTGTCGTTATTGTCGACTTTCGCATCATGACGGCGAGCTGTGTATTGCCCTTGTCTGATAGTGAAGATTTACCACCACAATTTGGATTGCGTCACCGGGCAGCTATTGGGGTTACCGAGGTGTCAGAAGCCATTGCCGTTATCGTATCGGAAGAAACAGGTGAAATATCGTTTACCAAAGATGGAAACGTCAATATGAACCTTAGTCCAGAGGAACTGGAAAAAATCCTGAAGGAGGAGCTTTAGCAATTCCTATTGCCAGCCTCCTCCAAGTGCCTTGTAAATGACAATCTCATTCAACAATTCTTCTTTCTGTACTTCCACCTCATCTAATTCAGCGGCTACCGCATCTTTTTGTGCCGTAATAATTTCCAGGTAAGATACACGTCCGGCAATAAATAATTCATTCGCCGCAGCCACGGCACCTTTGAGTGCCTCCACTTCCTCTTGGATATACTGCTGCCGTTGCTCGATATGGTCTTGGGTTTTTATGGCATTCGAAACTTCGTTATAGGCATTAAGCACCCGCTTTTCATATTCCAAAAAGCTTAGTCCATACATCGCTTTGTAGGTTTCATACTGACTTTTAAGCTGGCGCTGATTGAAAATCGGCGCTGTCAGTCCGCCCGCTAAACCATAGGTTAATGACTTATCCAGATCGACCAGCTTGTTAAACGTAAACGATTGTAAACCAACAAACGGCGACAGCACCACACTAGGCAGAAACGCAGCCTTGGCAAACTTCACATCCTGCTCCGCTCCGATAAGCTGAAACGAGGCTTCCCTAATATCCGGTCGCAGGGCAAGCATTTGAAAAGGTGCGCCTACATCCAGCTTATCGAATAAAGGCAGCGCGCCAAAACCACTTTCTGTGCGTTGCACCGCTGTATTAAAGCTTCCTGTCAAATAGTTGATATGGTGTTCCAGTAGTACAATCTCTTGTCTAATCCGTTCGCGCTCGCCTCGCGAATTTGCCAAAAAAGCTTTAAACTGTTGTACGCCAAGCTGCGTAGCACGCCCCGCATCTTTCTGTAATTCGGTGATCTCCAAAGCCTGCTCATTCAATACGATATTGTTATTAAAAACATTAATCTTCGCATCCAAGCTCAGCAACTCATAATACGCAGACGCAATATTGGTCACCAGCTCCGTTTCCACCAGCCTTCTCGCTTCGTTCTCTGCCAATAAACTGTTAAACGCCGCATTTTTATGTGCACGTAGCTTGCCCCATAAGTCCAACTCCCAAGAAGCCCGAACACCTACAAAATAATCAGGAATAGCCGGTTCGGGTATTTTTTCATCGTCCTTCAAATTTTCCGAAAAATTCGAATCATAATTCCCTATACCCTCTTCGGTATAGAACCCATACTTCCGTAATCCCGCTTCGGCCGCCAGATCTAAGCTAGGCAATAAAGCCGCTTTTCGTTGCTTAAAGCTCGCCTGTGCAATTTCGATCCGCTGTACAGCTTGCTGCAAATCATAATTATAGACTAATGCCGAATCGATCAATTCTTTTAAGTACGGATCCGTAAAGACATCCTTCCAAGGTTGGTAGGCGATATTTGTCGTATCTGCGTCTACTAGCGTCAGACTATCCCCATTAAACTGCGTCGGCAATTCAGCATGTGTTCCTTTTTCCAGCTGCTTGGGCACACTACACGATACAATTAACCCCGTAATGGCCAATAATGTGACGACGTTGGTTATCACCCTCTCCTTGTTTACTTTCTTTTCCTTTTTCTTACGCGAACATAGCACATATAATCCGGGAATAATAATTACGCCAAATAACGTCCCAATTAACATCCCACCAACAGATGCCGTACCGATCGTTCGGTTTCCAATAGCACCTGCACCGGAAGCCAGCATTAAAGGTATCAATCCAGCGATAATCGCGAACGATGTCATCAATATCGGGCGTAGCCTGACATAAGCACCTTCGATCGCTGCCTGTAATATACTCATACCTTGTTTTTGTTTTAGCACTGCATATTCCACAATTAAAATCGCATTCTTTCCGAGTAGACCGATCAACATCACCAAGGCCACCTGTGCATAAATATCATTCTCCAATCCCAGCAATTTTAGAAACAAGAAAGAGCCAAAAATACCTGCCGGCAACCCAAGGATAACGGGGAGTGGTAACAAGAAACTTTCGTATTGTGCCGAAAGCAATAAATACACAAAAATCAGACACAGCGCAAAAATATAAACGGCTTGGTTTCCTGAAATAACCTGCTCGCGTGTCATGCCCGCCCATTCGATTACATACCCTTGCGGCAATTGCTCTGCCAGCTGTTGGATCGTTTCAATAGCCTGCCCCGTACTGAATCCGGGTGCTGGTTGGCCATTTAACATCGCTGATGTAAACATATTATACCGCGTTATCTGCTCCGGTCCGTAAATACGCTTCATCTGGATGAACGAAGAATACGGCACCATTTCGCCATCTGCCGTCTTTACAAATAAATTTAAGACGTCCTCCGGCCGCTGCCGGTAATGTGGATCGGCCTGCACCATAACCTTATACATCTGGCCGAAGCGAATAAAGTTGGTCGCATAAAAACTCCCCATTAATGTCTGCAAGGTTGTCATGGCATTTTCTACTGAAATTCCCCGCTTAGCAGCCATATCATAATCCACCTCTAGCATATATTGCGGGAAACTCACATCAAAACTGGAAGAAACCCCTTCAATAGCCTCCGAGTTGTTAAGAGCCGTTATAAAATCTTCGACAACTTCCGCCGTTTGATTTAAATCTTCATTTCCGCTACGGTCCAGTAACCGTAACTCAAAACCTGAAGCATTACCGAATCCTGGAACGGTCGGTGGTGGAAAAAACTCAATCTCGGCGTCCGCTATATGCGCCGTCTTCTCCTGTAATTCCCGCATCACGTCGTCCACCGTCACATCACGTTCATCCCAAGGTTTAAGGTTGATCATTCCCATCCCATAAGAAGCACCTGACACCTCCGTTAAAAGGCTGTATCCAGCAAGTGTAGATATGGTCTCGACCGATTCCAAGCTTCGGGCGATCTCGCCCACTTCATTTAATGCCCGTTCCGTACGGTCCACCGTTGCACCGGGTGGCGTTGTGACGTTGACATACACCATTCCCTGGTCTTCGGTAGGAATAAAGCCCGATGGCAATATACTACTGGCACCCCAGGTGGCAACAAAGAAGAAAATAAGCATGCCCACCGTTACCATTCTGCGTCCAGCAATACGGGTCAACAGCTTTTTGTAACCGCCCGCGGTTTTATCATACGACGCATTAAATTTTTTAAAGAATCTGCTTAACCAGCTATTGGATTCTTTTTTGTCGTGCGGCGAGCGAAGAATAAGTGCACACAGAGCCGGTGTCAGGGTTAACGCGTTAATTCCCGAAATCACTATAGCTGCCGCCAGCGTCAGCGAAAACTGACGATAAAACACACCCACTGGCCCGGAAAGGAACGCTACCGGGATAAACACCGCGGACATCACCAACGTGATGGCGATAACTGCCGAGCCTACCTCCTTCATAGCGGCAAGCGTTGCCTCCATAGGTGGTAAATGCTCTTCCTCCATTT
Organism: Sphingobacterium micropteri; assembly: GCF_014692515.1. GTDB lineage: Bacteria > Bacteroidota > Bacteroidia > Sphingobacteriales > Sphingobacteriaceae > Sphingobacterium > Sphingobacterium micropteri. The sequence goes on along the minus strand of NZ_JACOIK010000002.1, from coordinate 235,149 downwards.
TGGCAAAGACGGCTTCTACCACGACAATACCGTTATCCACGACGATACCAATGGCCAGGACAAGCGCAAATAACGTTAACAAGTTAATAGAGAAACCCATCATCAACATAAAAAACAGAGCTCCTACTAAACTAACCGGAACCGCAAGGATGGGAATGATCGTTGCTCTAAAATCCTGCAAGAAGATAAACACGACCAAGAAGACCAGGATAAACGCTTCGATCAACGTTTTTATCACACTAGACATGGATGCATCCAAAAACCGGGAGACATCATATCCCATACTATATTCCATTCCCGGAGGGAAAGTCATCACTTTCAACTCTTCCATACGATCTTTAACACGCTGGATTACATCCTGTGCATTCGATCCCGGGAGCTGCTTCATCATAATGGAGGCCGATGGTCGACCGTCGGCTTTTGATGCCATTTCATACTCCAGCGAACCAAACTCCACCTCGGCTATATCCCGAATCCGCAGAATCGAACCATCCGAATTCGCCCGGATAGGCACATTTTCATACTCTTCAGGCTCTGTAAACCGTCCCGGATAACGTAACACGTATTGTTGCATGTTCACGGTTTTATCCGAGCCAATTCCTGTTTGTCCCGGAGCTGCCTCAATATTCTGCCTGCGTAGTGCTTCAATGACCTCCTCGGTAGAAATTTGGTATGCCGCCAGCCGATCAGGCTTTAGCCACACCCGCATAGCATAGTCTTTGAAACCCATGATTTCCGCGAAGCCCACCCCCTCGATCCGTTTTAACTCTTTCAGAATATTAATATCCGTAAAGTTATAAATAAACCGTTCGTCGGCTGTTTCATCAGTTGTATAAATATTGAGGTACATCAGCATACTGTTTACCTCTTTCTCGGTAATAACCCCTGCACGGATAACCTCCTCCGGAAGCTCATCGAGCACCGTCGCCACTCTATTCTGGACGTTCACCGAGGCAATATCCGGATCCACCCCCACATTAAAAGTGATCTGTATCAGTGTACTCCCGTTGTTCGTACTAACAGTGTTCATGGAAGTCATACCAGCGACCCCATTAATTGCCCTTTCCAACGGAATGGCTACCGCATCGGTACTCACTTCTGCATTCGCACCGGTATAATTTGCGGTTACCACAACAGATGGCGGTACAATATCGGGAAACTGTGTAATCGGTAATGTAAATAATGCCAAAAGTCCCAACAGGGTGATAAAAATAGAGATCACCAACGAAAGAACCGGTCGTTTTATATAAGTTTCAAACATGAAATTATTTGCTAAAAATTAGTGTATATCCAATCGTATTATTGCTGTGTCACCGACTTTATTTTCATACCATCGCGGAGCCCTCGAACGCCTTCAAATACAATCTTTTGGTTGTCATCGAGACCACCTTCGACGATGTAATAATGTCCTACACGCGCTCCCGCCTGAAAAGGTTGCATTTTCACGGTAGAGTTGTCATCCACAACATACACATAGGCTTTGTCTTGAATCTCCACGACCGATTTTTGGTGTACAAACTTCGTGTCACCTGTCGATACAGGCACAGCAATCTTACCGGATGCGCCATGTTTTAATAAACCGTCTGCGTTCGGAAATTTTGCACGCAACGAGATCGAGCCCGTTCCAGGATTGAACTCACTTTCTACAATTTTTGCTTCTCCACCATGCGGATACTCCTCGCCATTTGCCAAAACAAGCTTTACGGCCCGCTTAAATGTATTGCTACGGAAATTGGAATCACTAGCCAGATCGAGATATTCTGATTCAGAAATATCAAAATAAACGTTAACTTTCCCTAAGTCGGATATGGTCGTTATTAAAGATCCCTCCTCCAGCAGAGAACCCTCCTTAAGTTGAATTCTGTCAATACGCCCATTGAAAGGCGCCCGTATAAGCGTTTGGGAGAGTTTGGTTTGCATCTGGTTCTTCACCGCTTTAGCTTCTTCTATTTTGGAAAGCGCAGCCTTATATTGCACAGCTATAAGATCGGCCTCTGTTGTAGATACAATATTTTTCTCCACTAACTTCTTGGTCCGTTCCTTCTCTAACTCTACCTTTTTAGCTTCCGAAATGGCAATATTAAGCGCTGCCTCTGCCTTTGCATAATCTGCTTTATATTCTTCATTGTTCAGTTGGAAAAGAACTTGGCCTGCCTTAACCAGCGCACCCTCATCTACATATATCTTTTCCAAAAATCCGGTTAAACGCGAGCGTAACTCCACATTTTTTGTGGCCTGAATATCTGCAATGTATTCTTTATAAACGGTGGTATCCATTACGGTAAGACTTACCACAGGTACCTGCTTCACCATCTCTGCACTATTTTCCGTACTCTTAACGGTGCAACTACCCGCAAATAATGCCAATCCTACTGCCGGGAATACCAATGAACGTGTCTTCATGTACTATATTATTTATTATTAAAAAAATGATCAACCTATATAAAACTTGAAAGCTTTTGAAATAGGCAATGTGTTTAAACATTATTTTTAGCGTCCTTTTTTATTCATATTGACAAGAAAAAAATATTCTAAAATCAATAAAAAAGTATACGCATTTCTGCCTATTACTACGTTTGGGTGAAAACCAAACGCTAACATCTACGAAAATATTCGAAGATTTGGGAAACTATTGGGAATGAAAAAGCTAAAAAGGTTGTAGCCTATACAAGTGTGTGTAATAGCCCGGTATAATACGTCGTTTCTTTCCGTCGTATACCGGATGTTTTACATAGGACGCCAACTGTTTAAAGGAAAACAGGACAGCCAACACCAATACGAAAAATGGTAAGGAAAAGATTTGGTATTCATACGACCTATATTCGTCGTATAGTATCTCCACATCTGCCGCGTCTTTATCGATCGGCAGCGCCAACACATCATCCAGAACAATCTCCAAGAGCGATTCACCATTCAACAGCGAATCGTCATAGCGCATAGCAAAACCTGTCTCCGGTTGATAAACCAGAATATTCAGGTAGCACAGCAACACGATGGAATGAATGATCTTAAATAACATGCCCCGCAAAATTACTAAGCTTATTTGAAGTAATCTACCCGCTATTGTAAAAAAAATGTTAATTCTACGTTTATGAAAAAACAACAGCCCGAAGAAAAATCTTCGAGCTGCGTCTACTTTTATAATACTAATTATCGCTTACATTATTCCGCACGCAATATTTTTGCGGCTTCTACCATAGATTCGAGTGCTGCTTTGGTTTCTGGCCATGCACGGGTTTTCAAACCACAGTCAGGGTTTACCCACAATTGTTCCGCAGGAACAACTGCCTTCGCTTTGCGTAGCAAGTGCACCATCTCCTCGGTGCTAGGCACACGTGGTGAATGAATATCGTACACACCAGGGCCAATATCATTCGGATATTTGAAATCTCCCGCAAATGCATCAAGCAATTCCATTTGTGAGCGCGAAGTTTCTATCGTAATGACATCCGCATCCATTGCCGCGATGTCTTCAATGATATCATTAAATTCGGAGTAACACATGTGCGTATGGATCTGCGTATCATCTTCTACATTCGAGGAAGAAACACGGAACGCGCGAACAGCCCAGTTCAAATAATCTTGCTGATCAGCCTTACGCAAAGGAAGTCCTTCTCGAATAGCCGGCTCGTCAATCTGAATAATTTTGATACCCGCTTTTTCCAATGCCTGTACTTCGTCCAAGATAGCTAAAGCAATCTGGTAAGTCGTGGTTGAGCGTGGTTGATCATTACGAACAAATGACCACTGTAGAATCGTAACCGGACCCGTCAACATCCCTTTTACCGGACGGTTAGTTAAAGATTGTGCGTAAGCAGACCAACGAACGGTCATATCCTCTGGGCGATAAACATCACCATAAATAATCGGAGGTTTTACACAACGGGATCCATAAGACTGTACCCATCCGTTTTTAGTGAACGCATAACCTGCCAATTGCTCGCCGAAGTATTCCACCATGTCGTTACGCTCAAACTCGCCGTGCACCAACACATCGATATCAAGATCTTCTTGCAAACGTATAGTTCTTTCGGTTTCTTCCGCGATCTCTTTATCGTATTGCTCCTGTGTAATCGTACCTTTTTTCAAGTCTGCTCTCCACTTACGGACATCTTTCGTCTGCGGGAAAGATCCGATGGTTGTTGTCGCAAAAGCCGGCAAATTAAATTTCGTCTGTTGCGCCGCTTTACGGGCAGAGAATGGAGAAGTACGTGTTGCATCATCATCTGTAATATTTGCCGTACGTTCTTTTACTTCCGGTCTGTGAATTAAAGGCGATGTACGACGGCTTTCCGCAGCTGCTTTGTTCGCTTCAAAACGCTCCGTCGTTTTTGCATCCACCTCACCATCAGCCAATACGGCTAAATCTTTCACTTCCGCTAATTTTTGCTTTGCAAAAGCTAACCAATTCTTCACCTCTGCAGGCAAAGACTCTTCATTATCTTCGTTGTCCAAATCAAAAGGAACATGCAACAAAGACGAGGAAGGAGCTACCCATACGCGGTCAGCACCCAGCGCGTCTACAGCTTGTTTAATTTTTGCCAACGATTTTTCATAGTCGTTTTTCCAAATGTTTCTACCTTCCACAACACCCAAAGAGAGCGTTAAGGATGCAGGAACTTTTGATAAAACAGTATCTAGTTGATTTTCTCCACGAACAAGGTCAAGGTGAAGCGCGTGAACGGGTAAGTTTACCGCTGTTTCCTCATTGTCGCGGAGTGCTTCGAAATAAGTCGCCACAATTAATTTGATGCCTTTAGCAGCTGTCGCTAATTTTTCAAACACTTTACTATATAAAGTGCGCGTAGCATCATCAATATCCAAGGCCAAGAAAGGCTCATCAATCTGCACATATTGTGCACCTGCATCAGCCAGTTTGCCCAAAATTTCTTCATAAACAGGCAATAATCTGTCGATCAAATCAATCCGATTAAAGCCTTCTTCTTTTTCTTTACCTACTAATAGATAAGTAATGGGGCCAATCAATACGGGTTTTGTCTCCACACCCAATGATTTCGCCTCGTTGTATTCGTTCAGGAATTTCTCAGACGTCAATTTAAACGCTTGATCTTTCGTAAATTCCGGAACAAGATAGTGATAGTTTGTGTCAAACCACTTCGTCATTTCCATCGCCGTGACATCTACACCTTCCTCTTGGAAACCGCGCGCCATCGCAAAATATAAATCTAAGTTATATTGGCGGTCAATTTTGTTTAACAAAGAGTTGTAACGAGCTGGAATAGCTCCTACTGTCAACGATAAATCCAATACTTGATCATAAAACGAAAAGTCATTGGATGGAATCAAGTCGATACCCGCTTCCTGTTGTGTCTTCCAGTTGCCTTCACGGATTTTAAGTCCAGCTTGCAATAACTCTTCCGCGCTGATTTTCTTAGCCCAATACGCTTCGTTGGCCTTTTTCAATTCGCGGAACGCACCCACTCTCGGGTACCCTAAATTGTTTGTTAATAACATAAATATGTACGTGTTGTGTTTAAATTCTTTTTACTATTTGCTTTGGAGAAAAGGACACCAGAACGAGTGTGCTCAGCTTATCTTTCTCCCAATCAGGAGTAGAATGTAGCACCTTGTCAAGAGACAGGTTGCTAAGGCTTCACCGGGTCTACTCCCTCGGCCTTTCTCTATAAGCGGGGCTAAGATAAGAATAAAATGGTATTTTACAAAATCTTTATCTTCTTTTTCCCGTAAAAAAAGCAAAACCGAACGAAGTGAGTTCATGAGTATAGGGATAAAAATTTTGGCGATATTATACCCCCTCGTTTTCTAAGCAAACGGGCCGTTTTCTACGTTTAAACCGCCAAAAATGCCGTTTTTAACGTAAAAACACCTTTTATAAAGTTTGGCAAAAAGACTTTTTTGCCCACAAAACGGATCTTATTCCACAAATACAAACGTATTCCCCTACAAAATGATCCGTATTACACAAATACAAACGTACTTCCCCACAAAATGATCCGTATTACACGAATACAAACGTACTTCCCCACAAAACGATCCGTATTACATGAATACAAACGTACTTCCCTACAAAAAGAACCGTATTACACGAATACAAACGTATCCTCCTACAAAATCCACCTTATGCCATAAAAACCTGAATAGAACGACACACAACAGGACAGTACATATGGAAATTGTGTGTATATTCGCTAGACTTTTTTAAATTACTTTTTCAGAAATGAGTGGGAAAATCGTATATCGATATAATTCAAAATATCCTTCTATCGCAGATTTAAGGAAAAAAGCAAAATCCAGGATTCCAAAATTCGCATTTGATTACCTTGAGGGAGGCTGCAACGAAGAATGGAATTTGGCAAAAAATGAAAGCGACTTCGACGATATTGTACTGAAACCACAATACCTCCGTGTATCGGGCGATATTGACATGTCCGTTGAGCTTTTCGGAAGGCGCTACAACGCGCCTTTCGGCATCTCCCCCATTGGTCTCCAAGGATTGATGTGGCCCAATGCACCCGAAATCTTAGCGAAAGCCGCGGCCAAACATGATATTCCATATACCTTGAGCACGGTATCCACCAGCAGTATCGAGCGTATTGCCGAGGTCTCGGAAGGTAAGGCGTGGTTTCAACTGTACCACCCAACGGAGAACCGGCTTCGCAATGATATCTTGCGCCGTTTAGAGGCCATTGAATGCCCCGTATTAGTGGTTTTGGTGGATGTGCCCTCTTTCGGGCTCCGCTACCGCGAGATAAAAGCGGGTCTATCCATGCCGCCTAAGATGAACATATCGAATATAGTCCAAGCTGCGTCACGCCCGTTGTGGGGTATCAAAACCTTGCAACATGGCATACCTTCTTTCGCGACTTTAAAACCGTATATGGAGAAAGGACTCGATTTAGCACAGCTTGGGAAGTTTATGGATCGTACCTTTACGGGTAAGGTCAATATAGAAAAAGTAAAAGCCATCCGCGATATCTGGAAAGGTGCACTCGTGGTAAAAGGTATTACAAGCGATGAAGATATGGAAGCGGTTATCAGCATCGGTGCGGACGGCGTGATTGTATCCAATCACGGAGGACGCCAAATAGATGCTGGAGAATCGTCTATCAATTCGTTAATACACCTCGCCAGCAATCCAACTTACAAAGAAAAAATAAAAATCATGTTAGATGGCGGTATACGCTCCGGAGTCGATCTCGCCCGGGCTCATGCCGTGGGTTCCGATTTTAACTTTATGGGCCGTCCGTTCATGTACGGTGTCGGTGCTTTAGGCGATGAGGGTGGCGAGCACACCATCAATTTGTTCAAAGCACAGCTTTATCAGGTGATGCAGCAACTTACATTAGAAAATGTGAGTCAATTCCCAGAAAGGTTATTGAAAAGATAGCATAAAAAAACAGGCTGTATCCTTACTTTTGATACAGCCTGTTTTTTATTCTTTTCTCTTTTCTAGCTCCTCTCGTTTTAGCGACAGACGCTTATTCGCTTTATATATCTTCACCGCGATTAAAAAATAAGCCAGCAATAACGGGCCATACACTAGACCTATAAGACCGAAAAGTGGAAGTCCGATAATCACCCCGATTACGGTAATCAGCGGATGGATATTCCCGATCTTTTTATTAATGATAAAACGGAGCACATTATCAATATTAATCACCAAGCCGAAACCCCAGATAAGCAATCCTATTCCTTGCCAAGTTTGTCCTTGAGAAAGCAGTATCAACGTAGCCGGCACAAAAATTAACGGCGGTCCCAAAAGGGGAATAAACGACAGAATGGCACAGATAACACCCCAGAACAGTGCGTCATTAACGCCAAATATCCAAAAACCGATCGCCAGACATCCGCCTTGAACAATCGCAATAATCGTTTGCCCCACAATGTTGGAATAGGTGATGTTTTTCAATTCCGTCCCAAAAACCACCGCCTGCTCCTCATCAAACGGCAGATAGTATAATATACCGTTTTCAAACCCTTGGTAGTTGACAAACAGAAAATACAAGATGAAATACATCACGGTTACCTCGATAAATACATTAGCTGCTCCACCCAGCACCGCCGTCAGCAACGTTCCGAAATAAGCAGCACTCGACTGGAGCTGTTCTTTCAGCAAATCCGGCTTTCCCAAGGTATCGCCCGCAAATTTGTTGATCGCATCGATAACCTGCTTTATCCAGACGGGGTTTTCCTGTAGCTCTATCGCTTTCCGCACAAGCATGCTACCAATGCCCACGAAAGGTAATACAATAATAAAAATAGAAAGGATAATAATAACCACGGCAGACAAAGGTTTCGGCCATCGCCATTTCTCGATAAAGAAAATGTTTAGTGTACGAAAGAGTGTATACATAACCAACGTACCGAGAAAAGCACCAAAAATTCCGCGCGTAGCGTACAAGAGAATACCGCCCAAAGTCAGGACGATTAAGAGAATAATAATGTTTCTCTCTTTTTGGGAAAAAACAGGATTGTTCATACAGTTAATAACATCTATAACGTATGAACAAAGATATTAAAAGTTTGGTTTTCGTTTTTCCAAGAAAGCCGTCACCCCTTCTTTAAAATCCGGGGTATCAAAAGCAGCAGCAAATGCATCCATCTCTTCTTCATAGCCTTTCTCCGGCTCCATAAGCCCTATATTCACCACCCGGATAGCCTCCGCAATCGCGGTTTGCGAACGTTGGTACATTTTTTCCAAAAGCTTTTCGCAAGTAGAAATCAATTCCCCTGGCGATACCACGTAATTAACCAGCCCCCATTGTCTTGCATCCGCTGCATCAATCATCTCACCCGTCATAATCATTTCCAATGCTTTTCCACGGCCGACCAATTGCGGCAACCGTTGGGTGCCACCGTATCCTGGAATAATCCCTAAGGAAACCTCCGGGAGCCCCATCTTTGCCAGCTCACTCGCCACACGGATATGGCAGGCCATAGCCAACTCCAAGCCTCCGCCCAATGCAAATCCATTGATGGCCGCAATCACCGGTTTTGGAAAAGTATACAGTTCATCCATCACCTCTTCCTGTCCGGATTTCGACAACTGCCACGCTTCATCAGCCGAAAATTCTTGAAACTCTTTAATATCAGCACCCGCCACAAAAGCTTTATCACCTGCCCCAGTTAGAATTATCCCATGCACATCCTCATCCTCTTTTAATGTTGCCAATATTTTCGCAAGTTCTGCTAACACAAGTGTATTCAATGCGTTCAACTTATCCGGTCTATTCACCGTGATATAAGCCGTTTTATGTTTGATCTCCAACAGAAAATAAGTAGGTGTTTCTTGCATCACATTAGAAATTTAAATGAAGGCTTACCCGATACCTGTCTTTATCGACGTTTGGTAATCCTGTATAGTTTAACCGACGTATATACTCAACGCGCAGCAGACGAAAAATATTATCAATGCCCACTTTTCCCTCCCAATAGGGCACCTTGTTATCAAATACGTGCGTCATGATATGGCCATCCGCATCGGTATCAAAATGGACTACGTCCTTACTAATATACGGATTATTCGCATCGCTCAACCTTCCATAAAACATCTTCCCACCCCAAATCTCCCGGAGCTTAAGTTTCTTGATCAGGGGAATTTTATTCAAAATAAACCCTTCCAATTGATGTTCAAATGCCAAGCGGATATACGCGTCGGCGACAAACTCCATACTACGCATCATCGAAAAATCAATTTCATGGCGGGTATCCTCGTCACGGAACACATTTGGCATTTCCAGCAACGGATAGGGAAGGGTACCCCAGATTTTCCCACCACTCCATGTCATATCTGCAAAACCGAGTTGATTTAAGAAAAAACGTTTTGACACCGAACCACGCACCGCATTAAAAGTATAATCCCCACTCCAAAATCCCTTTAACCCGCGATTATATTGTAACGTAAAAACGGGATACTTTTCGATAATTGTATTGCGTGTCAAGTTACGATAGTAGAATTTCTCTTTTGGTGCCCATCGCAGTATAAATTCCAACTCATTGGTGTTTATATTGGGTATATTGTAGGGTTCGTCGCCCGACGAAATAAATTGTAAATCCCCTATTGCACGCCTACGATGATGGATAAACGAGCTTTGCAGGCTCACATGGTTGCCAAATTCTATCAAGTGTTTAAGTTGATACGCATACGTGTCCATCCATTTCGTGGGGCGGTTGCTTCGTATAGACTGAAAAAAACTGTCTCCTTTTTTAAAACCGAGCATCCTACCGGGATCGAAAATATCATGCTGCACCGCCACTTGTAAGTAGTGCGCCGGAAACGTAGCGACTGATTTGCCATTGAGGGAAAATGTCGGTCGTACGAAATATTTCACCTCGCCATCTTGTGTCCCATAGGCTAAATACCCCTCGATAAAGACCTTATCCGAAAATCCTAATGTCGTTCGCCCACTCAGCCGTATCCGGTTACCCTCGATATTATTCCGCGAATACAGATATTCTAATGGTCCAAATTCTACTGGTCCCGCCGGATAGAACCCTTGTGCCAGCAGATAGCCGGCAGCAAGCATCGTCCGAAACGTACGGTTATCGTTCAAAGAATCTACATTTGCATATACCTTATTTTCCACCGTCGATAACGGCACCGGCCGCTGCTGTTGAACCAGAACTTCATCGTCTTTTGCTGTTTTCAACACCTCTGTAGGAGCTCCTTTAAAAACATCGTCCGAGAAAGAGGGAGCAAAGTCATAGGCAAAATTATGCGTCGTCTTCCGACCATATACTGCATCGCTTCGGTTTGTACCGAACATAATATCCACATCACTGCGAACCAAGAACATATACCCTTCTGCATTCGGACGAAATTGCAAGTCAATCGTTATATCATTTACCCAATTCAGATTCGCTTCCTTGTTTGCCCGTAAGGTAGCCCCCTGCACCGCAAACCGTCCATCTGTTGTTATCCGTAATTTACCACTAAGTAACAGGTCCGTTTTATTTCTCGGTTCAAAGTTTAATTCAATCAAACGGCCATCATCGGTATCAATCGTGTCCGCAATATAATATTTATAAAAAACTGGCGCATTGTTCGCTATCGGACTGAGAAATAATTTATTGATCAGGAATATATTTTCATCATAAATCTCTACATCCTGAAAGAGATAGGATAAATACGATTGGATATTGTGGTTGTTCACATATCGATCGTCAAAATCCGTTTGTTTGATTGATTTTACCCGCTTTTTAAACGCCTTAGGGTCATTTTTGGAATAGACATCACTAAGCTGCTCCTGCATAAAAATCGTAAGCAGTTTATTCCCTGGCGATGTCAGTGTATCCACATTGTCGAAAAAAAAGCTTAAGCTTCCCATCCGCCTGTTATACTGTTCCGACGGATTTACAAGTCCAAATTGCAGTTTGTCATATTGCTGAAAAGATAACTTGGGTTGATTTTCCAAGCGATTAGAGCGTTTGTGTTTAATGACTTGGTGAATAAGATCGACGGCAGGATTTCGATTTCGATATTTTTGCCGACGGGAGATCTCCACCGCGTCAATAAGCTGCTTATCACCTTCCATCGCAATATGTAAATGCTGCTGAAGGGAATCAACACGTATGATCAGCTCTTTATAGCCAACAGCAGACACTACAAGTTGTAGCGGAAACGGACTCGTTGTTGTTAAGAAAAATTGCCCTGAAGCATCACAGGATGTTCCATCCGCCGTCTCCCGCACTTGTATACTCGCCTGCGGAACGCCTTTCCCTGTTACATCATCGACAACTGTTCCACTTATTTTTTGTTGAGCCACGACATGCTGTACAGCCACGCCAAGAGTAAATATCAATATCAACAATTTCAACAAGCTTATTCTCCTCATATTCAAAATGGCTCCGCATAAAGATACAATTTGTACAATAAGATTAAAATGAAATTGATTTTTTTATAATGAGGAGACTTCGTTGGCGTTTTTTATACTACATAGTTTGTCTTATTCCGGTAGCGGAATTAATACATTGTTCTCGGTTAGTGCCACAGGCACAATCTGTATCGTCGTAAAGCCATCGTTACGATGAATAATAGCCGATAAATCTACTCCCTTTTTGGATAGCGTATTTAAGACTGCTGTACGAAAAGTACTTCGGCTTGTTCCCCACCGGCCGGATACAAGCTCATTATTAAGTTGAACCAATTCTTCAGCACTATAGTCCTGAAATTGTTTAATGAGATGATGGTAAAGTTCGTTTCTTGTGTCCATACAATTTAGAATTAAAGTGTTTAACCATAAATTGTATTCAGAAAATCGGGAAGACGACGTTTTATTTTGGACGATGCCCGTATTATCTTTCCACCGTGGTGACTACACTCGGTTGGCATTGCATGACTTGCAATTCTGAATACTCTACAAATATAGTAGACTTTTTTTATTTTACACAAAAAATAAAAAAATTGTCCCCATCCATCATATACAGAAATTATAAGTAACTATTCGTGACTATAGAAATCCCAAAATACTATCGGGATAGATACCAATGATCAGTGTCAATACAGCCGCACCAACCAATACAATCTTATAGCTGGCGGGTACATGTTGCTCCATTACGTCCTCTTCTGCTTTGCGGAAATACATATTCACCACTACATGCAAGTAATAATATACCCCGACAGCCGCATTAATAACAGCAAGGATAAGCAGTGTAATGTTATAGGATCCCATTACATTATTGAATAGCATAAATTTTCCCATAAAACCTGCCGTCAAAGGGATACCGGCAAGAGAAAGCATCGCAATAGTCAACACGAGGGCCAACATGGGCTCTCTTTTTGCCAAGCCGTTAAATGATTCAAAGTTCTCCGAGCCGGTGCTACGTTTCACCAAAATAAGCACACCGAAAGCAATTACCGAAGCCAACGAATATGCCGCGGCGTACACGAGCATACCCGATGCCGACATCGCACCAATGGATACGATAGCGAACAGCATATAACCTGCATGTGAAATACTCGAATAGGCCATCATCCGCTTAAAGCTAGACTGGAGCAATGCCGTGATATTTCCCACGAATAGCGTAACAATGATAATCGTAAGCAATACCGGTGTCCAAAAATCATGCAACGGAATCAACACCGTGCTGAACAACCGTAAGAATCCGACAAAAGAAGCAACCTTTACGACCGTACTCATAAAGCTGGTGATCAATATCGGTGCTCCATCATATACGTCCGGCGTCCAGAAGTGGAAAGGAGCCGCACCAACTTTAAAGCACAAGCCACAAAGCAATAGCAATACGCCACCGTAAAATAAAGGAGAAATCTCGGACGATGTTTGTACATAGGCTTGTAACGCCGTTAAATCAAATGTGCCGGAAGCACCGTACAGGAGCGTGATCCCGAAAAGGAGAAAACCAGTCGAAAATGCACCCATCAAGAAATATTTAAGGGCAGCTTCATTCGAAGCAAGGTCCGTTTTCCGGATTCCCACAAGGATATACAAGGCCACAGACATCACCTCGATACCGATGAACAACATGGCAAAATTATGGTAGGAGTTGACCAACAATGCCCCCAGCAACGAAAAGATAATCAAACAAAAATATTCCGAAAGATAGGTACTGATATTCTTAAAATATTCTTTAGAAAGCAGCATAACCAACCCCGTAATTACCACACACAGGATCGAAAAAGACAACGCTAAGCGATCAAAAATCACCATTCCGTGAAATTGTGGCAACGCTTCGTTGTTCCATCCTGATACCAGAAACCCCAGTGTCACGACTAATCCCAGCAAGGTTACAGGTAGCAACGCATTCTTCGCTTTAAATAAGCCAAGATACAGCACCACTATCCCTAAAACACACAATGTAATAATTGCCCCCATAATATTCTACAATCGCTAATTAAAATTTAATTTGATCCAATAAGTTCATTACCGACGCCTCTGAAAGCTGTAAAATCGCTTTCGGCCATACCCCTAAAAATAGGGTGAAAAATACGATAACCACCAACACCAATACTTCATATCCTTTGATGTCCAACACACTTGTATAACGGTCTGGCAAAGCACCCAACATTGATTTCTGATACAAGCGCAACATATATACCGCGCCCAAAATCAAGGTCAGTCCCCCAAATACGGCATACCATACACCATAATTAAATACGCCTTTCAACAGCAGAAATTCCCCGATAAAGCCGTTCGTTAACGGCAAGCCTACTGCACCCATCAGAATAATAAGAAATACCGTTGCCAAACGAGGTGCCTTACTGGCTATCCCTCCCCACTCTGCAAGTGTACGCGTTCCTGTCCGTTCCTGTAAGATATCCATAATAAAAAATAATCCCACCACGCTCAATCCATGGTTCACCATCTGGATAATAGCCCCCTGTAATCCTTCCGTATTCCAAGAGAAGACACCCGCAGAGATAAGTCCGACGTGCGCAATCGAAGAATACGCAATCAAACGTTTAGCATCCTGCTGTTTAAAAGCGATGATAGAAGCGTATACGATGCCAATAACACAGAGTACCATGACCACCTGGCTGTAAGCCAATGCGCCGAGCGGAGCGACAGGCAATAACCAACGAATCAATCCGTATACTCCCATTTTAAGCATGATACCCGCCAATAGCATCGTTCCAGCTGCAGGCGCATGTGTATACGTATCGGGTTGCCAGGTATGGAAGGGAAAAATCGGGATCTTGATAGCAAACGCCAGGAAGAATGCCCAGAATATCCAGCGTTGTGTCGATTCAGACAAGTCCAAGGCCACAAACGATGTCCATTCAAAGCTCGGTGTTGCACTTTGGTTGTATAGATAAATCAGCGCCACCAACATCAACAAGCTTCCAAAAAACGTATAGATAAAGAATTTAAGGTTAATGCGAATACGATCACCATCCCCCCACAGGGCACAGATAAAATAAATAGGGATTAAGGCTACTTCCCATCCGACATAGAACGTGAAAGCATCCAATGCCAGGAATACAAGCAATAGCCCCGCCTGCATAAACGAAATCAATGCGAAAAAATTCCCTTTATGTGCTTTTCTAAACGAAGACAGCACAATAAGCGGAATCAACCCATTGGTCAACAATAGCATAGGTAGACTGATACCATCTAAACCTATATGAAACTGAATTCCCAACGACTCCACCCACATCCAACGTTGTTCGAATTGTATACTCGCGTCCGGTATAAACCCACACAGAAAAGGGATGGAAAGCCCCAATTCAAGCAGCGCAGCCAATAGTGCCATCCACTTTGCCCGTACCGCATCCCTCACAAAACATAATACTATTGCCGAAATAACAGGTACTAATAGTAATATAAATAGGTTACTCATTGTTTAATTGTCTGTCTAAATATTAAATACCGCGTAAAGCATAATCGCTATCACACTGATCACCATCATCATAATATAAAACCCGACATGACCACTTTGCCATTGCCTTACGCCTTTTCCGGCTCCGATAAAAAAGTCGCCCACCCCATTCACAAATCCATCAATCCCCAACCGATCTACATATTTATAAAAGCCAACCGATAATTTATGTAAAGGTTGTACGATAAGCGCATCATAAAATTCATCCACATATAACTTGCGATAGGAAAGCTTATGCAATCCTTTTGATGCTTGCGTATCAGCAGCCGGAAGAGTGTCTTTTTTCACATACCGATTGTAAGCCACAAACGCCATAATCAACGCACCACCGGCGGATATTCCCATCAACAGATACTCCGTACTATGGCTTAAAGTCAACGCTTCCGCATGTACACTTCCCGCTTCAAAAATCGGCGCCAGAAATGCCGCTAAACTATGATGCCCACCCAATGCCTCCGGAATATTGATAAAACCACCAATTACAGATAACACCGCCAAAACAATCAGCGGCAATGTCATTTGCCAAGGTGATTCATGTAGATGTTGTTTCTGTTCTTCCGTTCCCCGAAACTTTCCGAAGAATGTCAAATATAACAAACGGAAGATATAGAACGCCGTGCATAGAGCGGTGAGGAAGCCGATGGCCCACAAAACAGGCTGATGCTGAAACGCATGTGCCAATATCTCATCTTTAGAGAAGAATCCGGCAAACGGTGGAATTCCACTAATCGCAATTGTTCCGATAAACATCGTGATAAACGTGACAGGCAGCGCTTTTCTTAAACCACCCATCTGGCGCATATCCTGCTCATCGTGCATGGCGTGGATGACCGATCCTGCTCCAAGAAACAGCAATGCTTTAAAAAACGCGTGCGTCAGAACATGAAAAAAAGCCCCGGTGAACGCACCTACCCCGAGGCCCAGAAACATGTATCCCAGTTGAGATACCGTAGAATATGCCAATACCTTTTTAATATCGGTTTGCGTAATCGCTATAAACGCGGCCAACAATGCTGTTGCCAAACCGACAACGGCCATGATCTCCATCGTCACCGGAGAAAGCGTAAACAAGATGTTCGAACGAACGACCATATAGATACCTGCCGTCACCATGGTTGCCGCGTGGATCAATGCCGACACCGGTGTAGGCCCCGCCATCGCATCCGGTAACCAGGTAAACAACGGAATCTGTGCAGATTTACCCGTTGCCGCTACAAATAACAAGAGCGTAATGACGAGTAGTATGGAACTTCCGACGGGCATGCTTGCCGCAGCGGCGAATACCGTTCCGTATTCTAAACTACCAAAGGTTTCCAGAATAAAGAACATCGCGATAAGAAAGCCCAAATCTCCGATACGGTTCATGACGAAAGCTTTCTTCGCAGCCGAAGCGTAAGAGGCATTTTTGAACCAGAAACCGATCAACAAGTAAGAACAAAGTCCCACACCTTCCCATCCGATGAACATAACCAGGTAATTAGAACCCAGCACGAGGATGGTCATGAAGAAGATGAACAGATTGAGATAGGCAAAGAATTTTCCAAATCCAGCATCGCCGGCCATATAGCTGCAGGAATACAGGTGAATCAAAAACCCTACACCTGTAATAATCAAGAGCATAATAGCACTCAGCGGATCCGCCAGAAAAGAAAGCGCGACCTGCAGTTTGCCTACTGTAAACCAGTCGAAGAGATGCACATATATTTCTCCGGAAGCACCGGTTTCACGCGCCGCCGCGACTTCAAAGTAAACCAACAAGCTTAACACAAAAGAAGCGAGCACCACGCCACAGCCCACAATAGCCGTAACCGCTTTCGGCACACGATTACCCATTAAGCCGTTTATTACAAAACCTATAAAAGGTATCAATGGGATCAGCCAAATTAATTCAGACATATAGTTTCTTAGTAAAAATTCTTTTATTCAATTACCAACGCAATTTACTCAACGATTCAATATCCACCGATTTCGTGTTACGGTACACCATGATGATAATCGCAAGCCCCACAGCCACCTCTGCTGCCGCCAATGCCATGATGAAAAACACGAACACCTGACCTGTTGGATCGCCCCGATAGGCCGAAAAAGCCGCCAACAATAAATTGACTGCATTCAGCATCAATTCGATGGACATCATGATAATGATCACGTTCCGACGGATAAGTACGCCCGTAACACCGATAGCGAAAATGATACTACAAAAAATGATGTAGTGGTTGAGTGGAACACCCTGAATCTGCGTTACAATATTCTCCATTATGCTTTTTTAATCTCTTTAACTTCCTTTTTTGCCAACAATACCGCTCCGATCATCGCTATCAACAATAAAATTGCCGAAATCTCAAAAGGTAGCAAAAACTCGTTAAACAACACATTACCCAAATGTTTCACGAGCCCTATATCCGTATTGCCCGTTACGATCTCATGGGATGGTTCGATAACACGCAGCGCCCCTAAGAGTGTCGCAAACAAACACATTCCTGCTATAACCCCCATAATCTTGACCAAATTAGACTTCATGGGTTCCGTATCCCCATTAAGATTCAGCAACATGAGCACAAATAAAAAGAGCACCATAATTGCGCCCATATATACGATAAAATTGACGACCGCCAGAAATTGCGCGTTCAATAGAATATAATGAACCGTCAGCGTAAAAAACGTCACCACCAAATACAGCACGCTGTGC
Organism: Sphingobacterium micropteri; assembly: GCF_014692515.1. GTDB lineage: Bacteria > Bacteroidota > Bacteroidia > Sphingobacteriales > Sphingobacteriaceae > Sphingobacterium > Sphingobacterium micropteri. The sequence continues at coordinate 217,142 of NZ_JACOIK010000002.1, read as the reverse complement.
ACCGGATTTTTGGTGAAGATCGTCATCAGCGCGAAAAAAATAGCAACAAAGGCAACAAAATAAAATAGGGACATGCTAGTTCGTTTTTTCCGGGTTTAGTTTCGTAATATCAAATACAGGCTCGACTAATTTGTCTTTCCCGTAAATAAAGTCCTTTCTTACATAATCCGCCGTCACATGTGGACCATCCAGATAGATCGCTTCTTTCGGACAAGCCTCTTCACACAGGCCACAAAAAATACAACGCAGCATATTGATTTCATATACCGCCGCGTATTTCTCCTCGCGATACAGATTCTCCTCCTCTTTTGTCCGTTCTGCGGCAATCATCGTAATAGCCTCCGCCGGACAAGAAAGCGCACAAAGCCCACAGGCCGTGCAACGCTCACGTCCTTCCTCGTCGCGCTTCAGCGAATGCAGTCCCCGGAAATTCTTCGAATAAGGTCGTTGCTCCTCTGGATATTTCACCGTCGGAATCTTCTTGAAAAAATGTCGTATCGTAATGCCTAACCCCTTCACGATAGCGGGCAGATACATCCGCTCCCAAAAATTCATGGGTTTCTGCTCGATAACTTTCTTTCTATTTGATAAAGATTGCATAGTCTTAAAAATAAGTATCCTTCACCACGATCACCACTGCTGTCAAGACAATATTTGCTATCGCCAGCGGAATCAATATCTTCCACCCCAGCCCCATCAGCTGATCATAGCGGAAGCGGGGCAGTGTCCAACGTACCCACATGAAGAAAAAGATAAATCCAAATATTTTAAGGAAGAATACCAATACACCAATAATGGTGATCCAATTCTGTGCTAGCCCTAATTCGTACATGAACGGGAAGTTATATCCCCCAAAATACAAGGCGGCCATTAATGCCGAAGAAACAAACATATTGATGTACTCGGAAAACATATAAAGACCGAGTTTCATCGATGAATATTCGGTATGGTACCCTCCGATCAGCTCCGTTTCACACTCTGGCAAGTCAAACGGTACACGATTACATTCTGCAAATGCACACACCATGAAAATTAAGAAGCCCAACGGCTGTACCCAAATATTCCAATTTACAAAACCCGACTGCTGCGCGACGATTTCTCCCATAGATAACGTCCCGCTTACCATCAACAAGGCGATAATGGAAAGCCCCATCGGAATTTCATAGCTAATACTCTGCGACGCCGCACGGATAGCGCCCATTAACGAAAATTTATTGTTTGACGCCCATCCACCCAACATAATACCATAAACCCCCAAGGCAACAACACCAAAGATATAAAGTACGCCCACATTGATGTCGGCCACCTGCAAGACCACGTCACGTCCGCCGATGGTTAGTGTCTGCCCCCAAGGAATGACAGCCGAACTGATACAGGCCGTGATAATGGCCAAGGTGGGGCCCAGTATAAACAACGGTTTATGTGCTCCTGCCGGGATAATCTCTTCTTTAAAAAAGAACTTACCACCATCACAAAGCGGTTGCAAAATCCCGCCAAATCCCGCCCGGTTGGGCCCGTGACGATCCTGCATAAAGCCAGCAATTTTACGCTCCGCCAAGGTTGAGTACATTGCTATAACCAAGGAGATCGTGAAAACAATCACCACCAAAATCAATTTTTCTAAAATAAAAACTCCTTCCATGTGTTTCCTTTGCTTATTTTAAACGTTCTGTCCTTGCCAGCTGCTCCTCATTTGCTTCCTGCAACTGCAGGTTCTTTTTGATCACCGGTGGTGGATTGAATACATCATAGTGATTAGCATCGATGACCGATTGCTTGCTAATTGGCGCAGGTTCTTCCAATACCCAGTCAGCCGTTTTCTTTTTCTCAAAACGACAGGTGTCACAGATAAACTCTTCCACCTCGTTATATTCGTCTTTGCGCGCCGTTACACGCAAAACTTCCTCTCCTTTATACCACAGCGTAACCTTACCAGAGCAGGTAGGGCAATCACGATGTGCATCTACCGGCTTAGTAAACCAAACACGGTTTTTAAAGCGGAATGTTTTATCGGTCAATGCACCTACCGGGCATACGTCTATGACGTTTCCGATAAAATCATTGTCCAGTGCATTCTCGATAAAAGTAGATATTTCTGCGTGGTCACCACGATTGATGACCCCATGTTCACGTTTCCCCGTCAGCTGATCCGCCACGAATACACAACGATAGCATAAAATACAGCGGTTCATGTGTAGTTTTATCTTATCGCCAATATCGATAGGCTCAAACGTGCGTCGTTTAAATTCATACCGTGTCTGTGCCACACCGTGCTCATAACTGAGATCCTGCAATTTACATTCCCCTGCTTGGTCACAAACCGGACAATCCAATGGGTGGTTAATCAATAACATCTCCACCACGCCTTTACGCGCCTCTAGTACATCCGGCGACGTGATATTCTGCACTTCCATCCCGTCCATAACGGTCGTCCTACAGGATGCTACCAATTTCGGCATCGGACGCGGGTCTTTCTCTGATCCTTTGGATACCTTAACCAAGCATGTACGGCATTTTCCACCGCTATCCTCCAATTTCGAGTAATAGCACATAGCAGGAGGCACAATGTCCCCGCCGATCTGACGCGCCGCGTTCAATATCGTCGTTCCCGGTGCCACTTCCACCGGAATCCCATCTATCGTTACCTTAAATTTTTCGTCTGCCATTTGTCTATTTCTTTAACTCTCCACTGCTTCACTCACCAACCCATAATTCCTTGTCTGTGCTTCTTCCGGGTGTAAAATATGCCATTCAAATTCATCCCGGAAATGCCGTATGGCACTTGCTACCGGCCAGGCCGAAGCATCTCCTAACGGGCAGATGGTATTCCCATCGATTTTCTGCTGGATATCCCACAACAGGTCAATATCCGACATATCGCCATGTCCGTACTCGATTTTGTGCAAAACTTTTTCCATCCAGCCGGTTCCTTCTCTACAAGGCGAACATTGCCCACAGCTTTCGTGATGGTAAAACCGTGTATAGTTCAACGTATTGCGCACGATACATTGATCCTCGTCAAACGCAATGAAACCACCCGAGCCCATCGCAGTGCCCGTTACAAAACCGCCGTCTGCCAACGATTCATATGTCATTAACCGAGGTTCTCCTTTTGCTGTTTTCAGGGCCAGGTGGGTCGGCAGAATCGGCACCGATGAACCACCGGCAACCACCGCTTTCAGGCGTTTACCATTCGCTATACCACCACAATATTCCTCGGAATAGATAAACTCTTCCATGGGCAAGCCCATTTCAATTTCATATACTCCCGGACGCACCAGGTTACCCGAAGCCGATATTAATTTCGTACCTGTACTGCGCTCAATCCCGATCTTTGCATATTCTTCTCCACCGTCATTCACAATGGGTACGGTAGCAGCAATCGATTCTACGTTGTTAACCACGGTAGGACAACCATATAAACCAGCTACTGCCGGAAAAGGAGGTTTAATGCGCGGATTGCCTCGTTCACCTTCAAGCGATTCCAGCAACGCCGTCTCTTCTCCACAAATATAAGCGCCTCCACCCGGTTGAACATGTATTTCTAAATCGTAGCCTGTTCCTAGTATATTTTTGCCCAGAAAACCCGCTGCTTTCGCCTCCGCAATCGCTTTTTCTACGATACGAATCTGGGGCATCATTTCACCCCTAATATAGATATACGAGGTATGCGCGCCCAATGCATAACTGGAAACAATCATGCCTTCTACTAAAGCATGTGGAATATGGGTCATCAGATATCTATCCTTAAATGTACCGGGTTCCGATTCATCCCCATTGCAGACCAAATAACGTGGAACACCCTCCGGTTTCGCCAAAAAACCCCACTTCATCCCTGTCGGGAATCCCGCACCACCACGTCCGCGTAGCCCAGACTTCTTTACTTCCTCTACCACATCGTCCGGCGACATGGTCTTGAGTGCCTTTTCTACCGCACGATAGCCTCCCTTTTGACGATAAACCTCAAAAGTATTGATCCCAGGAACATCGATATGTGCCAACAATAACTTACGTGCCATACTTATTTCGTTTGTGCTTTTTGCTTCAATTCATCAATCAACTGATCTACCTTTTCTTCCGTCAGGTTTTCATAAAACGTATACTCCGGACCGATCTGTAATACGGGGGCATAACCACAGGCAGCAAGACACTCCACACCCCTCCATGAGAATAAACCATCCGCAGTTACCTCTCCCTCTTTAACACCCAGTTTATCTTCCATATGCTGCATAATACGTTCAGCACCAACTAAACAACAAGGACCTGTACGGCAAACCTCCAACACATATTTACCTTTGGGCTGCAGAAAGAACATCGTATAAAACGTAGCAACCTCATACACCTCTATCGACCGTATATCCAGATAAGCCGCAACCTTGTCCATTGCGTCTACACTCAACCAACCATATTCAGCCTGCACCAAGTGTAAGATAGGCAGAAGTGCTGATTTCTGTCTACCTTCCGGATAGCGCGCGACCACTTCTGCAAACTTTTCCAACAAAGGCGTGCTAAATTCCACGATCTTATTTTCTTTAACACTAAGCATCTAATTCTCCTGCAATAACGTTTAAACTACTCATATTGATAATCGCGTCAGAGATAAGCATCCCACTACTCATAGGTGCAAACATCTGGTAATTGACGAAAGAAGGTCTTCTAAAATGCAAGCGGTAAGGCGTTCGCCCCCCATCGTGGATAAGATAAAAACCCAACTCACCATTTGCGCCCTCTACAGCATGATAAACCTCCGATTTCGGCGTCTCCCACTCGCCCATCACAATCTTAAAATGGTAAATCAACGCTTCCATATTGGTATATACCTGCTCCTTAGGCGGCAAATAAAAATCCGGCACATCGGCATGGAATACCCCTGCAGGTTCTTTTTTAATCTTTTCCAACGCTTGTTCAATGATACGCAGCGACTGCCACATCTCATCGTTGCGCACCATAAAACGATCGTATACATCGCCGTTGGTTCCTACCGGAACATCAAACTCAAATTCTTCATACGACGAATAGGGCGCCGTCGCCCGCACGTCGTAATCCACACCTGTGGCACGCAGAATAGGTCCCGACCAGCTATAGCTTAAAGCCGTTTCCGGTGTAACAGCCGCTACACCCGATGTACGCTCGATAAATATCCGGTTACGGACAAATAAGTTTTCAAATTCTTTCAATACCGGTGGGAAACGTTTGAGAAATTCTTCGATTTTACGAAAAGCAATCTCATTAAAATCACGCTCGAAACCACCGATACGCCCAATATTGGTCGTGAGGCGCGCCCCACAAATTTCTTCATAAATTTCGTATATAAATTCCCGTTCCTGCATCACGTAGAGGAAGCCCGAGAAAGCTCCCGTATCCACACCTAAGATGCCGTTACAAATGATATGGTCAGCAATACGTGCCAGTTCCATCACAATAACCCGCATATACTGCACGCGTTTCGGCAGCTCAATGTCCAGCAATTTTTCCACCGTCATGTGCCAACCCATATTATTTATCGGAGATGAACAATAGTTCAGCCTGTCCGTCAATGGTGTTATTTGGTAGAAAGGACGGTGTTCCGCAATTTTTTCAAAAGCACGGTGTATATAACCTATGGTAGAGACACCACTCACAATACGTTCCCCGTCAATCTGTACCACGTTCTGGAAAACACCATGCGTGGCCGGGTGCGTGGGCCCGATATTGAGCGTAATCAACTCATCTTGTGGGTCATTGTCAAAAAAGACAGCGGCATTCGGTGTTATCTTGGTTATCGGTTTACTCATTTTTACTCTCCTCTAGGATTTAACGTCCAAAATAAAAATCTTTTTTATCCACTCGATTTGGATCCTCGAGCGGATATTCCTTGCGCATCGGGAATACCTCCAATTCATCCATATTCAGGATACGTCGCAAATCAGGATGTCCTTCGAACACTACACCAAAAAAATCATACGTTTCCCGCTCCATCCAGTTGGCTCCATTCCATAAGGGGGTAGCTGAAGGAATTGCCGGTGTAGGCCCACTGATAAATACTTTTATCCGCAGACGTAAATTCTGCAATAGATTATGTACATGGTATACGACACAGAAATCGCGCTCTTCATTCGGATAGTGTACTGCCGTAATATCTGTCAAGTAATTAAAACGTAAAGCCGCATCGTCCTTTACAAAAGCGAGCACATCCAGTATAGACGCTGCTTCCGTTGCGACGGTCAGTAAACCATGCGGTTCGGCTACGACACGCACTTGTTCCCCAAACTGCTCCTGCAGACGATCTATAACGATTTGATTATTCAGCTTATCCATTATCTGTCACTATTCCGTATTTTTCCAACAATGCCTTATACTCCGGCGTATTCCGGCGGTTCAACGATTCATTCTTCACGATTTCCTGCAATTTCAACACGCCGTCCAATATCGCTTCGGGGCGTGGAGGGCATCCCGGAACATACACATCCACGGGAATAATCTCGTCTATACCTTGCAATACCGAATAGGTGTCAAAAATCCCCCCACTGGAAGCACATGCACCGACAGCTATTACCCAACGGGGTTCCGCCATTTGTATATAAACCTGCTTTAAGACCGGCGCCATTTTTTTAGCTATTGTTCCCATGACCAATAGCATATCCGCCTGTCGTGGCGAGAAACTTGGACGCTCCGCGCCAAAACGGGCTAAATCGTACGTCGAGCCCATAGTGGCCATAAACTCAATCCCACAGCACGACGTGGCAAACGGCAGCGGCCATAACGAGTTCGCCCTAGCCAAACCGATCACTTTATCTAAAGACGTCGCAAAAAATCCTGCTCCTTCTACACCCGGAGGCGCTTCCGCCAATGTCACTTTACTCATGATTTTTTTGTTATTGTTGCATTAATCCCAATCCAGGGCTCCGCGTTTCACCTCATAAACCAGACCCAGAACGACAATACCTAAGAAAATACCCATTTTCCATAAACCGTCCATCCCCATCTCTCTAAAATTAACCGCCCAAGGGTACATAAATATCACTTCCACGTCGAAAACGACGAACAAGATGGCAGCCATAAAATACTTAACGGAAAAAGGTTGTCTCGCGTTACCAATCACCTCAACTCCTGACTCGAAAGCCCCCAGTTTATTCTCTGTACGGACTTTCGGCCCAATTAAATGCGTACCGATGATCGTTAGAACACCAAACGCTACCGCTACGCCTAATTGTATTAGAATCGGTATATAATCTATTGGGGCGCTTTCTAAGTTTACACTTTCCATAATAACAATTGACTATTTTATTCCCTCTCTAACAAATATATCACTTTTTCAGCACAAAAAAAGGGGCTGCATGCAGCCCCTTTCTTATTTGTTATGATTCTAAATTACAGTTGATCAACGAATTGTCCCGCAAATTCATCTTCCGGGCTAACCTTGATGGTTTCCTGGAAATGTGCTTTCGCTTTTTCGGTTTCTCCTTTCAAATAAAAGAAATAACCTAAGTAATTATTCGCATCTACAATGTAAGAATTCACTGTAGTTTCAGGCAATTCTGTGTTCTGTACCTCTTGTAACAATCTGGTGAAAGAGTCTACAAAAAGTCCCTTCGCATTTTCGGGATCATACATCACACCATCCAGCGCTAATTCAGACAAACCTTTATAATATAAAGAATTCACCAAATATTTCTTCTTTACGTCTTCTTTATCCGTTGCAATAACGACACCGAACGATTTAATAGCTTCATCAAGCGTAGGCTTTGCTGCTGCGATCTTCTGCGCACCGAGTTCCGGTGTTACCTCTTCACCTTCTGCCGGAGACACCAATCTAGAACCTTTGGTATACTGCCCAAGTCCAACAAAGTAATTGGCATCATAATAGTAATCAGATGAATCCTGCGCAGCCGGGATACGGAAAATCTTAACCGCTTCTTCTACTTCACCATCCTGGTATTTAGCGAAAGCAGTTTCTGCAATTTCTGTTTCCAAATTATCCTCCGCCGTTTGTTTCTCGACAGCTTGCTTCAATAACTGCTCACCTTTTGTGGAATCGCCAGCACTTAAGTTCGCCAAACCAGCATATAAGTAGTCACGGGGAATCAAACGTTCCGGCTGCACTTTTTCGAACAAGATATTCATGTTCTCCGCCGCTTTTGCATAATCTTTATCTTGGTTATAGGCGATATACCCCAAATAACGGTAAACTTTAGCGTCTACACCCGGCATATTTGCCAACTGCTCCGCAACCGTTTTCAACTCTGCATAGTTACCCGAATACACCAAGAAGTCCGCATAACGTGTTTTTGCCTCTACTGTAGCATCACCTGTCAAGCTTAAGTATTTTTGGTAAAACTCCAATGCCTTCTGGTTGATTTCCCGATAGTCATCTTCCGGCGCTTTCAGCGAAGACAAATAATAGGTCTCCGCAAGCTCGCGGTAAAGTGGCGCATAATTGGGATTCTCACCTGACAATTTCGTCAATGACTCAATAACCACGTCATATGCTTGTGCTCTTCTAGAAATCAACGCTTGCCCAATTTTTGGCGCCAACAAGTTTGGATCAAGATACTCCGCATCGCGGTAGTTTACAAACGCCTGGCTACTTTCACCCATACCTGCATACGCATCACCTAAAGCGATTAATATATCGGCATCTTTCTGGTTTTTTTCTTTCGCCTGTGTCAGATATTCAATGGCTTTTGTATAATCAGGTTCTGGCGCTTTGATATAGGCCTGTCCAACATACAACAACGGTAAATAGTCCTTTCTGCCTAAACCAGAAACAGCTGTCGCAAACTTCGTTTCAGCTGCCGCCTTGTCGCCTTTCATTAAGTCGACAATACCCAATCCTACGTTATTTAATTTCTCTTTGGGCGCATTCGTCACGCCTTGGTTAAACGCATAAGAAGCCGAATCAATTTTATCGTTGATCAAATGAATTTGACCAAGATAAAACCAGTTCTCTCCGTCTTTTGCCTTCTTTTCTACCAAGTTCTGAAGCATCCCTTTTGCTTCATCATATTTCTCTTCGGCTATTGCAGCCTTCGCATCCTTTAAGCTCTGTGCACTTACAGAACCTATCGTTCCCGCCAATAATAGACTTAAAAATAATTTGCTTCTTGTCATAATCTATTTGTGTTCTATTTTTCTTTTTTACTAACTAATTACACACCAATTTAAACAGGAATTATCATAAATCTAAACGAATTATATGATTTTATATCCTGCGTTCGTTTCTTATACTTTGACTATCTCTCCGTATAAATGTTTAATTTCATACCCATACTTGACTTACCACGCACGCCTACAACGAAATATCATCCCGTATAATAATGTCACGCCCTGGCATCGTAGCAGGCACTAAGCCCGATTTCAGCACGATACGTTGCCCCCGATCACCTGTCAAAAACGCAGAAAAACCTATCCCCAGCCCCAAATTAGGTTGATAGTTCTGCACGTAAAATGTACGGCGTAGTGGATACTCCTCTGCAGCAATCGTAGACTGGCTGGGCTTATAATATTTATTATCGGCCGCCTCGCCTATCGTATTCTGGACGCTCAAGATACGAATATTATTTTTATTTGAAAATGAAGTAATCAAATCTAAATAGACATTATATCCCAAAATTCCAATTTTATCCGGATCATTTGCTACCGCTTCCAGTACCTTCTCGCTATCTCCTTGTGCCTCCACAAAATTGGATGCTACCTTTTCTAGTTTACCCAATTCTCTCAAGTATCTAAACGTACTGGAATTAAGGTTGTCGAAAACAATCTTTTTCCGGTCAACACTTTCTCCTTTCATCGCATTCACCAAATATTCAATAGTAACGGTCGTATCGACAAGTTTAGTATTATTGATGACGACAATTGCATCGTTCCATACGGGAAATATCCGAGGTTTAATCGCTCGCTTCTTGAAATAATCATTCTCTGTTTCATTCAATTCGCGCGCTAATACCGCCACACCAGCCTCTTTTGACAATAACTCGCGCACAGCCAATAACTCCGGTTGAACAATAATGTTCAGTTTAGCATCCGGGTACGCCGATAAAAAGACCTCTTCCTGCTCTTTCACAAGTGGCAGGATCGTCTCATCTACTACGACGTTAAGCACGCCTACCAAGATATCCTCTTTTGATCCTGTGTTTTTTACCGAGCTATCCCGAGTAGAAGCCCCCCTCCTCTCTGTCCGGGAACAACCTGAACAGCCTGCCATGCTAAACAGCAGTACGATTAAAACGCCTATGTTGAATAATTTCATTTGTGTAGTTTTAAGTTAGAGAGTTAAGGAGTTAGACTTTTTTAATTTTCTTTAGCTTCTATCAAAAATTATTCTGCCATAACCGGGCAAAGCGCAAGAACGAATAAACAATGAGCAGAATGCCGAACATATTCTTATATGTAGGGTCTATATCCAAGGGAAATTTATCCCAAAAGATAACCAGGACACCTAAAATAAAATAAAAGGCAAACATCGCCAGGCCCAAAATAGACAGAAATCGCTTTGTTGGCGATTTCTGACTAAATTTTCTTGTGTTGTTACGCAAACCACTCATAGTTATTGTTGAAGGTTCAATGTAATAGGCAATGTGTAAGCTACACGTACTGGACGACCGTTCTGAATACCCGGTTTCCAAGGTTTTGCTTTTTTCAACACATTCACAGCTGCTGTACCGGTACCGTATGATAAGTCTTTTACCACTTTGATGTCCGTCAAGCTACCGTCACGCTCTACTACGAAAGAAACAACAACCTGTCCTTTCACACCCGCATCAATAGCTCCTTGCGGATAGCTATAGTTACGTCCAACCCATTCCCGGAAAGCGTTCAAGCCACCGTGCGGCTCTGGGTTCACCTCTACCGCGGTAAAGATTTTGTCAGCACCACCATCCGGATCGCCAGTAGCACTACCTGTAATCTGCCCTTCGACTTTTTTCGGACCAAATTCTCCGGTAGGCACACCTGATGCTCCTTTTGTACCCTTTAAGGTAATACGTGCCGGTGTTTTATTTTCTTTCTTAATTTCCTCTTGCGATACCACTTCCTCTTTTACCTGACTTTCAGGCACCACCTTCGGCTCCGGGAAGCGCACCAAGTCTTCTGCTGGTGGTTCCTGTGCAATACGTTGAGGTGGTTCTTCCTCCTGTGGAAGTGGTTCTTCTTCCTCTTCTTCAGGCTCCGGTATATCCAAATCCTCCAGCGTCACCTCTGTTATCACAGGGGCTTCTTCCACTGGCTTATCCGGAAATATCTTAATGTTAAACATTTTTGGAGCACTCAAAACAAGAACAACCGAGACAATCGAGAATAGCGCAACATTGGTTGCCTTCGGAGCAAACTTACGTAAGTCATAGGCACCGTACTCTTTATTTCTATTCGCAAAAACGACGTCAAGCCATTCTTTTTTGAATATATCTAATTTAGAACCAAACATATTTTACTTAATTATGCGATTAATCGTTAAAAAGACCTTCGCTTTTCAACACTTCTATTTCGTCACTGTTGATTTTTGAAATCATGTAGCGCTTCACATCCACAATACGCATCTCGTCTAAAATATCCACCAGATTACGTTGTACAGATTTTTCGCTAGGCCTGATTACCACAATCAAATCTTTACCTCCGGCACGCTGAGGAACCTCTTTTTGCATTCTGAGCAATACCTGACGAACGCCTTCTTTCCCATAATCTATCGTTGTAGGTGGGTAGATCGGTTTCGCCAATTGGCCATAATACCAAGAGATTTTATTGTCCGACCCCAACAGAAGTGTGATGGAACGATTGTCTGCAATTTCCAGATTATCGTTAGCATCCATCTTATTCTTATCAGGCATGGCCACATCCATGGCTTGCGGAGTATTTAGTGACGTGGTCAGCATAAAGAAGGTAATCAATAAGAAGGCTAAGTCTACCATGGCGGTCAGATCGACCTTACCGCCGGCTTTCTTGGCTCTTACTTTACCGCCTTTGTCTGATTTACTATCTTGATTTAATTCTGCCATTTTTCTTCTTGTTTATGAATTTAGCCTTCGTTTCTCAAACCCGTTACGAAACTAAATTTATTCTGCTTCTGATTCCGCAGCGTTTCAATAATCAAATTGATTACCGGATATTTTTCTTCGGCATCGGCTTTGATTGCTACTTTCATAGGTCCCGGATCCACAAAGTTCTTCTCTCCTTCCCGCGAACGGTTGAATTCAATCGTTGCCCGACGCGCTTCCTGTACCCAAGAATACAATTCATTGGAGTTTGTCTCTGTACTATCTACAGGGATACCTGGCTGAATACTCTCTGTACGTTGGTCGTTTGGCAGCGAAAGCAACTGACGTAGATTTTTAATCGGGACCCCAAATTCGTCCAACTGCTTAAATTTCTCATATTCCTCAGCAGAAAAATTGACATTATATTTCTGCGACATATTCTTCAATGTTATCTCCCGTACATTCGGGTTTTTCACACCAAAGAAAATCTTGCCGTCAGCCACCGAAATAATCCCCAAACCATCATCTGGTAATTTTTCCGGACTCGTCGAAGCGGGTGTATCAACCACTAAAACCTCGGGCTGACGTGCCGTTGCTGTTAATACGAAGAATGTAAGAAGCAAGAACGATACATCACACATCGCCGTCATATCGATGGAGGTACTGGCTCTTTTTACTTTTGCTTTACCCATTATCTTTACTTCCTTTAATTAACAATTCTTATTCCTTTTATAGCTATGATGCATGTTCTTCTCAAATTCCATAAAAGAATTTGAAAAAAACATCTTTTTCTTATTTATGGTTTGCTGCGTACGTTTGTACAATAGAAAAACCAGCCTCATCGATAGAATACGTTAATTTGTCTATTTTCGCTGTTAAGATATTGTAGAATACAATAGCGATAGTGGAAGTTGCAATACCTGTTGCCGTATTAATCAAGGCCTCAGATATACCGTTTGCTAATTTCGCTGAATCCGGAGCTCCACCCGTTGCCAAAGCCGAGAACGCTCTAATCATACCTGTTACTGTTCCCAATAGACCTGTCAGTGTACCGATAGATACTAACGTCGCTAAAACGTTCATGTTTTTCTCCAACATTGGCATTTCCAATGCAGTTGTTTCTTCGATTTCTTTCTGGATAGCCACGACAGATTTTTCGGAATCCAAACCAACATTAGCCGAAACGTCTTTGTATTTCAACAAGCCCGCTTTTACAACGTTTGCCACAGAACCCTTTTGTTTGTCACACTCCGTAATTGCTGAATCGATGTTACCACCGTTGATCAACTGTTGGATTTTTCTTACAAAGTTGCCTACATTACCTGTACCAGAAGCTCTACCGATAACAATAAAACGCTCCACAGCGAATACCCATACCATTAAGAATAGACCCAAAAGCACAGGTACTACGGCACCGGCGTGGTAAACCATTCCTAAATAGTTACCAGGAAGGGGTTGATTTTCCGGATTACCGTCGATAAAGTTTGAAGGATCTCCCATTACAAATCTATAAACGACGAAACCAATCACAAAACAAATGATGATTGCTAAACTCGCAAATAAATTACCTGAATTTCCGCTTTCTTGTTTTTTAGCAGGAGCAGTAGTTTTTGGTGCGTTTGCCATTTTACTAATTTTTAAATTTTTACTGTTGTTTAATATTTAATGTTTAATTCAATTTGTGCAATTCAAAAGCACTTATTCTGCTATAAAGCAAAACAAATATACTATTTTGTGTTAAAAATAAAATTTTCTTGACATTAATTTATACATCTTTCAATGCGTCGCATACTTAGTAAACCATCAGCGGTTCCGTGTCCTTCCTAATATGCTTATTAGCTATACGGATTAACGTTAATACCGCGCTAATATTTTACAATGAAAACCATTTTTTTTGGTTTATGCAAATTAAAAAATCATTAACAGAAAAAAATAAGTAAGTATTTACTCACGAAAAGACAGTTCATTTTCAAACAAAGACACGATCAAGCAATTGTCATAATTTCAAAGCTAATAATCGCGTTTTCCTGCCGATCGGCGCTTAATATTCGTTATAAAACACTAACCTCCAACCAATTTCGTATTATATCCTTCAGCTGTTAGCAAATCAAAAATCTTTTGTTTAAAATCGCCCTGGATCAAAATCTCTCCGTCTTTTGCCGCTCCTCCCACGCCACATTTTTGTTTTAACTTTTTCGCCAGTTCGTTCAAATCATCGTCTGTTCCGACGAAACCTTGTACAATTGTAACAACTTTTCCTTTCCGAGCCTTACGGTCCAATAAGACCTTTAGTTTTTGCTGCGCAATAGGTAACGTCTCTTCTGCTTCCGTTTCCTCGGCGTCCACATATTCAAAATCATTCGCTGTGGAATAGACAATCCCTTCAAATCGTTGTTTTTTCTGTTTAGCCATATGTATTTTTTAGTGTTAAATAATTTAACTCTTTTTAACAAATTATCTTCAGTGACTTGGGTTTAATGGTAATTTCAAGTTTTCCTCCCATTTCCACAGGCTCCCCATCCACGTGCACTGGACCATTTTCATCTCGTAAAATGATAATTTCCTTTCCGGGAATAATTTCTACATATTCCGATTGGTCCGCACTCTTTGTAAACAAATGGAACACCATTTTTGGAAAGAGATAAAGCGGAAACTTCTTTACGATACATACATCCAGTAGGCCGTCGTTGATCGATGCTTGCGGTGCTATATATGCATTGTTGCCATACTGGGGTGAGTTAGCCACACTAACCATAAACGCTTCTTTTCGATATTCTTTTCCATCTATCGTCAACGTATAGGTGCTAGGCTGGAAATCACTGAGCACATTAATCGCCGAACGTAGATAGCCAATCGGACCTCTTATATTATCTGCTGCAAAGCGGTCACTCACCGACGCATCAAAACCTAGTCCAGCAATATTAAAGAAATGCCGTCCGTTAACCACACCCGTGTCGACCGCCGTCGTCTCGAAACGGTTTATCCGGCGGATAGCAGCGGATTCGTTGAGTGGAATTCCCAAGTAAAGCGCCAAACCATTACCGGAACCTTCCGGGATAATTCCCAAAGGCATGTCCGTACCTAAAATCGCTGACCCCAACTCGTTAATGGTGCCATCCCCCCCCACAGCTACGACTGCATCATACCCTTCCTCAATCGCCGATTTTCCTAGCTCAAAAGCATGATTGGCGTGATCGGTGATCTTAAATGTCGGGTCAAATTTCTCCAGATCCAGCACCTCTAACACCTGCTTATTAAACGCGGTCTTCTTTTTCCCTCCCGAGATTGGGTTGATAACAAACAATATTCGCTTACGTTGACGCATATCTTCATCCGAAATAGTTTAGTAAAGATAACGTTATTTCTCTTCTTTTTTTTCCTCAAAAAAAGAAGCAAAAAAATTCGTCGCTGAAAAATTTGATGCGTCCCATCACCCCGCACATTTCCCGCATCGAGAATAGTTTTGATGGGGTGGATAGTGCAAGTATAATGTTTCTACATATTTCAAAATTTTTGATGCGACATCCGTAGTTAACGGTGGATGGTGCAATTGCCTGCCTGAAACGTCATCATATAAATATCCAGCTGCGGCTTTCAAGGTTAATCGGGGTCTGTGCAATACCGTGTATACTTTCTATATAAAAAAGTAGAGACACCATATTGGTGTCTCTACACGTAATATCGAGATACGCCGTTAACGGCCAACAGTGGGGACTGAGATCTATTGCTGTAAATCCATATTTGGCTCGCTTCCCATCTGTAATTTCAGCGTCCCACCGTTTACGACATCCGCAAACGGGATGGTTATTGATTGCTGTGCTTTGCCGTTTTTATTTAGAGATTGTACATATATATTTTCCGACGAATTGTTTTCCGCCTCTATCACAAACTTGTCACCCTGATAATATTTTTTGTTCAACCTGACCTCGATACGATCAAATATCGGGCTGCCAATCTGAAATTCGGGATCGATCTGCGTTAAGCCTTTTACGTCAAACAAACCCATACCAGCCATCACATACCACGCGCCCAATTGTCCTTGGTCTTCGTCTTGACCATATCCATAACCATGAAGTCCATCCAAACCATAAAATTCATTACATATCGTCCGCACCCACTTCTGCGTCAAATACGGCTTCCCCGAGAAATTAAACAACCAAGATACGTGCAGGTTTGGCTGATTACCGTGATTATAAAGCGCATGGACACCCGCGAAAGCATCTACAGTCTTACCACCGCCAAATGTATTCTTTTGCGAATGCACAAAGATACTATCTAGACGATTATTAAACACATCCTGCCCCACCTTGTCAATCAATTTTTCGGGTTCATGCGGCACATAGAACGTGTATTGAATGGCATTCCCTTCCTGAAAACCAGCCCAAGCTGCCATGGGATCGAACGGTGATAAGAAATTTCCATCCAGTGTGCGCGGGCGAATAAGCTCCGTCTCCGGATCAAAAAGATTTTCCCAGTTCGAAGCCATTTTAGAAAGACGTTGATAATCCGTCTCCTTATTCAAATTTTTTGCAAATTGTGCAACGGCGTAGCTACTAAACGAATACTCCATGGTATGAGAAGCCCCAAATACCGATCCCTCATCTTGCTTGGTAATAAAATAATCATCACTTGGAATATAAGGACAATAACCTCGTTGCACAAATGCTCCAACATCTAACTTACCTGCGCCAGCGGGTCGATTTTGGCCATCTATCTCATTCTTTAATGCGGCTTCATAACCCAGATGATAATCAAAATCACGAATACCGCAATTGTAAGCTGCTGCAATAGCAAGACTGGTAAAATTCGTCCCTACGCCAGAAACATATTTGCTGTTTGCAATACCATCGCCCAGCCAACCGGTTTCTTGATAAACCAATAACTGGCTCTGTACCCAATCTGAATAGTACTCTGGGTAGGCTAATGCCCACAGCTGAGTAAGGTTCCAATAACCGCCCCAAATCGCATCTGTATTGTAATAACTGAATGTCGGTCGTTTATCTTTATCCAATGCAAGATAACCGACGGTGCCATCATTTTTAGGATAAGCTCCATTAACATCATTGGCAAGCCCTCGCCCTAAAAGAGCGTGATATAGACCGGTATAAAATTTGACTTTATCCTCCTGACGGCCACCCGTTACCTGGATACGTCCAAGCATATCATTCCATCGTACAGCAGCTTTTTCTTTTATCGTGTCGAAGTTATGATCGGAGCCTTCCGTTTCATAATTTCGCTTTGCATTTTCGATGGATGTATAAGACTGTCCGATCTTTACTGTAATTTGTTCGTCAGCGGCTGTCTCATATTGAACCGCCAAGCAAGCTCCTACTCCCTTTATTTCACTTGCTGCACGAACAGAATCTGCACGTAGGAAAGTCTTGACGCTACGGAAAGGTCGGCTTAATTTCGCATAGAAATACATATTTACGGTCGCCTCTGGTTGGTATTTTTTGACATATTCAGGCTTGGTGACGACATATCCCTCGATGGTCGTTTCATCAACGACTTTAATATATGCATCATCTACCTTCCCACTTTCGCCCAGTTTATTTCCGATATCAAATAAAATATAAGACTCTTCCGACTGCGGAAAAGTATAACGCTGATAGCCGACCCTCTCGGTCGCTGTAAGTTCCACGGTGGTATTATATTTATCTAATAATACACGGTAGAATCCAGAAGTAGCATATTCGTTCTCTTTCTGGAAAGAAGAACGATAGCCTTCGCTGGAGTTTTCAAGCGTACCTGGCGCAGTTTGTAGCTCCCCGACAATGGGCATTAACATGACACCACCGATCTGAAATTCATGGAAACAGGCAAACCCTTCGATAGAACCATGATTATCCTCATAACCAACAGCTTCCCAACCATTAGCATTCCCATAGGAACCATTTGTGGAAGGCCCAAGTTTAGCCATTCCAAAAGGCACAGCAGCCGGTGTATAGAAGAACCATCGGCTGTGTACAGAACCGATGTTAGGATTCACATAATCGGTTAATTTTTCTACTGTATTTCGCTTACCCGCGCAGGATAACACCAAAACACAGAGCGTTACTAGCAACAGGTATATATTCTTATTTTTCATTTGCGTAAATTGTTATTGGATGTAAATTTTATTAGGGCGATACGTGCATACAATTCAGCCATACAGGATGTATCAAGTAACCATTTAGGCTTCTTATTCTCTTCTTTTTGACCCGTCCAATCAGCATAAGGCAATCCTTCTTCGTCTCGAGCATGTACCCATGCCCAATCAGCCCGTTCGATTACAGCATCTATATATTTCGGGTTTTGATCAATTTCGTACAGTTCTTGGTAACCCCTGAACAATACCAACGTAAACCAAGGCATATCTTTGACATATGGAATACGATCTTCCGTATAGTCAAAATAGTATTTATAAGAGCCCTCTGCTAAAGCCCGTGCATCTTCAAGATAATGCCTATCGCCCGTAACCTTATAAAGTCGGACGGCTGATTGAATCATAGTGCCCGTATTGTAGGTATATGCATGCTGCTGTACTTCCGCTTCTTTACGTCCTGTTGTGGTACCATCGGGGATGAGCAACGAATTCCAAATAATATTCAATGTTTCATCACGCAGTGTTTCCAGCATCCAATCATAGGATTTTACCGCGTACTGTAGATATTCCTTCTCCCCAGTTGCTTGATAAATCTTTAGAGCCAGTACCGTCGCCTTACCATTGCTACAGGCTGGTTTCTGATCGCGAATTCCTTCTAGCCAAGAAACACCACCACCAAAATCCTCGGTCCACCCACTCTCGATAAAGGTCATCACCTCTTTCGCTTTCCTTAAATAAGATGTATCTGCCGTAATCATATAGGCATCAATATAATCAATTCCCACCAACCCATTGTCGTCGTAATATCGGTCTACCGTCTCGAACTTTGACGGATAAGCCTGATATCCATGGGGCTCACGGGTTTTATCCAGATATTGCTCTACCGCGAAAACCATCGCATCCAAATAAGGTTTATAGGTTTTCGGATCTAACTCCATAAGTACATTGACAGAAGAAAAAATACCACTCATGGGCCAGAGATAGGAGACCTCCTGCGCTTTGTGCCCCTCCTCCTGAAAATACGTGATGTCCGGCTTATGACTGTTAGGATAATATTCAGCAAATAATCCATGCTCAGGTACCCGGTATTTTTCCCATACCAATTGGAATACTTCGTTGGCCTGTTGAAGATAAGTATCCTTTGGCTGCGCCTGCACAATAGGTTTCAACATAAAAACTATTAAAAGTAATAAAAGTCCTTTTTTCATACTCATCAATCTTTAGTTTCTCCGCGATAGAGCGCTAAAGCACCATACGACTCCACTACAGCACCCTGCATAAGCAAAGAATAATATCTACCTGGATTTGCTCCCGTCCAGTCTTCATAGAAGAATCCAACCTCCGTACGGGCATTCTTATAGCCATTATTTATAAAATTGTAATACGTATTGACGTATGTTTTGGCTCGATCGTCATGTGCAGCTAAATCTATATAAGCACGCAACAATTTTGTATTAAACCAAGGGTCAGTATCCGTGTAGGACAAAACACCGTTACGGGTTTTAACGAAATAGTCGTATGCCCCCTGTGCTGTCGTTTTAGCCTCCTCCATATATTGGTTATTACCCGTAATTTGTGCTAGCCGGATACCATTTTGTACCATCACCCCTGCATTGTATGTCCACAATCGTGTATTAATCGTGCCATTCGCATTCTTATCGTTCCAGTAACATTTTGTTGCCGGATCATAAAGATTATCCCTTAGCCAACTATACAGCGCTGTGGCCAACTGTAGTACATGAGCCTTTTCCGCTTCTGGACACACTTCATAATACATCAGCAGAAAAAGTGTCGCGTACCCGTTAGAACAGGTGGGCTTATTCGCGTCTGCAGATGATGGATTGTACCGGAAATCTTCATTCCACCACAATGCCCCGCCCAACTGATCATCCACACCGCTTTCGAGGAAAGGTACAATCCGGGATGCACGCTCCACATAGGTTATGTCCTGTGTAATGTGGTACGCCTCTATTAAATTCACTCCGATAATAGAGTTATCATCGTAAAATCGTGTTCCCCCACCCGTACTCCCATTTGTAGATGAACCATATCCTCCGATATTGTTGCCATGGGCCGTTTGTCTATAATATTTTTCGAATCCATCCACAATTTCGGTGTAACGCACATCATAGCCTAACTGATGAAGCTGGGAAGCACCGCTAACGACCGCATCATACGGCCAAAGATACGAGTATGTCGCATCGCCCGATTGTACGGGGTAATTCTCCTTAAACAAGTCGCCCGCTTTATAGTATTGATTGATAAGATCGAATACTTCTTTCGCCCTCGCGGGGGAATTAACCGTTTCGTCAGGCAATGGATCTTTATTGTCTGGTTTTACATAAGGTTCCGAACCGTCGTCACAACTCGTGATGGCAAGCCCCATTAACCATATATAACATAATATCTTCTTCATTCGTCTATAAATTTGTAATATTAGAAAATTCATGTACCATCAGGTTTTCCTTATTGGTATTGATCGTAATAGTTGCTCTTTTGGAATCCAAATCTCCCTTCATTTTCCAGAGATGCTCCCATTGACTCCACGTAAATTCGCCGATTTCGTAGAACGACAGTGGCTCACCTCCGGTGGGACGCTCGCTACTTACACCATCCATTCTTCCCCAACATTTCTCCACGCCATCTACTACCGCAATAAAATAATATCTTTCCTCAATCCAACCAAGCCATGCAGGTGGATTCGTTTCCGGTTTACTCGGATCAAGAAAACGTATCACACTATTCGCAGCGACAAATTTACCGTCGCCGACATAAGATAACTGGCCAATAACATCAAACGATGCTCCCCAGATACAGCGCACATTCGAGACGACTTCTGTTTTTATAGATAAGGTATTGAAATTTACTGTGATACGGTACGGGTTAGCATTTGGCGTGAGGGTCAAGACACCTTCCCCTTCCTTAAGCTTTGTCCCATCTAAGTAATAGCCAAATTCCTCTTCCCCCACTGTCCCTTTTATTGCTAACTCCCCATTTCCCGCAACTTTGGAATAGATAATATAGATACCATCTGCTGCTTTGCGGAATAAGGAGCCCTGAGCACCATTACTCTCATTACCTTCTCCATATAAATAAAGGTTGTCCGGCATATTATCTATCCCTTCTCCGCGTGTTACTTCGATGTCATTCTTCTGTTCGGTCGATCTCACATCGCCACCCTTCGAAGTCAGCACCGACCAAGATATTTCTCCTGTTTCTCCAGGTGCTATACCTGCTTTACGAGCAATAGTATTTAGTACAGCATGCGTCAGTGTCAATCTAGGATGGGCACCAAAATCGCTCTTTATCCGTTCTACGGGATCGGACAGATCTCCTCCTTTTTTCACGAACACAACTTCGTATAGCACATATGCGCCATCATTCGCACCACCGCCATTCCAAGAAAGAACAATATTATCGGTTGACGTCACATCGAGTGCTATTTTTGCGGGCGAGACGAGTTCTGCAGGCACCGTAAAATCGGTGGAAAGCAGATATTCTTTTTTGCAAGCACCCAATAAAAACAGGGTGCCTGCTATAATTAAAAAAGTTAGGTTTTTCATGATATTCATTTTAAAGGTTACCATTGGGGATTTTGTGTCAAGCTGCTATTCAGATCCCTTTCATTTTGAGGAATCGGCCATAAATAGTGTCTGCCGGCATCAAATCTCCGATTTTCTACACGCACATATCCGTTATCTGTCCCCACCGCATCGCCGGTATACAATCCATGGCTCCAACCGTTGAGCACCTGTTCGGCAATCCGCCAACGGATAATATCCTTATGACGTAATCCTTCGAGTGCCAATTCACTCCGACGCTCACGGCGCACAATCTCTTTCAAATCTCCTCCGACGGGAAATTCCAAAGCTCTCGGCTCCGTAAATCCAGCACGAACACGAAGCGGCCTTATCGTTCTATCCCACTCTGTCGCCGTCAGTTGCCCTTGTTCGGCCAAAGCTTCGGCGTGCATCAATAGGATATCCGCATAACGCATTAAAATAATATTCAAACCCGACATCAGATTAGAACGGTACGTGTTATCCCAATACTTTTTGATATAATAGCCCGTAGCCGATGCGTCGGAGGAAAAATCAAATCCATCAGGTGCAACGCCTTTTCGGCTATCAACGACATGTTGGGAACCATCGGCTAATCCATACGAATTACCCGTATACATAATGGTAGCCGCTAATCTCGGATCCCGATTAGAAAAAGGTACTTCGGGGTCGTAGCTGGACGATGGTGCATCTGCAACCGAGTATCCATCCAATGTAATATAATTATCGACCAGTTCCTGTAACGGAGAAAGTTGAGAATAACCACCCAATGACGGTGGAAGAAAATTGTACTGCACCTGATGTTCACGATCGACAGGCTTGTACTGCACATCCAGTAATATCTCTGCATTATTTTCATGCGCAATTGTAAACAGATCTTCGTAATTACTATAAAGCGAAAATCCACCCTCCGTCATGATTCGGTCCGTGAGCAATGTCACCTCATTGTATCGGCCTGCCCCTTCAAACAGTAGGATCCGCGCTTTAAGCCCCATGGCGGCCCAACGCGTTATCCGTCCGATGTTTTGCGCATCGTACGAAGGGGGGAGATAATTGTTGTCAATTACTTCCGATAGCTGCGTTAATAGACTATTGACAATTTCAGCTTTAGCTGTACGTCCGATGGTTCTCGATTCATCGATGGAAATAACAGTAGTAAAAAACGGCACATCACCAAACTTTGAATAAAGTTCGAAGTAATGGTACGCCCGGATAAAAATAGCTTCTCCTCGATAACGGTTGCGCAACGCATCGCTTAATTCCGGAATACGGTCTAAATTATTGAGTAACTGATTACATTGGTGAATGCCTGCATACCGATAACTCCACACCGACTGCACGTAATTATCCGCTGTAGAATACGTCCCATTGCCGATCGCTTGGTTGTGACTGTTGCTCACCTTCGTATAAGCGTTATCCGTCATAGCGTCGGCATACAGTACTTCATCGGCATTGTTCATGCCTTGGTAGCATTTATTAATCATATACATCGCCGATTCGGGCTTATTCCAATAATCGGCATCCGTTTCTCTATCGTGGGGCGTAAGGTCAAGGTCGTGACATGACACAAAAAATAGGCATGCGATTGCAACTGCTATGCTAGATCGTTGTATGTACTTGTTCATAATTTTTACGTTTAAAAGTTAAGATTCAACCCGACAGAAAAAGTACGGTTTACCGGATAGATACGTCCACCGCCATCGGCGGTCTCTGGATCCCATCCGCCTTTCATATCGGAGAACGTCAAGGCATTCTGTATACTGGTATAGATACGGAGACGATTTAACGACATTCTCTTCGTCCAGTGTTCCGGTAATGTGTAACCTAATTGCACGTTTTTAAGTCGTAGGTAAGCTGCATTTTCTATCCAAAAACTAGATTTTACGGCATTGTTTGCAGATTCTGCTCCCACTGTCAGTCGCGGATACATAGCGTCCAGATTAGTCGGTGTCCAACGGTCAATATGAAAATCAAACACAGGCCCTTCGTTATTATTGTGGAACGCTTCTACCGACTCACCTCTTAACCACACCTTCCGTTGTCCGACTCCTTGCCAAAACATAGAGAAATCAAGACCCTTCCAACCTACAGCATAGTTAAACCCGTATAAAAAGCGAGGGAATCTATTCCCCAGTATAAAACGGTCATCATCCTCTTTGACTATGCCATCACCATTTTTATCCAAGTAACGAAGATCACCCGGTTTCGGTGTAATCCCATCCAGATGAGGTCCCTGCGCTACCTCGTCCGCTGTCTGGAAATATCCATCCCACCGATATGCATAATACGAATCTATAGGATATCCTTCCCGCACGATGGTATTTACATCAAATCCATTGATCCATTCCGTCCCCTTAATATCGATCACTTTATTTTTGCTATCTGATAGATTTCCTGATATGGTATGGTCCACTCCACCGGTTCTGAATTGGTAGCGAGCAGCAAGTTCCCAGCCTTTATTCCGTACCTTACCGGCGTTCTGAATCGGTGTGCCACCGCCAAATAATCCTGGAACGGGGATAGCGATAAGAATATCATACGTATCATTCACATAATATTCTCCTGACAGCGTCAACGCGTTATTGAGAAATCCCAGGTCCGCTCCGATATTAAACATCTGGGTAGTTTCCCACCTTAAATCCGGGTTAACAGCGTCAAACGAAGCGACTGGAAACATCGTATCACCAAAATTATATCCTTGCGATACATTCACTGTCGCCTGGTACTGGTAATCTGCAATCCGGTTGTTACCAACCAGCCCCCATGAAGACCTAATTTTAGCGGAAGGCATGATACGCTTCAGATCTGCACCATAGAAGTTCTCCTCGGCAATATTCCAACCTGCAGAAACCGACGGAAACCATGCCGAGCGGTTACCTGCTCTAAACTTGGAAGAAATATCATCCCGTAGATTGAATTCTATAAGGTACCTGTTGGCATAATTGTAATTCATACGTAGAAATGCCGAATAAATAGACCATTCGTGCTGCCACTCTTGGTTACCTGTATTTGCCGTTTGTGCACCGCCCATGATATCATAATTAGATTCGTCGACGAGTCTAAACGTTTCAAAACGATTATCCGTTCCTCCTTCGTAGGAATAGCCTGCCATGGCGTTCAAGGTATGGTCTCCCCAAATCTTATCATAAGAAAGGATGAGGTTGCTGGTTATATTTTGTATACGCTGCGAACCATTGGTCATTCGGTTCTCTAAATCACCCGAACCTGGTATAGCCTTACGGTTTTCTTTCAGCCGGTTGTAATACAATTGTGTACCGACCATCCCACGCAACGTTAATCCATTCCATATTTTGTATTCAGCATTCAATATTCCAGATAAATCGTCATTCGCACTTTTTCGCAACCCACCCTGCTCTAAACGAGCCAAGGAATTGGAATTACTTCCACTAGGATAGTTATATCCTCCTTCCGCATTTCGAATCGGATAGATGGATGGCATACGCGTTGCTTGCTCAATAAGCCATTCTGTCCAATAAGCATGATCTTTCAATGTATTACGTGCATATGCAGCCTTTACCCCCACCTTAAAGCGCTCGGAAACTTCCGTTTCGACGTTGGTACGAAAATTAAATCGTTCAAGCCCATAATCTGGCCCCTCAAACATACTCTCCTGATCCAGATATGCCCCAGAAATCAAATAAGTCGTTTTCTCCCCTCCCCCTGATAGCGATAAGTTATGCGACTGTTGGGGTGCATTTGTTCGATATATTTCTTTCATCCAATTGGCATTAGGTCCATTTGTCCGGTAATCCGCTATCTGTTCCGAGGTAAACTGCGTTGGACGCCCAGAATTGATGAGCGCTTCATTTCGCAGCTCAGCATACACCCATGAATCGACAATTTGCGGCATAAATGTAGGTGTCTGTTCCGCAAAAATGTAATCGTATGACACGTTCGAGGTACCTTTGCGTCCTTTCTTGGTGGTAATGAGAATAACACCATTGGAAGCGCGGGAACCATATATCGCGGCCGATGCAGCATCTTTCAATACGGAGATATTTTCTATATCGGCCATATTCACATTTTGGATATCGCCCAGTATACCATCAATTATAACCATGGGATCATTGTTATTCAAGGTATTTATACCACGGATATTGATTGCGGGGCGACTCCCCGGTTGCGAATTGCTCTGTTGAATGGTTAATCCTGGCGTAGTCCCCTGGAGAGCCTCTACCACATTGACGACAGGTCTACTTTCCAGTTGTTTCATATCAACAGAAGATATTGCACCAGTCACATTACTCTTTCGTTGGGTACCGTAACCGACGACAACGACTTCATCAAGTTGTTCATTCGTTTCTAGGAGTATGACCTGCAAAGTCGATTGGCCATTTACCAAAACCTCTTGGGTAACATAACCAATGTTTGATACCTGCAAAGTCGCGTCAGCTGTAGAGAGGTTCAATGTAAACCTTCCTTCAGCGTCAGTCCGAGTAGCATTCGTTCCACCCACTTCCTTTACAGAAGCTCCAGAAATAACGGCATCGGATGTATTAACGATGACACCTTTTACCGCATGTTGTTCCTCTTGGGCCGTTACTGTAAGTGCCTGGATGCCCAGCAACATAAGTAACAAGTATGGAGGAATGATTTTAATAGATAATGTTCTTTTCATATTATCATAATTTAATGTTTAGTGTTTTATAATCTAATTAGCCAATTGATGTAAAGCATAGGCATAGGCACCTAGCGAAATGGCCGTGCTCGTTCCCAGAGATGTTGTCATGATAAATGTTTTTTTATGGGGGTTATAATTTATTTTTTTGTTGGTATTCGGTATCCAGATTTCTCGCTGCGCTTCCTTCATAGCCTGATTGAAATTATCTTCATTATCGGCATCGATGACTTCCATTTGCAAGCGTGACAGGTTATCTTCTGAAAAAGTTGATAAAGACGACCGCAATTCACTTATTAGTGTAGGCATGATATATTTTGCCGCACCGATGATTCCACCACCGATTACGACGGTCCCATCTGCAAACGTCAACAGATGTGCTATCACGTCACCTGCCACCTCGCCCAATCGGGCAAAACTACTCACGGCTGCTTGCCGATCACCTTGTATCTCCCCTTCTGCAATACGAAATATATCCATAGGCGTTAGTGTTTCATCTTTAATACCGGTCTGTTCGTTATACACCCGGGTGATTGCACGCCTGCTAACGCTCTCTTCGGCGATCATATGGGGAAAAAGCTTATTGCGAAATACCCATACATCACCACCACAATCGTTGTCACCTGTCAGTAAGTCGTTATTTATAACAATGCCCGATCCAAATCCAGTCCCGAATGTGACACCAATAAGGTTACGATATTCTTTATGATAACCCTGCTTTTTTAACCGTTCATTTAGCGCTGGCAAAGCACCAGCCAACGCCTCGCCGTAAGCAAAAAGATTACCGTCGTTATTAATAAAGACAGGAATATGAAAATGCTCCTCCAGAAACGGACCAAGTGGAATGCCACCGCGAAAGGACGGAAAATTCGGTAAATCGTGAATGATACCGTTCTTGTAATCTGCCGGACCAGGGAAAGCGAAACTAATAGCAACCGGTGCTTTCGGAAGCTGATTCCATACGTGTGTAAATCCATCAATCAAGGTATCCAGACATTTCTGTAGATCATCCGGATAAGCCGGCAAGCAATAGGCTTCGACAATCTCCTTATTACTCTGGATAGCGGAGAACACCATATTTGTACCACCGGCGTCCAGCGTCAACACAATACGGTTATCATGTTCATACATAGGATTAACATTTAAATTTATAAGAAATGAAACCGATGATCAGCATGCTCACCAACACAACCAGTAATCCAGCTGTGAAACTTGTCATATCGGTGATCAAACCTTGCAATGGCAAAACCAAAGCCCCGCCCGATACTCCCATAATCATCAATGCGGAGATTTCATTCGCATGCCTCATATCATGTTGCATTGCCAGCGAAAAAACAATCGAAAATACATTTGCACAGGCAAGTCCCACGAGTGCGATAGAAAGTAATAGTCCCAAAAGCGAGGTGCTAAATAGCATGCCTAAAAAAGCTAATACAGCCAACAGCATCGTTCCGCGCAGGAATTTTACAGCAGACAATTTTGTCAACAGGAGGGCGCCGACAAAAGTCCCGACGGTACGCGTCGCAAAGTAAAGGCTTGTCCCCAGCGCAGCTTCCTCCAATTGTACCGCTAGTCGATCCATTAATAACTGCGGTATACTGGTGTTCAACCCTACATCAATTCCTACAATCAGTAAAATAACGACGACGCAGCGGACAAGGTATTTGTCACGCAACAAAGCAAATATCATGTGCAATGAAGAAGACTCTACTTTCGTATCTACCGATTCGTTGGGATGCAACGCGTAAAGTACGATAATAGCTAGCACCGTTGCCAGGCCATAAAATAGAAATGTCAGACGCCAATCACCTAATTGGACTGCAGTCAGACCTACGATTATAGGGCCTAAAAACGAAGAAATTGCTTTGATAAACTGTCCCATGGTAAGCGTACTAGTCAGTTTTTCTTTTCGTACCATAAAGGCGACCAACGGATTCAATGAAACTTGCAAAACCGTGTTTCCGATCCCAAGCAAAGCGAAAGCGCATAATATGCCCCCATAAGTGTAACTCACAAAAGGAATACCCATTGCCACGGCCGTAATCATCAAGGAAACGGATACCGTGTGCTTACGTCCTATTTTATCCATCAACAAGCCTGTCGGCACAGCACATATAGCAAACCAGACAAATACCATCATGGGGATCAAGCTGGCCGTGCTGTCCGACAGCGCAAAATCTTTCTTTACATAATTGGTCGCAATCCCTACTATATCCACAAATCCCATGATGAAGAAATTGAGAAATATAGGTATCAATACAAGGTTTGGTTTATTTTCTTGGTTATTTTGCATAGCGTATTGCTCCTCCTATTGTGTAATCAAAATCTTACGGATGCTTTAATAGTAACGCAGGTTTTGCCGGTGGAGGCGCCATGTGGTCGAATACGATATGACGTAACGGCTGCGGGAATAATAAACGTTTCCGCATAGTGGATAATCATTGGTTCAAATGCATTCGTAGGACTTTCCACAATAATTTCCTCCCCCTCTACCAGATTCAGCACATTGACACTTTCTTGCGTATAATGTTCAACCGGAACAGAAAAAGTATGCCGGCGCGTCTCGATAAATTCAGTTTTGTGCAGACCTGTTTTTTCTTCTATCCATCCATCGCCCTGGGCAATCACCTGCACGTTATTCACTAATTCTGCCTGGGTATAGTCGGTATCACGATCCCAATCGAGCACCTGTTTTCCCCGCTGTACATTAATAGGTCGCGGTTTCCCGTCTAAGCCCACTTGTCCCCAGTCCCACAGCTTGAAGGTAAATAGATTAGGAGTCGAACTGATTTCGAGCACTACAGCATTTATACCCGAGCAGTGTATGGTTCCTGCCGGAATAAGAAAATGATCATGTTTCTTTGTCGGAATTTTGTTTACATACTTTTCCGCATCGAAAATAAGTTCCCCTCGTTCTGCCTTCTCAAGCTCGTCCATCATCACATCACTATCCACACCTGTTTTCAATCCGAGATACACATGCGCACCTTCCTTTGCCTCCATGATATAATAACTCTCATCTTGCGTATAATGCAAACCAAAATTATCGCGGGCATATTGGGTGGTTGGATGTACCTGAAGACTGAGATTCCCGCCCTCAACGGTATCCAAAAAATCAAAACGAATCGGAAAATCGTTTCCAAAACGAGCTTCCACCGGTTTGCCTAACACCTCGACACCCCTCGTATTGATGAGGTTCACAGCCGGCATCTCAAATACAACATTATCCACATTGAGAAGCAAACTATTCTCCTCTGGCACACAATCAAAGCCCCAGCCGTAGTTCACCTTAGCCGTATCAAGTGCAAATTCTTCTTTCATCCACTGGCCTCCCCATGGTGCAGGGTCAAAGAATGGAACAACGCGGAAAGGCGAAGCCGCCGCTTTGTCCATCCCCGCGTAAAATGTAGATCTGTCAATCATCTTAGGCGCGTTTGCCACAACGGTATCAAGCCAATAATCCACATTGGTGTAAATCGTTCGTTTATGTTTATCCAGCAAGCGCCAGTCATTGAATAATCCTCGCTTATATTGCTGAGAAAAGGGCTCTTTGCGGTTGTCAATACCCAATGCGCTGACTTCCTGTCGACGCATGCGCTGCTGTATTTCCCAACGCGGCATATCTGCATACACTAAGACATCAGCTTTGACCACCAGTTGAGCGCCCTGCCCAAACACTAAAATACGTCCTTTAGATTCCGCTATTGCCTTTTGCACAGCTTCTAACTTCTCCACGTCGAAATACTCATCCAAGGAGATATTGGAAACATAACCGAACAGCGTATCGTCTGTCATAAACCTTTTCGTTAACGCTGCCACCTCCGATTCCGAAATAAACAAATCCTTCGTGCGGATAAAGAGATCCGATTTAAGCTGCATCAGCTGCGCTTCCAACTCTTCCTGATCTATACCAGTGTAACAATCTATTACCATAACACGATTGCTGTTCTGCTGCTCTGTCAAAACAGAAATGATAGCATTCCATCCCTCCACAGCAAAACCATTTAAGTTGATAGCAGGCTTCTTTTTGTAAGTACTTAACATGTCTATAATTATATAATTGTTCAGTCATATGGATAGTATGTATATACATATGATACAGCAAATATGAATACTTTAATTTTATAATGCAACATTATCTTATTATTTTTTTTACTTTTGTAAACATATTATGAATTTAAAAATCGATCATAGCAGCACAAAACCTCTTCATAAACAGGCTGAAGAGCTCATAAGAAATCTTATAGACACGCCGGAATATAGGGACGGACAATATCTCCCTAAGGAAGTTTATTTGTCTGAACAATTAAAGATATCCCGGAACACCTTACGCCAGGCGATTAGCACCCTAGTAACCGAAGGCTTGCTCGTTCGTAAAAAAGGTGTTGGAACACGTGTTCAGAAAAAGAAAATATTTAGCGGCGTCAGTAACTGGTTAAGTTTTTCAGAAGAGATGCGCGTCCTGGGAATAGAAATTCATAATTTTGAATTACAAATCTATAGACACGAGGTATCTGCTGAAGTCGCTGCTTTTTTCGATATCGATGTGGCCACAAAAGTGATGCGACTGGAACGCCTCCGGGGGAAAAAAGATGCACCGTTCGTGTACTTCACTTCGGACTTTAGTCCACAGATACCCATTTCGGCATCAGAAAACTTTAACCGTCCACTGTACGAAATATTGGAAACAGATTACGGTGTCGTAGCATTGACGTCAAAAGAAGAGATAAGTGCGGCAGCAGCGGATGTATTTATTGCTTCCAAACTGGAAATCAAGCAAGGTGAACCTATCCTTATCCGAAAAAGATACGTCTACGACATTCATAATAATCCTATCGAATTCAATGTCGGGTGTTATCGGGCAGATTCCTTTACCTATACGATAGAAAGTAAACGAAATATTTGACATTCCATAAAAATTCGCTTCCATTCGTATTATTCAAATAAAGAATCGTACTTTTGTCCACGAAAAATGTGGACTGATTTGCGTGCTGCATATTGACTAATATGCCAGAAGGAGATTGCAACCACAGTAAAAAAAAGTGCTAAAACCAAAATTTGGGTCGTTTTTCCACTTCTACTTAGACAACTCCTTTCGTACGTTCAATCACAAAAGAATATGTAGTAATGGCTTATTTATTTACATCCGAATCGGTGTCGGAGGGACACCCTGACAAAGTAGCGGATCAGATTTCCGATGCATTGATTGATAATTTTTTGGCGTGGGATGCAGATGCCCGAGTCGCTATTGAGACCTTAGTAACGACCGGACAGGTTGTTTTGGCTGGCGAAGTAAAATCCAACATCTATTTAGATGTACAGAAAATTACCCGCTCGGTTATCCAAAAAATAGGATACACCAAGTCCGAATATATGTTTGAGGCAAACTCTTGTGGTGTACTGTCGGCTATCCATGAACAATCAGCAGAGATTAACCAAGGAGTCGATCGCCAAACAAAACAGGAACAGGGCGCCGGCGACCAAGGTATCATGTTTGGGTACGCGAGCAACGAAACCGAAAACTATATGCCGTTGGCTTTAGACCTCGCTCATCGGTTATTATACGAACTAGCTGCATTGCGCCGGGAGAATAAAGAGATTACTTATCTACGTCCAGATGCAAAGTCGCAAGTAACATTGGAATATAGCGACGACCATAAACCGCAACGCATCGATACCATTGTTATTTCAACACAACATGACGAGTTCGCTACCGAGGCAGCGATGCGGGAGAAAATTACAGACGATGTTAAAAACATCCTGATCCCACGTGTAAAAGCGCAACTGACACCAGCGTTGCAGGCCCTATTTACCGACAGCATCAAGTTTCACATTAATCCTACGGGAAAATTTGTGATCGGCGGACCACATGGCGATACCGGTTTGACCGGCCGTAAGATTATTGTGGACACCTATGGTGGAAAAGGAGCACATGGTGGTGGAGCATTTTCCGGAAAAGATCCCTCTAAAGTAGACCGCTCGGCAGCATACGCTACCCGCCATATTGCTAAAAATCTGGTAGCAGCCGGTGTGGCAGACGAAATATTGGTACAAATATCATATGCTATCGGCGTGAAAGATCCGATGGGAATCTATGTAAACACCTATGGTAAAAGCAACGTTCCTTACAACGATAGCAAAATTGCCGAGAAAATAGGGGAAATCTTCGACATGACGCCTTACGGCATCGAAACCCGCTTAGGACTTCGCAAACCTATCTATTCGGAAACTGCCGCTTACGGCCATATGGGTAGAACGCCTCAGACCGTAACCAAAACATTCGAAAGCTCTAACGGCGAACAGAAAACCGTAGAAGTTGAATTGTTCACCTGGGAGAAATTGGATTATGTCGACGTCGTTAAAGAGGCATTTGGATTATAAGACAAAGCTTAATAAATAGCAAGAATGCCACCCGAAGGGTGGCATTCTTGCTATTCCACCTTCAAAAGTATCTTCCCGCTTTTCAACCCCTTACTTTTCGCTTCCAGCCGGACATCTCCCGGTTGTTCTCCGGCCTGCACAATCGCTGTCAGTTGCCCATTGAAAAGGGGCATCTTCGGTTGATGAAACATATCCAGACAGGTTGGATCACCGTTCGCAGCGGCTCGGTATTGGCCCGCACCAGTTACAGAGAAATGTACCAACGCATTCTCGTTCGGGCACACGTTACCCTCCTTATCCAACACCTTTACGCGTACATAGGCCAATGATTTTCCATCTGCTGCAATGATCTTATGCGGTGTCTCCAACACAATTTGATGAGGCTTACCCGCTGTCCGTACGATCTTTTCCTCCGCCGGCTGTCCTTGGCGATCATATGCTACCACTTTCAGCTCACCCGGTTCATATATCACATCTGTCCACATCAATCGGTAGCGATGTTGCACCGACTCCTCTGTTTTCCGGCACACACCTTGGCTTTTTCCGTTGATAAATAGCTCCGCACTTGGATAGTTCGTGTACACAAATACGGGTGTCACTTCCCCCACACGTTCCGGCCATGTCCAGTGGGGCAGTACATG
Source organism: Sphingobacterium micropteri (assembly GCF_014692515.1). Lineage (GTDB taxonomy): Bacteria > Bacteroidota > Bacteroidia > Sphingobacteriales > Sphingobacteriaceae > Sphingobacterium > Sphingobacterium micropteri. The sequence goes on along the minus strand of NZ_JACOIK010000002.1, from coordinate 183,888 downwards.
TACGGTGTTCGCTCGTTTATTCCACACACTTCTATAAAGATAATAGCGATCCTTAGGAATACTTGCCAAATCGATAATACCAAACATAGAACTATGGTTTGGCCAAGCATCCGTATCATAAGGAGAGGGTTCCCCCAAGTAATCAAAACCAGTCCACACAAATTGTCCGAGCGACCAAGCGTAGTCGTCCGCCATAGCTAGATCTTCATCCGGTAAATTCGACCAAGAACAGTGTTCCAGATCGTACGAGGAGGATTGATGATCAGCATACACCGCCTCCGCTTTTTTCTCCACCGGGAATTTATAAATCCCGCGCGAGCTTACTGTCGACGTGGTTTCTGCCCCCAACAGCAGATTTTGAGGTAGCTTTGCATAAGCCTCCTGATAGCGGTGTACCCGATAGTTAAATCCGGGAATATCGAGCATGCTCGCAAAACCATTTTCCAGCACACAGCTTACCTGATCCATTCCGCAAGTCACCGGACGGGTGGGATCTTCCCGATGGCAGATATCCTGCAAAAAACGAGCGACCTTATATCCCTCCGGGCTACATTGCGTGGGTACCTCGTTGCCAATACTCCACATTACGACCGACGGATTATTACGGAAATGGCGAATCATATTCACCATATCCCGTTCGGCCCACTCCTCGAAGAACCGGTGATAGCCGTTCATACACTTCGCTATCTCCCACTCGTCAAAAGGTTCGATCATCATCATCAAGCCCAATTCATCACACAACTCGACCAATTCCGGGGCAGGCATATTATGTGCCGTGCGGATGGCATCACAGCCCATATCCATCAATAGTTCCAACTGATATCGCAGCGCAGAAACATTGATTGCCGCACCCAACGGCCCCAGATCATGGTGGTTACATACCCCTTGAAATTGGCGATGTTTCCCATTCAGAAAAAAGCCTCTTTCGGCGACAAACTTGATATCCCGAATACCAAACCGGGTCTCGTAGCTATCCAACAGTTGCTCATCGACAAAGATACGCGATATCGCCTTGTACAGTGCCGGGCTCTCTGGGCTCCACAGTTTGGGATCCAACACTTCCAAGTGCTGCACAAAAGGTTGCCCATAGTTTATCTTTTGCGCATTATCTTTAGACGATACCACTTTTCCCGATCCATCAATAATATCCGTAGTGACCCGCACCACCTTACCATCCGCATTCTCTATATTCGTTTCCAGCCGCACGGAGGCCAACGTATCCGAAACAAAGGGTGTGGTAACAAAGGTTCCCCACACCGGAACATGCACCTTATCCGTTACGATCACATGCACATTCCGGTAAAGGCCCGCTCCTGGGTACCAGCGCGACGATTGTGGCCTATTTTCCAACCGCACAGCCACCAGGTTATCTTTGCCAGAGGGATTTATGAATTCCGTTACATCACAATGAAACGCGTTATAGCCATACGGCCAAAAACATACTTCGTGTCCATTTACATACACACGTGCTTCACTCATCGCGCCATCAAACTTCAGCACCACGCGTTTATTCGATGGCTCAAAAGATTCCACATCAAACGTATTTCTATACCAACCCACACCGACATAAGGTAATCCTCCCGTGCGTCCCGTTTTCACGGTAGCCACCTTTTCTCCATTTTGCGTCACGGCCACCTCCTGCAAATCATGTTTCCGGTCAAACGGACCGTAAATAGCCCAGTCATGCGGCACCGTCACCTTATCCCATCCACGATCATCGAAGTCGGTCGACGCCGCTTGATCAACATCCCCCTTGTTAAACCGCCAGTCTTTCTCAAGCGAAAATGTCTGTCGCAGTTCCTGCGCAGCTAGCAGAAAAGGACCAAAGAGTATACAACACAAAAAAAACGTATCATCATAAAATTTGTCATTATCAAATCATCCTAAATAGCAATCGAACCGCTACAAGAAAACCGCTACCATTTAAACGCTTCCAGCGCTTTCGTTGGCCGACCACTATCATCCATCGCGCCCAATGTATAGCCGTTCCAACCACCGTACGACAACGGTTCCCAATAGAAAACCCCCAGTACCTGACCAGCCGGAAACTGCCGACTCCTATTGATCAACTCGGTCAGAAATGCCGCAGCAGCATTCTCTTCGTCCCAGCTCATCCCGACTTCACAGATCATCACCTCCGTCTCATAGCGCGCAATCACATCCTGCATATTCTGTACACACTGTTGTGTACGCTCCTGCCAATTATCCTTATCCGGGTAGAGTGACATGCCGATCACATCCCATTTACCACCGTTAGACTTCAAACCGTCGAACAACCAACGAAATAAGCTGTTATCATAACCATTATGCACGTGTACAATGACTTTCGCTTCTGGAAAAACAGTCTTCACCGCGTCGTACCCCGCATTATTCAATGCCGCATAATTCGCCATACTTTCGGATGCCTTTCCATCCTCCCACAACATGCCGTTTCCCGTCTCGTTACCGACCTGTACCCACTCTGCTGTCACGCCGTTATCCTTTAACAACTGCAAGACTTCCTTCGTATGTTCCGCCACGGCTGCCTTCAACTCATTCAAAGATAAAGATTCCCAGGCAGCTGGCTTATTTTGTTGTCCAGGATCTGCCCAATGATCGCTATAATGGAAGTCGACCATAATACGCATGCCTAGATGATGTGCCCGATATGCTTTTACCAATACATCCTCCTTGTTGCACCAGCCATTCGTTGGATCTACCCATACCCGCAGCCGCACCGCGTTCATACCTAACGCCCGCAGCAATTTTAGACCATCTGTTGCCATACCAGCCTGATTATAGAACGATACGCCGGCCGCCTCCATTTCAGTTATCCAACTTATATCCGCGCCTTTCGCAAAGCTATCTTGATCTGGTGCCGCCGGTGCCGCATTATCGTCCTTGCAACTCCCCACTCCAAAAATACCTATACACATCCATAACCAGGATAATTTCTTTATATATACTTTCATATCTTATATAGATTATAAAGGTTCAACACTATAGCGGAACGCCTTTGGGTCACGCAAATCAAGGATTAACCGATAGGTACCCACCTGTTCATAAGTAAAGCCATCTGCATCCGTCGTATAGAGGTTACATACCCCTTCTGTTTCCGATCCTCCAAAAAACCAACTCCAACTCTCGTTGATCAGTATTTTCATTCCCCATTGTTCCGGTGCAGTCGTCGTAACGGTTGCTGTCCAAACTTGTTGCTCCTGATCGTACACCATGGGATTCGCAGAAGGACTCCAGGCGTTGAAGTCACCCGTAACCGATAAACTTCGAACAACCGTTTCACTCCACACCATCGCATTGACATCCGTCTTGAGATAAAGATATCCGCCATTATTCGTCCAACAATTCCAACGATCATCGCCGGCATACAATACATATTGATTGCCATCCACCGGATAAGACCCGTAAATCGTTTGCGCATCTGCACTTGCTTCGTCCGTTAAGTAAAAATTATACCATTGGTCTACCTGCACAAAACCATCATATATGCCATCTTCCAACCGCGCGGAAAGTTTCCACGGAAATGCAGAGAAATCACTATTGGCCATAAAGAGGTAGTCACCATCCTCCACCGGTTCAAATGCAGTCACCATCAACTCCAGCACATTGCTATACAACGGTTCCACATTTGGTGCCAACCGGCAGACTATACGCGCATATATCGCCTGTTGCTCCAACGGCACAAAACCCAAGGCCAGTACCATACTATTAAGCTGCTGGTGGGTATAGCTCAGCGAAGCACTTACTACATCGACCGATCGGCCGACGGATGCAAACGATGCGTTGGTTGAAAATTGCACGGTTGTCTTCATTTGCGATAGTGCTATTTTTTCGGTGCTTTGCAGCTCGTTTATGTTCCACATCAGTTGTAACGCCACCGCTTTCGGTGTCGTCGCCTCCAACAGCACTTCCGTTTTGGAAGCTGTCAATGTCGCCGGCTCCACATCCGTTATGGTAGGCGTGCCTCCTTCTTTTTCACAGGCGGCCAGCAACAGCAGTACGAAGCCAACCACCACATAGTAATATAATCGTTTCATGGTTTTCTAATTGATCATTATGCTAATATCCCGTATTTTGAATCAAATTTGGGTTTGCGGCCATATCCGTAACCGGAATAGGATACACGTTAAACTTGGTATCCGTTGCCCGGCCATCGACTACGCCTCCTTTCCACTGCCACAGGTAACTCCCTCCTGTAAACCGACCAAATCGGATTAAGTCTGTTCGGCGGGTTGCCTCCCAGAATAATTCCCGTCCTCTTTCGTCCAAAATAAAATCCAAGGTCAACTGTGCCGTAGAAATTTTACCCTCTTCACTCCCAAATGCCCGGTGTCGGATCTGATTCACCAAATCCAATGCCTGCGACAGGTTTCCACCACCACCGCGGACAACGGATTCGGCATACATCAAATACACATCCGCCAAACGGATCATTGGAAAATCCGTACTAACCATTCCTTCGTCTGTTACAAACGTCCCGTCGTCTTTCAGATTCGTAAATTTCACGATACTGTATCCTTGGCTAGACGATGAAGGGTCATCAATATTCAAGGTTTGACCGTCCGTCCAGAAGTCGCCACGCGTATCGGCAGCATTAAAAATACCCACAAACTCCCGTAATGTCCGAAAGCTATTCCACCCTGACAGCACACCATAATCTTCCGCTTTCATGTTCCCCACAATAGGGCCATTCACCAAGTACGTCGTTGCTCCCCAAGTACTTGTATGGGCAACATCGGCCTGAATAGCAAATATAATCTCCTCTGTCCGCTGATCATTATCGGCATTGAACAGCTTCTTATAATCTTCCTGCAGCGCATACCCTGCATCTATTATTTTTTGGCAATAGTCGATGCAATCCCTATAACGTGCTTCACCTGTATACACCTGCGCATTTAAATAATTCTTTGCGAGTAATGCCCAAGCCGCCTCACGGCTCACCCGTCCATACGCGTGTTTAGGCCCTTCCGGCAAGAGTTCCGCTATTTCGCTTAGTTCACCTTCTAGGTATCGGAATAATTCCGCACGTGTTATACGTGGCGGGAAAAAGGCGCCGACCACATCCTGTTCAGTTACAAAAGGCACATTCCCGTATAAATCCATCGCGTGGCTATAAGCCAACGCACGTAAAAAACGTGCCTCTGCAGCAAACTCCCGAATAGCCACTTGATCCGCCTCTGCAAAAGCGGCCAGCTTTTCGTCCGTCACATTACGTAAGAACTCGTTACATATCGCAATGGTATAATAAATACGGTAATACATGGCATTCACCCATGTATCCGAAGCGCCCCAGCTCATAAACTGTATATCCACGAGATTATCGCCTCCCGTCCAGGTATATATAATTTCGTCTGTGGGGATTTCCTGTAGGTTAAAGTATACCCGCAAATAGCCCCAAGAAGCCGTCGTACCCGCCATATCCGGGTCATCATCACCACGGCCGTTTCCCGCCACAGCGAAAGAAGCGTACAACTTTGCCAAAACCGATTGGTAGCCTTCTACCGACGTATACACCTGTTCAGATGTTGTCTCCACGGAAGGAAACTGATCCAGATCTTTCGTACAGGATGTGAGCAGAACGATGAAACACATCATTCCGGTCAACAATAATATTAGGTTTGTTTTCATCATTAAAAGTCTAAGTTTATACTTAAAGAATACGTCCTGGAGCGCGGATAGAACGAGCTATCAAAACCGTTGGGTACCTCAGGATCTATTCCTGTGTATTTGCTGATAACAAACACATTTTGTACGATCGCGCCAAGCCGTAGATTCGAAATACGACCTATACGTCCCACATGATAACCCAACGAAATATTTTCCATACGCAGAAACGAACCATTCTCTACGTAGTAATCCGAAAAATACTGTCTGGCCTGAAAACCAGTCCGGAGATAGTCCCGATGTAAGTTGTTGAGTGCCGGATCCACATACTGTAGCGTTTCCCACGCACTCAGGTTCATTTTGGTATTATTATACACATAATTGCCTACGTGTGCTCTTAACGTCGTGGAGGCCGACCATTTTTTGTATGACACCTGTGTATTGAATCCAAATAGCCAATCTGCTGCTGGCGACTGATAGCGATAGAGATCACTTTCGTTTATGCCGCCGTCTCCATTCAGATCTGCGTATACCCCTTCCAGCGGTTTTCCCGTCTCATCATACATTTGCTTGTATACATAGAACATATACGGTTCATATCCAGGTGTCAAGATTTGTATACCACGCTCGTTCACCTCGGGTCCGGCATACGTTCCCACCGATGAAGCGTCGGGCACCATCGTGATGTTTGTCACCTTCATGTGTTGACTGGTAGCATTCAAGTTCACCTCCCAACGCAGATCTTCCCGATCGATCGGCACCGTATTCAATTGGAATTCAAACCCACGGCTTTCAATATTGCCCACATTCGTTGTTGCCATCTGATCGAAGTTAGTTCCAGCCGGCACCGCCACATTGGCCAATAAATCATGCGTTTTACGCGTGTAATAATCGACAGCTCCCGATATACGGTTCTGGAACAGGGCGAAATCCAGACCATAATTAAATGCCTTCGTCGTTTCCCAACGTAAATCCCGCACATACACCGAAGGCCGGTAGACCAAGTGGTATTGGTTCCCAAAACGATATTGGGCGTAAGGCGTTCCTTGATTATAAATAGGCAGATAGCCATAATTCCCGATACCTTCCTGTTGGCCCGTCACCCCGTAGCTTGCCCGCAGTTTTAAATCGTCCAGAAACGACGTTTCCTTTAGGAATTGTTCTTCCGAAAGCCGCCAAGCCAGCGCCAATGAAGGAAATGTTCCCCAGCGGTTTTCCGGACTGAAGCGAGAGGTTCCATCACGCCTTACGGTCGCGGTCAATAAATAACGGCTATCATAACTGTAATTCAGCCTCCCATAAATCGACATCAACGTATGCCGTTGATCTCGCGCTATAGCCGTCGAACGTACCTCCTCCCGATCATTGTAATAGGTAATTGGCGGACGGGTAGCACTCCAATACTGATAGTCATGCCCTACCGTCAGTTCCAGATTGCTCTTTAAATCCGGAAGTTCCTTTTGGTAATGGAGATAGCCGGTAAACAGCCGGTTTTTTAATGTCTCCTCGTATGTATCATAGGCTCCACCAATTAAAAAACTATTCGCGGCTGTTGCCGGTATATGATTATATCCTTCCCCTTTCGCATAATCGTAGCCAAGGGTCACATGCGCTTTCAATTCCGGTAAAAAATGAAATTTATAATCCATATCGAGATTACCAATTAAACGGTTCACGTGGCTCCGGTGTTTCTCCTGATGCAACAGGCCGAGTGGGTTGAGGTTTGCCCCGGTCGCCGGAAGGCCTGCATTGTCTAGACTTTCATAATATCCCCCATAGGCATCGTCCCCTGAATAAATGGGCTGTGTAGGATTAAAAGCCATCGCTGTCCAGATCGCGTCCGTATTCGCAAATCGGTTATTATTGCGGGATCCTTTCAGATTTGCGGTCACTTGAAGATGATCCTCCAAAAACGAAGGGTTCAATACAAGCGATCCGGTGACCCGTTCCGCTCTATCCGTCAGCAAGGTTCCCTGTTGATTATAGTAACCTGCCGATGCTCTAAAGGGTACACGTCCGGCAATCTTACCCGTGGCACTTAGGTTATCATCTGTTCCCCACGCCGTCTGAAAGACCTCTTGAAGCCAATCCGTATCAGCCTCACCAACAAGTCCTTTTTGTTTATCGTTACCTTTCGAATCGATCAATGCCCGAAACTCGTCCGTACCCAGCATATCCGCTACACCCCAAGGTTGTTGAGCAGAGAACACGGAGGATACCGAAAAGCGCAGTTGATCACCTTTCCCTTTTTTTGTCGTAATCAACAACACGCCGTTCGATGCCCGTGATCCATAGATAGCCGTTGCCGAAGCATCTTTCAAAATCGTCATACTTTCGATATCGTTGGGGTTAATGAGGCTCAGAAAATTACCACTGTTACCACTGATACCTCCGGCCTCTAAGGGTACACCATCCAGTACAATAAGCGGATCATTACTTGCACTCAAAGAAGCTCCTCCACGTATACGGATCGTACTTCCGGCACTTGGCGAACCGCTGTTCGACATCACCTGCACACCAGCCGATTTTCCGTTGATCAGCTGTTCGGGCGATCCCACCAGTCCCCCATTAAAATCTTTGCTGTTCACGGTACTCACCGAACCCGTTAAATCTTTCTTGGTCATACTACCATATCCCACCACCACGAGTTCTTCGAGTACATTTCCTCCTTCCTTCAGGAAAACGTCTAGTACGTTACCCGCCGCCGTCAGCGTTTGCTCCTCATGTCCAAGGAAAGTAAACGCGAGTTGTTTAGATCCTGCAGGCAGCGATATGCGGTACGTCCCATCTTCTGCGGTCAATGTGCCCACATTTGTACCGACTACCCGCACGGAGACTCCCTGCAAGGGTATCCCGTCCTGATTCCGGACCACGCCCTGAACAAGTTGTTGGAATCGGAACACCGTCTTCTCCTGTGTGCCGGCATATACCGATCCGGAAAGCATCATACCTCCGGTACCGCAAACCAACGACAAACAGGCAACACCAATTTTTATCGTAAAAGATTTCATATGTTTATAATTATTTATAAGTGTAAGTATTCATTTATATAAATGAGCTCGTTACACTCGGTTTGTCTTTTAATGTCCATATGGAATATCCAGATTATCTTCGATGAACTCACAAGCTCGGTTATTTCATTCCAGTTTGTGGTTATGCAATCGTGGATATCTCCTGTTACTGTGTATTATATATTTAGATTTATACTATTCCATCCATACCGCTCCGATGGTGATGACAGCGTGTTGATCTACGGCGCCGTCCGTCGAAATGATCAATTTCTCGCTATCCTGGATAGCGAACGATATCGGTGTCACCGGCACAAAATAACGTTCTAAAAAGGTGGGATAGGGCGCTGGTAACAAGGCCGTCGGCACCAGTGTTAATTCCTCCAAAGGAACACGAAGTGTCTGTTGCGCATCCTTCTCCAGCGCTACCGTTGCCGAATACGTATACCCCATGTTGGATACGAATCCTATTTGTATCTTTCCGCCAAACGATTGATTCCCCACCGCTATCATCAGATTTTTCACCTCATCGATCTTGTACTTCCGCTCCGCAACTACCTGTTTGATATCTTTCAACCAGAAAAATTTCGTCTCGCTATCGTGCCTGGTAAACGTATAGGACCACATCGGTACCGTCATCGGATCTCTTTGTGTTTTCCGTACCTGGCTATAGGCTGTTTCGGGAATAGCATAGGTTTCCCATCCGGGCTGCGCCGACAACGATTCTGCAAGCACAATAGGCGTCATGCGGTCAACAATCGCTGTCGTCCAATACGTGTCTATAGCCGTGTCCCAATCCAATGGTGCCCCCGATGTTCCCTGCGGAAAGGTGTATTTTTTGCCCTCCACATATACCGTCGCCGTATAACGGACCCTATCCCCGCGAAGCATAGATTGGGGAAAACGGCCGACATACCGATATCCTTCTTTATTTTCCAGCTTTATATACGTATTGTCATCTCGCCAAAATGATATTTCATCCGTTTGAACAATCACCGAGTCAGGTGCCACAGCCGATACGACCTGGAGGGAAATAACGAGATCCTGACCACGTTCGTGATAACCAGCAGGGGTATGTACGACCGTGGGCGACTGTTGTACGGACGCCGCCGGCGCCACAAAATGCCCTAATGGATAACGGTTCCATACCGTCGAGCTGTTCCATTCTTCCCACGCCGGTTGGTCTTTCCGACCAAGTATATAGACCCCAGGTTTCACCGTCATCACTGTTCGGTCCGCCTGTCCGCGTAACGAAGTTTCGGGTGCTAATTGCTTCCAGGAAAAATCCTCTCCTAGATCGGGCAAGCGAATTTCCAAGTTATTTTCCGACCAAAGAATCTGTACCACCTCCCTGGATAAAGACGGCTTTGCAAAGGGATCGTTCACCATCTCCGCATCAGGCATCACCTCCAGACGCCACACCCCATCCTGCAATTTATCCAAAAAATAGGTGCCCGAGCCACTATAAGCCACTACCGGCGAGCTTCCATGTCCGGCTATTTTTCGTAATGCTTGCGCGCTTTTCGGCCGTACATCCGTATTATTGGTATAATAAAAAGCGGTATCCACATTCATTACCGCGAGATCCTGTTGATAGCTCACCATAAAATCCCCATACAGCGTATCTTGCGGATAAGCTGGGAAAGACTGATTTCGCGGGATTCTATAGGCTGTTTCAGCCGCGATCATCATACTGATCGCTTTCGCTGGCGTATAGGCTAGGTTCAGATAGTGGGTTTGGTATTCGGTATTGTATGCTGCCATATCCAGCGGATCGTACGCAAATTGCGTTATCCACTGGAAACCGTTCGCGCGGAATGTGCGGCTCATTGCAGGATGTATATAACTATATACGATATCCGCGGGATCATACTCATACACCGCTTTGACTTTATTGGTAAAGCCTTTTTCATTTGCAAACGGAATATCATAACGAGCCACATAGGGAAGAAAATTACCTTTTCGCTCCTTCCCCGCGACCAATCCGATAGGATACCATTGGTACGTTGTTCCCTGCACATCCGATTTAAAGTAGGCCGATACATGTTCCATGTTATGGCTCACATTGTAAAAAACCGGTTTCTTATTCCCCGCTTTCTTCATCGCAGCCAGCATTTCACGGATATAGTGCTCCGTAGTACCCACCTCGCCGGTATGGCAAGGTTCGTTATTAATTTCAAAGCCCACCACATAGGGATTATCCTGATAGGCAAACCCCGTATAGGGGTTTACATGGCGCAGGAGTCCGGTGATATACCGCTTTTGAGCAGCTATAGCTTGCGGGTTCGTATGTATCTGACACTTGTCGTATAAATACGAGAACCCGCCCGTCTGTACATTACGTTCGGGATAGCCATTCCCGAAGTTCGTCATGGCGGTTATCAGTATCCGGATACCGTTTTCCTGCAACCTGAACAAGAGATAATCTAATAATTCCAGGTGTTCGTTTTCCAGCAAATTACCTTCCCCATCTGCAATTTCCACATCCCAGATATGGATACGATAAGCATTGAAACCTAATCGTACAAGATGATAAACGTCGCGATCAATCGCTTCTTTGCGGTCTACCCCTTTATATTGTAACGTCCGGTAAGCATGTGCAAAAGGCGTCGTATAATTTACACCAAAAAAAGAAGCTTCCTGCTTCGTATCCGACCACCGCATCACCCCCTGTTTATCCACATAGATAGTAGGTACATTTTTATCAGCTTGTGCAAAAACAGCCAAGAAGAAAAAACAGGCAAAGAAACCTAGAACACATTTACGCATGATCATATTTGTTTTATAATTTTATGTTAGCGAAATAATAACACAAACCTAACAAGCATTACCAATTAAAGCGACCACGTTTCGGACAAAGCCTAACACAAATCGGACATTCCGACTGTCCGAAAGCTCAAATAAAGAAATAAAAACCTGTTAATAAGTTAATTAAGAAGGATTCCCATTTAGTTGGTCCATATAATTTTTAGGTGTTGTTCCAAATTCTTCCTGAAAGCATTTGGAGAAATAAGATGCATTCGCATACCCAACCATATACATCACCTCAGCGACGGTGAACTTCCGTTGGCGCAACAGTAATGCCGCCTTTTTCATCCTTACTGTCCGGATATAGGTTACCGGCGTATGTCCTGTCAATTGTTTTATTTTTCGATACAGCTGCTTCGCACTTACACCTGCCTCATCAGCTAGCCTTTGCACCGAAAAATCGGAATCGTCCATCGCATCTTCGATAACCCGTGTTATTTTATTCAACAATTGCTCGTCGGGTGATACAGCAATCTGTTGTTCGCGAGGTTCACACAGTTCATCTATACGCAGCTTGGTTTGTAATGTCGTCTTTTTCAAGAGCAGTTGCTGCATCTGTAACTTCAACAACTCCAAATCAAATGGTTTCTGGACGAAGGCATCTACGCCCGCCGCAATCCCCGCACGTTGAAGCTGTTCGTCACGCACAGCCGTCAATAGAATGACCGGAATAATAGCGGTGTCGGTCCGCTTACGCAATTGCCGTACCATTTCCAGGCCGTCCATTCTGGGCATAATGGCATCGGACACGATCATATCAGGTTTAAAAGAATGATCTATTAAATCAATTGCTGCCCGCCCATCTACCACGGTTCGGCAATCATATATATTTTCAAAAGCCAACCGTAAAAAAGATGACAACTCTTCATTATCCTCTACGATCAGCAGCTTTTTTCTCTCCTTTTCGACTTCTTCATCACTTGGCATCACGTAGGCGCTACTTACCGGTATCTCCATAGTCACGGTGGTTCCTTCCATCCACTGCGAATCGAGTTCCACCGTCCAGCCCAGTTGTCCCGCATAATTGCGAACTAGATAAAGACCTACTCCCGTTCCATCAATGGCTTGCACCTCGTCTGCCGTTGCCCGGTAGAATTTACTAAATACATAAGGTAAATCCTTTTTCTTTATACCGATTCCATTGTCCCGAATAGTAAAGACAATACCCTTTTCACTACGTCCCAGATACAGTTCCACTATGGCTCCCTCCGACTTACTATATTTACAAGCATTAGAAAGCAAGTTGTTCAACATAGATTCTAGCTTAGCTGCATCCGTTTGGATAAGGAAGCTGGGGATATCCGACACCAATCGCCATTCCATATGCTTATACAAGTCCAGCTGCTTCCATTCGTTTAAACAACGTTCTACAAAAGCCGTTATATCCAGCTGCGAGGTAATCAATTCGCCCACGTCTGAACGATCATCTATCTTTTCAAACGTCATCACCTCCTGAATCAGATTATTAATTTTCATCGCATTCCGATGCACGCCGTCCAATAACTTTTTATTATCTGGGTTTTTGGTTTTCAGCATCAGTTGACTGACAGGTGCCAAGATCAGGCTTAATGGATTTTTGAGATCGTGCGATACCGCCGTTAGGAAATCCATCTTCATCCGAGAAAGCTCCATGACTTTCTTTCGCTCCCTCCGTTCCCATTTCAGCTTGTTTCGCACCCGAAAAAAGTTTAATATCCACAGGAGGAGTCCCAGCATCGCTAACGCATAAATCACCTTTGCCCAAACCGTTGCATACCAGGGATAGTTAACCTTAATCTCGTAAAGCGAAATTTCAGAAATAACCTGTCCCAACATATCGATCTTCGCTACCTGCAAGGTATAATCACCCGATTGCAGGTTGCTAAGCTGTATCCTGTTGTCATCCTGCTCCAGCGGTATCCAGGTTTCATTCGGTGCCTTAAATGCATACGCCAAGCGATGCCCCAGCTGATTTCCATAATCCAGGTCGGAAAACTCCAGTCGAAGGTTATTCTGCTGATGTTCTAGCACAATCTCATGGCGGTAGCGCAAGCCATACCCACTAGCCCCAAAACGCTCATTGTTGATATACATTGCGGTAAGTACGATAGTCGATGCAGACCTTGGTTGCTCGGTAGGTCCCATAGCCGGCAGTACCACCACTTCGTTGATCCCGCCCAGCAAAACATCCTTCGTATCTGTCCGGTAAAATAGGGTTGTGACACCGCCTCCATAGCGTACTAATACGCTGTGGAAGGTTTTCTTATGTATCTTCCAAACGCCTACATTATTGGCTATCCAAAGGTGGTCTCCTACATCTTCCATCGCAGTCACTTCTCCCTTTCCATGCGGATCAAACGCAATCGATTCTTTGTTCCCATCCTTAGCTATACGCAGCAGCCTGCCATGTTCCCCTACCCAAACCGTTCCTTCCGCATCGATCAGCATAAATACCGCATCCGATATCGCCTTGCCATCTACACCCTTAATCTCCGCTATTTGCCTGGTATGTACATCAATGACATTTATACCTCTGTTGTAGAAGAGTACCCACATCCGATCTTGATGATCCAGCAAAACCTGATTCGCAAAATTAGCTAACAGTCCGCGTGACTGATCATAACTTTCGCCGATAACATACCCATTGGTTGCCTTTTTTAAACTTTCTTTCGGAACGACGAAAACCCCTCCCATATAGGTTGCCACCCACAGGTTTCCTTTTCTATCCTCCTCGAGGTCATAGGCCCATTTCGCATTTTTCTGCCCACTACGGTCCACAATCATAAAACTTTTAAATGATTTTGTCTGTGGATAGAACAAGCTCACTCCACCGTCTGATGCTACCCATAGCATACCCTCCCGATCCTCATAGATATCCCGTACCCGATTGTGGGGTAACGCATATTTTGCGGCATCCATACGATACCAATAGGATTCGGTTTCACTTTCGTCGAAAGTCGGCGTCCGTATCAATCCATTATCACCGCCAAGCCAGTACCACCCTGACCGATCCCGCCAGATCTGATAAAATTTATTGCCATTGCTGCTACGCGTAAACTGGTAGATCGGAAATTTTCTTTCCCGCCATCTTTCCGTCCATCCTGAAAAGCCTAAGTCCGTCCCGACCCATACATCGCCTGTCCGACTGGTAAAAACACTCCATATAATATTGTTTGCCAGGGAAAACGGGTTTCGCGCGTCGTGCTTTATGCGTTGCAATTTCTGTTGTTGCGGACCGTAAACGAAGAGGCCGTCATCGGTACCAATCAGTAGCGTTTCCGCATCACGCTTCGTCATGGACTTCACGGGGAGTTTTTGTAAATGCGGCGTTTTGAGCAGTTTTACGTTGTCATCCGCATAAATGTACAACCCATATTCCGTGCCGATATAGATATGTTCTTGATCAAAAACCAAGATAGCGTTAATAAATTGATTCGCCCCTTTCCGGTATTCCGGAAGCACGAGTTGCCGAACAGCAGCTGTCTTCGGCGTTACTTCAAAAAGTCCGTTATAGGTTCCAACAAGAATTTTGTCCCCCTGTTGGGCTAGGGCATAAATTTGACTTGTCAATTCCGATTTCAACTTTTCCGTAAAGCTGGAAAAAGTTTTTTGTTTGATATCATACGTATACAGGCCTTTCAAAGATCCTATCCATAAGGTATCGCCAACCAGCAATAAGGCCCTGACGTCCGAAACATCAACCATAGGCAGGTCTTCATAACAATCTTTTTTATAATTGTATAGGCCAACACCCCGTTCGGTACCTAATGCCAATCGGCTATCATCCAACACGACAATGCTATAAATATACGTTTGGTATTCAGATTTTCCGCCCGGTGCCGCATGCAACGTATAGCCATCATAATGATACAACCCATTATTGCTTCCTAGCCATAACAAACCCAGACTATCTTGTGCAAAAGCATGTACCGTACTGGCTTTTGCATCCAACGGTACGTTGCGAAAATAATGGAACTCAACCGCTAACGCCGGCGTAGTAGAGATACTAACCAGCCAACACGTCAAGAAAAGTATATAATTATGCATTTGTTCCCATTCGTATCAATTTCCCTCATTCGCCAGATTCACTAAATAACGTAAAGTGATGTCGAGCGGTGCGTCTTTTAACAGCACCCTATTTTTCTCGTCCAATAAAAAGATCGAGGGATAAGCCCGTATATTATACAGCCCATTGTTTATAACCTGCCCCTGTTCATCCCAGCCATTGATCCAGCTATCGGGTATTCGTTTTTGATATCCCATCCAGCTCCCCCTATCTGGGTGCAAACTTACCGATACAACATCTAAAAAACCATTTTCAATGCAATTAATTACAACGGGAGTTTGTGCCAGATCCTGCATCACAGCTGCACAGTGGGTGCATGTCGGATCGTAAAATACCAGCATTTTATACCGTTTGGTGCCAGCATGCATACGCCGGTATTTCCCATCTTTAGCTAAAAACTCGAAATCTGCTGCGACCGTTCTGACCTGATTCTTACGAACGTGTTCCAACAGCGTCGTGTAGTGGCTTCGCTGCTCGTCTGATAGGGTTTCATCCCCTGCAAGATAGATCAATACCAGCTCGTAATACCCTTCATTTCGCATCGGCGAATTGGGGCTGTATAGATAGTGGCTATATCTATCCAAAAAATAAGTGAAGGTTTTAGGTTCCGCAGCGGCCTTCTTTAGCATATTATGTATAGCCACACGCACGACGGTATCGGGTACCGTGGGGAACAGTATTATAAAATCTACTAATTTCTGCTCTGCATGGTTCGAATTTACCACCAGCACCCTTCCGTCAAAATTAAAGTCATTCCAATAGGTAAGCAAGCGCCTAGCAGGGAGTGAGTTCATGATCTCGTTATCTGTCGTGTCCCCCTGCAACATACTACCCTGTCTCGAGTTGCTACACGAAATCTCCATCAGCAGGAGGACCATTGCCCAGTAAAAGCCACCCCTATGTAGCGAAATTGAATTCATAATTTAGCAAAATTTCGGTTATTAAGATAGTGATTTATTTGCAATTACGCAATTTTTTCGCAATTCCACCTTCCCGTTACCAGCACTGTCGTGTTGTAACAAAACAAATCGGGGACGTTTTATCTTTGCGTCCCCGATTTCTATTCCATTTCGATCCTAAAACGATAATCGCCCGTATACGGGTTTTCAGCCATCATACTTTCCGCGATGATACACATGCCAAGGGTTACCAACTATGTGTCAAAAAGCTTCTTAAATCCATGGCAACAATTCCTTCTATGGAGTTTCCTGAGAAGGCATCCATTGTAACGACTATTTTAGGATAGTTATCCTTAATTTTTTGCAAGTTACCAAATTCTCTTTCGATCGTTTTCTCCTCATAAAGCGACAGCGCAACCTGGATATACATTTTCTCCCCTTTTTTTTCTGCGATAAAATCAATCTCGTTATTACCCAAAACACCTACTTCAACTGTATAGCCTCTTATCAACAGGTAGTTATATACTGCATTTTCCAAGATCTTGCCTCTATCCTCCGGCCTGTAGCCCCACAGTGCATTTCGAATCCCTAAGTTTTCGAAATAGTATTTCTCTCCAATTTCAAAAAGTCGCTTTCCTTCTATATCATATCGCTTTACCTGGTGAATCAGAAATGCATTGGTGAGATGCTGTATATACAATTGCACCTGATTAGCCGCAATATTTACTTTTTGTGATTTAAGAAAATCACTAATTTTTTTTGCCGAAAAGATACTTCCAATATTCGAAGCGAGAAAGAAGACCAACTGTTCCAAAAACACTGTATTTCGAACAGCATAACGATTAATTACGTCTCGAAACACAATAGTAGAGTAAATATTTTTGAGATATTCGAAAATAACATCGTCTTCCAACGGCAAGTGCTTCAAATAAGGTAATCCCCCGTATTTGAGGTACTTATCCAATGATTCGTTATTATCTTCCAACTGGTGAAATACCAAAAACTCCTCGTATGACAAACTATATACATTGATTTCTATCGATCTGCCGCTCAACTGCCCCGCAACATCGCCGGAGAGCAAATTAGCATTGCTTCCTGTGCAATATAAGTCTAAAGCTTCATCCAACAATAATGATCGAAGTGCTGCTTCGAAGTTTTCGATATCTTGGATCTCATCAATAAACACATAAGTCTTATGCTGGTGTGATTTATTTTGTAAAACGTAATTATTTAAGTCGTCGGCATTTTTAATACCTGCAAATCTTAAATCTTCCTTATTGATATAGATAATTTTAGCGTCGGCATCCTGTCTGGTAATTTGTTCGATCAGTTGAAATAATAAATAGCTTTTTCCAACTCGGCGCTGGCCAATAAAAACTTTAATGAGATTTTTTCCAATAAAGGGCGCTACACGGTCGAGATATATAGGACGAGGAATACTATGAGGCGACACCATATACGATTATACTTTAAAATTTCATTAAAAATACAAAAAGTTATAATCATAACTACAACTTTTTGTAAAAAAACAGAAACTTAAAGTTATAGATAGCTTTAATATTAGGTATTACTCCATTTCGATCCTAAAACGATAGTCGCCCGTATACGGGTTTTCAGCCATCATACTTTCCGCGATGATCACCTGATAAGTTCCTACCTGATCGAAACGGGCTTCATACGTTTTTCCGAATGGGCCATCCATTTCCCCATCAGGCATCCGTAATTGGTTAATACGGATATTCCCCGAGTCACTCGGTGTCGAAAGTGTCATCTTCACGAAAGACGGTTCCTGAATTTCGAAAGAAATCGTATCCTTTTCGCCCAACACTTTATTTCGTTGGAATTCCAACGGTTTGTTCTTTGCCGGAACCTCATATTCCATCACGTCCTTCACCACTGTTTCTACGTTTTTATCGCTTTGGGACGAGTGGCACCCCGCTGCAATCAAGAGCGAGACGCCCAAAAGATGCACGCAATTTTTTGTTAATATCTTCATAAAAACAGAACTACACAACCCGCAAATTGTTTGGAAGATTGCAAATTGTACATTCGCCGAGGAAAAACACATAACAAATCACAATTTCGTAAAAAAACAGATATATTTGCTGTTCAAGACAATTAATAAAAAAGCGTTACATGGAGCTAGGTAAGGAAGAGCTGTCGGTATTTATAGCAAGGTTTAATCAAGCACTCAAGCGAGTGTTTCATGAACAACAAGACATCAATGAATTGAGTCATGACCGTGGTCTGCCACCTCAGGTATGGCGCGATATCATGGATACCCATCCCCTTGCTGTAGCGGTACCGACCGAATATGGTGGTCGTGGAGGCATTGTTAAAGAGTGTTTGAGCATTCTTTCCGCAGCGTCTTATGAGTCTCTTCCCCTGTCTCTCACATTTGGTATCAACATCGCTTTATTTTTAGAACCTCTTGCCAAATATGGTGACTGCAAAATCAAAGAAAAAATCTTTCCGGAATTCCTAACAGGACACCGTATGGGCGGGCTTATGATCACGGAGCCGGATTATGGAAGCGATGCGCTGAATATGCGGACTTCCTACCGTAGTGTAGACGAGGGCTATGCTGTCCGTGGGCGGAAACACTGGCAGGGATTGACTGGGCAAGCCGACTATTGGCTCGTAGCTGCCAGAAAAGAATTGGCGGATGGTGAACTAGCGCGAGATGTCGACTTTTTTGTCACCAACAATGCAGACCCCAACCAACGTATTACGGTAGAAAAGCTATACAGCAACCTCGGTTTATATATGATTCCGTACGGCATGAACGTGATTGACGTGGAAGTTCCTAGCTATCAACGTCTACAACCAGAAAGTACCGGCATCAAGATGATGTTGGATATCTTGCACCGAAGCCGATTGCAATTCCCGGGTATGGGTATGGGCTTTATTAAACGTATGCTGGATGAAGCACTTCAACATTGTACCACCCGTATGGTAGGCGCAGGGAATCTCTTAGCCTTAGACTCCGTACAATTTCAACTTTCGAGAATACAAACAGCTTTCACGATCTGTTCCGGTATGTGTGCCCGGAGCAGTGATATCAGCGGTATCGAACACAACTTAGCTACCGAAGGTCTCGAAGCCAACAGCATGAAAGCTTTGGTGACTGATTTGATGCAGGAGTCCGCACAGCTTTGCTTGCAGGTCTCCGGTGCTAATGGCTACAAAATTAGCCACATTGCCGGCAGGGGAATTGTCGACAGCAGGCCGTTCCAGATCTTCGAAGGATCGAACGAGATGCTTTACACACAAATCGCAGAAATCGTTTTAAAACGCATGAAGCGCCAAAAAGAAAGTTCCCTTTACCAATCGCTAGCTACTTTACCGCAAACCGAAAAAGCAGTTCCTCATTTTCGAGAGCATCTACAATTTACGTTGAGCGATAACTTGGTTCAACGAAAATTAGTCGATCTGGGAAAAATAATTGCCCGATTGGTCAATACACAATATGTGCTTGATCTGCAAGACAAAGGGTTCCGCAAGGATCTAGTTGAAAATTGTTTGTACAACATGCAGCTGGATGTCGCACAGTTAGCGTCCAATTTAACGCTCCGTAACCATGCAGAACTTGTTGTTGACTATCAAGACGAGAGTGACTGGCTTCATTTCTGTCCGTTACTTCCAGGCGAGCACAACCCGGCCTAATCCAAAGAATACGCGGCCATCTTTATCGTACCGAGCAGTATATACTACCGTGAAGGTACCATCCTCTTCCTCCACGGCACCCAGTGGTGTACGGGTGGCGTGGTCGCCGGCGTCTGCCCATAGATTGTTATCGGATTGTACTTTTAACCGCGTCTCTTTATCCCAATGAATACCATCTTTCGACTGGCTATATGCGATCTCATGATCACCAAAGGAATCAAAAATGGCGAGATAACCTCCTGATTTGAGTTCTGTGACCTGTACATTTTCGTTAAACTCCGGTGATATCGGTACGGGGTTATGCCCTTCGGGCATACGTGTCCAAGGACCATTTAGTGTAGGTGCAGTTGCCATCCCTAAAGGCCAATCTCCTCTTGGGACATGGTTGTGCCCATCGTAAAAAGCATACCATTTATTACCCACACGATAAGGATTGAATGCTGCGACAGCTTGCTGCCCCTCCCAAGATTGGCTATTTTTATCCGGCTGCAGGACAATTGCCATATCAACATATGGACCAGCTATACCGTCGATACCGGGAATGACAGATTTTGCCCGCCAGATACGTCCCTCATAATCGTTTGCTTCTATCTCTCCTTTTTCTTTGTCACCCGCTCTATAAGCTACGTAAAAGATATTCCAGGCATTTTCCTCATCGTTGAATTCAACACCCGTTACCCAGACTTCCGAACGCGGGTTAAAGGGCGTTCTACCCGGAATACTCTCCACAATGGTCGATTTTCGATTCCAGTTTATCGCATCGGTACTGGTCCAATAGGAGATTCGCATATCCCGATGTGGCCGGTCAAACATTTCATTGATGAACATATGGTAGGTGTCTCCCAATTTTACAAATTGACCGGTTTCAAACCCCGATTTATTCCCACTGGCAATGACGTCCGGGTGGCGGTGGTCAATGATGGGTCCCTCGTGTATCTCACGTACAATGAGTTCCTTTTGGTTTTGCGCAAAAGCGGCTAAACAAAGCGCATTTGCTATTAAGCAACCTACAATAACTAGTTTGCAAGGTGATGTCATACGGTATATAATGTTGTTATATAGCGAATATACCGTATATAAAACAGACTACTGTACTGTAGCGTCCTGATAAGTTAGATATCCCCCCGTAATAGGCCGACTGGCGCAAACCAGACTGATCAAAAATCTCTTTTCGCATGTTGGCAGTTAACTAGGCATCACTTTTGAATCTGTACTTTTTCAAATTTCACAAATGACCACGCAGTCTGTCGCTTTTCGTACCAAACTTTATAGGTGTGATTTGGTGGGACGGTGAAATTAAACGTTAGTTCCGTCTCGGCGTCGTTCTTCGGAATAAAAGTCGGAAGAAGGGAATCAGCAATCTCTTTGATTTGTTTATCGTTAAGCATACGTATATTTTAGTTCCTCGATTTCTTCCGTAGTAAGCTCGAGTATTTCGCAAATTTCTATTATTTTATAACTTCGCTACCTTTCTTATATCAAACCCAAATAAAATGCTTTGCATTCACGAACCGAATGTTAAATGAGTTCATGCATGCCGTTAAAATATACAAAAATGCATAATTCCTTAATATAAAAATTATTTTGAGTAATTTATTTTTATATAATCAAAATAGTCGCTTCCCAAATGACATCATTACGGTATACATGAAACTTTAATAAAAAACCCATCATTCTTACGATATACATGAAACTTTTGTTATTTTTAACAAAAATATACGGTATACATGAAACTTATAGATCGTCCCCTATATACGAACCGCATTATCCCATTTATCGATAAACCGGTAATAAAAGTGTTGACCGGGCAGAGGCGGGTTGGAAAAAGCTATGTTATGCTGCAACTGATGAACTATATCCGAGATAACGTTCAAGAAGCCAATATAGTCTATATTAATATGGAGATGGAGAACTTTGTTCACATCAAAAGTAACATCGAATTAAATGCATATCTAGAAGATAAGTGGATTCATGAAAAACCTAACTACTTTTTTATTGACGAAGTACAGGAAGTCACATCATTTGAACGCACACTACGCAGTTTACTTGCAAAAAGAACCTGTGATATATACTGTACGGGCAGTAATGCTAATATGCTATCTGGAGAATTAGCGACTCATCTTTCCGGAAGGTATGTCGCTTTCCATATCCACAGTTTAAATTATCAAGAATTCCTACTTTTTCATTCACTAGAAAATTCAACAGAAAACTTGTTAAAATATTTGAAATATGGAGGTATGCCCTTTTTGGCAAATATAGGTCTACAGGACAACGTCCCTTTTGAATATCTGCGAAATGTATATTCAACTATTCTGCTAAAAGACGTCGTAGCAAGAGAAAATATTCGCAACGTTTCTTTTTTGGAAAATTTAGTGGCTTACCTTTCAGATAATATTGGGGCGCTCTTCTCAGCAAGCAACATAAGTAAGTATTTGAAGTCTCAGCGTGTGGATATTTCACCACAATTGACGATCAATTATCTCAAAGCATTAGCAAATGCCTATTTTGTTCATAAAGTAGTTCGCTCAGAAATCGGAGGCTTAAAAATATTCGAGATCGGTGAAAAATATTATTTTGAAGATTTAGGTTTACGAAATGCAATCATTGGCTTCAACCAGCGAGCGGACCTGCATAAACTATTGGAAAACATCGTTTACCTCCATCTCATCCATCAAGGTTTCACGGTATACGTCGGTAAATTAGGTAACAGAGAGGTTGATTTCATGGGTGAACGAAATGGGGTAAAAATCTATGTTCAAGTCTGTTTAACGCTTATGCACGAAGACACTATAGTACGGGAGTTCGGAAATCTCAGAGAGATTGACGACAATTATCCAAAATATGTCATTACGTTCAACGATCCGATTCCAGGAGATAATTACGGTGGAATATTACAAAAAAACCTTATTGATTTTTTGATGATGGAGCTTTAACACAACTCAAAAGAAGATCACTTATTATGCAGAAACCTGGTTTCCTCCCTCGAAGTACTCTTTCAATCCAACAAAATTTTCGCTAACATGGAGGTAAACCTGGTTATCAAAATTTATAACAATCTCTTCGTCGAGAAAGATGTAAATACGCTCTCCCCCATAATTGTAGACATCATTCCAAGAAATATTTAGGATTGTATCCTTGAATGCTGATAGATCGGAAATAGACGGCACCTCTTTGTCATAATTATATCTTTTGGCCAACAGATTAAGCAACACATTAGCTTCGTTAATCAGTAAACTATTATTTTCCATTATACCGTTGTCTAATTGTACTGTTTTTGTTATACCTATCACATAAAATGAACGCGGAGGTAACAAAATAGTTTTAATAATTCTTTGAAAACAACGTTATACCCCATTCCACCAAGCGTCCAACATGGATCTATTTTCCGCTATCCATTGTTGGGCGGTTTCTTTTTGATTTGTGCTGGCTTCCATTCTGGTGAGGAGATCTGCCATCATTTCGCCATCAAAAAAAGCATGCTGGAAGAACCGGTAAACCTCCGGAAAATCTTTCTCAAAATCTTGTCGGGCAAACGTTTCTATATGTTCCACCTCACCATATATTTTCTTCGGATCTTCCAAAAACTTCAAGTCAAACCTTCCAAATAACCAGTGCGGTTGCCATGCCGTCACCACCACCCACCGCTTCTCCTGGATAGCCTTATTCAGTTCAGCTGCCATCGCCACCATAGACGAATTGAGCTGTCGGTAATTTAAGCCGTACTCCTGAATAACCGTGTCCGTATAAATAGCCATGCCGGTGCCTCTTTCTATGCCCATGATCTTTGCATCGAATTTATCGCTATTCGCATTCAGTTCTTCAATGGAGTTTATGTCCACGTAATCCGGTACAACGAGCCCCAACAGTGCCCCTTCATAATTTGTCGCTACGCTTTGAATCCGATGAAACGGTGCAATCTTATCGCCATGTGTTTTGGGGAGCCATACATTCATAAATATATCCGTATCCCCATTATCCATGGACGCTAATAGCAGATTCGGTGCTGCTTTGTGAATAACAATATGGTATCCTTTTTCCTTTAAATATTCCTGTGCGACTGTCGTCATGGCATTTCCTTCCGCCCAGCCTTCCACCATGCCCATGCTGATGCGCTTGGTCAGGCGGTCTCCACAGCCGAGCAGGCAGACACACGAGATGACGATCGCTATCCATTTTCTTCCGTTCATATATCTTCGTCCTTATTTAGATAAACCTTTATTACCAAAAGCCTGTGTGATACGATCCAGTATGATGGCCAATATCACGACAGACAAGCCGCTTTCAAACCCGAGACCGATATCCAGGTTATTGATTCCCTCCAGCACCTTTTCGCCCAATCCACCAGCAGCGATCATTCCGGCAATAACGACCATGGACAACGATAGCAGAATAGTCTGGTTAATACCGGTCAAAATTGTCTTCATCGCTAAGGGTAACTCCACCTTAAAAAGAATCTGTTTAGACGTCGCACCCAGCGAATGCGCCGCCTCCAACACATCTTTCGGCACCTGTTCAATACCTAAAGTTGTCAGGCGAACGGCCGGTGGCATCGCAAAAATAATGGTCGCAAATGCACCCGGCAGCTTTCCAATGCTGAAAAACAGCACCGCTGGAATCAAGTATACAAAAGCCGGCATCGTCTGCATCAGGTCCAATAGCGGACGGATAATGCGGTTGGCGGTCGGGCTTTTAGCCGCCCATATCCCCAACGGTACGGCAAAGACCAGCGCTATACATGTAGAAGCGAGAATAAGCGCCAGTGTTTGCATGGTTTCTTCCCAAAAACCCATCAAGTAGATCAGCGTAAAGCCCAGTATCGTAAATAGTGCAATACCCTTTCCCGCCTGCTTCCAGGCAACAAACGTAAATAACGCGATTATTATATAAAATGGCGTTTGCACAAAAACCCATTCCAAGCTTTCTATTCCCGTGTTTCCCGTTACCTTTATGAAATCAAAAAAAGGCCTTAGATTATCGGTAAGCCATTTCACAGCAACCGCAACATATTGTCCTATATCTATCGTTTTTTCCATCCTTTTTAACTATTGTTTGCTTGTTCTTTCAAATCCTGGATATCCTGTTCGTCAAAACGTGTCGCCTCGATGATCAGGGAGTTTTGCGTTACAATGCCGAGCAACCGCTTCTCTTCTCCATCCACCACGGCAATCGGCGAGCGCGTTGCCGATATCAACGGCAGCATCTCCTCCACGGTAACATCCGTCGTAACTGAAGGCACATCCGTCAACAAAATACGATGCACCGTCTTCTCCTGCGCCTTGGCACTCTGTACCGCGTCTTTCACCCATACAAAGCCCATAAATACCTGCTGGTCGTTCACCACGGGCAATACATCCAGCCCCGTTGTACGCATTTTCCGCAGTGTTCCCTCCGGCCCATCCTTCCCCAGCCGCACCACGGTCGGTTTATCATGCATCAAGGTTCCCGCTGTAATGATCGTCTTCCGGTCCACTTTTTTTACAAATGCTTCCACATATTCCGTCGCCGGATTCGTTAAAATCTCTTCCGCCGTACCGATCTGTTCAATAACACCATCTTTCATAATCGCAATCCGCTCCCCTAATTTGATCGCCTCATCCAGATCATGCGTAATGAATACAATCGTTTTTTTCAGCTTCTCCTGCAGCGCGAGCAATTCATCCTGCATCTCGGTTTTGATGAGTGGATCAAGTGCCGAAAAAGCCTCATCCATCAAGAGCACCTCGGGCGAGTTCGTCAATGCGCGGGCTAGCCCTACCCGCTGTTGCATACCCCCGGAAAGCTGCGCCGGAAATTGATTCTCGAAACCCCTTAGGCCAACCGTGTCCAATGCATTTTGTGCCTTTTCTTTCCGCACTTCCGCATCCTCTCCACGAATTTCCAGACCAAAGGCCACATTTTCTATAATGGTGCGGTGCGGCAGCAATCCAAATTTCTGAAACACCATACTCATCTCTGTACGCCGAACATCCAGGAGTTCCTTGTGCGTTTTACGCGTGATGTCATCGCCATTGATATAAATACTTCCGGCCGTAGGTTCAATCAAACGGTTCAGACAGCGAAGCAAGGTCGATTTACCACTTCCCGATAGGCCCATGATCACAAAGAATTCATTTTCGAAAATCTCAAAACTTGCCCCGTTCACGCCTACCGTGCACTGTGTAGCTTCCAGAATTTCCTTTTTGCTTTTACCTTGCTTCAGCATTTCCAAAGCCTTCTCTTTCTTTCTGCCAAAAATCAATACCAGATCTTCAATTTTTATTTTTACGGGTCTATTCTCGTCCATGTGTATTCTATATTTTACACCCATTCCGATATGGGTTATATAACAAAAAAAGTCCTATATGACTTCTACTTAAAAAAGTGCATTGACTTTCAATATGATTTATATTGCGCGGATTATAGGTTTGAAGGAGGTGACAACTTCACTGTTCTGAGCGTTCTCAGATGAAGCAGGAAAAAAAGAAATCTCGTTGTTAGCCGTTTTCTATGATCCTTCATTCGTACAAAGATACGAAAAATTAATTTATCGGAATTTTCGGCGGATTTAGTCATGGCATAGTTCTTGCCAAGAGGCAAGTACGAAATTAAAATAAATTTTGAATTATCTAAACAAACAACAATAAATTTATGTGTGGAATCGTAGGCTACGTAGGTAGCAAACCCGCTTATCCTATACTCATATCCGGCTTACAGCGTCTGGAATATAGAGGGTACGACAGTGCTGGTGTCGCACTTCTTGTGGATAACAAACTACAAGTATTTAAAAAAGAAGGCAAGGTTGCAGCCCTAGAAGGGTTGGTCGGCGAACAACAACCCCTTTCCACTATCGGCATCGGCCACACGCGCTGGGCTACGCACGGCGAACCTTGCGACCGAAATGCGCACCCCCACCTTTCCAACGACGGTACTATTGCCATGATCCATAATGGTATTATCGAAAACTATGCGCAGTTGAAAGCCGAGTTGGAGAAGAAAGGCTACACCTTCAAGAGTGATACAGACTCCGAAGTACTGGTTAATTTTATAGCCGACATACGCCTGCATAATAATTGCTCGTTAGAAGAAGCTATCCGGATCGCTTTGAAGCGTATTACCGGCGCCTATGTGATTCTGCTTCTGGACAACGAGATGCCCGATACCATCATCGCCGCCCGGAAAGGATCCCCTTTAGTAATCGGCGTCGGCGAAAATGAGCATTTCTTAGGATCAGATGCTTCACCGATGTTGGCCTATACGAAAGACGTCGTGTATATAAATGACTACGAAATGGTCATCGTCCGTCCAGACGAACTGATTCTGAAGAATTTAGTTAATGAAAAGTTAACACCATTCGTACAACGCCTAGACTTAGATTTGGCGGCCATTGAAAAAGGTGGTTATGAGCATTTCATGCTAAAAGAAATTTTCGAACAGCCCCAAACTATATTCGATTCCTTCCGGGGACGGCTGGATGTGGACCAGCCCCTATTGACCTTAAGTGGGCTCGAGACGATTAAGGATAAATTATTGGCGGCACGACGCATCATCATTGTAGCCTGCGGTACCAGCTGGCATGCAGGTCTTTTAGCCGAATACCTGATCGAAGAGCTTTGCCGTGTAAATGTGGAGGTCGAATACGCGTCGGAATTCCGGTACCGTAATCCGATTATCGATGAAAACGATGTGATTATCGCCGTATCCCAGAGCGGTGAAACCGCCGATACCCTGGTCGCATTGGAAAATGCTAAAAAACAGGGCGCGACTATTTTCGGCATCGTGAATGTCGTTGGTTCTTCTATCGCGCGCATGGCCGATGCGGGCGCTTATACGCACGCTGGCCCGGAGATCGGGGTGGCGAGCACCAAAGCCTTTACCGCCCAGCTTGTCGTGTTGGAACTCTTCGCACTCAAACTTGCAGAGATGAAAGGCACGATCAGTACAGCCCGTTTACGGGAGTTGACCGCCGCTCTGCATGCCGTTCCTGAACAAGTGCAGTGGATATTAGACAACCAATTGGAAAACATTAAGCAAGTTGCTGCGAAATACAAAGATGCACGCGATTTTCTATTCTTAGGCAGAGGATATAATTTCCCTATTGCGTTAGAGGGTGCCTTGAAATTAAAAGAGATTTCCTACATACACGCTGAAGGTTATCCAGCGGCAGAAATGAAACACGGCCCTATTGCTTTGGTGGATGAAAACTTGCCTGTTGTGTTCGTAGCTACCCAAGATCCGTTTTACGAAAAGGTGGTGAGTAATATGCAAGAAATCCGGGCCCGAAAAGGGCGCTTAATCGCTGTTGTATCCGAGGGAGATACCGTGGCTGAGCAACTCGCAGAAGATGTATTGACCGTACCAAAATCGCACGAGATGATTTCGCCTTTATTAGCTGTTATTCCTTTACAGCTACTATCCTATTATGTCGGCATCGAATTGCAGCTTGATGTAGATAAGCCACGGAACTTGGCAAAATCGGTAACTGTAGAATAGCTGGCCGATTGTCCATCAAACTGGCCGATGTGGCAACACGTCGGCCAATACTATGCAACCTACCTAGTACTCCCGTTGGAATGTCCGGAAAGACGATCGCAGGCCAAACGTAAAAATCGCCGCGTGCTGGTAATCACCCGTCACCGTATTTTTGTTACGACGATCAATTAAGCCTAATTCCCAACGGAGGTTATACTTTGGATTCATGACATACGAAAAACGAAGCTCATGATAAAACAAGTTGTTGAGATTTCCCTGTGCTATGCGGAAGCCATCTGCGGTAATCTCCTCCTTAAAGAGGTCGACGCCTACATTATCGCTATCCGTTGGATCCAATCCGTAGCGTGCATACATCGTTTGGCCATACACTTCCCATCGGTTCCAACGATAGGTGGCAATCCCTAATACCTCCCGGAAATTCGCACCTCTAGGATGTGCTAATGCTTCCCCATTGCTCGTATAGTTGATGCGGTTGTTCGGATGCTGATACGTATAAGGAGCTGCCTGATTATACTCCGCCGTCACATTCAAGTTCGCGACATCAAACAGATCATACGTTTTTCCTCCCAGCTGGAAGGCCATCCGATGGTTGTCACTGCTTCCAAAACCAAACTTGGAGATATCGTCTGCATACAGCTGCCCATAAAAGACATATTTTTGCCAAGGTTGGTATTTCACATTGAGTCCTAAGCCGCCATTTGCTTTTCCACCCGCACCTTTATTTTTCTGTGCCCATATCAAGGAATGGAAGAGCCCAAGCGAGACCTTGTCACCTGCCCGGTAATCCACATACTGAAAAGCCCCATACTTAACCCCATTTCCCAAGCGACCTGAAAGCGGATCTTGAATGTCAGTTACACGCGGGTTTCTTAAATCATTCATATACGCCCATATCGAATGGTACTGCCAACGCCCAACCGTACCCGATAAGCGCGCATGGGTGTAGTTATACGGATTATCGGAGATTAAGACCGATCGATATCCTTCGCCGATATGGAGTTTATCATAGGCTAAAGTCACTTGCAATGCATCCGCAAAATGATAACTCATGTTTGCCGTCGCACTCATCCAGTCATATTTTCCGGTGTTTAGGTTTTTCGAAAACCCCTGTCCCGGCAAATTACCGATCCTTAAAGCGGTACTATCGATAAAGCTCGCGTAGCGCGCCTGGTTCTCGTAGAAACTAACAAATAAGGAAAACTTATTATTGACCGAAAGACCCGCCTGCGCACCCCTTGTATTCGTCCACAAAGTTTTGCTGTTCGTTCCACGTTCTGCCCCGATAATAAAATCAGGCATAAAATCCAGGTAAAACATATGGTCGTCTTTCACAACTTCTATCAAATGCTCCTGAAAAAGCTTACGATATCCCCAGCTTCGGGTGGTATCCGGTTGCATGATGGCGTGCCGCGGGTCTATATTTGTCCCCACAAAAGGCTTTACGGCGGTATGAGTTAAACTATCTGCATATATCTCCCCCATGTTCCGCTGGTACTGCTCGTAGGAATAGGGTTGGTAATGTATCTGCGATATACCTGCTTTCGCGAATAACAAACCCACGACCAGCAATATTAGCTGTATATATTTCATCTTTTTATTCTAGCTATAGTCCCAAAAAGTACTATTTTATTTTTAGGGATGTACCATACAAAAAGTATACCTATAAAAAATCCCGATGCTTTCCATAACATCGGGATTCCTGTTTTTATCCTCTAATCTTCGGCTTATTACCCTTGCCTTTGATGATATTCCAAAGCCGTTTACGCAAGGAAACCTCCTGCGTTTCGCCGTAACCGTAGCCATAGCCGTAACCATAACCATAACCGCGCTTGAAGTCTACATCGTTGACGACAACCGCCATGTTATTCAATTTACCCTCTTCGTAGAGTTCTTTCGGAATGTTCAATAAGCGCCTGTCCAAGTAGTTAGCACGCGTAACATAGATAGTCATATCCGCGTGTTCGGCAATCAGCAAGGTATCGGTTACCATACTCACCGGCGCCGTATCCACGATCACATAATCGTATTGCATGCGGCCATAGGCAATCAAATCCGCAAAATGACCGTTCATGAGCAACTCTGCCGGGTTCGGCGCAATATAGCCCGAATAGATAATATCAAAATTATAGGGAGCCGGTTTCTGAATCACGATGTTGGAAACCGACATGTCCGGATTAACAAGATATTGCGTAATCCCGATATTTGTGTGTTGTAAATGTGATAGACCTAAGTAATCCAACACTTTGGGCGAGCGAATGTCCGCACCCACCAATAAAACTTTCTTACCTGACATCGATAGAATCTTGGCCAAGTTTGTCGCGATAAACGATTTACCCTCGCCTGAAGTGGTCGAGGTTACATATAAAACTGCCGATTCGTTTTTCTTACTTGCCCCCAACATGAAGGAGATATTCGTTCGTAAGATACGGATCGCTTCTGCCAGCGAGGAACGGTCATTTTCTTCAATAATCGGATGGTCAGAAGCCGGGATTTCACCCAAAATTGGAGCGCGAAGCGCTTCCTCGATATCTTTACGCGAGTGGACTTTATTATCCAATAAGAATTTCAGATAAAGGACAGCAAATGGGATTAAAAAACCCACAATCATGGCTCCCAACATCACGATCATTTTACGTGGAGCAACTGGCACTTTAAAACCATACGCTTCGTCCACAATCTTCAAGTTTGCCGGTGTAGCCGCTGCTTTAATCTCTGTTTCTTCTCGTTTTTGCAACAAGAACAAATACAAGGTTTCCACAATCTGTTGCTGACGAGAAATATCTTTAAAACCACGTTCCTGATTTGGCAATTGATTGAGTTTACCTTCAAACTTACTCTTCTGGCCTTGTAGAGCGTCTACATTCCCCTGCAACACCTTTCTATAGTTGTCTAACGAGATTTGTAAATTCTTATTGATTTGTGCAATGTTATTGTTTAGTCGCCGCACCACCGGGTTGTCCGGTGTAGCCGATTTAAGTAAATCATCCCGTTCTAATACCAACTCATTGTAACTGTTTATATTGGATTGTATCGACGGATCTGTTAAACCAATGTTGGATGGCAAAAGGTTATATTCAGTACTCAACGTAGCTTCTCGCATCATATCAGCCAAGCTCAGCTGTGTCTGGTATTCGACCAGTTTCTGCTCGTTAGCCGTCGCATTCTGCATATACAAACGCGCTTCCTCCTGCATATCCATCAAGCTGTTACGGTCCTTAAAATCAGCCACTTTAGAATCCGCTTCCGCCAGATCCTGTGAGATGAGTTCTAAACGAGAAGTAATAAACTTTGAGGTAGCCCGTGTTACCTGCGCTTTGTCGTGGGTAACATCTTGATTATATTGGTCGATGAGCGAATTTAAGATCAATTCTGCTTTAGCAATCAGCGGATAATCCATGGAAAAATTGACCAAAAAAGACTGCGTTTCTTTATTAGGTGTAATCTGCACTGCATTCCGCAAAACGTCTACCGTGATATCTGAAGGGATATAGCTGACTTGCAAATCACCTTCCCAAAGCTTGTTGCCCTCCTGCGGAACCAAGCTAATCGGCCCCAGCGGGGTTTCTAACTTGCTTCCTAAGGTATATTCCCTTATCCCCTCTAGCTCATCTTTTATTCTATAACTATCGCCCTTCTTGGTTACGGTAAAGGTATAAGAAATCGAATCTAAGCGTACATGATTCGATTCGAGTAACATTACTTTCAACGGTGATTGGTGTTCCAATACTTCGGCGGATTTTATATTTCCCTTCATGTGATAGGAAAGATAAAGTCGATTTGTATCCACCACTTTACGCATGAGTCGACGGGAGCGCAAGACTTCCATCTGATCATTGACGAAAGCCGTCGATGAACTTCCCATACCCGAAAGTGTTGCCAATTCAGCCAGCCCAGCCATCTCGCCGGAAGCCTGTTTTTCATCCTGTAAGAGGATCTTGGCATTCACATTATAAATACGTTCTGCGTAGCGCAGATACACGAATGCAATAAAAAGACAGGCAACGACCGAAATTAGGAACCACTTCCAATAAAAGGCATATTGTTCAAAAAGCTGTTTGAGGTTTAACTCCTGTTCGTCGGATTCTTTTACTTGGGGATAAGCCGTATTCTTCATAGATGCTTTCTTCTTCTCTAATTTTTTAGCGGGTAGCCACCGATATAACGGTGATAATCAAACCTATAACGGACACAAAAACCGAGGTGGTCTGTGTGTATTTTGAGGTCTGTATACGTGCCCCATTCGGTTCTACATACACGACATCGTTCTGCGTGAGATAATACGCTGGAGAATTCAAAGATTCCCTTTTTGTCAAATCCAATCTAAATTCCTCTTTCTTGCCATCCTGTTCACGAATTAATAAAACATTCTTCCGCTCCCCGTAGATCGTCATATCTCCCGCTAAGCCCAATGCCTCCAAAATCGTCAACCGGTCGTTTTCAATCGTAAACGTTCCAGGACGTGCTACCTCACCCAGGACGGTCACCCGGAAATTACGAACGACCATCGAAATACCGGGATCAACAATATATTTACTCACTTCCTGCCGTAACAAGTCCATTGCTTGCGTCCGAGTTCTGCCCGCCAATCTAATCTTGCCCACTTTTGGAAAATCAATCTCGCCATTGACATCAATAGCATAAGTGGGAATGAATGGATTTGTTGCTTGGATAGCTCCGGCGCTTCCTTGATAAGGAGATACTTGATTAAACGGTATTGTTGCCCGTACATCGTCAGCCGTCACAGAAATGGCCAAGATATCCCCTGATTGTAATTTTGGCGCATTCAGCTCATAAAGCGTATTCAACTCCACTGAATCGGACTGAAGATAAACCAAATTCTTTTTACTTGCACAGGATGTACACAACAAAACAACAACGGTGAGCAAGGCTAATACTGATCCTAAGACACGTTTAGACATATTTTTTACTTTTATATGGGATTGCAACTGCAAAAAGCTTTCCAAAATTAATTTCGAGCAAAAATAGTGTTTTATTCCTAATCATACCCAGTAATATCGTATTTTGTTATGAACGTTTATTCAGAAAATAATCAACCGGCCACGTATAGTCATCGTTTTTTGCATTGTCTATACCATAATCTGCAAATACCAACAATTCACTTTCCGGCTCTAGGGCCTGAAATGCGGTACCATAACCCGCCGGTACATGTAGCACCTGCTGTTCAGCTGCTTTTAATATAAGTTTCTCTATGGGCAAATTAGGGGACGTCTTGTCCCAATCATCAATCCGCACCAAATTCACTACAAATGCCCCTGACAGCACATGGAACCAGCGCTGCTCTATACGATGTGCCCTCCAACCACGGATCAACTCTGTATCTATATTCTTGATAATATAAAAGCGCTTTACCTCTGTCATATCAAAATCGTTGACAAACCTAATCTGCCCGCGATGGTCTTTCAAAATTCCCCCTATTATGGCTTTTACAATGTTTTTTTTCATTATTACATTTTTACGGTTACATCTTTGACACACAAATATTTACGGATAAGCCATGTTTTTAGAACTAAATACGCCACGCTCAACCCAACCAGCAGTAAAAGTGCAAATATCCATTGCGTGGTGATATCCTTATCGGCAAATTGGATCACAGCTAGACCGATAAAAAACTGTATTACTCCATATAAAAAGGAGATCAATAGCTTATTGACGCCAGCTTCATTCCCTAGGAACTGATATAGGTGTGAGCGGTGTGCTTCAAAGATA
Source organism: Sphingobacterium micropteri (assembly GCF_014692515.1). Taxonomy (GTDB): domain Bacteria; phylum Bacteroidota; class Bacteroidia; order Sphingobacteriales; family Sphingobacteriaceae; genus Sphingobacterium; species Sphingobacterium micropteri. The sequence goes on along the minus strand of NZ_JACOIK010000002.1, from coordinate 149,665 downwards.
TTTTCTCTTAAGTATAGGCGCCGGACAATGGTCCATACCGTATCGACACCGTAAACGGTTAAGAATAGAAAATAAAGGAGATTACCGGTTTTGATAATGAGTGCACCCAAACCAAAAAGCAAAATATAAGCGATGGCTACAGACCCCACATCCCCTGCGAAACATTTCGCTTTCGCTCGGAAGTTGAAAAAGGCAAATACTAACACGCCAAACATGGTATAAACCAATAAATCCTGCGCGACAAAACCAATCTCTTTGTTAACGAGCATGAGCAAACCACCTACAGCGAGGCTATAACAGGCCGTAATACCGTTAATCCCATCCATAAAATTGTAGGCATTAATAACCCCTACGACAATAATAAAGGTAATCAGCAGGAAATACCAGGACATCTCGAATACTTCTAACTGATAGGCCATCAACAATACGGAAGAAAAATGTATCAGCAATCGGATTTTATTAGACAGTGTAAAAATATCATCTAAGAAAGAAACAACTGTCATCATCGTTAACCCCAGGAAAAACCAAGGGTATTGAAAACCCGAAAGGAAAAAATAGATAAGCGCACCCAAATAAAAGATGATACCACCCCCACGCAAGGTGATGGTGGTGTGGGAGGAACGCTCATTGGGTCTGTCAATAATATCAAATCGATCGGCTATTTTAAAATACAGTAGCTCTAAAATAAACAATGCAATGAGTAAAAATATATATATCATGATTCGTTGTTAATCGCTAACTTTTCATTATCCAGTTTCGCAAAAATAGAGTTTTGTGATTTAAATTCCGGCACAATTTCCTTCATTAGAGCTACTAATTGTTGTTTCTGCTGGTAAGGGTGCACTTGTTTTACCAGTGCGCATAACATTTCTATTTTCTTTTTCTTTTCTACAACGTCCACTGTGTTGACCTTGGCGATCATGATTTTTTGGTGGTGCGTCTTTTCAGTATTTTCATTATTTGCTAGCAGTTCTTCAAATATTTTCTCCCCCGGGCGTAAACCAACAATCTTGATATCAATGTCGCTTGGGTATTCTAATCCCTTCAGCCGTATCATCTGTTTCGCCAAGTCTATGATCTTAACTGGCTTGCCCATATCAAACACGAATACCTCTCCTCCCGTACCCATTGTGCCCGCCTCCTGTACCAATTGACAGGCTTCTGGAATAGTCATAAAATATCGGGTAATATCGGGATGTGTTAACGTTAGCGGTCCTCCCGCTTTAATTTGTTTGTCAAATAAAGGGATGACCGACCCATTCGACCCTAGCACATTTCCAAACCGCGTTACTATATAATTTGTAGACGATACCTTGTTCAATGCCGTGACGGATATTTCTGCAATACGTTTCGTTGCCCCCATCACGTTGGTAGGATTTACGGCCTTATCCGTCGAAACCATCACGAATTTTTCTACACCGTATTTGCTAGCCAATGACGCTACATTATACGATCCCCAAACGTTTGTAAGTATCGCTTCATAGGGGTTTGCTTCCATCAGCGGTACATGTTTATAGGCAGCCGCATGAAATACCATTTGTGGTTTATATTGCTGAAATACCGATTCCATAAATATTTCATCGCGCACATTCCCCACGACAAAATCGAAACGATCGAAATGAGGATACGCTTTAAGTTCCTGCTGTACATCATATAATGCCGATTCTGCATGATCTAACACAACGAGTTTGTTACAAGCTGAACGCCCTATCTGGCGGACTAATTCCGAACCAATGGAACCTGCACCTCCCGTAATCAAAACGACCTTACGCTTCAGTTCCTGTTCGACCGTCGCGTTACTTAATTCAATAGGTTTACGTCCTAGCAAGTCTTCTACTTTTAGTGTACGTATCTGTCGCGTTGCTACCTCTCCAGCCAACATACGCGCAGAGTTAGGAATAATTTTAACCTTCAAAGGTAATGGTTCGGCCTGCTTAAAAACATGCTGTAGCCGCTCTGGACGGTGGTCATCGATGGCGATAATGAGTTCTCGGGGCATACCATTTTTCTCCATAAAATCAGCGTTCAGATTAGTGATGTGCTGTATCTTAAAACCTTGCACCCGTTTCCCTATACGTGTAGGATTATCGTCCATCAGTGCTACCACCCGATATTTATTGCGGGTACTCGCCCGTAGAAAATAGAACGTTGTGTTACCCATATTGCCCGCGCCAAAGAGAATCACCGGAATGGCGTCATTTTTATTATTCCAGAAGAGCGCATGGTAAAGTGAACGATAAACTATACGCATGAAACACAGGAAAAAACCAGCCATAAACGCATGCAAGAGCAACTGCGTGTGCGATATCTTCCCGAAAACAGGGAATAATGAGAATGACAGTGCAGGCCATTCGATCAGCCGCGCGAATACCGCCAAAACAACAAATGCAGCTACAACGGCACTTGCTATTCTTTGTAAATCCCGTAGACCTGTACGGTGGATAACGCCCTGATAGGGTTGAAAAATCAAAAAGAAAATAAAATAAACGCCCGTTATAGCTAGCAGCTGGGAAGACAATGGCTGCCAATCGATCTCGCCCCCTTGCTTGAACACCAAATAATAGCAGAGTATAAACGTACTCCACACCACCCACATATCAATCAATAAAATGAGCCACCGTGGCTTATTGCCTCTTAGTTTGTCTCTCAGCATTATTTTTTCAAAAGGTTGCTTTACGTGAGCAAATTTCACACCAATATATCAGGAAATAATGTTAACTTCTTATAAAGGACTTAATAGTCTTCTCCAACCCCTCTTTTGCTGTCAGCGGTAATTTATCAATTCCTAAAATCTGCTTGATTTTTTTATTGGAAACCATGTACGATTCTGTCAGCTTCTTCAGTCGCTCAGAATTTAATGGTAACGGTAACACATCGCCCATTTTTACCACACCTTTAATAACCCCTGTTGGTATAGACCAGAGTTTAGGGTTCTTACCTAACACCTCTGAGATCAACGTCACTAACTCATTCGTCGATAAGGCGTCGTCATCTGCAAAATTGTACACACCGGATTGCAATTGTTGATTTACGAGCATTTGCTCTATCAAATAGCTCAGGTTGTCTATGCTTAAAAAAGAACGTTCGTTATGGAATGCTGCCAAAGGCCAAGGAATACCTTTTTCCACGACGTTATACAACAGATTTAAGTTTCCTTTGTTTCCCGGGCCGTGGATCATACAGGGGCGGATGATAAACAAACGCTTATCTTTCGGCAGCGCTTGTGCCAGTAAATACTGTTCAGCTTCCAATTTTGACTTCCCATATGGAGTGTATGGACTGCTCTGCACATCCTCTTTCAGCACGCCTTCTACAGTATCTGCTACGGCTTTAACCGAACTGAAATAAAAGAAGTCTCGAATGTTCGATTTTAAGAATAACTTGAACAGTTCTATCGTTAAATCACGATTAACTTTAAAATACTCTTGCTCGGAGGAAGTATTGGTGGTATCATGTGCTTTTCCAGCAAGGTGTACAATAGCAGCAGCATCCTGGTCTACATGGGTTTGCCAGAGGTCGTTGCGCAGAGAAAGCCTCTTGACGTCATATTGCCTCCCTATTAAATATTTCTGTAAGTTCTGCCCCACAAAGCCAGAGGCACCGGTGATGATAATGGTCATATTTTTTTGAGAAAACTGCGTGATTCATTTGTGGTATGGACAAAATCGACTTGCCAACGCGCTTCCCATGTATTCCCGGGGGCAAGGTTCACAATTCCTTTTTTATTTACTAACTGTTGATCATGATATTCGCAATCTGCTATACCAGCCCACGGCTCTAAGCAGATAAAATTTGCATTTTTAGCCGCCCATAATCCAAAATATTCGAAGCCCTGAAATGCAAAGCTTAGTTGTTGTTCATTCTGATTATTTGACAAGATCACCGCTCGACTTTTTAGGTCTTTAATAATCAATGCGTCATCGTAAAATAATGAATATGAAAGCGCCAGTCTATTTTCCTCTAAGGGGAGCTTTTGACTATCCATATTTATCAAATTATCTTGCAACTTGTGTACACTTAAGAGACGGTCATCAGGGAAAATAAGCCGATAGTCATCGTATTTTATTCTATCATCTACTCGAATAGTAAATGCGGGATGTCCACCTAAAGAAAAAAAAATTGGACTATCGTCAGAATAGTTATTTACTTGATAGGTACATGTCAGTCCATTCTCCGATAATCCATACAACACTTTCAAATCAAATGCAAAAGGGTAAATAGAAAAGGTATCTCCATCGTCTCGCAGAACGAATTCGATAAGATGGTCTTCATGTCGTTGTATTTCAAACGTACTATCTCGGGCGAACCCATGTCTTGACATAGTATAGTATTTCCCTCCATAGGTATAGGTATTGCCTTTCAATGCGCCTACAATCGGAAAGAGCACAGGGCTCGTTTTTGACCAATAAGTTGGATCCGCCTGCCACATAAGTTCTTGAGAAGTTGGCTTATGAAATAATGATCTCAGTTCGGCACCTTTGGAATCAAAAGAAGCTTTCCAGTAGATATTTTCTATATTATACATTTTACTTCTCATTTCCTTTCTTCATCAAACGATCTTCCTCCATATATATTAAAGAAAGAATCAGATAAAATCTAACATCTTCCAAACCACTCTAGTATCGATTCGGAATGGACTGAAAACGACATCATTCATTCGCAACGCTTTCTTTATCTCCTCAGAAACCTTTTTATAGCTCTTCCAACCAGAAGAGCTCACACCTCCTACTAGCATTTTATGGGTAGTAATGCCAGAATATTTCCAAGAAATACTATTCTTTAGAAAATAACGGATAATCAATTCGTAGTCTGCTGCAATTTTAAAATCGATTGCATAATAGCCTAACCTGTCAAAAAGCTGCTTCTTAAAGAAAATAGCCGGATGGGGGGGCATGAAACCTATTTTCAGTTTCTCTGGACTCCATTTCTTCGCACCGTATTCCCGAATAATTTTACCATCCTCCTTATGTTGTACAATATCTCCTATGCTTGCATCCACAGGATTGGTCTGTAAAAATTCTGCTATGCGTTGAATAACAGTATCATCAGCAAAAGTATCGTCGGCATTAACAATACAGATATAATCTCCGGTTGCCATTTTGATGCCTTTATTCATAGCATCATACAATCCTTTATCCTGCTCAGAAACCCAATTTGTTACCGTATCCGGATATTTTTTCACAATATCTAAGGTAGTATCTTTGGATTTACCGTCTACGATAATATATTCAATATTTCCATAAGTCTGCGATGCCACAGATTGAATGGTTTTTTCTATGGTTGCCGCAGAGTTCCAGCAGACGGTAATAATAGAAATCTTTAAATTCATAAAAACATCAAACTAATATTGTATATATTCAGTAATACTATTATAGTACTTCTTAAATAAGTTCTTTTGATAACTGTTGATGTCCTCAATATTTCTATATTCCTGACTTGCGACCGAAAATTGCTTTCTACTTCGATATGAATAACTTTCTGAGTGCCACCAAAAAATACCTTTTGCTCTTACATCTTTATACCTTGTTTCGTTTATCAGATTTACAGCTTCCTTAAAGTATTCCAAAGGAATTAATTCATTTCCTGCATTTTTAATTTTTGATGGAGTTCTATGCCAAACGAAAGGATAAACGGGAAGATTGTATTTTTTGCCCATTTCTAATGCCTGTAAAAGTTTATTCCTCATATAATTATTATTTCCCTTTTTGTATCTCTCCTCAGGATTATAGACATAGAGAGAAGGAGCTATAAAATCCTGTTCTTTAACAAGGTCTTCTAGGTAGCTGTTTTGGGAGCGAAACTTTTCAATAGTTCCGGAATATGTTAGGCTCAATATATGATAAAAACCCCATTTGACATTTGGACGAAGACTTTTTGCAAGCCGAATAGCTCTAATGAAATCTTTTTTATATTCATCAACTTTTTGCTTATTTGTTTGTTCTCTAAAGTTCTTTATCGCATCACCTTCCCAATCTAGAACACAAAAACCTGAAGAATGTTTAGATGGAAATTTTTTTAAAATTTGCTCCCGTAGTTTTCTTTCATCTAATTTGTTGTTAGTTACAAAAAATTGCTGATATATTATATTGAATTCTGAAATATTATTTTCATTGATAAACGACTCTTGTCCTTTGATATCGGGATCCCTCAAAAAATAGATCTCAAGTTTCCTTGTCTGCCCGAAAGCAGCTATTGAAAAAAAAGCCGCAAGTATAAATAAAAACTTAACTTTCATGTATTTATCATTTAATTAATAAATCGTACTCTAATCTTTAGGGCAGGATTCCCTTGATAAATCCCAAATTTTTCAGAGCTTCTATTTAGCACAGAATTTACCGCAATGATAGAATGTTCTGCAACGGTTACATTTGGACATACAACAGCTTTTGCTCCAACCCAGCTACCAGTCTCCAATGTTATACTTCCAACAATTAAATCAAAACTGGTTTTCTTGTAATTATGATTACCACATAGTAGCATTGCTCCTTGCGATACACAAACATTATCCATTATTATTACATCAGCTAAATTATCTATCCAAACTTTTTCACCAATCCAAACATGGTCTCCTATTTTCAATTTCCATGGATATTTAATATTAACGCCCGGCTTTATAGTTACTCCTTTGCCTATTTTTGCACCAAAAGACCTCAATAATAAGACTTTTATATAGCTACTAGGGTTTAAAGGGTTTATAAAAAAGAGTACATTAAAAAAATACCACACAATCACTTTAAGCCTATTCCCGGGACGATAGAAGTCATTGTTATATGTTGACAAATCTACATGTTTCATACTAATCAATGTTGACAAAACTAGGTATTTCTGTTATTTCTCCACATATCCATTTATACAATTCTTTTGTTTGTATTGCGACTTTGTCCCAAGTGTACTTCTCCGTAACTAATTTAAACCCATTAGTTCCTATTTGATGTCTATCCGAATCGCTCATTTTAAACAATTTGATTAATTTGAACGCTATATTATGCACATCTAACTCCAGCTCTACCGCAGCATTAGACGTAAATCCATCCTGCAAATTGCAATATTTAGTCATAAGAACAGGTAATTTATATGACCATGCTTCGAGTACTGTCATAGGAAGCCCTTCACTATAAGAGGGCAGAATAAATGCATCAGCCTGTAAGAAAACTTTTTCTTTTTCTTCGTCAAAAACGGGGCCAACGAATTCAAAATATTCGCCTAGAAAGTTCTTTTTTACTTTATCTATTAAATACTGTTGATGATCATCCTGATCCCATCCAGCAATCTGTATAACCCAATTTTCTATTTCCGAACATCGCTCAGAAATAACTATCATTAAAGCATCGACAATTAATTCTATGCCTTTTTTCGGGTGAATCCTCCCAAGATACAATAACTTTTTTTTATCATTGGTAGATTTTTTGGTAGTCGTTTTAGATAATGAAGAAAGCTCTGGCTTAATATCTATACCATTTGGAATTATAGCGATTGGCTGTTTTAAACCAAAGGACCTTATAGCCTTATATTCTTCATAGTTCAATGCATGAATACAATCAGCATGTTTCAAATTTGAATACTCATACAAAAATCCTACAGCTTTCTTTTTAAAGGACGAATTTTGCACCGCCCAACCATCCAACATCCCATGCGGTTGTATAATTACTTTTACATTCTTTTTACGTTTCAATCGTAAGACTTCATTGGAATAATACATCCATATCCCTTGTTGATGTATTATATCTGGACTGTAATTTACAAGTTTCTCTCTCAAATTTAACGAGAAACCTATTTTTTTTAAAACATTATTTTCAATGTTATATTCTACAAGATCAACAGACTTGCTAAAAGCCCTCACATCATTTTTTGAAAATTCATCATAAAAACCAAATACGGCTATTTTGTATTCCCTATACTGCGCAAGTTTATTTACAATGCTAGTAATCGTAAAAAATAAGCCTCCTGCTTTTCTTGAATTCACACCGGTTATGAACGCTATACGATTATCCATTGAGAAGTTGTCTAAGAGTTAAAATTTGAGCATTAGTATTGTAGTACCTATCGACTTCATTTACACAATTTGTTTGAAACACAGAACGATTTCCTGACAAAATATTTTCAATTTTTTTTGCTAAGTCTGACACATCTCCCTGTTGATAAAAAAACCCAGTTACACCATTCACTATAATCTCAAACTCAGGCATCTGTTCAGAAAAATTATTATGAGAAATTACCGGGCATCCGTATGTCATCGCATGAATTCCGGTTAAACCAACATTTCCGGGAGAGACACAACAAGCACTATTAAAATAGATTTCAGCAATTACTTCTTCTTCATAACAAGCTCCGTAAAAATAAACGTGATTTTTAATGCCTAACTCCTCTACCATATCGACTAACTTATCCCCTTCCTTTCCCTCGCCGAGTATCAAGACATTTAGATTTACTGATCTGTCCAGTAATATTTTAAGGGACTTAATAAGTAATTCTAATTTTTTCTCTTTAGTAAGCCTTCCTGTAAATGTCACTACTGGATAATCATTTCCGAATAGCCGCTTAAATATATTTGTATTAGTCAATCTTTGTCTAATATTTATTTGATCATCATAATTCAATGAATTATATACAACCACTAATTTCCTCGGATCAAAGCCTTCTTTGATCATTAATTCCTTCGCATAATTTCCGTACAATAATATCTTAGAGCCCAATGTAAAGTATAGTTTCTTCAGTATTTTCTTTCCGACCGATTCGTTTCCGTACCACCCATGGGTCCATAGATAGGTTCTTTTCCCAAGTAATCTGTTAATTAGCAAAATAACCCAACTAGATAAACAATGAGGTTCGCCTGTTATTATGTAGTTTTTATATTTCTGGAAACACAGATTAATTGAATTAGAAATCCAATTGATACTTCTAAAAAGCTTGATAGTAGAAAGTTCCTTTACATTTGTTGTTATTAAGACGTAGTCCATCTTTTCAATTTTCCCATCTCCACTCGTACCAAAGAAGAAATCACATTCAAATTCTTCACTCATCTTTTTATATATCTCTGTACGATAATGAGGAGCATAATTAAAAATACAACAAACTTTTTTTTCCATGACTGATATTTAAGGAATACAACAATTTAATTTCCCATGCATTAACCAAAGACATATGGCATTACCCCGTACCTATTACTCACAACATAGTAAAGAAAATATATAATTCCATAGGCAATTGTAAAGAACGTCAACTCAATTTTTCTTTTATTAACTGACAGATCGATGGTGTTTACAATAACGAGAATCTCAAATATTGACAAATAAATCGAAAAACGAGAAATTTGCGGCACAGAGAGGAAAAGGCAGGTGATAATCATGCTAAACCAAATTAGTTTCAATTGTAAACTACTAATTCTGTGTCCACTCCTGTATATTTGACTATAAAGATAGATATAGAAGGTTAATTTCGGCAGAAGAAACAGGTAACTTGCAAATCGATTAAACTCTGCGTCTAAATTGTAGTTCATATAGTTTGCATATTTTTCAAAAGGAAGATATGCTAAGTATTGTCTCGCGACATCCATAATTCCAGAAAAACCAAGGATGAAGCTTCCTATAAAGGTCGTCACATACCATCGTAACGAAAAATTTACTTTATTCAACAATAGTACTAGAAGGATTAAGGATAAGCTAGAATAATGAAAAATCCCCGCACAACAAATTGCTATAATAGCTCCTCTCATCTTATTTCTTTCAAAATAATAAACACTCAATGTGAAAAAAGAAACAGCTATTGCTTGCCTCATAATACTATAAGAAAAAAAATAATAAAACAACAGAAAGTATAATAGAATCGCCAAGATAGGATTGCTTGTATCTTTTTTAAAAACATGGAATAATGGAAAGATTGTTAAACAAGAAGAAACGACAAGCACCATTTTGAAATCGCCAAAATATTCTTGAATAAGTAAATTAAGAAATAACCAACCGACCTCAATCTTTCTTAATAGATAAGAGTAATTCCGAGCACTAATCTCATATAAAAAAGACAAATAATATCCCATGGAATCCACGCCAACACTAAGATCTCTCAAAGAGGAAAAAATCACTAACGTAGTCGCCAAAAACAAAGTGTTTTTAACCCTTAACGCTAATAAAAAAAGGATAATTATTAATATAAAGACGTATATCGCCATGCTTAATTACCAAATAAATTTGCTATACTATCTTTCAACAGTTTTCTTTGTGTTATCGAGACAGCCATAGTTTCGAGGTTTATATTATACATATTATTTTGGATAAATTCCAAATTAGCCAACATCACCCGTTGAAACAATAGTGAATCCAAACCGATTGTTTCAAAAATTTCATGTATTTTCTTTGTTTTCAAATTATCATCTAAAACTCCAAGCGGAATTGCCCCAAATACAAGCCCAAGTAAAATTACGTGTAACCTGTTACTTAATAGCATAGCAAAGTTCTGATAAACGTCAATATCGTTCCATAATAAGCATCCATCTCGAAAAGACACTCCTTCGGTGGAGTTATAGCGTTCGTACAACCTTTGATTATATTCTCGATCGCGATCAACTTGATAAAAGAAAATAATTTCATATCCCTCTTTCAGCCAAAAATTCACCATCATGTCGATCGACTCTTCAATATTAAGATGATTTTCAGATGAGTTTAAATCTCGAAATGAAATACCTATTTTTTGTCTCTCCGCAAATAATCTAACGTCGTTAGTTCTTAATCCAAAACACATATCCGGAACATACCCAACATTTTTAATCCCCAGATTTTGGAGCGAATTTACATTTTTCGAACTTCTGCTAAGAATTCTCTCAATATTGCCGCTAAAGATTCTTAACCAGAATCTATCTAACCAATGTTGCGTTTGAATATCATTTCCTATTAAATAAGATCTAACCTTTTTCAGCCGAAATAATGAATAAATGAATCCAAAAAATAAATTTTTTAGAAAAACATTTTTATTTCCACCAGAACCAAATGGACCTGGACTTTTAAAAATATAATCTATACGGACGTTGGAAAAGAAAAACAATATAGCTCCGATTCCTTTAAAACTATACTTCGTTAAGTCCTCCAATAGAAAAACATTAGTTGTGCTTTCTAAAAGCTTTTCTTTAAATTCATCTGGAACATTTCGAGTATCTAAATACAGATCAACGTAATTTGACAATTCATATATCAAGCATTTATTAATTAACAAATCCCCTACATTATCATATTGCGTAGCAACAATAAAAATAGCCTTTTTCCTCATGATGATTGTATCTCTCGTAATCTTTTAACAAACGCTTTATAATTCGTATTTGCGTTGAAGTTTTTTTGCCAAACGGCTTTAACCGATGCTCTATCTAAATTGGCTTCTAACAATTGGTTTATAGCAGACACTACTTCTTCCTCGCTAGGATGCGACGTAAGTAACAATCCCGTCTCTTTAGTTACAATTTCTCCGCTTCCTCCAACATCTGTAGCTATAACTGGAATACCAAAGGACTGTGCTTCCATAATAGAAACAGGTATCCCTTCTGAACTACTTAAATTAATAAAAATTGTTACAGGTTTTTCTTCATAATACTTATAAATATGAGTATTTGGAACAGCTCCGTTTAGAAACGTGTTCAGGTTGGGTAAATGAGAAATACTTTTCTTAATATTATGTAAATTAGGACCATCTCCGAAGTGTGTCCAATTAATTTCTTTATCTGGATTATCCTTTGCCAATCTCATTACACAGTCTGCGATAAATTCTACTCTTTTCATAGGGTCTATTCTAGACACCGAGACAATATATAAAGTATTACTGTCTTCTACATCTGGCGCTAATTGGTTCCGGTCAAATACACCGAGCTTTGAAAGTTCAACTTTACCTTTAACATCATATCGAGATTCGATGTATTTCTTACCATTTTCAGAAATGGGAAACAAGCGGTCTATTTGTTTTAAAATCAAACTCCTATAAGGCCAAAATTTGGGTGTAGAAGGTAATCCTTCGTATAAATCATAACGATGTGCTCGAGAAATTATCTTAAAGTTTACTTTTGTTCTATTCTTAATTTTCATAAAAGCACATGTCGCTTCTGCAAACCAATAAGTATAAATCAAATCATTTGTTTTAAATAAAAATTTTCCAAAATACTTTTCATAACAAATAACGCTAGAAACAAACTGAAAAATACGAAGTATATCGCCGACTCCATTTATCTTATGTCTGTGTCTAAATATTGTTTTCCAAAAGTAGTTACTAAAAAAAGTTTGCATTGCTCTCTTTTTTTTATTCTGAAAATGAAAAGAAAATTCTTTATCAATCTCAACATTCGCGGGAACAGTTCTAACCTCACTTCCTATCTCGGACGGAACGATAAGAACATTTTTGAATCCATCTCCTAAAAAATTAATTTCGGCTTCTAAAAAAGCTTCCGTTTTAAAAAAGGGAAACCTTCTTGTTATAAGAATTATTCTATTTGACATTGATTATCCTTTCATAAATTTTTATTAATTCCACCACATTATACTTAATAGTATTTTTATAAGAAACGACAGATTTGTCGCCCGATAAAGATGATTCAAGTTGAACTAACATATGTTTCATAGCTTGAGTTAAATGCTGAGAATTAGTATTCTCGTATACGACTCCATTTAAATAGTTTATTGGTTCAAAGAGTCCTCCAACTTTTGATACTACCAGTTTTTTTCCAAAGGCAAGAGCTGTCATCACGACTCCACTTTGTGAAGCATCTTCATATGGACATACAACAAAACGGCAACCTCTTATTAGATTTGCCATTTCATCATTAGGTATAAAACGATCATCAATAATGACTCCTTCAACCTCATGTAACGCATCTGGTATTCTATAATTATAAACGCTTTTACCTGCTATTAAAAGCTTCATGTTGGGAAATTCCTTCTTAAGATCTCGAAAAGCAAAAATAAGTTTCTCTATCCCCTTATAAGCTGAGATCCTTCCAAAAAAAAGAATATAGTCCTCTCTCTGGATTTCACTCGTTTGCTCATATTTTGTATAAAAGGTATATGGTGTTAAAGATAATACCGACGGTTTTTTATGATAATTCTCAGAAAATATTCTAGCAGAAAAATTCGAATATGTAATAAACCCATTAGCTAAGCCATAGTAACATTTTCGAATGATGTTACGTCGCATATTCTTTTCCCCTGTATGTGCAACTGGATCATGTACATCTATTAATATTTTCTTCTTACGTATAAAAAAACTTAACCATATTAATTCGATGCTTATGTCGTCAAAATGAATGAGGTCTATTTGTAGCCTTTTAAGATATTTATAAAGAGCAAGATTATACTGAATATTCTTAAATGACATCCATTTCTCTGGAGAAAAAGAAAACAAAAAAGATGCACAAGATTCAATATATTCTTCAAAATAAGGTGCATCTTGTATTTGATCTGAAATATCCCCCAATGTGTACAACTTATTTTTAATGAAAGGTATCTTTCTTTTAAGCTTAAAAATCGTACCCGATGTTCGATTCTCCGGACAGACAACTAGCACATGTAATTCCACATGTTTACTCAATTCCTTAATATATTCTATAGAGAAATCTAAAAACCAAGGGTATGTAACATACAACACTCTCATGAATTAATCCTATTTCATAGTATATAAACTATTTCAAACTTTGATGTAAAAATTCTTTCGATAACACATTCATTTTCTCAAGCTTTTCATTTATTTCTTCCCAAGGCATCTCTTTCTTGAGAATTTTATCAAAAGAGTCCTTAGAAAAAGAAGTGATTACATGGTCTATCAAGCCCAAGTAGCTTAATAAACTGACTACACGTTCATTCATACCTTCGGCCTTTCCTGTATTAGGAAGAACAATAAAGTTAGTATTGTTTATCAAAGAAAACACCATACCATGAAATGATGTAGTGACAACTAATTTTGCATTTTTTATTTCGCCAACCCATTGCGGAATAGTTGGTCTATATTTTCCCGAAGAATCATTATTTGCAGAAGCATGAACAACCCTAACTCCATCTATCTGCTTTGCATAATCAACAAATTTATCTTTGTCAGTAATTTCACTATTTCCAAGTGTATAAATAAAGATAGTATTATTTGTTGATGTATCTACCAGTCCTAACATATCATTCCATTCTTCTTTACTAAACAAAAAGGTAGGGTCAAGGACCCACTTTGCCTCTTTCACACCTAAGTTATCACATATCGTAAGTCCACTCTTTTCCCGCACGCTAATAGCGTTAAATTCACGAATATACTTATTGAAAAGAGTTCTAGTGTCATTGTCTAATCTAGTTTGACCAAAACTTGCCGCATATGCGACCTTTCTTACATTAGACCCACCAAAACTTAATAAAAAAGCCTCAGCAGAGACGGAAAATTTATTATTCCAAACCTGATCACTTCCTACAACATAAGCATCAGCATGTGGAGGTCTTTTATTTAGATCACCAATTGAATAATAACTGTCTTCTCCAAAAATTATATGTCTTTTTTTAAAAAGATCAAACTGCCTTTCTTTGTCATAATCTCTACTAAATAATTCTTTAACCGTCCTTTTTAAATATCTTAAAATTGACACCGGTTTTAAAATTGACACGACTTTGCTCTCGGGAATACGGTAATACTTTATTAAAAAAGGCTTATGTCCAATCTTTTTTAAATAACTCTGTAACGCAAATAATTGCAAAATTTGACCGTAGTTATTCTTTGATTCCCAAAAGGTCATTATTCCTATCTTCATTTTCTTTTTCTTAACTTGTGATACATACGTGTTAATGCCCTAAGAACCTTTAGGTCAAAATGCATTAATTTATTGAAATTATCAGCATTTTTTGTTTTATACCAATAAATTAAACTATATTTTCTTGTTCTTTCTCTCTGAATCTGCACCATCATATATGGTAAAGAGATTTTTTCAAAAACTCTTTTTCTTATATACGGGACCTTAATTCCCGACAGTCTTGCCATTCTAACACGAAATTTAAGCCCTCCCCATCGATGAGAAAAGCTGGAAGATTGAGATAAAATTATTTGGCTCTTATCAATCAACGATACTCTCAGATCTCCTTTAGCAATTCCTTCCATAATTATATTATTAGCCAAATTACTACGAGTCACTATGACACTATTACCTAAACCATCAGATCTGTATTGAGGGAGCCATGCATCTCCCAAGGAAATATCAGCTAACTCCGTTAGTACATCCGTACAGAAATCACAAGCTTTCGACTTAAACAACCCTGTTCCCCACATATCCCCAACTTTAGACATTTTCATTTGAAAAAAATCATCTTTTTCATCATATGCTCCAAAAGCGTAATCTGAAGCAGAACTTTTGGGGTCCTTTATTCGATAATCTTGATTTTTATATTTAGTTTGAATTCCCGAACTTTGTGCTAAAAACTCAGTAAAAAATCTGCTCTTCCATCCACCACAAATAATTCCTACCAAAAAGGGGATTTTATTTCTTAATTCCGGATGATAATATTGTTTTAATCGAATAGCTTTGATAAAACAAGCAACTCCTGAAACAGCGATTTTGCCATCTAATTTATCGATTCTCTCAAATAACTTTTCCAAGGTTACAGGAATATACCTAGTTTTTGATATATTAGTTATATCTTCTTTTTTAGAGAACATTTGATACTCATAGGTTCCATTGACTTCTTTTACCACATAAACTGCATCCACAACTTTCCGCTCTAACAATTGCGCAAATATGTATGTCGCTATTCCTCCAGATGAAGATGTTATTCTATGTTCTCTACTATATCCTACAAAAGTTCCCAGGTAACTTCCAATCTTTTCATCCCTATTATCAGTATCTTTTAAGAAAATTTTTGCCAATTTATCTTCATCGGAAATATCTAGTTCTGGTTTTGGATTAAATGGACAAACCCTCATTGTCGTATTAGGAATATCTCCTTTAACATGATAAGGCGAAATAAATCCGAATTTATTCCATCTCATCTCTAAAGTGCCGTTTGATTCTGACACACACACACCGCATCCTGTACACAAATTATTTACAGCGTTTTCCTTTTTACTATTTTCTTTCATGATAACGTTATCTCTTGTAGATTTTTGTCAACAAAATTGACTTAATTAAATTTCTTTCACTTTTCTTTACGCCGACACTATATATTATTAATGTTAAAAAGATCAAGATCACTGTCGATATAGTTACCATCTCAAAGAAAGAGTTTGACGGTCCTATTGCGGCTTGTAATACAAAGTAAAATATTAGACATAAGAAAGAAACCTTAATAATTGGTAACCCTACCTCATTTAAGAATATCCCAACATTTAGATGTATCAATTTTGTCAAGAACAAAACGCGAAATATTAATGTTATGAAAGACAAAAATATAGCCACATATAAAAATGTTGCTGGGTTATTCGTCACCAGAAATAATATATAACTTAACGGTAGATTTAAAAATAAAAGTGACCCCACTACAATTTGATACCATTTAATTTGTCCTGTAGCCAATGCACCTGTTATTAACGGACGAGAAATGGTCTCAATTAATAAATTTACAAGAGTTAGTGTTATAAAGACTCCCGCGAGTTTAGGAGGCTCATTTAACCAGAGCATCAGAATATAATCTACATTATAAATTAACGGAAAAACTATAATGACCAAGAGAAAAAAAGAATATCTAGCTCCCTGAAACATGAGTAGTTGCATTCTTTCAAAATCTCGATTTGCATAATTCTTAAAAATTTGAGGGTTAATAGCTGTTTGAAAATTCGTTACAAACAGAGACACAGCGTTTTGCACTTGCAACATAATTCCGTAAGCGGCATTAAGAGCTGTTCCATACAAAACATTTAATAAAATATTTATACCTTGGGCCTTAGCTACCGCAGCAATATTACCAAACAAATTCCATCCAGAAAACGCCAAGATATCTCGAAGTAAAGAAAAGTCATGGTAAATTTTAAATCGGCTTTCTTTAAAATATCGGAAACAATAAAGCTGATACATAAGTCCCATAAGAAACGTAACAATAAAAATCAAAATAGAATAAACAATCAATTTATCCTGTTCCGAAATTGATATTGCATAGGCTACTACTAGCTTCAATATAACCTCCAACACACCAAATGCAGCAAAAACCCCCATTTTTTCTCTGGCAATAAGAAGTGCATTATAAGGGCCTTGTATGACAGAAAAACATGCCGCTAACAAAGAAAACTGAAATGCCAAACCTGCAGCACTTTGACGATTTATTGATATATTCAATTTGTTATTAACAAACCATCCCCCCAACGTTTCTCCGATTAACAGAAGAATAATTGCAATAGCTATGTGAATTAATAAAGTAGCGTTAAACGTCTTTCTCAGTCCTTCCCAATTTCGCTGTCCTATATCTATAGCTAGAAATCGTTGTGTTCCTGATACCATTGCTGCATTTAAAAAACTGAACAAACTCACTACTCCCCCTACAACAGTATAAATACCATAGTCCTCAATACCCAAAGAAGAAAGGACAACACGAGAAGTATATAAAGATACCCCCATTGTTAACAGCATCCTGATATATAGAAAAATAGTATTTCTCGCTATTGTCTTTCCCGACATATTCTTACTTTCTTGAAGTCGACAATTAATGCTGTGCCTTCTTTATCAAAATCTTGGGCGGAGTCTAAATATGTAACTTATTAATATCTGCTGCAACCATTTCTTTAACCAGAGTCCGCAGATCATATTGGGGTTTCCAGCCTAATTTAGTTTTCGATTTGGTCGGATCGCCAATTAACAGGTCCACTTCAGTCGGGCGATAATATTGCGGGTCAACACGCACTACAACTTTACCGATTTCTAGTTGGTAGCTCGGGTTTGAGCAGGATTTTACTTTTGCAATTTCATTTTCTTCTTCTCCTTCAAACTCTAATTCAACACCGATCTCTGCAAAAGACATCCGTACGAAATCCCGTACCGTAGTAGTAACACCTGTAGCAATCACATAATCCTCTGCTGTGTCTTGTTGCAAAATTCGCCACATAGCCTCTACATAATCTTTGGCATGCCCCCAGTCACGCTGTGCATTGAGGTTTCCTAAATATAGGCAATCCTGCTTACCCAATGCTATCGCTGCTGTCGCCATAGTGATTTTGCGTGTTACAAATGTCTCGCCACGGCGTGGAGATTCGTGGTTAAACAAAATCCCGTTACAAGCATATACATCATAAGCCTCGCGGTAGTTTTTTGTAATCCAGAAGCCGTATATCTTGGCCACACCATAAGGAGAACGCGGATAGAAAGGAGAGTTTTCATCATAAAAACCTCGCTCATTTTTATTTTCTGCAAGACCGCCATATAATTCAGAAGTAGAAGCTTGGTATATTCTCGTTTTTTTCTCCAATCCTAAAATGCGAACCGCCTCCAAAATACGCAAAGTACCTATACCGTCCACATTGGCAACGTATTCCGGTGAGTCAAAGGATACCTTAACATGTGACATGGCTCCAAGATTATAGATTTCATCCGGCTGAACTTCCTGGATAATACGGATGATGTTCGTTGAATCAGTTAGATCTCCATAGTGCAATTTAAAATTGACATGCGCTTCGTGCTGGTCAACATACAAGTGATCGATTCGGTGTGTATTAAAGGAAGAAGCTCTTCTTTTAATACCATGTACCATATACCCTTTTTCCAATAGTAGTTCTGCCAGATATGATCCGTCCTGGCCTGTTATTCCTGTTATAAGCGCTGTTTTCATATTTTCGTAATTTGTGATTCGTGATTCGCGACGTGCTTTAAAGCTTCACTTCTTTATATTTTCCTTCATTTTCTAAAAACCACTCATAAGTGCGTTGTATCCCCTCTGCTAACTCGACTTGATGCTTCCATCCTAATTCGTGCATTTTAGATATATCCATTAGTTTACGTGGCGTGCCATCGGGCTTGGAACTATCCCAAATAATTTCTCCTTGATGGCCAACCGTCTTTTGGATCAGTTCTGCTAGTTCTTTAATAGTCAAATCTTCACCTGTACCTACATTATAGAGGTGCTCTGGCAGAATGTTTTCCAAAGCAAAGATAACCGAACTCGCCATGTCATCTACAAAAAGAAATTCCCGCATCGGCGTACCAGATCCCCATAAAATCACGGGCGCATGATTATCTTGCTTGGCTTCATGGAATTTACGAATCATTGCCGGTAATACATGTGACGTATTCAAATCAAAATTATCATGTGTACCGTAAAGGTTTGTTGGCATCAGGCTCACAAAATCTTTACCGAATTGCTTACGTATCGCCTGACAAGCTTTAACACCTGTTATCTTGGCCATAGCATACCATTCATTTGTCGGCTCTAGACTATCTGTCAACAGATAATCCTCTTTTAACGGTTGTGGAGCAAACTTTGGATAAATGCAGGAAGAGCCAAGAAAAATTAATTTTTCTACTCCGTGTTGTAAAGCAGCATCAATCAAATTATTTTGAATTTGCATATTCTCCATCAAAAATTGATATGGAAAATCATTATTAGCAAGAATTCCTCCTACCCGAGCAGCAGCGTCAATGACGACATCTGGCTTTTCTGCTTCAAAGAATTTATTCACATCAACCTGACTACGCAAATCCAACTCTTTACTCGTCCGACCGATAACATTAGTATATCCCTCTTTTTCCAGAATACGCCAAATTGCCGAGCCGACCATACCTCGATGGCCTGCTATATATATCTTTGCTTCCTTATTCATTTTAGAATTCAAGCCTTTCTAGTCTAATAATTTCGATTGGTGCTTCTCTAACATATTATAGATTTTCTTCACATCCTGTGATTTTTCTTTCTGAACAACCAAAAATGCATCTTTCGTATGAACAAAAATCGTTTGCTTGAGACCAACAAACCCTGTGAACACCTCTGTTCCAATCACAATATTGCCATTCTCATCTTTTGGATATCCATTTGTAATAAAATAATCATATAAGGCCTCAAACGACCCTAAATCTGACCATTCAAAGGTTGTTGGTATCACTCTAATTTTTTTTGAGCGCTCCATTACCGCATAATCTACCGAAATAGATGGAATATCTAATGACAACTGTTCATCCAAAAAACCATCATTTGCATTTTCCCATACAACTTTAGCTTTTTCAAATACCTCCGGTTCATATTGTTCGAGCTCTTCTAAGAAGACAGAAGCCTGAAAACAAAACATACCCGAATTCCATAAAAAATTACCTTTTTCAATAAAATCTTCGGCAGTATCTTGATTTGGTTTTTCTCGAAACGACTTGACTGCGTCTCCATAATATTCTATATAACCATAACCCGTTTCCGGTCTAGTGGGATAAATACCAAAGGTCACAATATGTCCCTCCTTTGCTTTTGCAATTCCGCTTTCGATCGCGTCACGATATTCTTGATCGCCAGCGATCATATGATCGGAAGGCGTCACAATAAGGATATCCTCCGGTTCGACAGCGAAAGCCGCAAATGCAATGGCTGCGGCAGTATTACGTGGTGTAGCTTCTACAATATTCTTATATGGAAGACCACAATTGATCATTGCTTTATGACTCAAATGGGTATTATCTTTATTTCCTACGACAACCACCTGATCGGCCACCTGTTGATTACGCTGCACAGTCATCTCAAACAACGATTGTCCATCAAAAAGAGGTAGATATTGCTTTGGTGATTGCTTCCTTGACAATGGCCATAGACGACTACCGACGCCTCCTGTTAATAATACATGTACTATTTTCATATTCTATTATAATCCTCTGGAATTCTTTTTTTACTTATTCAGGTTTGAGGGAATTCATAGAATATCCCCTATACCTTCACAAATTGTTTCACCCCCTCTTGAATCGATGTTGTGCTCTGATAGCCCAACTGGTTTAAATGCGCCGTATCTGCCACATGCGCGGCACATCTCCGGGTTGCATAGGCATCATATTTTTTCAGCCATTACCGAAGTTCTGTTCCAATGTCTCGATAAACCCCATCAACGAAACCGGCGAACCGTTCCCAATATTAAATACTTGATACAACGGCTGCTTCTTTAGCTACAAGGGCGTTACTTAATAAATAGAAGCCGATAAAACCGACGACTCCTGTAGCGAGTACTTTTTTATATTTCATAGTTTCCCATTTATATATTATTCACCAATGGCATAATATGCGAATCCCAAGCGGTTCAGCTCGTTTCTGTCCAACAGCTTCCGGCCGTCGAATACAAACGAAGGCTTCTTCATACCCTCCTTGACCTTCGCCCAGTCGTAGCCCTTGAATTCATCCCACTCGGTCAGGATGGCTGCAGCATGTGCACCATCCAGGGCCTCGTAAGCGTTGTCTACCACTTTCACTAAGCGACGGTTATCCTCTGGTGAACGGGTGCCCAGGTAATCCAGATCCTTGTAGATCTGTTCGGCAGATACCTTTGGATCATATACCACCACCTGCGCCTCTTCGTCCAGCAGGTGGTCCGCGACGTAGATCGCCGCAGATTCACGCGTATCGTTCGTGTCCTTCTTGAATGCCCAGCCAAGGAATGCAATATGCTTGCCGTTCACCGTGTTGTACATCGTCTGGATGATCTTCTCCGCAAAACGCGTCTTCTGGTGGTCGTTCATGATGATAACCTGTTCCCAGTAGTCCGCTACTTCATGTAGGTTGTATGTCCGCGCAATATAAACCAGGTTCAGGATATCCTTCTGGAAACAGGAACCCCCAAAGCCAACCGAAGCTTTCAGGAACTTACCCCCGATACGGGAATCCTGACCGATGGCACGCGCCACCTCGTCCACGTTCGCACCCGTAACCTCACACAGTTCCGAGATCGCATTGATCGAGGAGACACGCTGCGCCAGGAAAGCATTCGCAACCAGTTTCGACAGCTCCGATGACCATAGGTTCGTCGTCAGGATACGTTCCCGTGGAACCCAGGCTGCGTAAACATTTACCAAAGCTTCGATCGCTTCCGCATCCTCCCCGCCGATCAGTACACGGTCCGGGTTGTGCAGGTCGGTAACAGCCGTGCCCTCTGCTAAAAATTCCGGGTTCGAAAGGATATGGAAATTCACACCATTACCCGTGTTTTCCAAAATATTTTTCAATGCTTCGGCCGTACGCACCGGAAGCGTGGACTTCTCTACAACAATCTTATCATTTTTAGCCACTGCAGCAATCTGACGGGCGCACAGCTCGATAAATTTAAGGTCAGCTGCCTGTCCTTTACCTTTACCATAGGTCTTGGTCGGGGTGTTCACCGAGATAAAGATCATATCGGCTTCACTGATCGCCTTATCTACATCAGTAGAGAAAAACAGGTTGCGGCCGCGTGCTTCCCCAACAACGGCATCCAGGCCAGGCTCGTATACCGGAAGATTATCCAAGTCTTCGTCGTTCCACGCGGCAATACGCGCATGGTTCAGGTCAACGACCGTAACTTCCACATCCGGATTCTTCTGTGCAATGACCGACATCGTCGGCCCCCCGACGTAGCCCGCTCCGATACAGGTGATTTTCTTTATCTCTTTCATTTTATGCGTACAGTTAAGGTTAAAGTCTTGCGTCTACCCACGCTCGGGGCAACATACTTTTTGCGTCAAACACGACACTTTTTTCTTTTTTGAGTTGATTAATATTAATTGTTAAAAAGGCTTGATGTGCTGTCGCCAGGATAATAGCTTCATATTTTGCAATCGGTGTTTCGGAATCGTCCGACACGCCTTCTTCTTTAAGCAGAAGGCCATATTCATTATATACTTCTTCCGCATTTGCCCAAGGATCATATATCTCAACCTCCACACCGTATTCTTTAAGTTCCCGGTAGATTTCCACCACCTTGGTATTTCGGATATCCGGGCAATTCTCTTTGAAAGTTATGCCTAGAATAAGTGCTTTCGCCCCACGGATACTGATATCTTTCGCTACCATCAGCTTCACCACTTTGGAAGCAATAAACGCAGGGATCGAATTATTGACGCGCCTTCCAGATAAAATCACATCAGGGTAATAGCCCAGTTGCTTCGCTTTATGCGTGAGGTAATAGGGGTCGACCGAGATACAGTGTCCGCCCACTAACCCCGGTTTATATGTTAGAAAATTAAATTTCGTGCCAGCAGCTTCCAATACATCATGGGTGTCAATGCCCATCCGGTCAAAAATAAGCGCCAGCTCGTTTACAAACGAAATGTTTACATCCCGTTGGGCATTCTCGATCGCCTTCGATGCTTCCGCTACTTTAATGCTCGGCGCTTTATAAGTGCCCGCCGTAATAATGGTCTTATACAGCCGGTCTATTTCCTCCGCAATCTCCGGTGTAGAACCCGAGGTCACTTTGGTAATCGTCGTTAAGGTATTGATTTTATCGCCCGGATTGATACGCTCTGGCGAATAACCGACGAAGAAATCACGGTTGAACACTAAGCCGGAAGTCTTTTCTAAAACAGGCACGCATTCTTCTTCCGTGCAGCCGGGATAGACCGTGGACTCATAGATCACGATATCACCGTGCTTAATGACCCTGCCCAACATTTCCGAAGCTTTTCTTAATGGACGGAGATCAGGGGTATTAAGTTGGTCAATAGGCGTTGGAACGGTAACAATAAAAATTTGTGCGTCTTGAATATCGGTTATATTGCTAGAAAAGGATAGTCCCACCGATTCCTGGACACTGTTAAGTTGCGTTTCGTCATACCGGGCATCCGTAAATTGTTGAACCGAAGCCCCATCTAAAGTCGAGGTTTCTAGGATCGGGTTGCCTATCAAAGCCGCTTTTAGTTTTTCGATATCAGCCTCCTGGGTTCGATCGATTCCATCCGTCAACTCGCGCACACGCTCTTCATTGATATCGAAACCAACCACCGGAAAATGATGCGCAAACTCGATTGCCAGGGGCAATCCCACATAACCTTGACCAATGACGGCAACCTTTTTCATGCTTTATTTCTTTCCGTTTTTTTCGTTCTCTTTGTCGTACACAATCTTGCGCAACCCAGAGCTAGAAAAACGATGGTCCCGGCTGTTGAAGTAAAGCTCGATACCCTTTTCTTCACAATATTTACGTCCCGTAAAATTCTTGTCTTTGTACTCGTCACCCACAATACGTACATCCAGTTTAAAAGAACGCAGAATGTCTTCCAGATCCTGTTCGGTGGAGTAAGGGACAATTTCATCTACATATTCACAGCCACGTAATTGGATGTAACGCTCTACGACCGTCTGTGTAGGTGCATTTTTCTCGGGACGATCTAGCGTCGGATCCATCTGCAGACCGCAAATCAAATAATCGCATTGGCGCTTTGCCTCGGCCAACATCATAATGTGCCCGGCGTGCAATAGATCAAAAGTGGAAAACGTAATCCCAACGCGAGGGCCTGGATTATAATCTTCTCTTTTTTTAACAACTTTTTTTTCCATAATGTTATTCTTATCTGCTGTTCAATGTTTTTTGCCCCGGTAGACTTTGCCCCCTATAAGCAATAAAAGTGCCAAGTGTTAATTAACTCGATTTTCCCGCCCTTTCTGATAAACCACGATATACGCTCCACTGCTGGGTTTTTCGAAGTTTATCCTGATTTCCTTGTTGATTAATTTCCCGGTTTTCTCGGAGAGGTTCTGTAAATAATCTTTATTAAGGTTTTCGCCAGATACTACGACTTCCAGCTGATCGGATTCCTGCCCTTTGGCATAAGCGCCCACCAGCATCACTTCCTGCACATCGCCGGCACGCTCCATCACATGGTCGACCACCTTGTCTACACCCAGAAAAGAATGTACTAAACGCTGAACAGGGTTAAATAGCGGATGGTCGATATTCGCCCGGTACAACACCTTCTTCTGTTCCTGCTGCCGCTCTAAAAAACCCGCCTCCGTTAATTGATTTAGTTCTTTGCGGATGGCGTTGGTGGATTCATCAAATTCTTCGGCAATGCCCCGTAGATAACCCGTGTTACCTGCCGATACAAAAAATTTGATCAGTAGTTTTAATCTTGTTTTGGAAGTGATCAATGCACCTAGCATACGCTTTTCCTTTATTGAGCAACAAAGGTACTCGATGATTTGCTAAAATGCAAGTTATTATTTTGTTAAGCTTCTACGAACACTTGGTCATACTGGTTTCCATATCTTTTTCGCAGACGCTGCTTAGCCTTTTTGATCGACTCTTGCCCCACCCCTAATAAATTCGCCATGCCGTAATTATTGAGACCGAGCTTTTGCAGCAGGACAATACGCAGTTGTGATTCGGTAAGATGTGGTAGCGTTGCGGTGATTTTGGCGTAAAACGGGCCATACTCCTTTATAAACGTGGTCTTAAAACGTTGCCAATTTTCCTCCGTCATCAGATGTTCATCCAATAGCTGCTCCAACCTTTCCTTTCTTTCTATTACTTCCGCTGAATTCGATCTGCTCAGTTCGGCGACCTCGCCTCTCAATTCCGCAATCGCTGTATTTCGCTCTTTCAGAAAGGTGAGATAGGCCTGTATAGTCTGTTGGGCATCCTCGTATTTCTTTTCGGATTTCAGTTTGTCCAACTGGAAACGGAATAAGCTACGTTCGAACTTGACATGCTGCAGCTTGAGCGCCTGTTTTTTACTCCGAAACAGCAGGAAAGCCATGACCAATAATAACAGGCATGCGCCCGTTAAGGCAAACACATTCATCTTTGACCGCTGCAGCTTGGCAGCATGCACGAGGGAATCCCGCTCAGCCCTGGAACGTTGCAGGGCAAGGTTGACTTTCATCACGGCATTTTCGCCATCGGTATTTTTTAATCGGTTTCGGACGTCCTGTAATTTCGGATAGAGCTCCAGTTGCGCAACGGTATCGTGAAGGGCATGGGCAACAGCTAATTTGAGCTGCAACACGTCTTCGTAGAAGCCACTGAGGTTAGCCTTGTTCCGTGTATAGGCATCCGCTTCTGCCAACAACGCCTGCGCAGCCTCCCACTGTTGGGTGTCCACATACAGATGCGCAAGCCGGATTTGCGCGAACATTAAATTTCGGTTTGCATGGTGTAACCGTGAAAGATGGATATCTTCCAGCAATAGCGCTTCCGCCGATGGAAAATCAGCAGAACGCATGGCCAAAAAGGCCAGCTCCCCCAATACTTTTGCGTAACGAACCGGATCGATATCTTGAGCGAGTTCCTTGGCGGTAAGGTAATGCTCTTCTGCCTTGTCATATTCTTCCAAAGCACTATACTCCCCTCCTATAGCAAAATGTAACTGCGCAAATGCAGACGAATCCGCAAGCAACAACGCTCGGTTAAGATACGCAATAGCGCGTAAATGATCGCCGATATTTCCAAAAAAATAGCCGTTTTTGGTGTAGCAGTCGGACGGATCAATCAGCGTAGCAGGTGCTGTGCTGGACATGGCTTGCGATGATTTTAGGAAGTAAGGAAATGCTTCCTGTAAATACGACATACTGTAGTAATAGAAACCGATCTGGGTATTTGTCCAGATGGATAGTCCGGGCACATTTAAGGTGGACGCTAAGGAATCGGCTTTCTCAAAAGCCAATGCTATCTTGGGATCGACGATGGTGTGATCCTTTGCCCTTTCCTTGGTTTCTTCTACTTTTAGCATGACCGCTAATATCGCCTCTTCAAGGGTATTGCGAGCGGTTATTGCCGACAAGGAACCATTCCTATTCAATACACTGTTAATTTCCGTAAATAGCGTTTCGTGATTCGGCTGTCCACAGGTCGTAAAGGCCATTGTTAATAGCCCTAAAAGCGTTAATCGTACTCGTTGCATTCCAAAGGTAGTAATTCCCGCAAGATAGAAAATATCACCTACTTTTCGAAAGAAACACGGAAAGCAAAAAAGGAAAAGATGCGTTCAGCATAGCTTAAAATTCGACCTTTTCCGCTCCAGCCAGCCGGCAATAAAGCAGAACAAACCACATAAAAAGAAAAGCCAGTGCCCATTTTCATGGTGCACTGGCTATTTTATGATTTTTTATGATCTTTACTTGCTAAGCTTACCGATGCCTTTGATGTAAGTTGCTTCTATCTCGACACCTTTTTTAGCCGTGGCTGTCGGGATGTCAACTTCGTAAACATTTAGGGAAGCTCCTACCTTCGCGGGTAAATATGCTTTATCCCCAACAACAAACGCCTCTTCTGAGTAAGTATATATAGGAGAGTTTGCTACGGCTGTGATAGTCTCCTCAACCAAGTCAACGATCACGTATTTTAGATCTGTCTGATCCCATTGGCTGGTAGTTTCTTTTGTATAGATCTGTGCGAGTAATTTATTGTTGCCGACATAGGTTGCTTTAATCAATTTTCCACCATTTGGAATACCGGTTGTTTTAAAGTGATAATCTTTATCAAACTCTTCTGTTCCCGCCTTTATTTTTAAGATTGCTGGATCTTTCAACGTCGTTTTATGATCGAAACCATAACCAGCATGAAACAAGGTATACATATCGCCTGATTCGGTCAGGAAGATACCTGAACGTGTCAAAGGTGCGCCCGCAGGGCCTGTACGTGTATCGGTTATCAATTTCTGAAACTGGAAATCAGGATAACTGTATACCGCAACCATGACCTCATCGACTTTAGGCGTTGCCCAGTCTGCCCCCATTGGGAAAATCGTCTGGAATGCCTGGTTTCCCCTGATCACAATACCACTATTTTTCCAACCGTGGCTATCGTCTGCTGGTTTGTATACGTCTTTGGCGGGTACCGTCGCTACTTTGTTTACTTTATACCCTGCAACGTCTACCGTCGTAAACTCTACATTGCCGTTGAAGCTATCATCCGTTGCTAAATTTACACCTAGAAGCGTATTGCCATTATCCGCACTGATGTAACCATCACTGCCATTTTGGAAAACCATGCCTCTTTTCGCCTTTAAGCGGCTATCGGTATCGATATAGTAGGCGTCTACATTATTGACACCTAACCCGCCAATGGCGTAAAATTGGTTGCCGATAGTGAAATACTCACGGTAACCTTCTTGCAGAATACCGTTATTCAGCAATGAAATTTTTCCGCTCAGTAAATCCTTCGTGTGTACGATATAATTTGTCGAGTTGTTTTCGGCATCTGTAACGCCCACACCAAGCACAAATGTTTCTGTACCTTCTATGAGTGGTTCGTTCTTTTCGTCGGGTCCGGAATTATCATCTTTGGTACAGGCTGCTGCGGAAAATAGCAGTGCAAGTACCAATGCTTTCTTTGTGTATTGCTTGATTGTTTTCATATCTATTTTGAATTAATTATGTATAAAATATCTGATTTTTAACATAAAGGAACGTCCCGGTTTTTGCATTCTGTAATTATCAAAAAGCCGGCTATCCGTCAGGTTATGACATTCGACCGCGATATTGTATTTGCCTCCTGCAATAGCATAGTCTGCCATGACACTATGGGCGAACTGACGTGGTATCATATCGGGATTATTGGCACCAAGTTGTTCTGGCGTGAGATAATACTTCTCAATAAAATTTAGGAGGTATTGGATGTTGGCTACGCGTCCCTTTCCACCCAAATCTTGTAAGCGCAGTCCTAAATCGACGTTACCAAACAGATACGGGATATTGGGGACTTTGTATCCATAGTTGAGGTTTGGAGTCACCAAATTACCGCTTAATGTTTCGGTGTAGATGAATTCTGTTTTGTCAATAATGTTCTGGTAACTGAGGTTGATGCTGCTGTAGAGCAGGTTTTTCCAACTGTAACGGATCTCACCTTCTATCCCGGTGGTCTTGACATCGCCTACGTTGATAAACTTACGGTTAGTTGGCTGGTTGCGCGCCTGCTCCAACCGGATATAGTCTTTGGAGTTGCGGTAGATAAAATTCGCTTCTGCCTGAACGTTATGATTTTTATGAACAGTAAATGCATACAATCCACCGAGGTTGATATTATCACTTTTTTCGGGCTTCAGTTTTTCATTGCGTATCGTGAAGAGCCCGTCTCCCAAAAGTTCGGTAGGTTCGGGCAAACGGTAAGTATGCTCATAAGACGCTTTTGCTTGTAAACGTGGTAGAAAAAAATACGTCCCGGCGACACCGTAACCCAAATTATTCTGGCTGCTGCTAGTCTCGATATAGTTGGAGGTATTTTCGACGTTTACATTTTCAAATGATTCGGCATGTAAACCATAATATTTTGTAAATATATTCGTGCGTAACGGCCCGAAACGGCTATCCAATCCTAAGCCCAGGATTTGTTTACGCAGACGTTGCGGCATTTTAAGCGTAACATTGTTTGGTTGCTCCACATCACTCGATTTCCTATGGAAATCCGTCAGCACGTAGTTCAGTGCCAACGAATGGTCGGGATGTAGGGCATACGCCAGATTTGCACTGAGTAAGCCCTCGTTATCGCGTTGTTTTAGTTGTGTTCTGCTGCCCTCAGCTCCACCACTCCGGGGTGTTGTTTCCTGCAGCCAGTTATACGTGAGCCCAACCGTGTCAACAAATCCGTTTCTGGTCATGTTATAAGCTCCGTAGAGATTGAAGTCAAGACCTTGGATAAATACATTATCCTTTTTGTATTTAACGGTAGGGATAATAGAAGTACTTTCCCTGGTCATGGCACCAAAGACCTGTTCCATCGTAACACCGGTCTGTACATCTTTATCATTTTGTGCCGCCAATAAGCCAATGAAAAGTTGGTCGGCGAATGTTCTGTCGCGCACGCCAAACTCCACTTGTCCGCCCAGCGAACTATACCCATCATGGAACCGCTCCACTTCCTGCTCGGGAAGCTTCACCCGATCTCGGATAGGCTCGACGTTTACTTTATAATTATTGTCCGAATAGTTATAGAAGCCGTTAAACCGGAAGGATAATCCTGTTTGGGTATCGGTATAAGCGCCGTTCAAGCCGGCTTTATGCGTGTTAAAAGACCCTACACTATAGGAGGCATCCATGTAGTTGGCATTGCTCCGGGTAATGATATTGATTGCGCCGCCCAAGGCATCGGCACCTAACGATATGGGAACGACGCCTTTGTACACTTCGACGCGTTCGGCCATACTCGCCGGGAAATTATTCAACGAAAGGGACGAGCCGAAGTTATCCATCGGAATACCATCCAGGAAGAATTTGAGCGATTTGCCACTAAAACCATTTAACGAAAAATTGAAACTGGACCCTAGCCCACCATCTTCCCGAACACGGATACCGGTGGTCCGGGTAAGCAGCTGGTTAAGGTCTAACGTCGAATTAAAATAACGCTTTGTTTCAATAACATTGACATTGAATGGTTCTTCCTTTGTTGCACGGGCTTCGGTTTTTTTTAGGACGTGTACTTCGTCTATTTGCTTTTGCTGCGATACCGTTTTGGTGGTATCTTGTGCCAGCCCTAAGCGGGGGTAGACTAAACAAATAAAGCTTAGTAATATCAGAACTCGTGCACTTTTGGTATATAGAGTCATCTTTTTTGCTATCATATTTCTACCTATCCGTAAAGGAGTTAGTATATTTGTCGGCAAATATAAATATTATTTAGACTCAATTTAAACAAAAATAGATCGTAGCTGAAAAAAATGCGATTCAATTGTATACTATGCGCGAAAACAAAAGAAAAAAAGAAAAAAAGGCTTTATTCCGTAAGATAAATGACTGGTTACATCTTTGGTTAGGGCTCGTTTCGGGTATTATCGTATTTATTATTAGTATCACAGGCTGTTTCTATGCCTTTCAGCAAGAAATAAAAGATATGATGGAACCTTGGCGATTCGTGGAACAGCAGGCCGAACAGTTTGTGCCACCGAGTCGTTTATTAGACACAGCGGCGGTATATATGCCTGGACAGCGGCCAACTGGACTCACCTATGGTCATCGAGGAGAAGCCGCGGCTGCAGGATATATCGGAATGACAGATGGAAAGGCGACATTTTCCGTTGTCTTTATGAACCCCTATACGGGTGAGTTTATCAAGAAACAAACACCGCGCGGAGGCGACGAATTTAATTTCTTTAATTTTATCTTAGACGGACATCAGGCCTTATGGCTACCTTCCGAAATCGGAAAGCCTATCGTAGGTATAGCGACGTTGGTTTTTGTGGTGTTATTGGTAACGGGCATCGTGATGTGGTGGCCGAAAAGATGGAGTAAAGCCAATAGGGATAAGAGTTTCAAGATCAAGCTAAAGGGTAGTTTTAAGCGGGTTAATTATGATCTACACAATGTTTTGGGATTTTATAGTTTAATTTTTGCGTTCGTTCTTGCGATAACCGGATTGGTGTGGAGCTTTGCATGGGTTGATAAAGCGGTGTACTTCGTCTTTTCGGGAGGTGATATTAAACAAGGACACCATCACCCTCATTCCGACCCTTCGAATAAAGATCTGCTTTGGAAGGATGCCTTAAGCCCATTGGATAAAGCTTGGTACAAAACACTGGAAACAGCGGACGATATCAACGGGATGTACATGACGCCCTACCCCGCAGATGACGATGACCCAATAGACATTACCGTTTACCACCTCATAGGCCAGTGGTATGACCATAGCGAATATTTCTACGACCGCTATACCTTAGCGCCATTGGAAATGGATGGTAGTAAATTCCGCGAGGCGTCTTTTGCCGATCAGCTTTCGATGATGAATTATGATATTCATGTAGGCTCTATCGGTGGTCTGCCGGGTAAGGTTTTTGCTTTTCTAATCAGTTTGATCTGCGCCAGTCTTCCTATCACGGGATTTTTAGTTTGGTGGAATAAGAGAAAAAAGAAAACTAGATTGGCTAAGTAGGAGAAAATGCAAAACCAGGTCGCCTCACTTGCGACCTGGTCAATCCAATATCTTATTTTGCGCCTGTTAAGGCTTTGATAAGTTCCGTCTCGGCGGGGTCATACGGACTGCCGTCGTTTCGCAGGATGTCATGGAACCATACCGGCGGGTCTGCCGTGTAGGTTTTGGTCCACGAATCCCACGGAAATTTCGTCTGCGTCTTCCCGTCTACAAAACCCCAGTTGATCATACCCACGTTATATTTTTTGGCAATAGGCAAAAATCCGGCGAAGGTACTACCATTCGGGCGGGCCATATACTCTGTACAGAGCATCGGCTTTTCGTAACGTTGCAACCATTGGATCCGTTCCTCGAATTCTGCCGGACTGTCGTAATTATGAAACGTGATGATATCCGATTCCTTGACCTGCAATTTCTCGATCGGCTTCATCTTTTCCTCCGAAGACCAATCGCCCATCCATACACCCGAGGTAATCGGCTGCGACGGATTAGCCGATCTTGCCCAGGCAAAAGACTTTTCCAGCAAAGGAAGCACGAGATCAACCTTATCCGGTGTCTCCACTTTTTCGTACGAAGGTCCCGTCATATTATCCGGCTCATTCCAGATATCCCAACCTAAAACCCGGGAGTCGTTTGCAAACCGCTTGATAACACCTTTCACATAACGCTCCAATCGCGGATATTGCGTGGAATCCTTTAAAGCCAACTGTCCGGGGCTCTGTACCCAGCCCGGATTATGCTTAAAAGGCGTCGGTTCCCGCTGCTCGCCCAAGGCAAAGAACGGATCCCAGCACGAATCAAAAATAACCAACAGTGTTTTGATGTTATGCCGGTCCGCCAAGCCTAGAAAATGATCGATCCGGTTAAGAAAACCCACAGAGTCCTGTTCGTACAGCGCATCGTGCAGATAAACCCGTACCGTGTTCATGCCCAGCGCTTCCGCCCAACCCAATTCCCGGTCAATGGTGACCGAGTCGTACGTCTCTTTTTGCCACATCTCCAGCTGGTTAATGGCGTTACTTGGTGTAAAATTAGCCCCAACCAGCCATTCCTGATCCTTATACCAAGCATTCGCCTGTTCTTTTGTCCAGACTACCCGGTCTGGCTCCGTTGCTTTTTTTTGCGTTTCCGTACAACTGTTCAGCAGTATACTCAGCAATACGGCCATAAAAAAAATCCTGTTTTTCTGCATGATTGTCATTTAATAGTGCTATTTATTTGTATTGTTGATAAGTTTTCCCTTAACCATCCACACCTCCGTATCACCCGTTCCGTATGCATTGGTACTGGTTACCGCGATGATCGTGTTATCGCTGAGCACCGTTATACTATTCCATAGGCAGGATTTGTTGCCCGGAATCGAAAACGGCACGGATTTGCTGGTAAAGTTTTTCGCCTGATCATCGCCAATCACGACTTTCATATCGGCAAAATTCATGTCGTGGGTACGGCCTTCGGTACCTTGGTAAGCCAAGATCGTCTCCCCGGTGCTTAATTGCCGGATATAAGGTGCTCCGGCATAAACTTCATTTGCCACAGGTTGTAATAAGGCATAGCTCCGGTTCGGGCTTTCTGCACCGATCGTCGTCGCCCAGTTCTCCTCCAGGCTATTGCGCAAAATATACGGCTTGAAGGTTTGAATCGCATTATCCTCTATCGCGACCACGATATCCTTCCCGTTGTTCAGCAATACAGGAACAGGCATGCCATCCCTTCTGCCGGGGCGGAAACTCACGATCGTCGGATCCGCTGTCCAGGTTGCACCATTATCCTGCGAGCGAATCATGGAAATATTTTGCTCGTTAGATTGCGTATAAGGGCCTTCGTTGGCAAAAAACAGCTGTATTTCACCGTTAGGCAGTTGAATAGCTGCCGGTTCCCAGCAGCCATTTTCGAACTGATGCCCCGCCTCATATAACACCTTTTCGTCGGCCCAGCTTTGTCCAGCATCTATACTTTTCTTGATCCGTATATCGAATTTCCGTTCAGGGGAAATCGCAAAAGGCCGACCGTTATACAGCGCGAGTAAGGTTTTCCCGTCATTTAACAACAATAAGTCCGGCACGCACATATTGGTGCCCTCCCCACGAGCCGCAACCACCACCGGTTCCGACCAACTATTGCCCAGATCACTGCTTTTCACGGCTACGACACTGCCATCGGCTTCATAAATTCCAAGTAAGGATTGGTCCGGCAGCTGGATAATCCGGGCATAGCCCGCATACCGGGTATTCGGGCCGGAGGAAACTTTCCGGCGTGTTTGTTGGTCCCACTGAATATAAACCTCCTCCTGATCCGGCTGGTCCGGCGGCGGCTCCACCGTAGGTGGGTTGTCTTTCCCGCAGGCCACCAAAGAAAGAAACATAAACGTATGTTGGACGAGACGTCTGAATAAAGTGCAATAAGTCATAGCGATATCTAAAAAATGTTAATAATGCGGATTGTTCGTTGTAAGATTAGGGTTATTAGCGACTTCTATCTCCGGTAAAGGCAGACGTATGTGTTTATCCAACACAAAGTTGTTGAAATCGGGATCCCGTTCCGCCACACGGTTTATACCCGCCTGCGTTTCCAGATCCCCCCATCGTTTTAAATCTGCCCAGCGGACGCTCTCGCCACATAGCTCCAAGGCGCGCTCCATTTTCAGCCGTTCCCGGAAGCGGTCTTTATCGTTTCCAATGGTGGGGTGTGCTGTCGCTAAAGGGGCGAGGTTGACACGCGCCCTTACCCGATCTACATACGGATAGGCACTGGCGGTTTGGTTAAGTTCATTTAAAACTTCGGCGTATAACAGCAATACATCCGCAAAACGGATCACCCGGTTATTGACCTCGTTGAAGTAATCGTCGTGATTTTGTTTATAATCCCGCGCATATTTCCGAAACCACGCTTCATCGGCATCCCATTGCCAGCTTCTGCCGTACACCTTATCCCCAAAATCTGCCTCTAAGCCGGGATAAAACAAGGAGTAGCGTAAACGTGGATCGATTTCCCCGTCCACGGTTTTTTCCTTCTTGAATTCGGTCACCAGCCAATAGCGCGCCTGTCCGTCCGACCAGCCGATCGAGCGGGGTGCAAAAAACTGCGCACGGTTCGTGCTCATCGTCGAGCTCGGGATATCGCCCTCCGCGGTTTTATTCGCGTCGGAGAACTGAATTTCAAAAACAGACTCCTTATTATTTTCATTTTCCGCACGGAAGTTGTCTTGATACGCCACCAGATCATAATAAGGCGTTCCCTCGCCGGTGAAAAAATAATCTAAAGCCGATTTCGCTTCGTTCCATTTATGCTGCTGCATATAGGTTTTTCCCAATAGGGCTAGTGCAGCGCCTTTGGTCGGCCGACCGATGTCATTTCCATTCCACTGCAGCGGTAAGGCTTGGGCGGCTTCTGACAGGTCGGTCTCTACCAGCGCCCAGACATCCGCCAAGGTGCTGGCCTCCGGCATATCGGTCGGACTTTGCAAGGTCGTCACGATTGGGAAGTTTTCCCACAGCAACGCAGCGTAATAATAGTAAAATCCGCGGAGGAATTTCGCTTCGGCCAGCAGCTGTGCTTTCTTGTTTTCGTCCGCAAATTCAATCGTGGGTACATGGGTCAACACCTGGTTACACCGGAATATCGCTTTATACGTATCCTTATAGGTGATGACATTTCCCTCCAGAAAATTGTAATTGACATATTGAAACCGCGTCCAGTCGGCCAGTTCTATCCAAGGGCTTTTGCTAAAGCCTTCATCCGAGGTGAGGTCCAAGCGGAAATAGATCCACCGCGACCAGGTACCCGGCTGATAAAACATATGGTAAATGGCATTTACGCCACGCTGCGCATCGGATTCTGTTGCCCAGAATTGCGATTCGGTGAGGGTATTGGGATTGTCTTGATCAAGTAAGCTTTTATCACACGAAAGCAAACAAGATACTGTTATCAGGAGAATAAATATGCTCTTTTTCATCATTTTAAAATCTAAATTGTACACCTAATGAAACCGTTCTCAGATTCGGGAATACCCCGAAATCGTGTCCTTTCTGGAAAATATTGCTGTTATTGAACTCTGGATCAAGCCCCGTGTATTTGGTAAACGTGAGTAAGTTCTGTCCAGATAGGGTCACCTGTGCTTCGCTGAAATAAATCTTGTCCAATAAGCTGCTCGGCAGGCGATAGCTAACACCGATATATTTTAAACGGACAAAGCTGCCATCTTCCAACCAGCGGTCGGTATCCCCCCGCGCATTGATCGTACTCGCATAATAGGCACGTGGTACGTCGGTATTCGGATTTTCTGGTGTCCAAGGTTGTATACCGGCACGATAGTTCGTATTGTCGGAGAACATATCCATTACGCTGCGCGGGCCGTTAAACACCATCGCCCCGAACGATCCAAACCAATCCATGCTGAAAGAGAATTGCTTATAGGAAGCGTTCATATTTAAGCCCATCTCATAATCTGCCCACGCGTCGCCTACAATGGTTTTATCGGCATTGGTGATCGTACCGTCGCCATTATGATCTTTGAAACGGATATCGCCCGGCTGTGCATTCGGCTGGATCACCCTGCCCTCCGCATTCTGATAGCTGTTGATCTCCTCAATATTCTGGAATATGCCG
Source organism: Sphingobacterium micropteri (assembly GCF_014692515.1). Lineage (GTDB taxonomy): Bacteria > Bacteroidota > Bacteroidia > Sphingobacteriales > Sphingobacteriaceae > Sphingobacterium > Sphingobacterium micropteri. The sequence goes on along the minus strand of NZ_JACOIK010000002.1, from coordinate 113,359 downwards.
TCGGTTTCGAGCACATACCACATCCCGATCGGCTGGCCTTTCTCGGTAACGGTATTCCCCGAGAATGTTCGGTTTTGTCCATAGCCCAGATCAATGACCCGATTCCGCAACGTGGTGATATTGGCGGTCACACTGTATTGAAAAGGTTTGGTATTCTCTTGGTAGGTGGCCGACAGCTCCACGCCCCGATTGCCAAGCGTAGCCCCGTTCGTGAAAGGATTACCCCCGTCATTTCCGGTTGACAGTAACAACGGATATTGAAGCAGCACATCCTTAGTTTTGGAAATAAAATATTCGGCACTGACGTTAATCCGGTTGTTTAAGAACGTCGCGTCGAAACCATAGTTTTGTTGTACGAGCGTTTCCCAACGAAGATCATGATTGGCCAGCCGAACTTGTGTTGCGCCCGGCAAAGTCACCTGGCCGGGGCCCATGGCGATCGTGGGGAAGGTATTGACGACCGGGATATAATCGTACGGGCCAATGTTGCTGCTACCCAAGGTTCCGTAATTCGCCCGCACCTTCAGATCGTTGATCCAGGAAGCCTGGAAAAAATCTTCCTGACTGATCCGCCACGCTCCGGAAATAGAAGGGAACGTGCCGAACTTATAATTGTTCCCAAAGCGGGAAGCACCATCGGTACGGATAATACCATTCACCAAGTATTTATCGGCGTAATTGTATTCAAACCGCCCGAAATAGGAGATGATATCTGTCCGGTTGGCAAATCCGCCCGTTTGGGGTTCGTTCCCTTGATCAAGCACCGTGTAATAACCGCCAGACGGATTTTCCAACATATTGCGTTTGGTTCCCCACATTTGCGCATAGCGGTCCCGCTGATAGGATTGCCCTGCCAATACGTTCAGCCGATGTGCATTAAATTCCTTTTCAAAAGAAAGCGTGTTTTCGACAAGGATCGTCGACGATTCGGCTCTATTCTCATGGTATTGTGATGGGTCTAGGGGTTGGTTTAATGTCCAGCTGCCCGCCTTTCTTAAGTAAGTGTGATGGTCGCGGCTGGTTTCATACCCCAGGTTGAAGCGATATTTTAACGAAGGCAGCAACTGCAATTCCGAAAAGAGGTTACCACGGATACGGAGGTTCGCATTCGTTCGATCATCCAGATCGGCAATAGCGACCGGGTTTGACCCGAAGGTGCGCGCGCGGCGTTCATCACCGTAACCATAGCCCCCTGGATTGTCTGGATTATAGACCGGAATCGTTGGTAATAAGCGGAGCACATCAATATACGGGTTGCCCGACATTTCATCGGTTTTGACACTGCTGATGGCTAAGTTTTTACCGATGGTGAAGATACCCTTTCTACTGACCGTATTTACCCGAAAATTATATCGGTTAAAATCGGTACTGATAACCGCACCCTGATTGTCGAAATAACCGCCGGAGATGAAATAGTTCCCACCATCGCTGCCGCCCGAGAAGCTCATCGAATACTCCTGCACTTTTCCGGTACGGAAAGCCGCATCCTGCCAGTCGGTATCTACCGTCATATCTAGATCTTGCCGGGGCACATTGGCGTTGTCATAAGCCATGTAGTTTAACCGGGCAAATTCCTCGGTCTTTGCCAGATTATACCGCGGGGTCGTTTGCAGGGTAGATTTCGCCGAGACTTCGATCTGCGCCGGCCCTTTCTGTCCTTGTTTGGTCGTGATGATAATCACCCCATTTGCTGCCCGCGAGCCGTAGATCGCTGCAGCAGATGCATCTTTCAGGATTTGGATGGATTCGATGTCGCTCGGATTGAAATCTCGGTTGGCCGTCGTAATCAATCCATCGACCACGTATAAAGGTGGTGTGCCCGAGAAATTTTTCAGTCCCCGGATCTGGATCTGTGCTTCCGAACCGGGACGTCCGCCTCCGCGTACCCGGATACCGGTGGCTAAGCCTTGCAGGGATTCCGCAACCGTCGTGGCCTGCCTTTTCTGTACATCGGCGACGTTCACGACCGACACCGCGCCGGTGAGGTCCTGTTTACGTTGGGTACCATAACCGACAACGACCACCTCATCCAGATCCGTACTCGCCACCTGCAGGATCACCTGCAGCGGTTGTGTGCCAGATACGGTAACCGATTGGGTCAGGTAGCCGATATGCGAAAATACCAACACCGGTGCGGCAGCCGGGTCGGCAGCAATACGAAAATGACCGTCCTGGTCACTTTGTGCAGCCGTGCTGCTACCTTTCACCGTAACGGCAACACCTTTTAATGGCCCGTCTTTATCCCAGACGGTTCCTGTAATCTGTGCATGTAAGGCAAACACATGCATACATACGATAAAAACAATAATGATCTTGTTCATGTGACTATAAATTTAAAATTGGTAACAGCGAAGTACGTTAATATCGAAGCACGTATTGGTTCAAAATGTATGCAATACGTATCAATTATGCCTATTTTGAGGCTGTTTGAGCGGAATTATAAAGCTTTTGCATTATTTTGCTTAAAATTTAATCGATGATGAACGGCTACCAGCAAACGATGAAAACCTTATGTACGTTTTGGGCTCTCCTGATGGTTAGTCTGTCTTTAGTTGGTCAGTCCTTTAACTTTAGACACTACCACGTCGAGAACGGATTATCCCACAACACCGTGATGTGTAGCCTACAAGATCAGTACGGTTTTATGTGGTTTGGCACCAAAAATGGCCTTAACCGATTTGACGGCTATCATTTTCGGGTATATCGGCACGATCCGAAACAAGCCGGTAGCTTAGGCCATAATTTTATACATTCGTTATTGGAAGATGAAAATGGCCTCATCTGGGTGGGCACACTGAAGGGTCTTTACCGGTATGATCCCCACGAAGATAGCTTTGCCGCCGTACCCGAAACAAAAAATAAAGATATTACAAACCTACAGGCAGATGGAAAGGGGAATATTTGGTTTGCAGCGGCCAGTGTGTTACAACGGTATACCCCCCAACAGCAAAAGATAACGGCTTTCGAGCATGGGGAGCATGGCGAAATCACCTCGGTTACGATCACCAAGGATGATGACGTATGGGTTTCTACCGCACGTGGCTTTGTGCAGCGCTATCAGGAGGATAACGGCGGATTTGAAAGTTTTGCTATTTTTGATGATGCCACGCCGGTCGTAACCCGCTGGATCGAAAAGATCGAGGACACCGGCGATGGCCGGTTATTTGTTGCCACCTCCAGCCATGGGATTAAGTTATTTGATCTGGCGACCCGGCAATCAACCGATATCCCGATAAAAAACACCGACCAATCCCTAGTCTTTGCGCGGGACTTTTTAAAAACGGGTACGGACGAATATTGGATGGCAACCGAGTCGGGCATATATGTTTATCATATCAAAAATCAACAGTATACCCATTTACGGAATAACCTCCATGATCCGTATTCGCTTTCGGATAATGCCGTGTATACGCTCACCAAAGATAAAGAAGGCGGTATCTGGTGTGGCACCTATTTTGGCGGACTGAGTTATTACCCGCAGCCCTACACTCCTTTTGCGACCTACTACCCGAAGTCGGGTGAGAATAGTATACAGGGCGATGCCGTACGGGAGATTGTACAGGATAAAAACGGAAATTTCTGGATTGGTACCGAGGATGCCGGCCTCAACAAATTCAATCCCCAGACGAACACGTTTGAAAATCTCACGACAGCGAACAACGGTCTTTCGCATTCCAACATCCACGGACTGGCCATATACCGCGACCAACTGTGGATAGGCACCTTTGAGCATGGTTTAGACGTACTTGATATCCATACATCGAAAGTTATCAAACGGTATAAAGCCGGTCCTGCACCCAATCAGTTCAAGCATAATTTTATAGAAAGCTTACTGGCCACCAAGCAAGGCGAATTACTGGTAGGCACGGCTTTCGGACTGTATCGATACCATGCCGATACCGATGATTTTCTACTATTAAATGAAGTGCCGGGCAATAAACATTATACCGCACTGCTCGAGGAAGACGATGGTACCGTCTGGGCCGGAACGCTTCGCGATGGTCTGTATTTTTTCAATCCCCGAACGAACCGATCCGGCAGTTACCTGTTCGACGGACAAGATAGCGCTAGCATCAGTAGCAATGAAATCAATGGGTTGTTTATGGACAGTGGCCGGAATCTGTGGGTAACGACCGAAAATGGTCTCTGTATGCTGCAGCGGGGAGCAACCCGTTTCAAGCGCTATACCACAGACGATAATTTTCCGACCAATACCTTTTATAAGATACTGGAAGATCATCAACGGCATTTATGGATCAGTACCGCGAAAGGACTGGTACGGTTTAATCCGTCCACCGGCCACATACGGACGTACAGCAAATCCAATGGGCTGCTCAGTAATCAGTTTAATTATGGTTCGGCGTTTAAAGATCAGGACGGCACCATGTATTTTGGAAGCTTGAAGGGTATGATCCGCTTTGCCCCGGCATCTTTCCGCGAAAACCATGCGCTATCTAACGTCTATATTACCGGGTTTCAAATCAACAATCAGGAAGCTGATTTTCCCCTTAACTTCTCGCAGGCCATCCGGTTAAGCCATACCCAGTCAAACTTTAGTATTGATTTTGCGGCGCTGGGATTCACCGCACCCGATATGATCCAATACGCGTTCCGCATGGAGGGCATCGACGATGATTGGACCTACCTCAAAACCAACCGAAAAGTATATTTTACCGATCTCTCGCCCGGCAAATATACCTTTATGGTCAAAGCCTCCAATGGCGGTGAGGGCGGGGATGCCCCCGTGACGAAGCTGGAGATTATCATCGCACCACCCTTTTGGGCCAGCACCCCGGCACTCCTTTTCTATATCCTCCTGTTGGCGGGTGTAACCTGGGCGATCATACGGCAGTACCATAAACGGGTGCTGATCAAGCACCGGGAAAAGATAGAACGCTGGGAAACGCAGAAAGAGAAGGAGCTATACCGCGCAAAAATTAACTTTTTTACACAGGTAACCCATGAGATCCGGACACCCCTCACCTTGATCAACGGCCCGTTGGAAGACATGCTCCACCATAGCCCCGATGCAGCACCATTCAGCGAGCACCTAACGATCATGAAAAAGAATACCGACCGGCTTTTGGAACTTTCGCGTCAATTGTTGGATTTTAGAAAAACGGAGCAGAAGGGATTTAACCTCAGCTTTGTTCAACTGGATGTGAACGCGCTCGTGCGGGATATATGTACGCGTTTTCAACCAGCTGTTGCCGAACGGGCGATTTCGATGAACGTCGCTATAGAACAGACCCCATTACGGGTCTATGCCGATGCGGAAGCACTGACCAAGATCGTGAGCAATCTCGTGGATAACGCGTTGAAGTACGCCGCCTCCACGGTGTATATCAAAACTTCCGCAGATGCGGAAACCTTCCACATTACGGTGATGAACGATGGGGATCCGATCCCGTATAAGTACCGGGAGAAAATATTTGAACCTTTTTATCGGTTAGAAAGTGCCAAAACAAAAGCCGGATCAGGTATCGGCCTCTCGTTGGCAAAATCACTGACCGAATTGCATAAGGGTACCTTGACCCTGCATCCCGACCGCAACGGACAAACTTGCTTTGAACTTTCCCTTCCCAGAGAGCAAGAACAACAATATACCATCGACCGCCAGGTATCCACCGCGGAAGAAGTGGATGTACCGGAAATAAACTTAGGCATCGACGAGCCCAATCTCCCCGTTATTTTACTCGTGGAAGATGATGCCGAGGTCAGAACGTTTACCAGCAACATCCTCAAAAGAGATTTTATCGTCTATACCGCTGATCATGCACAAGCCGCCCTGGATTTGTTAGAGGAAATCAGTGTACAGCTGATTATCAGCGATGTGCTGATGCCGGGTATGGATGGTTTCGAACTGTGTGCCACCGTCAAGAAAAACATCAACCATGCGCATATACCCGTCGTGCTTCTGACGGCGAAAAATAGTCTGCAGGCGAAGATTGAGGGGCTGGAAGTCGGTGCGGATGCCTACATCGAAAAGCCGTATTCGCCAAGCCATCTGTTGACCCAAATTGTGAATCTCCTGACCGTAAGGGATAAAATTAAAAACCACTATGCACAGTCTCCCCTGGTCCATATCAAAAGTATGGCCTATAATAAAGCCGATGAAGCTTTTCTGGAAAAAATAAATGACACGATCGTCAAGAACATGGACAACACCACCCTGGATGTTGATTTCTTGGCCGATGTTATGCATATGAGCCGGTCTACGCTTTATCGGAAGACAAAAGCCATTTCGAATCTATCGCCCCATGAGCTCATTAATATCACGCGGCTGAAGCATGCCGCCTCGTTACTGGCAGAAGGTCATTTTAAAATTTTAAAGATCGCCTCCATTACCGGCTTTAACTCGTCGGCACAGTTTGGCCGGAGCTTTGCCAAACAGTTTGGCATGACCCCTTCCGAATATGTAGCCTCGTTAAAAAAATAAGGATTTGTTGCTTTTTTTCCAAAATAAACTATCTTTGCCTTTATTTAAATCAAATCTAAATAGTAGATGTATAGTTTACTTTTCCTTATCCTCTTTGCGGGTTGCTATCTGTGCTATATCACCTCGAAGAAAGCAAAACTAGGCAAGGTTCCGCCGGGATTCCTGCGGGTGGCGCAATCCGGTAAAAAGGCCAAGATCATCGCTTCGGTACTCTTTATCGCGTCTTGGGCCATCATTATCCACAACCAAGGGTTCGGATCAGGCACCTTTGCCTTCGGCGGCTATGTCATGGCAGCACTTAGCGTCGTGATTCTCCTGAATCCGTTACGCTATATCCGTTGGACACACCTGTTGGGTATCTTCATCCTCTCCATCCTGCTCGAAACCTGTATCTTTTAGTTCATTTTCTTATGCCTGCAAATAAAAAATATCTCAGTAGTCCTTTCCAGCGCTTTCTAAAAATTACCGGCGGTTTTGTAGGAGGATATTTCGTCATGGTCAGCTTTCACTTGATGTTGACCTGTCTATTCGCGGATAAAGATATTGTTATCACTGCCTATCTATCCGGCTATGTACTTTGGGCTTTTCTGCTGCTATATGCTTTTCTAGTAAAGAATGGCTGGTGGATTTGGGTACTTTACCCTGCCTTAACAGCGGTTTTTTATCTCCTTTTTCATTTCTTACACGGTTAAAACAAATGAACATACGTAATTACAATATCTATTTCAATACGCATACCATCAGCGGGATTGTTATCTGTGCCCTCCTCTATGTTATCTTTTTTGCCGGCTCCTTTTCTTTCTTCAAGCACGAGATACAGGCTTGGCAACACGGCGTCTCGTACGAGGCGAATAAGGAGGTTGGAAAAGACTTCGATTTTTTGTTGGATTCGCTCCGGCAAACCCATAATCTACAAGGGAGGGACATTACCTTCTACTTACAGCCCCATTCGCTCGGGGCTTCCGTAAACATGAGCGTATCGAAAGACACCACGGTCAGCAAACCGAAACAGGCGCCAGCAGAAGGGCAAAGACGCGGCCGTCGGGGGGGCGGCGATGCGAGTTTCTTTTATTATGATTTTCACCAGGAAAAAGCGAGCACCTATGCCGAAAGTTACGATATGGGTGAATTTCTATACCGGTTGCACTTCCTGGCCCAGCTGAATCAGGTTCCCATCCGCATCGGCATGCCGTTTGGCTATACAATCGCTGGACTCGTATCTTTTTTATTTCTCTTCGCGCTTATTACGGGGTTATTGCTGCATTGGGATAAAATCGTATCCAATTTCTTTATATTCCGTCCATGGAGCAAATGGAAAACCGTATGGACCGACATGCACACCGCATTGGGTGTAATCGGCTTCCCTTTCCAGTTTATTTTTGCGTTGACCGGTATTATCCTGATCGTCAATTGGGTGCTCGTAAAGCCGTTGACCAACTACTTATACGATGGCAAACAGGAAGAACTCTACCTGGATTTAGGTTTTTCCGATAGCCAGACCTACGAATACCTATACCAGCCTATCGATCAGGATTTCAACACCCAACCCTATCTGGCGGAATTAAAACAAAAATGGAACGGCGCCGAATTCAGCCGTGTCTTCCTCAAAAATTACGGCGATGAAAGCATGCACCTTATCGTCCATGCCAAGCCGAATCCGAAGCTCAATTTCTCGGGAGAAGGGAAGGCCGTCTACCGTATCCACGATCAGCAGTTGATTTACGAGAAAGATCCACACAGCACTTCGTCCTATAAAGATAAGGTATCCAGCATCATCTACCACCTGCATTTTGGCGATTTCGGAGGGTATCCGGTGAAGATTACGTTTTTTATATTGGGTATCATGGGCTGCATTGTCATCATCTCCGGCATCTTGATCTGGCTAGTGGCGCGCGATAAAAATAATATACCGAAGCACAAACGTGTATTCAATTTTTGGGCGAGTAACATCTTTTTGGCGATCTGCCTGACCATGTTACCCGTTACAGCGTTTACCTTTATTGCCGTAAAAGTGTATCCGGAAGTGAACCAAGACTTCATCTATTCGGTTTATTTTTACAGCTGGTTGGCGCTATCTATCTTTTACGTGATACGAAGAGACCTTCGCGCGACCAATAAGGAGACGTTGCTAGTGGGGGCACTATTGGGTTTTTGTATCCCGGTTGTGAACGGGCTGTATGGTGGCAACTGGATTTGGAAGACCTTTGCTGCCGGCGAAACCGATATCTTGTTTTTTGATCTCTTGTGGATAGCTATTTCGGTTGTGGCGCTGCTCGCCTTTGTGAAAATACAACGGGATGGGGTGAAAGAAAATAACAGCGAGAAAGAGCCGGCTAAAAAACCGTCGGTAGTGCCACGACGAACGGGGAGACTGACGAAAAAACCCGTCAGCGAGTAATAGTGGATTACAGTTTGCGCAGCTAAAAAACCATCATTATGACTTGAAGACAAGTCAAAAATTGCTAAAAATTGACTTATACTCAAGTCAAAATCAAAAAAGGCCGTACCCCATAACCGGGGACGGCCTTTCACATGAAACAAACAATAAGTAATTACTTTAATTTGTTGATATGGTATACTTGCGTCACACCAGGGTCGATTTCAGCACCCTTTTTAACGGTGTTTGTGGCAATATTGTATTCGTAGATAAACCATTTCGATTCGGGTGTTTTAACAGCCGTGTATAGATTGCCATCTTGTATCAGATTGATCGTGGTTGTGGCATCGCCCCCTGTCATTTCGTTTAAGTTTGCTACGATTTTTTTGCTAGCTACATCGATGACGTACGGTCTTATATAAGCCTTTCCCTCCCCTAACCACGCGAGGTCACCACCTTTTACAGCATAATCTTTCAGGTCGAAGAGGTAGCTTTTATCAAATTCCGTTTCACCATTATTCACACGGAGTAGGGCATAGGTACCATCGGTTTTTCCTCTGGTCAATATATACAAGCTATTATTGTCGTCCAAAAACGAATAGTTTTCGCGTTGCCAGTGACCGGCTACATAGCTTGCCCGATCATCGCTCATAATATGTCCGTTTTCCATACTCGGATAGTCACAGATATACACATAGGCATTTTGGTTAACCGCCTTATAATCAAATGTATAATAAAACAATCCAAAGTACGCTTTACCGCCGCTAATGCGTGCGCTCGTGACATTGAGAATGGTCGGATCAACCGTTCCGTCTGGCTTGTATACCGTGTAATCCAAGGTTGGAATCTGAGCTTTTAACGTCTTATTGATCGTCATGTCCTTGGTATTCATAAAGTAAATGTCTTTTTCAAATACTTTCTTTTCGGGGTCAGGATCACTTGCTCCTGTGGACGTGAAAACAATTTCGTCTGTTGTGCTCAATTGGCTAGCTACTTTTCCAAGATAGAAGTATCCTGGGAAAGCATAATTATCTACCTCGACGAGTTCATCTCCTTTTTCGTTAATTTGCAGCTTACTGAAACGCGTACCATCATTGGACATGTAATAGTAGCCGTTAAAGAAATAGGCATATCCCGCGTAGCGCGCTTGGGGAAGGAAACCGGTGATATCAATCCCTTGATTATTCCGAGGAGACAACAGCGTGTCTTTCATGATCTCATCGGTCGTCAATAGATACGATCCGTTTTCTGTCGCTACCCATACCGTATACTCGGAGTTTTCCATGCCGGGACCATCTGGAACATTGGGGCTATCTTCACACGCCGTGAATAAGGTTGCTGCGATGGCACAATAACCAATTAATCTGTTTTTCTTCATGATTTTTTGATGATGATGTTAAATTATAATAATGATATTCTAAATTTCATATAGAACGCCCGCCCTGGCCTTTGCAGGCGAAAGTTGTCATACGCGCGTTCATCCAATAAATTCCTGACCTCGCCGGAAATATTATAGCGGTTACGATGCCACGAATAGCTTACGATCAACGAGTGAACTAATTGTGTCGGGATATAATTTTTGGAAGCCAGCGAGCCGAGGTGGCTATCACTGAGATAAAACCATTTGGTATACTGTGTATTCCAGGATATCTGTGTACGGCTGCCTTTTTCGAACCAATCGTTTTGCGCAAAGCCAAGGTCCAGATTACCATAGGCCCAAGGCCGGTTCGGAATTTGGTAACCATAGGATATGCGAACCTCCTGGTTGGTGTCGTCCGTATATTTTTGATTGTCGATGGCCTTGTCATAGCTACCGTTGAGGGATGCCGTAATCATATCTTTATAACCGTAACGAAAATCAAAACTTCCACCATACAATTTAACACCTGGAATATTGTAAAATTGATACTTATCCCGTTCATCGTCGGTAACGACCCTTACGTTGAGGTAATCTTGTGCCAAGCGGTAGAAACCGGAGATATCCAAATTGATAAAATGATCGTCGTTCAGGAACGTATTGTAATAAAATCCACCATTGACATTATCGCTGCGTTCGGGCTTGATGTCCCAGTTGGCCAGGTAGTTTTGCCCATCACCGTATAGCGCATTCATCGACGGCATATTATACGCCCGTTCCGCGGAGAATTTTACCCCCCCATCTTTAAAAATTCGATACCGGGAAGCTAAACTATAGCCTTGGTAGCCGAAATATTTTGATTGCGACACAATAGAGCCACTTAACACCTCATCATATTCGCCAAATACACGTTGATCTTCTTGCTTGTACGTATCCAGCCCATAGTATTTGACGGCAATGTTGTTGACCAAACGCTTGTCCAGCCATTGACTTTGCCAGGCCAACCCCACGATATGCCTGACCATGTCGCTTGGTAATCCTGACGTGTTATTATTTAAAATAATGTCGTAAGACTGACGGTTATTGGTATTGACATTATAGTTGAGGTTTAGACTATGGTTCCGACTTTCATCAAAATCGTAGTTGAAATTCAGCCTACCGAGCAGGCTGTTTGTGTTGTAGCGGATGTGAACAGGATCATTTGGCGCTTGGCCTATCTTATTCGTTATAGGAACGCCGCTCCACTTATAATTGAAGTCAGCCGTATCTCTGACACGCGATACATCATAGCCGTAGTTTGCATAGATATCCGCATATAACCGGTCCACGATAAAATTTTGCTTTTTATAACTGATCGTCGGCATGAGATAGGTTGATTCCCGCCAATTGCCGCCGTACACCGTATTAATCGTTGCACCCAACTGATTTTGTTTGTTGTTAGCGGAATACGTCAACCCAACAAAAAACTGATCTGCCCAGTTTTTATCGCGCAAACCGACTTCCACCTGCCCCATCGCCGAATAATAGCGATCATGAAAACGTCGTGCTTCGTCGATAGCCACAAATTCATTGTCGACCTCTTGTTGTAAAACCACACCGTATTCTTTTTCCGTGTACATTTTGTAATTGTTATCCGAATAGTTGTAGAAGGCGTTTGTACGGATCGAAAGCTTGCTCTTCGGGTTAGTGTACATGCCCACTAAAGAAGCTTGGTGCGTATTGAATGAGCCGAGGCTATAACTCAAGTCAAGAAAATGTCGATTTCGTTGCTTCGTAATAATGTTAACCGCTCCTCCCAATGCATCCGAACCTAAAAACGCAGGGACGACTCCTTTATATATCTCGATTCGGTCGACTAAGTTTACAGGGATGTTATTCAGCGACATGGACGAGCCAAAATCATCCATCGGAACGCCATCGATATAGATTTTAGCCGCCAATCCATTGATGCGGAAAACAAAATTTGAACCCAAACCACCATCTTCTCTAAACGTAACACCAGGCGCCGTACGAAGGATTTGATTGACATTCGCGGTTTGGTTAGCGTACTGGTTCATATCGATAACACTCACATTGAACCCCGATCTTTTTATTTCGTGAACGCGCCGTTGGTTTTCGGTTTGGCCTTTCACACTAATGGCTTCAATAACACGATCGTCTACTTTTAGCTGAAAGTCTTTGTACATTTCGTTATCTTTCAATAGTACACGTTGCGTCACGTAACCAACGACCGTCACCTCCACGGAAACGTCGTGTTTTTGTCCGATTTCCAATTTGTAAAACCCATCTATATCCGTGCTTGTTTGGCGATTCGTGCCCACGACGGTAACGGTCGCATTTTCGATAGCCTTCCCAAAGGAGTCCTTTACATATCCCGAGATGAAAGCCTCCACTATACGGTGCGTACTCCCTTGCTGTAGAAAAATAGTTTTGTTAGAATGGCTTGGTGTAGAAGCCAAAATTGCTGCAGGATTATATGCAAAAATCCCGACAGCCAATAGCATGGCTGTATAAAATTTATTATATTGCATTACTTTAGTTTGACGATTAAAGTATGGTAGAGAATCTACCGTCCGGAGGTCTGGTTGCCGCCAGACCTCTTCTCACCAACAACGCCTAAAAAGATTGCCGTCTTCTCGGATCGTTGCTATACTAGATTATATTATTCTGTTTTTACATTACCTCTACATCTATTTAGATTAAATACAAATAACGAGGCAAAGGTAAATATTAATAGGATATTTCCAAATATTCTTTGCAGAAAAAACATTCATTTTTTGCACGGTGACAGTGCAAAACGGAGAGACAATACTAATATTTCGATATCGTTTGTACGGAGGCGCGGGCGCGTCGTCTATACAGATACGCGAGGAGAAAGCGGGATACCGCGACGTATACAATGACGAGTGTGGCCAAAACGACCAAGAAATAACCAACACCGGGGAAGCGGTGTTCAATCAGCGTACATCCCGTAAACACGAGCAGTAATGTAACAACAGATTTCCAGGTGGCATACATGAGCTTGTTCAATTGCTTTAGGGTACTCCTTGCATACAAACGCAGGTGCAATGCCGCGATAGCGTTGACCAGGTTGAACAGCACCCACAAGGCGTAAAAGTTTGTCCGAACAGCTTCTTCCGCCACCAAACCATGGGATTTTACCCAGAAGAATGCCCCGACGAAAGCAATATTCGAGCATATCGCGTCCGTCAACATGAGCGAGGTTCTCACATAGGGCATCTGGGTTTGAACAGATCTATACATCTGTTCTGTATTTATGGACATGCATCTTTCTACGCGAGCGCGTGTCTGAGCCTAAATCGAGGAGAAACTCTGCGTTACGCAGTTTCTCCGAAAAATAACCGGATACATCCTCTTTCCGGACATAATGCTCAATGGCTTTCACATGCCGTTGGTCATGTACGTTTGTTCCGACGAGGTCTACCATACCTTTTCCGGCCAAATATTTCACGACATTCCGTTCTCTCGGTCCGTAATACCCGTAGCAGGAAAGCAGGTTTACCTGTAATAGACAGCCCATATCCTTATATGTTTTTAAGAGACTGGGGGCGTGCTGGTAGTATATATACCGTTCGGGATGTGCTAAAATCGGAGTGATACCACGGCTGGTCAGCTTTCGGATGATATCCATGATAAACGGACTCTCACTAGCAAGCGGCATTTCGACCAGCAGATACCCGCCTGCCAGGCAAAGCAAGGGCACCAAAGGATTATCAAGATCTTCCAACAGCTGTTCGCCCGCCATATATTCGGCCGCATAGCGAACCTGATTTCTCGGAAGATCGGCATCTTGCAGCAATTCTTCCCAGGACCGTTGTATACTGACTTTGTTGTTCGGATAGATGCCATCCCAGATATGTGGGGTAGCGATAAATTGCTTTATGCCCTGATTAGTCAACGCTGCCAGCAATTCCAAGCTCTGTGATACAGAGGCACTGCCGTCGTCCAAGCGGGGCAACAGGTGGTTGTGCACATCGACCTCCAGCCAGCTGAGATCGTTATATCTGCGTTTACGACTAAAAATAGATAGCATAAATATCTTTCATCTGTAAATAATTCATCCTTTTAGGTGATGAAGCTATCAAATTGATTCATACCACACAGGTATGAATCAATGTTGATGGTTTCATAAGTAGATGTTGCTACAAACATAGACAACCCGAGTTCCTAGTTCCCCACCCATGTGGGTGGTTTTTTGCTGGTTAGCCAAAACTACCCACATGGGTGGGAAATCTTCCCTTCTCTCTTTCTTAATTTGCAACTGATTTAACTACCGAATCAAAATCAGATGAAAAACAAAAGACATTATACCATGAAAAATCCATTACTAATCTTATGCATCTCCCTATCCACACTGCTCATCAGCTGCGGCAAAAACGACAACCTTCCATTAACTATTAATCAAACAGAAGTAACCCTGCGTTATGACGGCACGTTTGATTTCTCTATCCGAAATGTCTCCGACGTGGAATGGTCGTCCAGTGATGAATTTGTGGGCGTAGTAGGTAGCGACGGTAAGTTTGAAGCCCGTCATATCGGAAAAACAACTATTACCGGGAAAGCACTCGGCGAGTTTGTTACCGCACAAGTGGTAGTAGAACCGATTGTTGTGGAAGTTGTCGAGCCCTATATAGAGTTTGGGAAAGCCCTACCCGACGTGAAAGATTTCGAAAAAAGACAACTGCTCCATGAAGCCTCAAACGTACTCGTCTATACGGAAGCGTCTGACTACACGTTAGGTGCGCGGTATATTTTCGAGGATAACCTCTTAACTTCGGCTCGTTTGGTGTGGAACGATGCCCGAATAGAAGAAGCCAAAATCTTTTATGCCGAACGATACGAATTTTTCGGTTCTGGTAATAACGTCCGACATTATACGGATAGATCCAATCGTATGCTTATCAGCGTTACGAACGACAGTAATCAAGGTTTTTTCGCTAGTTATTCCAAAAACACGTCTAAATAGCTCGTCTATTTATACTTCAAAATAAGTTCTGCGCGGCTCGACACCTGCAGTTTCTGGTAGATATTACGAATATGATATTTTACCGTATCCACGCTGACAAATAGCTGCGTAGCGACCTCCTTATAAGATGCACCCTGCTGCAGCATCGTCATAATTTCAATTTCGCGTGGTGTCAGCTGGGCCGTCTTCTCATACTGGCTCTTGCCCGCCACGGGATTGAAATGGTCAAACACCAGCCGCGCTACCTGCGGACTCATGACCGATCCGCCCGAGAGTACCTCCAACAGATGCTCTTCCATCTGCGGTAGCGGCGTGCTTTTTAGCAGATAGCCCGATGCTCCCGCACGCAGTGCCTGAAACACCGCATCTTTGTTTTCAAATACCGTAAACATCACCACCTGCACTTCCGGCATCCGTCTTTTGATATACCAGGTTGTCTCGATGCCCGATTTGCCGGGAAGACCAATATCACTTAGTACAATATCCAGCGTTTCACTCTTCCAGGCATCGGTAAATTCTTCGAATGAACACGCTGTAATGCGCAAGTCGAACGATGCGCTAGCCTCGAAAAAAAGCTTTAACGTTGCCAACACCGGTTCCCGGTCTTCCACGATAGCCAAACGATATTTATTTTTCATCATTATCCATTCATTTTTGCGTACGTTATAGCCCTGACTTCATCGCTGCGCAGGCCCAACCGGAACATATGCTGAAACAACCAGCAGCTGAGTATCAGGTAAAAGAAGCTAATCGTCGTCAATTGATCCATATTCTGCATAATGAAGCTGCTCTGCGTCGAATTGGACAATAAACTCACTACCATTCCTCCTTGCAGCAGGAGCTGCCCCGAATACACCAGACTAAAATACACGACATTTCGCCGAACAGCAACAGAAATGGACGAGAATTCCATATCGTGTACATAGACTAGTCTCCACTGTGCTATCAGGTAGATAAAGGCCATGAAAAACTTAGCGATATAATGCCACTTCTGATCGATATAGCCGTATCCATGCCTTACACCCAGCTGCATATCATATACCACTCTTTCCAGCAATGCCCTTTTCTCTTCTATGGAAGCCATGGCATAGGGGATAGCGTCCATTATCCCAAAGATAAAGGGCAGCAGATGCAACCACGCATATCGGGACCATCTGAGCCGCGGAAAGAGGGAAAATAAAACGAAAAAATAGGCACAAGGCGCGATGAGGTAGTAAAAGCCAATGCCCTTGTTATACCATTCCGGTACCGCCCGAATGAAGCCCGTGAAAATGAGCGCATAGGTAAACGCGTGCCAGAAAGACGCTATAGCGAGCACGGTTATCAACAGGACGCGCCGATCCTTAAAACGGATGGTATAATAGAAAAACCCTATAATGGCAACGACCGATAGCGACAACCCCAGCAACGCAAAGAACATACCCCAGCTTTGCCACTCCTCCTGCCGGATCCCAAATTCCGCTATAAAATCTGTCATATTCTCCATATTAGATTCCGTAAATTCACCTTTAACTGCACCGTATATAGGTCGTTATCCTGCGTAACAACCAAGTCCGCGTTCATTTGCCGCGCTCTCGTTTCCATATTGCGTGTTCCCTGGCCCTTTCTACGCGTATTTTCCGGCACCGGCTGTTTTACCCCATTATTACGGACATCCATCAGCAGCTCTTTCGTATTCATCCGTACGGTGATCGAGACCCATTCAGGCTCCGCGTGTTTCACGATATTATGTAAGATCTCCTTAAATAACAGATAGGTATTCTGTCGCACAATTTGTGGGATTTCGCGATCCGTTTTGGTATCGCTATCAAAAAGCACCCGGATTCCCTTCGGTTCCAACATCTGAAAGGCGAGATACTCCATACGCTCCTGCAGACTCCCCTGATAGTTATTGCGCACATCGATCGCCCAAATGATATCGTCCATCATTTGCACCGCCTCGCGGCTGTATTTTCCGATGGATGCCGCACTGGACTGTTTATCCTGCACCACATCCATCGACAGGAGGTCTGCCTGCATCGATATACCCGTTAAGAGGCCTCCCACTTCATCGTGGAGATCGCGGGAAATCTGCTTGCGTAATGCCTTTTCATCTTTCATTCTTTTCGCACGTTGCAGGATAACAAAGGTCACGAGCCCCGCAATACTCAACAATACCAAGGCATAGAAACCCTGTGTTTCAAAAAACGCCGGCTGTTTGATCAGCAGCCACGTCCAGGTTTTTTCAAAACCACCATTCGTCGACCATGTCCTGACATGCACCCGGTACTCGCCCGGGCGCAGCCCCACCAAGGTAATCTGACCAGACGAAGCCATTGGCTGGAATCCATCCATGAGCGGATCAATTTTATACGACACCTGATAGCTATGTCTATAATCGTTCGGGCGTGCAAAATCCAGGTTAAACGTCAAGGCATCCTCCGGCAAGAGAATGGTATCACGCAACGCATCCGCGGCATAATAATGCAGATACCGGTTCTCCTTCAAGCCGATATTCAGCGCGGCAATCCGAGGCTCCGGCACGGTCATATCCTGTTCGGCCGCATTCAGCAGATCGCGGGGATCGAAGAACACATAACCACCTATTCCGCCCATAAATAAGCGTTGCGCTGCCGTATCATAGAAGATCGCCTGATGATTAAACTCTTCAAAGGGCAGACCGTCGTTCGTCCGGTAGTTAAAAATACGGTTACCGGTTACCAGCGAGAGTCCCCGATGCGTGCCGGCAAACAACGTTCCATCAAACGCAAACAACTGATACACCGTATTGCTGCCCAATCCCTGTTGTGCATCGATGCTTCGGCTTCCCGAATCCGTTAAAACGACAATGCCCCGTCCTTTGGTGGCCAGGTATTCCTTTCCGCCATCCGTCAGGTGATCGTAAATCATTAATTGTTGTTCCCCCTGCGGGTAACGTTTGTTATTGCGCCGCCCATCGAACACAAAATAGCCCCCTTCGGTAGAATACGTTAGTCTGCCGTTTCGATAGCGGATCGATAGAATTCGCTTTCTATCACTAAAAAAAGCACCGGCATCATCTAGCAAGGGGGCAACCCGGTTTGTTGCTATATCATATTGCCATATCCCGTTCGAGGTACCGACTAGCAGCGTCCCCTCCTTATAGGGCGTCAAGCAATAGCCCAAATCGGAGAATTTATGCGCATCCTGCCGGGGTACGGTCGGTTGAAATACCGTCAACCGGCCATCCACCATCCGACCCAGAAAACCACTTTCCAAGGCTAGGTAGGTGGTATCCGGATGCTGCATATACATCGCATAGTAATTTTTTTCGGGCGCCTTTCTATAGGCCGATACACTCCCCTGCAGCGGCATATGATGGAGAAATCCATACCCTCCGAAATAATAGTGATCGTTTTGCCGAAACATGCCTCTAGCGCTTCCATAGCCGATATATTCAAATGGAAACAACGAAGGAAACACCGCATACAAGCCTTCATCCGTCGCCAGCAGCCATTCATCGCCAAACCTTCGCCAAGCATTCAGCCGTTTGTACAGCACATGTTCCGCCAGGCGATGGAAGCCCCTCTTCTGCACGTTGAGCGCCGTATCCCGGGATAGTTCGAGGTATTCACCGTGATTGTTGAATAGCATGACCCGGTCATCCTCCACAAAGCCCCAATGATTCCAGTTGGTGAAATCGTTATCATGCGCACTCCGTATGGCCGTCAGTCGGAAACCACCATCATAGAGATAGTAGCCATCCCGGTAATTCCGGATAAGCACGCCACCCTTCACCGGCAGCAGATCCTCAATACAATCGTCTATTTTTACGGGAATGGCCGTCGTACGACAGGCTTCGGTATGGCGGTCGTAGGCGTACAGCGTGCCTCCCGCAGCCAGCCAAATACAATCCGCATCAACGGCAAACAAATGGCCTACGGTATGTCGTCCTTTGCGCTTGTCTGCCACAAAAGAGAATAAAAAAGTTTTGCTATCCCGACTGATCTGCCAGACCTCGCCGTTTTCGGTCGCCACCCAAAAGCCCTTATCGGTTTGGGCGAATGCCAGCGCCTTTCGCTCCGTTAATATCTCGGCAAAATCCTCGTTAAAGCAAAAACGCCACGTACGCAGATCAAAGATCAAGATCCCATTTCTGGTATTCAGCCATATACGCCCCCAAGGATCAATGGCCAAGGTTTGCACCTCATCAAAAGGTAATTTTTCGTCGTACAGCTTTGAAAAAGGAATAACATGCACCCCATCATAACGATACAGCTCTCCCCCAGATACCAACCATATCGATCCAAAAGGATCCTTTTCCGCTACGCTGAACATCACGTGCTGGTCGTCTACGCCCTTCAGCACCTGCACATGACGGTACGGTAGCTCCGCGCGAAGGACTGCAAAGCCGCAAAGCGTTAGCCATACGCCTAAAATAAGGTGTTTGCTGTAGGCGGTTAGGTAGTTCATAGGAAACCGATGTATTTATGCCGCCAAAGGTAAAAATTTATTCTTAAATCACAGGCGTAGCGCGGGCGAATAAATTATACTAAACCAAAAAAAAGCTCCCGGAAAACGAATTCCGAGAGCTTCTTTGTTGCTTATTTAATATTATCGCTGTCCTCTGCCGTAAACCCCTCGAGCAATTATGACTGCGATAATGCTTAACCCACCCAATCCCCAAAACCACCAGGGAGTGCTGTACCGGGTTCGCGATTCATCCTCCCGTGTCTGCGTGGCTATTTCCGTCCGCTTCTGCTCGAGCGAGTCAACCTCGACCTGCAATTGCTGCAGGCCGATTCGACTTTCATGGGTATGGAGCTGCCCTCCCTTGCTAAACAATCCGTAATCGGGATGAAAAGACAGCATACTGTCCGTAGCAAAATACCACACGCGGTTTTGGCTATCTTTTTCGATAAGCTCGAAACCGTAGCGAATGCCCCTACGGCTTTCGGACAAACTGCTCCAGCTATTTTCCAACCGTGTTTTCTCGCGCGATGAACGGCAGGAGGCCAAGCTTATGATCATGAATGAAATGAGTATATGTTTCATTGTTAATTATTTTATTCCCATCCGTAATCCAATTCGATAGCGCATGAACCGTTGATAGATGTCTTCTTTTTGACAGCACCCTGTTCTCTACATTCCCTTCGACCGTAAGGATATAGTTTCGTTCCATACGCCACACCAGCCCTACGTGGTTGATCCGCTTCGCACTACGGCTATAGATACCAAATATGTCGGCAGGTTTTACCTGCGTACTTATTTTCAGATCGGCACAGGCACCACCCCTACAATATGTCCTTGCATTGGGAAACAGTGCCGGGCTCCAAGGGTTGCGGGGTTCGGCGAAACCTGCCTGCCCATAGCACCAGGAGACAAACGCTGCGCACCAGGCATGCCCCTTGCCTAAGCCGGTGTAGGCCAGATACGCCTCCACACGCCCCCCATCGTTATTGCCGGTGGCCTCCCGTACCCCAATCTCGGCTGCAGCGATTTCAATAATCCGCGAACGCCTCAGACGGTCACCAACTTCTTGGTGCAAAGAAGTTTGCGTGTTTACAGTACGATCGACAGCATCCAGATGGCTGCATACAGCAATAAAAAGAATACCGAGAAATAAAGGATACATTGTTGCCATGATGTTAGTTGTTCAAGGTGATAGAAGAGCTTTTTACGGAAGAACTTGAAAGGCTGCCAGAGGATTTCCTGTAGCCAAAGACTGCAGAACACGGCTGCCATTCCGCCAAGCAATCCCATCAACAGTACCGATAGGATACCGATATCCAGTACTGCTGCCGTCGGATCGATGACCTGCAATATGGTGCCGGCAAAAATAAACATGCCCGCGAGTGCAAGCATTGTCAACCCTATCTTGTGTTTTACCGAAAGTTCCAAGGCTATATCGTCGATAAGCCAAGGTGCTTTTGTCTCTATTGATTTCATCTGTTTATTTTTTTGTTTTTTATCTGTTAGAAGTTAAGGGCACCCGGGTTGGGTGCCCTTGTTTAACTAAGAGATCGTGATTTCCCCTAGATAAAAACTACCTGAAGTTTTCACACCATCGCGGTGACCTGTGAATACCCAACCAACCATCCGGTCTCCTTCGTATACATCAGGTACCGTAAATGTTAGGGCGCCATCTTCCCGTGTGGCAGATTCCAATACATTGAAAAAGGATTTTTCGATGTTGTACACCAATAAAATCACGGAGTCGTCCGTAAACGCATTGAATCGATTGACTTCCGGCACCCAGCTTACTTCCAGATTTTTTGGACTTGTTTCGGTCCAAGCTACCCCAATAAGATTGGCCAGACTCCCCCGCGCGATAACTACAGCTTCATAATTGAGCGTATAGTTTGGATATTCCCCCATAATGCCGTGATTAATCAAATGTTGGAGCGCTTTGTTATAACCTGTACATTTTCCCTGCTGTTTATCTGAATAACCTAAATTCACGAGGTCAGTAATAGGAGACAAAAAAGAAACAGCCCGTGCAAATCGTGCTCGTTGCGCCAATTGATCTGCCGTAGCCGGCTTTTTACTCGGTTTGGGCAATGAACGGACATAATCTACATTACGCCAGTTGCTTCCAATTACATTTCCAACTTTGCCGGAATAGGCTCCGGTAATACCTTTTAAAAACTTTGCCATTTTCTTATTTTTTTAATTTTATTTAACCATCGGTCGGCATGCTCAACCGTTATTTCTGTGGTACCGAGTGCTAAAGTAGGGTGCTTTCCACACCCAAAAAATTAAAGGGACAATACGGGACAATGTGGGATATTATGGGATAAAGCGATACGCACAGTGCTATTCGGAAAGTATTCGACAGGTCTATAGGTTTTCTTCGAAGCTGGATCGGGATATCCGCGCTATTTCTTCGGGTGGGCTTCGGGTATTATTCGGGTGCTGTTCGGAAAATTCCGAACAGCACCCGAACAACTGTCG
Organism: Sphingobacterium micropteri; assembly: GCF_014692515.1. Taxonomy (GTDB): domain Bacteria; phylum Bacteroidota; class Bacteroidia; order Sphingobacteriales; family Sphingobacteriaceae; genus Sphingobacterium; species Sphingobacterium micropteri. The sequence goes on along the minus strand of NZ_JACOIK010000002.1, from coordinate 91,287 downwards.
AGGGAGACTCGAAGCTGTCTCGAACATGTCTCGAAAGGCACCCGAACACCTGTCGAAGATCACCCGAACAAGATACGATCAAAATCCACCCCGGTTTCTATATCTTCGTTTTTCCAGTAGTGCGATAATCTCCTCTTTTCGATAATAGTGACGACCATTAACGATCGTGGGTGTCAGCCTGCCGGATTTAATCCAACGATAATAGGTGCTATGCCCAATCGTAAACAGGGTTTGCACGTCTTTTGCAGAAAGAAGCTGTATCTCTTCCTCTGCAGCCAACTGCTTTCGCAACAGTGTCAGCACTTTTTTATAGACTGCGTGTTTCGTTAGTAATATCTTCGCTACGGTTCTCGCCCGCCATTTCATATATTCTTTACTCTTTTTCATTTGTTATGTTTATTAATACATTTAATAATTCGATAATTTTTTATTGTCTTCCACATCAGCGACGTATCGTCCTTTAACGGCGTTTTCCGACAGCCAGTCCTTAAAGAGCTCATAGTCACCTGTTCTTCCCATTTTTACATTTTTCGCCGAGGTTCCTCTGATGCCGATTTCGTTCCCCTTCATAAATTCAAAGTGAGCCAACGATATCGCATAACTCCGGTGTACCCGGGCGAACCTTGCACGGGGTAGTAGGAGCAACACATCTTTTAGTACGTCATCAATTTCGTAATATTCACGCTGACTTACCCATATCCATGTTTTTTCATCTTTTGCCTCGAGGTACAGTATATCGTCGTAACGCAATTTTCGGTACAGTTTGCCCCGTTGGGTATACACCATCAGGCAGTCGTTATCTGAAGAGAGCATATTTAAGCTCAACCGATGCCATCTCTGCTTCACTTTTTTTACCGCGGTCGTATAGCGCTCAAAAAAAATCGGTTTAACTAAATAATCTGCAGCCTCATAATGAAAGCTGTCCACGGCAAAACGATCGTAGGCACTACATACAACGATGGCAATATCTGCGATTTTTGGATTATCTTCTGCAATTATTTTTAATTGTGCCAAAAATTCCATACCACTCAAACCCGGCATTTCCATATCCAAAAAGATCACGTGGATCTCGCTTTTTTTTAATACATCCATGCCCTTACGTGGATTCGTTGTCTGGCATACCAATTCCAAACCATCCGTTGCTTTAACATAATTTGCGATAAGCTTTAGCGCTACAGGATCGTCGTCGATTACGAGAACTTTCAACTTTTTAGTAATAATTTTCATGTTTGTCTATCTATCTGATTTAATACTCATTACTATACTCGATGGTCAATGTTGACCGAAATAGATCGCCATCCGTTTCATGATGCAAGGTTGCCTTTTCCCCATAATACAGCTGCAGTAACAGCTCCAGTTGATCTAACCCCGTTCCACCTTCTTTGTAGAGCCATGCCGAATGTCCCGCGACCTGGTTTTGCGTATAGACCTGCAATTTGTCAACCGTAGCGATTACGGTAAACACCGCAGGTAGGGCTCCCTCACCGAATTCACCATGTTTACACATATTTTTAAATAACCCGAGCAACATCATGGGTACAATTTGGTAGTCTTCCGTTTCTATGGCTAAATCCAATAGGATGGGTTCGTCGTCAAATAAGCCCGCTAATCTTGTCAAATCCTGAAGCTCTTCTACCAACGGCACCATCATATTTGTCCGCGTCATTAACCTCACGCAGCGGCTACTCAGTGCGAGATAGGCTTCAATTGATTTTCGCCGGATTGAAATGATCTGCAACATATGCTGAGCAATATTCCCCATAAAATGGGACAGCCATCTCTTCAATTCTGCTTGCCTCTGGTATGCTGCCATCTGGTCCCTTCGCTGCTCCGCCGTACATCTCTTCCACTTCAGTATGTTTACCGCTAACTCTGCCAATCCGAGGCCGATCCCTTTCCATGCAAACGACCAATAAAATGCCGTAAAATCTAAGAAATATAGCCAGACACCTTTGACCGCCGCTTCGGGCAGGACAAGCCGGATCAATGCTGTAGGCCAAACATATAGCGCTAGGTATAAGGCAAGGCCGACCGTCAGCACAGCAACTAGCATCCAGATAGTCGTTTTTTTGTTTAGTTTTCCGCGGCCTACGAGTTTACGAAGCCAATAGCGGTTAAGATAAATGATCCCCAGCATTAACGGTATAGCCAGCAGCAGCACTTTCCAGTAGCTAAGACCATGTAGGCTAATGTTTCCGTAGCTTACCCATCCAAAATAAAAAAACCAAATAACGATATGGACGGCCTTCGGAAAGGGTCGTAAAATATACACGTTTCTCATTCGAGTGATTCAATAGGTCGGACTGGTAAAAAAACGTAATTATTTGGAAAATACAAAGGCTACAATTGACTTTTTGTCGTCCTTTATTAAATTTTCACGACGATTCGCTTGATTTTGCTGCAGAGGTATTGATGTTCCGCTTCGGAGACAACAACCGTCTGGCCAGACTTTACATCGATTAATAAGTGTTCTTTTGGTGTCATAATCGGAACCCACCAAGCCTGCCCTTTTGCCATCACATTCTCCTTTTTTTTGCTACTCGCCATCACGCTATCAAAAAATGATGGTGCAAATTCCCATTGTAGCCATTCCTCAGCCGTAAGGTCATGTAACAGATCATAACAATATTGCATCAAGGATCGATATTGATTCGTTGTGACCGGGAGGAAATCCCATCGACTATGTATCTTGGGCATACCTTGAACCAGCGAAAACACAATAGGCCGTACCGTAGCACCCGTCCAACGGCTGAGCACTGCGATACCATAACGTACAGGAATCGGCATATCATGCAGGTTGACCATCGTCCAGCCTCTCGATGCCGTACCCCCCTCTTTGCCGTCGACGAAGCAGATCACATCCAATCCATCTGCCACGCTTCTTTTCAACTGTGTTAAACAGTCGGGGTCACCGCTACGGATAAACCGCAATTCCGAGTCGGCAGGTTGGCGACCGAATGTTTTCTGAAAATACAGTAAATACATATCTTGTTGCTCTTCAAAAACTTCATCTTTCAATAAGATCGCAACACCACGGTCTCTTAGCAGCAGTGTTCGGGGGATTAGCCCATACGGACCTATATGGAAGCAAGCCCATATACGCGGCTTTTTATCAACCGGGGGCCACTGTCTTACCAATTGCTCCAATAGTCGGGCATCATCTTTAAATCTTGATTGTTTATACCAGTTTTGATGCCGGGCAATCAGTTCGATAAGATGCGGATAGTCCTGTACTATGCCCCAGTGATAGAGCAACGTAACGAATCTTACACTGCTATTCCACGTAGGACCATCTCCACGCGTATGCGCCTCTTCTGAAAAAGAAAAGGATAATTTATGGTTATTCTTCATGTTAAAAAAGTGTAATAGGTTTAAATGACTAGCCTGTCGTTATAACAGGCTAGTTTGGCGATCTAGATGCCATTTATTAGTGGTATTCTACCTTAAATGTAGTAAAGAGTACATTTTCCGGTACCCCCCACTTGACTCAAAAGGCTAAAGCCTTCTCTCATGTCGAAAGTTTGGATACCGCTTGCGGCAATAGATTGGATTTCTAAAATAAACTGTTCCATTTCTATACGATTTATATTTGCACTGAGCATCTACTTTTCCTAAGCAGATCGCTTTGCTCCATGGCCATCGGAGTAGCGTGATCACGGTGTGAAATTGGTTGTTTCTTTTTGTTTAACGTAAAAAAACAATGAATAGCCACGTACAACCCATGAATAGCATTTTCGGAGCCCTCAATCCATTCACCCGCTCCGCGTAACCGTTCATACCCCTTTTAGATACCATTCATTATTTTTTTCTTCTAAGAGGATAATTTTTATTAGTCTAGCCGCACATGAACGGACGTATATACACATGAAGAAAAGCCTATTCCTTAACCTGGAACCACATTTTGGAATACCACGGAGCATATCCGTATCGGATATACCCGGTCCAACGATCCCGATACAGCAAGCTACCGTACGTTGCTATGATAACGGACAGGATTATGCCATCGAGCAGGAATTTGATGCCAAAGACTGCTACCTGTACAGTTACGACTTTTCCCTGCTAAAAAAACGGACTATTTCTGTCCAGGCGGACATGGCGGACCTACACGTGTTTTATCTCCTTCAAGGTGATGCAGCGGTCGCCCTGTGCAACGATACAGGCGAAATCTACACCGAGCTTCTACCAGAGCATGGCCGCTGCGCTTATTTGCCCGGCGGTCGGTATCAGCTCCAATTTGAGGCGGGAACCTATTGTCTTTTCGGCTTCTATTTTGACGGCGGCCTGTTCCGCGACGGTAACGAGCGCCCTTTCAGCTTTTTGCACGAAGTCATCGAAGCCTATCGGGCAAACCTTTCCGAACCTGTAGGGAGCATCGATTTCCCTGCCGGTGAGTACACGCTTAACCAGATCAGGCGCTTTTGCCAACATATCAAAAAGGGCGATATCGAAAATGAAAAGTTTGTCCTCCAGGAACTGATCCGCTTGTTGAAACTCGCAAAAGAAAAAATATATGATGCCTATGAACGTACCACCGATCCCGAATTGCTTATACAACGCTGCCGCGACCTGCTGGCGGGCCGTATTGCCAAGCACGGCAACGCGGTGCGCATCCGGGACGTCGCTGGGCAGCTGCATGTACGCCACGAGTACCTTAGCCGGTTGCACCAGCAATATTATCAGCAAAAATTGAACGACTACCGCGATGGTCTAGTTACGGAAAAAATAAGACAATTATTGGAAGAGCCTTATACCCTACTGGAAATCAGCGTACTGTGTGGATTTCCGGGTGTCCGCGAATTGAACCGTTTCTTTAAGCGGAAAACAGGGATGACGCCGGCGCAGTACCGACGGCGGTAGAAATTCACTATAAATATCCAATTAAATCATTATATTCATTTTATTAGCTCTTATAACTATGTGTCAAAAAATCGTCTACACTTATTATCGTTGGTACATTATCCTCGTTTTCATTATTGTTTGTGTCTTTTTTTCCTTGGGCAGTTTTTTACTCTACAGCACCTATAACGATCCATCTGCTACGGATCTGTTTTGGTTTGGTGGCGGTATGTTTGCCATCGTATTCATCGTATTTGGCCTGTACCTAACGGAAATTATCAGCTACCGCCTCGTTCCGGATCATGATAAGATTCTAGAATGGCGAAAAACATTACCTTTTGGCAAAAGTAAACTACGTTTTACGTTCACCCGCCAACATATAGACGACTCCTCAGCCACTACAAACGTCGACCTCCGTAATGGAAAATTCCAGCCCGCGCTTCATATTTCTATATTTTGCAATGGATTTGCCCCTGTAAAACATCGATTGGCTGAACGGGACCATTTCATAGCGCAGGGTGTGGGCCGCACGGACTATCCGACTGTTCCGTCTTTATCGATCTTTCGCAGGCATCAGCTACATTGCATTGCCCTCCTCTGGATAGTACCCAGCATACTGGCTTATATTACCCTGTTTCAATTCTGGGTACATCCGATTTTCAATTTTTTTGCCTATGTACTATTTGTCTCCATTATCTCCTATTTATGGTATACGTTTAGTAAACTGCCAAAAATCTATCTGTCGGACACGCTCGAAGTCGTGATGCGTCCTATACCCTTCGCTTTATTTCTTCTGACAGTGCTATTTTTACATTCTGTATTTTTAGAATTCAGCGTTTCAACCTCTATCCCGCTCGCCGTTGCCAGCTTTGTCCTGACGGTCATTCTCCATTGGCGTTACCGTCGTTTACTCTATAGCCATGCTTATTATATTACTTTTTTATGCCTGCCATTTGTGTTATTCGGTTTGCTCCACATGATCAACTGTGCGCCTACCGGAAAGTCTGCAGAATCTGTTCAGGTGCCGATATATGCAAAACACCATACGGATAGCTTTCCGCCTTTTTTCACTGTTGACATCGATATATGGGGGGATGGAAAGCCAACAGGTTTTGACATAAAAGGGTCGATTTACAATCGGGTTGAGGTGGGGGACACGCTTTCCTTTACTATTCATCGTGGTTTACTGGGTGTACGCTGGATCAAAAACCCTTCGACCATAGACGACTTGCTTATCCAAAAGACAAAGCCGTAATATCAACTTTTGCCCCTTACTGATGTCAACTTTTGCCTAACACACGCTTGATTATACCCTTTACTTTTGAAATGTAAACAAAGTAAAGGGATATAATCATGCGTACAAGACACCACAACAGAAAATTTGCGTTTTTCCCCGGCAGGCGGGTGAACAGAATTAATGCCTCAGCACTACGGATGCTATTTTGCGGCAAGGGCATGCCGTTTGGCCGATTTTAAACATAAATTTTAAAAAATAAAATTAACATCTTATGAATATTTTAAAAAAGTACTGGCTACGTACCAGTTTAACAGTATTAACATTTGTATTTGGCCTTTTTATGATTGTGGGTGCCGCAGAGACGGAAGAGTACACAGACGCCAAAGAAGCACAGACCACTTATTGGTTCCAAATGAATGCCGCCGGTGATGAGCCTACGACAACGCAGCTTACCAATCCGAACTCCATATGTCCGGATAAATTTGAAGAAGCTGATTGTGCCCGACAATATAATGCTTCACAAACAGAAGTTGTCGGAGGCGTCAGACAGGTAAAATCAGCAGAAGTAGACAATCATATTGACTGGAGAACAAAACCATAACAGACTCATTTAATGCTGTTCAGATAATCACGGGCAATTCTCCGGAAAATTGCCCGTGATTAGTCTTTTACCACATGCTCTCAAAAGCGCTCGTTTTGTGTAAAATCCGTTAACTGCATTACATTATCTGGAAATGGGTACACATAATTTGGGCTGTTCGGTTCCATCTCGTATACTTCACCATCTAGCTCTCTCTTTAATGTCCGTGCTGTTGACGGGTCTAAATTCAGCCTCCGTAGATCAGTCCACCGAAGCCCTCTGAACAATAATTCTTTTCTCCGTTCTGCGAGAACCGTATTCAGAGCCCGTTGCTTATCTAAATTTGTAAAGGGAACAAACGCGCCTTCATAAAAACGTGTTTCCAAAAGTGTGTTCAATGCATTTAGGCCATCCTCTATTTTCTCTAAGCGAACTTTACACTCTGCATAGATAAGAAACATCTCATCGAGCGCTAACCCATTAAAATATGTTGCCGAACCCGCATAACTTCCCCGAAACTGGTTCTGTCCCTGCGCATCCTTTTTAAAAAAAACGGTCTTGCGAACATCATCGGCCAGATAAGATTCGAACAGGCTAGGATCGACAATATGTCTGGTATTTGCCAATATTCGCGTACCGGCTAATGTGCTATGGAAGATCACTTCCGAATTATACATCGGAATCGGATACGTCGAGGCTGCTGATAGATCTTTATAATCTATCAGACTGTCTCCCTGTCCCTGTATGGCCAATTCCGCATTTTTTGCAGCATTTTGGTAGTCTTGCATAGTTAGAAATATCCGGGCCAGAAGGGCAAACACCGCCATTCTGTTAGGTCTTGTCTTTAGGTGGGTTTTATCGGGCAGCAATTCTGCAGCATGCTCTAGGTCAGAAACGATCTGGCCGTAGACTTCTCCAACCGTGGACTGTCCAGATGGGATATTAAGGTCACTGGTTAACCGTAAAGGGATGGACGATCCACTATTGTCTGTCTGGTATACATAAGGCTTTGAAAATATCTGTGCCAGCTGATAATGGGCGAATGCTCTAAAGAATAACGCAGTTCCTTTAAGCGAATTATACCGATCAATGTCGGTGATCTCCACCATGCTTTCGAGTACTTCCAATATATTATTTGCGTAAAATATCTGCTGATACCTGTTATTCCAGTCCAGCGACACACCTCCGTCAAAAATTTCCCTGGCCCAGATGTATGCATTTTTTTCAGATGCGCTTGTAAGGGTATTCCAGGTTGAATACGTCACATAAAAATCATCTGATGCAATTTCTCCCAAGGACGGCATATAGGCATTCATTACATCTGTATAATCAGCCATTGCCTGGCAGTCTTCCAATGAGGAAGGAACAACCGCCCTTTTATCCGGCTTTGCGTCCATAAAACCTTTGCTACAGGAAAGGCACCATAAACTCATTATCACTATTACATATATTGCTCTCATAACATCAAATTAAAATTGTGCTTTTATACCAATAGAATAAGTAGTCACCGGAGGATATATACGGCTGGTATAATCCGGGTCGATTCCGTACCTATTGCTCCTCCATAACATCCCCACATTGTTTATGTATCCATAAACACTTATCGTTTCGAATGGGATGCGCCGCAAACTATTTCTAGAAAAATCGTATCTTAAATTTATATCCTGCAGACGGATATGATCAGCTTTCTCGATCAGTAGATCCGAAAATGTGTATATATAATCCCGGGTGCTGCTCGTTCCCGGTGCGGGCATGGATGGTATCTGTGTAGACGATCCGTCGCCGGATGTTTTCCATCTGTCGTTAAAATCAACGTGACCAATCGAGTTATTATACAGGGCTGCGTAATCGATCGACGAACGTCTGAAAAAATGTCCCAATTTGTAAGTAATATTGAAGCCGACCGTGAAATTTCTAACGGTCACGGAATTTCTCCATGAACCAAAATATTTTGGCAATGATGGCCCATTATAAAGTACATCCTCCTTGCCCAACAGTGACATGATTCTACTGTAATCCTTATTAACCTCACCTCCTACATAAATCTGCGGATCTCCATTGCTTTCATCCAGTCCGGCCCACCGGAGACTATAAAGTGCATGTCGGTTATTACCTTCCACAGGAACGGGAATTGGGGAGAAATGACTTGTTATAGTCGTCTGTTCATACGCATACCTGGTAATTTCATCCCGGTTATAGCTGAACAAAAGCTGGGAAGACAGTCTGACCTGCCTTATCTCTTTGTTGAAGTTCAGATTTATATCAACTCCTTTGGCTTTAAGGGACGCATTGTTTCCGACAAACTCATTTCTTCCCCCCACGCTGTGACCAATGGTGGGATCTATCGATATCTTTCCGATGAGGTCTGTCCCATTTTTCGTATACAGTTCGATGCTTCCCGAAACCGTTCCGTTTTTCGTCGTAAAGTCAAGCCCGTAATTTATTGTTCTTACCTTTTCCCAACGTAACGATGGGTTTGGAGGAGTCAATAATTGGAGGTAAGGCATACCGGTAGTAAAATCGGTACTATATACTCCCGTTGCATAAGCTGTCAAAGACTTATTAACATTACCGCTAAAACCGTATGTTGCGCGTAATTTCAATTCGGGAATAGTAGATGAAAAAGGATAGAACCGTTCGGAACTTATCCGCCATCCTGACCCTACAGACCATAGTGGAACGGCTTTCTGATTCGACTTAACACCAAACAGGTTTGATCTGTCATTTCGCGCACTTGCAGACAAAATATATCTGTTATCGTAAGCGTATGCCATATTTGCAAAGAAAGAACTATTCCGGTCCAATAATCCGGTCAGATAATCTCCTGTAGGGATAGTGGCATTATAATAATAGGGCATGACCAGAAATTGGGTAATATGGTCTACCGGTACGGAGGTAAGCTTATCGTCATCGTAACCATAAAGCCTGGAATCGATACCCGCTGTTTTTGCCTGTCGGATCTCATAGCCTGCAATTGCGTTTATCTCATGAAGCGCCCATCTCTTATCCAGATTCAATTGCCCTCTAAAAAAATGAGCGTGCATATTCACTGTGCTATTATCCAATATAGCGCCTTTCGGCACGGGAAATTGAAGTATCCCCCCGTCATCGACATAAGCGTATTGATTCTGCAAATTCCGCACATAATACAATGATCTTTCCTGTAGGTTACGGGTATTGCTGTATTGATTCTGGTATTGATATCTTCCCTCCATACTTATCTCCTTGCTCAGATTGTATTTCAAGAGCGTGTTTATCCGTATTTCGCTCCTTCTACTCCTGTGGTTGGCGTTGCTGATTTCATCAAGAGGCCTATAGCTCCAGTCCAATAGCCCTTGATCAGGTGCCTGGGCAACAAATGCTCGGTTATAATCTCTCCCGATAGATAAGGGGTTGCCATTCCCATCGGCAAGTTGGGCATATGGATATATTGACCGTCCTCCTCCGCTGTTTATTGTCTCCAAACCGGTATTATTGAAACTTTCATGATGGTCTGTAAATACCAACTGCGAAGAAAGTTCCAGTGCTTTTATAGGGAAATAACTGACTGAAGTGTTTATGCTTGTCCTGTTGAGATTATTTCGCACTAATGATGGTCTGTTATTATCATGACCTGCGTGGAGGTAAAAACTGGTATTGTCATTCCCACCCGTTAACGAAAGTGAATATTGCTGGTTTAACTGGCTTTGAAATATATATTTTTTATAATCATCCCGAACGTCAATCTGTGTTAGATTTTCGATTTCTGTCAACATTTCGGCGGTCGACAAGTCGCCCTCACGTTCTTTTATAAGTAGCTCAACCGCAGGTGATAGCGGTGGTGCCGAAACCTCTGTTTCCATCCACGTGTAGTAATCGTTTGCAAAGAGGTATTTTTCTACTTCTATGAATTCTGGGGAATTTAGAAATCGACGATCGTAGTATACATCTGGTTTACCTCCAAAAGTAAGATTGGCGTTAACTGTAACCTTTATCGGTTGTTGCAGTTTTCCCTTCTTTGTCGTAATAACAATAACGCCATTACCTGCCCTCGCTCCCCATATAGACGATGCAGAGGCATCTTTAAGAATACTTATATTCGCTATATCATTCGGATTGATATTGTTGATATCTCCTTCATAGGGGAAATTATCCACTATTATCAACGGGCTTGCATCGGACTCTATGGTACTGATGCCCCGTACGCTGATCTGGGGGCTGCCAACACGTCTACGGTCGAACAGTACTGAATTCGATACATGCTCGATCCTGCTCAGTATGTCGGCACTTACACTTCTGTTGAGTAGCTCATTGTCGATCAACTCAAATGAACCCGTCGATCGTTCTTTTGGGATGTTCTGGTAACCCGTAGAGACAAGCACTTCTGCAATTTCCCGATCCAGCTGCTTCATTCTGATTACATAGTGGTGCACGTCTGGTTGGAGCTGGATGTGGTTAGCTGCATAAGAAATGTGGTTAAATAATACGCGTTTTGTCTGTGGAGGGATTTCAAATCTAAATTCACCTAAATTATTGGACGTCGTGTTATGTCCATGATTATCTATCGCTAAGGTTACCCCTTGTATTGCTTCTCCATCCGCCTCCGCAATCACCTTGCCGGTTATGATCCTGTTTTGTGTCCACCCTTTTTGGACAATGCCGATTAAAACAGAGATTGCCAACATAATCAATATATTTTTTTTCATCGTTTTTGGTTAGTTAAAGTTGTTCAGCTTCCATGTCTTGTATGACCAGCATATCAATTTCGCAGACCTCTTCTTCGATGGTCAGGCCATATTTTCTTAAAAACAATTTTAATTTATGGATATCTCTTTCGGTCTTTGGGAAAGTTATCGAAATATTCCCGCTAAGGTTCGTTCTATCAATAATAGGCTTCGGGTCATCGCGCAGTCTATAAGCTAGTATTCGTTGGAAAAAAACCGGAAACGGATAATTTTTATATACTGTTAAGCCCTTATCTTCGGCCGCTATGTTTTCGGGAACCATCAGTCCTGCGGCGTTCTCTTCGGCTCTTAGCACCCAACACGAGGTCGATACCTTTTTAATAGATCCCCCAATATTTTTACTTCCGGAAAAGAACCTGTTGAGATCATCCATCATAAAACCCGGAGCCTTCGATTTTAGGCTCAAGGGAACTATCAGTTCGTAAGAGAAGAACTTGTTACGTACTTCGGGGTTATAAAGTGGCGATGTCCTTTCGGTTATTTCATCTCTAAATTTTGTATCTATCCGTACGCGGTTGTTCAGGTTGAGAAGCGGGTCTAGTTCCTTCGCAGCCATTTTATAGAGGCCTGCTATATTGGTGTTCAAAGCACGCAATTTAAAGGTGCCCGCCGTCGAATCTATTTCTTTTCCAGCCCCTGCTACCCCTTCCAAAAATCCAGTTACGATCGAGTGGTACAAAAGATCATCTGCCGTTCCGCCGTTGTAATCTACCGCTAATGGTTTATGTATCGTATATGCTAAATTTTCGCGTTTGGGTTCGGCCAGAAATTGTTTACCGCTTAAAACGGTTCGAATATTATCATGGGTAACGGCATTGTGCCAGGTTACCGAGTAAACCTTACCGTTATATATCCAGATAATATGCGGAATAGAAGCGCGTGGAAAATAAGCCGAAAGGGCTTTATCCTCAATGACCGACGGGATTACGATCTCCTTTCCGCGACTTTCAAAAAAGGTGCCTATTTCCTTTTTTCCCTGTGAAGTCACCGCGATTCCTGCCATATCCATACCGACAAGTTTATCGAGGCTATCCACGTTATGGAGCGACTTTATACAAGGTGCACACCAGGTCGCCCAAAAATCAAGTATAATGAGTTTTTTATCGCGGTAGTCGTTCAACGTTATCGTATCCTTTCCGTCAGGATGATTGACCACCTGCAAAGGTAGATCCCAAAATTCCTCGGGTATGGTATCGCCTATTTTCAACGGCTTAATCTCGGTTTGCCCTTCGGCAGTCCGCAGAATTGCGGACTGCGCCCAGGCTGTTGATAGATTAAACAACATGAAACATAAGAATCCCAAACAAAGGATTCTTATGTTCTTCAAAACCATAATGAAAGATAAACTACTTGAAGAACAAAGCGGTATCACAAAGCTGAACAACGTTCGGCTTCGGTTATATCTTGATTTAAAAAGGCAATACCTCTCCCTATTGCATAATTTTTGCATTCTATTTGGTGTTATGCGAAGCGGTGGAAACTATGCGTAAGATCCTGCAGCTATCTTGTAGCTTTAGCCTTTCACCTCGTCGCAATTAATAAATAAGATGAAAAAGAATACGTTTAAACGCTCTTCATAATTTTTTGATAATCGGTTTTGCATCCGTATTCCTTCTTAAATTTCATAAACCGACCAGACATTTTTATTGCCTTGCAACAAACAACACATCCTAAAAGATGGTAAAACAGAAATTATTGCTAAATTTAAGGTGCGAATTTAAAGATAGACTGGGAATTCTCTGTACTCCTTTAGAGGCATTGATTTCTGGTCGGTAAGATGGGGAGGTATTGTTTAGCAATTGCGTGCGACCGGGATTTGCTATTTTTCACCCTCCCCAACTATTCCTTTAAATCCGCTAGACCGGCGAGCGGATGATATTTTTGAAAAGCATTTTTCTAGTAAGACAAGGTTGATTCTCTCCTACGGCATGTGGTGCTTTGCTATCGGTTTTTAACTCGTTTTTCTTCATAATCATTTTATATGCTTGAGAAAAATAGGAGTCTGGAGAAGAAAGGAGATTTCTGAAAAGGGAAGAGCTCCTACCTTCATCCGTCCCAGTACGGTACTAGCAAAGACCACGACACGGAATCCAGTAGGAGCTCACCCCATATGCGCAAATGTACAAAATGGGATTGACAGCTCCTAAAGGTCTCGCGTCCAAAAAATTGCTAGTTCTTACCGGGACGAGACTCTAATCAGAACAAACTGATTACGAAACAAATATAACAAACTCTATGCATAACAGCAAAAATAAATGCTGTTTTAATGAATAAAAAATAAAAAGAATTGATGTACAATAAATTAGAAACTGATTTTTTTTCATCTTTTGTTTTAAAATCTCTCTCAAAAAAGTTTTCGGGAAAAGAAAAGCGTGAACTAGAATTGAGAATAAAAGAATTATTGGGAACTAGGAGAAACATCTTGGCGAGAAATTTCTATGATGTTATTACACTTTTAAGTCTCGACATTGATTTAATTTGTGAAAAACTATTTAAAGAACATAAGTTCACTCCAATCCGTGCTGTTGGAGATTCAAGCAATAAACTAAGATTGTTTTTATCCATCTTTCTACAAGATATTACAAGGATAGCTTCAGCTACGGGCATCGAAAACTCAAGACTAACAAGACTGTTAAGCGGCGAGTTCAAGAATTTATATCCTGACGAAATCTACGGCCTAGCCAAAGCCTTCGGTCTAAAACCCAGCCAACTTTTCGACTACTTCTACGGCGATGGTAAGCGCCCGGTTGTAGGCATGTAAAGAAACTACGACAAAATTTGTCTCTATCAAAAAAAATCACGAAATTAGAAATTCATAATTCAGTTGAAGCCCACTGGCGCGCCCGGCAAAAGTGGGCTTCTTTTTTAACATTTCAGACTACTCGTAATGCTTCCCATAAGACCTCTCAATGATGAAATTGTTTTGTTTTGGAATGTTTAGTAAGCCACATTTTGCTTGTTTAGCTCTACGTTGAAATTCACTTTTGCTCCCAACGCTTCAAATACTTTTAAGATAGTTTCAAATCTTGCGTTTTTTACGCTGTTTTCTATTTTTGAAATTTGGGCTTTTTGTACGCCCACAAGCTCGCCTAACTGCTCTTGTGTAAGATTGCGTTCTTGCCGGGCTTGCTTTATGGCTTGTCCCAACAAGTCGATACGCAACTCGTTCTCAAACGTTTCACGTTTTTCTGTGCCACGTTTGCCGATATGCTTGTCAATCATTGTGTCAAGTGAAACGGTTTTGAATTTATCTGCCATAATTATTTCTTTTTTAATTTATTATCCAAGTACTCTTTTCTTATTTCTTCGGCTTTTTTGATTTCCTTTGGCGGTGCTTTCTGTGTCTTTTTCAAAATGCCGTGAGTGGCAATTATCAAAGTTTCGTTGCCGTCCGTTTTATCCCAAAAGGAAAAAAGCCTGTATGCCTTGCTGTTGTACAGTGTCCGAAACTCCCAAATGAAGTCGTTCAGCTTTTTGAAAAGTTCTTTGTCGTTCACGAATTGAGATTTTTTGATGTTATAATAAATCTTCTCTCTCGTTTTTTCGTCAAGATTTTCCAAAAACTCAATGGCTTCGGGCAGTAACTTTATGTCAAAATTCGGCTTCATTCTAAATTTTATACGAAGGTAAAAATTTCCCGATTGGGAAACAAATATTTGATATTCTTTTTTGGGAATGGTTTTAATTGGCAGGACAGTAATGGTGTGGAAATCGATTTGATATGGAAAAATAGGCAAACCTACTATGCAACGGCACTAACCAAGAGAATTATGAGCAAGAATGAAACAGCTAGACTTACAATCATTGAAGACAGGATATTTATTATCAGAAACCAACAGGTTATGATTGACAAAGACTTGGCTGACCTGTATGCTGTGGAGACTAAGGTGCTGAACATGGCGTACTGGAGTTGCTACCTTTAAAGCGAAACATATTTAGAGAGTAATTTTAAATCTGTAGAAATGCATAGAAAATTTGATGATTTGTTTAAGGTAATAGAAGTCGATTTGAGCGTTGTTAAAGGATCTGTAGGCGAGGTAGCGAAGGAATTAGACATAGACCGCAGTGATAAACTTGTTAGATTTAAACAGGAGATCTCCGCAGAGCAGATGGTATAAACACATTACGGGCTATATAAAACTCTATGTAAATTCATCAAAATAAATTATGCAGAATCATCAATACAGTTTATGTAAATTCATCAAAATAGGTTACTTTTACAAAAGATTTTTTGTAGAATATGTTTATAAAGAGACGAATAGATGAAGCAATAGAGCGGACTAGGAACAAGTTTCCCATTATCGCCATTACCGGTCCCAGACAATCTGGAAAAACGACCTTGTTAAAACAGCTATTCCCTGAATATCGGTATATCAGCTTAGAAGATCCAAATACCCGACAATTTGCGGAAAGCGATCCGATTGCTTTTTTAGACACTTACGACCGCTACGTCATTTTAGATGAAGTACAGCGGGTTCCTATGTTATTCTCCTATCTACAGAGCCGCGTAGATAATAGTGGTGTTATGGCACAATATATCCTTTCAGGATCCCAAAATTTCCATTTGCTCCGAAGTATTACCCAAACTTTGGCTGGGCGGGTCGCGCTTTTTAAATTATTGCCACTCGATTTTTCCGAACTACAAAACAGTGCTCTATTAGCCGATGATTATGCAGAAGCTGCTGTAAAAGGAGCATATCCGGCAATATTCAATAGAGAGATCGATTCTGCCATCTTCTATGGTAACTATGTGGAAACGTATGTCGAAAAAGACGTTACAGAGCTACTACGTGTCAAAGACACCCGCCAATTCAAACAGTTTATTAAACTTTGTGCCAACCGGGCAGGCCAACTGCTTAACATTAACGCTCTTTCGAACGAAGCAGACATTGCCTATAATACGGCCAAGGAATGGCTTTCTATATTGGAAAGCAGCTATATCACATTTCTCCTACAACCCTATTACGAGAATCGGAATAAAAGGTTAGTTAAAACTCCTAAGCTTTATTTTTATGATACCGGTCTGCTGTGTTTTTTATTAGGAATCCGAACGGACGAGCAACTCCTTACGGATAGATCAAAGGGCAATATATTCGAAAATATGATGGTATCAGAACATCAAAAGTCTCTATATCATCAGTATCTATTCGAAGAATTGTATTTTTGGCAGGACAGCAATGGTGTGGAAATCGATTTGCTATGGAAAAATAGGCAAACCTACTATGCAACGGAAATCAAGGCGACCAAAACGATACAAAATGACTTATTCAAGCAATTAGACAAGTTTGAATCCCATATCAGCCCTCATGCTGTACGAAAAATATTATTATATGGAGGCAATGAATCCCAACGCCGAACGCATTATGACATCGTAAGCTGGAAGCAAGCGTCGAACGGGCTTTATTTCGGCAAATAAATTGACATAAATTGTCTTTTAGCTTATATTCCGCCCCAGAGTACAGCTACATAAAGTATTGTCCTCAACTGCCCAACTGCAATTAGAGATCGAAAAAATCAAAAACTATATATCGTATCAAAGCAAGAAACAGGAAACTCAAGATAAAAACATAACATTCTTTAGACTGATCACGCACTTCAAGAGGACGATCGGAGATCTTGTTCACATAACGTACACCTTTGCCATTGGGGGGTATCAGCTAGGTATTAGATGGTGATTTGCTTATTTGGCAGAATTTTGTAACTTTAAGAAAAAGCAAAACTAACCTTATGGAACAATTCTTAAAACGTATACAGGATAGATTAGAGCAATTCAAATATGACCGTGGGCTGTTTGATCATAGTCGACGCGCTACAGCATCCCTACGAAGGCAAAAAGAATATAAGGAATCCAGGGAATCTTTTAGTGACCTCTTTGACAAAACCCTGCTGCAAGACATAAAAAATATTGCAGCTAAACTCGGTGAACTTCTGAATGCAAACGACGTTATATTAAAATTGGAAAGCAAACATAATTATGCATACTTCCACACAGTAGTTCGTCCTATCGAGCCCTTTATATCCATTGCGCTAGAGAAACGGCAACTACGAAGTATAAGCCGCTGGTCGAACAACACATATCTCCATTTTGAAAGTGATATATTGACAGGCAAAGTTAAGCTGTATCGATGCAACGAGTCAAACGAAAATATCTACGAATTAAAAAGGATGTATCATTCATATGGAAAACGAACCCTATACTACGAATTTGAATTGAGGACGTATGATTTAAATGAAATTTTTCCATACATCGAAGATTTTATTGATAAAGAACTGGAGCAAATAGCTAAATATGCCTAGTTTTTACTCAGCATATTCATTCAAGCCCAGCCAACTTTTCGACTACTTCTATAGCGACGGTGAGCGGCAGGTAAGTAGGGATGTAAGTAAAAAACACCTAAAAACTTCCGTATGATCCAAATGTTTTAGAAAAAACTGTCTAAGAATAGATAGGCTCGTTATTATTATGGTTTTAGCCGTTTATATCTTTGATAATAAAAAAAGCTATGATCTTACAAAAGCCGACAATTCGGCATAATCGTTATGGTCTGCTGCACGTAATGCAGAAATATATTGCTGTCTGGTTCTTGTTGCATCTGTAAGGCTTCCGCCTCCCCATGTAAACATTTCCTTTCCGAGCATCTTTGTCAACAATATATCCGTTATCAATCGTGCATGCCGCCCGTTGCCATTTGGGAATAAATGAATCCACACAAGTTTGTGATGAAAACGACAGGCAATTTCATCGGGTGAATATGTTCCGTTTTTTATCCAGTATTTGACATCATCAAGAAGCTGGCGCAATTCTACGCCAACCACGAATTTATCAACACCGATATTTTTGTTTGTTCGCCTGAATGTTCCAGCCCATTTCCAGATTTTGCCAAACATTTTTTGATGAAGTGTACAAATAAAATCATCCGTCAACACATCAAGCTTGCGCTTACGTTCCACCCATGCGATTGCATCCTGTATATTTTCCTGTTCCCACCGATCTAGTTCACCGCGTGTGGTAATATGGCGCAGTTTTAACCCGTCAGCTTCTTCGGGATCGAGAGGTGTAGCACCTGCGGGATAATCGAATTGCATCATCTTTCCCAAAAATCTTTTGGTTGCTCGATAAGGATTTTTTGAACTAGATCATCAAACATACGGGCTTTTTCCTCGTCCGACAATTCCTGTGCTTCAAGAAGCATCGTATGTGAGGCTTTCGCCATACGCTCCTGGGCGATTTTTTGAGCCTGTCGTTTCACCATATTTTCTAAACCGTCTCTAGGCACAAAACCATAGACAAATTTCATATTCAGTGCGTCCGCCGTTTTTTTTAAAGATGATAATTTTGCATCGCCCGATAATTCCGAACTTTCCAAGCGAGAGACACTTGACTGATTTAAGCCAATTCTTTTCCCCAACTCTTGCCCTGACATGCCCAATGCTTCCCGGATAAGTTTTACCCAACCCCTTTCAGGAAGTTCCGGTGATAACAATATAGACAGCTTTTTAAGCTTCTTATCCAATTGCTCACGCATCAGTTTTCTATCCCAGTATTCCATATCTTTACATTTTATTGCATCAAAAATAAACAAAATAATGCAGATATTGCATTACTTATTATGGGTTATATGTCATATATCGCATCATAAAAAATACTATTTATGCATAAAACGCATTAAAAACTTAATAAGCAATTTTTATATTGAAGAAAGAACATTGGTTTATGCTGATGAGTTTTATAAACCCAGCCAGCTGTTCGAATATTTCTACGGCGATGGGGAGCGACCGTGAGTAAGCATGTAAGAGAAAAACATCCAAAAACTTGCCTATAGCGAAAAAAATCACGAAATTAGAATTCATAATTCAGTTGAAGTCCACTGACGCGCCCGGCAAAAGTAGGCTTCTTTTTTTCATTTCACACTACCAAAATTATTGATAATGTAGAATACAATAACTCGCCTACAGGATAGGCTAGAACAATTCAGAATATCTTGTGAAAAACGTGATTCACAAATACGAGAACAAAAAGAAATCTAGCTTATAGGCTCACCACTTGCACTATTTAAGCTCACAAAACGGATTATTTGAGCTTATAATATTTAAGAAAAGAGCTCATATTATTATATAAGCTCAAAATTCCTTGCTGGAAACAGAACGTCTGCTAAAGGATAAGGAGACTGCTGCTGGAAAACCGAAAGACGATGCCACTATGCTCTTGAATCATAAAGAAGCCTTCAACTGCATCATTGATAATCCCGATTACGTTGTACCCTTGACCATAGCAAGAATAGAAGATATTCATAGTATTTTGGTCAAGGATCTTCCGGTTGAACACAATATCAGGCAACGTCGGGTAGGTATTTCCGGTACAAATTACAGACCTTTGGACAACGAACACCAGATAAGGGAAGCCCTTGAAGATATGCTTCATCTTCAATACATCAGCCCAAAATGCCATAACGGAATCGTATTCAAAAAACCACTTTCTATATCATCTTTAACGACAAACGCTTTTTCGGCATTCCTGATCTGTTCCCGTCCCTTATTCTTCCCCCCTACTTCAAAATCGATCCCTTCAATTTTAAAATCAGCTAAGGAAGAAGAAGAAACCTCATGCCCTACTCTCAACTGATTAAGAAAAAAGGTTTCTCTAATATTTCCTATATTCTGCTTTTCTTTGGCCAAGCCATAAACTAAATTTGCATTGTCCAAATACACTTTATTTACCTTCCCTAGGCCTCGGATACCTCCTGTTTTTTCTCTTAATTGTGCCACCATTCCGGCTTCCTCCATATACAGAAGATAATCGGCAATATTATTTCTGCTGATGGTGAGCATTTCGGCAATCTTACTCATATTGGGTTTGAATGGTACACTTTCTGCCACAATTGCCAACAGCTGTTTCAGCTTTCTGCCCGTTGATACATTCATGTCCGCATACGTAGGAATATCGCTTTCTAATGTTTGGTTTACGACCTGTTGCAATCTCAAATCAAAATCATATTCCATGGAGAAAGGATAATATCCCCGTTCTAAATAGGTTCTAAAAAAGGGTAGCGGGTGTCGCACCGAAACATTCATTTGATGGTTCAAGATTTCTTCCAAACTGAATTTTGGAACGTCGATCTGGTGAAACAGCATTAAATATTCCCGAAAAGACAAGCCTTGCATTGTATAAACCACTGCTCTTCGACTTAAATCAGAACTGCCTTTTTTTATATCGAGTACCGAAGAACCGGTGAAAACAACTTTCAATCCACGGTGATAATCGTAAATTAGTTTTAATTCTTTAGACCAATCGGGATATTTATGTATTTCATCTATAAATAAATGTTTCCCTCCAAATTTTACAAAAGTGTCCGCCAGATCTGTCAAACGGTTTTTAGCAAAATAAAAATCTTCGGCTGTTACGTACAGGGTGTGATGAATATCCAGATTGTTTTTGATGTGTTGCAGCACTAACGTCGTTTTCCCAACGCCTCGAGGACCGATAAGCCCAACAAGTCTATTTTCCCAATTAATTCGATCATACATATAGCGTTTAAATGTTACATCTGTCTCAGAAACCAGTTGATTAGAGTATGCGAATAACGTATCCATGGTATTTGCTTTTAATCAAAAATACTAAATTTTGCACTATGAGAGTGCGATTTTTTAGAAATTTTGCACTATGAGAGTGCGTTTATAAATATTCATTTTTTCGGGATACAAAAAGATATAGCCATTAACTTAATGATGATTAATTTAATGGCTATTAAAAAAATAGGTTTTTTACGTAAAAAAATCTCCGTCTAAAATGTTATTAGACCGATTATATTGCCACCGGAAATGCCCACGAAAAGTATACACCTATTACCCGAGATTCAATATATAGTCCCGCCGAGGAAAATAACGAGGGATTCCAAGCATTCCGTCTATGGGTACAAAAAAAACACAAACTGCCTAAAGCTGCTAAAAAAGCACGGATATATGGGAAAGTTAACGTGTCTTTTGTGGGCTGCGAAGATGGCCGTTTAGACGACTTTGAGATATTGGAGGAAGTAGGATACCGGACTGGCGAAGAATTGATCCGTGTACTACGTCAAGCGAGAAAATGGAGTCCCGGAATTCAAGATGGAAAACCCGTGAGGGTTAAGTACACGTTACCTATGTTTATCGATACCCGAAGAAGATGATGGCACCTAGAGATTCCATCCATTAATCTTTTCGCCTACATCACTATCTAATAAGTAATTGGGAAATAATTTGTAAATTTGTATATTAGATAAGTAAGAAAGTTGTCATGGCTATACTAACAGTAAATATCGATAATGAGAGAGATTTACCCGTATTGAAAGAGATTCTTAACCGTTTTGGATTAAAGTATAAGGTAGAGAAACAAGCTACGGATAGCGCAGTGCTATATGATCGATTTAAGGAAACCTTCAAAGAAATCAATGACTGGGAAGCTGGACGGGTAAATTTGCAATCTTCAAAGGAAGCGCTGGCTGAGATTGAATCCGAATTGAACCGTGGTGTTTGATATTCTATTTTCTTCTTCTTTCAAAAGGGAGTTAAAGCGTATTGCGAAAAAACATAAGCAGATACTTAAGGATATAAGCCAACTTTCTGATGATCTCTCCAATGACCCGAAGATCGGTACGGATTTGGGTTAATAGCTATATATAAGCCAAGCGAAAGTTTGGCTTATTGTTTTATGATCATATTTAATTTATGCTCGTCAAAAGGGCGTATAGGACGTACTAAGAAAATACTTGGAGGCATTGATTACCGCAATTAAAACTATGCTGAGATTAAGCCCTCTATTCTCCGCATTTTTGCGGCAAATGTGCTAATACCTCTAAGCCTATTTTCTTATGATTTCTTTTGATATGGACGCTGTGAAAGTATTATACTATTTGTATTTTTGTTTGCAGATTAACTTGAGAAAAATTATGACAAATAAAGTAAAGGTACTCACCTTACCGTGTTTCTTAACCATTTTCATTTATATTGCCACCGGAAATGCCCACGAAAAGTATACACCTATTACCCGAGATTCAATATATAGCCCCGCCGAGGAAAATAACGAGGGATTCCAAGCATTCCGTCTATGGGTACAAAAAAACTACAAACTGCCTAAAGCTGCTAAAAAAGCACGGGTATATGGGAAAGTTAACGTGTCTTTTGTGGTCTGCGAAGATGGCCGTTTAGACGACTTTGAGATATTGGAGGACGTAGGATACGGGACTGGCGAAGAATTGATCCGTGTACTACGTCAAGCGAGAAAATGGAGCCCCGGAATACAAGATGGAAAACCCGTGAGGGTTAAGTACACGTTACCTATGTTTATCGATACCCGAAGAAGATGATGGCACCTAGAGATTCCATCAATTAATCTTTTCTCTATATCACTGTCAATAGTGAACAGGCCTATGTTTGGCCATCCGCTTCCGGAACTGTATTGGGCCAGGCCATAGAACCTTTCTATGCCAATCAGGTTAAAGCTGCAAAATGATTACGCCGAAAACACTGCTACACTTATTGCTTCTTAAAAAAGCCCGTGAAGAAAAACAATTGACGCAATCCGAACTTGCCGTACTGGTCGATAAAAAACGTGAATACATTTCAAGGGTGGAAAACAATGGAAGCAACTTAACGTTGAAAACATTGTTTGACATCGTGGAAAAGGGATTAGGTGGAAAAGTAAAAATATCGATCGAAGTCTGATAGGTTACACTAAAAACTTCCGACAGTCATTCACAAAATACTGATAACTGTCGGAAGAATAAGCCTGTTGCTATTTGGCGATATTTAAGTCTATCCCGCTCTGAAGAGCCTGCATTTTTTCTCTTTTTGATGCTTCTTTTTCGGCCACAATTTTCCGAAGCCCCGAGCTGGAAAAACGATGGTCACGGCTATTGTAATACAATTCAATACCCTTCTCCTCACAATATTGCCGCCCGGTAAAATTCTTATCTTTATATTCATCCCCTACAATGCGTACGTCCAGTTTAAAAGAACGGAGGATATCCTCTAAATCCTGTTCGGTAGAATAGGGGACAATTTCATCGACATACTGGCATCCGCGCAGTTGGATATAGCGCTCTACCACCGTTTGGGTCGGTGCGTTTTTCTCCGGCCGGTCTAATGTAGGATCCATCTGCAAACCGCAGATTAGATAATCACACTGACGCTTGGCCTCGGCCAACATCATAATATGTCCGGCATGTAGTAGATCGAATGTTGAAAACGTAATCCCGACACGTGGCCCGGGGTTGTAGTCCTCCTTTTTTGTTGTAGGTTTGGTCTCCATAGTTTTGTTGTTATTTGGGTGTTAGTAATTACTCTCCGATAGCGTAATAAGCGAATCCTAACCGGTTCAGTTCCTTTCTGTCCAACAGCTTCCGCCCATCGAATACAAAAGAAGGCTTCTTCATACCCTCCTTGACCTTCGCCCAGTCGTAACCCTTGAATTCATCCCACTCCGTCAGGATGGCTGCAGCATGTGCACCATCCAGGGCCTCGTAAGCGTTGTCCACCACTTTCACTAAGCGACGGTTATCCTCTGGTGAACGGGTGCCCAGGTAATCCAGATCCCTGTAGATCTGTTCGGCAGATACCTTTGGATCATATACCACCACCTGCGCCTCTTCGTCCAGCAGGTGGTCCGCTACGTAAATCGCAGCAGATTCACGTGTATCGTTCGTGTCCTTCTTGAAGGCCCAGCCAAGGAATGCAATATGCTTGCCGTTAACCGTGTTGTACATCGTCTGGATGATCTTCTCCGCAAAACGCGTCTTCTGGTGGTCGTTCATGATGATAACCTGTTCCCAGTAGTCCGCTACTTCATGCAGGTTGTATGTCCGCGCAATATACACCAGGTTCAGGATATCCTTCTGGAAACAGGACCCCCCAAAGCCAACCGAAGCTTTCAGGAACTTACCCCCGATACGGGAATCCTGACCAATGGCACGCGCCACCTCGTCCACGTTCGCACCCGTAACCTCACACAGTTCCGAGATCGCATTGATCGAGGAGACACGCTGTGCCAGGAAAGCATTCGCAACCAGTTTCGACAGCTCCGATGACCATAGGTTCGTCGTCAGGATACGTTCCCGTGGAACCCAGGCTGCATAAACATTTACCAAAGCTTCGATCGCTTCCGCATCCTCACCGCCGATCAGTACACGGTCCGGGTTGTGCAGGTCGGTAACAGCCGTGCCCTCCGCTAAAAACTCCGGGTTCGAAAGGATATGGAAATTCACACCGTTACCCGTGTTTTCCAAAATATTTTTCAATGCTTCGGCCGTACGCACCGGAAGCGTGGACTTCTCTACAACAATCTTATCATTTTTAGCCACTGCAGCAATCTGACGCGCGCACAGCTCAATAAATTTCAGGTCAGCTGCCTGACCTTTTCCTTTACCGTAGGTCTTGGTCGGGGTGTTCACCGAGATAAAGATCATATCGGCCTCATCGATCGCCCTGTCAACCTCCGTGGAGAAAAACAGGTTGCGCCCGCGTGCCTCACCTACTACCGCATCCAGTCCGGGCTCGTATACCGGAAGATTGTCTAAATCCTCGTCGTTCCACGCTGCGATACGCGCATGGTTCAGGTCTACGACCGTAACTTCCACATTCGGATTCTTCTGGGCAATGACCGACATCGTCGGCCCTCCGACGTAGCCCGCTCCGATACAGGTGATTTTTTTTATTTGTTTCATTTTAGTTTAATGATTGTTATGTAATTTCGGCACCTTGTATATAAATTTAATCTACAGTTTGCCGAAAGATTTTCGCAACGACACCTGCCCACCAACACTGTTATCCAATAATTGCCCTTGATCTACGGCGATACGTATGCCTAGGAAAAAATTGTTGCGTAATGCTCGTTCGGCATCTACAAATGCTGAGAATTGGGAGACGGGGATGAATGTTTCTTCGTGAGGGGTATGAAACTCTCTTCCTGTGGATTTACCGTAAATACTGGTCGCGAAAGTTCCGTAGTGGCGGGCGAAAGTCAATTTACTTAACACATTCCATTGGTATAAGCGACCTCTTAGGCCAAAATGCCCTGCGACAACCCTGTTACTAATAAAGTAATCTACCGGGTCGTGCGCTTGACCTTCTCTCACTGTATGCGCAGGCACAATCAATGGCGTACCGACACCTTGCTTTTTATACGACCAACCCTCTGTATAGTAATAATTGTTATAATAATCTTCATCCCCAGAGGCTGTAGGTTTTGACCAAGGGTATCCAGCCTGATCTTTCGAATAGAAAAATTCGAAGAGCAATTTTTGCCAATCCCAATTTTTATGAGTCTTGTTGTACTGCTTATTGGTTAGGGTAATGCCGTTAAGTCCGTCCGCGATGTTTGCTAACTTAGCGATAGCACCTACTTCATAAACATTCTGTCGATAAGCCATGAGCTGTACTTGATCCCAATCGTAGGAAAAACCAAGATCAATGGAGCCTTGCTGGTTTCCAAGTTTGGATCTCGGAATAGGAATGTCCCCTCCTCCATAAGGTTTTCCCCAAAATACATACCATAACGTTTCTAGGTTATTTAAGGTATAAACATCCCCATACACTGCTTTTTCGCTTCCCCACTGTACCTGATGGTTAATCCCTCCATAGAGATTTATTCGCCAATGAGATTTTCCCAAACGTCCATATAAGGATTTCTGATGAAGTAATGTGGGTAATTTTTCGCCTATTGAAGAGGTACGAAATGCATCTGGGTTAATAGGCATCTTCCCCATATATCCGTTTGCAAAGTTTCCTTTAAAGGAGAACAGTCCACCAACCCAAGGCAGCCGATAATATTCCGGTATACGAATATCTAACACAGGCACACCCAAAGCATTCCCCGAGACAGCGAAATTCCCCGAACTTAGTACGGTATCTCCATTTAGTCCCATCACATCTTTTGTTCTTCCCAGCTTCGCTTCGAACATTTTATACCGAACCTTTGCATGAGCATCAATCAGTTGCAACTGGGCTTTGTGTCCTACGTTTGTCCGCACTTCTGCACCATATCCCCAGTCCCAAGGTGAAACATTTTTGCTAGCATGTTCAGTCCATTCGCCTTGTAAAATATAGTTTTTTGCAGCACGCAACAGCAGGCCGCCAGATGTTCCATCAAGTGGGATGGAGCCAAACTGATTAGAACGCATCCAAAAGGGAACAACATCATTGCTTGTATAACCGGCTAAAAGACTTACATCTATATATTGTCTAAGGGTGTCCGTTTGTGCACACAGTTTGGTGCCAAATAATAGACTAGTACTGTAGCACAATAGAATACCTAAAAGGAAAGATTTTGTCTTTTTCATATCTACCTAAATTAATTTTGACCAACGGTAACTCCCCACGTTTTTCTCCACTTTGAGAAAGGATCTAGCCGTATCACACCCTCCTTCCGCTCCAAATCTCCGGTATGCGTTTCCAAGTCATTCACACCACACCATGGTTCCACACAAATAAATGGTGCTCCCATTGGTGCCCACAATCCTAAATACGGAAACCCAGCAAAATCGAGCTTGATTTGATAATCCCCAATCCGGTTTTTAAGATATATTTCCGTAGATCGCAGATCTTTTAACACCCACGCATCATCTTTAAACATATCATTTTGTAGGTATAAACGTAATCCTTCCAATCCCTGCCATTGCGGTTGACTATGAAGCAGTCCGTCACGGATAAAATAACGCTTTAACATGTGATCATCCGGAAACGCCAAATAGTAGTCGGACACATCGCGACCAGGTGACAAATCCAATTGAAAAGCCGGATGCCCGCCAATTGAGAACAACATGTCAAAACTGCTCCGATTACGCACTTCGTACGTGCAAGAAAGGCGCGTGTGATGCAGTTTATAATGCAGATAAAGTTCGAAATCGAAGGGATAGAATTGCTTAGTCACGTCAGTGGACAGCGAAAGAAACGAAATTTCTTCTTCCGTATGACGAACTACTTCAAAATCACAATTCCGCGCAAAGCCATGCTTTGGCATTTTGTATGTTTCATTGTCATGGCGGTAATTCCCATCTTTCAATTCGCCAACGAAAGGGAACAATACTGGTGATGATTTACCCCAAAATTTAGGGTCGCGTTGCCATAATAATTCGCGAAGCTGCTTTTTGTCATATAAGCTTCGTAATTCCGCTCCAGCAGAATGGATCTCAACCCGTAAATAGCTGTTTTCTATGACATACATTTTCCTACATTTTATCTCAATCAATCAACTTTGATTGATGTTTTTCTAGGGTGTTATATATTTTTTTGACATCCTGCGATTTCTCTTTTTGTACGAA
Source organism: Sphingobacterium micropteri (assembly GCF_014692515.1). Taxonomy (GTDB): domain Bacteria; phylum Bacteroidota; class Bacteroidia; order Sphingobacteriales; family Sphingobacteriaceae; genus Sphingobacterium; species Sphingobacterium micropteri. The sequence goes on along the minus strand of NZ_JACOIK010000002.1, from coordinate 63,618 downwards.
CAATAACGCATCATCGGTACACACCACAATAGTATCTTTCAAGCCAACAAAAGCTGTATACATATCTGATCCGATTACCATATTCCCTTGCTCATCGACTGAATAGCCCGTTGACAACAGGTAATCATACAGCGCTTCAAACGACCCGAGATCAGACCATTCGAATTGGGTAGCAACTACCCGAATCTTTTTGGAACGTTCCATCACCGCGTAATCAATGCTGATTGACGGAATTTTCTTAGAAAGGTTCTCATCGAGTTTGCCGTCTTTTTGATGTTGCCACGCCGCAAGTGCTGTCGCATACACTTTCGGCTCAAACTGCTGCAATTCTTCCAATAGGGTATCAGCACGAAAACAGAACATCCCGGAGTTCCACAAGAAGTTTCCCTGTTCGATAAAATCTTCGGCCGTATCCTGATTAGGTTTTTCACGAAACGATAATACACGGTCATCTTCAAATTCAATATAGCCGTATCCTGTTTCCGGCCGCGTCGGCTGGATACCAAACGTTACGATATAACCTTCTTTAGCTTTTTCTATACCAGCTTGTATCGCATCTTTATAGGCTTGCTCTCCCAAGATAACATGGTCAGATGGGGTAACGACCAAGGTATCATCCGGTTCGGCAGCAAAAGCAGCAAAAGCAATCGCTGCTGCGGTATTCCGTGGTGTCGCTTCCACGATATCGGTGTAAGTTATACCTTGGCTATCCAACACTTCTTTACTAAGTTGGTAATTCTCCCGATTACCGACGACCATTACCTGATCGCAGAGCGTCTTGTTCCGTAGTACGGTCATTCCAAAAAGTGAACCTTCTTTGAATAGGTTTAGGTATTGCTTGGGATTGCTCTTTCGCGATAAGGGCCATAAACGGCTTCCGACGCCGCCTGATAAAATTACGTGTATTATATTACTCATATTTCTGTTAATAATTACTTTAATATGCCTAATTTCTGTTTAAAGAGTAAGTACAAAAATTTAGTATTCGTGTATGCATATCGCTTGAACAGTCTTTTAGGTTCCTGCATGAGCCTGTACAACCATTCCAGACTTGCATTTTGCATCCATGCCGGGGCCCGGTTCTGCATGCCCACCATAACAGGCAGAGCCCCACCAATACCGATCATACAGGCCTGAATCCGTCCTTTCATGCGGGCCATCCATTTTTCTTGCTTAGGGCAGCCTAGGGCTACGAATACCAGATGCGCCCCGAAAGCATTGATTCGATCCACATCAGCCTGTTCTTCCTCAGCGGTTAAGGGGCGAAAGGGCGGACTATAAAAACCACACCGTAATACTGGGTATTTAGTTTCTATGTATTCCTTGCTTTTCGTCAACATCTTTTCACTACCACCATAGACAAAGCAAGACAAGCCCTTATGCTCTGCTTCTTGTAATAAATCGGGCAGCAGATCCATTCCTGCAACACGATCTTGATCTTCGCCGTATAAAACCTTAATAGCCTTTGCCAATGGCATACCATCGGGGGTAATCAAGTCGGCACCATTGACCACCTGTGCAAATGCGGGATCATCGTAGGCTTCGATACACATGTGGACGTTTGCTACACAGACGTAGGAGGATATCCTTAGTAGACTATTTTCGACAATATATTGAATAAAACTTATATAAGCACCCCTGCTGACATATAAGCTAACCACCTTAGAATTATTGCTTTGAAGTGCTTTCATCTAAAATTGACTGATATAGTTCTTTCATCATTTGGAGATTCCTTTCCTTCGTATAATTAAGTTCATAGGTCTCCATCGCATTTTTTCTAAAATTCAATTTTTCCTCTTCTGTCATTAACTTCCAACGGTTAACAGTTTTTGCTAAATCATTAGGACTTGCCACATCGAAATGCAGGCCATTGTAATTGTGAGAAATCATAGATTCCATGGCTCCAATTTTACTGGCAATGACTGGAAGACTTGATGCAAATGCCTCAAGAATCGTCAGAGGCATCCCTTCATACCACACAGATGGAAAAATTAATGCCGTCGCATTTTGCATTTCCGTTCGGATTTCATCAGCATTCAGCTTACCCAAGAACACGAAATTGTTCTTGTATCTATTGGCATATTCGACCACCTTTTCTTCCATGGGGCCGCCACCTGCTATAAATACACATGCGTCGCTATCTTTAAAAGCTTCTAGCAACACATCCACGCCTTTCTCCTCGCACAACCTACCAATGAATAAAAAATGCTTTTTTCGCTCTCCTTTATAATCCACAATTCCAGGATATACAAAATTTGGTTTAATTTCAAATTTCTTATCAGCAATCAGCAGTTTTGAGTTCGTAAACAAATCCTTTGCAAATTCCGTCAGAACGATGTACCGGTCGACCGCATTCAGGATGTTAGATCTCTTTATACTATAAAATGTTCTAGCCAGCCAGAATGTCAATAATCGAGAGTCTTTATAAACTTTTCTTCTTATCGCTTGCCAAGGAAAACCTTGAGATAGACTATCTAGAAAAAGGCTACCGTTATGATAAAGTGTACCCGAGGGGCACAAGAACCTATAATTATGCAAAGTCATTATCACTGGAATGCCACTTTGCTTAATAAGCGATAAAATTTCCCAACCAGCGGCAAAGTGAAGATTATGAATATGAACAATATCCGGTTTAAAACGATCGATTTCGTACTTTACAGTTTTATTGGACTTTTTATTGCTTCGTTGTGATAAAAATTGTCCGAGACCAGCCCTACCCGTTAAATTTTTAAAAGACAGGACATGTACATCGCAGAAGCTCTTTAATAACGACACCTCCTGTTCGAAGACGCTATCTTCACCTCCCCTAAGATTGTAATATGTATGAATGACAAGTACTCTCACACCATGCGTTGATTTAGATATTACTTAAGCATATTTCTGTGCAATTTTTCTACAAAATTCGAACTGGTTATTACTAGCCTCGATCATTGCATCAATAGCCTCAACATTGTAAAGACTGTATAATTCTTCTCGAGAACGGGAAAAAAACTTACTTTTTAATTCTTTGAAAGAGATATTGTCATCCAAAATCGCCCAATCACCTCCGATCGATTTCAAAAATGATTTCGTTTTTCCCGGACCCCGATAACTCAAAACCGGTGTCCCTAATGTCAATCCTGTCAGACCAACATGGAGCATAGAAGAAATAAAAATATCCATTGACCCTAGTACTCCCAACAATTGCTTTGGAGAAGTATATCGAGCAATTTTAATATTGTTAGTTTCCTTCTCTGGAACATACTGATAGTTCAATCCTGCTTTTTCCATGTGCGTTGTCGTAAAGTAAAATTCTATATCATCATTACTTCCAGCGTATTCATAAATACTTTCCAATAGCTTTTCGTCGAGATATTTGCCTTTCTTCAGGTTAAAACCCACCCGAAGTTTTTGAGTCTGGGGGAGTGGTTCAAACTCAAAATAATCCTTTACCCTAAACAACATATCTGGGTAATACACAAAACTCTTTCCGAACTTTTCCATCTGCGCAATATCACCTTCCAATCGGACTGTGCCATCAAGGAAAGCGTCGGATCTAAAAAAATCATTACGTGATTTGGAATAATATAAGAAGGGACTTCTCGTTTTACCATCCCCTCCCATAGATATAGCACAGAACTTCACGGGATATTTTTCACTCGCCTGCAATAGGTGCTTAAAGTCTCGTTCATAATCAAAAGCTGCTTTGTTCAACCACCGTTTAAGAAAATTAAATGGGGTCAATAATGCGCCGCCCGCTATAACACATAACTTAACATCCTTGCATAGCTCATCCACGGTATCAACCGATGGTAAGTCATACATATCCGAAAGTTCTTTATCCAACTGAAAAAGTTTAACGCTATAACCTAGTTCTTTCAAATATATACCATATGCAATTGCCTGAAGATCATCTCCATAATTTACATATCTCAATGGAGACCAAATAGCAATCAAAGGCTTTTTTTCCATATTATTTTTCATTTGTAATCACTTTTATATTATTGATATTCCTAATGATACCTTTCTCTATTAAAAAATTAAGCACTTTAGATTTCAGCCTGCTTGAAATAGAATTATAGGCGGCTAGTTGTTTACTTATATCCGGAGTTAGTTCCAGCTCATCGGTAAACTTAAATGTCTTCTTACCCGTATTATCAAAAAGCACTTTATGTCGGTTATATGTGGCAGCACAGTGCGTTGCGTCTTTTCCAAAGCCACAATTCACAATTTTTGAGTAACGAGGGCTAACTGTAATCTTATTCTGCTTGAATTGACTATATGCAAACCTCACTGCCCAAGAATTATTTTTACCCTCCATACAATCCTCGAGAGTTTTGAACAGGTCACTTCCGAGTCTATTAAATGCTTTGATTTGATTCCTATCTGTCTTAAAGCTTTCCCAATCCACTATCGTCCAGTCTACGGAATCCCATCTGTCGCTCCAAGTCCCCCATCCCCATGAATATGGTCTGCCTCTTAAATAAACATCATAACCGTATCCCTCTGGTAAGTTAAGATGGTGACCAAACGCGGAGATAGAAAAGATTTTAGGCATATTTTGATAATAGTCCAACGCCTGATTCATAAAATTCAACATATTAGGAGAGGAAATTAAATCATCTTCTAATACGATCACCTTACCAAATTGCTTTAAAATTTCTGTAGCTCCTTCTGTAATAGATCGAGCTAATCCTTTGTTCGTCGGTGATTCATAAATCGTTACCGATTTAAATCCTTTAATGGCTTTTATATAGTTACGTACCGCTTTAACTTTTTCTTCCGCTGACACATTTTTAGCACCATCAGAAAATATGTACAAATCACTTTCTTTGGCAAGAAAGTTTCTTTTCAAGGCTTCGATAGTTTGGCCAGTCTCCTCTGGCCTATTGTAAGTAAATAAACAGATGGGTGCTAACATAACTTCTTTATTTTAGATTCCAAATCCAGGGACATAACATTCTTAGATGATTAGTTGCATAATGAAATATCGCCATCGCCAAACCATTATGCCGTCTTTCAAAAACGAAAAATTCTTCAGGGTTTTGCCCCAATGGCGAACGGAAAGCCTTCCACCTTTGCTGCAACGTTTTTTTAGGGTTGCACCACGTAGGCAAAGTGTCATGAGCATCGCATACGCCAAGAATACCCGGAGCAACGTAAATTTTAACTCCAAGATTTTTAGCTCTTAACCCATAATCAAAATCTCCCAACGAGTGATGAAACACAGGGTCATTCATTCCCACTATTTTATATACCTCCTTGGGTATTAACACAATATTTCCATTAAAGTATTCGCAGGAAACAGAAAGCTCTCTCGGTATGATGAGTCTCCCAATTGAAGTACGTCCTCCATATGTAGCGGTATCTGTATCTGACGCTCTAGTCGTCCCCACAACGATTGCATTATCATTCAATCCCGTCGAAGTGCTTAACAAAATTTGCAACGATCCGCTTTCCAAAATAGTATCATCATTTAACCAAAGGAAATAATCATACTCCTTAGTTTTCGTAGCCTCATTCCAAGACATATACATACCTCTATTCCAATACAATGTACCATCGCCCTCTACAATATATACTCCTGGGAAGTTTTCGTGAACCGCTTCCGGCGTACCATCCGTACAACCGTCATCGGTCAAAAAAAGATCTATCTGATAACCCTTCGATATCTCCTGTTCAAATAAATACTTCAGGCATTGTATCGTTTTGTCCTTACGGTTGTGTACAGTGAGTAAAACTGCGATATATTTCATATTATATTTTCCTTATAAATTTAGCAGGATTGCCAGCCCAGATTTCGTTATCAGGAATAGATTTGGTTACCACCGAACCAGCCCCAACTATTGAGTTTTCTCCGATAGTTACCCCTTTTAAAACGATAGAAAATGCACCTATAAATGCATTATTCTTAATCAATATTGGCGCCGTCTTCTTTCTTCTAGTATCATCCTTACTCGCTCTTATACTCGGGTCCAAAGAATGAAAATCAGTATCATAAATTTTTACACCTCCACCTATCTTTACATTATCTTGAACTACGATACTTTTATGGCAAACTATTGCTGCTTGTGAAATTCCTACATTATCACCAATTACAAGCTTGGCACCTCGATCCACAAAAAATGTACATTTATCGTAACAACCGATTGGATTGCCTCTTATTCCATTATTCATCGTAAATTTGTTGCCAAGGTAAAACTCTGCACCGCCTGCCACCACTATATACGGGATTCCATGCGTTCGAAATGCTCCAAAATGGACTCCGTTACCTGATAGAACAACTACTGTGATCAACTTTTCTAAAAATTCTAATAGTTTATTGAGAACTTTTCTGATAGATTTATAAAAAAAAACGATCATGATTTTAAAATCTTTTTATACAATTCCAGATGTTTATTTAAAACTACTCGATCAAGATATTCCATCGTTAGAATATCAAATGCTTTTTCCGTCTTTAATTTTGCTAATTCAGGATTTATATAGACCTTCTCTATGGTATTAGCCAAGTCGAGAGCATCTGTTACGTCACATAAAAAACCAGCCTCTCCTTCCTGTAATACATACGGTACTGCGCCAGAATCTTTTCCGCCGACAACAGGCACTTTTCTAGCCATAGCTTCTATTAAAGTATTTCCAAAAGTTTCTTCCAATGATGGTGCTACAAAGATTCTTGATCGATCTAAATAGTTGTGCAAATCGTGATGCGCAACACTACCTAACAGTGAAACCTGATCAAGAAGTTTTTCTTTTTTCCACCGGCCAATAATTTCATTCGATGTAACAAAAGGAGCACCTATTATAGATAAATGTGCCTGAGGATATCTAGATAAAAGAATACGAAAAGCATTTAATAATACAACTACATTTTTACGCCTATCGTTACTAGAAGAAATACATATCAACTCTAAACTACTTGGTAACACTCTTTCATTATATTTAATAAACGAGCCTTTAATAGGATTCGGAATGAAAGGAACATCTATCTTATATTTTTTCTTAATAAGAGATTGGGTATAAGGAGAATTGGCTATGAAATGTATCTTCCTATTTCTGAAGACTAAATTGTTCATTAATAGACGAAAACTCCAACTTATTTTATTTTTAATGGATTCTATTTTCCAAATATATGGTGCCCAGTCACGGACAGTGCAAAAGACAGGAATTTCTTTTGTTACAACGGAAGCAGCATGTGCATAAGTATAAGTCCAATGAGCATGTAATACATCAAGCTCTTGTATATACTCATCCAATTTCCCCGAGAGTCTTTTTGAATTATTGAAAATTCCCCACAGATATTTAATCGGGTAGCGATTTTCACGAGAAACTCCAACGATTTCCAAATGTCCACTTTTTAAAACAAAATCCTCGTGCTTACTCAATGTAAAAATCTTTACATCATGATTCTCAGCTAAAAATCCGTGAATTAAAGTATGAACCGCAGAGGCCATGCTTGGAATGCAATTATCATAAAGGATTTGCTTTCCCTCATCAAAGTACACATCAAAATCTTTAATATTAACCGGTGATAAAATCCCTATCTTCATGAGTCTAAAATCTTACCGTTTTATAAATCCAATACTTAAACTCTCTATTCGTCATTTTTCGAAATGAATCAGAAAAGCCCATTGCAATTATCATCCAAAGTGCTATATTCATAATACTAAAGCTATTAAAATCTTCTACCCATCCGTACGTAAAACGAAAAGCAATAAAAACCCCTAGTAGCTTCATAAAAATATTCCTTGATTTATAAACTGCCAAATAAGAAGCTTTGAGGTAGATCAGACAGTATAATATCATCCCAACAATGCCTAGCCATGTAAACACATTAGGAAAACATAGTTCGTTTTTATGTCGCTCATACTTCCCCGTGTTAAGTTCCTCTGCCATGAAATCTCCAAAATAGTCAGAATCGTTACCTCTCGCTGGTGTTCTTCCCAAAATCCAATAGTCATTTCGTATAGCAGATTCTATAACCTCCTTGTATATAAAGGTTCGTGTATCAGCAGATATATCTTCTTCTATCATTTCTCCGCCTACGACTTTTTTCTCTTTATATATACCTTCATTTTTACTTAAATCTTGAAAAATATTAAATGTTCCGCTTATTCCTAAAGCCAGAAGTACTGCAGGTAAAATATAGAAGAACCAATGAATGATTTTCAATATTTTTCTGGATCTAAAATAAATCAGGTAATAACCGAAACTGATAAATAAGGCCACAGCCGCTTTAATAACTTGGCTTCTCGCCCCAAAATCTACAAACATCATTAACAATATCAGCATAAAAAATACGGCTTGCCATCCTCTTTTTAATACTGGCAAAAAGCAGGAAAAAAGCAAAACAGGTCCTAAATAAAAATGATATGCTCCTCGCTTTAAAACAAAAATGAAAAAGACAAAAAACAAAGGAAGACCAAACCACAGCCAAATGCGGATTGTATTTTTTAAAATCCATGGAATTGAAAAGACGTAAACAAAAACAGGCAAACTTAAAGCTAAGATGCCACCAATCAGTTGTTTCCATTCCCAATAGTTTTCAGCGACAAACATCCCTCGTATACTCCCTATAATCATCCATATAAAATATAACGAGATCACCCTATAATCTTCCCTGTTATTCGGCCTAAAAAATTTGTCCTTATACCAAAGAACTGAAAAAACTAGCAGAAAGCTTAATAACCATACCATTACTGTATTTCCAATGGGAAAGGTACTCCACTGATTAGGAGAGACTATTCCAATCATTAAGACCAGTATGGGCAATGTATAAATTATTTGCTTCTTGGTCATTCAATAAATCTTAATTTTCAAATGTAGTGTCCCACATGCTATCTATTTCGTTAACTAATTCATGTTTACGAGACTTCAAGATATTAATCACGTTTTCTCTATTTCCTATTAGCTTTGAAATTTTCTGAGCATTTATAGACCAATTATCTTCAACGCGAATTATGGTATTAGTTTGCCCGAAATCTTTAAAAAGCATTTCATATTTATGATTCCAACTTGTTGCTAAGCAAGGAATGGCTTGACTTAAAGCACTCGCCACTCCATGAAAACGTGAAGAAATTACTAAATAAGAGTTACCTATAACTCCCTTTACTTCTTTGGCTGAAAGCCCAGTCAGAATTGGTAACTTCTCCTTTCGCAACAAATTAATTTCATGACATAATTTTTCATCTTCACATCCTTCGTGATTTAATAAAAAGGCTTTCTTTCCCAACTCTTCTACAGAATCAATAATTCTATTCATTAACTCCAAGTAGCTTGAACCTGCATTGGTATGGGTAATCATTTTCTTATTAGGTATAATACAGACATGATCAGTATACCTGGCAACTTGATCATCAAACCTACCAGTAACTTTAAAAGTAAAATCACATGATCTTTTAACTATATCTTCTTTTGCTCCTGCCTTAACCAAATAATCATAAGATTGTTGTTCTCTTGCGAAAATTAAGTCAAATGAATCACTTATTATATCTACTGATCTTTTACCATTGTTGGTTTGAAAAGGACCAAAAGCTTGAGGCAACATCACTAGCTTCGTTCCATAGCTTTTTAACTTTCTATAATAAAAATTTCTACTCTCCAACTGATCCACAGAATGTTTCCACTGGTCTGAATATTGAAATCCACTAGCATCAACCATTAAATCAATACCTCTTTTTGCATAAAAATGTGTAAAGTATTTATAAGGTAGGTGCAGCTTTCTAAGTGCCTTCACCAAAGTTTTAGCCTTTCCCAAAAAGAAACGCTTTCTTAAATCTAATTTAAAATCGGGCAGTAACTGTAAATTGAGATCGCCATTTGCATTCAAATACACCGTTGCATTCGGAAATCTACTCTCTAACTCTTCTAAAACAGCGATCAGCATTAGTTCTGCTCCTTTATTTTTGGTATTAATACCATCAACCTGTATAATCATAAAGCATAAAAATTATAAAATCACCAATAACAGCCCCCTTCGATGTCATCTGCTTTAGGAACTTTAGCAGACTCCGGTCTTACCCAGTGCTCGTTAATAAGATTTGGATAGTTTATTTCTGGACAATAACTTTTTGCTTCTTTGGTTCCATAATTCGCATTTTCCCACCTTTTTCCTATTATACCAAAGTAGAGTTGTAACGAGCCTCCCCAATGGACCGCTTTTTTACCCATTCGCTTAACATGAGCAGCTAGAGGAAAACCATATGCACCACACCCCAACAAACAGATGTCAAATTCAACATTTTCTATTTGCATTTTCATAAAATCTAGTGCCTCAAACCAATTTTTGAAGCCACTCGTATTACCTCCAATACTCTGCACGGCCTTAATTAATTTTAATTCGAAGTCTGGCAATATATGTTCATTTCTAAACAATTCCTTTCGCTTAAACCTATATTGCTGTTCAATAATTTCAGCAAATGGATGGACAACTAGAACCCTTTTTCCTGCTAAAGCTCTTGTCCACGGAAAATCAGTCCAAAAAGGATCTATAAAAATCCTCCAAACCTTTTGACAATTCACTGGAAGAAAATTATCTAGGTAATTTTCATTAACAAGCCAGCTTCCCAAAACATCAATATCCTTCGAATCATTAATCATCAAATCACAAAATCGCGAAATACTATCTTTATCGATTGGAAAAAAGCCAGCATTCTTATGCATGTAACGTAGAAGATTGTCGTCCCACCACCATTGCCCTTTCTCTCCTCTAATATATTCCCAGCTATTCGGCTTTTCTTTTATATTTAAATAATTAACAACTGTACTTAATTCAAAGGCTCCAAACCTTGCAATCATACATGGTTTATCATCTACCAAGCTCTCATATAAAATCTGAGAAACCTCTTTTGGATTCTTTTCGCAAGCAGGCTTTTTCAATGTGCTCACTTCAAAAACACTTCCGTAGACCTTTCTCATCGCTTTCAGCACGACGGAGTTTATTTTATTCATAAATAGCTTCTAAAAAAATTACTCTTTTGTTTAATCATTTTCCGAACCAAAGATCTTTCATGAATATTCATCCCAACCCTAAATACTAATAGGATGTTAAGAATCAAGGAAATGATTAAAACAAAAATCAATCTCAACCAACCTTCACTAAAAACGTAAACAACAAATGAAAGACTAACAAAATTTAACAACGCAATCGTAACACAGGGAAAAAAAACAAATTTGAAATAATCCGAAAGCGGAAGACCACAATTCCTTTGTGCAAAAAACAAAGCAACTCCTCCTCCTAATATACTCCAACAAATTATCCAACCAACATACAGCATATAAGGAGGCATTCCAAAATAGAAAAACAACCAAGTCAAAATAATGGGCATTACGTTAAATACTGACTTAAACTTTGTATAGTTACTAATATCCCCCTGAGCTAATATCATGCTGCCAATTGAAATTGTTAGCTGTTCCATCAATATCCGTAGTAATTGAAGACGGCAAAATACCACAGCCCATTCCGGTACATTGATTAACCAAACCTTTAACAGAAATGGGGCTTCCAAAATAAAAGGGAGAGCAAAAAAGGAAAACAACAAGAAAGAAAGTTTACATCCACTAAAAGTTGCAAAAAAAGCTTTCTGCCTATCACCGCTACCTTCGCTTTTTACTATCACGGGATTCAAAGCTCTTAAGACAACATGAGCAAAAGTCATTAATTGGCCTGAAATCTGATTGGCAATTCCTTGAGCGGCATTTAAAACGGTTCCAAAGAAAACATTCAAAACAATTCCCATTCCATATTGGCTAACTATTCCTGTCGAACTGGTCAAAAAACTCCATCCCGCAAAACCACTCATTTTCTTCATTAAGTCTTTATCCCAGTGCTTTTTTAGACCGATCGTGCATTCGTCGTATTTATTATGACAGTATATTCGCATGATGGTCAATACAATTAAGGGAATAACAGCCATCAAAATACCATATAGAATAAGCTTGTCACCAACATAACTAACTACTATAAGAGCCACAGCAAGTTTCAGAAAAGATTCTATCACTCCAACTAAACTATAATAAAGCATATTTTCATGCGCATTCAATATAGCATCGTAAGGAACACTCATCACGGTAAACATGGTACTCACAACTAGGCTAGCATAAACAATTTTGGCTGCGTAAATACGATTTTCCTCAATATTAAGCACACCATTAAAAAAGAAATAGCCAGCAACTAACAATATTATACCAAGTAGACAAGCAATCAAAATATGAAGAACAAAACTGATGTTGAACACTTTCTTTTGCTTCTCCTTATTCCCCTCTCCCTCTGCATAAGACATAAAGCGTTGCGTCGCAGAAGCCATAGAGGCATTCAAAAAACCGAGCATAGCAATTGCACCACCTACAATACTAAATATACCAAAGTCAGAGGCACCCAACGCATTTAATATAAGTCGGGTTGTATATAAGGATACAAATACGGTAATACCCATCTTGGCGTAAAGAAATCCCGTGTTTTTTAAAACCCTATTGGCTGTACTCATTTAAATCCGGATAATTAATCTGGTTTATCCCACGATATGCTCCCACTGAGCGTTATAATCTCTTCGCACCAGTTCCACATCCGAAACAACCATTTCTTTTACCAACGCCACCAAATCATATTTCGGTTCCCAACCAAGCTTTGTCTTGGATTTAGTCGGATCACCTAGTAATAAATCTACCTCTGTGGGGCGATAATACCTTGGATCGATCTGTACGACTATCTTTCCAATTTCCAATTGAAAGGCTGAGTTGTTACAGGCTGTCACTTTAGCCACCTCTTTTTCCGCTTCCCCTTCAAATGTCAATTCAACCCCTACCTCAGCAAAAGCCAAACGCACAAAGTCTCTTACAGATGTTGTTACCCCGGTTGCAATGACATAATCTTCTGGCTCTTCTTGCTGTAAGATTCGCCACATTGCCTCCACGTAATCTTTGGCATGTCCCCAATCCCGTAAGGCATTCAGATTACCCAAGTACAAGCACTCTTGTTTTCCCAACGCAATAGCTGCTGTCGCCATAGTAATTTTACGGGTGACAAATGTCTCTCCTCGTCTAGGTGACTCATGATTAAACAAAATTCCATTACAAGCATACATATTATAAGCCTCACGATAGTTCTTTGTAATCCAGAATCCGTAAATCTTAGCAACGCCATACGGTGAGCGCGGATAAAATGGAGAGTTTTCATCATAAAAACCTTTGTCATTCTTATTTTCCTCTAACCCACCATATAACTCGGAAGTAGATGCTTGATAGATACGTGTTTTCTTTTCTAGGCCCAAAATACGTACTGCCTCCAAAATTCGTAGAGTACCCATACCATCTACATTGGCTACATATTCAGGTGAGTCGAATGAAACTTTCACGTGAGACATTGCTCCTAGATTGTAAATCTCATCCGGTTGTGTCTCTTGAATAATCCGAATCAAATTGGTGGAGTCCGTTAAATCGCCATAATGCAATTTGAAATTAACATGTTGTTCGTGCTGATCAATATACAAGTGGTCGATACGTTTTGTATTAAAGGAGGATGCCCGACGCTTGATACCGTGCACCATATATCCCTTTTCTAAAAGTAACTCGGCCAAATAAGATCCATCTTGGCCTGTAATACCGGTGATTAAAGCTGTTTTCATAGTATAATTTTTTTTGTTAATAAGAGAATGATGTTCTCTCCTATAGTTTCACTTCTTTGTAATGTTGTTGATTTTCCAAGAACCACCCGTACGTCTTTTCTATACCCTCGTGAAGTTCTATCTGATGACGCCAGCCTAGTGCGTGCATCTTCGAAATATCCATTAGCTTACGCGGTGTACCATCAGGTTTACTACTGTCCCAAACAATCTCGCCTTGGTGTCCAACTACATTTTTTATTGTTTCTGCCAGTTGTTTGATAGTTAGATCTTCTCCCGTACCGACATTATAAAGATATTCCGGTAATAAATTATCCAACACAAAAGCAACTGCCTCCGCCAGATCATCTACATACAGAAATTCCCGCATAGGCGTTCCCGATCCCCACAACGTGACAGGAACATGTCCATTTTCTTTCGCTTCATGGAATTTCCGGATCATAGCCGGCAAGACGTGTGACGTATTCAAATCGAAGTTATCGTGTGTGCCGTATAGATTAGTCGGCATCAAGCTGACATAGTCCTTCCCAAATTGCTTTCGTATCGCCTGACATGCTTTGACACCTGTTATTTTTGCAATCGCATACCATTCGTTCGTCGGCTCCAAACTATCCGTTAATAGATATTCTTCTTTTAATGGCTGTGCAGCAAGCTTGGGGTATATACAAGAGGAACCTAAAAAGATAAACTTGGAAACATCGTTTTGCAAGGACGCATCAATCAGGTTATTCTGTATCTGCATGTTTTCCATCAGGAATTGATAAGGATAATCATTGTTTGCCAAAATTCCCCCAACACGTGCCGCAGCATCTATAACAACTTCCGGCTTTTCAGACGAAAAAAAAGTATATACCGATTGTTGATCTCGAAGATCCAATTCAGACGATGTAGCTATAATCAGATTCTGATATCCCTTCTGATCTAGTGTACGCCTAATCGCGCTGCCGACCATACCTCGATGGCCAGCGATAAAAATTTTTGTCTGTTTATCCATACATTATCATTTTATTTCGCAGTGTCTAAAAGCTTACTTTGCCCTATTTTCTCCAAAATTGCCACCATCTCCTCGTCCTCTTTTGTCCATACTCCCCATAACCGTAGCCGTAACCGTAGCCGTAACCATAACCATAATTACTATAATAACCACCCTTCTTAGACTGAATATCGTTCACGATCAATTGGATGGGCTTGATTTTTTCGGTAGATACGAGATCGTTGGGTATCCGTATCTGCTCTTTATATGTATAACCTTGTCGAACAAGATACAAGCAGCAATCCGCATAACGTGACAAAAGCTGTGCATCTGTCACCATACCCACCGGTGGAGCATCCATCAAGATATAATCATATCGTTCTGCTAAAACTTCCATCAGTTTGTTGGCTCGGGGATGGATCAACAATTCCGCCGGATTAGGAGGAATAGCCCCCGCCTGAACCAAATCCACGTTTTCATGTACCCCCGATGGCATAATAATTTCGTCTACTTGCATCTCGGATCGAACCACGTAATGTGAGAATCCCTTTCCTACCGGAAGCCCCAGTTTAGCGGTTATCGAAGGCTTCCGTAAATCGAGCTCCATTAATAACACTTTCTTATCCAATAATGCGAGGGATACCGCTAAATTTAACGCTACATATGATTTCCCCTCACCAGACATGGAGGAAGTAAAGAGGATACGTTTACCTCCATTTAAAGCGAATTCTAGGTTTGTTCGCATCGCACGAAACTGCTCGGCAATGGGTGACCGGGATGTTTTCGTTACTACGACCTGCTCTTCTTCAGTCGAATGCGCAATCATACCTAAAATAGGCAACTGATTCAATCGTTCAATATCCTCCATTCCTTGTACACGAACATTGAATAATCCTTTGAGATACATAAAAGCAAGAGGAATAAACAGCCCAATAAACAACCCGATACCGTAAATGATTTTTCCTTTTGGTGAAAATGGGTTAGTTTCTGCCTTCGGAGAATCAATGACTTTGGAGTTTGATACGTTGGCTGTACGACCAATCGCCGTTTCTTCCCACTTTTCCTGTAAGAAGATATATTGGGCTTGTTTAATCTGTTGCAAACGAGCCAGATCGATATAACCTCGTTCTATAGTAGGTACCTGTGTAATTTGTGAGGACACGCTATTGGCTAGTTCTTGTTGACTTTCTTTCGTAAGTTCCAGTTGACGACGGGCGGACGCTACATTCGCAATCATATCTTGCCTTACACCAGCAATTTGAGAGGTAATATTCTGAACCAGTGGATTGTCCTCCGTGTTGGCTAGTAACAAACGCTCCCGCTGCAAAACCAATTCATTATACCGCTGAATTAAAGCATTGAAACCAATATCCTGCTGGATAACCGCTGAAGGAACTACACGCGGATGTTGTGTATCTTTTAAATAGCTGGCGACCGCATCTAATGCAGCTAATTGTGTCTCGACCTCGGCCAGACTCTTCGTGAAATTAGCGGAACTTTCGATAAGCACCTTTCCCTGTTCCGAAATATCAGCTAATTGATTCCGTCTTTTGTATCCCGAAATCTGGTCTTCTACGCCCGCTAATTCATCGGTTATTTTTCGTAAACGGGCATTGATAAAGGCTAAAGTGGAATCAGCGATTACATTTTTATCATGTAAATTCAATTCTACATATTTATCGATTAATGTATTTAACAGTTGTTCCCCCCGTTTCGGTGAGGTATGCTCTAAAACAAGATCAATAGTCGATACGTACTTGTTGGTCACACCTACCGAAAGTCTTGCGCTAAAAGATGCTGTGACTGCTCGTAGAGGCATGATTCGAAAACCATAACTTTCCTGCAATGGGGGATCCATGACTTTATTTACTTTTAATAAACCTACTCCGGATAATTTGAAGGGCATTCTTAAAAGTACTTGAAACACAGTGTCAGTATTTGATAACTCTATCTTATTATCTTCTATAAGCTTTACATCCAATGTATATGAGCGCGTGATAGAATCAGGATCTGTCAATAGTTCCACATAAAAAGGAGCTGTTGACAGCGGAACATCGTGAACCCGACCCTTATTGAAGTAGGTAATATAAGCATCTTCTGCAAGCACCATTCTCCGCATTAAGTCGGTTGTTTTCAATACTTCTACTTCGTTATCTACAGAATTCTTCGCACCCATAAGTCCCGAAAGATCGCCTAAAGCGGATGAGGACAACATTCCTCCACCTTTTTTTTCATCAGAAATCAATAACTTCGCATGCACTTTATACACTGGGATGCTGTAACGCAGATATAGATGCGCTCCTAAAAAACCTAGAAAACCACATAGTATAAACCAATACCAATTTCTTATAATACGACCAATGAACCGGAGAACATCCTTATTGTCAGACTTTCGACTATCGAAATCGAACTGCTCTTCCCAATCTATATTTTCTTTACTCATTTTTAATAAATTGCGGAAATACCCGCGCTATAAATCTATACTAAGACAATTTTCTTTAAAAGCGTGTGATGATAACCGTTAACAATGACACAAGCGTACCAATAATCGCAAACGTCTGTGTACGCGCGGCATTATTTGCCGCTGACTTTGCCTTACCTGGTTCAACATAAATCACATCGTTCTGGCGAAGATAGAAATAGGGAGATTCAAAAACTTTGCTATCGTTGAGATTCAATCTTACCAATTCCTTTTCCTTGCCTTGGTCGCGAACGAGCAATACATTTTCCCGTTTACCATAGATCGTCATATCACCTGCTAAACCCAAGGCATCCAACACCGTGACCTTCTCATTCGGGACTGTATAGGTCGCGGGACGAGTCACTTCACCTAACACCGTGACCTTAAAATTCGCGAACCGGACTTGTACAGTAGGCTCTTTGTAATATTGGGAGGCAAGTGAGGTGATTTTCTCACGCGCTTGATAAGTAGTGAACCCTGCGACTTTCACCTTACCAAGCAACGTCATATTCACATACCCGTCTTTATCCACCAAAAAACCAGAAATCACTTGGTTACCTACATTGGCAGCCGAACTTGCGCCTACTGCCTGTACTGCCATCGACTGATTAGCTACTGCTGCCGTAGTGGGGTCCAATGTTTGAATAGAGATATTCAGGATATCATCAGATTGGATAACGGGCTCCGTAAAGGCAGCGGCTTGTTTCAGGATACGGGTGGTATCAGCAGGAAGATCGTTGAAATAAACAATCTTCTTGACCGAACAACTGCTGATCAGCAGCAATAGTACGAGCGGGAAGAATCCCCACCGCGAAAAGGTTGGTCTTTTCATTAATTTTTTCATTATTTAAACTTGTTGATTGTAGATTGTAGTTGTATTGTTGTTTTTGTATTCATTTTTAGGTGGTTACCCCACTAAAAAGTTCTTTGTTTACTATCTCGCAGTGTTTAAAGTGGCTGCGGATATCTTCTTGTTGCAATCCCACTTCTAACGCACGTACATGACGCTCATGATGCACATCGGTACCGACAAGATTAATCATTCCTTTCTCCAGCAAATATTTTGCTACCCGGCGTTCGTTGCGCCCGTAATAGCCCAATAACGATAATAGGTTAAGCTGCAACAAGCAGCCGATATCCTGAAAGCGTTCAATTTTTTTGGGATCGCGATGGTAAAAGAGATACCGCTCGGGATGTGCTAGAATGGGAATATACCCCTCCATCTGCAGATCGAACGCCACTTTTTCGATCAGTTTACTTTCCTCCATATAGGACATCTCGATTAATACGTGCCCACCGGGTAAACAGAGCAGATGACGCGGATCGTTCGCAATTTGCTGATCAAAGGCGCTATCAACCATATATTCTGCCGCATAGCCTGCCGCAAGCTGCTCCACACCTTCTTGCCGTAGGGCATGGAAAGCGGTACCAATGGTTTCCGCTGTATTGGGATACATATCGTGTAGGATATGCGGTGTGAAATAGAATTTTCTTAACCCAAGTTGCTCCAACCGGCGAAGCAAGGCTACGCTCTGCTCCACGTTTTCACAACCATCATCGATACCCGGCAAAATATGCGAGTGCATATCCACATGCATCCATTCCAGATCAGGGTATTGACGTTTTCGGTTAAAAATAGTCCACATTTCTTTTGTTTGTTGTTGTTAGAGAGGGTTAGAAAGTTATGACTAAAATAGAAATACCCGGCCAGCTCGCCCGGCCGGAGTATTTCCCTACAATCACAAGCTTACACTTGAGCTCTTCAACATCTTCTTATTTTTTAAAGATTATCACATTCTTGGGACAATATCGCCAAGTTGGTCATAGCCGCATGGTCACCCAAGATATCGCCAGGTGCTGTACCGACCGTAGCACTATTGTCTTCGGTGACGGCATGGTCATTCACGATCTTCACGCGTTCGTTCCAGATGGCTTTGAAGTCGTATTTTGTGCCATCGGTTTTCAACAAAGTCGTGCGCAGGTATCCGTTGCTCACCGATCCTAAATACTTAAATTCGGTTGTACCAACTTCACGATAAAACATTTGGAACGTAGGTAATAACGTAATCACGTTTGCTTGTCCCGGACAACGTACATACAGCTGTAATGTAGAGGTGGTGCTTGTTGCATCACTTGGATCTGGTAACTGTATCGCCGTTGTTTGGCCACAGGCTGCCAAATCACTTTCGGCCAAGATGTTGCCATCTCCTTTACGTATGACAAGCTTAACGCCCGATACCGGCAAATTCATCAAGGCAATAATGCTGTCTCCTCGGGTGATCGAATAATCGCCGGTGTAGACAACTTTTCCACCCCATACCGCATCGACCTTAATGGCAGCAGTAGTACCGTTCGTCATCCAGTCGCCCGAGAAGCTGACGAGACGTGCAGCCGGACAAGCTTGGCCAAACTCAGCGGCCATATAGAAGGTTAAGTGGTCGATCTCAAAAGGCACGCGGTAACCCGTAGCCGCAGAACCGGTAACGGCACTGGTTTGCTCATAACGCCATACGCCATCACCGCTGTTACTGAAGATTTGGAATACCATTCCCGCAGCTAGCGGCTGTCCGGTGATCGGGCTTACATAGTTCGCAGGAACCGGCATGCTCACCACCAACGGATGGCTGAACTGCCGTACTTGCGTGCCATTCACTAACATCTTGATATCGGCAACGGCGGCAGGGCTGAATGTTCCCGATGCGGTAGCACCGCCTTCTAGCACGACTTGCTCGGCACGTAGGCTACCTTCTGGTAAAAGCACCACGGCATCTTCGTTATCGGCATCGATACTGGTCACGACAATCTGTACGTTGGTACCGGTAATCACCGTACCGTTCGCGTCTTTAAATTGGGTACCACTTGGAATGGTCAGCGTCATATCGCCGGTGCCCGTTGCGGAAGGCAAATCTATCGTTGTTTCGGCAGCGGTCGATCCATCCGGATTCAAGTCCACGTTTTCCACCACTTCTTCTGCACCATCAGGTACTTCGGTAGGCTTGGTAAGTACCACCGTTTGTATACCAGCCGAAGCATCGGTAATGGCTACAGGGACGGTCTGTGTGGTATAGCCGGGCGCGCTGAATTGCACGCGGAAGCGGATCGGGCTGTTGGCCGTTGGTGTACGCGCCGGATCGACGCCAAGAACAAGTAGGTTATCGGTCAGTTTAAAATCCTTGTACCCGTTCATATTGTAGATATCCTGGGTATCGCCGGAAACAAGGGATACAGAGACACCAGATACGTTGGCACCGTCGGCGTCTACGACGCGCAACGTGACATAGTTCTCAATAACCTCCGTACTGATCTGCAGGTTAAAATCTTTTAACGGGTTCTCGCAGGAGGAAACACCGCCAAAAAGGGCTACCATTAAGGTATATATTGCTAATTTCTTCATTTTCATCGTCTTGCTATTTTTCTTGTTTATCCCTACCAAAACCGATAACTGAAACCAAACTCTACGCGTGGTAAATACCGGTAATTCTTCATATTACGCTCAATTGTAGCGGCATTGCTGACGTTCTCCTCCAACAGTCCGGTGGCTTGCATAGACACGCTTGGCTTCGAGAGGTAGTAGCAGCCCAGATCGATGTGCATCGAGAAGCGGCTATCGATCACGATGTTGCTCCAGCCGATACCGGCATAGGGATTGACCGTTTTTTTCCATTCTACATCGGTGGTAATCGTTCCCACATGATCGGGGTGTACGTTGATTTCACCGAACTTATACGGATCACGCAAACGGGTGGTCAGCTCGCCATCCAGCTTATAGAAGTAAGCACCGCCGGCCTGAATGTTGAAGCTGCGGAAAAATCCACTGCCTTGTGCAAACGGCGTCCAACCGAAAGTCAGCGATACATTGCCGGACTTGGCCTTGACATCACTGCGCGTCGCGTAATTGTTGTACGTACCGGCAATCTGTGTATTGAACGGCATGTAGCTGGCACCCACACGCAGGCCAAACTTGGGCCCTAGTGGCTGGTAAAGATGTACACCCACACCGGTGGTTCCCATGTGGACACCTAGTGCTACGGGATAAGGATAGCCATGTGAATAGGCTGACTCAGGGATGCTGTCACGCTGTTCGCCAGCCTGTGCTCCAGAGAGTAGGGCTAACGTGAAAAAACTGCTGAGCATCACGAAAACTTGGATAAATCTGACTTTCATAATTTTTATTTTGTGCTGTAGAGTAAAAACATATATTAATTAATAAGCATTCTTTTCACCTCGTAACATATTCAAGGCGGTCATGAAAACAATTTTGAAGTCCAACATGCTGGACCAGTTCGTAATATATTCTAAATCGTATTCAACGCGTTTAGCCATCAATTTGGGGTCTTTCGTTTCACCCCGATAGCCGTTAACCTGTGCCCAACCGGTGATACCGGGTTTTACAAAATGGCGTACCATATAATGCTGGATCAGCTTACTATAATGCTCGGTATGGGAGAGCATATGCGGGCGTGGCCCCACAACGGTCATCTGTCCCATAAAGACATTGATAAACTGTGGAAATTCGTCTAGGTTGGTTTTCCGTAGAAACTTGCCAATGGGCGTAATCCGCTTATCATCTTTGCTGGCCTGTGCCTTATCGGAATCTTTATTAACGACCATACTGCGGAATTTATAACAGCCAAAGGTTTCGTTGTTCCGACCGGACCGGGGTTGCTTAAAGAAAATAGGCCCGGGGCTTTGTAGCTTAATGATCAACCCGATAAGCGGCACCATCCAGCTCAGGATAAATACCAGTACGAAACCAGAGATCAATAGGTCGACGATGCGCTTTTTGATGCGGTTTTCCATGGTGGAAAGGGAGTCCTCGTGCGAGCGGATGACCGGAAGGTCTACGTTTATGGCTTCGTTCTTTGTACTCCCGTATGAGAGGGTCGCCGTAACGGCGGGTACAAAATTGAGCTGTACACACTGATGGTTCGCCTCCATAATCAACTCCTTGCTATAGGTATTGACATCAGGCGTACTGACCAAAAACACATCGTGTATGCCGAGTTTAGAAACTTCTTCGAAGTAGCGGCGAAACTGGGCCACTTTCTCTTCTTTGGTCCGCTGTTCTACTTCGTCGTAGTATTTGATCGTATTGACATGGTAAAAGGCATGATCCAGCCCAAAGCTGCCTTGTACCGCAGCCAGATAGTCGTTATGCCCGATCAAGGCGATATTTTTACTCCAGCGGAAGCGCTTCGGCAATACAGTATACACATACGTGAGGACAAAACGGGAAAGACCGACATAGACCGTCAGTAGCAATACAATAGCCCCCAGAAAATACCAGACGCCGGCAAAATGATGTCCGATAAGCACGCAGACAGCAAACGCCAGGAGCAGAATCATTACCGTACGGAACGTTTGCCGGAAAACATTTTCCAGACGCTCGATGGTGTTGTTCTCATACAAGCGAAAGTAGAGAGAAGAAACAATGGCGACGAGGTTGAACGTCGTCCATAAAGAATAATAATTGCTGGAGATAACCTCTTGTGCATTAACCCAGCCTGCTGTTGTGACGACCCAAAAGGCGGTCATAAAAATGATGTTTAAGCAGAGCGCGTCGGTTAAGACGAGCAACGTCTTTAAATAAACCAGCACGCGATTTTGGACATACCTATGCATACCTTTTTAAATTAGTTCTTCATATTAATACCTAAAAGGATTAGTTTAAATCAAAAAGATTGGGAAATAGCATACTAGGGACGTTATTATCTTAATACGATAAATAACGAACATACAAAATCTTGTAAGCATTTTTTAATGCTATTTACATGACATGTAAACGCTCAAACAAGCTGTAGCCTGCGGGGTTAATAATGAACCGAGTAGTTTTTTCTTTCCTTTAATTTTTGTTTAAGTTAATCCTTTTTTTGTTTTTCACTTTTAAATATGCAAACAGTCACCTTCACAACTTTAATTCAGTTAATAACCAAAAACTGTCTGCCTCAAGTGCATAGATTGTAGATTGTAGATCACAAAAGTAGTTATTTTTTTACAAATCAAAAGTACCTCATGTTAATTTTACATTAAATGTTTGTTTATTAACGTTCCGTCGTTCTTAACTTTGTCTTCCATAACCTTAATTGCGCCGCTAAATTACGACGTTTTATTGTAAACAAAAATACCTACTATTGGGTATTTTTATGAAGCTGCAAAGGACAGAATTTTTAAAAAGATTGCCAAAAATAGTAGGGGACAAATGAGGGACACCGCATTAAAAGCTGATAACCAGAAAATTAAATATAAAAATTTTGTCATCAAACGGATGGAGACGCACATAAACGGATTCCGGTGAACTGCCATTGATGTTCGGCTTGGAAGAAATTTCGGTAGGTAGGTCTGCTATGGCCGGGGGATGTGGCAATGGAAGCACCTCGCAATACCATTTGGTTGACCATAAACTTTCCGTTGTATTCGCCCACTGCACCTGCTGCTTTTTTAAAACCGGGATAGGGCAAATAGGCGCTACCTGTCCATTCCCATCGCTCTCCCCATTCGAATTGACGGGAAGCAACTTCCCATTCCGCTTCGGTGGGAAGGCGCATGCCTCTCCACGCTGCGTAGGCGGAGGCTTCGTAGAAATTGATGTGGCAAACGGCTGCATCTGGATTCACGGGTGCTAATCCCTGCAGTGTATAATACATATGCTGCCCATCCAACAGATGCCAATATAGTGGCGCTTTGGCTCCTTGTGCTTTGACCCAATCCCAACCGTCGGCATGCCAGTAGCTGAAATCCTGATAACCGCCGTCTGCTATAAATTCCAGATATTCTCCGTTGGTAACTAAGCGGTTAGCGATCATGTAATCTTGAAGATACATGGTATGCCGATTACATTCGTTATCGTAACAAAATCCGCTGCCCTGAAAGCCAATTTCATACTGTCCTCCCCGCACCGGAAGCATAACAAGCTCTTTGGCAGAAACTTTCTCACGCTCCAAACCTTCTCCATACCGTGGAAAAAGTGGATTGTGCCCTAATATATACTTGATATCGGTAAGCAACAGTTCCTGATGCTGCTGTTCATGGTTTAGCCCCAGCACCAGCAGCTCGGCGACCTCTTCGGCGAGCGTCCCTTGGTGTAGAAAAGCTTCCATCTGCTCGTCCACATAGGCACGGTACCGGTATATATCCGCTACGGACGGTCGGCTCAGGTTACCTCTGTCCGTCCGCACGACCCGGGCGCCAACGGTTTCATAATAACTATTGAACACATAGTTATATTGGTCATTAAAGACTTGATAGCCTGACGCGTACGCGCTAAGTATAAAGGTCTCGAAAAACCAGGTAGTATGCCCTAAATGCCATTTGGGCGGACTGACATGTGAAACGGGCTGCACGACGTAGTCCTCTACTTCCAGCGGTTCACATAGGAATTGGGTATAATTCCGTACCGTGGTATATTGTGTTAATAGGTCTTCGGGTATATAGGTAGCGGTAGCTTGTTCCATATCTGTCTTTCTTAATTGATGTGCCAGATAGCATCTACAAACCAATTTTTACGGTCGGCGATCTGCGCTATGGGCGCAAAGCCGCATTCGATAGCCATCCGGTCGATTTCAGTTGTTGTATATTTTCGGGAAATTTCGACGGCAATTGGTTCGTTGACCACAAATGGGATACATTCTTCGCCGATATGTACCTTTTGATCGGTCAGGCTTACTAAATAGCTGCGGCAACCGCCATCAATAGGATCGTATGCCTGATAATGCTGAAACGCGGTTGTGTTAAAATCAGCATGCAACTCCCGGTTAATTCGTTCGAGCAAATTGAGATTAAACGCGCCCGTAATTCCCTCTTTGTCATTGTATGCCTCGAGAACTGTATGTGGATTTTTTTGCAAATCGAAGCCGATTAACATCATATCGTCTGCTTTCAGCCGTCGACTCACCGACCTGCAGAAGCCGTGTGCCTCGTCGAGCTCCATATTGCCGATATTGCTTCCGAGAAACAAAACGATCTTGCGGCGATCCGATTGCTCGGTAGCTTTGCGTAACATCTCCAGATTTTCGCCGTGCCATGGGATGACCTCCAAACCGGGAAGATCTTGCTGAAGTCGATCACGAAGCGTGAGCAGTACGGGCTCACAGATATCAATAGGCATATACGTGAAATCTACCTGTTCCCGGACAAGATGTTCGAGCAGGAAACTGGATTTCATCGCGTCGCCGGCCCCAAGCTCGATGAGATCGAATGGTTCCTGCTGGACGCGCAATACCTCCGCCAGTTCCGTTGTTTTGTCACGAAAAATCTCTAACTCACAAGCGGTCAGATAGTAGGCTGGCATATCCATAATGCGCTGGAACAACGCTGCGCCCTTTTCATCATAGAAATATTTTGACTGTAACCGCTTGGGATAGTCTTTCAGCCCGTGTAAAACATCTTCCTGGAAGCTTTCTAATTTATCCATAAGCGCTGTTTACCGTTTGCCCCCGCCAGCTATTTTTACGATGATCCAGATAACAAGCGCAATGACGGCACCCACGATAAGAAAGCCTGTCCACATACCGGCTTTGAAAATTCCTTCTACAATACCACAGCTACTCAGAAGCATGGTGACATAGGCTAACATCGAAATTTGCAATAATCTTCCCATAATAATTGTTTTATTTAGAAGAACAACTGGTGTATTAAAAAGTTTTGTTTTCTACGAGCCGTTGGTATGCTAATAGGGGTCGCTGCGGAATATTTTTTTGCTGAAAATCGATCTATATTGCGCAGTACCAAAGATGGAGAAATGGTCGGCATCGTACATATAGCTTTCGACTCCGTTTGTACTTTTTATCGCGGAGGAGTGGTACACGTCTATGTATTTGTCAGCGATTTTCGATGTTTTAAGAAACTGGTTTGCGCGGGCGCGATAGGTCTGCAGATAATTCTCTGGGTCGATTCCGAATTTCAAGTGTAGCATTTCTATGGCTGGATACTCCACCGTATAGCTTTCGGTTTGTCCAATATATACCAGCGGTATGCCCTTTTCGCCGAAGTATTCCTCGATTGCATGGAGGTAGTCTTCTAGTTGGTGTTTACTATAGGAGGCGTAATTGGCTGACAAGATGACTTTATCGATCTTATCGTGATATCGGGGAAGATAGCGGTCGTAAATATAATACATCAGGTCCGTGGGGCCTGCAAATATAGGCTTTACACCCGGTGCGGGAAAGACATCATCGCCGGTCGCTTGCAATAGATTGACATTGTTTTCGCGAGCTAATCGATGTAAGGTGTGGGCAAACATACCGGCATGGCAGTCGCCCAACAAGAGATAGTTGCGTTGGTCGTTGGAAAATTGGAGAAGGCGCGTGGTATCAAAGTCCTCAAATCGGGAACGTGATAATAGATGGGATTCTCCGAACCCATATTGTGCTGCCGCGCGCTCGCGCGGATATTGATAATGAAAAGCGACGAGATGGGCTTCTTGTGGATTTGGAAAAAATCTATAAAGGGGCAGTTGCGTGGCCATGAACGTGGTCGCTATAACCGAAACTGCCGCCACTAACAGCCATTTGGGTGTACGCAAAAAACTCCGAATTTCGACCAATCGATAGGACAATGCTCCCAATGCAAAAGATAGCAGGAAAACCGCCAAAAGATACGACCAGTGGCGTGGAAGTGAAAAATAGGTACCTAGCACAATAAGCGGCCAATGCCACAGATACCAGGAATAGGAAATATCTGCAACAAATTTAACAGCTGAAAATTGGAATAGCCGGAGATTACACTGTGCCAAAATAAGCAGACCGGTTGCGAATACCGGAACTATAGTGAAAAGGGAGGGCCAACCGGCTGATCGCATGTTCAACAAACCGGTTACCGATACCATTAGTAAAAAGACACAAAGGATAGCCATGACATTCCGCAAACGTTGCGGGATTTTTTCGCGAAAGGATTTCTCGCACAGAAACACGATCCCGCCTGCAACAAGCTCCCACGCCCGTGTATGAAACATATAAAAGGTAAACGATTGATTGGCTTGTGCGGCATAATACATGCAACAAATCGATATGAGCGCCAGACCGCAAAGAAAATACAGATCGTATCGCGCATGATTATTTGTTAGCCGTCTGAGCCCCATAAGCAACAGTGGATATAGGATATAAAATTGCCATTCGATGGATAACGACCAGGTATGAAGCAGGAAGTTGAGTTGGGAAGCGGGCTGAAAATAGCCGGACGATAAATAATAATAAATATTGGAAACGAAGATACTGCTGGACAGTGCAAATCGACTGAAGTCGTAAAGCTTTACCCCCAACACGAAGTAGAGGACAATAAAAAAAAATAGAATCAATACCAATAAAGCGGGTAAGATCCGGATCAATCGACGCCGATAGAAGTGGATTAGACCAAAGTTATCTCGATCCATCTGTGTCAAAATTATCTTGGTCATCAGGTAACCAGATAGCACGAAAAATATATCGACTCCAATATAGCCATCTCTAAATTGCGGCAGCCCCAGATGGTAGAGCACGACGGATAGGATGGCAATGGCGCGTAGAAACGCTATATCATATCGGAAATCCATACGGCTTTCTGGCTATCTGCCTGCGGCAATATGCTTTAAATATTCTCCATAACCGGACTTAACCAAAGGTTCTGCAAGTCGTAGTAGTTGTTGTTTATCGATGTAGCCCATACGATAAGCAACTTCCTCAATAGCACCGATCTTCATCCCCTGCCGCTCTTCGATGACTTGTATAAACTGGCCGGCTTGCATGAGGGATTGGATCGTACCGGTATCCAGCCAGGCGGTGCCCCGGTCGAACACACCGACTTTCAGCTTACCCTGGCGGAGGTATTCTTTATTGATATCGGTTATTTCTAATTCTCCTCTTGCAGAGGGCTTTATATTTTTGGCGATATTTACCACACCGTTATCATAAAAATAGAGTCCCGGAACGGCGTAGTTTGATTTGGGTACAGTGGGCTTCTCTTCAATGGATACCACATTCTTCTGCTCGTCGAATGCTACAACGCCATATCTTTCTGGATCGTGTACCGGATAGGCGAATACCACACCGCCATCCGGATTGGAACAGTCTTGCAATAATTTGGACATTCCTGAACCATAGAAGATATTGTCGCCCAGAATAAGGGCAACCTTGTCTTGACCGATAAAGTCTTCGCCTAACAGGAAGGCTTGCGCCAGCCCGTCCGGACTGGGTTGCTCTTTATAGGAAATCTGGCAGCCGATCTGCGTGCCGTCCCCTAGAAGCTTTTGAAAATTCGGCAAATCTTGCGGTGTGGAAATCAGCAGGATGTCGCTGATACCCGCCAGCATCAATGTAGAAAGCGGATAATAGATCATCGGCTTATCGTATACCGGCATCAGCTGCTTGGACACGGCAAGGGTTAAGGGGTGTAAACGGGTGCCGGAACCGCCGGCTAATATAATACCTTTCATTTTTTGTGTTTTTTTGTTAAATAAGGTTAGAGAGTTAAATGAGGTTAGAGAGTTAGAAAGTCTAACTCCTTAACTTTCTAACTCCTTAACTCCCTAACTTCCTAACCCCCTAACTCCCTAACAACTTTCCCCAACGAATCCCTCCAATAGGGAACATCTACACCGAATATACGCTTTATCTTACTTTTATCCAACAGCGAATAAGCGGGGCGTTGGGCTGGTGTGGGGTATTGGGCGGTCGGGATGGGTGTGATGTGGCAACTGGCGCCGATCTGCTCGCGGATGGCTACGGCGAAATCGTACCACGACACTTGACCTTCGTTAGCGTAGTGGTAGATACCGGGCTGCCAGGTGTCGGCTTTGAGGATATCGACGATAGCTTGGGCCAGATCGCCGGCATAGGTGGGCGAACCGATCTGATCGCTCACGACGGACACTTCTTCGCGTTCGCGCAGGAGCCGCAGCATGGTGTTTACAAAGTTATGGCCTTGCTCGGCATACACCCAGGAGGTACGGATGATGATACTTTCCGGCGCCCACTTCTGTATGGCTTGCTCGCCTTTAAGCTTGGTCAACCCGTAAACATTCAACGGCCCGGTGGGCGCATCTTCGGACAGCGGTTCGCTGGATTGGCCATCGAAGACGTAGTCGGTCGAAATCGCCAACAATTTGGCACCATGCAGACGGCAGTATTGGGCGATTTCTTCGCTGGCCAGGTGATTGATAGCATCCGCACGATCGGGTTCACTTTCGGCTTTATCGACCGCGGTATAGGCGGCAGCGTGGATGATGATATCAGGCTCATACATGCCCAGCATATCGTGGATAATCATCGTCTGCTCCAGCGGCAGCTGCTTGCTATCCAGAAAGAAGGTGTCGAAGTTTTCGCCTGCCAGCTGCTTTTGCAGTGCCCGGCCGACTTGTCCGCTCCCGCCGGTGATTAGGATTCGGGGCGTTTTAAAAGATATAACATCCCAGAAAGGCAATGCTTGGTCCTTATCGGATATGATCAGTTCTTCCTGTGAAAGCCGCCAGTCGATCGCGAGCGTGGGATCGTCGTAGCGCACCCCCCACTCGGCTTCTTTATGATAAAAGTTATCGCATTTATAAAAAAAAGTGGCGGTATCGGAGAGAACGACAAAGCCATGCAGGAACCCGCGGGGAATAAAGACTTGTCGATTGTTTTCCGCGCTGAGTTCGACGGTTTCGTACTGGCCGAATGTAGGAGAATCGGGACGGGCATCGACCATGACATCGAGCACACGTCCTTGCAATACGCGCACCAGCTTGGCTTGTGCCTGTTCGCCGCGCTGGGCATGCAGACCACGGAGTACGCCTTTGGTCGAAAACGATTGGTTGTCTTGCACAAAGCGTGTGGTCGTTCCGGTGTGTTCCTGAAAGGTCCGTTCGTTAAAGCTTTCAAAGAAATAGCCTCGGCTGTCGCCATATATAGCCGGCTCTATGATAAAACAACCGGAGAGTTTTGTTTCTATTATTTTCATTTGTATAATGTTAGAGAGTTAAGAAGTTATAAAGTTAATCGTCTACTCTCCAAGACTCTTTATTAATTTTGCAATCATATTTTTTATCAAATTAATTTTCTTAAAAACACTTTCATCTGCTTTAAAGAATGACAGCCTACCTGCGATCTCCAACTGTGTGTCAACTTCGCTTAAAGACCCCATTGCAATATAAAGAAATCTAGTGAATTCTGCTTTTCCCCTGCGCCCAGCTCCCTCGGCAATGTTTGATGGAACAGATACACAAGCTCTTTTTATTTGAGCCGTCAAACCATACAATTCTTCTTTGGGAAAAGCCTCGGTTATACGATATACATCAATGACGAGTTCCATAGAAAGCTGGTAAACGATTAAATCTTTATGTGATCGGATCATGGTATGAAATTATAAATGGTTACGCTCGAATATACAAATTATCTTTCACACTTGACCACATTTTCTAACCCCCTAACCTCCCTAACTTTCTAACCCCCCTAACTTTCTAACTTTCTAACACCCCTAACTTTCTAACTTTCTAACCCCCTAACCTCCCTAACTTTCTAACCCCCCTAACTTTCTAACACCCCTAACTTTCTAACTTTCTAACCCCCTATACGCCCCCGAGTTTACACGCTCCAACCAGGCCTGGTTATTCAGAAACCAATCGATCGTTTGCGATAGCCCTTCTTCGAAGGTGACCGAGGGCTCGTAGCCAAGTTCGGTATTGATCTTCGTGGCGTCGATGGCATAGCGCAAGTCGTGCCCGGGGCGGTCTTTGACGTAGGTGATCAGCTGGGCAGCGGTACCGGGCGCCCTACCGAGTTTTTCATCCATTTGCCGGCACAGTTCGTGAACCAGATCGATGTTCTGCCATTCGTTGAAGCCGCCGATATTATAGGAAGAACCGTTTTTCCCTTCATGGAAAACGAGGTCGATGCCGCGGGCATGATCAACCACAAACAGCCAGTCGCGCGTGTATTTCCCATCACCGTAAATTGGCAGGGGTTTATCGTGCAGGATGTTGAGGATACAAAGTGGAATCAGCTTCTCGGGGAAGTGATTAGGTCCGTAGTTATTGGAACAGTTGGTGATCACGATAGGCAGGCCGTAGGTATCGTGGTAAGCGCGCACGAAATGATCGGAAGAGGCCTTGGACGCAGAATAGGGTGAATGCGGATCATAGGGAGTGTCCTCGGTAAACAGGCCGGTCTCCCCCAATGTGCCATACACCTCATCGGTAGACACGTGATGGAAGCGTTTGCCTTCAGGCTGTTCTTTCCATGTTTCACGTGCAGCATTTAACAGGTTCACCGTACCCACCACATTGGTCATGACAAAATCGGTTGGCGACGTAATAGACCTGTCGACGTGCGACTCGGCCGCCAAATGGATCACGCCATCGGGCTGGTAGCGCTGGAATAACGCCAATATCCCTGCCGCATCGCAGATGTCTTGCTTGACGAAAGTATAATTCGGCTTGTGCTCGACGTCTTTCAGGTTCTCCAGATTGCCCGCATAGGTCAACGCATCCACATTGACGATATGGTAATCGGGATATTTGTTGACAAATTCACGAACTACATGGGAGCCGATGAAGCCGGCTCCGCCGGTAATGAAAATAGTTTTTTTCATTTTACTAAGATAGTTGTTTTCCCCTTTTTCTTGATAAAAAGGGGACAAAAATCAAGGCTGAGCATGTTTTCGCTATTTTTCATCCGCTCTTCCTAAACAGCATGAAACTCGCTGCGCTCAAACATCATGCTGTTTTAACGGAATAGCCTTCTGAAAAATGACCGCGAAAAAATGCAAGGCCCTTATTGCCCGCGTGCCGCGTGCGTAGGTGTCTACATCCGTGCTATCTTATATCCTTATTTAGTACGTGCTTTCGAAATGGAAAGAATTCTATAATTTTATCATGATAAAGAAGCGTTAACACGCTATACATTATTGCACCACCCCTAATTAACACTAAAGGTCACATCCGAATTTTTGAGACATGTAAAAACTCATTCTTAGTACTATCCCTCTTCTCAAAGATTCGAAGTGACGATTTTTTTGTTTCTTTTTTGAGGTAAAAAAGAAAAAACTAAATAGCTAGCTTTTGGCTATCCTCGAATATCGTGGCGTTTTTTATAGGGTTGTCTTTCAACAAATCGAAGGTATCGTATTTCGCGGCGACCATTTTAAGGGCATGGAGATGCTTCTCATGGTGCATATCGGTACCGACTAAATCATACATTCCTGATTTAATCAGCGTAAGGGCGATGGATTTCACGGGTTCTCCGTAATAACGGGAAATGGACAGCAGATTAAGCTGTAATAGGCAGCCTGCGTCTTTAATTTCTTTATATACTTTAAAATTCTGGTGGTAATAGTTATAACGCTCGGGGTGTGCTAAGATGGGTTGGTAGCCTTTTTCCTGAATATCTTTAATTGTCTGAAAAAGTGCTTTGGATTCTGCTAAATAGGACATTTCGATTAGGACATGTCTATTCGGCAGCGGACAAAGGTTTTCGTTCTGGACTAATGTTCCCAATTGATCATCAATCATGTATTCCGCAGCATATTGAAGATCAAACTTCATCCCGCTATCGGTAAGGGCTTGTTTTAGTTTAGTATGGGCATCTTTGATGGTGGCCGGTGTGTTATCGTATACACTATGCATCACGTGCGGTGTAGCTATGCTTTTCTGAATCCCCAATTCTTTTAATCCCTGGATAAGTTTCAAGGATTGTTCTATGCTCTCGCTACCGTCATCAATACCCGGTAGGATATGGTTGTGCATATCTACCCCTATCCATGCTAATCGGCCAATAGACTCATGTTGTTTTGTATTCCGTTTGAATAAATTTTTCCAAAAAGACATTATTAATAATTTTGTTTACACATTTCCCCTGGTGATCGTCTCTCTTTATCATATACGATATCACGCTGCAATAATACAGCCAATATTGTAAAATACGAAACGATTATTGTCACTTAAACGCTACTATTAATTAAAAATATTTAAATTAATGGAGAATTTTCTTTTTCTAATAGCTCGTAAACATGTTTCACATCTTGCGCAAATGCCTTGTCCAAAACCAAAACCGCATCGGCTGTATTAACGACTACACAGTTCTGTACACCAAGAAAGACTGTATGTTTATGGCTTTCCCCAATAACAATATTGCCATGCTCATCTTGTGGATGTCCTTTCGAAATGAGATAATCGTATAAGGAATCAAAAGAGCCCATATCTGACCAATGGAAAAAGGATGGCACGACATTGATGCTATCACTCCGTTCCATAATAGCGTAATCCACACTCTTCGAGGGGATCTTGCGCGACAGCTCCTCGTCTAACACGCCGTCTTTTGCGGCAACAAAAGCGGCTTTTGAGGCTGTGTACACCTTGGGATCGAAACGTTCCAGCTCCTGCAGATAGGCGGATGCCTTAAAACAGAATATACCGGAATTCCAGAGGAAGTTCCCGCTTTTCAGGAAATCTTTTGCCGTATCGTAGTTGGGTTTTTCCCGAAAGGACAGCACATTATTGCCTTCAGATTCAATATACCCGTAACCCGTCTCTGGCCGGGTAGGGTTTATCCCGAAGGTGACGAGGGCACCCGCTTTGGCAAACTCGATCCCGCGCTTGATGGCCTGTAAATACTGCTCGTCTCCTTCGATCAGGTGGTCGGAGGGGGTAACGATCAGGATGTCATCCGGCGCGCGTGATAGCGCCGCAAACGCGATCGCAGCGGCTGTATTCCGGGGTACGGTCTCCACGATAATATCGTGTGACACCGCTTTCAAATCTTCTTTCGCCAGGTCGATATTCTGCACGGAGCCTACCAAAACGACGTGCTCGCACACGGCTTGGTTTCGCTCTATCGTAAGTTTAAACAAGGATTTCTCGTTAAAAATAGGCAGATATTGCTTGGGTTTCGACTTCCGCGATAGTGGCCACAGCCTGGAACCTACTCCGCCGGATAGGATAACGTTTACTATTTTTCCCATAATGGTTACATCTCGGGTTGTTATTGTTGTTCTGATTGTTCTTGTGTTTGAAAGTGCTTTTCTATTAAAGCATGGGTAATCTGATCCCGCTTAAGGTAAAGCTGTGCACTCGCCATGGCATCGGACAGGGGATCATGATGGTGAAGCTCAATATCCATAATACGGCAACAGATGCTCAGCTTGGTTCGTTTAAATCCTTTTTGCCGATAGATCTCGCTGGTACATTCCCAGGTAGGTGAAAGCTGCAAAATATTATAATCGAGCTGGTAAAGCTTCATCGTCTTCATCAGCACTTCCCTGTCAAATTTTTCGTTGTGTGCGACCATGTGGCTACCTTTAAGGTATTGCGCTATCGTCGGGAAAAGTTCCAAAAACGTCGGCGCAGTCAAGGTATCTTTCGGTTTGATACCATGCACTCTCGTGGTCTGCCACATGTATTGGTTGCCCGGTGGGCGCACCAAACTGTGAAACTGATCGACAACCTGACCGTTTTCCACCTTTACAATACCGACCGCACACACGCTGGTGTAAGCTGCAGTAGCGAGTTCAAAATCTATTGCTGTAAAGGTCATCCTTTTTTATTATTTGTTGTAAAGTTTACAAAGATAACCATTCTCTTTTTCTTTTTTTCTTGACAAAAAAAGAAACAAAAAAGTCAAGACTTGCATGGTTCCGCTACCTTTACTTGTCTATTCCTAAACAAAATAAACTCGCTGCGCTCAAACAGTATTTTGTTTTTAACGGAATATCCTACGTAAAGCTGGCCGCGGAACAATGCGAGGTCGTTTTAATCCGCGGAATCGTTGGTCAATAGTGATCGCTTATGTTTCCCATTGCACAATCCCCTATTAACCTTTGGTGTCGCATCCAGATATTTGAGGGCTGTAGAAATCCATCCTTAGTACTATCCACTATCTCAAATATCTGAAGCGACGAGTTTTTTTGTTTCTTTTTTTGAGGGAAAAAAAGAAAATTAGTAGCGATACCGCTCCCGCCATTTGGCGCGAAGCGACTCCCTTATCTTATTTTCTGCAGTGTTGTTTCCGGGATCGTAGAGCACGGTGCCGCTGATTTTATCTGGAAAGAACTCCTGTTCGACAAAGTTGCCGGGGTAGCTGTGTGCATATTTGTATTTTGTACCGTAATCCAGTTCCTTCATCAACTTGGTTGGGGCGTTGCGCAGGTGTAACGGTACAGGAAGATCGCCGGTTTGCCGTACAAGGGCCTGGGCTTTGCCGATGGCTTCATAGGCGGCATTGCTCTTAGCCGACGAGGCCAGATAGGTTACGGTCTGTGCTAAAATAATACGGGATTCGGGCCAGCCGATCACGTTGACCGCCTGAAAACAATTGTTGGCTAACAACAGGGCGTTCGGATTGGCATTGCCGATATCTTCGGATGCGAGGATGAGCAAGCGACGGGCAATAAAAGAAGGGTCTTCTCCCCCTTCTACCATACGTGCAAGCCAATACACCGCCGCATTGGGGTCGCTCCCCCGGATAGACTTGATAAAAGCCGAAATGATATCGTAATGCTGCTCACCGGTTTTATCATATAACGCCATATTCTGCTGCACTTGTTTGAGTACAAAGGCATTGGTGATGGGCTGCTTTTGCGCATGGGCAGCATGCACCACGAGCTCGAATACATTGAGCAGTTTGCGGGCGTCTCCGCCGGAAAGGCGGAACAAGGCTTCGTATTCTTCGATCTGGACGGGATGCTCCTGCAGATAACTATCCTGCGCGATAGCCTGCTCCAAAATAGCGGTCAATTCCTGCTCGGAGAGATGCTCCAATACGTACACCTGGCAACGGGAGAGCAGGGCGGAAATCACCTCGAAGGAGGGATTTTCGGTGGTAGCGCCGATGAGCGTCACCAGTCCGCGCTCCACGGCCCCGAGCAGCGAATCTTGTTGCGATTTGGAAAAGCGATGGATCTCATCGATAAAGAGGATCGGTTGCTCTTGATTGAACTGGTATAATTTATCGGCTTTGTCAATCACCTCCCGGATATCCTTGACCCCCGATTGGATGGCGCTCAGCGAGAAAAACGGTCGGCCGAGCTCGCGGGCAATCAGCAGGGCCAGGCTGGTTTTACCAACACCCGGCGGCCCCCAAAAGATCATGGAGGGTATGTTTTTCTGCTCTACGGCGTTCCGAAGGACAGCGCCTTCGCCGATGATATGCCGCTGTCCAATATAATCGGCAAGGCCCTTGGGGCGCATCCGCTCTGCTAAAGGTATCGATGTTGCCATTTTGTAAAGTTAGGAAATAGTTAGAAAGTTAGGGAAGGTTAGAAAGTTAGAAAATCGACCTCTCTAACTTCTTAACTTCTTAACTTCTTAACCCCTCTAACTTCTTAACTCTCTAACTTCCTCACACCCCTCCATATAGCAAACCCAAAGCCCAATACCAATATAATAGATGCGATCAACGAAATAATACTGCTGACCTGCATGGTTTTAGGTGCAAAAACAAACGAGATGGTATGGTTTCCGCCGGGTACCTGTAATGCGCGGAGAATATAATCTGCCCGGATAATGGGAACCTCTTCGCCATCGATATAGGCTTTCCAGCCTTTGTCATAAAATACCTCGGAGAAAACGGCAAACGCATCAGTAGGTGAGGTATATTCGTATTGTAACGTATCCGGATGGTACGACACCAGTTTGATTTCGGCACTTTCAGATTTTCCCAGACGGGAGATATTCAGCTTATTCTTAAATTCTTCATGCACAAAGGCTTCTTTATGCGGATCGAAGCTGCTGATGGCCTGCATCTCCTGGGCGTTGCTGTTGACAAAGGTCACGCGGTCTACAAACCAGGCATTGCCGGCAGCTGTACTTCGACGTTTAATCTGTTCAGCACCGTTTTGTGCATTTTGCGTAATCAGGTAGCGCACATTGAACATATCCAATACATCTTCGTTCATGGCGCCATTGAACTGATGTTCCAATACTTCCTGGAACCGCATCAACTTAGCGGCATGGTAGCCGCCCAGACTTTTGTGATAGAAAGATGCGCGGGCATCGGAAAACGGATTGGTGGTTAAATCAATGACCCGGTAACTCAAATCTTTATCCATCCGAATCAATTGATCCACTTCCCGCTCGGGAATCCGGGTATTGGAGGTACGTTTGTCCACGAAGGAGTCGTCGTTGAGATAGCGCTTATCAACCGACCACAGATCGGCAAGGATAACAACCCCTAATATACCGATAAACAGCGGCATGCTGAGTTTCTTCTTGCTATAGAACCAGATCAGCCCAAAGGTAATCAGAACGATGAAAAAAGATCGGTAGGCATCTGCGGTAGCGAGTGCTGCCCGGTCTTTCACCAATGCGCTAGCTACCTGTCCGGCTGCTTGTTTATCCCCAAACGCCTGCTCCAGCGACGAAACCAGCTGTTGATGCTGGCTGTTTCGGAAATCCAAAAACAGACTTGGCAGAAAAGCGATGAGTAGACAGAACCCGCCTACCCCGATAAAGGTATACAAGACTTTCTTATCGAGCTGTGGAATCTGATCGGCGCGTGTAAACAATTCGTTGACAGTCAGAATCGCCAGAAGCGGGATCAGGATCGCCGGGATAATCAGGATCGACTCGACCGCCCGAAACTTATTGTACATCGGGAAATAGTCGAAAAACAGATCGGACACTAACGGAAAATGGCGTCCGAAGGCCAACAAGATCGTGAGGATGGTCGCGGTAAGGATCCACCATTTTAGGCGGTCTTTAACGATAACTAACCCCAGAATAAACAGGAATATAACGGCAGCCCCAAAATACCAAGGACCGGAGGTAAACATCTTCTCGCCCCAATAGGTGGGCAGTTGACCGGCAAACTGGGCGGCTTGCGCTTCCGGGATGCCGAGACCAGTCATGGTTTTGGCTACTTCCGATTTGCCGTCTAACACACCTCCGCTACGACCGCCATAGGCATTTGGAATCAGGAATGTGATATTTTCACCCACCCCTTGGCTCCATTCGTAGGCGTATTGCTTGTCGAGACCGCTGGCGTTTCCGCTGGTATCGTCTACTTTCTGGATATTGGCTTTTCCACGAATCGTGAGCTTGCTGTATTCATAGGTAGGAAACAGGACGGATGCATTGACCAAGACGGCTATTACCGCCGCGCCAAGCTGAAATGCGGACGCTTGCAAAAAAGGCTTCCATTGTTTGTTCCGAATGGTATGATAGAGCTCAAACCCGACAAGCACGAGCAGCGCAAGGAACAAATAATAGGTCATCTGGATGTGGTTCGCACGGATTTCCAACGCAAGGAACAGGGTAAGCAATACCGGACCCCACAGCCTGCTACCGCGATAACACAATAGTATCGCACCGATAATAGGTGCTAGATAGGCAATAGCGTATGCTTTATTGAGGTGGCCGGCCTCTATATAAATAAAGTTGTAGGACGTAAACGCCAGCGCTACGGCACCAACGGCAGCCAGCCAGGGTTTGATGCGCAATACCGAAAACAGGAAATAACCGCCCAAAAGATAAAGCAGGACAATGTCGGTAGGTGCCGGGAAAATACGGCTGATGCCTCTGTTAATATACGTGGTTATATTGTTGGCATGCTCGTACCAGATCTGGTAAGTCGGCATACCGCCGAACATCGCGTTTGTCCAGTTGGGCGCGTGTCCATCTTTTTCTTTGTAATCGAAAAGCTCCTTTTGACTACCTACTGCCTGTACAACATCCGACTGAACCAACGTTTTACCGCCGAAAATTGGTGAAAAATAAAAAAACACCAAGGCGATACATATCGCGATAATGATAAAGTGCGTTGTATTCTCCTTAAACCACTGCTTCATATGTTTGTTTATAATATCTCTTAAATTGTTTTTGCGCAATGCCAAAAATATATAAATAATTGGAATCCGCAGGCTATTAATCGGTTTTTTGTATTAAACGCTGAATGTTGGAGAGCTCTCCGAACACCACCAACAGATCGCCTTCGGCTAATTTTGTTTCTGATCCGGCAATTCCGGATGCTTCATTGCGAAGCACGGTTTTTCCCCCTACTTTCTCTTCGTAGGATTTCACGGTGGTCAAGACGATCACTTTATATTGGTTGGTGAGGTTGGCCTCTTTTAAGGTCATGCCCACATATTTGGAAGGCACACGTGTTTCCACTATGCTGTATCGGTCGGAGATCTTAAAGGAGTCGATAATATCTACATTGTCCAGCCGCATGGCCAACCGCTCGGCAGCTTCTTCTTCGGGCATGATATAATCGCCGATCTGCATTGCTTCGAGCACGGTTTTCTGCAATTCGGAGACGACACGCCCGATGATCCGTTTGACGTTCAGCTGCTTCAGCAGGGCTGTGGTGAGCAAAGAAGCGCCCTCGTCTTCGCCGATCGCGACAATAACGGCATGGGAATCTTTGAGCGGAAGTGACGTCATGGCTTCCCTATCGGTGGTATCCATACATACGGTATGGGTAATCCGATCTTTAAGCTGCTCGACGATGGCTAACTTTTTATCGACCGCAATGACCTCATGGCCTAACTCCGTTAGATGTACCGCCAACGATTTTCCAAAGTGTCCGAGTCCTAAAATGATGTACTTCATTAAAACAATATCTTTTCTGTCGGATAAATATAGCTTTTGTTTCTGGTGTTCTTAATAAAAGCCACCAATAATGTTAAGGTACCTACCCGACCGACAAACATGGTAACCGCCACAATAATCTTGCCTGTTGCGGACAAGGAAGGGGTGATACCCAGGCTTAGCCCACAGGTGGAATAGGCCGAGACAACTTCAAAAAGTAGGGCTTTCATTTCTTGCTGGGGATCTGCGAAATTCATCAATACAAAGCTCAGTGTAATGGTGAGCACAGAAAGTACGATGATGGCAAAGGCTTTGTTGACGGATTCTACCGCTATCCGGCGCTTATAAATCTCGATAGATTCTTTGCCGCGGGCCAGCGCGATGATATTCATGATA
Organism: Sphingobacterium micropteri; assembly: GCF_014692515.1. Classification (GTDB taxonomy): domain Bacteria; phylum Bacteroidota; class Bacteroidia; order Sphingobacteriales; family Sphingobacteriaceae; genus Sphingobacterium; species Sphingobacterium micropteri. The sequence continues at coordinate 23,728 of NZ_JACOIK010000002.1, read as the reverse complement.
GCCAGGGCTACGGTGGTGATCTTTACGCCACCTCCTGTGGAACCTGGAGAGGCGCCCATCCACATCAAGGTAACCATCATAATAAGGGTGGGTGTCGCTACAAAATTGATGTTCACGTTATCAAATCCGGCGGACCGTGCCGAATTGGCCATAAAGAAAGAGGTCACCCAATCGCCGATGACGGAGGATTCTTCTGCAAGGGTATGGCGCTGCTCCAGGATATAATACGATAGGGTGGCCACGACCAACACAATCGCGTTACAAAACAAGATAAAGCGCGTATTGAACGTAAACGCACGCGGCTTGTGGATGTACGGCCGGCGAAGGAACAGCCGATATACGACTTGTTTTGCTTTTTGCTTTAAGAAGGTATAAAAATTGTACACGGTGCCGAACCCTAGCCCACCCAATATAAAGGAACAGGCGATGATCATTTGGAAACCGTGATTGAATCGGTAAATATCATGCCCAATATCGTCGGGCAGGATCGTGAACCCCGCGTTACAGAACGAAGAGATGGCGTGAAAGGCGGAGAAGAATATGCGATCGCCCACTGATTTAAACAAAGCGGCATCCAACGAAAAAAAGATAAAAATACCACCGATCAGTTCAAAAAAGAGGGTAATAAAGATAATCGTGAGGAGGGTGGAAATGACGGAGTTCAGTTTATTCTCACCCAATATTTCGCCAAACATCAGCTGGTTTTTATAGGAAAATCCGCCCGAAAAAAAGTAACCGAAAAAGCCCGTGAAGGTCATGATACCCAATCCGCCGATCTGGATGAGCAGCATGATGACGCTCTGCCCGAATACAGAGAAGTTTGTGGAGATATCGGTAACAGTAAGACCGGTGATACACACGGCACTCGTGGCCATAAACAGTGCGTCAACAAAACTTAGCGGCGCGAGAAGCGTCGTACGCGGCAACATCAATAACACGGTTCCCAGCAGAATAAGCGCGAGGAAACTGATCACAAACAGGATCGTAGGGTTGAAATAGAAGTTATCAAAAAAGAGGCTATTCCGCGATAATTCGGATAGGAAAACCAATGCGATACCGAGATATAACCACTCCATTTTCGCGAAGTATGCCCAGCCTGTCAGCCGGGAGACACTAATGAGCAGGAAATAGACGAACAACACCAATCCGGAAATGTGGGAGACGTTAATCTTCCGCTCGGCCAGAATCGCAGCTACGGTGCGGAGGGTACCGAGTATAAACAGGAAATAGAACATCCCGATAACGGTATCTGCTGAGGTTTCTGCCAATTGTTTGTCGGTGATGTAACCGATATGGGCAAGAGTCATGATAGCACATACCATGCTCAGGTAGAACATGGTACGATCTACTAATTTGTGCCGATATTTTAGTAAAAATCTAAAAAAACCAATGATTGCATCCATGCTTGACGTTCTTCTCTCCTCTAGCTCCTGCGCTGGTCTATTCTTCTTTCTTTTTGAATAAACCTCTAAAGAATCCTTTTGTTTGCTGGGTGGTTTCCTTTGTGCGTTCAACGGCTTCTTTTGCCACTTCTGCCCGCTCTTTCCATTTTTGCTCGCGTTCTTTGCTGATGCCGGCGGTTTGTTTGATACCATCCAGTAAACTCTCCCACAGGTTCTTGAAAAACGTATGTTCCGGAACACGGCGATGGTTTACGCTGCCCACGTGATATTTTTCGTTGGCATCGGGGTTACTATCGTTTATAATGAGCTGATTAACCAGAAACGAGGCGATCTTGAGGGATCTTTTCTTCCGTGGCTTACCGGGATCGGCTTTTAAATCGATTTTGAGGTTGTCGTAATCGAAATGGAAGTCGCCCCGGCTTCGGTAGTCGGTTCCGCTGATATTAAACCGGATACCCCGGATATTGCCGGATCGGATGCCGACGTTCAACAACGGATCCAGGATACGGTTGAACGCGGTTGCGCTCATGGCTCCGAGTGTACCGTTGTAGGTATGTTCGCCGGTTTTGCTCAGCATATCAAACGTGAACTTCGCGTGCAGATTGCCCCGCCCCATGACCTTCGCCCGTAGATCGGCCCGCATGTATTTGTCTTGCGATAAGATGACGGTGTCATTTGTCACATTGCTGATCGTTCCCGTGGTTCCATTGAAGCTGATCTCGCCTTCCCGATGATACTTGCCGCTCATTTCGCCATACACGACATCGATGTTTTTTACAAAGACGGTATCTACCGAGATCCGTTTTTTAACCCGCATCAATTTCTGATGAGGTGCCTGGCCGATTTGGTTAACGGGCTGCTTGGGATATCGTTTATCGCCATACAACGTGGCATGTCCGTTTTTTACAGATACCCGCTGGGCGATGGTCTGCTGCTCTTCAATCAATTTCTTGAAATCTAGCTTCTCCACGTAGAGCGTATCAAAATGTAAGTCGGCGCGTGTGACGTTTTTGCCATGTTTCTTGTAAAAAGCGGCTTTATCCAGCGCAGGCCTGAAATCCACTTGGGTTAACAAGAGGGTTTGTGCTTGTGTATTGATTTGCAATGCCTCAAACCGGGCCTTGTAAAATCCATCCGAAAAGGTATATTCAAAGCCGGGTATAAAGGCTTCAATCAACTTGGTATAATAAAGACGGGAGGTATCTGCCTGCGCATGTTCATCTATTAAAATATCTTCCGCGCGGATTTGCAGGCTGTCTAAACCAAAGCTTGTCGACACGCTATCTTCGTTTAGCTTGGTGAGACGGAATGCGGCACGCTCGATATCAATCCGTCCAATATTCACGGCGTTCAACACGCCTTTTATACTTTCGTATAGACTCTTTTTGGGCTTCTCGGTAGCGATCGTGTCGTTGTAGGCGTGGTATTTATTCGTCAAATGAATGCGGGGTTCGGTTAAGTCGATGGATTTGATATGCAGCTCCCGGTTACGGAGCATATCCAGGATACCGAAGCGCTTTACTTTCAGCTCTTTAATCTCGATGTCGTACAGATTGTCTGGCGCAAGCTCAGCCGCTTCCATACGGGCATATACTTGTGTATCGGGTTTTAAGAGGACATTTTTTAGTGTAACATTCCCCAAAGCAACGGTCATGTCCAGATCTTCATACGTTAACCGGTATAAACTATCTGTAGAGCTTTTAACCAGTTCTTTTAATTGTTCCTCCACAATAGGTTTCCAGTTGCGCGAAAGATACCAAGATACTCCCGCTAAAGCCACCACAATCAATACGAGAATGCCGATGACCCATTTCCAAATTGGTTTCATATGTTGCCTAGTTCTAAATTATCTCCTGTAAATATATTGTTAAAAAGTTAGAAAGTTAAGGAGTTAGAAAGTTAAAATGTTAAAGGGTTAGAAAGTCTAACTTCCTAACCTTATCTAACTATCTAACCTTACTAACTATCTAACCTTACTAACTATCTAACCTCAATAACTATCTAACCTTTAATTCCTAGTATCCTGATTATGGTATATACTTAAATAGCTATCGTAACGGGAGGATTCGATTTCGCCGTTTTCAACGGCTTCGAGCACAACACACCCTGGCTCATTGATATGCCGGCAGTTGTGAAAACGGCATTCATTTAAACGCGCACGCATCTCCGGAAAAAAATGGGCCAATTCGGCCTTTTCAATATCCACAATCCCTAACTCCCTTATACCGGGTGTATCGATCAGTTTTCCGCCGAAGGAGAGATCGATCATTTCGGCGAATGTGGTGGTATGTTTTCCCTTGTCGGACCAATCGGATATTTCGCCTGTTTTTAATTCGACCGAGGGTTCGATAGCGTTGATGAACGTCGATTTTCCGACACCGGAATGGCCAGACACCAACGTGGTCTTATCTTTCAGCAGCTGGCGGACCTCCGCCATGTTGGTCTTTTCCCGGGCAGACACGGCATAACAGGGATAACCGATCTGCTCGTAGATGGCCATGTAATCTTCTAGTATTTCCAAACCTTCTTCGGAAAACAGATCCAGCTTGTTGAACACTAAAACGGCAGGGATATCATAGGCCTCGGCCGTAACTAAAAAACGATCGATAAACCCCAACGAGGTAGGTGGCGACGCCAAGGTAACGACGAGCAGGGCCTGGTCCAGATTGGCCCCGATAATCTGGGCTTGCTTAGACAGGTTGATAGACCGACGGATGATGTAATTTTTACGCGGCTCTAAGGCCGTGATAATGGCACTATCTTGATCGGGTTCATATTCATAATGCACCCAGTCGCCTACGGCAATGGGATTGGTGGTTTTAATGCCTTTGGTACGGAACTTACCTTTGATACGGCATTGTATACGCTTGCCCGCTTCGCTCTCTACCAAATACCAACTTCCGGTTGATTTCGTTACCAAGCCACGCATAATTATAAAATATGTTTAGATGCCATAAAGCAAAGATACTTTTTATTCCCCTTTTTTCTTGATAAAAAAGGTGGCAAAAAATCTTAACACGCTATACAATTGTACGATCCCCTATTAACATTCAAAGGTCGCATACGGATGTTTGAAGTAGGTAGGAATCTCCCCTTTGCGCTATCCATTATTTCAAATATCCGAAGCGACGAGTTTTTTTGCTTCCTTTTTTTGCGGAAAAAAAAGGAGAAGAAGACTATATTTGTTAAATGGTGAAAAAATTATTTCTGCTAGATGGCATGGCCTTGATATACAGGGCATACTTCGCGCTGAGCAAAGTACCTCGCTTGACTTCTTACGGATTGAATACAGGTGCTGTTATGGGCTTCACAAACACCTTATTGGAAGTGTTGAAGAACCAGAAGCCGACACATATGGCGGTGGTATTTGATACCGAGGCACCGACTAACCGCCACTTGGAATTTGAGGCTTACAAAGCACAGCGGGAGGCTATGCCGGAGGATCTGGCAAAATCGATTCCATATATTTTTCGGCTTATCGAGGGGTTTAACATCCCTATTATTACGAAAGATGGCTATGAAGCGGATGATATTATCGGGACATTGGCGAAAAAAGCGGAAACCGACGGTTTCACGGTGTATTGCATGACACCGGATAAAGATTTCGGCCAATTGGTATCGGAGAACATCTTTATTTACAAACCGGCCCGCATGGGCAACGGTGCGGAGGTACTGGGTGTACCGGAGATTTTGGAAAAGTGGGAAATAACGGATGTATCGCAGGTAATTGACATCCTGGGGCTTTGGGGAGATGCGGTAGATAACATTCCGGGCATACCCGGCATAGGGGAAAAGACAGCAAAGAAACTCGTGCAGCAGTATGGTTCGGTGGAGCAACTGATCGCGCATAGCCATGAACTGAAAGGGAAGCAACGGGAAAATGTCGAAAATTTCGCGGAACAGGGCTTGATCTCCAAAAAACTGGCAACCATCCTACTGGATGTACCGGTGGAGCTGGATGAAAAGCAGCTGGAAATTGAAGATCCTGACAGGGTCGCATTGGAACCGCTGTTTGCGGAACTGGAATTTCGTACACTCGGTAAAAGGGTTTTTGGCGAGGAATACAACGTGGTGGACAGTGCTGCCAAAAATCCGTCTGGCCAAATGGATTTATTTGCCGCGGCACCATCCGAAACGGCGGTAATCTCTGCCGTGGCCCCCACGGAGCCGCTCGTAGCGGGATTGAACATCCACAACACACCACATGAATATATTTTGGTGGATACCGAAGAACAACAGCGACAGCTCGCGGAGCAATTGGCGGCATTGTCGAAATTTTGCTTCGATACGGAAACCACCTCTGTCGACGCGCTGGCTGCTGATATCGTGGGATTTTCTTTCGCTTTTGAAAAAGGGAAAGCTTATTATGTGCCGACGCCGGCAGATCGGGTTGCTGCGCAGGCAATCGTCGCCATTTTTAAGGAGGTATTTGAAAATCCGCGTATTGAAAAAGTGGGACAAAACCTGAAATATGATATCCTGCTGTTATCGCGCTATGGGGTTCGTGTACAGGGACCACTTTTTGACACCATGATTGCCCATTATCTCATTGACCCGGATACACGCCATAATATGGATATCTTGGCTGAAAACTATTTGGGATATACACCGGTATCGATTACCGAACTCATTGGTCCGAGGGGTAAAAAACAGGCCAACATGCGGGATGTAGCAATCGAAAAGGTGGTGGAATATGCAGGTGAAGATGCCGATATCACGTGGCAGCTACACGAGGTATTAAAGCCTTTGCTGGCGGAAACGCATACGCTGCGTCTTGCGGAGGAGGTCGAATTCCCGCTGATCTATGTGCTGGCGGAAGTCGAAAAAAATGGTGTAAAAATCGACGTGAACACCCTAAAAACGTTTTCTTTATTGCTCGAGGAGGACATTAAACGACTGGAAAGAGATATATACGAGAAGGCGGGGGTGCAATTTAACATCGCCTCGCCCAAACAATTGGGGGAAGTGCTCTTCGACAAGCTACACCTCGACCCGAAGGCTAAAAAAACCAAAACCGGCCAATACAAAACCGGGGAGGAAGTGCTGCTGGCGCTGGCCTATAAATCGGACATCGTACAGGATATACTCGATTTCAGACAGTTGCAGAAGCTGAAGTCGACTTATGTGGATGCACTGCCCGGTCTTATTCATCCCGAAACCGAATTAATACACACGTCTTACAACCAAGCTGTTGCGGCGACGGGAAGGTTAAGCTCGACCAACCCGAACTTGCAGAATATTCCGATCCGTACGGAAAGGGGACGGGAGGTCCGGAAGGCTTTTATTCCACGAAAAGCGGGGAATGTGCTCTTATCTGCCGATTATTCGCAAATCGAGCTTCGTCTGATGGCGTCGCTTAGTGAGGATAAAAATATGTTGGACGCCTTCGCGGCGGGTCATGATATTCACCGGGCCACCGCAGCACGGGTGTATGGGATACCACTGGATGAGGTAACCACCGATCAGCGTAGAAATGCGAAAGCGGTGAACTTTGGGATTATATACGGCCAGTCTGCTTTTGGTCTTTCCCAAAGCCTGGGCATTCCCCGAAAGGATGCGGCGGCGATCATTGAACAATATTTCTCGCAATATACGGGCATTCAGGAATATATGCGCAAAGCGATCGAGTTTGCAAAAGAGCATGGCTATGTGGAAACTATTTTAAAACGTAGACGTTATTTAAGGGATATCAACTCTGCAAACATGACCGTACGCGGCTTTGCGGAACGAAATGCCATTAATGCTCCTATACAGGGATCTGCGGCAGACTTAATTAAAATTGCCATGATCAATATTCAACAGGATATCGTTGAAAAGGGGTTAACGGGAAAAATGATTATGCAGGTGCATGATGAATTGGTGTTTGATGTGCCGGAGGAAGAGGTCGCCGAATTAACGTTCATCATTACCGAGCGTATGAAAAATGCGATCGAACTTCAGGTGCCTATTGAAGTAGAGGCAGGAACGGGAAGCAATTGGCTGGAAGCACATTAGGGATATGCAGCGAACAGGATTATTTCTTTTTTTAGTATTTGCGGTTCTATTTGTTAGCGGCCAGCAGACCGACTCGACCGGAAAGGCAACGCTGTTCGAAAAAGCGCCTATGGGTCTTGTTCGGTTCTATTTTGATGATTATTACTACCTGGTCGATAAAGATTGTGCGTTTAAATCTATTGAACGGGTATCACAATTTCTCGTGGATAAGAACGTGTTCCATGCTGATTTTCGGGATTTTGACCGGAATGGAACGGTTATACTTACAGGCTACCATAATAAAGGGGTAAAGGAAGGTCCGTTTAAGGCTTATCACCCGGATGGCACGTTGAAGTGGGAAGTAACTTTTGAGGACGATAAACCGATAGGGGACTGGAAATACTATTATCCGGATGGGAAGCCTATGCTGACGGTTAATTATGACGAAGCGACGGGCCGTATCATGGCTTTTTGGGATAGAAGGGGCCAGCAACGCATCAAGGACGGAAATGGTAGTTATACGTTCCGGATGCCTTTTGCCTTTTATAATGAATATGGTTACCCTTTTTTTGAACGGAAAGGACGGATAAGGAATGGTGTGCCACGGGGCTATTGGACAACACACATGATAGACCCTAACGAAAAGAAAATACTGTATACGGAAGAGATTTTTAACGATATGGGTGTACTGGACAATGGGTATAATCTTTTTTTGGATGCGCGGTACCGGACACCCATGGCTATCCTGCCGATATCGTATTTTTATCTGGCCGAGCGGCTGCTGTCTAAACCTTGCTCTTTTGATGACCATAGTGGATTCAATACGTATTTATCGGAAAAATTTAGTGCTATGCTCAGCAGCAGCCCTACGTTAACGAACATCGAGGATAAATTTAGCTATGAGGTGGCATTGGATGAGGAGGGGAACCCGAAGGACGTGACGCTGAAAGATTCGCTAGGGACCAAAGAGCTAAATCGTTATCTGGAAATGGTCCTTCCCGAAATTCCTTTTTATTTTCCTTCGTTAGACGAAACGGGAAATGCCGTATCGGATACCCTAACGGTGCACGGTAACCTGAGCATTAACGACGCGGGACAGTTTTATTTTCATAGCTTTCGGATTGTAAGGGAAAAACAACCTTAGCTGATTTCGCCGAAGTATCCTATATTTTATTTAGGTTTGTAAAAAGTTTACCCTATACGAGATGAAATTCCATAAAGAAGGATATACGAGTTTGGCAATCGTGGTATTGTTTGTTTTCGTCATCAATGCACTGGCCGACTATTATGATGCGTCCGTTTACCTAAAATGGTTTCTATACGCACTTTCAGCATTCCTGCTTATTGCCATTCTCCAATTTTTTCGAAGTCCGATCAAACGGGTTACACCGGATGAGGGTATTGTGCTTTGCCCCGCGGATGGAAAAGTGGTGGTAATCGAAGAAACGGAAGAAACGGAATACTTCCAGGATCGACGGATACAGGTATCCATTTTTATGTCGCCTATAAATGTCCACGTGAACCGTAATCCGATCAGCGGGATCGTATCTTATTTTAAGTACCACCCGGGGAAATTTTTGGTGGCTTGGCACCCAAAATCGTCGACGGATAACGAAAGAACAACCGTTGTGGTCAAAAACCAATCGCAGGTAGAGGTGCTATTCCGGCAGATCGCGGGTGCGATGGCACGACGTATCGTATGGTATGTAAAAGAAAACGATGCGGTAACACAGGGCGCGGAGTTTGGGTTCATCAAATTTGGCTCGCGTGTGGATTTATTTTTACCCTTGGGCACGGAAGTAACGGTGAATATCGGCGATAAAGTGGTGGGTGGAAAAACCATCATCGCAAAAATATGAACCTGAGTGTATTCACCCTTCTCATATCAAGCAGTATTGGGCTTCTAATTGCGGCTACCGATTATTTTCACCGGCAAAGCCTAACGATAGCCGCTATACTATTTATCGCGGTAGCGCTGCTCTGCTACGCCATCTTACTTAACTTATTTGAACGGTTCATTTACAAGCGGATTCGAAATGTATACAAGCTTATCCGTAACCTGAAACTGGACAAGGGTCTTAAAGATGCCTTGGGCGAACAAATAACGGACGACCCTATCCGGGATGCGGAACGGGAAGTGCGGGACTGGGCCAGGCAACGGGTGTCTGAACTGGACAAATTAAGAGAACAAGCCAAATTCCGGAAAGAGTTCCTCTCCAATATTTCGCATGAATTTAAAACACCGTTGTTTGCAACACAGGGTTATGTGGAAACATTGCAGGACGGCCTAATCGATGATGATCCGGAAATGGCGAAAAATTTTCTGGAAAAAGCGGCCCGTAACCTGGATCGCCTCAGTTATTTAATACAGGATTTGGACGAAATATCGAAGTTGGAGATGGGTATTATTTCCTTAACGATAGAGACTTTTGACATCGTAGCACTGATTAAGGACTGTATGGAAGATTTAGAGGGAAAGGCTAAGCAGCATGACATCCGCATGCGGTACACCGGCAAGTTAAACCATCCTATCTTCGTTAAAGGGGACCGCAAACGGGTGCAACAGGTCATTATCAATTTATTAGACAATTCCATTAAATATGGTAAAAAAGGTGGAATGACGAGTATTTCGATTTTTTCACTATTCGAACAGGTGCTGGTCGAAGTGACCGATAATGGGGTAGGTATTGATGAAAAAAACCTCTCGCGGGTGTTTGAACGTTTCTTCCGGACGGACGCCAGCCGTTCGCGCGAAGTGGGGGGATCGGGAATTGGTTTGGCCATTGTGAAGCATATCATTGAGGCACATGAACAAAATGTTAACGTACGGAGTACAGAAGGTATTGGCACGACATTCGGATTTACGCTGGAACAACCCAAACACGGTTAATATATGATAAACTTTTCAAACTTAACATTAACTTAACATTGCATTCATAATTTTGCATAAATTCTAACACTATGTCTTTAAATAGCATTTTTCAGTATTTCGTTCCAAAGGATAAAAAGTTTTTCCCTTTGTTTGAACAAGCGGGCGCAAACCTTATCGAGATGGCAAAAGCATTACAAGAATCTGTTTATACGACCGATTTGACGAAACGCGCAGCACTGAACAAGAAGATCGAAGACCTTGAGCACAGGGGTGACGATATTACGCACCAGATCCACCTGGAATTGGGGAAAAATTTCATCACACCATTTGACCGCGAAGATATACACTCGCTAGCGAGTTCTTTGGACGACGTGGCGGATTTTATTCAAGGGGCATCTAACCGCATGGAACTTTATAAGGTGGAAACACCAAGCCAGGCCATGAAAGAAATTGCAGACTTAATCCTCGAAGCGACAGACCACGTAGCAAAAGCGCTTAATGAGCTGAGAGATCTTAAAAATATCCGCAACATTACCGATTCTTGCGTACGGATTAATAGTGTAGAAAATAAGGCTGATTATATCTTCGATAAAGCGGTTAGCGAACTTTTCGAGTACGAAAAAGATGCCATCACATTGATTAAAACGAAAGAGGTGCTTTCTGCTATGGAAGATGCAACCGACAAATGTGAGGACGTAGCAAACGTATTAGAAAGTATTTTAGTTAAAAATGCTTAGTATTCTGAGCATGAAGAAAGCATAACATATTATGATGATTTCCACTTTATTGATCGTCGTTGTCATTCTGGCTATCGCATTCGACTATATCAATGGTTTCCACGATGCAGCCAACTCCATCGCAACAGTTGTATCAACCAAAGTATTAACACCTTTTATGGCTGTACTATGGGCCGCGATATGGAATTTCGCCGCCTATTTCTATTTTACAGACCATAAAGTAGCCAACACGATTGCCAAAACCGTCCTGGAAGAGTATATTACGCTAGAAGTTATATTCGCGGGATTGGTCGCCGCTATTTCTTGGAATCTTTTTACCTGGTACTACGGCGTACCCTCTAGTTCATCACACACCCTTATTGGCGGATTTGCGGGATCTGGAATGGCCTACGCCTGGTTTATGGGTGCTAATCCGATTACGGCCATAAATCACAGTGCTATCGTTACAATCGCCGCATTTATTGTTTTAGCGCCCGTCATCGGTATGATTATCTCGGTTATCATTACCTTAATTATTATGAATATTGCGAAGAGGGCCCGACCAGCGACGGCGGAAAAATGGTTTAAGGTGGGGCAGTTAATATCTTCGGCCGGATTAAGCTTTGCCCATGGGGGGAATGACGCACAGAAGGTAATGGGTATCATTGCTACTGCCTTGATTGCAGAGCAGGTAATCCCGAATTTTGAAGCCATGCCGGCTTGGGTACCACTATCCTGTTACGCCGCAATCGCCGCGGGAACAATGAGCGGGGGATGGAAAATCGTAAAAACCATGGGTACCAAAATTACGAAAGTGACGCCATTGGAAGGTGTTGCTGCAGAAACAGCTGGTGCTGCCACGCTCGGTATAACGGAGCATTTTGGAATCCCGGTATCGACTACTCATACTATTACGGGTTCGATTATCGGGGTTGGTGTCGTAAAACGGGTATCTGCAGTACGTTGGGGAGTTACTATTAGCTTATTATGGGCATGGATATTGACCATTCCGGTAAGTGCAGTATTAGGGGGCTTAGCCCTAGCGATTATCCACTTTATCCTCTAAGATGTAAGGGTTTTACTACAAATTGTAACCTTTTATTGATAATCGGATAAAAATAAATGAAAAATTTGGCGATTCTAAATAATATCTATACTTTTACGCGTGCAAATTTGTCGTTGCACGACGAATTTACAATATAGACATAAAATTTTAACAGGCCCGATTTTTTGGCATCGTTCTTGTTAATGTTATGTTAAATTTGAAAGGGAAACAATTTAAAATTTTTAATAACCTTAAAAACAAGAGTATGAACTATTCTACAATTAAAAAAACAGCTGTTGCAGCGTCTTTAGTAGCCGCACTAGGCTTCGCTGAGCACGCACAAGCGCAAACTCCAACTGTATTTGGTGGAAGATCACAATACAGAACTTGGTCTATCGGTGTACAAGGTGGTATTACTGCACCTGGCGTACTAACAGGTGGATCAAATCCATTTGGTCAGAAAGTGGGTTATTTCCAAAACAAAGTAGGTGAGTACTACGGTTTAACCGTACGTAAACAATTCTCTCACTTATTCGGTTTAGAATTGGAAGGTAACCGCGGTCGTATCAAAACATACAACCACAACGTATCTGGTCCTGCTACAGAGAACTCTTTAGGCGCTCGTTCTGCAGAAGTTGATGTAAACTGGGCAGCTAGCTTGAACGGTGTATTCCAATTGGGTACTATCGACTTCTTGAGAAGAGAAAATGCGGTTAACTTCTACGCTAAAGTTGGTTTCGGTGTTATGGCAAGTAACCCTGTACAATTTGCAAACAACGACTTTACAGGTAGCGAAGTTTACAACCAAAAAGGTCAATGGGGTGAAGAAATCTTCGGAGATCGTGAAGCTACTGGTGACAGAGACTACAAATTAGGTGGTTTCATTCCAGTTGGTTTAGGTGTTAAATTCAAATTGTCTGAAGTTGTTGCGTTGAACTTAGGTTACACCATGAACTTTACTGATGACAACAGATTGTACGGACCAGCTAGAACGGATTACAAAGGTAAATTCTCTAATGTTTACGGTGGTCTAGAGTTCACTTTAGGTTCTCGTGACAAAGAAAGCTTAACGTTCACAAACCCAGTTGCTACATTGTACGACGAGTTGAAAGATCCTTCATTACGTAACGAAGTTGAAGCATTGAAACAACGTGTATCTACATTAGAAGGTACTGTTGATCAATTGAGCAAAGACTCTGATGGTGACGGTGTATCTGATAAATTCGATAAATGTCCTAACACACCTGCTGGTACGCCAGTTGATGGTTCTGGATGTCCTATCAAATTCCCAGAGCCAGTAGCACAAAATAACGCTACTCAAGGTGGTTACTACTCACCTATTCAATTCGAGTTTGATAGCTCTGTATTGAAAACGGAATCTTACTCTACTTTAGATAAATTGGCTAAAGAATTGCGTGATAACAACGCTTCTGCAAACTTAGATGGTTATGCTTCTGCTGAAGGTACTGAAGCTTATAACTTGAACTTATCTAAAGACCGTGCGAATGCTGTTAAGCAATACCTAGTTAACGCTGGTGTATCTGCTTCAAGCATTACTGCAACTGGTTACGGTGAAGACAACCCTGTAGCATCTAATGCAACAGAAGAAGGTCGTATCAAAAACCGTCGTGTTGAGATCCAAGTAAAATAAGTAATTCTTTTTCGATAGAGAATTATCAATGATAAAAGCCGATCCTATTAAGGGTCGGCTTTTCTGTTTATTATCAATAATTTACGCTATCTTTGCGGAGCTTTATGTGAAAATGTGGAAAACAAAATCATTAGTTCTCACATTTTCTTCATAAATTTCTTCTACAGTACTTATAGAAAACGAAAGGAGTGATATGGAAGAAGATTTCGAATTTGGCTCCCCTGAGGAACAAAGACTGTCTGTAGATCGATATGAGGAAATGCTTCGCAACCAAGATCAATATTTCTTTGATGCAAAAGCTTTTGAAAGTATTATTGAATACTACACGGACAAAGACGACCCGGTAAAGGCACTCCAAGTGGCGGAATATGCCAAAAACCAACATCCTTACGAATCGGCATTCTTACTGAAGAAGGCACAGCTTTATGTGCGGACAAGTCAATTCGAAAAGGCATTGGAAGAGTTAGATAAGGCCACTATATTGGAACCTAATAGTGGCGAGGCGTTCCTTTTAAAGGGAAATATAGCGCTAATGCAGGGCGATGTAGAAGAGGGTGAACAACTTTTTCTGTATGCTATTGAATTAGGAGAGGATTCTGCCGAAGCCTATTTCCAGATCGCAGAACTGTATCAAATCAAAGGAGAATATGAAAAAGCCATTGTCTACCTGAAGAAGTCGCTCGAGGCGAATATGGAAAATGATGATGCGCTTCATGCCTTGGCATTCTGCTATGAAATCGTGGACCGACCGGAAGAAAGTGTGACGTTCTACAAATCGTATATAGACGACGACCCGTATTCGTATGCTGCCTGGTTTAACTTGGGTCTAGTATATGAACGAATGGATAACTTTGCGGATGCTATAGACGCTTATGATTACGCGATCCTTATCAATGAATCTTTTGTACCGGCATACTTTAACAAGGGAAATGTACTGGTAAACATACAGAAATATACAGAGGCCATCCGTGTTTATAAACAGACTTTTGAGTACGAACGCCCCACGGCTGATGTTTATTGTGCCATAGGCGAATGTTATGAGAAGCTCGAGCAGATGGATGAAGCCCGGGAAAATTATAAAAAGGCGGTTAAACTTGATCCTCTTTTGGCAGATGCGTGGTTTGGAATCGGCGTGACGTTAGATTTTGATGACCGCTATTTTGAGTCACTCCATTTTTATAAAAAAGCATTGGAGCTAGACGATAGTAACCCGGATTACTGGTTTGCCATCGCAGATGCCCGGTATAAACTTAAGCAATTTGAAGAATCCGAATTTGCTTATAATAAGGTGGTAGAACTCAATCCCACAGACGTGGAAGCTTGGCTGGACTTTTCTTCTATTTATTTTGAACAGGGTAAATATGACGAAGCTATTGACGTTATCGCGGACGCTATCAAGAAAAATCCAGACGCATCGGAGCTCTATTATCGATTAGTGGCCTACTTGTTTGCACAGGGGAAATACAACGAAGCGTTAAACTTCTTGGAATTGGGGTTGGCAACAAATCCAGATAAATTTCACATCTTGTTCGATTATTTGCCGCAATTGCAAGGGAACAAGATTATTGTCGATATCATCAATAAGTATAAAAATAACTCATGAAGAAACTCGGATTGATTGGTTATCCGCTTGGGCATTCTTTTTCAAAAAAGTTTTATAGGGAAAAGTTTGAACGCGAAAACATCACAGATCTTCACTATGATCTTTATCCTATGGAGGATATTTCCGCTTTTCCGCTGTTATATGAGCGCGACCCGGGTTTCTATGGATTCAACGTCACCATTCCCCATAAACGCAACGTGATGCGGTTTTTGAATGAGTTTTCACCAGAAGCAGCAGACATCAATGCGGTAAATTGTGTGCAGGTACGCTGGCAGGGTGGAAAACCTTATCTCAAGGGTTTTAATACAGATGCTTTCGGATTTGAGCAGTCGTTACGGCCGCATTTAAAACCACAACATACAGATGCGCTGGTGTTGGGTAATGGGGGAGCCGCACAAGCTGTTTTTTATGTCTTGCGTAAGCTGGATATTTCCTTCAAAATAGTTAGCCGCAGTAGAAACAACGGTGACCTTACGTATGCGGACCTTACGGAAGACTTGATCGCTTCGCATAAATTAATCATCAACTGTTCTCCTGTCGGAACATTTCCGCATATAGCGGATGCACCTGCTATTCCTTATGCGGGGATAGGCGCGGAGCACCTGTTATATGATCTAATCTATAATCCGGAGGAAACGGCTTTCTTGAAAAGAGGAAAAGAACAGGGTGCTGCTATTAAAAATGGCCATGAGATGCTTGTTCTTCAGGCAGAAAAGAACTGGGAAATCTGGAACGAGGAAGGCTAGCGATTATTTTCTATTTTTGTGGATATGTTACATGTACATTCTTTTGTATTTAATGCTTTTCAAGAAAACACGTATATCGTATACGACGAGGACGGCGTATGCGCCATCTTTGATCCGGGCATGTCCAATCCTAAAGAGGAGGCTACGTTGGTTTCCTTTATCGAGCAAAATAGCTTAAAACCTATTGCCCTCTATAATACGCACTGTCATATAGATCACGTATTAGGAAATCGTTTCCTTTATGAGAAATATGGATTGGTTCCTCAATTTCATGAGGGAGAGGTGCCTGTTTTGGTAGCTGTAGAAAACATGGCGCCCATGTATGGCTTCCGTTATGAAACCTCACCTATCCCGGAAACGTTTTTAGTGGAAGGACAAACGGTAACCGTCGGTACACACAGCCTTCGCCTCCTATTTGTTCCGGGCCATTCGCCGGCACACTTATGTTTCTATGCCGCCCAGGAAGGATTCGTGATCGGCGGAGACGTACTTTTTCGGAACAGTATAGGACGGACAGATCTGCCCGGTGGCAATCACGAACAGCTGCTCGATAATATCCGGCAGAAAATGTACACACTACCCGATGAAACGGTAGTTTATCCGGGGCACGGACCTTCTACTACCATCGGATTTGAGAAGGAAACAAACCCATTTGTTCGGGGATAAAAACATGAAGCTGTCTCTCTTTTTTGCAAAACGGTACTTATTCTCCAAAAAATCGGTAAACGCGATCAATATTATATCGGGGATCAGCGTTATTGGTGTCTTAGTGAGCAGCGCGGCACTGGTGATCGTTCTGTCCTTTTACAATGGCATGGAGAATCTCATCCTTTCGTTATATAGTACATTTGCCCCCGAACTCCGTATAGAACCGGCAAAGGGCAAAGTATTCGATGCGAAGCAGCATGTCTTTGAAGATTTACGTAAAAACAGCAAGATACAGAGTTATTCGGAGATATTGGAAGACAAAGTTCTCGTGCAGTATGATAATCAACAATTCGTAGCGCAGATCAAAGGTGTGGAGCCGCAAAGTCTCTTCGAGACCGATCATCAAAGTATGCTTTATGCGGGCAGTTTGGAGATTGCCCGAGATAGTATACCCCGTGCGTTAATCGGTGCACAAATACAGGCTAATCTCCGGGTTTCTATTGATGGATACGATAACGATATCCACCTGTTCTCGCCTCGAAAAGGAGCTTCTGGGACGAGTATAAACCCAATGGATGATATCAACATCCGTCAACTTTCTCCTGTCGGCGTTC
Source organism: Sphingobacterium micropteri (assembly GCF_014692515.1). Classification (GTDB taxonomy): domain Bacteria; phylum Bacteroidota; class Bacteroidia; order Sphingobacteriales; family Sphingobacteriaceae; genus Sphingobacterium; species Sphingobacterium micropteri. The sequence continues at coordinate 6,457 of NZ_JACOIK010000002.1, read as the reverse complement.
TCCATTATGAGCCCGGATTTAATGATCTTATTATTACGCCTATTGCATTTGCAAAGGATCTGCTTAACGAGCATGAATATGTTTCGGCGGTTGAGATCTATACGAAAGATTCCAGTCGGGTAACAAGCTTTCAAAAAGAGATACAACGGAACCTCGGTGAGGACTTTGTGGTAAAAAACCGGGAACAGCAAAACCCACTGCTCTATAAAACCGTACGCTCCGAAAAATGGATTGTCTTTTTTATCTTAACAGTGATCGGCATTATTGCCATATTTAATATTATTGGTTCGCTGACCATGCTGGTTATTGATAAAAAACAGGATATGACGATATTGGCAAGTTTGGGGGCCGACAAAACACTTATTCAGCGGATATTTTTTCTGGAGGGCGTAATGATTGCGTTTATCGGTGGATTGATCGGGATCGGGATTGGGTTTATCTTCTGTTTATTACAGGAAAAATTTGGTATCATTCGCACAGGCGAAGGTGTGAGCCCTATTTTAGATATCTATCCAGTTGATATACGTATCTTGGACTTCATACTGGTATTTGTAACGGTAATGGCGGTTGCCCTGTTGGTGTCTTACATCTCTTCTCTGCTGAGTGTACGGGAGTTGGAAAGAGATACTGGTCTACGCTCGATAGATTAACTTAATACTCCAACCGCTTTCGGCTATAATCCCCTTTAACGATGGAATTTATAAAGGAGCCCCATGCAAACGGACTAAATAATGGATTGGCAAAACGTTGATTAATCGTTTTATTAGACATGTTAATATGGCGCTGCATGGAGTTAAAAGTCTGTATTTCTTCTGCACTTCTTGGCACGACCTGGGATAATGCGGCAAGAGCCTCGGGCGATAGACTGTTCCGAATCCGGGATATATTGTCGTCACTGACGTCCAACGCCATAAATGCCATGTTAAACTCCTCTATACTTGCCCAAGGAAAAGGCATAACAGCCGGCAGCTCAATGACTAAGCTTTTCATATTAATCTTCGCCGTAAATTTATCGGAAGCGGTTTCGGGAATCACAAATTCCGCTGGCTCAAAACCAACAGATGTAAACTTAATGGTATCTCCCACATGGGCAACGAAAGAGAAAAAACCTTCGTTGTTGGCGGCGTGTACTTGGTTGTTATAACTGACGTTCGTTACCGTAACGAAAGGCACAGGAAGCTCACCTCCCACCGAACTTATCAATCCGCTGAATTGTACGATTTTCCTTTCTTGAGCAGATACCGTTACCCACGACAGAAGGAGAATCAAGGTGAATACATAATAAAATCTTCCCGCCATGCTTCAAATTTATACAATCTTCGTCCACGAAGGCTGTTAATTTTTGTTAACTCCTCCTATTACATTGGACTGATGGCATTCGGATCATTCATATCCGTCAAATTGATGGCTTCTACGCTGGTAATTTCTGGAACAGCTTTTTTTATGGCTTGTTCCAACCCGGCTTTGAACGTCATAATACTCATGGAACAATTCGCACAGGTTCCCAACAGCTTCAATTTAACGACATTGTCTGGAGTGATTTCTTCTACAACGACGTTTCCTCCATCAGTTTCCAAATACGGACGGATGGTATCCAATGCCTGCTCTACGCGCTCTTGTAATGTCATTTCTGCTTTTAAACCCTTTATTTAAGTTGTAAATATAGGCAATTTATTAAAATTATTGTGGTTATCCTATAATAATACATAAGAATTCAACATTTCGTTGACAGAGCACAATAATGTGGTTAAAGAATGTTAAAGCCCTTTGTTTAAGTAGGTTTCCCTACAAAATTGGGCTATATTGCCCGCCTAAAATTTAATTGAATCTTATTTGAATTTGACGTATCTTTGTAAAATGTTTTTAAATAGACGTATTTTTTCCTTATGGGTAGGGTTGCTGCTTATTGTATTGGCAGGCGGCTGTAAGAGTAAGTTTGAAAAGCTTCGCGCGAGCAATAATATTGCTATGAAATACCAAGAGGCCGTCAAACTATATGAAAAGAAAAAGTATAGTAAAGCGATTATTCTTTTTGAAGACTTACAAACCAAGTATCGCGGGCAAGCAGAGGCGGAAGACCTTTATTATTATACCGCCTATACGGCCTATCGTTTAAGAGACTACACGTCGGCAAGGTACCACTTCAAGAATTTTTCGACGACTTATCCAAACAGTCCTCGCGCGGAAGAGTGTCGTTTTATGGCAGCATATTGCTTTTATGTCGATTCTCCCCGTCCTTCTCTTGACCAAGAGAATACACGGAAAGCGATCGATGAGCTGCAGTTATTTATCAACCTGTACCCGGAAGGAGAGCGAGCGGAGGAGGCTGGACAGCTAATACAAAATTTACGCAATAAGTTGGAACAAAAGGCTTTTGCGAATGCAAAATTGTATTATGATATGGGGCAGCCGGATGATTATCGAGCGGCGGTAATCGCCTTTGAAAGTATGCTTAGACAATATCCGGATACACGATATGCAGAAGAAATTGAGTTCTTGATTTTAAAATCACAGTATCTGTTTGCACAAAATAGTATGCCTTATCGGCAGGAGGCACGGTTTAATGAGGCGCTCGACTATTACCAATCATTTGTGGAAAGCTATCCGCAAAGTAAATACAAAAAGGACGCTGATGATCTACGATCCGGCGCCGAAAAACAGATTGCTTATGTCGTCAGACGCATGGACGAAATAAACAAAATGCGTGAAGAACATGAGCGAGAATTGGGAATTACCCAAGAAGAAGCAGCTGTGCAAGAAAGCACACCAGCGGTACAATAATGGCGTTTATTTAGGTTTGAAATTTATAATACATTTTAACAATGAGTCAACATAAAAACACTTCTCTTCCTTCATCAACAGTAACACGGGATTTGAGACAACTGGACAAAGGCACGGATAATATTTATGAATCTATCGTTGTCATTGCGAAGCGTGCCAACCAGATTGCCGTGGACGTGAAAGAAGAATTGAATGGGAAATTGGCAGAATTTGCAACGACCAGCGATAACCTAGAGGAGGTTTTTGAAAACCGTGAGCAAATCGAGATCTCTAAGCATTACGAACGTATGCCTAAGCCTTCTCTTGTGGCAGTAGACGAGTTTTTAAACGACAAAGTTTACTTTAGAAACCCAGCCAAAGAGCAAGAATAACTGTTCGGGAATGTCGTTAAAGGGCAAAAATATAGCAATTGGTGTATGCGGGGGTATCGCCGCATACAAAATTGCATCCCTTGTCCGCCTTTTGGTGAAAGAAAATGCCAACGTACAGGTTTTAATGACACCCGATGCCAAGGAGTTTATTACACCACTGACCTTAGCGACCCTCTCCAAACGTCCAGTCCTGTCTGATTATATTAATCGCCATACGGAGACATGGAATAATCATGTAGAGCTAGGTCTTCAGGCGGATTTATTACTTATCGCTCCTGCTACGGCCAATACACTCAGTAAAATGGCGCACGGAGCGTGCGACAATCTGTTATTAGCGACTTATCTTTCGGCCAAATGTGCTGTTATGTTTGCTCCGGCAATGGATTTGGACATGTGGTTGCATCCGACTACACAGGAAAATGTTCACCGCCTTTTAAACTTTGGGAATATTTTAATTGCCCCCGGAAAGGGAGAGCTCGCAAGTGGACTGATTGGCGAAGGAAGACTTGCCGAAACCGAGGAAATGCTGCAACAGATCCAACATTTCTTTAGCAATTCGTTACCGCTAGAAGGGAAGAGAGCGCTTGTAACTGCTGGTCCAACACACGAAGCTATTGATCCTGTTCGTTTTATCGGAAATCATTCCAGCGGAAAAATGGGATATGCCATTGCATCTGCTTTGCAATCGCTAGGAGCAACCGTAACACTCGTCAGTGGCCCAACCCAACTTCCAACTCCTCCAAAAGTTAATCGACACGATGTCACGTCAGCACAAGAGATGCTGGAGGCTTGCTCCTCCCATTTTGAGACGGCAGATATTATCGTGATGAGTGCTGCTGTCGCCGACTACACCCCTGTTTCTGTAGCATCTCAAAAAATTAAGAAAAAAGATACTAATCTCGAAATAGCCCTAAAAAAGACGACCGATATTCTGGCGACACTGGGAAAGAAAAAAACGACGAAACAAACCTTAGTAGGGTTTGCGCTGGAAACGGAAAACGAACTTCAAAATGCACAGGATAAGCTGCAACGCAAAAACCTAGATTATATCGTTTTAAATTCGATGCAAGACAAAGGTGCGGGCTTTGGGGGAGACACGAACAAAGTCACCATGATCGATAGAAAAGGCGAGACACAGCAATTCGAACTAAAAAGCAAGAAAGATGTTGCAAATGATATAGCCGCCGTTATTATTGCTCACCAAGCTGCTATAAATTCATAATTCGGACTTCCTTAGGATAATAATTATTTATTCTGTTGGGCAACACCTTAACCCATCCCAGATTTGTTCCTTTATACCTCACCAGACACCAACCGGCGTTTACGGCTGGAAAATCTGCTATCGCTAAACTTTCCTTTCGCAAAAATTGAAGAGCCACATCTCGTGTTACATCCTGTGCAGGCAAATCTGTCTTAATGTGTATGCTACATGCCAAATCATGCGACGGTAATAACTCGCGGCCAGTCCATTTCCCAATATTCGTTCCGGCCTGTTTGATATATAAAACTTGCTGAAACCACCTAAGGTCTTCCTCGTATTTCTTTGGGAAGATATGGATATTATCGCCATGCATAAACGGTATGTGTGCGGCGTGCTGTTCTGTCCAATCTGCCAATATGTTTGAAGGAGCGGTATTTTTCTCGATCTTTATTTTCTTTCGATTAAAGGTAGATTGTTTTGCTTTTTTTTGGAGCACAGCGACAAAGAAACCCTCTCCTTTCACCTTATGGGGATAAAAACGATACCCGAAGGCATTATGTTTGCTGGATTTTGTTTCTTCAATATCCCAATCGGATTCGAGGGCAATCGGAACCGATTCAAATGTAAATTCCGTTTGTATCCAATCTACTATATCTTCATTCTCCTCCCTGGAATAGGAACAGGTAGAATATATTAAATAGCCATCGGTAACCAACGTCTCTAAAGATTCAGCAAGAATCCGCTTTTGCCGGTCACTACATAATTTTACATTGGCTAACGACCATTCATCTATTGCGTCTCGATCTTTACGAAACATGCCCGAGCCCGAACATGGTGCATCGACCATTACTACATCAAAGTATCCGGGTAGCCGGCTAAATGCCGACGGGTCATTGTTTGTTACAACAATATTTGATGTTCCCCAACGAACCATATTCTCGGTTAAAATGTTAGCTCTTGACTTGATGACTTCATTGGATACCAATAGGCTTTCGCTTCCTAAATAACTCGCTAACAGCGTCGATTTCCCTCCAGGTGCGGCACAGAGGTCTAGCGCCCTTGTGGCACTGTTCTTAAGTCCAATTTCCGCTAAAATATGGGCAATGAACATCGAAGAGGCTTCTTGTACATAATAACATCCGGCATGATACAGCGGATCTAAGGTAAAAACAGGTCTTTCGGGGAGATAATAGCTTGTATCACACCAAGGCACAGGCTTTCCATTTTCGAATGGGACGGTCGTTTGTTTCCATAAATTTAAGCGGATAGAGGTAATCTTATCACCCTGTTCATGTACCCTATTGAATGATTCAGTATCAAACCCTTCTTGTTCATTCAATCGTTTAACTAGCTCGTTCGGCAAAAAATTACTCATCGTTTTATCGCTTAATTTTATATCCAGATTATCTTTGATGAGCTCGCTACGCTCGGTTATCTTTGATGAACTCACTACACCCAGTTATACTCACCGGTATTTGTATGCTATCAAACCTGGATATTTCTCTGTAAATTTACCACAATAAGTAAGGAATCACAAAATAGATAATGAACATACATGAAGAATTTTAAGAAGTATTATATCGTAGCCGCTCCTCCTGAGGATATTTATAAAGCCTTGACCACGGAAATCACGATTCGGCTTTGGACGGGAGATGAAGTTTTGATAGATCCACGTGAGGGAGGTGAATTCTCGATGTGGGATGGTGCCATTACCGGAAAATTTATACAACTCGATCCTTATAAAAGGATTGTCCAACAATGGTATTTTGGAGAACAAGCGGAAGATTCTATTGTCACGATCAAACTTCATGAGGACAAAAAGGGCACTTCTTTCGAATTACAGCATACCAATATTCCTGATGAAGCGTTTGATGAGATTGTAGAAGGTTGGAATGATACCTATATGGCATCGCTTATCGAGTTTTATAGTGAAGAGTGAGAAAAAGAAGGCTAGATCTGACTAAAAAGTCATCTAAGCTCGACAAACAAAAAAGCCCCTGCAGTTATACTGCAGGGGCTCCGTATAAAAACCGGCACCGACCTACTCTCCCACCTTTTACGGCAGTACCATCGGCTCTGGCGGGCTTGACTGCTCTGTTCGGAA
>NZ_JACOIK010000029.1 GCF_014692515.1 Sphingobacterium micropteri | reverse complement strand
TGGAGTTGCTACCTTTAGTGCGAGACAGATTTAATAAGTAATTTTAAATTTGTAGAGATGCATAGAAAGTTTGATGATTCATTTAAGATAATGGCGGTGGATCTGAGCGTTGTTAGAGGTTCGGTGGCAGAAGTTGCAAAGGAGCTGGATATAGATCCCAGTTTGCTCAGTAAGTGGCGCAGAAACCCTCTTTATAATGGGAATAAAGTTTTACCTGATAACCCTAAAATTAGCCCTGAGGAACAGGAGTTGAGGATTTTACGTAAAAAATTAAGAGATGCAGAATTAGAGCGTGATATATTAAAAAAGGCCATAGCCATCTTCTCCAGGGGAGACGGTCCATATACCGGTTCATAAAGGCGAACCGAGAGGTATATTCCGTAGAGAAGATGTGCGAAGTATTGAACGTTAGCAGCAGTTGTTTTTACCGTTGGCTGGTTTCTCCCGAGTCCCCTAGGGAACAGCGAAGTAAAGCACTTGTGGATAAAATAAATCAGGCACACATGGATAGTAAGTATATCTATGGTAGCCCACGGATAACCGCAGAGCTGCACAAAAAAGGTGAAAGGGTGTCAAGAAGCTATGTTGCAAGGTTGATGAAGAAACATGGAATACGAAGTAAGGTGAAGAAAAAATATAGGGTGACCACAGATTCGAGCCATAGCTATGGGATAGCTGAAAATATCCTCAAAAGAGATTTTTCAGCGGATTCCCTGTCGCAGAAATGGGTTGGAGACATTACTTACATCCATACCAGCACAGGATGGCTTTATCTAACAACAGTCATCGATCTGGCGGACAGAAAAGTGATCGGATGGTCTTTGAGCACTGACATGACCGCTACAAACACTTCCGTAGAAGCCATCAGGATGGCTATTAGAAACCGAGGTGTCAAAGATGGCCTTATCTTCCATTCGGATAGAGGGATCCAATATGCCTGCGATGAATTCAGGAAGATAATTGTAGAAAACAGAATACTTCAAAGCATGAGCAGGAAGGCGAATTGCTGGGACAACGCAGTAGCTGAAAGCTTTTTCAAGACATTAAAAGCTGAAATGGTCTACCATAGAAAATTCATGGATCAGCAGTCAGCTAAATTGGAAATCTTTGGATACATTGAAGGATTTTACAATACCCAAAGAATACATTCTGCTCTGGGGTATAAAAC
>NZ_JACOIK010000028.1 GCF_014692515.1 Sphingobacterium micropteri | reverse complement strand
TTTTACAATACCCAAAGAATACATTCTGCTCTGGGGTATAAAACCCCTAAGCAGATCGAAGAGATGCTATTGGAAAAAGAAAAAATGGCAGCATAAAAAAGTCTCCTAATTTAAGTTGCAATTCCAATATTAAGCAATTCTATAATGAAGAGTAATAATCTTCCTTCTTTCGTTGGATAACAATTTTATGAAATCAAAACAACTTAACTTTTTTATAACTCCAGAAGATCATGAAGAAATTAATGAATTCATGTTTCAAAAGGATATCTATGCTGTTACGGATAAATATATTCAAAATGACGAAAATCCTATAAAAAAAATTCCAGACATGAAGGCTAAGATTTTTCAAATTTATTTTTTACGCAAAGAAGATTTTGATTCTTTAAAGACACTATCAACAAAAAACAATATTTTTTATTTTGACAATCTTACCAGTCCTTTATTGGAGTTTAGCTTAGGAGGATTCTACCCGTACGATAAAAACCTGCTTCAAAGAGCTCGCTTCTACTATATTAAAGGTTTCTATGAAAATGGTACTTTTGTTGATAAAGCCGATGATTTTTTAGAATGGAGCGATTCTATAATTAAAGATTTTAAAAAAAGATTCCTAAAAAGATATTCAAAAGGAGACGGATTCTGGTATTCTGAATCTTCAATCCGTTGGATTGAAGAGCATAAAGCAGTCCTAATCAATGGGGGACAACAATGGGAAGGTAAAATCTGAGAAAGCAAGCGTTCAGGAGATATATTTTGACAGCGTAGGAACGCCCATCTGAAAGAAAATACGGACAAATATGACCCTAATATCGTCGAAAATATACCAGCGTGCAAAGGAGCAAGGCAGAACGCATTGGATGCCGAAAAAGTAAATGCTGAAAAATTAATGCTATGAAAAAAAGACGATGGACGCTAACGAGGAAAAATTATTTGATGATGCTGTTAGTGCAATTTATAGAAATGATCTAAAAAAGTTGTTAGAAATAATAGAAAGCGGATTTACTATAAATCAAAAAGATAAGGACGGTCGGACTATACTTTTCTAAGCAGTATTAGATAATAATGAAACTATTGTAGAGTTTATTGAAGGTAGTTGTCTTCATTTTGAGCAACGGGAAGAACATGGCGAGGAACCTCTTTGTCCTGACGGCAGACCTTGTCTATTCCTAGAATAGCTTGACACTTTTTCGGTAAAAAAGAGGAAAAAGATGTCAAAATCAACAGGAGGAAAACAGAAAGAGATTTTACTGAAGGACCGCTTCAGTGATGACAGTTCCAGCCAGC
>NZ_JACOIK010000027.1 GCF_014692515.1 Sphingobacterium micropteri | reverse complement strand
CTTAAAACAAATAATTACCCTACATCTTGACGGAGCCAGCAACCGAAAGATAGGCTCTACACTGGGTATCTCCCGTAACACGGTAAATACTTATATGCAGTTGTTTTCCGCGAGCGACTATTCATTGGAAGATTTACTGGCAATGGATACCGCAAAGCTATCCGCACTGTTTTCTTCCCATACGACCGTAGATACGGCACGTCATAATGAACTGATGCTTTACTTTGAAAGTGTCAACCAGGCCAGGAGCCATCCCGGCTTTACATTTCTTCACCATTACCAGCAGTATGTCCTACAGGCAGCGGAACCTTACAGTTATACGCAGTTCCTTGAGCACTATCGTCGCAAATATCCATGTGAAAAGGGTTCTATGAAGCTAGAGCACGTTGCCGGCGAGGAGATGTTCATTGATTTTGCGGGTAAGAAACTGTATGTTACCGACAGGGAAACAGGGGAGCTTATTGCTGTTGAGGTTTTTGTTGCTATCCTTCCCTGCAGCCATTATACCTATGTGAAGGCCTGCAAGAGCCAAACGCGGGCCGATCTGATTACATGCTGTGCAGATGCTTTACGTTTTTTTGGCGGCGTTCCCAAAGCGATCGTTTCGGACAATCTGAAGTCTGCGGTGAGCAGGGCGAGCAGATATGAAGCAGACATCAACAGAAGCTTCAAAGACTTTGCCCGCCACTACAACTGTGTGATCAGCCCCACCCGCGGGTACTCTCCCCAGGATAAGGCATTGGTGGAGAATGCCGTACATCTTGCCTATCAGCGTATCTACTACCCATTGCGCGAAATGGTTTTCTTTTCGCTGGCCGATCTCAACCGGGAGATCGGCATCCTGGTGCAGCGTTACAACAACCTACTGCTTCAACGCAGGGAGTTGAGCAGGACGGAACTTTATCAGTCAGTTGAACGCCAGTATCTCAAGCCGTTACCCGATACACCTTATGAGCTTAAGGACTACAGGAGAGCGAAAGTCCAAAAGATGGGATATGTTTATTTTTCTCCTGACAAGAGCTATTACAGCGTCCCGCACCGTTATAAGGGCAAGGAGACCCTGATCCATTACACAGCGGGCAGGGTCGAGGTATTCTACAACCACCAGCGGATAGCGCTGCACCGGCGTAATCCGGTCAGGGGAAGCTATACGACCGATAAGGACCATCTGGCCAGCACCCACCGTTTCTACACCGACTGGAACCCGGAGTTCTTCAGGGATAAAGCCGCGCGGCACGGCGAACATGTGGTGCAATGCGTGGAAAAGATACTGGCATCGCAGGACTATCCCGAGATCGGTTACAAGCGTGTACTGGGTGTTATCCAACTGCACCGTGCCTACGGTTCCCAGCGGCTCAACGATGCCTGTAAAAGGGCGCTGGATACGGATGCCTGCTCATACG
>NZ_JACOIK010000026.1 GCF_014692515.1 Sphingobacterium micropteri | reverse complement strand
TGTACCTTCCTAAAAAAACTTGACAGCTTTATCGGTTAGTTCTTGATAATATTTACTGTTATTCTATTTTTTGCTAAAGCAAAGTTACACAATGATTCTTTCATACAGCATTTCGATGTAATTTTTGGGTTATACCTATTTTTAAAGACTTGCAATACACATTTACGGCAGATACCGACATCATATTCCTTACTAGTGATTTTGGGTACAGTAACGGTTATATTCCGTATACTGTATTCCGTTTTATTGTTGTCGCAGTTATCCTTTACAGGTTTCATTTTATTTACGTATCTGTATGACTATACTCTTGTTATTGTGTTTAGTTTGCTGCAGAGATCCGACAGTTACTCAGGGCACTGCCGGATTTCCGCTTATTACTGAGCTTGGCTGACAGGTGGTCCTCTTGTGTCCATGGCCTATTAGTTTTGGGCATTGACCGTATCTCTTTTCTCACCTTTGGACCTCCAGTGCTTTTTAAGGATGCCCTTCTGATCGTGAGCCCGCACCGGTGTAAGATTATCACAGCTGGCATGTGGTCTTATACGGTTGTATCTGTCCACTGCATTTTCTACCGCACTGTGAGCCAGGGTAAAAGATGGGAAAGTCCGGTCCAACAGGAATTCCGTCTTTAATATACCGTTGATCCGTTCGGCAATGGCATTTTCATAAGGGTCACCGTTCTCGGTCATGGATATGCGGATGCCAAATGACTCCAGTGTCTGTATATATTGCTGGCAGCAGTACTGTACACCGCGGTCACTGTGATGGATCAGTGTCCCCTGCATTTTAGAAGTACTGGCCATCAATAAAGCATTTATAGGTCCATCACTGTGGAGAGTGGGGTGAAGGCAGTAGCCGATAATCCGGTGGGAATAGGCATCTGTTACAATACTCAGGTAGGCGAACCCATGCTTCAGGTGGAGGTAGGTAATGTCGCTTACCCATAACTGCCCTGCACATGTCAGCACGCTCAGATCGCGGATCAGGTTGGGGTATTTTCGGTAAGGATGGTTGCTATCGGTCGTATATACCTTTCTCCTACGGTAACGGATCAGGTACCCACGTTCCCCCAGCAGCCTGTACAGCTGGTCCCTGCCCATTTTTATACCATGCTCGTCAAACCGGTCTTTTAAGATGACCATCAGCTTGGGAACACCACAGCGGGGCAGGTCTTTGCGCACCTCCCTGACCATCTTGATGACCAGTGCATCTGCCATATGCTTCTCTTCGGCGCGCTTTATCTGCTCATAATAGCCTTGTCGGCTATACCCAAACAGTGAACAGAGGTACCCTACACTGTAATGTGGGTACAACTGCCTGAGCAGGCTTACTGTTTGGGCCCAGACTTTTTTCGGATACTGATCCGCAGCTTCTGTTCGGCAACATCGACCAATGTTTCCAGTGCAGTATTATTCACCTTGGCATCTTCCAGATGCTTCTCCAGCTCCTTTATCCGCTTATGGAGCGCCTCTAGTTCCCGCTGTTCTTTTTCGGTCATCGGGGGTAAAGTTAAAGGAATATCCGAAGAATACAACCTGCGCCAGCGGCGTAGTAGTTTCCACCATGTAGCCTCTCCTATATGAAATCGCGCACGGGCCTCCCCTTCGGTCATCCGTCCTGAGTCCAGCTCGCCGACCAGCCATCTGCGGAATGCTATCTCTGGCTGGCTGGAACTGTCATCACTGAAGCGGTCCTTCAGTAAAATCTCTTTCTGTTTTCCTCCTGTTGATTTTGACATCTTTTTCCTCTTTTTTACCGAAAAAGTGTCAAGCTATTCTAGGAATAGACA
>NZ_JACOIK010000025.1 GCF_014692515.1 Sphingobacterium micropteri | reverse complement strand
TGAATATTCCGACAAAAGTACACCACGGGTTCCGGACGAAAGTACACCAGATATAGTGACCAATAACCCGAGCTATTTTACAACTGGATTGTATTAACTTTTCAAACTTAGTGATTTTTTTTCTTTCTCAAAGACTTACCCTGTAGCGAGAGTCTGTGTGCGGAAGCTGTCAATCTGTCCATTATCGCGTCCGCAAGCGTTGGCTCATCAATAAAGTTGTACCATGCTTCAACCGGTAACTGAGAAGTTATGATAACGGAGCTATTTCCATACCTGTCTTCCAGTATATCCAGCAGTGCAAGCCTAGTGTCGGCGTCTATAGATTTTAACCCGAAGTCATCCAGTATCAGCAACTTTTGGTTTGCAATACCCTTTATCCATTTCAGGTAGGTTCCATCAAGTCTGGTCTGTACAACAGTATCCATAAAGCGGTTCATACTGAAGTATAAAGTTCTAAAGCCCAGCAGGCAGGCCGACCTTCCCAGCGCACATGCCAAAAAGCTTTTGCCTGATCCTGTAGCTCCTGTGATAAGAACATTTTCTCCGCGATGTATAAAAGAGCCGTCTGAAAGTCGAAGTACCTGTTCTCGTGTGATACCCCTTTCTGCATTGCAGATGATCTCTTCCGGAAGAGCGTTGTACCTGAGCCGGCTGGCTTTGAGATATTTCTGTGTTCTGGTATGGTCTCGGTATTCGAGTTCGGCCTGTACCATAGATCCCAATAGTTCATGGACATCCTGGATTTCGTGTACTGGTAAGGCGGCGACTGCTTCATAGCGGCGGACCATGCCAGTCAGGCGCATTGATCTGAGCTGTTCGATAGTTTGATCTGTATTCATTTCTGTTTTTGATTTATGTGTCTGTTTTTTTATTTGTATTCATCAGCACCCCGGATGTTCGCATGCAGCGGAATGGTATAACTGGCAGTGGACCGGTTATCTTTTTCCAGCATGTCCATTTTGTTGTCCAGGATATTTTTTATGGCCATATAATTAAAGCGGTGACCTTTCAGTCCCCTTTGACAGGCGGCTTCTATGCGATCAGGGTAAAGTGATGACAGCCTGAGCAGCCCCTGGCAGGCCTGATAGGATTGGTCTATGATCAGCTTGCTGTCCATTACCTTTTGAAAGTATTCGCGGGTGGCAACGCCGTATTTTTCTGCCCTTGAAAGATAGTCATCAGGGTTCCAGGCCAGGCGGTCACGCAAATGGCGGTGATGTGGTGGTTCATGATTCCTGTCGGTCGTATAACCGTGTTTTTTATAGCTGCGCCTGTGAAGGGCTACACGGGTGCTTCCGATGTATATTTCAACGGCATCGGTACAATAAATGATATTGACCGTGCTTCCGATATGTTTGGAAGGTACACTGTAGAAGTGCCAGTCCTCGCCGAGCACGACATGGTAATCACGCTGTACCTTTGCACGTGTATAATGCTTCATCACGAAAGAACTTTCCGGCAATGGATTTAAGATCGGTTTCTCACTACTTTCAAAAAGCTCTGTTCTGCTGAAAGTCTTGCGCTGGAAGTTTTTCTGATGGTGCTCTTTAAGCTGTAGACCTATCGCCAGGTTCAGTTCGCTGATACTTTTAAAGGTCTCATTTCGGAGTGGAGCGTATATCCGTTGATAGGTTATTTTAACAGCACCTTCCACTGATGCCTTATCCCTGGGTTTTGCAGGACGTGTGGCAAGGAGGGCTATGTTATTATGATTGGCCCATTGCTCCAGCATATCGGTGAACTTTGGTTCGTAACGGTTGCTGCGTACGACCCATTGTTTCATATTATCCGATTTTACCGATAATGGTACACCTCCAAAATAGTCAAGGGCATTGTTCAGCGCCCGCAATACCTGTGGTAGAGATGCATTAATGAGTGCTTCCACATAACTATAGCCACTGAAAGGCAATACGGCGACCAGAACGGGACAAGCTATCAGCTCACCGCTATCGATATCCACATAATGCAGCATATCACCTGCAAAGTCTACCTGCAGCAGCCTGCCCGGATCATGTTCAAAACGCATGGTGGCTCCCTGTCTGCGAATATGTTCCTGAAGAAGCTCGCAGAATCTCGAATAACCAAAGCCATCGGGATATTCATTGATATATTCCTGCCATAAAAGCTGACGCGTAACACCCACACGTCGGAGTTCAGAAAGCAGATAGGAAAACTGTGATTCAAGATGTATCCGACGGGGATCTTTTTCTATTGATTCGGTTTTGCCCGCATTAAGGTAAGCCTCCAGCTCGGCATCAGCAAACAGGAGAAGTTCCGCAATACTCAATCCGCTATCTGCAAAGCGCTGTAAATAACTCGCAATGGTACGTCTATTGATACCGGTCTCCCTTTCGATGGAACGCTGGGAAAAGCCACGTTCCAAAAACAGCAATATCTGTCTTATCTTCTGCATATTTAGAGGTCTGTTTGCCATCTCGTTAGGTCTAATACAGCCCCAACTTAGCAATCTTTTTCACTTAAATATCCAGTGGTGTACTTTGCAGCGGAATTATTGGTGCACTTTGTGTCGGAATGGCAGTCTTTCTAGATCAGTTTAAAAGACCGTCAACTTATAATTAGGCTGCTAAAAATTTACACCAAAGTGGTGTATTTTGCAGCGGAATCGCTGGTGTACTTTGGAGCGGAATGGTGGTGTAGTATAGTGCGGAATATGCA
>NZ_JACOIK010000024.1 GCF_014692515.1 Sphingobacterium micropteri | reverse complement strand
TTTACAATACCCAAAGAATACATTCTGCTCTGGGGTATAAAACCCCTAAGCAGATCGAAGAGATGCTATTGGAAAAAGAAAAAATGGCAGCATAAAAAAGTCTCCTAATTTAAGTTGCAATTCCACACCGCCGCCAATATCATTGACCACAGCCATACCTGTCTGCTCCCGGAGTACCTCGTCCAGCCTCCGGCTACCCATCAGGGCAATGGTCTCCTTGCTGATCACGGTCACGGGCATGGCACTGCGCTGGATATCCAACAGGTTATCGACGGCAGTGACCTTACCCTTTACCTCTACGGTTTCAAGTGAAGTTTCATTCCTTTCCAATTCTATGGACAACGTGTTCCGCTGCCCGACTTCGATTTTTATCTTGGTGCTGTATGCGTGGTAGCCGAGATAGCTTGTTTTTAGGGTATAGTTCCCGGCTATGATATTTTTGAATTGGAAGCTTCCTTTTTCATCTGTCTGCGCCTGGTGCAGGTCCGGTTCCAATTGGATAATCGCCCCTGCAATGGGTCGTCCATCGGCATCAGACACGACCCCATTCAGACCACCACGGATACCGGATTGAGCCTGAATAAGATTTGGCAATATAGACAAGAGCATGAACATCTGACAATAGATAATAGCTTTCAATTTCAATGTGATAACAATTGCTTTTTTATTTATAATCTTTCTAAATAAATATAGTGCAAATATGTCTATAACATCCTGTAGGTAGTTTATCTCATCCGTTTTTTCTTTTATCCTATCCGTTTTATTTTTTATCCCATCCGTTTCCTGTCGAAGCTATTTTAGACGATATCTTATAGAAAAACAATCTTATACAACTATTCAAATAAATGAATATCAGCAAATTAACACCCAAATCACTATCCTATAAAATAAGACCCCTATTTATCCTATCCGTTTTTTTCTACTGGATTACAAATTTGTATTTAGCTGCATTAAATACTTTTTTTGTGCCTTATTGTTCGAACGTTTAAACTATGGAAATAAGATCATGGAGGTGGATTTACGCCTTCTGCCTACTGTTTTTTTATGCCCTTGCGGGTACAGCACAGCCTAAACGCATCATCACCTTGGGTGGTGCTATTACGGAAACTGTTGCGGCAATGGGCTTTGAAAAACAAATTGTTGCCGTCGACGTGACCAGTGAATTTCCGGCTAGCATTACGAAACTACCCAAGGTCAGTAAGAACCGTTCCGTATCTGCGGAAGGGTTGATGGCCTACCGCCCCGACTTGGTCATCGCGCCCGAGGGTGATGTACCTTATGGTGTTATCCAGTCACTGAAAGGTTCCGGTATACGTTTTGTGGCCCTCAAACAGGAATATTCTGTCAAAGGAGCGTTGGCCTTTATACGTGCGGTAGGTGCCGCACTCGGCGTAAAGGCCAGAGCCGAGAAGCTGGCTTTGGATACAGAACAGCGTGTAAATAGGGCGTTGCAGACGGTCAAAGCGAGCACACAAAGGCCTAAGGTACTTTTCATCTACGCGCGAGGTACAGGTACAATGACCGTAGCCGGTAAAGGAAGCAGCATGGCAGCGATCATCGAGCTGGCCGGGGGTCGCAATGCTATACAGGAATTCAACCAATATAAGACCTACAGCACGGAAGCATTGGTATATGCAAATCCGGATGCACTGTTGCTGTTCGATTTCGGCATGGAAAGCCTCGGCGGGAAAAATGGTGTGCTGGGCATGCCGGGAGTAGCTTTTACGACTGCTGGCAAAAATAAAAATATAGTTTCCGTAGACGGACCACTGATGATCAATTTTGCAACACGGCTAGACCAGGCGATACTGGCATTGCACAGAGCAATTAATTAACAAGCAGGTAGCTCACGACAATAATACATGACAAAAACAAAAGTTATATATATAACCCTGACCGTCGGATTGGTTTTGGTCATCTTGCTTTCATTGGGAATGGGTGCAATGAAAATAGCGGTTATGGATACCGTAAAGATCCTGGCTAAAGGCGCAGGATTGGTAAAGAACGTCAGCGTAGATAATCTGGCTGAAAATGTACTGTTGCATGTACGCCTGCCGCGTGTTCTTTTGGGATTACTTGTTGGTGCGGCGTTGGGTATTTCGGGTGCGGCCATCCAGGGCATCTTTCGCAATCCGCTTGCCGAACCGGGATTAATCGGTATATCAGCAGGAGCTTCACTCTTTGCGGTGCTTATCATCGGATTCGAGGCAGTCCTGTTTGTTACGCTGGGTAATATATTGGGATTTTACCTATTGGCTTTCGGTGCATTTGCCGGAGCGGGATTGGCTGCAATGTTAGTCTATCAGTTTTCCAAAACAGATGGCAAACCGAATGTGGCGACGATGCTGTTGGCAGGGATTGCCATAAATGCTTTGGCGGGCGCTTTGACAGGTCTTGTTACCTATATGGCAGACGAACAGCAGTTGCGCACCATTACTTTCTGGATGTTGGGTAGTCTCGGAGGGGCAAACTGGAACATGATATGGTGGATTACACCCTTCGTGCTGATCCCGGTATTTGTGCTTCCCTTTTACGGTCGCGGGCTGAACCTCTTTGCCATTGGCGAGCATCAGGCAGAACAGATCGGCATGAACCCTAATAAGATAAAAAGCGGCGTGGTCATTTTGTCTACATTGGCTGTGGGTGCTTGCGTATCTGTAACAGGCATTATCGGATTTGTCGGCTTGTTAGTCCCGCATATCATCCGTTTGGTAGGTGGTGTAGACCACCGCTTGGTATTACCTGCCTCGGCACTATTGGGAGCATTGGTACTGACATTGTCGGACATGCTGGCAAGGGTGCTGGTCGCGCCTGTAGAACTCCCTATAGGAGTGATCACGGCATTGTTGGGTACGCCAGTGTTCCTGTACATACTTTATAAGGACAAGAAGAAAATATTACAATAGAACAATATTATAAAATATGTTAAGGATAGCGTCCGTTAGTTATAAAATCGGTAAGCGGTACTTGTTGAAAGACATCACATTCAGTATCCGCAAAGGAGAAATGGTGGCCATACTCGGTGCCAATGGCGCTGGTAAATCGACTTTAATGAAGATCCTCTGCCGGGAGAAACAACCCACGGAGGGAAACGTAGTCTATGACGGTAAAAACCTCAACGATTATACCGCAAAGGAATTAGCCGTAAAGCGTGCTACGCTCTATCAGCAAAATGCCATTAGTCTCGCATTTACAGTGGAAGAAGTTGGAATTGCAACTTAAATTAGGAGACTTTTTTATGCTGCCATTTTTTCTTTTTCCAATAGCATCTCTTCGATCTGCTTAGGGGTTTTATACCCCAGAGCAGAATGTATTCTTTGGGTATTGTAAAA
>NZ_JACOIK010000023.1 GCF_014692515.1 Sphingobacterium micropteri | reverse complement strand
GAAAGAAAAAAAATCACTAAGTTTGAAAAGTTAATACAATCCAGTTGTAAAATAGCTCGGGTTATTGGTCACTATATCTGGTGTACTTTCGTCCGGAACCCGTGGTGTACTTTTGTCGGAATATTCAGGCAAATATTGCTACGGTAAAACACCGAAAGATACCTGGGAAGAAAGTATCTATCTTGCAAAAGAGAAATTATTACATACTCATTCCCAAAACGTTGTATCTTTGCCAATGTCGGATGAAGTAGAAACGGCACCTTATCAGAAGCATCCTTTCAACAATAACCCGACCCAACAGAATGATGAAGGGGAACGTAAATCCCCCTCCAACAACTTTTTTATACAGAAAACAACTGAGGCAATAAAACCCTTAAAAATCTAGTAGAAAAATTGCCCAACTGTCAGATTAAGTCTTAACTTTTACAATTGATACAAAGATAGAAACCGAGAAAAATATTTTAGATAAATACCATTCTCAAAAACAATATTTGTTACAGAACCTGTTTATATAAACAGGTTCTGTAACAAATGCTTTTTCTGTATCTCATATTGCTCAAGTAGTTTACTTTCTACAGCTATTTTGGTTGATAAGCTCCCCAAAGCTAATACAACTTTTTCTTGTTCATAAAGGTTAGTAATTTTCACTTCAAATTTTTCCAAAGTAGATTTTTGAATATTGGGTAACCCAGAACCTACACGAAGTGCCATAATTTTATTTTCGTTGGCTTTCAAATAATAGTATAGATATTTGTTTTTAATGATTTTATCGATATTGTTTAGTGTATAACAATGTCCTCCGCTCCAAAATTTAGTATGGTTATATTGAACATATCCACAAGAATTTCCACCTTCACTTATAGAAATAATTTCTGCATCTGAATTGTATTCAGAATGGTAACCAGATGGTAATATTCCGCCATTCATTACATAATAAATTCCTGTTTCAGATAATTTGGAGGCATTTATTTGCTCTCCTTTTTTTATAGTGCAGAGTGATTTTAAAGGAAGAATAGAAAACTGAAATCGATTGAGTTCAAATATTTTTTGATAAAGCCCTTTAATTAAGGTTTCTAATTGTTTAATTATTTTGTTTTGGGTTTGGATTCTTTCGTCAAATAAAGCTAAAAATGTAGAAATTCTATTTTGCTCCTCCAACTTTGGAAAACTTAAAGTCAGAGTAGCTAATTGGCTTGAGTAAAGATGTACTACTGAAATTCCTTGTGCCAAATTGGCTATCTCCATTTTCTTTTTATTATTCAAATAATAAGATAGAAACACTCCATTATTCTCGGTTTTGATAATATTCAAATCACCTCCTAATGCAATGCCAGACTTCAATACACATGAAGCTGTTGCAATATCAATTGTTGTTTCTCCCGATGCAGGAATGATAACATCATTAACCTCACTTAAGACTAAATTAGATGTATCAACATTAGTCTTGGATTTTATATCATTGATTACTTCTCCGTAATATGTGTATAGTTCTCCATATCTAATACATTCAGTAAGTCCGTTTTCGGCAATATCGCTTTTAGAAATGCCTTTTCCCTTGGAAAACGTTGCAATCTCCCCCAACTTCTTTGTTTCCCATTCCCCTTCAAAGCCCGGAAATCTCAAAGGGGGAACATTGACTAACTTATATCCTCAAGGTTTAAAAAACCTTAATTGCTTTCCTTTGATATTAATTTAAAATTTAAGCAAAATGAATAAAAAACGAATTTCAGAAGTGATCACACTTTGGAAAGTAGACAAGAAGCAGTATGTCAAGAAATCAAGCTTTTCAGCTTATACACTTCTGATTGAAAATCATTTACAACCTGTTTTTGGTGATCAATTTGTTATTGAAGAGGCTGATGTACAAAGTTTTGTGTTCCAGAAATTGGAATCAGGTTTGAGCCATAAGACAATTAAAGATATACTGATTGTGCTGAAGATGATTCTCAAATTTGGTGCAAAACATAAATGGTTGGATTATACCCCTTTTGACATACAGTTTCCTACAGAGCGTGAAAAACACAATATTGAAGTATTAAGCCGGGCAGATCAGAAAAAAATAATGAGCTATATACAGGAACATTTTACATTCAGAAATTTAGGAGTTTATATCTGCTTGAGTGCAGGTATGCGTATTGGAGAAGTGTGTGCATTAACATGGCAGGATATAGATACAGATAACGGTGTTATCAGTGTTAATCGTACGATTCAACGTATTTATGTGATTGAAGAAGGAAACCGTAGAACGGAACTGATTTTAGATACGCCAAAAACCAAAAACTCCATTCGGGAAATTCCAATCAGTAAGGATTTATTGAAGATATTGAAGCCATTTAAAAAAATTGTCAATCCATCATTTTTTGTTTTGACAAACGATGCTAAACCTACAGAACCCCGAACATACCGTAGTTATTATAAAAACTTAATGAAGGAGCTCAATATGCCGGAACTAAAATTTCACGGTCTAAGGCATAGCTTCGCCACAAGATGTATCGAAAGTAATTGTGATTACAAGACTGTAAGTGTACTTTTAGGGCATTCTAACATCAGCACCACTTTAAATCTCTATGTTCATCCTAATATGGAGCAAAAGAAGAAAGCTATTGAGCAAATGTTTAAGACATTAAGGTAGTTAAGAGTTGCTAATTATGAGTTATGAGTGCATTTTTTGCTATATTTGTTCAGTACGAAA
This sequence comes from Sphingobacterium micropteri, assembly GCF_014692515.1. Taxonomy (GTDB): domain Bacteria; phylum Bacteroidota; class Bacteroidia; order Sphingobacteriales; family Sphingobacteriaceae; genus Sphingobacterium; species Sphingobacterium micropteri. The sequence goes on along the minus strand of NZ_JACOIK010000023.1, from coordinate 4,960 downwards.
GTTAGTATCATAACTCATAATTTCTAATTTATAAATGCATCAAGAACTGCCTAAATTCCATGAAACCTTTAATCCGATTCTGGAGATTTTATCAAACGGAGAAGTAATTCATACAAGGGTGATGCAAAAGAGGGTGATTGAAAAGTATTACGCTCATTTACCCAAAGAACTTCTTGAAGAAACGACAAAATCTGGAGAGAACTTAATCAATAATAGAATTGCTTGGGGAAAATCTTATCTTAAAAAAGGCGGGTATATTCATTACCCTTCAAGAGGAAATGTACAAATTACGGAAAAAGGAATTGCTCAGAAAACACATTTAAGTTTAAATAGCTTAGAGCAGGAAAGTTCTTTAATGGATTTTTATCAAACAGAAAATGATAAAAAATCAACAGAAATAAAGAAAATATCGAATGCTTCTCCCCAGGATTTAATTGATGAAGGCTTTAATCAAATTGAGAAGGAAACCAAGAACGAACTTCTTGAAAAGTTGAAAGAAATAGATCCCTATTATTTTGAAAAAGTTATTTTGATTTTGTTAAAGAAGATGGGGTATGGAGATTTTATTGAAACTACAAAATCTTCTGACGGAGGAATTGACGGAGTTATAAATGAAGATAAACTCGGCTTGGATAAGATTTATATTCAGGCAAAAAGATTTACAGAAAATAAAGTCCGTGAAAAAGACATCAGAAATTTCATTGGGGCAATGAGTGGTGACACTAACAAAGGTGTTTTTGTGACAACCTCTTTATTTGATAAAGGAGCAGAGGAAAAGGCTAAAAACGCACATCACAAAATAATTTTGATAGATGGTAATAAATTGGTTGATTTAATGCACGAATATAATGTTGGTGTACAAATAAAAGCAACTTATGAAGTAAAGCATTTAGACGAAGATTTCTTTGTAGAACAGTAAAATAGCATCCATAAATCCATACCATGGCATTCACCGAAGATAATATATCACAAATTCCTGCGCTCAAACTACTTATTAATCTGGGGTATGATTACTTATCCCCCAGCGAAGCCTTACAACTTCGTGAAAATAGAGAAAGTAATGTTATTTTAACTGATATTCTCAGAGAGCGTTTGATGCATATCAATGATATTAAAATCGGAAGTAAAAAAACGAAGTTTGAATCAACAAATATTGAAAAAGCAATCCAGAAACTTCAGGATATACCACTTTCTGAGGGATTGGTACAAGCTTGTAATCAAATTTACAATTTGTTGGTATTTGGACATGCTTTAGAACAATCTATTGATGGTGACAAAAAAAGTCATACAATTCAATATATTGATTGGGAAAATCCTACTAACAACTATTTTCACGTATCGGAAGAATTTTCGGTATTACGTACAGGACGAAAAGATACGTACCGACCAGATATTTCTTTATTTGTCAATGGTATTCCGTTAGCTATTATAGAATGTAAAAGTCCAACAATCAAAACGCCTATTCACGAAGCAATTTCTCAACATATCAGAAACCAACAAGAAAATGGTATTCGTAATTTATATGTATATAGTCAGGTATTATTAGCAACCTCTTTGTTAGAAACTAAATATGCCACCACCAATACTAAAGAAGAGTTTTGGGCAATCTGGAAAGAGAAGGAAGTACAGTTTATTGACGGTTTAGATGATTTAGTAAATACCGCTTTATCAAAGGATATAGAAGCAAAACTTTTCTCGAATCCGGATATTAGAACTAAATCAGACCATATTGCATACCAAGAAAAGTATCAACAATACGTAGCACCTACCCAACAGGATATTTTTATCCAAGGTTTGTTAAGTCCTGAGCGTTTATTAGCTATTGTTAAGGACTTTATTCTGTTTGAAGCTGGTGTTGTCAAAAAAATTGCCCGCTTTCAGCAGTTCTTTTCCATCAACAAAATCATTGAACGGATAAAACCCGTTCGTAACGGTAAAAGAAAGGGAGGTGTTATCTGGCATACACAAGGCAGTGGGAAATCTTTGACAATGGCAATGCTGGCTCGTAAAATTCAAGACACTATAAATAATCCTCAGATTATTTTAGTGACAGATAGAATTGATTTAGACCGACAAATTACGTCTACATTACAAAAAGTAGAAGTAGATGTCATCAATGCCGCATCTGGTAAACAACTAGTGAGCTTACTGAAGGGCAATGGTGATTTTGTAACAACTACTATTATCAACAAGTTTGATGCAGCAGTCAAAAGTTTGTCAGATAATCAATTAACCAGTCACAATATTTTTGTGTTAATTGACGAAGCTCACCGAACACAACATGGTATTTTTAATGTGAATATGGAAAAAGTATTGCCTAACGCTTGCTTTATCGTATTTACAGGAACGCCGTTGATGAAAAAACAAAAAAATACAGCGAATAAATTTGGAGGTATAATAGATACGTATCCCATCTCAGAGGCGGTTGAAGATGGGGCTATCGTACCTATTTTATATGAAGGAAGGTTGGCAGTACAGGACGTAAATCGAAAGGTGCTCGATAAAAATGTGGATATGGTGATGGAAGATCTGGAAGAATATCAACGTGCCGATCTGAAAAAGAAAATGAGCCGGGCAGGCTTGATTACCAAAACGGAACAAAATATTCACGAAATTGCGAGGGATATTAGTCAGCATTTTTACTCAAATTGGGGAGATGGAAATAAAACAACAGGAATACACTCAGGATTCAGAGGTATGGTGGTGTGTCCAGATAAATTAACTGCCGTTAAATACAAGAAAGCATTTGACCTTATCGGGAAAGTAAAAACGGAAGTAGTCATGTCGGCTCCAGATACACGAGAAAATAATGAAGATGTACACAGCTCTGAATCGCCCGAAGTCACTCAATATTATGAGTTATTAAAAACCAAATACGGTCAGCGGATCGATGAAGATATCATACAACAATACGAAAAAGGAGAAAATATCGAATTACTGATTGTTATTGATAAGCTTCTTACCGGGTTTGATGTACCTCAGACGATTGTGATGTATTTATGCCGTAAGTTACGAGAACATACATTACTTCAAGCTATTGCCCGAGTAAATAGAGTTTTCCCCGGAAAGGATTATGGATACATAATTGATTATGCTGGAATAATGCAAGAACTTCAGGAAGCTTTGGAGAATTATTCTGGAGATGATAATTCTTTTGATCCAAAAGATCTGGCAGGTTCTTTAACAGATATTTCTGAAGAAATAAATAAATTACCCCGTGCTCATACTGATTTGTTGAATATTTTCAAAACCATTAGCAATAAGCAGAATATTGATGAATATATCGTCTTTTTATCTGACCAGTCTATAAGAGATGATTTCTATACTAAATTTAATATTTTTGCCAGAATACTAAAGGTAGCATTATCTTCTATTGACTTTCATAACCAAACATCGGAGCAAGAAATTAAGCAGTATAAAGACGATCTTAAAAAATTTGCAGGTATTCGTGTCGCAGCAAATTCGATTTATCTCGATAAAATCAGTTTTACACAATACGAAAAGCAATTGCAGAAATTGCTCGATCAACATGTCATTACGGAGGAAATCATTCGTTTAGTAGAACCTTTGGATATTTTAGATACTGAAGCCTTTGCTGAGGAAGTTGAAAAATTGGTAGGACCAAGAGCTAAAGCTGAAAAAATTGCAGCGGCAACTTCAAAATATTTATCTATCAATATTGATGCTAATCCTGCGTTATTCAAAAAACTATCTGAACTAATCAGCGAAACGATTGCAGAAATGCGTGCTAATCGCCTGTCTGAAATTGAAGCATTAAGAAGGTTGACCGACTATAAAGAACAAGCTACAAAAGGTTTTTCTGATGATATTCCTGAAGATATTAAAGATAAAAGTAGAAACATCGCAGTTTTTCAGTTGCTAAAAAAAGAAAGTGATTTAATCAATAAAGAAGTAGAAATTACAAAAATGTTTGATGAAATTGTTTCAAAATTTGAAGTTGTAGACTGGCATAAACGCACTGATATTATCAATAAAATCGAATTAGATTTTGGAGATTATTTAATGGATGTGTTTCATCTTTCTGTTTCGAAAGCAGATGAATTGACAAAAAAATTAATTGATATTGCCATCGCAAACAGATAATGAAAGAAAGCATTCAATACGGAAAACAAGAGATCGAATTTGAATTGCAATACGCTAATCGCAAAACGATTGGTGTAAAAATATTGCCAGACACTTCTGTCTTTGTAGTAGCTCCATTAGAAATATCGTTGGAAAAAATTAAAGAATCACTTTTAAAAAAAGCCCACTGGATATGTAAACAACAGTCTTATTTCTTGAATTTTGATGCAACGCAAATCTCCTATGAAATAAAATCGGGATATTCTATTTTATATTTAGGAAGGCAGTATAAATTAGTTGTTGAAAAATCTGACAAGGAAGAAGTTACCTATAAAGGAAATCTGTTTTTAATTACAGTAAAAAATAAGGAAAAAGCACAAATGCTTTTCGATGAGTGGTTAAAACAACGAGCTCACAGTAAAATAAGCGAAATAGCAAAACCTATCATTAAAAAATTTTCAGAACGCTTCAAGGCTCCTAATCACATTTATTTTCAGGATATGCCCACCCGATGGGGAAGTTGTACCATTAAAAATAAATTGATCTTCAATCCTAAATTAATTCACACACCTAAAAGGTGTATCGAATATGTCATTATGCATGAATTGTGTCATACGGTTCACAAACACCATAATCAGGATTTTTTTGATTTACTCACTTTGATGATGCCTGATTGGGAGAAAAGAAAGGAAAAATTAGATTCATTTGCTTGATTCCAAAGATTCTGCCTACTGTTGTTTATTCATAATATGTAAAAGTTAAGACTTAATCTGACAGTTGGGCAATTTTTCTACTAGATTTTTAAGGGTTTTATTGCCTCAGTTGTTTTCTGTATAAAAAAGTTGTTGGAGGGGGATTTACGTTCCCCTTCATCATT
>NZ_JACOIK010000022.1 GCF_014692515.1 Sphingobacterium micropteri | reverse complement strand
CTTTTGATTAATTTTGTCTCTACATTCATGTCTGACATTGTTAAGGGGTTAAACTTCAATTTGTTATTCGCATTACAAATCTAGTTTGTTTGCCCTTTAACTGTCAGATGAAATCGAAACTAATGCAGTTAAGTAGATCGTTTACTTCATAAATATCATCGACATCAATTCCATATTTATCATCAATATGGGAAGATTCGTGATGTTTCCAAAAGATTGACTCCTTTGCTACTCGGGTGGCATCGCCCAAATTGGAAGCCACGACCAACTGCTTATAATGATACTCCTCCATATCATTAGGTTTATACCCTCCTAAATTCACAAAATAGAGCTTTTTACTCGTCGCATCTTTATAATCGCCTTTCGGAACAATATCAATGGCATAGCCACCAACTTTTGTCACTTTTCGCCAAGAGTCTATATGCATCTTACCTTCCAATGCTGGCCAAAATGCATACATAGCAGGCACGAGCTCCTTCAGTTCTGTCGCTATCCCAAAAAAAACATCATGCTGCTCTGTAAATCTTCCCTCCGGTTTTCCGCCGACAACTACCATAAACAATTCCATAGTTTTCTGATTTTGCTTATCCATAAAAATAAACCATATCGACGAAAAACCTATGGATTTAGTACTATTTTTTAGTAATCGTCTTAATCTTCTCGGGAACCATCATCCGCCATGCGCACAATTTTAGGCGAAAACGTTGCCACGGTATCTACTAGGCCTGCTTGCGCCGCCATTACGGTATGAATGTCTTTATACGCCATCGGCGCTTCGTCCATTCCCGCACCAAGCAAAGTAATGCCATTATCTTCCAACATTGCTTTTAAGTCTGTTGATGACAACGTTTTAATAGCCTGTGTACGGCTCATCAAACGCCCAGCACCATGCGAAGCCGAATTAATGGCAGACTCTTCTCCTTTTCCCCGCACCAGAAAACCCGGCGTCGCCATAGAACCTGGAATTATCCCCATTACATCTTTACTCGCAGGAGTAGCACCTTTACGATGAACGATTACTTCTTCCCCATTAAATTGCTCCTTCCATGCAAAATTATGGTGATTTTCCACTTTAGCCAGCAACTCAACTCCCAAGGCTGTTTTAATTTTATCATGAATGACCTGATGACAAGCAGAAGCATAGTCGCCCGCCAGATTCATCGCCAACCAGTATTCTTGACCCTCAGCCGTATTCAAATCCAAATAGGCTAAGTTTTGAGCTTCATAAGGAAGTTTACATAGTTTCTTCGCCAATTTGGTATAATGCGCCGCAATCGTCGCGCCTAGCCCTCGAGAACCCGAATGTGTCAGTAACGCTAGGTATTTACCTTTATTCACACCTAACACGTCGTCTGCTTTGGTAAACTCTATCATTCCAAATTCTACAAAATGATTTCCTCCCCCAGAAGACCCCAATTGCGTCCAAGCTTTATCCTTTAGCGGACGGATGAAATCATGCGTTTCAAACAGTGCATTTTCCAAGACTTCATGATCTACCCTTTCATGTTTCAAATAACCATGTCCGGCACCAAAACGTGTTTTTTCCATTAAAATGTTTTTCAGTTTATCGGCGTGATCTTCCAGGTAAGAAGCCGGCAAATCAAACACAGACAACGCCATCCGGCACCCGATATCTACCCCTACCCCATAAGGAATAACAGCATTCTTTGTAGCTAATACGCCCCCAATCGGCAAACCATAACCTTGATGTGCATCCGGCATCAATGCTCCAGCAACAGTAACCTGCAGCTTCATGGCCACATCCATTTGCTTTTTAGCACCTTCCTCAATATTTTCTTCTCCATACACAGCATAAGTGCCAGGTTTTTCTTTCAAAGAAATCGTTTCTTTTTCGATAGTATCAATTTTCAATAAAATCTCTGCCAATGGTTTAAAAATAGCATCTTCCAAATACAATTCTGGATTGTCGAGCACATTTTTAAAATTAACCAACATTTGTTCTCGCGTAAAACCTAATCTCTTTTTATTAATCTTCAATGCAACACCCATTGCATGATTTTCTTTATATCCCAAAGCAATCAAATCATTGCCATTAATTCTTTTGTTCTCCATTTTTTTCGTTGTTATGGTGTAATCTCATTAACGTATGATCAAGATACACCTAATTATCATACCATTCCTAAAGCAAGGAGCAACAAACCTCTTTCCGTCACTCCTTGTGCCTCTTTTTTAGCAACATTTACTTCACAAACAATTGTTTCAACTGATCGACTATTTGCCCGTTGCCGGATACGGAAATATTATTAATTTTCTCCGCAATCTTCTCCACATACTCCATTTCCTTCAATTTGAACAACATGGCATTTTCTTCCATCAGCTTTGCAGTATTCAACAAACTTCTGGTAGAGGCTGTTTCCTCCCGACGTGTAATGATATTGGCCTGTGCCCGTTTTTCAGCAATCAATACCTGATTCATAATGTCGCGCACATCACCTGGCAGGATAATGTCCTTCACACCGCAATTCCACATCACTAAACCCAATGCTTTCACATCTTCAGCAGTAACCTCAATTACGTATCTGGATATTTCGGCTTTGTTTTCCATCAATTCATCCAACGTCATTTGACCAATATATTTACGCAACACCAATTGCATCAAGATATACAATTGTTTTTCGTAATCGTTGTTTTCCAACAACGCTTTCACGATGTCATGTATTTGATATTGCACAGAAAAATTGACTCGGATTTGTGCTTTATCTTTTGTTAAGATTTCCTGTCCGGAAACCTCCATGGTCGCTACACGCATATCCGTTTTGCTTACGGAAATAGTGGTTGCATTTTTCCACCAATAGTATGTTCCGGCATCCAATATCTTTACTAATGTTCCATCTACAAACAACAATCCTTTCTCGGACGGCTCTAATTTGTATTGACGCACATAATATGCTAATGTTTGTTTCTCTAACAATTGGCGGCTCACCGCAGGCGATATGTCGATCGTTGAAATATCTTCAATTTGGAAGCGGTAATTTTGTAAACCTTTCCAGTATACATGACGCCCCGCAGGTAATACTTTATTAAAATTATTGTTGACATACATGATGCATAACTCGTTATCCGCTACTTCCATTATCTCCACGAAATCTTTGAAACCCCCTACCCGTAACAGCACATCTATATCGTGCGGTGTCTGGAACGCTTTAGACATATCGTAAATTTCTACTTTTTCCCCAAATCGCAACCAGTATTTACCAGCCGCTAATACACGTACCACGGCGTTGTTTTTAACAACCAAACCGACTTGATTTACATTTACTGTTACTTTTTTCATGATTTCTATTATTTTGTTATACAGTATTTACATTTTCCAAAAAGCTCTTCGTGTTTCGTTCATTGCTTCCAAACGGAACTTAAAAGGAATGGTTTGTTTGGAAAGACATATCCAGGAATATCGCATATCTGGATTTTGGCTTTACCTCCCATAACATTTGTTTTAAATTGCAAAGTAAGGTTACAATTTTTCCCCCTATCTCTCGCGCTAAGTTCGTCGAGGCATCTCTATTAACTACAACGCGAAAAACAACAGGCAACCGAACAAAAGACGAAAAGCTCAAAACATGACTTTTTGAAAGAAAGTCTAAACTTCATCAAAGCAGAATCCTAAGTTCTGTGCATTCGTCCACTATGCTACTCTATATTGCTATAGAAGTGGGATTCGAACCCACGTTTGATTGGTGTTGTTGTTCTAACCTACTGAACTATCTCGTCTAAGACGGAGCAGGAATCGAACCTGCGACCTACAACGTGATTACTGCGCTATACCTGTTTAGCTATCCCGATTACTCAAGAGTAGGACTCGAACCTACATACCAGTACTGCACCTCAAGACTATCCATTTTGCCAGCATATTGAATTCTACTGAACCAACACTATCCTGCTATACCGAAACAGGAGACTAGGACGCTATTTCTAATCAAGAGGTATCTTTGCGTCTCACGACACATATCTTTAAAGCTTTATGCTTATTTTCATCAAAGAACGATTGTCATACCTGACATCACAAAGATGCAAACACTACTACGCAGCCGTTATACGCAGTAGATAAAAAACTAAAGAAAAATGATAAAATATTTTAAAACACTAATAATCAATAAAATACAAAAATAAATATCTACAAATAACGGTTACATGGAGCCATATTACGCAAGTATATTGCGTAGTAAAATAAAACTTCTAATTTTACTTTTAACAAAATCAACAGAAAAAACGTATGGCTATCAATAAACTAGCGCTAATTCGATACAAAATTATTGACAATTGTCTTCGACAAACACATCGTAAATGGACATTAGATGACCTAATTGAAAAAGTTTCATATGGTATTTACGAATTGGAAGGCATACATAGTGGCGTTAGTAAACGTACCATACAGGGTGATATCCAGTTGATGCGTAGCAACAAATTGGGATACAATGCGCCAATTATCGTAATCAAGCGCAAGTTCTACACTTACGAGGATTCGAATTATTCCATCAGCAACTTGCCATTGTCAGATAATGACATGTCCAAAATGAAAGATGCCGTGGATATACTAAAACACCTTAATGGCTTTTCTTATTTCGAAGAAATGAGCGATGTGATTGCTCGGTTGGAAAACAATTTATCAAAGCAGGAAAGCGAATCAACCTCTTACATACAACTGGAAAACAACAAATTACTAAAAGGGTTAAATTGGATTACACCTATTCACAAAGCCATCCGAGAAAGGAGACCTTTATTAATTACGTATAAATCCTTTAAATCCAAGTCAAAACAAGAAGCCATATATTTCCCTTACTTACTCAAAGAATACCGTAACAGGTGGTTCCTCATTTGCAAACCAAAAAAAGGCAAGACACTCGTCACGTTGGCACTCGATCGGATTGAAGACGTTGCAGAAATGGCAAAATCGGGTTATGTTTCTTATGATGGTGTTGATTTTGAACGTTATTATGCCGATACGATTGGCGTCACAAAATCAGAACGCGACAGAGGTCATCGTGTTATTCTACAAATAGATGCGTATAATGCTCCTTATGTCATCACGAAACCTATACACGCATCACAGCAACTTTTGAAAACCGAGGAAGATGGTGGTATTCTCATCCGGCTAGACGTAGTATTGAACTTTGAACTGGAACGTGAAATATTAGGTTTCGGTGAATGTATTAAAGTATTAGCTCCCAAAGTTCTGCGTGATAAAATAAAAAGAAGAGCCTACAAAATGTTACAACAATACCTCGCCTCCGCTAAAGACAGTTGAATTGCTTTTGCCATTTTAAATCCGTATATTTGTATACATTTCAGAAAGGCACCTATCTCTTATCCTTAAGCAATCGGCTTCTTATAAGATTTATACCCTTATTATTTTATAACTTTAACCCCTTTTAATGTCAAGAAATCAACTTACATTCAAGAAAAAAGAACTTGCTAAAAAACAGCAACAGAAAAAAAAAGAAAAACAAGAAAGAAGAGAACTAAACAAAGCATCTAACAACAAAGGTAAATCATTGGAAGAAATGTTTGCCTATGTGGATGAATTCGGCAATATTTCCGATACACCGCCAACACAACCGTACAAGTTTAAAGAAGAAGATCTAATACGTCCAGCAGATATAGAGGAAGAATATCTTTACGGTAAAGTTTCCTATTATAACGAAGATGGTCATTATGGTTTTATCCGGGACAATTTAAGCAGAGAAACGGTTTATTTTAACGATAAGCTAGCAGGGATGGTCTTGGCTGTAAATCAAAAAGTAAAATACAAATACATCCGCACGAAACAGGGGAACCAGGTTTCAGAAATAGAACTACAGCCGTAATTTTTTAGGCTAAACAAAAAATGGCAAGCTAAAAACTTGCCATTTTTCTTCTCATTATCTCGCTACGCGAACATTCACTGCATTAAGCCCTTTTTTACCTTGCTCAACATCGAATGTTACGTTATCGTTTTCACGTACGTCACTTACTAAACCTGTTGAATGTACAAAGATGTCCTGACCACCATTGCTTGGTGTAATAAAACCGAAACCCTTGGTAACGTTAAAGAATTTTACTGTTCCTTCTTGCATTATATTAATTGTTTATTGATAAATTATTATTTCTTTCTTTGGCGATTGGTAATTGAAAACCAATTAATTTTTGAATTTTTAGTAGGGTGGGTTTTTCTTCCTCACTACATAAGGAAAGCGCTTTTCCTTCCTTTCCAGCTCTTCCCGTCCGTCCGATACGGTGTACATACGTTTCCGAATCTACCGGCAAGTCATAGTTGATCACAAACGGAAGCTCTTGAATATCGATTCCTCTAGCGGCTATATCGGTCGCAATTAATATATGGACACTACCATTTTTAAAAGACGACAAAGCCTTTTGCCGAGCTGTCTGAGATTTATTTCCATGGATACTAGCGGCAGCTATCCCACCCTTACCCAATATTCTGACCAATCGATCCGCACCATGTTTTGTACGTGTAAAAATCAAGGTTTGCTTCACATCATTACCTCGTAATACGTTGGCCAGAAACGCTGCTTTATCTTTCTTTTCAACAAAAGAAACAGACTGTACAATTTTCTCCGCTGTAGACGATACAGGAGAAACATTGATTTCTGCTGGTTGATGAAGAATGGTATTGGCGAACTTCCGAATTTCATTGGGCATCGTTGCTGAAAAGAAGAGTGTCTGTCTTTTTTGAGGAATATGTTTTAATATGCGTTTTATATCGTGTACAAATCCCATGTCCAACATGCTATCCGCCTCGTCTAATATCAGCATTTTAATTTGGGTAAGACTAACATGTCCTTGATTGATTAAATCCATCAGTCTGCCTGGCGTAGCAACAAGCATATCTACCCCCTTGCGTAAACGTTCGACTTGAGCAACCTGAGAAACACCACCATAGATTGCCAAACGATTTACATGAATATATTTACTGTATTGTGCGACACTTTGGTCAATTTGTATAGCTAGCTCCCTAGTTGGAACAAGCACCAACGCACGGGGTGTTTTGTATTTTCTACTATCTGACGATAGCAACTGAAGAACGGGCAAAGCAAACGCCGCTGTTTTTCCTGTTCCAGTCTGGGCACAACCGATGATATCTTGACCCTTCAATATAAGGGGTATCACCTGCTTTTGTATCTGTGTAGCCGCTGAATAACCAATGTTATTGACGGCTTTTATAATTGGGTCTATTATCCCTAGATTATTAAAACTCATTTCTTCTAAATTATGATATCTCCACAAGACATCGCTTGCTCCCAGAGAGAACCATGCATTTTATTTGTTAACAGTAATATATCAAGATGTTCAGATCGGAGGGTTTCATCGCCAATCAGCACGAATGCTGTCTATATTTATGATAACTTAAATGGCAACTGAAAAAGCTAAGGATGATCCCGAAAATAATTTAAACGACATCAAAAAAGCATAGGCAGGGCCTTGTCCGATCAAAGGTAATATTAATTATTTGTAAATAAAAGACTTTTCGTCATTTTTTGAACTATCTGTTACAAAGTATATCAGCTGTTTTAAAAAATTATCTGGACATCGCATGAATAACCTTAACATGCGACAAAAATGCCTGTCGAAAAGATTTAAATTCGATATATTGGATATTATATTCTTTACACGTTTGCTGTACAATTTTATTAATGGCCGGATAATGCACATGACTAATCCGTGGAAAAAGATGGTGTTCTACCTGAAAGTTAAGTCCTCCCAACAACCAAGTCAATACATTATTCTTCGTTGCGAAATTAGCAGTCGACTGGATTTGATGAATCATCCACTCTTCTTCTACTTTCGACTCATCTAATGTTTTAAATTCTGTTTCGGAAACGACATGTGCCAACTGGAAAACAGTCGCCAAACTTATACCACACACCGCACCCGCGATTCCCCAACCGATTAATGTGGGGAGCCATCCCACATATAGCATAGGAATCAACACAAATATAGCAAAATGCAATACCTTACTTGTCCAAAAGATAGCTCGTTCGCGTAGGGGAAAATGGAATTTCGCCGAACTTCCTCCCATTTTCTGACGAAAATATTTTTCATAATCTTGATAAAAAATCCAAGCTAAATAAGAAACGCCATATAGGAAAATAAAATAAAACGATTGATAACGATGATGTTTTTTCAATTGTTGATCATGATGAATCCGCATAAATTTTACTTCGATATCGTGATCTTCTCCCTCGATATTGGTGTAAGTGTGATGGGCAATATTGTGTTTCAGCTTCCAAAAATAGATATTACCACCTAACAGGTTTAACGTATAGGAAAGTATCGTATTCAAATTTTTATTATCCGAGAATGAATTGTGACCTGCATCGTGCATAATATTAAAGCCAATCGCAGCAAGGTTTGCGCCGAACAGCAAACAAAGCACGATACTGACAGCCCAATGCGGTTGAACAAAAACCAAAATAGTATATAACAGCGTAAAAGTAGTCAACAGCACTGCTGCTTTAATAAAAATCCGTCTATTTCCGGTTTTCTTTCTATAGGTACTCTTGAAATAATCGTTAATTTTAAATTTAAGGGATTTGGAAAACAATGTATTGACATTGTTAAACTTAATGGATGAACTCATTGGGATGTTGTAAAAATGGTATTGATCTTCTGTTTCTTGCCTAGTCTATATTAGCTAGTATTTTTTTGTAAATATAGGTGATAAATTTCAATAGTGTATTTATGTGACAGTTAAATGAATGTTAAATAACAAATCTCCATTGTAAATGTTAAAATTTGTTAATATCACCTTAACCTTGTAACATCTGGTAGCTATATGCGTTATATAAGTAATTCATAATTTAGGTTAATAATTGGTTAGTTAGTGAAAATCCCGAAGCTCCCCGCTTCGGGATTTCTTTTTGGGAGCAACTTTAATCCTTATAAAAAGCAAAAGGGTTCAGATTAAATCTGAACCCTTTCTTACTTCCTTACTTCGTATCTTTTTTTTCCGTTTCTATGTTTCTTTTTTCGAATAAACCCTTTGTGGAATTGCAACTTAAATTAGGAGACTTTTTTATGCTGCCATTTTTTCTTTTTCCAATAGCATCTCTTCGATCTGCTTAGGGGTTTTATACCCCAGAGCAGAATGTATTCTTTGGGTATTGTAAAAT
>NZ_JACOIK010000021.1 GCF_014692515.1 Sphingobacterium micropteri | reverse complement strand
TGTTCCTTGATCGCTTCTATGGCTACCTTCGCCTTAAAGCTTGCACTGAATTTCCTGCGTTCTTTTTTCATTTTCTACTGCTAATTTAAACATTTATGCAGTTGTCCAGTATTTGGGTAGTATGATAGTCTATTACGTGCAAAAAATAGGTATCGTACATAGGGACTGTTGTGTTGCATTAACTAACAATAACAGAACAATCTCAATGCGTAAAGTTCTGACGCAGATTTTAGATCAACGAGACATTATAAATCAATATTGTATAGCAACAGGATTTCCTATTCAAAAGGTGATGAAAATAGTTGACTGTTATACTCTTAATGAAAACAACATAGAAACACATTTAGGGTATCCTAAACCAATCCCTGCTCCCTTTATCAAAATCAAAGGTGATAAATTAATCGTATCTACTTATGGATGTTTAAAAAATCCGGTATATTTTTTAAATCGGGAATTAAAGAGAAGGTATCCAAATGACTTCTTTAATGCTGTAAATAATAGAGAAATTAGATTTCGTAATCAGCTGTATGATATATTTAAGCAGGATAACTTTATAAAAATCTACGAAAATGTTATCCTAAAAGCTCCAAATGGTAAAATTCTAACTGACATTGACGCTATCGTATATGACAGGCAATCCAATAGTCTGGGACTTTTTCAATTAAAATGGCAAGACAATTTTACCACAAACATTAAAGAACGACGAAGCAGAATATCAAACCTCATTGCCAAATCAATTGAATGGATTGACAAGGTGGATGGATGGGTTAAAACTGAATCTCATAATAACATATTGAAGGTTTTAAAAATAAATGGTGAAAAATCTATCTCTAAAGTTCATCTATTTGTAATATCTAGAAACCATATGCATTTCACGAATACAGAACTTGATGATCGTGCTATATGGGCGTCTTGGTTTCAGGTAGAGGAAGCCGCAGATAACGTGTTTGTCGAACCTTCTGGTGACCCAATTTTAGATTTTACCAATAAAATAGAAAAGCTGTCTCCCCAGAAAAGGCCTGTACCACCAGACAGTAAAGTCGTGTACACAAATAATCAAACTATAGAACTGTCTAAATTTAAGGTAATAATTGGTTAACAGTAATCAAACCAGAATAGTACTTGTTCAGGGCCAAAAACTATCCTAGTTTTATTAAATTTTCACAAAGTCAACTCCTACTCTAATCGGATACGAAAATGCATGATTTGCTATTCTTTGAGTATAGTTTGCTCTAATTGTTCCCAAATAAGTTAATTTCTCTGTTTTAATATCCCCTTTCTTATCTAAATAATGGACGTCAATCATATTGTTCTCATCAATTTTATTATGATCTTCAAAAACTTTATATTGTAAAGGTTTAATATAGACAGGACCATACTTTTGATTCAATTCTGCTACTGCTATTTCTGACCATAAAATAGTAATATCATTTGGTAAATAACTTATAAATGCTCCGTCCCCTAGAGAAAGAGCCTTATCTTTCTTTATTGGCTCTCCTTCAGCAAAATAATAATTACTTTTTATTTTGTCTTGTGGTCTTAAACAATCACATAAAGCAGTGATACAAATTAAATACTTTGGTCTAGTATTATGATTTTCATTCTCCTGCATTAAGAAAACATCACCAAAATTGATTGTTTGGTTTTTTTTATCTAAATAAAATGAGTTGTAGAATACATTCATTTTATGCAATGCTGATTCATCGTTATATTCTGCGTCTACTTCCTTTTCAAAATCATCTAATAAAGATTCATCTAATAAAAGAGACTTTCTATTTCTTAGTGATAGTGAAATTTTTTCAAGCATAATCTCATCAATGAAGCTATTAAAAAAATGTCCGAGATTGTCCTTTTTTAATTTCCTCCTGTGGTGAATTAAAGCGTCTTTGGAGAATGACATAAAGGAATCATTGGTAATTGCACTAGTTCTAAAAAGATGATTATACAATTCGATTCCCAACAACTGATTATAGCTTTCTATATCATTGACAATATGATTTTTGAAATTCTCAAGTAATTCTTCCGCTTGATTCTTACCCTTATTAAGAATAGTAACAATAGTGTTGTCAATCACAACTATTTTAAGCTCTGGATTAACATAACTAGGACAACAGATTCCAGTTTGTGATTTATGAGTCGACGAAACGGCGATGGAGGCTTTTATTATAGCACACGTATCACTGGATTCACCTGTTATTTGCTTTAAATTTCCTATAACATCTCTATCATGTTTGTAAATCTCGCCGCGTAATCTTTTAACTTCTTCCGACTTAGATCTATTTAAATTGATTTGGTGGAATATATCTATTAGTGCTTCTGGGTACTCCTCCAATTCTATCTCTTCCTTTATTCTGTCGTAATAGTCTTGGCCTTGATCTGAAAAAAAAGAGAGTAAATTATTAAGTACCTCATCGATATCATCTTCGGAAGTATATATTGAACAGAAATTTATGTGTTTTGCATTTATTACCTCAGTTAACAATGCTAATGATGATAATTCCCCATCATCACCATTTAACTTCCAGTCTAATAATACAAAATCCCTATTATCAATAATGAACCTGAGTTCATCAGCATTTTTTTTCAAATCGCTCTCAAATCTATGTACTTCCAGAGAGATCCCATTTTTTTTAAAATTTTTGTATAGATTTTGAGACAGCTCTTCTTCGATAATATTCTCTTGTATTGAGCCTTCCTGATAAAAACTTTTAGCTTTATCATCTATATAAATAGCAGATTTTATTGCATCTCTTAAAATAGAATGCGCACGATCCTCATAAGTCATTCTTCTATAAATTAGGTTTTATCACAAAACAAGCTCCATCAAGAGTGTTATAGGAGCTATCATTAGTCGCGTATATATCAAAGCCAGCCTCCAATAAACTTTCTTTGGCTAAATATAATCCAATACCTCTTCCAGTTGGACGATTTGAATAAAACAACTCAAAGATCTTAGACAATCTATGCTCTTCAATTTTTTGTCCAGAATTTAAGATGAGTATTTCTTTTTCTTCTCTTAGATAGTCGAAGTGTATCTCTTTAATTTCTGAGTTTTTCATCCAAAAGAACGCATTATTCATAATATTTATTAAAACTGTATACAATATTGGTTCTTTAACGCGAATTATATGATGTTGGAAAGAGTCACTTACAACAATTTTTACTTCTTCCTCTTTTAATTTTATATCAAAGAAATCCTTTATATAAGTTATTACTTCGGAACATCTAATATCTTTACTTACAGCAGAATTAATTTTGTATAACGGTGATAGCAAATCGTATTTATCCTCAAGACTTCTAAATGTCTTTTCTAAAAGTTTATAGTCAGAATTCTCAGCTATTTCATTTTCCTTGTCTAATTTATGAAGCAACCTACTAATTCGAGAATACAATACATTAAATTCATGATCGATAATCTCTACGGCAATTCCTAGTTGAGCGGTATATTGGACTTGGTTCCATTGATCTCTCATTCTATTATACTCTGCTTTATAAGCTCCTTGTAGTAGTTCTTCATCGATATCAAAACTCATCCTATTGACATGATTTACTAGAGGAATTAATGTTTCATTCAAGACCTTCTTTAAATCCTCGAATTCTCTTTTAATTCCTTCAGACTGTTTCTGAATATCGTCCTTTGAAAAAGCTAGACCTAAAGCGTTTTTCTTTGCTTCCTCAAATCCAGTTAATATTGAATTAGCTCGTTGATTGTACTCATCCAAAAGAAGTGTGACCTTTGTTTTTAAAACTTCAAAGTTCTCATATATAATTGCCTCCAATTCCCCTTTATAAACATCAATATTCTTCGTGAAGTTAATTTTCAAATCTCTTAACTCAGCTATTTCGGCAACCTTAGTCATCAACACCGCGCTATTCTTCTTAAGGCTATTATTAAAAGAACGAATTTGATCTTCGTATTTATTTAAACGATCTAATTGCAAATCAGTTGCCTCAAAACTAGTCGGAATGGCTGGAAGTAGCTTTTCAAATTCAACATCCAGCTGGTGCAAACGTTCCAAAACAATCTCTATTTCAGAAAAGGCGACATTATTTTTTTGAATCTTTTGTTCTAACAATGCCAGTAGAGAAGAGTACTCCTTTTCATATATTTTGAATTTATTAGGGTAGGCATTTAGAGATCTACTAAATGCTTTCTTTTCTTCGGTTTCTCTTTTTCTGTCCGACTCTATAGCTTTATTTCTTTGATTCAACATTTTTTTCTGATCTAGAAAAATAGACTGTTCCGCTTTATCAGAGAAAAAGTCTTTTGCTACTTGAATAAAGAAAGCTATTAAATCTGCTTCGAAAGCTCTATAAGGATCATTGGAAATCAAACCTTCTCGACTGGATTTGTCTTTCAAGTAAGGGTTCCCCCCCCTGCTCAATTCTAAATATCCAAACATCCTCCTGTAGGAAAAATAATAGGTACCAATTCTCTTATTTCTACGCTCTTCAAATTTCAAAAAATCTGCATTAGGTCGTCCATAAGGCAAGACCCTAAATTCATCTCGAAAAATATATAAACCGCCATTCTTTGTGACTTTATCATTTATTTTTTTAAACGCATTATCGCTAAGCATAGAGTCTTTTCGGTCTCCTTGACTATAGCCTAATTTAATAGGAATTTCACCGTAAAATTTTTTAGCAAATTTTCTGCGAGTAGTTTTATATTCATAAGGAATTAATTTATCATATATTTTTAAATCTCCTTTAAAGTTTCCGTTTCCGTCAAATTTTCCATCAATTAAAACATCCGCAGATTTATAATCTTCTGCGGTGAAAAATTTCCCTTCTCCATTTATAAGTTCTTTATCTTGCCCCAAAAATTCATGTATATAGAAAGAAGTAGTTACAAGTTGATTATTTTCTTTAAAAGGATTTACAAAGCCAGATAAACTTGATATTGTAAATTCTCTACTTTCCCTAGTGTCTTCGTCTTTATTTTCCTCTGCTAGCTCTAAAATTTGATCGATTGGTTCGAATATTAAAAATTTCGTTCCATGACTATCCCTTAGATCTACAAGATCAGAAAATACAGTATCAATCACATCATCTGTTAAACGAGCATTAAAAGCAGATCGTAATATATCTTCTCTAAGCCCCATCTGCTTATCTTCCCAAATAAGATTTCCGTCTCTATCTTCTCGCTTTCTAAAGTTTTGCAGAAATGAGATTTTGAGTTTATAAAAAGCTTCTCTTACCTCTGAAACAGATGTCAAATCTTCAACAGGAATATATATATCATCTAAAAACAAATTGAAGTTCTCCAGTAATCTCCAATCAAAAAACAATAACTGGACAGGATATCCAATCTTTTTAGTGATCATTAACATAGGGTATCCCAAATATGCAACGGATAGCCTACCTATACCTTTTTCTCCAGCCTTAATTCTTGGCTTTTTCCAAAGAGTTTCTTGATCCTCTAATTGTTCTAATTCAGCCCTACTTTTGGAATCTGTACCTAAAACCAACCATTTCTCTAAAATATCATTTCTTGACATTCCTTTTCCGTCATCAGTTATCAAAAAAATGGAATTAGATAAATTTCGATATTGAGCTTTAAAAACTTCTGCAGTTAAATTATCAGCGTACGCATCATAGCCATTTTTCCATAACTCTGTGATGGCTGTGGGTAAATCTGCAATCTGCCCTTTACCCAATAAATCTACAGCTCTAGCCTTTGTTCTAAATTGCATTATGATTATTAATAATAGATTCTCCAATCGCCTTAGCATATATTGGGGGTACAGCATTACCAATCATTCTAGCCGTGTTGGCAATGCTTGTTCCTTTAAACATATATTTTTTTGGAAAAGATTGCAATACAGCGCCCTCCCTGATGGAGATAACGCGATCTTCCTCTGGATGTGAAAAACGTCCATTGGACATGCTAAAAAATTTTGTAGTGATGGTCGGTGATGGTTTATCCCACCACATACGACCGTATATATCTTTAAACTCCGTTGTATTCATGTAATGACATTTAGGAGCTAATCTTTCATCGAACACGTATGCCATGCGATCACCGCCATCTTTAGGGGTTAATGATAACCGCTCTTTACTAATTTCGCTTAGTCCAGCAGTCCAATGCAACTGATCCGACATATCTTTATTACCTGCAGGAATTTTGGGAAACCCGTTGTGCTCGCCAATTACATCTCTAACAGTAACCTTCCTACCTTCACGTACTTTTGGTTTTAACTCCGTACTCGTTATTCTATTCGCTATCAATGTAAATCTTCGCCGATGTTGGGGTACACCATAGTTACTAACTTCATGTATACTAGCATGGACAGTATAATGATTTTTTTTCAACCATTCTATAAAATCTTCTAATCCACTCTCTCCTTTCCTACGCATCACTCCCGGTACATTCTCCACAACCACATATCCTGGGTTAAAATATTCCACAAAACGTCTGAATTCTTTTAATAGATCTTTTGATTTTTCTGATTTTTCTCGAGAAGTATTAATGATACTCCAGAATTGGCAGGGGCTACACCCAATCAAAAGTAGATTGTCATCATTACGTTTCAGTTTCAGCTTTTTCTCCAATACCTCTTCCTTCAATTGAAAAACATCTGCATGAATAAACTTAGACCCTTTGATGTTGGTTTCATAAGTTTCTTTACAAGTAAGATCAAAATCCACACCTGCAATCACATCAATCCCGGCCTGTTGCATACCACAACTCATCCCCCCTCCGGAACAGAAAAAATCAACTGCTTTTATTTGTCTTTTGTTATCAGCCACTTACTAAAAAATATAATAACTTCCAAAAAATGTTTATACTTTGCTAATATCCGGATTTTTTATTTATAAACAAAAATCAATTTAAGCACTGGTTCAACAGCATTAGTATTTTTCTTAACCCAAAGTCTTAGCATCTACTTCACAGTTTACAAACGCTTTAAATGTCAAATATGAGACAAACTACTTTTGCTTTTCAGAAAACAAAACAAGAAGCTTAACAGGTAATCCTGTTGTTTAATTGGCGAATTTTCTATCCTTACGTCAGGAAATGTCTAAATTCTTTTGAGAGGTCTATCTATATATCATAAAAACCATACTTAAAAATCAGTATACGTACAACATATAATAAAAATATTAACTATATTTAAATTTAGTAATCAAATATAATATACCACAACAACTATGGAGAAGAACTGCACTTGGCACTTTAAACCAGAAGGTGGTGGGGAAATTGGCCCAAACGATCCTTTGCACATCACTTTTAAAGGTAATCCATATTATTCAATAGTACGAGAGGCAATCCAAAATTCTTTGGATGCAATTAATGATACTACAAAGCCTGTAGAAGTAGCCTTTAAGTATTTCGATTTGGATAGGCAAGAATACCCCGCATTCTTTAAAATTGAAGATAACATCACGCAATGCTTAGAGTACTACAGTGAAAATACTGATGCAAAACGGCTGTTCGATGAAATGTTGAAATATCTAAACGGAACGGAAGAAGGAAAAAAAAAATTAAAAATATCCTGCTTAAGAATTTCAGACGCAAATACAAAAGGGATGTATTTTGATGAAGGAACAACCTCTCCATTCTATGCTTTTCTTAGAGCATCCGGTGTAAGTTCCAAAAACCAAGGTGCAGGTGGTTCTTTCGGATTTGGTAAAGGCGCCTACTTTGCCTTATCTCCAATAAAAACATTAATTGTATCCTCAAAAGACATAGATGAAAATGTCTATTTTGAAGGTGCCACCCGATTGACGACACATAAAGATAAGGATGGCAACAAAAGGTCTGCATTCGGCTTTTATGACAACAACCAAGGGAATCCAATTACAGAAAAAGATAATATCCCTGAAATCTTTAGAAGAGCCGAATCGGGAACAGATGTCAATATAATTGGGTTATGGAATGAGCCAAACCGTAAAAGGTTAATGATAAAATCGGTTTTAAACAATTTTTGGTTAGCCATTTATGATGAAAAACTAACAGTCCAGATTGACGAGGTACTAATAAACAAAGCCAATATTGAAACAATAATTGATGAGTATTTTGAAGGTCAGGCAGAAAGCGGAACTCCTTCGGAAATCGAATCATGGAATCCAAAATCCTATTTGAAAGCGGTAAAATATGCAGGCATAAACGGGCAATTCCGAGTATTCGAACAAAATTTAGTGACTGCTGGTAAGGTAAAACTGTATATATATCTAGAAAAAGGGCTTCCGAATAGAACTTCTTACTTCCGTATCCCGAAGATGGTCGTCTTCAAAAGAACTAACAGAAAAGTTAATGGGTACTCTGCTGTTTTCATCTGTGATAATAAAAAAGGGAATGAAATGCTCCGTCTAATGGAGAATCCGGCACACAATGAATGGAATGTAGACAACTATCCAAAAAACGAGGGACAAGTTAATACGGAGGCTCGCAAAGTACTTAATGAAATCAGTAATTTCATTAATACGACCCTTGAATCTCTATCCAAAACGAGGTCTGGTGAGAAAATAAAATTTATAGGCCTAGAAGAATATCTGTCTATCCCCGAGGATTTACTTGAAAAAGACGAAGAATATGAATTTGATGGCTTAAACAGCAACAATTTTTCGGATCAATCAAGCCGTGAGCAGACAGAAGATGAGACTGGCTCAATTACAAGTACCAAAGATAGTCCTGTAAACATAAATCCTACTGTAAAAGTACAGCAATCAGAAGTAACGGATGAAACAGATATTGAGGCTACGAAGGATGGAGAAGAAATAATCCTTACAGGTGGGGAAAATGATACAAGTGGTGGAGACGCACCTTCAGACGGCCCTGGAAATACAGAAAATGCTGGCAGCAAGACAGATGATTCATCTGGCACGAATAAGATCATCGCAAAAGTAAATTTTAAAGTTGCAGCACAAATAGAAAACGGGCATATATACCATTATTTGATTATAAATTCTATTAATGAAATTGAAAATGCAGAGCTGGAACTATTCGTTGGGGCTGATAATGACAGAGACGACGGAATTGAAATAAAAGAAGTCGACAAGGGAATAATTTCAAAAAACACGATTAAAGACTTACAACTAGGGCAAGGCGTAACAAAAATAAAGATACGCTTTGACGACAATGTTAAACATTCAGTAAAACTTAAAGCGTATGAAATTCAATGATTTTACCTTTCCTCATCCCGTATTAGGGATCGGAGATGCTATCCGTGGAATTACAGGCTTTGTAAACAACCCTCAAATAACTGTCTTAGAAGACCGATATAAGATTCTAATTGAATGCAACCTAACAAACGACGATCTAAACAAAATACTTCAAGAAGGTAACGCCGAATTTTTATGTGAAGCAACTTGTTCCAATACAGTTTACAGAGAAAATACTATAAGTGATAATGCAAGAATAGAGTTTGAAGTCCCTAAAAAACAGGTTAAAGGGAAAGTAGAGTTCATATGCTTATTGGTTGCAAAAAAAAATCTGCTCAACTATTCAAATGCAGATGCACACCCTGATTATAGTGGATTTACATTTGACTTAGATAAAGGTGATATTTTGGTATTTTTCGGGGAATTTAATTTTGATGCTGACATTAAATATGAAAAGCTAAAAGCAGTTTCTTCTTTTATGGAAGTAGTGGGAAGAGATGACATCGAATATACTAATATTGATTTAAAAAAATCCAAAATAGAGGTACAACTCCCAACTAACGAATACAACATCTACAGAGGTGATATCATTGCCCAAGAGATGAAATTTGCACCAATATTCCACGCATCGTTTGTATTAAATGCTTTGTTGACAGCGCTCTATAATTTTGAAGATAACAAAGACTATCTCTGGGCAAAAGCTCTGAAATACCGATTGGATAATGAAGATCAATTCAAAAATATAAACATTCAAGATAAAGACAACATTCCCGAAATCGCACAACGTTTACTAGGAAATCCTTTTGGACGTCTATTAAACGGATTGAATGTTATTGTAGAATCAACAGAAAATGAGGAGTAACCATGGCAAAGCAAGTTATATTCAAAGAAAAATACGTAAAAAAAATAAAGGATGAATTGAACGTTGATTTTTATAGAGGCAACGAATTCATGTATGATAGGAAGCAAACCTTAATGTTGCCAAACATAAACTTTCCAGAAGGCTTGTCGGAAAAATTAAATACAAGCGATGACTATAAGTCCGCAATACAAATCTATGAAGCATTTAGAGAATTAGAACCAATCCAGGCATCGGACGAACGATTGTGGACATATCTTTCCCATGTTGATTTGTATCCTTATATGATTAAACGTTGGGACGATGTACAAAAAGGCATTGCGAAGGATAACAAGAAATTCATTTTGGACCATTGGTTTTTAAGCTCCTCTACACAAAGCAGCTTAATGCGCCATGCAATAGCAGGTTTATGGTGGTCTGTTTATCTTTCTACTGACAATACAAGGATGGATAACAAATACCATTTGACTAAAATATTATTCCGTCAGTTAGATTTTCCAACAAGGACATTAGGTACTTACAAACTAGGTCGCCACAAAGAGGCTGTTATCGGCATTTTAGAGTTTATAGAAGACAATGAAGATTTGTTTAAAACAAAATTTGAATACAAAACTCGTTTTGTTACAAAACACCTCAATGTTATTGGTGGTGTAAAACCTATTTCATACTATGATCGTAATTTCTTTAAAGAAGAGCTTAAAAAGATCTCTGAAAAAATTTTCAAGATCTAACGGAATGAATAGCTGTTTTTAAACATTAATATAGTATTTAAAATAAAAACGTCTTCTCACCTTTTAAATACTTCCCTCCTATGCCACTCCAGATTCTCCTGCGCAGGTTGATATTGTAGCTGCTTTGGTAGGATAATTGGTCTACCCGAAAGCTTGGTTAAACTATACGGATGCTCAGTATCCTCTTCCACATGCGGTGACACCAAAATCCGGTAATTTTCATCGACACTCACCAATCCACGGTCGAAAGCACGGTGCAGGTTAGGACATAAGGCAATACCATTCGTTACCTTATCATCGTGTGTTACAGCGAAAGGCACTATATGGCAGGCATCTATAAAGTTGTATTTAAAAGTAGACCGCATGCGCATACCCGTCATGGAGCAGGTATCTTGATATAATTGCGGGATATAGCGTTTGAATAAGCCCGAACGAATAAATACATCATCCTCCGTTTGTATAGATACATGTTTATAACGAACTTCCGGATCATTTAATACAAGCCCCTGCACATCATGATAGAAACCGGCATCTAACTGTTTATGCTGATAATATGACGCTCGTCGCTCCGGAAAATAAAGAAACAGGATAGCATCTTTTGCCAGAATCCTGTTATTATCGATCATCAGCAATTGAAACAATTCTGGATCGAAAGCTCCATATGCCACCGTGCCGGAAAGTGTCTGTACACTCTTGATATGTGCGTTGATCTGAAAGCCGGGATAAGGATGTAATGTCCAGAACGGTTGTCCCTTTGCTTTATCCGACTGGAGGTAATAAAAGGGCTGTGTGAAATCCGGTTGATGTGCCGTATCTACCAATAGCCGCCAATTCTCTTGAAATAATCCAACCAAATCCACATTGACTTCAAAACGGTTATTCATAACCAACCCTTTATCAATCAACTCGATTAACGTAAGCAGTAGTATCGGTT
This sequence comes from Sphingobacterium micropteri, assembly GCF_014692515.1. Classification (GTDB taxonomy): domain Bacteria; phylum Bacteroidota; class Bacteroidia; order Sphingobacteriales; family Sphingobacteriaceae; genus Sphingobacterium; species Sphingobacterium micropteri. Next base: position 4,316 of record NZ_JACOIK010000021.1, on the reverse strand, counting down.
TATGCGGTGCAAGACCATACTTGGTCACTCCCCGTTTCAAACGGTTAAATGCTCTGATATAGGGTTCAAGTTCATTCATCTGTGTTTAAAGATAATAAAGATTTAGAATCAATTAGCTAAAGCTAAAATTTTTAGTATATTTAAACTCTAAACAGATTATCTACTTCTTAAAATATTGCTCATGAAAAAATACTACTACGCCCGCCGCCCCTATCCTATCGTCTACGAAGAAAAGCGGGTGAATGACTGGCGATACCAACTGATGGACTTACCGGAAGATGCTCTTTTGGAAAAGGTAAACGCTATGCTTCGGGAGAAACTCATTGAATGGCTTGCTTGGAATGATGTGCACGGACTATTTCTTGATGAGGATAGCATTGCCGAAGGTTATGAACCATTGACAAAAGAGCACGCGGCGATCTGCGTTTTTGTCGTAATGATGCGCGATCGGGGCAGCTGGAATGGCTATATGGGCGGGATCTACGTAAAAGATATATCGTTAGCGGTGAGTACGGAGGTTTAACGGCAGCAGATTTAACGAAAAACAAAATAAGCGTTAGGTCCGTTCTTCCATTACATGCTAGTTTTTATGTAAATTTACGTCATGCAAAGCTACGATGAGGAAGAACATAGGATAAAGGTTCCGCGTTTTGAGGAATCAGCTGGCTTCTATACCAGTAGGCAGCGTAGCTTCAATATGTCCCGCATCAAGGGTAAAAACTCGAAGCCTGAGATGATACTACGGCGTGCACTGTGGGCGAAAAATATCCGCTTCCGCCTACACGACAAAAGCTTACCTGGCTCTCCGGACATTGTTATCAAAAAATATAAGCTTGCCATCTTTGTAGATGGCGAATTCTGGCATGGCTTCGAGTGGAAAAAAAGACATGCTCAGATTAAATCCAACCGTTTGTTCTGGATACCGAAGATCGAACGCAATATGCAGAAAGACGGACTGGCGAACCGCGCACTACGGAATATGGGATACACGGTGTTTCGGTTCTGGTCGCAGGATATTCTAAAAGATCTTCCCAAGGTACTGAACCAGATTGAGCTTTTCCTAGAAACGAGGAAGATGTATAGGTAGAAATATCATTTGCAGAAATAACTTACGGAGTATAGTTAGGTAAGGAGTTAAATCAAAACCTCTTCCTCGAGATATTCTATTAGATATTCATCAGGGTTATGAAGCACAGCATCATCAACATAGAAGAAGATCTGCTCATCTATTAGACCGGCTTCTTCAGAAATATATTCTCCATTTTCATCTAGCAGTTTGGTATTCAACAAATCTGAAGCGACATCTACTTCTCCAAACACAGGAATCGTTATAGTTCTTATTAAATATGTGGTCTGATCAAATTTTAATGCTCGCATTATGTGTGTTTTCTATTTAAGGTTTGTTTTCATCAAAAGTACCTTCAAGTGCGACTTAATTCAAACAACGGAGGCCATTGAACTGTCAAAAGTGCATTCGGCCGCTATGGATTAAACGCGTAGTAAAAAACATAGACAATATGTACAAAAAGGAAATATCATGTACAAAAACTCACAACAAACAAACACAAAAAACTAATAATCAAAACATAACAGATGCACAAAAGTTAAGATCAGTGTACAAAACATAGAGGTAATTTTGTGGTTGTTCTCAAAAACAGATATGAATTTTGAGGTAGGTTAATGTATAATAGTGATTACGTAACAACAGTCGATGCCTAATAATAAGATGAATTTTGCTATATTTAAAGCATTATGCTTCACGTAACCTGTGCCATTATAGAACACAACAATAAAATATTAATCTGTCAACGCTCTGCTTCTATGAAACTTCCGCTGAAATGGGAATTCCCCGGCGGTAAGATAGAGGGTGAAGAAAGCAAAGAAGAATGCTTGAAAAGGGAGATTAAAGAAGAATTAGGATTAGAAATTGAAGTTGGGTCGGCGCTCACACATGTGGAGCACTATTACCCTGAATTTTCGCTCTATCTCTATCCTTTCCTTTGTAAGTGGACAAGAGGTTCTCTAGCTATTACGGAGCATGTGCAAGCAATCTGGGTAAATAAAAGCGAATTAAAAAACTACGATTGGGCGGAGGCCGATGTACCGGTAGTAAAGGAAATATCCGAACTATGATTTCCTTTACTGTTTAAGCATATCCAAAGTAACACTAAACACAATTACGGATATCACCGAAATAATTAAAAGGATGATAGATGTATTGAACCAGCGAATAATCTTGACGTGTATGATTCCCGAATAGCGCTGATAGAGTAAGCATAAACAACCAATACTATATATTAAACCTACCAAAGAAATTATCCCTCCTACTAGTATCACGAAAATCTGTCCAATGGAGAGAAGTATGCAAGAGACTTTGGTAATTTGCAAATTTTCTTTACGATTGTGAAGACCATATTTAGGAAACGAAAATCCTGCTATCCTTGGATAGTTTTTAATCGGAATGCGGATCTTTCGAGTTTCATTCATATTTAGATTTATATTCCTAATATAGCGATTTATATCGATAAATCGAAACTGCAACTCTTCCTAGGCTCGGCTATCCATTTTAAAAATCCGGAACTATTCATCAGAACTTTTGTTTGTTACCGGATACCTGCTGTCCGCCGGTGAACAACTTGAAATCCCCCTAAAAACACAAACACCTTTAAAACAACGCATTGAATACTTTGGCAACTGGCTTGCAATTCTTTTGGCATGAACAGACAAGTAGATATTTGTATTCACCGATTTTTTTACCGCAGTTACCGAGAAATGCCGGAGCTTGGTCTAATCGTTATTCGGTAAATCTGCCCACCACCCTACCTTTGAGATATCAAATAAGAAATAGAAAAAATAATATACACATCACATTAAAAACTACAAACATGAAAACGACATTGAAAACTATCGCAGCAGCATTGATCATGGTAACATCCCTAAGCTCCTTTGCTTCGGAAAAAGCCAATCCTTTAAAAAACGTGGAATCAGGCATGGTAATCGGCTCCTATGTGGATGCTGTTACCGTAGGTAGCATCGACCTGAACAAGTTCCTTTTTGCAGATGATTTCCAGTACAGCAACGTGAACAACAACGACCGTGCGGGCAAAAAGGAATACATCAAATACCTGAAGGCCAATAAGGGTAACAAATATGACTGCAAGAGCAGCTACGAGATCCTATCGCAGGACGGAAAGGTATGCGTGGCCAAAGCAACAATGGCATTTAATAACTTCACCCGCGTAGACTACATTACCTTGAACCAGGGAAAGGACGGCTGGAAAGTAAGCAAAGTGGAAACGACTTATCCGTAGAAGGCTTTAAATTTTTGTTTCAATAGTGGGACACGTCGTGAGATATCTCCCAATGTTTAGTTTAGTTAGCAAAGCCTGCAAATGCAGGCTTTGATTTTTTGTTGTCTCTCAGGTCTTTCCTAATCTATCGACGTTTATGAAGGTAGTTCACAAAATTTTGCTATATTTAATGTATTAAACCGAATATTAATGAAACTATTTAATAATTATTAGACTAACTATGTTTTCAATCGGACTACTATTCGTTTACGTTGTATGGGCTGGATTTATAGCTATCGTACTTTTTGGGTTATATAGAGTATTTTATGCCCTACTGGACAGGTATCTTGAAGCTAAACTGTGAATAATTGATTTCTAACTAACAAAAATAACATGAATCTACTTTTTTTTAATCTAGGTACGCAGGAACTCTTTATTATGCTTCCATTGCTTGTAGTTTTTGCATACACGCTATATCAAGCGAGCACAAATAGAACCCTTAGCAGCAATCAGCGTATATTATGGATCGCTATTATTCTCTTGACAAACTTGTTGGGATGGATTGCTTATTGGGCTATTGGGAAGAATTGGAATGCGAGGTCGAGACAGCGAGGGAATGTGGCGTGATGAAGGAGATGGATTGATTTAAAAGGTTTAAATACACAAAAATTTAAAATATGTTACCAATCGAAGTTTCAATAGTTATTCTTATTGAGGTAGTCATTATCACCATCGCACTTTTTGCATATCATAAAATAAAGTCGAATCTACTTAATAAGCACCTAGAAATCACAAAAAAACAACTTGCCGAGCAAGATAAACATTTGGATAAAATCAGCCAAGTGTTATCGGAGATGGAAGAATTTGTCGACGAAAAGAAGAATGACGATGGAGCAAGGTATGATACTCCCTATTTGTTGGACAACTTTTTACTAAACTAAGATATAATTACGATACATTTTTAATTTCCTGATAGAACTTTTCATCGGGTGTTATGCTTCCTAGGGATTTGTGCCTTCTTTCCGT
>NZ_JACOIK010000020.1 GCF_014692515.1 Sphingobacterium micropteri | reverse complement strand
CAAAAATTACATCGAAATGCTGTATGAAAGAATCATTGTGTAACTTTGCTTTAGCAAAAAATAGAATAACAGTAAATATTATCAAGAACTAACCGATAAAGCTGTCAAGTTTTTTTAGGAAGGTACATTCTTGCGAATGTCGCCGTACGCTGGGAAGCAACTTCTGTACATCAAAACGTTCATGGTATACGGCAATACATACATGTTAGGCACCGGAATGGTCATCCCGTACACCGATGTAAACAAGATAGCCGGAAATTTCATCAGGTAGGGCAACGAAACGATGTCGGCGAACGACGACGTGACACTTCCGTCCGCCGATGCTGCACATCCGTGCGCCGACGTCGCATTTCCGTCCGGGTTGCGCCAAAAACTTTTGATACGATAGATAACACAGTTGCATACTCTTAAAAATATTCGTATTATAGCATAACAATCACATAAACGATGTCATATAGATTTTATTTGCCAAGGAAAGAGGACGGATCATTAAACGGAAAGAAAATCTTGGCTGTAGATATAGGAGGAACTAAAACGAGTTTCGGTATTTTTGAAGTAAACGGAAACAAACTTTCGCTGATACGGGAAGAAACATTTGGGTCTCGTTCGCTCGGTACGTTTGAGGAAATTTTGCAAAAATTTCTAACAGCGGACGATAACGTTAGACCTGATGTCCTGTCGATTGGAGTAGCTGGACCAGTATTGGAAAATAAGGTAACATTGACCAACCTCTCCTGGGAATTGGACGCTGCGTCTTTACAGACAGCATTTAATATCGAAAAAGTCTCGATTATCAATGATTTAGAAGCGACGGCGTATGGTTTGGTAGGATTAAGCGCGGAAGACACGGTATCCTTGTTTGAAAGTTCTGAAACGATCTCCGGCAATATGGTGGTATTGGCGCCCGGAACAGGGTTGGGTGAGGCAGGTATATTCTGGGATGGAACCTATCATCGCCCATTTGCAACCGAAGGTGGGCATAGCGAATTCGCACCACGTACGGATCTCGATGTAGAACTGTTACATTATCTGCAACAAGAGGATGCAATTATCAGTTGGGAACATGTGGTATCTGGACCAGGAATATACAGGATATATAAATTCCTTCGAGATGCCAAAGGACATAAGGAGCCTGCTTGGTTGAAAGAAAATTTCAAGAATAACGATAATCCGGCGGCGGTAATCAGCCATGCTGCTATGCGGGAATTAGATGCTACATGTAGTTTAACAATGGACCTGTTCGTCAGTTATATGGCACGGGAATCGGCGAGTTTGGTGTTAAAACATAAAGCTGTTGGAGGTCTATGGTTAGGAGGAGGGATTCCGCCAAGGATATTTCCATTGCTGAAAAAAGATCTTTTCCGGGAACAGTTCATCCAAAATGCCCACATGAAGCATCTGTTGGAGAAAGTACCTATCCGTATTGTTTTAAATAGCCAAGCTGCACTTATTGGTGCGGGCTATTACGGTGCTTTCGGTGCTGCTGAGTAATTATAGCGAACCTGTCCGTTAATTTGGCGGACAGGAATAACTTAATCTACTTTATTGGCGAGTATACTCAATTCTTGCGCAGCACGACCGGCTATTTCTTTATAGGCGTTGGCAACAGGTTCATCTGCATCCAAAAGAACCGGAAAGCCATTGTCGCCCGCATCGGCAACTGCTTTTACCAATGGTATTTCTCCTAAAAAAGGAACGTTATTGTCTTCTGCCAGACGTTTTCCGCCATCTTTGCCAAAAATATAATATTTGTTGTTTGGTAACTCAGCTGGCGTGAAATACGACATATTCTCCACGATACCAATAATGGGAATATTGATCCCTTCCATGCGGAACATAGCCATTCCTTTCATCGTATCGGCCAACGCAACCTGTTGTGGTGTAGTCACGATAACTGCGCCGGAGATAGGGTACGACTGTGCCACCGTAATATGAATGTCGCCGGTTCCGGGAGGCATATCGACAATGAGATAATCCAATTCACCCCAATGGGCATCGCCAAAGAGTTGTTTGATAGCGGATGTTGCCATAGGTCCCCGCCACGGTATTGGTTGGTTGGGATCCGTGAAAAAACCGATAGATAATAGTTTCAATCCGAATTTTTCTACAGGTGATATCTTCTGTTTTCCGTTAATTTGAATAGATGCCGGACGGGTACCTTCTAATCCGAACATCAGCGGTAACGAAGGGCCATAAATATCCGCGTCTAATAAGCCGGTTTTTGCACCGCTTTCTGCCAACGCCAAGGCTAGATTACTCGCCACAGTCGATTTACCGACACCGCCTTTACCGGATGACACTAAAATAATGTTTTTAATACCATCTAGTTGTGCAGATTCTACACCTACTACACGCGAAGTCATGTTGATATCCACATCGATCTCCTTACTGACGAAAAGGCCGATAGCATTCCGACAGGCGTGTTCGATGTGTCCTTTCAATGGACAAGCAGGGGTGGTTAACACGACATCAAACTTAATTTTATCGGGTAGAATTTCTACATTTTGAATCATGTTCAAGGTCACCAGATCTTTTTTGAGATCGGGCTCTTCTACATGCCCCAGAGCGTATAATATTTGTTCTTTTGTAATCATGACCATGGTTTGTTACGTTACAAATTTACACATTGAAAGAGACAATCTTGTCATCGATTTGTTGTTAAGCGAAATTGTCATCTAAAGGGATTTTGCTATCTTCGTCTACCAACGCTAACGATATAGCCAGATACGAATGGGTAGATATATATTTCTTCTTTCAATTTTCTTTTTGATTTTTTGCGAAAAAACATATGCGCAACGTACGATTGCGATGCCACAAATCATAAACTATTCCAGTAAAGTGTATGAGGGTGGTGTCCAAAATTGGGATGTAACGCAGGACACGCAGGGTATCATGTATTTTGGTAACAATGAGGGACTGCTTTCTTTTGATGGACGGTACTGGAATGTGTATCCGTTGCCCAATTCCACAATTGTGCGTTCGGTCTGTTTTGACGGAAAGGGAAGAATCTATGTGGGAGGACAGGATGAAATAGGTTATTTTGAAGCCGATGAACGGGGTACGTTGGTCTACCATTCCTTAGTGGGAAAAATCCCGGAGAAAGAAAGGCAATTTGCGGATGTATGGCATATTGCCATATCAGGAGAACATGTCTTTTTTCAAGCTAATAACCATATTTTTCATTACTATCAAGACAAAATTAGTGTGGATAGACCGCATAGTAGTTGGCAGTACATGACATCCGTTGGGGAAGATGTTTATGCCCAAGATATGGAAAGAGGGCTGCTGCATTATGAAGACGGCATTTGGAAGTCCATTATCGGAGAAAATACCATCAAAAAGGGAGTGATGATTACGGGTATAGTGGCTTACTCGGCTGATACCTTATTAGTTGCAACGATGAAAGATGGTCTTTTTTATGTAGGAAACCGTAAATTTTTCCCGAAAGAAACGTCTTTGGATGCTCAATTTTTAACAAACCGCATTTCAAGTATTAGATCGTTGGGAAATGATTTGTTTGCACTAAGCATGTATCCTGAAGGTATGCTGATTATAGATAAAGATGGTGAGATCGTTCAGCGATATAGTTATGGAGAGGGTTTGCAAACGAATAATATCCGTAATATATTTAAAGACAGAAATGGCAACCTATGGTTAGCTTTAGATGATGGAATAGATTATATCGCTGTCAACAGTGCCATCAAATATATTTATCCCGATCAGCATACGAAGTTGGGAACATATAGTTTGCGTATTTTTAACCATAAACTGTATCTCGGAACATCCAACGGTTTGTATGTAACACCTTATAGAGGCGATGCTATTGACAATATTGGCATGTCAGAGGCAAGATTTGAAAAGGTGCCTCATAGCGATGGACAAGTATGGTCCATCCAAGATGTAAACGGCAGGTTGTTAATTGGACATGAAGAGGGGAGCTTTGAGATACAGGACGACGGTGTAGTGTCGGTCCATAGCTCTACCGGAATCTGGACATATCAGGCAGCATCACGTGTATCGCCTTCTTATGATATCGTTGCAGGGTCTTATTTAGGTTTACGCCATATTGTATTCGATGGTCAGCGCTTTATCGACAAGGGGCATATAGAGGGGTCATATGAAACCTTGCGCTTTGCGCATTATGACGCTACAACCCACGCCATATGGGTATCGCATCCGTATCGGGGAGTTTTTAAATTATCCCTGTCAAAAGACTTTAAGAAAATTACACACCAACAGCGTTATGACGTAGCAGGAGGCTTACCATCTATGTTGCACAATTATATTTTTCATATTCGAAATGATATTATGGTGTCGACACCTAAAGGCGTGTATGTCTACAATGCAGCGAATGACACTTTTATAGCATCGGAAGAATATCAAGCACTCGTTAATATACCCATCCAATACATGATGGAAGATAAAATGGGAAATGTTTGGTTTGCGAGCAATAAGCGGTTGGGTGTGCTGGACTTTTCCCGTCCTGTTGGGGAATACCAATATACTGTTTCTTATTTTCCGGAATTGAATGGAGAGATATTAGGCGGGTTTGAATCGGTGTATGTACATGATGCGGAAAATGTGTTTATAAGTGGACAAAAAGGAGGGATTTTACTGAATTACACGGCCTATCAGGAACGTGCGTCTAGACCTAACATGCTGCTTCGGACTGTCAAAGCGTTTGATAGCGATAAAAAAGAGCAACTGTTGTTTGGAGGGTATCGATATCAGCATGTACCCGATACAAAACTGCGCTATGCCTTTAACTCGCTTCAATTTAATTTTAGTTCGACCATGTATGACCAACAGGAGCAAGTAGAGTTCCGTTATATGTTGGAAGGACTGGAAACAAAGTGGTCGGCTTGGAGTAATCGAAGTGAAAAAGAGTATACAAATTTGCCGGCAGGAACGTATGTTTTTAAAGTGAAATCTAGAAACGGGATGGGGAACGAATCGGAAGAACAGCAATTTTCGTTTCGTGTTGCGCCTCCTTGGTATGCACATCCGGTTAGTTATGTACTGTATGCTGTTTTGTTTCTCGTGTTTATTTTTTGGCTGCTGGGTGTACAGCGTAAAAAATTAAAAGAAAGGCATCGGGATGAGCTCCACGTGCGACAATTGGAAATTGAAAAGAAAGAAAAGGAAGTTATCAAACTCCGTAACGAAAAGCTGGAAGTGGAATTAGGTTTCAAGGATAAAGAATTGGCTAATTTAACCATGAATATCATCCAACGTGGCGAGGTGCTGCGTAAAATTAAGGATAACGTTACCCAAACAATGAATCGCTTAGAAGATAAGGAGGAACAACAAAACTTCCGGCAATTGATTCGCCTTATCCGGTCTGCGGAAAGAACAAATGATGATTGGGAAAAATTCAATACGCATATTCATCATGCCAATGAAAACTTTTTTCTAAGATTAAAAGAACAGCATCCCGATTTGACAGCAAATGAATTAAAACTATGTGCTTTGCTACGTATGAATCTGCTCTCTAAAGAAATTGCTCAACTGATGCATGTTACGGTCAAAGCAGTTGAAGTAAGTCGCTACCGCTTGCGAAAGAAATTAAAGATCGATTCGGAAGTTAATCTCTATGATTATTTGATGCAATATACGAAGAGTGAAGAGTGATGAATAAGGAGTGCGCCTGAGAAGTAAAGCGTGTGTAGCTATTGATCACGAATTGTTAATTATTAGTTACTGTTTTTTGTAGAATATTGATAATTAGTGTTTTAATATAATAGTGTAGCGTGTTTGTAGTGGTGTTTTGGGCGTTTTATTTGCTAATATGATCTTTTGTAGTGGTAATTGTAGTCTCGGAAAAAAGACACTTTACCGATTACCCTCCTATTTTTGAACCATGTTCTTTGGCAATCACAAAGAATTGGAGTGAACCAAAATTTTTATAAACCATGTTAAACAAATTCAACTTATGAGGATTAGAATTTTACATGCATTCATGTTACTGTGTATGTGCTTTTCGGTTACGGAACTTGCTGCACAGACTATGCAGGTGCGGGGGCGGGTTACGTCGGCCGTTACCCAAGAGCCTTTGTCGGGTGTGACCGTCGCCGTTCAGGGAAGTACACAGGCAACCAGTACGGATGGATCTGGACAGTATTCCATTCAGGTAACAGGTAATAGGGCTACCTTAATATTTACCCAAATGGGCATGCTGTCTGCCCGGGCCACGGTGACCCAGGCGGGCGTTTATGACATCCAGCTACAGGAAGGTGTGGATGAACTGGAAGAGGTCGTTGTCGTCGGTTACGGAACGCAAAAGAAAAGTGTGGTTACCGGAGCAATTAGCAGCGTCAAGGCGAGCGATTTGGAGACCATGCCGGTAACGCGTATTGAACAATCTTTGCAGGGGCGAACGTCCGGTTTAACCATCGCCACGAATTCCGGTCAGCCCGGTTCGGCAGCGACTATCCGTGTGCGTGGTTTTACCACCTTTGGGAACAATAACCCGCTTTGGGTCGTCGATGGTGTTGTTATCGACGCTGGAGGTATCAGTTATCTGAACCAATCGGATATCGAATCCATAGAAGTGCTGAAAGATGCGTCTTCGCAGGCAATTTATGGGGCTCGGGCCGCAGCAGGCGTTATTTTGGTTACGACCAAAAAAGGAGCTGCCGGCGCTATGCGTGTCAACTACAACACTTTTGTCGGAACTTCTGCCCCGGCACGCAAACTCAGTTTGCTTAATGCTACAGAATACGCAACCTTGAGAAATGAAGCGGCCTTTGCTGCCGGAAATGCAATACCATTTGCTGATCCCAGATCATTTGGTGAAGGAACAGACTGGCAGGAGGAGATTTTCAATAAAAATGCATTCCGGCAGAACCATGAGTTGAGCGTAAGTGGTGGTAATGATGTATCGACCTTTTACACTTCTTTTGGGTATCTCTCGCAAGACGGGGTCATTGCCTCTGATATATCCAATTACAGGCGGGTCAATATCCGTTTAAATTCTGAACATAAGGTCACAAAATGGCTTAAATTGGGACAAAACTTAGGATATTCTCATGAGAGAAGCCAGGGCGTCGGAAATACCAATAGCGAATACGGTGGCCCCTTGTCTTCGGCTATTAACCTGGATCCGATAACGCCTGTTATAGAGACGGATCCCGATGTTATCAACAGCCCGAATAGACCTTACCAAAGTCAGGCCGTGGTTCGTGATGCGTTTGGCAATCCGTACGGCATTTCGCCTTATGTGGTGCAGGAAATGTCAAACCCGTTAGCATATATGCAGACTCGGCTCGGAAACCACGGATGGTCGGACAACTTTGTAGGAAATGTTTATGGTGAAATTGAATTACTAGAGGGATTGAAGATCCGTTCGACCTTAGGAACGAAATTGTCTTTTTGGGGCAATGAAAGTTTTACACCCGTTCATTATTTAAATACCATTGTACAACGTTCACAAAATGATTTTACTAGAGGAACACATCGAGGTTTTGACTGGAATCTGGAAAACACCATTTCCTATGAACGCGCTATAGAGGATCACAACTTCACGGTGCTTTTGGGGCAAGGAGCTTATTATGACAACCGTGCACGTGGTTTATCGGTGACATACTTTGGTCTACCCGTAAATAATTACGATGATGCCTCTCTGAATTATAATATTCCTGCGGATCAGAAGAATTCCTCGGGCTACGAAAATGTGGGGCATACGGTCTCCTCCTTGTTCGCTAGGCTGAACTATAATTACAAGGAAAAATATATGGCCGAAGGTTTGATACGAAGGGATGGCTCTTCCCGTTTCGGATCAAATAACAAATATGGCGTCTTTCCATCGTTTTCTTTAGGTTGGCTTGCCAGTCGCGAGGACTTTTTGGCCGATAATCCGTACATCAATATGCTAAAGATCAGGGGCGGATACGGTGTGGTCGGTAACGATAATATCGGTGATTTTGCTTATTTGTCCACCATTGGGGGAGGGCGTAATTACACCATTGGGCTTACCGATATGTATACCATTGGATACAGCCCCAATGCGCCATCAAATCCAGATTTACGCTGGGAGCAGACCAGCCAGACGAACATCGGTCTGGAAATGACGTTTTTGAATAACTTCAATTTAACGTTTGACTGGTTTAACAAGGTAACGACGGGTATTCTTCAAAATCCGCGGATTCCGGGTTTTGTAGGAGCGATAGGCAATCCGGCAGCCAACGTGGCAGATATGAAAAATACTGGAGTGGAATTGGAGCTTGGCTACCGTAATAAAATTGGAGAATTGGGTTTTGCGGTCAACGGGAATGCCTCTTACCTTAGAAACGAGGTTACGGACATCGGTGCAGGTGTAAGCTTTTTGAACGGGGCTGCTTTTCAAGCGTCTACCTATAATATCACCCGAACAATGGTAGGCCATGCGTTCAATTCCTTTTATGGTTTCCAGACCATGGGTATATTCCAGAATGAAGCGGAGATCAATGCCTATACAAATGCGGAAGGCAGTCTGATACAGCCCAACGCTCGTCCGGGTGATTTTAGATGGGCAGATATTGATGGAAATGGCGTCATTGATGCCAATGATCGTACATTTATCGGCGATCCAACACCAAATTGGTCTTACGGTTTTACCTTGAATTTGGATTGGAAGAATTTCGATGCCTTGATATTTGGGCAAGGGGTAGCGGGAAATAAAATATTCCAAGGTCTACGCCGGTTGGATATCAACAATGCCAATTATTCTACCCGGGCATTGGGAAGATGGACGGGTGATGGCTCGTCCAATGACTTTCCGCGCCTGACGGATGCGGATAATAATAACAATTTTACGAATCCTTCTGATTTTTATCTGGAAGATGGTAGCTATTTCCGTTTCAAGACGGTACAGTTAGGCTATACGCTGCCCAGCGACGTATCCAAGCGAGTGGGTCTGCAGAAAGCGAGATTGTATGTCATGGCCGAAAACCTGTGGACATCCACTAAATACTCCGGCTTTGATCCGGAAATTGGTGGAGATATTATGAGTATAGATCGTGGTGTGTATCCACAGGCTCGGTCATTCATGGTGGGACTTAATGTTGCATTTTAAATTAGAAATCGTGATGAAAAGATATATTAAATTATCCCTGATGTTTGGTGCTTTATCCATTATGGGATTGCAGTCGTGTTCCGATAGTTTTTTGGAATTAAAGCCTCGGGGCACAGACTTGGAAGAGAATTATTATAGAAATCGTCAGGAGGCATACAATGGTTTGGTGGCAATCTATGATGTTGTGGGATTCCAAAGTTCAGGATACACGACAAAAATATTGAGCACTTCCGCTGCTTCCGATGACCATTTCGCAGGCGGTGGTGGATCTTCAGACTTGCCACATATCCAGGCGTGGTCCGATTATTCGTTAGAACCTGCCGTGGGCCCGCAGGAAGATCTTTGGAGAAGGGGCTATATGGGGATCATGCGTGCAAATGTTTTGTTGCAAAAGCTATCAGACGTTCCGATGTCTGAACAGGAAAAAGCAAGATTTGAGGCAGAGGCAAAATTTCTGAGAGCCTACTTTTATTTTGACTTGATCCGTTATTTCCGGAATATTCCGTTGATTACGAGTCCGCTGGAAGGAGATGCCATTTATGAAGTAATCCAAGCTGCTCCAGAAGATGTATACACCGCCATGGAAAACGATCTGTTGGAGGCAATGCCGGGTTTACCGCTAACGATAAACGCGACCTCAGAAGCAGGAAGAGCCTCGCAAGGTACGGCAAGAGCACTGCTGGGCAAGGTTTATCTACAGCAGGAAAAATTTACGCAGGCAGCGGCACAATTTAGCGAGGTAAACGGTGAGCCTGGCCAAACCAGTCAATATGGATATAGTTTGTTAAATAATTTTTCCGAACTGTTCAATGTGGATAATAAATTCAACAGCGAATCCATCTTTGAAATTTCATTTACGAATACATCGGTGGGTGATTGGGGCTGTATAGACTGTACCGAAGGGAACATCCTCAACATTATGATTGGTCCCCGTGGCTATGCACCCGGCTCCGGAGCACCGGACTATGTTGCAGGTTGGGGATTCCTTCCGCTGACGACGGAATTGGTGGGTGTGTTACAGGGAGATCCGCGATATTCTTCTACCGTCATCGACATGCATCAATTGGCAGGAAATGGGTCGTCGTACACACCCGGTTATATGGACAGTGGGTATTTTCTAGAAAAATATGCTGGAAGAGAATCCAATCGCTGGACAGGTGCCGGATCGTTTGAACTCAACTTTCCACAGAATATCTATGATATTAGGCTCGCTGACACCTACCTGTTGGAAGCGGAAGCTCTCGTCAGAGGAGGCGGAAATGCTACTCGCGCTGCTGCACTATTGAATGCGGTTCGGGAACGGGTAGGCTTAGGGCCGGTAGCGGCTACTTTTGAAAATATCAAACGCGAGCGTAGATTGGAACTGGCAGGCGAGGGACACCGCTGGTTTGATCTTGTACGCTGGGGCGACGCCGCAACGGCTCTTGGAGACCGAGGATTTGTGGCTGGAAAGCATGAAGTATTGCCTATCCCTTTGTTGGAATTGGATAATACCCTTTTGGAACAGAATAAAGAATACGGTGGAACTAAATAAAAAAATATCATGACAATCGATTATAAAATACCAAAGAAAATGAAGGTGTGGGGGGCGATGCTTCTGCTCTTCTTTATACAGTCCTGTCAGATAGAGGGCGAAAATCTATCATTGGATGATTTGCCACAACCCGATTTTGAGGCTATAGAGACCGGACCGGGACGGGTACAGTTAACAAATAAAACTAATACACCGACCATTGCCAAATGGACCGTATTGAGCAGTGGGCAAACGCTGGAAGGGGATGTCGTAGAGGCAAATTTGATTTTTGAAGGCTTGTATGATATCCAATTGAACGTCGTCGGACAAGGGGGGATGGCAAGCATAACCAAATCAGTCACCATTTCGGAAAATGATCCCGAAGCATGTGCTAACGACAGGGCCTTGGGTTTCATTGCGAGCTGTGATCAGAAAAAATGGAAATTGAATCCGGAAGCAGGTGCGTTCAAGGTAGGTCCTGGGCCGGATAACGGTGAATGGTGGAGCAGCGGTGTCGCAGACGTCACCGCGAGGGCATGCGAATTTAACGACGAGTTTGTTTTCTCTTTCAACGCTGAAGGCACTTTTGCCTACGACAACAAAGGTGACTTTTTTGCAGATGGTTATCTGGGGAACGGCACATCGGGTTGTGAACCGGCTGCAAATCTAACCGGCGAACAAGCTCTGTGGAATTCCGGAACCTTCCGGTTTTCCGTGACCGAAGGTACGGGTGTAAACCGGCTTGGCCAACTCCGATTAGTAGGCCGAGGTGCTCATATTGGTGTCAAAAAAGCACACAATGGCGGCGAAACAGTATCGGGACCCGTTAATGATTTCGTATTGTATGACATTTTGGAAATGAAAAGCAATGTAAACGGTCAGGGTTATGATATCTTAAAAATCGGGGTAAGGATCTCCGAAGTGGATCCCGCGACGGGACAAGCTTCTTGGTGGACATTCACTTTACGGTCTTTTGAATAGAACCCCATCTAAATTTATAAAATGAATAAAATGAAAAAAAATATGAGTCTTTGGATACTTCCTTTAGTTGTTATGCTGTCTTGTTCTGAAAAATCAAACGAGAACTACATTGTTATTCCCGAACCTCCTGAACCTAAAACGTATAACTTTGCGACAACACCCTCGTGGGCAGATGAATTTGATGTAGACGGTCTTCCGGATGTCCAGAAATGGAGTTATGATGTCGGCTCGCAAAACAATGGTTGGGGCAACAATGAACTGCAGTATTATACGGAAGCGAGACCAGAAAATGTACATATAGCCGACGGCGTATTGCATATTACCGCTTTAAAAGAAGAATATGAAGGGTTCGGATATACATCGGCACGGTTGGTGAGCAGAGATAAGGGAGATTTTCTTTACGGTCGGTTTGTGGTAAGTGCCAAAGTGCCTCCTGGAAAAGGGAATTGGGCTGCCGCTTGGATGTTGCCTACGGATAGAGTTTATGGAGACTGGCCTCGCTCCGGTGAAATCGATATCCTGGAACACGTTGGTTATGATCAGGACGTGGTGCATATTACGGTGCATACGGAAGATTATAATCATTCCATTGATACCCAGGTCGGATCCAACAGGAAAATTGAGAATGCTACGACAGCGTTTCATGAATACCGTGTAGACTGGACACCAGAATATATTCGTGGTTTTGTAGACAATATACAGATATTCAATTTCCCGAATGAAGGAACAGGCAGTGGCGTATGGCCTTTTGATCAGAAATTTCACTGGCTATTGAATCTGGCTATCGGTGGTGATTGGGGCGGACAGGAGGGTGTAGATGATGAAGCTTTCCCGGCACAGTTGCAGATAGATTACGTTAGAGTGTATGATTTGCTGAATCCGTAAGCAACTTATAGACGAAAAATTTTTAGATGATGAGGGTGACACACAGGTCACCCTCTTTTGTTGTATACTTTCAGAAAAAATATTCTATTTTTAAACAAGAAATAGATTGGTATGCGTATAATCGAAAAATTACCCTCTTTAACACGAAAGCAAAAAAAAATTACCTTAATAACTGGAGGTATTCTTCTTTTGCTACTCGTAATAGGACTTATTATAGCGTTGTCTGTTCGTACGCGGATGTTGGATGAGGTAATGGTGAAAGTGGAAAATACCTTGCGTGAGCGGTATCATATTGATTTTAATGTACAGGAATATTCGTTTACGGGGCTGGCCACTGTTACTTTCCGGGACATTGAAGTTATACCGCAACAGCGGGATACGCTTGCCAAAATTGAACGTATGGCTGTATCGGTTCGATTGTTTCCTTTGTTATTCGGTGATGTAAAAATTGGAAATTTAGCTTTACAAAATGCAGATGTAACTCTTTTAGAGCGTGATACGATCAGTAATTATGATTTTCTATTTCAAAAGCAAGCAAAAGATACCACGGTTAGGGTAGAAGAAGATGTAGAAAGTAATTACGCTTCTTTGATTGATGGTGTGATAAAGCAGATCTTCTTTAAGATTCCCCGAAATATGGAATTAGAGAATTTTCAGCTTTCTTATCAGGATGATAGCGTCCACCAACAGATTCGATTGCCGGAAGCGGTGATGGACGACGGAGATTTCGAGACCAGCCTTTTTTTGAATGACCATGATGCCCAGTGGAACTTGAGCGGACGTGTAAATCCCGATAAACAGCAATTACGGGTTGAAGTGTCGTCCGAGGAAAAAAATGTGGAACTCCCTTTTCTACGTCGGAAATTTGGTCTGCGGGTAAGTTTCGATAAGATCATGTTTGACTTGGCACAAGTGAAACGCATCACGGCAGATTCTTTAACACTTGCCGGTAAATGGTCTTTCGACAATCTGCATGTGAATCATCGTCGTCTGTCGGAAGATGAGGTTGTTATTCCTGAAGCTATTGGAGAAGGACAGCTTAATATCGGCAAAGCTGCTATTGAAATTGATCCAGCAAGTAAAATCCGTGTGAAGGAATTTGAATTTCAACCTTATATTAAGTTTATTCCGAAGCCGGATAAAGTGGTTAGTTTATCTGTTCATACGGGCAAGTTCGAAGCACAAAAGTTATTTGATGCTATTCCGCAGGGATTATTTGAAACACTGGATGGTATTCAGGTTGAAGGAAAGATCGCATATGATCTCGATTTTTTGATCAATTTTGCGGAGCCGGATAGTCTGGCTTTTCATTCTAAAATCGATGACAAGGAGCTGAAAATAATCCAATGGGGAAATGCAGCTGTCAATCAACTAAATGAGCCATTTACGTACAAGGCTTATGAGGATACTGTATTGATGCGGGAGATTGTGGTGGGGACACAAAATCCAACATTCACACCGTTAAATCAAGTGGCTTCTATATTGAAGAAAACGGTGTTGAATACCGAAGATCCGTATTTTTATCAGCACAACGGATTTGAAGAGGAGGCCTTTAAGCTCTCTATCGCTACGAATGTGAAGGAACGGGCGTTCAAACGTGGAGCAAGTACCATCTCCATGCAGTTGGTGAAAAATGTTTTTTTGAACCGGAACAAAACCATGATGCGGAAATTTGAAGAGATTTTGTTGGTATGGCTAATGGAGACCTCGGAACAGGTGGGTAAAGACCGCATGTTTGAGGTATATTTGAATGTGATTGAATGGGGCAAAAATGTATATGGTATCCAGGAAGCATCTTCCTATTATTTTGGCAAAACACCTGCTCAGCTAAACATCGGGGAGAGTTTATTCCTCTCCAGTATTATTCCTCGCCCGAAAACTGGACTTTCTTCTTTTGACTATACTGGGCATCTAAAACCTTGGGTACAGCGGCATTTTAATACGTATGGTTATATTATGAGTAAGCTTGGGCAGCTGCAGGATGAACAGGTGCCGGAAGCGTACGGGTTTTATGGTGTTGTTCTAGAGCCTGGGCTACGACCGCCAAGGCCGAAAGGGTTGATCGATACCACGTTCAGGGAAATCGATCCGGAGCAAGAAGCCATTATGCAGGAGATGGAAAGCGACGAAGCGAGACGTAGAAGCCTGTTGGAAAAGCTGTTTGGTAAAGAAGCGGAAGTAGAGAAGGAATAAAAAACAGATCTAAATAGATGGCAAATATCCAAATAGACAATTTAAATTTTGAGCTTTTTATTGATCATGGTCAGATAAAAGAACGTATCCGGTCGATGGGCATGGATATCAGTTTGAAATACGCCGATAAGAATCCTGTCTTTCTGGGGGTGTTGAATGGTTGTTTCATGTTTATGGCCGATCTTGTGAAAGAGATCAATATTCCATGTGAGCTGTCTTTTGTGAAACTGGCGTCTTATAATGGAACTACACAGGATCAAATTCATGAATTGGTGGGCGTAGGGATGGATTTAACAGGACGTAATGTCATCATTGTCGAAGATATTATCGACTCGGGAAATTCGCTAAAACACACGATGGAAGCACTGGAAAGACTTCAGATTGCAAACATCGAGGTGTGTGCCCTATTGATGAAGCCTGTATGTATAAAACATGCATTTGACAATATCGCATATGTCGGTTTTGAGATCGGTGAAGAGTTCGTTGTAGGATACGGCATGGATTACAATGGCCAATGCCGCAACCTACCAGATATCTATAAAAATTCCTCCACATCTTCCGTTGCATTCCGATAAAATAAGGTATAGGGATCGGACGGGTACACCTTACTTTCCGGAGTATGTTTAAAAGGGACATCCGGATTAAAAATCTCTTCTAATGTAGCCCGGAGAAACACTATAAAGTCTTCTTTTATAGTGAGCAATCTTTCCTCTTCCAATGTTTCGGTCCGTACTCGGAATAAAGTACCGTCTTCGCGCATACGACGTGCAACGTATAAATGAGGTTCTAATTGTTTTCGACCTGTTACTTGTTCAAATACATACGCATAAAACAATGTTTGCACCAGCGCTTTGTTTTCGGTGTTGGCAGCAAATACTTTTTCGATAGTTTTAAATTCGACACTATCGCCGCCTGTTTTATAGTCGACAATACGTGTTTTTACTTGACCGTCATGGGTAAGTACCTCGTCCACACGGTCAATGATACCAAATAAGCGGATGGTTTCTTCTTTTCCGTTGATAAGGATCGGGAAATCGATGCTGTAATCCTCATCATTTTCCAGTTCTATGATGCGAAAGGCTTTGTAATGGGCGATGTCGTATTCGATATAGACCGCGACATAGGCGGAAGCTATTTTATGCATAATACGTTGCATGCTGTTTAAGTCGTCGATCGTTAATAATTCGTTGTGATATTGTGTGCCGATCTCGCGAACGACTAAGCTGTCCAACTGATCTAAGGTAGATGCGAGTTGTTTGGTAGGTGTAAAATCAGCTAGCCCTTTGTATGGCTTCAAGATCGTTTCCATCACATTGTGGATAACCGTGCCTAGCCGGTTCATTTCAAACTCCTGTGAAATGGTGGGAGGTTCCTTGATCTCGGCAACGTACTTCAGGAAAAACTGTAGTGGCGATTGTAGGTAGCTGGTTAAGGCGGTAGCCGATAAGTTTTTCTTTCGTACGACGAACATCTCCCATAATTGCTTCCATACGTCACCCGTTTTAGGGATAACTAATTCATCAGGAGTGTCCTGGAAACGAATTGGTTGTTGTTGAGTGTATATCTTGAAATGAAAATTACTCTCGAACTGCAGCTGTTTTATAAAACGGCTTTCTTCGCCGGTGCTACTCTCGTCGACTAAACTATTGTAAAATACATGAAGACCATCGCTATATTGAAAATGTCGATAGAAAAGATACGCCGAAAGTGCGTCTTGGTTCTCTAAGATTGGGAGTTGGTAAGCTCGTCGTAAACTATTGGGCAAAAAAGTCGGGGAACTAGATGTTTGGGGAAGGATGCCTTCGTTTGCACCGAGTATGTATACGTGGTCAAAGTTGAGACAGCGGCTTTCCAATAGACCCATAATCTGTAGTCCGTTTAGCGGATCTCCCTCGATGGCCGCATTGATTGGATTGATGGCTTTTCGAATTAAGCCGAGCTGGAAGGCTATTGATGTGGAGCCTAAGTTTGATAAGCCTTGATGCAACTGGTTGAGCACTTTCTTGGTCTCGATAATAAGGTTGCTGTCAATTTGGCCCACACGGTCCTGCGCTGTCATCGAAACGAGCAAACTATCTAGCAATTGAATGAGGGTCGGAATGAGTAGAACGGAAGTCGATAATGGTTTAAAGAACGACGTAAACACCGTACTCGTCAAGCGGATGCTATCCACATCGATTTCAAACTGCTGCTTATCGGTGATGTCTTTGAATAGAGCCTCCCGTTCTTTTACGGAAACGCCGGTTAATGGATGATTCACAAAAGTTTCTACATATTGGAAAGCGATCTTGCGCCTTTTGTCGTGCGAAATTTCTTCCTGTACATCCATCCATAAGTCTAGCAAGCCGTATATTGGCGATTGTGTTAGCGGGTAGCCTGTTGTAATGTTTGGTTTTACATCCGGCAAACTTTGAAGCAGGGGTACCAGTAAGCTTTCATCCGCAAGCAAGATAGCGGCACTTTTCGCAGACGACGCTGAAGCGAGCAATATATCGTGTAAAAGCTTGGTCTGGCTGTTTTTACCGCTGCAGGCATAGAGATGGACGGTGCTCTGTCTATGGCCCAATATCGCTTGGCTTTCTCCCAGGGCGTTAACTAACCCATAACTTTTTATGTTACGACGGATAAACAGACCGGCTTCTTGTTCTTTATCATCCAGGTAATAGGTGTCGGCATCAAAATAGAACAGAGCTTCATCTTCCGCTTGCCATCTTTGGAAAAGATGAACCTCAGCTTTGCTGAGGGCATTAAATCCCACAAACAATATTTTTTTGTATGCTTTTGTAAAATGGGGATGGGTCACGTTACCTTCTACAAGCTGCCGGTATAGACTGGGATAATGCAGCTGTTTTTCTTGTGTTAGCTTTTGTTTGAATGCTTTATACAATATCGGAAGTCGTCGCCAAAGTTTCAGGAAGCGCTGCTGCAGTCCGCTATGGCCAGCAACAGAGAACGATTGCCAAAATTGCCGGATAAAATGCTGCTGTTCGACCGTGAAATGCTGAAAGGCAATGTCAATTTTTGTCGTGTCATAGAGTTCCATATATATCTGGTCGACATCGACAAGCTCATAGTCCAGTTGTCCGAAATCGCGCAATATGATTTCTGCAATTGGATAAAAATCTTCCAATGTTTCCGGTTCAGAGCCCTCTCCAATTAGCAGTTCGTTGTGTAGCTCGAAAAGATAGAAGAATTGGCTGAGGAGAGATGCTTCCGAGGCATCCGTAGCCTGTTTAAAAAATGATTGGATCGTGAAAAACTGGGGTGACCAGATCGCTTTGCCATAAACCTCTGCTAAGTGTTTCTTGAGGTAAGTGATCGGACGCTTGTTGTTGAATACGATAGCGATGTCGGACAGATCGTTTCCAAAACGACGGTATATATCTTCTGCAACAGTATATAAGAAAGGTTTATTCATTATTTGTTCCCGATTATTCAACTTCAACTAATTCATTAATCTTCGCATAATATAGGTAGCCCCTTATATGGCTGTAGCCTAAGTTGCGCAATGCTTTTTTATAGCTATCTATTTGCCATTGATGGTCGGCATAATCGCCTTTTGTAAACTTAAAATCGAGTACTATTGTTTCTTGGTCGCTGGTAAAAACCTTATCTGGACGGATGGTCTCTCCATTCTCCAAAATGATGCTTGCTTCATTCCATATTTTGTAGTTCCCGGTAAGCCAGCGGTTAATTACCGGATGATGCCATATCTGATGAATTTCCTGAAGAATAAACGGACGATCTTCTGCTGTTAGGATACCGTTCTCGATGTAATCATCGACCAATGCGTCAATTTCTCGTTCCGTAGAGATTTCAGACATGATTTCATGCGCCAGTATGCCATATTGCGCAGCTTTTTCGAGCATCAATATATTATTGATGCTCCGTTTGTGGGATTTATCGAAAGCATTTTGCAGCTCGGATGAAATAGGATAAGAAGATAAAGCAATTAGCGTTTCACTATCTTGCTGGGATGGCGCATCGTCTTTGGTGGGATGAGGAAGAGAGTGATCCATCAGCAGCTGATTGTTTTGAAGCGGAAACGGCGAGTTGCTATCTGATAAAACTTGATGGAGCATATCGCTGATGTATTCGCTTTTGATATCGAATCCAAGTATTTCTCCCGTTTTCTTATCGACCGTTTCCTTATAAGCCGGAGCCAGAATGTATAGATGCTGTATAGCGCGTGTGCTGGCTACATAAAAAGTATTCAGGGCGTCCATATAGTTAAATAGCATCTCCTCATAATATTGTTTATAAAAGATAGATTGCCCTACGCTACCGTTGTATTTAATAGGAATTTTTCCGAATACCTCAAAAGGAGAATCTGCGGTATCGATCCAGAAATCACCGTTCACCATTCCATCTATATCCCAAGAACAGAACGGAAGCATCACAACGTCATAGGCCAAACCTTTTGATTTGTGTATAGTCGTTACCTCAATGGCGTCTACTTTGCCATTGGCAGGCAAGGAAGCATTGCTGCCATCTTCTTCCCAATATTGTAAAAACTGGCTGATGCCTCGTTCGCCCCGGGCAGAGAATGCCGAAACGATATCCTTGAGCGCCAAGATATAAGGAAGATGAATGTTGTCGGTTTCATGTAAGCCATATATCTCTATAAGCTGTTCGATGAGATGTATGAGGGGGAATTGCTGAAGTTTTGCCCATTGCGCTACTAATGACGATGGAAGGATTGCTGCTAGCTCCTGGATATCGTTATTTTTAAATGTTAACCAAAAATCAGGATCAAATGTGCCTTGTTTGCGGATAGATTGATATAGGTAAGCCATCCTTGCCCGGTACACGATGTGTTTATCGGAAGTATATACCAAGGCTTTCAGCGTTTCGATGAGTAACGAAATGGCATCGTTGGAGGATAAGGACAGCGCGTCGCCTGATATGATTTCGAAGTCAAGACCTTCCTTATTTTTGTAGTGCATTAAAGATTCGATGACCAAACGTGCTTGCGTATTGCTTCTGACAAGTATACCTATTTGTTTGGAAGTGTAACGACCAGAAGAAATCCAGCTATTGATTTTCTCACAAACGAGCTGAAGTGCGTTTTCTATTACTTGATTCCGTCTATAGCGGCCATCTCGTACCGGCAGATATCGAACCTCAATGGAACCTGCTTTTTCGGATGAGTTTTGCCGGTGTGGAGCTACCTGCTGAACACTGTTTTCATAGGCTTTGATGAGCATTTGTGCATTTCCGGAGGTGACCCACCAGCGCTGTCCATCTTCATCTAGCTCTTGCTGTACTTTATCATTTAACACAGCCTGCAGTTTTTGAGGTATACTACTAAAAAGATAGTTGTTCAGCGCTATGATATGGGGGTAGCTTCGGAAATTCGTCTCCAGGGAACCATTTTCGATAAAATCGGAACGTTGTTTTTCGGATAAATGAAAGGCCTGTGCTACCTGTTCTTCTACCTGCTGTAATAATATACGCCAGTCGCCATTCCGCCAACGGTAGATACTTTGTTTGACATCGCCTACGATTAAATGCTCATGGAATTGCTGTTTCGAGTGCCCTAGTGCGTTGATAAGTAGTGGACTGTAGTTTTTCCATTGAATGCGGGAAGTATCTTGGAATTCGTCAAACAGAAAGTAGTTGTATCGGTTTCCGATCTTTTCCCAAATAAAGGTGGGATCATTTTGTTCGTCTAAACCAAGTCGATTGAGTAGGATTTGGGCGTCAGAAATGAGTTGGGCACCATTATCCTTTCTCCATTGGCTTAATAAATCGCTCATTTCCTTTAGTAGGCGCAGATAATACAGGTTGTTCTGCACGGCTTGATAGCCAATATAGTTGGGAAATAAACGATAAAGTTCTGTAAATTGTTGGAGAATAGGTTGCAAAGCCTGCTTAATGTCTAGGCGAAAATGCTTGTCGGATGCGGTATAGGCATCTTCATCATCTACCAAAGCTAAAAATCGAGTAAAAAGCTTTTGGAGTTCGGTAGTCGATGTTTTATGAACATTGATACTGATTCTACTAGCTGTATATAACTTATTGCGTGTTTTCCCTTTTAACTCGTCGGCAGTGATACCTAATGAACGGAATGTCGTGGAGAATGTCCGGATGGTCTGGCTTAACGTGTCTAGAAAAAAAGCAGTTTTCTCTTGTACATCTCTATTCAATAGCGTGAAAACATCTTCTACTTGTGCAGATGCCAGATGAGCATTAAACTCCTGGAAATTCTCTGTAAAAATCAAGCTAGCCAAATTTACCAGCTGTTGCCGGTAGTTCCAGTTTTCATTGTTGGCGATTTTCTGCTCGGCAAATGCCATAATCCAGGTGAGCAGGTCGGGACGCTCGTCCAACAGCTGATTGAGCATCACCGATAAATCTTGCTTAACCTTCGCAGTATTCATCTCGATTTTATAGGCCGCATCGAGATTAAGTTCATACGTAAAACTCCGGATTACCTTTTGTGAAAATCCGTCGATTGTGCTGATGGTAAAGTGACTGTAATCGTGTAATATTTTTCGATATATAGTATGCGCTTTTTGTTGCAATTGTGATTCATCCCATTCCGCGAATTGTTCGAGTAATAGCTGTCTGAAATCCTCAATTTTTTGACGCTTATCAGCTATTGCCAACCCTCGTAGAACGCCGAGTATACGTTCTTTCATTTCTGCCGTGGCTTTATTCGTAAACGTCACCGCTAGAATTTCCCGGTAGCTGTTTTCATTGGATAACAGCAAGGTAAGGTAGTGGAGTGTTAGGCTAAAGGTTTTCCCTGAGCCGGCCGAGGCTTTCAATATCTTTAAAGGCGCAACAGTCTTCATGCTACAAAGTAACTATTTTCCCCCTTCTTTTATATATGTATCGCAATTATATTGCAGATAAAAGTGAATTACTCTTCCTATTTTACCTTTTTAGCATTATGCTTTTTGTTTCTTTTTAGAAGCATGCATAAATTCATTTAAAAATCAATTCGTAAATGCTAAGCATTTTATGTAAGTTTGTGTATTATGGTAACTACTAGTTAATTAACATTGTGAAAAAAGTACTGTACATCCTATTGGTTTGCGTTTTATTAGCAGCCTGTGCATCCGATGATATGGAAGCTCCTTTATCCGATAGGGTTTCGAGCTTGGAGATCAGCACAGTGGGGGGGTATGGAACTTCTACAACGGGATTGACTTACACCTTTGAATATGATGCCGCGGGGCGTTTAAAAAAAGTTAATGATAAAGCGTTCTACTATGGTGCTAACGGACGTGTGGAATATTCCCGAATAGAACGAAAAGTCGAAGATGAATACCGGAATGAAGAGTATATAGAGCGCTTAAGCTATCATTGGGATACACAAGGTAGATTAAATGAGGTTCGGATAGACAGTCTTTATCAGCGATATATATACTTTTCGGAGCAGGGGGCTGTAAATTCGGATAACGGGAGTATGGTAGCTGATATAGTATTGGCTAGGTTTAGTTATGAGGGTATAGGCCGTAAGCCGTCTTCTATTAAGTACCGGAAAATGAGCTGGACACTCCCTTCTCGTATGGTTTATGTAGGAGAGGAAGAAGAGGTGAAGTATTTCTATGACGGTGCAAATGTTGTCGCAAGTCAACTCACGAGCTATCTTCATCTCCCGTTGTCTCCCATGGTAAATCATCCTTATACTCCACATCCTTTTAAAATGAATAGTTCCTATACTTATTTAATAAATCCTCATCATTTAGCGAAGATTTATACGCAGTTAGGATTCCATCCGTATAATCTGCGTGAAGTGGTAAGTGCCCATACGATGGCGACAAGTAAGGTTGAGGTAGACATGGAAGGGGTAGATGATAGATGGACGCCGCCGGAGAGTGGAGATATTCGTTGGACAGATCTTAATACCGGTGGAGAGATGGAGATCAATTCGCCGCTATTTAACGGAAAGACAACATATAGTTATCGTTTCAATGCATTGGAATTGCCAACGGAAATTGTTGGAGAAGGTGATGGCACCATGCAGCGAACAGTTGTTACGTATGAATAGTTTTCAACCAAGCAATTACTGTAGATAAATTTTAATTATCTTCCATGAACTTGCAAGCTCTATTTTTCTTTTTTTAGTTTTTAATTGCTATCTTTGCATCCCCTCTTACGCGAAGTACGGGGGATATGTTGAATACATAAACAATTAAAAAAGAATGGCAACTAAAATCAGATTGCAAAGACATGGTAAAAAAGGCAAACCTTTTTATCATGTAGTAGTAGCAGACTCACGTGCTCCACGTGATGGTAAATTCATTGAGCGTTTAGGTTCTTACAACCCAAACACAAACCCCGCAACTATCGTTTTGGATTTCGACAGAGCATTGTACTGGATGAATGTAGGTGCACAACCTACGGACACCGCTCGTGCTATCCTTTCTTACAAAGGTGTTCTTTACAAAAAACACTTAGAAGGTGGTGTGAAGAAAGGTGCTTTTGACGAAGCTCAATTAGAAGAGAAATTTGCGAAGTGGTTGGAGGAGAAGAGTGCTAAGATCGAAGGTAAGAAAACAGGTTTAGTTCAATCGAAAGAAGAGGCTAAAAAAGCTGCTCTTGCTGCAGAAACTAAGAAAAATGCAGAAAAAGCTGCCGCTCTTGCTGCTAAAAACGCACCAGCTGAAGAAGAAACTGAAGCTACAGAAGAAGAAGTGGAGGCGGAAGCTCCCGCAGAGGCTCCTGAAGCAACAGTAGAAGATGCTGCAAACACAGAAGAAACTGAAGGATAATTATTATTCATACAGATTCAAGAAAGCCGAGTTTATGAAAATTCGGCTTTTTTAGTAAATATACTATTATGAACATCAACGAGGCATTCTATATAGGTTATATCACAAAAACCCGCGGATTAAAAGGGGAAATGCAACTTTTTTTTGAATTTGAAGATTATGTCGATCTGGATTTGGACGTGCTATTTTTGGAGCTAGACAAAAAATTGGTGCCCTATTTTGTGGATAGTATAAAGTTGCAGAACAATAGTACGGCCTACCTGAACTTAGAAGACGTAGATCATGTGGACAAAGCAAAAGTGCTTATAAAAAGGAAGGTATATCTGCCCAACGATAAAATGCCGGAAAGAGATCCAGACGATTTTCGCTATACCGATTTAGTGGGCTATCTCGTTATTGATGAGCACGAAGGTGAAATTGGTGAAATAATCACGGTACAGGAATTTCCACAGCAATTTATCGCTACGGTTGATTTTGATGGAAAGGAATTAATGTTTCCTTTAAGTGAAGATCTTATTATGGGAATTGATGAGGAGGAACAAGTAATAGAAGTAGAATTGCCGGAAGGATTGGTAGAAATGTATCGATAGTGATAGCAAGAGTTGCATAACTTCTATAACTTCCATATCTTTCGTAACTTTTAGATAAAAATGAAGATCGTAGACCATATAAAAAACGCAAACGGAAAGACCTTATTTTCATTCGAGTTATTACCTCCCGCAAAGGGACAAGGTATTCAGAGTATTTTTAAGACAATGGATGAGCTGATGGAGTTCAAACCTCCGTTCATTGATGTCACCTATCACCGGGAAGACTACCTCTATAAGCAACATGTTAGTGGGCTTTTAGAACGTGTCGCGTATCGAAAACGACCCGGTACGGTCGCTATCTGTGCAGCCATTATGAATAAATACAAAGTCGACGCTGTACCTCATTTGATTTGTGGGGGATTTACGAAAGAAGAGACAGAAAATGCACTTATCGATTTGAACTTTTTGGGTATAGATAATGTGCTCGTACTTCGCGGTGACGCGAGAAAAGGTGATCCTGATTTCGTCCCCACACCCGGCGGACATGCTTATGCAACGGACTTGCTACAGCAAGTTGTTGATATGAACAAGGGGAAATATTTGCATGAAGATATCGAAAGTTCTGCAAAAACCGATTTCTGTATAGGTGTTGCGGGTTATCCGGAGAAGCATTTTGAGTCTCCTAATTTCAATACGGATTTTAAGTGGCTCAAGAAGAAAGTGGAAATGGGAGCAGAGTTTATTGTGACGCAAATGTTTTTCAATGTCGAGAAGTATAAGGAATTTGTGACAAAATGTAGAGACAACGGTATTCATGTCCCTATCATTCCGGGACTCAAGCCGTTGACTACCAAAAGGCAATTAATTACATTGCCTAAGATTTTCCATTTGGATATTCCAGAGGAACTAAGCGATGCAGTAGAAGATTGTAAGACAAATGCGGATGTGCGTCAGGTAGGAGAGGAATGGCTCGTGGAGCAATGTAAAGAACTTATCAAATTTGGTGCTCCTGTATTACATTTTTATACGATGAGTAATCCCGGACCGACAAAGAAAATTGTGGAACGACTGGCTTAGGAACAGATTAAGCAATAAAAAAGAGGCATTATGCCTCTTTTTTATTTTATCATCCTTTCTTAATCTCTTTAGCCCAGCTATCTTTTAGCGTAACGGTGCGGTTAAACACGAGTTGCTCTGCTGTAGATTTAGTGTCTAGGGTGAAATAACCCAATCTGATAAACTGATAACCTTTACCCGCTTCTGCTGTCGCTAAATCGGGCTCTATATAAGCCTTATTAATAATTTGTAAACTATTTGGATTAATAGAGGCTTTGAAATCTTCTGCAGCAGCAGGGTTTTCTTCATTAAACAAACGATCATACAGCCTAACCTCAGCTTCTTTAGCATGTGCCGCTGATACCCAATGAATAGTTCCTTTTACTTTTAATCCCGAAGTGTCTTCTCCTGATTTCGAATCAGGTACATAGGTACATTGTATTTCTGTTATGTTCCCGTTTTCATCTTTTGTGAAATCGTGACATTGAACGATGTATGCATGCTTTAATCGTACGGAAAGGCCAGGACCTAACCGGAAAAATTTCTTCGGAGGTTCTTCCATAAAATCATCCTGTTCTATCCAAAGTTCGTTGGAAAATGGAAGAATGCGAGAACCTTCTCCACCTTCTACTTCCGGGTTATTTTCCCCAATTAATTCCTCCGTTTGCCCATCTGGATAATTGGTAATAACCAGTTTAATTGGGTTTAATACAGCCATTCGG
Source organism: Sphingobacterium micropteri (assembly GCF_014692515.1). Taxonomy (GTDB): domain Bacteria; phylum Bacteroidota; class Bacteroidia; order Sphingobacteriales; family Sphingobacteriaceae; genus Sphingobacterium; species Sphingobacterium micropteri. The sequence continues at coordinate 36,203 of NZ_JACOIK010000020.1, read as the reverse complement.
CGCCAAGCGGTGGCATTGAGATCTTCCCGGATACAGAATTCCAATAAGCCGGCATCAATCATATTCTCTCGTTTTTGAACACCGATGCGCTCACAGAAATTACGTATAGAGGCTGGCGTATAGCCACGACGCCTTAGTCCCGAAATAGTTGGCATACGGGGATCATCCCAGCTTTCTACAAATTTCTCGTTAACCAGTTGTAATAATTTACGTTTGCTCATCACGGTATAAGTCATATTTAAACGAGCAAATTCGTATTGTTTGGACGGAAATATTTCTAGTTTTTCAATAAGCCAATCATATAACGGACGATGTGGAATGAACTCCAGTGTACAAATAGAATGTGTGATTTTTTCGATGGAATCTGATTGACCATGTGCAAAATCATACATCGGATAAATACACCATTTATCTCCTGTGCGGTGATGATGAGCGTGTTTTATACGATATAACAAGGGATCACGTAAATGCATGTTCGGACTTGCCAAATCTATCTTTGCCCGCAGCACCTTTTCACCGTCTTTATATTTACCCTCACGCATTTCCGTAAAAAGCGTAAGATTTTCTTCCACACTACGGTTACGATAAGGCGTAGGAATACCCGGTTCGGTTGGCGTACCCTTAGAAGCCGCAATTTCCGCAGAGCTACTATCGTCTACATATGCCAATCCTTTTTTAATTAAATCTACTGCATACGTATAGAGCGTCTCAAAATAATCCGACGTATATAATTCTTCTGCCCATTGAAAACCTAACCACTGGATGTCCTGTTTAATACTCTCCACATACTCGGTATCTTCCGTGACCGGGTTTGTATCGTCAAAACGTAGGTTGGTTGCTCCATTGTATTTCTGGGCAAGCCCGAAGTTCAAACAAATGGACTTGGCATGACCGATATGGAGATAACCATTCGGCTCCGGCGGAAAACGTGTCAGAACACGTCCGTCATGGGTGCCTTTGCGGAGATCCTCTTCGATAATCTCCTCAATAAAATTGAGTGGTTTTTCTTCGTTTAACATAACTGCAAAGTTACTTTTTTTTTGTCTTCTTTTTCCCGTAAAAAGAAGCAAAACCTCGTCGCTTCGAATGTTTTACATTAGGGATAGTACTAAGGATGAGTTTGTACAGTCGTAAAACATCCGGATGCGACATTAAGTGTTAAGGATGGGATAGGGCAAAGTGACCACCCCGCCCGTTAAACGGGCACCCCTCCAAAGAAGGGGAATAGCGGGAGCTAACGCGATCAATAATGACTAGCGGGGATGCGGACTAAATCGGCCTCGCATTGTTCCGCGGCCAACTTTACGCTGGCTATTCCGTTAAAAACAGAATGCTGTTTGACCGAAGGGAGTTTCATTCTGTTTAGGAATAGACAAGTAAAGATAGCGGAACCTTGCAAGCCTAGATCTTTTGCTTCTTTTCCATCAATGGGAAAAGAAGAAGAAAATTCTGTATTTTCGAATATGAAATATCTCATAAGCAATATCTTTCTTTTATTATTGATCGTTGCACAACCCTGTTTTGGGCAAAAAGCAAAGAAACCCCAAGTTCTCGTATACGGGTCGGATCTGTTAGCGTTCTCGGTGGCCGTGCAGAGTGCTAAATCGAGTGTTCCGACAATATGGCTGGTGGATGGAGAACAACTGATGCCTGAATTTTCGGGTGGACAGATACAGATAGAGAGCATGACGCATACGGATGGTGGGATTTGGATGGAGATCTTGATGGAAATGGCACTTGCGAAATCCCCGGATGATTCACTGGCGACGGTTGTCAAACGAGAAATGAATCCTCGGCTATTTCAGAATGCGGTAGAGAAAATATTGCGAAAGCTACCTCAATTAACGGTAATAAGGGGAGAAGATGTATTGTCCATCAAGCGACGGAAACGCGATTGGGAGGTACAGGTATCTAGTAAACATAAGCATGTGATAAGGTGTATAGTCGATGCATCCCAGCAACAAGCGCTATCCAAATTAGCGGCTATATCTTGGGATAATAATATCACACCAATGCAACCGCTCGGTACATTATCTTTGGCCCAAGTACGTACATTAGTGGCCGCAGGAGAAATCGGTGATAGTCTATATAGTGTACAACTAGAAAATATTTTTGCCGGAGAAAAAGAAGGTTTTTTTGATTTTAGAGGAGTAGCGGAGTTGCTCCAGGACGATCTTGCGTTAAGCCCTTTTCGTGCTGCCGTGGGGCAAGCTGTTGGCGCGACGGCAGCTTACTTAGCATTTTTTAAAACTTCTGCGGATAAGGTGGACGTTCGAAAGTTACAAACCGAATTAATGACATATAAAGCTCGTATTTTACCCTATCAAGATGTGCCGATCAGTGATATACATTTTTATGCGCTACAACGCTTTGGATTAGCAAGTGTACTGCCAAATCTACATAAAGATGAAAGTTTTCGTTTCCAAAAAGATGAACATGTCAGTTTTAAAGAAGTAGAACCTATTTTCGATAGATTATACTCCCGTAGTCAGTTGTGGTTTTTAGATAATAAAGGTGACTATTTCCAATGGAAAGATTTTCTGTCATTAATTAAATTCGTTGGGCTCCGCGGAGACGAAATAAGCCAGCAGATAGAGAAAGAATGGTCGGCAAGGTTAAAATTTGAAGGTAGTTTTGACGAAGAAGCTTTTGTTAGCCGCTATCAATTTGCTATTATTATGGATAAGTATGCTAACCCTTATGTCAAAGCAGTAAACCAACAAGGAGATTTTATTAATTGATCTTTATGTACTTTTTTACCTCAAAAAAGTACGCAAAAAACTCGTCGCTGCGGATATTTGAGAGGAGTGGATAGAGCTAAGGATGAGTTTCTACATACCTCAAACATCCGGATGCGACCTTAAAGGTTAAAGGAGGGGGGGCAATTGCGTAAATCAAAGTGGACAATAATAAATAGCGGTGATGCGGATTAAATCGGCCTCGCATTGTTCCGCGGCCAGCTTTACACAGGCTATTCCGTCAAAAACAGAATGTTGTCTGAGCGATAGCGAGTTCCATTCTGTTTAGGAATAGACAAGTAAAGGTAGCGGAACCTTGCAAGCCTTGATTTTTTTTGCTTCGTTTTTTTCATCAAGGAAAAAAATGAAGAAATTACACCTCTTCTTTTTTCGGAAACACTAATGACGCCACTATACTAATCGCTAAAATCGATATAATAATAATCAAGGAGTGAACTGTTTGGAAACCGAATTCTTCCAGCCAGCTGTGCAGTAGCATTTTTGCGCCAATGAAAATCAATAGAAATGCCAACCCAACTTTTAGGTAATGGAATTTATCAATGATATTCACCAAAAGGAAGAACATCGAACGCAATCCCAAGACGGCGAAGATATTGGAGAAGAATACAATATAAGGATCTTTTGTTACCGAAAAGATAGCCGGTATAGAGTCCACCGCAAAAATTAAATCGGTAAATTCGATAACCAATAATACTAAAAACAAAGGTGTCATGTATCTCACACCGTTTTCTATATGGAAGAAACGACCACCGTCCAATCGAGGGGTTACCTTAAAGTATTTAGAGGCAAATTTCACTACTGGGTGATTTTGAGGATCGACTTCTTCCTCCTTGTTTCGATTGATATACATTGTGATTCCGGTATAGACCAAAAAAGCCCCGAAAACATAAAGTATCCAGCCAAATTTCGCAATTAGTGCTGCTCCAACAAAAATGAATATACAGCGAAGGACAATAGCACCAATAATTCCCCAGACCAAAACCTTATGGTAGTATTTTTCTGGTATACCAAAAGACGAAAATAGAAGTACCATAACGAAGATATTGTCTACCGACAAGGCATATTCCACGACATAACCCGTAAGGTATTCTAGACTTAGCGTCTTATTGTAGAGTTGAATACTGGCGGCCAAATCGTTCTCATTGATGCGAATGTTGTGATAATGCTTCGCAATGATCTCTTTCAGTCGAGCGAAATCATGGACATTGTGTAGCTCATTCCCCCAGATGTACAGTATTAATCCGAATGCCAGGGCAAAGAAAACCCAAACGGCACTCATAATAGCCGCTGCTTTAAATGATACGGGCTTGTCACTCTTAGAGAACAATCCTAAATCAATAGCGAGCATGAGGACAATGAATACAATAAACCCTCCAAAAAATAACAGTTCGTGACTCATATGATGTAGATTCTATTTATTTCTTTCTGTAGTAAACCTGACTAATTGTTCCAGCGCAACCTTGTAGGTGTTATCTGGAAATGCAGACAATATAGCAAAGGCTTCCTGTTGGTACTGCAGCATTCTCTCCCGTGCATAGTCCATGCCGCCGCTACTTCGTACAAAGGTGATAACCTCCGTGACCTTATCTTTGTTTTCACTGTGGTTTTTTACCAAATTGATAATACGCCTTTTCTCCGAAGAACTCGTGTTTTTGAGGGCGTAGATAAGTGGTAGGGTCATCTTTTTTTCTTTAATGTCATTCCCTACAGGTTTTCCAACATCGTCCAGGCCGAAATCAAAAAGGTCATCTTTTATTTGAAAGGCTATACCTACTTTTTCGCCAAACAGACGTAGGCGATCGACAGTCTCTTGCGGCGCTTTTGCAGATGAAGCACCGCAAGCGCAACATGCAGCTATGAGAGACGCTGTTTTCTTACGAATAATTTCAAAATATACTTCTTCCTGAATATCTAGTTTGCGTGCTTTTTCTATTTGTAGCAACTCGCCCTCGCTCATTTCCTCTACCGCGTCAGACATGACCTTTAACAAGTCGAGTTCATTATGTTTAACAGAAAGGGACATGCCTTTTGAAAGCAAGAAATCACCTAACAATACGGCTATTTTGTTCTTCCATAAGGCATTGACCGAGAAGAACCCGCGACGTTCATTCGCGTTATCCACCACATCGTCATGTATTAGGGACGCCGTATGTAATAGTTCAACCAATGAAGCTGCCCGATAGCTAGAATCGTTGATATTCCCACATAATCCGGCCGAAAGAAAAACAAACATAGGACGCATCTGTTTTCCTTTTTGTTTCAAAACATATTGCGTAATGCGGTTTAATAACGGGACAGCGCTGTGCATCGATTCTTTAAACCGACTTTCAAATTCTTTTAGCTCCTGTGCTATCGGGGTTTGTATATCTTTTAATTTCAGCATGAAAAATGGCTAAATCACCATGGCGTTTTAAGCAGTTAAAATTGCAATAAATATAAGAAATATCCACGTAGCATGAACACAAACACGAATGAAAATAATAAATAGCTTATAAAGTGTCGATAGCTAATTCTAATTCCTTGTACCATTCTTCGCCATATTCACGAATGAGGGGTTCTTTGAGAAACTTATATACCGGAACGCCCAATTCTTTACCGAATGTACATGCATCACTACAAATATGCCAACGATCGTAATGCAAAACATCAAACGCAGGATAACGTGTGGTACGAATAGGGTAAAGGTGGCAGGAAATAGGCTTTTTCCAATTCACTTCACCTTGTTCGTATGCTTTTTCGATGGCACATTTTGTTATCCCATTATCCCAGGTGACATAAGCACATTCCTTATTGCCATCCACACAGGTGGTCGTTAGATCACCGTCCATATCAATAACGTGCGTGCCTTGTTCTTCGATAGCCTGGATGCCCTTTTCGGTCATATAGGGCTTAACTTTTGGGTAGATTTCCCGGAGAATATCGGTTTCGTTTTCGTTCAAGGGTGCTCCTGCGTCACCCTCTACGCAACAGATGCCTTTACATTTGTTTAAATTACAAACAAAGTCATTCTTAATGATATCCTCATGCACTAATACGTTGCCTACTTCAATCATGTTGTTTATTTTGAATAACTGACGCGTTTTCCAAGTGTATGCTTTAATCCACTTGCATCCACTAATTCCATCGTCACGGTGCCCACTAAAATCTCTACCTGTGCCTTTACCGGAATCCGGTTGCCGTCATTGGTAACCCATAAGAAAAGCTGGCTGTCTTTTCGGAATATCCGACCTGGTGTAATCTCGGGACTAAATTTAATACATTCCAATTCCCCCAACGATGTTTTGATTTTTTCAATACCGATATATTTGATGCCCAACTGTGCGACTTCATCGTTTAAGAAATACGTAAGTTTAAATGAATCTCCTTTTTTAAGAGAAGAAAGATCCAAATTACGGGAAAAATAATAAGCGGATAGTAAATCGAAAAATTGCGAGGTCGGGCTGGTGAATGTACCTTTCTTCCCCGAAACTTTTTTATTTCGATGGTCAAAAGTAGCATATTCCTCACGCGTATAACTGCCTTCATGTATATCTTCTATATATAGATAAGGCAGGTAATTATCACCGTCTATATAGGAATCGTACTTGTTTCTTACTTTATAAACAGCAAATAACCCGGATGTTTGGCCGAAGGCGGATAGGTGAAAAGCGTTAGGGTTGCTGAATCGCAATTTCGATTTCTCCACCTTTAACGTACCCGTCGCAACAGACAAGATCCCATACTTTAATTTATAGGTCAAGTTTTCACCAGCTTGGTATGTAGGTTGTGCCAAGTATGGTAAAGTCTGTCCGATGGTCAAGCCTATGCCGCAAATGAAAAACGCGATAAACGTGTAAATTTTTCTCATATAGTAATGGACAAAGATAGTCGACAATAGTTTAACTTTTGCGCTTATACACCGGTACGGTAGAGCAGGGCTCGCCATACATAATGCTCTTGACAACTTTGCTTAAACCAAGTGTAAATTTAATAAAAGCAGATTCTGGTACATAAATATCTCCACATCCTTTCACCACGATACGTTCATCCTGATAGATACCGAAGTCAATCTCGTCCAATGCTTGGCTAAATAAATTGTCCACTACTGTTTCTTTATTGCCGAAATGTACAGAAAGCACGTAAGGCTCTAGCTTATTTGCGAGGAGCATGTATGCCCAGGTTGGGACGATAGCATCTGTTGAACAAATAATACCCATATGCTTGTTTTGATATTGGCTCCAATCGTGTTCCTTAATAAACGCTCGAAAATCTTTTTCCTTTAATATAAGCCCGTGAAATAAATTGTCCTTGATATCATATATCACAATTTCTTCTTTGGGTGCATAATGCGCCAAGTCGATGGTAATTAGGCCACTTTGGGCTACCTTATTAACGATGTTTTCTTGAATGTCCATACGATACAAAACAAAAAGCCGGACAAAAATATGTCCGGCTATAAAGTTACTTATTATATCCTAATAGAATCTAATGCGATTGTCATGAATATCGGCTTTGTGTTGGAGCGCTTGATAAATAGCTCCCCAGGAACGCTGTGCTTTTGACGTTTGCATTTGTTGCTTTTGATTATTCATATCACTAGCAACAAGTTCGGCAGGGTTAACAAAACCAGTCACTTGCACTGCATAAACGCCTTGCTCGCCTTTTACGGCTTTAGACAGCTTATTCGGTTGCAAGCCGAATGCGGTTCCTACAACCGCTGGTTCCATCGCAATACCTGGAAGCACTGGGTTGGCCATAACGATATTCTCAATATCGACTGCTGTTTTCTCTAGTTTTTGAGCTACTTGATCTATAGAGGATGCACCACTCAACGCATTGTTTAGTTTTTCGGTAAGCATTTTTGCTTTTACTTCATTGCGTACGCGCGCTTCGATTTGTGGTTTCACCGCTTCAAGCGAAAGTGTACCTTTTGGTTGTATATTGACCACCCGCGCAATGATGAAATTATCTTCGGTATCAAATATCCGCTCGGAAACTTCTCCTTCTTTAGCTTCAAAAGCCCAACGCACAAGATCTCTCGGAACTTCTACCCCATTAAATGTATTGTCCATTGGTACTACGCGCTCTGCTTTATGTACCGTGGTACTTTGTTTATTGGCAACTTCTGCAAAATTTTTACTATTTACGTCGCCAAAGAAGTTGTTTGCTTTTGCATAGGCAGCATCTGTTGTGGCTTTACCACTATTGATTACCTTGTCTACAATAGCTGCTTTAACAATTTTCGAGTTGCCGATTTGTTTTTCGATACGAATAATGTGTGTTCCGAAACGGCTATTAACGATAACGACATCGCCAGCCTTTCCCGAAAATACAGCCTCGTCAAATTCGGGAACCATCTGTCCGCGCGGAAAAGTACCGAGATCACCTCCGTTTATTTTGCTGCCTTCATCCAAACTGAATTGTATAGCAAGAGCAGAGAAGCTTTCTCCTTGCTGAATCAATCTTTTGATAGAATCTGCTTTCGCTTGTGCTTTATCAATACCGCCTTCTGCGGTTGTATTCAATAGAATATGCGAAGCTTTTACGGAATCCGGACTGAATTTAGCATCTACAACCTTTGCAACTTCAAATCTGTCTTGAGATAAGAATGGTCCTACCGTCGTGCCAATAGGCGCATTGAAAATCACCGAATCCAATGCTGGACTTACTTGTCCTTTACGGATATAAGCAAACGGATATTTTGTGTCGGAATTGACTGCAGCAAATAAAGAATCTGTAGTAGAATTTATCAACTCTGATTTTAATTGCTCGATAACTGATTTAGTTGCCGCTGTATCGTTAGCAGTAGCTCTGGAATCAATCAATACATATTCGATCGTTCTAGTTTCTTCTGGATTGTCAAATGTATTTTTGTGTGCGTCATAATAAGCCTTGTAATCAGCATCCGTTAATTTGATTTCAGAATCTTTTACCGAAGAATAATCCAGCATCAAATATTTAAAGTTTGCCAATTTATTGCGTTGGTTATACTCTTCTTGTGCTTCCAACGATGTAACATATACACTGTTGGTCAATAAGTTCGAATATTTTTCATTCAAACGCTCATTGCGGATGTTTTCTAAAAGCATTTCCCATTGCTGACGCATTTCCGGTGTCCCCTGACTGTTGATTTGTGAAAGGAACGTATTCAACTGTGTTTTATCAAATACACCTGTTTGTGGATTGGTAAATGCTTGTACAATTTGTGGAGAAGGATTGGTACCAGATACCAAGCTGTTTAACTCATCCCGTCCGACGGAAAGCCCTATTTTCTCAATCTCTTGCTTTAAAAGCTCTTGTGAGATAAATTGATTCCAAACTTGCTGTACCGCATAATTACGCATTTGAGGAGATGAAGTCCCCCCCATCTGTTGTTGATACATGGCAGTTGTTTGATCAACCTGTGCGTTAAATACTTGATAGTCGATGGATTCTCCATTGACGCTACCCACTTGATTTTGATTCTTCATCCAAAAGGGAGTCCCATAGCTGATGATATCTCCCAATAAAAACGCAATAATTGCTAAACCAATGACAGTTACTACCAGCCCCGCTCGGTTCCGCAAATAGCTCATTAATCCCATAGTCTATATACTCTGTTTATTCAGTTACTTAATTGACCTTTATTAAAAACAAGGCGCAAGATACAACTTTTATGAAAAAAAAATAAAAAAATGTGCGAGACATGTTAATTACCGAACGAAGGAAGTTGTTGGCCGCTTGATGGAATATAAAAACCAGTCATATTCTGTCCATCAATTTTTTTAAAATCCGTGTCGGAAATGAATGAGGTGGCTTGTAAGCTGCCTCGTTCGTCTTTGAAGTCGAAGGTTATAGGAACAGTATTATAATAGATACTTTTTTTCTGGTCGAGAAAAAGCTCTTCCGTTTTGATTATGGAGCCGTCTACCATATTGACCACCACGTTTTTGCGGAATTCAATTAATTCCTCATTTACTTTTTGGACGGCATAATCCGAACGTATACGCTGAGACTCCTTACCTTCTTCATCAAAAAAGCGAATCAATACACCTTTTTGAAATTCGTACATCGCGATGCTATCCGGGTATTCCCGCAGTTCAGGAGAAGTCAATTCCGCTTTTACCTTCGCAGAATCACTATATACTACTGTTACATCTTTCGAGATATTTACATTCTCTTCTTGCTGTATATTCGCAATTTTCTCTACATCACGAAGATCATTTTCACAAGCCATACATAAAACTGCCCCGAATAATATAGATAAGGGAGCGGATAGTTTTTTATTATGGAGCGAAAGAAAACGCATCGTTAATCTAAACTTCGGCGGATAAACCAAGAGTCGTTAATCGTGAAACCAAAATTAATATTAATATACCGTTCCCGTACCAGATTGTGGTTGAGTGAACCTTGTTGTCCGAACTCAGCTGAAATATTGATTTGAGAAAATGTGCGTCCGAAGTTTGTTTCCGGTAGCGGTAGGCCTACCCCTATGCTAACAGCCATGTCGTTAATTCGTTGGTTTCTATATACAACGGGCGTTTGGTTATAACGGAATCCCAATCGGTAATCGACCTGGTTCCAATAACGTACCGAAGTTGGATCCGGTTTGATTTGCCCACCTACCGCAAAACCGTAACTTTTCTCCAATTTATTCTGGCCCTCCAGTACTTCAAAATTCGACCAATCAGCATATTTAAAATCAGCACCTATCAGCCAGTTGTACCCTTTTGATAGGGTGAAGCCGACATTATGTTTTAAAGGAAGTTGGATTTTTCTGGTAGGAAAAGTTCCTGTACTGATCGTGTCTAATGGCGGTGCAATATATTCGTCGTCAAAATTATTTTCTGATATAGTGATGAACCTGCTAGGTCTCGCGTTGATGGTATTGTTTAATGTTCCCGTGTAACCCAATGTTAGGTTATATTTCCTGTTGATAGATTTACTGTACTGAATGCCATAATCAACGGTCACACCACGTATATTGCGTGTTTCCTTTAGTTCTGCCGGATAAGCAGAAAGATCGCTTAGAAACTTGACCTGCGTAATATCATAAAGATTTCCAAAAAGAAAACCGGCATTGGCACCTATACTTAACCCTTTGATAGGCGATACACCGTAACCTAGATAAGCTTTGTTGATTCCACCCTCTCCGAATATCTGCTTTTCATAAGCCAAGTCGTCTATAGATTCTACGTTTCTTGATGAATATCCCACGTCCGAAAAAGGAAGTAATCCGAAGGAAAAGCCACCGTATTTTTGCAATGGGATACCAATGGCAAGGTGTCCAAAAGCGAAATCGGCGGTATGATCACTCACATTATCTCTCGATAGTTGTGTGAAATTACCATACATACCCGCTTCTAAGACCGTACGATTTAATCCCGAATAGGAGGCGGGGTTCGCAATATTCAATGTAGGGAGACCCGTGAGATATCTTACACCGGTAGAAATCCCACCCATAGCACGGGTTTGTGGTAATAAGTCGTTCCGCATCTGCCCCAATCCAAATTGTGAATAAGGAGAATGGGAGGTGGATCGTTGTGCATATCCTTGCTGAATGCCAAATAAACCTAATCCTAACAAGAACTGCAGTGCTATTTTGGTGAAACTTTCAATCGAACGTCTGTGCATGGTCAAAATTTGCTACAAAACTATCTATTTTTTAACTATTCCGTTAGTTCTATTTGTTAAAAAAGGTTAATCGATTGACGTGTAGTGTTTTACATCCATGTTTTTTAGATGCCGCCGTTTTAATATTAAACAAACTGGAAATAAATAATGGCTGCTATGATAACAAGATAAAGGGTTTCGTACACCCATTTCGACTTAGAATTGGTAAAATAAAATGCCAGATAAATAGCAATGGGTGGTGCGCAGAGTAAAAAGTGATTTATGGTAATATGATCATTGAGGTAGAAGGAACCCAAAGTCAGCAATATCATAAAAAACAAAAGCTGAAAAGATTTACGCAGATGGACAACGCTCTTGAAGAAATGCTCTTTTAATACCACCAGAAAAAACAGTAAAGTAATGGCTACGGGAATGATAACAAGATAATCATACATATTAAGGGTTAACTCGGTCGGGAAAGCGTAACCAAGAGGGTTGAAAATCGCGAAAAAATCCTGTAAACGTCCTATCCAGTAATAAATGACTCCTAAAAGGAAATATATCGTTGAAAAGCCTAATAGAGGCGTTATCCACTCTCTCCAATTAAAAGGTCGAAAAATCAATAGACTTATCCACAGCAATATCATCATCACCATAAAGGGGAAATAAATCAGGCTCCCTATCGCCACAATCATTCCTAAATCAAGCATTAATCCTTTTATATCGTGTTGCTTATAGATGTTAAACAGTTTGCCTAGCATCCATATCGTAATAAAGTTACAGATAAGGGGAGGGGAAAGTACCAAAAACGGGGTGAACAAACTTACCAACGTCATATACATCAACGCTGGGGTAAAATTAGGTTTACCTAAAAGGTTGAAATTGTTAATAATCCGGTTTAGGAAAAATCCTTGCAACAATGTAAGGATTAATGTAATCATCACATTTGCACCTGGCGAAAGGCCGGTGCCTATACGTATCCCGATGAGGTTATTAATAGCAGGCTCAAATAGGATAGGTGTGATGTGATCCGGCAGACTGAGAAAAATACCTAAGCACAGAACCAAACCGATAGCCGATACGAATACAATATTGACCGGCGAAAACTTTCGATGTTGGTTTATGATCATGCTTGACTACTTCTCTAGCTTCTTAATGCGTCTATCCAGCATAAATAAGAATATACCCAAAACGATAAAAATGGTCAATAGTACAAGTACGACGACGTATATCTTTCCAGAGCTACGAAGCCCTGTGGCCATTTCGATTTGATTTTGGGCAAATGTATAACTACTGGTTAGAAAAAAAAGTAGTAAAATGGTAATTATCTTCTTCATGATGATCATGTGCTATGAGATTAATCGATGAGGTTTCTTTTGTTTTCTAGCAGGCGTACACGATAACGTAAAGTACATATCCAAACACCTATGAGTATCCAGCCGATAATCGCTGTGTAGAACACGGGACGCATTTGATTGTCCATATCGAGATCGCCAAATGTTCCATTGCCGCCGCTTCCCGGATGTAAAGAGTCTGTCATTTTGGGCATAATGTACATCAGCACGATCATAATAGGAAACGCGAAAATATTGTAGATGGCAGATATTTTACCTCTTTTCTGTTCTTCTTCTAAAGCATTCCGTAGAACGAGGTAAGCTAGATACATAAGCGTCGCGATTGCTGAACCATTTGTTTTAGCATCGTTAGGCCAAGCCATTCCCCAAGTAATATTAGCCCATTGCATGCCGGTTAGCAGACCTATAATACAGAAAACAATACCGGTATTGACAGCCTCAACGGCGATTAAATCGTCGTTGATACGTCCGCTGTTCAGATAACGTATGCTATAAATAACGGAAATAAGGTAAAGGGCAAACATAGCGAACCACATCGGTACATGGAAATACACATTACGGATGGTTTCGTGTAAGAGGAACAAAGCGGGAACCGGGCCAAGGAAGCCAACCACAATACTAGCAGCCACCATCACCAGTCCTAAAATTTTCCACCAGGATTTTCTCATGATTCGAAAGAATTAATCACGCCAAAGATAAGGAAATAACAATAAAGAAATGGTAATCGTAATTACATTAATTGCCAGTAAGACGAGTATTTCATTGGTGCTTTCATCTCTTGGAATCCCTGTTAGGGCATTTTGGGATAAGGTAATTAAGACGATGAGTAACGGTATAATAACCGGAAAGCTCAATATAGCCATAAGGGTACTATTGTTGCCTGCTTTGGCACTAATACCAGATACCATGGTAAAGACGGAAGCAAAGCTCATGCTCCCCAACAATACGGAGACTGTATACAAAAAGGGATCGCCGACAGGGTTACTAAATGTGATGCTATAGGCAATATATGCGATCAGCGACAAGAGTATCATGACCAGCGTATTGTAAATTATTTTGGATAATATAATCGCGTGGGGGCTAATCAAGGTATAGTAATAAAGCTGTCTGCTTTGGCTTTCTTGGACGAAGCTGCGGCTGATGGCGTTAACACTGGCAAACAACATAATAATCCAGAACAGTGCGTTCCAAACAAGTGTATCTACAGATTGGAATGCTTGATAGCAAACAAATACTGTAGATACAACATATAATAAGATACCATTTATTGCGTATTTTGAACGCCATTCCAAAACGATATCTTTATAAACTAAAGTCCTTACTTGCTGGAGTGTATTCATGTACGCAGCAAAGATACAAATACTTGTCTTCGAAACCGCGTCAACTCTCCAAAATAAGCGTTAGGCTTTGTCTAATTCTGATTTTGCTTTAGCAACGATCTCTTCAGCTTTGTCCTCTGCACTATGCACGGCTTGCGAAGCTTTATCAGCTAATTTATGAGCCTTTTCGGCGGCAGCATCTACTGCTCGTACGCCGGCATCTTTCGCTTTGGCTTTCAAGTTGTTCAATTCCGCTTTAGTAGACTTTGCTATTTTAGCAGCACGTTTTGCTTCTTTTTTAGAGAGCTCTTTAATTGATTTCGTCAGGTCTTTCACACCCTCGTTTGCACGTTCCAATTGGCGTTTGCCATCATCTGTACCTAGTAAGTAATAAGCAGCTGCTCCAGCAGCTAAACCAAGAAGCGCGAATGCAATGAATCCATTTTTATTTTCCATAATATCCTGTTGTTTTTGTCGTTTCTAAAAAAAAATAATCATCCTTTCTTAAATCTAACAAAAAAATCTGGAAAAAGTTTTTGTGTCCGTGTTTTTTATGGGCAAAAAGGATTTTTTAATCCCGTTGTGTGACATGTTGGATCGATTGTAAGGAATAAAGGTGATGGTAGAGTCCGCTGCCTTTGGACATTAGATCCACATGATTTCCAATATCCGATACTTCGCCGTTTTCAATTACTACAATTTGATCAGCATCTTTAATCGTACTTAACCGATGTGCAATGATGACAGATGTGCGGTTGCGCATAAGCTCTTCTAAAGCCAGTTGTACCAATCTCTCGGATTCCGAGTCTAAAGAGGAGGTTGCTTCATCCAGAATAAGAATGGCAGGGTCTTTCAGTAGTGCACGTGCAATAGCGATACGTTGACGCTGTCCGCCCGATAGTTTTACGCCTCGTTCTCCTACTAGCGTGTCATAACCTTGTGGGAAAGCCATAATAAATTCGTGTGCGTTAGCTCGTTTTGCAGCTTCTATGATGTCTTCCGCGTTGGCATCCAGGCGGCCATATCCAATGTTTTCACGGATAGTGCCTCCGAATAACAGCACATCCTGTGGAACAATAGCTACCTGATTACGAATGTCTGTTAGGGAATATGCTGTACTATCCTTACCGTCGTAAGCAATGGTTCCTGAGGTAGGCATATAAAATTGTAAAATAAGCGAAGCAATGGTTGATTTTCCGGTGCCACTTGGTCCAACTAATGCTAATTTTTTTCCGGCCTCTACATGAAACGAAATATCTTTTAGGATTGGGATGTCCGGACGAGAAGGATAGGTAAATCCGACGTGATTAAAGGTAAGTGCACCCTGCATAGACATCTCGATATCATTATTGTTTTCCGCTATCGCTATCGGTTCCGGTTCTTCATCCAATATGTCCAAAACCCGTTCGCTTGCACCTATAGAACGTTGTATATTGGCATATAATTCAGGAAAGCTACCCATGGATCCGGCTACAAAAAAGGAGTATAAGATGTAGGTTGTTAAGTCGCCCACGGAGATTTCACCGGCGGATACCAACGAGGCGCCGTACCAGATTACAACGATGACAGCACCGAAAATACAGAAAATAATAAAGGATGCAAAGATACCACGGTATGTTGCTCCTTTGACCGCCAGCTTGACTACAGCATCGAGTTTATGGGCGTAGCGATTAGCTTCGTAGTATTCGTTGACAAATGCTTTAACGTTACTAATGCCGGAGAGGGTTTCTTGTACAATGGTGTTGGAATCTGCCAGTTGATCTTGCGCTTGCCGAGATAAGTTACGTATAAAGCGTCCGAAAATAATGGCGATGACGATGATAATAGGCAGAATCGATAAATTCATTAACGCAAGCTTCGGAGAAACGAATACCAAGAGACATACGCCTAATGCCAGACTGATTGTCTGTCTTAATATTTCGGCCAATGTCGTTGTTAACGTATCTTGAATCTGGGCCAAATCCGTAGAAAGGCGACTATTTAATTCTCCTACCCGCCTGTTGGCAAAAAAATCAATCGGTAGCGTGATGAGCTTATGATACGTATCCTTACGGATATTGGCGAGGGCTTTCTCCGCTATTTCTACAAATAGCCGTATTCTGGCGAAAGATACAATCGATAGAAACAAGAGCAATACCATCGAAATTGCGCCGATGCTGATTATATTGGCAGGCAACCAAGGATAGCTTTGTTGCCCTTGCGCTGCGTCAATCATCGCCCCAACTAGAGCGGGGAGAGTCAGCATGGTCAAGCTCGATAGGATAAGAAAAAGCATACCCAATATAAATTTTCCCCTATATGGTTTCAAATAGGTGAAAATTTTTAACGCTTTCTTGAGTAACTCTTTACTAAGCCTGGGTTTGGGTAAGTCTTCCGACTGTGTATTGCCACTATTCAAACGCGATCTCGCCATTCTTCAACTCGAATTATTAGAGAGCAAAAATACAGTATTATTTATGTGCCCTTATCACTCTTGCGTCAAATTTTTCGGCTTATGCGGCTTCATACGCAGATATAATGTAAAGCTTAACGCTAAAATGATAATGACGAGCAGGAGGATGGTTCGATGCCTGTTTCGTTGTTTGCTTTCTAGATCGTTGATTTGGTTGCGCAGTTTTTCGTTTTCCGTTTGGAGCTTCGTAATCGTGTGCATATAGCCGGAGATCTGCTTGTCGTATGCGGAAGCTAAGTTTTCTTTTCGATCACTTTCGTTTTCCTTGATGTAGAGTAGTTTCTTTGTTTCCAAAAAGATGTCGTTATCTGTTAAGACGATTTCCCGAAGGATGTCGATCGACTTCTGCATATCTTTTTTTCTTTTGAAAATACCAAATACGCCTGTCTTTTGGCGCAGACTATGATCAAACTCTCCAAAACGTTTACTACGTTGTTCCAATAAATTGTTGACACGCTCTCGTTGCTGTTCGAAATTGATGGAATCTATATCGATATGGCTTTGGGACTTCCCCATATAGAGCAAACCCATGAAAAAAACAAAAAATAAAGAAAGGGGTTTCATGTTAGCTATCTAAAAATTCTACCATAACAACCTCATCTTGCTGTAAGCCCAACAGCCGGCTCGCATGCCCTTTGTTGATAGCTATTTCCAGAAAGTTGCTAATCCCAAATAAACAGAGCTTTTCGCCTTCTGGTACCTCATTATAATGCCAGCTCAGCTTATTTATAGTTTCATTCCTTTTAAAATGCAGCTTGAAACTCCGGCCTTTTTGTATTTCGTTAAAAAGTTCTTTGCTGATATTACTGATGACATTCCCGAAAGCGTCAATATAAGATACATGGCCTTTTATTGCATTAGACGTAACCAACGGCTGTACAAGTACTTTTTTAAGCGGTTTGTCGATCGGTTGCCCAATGGCGGACAGCGGTTCCCCGTTCGCAATATGACAGGCAGCTTTAGATAATATATCGGCCAGTGGAAAGTGTAGATAGCGCAAGTCCTGCATGATGTCAATTTCATAGAGCTCCTGCGGATCATTTTCTCCAAGGATAATGCTAAAAATGCCGTTGTCTGCGCCCACGAAAAAGTGATCGTCATATTTCATCATCGCATAATGCGAATCCTCTTGAAAAACCGTGTCGATACCGATAAGGTGAACGGTGCCATTCGGAAAGTAACGGAAGGCGTTACGAAGTACCACAGCGGCACGCTGTATATCAAAAGAAGGGATTTCATGCGTAATATCTACTAGACGGACATCCGGCAATTGCGATATGATGCTGCCCTTTAATGCCGCCTGATAAAAATCACGATGCCCCAAATCTGTTGTAAGCGTTATTACTCCCATACATTATGTACCCCTTTAAAGATACTAAAAACGTTAAAATACGATGCTGCCCTCTTCTTAAAAGAACTACAAAAGTAATAAAAGAAAGTGCAATATTAATTGCTGCAAAGCTAAATTTCCATTTTTTGTCATGTAGATACAAATAGATGATTATAGTTTGTATTTTTGATTTATCTTTATTACGTAAAAAATAAAATAGACAATTTGAACGAAATACGTATACCATTAGACGACGTTAATTTAGTGACGTTATGGGGCGCTCAAAACGAGCATTTTGAGTGGATAAAAAGAGGGTTTCCGAAACTGCGGTTGGTGGCACGTGGAAATGAATTGAAGGTGTTGGGAGAGGAATCGGAACAACAACGGTTTAAACAAGTGTTTGATGGTATATTGCGACATATTGAACAATTTCAAAACTTGGATTCCAATGCACTGGAGGATTTGGTGGGGATAAATGGTGCACCTGAAAGGTCGGCGGAAAAGAAAATCGGAGAACCCGCTGTTTTTAAAGGGGAGCCGATTGTATACGGGCCTAATGGACTGATTGTTCGTGCCCGTACACCAAATCAGCTTAAAATGGTGGAGAGTATAGCCAAAAATGACATTCTGTTCGCCATTGGACCCGCAGGTACGGGCAAAACCTATACAGCAGTCGCATTGGCGGTTCGGGCATTGCGAAATAAAGAGATAAAACGTATTATCTTGACGCGTCCTGCCGTCGAAGCGGGGGAAAATCTAGGTTTCCTGCCGGGCGATCTCAAAGAAAAAGTGGATCCCTATTTACGCCCGCTTTATGATGCATTGGACGATATGATTCCCGCTGATAAGCTGAAAGATTATTTGGAACGCCGCGTAATAGAGGTAGCTCCATTAGCATTTATGCGAGGACGTACATTGGACAACTGTTTTGTTATCCTGGATGAAGCGCAGAATGCCACGGATATGCAGTTAAAAATGTTCCTTACCCGGATGGGACCAACGGCGAAGTTTATCGTTACGGGTGACCTTACACAAATTGACTTACCGAAGAAAACCCAGTCCGGATTGGCAACAGCGGTGAAGTTGTTGGAAAACATCAATGGTATTGATATTATCCATTTAAGCGGATCAGATGTCGTTCGGCATAAATTGGTGAGACGTATTTTGGAGGCTTATGGAGATATATAAGATTTAATACAATGAACGCAATAAAAGAAACAACATTTAATTTTGATAAACAGACGGCCTTTTATAAAGGGAAGGTGCGTGATGTATATACCATAGCCGATGAATATCTGGTGATGGTGGCCTCAGATAGAATTTCTGCTTTTGACGTCGTTTTGCCGCGCCCTATTCCTTATAAAGGACAGGTGCTTAACCAGATTGCAGAGAAATTCCTCTCTTCCACAAAAGATATTATTCCAAACTGGGTCATTACCGTGCCAGACCCGAATGCTACCATAGGGTATAAATGCGAACCATTTAAGGTGGAGATGGTGATTAGAGGATACTTGGCGGGGCATTTATGGCGTACTTACCGCGACGGAGGCAGAACGCTCTGTGGAGTAACCCTGCCGGAAGGATTGAAAGAGAACGATAAACTTCCAGAACCTATTATAACACCGACAACGAAAGCCGATGTGGGACATGACGAAGATATTTCACGGGAAGATATTATAGCTAAGGGTATTGTACTTGAAGAAGACTATATACAGCTGGAGAAATTTGCCCATGCATTATATCAGCGAGGTACAGAAATGGCACGGGAGCGAGGGTTGATATTGGTGGATACGAAATATGAATTTGGCAAAAAAGATGGTCAAATATACTTGATGGATGAAATCCATACGCCAGATTCGTCTCGTTATTTTTATGCTGATGGCTATGAAGAACGGCAGGCGAATGGTGAGCCGCAACGGCAGTTGTCTAAAGAATTTGTACGAGAATGGTTAATGGATAATGGTTTTCAAGGAAAGGACGGGCAGACCGTGCCTGAAATGACCGACGATATTGTTCAATCCATATCCGAACGCTATATTGAACTATATGAACATATCGCGGGTGAGAAATTTCAATATCCGGCAGATGAAGATGCCATTTCGCGGGTAGAGCGAAATATAATGGAAGCTTTAAACAAATTATTGTAGATTAGAGACGAAAAGATAAAAATATACAGATGAAATTTACGGTTGACAAGCATGAACGCTATGTGGTTATTGAACCATTGACAGATTTCCTAGATGGAGGAGCGGCGGCGAAATTGAAAGGTGAGTTTATGTTGCGCAATACAGGTGGGCAACGTAATATTGTATTAAATCTTTGTCATGTGGCGGATGCGGATGAAGATGGTTTACGCATGGGATTATTAGCACGCCGGCTATGTAAAGCCTCTGGCGGACTCTTTATTCTTACCGGATTAAACGACCGACTCTTGACCCTACTTAAAATGGCCAATATGGAGGGGTATTTCAAAACTGCATCGACGGTTTCTGCTGCCGAAGATATGATTTTTGGCAATGAGATTCGATTAGATTTAAGAACTGGCCAACATGACGAGGTTTGAGGTTTTGATATTGGGGAATAGTTCGGCGACACCTATGTACGGTCGTCATCCGACGTCCCAAGTTCTAAACTTTAACGAACAATTCTTCCTCATAGATTGTGGGGAAGGTACACAGATGCAGTTGCTCCGCTATGGAATTAAAGGTAGCCGGATAAGTCATATTTTTATCAGCCATTTGCATGGAGATCATTATTTGGGGCTTGTTGGGCTACTTTCTTCGCAACATTTGGTAGGGCGCCAGAGCGACCTACACGTTTATGGTCCTTCCGCGTTGAAAGAGATATTAGATTTACAATTTAAACACTCTGATACGCGGTTACGTTATCCATTGATTTTTCACCCGACGAATGCGTATCGTCAAGAAGTCATATTCGAAAATACACAACTCCAGGTGACCAGCTTCCCATTACAACACCGTATTGCGTGTACTGGTTTTCGATTTGATGAAAAGCCCCGGTCGGCGTCATTGAAGAAAGAAGAAGTAGAGCGGTTGAATATACCTGTTCCCTATAGGCGTCTTTTGAAAAGAGGCGTCGATTATGTTGCAGATGATGGTACTGTTTATTCGGCCAAAGATTTAACCTATGCGCCACCACAACCTCGAAGTTATGCTTATTGTTCTGACACGGTGATGAATACGGATTATTTAGGCGCTATTCAGGGCGTAGATTTATTATATCACGAGGCGACATTCCTGCACGACCGTATAGAGCGGGCTAAGGAAACCTTTCATACCACCAGTTTGGAGGCGGCGCAGGTGGCACAAACCGTAAATGCCAAGAAACTTTTGCTCGGACATTTCTCCGCCCGTTATAAAGATTTGCAACCTCTTTTGGACGAATCTCAAACAATTTTTCCCCATACTGAGCTGTCTGAAGAAGGTAAGTGGTTTTTAGTATAGGCTTTTTGTAGATTTTTCCCCATCTTTACACGCTCAATTGAAACCTGCATGAGCTGCCGCTAAGAAAAGGATATGAATAACTTAGCTCATGCAAGCTTCATTGCCATAAAGAATACATTATTCTAATGAAAAATATGAAGACGTCTTTTAGCCTGAACCTGTTGCTGAGGGATAACATAAAAAGATTAGTACCTTATTCATCGGCAAGAGATGAATTTAAGGGAGAGGCATCTATTTTATTAGATGCCAACGAAAATGCATTTGGTTCACCTTATGCTAGAAATTATAATCGCTATCCAGACCCGCTTCAGCACCGGGTGAAGGAAAAGTTGCATCGTATTAAAGGTGTTCCGGTAGAAAATATCTTTTTAGGTAATGGTAGCGATGAAGCTATTGATATCCTTTTTCGCGCATTTTGTGAACCGGGAAGGGATAATGTTATTTTGGTACCGCCTACCTATGGTATGTATGAAGTTTCGGCGAACATCAACAATGTAGCCTATAAAAAGGTAAACTTAACGATCGATTACCAGCTGGATTTAGACGGAATCGCAGAGGCGATTGATGCGCATACGAAGCTGATTTTTATTTGCTCCCCAAATAACCCTACCGGAAATAGTATCCGTCGGCAAGATATCGAAACGATTTTGGTCAATTTTGATGGGATTGTAGTGGTAGATGAAGCGTATATCAATTTTTCAAAACAACCTTCCTTTACCACAGATTTGGCAGAGTTTCCGAATTTAGTCGTGTTACAAACGCTTTCGAAAGCTTGGGGGCTAGCGGCATTGCGGTTAGGGATGGCTTTTGCCAATAAAGAAATTATTGCGGTATTTAACAAGATCAAACCACCTTATAATATTAATCAAGCCACCCAAGACATTGTTTTAGAGGCGTTGGAAGGTGTGGAGATTGTAAACGAATGGATTAAGGAAGTCGTTGGCGAACGGGAGAAGTTGTCCGCAGCTTTACAAGTATTACCTCAAGTTACACACGTAACACCGTCGGATGCCAATTTTATACTGGTCAAATTGGAAGAACCTCGAGCTCTTTACAATTTTTTGGTAGATAAGGGGATTATTGTACGAGACCGCTCCAAAGTAGAGTTGTGCGAAGGATGTTTACGTCTGACTATCGGCACACCAGCGGAAAACAAGACGCTGTTGAAAGAAGTGAAGAGATTTTATAATGGATAAATGAAAAGAGTATTATTTATAGATCGCGATGGGACATTGATATTGGAGCCCGAGGACGAACAAATAGATTCGTTTGCCAAGCTCAAATTTTACCCAGGAGCGTTGCAATACCTCCCGCGTATCGCGAAAGAACTTGATTTTGAATTGGTGTTGGTGTCTAACCAAGATGGATTGGGAACTTCTTCTCATCCAGAGGAGAACTTTTGGCCCGTACATCATTTTATCGTCGACACATTTGCCGGAGAAGGTGTTCATTTTGTGAAAGAACACATCGATCGCACATTTCCCCACGAGAATGCGCCGACACGTAAGCCCGGTATTGGTATGTTGCATGAATATTTTGATGCCGCACAGTATAATTTAACCGAATCTTTTGTGATCGGGGATCGTGTCAATGATGTGAAATTAGCAGAGAATTTAGGTGCTAAAGCTATCTGGTTGCGTAATAATGATGCATTAGGTCAGGCCGAAAGCCTCCGTATAAAAAGTGATTCCATCGCGTTGGAGACAACTGATTGGAGATCTATATATGAATTTTTAAAATTAGGTACACGTACCGGGGAGCACCATCGTAAAACGAATGAAACAGATATCTTTATCCAATTGAATCTTGATGGTTCCGGAAAATCGGATATAGATACCGGATTACCGTTTTTCGATCATATGCTCGACCAAATTGCACGACACGGCGCAATTGATCTTACGGTAAAAGCGAAGGGTGATTTACATATCGATGAGCACCACACCATTGAAGATACAGGTATCGCATTGGGCGAAATTTTTCTGAAGGTATTGGGTGATAAACGGGGTATCGAACGTTATGCTTACACATTGCCTATGGACGACTGTTTGGCACAGGTAGCCATTGATTTTGGGGGCAGGAATTGGATTGTATGGGATGCGGCTTTCAACAGGGAAAAAATAGGAGATATGCCGACCGAAATGTTTTTCCATTTCTTTAAATCGTTCTCCGATGCATCGAAATCGAACTTGAATATCAAAGCAGAGGGCGATAATGAGCATCATAAAATTGAAGCTATCTTCAAAGCCTTTGCGAAATCGATAAAGAAAGCCGTACGACGGGATGCAGAAAATATGCAGTTGCCGAGTACGAAAGGGGTTTTGTAGATTGTAAAAAATGATTGGAATAGTAAATTACGGAGCAGGGAATATCTTTTCGTTGACAGCGGCACTGGATCGCGTGGGGATAAGTTATGGTATGGTCGATAAATTGGATGATTTTAAGGATTATGACCGTATTATTATTCCGGGTGTAGGACATGCCGGCGCTGCCATGCACAAGCTGGAGGAAACAGGTCTGGTGCAGCATATAATATCCTTGAAGAAACCCGTATTGGGAATTTGCGTAGGTATGCAATTGCTAACTTCCTTTTCGGAAGAGGGGGATGCCGAGCTTTTGAACATTGTGCCATTGAAGACGTTACATTTTGATAAACGTATTGGCAAAAAAGTTCCGCACATGGGCTGGAATGGTGTGTCCCCTAAAAAGGATTGTCCTCTTTTTGAGAATATTGCAGATAATAGCTATTTTTATTTTGTACACTCCTATTTTATTGAAGCTGATGAGCAGTATACCAGTGCGTTTTGCACGTACGATGTTGTTTTTTCTGCAGCAATAAAAAAGGGTAATTTTTATGGTGTGCAATTTCATCCTGAGAAATCTGGAAAGGTTGGCGAACAGATATTGCTTAATTTTTCCAGATTATAGGTAGATATTGCTTATAATTGTTGATTAATAATTGACGACTTTACAAGTTTTGACTTTTAACTTATTACTTTAAAATATGTATATCATTCCTGCTATTGATGTTTTGGATAAAAAGGTTGTCCGTCTGAGAGAGGGCAATTACGATGACGTCACGACGTATGACATATCATTGGAAGAACAAATTAAAATGTATCATGCCAATGGTACCGAACTCGTGCACATCATCGATTTGAATGGGGCAAAGGGCGATTTCAGCAACCAGGAATATCTGTTTGATATTATTCGTAAAACGGATATGAAAGTGCAATATGGAGGAGGAGTAAGAAGTATTGAGAAAGTAAAGGAATTGGTTGATGCGGGAATCTATCGCGTCATCGTGGGAACACAAGCGATTACCAACCCTACTTTTTTGGAGGAGCTGGCCAAGCTGAACGAAGGACGTGTAAAATATGCAAAACATATTGTTATTGCGATTGACGTGCTAGATGAGGTTATCAAATATTCCGGTTGGTTGGAAAGTTCGCCTATTAAGCTGATCTCATACATAGATAAGTGTCTTTCTTTAGGTTTCTTCCGCTTTCTTTGTACCGATATCAGTAAAGATGGTAAACTAGGAGGAGCCGGTGTTGAACTCTATCAGAAACTTTTGGATCATTCGCCAATCATCAAACTAATTGGTTCAGGTGGAATAAGCTCCATGGACGATATCCGTGCTTTGAATGCGTTAGGTCGAATAGAATCCTGCGTGGTGGGTAAAGCTATCTACGAGAATAAGATTTCCATTGATGAGATTAAAGATTGGAACTTGAAGACCCTCATCAGTATTTAATATGTTGGCGAAACGTATCATCCCCTGTTTAGATGTAAAGGATGGCCGTACGGTGAAAGGCGTTAATTTTGTTGACCTTCGGGACGCGGGAGACCCTGTAGAGCTCGCTTGGCAATATTCACAACAGGGCGCGGACGAACTGGTATTTCTTGATATTACGGCCACACATGAAAAACGGAAAACAACCATAGAATTGGTCAAGGCCGTAGCACGTCAGGTCAATATTCCTTTTACAATAGGTGGCGGAATTAATGAATTGAAAGATGCGGAAGTGTTGCTTAACGCAGGGGCGGATAAGATCTCGATTAATTCTGCCGCGGTACGCAATCCGACGCTGATTGATGAACTTGCCCGTTCGTTTGGTCGGCAGTTTGTGGTGGTAGCGGTAGATACGCGTGTCGTGGACGGTGAAAATTTTGTTTATCTACGTGGCGGACGGGATAAAACGGATATACATACGGAGGATTGGATCAAAGAAGCCGAACAGCGGGGTGCAGGAGAGATTCTATTGACTTCGATGGATCACGATGGAACAAAGAATGGCTTTGATAATACGTTTTTAAAGAAAATTAACGATACCATACATATTCCGTTAATCGCATCGGGAGGAGCAGGTCAGCAACAGCATTTTGTGGACGTGTTTCAACAGGCAAATGTGGATGCAGCATTGGCGGCTTCGGTATTTCACTACGGAGAAATATTGATTCCGGAACTGAAAGAAACATTACGAGCCAATGGGATTGTGGTGAGGGAGGAATAAAAAATAAATAAAATGGATTTTAAAAAGGGAGACGGATTAATTCCCGTTGTTATACAAGATAATCAGACACTGGAAGTACTGATGTTAGGGTATATGAATGAGGAAGCGTGGACGAAAACCCAACAAGAGGGGCGTGTAACCTTCTATTCGCGAAGCAAAAATCGATTGTGGACAAAAGGAGAGGAAAGCGGCCATTTTCTGGATGTCGTTTCTGCCCATGTAGATTGTGACCAGGATACCTTATTGATTAAAGTTAAACCAGCAGGGCCTACTTGCCATACCGGTGCCCGTAGTTGTTTCCAAACGGAATATAACCAAAATTTTCTCTTACAATTGGAGCGCATTGTACAGCAACGTTATGATATGCCTACCGAAGAGTCGTATGTCAACAAACTACGTCAGCGGGGGTTGAATAAAATCGCACAAAAAGTAGGTGAAGAAGCTGTAGAAACCGTTATTGCTGCATTGGCCGAAACAGAACAGGATTTTATCAATGAATCTTCTGACTTATTTTTTCACCTTCTGGTATTGCTTCGGGAAAAAGGACTGGATTTACAAACGATTGCCAAGAATCTGGAAGGCCGGCACCAATAAGAAAGAACGAGGATATGCTTAGGATCGATGTTTCTTTATCTAATACGCTAGCCGGTCATCAAAACCCTATTTTTACCGTATCCCCCGGAATGGACGCTACGACAATTTTTACAGGTGGAAACGATAAGGGGGTAGTGGAATGGGATTTGAAAGAAGGGAAATTCAGACGTATTTTGTGTTCGGTACCGGCATCGGTTTATGCGTTGCAACTTTTGGAGGGAGAAGGGATCTTGGTCATCGGTTTGCGCAATGGCGAAGTGTGGTTTGTAGATATAGAAAAGCAATCCCTTATCAGCAAGGTGCAAACGGAAAAGGGAGCGGTCTTCTCGATTAAAGTACTCCCTGGAAAACGGGAAATCATCGCTACAGGAGAAGAAGGTATGGCCTATGTATGGTCATTAGATACCTATGCCTTGCTATACAGATTCAAAATAACAGACACCACTGTGCGTGTCATCGAACCTTCTGTGAAGGCGAAGCAAGTCGCGTTTGGTGATAAGGATGGCATTGTACATCTATACGACACGACAGATTTTCGGGAGATAACAAAACAACAGATACACAGTTTACCTGTAACAGCGTTGGCTACGGCTGACACCAGCTTGCTTTCGGGCGGTCGAGATGCGAAGCTCGTTCGGTTGGCAAAGAATGATCTATCCGTTCTGGAATCCCTAACACCGCATATGTTTACCGTGTATGGTATTCTTCCGCATCCCACCTTACCTATTGTAGCCACCATTAGTCGGGATAAATCCATCAAAATATGGGATGTGCTATCGTTGTCTTTGCTCAAAAATATAAGCATAGAGCGTGGTTATGATGCCCACCGTTTGTCTATCAATACGGCCACGTGGATAGGTAACCAGTTGATTACCGCCGGCGACGATAAGTTGGTGAAAGTGTGGGAGGTCTCTGCACAGGAGAATTAATTAACCTATGTGTTTACAAACGCTTTAACGCCGCTTTAATAAGCTGTTCAACGGTTTGTTCCGGATCACTCGTTACCAAGCTGTTTAACACTTTTTCTGCTTGTGGTTTACCAAAGCCTAGCATAACCAATGCCGTGAGTGCTTCTTCGGGTACCGACTGCTTGGCGATCGGAAGCGGAATGAGCGCATCCGGCCCTTGTTTTTTCAGTTTATCTTGCAGTTCGAGGATAACACGTTGTGCAGATTTCGGACCTATTCCCTTTATTTTCTGGATTACCTGTACTTGCCCGTTAATGATGGCGCTTTGGATTTCTTCGGGTGTAATGGAAGAAAGCATCATACGCCCTGTATTCGGACCTATACCTGACACCGAAATCAAATGGTTGAACAGTTGTCGTTCTCCCTCCGTCGAGAACCCATATAGCGTTTGAGAATCTTCTCGGACTTGAAAAGAGATATATAGCTTACACTGCTCCTGGTCTTTGATCTGGCTAAAGGTTGTCAGCGAGATATGGATATGATAACCGATCCCACCCACGTCCAAGACGACATGGGTGGGGGCTTTGAATACTAATTTTCCGTTGAAATAATCGTACATTTCTATTTGTTCTTCTCGTGTTCTTGCACATCAACCACAGCAATGGTCACCATATTGACAATCTCTCGGACGGAGCTATCCAGCTGCAATACGTGGACTGGCTTATTCATCCCTAATAGAATAGGACCTAAAGCCTCTGCATCACCTGCTTCCTGCAAGAGTTTGTAAGCAATATTGCCGGATTCAAGATTGGGAAATACGAGGGTATTAGCCGGTTCACCATTTAAGGTGCTGAATGGGAAGTTATCTTTCAAAAGATTGCTATTTAAAGCAAAATTTGCTTGTATATCGCCGTCAGCGATGATGTGTGGTGCTTTTTCACGAAGGATCTTTGAAGCTTCACGCACTTTAACGGCAGTATGACCATCGTTTGAGCCAAAGTTGGAGTAAGACAGCAGCGCAATGCGTGGCGTAATATTAAAACGTCTGATGGCTTCATCCAATAAGATGGCGATATCCGCCAATTCGTCTGGTGTAGGATCAGCATTGACGGTGGTGTCGCCAAAGAAAAGAGGTCCTTTTGAAGTCAACATGATATACATACCCGCAACACGACTGTTTGGTTTTGCACCAATAACCTGCAAAGCGGGCCGTATAGTCGTTGCATAGTTGCGAGTCAGTCCGGAAATCAAGGTGTCCGCTTCGCCAAACTGCACCATACTTGCCGCAAAATAGTTACGGTTGGTCGCCATCAATTTGGCCGCCTCGTGCTCTGTCAGACCGCGGCGCTGCCTTTTGGTATAAAGGTGTTGGACAAATCTGTTGAAGCGCTCAGAACCTTTTTCTTCCGTTGGGTTAATGATTTCTACATCCCCCAAATCGAAACTGTATTCTTGAATTAAACTTTGTATTTTCTCTTTATCACCCAATAAAATAGGGAATGCGATTCCTTCTTCTTTTACAATCTGAGCTGCCCGGAGCGTTTTATAATTGTCGGCTTCAGCAAAAACGACACGTTTGGGGGTTTTCTTGGCTCGGCTTGTCAAATTACGGATAATCCGATCGTCTTTGCCCAGACGCTTGCGTAACTCCTCTTTATAATGTTCCCAATCCTCGATTTCTATTCTAGCGACACCGGAAGCTATCGCTGCTTTTGCTACGGCCACGGATACTTCTGTAATGAGACGAGGATCTGTTGGTTTGGGGATAATGTATTCTGGGCCAAATTTCAAATTATTGGTGTCGTAAGCTTGATTTACTTCTTCCGGAACAGGCTGCTTCGCCAATGTAGCAATGGCGTGAACCGCTGCAATCTTCATTTCTTCGTTAATACTCGTTGCGCGAATATCTAAGGCCCCTCTAAAAATGTACGGAAATCCCAATACATTGTTAACTTGGTTGGGGTAGTCCGAGCGGCCCGTGCCCATAATCACATCGTCGCGTGTAGCTACGGCCAGATCATAAGCGATTTCCGGATTAGGGTTTGCCATAGCCAATACGATGGGCCTCGGCGCCATAGAAAGCAGCATTTCCGGTGTCAGTACATCTGCCGCAGATAATCCGATGAAGACGTCTGTATCCTTCACCGCATCGGCTAAAGTATAAAGATCCCTCTCCGTAGCAAACTGCGCTTTTGTGGCATCCAAGTTTTCCCGATCGGTACGGATAACCCCTTTGCTGTCCAACATCACGATGTTTTCTTTTTTTGCACCAACAGCCATATACATGGACGTACAGGATATGGCCGCAGCTCCGGCTCCGTTAACAACGATTTTGACCTGGCTGATATCTTTTCCAATCAGTTCGCAAGCGTTGATTAACGCCGCACCTGAAATGATAGCTGTACCATGCTGGTCATCGTGCATGACCGGAATGTTCATTTCTTCTTTTAAGCGACGTTCTATTTCAAAACACTCGGGAGCTTTAATATCTTCCAGGTTTATACCTCCAAAAGTTGGTTCGAGCGCTTTAACGATATTGACAAATTCGTCTACATTTTTAGTGTCTAATTCAATATCAAAAACATCAATGTCTGCGAATATCTTGAACAATAAACCTTTTCCTTCCATGACAGGTTTACCTGCCTGCGCCCCGATATCACCTAATCCCAACACGGCCGTCCCATTACTGATAACGGCGACCAAGTTTCCTTTGGATGTATATTTATACGCGTCTTCACTATTTTCAGCGATGGCTAAACAGGGTTCAGCTACGCCGGGTGAGTACGCCAATGATAAGTCCCGTTGTGAATTGTGAGGCTTGGTCGGAACGACTGCAATCTTGCCAGGTCTTCCCTTGGAATGGTAGTCTAAAGCGTCTTTTTTTCTATTAATACTCATCTGTTTACGTAAATTATCGTCATCTCTATAGCTACAAATCTATAACTTCAAAAGAAGATTAGCGAATTTTTTAGGTTATTTAAGACTATTCAATAATGTAAACATTTCTTGCCGCATGGCGGAAGTACTTCCTGTATAGTTATTGACTAAGAGTGAAAAAGTAACCGGCGTACCCGCGTTATTCGTATGAAAGCCCGTATATCCTAAAACTCCCCCGATGGTACCGCTCTTCATAGTTATACCATTGATGGTCGGTAAACTTTTTTGAAAATCGGCAAACCAAGGTCTGCTTTGTGCATAATGCATTATTTTCGCCATGGCTAGTGTAGTGACACGGTTTTGCGGCGAAAGGCCGGATCCGTCGTGGATGTGCAGTTCGCTAGCGGGAATTTTTAGCTTCTGTTCCCAATATTTACTGAGCAATGTAGCGGCTTCTTCGCTGTTGGATTTATTGTGGCTGATGATGCCAAAACTTTTTAGCATGGCTTCGCCATACAGATTAATGCTTTTTTGGTTGAACCAATGTACGATGTTTTGCAGTGTTGGCGACTGGTGGGTATCCAGTTGTTTTGTTGGCTTGCCGAGGTGTACGCCTTGATTGCGAAGACCTTTCCCGGTAGCTGGTAGACTGTCTACCGGAATATTTGCTTCGGTCAATGCTTCGTGGAGTTCCTCTGCCAATGCCATAGCCGGATCTGGAACAGAAATCTCGATGACTTTTTTCAAGTCTTTGCCGTATGTTCCACGTAAATATACCGTATTGGAATACGGCGCAGAATACGCATATACCTTATCTCCCGATCCATTGGGACCGGTCGCGACCTCGTTGATCAAATGAACGCTTGTTAATGAGGAGGTTGTGCTGCTAATAGCTGCGGTACCCCCAATTATACCCGGATTAAAACGAACACCTACTTTATTTTCGCGCCAGTTTAATCCGGAAATTCCCGCACCATAATAGTTTCCCATATCGACCCAAGTCCACGTAGGGGGCACATCATTGCCGTTTAAATACAGGTCGTCACCTACCACATGTCCGTTGATATGGGTGATACCTGCTTGCTGAATTTTATATACCCACTTGTTTAATATGGTTTCGGCTTTGGTGGCAGCATAACGATCACTGCCTAGTGTAGGGTCGCCGGAACCGATCACGATAATGTCGCCATGTAACACACCCAAGCTGTCAATTTCACCCGTATAAGCTAATTTGGTTTGATAGGTGTAATCGGGACCCAATATATCCAAGGCGGTGATGGAGGTGATAACCTTCATGGTCGAAGCGGTTGGCAACCCAATGGAAGCGTTGTTCGTAAATATCGGTTGCCCTGTTTTACCATCCAATACGGTGAGTGATGCTATGCCGTTCGGAAATTTACCACTTTTTACAAATTGTTGATAAGCGTTGTTGATGTTGTCTTTGCCTATTTGTCCATAACCTGGATGTATGGACAAAAATATAAATAGGAATAATATCGTGTAGATTGTTTTCTTTAACATATGCGTTTTGTCTGTTTATGCCGGTTCCTCTACTCAAGAAGCATTCCAAAATGTACATCGTCCTTGATGTTTGATTCGCTATGATGAGTTTTTTGTTTTCTTTTTTTGCGAAAAAAAAAGATTAAATTAACTTGCGCGAATACTAGAATTGATTTAATATGTCGTATATAGAACGCTTAAATGCTATCCGAAGAGAGATGAAATTGCAGGGAATTGATGCGTATATCATTCCGTCGTCAGACCCGCACATTAGTGAGTATCTGCCGGAGCGCTACAAGTGTATTGCCTGGGTTTCTGGTTTTACAGGATCGGCGGGGACATTAGTGATTACGGCTGATTTTGCGGGTTTATGGACGGACGCGCGCTACTTTGTGCAGGCGAATGAACAGCTAGCAGGAACGGGGTTCGAACTCGTGAAATTGAAGACGCAAGGTGCTGCAGAATACGCGACTTGGTTGGCAGAACAGCTTCCTTCCGGCAGCAAAGTGGCGTTTGATGGTAATTTAGCATCCGTAGCCTTGGCACAAGCCGTTAAAGACACTCTGGCCCCATTAGCTATAGTCGTGGACGGACATGTAGATATTTTAGAAGTAATTTGGCGGGATCGACCTATACTCCCGACCTCTCCGGCATTTTTATTAGATGAAGCTACGACGGGAGAAAGCACGATCAGCAAATTAAGCCGTGTGCGTGAAAAAATGAGCGCTAAGCGTGTTTCCGCACATCTGGTCTCTTCTTTAGATGATTTAGCGTGGTTATTAAATATTCGGGGAAACGATGTGCCGTGTAACCCGGTAGTATTGGGTTTTGTACTGTTAGCCGGAAATGAAACAATTTTGTTTATAGATACGGGCAAAATAAGTGAAGTGGATAAGTCTGTATTGGAGCAAGCAGCGGTGCAGATCAGACCGTATGCAGAAGCATATGCAGCAGTTTCATCGTTAAAAGCTGATACGATCTTGCTAGACCCCAAAAGAACCTGCTTCGCGATGTATGATGCGGTTCCGGTATCAACTAAAATAATGGAAGACCTTAACCCGTCTACGTTGATGAAAGCTGTAAAGAACGATGTCGAAGCAGCGCACACGCGAGATGTCATGGTAAAAGATGGTGTAGCCATGACGCGTTTTTTCAAATGGGTAGAAGAGCAAGTATCATTCGGGCAGTTAACAGAAATTTCGATTGCGGATAAATTGCAGGAACTACGTGCCGAGGGGGATGATTTCGTTGATATTTCTTTTGACACTATCGCAGGCTACCGGGCGCACGGAGCATTGCCACATTATAAGGCTACCGAAGAAAGTAACGCTGCTCTAAAAACAGAAGGCTTATTGCTGGTGGATTCTGGTGGACAATACAAGGACGGTACAACCGATATTACACGTGTCGTATCGTTAGGTCATATCACGGACGAGGAAAAAGCGGACTATACCCTTGTTTTGAAGGCGATGATTGAAGGATCTCAGCTGGTGTTTCCTAAAGGAACGTGTGGTTATCAGATTGATGCGGTCACGCGACGTCCGTTGTGGGAAACACTACGAAATTACGGACATGGAACGGGGCATGGTGTTGGTTTCTTCCTGAACGTACACGAGGGGCCGCATGTGTTTAACCCGACGAATGTGGATATTCCGGTAGAAGAGGGGATGATCTCTTCTATTGAACCGGGATTATATCGAGAGGGGGAATATGGTATCCGTATCGAAAACTTGGTGTTGAGCAAGGCTTTTGAATCTAACCAATTTGGAGATTTTATACACTTCGAGACCTTAACGATTTGCTATATCGCGACAGATTTGGTCGATAAATCGTTATTGGATAATAAACATGTGCAATGGTTGAATAATTATAATAGATGGGTATTTGAGAAGCTTTCTTCTCATTTAGGAACGGAAGAAGCAGAATGGTTGAGAGCTAAGACAAGGGCGATTTAATATGCCTTCGGTTTATATTCGTGATATTGGATAAGGACAACGAGCCGGAGAAATAAAACTATTATTTAGAATGTTTATAAATAATACGTATATTTGACGCCGAGATGATATTGTCAATTTATATCCTTTAAATTAAGAAGAGAACAAATGCTGGTCAAGGCAAAGCTCGAAAACCATAATGAATGGTTGTTTCTGGAAGAAATTCCGGAAAAATACGTCCCCAATCATCGTTTATCCGAACGGCAGATAAGTATCAAGAATGCGCCTGTCGATATGAAAAACTATCAGCTCTCCACCAACGGACTGTTTCTGCTATATTCAGAGATGAATTTCAGTGAGCGTGTACGGATAGAGACCGAAGTCGAAGGAGATGCCATAGCCAGTCAGTTTATTTTTTGTAAGGAAAAAGGAAATCTCACATTTTCCAAAAGTACCCGATATGCCCGTGGTCGACACAATATCCGCTATATTCCGGCCAGTAGGGAATCATACGAAGTAAAGGCCGATCAGGAATATGTTTACTTTTTGGTCGTGCTGTCCAAAGACTATTATCTCCATCTTGTGGATACATCTTCACCTCTGCACGAGGATTTTATGCGCGAGATGGAAAAAGGTGTAACTATTTCGTTCATGGACGAAGACCTTTATATCACGCCCGAAATGCGAAAATCCATTGAGGGAATACGGGAATGCAAGCACGACGGGGGACTCAAACGGATGTTTACGGATGCCCGTATTATGGAGCTGATTATCTATCAGCTTGAGCAGTTCAGCCAGTTCTTGCAGAACGAAAATGAAATACTCCACGGTGAGGACATCGAAAAACTTGAAGTTGTCCGGGAACTTTTGGAATCGAACTATGTGAATCCCCCCACTCAAAAGGAATTGGCGAGGGTTGCGACTATCAATGAATCAAAATTGCGTACGGGCTTCAAGAAATATTATGGTACGACCATCTACGATTTTATAACCCGGCTGCGCATGGTGGAAGCCCGTCGACTGATCATGGAGGAGAAAAATAATAACATGAACGAGATAGCCATGTTGGTCGGGTTCAAACACCAGAGTAATTTTACGAGGGCGTTTAAGCGGTATTACGGACTCTCTCCTACCGAAGTTGGTGTATAGCCCGGTGCACTATCTACGCTTATAACAGATTGCTGCCTAATGCCTCACGCCAACGTTCCAATTCTGCGATACCTGGTTTGCGGTATCCGAAGAATTGTACGATCAATTCCCCTTCCGTATCATAGAGTTCAAGGGAGTTTACATTTCCATCGACCGTGGGCTTGACCACATGCCACACACTATGCACCGCATCTTCGTTGAAGCTTACCTTTCCACCGGATGCTTCGCTGATCGTTAACCACGAAGTATCCTGATCGATGCGGTCCAGCTTCCCCGTATTGATCTGCACACAGCCCGCATTGGCCGTGAACATCATGACCGGCGTCTCGGTTACTGAACATTGTACGATGGTGCGGCGAAAAGATTCTAGGCTTACCTGCATGGCCCTACGTGGCGGTGCAAGCCTAAGCGCTTGCATACGTGTCAGCCTAAACTTTCGGATCAAGCCAAAGAAATCATGTGTATCCTGCATGTTGTTCCACGCTTTCTGGAATTCTTCGATGTCGATCTCTGCATCCCGGCGTTCTTCCATGCGCTTGCGCACAGGTTTTTCAATATGTGGAACGGCCTGTCTGTCGTCACGGAAACGGGCAATCAAACCGAGATAGACCTGGCGATAGCTGGCATCTGTCAGGTAAATCTTATGCACTGCCCGTCCCGACACATCGTAGAACTGTAAGCTCTCTTTTCCCATCTCTTCAGCCGCCAGCGCAATCTTCCACCTACTTGTAAAAATGCGCAGGTCTATGTCCTCGTCCAAAAACAATGTGGTGAAATCTTCTTTGGAGAAATTGCGGTATACCCCGCACCGTTCTGTTTCGCAATATGGATTGTAGGTTACGGCTTTTACCACACCGATACCCTCGATACATTGTAAAATATGATCCATTTCAGGTCGTAACAACGTAACGTTTTCACCTAAGCCCAACAACATCAGATCGGCCTCGCTTACACCCAGTACATCTGCAACCTGCTAGAGCGGCTGTGCGGGGTATTCGTCTCGATAGGAAACAAATCGCTCTTTAAGTGAAAGCTTATTGTATTCCCGGGCCAGATTGGAGTTAAAAGCCGCTGCGTCGAACTTGATACCGTTCGGGGTGACTTGGGTAATCAATGTGCGGGGATTGGTCTGCACCGTCGTGTGTACACCAAAAGCGGTAAATATATTACGTGCGGTAAAAACCTCTTCGGGAGCACCGTCCCACCATTTGCGCCCGCCTTTCAGCATAATGACCCTATCGGCATATTGGGCTGCCAAATTGATTTCGTGCAGTACACATATGACCATATAACCTTTCTTTGCCAGCGCATTGGCAATGGCCAACGTCTGGTGCTGGTAGAGCATATCCAACTTGGAGTTGCTACCTTTAGTGCGAGACAGATTTAATAAGTAATTTTAAATTTGTAGAGATGCATAGAAAGTTTGATGATTCATTTAAGATAATGGCGGTGGATCTGAGCGTTGTTAGAGGTTCGG
>NZ_JACOIK010000001.1 GCF_014692515.1 Sphingobacterium micropteri | reverse complement strand
CATTAAAAGCTGAAATGGTCTACCATAGAAAATTCATGGATCAGCAGTCAGCTAAATTGGAAATCTTTGGATACATTGAAGGATTTTACAATACCCAAAGAATACATTCTGCTCTGGGGTATAAAACCCCTAAGCAGATCGAAGAGATGCTATTGGAAAAAGAAAAAATGGCAGCATAAAAAAGTCTCCTAATTTAAGTTGCAATTCCAAGGAGACCTTTGTACGAAAACAAGAGAATGCCCATCTCTCCTTGTGCTACAAAGGTAGAGATTAGGCATTGATCTCCCGAACTTGCGTACAATGAAAATTTCCTAGGTTTTCGATAGCAAGATTCAGCATCAATAGCCAAATAAATCAATAGGTGACAGCATTATGAGCTGTCATCATGATACAAATATAATCATAAATTCGATTATTACAAATTTTTAAGCTGTATACAAAATATTAATACTAAGCAAATGCAGTGTAAAATGCTGCAATGGAAAAAATTAATAGGTTATCACTTTACATACTGAATACGATAAAATTCAAAAGACTTGTTTTGGGAAAGTCTGCCTACCAGTTATCTTTGGATATCAAAAAAAGTGAGGGATACGTAACTAATATGGAGAATCAAAATACACCTAACCAATACAACTCCGCCGACTATCCGCTTATAGCTGCTGAACTGGGATGTGAACTATCCGATTTAATTCCGCCGGATAACTGGGAAGTCAGTGACTCGCATGAGAAAGTAGACAAAGTGGTCGTTTCCTTATCCGATCCTGCATTTGTACGTCGCGTGCTGGAAGGTATAAAAGCGTCACCAAAAGCCGATGTGCTGGAAGACCTTGATAAATTGTATAAGCACCTCTCAACCAAAGACGCCAACGAAAAAGCCGTGATCAAAAAGGTTTGGGAGGGGTTTGGGAAATAATTTGTAAATTTGAGGATAAACGAAGAAAGTGAGGTACAATATGGTATCAGAAGCAAGGAAACTACATATCATCGAAGAGATATTGAAGTTAAATAGCGAATCTACTTTAGCTACTATTGAGAACTTTTTGAAAAAAGAAAAAAAAGAGGATCGTAAAGTAACAAAGACAAAATCTGCTTTCCGCGAGTTTTCAGGTATATGGAGTAAGGAAGAAGCTGCCGAAATAGAGAACATCATAGAGGAATCCTGCGAAACCATCAATCCAGATGACTGGAAGTAATATCCTTTTGGACACGAATATAGTCATTGAACTATTCAAGGGCAATGAAGCTATAATAGCCAATCTAGAGGATAGAGACATGGTTGACATTCCATATGTAGTGCTTGGAGAGTTGTTGCTCGGTGCTTATCGTTCGACAAATCTCAAGAAGCACAAATCGGAAATAAACAGCTTTTTGAAACGATGTAATGTGATAGGTGCAGATGCAAAAACTTCTGGCACTTATGGCATGATCAAAGCTGAATTGTTAGAAAAAGGTAAGCCGATTCCCGAAAACGACATCTGGATAGCTGCTGTCGCAAAACAGTATGGCTATATTTTGGTCACAAGAGACAAGCATTTCAATGAAGTCAATGGATTACGAGTGGTGAATTGGTTTTAGAATACCCAGATATTTTAATTTATTCAATTTAATATCCATTGATAGAAGTCCTGCAAAAACCATCTATACGCAAAGCAGACAAACCTGACGTCATTATGGCGCGGATGGATTATGTTATTATCTGCCGAGTCATCGAGCAATTGAACGAGATGGGCATGACGGACGACGAGCTTTCTTTTCTATTGGGGAAACCCAATAACTATGTTTTTGGGTTTATCGTCAAGCCCAGTGACAAAAATCGTTTTAACGAAGATCAGATAGACTTGCTCCCCTACATCTTGAACTGTACCTTCTCCGCAATTATTCCCAATGGTACGGAGCCGGGTAATATTCAACTTTACCATACGAAAGCTGTAGATGACGCCGGCTACAAGGGATTCTCCCATATCATATACTCCGATGAAGGAGAAGGCACACGTATCATCTGGAAAAAGCCAAAAGCACCGAAAGGAAGCACACGGAAAACAAACCAGGAACTGTTGAAACTCTTGAAAACATGGATTGATGAAGGATATTTCGGCCAAGAACGGAATGCCCTAGAAATCTATAAAAGGCTCATCACACATTCTACTGTAGTTTTTCAGATAAGTGAACTGGAAAAGTGCATCAAAATACTTTGCGGCTCAAGATATGCTTTGCTCCAGAAGAAATCTGTTGATGGGGTGTTGAGGTATTGGAACAGGGAATTACTTTAGCTCATTCGTTGGCTTACTGTTTTTAAATCCAATAGAACCGTTATTTACTTTTATGTCAATTCTCTTTTCACTAAAAAAAGCAATCAACTCATCAAGATCAGAGTACATTAAACATGTGATAAAAAAGGTCTGCCCATCATTTGTAAAAACTTGGAGGTTCCAAAACCGTTCAAGCCCTGCCGTATAACGTCCTGTATTATAAGAGGCTGTTTTATTACACATTATTATCTCGATATCATTATAGGTATAGATAACCGAATAGTCATCTTTTGAATAGGTGAGCTGCGAATCTTCTAATTCAATTGTTGTCCCTCTACTCTTTTGGGTGTACCAGAGCTGTACCACCATCCCCGGGAACACTGTAAGTAATATAGCCGGAATGAGTATCCACAGACTTTCCTTACTTTCTATCCCTAGATATCTTATAGACAGATAAGCC
Source organism: Sphingobacterium micropteri (assembly GCF_014692515.1). GTDB lineage: Bacteria > Bacteroidota > Bacteroidia > Sphingobacteriales > Sphingobacteriaceae > Sphingobacterium > Sphingobacterium micropteri. The sequence goes on along the minus strand of NZ_JACOIK010000001.1, from coordinate 572,014 downwards.
ACACCAATTAATAGGATAAGCACAAACAACCATGATTTAGCTGACTTCAAATGGCAAATATAATTTTCTTTTATAAGCATAGTTCACGTGAATTTTTAGAAACGGCTATTTGGATTTTCAAATTAAAATGGTGAATAATATTTTGATGAAATTGTACTTCTAATCAGATTATTTTTCCAAACACCAGCCTCATGTTGCAACTGATTATATCCTTTATATAATATTTTGCCCACATCAAAATAAGTTCCAATTACAAAACCGCCTACAGCTCCAGCAAATCCTCCATGTGAAATAGTGAATCTCCTTATTTTAGGAGATTCACCTCATATAGATCCTTTCTTCTGTCCTTCAGTATTTTTACCGTGCCATATTCGTGCAAATCCCGGAGAGCATATAAATCGACATCTGCTATCAATACCATTTCGGTGTTGGGTGTCGCCTCGGCTTTGATGCCATTGTTGGGAAATGCAAAATCTGACGGGGTAAACACCGCAGATTGCGAATATTGAATATCCATATTATTGACGCGCGGTAGATTCCCAACACACCCGGCTATGGCTACATAACATTCATTTTCGATAGCGCGCGCCTGCGCACAAGCCCTTACCCGCAAATAACCATTTTGGGTATCCGTCATGTAGGGCACAAAAAGTATTTGCATGCCCTGGTCTGCCATAATCCGGCTGACTTCCGGAAATTCCACATCATAACATATCAAGAGTCCAACCTTACCACAATCCGTATCAAACACCTTGATTTCGTTTCCACCGACCATCCCATAATACTTAAACTCATTGGGCGTAATGTGAATCTTTTTATGCACATCCACTTTTCCATTTCGGTGGCATAGATAAGACGCATTATACAGTTTCTTATATTCCATGATCGGCATGGATCCGGCGATAATATTAACATTATAAGATACGGCAAATTCCTGCAGCTTTTCCACAATTTCGCTGGTTAATTCCGCAAGTTTCTCCATAGCAGCACGCTCGGGTAGATCATTGTATGGGCTCATCAACGGCGTATTGAAAAATTCCGGAAACATCACAAAATCCGATCCATAGTCACTCACCGCATCCACAAAGAACTCCACTTGCTCGTAAAAGTCGTTTATATCTTTAAACAGCCGCATCTGCCATTGCACCAATCCTAATCGTGTAGTTTGTTTGGAAGCTGACGAAGAAATAGCATCAGGATCATAATAAATATTATCCCATTGCAATAGGGTCGCAAATTCATTGGACTCCTTATCTTCCGGAAGATAATTCTTCAGAATCTTGGAAACGTGAAAATCATTGGACAGCTGAAACGTCAGTGTCGGGTCAAAAATCTCTTTCCGCTTTACTTTTTCGATATAGGTCCGCGGTGTTATTTTATCCGCATACGCATGGTAATTCGGTATACGCCCGCCCGCAACGATACCCCGAAGGTTCATTTGCTCACATAGCTCTTTCCGTGCGTCGTACAGACGTCTACCTAAACGCAATGACCGAAAATCAGGATGTACAAATACCTCAATTCCATAGAGGATATCCCCTTCATAATCGTGGGTCGAAAACTTTCCATCGTCGATAATCTCATAATATTTCTGGTAAATATTAGTTTTCTTCGAATCGATGATCAACGAAAGTGCACAGGCTACGACGCGCCTGTCTACCTCCACACACAGTTGCCCCTCGGGAAAGACTTCGATTAGATCTACTATGTTTTCCCGCGTCCACACATCGCCCGTATCACCACCATAAGCCTTCTCCATCGAGCGCTTTAAATCCTTGTAGTCCTCTATCGTTAAATTTCTAACCGCTATATCCATTCTACGCCTCCCCTTTTGGACCTCCGAAATTTAATGGCAGCCCGGGCTCCCCTGCTTTGATCGCACCATTGGCCGCCTCAAACCGACTCACATTATCCTGCAATGCGCCTAACAGCCGCTTAGCGTGCTCTGGTGTTAAAATAATTCTGGATTTAACCTTTGCTTTCGGTATTCCGGGCATGATGCGAATAAAATCCACTACAAATTCAGAGCTAGAATGTGTAATAATCGCAAGGTTACTATACGTACCTTCCGCAATCTCTTCACTCAATTCTATACTCAGTTCATTATTCTCTGCTTCTTCGTTGTTATTGTTCTTCAAGTCCATTTCAAAATAAAAATTAAAACTGTAAAATTAAAAATGTAAAATCCACCCTGTTACGGAAACCGATGAAAATACAGGCGGGAATTAAACGATAAAACTCCTAAAGTCCTGCCCATCTTCAATTTTCAGCAACACTTCATAAATAAGCCGTATAACATTATCCAGATCTTCTTTATGCACCATTTCGACTGTCGTATGCATATAACGCAGCGGCAAGGATATCAAGGCAGAAGGAACCCCTCCATTGGAATAAGCAAAAGCATCGGTATCCGTTCCGGTGAAACGGGATGACGCCTGCCGCTGAAACGGAATGTCGTTCTCCTTCGCCACGTCGATCAACAATCGGTTCAAATTGATCTGCACCGCAGGTGCGTAAGACAATACGGGGCCTTGACCACAAGCCAAATCGCCCTGCGTAATTTTATTAATCATGGGCGTTTGTGTATCGTGCGTTACATCCGTCACAATCGCAAGGTTCGGTTTAATGTAATGGGTAATCATCTCTGCCCCACGTAAACCGATTTCTTCCTGCACTGCATTCACGATATATAAACCAAAAGGTAGTTTTTTCTTATGCTGTTTTAACAAACGCGCTACTTCCGCGACCATAAAGCCTCCGGCACGGTTATCTAATGCGCGTCCGACGTAATAGCGATCGTTAAGCACCATAAATTCATCTTCATAAGTCACCACACAGCCTACATGAATCCCCATCTCTTCCACCTCTTCTTTGGAAGTTGCACCACAATCCAAAAAGATGTTCTTCAAGGAGGGCGCATCCTCCTTCTCGCCCGAACGCGTGTGTATAGCAGGCCATCCAAAAACCGCTTTCACCGTTCCCTTATCCGTATGAATATGTACGCGTTTTGACGGGGCAATCTGATGATCAGAGCCCCCATTCCGGATCACGTATATCAGCCCGTCTTTGGTAATATAATTAACAAACCACGATATTTCATCGGCATGGGCTTCTATAACTACTTTATACGCGGCATCCGGATTGATGATACCCACCGCCGTACCGTAATTGTCGATATAGGTTTTGTCCACATAAGGTTTCAGATAATCTAACCATAAGCGTTGGCCTTCCCATTCAAAACCGGTTGGTGAAGGGTTATTGATGTATTTTTCAAAAAACTTTAACGATTTATCCGTGACAACGGAAACATGTTTCTTTTTTTCTTTTTCTTTTTTATTTGCCATATTATCATTTCATTCAGTGAGCAGTAATCTCTGACCAGTGACAGCTTTATTATACAACCTCTTAACTCTCTAACTTTCTAACTCCCTAACTTTCTAACCCTCACTCCTCACCCATCCTATCAAAGTTAGGAATTTCACCCAAATAGCATAAGAAATTTGATGTAATATTGGTTGAGGAATAATTATTTTTATATGCATATGCTTATATTGCATATAAAAATAAATTTATTTAGGTTTACCGCACAATTGAAGACTTATGCACGCAATATTAAATGTTATCCATTGGAATATAGATCCCATCATTTTTGAAATAGGTTCTTTTGGCTTGCGCTACTACGCGTTATGCTTTTTAGCTGCCTTTGTAGTATCCTATATCCTCATGTTAAAAATTTTCAAAAGAGAAGGGAAAACCCAGGAGCTGCTCGATCAATTAAGTATTTATATCTTTTTAGGAACGTTAATCGGCGCACGGTTGGGCCACTGTCTTTTCTATGAGTTTGACTATTACAGCCAACATCCACTGGAAATGATCCTCCCTTTCCGCATGGTCGACGGAAGTTTCCAGCTGACCGGCTTTCAAGGGCTTGCCAGTCATGGTGGTGCTATTGGTATTCTATTGGCGTTGTGGTTGTTTTCCCGAAAAACGAAAACAAATTTCATGTGGATTACCGATAGATTGATTATTGTTGTCCCACTAGCAGGCGCTTTTGTACGGTTAGGCAATTTTTTCAATTCGGAGATTATCGGACTTCCAACAGCGATGCCATGGGGTGTTGTCTTTGAACGGGTCGATATGGTAGCGCGCCACCCGGCCCAACTGTATGAGGCAATTGCTTATGTTATTATCTTCATCATTTTATGGACGATGTACCAAAAGAATGCAAAACCCAAAGCAGGTTATCTATTTGGTATATTCCTGGTTCTGTTATTCGGTGCCCGGTTTGTGCTTGAATTTTACAAAGAAAACCAGGAAGCTTTTGAAGACAGCATGAAGTTTAATATGGGACAATTACTAAGTATTCCCTTTATGATTGGCGGTCTATACCTTATTTTTCGAAAGCCGAAACAGAAAGCATAAATCCATTGGGAATAGATGGTCTATAAAAAACTCTCTATTCCCAATTTATAACTGTTTAGGCCAAAACCACAAATTACCCCGACACAGTTTTGCGCAAGATAGGAATGATGCCGAAATGCTTCGCGCTTGTGCACGTTGGATATATGGACTTCAACCACAGGAGTTGTAATACCAGCAATAGCATCGCCAATGGCAACGGAGGTGTGCGTATAGGCTCCTGCATTAAGCACGACACCATCATAAGAAAAACCAATCTCATGCAATGTATCGATAATACCGCCCTCGTGATTGCTCTGAAAGTAAGAAAGTTCCACAGCTGGATACTGCTGCTTTAAGGCGCCAAAAAAAGATTCGAAATCTTGATTCCCGTAGATATCTTTTTCCCTTACTCCTAATAAATTTAAATTAGGACCGTTTATGATCATGATCTTCTTCATACTATTGCAAAGTAAAAATTAAAAAGTAATTTTTACTTATATATCGCCATAAAAATTACGAAACGAAGACCGAAGACCGAAACTGATAACACCAGATTTCTCCGTAGGCGATTCAGCTATCTGGTTATAACGCTGCGTATAGCCTACTTCGAAACGTAAGTTATATTTTGGATTCAATACATACGCCGCTTTTACATCGGCATAGTAGAGGTCGTTCTTTACACCTTGCCCAATATAATTCCCATGCATATTGGGGATAGTTCGATAGGACTGAAAAATATCACCGCCCATGTTTGTCAAATGGTCAGGATCGGTGCCATACCGGCTGTACAGGCCCTGTATCGAAAAATCGAAACGATTCCATGAATAATTGACCATACCAAGCAACTCTCTAAAATTAGCTCCTCGGGGGTGCGCTAGCGGTTCCCCGTTATTACTATAATTAGAAATCGACACAAAATGTTGATAGGTATAAGGTCTTACGACATTATATTCCGCTATAAAATTAAGGTTCTGCACCTTAAATATATTAAAGCCTTTCACCCCTAACTGCGTTCCCCATTTGTTATGTGCATAACCGTTGCCCGCAAAAAACTCTTTGGCGGTAAACTCCCCTAACAAAAATTGTCCGTAAGCCGTCATGTTATCCAGTACTTTATATTTAGCATTCAGCCCCAAGAACATTTTATCAGGCGAAGTCGAGTTGTTGGATTCCACCGGACGCAAGAAAATAATAGGATTAGCATAGTTAAAATCAAAACCACGATGCCCCGCTTCGTTACGATTCGCCCACACAACCGCTTGGAAAAAGCCAACCGACAAGCGATTTGTGGCGTTATAATCCAAATATTGGAAAGCCCCCCATTTACTACCGTCACCAAATCGGCCACCGGAATTGAGCGAATCTATGCGTGGATTTCTCGGGTCGTTCATATACGCCCAAATCGATGTATATTGCACATTCCCTATCTTACCCGTGAATTTCAAATGTGCGTAATTTGAAGAAAAGTCCGATAATAACAAAGAACGATAGCCATCTCCGATATGGTTCTTGTCATACGCCAATGTTGCCTGGAAGTAGTCACTAAAGTCATAGCTTAAGTTCGCTGTAGCATACATCCAATCTTTTTTATTACCCGCTAAGTCTTTCACATGTCCCTGTCCGGGAATCACACCTGCTCTATCGATATAATCCGTAAGATAATTTGGAAAAACACCCTGATTTTCAAATGCATTCGCATAAAAAGTAAACTTATCCTTAATATTCAATCCCAACTGTACACCTCGGGTATTTAACCAAGTCGTTCTTTTATCCGCACCGATCATTTCTTTTCCGATGACGAAATCCGGCAAAAAATCCAAATAAAAGCTATGATCTTCTTTTTGAATATCCACCAGATGTTCATTGAATATCTTCCGCAGGAAAAGATTGTCCGAATCCACTTGATTTAAACTTTGGATGGAATCATACTTCGTCAATAAATCTCCTTTGAAAAGAAAAGGTTTAGTGGCGGTATGCATCCGTGTATTGGGGGAATAAAGAAGTTCGTCGTATTTCTGATAGTGTTGGTATGAATAAGGTTGATTCTTAACCTGAGCTTCCGCCACCGACGTCGCCACCATCCATACGCATGATACAAAGACGAGAACGTAATAAAACTTCATAGATGAAAATATATTATACCTGTTCTTCCTAACAATTATTATTCCTAATTTCATTCCACATCAAAGGTAACGATATTATAGTTGGAAAACTTACAAAGAAAAACCATCTTTGCTTAACAAAAGAAGCCGGTGAAGATATAATGATAGATACAACAAAGCAAGGCCCAATTGGTATATTTGATTCTGGCTACGGTGGATTAACCGTATTTCGTAAAATTAAGGACGCTTTACCGTTATACGATTACATTTACTTAGGAGATAATGCGCGTGTTCCTTACGGCACACGTCCATTTGAAGAAGTTTATGATTTTACAAAAGCTTGCGTATTTAAACTCTTTGAGTTAGGTTGTAATCTTGTCATTTTAGCTTGCAACACAGCTTCCGCAAAAGCACTGCGAACTATTCAACAGCACGATCTCCCACCCGGAAAGAAAGTATTGGGGGTCATTCGTCCAACTACGGAATCCATACATCAATACACCAAAACGAATGAAGTCGGTGTGCTTGCCACACAGGGCACAGTATTATCCGAGTCCTATAAAATAGAAATCACAAAGTTCCACCCAGAAATAATAGTATATCAACACGCCTGCCCATTATGGGTACCACTTGTTGAAAAAAATGAAATAAGCGGTGAAATAGTCAGTAAAATTGTCCAAAGGGATATAGCGCAGATACTTGGACAAAGCCCGCGGATCGACACACTTATCCTTGCCTGCACACACTACCCCTTATTATTACCGCTTATATGTCAGCACACCCCATCTGCTATACAAATCTTGCCGCAAGGCCGGTTGATTGCCAATAGTTTGGATGATTATTTTAACCGCCACCCCGAAGTGGAAGAAGTATGTTCAAAAAACGGTCGCATGCAGTTTTTCACAACGGATAATCCCCTGGACTTTGAAGAGAAAGCAGCGATATTTTTTGGAGAAAAAGTGCATGCACAATACATTTCCGTATAGATACGGAAAGTATCTTAATCTCTCATTTGCAACGCTACGGCATACAATTTCATTTGCTTTACCATAGACAACAAACCGTTGGCACGTGTAGGAGAAAGATGTTCTTTCAAGCCGATCTCATCAATAAAATAAAGGTCTGCCTGTGCAATCTCCTGTGGGGTATGTCCAGAAAGTACCTTTACCATTAAACTTACCAAACCTTTCGTAATAATGGCATCACTATCCGCGGTAAAATATACCTTCCCGTCTCGCAACTCCGGATATAGCCATACTTTTGATTGACATCCTTTAATAATATAATCGTCTTTTTTGTATTCTTCTTTAATCAAGGGAACTTCTTTTCCCAATTGGATGATGTATTCATATTTTTCCATCCAGTCTTGATAAAAAGAAAAATCCTCAATGAGTTCGTCTTGTATTTGGTTTATCGTCATTTTTTTATACTAACATTCGCAACGCTCGTTGCAAACCTTCTCTTAAGATATCCACCTCTTCTTTCGTATTGTACATCGCCAATGACACCCGCACGGTACCGGGTATATCAAAAGCATTCATGACCGGCTGTGCACAGTGATGTCCCGTCCTTACGGCCACACCCAATTTATCGAGTATAACACCAATATCATAAGGATGCACACCATCCACAACAAAAGAAATAACAGAAGACTTATGTGCTGCTGTGCCGATAAAGCGGATTCCGTCGATTTCCGACAAACGCGATGTTGCGTAAGCCAACAGTTCATCTTCATAAGCTTTGATCGCCTCTAAGCCGATACTTTCGATGTAATCTATAGCATCACCCAGGCAAATCCCTGCCTCGATATTAGGTGTTCCTGCCTCAAACTTAAAAGGCAGCTCATTATAGGTGGTCTTTTCAAAAGTCACGTCCTTAATCATATCGCCGCCACCTTGATAAGGAGGCATTTTATTCAACAGTTCCTCTTTCCCATACAATACGCCGACCCCGGTCGGACCATACATCTTATGTCCCGAAAAAGCAAAGAAATCTACATCCACTGCCTGTACATCGATAGCGACGTGCTGTATCGCTTGTGCGCCATCAACCAATACGGGCACACTATGCTCATGCGCAATATCAATCATCTCTTTTACAGGGTTCACGGTCCCCAATGCGTTGGACACATAGGTGAAAGAAACGAGTTTGGTCCGCTCCGAAAACAGCGATTTGTAAGCTTCTATATCCAGCTCTCCACGATCATTCATGGGAATAACACGTAGCTTACACCCTTTTTCATCGCAAAGCATTTGCCAAGGCACAATATTCGAATGGTGCTCCATGGCAGAAATGATAATTTCATCTTCAGCATTTATAAATGCACGCCCGTAGCATGAAGCAACAATATTGATAGCCTCCGTCGTTCCCTTGGTAATAATGATTTCGTGTTCATGCTTCGCGTGGATGAATGCTTGTACTTTACGACGTGTTACTTCGAAAGCGTCGGTGGAAATCTGACTTAAATAATGCACGCCACGATGCACATTACTATTCATATCAGCATAATAACGTGTAATGGCATCAATAACCTGCTTCGGCTTTTGTGTCGTGGCACCATTGTCAAAATAAACCAATGGCTTCCCATTCACTTCTCTACCTAAAATCGGAAAATCCGCCCGTATCTGCTCTATATCAAAAGTTCTCAATGTCTATACTCCTTAAATATCCTACAAAGTTAGTATATTAAGTACGAAAACACGTCAACAGGATGTATTCTTTTTTTGTGCTCAATTCGTTATCTTTGTACAAGCTATGCAAGAATTACCATTAAATATACCTGAGGGCTCGAGAAAAGAGGTTATGGCATATTTAGAGCCGTTCATGTTAAATGAAATGAGCGAGTATCTAAAGCCGGTAGAGGAAATGTGGCAACCAGCTGATTTCTTGCCGGATGCTTCGCGCGGTACTTTTTTCGAAGAAGTGCGGGATCTGCAGGAAAGTGCAAAAGAACTTCCTTATGATTTAGTTGCTGTACTTATCGGTGACACCATTACCGAGGAGGCCCTTCCCACCTATGAGTCCTGGTTGACGATGGTCGAGGACGTCGAGAAAAATGAACAAGGTGGATGGATGAAATGGGTACGCGCGTGGACCGCGGAAGAAAATCGTCACGGCGATTTGCTGAACAAATATCTGTACCTATCAGGTCGCATCGATATGCGGCAATTTGAAATATCAACCCAATATTTAATACAAGATGGATTTGACATCGGCACAGGCGCCGATCCCTACCGCAATTTTGTCTATACCTCATTTCAAGAGTTAGCGACTAACGTGTCGCACCGTCGGGTAGCGGGCATTTCCAAAAAATCAGGGGATAAACTACTGGCGAAAATGTGTGGCGTCATCGCCGCTGATGAAGCACGGCATGCCAAAGCTTATATGTCGTTTATAACCCATGCCATGAAGGTAGATCCCAGTGAGGTCATGATCGCTTTCGAAGACATGATGCGTAAAAAGATCGTGATGCCGGCCCATTTTATGCGGGAAGCCGGCGAACCCCAAGGCGAAGCATTTGCACATTTCTCCGATGCAGCACAACGTATCGAAGTATACACGGCCTTAGACTATATCGATATTCTTCGGGAACTTAACCGCGAATGGGCTATCGACAAAGTGACGGACTTGAACGAAAAAGGGGAAAAAGCACGAGACTATCTGATGAAATTGCCCGATCGTTTGACAAGGTTGGCAGAAAGGACAAAAATTCCCGAGATGCAATATAAATTTAAATGGATCCATGGATAATATCCGAAAAGGCTTAGACAAAATCTAAGCTTTTTTTTGTAGAATATTAATCTTTTCGTAAATTTACTTGTCACACTAATAATTGTCATAGAATCTGTATGAATGATCGTACAAAAAAGAAAAATCAATCATTCATGCAAGCTTCATTGCCATAAAAAAACAGACTATTCAAATGAAAAAAGAACAATATACCCAATATTCTTTCTTGTTGGATCGAACCGCCAGACGGGTAAAACAATATGCACAAACCTCCTTTTCAGAAAAAGCTTTCGATATTACCATCGATCAATGGTCTATCCTGAAAGTGTTATATAATGAAGACCCGATGACGCACAAGGAGCTGGCGGAAAAAACAGGAAAAGATCAACCTACTTTAACCCGCATCGTTGATATTATTATAAAAAAAGAATTAGTGGAACGTGTAAACCACCCGGAGGATAGGCGATGTCTACTTATACAGCTTACCGCTAAAGGCAAAAATAAGGTAAAAGAACTTTCTCCCGAGATAGCCCAGATTCGTATGAAAGCCTGGGAAAATCTTTCTGAGGAGGACTTCAAAAATTTCACCAGAATACTGGATACGATATATAATAATTTGAATATATAAACATAATCGGCAATCAACAACCCGATAATTAAATAAATACAACACACCATGATAAAAACAGATATATGCATTATAGGGGCCGGCCCGGTTGGTTTATTCGCTGTATTCGAAGCTGGCTTATTAAAAATGAGATGTCATTTAATCGATGTATTACCTCAAGTTGGCGGACAGCTTTCGGAAATATATCCGCATAAGCCGATCTATGATATTCCGGGCTACCCTAGTATCAAAGCGCAGGAGCTTATCGACCAACAAATGGAACAAATTGCACCCTTCCAACCCACATTCACACTAGGGGAACGCGTGGAAAGTTTGCAAAAGCAAGACGACGGTTCTTATCATGTCATCAGTTCCGATGGTACGGTCATTCATTGCCAAGTGGTGGTCATTGCCGGTGGGCTAGGCTGCTTTGAACCGCGTAAGCCTGATTTGACCAATTTGGAGCTTTATGAAAAATCACATGTGCACTATATGGTCAAAGATCCGGAACGTTTCCGCGACAAGCGTATCGTGATCGCTGGCGGCGGAGATTCCGCACTCGACTGGACGGTATTTTTGGCCAATGTGGCAAAAGAAGTCACCCTGGTGCATCGCAACGATTCTTTCCGGGGTGCGCCCGATTCTGCCGATAAAGTTTATCGACTTGCACAGGAGGGAAAAATAAATCTGTTGTTATCACATAATCTGGTTTCGCTCGGCGGAAATGGCCATTTGGAACACATTCATCTGACCAATAAACAGAAAGAAAATGTTATCGTACCTACCGAAGACTTTATTCCGTTATACGGGTTAAGCCCCAAGCTGGGTCCCATTGCGGAATGGGGATTGCATATTGATAAAAATGCGATCGAGGTCGACACATTTGATTATGCGACCAACGTGGAGCGCATCTATGCAATCGGCGATATCAACACCTACCCGGGAAAACTCAAATTAATTTTGTGTGGATACCACGAAGCTGCTTTGATGTGCCAAAGTGCTTTCAAATATGTTTATCCGGATCAAAAGTTAAGTTTCAAATACACCACTGTAAACGGTGTTAATGCATTCTAAAATGGAAAACATCATTCATATTACTGTCGAAGATCGTGATGGAGCAACGCAGACTATCGAAGTTCCCACAGATATCAATTTAAGTGTGATGGAAATATTGAAGGCTTCCGCATACGATATTCTGGCCACTTGTGGTGGCATGGCTTTGTGTGCAACCTGCCATGTGCAAGTATTAAATGGCAGCGACGCGTTACCGGATGCCACGGATCAAGAGCTCGACATGCTGGATACACTACCAGATGCCGATATGGAAAGCAGGCTAGCCTGTCAATTGCATCTTACGAACAACAACGACGGATTAAGATTAAAAATCAAAGGAGCATTACAATAATAAAAGCACATTTTTTTACGCTATGTTTTCGTACTTTTGCCCCAAAATAGAACAAAATTAGTTTATCATGTTATTAAATCGTTCTGAAAGAAGCTTTCCGAGAGTCATTATCATCGGGGGTGGTTTTGGTGGTGTCGAGGTCGCTAGAAGCTTGAAAGATAAGGAGGTCGAAGTATTGTTGATCGATAGGAATAACTTCCATACTTTTCAGCCGCTGATGTACCAGGTAGCTACCGGAACATTAGCAGCAGACGCTATTTCCTTTCCTATCCGTAAAATGTTCAAATCACAACAGAACTTTCGGTTTAGAATGGCGGACGTCACCGAAATAGATCACGTGCAAAAGATTGTTAAAACATCGGTTGGTGATTATGATTACGATTATCTGGTTATTGCGACCGGTGCTACGTCCAATTTCTTTGGCAACAAGCAAGTCGAGAAATATGCCTTGCCTATGAAAAGTATTCATGAGGCTTTACATATCCGCAGTTATGTTTTGCAAAACTTGGAAGAGGCCGTGCTCCGCAAGAACTACCATGATCGGGAACGCTTTCTTAATTTTGTAGTAGTAGGTGGTGGCCCTACGGGAGTAGAGCTTTCCGGAGCAATAGCCGAAATTCAGCTCCACATGCTTAAAAAAGATTATCCGGAACTATCGAAAAATGAAATGAAAGTATACCTCGTAGAAGGTACCGGAAAAATATTAGCGGCCCTATCCGAAAAATCTTCGCAAGATGCGGAGCGCTACCTGCGGGATCTTGGTGTAAATATATTACTCAACACACAGGTAACCGGCTATGATGGTGACACGATTACGTTTTCCAACGGAGAAAGTATCCCGACGAAGACCGTAATCTGGGGTGCGGGTGTGATGGGACAATTCCCCGCAGGCATACATCCGGAAATTATTCAGCGCGGTAATCGTATACAAACAGACGGCCAATGCCGCGTGGGTGGGATGGAAAATGTCTATGCTATTGGTGACGTTGCCGCGATGATTACCGAAGACACCCCCAGAGGACTTCCAGGCGTGGCTCCTGCGGCACAACAACAGGGCGCCTATGTGGCTAAACACATCTTGAAAAATATGAACAATCAAGAGGCGACTGATTTTAAATATTTTGACAAAGGTGCTATGGCCACTATCGGACGAAACAAAGCGGTCGTGGATATGGGCCGTTTCCACATGAAAGGATTTCTAGCTTGGCTAACCTGGATGTTTGTCCACCTGGTTTCTATTTTTGGATTTAGGAACAAATTGGTGACCTTTGTTAACTGGACAATTAAATTTTTTACCAAAAATAGCGGTATCCGCCTTATTATCAATAAATATAAGCGACCCGATATAGAAAAGGAAACGGAAATCGAATATCATTCTTAATCATCATGGAAAACAAAGCCATAGCCAAAACTTTTAAGTTATACAGTCAACTCATGGAGTTGTTTAACGAAAATCCGTTTCGAACAAAAGCCATGGCTTCTGCTTCCTTTAAGATTGATAAATTACCATTTCCGGCAGCAAGCGCTACCATCGATCAGCTCAGTACACAACCGGGCATTGGTAAAAGCACAGCCGAAAGGATTATGTTGATTCTGGAGACGGGTTCATTTCCCGAATTGGACAACCTTATTGCCCAAACTCCGGAAGGTGTTTTGGCTATGCTTACGATAAAGGGGCTGGGTCCCAAAAAGATTCGATCCATCTGGAAAGATCTGGAGATTGAATCTATCGGCGAACTCCTCTATGCCTGCAATGAAAACCGGCTAATGGAAGCAAAGGGTTTCGGTTTGAAAACACAAGAAGAAATTCGTAAATCTATTGAGTTTTCCAATGCTAACCAGGGTCTGTTCCTGTATGCAGGAATCGAAAAAATTGCGGCAACCTTTTTGGGTAGCCTGGTTTCCCGTTTTCCGGACCAACAACATGCTTTCACAGGAGATTTTCGACGTAAATGCGAAATCATTGCTTCCATTGATATATTGACGACCACTCCTATTCAAGAGGTGGTGACCTTTATAAAAGACACACCCGCCTACGCGATCGAAGAACAGCTGGAGGCAACAGTTCATTTAAGCGACGAACTGGGTGTTCGTTATGATATCCAATCGACAACTGAAGAGCGTTTTGCGCTCGACCTCCTACGCACAACGGGCAACGATACACATATAAAAGAACTGCAAGCCATACAAGCAAATTTGCCGAATCTTGCATCCGAGGAGGCAATCTACGAAGCGTTGGGATTATCGTATATCGAACCCGAACTACGAGAGGGTGCTGGAGAAATAAATTGGGCGAAAAACGGACAATTGCCCGAGCTGATCACGTATGCAGACTTAAAAGGCACACTGCATAATCACTCGACGTATAGCGATGGTGTGCATTCGTTGGAACAAATGGCGATGTACTGCAGAGATGAACTTGGATTGAGCTATTTTGGCATCTGTGACCATTCGAAGACGGCCGTTTATGCGAGCGGTCTTAGCATAGCGCTGCTACAAGAGCAATGGATGGAAATCGAGCGGTTAAACAATAAATTAGCTCCCTTTCGGATTTTCAGCGGAATAGAATCCGATATTCTATCCGACGGCAGTCTGGATTACCCAGACGACATCCTTGCGAGATTTGATTTTGTCGTAGCCTCTATCCATAGCAACCTACGCATGGATGAAGAGAAAGCTACCCAACGGCTAGTTACGGCTATCGAGAATCCATATACTACTATCCTTGGGCATCCGACAGGCCGCTTGCTACTCAGTAGACCGGGCTACCCTATTGACTACAAAAAAGTAATAGATGCCTGTGCAGCAAATCAGGTGGTTATAGAGATTAACGCTAATCCATTGCGGCTCGACTTGGATTGGCGTTGGCAAAGATATGCTCTGGAAAAAGGTGTCTTGCTATCGATTAATCCCGATGCGCACCGCATGGAAGGCTTAAAAGACATGCAATATGGTGTATATGTTGCACGGAAGGGCGGATTATCTCCCGAACGCTGTCTAAATGCTTTCTCACTCGCGGAAATAGAACAATATTTTGAACAGAAGAAACGAGAAAGGCCTGCATAACGCAAGCCTTTACTTTTTTTCACTAGATATTATCTTATCGCTTATAGTATTGCATCGCCTGAGGGATAAGCTTCTCAATATCGGCCACCCGCCTGGCATCACTCGGGTGGGTACTCAAAAATTCCGGTTGTGCATTAGCTTTTGATTTCGCCGCAGCCATACGTTCCCAAAAAGATACCGCATGCTGTGGGTTATACCCAGCCATCGCCATAAACATCAAACCGAGCTGATCCGCTTCCGATTCGTTGCTACGCGAGTATTTCAATAATGCCAACTGTCCGCCGATACCGTAAGCATTGTTTACTAACCCTTGTACAATGGAGCTTTTTCCGGATGTTGCCACACCTAAAACCTGCGCACCTACCTGCAACGCGTATTGGTTGGACATCTGCTCCATCGAGTGGCGAGCTATAGCATGTGCTATCTCATGTCCCATTACCGTAGCCAAACCATCTTCATTAGCCGTAAACGGCAAGATACCTGTATATACCGCAACTTTCCCGCCAGGCATACACCAAGCATTCACATCGGCACTTTGCACTAAATTAAATTCCCAATTAAAATTAAACTGGTCTGAAAGGCCTTCCGCCTTCAAATACTGATTTACGGCCGCAGCGATATTATTCCCCACTCTTTTCACTAATGTGGCATCCGATGTACCGGTAACTACTTTTGTATTGGGATCACCCAAAAATTCCTTATACGCTACAGCCGCTTGCTGCTGTATCTGGTCATCACTTACCAATGCTAACTGTTTTCTACCAGAAAGTGGTACGGTAGAACACGCCGCCATAATCGCTATAATAGCCGCTAGAGAAGTATATTTAAAAATCTTTTTCATAATCATTTAGTTTGTCTACAAACGTAACAGATAAAAATAATATAATACAAATCCTATGCCTAAAAGCTAAATATATGACATTTTTCAGCTACAAAATACGGTCATCCTCCTCCACTTTCACCAACTCTCCTTAACACGCCTTTTTTCTAAAAAAGGAAGATATAATCTTACACCTTCTTCTTCTTAAACAAATAAATCTTGGATTCATGTCCCTTCAAAAGCCTTTCAATGTTTTTTTGATGGGTGACCAATATCAACGCACAGATGGCTATCCCATAGAGTAACACGGCCGGAACAGATGTGTGAAAAACAAATGCAATACTAAAAGGAAAGGTAAAACCTGCTAATATGGAACTAAGCGATACATAGTGTGTGATGAGCAATGTCAACAAAAATACTGTTACACAACATAGCGCTGCTTCCGGATGAATGGCAATGACCATCCCGAATAGCGTCGCTACGCCTTTACCGCCCCGAAATCCCGCAAAAATGGGAAAAAGATGTCCCAATACGGCAATAACGCCTAGTGCTAATTGGAAGTTTACAAATTGCATAGAACTAGGTATACCAACAACAGTAGCATCTAAAAGAAAAGGTAAATTGGTGGCTGTCCAGCCTTTGAATATATCGACAAACATGACAATCGACCCGGCTCTTTTACCTAATACCCGAAAGGTATTCGTCGCTCCTGCATTCCCACTTCCATACTCCCGCACATCTACCCCATAGAAAGCCTCACCAAACCACACCGCGGATGGGATGGAGCCAAATAGATAAGCTAAGATAACTATGCCTATTAGATAAATCGAAATCATATATTAATTTAAGCTTCCTAAAGATAACTATACAATTTTAGCTTTTAAGCTTAAATCCAAACTTTTTACAGAATGTGTTAATGCGCCCACCGAAATATAATCTACGCCGGCCAAGGCATAATCGCGAATAGTTTCCAAGGTAATTCCCCCAGAAGCCTCCGTCACCAAACGTCCTCCCACAAGCTCTACGGCCTTCTCTACTTCCTTTGGCGTAAAATTATCAAACATCACCCGGTCCACATATTCATTGGCCAATACTTCTTCCAGTTCTTGAAAACTCCGCACTTCTATTTCGATAGGAATAGACAACCTATTCTCCGTTCGGTAAGCTTGGGCACGCGTTAGCGCATTGGAAATACCGCCGGCATAGTCTACGTGATTATCTTTGATAAGCATCATATCATAGAGTCCAATCCGATGGTTAGCCCCTCCCCCGATATGCACTGCTTCTTTCTCCAAAAAGCGTAATAACGGCGTGGTTTTACGGGTATCTAAGACTTTCGCCTTCGTTCCTTCTAATTGCTTAGCGTAGAGATTGGTCCGGCTAGCAATTCCCGACATGCGCTGCATGACGTTCAATACCAATCGTTCCGCTTTTAAGATGCTGTGCACGCTACCTTGCACAAAAAAAGCTATATCTCCAGATTTGACTTCTGCCCCATCTTCCAATAGCACATTAATCTTTAAATTTGGATCTATAATATTAAAAATTGCTACCGCCACGGTAACACCTGCAAGAACACCTGTATCTTTTACAAGCAGTTTTGCTTCTCCCCGTACGTTTTCTTGAATAGTGGATAAGGAAGTATGGTCGCCATCTCCTACATCTTCTTGCAGTGCTAACGCCACAAACTGCTCCAGTTTACTCAACTCTACCGCCATTTATTCGAATTAAATTAATAAGCGAAGATGACAAAAATATATTTTATTATAAAATCCTATGTCAATTTTTAACAGTCTGTCGCTACTCAATTCGTATCTCGGCAATCTTAAAATCCTTATTGTTAGCCTGTACAAATTTTATAAATACCCGATAGTTTTTTGCATTGGCTTTCAATGAAAAGACAACAAACGACGTGGTTGAAGTATTGGCGCGCTGTTCCTCTTTCAATCCATCTACTTTATTCGTTTGAAAAAAATCATTCAATAGCAGCTCAGCTTGAAATTTTGTAAAAGCTCCCTCATCTTGCTTGACGGAAAGATTGACACTGTTATCAAAAATAGCACTCAATTTTTTCGCATTTCCTTCTTTTATAGCTGCTGATGCATTCTTTACCGCATCGTCAAAAGAAGTATTCATTGCAAATGCTAACATACCCATCATGCACCATAAAACCAACACCGCATACTTAAACACCTCTTTATAATATTTCATAAATCTTATTTCTATTTCTCTTCTGGAACACGCTAAAACTATGCCAACTAACGGGTATCTAAATTGATCTTGACCGTCATATAGTTACCCATAGTTTCAGGGGAGCAATAGCTTCTAAAGAAAATTCAGTTTATTGAGTTTGGTATTGGTGAGTCCAATGCATTTTATGTAAATTTGTAAAGTGAGCAATTTAGAAAACAAAAGAGTAGCATTACTAATCTTAGATGGTTTAGGCTACGGCAAAGATGATAATTCAAACGCTGTACGCGCAGCAAAAACGCCTTTTTTAGATCATTTATTAGCCACTTATCCAAATTCCCGTTTAGAAGCTTCAGGAGAAGCGGTAGGGCTTCCAGAGGGACAAATGGGGAATTCAGAAGTAGGTCACATGAACCTTGGTGCCGGTCGTACGGTCTATCAAGAACTTGGGCGTATAAACAAAGCCGCTAATGAAGGAGATTTCAATGCTAACACCGTCATCAAAGAGGCTTTTGAATATGCTAAAGCCGAAGGAAAAAAGGTACACTTTATCGGATTATTGTCCGACGGCGGTGTACACGCACATATTGATCATTTGAAAGCACTTTGTGATGCTGCACAGCAAAACGGACTTCAGCAAGATCAAGTATTTATCCATGCTTTTATGGATGGACGCGATACCGACCCTAAAGGCGGACTAGGTTATATAGAAGATCTACAAAACCATTTAACACACTCCACCGGAACCATCGCAAGTGCTATCGGACGCTATTATGCCATGGACAGAGATAACCGCTGGGAACGTGTCAAGGAAACCTATGATTTACTAACCAAAGGGACGGGTAATCCGACGACAGATGTAAAACAAGCGATAAAAGCATCGTATAACGATGGCATTACCGACGAATTTATTAAACCCATTGTCGTCACAGATAAGGATGGGAAACCGCTGGCTACCATTCAAGAGGGTGATGTTGTATTCTGTTATAATTTCCGTACCGACCGGGGTCGTGAGATCACCATTGCATTGACACAACAAGATTTCCCTAAATACGATATGCATCCGTTGTCGTTATATTATGTAACGATGACTTCCTATGACGAGACATTTAAAAATGTACACGTCGTATTTCAAAAAGAGAACTTGACGAATACCTTGGGGGAAGTATTAAGCCTTCAAAACAAAACGCAAGTTCGTATTGCAGAAACAGAGAAGTACCCACACGTTACTTTTTTCTTTTCCGGAGGACGCGAAGAAGAGTTCCCGGGTGAACGTCGATTGCTTATTCCTTCTCCGAAAGTAGCGACGTATGATCTTCAGCCTGAAATGAGTGCGGAAGGTATTACGACGGCAATCTGCAATGATATAACAGAAAACAAACCGGATTTTATCTGTTTAAACTTTGCCAACCCCGATATGGTCGGACACACTGGCGTTTTCGAAGCGGTTGTAAAGGCGGTAGAAACAGTAGATAGCTGCACGAAAAAAGTAGTAGAAACAGGATTAGAAAACGGTTATTCTTTTATTATCCTAGCCGATCATGGGAACTCCGAATTCATGATTAATGAAGACGGTTCTGTAAATACGGCCCATACCACCAACCTCGTACCTTGTATTTTAATAGATAAAGATTATCAGCAAATTAAAGACGGAAAATTGGGCGACATTGCGCCCACCGTATTAAAATTATTAAAGGCCGATATTCCAGCAGATATGGGTGGTGATGTATTGGTATAGAAACAGAAATACATATTATAAAGCAGTAATAGCAACAGCTGTTACTGCTTTATGCTTATCATGCACTCCCAATCCCGGAGACGGAAATGTAACAAGGGAGACCTATTTCGATATCCCGGATTACTTTAAAACGGAAATAGCACGATTGATGCAGGAAAAACCGGTTGTAGACAAAACGGTGGTCAAGGACAGTCTGTCCGAAACCAAAGAAATACAAATCACCGATTGGGAAAATGAACTTTCCAGTTTTGTCTCGGTAGACCTAAACAAACCTGTATACGCGGGCATCTTGACGAAAGATAGCACCGCTAATAAAATCAAAATAACCTCATCAGATCCAAAAATTGATATCGCACTTGTTGAAATTGAGTACAGTGAGCATGGAGAGCCCACGGCATTTCGTATACAACGAAACATTCAAAATTCATTGTATGAAACCCATGAAACACTTCATTATGCCAAGGGTAAAGGATATAGTCTGGAAAAACAGCAGTCTGTATTGATTCTAGGTGACAAGTATTACCACATTGAGGGCTTATTTAAGCATCAAACCGCACCAGCGAAATCACCCGGTCCGTAAAGCGTGTCAAACGTCCCTGGCTCTGCAAGAAGTCTAGGCTAATGATAAACGTATAGCCGACAATATCCGCTCCCAGTTTTTCCAATAGCTTAGAAGCCGCTACGACGGTCCCTCCTGTGGCCAGCAAATCGTCATGGATCAACACCTTACTTCCTGGAGCAAACGCATCTTCATGTACCTCGATAGTTGCCTGTCCGTATTCGAGCTTATAAGATTCCGATATTGTTTTAAAAGGTAACTTTCCCTGCTTTCGAATAGGAATAAAAGGAATATTCAGCCTGTTTGCGAGGAGCATACCGAATAAAAAGCCACGGCTTTCTATCCCTGCTATGGCATCGATTTTCGTACCTTGTAAATGCGCTACCAATTGATCGACAATCTCACTACAGAGTTGCTGATCTTTTAAAATAGGTGTAATATCTTTAAAGACTATGCCCCGTTGCGGAAAATCGGGAATATCCCGAATTACGGATTTAAGACGTTCTTCTAGCATGCTTTTCAATTAAAATCTAAATAAGGTGCAATTTTACGTAAAAAATCATCATTTAATGCATACATCTCTTCTAAATCCGCCAACGAGCCAAAAGCCCCATGCTGCTCCCGATAACGTACAATATGCGTAGCCTCTTTACGGGAAATATAAGGATGCTGTGCGAGCTTATCTACCGACAACTGATTTATCGCCAATTTCTCAACAGCATTATCACCCAATGTCAACGAAGATTCCATTTTTAGGAATTGTTCTTCGGAAACACCGTACACCTCTTTTACTTGATCAACGCGATGAAAACCGCCCAGTGCATCTCGAAATTTGACAATGCGCGAAGCCAGTACCGAACCGATACCCTGAATTTCTTTCAACGTTGTCGTATCAGCTGTGGATAAGTCAATCCATAATTTCCTTGTTGACGGCTCTGGAGCTTTCTCTGGGGAAAAAGCAACTTGACGCGGTTGAGCAGGAAGGGTTTCGGGTAAGAGAATATAAGGTTCTAATCGCTTAAAGTCTTCATCAGAAACAACATACATTTTAGCGACATCCGCTTTTGTACGAAAACGTCCGCCTTTGGATTCATAATTTTTAATGACCTGTATTTGCCTTTCGGTAAATCCCAACATTTTCCATTTCTCGGCAGGTAAATTATTCGGGTCAAAGGAAAAGGATGGTTTTTCGGCTAGGTTATGGGATGCGTGTATTTCTTCCGCATTGGATTCAAACGTTTTTTTAAGCTCGAACGCTTTTTGTTCTGCCGCGGCGATAGTGGATATGACCAATATGTCATCGGTAGCCACCTGACGAAAAAAGCTATATACAAAAGGTATACCTCCTATCAGACCGATAAGAACCAATAACACCAGAAATCCTCTGCGTTCGTTCTCACTCATTCCGAAAAGAAGGGCTAATCTTTTCATAAATGTACATTTTGAGGTTAGAAAGTTAAAAAGCTAGAAAGTGAGACAGATCTAACTCTCTAACCTACTCTAACTATTTAATTATATAATAAGTCTAATTTAGGGCACTTGCCTCGACTTCTTTTACCCGCGTACCATCCTGCAAAATCTTAGAAATGGCATTGAAAGGTCTTGACACGACCCGATCGCCTGATTTTAAACCCGATTTAACAATAATGTTATTATCGTCTTGAATACCGGTTGTTACCTCCGTCATGTTAACCACATCTCCATTCAACACAAACACATACTCTTTTACAGCAGCATTATCTACCGAATCTGCTTTATTTGCATTCTCTCGAACGGTTACTGCTTGAATAGGCACGACCAAACCTTTATCCGATTTTGTATGAATCTGTACGGTTGCCGACAAACCCGGTTTAAAAGGAGAAGAATTTTTATTATCATCATCTATCAGATCTTCATAAGAAGATGCCTCAATACGCACTTTCACGTTAAAATTTGTCACTTGTTCGGCGGTTGTTGCTACGGTTTCGGAACCTGCAGAAGTAGACGAACTGGAAATTTCGGTTACAAGCCCTTTAAACTTACGTCCTTGGAAAGCATCTACCTCTATGGTCGCCTCATTACCCACCCTTACCCGGTTAATATCATTTTCGTTTACTTCCACATTCACTTCCATCGTGGTCATATTGGCGATACGCATAATTTCCGTTCCCGCCATCTGTGCTGTCCCTACGACCCGCTCACCAAGTTCTATGGACAGCAAAGAGACAACACCGTCCGAAGGCGCATATATGGTGGTACGCGACAAGCTATTTCCTGCTTCCTGTAATTGCGCTTGTGACTGGTTCACGCCAAACCGGGAAGCTTCGACTTGCTGACGCTGCGATTCCACCGTGGCACGTGCAACTTCATAATCTGCTCTTGCTTTGTCCATCTCTGATGCCGATATGACTTTTTTATTAAAGAGTTCCAAACTTCGGTTATAGATAGCCTCCGCGTTGATAAGGCTTGCCTCCTGTTGCTTCAGCATCTGTTGTGATGCTGCTAAATTAGCTTTTTGTTGGCTAACCATGGCTACCACTTGATCATAGCTAGATTGTAACAAATCGGGTTTTACACGGCATAATACATCTCCTTTTTTGACAATCTGCCCTTCACGGACATTCAGTTCTATAATCTCGCCCGAAACTTCCGAACTCAATTTCACCTCGAATTCCGGTTGAACCTTTCCACTCGCCGAAACAAGTTCCGAAATGGTTCTCTCTGCTACGTCATCCACTGCGACTTGTTGCACGCCTCCGTCACCAAACCAACCGAACTTACTGCCTAATACCACGAATATCAAGATTACTACTGCAGAGATGACCAATATTTTAGGAAGGTTGCTCTTTTTCTTTGCCATGAAGATATAGTTAAAAAGTTATAGGGTTTCCGATATAATAATCAATGACCTTTCCACGAAATACCATTTCGTATTTACGACGGATCATTTCAAATTCTGCACTATTCATATTTGTTTGTGCGGTAAACATTTCCATCGAATTGGCCATGCCCACATCATAACGCTCCTTAATTGTTTCATAGGCTACTTTCGATGTATTGAAGGCTACCTGGGAAGCGAAATACTGCTTATTGGCAGATCTTAAATCCAAAATAGCCTGTGCAATAGTTTTTTCCAGATTTCTGCGTGCCAGTGCTTCTTCATTTTCCGCTTGTAAATAGCCTATCTTTGCTTTATTTACCGCTACTTTTGTCCGGTTGTTATTAAAGATCGGGACTTGCAGACTGATTCCTCCTTGAAAAGACTTATTTTCATTAATCTGGTTATAAAACTTCATTTGTTCTCCCGTAATAATGTCTGTTGCTCTAGAGGAATAATTTGTTCCGTATCCTGCATTTAGACTTAGCGAAGGGTAATAAGCGCCTTTCGCAATATCAATATTTTTGAGTGCCAATTCCTTATAGTAGCTGGCCTGTTCGATAGCGGGCTGGGTCAGCAACGCTTTCTTAAACACATCATCGAAAGAAGTAATCGCATATTCAGCCATAATATCGGCAATACTAGGTCTTTCCAGCGTAAAAGTTGTGTCGGGAGACAGTTCCATCAATTGTTTCAAATTGAGCAATGATAATTCATAGGCATTTTCAGACGACATAATGTTCAGTTCATCCGTCGCCACTTGGTTTTCGGCTTGCGCCAAATCGGCTAATGTTTTGTTTCCGACTTGGAACTGGATACTATCCTGCCGCAATTGTTCGCGAGAAAGTTTAACCTGTTGTGCGGCAGCTTCAAATAATTCACCATTCGTAATGGCTTCCAGATAGTTCGTTACGACGGACAATATCAAATCATTTTTGACTTTCTCCACTTCCGTGGCATCAACAGCGAGTTGGATTTTATTCGCTTTGATTTGGTTGACTTTTTGAAAGCCCTGAAATATCGCTACACTGGAAGACAACTGTCCGCCCGCACTCGTTGTCCAATCATTCCCCCGAATCAATTGCCCCGAAGTTTGATCAAACGTCAAACCATAATTATAAGTATTGCTAACACCAACACTCAAATTCGGATACAATTCCGATTTCGATTGATAAAGATTCTGCTCACTGATCTGATACCCAAATTCGGCTTGTTTAATTTGTAGATTACGTTCTAATGTTGTCTCTACGGCCTCCTGTAATGTTACTTGTGCATATCCTATGGGAACCTCTATAACGAACAAAATGAAGAATAATACAATATAATAGGATATTTTTCGTGTCATTTGATTAATTAAGCATAAAATGATTTTTAAATTTGGGACAAAAATCTGATATTATCAACATGTATTTTGTTACAGCACCTTTTTTTTTAAGATGGTACTACCCAAAGGTAACGTTCAATAAGTCTAGAAAACAACAGAAAGTATACTTGACTTTCGACGACGGCCCGATTCCGGAGGTTACGCCTTTTATATTGGATACGCTTGCTGAACATCAAATCAAAGCTACTTTTTTTTGCGTTGGGGATAATATCGAAAAGAACAGGGCACTATATGAACGTATTCTCGCAGAAGGACATCAAGTGGGTAATCATACCTACAATCATCTACGGGGATGGGATACAGCCGACAGCGTTTATCTGGATAATATCGCAAAATGCCAGCAATTAACAGGTACGACCTTATTTCGTCCGCCCTATGCACGTGCAAAAAAATCACAGTTAAATGTGTTGCACAACACCTATGAAGTGGTATTTTGGGATGTACTATCCGGTGATTTCGACGAACAGATTAGCCCGGAAAAATGTTACCAAAATGTCGTTCGGCACGTCAGAAACGGTTCTATTATCGTCTTTCACGACAATATCAAAGCATTACCTCGCGTAAGGTATGCATTGCCCAAGGTAATTGCTTATCTCAAACGATCAGGGTATGATTTTGGTGTGTTGTGATTTACGGCATCGAAATAGCGCTATCATCAAGGCTATCCCAGTCGAAATCCATGTCCATGATCTGCAGCCGAAATTCCTGTGCGGAGGCGACCGAAAAATAGCCCAGCGCATTATTGGAAATATTTGAGGTAGGGTTTCCCGGAGCCGCAGAACCGGGATTTGTACTTTGGTATTCATTCCAATAGTCAAACACCTTTTCATCTATGCAATAACGCCGCACCGAAATATAATCTCCCGGATTCAACTCCGCATCCAAATCAGAAACCTGGTGTGTAACATATAGCCCATCGTTGAATTTATCTTGAAACACCGTAGAGAAGCGATAATTTGCATCATTTATCGAGATATCATATTTATAATAATTAGCTACATCGGCAGGGTCATTAAATTTGAAAGTCGCAAAATAATAGCTATCTCCTAGAATATTTTCACGGACAATACCCGTAGAATCGACGTCTACATAGGTAGGCATATAACAGGAAGAATGAAACGATTCCCCTTCCGCTTCTACATATAAAGAATAGATTTGTTCCGGTACCGGCGTAAAATCTCTGGCTACATAATTCCCATCTCGTTCGTGCTGAAAATTATGATATCCTCCCCTGCTATCTAGCACAAGTACAACCGCATCGGTCACACCAACCGAGTTCACAGGCTCGTTAAAAGCCACTGTTTTGGATACTCTTATACGTTGTGTAGACTGTAAATTCGAGAGGTTTGCTTCAATCACCACCCGAGGATCTGCATCGTTCAAGTTCACATCAATTATTTCCTCGCACGCCGAAAAAAATAACAATGTACATAATATATAGATGTAGCGCTGCATATTCATATCATCAGAATTTAAAATTCCACGTAACAGAGGGAATGATACCAAAGAGCGCTATCTTGTACGCCTCCGTTATATTTGTATTGTTCTTGTTCTCCCGGAAGTCGATAATATAGGCGTTCCTTCTATTGTAAGCATTATAAACACCAAACGTCCAACTCGAGCGAAAACGCTTATCGGAAAGAACAGGCTCATAGGTAGCAGACAAATCCAATCGATGATAATTGGGCATGCGGTACCCGTTTCTTTCTGTATAATAGAACATTGTTTTTCCGTCCACTTCATATTTACCACTTGGAAACGTCACGGCATTTCCCGTATAGTATACAAACGTAGCTCCTAACGTCCATTTTTTTGATAGTTCATACATACTGACCACCGAAACATCATGCGTTCTATCCTGACGTGCCCTAAACCATTGGCCATTATCAATTTCATCAAATTTACGTTCACTTCTGGCAAGTGTATAACTGATCCATCCGTGCAGCTTACCCGTACTTTTCCGAAGATATGCTTCAACACCATAGGCCCTTCCGATTCCGTACAGCAGATCCCCCTCCAGATACTGGTTTGCTTGCAGATCTGCCCCGTTTCGGAAATCTATCTGGTTATCCATGTGTTTATAATAAGTCTCTACCGAAAATTCATATCGGTTGTCTTTGAAATTCCGGAAATATCCGACAGCAACTTGGTCTGCAATTTGGGGTTTGATATTCAAACTACTCACCACATATTGGTCGGTAGGCAAACTTGCGGTCGTATTGGTCAATTGATGTAGGTTTTGCGCAATACGGTTATACGACGCTTTGATACTATGTTGCTCATTCAGCAGAAAACTGGCTGACAACCGTGGTTCGACATTCAAATAATGCTTTGCAACTGTCCCCCTCCCGTAATAGTGCTCTGCGACAGCTTCGCCGTCATCATCATACGTATAAAATGTACCCGGCCCCATCACCATAAAATCGGTAGCACGAAGTCCATACAGTACCGAAAGCCAATCAAGAGGACTCCAGGTATGCGATACATACGCAGCTACTTCTACGCCCTGACGATTGTCGACATCAATGGAATTAACAGATGTATTCTCGCCTGCCGTTATACTTGCCGGATAAATAGATTGCTGTAAAGCATGAACACCAAAACGCCAGGTACTTATCGGATTTTGATAATAGGAAAAATCCTGTTTGAAATTCCAATTACGAATTTTAGATGCTATACCAAAGTTACTATCATCGCTGGACACCTGCACATTATAAGTGAAGTCACTGTAAATCAAGGAAGTGTTACTGAACAACTTATCACTAAAAATATGATTCCATCGTACGGTTGCCGTAGCATTTCCCCAATCAAAATTAAAGAGATCGGAATAGCCTAAATCATCCTTACCAAAATAGCCCGATAGATAGAGTGTATTTTTATCATTAAACCTAAAATTGAGTTTCGCGTTGAGGTCATAGAAATAAAGTTTACTTTTATTGACATCATCATCGTTTGACAACTTCAGGAACATATCCGCGTAGGTTCGACGTCCGCTGATCATAAACGAGCTTTTATCTTTGATTAAAGGCGCTTCTACTTTCAGACGGGAAGCGATAAGACCTATCCCCCCTTCAGTCGTCAATTTCTTTTGGTTACCATCCAACATCGCAATATCCAAAACGGACGAGATACGTCCGCCGAATTGAGCCGGGATCCCACCTTTATAAAGCTGTACATCCTTAATCGCATCCGAGTTGAAAGTAGAGAAGAATCCCAATAAATGCGAAGCATTATATACCGTTGCTTCATCAAGCAAAATAAGATTTTGGTCACCACCACCACCGCGGACATAAAAATTGGATGAGCCTTCTCCCCCACTCTGCACCCCCGGCAATAACTGTATAGTCTTTAACAAATCTCTTTCTCCAAAAACCACCGGAACATTTTTAACTTCCTCCATCGTAAAGTTAAGCACACCCATTTGTGGATTAGAGACGTTATCGTCCTTCCGCTCTGCCGAAACAACAACCTCCTCTAGTGTATTATTCCCTCGACGGAGCTCTACATTCAGCCGCTGGCTGTCACTTATATCTATCTCTTCCGAATGGGATTGGTAACCGACGTAACTAAAGGTGACCCGATGTTTTCCCTCCGACAGCGCCAACGAGTAAAAGCCATACGCATTGGTGCTTGCTGCTTGCAGACCCGGCTCTGCCAATACAACCGCCCCAATTAACGTTTCCCCAGATTCGGCATCCCGAATGACGCCATTGAGCACGACCTGTTGTGCAAACGCATTTATACTACCAAACAGAACAGCAAAAATCAACCACAACCTATTCATCTATCGGTCTATTTCTTAGCATTTTGATCTTGGAAACATTGTGCAAAAAAACCCATTTGAAAATCTATCGAGCGTGCCCAATATTCGCCGTTATGTTTACCCGGCATCGTCAGATAATGATGCGGTATATTCATATACGTAAGCTTTTCATGTAATTTATTGTTCACCTCAAAAAAGAAATCTTCTGTTCCACAGTCTATAAATAACTGAAGCGATTGGGGTTTAACAAGATGCGTCAATTCGATAACCGTATGGGCATTCCAAACCGCTGGTTTTTCATGATAATCGCCAAGACGTTTTTTCATACTCCAGTTATTTGGAAAAGGCCGAATATCCACACCACCGGAGGTACTACCTGCAAAAGCAAATAGATCCTGATGGCGAAACGCTAGGTACAAAGCGCCATGCCCTCCCATACTCAATCCCGTTATCGCACGATTGGCGCGGTCAGATCCGACTTGATATTGTCGTTCAACGAAAGGTATAAGTTCTTTGGTAATAAATGTTTCATATTGATAATCGGAAGTTTCCGTATCCCAATACCAACTATCGAAACCGCCATCTGGACAAACGACCATATAGCCATAGGTATCGACAAGCTGTTTGATATGGGGAGCAGTCTGCAACCAACTCGCGTAATTACCCGAATAGCCGTGCAATAAATAGAGTGTCGACGTTGCTTTTTTATTTTCCGGAGAAATAACAACCGCTTTGATGTCTTTGCTCATTCGTACACTCTGTACGGTAATCGTATCGACGGTTGCGGCATGTAACGGTAACAGACCAGCAATTGCCACTAGCAAAAGAAAAATATATTTCATCATTCCCCGCTTTCTTTACAAACCACCTGTAAATGCCGACAATATACGTGGATATTGGTCCGCATCTTTCGCCCACATTTTAAAGGAGCGGTTATACAAATTCAATTCTGCAAACACCTCCGCTTCTTCACCGATACTGTTGGCAAAAAATAATTTAAATGCATAGGTTCCATTTCCTGTCAGATCGACTGCTGTTTTATTGGAAGAGAATACAAGAGGCTCGAGTATCGCATCTGTCATTCCGCCATCAACTGGCTGTTCGTACAAAGTCGCTACAGCCTTTACAAATCTGTCAGACGCTTCGCCGATCGAGCTAAATTTAATAGCACCTTCGTGGAAGGCTTTTTCCTCATTTACATTTCCATCTTCAAAGACACCACCCGGAATATCTTTTGTTATTTCAATCTGCAGCCCCAGTGTATCCGTATCGTTCAACGATTTTCCAACATACACTATGGAGGAATCGGTTTCTGTGGAGTTGACTAACGACAAGAATATTGCGGGATTATCCGTCGTAGACGTTGCGACATACTGCCCAAGATTCGCCGTTAAGGCATCTTCTGTGGCATGCTCATTACCTTTTTGATTATTTCCGCAGCTTGTTAATGTTGATGCCAACATCATGACTGCTGCTGCCTGTAAAATTGTCCTTTTCATCTGTATATATCGTTTTCTTTGAACGTTTTTATATTTTAAAAAAGTGAGAGAGTTAAAGAGTTAAGGAGTGAGACGGGTCTAACTCTCTAACTTCTTAATACCCTAACTTTAAAAAAAGCAAAATACGAATAAATTGTTTATCGTACCAAAGCATCATATAATATTTCTACGGGATGGTAGGATTTTCGTCCGGTACCGTCCTTAATCTGATGCCGACAAGATGTTCCTGCAGCAGCAATAAGCGTTTGCTCATCCGTGGCACGTACTGCTGGCAACAGTACAAGCTCCCCTACTTTCATTGACACCTCATAATGCTCTTCTTCGTATCCGAAAGATCCCGCCATGCCGCAACAGCCCGAAGGGATAACTTCCACACTATAATTTTGGGGAAACGATAATAATTTTTCTGTATAACCAACTAGGTGAAATGCTTTTTGATAACAGTGCCCATGCAACTTGACCTTCTTCGCCACTTTTGTAAACTGTTCCTGCTGAATCTTACCCGCGTCCATTTCCCTAACCAGAAATTCATCAATCATCAAGGTGCGATTGGCTAACTTGCTCGCTGCTTCGTGCAAATGCACCCCTACCAAATCAACATATTCATCCCGAAAGGTGATAATGGCAGACGGTTCTATTCCCAAAAGCGGTGTATCTTCCGTTATCAGATCCTTTAAGAGTTCCACATTTCTTTCCGCTATTTCCTTCGCTTCTTTTACAAAACCTTTGGATAAATATGTTCGTCCACTTTCCACGTGCTTGGGTATAATGACTTCGTACCCCAATGAGGTGAGCAATTTATATGCCGTTATACCAATAGCGGTATCGTTGTATTCCGTAAACTCATCACTGAACAGGTATACTTTTCGTCTCCGGTTTTGTGCGGGTTGCTTCCGCGCCCATTTGGACAACGTCGTGAAATGAACAGTCGGCAACGAACGTTTAGGCGCAAATCCAACCACCGATTTTACCATATTTGCAAAAAATGGGGTTTTAACGACCAAATTATAGATTGGCGCAACATACGAACCCAACCGCTGACTTTTGGTAAAATTGGCGATCACCAACGAACGGAAAGGCACCCCATGGGCATCATAATAATGCTGCAAAAACTCCGCTTTCATCTTGGCAACGTCTACACGCGACGGACATTCACTTTTACAAGCCTTACAGCTTAAGCATAAATCCATTACTTCTTTTATCTCCTCATGGTCAAACCGATTTGTTTTCGTCGAATTTGTGAGAAATTGACGGAGCATATTCGCTCTTGCGCGCGTAGTATCTTTTTCATTGCGGGTTGCCATAAAAGACGGGCACATCGTACCGCCGGTAATTTCCGTTTTCCGACAATCACCGGAACCAGAACATTTTTCAGCCAGACGCAAAATTCCTTCCTCTTTTGTAAAATCAAAATAGGTTTGTATCTGCTTACCATCTACTACCTTATCGTAACGTAAGGAGGTATCCATTGGCGGTGTATTAACAATTTTATTTGCGTTAAATACACCACGAGGGTCAAAAATCGCCTTTGTTTCTTGCAGTAATTGATACACCTGTTCGCCCAACACTTTTCCAATAAACTCGCCCCGCAAACGCCCATCACCATGTTCACCACTCAACGATCCATTATATTTCAACACCAAATCCGTGGTACGCTCTAATATCGCACGGAACTGCTGACGCCCTTCTGTCGTTTTCAGATTGATAAACGGTTCGATATGTAATTCGCCCGCACCGGCGTGCGCATAATAGGAAGCATGCACATTTTCTTCTTTCAGCAAAACCTGTATATCGCTTACATACGCCGGCAGATCTTCCGGGGATACGGCACAATCTTCAATTAGATTGACGGGTTGTTCATCGCCTGGCAGATTCCGTATCAAACCCAATCCCGCCTTACGTACATCCCAAACCAGATTTGTTTGCTGTAGACCGACAATAAAAGGATACGCATAACCCAACTTCTTCTCCACGAGATCCTTTTTCAATGCCTCCGCTTTTTGATAAAGTTCGGTCTCTTCATCTGCACGGAACTCGATAATCAGTAATGCTTGTGGATCACCTTCAATAAAAAAACGATTATACTGATACGTAGGATGCCCTACCGTAAAGTCCAATATATATTTATCAACCAACTCCGAAGCTTCAGGATGGTGAGATAAAGCGACGATATTACCCTCCATACATTCTACCATATCGGCAAAATGTACACACAACAAACCGATCTCCTTAGGTGGAAGCGGCATTAAACTTAACTTCGCTTCGGTCACAATACCTATCGTTCCTTCTGATCCCGCCAACAAATCACATAAATTGAATGGTTTCTTCTCGTCTACCAGGAAATCTAATGCATATCCCGTATTCCGTCGAGTCAATGTTTTTTTAGGGTAACCGGATACAATTGCCTGTTTATTTTCCGGAAGGGATAGCAACGCATTCAATTTACGATAAATTTCGCCTTCACGCGTCGACGACGCCAGTTTTTCGAAAAGTCCGGCTTCATCCAACGCTTTAAAAACCACCTCTGACGTATCATCGAGCAGTACCTTCGCTTCCAACAAGTTCTTGCGCGTATCTCCCCAGACTATCGAATGCAAACCGGATGAATTATTACCAATCATACCACCAACCATAGCACGGCTTGCGGTGGACGTTTCCGGACCGAACATCAAGCCGTACGGCCGGAGATAACTATTGAGATCATCGCGAATCACACCGGGTTGCACGCGCACCCAACGTTCCGCTACATTTAGTTCCAATATCTGATTAAAACAGCGAGATACGTCAACGACAATACCACTTCCCACCACTTGTCCCGCAAGCGACGTACCCGCTGTCCGCGGAATGAGCGTTAGATGCTGTTCTCCAGCAAACAAAATAAGTTTCTTCAAGTCGTCTTTGCCCTGTGGGATCGCCACAGCAAGCGGAAGTTCCTGGTATACAGAAGCATCGGTGGAATAAGCCAACCGCATCGTCTGGTGTGTTGGGTTTTCGGGTAAATAAAACAACTCTCCCATTAATAAGGAAGACAGCCGGTTTAGTTCATGTATAATTTGCACGTTTGTTTTCGTATATAACAGAAACAAATTTATGTTCTTTTTCCCGTAAAAAGAACTAAACCGACCAACGGGAGCTCATGAACACAAAAATAAACACATGTTCATAAACCTCGCCGCTTTGAATCTTTTACATTTGGGGCAGTACTAAGGATGAATTTGTACAGTTGTAAAACATTCGGATGCGGCATTTTATTGTTGAGGGTGGATTGTGCATTTGCGTAGACGAAAAAGAGACGGAGAAAAGATTTTTGTACAATTTTATAAAAAACACAAACATCAAACAATAATCATTATAATATAATATTAAAAGAATATTATTCTGTATATATTATAATATTTTGAATATTATTCACAAACACTTATCTTTGCAGCAAGATGGGAAAATTAGAGTTTAGCTTAGATCAAATTGATTATCAGATACTGCGCATCATGCAGGAAAACGCGCGCACAAACAATGCAGATATCGCACGGGAACTCGGTATGGCGCCTTCCGCTATTCTGGAGCGCGTCAAGAAATTAGAACAGAAACAGGTTATTCTGCAATATAATGCGAAGATTAATCCGGATGCGCTCGATCAGAAGCTGCTGTCGTTTATTTTTATTAAGGCACAAGATCCTATTGGAACGCAAAAAGTAGGATTACTTTTAGCGAAGATTCCCGAGGTACAAGAAGTACACGATATTGCCGGTGATGACGGCTATTTGATTAAAGTGCGGACCAACGACGCTGCTGGATTAGTAGACCTGATGCGGAATGCATTAGGGAAAATACAAGAAATCATTTCCACGCGCACCACCATCGTTTTAGAAACAGTAAAAGAAGAGCAAAAACTCGTTATTCCGACAGAAGATTAAGGATAATATGACAAAAGGAAATCAAAATATGCCAGCCACAAGCAGCATTATCTTTGCATACCTTGTAGTATACATCGTGTGGGGCTCTACTTTTTTCTTTATAGAAAAAGCATTACATAGTTTCAGTCCGTTTGTCCTGGGTTCTATCCGGTTCATCTTAGCAGGCTCCATCCTAATGGGATATTGTTATGTAAAAGGATATAAGCTTTTCGCAAAAACGGCCGTTAAGGATGCACTCTTTGTGGGGTTTTTACTGCTATTTATCGACATGGCTGCCGTTATCTGGTCAGAACAATATATATCGAGTGGTATCGTCAGCATTATTGCTGCAGCAACAGCGATATGGTTTGTTGTACTTGATAAACCAAAATGGAAAGAGAACTTTTCGAGCTTACCCACGGTATTAGGGTTAATTTTCGGCTTTTTAGGCGTTTTTATGTTGTTTGCCGAACAGCTTTTTGTACAGGCAGATCCTTCGGGAGATAAAAGCATCAAAATCACAGCCATGTTTGTTTTGGTCTGCGGAACAATCGCGTGGACGATAGGTTCTTTGATATCCAAATACAGTAAAGAAAAAAGAAACCAACAGATGCAGGAACGTGGAGAAGAAGATATACATGTCATGGTAAAAACAGCTTGGCAGATGGTCTGTGCGGGTATCGCCTTTACCGTGGTTGCTTCTGTGAATGGTGAATACGCCCGCTTTCAGATACGTGATGTATTGCCGGAAGACTGGGGAGCTATCCTATATCTCGCAACTATGGGTTCTATTTTAGCATTCGGCAGCTATATATGGTTGCTCCAGTATCGTCCCACCACCGAGGTTAGTACACATGCCTATATTAACCCTATCGTAGCTTTAGTATTAGCCCATTATTTCACCGACCATCGTGTGACTTCGTTACAGATCATAGGCTTAGTTGTCGTACTTGGCAGTGTTCTATTAATGAATTGGAACCTTTACAAAAACAACAAAAAAATCAAAGTTTATAAACGTGCTAAACGAATAAAAAAATTGCGGGAGTTAGCACCGCATAGCAGTATCCCGAGGATTATGGCATTATCTAATTTCAATCAAAGACACGAAAAGAAAAAAGAAACGATAGCTAATCAGCAAGAATAAAAAAATGTTCTTTTACACTGTAGCATTTTCTTTCTGTATCCCGTATAATTTCTAAAACATATCGAGTAAACGAAACTTGCATAAGCTACTACTTCGCAAAGAGGATCGTAAATAAGCATATAAGAGTTCATTACCATATGGAAAAATGATTTAATACGATGAAAAAGTTATCACTACAATCTTGTTTTTTATTACTTATCACTGTCCTTACCTTCAGCAGCTGTTTGAAGGATAACGATGAGGGCCCATGGAACAACATGCCTGCGGCAGGACTTATGTATTTCGTAAATAGCTATGCAGGGGCAGAGTCGGGTTTATTATATCGTCTCGACGGTAATATTATTGGTAACCCACTCGATGGCAGTCCAATGGTATTAAAGTACCAAACCTTTTCAGGCGCACAGCTGTTGTACCCAGGAAGCCGTAAATTAACGATAACAAACTACAACAACGATCAAACCGTTTTAATCGACACTACCTTGACTATTAAGGTGGACAGCGGTTATACCTCTTTTGTGTATGGTACGAACGAAGATCCTATATTTGCCATGACACAGGATAAAGTCATCGAAAACCTCCGTCAAAACGAATCCGGTATACGCTTTTTAAACCTCGCAGATGGTGTAGACGGTGTAAATTTACTTATTGAAGGTCAAGATGAGCCTCTATACAGCAATAGACCGATAGAAACCGGAGCATCTGTTGTAGCAAACCAGGCTTTTAAAGTACAAAAGAGCGGCGTTTACACGTTCAAAGTCACCGATGCAGATGGCAACGAAATAGCAAAGCGAGAATATAAAAAAGACAATGGAACAGGTTTATTGGACCGTTCTTATTACACCATTATGTTAACAGGCAAAGCTGGCGATGAAAAAGCACCATTATACATTGGTGTAGTCGAACACCGTTAACCGTCTCTTACACCTTTCAGTAGAGATACCTATCTTGTATATCTCTACTGAAAGTTTCTTTGTTTCCATAAAATACCACATACACTAATTACGATAATACCCGCAGCCAATACTAAAAAATGATTTGTATATGGCACGTAAACCCGCACGAGCCCACCGATCCCTTGGAGCATCAGCACAAATTCATTAAGCACCACACCAATGGCCAATCCCATCATCCACCGGTGCACGATTTTGTTTAGGTGCAGGATATGCATCTGAAAAGCAAAACCTACGATAAAAAGCGAAATAATAACCAGAAGCACTAAATGCAAATAAGCGATCACAATAGGTCGATAGCCATAAACCAGTTGGCTCAACGATGGTATTACAGATGCCGCCTGCAATAGTATTTTAAGAAAAATAGCCCCCATT
This sequence comes from Sphingobacterium micropteri, assembly GCF_014692515.1. Taxonomy (GTDB): domain Bacteria; phylum Bacteroidota; class Bacteroidia; order Sphingobacteriales; family Sphingobacteriaceae; genus Sphingobacterium; species Sphingobacterium micropteri. Next base: position 535,532 of record NZ_JACOIK010000001.1, on the reverse strand, counting down.
ATCCCTGTCCAGATAATTTTAGTTGTTGGGTTTATCGCTTGTAAGGCGTTTCCTTCTCTAAAGGAAAGAAACACCTGGCGTACAAACCGAAGCCATATACCCAATTGTAACAAAACGGTAGCCACTACAATCACATATAGCCAATCGGGGAAGGCCTTCCACCACAAAACGGAAAGGAAATAGGCCGGAATAACACAAGAAAAGAATAACCAAAAAAGCCGTTTGCTGCACGCCACTACACCGCTGCTACCATAAAGCCAATAGAGAAATAAACCTAAACAGACAAACAGAAACCAACCATTGTATTGAAAATGGAGATAAAAATATACCGAAGCTAATTGCTTTAGGGGATCCAACTGTTGTGTAGCCATCAGCCGCACCAGTGAAAATGTTCCTAATGACGATAAAGCCGAAAAGAACAAGGCGGCTTTAAACCAATATTTCACCACCGACGGAATGGTAGATCGTCCGATATCCCGCCAACCGATTCCGGCAAAAATAAAGGATATAAATAGCGTTAGCGTCGAAAAAATGATTGCATAAAGCCCATATCCCTGCAAGGTAAAACAAACAAGCATCCCAAAAGATGCCAACAGATTAGCCGTAATGATATATTGATAACGCGATGGCAACGGATCATTCGCACGCAAGCGAAATATAGCCATCAACATCAAAACCATTAAAGCATGGGACACCCATCCGGAAAAAGCAAAGTGTGAATGCGCATGCATAATATACTTTTGATTAACCCAAGTGAGGGGAAAAATAGTTTTTAGGCGCATCAAAAGTCCAAAACCTGCCACAATCAACAAATTTAAGACCGCCACAATAAGCCAATGGCGAACGGTATTTTTTTGAATAAAACCTAACATATTACGAAATCCCTCCAATACCATCTGCGGGTATAAACACTTTTCCTCTAATGATACTTACACGTTCGTTCCGCTCCATATTTTTGATCGCCCGTATAATAGTTTCCACCCGTAGACCGGTCATGTTCGCCAATTGTTGCCGTGTCAACATCAAACGGTTACAATCCTGGCAAATCAATTTCTTTTCCTGGTTCAGATATTGAATAAGGGCGGTAATGATATCCTCCGGAGAATTTCGACTAACAATATCTGTCAACATGAACTTAAAACGCAGGTCGCTTACCATTGATCTGGAAAAATCAATATGAATCGCCGGATATTCTTCTAATAATTGCTTAAACGTATCCACGCGCAAGCGTAATAAGGTGCAGGCGACATCAGCAATAGCGCTCGCCGCATATACGCCGTTGTCAAAAAGAGGCAATTCTCCAAAAATATCACCGGGTTCAACAATTTTATGGAGCACTTCTCGGCCATCGTCCATAAGGTTACACCATCTGATACGTCCCTCCACCAATTGGTAATAATAAGTTGCAACCCCGCCTTCATTAAAAATAATCTCTCCAGGCTCGGTTTTCCGATAAGCTGCTCCGTTTTCCAAAAGTAAATCGACAGGAATCATAAGTCGCTATTATATAGATTACTTGTTTACAAAGTAAACGTTTATCTCCCGTAAAACAATTGATGGAAATCATCCCAAGAAGTGACAAGAATCAATTAAACACCTAATCAATTAAAAAACAGCAACTTAACATTAATAAAATCAGATTCAATCTCCATACCGAACTACTTTATGACCAAACGCATAAAATACACCTTGTATCCTGCGGTAGCTTTGTAAAACAAATACAAAAAAGAAATGTTTAAATGATAACTAACGAGAGAAATAAGATGAAAAAATTAATGACACTTTGCATGATTGGCATATTTTTATATGCCTGTAATTCAAACAGTAACAACAATCAACAAACTAACCGTTCCTTCCCAGAAGAAAAAACCAAAACGTCTGACGCGAGCACATACGACCCTAATCGTGGCGAAGGAAAATTTGATGCTGTGGAGGTGGGTGACCAGCTGGATGTGGCCATGGCCAAAGAAGGCAAAACTATTGCCGACGTAAAGTGTGCCAGTTGCCATAAGTATACAGAGGAGCGTTTGGTAGGGCCAGGATGGGCCGGTGTTTCCGAAAAACACAAGCCGGAATGGATCATGAACTTCATTACAAATCCGGATCCGATGATTGATAAAGACCCTGAATTACAAGCGCAATTAGAATTGTGCTTAGTGCGCATGCCTAACCAAAATCTAAGCGAGACCGAAGCTCGAAGTATTTTAGAATTCATGCGTCAAAATGACGGTGTAAAATAATTCAAAAGAATTAATTAATTGTTAGCACAAAATATATAAAACAATGAGACTAAAACAGTATCTAGTATTAAGCCTTGCTGCAGCGACAATGGCCGCCTCCTTTCAAGCTTGTCGGCCTAAAGGAACCAGCAATGCCGTTACGGGCGATGCAGCACAGCGGACGTATATTCCACCTGGGCAGTATGATGAATTTTACAACTTTGCTTCGGGAGGATTCAGCGGACAGATGAGTGTATATGGCTTGCCAAGCGGTCGTTTATTTCGTGTTATTCCTGTCTTTTCTGTAGATCCCGAAAAAGGCTGGGGATTCAGCGAAGAAACTAAACCTATGCTGCAAACTTCTCACGGCTTCGTTCCGTGGGATGACCTACACCATATCGAAGCATCTTTTACAGATGGTATGCCCGACGGTAAATGGATGTTTGCAAACTCGAACAATACACCACGTTTGGCCAGAATTAACTTACAGACTTTCCGTACCGATGAAATCATCGAGATTCCGAATACGGGTGGTAACCACTGTTCGCCGTTTACAACAGAGAACTCCGAATATGTCATTGCCGCGACACGTTTCAGTGTTCCACCAGATGGTCCGGAAAGCGATGTGCCCATCGAGTCATATAAAGAAAATTTTAAAGGACATATCAGCTTTGTAAGTGTAGATAAAGAAAGTGGAGAATTTGATATCGCTTTCCAATTACGCACGCCAGGGTTAAACTTTGACTTATCTGGTGCTGGCAAGGGCGTGTCCAACGGATGGCTATTCTTAAGCTGTTACAACACAGAGCAAGCCCACAGCTTATTAGAAGTTAATGCGTCAAAAAATGACAAAGATTTCATTTTAGCAATTAACTGGAAAAAAGCAGAAGAATATTTCAAAGCGGGACGAGGTGCCAAACAAACTAATGTACGTTATGCCCATAACAAATGGGATGAGCATACCCATTCAGCTACGCACGAAATGAAAACAGAAGTTACCGTTCTTGATATCGCTGACTTTGAAGATTTAGCCTATTTGATTCCTTGTCCTAAATCACCCCATGGTGCAGACGTAAGTCCAACTGGAGAATATATTGTGGCTAGCGGTAAACTCGCTGCATTGATTCCAGTATTCAGTTTTGAAAAGCTACAAAACGCAATCAGTAATAAAGATTTTGAGAGTGAAGCATACGACGGCATTCCGGTCGTAAAATACGAATCAGCGCTGCATGGCGAAGTACAGAAACCTGGATTAGGCCCGTTGCACACCGAGTTTGATGAGAAAGGAAATGCTTACACGTCATTCTTCGTTTCCTCGGAAATTGTAAAATGGAACATCGAAACGCTAGAGGTTTTGGACAGGCAACCTACTTATTATTCCGTTGGGCATTTGATGGTAGCGGGTGGCAATGCGAAGAAACCATACGGCAAATATTTGGTTGCTTACAACAAAATTACGAAAGACCGTTTCCTACCTACCGGGCCGGAACTCTGTCATAGTGCACAGTTGTTTGATATCAGTGGTGATAAAATGGAATTGTTGCTTGACTTCCCAACTATCGGAGAGCCACACTATGCACAAGCATTGCCTGCCGATTTATTGATGGATAAATCTTTGCAGATATACGATATCAATGCAAATAAACACCCCTATAAAACAAATGGTGAAGCAGAAGCAAAAGTGGTACGCGAAGGTAATATTGTACGGGTTTACATGACCACCATACGTTCACACATTACACCAGACGTTATTGAAGGCATCCAATTAGGAGACGAAGTTTACTTCCATGTCACTAACCTGGAACAGGATTGGGATATGCCTCATGGTTTTGCCGTTAAAGGTGCAAATAATTCAGAGCTTTTGATTATGCCCGGCGAGACGACTACGTTAAAATGGGTTCCTGACCGCGTGGGTATCTTCCCGTTCTATTGTACAGATTTCTGTTCGGCTTTACACCAGGAAATGTCTGGTTATGTAAGGGTCTCGGCAAAAGGAAGCAGTGTTCCTATTAAATACTATACCGGCGAAAGTAAACCTACGACGTAACTATTTAACTATATACAACGTGAAAAATTCAACACTTATGACATCTGCGAACCGCACCATACTTATCGTATGCAGCCTAGCCCTCGCTGCGGTTATCTTTCTCCCAATTTGGCGTATTGAGCTGGATGCAGCGCAATATCCAGAAGGACTGGAATTACAGATATACAGCAACAAGCTAGCCGGTAACGTGGAGATTATCAACGGGTTGAATCACTACATCGGCATGAAAACACTTCATGCCGATGATTTCATCGAATTTACGGTCCTACCCTATATCATTGGTTTCTTTGCATTGAGCTTCCTAGCGGTAGCAATAAGTGGTAAAAGAAAATGGGTATATGTGCTGTTTGCTGCTTTCCTCTTATTTGGGATTGTAGCGATGGTCGATTTTTATAGGTGGCTGTACGATTACGGTCATGATCTCGACCCCAATGCACCTATTATCGTTCCCGGTATGGCCTATCAACCTCCGCTTATCGGCTTTAAGCAATTGCTCAATTTTGGAGCTTTCTCCATTCCGGATATTGGCGGCTGGATTTTTATCGCTGTAGGTATGTTATTGGCATATTGCACTGCACGGGAAATTTGGACAGCCAAAGAAACAAAACAGGACACGGAAATCTCTAAAAACAACGCATAGATGAAAACAAAACACATCTTTTACAACATATTCGCGCTGCTCACATTTTGTGTTCTAATAGCCACACAAGCCTGCACAAGCAACGCCGGCCCGCAACCTATTCAATATGGAAAAGATCAGTGCGTATATTGCAAAATGACTATTAGCGACTCCAGATTTGGCACACAACTGGTGACCAAGAAAGGACGTGCCTATAACTTTGATGATGTGCAATGTATGATTGCCTACGTCGAAGATGGTGATATAAACCGCGATGATGTAGCGGCTTTCTATCTTCCAGACTTCAAAACCAGCGAGCTTAAGCCAGCAGAAGAAATGTTTTATTTGAAAAGTGAAGCCTTAAAAAGCCCTATGCGGGGTGATATCGCTGCATTTGCAAACAAAAGCGATATGGAAGAGACATTAACTGAAGTTGGTGGTATGCCGCTCACATGGGATGACCTTTGGGAGTAAAGATATGGCCATGAAGAATTTTCTATTATATATATTGATTACATGCGTTTGTTTATGTATGGTAGTTGGCACGACAGGTGCCGCTACCATTCATGTTGGTAAACAGCACACTATCTCATCCATTACCCAAGCCATCACAAGGGCCAAAAATGGCGATACAATCTTGGTGCATGGCGGGCTTTATCAAGAAGGAAATATTCTTATCACCAAAAGCTTGACGCTTATCGGGAAAAACAATCCCATTATTGACGCACAAAAAAACCACGAACCCCTTTCCATAGAAGCCAACCATGTTACCATAAGCGGATTCACTATTAAAAATTCCGCCCATTCTTCCATCAAAGATATTGCAGCCATCAAAGTGTATAATGGTAGGCATATTACGATAACAAACAATATACTTGACAACAATTTTTTCGGAATTTATCTACAGAATGCAAAAAATTGCCGAATTGAAAATAACCGGCTCCAGACATACGGAGAAACGGAACGTCTGGTCGGCAATGGTATCCACGCATGGAAGAGCGACAGTATCACGATTCTCAACAATGAAATTGCCGGACACCGTGACGGTATTTACCTGGAATTTGTGACCCATACACAGGTAGACCGAAATAGGGCACAAAACAATCTCCGCTATGGCCTGCATTTTATGTTTTCACATGACAATCAATACCACTATAATACGTTCAAAGCGAACGGAGCAGGTGTAGCAGTAATGTATACCCACCGCATGCGCATGGAACATAACATCTTTGAAGAGAATTGGGGAGATGCCACCTATGGACTCCTACTCAAAGACATCACCGACAGTTATATTCAAAACAATACCTTCGTTAAAAACACGACAGGTATCTTCATGGAAGGCAGCAACCGTATTCAAATACAGCAAAACCGTTTCGAAAACAACGGTTGGGCCATCAAGATATTCACCAGCTGTATGCACAATACGTTAAGCAGGAATACCTTTATCCAAAACACCTTTGATGTTGCTACCAATGGCGGTAAAATGACCAATACTTTTAAGGGTAATTATTGGGATCAATATGAAGGATACGACCTAAACAAAGACGGTATCGGCGACGTGCCACATCATCCGGTTAGCCTTTTCTCCATGCTTGTCGAACGATACCCGGCGGCTATGTTACTTTTCCGCAGTTTTATGGTTACGTTATTTGATCGCAGTGAAAAAATGATTCCAAGTTTGACGCCGGAAAATTTAAAAGACGAAAATCCGTTAATGAAACCGGATAAAAGAACAGTAAATAGATGAAATCTGCTATACGATGATTAAAATTGAGAAACTTTCTAAACATTTTGGTAAGCTACAGGTATTAAAGGACATCGATTTGTCTTTAACATCTGGTCAATGTATTTCACTCATCGGCCCTAATGGCAGTGGAAAGACGACTTTAATCAAAACCATTCTGGGCATGGTCGTTCCCAGTTCCGGCAACATTTACGTTGAAGGTAAAAATATCAACCGGGAATGGGCCTACCGCAGCGACATAGGCTATATGCCGCAAAAAGGTGAGTATCCGGAGAACATGAGCATTGGCCAAGTATTGGACATGATGATCGATATACGCAAAACACCTTCTCACCTACTCGACAACGAACTCTACGAAAAATTTGAACTCGAGACCATGTTAGACAAACGTATGCGCACCCTATCTGGTGGAACACGACAAAAAGTAAGTGCCTGTCTCGCTTTTATGTTTAATCCGAAAGTGTTGATTCTGGATGAACCAACAGCTGGATTAGACCCTGTGGCTACCGAAATCCTCAAAGAGAAAATTATCCGGGAAAAAGAAAAAAACAAACTTATTTTGATTACGTCACATGTATTGAGTGACTTGGATGATCTCGTTTCCCAAATCATCTATATGCAAGACGGCGAGCTGCGTTTTCATAAATCTCTAGCGGAATTGAAAGCAGATACCGGCACCGATAAATTATCCAGAGCGATCGCCCACGTTATGGGGTATAAAACGATGTTTACCAAAGAAGTTATCCATGAACAATAAGATTATCAAGTACGTTATTTCCGATCTGTTGCGTAATCGCACCATACTGTTCTACACCTTGGTGCTTCTTACACTTTCCCTAAGTATCTTCCTCATGGAAGACAATACCGACAAAGGCATCGCAAGTATGCTTAATCTGGTTCTTTTTGTCGTGCCACTGGTTTGTATTGTATTTTCCAGCATTTACCTGTACAACAGTGCTGAATTTATTGCACTGCTCGTCAGCCAACCTCTAAAACGGCAAAGTATATGGCTCAGCATATTCATTGGGCTCGCTACTGCTATGACACTGGCTTTTTTTATTGGTGTAGGTATCCCTACCTTTATCTTTGCCTATAGCTTGTCAGGCATCACACTCGTTATCGGCGGCCTATTATTATCCCTGATATTTGTATCCATTGCAACATGGACCGCGGTACGTATCCGGGATAAATCTAAAGGCATTGGTCTGGCTATCATTTTATGGTTGTACTTCGCGTTGATTTTTGATGCGATGTTGCTGTTTCTACTATTTCAATTTGCCGACTATCCTATCGAAAAAATAATGATCGCCGTATCGATGCTTAATCCGATAGACATCAGCCGTATCTTGATTTTATTAGAAATCGACCTCTCCGCCATGATGGGTTATACGGGAGCTATCTTTCGGGATTTCTTCGGTACCCATATGGGGATGTTGATCACCGGTTTGGTGATGTTGTTATGGACGGCACTCCCTCTTTGGTTTGCTACCCGGTATTTTAAGAAAAAAGATCTTTAATCACTACGCATTCTGACATCGTTCTGACATGTGTTGAAGCCAATATGAGCCCACGCATAAAACACTATACATCAACGATATAACTTTGTGTAATAATTCATATTAATACATAAATGCTATGATAAAAACAGCCATATTAAATGTCACTACGATTGAACCACGATTAAAGCATCCAACTATATTTGCGCATTTCGATGCTTTAGAAGGCGGTGAGTCTTTTATTATCGTGAACGATCACGATCCACGTCCATTATATTACCAATTACTAGGCGAAAGAGGTAACATCTTTACTTGGGAATATCTAGAATCTGGCCCAGAATGGTGGCGTGTAAACATTTCGAAACCGGTTTCTGAAAGTACACCGGAGACTGTCGGCGAAATTGCCGCTGCTGATATGCGCAAATCAGAAGTTTTCAAAAAACTAGGGATAGATTTTTGCTGTGGCGGAAAGGTTACGTTAAAAGAAGCCGCTGCTACTGTAGGTCTCACGGAAGAAGCTTTGCGTGATGAACTTACAAAAAGTGAAACCCAAGGAAACGTATCTGTACACCTCAATTTCAACGGATGGGATATTTCCTTTCTTGCCGACTATATCAAAAACATACATCACGGCTACATCCGCGAATTCGGCCCTATTATAGAACAACTGGCCAACAAGGTTGCATCCCGTCACGGTAATGAAAGTCCTGAACTCGTTGCGTTTGCAAAAGACACACACCATTTCATGGCCGATCTGTACCAACATATTGCGAAAGAAGAAGCACTTCTCTTCCCCGCCACCAAAGATTTATCTTCACTTGAAAACGAAGAGATCAAGCAGATTATCGACGAACTGCAACATGAACACGAGGATGCCGGAGCGGAATTAGTCCATTTTCGTAAATTAACAAAAGACTATGAACTTCCAGCACATGCCTGTAATTCCTATACCTATCTCTATGAGCAGATGAAAGCTTTCGAACAGGATTTATTCCAACACATCCACCTGGAAAATAATATTTTGTTTCCAAAGGTTATCGAAACCTGTCGTGAACAGCTTCATGCCGGATAAAGCAGAATGGCCGATATATTTGTAAACAAAGCACCTAAAGAACTCGCCGTTATTCCCTTTTACGGAACAGCGGCCGTGTTCTTTTTTTTGCTTTGCGTTCTTCTTTTTCTTTCCGCTACAGAACTTACCGGTCATTATTTTCATCCATCAATCTTAGCGATTGTGCATACGGCCGCATTAGGATGGGGCACGATGGTTATTTTCGGTGCAGCATATCAGTTACTTCCCGTTATATGCGAGCGCGAATTGTTTAGCACAAAATTAGCATTCCTATCCTATCTCCTATTAACCATCGGTACCTGCGGCATGATCTGGTCTTTTTGGTGGTTTGACATGGGATGGTTAATGATTACATCGGGAACCTTTGTCGTATGCAGTGGCTACTTATACACATTCAATCTTTATCAAACGACTAACGACTCCAATAAATCGCAGGTAAATCAACATTTCTTGCTACTCTCTGCCTTTTGGCTCTGTTTTACGACGACGGTCGGTCTACTACTTGCCATCAATCTCCGATATAGGTTTATCCCTCAAAACCACTTGGATATCCTCAAACTACATGCACATGCGGGTATCGCGGGTTGGTTTTTACAATTAATATGCGGTGTAGGCGCGAAACTTATCCCGATGTTTCTATTGGGAAAATCCCAAAAAACGAGGTTATTGTATGCGGCATTGATCCTACAAAACGTGGGACTTATTCTTTTTCTAGCGGACGGTTATTTTAATCCCATTGGCTTGCGCATGCTGCTATATGCTATATTAATCGCATCGGGAACCGCCTGTTGGTTGCTTTATATCATCGATACTTACAAACACCGTGCACGCAAAAACGTAGATCTGTTAATGAAACATGCCGGTATTTCATCCTTGTGTTTAAGTCTCGCTTTTATGTTCATCCCAATTATCCTCCTATATCCGCAAACAAAATGGGCTTCTCTATATGGCACCTTGATTTTTTTAGGATGGATCACGGGTATTATTCTCGGCAAAACATTTAAAACACTTCCGTTTATCATTTGGAACAAACGGTATAAAAACCTAAACGGGAAAATAAAAATACCCATGCCAAAGGATCTCTATCACGGTGGGTTGATTCCTTATCAATATTATCTATACCTTAGCACATTATTACTCACGTGTGCGGGTATTGTTTTAGAACAAGCTAATCTATTACAGATAACCGGGATTCTTTGGATTATCGTCTCTTTAGTGTATGGTTATAATGTTTTTCGTGTTATATTTCATAAAAGCCAAGTGACACTATGATATCTTTAACAAACCCTTATGCACAAGAGCAGCTTCGGGCGAATCTTGCCCTCATGGAGGTCATCGACCCCGAGTTGAACATTAACATCGTGGATATGGGTTTGGTGTACGGACTTGATTTTAACGATCCGAAAGCCATTACCGTCCGCATGACACTTTCCACACCCCATTGTCCGATGGGCGACGCTATAGAACAGGGTGTTATTAACGTTTTGCAGCGGGCTTTTCCCGAACGTCAAACGAAAATAGAACTCGTATGGGAACCCGAGTGGAGTATCGACAACATCAGCGACGCCGGAAAAGAACAATTAGGATTATAAATACGTAAAAAAGTGATTATTTTTCTATCTTTAAAGCGAATATAATCCGAGCACAATGAATAAAGTAACGTTTTTTACCTGTTTTTATTTCTTATTCGTATGGTCAAATGTATCAGCCCAGCAGAACCCCATTTTCCCGGGGTGGTATGCGGATCCCGAAGGCATTGTATACGATAATACCTATTGGATTTTCCCGACCTACTCCGCACCATATGAACAACAGGTATTGTTCGACGCTTTTTCTTCTACAGATTTAGTCAACTGGAAAAAACATCCTCGGATCATTGATACATCGGAAGTGAAATGGGCACACAAAGCCATGTGGGCACCTAGTATTATCGAAAAAGGTGGTAAATACTATTTTTTCTTTGCCGCGAATGATGTTCACGAAGGCGAAATTGGCGGTATAGGTGTGTCAGTTGCCGACCGACCCGAAGGTCCGTACAAGGATTTGCTGGGTAAGCCGTTGATTAATGATATTGTCCATGGTGCTCAACCCATCGACCAATTTGTTTTTAAAGATAAAGACGGTCAGTATTATATGTTTTATGGTGGCTGGCGTCATTGTAATGTGGTGAAACTAAGCGATGACTTCAAAAGCTTGGTGCCTTTTGACGACGGCACCATCTATAAAGAAGTGACACCGGAAAATTATGTGGAAGGTCCTTTCATGTTTATTCGCGACAATAAATATTATTTCATGTGGTCAGAAGGCGGTTGGACCGGACCAGATTATAAAGTCGCCTATGCGATAGCCGATAGCCCGTTTGGTCCGTTTAAACGCATTGCAACCATTTTGGAACAAGATAAGGATATCGCGACTGGTGCCGGGCATCATTCGGTTATCAAAATCCCTAACGAGGACACCTATTATATCGTTTACCATCGCAGACCATTGGATAAGACGGAGGCGCACGAACGGGAAACCTGTATCGAACGCATGACTTTTGACGAACAGGGTTATATCAATCCGGTAAAAATGACCTTTGAAGGGGTAAAACATGTTTTACGTTAATGTTCCATAAAGAAGGTTTTCTTCTTCATTTTTTCTTGATAAAAAACGAAGCAAAAACCGAACGAAGTGAGCTCATGGATACCAAAATAAGCACAAATCCATAAATCAAGGCTGAGTATGGTTCGGCTATCTTTTCTTGTCTATTCCTAAACAGAATTGAACTCGTTTCACTCTTCCAAGACGACTTGATAACCCGGAAAACAGTTGATGAGTCCAGCCAGTCCTTTACGAAAAAGCGCGTGGTCGTCTACGATGGCGATATGTTTGGGTGAATAAAGACCATCTGTTAGTGCTTACAAACTCTATTTGCAGATTAAGAACTATTTGTTGGGGAATAAAGTTCATTTGTTGGTGAAAAAGCGTTTTCTTATTTCGAAAAAATAAGCTTAAAAACTGCATTTAAGTAGCCTTTAGATTGCTTTTTTCAGTTAAAACGGTCTTTCGGTAAGGGGTATATTTTCGCAAAAAAAAACGTTCTTGTTTACAGAGCTTTAAGTAAGCTTGTCGATTTCAAGTACAAAAATGGAAAAAATTCACTTTTAAACAAGAAAAAATACTATATTTGAATAAAGGAGGTATTCCATGATGAAAGCAAAACCCTATAAAACCGAGCATAAGGCCAGCATCACATCCGAGGCCGCCATACGCTATGAAAGCTATCCAAGCTTAAGGAAGCTATCCATAAAGAACGATTACACCCTACTCAAAAAGGCCCGGGAAGGCGTAGATACCGATGTTTTTTATGCGCTGGCAGATGCTATCAAAATGCCCGAAAAAACACTGGCAGCTATTATTAATTTATCCCCCAGGACGATCAGCAATTATCGTGACCAACAAAAAAATTTAGACGCCAACTACAGCGAACACTTATTAAAATTGATCAATTTATATCAATACGGAGCTGAAATTTTTGGTTCTTTTGAAGAGTTTAACCTTTGGTTGCGCCGTCCTTTCTGGGATTCCGAAGAAACACCCCTCGATTTCATGACCACACCCGGCGGTGTAGATATGATACAGGAAGAGATAGAAAAACTCGCTACCGGATACCCTGTATAAATGTTGGTATACCGTATTGTTCATAAAAAATATGCCGACACACTATTTGCCAGCGGTCTTGCGGGGCGCTGGAATAGTGAAGGCAAGAAGGTGTTATATACGTCCGAAAGCATATCGCTGGCCTATCTGGAAAACATGGCTCACAGGCGAGGATTCGGTTTTAATACGGATTTTCGGGTTATGGTAATAGAAATCCCTTCCAAACTTCCTTTTCCTGAAGTAAAGCTTTCCGATCTACCTAAAAACTGGCGATCCTTCAGAAATTACAACGATTGTCAGAAAATCGGTGATGACTGGTTTGACGAATCTGAATTTTTATACATGAAAGTACCGTCTGCAGTCGTTATGGAAAATTGCAATATTGTCATTAACACGCTCCATACGCATTACAAAAAGGTAAAATTGCTCGACGTTTTGGATTTCTATCCCGATAGTCGATTGGAAGAGATCATCAAACGATTTAAATGAATCGGCCTGAATTAACAACGCAACATTTTACTTCTGTTCAAAAAACTGTATTTTCGTCTGTTGATTTTTAGAGGAATAGCGTATGCAGTTAGTAAAATTAGAGATTAAAGGATTTAAGAGTTTTGGCGACAAGATTACCATTAATTTTAACGAGGGTGTAACCGCCATTGTTGGGCCCAACGGATGTGGAAAATCGAACGTCGTAGACGCTATTCGCTGGGTGTTGGGCGAGCAGAGCACACGGATGTTGCGTTCAGAAAAGATGGAAAACATCATTTTCAACGGGACAGCAAATCGGAAACCTGCGAACTTGGCCGAAGTATCCTTAACCTTTGAAAATAATAACAAACTGCTCCCGACAGAATTCTCGACCGTTACCATTACCCGTAAACTGTATCGCAATGGCGACAGCGAGTACCGTTTAAACGATGTAAAATGCCGTTTAAAGGATATTACCGATCTCTTTCTGGATACCGGCTTAGGAGCTGACACCTATTCGATCATCGAGTTGAAGATGATTGACGAAATTATCAATAACAAAGATAATTCCCGCCGAAATCTATTTGAGGAAGCATCTGGTATCTCCAAATACAAAGTACGGAAGAAGCAAACCCTATCGAAATTAAAAGATACGGAAGCCGATTTAGACCGCGTCGATGATCTTCTTTATGAAATCAACAAGAATTTAAAACAGCTGGAAACCCAGGCTAAAAAGGCCGACAAATATTTTCAGCTTAAAGAAGAATACCGTGAAGCTAGTGTCGGATTGGCCTATTACCGCCTCGAGGGATTCAGTACAGATTTAGAACGTATCGGCGAGCAGGAAAAAGTACAACAAGAACGGATCAAAGAAACCTCCACAAAAGTAGAAAGTCATGAAAACCAACTGCGTACCCTGCGTGAAGACATTCTTGCCAAAGAAAAAAGCCTAGCTGTACAACAAAAAAGCACCAACGACTATATCCATAAAATTCGATCCTACGAATCGGATAAAAAGATAAAGAATGAACGTTTCATTCATTTACAGGAAAAAGAGACCCGGATTACGGCAGAACTAAATAACGACAAGAACCAGCTGGAACATGTTCAGTACATCATAAAAAGACTGAATGAAGAGCTTTTTGAGGAACAAGGAAAACTGGATGTTTTTCGGTTAGATATTGGACGTAACCAAACAGAAGTCGAGGAACTTCGGGCCCAGCAATCATCTGCAAAAGCAAAATTAGACAGCTTTACACAACAGAGCAGTGAGCTTCAAAACAAGATTTATAAATTAGAAAAAGATATTGCTGTTCTGAACATTCAAAAGGAGGCGTTACAGCAGGAATCTATACGTACCATGACCGATGCTTCTGCTAAGGTGGAAGAGCTCAACGAGTTCAACAAAGCAGTGGAAAACCTGGAAGAGCGTGTAGAACAACAACAAAGCCAATACGATGTAGCCCTACAAACCGAGAATGCATTGCAGCAGCAAATCCAAACGGTTGAAGAACAGTTGAATGAAACACGCACACAGCTAAACCGGGAGTCTCGTTTGGTTGATGCAAAGCAAAATGAATACAACCTCACCAAATCTCTGGTGGATAATCTTGAGGGGTTTCCAGAATCCATTAAATTTTTACGTAAAAATGCAGGCTGGAAGAAGTCATATCCGCTGTTTTCGGACATTCTCTTTTGCAAGGAAGAATACCGGGTTGCGATCGAAAATTACCTGGAGTCGGTTATGAACCATTATGTCGTGCAAGACCAGCAGGAAGCCGTGCAAGCCATTCAGTTACTAAGCGACGCATCCCGTGGAAAAGCAAACTTCTTTGTGCTAGAAGCAATTCAAGCGGTCAAAACCAAACCCCAAACACCTGAAAATACGATCCCTGCTTTAGAGGTCGTTAAGGTCGATAAGAAATATAGCTTACTCTGCGAGCAGCTTTTACAACACGTGTTTTTATTAAAACCCCAAGCTTCCGATAGCTTAGAAGAAGCCTTACCGGATGGCGATCTGGTTATCTTACATCCCGAAGGAAAATTCTCCAAAAACCGTTTGGGGTTGAACGGAGGTTCTGTCGGCCTGTTTGAAGGGAAACGTATTGGTCGGGCAAAAAATCTGGAGAGCCTTACCAAAGAAATCAAGGAACTTAACCAGAAAATCGAAAAACTGCAGCAGGACGAAGCGGATGCTATCGACCAATTAGCCACGTTGCGTATTACCTCCCAAAAGGATGTTATCGACGAGCTCCGTATGGTATTAAATCGGTTAAACAACGAATTGATTTCTGTAAAAACCAAACAGGAACAATATCAAACGTTCATTGCCACTAGCCAGAACCGTAAACAGGATATTGAAAGTAAGATTACAGTCATCCAATATGAACTACAAAAGTCAGAACCCGAGCTGCAGATATTGAAAGTAGAGGCAGAATCGGGTCAAAAGCAATTAGCGGAATTGCAAAATGCCTATGCCGAAATTGCGGAGGTACTGAACGAGAAGTCGGCTTCTTTCAATCAAGAGAACATCCGTTTTCATCAGCAGCAAAATAAAGTATCCAGTTTACAAAAAGATCTGGAATATCGGGAAAGCCAACAAGAAGCCTTTGAAGCCCGAATAACGAAAAATTCGTTGGAATACGAACAAGTGAAAGTGGATATGAAAGATGCTTCTCATGTTGTAGACCATAACGATGAGGATCTCGTGGCGATGTATGCCCAAAAAGAGGGGCTCGAAAAAGGTCTACAAGAGATCGAGGAAGATTTTTATACCACACGTCGTATCATCAATGAACTCGAAGAAGAAATTACGCAGTTACGCCGTAGCAAAGATCAGGACGATTTTCTATTATCCGAATTAAAAGATAAGAAGACGGCTTTACAGATAGACCTCAATAGCCTAAAAGAGCGGTTATCGGTGGAGTTTAACATCGACATCAACACCTTGCTTGAAGGTGAGATGCCGGAAATTTCGGCTAGCCAAGATGAATTGACTACCGTTTGTGATAAGCTTAAAAAGCAACTGGATTCCTATGGTTCTATTAATCCCATGGCTAAAGAAGCTTACGACGAAATACAGGAACGGCACGACTTTATCTCGAAAGAGAAAAGCGATCTGCTTGATGCCAAAGCATCCTTAATGGCCACCATCAACGAGATAGACCAAACGGCAAACGACAAGTTTATGCATGCCTTCAATACCGTCCGCGAAAACTTTGTAAATGTATTCCGTTCCTTATTCAACCAAGAAGATTCCTGCGACATGGTATTGACTGATCCAGCTAATCCATTAGAATCGGATATTGATATTATTGCGCGTCCGAAAGGCAAACGTCCGTTATCAATCAACCAATTGTCTGGTGGAGAGAAAACCCTTACCGCAACGGCACTGCTATTCTCCTTGTATCTGTTAAAGCCTGCTCCATTCTGTATATTCGACGAAGTCGATGCGCCATTGGATGATACCAACATTGACAAGTTCAACCATATCATTAAGGATTTCTCCAAGAACTCACAGTTTATCATTGTTTCGCATAACAAACGGACCATAGCAAGCACCGATATTATTTACGGTGTCACGATGGTAGAGCAAGGCGTTTCACGTGTCGTACCGGTAGATTTGCGAGATGTAGCATAACCTACTTTTTCAAGATTTGTATCTATTTTGTTGCAGATTAATTTCTAGTGCGTATATTTGTCTAGAATCAGTCTAAATAAAATACACAATGAAGAAATCTCCATTATTCGTGCTTTTAATAGCACTTCTATGCAGCAGTTTATCGCACACAGCCTATGCACACGCCCTGTGGATAGAATCATCTTCTACAACCGCTCCCAAAAACACCGTGCAAACTGTAAAGGTTTTTTATGGCGAATATGAACACGGAACCAAGGATCTGGTTAAAGATTGGTATTCCGATGTGAAAGCGCTCGAGCTTTATGTACAGCATCCTAACGGACAATCCACAAGATTGGAGACCCATGTCGCAGACGACCACCTTACCGCTTCTTTTACACCTGAACACGATGGACTGTATCTCATCCATACAACCCACGCTGCAGGAGAATTAGGTGGTAAAACCAAATATGTCTTCTCCGCTTTTCTTCCTATTGTGGTCGGTGAATCAGATCTGATGATCACCAATCCTAAAGAAATAGATCTGTTGGCATTTGTCGCGCCTCGCCAAAATCGTTTGAATCAACCCGTGGATATTTACCTCTTGGATAAAGGTAATATACCAGAAGCCACCAATGTTACCGTTATCAGTGCCGAGGGTTGGGCAAAAACATTCAAAACTGACGCGGACGGAAAAGTAAGTTTTCCTGCCTTATGGAAAGGAATGTATGTCGTAGAAACCAGTAAATACCAACCGCAAGAAGGAGTTTGGAACGAGAAAGCCCATACCCACGTTTGGCAATCTGCAACTACGATTTTCCATGTGGATTAAAAAAATATTACATCTTTCATAAGCTAAAGAAATACTTGAGCCGATTAAACTAACTAATCGGCTCATGCCTTTTTGCATAGATACTTTTTGATTTGCTGTTGCCTCGTATAAATTACGTAACTTTAAGGAAATTAACAGGATACTACCATGAAACTTCAGTATATTATGTCTTATAGCAGCAGATTGACTTTCTTTCTGCTATTTACGCTATCATTCTCCTGTGCGCAGACGAAATCCGAAAACAGTTCAAATCTTACGGATAATCATCAGACCAGTAACTTAGCCACAGATACCGCGACATTTGCCGCTGGTTGTTTTTGGTGCGTGGAAGAGCAATTCAAACAATTGAACGGTGTCAGTGCCGTCATATCCGGCTATACGGGTGGACATGTACGTAACCCAACTTATCGGCAGGTAACTACGGGTAGAACGGGCCACGCCGAGGCATGTAATATCATTTACAATCCAGCTGAAATCTCCTACGACGAACTGCTTGCCGCTTTTTTTGTCGCGCATGATCCCACGCAATTAAACCGTCAGGGTGCAGACGTCGGCACACAATACCGATCAGCCATCTTTTACCATAATGCCGAGCAGAAAAAATTGGCTGACTTTTATATTGAGCAATTGGATGACGAAGGCGCATACGACAAGAAAATCGTGACGGAAGTCAGCCCGTATGGTAAATTTTATAAAGCCGAAGATTATCACCAAGATTATTATGTCAATAATAAGAATGAGGCATATTGTCAAATGGTCATAAAACCGAAACTGGAAAAATTCAGAAAGGTGTTTAAGGGAAAGTTGAAAGCGGAATAGTCGTCTAGACTTTTGTTTTTTTAACTTTCATGGCCTTGACAAGCACAAAACCAATGTAAAAAGCTGTTCCCAAAACCAGTAAAAGAGCCACCCTATTCCATTCGGAAGACCAATGTTTTTCGAGTACAAACTCCCGGTATGTATAATAAGCCGCTGCTTTATCCGCTGGATAATCCGGTGGCATATCCTGCATGGCCAGCGGCGAGCGAAAATAGTACTGTCCCGTTGGACGATGTTTTAAAAAAATATGATACGCTTCATAAAATTCGTCATCAACAGCTAGGCCGGTCATCAGCCAAGTGATCAAAATCAATATGGACGCTATATAGACGTGCTTTTTTAACGTTTTCATGTTCCAGTCGGTAATCTATGCATTGCATCAGCTTTGATCAAAAGTAGGCAGAATAATAAAGTGAATAACAGTAACTTACAATTCGTATGGATTGCATTACAATCCGTATATACAGCGAATCATAAGTAAAACGTTCCAAATTGTAAATCTCACACCAAATGCACTATGTAAATATTTAAATTGGTCTCCGTGATTACATGGTAATACTATGAAAAGACTGAAAAACATCGATAGAAAGAACCTCATCATCTTCACCTTATGTTTGGTACTGCTCGGTGGCGGTCTGTTCTACCTGTACGGTTATAAAATAGCGCTCCTTATAGACCAATGGAAATATCAGCAATATCAAGCCGACCAAGATCAACGGAACAGTGATGAAGCAGCGACCGGGACGGATACTTATGGACATCCCGAAGCGGATATCGCGCATGCGGCTTACAGCTGTGACGGGCTGTACTTTTACGGTGATATCGGTTATCTTACCAAAGGCGCTTTGCTTGATCAATCCGTCGCTTCCGCATACCGAAACTTACCGGACACCATACATATCATCCGCTACGGCGAACAAATACATCAATATGAACCGACAGCAGGTGATTTTTATGAGCGGAAAGCCCGTTTCAGTCCTATTCCGTTTCGTGAGAACAGCAAACTTTTGGTCTCTGGCAAATGGTCAGTAAACGACGAGTTGACTGTTTATTTGAAAATGGCTGAGCAAGGGCAGGTAGAGTTCCTGCGCTTCTTACCCAATGGACAAGGGCGTTTGGAAGTGGAAGACGAATGCGATTTTAGGAGTCGATACGGAAATTATTTTGCCCCCCATATAGCTTGGCAACGTGATACTCCACTGGCCATTAAGGAAGCCTTGGTAGAATATTTGAAAAGCGGCGAGGGAAGTAACTATACTTTCGTAAACGACCGTCGACAGATCGACGAAACACACCATATGGGGACATTCACGGGCGTAAACACCCATACGGGCAAATCCAACCAGGAACTCGCGATTGTTCTAACCGAGAAAAACAGCACCGGCAACCATAACGAGCGAATAGTGGTTGTCGCGTATGATCAACAACATCGAAAAGGTTACATCCTGTACAATGAAATTTTCTATAATAATAAGCTCTTAATTAAAGTATACGGAAGTCCGAACACACTACCCGAAGAAGCGAAATCATTAGCTAAATTTGTGCATCCTACCCAACAGTTGATTGAAGTCAAAATCGACTCGGGAGCATCGATTTATCTTTACTATGTCGATGAGTTTGATACGATGCGGCGACGGATGTTCTGGGATGCAGCAGAAGAAGACTCCCGCCACTTCGATTCCGTCATCGGTTCGTTATCCCGTCCCCAAGGGCCGTTGTACTCACCATCCGCATAATATTCATCGTAATCAGCAGCATCCCACCATTCCTTGAATTTCGGTAATCCGAAATAACGGTTATCCACTAGTATCTTCCGTTGTTTTTCGTTGAGCATCAACCGGAATCTCCCCATCATCCTGTGATCTGACCATGACTGGCCATTGTCCTTCTTTTTGAATTTATATTGTTCGAAAGAAACCGTTATAGTCAACACCGTTATTCCGATGGTAGATAGGCTTATGAATACAGTCCGCTTCCAAAAGATCCACGTACAGAAAATGCTCGCCACTATCCGTGGGTAGGTGTCTGCCAAAAATTTCCTTGATTCTTTTGGCAAAAACTTCGTTTCCAATAGGGCGATATCCATTGTTTCCGAGAAAATTTGACAAATTGAAGCTTACGGCTTGCAGTTCATCCATTCCGAACGCGTCTTTTGGAATATCGGTCACCTCGTTGTATATATTCGCACCTTCCCGGAGCTGTTTTTCCAATACCCGTTGCTGATTCCAATTTTCGTCTGCACATATTCGTCGGCCATGGAAGCACCCATTTTATCATGTATGTTATTCTCTTCGGTGTTTGCGGACACACTATCCTGTTTACCCGCAGACGATTCCTCCAAAGATCTTCCTCCGCAAGACAAGATCATACAGAGCCATAACATAAATAAAATCTGGCATAGGATATTGATTAGGTTTGTCATGGCATGATACTCTTCATGGGGTGATCGGTTCATATTCATAGATAGCCGCTGCCGTATTACTTGCCCCGAAAAACAGAATCCATAAGCTTTCGTCGTCGTAATCATAAATACCGATCCGATTGTTTTTCAGCAGTACCAGTATCGTTTTATTTTCTTTTACAGAGAAGTAAATAAAGGGAATCGGAATGATGCGTGTTTTGTTTTCAAGGATTAAATATTCCCCCCGTCTGCGAACGGGAATTTCAAAAATCGCTACAGCTTGTTGGTTTTCAGAAGCCGTTACTTTTAAGGTTTTATTGTCTTCCAGCGACAGCCGGATATGTGCGTTTGCCGCAATTTCGGGCAATGAATCTTTCACTGACCGATAGGGAGCCAATTTACGCCAAAGCGATACACGACCATACCGTCCAGTAGTATCTATCGGCGTATTTGCATAGCTCGAACCGGCAAACTGTTCGCCGATAACCTCCGGTTTCTCCGAAAACTTCCTGGAAAGACTTCGGGTCGAGGTGCATGCCGTTAGCACGGCGACCATTATTATGTAAACCAACCATCG
This sequence comes from Sphingobacterium micropteri, assembly GCF_014692515.1. GTDB lineage: Bacteria > Bacteroidota > Bacteroidia > Sphingobacteriales > Sphingobacteriaceae > Sphingobacterium > Sphingobacterium micropteri. The sequence continues at coordinate 513,977 of NZ_JACOIK010000001.1, read as the reverse complement.
CATATCTTGTTGCTTTTGACAACCTGCATACAAGTTAGTATAAGATTACCGAATTCGTGCATAGAGTTAAAATTTGCTGGTATCGGATTACAATTCGTAGGCCTAGATCAAGCAATTGGTATAAACAGCGTTACCGTTGTCCCTCCGTTGTCATTCTTATCCGATTCGACACGGGCATTTTTTCCTAGTAACGTCAACCTTTCCCGGCTGATGTCGCCCGAAAGGGAACGATGATTCGAAGGCGACTTACGTTCGGTCTTTACGCGTCCGCTGTCCATGATATCAACACGCAATAGATCGCCCACTTCCGAAAAATCTATGCTGATGAAACCTTCTCCATTCTTCATATCCACTCCATGTAAAATCGCATTCTCTACAAAAGGCTGGATGAGCATCGGCGGAATCCGGATTTCAGAGGTATCCATTCCATCTGGCAATTGGATACGATACGAAAAAGCATGATCAAAACGCATCTGTTGCAAAACAAGATAATGCTTCAGGGTTTCGATCTCCTGATCCAAGGAACTCCACTCCTCCCTACTCAGTTCAAGCGAATTCCGCAGCAATTTGCTGAAGCGACTGAGATACTGAATAGCCTCATTGGATTCTCCCCGGCGGATATAGCTCTGTAAGGCCGTGAGCGTATTGAAAATAAAATGCGGCTCCATCTGCGTCCGCAACAACTGTTGCTTCAGAATTACCTTATCTTTCTCCTGGCGAATTCTTCGTTGTCTAATGCCATAATAGATAAAAGATAAAATCAACAACAGTATCAGAACAACCAGAATTCCCATGGTCATCCACAGCCGGTTTCGCTGTAGCTCCAATTCTTTAATCTGCAGACTTTCGTTCAATGAATTAATCGAACGTTCTTGTGCCTGGATTTCATACAAGCTGCTCATCTCGGCGATAGCCTGTGTGTTCTGCATCGCATAGAGCTCTTCCTGAATACGGGCAACTTCACGCGATTCGGTCAATGCCTGCGCCAAACGTCCGGAAAGCGTATAAAAATTTTCGAGGTTCCTATGGTAAACGATGGCATTATCATACACCATAACCGTCGGATGCCGCTGTGCCAGCTGGTCGGCTTTCGTAAAAAACGCCTGCGCTTCCGTCAGGTTTTTCCTATCCGCATATAAACCCGCGATGTTAACATACGAAATAAACAAGTTATTCACCGCCGTGCCGACAAGCGGGTTCCTTTCCACCACTTGCTCCTGCAGATCAATTTTCAGTAACTGATACTTCAAAACCGAGTCTACCTCGTTTTTCAAGTCGTAATAGAGCGTTTTACTTTCATATACAAAAAACACATCATACACTTCTGGGAACTTACGTTGTAAATCCTCGAGCTTTTGCACAAAATACCCGATGCTATCCACATCGGATTTACTATAGTACAACGTCTGGACAAGCTGCGTAAGCGGCCGCTGACGGTTAATATGTTTTTCCGGTAGCAATTCGGAAATTGACAACGCCGTTCTATTCATCTCCAAAGCCAGATCCAGCCGTTGAAACTGCTGGTTGCTTTGCGCAGCTGCCAGTAAGATCGACGCTTTAGCGGAAGCATCTAAATCCACGGTACTATCCGCCAACACAATGGCCGCAGCCTTATTATAATAATAATTTGCACGATGCAGATGCCCGTCTGCAAGGCTGACATTCCCTATACCCTGATAAATACGTGCTTTTTCGTCCAAATTTCCAGGCTCCGCTTCTATACGTACAAACGCCTTTTCCAGATAAAAAGCTGCAGAATCATTTTGTTTGGACATGCCATAGCCTTTTGCCAATTGGAAATTTACTTTGGCTGCATACAGATTATGCGCATTAACCTCCGGCATGTGCAACAGATCTTTCCAGGCTCGCATCAACGAGTCGTGATTGGAAGCAGAAAGTGTGACCGTTTGCAAGTGATTGATTTTTTTCGCTACACTCGAAACATCCGTCCGTGTATGCTCCTTATGTTCACGACAGGAAAATAAAGACATCCCTGTAAATAATATCAACAGATAAACGACCTCCCGTCTCATCGCTCAACGAATTAACTTAGCCATAATATCATTTTTCCGACGATAAGAAATCGGAATTTCTTCATTACCGTCCATCAAGATGGACGCATGTTTCAAAATCGATTTTACAAAAGGAATATGAACGATATAGGATTGATGCGTCCGTATAAATTCGTGTTCAGGCAGCAACGTTTCATAAAATTTCAACGGCTTGGATACGGTCTCTTTTTTGCCCGACACCAGAAAAAAATGCGTATATGGCCCGTCACCTTGGCAATAGCGGATGTCCGTCAAGGGTACAATCCTCACCTGTCCCAGTGCGGGCAATGCGATATGCCGTGGCGTCCTATTGTGTTGTAAGTTGTTCTCCGTCAAAGAGAGTTGCTCTTTTATACCTACGCTTTCCTGCTGATTACGGAAACGGGTGATTGCTTCTTTAAATTCCTGCTCATCTATCGGTTTCAACAGATAGTCTAAAGCCCCATATTTAATAGCCTTAATCGCATATTGGTTATATGCGGTTACAAAGATAACATGCTTGGGTAGGTGTTCAAGTTCATTTAAAATGTCAAAAGCTAGGCAATCGTAGAGATTGATATCCATAAAAACAAGATCGGGCTGTTGCTCCCGAATCAGTTTTAGGGCATCTTCCAACGAGCCGGCATGTCCCAGGAACTGAAAGTCTTCTTCCTGTTCAATCAAGGTTTTGAGCTCCTTTACCGCTGCCGGTTCATCTTCGATGATGATCACTTTCTTCATTAGCACACTTGGTTTATCCCTTTCGTCAGTCACGCACCTCCTGCAGCGATAATTACACTGCCAATATCCACCTCACTTCAAATATATCGATTATTTCTACCAATTTCTGATTCTCATCATCAATAATGGCATGATATTCTTTACCGCGTTCCAGTTTTTCAATCAGTGTCTGTCTTTCCTCCACAGTCTTACAATGCAGAAAAGCAGCCATATAATTCCCTAGTATTCTTCCTTCGTTGTGTACGAGATCTGAGCCGTGGATAATGAGCTTATTAGAAAAAAGTGAACCAATAACGACTGGTCTTTCTGTGACGGATAACTCTTCTTTTTCAAAAGTTTCGAACTGAAGTGAACCGCCAAAGCAAGTTTGGTAATACGTGAGTGCTTCTCTGCAATTACCGGAAAAAGTAATAAAGACAGCACTCACGTATTTACGAGCATTCGGGATGGTCATAGCTTATTGCCCATCTGGTATTTCCGGTTCTACCAATTTTATTAATTTGTCAAGCGATTCCTGCCAACCTAAGTAACACATCTCTGCAGGAATCATTTCCGGAATCCCCTCCTGTACCACTTTCAGCTCTGTACCACACGAAACCTCGTTTAGCCATACGGTGGTTGTCATTTCTCCCGGCATTGCAGGATCGTCAAACTTATCGGTGAATTTTATAAACGCATTGGGTTTTAATTCTACATACGTTCCCCCAAAAGAGTGGCCGTTCCCTGTACTGAAATTAATAAATGTCATATGGTACTTCCCCCCTACCTTAAAGTCCATCTCTTGTACGGTACAGACAAAGCCATAAGGCGGTAACCAAGTTGCATGCGCTATTGGATCTGAAAATGCGCGAAATACTTTCTCAGGACTTGCCTGGATTATCCTGTGTAATGATACTGTGTTTTCCATGATATTAAAATTAATTTAAGTGAACTATTTATTTTTTTCTCTTTTTTCTTCATTTTCTTTCTTCCTGAACGTTATTATTTTTCTAATTAACGCTTCGGGCAGGGGCTTATCCGTCGGAATCTGTATGACCGACTTACTCGTTTTATATCCCTGCAGATCAGCCTTAAAATGTTCCCAAAACGCGTCGCTATATGGATGGGATAACGAGATATGTTTGGGAAATGCGCAGTAGTATATCATATACCCATGGTATTTAAAGCAAGGAATTTGATAGCTGATGCATTCTACTGCATCTGGTACTACTTCGTGGATGATTTTTCGGATAGTCTGCATCCGAGCTAATGTTTCACCGTTAAATGCCTGATGGTATTCATCGATGGTTTGATAATTTGTTTTAGCCATTGTTCTGGATTTTAAGGTTATACCGATAAGAAACAGCAAGAATACCCAGCACCACCAGTGGCAAAAGCATATAACCTATATTTTGGTCTACACAAGCATGACTAATGAACGCATAGATCAAGCTAAAGGTAAGGCCGGCATATGCCCATTCTTTTAATTTAGCAGGCACTCCAGGATAGGAAATTGCCAAAACACCGAGTGCTTTACAGATAATCAGTGTGTATGCAAAGTAATCGGGATAGCCTAAAGGCTCCGTACCCGTCGTCGCATACTGAGGCGAAAATATCAAGGTACTAAGCGGCATAACGCCCTCCCAAAGGATAATGATGGTCGTTGCCACCCAAAAGATTATTTTATTCCTTTTCATTTTTGTAAAAATTAATAGTTTATGATCGCGTTGTTTAAAATTTCAATATATGATTATAACTTACAATACAAAGTTACGTGCGAGTAGAACATCTAGGCTGTTGTGAAAACGACAGCCTTAGGGGTAAATTATGACAAAACTATTTGCTAACTTGTCACCTAAATAATTTCGTTGTTATGCAGATTTCTGTTTTTGTACCTGAATATGGCGTTATTGAGGCTGTCACACCGGCGTTTAGAACCTTTCAAACCGCCAACGAGTTCTTAACCGTATTCGGTAAAAAACCCGCCTTTACGGTAGAGTACGTCGGCTTGCGGGAGTATGTACCAGCCAACAATGGGGAATACATGATTAAGACCAATCGGTTACTCCAGGATGTAGCCGAAACTGACTTATTGATCATTCCACCGACCTTTGGGGATACCGTTAAAGGAATCCAAGCCAATGCAGAAGCAATACCTTACTTTAAAAAGCTATATGAAAAAGGTTCAAGCCTGGCTAGCTTATGTATTGGTGCCTTTCTTTTAGCTGAAACAGGCCTACTTAGCGGCAAGAAATGTTCTACACACTGGGCACATGTGAACGAATTTAAAGAGCGATATCCTGATATAGAAGTGGAAGATGGCGCTATTATCACCGAGCACGATAATATTTATAGCAGCGGCGGGGCAAATAGTCTATGGAATCTGATACTATATCTGGTTGAAAAGTTTTCGGATAGGGAAACAGCGATTATGATTTCAAAATATTTCGCATTGGATATGGGACGTGATAACCAATCTCAATTTGCTATTTTCAAAGGCCAACGGAATCATGGGGATGATGCTATTCAAGAAGTACAGGACTACATTGAAACGCACTATCAACATAAAATATCCATAGAGACGTTAGCCAATTTAGTTTATATAGGCCGTAGAACTTTCGAAAGACGATTTAAAGAAGCCACCAATAACACCCCCATCGAATATATCCAGCGGGTACGGATAGAGGCCGCCAAAAATTTCTTTGAAGCATCCAGAAAGAATGTTACCGAAATCATGTTTGATGTGGGGTATACCGATACCAAAGCGTTTCGAGATATCTTTAAGAAAATCACCGGACTTACCCCCATTGAATACAGAAACAAGTTTGCAAAGGTGGCAACTGAAGTCTAATCCATATCAAGCGTTGGTTGTCATAGAAATAAACACCTAGCCCCATATGGAGAAATTCAGAAATGTTTACCGGGAAACTAAAACAGCAGTAAGCTCCTAACATAGTTTATCGCAAGCCTATTCGCCTGTTTCGCGATATCGCTCTCCACCAATGTACCCTCTTCTAACGCCGAATAGTGTTCTTCGTCATGCGTCGGTTCATCGGAACTAGTTTCGTTGTTTGTCGCTTCCCATTCTTCTTGTAGATTTGTCATTTCGGGGCTAGTTTTGAGCGAATAAGTTTGCTCGTCAAATTCTTTTCTTTCGTTTTTCATACCTTTTTTACTGTTTATTTAAACACAAAAATAAATAGGTGAATGACAATAGCATGTCAGTAGCTAGCTTATCGTCCCTGATAATATTTATAATTCGATGTGGGTAGGTATAGTCGGTTTTGGCTACAAGTATCCCGTTTTGAGATACAAATAACCTCAATATTAGAATGATCTTTGTATTGTCATCATAAAAAAGAAAAACAATGAGTAAAATAGCATTCGTAACCGGCGGAAGCCGCGGTTTAGGAAAAGACATGGCACTGCGCATTGCAGAAAAAGGATTGGATGTAGTCCTAACGTATAAAAGCAATAAAGAAGAAGCTGCCAAAATCGTTGAGGCCATTGAAGCCAAAGGCCAAAAAGCTTTTGCACTGCAACTGGACACCTCAGAAATAGGTAGTTTTGATACGGTCGTCAGGGAGATCAAAACCACGTTAAAAGAAAAACTAGGAAAAGAAACAATTGATTTTTTAGTTAACAATGCGGGCATCGGGCTTGGAAATTCTATTGCAGAAACTACCGAAGAACAGTTTGATATCCTTTCAAATATCCATCTAAAAGGCGTATTTTTCTTAACACAGAAACTTATTCCGATACTGAATACAGGTGGCGGCATTATCAATGTTTCTTCCGGTTTGGCAAGATTCAGTATGCCTGGATATGCTGCCTATGCTATGATGAAAGGCGGTATCGAGGTTTTCTCGCGTTATTTAGCAAAAGAATTAGGCAGCAAAGGAATCCGGGCCAACACCATTGCACCCGGCGCAATAGAGACCGATTTTGGTGGTGGGGCTGTTCGGGATAACGAGCAATACAATACAGCTGTTGCTTCGGTCACGGCCTTAGGTCGAGCAGGTCTACCTGAAGATATCGGTGGCGTAGTGGCATTTTTATGTACAGAAGAAGCACGTTGGATCAATGCACAGCGCATTGAAGTTTCCGGTGGAATGAATATTTAACAAAAAAAGTAAAAAGAAAAGTAGAAGTTTGTATCTTCTGCTTTTCTTTAACCCTAGCGATTTATGGCGACGTTAATGCAGATCAAAACCATCACTGAATTTCACCGATTGAATGGCATACCGCTTCCTGATCACCCGCTGATCAGTGTGGTAAACTATGCTGATCTGCTTAAAGTAGAGGGACATTTTCATTATTTGAAATCGTTTTATAGCATCGCCTTGAAAAAAGACGTCGTAGGGAAATACCGTTACGGGCAGCAATCCTATGATTTTGACGAGGGCTTGATGACCTTTTTTGCGCCACAGCAAGTACTCCAAGTCCAATACACCAAGGATGATGTGCACCGCTCGCCCTCCGGGTATATCTTACTTCTTCATCCTGATTTTCTTTGGAACACCAGCCTTGCCGAGAAGATGAAGCAGTATGAATTCTTCGGATATGAAGTCAATGAAGCGCTGTTTTTATCCGAAAAGGAAGAAAAAATTATTCTGGAAATATTTCGACAGATTCAACAAGAGTATTCGGGTAATATGGATGATTTCAGTAAAAATATTATTATTTCCCAGATCGAATTGCTGTTAAACTATTCCGAACGTTTTTACAAACGGCAGTTCCTCACTAGAGACCAAAACAACCACGAAATCTTAACCCGGTTCGAAAAGGTGCTTGATCACTATTTTAGAAGCGATGCATTGATTGAGAAAGGCTTGCCTACCGTACAATACGTGAGCGATGAACTGCACCTCTCTCCAGATTATTTGAGCAGCACACTAAAGCATCTTACCGGGCAAAATGCCCGGCAACATATCCAAAATAAAGTGATCGAACGCGCGAAAGAAAAACTATCGAATACACCGCTTTCTGTCAGTGAGATTGCATACGAACTTGGTTTTGAACATTCACAGTCTTTCAGTAAACTATTCAAGCAAAAGACAAATCAAACACCCCTGGAATTCCGAAAGAGCTTTAATTAAATAAATTCTGCTAGCTTCCAAAACGATAACTCAATGACAATAGGACTTTCCTATTATCTGGGAAATCCGAATAAAATATTTTTAAGTCTCCGTATTCACTAGTTAACTGCGGATTAGCATTTCTAAGCAACCCATTTACAGCTAATTTAATCATTCCGCGGTCACCAAACATTTTCTTCTCTGCTGCTAAATCCATACCATATCTTTGATCTGTCCGCGACGGTCCGGTTGTAACTCCGGAAAGATAGTACAAGGAAATTTCGGAGCGAAATCCATATTTAAATTGTAGCGTGTGACGACTATTCACGGTCCAGCTCGATCCTTTGGCGTCTAAGCTCACATTGCCGATCTCACCCGAATAGTCATTATAAAAAGCATTGGCGTAGTGGCTCGCCGTCCACCAAGAACTCAATGTTTGATTATACATGACACTCGCGCTGTAATTAAGGTAACGTCCAATATTTTCGGGTCTGGATAAGTTTTCGCCTATTTGGTCTCCTTGACGAATAATCCAATTGATAATATCCCGTCCATAAGAAACACCTAACGTGGTAAACAATCTATTTTTAAATCCATGGCCTATTTCGGTGATATAGCTCTTCTCCGGTTTTAAGTCTGGATTTCCTTCGTAGTAACTATAGGCGTCCTCGTAGATACGAAATACATTGATATCATGATCACCTGGTCGTTCTATACGACTACTAAATGACGTTCTTAACGTATTATTGTCATTCAGGTTATATAGTAAAGATCCACTTGGGAACAGATCAAAATACCGTTGGTCATTTTTCTTGTTCAACGTAACCTGATTCGCATTTATAAACGTGTACTCACCCCGCAAACCGGCTTGGTACTCGAATTGCTTATACTTCCCCGAATAAATGGCATACAGCGCCTCAATATGTTGCGTATATTGGAAACGATTAGAAGTAGCGATATCCTGTATCCAATTACCATTATCCAATACGGTATTGACCACATCATTATTGATAAAAAAGTATGTTCCTTTCCAGCCAAGTTCAATTTTACTTGCATCGGCAAGCGGCCTACTATAATCAAGTCTTCCCGCGTAAGTTGTATTACTCAAATCTTGCACATTGGTACGTCCCGTAGAGGTTTTCGTATCCTGCTTAAGATGAAAAACATCCGTTTCAAAACGGTTATTATAGTCATTACCGTGGGGAGCAAAATCAAAATTGAATTTCAAAAAGTGATCTTCACCCTCATATTTATTCGAATAATTAACATTAAATGTCCAATTTTTAAAAGACTCATCAAAGCGATTATTACTAATTGCACGTTCAGTGTACACATCGCCAGGATAACGCCATGTATCCATATCGATCGTTGCATATGGTTTATAATTACCCTCCATCCAATGCACGCTTCCATCCAGTATCCCTCCATCAGCAAATTCATACTTTGCGCCCGCACGCACGCTATGAAACGTCGCATCATCTAGATTTTTCCGTTCACTTTGTCGTTGAAAGGATCGTAAATCCCCTTGGTCATAAAAGCTTCTTTCGGTCAGATTATGGCTATTTGTGCGGTCGTAGCTTTTAGTTCCCTGCACATACATATCTATGCCATTGACTTTGTAATGTAATCCACCACCTAAGCCACCATGAAACTCCCGCCCCTGCGCGGCACGTAAAAATACATCTCCCCCGAAACCAACTTTAGCATTACGCTTGGTCACAATATTGATAATACCCGCTGTACCCGAAGCATCTTCACGAGCAGAAGGATTGCTCATAAGCTCCAATTTTGAAACTTCAGATGCTTGTAATCCACGCAATATACTAGCCAATTGTTCACCCGATACGTACATATCACGTCCATCTATACGCACATTGGCACCAGCACGTCCTTGGATAGAAAAATTCCCTTTTCCATCGGAAACCAGTCCCGGTGTTTTCTCCAGTAACTCCAACACATTATTTCCTTCTGCCAAAACACTTCCCTCTACATCAACCACCATCTTATCCGCGTATTGACGAATACTCGCCTGTTTTCCAAATACTTCTACAGCCTCTATTGCCTCCTCTGTTGATTGCAGAAACATGGGAATTGCTGTTTGATGACCGTCTGCTAATGTATAAGACTCACTAAAATCTGAAATATAACCCACTGAACTATAATGCATAATATATTCTCCCCTCTTTAGCGCACGCATTTCGAATGAACCATCCTTTGAAACATTGGTTTGCATAATCAACGTAGAATCCGGTAAGCGCAAAAGGCGAACAGTAGCATCTTGTATCGGTAGTCCATCTCCATTAAAAACTTTCCCCGACAACGTTGTCTGGGCAAATAATCCCACTACAGAATAGGAGAACAAGATAGATAGTATTGCTGATTTCATTGTAATAGTTTTTTTGTCCTTCCTATTTCGGAAGAACCAGCTTAAGCATATAAATTAAATAGTAATCTCTAAATATTTGCAGACTTCAACTCTTATTTAGATTAAATATATACAATAGAGTAGCATATACTTCACTTTACCGAAGTTGTATTGTCAACTATTTTAACAAAAAAACGCTAAACAACTGACTACGAGATTTATAAATTTTCGATAAAATACTATCTAAGCGCGTATTACTTCAAATAATACAAGCGGAGGGTATAACTGGTTGTATTAGGGATTATCTATACGCAAACTGGTACACCAAATAAAAATTAGCGAGATTTAAACGTTAACTAGTTACCAAACTTCACATTCAGGTTATGTTTCTCAGCATACGCTTTACCCAAGTCCAATACATCGAGGTAAAGGTTTTCAAATCCTTCACCATACTTTTCTTCAAGGGCAAATGCTAACTGTTCGATGGCTTCGGGATCTTCTTTATTATCGCAACGCGTAGCAATATCCATATATTCCTTTTTATAAACCGGAAGAACGTAGTGATAAAGTGCTAAAGCTTTTCCTTTGATAGCTCCCGCATCATCATCAGGTGGGGTCATATCTTCTATGCGACTGATCGTCTGCTCTATATACGCAATTTTAGCTTCGACAATCTGCTGTGCTTGATTTTGTTGGTCCTGGCCAGCTGGCAAGCCTTGATGTGTAACCATGGTAGCCGTCAATGTTCTTGTAAAAGACTCTTGGGCAAAATCGTGCAAAATATTTGTATTTAATACCGTGCGCTGAAAAAACTCGTCTGCACTTGGTGTATTGCACGATGATAGTACAGCGATCATGCTGATAAAGAGCGTAAAAATTAGCGTTTTGTTTTTCATATTATCTATATCGTATCGATTTAATTGACTACAAAGCTATGATTATTTTGTTTTTTTATTCCCACTCCCCTAGCAGAATGTAAGTTGTTCGGGATCGTCAGGTAAATACAATATATCCCGCGTATCCGCATTTACCCTATGCAGCTCCGTAAGAGAAACAATCTTCTTAAATGTTACGACATGTTCCTTTCCTTTATCGTCCGTAAATTTCAAGATATGTCTTATCTGCGGCTGTTCATTGATATAGGTACCGGTCTGTTCGGCACGCTGCACAATAGCCGTTGCTTTCTTACCCAAAAGCAACAGCTTTTCTTCCCTGTCCTTGCCGCCACCGAAAAATCGACCTAGTAAAAAGGGCAGGTTAAACAAAAGGAGCCCCATAAATGGGGTCATCAACCATGGGTGCCACAAGGCTAAGAAGCGCCAACCATGACCGTTACTAAAGGTCGCGTAGTGCCAAGCAAACGTTCCCAACATATACGTAACCACAAAAAGGCAAGCAAAGAACCCTGTTGTCCATGAGAAACGGGTCTGCGTATCGGCGAGGATAACTGCGGGCGACTGAAATGTACGACTGAGGCGTAAATCTACGGAGCGCCCAGTTTCATACCGTTTCAAATGTGGTTTCGTGTCAACGAATTGAAAAACCTTATTTACAGGCGTTCCCTCCAGATTTTGAAAACTTACAGCAATCTCCAGCATCTCCGCATCCTCCTGTTGCTTTTTCAGCAAAATCACTTTATCCTGTACCGTCCCCTGTACCCGCTTTCCATCTTCAAGCAACCGATGAATATTCCGTTGCGTTTTAAGCGGCTGTACGATTGTACGCACGTAAATCTTGTAGATAAATATACACCAAGCAATTATACCTACACACAACGAGATGGTAGCCCACATAGGCGACGAGAGAAAGCCCCCCGAAAAGCTAAAGAACAGCGGAAAAACAAAAACAAAAAAGGCCATATAAAAGAACCAGAACTTTGCACCCATATTTCACTGATTATTGTTTTTTGAATTCTAATTGCTTTCCATTTTTATCGGCTTTGAACGCATAATCTGCACGGGTACCGACAATACGTGCATTCCAGTTCCATTGTGGAACGTTGAACGTAAAATAAACACTGCTAGGCACTTCGGCTCCTTCTACTTCTGTCACTTTATCCAGCACCTGTCGGTAAACACGATGTGCCGTACTAAATTGTACCGCAGCCAGCGGAATAGGTTCTCGCACGATGCGCACACTCGTTTTGACCGGTTCCTTCTTCTCCCATACATCCGCTTCTGCATTATAATAATACCAGTCGATGTTGTCTTGGATATTCGGATCAAGCACTTGTAAGCGGATACGATCCGTATCAAAATAAATATGTGGCGGATAGATGGACAAAGGTTTTCCGGGAAACATCGCCTGTAGTTTTTCCTGCACCTCGGCCAGCTTTTCAGCATCCTCCAAAATATTTATCGGTTCCACAGCAGGTATTTCCTCTTTCTGCTCACCGAAATCAGCCGTCACGGCTACGGTATTGGCCACCGTATCCACTTCTGTATGCTGCTGATCTTGAAATGTCTCCTTATAAGCATTAGCTACAAAATCGCAGGAAGCCAGCAAAAATGACAACATGACTGCAAATAATATCTTGTATAATTTCATACGTTCATCAGCAATTAAGATATGCTTCTGGTATAACGATTTTTTTCCCTATTAATTGTTCGATACTTATGACATATCGAGATCAACGTACTAGCGCAGCATAGGTTGGCTATTGCTGCCCAACCCGACGTAGTCCGATCCATTGCTATCGGGAAACTTTTCGTATAGTAGGATAATACCCATTCATCGTCTTCCGCCTTCCACTGATTGTCATAATAGAACCCTAATTGCTATTTTTTCATATTATCGAAAGCTCGGGCAATCATTGCGAATAGTGATATTTGGCAGTAAATTTGATTGATCCTTTCCAAATAGTTAACAAACAATGATAAAAAGCACCTTAAAATCTGCCGTTGTATTAGCCCTCTTGGGATTGACGACACAATGTAAGTCCATAAGAAACACAACGAACCATAGCGATAAAACACAAAACGATTATACATTATATGCCTCCTTAGCCGGCGAAGAAAATTATACACTGCGCGATGCCATCATGATCAAGTTTACCGTTACCAATCCGACCGACGACACCTTAAAATTCACCCAGTACCATACGCCATTTGAAGGGATGATGAGTAAATTTCTTACCGTTAAAGACAGTGCGGGCAACGAAATTAATTATATAGGTGCCATGACCCGCCGGGTGATGCCGCCACCGGCAGACACCTACCATACTGTAGCGCCGGGAGAAACGAAATCGGTGAGCTTTGACCTAAAAAAGGGATATAAAATAGAAAAGGCCGGTCAGTACACCTTGCAATATGAAGACGAAAATATTAGTGGCGTAGCTAATGGTAAGCCCATCGTTATTACGATCGCGCCGGGCGGTGAAACCCATATTGATAAGAACCTAATCATCATGCTTTCAGAAGAAGCGTCGTTGGAAGCGATTGCGAAAGAAGCAACTTCTTACGGAGCAGAAGTGCTCTATAAATATAATGCGTTGAACGGATTGGCCATCAAAATACCTGAAGGTAAATCGGTAGATGAAGCCATAGAACATTTTAAAAAACTGCAAGGCGTTATCAGTGTTTCAAAAGATCAGATCAGCACAATCCAGCATTAAAACACCATAATATGAACAAACTGCTCAAAAAATTCACGGCGGACGATCACTTTATCATGGTCGATAACCCTACGGATGTCCGCCCGGACATAACAGAGGAAGAGGCTATCGAAGGATTGAAAAAGGTCAGAAAACAAATCGCAAAAATTCAAGATGTCATCTATGCACACAACCGATACGCCGTATTGATCTGTTTTCAGGGGATGGACACCGCGGGGAAGGATTCGCTTATCCGGGAGGTATTCCAAAAATTCAATGCCCGTGGCGTTGTCGTCCATAGTTTTAAAACACCGACTTCTAAAGAACTGCAACACGACTACTTATGGCGTCACGCGGTCGCCCTGCCAGAAAAAGGTAAGTTTGGTGTTTTCAACCGCACCCACTACGAAAATGTGCTCGTGACCCGTGTGCATCCCGAATATATCCTCCATGAGAATATCCCCGGCATAGACACTGTCAAAGATATTCCGAAGGATTTCTGGAAATTACGATATGATCAGATCAATGCCTTCGAGCAGCACGTCGTAAATAACGGAACCATTGTCTTCAAATTCTTCTTACATCTCAGCAAGGACGAGCAGAAAAACAGGCTCTTAAGGCGACTGGAACAAGAAAAACATAACTGGAAGTTCTCGCCGGGCGACCTGAAAGAGCGCGAGCTGTGGGATCAGTATATGACTTGTTACGAAGAAGCTATACAGCACACCTCCAAGAAGCATGCCCCATGGTATATCATCCCTTCAGACAACAAAGCTATCTCCAGGTATTTGGTGGCGAAGATCATATTGGAAAAACTCAAAAAATACAAAGACATCCAATATCCCGAGATGCCTCCTGAAATCGAACAGCACAAGGCCGCTTACAAGCGGGAATTGGAAGATAACGGTTGAGAAACATCCCCCATCTTATGAAAAAAGTCTTTATAATCCTACTCTGCTACCTCACTATGCACATTAGCTTTGCGTATGGTCAGCCCAACGAAAAACAATATATAGGCCGATATGGCTATAATGACGGCGTGTGCCTTTTTGAAGATGGCCAATTTCTGCTTTATGGATATGCGACGGCCGTATTTGGTCGATACCAATTTCAGGACGACAAAATTCTGTTTTATCCCGACAGGCGCGATCTATTTGAAGTCTATGGCACACAAAACCCACAAATCGAGGGAGAGCAGTCCCGCTGGCAATTTATGGGGTTTGAAGAAGGGGAAACCTTTGCCCAGTTCGATCAGGATTCTATCTATCGGGTCTTCAATGCGGACGCGAATTGCTTTAGCTACCCTTACAGCACAAACCGCACGCAGCCGGTAGAACATATTACCCTAATGGATCAACCGGAAGACTCGTCCATCTTCAAAACATTTCATTTTGCCAACACAGCGGCCTACAATGATTTTGTACTGGTTTATAACAAGATGGACAAGGCGTATGAGGATTTTACAGGTCGACTCGAAGATAACGTGCTCAAACTCTCTAACTACGGCGGTGAGGACGGATATAAGAAGCAAGACGAAGATACCGAATGGGACGAGATCCTACAATGGAAGGCACAATACGCAGCGATGGTAGCCGATCTAGAACATTCCTATACGGATGATGAAACACAAATCGAATACCATAAGATACCGCTGCAAAAAAGCGGTGATCAACCGTTGGCATCGTTGCCACATGCCAAGTCCCCGATTTTCTACGCGGTATGTGAAGGTTTCGCTGACGATTCGTATCAGCCTACCGATAACGTGGTAAACCCCGCAGCACCTTTTCCGACGGATAAGCCCGATGGGTTCTATTGGGTTAAGGAATTGAACCGGAATGCGTATGCCGAGACGCATCTGGAAGATGATGCTGTTCTCTCCCTTAGCGATATCCAATCAGCCAAACATGAGTTCACGCCAGATGGCAGACCTGTTGTCTCGGTTAAGCTTACAGCAGCAGGCAAAGAAAAACTGGCTTCCTTCACACAAGATCATGTCGGTCAGCATATGGCTATAGTTGTTAATAAGACCGTCATTTCGATACCGCGCATTCAAGAAAAAATCGCTGGAGGAAGTTTACAGATTTCGGGCAACTTCACAGTAGAAGAAGCGCAGAATATCGCTACGCGTTTGAATAGGGCAAAATAAACACGGATCAAATCTATAACACATAGTCCTATTTGTATAACGAAGGAGCAAAGGCATGGGCGTATCTTTGCTGCATCGAATATGAATAATCATCCCGCTAGATAATAGCTGCTGATTAAACGGACATAGCATGGCAACGAAGAAAGCGTACGAACAGAACTTAAACATTATTATTAATGAAAATCAGCACATTGTAAATTTGTTAGCTTATGATTCTATAGAGAAACTAGCAGCATCTATACAAAACTCAAAAAGGCTTTTCTTCGCTGGAGCAGGACGAACAGGGCTGGCATTAAAAATGGCTGCCATGCGTTTTATGCACCTCGGCTATGCGGTATATGTAATGGGAGAAACCGTTACGCCGGCAATTTTAGAAGGAGATTTATTAATCGTAGGTTCTGGGTCTGGAGCCACCTCCACACTAGTTACAGCAGGGAAAAAAGCGAAAAATCAGCATGCAACGCTGGCCGTACTAACGGCAGATAGCAAAAGCACGCTAGCACAATTGGCTGACCGATACGTACTCCTACCAGCAGCGATCAAGACAGATTTCAGCGTATCTACATCCCAGCAATACGCAGGCAGTCTGTTCGAGCAATCCATCCTTCTACTTTTTGATGCCATTTTTATGACCTTATGGAAGGAATCAGGACTGACTAAAGAAGATTTATGGCCGAAACATGCCAATCTCGAATAAGCAAAACACATTTTTATATTATTTTTTTTATGGCAAAATTACAAGTAGCAATTGATCTGCTTACAACTGAAGCGGCATTGGAGTTAGCGGCGAAAGTAGCTCCGTATGTAGATATTATAGAATTAGGAACACCACTGATCAAAGCAGAAGGTCTAAAAGTGGTCACAGCAATGAAAAATGCCCATCCCGATAAATTGGTCTTTGCCGATATGAAGACAGCAGACACAGGCGCATTAGAAGCCGAAATTGCCTTTAAAGCCGGTGCCGATTTAGTAACAGTCATGGGCACTGTAGATGATGCAACAATCAAAGGAGCTGTAGAGGCCGCAAAAAAACACGGCAAACAAGTAGTCGTAGACACCATCGGCGTTAAAGATCGCGTAAAACGAGCAAAAGAAGTAACAGCATTTGGCGTAGCATTTGTAGAACTACATGCTGGTCTCGACGAGCAGGCACTTCCCGGTTACTCCGTTGCAACCTTAATCAACGAAGGTAGAGAAGCACAGGTACCCTTTTCGGTAGCAGGCGGGGTTAATTTACAGACAATCAAAGACGTTGTCGCTGCAGGTGCAACAGTAGCTGTTGCTGGAGGAGCAATTTATGGTGCAGAAGACCCTGCTGAAGCCGCAAAAGCTTTGAAGGAAGCTATTGAGGCATAATAACGCGTAAGATCTTGGCCCACAAAAGCTATATGGGGTGAATTTATTTTTTTAGTAACCAACATTGCAGCACAGTTTTTGCGCTATCGATATTAATTTAAAAAGATATATGACCACCCATCATTTAAAAGATATACAAACGAATTTTGAAAGGGCTATTACGCCCTTTCACATTTTTGATTTAAATCAAAACAAATTAGAACCATACAGAGAACCTCATACCAAAGACCATTTTTGCCTGATGTTTATCGAAAAAGGCAAAATGAAAATGCAGGTCGAAGACCGGAACTACGAAATTACGGAAAACAGCATCTCGGTGATATTTCCGGGGCAGTTATCTTCCAAAGAACAGGTCTGCAGCAACATTTGCGGCAAGATGGTTTTGTTTGATGAGGTGCTTTTTTGTTCCGATATTCTACGAAACGAATTACGTATTTATAACTACGATATTTCTACCAAATTAAACTATATTGCTTTACCAGAAAAAGAATCGGAAGAAACGCGGATGTTGCTAAAGCAAATTGAGTTGCTGTACAATGATCTTACCTCTATAAAAAAAGAGCAAGCACGTTTTTTTATAAAAATAATCTTGTTAAAACTAGTCGAATTTGTTCATACCTATGTCGATAGGGAATCGTTGAAAAACGAAGACGCAAAAGTCTACGCAAGCTTTTTAGAACTTCTCGAACGCAGCTTTAAGACAGACCGAAGTGTATCTTACTACACAGATCAATTACACCTCTCACCCAAAAAGCTGAATCAGATTACAAAAAAGTTAGCAGGTCTTACCGCCATAGAGACTATCCATTCCCGAATTATGAATGAGATCAAGCAGCTTCTCCTACTTTCCACCTATTCGCACAAAGAAATTGCTTTTGAACTAGGTTTCAATTCACCGGCAGCACTTAACAAATTTGTACGCTCCAAGCTCGGCGAAACACCTACCGAACTTCAAAAACAACTTATACTGATGTATAACAGCTAATATGAGTATTTCACAAGCATAGGAAGGCTCTCCGTAAAGCTTGACAAAGCATAAGGAGTTGCACTAGTTAAACGACTTACGAAACGCCAACGGTGTCTGCTCCGTTTTTGCTTTAAACAGCTTACTGAAAGATTGCGGATGTTCAAAGCCCAATCCATAAGCGATTTCACTTATAGACAGGGTTGTTGTGCTCAGTTGTTCTTTGGCATAATCTATGAGCTTGTTCTGAATATGCTGTTGCGTGGTCTGTTGCGTGTGCAAACGCAACAGCGTTCCTAAATAGTTGGGTGAAATGTTCAGTTGTTCCGCTATGAGCGTGACTGTTGGCATTCCGTTTTCCAGCACATTGTCTTTTTGAAAAAGATCAGAAAGTACGCTTTCAAAACGGTCCAGCAATTCGTAACTTGATTTTTTTCGGGTTAAAAACTGGCGTTCATAAAAACGTTCCGCATAAATCAGCAACAGTTCCAGTTGTGCTACAATGAGTTCTTGGCTGAATTTGTCTATATTCGACTGGTATTCCTGCTCCATTTTCAACAGGATGTCTACCATGATTTTCTCCTCCTTATCCGAGAGAAAAAGCGCCTCCTTTACCGAATACCGGAAGAAGTCAAAGGATTTTATCTTTTTTGCCAAGGACGTGTTCCAAAGAAAATCAGGGTGAATGAGCAAAAGCCAGCCTGTAGGTTCTACCACAGCATCCGGGTCGATTTCTATTTTCAGAAACTGAAGTGGCGCAATAAATGTCAATACGCCCGAATCAAAATCATATTGCTGTTGTCCGTAATTGAACTTCGCATTGACATTCCGCTTTAACCCCACCGAATAAAAATCCTGAATCCATTTCATCTGGCTATCATTGATCGGATAAGCAACCTTGCTGTAATCGATCAAGCTGATCAACGGATGTTCAGGGTTCGGCAAACTGCAAAACTTGTGAAATTCTGCAATAGAATTAAAGCGGAATGTATTTTCCATGAGGACTAATTTACTTATTTTCTTTATATCGTTTTATTTTTTACCGTGGCTCATTAGAAAGCGGTGGACAGCGTGTAGCTTTTCCATTGTTCGATATCTTTATTTAGCAAATCCGCCTTATTTTTCGCCATGTCGTAGGCATCGGTGCCCAATAATAAATGAACCGGCGGGGTATCTTCTTTACTGATAGCGATCAATACATCTGCAGCTTTCTCCGGATCGTTCGGCTGATTGCCGCTGATATTATTCAGGTGTGTTTTTTCGGACTCACGAGCAGCTTCATACTCCTGAATAGCTGAAGCTGGTGTTTTTACAGAACCGTTCGCCAGAAAATCCGTGCGGAAATACCCCGGATAAACAACCGTCGCGCTCACCCCAAATGCTTTTACCTCTTCCGCCAATGCTTCGGTAAAACCTGCAACCGCAAATTTGGTAGCACAGTAAATACCCCATCCAGCAAAACCTCCAAAAAGACCACCTACCGATGAAATGTTGAAAATTGCACCTGATTTCTGGTGACGTAGATACGGCATTACATTTCTGATCACGTTCAATGAGCCAAACACATTGACATCGAAATTTTCTCTTGCTTCTTCGTCGCTCAGTTCTTCTAAAGTGCCTATCTGCCCGTAGCCGGCATTGTTTACGACCACGTCAATTTTGCCGAAATGTGCGATACCTTTTTCGATAGCCTTCTTTACATCATGGTCATCCGTTACATTTACTTCGATTGGAAGAAAGACCTCCGATGTATTTCCTATCTCTTCGATAAGCGATGCAACGCGCCGTGATGTAGCGACAACCGCATAGTTGTTTTGTAAAAGTTTTTTCACCAATGTATGTCCCAAGCCTTTTGAAGCTCCGGTAACCAACCATACTTTTCTTGTTTCCATTTTCTTCATTTTTATTACGTTAAAACAATAGGACAAAGTTGGTTGTATCCAAACGGATAGACGTAGTTAAATCAATGATTGACGTAGTCAAATCGTGGATGTTGCTTACTATCCAAAACTTGCCTACCTGTTTTGCTTTTGTCATAATTCTTATCTATTTTGGTTAGTATAAACATAAATAGCAGATGGAAAACAGATTCGATATGCAACAGACAGAGCCCAATGGCTTTCAAGCTATGCTGGGTTTAGAGAATTACCTACAAAACTCGCAACTTTCCAAAATCCATCTAGGGTTAATTAAAATACGTGCTTCGCAGATCAATGGATGTGCTTTCTGCATCCATATGCACACCTCGGATGCCTTAAAACAGGGAGAAACGGCGCAACGCATTTTCTTGCTCAATGCCTGGAAAGAAACAGCATTATTTACGGAGGAAGAAAAAGTGATTTTAGCCATCACCGAAGAAGTAACCCTCATCAATCAGAACGGGTTAACTGATGCTACCTATGAACATGCGGCGAAACTTTTTGACGAACATTACATCGCCCAGATCATCATGGCCATTGCCACGATAAATGCGTGGAACAGGATTGTTATTAGCACAAAGAGGACGGTGAAATAATACGAGCGATAAGACGTTATTCCCACCATGCTAACATAGCCCCCACATCTTTCGGCAATTTGGCCTCTTCCGGACAAAAGCTGATCATCCCTTTACTTTCGTAAAGTAACACACCGGCTTCGCGTATAGCAGCAAATACGGCCTCCCTATCCTTTCGGTAACACACCGTAGTTGTGATACGTCGGTCTGCCGGCAAACAGGTATAATCTTTTACCCGAAAGCCGTACCAGAAGCTCATCTGTGCTACAAACTCCCGCAGGGGAACATCCTTATATTTCCGTACCGCTTTCGTCCATACCAATATGGCATCTGTATTTGTAATAGCTTCATACCGCAACGTATCTTTAACACCGCCATCTTTCGATTTAGCATACGAAATGATCGAACCCTGCGCACCATAACGATCCAACACGACCGTGTCAGCGCGGCGTTTAGAATGTAAGCTTAACTCCCCCCTTAAAGTCGCGGCTCTGGTAAGATCATCTAAACTTAACAACGCAAAATCTCCGTACAGCGATTTTACAAAGCCATTGCTCGTACCAATCAGCAACGTCTTCGCTTTGATTTTATCCGATCGTTCTATATACGCCTCCCCATGTATTGTAATCTGCTCCTCTTTTTGCCTATACGGCATATATTGCAATGTCGACTGCGCGTTTAGCCGTATACGTGTACCATCCAGCAACTCGACCATGGCCTGTTGCTGCGCGCCTGTTGCTACCGTTATGCCTTGTTCCGTTCCAGTAGATTTTATTCCGTCATCAGATTCCCGTAGCTGAAACACCCCTTGTTTTGTTTTGAAAACCCGCAGATCGGCTGTGCGCAACACCTCCCCATGCTTTTCACTCGGCACCCGCATCACCTCAGCGCCATCCCACTTTAAAGATACGACCGATTCGGTAAGGGGAACCTCGACATCGGCAGTAAACCCAGCACAAGGCCCATGTATAAAATCCGGTAACTGTTCACGCGTTGCATACCAATAGAAAAGGATTGACAGTATCGGCAAAAAAACGGCAGCCCCCCATCCTATTTTACGCCAAAGCGATTGTCCGCTTCGACTACGCTTTTCAGCCTTTCGGATGATCGCCTTAAAATCCGGCTTCCAATCATCCAAGGGCATTGGAGGCAGTTCATCATCCTCCATACTTAAGAGGACCTCGGCAATCATCTCCTGTATTTCGTCGTGTGTATAGATCAGCCGGCAGGCATCCAGCTCCCCTGCCTCCCGTGGCGTCAGCACTCCCTTTATCTGCTTCCGAATCAACGCCTTCACATATTTCTTTTTGTAGATCATCTGTTTATTGCCTAAATCTTGTTAAACAAACATGGAAAGCATGTGCTTTAACATGCGCATTACCTTCTTCTTCGCCCGAACAATCGTATTTTTCACCGTCTGTTCGGCTACATTGAATTTCTGCATTACCTCTTGATTGCTTAGCTCGTCCAACATGGATGCTCTAAAAATTTCACGTTCCCTGGGTGGTAAGTTATCCAAGGCTTCGTTTATCATCTCTTCCAGTTCCTTCGCCCTGAGCTGTCGGTCGGCATGGTCGTCTCCCGCCATTTCCAGGTATTTGCCTTCCAGTTCTACGTGGTTGTGTTTCCCTTCCTTTCTTAAAAGATATAGTGCCTGCTTTTCAGCCACACGCTGCATCCAGAAGTATGGTTTGTCGTAAACGGCAACCTCATTCCTTTTCTCCCATAGAATGGTCAACGTCTCCGATATAACCACTTTTATAAAATCCTCGTCCTGCTGGCAGAAAACGAACAGATATTTACGCAATCTTTTGCCATAACGACCGTAGATGGCCGCAATGGCCTTCTCCGGCTGTACAAGCAGTAAGCGGAAGTATGTCGTGTCGTTATCTGGGTTGCTTTTCCCCATGCCTTCATTTTTAGAAACAATTTCTATACGAAATTATTTAACTGAACATCAGCTGATTATAAAATATATTGCTCTCCAGTAGGTACGAAGCCCACTGTTTTGCAAGTCATATATAGAAGAAAAAAGAAGAAGTTTTAATTAGTTAAACCAAAGGTAAAGTAAAAACCAGATAAAAACAAGAAAAATTAAAAATAAATTATTGATTTACAAATAGTTGCAATAAAAAGCGACCTAAATTTGTTATGCCATGAAAACAAAAACACATATCGTCCCCCTGATCAGCATTGCACTGCTATTGTTGTGGATACCGGCAAGCTTGGATAAGCTGGTATATTTCCAAGCATTCAAATCTGGTATCCTCCGTCAACCATTTTCGGATACATTGGGTCAAATGTTGATTTATACATTACCTCTTTTAGAGATCATAGCTGCCATATGCATAGTGAGTGGTAGGTTTCGGTTGGTGGGTTTTAGGCTGTCATCGCTCTTGATGGCAGCCTTTACCAGCTACATCGGCATCGCGCTGCTGGGCGCATGGGAGAAACTACCCTGTGGCTGTGGTTCGGTAATCAGCGGGATGAGCTGGACGCAACACTTCTGGTTCAATCTATTTTTCCTTGCGCTCAGTATATGGGGTTATTTTTTACAACGAGGTTTACAACGAAACAGCGACTCCGGGTTAGGCGCTGCAGAGGGCTTGTCGGCCAAAAGACAACATAAAAACAATTTTTTAAACATTCTAAATTTAAAAAGATGAAAAAATTCATCCTTAAAAATGCAATGGCTTTAGCAGCTTTAGCCATTGCAGGAACGACGCTTATGTCGTTTGGGTTAGAGAAAACCCAGACTTCGTTCTTCTACGAGTACACATCAAATTCTACTGATCAAGAAGATATTCAAAATATCAATAATTACCAGCTAGCAGAACCAGATTGTGAACCGGGAGAACATGTTTGTGGTGTAAATCTTCCCACCAATACAGGAGATGGGAATACACCTGTTCAATCTGAATTCGATGCTGTAAGCAGTCAACTTTGGTCTTCAGAACAGGCAGGCGAGCCAGCTAGTCCACAAATTTCCATGAAGGAATAGCAACGGGATACATTCCCCTCTCATTAGCATGACGAGAGGGGAATGTATTACGGATTTTGTTCTATTCCGCTAAACAACACAGATTCCCGAAGTATTTTAAACACGTATCGGATACTCTCCGGCTCCAGAATTAGCATATCGTCATTAAGCCCTCTATACAGCACCGTTTTAAATCGATTTTCTTGGTTCAATCGCCGTAAATCCGACCAGCGCAAACAACGAAAAAGTAATTCCTTTCGTCTTTCCAACAGGATAATATCCAAGAGCGTCTCTTGTTCACGCACCGTCACTTCCGAAAAACTATTCTTATCCCAGCGGTTTTTCAGTAAAGTATTCAAATCTGCAAGCGCCTTATCGATCTCTCCAGCACGCGCGTTACATTCGGCCCTTATTAGATACATTTCGTTCGTAGCCAGCCCCACAAATTGTATTGCGGCACTTGCTCCCGAATAATGTCCCTTGAAACCGTTCGTACCATCATCATTTTGTGTAAAGAACGCTTCCAGTCGTAAATCATGCTTATCATAAGCTTTGATCAGGAGCGTGTCCACCCTACCTCGTGCCCTATTCAATAAATTCGAAACGGAGGCCTGCACATCCAAAATTACTTCCTCATTCCGCGCAAGAAATGGAATATTCTGCGCTCTATTGATATTGTTATAGTCGATCAAAGTCGATTGTAACTGTAAACACGAGTCCGCATATAGCACCGCCTCATCATATCGCCCCATTGCGAGAAATATCCTGGCCAGCAAGCCATACCCAGAAGCTTTATTAGGTTGGTATTTGTTAGCATCTGTTAGCGCTAACGAAGGAATAGCGTTTTTCAGATCATCTACAATAAAATCATAAGTTTCCTTTATCGTAGCACGTTGAGGGATTTCATTAATATCTGCTGTCCTTTTCAACGGAAGCCCAAGATCTGTCTCTGTCTTCCCACTTACATAAGGTTTACTGAATAGATTGGCCAGGGCGTAATGGTAAAAAGCTCGCCAAAATAAGGCTTGCGCATAAAGATTACTTTTCCGCTGTAAATCGTCGGTCTCTATATCGTCTAATGTCTCTATCATTATATTAGCCGAGAATATCGCCCGGTAGGGAGAAGACCAAAACGGTCCTACATCATCATTTGGTTCCCAGCGATAGGCTTGCCGCTCCCGCTCGGATGCACCATTCAGGTGTTCATCACTTACAAAAAAATTATCCGATGCAATTTCTGCGGCATACGGATATGCTGCGTTGAGTTTACCATAATCTTTTGAGAGTAGCTCAACGTCCTCTATAGATGAAGGAGAAGCTATTTTTGCTGATGACTTTTCTCCTAGGAATTTCTCGCAAGATGACAATAACAAGACTAGTATTACCAATAGTTTAGTTGTATAGAATTTCATTATTATAAGGTTAGTTGAATACCCAATGAATAGTTTACAGGACGACGAAAACCAATTAGATTTTCCGGATCAACATCAAACGTATTTGCTTTCCATAGAAGAATGTTCATATTATTCACGAATACGTAGCATGATAAGGACTGGATTGTAGACGTATTTTTGGTACGCAACTGATATTGAAGCCGTAGTTCGTTGAGTCGAATATGATCCGCCTTTTGGACATTAATTTCCGCATTTCTATAAAAATTATCTCGAAACGAATTGGCTGGATACACCAGAGACGGCACGTTTGTATGAAGTTCATCACCGGGTTCCTTCCATCGGTAAGCGAATTCTTCATTTCCGTTGGATTCGCCGTATTGAAAAAGTGTGCCGTAATTCAGCGTTTGATTTCGAAAGTAATGTCCGAATTTAAAATTTAATCCTGCCAGAAAACTCCAATTTTTCCATCTGAATGTATTTCGCCAAGAGCCAAAAAATGGAGGCAGTGAAGGCCCGTGCAACACCTGTTCTTCTATTGCGTTGGATCTCATCGCACGATAGTCATCGCTGATCTCTCCTTCCAGATACCCCCTAGGGTTGCCATTCTCCCGATCTAATCCCGCCCAGCGATAGCTTGCAATAAGATAAGGGTTATAACCTTCCAGCGGAAAGAGAATTTGTCCCGAAGTCGCCAACCCTTCTATTGACGGAGGATCCAGATTCTTGATGACTTTAAAGTCTGCATAACTGAATAATAATAGGCTATTCCAATTAAATTCTTGCTGTATTATATCAGCAGACAAACTTATATCCCATCCTTTTCCATCAATGGAAGCCGAATTCTTAGGTTGTATGGACATACCAGTTATAGGATCGAGCTTGGTCGAATTGAACAGATCAGTTGATCGTTTTTTATAATATTCAATGCTCCCCTGTAGTCTATTATTCGAGAATAGGCTGAAATCCATCCCCAAATTAATAGTTTTAACTTCTTCCCATCTTAACGAAGGATTAGGCCCCATGGCTATCGTCGCAAAATTTTCATTGACCGGACTCCACGCACCCGTATAATAGTCGATTTGCGTTAATGCCGTTGCATTTGAAGGGATATTGCCACTATAGCCATAAGTTGCTCTAACCGATAGTTTTTGTACCGTAGAAAGCTGAAAAAAATCTTCTTTTGATACATGCCATAAACCACCGACAGACCACAAAGGATTCCATTTTTGATTTGTAGCAACACCAAATAAATTAGAAGCATCTTTTCGCATGCTTCCGGTTACAGTATATTTGTCATCATACGTATAGGCTGCATTACCGTAGGCTGAAATAAACCTGTTCACATACCGGTTTAAGTTCACTCCAAAAGGAATGTAGTTCCACCCAAATAAGTTATAAAGACTCGCGTACTGTGTCGTGGCATCTATAGCTGTAAAAGTAAGCTTATCCTGATCATAACCATACAATACATCCGTTGCCGATTCATTTTTTAGATCCCGTATTTCCGATCCTACGATAGCGTTCACCTCATGTTTGCCAAAGCGCTGATTAAAATCTATCTGCGCCCTAATATTGTAAGAGGAGCTGGCGTTCTGCGATGACTCATTTATTGCTCCCAAAGGAATTACATTGTTGACGACACCATCATTAATCTGTGTAAACCTGTTCACTAAATTCCGTGTATAATAGCTATCCCCATGATGCAAGTTAACCGATCTCCGGTCTCCAAATTGCCTTTGAAACTTTACGCTTCCCCTAAGCCCATATTTCCAGTCGTAATCCATTCCCCAGTTGATCATAATATCTTTTGATTTTACGGAATTATCCGACAGCCCAAGTTCTTGTAGTGGGCGATACTTCCAATCTAAGAGTTGCCCTTGTCCGGCCGTATCCGTAAAAAGACGGCGATAATAAATTTCAAGTGGAAGCGGATCCCCTAATGGGTCCACGAGTCTATCATAACCAGAAATTTCACGAAAATCGCCATATCCACCCGGACTATTATTGGTGTTATTCTGAAAGGCCATCCATAGACCAACCTGCATACTTATGTTATCGGAAATCTTGAGTGTGTTATTGGAGCGCAAATTAAACCGTTGAAGAGAATTTCCAGCCAGCTGTTCTAGATTCTTATCGTAACCGGAAGACAATATAAAATTAAACCTATCGGTACTCCCCGCTATATTGACAGCATACTGCTGATTTCGGGATGCACGATATAAATGGCTTTGCATATCCTGTCGATAATCCTCCTGCTTTAAAGCTTGCAGCCGCTCTTCGAGATCAACATCCGGCAAGTCGCCCAATCTGTTCCTTTCCATCAACTCGGCTACGAGCGGAATCGACGGACGGTTTAACGCTGTAAACCGTGCTGAATAATATCCGTTTTCATATAGCATCCTTTCCATGTCTACATAATCTGACACACGCATATGATTTGCGGTAAACAGGTCTGGACGAGGTGCAACGGTGATGTTTGATAACACATTGGTCGTTATACGTTGCCCTGTTTTCGCCGTTTTACTTTTAATGACTATGACACCGTTACCCGCCCTTGCTCCCCAGATGGAAGCTGCTGCTGCATCCCGTAAAATAGAAATCGATTCAATATCGTTGGGATTGAGGGCATCCAGATCTCCTTCATAGGGGAAATTATCCAAAATGACCAACGGCTTCATTGATTCATTCCCCAACGAAGAGACACCTCTAATCTGTATAGTGGGATTATCCGGATTTAAGTTATTGGTCAATAGTCCGTTTGTTAAGCCGTCTAACCTACTCAAAACGCTCGTACCCACCCGTTGGTTCCAGAGTGCGCTGTCGATGGTAGCATATGAGCCAGTTGCCCGCTCTTTCGGTATACTCTGAAAACCTGATTCAATAACAACCTCATCTATCACTTTCGTTGATGGATGCAGCTTCACCCGTAAAGGGAGCTCAGTCGCCTCATTAACGGGGTATCTATATTCTTCATAATCTATATGGGAAAATACCAGCGTGTCCGTGGAATACCGGAGCAAAAGGTAAAATTCGCCCGTACTGTCTGATTGGGATTTCGTCTGGCTTTTCACTAATCCCATGTTAACCCCGTTAATGACCTTTCCACTCTTACCATCGATCACTTCTCCCCAAATTCGTTTAATACCTGTCTGTGCCGAGCTTTCTATCGCCGATAACAACAAAACACAAACAGACAGCAGGCTACTTAATTTTTTAATTTCCATTGTTATAGCCTCCTTCCGATTTCAACAACTGTTGCAAATTTTCACTATTTAAATCCCTTTTTCCTGTAATGGCAAGCACAACCCCGGTACTATTTATCCAGATCAAACGCGGATATGTTTTCGGCTGGAAATAATCTACGATAACCTCATCTTGATAGATACTCGGAACAGCAAAACGTTTCTGATCATTACCTCCTCTTTTTTCCATGATATATAAAATACGCGTCCTATCGTCCTTACTGGAAGCAGGATTGATCAGTAGAATTTGTAAGTTATTTGCGTACTGCCTTTGAAAGCTATCTAGCGAGGGAAAGGAATTGATGCAACTACTGCACCAGCTACTCCAAAAATCCAGTATAATCAGCTTCTTATCGCGGTAGTCGTTCAGCGTGATCGTATCCTTAGCATCGGGATGATTTACCACCTGCAACGGCATATGCCACAATTCCTCCGGTATGGTATCCCCTATTTTCAGCGGTTTGATTTCGGTTTGCCCTTCGGCAGTCCGCGATTCCGCGGACTGCGCCCAGGCGTCTGATAGATCAAACAACATGAAACAAAGCCATACCGCCATCAATGGTATGGCTTTGCTCCTCATTGGCTCTACCACTCTCCTACTTTTACCGTACCGCTGATCTACGCCAGAGGTACATGCGTTTAGTGAATCTTTAGTAGCTCTCCAGTACCTTTTTAGTACTTCTCCAGTACCTTTTCGGTACACTCCCCGTACACTAACGGTACACTCGCGGTACATTAACCGTACATTCCTTGTGTCACTGTTAGCAGTTTCTTGGGTGTTTGTTGTACCATCGTTGGGCGATCCTTGTCTATAACCTGTTCTTAGGCTGGGTCGTGGTTGGGTCAAGCTTAGGTCATCCTTAGCTGTTTCTTGGGTCAAACTAGGGTCAACCTTGGGTCGTTGTTGGGTGATCCTTAGGTCATTCTTAGGTTGGGCTTGGGTCGTTATTGGGTCGGATGCCTGTAGCGATTTTTGTGACGATATTACACAAAATAGTGCCTTTTTGGGAACGGCTTTTCGCTTTCTGGGAACACTTATTGATTTTCCGTGAATCCTTTTTGAAATTTTGATATCCCTTTTTTGCCAAACGGCGGTACGTTTTCCTGACACGGGAACACAAATCGTGAAATAGCGATCACATTTTACCAATAGGGGATCACCAATAGTAAAATACTGTTCACTTGTTATAAAAGTGTAATCACGTTCTCCTAAAATGGGATCACGTTTTTCCGATAAGGTAACACAAGTAGCTAGATACCGTTCACTTGTTATAAACGTGCGACCACTTCTTACTAAGATGGAATCACGTTTTCCCAATAAGGGAACACATTTAGCAAAAAAGGGAACACATTTTTCCAACATGTAATCACATCTTCTGAAAAAGAGAATACGTTTTGCCGATAAGGGATCACGAAAAGATAAAAGGGGAACACCTATTTGTGTACTGTAACACCTATTTAGTAAAAGGGGAAAACCTCCCTTCAAAAAGCGATCACGTTTTTCCAATAAGGGAACACGAGTTCGCAATAGGTGACCCCATATTCTCAACTTGTGAACACATTTTCTGAAAAAGGGCTTACAAAACGCTGAAAACCGTACCCGAATTAGGGGTGTATCGGCAGGAAATGTTCCTCCAGTCGCCGAAGGTGCTATTAAAGATCGCTCCTCCTTCCAGTCCATTTTTCTAGGCATGGCGCGCCCATTAGCATAAAATTGCTGCATGTTTTAATCGGTTTTATGATTAATACTAACTTGATAATCAATAAAACCGACCTCCTCACCTTCCGAAAAAGGAGAAATATGATTAAAATCATTTTGCAGGTTTGGAAAGTAAACGCTATTTTTATTGTGCGACTAATTAAAATGCCATTACTGACCGAATAAACCATGCAATCGATTGTGCATATTTATCAGAGGTCGGTAAAGCAGAAAACATAGGGTGGAATCCGTCCTTTCGGACGAATGGGCGAAGTAGGCCTCATTTGCGTTTGCAGGCGTGCCTTGCCCCTTCACCTTTTGCTAACTGCAATGGCTTTTTATTCGGGGGCGCGAATGATGTTCTTTGTTTGTTGTTTACGGGAACGGTGAAGCTGCACCTCTTTGAAGTGGTTTTGGGCTTTAGTGTAGTAGTTTAAAATCGTTCGTTTCATAATATTTTGGTTTATGATGAACGATGTTCTACTCGTGAAACTTGGAGGAACGTCTATTAACGAAATAATAGAGCGAACTACACTGCTTCCGACCGATGGTACCGCCAGGAACCTCTTCTATTCCTACACGAGGATTAGAATTTTCCACCGAAAGACTAACGTGAAGTCCGCCCTATTGAATAATACAAAGTTATAAATATTCAATAGAATGGCGAACCCACGGTCTTCTCGCTGGATAAACTGGCGGTTTTTCGGACGAGAGAGACATCGTTTATGACACACTTTTATGAGTATGTCAATTAAGTCGTCATCTTATTCAACTATACAAATATACAGATAGTTATATAAAAAACGAAACTATAATATACTTTTTATTTCAAAAAATTGTAATTCAGTTATTTATAATGAAATTTGAGAGGTTTATTAAACAAATAGATGTAAATTATAAAGAAAAAATATCGGCAGCTAATTTACCGAAGAAAGTTCTAGATAAACTTGATTCAACACTTAGTAAGGATATAACAACCATCCGAGGTTTGGATTTTTATCATATAGTGACTGCGATATCGCAAAATTTCGAAAATGATACAGCTACTGCATTTGAAGAATACTTCAAAAAAAAGAAATCAAAAGATGATGTAGAAGCTACCGAGATAGACAATAATTACAAGGCCTTCATAAAGCAATTTGTAGTTTTACAGCAAGATGTAGCCCAAGGTGCAAAAATAGAAGATATACGACTGAGCCGAATTCTAAATCGTGAGATCTCGGATTTCTTGGCATGGGAAGTATATGCAATAGCCGTTTCAAGAAGTAAAAACATAAAAATTGCTTTTGAACAGCTATATAAAGAATAAACTTAGGGTGTCGCAAAATGCGACACCTAAGATAAAATAATTATTAACCAACAAATTAATCTTATGAGCCAAGCAAAACTACTAACCCAGAATACTACGCCGCTTTTATGGGAAACCGGAAGGAAATTTTGTAAGCATTATCTATGTTTGACGGAAATAGAAAAAAAATAACTAACAATATATGAAAGATAAAACAACCGCAGCACTATTGGCATTTTTCCTTGGCGGATTAGGTGTACATAGGTTTTACCTTGGACAGACCGGCGTAGTTTTCTTATGTCTTCTGTTTTGCTGGACGTTTATTCCAGCTTTTATAGCATTTATCGACTTTATCATTTTCCTGACCGTGAGTAAGGAAAGCTTCGATTATAAATACAATCGTGCATATTTTCAGCAGCCGATTGTAAAAAACTATGTTCCTACGCCTCCGCCCCCTTCAAAAGGCATGTCCTCCGAGATCGAGTATGTTTTGTAAAAACTGAAGCTTTTACGTAAGACAGTAGGGAGGGTTGAGGAAGGTGTTATAGATTTGGTATATATCACCATTAAGGACTCTAGAAAAAAAGCCGATAAAGGAAAGTTTTTTTGGCATGAAACGGTTCTTAATCTTGAACTAAAACATAAGGTATAGGATTTTACGATAGCCCTGCAAAATCAAATGGGTATATAATGAAAACAAATAAGTTATAATTTGAATACAAATCTGCTCTTTTAAATAGAACCGAGAGTTAACAATAATATTAAAATTAAGCAAATTAACCTTAAAGAACATGGACTATTTTGTCGATAAATCTATAACTAAACAGGTCGTCGAGTTACGAAAACGAGGAGGAATCTATCAAAAGGCCGCTGAAAAAGTTAAGCAGATTATAGGTGATATTAGCCTTAAACAGACTAATCCATTTAGTGGTATATCAATAACAAAACACGGTGAGACTAGAATTAAAAATTGCATTAAGTATGATCTATCGGGATTTGTAAGATTGATTACAATACAAGAAAAAAGCATCTGTACTTTAAAGTTTGTAGGTACACATGATGAGTGTGATAAATGGCTAGAATCTAATAAAGGACTTAATATAGCCGTAAATAGTAGTACAAAAACAATGGTTGATGTAATGATATCGGAAGATATTCATGACGTATCCAAAAGATTGACGGAAGAATCTGATTATTCAGAAGGAATTCTAATAGAGAGATTAAAAGAAAACTATCTTTCAATATTAACCGATTCTGTTTTATACAAATATGTCGCTCCATTCCAAAAGTTTGATTCAACAGTTAGTCACGACGAACTCTTAGACGCCTGTTTAGCAATTCCCGACGACAGAAAGCAAACCTTATACTTTGACGTTTTTTCTAGCCTATTGAAAGGAGATTTAGATGCGGCAAAAAATAGACTGCTTGAATTTAAAGAGGAAATTAAGCTTATTGACGTCGCTTCTAATGGTGAAATAAGTGAAATAACATCTAATGATCAATACCTGAAACTTTCTGATATTGATCCCGATATATTTGAAATAATTTTAAGCAAAACCGACTGGTACGAATGGATGGTTTTTCTTCATCCGGAACAAAAGAAAGTCGTCGAAACAAATTATAATGGTCCAGCAAGACTACTAGGTGTTAGTGGCTCAGGAAAAACCTGCGTTCTCATCCACAGAGCAATAAGACTAGCAAAACAATATCCTGGCGAGAAAGTCTTAATCCTAACTCTGAACAAGTCGTTAGCAAATTTAATTAGGGGCTTAGTATACCATCTGCTCGAACAGTCAAATTCACTTCAAGTTTTCGATCACATAAAAATATCATCATTTTGGGAGTTAAGCCGAGACTTGCTGGAGCAATTTGATGACAAAAACCCACTTTTCCAAAAGACTTACAACCTTACGACTTATAAAACTAATGAATCGATTGATGAAATATGGCAAGAATACTATAGATGCGAAGCCAATAATTCCGACGCAGAGGTAATTTTTCCAATACATCAGACTCTTCTTTCTAGAGGTATTTACCCCGAAGATTATATAAAACAAGAATTCGATTGGATTAGAAGTGCTCTGCAAAGTTCTTCGCGAGTTGATTACTTAAAAATTGAACGAGGAGGGAGATATATCCCTCTACAAGAAGATGATAGAAAATTAATTCTTAAAGGATTAGAAGGGTGGGAAAGAAAAATGGAAGATGTAGGTGCAATTGATCATTTAGGCTTTACGAGTGCATTAGTAAATTATCTTGAGCAGATCAAACCTATATATCGTTCTGTCCTTGTGGATGAAATTCAAGATTTTGGTACTCTGGAACTAAAAGTAATTCGCAGACTAGCCTCTGAAGCAGTTAATGATATTTTTGTGTGTGGGGATACAGCTCAACAGGTATACAATAAACATCACAAAATTAGATCAGCTGGAATAAATATATTACCCGAAGGATTTGTAAAAATATTAAAGAACTATCGTAATAGCAGAGAGATACTGGAAGCCGCATACAATCTGTTTAAAAACAATGTCAATATTGAACAGCTTAAAAATGACGAAATGGAAATCTTAAATCCCGAATATGCAAACTTTTCCTCTCCTAAACCATTTTTACGCAAAGGGCTTTCAATTCAACATGAGGTTAACAGTTCAATTCAATATCTCAAAATGGTATTGGATAGAGAAAAAAAAGAGAAAGCATGTATTGCACTGTGTGGCTATACGATTTTCGAGATATCATCCATGTTTAAAAATTCAGATTTGGTAGTCTTGGATGGGGAAAGAGATTTATCTGAATCAAACATTTTTATTAGTGATTTAGAGCAAACCAAAGGCTTTGAATTTGACCGGATGATCATTATTAATTGCACCAAGCAGGTATTTCCGAATCCAGACCTACCAAAAGAGGAAAGCTATAGGGATATATCAAAATTATACGTAGCAATGACCAGAGCGAAGAAGGATCTAATAATATCCTACTCGAGAGATTTTTCAGAAATATTTACCACTGATAATCAGGACTTTACCTATGACAACTGGTCAGATCACTTGGAGGACAAAACAGATGTATATCAGGTATCTGTAAATAAG
Organism: Sphingobacterium micropteri; assembly: GCF_014692515.1. Taxonomy (GTDB): domain Bacteria; phylum Bacteroidota; class Bacteroidia; order Sphingobacteriales; family Sphingobacteriaceae; genus Sphingobacterium; species Sphingobacterium micropteri. The sequence continues at coordinate 479,540 of NZ_JACOIK010000001.1, read as the reverse complement.
TACAGTGCTCCTACCAAACTAGATCTATCAAAACTTACTGGGAAAGATTTTCTTTATCATAAAAAATCTGTGGGAATTAGTAGAGAATTGCAAAATAAACTGCAAGAGTTAGTTGACGGTAAAGACATAACAGATGACAAAGGGAAAAAAATAGGTTGGAAAAATATGGCACTTCTATCAAACGAGATAAATTCTAGAACAAAAGACATACCATCATTAAGTAGAACTTTTGGACCATCTGTATATAAAGAAGTTGAAATTCTATTTGTATAAGTGATTGCTTGAAATGGGACACATTTATTAGTCAAGAATTTTTACCAAATCATTAAGTAGAGATATTGGTAAAGAAAAAAATTAAGGCGTCAACAATATTCTGACCTCACCAAAAGATTCTTGACCTAATCTAATAATAACGGATTCACGAATTCTCGTTTACGAATAGCACAATTTACGGATAACAGAAAAAACATCAATAAGTATTGAATATCATTTTTACAAAGCAATCTAAAATGTCTGAAGAATTACTTAAACTGCTCCAGAAGTGGATAAATAATGTCCCAACCATAATCTTAGGTAGTGGAGCATCAGTACCTTACAAAATACCAGGGATGTTCGATCTAGGCACATACATTAAAAGCAATTGTAAATTTACCAATGAAATTGACGATTGTGCTTTCAAGGAATTTGTAAACAAATTTGATAATACTGGAGATTTGGAAAAAAGCTTATTAGAGGTAAAAGTTACCAAAAACGTTGTTGATTTAATCGTCGCAAAGACTTGGGAATGCATTAATAACGCAGACCTAGAGGCGTATGACAAAATACTAACAACAGAATACAAACTACCTCTAAAGGCTCTATTATCTTATTTAATAAAAACTTCTGACCACAAGGTATCTGTGATCACAACTAATTATGATAGAATTGCTGAGTATGCGGCAAGCGAAATAAATGCCTATATAAATAATACATTCTCTCAAAATTACCTTGGCAAATCCTCCACGAACCTTTCCAAAATTTTGCCAGCTAACCTGCACGGCTATAGTGGAATAGTAGAAATACTAAAAATCCATGGCTCACTAGATTGGTTCAAATCAGCAGAGGATATTAAATACCAACTACCTCTACGCAGAACAATTCCTACTCATTATGTTCCTTCAATCGTTACCCCAGGTGTATCTAAATTTGAAGAAACACATATGGAGCCTTATAGAACGATTTTTTCGAAAGCAGACGCGACGATAGAATCCTCAAAAAGCTTTTTTTGTGTAGGTTATGGATTCAATGACAGTCATTTTCAGCCAAAATTGATAGACCAAATTAAAAACGAAAAACCAATTATCGTTTTAGCGAGAACACTAACAGAAAGAACAAAACAATCTATTATAGATAACAATTGCAAAAACTATTTTTTACTTGAAAAAGTAGCCGAAAATCAAACAAGAATTTATTGTTCAAAATTAGCCAAACCTATAATAGAGGATTCTAACATTTGGTCTTTTGACGAGTTTATTAATTACGTAATTAAATAAGGATGAGCATATTTGCATTTGAAGACAACACGAATATCGGTACTGTTTTTAGTGTTGATACATCGACAATTATTGTAAAAGTAAGTGAAATTGAAAATTTGCGTAAACTTCAAGTAAATCACTTACTAGCAGTTGAAAGCTCAAAAGCAGGACAGCTTTTAATTGGTATTATAAACAAGATTACCAGAAAAATTTCTGACGAAGAGGTTTCCTCAGAAGATGGCTTAAATATTGCACTACTTACCGAAAATATTGTAAAAGTAAACTTGATCGGTACGTTTTTTGATAAAGTCGGAAGCAAGAACAATGTATTTAAAAGGACTCTAGATTCTGTTCCTGAAATTGACGCCAAATGTTACCAAATTATCGGTGAAAATATCACTAATTTCATGAAAGCCATTACATCAAGTTCTGAAATTAAAACCCCTTTATCGATTGGTAAGTATTCCATTGATGAAGAAGCAGAAGCATTCTTAGATGGAGATAAATTGTTTCAAAGACATGCTGTTATTGTGGGAAGTACTGGGTCAGGAAAGTCTTGGTGTGTTGCAAAACTTATCGAACAGATAGCAACTTTACCAATGGCCAATACTTTACTATTTGACATCCATGGTGAGTACAGCTCAGAAGACTTCGACATTCAGGGAATACAAAGGCTTAAAATAGCAAATCCGTCAGATTTGGGACGGGCAAATAAGCTTTCGGAAGGTATCTTAATGATTCCTTATTGGCTTTTAACATATGAAGAAATGTTAGCGATGCTTTTGGACCGGAGCGATAGTAATGCACCAAATCAAGCAATGATTTTCTCTAAAACAGTGTTTGAAGAAAAACAATCTTTTCTAGATCAAATAGGAGATACTATATTTAAACATAACATCACCATCGATAGCCCTATACCTTACGAAATTAATGATGTAATAAAAAAAATAACATATCTTGATAACGAAATGGTTGCCGGCTCTAGAGGAGATAAACAAGGTCCATATTTTGGCAAATTAACTAGATTTATACAAAGGTTGGAAGCCAAATCCCAAGATAAAAGGCTTGGCTTTTTATTTCAGGTATCAACAGAAGAAAACACAATAGATTGGCTTTATAGCTTTTGTGAGTGTTTAATGCATGGTTCCGGTTGTCATGAAAAAAAATCGGGGGTTAAAATAATTGACTTTTCCGAAGTACCATCTGATGTACTTCCGTTGGTTATTGGATTAATATCTAGACTTATATTTTCTGTCCAACAATGGACAAATCAAAAGAACAGGCATCCAATTGCTTTATTCTGTGATGAAGCACATTTATACATCCCAGAAAGAACAAATCAAGATTCAGCATCGGAATTGGGGTTAAAAAATTTTGAAAGAATTGCTAAAGAAGGAAGAAAATATGGTGTGAACTTGACTGTCATTAGCCAAAGACCATCTGAAGTAAATAGAACTGTATTAAGTCAATGCAATAATTTCATTTCTTTACGTCTATCAAATGCTGATGACCAAGCAGTAATAAAAAAACTACTACCGGATAACCTCGCGGGTTTAACAGACTCATTGCCAATTCTAGATATTGGAGAGGCTTTAATTGTTGGAGATGCCTCACTCCTTCCGACCAGAATTAATATTTCAGAACCTAAAATAAAACCTCAAAGTGCTACAGTAAACTTTTGGCAAGAATGGTCAAAAAATGAAGGAAAGGAAAGCATTAAAAATGCTGTGATTGGCTTACGAAATCAATCAAAAATATAAACATAACAATAATTAGAGATTTGAATAAGTACACAGATTACAGCGACGAGATATCAGCAGATGAATTATACGATGGGTTAGTAGGATATGGACTGTTTGCAGAGAAAATTCCGCGTTTTTTAACTAGTGCAAGATTTTTGACCTACACTAAAACGCTATCCTTGCCTCTAAAGCTCAAAGCAAAAGATTACATCCGATATTCAAGCATGAGGAACATTAATGTTCCTAGATTGATGGCCATACCAGAGCCATTCGCTTACGCCAATCAATGTTACATATTATCCGAGAACTGGTCTCTCCTCCAAGAACATTTTAGAAAAAAGACTGTTGATGACAAATATAAAGTTAGCCGAATACATATCAGAAAACTGTATAATAAACTACCCCTTTTTGAGATGAACTATAAAAATTATCAGAAAGATGAGGAACCAGAGCAAGATATTATGGTAAAAAGTAGGTATATCGTCGAAGCAGATATATCCAATTGTTTTCCGAGTATTTATTCGCATTCCATCTGCTGGTCGCTAGTTGGCAAAACACTATCCAAAGCAAAAAAAACCGACAAAACTGAATGGTTTAATAAAATAGATCACCACACTACCAACTTAAGGTATGGAGAGACTAACGGATTATTGATCGGACCTCATTCATCTAATCTAATCGCAGAAGTGATTTTAGTCGCTGTTGACTATGAATTGAGTAAAAAGGGATTCAAATACGTAAGAAATATCGACGATTATCAATGTTATGCAGAAACCCATGAGCAAGCTGAAAGGTTTTTGGTAAATCTCTCCGATGAACTGGCTAAATACGAACTATCTATAAACCACAAAAAATCAAAAATATCGTCCCTTCCTAAGGCAAATGTAAGAAATTGGGTAACAAAACTAAATCATTTCTACTTCACCAATACATATGACATTGAAGGGAAAATTGGCTTAAGGGTAAAAGAATTAAAAGGATTTTTTGATTTTACTTTGGAGCTAATGCTTGAAAACAACTACGATGCTGCTATCCTAAATTACGCAATAAAAACACTATCAAATAAATATCTTGGAGCAAACGCAAAACGGTATTATTTCAAACAGCTACATTATTTGGTATTATTATACCCGTATCTAGCAAATATATTCGAAGAAAAAGTATTTGAACCACATTCAACACCTAAGTGGGTTATTAAAGAAATTGCGGAAGATTTATTTGACCTTGGTATTTCCAAAAGACTTTATGATGCCTGCTCTTATTCTGTTTTTTGGGCTATGAAATATGGTTTTGAGCTAAATATCGACAATTTGAAAGATACAGCCATTAATTCAACCGACTGTATATTTATGTTAATTAGTTATCAATACGATAAGAGGAGCAAGAAAAAAGGATATTTAAAAGATTACAAAGACTGCGCTAAAGCGTTAAAAAGTGTGGATTTTGATAGATATTGGTTATTTATTTACGAATGTCTTCCTTGGACAGAATTCGCTGATAATTTTAGAGCTATGAAAAAAGCTGGCGTAACTTTTATTCGAGATGGTTATTAAATCACAGTCCTTGGGCAAAAAATCAAATGTTTAAGCGTTATCGATATTCAAATTTTTCCAGATGCCATATAAAGAGGATTTTTTAAAAACTAAGGAATCATACCGCCATTGGCTATACTATATGTTGGCTGTGGCTTTTTTTGTTTTATTTCGCGAGCTTGTAAGAAGCATTATAGACACAATATTTGTACAACCGATATTCAGTAAGATCTCGTCCAGTCTCATAACCGATATCGCATTCTTAACATCACTCATTTTAATATCTATCCCCCTATGGAAGAAACGAGACCATTCGTGGATTATAAAATGTACGGTGTTGTTGCTCATAGCATTTATCACGTTTCGTTTTAGCGGCTATTGGACGTACACTCCGATATACATATTGAGGGACATATCAATTAGCTATATTGACTTAGGCACCATAGCATGCATTGCGCAATTGATTAGGCATGCCTTGTTATCACGTAAACGACAACAAGACATGGGAAATAGTTATCAGAGCAGCCGAGGCTTTGTCGAGGATAACGCTGTAGAAGAAACAAAAGACGATTCTTACGAAAGAACCCAAGTAGCGGGGCAAATTGCAAAACAGATAGTCACGACAGATAATAAAAGAGCATTTGCAATAGGAATCACCGGTCAATATGGATCCGGTAAAACATCCTTCATCAATCTGATTTGTAATACACTTAAGTCCGAAAAATCAAATCCTTTGGTAATACACTTCAACCCATGGGACGCTAATAATTCCGCAGATATTCAAAAACTATTCTTTGACGAATTAAGTATATCATTGGCTAATGAAGATCGTGCTCTATCGTCGTCTATGTATCATTACTATCGCAGACTAAATGGAAGAAGCTCATTTGTGGGGAACATCATAAACAATTTAAGGGACTTATCCTTAATCTTCGCTAGGGACTTGGATGACGAAAAAAGGAAAATCAACGACATGATGAACAATCTTTCTCGTAAAGTCATCATGATAATTGATGATTTGGATCGTTTACACAACGATGAGGTAATCGAGGTTTTACGGTTAATCCGCAATACAGCCAACTTCAGCAACATTGTATATATCGTTGCATACGATAAAGAGTACGTCGAACACTCCATTAAAAAGCTGAATGAAAGAACATATAAAAATTACCTTGATAAGATTTTCCAAATAGAGATTCCGCTGCCAAAATCGGAGAGTTATTTACTCTCCAACTCGCTCGTGAAAAGTTTAGAACAAATTATCAAACCAAAAGAGCTAGCGTACGTTAAAGATCAATTTGTCCGTCTAAATTTTGACAGTGAGTATGAGGAAGCGGTTTCGGCTATTTTTAAAAATCACAGAGATATCGTACGATTCACCAACAGCTTTAGCATAGCATATGCGATGATCTCCGAAGAAGTTGATTTTGTGCAACTCCTATATATCCAGATTTTAAAATACAAGTATCCGTTGGCCTTTGAGATGCTGTATGATCGAAAACATGAAGTCTTGGTGTCTTCTGAAAACTCTCTGTCATACGAGAAAAGCTATACTTTGCGTACAATTTCGGAAAAGGCTAAGGATGACTACAATATATTAGAATTGTTGAAAGATAAATTGAACGCCTACGAACTGACTCAAGTAAAATACATTTTAAACCATCTGTTTTCGTTAGAACTCACACTAGAGTACCGAAACAAAACAAGAACGATAACTAACCCGGAAGTATTCGAACTATTCTTCACCAGCAGAATATCTTCTATAGGTTTGTCTGAAAGTGAATTTATAAAAAATATGCGTGGCAATGCAAAGAAAATTGACAGATACGTTAAAAATCTGTTGGACCAAAAAAAGCATAGGCCATTACTGCACCGCATATTGAAAATGAAACTCGAAGACTTTGTTGACAGAGAAAACTACGAAGAAGTTGTATATGCTTTTGTCCAAAAAGTTGCACCTATTTATATTGACAAAGAAGGTTTTCGAAGCCTACCTTTTGATGGTTTTATTTATGTTCATATATCAGGAAGTAAAGCTATTATAGAAAAATTTTACAACGGAAACCCTAGAGATTACAGTAAACATCTATCGAAAATGCTATCCTTCCACAACGAGTCCTACTTATTTATTAGTGAGGTTGCGAGGAAATTGATAATTCAACATGGAAACTCCCAAATATTCCCCAAAAAACTGGTTACCAAGACCCAACTTGAATGTCTAATTGAAGGACTTGACAGGAATCCAACAGTCGTTACACCAGAAGTTACTTGGATGTTTTGGGGTATTCGTGAGTATCATTTTTTTGAGGACGAATTAGGAGAAATAAATGATCAAGAAATAATATGGAATATACATCCTGAAGCTATAGAAATACTGAAGCACCGGATGCATCATAAAGATTTAAAGTACCTACTGCAATCTTTAATTAGCAAAGACACTCATAATGATGGTAAATATAACTTGCATGATAAACTTATCGAAGATGTATTTAAAAACCTTTTTTTGCTCAGAGAAACTGTTCAGTCAAACGAACGTACAGATAACGAAATCAAAGGGGAGTTTTTAAATTTTTTATGGAAATATGAACAGGCTCATGAAACTCCCATTGAATATGACTTTAAGCATTTTGAAATTGATTAACAACCAAGGCAACAATAAATAAAATAACTTTACAGCAAAGGACTATGGAAAATCAAAACAATCGAGCACCAAATATTTTTTTAGATTGAAATATCCTTTATGATGACCCTTATTTTAAAGGAATAAACAGATTCCTGTTAGAGGAAAGCGAACAGAAAAAGATCAATTTGTACATCTCCAATATAGTTATTGTAGAAGTTCTGGAAAAATACAAAACCCGTATAAAAACCGAGATCAACAACTATAAGCGATCTAAAAATATATTATTAAAGCTAAGCACGTTGACCTTTTATGACATTCATTTGGAAAGGGACAAATTAGTTGAAGAATTAGATGAATATTACAAATCGCTAATCAAGTCTGATAAAATAAAATTAATCATGGCCAATGAGCAAATATTCTCCTATGTATTAGACCATATTTTATATAAAAAACCTCCTTTTTTCAATAACAAAAATGAACTTAAGGACTCTTTAATCTGGTTTTCATATGCTGAATACGCTGGACAAAATCAATTATCGAACTGTATTTTGCTCACCATGAACACAAAAGACTTTGGTGAAAATACGGGTAATCTACATCCCAATCTTTATGACATACACCCTTTCAATCTTGTGGCAGACGTGAAGTTGTTAAATCATAATCTCCAATTGGACGTCAATACAGAAAAGGTATCACTCTCAGAGCAGCAAGTTTATGAGGATAAGACAGCAGATTTACTGCGTCAAGTAGTATTCACCCATGAACAGGACTTTTTCTTCGAGGAGTTAGAATATGTTATTTCTGAAAAATTTTCAGTTTTTAATTTTGACGACAGTCTGAATATAAAAAAGCCTATTATTCAACTAAATCACTATACTATAAAAACATTTGAAGATCTTACATACGAAATCGACGATGGATTACAAGTTATAACAGGAACAGCTCATTTAAAAACAGCAATCGATATCTTTGATCCTCACCCCAAACGTATTGAAAATAACTTAGGAATAAAACATTACGGTCCATATGAGAAAGAATTAAAAATACACTTCGAAGTCAGATTAACAACCTTCAATAAAATAGAATACTTTGATATCAGTAACCTATCTGAAAATTGGTTTTACGAGGAAGACGATTTGCCCTTTTAAACCACATCGTATTCCGGCTCCTCGTTCCACTCTTGGCCCGCAAGTACGCGACCGTTCGCCTTTTTGCTACGGCGGACGCCGTCACCACCCCATGTACCCCACTGTTTGAAGAAAAAAGCAGCATTTTGCTCCTGGCATTGCCGCATAACACGTAAAGCCCATTCAGGTTTCATAGGCCGAGCCTTAGGTCCGCTCTCCCCACCTACGATTACCCAATGTATATTCGTTAAATCCAACTCTCCCAAATCTTCCAACAGAGGTTCAACAGATAAGAAACGAATACGCGCCTCAATATTTCTAAGAATATCAATTCGGTGTTTTGCTTTTTTGAATTCTACCGTGACACCAAGCCAAACGTTGTCGGGTATATCCCGAGTCTTACAGTATTCTTCTAGTATTTTCTCACGCTTGGTCAATATTTGATAAGTATGTTGTGGTGTCGCCCGCATTACATCAAAAACGCGATCCAAATAATCGAATGGCATCTCCTCATGAAATAAGTCGCTCATGGAATTTACAAAGAACTTGGTAGGCTTCTTGATCCGCATCGGCATATCCAGACGCTCCGGCATTAAAGTAAATTCAAAACCATTTTCATATCCTGGTGCACCCATCGCTTTAAGACGCTTCGCCATCGTTTCTGCATAGCAATGTTTACACCCCGCCGTAACTTTATTACACCCGGTGGATGGATTCCACGTGGCTTCCGTCCATTCTATTTTAGATGTTTTCATAGTTTACACTCCTTTACTTTGTGCTAAAATATGCCTTTACTTCTTGATTATTTTTATATGATTCCCACCCTATATAAAACGCAGATTTTCTAGCAGCCTTACCGTCAGGTAAAGTTGCAACTAAAATTCCATCATCTTGCCATTTTTTTAAAATCTGTACAGCATGTGAAGTTAGATGCCCCTTTTGTAACGTAAAAACGTACAGATCCTTATTAGAACGTCTTTCCTTCAGATAAGCCTTCAATTCCTTTTCAAACTTAGACGTATTTGGCCCGTTGATTACTTGAGAAAATAAGTTAGAAGACGCAGCATTGAATTTCCAACCTCTTCCATCTTCTGCATCGATTTCCCACTTTGCATCCAACATACGATCAAATCCATAAATATGACTGGTGAAAAAGAACAAGCAGAAAAACTGATTTTTGTCTCTGCTAATAATAAATGAATCTACAAAAAAATCGTCCCCCAGATTTCGCTGGAATGCTTGTTTCAGATTTTCAACAAAATCTAGTCCAGTTTCACTCTTTGGCCATTGATCCTCTGGAACAACATCGTTGATAAAATTATGCAGACTCTCCGGTGTGCCGTTCTCACTAAAACGAAACATAAAATGAGTTGGCAAGAACAATAATACCTCAGATTTCTTACTACTCAACAAATCTCTAATTTCACTAAACCGAACATCTTTATAACCATATGGATCGATGAAAACAAATGCCTTCTCATCCTTTGGAAGACTCTTCAATTGTTTAACAACTTCTGGACAGAGTTTCTTATAATCTTCTGTGCAATAATCAAGCGTTCCCATTTCCGGATAATGGATCTTCGCTTCCTTTATATTCTTACACAATGTTTCAATTTTTTTCAGGTCCTTATCATTGAATAAACATTTGTACTTACTACTCAGATCAGTTTTTCGGGATTTGGCCCGGAAATGGGCTTCCTTAAGTTCTCTCAGGATAATCAAGGGACTACCCTCGCCCCCATTTTCATAGATACCGGGTCCACTGAACATATCATAATAATGAACTGTATTCACAAACGGTGTATTACTCATAATGTTAAAATACCTTTGCAAATAAGCACCTAATAACTTCACCTTCACTTCGGAATGTATGAAAAGATGATCCTGTGATTTTTTTTTCATTATTCATTATTTTTGGTTTACAATCCAAATATACTAATATTTTTAGCAAATCAAATGTTTATTTTCTTTATTATGTCGTTTGCTATTTTAGTTGCTACCTCATTATTAGAAGCGAGCACAAAATGAAACATAATAGATTGTTTATTGTTCTTTAATATATAGGGTTTTGAAACATAATTAAACACTTCTTTTAGTCGACCAGTGTATATGCTCTCGATTTTTTGTATTGCTTTTGGATTTTTATAAACGATTTGTTTCTCTCCGAACAACGTCATGGTTTTTATACTGCTATAGAAGTTTGCTATTAATAAATCCCGAGATATACCATAGAATCTTTCAAGTTTCTGCCACCATGCTTCCGAAATATGACTGTCTTTTTTCAATAGACGGTTAACTCCTATACCTGTTGGGACTAAAAGCCACATATCTACAGATAGTCCCTTAAGACATTCAATTGAAGTCCAATCGACTTCCATACCACATGGATCTATAAATGCTAAGACTTTATGGTTCTTCCCTTTTTCTGATTTTAGAAAGTTTGCCATATCCTGCAATTTTCGATTACAATCTCCTTCCACAACGTGCACCCCAGCATCTCTGATTTGGCGAAGGCTACTTTCAAGACTCTTCTTTTTTTGCTTGTCTAATTCGACAAAATAGCAAATATCAAACATCTTGGGCTCTTTTATAGACACAATCTTTTTTGCAGCTCCTTCTATGACAGTAGAATCTAATGGTCCATCCACGCGAATTTCTCCTGAACCAGCGAAACCGTCGAAATATAGGAGTTTCCAATAAGGCCTATTTTTCATAATCTCTAAATAAGCCTTAGCGTAATCTTCAATGATTTTAATCTTTTGATATGTCCAGTTCCCTCCGAAATTGTTCATGTAATTGGATAATAGTTAGTTATTATTTTCCAAGATACAAATAATTTAACCTTTAAAAAAAACAATTTATAGCAATTTTTGTGCTATATTTTAGGTTTAAAGTTAGCATAAGCCGCTTTAATGAGGTTACGGGAAACAGTAAAGCTAAATTGCATCGTGCTATTCTTTATATATGTTCAAAAAGCATATGATCTGCTTCCCTAACCAAAATAAATAACAACTTTTTCTTTTACCTTTTTGGTATATTTACAGGTACCAAAATCGTTACCTGCCATATTAACGAACAACACAGCATACGATGAAAAAAGTACTAAGAGACAGAAGTTTTCAACTCTCCATAATATTAACACTCATTTTTCTTGGGACAGGAATTGCCTTTCTGCTCTTTGGGCTTGCTCATTATAGTTGGGTAATTTTTATCCTTTTACCAATTGTCTTAGGTATTGCTTTAGGTGCGATGCCAAACAAAAAATACATTCTTTGGGGAGCATTGATAACAACTGCTATCGTTCTTATCTGTTTAGTATTTCCTGGACTTTCAGGACTTTTGTGTATCGTGATGACACTTCCTATCATTGTTCCTTTGATTTTCCTCGGTTATGTGATTACACATTTGGTAAGACGATACGGAAAGATTAAAGATACCAACAAGCTTCCTGTTTTACTTTTACCGCTTGTTCCTTTTCTTATAGCAGCACCGACAGAGCAGTTTCTGAAAACAGACAATGAAGTTATAAATGAAGTAAGAACAGAACAAGTTTTTAATTACACACCAGAACAGGTTTATGATGCAATTAAATCTGTTGACACCTTGGACGCTAAGAAACCCTATCTCATGTATTTTGACCTGCCTATTCCTACGAAATGTGTATTGGAAAAAGAAGAAGTTGGTGGCCTTAGAATTTGTTACTTCAAAGCAGGAGAATCAAGTACGCACGACTTTGGGAGCGGGACAATCATAGAAAAAATAACGGAAATGGAACGTGGCAAGGTCTTAAAAATGGATGTAATTGATTATAAGCTTGTCGGACGAAACTGGCTTGGCTTCAAGGAAGCAATCTACTATTTTGACAAAGTTGGCGACAACAGTTGCAAATTGACGAGAATAACGACATACACCTCTGTTTTGACACCTAGACTTTATTGGCAACCATTAGAAGAGCTTGGCATTAAACAGGAACATGAATATGTATTCAACAATCTGACAAGTGACTTAGAAAGGATGTACGGTCGGTAACGAGATCTGCAAGCAATATATATTTGAGAATTATATCCAATCTTATGGACGAAAAACGAAACGATTTAATAATTGTGAAAGCAAAAGTCACGATGAAAACTACCGAAGAAGGTGGAAGACAATTCGGTTTCAAATCAGGTTATAGACCTAATCACGTATTTGAACTACCGGAGGATTTAAGAAGCATTGAAACTTATATCGGTGACATACAGTTTGATGACCAGGAATTGATAGAACCTGGCGAAACTAAAATCGTGACAGTTAGATTTTTAAAAGTTCCTAAAATTGATACGTTCATGAGGGTTGGTCAAAAATGGTTTATAAATGAGGCGGCAAGGACTTTAGGATTTGGGGAAATACTAGAAATAAAAAACTAACCAATAACCCCAGCTATTTTACAACTGGATTTTTTATCACTATTCAGGTATCCAATATTTTCAAAACAGTTGCCCCTTTTCTGTAATCACATGTTTTTGATGAGGGTGATTGAGTACATTAGGAATAGTACGAGCCAACAGGTTATCATTCACAAGTTTACGGACAACCCTATTTAGCTAGCCAGATATGGCTTCCTGTCCCAATTTTTCGGATATCTCTTTTATCGACAATGCTTTTGCCCCCTAACATCATTCTTAAGATTCTACTGTATAGACTTTCTTGCTGTAGCTCCTGCTGCAACTCTTGCTGTGCTATATACTCCTTATTGATAAACTGAACTTGAAACTTAGTATACGCACCTTCTACATGAGTAGATTTTGTTAAGACCTTATTCAGATGTTATTCGCATGTTGTTCGGAAGATTACCGGCATTCTACCGGGAAGTTACCGGGAATTCACCGTGTTGCGCACGGTAAATCCTCGGTAAATACACGGTAAATCATCGTTGAACGGGCGAACAGAGTCCGAACAGAGTATAAACAAAGGTTAAATAGCATTCGAAGAGACATTGGAAACTTTCACAGCTTTTCGTTGAGTCCCTCATTAACCAGCAAGGATGCGACGTCGGCATATGAAAAAACAGCGACGGCGTGTATCTTCCTGTTTACGTGCATGCACAAAATGAGGGATTCATCGCATACAATAAAAGTTTATTGTTACCTTTATTGTTATAATGAATTATGAATGACACCATTAGGTTATGCGTAAAACCAAAACAGAACTAAAAGCAGTAACCATAGCGGACGATGTCCTCCTCAATAAGATATACGAGTTTAGGGAACAAAAGGTTAGATAGTGATCTGAAGGAGTTATAGACATCCCAGAATAATTTGTACCTTCAAGAACACGTATACATAACATGATCAAAGACGCGTCGAACAGCGAACATTATAATTGGGGCAATGCCTGCGACGGATGGCATTTGGTGAACATTTTAAACAAAACTGATCATACGTTGGAATTTTTGGTTATATCAGAGCCGAAATCGCACGGAGATAGGATTGATTTGTAAGGCTACAATAAAAAAGAAAGACAATATGGTAACTTCCGCGATTCAAAGATTGGAACAATATATAGCTGAAAAATCGTCTCACTTTCGGCTTTTGGATGAAGCCGAATTGGAATTTAAGCCAACTTTAGAGAAATGGAGTAAAAAGGAAATCTTTGGCCACCTTATCGACAGTGCTACAAACAATCTCACACGTTTCATAAGAGGTCAATTTGAAGACAACCCTATCATCTTGTATGACCAAGATCAATGGTGCAAACACAATTATTATCAGGTTGCGGACTTTTCTCAAATGATCGCACTTTGGGAAAGCTTAAACAGGCAATTAGTCTTCATCTGGAAACAGTTGTCTTCCGAGGCATTACAACGGAAGGCTAATGACCATACGCTAGCATTTCTGGCCGAAGATTACGTGAGTCACCTGGAGCATCATTTAAATCAGATAGCGGAATAAGCTATTGCACTTACAGAATACGGCAATGCCTGCTGTTGATGGATCGAGTTCCAGTTGTCGATATATTCAAGATTGCCGCAAAAGGCAGATATCCGGAATATGTTATACTTTCTTGTCTTAGGCGAAGCGCGATTAAAAGCGATTCTCGTACTATTGCACTGATAACAGTTATGCGTATACGATGAGAACAGTAAGATTTTGTATCAACATGAGCCTTGACGGTTACTGTGACCACACCGCTTTCAGTCCTGATGAAGCGGTTTTAGAGTACTTTACTGCCATGATGGACGATGTTGACCTGCTTTTCTTTGGGCGTATCATGTACCAACTTATGTTTCCGTACTGGCGCGAAGTTGCCAGGGATCAGTCTGGCAGCCCCGCTGAAAATCGATTTGCTGAAAAGCTTAGCGCTATGGATAGCGTTGTCATTTCCCGATCGTTGGACATTGTCGGCGAAAACGTTCGTATCGTCCGTAGCGATCCGGCGGGAGAACTTCTGAAATTGAAGCAGCAAGTCGGAAAAACCATTCTGATGGACAGTATCAGCCTGCTTCCCGAAATGATTGCTGCAGGCCTTATCGATGAATTTTTTCTTGTTATCCATCCTGTTATTGTGGGTAATGGCAGACATTTGCTAGATACTGGAAGCCTGCATGAGAAACTTAACCTTCAACTGGTCGATACCATCAAATTTAAATCTGGATCTATAGCGCTCCATTACGTGAAGTCCGGTTTATAAAGTTGATCCCAAAACACTGTCACACTTTTGCGGTATACACGACGCAAATTTCCCATTTTGCGCATATTCAAAGAAACATCGACAATGTATTTAACGGCTTTGACAACCGTCAAAATCAAACGGACGCCTGTTGATATGAATTTGTCCATGTACGGAACGTTGTATTCTTCCATGTGCCAAATAAGTACCCTGACAAAACCATTTAAGCAATGTAGTATTCCGCTTTGACAGCCGTCAGAAAAAATTATGCAGGCAACATATTCATTTTGTTTCCTGGCGAAGTCGATATATTCCCTGCAGGCACACGCTTGAACATGCGCAGAGCCACCATGAAATGATTGCCCCTAAGTCATAATTGCTAATTTTTTTAGCTTTTCTTTAAATGTTTATTATATTTGAGGCAGCGACTTGGAGGCCCCCAATTGGGATCTAAAAAGATGTATTATAAACACAGGGAAATTATGAGTAAGAGTAAAAAACTAGACGTTCAAGGTATAAGCATTACCACCTATAAGCACGATGACAAAGATTTTATCTCTTTGAGCGATATAGCTAAGCATCGAGACAATGAACGCAGTGATTATATATTGCAAAACTGGATGCGAAATCGCAGCACGATAGAGTTTATAGGCCTTTGGGAACAATTTAATAATCCAAATTTTAATTCCATCGAATTCGATGGAATTAAAAACGCCTCTGGATCAAACAGCTTCTCTCTTACGCCTAAGAGATGGATTCAACAGACGAATGCTATTGGCATAGTATCAAAGACTGGTAGATATGGAGGGGGGACGTATGCTCATAAGGATATTGCTTTTGAATTCGCCACTTGGCTAAGTGCAGAATTTAAATTCTTTCTCATAAAAGAATTCCAACGTCTCAAAGAAGAGGAAAATAACCGGTTAAAACTAGATTGGAATCTGCAAAGAACCTTGGCAAAAGTCAATTACTATATTCATACAGATGCTATCAAAGAAAATTTAATACCAAAAGAAATTACTAAACAACAAATCGGATTAGTATACGCTACCGAAGCTGATTTATTAAACGTCGCTCTCTTTGGATTCACAGCAAAGGATTGGCGAGAGGCAAACACGGATAAGAAAGGTAATGTGCGCGATCATGCTACATTGGAGCAATTGGTTGTTCTGAGTAATCTAGAGAGCATCAACGCGCTACTGATCCAACAGGGATTATCGCAAAGCGCCAGGCTCGTCGAACTGAATAAGGTAGCCATCACACAGATGAGATCGCTATTGGAGAGTAAGGCGGTAAAGAAGTTGAAGGAGTGAACAGTTATAAACGCCAAACTGAACCGTTGGACTACCAGCTCTACCTCCATCTTGCCGACCTTACGGCAGATCAGTTGGGACAAGATCGCATCGACAGACTGAAAGGGCTGTCTCTGGATGCAAGACTGAAAGGCATACAGGTTTGCGATGAGTTAGCATTATCCTTAGGGGGGAGTTGGCAAGAAAAAACGGGTAAGCTAGAAAACCTTAGACTACTAATTAACAGCAACTTGACAATTGTGAATCTAAAAAAAGGGGGGAGCTGGGAACAATACTGTCCTAAATAAATTTTTCGCACGAAAAACACAGCTCTTATGGTGCTTTTGACAAGGATTTATCTATTTTTACAGAAGTTGCCCTCCGTATCCAATTAGAATAGTGCAAACCGTCCTACTTTATCTGGCAGTTAGATAATCAATCTTTGTTACAACATGAAAATATCAACGCTCTCCAACATCATCGCGGTAATCTCAACACTCGGCGTTGTTTTATGGATACTCACAGATTTCCACGGAGGAATGATTATATACTTTTTTTCCTATTCCGTCCTTATAATCCCCATCGTTTTCCTCGCATTTGCATCGTTTATTGAAACTGTAATATCTTCTATCAGAAAAGGTATAAAGCCGAATAGGATTAAGATAATAGCACATAGCATCCTTATCCTAACAATTATCGCATACAATGTATATGAGTCCGAATTATTTTCATCAAAAGGTGTCTTAGTTGCAACATTGAAAGACGATCTATTTCGTTATACGCTGATATTCAAAGAAAATGGCAATTGTGAACACAAGATTGATGGAATGTTGGGTTACAAAGAAAATATAAAAGGTAAATATCGGTTTATTGGAGATACTATTGTCTTCGACATCAAGCCGTATACAAACAACTTCCTGCCCGATACGTTGTTAATCAACAGAAATCAAGGAGCGATCTTCATCAGCAAAGATAAAGATGGTAACTTTTCGAACAAAAAGGAATGGTTGAATCATTTTGAGATACGTGAATAATGAAAGATAAATCAATATCTTTATATGCACATGGGATTAAAACGTCTTTATAGTAGAGACACCGCAATAATAACCGAAAACTGATGGATTCATTTTTACTTTTTTGGAGTACTATAATTTTGATTTTTGCAGCGCTAATCGGTGGTCTGATTTATTTTGCCTATTGGCTACCAAAGAAAGCGGGTTACCCAAAAGTTGGTTGGTTATTCTCTAGCTTATTAACCATTACGTTTCTCTATCTTACCGTTGTAATCGTTTTTGAGGATGAGCTTTTTTCGAAATCTGATGTTCGGGAAAAATTGGGAGAACATGGTTTTAACCTACAACATGATTTCAGCATCGCATCCAATTTGTCCGGTGGATTTAGGGATTATTCCCACCAATTTGTCCTAGATATTTCTAAACGGGATAAAGAGCAAATAATTAACAAGATTACGGATGCGGAAAACTTTCAACCTTTTTTAGAATATGATCTCATGTTAATTGCTGAAAAAATGAGGTATAGTGATGTCGACACTTTTTTACTGCAAACTATCAAACCGAAGATGCTTATGTATATGAATATTTCAAACCTCGTGAAAAGGGGTATGCCCCTATATACACGAAAATATTGATTTCGAAAAAAACAGATAAGCTAACCTATGATTATCTCATTGATTGATAAAGTGATAAGAAGATTAAACAGTACCTACAGTACCTTTTTACTATCATACTACCCAAATGAAATTTGAACTACAAGACCGATTGTATACCCTTCTGGAAACGAAAAAACTTGACGACGCAATCGCTTTGGCAGAAAGTGAACTTCTCAAAATTCCAGAAACAACTTTTCATAAAATCCTAGGAAGAAACATATTGCATATGAATTCTGAATTGGCAGAGTACATTTCCCTTTATGAACAATTAACCTCCCTTGTCCTAAAAAAGAAACAAGGATTGATAAAATTAATTTTTCGTCCACGCCACGCACAGCGACCTGCCGCACTTTATTGTGAAATGAACGGATTTACTATAAATTATGATCGTTGGTCCATTGAATTGTATTCGTATGAGAAGTTTAGTTTAAACGATTGGCATTGGCTTTCTGACGATTCTTCATTAAACGACCTGACAATAACTGGATTTGAGGATATACAATCTGTATTTCATGACTTACACGAAAATGACAGGTTCGACGATCCCAATATTGCTGAAGCCTACAAAGTGTGCGAACTACTTGTGATTTTTCGTTTGCAAGAGCTGTTCAGAGAAGTTTATAAAACCAAACAAGATAGCTGGACTACTATTCCTATGTTTGTGACTGCTCACGATTATGACTTCATCTATAAGGTGAATTAAATGGATTTGAAAACATTCAATGGTGAGATAGAGTTTATTTATCGAGCCGAAGACTAAAAACTAGTTAGCTCAGATTTATGGAAACGATAAAACTACATACTGAGTCATTTTTATTCGAAGACTCAGGCAGACAATTCCGAACAATTCCTTTTTACGAACTCTCCATAGATGAATGGGTAGTTTATGAAACAGGACAACCAAAATATCTTATTGACTTCAACAGGCGGCAAAAACCATTAATCCAAGACCTGAAATCAATGCTTGCAAAAGGTGAAACACTAGACGATGCTGTTGGCAAACTTGGACAGTTACTTGGTCGTGAGTGGACAACAAAACATAACATTGAAGCAAGGGAAATCCCTGATAGTCAGCAGACAGAAATCATTGAGCTTCTGATATTAGAGGACCTTTCTGAACTATTAATTGATTGACACACATTCTCATCCATTTTATAAACAACATTTTTCGAGCGATCTACCTTTATGTGTGACAGTTTCTTGATTGTATACTTTTGGCAATATAGCAAGCAAAGATTTACTGGTTTTCTTTGAATTTATTGTTCAATTAACCTACTTGTTCATGTTACGTGAACAAGTAGGTTAATTGAACAGATTAATTCGTAATTATTAATAATACAAACCATGGTGAACATAAGAACGCATTAGAGCTACCACAATGAATTTCTTAAACAAACTTTTCAGGAAAAACAAAACTCCTCAGGATTGGGAAGAAGCAAAAAAACATGGCAAATCTTTTCCCAAGCACTCCTTTTCTTTATACACGTTAACGATGACCAACGGTGAGATGGGAACCGGCTGGGTAAACAAGGGCTATGGAAACTATGAATACAGACAGTTTTGCCCTTACTACATCGAAATACAGGTCGACCTAACCGACCTTGTAGCTACCGAAAACCCTGATCTAGATATGGGAACGATCGAGGACTTCTTTACTGATGAACTAAACAAAATTTGCATTTGCCATATGGTTTCAAGATTTGTCTCGGAAAATGGAATGTATATCATGCTTTACGCAGAACAGGAAGAACCTGTTATCGAGTATTTGGAAAAGATTCGCAACGATGCAGATAGGCTGGTATCTTTCAAGTATGCATTAATTTACGATCCTAGATGGGTTAACTTTAAGAAGTTTAATTGAGTCAAAAAAAATCTAAACAGCTTTTTCCGTTTTTAGGTAAAATAGCTGTTTTCACGGCAGTGCGTCTCAAAAAGATACTACAATATTGAAGACCATCAAAAATAGGAAGAAAGTAATGATCAATATGTGAATACTTGGATAAATTCTTTGAATGGAAAAGAAAAATGAGATGCTTATATAGCTCTTCGTAAAACTCGGACTGGTTGAAATACGAAAACTTAAAAACACCCCAATGACACTCGACGAAATAACGCTTGAAATTTTAGCCGAAAGAGCATTGTCCCAATTTGACAGTAAGAAGCTTGTTTATTGGGCTATCAGCGTCTTAGAATTAGGATACGAATCTGAAAACCTCTATATCCTTGCAGGCTTGGATCATGAAGAGACAGAAGAGCGAAAAGAATATTTTTGGAAAAGCATCAATGATTTAAAGCTTGATATTGAAAAAACTGATGAAGAACTAATCGAAAAATACGCGATGGTAATTGCAAGGAAAGCTATCAATAAAGAAATTGGTATTGACTATGCATTTAGTCAAATGCGTAAAATAGTTTCTGCAACTGAATAGGATCCTCGTTATATAGCATTTTATGAGATTGATGAAGATTTAGATTATTTGACGTATGACAATTCTACTCTATTTAATTCTGGTTTAACTATTGAAAACTCCAAAGATTTCATCCTAGAAGAATTCAAGATTTTTGTGCAAATGGAAAATCTAAAAATTCCACTAGAAGAACGAAATAAATCTTATTGTGAAAAGTGCAAAAATTTCAATATTCCGATAACAAAGAATAAATTTCAGTTTAAAAAACCTTTTAAATATATCGTCTGTGCTTGTGGAATTTGCGGGTCTGAAAAACTAAAATTCAATAATAATCATGAAGTAAAAAGAATGATAATAGACAAATATAAATTTAGCAACTAGAATTGAGCAAACACCATAGAGCGACGTCTACGACCTGAAAATAACCGACTACGATTCCTATATTTGTGATCATTTACAAATAACGAATCAAGGATTGAAAAATAAAAAAAGAATAGATGGAAAACAACGTTGAGAATAGCGTCGAGATTATCGATTCTCATTTAGGTGAATTCTTCACCGATGAAGATGACATCGTTGTCTTTCACGAAATAGAATCTGAATTAATTCATCGGGACATCTATTTTATTAAAGCAGCCAATGACAGACCATATCATATTTTGTTGAGTTGTGGCATGAGCGCACTACCCATGAGGATACCTAGCGATGTCGAATCATCAGAATTTGCTGAAGTTATGATATTACTGCCAAAGCAATGGAATTTAAACGATGAATCTTTTAGCGACGAACGAAATTATTGGCCAATCAGACTGATGAAAGAATTAATGATGTTACCGCACACCAATAATACCTGGTTAGGCTTTGGACATACATACAGCCATGAAGAGGAAGAAGAATTTGCTCAGGGCGTAGGCTTTAACGCTGTTATGTTAGTGTCATCCATGGAGCTGTCAGATGATTTTACACAAATTAATATTGAAAACAACAAGGTTATTGATATTTATACATTGATTCCACTTTACAAAGAAGAACTGGAATTCAAGAAAAAAAATGGGGCAAATAAGCTACTTGAGAAGCTTGGCCAGTTCGGGATTGAAGAAATAGTCGAAGTAGGCCGAAAAAATGTTTGCAAGTAAACTCTCAACACTTTCAGACAAACTAAGCGGTTTATTAAATTATGGATCGGAATTGTATCAAACAGCGATTCAACGATAGCGTAAAAATAAAGGATGTTGGAAACACCTACGACGCTATGTGCAAACAGCTAACTAACAACAATATGATGACAAAGTTTCTAGAATTAAATAGCCATAAGCTTAAATTCGCATTTCTTTTTATTTCAATAACCTTTACCTCTATCGTGCTAATGGTGGATATTCTAGCATCCATTGTTAACGGAAATGGGCCTATTAATCGATTAATTGTAGTTACTGTTCTACTAACCGCTTCTATCGGTTTTCCCAGCCTTATTGTGGGATCAGTATGTTTGATATGGTTTAATAAAGCGCGGAATCGACATAGAGCATTTCAAAAAGATCCTTTTGACAAATTAGATCGATTAGGCTTTAAAACAGTCTTGACTTACGAAAAAACGAAATGGTATTTTACGGAAGAAATAAAAGAAGCGGAGATCCATGGTTATAGGGTGCATTGTGATGTGCAAAGGGAAACGCCAAAAAAGATCGATTTTATAGCTCATGTTATTTCCATTAATATGACGAAGGAAATCTTTAAAAAATTGGAAAAGGAATTCAAAAATGAAGATATTTATTTTGATTTTGATGGATGCCTAAGAAAAATATATTCTTTAAAAAACACAACGGGCCTAACGATCGAAAATCTGAATGATGATCTCAAAAATTTTGTAGAATTATTGAGATCCAAAGGTTTTGAGCCTAAACAAAAATAAAGCGCGGATAGGTTAATACCTGTCTTAACACCTTAAAACATCTGACGCATCAAATGGGAATATCACTCTACTTTACTGCATCTCTGTACGAGACACCTGAAATATCTCCGTCGGTAGACCTATAGAGTCGTCCACATTGAGCACAGCCTCTCCACCATGCACAACCAGTCGGTCTCCAACTATCTGCATCGTATGAAACAACCGGCTATGTTGAAGTTTAAATTTTTTCCATTCCTCATTACCGAACTGATAAACCAATAAATCGGACGACATCAGGGAACCAGACTCCTCATCGCCCAGCACACGGCCACCACTCAAAATAAGGGCATCGGAAGGCTCGTCTATAAGGATAGCATACAACTCTCTGTACTCAGGAAACCGCAAGGTCGACCACCGTTGATCTTTGATGTCGTATACATCGAGATATGGAGGAGTCTCAAATGCATATGTACTGTAAAAGTAAATCTTTCCGTTATGGGCAAGCATTTTATTATTAAAGTGATGAGCCTTATTCTCCATTTCCTTCCAAACTCGGGATTTCAAATCAAATTGCAATAAAACATGTTTGGTATTAAAATCATTGGTCGTCAGGTTACAGGAGTAAATAGTGTTGCCATCTGAGATAATAGACTGTACATCTCCTTGATAAATCGGATCTATTGCAATAGTCTCCCACGCCTGCATAGAATGATCGAAGATGTAAAAGTTTGCGTAGCTAAGTACAATTAAATACTGATCCCCTCCTACGGTAACCGCGCGATAGGAGAAATCACCAGTACCGAGTACCTTGTGATCGATATGGTCCAATGATAAAGTAAAACGATCTATACGTGGGCCTTCCAGCATACCGTGCCATCCTCCTGAGACAAATACCTGATTGTTCAAGATATGAACAAAGCTCTCCATCCTCGGCTTACTCAGCGGAGCAGACGTCCATTCAAACGTCTGCATATCCAATTTATACACGCTGGAAGTATACGACATAGGATGATGCCCGCCTCCGACATAAAATGAAACTCCGTCCGTTGCGCTAGACATTTTTTTTCGTGACTCCGGTGCTTCATAAGAATGGAGAAAGAGTAATTCAACATCTTGAGGTGGAATAGAAGGCGATTCCGGTTCTTCTGTCTCTTGATCATCGGCTTTCTTACAGGAGCATGCAAGAACGCCAATGAAAAACGCGCAGAAAACACCCACACTGAACAAATAGCGAAAACGGTAACAGCTCATAAAAAGATATTTGATTAATAAAATACTGCCACAATGTTACAAAATATCGTTTATGTTTTACGGATTATATGTTCCAACGTGGGAGAATTTATGGTTGAACTGACCGCTGCCATTAAACATGCGAGGTCGGCGCAAGGAAATATCACATCGTTGCATACGCCTGTCTATTTCTTTACCATTATGTACTTGTACATGGGAATGCCTGCACTGTACATGTAAATGCATGCACTGCACATCTTTGTTTTGTACCAGAACAAATTACATATGTTCGTTGCGTTGTTGATTATGTTATGTGACATAGCCGTCAGCGACATGTTCATTGGGCGTAACTACAAGGAACATGTTCGCACATTGAAGCTAAACAACGTTCAACACATGGATTTACTCGTTATGTCAACGAACAAGTCCACAATGTAACGTGACAAAGCCGCTAACTACAGTGAGTGATTGGTTATGTCACTGTACATAGCCGTTAAGTACCTGGAGGTTGGGGCTATGTATATGTACAAAATGGAAGATTCTATTGCTTTACAATAAAAGTTTATGATTACCTTTATTGGTATAATGAATTATGAACGATACCCATTAAGTTATGAGTAAAACCAAAACAGAACTAAAAGCAGTAGCTATAGCTGATGATGTCCTTGCCAACAAAATTTACGAGTTTAGAGGACAAAAAGTAATATTAGATAGTGATCTAGCAGAATTGTATAGCGTCGAGACTAAACAGCTCAAAAGACAAGTGCGAAGAAACATAGATCGTTTTCCAGAAGATTTCATGTTTGAGCTTACGAAGCAAGAGTTAGAAATCTTAAGGAGCCAATTTGGCACCTTAAGGCATGGCGAGCATACGAAGTATGCACCTATGGTATTTACCGAACATGGTGTATTAATGTTATCAAGTGTGCTAAACAGTAAACAAGCCATAGCGGTCAACATTCAGATTATGCGCGTTTTCACGAAGTTGCGTCAATTCCTGACAGACAACTCTCGTATACAGCATGAGCTTACAGAAATGAGATACGCGCCTATGGCGCTTGCCCGGACTATTCCTCCTTTTCTATAATGAAGTCAAATCGCTCTTGACCGTGTTGTTTGATATACGCTATTTCCATTTCCACCAAAGCAGTCAAAGAAGGCGCTACAACTGTCCGCTCCCACGACTCATTTACCAATTCGAGAATCTGGCCATAGGTTCCCTGTTCACTCGGATCCGTGTCGATAAGCAGATAATCGCCATTTCTTCCCTCTGCAAATGGAATCCATTTGGGGTTGGCATAATCTGTGCTTTTGATGCGGGAATCATAACCCAACAGATTTTCCGGCTCTACTTGTTCTCCGAATTGAAGACTATCAATCATATTCCACTGATCAACAATGCGGGAGAAGGGTAGCAGATCATAATCAAAGCTATTCACGTGGAAACCAAATGGAGACGTCACGGGATCATAATCCACATTGTGAACTTTATAAAAATTAATCAGTTCATTTGGAATAGTTACCGGTAAAGCTGCCCGAACACGATCTAGGTTTTCTTGCGTAATACCGTGCTTCAGATTATAATAAGGGTTATTATCCGTAACGAAAACAGAAACATGGGTAATCCAGTCCTGCCAAAGGTCGTGGTAATGCGCATACTCCTTATCAAGAGGAAGAGTGATAGGTAGTTCTTCTTCGCTTGCTTTTTGATAAACCGACAGCGACACCGATGCAACTTCCCCGTCCTCATAATCAAACCAGGCGCTAAGATGCCCCACTACAAATGCACCACTACTGTCGCCCGAAAAGAGCTTGA
The DNA here is from genome assembly GCF_014692515.1 of Sphingobacterium micropteri. Taxonomy (GTDB): domain Bacteria; phylum Bacteroidota; class Bacteroidia; order Sphingobacteriales; family Sphingobacteriaceae; genus Sphingobacterium; species Sphingobacterium micropteri. The sequence goes on along the minus strand of NZ_JACOIK010000001.1, from coordinate 454,051 downwards.
TACGTTTTTTTCTATTTTCCTGATAATACGTTCGAATCTCCTGCCCGTTCAGAAGACACATTCCACCAAAAGACTGTTGAGGAGCATGTTTGTAGTCATCCAGATGATAATGTACTTCCAAGGTGTGTATACCTTCCGATTGGCTGCCATAACCTTTTAGACCAAAATCATCCCAAATAAATAAGACATTTGCTTTTGTGGGAAACACTCTGGCGTTTCCTAAAATTGCGTTTAGATGCGCTGGAGCTATCGGAAAACGAACTGAATGGCCATTAATAGTTAGTCCGTTGTCGGTAAGTTCAATTTTGTGTAGCATAAATGTATAAAAATCCATCTTAAGAATGTCTAAAACACCCAAGCATAACAAACACAAACACCTATAAACGGTATATGCGCAAGCTCAGTTAATGATCATTTGCCTAGGTGTTCTTTGATATTAAAGTCTTCACAAGATACTAAACAATCTCATTATTAGACAATAGTAGGTATTCAATTATTACCACCTCCAACACTAACCGAAATGCGACGTCGTCGCACGACTGTATGCAACTTCCGTCCATCTGTATCGCCTCGGCACACGGCGAGATGATGTCGGCGTACAGGGAAACTATTTCGAAGAACGGAAGTGTCATATCGGTGCACGAAAGAACGGTTTCCCCGTATGGGGAGATTAAACGGATGACCATCAGTATCACTTCTCCATACGGATTATTTACATCCCCGTACCACGAAACGGTGTCGTTGCCCCAGTATGTCGGCGTACGGGAAAATAGCGAATTATTACCTTTATTGGTATAATGAATTATGAACAATACCATTAAGTTATGAGTAAAAGCAAAACAGAACTAAAAGAAGTAGCTACAGCAAACGATGTCCTCGCCAACAAGATATACGAGTTAAGAGGACAAAAAGTGATGCTGCATAGTGATCTGGCGGAGTTGTATGGGTTAAATCCCTGTTCGCTGTTTGCGATTTGCGAACAGAAAACAAATTCTCTATCTTTGTTTTATGAAAAATCATAATGGCATGCGTCCTTTAGACATCGTGGTATTGATGAAAATCATAGCACTGAATGATGAGCCTTGGCAATATAGAGATTTATCATCCACTTTATTTATCAGTGTTTCGGAAATCTCTGCATCGCTGAACAGAAGTATGGTTGCAGGTTTAGTGGATAAAGAAAAGAAAAAAGTTAGACGAAATGCGCTAATGGAGTTTATACAATATGGTCTGCATTATGTATTTCCACAGGTACCGGGTCCTATCGTCAATGGTATGAAGACTGCGCATTCTCATCCATTTTATAAACAACATTTTTCGAGCGATCTACCTTATGTATGGCCAGCAGTAGATGGAAATGCACGAGGTCAGTCTGTCGAGCCGTTACATAAAGGTGTTGTAAAAGCCTCTCTACAAGATGATATTTTGTATAAATTACTAGCAAGTATCGATATTTTGCGGGTGGGCAAAGTGAGGGAGAAAAACTTGGCCATTGAGGAACTGAAAAAGCATTTGTTATGAGCCACAAGGAGAATCTGTTACGGATTAAGGCAGTGTATAATGCACTGGAAGAATTGGCAAAAGACGTTGTTTTTGTAGGTGGTGCTACCGTCTCGCTGTATACCGACAGAGTGGCCGAAGAAGTTCGTCCAACTGACGACATAGATATATTGGTTGAGCTGGTAAGTTATCAAGGATATGCGGACATTGAAGAAAAACTGAGAAAAAAAGGGTTTATTAACGATTGGGAGTCCGGTGTTATCTGTCGTTATAAGGTACAAGGTATCATCGTTGACGTGATGCCAACCTCAGATCAAATCCTCGGATTCTCCAATAAATGGTATACGCCGGGCTTCTCTAATGCAATTGACTACGCATTGGACGAAAAGCACATTATCAAAATATTCGCACCTCCATATTTTCTCGCAACCAAGCTGGAGGCGTTTAATAACAGGGGACATGGAGATGGGCGTACGAGTACCGATTTCGAAGATATCGTCTATTTTTTGAATAACAGATCAACGATTTGGGAAGAACTCCAGAATACGGAGACGCATTTAAAAGCTTATATAGTAGATTCATTTCAAGATTTGCTAAATAATAAATATATCGATGAATGGATCAGTGTGCACCTCGAATATTCAGAGCAAGAACGACAGGACTTTATATTGGATTCTATGCGAAATATACTCCTCGATAAATAGTAGATCGCTTATCCGTCAAAGCATGATACGACCTGCAGCATTTTTTCCTTCATCTCTCCAAATAGCCTTAATGAGCACGGCTAGTTTTCGTTTTAATGCTTTCATTGCACCGTCATTTTGACCAAGCTCCTGCTACGCCATATACTCCTTATTGATAAACTGCACTTGAAACTGGAGTCCACCACGTTCAAACCACTTAAATTCGATTTCGGGATAAGCTATTTCAGGACAAGACATTGCGGTGCAATCGTCTTCATCATCACGTCATCTAAGCAGGACTTTATGGAAAGGTTTCTCCATAATGCTGTCAATAATAATTAAGAATTGACCTGAAAAAGGGGTAACAAAAAGAATATTCCGATGATCTACTATCAAAGAAAAATTATTATTACTTAATACAGATCATGATGAAAAATCTATTCTTTACACTCGTTTTTGGATCATTAATATCTTTATTGCTAACAGGATGCAGCAAAGATGAAACAACTGTACCTGTCGATCAAATTATTCCCCCAACAAGCACAGGGTTTAACATGCTTAGACAACAAGCACTCTCAGACCTCGTACAGACTCAAACCTTTGATGCGGGGGATGGTATACATTTCGTTTCAAACAAGGGAACTATCTTAGATATCGGACAATACGAACTCACCGATCATTTAGGCAACACCATCGTTGGAGAAGTAGAATTAACCTTTGTAGAAATCTTTGACAGAGGCAATATGGTTGTTGCAAACAAACCTTTAATGGGACGAGATAATACCGGACATCTTCATCCACTAATAACCGGTGGCCAATTTTTTATACAAGTAACGCAAGGTGACCAGGTTTTAAAACCGTTGAACTACTATTATGTTACAGTCGATGCTGAACATACCGGTGGTTTGGATAACGAAATGATATTATGGCAAGGTGAGATCAATGAAACAGGTAATTTAGCATGGAACCCTGTAGAAATTGGCTTTGGATCGGGCGAAGGCGATGATGGCAACGGTAACATGGTATGGACAGACGGCGATCAAGCAGGCCTCGGATTCAATCCTGTAACCAATACCTACGATTTTTTTATTAATGAGTTTGGATGGACCAATGTCGATCGGTTTACGGCAGTATCAAGCGCGCTTACAAAAATCAAAGTAAATGTTCCGGCTAATTATAATGAAACCAACTCAGCCGTGTATTTAGCTTACGAAGACCAACCCAATCTTCTAGCACAATTAGATTTGTACAACACACCTGATCAATATTTTACAGAACATTTTGGATTCGTACCAGTCGGGATGACCTTACATGTAATTTTCGCTTCAGAAAGTAACGGACAATTTGTATATAACATCAAAGAAGTAACTATTGCTGAAGATCATATCATTACCATAGCAACGGATGATTTGGAACTGACCAGCAAAGAAGATTTGATTGACAGGATCAATGCATTGAATTGAGTTCTTCTGGCAACATCTCTCATTTTGCGTATGCTCAATATGCCATCGACCATGTAAGTAACGGCTTTGATATCCGTCAGTACGAAACAAGCAATGTAGCAGTCGGTTTTGACACGCGTCAAAATCATCCATGCGGGCAACGCAACGATGCACGAGTGTTGCGCAAAATGAGCGATTAATTGTTTAACAATGAAAGTTTATTTGTTATCTTTATTGGTATAATGAATTATGAAAGATATTGAAATAAAACTTGCGTCCGCAAATGACGCTATTAAAATAGAACCGATTTTTTCGCTTTATCGGGAATTCTACGGAATGGAAAAAGATAGTCCGGGAACAATAGATTTTCTACGAAAAAGACTGGGAAGCAATGAGTCAATATTACTCTATGCAGAAAGAAATGGAAGTATTATCGGATTTACCCAGCTCTACCCTACTTTTTCTTCGGCTTCGTTAAGAAAAGCATTCGTATTAAATGATCTTTATGTTATAGAAACTGAAAGAAAACAAGGGATAGCCAAATTATTAATAAACGAGAGTATAGAAATTGCAAAAAGAGACGAGTGTGTTAGAATATCTTTAAGTACCGCAAAAGATAATCCCGCTCAAATCCTCTATGAAAAAATGGGTTTCAAAGAAAGTTCATTTAAATTTTATAATTATAATATATGAGAATTGAATTGGGGTCGCAAAACGTGACTAAAGGATATTGCCATAACACGGTTTGATATTTTCGAATTAGCATGGACGAGACTTAATATCTTCTGCTGTGTATCTACCAACCCATCTACTAATCCATCTACCAACCCGCTATCGATTACAGGTTTCGGAAATACCATCCTAACCGCAGATCAAATTTTGCCATTATACGAAGCCAATGCGTGGAGTGCAGCCCAGAAACCTGTTCTACTGCTTAAAGGGTTAATAAATTCTCATTCGCTGATTACTGCCTGGGATGGGGACATCTATCCGCATCTACTCGTCCTCCCCTCCTATCAGGGAAAAGGTATTGGACACCTAATCATGGATAAGATGCAGGAGATATACAAAGATTTCCATATGCAAATGTTAACTGCGGACGGTAAAGCTATCGATTTTTATAAAAAGGAAAAAGTCAATGGCAATAATTTAGCATCGCTGAAAACATTACTTGTGATGCTTCTATCTTTTCAGTTTTTCCGTCAGCTGTTTAAAAAACTGACACCATGGGAATTGATCATTACGGCCAAACGATTTTCTTCCTATGATTTAGACGATAAGAGAAAGTTGATTTGGCTGGACTATCTGTTTTCTTTTATTATAGTCGCGTGTTTAGTCGCCAGTTTCTTATAAGACTGGAGAATTGCTATGGCTATGCAAATATGACCAGCGAAAGGAGAGAGCATTGTTTTTGATGTAATCGTTTGTTAATTTTATACGGCTAATGACACTGGAAATCTTCAGTTTATTTGAAATATATAGCCTACACGATCTGTAAATAAAATGCGAAACTAGATTTATACATGCATGGGTGGATTTTCCAGTAGGTGATATAGATGTCTTAGTATTGGCTGGAGATATAGATATTGGCACAAAGGGCATAACCTGGCTTAACTCATTGGGGTTACAAATACCCGTGATCTATATTCTCGGAAATCATGAATACTACAAAGGATCTTACCCTCGTACTTTACACAAGATAAAAGAGTACGCTAAAAACAGTAACATCCATGTGCTAGAAAGTTTATTGTTAACTTTATTGGTTATCTGTAAAAATATTTAGATTTTATACCATTGCTTTAATTGTCAAAAGAAATTATAAATAACTTTTTTACTTTAAAAAAATCCGAATCACTAATGAAATTATTTAAGCTTTATCTAAATATTGGTATGATGGTAGTAATTAATTTTGGCTTTTTCACATCACTATCAATTGCCCAAGAAAAGCAAAAAGTCAAATATAAGTACCTAAACTATCTCCCTAAAAATTACGATAATGACACATCCAAATACCCTCTCGTTATCTATCTCCACGGTGGGTCTCAAAAAGGAAATGATCTAGAAAAACTAAAGGTATACGGTCTGCCCTATTTGGTAGATCAAGGAAAGGAATTTGACTTTATCATGGTTGCTCCTCAGTGTCCAGATGGAAAATACTGGTCTTCGGAAAATTGGTTTGATTCTTTGTACAACGATGTCAGTTCAAGATATCGAATAGATAAAAGTCGTGTTTACGTAACTGGAATAAGTATGGGTGGTTATGGAACATATATTGCAGCATTGGATCACCCCGCAAAAATAGCGGCTATTGTTCCTTTATGTGGAGGGGTAAATGATAATGATATCTCTCGAATTTGCACACTCAAGAATATTCCCATTCTGACATTCCACGGCACCGCAGACGAGGAAATCGATATAAGTGAAACAGAAAGAATAGCCGATTCTCTAAAGAAATGCAATGGGAATATTACTTTTTATAGACTTAAAGATGAAGGCCATGGAATACAATATCTTTATGAGACCAATCCCGATATCTATGAATGGTTACTAAATCAGAGGAAGTCGATAGACACTGAACAAATACACGAAGCACAAGTACAGCTGGACAAAGGAAAGACATAATGGAACTTTGAGTAACACAGATTATTCCTTCTGCCTATATCGCTATCTAATAACTAATGGAGAATCAATTTGTAAATTTAGAGATAAAAGCAAGGAGGTATTTGTATGAAAACGGTAACATTGGATATTCTGGATGACGAAGCGATCAAACTTTTGAAAAATCTTGAAGGCTTAAAGCTGATTCGGGGATTGAGGCTGGTGCTAGGTTCAATCTTGATCAGGTGCCCGGCAGATGAACAAACTGATCCAGCAGGTGCTGAAGTAAATCAACCCTCCTGGTTTCTTTTGTTTTATCTACACTTTTTCCATTTCTCGAACGATCGGGATCACCTTATCGGATTGTTATCCAATCGGTTTTTACACCCAGGTTCTTCGGTTTTGCGGGCTTATCAAATCCCATATATTCTCCAATTTCTGTATCTTTATCCGTCATAAAGATGAAATCCCAACCATTGTCTTCATCTTGAAAATACTCCCACTCGTTCATTTCATCATACCACACGGCAAAATCGGGATACTTTTGAATAAGCTCACTAACGGTCGATTTGGGATTTAGCCCGTTTGTCGTTCTCAGTTTCTCATGTGCAGCAATAATGAAGAGCAGGCTATCCGTATCGAGTCTGGGAATCAATCCAAGTACTATTTCACCTTCCCTAGAATATAAATATGCTGGGCTTCCACCTCCAAAACCAAAAGCTACTGCATCATGCTCTTCCTTTGTAAATCCCGATAGGTGTTTCTCCGCTTCCTCAATGGTCATACCGATTTCGATTTTGCCCAACCTGCTCCGTTGAATTCTGAAGTCGTGAAAATCCGACGCTCGTTCTACTCCCGCCGGCCTTGTTCTTGGCAGAGAGCCACAGCTTGATGTTAATAGAAGACCAAACAAAAACAGCATGACAGCTACAATCTGAATATAATGTGTTCTGCCTATCAAACTTTGGGAAATGCTTTGTCTGAATATCCTGATATATTTATCCATTTTAGTAATTTGCTTTTTGTATCCGAAACAGTTCGCTATTAAGTATCAGCTTAGTTCTAGCATAGTGAACATCTGCCGTGACAAGCTCTTCGCCGACACCGTGACCACTGAAAGTTGCGCAATAAGCATTTGCGTAGTTATAGTGCTGAAATTGAAAACCTATATAATTTTAGTTAGGTTTAAGTTCTGTTTTAAATTGCCCTTCTGTAATTTTTACCATACCAAGCGTATTTTCTCCTTGTACGCGGACGAGTACTCCAGTAAACGAACCTTCCGCAGAGCCGTTGTCTATCTTATCTATTCGAAGACTGAAAGCATCTTCTGGAGCTAACGTTCCTCTTGTTCCGGCGTAATTGAGTTGACCATTGTCATCCACTAGAGAATAGGTGGAAAGAATAGTAAATCCCGATTCATCATCTAACGTGTAATTCCCAGCCGAAACTCTGGTCGTTTCAGACATAACCGTAAAGGTAAACCACTCTTTACCATCATCTGTGGCTATTATTTCTAAAAAGTTGCCACCATCAACCCATCTCCCCTCCACATCTGAGAAAGTTTTTACTCGCTCATCTATTTTTAATTGGAGATAATTTGTTTTTATCTCGTCTGCTACTGGATCTTTGCTGCATGCGCAAACAAAAAAACCGAAAAGGGCAGCAAATACCCCAAACAATAGTTTTCTAGTCATACTTTATGATTTAATATTTTTTAAGTACCAAAATTATACCAATCATTATCCACACAACTGTTTCGCTAAAGGGGACACCGATATTTTTCGACCCGATACCGTTAACTTGGCGAAGCAATGTATAGAAACCTGGAAGGTTAGGGCAATAAACTTATACGCTGAACCAAAAGAGGATGTCTTAAAACGCGCTAGACAAATGGTACAAAGATGATGTTCAGCACCTTGTTCGCATCTTGTTTGCATATTGTTCGGAAGATTATCGGCATTCTACCGATTGAAATTCGCTTAGATATTTCTATTTTTAGTTATATTTAGATCATGGACGAAACAAAAGAAAGAAACCTAAAACTGGTTAACGATTATTTCGATAAGCTGCGCGCAGATTTGTTAGAACTGCTTGAAAAGCACGACGACGTGAACTTAGATATGGAGCCGCTAGGTGCTGACGAAGCATGTATGACAGGAAAATACACACCTTCGGGAACCAAAATAACCATCAAGCAGGGCGATGTAGTGAAATTTGAACTTATCGACTATAGGGATGGAGATTAAAGAAGAATATGACTCCATTCTAAGATCGCAAAATGCGACCTTAGAACAAGGACGCTATTCCAAATATTTACCCTTTTGTGTTTACCGAACAAGGTGTTGCGGTGTTGTCGGGACTGACCAAAATACGACTAGCCATAGAGCAAATCACTAAGAATATCGCTATATTTAAAGATGAGATTTTAGCTTAAAGTAAAAAGCTAAACTTCATTTAAAATTTGGAAGATCGTTCGCCGTTTTTGTAAATGTAGATCGCTTTTTCCTATCAAACACTAAACTTCCTATATGCAGGATTTCAGTCAGAAAGAGCGTATTCCTACCATCGGTATTAACAACTTCACGGAAGGACAGCCGCAAGGTAGCAGCGATGTTCTATTTCATGAGCTGCTAGGCGAGAGACATATCGACACGCCTCATATGCATGATTTTTTTATGATCATTCTTTTCGACCATGCGTCAGGGGTGCATCATATTGACGCTATAGATTACCCTGTAGGAAATAAGGAAATTCATATACTATTTCCGCAGCAGATGCACACTTGGCACATTCATGATGGCAGTATCGGTTATCAATTGATGGTCCAACGCGCATTTTTTGAGCGATTTGCACCTTATTTCAGGTTTTCTTTTGCGAATTATCAAAATCATCCCGTCATTCAACTGTCTGATTCTGCATATGATTTATTGCATTATGAATTCAACGCAATCAAAAATGAACTTAAGGTAACCGATACGTTAGCGGAGCTTATCAGTGCTCGTGCTGCAGTTATCGCGGCTGTTGTAAGTAAGGAAGCTGAGCGTATATTTGAAGAATATAAAATCTACCAATCCAATCCTCGGCTTGCAGATTTCAATATGATTATTGATAAATTTTACAAGACCGAAAGGTTTGTATCCTATTATGCAAATGCACTGCATGTATCGCCTAATTACCTGAATATCTTATGTAAAAAACATCTTAAGCTATCAGCGACGCAGCTGATACAGAGACGTGTTATTTTGGAAGCAAAGCGTTTACTGCAAAACAGCAATTTATCGATCAAATACGTGGCTTTAGAATTAGGTTTCTCAGACCATGCTCACTTTTCCAACTTCTTTAAAACCCAAACAGGAGTAACGCCGACGATCTTTAGAAAAAAAGAATAATATCTACAAGGAATGGAAGGAATCTTTCAACGATAAAACTGCTGATCTCCGTATCTTTGTTATTCGTAACAAAGCATATGACAGTGGAAACAGGAAGAGTATCACGAAAAGATTTTTTAAAAAGATCATCCGTAGGGCTAGCAGGGGCATTCTTATCACCAAACATCGGTCAGTCTGCGCCAAACACATCCGTCAACAAACAACATGAGGCAGCTGCCAGGAGCGCCGCTGATACGACGCAAGTTCTAAAGAATGTGCGGTTAGAGACGGGTTTTATATACGAGAATGAACAGGTCGTCGCTACACAGACCGATCTATTCGCTATTCGGATTGAAAATGGCAAGATAAAAAGCATCTCACCAAATGATAAAAATCAAGTAGGCACCGATGCATCGGGCTGGCTGATGCTGCCATCCTTTAAGGATATGCATATCCATCTGGACAAAACATTCTACGGCGACAAATGGCAAGCAATCGGCCCACGATCTAATGGGGTGAAAGGAATGATTGAATTAGAACAAAAAATCATACCCGATCTGTTGAAAAATTCCACGTACAAAGCCGAAAAACTGATAGAGCTACTTCAGTCATACGGCACCAACTTTGCCCGTAGCCACGTCAATATAGAGCCGACATCCAAATTACAGTCTTTAGCCAACTTGCAGAAAGCATTGGAAAACAAAAAGCAATCATTCGGCGCAGAAATAGTTGCCTTTCCACAGCACGGAATCTTCTACACAGACTCTGCTTCTTATCTTAAAGAAGCTGCGCAACTGGACATTGATTTTATAGGTGGTCTTGACCCCTACTCTATTGATGGATCGATAGAAAAACCCGTTGATTACATGGTACAATTAGCATTGGATTACGGCAAAGGTATTGACATCCATCTTCACGAGTCTGGCAAGACAGGCGTGCAGACGATCGAATACCTGATTGATAAGGCAATCGAAAATCCCGCCTTACGTGGCAAGACCTACATAAGCCACGCTTTTGCACTGGCCAATATGGACAGAGCTCAGCAGGAAACGATCGCAGAAAAGCTTGCTTCTGCAGGGATAGGTATTGCTTCATCTGTTCCGTTCGGCAATACCGTCATGCCTATCCCAACGTTACTAAAATATGGCGTAGAGGTTCTAGTAGGTACAGATAGTGTTATTGATCATTGGAACACGTTCGGGTCAGGAAGTGTTCTCCAAAAAGCAAATGTAGCAGCGCAGCTCTATGGAGCGTCGACCGAATTTGCGCTATCACGGATGCTGCGTTTGCCGACCGCTGGAATACTTCCATTGGATGACAAAGGTGTACAACAATGGCCAAAAGAAGGAGATTTGGCCAGCTTTGCATTAGTCGACGCCTCCTGCTCCGCCGAAGCAGTATCTCGTATTTCTCAAGTGAAATCACTATACTATGAAGGACACCAAGTTTTTCTTTAAGTCGCAAATTGCGACTTATGCATCTGTGGGAACTGGTTCGCCCTCTGCAAGTGCTAAAGCCACCTATCGTTTCCTTGCTAAGGAAAATGCGCCAGTTCACGTACCGTGTAAGCAACAAAAAAAGATTCTTTTGGAGCTTATAAACGACTTCCCCGAACTACACAAAGAGATTGAAAGTTCGGATAACAAGTCTATTGATTTGAAAGATATCGTAGATCGATATAACAAGAATTGGCTCTAGATAAAAACTCTTTCTACTGCATTATGATTTATACAGTAAATCCTCGTTGAATGGACGAATAGAGTCCGAATAGTGTTACTCGTCCTCCCCTCCTATCAGGGAAAAGGTATTGGACACATGATCATGGATAAGATGCAGAAGATATACAAAGACTTCCATATGCAAATGTTAACTGCGGACGGAAAGCTATCGATTTTTATAAAATGAAGCCGAATTGGAATTTAAGCCAACTTTAGAGAAATGGAGTAAAAGATAGTGGAATAAACTAACGCAGCATTGCTACCCCACCCTTTCTATATCATTAAGGGTATTCATTTTCTTATATTCCAAGAAGCCCTTGATGTCTTCAAAGTGCTCTCTTACGCGCTTGTTGCCAAACTCGAAAACTTTCGTTGCCAATCCATCGAGGAAGTCTCTATCGTGCGATACCAAAATCAGCGTACCATCAAATTCTTGCAGAGCATCTTTAATGATATCTTTGGTTTTCATGTCCAAGTGATTGGTAGGTTCATCGAGGATAAGCACATTCACGGGCTCTAACAAGAGCTTGATCATAGCCAGACGTGTTTTTTCTCCTCCAGAAAGTACCTTTACCTTTTTGGTCGTGTCGTCGCCGCTAAACATGAATGCACCCAGGAGATCTTTGATTTTGACACGTACGTCACCTATGGCAATTTGGTCGATGGTTTCGAACACGGTAAGTTCTTCATCCAGCAACGAGGCTTGATTTTGTGCAAAATACCCGATTTGCGCATTATGCCCTACTTTTAGAGAGCCTTCGTAACCAATTTCACCCATGATCGCTTTAATCATTGTGGATTTACCCTCTCCATTTCTACCGACGAAAGCTACTTTCTCTCCACGTTCGATAACCATCGAGGCTTTTTCGAACACGACATGCTCTCCGTAGGCTTTGGTAAGTTCTTCAACAATGACCGGATATTGTCCGGAACGCGGAGATGGTGGGAATTTTAGACGTAGCGCGGAAGTATCTACCTCGTCCACTTCGATGATATCCAGTTTTTCTAACATCTTAACGCGGGACTGCACTTGCAATGTTTTGGAATAAGTGCCTTTAAAACGATCTATAAATTCCTGCGTATCGGCAATAAAACGTTGCTGTTCTTCGTAAGCCTTCAGTTGGTGCTGACGTCGTTCCTGACGCAACTGCAGGTAGTGAGAGTATTTTGCTTTATAGTCGTAGATACGCCCCATCGTTACCTCGATCGTGCGGTTCGTGATATTATCAACAAATGCGCGGTCATGGGAGATAACGATAACAGCTTTGGCCGAATTGACCAGAAAATCCTCCAGCCACTCAATACTTTCTATATCCATGTGGTTGGTAGGCTCATCAAGAAGTATTAAATCGGGCTTTTTCAACAGAATTTTGGCGAGTTCGATACGCATACGCCATCCCCCAGAAAACTCCGCTGTCTGACGGCTAAAATCCCGCCGTTCAAAACCCAAGCCTTTTAATACTTTTTCAACTTCTGCATCATAGTTGGTCTCTTCGATGGAATAGAACTTTTCGCTTAGCTCGGAAACCTGCTCGATTAACTTCATGTACTCGTCCGAATCATAATCGGTACGTATAGTCAGTTGTTCGTTGAGCGCTTCGAGTTCGTCACGCATCCGGTAGACTTCATCAAAAGCTTTAGAGGTCTCCTCAAAAACCGTCATATTATCCTCCGTCAACAGGTGTTGAGGAAGGTAAGCGATCACCGCTTCCTTCGGTCCGCTGATATGGCCGGTAGTGGGTTTTCCTACGCCGGCAATGATCTTTAGTAAAGTGGATTTTCCTGCACCATTCTTCCCCATCAGGGCTATCTTGTCATTTTCATTGATGGAAAACGATACATCACTGAAAAGGGTTGTTCCGCCAAAGGATACGGAGATATTATTTACGTCTATCACGATATGTGTCTATTAAAAAAACAGCCGCAAAGATACAGCAATATAATGGAGGTTGGATATAATTTTATCTACACTTTTTCCATTTCTCGAACGATCGGGATCACCTTATCGCCGATCAGCTCTATGGCTTCCATCAAATATTCATGTTCCAAATTGGCTACATCCATCTGGAAGGTGAAACGGCTGATGCCTCCCAATGCTTTAGCATGTCTGATAATCTTCTCCGCTACTTCTTCAGGGCCACCCAAAACAATGGCGCCCAATGGAGAGGTCTCCCTTTCAAAATGCTCTTGGGTCAACGGCCCCCATCCTCTTTCCTTCCCAATATTGTTCATGGCTTTGGTATACCCAGGTAGGAAAATTTTCGTCGAAGCGGACGTAGTCGCACCTACAAATCCGGTAGAATGAAGCCCAACTTTAAGGTCTTCGAGTTTGTGTCCGGCCTCTAACCCAGACTCCCGATACAAATCGACTAAAGGACGAAAACGATGAGTCTCTCCGCCAATTACGGCGACCATCAGTGGAAGGCCTAATCTTCCTGCCCGAACAAATGACTGTGTCGTGCCACCAACGCCCAACCAAATAGGCAATTTCTCTTGAAAAGGTCGTGGGTAAATAGCCTGATCTTTAAGTGCTGGCCTGAAACGACCATTCCAATTGACGATTTCGTTATCTCTTATCTGGAGCAGTAAACCCAATTTTTCGGCGAACAGCGCATCATAATCTTCCAAGTTCAATCCGAACAACGGATATGCATCCACAAATGACCCCCTGCCCACCACGATTTCGGCTCTTCCTTGTGTGATCAAATCAAGCGTAGCATAATTTTGAAAAAGTCTTACCGGATCATCGGCACTGATGACTGATACGGCGCTAGTAAGCTTGATGCGCTGAGTCGTACCTGCAGCCGCAGCCAAAATGACCGAAGGTGCGGAATCTAAAAACTCCTTACGGTGGTGCTCACCTATCCCAAATACGTCTAACCCTTTTTCATCGGCAAACTGGATACGTTGCAACAATAAGCGCAATGACTCAGAACTGTTGATTTTACTACCCAAGGCAGTGAAATTTGTAGCGAAGCTATCGATTCCTATTTCTATCATTTTATCTACTTTTATAATTATTCGTATGGTGCATTAAGGTTTTTGCTGGGCAAAAAGAATGACATTTTTTTCTATATAGTACAAAAGTACCTATATTGCACTAACAATTTATTAGTAATAAACTAAAGGTTAGTAGCTGTATTTAGGTTAGTTATAAGCAAAAAAGAATGGATTACGCTGATACAAAATGTGAGGAAAATCTCAGGGCACTAGAAGATGCACTGTATGTTTTGGGTGGAAAGTGGCGGTTGCGAATTCTCGCAGCCATGTTTAGTGGGCACAAACGATTCAACGACTTGCAGCGTACCATCCATGGTATTTCAGCGAGAGTACTATCCAACGAACTGAAACAACTGGAATTGAATGGATTATTAAAGAGAGAGGTACACGTAGATAAAACGCCGGTTGTCACAGAATATGTCTCTACCGAATATGCCAGATCGATCGACAATGTCATCTTCACGTTGGCTGATTGGGGACAAAAACATAAAGAGAAAATCACAACCACCTGTCAAAATCACTAAGCTGTCTTAAATTTTGGCGACGGTGGTCACAATGGTTTCGCTAAAGGGGACACCGCTATTTTTACACCTGATAATCAGAAGAATAATATGATTACTTATTTGCGTTAGTCTGCGCATCATCCCAATAAGGCAATACACTATGTCGGTACGGCAAATAATCTGTAGGAATATTTTCAAATGCTTCTAACATGAGGGTCACTTTCTTGTTTGCCGGCCATTCCCAATAATTCTCTTTCAAAGCAGCATCCGTTGATCGGATATTCCATTCAGGGATATTTATCATCGAGAATCCGGTGTTATCGACATAAATCCCCGCCTCCCGCAATGCGTTGACATCTGTGTAGCGACCTTTCAAAGTAGCATGCAGTTGGTCACCTTGTCTTTGTAAAGACACGCTCTCTATAACTACGCTACTCGAATCATTTTTTTCAGGATTCTTTTCAACATCCATTATGAGCTGCAATTCTTTGATCGTGGCGATTCTATCTTCTTCTGTCATAACTATCGAAAAAAGATCTTCCTGTACAACTTCAAAAGTTTGGTGTACAGGATCTATCGCGACGGTAGCTTTACGGCTCAGTATCCTCGATTCTTCTATACCTACAAAGGAGGCTAGCGCAAAAAATAAAATACCGATAGTTTCCATGTTGTATCAAATATACATAATATTAGAATTGAAACGATATTGAAGCATTAAAACAAAATCCCGAATTTGTACACAAGCTTAATGTAACCCTTCCTATAAATCGGACAGATTGAAATACGAAAATTCGTAACTTTAACAACAGAACGATGAAAAAGTCAACAATCCCACTTTCTTAAGACCGGAGAATTGCTATGGCCGCGTAGGTAAATATGCCCAGTGAATGCAAACAGGAGCTACTAATCGCTGGCGGCTATGTTTGCAATCATAGCTGAGACTTATCTAACCCATGGACGAAACAAAAGAAAAAAACCTGAAATTAGTTAACGAGTACTTCGATAAGCTACGCGCAGATTTGTTGGAACTGCTTGAAAAGAATGACGATGTGAACCAGGCGTATCAATAAATGGCATATCTTTGGCTGTGATTAGTTAAGGCAGTACGATATGGAAAATTTAAGTTCTAAGCGATTCAAAAGGAATTTTGTGGATACGTTCCCAGGGGATGACAGCGGTAATCTGTATCCCCGCCAGACGCCAGGAGTTTTATATAGCAAGGCAGTACCTACAGCTGTACGGAAACCCGAACTTATCGGATGGTCCGCCGAGCTAGCAGATAGCTTGGGCATCGCGAAACCTAATCCAGACGACATACAAATTCTAGGCGGCAATCTCATCACCCCGACGATGTACCCCTATGCAGCCTGCTATGCGGGCCATCAATTTGGCAACTGGGCAGGACAGCTTGGTGACGGTCGAGCGATCACGCTAGGCGAATGGGAGAACCCGCACGGAAATACTTGGGAGCTGCAGTTGAAGGGCGCCGGACCTACTGCTTATTCGCGGAGAGCCGATGGTCGGGCGGTTTTACGTTCATCGGTACGCGAATACCTGATGAGTGAAGCGATGCATCACCTCGGTATCCCTACTACGCGGGCATTAGCACTTGTTACAACGGGCGACATGGTGACGCGCGACATGTTTTACGATGGGCGTGCTGCGGATGAGCCTGGCGCCATTGTTATGCGTACAGCACCAAGCTTTTTACGTTTCGGTAATTTTGAAATGCTTGCCGCCAGGAACGAGATCGATAACCTCATGCAGCTGGTGAACTGGACAATCGAACGCTTTTATCCGCATATAGAAGGTGACGAAAAGGTACTCCACTGGTTTGGAGAAGTCGTGGAACGTACAGCAACCATGATCGTTGAGTGGCTGCGGGTAGGTTTTGTACATGGGGTGATGAACACCGATAATATGTCTGTGCTTGGTCTAACAATCGACTATGGGCCTTTTTCTTTTCTAGACAACTACGACCCGGATTTCACACCGAATACCACCGACTTGCCGGGCAAACGATATGCTTTCGGTAAGCAAGCGAATGTAGCTTACTGGAATCTAAGCCGCCTGGCGAATGCTTTAGTACCGCTGATTTCTGACACCGGGCAATTAGAAAGCCGACTGAGAAGATATGAAGAATTTTATTGGAGTAAGTACTACGCGATGATGGCAAATAAGCTGGGTATGGACGGTATAAACAACGATGATGACGTAAAGCTCGTGGGCGAATTCGAGAATGTATTGGCAGCTATCCAACCGGATATGACAATATTTTATCAGCTGTTGATTGATCTACCAACAGAACTGGCCACAGAGGAAGACATGCTTAACTTCTTTCGGAGCAGTCTCTATCGCGATCCTGAACCAACGGATGTCACCCAACTTTACACGCTCATCACGAGCTACCAAACGCGTTTAAGAGCGAACACCTGCACAAGGGAGGACAGCTTACTGCGGATGCGAAAAGCCAATCCTAGATTTATCTTAAGGAATTACCTGCTTCATATGACCATAGAAGAATTAGAAAGAAGCGAAAGCAACCTTTTTTTAAAATTACAGCAGGCTCTTAAAGATCCGTATTCAAAAAGCCACGATGAATTCTTTACGATACGCCCGGGTTGGGCCACACAACAGGCTGGCTGCTCGATGTTGTCCTGTAGCTCATAACAGCGGAGGTAATATGTCTGCAACCAAAAGGTTAAGAGTCTTTCCGGGCTCGAATGGATTATCGCCATAACATCTGATTCGATGCTGTCTCCACATTTTTTGAATTGTTCCGACGAATCTCGAAGACACCGTTCCCAGGTTTTTTTCCTACTTTGTACTTGTTCCCATCCGCAGGAATAATATTAAGGTCCCATGTACCGGGATGAAAAGTGTGCGGATAATAATCGGCTGCCACCAAGAGGTAGCGTCCATCTGGCGAAAAAACTGCTTCTCGTTCTTCACGGTCGCTTTCCGTCACCTGTACTAGATCTGTTCCGTCGGCATTCATTAAGTAGATGTGCTTATCGATACGGAGCGATATTTTGCTTCCATCGGCACTTGCATGGATATTACCCCAGTTCGAATAGTTTAATTCCTTAACAGGCGTTATCGATGTATATGGAGGATCACTTCTAAGTATAAACGCTTCAAACGTAAATAGGATGCTATTATTTGACGACCATATCACCTCGTCGCCAAGTGTAAGTTTGGTATTATTTACCATAGGCAAGTGATGCTTTACTTGACCTTCTGTATCAATAATAAAGATACCATGCTCAAAATCGGGCTGTATTAGGATTAGGGACTTATCCGGAGATAGCAAACCGCTGATTTGGCGGTCTTCGCCGTTTGGGCTATCATAAACAAACTCTTTAACTACACTGTTGTCGGCTGTATTGATGAGTTTAAACTTAATTTCGTCGAATTCTCCGGCAACAATTTCCGACTCAAGCCTGATGCTTCCATCCCAACTGACATCCCACCCGTTAAGGGAATACGTGTTTCGGTCGAAATATATACTTCGCACCTTGGTGCTCAGATCTAGTTTGTAGGTCTGTTCTCCTGAATCATATAACAATATGCCGCTGAATTCGTCATCTACTGGGAGCTCTGCGGAACCATCATTCTTTGAACATCCCGTCATATTAAAAAAAAGTGCCACTGATAATAGAACCAACATATTGACATTTTTCATAACAAATATATTTTACGTTTAAAATTCTCCACCTTCCATCTCTGACCAATGTATTGATAATACAAAGTAATATAGATAAAAGGTTTATGACAATAACGCAAAACCAGTATTTTATCACTTCGCCGTCAACTACGGTGAGCGGTAAATTGTGTCACTGTACGTAGGCGCTAAGTACATGGAGGTCGGGCTATGTGCATGTACAAAATGGGAGTTTCGTGCTTCACAATAAAAGTTTCTTGTTACCTTTATTACTATAATTAAGAAACCCGCGTTGTCCTCCATGAATGATATTTTAAAAACTCAGTTCCGAAAAATCATCGACATTACCGATGATGAATTCGATTACATATTGAGTCATTTCAGTTACAAAAAATTTAAGAAACATCAATTTTTGGTACAAGACGGGCAGAATGTCGATTTTGACTATTTTGTACTTTCTGGTTGCGTAAAATCTTATTATAGTGACGAGAATGGGAAAATCCACATTTTACTCTTCGGCGTTCAGGATTGGTGGATTACCGACTATGAGGCTTACTATTATCAAAAAAAAGCAATCGTGAATATTGACTGTTTAGAAGACACCGAAGTATTGTGTTTGAGCAATGATAATAGGGAAAAGTTGTGCAGCGAATTTCACCAGATAGAAAGCTTTTTCAGAAAGAAGACCAATCGCCGAAACGTTGCTTTACAAAATCGAATTCTCTCTTTGCTAAGCAGTAGTGCCAAGGAACGTTATGAAAAATTCTTACAGGAGTATCCCATGCTCGTCCAGAAGTTGCCCAAGCATATTTTAGCGTCGTATCTAGGGGTTACGCGCGAAACGCTTAGTCGTCTATATGCTACAAAATAAATTGACGTACATCACACTTTATTTGTGAGGTACATCCTTTCCACGTTGGTCTGAGAATTTGAATTTTGTGTTGTACAAATGAACACTATGTGGACAGACACAAAATTCACAAGATTAACGGGAATTGACATCCCTATAATACAGGGACCTTTCGGGGGAAAACTATCAGCTGTTGAATTGACATCGTTGGTTTCAAATGCCGGAGGACTGGGTTCGTACGGCTGTCAGCCATTTTTTGCAAATGAAATAGTTGATTTATCAAACGAAATTCGTAAATCGACAAGTAAGCCATTCAACTTAAACCTCTGGATTAAAGACAAGGATGACAATATCGAAGATTTTGACAATGTCGCTTTCCAGAAAGTGGTGGAGCTGTTTCAACCCTACTTTGATGAAGTCGGTGTGGAAGCACCTACATTTCCGCTGCCGGAAAGCCCTACTTTCGACAACCAAATAGAAGCAATTTTTGAAGCTAAACCTGCTGTTTTTAGCTTTGTTTATGGAATTCCATCTGAAGATATCTTAGAAAAACTACGTCGTCTGAATATCATCACTATCGGTACAGCAACAACGTTAGATGAAGCGATTGCAATTGAAAACGCTGGTGTTGACGCGGTTGTGGCTACAGGCTTTGATGCCGGTGGTCACCGGGTATCGTTTCTGGAGAATGCCGAAGATAGTTTGGTAGGAACGCTATCCTTAGTCCCCCAGGTGGCAGACGCCGTTAAAATCCCCGTCATTGCTGCCGGAGGGATTGCGGATGCAAGAGGTGTAAAAGCAGCATTTGCTTTAGGAGCAGATGCGGTACAGATAGGAACAGCCTTTTTAGCAACCAAACAGTCAGGAACGAGCGATGTTCACCGTGAAAAGTTGTTTTCAAAAGACGCACGCTATACAACTTTGACAAAAGTGTTTACCGGTAGATTGTCAAGGGGTATTAAAAATAGGCTAACAGAAGAATTAACGGCATTTCAAAACTCTTTTGCGCCGTATCCCTTACAGGGACAGATCGTCGGTAAGCTAGGGTCCTATCCTACCAACACAGAAGCAAACCCTGAGCTGAGATCTTTTTGGGCTGGGCAGGCGGCACCGCTTTTAAAATATCATTATGCGCAAGATCTGATTGAAAGCCTTATAGACGGAATGAATACTGCGGATTAGTGTGATTCAATATAAGCGCAAGATAACTGGTTTTCTGCTGTTTTTTTGATTTTTGACTAGTTTCATGTTGTGTTGTTAGCGCAATTTAGCTAAGTTTGATTTCTATGATAGCTGCTTACTTTCAGTCTTTGGGCTTCTTCGATCGGGAAAGAAATCACCCAGATTGCTGAACTTTTTGAATATAGCATGACAATATTTTATCAGCTGCTAATAGACCTACCCAGCGAACTGAACTCACAGCAAGACATGCTTAACTTCTTTAAGAGTAGTCTCTACGGCGATCCTGAGCCAACGGACATCACGAAACTCTACTCGCTCATGACGAGCTACCAAACTCGCTTAAAAGTGAACACCTGCACAAGGGAGGATAGCTTACTGCGGATGCGAAAAGCCAATCCTAGGTTTATTTTAAGGAATTACCTGCTTCATATGGCCATAGAAGAATTACAAAGAGGCGAAAACAACCTCTTTGTAAAATTACAGCAGGCTCTTAAAGATCCGTATTCAAAAAGCCACGATGAATTCTTTGGGATGCGCCCGGATTGGGCCACACACCAGGCGGGCTGCTCGATGTTGTCCTGTAGCTCATAATGAATTATCTTCACAACAGCTGATTCGATGCTGCTTCTACGTTTTTTGAATATCTCTGACGAATTTATCGGATCCTTAATTACCGATACTTTACATTGAAAGAATTGATCTGAACGGCCGCATTATAAGTTCCAGGAATTTCCCAGCCAATATTTGAAGCCCCAATATATAGTTCTTCCCAACGGGTATGGATAAGATATTTTCGTTGTTGGGCAAGCGCAAAAGCTTTTTTTATCACCGGCAACACGTCATAGTCAACTCGCATGTTTTTTCCGATCTCGGTTTTTCCCTGTTGCCCCATAATATCTCGCATATCAGGCATATATATAAACGCTCCTGTATTTTGTTCTTTACCGCCATCTTCAGCAGCGTACAATGGTGCAAAGTCAAACCTCTTATCGTAAAGATTTAATCCGAACCAGATATACCGACCAAAATCCGGTGACGACAAATTCCTGTTCTGAACCGTGATGAACCACTGGAACTGTGCAGTATGTAAGCCAGGATCCGTAGATCCCGTCGGCATTTTATCTTCGGCTTTCAACACGTTAAAATCAACGGCCATACGTATTTCCTGTTTATCGGAAACTTTAAGTATCTCTTGCTCAGTAAGCCCATACTCCAGTAACATGGTGGGCCAAGGCTCGTTTGCTTTACGTGGATTGCTGGCTATACCATTCTTACCATATTCAGAGACCGTGTTTAAATCCAAAATGATAACTCCTGTTTGGGTGTTGACGTTGATTCTGTTCCCATCTTCCGTTTTGTATTCATGGGTTGATCCTGATCCGGTATAATTAGAACGAAGTATATCGTTGTTCATGCAATTCCACTGTGCAATGAGCCAAACCGGCGTCCCCGTGGCAACCTCATTATAATTCAAATACCCCTGTACCTGCCCGTTGGACTCATCTGTCGAACCTACCTTGAAGCCTCGCAGATATTTCGAATCCGTAAATAAATCTTCATATTCCTTCTGCTCTTCTTCCGGCGGCACCACCTCTTCATCCTTATCAAAAGAGGGCTCTTGCGTTGAACAGGCGTAGCTGCATAACAATAGCAATGTGTACAAAGAAGCTTTCCAATATTTCATAACTATCTCGTAAGTTTTATCAAAAATGTTCATCCTAATTATTTAAGTAATAACGAGAAGTTATCGTAATCACTATGATCTCCCAGCCCCCATACACCGGCGTACCCACCTGTGTAACGTGCAGACGGATCAGAAACAGTTTTATCAAACAAAACATTTCCGGCGGTGTTGCTCACTTTAAACTGGAATGTTCCTGGCGTATCTGAATACACCTCTATTTGATAGGTCTGTGCTCCAGGTAGCGGAGCCATTTCAGAAAAGAATACGCCCGGCCAGTTAACCCCACCATCTGCTGTTGCCAAGAACTGGATTATGCCATCCCCGTTCATACGCAGCACGTAATACCGATCGTTGTCTTGTGCATTGAACATAATACCGGCAAATACCGATCCTGCCGCCACGCGTATCCTATAATCCATAGACAATCTAAACGTATTGCCGTCTCCGCTAATCATCTCTGCACCGTTTGCACGGTAAAAGGCTACGCCGTTAGATCGGGAATTAAAACGTCCATCCTGAATCTGAAACTCACCGTTGGCGACAGCCCAACCTGTTCCTAAATCTTCCTGTATACCATCCTTATTGATCCAGGAACTGTTTACTCTATTGAAATTATCACGGTAGATAATACCAACCTCAAATTTGGAAGCTGCTGATTTTGCTCCATTGCTTTCGATCACAAGATCCACTTCGCCATCCGGAAGCCCTTGTGGTAACTCCACCGTAATATTATATTCGTCTTCCTTAATGATGTTAGCCGCTACCATACCAAAGTATACTTTGTTATTTGTTTTGGCAAAATTGGCGCCTTTTATAGTAACTTCCGTTCCAGCTAAACCGTAATTTGGCGAGATTGAAAATATAACTGGTAAAGATTGATCTATAGTGAATGTCTGCGTTGAAGTAGCGATCTCATTTACGCCTACCCGAACTTTTAATGGTCCGGTGACAACGCCGCTATCCGGTACCATGACTTGAATTTCGTTTTCACTGAAGGAGACGATCCGACCTGGAATATTGTCAGCGAATAGAACTACATTTGTGTTGATAGGCTTGAAATTCTTTCCTTTGATGGTGATGATATCTCTCACCTTGCCTTGCTCGGGGGAGATGGACAATATTTCTATACCTCTTTTCGGTTCATTGTCGTACGCATCTTTGCAAGCATGTGCCAAGATCGAAATGAGGATGATAGCTGATATATATAGTTTATTCATTTGTTTATTTTTAATTCATCTAAAAACCTTTCTGTTATCTGGATTGGTATCCGGGGTTTTGTACCAAATTGTGGTTTAACAAAACGTCGTTTATCGGTATGGGAAACCAGATTTTGTAAGGAGCTTTGTCCCAATTTTCCTGCATAATAGGTACGATGACATTCCACCGGGATTTGTTTTCTCCTTTTCCGTCTGACAATCCCGCTATGGCAGATTCCATCCTGCCAAAACGTATGAGGTCCGTCCGGCGCTGTGCTTCGAAGCATAATTCCCGCGAACGTTCTTCCAGCAGTTCGGTCACAAAGTTTGATCGTCTGTATCGTGAGTCCAGATAAGAAACCTGTGGAGCTGTATTCCCCATGTTTTCGCGTGCGACTCTTCTTCTGACTTCGGTAAGTCTACTTCTAGCCGCAGCTTCATCGCCCGTGAAATACTCGGCCTCCGCATTTAGTAATAGGATATCGGCGAAGCGCAATATCGGATAGTTTCCTTCGGTAAGCGCAACATTGATGTTTTTTATGCTTGGATCTTTGTAACGGAATTTCGTAATACAATAATTTTCGTCCTCAGGGGTAGCCGGTAGAGGCATAAAATATTTCACACCATCTATAAATTCAAAAGTATTCGCCCGATCAACCAACATACCTCCTAAGTTATGCGCTCTTCGCGGATCATTAGCATCGTACAGGTTATAGTACATCTCTGCCGTAGGCCGATAATAACCGTATCCACCTCCCGTAATGTTTGTTGCGCCCACAGGTATTAAATAGAATAGCCACGCACCGTAATCATTGCTTGACACTTGTGCGGATGTTGACTCCCCTGTAAAAAGACATTCTTCATACTGGGCGCTCTCCGTGGTTTCTCTAAAAAGGTAGTCGTAATGTGGCGTGAGTTTATAGGCGCTGTTATCGATAATATCTTGTGATACGACTTTGCTCTTTGTGTACAAATCGGTCGAATTGACCCAGTCAAAACTGTTTAGTTCAAAATTTAGGCTTTTACCGACATCATTCATTTTTGAACTGGCGAGGTAGTTGTATGATTTTACCAGAAAACCCGCTGCAGACCATTTGTTCGCTCTCCCCGGAATTGTTGCTCTATGAGGAAGCACATCATAAGCATATTGAAGGTCATCCAATACTTGTGTAAACACCTCTTGTAGACTATTTCGTGGCGCCATGGGATCTTGTACCGAAGTGGTGTAGACAGGAGCACCGCCATAGAGTATACCTGCATAATAGTAAAAGAAGCCTCGGAGAAAGCGAGCTTCGCCTTTAATTTCTTCCTTTCTGGCATCTGTCATATCGACGGCATCGATATGATCCAACAGGTAATTTACCCTATTAATCCCTTTGAACAGAAAGCTCCAACTGAATTTGAAAAGCTCATGCTGTTCGGTAAAGGCTGCTGTAGGAATAGCTCCAAACAGCGGATCAGCGAGTCCGTCTCGCATAATAGTTTCGTCCGTACCTCCGTCAAGCAATGCTTGCATTCCCGAATTGAATGAAGCTCTTCCCCATTCGCCCTGAGCGACAGCCGCGACGACGGTGTTGTAACAGCCTGTAAGAGCTAGCTCGGCGTCACTGGCCGTTTTATAGAAATTGTCTACCACAGTATTGGAATATGGGGTCGTATCCAGAAACTTACCGCAACCGCAAAATAGAATTGTTACAGAAAGCAAAATACAATATAAATAACTAGTTTTCATATACTTACTTTATTTAGAAAGTTAGGTTTACACCAAAAATTATGGAACGTGTACGCGGATAAGATATCCTATCAAATCCGGGCAGTAACGCGTTGTTCGAATCTATTTCCGGATCAAAACCAGAATAACTCGTCCACGTATACAGGTTGTCTGCGGTCGCATATATTTTGAGATTGGATACATTGCCCATTCCAGCACGTTTCAACAAGTCGTTCGGAATCGTGTATCCCAAAGACAGGGTTTTCAACCGCAAAAAAGAAGCATCCTCTACATAATAGCTAGAGGTTTTCATAGACGTTGTATTTTTGGTATCGAGACTGAAGGTTCCGTATTCGTCTGTCGGATTCTCTGTCGTCCATCTGTTATCCCAAAAATCTTTTGACAAATTTAACCAGGCCAAAGGAGTTCCTCCTTCTAAACGGAAACGTGATTCGTTGAAAATTTGATTTCCGTACGACCCGTTTAAAAAGATGGATAGTTCAACGCCCTTATATCGGAATGTATTATTGATACCACCAAAAAATTTAGGATTGCTACGGCTAATGATCGTTTGGTCTTCCTCATCAACAACATTATCTGCGCTACCATTCAAGTTTTTAAATTTAAATGAACCGGGTTTCACATTCGTTCCTTGTACACTCACAACCCCATCTTTTAACGTAAAGCTTCGATCATCAAAGGGAATAGTAGGATCGCTGTTGTTCTGCCAGGTAAACTCATCCAATTGATATACACCATCAAAAACATACCCGTACGCCGTTCCTATCGGATGCCCAATCATAACACGCCCTACGTTAGTAATCCAACCTCCACCGATATTGACGGGAATAAAATCTACGCCACCTAAATCTCTCACCGTATTCCTATTGGTACTTATGTTAAAGTTTGTAGACCACTCGAAATTGCTGTTTCTAACGTTTACCGTCGACAATTGTACCTCTATACCTTCATTGTCTATACGCCCCATGTTTTTCCACTGGGAGGAAAAGCCTGATTGGGAAGGCACCGGCGCAGGCATGAGCATATCGTTTGTTATCTTCCGGTAGGCATCAATAGTTAGCTGTATCCGATTATTGAATATACCTAAATCAAGACCGGCATTGTACTGATCGGTGGCTTCCCATTTCAAATCCGGATTGGCCATGGTCGATGGCGAAAGCCCAAGTGTACCGTTGTAATAGCTGTTTTCCATATTCGCCATATACTGATGTGAAGGGATACGTTCGTTGCCGGTGCGTCCATAACTCAGTCTCAATTTTAAATCGCTTAGAAAATCTACATTTTGCAGGAATTTTTCCTCGGACAGCCGCCATGCAGCTGCTGCAGAAGGGAAATAGCCATAGCGATTAGCCTTTCCGAATTTGTCCGAACCATCTGCCCGTAGACTCACCGTAAAAAGATAACGACCGTACAGATCATAATTGATCCTGGAAAGGTAAGAAACGCGATTATTGACATCCCGAAATGAATATAGGCTATTCAGGACTGATCCCTTAGATATGTTGTACGGTCCGTTGTTTTCATCGAGATAGTTGCCATTGTCTACGCCAAACGATTCGTAATTGTAATGGTTTAACTCAAAGACGGCAATGGCGTCTAATTTGCTCCACCCAAAATCTTTTTTGTACGTCAACTGATTGGTATTGGCAATATTGTAAGCCCTACTTTCTGAAACTATTGCCCTTCCGTTGTTGCCGGCTCCCCATTCCGTATTTTTACCATAGAATTCGTCGCCTTTAGAGCTGGAAAGTATACCACCTAAGGACGTGTTAAACGTTAATCCTTCCATAATTTTATAATCCGCATATGCGTTCATATTAGCACGGATGATGGACGTACTTTTAATGGCATCTTCCAACATGGATATGGGTGATACGTACACGCCTGTATTGTCCCAAGAGGGGACAAATACTTCGACAGGGCGTGATGTGACCAAGCTCTGTACTACGCCGTTGAACGTCCCTCCTTCTCCACCACTCTGGCTGGCACCGTTGAATTTCGAGAATGACGTATTGAAGTTTGTGCCCACTTTGAGTCTTTCTGTAGACTGGTGATCTAGTTTTAGACGGGAGGTAACTCGCTGGTAATTGTTGTTGATTATAATCCCTTGATATTTTGTATACCCTACGCTTCCAGAATATTGCGTTTTTTCGTTACCTCCATCCAGCGAAAGGTTATGGTTATGCGATATGGCTGTACGTAACATCTCATCTTGCCAGTCATGGCTAGGTAAGGCGTAGGGATCTAGAGGAGAATCAAGTTCATTGTAGGCTCCGTCACTATTCGAATCGGAATAAAACAGGGGTGAATTTGGATCGATTATCTTTCGATAATCGATAAAGTCGGAAGCTCCTAGTACATTGATTCTTTTGGAGACTACACCAAGATTGACATTTCCATCGTAATTGATCCGGCTTCTTCCGGATCTACCACTCCTGGTTGTGACTAAGATAACACCATTAGCGCCTCTGGAGCCGTAGATCGCCGTTGCCGAAGCATCTTTTAATACTTCTATCGATTCAATATCTGCGGGATTAATGCTTGCCAAAGGATCTAATTGGCTACCGTTACCCATTTTTGCCGAAGCGATCTCATTGACATTGACATCCATTTGAATACCATCTATAACATATAATGGCTGTGAAGATCCATATACCGAAGTAGCACCACGGATAGATATGCGGGAATTGGCACCAAGCTCTCCCGATTGGGAAGATATCTGTACACCTGCCATCCGTCCTTGCATGGCATTGACTAATGAAACTGGTTGGGATTGCATGATTTCCTCCGATTTTATGCCCGTTACCGCGCCAGTTAGGTCTTTCTTATTCACCGTTCCGTAACCTACAACCATGATTTCTTCCATATTTTGCACATCTTCCATAAGTGTGACTTCGATATGATTGCGGTTTGCTGTTTTAACCGTTTGGCTGATGAAGCCTGTATAAGAGATCTGCAGATCCGTTCCGTCCGGGACGGTAATGGAAAAAGTCCCCTTGGCATCTGTTACAGTTCCTATATAGCCGTCTTTTTGTATCACGGAAGCACCTACAAGCACTTTTCCTGCCTGATCCCTTACCACGCCGGTTATGACCTGTTGGATCAAGGAAGGATCTTGTATGGTGTGGTTCTGGTCTATGTTATGCGCATTGGATGGTCTATTGACAATCGATGCTATCTCTTTTTTGTTGAGTACAATGACTTTGTCTTGTATTTCATAGCCATAAGGCTGGTTTTTGAAAAGCAATTCCAATGTGCGTTGCAGGCTTTCGTTCTGTACATTGATATCTACAGATTCTAAGACAACATCGCGTTTATTATAGAAAAATTTTAGGCCTGTTTGCTGTTCTATTTTTTTAATTACCGATCCAAGCGTCGCCCTACGCTCGCTAAGTGTAACCCGCTGACCATATACATTGGCAGAGAGTTGTACGGAAAAAAATGTTAATAATATAAGCGTTAATTTCAATCGCATAAGATTTTGTCTATGTTGTAAAAACAACAAGCTCGATAATAATTTTAAATGCATACTTTTGTATGGTTTGGTTTACAAATGAATACTGTTTACACAAAAAAGTCTAGTTTGTTTGTCCAAATTTCGGCTGGAAATGTCGCGAGCATTTCCGGCTTTTTGGTCTATACTAGGTAATACAACTGTCAAGGATCTTTTATTTCTATCATATGTATATCTATTTTTTATGTTTTACGACTAGATTCTTTTCACTCCTTAGTTCAAAATTGACACCTGCAACCTTCAAAAGATGTAAAGCCTGCCCAAGTGTTACATCTCGAGGTATGTAACCTGAAAAAAGATCATTTGACCCCGCTATTTCATACGTGACGTCGATGTCGTACCACCTTGCAAACTCGTCCATGACGGCATGGATGTCATCGTCGTTAAAATAGAAAAATCCTTGTTTCCATGCGGTAAACCCTTCCACATCAACCTGGTTTTCCTTAATACCTGAATGATCAACTATAGCTTGCCTACCCGCAGTCAATCTTACTTTATCAGGCTTTTGTTTGCTTAAAGCATCCAGCTTCTGTACGGTCACAACACCTTCCGTAACTGTTGTCACGACGCCTTTTTTTGCCACATAGCTATTGATATTGAATTTTGTGCCTAATACTTCTACTAGTTGCTGATCCAATTTCACAAAGAAAGGAATACGCGATCCGTCCTTTGACGTCTGTTTGTTAATTTCAAAATATGCTTCTCCGCGGAGCAATTCAACCGTACGGGGCGATCCGTTGAATTCGGAAGGAAACCGTATGGAGGAAGATGCGTTTAACCACACTTTGGAACCATCGGACAACTTCAATTGATATCGTCCTCCTTTAGGTGTAGATAAAATAGCGTATTGGGTGCTATTTTTATCGTTCTTGTCATAAAGCTTGGTACCGTCTAGGTATTGTACGTCGCCATCGATGATTAGTTGCGATTGTTCCTGATCTAGTTCAATTGCTCTTCCATCAGCAAAAGTGAGATTCGCTTTATTATCGGCGGGAGATATATCGTTAAGGCTGAGAGCATGTTTCGTCTCTACGTTTGGTGCTACCATCGTGTAATAACAAACCCCTATCAAAAAGAAAAATGCCACCGTTGCCGCTACTGCCCTAAAATTATTGAACCGGTAGCGAATACGATGATGTGGAGAGGGTATATCTACCCTTTCCTTGACTTTTGCCAAAATTCTGTCCTTTAACTCGTATTCACTTTCAGAAAAAGAATCAGGAATATCTATAGTGTCGTCATCAAAACTATTATACCATGCGGAAAGCTCCATTTTTTCCGCTTCGTTGATGGTGCCAGCTAACCATTTATTGGCCAATTCTTGATATCGATTCGTTGAGTTCATAGTATCGCTTTAATAATAGGTGTGTTGTACCCACTACTTCCCTTAGTGGTGATTCATATTTTTTTGAAAGAAAGTTTTAGCTTTATTCTACAATAAAGTTGTCAGGAAGCTGCTCAGTTTTATTCTGAGTATTCGGAATGCTTTTCCCAGATGCGCTTCTACTGTTTTTTCGGAGAGGTTTAGTTTTTCGGCTATTTGTTTTTGAGTACAGCCTTCTTCACGACTGAGTCGGAAAACCAATTGACATTTTTCTGGCAGACGTTGTACATATTTGGCCAACTCATCCTGTAGTTCCTTAAAGTCAAGCAGCTGCTGCGTAGAATTGTCGAATTGTTCTTTTGTAAGAATATAATCACGATATTTCCTTTTTTGAAAATACCTGTTCAACGTTTGAAATACCCGATATTTTACAGAGACCGCCAAGTAACTTGAGAGCTCCAGTCTAATCTGCAAATCGGTCTTTCTATTCCATAAAGAGATAAAAATATCCTGAACGATTTCCTCTGCATCTTCCAAACTATCTACCCTGTTTGATGCAATCGTAAAAAGCTTCTTCCAATAGCGATTGTAAATCTCGGTAAAGGCACTTTCGTCTCCTTGCCTCAACAAATCTATGAGCTCGTTGTCTGTAAAATCTGGGTAAGAATGCATAAGTTTAAAAAGGCTAACTCGCTCGAGTTATCAAGCATAGCAACAAAAGTAAAGTTTCTTTTTCATCTTTCTGTCATGGACTGTCATGGTAAAAGATATTTTACGTAAAATAAATAAAAAAAATTGGAGTAAGGGATTTATACGTTTTATCATACCTATAATATAACAGTTCAAAGCTATAGTCATTTGATAAGATCAATGATAATGGAAATTAAACACGGCTTTACAATGATAAAACAAGAAAAGAATTACAGGATTTTAGGTGCTTATGCGATTTTTCTTTCGATGACCAGCTGTTCGCAAAATGCACATACCGGCCAACATGGGCAACAAGTGTATGATACCATTTCTATATTAGAAGATCGTTTTTTTCAAAAAGGGATAGCATTAGTTGGTTCGAACACCAGCGAGCTGGTAGAAGGCAAATTTATCTACCCCTTCGGAAAGTTGCAAAACGATACTACGGCAGCATGGAGATTAGCAGAATGGGGGTCAAAAAAATTATTGAAGGAAGCGCCTAGGTTAGCTAACGGAGAAGTAATCTATGAAAATGAGCTAAAGAAAATAGCTTTTTCTGAAGACACCTGTGTGATGACTGTTAAGATGTTCTTAAATGCCGGAAGTGAATATAGCAAAATAAGGATGGACGGAGAATATTGGCCACATCTTCTATTGGAACAGAGATTCCAGCGCCCTAGACCGCTAACTAATGCCAGACATCTCTTCGTAAAAATGGATATGGACCTAATAGCTGTCGAATTGAAAACAGCAAAAGAAGATTTAAATCCGCAACTGCATACTGCTCAATTTCAACTATTCCTTACCCTTCAAAATAATAACCCTGATGCTGAAGGCTATAAAGATTTCCTCTGGTTCGGACTTCCTTTCTATGACTATCGATATAAAGATGTCGAAATTTATCAGGCGGCCGATGTAGGAAAAGATGATGCATCCCAAAAATTTATTTACATGGTAGGGAGTAAAGATATCCTAGGAGGATCGCTTCATGACGGCAAGCCTTTATCCATAAATAAAGACATCTTACCTGATTTATTGACGGCGTTTGAGCAAGCAAAGAACAAGGGGTATCTCAAAGATAGCCGATGGGAGGATATGGAGCTTACAAGCATGAATATTGGCTGGGAAAATCCGGGTTCTATTGATGCTGGAGTGGAATTCAAGAATTTTGATATCTATATGCTTGCTGAGAAGCTATCTACGGAGTAATACCGAGAAAAGCCATTTTAAAAAAATAAAAATGACAAGAAAGATTTTGTTTGTGTATCTATGGGTGTCTTTTGCTATTATACACAAGGCCGATGCCCTAAATTGGACAGCACATTGGATCGCTCCAAGCTCGTCTTCTTCTCTAGATTACGGGGTTCATCTGTTCCGAAAGAAAATCAATATTCCGCGTGCACCGGATCATTTCGTTATCCACCTATCTGCAGATCAGCGCTATGTACTTTTCGTCAATAACCACTGCGTTAACCGCGGACCGGCGGCAGGCTCGCCATTACGGTGGAATTATGATACAGTGGATATCGCTCCTTATCTTCAAGTAGGAGAAAATGTTATTACGGCACAAGTAGTAAACTATGGCAAATGGACACCAGGTGCACAAATGACATTATCCACAGGGCTCGTTATACAGGGTGACGGTGAAGCAGAACAGGTAGTCAATACGGACAAGAGCTGGAAAACGAAAAAAAATAAAGCATATGAACCTTCTTTAGAACACATGGCGGTAATTGATATCGAACCGGCAGACCAAATCTATGGCACACTTTTTCCTTGGGGATGGCAGCAGGTTGATTATGACGATTCCCATTGGGAGGAAGCGGCCGTTCAAGAAAGAGGGATGAACTATGGCAAGGGGACAGAATATATTCGTGCGCTACAACCTCGCAACATTCCTTTACCGGAATTGAAAGCAGAAAAACCCATGCATGTTCGACGAGCATCAGGGATTACGATGAATGGCCTTTTTTTAGAAAAAGGGGCAATCACCATTCCTTCATTTGCAAAAGCCAGTCTGCTATTGGATCAGACATACATCACAAATGCCTTTATAGAAGTTATGCTAAGCGGCGGCAAGCAAGGGAGTTTATCCATTGCTTATGCGGAGGCATTGTACGATACGGAGGGGAATAAAGGAAATAGAAATGAAATCGAGGGGAAGAAACTACTTGGGGTTAAAGATATTATTTACCCTGATGGAGGTAAGCACAGGTCCTATAGTCCGTTGAATTTTAAGACATTCAGATATATCCAGCTAGATATAGAGACAAAAGAGCAACCCTTGATAATTGAACAGCTTGACTGTACATTTGTCGGATACCCTTTTCAAGAGCTCGGCCGATTCGAAAGCAGCAATCCGATATTGTCCACGATTTGGAAAACGGGATGGCGCACAGCAAGGTTATGCGCGGTAGATCTCTATTACGACTGCCCATACTACGAGCGTATGCAATATACCGGAGATACCCGCATTCAATCCCTGATATCACTTTATGTAAGTGGGGATGAACGTTTAATGCGCAAAGCTATTACCGACCTAGCGTCTTCTTTAGTCCCTGAAGGCATCTTACAAAGCCGTTATCCAGCACAAAGAATACAGATTATTCCACCATTTTCGCTGTACTGGATCAATATGTTGCATGATTATTGGATGCACAGGCCGGATGAAAACTTTGTAAAGGAGTATTTACCGATTGCTCAACAAATCATACGTTGGTATACCGAACGTGTCGATCCTGCTACGGGCATGCTTGGACCAATGTCCCACTGGAACTTTGTCGATTGGCCAAACGAATGGCCTTGGTCTGCACAGCGGCCTTCCGGCGGTGTTCCTCCGGGGGGAATAGAAGGAGGTTCTTCTATTATTAGTCTTCAGTTTGCCTATACCTTAAAAGATGCTATTGATTTGATGTCCTACTTCGGTGAAAATGCGAAAGCAAAGGAATATCGGTTACTTCATAATAAGATAAACCATGCTGTTTTAACGCAGTGCTATGATCCGCATCGTCAATTGCTGGCAGACGATATTAAAAGGAGCAGCTATAGTCAGCATGCCAACATCATGGGAATACTAGCAGATGCAATCCCTAAAAAAGAGCAAGCCGATGTCTTGTTAAGATTAGATTCGGATACTTCTCTCATACAAGCAACACTATTTTACCGCTTCTATCTTATAAGGGCAATGAAAAAAGCAGGTTTAGCCAATAGATATGTAGATCAATTACAATTATGGAAAGACATGTTAGACCTAGGATTGACGACTTTTGCGGAACGTCCGGAACCTTCCAGATCCGACTGCCATGCCTGGAGTGCTAGCCCTAATTATGATTTTTTGGCTACCATATGCGGTGTAGAACCTGATTCACCGGGATTCAAAACCGTAAAAATAAGCCCAAACCTCGGAAGTTTAGAATTTATTGAAGCTGAAATCCCTCATCCATCAGGTATTATAGAACTATATCTAAAAAAAGAGATAGACAAGCTATCTGGAGAAATTACGCTCCCAAATGGGGTTTCGGGAACATATGTATATAAGGGCAAATCAATCAAGTTAACTGCTGGAACAAACAAAATATAAACCACATACTCCCGCATAAGGAGATCCATTAACTAATTGTATTCATATGAGAACAAAAAAGAACCTTAAACGCTATTTTTACAGACTTTCAAAAATAGCTTTGCTTGCTGGCATCGTTTTGCTCGGTTTCAGTAGTTGTAACAAAGCGGACGATAGACAAGAAGAATTTAGCAATGAGCTATCAAAAAGCGATGGGACATCGGAGAGTCTTCTTGCCTTAACAACTCCCCTATCCTTGTTGACCGATCAAAATTTCCAACATGGATTCCATGTACTCCATCCATCCACGGGCGTGGTACAGGGATCAATATTATATGCTGGAGGAGGTTCGTCTCCCAAATGGAATTTGTCTCAGTGGTATAGTAACTCCTCCTTATATGGTGCAACACCGACTCTCCTATCGTCCGGTTCATACCGCTTTGCCGATTCAAATAAAGCGATTACTATAGGGCCAGCGTCTTCTACAGATAGGGATATTATTTTTGCCATCAATGGTCAAAATGAGTTTGGTGATACCTATAGAACATCGTCTCAACCGTTTCCTCATTTGATTATCGATCAAAGGATTGCAGATCCCGACGGTTGGTTAGGCAGCGCAACACCATTTATTGGAGCGTTGGATAGCCTCAATTTCCAGATTGATGCCTATCTGGACTACCATGCAAGAAACCAAAAAGCAGGATATAATTCTGCTATCCATGCCTTACAGTTCAGCTGCGTTTTCCTTGTCCAGAATCTCAATCCCAGCAGTGCTGGCTATGGCAAGTCTATGTATTTCTTAATTATGCTATTTGATGACCGGTATAGCTTGCCGGGGTTCTCTATAAACGAAGATATATTTAGTGGTCAGCTTATTTACGATGTAGGCCTAGCATCCTTTAGTACCACCGGTCTGGTACAGGGGCAATGGAAGACCGTGAAAGGAGATATTTTATCCCAGATCAAGCAAGGGCTGGACGAAGCTTGGAGCAGAGGTTATCTCCTTGAATCCCAATCGTACAACGATTACAAGGTCTCTCTTTTTACCATGGGTTTTGAATGTACCGGGCTCAATATTGGCACGATGAAAACCCGTAACTTAAGTTTGATCGCCTATTAATAAACTTATTCTTGGACAAAATCTCTATCCCACCCTTTCTATATCATTAAGGTTACCCATTTTCTTATATTCCAAGAAGCCTTTGATATCTTCGAAGTGCTCTCTTACGCGCTTGTTGCCAAACTCGAAAACTTTCGTTGCCAATCCATCGAGGAAGTCTCTATCGTGCGACACCAAAATCAGCGTACCATCAAATTCTTGCAGGGCATCTTTAATGATATCTTTGGTTTTCATGTCCAAGTGATTGGTAGGTTCATCAAGGATGAGCACATTCACGGGCTCTAACAATAGCTTGATCATAGCCAGACGTGTTTTTTCTCCTCCGGAGAGTACTTTCACCTTTTTGGTAGTATCATCGCCGCTAAACATGAATGCGCCTAGGAGATCTTTGATTTTGACACGTACATCACCTACGGCAATTTGGTCGATGGTTTCGAACACGGTAAGTTCTTCATCCAGCAACGATGCCTGATTTTGTGCAAAATACCCGATTTGGGCGTTATGTCCCACTTTTAGAGAGCCTTCGTAATCAATTTCACCCATGATCGCTTTAATCATGGTTGATTTACCCTCTCCATTTCTACCGACGAAAGCTACTTTCTCTCCACGTTCGATGACCATTGAGGCTTTTTCAAACACGACATGTTCTCCATAGGCTTTAGTAAGTTCTTCAACGATGACAGGATATTGTCCCGAACGGGGTGACGGCGGGAATTTTAGTCGTAGCGCGGAGGTATCTACCTCGTCCACTTCGATAATATCCAGTTTGTCCAACATCTTAACGCGGGACTGCACCTGCAATGTTTTGGAATAAGTGCCTTTAAAACGATCTATAAATTCTTGCGTATCGGCAATAAAACGTTGTTGTTCTTCGTAAGCCTTCAGTTGGTGCTGGCGTCGTTCTTGACGCAACTGCAGGTAGTGAGAGTATTTTGCTCTATAGTCGTAGATACGTCCCATCGTGACCTCGATCGTGCGGTTCGTGATATTATCAACAAATGCACGGTCATGGGAGATAACGATAACAGCTTTGGCCGAATTGACCAGAAAATCCTCTAACCACTCAATACTTTCTATATCCATGTGGTTGGTAGGCTCATCAAGAAGTATTAAATCGGGCTTTTTCAACAGAATTTTTGCGAGTTCGATACGCATGCGCCATCCACCTGAAAACTCAGCAGTCTGACGATTAAAATCCGTTCGTTCAAATCCCAAGCCTTTTAATACTTTTTCAACTTCTGCATCATAGTTGGTCTCTTCGATGGAATAGAACTTTTCGCTTAGTTCGGAAACCTGCTCGATTAACTTCATGTACCCGTCCGATTCATAATCGGTACGGATGTTCAGTTGTTCGTTAAGCGCTTCAAGTTCGTCACGCATTCGGTAGACTTCATCAAAAGCTTTAGAGGTCTCCTCAAAAACCGTCATATTATCCTTCGTCAACAGGTGTTGGGGAAGATAAGCGATTACCGCTTCCTTCGGTCCACTGATATGGCCGGTAGTGGGTTTCCCTACGCCGGCAATGATTTTTAATAGGGTGGATTTTCCTGCACCATTCTTTCCCATCAGGGCAATCTTGTCATTTTCATTGATGGAAAACGACACATCACTGAAAAGGGTTGTTCCGCCAAAGGATACGGAGATATTATTTACGTCTATCACGATATGCGTCTTTTAAAAACAGCCGCAAAGATACAGCAATATAATGGAGGATGCATATAAAGATTGTGAAAACACATTGCGATTAGATTCTGTTGCTTTACAATAAAAGTTTCTTGTTACCTTTATTACTATAATTAAGAAAACCACGTTGTCCTCCATGAATCAGATCTTAAAAAATCAGTTCCGGAAAATCATCGACATTACCGATGATGAATTCGATTACATATCGGGCCACTTCACTTACCAAAAATTGAAGAAACATCAATTTTTGGTACAAGACGGGCAGAATGTCGATTATGATTATTTTGTACTTTCGGGTTGCGTAAAATCTTACTACAGTGACGAAAATGGGAAAATTCACATTTTACTCTTCGGCGTTCAGGATTGGTGGATTACTGACTATGAGGCTTATTATTATCAAAAAAAGCAATCGTGAATATCGACTGTTTAGAAGACACCGAAGTATTGTGTTTGAGCAATGAGAATAGGGAAAAGTTATGTAGCGAATTTCACCAAATAGAAAGCTTTTTCCGAAAGAAGACCAATCGCCGAAACGTTGTTTTACAAAATCGAATTCTCTCTTTGCTAAGCAGTAGTGCCAGGGAACGTTATGAAAAATTCTTACAGGAGTATCCCCTACTCGTCCAGAAGTTGCCCAAGCATATTTTAGCATCGTATCTAGGGGTTACGCGCGAAACGCTTAGTCGTCTATACGCTGCAAAATAAATTGACTTACATCACGATTTATTTGTGAGGTATATCCTTTCCACGTTGGTCTGAGAATCTGAATTTTGTGTTGTACAATTAAACAAGAAAATAGGTATGTCTTTTTTCGGTCGCAAGATTCGAGACAAAGTATTTGTACTAAATCATAACGCTATGTGGACAGACACGAAATTAAAGAGACTAACGGGAATTGACATCCCTATAATACAGGGACCTTTTGGGGGAAAACTATCAGCTGTTGAATTGACATCGTTAGTTTCTAATGCCGGAGGGATGGGTTCGTACGGCTGTCAGCCATTTTTTGCAAATGAAATCGTTGATTTATCAAACGAAATTCGTAAATCGACAAGTAAGCCATTTAACCTGAACCTCTGGATTAAAGAGAAGGATGACAATATCGAAGATTTTGACAATGTCGCTTTCCAGAAAGTGGTGGAGCTGTTTCAACCCTACTTTGATGAAGTCGGTGTGGAAGCACCTGCACTTCCACTCCCGGAAAGCCCTACTTTCGACGACCAAATAGAAGCAATTTTTGAAGCTAAACCTGCTGTTTTTAGCTTTGTTTATGGAATTCCATCTGAAGATATCTTAGAAAAACTACGTCGTCTGAATATCAAAACTATCGGTACAGCAACAACGTTAGATGAGGCGATTGCAATTGAAAACGCTGGTGTTGACGCGGTTGTGGCCACAGGTTTTGATGCAGGTGGTCACCGTGTATCGTTTCTGGAGAATGCCGAAGATAGTTTGGTAGGAACGCTATCCTTAATCCCGCAGGTGGCAGACGTCGTTAAAATCCCCGTTATTGCAGCCGGAGGAATTGCAGATGCAAGAGGTGTAAAAGCAGCATTTGCTTTAGGAGCTGATGCGGTACAGATCGGAACAGCCTTTTTAGCAACCGAGCAGTCTGGAGCGAGCCATACTCACCGCGAAAAGTTGTTTTCAAAAGACGCGCGCTATACGACTTTGACAAAAGTGTTTACCGGCAGGTGGTCAAGGGGTATTAGAAATAGGCTAACGGAAGAATTAAGGGCGTTTCAAAACTCTTTTGCGCCATATCCCTTACAGGGACAGATCGTTAGTAAACTAGGGGCCTATCCTACCAACACAGAAGCAAATCCTGAGTTAAAATCTTTTTGGGCTGGGCAGGCGGCACCGCTTTTAAAATACCATAATGCGCAATTAATAACACACGGCGTATCTCTGATGGCTGTGTTGAACTTCTGTACGGCGCGATTTAGGAATATTGAAAGGATATCTTGATGGGAAGAACTTGCTGTCATCCTTTCGAGCATAATCCGACCTGCAGCTAAAATCCGTCGCTATTATGTGAACCAACCGTGATCTGGCTTAGGAATATACAGGTCGTCGTTGGCTCTAAAATATCTCACTTCGGGTAATAATACCGAAGCAGTGCAGTAGAAAACAGGGCGTCACCGTATAAATGCTTTACAGTGACGTCCCGGGAAAGAACTTTGCCGAATTTTCCATTTCCTCCGCTCTGCTTGACCTATCGGATGAAAAATAATTATGTCGCTCATTGTTAGATAAGAGACTGTTCTCTTATCTGTGGTGGTAGACCTCATCAAATGGCAATCTGAAACGGTCGCCATGAATACCCTCATTCCCTTTACGGATGCCGCAGGATACGACCATGTTGATTTCAGCACCTGCGGGTAGGTCGAGCAACTTCTTTACCCTGCCGCTGTCGAATCCTTCCAATGGACAGGTATCATACCCTTCGTTGGCCATCGCGATCATGAAGGTCTGCGCAGCCAATGCACAGGTTTTGTGGACGACGATGCGCATATCATTCTCGGATACCTGATGCACGATGGGCCGAAAAATCCCTACGATGGCCATGGCCAACTTGCGAAAGAAACCGAGGATGCCGAAAAACCGGGCATAAAGAAATGGCATAAGCTTACCGTAATACAGCTCGCGGTCACGGATGCGCTTGGCCTGCCGTTCTGGTGGGCTATTTTTTTGTATGTTGTTACGTTCGAACTGCAATACGGCTTTAGCGCGCTTCCTGTGGAGGTCTTGCCGTGTGACGAATACGACAAGTTGTGATGCGGTGGATACCGCGGCCTGGCCTAGGCAGGCTGGCACAAACTTTTCCATTAGTTCAGGGCTGCTAATGTGGTAAAATTCCCAAAGCTGTACATTGGAACTGTTGGGTGCGAGCGTAGCCAGCTCGAGGCAATATTTGACTTTGTTATGATCCAGTGCAATATCTTTGTCGTATACTCTGACAGATCGGCGATAGTTTAATATTTCTTCTAAATTCATCCTTTCGTATCTCCGTGGTTGATTGATATCAAATATACGAAAGGAAATTGGTGTATGTCCGACAATCTACTTGTCTTCCTTTCGACCAAAGAAACTGACCAGCTTCTCCAAGATCCCCAAAGATCGTGACCGCTAAATATTCTCTCTATATTAATATTCAGTTAACAATACATACCTAGATTTGTCATGTCTTTAAACTCCATTACCCCGAAGGGGCATACGAGTTTTAGAAATCAACAACAGAAAAAATGCATCACTCCGATCCTAAAATTGACTGCTTCAACCACATATACAAGCTGTACTGGAAAGAGCTCTACTATTTTACCCTAAAAAAAGTAAAGGATCATGCTCTTGCGGAGGATCTACTTCACGATGTATTTCTCAAATTGTTAAAATCCGATGATTTAGACAATCGGCTGGACACGATCAAAGGCTATCTTTATACCGCTCTACGCAATCGGATTACCGACCATTACCGCAAGAACAAACGTCAGCTAGATCTGGAGCAAAATATCCCTACTTGGTACAGTCAGCATGACAACAAGGTACTGGAGGTTACCATCAAGCGGGAACTCGACGATTTTTTGGAATTGCAGGTTAATCGATTACCCGATCAGATGCGGCGTGTCGTACAGCTCAATAGCAAAGAAGGTTTCAGTACACCAGAGATTGCACAAAAGTTACTCATCTCGGACAAGACTGTTCGCAACCAGCTCTCTTTGGCCAATCAGAAACTACGATCTGCTATCGAAAAATTCCTTCGTTAGCTCGAAAAAGACCACTTCTGTTAAGTTTATGTAAACGTCATATTTTTTTATAATTAAACTTAAAAAAAGGCCGGGATTTGCGAGAGGGGTGTTCGTATACCTCACATGAAAGCAGCGAAGCGTACGTCATCAGATCCGAAAGCAGAAAAAACTACAAGGGAAGTTACCGCTCTTGACAGTCAAGCCGAACTTCTATTGGAACAACGTCTATATAAACGCGTACTTAACAGTTACAGCAATCATCTTGAAAAACGTAAACGACGTACCCGTATGTGGCGATCGGCGGCCATATGGATAGGCACCGTGATGCTAACTGGAGGCGGTATCTGGGGCACAATATCATTTCATAACAAAGGGGCCAGCGAAAAGCCTGTGGTACAAGTATTCAGCAGCATGAATAGTTCCAAAAGAATATGCTTGGCAGATAGTACAGTGGTCGTGCTCCGGCCACACAGCACCTTACAGATCAGTGCCGATTACGACCGTATAGAGCGGAATGTGATGCTGGAGGGAAATGCTTTCTTTGAGGTCAAAAAAGACAAAGAGAAACCTTTCATCGTACACAGCAAACACTTGGAGACAACCGTATTGGGCACCCGATTTTCGGTTAATAGTCCAATAGATGACGGAGACCACAGTGTCTTTCTCGAAGAAGGAAAAGTCCGTATCCAAATCGACGGCGAGCAGCACCTCCTTGCCCCCAACGAAAGGATCGTGTACCATGCAGCTATTAAAAAACGGGAAATTACCAAATTGAGTGATGTCAATATCGATATGCAGACTGGATCTTTGACTTTGGACGGCGTAGACTTCGCAACCTTACGTCTATGTCTTGCCGACTACTATGGTATTTCCTTAGAAAGTCTAAGTACCAAAGCATCCCGGGTGCGATATAAGGTTACACTCAAACCACAGATGTCGGTCACGGATATCGCGGCGTTAATTAGTACGATCAGCGCCCGACGCACCACTATTAACCAGCAAACAATTACCGTAAAATAAAAAGAGTGCCAGCCTCTCGCCAAAGTCGCCGACACTCCAAATCCAATTCACATTTAAATTTAAAATCAAAAGTATGAAAAAAAAGGTAAAGACGGTTCGCAAGTTAGTATTTGCTGCGACTGTCTTCAATGTCAGTCTGCTGCCGCTTACTCCTGCCCTAGCACAGACATCCGAAATGCTGTACGAAAAACAAATTTACTGGGCTGGAAGTCATGGGAATCTAGAGAAAGGATTGAACCAACTTGAAAAACAACTACATATCCCCATTTCTTACGATAAAAACCTGGTACGAGGCAAAAATGCCAATACAACGAAGCAATCTAGCACAACGGCGAGTGGTGTGTTGAATCAGTTATTGGTTGAGAATGGACTTAGCTACCGCATTGTCCAAAATAATATTGTGGTGGTGCCTTTGTCGAAACCAGCCACTGAAAATCCAGCACAAAAGAATATCATCACGGGGTATGTCAAAGATGTTACCTCAGGCCGCGTGTTACCACACGCTACACTTGTCAATCTTTCAGACAACCGGAAGACGATGACCGATGCCAATGGTTACTTCGTCTTACAGGGCGTAAAGCCAGGCAAAACGAATGTACAGGTGTCCTATATTGGTTATCAAAATCAGATTGCAGAACTCACCTATCTCAACGACGAAATGCCAATCAATATTCTGTTGGAGCCAAAGGATAATAACTTGGAAGGAATCGCGATTAATGGTATTCGCCGTGGAGAAGCATTGGCATTGAGCAACATGAAAAATGCCGATAACGTACGCTACGTACTTTCCCAAGAACAGATCGAACGCTTTCCAGATGCGACGGTAGCCGAAGCTTTGCAACGGGTACCCGGTATAGCTATGGATTATAGTTATGGATTACCACGCAATGTCGTGATGCGCGGTCTCAGCCAAAGCATGGGATCGGTGACACTAAATGGCACTCGTTTACCATCCACACAAACCAACAGCCGCGAGATCGATCTGAACGGAATCCTTTCCTCTACTGTCGAAGCTATTGAAGTCAACAAGACTTTTACGCCCGATATGGATGCCGACGCAACAGCTGGTTCGGTAAACATCGTTTCTAAAACACCAAAGGCAGGCGAGGAACTTTTCCGCGT
This sequence comes from Sphingobacterium micropteri, assembly GCF_014692515.1. Taxonomy (GTDB): domain Bacteria; phylum Bacteroidota; class Bacteroidia; order Sphingobacteriales; family Sphingobacteriaceae; genus Sphingobacterium; species Sphingobacterium micropteri. The sequence goes on along the minus strand of NZ_JACOIK010000001.1, from coordinate 411,153 downwards.
AAACGTGGGCGGAGGCTACAATCAGTTGCTGTCCAAAGCGAATTACAATCTAGGCGCCGTTTTAGGTAAGCGTTACAAAAAATGGGGCTTTCTTGCTGATGTTAATTATAGCCAGACCTATCGCGGCGAGGATCGCGTACAGGTAGACTATGACACCTACGAGATCGACGGTAGCGAGCGCATCTTGATGTCTAATCTAGAGTTGGAGGGTAGCGATCTGGAGCGTAAAAACACGGGCTTACAGTTCGAACTGAACTATTACCCCAACAATGCGACCAAGCTTTACGCCCGCAGCTCGTACAACAAGTATTTCGAATTACAGACAAGAGGAACCAAATCCTACAATATCGGCGAATACAGCAGTATCGATCAAGGTACTGATATCAGTATCGGCTCTTCGGGAACACCTCGCGATTACAACAGGGATATCATCACTTTCTCGCTAGGTGGAAGGACAGCCTTCAGCAATTATGAGGTGGATGCCGATGCGACGTATGCTAAAGGACGCTATGACCAACCGCTCTACTACGATGGATATTTCCAACAAGGGGGACTCAGTGCGTCGATCGATAATACCGACCCTAGTGCGCCTCAGTTTTTATTCGCCGGAACAGATCACAGCGATCCCACAAAATACACAGCAAACAGCTACAACCGCCGTCACCAGTTTGCACACGATCAGGATATACAGTTGTCTGGAAATATTAAGCGCTCCCTGTCTTTAGGTCATGGACATACCTTAGATCTTAAAGCTGGCGCGCGTTTCCGGTACAAAGAGGATGCACACACGCGCAACTACTTCCAATACCGGTTAAAAACAGGCTCGTTGACTATGAATGATTTCACGTCAAACTATAGCCGTACTTCATATTTTGGAGGCAAATACAACCTTTCGGGGGCTATCGCCAATGGATACCTCATGGAACAATATTATCAGAATAACATGGATCTTTTTCAACCCAACGATAACTACATCCGCCAAAATACGGATCCGGATTCTTATGAAGGGAGTGAAAACCTAGCTGCTGGTTATTTTATGGGTAAACTGACTACAGGAAAACTCGAGACTGTGCTGGGTATGCGTTATGAGCGCACAGGATTTCAGTACGAGGGTAATATTGTCTCTTTCGATGATCAGGGCAATTACCAATCTACGCAGCCTGTAGATACCAAAGCTGCCTTCGCAGGGTTCTTCCCAAGTTTGAATTTAAAGTACAAACTGACCGAACAGACTAATATCCGGGGTGCGCTTACACGCACACTGTCACGTCCGTCGTACTACGACCTTGTCCCTTGGGAAGAGATTGAAGTACGCCGCAAACGCATGAAGAAAGGAAACCCGCAACTCGATCAAAGCACATCGACCAACATCGACTTATTGTTCGAGCATTACCTAAATCCTATCGGTCTGCTTTCAGGTGGTGTGTTCTACAAAAAAATCAATGATTATATCTACGAATCCATTTATACCCGGTCTGGTGGTACCTATGACGGTTATGCGATCACACAGACTGTCAATGGAGCTGCAGCGGATGTATACGGTTTAGAAATAGCTTGGCAACAGCAGTTCACGTTTCTACCGGGTTTTGCAAATGGATTCGGTGTATTCGCCAACTATACGTATGTTAAATCATCTTTTGAGGTCCCGGGTGTGGAATCTGTACGTAAAGTGGCGCTACCAGAGATGCGTCCAAGTGTGGGTAACTTTGCTCTTTCGTACGAAAAATACGGTTTCTCTGGACGCCTCGCACTCAATTTTTATGAGACTTTCATCAGCGAACTGGCAGATGAGGAGGCCAATGACCTGATGGAAAAAGGCCGTACACAACTCGACTTTTCTGCTTCACAAAAGATAAACAAGAATTTCACCGTATTCGTAGGTTTAAGCAATATAACGAATTCGCAGGTACGATTTGACTTCGGAGACAGACGTCCTAACGATTATAAATACTATGCACGTTGGGGTAATATCGGTGTCAAATACACGATTAATCAATAATTGACAGACTTATACAAAGGGTGTCCTAGGACATCCTTTGCTTATTTGTTCGACCAAAATTTAAAATATTAACAATAAACATACGTATATGAAAAAATTGATTAGCACACTTACGTTAGGCCTATCTTTAATTGCGATGGCTCAAAGCCAGAGCTATCTTGCAGACAACCATCCAGATCGTGTCATCCTCAATCTAACCACCGACGCTGCACATAGTCAAGCAGTGAATTGGCGCACGAACGTCATCCAGGGGAACGGGCAGGTTGCTCAGTTGCGTTTAGAGAACAATAGTCCTGAATTCGCTGACAGTGTCGTTCGTGTATATCAGGCCGAAAGCAAACTATTCGCCGACAGGGAGAATAACGGCTCGATGTATCACAGTGCACAATTTGAAGACTTACAACCCGACCGGGTCTACAACTACCGCGTAGGCAAAGATGGTGCGTGGAGCGAATGGTTTCAATTCCGAACAGCTGCACAAAACGACAGTATATCTTTCATCTACTTAGGCGATGCGCAGAATGATCTGCGTTCACGCTGGACACGTGTATACCGCAAAGCCATACAGACTTGTCCTGAGGCCGACTTTATATTGCATGCCGGGGACCTAATTAACCGCAGCAATTCGGACAACGAATGGGGCGAATGGTTTTATGCCGGAACAGGTATAAACAGCAGCTATCCTCAGTTAATGGTACCTGGCAACCACGAGTACTTTCGTGATGAACAAAAAGTGCTCACGCTCGATCCGCACTGGCAGCAGCAGTTCAGGTTACCTGAAAACGGTGTCGAAGGATTAAAAGAGTCCAACTACTACGTAGACTATGGACCACTTCGCATCATCGCACTCAACACACAAATGATCATGCTAGATAGTACCTACCGTGCCGCACAGGCACAATGGATAGAACAAATATTGAAAAACAACACTGCGAAATGGACAGTGGTCATGTGCCACCATCCCGTGTATTCGACGGCCAAATCGCGGGATAACTATCAGTTCGCCGATTTGTTTAAACCCCTCTTCGAGAAATATGGTGTTCATCTTTTATTGCAAGGGCATGATCATACCTATGCCCGAAGCGTGGTACCATCAAGCAAAGAAAAGAAACCTGTTTACATCGTTTCCGTAGCTGGACCAAAGATGTATCAGATCGATCCACAAAAAGAATGGATAGAGAAATCTGCTGAGCGCATGCAGTTGTATCAGGTCATTGATATCAAAGGAAATATATTGCAATATAAGGCCTATACTGCAGATGGCAAACTATACGATGAGTTTGAGTTGAAGAAATGACATATCTTGGGCGGTGATTAGTTGACGCAGTACTAAACTGCCCGAGTACATGCACGAGATAATAGATTTTTAAAATGGAATGTAAAAACCTGATGCTTGCTTAATTTCCCAAGATTCTAACATTTTTCTTATATTTTCAAACTTCAAAATCTCCTCATTTCGAGCGAGTTTCTCAAGTGCATCATACGCCTCCTGCGACCCAAAACTATCCGCTTTAATAAACCAGTGGACAGCAGTTTCGAGATCCTGCTCAATATCTTCTCCATTATAATAAAGTACCCCAAGATTAAATGCTGCGTCCTTATGGTCTAAATTAGCAGCTGTTTTCATCCAATGTATGAAGCGAGCACTGTTCTTCGCAACCACTTCATCATTGTTGTAAATAGATGCAAGAGTGTAAGCTGCATTGGCATTGCCAGCGTCGGCTGATTTAGCAAAATAAGCTATTGCCTTCGAAATGTCTTTCTCAACATATTTACTACCCGTATAATATAGCGTGGCCATCCTGTACAATGCCATATCTTGACCGTGCATTGCCGCTTTTCTAAGCCAGTTGAATGATTCCTCTTCATTCACTGTTGTTTTGCCATCTAACCCAAGATAGATTGTCGATAAATAAAGCATCGCATTGGCTTCCCCTCTGTTTGCAGCTTTTTTAAATGAAATTATAGCTTCTTCATAATTTTCTTTTCCATAATGTAAAATCCCTTCTTTTAAATCTGGGTCTACATCAGAGGATGTTTGTCCCATCGAGAGGGTAGTCATTCCCAAACAAGCAATAAATAAAGATAATTGTATAATTTTCTTTTTTATCTTACAAGCTCTATACATATTCAGTACCACTGAAATCAGCGCAATCATTTTCATATTTTATGGCTTTTACAACTACCTTATAATGTCCTGACAAAACTAAATATTGTTAGTCGAATTGCAAATACCCACTAGTGGGTATTGTTATAACGATGTTTGGAACAACCTAAATAATTGATAACTTAACATCATCTCCAAGAACGGAGTTTTTGCTCTTTTAATGAAGATGTTTTTAGAAACAGCTTTATAAGTTCACATGGAGAGCTATCCTTTTTTTCTACAAGTTTCAAAAAGCTTAAATCGTCGTTTGGTTTGGCAATATAGCCATCTAAGCTCATGGCTATAAAAAGTGATAGTTTTCACAATCATGTTTTTGCCTATATCGAGCAGGAAGATACACTCCGTAGTTTGATATGTCGCGCCTATAACGGACAAGGAACATATTCATGGCAATAGATTTAGGGTTTATAGTGCTGCATTATATGCACATATATATAAAGCCGCAGTGTGATTGATGACACGTAATTCGTTTAGCCCTTATCAGACCCAGGTAGATGCTATATGAAACAGCTCCCATCAGTAGGAAATCTACACGCAAACAAATAATAATATGCTCCTCCATCGATCAAGATCTCGATATAGCACCCGCAAAAGTCATACAGGATGGCGCATGTTGCCTACTTAAAAATAACATGTTATTTTTGGGTTTAGTAAACCATCAATAAATTTCGTTCATGCGTACACTGGCCAAAATTTTAATTACCCCGGTTCTGTTATTGCTTATACTCAAAACAGGTAAATGCCAGACCGATATAACTTCTCGAGGATTTCTGTCCATTACAAACAATGTCTTTTGGGATACCAAAGATGGACTTCCTATCTACAGTCAGGGTGGCGGTATATTCCGGTTTAAAGATCCCGAAAGCGGAATAGAGAAATATTACTGGTATGGTGCACAATACAAGGAATCTGCCCAATATCGAAACGACCCATCGGTTACTCCGCGCCGTGATAATTTTGTTTCGGTAACGTGCTATACGTCCCCCGACTTGGTAAACTGGGAATCAAAAGGGGATGTCCTTATACGTGAGGAAATGGACAAGCATCAACACACCCGTTGGGCCGGACGATTAGGTGTAGCTTACGTCAAAGAGATTGACAAATATGCAATGTTTATACAGCACAATGCCGAGGTATTGGTAACGGTTTCCGACAGCCCCAATGGCCCTTTTAAATGGCATCAACGCATTAACATGGAAGAAACGATCGGGACATCAAATACAGGAGATCAGACGGTGTTTACTGATGAAGATACCGGTATCTCTTATCTTGTTTATTCCTATGGAAAGGGACGCCATAAGATTTATATATCGGAAATAGGTATGAAAGACGGGAAAGTCGGTTTATTGGACTGTACACAAGTTTATAAAGGTGCTGGTCGCGAAGGGAACTGTATGTTCAAGTATAAGGGCAAATATTATCTGTTTGCGTCCAATCTGTATGGCTGGGATTCGTCGTATGCGTATTACCTCGTGGCGGACGATATTAGAGGACCTTATACGCCAACCAATGAGATGTCGGTCTTGCGCGGATCGGAAATGGACTATGCCCACGTGACACAGACCGGATTTTTTGTCAAGGTCAAAGGAAGTAAGCAAGAGACTGTGATTTATTGTGGCGACCGATGGGCTAATTTTGCGGGCAATGGCCTCGGTTACAATCAGTGGTGTCCCCTATCGTTCGATGGAGAGACGCCTTATTTCAATTCACTTAGCGCATGGTGCCTGAATCCGACCACCGGCGAATGGCAGGTAGGCGAGGGAAATAATTACATAAAAAATGGAAGCTTCGAGGCCGACCGCCGTCGGATTCCGAGCCCTGTCAAACCCGTGCAGGAGCAACTGCTCGGATGGGAAAGTACGATCATTGAGGGCACCAAGCTGTCTGTCAGTAACTCTACATCCCCCAGTCTAAATTATTTCAATACACAGCAGGATCGACAAACCGTGATCGGCGAAAAAAGCCTCCAGATTAGTGATGTTGTTAATTTTAAACGCAAAATTGTGCAAACTGTCGAATCTAGTCCATACGTCGACTTGGAAGACGGATACTACAACTTAACGGCAAAAATCAGACATAACAATGGATTTCCTCGGCTTGAAATGTATGCCGAAAGTAGTGGTAATATCATGAAGAAATCAATATCTACGTCGAATGAGGGATGGACTACGGTAACAATAGAAAAGATACCCGTTAGACACGGACGCGTTGAAATTGGGTTTGTGGCTGAGGGAAATGCCGGAGCATTTTGCTATGTAGATGATGTCTCGCTGAAAAGGCAAACGGTCGATTAGCAGGCTTATCTATCAAAACGACCACTGAAGCCAAGAGTATAACGCTCACAACGATGTGTATAGTCATAGACGCTAAATCTACAAAGCAAGATTTTTTGTTAAATTCTATCGATAAAAGGCTAAATTTAAGCACTGAAAAACACTAGAATAAATAAAATAGCATACTATGGCTGAAATTAATTCTCAAAAACTAAAACACGAGCAAATACAATACCTTGAATTTCTATCAAAGGATATTGTTAAAGCTAAAGACTTTTATACCAAATGTTTTGGTTGGAAGTTTACTGATTATGGAGCAGCGTACACCGCTTTTGCAGGTGACTATGTCGATGGCGGCTTTACCTATGGAGAACCAGCCAAAGGAAGTATCTTGGTCGTTCTCTATTCAGAAGATATTGAAGCCACTAAAAGTAAAGTAATAAGTGCGGGAGGTACTATCGTTAAAGATATTTTCAGTTTCCCGGGAGGGAAACGTTTTCAATTCACGGATTTAGACGGCTACGAACTCGCAGTTTGGACGGAATAGGATCCAAAGGAGATATAAAAACTACTAATAAATTGGTTCATGGATATTATAAAAAGATGAGCTAGAAACGACACATAATCGTATCATAGATAAAAAGATTACAAAATATCAGCATATCTATTTAAGATAATTAAGCTCTTTTTTATGACTTAGACGTAAAAATCAGTCCATATCGAATGTACCATCCGGGACATAGAAGAACTCCAATTCTTTTTTATCCTGAATTTGGCGACATCCCCCATTTTGAAGCAAAATAGTCTGTGTAGCGATATCAAGTACGTTTCGGTAATTATGATCGGAGATCACGAATCCTTTTTCATCTTTAAAATGTATTATTAAATCTGTTATATATTGTACATATACCGGCTCAAGTCCTGTAAAAGGCTCATCCAAAAGTACAAAGTCCGTCGGTTGGTATATTAATAAGCATATTTCTAAATAACGCAACTCCCCACCCGATAATTGATAGACCTTTTTATCTTTTAGTGTTTGAATCCGATTATCGTCTAGTAACCGCTGTCTTAAGGTCGCACTTTTAACCAAGAGCCAAATTAAATAGGAGACTCTTTCATGTGTTGGAAGGAAGGAATGCTGAGGAAGGTAGCCAATTTTAGATGTTAGATAGGGTTTTTCAATTTTTTTACCATTCAATAGAATATAACTATGTTGAGCTTTTAAGGTGCCAAAAATTATTCTCATTAACGTAGACTTACCGCAACCGTTACGTCCTAATAATCCAATTATATCACCTGTCCTACATTTCAAATAGGCTCCTGTAAGGATCGGACGATTATTTACATAACTAAACTCAACAGAGTCGATATATAGCTCCTTTACATCATCCATAATTTTTCTATTACTAGATAGAGGGCTAACACAAATAATAAATTAAAAAAGAAACCATATATGTATACACGAAAAAGAGAAATTCCCAAGTTAAAATACATATATTTTGTTTTCTTTCCAAAATAATCAAATGCAAAAATCGAAACAATATATCCTACAGTTGTGAATATTAAAGAAAAAGCAGAAAAGAAGGGAATTTTAGAATAGGAAACTAATTCAGGAACAAATGCTGCAAATAATATCGAAAGAGCAAAGTTAACCCCAAAAATATTCTTAAGATAGTAAATATATAGTCTCATTAAATTACGGTTTGGAAACCCGCCCTGTGTATAGCGGATCTATCGATACAACACGGTTATCGCCAGCTTTTACAGATATAACGTTGTCAAAATTCAACCGATACATTTATCCATTCGGCATCGAAGTCTGCATTGTATTTTTTGTAGAACTCGATTGCCGGTTTATTCCAGTCTAATACCTGCCATATCATTCCATTATATCCTTCGGCTTTGCCATATGCAATTAGTGCGTCCAAGAGCATTTTTCCTATTCCCATTCCACGCATCCCTTCGGTTACTATTAAATCTTCTAGATACAGACGACGTCCACTCCAGGTTGAATAGCGGTCATAGTGTAAGGCAATCCCGACTATTATTCCATTTACCTCAGCTACTAATGCGCCCCAAACCGGTTTATTTCCGAATCCACATTCTACCATCTCTGCTAATGTGACGATCACTTTTTCGGGTGCCTTTTCGTATAAAGCGAGCTCTTTAATCAATTCTAAAATTCGGGGACAATCTTCTCGATTCGCTTGTCTTATCGTTATGTTTTGCATTTAATTCTAAGAAATACGGTCTATTGTTTTAATAACAGTGCAAATCTACGAATTACACAATCATATCTTCATAATCGACAGGTACATTTTACCATTATCTCCAGAATTATTATCTTTATGCTGCTTAAAAAAATATAATTCACTGCACCCAATAATAAACAATAATGAATATCTACAAAACGACTTTTCTTATCGTCTTTTATTATGTACTCAACCTATCATTCATCACACCTTTGCGTGCGCAGCCAGCGACAATTTCCGGCGATTTTCCCGACCCCACGGTTATACGTGCAAACGGCCAATATTACGCTGTGGGTACTTCTAGTGAATGGGCGCCGCATTTCCCAATTTATACCTCTAAAGATCTGTTGGATTGGCAACAGGTAGGGTTTGTGTTTTCTTCGGCACCGGAGTGGACTGCGTCTTCCTTCTGGGCACCCGAGTACTTTTACCACAAGGGAACATATTATCTGTATTATTCTGCCAAACGTAAAGACGACGGTGTATCTTGCATCGGCGTAGCCACCTCCCGTTATCCCGACCGTGATTTTGTAGATCAAGGCATTGTCGTGGCGTATGGAACAGAGTCTATAGATGCTTTTGTTGTCCAGGAGGACAATCAGCTGTATATGACTTGGAAGGCTTACGGATTGGACACCCGCCCTATTGAACTGGTTGGCGCTAAGCTTTCTGATGACGGGCTCAAATTAGAAGGCGAACCTTTCTCCTTATTACAGGATACCGCACGTGTAGGTATAGAAGGACAAAGTTTTATCAAGCACAACGGTTATTATTATATGTTTTATTCCGCGGGTGCTTGTTGTGGCGTTTCCTGTGATTATCATGTACAAGCCGTACGGTCCAAATCCGTAATGGGTCCTTATGAACGCGTTGGTACAGACTTCCTTCTTAGTGAAAACGAAAATTGGAAATGTATGGGGCACGGTACTTTTGTGCATAATCCGGAAAAAGAGCTTTATTATCTATTGCATGCTTATAATAAAGTAGGTGGCGTTTATACTGGACGTGAAGGACTACTTGCTAAACTCGAGTGGACGAACAAAGACGAGCCGCGGTTTGATCTGGTAGAGTACCAAGACGTACCACAGCGTCACGATTCCTCGTTTGACCTGATTGCTACAGGTCAGTATAAACCTTTCTGGCAATGGGATTTTCAGTATGCGGCTCCTTCTTTTACCACATCTGACAAAGGTTTGCGCATATCGGGAACGACAAAAAGAAACAATAAACTGGGTGTTGCGTTGACTAAGCGTCCCACACAGCTAGCTTATACCTTGGGTACCGAGATTGACCTATCGGGCAGTAGCGAGACTGCAACCAAAGGACTGATATTATACGGCGACCATGAACGCGCTATCGGGCTTAGCGTAGCGGGTAAGAAAATACAGCTTTGGACAATGGCTCCCAACAACCGAACGGTGATTGCGGAACAGGAACTACCTGCAGATTATAAAAAATTGGCATTGAAAATCACGATAGCCTCCTCACTTGAGTGCCGTGCTTTCTTCGGGCAATCTGATCATTGGATCCCAATAGAAAGCCCCGATAGACCCCTCAGCATCGAAGGCATCGCTCCATGGGACCGCAGTCCGAGACCAGGTTTGTTCTTTAACGGTAAAACAACAGAATCCGCCCTGTTTACCAGTTTTTATATAGATACCAAGCCCGCAGGTGGTTAAAAGCTGCGGTCGATTAAATACAGAGCGATCATTCCTGCGGTGGATTTTATTGTCCAGCTGATTATTCTGCTGGGATTTTTGACATATCCATATAAAAAATCTCCCAGGTGTGTCCGTCAACGTCTTCGATGGTACGCTGTTGCATAAAACCATAATCTTTCATTTCGTTGGGCTCGGTTCCTCCTGCGTTCAATCCACTTGTCACGATCTTATTCACCTCGTCAATGTTGTCAACCGATAAAGAAAAAAGTCCGGCAACGTTGTTTTTTGTATCTGCAATTGGTTTGGTCGCAAATGTTGCAAATTTTTCGTGTGTCAAAAGCATAACAAAAATATGGTCACTCCATACCATACATTTTCCACTTTCGTCCGAAAATTGAGGGTTATTTGTAAAACCTAACGCCGTATAAAATTCCACTGACTTTTGTAAGTCTTTTACTGCTAAGTTGATAAAAACTTGTTTTGCCATTTTATTGCTATTTAATTGTTAATGGTATATTGTAAGCTAGCTTTCTAGGGACTGTCTGTTCCAAATTAAACCACCTAAGTTTTTCACAAGTTATTATATTTCAGATTTTGTCAGCTTGTCTTATGGCAAGAAATCATTCTTTACCGCGGTTTTCTTATCCATTGATATCCACTCTGCGAGACTTTATTAATTACAAATTTTGACACGAATAAAGCGACATTCTATCTTTTCCTTTTTTGCATAACAAAGCATAGATTGCAGGAAGTTTTACAAACGAATACCCAAAAGCATGTCGTGTTGATTTAATGACATTCGTATGTCACTGTGAAAAATAAAAATATGCAATTTTGTCTAACAGTGTTAAATAATTTTATGCAATTAAAACATGGGTAGCAAAGAGCGTATTCAGCGACTTAAAGACGAGAATCGAAATTCCATTTTGGAAGCGTCCCTTCAAATTGTCAAAGAAGAGGGATGGCAAGCACTAAGTATGCGCAAAATCGCGGATATTATCGAATATACCGCGCCCATGATTTATGAATACTTTGCAAATAAAGAAGCTATTTTAAATGAGCTAACAAAGCAAGGTCATCTTTTATTGGCAAAAAGAGTCAAACAAGCCCAGGCTAACGAGAGCACATTAGAAAAACAGCTGGAAGCAATGTGGTTTAGTTATTGGGACTTTGCTTTTGAAGAACGGGAACTTTACCAATTAATGTTTGGCGTGGGAACAGCTTGCTGCGGCGCAGACAAAAGCGAAAAAAGGTCTCCTTCTTTTGGTGACCTTATCGCGGGGGTAATCCGTGAAGTTATGGCCGAGCAACAGCCTTCGGAGGATCTAATTTGTCGAAAATATTTCACATACTGGTCTGTTATCCATGGGTTGATTTCCATTAATTTGGTTAACAAAGGAAATGGAGATGCGACCAATCAACAGGTACTCAAGGATGCTATCTATGGCATCACCCGTTCACTGAACGATTAATTTTTTTTACACAAAAACATACAACGTTATAAAATTTAACACTGTTAAATAAAATAAACATAATAAAATCTTAAATAGATAAAATATAACGGTCCCATTGTAAGAATATGTAAATCTGCGATCGTTAATACCCATCTAGCCCATACAATTAAAAAAAACAATATTTATTAAATGAAAAAGCAAGTATCCATCCATTTTCAGTACGTAAAGGCTCTATTACTTAACACTGTTAGACAATTTAACCTCGTAAAAAGCCTATATATTTTAAGCGTACTTTTTTTGTACAGCTGTACTACAGGTACCAGCAAGCCCGTTATATCAGCCCCGCCTGAACTGCCAGTAGTTACTTTAGACAGTGAAGATCAGATCGTTTATCAAGAATATCCGGCGTCTATCGAAGGAGCTTCTATAATTGAAGTTCGACCACAAGTAGAAGGAACACTCGATCGGATTTATATAGATGAGGGTGCTAAAGCACAGAAAGGTCAACTTTTGTTCAAGATAAATGACCGTCTTTATCAGGAACAACTCAATCAAGCTAAAGCAAATTTACAGGCAGCTGAAGCGGCTTTAGAAAATACGGCCCTAGAAGTTGAAAAAAAGACACGTCTTGTTGCCAACAAAGTACTTACTGATTTTCAGTTGAAGACAGCGGTTAGCGCTCATCAAGTTGCGAAAGCAAATGTAGAACAGGCAAAATCAATTGTCGAAGCCGCAAAAATCAACTTAGGTTACACAGAGATTAGAGCTACCACGACAGGTTACATAGGTCGATTACTAAAGAAACAGGGCAGCTTGGTCAGTCCATTAGACAGCGAACCTCTCACACAACTATCGGATGTACAGACATTACATGTTTATTTTTCACTTGGAGAGAACGATTTCATTGCCTTTAAAAGTGATACAAAGGGAGAAACTTTAGAACAAAAATTACAACAGTTACCTCCCGTCACGCTGCTGCTATCTGATCGAAGTGTATATGAGCATACTGGAAAAATAGACATGGTCGATGGACAATTCGATAAGAACACCGGAGCAATTACACTTCGTGCTACCTTCCCTAATCCAGAAGGAGTTTTACGGAACGGTAATACTGGCAAAATTCGCTTGGAGAAACATTACTTAGAGGCATTGCTTATTCCGCAATTAGCAACGATAGAAATCCAAGATAAAATCTTCGTATACAAGTTGAACGATGACAATAAAGTAAGTCAGCAACCCATTACAATTGTTGGGAAAAGTGGCGAAAATTACTTGGTCGAAAAAGGGATAAAGGTAGGAGACCGCATTGTATATAAAGGTATCGATCTACTACAGGACGGACAAGTTATCACGCCTCAAAACACAACTAAAGAAATTATTTATTAATCTCGTTAACTTCAACACAATATGTTCAAAAAATTTATAGAGCGCCCCGTCCTCGCTACGGTTATATCTATCATACTTGTCATTTTAGGAATCATAGGTATCCTGAAACTTCCATTACAGCAGTTTCCCGATATTGCTCCACCCGCTGTTCAAGTTACAGCATTATACCCAGGAGCAAATGCAGAAACGGTATTACGTGCGGTAGCTCCATCATTAGAAGAATCCATCAACGGTGTCGAAAACATGAGTTACATGAGTTCAACCGCCAGTAACGACGGTTCTCTAATGATTACGGTATATTTCAAATTAGGCACGGATCCTGATCAAGCTGCCGTGAATGTACAAAACCGTGTTTCCCAAGCCACCAGTCAGTTGCCTACCGAAGTTGTCCAAGCGGGTATTACAACAGCAAAGCAGCAAAACAGTTTGATCATGGTACTGGACCTCTATACCGAAGATGAAACAAAATATGATCAAACATTTATTACAAATTATGCGCAGATTAATATCATTCCAGAGCTCAAACGAATTCCGGGAGTTGGGCAAGCGATCGCCTTCGGCGGTAGTAAAGACTATTCGATGCGTGTTTGGTTAGATCCCAACCGAATGGCGACATACAAGTTGACACCAGCTGAAGTAATGGCGGCCATACAAGACAAAAATATGGAAGCTGCTCCGGGTAGGTTTGGTGAAAATAGCAAAGAGGCATTTGAGTTTATCATTAAATACAAGGGAAAACTCGACCAACCCGCCGAATACGAAAATATCATTATCCGTTCTAATACCGATGGATCTGTATTACGGCTAAAGGATGTTGCCCGAGTTGAATTGGGATCGTACACCTACGCCAGCCACACACGCATTGATGGTAAGGCTGGATTGAATATCGGCATTATGCAGTTGGCAGGTTCCAACGCCAATGAAATCCAGATTGCCATACAAGAATTTATGGACAAAGCGTCACTCAACTTTCCCAACGGCGTCAAGCATCTTGTACTCTATAATACGAAAGATGCGCTTGATCAATCTATTGATCAGGTAAAACACACATTAATAGAAGCATTTATTTTGGTCTTTCTGGTTGTGTTCTTGTTCTTACAAGATTTCCGATCCACCTTAATTCCGGCAATAGCGGTGCCAGTGGCCATTATCGGAACGTTCTTTTTTATGCAGCTTTTCGGTTTCTCCATCAATTTGCTTACGCTGTTTGCGCTCGTGTTAGCTATTGGTATTGTTGTCGATGATGCCATTGTCGTTGTCGAAGCGGTACACAGTAAAATGGAGCATACACATTTGCCGCCCAAGTTAGCCACCACATCCGCGATGGGAGAAATAACAGGTGCGATTATATCCATTACACTGGTGATGTCAGCCGTATTCCTTCCTATTGGTTTTATGGAAGGATCTACGGGGGTATTTTATCGACAATTTGCTTTCACGTTAGCAATCGCTATTGTCATCTCAGCTGTCAATGCCTTGACCCTAAGTCCTGCACTTTGTGCCCTGTTTCTAAAACCTGTACATCATGGCAATACAAACGGTAAACAGCTCGGTTTCAAGGATAAGTTCTTCGCTGGGTTTAACGTAGGTTTCGAAAAGTTAACACGAAATTACGTGGGGAGTCTGCGCTTTTTGGTCCGTCACAAATGGGTGGGCTTTTCGGGATTAGCCTTATTAATCCTTTTGACCATCTTTATGATACAGAGAACACCAACAAGTTTTATTCCTTCGGAAGATCAGGGTTTTATCGCGATCTCCTTATCGATGCCTGCAGGAGCATCATTGGACAGAACATCGCAAGCTTTAAAAGAAGCAGAACAACAGCTTCAACATGCTTCCTTTACCAAAACACTCAACGTGATGGCAGGATTTAATATCCTGACACAATCCACAAGTCCTTCAGCCGGTGTAGCCTTTATCCTGCTTAAGCGACACGAGGAGCGCGGAGAAATTAAAAATATCGATGCTATTATGGATGATGTTAATCAAAAATTGTCTAACATTAAGGGCGCGAATTTCTTTGTATTTACCTTCCCTACTGTACCGGGATTTAGTAATGTCGATGGCTTGGATATGGTGTTACAAGATCGTACTGGAGGCGAGCTGCAAAAGTTTAGTGACATCGGACAAGGGTTCATCGGACAACTGATGCAGCGCCCGGAAATTGCAATGGCTTTTACGACTTTTAGAGCTGATTATCCGCAGTACGAATTGCTAGTTGACGACATAAAGGCGGAACAACTAGGCGTTCGGACGAGTGATATCCTCCACACGATGCAGGTCTATTTCGGTAGTGCACAAGCCTCCGATTTCAATCGTTTCGGCAAATACTATCGCGTTATGGTACAGGCTGATTTCACAAACCGTACGGAACCATCCGCCATGGACGGTATATACGTTAAAAACCAAAACGGCGATATGGTCCCCATGAATACACTCGTTCAATTGCAACGGGTATACGGTCCCGAAACGGCATCTCGATACAATCTTTTTAATTCTATCAGCATTAATGCGATTCCGAAACCGGGCTATAGTTCTGGCGACGCTATACGAGCCGTTGAGGAAGTTGCTCGTGAACAATTGCCTACAGGTTATACGTATGAATTCTCAGGAATGACCAAAGAAGAACTGGTTTCAGGAGGGCAATCTACGATCATTTTTATCCTATGTCTTGTATTCGTTTACTTTTTACTTGCCGCACAATATGAGAGTTATATTATCCCCTTGTCCGTAATTTTATCTATCCCTACCGGTATATTCGGCGTGTTCGCTGCTATTGGATTAACCGACATATCCAATAATATTTACGTACAGGTAGCCCTCGTGATGCTTATTGGATTATTGGCAAAAAATGCTATCCTTATCGTGGAATTTGCTGTTCAGGGTAGAAAACGGGGATTGCCTATTGTCAAAGCTGCCTTAGCAGCCGCTAAACTGCGCCTTCGTCCCATTATTATGACATCGCTTGCTTTTATTGTCGGTATGATCCCTATGATGGGTGCTGTGGGTCCATCTGCACAAGGAAATCATGCAATCAGTATAGCTGCTGCAGGAGGTATGATGGCAGGCGTAGTATTTGGGCTTTTTATTATTCCGATATTATTTATCGTATTCCAATATCTTCAAGAGCGTATCAGTGAATCTGGAGCTAGCAAAAATTCATTGTCTTCTCATCACGCAGAACTTGCCCTTGCTGATACAACATCCGTACACGCTTAATTTTAAAATGAATAAATCTCATAGCTTCATCACCATTAAAAAAATCATATACAGATGAAAATAAAAAGCAGTTTTCTCTTTTCCTTGGCTATTTCCGCTTCATTGTGGGCGTGCCAAACCAAAAAGCTCAGCAAAGACATCACACTCTCGCCTCCTATTTCCTTTCGTAGCGAGCAATTAGTGGATGCAGATAGCAGTATAGGTAATGTTCCTTGGTGGGAATTCTTTCAAGATACGGTGTTACAGCAGCTAATCGATACCGCTCTACAACAGAACATGGATATGCAGCTCGCGCTCCAGAATATCGAATCTGCACAGCTGATGTTCACCCAGGCTAAAGCAGGACATCTGCCCAGTTTACAATTACAAGTGCAGGCTAATAGTACCAATCCCTCCAACAATAGCCTAAACGGGTTAAGTTTAGGCCAGTTTTTGGGACAAAACCATATCGAAGACTACACCATTGGATTAGGTTTATCATGGGAGGCTGACATATGGGGTAAGATTAAGAGCAAAAAGACGGTTGCACTTGCATCATATTTACAAACCGAAGAGGCTAGAAAAGCAATTCAGACGCAACTGGTTAATCAGGTCGCGAAGGGATATTATCAGCTACTTATGCTCTACCGACTCCAAGAAATCGCCCAACAGAGTTTACAGTTGAGCGACAGCACACTTCAAGTGGCACAGTACCAATATGAAGTCGGTGATATCAGCCTATTGGCCTTAGAGCAGGTTGCTGCACAACGACAGGCTGCGGCTTCGCTGATTCCCGATTTTCAGCAACAGATCTTGCTTCAGGAAAACGCTTTGCGCTCACTCAGCGGTGAGTTTCCTAAAGGAATACGTACCGTGACGACATTGAATGCTGTCAATCTTCCCACAGACCTAGCTGTAGGTGTTCCTGCCGAATTATTGAGCAAGCGTCCTGATGTTAAACAAGCTGAATTATCGGTAACGGCGTCACAGGCTTATCATCAGGTCGCTAAAGCACAGCTATACCCTTCTTTATCCATTACCGCGCAAGCCGGTGTCAATGCTTTTAAAGTCAGCAACTGGTTTAATATTCCGGCGTCTCTTTTTGGAGCTGTAGCAGGGAGCGTGACACAGCCTGTTTTTCAACGAAAAGAGTTAAAGACGCAATACGAAATCGCACGCGTTGAATATGAAAATAGTGTCATTCGGTTCCGGCAGTCTGTTGTCAACGCGGTAAGTGAAGTGTCGGATGCTTTGATCTCTATACAAAAACTAAAAGAAAGACAGGAGATCGTACAGGACAAAACAAGTCGATTAAAAAAGGCTGTTAAGCATGCTGATTTACTTTTCGAAACCGGTAGCGCCACCTATCTGGAAGTCATCACTGCACAAAGTAACGCATTACAGAGTGAATTGGAATTGATACAGATCCATAAGGCAGAACTTGTCGCTGTTGTAGATCTATATCGATCGCTCGGAGGAGGTTGGTCTAATTAAACATTAAAATGAGACAGGTTTAAAAAGAAGGCCTGTCTCAAAAATTGATCCCATGGGGATTTATTCTATCTCATCCAAATAGGGCAATATAGAACCTTGAGCTGTCAATTTATTGTCTATCTTTCCTTATTTCCATTTGACCTGATGATGCACCGATAACAGCGCATGATTGGTTCCCTTTGCCGTTCCTACATTTTGATACATATACCCCAATTGTATTCCTAAACCATCAGATATTTTATAACCTAAACCTAGGTAAGCACGGTTTCTGTCAAAAACGTGCATGTCATCATCATTCGATAGGTTTAAGAAGATTTCATCATACATAGCGGCATACCATCCTTTGGCACCCAATCCATGGGGTGTAAATGGAATATCCGCGAAAAGGCAATAGCGAAAACGGCCTGAAAAGTCCCTATCTTCTATAAAGCGTTCCTCCAGACGAACCCGATGTCGTATACTAGCACGCGACGCCTTATGCGAAAAAAGCAATTCCTGGTATATTCTATTTTCATGGAAAGGTCTATTAGGACTTCCTGCCTGCTCGTTATATATAAAACCATAACCCACCGTTGTCCATAGATACGGTTTAGCTTGATATTGAAGTCCAATACGAAGAAGAGTCTGATTGTGATCCCCCATCAACTGATGATCTCGCAGCTGAAGTTCATGATGGATTGCAAATTTACTTGTTTTGATTTTAGTCTGCCCGAAGTATATCAACCAGCCCTGTGGATCCTTTTGTGCAAAAGAGAGCGATGTGATAAAAATGCCGATTAACGTTCCGAAAAATATTCTCATTCCTTAAAAATAATAGATAGATTCAAAAATCCTATCCAATTTCTTGTAACAAAAATGTGTATTTTTTTAACCCGCTTGATGTCAAACTTTTTGAAGATAGCGGAAAAAAAGATATTTTGCGTATTTGCTGTAAATAGCGTTTTTTGATAATTTTGGGAATTAGGTAAATATTTTTCCATGACTAAGATTAAACATTACACGATATTCAAAGCAGCGGCTGCCTTAAACAAACCGATATCCGATGCCACACACAAATTGACAGAAATCTCATTTATCGTGCTACGGGTGGAGACCGTCTCGGGGATAATAGGAGAATCTTATCTTCTAAGCTTTCAATACAGTCCGAGAGCTATCGTTGGCGCTTTGAAAGATGTCGGTGAAATGTTAATCGGAGAAGATGTACACCATACCGTCGATTGTTTTGAACGGATAAATCAGCATAATGAATACTTCGGGATAGAAGGCATTAACAGGTGGGCACAATCTGCTTTCAATATAGCGATGTGGGATGCATGGAGCAAAATATTGCAACAACCCATTTGGAAAATCTTGGGAGGATCAGCACAGCTTGTTCCTATCTATGGAAGCGGGGGTTGGAGTTCTTACACCATTGAGGAACTTGTTGCAGAAGTCAGCGATTACAAAAAGCGAGGTTTTACAGCCGTAAAAATTAAAGTTGGCAAACCGGATTGGAAGGAGGATTTGGAGCGATTAAGATACGTTCGGGAAGCAGTAGGAAACAACATCGCGATTATGATGGATGCAAACCAAGGCATGAAAGTACCGGAGGCACTATCCTTAGCGAGGGCAGCTCGGCAATTGGATATTAACTGGTTCGAAGAACCAATTGACCATAATGATTTCCATGGATATCAATTGCTTCGCAACCAGGCCGGAATATCAATTGCGATGGGTGAACGGGAATATAGCACCCTGCCTCTTCGGGAACTTATCAGACTAAATGCCATCGATATATGGCAACCGGATATCTTACGCTTGGGTGGCGTAGAAGCATGGCGTGACAGTGCAGCGTTGGCAAAAAGCAATCATATTCCGGTACTCCCCCATTATTATAAGGATTACGACGTACCGCTATTATGTACTATCAGTAATGGCAGGGGAGCCGAATCATTTGACTGGATAGATCCGCTAATAGATCATCCGTTAAAAATTGACAACGGAATGGCACGCCCTCATAATCGACCTGGATGGGGTTTTTCCTTTAAAGATAAATATTTAGTTGAATTATAATAATCCGAACAAAGTCATGAATTATCTTGAAAAAATTTATTCATTAAACGGGTTACGAGTGATTGTTACAGGTGCTTCCAGTGGTTTGGGATTGCATCAAGCAATCGCATTAGCCAACTGTGGTGCAACTGTCTTTGCATTAAGTCGGACAGGAAAACCAAAAGTTGAAGTAGAAACAACTATTCCCGAGAACATCCATTTTGATAGCCTTGACGTTTCTTCTTTAGTAGATATCCGTCACAAATTCGACGAAATCGGTGCGTCTGGTGGAATCGATGTGTTGGTAAACAACGCTGGTATAACACAGCGACTAAGGGCGGAGGAAATCAGTGAAGAACAATGGCGAGCTATTCACGATGTAAATGTAGATGGCGTTTTCAGATGTTCTCAAGCGGCGTATCCGTTTTTAAAAAAATCTAACCATACGGGGAGGATCATCAATATTGCCTCTATGGCATCCTATCTTGGTTTTTCCGAAGTGGTCCCTTATTCCTCTTCCAAATCTGCGGTGTTAGGTATTACCAGAGGATTAGCAGTGGAATGGAGTAGTGACAATATTCTTGTCAATTCGATTTCACCGGGATGGTTTCCTTCCCTGATGAATCAACAGGTGATGGACGCAGATAGAAAATCAAAAATATTAAATAGAATGCCGCTACATCGCTTTGGCCGTCCAGAGGAGTTGTCTGCGATGACATGCTTTTTGGCGTCACCTGCTGCAACTTATATAACAGGACAAGACTTTAGCGTTGATGGTGGCGCATTAGCGCTTGGATTCTAAATAGTTAATTCATTATTTTTCTGTACTGATGACCAAGGGAATATCCTCAAGCGGCCATTGCCCATCAATAATCGGAAACGTCACCAGCTGGTTGGGATCCACTACCACATGCTTGATACGTTCCCGATGCCAAGTATATACGATATGCACGAGGCCATCCGATGTCTGGATGATTGAGGGATACGAATATTGTTTCTCCGGTTCATCGATATAATCCAACATCAAAGCGGCCTCCCACACCTTACCGTCCTTACTTACCGCCAAGTTTAACACCCCTCTTCCTTTATGTCCCATACCTTCTTGATCACGCGTCGAGTGGTTATAAATCAATAGGTGCCTACCATCTTTCAACGTAACCGCATCCAAACCCGAATTGTTATTAGGTAACGTCGTCCAGGTCATTTCCGACCACGTTAAGCCCCCATCCGTAGACCAAGTCTCGGTGATCCGTTCCGCGCCACTGGTATTCGTACGGCTAAGCATCTGAATACTACCGTTTTCATGGGTCAACAAAGCAGGCTGTATCGCGGCCATTTTCTTGCCGTCATTCAATGGACCAATAAACGACCAACTTTTACCGCCATCCGTACTTCGCTCCACATGCGCCTTCCATCCATCATTCTCGTCGCTGGATCCCGATAGAATAGTCCCATCCGACAACTGTATCGGTTTATTTTTAATCGGTCCTAGGAGTTTATCTTTCAGCCGCTGCGGCTTACTCCAGGTATGACCATTATCTTTAGATGTTATAAATTCACCCCACCACTCCCTTGGATTAGGTCCGACTTTATAATACAACATAAGATCTTCCCCTTTGGGCTGAAACAATACCGGATTCCACGTTGGGAACCGCTCTCCATCTGGCTGAATACCATGTGCAACAGATATCGGAGGAGTCCACGTACCATCCAACTTCTTACGTTGTAAACGAATCTCCACATCTGGATGTCGCTCATACGTTCCACCAAAATACGTACAAAGCAATTCCTTGTTAGCTAACTCCACAATCGTTGCCGAATGACAAGACGGAAAATCCGCTTCTATAAACAAAAACTCTTCTAAAAGAATACCTGCTTGATGCTTTACGGCCTTTTCTGGTTGTATCTGCGCATTTAAAATTCCGTTAAAAAGGAGAAGTGTGATAACCATCACGCGAAGATGCTGTATACTGGTGAACTTATTTGGGCTCATACGATATGATTTTTCTGATCACGATTTATAATAATCACAAACATAGCAACTAAAATACGTGATTTTCTGTAGAAAATTTGCGCATATCGACAACATCTTTGCATGCAAAATCGCGTTAGCTTCGGCTATACGGCAATATGTAGCGTATGCGGCTCTCGCTGCCAGTTACGATGCTTAGCCAGTGCGCCCGCAAAGTGTTCCGGCGATCCGTTTAACAAGATTGCCTCGTCGTGAACAAAGTCTTTTGCTGCCGAAAGCTTATAAAGCTCTTCTGCTTCTCCGTCAAAAGCAATGACCTTACAATGTTTTAACATTTCGTGTATAAATTTGAATACCTTTCCTTCGCTCTTAAGCGCTTGTATACTTTGGATTCCTCCGGGAATGTATAATGCATCAAAAAGTACACTTTCCGTTGTCATTAATGACGCATCTACCCGATGCTCCATGTTTTCCGTACAACGTATTGTGCCTCCATGAGGTGCTATAAGCTGAAAATTTGCATGTTTTAATTCTTCGAGATAGGCCTTCATTTTTTGCAATGCAGCCATATCAAACCCGTCTGCCACCAGAACGGCGATTTTTCTTCCTTCTATAATTGTCGTTGGCAGCGGTTCCTGGCTGAGTGCCTCCGATTTTTCCAGATAATGTTTAACGGCAGAAGGCTCATGCTTATGTGGATCTGCATCTGCTCCTATGTTTTGATTTATCGGCCTTTCGATATCCATCGGTATTTGCATTCCGAGCTTACTGGCAACAGCCGTGGCCAATCGATCGTCTATCTGTGACAAAAGCCACAACATACGTTCTTTAATGGCATCTCGATTACACTTACCCAGTTCAAAAACATAAGCATTAATTAAATGGGTCTGCTCCCATTCTGTTAGACTTCTAAAAAACAAGGCCGGTTGCGAGAAATGATCATTGAAACTTGCGCTTCGGTCTCGTATCTTTTTGCCATCTATCCGTTCCTCAAAGGAGGTAAATCCTCCCTCTGCCATCTTCGCTAAATGTGGACAGCCGCCGCCTATGGTATTCGGAAAATAAGCTGCTTTACCTTGGTTGATCGTCATACGCATCTGCGCATCACGATGGTTGTTATGTACTTCGTTGACAGTTCGGTTAATGGGGATTTCCCGAAAGTTAGGGCCTCCTAAACGGGATAACTGCGTGTCTGTATAAGAGAAAAGACGACCTTGCAGTAGTGGATCATTGGTAAAATCGATGCCTGGCACGATATGTCCCGGGTGAAAAGCGACCTGTTCGGTTTCTGCGAAAAAATTATCTGGGTTACGATCCAAGGTCATCTTCCCAATAATTTTTACCGGAACGAGCTCTTCTGGTACAAATTTCGTTGCATCCAAAAGATCAAATTCATATTTGTGCTCGTCTTCTGCCGGAATAATCTGCAACCCAAGTTCCCATTCCGGAAAATGTCCAGCTTCTATAGCCTCCCATAGATCACGACGATGGAAATCAGGATCTGCTCCATTTATCTTTACAGCTTCATCCCATGTAACAGAGTGCACACCCAGCTTCGGCTTCCAGTGAAATTTAACAAAATGCGATTCTCCCTGTTCATTCACCAGCCGAAACGTGTGGATACCAAAACCTTCCATCATCCGATAACTTCTTGGAATTCCTCTGTCGCTCATTGCCCACATATGGTTATGCAGCGATTCGGTTGCTAGCGAAATAAAATCATAAAACGTGTCGTGTGCGGACGCTGCTTGCGGAATCTCCCAATCAGGCTCCGGTTTCACCGAGTGTATAATATCTGGAAACTTCATGGCGTCCTGAATAAAGAATACCGGTGTATTATTTCCGACAAGGTCAAACACGCCTTCCTGTGTGTAAAACTTAACAGCAAAGCCCCGGATATCGCGTGCTAGATCCCCTGAACCTTTGCTTCCAGCCACGGTAGAAAACCGGACAAATACCGGCGTGCGATTTTCGGTATCTGTGAATATTCGAGCACGCGTATATTTACGCATATCTTCATATAATTCAAAATAACCGTGTGCTCCGGAACCGCGGGCATGTACAATCCGCTCCGGAATACGTTCGTGATCAAAATGCGTTATTTTCTCACGAAGTATAAAATCTTCTAGTAAAGACGCACCTCGCTCACCAGCTTTTAAGGAGTTTGCATCGTCATTAATTTTTACGCCTTGATCGGTGGTCATCGGTTTACCCTCACTTGCTACCGTGTTCTTCCCTAGGTCGCCGACTTTATTTTTATGTCCATTTGCCATGATAATTTTACTTTAATAGTTCTCTACTCCACTTGGTTGCTTATACAGAAGAACGTCCGGTACATGCAAAAGTTTTCGAAAATTTAAATAGTTGAATTGGCAACGATCGCGACATCTACACGCTCGCTTTTTAGAATGCTGGGCTCGCGAGATAGAGCTATCATATTTTTTGTATTTTTACAGGATGGAACAGCTACCAAACACAATGGAAAAACCAAAAATTAATACAGGCATACTAAGTTTTGGAATGTCAGGACGTGTTTTCCACGCCCCTTTTATCTATACTAACGATCATTTTAATTTCACGGCAGTCGTTGAAAGAACAACGAAAACGGCAAAGGACATCTATCCCGACGTTAAAAGTTACGACAGTGTTACTGATCTGTTGGCCGATGATAGTATAGAACTTGTTATTGTTAATACACCCAATTATACGCATTTCGAGTTCGCAAAAGAGTCGCTAGAAGCGGGAAAACATGTGCTGTTGGAAAAACCTGCTGTAGACAATCTCGATCAACTGGATAAATTATCTGCGATAAGCGAAAAGACAGGCAAGAAGATTTTTTTCTACCAAAATAGACGTTACGATAGCCACTTTATGCAAATGAAAGAGATTATCGAAAGTGGTCAACTCGGAAAACTCATCGAAGTACACATGCGTTTTGACCGCTACAATATGGCCTTGGGACCTAAAAAATTCAAAGAAAACAGCCAATATGTTTCAAGCGGCGTCGCGTATGATTTAGGTCCACACCTGCTGGATCAAGCTTTCTCCCTGTTTGGAAAGCCTAGTAAAATAATCAAAACAACGGCTATTAACAGACCAGAATCACAAGTACCTGATTACTTTAATTTTCATTTAATCTATCCCCATAACCTACAGGTATTTTTGACTGGAAATCTCTTGGTAGCCGATCCACAGTCAGCCTTCGTCGTTCATGGATCAAAAGGATCTTTTATTAAAAAAATGGCCGATGTCCAAGAACAGCAGTTAATTGATGGTATGCTCCCAACTGCACCAGGATATGGGATTGAACCAGAAGGAAGCGAAGGGAAGCTAACGGTTGTGGATGGTAATGGTGAAAAACAGACGTCATTACTTGCCGCACGAAAAGGAGATTATAATCGCTTATTTAACGCAGTACATGAGAGCTTACGCGATCACGCAGCGTATCCTATAACGATTGATCACATAAAATGGCAAATTGAATCTTTACAGGCACCAGATTTTAGCATTATAGAGCCATAGCTTACGAAAGTAGGCTATGGCTTGGAAATCCATTATTTCCCAATTCTTGTCAGAATGGTCTCCATCTCTGCCATGACAGCGTTAATCTTCGCAATAGTCAGATCAAATGGTTCTGAAGTATTCATATCTACGCCAGCATCAACAAGCAAATCCACAGGGTATTTGGTACTTCCAGAGGCTAAAAAATCGAGGTATTTTTTTCGGTCTTCATCTGTACCTTTTAGTACCTTTTCCGAGAGAGCAGTAGAGGCGGTGAACGATGTTGCGTATTGGTAAACGTAGAAATTATAATAAAAATGTGGAATGTAAGACCACTCGGATTTGACGTAGTCATCCACTATACAAATATTTTTATCATGACCGTAGTAACGCTTGGTTAGGTCGAGATACATGTTATCGAAATCTTCGCCGGTGAGCGCTTCGCCGGCGGCGACTTTATCATGGATCATCGACTCGAATTCAGCAAACTGCGTTTGCCGGAACAATGTTCCTTTAGCACCTTCGAGATAGTTTCCGAGAATAGCGAGCCGGATCTTATCGTCTTTAATTTGTTGTAACATATAATCGTTCAGCAACTCTTCATTTAATGTGGATGCCACTTCGGCAACAAAAATCGAATAGTTTGCGTTGGCGAAATGTTGCTTATTATTGGTTAGGTAGCTGTGCATCGTATGCCCCAATTCATGGGTCAATGTGGACATATCATTATATTGCCCATTGTAGTTCATGAGTATATACGGATGTACGTCGTACGCAGAACCATTGGAATACGCGCCGGATCTTTTTCCCTCGTTGGGATACATGTCAATCCATCTTTCCTGGAATGCTTTTTTTGACACCTCTACGTAATCAGTGCCTAAAGGTTGCAAAGATTGCAGAATATTTTCAACAGCCTCTTCCACCGTATAGGCTAAATCAACTTCTTCAACCAAAGGTGCATAAAGATCATAATAATGCAGTGTATCTACTCCCATCATGCGTTTCCGAAGGTTCAGATAGCGGTGAAAGGTTTCAAGGTTTCCATTTACATTTTTGACCAGATTCTGAAAAACCGTTGTGGGGATATTGTCGCTATCCAATGCCCTTTCTAATGTACTCCCGTAATTCCTAGCTTTTGTCGTAAACAACGCCGCATTGATATTTCCATATAGCTGAGCTCCAAAAGTGCGTTGAAATTCGTTCAATTTACCAAAATAAGAGGCAAATACCTTACGCCTAACTTCCCTATCTTCGCTCGCTCTGTACAATGCAAAATTTGCTGTATTGAGCTTTAAGCGCTCTCCGTTTAATTCAATTTCTGGGTAGGGAAACTCCGCATTAAAAAAAGTATTGAAGATATTTGCGGCATTTTCAGACATTAATGCGGAGTAGGCCATTACTTTCTCGACTTCTTCGGAACCTCTGTGAGCCCGCTTCCGAAGTAAATCCATTAGGTAGAATTTGTATGTTGCCAGTTCTTTCTCTTTCGTCAAAAAAGTGTTGAGTTGCTCTTCCCCCAATGTTAATAATTCTGGTTCGATGAACGAAGTTAATGCACCATATTCTGAAAAAAGCTGTTGCAGTTCTTGCTTCATACCCGCGTATTTTGTTACTCTGGTATCTTGATCAGATTTCATCGCCGCATAAGAGAATAATCTGGCCATGTCCTTGACCAACTTACTATTCAACTCCAATGCTTCCAAAAGAAAAGTTGCAGACTGCGTAAGCTTGCCCTTATACGAAATTACTTCCTGCATTTGTTGTTGTATCCGCTCCTTTTCTTCTTTCCAAACCGCGTCTGTAGCATAGAGATCAGCAAGGTTCCACTTATATTTTTCAGGCAATTCTTCCCGAACTTTCATCTGACTAACAGCAACCGTCGTAGAAAATAGCATCACGGCGGCGATTATTTGTGTTTTTTTTCGCATAATTAATAATATAGATAGTGGCACAATTTACAAAAAACACCAATTATATTTTAGTTAACTTTGTCCTTTCGTATTCATTTAATTATTCAGCCGTGTCTTTAGATAAATTAAAGCTTAGTAAACGTCTTCATACATCTATGAACGATTTGGGTTATTTTACAGCAAAAGAAATCCAATTGAAATCACTTTCCCGAATAGTCGGTGGGCATAGTATCGTTGGCATTGCGCCGGAAGGTGCCGGAAAAACCACCACCTATGTGCTTGGTGTATTGATGCGTTTAAAATACACACAAGATGAAGCGCCTAAAGTCTTAATTTTAGCCCCTAACGAAGATAGAATTGCTGAAATAATTGATCGTTTTCTGACTATTAGCCAGAATAAGGATCTCCATATCATGGGGCTCAAAACGAGTGGAAGTATGGAGAAGGAGATTGAAGATCTTGTGCGCGGAGTAGATATTGTGGTTGCTACACCAAACCGTGCTCGTGCCGTGTATCTGAAACTAGGGCTTAATTTAAATCGTATTCAGACATTCATCATTGATGATGCGGAAGAAATAGTGAAACAGGGAATGCAAACAACGGTAAGAGAGCTGGCACAAAGTTGTGGAAAAGTACAGTATTTAGCATTCAGCACCGTTGAACATGAAAAATTACATTTGATGATTGACGATTTTATGCCTTTTGCGACAATTATTGAAGTGGAAGAGCTCGCCGAAGAAACAGCTAACACACACGAGCTCCTGTTGTATCAAGTGCCTAATTTTACAACCAAAATCAATTTGCTAAATGCGTTGATGCGTGACGATGATGTGTTTGACAAAGTTGTGGTATTTGTAAACAGTCGACTTACAGCACACAATCTAATGGAAAGACTACATGTTCCGAAAGGAGAAGCTGCTGTATTACAACCATTTTTTCATGATGATTTAGGTTTTGATGATATCCATGATTTTAAGCAAACCTCAGCATGTCGAATACTCGTTATTGCAAATGAAGGCAATAGTAATTTAGATCTAAGTGGGATTCCATTTATATTTCATTTTGAAATACCAGAAAATAGCGATGTTTTTGTACAACATGTTTTAAAAACTTCAAATGATGAAACCTTAGCTATCACATTTGCTACAGACATTGAACTTCCTGAACTCAAAAAAATAGAACAATCTTTAGGAAAGAAAATCCCTATCGTGCCTCTTCCGGATGATCTTATTATTTATCGCCCATCCGATAACCCTAAAGAAAAGAATGAAGGGGAAGAATCGCAAGATGGAGCTTTTCATAAAAAGAAAGAAAGCAATAGCAAAACATACAACTATGGTAGTGGCGTAAAGGCTAAAATGACAATGAAGAATAAGAAAAGATAGTTTAAATTATTGCCACGGGCCAATTTACTTTATTTTCAACGAAACCTTCATCTTCCAGCTCGATAGCATATAACCCTGCTCCTCTTTCCTCCCCCATCGACGCGGTTGTTATAAAAAGAGTATTCATATCTCTTCCTCCAAAGGTACACGAAGTCGGGTTAGGTACATGAAGCTGCCCTTGTATTTCGTACGCAAAGTTTGGACCATTTTAGGAAAGAGCGAGATATTGGATGTACGACAGCATTTATTTCCGACATTTTATCAAATAGAAAGGATAGTTTTCGTTTACCGCTGTAACTTCGATCAATCCGTATTTACCGAACTCTTCCTGTACAGCTTGGTTATCATAAAAGAACATCTTCACGCCGCCGTACATTTCAAAACGGTCTTTGCCTATTTGTTTTCCCTGTCCGTAAGTTTGGGCCTGCTTTGTGATAGCTGTAAAAACCATATAGCCGTTTTCGGTTAATTGGTTATAGCAGTCGCTTATCAGCTTTGCTCTTTCGTCACTATCTAATAAGTGAATTAACGCATAGCAAAAAATACCGGTATATTGGTTATTATCAAAGGGCATATCTGTTACGGAACCGTGATGAATAACCATATCCGTACCGTAATGTTTTCGCGCTAATGCAATTGCCGTTTTTGAAATTTCAATTCCTGTTACGTCCATTTCACTTTCTATGAAAAGCTGTGCGTTTCGTCCGTAACCCATACCGGGAATAAGTATATTCGCTATGCCTTTTTCTACAAAAAAATCTTTTGTAAGTATAGCGGATTGGGCAGGCTTAAAGCCCCACATCTCCTGTTTATCCCGAAATGCTTCTTCCCAAAATTCTGTCATTGTGTTCGTAACTTTCATCAAAGATAGGAAAGATTTCATTTATTGCAACCATGATGCAATACAGGAAGTGTATAGAAAAAGTTAAAGGCCGCCTTCGAAATCATAAAAATTCAACCCTATATCTTCATTTTTTATTTTTATCACTTTCGTATGAATGGCGTTAATGAAAAATTCACCTGCGCCACGTATTTTTGCGTCAGAAAGATGTCCTGCTAAGGCTGAATAATCGCTTTTGCCCAATGTCACGTGCAAATGTAGCATGAGCTTCCCGTCAACCTCAGCAATATTACCCGAAAGGTTACTGATCTCCATTTGTTCTGTAAAGGTTTTATCCACATACTCTTTTGTATCCGGGTCAAAAAAACGTAAAGTAGCTTCATTGGTAGCCCCGATTCCCGTAATTTCCCCGGCAACAATTTTCTGCGATGCCACAAAATCGGTTAATGTGTCCACAATACTACTCTTATCGTCGATACTTAGGATATAAGTTTGGTTTATTTTTCTGGCCGCCCAGTTTTTTCCTTTTAAATTTTGTGTGTCCATCATTCTCTTTCCTTTGTTTACTGTTTTATTCAAAAACAATAAAAGTTATGTTTTAGTTTTATGAATAGGTTTTCTTAACCTAGATCAATGTAGCCAAAAAAGTGGTACATTATCTTTGTACTATCCATAAACGGTAAAGGTTATAAAAGTAAATGCTATTGGAGCAACCTGTAAAACATGCTTTCCGTAGCGTTAATCATCAATAAAACAGATATGTCATGGAAAATAGAATATTAGGTTTGCATCATATCACGGCAATTGCCAATGAAGCAAAAAGGAATTTGGATTTCTATACCAAGGTTTTAGGTGTTCGTCTCGTAAAAAAGACCGTTAACTTTGACGATCCGGGCACTTACCACTTTTATTTCGGAAATAAAAGCGGTGAAGCCGGTACCATATTAACGTTCTTTCCTTGGGAAGGAATCGGAAGAGGTAGAAACGGAGCAGGAATGGCGACACATATCGGATATTCCGTACCTCAAGGCGCCTTGGATTTTTGGAAAGAAAGATTGAAGCACTACCATATCCCTTATGCAGAAGGCGAAATCTTCGGTGAAAAACTGATTTCCTTCGAAGATCCAGATGGCTTGCAGCTACAGTTTATCGAACCAGCAGCAACGGACAGCCGGATAGTATGGACAACTGATGAGATCACGGAAGATTTCGCTTTGAAAGGATTTCATAATACGACGCTCACCTTACAAAATAAGGACGCGACCGCGAAGGTACTCACAGACATATTGGGCTATGAACTTCAAAAACAAGAAGACAATCGTTATCGCTTTATCACCGACGCGATAGACACGGCCAATTTTATTGACCTTATCGAAACTCCATCGGCCACGCGTGGTCACCAAGCGGCCGGAACAAACCATCACATTGCTTTTCGTGTTAAAGATGATAATGTACTAATGGCGTTTAGAGAAAAGGTGGTATCTGCAGGTCTTCATATCACGCCTAAAATTGACAGGGATTATTTCTACTCTTTATATTTTAGGGAACCAGGAGGCGTACTTTTCGAGATTGCAACAGACAATCCGGGTTTTACCGTCGACGAACCTTTAGTAGAATTGGGGACGGCGCTTAAACTCCCCAAACAGTTTGAAGGGATGCGTTCAGAAATTGAACAGGTGTTACCGGCACTATCATAAAAGGTATAAAACAACGTAAATATTTGAATAATGACACATCATTTCGCACTAAACACTGCTGGTAAAGCTTTAAACAACGCAGAAAAGGCCTTAATTATGGTTCATGGGCGGGGCGGCAATGCAGAAGATATTTTGGGGCTTGCGACACACTTGAATGTGGGCAGCTATGCCATCTTAGCGCCCCAAGCTACAAATCACACGTGGTATCCGCACTCCTTTATCGCGCCTATCGAACAAAATGAACCGTGGCTAACATCGGCGATAGACATTGTTGACCAGAGCGTGAAAACAGCTACCGATGCTGGCATAACGCCGAAAAACATCTACTTCTTTGGGTTCTCACAAGGTGCCTGTTTAACCTTAGAGTATATCGCTAGAAACGCCCAGCAGTATGGCGGTGCGGTTGCGATCATCGGCGGCATCATCGGCGAGAAAATCAATAGACGGAACTACCAAGGCGACTTTCAGCAAACACCCATTTTTATAGGAACGAGCAACCCAGATTTTCATGTACCTATAGAGCGGGTATATGCTACCGAAAAAATACTGAATGAAATGAATGCAGATGTCACGCTAAAAGTTTACGAGAATTTTGGACACGCGATTAATCAAGAAGAGATCGAATGGGCTAATAAAATCTTCTAACCCAAACGCTCCCCATAAAAAAAACCATCCGCCAAATTTTATAACACTTTAGAAGCCTCTACTAAGCGCTTTAATTTGGCATGGGTGACGTCAATGGGCACATGTCCAAACCCGCATTCGCTCGTTAAAATCAAACGATCCGCAGGAAAATAATCCAACGCAGGCTTTAAACGCTCTCGTATTTCCTCAATAGATTCTAGCGCGTCACTGCGTTGATCTATCACACCTATGGCTAAATCTCCTTTAAAATCCCATTCATCAAACAATTCCAACATATTATAGCTCAACGTACAATGTTCTAGCAAAAGCTCATCTACCGGAACGGCTTTAAAAGCCTCTACCAGATCTGTATACTTCGTAAAATAAACTCGCTTTCTTCTCGGATTACCCCCACATACATGTAGACCCACCCGTACTTTTTTAGGCAGTGATTCGATCAGCTCGGCCAAGATCTCGGCTGCCCAAAGACTTTCTTCGGGAGATTCTGTCCACATGGGTTCATCAAACTGTACATGCTCACATCCCAAAGCGATAGCTTCCACAATTTCATCTCTCAAAACATTTGCCCACGCACGGCATAATGCCTGTGCATCAGGATAAAGATCTTTACGTTCATTCACACTGAAACGATACAACACATGCGGCCCGGTTACGGTCAATTTAACCTCTACGCCGTTGGGAGCAGCATCACGGGCGATTTTCCAGTTGCGGGCAATATCAAAGCGTGGATTCTTAAGCTCTCCAATCACTCTGGGACACTCAATTCCAAAACCAGCCGTACCAAAAGAAACCTTAGGCATATCCTCGAAAGTAATACCATCAATACGTTTTTGATAGAAATAATACATATTCTCCCGATATCCTTCACCGTCGGTGATCGTATCCAAGCCCAAACTAGCCTGATCTTTTGCCGCCCACTTAATGTAATCATCCACTTCATCCCGATTCATCACCGGCCGTTTCATCGTATCCGCTAATTTTTCTGGACGGGGATAACTACCTACAACTGTATTACGAAATCCTGACATATATCTTACTTTTAATATCGCACTTAATTGGCAATAAATATAGAACTTTTTTAATAACTGATCTGCAGCTGTCTGCAACGCGCTTCCTCAATTTGTGTTCGCACACCATCCTCCAGTGATCGGGGAATAAACTCAATTTCTTGTTCCAACCGGGAGCTGTCACAACGATCTATTAACGCCGTACGCGACACATTTTCGTCAAATTCGTACTGTGCATCCGGAACAATACGTTGAACCGTCAGCATCAGTTCCTCCGCCGTTACGGAATGCCCGCCATTATTGTAGGCGAAATGGTTGAGTTTTGATTTTAAAGAAAGTCGGACAAACTGCTCCGCCACATCATCAACATAAATCCAGCAGTCGCGGGCGTCTTTCGAGAACGGTAATTTAACCGGCTGACCAAGTGCCGGATTTGTGGCAAACTCACAGGCCCAGAGAACCGATCCACGCATCCGTCCATCCCCATATACCACCGGTGGGCGCATAGCGGCAATGCTGACCCCCTTGGTTTTGATATACTTTTGCGCTGTGAACTCATTGAGCATCTTCATTACGCCGTAGGTATAAAAATGATCATCAAGGGAACAGAAGTCTTCCTCCCTCACGGCATAATCTTCGTCACCATATGCGCTGTGCTTCGCCCCATAAATGGTTTCACTACTAGCAAACACAAGGCGTGTCAGTTTATGATCGACCGTCATATCAAACATATTAATCATACCTTGGATATTGACGGCAGCTCCGCGATACTGATCGGCTTCTACTTCCGCACTCATTAGGTAAGCCAAATGAATAACATGTGTAATATCGGGGAATTTAAGAAACACCTCATTAACCTGTTCTCTGTTTGAAACATCGAGGTGTATAAATGAAGTTTGATCTATTTGCTCCTGAAGTTCGGCAAGTTTAAGCGGATCCTCCCGATATTTTAAAAGCGCGATCTGCTTTGTCCACGCGATATTCAAATTCAAATCGGCAACGACTACCGGTATTTTACGCTCCCATAGGTTAACCACCACACGTGCTCCAATAAATCCGGTACCTCCGGTAACTAAAAATTTCATAAAATAATCACTGTATTTATGCTGAACAGTTCCGTAAAATTAGATATTTTTTTTCATCAGTTTTACGCTACGCAAAGTTAATTCGTACGCATTAATAACCATAAATTTTTAAATAATCAGAGGATATCACTTTTTCAACAAGATATTTTAGCATAATTAACTTTTTGTTATCTAAATTTGTCCCCACAAAAGAGTTTTATGCTATGGAAGAACTTGATAAGACGGATTTATTACTATTGAAAATATTGGGAAATGATTCTAATCATACGATTAAGGAATTGGCTAAACAGGTAAATTTGTCGCCAACACCGGTATTACAACGGGTAAGAAGATTGGAGAATGAAGGATATATTAAAAAGTACATTGCTTTACTCAATCCCGAAAAATTCAGCCAAGGTTTTATTGTTTTTTGTAATATCAAATTGAAACAGCATGATCGCAAGATTGGCCATCGTTTTGTAGCGGACATTATGAAGATCGATGAGGTGGTAGAATGCTACAATATTTCCGGCGACTACGATTTTATCTTGAAAGTCTTTGCTAAAGATATGAAACATTATCAAGAGTTTGTTTTTAACAAGTTAGGTACCGTCGAAAGTATTGGAAGCACACATAGCACTTTTGTGATGGCAGAAATCAAGAATTCACACAATATTAGTTTTTGAGCCACTATACTCCAGATACGACGATCCGAGATCGATTGTTACAACGTACGTCGTTTTCGTAAGGAAACATAGTTTTTATAGCAGGTCAGAAACGCTCGTCCACAAGCTCTTTATTGACGATAGCACCCGTAACATTTCCGGAAGCGACAGCATTTGCCACCGAGCGCATCATAACGGCGTTGTCGCCGCAAGCAAAAATACCTTCAACCGTGGTTTTCTGCATCGTATCGACTTGAATATAACCGTGTTCGGTGAACGCGCAGCCCAAAGCTGCAGGAATATCTGAATGTTGCTCAAAAGGCAAAGCAGCGTATACCGCTGTAAAAGCCTCGCGGCTGCCATCAGCAAAAACAACCTCTTTAACATAACCATCTTCATGGGTGATCTCCACAACCTCTTTCTCGGTAATACCTATACCGTTTGCCTTCAACTTTTCGGCAGCTGGAAAATCAAACTCAACCCTGCCGTTTGTAAGAAGTGTAAGGTCGTCCGTCAGGTTGTTAATCAAAGATGCTAAGTGGTAGGCTTTTGCGCCGTTGGCGAGAATAGCTGTTTTTTCGTTACGATATTCGTAACCATGACAGTATGGACAGTGAATGACGGATATGCCCCAACACGCTGAAAAACCGGGAATAGCAGGCATAATATCTTTTATACCGGTGGCAAATATGAGCTTTTGTCCGTTGAATGTCTCCCCAGTGCGGGTAGTCACGGTAAAACCTTGGCCTGTTTTCTCCGCACGGACTGCAAGACCATTGTGAAACTTTATGGTACCATATTTCATAAGTCCACCCCTAGCTTCTGCGATAATCTGGCCAGGTGTCTGTCCGTCGTGTGTCAAGAAGTTTTGTGAATGTGGCGTCTGCCGGTTGCAAGGCAATCCGCTGTCAATAACCAATACCGAGCGTAAAGAACGACCCAAAGACATCGCCGCAGAGAGACCGGCGTAACTACCACCGATAATGATGACTTCAAAGTTTGTTTGTTTTCCCATAGTGTATATCCATTAATCTGCCACTAAGTCAATTTACCAGATGAACAATTTAAAGTTAATACACTTTTTGGGGCTCTGAAAATGGAGAATCACTTTTATGCTTTTTATGACAGCCAGAAGAGAAACTGTTATGAAGAAGGAACTATCCTTCAAAAAGATTGTTATAAAACTATTGATATAGCAAAATATAACAATCATATGAAACAGAAGAACATACGGCAAGTAAGACAGATAATAGCACTTTTGCCCATTATTATGTTGATCATCTCCTGCAGCGGATCCGGCAACGGCTCCTCAGACAACAAAGACACATTAACTAAAAATAGTGATACAAGTTCTATTACGGCAGAATATGGTGCTGAAATCGACTTAAAAGCACCCTTTGATACGCCCTCGCAGAACAAGTTTGCAAAAGTAATTGGCTGGAAAGATAACCGTATGCCAATTGCACCGTCAGGATATAAGGTTGTTGCTTTTGCCGGTGACCTTAATAGTCCACGAAACATCTACGTGGCGGAGAATGGGGATATTTTTGTTGCGCAGTCACGCACAGAGAAAGAAAAAGAAGATCCCGAGAAGGAAAACTCACGCAATCTTTTCCGCGATAAAAGTCCCAATGAAATACTGCGCTTTCGAGACGACGATAACGACGGCATAGCCGAAAAAAAAGATATTGTTTTAAGTGGTCTGTCGCAGCCTTATGGCATGCTGATCATTGGCAATTATTTTTATGTAGCAAACACCGATGCGTTAACACGCTTTCCCTATGATCCTTCTCGTGGGCAGATTACAAACAAGCCCGAAAAGATTCTTTCCCTACCGGCCGGAGGCTACAATAATCACTGGACCCGTAACTTAAGTACAAATGACGATCAATCAAAAATATATATATCCGTCGGTTCGGGTAGCAATGTTGGAGAGAATGGGATGGACAAGGAGGTCGGCAGAGCGTTGATTTTAGAAATCAATCCTGATGGTTCGGATAAGAAAATATATGCAGCAGGTCTCCGAAACCCTGTAGGTATGGACTGGGAACCGACTACGCGTCAATTGTGGACTGCTGTCAATGAACGGGATGAACTTGGTGATGAGATTGTTCCCGATTATATTACCGCCGTAAAATCGGGCGGTTGGTATGGATGGCCCTATACCTACTGGGGGAAGCATGTCGACCCGCGATGGCGTACAGAACATCCTGAAAGCCTAGGTGTGGCTCCAGATTCATTAACCGCAAAATCGCTTACACCTAACTATGCACTTGGTTCGCATACGGCTTCGCTAGGTTTAGCATTTAGTAGAACGTCTGCTTTCCAAGCAGGAGCATATATAGGCCAACATGGGTCTTGGAACCGGTCGCATCTCGTCGGGTATAAAGTAGTTTTCGTACCGTTCGAGCATGGAAAACCTATAGGTGAGCCGCAGGATTTCCTAACTGGCTTTGTTGCTGACGAAAAAAAGTCGGAGGTCTATGGACGCCCTGTCGCTGTTGTATTTACTTCGCATTATATGCTTGTTACGGATGACGCCGCCAATGTTATTTGGGCCGTAATACCGGAAAACAAATAAGAATGTAATGTATTTTCGTTAATTTTGTAAAAAAATCAGTACATGGGACTGAGGCGTAAATAATCATGGGTGCAACTTGATGATTATCTTCGATGAGTTCGCAAGCTTGGTTATTTGCTCGGGCTCTTATCAGCGACAAGAAAAAATAAATAGATGAAATATTTATTATCGGCACTTTGCTTCATCGGCTTTATGTCTTGTAACAATGGGCAAAGCGAGCAAGCATTGGAACACCTGGATAAAAAATCAGCCCGGGAAGTCACTTTAAAAACGGTGACTAAAGGAGATTCTGTATTACATATTACCACACAGCATATCTGGTACAATGGCGAGCAAATTACCTCGAAGAGCGATACCATGGTGACCGCTATAGCACCAGGCACTTGGAATACCACGGATTCATCTGCCACATTGAGTAAGGTACCTATCTATGTAACTGTACAATAATGAGAAAAACAGCATCAAAAAGTATAAAATTAGTTTTAATCACTTCGGTATTAGCTTCTTGTGCACAGCCCAAAGACTCGCAAACTGCGGAGGGCAAACAGCGGATATTTATGCGGGCAGACACGACAGCCGCTTATACAGAAGTCACCGATAGCTATTCACAAGAACGTTCGGGAAATGGCATGGGTTCTGCCCTACTCTGGTTTATGGCTTTTAGACACTTAGGAGGAGGTTTCGGCTACGCTAATAACAGTTTGCATCCGCAATCGGTGGCTGGCACCAATGCTGCGAAGGCAGCTGCTTATCAGTCTCAGCGCGGCGGTTTTGGTCGTAGTGCAACTTCTAATACGCGTTCTTCCTACGGTTCCTGATGCAAATCAAAAAACTGCGGATCGATCCGCAATGGCAGTCCCGTTTGGAATCTATCGGATATGGTTACCATACACTCGATGAGATACCATACTGGATCGACGATTATTATTATGAAATCCGTAATCGAGATGCTGATCTGATCTATAAAGCGACCAACGAGCTATGGCAGATGTGTCTAGATGCCGTTGAATACATTATCAGGAACAAGCAGTATCAGCATTTTCATATACCGCCTTTTATGATTCCCCATATGGAGCGGACCTGGGAGAATGACGATCCGGCGATATATGGGCGCTTTGATTTTGCCTATAATGCCGAACGGGGCACATTAAAGATGCTGGAATTCAATGCCGATACACCGACTTCACTCTTTGAGACGGGTATCGTACAATGGTATTGGAAGAACCACTATTTTCCCGAACTTACGGACCAATTCAATAGTATCCACGAGCAATTGATTCGGAGCTGGACAGAACTAAAACCCTACCTTAAAGGAAATGTTCTACATTTTTCTTGTGCCAAAGAAACCTTGGAAGACTTGACAAATGTCGAATATCTCCGCGACACCGCTCTTCAGGCAGGTATTGACACTAAACTTATCTATATCGATGATATCGGGTGGAGTGGCAATAGTTTTGTCGATCTGGAAGGCGAACCCATTCTCTCTATTTTTAAATTATACCCTTGGGAATGGATGGCACAGGAAGAGTTTGGTGTGCATATTGTAAACGACCCCAACGAGGCACAATGGATAGAGCCATCTTGGAAGATGCTATTATCCAACAAAGCGATACTTCCTATACTCTGGGAATTATTTCCTAATCATCCTTATCTTCTAGCTGCTTATTTTAAGGAACCAGCACACTTGAAGCATTTTGTCAAAAAACCTATCCTGTCTCGTGAGGGTGCCAATATAGAGATGTATTACGACAAGCAGATGATCTATCACACCGATGGCGAATATGGAGAAGAGGGATACATCTACCAGGAGCTGGCTAACTTACACCGTGAAGATACTGGTTTTTCGATTATCGGCAGCTGGATTATAGGACAGGAGGCTTGTGGCATCTCCTTTAGAGAATCTGATATGCCAATTACCACGGACAAAAGCCGCTTTATACCGCATATAATTAGACATTAGACAACCCATATAATTAGTTTATCACAATTTCCCAATCATCTGGTTTATGGAGAATATGAAAACCTACGTTACCATATTTCGAACGATTAATGATTAGGCTACATTTTCCATTTCCCAATCTTAAATCATGGAGATGAATTTCATGAAGATAATCTGGAAGTATAATTCGATCAAAAGCTATCGTCTTATTTATGGCATTTATATCGACCCGCAGACACGACTGTAGCAGCATAAATACAGTTCCCACCGCCCAAGCTTGTGGTGAGCAGGCAACGGGATAAGCTGTAGGCCCTATACCTTGTCTTTTATCAAAACCGCAATATAGTTCCGGCACTCTTTGCAACTCTATATATAACGAGGCATCAAATATGGATTCCATAATTCTTAAAACATGTTTTTGCAAGCCATACTTCGATAGTCCGTAAGCTATTAACGCATTGTCGTGGGGCCAAATCGAGCCGTTATGATAGGACATCGGATTATATCTTCCTGCTAATGATGACAGGGTTCTGACTCCCCACCCACTAAACATATCCGAATGGAGTAGCGTGTCTGCAAGTATAATGGCCTTGTCTTTGTCAGCAATGCCTGTAAATAAACAGTGTCCAGCATTAGAAGATTTCACTCTGCAAGGTCTTTTTTGGCCATCGAGCGCCAAAACGAAAGTGGATAGTTCCTCATCCCAAAAACGTGTATTGAAATTCTTTTTTAACACCGCAGCTTCATTGAACAATTTTGATGACAAATGTTGTTCACCAAGTTCTAAGGCTAATTTCGCAGCATGATTTTTGGCGCCGTATACATAACTTTGGACTTCACATAGCGCAATGGGTGGTTCAGCAAGTTGATTGTTTTCATGCATGATGGAATCAAAGGAATCTTTCCAGCCTTGATTCGTCAGTCCATTTTTAGACTTATGTATATATTCTACAAAACCATCACCATCGATATCCCCGTAGTTATCGATCCAATCGATCGCGGCAATAATATTTAACCAGATTTGTTTAATCAAGTTCAAATCAGCTGTACGATCGTAATACATTCCCGCCAACATGATGAATAGTGGCGTGGCATCGATTGTCCCGTAATATTGTTTAAAAGGAATTTCACCCGTATTTGCCATCTCTCCATTGCGAGCTTCGTGGAGTATTTTTCCGGGTTCCGCATCCTTTTCCGGAATTAGATCATTAGCTTGGTTTGCTGCTAAAAATAATAATACGCCTTTCGTAATTTCCGGATTGATCCATAAGGTTTCCATCGCCGCAATGATTCCATCCCTGCCAAAGGGCGTATTATACCAAGGAACACCTGCATACGGATATTTTCCATGATCAGTCTGGGACAGGAGCGATATAAAATCCTTCTCCGATCGATATAGCCAGTGATTAAATTGAGCATTAGATGTTTTAATATCAGCAAACAGGGTTTTACTTTGATTTAATTCAAACTTGTTTAGTTCACTGGCCTCGGCATAAGAAATAGTTTCTTTTTTTTCTTTCCCCGTCAAAAAATGAATACAATACTGAATTGTTATTACTTTTTTTGGCGTTAAATTAATAAAAAAGACAGCCCGGTTTCTCTCCAATGTATATTCTA
Organism: Sphingobacterium micropteri; assembly: GCF_014692515.1. Classification (GTDB taxonomy): domain Bacteria; phylum Bacteroidota; class Bacteroidia; order Sphingobacteriales; family Sphingobacteriaceae; genus Sphingobacterium; species Sphingobacterium micropteri. Next base: position 370,414 of record NZ_JACOIK010000001.1, on the reverse strand, counting down.
CATCAGATTGGAAATAGACTTCAAAAGAACGTTCGACACCATCTAATCCCAAGTAGGTAGTTTCAAAATATTCATGGTGATAAACAGGATATACATTATTTGTCTCTACCTTTCTCTCCATTCCACGAATTTCAAAAATATCTCTAAAATCACCGTCAAAATCTAGACTCAGATCAAACGAACAGCTTTTGGGTTCATATTGCAGCACCTTAATTTCCTCATAAAAAGCACCTTCCCTTACAAATTGATGTCTTTCAATATGGACTGAATTTTCCTGTATGTTACATTTTTTTAATATCGGGTTTGTAAGGTCTGCTGAATAGATAGCGTTTCCCTCTTTAATGGAACCACTCAATAAAAGTGGTTTTTCTCCATTAACATGCAATATTAACGTATTAATAAAACGAGTACCTTGATGGTATATTCCCTGAACCATTTTTCCATGAGGATGAATGTTTCCCGATCGGTCAAAAACTGCAAACGTATTCGAATAGTTTAAAACCATATTGACCTCATCTGAATTGACGGCATCAGATGAAATGTGATATTCCTCTTCTTGTGCAATTTCTTCTTTCATGCTGGTTTATTTAATATCGGTATACTACTTCGGGGGACGTTTTTGAACGTGTCGTCAATTAAGGTATGATACACATTAACATAGTTTTCAGCCATGTGGGCAGCCGTGAAACGTCTTTCAAAAACACGACGTATTCCTCCTCTTGATAAATATTTCAACCGACTTACGGCATCGATAGCCTCTGCCACAGAATTTACCACAAAACCTGTAACATTATTTTCCATGATTTCTGGTACAGACCCATTGTGAAATGCAATCACCGGTGTACCACATGCCATCGCTTCGATCATAACTAATCCAAAAGGTTCGGGCCAAGCAATAGGAAACAACAAAGCTTTGGCTTTACCTAAAAACGTTGTCTTCTGTTGTTCGTTTATCTCTCCAATATATTCTATTAAAGGGTGATCCAGCAAAAGTTTTATGTCCTTCTCATAATAGGCAAAGTCAGCCTTATCGATTTTTGCAGCAATTTTTAGCTTTGTATTCGTAGCTAATGCTATTTCGATTGCTCTTTCAACGCCTTTTTCCGGAGAAATTCGGCCTAGAAAGGCTAAATATCCACCCTCTCCATCCCCTTGATGATGAAGATTTTCAGGAAGTCCGTGATAAACCGTTTTAATGAAGTTTCCTTGAGGAATCGGCAAACGTTGGTTCTGGGAAATGGATATTAAGTTTTGGTAAGGAAAGACATTATAAACATCCTGTAGTTCCGGAATATCCAATCGCCCATGGAGTGTTGTTACAGAAGGTATTTCTAACATATTGCTAAATGGAAAATGAAGATAGTCGGTATGAAAATGTAAAATATCAAATTCATTTACCCACGTACTCAACTTTTGCATTTGAATAATATGATAGGATAACGGATCAATACAATTTTGTTTTAGCCGTAAGCCTTCATCAACACAGGCAATCAGTTTAGCTTCTGTAATAGAATCTCCAGAAGCAAATAAAGTTACATCGTGTCCCTGTCTAACTAATTCTTCTGTTAAATAATGTACAATCCTCTCCGTTCCGCCGTATAACTTTGGAGGCAGCGATTCATACAACGGTGCAATTTGCGCAATTCGTAGAAATCTTTTTTTTGCCTTGTCGTTCCTATATTTCTCCATCACGATGGTTATCCTTTCTTTATAGATAACCTAGCAAAACGTAAATAGTTCAATGAACTATTTACGTTTTGCGAAGCAATTAAAATGCTATAGATTCAAATCGCCTTGTTCGCCCGTTTCGATATTTTTTCCGGTAATAGCTCGTGCCGCCACCTTAAAAAAGGTTATCAATTTACTTGATTTTGTGTCCCAATAGTGCGCCTCATCCGGAACAACTTTTAGCACACGTATACGAGGATCCTCTTTTCCACGGTCGAACCAACCTTCGACCATCTTATTCCAATATTTTTCTATCCGAGCTTTATCTTGGCTAATTTCGGCCGTACCATTGATACTCAAAAAACTGTAATTGCGAACATCCGAATACAACAAACTAACGTTGGTTGTCTCCTGTAAATGTTGATGTGTCTCACTTTCTGAAGAAAACAGAAACCATATATTCCCCTCCTCGTCGACTTCCTGCCGGCTCATCGGAATAGCATGAATATAATCGCTGTCTTTTGGGTATGTTCCTAACATACCAATATCGATCTGATCAACAATTTTCTTTAACTTCTCTATCGCTTCTTGATTATAAAGATTTTCTGTACTCATATTATATTGTTTATATAGGATATAACAATGAAGAGTCTCTTTTGTTAAGGCTTTTTTTACTTTATATTATCCGAGACCCATACACCGGTACTAAAGCAGGCTTGCAATAAATAACCTCCCGTAGGTGCCTCCCAATCAAGCATTTCACCAACACAAAAAACATGGGGATACTTTAGCAGTTCTAAAGAAGTCGATAACTCCGTAAAAGAAACGCCTCCAGCAGTAGAAATGACTTCATCAATAGGCCTAAAGGAAACAACCTCAATCGGGAAATTCTTGATTGCAGATGCTAATTTGCTGGAATTGGTATACGTTTCCTTATCCAAAAATCGCAATAGCTGTATTGTTGCCTGCGAGAACTTTAATTTATCTCGGAGAATAGACGTTACATTCCCTTTATTTTCCAGCACTTTTTCGATAAAAGCTACCGTATAAATAGGTTTTAAATCTAAAAACAACCGGGTTGGAAACGACGACTTACGAAGAAAGCGATTTAGATAATAGACAGGCGTACCCTCGATACCGTATGACGTGAATACTATTTCGCCGAATTTCTTGTATGTTTCAAATTTTAGCTGAATATTTTTCAATACCTGGCCGGCAAGCGTGGAAACATCATCTTTTGTATTCAGTCCCGAGTTAGCCGGTTGAATTACATTAATTTGAATGCCTTTCGTTTTAAAAAGATCTACCCATTTCGCATCTGATCCTGTTTTAGACCAAGATCCACCGCCTAGACCCAAAATCAGTTTATAATAAGGAGTTTTTATGCATTCTCCCTGATAAATAAAGGTGGCGACCCTTTCGTTAAAATCAACCATGCGATAGCCGTAGTGAATTTTTACACCGGCATCTGCTAATGCAGTGAGTATCGTTTGTAATACCTGTATAGGCTTTATACCTTTGGCTGGAAAAATTTTACCCGAGCTACCAATAAATGTCGGAACTCCCAGTTTACCGAGCCAATCAATGGTCGCTTTGTTATTGAAATGTTTCACGATACGTTGTATCTCGATCTTATCATAATTTTCGATAAACGTATCGATGTCTTCATTATGCGTCAGGTTAAACCCACCGTGGCCAGCCACTAAAAATTTACGTGCAGCAGCTTTATTCTGTTCGTAGATGTGCACATTGAAACCCCTTACCGCCAGCTGTTGCGCAGCTATTAATCCAGCAGGCCCCGCTCCAACGATAACGATAGGTGGTTTTGACATGCCACAAAAATAAGCAATTCGCGATAATCCTCCAGCCGGCAGCCACTACTCCCTTTCCTGCAGTTTCCGTTTGCTGCTTTCGCTCAAGCCGATGGTCTGTTGCAAACCCTCTTGCAGACTCTTCCAAAGGGTTTTAAAATGAGAATATTCAGGATTCCGCTTATAGTCTACTTCCCCAATGTGGTACACTTCATTTGCATCCGGATTACTGTCATTGACCAAAAGCTGGTTGATTAAAAACGTGAGAATACCGCGCTTTCCTCTTTTATTTGTTTCCTCATCGGGAGGGTATAAAAGATTCACTTTAAGTTGATCGTAATCAAAATTGAGCTTACCCCAATTCCGGTAGTCATTGCCCTGCATGTCAAAGCGTATACGGTGTATATTTCCGGAAGCAAACTCGAGGTTCAACAACGGTGTAAGGATCCGGTTGAATGCCGATATTTGCATAGATCCCAGTGTCCCGCTATAGGAGTGGCCACCGTTTTTACTCAACATATCGAAACCAAAGAGCGCGTGTAGTTTCCCAGACCCCATTAGGTTTGCCTGCAAATCAGCTCGCATGAATTTATCACTTTTAAGTTGAATGGTGTCATTGGTCACATTGGTGAGATTGCCCTGTGCCTGCTCAAAAGTAATAACGCCTTGGCGAAGGTATTTCCCACTCATCTCCTGATAGGAAATATCTACGTCCTTGACAAAAACGGTATCAAAACAGAAGAGTTGTTTAACCGCCATTATTTTTTGGTGCGGAGCCTCACCGAGCTTATTTACATTATCCTTCTGAAAACGTTTATCTTTATGAAAAGAAGTTTTACCTCCATCTATATAGGCATATCCTGAAGAAATCCGCTGCCGATCAAACAGCTCTCGAAGACGCATCTTCTCCAACCTTAATGTGTCAAAGTTCAGATAAATCAACGCCTTATTTTCCTTATCGTTACGGAAGTAATCTATTTTGCGTATTTTAGGCGAAAGGGCAACATCCGTTAACAACAACAAATCCGCCCGGCTATCTACCTTCAGTCGATCAAAACCTACCTTATAGGGGCTGTTTGGAATCTCGTATTGAAACTTCGGAACATCTACTTGTAGCGCTTTAAAATAATAGAGACGTGTAGAATCATGCGCTGCGTTTTCATCTATCAGAATATCGTAAAATCGGAAATGTGTACTATCCACTTTTATTTCATTTGTATTACCGCTTTCCATTTTTGAATATTTGATATCGAAATGATCTAGACTAATCTCCCCTATTTGCACGGACTTGAATCTATCTTTAATTCGATCATACAGCGAGGTTGCATTATCATTTTTGACCGTATCGTTATAAGCATGAAATTCATTCAGCACATGCAAATCAGCTCCGTCTAGTAAAATACGTTTGATAGATAATTTTTTACGTACCAACGCTGACCAAATACTTACGCCTGTCACTTCTAAAGATTTTAATTTGATATTAAAGCGGGTATCAGGCGCAGTCTTCCCAGCAACCTGCTCACGGTAAACTGCGGAATCAGAAATCAGTTCAGCATTTTTGACACGGACAGTTCCTGTAAGGATATGCAGTTCCATATCGTCATACTTCAACGTGTAAAGACCGTTGCTCTTTTGCTGAACCACTTCTTCCAATTTCGCTTTGATTTTAGGCTTCCAGTTACGCACGTAATAGGCGCTTAATGTCGATACGATGAGCAAGACTAATAACAGGATGCCTCCTATCCATTTCCATTTGCGGGGTATCGAACGTATATTTTTCATCATCCCGTCTTTCCTCATTTTGGGTTACGTGTTTCTTTTTTCTTTTGGCTCCTAATTACGAGGAAAATTCCTAGCGCAATAAATAGAACTGCAAATATTATCGGTAATACCATAAACTTATCTATTTTTAAATGAACATTTTGGGATAGTAAAATGTTTTATTGTTAACTTTAAAGACGATGAAACACTAAAATTGAGCCTATGAATACGAGAAGAGATTTTCTTCAAAAGATTACTTATTCGGCCATGGCACTGCCCTTCTTGCCTTCCAAATGGCATTTTGATTTAGCCTCTTTCGACAACAGGCCCTATGACGGCCCAGTCTTGCGCGTCGCTATTATGGGACTTGGTGGATATGGAACACGTGTTGCGGAGGCAATGCAGGCTTGTAAAAAAGCTAAATTAGTCGGTGTGATCAGTGGCACACCAGCAAAAATCAAAGATTGGCAGTCGAAATATCAAATTCCGGAAAAAAACTGTTACAACTATGAGAATTTTGATGCATTAAAGGACAATCCGGATATTGATGCCGTTTACGTGATCACACCGAATGCCCTTCATCACGATCAGGTCATTCGGGCTGCAAAAGCTGGAAAGCATGTCATTTGTGAAAAGCCAATGGGATTGAATGCTAAAGAGGGGGAAGAAATGGTTCGCGCATGCGAAGAAGCTAACGTTAAGTTATTAGTGGGGTATCGTATGCATTTTGAGCCAAACACGTTGGAAGTCGTCCGCATGCGCCAGCATGGTGATTTTGGGAAGATTCTCTTTTTTCAAGGGCAATGTGGTTTCCGGATAGGAGATCCTAATCAATGGCGGTTGGATAAGCCCCTAGCAGGTGGCGGTGCGCTGATGGATATCGGTATTTATGCGATCAATGGTGCCCGCTATATGGTCGGCGAAGAACCCATATGGGTGACTGCACAAGAGACAAAGACCGATCCCGTTAAATTTAAGGAGGGTGTAGATGAGACCATTTTATTTCAGCTTGGTTTTCCAAGTGGCGCCGTAGCATCCTGCCTATCCACCTACAACATGAATCACCTCGACCGCTTTTTTTTAAATGGTGAAAAAGGTTTTGCCGAGATGCAACCCTCAACAGGCTATGGACCGATAGCAGGTCGGACGCATAAAGGCAAACTTACACAACCGCACATTACCCATCAAACCATACAAATGGAAGAAATGGCCTCTATTATCCTGGAAGGAAAAGAGGCTATTATACCTGTTGATGGGAAAGAAGGCTTAAAAGATTTAAAAATAATAGACGCTATTTATAAATCCTGTAAAACAGGTGATAAACTTAATCTAAATCTCTAAAGAGATAGCTGTCGCATTTCGATAATACACAAAAAAACAAATTAGTGCACATTATGAATAACAAGAACATATCTTCAAACGACTCCTATCTTCCCGTGGCATGGGAATACCGGGAGGTTGCGGAAGAGGAAATTGAAAAAGCGCGTCGAGGCAAAATATTCTTTTTTAATCAGGATAACCAAGTCGATGAGGTATTGGGTAGCGTTATCAAACTGGAAGAAAAAAAAGCGGAAGGTGTTTTTCTATTATTAGACAATGGAATTAAAATAAGGTTGGATCGGGTTATTACATTGTTTGGCAAAGTAGGTGCAGCTTACGATGAATATGACGCATATGGAAACTCCTGCATGGATTGTACCGGCGGCTAAACAAAACAAACGCTCATCCACCCCGCGATTTCCGCGGGGCTTCTGAGCGATCACTCGATTACTAAACAACAAAATGAAACAAACTTATATCCGCCAGAAAAAGCGGATCGAGATATCGTTGACCAATTTTTTTATTTACAACATAGGGTAGCTTACTTGGCAACAAACAAGCATATAAACATACAAACAAATTATCATTTTTCCAAAAAAAACGTATTTTTTTTAACACAAAACTTAAAAAAAAGACATATCGTTAATGAATGACAAATTAAACCGGTCGATCGAGGTGCCCATATACGTGTGCGTTATATAATATAAAATTTGTTTCATCCGAATTATTACGCTAATTTTAGCAAAAATGAATAATTAAGATATTGAAATTTATTGAATTTGGTTTCTCTCCCACCTTAGAGGAAGGACTTGATAGTATGGGGTTTGAAGAGGCTACCCCTATCCAAGAAAAAACAATTCCGGTTATTTTAAACGGAAAAGACATTATCGCTTGTGCACAAACAGGCACAGGAAAAACAGCTTCTTATCTCCTGCCGATATTGAACAAAATTGCCGAGAATCCTCAAGAAAGGATTAATAGCCTTATCCTGGTTCCCACCCGAGAACTTGCTGTACAAATCGACCAGCAAATTATGGGATTTGGGTATTTTACGGGGGCTACTTCTATATGCGTGTATGGTGGTGGAGACGGAGCAGGTTATGAACAACAAAGAAGAGCAATTCAAGAGGGCGTAAACATTATTGTTGCAACTCCTGGTCGACTTATCGCCCACATGGGATCCGGAAAAGTAGATTATAGCCATTTAGAGCATCTCGTGCTGGATGAAGCAGATCGTATGCTGGACATGGGATTTCATGATGATATTATGCGTATTATCAGCGCGTTACCCAAAAAGAGACAAAGCTTATTGTTTTCTGCTACAATGCCTCCTAAAATTCGAACATTAGCGAAGAAAATACTCTATCAACCCCTAGAAATCAATGTAGCTATTTCCAAACCCTCTGAGGGCATTGACCAACAGGCCTATTTGGTCTACGATGAACATAAAATGGAGCTCATCAAACATATATTGGATAATCCAGTCTATGAAAGCATTATTATTTTTGCTTCAAAAAAAGATATCGTCAAAAGGCTTACAAAAGAATTGATAAAAAAAGGGATTGTTGCAGAAGGTTTTCATTCGGATTTAGAGCAGGTGCAACGGGAAGATATCATGCAGCGCTTTAAAGCAAGGAGAATAAGAGTACTGGTAGGAACTGATGTTATTTCTCGAGGTATTGATATTGTTGGAATTAGCTTAGTTGTCAATTATGATGTACCTCCAGATCCGGAAGATTACGTACACCGAATTGGACGGACGGCGAGAGCGGCAACGACGGGTACTGCGATTACATTCATCAACGAAAAGGATCAGAATCGATTTTCCCGCATTGAGCGACTAATTGAAAAAGAAATACCCAAAATGCCTTTACCGGCCAGTTTTGCAGAAGGGCCATCATATCAGCCCCGTACGGGAGCAAAAAAGAAAAATACGAATCGAAAAAAACCTTTTCGAAATTTTAAACGTATAAAAGGTAAAGAGAAAGAATAAATAATGAGGAGCAAGCGTACTCCTCATTACTTATTATCTTCTACGCTTAAAAACCAAGTAATCCATACTAAATTTACCCGGCCCCAATATTAAAATCGAAAGGTAACCGATAAAAAAAGCTGTGGCTAATTCATATTTCCCAAATAATTCCCAATTATGTACAGAGAAGATAACCAACATCGTTATCAATAAAGGAATAGTAGCCAATCGGGTAAATAATCCGAGAATTAACAGTATCGAACAGAAAAATTCTGCAAATATCGCTAAGCTCAATGATACGGTACTGCCTACTCCCAATAAGTCAACAAATCCATCTTTGCGCTCATTAAACTCGACCAACTTTACATAACCATGATACGGAATCATCAAAACACCAAAACCTATCCGCAGTATTAAGGCTGCAAAGTTGCTGGATTTTGTTCCTTTCTGAACAGTTAGAAAAAATTTTTTCATATAAAATACGGTTGTGTATATAGACAAATATAAAAAAATAGGGACGCAAATTCATCCAAGATAAATTTGCGTCCCTATAAAAAATGACCGCAAGGATTAACGTAAATGAGCACGCAGCATCCATGCTGTCTTTTCGTGTGCTTCCATGATACCGACTAAGAAATCCTCTGTTCCGGCATCATTGTGCTTTTCAGCAACCGTATCCAGCTGCTCGCGAATGGATACGATGATGGCTTCATAATCTGACAACAGCTCTTTGATAAAACCTTTGCTATCATTTTTTTGATAATGCATCTCTGTCAATTGCGTCAATTTTAAGAATTCTTTCATGGTACCCACCGCGTAATGGCCGATTGAACGAACACGTTCTGCAATTTCATCAATAGTTTCTGCTAATTCACCATATAAACCTTCAAAAAACAGATGCTGTGCATGAAAATCAGGCCCTTCCACATTCCAGTGTGCGTTGCGAACTTTCACATACAGCACATGTTCATCGGCCAATAGTTTATTCAAAATAACAGCGATAGCATGTGTGTCTTTTTCTTTGATACCTATGCTGGATGAGCTTGCTAAAGCTTTTTCAAGCACAGTTGCGTCTGTTTCTTCTATATCCGTTTTCATATTATAAAAATTTAAAAGTAAAAATTATGTGTTATTGAGATTAACACAATTTACGAGTTTTTGTTCGTTTTTTCTATTTTTGTCGCACAAAGTTTATCATTCACATGGTTGTCAACAATCCCCTCTTTTTTCATCACTTTCAATCGGATATTGCTGGGATACCGAAACCCGAAGCCTTCACTTTTCCTTTTTGTTATGAAGCTGATGCGCTAAGTAAAATAGCCGTTATAGAATTACAGAAATATCTCGAGGAACAACAAGACTTTGTTCATAATTTCGGTTTACAAAACCGAGAAGGTTTCGCCCTCGGCAAGATGTTTGGGGTACTGGTAGTGGAAAGCGAAAATGGTCAATTGGGGTATCTGGCAGCCTGTTCAGGAAAGCTTGCGGGTACCAATCAACACACCTATTTTGTCCCGCCTATTTTTGATATGCTAACGAAAGAAAGTTTCTTCCTCCAAGAGGAAGAACAAATCAACGCATTGAACCGACAAATTGAAAACCTCGAAAACGCACCAGATCTTCCCAAGCTCATCCAGCAACTTAAGGAAATACAACAACAGGCCGACGAAGCGTTAAAGGTTTATCGTCTCCATATGAAAACCGAAAAAGCAAAACGGAAAAAGATAAGAGCTGAGCACAGCGATATCTTGTCCGAAACGGATTATCAGTTATTGGAAACGGATCTTATCAAACAAAGTTATCGTGACCAACATGAATATGCTGTTCTTAAAGATAAATGGAAAACACAGCTCCAATCTATCGAAGAACTGATTCAACATAAACAGCAAGAAATAGAAGATTTAAAGAATACGCGAAAGCTAAAATCCGCGGTACTCCAACAACGCTTATTTGAGCGATATCAATTTTTAAATGCGCGAGCAGAAACGAAAAGTTTATTAGCTATCTTTGCAGAAAGCAAGCAAACTATCCCCCCCGCTGGTGCCGGTGAATGTGCAGCCCCGAAATTGCTCCAATATGCCTATCAACACAAACTGAAGCCTATCTGCATGGCTGAATTCTGGTGGGGAGTTTCACCAGCTTCAGAGATCAGAAAGCATAAAAATTTCTATCCTGCCTGCAAAAGCAAATGCGAACCCATTTTATCACATATGCTAAAGGGGCTCCATGTTGCTCCAGATCCCATGCGCATAAACCCAGCACAGGGGCGTACATTTGACATTATTCATGAAGATGAAGATATTATTGTCATTAACAAGCCCGCAGAGTTTCTTTCTGTGCCGGGCATCCACGTACATGATTCCGTCTACACTAGAATATTGGCACAATATCCCGAGATTTCCGGCCCCGTTATTATTCACCGACTAGATATGTCGACTTCCGGCCTTTTGATATTAGCGAAGCACAAAACGGCTCATCAGTTTATTCAAAAACAATTTATTCAACATACCGTTGTAAAACGGTACACCGCTATATTGGATGGAATATTAACACCACAAACTGGAATTATCGATTTGCCCCTTCGTGTCGACTTAGATGATCGCCCGCGACAAGTAGTATGTTATCAATATGGCAAACCTGCAAAAACGAAGTTTGATGTACTTGGATATGAAGATGGATATACGCGTATACATCTTTTTCCATTGACCGGGCGGACACATCAGCTTCGTGTGCATGCAGCTCATCACCAAGGCCTTCATATCCCTATACTGGGTGACGATTTATATGGTCAACGGGCGGATAGACTACACCTCCACGCCGGGTATATTCAATTCGTCCATCCCAGAACGGGAAAACATATAGCCTTTACGGCAGAAGACCCTTTTTGATAACGACAGTAAGTAACATACTCCCCATTTTATCAAGAAAACGTCACATTCTATCTGCAGCCAATTTCTCTCTTCAAAATCAGTTAAAGTATTATTACTTTTGTCCGACCTCATAAACTGACTAAGTTGGTTCAAAAGTCAAATGAGTTTATAAAGAGAGAGACACTATGTCAAGTTATCGCACAACATCAACTAATAACGGGCTGTTAGCATACGGATTAACGTTTGGAATATTTAGCTTACTTTTCTTATTTTCAAGGTTATCATTCGCACAGTCCCTTCATTTAAAAGGGAAAGTAATGGATGTCACGAATAAAGCACCGATTGGCTATGCCACTGTCGCGGCTATAGGATCCACTAACGCTTCATCTACTGATGACGACGGAAATTTTATATTAAAAGTTGATCCGGGTTTCTCTAAAGTCCGTATATCCTTTGTGGGATACGAGTCCCAAGATGTGAGCATCAATAATGAAACCTATCAAGAATTAACCGTTTATTTAGTCCCGGAAGAACATACCATTGAAACAATAGAAATTACTGCTCCGAGACGTGCAAGATATTCGAACAAGAACAACCCGGCGGTCGAACTTATCCGTAAGGTTATCGCACATAAAGATGAAAACCGAATGGCATCCTATGAATATGCCGAGTATCGCCAGTATGAGAAAGTTTCTTTAGGATTGAGCAATTTATCGGAGAAATTTAAAAACAGAAAAGTATTCAAAAACTACCAATTCTTGTTTGAAAAAGAGGACGTAGAAACGGGAGGTCGTACTAGAGGTTACATGCTTCCTGCTTATATAGAGGAACGATTATCGCAAATATATACACGTAAAAAGCCAAACACGACAAAACAGCTTATTCTAGCGGAACAGCGGGCGCAATTCGACCCAAAATTTGTAGATAACGACGGTTTAAGTGCATACTTTAATAAACTATACCAAGATATTGACATTTATGAAAGTAATATCGAATTGGTAACGAATCAGTTTTTAAGTCCAATTGCCGGCTCATCGCCTACGTTTTATAGGTTCTACATTACAGATACGGTTAAAACAGAAACCCCATATTTGGTAGAATTGAGTTTCTTTCCACGTAATAAAGCCGATCTTCTTTTTCAAGGAAAATTATATATCACCTTAGACGGGAAATATGCAGTCAAGCGTGCTGATCTCAGTGTAGCCGATGATATTAATCTGAATTTCGTTCGCGATCTCGATGTAAAGCTAGATTTTGAGCAGGATAGCAATAACCGCTACTACCTAAAAACAAGTTCATTAGGTCTGGATTTTTCGTTAACGGATAAAGGTACAGGCATTAAGGGAAACCGTACCGTAACTTTTGATGGCTTCAAAACAGACATCGTCCAACCGGATAGTATTTATGCAGGTCCATCTGTTGTAAAGATTGTCCAAGAGAATGATACTACATTGGATGAAACCTATTGGGCAACCCATCGTCCCATTGCACTGAAACCTAATGAACAAAACATATATCGTAATATTGATACGCTACAGCTTATCCCCTCTTTTCAGCGGTTTATGGATATCAGCGCCCTGGTTCTTTCTGGTTACAAACAAGCTGGCCCGGTTGAGATTGGCCCTGTCAATACTTTCTATAGCTTTAATCCAGTAGAAGGCTTTAGGTTGCGCCTAGGTGGACGCACTACGGACAGATTAAGCAAACGATTTTACGCGGAAGCTTATACCGCTTATGGATTTAAGGACGAAAAATGGAAATATTTCTTGAGCGGAACGTATGCGCTCAACAATAAATCGGTATATACATTTCCACAGCATTACTTACGGGCATCCGTTATGCGAGACACCAAAATTCCTGGCCAAAATTTAGAGTTTGTTCAAGAGGATAATTTTTTGTTATCGTTTAAACGAGGGGAAAATGAGCGTTATCTCTACAATGATATTTACCGATTGGAGTACAAACGTGAATTTGAAAACAATTTCTCCTACCTCATTGGTTTATCGAAATGGAGACAACAGCCTGCCGGTATATTAACCTATCAGATGTTGGACGATCAAGGCAACAATAGACTATTTAATGCATTAAACACAACCGAACTTTCGGTAAGTTTGCGGTATGCGCCTCATGAAGAATTCTATCAAGGTAAACTTTACCGAACACCGATATACAATAAATATCCTATCTTTTATCTTAACTATGTTGCTGGCCTTAAAAATGTGTTAAGCGGAGAGTATGATTATCACAATTTTACGTTGGGTGCAGATAAACGATTTTATTTTTCACAGTTAGGCTATGCTGATGTAAATATAGAAGGAAATTATATTTTGGGAGACCATATTCCTTTCCCGTTTTTAAATATCCATCGCGCAAACCAAACGTATGCTTATCAGTTACGATCTTATAATCTCATGAACTTTTTGGAATTTGTGAGCGATCACTCCGTATCTGCAAATGTACAATATTATATGAATGGATTTTTGCTGAATAAGATACCGTTGATAAAAAAACTCAAATGGCGTGAAGTATTCAGTGCTAAAGTTATTTATGGAGGTCTGCGCGACGAAAACAATCCGGCTTATACCAACGACGTATTCCAATTTCAAAAGAATGATGACAATGAACCGATCACATATGGATTTAGTGACAAGCCTTATGTAGAAGCTAGTGTAGGCTTGACGAATATCTTTAAATTTATCCGGGTCGATTACGTAAAACGACTAAACTATCTTGATCAACCCGACGTACCCAAACACGGGATTCGGGTCAGAGTGAAGTTTGATTTTTAAATGGTATGTATTTTGTTTTAAAAAAACTCTATTTTTAAAACAAAAAGCTGCTATGTACCCAGATAAACTTCACTTAGTTTACCAATATCCTTCCATGTCCTATACGGATATAGAGCGCATTATAGAACAACATGAAAAAGTCTCTTTCAAGAAAGGCGATCTTCTATTACACGAAGGGCAGATTAGTGATTGCTACTATATACTTGAGGACGGTATCGTTCGTGCTTTCGTCCATGATTACGAAGGTAATGATATCAGTACTAACTTTTTTTGCCCCGATGACGTCGTTATCGAAGTAGCTTCTATATTCCATCATATTCCTACACAAGAGAATATGGTATGCATAACGGATTGTACATTGTGGAAAATAAAACTTGAACAATTTCAGGGGCTGTTTGAGACCATTCCGGCGCTGGCGGAATGGGGTCGTGCTTGGATGGCTTATCAATTACTTATCACTAAAAAAAGAGCCATAGATATTATTAGTCTATCCGCAATAGACCGTTATAAACAACTGCTGGCAGAGAAACCACTTATCTTTCAACAAGCACCATTAAAGCATATCGCCACTTTTTTAGGCATTACCGATACATCTCTTAGCCGCATTCGGAAGGAACTGGTGGGGAAAAGAGACCTATCGAAATAACTTCACGATTTTCAGGAAAAAAGTAAGGGCCGAACTATGAAATTCGGCCCTACATCTACCTATGAAAAACATGCCCTTTGGGAGGGCTAGTACAAAAGTAAATTTTAAATTAACAATACCGCAGCATTTTAACGAGTTTATTAGGAAATGTCGAAGTATGACTACATGCCGAATAGCATAAAAGGTTATTCGGTATGATATGCTTATTTTTATAAACACATCAAATCTTATTCACATTTCATCCATTTTTCACAAAATTTTATTTAATTCGTAAACTTCAAAAGATATGTAATGAGCTTATATAAGTTAGAAGAATATATAGAGACCGGGAACCACCATGATTTGGAGATATTGTTGAGAACGCAACCGGAATTATTGAGAGAGCAGACAAGCCATGATATATCTCCATTATTACTCGCCTGTTATTACCATAAAGACCAAGTGATCAAAACGATACTGAATCACTTAACGGCTATTACGATCCATGAATCCTGCGCCATTGGTCTTGCCCAACAGATCGAGAATATGCTTAAACAAAAACCCGAAGTTCTCGATGAGATTTCTACACATGGCTTTACACCGTTAGGCATTGCGACACATTTCGGGCAGGAAAAAGTGGTTCAAACACTCTTAGCAAAAGGTGCAGACCCAAATATATGTTCACAAAATGGTTACTATGTATATCCATTGCATACGGCACTTACCGGGGGATATGACCAAATCAGTAAAATGTTAATTGAAGGTGGTGCAAACGTAAACGTAGCTCAACACGCCCGTATCACTCCGTTACACATTGCAGCACAACAAGGCAATATCGATCTGATTATCGTCTTACTGGAAAACGGAGCAGATGTTTCCGTAAAAACAGAAATGGGCATGACTGCTTCTGATCTTGCGCTCGAAAAGGGACATAAAGAACTTGCCGAAATATTGCGGGTAGCTTAGCTCTTGAGCAAAGAAAGTCCGATATTGCATTGCAAGCATTTCTTCTGATCACAATAATTTTGTTTCAACTGCAACAATCCTTGTGAATCCGCGGCAGACATTGCGGACAACGTCAATTCACTGAATTTTTGTGTAATTTTATTTTGCTCTGCGTTTAGTTCCGCTAACCACTCCAATGCCCTTGTTTGCAATTCGTCTATCCCCATACACTTTCCATAAGAAAACAGCATGGGTATCACCGCATTTATAGCAATATGTTCTATAAAACGCGGTGACAGGTCAGTGCCGTGTGCGGGCGTTGTTTTCCCCAATATAAAGTGGGTCTTCCAAAAAGACGACAATGATACATTGGCCAATATTTGATTTAAATCCGTCATGTTTTTACAGTGTATAAGCTCCTCAAAAAGAAAAGGAGCCCGACCATACAAAGCCAGTAGTTGCGCCAAACGAAATGTAGGGAAATTATATGGACGCATACGCATAAACTTCCATTCCAACACTTTCAACTCTTTTAGACCATGGATAGCTTTCAAATAGCGATACTCCTCAGCCAGCTTCTTCGTGTAGCCTTCGTTCGGTACATCCGTAAGAAAACCAGCCTGACCAAATATCATTGCTTCCATTTTGAAAATATCATTTCGATATTTTCGTATTAAGGATAAATCGACCAATTTCCCCAATTGTAAAAATGGATGGGTATTAACTTTCATTCCAAAGCTACGGCAAAGCTGCAAAAACAACACTTTTTCCCAATCATCCAATGTTTCGGTCAAAAGCTCTTGTATCTGTCCATATCGCTGTTCTAAACGCATTGCGGCCATGCGCTGCATAGTTTGCGTTTTATGTAAGATATCTACCTCATGCAGGTGTTTTTCGCAAGGAATCCAGTGTAGATTCTGCATAATGCTCCTATAGCGCTCCAGCAAACCAGTATCTATCAGGGAAGCAAGTTCGAAACAGGGAATAACCGTGCCGTCTTCCCGAAATGCGGGAACAGGGTTTTGGTAAACAACATGAAGTACAACACTATTGTAAACTGCGTCCAGATGGTGTTGGTGTTTAAACCAATCGGCACCATCCACATGGATTTCTACATGCCCTCTCCATTCTCGACCATCAATTGATATTTGACTGAATAAAAAATCGGGCCCGGCGTTGTCGTTACATTGTCCAACCTGAATAATCTTGATTTGTTCATCATCTGTGCTATAAAGTTCTAATTGGTTAAAAAGCCTAAATTGCCAGACGAAGTGTAATAATTCTTCTGCAATCATGCCTTAAAGGTACGAAATGATTTTATAAATTCCATTTGAAATCTCAAAAAATACAACCATTATTTTGGGGTATATTTTTCTTTTTATTATCTTTAAAGTAGATTATAAACTTCAACAGCTATGCACACGAAAACGGAATACCTTATTTGGGATAAAATTGTCAATAGTGCTAAGAAAAGAATAGATTTAAGTAGTTACGGCGAAAAAGCGACCGAAATCAGCCCTGAAATTTTGGACAAGTTGGTATTACATATCATTGCGGCTTTTGCATCAGGAGAAGATCACTGCGCTATTTCTACCAATCTGCACAACGAATTACATCATATTGGGATCGATGTCAATGAAGACGTAATCGATAAAATAGTTTCGGATAAACACGTTGTATTCAGTGCAGAGATATATGCTGCATATCTCACCTTTTCCATGTTGGAAGATGGCCATACCGAGCAGGAAGTATTAGGTTATGTAACGGATCTTCTGGATACACCAAAGGTCCACTAACTGTTCCTCCCGTTAAGATAAATGTTCAAGTCGTCATTACCCACCTTTTGCACAGTAGCTGCTGATTTTTTTAACAGAGGCGCAGGTTTACCCCGTCCCCAACGTTGCCGAGAAACAAAAACACGGGCTTCGTCCCATATTCCTGCGTCAATAAACGACTGTAATGTTTTCGCCCCACCTTCTACTATTAAGGATTGCACATCCATCAGATAAAGCTGATAGAGCATCTGCTGCGGCAGATAGAGATCAAAATGTTCTAATGCGATTAATTTTTTATTTTTCTGCCAATCTGTTTGGTTTGCATTGAAGACAATAGTATCAGCCTCTTCGTCGAAAATAGCAGCATCTGCGGGTACTTTTAAGGATTTGTCGATCAATATACGTTTGGGATTTTTTCCATTCCACAAACGTGTCTTCAATCCCGGGTTATCGATCAAGGCAGTCGATGTACCGATCAATATTGCATCCTCCTCCCCTCTCCACTTATGCACAAGTTGTTTACTGGCATTATTACTTATCCACTGCTGTGCCGCATCCTCTGGCGAAAAAAAGCCATCGTCGGTTTGCGCCCATTTTAAAATAACATAGGGACGTTGTTGTTGAATACGGGTAAAGAATCGTCTGTTCATAAACGTACAAGCATCTCTTAGCACGCCTACCGTAGTATCCATACCTGCATATTGTAATTTTTTAACTCCTTGCCCATTAACTTTTGCAAAGGGATCCAGACAACCAATAACTACACGCTTGAATTGCAATTCGACCAACTTATCGGCACAGGGTGGGGTCTTTCCGAAGTGCGAACAGGGCTCTAAGCTGACATACATCGTGGATGTACGAAAACGGATTTGGGCTTCTGCTTCACCTAACTTCTGATAGGCGTCCTGTATGGCGTTCACTTCAGCATGAGGCCCTCCATAGGGCGATGTATAGCCTTCACCAATGATGCGTCCTTCGTGCAAAATGACAGCGCCAACCATGGGATTTGGACTAACCGAACCTGCTCCCAGAATAGCTAAATCGAGGCAACGATGCATATATCTCTCGTCTTGTACCATATTATTACAAACTTAGCATTTACCAAAGAATATCAAAAGTGTAATCAGCTTTTGTAAGTTTGTAGTTTATTACCACCTTTAAAAGACAATTTATTAAGATGAAAAATTTCAAAGATATAGCGGAAATTTATCGAGAAGCTTTATTACCACTATATTCTCCCGCCGAAATTAAACAACTGTTTTTGATGACCTACGCTTTTGTAATGAAAAAAAACAGTACGCACTATATGTTAAACAGTACAAGCGAAGTTAAAGAAACGGTATTGCCCCAATTTTTAAATATACTTGAGGAACTGCAGACGGGGCGTCCGATACAACATATCCTGGGGAAAGCAGATTTCTATGGCCTTTGTCTTTCCGTAAACGAACATACACTAATTCCCCGTCCGGAAACCGAAGAGTTAGTGGAATGGATTGTTAGGGAACATCAAAATAATGAACAGATGTCCATACTCGATATCGGTACAGGGTCGGGCTGCATCGCGCTAGCACTTAAAAAGCTATTACCCCATGCGCAAGTTGATGCTATTGATCTGCAAAGTCCGGCTATAACGGTTGCTCGTACAAATGCCACAAACCTAAATCTTTCTGTAAACTTTATCGAAGCGGATATTTTGGAATGGGATAGCTTTCTACAAGAAAACCAGCAATATGATATTATCGTCAGTAATCCTCCCTATATTACGCCAAGTGAACAAAAAGACATGCACCAGAATGTTTTACTTTACGAGCCACATAGCGCGCTTTTTGTGGAAGAACAGGCTCCTCTTCTTTTTTATGATGTCATCGCTGAAATGGGGAAGAAACATTTATCACCTAACGGTAGTCTTTATTTTGAAATCAACCAATATTTGGGTCGAGAGACATATGATCTCCTATTAAAGAAAGGGTATGAGCACGTCACATTACGTCAGGATCTAAACCAAGTAGATCGAATGATAAAAGCGAATTTTAAAAAATTATTTTCATGAAAAACAGTCCGTTAAAGGCTTGCACAAAAAATAAACAAGCAGTCATTTGGCAAAAGTGAACATTTTTTCTACCTTTGCAACACTTCAAACACAAATGAAGTACGATTCCGTAGCTCAGCTGGTAGAGCAATACACTTTTAATGTATGGGTCCTGGGTTCGAATCCCAGCGGGATCACAAACAAAAGCTCAATCGAAAGATTGGGCTTTTTTTGTTAGCTGGGATGAGAACAGAAGGGTTGGGATGGGTTCGAACTATCTCGTTCCGGAATGAGTGCGGGATAGTGTGACGGAACAAATCCCAGCGGGATCACAAACAAAAGCAACTCCCTCTTTGGCACTGCCGTGGCATCATAGCATTTTATTATTCTTTTAATTCTAGTATCGTTATTAATATTTTTGCAGCTAATACAGGATACAAGATATAACACAAGACCAATAACCTATTTGCCCAGCCGTTTATTCCAATAACTCCTTTTGGCAGTTCCACAAAAGGTTTCGAGTTCTGTCCAAATTCTATACCTGCTGATTTCAGACTCGAAAACAACAGGAACATTGAACCAGCCATAAATATCAAACTTATCCAAGTAGAATGCGATGAAATTATTAGTGGTGTGCAATGGTTTTGCCATTCTTCTTTTTTTATTAAGTGATACGATATAAGTAATGCACCAATTGGCAAAAAAGGAATGCCGATAATAGAAGAAAGTCCGTGCAGTTTGTGCTGGACATCAAACAAGCCCCCCATAATGGCTCCCATGCCGGTGACAAATAATAATACGACTCCAAACTTTGCCCAACCTGAAGTAACAACATTCCACAACATGAACCCTGATGATATTGAGCAAAGCCCCCAGCAAATAAAGAAAATGGTCAGCAACCATTTGTGTTTTCCTAAAGCATATTCACTTACCATCCTGAAATTCGGCTTGAATTCCGCGCTGACAAAATGCAGGATTAAGAGGCATATAATGGATACAACCCCAAATAAAATTGTGCTGTTTGCGAATACATATAGACTTTTCATTGGACTATTTTTTTAAATCGGTTGCGAATACATATAAAATCCTTATTCTTTTTGTTTGTTCAAAAACTTTTCAATTAACGGCACAACAAATTCACTTTCTTTTGTGTCGGGTCTTAGTGTCGTCATTTCGCCAATATATTCTCCATGTCCACCCGGAATTATCGCTAATTCAGCGTTGGCAATCTGTCTGTGCAATTCAATGGCGTGTTCGGGTGTTATTACGTCTTTGTCGCCAATGATGATTAAAGTCGGTGCTTTAATGGATTTTATTTGTTCGTCTGGAATGTCTTTGAAGTTTACCATTCGTTTTGCATCTCTGTCGTGCATTATTTGTAAACCGCTTGTGTCAGGAGCAACTTGTTTGTATGCCGTTTTCAGTTGTTCAGGCATATTTTCCAATTTCGCTTGTTTCATAAAATCCCAAAACCATTCGGGAATTCCTTTTCGTTTGGCAAGTGCAGAGCCTAAAACTAATTTATCAACGATTTCGGGATGGCGAATGGCAATTTGCAAAGTTGTTGTCCCGCCATTGCTGAAACCGAAAAAGTCGGCTTTGTCCATGTTTAAGTTTTTGAGTAGCGTTGCAATGTCGTCAGCATCTTGCTCAAATGTCAAGTCTGCGTTTCTGTCGCTTGTCCGTCCGTGTGCTTGTAATTCAACAGCAATTACTTTTCTGTTTTTTGCGAACAAAGGAATAATTTTTTCAAAATTAGATTGAATTGTTGAGCCACCACCGTGAATGAGAACTAGCGGTTTGCCTTGTCCGTAAATTTCGTAATACATTTTCAGTCCGTTCACTTCGGAATATCCGCTATCAAAAGTTACTTTGTTTGTCGTTGTTGTTGTCATTGTTTTAGTGTCTGTCTTGTTTTTGTTGCACGATGTCAATATGAAAAGTGTCAAGCCGAAAATTACAATTACTCTTTTCATTTCTGTTAGGTAATATGTCATAATGTTTCGGCAATTTGTTTCACTAAATCCAATGCAGATTTCCAACCTGCGGAAGCGTCATCAAAAGCTGCTGTGTCCAATGGTTGGGGTAGTTCTTCTTTACCTGTCAGCAATGTAATGCCGTCTTTTTCCTGAAATTCATAAGTAAGAACTGCCATAACGGTCTCGCTATTTGGTTCAAACAAATTATGTTTTATTAGTCGTTTTGGTTGCAAGTCAAGCAAAGTACCGTTTGTCAGCCGACTGCTTTTGTAGTATTTATGTCCTTTGTTACAAATTCTTAATGTCTTTTCTGTCGCCATATTCATTATTTTATCCTTGCTGTGGTGGATATACCAATTCCCACAAATGACCGTCAGGGTCAGAAATATATCCGATATACCCACCGTAGGTTTCATCAATCATAGCTTTGCCCGATACAACGCCTCCGTAGTTTGGTGTATTTTCCAAAGCTGTATCCACATCCTCTTTGGACATCAAGGCACAACTGATAATTGTTCCAATATTGTCATTTGGAAATGCTACGCTGCGACCAGCTTTTCTGCTGTAAGGTTCAAAAGCATCTTTTTCCATAAGAAATAAAGAAAGATTTGGAAGTTCAATCGTAATCATTCCTCCTTCAATCTGAATATCGGGAAGTCCAAATACGTTGTTGTAAAATGTCAGTGTTTTTTCCAGATCCTGAATTGGCAAACAAACTATTGTGGTTCTTATATTCATGTTCAGTGCATTTAAATTTGGATCAATCGGGTGCTCTCTGTTGCAGGTTAAATACCGTTCCGGCAGGATCGGTAATCCAATGCATATTTTCGGGCAGTTCTTCTAATTCATCACAGGTTTCCACACCGTTTGACTGCAAATATTTCGTCGCTTCTTCCACATCAGGAACGGTAAGCTGCAACCAGGTTTCGGAATGGGTATAATTGTCCACACAGTCTAGCCAAATAATATTGTTACCAAACTTTACTTCATGGGTTCGGGAAACAGTTGGGTTATTTATTGGTTTTTCTTCCACATCCAACTTTAAAATATCCCTATAAAATGCTATTGTTTCATCATATTTACTCCTGGGAATCTTGATAGCGATGTTAATGCCTGCTTTAAATTTTTGGTTCATATTTGTCTTTCAATAAGACATACAAAGTAATTAAATCGGTGAATCAAGATACTTACCCTATGGCAAGATTTGAATTTTTATTTTATTCTTTTTCTGAGCGTTCCTTGATGATGTTTATTGCCTTATCCCACATTTCTTCAAACATAGGTATATCGCTTTTCGCTATTTTGCCAATTTCAATGGAAAGTATGTTTTCGTTATCATCAGGTACCAGCCTGATTTTTTCGTAGTAATCACCTAACGTAGCTTCGGGTTTTGGCTCCAGATCATCGTAATAATGCAATTGCAAATATTCTTGGGGCTGATGAATTTCTATAATTCCGTTCGCACCAAGATTACCCTCCGTATCTTTCCAAATAATTGATGAACCCTCCATTTCGCTTTCAACAATCTGAACAACGTCTGCCTTAATCTGCCTGTAATTAGCTTCAACTATCTGCTTCACATTGTCGTTGCCGTCTTCAACTATTTTGTTAGAAAGTAGGTATCCTGTTCATTTTCACGGGCAAAGGCAAATTAGTATTTTTACGCTTTCCTGCAATCACGCCCTCTATCTATCAAAGCAGTCGCATCATCTCATTTTTATACATGTGTTGTAGTAAATCAATTTGCAACACTATAAGACTTTCATGATTTGAAAAAAAATCTTCCATAATGATTTAAGATGGCGGAAGAAAAATCCGCCACCAACGCCTGTTATTTTGCTTCTATCGCAGGTGTGTTATTTATTATTTTCCAATGCCCATTATCATGCACACATACAATCAATGAATGGAAGATTAAATACTGACTTTCTAATTTGGCCCGTACAATAGCAATATTACCCGTGTGTTCGATAGAATGGAAGTCAATGCTTCTTGGACTTCCTCCAAACTTCTCTGTACGGATGAGTTCGATATAGTCATCCTTCGAGAACACACAAATTCTATCCTCATCAAAGAACACATCTTGTATGTTTTGAAAGTTAGTATGTAAGATCTCTTCCAGAGCTACTATATCCCGGTTGTCGCCTGCTTTTACAAATGCCTCAATGGCTGCTTTTACCTGTTCCATGGTTACTGATTTAAAATGTTTCTAATCGATTTTTTTTGATTTCTTAATTGTTGATTTACATGATTCTTATCTGCTGTACCATCTAACGAATAATAGGAAATATCCGTAACGCCCATAAAATTTAATATTCGCTGCAGATGCATTTCTACGAGATTCGGTGAGTCTGATTTAAAATCGCCCATCGATGACAGAATGTATGCTTTTTTATTTTGCAGCAAGCCGATAGGTTGATCCTGATATACAAAGGTCTTACCTGTTCGTACCACCAAGTCAAAATAAGCTTTCAGTGATGAAGGGATACCAAAATTGTACATAGGAACCGTAATAAGGATTTCATCACAGTCAATGAGCTCTGCTATCAGCTCATCAGAAAGCCTTAATCCATCTGAGGGGTTTTGAGTCTGATAGAATTCGTCATATAATGCTTGGTCGAGATGCGGGACGTGAAAGAAACCTATTTCTCGGTTTTTGATTATTCCGATAGGATTTAGAATTTCCCATTCCTTCACAAAGGTATCACCGGCTATTCGGGAATAGGAATTGTTAAGGCGAAAGCTGCTGTCAATTCTCAATAGTGTCTTCATTTATTCTTTTTATGGAAGACACTTTCAACATTAAATATGTGACAGCTTGCTAATATTTTTTAGTTTTTCGGGATCCACGATGGAATAAATCTCCCGAATCGCTCCCTCATCACTTAATTGGAGAATATGGCAATTATGTAATTTATCACCTTCCCAGAAGCAAACTGCAGGTTGATGATTAAAGAATTGAAAAGTAACTTCTTTATCAGACAGAAATTGTTGTTGCACATAGACCAGTAATGTGGCGGTAGCTGTTCGTCCCACCTCTTTGCCTTTCACCACCTGTACCTGGGTTCCCCCATCGGCATTCAGCTTTATGTCGCTGACCAATAAATTTTCCAACTCTTTAATATTGGCTTGAGCTAATGCCGCTTGATATTTCCCTAATGTTTCTATATGAATGCCAATATTTGACTTTTGTGGCAAAAATTTATCTCCCTTTAATTGCTTGTTAGCTCTGCTTAGTAGTTGGCGCGAGTTTTCGGGACTTATCTCGAGCAACGCTGCAATTTCTGAATGCGAATAATCAAACCCTTCTTTCAAAATAAAAGCAGCCCTTTCTTTTGGATTGAGATGTTCAAGCAGCACCAACATGGTGTAACTTACGGTCTCGTCTTTGATGATTTTAGTATCGGCATTTTCAAATGATACCGGCTCCGGTAACCATTCACCAAAGATTTCTCTTTTGCTTTGACGGGTTTTGAAATTGATGGCATGATTGATCGTGCTTTTAATCAAAAAATTTGATTCGTGCCGAATATTCGATTTATCAAGTGTGATATATTTCTCCAATACATCTTGTACTAAATCCCTGGCATCCTCATAAGACCCCACAATATTGTAGGCATAGGTCAAGAGCTTGCTATAATTTTCCTGCATTGTTGTTTTTTTTGAAGGATATTTTTTTTTCCTGTTTGAAAGAAAGGGACAATCAAACGAATTTCCCTTCTTCTTTCGTTGACTTCCTGTCCTGCGTATTGTGATTCTGAATGTTTGTTTCATAAGTTTTTTCACATTATTCTCATAAGTTGAATGCAATAATGGGTTCACAGTGGAGAAAACTCTATGATAGTTGCATAAAACTTGCTCCTATGACTTTCAATATGCCGTCAAATCGTTTCCAAACTCTAAAATAGCGAAATTTTCCCTCTATCGGTGTTCCCATGGTTTCCCCTTTAGCTGTCATGGTTACGATAGAAAGTGCTGTATCACCTGTTATTTTAATGTCGTTGATCTCGGTTGAAGCATCTTCAATAATCATTGTTTTTGCTCTATGGGTATCTAGGTCCATTTGCTTCGTTACTATTTGTCCTGTTGGTGCAACTGCAATTAAGTCATCGTGCAATAGTTGGTCAAGAATGTCTACATTGCTTACAAGTTGAGCCGCAAAAAGCCTGTTTTCCGCTTCAACAATGTCTTCTTTATTAATTGTTATTTTGTCCATATCTATTTATTTTACCGTTTTCTTGGTAATCATTACAATCCTATTCCACGCATTTATGGTAACAACCGCCATTATGATTTGCGCAATTTGGTTTCCATCAAAAAGTTGTTCGGCCTGTTTGTAAGTTTCATCGCTTAATCCGTTTTGGCTGATTAAGGTTACTTCCTCGGTTATGGCTAAAATTGTTTTCTCTTCCTTGGTAAATAATTCAGCTTCTTTCCAAGCATTGAGCAAGAAAATTCGTTGTGCAGTTTCACCTTGTTCCAATGCGTCCGCGGTGTGCATATTGATACAAAAAGCACAACCATTGATTTGGGAGGCACGAATTTTAATCAGGTACAAATACGTTTTTGAAAGTCCCGAATGTTGAAGGTAATTTTCCAAAGCGAACATTGCTTTGAATGCATCCGGTTCAAGCTGCTGTATGTCAATTCTGTTTTCCATATTTATTTCTTTTTCGTTTAACTTTTAGGGCAGTCGGTTTTACGGACACATATTTCATTATACCCACTAATTTACTATTTTTTTACTCCCTACTTTTCGTATTCAGGTTCTTGGCTTGACTTACCCAAGTCGGCGCATTATCAATGGTTTGCCTTAACAACAAGTTTAACTGGGCTGAATGATGTTGAATGTGCCGTATATTATAAATCAAAATCTCCAATAACGTATAATTTTTGCGCTCGCTAATCCACCGTTCGTTTAATTGGTGTGTTTTCAGCACTGATATGAATAGATTTGCCTTTTGTCGGCAATGTCCCAAGTACGTCAGTACTTCAGTTTTTGAATATGTCCGGTCTGGCATTTTACCTGCCCGGTCAAACTCAGACAATGTAAAAGGTGCTGGTGGAGTAAATTTACTTGGGTCAGTTGTTAAGTAATAGTCTGTCCAAAAGGTGCAATGGTAGGAAGCATACCAAAATCTTATTTCCGTGTCCCAATGCTCGTCTGGACACATCATAATCGCATTTTCAAGCATATCAAGGCTTGCTCCGAATTGATTCCAGATTGATTCTCTTATTGATAGAATGTTGTCCATCTTATTCTGTTGTTATTTAGCTTTTGAAAGCACCATTTTTACTGCAAAAAAGTCAATACATCGGCCATAAACCATTTCTGCGTCCTTATCCAAAGTGGATTATTTGTAATATAGACATTATGAAAGCTGCTAAAGTAAACCATAAAAGTTCATGAATCGGAATCATCGTTGTTTAAATTTAAAAGTTCTGTTAGAATACGCTCACCGTTTGCTCAAGGTATAGGTAAAGTATGATTTACCTTCTTTAACTTTTTCATCTCCCACTTTGGGCTTCTATTGTTTTTCGTTAAGACATTTTAAGGCATAGATTCGTGACAACTTATTTGATTTTTTTTTAATATTTCTCATTAGCACTGATTAACAACTATTTATAGAGGTCGATAAAATGCTGATATGATAACGTTTTACTTTTTCCAATCAGCTACTTCATCTACTACGGTAATGGCTTCAATTTCAACGACCTTAACGACATTCTTCAAACTTGAACCTCCGGCTTTCAATACCTTTTCCAAGTTTTCAAAAGTCCTTTGTACTTGGACATCAAAGTTCCCTATAATGGGATCACAAACAAAAGCAACTCAAAAAGGGTTGCTTTTTTTCTTATAGCCGGGATGAGGACCTAGGGGCTCGATATTATAATTAGAGATTTTGTTACAACCTACCTTAATTAAGTTACATTTACCTTAATTTTCATGCCGACCTTTGTAGTATTAAAAAAAATAGCAATATGGGTATTTTGAAAATTTTAATCGTTGTAACCAATATCAATGTTTATGAAAACAGAGAATTAGAAACCGGTCTATGGCTTAGCGAATTGACACACCTATATCACGAAGCAATAGCTAATGGCTACGAGGTAACTATTGCAAGCCCGAATGGTGGCAATGTCCCTATTGATCCCGAAAGCCTAAAACGCTTTACGTTGGATAAAATTTCTAAGCAATATTGGAATGATCCCTCATTTCGGGAATTGCTAAAAAATAGTAAGAGCCTAACCAATGTGTACATGCAACAATTTGATGCTATTTATCTCGCTGGTGGACATGGTACGATGTATGATTTTCCTAATGATATCAACCTGCAAAACATTATCAGAGAACATTACGAAATAGGTAAAATCGTTTCGGCAGTCTGCCATGGAGTTGGTGGGTTATTGAACGTAAAACTATCCAACGGAAGATATTTAATACAAGCCAAAACGATGACGGGTTTTAGTTGGTTTGAAGAAAGTTTAGCCAAACGAAAAAAAGAAGTACCATTTAATCTCGAAACCGAATTGAAAAAGAGGACTTCCAACTATAAAAAGGCATTTATCCCGATGACTTCCAAAGTGGTTGTGGATGGGAATTTAATCACCGGACAAAACCCTTTCAGCTCAAAAGAAATTGCAAAAGTAATCATACAAAAATTGAAAAATAAAAGATAAAAAGATGCAAACGATATTAGGTGCAAATGGTCAAATTGGTGAGGAATTGGCGCGGGAACTGAAAAGAAATTATACTTCTGATATTAAAATTGTAAGCCGTAAGGCTAAAAAAGTAAACGATACCGATACCGTATTCTCAGCAGATTTATCCATTCGTGAGCAAACCATTGAAGCTGTACAAGGCAGTGAAATAGCTTACTTCACTTTAGGGCTTCCGATGAGTTCTGAATTGTGGGAACAACAATTCCCTCTTATTCTTCGCAACGTAATTGATGCCTGTAAAATCACTGGAACAAAATTGGTGTTTTTTGACAATACTTATATGTACCCACAAGACGGCCGAGTAATCACTGAGCAAACGCCATTCACCCCTGTGGGGAGAAAAGGAAAAGTGAGAAAAGAAATGGCAGAAATGGTTTTACGAGAGATTCAATCAGGCGAATTGGAAGCCGCTATCTGTCGTGCTCCCGAATTTTACGGAACAGGAAAAACGCAAAGCATTACCAATACCTTGATTTTCGATAATATCAGAGCAGACAAAAAACTCAGAGTGCCTTTAAGCGACACAAAAAAAAGAAGTCTGATTTGGACACCTGACGCAAGTCGAGCAACGGCCTTAATTGGCAATACGACCGATGCTTTCGGGCAGACCTGGCATTTGCCTATTGATGAAAGCAATCCTACCTATAAAGAATTTATTACGTTCGCTTCTGAAATCTATGGTAAAGAATTAAAGTATTCCGTTGTTCCGAAATTTGTATTTAAAATAGGTTCGCTGTTTAATAAGAGCCTAAAGGAGTTACAGGAGTTACTGCCACGCTATGAGCACGATAACCTTTTTGATATTTCTAAATTCAAAAAGCGATTTCCCGAATTTCAGGTGACAACTTACAGACAGGGAATAGAGCAAATTAGAAATGAGCAAATTCAAACCGAAAAAGAAAAGTAGTAATTTAGCTATGTATAAATCAGAAAATCAGTAAATGAAAGCTCCGACAAAAGTACCTTCCATAAACGCTCTGCATCAGTTTTTGGGATTGAACAAACCGTCCAATCCACTAATAAGTGTGTTTAATTTTGATGATGTAAAATTAGAGCCGGAAACGATTTTGAATGCTATTACAACTGATTTTTACGTGGTCGCCTTAAAAAAAGACTGTGCAGGTGGAAAATGTAAATACGGTCAGCAATATTATGATTTTGACGAGGGGATTATGTACTTTATCGCCCCACACCAAGTCTTACAGTTTGAAGATGTACTTCTCAACGGCGTAAAGGGCTTTGTATTGGTGGTGCACCCCGATTTTCTTCATAGCTATCCTTTGGCATCCGAAATCAAGAAATACGGCTATTTCTCGTATGTGAGCAATGAAGCGCTACATCTTTCCGAGAAAGAAGAAAACGCTATCATGCACATTATAGACAATATCAATAAAGAAATAGATGACAATATGGATGCTTATACGCAAGATTTACTGGTGTCAAATATTGATTTGTTGCTGAAATATTGTGACCGCTTTTATAATCGTCAGTTCTTGACAAGAAAGAAGGTCAACAACGATTTACTGACCAAATTGGAAGCTCTGCTGGACGAGTATTTCAAAAATGACAAATTAGCGGATAACGGTATTCCTACCGTTCTATTTGTAGCCAATGAATTGAATTTAAGTCCCAATTATCTTAGTGATATGCTACGAGCACATACAAGGCAAACGACACAACAACATATACAATACCGTGTCATTGAAAAAGCAAAAGAGCTGCTATCAACA
This sequence comes from Sphingobacterium micropteri, assembly GCF_014692515.1. Classification (GTDB taxonomy): domain Bacteria; phylum Bacteroidota; class Bacteroidia; order Sphingobacteriales; family Sphingobacteriaceae; genus Sphingobacterium; species Sphingobacterium micropteri. The sequence goes on along the minus strand of NZ_JACOIK010000001.1, from coordinate 340,417 downwards.
ACCTCAATGTCCGTATCTGAAATTGCCTATCATTTAGGTTTTGAACATGCACAGTCATTTCATCGCCTGTTTAAAACCCGAACTTCTGTTTCCCCATTGGAGTTTAGACAGTCTTTTAATTAATGTAAAAAGAGTACGAGTTTTGTGCTAATAACAAATAAAAAGTGTATTATTCGAGGAATAAGCTAAGCGAAAATATAACGTTACTTATATTTAAAATAACGTATTTATATTGCAAACTAACGTTGTACTTATTTAAATAAACGTTTTATTATAATATAAAGACGATATTATTTATTATTATATCGTTTATTAATATCATATAAACGATAGGATATCTTCTTTAAACGGTATTGTCTCCTTTATATTCGTTTTATTTATTTAGTAAATCGTTTATACTAATTATAGTATTGATATTATATCTCAATTTACCGTTTTTATTATTTAAAATATTGTTTATTATTCATAATAAAACGTGAATATATTTTTTTTAAACGTTATGATTCTTATATAGAACGTCTTTTTTTATTTCGATATCGTTTATATAAATTTTAATATCGTTAATATATCATGATATAACGGTAAAGTTTGAAATTTAAATAACTAAACCCTAAATTTAGATATGTCTAATATCATTAATTATGAACTATATACGTGTGTTAGGTGGCTTCGTCCATCATAAAGACAACAAATTACTTGTGGAAGCAGATATTATCCTTACTTCTATGAGTGGAAACCCTAAGTTCCCGACTCCTACTCCTTCGCTTGAAGAAATCGAAAATGCTTATAATGAGTATGCGGTGTACTTAGCGCGTGCAAACTGGACTCATGGACGTATAGATAGGGAATTAAAACGTGAAAGTAAAGCTAAGCTGTCACAATTGTTAGGCCAGCTGGCAGGCTATGTCAACTATGTGGCAAAAGGCGAGCTGTCCATCTTGTACTCATCGGGATTTCCAGTATTTACCGGCAGAAAGAAAGGGACTGTTCCAGAGATGCCCACTGGAGGTCGACTTTCGGATGGGCGAGTTAGCGATGAACTATACTTCGATTTCAATTCGTTAGGCAGAGATATGACCTATGAATATACCTATGCAATATGGATATCAGGTGAAGATGTGCCACCGGAATCTTCAGAGCTTCAATGGGAGCAATCACTTTTTACTACCCGTTCCCGAAAAAACTTGATTAAAAGCGTACCATCCCGATCTACAGTCTTTGCAAAAGTGCGTGCAATAAACCGTCACGGCGTTGGGGATTGGAGTGCTGTCGTGAGTTTGCGGGTGCGGTAGTTTTTGTTCGCATGCAGAAGAGCCTGTTCATAGAATCCAATAGCTATAAAAGAATAAAAGTACTTTAATACTTTTATTTATAAATTATTATTTACATTTGTTCTAGATTAGCTCCTTAAAAGGTTTACACATGCAAACAGGCACCTCCAAGAGGGACCACAATGGTGGTACATTCGGGTAGGCAAAAATAAGCGAGCTATCAAACGAACAAACAATAAATGAATAGAATATGTTGATCAATGAACGAACCAAAATCGCAGCATTGCTGAAATATCATCCCGATGCATTAGAAACGATTGTAAAGCTTAGTCCGGATTTTAAAAAGCTAAGAAATCCCCTTTTGAGAGCATTGATGGCAGGGAGAACAACAATCGCTATGGCTTCAAAAATAGGAGGCTGCAAACCGGAAGACTTTTTCAAAGCACTGGCTCCTCTGGGTTTTGAAAGGGATTATGCACAAACAGACAATGCTGAAAACAGCGTTGCCAATAATAAGCCGAAACCAGCGTATCTACAACATATACATCCCAATCAATTGATCAACTTCGATGTGCGGGAGATGTTAGCGAAGGGAAGCGATCCATTGAAAGCGATACAACAAAAGGTAAAATCGTTACTTCCTGGAGAAGTACTCGTCATCATCAACAGTTTTGAACCCGTCCCATTAATCAAACTATTGGAAAGGCAAGGTTTTAAGAGTTATGTCAATCCTATTGATACAGATACGATAGAAACTTTTTTCTATAAAATAGCTACCGATGAAAAGCCCGTAAAAGACGTTCCTGTAGAGAAAAAGAAGCTAGTAGCATCGGGCGACTGGCAAATGTTACTCAAGCAGTATGCGGATAATATGGTTGAAATAGATGTCCGTCAACTAGAAATGCCCATGCCTATGATGACTATACTGGAAAATTTAGAGACATTACCTTCGGACAACGCACTTTATGTGCATCACAAAAGGATTCCGGTGTATCTTTTAGAAGAACTGGCAGAAAGAGAATTTGACTACAGAATAAAAGAAGTACAGGATGGCGAGGTTTACTTGTTGATATTTAAAAATAAATAATTACCTTATGATGTCTCCTCTTATCGGCGGATTGCAGAAAACGACAAACTACAAAGTAGTTTTACCATTTTATATTTATGCTGCGCTCGGCTTTTTAACGGGAACCATCCTACTTTTATGCCATACAGAGACTGTTGGGGCACATTATTTTAATCCACAAGCTCTTGCTATTACACACACCATGGCGTTAGCTTGGGGCACGATGATTATCTTTGGTGCATCTCATCAGCTTTTACCCGTATTGGTAGAAGGTGAACTAGACAGCGATCGGTTGGCATACCTGACCTTTATTTTTACAGCTATCGGCACGCCGCTTCTGGTTTATGGCTTCTATGTGTTTAATATGGGGCTAACGCTGCAAATCGGTGCTATCCTGGTCAATATCGGTGTCATCTGCTATCTAGCCAATGTCTTAGGTAGCTCCTTTAAAAGCAACAGATGGAATGTACATGCTTGGTACGTGATCACTTCTACCCTATGGCTGTTTGCTACCACATTTTTCGGGTTGTTATTGGTATTGAATTTTCGCAGCCCGATACTACCTAGCAATTCGGTAGACTACCTCTCCTTCCATGCCCATTTGGGTATTGTAGGCTGGTTTGTATTGATGGTTATCGGTGTGGGATCCCGATTAATCCCCATGTTTATGATTTCCAAATATACCAATGACAGGATACTATGGTTGATTTTTGCATTGCTCAATATAGCATTGATCAGCTTTTCTGTATGCTATCTGGCCGGTTTTTCGACCTTAACATTTTATATACCGATAGTTTTGGGTTTATCCGCTATTTTATTGTTCGGAAACCACTGTTATCAAGCTTATAAGGTTAGAATCCGGAAAAGAGTTGATCAGCAAATGAAGACTTCCTTGATTTCGGTTGCCCAGATGCTATTGCCTCTTGTAATGTTGATCATTGCATTGGCACTTTTACCACAAGAACAATTTCCCGGCATGGTCATGATCTACGGCTTCTGTATCTTTTTTGGCTGGCTTACGGCTATCATTTTGGGTATGACTTTCAAAACGATGCCCTTTATTGTTTGGAACAAGATTTATCGTAACAAAGCGCACCAAGGGAAAACCCCGACACCGAAAGAAATATTTAATGATCGTATTTACCAAATTATGTTATACAGTTATCTCGTAGGTTTTACACTATTTATCCTCGGCATGATCATACGCAACCAAGTTATTTTAAAAATAGGTGCATTGGCTTTACTCATTGCTGCTATTTTATATGTATACAATGTGATAGTCACCGCTGCACATAAAGCAAGACAATTATGAATATCAAAACAAATAATAAAGAAAAATGCGATCACGCGCTATTAGGGCTATCTCATGTAGAAGATCCGGAAATAGGGTTGAATATTGTCGATTTAGGCCTGATCTATGAACTATATTTTGATGATGCCGACAATAAAATTATATGCTTTATGACTTTAACTACACAATTTTGCCCTATGGGCGAAGCCATTACAACCGATACACGTGATTCGCTTACGAAATCCTTCCCCGGTTGGGAAATAATCCTTCACCTGGTCTTCGAACCCACATGGAATTTTAGTATGATCTCTCCGGAGGGACGAGAATTTTTAGGACGATAAACATCTAGCACAAAATCAAACAATATGCTGAGCTTAACTTGTAAAACGGCGATTAAAGCTGTCATTTATCTTTCGAGCAAAAGTGAAAATGGAGAAAAATCCAATATCAAAGACATATCCGATAGAATCAATGCCAGTGAGCATACCGTTGGGAAGATATTACAGCAATTGGCTCGAAAAAAGATAATAAATAGCCTGAAGGGCCCTACTGGCGGTTTTTATCTCGATGAGAAACAGCAAGAACAAGCTATTATCCATATTGTAGAAGCGATAGAAGGTGATCATATTTTTAAAGAATGTGGTCTTGGTCTGCGCAAATGTTCCGCAGCCCATCCTTGCCCAATCCATGATGAATACAAAATCGCCAGAGAACTCATCGAGAAAATGTTCAACAAGCAAAAAGTCAGAGACCTTTGCCAATCGGTAACCAAGGGATTAGCCTATCTGATCGATTAAGACCAAATTATTCCATAACGTTCATATATTAAATTTTAGAAAAATGACTTTAGAAAAAAACATAGACGGAGAATTGGACGTACGGGTACTGATTCCCATTCAACGACACGAATTATTAATTAAACTTTTCAAAGAGCTCCCTGTAGACGAAAGCTTTATTTTCATAAACGATCATGACCCAATTCCTTTGTTTTACGAGTTTCGCTCTATATATGGCACCGAACCATTCCGTTGGGAATACCTGGAAAAAGGTCCAGAAGAATGGAAAGTCAGGGTCATTAAAGTAGAAAATAATATAAAGGCCCTGAAGATCTAATCAACAGGGCACTTTAAATTTGCAAAACAAAGAGTTTAACAGTTAATTTTTAGTATAGGCTCTTCCGTCGGTACCTAAAGCGTGGATTAGCGGTTTAGATCAAAACGGTCTAGATTAGCGACTTTTGCCCAAGCGTCTACAAAGTCTTGAACCATTTTTTCTTTTGCATCATTCGCAGCGTAAACTTCAGCTAATGCTCTCAGCTCGGAATGCGAACCAAATACCAAATCAGCGCGGGTAGCTGTCCATTTTATTTCGCCAGACCGGCGGTCTACCCCCTCATAAACCTCTTTTGTGGCGTCCGTAGCTTTCCAAGCCGTATTCATATCTAGAAGATTTATAAAGAAGTCGTTGCTCAATACGCCGACACGGTCTGTAAACACGCCTAGACTGGAATGATCGTAATTGGCACCCAATACACGCATACCGCCAATCAAAACTGTCATTTCAGGTGGGGTAAGCGTCAACAACTGTGCTTTATCGATCAATAAAGATTCTGTAGACACCGTAGTTTTTGCTTTTAGATAATTACGGAACCCATCTGCATAAGGTTCTAGATATTGGAACGACTCGACGTCTGTCTGTTCTGCCGTTGCATCGTTTCTGCCTGGAGTAAACGGCACAGTAATATCTACTCCTGCATCTTTTGCTGCCTTTTCTACTGCTGCATTTCCGGCTAATACAATAAGATCTGCTAGAGACACTTTTTTATTTCCTTCGTGCTGTTCATGAAAGTAAATCTGTATTTTTTCCAAAACATTTAATACCTGCTCAAGCACCGCTGGATTATTCACCGCCCAATCTTTCTGCGGTGCCAAGCGAATCCGGGCTCCATTGGAACCTCCGCGTTTGTCTCCTCCACGGAAAGTAGAAGCAGAAGCCCAAGCAGTAGCGATCAATTGGGAAACCGATAAACCGGATGTCAACACGTCTCTCTTCAGTTTTTCTATATCAAGCTCATCGATCAATTCAAAGTCTACGGCGGGGATGGGATCCTGCCATACGAAGTTTTCTTGTGGAACTTCCGGACCTATGTAACGCGATTTAGGACCTAGGTCACGGTGGGTCAGTTTAAACCAGGCTTTTGTGAACGCCTCCGAAAATGCCTGTTGATCATCTTTGAAACGACGAGAAATTTTCGCATAAATCGGATCCACGCGTAAAGAGATATCCGTGGTCAACATCCGTGGTTCTCGACGACCTTCCGAATGTGCCATAGGTACCATATCCTGCCCACCATTATCTTTCGGTCGCCAGTGATAGCCACCGCCTTCGCCTTCAGCTAACTCCCATTCATAGGCAAAAAGAATATGGAAGAATTCGTTATCCCAGCGAGTTGGATGATAGGTCCAGGTTACCTCAAGTCCACTCGTAATGGTATCATCTCCATAGCCTGTACCATATGCATTCCGCCATCCCAATCCCTGATATTCCAATTCATCGCCTTCCGGGTCAATGCCAACATGTGTATCCGCAGCTGCCGCACCATGTGTTTTTCCGAAAGTATGTCCACCTGCGATGAGGGCTACAGTTTCTTCATCGTTCATATTCATGTTAGCGAAGGTTTTACGAATCGCGTTGGCCGCGTCTAATGGGTCATGATTCCGATTAGGTCCTTCTGGGTTGACATAAATCAGACCCATCTCCGTAGCTGCAAGTGGGTTCTCTAATTCCGCGGGGTTACGGTGTGCCAACCATTCTTTTTCATCTCCCCAGTATACATCTTTATCTGCTTCCCAGACATCTTCCCGTCCGCCTGCAAAACCGAGGGGTTCAAATCCCATGGATTCCAGCGCTACTGTACCCGCTAAGATAATTAAGTCCGCCCAAGATATCTTTTTGCCATATTTTTTCTTGATCGGCCACAACAAACGACGGGCTTTATCTAAACTCACATTGTCCGGCCAGCTATTCAGCGGAGCAAAGCGTTGTTGCCCCCTGCCGCCGCCGCCTCGACCATCTTGAATGCGATAAGTGCCGGCGCTGTGCCAAGCCATACGGATAAACAGCGGACCATAATGGCCAAAATCAGCCGGCCACCAGTCTTGTGAATCTGTCATCAACGCGTGGAGGTCATTTTTTAACGCCTCATAATCCAATGAATTGAATTCTTTTTTATAATTAAACGACGTGTTATAAGGTGCTGCAACCGGAGAGTGCTGACGTAGCACGTCAACTGTCAATTGCTCCGGCCACCAATGCGTATTTGATGTACCTTTACCACTGTGGTTAACTGCTCCCATGTTTCCATTATGAAATGGGCATTTGCTGATGTCTCCTGAAATGTTTTCCATTATTATTCTCTTTAAGTTTTCTTTCGTTGTTTACGATACAAAAGAGTCAAAAAAAGAATATTAAACAAAACTAAAAATATTTATCTTTGATTAGATTTTATCTAATATGAATATACAACAACTTCATTACGTACTATCTATAGATGAGCACCGTCATTTTCAAAAAGCTGCGGAAGCCTGTTTTGTAACACCGGCGACGTTGAGTATTATGCTGAAGAAACTAGAAGAAGAATTGGACGTCGTTATTTTTGACCGGTCAAAACACCCTATTATTCCCACTGAAATGGGTAAGATCGTTATTGAAAACGCCAGAACCATTTTATCTGCCGTTGACAATATGCAGTATGAAGTAAAATACGTCGCTTCAGAAAATGAAATACAAGGCGAACTGAGAATCGGCATCATCCCAACTTTAGCCCCCTATCTACTGCATCATTTTATTCCGGGCATGACTGCCAAGTACCCCAGGCTAAGGATACAGTTAAAAGAACTACGTACCCAACAAATCACAGACTATCTTCGCAAAGATATAATCGATGTAGGTATAATCGCACTTCAACAGGAAGCCAATGAATTTAAAACGCGTCCACTGTTTAGAGAAAGGTTGCTTGTTTTTGCACCGGAACCCCAGAGTAAACTCAAAAGCAATTATATTTTGTCTGATGATATCGATATCAGCAAGTTGTGGTTGCTCGAGGAAGAGCACTGTTTACGATCGCAGGTGATGAATTTATGCTCATTAAAAAAGACAAATTCGAAAAATGAACAACTAACGTTTGACGCCGGTAGTATCGAAACGCTAATCAATTTGGTAGAGATGACCAATGGCATTACCATTATTCCCGAATTAGCAGTTCTCGCTTTCACATCAGAAAGACAGGCTTGTGTAAAGCATTTTGCCAAACCAGAACCAGCGCGGGAAATCGGCATGATTACTTACCGCCATTTTGTAAAAGAAAAGCTACTGGATATTTTAGAAAACGAAATCCTATCGGCGATAAATCCCATTTTGAAAAAAGTGTCCACTAGTTAAATCGGTAAAATCATAGCTTCTTTAACACTTTCTCAAACGTGTTAAGATTCCGTGAAGTAAAGGAATCTTTTAGCTTTTTTCTTCCCAGAATTTTCCCAAATTCAGAATCGAGGGTATTTCCTTTCGAAATCTTCCAATAGAAATTACGTCCCATCAGCTGCGCCTCTTCCCCGGAAACCTTTCTTGATTTTTCAAATTCCATCATCAATATTTTCGCTATACCCTCCACACCCACAAAAATATAAATATGATATTCGGCATTGGTCTCAAAAGGTGTTTCACGGAAGATCGTCTCTATTTCCTGCTGACTTTTTACGAATAAAAAGGCTTCATATGAAAAGTGTTCTGACATCGACTTTTCCAGTATTCGTTTTAACTCCTCCTCCTCTTTTTCAGAGGAAAACAGAATATTTCCCGAAGCTAACACGGAGGAAACATCTTTCATCCCCGCTTTTTCAAATACAGCACAAACCTCTGCCATTTTCATATTCGTGCCTTTCACATTCACGCCACGTAGAAAAGCGCAGAATCTACTGCCAGAACCGGAAATGCTATCCTTGGATGCCTTTTTCATTATATTTGTTTCTACGCTCTTGTTTTTAGATTTACGGATTTACTATAGATGTTAAAGTTACAAAAGATATGCTGACAACGTTGTTAAAAAAACAAGATATTTTGCCATAAATATTTATCTATGAACTTTTAGTCGAAGTAACAAAAAGCTAGATTGATTATCAATATCTTTTGTATATTGTTACACCAATCTAATATATATAAATAGACATCTAAAATATAACATATGAGTTACTGTTCTGCTATAGAAGCAATGCAATCCGAAGAAAAAAAGGCTTTGCACAAAAACTATCACGATAATCACTATGGTTTTCCAATCCATGATGATAATGAACTGTTTGGCCGATTGATATTAGAAATTAACCAGGCAGGTTTAAGTTGGGAAACAATTTTAAAGAAGGAAATATCGTTTAGGAGAGCTTATAGCGATTTTAACATCAAAAAAGTCGCTGCTTACACCGATGCAGACAAAGCAAGGCTTTTGGCGGATCCCGGAGTTATCCGTAATAAGCTTAAAGTAAATGCCGCGATAGAGAATGCACAAACAATTCTTGCCTTGCAAAAAGAATTCGGCTCTTTTGAACAATGGCTGGAGCACCACCATCCGAAAACCAAAGAAGAGTGGGTAAAACTGTTCAAAAAAACATTCCGCTTTACCGGTGGTGAAATCGTAAACGAATTTTTAATGAGCATTGGTTACTTACAAGGGGCACATACAGAAAATTGTCCGGTACATGACAAGGTTATGAAACAAAATCCGATGTGGTCAAAGCAATACTAAATTACGATCTCCAATAACGATCAAGAAATGAAAATATATTTTATATAAACGACTAAAGCTTTACATTCTACCGAGGTACGACATCAAAAGCAACCAAACTCGCTCGTGCTCCAAGGGTTCCAATATTGGCTGGAACGCCATTGATCCAAAGTATAGATTCAATTACTGACTCGGAATCTATTCTACCCAGCACGAGTACATTCCCATTGTAAACTTTTAAATCCAAGGCATAGGTATGACCGCTGTTTTTATCTTCCAGTGGCTCCATAACCCCGTCTTTGAAAAGTCTAGGTTCATACTTACTTCCTACTTGTTCATAACCACATGCATAGGTATGGCCATTTTCTACAACGATCTTCCCTCCCCTGATCACAGACCGACCACTAATCAGCTTTTCTGCCCTTCCATTTTTCCATAACTTGAGGCTCCTACCTTCTGTCGATAGGTTATCTACATATCCCAATACATAAATATCCGCCCCATCAACGACTATACTCTTGGCGTAGGTAGTAACGTCCCCGGCGGACAGTTTGACCGCTTTTTTGTTTTTCCAATACTTGGATATAATCCCCCCTTGCGTATTTTCATGACCGACTATATAGATATCATCTCCCGACACAAAAAGATCCGCAAACGTCGTGGATTCTTTTCCATCGGTGACTATAGCGGGATCTCCATTTTTCCAAACAACCCCTATCCTTTTTTCGCCGTCTGCCGGAACATACGAACCCGCTACATAAACATCCTCTCCACTGACAAATACCGCGGTAGCTTCTTCATATTTAGTTTCCGGAGTATGCAGCTCTGACCGCTTACCGTTTTTCCATAATACCGCATTCGAAGGGGAACCAGAAACGGATTGTCCCTTATATTCGGTACCGATTACATATACATCGCCTGATGCTACGGAAATATCCGTAGGGATGATCTGCATGTCGGTACTGATTTCCAGTGGAAATTCTTTATTATTTCTAAAATAACCGGGTATTCCTGCGTTGGTTTTCAAGGAATAAGCAATAAAATAAACGTCTCCCCAGTCCACTATCTGGCGCTCTTCCACTTCGTCTTTTTCATCATCCCCACCTTTCTTGCAGGATTGAAAAAGATGAATGCTACTGATAGCACAACAGATCGCAATAATAATTACTTTCTTCATGATGCCATAAATGTACAGCTATAAACATAAAAGCTATCGAAACCCCTATATACAAAGCATCTACATACAACATATAACACTTAAATTCAAATACTTACAAAACAATCCATAAACAATTGGCGATTATAAGGATAACTAAAAATTTAAATAACTAAATTAGACCAATATGGACGATTTTATTGCGGCTCGATCACAAATGGCGCTTTCTTTGGGCTTTCACATCATTTTTGCTTGTGTAGGCATGGTTATGCCCATATTCATGGCTATTAGTCATTACAAGTACTTAAAAACAGGAGATGAACTCTATAAAGGTTTAACAAAAGCATGGAGCAAAGGTGTAGCGATTTTATTTGCAACAGGGGCTGTTTCGGGTACCATGCTCTCCTTCGAGTTAGGATTACTTTGGCCCGGGTTCATGAAACATGCCGGTCCAATTTTCGGGATGCCTTTTTCATTAGAAGGAACCGCTTTTTTTATAGAAGCCATCGCTTTAGGTTTTTTCCTATATGGCTGGAACAGATTTAACAAGTGGTTTCATTGGGCCACAGGTGTATTAGTGGGTATTAGCGGGCTTGCATCGGGTATCTTAGTAGTCGCAGCAAACGCGTGGATGAACAGTCCTTCCGGATTCGATTACCATGATGGCGTTTACTCGAATATTGATCCTATCAAAGCCATGCTTAATGATGCTTGGTTTTCGCAGGCTTTACACATGGTTTTGGCCGCTTTTGTCGCGACAGGATTCGCAGTGGCAGGCGTTCATGCCTTAATGATCTTAAAAAATAAAAACATCGAATTCCACCGTAGAGCTTTTTTTATTGCAGCGACCTGCGCTTGTATAGCAGCCTTATTACAGCCTATCAGCGGAGATATTTCAGCAAAGGATGTTGCCAAGCGCCAACCCATCAAGTTAGCGGCGATGGAAGCACATTTTCATACGGAACCGTACTCGCCTTTCATTATAGGCGGAATCGTCGACGAAGAGAATCAAAAAGTGGATTATGCGATTAAGCTGCCCGGAGTTCTCAGTTTTTTAGTGCATGGCGATTTTGAAACGCCGGTGAAGGGTTTAAATGAGTTCCCAAAAGAAAATCTCCCTCCTATTGCCATCACGCATTACGCTTTTCAAATCATGATTAGTTTAGGCATGTTACTCTGTTTGATTTCACTGACCTATTTCATCGCGATATGGAAGAAAAATAGCTGGCTTTCGTCTCCATGGTTCCTGAAACTTTTTGTTTTTGCCATTCCGTTGGGATATATCGCTCTGGAGGCGGGGTGGGTTGTTACAGAGGTCGGCAGACAACCGTGGATTATCTATGAGATCATGCGAACAAAAGATGCCGTTACACCGATGCCCGGAATCGTATATTCATTTTACATTTTCACAGCCGTATTTATCTCGTTGTCTCTCATTGTGGTCTTCTTACTCTACAGGCAGATGAAAATGGTAGGTAAACTTTATGATCCCACTGATCCTCATTTTAAACATAATGTAAAACATTAGGCCATGTTGTACGTCGTAATTGCTTTTTTATGGGTATCACTCTATCTTTATTTGATTCTCGGCGGCGCTGATTTTGGGGTAGGCGTATTGGAAATATTTACGGGCAAAAAACATATCCAAAAGGTCAAAAGAACCACTTATAGATCAATTGGGCCAATTTGGGAAGCAAACCACATGTGGTTGATTATTGCCATTGTAATTTTATTTGTTGGATTCCCCACCATATACAGCACCATATCGATCTATTTACACATCCCGTTAGTGCTTATGTTATTGGGTGTTATTGCCAGAGGTACAGCTTTTACATTTCGACACTATGATGCTATTGATGATGATTGGCAAATCGTCTACAATAGAATTTTCCAAATCAGTAGTTTGATCACCCCCTTCTTTTTAGGCCTTATTGCTGCGAGCACCGTCTCCCGCTCCATCAACTTACATAATACCGATTTCCTAAGCGCATATGTTTATAGCTGGTGGAATCCATTTGGTATTAGTGTCGGTGTATTTACCGTTGCGATCAGTGCATATTTAGCTTCAATTTATATTATCGGAGAAGCAGAAAGCAGCGAATTTATGCGCTATCTTACCCGCAGGGCTAAAGTTTATTTTTTTGTTGTATTATTATCCGGTATTGCGGTTTTTATAACAGCTCATTTCGCGGATATTCCTTTATTCAACTGGATCTTCGGACAAACTATAGGTCAAATTGCTGTGGTATTGGCTACCCTATCGATCATTGTATTATTTTGGGCCTTCACAAAAGAAAAAAGTACGATTATGCGCATATGTGTAGCCTTTCAGACTTTTATGATTCTCGTGGCCGCTACATACAACCATTTCCCTGACCTCATCCTCCTTGCCAATGAAGAATCGCTTTCTTTATTTGATCATCAAGGAAGTGAAAAAACAATAGAAGCACTAGCATGGGCGTTATTGCTTGGTTCGGTGTTTATCCTCCCTTTTTTGTTTTATCTTTTATACTCTTTTCACCGTAAGAATACGTAATCTGCTTGTTGCGAAAAACATCGATCCGACAGAGGGAATCCTATGCTTCCGTTATTTTTCAAGGACGTTTGCCATCTCCCATTTTTCTTTGAATAAACTTTGTAGCTTTTCAATTTCTTTTTTATACATCGTTTTTTTACGGGTACCAAAATACAAGATGTTTTCTAACGGTTTATCCCCTTCCCAAACCAATTTTATTTTGGCAGATGCTATTTCATCACGACAGAGAAAATCCGGCACGACAGAAAATCCCGTACTGTCCCGTAGACATCGAATGATGGAACTGATATTGGGTACAATATAGTTTGGGCTGAAATCGGGATGTTCACCAAAATGCTGTAACCAAAATTTTTTCAAATGTTCCATATCAGCCGCAGTGCTATACCAAAGCTGTTGTTTTAAAAGTACGGCCGCTTGTTTATTTTCTCTTTGCGCTAAGAGTTTTTCCAATTTGGAAGTATCGGTATTATTTCCAGCAATCAATACAATTCGTTCTTTGGAAAAGGCCTTATATTCCAAATTTTGCTGTGCTCCTTTTTGCGGCGTTACAATCAGATCAAGTAACCCATGGTCTAAATCCTGTTGCATCTGGGGATATTCACCAAACTTAATGATCAGGTTGAATGGAAGTTCCTTAATATGCTCTTCCAATGTGTATTGAAAAGTTTCAAAACACATGCCTAGGCTTATCGTTGCCCTTTCTTCTTCAGAACGTCTATGAAAATTTTCTTCTCCTGTTTCCAACTTTTTTAGCGGCTCCAGAATAAAATTGTAGAGAATTTTACCTTTTTCAGTCGGAACCATCCTTCTCGCCGCCCGATCAAATAACTTATAACCTGTATACGCTTCTAGCGAATTTAAATGAAGACTTACACCTGGCTGGGAAATAAACAATTCCTGTGCCGCCGCCGAGAGCGTGCCTGTTTCATAAATCGCTTTAAAAGTACGTAACCATTCTAAATTCCAACGCATATCTATTATTTTTATAATACAAATATACAATTTAAGTTATTTTTATAATAAATATTTATAATAGAAATTTGCAGTATTAATTATTTAAATGATACAAGAATGAATATATTTATCATCAATGGTGGACAACATTTTGCACATTCCGGCGGAAGCTTTAATAGTACACTTACCGGTTGGACCAGTGATTTTTTGAAAGAAAATGATTTTAACATACGCATTACTGATATCAATGACGACCTTGATGCCGCATTAGAAGCGGAAAACTTCAAATGGGCAGAGATTATTATATATCATACGCCTATTTGGTGGTTCCAGGTGCCTAACCGGTTGAAAAAATATATTGACGAAGTATTTACCGCAGGGCATCAAAACGGCATCTATGCCAATGATGGAAGAAGCCGAAAGAATCCTGCCATCAATTACGGAACAGGAGGATTGATGCACGGCAAGAGATATATGGTGACGACGAGCTGGAATGCCCCTGAAACAGCTTTCACGCTTCCCGGGGAGTTCTTTGATCAAACAACGGTTGATGAGGGCGTGTTGTTCGGCTTCCATAAAATGAACCAATTTACGGGCATGATTCGCATTCCGGGGTTTCATTTTCATGATTTGGAAAAAAATGCGACGTTAGAAAGAGTAGCGGGATATCACGAAGAATACATTCGTCACCTACAATCTATTTTCACTCCCCAAACTTAATCTAATTCTGCCGATCTTGCCCAGATATTCAGTCCGCCATCCGTGGCAAAACGGTCTATTTCGGTAAGTTCGGCTTCGGTAAAATCAAGATTATGTATCGCGCCTACGCAATCGATAACCTGCTCTGGTCTGCTGGCTCCGATAAGGGCTGATGTAATCCGCCCTTGTTTGAGAACCCAAGCAATAGCCATTTGTGCAAGCGTTTGGCCACGACCTTCAGCAATGGCGTTCAATGCTCTTATCTTTTCCAAATTTTCATTGCTCAGAAAATTCGGGTTTAGTGACTTATGTTGGCTAGCACGGCTGTCTTCGGGTATATCCTTTAGGTATTTCGTTGTGAGCATGCCTTGGGCAAGTGGAGAAAAGACAATAGAGCCTACACCGAGCTCATCAAGCGTATCGATCAGACCGTCATCTTCAATCCAACGGTTAAGCATAGAATAACTCGGCTGGTGTATAAGACATGGCGTTCCAAGATCGTTAAGTATAGCAACCGCTTCCTTTGTTCGTTTGCTATTGTAAGAAGAAAGGCCTACATATAATGCCTTCCCAGATCGTACGATCTGATCCAATGCTTGCATGGTTTCTTCCAGCGGCGTATTGGGGTCAAAACGGTGGGAATAGAAAATGTCAACATATTCAAGCCCCATTCGTTTAAGACTTTGATCACAGCTTGCTATCAGATATTTTTTGCTCCCCCATTCGCCATATGGTCCCGGCCACATATCGTAACCAGCCTTTGTTGAAATAATAAGCTCATCCCGCAGGCCTGCAAAGTCTTCTTTTAATATTCTGCCGAAAGCCAGTTCCGCCGTTCCGGGAGGTGGGCCGTAGTTATTTGCAAGGTCAAAATGAGTAATCCCCAGATCAAATGCCGTCCGGCAAATCTGCTGTTTGATATGGTGGGGTTTGTCGTCGCCGAAATTATGCCATAGACCCAACGATAACGCGGGTAATTTTAAACCGCTGTTTCCGCATTTGTTATATACCATTTGCTGGTACCTATCTGGATTTGGCGTATAATGCATATCTTTCATTCAATTTTTGTCTATTCGTTATAGTACGCTAATATACTATAATAGTCAGCAGTTTTATACTAAAAAAGTAGCCCAATCTGAATTGGCCTCATAATCCAATACAGGATCTGCATCGTTTTTCGAATGCAGTTGTCCGTGGAACATCGCTAAATCTTTAAGAATATACTGCCTTGTAATTTCAACCAGTTGCGTATTAAATCCATCCAGCGTTAAAACAAACTGGAAACTAATTACACGGGCAATCATACTACCAAGCGTTACCAAATCACGCTGTTTTACGGCGCCATCAAGATTAAAGTCTAAATAAGACCGAAAGAAGTCTGCACTTAAATTCGTACGGTTGTAGGTCGTCAGGAACTGTAATAAGTTATTCTCTTTTACTTTACGCATCAATTTAAGTATGCCCTCTGCAATCTGCGCATACAACATCTCATTGGAGCCTTCGAAAATCTGAAATGGCCGGCTATCGACGATAGCTCTACCCGCTACATGGTCTAGGCGGAATCCGTTTGCACCGGCCAGTTGTAAACTAATCTGTGCCGATTCTTGCATCAGGTCGGTTACCAAAGCCTTTAATGTATTGGCTTCAATACTGAGGGCTGCAAGATTGTGCTCAATACCGCTTTGTCCCATACTAAATGCACACATGCCGGAACAGATAGTATAAGCTGCCTGAATTCTTGCCAGCTGGTATTTTACGGAATCAAGATTTGATAACGGAACACCACCGACCATTCTTGTCTGACAGTGTTGCAACGATTCGTCTAATAACCTTTTAATAAATCCCATACCCATACCCGGGAATTGTAACCTACTGCGGTGGAGCATATCTAACATCAATTTGATCCCGGTACTTTCTGCCAGTAGCTTCTGTTCCTCGGGCACCACCAAATCGACCTCATTAATACCATAGGGAATTGCATATAATCCAAGGTTATTATAGCGGTGTACCATCGGAATATGTTGTTCAGGTACACTATTATCCGTAACAAAGAAATCGATATCTCTGGCTAAATCACCATTTGGGTTAAATTTGCGAGCAGTTACTAACCAAAAGTCTGCTGCACCGCTCAAGCCTTGCCAATGTTTTTGTCCCTTAATATGGTAGCCATTCTCTACTTGTTGGTAAGCTGTTTTCATGTTCAACGCATCACTTCCATAAGCCTTTTCCGTGATCATCAACCCACCCATAGCCTTGTTTTCGATAAACTGCTTAAACACGCGTTCCTGAACGGAATAATCACCATATTTTGCCAATGGTTCTAAGAACAAGGCAATATTAATCCCAAACATCAAGGAAAGCGCTAGTGATTCATAAGACGCCGCCGAAAGAACATGCAGACATTCTTTAACAGAAACACCCCTCCCGCCATAAAGTGTCGGAACCGCAACTGCCAAAGGCTTTTTGTCCATAATCTTCGACAGAAAGTCGGCCGGAAGGTCCCGATGCAGACTCATTGCATTATAATCAAATTCTTCACGAAACAAATGCTTTAGGTGCTTTCTGAAATCGGTGATATACGTATTAAAGTCAATTTGTTCTCTTACTGCGTTCATGTCAATCCTATTTTTCTTAAATGTTTGTTGCTATCCGTTTATAAAAGGCCGAAGCAACTTCTGAAACAAAATTAAGTAGTTAGGAAGAAAAAAAACATGAGGACTTGGACAATATATAGGACAAAACGTGCATGCAGCTTTTTAAATCACTTGACATTTTTCCGATAGTCGGAAGGCGACATACCTACAATCCTTTTAAAAAGGCGTGCAAAATAGGAAGGGTCAGCGAAATCTAACTCATAAGCTATGGATGCTACGCTTTTACTGGTCTCCAATAATAATAGTTGACTATAAATAATCGTAACCTCCAAGATGAGTTCCTTTGAGGATTTTTTAAATACAGAAGAGACACATCGATTGAGGTAATTGATCGATACAGCCAATCGATCTGCATAAAAATCAACCGTTTTATGTTTATTAAAATGCAGATGCACCAATTGTTTGAAAGCAATGGCAATTTCTTGCCGACGTGCTAACGATCTATTTGCCTCAGACAATTTGATTACCTTCAAAATAACCGTCTTGAAAATACTTTCATACAGCTCTTTGTAAGGCAATTCATTATAGATTTCTTTATATAATAGATCAAGCAGTGTGTTGAGTTCCTGACTGTCGGACTTCGTTAGATTAAGTAAGGGGGAAATCGTAAAGATATTTAAGATTTCCTGCTCTCTGAACAAGGATGTCATGGCCTGTTCTTTAATCAAGACACAATAACCTTGTGCAGACTTATCAACCGAATGGATGGCGGATATATGTCCATAGTTACAAATTAACACGGCCGGAGCCTGAACCATGAAAGTTGTCGATTCAATTTGCTGCGTGAAATATCCCTCGGTGATATAAATCAACAGATTATAGCCAAAAAAAATCGGAGGAATAGGTATTTTTAGATAGGGCGCTATATCCTTTAATGAAAATATCTTAATCGGTGTTTGGATGTAGGTCAGGTGATCGACGCTGCCGTCCATGAACTTAGAAACAAACTCGTCTGCGTTTATTTGATTCTTTTCCATGCCCTTTCTGTTATATTTCCAGATTTCAATTTCTATATATTATTTCTAAGGTATCGCTGGAAATTATCTTGAAACTGCAATCCATTATCTAACCTATATTTACTTAATTTATTGTATAAAGTCAATCCCCAAAGCACCAATTCACTTAGAAAATAGATATCTTCCGGTTTGGTATCTGGTTGATACTGCCGTATCAATGCACGGATAGGCTCCACTTGATCCAATACTTGCTGATAATCTCTATCCGTTAATTCATCGGGTAATTCAATACCATCCGAATCCGAGAACCAGCGCACAATTTCATCGTAAGGATATTGTTCGTTTTCCTTTTCCAGTTTCTCTATTTTAGGGAATAAGATAGGAAAAAGGGTTTTTACAGCATTTTCGATTAATTGTATAGCTACCGACGCAGCTCCCTCCTGCTCGCCTTCGTATACCAACTCTACTTTTCCCGTTATCGCTGGCACGATCCCCATAAAATCGCTCAACCGCACCACTGTGGTCGCGTCTCCGTTTCGCAACATACGCAACTCAGCTGTACTCAGCAAGTTTTGGAATGCCGTAATGCTCATTCGCGCACTGACCCCACTTTTCGCATCGATATATTCGCTACTTCGAGCTTCGAAACTGATCTGCTCCACAATTTCTCGTGCCAGCTCTGGAACATAAATCTGTTCCTTTTGCCCGGCCTCCAAGTCTGCTTCCTGTGCCGTGATCGTTTTGGCCACCGCTACCGATGCTGGGTAATGCGTCAAAATCTGCGAACCTATCCTATCCTTCAACGGCGTCACAATACTTCCTCTATTGGTATAGTCCTCTGGATTAGCCGTAAACACAAATTGTACATCCAACGGCAAGCGCAACTTGAATCCCCGAATCTGTATATCACCCTCCTGCAAAATATTAAAGAGCGCCACCTGAATTCTGGCTTGCAGATCCGGCAGTTCGTTGATCACAAATATCGAACGGTTTGCCCGGGGAATCATTCCAAAATGGATCACACGATCGTCGGCGTAGCTCAGTCTCAAATTTGCTGCTTTAATAGGATCAACATCGCCAATAAGATCGGCTACCGTTACATCTGGTGTAGCCAATTTTTCTGCGAAACGCTCATTTCGGTGAAGCCAGCTGATGGGTGTATCATCGCCTTTCTCGCGCAGCAATTCTACAGCATAACGTGATATGGGATGATATGGGTCGTCATTGATCTCCGAGCCCTCCACAACAGGAATATATTCATCCAACAAATTGACCATCAATCTTGCCAGTCGTGTCTTTGCCTGACCCCGAAGCCCGAGCAAATTGATATTATGTTTGGAGAGAATAGCTCTTTCCAATTCTGGGATAACCGTATCCTCATATCCGTGTACCCCTTCAAAAACGGTTTCCCCCTTCCGTATTTTGGCAATTAGATTTTGACGTAGCTCTTCTTTGATCGTTTTGGGTGTATATCCTGTATTTTTCAGTTCTCCAAAAGTCTTTATCCTCGTATAATCCATATAATATCCTATTAAAAGCGCAAGTGAATGCGCACAAAATCATTATTCTATTGTTCTCCATCCGCTGTTTAGCGGATTCTCTTTTTGCGATTTTCTTCGTAATCTTCAAAAATCATTTCGCCTAAATCTCCCAATCCTGTATAGTAAGCTTTACCCCGGTTTGACGCCGTAAATTCATCGACAAACTCCTGTAGGTAGGGATCAGCCGTGATCATAAATGTCGTAATCGGTATGCCCAATTTTCGTGCTTGCGCTGCCACGCTATAGCATTTGCTAGTGATAAACGGATCCAGCCCCATAGGATTTTTATAGTACGTACCGTCCGGCATGTTCAAGCAGCTTGGTTTCCCATCCGTAATCATAAATATTTGCTTATTCGCATGGCGTTTCCGTCGGAGTATGTCCATGGCCAGCTGTACACCCGCAACGGTATTCGTATGAAACGGCCCCACTTGCAGATACGGTAGATCTTTGATCGCGATAGGCCAGGCATCATTGCCAAAGACAATAACATCCAACGAATCTTTAGGGTAACGTGTAAGGATGAGCTCCGACAAGGCCATAGCCACTTTTTTTGCCGGCGTAATCCGATCTTCCCCATATAGAATCATACTATGGCTGATATCAATCATCAGCACCGTGCTCATCTGTGATTTAAATTGTGTATCCTCTACGACCAGATCGTTTTCTGACAAGCTGAAATCCCCTATCCCGTGGTTTATCTGCGCATTTTTCAAACTCTCTGTCACCGATATTTTCTCCAGACTATCCCCATATTGATAATCTCTAAAATCTCCCGTGTTCTCATCACTACGTCCTTGGTAATTCGTTTTGTGATTCCCAGATTTACCTTTACGCATCTTGCCAAAAATTTGATCTAGGGCATTTTGTCGGAGTGCTTTTTCCATCTTCGACGTAATATCTACACTTCCGTCACTACCCAAACCAAGGCGTTCCACAATGTATCCCTTATTCTTCAAATCCGCTATAAAATCGTCTATGGTATATTCCGGGGTAGTGAGTTTGAACTCTTTGTCCAGTTCCCGCAGCCAATCAATGGCTTCGTCAAAATCACCGGAAGTATGGGTGATGAGTTCCTTGAAAATCTCAAATAACTTATCAAAAGGCGTCTGAAAGGGTTCTTCGTACTGCTTGAAAACAAATCCCTTATTTCTTTCCGCTTTCTTCATAAGTTAAATTTACGATATAATAACCTTTATCGCGTCTGAAAAAAGTAAGAATATTAAAAATAGCGCTTTTTCTTCTTTCCCCATTTTTTGTTATACCAGATTAAAAATCCGGTCAACGGAAGGCTGGCGCAAACCATAGAACATAGAAAAGCAAAAATTTTGCTCGTTAAGCCCATAAAAGAACCGACATGCAAATCATAATTCATGGCACGGATCTTATCAGCAGTGTTCAGGTCATCTGTGCCATAGGAATAGAGTAGTTTTGCTGTTTGCTTGTCATAGTACGACCACTCAAAATGATAGGTTCTGCTTTTTTGCATGCGAATCTGAAAATCGTAAGGTGCATCTTTCTTTTCGCGAACGCGCATGGATATCATATCCGCATCGGGATAACGTTGTAACACCTGGATAAACGCACTGTCCATGGTACGTTGATCAGAACTTTCATCTGGCGCCGACTTAGGGATTTCCCAGGATGTTCGATGCTGCCCACCACTAAAACCATACGTGAAAGCTTGGTCAAACCAAGAAAAAGAATAAACCAAGCCGGTCATGGCTAATACCAGTCCCGGAATCAACATATAAAATCCCCAAACATTATGCAGGTCGTAATTCAACCTTTTAAAAGAAGCTTTCCATTTGACTGTAAAAGATTTTTTCAAGTTTTTTCGGTTCCATTTTTTAGGCCACCAGAGCACGAGTCCACTCAAACAAAGTAAGAGAAAAATAAGGATCGAATAAGCGACTAGTGGCTGTCCGATTTTCTTTCCCAAGAGCAGGTTTCGATGCAGTTCGAGCATAATGCGAAAAAATTCTTTGTTTTGATCTTCGACATATACCACCGCAGCATTGTAGGGATTTACGTAGACCCTATACTTCGTTCCGGCACGGAACGTCCAAGTGCGCCCGGGTGCGGGCTGTATATCCGCCCGCACAATTTCGTGTATAGCGGGTACAGCAGATTGGGCTTGCTCCATTAATATCGATAGCGGCTGGTATGGTACGTCCGCCACTTGAACGTAAAGCCGATCACGGTAGGCTATCTCCCTTATCTCGTCAATGAATACATACAGACAACCTGTTATACTTACGATAAAAGTGATTAGGCCCGTTATTAGGCCTAACCACAAATGTAACCATGCATTCAGCTTCTTTAGAAAGCGCATTAATATGTATACGTAAAGTTAAGATTTGCGCGGGCACCGTTGCCCATTGTGTAGCGAATATTGTCTACGCTATATTGGCTATAGAACGGATAGTAAGCTTTATTAAAGATATTTTCTACGCCTAGTCCGATTCGCATGGCATTGTTCATCCGATAGGAACTGCTCAGGTTAAAAATATTAACCGACTTGACGGGACCCTGTCCGGTTCTATACTCGCCGTCTTCCTTTGGGTCAAAACGGTCGCGATTTCCGGTGTAAACCCAAAACAACTGAAGATCCAGCTTATCCGTAGCTTTATATCGAGCGTATGCAGTAGCTTTTGGCGGTGCAATACGGGCGAATCCCAAATATTCTTTCGTACCGTCTTCTTTTTCTGCCTTACCCTCGACATACGCGTAAGTCGCACCTATCCCAAAAACTTTCAATAACTGCGCATCAAGTGTCAACTCATAGCCGTGTACCCGCTCGGGATTACGCTGAGGCAACATTGTACCGCTTTCATTTGCGACTAAGTTAGCCCCCAGCTTAGAGGTACTGATGTAATAGGCCGCCGTTAAGTTGAAGATCGAAAAACGGCTGCTAAAACCAGCTTCATAATTATTGGTGATAATAGGGTCGGTTTGGAGCATTATCATATCTTCAACTTCAGCAGATCGTAGTATACGTCCCAATTCGTTAAGACCAAAGGCTTGGGAAAAACTTACAAACGGATTAAAATATTCGTATTTATTATAGCGTAAACCTGCATTAAACATCGCACTTTTATAATTGATCTGCCCCCCTTTGACAGCTACTACGCCACCACCATCTGCATCTTTAGGAAGTGTTTGGTAATCTTTCACATCTACCCGCGCATTCTCATAACGGATACCTCCTTTGAATATCAGGTGATCAAGCATATCAATTTTAAGCTGGGCATATGGCGCTATATTAGTCATGTCCATATGGGGTATGTACACTCTTCCATCCAATAGCGGCTGATAAGTGTCATCCCCCAAGAGATCCATCCCGTACGCGACAGTTCCCTTTATACGTCCACTGCCAAAAGGCGTGAGTAAGTTCAGACGAAGACCTTTCTTTTTGGAGCTGATTTGTGTCTGACCAGGACCGTACCATCCATTTGATCTGGCAACATAACGGTTGGTCGATAGAAATCGATGGAAATAACCCGTGAGATCCAGCTCACTCCCGAAAGGGAGATTACGAAGTTTATAGGTGGCAAAAACGTTATGGTTTTGCGGTGTTCCTGCTGGATCTCCCGGATCTTCGCCTTTTACCCCAATTGCCGGATGTTCACCATAAACACCGGGTTCTACAATGTAATCACTGTTTTGCAGACTTCTGAAA
The DNA here is from genome assembly GCF_014692515.1 of Sphingobacterium micropteri. Lineage (GTDB taxonomy): Bacteria > Bacteroidota > Bacteroidia > Sphingobacteriales > Sphingobacteriaceae > Sphingobacterium > Sphingobacterium micropteri. The sequence goes on along the minus strand of NZ_JACOIK010000001.1, from coordinate 316,838 downwards.
AAACTATAAGCAACGGTAAGATCGCTGTGGTTATTAAATTGGTAAGTAGCCTTTGCGAAGGTATTCAGCGCGTACGATTGTCCCAGACCGTCTTCCTGCCCTAGTATATTCCCCTCAGCGTCTTTCAACAAACCAGTATAATTATAGGTAGCGCTCGCCACATAAGAGAATCTATCAATCGTACCACTGAAAGACTGGGACAGTCTATATCCAATGGAATTATCTAGCGAACCAGGATGGCCATTTAATCCTACGAATGTTTGTCCGGCAATACGTTTAGTCGCATCAGGCTTTCTAGTAATATAGTTTATGATACCTCCTCCCGAACCGTTTCCGTAAATAGACGTCGCTCCTTTGATAACTTCCACACGTTCGATAATGGCTGGATCGAGCGAACGGATATCCCGGTTTCCGTTCATGAGTGGAGTCGACTGCGGTATGCCATCTATCAATACCAATACGCTGCGCCCGCGCAGTGTCTGCCCGGAGTTTGTTGCTTTATTGGTTGAAGGGCCTAAGCCGGGTACGGTAAATGCCAGAATTTCACTGATTGAGGGGTTAATGCTGACCTGCTGTTCAATCTGTTCTTTACCTAATATCGTTACCGAAGACGGCACCTCATCGATACTCTCCGGCATGCGGCTGGCCGTCACTAAAACCTCTCTAATCTCTTCATTTTTCATGGAGTTAACAGCAATATCTTCTGTCACAAATCGAATAGAAATTTGATTGCCACGTGAGCGCCACGAGGCTGTGGCGGAAGGAACAATGTGATCTAAAATGCTATTTACAGTTTTGTTTTCGAAAGACAGACTTACTTTCCTTTGTGTTTCTATAGCGGCATTATTGTAGGAAAATGAACAGTTTGCCAATTTAGCGATACGGTCCAATGCCGTCTCTAACGTAATTTCAGATGCATGTATGGTAATGGTTCTTTCCAACGGATCTTGTTGCGCCAAAGATAATTTAGGCAAAATCAAGATGAGCAATAAATGGAGTAAGAAGAGACCTGTTTTTTGTGTACCCAAGTGATTTAGTGGTACCTTTTTCATATTTTTGTACATATTATATTGATAGTTTCTATGCTATTGATGTAATTTTCCAAGGGCCGAATGTCGGGTTTGCAGACAGGCATTCGGTCTTTTTTTATCTTTAAAGTATTCCTTAAGTCGTATCGTTCATTGTTGATTATCTTTTTAGTAAAAATGTATTTCTTTATCTTCTGCACTGTATTTTATTTTTAGAACATAACTTATATCTTCAAGGACTGTTTTTAGCGGTACGGCCACAAATTTTCCTGTAAAGCGTAACTCTTCGAACATTTGTTTATTAAATATGATTTTCACATCATATAGCCGTTCCAACACATGAGCGACCTCTTTCAAGGTACTATTCTTAAATATAAGAGCATCATCCCTCCATAGCGGCGATTTTGTTTCCACAGGTGAACCGTATCGTATCTCACGGTGCTCATCACGGGAAGCACTTTGGCCGGCTTTAACCACCAACTGCTTTTCACTGGACGCCGATTTAAAGCGCACCGCCCCACGCACAACTTCTAACCGCTGTTGCTCCCCCGGATAAGCAGTAAGATTAAATGCAGTGCCTAACACTTCGACCACCGTGCCATCCGTAACGATACGAAAAGGACGTAGGGTATCACGGGCGACCTCAAAAAAAGCCTCTCCACTCAATTTCACCATCCTTTCTTTCTGGTTAAACTGCTCCGGATAGTCTAACTTGCTCCCGGCATTGAGGTAGACAACAGTGCCGTCAGGGAGTATTAATTCTCCCTTATTCGCATAGGGGACAATCACTGTTTTTTGGTTGGCAACACCGTGCCAATTATTCCAAATTACAAGAAGCACACATAGCATGAGCGAAGCTGCCGCTCCCATGGAATAAACCAGCCATTTACGTGGTTTACGTTTCCTGGGAGCAACACCTAGATCGTATGGAGTTTCCGTCGAGCTATCCAACTGGTTTGCATATAGTCGCTGCCATAGTTCCTCACCGATGCGAAGTTCTTGATCAGTAGGTTCAGTTAGCGCATCTTCGGAAATATCGTCGGCGTCGAGCCATTTTCGTACCGCTTCTTCCTCGTCTGGACTACAGTGCCCCCGATGAAATTTTTGTAATAGAGCCGGTGTTACTTTCATCCTGTGCTTATCATCCTTTTAATAAGGTATTCGTTTCAGGATCACAGATGGGGGGATAAAAAATTAAAAAAGTATGGGATCGTTATAATTTCGTTGCAAATTTTCCCGAATATAGTGCCGTGCTCGCGCCAAGTGTTCTTTAACGGTATGAGGCGATATCCCCATGCGCAATGCCACTGCTTTATAAGTCATCCCTTCCTCAATATTAAGACGATACACCTCTCGACAACGTTCTGGTAATTGGCTGACCAATATGGAGACTTGTGTTGATAATTCATTGAACTGACAGGTGTCTTCGGTCGTATTGGCCGATTGTTCTGCCGTCTTCAGAAGGATAGGTTGTGCCTGCCTCTGTATAGCAAGATGACGGTGGTGATCAAAGATTTTAAGTTTGACTGCGCGCGTCAGAAAATTTGATATGGTGCAATGATCTATTTGGAGGGCAGACCGTCTACTCCAAAGGCTTTCAAAAATCTGTTGAACAATTTCTTCGGCAACTGCCTGATCTTTCGTATGAGAAAGCGCATAACGGAATAACCGGAGCCAATGGGCATCGTATAATGCCTTAAAAGTAGATTCATTCAGTATATTGCTTTTGTCGCAGTCTATGTTGTTCGTATTCTCCATAACATAAATCGACGACAAACCTACATTTTATTTAGAACTAATCCAAATAATAAACATCTACCAATATGATCTTTTTAAAATTAAATAAACTTCATCTCGGTAGCTTTATGAATCAACGATACCGAATTGCTCACACGAAACTTCTGCAAGAGATTCCGTCGGTGACTTTCGACCGTCAGCGGACTGATAAACATGAGTTCGCCAATCTTTGGTGTGGTATATCCTTTGGCCATCAAAGCAAGTACTTCCCGTTCTCTTTCTGTGATTTTAGGTACAGTATCCCGTTTATCAGACAATACATCGTTCATCTCTTTGCTCAACACCTGCTCTCCTTCATATACGGCTTGTATAGCTTCTATCAGTTCTTCTGCAGATACATTCTTAAGAAGGTAGCCGGCCGCGCCAGCTTGCATCATGCGCGAAGCGATACTTCCTTCGTTTAGATTGCTAATGGCGATTATCCGTGTGTCGGGGTATGACTTTCGTATAATTTCAGTCGCGTCGATCCCATTCATATCGGGCATATTAATATCCATCAGCACGACATCTATCTGCTCGGTCTCCAAAAAGTCCAACGCATCCTTCGCGCGGGTAAACGTTTTTTTGAGTAAGATATTGGCATTCCGATTTAAAATAAACTCAAACCCATTTAATACCAACGGATGGTCGTCAATAATGATGACGGAGATAACATTATCCATATATATCAAGTTGAATATGAAACGATGCTCCCCGACCTAATGTTGCATCGATATCAAACTGCCCATTTAATATTTCTACACGGTTGCGGATATTAGAAATTCCTATTCCTTCTTTTTCAAATAGATCATTCTTGGCATCAAATCCGCGGCCGTTGTCCTCCACAGAAATGAAAAACTTCCCATCTTCTTCACTACATTGCACCCAAACCTGCGAAGCTCCGCTGTGTTTTACGGCATTGGTTAATAGTTCCTGCACAATACGATACACCGCGATTTGAAAAGGTTGAGGATAATTGTCATTCAAGTTTGACGTCTGGAAATCTACCTTTAGTTCAGTATTGCTCATGGCATTACATAGATCCTTCAAAGCCGCTTCCAGCCCCATGTACAATAAAGACTCGGGCATCATATTACGTGCTACCCGACGCAGTTCATTGACCGAATGGTCTAATTGATTGATAATGGTATATAATTCCATATGGGATTCCTTATTAATCTCTTGTTTATCAACATTGGTGGCAACTGCGGATAATTTCAATTTAACACTTGCCAACATTCCACCCAAGCCATCGTGCAGATCTCTAGCTATTCGACTACGTTCGCGTTCCTGTCCTTGCAGCATAGCATGATACAAATTCAGTTTTTCTTGCTGTCGATGATTTTTAAGTTCTTCCTGAAACAGCATTTCTTTGTGTGCCGCTAATTTCTTTTTGTTCTTCAAGGCATTATACCAACTATAACTAACTGCGGCCAATATAATACTGGTTAACAACAGAACGCCGGCCAGCATCCGGGTATTTTGCAGGGAAAGCTGCTGTTTTTGATTTTCTGTTTTTATCTGGAGAAACGCTTTCTCCTTTTCTGCTGTCTCGTATTTTTTTTCTAATTCCTCTATGTGGGCTTGATTTTGATCAGAAAAAAGGGTATCTGATACATTTTTATATGCTTCGTACCATTTCACAGCCTCTTGGTATTGGTTTAATTTCGCTACGGTATTAGCGAGATTGTAATATACCATCTGCTTGTTTCGCAAAGAAGATTGCTGCTGTACATAAGGCAATACTTCTAATAATTTTTCCCTTGCTGCGGCATATTGGTTGTTCATCTGATAGGCCGTAAATTGATCAAAAAGTAGGGTGGCTACCATATCCTCATTGTTCCGCGTCTTTGCTGCGGAGAGGCCATTTTCAAAATGTGCATCTGCTTTTTTATAATTTTTGACTGCCGCCCAATGACTTCCCGAAACAGCATGATACATAGGAATATAGGATGAATTCGGAATCTGAACAGCCAAAACCGCTGCACTGTCTATAAATTCACCCGACTTACGATAATTTTTGTGCAGCAAAGCATTGCGTGCTGCATTGATAAATAGTGTAAAACGCTCCTCTAAGGCCTCATTCTTCCCTTTAAGTAACTGCAGCGCTTTGTTATAATACTCATCTGCTTTCTCATAATCGCCTAAATTCATTAAATTCATGGCGACATTCTGATAATTATTCCCTAATAAGGATGAATCTCCGATACTCTTGGCTAAGGGAATGACTTTTTCTATTAGAATTTCTACATATTCGTGTGCTTTACCTTCACGTTGCGATAAAGCACCATAGCTCCCCCATAACCTTGCACGGTAACGTGACGCCTCCAGACGTTTTTCTGCACCAACATCTTTCAAACTGCTTTCTGCCTCCATGTATTTTTGTTTGGCTTTGGCAGGATCGGTCTCAAAATAGACTGCGGCACGGTAAAAGCTTTTCAATCCCCGATAATACGTGGAATTACCGATTCCTCCTAACACATTCTCCGCTTCGCGTATATACGAAAACGCCTTCGTTGTATCGTAGTCTGACCAAAAAAAACTCAGATCGAATAAAGCCTGTGCCTTTGTTTCGTGGTCTTGTATTTGCTGAAGTTGCCGGTACACACTATCGTTGTAGTATTTTAGTTCATCTTTCGACTGACTAAATCCAGATGTTATTATAAACAACCAATACAAAATAAGCAATCCGAGTTTCTGCGTCATGTGAAATGTAATCACTGATTATTTTTGAAATTACGGATAAATACCCAAACTAACAATCGGGAACCATACCCATAGTCATACCGTTAGGATCCCATATGGGAACCATGCGCATCTGACAGCCAGGTCCATCGTCGTCATTTTCCGTGATCTTACGACTGGTATCAAAATTAAGTTCTAACCTTGTTCCCTCGGGAAAGCTCTCGGTTTCCTCTTTGAATATGGCCACCATTTCCATTTGCCCACTTTCCTTCTCCAATTTCCCTTCAAACACCATATCTTGTGTTTCGGAAGTGAATTTTCCATTTATAATCTGATCAACAACCCTAAAATAGATACCGGAACTTTCTTTTCCCATATGGAAGGATTTGCTATTGAATTCTCCGCGTATCTTGATATTGATCTCACCCAAGTCGTCGATATCCGACAGAAAAACGATAGAAACAGAATCACTTGTTGCTTCGATAAGGGCAATACTCCCGTCTCCGGAGAGATCAAGTGCATTGCCTTCATCCAACGAAATACGTCCTTGAACCGTTCCTTTATAGGGTATGCCACCATAGAGGCTATTAAAATCTTCGTTTTCCCGAGCTGGATTATCTTCTTTGGTACATCCTAAAAGTAGAATAGATACCATAAACAACATTATTTTTTTCATCTTTTCTAAACCTTTAAATCTCTACTTCAAAGTTACTATGGAATTCGAACGCATTCAATCCACGAAAACAAGGGTTTTTAAATTGCGGCACTACTATTGTAAAGTATTATAAAACAAAATCTATATATTGATGAAATATCTCTTAATATTTGCTATCGCGTTAGCTTCATGCACGGGTAGCGGAAATAGCAACAACGAGGAGTCAGAATGGATTGATGACGATACCGTCAATGCAACGGTACACAACGGAACGGTGCAAAAATCCTACTGTTTTATCCGAACCGAAGGTGCTGACCAACAGGATACAACCACCGTAAAGCTAATTATAAATGCTGATAAGGTCGAAGGCGAGATGAATTGGATACCAAAAGAAAAAGACCGCCGCAAAGGCGTGTTAGTAGGGACTATTACCGGAGATGAGATCACGGCGGTATGGCGTTATATGCAAGAAGGGATGAATGATTCTATGGCGGTAGCGTTCAAGTTCGCACCCGATCAATTGGCTCAAAAACCACTAAAGGTTAATACCAGTACCGGTGTACAGGAAACTGACGAGCGTGCAGATTATACGTTGCTGTACACACCCTTGGGTTGCGACGATTAACAATTAACCATTTTACCTTGCGGAAAATCCTATTTTTCCATTATACATCTTTAGCCCACATCGGGCTATTTTTTTTCCTACAAAAAAATAGTATAAAAAAGTTCTTTATTAAAACTAATAATGTATATTTACGTTCTAATAACTGGAATTAAAGTATTAAAATATACTAATAAATGAACTACACGCTTCTAAAGGACATTATAAACCTAATGGAAAAGTTTGAGATGGAAAATAAAAACTATACAACGGATATATCAGGCTTCAAACATTGGATATATGATGAAATGCGCCTACAGGAGAACATCATATATGAGCCTGATTGGGAAGGTAAAGAAAACGGTCGCAGTCCGGAGAGTGTTATCAATACCCTGATTGTACACATGAATAGGTATGCAAAAACCTATTCCAAATCTGCCATGCATAATTCCGAATTTTCTACACAAGAGGAGTTTATTTACCTCATCAATCTGAAAGCTTTTGGTGCTATGACGAAGATGGAACTTATCAAAAAAAACATTCAAGATAAGCCTACCGGTATGCAAATTATCAATAGGCTTATCGCGCAAGGTTGGATAATACAAAAAGATTCGGAAACGGATAAAAGAAGTAAAATAATCACTATTTCAGCTTCTGGCATAAACGCATTGGAAAAGCAGATAGATAAAATCCGGCAGGCTACCAAGATTGTAACGGGAAACCTGGATCATGTAGAGAAAATGGAATTGATAAGGTTATTACATAAACTGGATCATTTTCACAAACCTATATTTCTACGAAATATCGAAAACTCGGAATTGCTGGATAGCGTAACGAGAACATATTTATCGGATAAACAGGTAAAAGATGAGTAAAAAAATAGCGATCATCGGGTCTGGTTTTTCCGGAATCTCTGCTGCTGCGTATGCTGCAAAAGCAGGAAACGAGGTGCACGTCTTTGAGCAGCATGCTCAACCGGGAGGTAGGGCAAGACAATTTTCCACAGAACAGGGTTACGTTTTTGATATGGGACCAAGTTGGTATTGGATGCCAGACATTATGGAAAATTTCTTTACTGATTTTGGGTGCAAAACAGCTGATTTCTTTGAATTGATCTCTTTAAATCCACAGTTTGAGATGATTTTTGCTGACGATAAAATTTCTATACCGGAGCGGTACGAAGACTTAAAAGACTTGTTTGGACGGATAGAGGTTGGAGCAGATCGTCAATTGGAGAGATTCATGCGGTCTGCAAAATTTAAGTATGAAGTCGGTATGCAGGATTTCGTTAATAAGCCTTGCCACAACTGGTTAGAATTTGCCTCTCCAAAAATTGCCAAAAGTGTTTTCAAACTTGATTTACTAACAAATTTTAGGACGTATGTTGCTAAATATTTTACCGATAAAAAATTACGGGCTTTAATGGAGTTTCCCGTGATATTTCTGGGTGCTTCTCCTAAACATATTCCGGCGTTATATAGCTTAATGAATTATGGAGGATACGCCTTAGGGACACACTACCCTATGGGTGGTTTTTATCAATTGGTATTAGCTATGCAAAAAGTGTCAGAGAATCAGGGAGCGGTTTTTCATTTCAATCACACGGTCGAAAAAATAAATGTGGCAAATGGCAAAATAACGTCACTCACTATTAATGGAGCATATCACGAATTTGACGCGGTTATTGCTTCTTCCGATTATCACCATACAGAGACTCTTTTGCCCGAAGAACGCAGGAACTATGATGAAAAATATTGGCAGCGGCGTACTTTTGCTCCATCCTGTCTGCTCTATTATTTAGGGATCAAGGAACCCATCCCAAATCTAAAACACCATACCCTGTTTTTTGAACATGATCTGGACGAGCATATCGATTGCATCTATAACGAAAAAAAATGGCCGGAAAAATCGTTGTTTTATGCTTGTTGTCCTTCAAAAACAGACGCAAATGTTGCTCCGCAGAACAGCGAAAATCTGTTTCTACTCATGCCTTTGGCTATCGGAATCGAAGATGGAGAAGAAACACGGGAAAGATACTTGAAAGAAATGCTCTTAAGAGTGGAACGCCATACAGGCACAACCGATTTATTTTCGAAAATTGAATATAAGAGAAGTTATTGCATTAGTGATTTTATATCCGATTATAACGCTTATGGTGGTAATGCCTATGGTCTTGCCAATACCTTAACACAGACAGCCGTATGGAAGCCCAAGATTAAAAATAAAAAAATAAGCAACTTATTTTATACGGGTCAATTGACCGTTCCCGGTCCAGGAGTACCACCTTCTATTATTTCGGGAAAAATAGCGGCCAACGAAATCCAACACCTAAAAATAGAAAGCTATGAAAAGATTATTTGATGAGTTAGCTTACGAAGTAAGTAAAAAAACGACTGAAAAATACAGCACCAGTTTTTCGTTAGGCATCTTAGCCCTGAGCCCTACGATACGCCGAGCTGTTTATGCTATTTATGGATACGTAAGATTGGCAGATGAGATTGTGGACAGTTTTCATGGTTATGACAAAAAAAAGTTACTTGATAGGCTCAAAATAGAAACGGATATTGCGTTAGCAGAAGGGATTGCATTAAACCCTATTTTACAATCATTCCAGGAAGTGGTTAATAAATACCACATTGATAAAACGCTCATCAAGCAGTTTCTTCACAGCATGGAAATGGATCTACAAAAGATGGATTACAACTCGGAACTGTACAAGGATTATATCTACGGATCTGCCGAGGTGGTGGGCTTGATGTGCCTGCAGGTGTTTATCGAAGGTGATAAAAAGCAATACGAAGAGTTGAAACCCTATGCTATGAAGTTGGGTTCAGCATTTCAGAAAGTGAATTTTTTAAGGGATCTGAAAGACGATTACCAGACATTGGGACGCACTTATTTTCCGGGTATCGATATGTGTGCATTTGATAACGGCGTAAAGAGTCAAATCGAGAATGAAATTGAAACGGAATTTAAGGAGGCCCTACTTGGTATTAAGAAACTTCCTACTTCCTCTATGTTCGGTGTATACTTAGCTTACAAATACTATCTCTCGTTGTTCTGCAAGATTAAAAAGAAATCATCTGAAGATATCTTGGCAAACAGAATTAGAATTCCAAATACGCAGAAAGTATTCGTTGCACTCACCAGCTATTTACGTTATAAAATGGCTTTCCTATGATGAATTTTATAATCATACTCCTCGTTTTTATATTGATGGAAGGCGCGACCTGGCTTATTCACAAATATATTATGCACGGTTTTCTTTGGCGTTTACATAAAGACCATCACGACCATAACCACGATAGCTCGTTAGAGCGGAACGATTGGTTCTTTGTCATATTTGCCATGCCTGCTATTGCACTGATGTACTTCGGAGCAGAGGCGGGATACAATTATTTATTTTACATGGGGGTTGGTATCACATTATACGGTACGGCTTATTTTTTTGTACACGATATATTTATACACCAACGTATAAAAGTTTTGAGAGATACCAAGAATCCGTATTTGCTATCTATCAGGAGAGCACATAAGCAACATCACAAACACACGGGAAAGGAACACGGCGAGTGTTTTGGATTTTTATGGGTACCTATCAAATATTTTAAAATGTACTTCAACAAAAAATAATGTTACAGCCCTATACTTATCTATTGATTAACTTCTTCACGATCATTGTTTGCTTTATCGCATCTTTTGACAGGAGAATTCAATTTCACAAACACTTCGGCACCTTTCTGCTTTCAGTTACGATTGTCGCCATCCCTTATATCGCTTGGGATATCTGGTTTACAGCCCGTGGTGTCTGGTGGTTCAATACGAATTATACGCTGGGAATTATATTAGCCGGATTACCTATTGAAGAATGGCTATTTTTTATTTGTATTCCTTTTTCCTGCATCTTCACTTATTTCTGCTTGGATAAATTTTTCAATTTAACGTGGTTTAGTGCTTTTAACAACATCATTGTCTTTGTGAGTGTGATTATATTATCTGTTACAGCCTTATTGAACGATGATAAAATATACACCCTTGTAACAGCAATCACTGCCATAGCCACACTCGTGTATTTACATCTTATTGCCCGAGTGGATTGGATTGGCAAAGCATCGTTGGTATTCACCGTATTATTGTTAGGTTTTTTTCCGGTTAATGGTATCCTAACTGGCACAGGGCTAGATGCGCCAATCGTAAACTATAACCCTACTGATTTTTTAGGAATAAGAATCCTGACCATTCCCATTGAAGATGCTGTTTATGGTTACACACAGTTTTTGTTGGTTCTCTATTTTTTCAAACTATTTCAACGTAAAAAATATGGTGGCAAAAAGTAAAATTTCTCTTTTTTGGTTTCGTAGAGATTTACGCTTAACGGATAACGTAGGCCTATATCAGGCCCTTTCTTCAGAATTTCCTGTTTTGCCTGTTTTTATTTTCGATCAAAATATATTGGATAGATTGACCAATAAAAATGATAGGCGGGTAGATTATATCCATCAAGTACTTACACACATCAATATGCTTTTAAAATCACGGGGTTCTGCCCTCAAAACTTTTTACGGAGCCCCGCTTGATATCTTTAAAATGCTGGTCGATGAATTTGCGATCCAAACCGTTTTTTGCAATAGGGATTATGAACCTAGTGCCATCCGGCGCGATACAGAAATATATAATTTTTTAAATGAACGTGACATTCGTTTTCAAGCATTCAAAGATCAGGTGATTTTTGACAAAAATGATATTGTAAAAAACGATAGCTCACCTTATACAATATACACGCCTTATGCTAAAAAGTGGAGGGAAAAATTAAAGGCTGAACACTACAAATCGTACAACATAAAATTAGAAAATCTATATCCTCTATCTTTTTCAGAAATCCTTTCTTTACATGACATTGGTTTTAAAAAGACAGATATGGTTTTTGAAAATCCTACATTAGAAGCTGCCATCATTGATCATTACGACAAATTTCGGGATTATCCTGCTGTGCAAAAAACAACACAGCTAGGCATTGCTTTACGATTTGGCACCATAAGCATTCGAAAGTGTGTAACTTTTGCTATCAAGCACAATCAAATCTGGCTGTCCGAACTGATCTGGAGGGAGTTTTTTATGCAAATCCTTTATCATTTCCCAGCCGTTGAGCAGGAGTCTTTCAAAAAGCAATATGATCGTATTAAATGGCGGAATGACGAAACGGAATTTGAAAAATGGTGTGCTGGTAAAACGGGCTTTCCGATGGTGGACGCAGGTATGCGACAACTCAACGAAACGGGGTATATGCATAATCGTGTAAGGATGGTTGCTGCCAGTTTTTTATGCAAGCATCTGCTTGTAGACTGGCGTTGGGGCGAAGCCTACTTTGCTGAAAAACTTAACGATTACGATCGATCTGCGAATAATGGAAATTGGCAATGGGCAGCGGGATCAGGTTGCGATGCCGCGCCTTATTTTCGGGTATTTAATCCTACTACCCAGATAGAAAAATTCGATAAAAATTTAGAATATATAAAAAAATGGTTGCCTGAGTTCGGAACCGATGCTTACCCTCCACCAATAGTTGAACACAGCTTTGCAAGAGACAGAGCGCTGCGCGTATATGGAGAAGCGTTAAAATGAACTATTCAGAACTATGTTAAACTGCAAAAATGGAAAGAAATAAAGTAATATTAGTAGACGATAACGACGTCGCGATTGGTGAAATGGAAAAATTGGAAGCCCACAAACAAGGTCACCTTCATAGGGCCTTTTCGGTATTTATATTTAATGATAAAGGTGAACTTCTTTTACAGCAAAGGGCAAACCAAAAATATCATGGCGCTGGACTTTGGACCAATACTTGTTGTTCCCACCCCCAATGGGAAGAGGACGTACTATTAAGTGCTGCGGAGCGTTTAACGTATGAAATGGGATTGGATTGTGATTTGGAGTTTTCGCATTCGTTTATTTATAAAGTTGAAGTTGAAAACAATTTGATAGAAAATGAGTACGATTACGTTTGTATCGGTTACTCCAATGAGGAACCGAAGATCAACAAAGATGAAGTTCAAGATTATAAATGGGTGGATCTGAACGAAATTTTAGTGGATATAAATCAAAATCCGGAAATTTATACGCAATGGTTTAAGATTGCCTTACCCCGGGTAATACCTAATTTGAAACAGTATAAACAATAACGTAATTTCGAAACTTTAATTTAATAGATTGGTACCATGAGTTATATCCGTTTCTGGAAAGAATTTGCGGAAGGCATTCTCTAATTATTCATAGAAAATGAACTTGTTTTTTGGGGTTGAAATAGAAGAGGAGAAGTCTTCAAAATAAGAGTGGAAATAGCGGACAATAAAGTCTGAACAGAGCAATATTTTGAAATTAGAAATTGTTGCAGATTCTTTCCCAATTCCCGAGTCCGACTTGCATTGGAATCGTCGCAGACAAATAAAAATTTGCTTCCAGGAAAGATATAGTTTAGCTCTTCCAAGTCGAAAGAAGCCTGATCACACATTCCTTCATAATCCACCACGAGCACATCCGGCTGGCCGTAATATTTTTGGCACGATTTGACCTCGTCACCCAAAACGGCATCCCATAGAACCTCCACATACCCCTCCGTCTCCTGTTCAAATAATAATCTATATGCGACCCGCAACCTCCTATTATTGCTTACAATGCCTACTGTTACCCTGTTCATATTTTACTCTTGTTTTCTGCTAAGATTCTAGTTGATCGTTTTAACCAGCTGCTCTTTTGTAAGTTCCTTCTCTGTCACCACCTTTCGTAGCCTATCACTTGTAAAACGATGTTTACGCTTCGTATAATGAATTTCAACCCCTTCTTTCAGACAATAATCTTTTCCCGGAAAATGCGAAACCATCCCTTCTACAAATCGAATATCAATAGGTAGGGATTGCAACATGTCCATTAATTCTTCGTCCGATCCATAAGGAATAATTTCGTCTACATACCGGCAACCCTCCAATTTAATGAACCGCTCGACAACGGTTTGCGCCGGATGTGAACTGTTTCGATCCTGTTCTGCGGTATCCGTTTTTAATCCAACAATTAGATGGTCACAATACCGTTTAGCCTCTTCCAACATGACGAGATGACCTAAATGTAAAAGATCAAATTCACCAAAAATAATTCCTACTTTCATTTTTTACTATTAAAACCTATTATTCTTTTACGCTGTATCTCTTATGCATTTAGCCGTTGTAACGGCAGCTCTATATTTTCTTTTAGATGAACGATGGAAACAGGTTCCTCATGCTGTTTCTTCGCAATGATTTTTCGTAAAGACGAACTGGAGAACCGGTTCTCTCTACGATTAAAGTAAAGTTGGATACCTTTTTCTTCACAGTATTTCCTTCCCGTGAAATTCTTGTCCTTATACTCGTCCCCCAAAATCCGCACATGAATTTTATACGAACGTAGTATATCTTCCAGATCTTGTTCTGTCGCATACGGGATGATCATATCTACATGTTTGCAACCTCGCAATTGCATATAGCGTTCAAAAACAGTCTGCGTGGGTTTATTTTTTTCTGGTCGGTCTAAGGTAGGATCCGTCTGCACGCCGCAGATGAGAAAGTCACATTGTTCTTTAGCATCTTCCAGCATTTTAATATGACCTGCATGCAACAAATCAAAAGCAGAAAAAGTTATTCCGATCTTCATGGTAAATTATTTAGTTTCAATTTTATCTATCCAATTTCTTTTTTTGGCTAATGAGAACTCGATATAACTAATATTATCGCAAGATTAGTATATCGCTGTTTCACATAGGTATATAGAGAACACAGTTATGTTAATCTCGTTTTGAAAATTTTTTCTTTTATCATTTTATGACTAAATGCTTACTTTTCTCCAAACTAAACCATCTCTTCAACGTTCAATATACGTGGGAGTAAATCACAATATCTCCTTCATTTCAGGATAACTTTATTTTAGCGAAACTATAATGGACATACCAAGCGGCACGTACCGTATTCAGTTTAATAAAGACTTTGATTTTCAACATTTTGAGCAGATTATAGATTATCTGCATAATCTCGGTATTGACACCATTTACGCTTCTCCTATCCTACAAGCGGTGCCTGGTAGTGTGCACGGATACGATGGAACGGATCTTAACAAGATCAACCCGGAACTGGGAACACTAGATCAGCTGATAAAACTTAAAGAGCAACTAGCCGACCGTAATATAAAGTGGTTGCAAGACATCGTTCCAAACCACATGGCCTTTCATCCTAAAAATAGTTGGCTTATGGACGTCCTAGAATATGGCGATCTGTCCCCATACAGCATCCATTTTGACACAACACATCATAGTATATTCTTTGAGAACGGAAAGCTAATGATTCCTATTCTGGGAAAGGATCTCCATGAAACCGTCCAATCGGGAGAAATTAACATTATACTTGAAAAGCAGCAGCTGTATGTTACCTATTTCGATCATCGCCTTCCCGTTAAACCCTCCACTTACGAGGAAATAAACCAATGTTTGGATAACATCAATGATAATAAAGAAAAAATATTGGATATCCTATCCAAACAACATTATCAGCTCTGTCATTGGACAGAAACAGATCAGCGTATAAATTATCGGCGTTTCTTTACCATCAACGGATTGATGTGTTTGAACGTACAAAATGATGCCGTATTTAACGACGTACATCGCTTTATCGGAGAACTCCACGCTAAAAAAATTGTAGATGGCTTTCGTATTGACCACATAGACGGTCTTTATAATCCAGCAAAATATACAAGAGATCTACGGAAAAAGTGCGGATCGAACACGTATATCGTTGTTGAAAAGATAGTAGAGCAAGAGGAAGAACTCCCACAAGATTGGCCCATCCAAGGCACAACAGGTTATGATTTTCTGGCGCTGTGTAATAACGTTTGTACATATAGCAAAAGCGAAAGACTTCTCACCGATTTTTACGAAGGATTCGTCGGACAAAGCCATTCGATAAAAGAAGAACAAATCGAGAAGAAAAGGGCCATTTTATGCAAACACATGCAAGGCGAAGTCGACAACCTATGTCGATTATTTTTTGATTTAAACCTTGATCTTCATACGCCTCCTATTAGTGTACAAGAACTTCGATCCGCCATACAGGCATTCTTGGTATATTTTCCCGTATATCGGCTTTACGAAGAAAACTTCCCCTTCTCAGCAGAGGCTTATAACGCGATAATGGCTGTTTTCGACACCATATTACTGAAAGAGGCTGATACTATTCGAGGAACGTTAAAATTGCGGGACGTTATAAAGCGGGCACAGCGCGAGTCGGATCTCCCCTACCGGAAAAGCGCAATAATCTTCTTTCAACGCTGTATGCAATTCACGGGGCCCGTCATGGCAAAGGGCATCGAAGATACGCTCATGTATACATACAATCGGTTCGTTGGCCATAACGAAGTCGGTGATCATCCAGCAAACTTTGGTATCAGCGTTTCTGCTTTTCATAGCGCTATGCAGAAACGGCAAGCGCTTTGGCCTTCTGCACTAAATGCCACGGCTACACACGATACAAAACGTGGGGAAGATGTAAGGGCCCGCCTCCAAGTATTGACTGCTTGGCCGGAAGCTTGGATTGAACAAGTTGAAATCTGGCAAAAAATTATAAAAGACCACTATGAAGAAGATTTACCGCATCCCAATGATATTTATGCGATCTATCAGTCGATGTTCGGCTCCTATCCGATGCCTGATTGTCCGGACGATGACTTTGAGGATCGGTTTTTAAATTACGTAACAAAGTACTTACGAGAAGGGAAAGAACATTCCGATTGGGCAGCACCAAATGAATCCTACGAACAGTGTGTTCAACGTTTTGCCCAATTTCTATTAGCTAAGCAAGGACCTTTCTTCCCCGTTTTCCATGCTTACTTAAAACGCATGGCAGATTTTGGTATCCTAAATGCGTTGGCTCAGCTCCTATTAAAATTCACCTGTCCGGGCGTACCGGACACCTATCAGGGAACAGAACTATGGGATTTAAGTTTTGTGGATCCCGATAACAGACGTCAAGTTGACTATACTATACGGCAACAATATTTACGTGAAATCGACGAATTAGATAATAATAGTATCCTTCCTGCACTCTGGCAAGAACGATATAATGGAAAAATCAAGCTTTGGCTGCTGAATACCTTGCTCCATCTTCGTCAACAGTATCGCCTATTATTTGCAGAAGGGGAATATATCCCTTTAGAGGTGAAAGGAAAATATAGTGAGCATATATTGGCTTACGCCCGTAAACATCAACGAGATTGGTTAATCGTTATAGTACCCCTCCATCTTGCCGCCATCGCAGAAATACAAAACGGTGTAGTGCAACGTGTGGATTGGAAGGATACAACCGTTATTTTGCCAAATAGGCTGCCGGTTCACTGGCGGCACCTATTATGCGCTATTACAGGAGAGGGAACAGCATTAAAACTATCATCTGTTTTTCAGGATTTTCCGCTTGCCGTTGTTCATTATAGTGAACCACCAAATCCTAGAAGCGCGGGCGTATTACTGCACATTAGCTCTTTACCTTCTCGTTTTGGGATTGGCGATCTCGGTCCAGGAGCGTATGATTTTGCCAGGTTTCTCCAATCCAGCGGACAGCGCTGGTGGCAAATATTACCGTTAGGGCCGACCGCTAATGAACAATGTCATTCTCCTTACAGTACCCGCAGCGCGATGGCCGGCAATCCGCTGTTAATAAGCCTAGAAGCATTAGTCGACGAAGGCCTGTTGACGCAAAAAGAACTAGAAACGACGACCATTGATGTCTGTACACAAATTGATTTTGCAAGAGTTGAATCCGTAAAAAAAGAATGGCTACACATGGCATTCGAACGGGCAGATCTTGCCAACGATCCTAATTTCAAAACTTTTTGTGAGGAAGAAGCGTATTGGCTGGATGATTACGCATTGTTTGCTAGTTTACATAACACTTATTCGGATACGCCATGGTATACATGGCCAGAACCGTATAAGTCGCATAATCCGCAGGCGCTTGCTGAATTTGAGGCTGCACATCGCTCGCAACTTTGCGAAGAAAAATGGACACAGTATATTTTCTTCCGTCAATGGAAAAAATTGAAAACCCATTGCGGGGAACTCGGCGTACACATATTAGGAGACGTGCCCATCTACGTGGGGCACGACTCTGCGGATGTTTGGGCACACCCACATTTATTTTCGCTGGAAACGGACGGAAAACTTCGATCTATCGCTGGCGTACCACCAGATTATTTCAATGCGGACGGTCAACTTTGGGGAATGCCCGTATACGACTGGCAAGCAATCAAACAGGACGACTATGCGTGGTGGATAGCAAGACTAACGCATAATAGCAAGCTTTTTGACAAGATTCGGCTTGACCATTTCAGAGCATTCGCGGCCTATTGGGAAGTTCCTGCTCCAAACGAGACAGCGAAAAATGGTCAATGGAAGCCTGGTCCGGGAAAAGATTTTTTCAATACGATAAAATCTACATTGGGCAAACTGCCTTTCGTTGTTGAAGATCTGGGCGACATTGACGAGGAGGTGTACGAATTGCGGGACACTTTCCAATTACCCGGAACTAAAGTTCTTCAATTTGCATTCGGTGATAATATGGCATCATCCCCACATATCCCTCACCATTACGACCGAAATTTCTTCGCCTATACAGGTACACACGATAACAATACGGTCGTGGGCTGGTTCAACGAAGAATTGGATGATGCCGCTAAAGAGCGTCTCTCCCATTATACATCGGTCACGGCCGATAAAACGAATATCGCAGATATTATGTTGAAAACAGCATACGCTTCAATAGCAGACACCATCATTGTACCGTTGCAAGATCTCTTATCCCTTCCGGGAATGCATCGCATGAATAATCCAGCGAATAGCACCGGAAATTGGAGCTGGGTAGCCCCACAAGCTGCTTTCGACGATAGCATCAAAACCAAATTGCGTCACTATATGGAATTATACGACCGGATATAACGAATAAGCAGCAATCATAATTTATTCAAACCACACAAGGGGATCAATAACAATCTGATATTTCATTACCCTTAAGAAAAATTTAATTAGATGTAATATATATAAAATGAATATAAAAGCACTTGTAGGATCCTCCTACCCTTTAGGAGCTACCTTTGATGGCAACGGCGTAAATTTTGCTATTTACGCTGAAAATGCAGAAGCCGTGGAACTCTGTCTTTTCGAAAACGAAACCGATGAAAAGGAGTCTTTGAAAATCAAGATCAAAGAACGGACACATCAGGTGTGGCACATCTATATCCCCGATATAGGTCCCGGACAGTTATATGGCTATCGAGTATATGGTCCATACGAACCTACACAAGGACATCGTTTCAATCCAAATAAGCTTCTTATCGACCCGTATGCCAAAGCTATAGCTGGCACATTACGTTGGGACGACGCATTATTTGGTTATGAAGTAGGTCACCCGGATGCTGATTTAAGTTTTAGCGAAAAAGATAGCGCACCCTATATCCCGAAGGGTGTTGTGATAGACGGATCTTTTAACTGGGAAGGGGATAAACCTCTTCGCATCCCTATGCACCGTAGTATTATCTATGAAGTCCATGTTAAAGGGTTTACGGCACAGCATCCAGAAATACCGGAAGAGATAAGGGGTACTTATTCTGCACTGGCACATCCCGTAACTATTTCTTATTTACAATCGCTCGGTATAACAGCAATAGAACTTTTGCCTATACATCATTTTATTACAGACCGACATCTCGAAGAAAAAGGCCTAACAAACTATTGGGGTTATAATACGATTGGATTCTTTGCCCCGGATATTCGGTACGGGTCTATCGGTAGCCAAGGTGAACAGGTCATAGAATTCAAAAATATGGTGAAGGAACTCCATCGCGCGGGCATAGAAGTTATATTAGATGTCGTATATAACCATACGGGCGAGGGAAGCGAGATGGGACCGACGCTTTCCTTCCGGGGCATTGACAATGCCTCCTATTATCGACTGACCGAAGATCCACGCTACTATATGGACTTTACGGGTACGGGAAATACACTTAACGCGCGCCTGCCGAATGTTCTTCGATTAATCATGGATAGCTTGCGCTACTGGATACAAGAGATGCATATTGATGGGTTTCGATTTGACCTTGCTTCTGCCCTCGCCCGCGAACTGTACGAAGTAAATAAACTGAGTTCATTCTTCGATGTCATCCATCAGGATCCTGTTATTTCGCAGGTAAAACTCATTGCGGAACCTTGGGATATCGGAGAAGGAGGCTACCAAGTGGGCGAATTCCCTCCCGGTTGGGCGGAATGGAATGGCAAATACCGTGATTGTATGCGCGATTATTGGACAGGAGCTGATAGCATGCTTGGTGAATTCGCCGATAGATTAACAGGATCATCAGATCTTTATCAGGGAGATTATCGCAGACCGACTGCCAGCATTAACTTCATTACGGCACATGACGGGTTCACCTTACACGATCTTGTTTCGTATAACGAGAAGCATAATGAGGCGAACGGCGAGGACAACAACGATGGTGACAGCCACAACCGTTCGTGGAACTGTGGCGCGGAAGGACCAACAGAAGATGAAGAAATCAATAAACTGCGGGCTAAGCAGAAAAGAAATCTATTGACTACATTATTCCTTTCACAAGGTGTCCCTATGCTCGTTGCCGGAGATGAGTTCGGACGCACCCAGCAAGGAAATAACAATGCGTATTGTCAGGACAACGACATATCGTGGCTCGATTGGGTGGGCCAAGATGAACACCTGTTGACATTTTGCCAACAATTGATCGCTTTCCGGAAAGAGCATCCGACATTCTGCCGGCGAAAATGGTTTCAAGGTATCCCCATAAAAGGTATTGGTTTAGAAGATATAGCATGGTTTGATCCTAAAGGTTGGGAAATGGAAGAATCGCATTGGCAAAATGATTTTGCCCGATCCTTAGCTGTTTATCTAAATGGCAATGGTATCCGTTCATTGAGCGATGATGGAAGTAAAATCGTAGACAATAGTTTTTATATCATGTTCAACGCGTACTGGGAAGATATCAGCTATAAACTACCGGGTGCAAAATATGGTAAAGAATGGACCATAGTTATAGATACCAATCTGGACACTATTGATACGCATGACACCTATGCGTCTGATTCGTCTATCAACGTACCTGGGCGTTCCACCATTGTTCTTATGTCGACCTAATTTTTCTACTATTGAAATACAATGCTAAATTACCCATGGATACAGGAAGAACAAAACCGTTAGGCATTACACTCCACAACAATAAAGTACAGATTACGGTTTGGGCACCCAAAGCTAAAAACGTTATATGCCGCACCTATCAGCCCAATGCAGATATTGTTTTGTCACAGCAAGCCTACGGCTATTGGTATACGGAAAGTGAAGAAATAACTACTGGACAACGGTATCATTTTATCATCGACGGCGAAGTACTCCCCGATCCCGCCTCCCGTTCTCAACCGGAAGGCGTACACGGACCATCGGCCGTTGTTGATCTTCAATTCGATTGGACCGATCAAGATTATCATTGTCCAACATTACGTGATTTCATTATTTACGAGCTTCATGTAGGCACGTTTTCTTCGACGCATGATTTTAATGGTGTTATCGAGCGATTACCTTATCTGAAGAACCTGGGCATAACAGCCATCGAAATTATGCCTGTGGCACAGTTCCCTGGAGAAAGAAATTGGGGCTACGATGGTACATTTTTGTTTGCAGTACAACATTCTTATGGCGGTGCCCGGGAATTGCAACGGTTGGTAAACGCCTGCCATCGAGAAGGTATCGCGATAATCCTAGACGTCGTTTACAATCATTTTGGCCCCGAAGGTAATTACCTCAACCAATATGGCCCATACCTTACGGATAAATATCAAACGCCTTGGGGGAAAGCCATCAATTATGATGATGCATGGAACTATGGTATACGGGATTTCGTCTGTGAAAATGTACGGATGTGGTTCCGGGATTTTCATATCGATGCGCTTCGTCTAGACGCCGTACATGCTATTAAGGACTTCAGCCCGTCTCATATACTTCAAGATATAAGGCGTACAACAGACCTTCTGATGCGGGAAACGAATCAAAAAAACTATCTGATAGCGGAATGTGACCTGAATGATAAACGTTTTTTAGAACCGCTGGAGCAAAACGGCTTTGCCATGGATGCACAATGGCTTGACGAATTCCATCATGCATTGCGCGTCGCTGCTGGCGAAGAAAAGAAAGGATACTACGAAGAATTTAATGGCATCGCACATTTAGCAAAAGCTTATGAACAGGCTTACGTATTTACAGGCCAATATTCTACTCACCGTCAACAATTTTTTGGCAGTAATGCGGAGGGAATTCCCGGAGAGAAATTCGTTGTTTTTTCACAAAACCATGATCAGGTCGGTAACCGCATGCTTGGCGAACGAAGCAGTATCTTGTTTACGCCGGATTTACAACGTTTGATGGCCATGGCGGTCATGGTATCTCCATTTACGCCTTTATTGTTTATGGGAGAAGAATGGGCTTCACAAAAGCCCTTCTTTTATTTTGTCAGTCATAGTGATCCTGATTTAATCACTGCGGTCCGCAAAGGACGTTGCGAAGAGTTTTCGGATTTTCATGGTGATGGGGAGGTACCCGACCCACAGGACAAAAAAACTTTTGACGATAGCGTGTTAGATTGGACGGAAAAGGATAAAGCTGCGCAGCAACTTATGTTACGTTACTATCAAAACCTAATTGCCTTAAGAAAGTCCAATACTGTACTTCGGAACCTAAAGAGAGAAAATATACGGGTAAATAGCGATCTGCAGAAAGGTTCGCTCATATTATATGTTGAACATATAAAAGAAAAACTCATCTGCTTGTTTAATTTTTCTCCGTCTACGCAACGGTTTACTATTCCAGAAGATGAAATCTGGGAAAAAGTGTGGGATACAGGAGATAACATGTGGGGTGGACTCTCTCCAGCCGTATTGAATGGAGGCTTCGTACATATTCCGGCACAGACAGGCGTCATATTCCAAAGCACGTTACAACAGGAGTTAGATCGATAAATATTTCTCCTTTTAAAATAAAAATGAAATGAACATTACACATGTTTACGTTGTTCGCTAGTACAAGGTTTAATTTTTCGTGGTAATCTTACCACTTTTAAATAAATTGATATGGAAGACCTGTTTTTTAGCGACGGTAAAAATCTATTAAAAATCAGTATTGCAACCGTTGTGTCGTATTTTGCAATTTTGGCCGTTATCCGGATTATGGGGAAAAGAACATTGGCTAAAATGAATGCATTTGACTTTGTAGTCACCGTAACCTTAGGATCAACTTTGTCATCGATGTTACTCAACAAGGTTCCCATACTTGATGGTACTATAGCCGTATTTATCATTGTATCTTTACAATATCTAATAGCTTATTTGGCGCAACGCTCGCAAACCATCGAAAAAACGATTAACTCTACCCCTACCATTCTTTTTTATAATGGGGAATTTATTAAAGATGCCTTAGAAAAGGAAAGAATTACGGAGGAAGAAATACTTGCTGAGATCCGAAGCTACCGTTTAGAACAACTGAGCGAAGTGCGTGCGGTCATCATGGAAATAAATGGAACTTTTAGTGTTATCAAAAAAGATACTGGTGAGAGGCCTACGTCACTGAAGGATTTAACCCCTTGATATACGAGATGGTGGTCAGTAGACACGAATCTGTTTATTCTTCCGATTTATCATCCAACTTTTTCCGAGGATCCAATTTTTTCTTTAAATATTTAACTAAGGAAGGATCAGCATGTTCCTCCATGTCACTCAATTCAAGTTCTAACGCTTTGTTGCTCAATTGAATTTCAACGAAAGAAATAACCAAAGACACCGTAAAGAACAAAAGACTTAATGCAAAAGAGATCTCGGCAACCAGTACGTTGCTTAGGTAAATTCCATACATACACACGATACAACTTATAAAACTTAACACGCCCATACCCTGCATATGCCGCAGTAATTTAAGTCTGTACCGAAGATTTCCAATTTGGCCTTGCAATACACCTTTTTTATTATGTTCAAGATATTTGGCGTGCAGACTCCGCACCAAAGCAGCCAAAGCCAAGAATCGATTGGTGTATGCAAGCATGATCAAACTGATAGCCGGGAAGAGCAAAGCAGCGGTACCGTATGTTATCATAAGCTAGACGTATATTAATTTTATCTGTCAAGTATCATGACAATTACCCAAAGATACATTGAAAATTATAATTATTCGACCCTCAAATTTTTAGAAGTAAAGAAATGGGACAAATCTAACGAGATGCTGTCCCCTTATTTTTTTTGAGTTCTAATAGTCTGCCAATCTCTTGTTTGAGTGTTTTTTGTGCTATCTTGGATTTGGTTAAATCAATCGCCTTGGTATAATGTTGTATTGCAGTATTGATGTCTATACTGCAATACAGATAGCCCAATAATTCATGGTAATAGTTGCTCTGCGAAAAATTTAGCTTTTCCACTTCCTTGATTGCTTTTTCATTGCCATATACTTTGGAGAAAGCAAATGCTCTGTTCAAGGCAGTAATAGGCGAATACGCTATAAGTATAAGCCTATTGTACAGTTGCAATATATTTTCCCATTTAGTATTATCGGTTGGGGTGGTATGCCAATAGGCTATCCCGGCCTCAAAGTGATACGTTGATATTTCTTCACCATTGCAGGCGTTGACTAAATAATAATTCCCCCTGTCGATAAGAGACTTATCCCAAAGGCTTTTGTCCTGTTTGTCAAAAAGAATAGCTTCGCCGTTTACGCCTGTCCTCGCATCCAGTCTTGAACTTTGAAAACACATCAAGGCGAGCAAGGCGTTTACTTGGGGTGTATTGGTCAACTGGCTTTCAGTCAAGACCAGTGTTAATCTGAGGGCTTCGGAGCAAAGCTCCTTTCTGATTAACTGATTATTGGTTTTGGAAAAATAGCCCTCATTGAAAAGTAAGTACAATGTTTTTAACACAGTGTCCAACCTTGTTTTTATATCCGTTTCTGTTAAGCCGTTAATTTGAAAATTGTCATTCCGCAAATTGTTCCTTGCCCTTTGCAATCTTTTTTTTATAGTTTCTCTATTTGTCAAAAAAGCATTAGCGATTTCTTCGACACTAAAGCCACATAAGATTTGAAGTGCCAATGAGATTTGGGCTTCTATTGAATTGGTTGGATTAGATACAGCAAAAATCATGGCTAACTGACTATCCGCTATGATTTGGTTATTAAATTCAAAATCCTTTTCTATTTCAATTTCATTGGATGTTAAGGCATCCTTAACTTTGTTTTCAAAAATAGACCTGTGTTTGAAATAGTCCTTTATTTTGTTTCCGGCTACCGTATATAGCCATGCTGTTGGATTATTGGGTACACCATGTATAGCCCAATGTTCCGATGCTTTCAAAAATGTATCACTGGCAATATCTTCTGCAACCTCGATATGTACCAAGCCAAGATGACGACAAAGTACAGCCGTCATCTTGGCATATTCCTGTCGGAATAAATGCGGTAAAAGTTCCCTATGTGATTTTGGACTAATCACGCTGTAAAACTTCTCTCACTTCAATACTACCACCTACTTGGTCAAAAATAGGATTGGCTTTTGCCATTTCTACGGCTTCATAAATGGTATCAGCTTTTACAACAATGTAACCACTGATAAACTCTTTGATTTCGGCGTAAGCACCGTCCGTTATGACATTGTTAGATTGAATAGTTTTTGCGTTACCTGCAAATGGCAGAAGTGTATTGCCTTTGTCCGCTAATTTGTTTTGTGAGGCAATGCCTGCTAACCAATTCATCCTTTCTTGCATTTGTTCGGGTGATGGCTTGAAATCTGAAATGTCCTTTAGTCTGAAAATTAATGCAAATTCTTTCACTGTCTTAAAATTTTAAATTAAACATACCCTAATGACGACCGAGTTTACGGAATGGGGACAGGTGTAATCCTATTCCTTTTCCCATTTCTCAATCAAAAACCTTACAATTTCTTCCCGACCATTGATAAACAGATCTCAATTTCGTCACTCGCTGTCAATGGTATAAGCCAGTGATACCATTTCGGAATTTTTGCTATTCCAAGCATCTTCCTCCATTTGGATTTTTTGTTTTGCTATCCCCAAGGCAAATGGAGTTTCTGTTCCATAGCTTTAAGACTTAAAATTACAATAAAAACTCGACTTCGGACGGTGTTAATATCACCTGTAAAGGCAAATAGTTTTGACGCGCGGAATAAGTTTCGAGTGTCTCAAAACATAACTTGCTCTGTTTAGACAAACAGAAAGCTTCTGCGTTTTTAGA
This sequence comes from Sphingobacterium micropteri, assembly GCF_014692515.1. Lineage (GTDB taxonomy): Bacteria > Bacteroidota > Bacteroidia > Sphingobacteriales > Sphingobacteriaceae > Sphingobacterium > Sphingobacterium micropteri. Next base: position 290,729 of record NZ_JACOIK010000001.1, on the reverse strand, counting down.
CGGCTGTCAGCCGAGACGGCCAGTTTTATTGACGAAGCAATAAAATGACAATTTACCTCCAAGAGGTATGACGTACAGCCAAAATCATACGTTTTGCTAGGGATGGTAAAAGAATATATAGTATCTTTGGGGTATACACGTTAATAAAGGAAAATACTATGAAGCCTATAATAAAAAGCCTTTTAGCAATAAGTTGCGTTCTATTGGTCTTAAACCTGTCTGCTTGCAAGTCCAAAAAAATCATGGTTAATCCAGGTAGCCAGATTGAACAAACACCTGTACGGGAAGAACCCGTTGAGGTAGTGGAAGAACCTGTCATTGCTCAGGAAGAACCACGCAAAGACCCTGAACCGGTGGTCGAAAAGCCGAATTTCAATTTCAAGAACGTCCTGTTTGAATTTGATTCTAGTGTACTCAAAACCGAGTCGTATACGGTGTTGGACAATATCGTCCGAGAAATGCAGAAAGATCCGTCGGCCAATTTTATCATCAATGGTCATTCATCCGTCGAGGGTACGGCCGAATACAACCAATCGCTATCTGAGGACAGAGCCAATGCGGTCAAGCTCTATATCGTCAACGCCGGCGTGCCATCCGAAAATCTTAGCGCCAGAGGATTTGGTGCTTCCAAACCGGTTGCATCCAACGATACAGAAAGCGGGAGGGAACAAAATCGGCGGGTAGAAATATCGGTCGTAAAATAGCAGGATTTTCAAACCCCTAGGTTCTCATTCCAGCTTAAATAACAAAAGCCACTGTGAAGTGGCTTTGTGACCCCGCTGAGGCTCGAACTCAGGACCCACAGATTAAGAGTCTGTTGCTCTACCAACTGAGCTACGGAGTCCGCTATGCAAAAGTAAGCGCCACGGATTACAATGTCAACGGTTTTTTGTATTTTTTTGCTATTCGGTTCCCGGCAACTGGCTCCTTTCCATTTAATAATTACGACTCCCGCTTTTCCTGCTGTCTATCAGCGGTGGATTTATCTTCTGCTACCCCTGCTTTCCAATAAGAATAGGCATATAGTTCATCCGGCTTCCATCCCTTTTCTTTCCGTAAATAATGACGAATGGCTTTTACCGAAGAATATTCTGCCGCAACATAACCCGAACGCGATCCTTCCGGCAATAGCTGCTCCCTTACCATATCTCCAAGTCGGCTGCCGCTTTGCGGATGCTGATTGTGCAACCAGATGATATCTATATCAGCTTTTGTTTTAAGATCTTGTTCGTCCTCTTCTCCGTAAACCTCAATAATACAAATTCCCTTGGCCTCTGCAGGTAGATCTTCTAAAATAGCTCCTAATACAGGAATGGCTGTCGCATCGCCTACCAACAGATAATAATCTGCTTTTTTATAGAGTTCCATTTTGCCATCTTTCATCAGAACACCCAACACATCTCCTTTTTCCGCTTGTATCGCCCATGCTGAGGCCGGTCCTTCGTCGCCATGGGCGACAAAATCGATCCAGATCTCATTCGTATGAAGATCAATACCACGATGCGTATAGGTTCTCCGGATTGGCAGAACCTCTTCCGATTGGAGTTTCCACGTGTTCGTTTCCTTATCCAACTCCGGAAAGTATACCTTGTCCACTCCTTTGGGTGGAATTAGAATCTTGTTATTTATACCTACTGTTGTATTAGCAAATAGCGGCACCTTTTCTCCCGTGAGATAAACCCGGATATAATGTGGGGTAAGCTGTTTTTTTCTACTTACAGTCAACTGCGCTTGAATAGGTGGAAAACCCTTTTTATTCATTTTAATTGTGTTTTTTGATGTGTTGTTACTTTCATGATCGTATTGACAAATATAAACCTATTTAGAATGATTTAAAACAACAACCATATCATGTATTGTCAAATTACGTGCAGGAACAGGAGCTGTTAAACATGTAAGCAGGAGGAATACAGCGATTAGTCTAACCTGTCCAGCAAGACTGTTCTAACCTCGTCGGCAGTAGGCGATATTGCTAAAATTTCACCTTCGCGATCTACAAGAAAAACGCCCCCACCGGAATTACCAAGTCCATATCTTTTCCAAATATTCTGCTTGTCGTTAATCTCTAATAGATTGAGCCACGGATACTGATCGGCTTTAGCAGCTTGGATACCAGCTTCTCTGTTTTGTTCGCGGGCAATTGCTATAACTTCAAAACCGCGATCTTTAAACTCTTCGTATATGGAAATCAACTCTTTACCTTTTCGCCGGCAAGGCCCACACCAGGAGGCCCAGAAGTTGATCAGGGCATATTTTCCTTGGATGTGTTCCGAAAGCGTCACCGTACGCCCTTCAAAATCAGGAGCACTGAAATCTATATATTTTCCTCCTTTTTTGATCGTATTTAAAGCTGTTAAAAAAAAATCTGCCTGTCGCGTATAGGGATGGTCGGCGTATTGCGGCTGATAATGTTGTTCATAGCTCGCCAATAGATCTCCCACGGCAATAGGCAAAGGACGATCATATGAGGCGTCCGCCATCCGCAACAACATTAACAAGTCCCGATAGGTAATCAAAGAGGGATTTGTTATTACCTGATCGGCTTTCCACGCTATCCAGGCCAGAAACTGCTTCTCAAATAAAGCCCTATTCTCCCTCGCTGCCGGTGTCAGATCTTTTTGCTCCGTCTGTAATTGACGACCAATCCGAGCTAAACTATCCCGGACTTCATTCGTGCTCGCTGCCTCGATTTCCTTTAATAAAGCTTGCGCTTTCGGTGTGAGATACATACCTGTTTCTTTTAGCCGTTCTTCCTCTTCATCAAGGGAGCGAAGTCCAAATAGCGCCTCTGCTTGATCTTGATAGTGCATCAGTTGCGCATTTACCTCTCCACCTTTTATTTGGTTGTGTAAAGCCTTATCTTGGGGATACAATGTCATATGCAGGGTATCCTGCTCTGCAAAAAACACCTGAGGTCTCCACGTCCCTTCTATATATTCATCTTTAAAGCTTAATGTATAACTCTCAATATAATCTGCCGTAAACGTATAGGTAAACGTTCCGTTAACGATAGGAATTGAAATAGACGATATCCGTTGGTCTTCATCTTCTTTTATAAATAAAAGTTCGTCGCTGTACGGGCGATCGATGACCTCGCCAACCAGTGTGCATTGAAAAGGTTTATCCTGACCAAAAATAGCTGTTGAAGGCATCAACAGCACAAACAATAGACTTTTAACGTATAGGTGCATAATCTTAATTTTTAAATAGTATCGTAAAACAATTTATAACCAAAGGTATTCGCCTCCTGTTTGTAAAACAAAAACATGTGACGAACCACTTGATTTAGGTGACCAACAAACTCTTTTCACCCATTCTTCTAAGACGTCAACCCGCGGAGGGGGAGAAAACCGTTATATTTATCACATCATGAAATAGGTTTATCACATTTTATTTGAACAACGCTGTATTCTGTTTATTCTTGCAGCAGTATTTACAACAACATAACCCGATTAACATGAAATCACGTTGGATAGAATTCATCATCGTCACCGGTATCTACTTGTTTTTACTCATCACTTTACTTCATGATGTAAGCGATGAAGGTCAACAGGCTGCCCTCCAACTTCATTTATTTACTGTATACGGTATCGTCAGCTTTTACCTATTGTATGCCTATCCTATTCTCTTCTCCATACAGAAAATGTATAAATGGGCTATTTCAGTCGCTACCATTTTCTTCACAGGAGCCTTTATACACTTTGTTATCCAGGAATGGAGACCGTTACCTCCACACCAGATTATGCCCCCTTTTGTGCTTAGCGGAATCCTATGTTTTGGGTTGTTAGTATACAGCGTTATTAAAAGCGTTGTCCAATATTTGGTTAAGATGTCAAATCGCGATACGCTATTTTCTAAAACGTTAAGAGAGTTTATTATTACGTTGATCATTGGGATAGCTATTTTTATACCGGTTTTCCAGGTAAGTGAATATGTCGCTGCCTTAACTGCCTTCGCGATTCCATTTAGCTATAGTCTTTTCGCTGTTCATCATTATTACCTTTTACCCCGCTTGGATAAAGACCAAACCCCAAAAGTGATTCATATTGTTCTCTCTATATTCGTCAATCTGATCTGCATCGTCTTATTTTCCAGCTTAATGGAAATGACAATAAAAATATTTAGTAATACACGATGGTTCTCTTTCAATGGATTCAATATATTTTTCTGTTTCCTATTGGGCGGTATACTCACACCTGCCATTTACGTCTTTTATTATCACCAGCATAAACAGCAACGTCAAATAGTTGGTTTGCAAAAAACCTTGGGAAAAACCTCCGCTGATTTGAAGCTCTTGCAATCACAGATCAACCCACACTTTTTGTTCAACGTTATGAATACGCTCTACGGCATCGCCATACAGGAAAACGCCGAAAGAACATCGGAGGGCATTCAGAAGCTCGCTGATATAATGCGTTTTATGCTACATGAAAACCAGCAAGACAGCATATTACTTGTCCGCGAAATCGACTATATAAAAGAATATATTGCTATCCAAAAACTACGTATAGCTGACATCCCATCCATCCAGATTGCCATAGAACTCCCCCGCGATGATGAAATCGGGGATGAACAAATAGCGCCTATGCTACTTATTCCATTCATTGAAAACGCCTTTAAACATGGCATCAGCCTAAACAAACCATCTTGGATACGTGTACATCTTTCGATAGAAAGAGATATCTTAAAACTAAGCGTATATAACAGTATACACTACCATAAAGAATCTGATCCAGAAAAAAGCAAGTCGGGTATTGGGTTAGAAAATGTTAGAAACCGATTACGTTTATTATATCCGGATCGGAATAAACTCCACATTGAAGAAACAAATACAGAATATTTTATATTTTTAACCCTAAACCTTACGTAACGTCAGTAAAGCAAAAAATATGATTAAAGCGATAGCTATAGACGACGAGCCCATTGCCTTGGAAATTGTCAAGGCACATGCTGAAAAAACACCTTTTCTCTCACTTGAAACGACTTTTATCAATGCTTTTGAAGCGATCGACTATCTGCGCAAAAACGAGATAGATCTATTATTTTTAGATGTTAAAATGCCTGATATTTCAGGTATAGAATTCTATAACAGTTTACTTCGGAAACCACTACTGGTATTCACTACGGCTTACTCCGAACATGCTGTTACAGGGTTTGAATTAGAAGCAATCGACTATCTACTAAAGCCATTCACATTTGTCCGGTTTTTAAAAGCCTGCAACAAAGCCCATGAAATACTACAAAACAAAATAGACACCATTCCTTCCCACATCTTTATTAAAGACGGATACGATACCGTAAAGGTATTACTGGACGACATTCTTTTCATTGAAGCCACCGGAAACTATATGAGATATGCTCTCCCCGAAAAAGAAATTCTGACACGCGCGACCATTAAAGAAACCATCAATTTATTACCGCCACAATCATTCATGCAGGTACACCGATCTTTTATCGTCAACACCTCGAAAGTCGAGAAAATAGAGCGGCATCAAATCACCATTCAATCACACGTGATTCCGGTAGGCGGATCCTATATCGACATCGTAAAGCAGAAATTTTCTACACACCCCCATGCTTAACTCTTCCTCCCCAATCCCATAATAAAACGATTGAAGAAAGAAAACACGCCAACAACGGCAATGATGCACCCTAAAGCAATAAATATATTGTTTACGCCAAAGAAATCTGCCGCCCAGCCCGTACCGAGCAATCCAATAACGGTGGGTATAATGGCCATACTGAAATAGAGGGAGAAAACACGTCCCATCACTTCGGGGCGAACTTCCTCCTGTAATACCGTCATAAAACTCGCATTATAAATCGTTGCTGCCACGCCACCTATCGCTGTTAATCCGACCAAGATCCAGAACGTATGTGGGGGAATAACACCTGATAATGCCAAGCTTATCCCTAAAATAATAGTCGTCATATTGATCAGCACCACTTTTCGGATAGCGGGTCTAAAGATCCCCAACACACTCCCCCCTACCAGCATGCCGAGTCCCCACACCATTTCAACGATACTCATTTCCCATTTGCCCCCACCAAAATATTGCAATGTCAATAGTGGAAACAACACCGCAACAGGCATAATACAAAAGGTAGCGATAGTAGAATATGCGAAAAGCCAGGTCAGTCCTTTGTTATCCAAAATTGCTTTGAAGCCCCATTTCAGGTCGGCCCAAGCTTGTTTGAAACTGGCTTTCGCCCTTTCAGGAACCTCTGGATTCGGGATATATACGAACAACAATGCGCTGATAGCTACTACGGCGCCGACAATATCCAATAACAACACGTTGCCTATAGACATCAACGTAATGGCTAAGGTCCCTAATGCCGGCCCTGCAATTGCAGAAATAGACTGGATCATCTGGTTGACACCCGCTATGCGGAGCAACTCGCTTTCCGGTGCTATCATCGGAATAGATGCCTGCATGGCCGGCATGTGGAAAGCTGATCCTACCGAACGTAGTGCCAGCATCGCGTATATTAAAATAAGGCTTTCGTATCCGAGGTAAAAACTAATCGACATGACCAATGTGCATAGTGCTACAAAGCCGTCGGCAAACATCATTGTTTTCTTCCGGTTCCAACGGTCAATGTATATCCCTGCAAACGGACCGATAACCGCAGCGGGCAACATCCCTGCAATGGCACCATAAGCAAGCACCTCGGCAGATCCATGTTCGATACTTAGCCATATAATAATAGCAAAATTGACGGCAGAGCTTGTAATCAACGATATAAACTGCCCGATCCATATAATGAGGAATTTCTTTTTCCAGTTTTCTTTTTCTTGCATAAACTTTTCTATAAACAACGCAGTCTTCTGAGCGTCTTGTCATCAAAAATAAGTGGGAATACAACTAAAATAAGCTTGAAATGACTTATTTTAAAGATATCTAGGCATAGTGGATGCCCGGTACTTACGCTATTCTGTCGCGTACAGTTAATATCCTGTATAGAGAAGTAATCTTCATGATACGGGCAAAAGTAAGAAAAAGATTTTATTCATATATTATTTTTTTTCAATGACTGGCGGAATAAGCTTATAGATAACTGGTGTTACTATTCGGGATAACAACGTGGAACTGATCAGCCCACCGATCATCACGATAGCCAATGGGGATATCAAAGGATTACTCGACCAGGCAATAGGTAACAGACCACCAATAGCCGTAAGCGACGTTAATATAATCGGTAAAAAGCGGATTTCACCTGCCTGTTCAATAGCGTCGTTCAATGCTACTCCTTCCCGTCTTAGCTGATTCGTGAAATCTACTAACAGGATCGTGTTTTTCACCTCAATCCCCGCCAGAGCCACCAGGCCAATGGTGGCGACAAAAGACAGGGTATTTCCCGTAACCATTAACGCCAGAACCGCACCTACGATACCCAACGGAATCACGGACAAAACAATCAACGTACTCTTAAACGTCTTAAACTCCAATACCAACACAGCGATAAACAAAAATACGGTCACCATGATAATGGTACCAAATCCACCGAAAGCAGCCTCTCTACTTTCTACCTCACCCCCCATTTCGTAAGCATAACCGTTCGGAAAAGGAAAAGCATCCATTTTTTTGATGACCTCCTGAATCACATGATCATTTGAAAAACCTTTGGCAACGGAAGCATTTACAGAGACCACCCGGTTTTTGTCTTGGTGATAGATATTAGAAGGAGAAGATTCGAATGCCAAAGTTGCCAGCTGTGTAAGCGGAATAGCCGTTCCTTCAACATTATTGACAAAAATACCGTCAAACACCGTCATATCAGGCATATTCGGTCTTGGAACGGTGATCATAATACGGTATTCGTTGTCGTCCACCTTGGGATCCGTGTATGTTCCAACCTCATATCCGGCCAACGCGATCCGTACCGTTTGATCTATACGTACCGTGGGCACGCCTAAAGCCATGGCCTTCTCCCTATTCACCACGACATGCAAATCGGTTTTCTTATTTTTTAGTGGATTATTTATATAGACATTGCCCGGCGTCTTTTTTAATAACTCTTCTACATCAGCAGCCAAACGTTGTAAGGTATCTAAATCGTCTCCAAACAAACGTACTTCCACAGGTGAAATCACGGGTACGCCTTGCTCAAAGTTTTTGACTTCGATTTTGGCACCCAAATAATTTGTCCATTTCTGGCGCAATGCTTCAATCAGCAATTCCTTTTCTTTTGCCTTCACATCATTATGCAGCTGCACAAAAATATCAGCATGCCCAACGTTTTCGCTCGCCTGGCTCATATTATAATAAATCGTTGGATTCCCTTTACCCACATTGCTCGTAAAATATTTAATATCCGCTATCTGGCGAAGCTCATCCTCTATTTCCCGGGTGATACTATCCGTCGTTGTTAAACTGCCTTGCAACGGTGCAGCAATGTGAATCATGAATTGCGGTTTTTCAGATGGCGGAAATAACGAAAAGCCCACAACAGGAATCAAAGCTAGGGAAGCCAAGAATATACCCAATGCGATGACAGCAGTTCGTTTCGGATGTTTCAAAGCTTTGTCCAACCACACCGCATAAGTATTGTGTATCAATTTCTTCAATACGCGTAAAATAGCATTACCATCTTCAGAAATATGGGGTTTCAACAATTTGCTTGCTAGAAAAGGAACAACAAGCAAAGCAATAAACATAGAACCAATTACGGATGCGATAACAGCAGTCGGCATACTGCGTATAAAATCCCCCGCCATTTCTGGCATAAACATTAACGGAAGAAAAGCAATTACCAGTGTAACCGTACAACCAACAACAGCTAAAGCGATTTGATGCGTTCCTTTAATCGCGGCTTCCAAGCGTGAATATCCATCCCGCATCCAACGCTCGATGTTTTCAACGACTACAATACTATCGTCCACGACCAGTCCCAGGGCAACGACAAATCCGACAATGCTAAGCTGATTGAGCGAATAACCGACGAGATTCAGCGTAATGAGCCCTAAACCCAGCGACAGCGGAATAGCGATCATGACGACCAGCGATGCACGTGAACCTAACGGTAGCAATGTAAAAAGCACCAGGGTAATAGCGATGACAAAATCCACTCCAAGACCACTTAATCTACTATTGACCTGCTCGGCTTGGTCAAAGTTTACGATAAAGTCAACATTCGCGGGAAGTGTTTTTCGAAATGCTTCAAACACTTGATGATAGGCTTTCTGCGTATCGCTGATATTCATGCCCCCTTTTTGGGCCGCATTCACCAATACCGCATGATATCCATTCAATCTTGTGACATGTGCAGCTTGTCCAAATGTCGGATATACCTCGGCAACATCGCGGAGCAAAATGTTTCGCCCTTCCGCACTCGAAACAACGGTATTCTTAATTTGTTCAATACTTTTATAATCGCCACTGGTTGTCACACTGAAGGACTTTCCGCCGGCAACGACCGCACCGCTGGGAATATTTTGATTCTCGCTTTGTATGGCCTGCACCACCTGATCCATAGGTATTTTTAAGCTGGCGAGCCGTGACAGGTTTAAATCCACCCGAATAAGTTGGTCGGGCAAACCGCTGATCTCCACATTTTTCAGCGCCTTTACTTTTTCTAGGCGAGATTTCAAATCATCGGCCAAACGTTTCATCGTCGATGTCGATGCGTTTTCAGAAATTAAAGCGGTTTGGATCACACTCACCGTGGTCGGGTCGACTTTCTTTACCTCCGCACGATAAATATTTTCCGGAAGCTCTCCGCTAGCGGCGCTCAGTTCCCGTATCAGTTCTTGATATTTTGCCTCATAATCTTCTCCATACACATACTCCACAAAAATAACAGCTACACCGTTGGTAATCGTTGTCTTGATACGCTTTATCCCATCCAAAGCATAAAACCGGCTTTCCAACGGTTTTACAACCAGTTGCTCCATATCTTTAGGACTTGTTCCGGGGTATACTACGATGACAGGAAAACTCACTGGTTTCATCTCTGGATCTTCTGCCCTTGGCATAGTCAAAATAGTGCTAATGGCTACAACTACAACCATGAGGACCATAATCAGTGTAAACTGATAATTTTTGATGGGATATTTGATGAAGTTCATATCGAATTTCCTTTATTTTTCTATCACTTTTATAGGGCTTCTGTCAACTAGATACGGACTACCCGATACGATCAATGCAGTCGCTTCTTCCAGTCCGGAGGAAATAAATACATCATCCTTGTTGATGGATGCGATCTGTACCTTTACTTTGCGGGCCGTCTTTCTATCATCCGTCACAAACACGTATCCTTCTTTTCCGTTCCCTTCTAAAAGAGATTCATATGGAATGGTCCATGCCGAATGTTGCGCTGACCGTAGTTGCATATAGGCTTTGCCGAACATACCTGCAGCTAATTTGGCTGGAGCATTGGCCGTTAGCGATAGAAACACACTAAAAGTACCTGTTTTAGGATCTAGCCCTTTAGATTTCTTCCGGACAACCGCACGATAGGTTCCCTCCCCTAACACATCTGATGAAATCCGGGCACTATCCCCTTCCTGGACAGCTGCCCATTGCCGGTCGGACACCCCTACTTTCAATTGCCAGTTCCCGTCATTTGCTCCATTTATCTGCAAAACGGGTGTACCGGGGCCAACCACTTGCCCTTCCTGGGCCAGCCGTGCCAATACGTAGCCATTGCTTGTCGACCGTATTTCGGTGTACTGTTCGTGGAAACGTGTACGCTTTATATCTTGCTGTGCCAGGTCGAGCGCTGTCTTTGCATTTTGCATCTGTTCCAAGGTAGCAACGCTATCGTAATACAGTTTACGAGCGCGTTCGTAATCACGCTGCGCTTTTTTCAACGCCAGCGATGCCTGGGAAGCCATTGTCTCCACTTCATCCTTATGCACCCGGGCGAGTAGTTGTCCCGTTTTAATAGGATCCCCCTCGCGGACATAAATCTGTTCAATAACACCTCCGTTTTTAAACCCTAACAGGGTTTCATCGTCCGTAGTAAATGTGCCTGTGGCTTCAAAAGTGGCATTGATTTCGTTTGCATGTAAGGTCATCAGTGTCACCGGAATGGTATCGGTATCTGGAATGGCCAATGAGCGATTTGCTTGGCCACAAGAAAATAAGAAGGCAAAACAAACTGCAGAAACTAAAAGATTTAAAAATGATATTTTCATGGTTGAGGGATTTGAAAGGTTGCAGATTCACGTTCCAATTTAGCCAATGCTGCCAGCATCTGTAACTGACTGATATTGACAGAAAGTTTTGCTGCAGTATATTGGCTACGCGCGTCAATGGCTTCCATATAGCTATTAACGCCTTCGTTGTAGCCCCGCTGTATGAGTCGCTGATAAGTAGATGCAGCTTCTAACTGCGCTTTTGATTTTTCGTAATTTTTGTGTGCTGCCAGCACGTCATTCCGGGCAACTTTTGTGGCCAATGTCAACTGTTGTTCCGCCTGCGCTTTTCTATTCCATGTTTCGGCAAGGTCGATTTTTGTCTCCTCAATCTTCAAACGGTTTCTATTGCCCTGAAAAAGAGGCATGGACAAGGTCAGCCCAACCATAAAATAACGCGAATCCTGGTTAAATTTTAGACCCTCTGCCTGGGATCCCAAGTCAAGAAATCCGCTTACTTTAGGGACCAGATACTGTTTGTTCATCTTCAATGCAGATTCCTGCATCGCTATCCCCGTCTGCAAGACGAGTAGTTCTTCGCGCTGGGAGATATCAATTTCGCCTCCGTACTGTACGCTCCATTTCTCTTCTAAGAAAAGCGTACTATCCTGTTCAATAAACGCATCGGCATCCCTATTCAATAATGCATTGAAATACAAAGAACTGTTTCTTATGTTCTTTTCTGCTTCGGCAAGTTGCGATTCAATTTGTGCTATTTCCGCTTTCGCCCGAACGACATAAGCGGGCAATCCCTTACCTGCTTCTAACAGCTTCTGATTAACCCGAAGCCCTTCATGGGCTAATTCCAACGACGATTTATAAATGCCCTCTATCTCCAGGGCGCTGATATATTGATAATATGCCTGCTTAATTTCCTTGACTAATTCACGTTTATAAATCCCTATTTCTGATTCCTGTAGACGCACCGCATCCGTTTTAATCTGTTTGTTATGGGCAATATCTGTATTGACAAGCGGGACCACGGTTCGCACCTTTGCATCATAATAATTCTGCGGAAGAAAATTAATCGTTTCATTCTGTATTTGTGGGAATGCGTGAGACTGTGTGAGCGCATTCAAGGTATTGTAAACGGGATTAAGCATGTCGCCCACCGGTAAATTAATGGATCGCCCGCCTTTCGCATGCGTATAAGCCACGTCTAAGTCAATAGCAGGTAGATACATAGACCTTGCGACCTGTAAGGCATTCATCGCCCGCTGCAGCGAGAGATTTTTCTGCTGGAGCACCAAATTATGATCTAGCCCTTCTTCAATATAATCCAATAGTGGTGATGTCTGTCCGGAGATGTTCGCGCCGGAAAAACAAATGAAAATCAAACTTATGAATACCGTCCTCATTATTAACAGTGTTAAGTTTATGTTTAAAATTTTTTATTTAGTGGATTCGAGATAATGCACAAGGACGCGAAATGCGCTTTCAATCATGCGTTCCTGATCCTCGTCTCCGAAAACAACATGCATCATACTTTTAAGATGTCCCGAAACGTATAATGCACACATACCATGCACAGAAGCCCAAGCTTCCATCGCTACATGAATGGTATCCAACCCCTTAAAGTAACCTTCCTCCTGACAGTCCCGTATAGTCTGCAGGAGAAAATCAAAAACACGTTCGCCTTCATCCCATGCCGCTTCAACACAGTTAATTTCTAAATACTGCATCGGATCTTTCATGATAAACATAAGTTCATAGAAATCGGGATGTGTAAAGGCAAATTTAATATAACATCTTCCCAGTGCTTTCAACCGCTCGAAAGGAGATTCGACCTGCATCAACGGCTGGAAATCCTGCCGCAAAAGCTGAAACCCTTCTTGATGCAATGCATAGATAATATCGCTTTTATCCTTATAATATAGGTATATTGTCGTCGGACTGAATTCGATTTCCTTGGCTATTTTCCGAATGGAAGTAGCTTCATAGCCTGCTGTGACAAACAACTTTTTAGCTGCTTCCAAAATACGCTTGCGCAAATCTTCTTTATGCCTGGTCTTCCGTTCTTGTATACCCATGTAATTTTTTTTCAGAACAAAAATAGTGAACACTGTTAAGTTTCACAAATACTAAAATGAAATAGCGAAAAAAACAAAGCCCCCGCAAAACTGCAGGGGCTTCAACCTCACCTTAAACCACACTACTCACAATTATTTGACGTCGATAAGTCTTTTGGCAACGATTGCATCTTCTTTCTTACCGACGGTTACCTGCAATACACCATCCGTATACGCTGCTTCAATATCATTGTAATTGACGGATTCCGGAAGGGAAAACGAACGGGTGAATGAGCTAAAATTAAACTCTTTTTTGCTGTACAATTTGTCTTCCGACGAGGACTCTTCTTTCTTTTCAGCAGAAATAGTGATCAAGTTCTTGTCGACATTGATTTTAAAATCTGATTTCTGTAATCCTGGAGCCGCCAATGAAATTTCGTATGCCTTTTCAGTTTCAGCGATATTCACGGCAGGAACACGCGTTACTAAACGGTCTGAAATGAACGAATCGTTGAAAAAGTTGTCAAAAAAGCTATTTACATACGGATTGACAACGTCTGAATTTACAGTTTTGTTTGGGAATTTGATTAATGCCATGTTTATATCCTCCTATTTTTTCTTGTTTATTTTATGCTTGGTATTGATCAAACGCTATACCGAAGCTATAAAAACAAGAAAAGAAGACATTATGTCTTTAAAAAATAAAAAACAACGACACAATGTCACTAATTTACATAAAAAAAGAAATATCTTATTTCTTATAACATAAAGACACGACGGAATGTACACGGTCATGACCGAATGGAGGTGTTGTTTTACGAATGGAGACACGTGCTTCATGAATAAAAGCATAACGGTCCTGTATATTGGAAAGAATTTCGTGGGCAGCGGACTCCAGAAGTTTACGTTCTCTTTTCATAACCTTACATAATAGATCATAGAGTTCAGCATAATTAACCGTATTTGACAGATCCTCCGCGTCGGTATTGTCAAAGGGAAAGTAGATAGACACATCCACGAAAAACTCATTTCCCAAAATACGTTCTTCTTCGTAGTACCCGATCGGTGAAAAGAAACGCACATCCTTAAGTGCCACTTCCTGTGTGATAGAACCCATATACAAACATATAAAAAAATGAAACCGAGATGTAAATAATATGATAAAAGAAAAAATAATTAGATGAAACCTGTAAATTAATACATATTATTGTTTTACTATAAGCATCAAAAAACATATATCTCATGCATATTCAATTCGGAAGCACATTATTATTTCTGATATTATCCTTAAGCAGTATGGCGCAGACAAAATTCAAACCAGAAGACACAGAATTTTATTCTCCTAAACCTCCTGTAGTAACGCTTAAAAATCAGGTACCCAGTGATGCCATCGTTCTCTTTGATGGAACAGACCTAGACCAATGGGTAAGCCGTAATAACCCCGAACAGGCCGCTACGTGGACTGTAGAAAATAACATTTTAACCGTTAAACCTAAAACAGGTGACATCCAGACCAAACAAACATTTGAAGATTTTCAACTCCATGTAGAATGGAAAAGTCCGGAGATCGTAAAAGGCGAAGGCCAGGGGCGTGGAAACAGTGGTATATTTCTTCAAGGCAGATATGAAGTACAGGTACTGGACAATGACGACAATCCCACCTATGTCAACGGGCAAGCTGGGAGCATATACAAACAGCGCCCTCCTTTGGTGGAGGTAAGAGCAACAGAAGACAAATGGCACCGTTATGATATCATTTATAAAGCCCCGCGCTTTAATAAAGATGGTATGCTGATCAGCAAAGGTAGCGTTACCATCTTACATAATGGTATATTGATACAGAACAACACGCAGATCGAGGGTACGACAGAATATATTGGTTTACCAAAGATGGAGGCACATGGCGCCGGCCCTATTATCTTACAGGATCACAACAATCCGGTGAGTTTCCGCAATATTTGGGTTAGACCATTATGAAGGATAGAGACGTCACCAAGCAGCGTCTCTACCTTAACTAACATTCATAAATTGCGTTAAATAGCTGGTTGCGATGTCTTTTCGTAGCTATCGTTATGCACATGAGCCACAGCTCTGCCTGAAGGATCGTTCATATTCTGAAAAGAAGCATCCCAAGCTAGCGCTTCTGGGGTACTACAAGCAACCGATTTCACCGATGGTACCGTCATGGCTGCTGCTTCCGATGGAAAATGCGACTCAAATATCGAACGATATAAAAACTCTTCTTTATTTTTTGGCGGATTAACAGGAAAACGCACTGCTGCTGTTTCAAATTCGACATCAGACACGTTGTTTTCTGCCAGTTCCTTCAACGTATCAATCCAACTGTATCCCACCCCGTCGGAAAACTGTTCCTTTTGACGCCAAGCGATACTTTCAGGCAGATAATCCTCAAATGCTTTTCGCACGACCCATTTCTCCATCCGTCCATCTTTTATCATTTTATCCGCCGGGTTAAGCGTCATAGCGACGTCCATAAACTCTTTATCCAAGAATGGCACGCGCCCCTCTACCCCCCAAGCGGCTAAAGATTTATTCGCACGCAAACAGTCATACAGATACAATTTTTTCAGTTTCCGTACCGTCTCTTCATGAAACTCTTGGGCATTAGGTGCTTTATGGAAATATAGATATCCTCCGAAAAGTTCATCAGATCCTTCACCGGACAATACCATCTTGATGCCCATAGATTTAATAACGCGTGACAAGAGATACATCGGTGTTGAAGCACGGACAGTCGTCACATCATAGGTTTCTAAATGATAGACAACATCCCGGATAGCGTCTAATCCTTCTTGGATCGTAAAGTTAATTTCATGATGGATCGTACCAATATGGTCGGCCGCCTTTTTGGCTGCTATCAAATCGGGCGCACCTTTTAATCCTACCGCAAAAGAATGCAGCTGGGGATACCAAGCCTCTTCTTTTCCTCCCGTTTCAATACGTTTGGATGCGAATTTCTTTGTGATGGCCGCAATAACAGAAGAATCTAGGCCACCCGACAAAAGAACACCATAGGGAACATCTGACATCAGCTGCCGTTGCACCGCATCTTCCAGCGCCTGACGTAGCTTCGTTAAATCTGTTTCCTTATCTTTTACGACATCGTAAGATTCCCAATCACGCACATACCATTTTTGAGGTTCACTTCCTTCTTTACTGTATAGGTAATGTCCGGGAGGGAATTGCGCCATCTCTACACAAAAACCTTCCAATGATTTCAATTCGGAAGCGACAAAAAGCTGTCCGTTTTCATCTTTACCATAATATAACGGGATAATCCCCATGTGGTCACGTGCAATCAAAAAGGAGTCGTCACGTGCATCATATAGCGCAAAACCAAATATGCCATTCAAATCTTCTATAAACGAAGCACCTTTTGCCAGATACAATGCCAAAATGACTTCCGAATCCGACTGTGTGGTAAATTCGTAATTAGGTAGTGTATTTCGGAGTTGTTGATGATTATAGATTTCACCATTTACAGCAAGAACAACGTTCCCATCTGGACTAAACAATGGCTGACTTCCTGATTTAGGATCGACAATAGCCAAGCGCTCATGCGCTAAAATAGCTTTTTCACTGGTAAAAATACCTGACCAGTCTGGCCCGCGATGGCGAATACGCTTTGACATTTCCAACACCTGCGGTCTCAACTTCTCCGAGGAGAATGGCTTTAATTCAAAAGCACCAACAATTCCACACATAAATTTAAATTTTAATACTGTTTACTAATATTCATTAGAATAATGACACAAAGAAACACATTAAAAAATTAAATTCACAATATTTTTTATTTTTTATTAAAAATAACGCAATACAAATAGCATTTATTTAATAAAATCACACAAAAACAAGCATTTCAGTGCAGACTATATATTTTCACTCATCAAATAATCCCATGCAAAGATCCCCCCTTAGCACCAAGACCATCCACCCTTCGTTCCACGGTTTCGTCCTTAATCAAGTCCGGGGCATGGTGTGGCTTACGACGTGCATCTACAATAACAGGCCCTTTGCATCCCCAATGTTTGAAGGAAGTAAAGCTATCGATACCATAGATATCATAGGCCGGGTTACTGCGGGTAAACGTTATCCAAACAAAATTATTAATGGTATCTGCCGTAAAAGCGGCATCGTCAGCCAATACAATCAGTTGAATGCCATCCCAATCTTGGGATTTCGCTTCTCTACACCAGGCCTCGATTGCTTCAGCTTCTTCTCTATAAGTGGTAAAGGGGCTTCCATCTAGCACGATAACACCCGGTAAGGGCATTTTTGCCTGATTAAACGGGCGGGGAAGGTTTAAGGATAGCGGAATCTCTCTTCGTAACTCCCGCTTTTTCTTTCCTACCGCCGCAAACGTAACTTTTGAACCAGCATTTAGTCCATCTCCGGAATAATCCAACGTATCAATCGTGGTATTGGTCAAAAAATGTAAATCGCGGGTTAGATCAATACGTTCCAAGATATGCATAAAAAATCCGGGGATATCATGAATATTCAATCGCGGATTATCCTCGTGCGCACTGATAAAAAGATATTTTGCCAAGCTTAATTGATTCGTACCTAAGATCTGGTTTGCAATCGTCAAGACCTCCTGCGGTCGGTCGACTTCTTGATAAGGTGTATACCGCTCACTTCCTATCGCAAATAGCAGCGGATGCACCCCCGCAGGATCTACTGCATGAACAGCATGTAGACCATTTATTTGTTGTGGAATAGCGTTACCTGTGATTTCATGAATCAGTGCGCCAAAACTGGTATCTTCTTGTGGCGGTCTGCCAACCACCGTAAATGACCAGATGGGATTTTGACGGTGATAAACTCTATGCACCTTCATCAAAGGAAATGGATGCGTTAAGCTGTAATACCCTATATGATCCCCAAACGGTCCTTCGGGCTTATTTTCATTAGGGTATACCGTACCCGTAATAACGAAATCCGCATCTGCGGAAATACAAAACCCTTCTTCATCATAAAAATAACGAAACCGTCGATTCCCCAAGGTTCCAGCAAAAATCATTTCCGAAAGCCCTTCGGGTAATGGCATCACAGCCGAGAGGGGGTGCGAAGGAGGTCCGCCGACAAAAATACTGACTTTTAAGGGCACACCAAGCTGGTTTGCTTTTGTTTGATGCACACCAATCCCACGATGCAATTGATAGTGAAGCCCGATTTCTTTGTCCTGCACATATTCATTTCCGGATAGTTGTATACGATACATCCCCAGATTAGCCTGCATAATGCCCGGACGTGAAGCATCTTCCGTATACACTTGCGGCATGGTCACAAATGCACCACCGTCCATCGGCCAATTAACGATCTGGGGTAAAGCAGAAATTTGTGTCTGCCCATATAGAATAGGAGATCCAGTTCTCTTCTTCCAGGGGAGCGCGCCGAGTGCAACCATGGATGAGCCTATATAATTAAAGGGATTTTTGAACACCGACATAGGGTTCATCTTCACGTCAACCAATTTTTTGACGTGATCCAATGTATCACGAAACATAAATCTGGAGCGATCCAACGTTCCAAAGAGATTGGAAACCGCCGGAAACTTAGAACCTTTGATGTTTTCAAAAAATAGTGCCGGCCCTTCTGTATCGAATACGCGCATGTGGATAGCGGCCATTTCCAAATACGGATCGACTTCCTCTTTAATACGCACCAAATGCCCGTGTTGTTCTAAATCAGCGACACACGCTGCTAAACTGCTGTACCCCATGCCTTACGAAATATAGTGAACAACAAAAATAACAGAATAACCGGAAAACGGGCAATGACCAATAAAATTACTCTGCTACTCTGCTACAAGGATGTCTTCTAGTGGCGTAAATGTAAAAGGAAAATAAGACTTCCAATTATTATCGATTATCTTATTTACCAGCACAGGTTGCAAAAACTCCGTCGGTCCCGTATTTTCTTTTATATCTCGTTGATACAACAAACCAAACAGCCAATCCGGCAAGGATATCATCCGTTGTACATTCAGTTTCATCTTTAGATTTAAGTAAAGTCGATAGAGATCAACGGCAGAGATTATATTCTCCCCTCCTATTTCCACCACCTTGTAATGAAAATTCGGGACCGGTAAAATCGCTTTCAGCCAACGCACAAAGTCATGTATTCCAATAGGCTGAAGCAACCCGCCGCCGTATTGTTTAGAATAAAACACTACTTTACGGGCGGACATCTGCTGATATATATTATAAAGTATACAATCTTTCCCGACTACTATATTTTTCAGTACCACCGTATAGTCTACCTGAAGCTCTTTCAACAGCTCTATAATGGGCTGCAAAGAGTGTCTATCCATAAGCCTCGCTACATAAATCAGTCTATTGCATTTTAAATACTTCATTAACCGAATAAAATTGCGCAAACAAAGCAATTCCACTCTTACGTTAACACTATCGTCCAACGCCGGCACTTGGGTAAAATAAAAAGACGCATCTATATAAGGTAGCCCCTTACCATCAACTACATCCTCCTTCAATAAATCAATCTCAAATACTTGAGCGTGTATTGGTTCGGACATACGTTCTTCAAACAGCTTCCTGTTTCTCGTGATAGCGAACAAACGGAAATCCCCATCGGCCATCAAGCTGGTACACCGCCGTCCTACATAATTATTGAGTCCGCTAATCAAAATATCCATAAAAAAATCCAGTTATATAATCATCTGAGTTCATAACACAATATGACGGTGAATGTTCACAAAAAACTCCATTTGTTACAAAAAAATAGGCGTTGATATTTGCCGATCCATTTGTCTCCCCTTTGTAAAAAGAGCTCACACACCTAAATAACATCATATTTTACGCTATATTTGCATCAATCGTTAACATCTCCGCTTGGCATTTTCTTGTATGACAAAAAAGGTAATTTTAGTATGGTTCAGGAATGATTTGCGTATTCATGATAATGAAATTTTGCATGAAGCTGTGCAAAAAGGTGACATTATCATACCGGTATATTTCTTTGATCCCCGTTATTTTAGAACAAACGACGTAGGATTTCAGAATACCGGCATCATCCGTACTAAGTTTCTTTTGGAATCCGTTACTCATTTTAAATCTACCCTACAAGAAATAGGGGGTGACTTACTCGTTTTTCATGATAAGCCAGAAGATATAATAGGCACACTATGTGCCAAATACGAAGTAACAGAGGTGTATCACCATAGAGAAGTCGCCCAACGGGAAACGAGCATATCAGAACGTGTGGAGGAAACGCTTTGGAAAGAAAAGATTAATTTAAAACATTTCATAGGCCATACTTTATATCATAAAGAGGATTTACCTATTCCCATCAGGGATATCCCAGATTCTTTCAACGCATTCAAGAAAAAGGTCGAAAAAGAGAGCTTCGTACGGCCGGTCTTGCCAGCTGTCACGCGCATTACAACACATCCACATCTGGAAGCCACCCACATCCCTACATTAGAAGATTTGGGATTTTCACCCGAAGCCATCGCATCGCTAGACAATATAGAAATGCCTCTACAGGGGGGAGAAGAAAAAGCATTGGAAATGATTGAAAAGACGCTCTCTGCAGATTATAGTGATGTAAATGACTATAACCTCATCTCTCCTTATATTGCGCATGGAGCCATTTCCCCAGCTTTTTACTATCACAAAATCAAAGAATATTATCACCCTGCAAACAAAAAGAAATATGATCGATTATTGATGCGTCTTTTATGGCGTGATTATTTTCGATTTATGTTAAAAAAATATCCCAATATATTTTTTAAACCAAATCACACGGACAAAAGCGGGAAAATTGCTTCTAAAGATGATTTAAAAGTATTTATAACGGGCAGTAATCATCCTATTATCGACAAACTAATCCAAGAGCTGCAAACAACAGGTAATTTACCCTATGAACACCGGGATATCTTAGCGGCCTACATGCTACAGGAATGGGATATTAATCATTTAGCAGGAGCTAGTTTTTTTGAAGAATATCTATTGGATTACGCACCTGCGACTACCTACGGATATTGGCTTCACTTTGCCGGATCAGGCACTAGCCCAAAAGACAATTTAAAAACATCGTGGGAAGAACTCTTGAAGAAAAATTATCAAACAAAAAAGATCACAAAATAGTGTAATATAAAGCCCGTTCTTCCTAGAGACACAGCATTTTGTCATATAATTTCTATATGGAAGATTATTTGCCGTTTAAACTCGTTTTTTATTGCATTTATCCATGACATAATATGTAATATTTGTTAACTTTGGGCAAAATTTTTATACGTAAGCTTTCCTCATGGATAAATTAACATATTTGAGTAACGCCGATTCAGGATACATTGACGCGTTATATCAAGCATACAAGGAAGACCCAAATTCAGTAGACGCCAGTTGGCAGAAGTTTTTTGAAGGATTCGATTTCGGACAAACCTACGGAGGAGAAACTATTGCCGAACAAACTCCCGAGCACACCATTAAAGAAATCAAGGTTTTAAACATGATTCATGGTTACCGTGACCGTGGACACCTGTTTACGGAGACTAACCCTGTTCGTGAGCGCCGTAAATATTTTCCTGGAAAAGAACTGGAAACGTTCGGTTTATCGGAAGTAGACATGGATACGGTTTTCAATGCCGGTGTGGAAATTGGTCTCGGCCCTGCAAAACTCCGCGATATTCGTCAATTTATTGAGGAGACTTACTGTCGTTCTATTGGTGCAGAATTTCGTTACATCCGTCATCCCGAAAAAATCAAGTTTCTACAGGATAGAATGGAGGCAGACAGAAATACACCGAACTTCCCCATAGAGACGAAAAAACGTATTTTAAAGAAATTAAACGAAGCTGTCATTTTCGAGAGTTTTTTAGGCACCAAGTTTTTGGGGCAAAAAAGGTTTTCCTTGGAAGGTGGTGAATCTTTGATTCCAGCACTGGACTCTGTTATTCAAAAAGGATCTTCCCTCGGAATAGAAGAATTTGTTATTGGCATGGCACATCGCGGACGCTTGAACGTGTTGTCCAATATTATGGGCAAAGCCTACAAAACTATATTTTCTGAATTTGAAGGAAAAATGTATGAAGCCGACCCAGAAACGCAGTTTGGCGGCGACGTGAAATATCACTTGGGTTTTTCTTCCGATATTACCAGCCAAGAGGGGAAAAATATTCACCTTAGTCTTGCACCAAATCCATCACATCTGGAAACCGTAGATGGTGTGGCAGAAGGTATGGTACGTTCCAAAATTGACATGAAATATGCCGGCGATTCTTCTAAAATTGCGCCTATCCTTATTCATGGTGACGCAGCTGTAGCTGCACAGGGTATTGTATTTGAAACCATACAGATGTCGAAATTGGATGGGTATAAAACTGGCGGCACTATCCATATCGTGATTAACAATCAGGTTGGTTTCACGACAAACTATAAAGATGGACGGTCTTCTACCTATTGCACAGACATCGCAAAAGTAACCTTATCTCCTGTTTTCCACGTTAATGGGGATGATGTAGAAGCATTAGTATATGCGATTAATCTGGCCGTAGAATATCGTCAGAAATATAAAACCGATGTGTTTATCGATTTATTAGGCTATAGAAGATACGGACATAACGAAGCAGATGAACCGAAGTTCACACAACCTTCGCTATATAAACTCATTGAAAAGCATCCGAATACCTTGGCGATATACGTAGACAAATTGATTAAACAAGGTTCTATCGATGCGGCGTACGCAAAAACACTAGAAAAAGATTTCCGTGCGATTTTGCAGGATCGTTTAGATGCGGCGAAAACGGTAGAGGAGATTAGCGATGAACGTCCGATGTTTGCGGGAGCATGGAAAGGTCTTCGTCCGGCGAAACAATCGGATATTGGCAAACCCGTAATCACGAAAGTTACTAAAACGTTATTTTTAGAACTTGCCAAGGAAATGAATTCTTTACCGAAGGGCAAGAAATTCTTCCGGAAGATTACCAAAGTATATGAGGATCGATTAAAAATGATCGAAACGGACAAATACGACTGGGCGATGGGTGAATTAATGGCTTATGCCACATTATTGAACGAAGATTATCGTGTCCGTATCTCTGGACAAGATGTGCAACGCGGTACATTCTCGCACCGGCACGCGGTCGTTACATTGGAGGATTCGGACGAAACGTACACCCCGCTTAGCAAATTAAAGGGAGGGGATAAGTTTAGTATCTACAATTCACTGCTTTCAGAATATGCGGTATTAGCGTTTGAATACGGCTATGCATCGGTGAATCCCAATTCATTGACGATTTGGGAAGCTCAATTTGGTGACTTCGCCAATGGTGCACAGATTGTATTTGACCAATATATCTCCTCGGGCGAAACAAAATGGAAAAGATCGAACGGACTCGTTATGCTTCTTCCTCATGGAATGGAAGGACAAGGCCCAGAACACTCTTCATGTCGTATCGAACGTTATTTGGAATTGAGTGCCAACGACAATATTATTGTAGCCAATTGCACAACGCCTGCAAACTACTTCCATCTCTTACGTCGTCAGCTTCATCGCGACTTCCGTAAACCGTTGGTGGTGGCAACACCGAAAAGCCTTTTACGGCATCCGAAAGCTGTTTCTTCTCTTGTTGATTTTACGCAAAAAAGTTTTCAAGAAATAATAGACGATGCAAATGTAACGGCCAAATCTGTAAAACGTGTTGTCTTATGCTCGGGTAAGATCTATTACGATTTACTAGAAAAACAAGAAGCTGATAAACGTAAAGATATTGCACTTGTACGTGTAGAACAATTATTCCCGATTGCATACGATCAACTTGAAGCGCTGCGCAAAAAATATGCGAAGGCAGAATTCGTATGGGTACAAGAGGAGAATGAAAATATGGGAGCATGGCCTTTTTACTGCCGCAAACTCAGTGGTTCACCGTTCAACCTACGTGTTATTGCCCGCCCGGAAAGTGGATCACCAGCTACAGGCTATATGAAACGTCATTTGGCACAACAAGCAGAGATAATTAATAAAGCATTCGAAATATAAAACATATCAACAATTATCCTTGTTGTTGATATAATATAAAACAAAAATATGAGCTTAGAAATCAAAGTACCTGCCGTAGGAGAATCGATCACAGAGGTGACCTTGGCACAATGGCTAAAACAAGATGGCGATTACGTTGAAATGGACGAAAACATCGCTGAATTGGAATCCGACAAAGCAACTTTTGAATTACCTGCAGAAAAGGCGGGGATCCTTAAAATTATTGCACAAGAGGGTGACACTTTAGAAATTGGTGCGGTAGTATGTACCATCGAAGATGGGGATGCTCCAGCTGGGGGTGCAGATAAAAAAGAAGAAGCTCCTGCTGCAAAAGAAGAGACAACTGCGCCAGCAAAAGAAGAAACTGAAAACTCAGATTCTTATGCTGCAGGAACAGCATCTCCGGCTGCAGCGAAAATATTAAGAGAAAAAGGAATCGACCCGTCTACAATCAAAGGTACGGGCAAAGATGGTCGTATTACCAAAGAGGACGCTGAGAAAGCGCAGGCTAAACCTGCAACACCTAAAGCAGAAAGCAAACCTGACACGGGGTCAGCTGCATCTACTCCGGTTGCTGCTGCCGGCTCACGCAATGAACGTCGGGAAAAAATGACGTCGCTCCGTAAAACAATCGCGAAACGTTTGGTAAGCGTGAAGAATGAAACGGCGATGTTGACTACTTTTAACGAGGTAAACATGCAGCCTATCATGGATCTTCGTGCAAAATACAAAGACGCCTTTAAAGAAAAACACGGTGTCGGTTTAGGTTTCATGTCCTTCTTTACGAAAGCTGTAACCATGGCCTTGAAGGAATGGCCAGCGGTTAACGCGCGTATAGAAGAAAACGAAATCGTTTATTCAGACTTTGCCGATATTTCTATTGCGGTATCTGCTCCTAAAGGTTTGGTGGTTCCGGTTATCCGCAACGCGGAATCCATGAGTTTGTATCAAATTGAAAAAGAAGTTATTAATCTTGCAACAAAAGCACGTGATAACAAATTGACTATTGAGGAAATGACAGGTGGAACATTTACGATCACCAACGGTGGTGTGTTTGGTTCCATGATGTCTACACCGATCATCAACGCTCCTCAATCGGCTATTTTGGGCATGCATAACATCGTGCAACGTCCAGTAGCTGAAAATGGGCAAGTGGTTATCCGTCCGATGATGTATATTGCATTATCGTATGATCACCGTACCATTGATGGTCGCGAATCCGTAAGCTTTCTCGTTCGTGTAAAGCAATTGCTGGAAGATCCGGCAAGGTTATTATTAGAAGTATAAATAAATACCTATACGCTCTAAAAGGTCGTCTTCTTCTATAGAGACGACCTTTTTTCTGAAAACACGTTTTGCTATGGACAACTATTGCTCATGAAAGAATATATACTCGTTTTAACTATTGCCCTCTTGTGCTGTGGCATTACCTCGATATCCAAAGCACAGCAACAAATGGGTTTAGAAGTCGATTTCTTTGGATATGTTGATAATAGAGAATATAAATCCAGTTACACAGAAGACAAGACTTTCCTAGGCACCATTTTATCGCCTAAACTGTATTTTGCCTTAGACAGCAACCACCGCATTTATGGCGGGCTTCATTATAATCAGGACTTCGGCATAAATAATGAAAATAAGGAACGTATCTCCCCTATTGCTTACTATAATTTCAGCAATAAAAATATCGATTTTGCGTTAGGACACATGCCCCGTCATGAGCGATTGGCGGATGTGCCCAGAATGGTACTGGCCGACACCTTCTTCTATGAGCGTCCAAATATAGAAGGTATGTATTTTGCTTTCCGCAACCAATATATGAAGCAGGCAATCTATATCGATTGGCTAAGCAAACAAAGCTATCATCAGCGGGAACGTTTTGTAGTAGGCCTTTCGGGAAAATATACTTTCAGCAGCTTCTATGTAGCCGACGATGCACTACTCTACCATAACGCAAAAACGAGCAATGTGGAGCTTGAAGATAATATACAGGATAATGGTATCGTAATTCTACGTATAGGTGCTGATTTAAGCCGTAAGACATTTTTGGACTCGCTGACGATAGAGGCCGGTATGGCCATTGGCTTCGACCGTGTACGCAACGAGTATGATCTCCGTGTAGCTAAAGGTTTTATTTCAAACCTACATCTAGGCTATAAGCAATTTTTCGTTAGCAATACGTTATATCTCGGGGAGGCACAGCATCTTCCTAATGGCGATTCCTTTTATCACCGGAACACGTACAACCGTCTTGATTTGGGTTGGACACCTTTCCGACGAGGAAATCTAGAAGGGAGGTTTACGGCCTCTTTCCATTTCGCCCCGGATCAACTCAGTAACCAACAAGCATTTACCTTACGATACCGATTCGGAAAAGTCTTGTTTTAATACCTCCTTACTTATGGCGCTGTCAAATCATTGTGGATCATACGGTTGTTGTATTGCTGGATAAAAGCTTTTAAGCTCCGCTCCAAGCTATCCGCAACTTGTGGCTTCATTGACAACAGATCATGCTGCTCCAGGCGGTCCTTTCTCAGGTTGAATAAGGAAAGAGGCTGTTCTCCATCGTGCGTCATAAAATAATCATCTTGAAAGAAACAATAGGTACCACTAATGTTATTCACTAAGAAATTATTTCTATCACTGGAAAAAGCATCAAAACCAAACGAAAAATACGGCTTATTATACCCGAGATAATTCAATACCGTAGGCATAATATCGATTTGCTGTACCAATTTATCGGAAACGCCCTGCAGATTATCATCGCTCGGCTGATAAAAGATAATCGGAATGGCTACGCTATTGGCAGATGTCTTGTATTCAGGCAAATGGCTTACGGTGGCATGGTCGGCGCAAATAACAAATAGTGTATTGTCAAACCAGGGCATCTGCGAGGCTGTCTTAAAAAACTGTCGTAAAGCGTAATCCGTATACCCCACAGGTTCTTGCACCGGAAGCGGACCTTTGGGAAATTTTCCTTCGTATTGAACAGGCACTTTAAAGGGGTGGTGAGACGATAAAGAAAAAAAGCCGGCAAAAAAAGGCTGTTGGAGATTGTTCAGCTCTTTCGCCATAAACTGCATGAAAGGTTCATCCCAAATACCCCATATCCCATCGAAGTCCTTGTCATTATTATACTCGTTCTTACCAAAATAATGTTGAATTCCGGCGAGCTGCATATACGCCGAAAACCCCATGCTCCCATTGGGCGCCCCATGAAAAAAAGCCGTTTCATATCCCTCATTACCCAACAGCTTCGCCATGCTCGTCGTTTTATTTCCAGAATATATCGATAAGACAAAAGGCTCACCTATCGATGGGATACCTGTAATAACCGAGGGCAACGCATCAATGGATTTTCTACCATTCGCAAAGGATCTGGAAAACGTATAGGACTCTCCAATCAACGAATCTAAAAACGGGGTATATCCTTTGTAACTCCCTCCTTGTATATCTTTATTCAGTGCGCCGATATGTTCTTTTGCAAAACTCTCTAAAATCAAGACCACCACATTCATTTTCTTAAAATCGGCCGTATCATTGGGTTGATGAATAACGGGATAAACGTTCTGCAGTTCTTCTTCGGTATAAAAATGAACTTCTTTAAACTGAACAGCTTTTAGCGTCTTTAAGATACTAAAAGGCGTATTCAGCACAATATTCATTTCTTCCGGATTGTGTACATAGTCACCCGCATTGCTCAATGTGATCGGACGCGTGCTGTGTGCCCATCCGCCACGTACGCCTCCTATAAATAGAAATGCGACGAATAGAAATAACCCAGTATGCGCGATATAAAATGGGAATGAAAGTTTCCGAGGACGGTATATAATAACTATACGGGCGATGGCCCTCACGACAAAAACCAAAGCAATAAAAAACAACACGAGCCACCAATATCCCCAGACGAAATCAAAAGCTAATTTACTAAGATTCTCTTCGTTCGCAAATTGACGAAATACCGTTCCCGTTGTTCTCTTTAAGGTAAACGGATAATACGCATAATCAATCACATTGAGTGCCACGCCGAAACTATTGGTCACGATAAAGATCCAATGCGCTATTCTTTGATAACGACGTGCATATTTGAATGTGAACGGTATGGCCTGCATTAAAATATAGAGCATATTTAAATATAGTAATGCAACCACATCAAATTTTATCCCACCCCACAACATCAAAAGAAAATCATTTGTCGCCACATTGGGAAATAACGAGCTATTATAAACGTAAAATCCTATGCGCAGTAGGGCATATAAAAGTAACAACAGGAGAAATTGAATAGTTAATAACCAAAAGGTATTCACTAAATTATAAGACCTATATTTCATTCGTAGATAAAAAAGAAAACTTACGGCAGTTGTAAATTAACATAAAATTAACCACAAATTTACATAATAATAATGCAAATCAACGCATTCGCACAATTGCGGCTAATTCTGTATTTTTGCATTTCGATTTTTGAACGATTTACAATAATGAGCATAGCAAAAACTTATAACCCCAAAGAAGCGGAAGAAAAATGGTACTCTTATTGGATGGAGAATAATTTTTTCCGTTCGACACCGGATGAACGCGAACCCTATACCATTGTGATGCCGCCACCGAACGTTACCGGTGTGCTGCATATGGGACACATGCTGAATAACACTATTCAAGATGTACTGATCCGTCGTGCGCGTATGCAAGGCAAAAATGCCTGCTGGGTACCCGGAACAGATCACGCGTCGATTGCTACGGAAGCAAAAGTGGTTGCAATGCTTAAAGAACAAGGTATCGATAAAAAATCGTTGACGCGGGAGGATTTTCTAAAACACGCTTGGGAATGGAAGGACAAATATGGCGGCATCATTTTGAAGCAATTAGAAAAGTTGGGGGCGTCTTGTGATTGGGAGCGCACTAAATTTACAATGGATCCAGATTTATCCGAAGCGGTTATCGATACGTTTATTAAATTTTACAAAGAAGGTTATATCTATCGTGGGGTGCGGATGGTCAATTGGGATCCGCAGGGAAAAACGGCACTTTCGGACGAAGAGGTAATCCGTAAAGAAGTCAATCAGAAACTATACTACATTCGTTATAAAGTCCAAGATAGTGAAGACCATATTATTATTGCGACTACTCGTCCCGAAACGATCATGGCCGATACCGCCATCTGTATCAACCCGAACGACGAACGCTACCAACATCTTCAGGGGAAAACCATCCTTGTTCCGTTAGTAAATCGTGAAATCCCCGTTATCCAAGACGAATACGTGGAGATGGAATTTGGTACGGGCTGTCTAAAAGTGACACCTGCTCACGATCTGAACGACTATGAATTAGGACAAAAGCATAATCTGCCTGTTATCGATATTTTGAACGATGATGGGACATTGAATAAAAAAGCACAAATCCTGGTTGGCGAAGATCGCTTTATCGCCCGCAAGAAAGTAGTTAAAATGCTGGAAGAAGCCGATCAGATAGCGAAAATCGAAGATTACAAATCGCAGGTTGGTTTCTCAGAGCGCACGGATGCTGCTATCGAACCGAAACTCTCTATGCAATGGTTTTGCAAAATGGATGCATTGGCGAAGCCGGCCTTGGAATACGTAGAAAATGGAACCATAAAGCTGATTCCGGAAAAATTCTTTGCTTCATACAAGCATTGGATGGAAAATGTAAAAGACTGGTGTATTTCCCGTCAATTGTGGTGGGGCCAACGTATCCCTGCTTGGTACAATGAAAATAATGAATGGGTAGTTGCGAAAACAGAGGCAGAAGCGCTGCACGAATTTGAAGCACAAGACAAGTCTGCAAATGGTATCCGTCAAGAGGACGATGTTTTAGATACCTGGTTTTCATCAGGCTTATGGCCAATGTCTGTATTTGATGGTGTACGTCATCCGGAAAACGAAGATTTCAACTATTATTATCCGACCAATGATTTGGTAACTGCACCGGAGATTCTATTTTTTTGGGTGGCGCGTATGATCATCATGGGACATGACTATACACAGAAACCACCGTTCCGTAATGTATATCTTACGGGGATTGTCCGTGATAAATTAGGACGCAAAATGTCTAAATCACTCGGCAATTCACCCGACCCGATAGAGCTTATGGAACAATATGGCACCGATGGGGTACGTGTAGGGATGCTTCTCTCCTCTCCTGCCGGAAATGACCTCATGTTTGACGTGGCTTACTGCGAACAGGGTCGAAATTTTGCCAACAAAATCTGGAACGCATTTCGTTTGGTTAAAGGCTGGGAAAGTACGGATGCACCTGCGACAGTAGGACAAAAAACGGCAGCACAATGGTTCGAAAACCGTTTCAATCAGGCAGTAGCCGAAATTGACGAACACTTTGCCAACTATCGTCTTTCCGATGCCTTAATGGCTACCTATAAATTGATTTGGGATGATTTCTGTGCTTGGTATCTGGAGTTAGTAAAGCCAGCTTATCAAGCGCCTATTGAGAAAGAGACACTGGAAACGGTCAAAGAATTTTTCCAAAAAGTTTTAACATTGGCACATCCTTTTATGCCATTTCTGACCGAAGAACTATGGCACGACGAATTATTTGGTTCACGCGACACCAAAGATTGTGTTATCGTGGCCCAATATCCTACTGTACAAGCTTATGATGAGCAAATCATCAAGGAATTTACAACGGTACAGCAAATTATTTCGGAGGTGCGTAATGTACGAAACTCAAAAGGTATATCGCCTAAAACACCGCTTCCGTTAGCGATTAACAGCACCGAGATTGATTTTGCAAAATACCAAGATAGCATTATCAAATTAGCTAATGTTTCGGATTTAGCCTTCGTGCAAGAAAAGATAACCGGAGCTTTAAGTTTTCTTGCCGGAAAGAGTGAATGCTATGTAAAACTGGACACGGGAAATATTGATGTGGCAGCTGAGCGGGAACGTATTACAAAAGAAATCGTCTACCTCCAAGGATTCCTAGTCTCCGTAGACAAAAAGTTATCCAACGAACGTTTTGTACAGAATGCCAAACCGGAAATTGTAGATAATGAGCGTAACAAAAAAGCGGATGCCGAAGCAAAGATTAAGATTCTAGAGGAGAGTTTAGTTGCATTAGGATAATAACATTACTTATATTTATCACGATGAAAGCCCACACAACAAACTACAAGGATACATTCATTACGGTAGCGGATGACACTAAAGTAGCTTGTGGAACGATACCGCGATCCAAAGGGGATAAAAAGACGATTGCGGAAATGCAATATGAACTTTTGGCTGAAAATCCTTACAAATTCACATCCGATGATATACTGTTCCAGGTATTTGCGGATAGGAACGATTTAACGGAAGCTGCATACGAACAGGCCCGGAAACAATTCTTTTTTAAAGGACAGCCTTGCTTCCGGGCCTCCCCCCTCACCAAAGCATATGGGTTTGGTATCCATTGCGATGATCAGGGCAAAATGGCTATTTATGGTCTGGAAACCCCCGAATATAAAAAGTTTATTACCAACAAGCATTTAAAGCTTGTTAAAGCAATGAAATCCAGTAAATAAAAACCAAACCCATTTTCTGCTGTTCTTTTAGTAAAAACATAGGATTATGTCATATACTACATTTAAACAGCTTCATCAGGAAAATCAGATATTGGTATTAGGAAACGTATGGGATGCACAAAGTGCGAAAATTGCAGAAGACGCCGGTTTTAAAGCATTGGGAAGTTCCAGCCACGCGATTGCAAATCTCTTAGGCTATGAAGACGGCGAACAGATATCGGTAGACGAAATCTTGTTTATGGTCGAGCGCATCGTGAAAGCCGTTGACATTCCCGTATCGGTAGACTTTGAAGCGGGGTATTCCGATGATCCGGATACCGTTTCTAAGCATGTTCAACAACTAGCCAACCTCGGTGTAGTAGGGATTAATCTGGAAGATGGTAAGGTCATTGACGGCGAACGAAAGCTACAGGATGCACTATTGTTGGCAAATAAAATCAAAGCGATCAAAGCCACTACACCCCAAATGTTTATTAATGCTCGTGCTGATACGTACACAACCGAACATCCACAAGCATTGGAAGAATCTATCACCCGAGCATCTCTATATGAGAAAGCTGGTGCCGACGGGCTCTTCATTCCCCTTGTGGAAACAAAAGAAGATATTCAGAAAATTGTTTCTTCTACTCAGCTTCCACTCAATGTTTTCTTAATAGACACCCTACCCGACTTAACCACATTGCATCAATGGGGCGTAAAGCGGTTAAGTCATGGCGCAAAAATCTATGAATGGTTAGTGGAGAAGAATATAGATGTATTTCAATATTTTGTAAATGATCCTAGGCTTCCCAAATCGTAAACGAGATCAGGATCAAACCATAAAAAAATAGGAGGTGCAGGACCTCCTATTTTATTTTATACGATCCAACAACTTCTTCGCCTTTTCGTAAATTTTAGACGATGGATCAATGTTAGACAACCTCTGTTTTGCTTGTTCCGTTTGTCCTGACTCCATCAAAGCAATGGCCAAATAGTAACTAGCCTCTTGTTGGAAAACCGATTCACCATCTGCTAAAAACAGGAGATATTTCTGTGCGTCATCAAATTTTTTCTCGCCTATTAAGCTAAGCCCAAGATAAAATTGATATTGTAGAATTGCTTCATCAGCATGGTGTAATGCTAACAAAATTGGAGTACTCTCTTGATAATCTTTCGCATTAAAAGCTTCCACAGCACGTTCATAACTATCCGATTCGTTACTTTGGTTTCCACGTACAATTTCTGAACGCATTTCCGGCAATTCATATAATGCCGTATCGGACGGGAAGAAAACAAACTTCGCAACAATAAGAAGACAGGCTGCTGCAGCCAAAGGTATAAGCCATTGTTTCCAACGGATCACTTTTCCTTTCCGATATGTTGTTTCTACCTTTTTAAGATTGGTACGCAACGTTTCCTCGTCGGACGAAAGCCTTCGACTAAGTATATTGGTCATTTCTTTCTGCAACTTCAATTCTGCTCGAAATTCAGCATCACTTTCATAAAGTGTATCAAATAGTTGCTTATCTGTAGACGATAAGACTTGATCTATATAATCCTGAATAAGTTCTTCTCTCGTTTTCATCTCATTACTTTTTTAGCTATTCGCTTTAAAAAAAGGATGCGCTTTCACTCTTTCCCCCAATTTCGCCATACATTCACTTTTTTTCTTTCGGAGATATGCATACGTCAACCCAAGAGATATCGCAATCTTTTCTTGATTCTTTGATACCATGCAACGTTTAATAATTTCCTGACATCGCTCACCTAACGTATCGACAAGTTCCATCAATATTTTTTCTTTTTCGACTAGTGTCATATGTTCCCTATACACTGCTTGTGAATCATCTTCTATATCAAATACATAATTCTCTACATTTGTTACCTCTTTGTTTTTTCTTTTTTTTAATTCGTTCAGCCATTTTCTTTTGCTGACCAATAATAAAAAAGATTCAAAAGAGGTTGTCAATTGAAAATCTTTATATTTTGCCATGTGGTAAATATCGACCAAGGATTCTTGTAGCATGTCAAATCCATCGTCATCCGTTCCACTGTTGTGACGGATCAATGCAACTACTTTGTCGGCAAATTTCCGGTAGATATGCTGTATCCCCTCTCCATTATTCTGAAGCAGAAATTGAATATATTTTTGATCGCTATGCATGTAACTTGGTCAGTATTTTCACGTAATCACTGTGTATTAATAATATTTATCGCTCGGTTTCTTAAGTTTATAACAAATTACGCTATTTTTGGAAATAGTACAAAAGAATTTTACCAATTGGTAAGTTATGAAAAGAGCACTCTACTACCTACTTGTGGCCTTTTATAGCCATATTGCTTTGGGGCAGGATACTTTAGTGGTTCGGCAAGACACGTTTCCTTCGTCTATCCAAACGGAATACCTAACAAATAGTGTTAAGTTTACCCCGGTTATACGGCCTTTAGTGCCCATTCCGGGAGGTCGCCAGGCCTACTACACTTATTTATGGGATTTTGGAGACGGGCAATTCAGTACGCAGGAATCACCGGAGCACCAATATGAAGAGCCTGGAGAATACGATGTTTCCTTATATATTGTCAACAATTACGACAATGGCCCTCGGCCCAAGAAACCTAAAACGAAGGTGAAAGTAGAATCTAAACTAGCAAGTGCAGATAAACTTCCAAATATATTCGAACGTAATTTCTTCAAATCGAATGAAGTATTTCAACTGTTTAAAAATGCCAACGCCGTACCCGGCGAGGATATGTCATTGATCGTCGGTGTCAAACCAAGTGCCCCTAAGGGAAAAATCTTGGTGTTAACCAATGAAAAGCTTATCAATCCTAACGGCTTTGTCGTTGCAAATCAAAGCCGCTACCATAATGAAAATATTCTTTCTGTTGAACGCAAGAGAGAATTGGAATCCCTATGGGCAAATGTAACACATACCTCCATTACGCAAAGTGGTAGTCCCGATTATGGCATCCGGGAGGAATTAAATTTTACAGGCAATGAAGCCGCGCGTTTTTTCAACAGCTTGTTGGACGAATACAATACCGTGACGCAATATGAAATTGAGGGTGATGTAGGTGATAGCCAATTTTCCATTATCAATCTAGATATTACCCCCGAAATGCTTGCGGATACGAATGCTATCGTCACGGTTACCGGAATATATCTTGCGGAAGGCGGTAATCCGGTTATCCATAAACTCGACGTGCCCATCATCAAATCACATGACCCTAATAAAATGTCTGTAAGACCTGCTCTCCTAGATTATCGTTTACAGTTTAAAAAGAAAACACTGACCTATAAAGTACAATTTCAGAACGATGGCGAGGGTGATGCGAAGAACATCCGTCTGGAGATGTTTTTCCCCAATCAAGTGGATGTAAACACCTTTAGACTACTCAACCTCTATCCGCAATGCGATACCTGTTTAACCGATCAAGATTTGGGATGCTATACATACCAAATCAAGGATGACGATAAAATCATTTTCCATTTTCGTGGAATCGCACTACCCGGAACAGCTTCACCGACGATTACAGATCAAGATAGCACCAAGGGATTTATCCGCTTTACATTGAAATCACACAAAAAATTGCAGAACAAAGCACTTCCGAGCTATACCAATATCTATTTTGACAAAAACGATCCTATTCGCACCAATACGTCAACAGCCCGTTTCCGTCCTGGGCTATCACCGATAATTACATTGGGGCTAAACGCTCCCGCTAAACATCCCAATGACGAAATCGGTAAATTAACAAAAGGGCTGACTATTGGCTTAGGATTAGCCCCTATCGCTCCTTATAACAAACCTTATTGGCAAGTGGAACTTTATGCGAGTACTTTTGGAGTGGATTATGCGGCTTCATTTGCCGACCGAAAAGGGGAAATACAACTACCTAATGAAAGAGGAGACCTCATGTACTACGGATACAGTGGTTTAGACAGCTCAGCGACGAAAAAATATCTTAGCCTGCAAGTCCCTGTACAAATTCGTTACAATATCAGTCGATATATATCGGCAGGTGTAGGTGCGCTCGTCAAAACAAACGTTAATTTGCAGAATGATCAACAAGTAACCTATCACCTGATTAATGCTGGGGGAGAACGAACGGAACACACGGTAAATAGAAATGCTGAAAAAGAAAAAATATCACCCTTGCTACTCGCACCTTTAGTGGATCTAAATATAGGACGCACGTATTTGGGACCGGCATTCGGTATACGCTATCATTTTGACAAAACATATAAGAGCAACCTTAATTTCTATTTGATGTGGCGATTGTAAGATTATTCCTAATCGGGTTTATTTTTAGTTGTCTAGCCTGTAGGAATCAAGAAGTACGTGTGCTGGACAACACGCCGTCAGACTCCATAGCGACTTCCCTTATCGATTCGCTCGGAGAATTGGTATACGATCAGTATACTTCCTTTGAAAAACAGCCGGATCTCTTTCTCCAACCAATAGAAAACAAAGTGCTCAACGAAGCACAGAAAGAAACATATACTTGGATTTTGATCAACATGGGCTATAGCTTTCGGGAACACAGCCGTTTTTTAGCATCGATCAAATATTACGAAAAAGCTTTACTATACGATAACGAAAACAGCTTGTTAAATCGGGAAGACAGGTTAACGTATTTGTACAAACCACTTGCTAATAATTACACGGTAATTGCGGACTACGAAAAGGCGGAAAATCTACAATTAAAGGCTATAAATGAAACACAACACAACACAACAAAAGCATCGCTTTACAACAATCTTGCACTCCTGTATGTGTACAAGGGTGAACACGAAAAATCAAAAAATGCTGCACTTTCGGGATTAAAACACCATGCAAAAAACGATTATTTGCATGTTCTTTTGCATTATTCCTTATCCTCTGCGTATGCTACCTTGAACAATATCGATTCAGCCAAATGGCATACTAATTTTGCCCTTGAAATAGCGAATGCATTGCCTTTAGACGAAAATTTAGCGCTAAGCAAAATCCCTGTATTGGAACGAAAATCCATATTTCTATTACAAGAAAATCAAACAGATTTAAGTCGAAGATATCTCGTAGAAGCCTTATCTGTAGAAAAAAAGTTTTTTCCACATACCCGTTTTCGAGAAAAAGCAAATCTTTATAACACTCTTGGAGAGAACTTTTTACTAAAAGAGGAATTCACACAAGCTAAAGCCTGTTTTGAGAAAGCAAAGAAGCTGTTCGATGAGCACGTTACTTCACCTTCTATATCAAGTTACACCAAAATTTCCGTATTAAAAAACTTAGGTTTAGTTTATGCAAAACAACATATAGATTCCGCATTTTATCATTTTGAACAAGCGATCGAGGAAGATTTTGCTTTCCAACAAAATATTACGAGCAAAACCAGCCATATTACCGGAAACAAATGGAATCAACAGCTTTTAAGTCTCGTTTTTAATCACATCGGAAATCCGGAAAATTTTAGTCAGGCGAAACTAATCAAGCTTCTGTGGTTGACTGAACTAGCAAAAGGTCGTATGCTTTGGAATGACATTAATCGGACAACATTTTGGGAAAGCGACACGACAACACTAAGTCAAGGGATGAAAGCGCTCCAACAGCTCTATCTGATACGTGATAACTTAACCGATAGCAGCGACCTTACCGAGATAAATCACTCGATTCAATCCATGCTAACTGATTTTCAATTAGAAGAGCGGTATTTCACCAGAAAAGTGGCATTACCAAACTTTGAAACTTTTCAGCGACAGCTACGTGATAGTTTATCCCTAACATATTCCTATTTTATCCACCCTGATAGTACACTGTCCATTTTCAAAATAGATAGGGGTCAAATATCCTATATACGACAGAAAAGTGTAGGTTTACTGGATTCCATCATTCAATTTAAGACAGATTATTTCTCGACATCTCCCCATCGTTTCAACAACAATCCAAAACATTATTTTGCTAGCGCACAATACTTGAAGAACCAGTTATTGCCATCTCTCCCTTGCCGATATTCAACGCTACGGCTTTCCCTCCATAACGAGTTATACATCCTCCCTTTTGATGCACTTCGAGAATCTGACAGATTTTTAGTGGAAGACTTCGACATTCAATATGTTAATTCCCTTTTAATTAACGACTTGTATCCAAACACATCATTTCATGATCTTCAAATCAGTATATTATATCGCGATAAATACCCCCCTCCACTAGCTGATCTTCATTTTGTGAGAAAAGAGGTGGAAAACCTTCAATTACATTATAAGACGAGAATTTTCTCTTATCAAGATTTACCTACACCCTCTATTATCCATATTGCTGCCCATACAGTTGTTACACCGCAACAGGAAGCCAGACTACTTCTCCATCAAGCTATTTCTGCCGATCAACTTCGCTATTACCATATCAATTCACCTCTTGTGGTTCTTTCAGCCTGTAATACAGCTTCAGGTAATCTTCTTCCTTCTGAAGGATTGGAAAGCATCAATAGAGCATTCTTAAGCAAAGGAATTCCGGGAGTAATGGCAACACATTGGTTTGCTAGTGATGACGCTATGCTAGGTATTATGGCAAAATTCTATGAGGAGTTGACGATACACAAAAAGCCCATTCATGCTTTAGCGGAAGCAAAAAGAAAGTATCTTTCCGAACAATCCGCGTTAGGTGCAAATCCTTGGTATTGGGCCAATATCGCCTATACCGGAATAGATATAAAAGTAGACTTGCATAAATATACAAGTCTACAGCAATTTGCATGGAAAATCTTAATTGCTTTCCTTGTGCTAGGTATCTGCCTCTATGGCATATTACGGTTTACAAAGTTTAAAAACAAACATTATAAACCCCACCATAAACATCAGAAATGATTCATTCGGTATCATCCCCTGCTGTATGCTTTCATGGCTTCCATGAGGCACGTCAAAATTCTTTTCCATAATTTAAATCATTTGATATTTTATACCTCTTTTTCTTTTGTAGCGTTTGATGTCCTTTTCTAGAACAATCATCCTCGATAAAAGTTTTTCCATAACGTTAATTTTTTTTAGTGAATAAATTTGTTAAACTCGTAGATATATCAGCTAGTAACTGAAAATGTTACCATCCAACGATCAAAGAATTAAATTCACACATTTTCACCGAGTGCTACACTGTTTTTACCGAGAAATGTATTAAGCACACCTATTCTACCTACGGTTGTATTTGTAACTAGACTATCTTTGGAGTATACAAAAAGAGATAAATAAATAACTACATTAAAAGAACATCATGGAAACAAAAAAAACATTCACTGTAAACAGCGACAACATCTCCGACGCCTTTCAGAAAATCACGTATTGGATTCAAGAGACAAAGGTCAACATAACGTCGAAAACAGGTAAACCATACATCCAACTTCCTTTCATTATCGCTTTTGTGATCGCAATACTTGTTCCTTTTGCCCTAATAATCGGTATTATTTTTGCTTTGACTTTTGGAATAAATATTACGTTTGAGCGGGAGCACAAAAAAGAAACATCTATTCAAAACAACGAAATAGAACCTTATTAAAAAAAAGAATTCAGAAAATATTAAAATAATAATACGATGATATTGATTGCAGTCTTGTTCCCTTGGCTATCGTTCTTTTTGAGAGGAAAGATATTCATTGGTTTTATCTGTCTTTTCTTACAGTTTACATTAATCGGTTGGTTACCTGCGGCGATATGGGCTGTAGCTTCCCGTATCGATGAGAAAAATAAGAATCGCATCCGACAATTGGAGAGACAAATGC
This sequence comes from Sphingobacterium micropteri, assembly GCF_014692515.1. Lineage (GTDB taxonomy): Bacteria > Bacteroidota > Bacteroidia > Sphingobacteriales > Sphingobacteriaceae > Sphingobacterium > Sphingobacterium micropteri. Next base: position 251,287 of record NZ_JACOIK010000001.1, on the reverse strand, counting down.
AACGTCCGATATATTATGAGACAAAATAAAGGGGCGAGAATCGCCCCTATTTGTTATCTATCTTGTCTCACAAAATCACCACTCACGTTGAAGATCAAATCAGTATCCGAAACCACTAAATCCACATCAAACCCCGAAGCTATCTTTTCAATACCATTGATACCGTCATTAGGATGATTATCCTCTACATAATCCACAATTTTAGGTAAAATAAAACCTGTCGGAATATATATCCCGTCATCTCCATCTACTTCCATCCAATTACCATCAGCATCGAAGTCTACTTCAATTTGACTGCCTGGCTCACCAAGCTTTACAGAATAGTTTTTTCCTTCCTTTTCAACTCGCGAATAAGATTTTCCTGCAAAATACTCCGAAATGAAATCTTGAGATTTCTTTGGTAATTCTGCTTCTGAAATCACTTTATCGTCATCACAAGAAATAGTGGAGAACGATGTTATTGCCAATAAAGACAATCCAAATAGTGTTTTTTTCATTATATATAATCTAAAATTTGTTAATCATCAACTCTAATAAACTCACCTTTTTTTGAAAATTCCAAATCAAGTCCGTTTGAAATCTCCACTTCATATCCATTTTTTTGTTTCTTCACCTCTTTTACAAACGTATTTGGAAAGCTTTTATGGATATACTGGGAAATTGCTAGCGGAATAACTTGTATGGGCAAGGCGACTCCTTTCATCTCTATTTTTTCCCATTCTCCATCCGAGTTAAATTCAATTTTTGAGCCATTCTTCAAGCGTACTTCATACTCTTTTTTGATAAGATATTCTGTATCTATGATGACTGTCGTAACATCGTTTTCTGAAAAATGCTTTTTCACGAATGTTTGGGCTTTAGTAGGCAGTTTTGCAAATGATATTACTTTATCTTGCGCAGAAGCGTTCGATACGATAAATAGCAACAATATCATTGCGGTTATTTTTAATGACATTTTCATTTTTAATACATTCTTTTGATACTACAAAAATTGTATTTGATTTAGGAAAAATTTAGGAACTGGAATAATGTTATTTATTTTTTCAGCGAAAATACATGCCTATTATCCTCAAAGCGATAATTAATCGACAACTCGGGATAGGTATCGACAATAGATTTCACGATAGCAAGTCCCAGACCATTCGATTGGCTATCCTGCGTCCCTTTATGAAAGCGGTTAAAAATTTTTTCTTGATCTAAAGAAACTTGATTTCCTGTATTAGTGATAGAAAGCTGATTATGTTGTATATGTACAGTTATTATTCCCCCATTTATATTATATCGTATGGCGTTTCGGAACAAGTTAGAGATCAATACAAGTGCCAAATCTTTGTTCATCGATATATCGAAAATCCCATTTTCCTTCAGCTGTAGTGTTATATCTTTAAAAGACAAAAAATCTTGGAAATCTGCACTGATCTCCTTTACCAGTTGATTTAGATTAAGCTGTTTAACATCTTTATATTGTTTATTCTCAATTCTCGAAAGCATTAACAACGCTTTATTCAAATTCACCAATCTTCGTAACGATGATTTTGATTCCGCTAACTGTGTCAGTTGGTCTTCGGAGAGGGAATCGTCCTCCATTAACATTTCCAATTTATTAATCGTGATGGCTAAAGGTGTTTGCAGCTCATGTGCAGCATTCTCAATAAAACGCTTTTGCTCATCAAACACTTCCTCATTCCGTCGCCACATCCGATGTATCTCCTCATCCAATTGATTAAATTCCATAATATTGGTGGATACAGGCTTTAGATAATCCTTTTTCCCAAAGCGATAAAGATTTAAGTTCTCCAAAATAATTCGAAATGGGCGCCAAGCTCGTCGAAGAGCCGATTCATTAATTAAATATACGCCCAAAACAAGCACAAGGTATAAAACTAGGAGTGCCGTAGTCAGATTTAGTATCAAATCGTCTTCCTCGACAGTAGATGTACGGATTTCCAAATGATAAGGTTTCTGGTTTGGTGCGTAGAAGCCCGTACGCAACACCCGATAAGGTTCCATTTCATCGTCATAGGGCATATAGAAAAATTCATTATCAAGATAATTCTCCTCCGAAAAATCGTCATCATCACCAACCGGTGTAATTCGGAATTGGTTAATGCCATATTCATTTGTTTCCAGAAGGTTCGGGTCCTCGTACACCTCCCTTAGGATCAAGATCTTTTGGTTTTTCAATCCATCGTCTACATTATCGTATACCTCTTCCAGAATAAAGGCGTAAAACAATGCAGCCCAAATCGTGATAATAACGAGAAAAGCAATACTTAAATAACGTAACGTATAATTTTTAAGAGAGACTTGCATCGTATTATACCAATTTATAGCCTATGCCATAGACTGCCTGAAAGTCAACTTCTGCTTGATGGTTTTTGAGTTTTCGTCGTAAATTTTTTATTTGTGAATAGATAAAATCAAGGTTATCGGATTGATCAGCATCGTCACCCCAAACAGCTTCCGCAAGCGATGTTTTTGTAATTAGTTTTTCCGGACGTATCATAAAATAGTATAACAAGTCGTACTCTTTCCGGTTTAGCTGGACTTCCTCTGTTCCAATAAGAACTTTACGCTCTTCTGGAAATAATTTAACGTCTTTAAATTGAATAGCCTGCTCTCCATGATGGTTTCTTCGGCGGATAACTGTCTTGATACGGGCCAAAAGCTCCGCGAGGTGAAAAGGCTTTGCTAGATAGTCATCCGCCCCCAATTCCAATCCCTCGACCTTATCCTCCACCGAATCCTTCGCCGAAACGATGATGACAGAGTCATCTTTTCCCAATGCTCTCAACTCCGCTAACAGTTGCATGCCCGTACCGCCTGGCAGCATAATATCCAGTAACACACAGTCATAATCATAATTAGCCAATTTGGCGAATCCGCTCGCGTAATCATTAGCGGTTTCCACGATATATTTTTCACCTTCTAGAAATGATTTCATCACCTCACAAAGGTCTATTTCATCTTCTATAATCAGTATTTTCATCGTCAAACTAAACTACAATATTACTCTTTTATCATTAATAGTTCACAAAACTTATTTTTGTTTGTTAATTTGTATCGGCAAATAATTAACAGTAGGAATGAACATTTCTACTGTTTTTACGTTTGTTGATTAAAGAGGATTACAAAATAAAGTCACATAAAATTTAACAGAAAATTACTTTGAATCGATTCGGACGAATAGCTTTAAAAACAATATTATGGATTATCGGCAGTATTATTGCCCTTCTGCTATTGCTAATTTTTCTTATACGAATGCCTGCGGTTCAAAACTACGTAATGGGCAAAGTCACGAACTATCTGGAAAACAAGATTGGCACACCAGTCAATATAGGGTACATTAACATTACTTTTCCTAAAAAACTCGTATTGGAAAACGTCTATTTTGAAGACCAATCCAAAGACACGTTGATTGCCGGCGAAAAATTATTGGTCGATATCAATATGTTTAAGTTGTTGAAAAATACCGTAGAGATACAGCAGTTAGAATTAAAGGGTATTACGGCTAAAATAAACAGGACACTGCCCGATAGCAGTTTTAATTTCGATTACATTGTCGAAGCGTTTGCTTCGGAAGAGGAAAGTACCGCAGATGCCGATACTACATCCGCCCTTGTTTTCGATATCAACGACGTACTTTTTGAACGGATTCATTTTGTTTATCATGACGAGGTTATCGGGACAAGTGCGGACGTTCGGTTACAACATTTCGACACGAAAGTAAAGAAGTTTGACCTAACCAACAATATGGCTTTTTCGATGCCCAACATTAAATTGGACGGACTAACGGCTTTCGTTAGACAATGGGCGCCCGTATCTGATGGAGAGGCTCCATCCGCGGAAGATTTCGGTATTACGGATACTTCCGTCGAGGAGTCTTCCCTACTACCGGATCTGGAGATAAAAAACCTCGACTTGAGCAACATTCTGGTGGAATATCAAGATTCGTCAGCCGCCATGGATACCCGCTTTAATATCCGGAAGTTAGCGGCAGAGATCAAGGAAATGGATCTCAATAAGGAAATTGTACGTTTAGGCAAGGTTACGCTAGATGAGTCTGATTCCCAAATATTTATGGGCAAAACGGCATCTACACCGACGGTAACTACGGTATCTGACACCACTTCAGATAGTAGTTCCATGAACTGGATTGTTTCGGCCGATAAATTAGACATCGACAAAACCAATGTCTGGTTTAAGAATGATAACGAACCACGTATGAAGGGTTTCGACTATTTCAATATTAAAATCAGCGACTTTTTGGGCGAACTTGAAGATCTATACTATTCGAGTGATTCTATTTCCGGTTCTTTGAAAAACCTCTCGATGGCAGACCATTCCGGATTTGCTATCAAAAAGCTACAAGCAGATTTTGTCTATCATAATACGGGGGTGGAAATCCGGAATTTTATCGCGCAAACACCAAAGACAACTATTCGGGATTATATCAAACTATCCTACCCGTCACTGGATGCTTTAACGGAAGACCCCAGCCAAGTTCTGGTAGAAGCCAACATCAAACAATCCACGCTTGATATGAGCGATATTCGCTATTTCGTACCGGATCTGGATACGATGGAAGTTATGAAACCGCTCCTGGCTCGTTCTTTTTATATCAATGGTACCGTAAAAGGGCGGATGGATAACTTGGCTATTCCCAACATAGAGTTTAAAACATTAGATCGTACACATCTGATAGCCAGTGCGGTCATTCGGGGGTTGCCGGATACCGATAAACTCTATATCGATTTGAATTTGAAAAAATTCACGACCGGCAGAGCGGATATCGAACGCTTGGTGGCGAAGTCCATGATGCCAGACAGCTTACAACTCCCCAACGCCATCAGCCTATCGGGAACATTCAAAGGAGGCATGTCTGGCTTCGATGCCAACATGAGTCTGGTAACAGAAAAAGGAAATGCAACCGTTAATGGGAACATGCAAATGGGAGCAGATACCACGTACAACGCTTATGTATCCATCGATGACCTGAATATCGGGAACATCTTGAATCAAGATTCTGTTTTGGGTATACTATCTGCGGAAGCCACCGTAGTGGGAACTGGATTGGATCCCAAAAACATGAACGCATCTATAGACGGACGCTTGAATCATTTGGATGCGATGGGATATGCCTATCGCGATATTCAACTGCACGTGGATGCTAAAGATGGTGATATTGCAGGTACGCTAAATAGTCCTGATCCCAACATACAGTTCAACATGGATTTTGCAGCGGACATGCGCAATACCTATCCAAAAGTAAACGCTACACTCCTTATTGACAGCGTAAATCTGCAAAACTTGAACCTGATGGAAGATGATTTTCGATATCATGGAAAAATTGTCGCCGATTTTGAAACAGCCGACCCCGATTTCTTAAACGGTTCCTTAGACATTGTCAATTCCGCAATCGCATACAACGACGCGCGTTATACGTTAGATAGCATTTCCTTAAAGGCATTTGCAGATACCAGTAGAAATATGCTTCTTTTACGATCAGAATTTCTTCGGGCACATATGGTTGGAAAATACCAACTCACGGCACTGGCACCTGCCTTACAGGATATTGTAAAGATTTACTACAATCCCGGTAATGCACCAAAAGATACGACCTCGTACGACCCGCAGAGCTTCGAATTTAGTGCCACGCTCAATCACTCTCGCTTTATACGCAACTTTCTCCCAGATTTGGAAGAAATGCGCGATATAACCTTAGATGGGACCTTTAACAGCGCTACACAAAATTTTATGGCCAAACTCATTGCACCAAAGATTATATATGGGGGAACATCCATAGAAAATGTGGGTGTTGATTTAACAACATTCGATAGTACATTGTATTATTCTGCACTTATCCATAAGATCAAAATGGGTAATATTGAATTAAATAATACCGTAGCAAGTGGCAGTGTAGTAGAGAATAACGTCGATTTCGGTCTTTGGATAAAAGATAAAGAAGATAAAGAACAGTATCATCTAGGGGCGAGACTACAGGCTGCCGAAAACAATTTTCTGTTCAGTCTCCATGAAGACGGGCTGAAATTAAACTATGAAGACTGGCGTATCGACTCAACAAATACAATTAGCTTTGGGGAACGCGGCATACATGCAAACAATTTCCGTTTAACAAATAACGGACAGGAGCTTCTTGTTCAATCACAGGATTCAATAGCGAACGCACCTATTGATGTGACATTTAACAATTTTAGAATCGAGACCTTTGCGCAAATGTTGGCTTCAGAAATGTTCAATGTAGGTGGGGGCATCAACGGTACAGCAACCGTATCTCGCCTGGAGAGCAGCCCTGTGTTTGTTTCTGACTTGACGATCGACAGGTTTTACTTTGGAAAAGACACCGTGGGTAACGTATTGGTTAAAGTAGATAACATTAAAGAAAACACATTTTCTGCTGATGTTAAAATCGAAGGAAATGGTAATGATGTACAGCTCGCAGGTGATTTCATCAGTCCGCCGGATGGACCGGCCACCCTAAACGCTACACTATCCTTGAAGCCTATGAAGATGACAACGATACAAGCATTTAGCTTGGGTTATCTGGAAGACTGCGAAGGCGATTTGGTAGGTGACTTGAAAATTACGGGAACGGTCGATGCACCGAAAATCAATGGTGGGCTGACATTCCAAAACAGTAAATTGAACGTCGCGATGTTGAATGCTGACTTCCTCATGGATAACCAAACCATATATTTCAACAACCAAGGCATACAGTTCAAAAAATTTGAGATCAAAGATCAACGTGGTAACTCTACCTTATTAAATGGCGCTATAGCGACCACTACCTATACGGATTTCAATTTTAATCTGAACTTGACCATGAACGATTTCGCTGCGGTCAATTCAACAAGAGAAGATAACGATTTATTTTTCGGGAAACTATATTTAACCTCCAATCTTCGTATACGCGGCAACCTGGATCAACCGCGGGTAGAGGGAGATATCAAGGTCAATGAGAATACGGACTTTGCACTCATTGTACCCAATGATGATCCGGGCATTGCGCAACGGGATGGTGTGGTCAAATTTGTAAACCGTTCGGATACAGCTCGTGCGAATGTATTTGCCCGCCTGGATTCGATGACGACAGCAACACAACTGTCTGGCATGGACATTGCCCTCAATCTATCCACCGATCCGGAGGCAAAATTCAAAGTTATATTAGATGAGGGTACACAAGACGCGCTCAATATCCAAGGTATTGCCGAGTTAAACGCAACCATCGATGCGAGTAACAAAATCACCATGTCGGGCACTTACACGGTAGAAAAAGGAGATTATACATTCTCATTAGGACCGATTTCGAAGCCGTTCCTTTTCCAGAAAGGAAGCACCATCACGTGGAACGGTGACCCATTGGACGCGCGTATGGATATTACCGCCATATACCGAAGTCGCTTTCCAACATTGGAACTCGTACAGTCACAAATTGGTGGGGAAAGTCAAAACCTCTACAAGCAGCGGATTCCGTTCGACGTAAAATTAATCCTCACGGGTGAGCTATTCAAACCGGAAATTAACTTTGACATTGATCTGGATGAGAACAACGCTATTGTTTCGCAAGATGTTGTGAGCAAGGTGAATATTGCCTTAGCCAATATACGCGAAGATCCGGCAGAATTGAACAAGCAGGTATTTTCATTAATTGCACTCGGTCGCTTTATGTCGGCTAATCCGTTCGAAAGCCTTTCGGGCGGCGGCGGAGCTGAGGGAATGGCGCGTAGCACGGTTAGTTCATTCTTAACAAGCCAGCTGAATAATCTAGCGTCCGACCTTATTAAAGGTGTAGAACTTGATTTCAATCTGCAATCGGAAGAGGATTATCTGACGGGGAATGCACAAACGAGAACAGATTTAAATGTCGGGGTATCTAAGATGTTATTTGATGATCGCTTAAAAGTTACCATTGGTTCCAACTTCGAAGTCGAAGGTAACACGCGTCCGGGAGAAAAAGCATCCAATATCGCGGGAGACATTTCGTTGGATTATCAACTTTCAAAAGACGGACGCTACTTTGCCCGTGTATACCGAAAGAATCAATATCAGGCTACGCTACAAGGGCAATTTGTCGAAACCGGTATCGGTTTTATCATTACCATGAGTTACGATCGGTTCAAAGAGCTGTTTATGAGTTCCAGAGCCTTAGAACAGTATTACAATACGGATAGTCGGAGTTTTCGGCGTCGTTTCGATGTGGAGCGGATGGAGACAGATTCTGCTTATCGGGATAGTGTACGCCTCGTGATTAGAGATAGCCTCATGAAGAACAGTCCGGAGTTCCGCAAACGCGTGGAGGAGCGCCGGAAAAACGAGCAACTACAACCGCAGGATAATAACAGCGACAGTTCGACGACAGATGAACCCGTAGATTCCACCCATCGGGCTATCCGGAAAGAAGAAATGGAAGAACAAGAAGAACAAGAAACAGAACAGGAGAACAAAGATTCAACGAATACACAAATAGATACTACAACAAATGCTATCCGAGACGATGAAGAGGAAAGGAGGTCGTATGAAGACTAAGTTGCATTATATCGCCATAGGTATGATCACCATGATTATGGTGGCGAGCTGTAATTCAACCAAATATCTTGCGGAAGATGAAAAGCTCTATAATAAAGGACATGTTGTCATCCATTCCGAAGATAGTATTCCGAAAGAACGAAAAGAAGCATTTGAAACACATCTGGAAGAAATGCTCCGCCCCAAACCGAATAAAAAGATTTTGGGTATGCGTTTCAAACTAGGTCTGTATAATATGGGCGGCGGGTCTGACTCCGCATCAGGCGCGATCAATAGATGGTTGAGAAAGCAAGGAGAAGAACCCGTTTTACTTAGCGATGTAAACAGGGAGTATAACGAAAATCTCCTACGCAACCGGATGGAGAATTTTGGTTTTTTTAATGCGTATGTTACGTCAGATACCACGATAGACGGGAAGTTGGCAGAGGTTACCTACAATGCATTCCCCGGAAAGATTTACCGAATCGCCAAAGTTGATTTTGAAATAGACTCGGCCACACAGCTCGGAAAGGATATTCTAAGCACAAAATCCCAATCCTTACTGCATGTGAAGAGCAATTATAATTTAGATGTTATCCTAAATGAGCGAGACCGTATCGACAATGATTTAAAAAATAAAGGGTATTATTATTTTTCGCCTGACCATTTATTAATGGAAGTGGACAGTAGCCGGGGAAATCACCAAGTAGATATGTATGTTACGGTAAAACCGGAAACACCCGCGAAAGCAAAAGAGCCCCAAAAAATAGGGAACATTTTTATTTATCCCAACTATCGGCAAACATCTCAGGGTTTCGAAACAACACGTCCCCGGCAACAGCAACTATTTAATAACCAGTATTATATCATAGACCCACAAGATACCTATCGTAAAAAAGTGTTGGCCAACCATATCTTTTTCAACAAAGGAGATACGTATACACGGTGGGAACACAATCGAACCATTAGCCACCTGGTCAATCTCAATGCTTTTAAATTTGTGAAGAACACATTCGTTGACAGTCCTGATTCAGCTAACACCATGGATGTCTACTACCACCTCACCCCCATGCAACGAAAATCGATCCGTTTTGAGGTGATTGGAAAGACGGCGTCGGTTTATAATGGTACGGAAGCCAATGCACATTGGACACTTCGCAATGCTTTTAAAGGGTTTGAGACGCTTACGGTAAGTGTTTTTGGGGGCTACGAGACCCAAACAGGCGGTAGTGTTAACTTGAACTCTGCTTACATACGTTATGGAACAGAGGTAGGTATCGTATGGCCACGTTTGCTATCCCCCTATAAATGGGCACCATCCAGACGCTATATTCCGAAAACGTATGCAAAAGTAGGTTACGAGTTTTTGAACAGACGGAATGCGTATACACTTAATTCCCTTACCCTGAATTATGGATATAATTGGAGAGAAGACGATCAAAAACAACACGACTTGGCCGTTGCGGAAATTATCTATGTACAGCCACGTAATATTACAGATGATTACCGTGCACAAATGGATACAGTCCCTACCCTACGCCACATTGTAGATCCCCAGTTTTCTTTCGGCCCAAACTATTCGTATACGTTTACCAATTCGATGGAAGCAGCACGTAAGCACACTTTTTATGTAAAAACCGGTTTAAACACTTCTGGCAACGTATTGGGATTGATTCAAGGAGCCAACTATGATGAAGGTGCGAAGGAGATTTTTGGAACGCCATATGCGCAGTTTATCAAAGCGGAAGCAGACTTCCGCCACTATATGAAATTGACATCCAGTTCACAACTCGCCTCGAGAGTGATGGTGGGCTTAAGCCATTCGTATGGAAATTCACGGTCGCTTCCGTATTTAAAACAATATTTCTCCGGCGGTCCTAACGGATTGCGTGCCTACCGCCCCAGAGCAGTCGGTCCCGGTTCAGCATTGCCTGAAAATTTGGGCGAAAACAATTTTTTCGCTGATCAAACGGGTGATTTTAAATTAGAGCTTAACACGGAATACCGGGCGCAGATAGCGGGTATGCTGCATTGGGCAGCATTTATAGATGCGGGCAATATCTGGCTACAACGAGAGGATGAAAACAAACCTGGCGGAAAATTGTCGAAGGATTTTTATAAGGAGCTGGCCGTAGGTACAGGTTTAGGATTACGTCTTGATTTGGACTTCTTAATTATCCGTACAGATTTTGCGATCCCGGTACGTGTGCCTTATCGGGATCCGGGCGATCGTTGGGTATTTAAATACATCGATTTCCGTGATTCGCAATGGAGACGCGAAAACCTCGTATTTAATTTAGCTATCGGTTATCCGTTCTAGGGGAATACCGAAAAGTTTCGTACATTTATCTACACATCATTCTATACCAATATAAAAGGAGAAAAATATGCAGACGAAGATAACAGTTATTGGAGCAGGAGCTGTGGGTGCTACCACAGCTGACAATCTTGTACGACGAAACATTGCAGAAGAAATTGTGCTCTTAGATATCAAAGAAGGTGTAGCAGAAGGCAAAGCACAGGATATGATGCAGACAGCCGCTCTTCTCGGATTTGATTCTACCATAAAAGGAGTCACCAACGATTATACACAAACTGCGGGTTCGGCGGTGGCTGTTATTACTTCGGGTATTCCGAGGAAACCAGGAATGACACGCGAAGAACTGATAGGCACCAATGCTGGTATTGTGAAATCGGTCGTGGAGAATTTAGTGAAGCATTCCCCGGACATTATCATCCTTATTGTAGCCAATCCGATGGATACCATGACCTATCTTGCATTAAAATCGAGCGGTCTCCCTAAAAATAGGATTATAGGCATGGGTGGCGCATTGGATTCAGCACGTTTCAAATACCAAATTTCCCAAAAGCTACAAGCGTCAGCAAATGATTTAAATGCTATCGTAATAGGCGGGCATGGTGATACCACTATGATTCCATTGATACAGCACGCAACGTGGAACAGTATTCCTGTAAACAGTTTCCTTACACCAGAAGAGCAAGACGATATTGTCAACAAAACAATGGTGGGCGGAGCGACACTTACTGCTTTAATTGGTACTTCGGCCTGGTACGCGCCCGGAGCGGCAACGGCTGCTATGGTAGAAAGTATTGTACGTGATCAAAATAGGTTATTTACGGCGTCTGTATTCCTAGAAGGGGAGTACGGCGAAGAAGACATTAATATTGGCGTACCTGTCATTATAAACAAAAAAGGTTGGGATCGCATTGTTCCATTGGAACTATCGGAAGAGGAGAAAGCCTTGTTTAAAAATAGCGCAAATGCGGTAAGAAATATGAACCAAGTATTGAAAGATAGTAATATCATATAACACGCTTTTTTGCATGGGTTTTATTTTTATATTTCCTAAGTTTAACCCATGCAAAAAATTCCGCTAGAAATATTGGAGCTTCAGGGCGATGGTTACCATATATTGATTGATGTTTGTTTATTTGACCAACCTTTTAAAATGGTGCTGGATACCGGCGCTTCAAAAACCGTTCTCGATAAAACCACACTCCTGCAATCCGGTATTCCAGAAGAAAAAATAGAGAATACCAATATCATCTCGACCGGCTTAGGTACAAATTCTATGGAAAGTTTTATGCTCGAACTACCTACTTTCGCCATAGGCAACTGGAAAATAAAAAAATTTATAACGGCAGTACTTGACCTGAGCGCCGTGAATTATGCCTATCAGCAAATGAATCTTCCCCCGGTTATCGGTGTATTGGGAGGAGATATTCTATTTTCCTATGCTGCTCGAATTGATTATCGGAAACAACTTTTGATCTTAAGAGACCGCAAAGTAAGTTGAGCTAGTGTATGTTTATGGGTCTAAAATCGGTGTTCCTCCAAGCATTATGCTCGTGCAGCCTTCTCCTTGCTATCCCAGTAGGCACGTTAGCTTTCGGACTAGATACACTCTCGGTTGATACGGTGTATCAGCTGAATGGTGCCGGACGTTTTGTACACCATTTGGGACTCGAACTTCGACCAGGCTATATATTACCAAATGTTCCTTTTTATTCCGGATTTAACAATCAACGAAAACCTATTCGAAATGCGTTATCTGGACACATAAAATATGCCTTTCGATTCCCAAATGGATCATTAGGAGATAGAATTTATGCACATACCTATCAAGGAATAGGCGTGTCATTTTATAACTTCGGCAACCCGCAGGAATTAGGCAATCCCAAAACGGTATACTTTTTCCAACGATCCAATATCACGCAGCTAAGCCTAAACACAGCCCTAGATTATGAATGGAATTTTGGCTTATCTACTGGTTGGAAACCGCATCATTTTGTACACAACCCTTATAATATCGCAATTGGTTCCAAAACCAATGCCTATTTGAATGCAGGCCTATATGTGCGATGGAGATTAACACCACATACCGATCTGGCAACTGGTTTAGACTTTACGCATTTCTCAAATGGCAATACAAATTTTCCAAATGCAGGGCTCAATATGCTAGGGTTAAAAATGGGTATTTTATATGATTTTAGAAAACGAGAACCCGCCACAAAACATACCAAAATCCCTGACTCTTTACGCACAGCGTATCCCAAACATATTAACTATGATTTAGTTCTTTTCGGCTCATGGCGTCGGAAAGGAGTCGACGTTATGGGGCAACCTGTCGCTTCGCCGCATCAATATCCTGTTTTAGGCATGTATTTTGGCCCAATGTACAATATAAGCTATAGGTTTCGAGTGGGCGTTTCCGTCGACGCAGTATACGATGGCAGTGCCAATGTTTATACCAAGAACTATTTCTCGGCTACCATGGAAGAAAAGTTCTTCAAACCATCTTTAGATAAACAGCTGGCCGTGGGGCTATCCGCGAGGGCCGAATATATTATGCCAATTTTTACCATCGGCGTCGGTTTGGGAGGTAATGTGCTACACAAAGGCGGAGATCTCGGGGGTACTTATCAAACATTTGCGCTGAAGGTTGCAACCACCAAAAATTCATTCTTACATATTGGCTATAATTTAAAAGACTTTCACGAACCTAATTATTTGATGTTAGGTCTAGGTTATCGATTTAAAAATAAAGCACCATCGTTGCTGTATTGATGGAGACCTGTTATATTTTCTTGAACAATCGCCGGTGAATGTGTAACCGCAAATAGGTATAAAAACCTAACGCAATAACAATACCGGATGTTCCCATCACATAGAGCGTACGCTGGATTCCAATATATTCGGCCATTGCCCCAACCAAGAGTGTCCCAATCGGCGCAACACCCTGAAAAGCCATCACATAATAACCTATTACCCTAGCCCGATAGCTCGGAACTGCATGTGTCTGGATATACGTATTAATAGAAGAATTTTGCATCATCATGGCAAACGCCACCATCATGGTAAACACTAAGGCTAGCGGTAGAATACGAGCAAATGCTAATAAACAAAGTGCTGCCCCCATTAAAAAAGCAGAAAATAACACGCGATATCGCAGATTTTCACCGGTTTTTAACCTTGCCATATTGATGGCTCCGATCATCGCACCAAAACCAGCGGCACTTTCAAACCAAGAGAACGTAGATTCATCCCCCCTAAAAAGATCCTTAGCCACTGCGGGCAATAGAGAGGTGTAAGGGATAACCAACAAACTCGAAAACACCAATACAATAATCAATGATGCAATATGTGGTGAACGTCGCAAATAGCTGAACCCCTCTATAAGTGCCCGCCAATTGCTTTCCTTGATAAGCTTTGACGGATCTTCTTTCACACGCATCAGCAGCAAACATATAATAACAGGTACAAAACTGATAAAGTTGATGCCAAAACATACAAACTCGCCGTATTTGGTTAATAAAATACCACCAATAGCCGGCCCGACCATCCTCGCTGCATTGAAGATGGAAGAATTTAATGCGATGGCATTGGGTAAATCTCGTTTGTTATCTACGAGCGATATCATTAAGGATTGACGGCTAAGTACATCGAAAGCGTTGATGACACCCTGTATAAACCCCAACATGGACAGGATAAAAACGGTCTGTAACTGCAGTCCTACTACCAAAGTCAACACACCAGCTTGTATCATTAACCCGATCTGCGTGAGAAAAACCAATTTGTATTTCTGATGTTTATCGACAAATGAACCGACAAAGGGAGAGAGAATCAGGGAGGGCAACAAGGCGATAAATTGTACGAAACCTAACCAAAAAACAGAGTTCGTCATTTCATAAACCATCCAACTAATAGCAATCCGCTGCATCCAAGTACCTAAAAGCGATATCGCCTGACCTATGACGTGTAATCGAAAATTAGGATAAGAAAGCGATCTGAATATATCCATGAACGGCAAAAAAATGTTTTGACTAAACCTTCCCAGATTGAGAATAATATAATTACTTTTGTAACATACTTAGGTATATTATGTTTTAAAATATTTTAAATCACTATAAACAATCTAATAAAACATGAAATTTTTTATCGATACCGCGAACTTAGCACAGATCAAAGAAGCACAGGATCTCGGTGTATTAGACGGCGTAACTACGAATCCCAGCCTTATGGCGAAAGAGGGCATCAGTGGCGAAGAGAATGTAATTAACCACTATAAAGCTATCTGCGATATTGTAGATGGCGATGTAAGTGCAGAAGTTATCTCTACCGACTATGACAATATCATCAAAGAAGGTGAGGCACTGGCTGCTCTAAACCCTAAAATTGTGGTGAAAGTTCCCATGATTAAAGATGGCGTTAAAGCTATCAAATATTTCAGCCAAAAAGGTATCAAAACCAATTGCACGCTTGTTTTCTCTGCAGGTCAGGCCTTATTAGCGGCAAAAGCAGGAGCAACATACGTATCCCCATTTGTTGGACGGTTGGACGATATTTCTGTAGATGGTTTGGGATTGATCGAAGAAATCCGCCTTATTTATGACAATTACGGCTTTAAAACCGAAATCTTAGCGGCTTCCGTACGCCATAGTGCACATTTATTGGGATGTGCCAAGATTGGAGCGGATGTGATGACAGGGCCATTATCTGTTATCCTTTCTCTATTAAAGCACCCATTAACCGATAGTGGATTGGCACAATTTTTAGCCGACCACGCGAAAGCGGCAGGAAAATAAAAAGGATTTTATTTCCGCAGAAAAAGCCTCTTCAGATATCATTTGGAGAGGCTTTTTTATTTTTTTAACGCTTTATGTTTCCGGTCATAAAACAACCCTGATTTCCATCTTAAATTTGTTTAGAAGCCTCCACCAAATAGAGGAGCTCGGCATTCTCAGACAAAACAACAGTTATGGAAAAATATGTGATCAAGCGAAATGGAGTTTATGCGCCCCTAGAAATCTATAAAATACAGGACGCTATCCAGAAAGGTTTTCAAAGCGTATCTTATCCTATCGATGATCGCGTATTCGAGCGGGTATTAACGAACTTGCGCGAACAAGAAGTATGGGCCGTCGAAGATATACAGAATATCATTGAAAGGCAGTTTTATGAGCTCGGCTATTTTGAGGTTATGAAATCCTTCATGCTCTATAGGCATACACGCAAGTTGCAGCGGGAACACGTTGATCATTTTAATGAGGATACGACTTATGTAGACAGCAGTCAAACTGTAGAAGAATACATCCGACAACGAGATTGGCGCATTAACGCAAACGCGAACACCTCCTATTCCAATGCAGGCTTGATTAACAATACTGCGGGAAAAATTATTGCGAACTATTGGCTAGATAAAATTTATAATAAAGAGGAAGGCTATGCACACCGCAATGGTGACATCCATATTCATGATCTAGATTGCCTAACCGGCTATTGTGCCGGCTGGAGCCTGCGGGTACTACTTGATGAAGGTTTTAACGGTGTGCGGGGACGTGTGGAGAGCCGACCTCCCTCTCATTTTCGTGAAGCATTGGGGCAGATGGCGAATTTTCTCGGTATTCTCCAAAGCGAATGGGCGGGGGCACAAGCCTTTAGTTCTTTTGACACCTACCTCGCTCCTTATGTTTTTAAAGATCAACTGGCTTACCGTGATGTATTAAAAGCGGTACGCAGCTTTGTGTATAACCTCAACGTACCCGCACGGTGGGGGCAATCGCCATTCACTAACATCACGTTGGATTGGAATGTGCCGGAAGATTTAAGAGAGCAGATCCCCACTAGAGGGGGACAACATCTTTTTGCGAATGTTCGGAGCCAACAACTCACCAATCTTGCCCAAAAACGTGGTGTGACGCGTCTGGAAGATCTTTGTTACCGGCATTTTCAGACAGAAATGGACATGATCAATAAAGCGTACTATACGGTGATGACCGAAGGAGATGCCAATGGACAACCTTTCACCTTCCCTATCCCTACCGTTAACATCACGGAAGATTTTGATTGGTATAGTGAGAACGCCTATTTACTTTTCGAAAATACAGCAAAGATCGGATCCTCCTATTTCCAAAATTTTATGGGTAGCCAATATATTATTGATGCCGATGGACATAAAGTCGAGAACCCCGAAGCCTATAAACCGAACGCCGTGCGCAGCATGTGCTGTCGTTTACAATTAGATCTACGCGAACTCCTCAGACGAGGAAACGGGTTATTCGGAAGTGCGGAGATGACGGGAAGCATTGGCGTGGTTACCATCAACATGGCAAGGTTAGGTTATCTCTATACTCACCAGAAAGAGAAACTATATGAACGTCTTGATCAGCTACTATTGGTAGCAAAGTCTACCTTAGAAAAAAAGCGAAAATTCATCCAAGAGCTGTATGATAACGGTTTATTTCCTTATACCAAACGCTATCTAAGCCATTTTCGTAACCATTTTTCGACCATTGGTGTCAATGGCATGAACGAGATGATCCGTAATTTTAGTGGCGACAGCGAGAATATCGTGAGCGATTGGGGAATAGCTTTTGCTTCCGATCTCCTGGAACATATACGTCAGCGCCTTCGCTTATTTCAAGAAGAGACCGGCAATCTTTATAATTTGGAAGCCACTCCTGCTGAAGGAACAACCTATCGCTTCGCAAAGGAAGATAAAAAAAGATTTCCAGCAATTCTTCAAGCCGGAGAAGGCAAACATATCTATTATACGAACAGCTCCCAAATTCCAGTGGACTATACAGAAGATCCCTTTGAAGCCCTCTTACTACAGGATCAGCTCCAATGTAAATACACGGGGGGTACGGTACTCCACCTCTACATGAACGAACGCATCAGCTCGCCGGAAGCGTGTCGAGCGTTTGTACATACCGTAATTTCTAACTTCAAACTTCCGTACATCACGGTTACACCAGTATTCAGCATCTGTCCGGTACACGGCTACCTTACAGGTGAACACGAATATTGCCCACAATGTGATGACATGATTATTTCTAACCATCAACATATATAATACACATGACACACAACACCGAAAAAGAATTGTTGATTTTGCAGCAAAACCAACAAAAACGCAGTAAATGCCTGGTCTACACCCGCGTTATGGGATATCACAGGCCAGTTGAAAGCTTTAACATTGGTAAAAAAGGAGAACATCGTCAGCGCACGCATTTTAAAGAGCAGCATGATTAAACCCATTTACAGTATTACACCTTTCACATTACTGGATTATCCAGGTTATCCAGCCTGCATTCTTTGGTTTGCAGGCTGCAATATGCGTTGCCTGTACTGCTATAATCCAGATATCGTCTTGGGAAAGGGTAAATTCTCTGTTCAAGATGCCCGGGATTTTCTGCAATCTCGTAAATCGCTGCTGCAAGGAGTCGTTTTCAGCGGCGGCGAATGTACTTTACATCCCAGCTTAATACTACTTGCCCGCATAGCTAAAGAACTGGGCTATCGGATAAAAGTGGATACCAACGGTACCATGCCCGCTACCTTAAAGCAGTTGTGGGACGAGGGCTTACTTGATTACGTCGCGCTAGACTTCAAAGGAACCAGTCAAAAGTATCACGATATTACCTTATCCGATACGTTTGCCACTTTTGTAGACAGCTTGACATTATTACAGAAAAACGCCATTCCTTGTGAAGTTAGGACCACTTGGCATGCCGATCTACTCTCTATTGAGGACATGGATGCTATGGTTACTTATCTAGAACAACGAGGATATGAAGGAAAATACTTCATTCAATATTTTAGGAATGGTGTCAAGACCCTATCTCCACTTCCATACACAAACGGCCATCTCAATCCTATTCGATTGTCTACCGAGAAAATCAAAGTAGAAATCCGTACAACATAACGATAGCAATCCGATATTTTAACTCCCATTGGATAAACAATAGGAGTTAAAAAAAATCCGTAAATTTACCCCTATCATGACGGATGAAAAAACAGAAAAAAACAAAGACTTCACGGAACTTCTACGGGAAAACGGATTAAAAGTAACCTCCCCAAGACTGCGTGTTTTAGAAGAAATAACGCACAAAGAAGCAGCCATATCCCAACCGGATTTAGAGAAAATAGTGGGAAAGGACATTGATCGGGTAACCTTATATCGCATTTTATCGAGCTTCGAAGAAAAGGGAATTGTACATAAAATCTTTGATCTAAATGGCACAGCAACCTATGCCATGTGTAGTTCCAACTGTACCGAAAACCATCATCACGACCAACATGTGCATTTCATTTGTTCGATCTGCAACAGTGTATATTGCCTGAACGAAGTAAGCCTTCCAAAGATCACTTTACCCCCTCATTTTGCACTACATTCCCTCGCAATAAACGCTGTCGGACTATGTGCAAATTGTCAAAAAGAGCATTAAATATTCTTCCAAAATACTTTTTTAATTGAAATGCTTTCTGCGTGCAGAAAGCATTTTTTTTATCAAAAATCATCAACCAAAACATTAAAAACAATTCCTACATATTTTATCAAAGATTTCATAATTTACTTATTTCAAATTAGTTGCAAAAGGTAAACGAAATTAAAAATATAATATAAAATATCTATAGACCACCCAAAAAACCAACAGCCATACACGAAACCCCATCTATTCCTCAGAAAACAGCCCTTGAACAAAAATATATTTAGCATTCAATAAAATATATAACAGATAATCAAATAATTAACATAAGTAAAATAAATAAAATAAACACTTTTATAAAAATGCGATAATCACTTATCTTTTGACAGACGTAAAGAACATTTTTTGCTTATCTTAGTTTATATAAATAAAACACTGGCAGTCGCTCTTCTAGAAGGCGAAACATCTCCTTCCCTCTTGTCAGATTTCAACAATAGGAAGAATGGATATCAAGCCATAATTTGAAACATATGAGACAAAAAAAAGAGAACACATACAAAGAAGTTCTAACCCATCTTATCGTAGATATATTCGAAAAATCAAACAACACTCCCCTTAACTATAAACAGGTAGCTGCAAAACTCAACCTTAGTGATACGGAATCAAAAAATGCAATTGCGGAGATCCTTTCTGACGAATCCAAATCCGGCAAATTCCTGCAAACAGAACGAGGCAAGTTTCAGTTGAGTCAGCTGCATGTTTACATCCAAGGCAAGGTCGATATGACAGCCGATGGTTCGGCCTATGTTATTCCAGAAGATGAACTTGAAAATGACATCCATATTGCTCCCCGGAAATTGAGACAAGCTCTCCATAATGACATCGTTAAAGTACACGTTTACGAACGTAGAAAAGGTCGGAAGCGAGAAGGGGAAGTCGTGGAGATTATCCAACGTGCTAAAATGGATTTTACCGGCACGATAGACATCGCCAAATCGTATGCATTTTTCCTCCCCGACGACAGGAAAATGCTTCATGATATATTCGTTCCACTAGACAATTTAAACGGTGCACAACATGGAGAAAAAGTTGTTGTTTCCATTATCGAATGGCCAAAGAATGCTAAAAATCCGATCGGAAAGGTCAAAAGCATTTTAGGTAAAAAAGGAGAGAACGATACGGAAATTAATGCTATCCTTGCGGATTTCGGCTTTCCATTATCTTTTCCTTCCGCAGTGGAAGCGGAGGCAAATGCCATTCCAGAGCAAATACCCACGGACGAGATAAAGAAAAGGCGTGATTTTCGTGATATACTTACGTTCACGATAGACCCTTTTGACGCAAAGGATTTTGATGATGCGATTTCATTCCAAACGCTGGATAATGGAAATTACGAAGTGGGAATACACATTGCCGATGTTTCCCATTATGTGCACCCAGATTCGCTATTAGATAAGGAAGCTTTTGAACGGGGTACTTCCGTATATTTGGTTGACCGTGTTATCCCCATGCTTCCTGAACGTTTGTCAAATGGTGTCTGTTCATTGCGACCACATGAGGACAAGCTGTGTTTTTCAGCTGTATTCGAAATAAACGACAAAGCAACGATCTTAGATCAATGGTTCGGCCGTACGGTCATCAATTCCAATCGCCGTTTTAGCTATGAGGAAGCGCAAGAGGTTATCGAAAAAAAACAAGGAGACCACGCAGCTGAAATCCTTAAACTGAACGAGCTCGCCCACATCCTACGAGAGCGGAAGTTTAAAAACGGTGCCATTAGCTTCGAAAGTGAAGAGGTTAAATTCCACCTCGATGAAAAAGGGAAGCCTTTAGGTGTTTATACCAAGGAGCGGAAGGATGCACATAAGCTTATTGAAGATTTTATGCTGCTTGCCAACCGAAAGGTTGCTGAATATATCGGAAAACAAGGGAAAGGTAAAAATAAGCTAACGTTCGTCTATCGGTTCCATGATACCCCGAACCCAGAAACGTTGACCACTTTTTCACAATTTGCTTTACGATTTGGACACAAACTCACGATCAAAACCGATAAGGAGGCCGCTAAATCATTAAACGCCCTCCTAACAAAAATCGAGGGCGAGCGAGAGCAGAACCTGTTAACGACACTGGCCATCCGTTCTATGGCAAAAGCTATTTATACCACCAAAAGCACAAGCCATTATGGACTTGCTTTCGATTATTATACCCATTTCACCTCCCCTATCCGTCGTTATCCCGATGTGATGGTGCACCGGTTGTTGCAATTCTATTTAGACGGTGGAAAGAAAATCAACGCAGAGCATTATGAAAAAATGGCGGAGCATTCCTCCCAAATGGAGAAAAGAGCTGCTGAAGCAGAACGTGCATCCATTAAATACAAGCAAGCCGAGTTTCTGGAGGACCAGATTGGGGTAGAATATACCGGGATCGTATCAGGCGTCACGGAATGGGGTATGTATGTAGAAATCCAGGAAAATAAATGTGAAGGTATGGTACGGCTACGGGATATTACGGACGATTTCTATACACTGGACGAAAAAAACTATACCATCATTGGCCAGCGGAAGAAAAAGAAGTATCAATTGGGTGACGAGGTAAGCATCAAGGTAAAGAAGGTAGATCTGGAAAAAAGACAGATTGATTTTACGTTAGTATCATAGAGGAAGCGATTATTTCTTGCCCTATGTAAAGTATTATTCTCAAAATTGCTTTTAGCTTAGCAGAAAAAGAATAATATGAAAAGAGATAAAATCATCTTTTGGTCGGCAACAATTTTTATTTTCTTGTTTGAAGCTGTGATGCCCCTTAGTTCAGTCATTTTTGTCCCCGATCAATTCAATGTCGGCACAAAACCGTTAGGGTATCCTGACTATTTCGCATATGCACTTATGGTCTGTAAAGTATTAGGAGCAACTGCGCTGGTTATTCCTAGCTTACATCCAAAAATAAGAGAATGGGCATATGCAGGCCTGACTTTTAATTTAATTTTTGCCGCCCTAAGCCATCTAGTAGTAGATGGTAACATCGGCTTCATTTTATTGCCGATTATCATCGGAGCTATACTTGCAGTTTCTTATATCTATAACCAAAAGGTAAATCGTCATTTAATCGCACAACTATGATGTAGCAAAAAAAGATATTATACGTTTAGTTTAGAAACCCATATAATATGAAAAGATGCTATCTATTTTTAACAGCTATTTTACTGATAGTTACTGCCTGTACAAAAGATGAAGCTCCAACCGACACTTCGGAATGTGTTGTACGTATGAAAGAATTGTATAAAGCAGAATTAAAATGTACAAAAAAAGATGCTATGGAAGTAAATCTATATTCTGGTTTATATAAAAATGAGCTAGTCTATTTTACGATGACCATGTGTCCCAACTGCAACACCGTTCCGCCCTCTTCCGGCTACACCTGCGGAAATAAAAAGGTAGATTTTGATGATTTTGGCAATGTCAGTGATATAAAACAAGTGTATAATAGCTGTACAAAAGAATTTACAGAATAATATATTTTCTGCCGATTATCTGCAAAGAATAAATTTTTCTGTAGGAACGTCGTCTTCTTCTCCTATAAAACAACTTTTGAATCCAAATTTTTCTAAAAGGCGTTTCGACGCAACATTATCGGGGTCTATAACCCCGATAATGTTATCTTTAGGTGCTATTTTTGCAGATTTTCTCAAAAGTTTTTTACATATTTTTGTTCCGAAGCCCTTTCTCCAAAAGGCATATTTCAAAAGATATCCTATTTCTAACATGGAACGGTCGTATTTGTATCTTACAAGTTTACAATCTCCAATCAGTCCATAATTATGATCTATAACTTTAAAATATCCCAATAAGTTCTCTTCTTCGTTAATCTGCATGATAGAAGTGAATTTTTCCCTTGCTTGTTTTTCCGACATCGCGTTTCCGGTAATGTATTTCATGACCTGATCATCCGCCACTATAGAATAATAGTTGTCAAAATCTTCCCATTTATATTTTAGAAATTGTAGCATAGCAAAGAAACTTTATATAAAAATAGAAAAACCGACACGAATTTAAGGTTGGCAGACAGCGGATATTACAAAATTCGCCTTTAAATCCGGAAAACCACCAAGTTCTCTTGTCTTCGTTTTCAAGATATTTTATCAATCGCCGCCTGCTTGGGACTGATACCATAGAACTCTTTAAATACTTTGGTAAAATTTGACGTTTTCTGGTATCCTACATGTAAAGCAACCTCTTTTAATAAAAGATTTTGTTGGGTAATGAGTTGATAGGCTTTATGCATCCGCAAAGACACGGTATACTCATGTATAGTACGTTGATACATTTTCTTAAAATCGGTTTTTAGTTTGGTTTCATTTACCCCGATAATCATAGCCAATTCTTTAATAGTAGGTGGACGACTATAATTCTCCTCCAATATTTTTTTTGCGTTTTCTATCTTTTCCACATCTGCCTGATGAACTATTGGCTTTTCAGGTCGGTTGCTGCGCAATAGTTGATATTGCTCTAACTGGAGCATCATCAGCTCTGCTATTTTGATTTCAAGACAAAGCCTATGGAAAGATCCTTTTCGGCTACAATTTCGAACATTTTCTACAATTCGTTTCATTTCCTGACTCAACGACGAGCCCTCCGGAAAGAGCGCTACATCTCTCCCGTTTTCCACCGCAGTGAGCAGGTCATTATTATATTCCTGCGGGATCACCCGAAGACAAAATTCTTTGGAGAGCAAAACAATAAATGAATTGACGAATTTGTTGGGTTCAAAAACCAAATCCAGCTCCCCTCTGCTAAGTACACGAATATTATGTCCGCCAGGAAAAAATGTGATATGCGTGTTCTTTTCAGCTCCCGTCGAAACCATGTGACAATCACCATCGAAATGAAATACCATCGCGATAACATGGCTATCAAAAAGCAGCCCGGCGGTAAGCTGTTGTGAACAAATAGTTTGCGCATCGATCAAGACCAGCCCGTCTGTATGGAAATGGCGGAATTTAGACCCTGTCAAATCATGCCTCGTATACTCTTGCTTATGCAGTTGCGAAGCCATATCGTAATTATCCGGCAGCTCTATCGCTGTCAACAGATTATCTTCTGGAGTGCTTACAATAAACTTCATCATTCAATTTCTTCTATTTTGGGAGCCTTTACTTCCAATTTGGGCTCTCTTCAACGAACAACTCGTCTTATATTTGCCATCAAATATACATTTATTTAGTTTTATTCTAAATAGCATTATGTTAGATGCTTGATTATTACATTTTTGTGATTGTGGACAAACAAAAATTTATGGATTCAAATATATGCAAACAGCTTTAGAGAGGAAAAAATACTAGATGATAAGCGGTATACGAACGAGTTTATCCTTATGGTTAGCCAGCATGTTCATAACGGTCATTTGCGTAGGCAACTCCGGATCTATTCAGCAATCTATATACATTGAAGGGCATGTGTTAACGGAAAACTTACAACCTATTCCAAATGTGAGCGTCGTGTTAAAACAGAATCAAAAAATAAAGACCAAAACGGATGCAGATGGGCACTTCGCACTTGCTGTCATTAGCGGACAGAATACGCTCGTGTTTACGCATACCAGCTACGATTTATTTGAAACGACCGTCAATATACATCACGATATAGATAAACGCCACTACAATATCTACCTTAAAGAAAAACGTATTGAGTTGCAGGAAGTCATTGTGTCCCATCATACCCTATCGAGCAACCAGCCGATCGAAAAAATAAAGATGGAGCACAAACAGATTGCCGGAGGAACCTCCGTTGCCGTAATGACCCCCGAAGTACAGCGTCTGGAAACGATCAAGGATGCCTTAAAATATGAGCCCGGCGTGGTGATACAAGAATTATTCGGTGCCAACGACCAACCACGTTTAAGCATAAGGGGTTCGGGTATCCAAAGCAATCCACAACGTCGGGGAGTGTACCTTTTGCAAGACGGTATCCCTACCAATTTTGCCGACGGCTCCTTTATTATCGGAGTCATGGATCCGGCAGTTTCGGAATCTATAGAAGTCTATAAAGGTGCAAATGCTTTGCGGTACGGCGCTTCCACCTTAGGTGGGGCAGTCAATTTCAACTCCCGGACAGGGCGACATTCCCCAGGCATACAAGTCAAAGCAGAAGCTGGTTCCTATGGCTACGGGCAATTGAATGCATTTCTAGGCGATGCTTGGGAAGACAAGGATGCTTTTCTTTCGATTTCAACGAGCAGACAGGACGGTTTCCGGCAACATAACCAGAACAGAAAACTAAATATCGCCGGCAACTTCGGTTATCGTATTTCGCCGAACATCGACAACCGTACCTACCTGAACTATTCTTATATCCACTTCGATGTCCCCGGACCTTTGACCATGTCTATGCTTCGGGATGATCCGAGCCAGATTAATACCGGAATCGCATTGCCCTACTATATGGGGCCAAATATTGCCCGCGACAAACCGGGTCGGGAAGCGGCTGTTATACGTATTGCAAACCGTACCGCCTTCCGTTTATCTGCCCAGACAGACCTCACCGCATCATTGTACTATCAGTATATTGACGACCGGTTTGCCTTTCCGATTGTATTGTCTACCAATCGCTCCTTTGGCAACGACTACGGCCTATCTATACAAACCGTACATCGCCGGCATAACGCTACCCTGACAGCCGGGCTGTTAGCGAGCAGCGGCCGTATCGATCGCCATGGACATATCAATAGGGACGGATTGGACTCCTATATGTTCAGCAAAGACAAACTAAATGCCTTGAACCTGACCCTTTATACCGAATACGCCCACAGGTTCAGTGATCGTTTTCATCTTATCGGGAATCTACAGGCCGTCACCAATGAACGTAATAGTAAAGATGTATTCCGTAACCCGGAGCTTCGGCCCTGGTACAGCCATTCATCACATAAATACCGCTATTTCCATTCAGAGGATATCTCGCTCGATCAGCGTTATTTTGCCTTTAATCCTCGGATAGGCGCTATATACAATACAGGAAATAACAACGACATCCAGTTTTTCGGTAACATCAGCCGTAGTTATGAACCACCGACATTTGACGAATTGGTGGGCACGAAAGTCGGCAGCAACATCAACACCAGTCCGAAAGAACTATTTGCTGTCAAGCTCGACAAACAATCATCCTATACGGCCGAGCTCGGTAGCCGTCATGAAGGTACACGATATGGCTGGAATATCTCCCTCTACCACTCCTGGGTAAAAAACGAACTGCTGGAGGTGAAAGACTTCGTCTTGGGCGTTAAACAAACCAAGAACTATCCAAATACGATTCACCAAGGCGTAGAAGCCGGGCTCATGGCGGTACCGATCCAGGGTTTATTGGACGTATCGGGCAAGGATCTCCTAATGCTCCGGGCCATGTACACTTTTAGTAATTTCTATTTTAACACGGGAGAATATAAGGGCAATAAACTTGCTGGCGTGCCACCACATTACCTTACAGGATCGGTAGAATACAGCTATCCCGGTAAGTTTTTCGTATCGCTAAACGCCGAAAGTCAGCCACAGAAAGCCCCGATCGATCACAGCAATACCGTGTACCAGCCCACATACACAGTTTTCGGTCTACGCTTAGGGGTTGAGGGGTGGAAAAACTTCTCCTTCTACATTGACGGCAAGAACATTCTGAATAAATCCTATGCATCGAGCTACGTCATCAGCGATCAGATACTGCTCCCCCCTATCCCCTTTCCACAATTTACCGTGGATAATTTGGCGTTTTTCATGCCGGGACAGAAGCGGGCTATCTATGTGGGATTAAGTTATACACTAAAATAAACAACAATAGAAAAAACGGAACACGAATAAAATGGCTATAGAACACAAATTAAACGAAAAACAAGGACACTGGATCCTAGCAAAGGTCGGCAAGAAAGTATTACGTCCCGGCGGACGCGAACTGACCAACATTCTGATGAAAAATATGCAGATCAACACGGCGGATGATGTTGTCGAATTTGCGCCCGGTTTGGGCTATACGGCAGCATTAGCCTGCTCGATGAAACCCAACAGCTATACAGGCATAGACAACAATAAAGCGGCGTCTGAACTCGCCCAGAAAAACGTGAATTATGACAAGATGAAAATGATTGTTGCTGATGCATCGGACACTACCTTGCCCGACGCCTGCGCCACCAAAGTATATGGCGAGGCGATGCTCACCATGCAACCTTTGGAACATAAAAAAGCGATTATCCAGGAAGCATCACGTATCCTGAAACCCGGTGGTTATTATGGTATCCACGAAATGGGTTTACAACCGGACAACATCTCGGAAGACATCAAACAAAGCGTCTATAAGGATCTTAGCACCAATATCCGCGTACACGCTCGTCCGCTAACCGTCCGGGAATGGTGTGCATTGTTACAGGACGAAGGCTTCGAAATCGTGAAGATAGACACGAATGCTATGGCGTTGCTGGAACCTAAACGTGTGCTACAGGACGAAGGCCTCATGGGCATGATCAAGATGATATGCAATATATTAACACATGCAGAACTGCGTAAACGCATCCTGTTGATGCGCCAGACTTTCCGCAGACATAAAAATGACATCAACTCCGTAGCGATTGTCGCGAGAAAAAGATGAATTTGAAACTTTGTTTTTTTGTATTGGCTGTTGTGCTGACAGCGTGTAGTAAGGATGAATACTATTCGCCAGATATTGGTGATAGCAACCTGCTGCCCGATCGTGGGGATTATCTCGACGAAGATTACGGTACGCAACGATACGCGCATGAAATATCGGGTGTATACGATAGTCAAATCGGCTTGATCTATTACGATGCAGAAACGCGAACCATTCCCCAACTCTATCTTACACGTGGGCAGCAGGATATCCATATCGATTCCCTCGGCAGTGGAGCGGTGCAGGTTTCTTTTGAGCGATTCAACACCTCCTTTATGCCTTTGGAGATGTCTATTCGGATCAAAAGCCTGTTGGAGGTAACTGCCGACACCATCTATCTACGGGGGACCGATGGTCTAGTGCGTACTGCTGATCCGGACGGTGAAATCGGTACACCCCTACCGGAGAGCGACGACGCAGAACTGGTGGGCAAGTATGTCCGTGCAACCAGTGAACTGGAATTGTTTATAGATCCGATGCTGCCGGTACCGATGAAGGCAAATATCGAAGGAAGCAAAAGATAAAAATAACCTATATGAAAGCAAAACTACTATATATCGCCACCCTGCTGATGCTGTTGAGCTCCTCCTGCAAACGAGAATTTGAAGATAACCTCAATTTTACGGAGGATATCGCCGCGGAAGTCTATGGTGATAACCAACTATTGTTCAGCAAGATATTTCAATTCGCGACCGGAAGCACATATTTGTGGTTCGATATCCGCAACGAGATCGCTAATTTCTCCAAACCGGCAATGAACTTAACCTATGTCCTGAATCCGGAAGGAGACCCAAGCGAACAATTGACCATGATCAAGCGAATTGACTTACGGGGCATGCTATACAGCTACGATGCGGAAAAAGAAGAGCTGACGATCTTGGATTATCCACTGGACATCGCTACGGGCACTGATATTCCTGCCGATATTGTTTTTAGCTTTTTCCGTAAACAGAAGGACGGATGTGAACTGACTACCGATCCAAACCAACGTCGGCAATGTGAGCGGACATTTGTCCTCCAAATCGACCGTATCGAATTCAAAGAGATTGATTTCGTCGTACCGGTAGAAACCGTCGTAAATTATGACCTGCGCACGCTGCGATTACAAAACTTAACCTTAGAGCTGTTCCTAACGAATTAAAGACATGACGACAACGAAAACCACGATCATATTAGCTGTTTTGACGATAGTAGGAACGGGCTCCATCTTAGCACAGCAACGGGATACTTTAAAAACGAAAACCGACACCTTAAAAAACCTGAAAATAGAGGAGGTTACTGTGGATGGACAGCACAAACGTGAAATTGGGTCTACCCGTATTGACCAGAAGCAGCTCGCCAAAGAGATGACCTCCGACATCCGCGACCTGATTCGATACACACCGGGTGTAGGCATCTCCTATTCGGGTACACGCGGCGGCAACCGGGGCTTTGCCATCCGTGGTGTAGAGGCTAACCGTGTCGCCATCAGTGTAGACGGTGTGCAGCAGCCCGAAATACATGAAAACATGGTGTTCAGTGCCTATGGGCTTTCCAACGCGTCCCGTATTGAATTCGATCCTTATTTCGTGTCGGCTATCGATATCCAGAAAGGGGCTTCTTCCTTTGCTGTCGGTTCCGGTGCTTTGGGTGGCGCCGTTAACTATACCACTAAACGAGTCAGCGACATCGTGCGCAAAGGACAGGAATACGGTGCATTGGCACAGCTCAACTACAACGGTAAAGACAACATGCGCATGTACCTCGCCGGCACCGGTGTCAAAAAAGGCCGTTGGGAAGGCCTGTTGATGTTTGCCGACCGCTATGGCAACGAACTCCGCAACTTCAGCTATGGCGAGCTCAACCGCAACGTCACCTCCACCCAGATCGACCCGATGGACTACCGCCAGCAAACCTTCCTTGCCAAGGCCGCTTTTGTACCCAACCTGCAGCATCGCATGGAGCTGTCTTACTACATGCTCAACAAAAGGGTAGACTCCGAAATTTGGTCGCAGGAACCGTTAGACATTTTCACCTCGGCCGATAAGCCTTATTATTATGGCCATGACCAATCATTGAGCCATTCCTACTCCCTGGGCTATACGTTTACGCCCCTGGAAGAACATTGGCTATCCAAAGCTTCCCTCACGGGGAACATCCAGAATACCCACCTCGATGCCGCCACCTGGTCAGAATATTACCGCCCGAACTTTGACGGCACAGGTAACTATGAACTGATATACGAGGGGAAACGCGATAAATACCGCGGACAGGAAATAAAGGATAAGATGCTCCGTGCCGACATTACGTTCCGTGAAATAGAAAGCAACTATCTCGGCTTACACCGCTTCGCCCTGGCTGCCAACGTGGCCAACAAATA
Organism: Sphingobacterium micropteri; assembly: GCF_014692515.1. Classification (GTDB taxonomy): domain Bacteria; phylum Bacteroidota; class Bacteroidia; order Sphingobacteriales; family Sphingobacteriaceae; genus Sphingobacterium; species Sphingobacterium micropteri. The sequence continues at coordinate 221,005 of NZ_JACOIK010000001.1, read as the reverse complement.
TAACGACAACCGGAATGTGGATGTAGAAAATCCATTCGCTTCCAACAAGATCGACGGTTATACCGTGCGGCAGGGTGTGCGCTACGAATTCGGGGAGTCCATGGGCAAATACATCAATGCCTACTCGTTCCAACGCCCGATCGACCGTCTCAACTACAGTGCATCGCTGATAGACAATATCCACGTTACACCACGGCTGACCTTGGATCTCGGTGTGCGTTACGACCGTTTCCACACCAAGGACAAAGACTGGGACTACAACAACGACCAGTATTATATGGACTACCTCATGCGCGACCTGGAAGGCGTTGAGTTGAACGATGCACCGATCGACGACACCGATGAGGGAGTCTCGTTTCTGGCAAGTGCGGGATACCGCCTCTTGGACTACCTTAACCTCAGCTACAAATTCTCGACCGGATACCGGGTACCGACCACCGAAGAACGCTATTTCCAATACTTCAACTCCTGGCCTTCGTTTCTGGTACTGTCTGACCGCGATTTGAAAGCGGAGACTTCTGTAAACCACGAGATCGAGGTTGCCGGCAATGGCCGTTTCGGTACGTATATGTTGAATTTTTACTACTCCGACTATGCTAACTTTATCGAGATCGAACGTGGGACCATTGCCGTGACCAGTCCGCTGGACAACAGCACCAAAAATCTATCGTACGTAAAAAACGTAAACCGCCGTTCGGCCGATCTCCGCGGTTTTGATGCCAAAGTACACCTCTTGCTAGAGGAAATATACGCTCCGTTTCGTGGCTTCGCCATCAACTCGGCCGTTAGTTACGCCAAAGGCGAAACATCCTACGGCACCAGTATGCTCGGCGTACAGCCCTTAACAGGGTTTGCGGGAATTGAGTACTTCTCACCCAATCAGAAGTGGAATGCCAACCTGGTCGGCAACTACTTCAAAGCAAAGGAACGCGACGAAACACGCTTTATAGAAAGCACAGCGACGAAAGAAATACAGCGTACATTCCCGGGATTGTTTTTGGAAGACAGCTACAGCTTTGATTTCTATGGCTCGTACCAGATTACCCCACGCTACGTCATCCGCGCCGGTGTATACAATATATTCGACAGTAAGTTTTGGCGGTGGGATGATTTACGTCAATTGACCAACCCGGCCTTGTTGCCCCATATCGAAAACTTCTTCCGCGAGGGAACGAAGACCATTACCCGGTTCTCGCAACCGAAACGGTATTTCAGCGTGAGTCTGGAGTTTAATATTTAATAGTTAAAAAAATGAAAAAGACAACAATATACCTCCTACTGCTCACAGCCTTTGCTGTGAACACATTCACTTCCTGCAAGGACACGCTGGATCTGGATGAGACCACCCTGCTGCTGCTGGACAAGCAGGAAAGACTGGACAAGCTGGATGAGCTCTTCGACCTTTCCTTTGAGCAGCCTTTGGAAGCCGAAAGCAATTACCGGCAGTTTGTACAATACGAACTCCTGACCGAGACACAGAATTTTCTAGACGACAGTGATGTGCAGTGGCGGAATGCCCGGACAGACCTGGTGGTGCGCATGAATGCGAACTTCGCGCGGGCATCTGCCGATATGCCGACGACGTTGTTCGACCTGTACAAAGCAAAGTTCGAGACCAACGTCCTGAACCGCACGCTATTGGGACAATCGCCGCAACAGCTCCGTTTTGACGAGCGTTTTGAACTGTTTAAGGCAAGGGTAACGGAAATCGACGCCTTTTTTGATGAAAAGATAGCCACTTTAAAACAAACCTTGACCGTCAATGAAAGCATCATCAACAAAAATTGGTTGCTCCGGAACAAAACCGTGGGCGGCACCACTGAAAATCCCTGGACGACCTTTATAGTCAACTTTGATTTTACCCTCCAGGCAGACAACGGAATGGATATCCAGAAGTTCTTCTTCTTTCCGTATATCCCGGTTCCAAACGGTTCCTTTTACACCCAACAGGACGAAAACCAATACAGCACACAGGGATTTGCTACCGCAGACTTGTTATCTCCGGCAGAATATAGGGTTTACGGCAACAAGATATTTTTCTATTTCCACCTGCGAAACACCCTAGACCCCAATCAGGAAGGTGTCGGCAAAGTCGAGCGCGAATGGGTATTTGAATACGAATATGCCGTACGAAGCAACAGCCTAACACTGTCCAAACCGAGGATGATACTGAGCATATATCCGCATTTATTGAAGGCCGAGCCCGGCGATGATATCTATACCCGATTCTATGCAGACGGGATAAAGGAATTTACGTTAAATCTTAATTGAAAATAATGATGAAGACAAGAAATATACTCTTTTTTGGATTAGCGTTATGGATGGTCACGGCCTGTAAAAAAGAAGATATTGTCGTGGAAAACACCACGATCACGCCAGACTTGAGCAATCCAGTCATCCAGAAAATCTCCAACCAGACGTGGCACAGAGATGCGGCATTAGGTTTAGAATCCATCAAATTGATATGGGAAAGCAAAGAGAATGTACCCAGCCCGTCGGAATCCATGGCTTCTTTCCTGTATGTTGCAGCTTTCCAAAACATGACACTCAATCGGGACGGTTCTTCCAACATGCTGTTCCGGCCTCCTTTTTTTCCGAATATCTACATCCACAACAAAGGTACCTGGCAGGTCGCAAAAACCGATGAAAACACCATCATACTGAATACCAAAACGCCGGTATCCAATAATACCGCCAAAATAAAAGTGTTGAACCTAGAAGCGCAGGACCAGGTTTCTACCCTAAAGGTGTCTATGGATTTTGGCAACAGGATGATCGATTTTAATTTAGCCAATAGTACCTCCAGCACGGATGCCGTTGAAATCAGTGCCGGAGATTTCCGTTGGCTGGAGCAGCAGACCGTGTCCACGGCAGCAATCAATGCCGCAGATTTTATAGGCACATGGGCTACGGCCAGCTATGACGAAGCCGTATCGGTCGGTAATGTAGCGGAAAAAGATATTATCCGCGTTACCCATATCGAAGATTTGCTTCTCTCTACGCCTACCTTGCTGTCTGGGCAGGCCTTTGACCTGCGGGCAGACGGCACGGCAACCATCGCCTACAAGGTGTTTGAACGTACTTTCGGTGCTGAATTTTTGGACATACTCCCTCCCGGAAAAACGCTGGCCTCAGACGCCACTTGGGAAGTCAAAGGAAACAAGATTTTCGTCCGAACCGACGAAGCTTTTTTTTACAGCATGGGGGAGTTGCTCTTTCACCTACCTGTATATGGCGAGAACCTGACAAAATTGGGCGTCGCACAGAATCTTCCCATACGCACGCAGAAACAACGGTACTACGCCATTGAGCTGATCGAGAAAATGGACGACGGCTTTTGGAGCCGGATCACGACCAACGATGCGATCTTTTACACCTTTTTATCCAAAGTACCTTTTGATGTCAATGAAACGATTAATATAAAATCGGCTTTTTAATACGTAAATACAGATGAACAAGATAAGCATATTCCTATTAACCATTTCTTTCCTCGCGGTACTGTCCTGTACCAAAGAAAGGCTGATCATTCAAGAAAACGAGCTGGAATTTGACGAGAATTCTTCCGAGTACCAGACCTATCAGGCAGAGCGGGCGATGGAATACATCCGTATGTTCCGCTTTGAAAAGCTGGGTGATATATTCAATAAATTAAATGACCCAGCTGTCCTCAAAAACCTGCAGGATAGCCTGCATAAATACAGGGGCATAGCGGAAACACAGGCACTGTACGTGGTGACGCCCGGAAACGACAGCTTATTCTTTATACCGCCCGAAAACAACAGCAACCCTACTTTAGGCGATGAGGTTTGGTTGGGCACCAATTTTCTGGCAAACTACACCAAAATGCCGAATGCCAGAGGTGTGGTGCAAGGCTTTAAAAATTATCCGAAGACTACCCTGTTTTATTTTTATAACCACCTCGGCACAGGTATAAAAGGATTGGAAGAAATGCCCGATATGAAACGCTTTACGTGGGGAGTTAGCCCTACAGATTTCGCTAGAGCATATCCAGACCAAGAGTTTGAATACGTACCGTTACAAGCAGACTTATCCGGTAGCCACAAACTGGAGGAAATACTCATATTTGGTATCCAATTAGGCAACATTACATATCCCCAGCACAAGCTGAAATCTTTTTCAAATAGTAATAATGGACTTGGTGGAGGCCTAAAAATGCCTTCGGGAAGTTTGGACGGGCTATGGGTTGAAAAGATGGTCGTTGGAGGGGAAGCAGATCCCGATTTTACCATGGCGGGCACCAAAACGGATAACCTGACATTCTACGCCGCCGTAAGAACCTTTGATGTCAGCAAATCCGAAATTAAAACCCTTACAGCCACGCAGGCAGAGAAACTGATACTGCATACCGGTATGGAGAACCTTACTGCTAATCTAGTTGAAAAATCTACCCTGCCCGATGGTCTTAAAACCCTAACATTGAGCGCCCGGAATTTAAAGGAAAACCTGACATTTCCAAAAAGTCTAAAAAGTTTGGCACTAAATAATTACACTTTTGAGCCTGCTTTTACAGATTTAGATCAAATGGACACATTGAAGATGTCTTTTTCTACAAATAATGACTACATCGGCTCTGATTACAACACACTTAAGATCAACACATTAAAACTACCTGCTTCACTCCGACATATTGCATTGAATAATGGCGGATATTACCAATTTGATATGGATGGTGTACAGTTTCCCCAATCCTTGCAATCTATTTATATCAGCGCAAGAATAAAAGCCGGCACCTGGGATCTGTCAAACCTGACCAATCTAAAAGAACTCCAGATTTATACGACGACTATACGGGATGGAGATATCGATCTGAAACTGCCGGCAAGCATAGAAAAAATAAATTTCAGCTCAACGACATTAGCGATCAATACACTAGACCTCAGCCGGACGACAAATCTTAATTATATGCACCTCGGTACCTTGGGAGGAGATAATACCGTAACACTCATACTTCCCCCGAACCTAAACGAGCATGCACTTATTAACGCATCAAATTATTTTGGGGGTTACAAACCTGTCAATTTAAAAACAGGCAGTACCATCATTAACAAACCGAGCTGGTTCGACCAATATGTCACTTATTATTAACAACGCAATAAATTAAATAGAAGCAATGAACAACTTAAAAAACACACTTTTCGTAACGATTGCATTTTTAGCACTAATTGCCACGCAGTCTTGTAGCAAAGACGACAACCCTTCTCCCGAACCAGAACCGGAAGAAACCGTCCAAAAAATAGAATTAGAAGGTATGTGGACAATAACGTCCGTCAATTTTCTGGATGAAACCGCCAACTGGGACAACGCAGTAGCTTTTACTTCTGAGAGCGGACTGGGCTGGGCCCCCAATATGTACGGCAAAACAATGGGTATCAACTTCCAGACGACAGCGGTGAACGATGAAAGCAACACAAAACTGGGCAGTAAATTCAGTTTTATTGTTGGTGAAGATCTTCCGTTGAGTGAGAGCGATAACTACTGGTACTGGAATTATGTAGATGAGCAAGAGAGTTTTGAGATGAAACAATTGGCTACCGCTACACTTCCCTATGATTTTTCTCTACTCGATATCAGCGATGTGAAAACAGAAAACGATGGAGACAAAATCGTTTTCCAAGCAAAAATAAATTCCCGTAAACCCGGTGGAGAGGCGACAGAAACCCTACAGGTTCCGGTAGAGATCAGCATCGCCAAAGGTACGCCTTCAGCCGGAGCAGCGATACTGCTAAAAGGCCATCCTTTTGTTATGCCTGAACTGGAACTGACCGAAGAAGAAAACCAGGCGGTGCTCATCGCAGAACTGCAAGAAGTCATGGGCTTTAACAGTAACGCTTTGTACAAGATGTATATGCCGGCGGAATATTATTGGATAACGACCATTGAAGGGGTGGATCTGGACAAAGCAACACTTATACTTCCTGCGGACGAGAGCAACCACATGCCTTCGGCTCCTTTTGTGGTCATTGACAAGAACAACACGCTCTTCCTCAACATAAGGGGCTATGGTTCGGGATATGAAAAATTTAAAGTATCAAAGGAGGGCGATATCTATACGTTATGGGGAGAACACGCAGACTGCACATTGTATGGTCAAACATATGCTGAAAATTCGACTTACCGTATTAAAGTAACTTTCGATACCGAAACAAAGGAAACCGTTGTACTTCGAGAGCTATTAAACGAAGGCATGGTTTATATAGACTACGCCATATCGTGGACGAAAGACCTTAGTATCACGACCACCAGCAGTTGGGAGGGTGGTTGGGATCCTTACGCCGGAGTTATAGAATTGTAGGTGTAAATAAAAACAGAAACTAAAAATGATAACATTCAAACACATCCTATGTATTTTCAGCGTATTTATACTGCTTCAGTACAGCTGTGGGAAGGATGATCCCGCACCCGAAGAAGAAACAACCATCAATGCCCCATCGGACATACAGATCACAACGGCCAACGATAAAGCGACCATCAGTGGCAAGGCAGATTCCGGCACGGAAGTTACCTTTCAATACGAGGGCACTAACGGGCAAGTCTTACGTAAAATCACAACAGATGCTTCCGGTAATTTCAGCTTTAGCATTGACCAGCTGGCGGATTACGAACAGCAATTGCAAGCGTTTGTGACAAAAGGCGATCTTGTATCCAAGACCGTCAAGCTCGATAAGATCGCCGCCAAAGCGGCTTATAACGAAGGCTGGCAGACCGCAAAGGCCCTGATACAGGCACATCGTTGGAAATCCGACCAAACGGTGTCCCGTGTTATTATCAAACAGACGGCTGCCACCCCACCTTACGATATATTTGCGACAGTGGCACAGAAGTATTTTGATTTCAAGGCAGACGGCACCTTCCATTTTGAGGTAACCAGTCCATTGCAGTTCACCCATGATACAGGAACCTGGGCTATCAATGAAGACGGAGTAATGACCATCAACACCGTCATTCCACTGGGGCCGATGAAAATCGAACATGCCAAGATCCAACACCTCGACGCCAATCGGTTGACCCTCTTGGCAAATATTTCGGATGGATTATTTTTGTTAAGCATGACGAGGGAGTAATGGAGAATGGAAAACCGAACGAAGTGAGCTCAACGAAGCTAATAGAGAATATGAAACACACAACAATATACAAATGGATGCTGCTATTTTTTATCGGCGTCAGCATCTCGTCCTGTTCCAAGGAAGATGACAACGACGGGCAGTCGCTTATCGAGCAATATGGGCTAGCTGGAACTTACACAGCACAGATTATACCATCATTTATGGGATCAAACCCGATGGCCAGCGGCGAACATACCGTATATTTCGAAGCACTTGGCGACGGGCGTTTACGTATGCTTTACGAGAAATTCCGGGCTGACCCCATGCCTTTTGAGATGACAGTTGATATAAACATGTCCGTCAAACAAGGACCAAACAACAGCATCTTATTGGAAGGAACTGGCGGTACTTTCAAGGCCCTGCCGCCAAAGGGTGAAGAGACTGATCCCGAAGACATACCCGACGGCATCCAGCTGCCTCCCGGATCAGAAGGAGGGGTATCTTCGGATCAAGCATCCATAACCGGCACCTATGCTGAAATAGAAAAAGATGGACAAAAAGCTTTACGCTACGATTTAAATTTGACACCGGGTGTACCGCTGCCGATAGAAATATTGATTTATACAAAAAACTAAAAAAATAGAATCAAACACATGAGTACAACAATTGAAACCGCATTGGTATCTAAACTTAAAGAACGTGTAGCATACAAAAAAGACGGTATCGTAAAAGAGATTATCAAAAAAAGTGATACCGGCCACATAATTATGTTCGCTTTTGATAAAGGGCAGGAACTTAAAGAGCACTCGGCTCCATTCGATGCAGTATTGCAGGCATTAGATGGAGAAGCACTGATCCACATCGCCGGCGAACCTCATATCGTAAAAGCCGGTGAAATGATTATCCTGCCGGCCACGATACCTCATGCGGTCGCTGCGACAACCGCTTTCAAGATGTTATTGACCTCAATCAGAGACTAAAACATGGCCATCTCTAGGCAACAAACGCATATCAGTTCATAATAAACTGATATGCTGTTTGTGATAAACCACATACCGGTTACAACAAACTGATATCCGTTTACAACATTCATCTACACAGACCGTATATTTTGTCTAGTCCTTCTACCGTAGATAGCATTAAAATATTTAGCTTTGCAGTTATACAACGTCAAAAACAAGCAAATTTTAACATATGCATTTTTTAGATATCGCCCAAAAAAGATATAGCACAAAAAAATATAATCCGAACGAAAAATTAGCAGAAGATATCGTCCAACAATTAAAGGAAATCTTACGGTTAAGCCCCTCCTCGATAAACAGCCAACCGTGGAAATTTACGATTATCTCTGATACAAAAATCAAAAGTGAGCTAGCGAAGGTATCCTATCATAATCTGGAAAAAATCAATCAGGCGAGTCACTTGGTTGTATTCAGTGTAATTGACAACGTAGAAAAATTTGAGAACGAGAACCTCTTGCAATTACCAGAAGGCGCGGTAAATTATTATCACCAACTCGTAAAACCGCTAGGCGAAGCCGGCATCAGAAATTGGATGCAGCACCAAGTTTACCTTTCGCTGGGCTTTTTCCTAGCAGGCTGCGCAAGCATGGGCATTGATTCTACGCCTATGGAAGGCATCCAATCGGATAAGTACGACGAAATATTGAAATATGATGGATATACGGCGTTATTTGCGGCAGCGATAGGCCATCGAGATGTAGCAGATTTTAACCAGCCTATGCTCAAACCAAAATTCCGGCGACCGTTAGAAGAGGTAATAGATCATATATAATTACCTCCCAAAAGCGAAATAAGCTGTCAATGCATGCTTCTTCCCTTTCAGCCAATTGGAGACCATCTCCATTCCTGTAACAGAAAAAGTAATACCATTGCCACCAAATCCTAACACGAAATAAGAATTTTTAAAATCTGGATGAACACCGATATAAGGTAATCCGTCCTTGGTTTGACCAAAAGTACCTGCCCATGCAAAATCCGTATAGAAAGGGACCTGAGGCAAGTATTTTTCAAATGATTTGTGTAGTTTCTGCTCTTTTTGCGCAATTAAAGCATCCCGTTTTGAGGGATTCCGAAATTCCTCATCTTCACCGCCGATAAGCATTCTGTCATCATCCGTCGTCCGCATATAATGATAAGGCGCCGCGGTATTCCATAACAATAGATCCTGATAACGTTTACTTTCCTTCGGCATCATCTCCGAAACGATGGCATACGTACTGATGAGATCGACAAATTTCTGCTTGATCATGGTTGCACTTTCATACCCTACGCAATATACGATTCTTTTACATTTGATCGTAATTCCCGTGGCGAGGATAACCTCGTTATGGCGGGCATGATGTTTTACCGTGGCGAGTTCTGTTTTATCGTATACTTCCAGGCCTTTTTTTGTATTATAACGGAGAAGCTCGTGAACAAATAAGAAGGCATCTATGCTAGCCCCCTGTTTAGATAATATACCGCCGTAAGCCTTTTGTAAACTATATTTTTGGAGTATGTCGCTCTCCGTCATCCATTGCACGTCAAACCCCGCTTTCTTTCGAGCTTCAAACTCCTTGGTTAACCAGGCTACATCCTTTTTCAGTGCTGCAAAATAGAGGGAATCTTTCTTTACAAAATCCGCTTTAGATTTTATTTTATGGGCGATTTCGCCCAGCTGGTCTATCGCACGGGAGCATGCTTTGTAGCTCGCGACAGCACCTTTGGGGCCAACCATTTCAATTAGTTTGTACAAAGGTGTATCAATTTCATATTGGAGCATCGAAGTGGTTGCAGACGAACTACCGTTGGCAATTTCGCGCTTATCGATCAACACTGTTTTATAGCCCTCCTCCACACATTGGTGGGCTATCAAACTACCTGTAATACCTCCCCCAACTACCAAAACGTCGCATGAAACATCTTGTCTCAAGGACGGAAAAGAACCAATTAGCCCGTTTTTTATCAACCAAAATGGCTCGCTTGACTTTAAATTCATAAATACCGATTTATAGCTTACGACAAATATAAACTATCGGTTTTATATTTCTTCATTAACCAAACTGACCATGAATATAATTGGCGGTCATTTCATTTTCCGGAGATCCAAAAATCTTCTGGGTAGGCCCTTCTTCTTTGATTTCTCCCAGATACAAGAAGACGGTTTTATCCGCTATACGCTGCGCCTGTTGCATGTTATGGGTCACAATCGCAATGGTGTACTTCTTTTTCAGATAGACAATCAATTCTTCAATTTTCAATGTACTGACAGGGTCAAGTGCCGAACAGGGTTCATCCATCAAGATAACCTCCGGCCGCAGCGCAACGGCTCTGGCGATACATAGACGTTGTTGCTGACCGCCCGAAAGCCGTGTCGCAGGCATCTTCAAATCGTTTTTTACCTCCTCCCATAAAAAAGCTTCCCGTAAGGCTTTCTCCACGATCGACTTATCACATGGCAAATTATTGATACGCAATCCATAGGCGATATTCTCATAAATACTTTTGGGAAAAGGATTGGCTTTCTGAAAAACCATACCGATTCGCTTACGGATTTGTGTAACCGGAACGGCTTTGGAATAAAGATCGAGATCCTCCAATTGTAATTTACCTGTTATCTTGGCATCGGGGGAAAGATCATGCATCCTATTAAAAGAGCGTAATAAAGTACTTTTCCCACAGCCGGAAGGACCGATTAAAGCCGTTATTTCATTTTCTATAAATTGTATATCAATATTTTTCAGCACTTGTTTAGTTCCGAAGCTGATATTCAAATTTTCAGCGGATAATTTTGTTTTCATGTCTATCGTATTTTACATCTCCGTTGCGTTCTTTCTATATTTAAAGCGGATATAGAAAGCCGTTAAATTCATAAAGAACACCACAATAATCAACACTAATGCCGTTCCGTAGGCTATCGGCCTTACCTCCTCAATGGACTGATGCTGTGTAGAAAGCATATAAAGGTGATAAGGCAATGCCATAAACTCTTGATCCAGGTAACCGCTCGAACTATTTATATAGAATGCTGCTCCGGTAAAAAGTATCGGGGCAGTTTCCCCTGCAGCGCGTGACAAGGTAAGCACGACCCCGGTGAGTATACCCGGCATAGCAGACGGCAGGATTACATCTTTAATTGTTTCAAACTTCGTGGCCCCCACAGCTAATGCCGCTTCCCGGGTGCTGTTGGGTATGCGCATCAAGGCTTCTTCTGTCGTGGTAATAATATAAGGCAGGGAAAGCAAACCCAACGTAAGCCCCGCCGCAAGCAGCGACGTCCCCAATTGCAGCGCTTGCACAAATAAAGCCAATCCAAATAATCCATAGATAATTGACGGCACTCCCGAAAGGTTACGGATGGAAGCCCTGATGGTACGTGTTAACCAGTTATCTTCGGCATATTCATTAAGATAGATTGCACAGCACACACCAAACGGGATCGCAAACAAGGCAGTCAGGAGCGTCAGCGCAACGGTGCCGATAATGGGCGTTAAAATCCCACCTTTGGTCATCCCCTCACTCGGAACTTTACTAATGAAATCCCAAGACAATTGACCTGCCCCTTTGGAAACAATTTCCCATATGACAACAACCAGGAAGAAACAGACCAGCAAGGTACTGATCAAAAGTGTGCCCCATTCAATAACAGTGGATATCTTCGACGACTTAAACAGCATGGTATTTTCTAAAACGGTTAATAAAATATTCACCCAACATATTGGCAGCCAATGTCATTAAAAATAATACGGTGGCTATGGCGTAAAGGGCAAAGTAATGTGTGGTTTGATAGGGCACCTCTCCCATCTCTATGGCAATTGTCGCCGTCATTGTTTTGACGGAGTCAAACATACCGGTTGGCAAAATGGATGCATTTCCGGTAGCCATTAAAACCGTCATTGTCTCTCCGATAGCTCTACCTACGCCCAACATAATCGCCGCGATGATACCTGGAGCCGCTGCTGGAATAATGACCTTACGCAGGGTTTGCCACTTGGTGGCGCCGACCGCATAACTCGCTTCTTTATAGGTTTTGGGCACCGCATGTATGGCATCTTCCGCAATGGTAATGATGGTCGGTAGTGCCATAACCGCCAGCAGAATAGCACCGTTCAACGCATTTAATCCGTTCGACAGGTCGGCTAAGTTTGCAATCCCAGGGCTTACGACGACAATACCTAAAAAACCGATGACAACAGAAGGAACTGCTGCCAACATTTCAATAGCAGGTTTCAATAGATTTTTTACACGTGGCGAGGCGTATTCTGCGATATAAGCTGCCGTACCTATCCCCAACGGAATAGCGATAAGCATCGCACCAAAAGTAACTAATGTCGTACTTAGAACTAAAGGTAGCATACCATATTTCGGGTTTGCGGCCGTTGGGCTCCATTCCATTCCGGTTATAAAGTCTAACGGTTTTACATCCATAAAAAATGAAAAGGAGTTGTACACCAACATGGCTAAAATACCACCTAATAGAAGCAATACCAGAAGTCCGGTTCCTTTAAATATAATCTTAAAAAGAATATCTAAGGATAAACGGGTTTTATATTTCATCCTGTTGATTATTTAATATATAATATCCATGCTCTTCAATGAGTTTTTTGCCTGTCGCGCTCCGTTCAAATGCAATAAAAGGACGGACCTTCTCCCAGGATTCCGCTAATACGAACTGGTACAGCGGCCGTTGAAAAAAATAGATCCGCTGATTAATTGCCTCTTGATCTAAAGGAGAAATGGCGTGCTCTCCTTCTTTTTCGATAATCTTCAATACTTTGATTCCCTGAGATGCAATAGGATCCTCGGCAACATAACCCGCCCCCACATAGCCGATCCCTGTTCGGTCTGCCTTTACTCCCTCAATAATTTGTGCATTACCCGTCATCTCTTTAGCCGCATTCGTAAATTCAATAGCTAGCTTTTTCTTAACAAATGAGTGTGTACCCGAACTACTCTGACGGCCATAAATATTAATAGGATAGTCTGCGTCGATTAATTCAGACCAGTTTGTAATGTTACCGCTTAAAATTTTACCCAACGTTTCGACCGTTATTTCGGCTATAGGCAAATCCTTGTGAACAACGAAAGCTGTAGCATCTTCCGCAAAGATGACAGTTTTCAACAGAATATTTTTTTTCTTAAACTGCTGTTGCTCTTCTTCCGAAAGAGGCCGCGACGAGTTCGCTATATCAGCCTGGCCATTTAAGAGGGATGTTATCCCTAATCCTGACCCCCCCCCCGAAATTGCAATACTGAAATTAGGATCTTGTTCCGTGAATTTTTCCGCTAGATTAACCGCTAGATTAACCTCCGTATCGGAGCCTTTCATTTTTATAGAGTTGTTGCCACCACTGCATGAAATACCTAACCAAGGAACAACCAAACCTACAAGTGGAAACCATTTTATTAGTCTCTGTTTCATTGGCACAAAAATGAATAACAAATATTAATAAATTGTTAACTTTATATTACGGTCTTAACGTACTCTGTATTTAATGTAAATATTATGTAAAAATTTTGTAAAGGTCGCTAATTTTGCGAGGTACCGATACAAAAACTGCTATTGTTCGAAGACAACGGCAGTTTTATTCCCGTCTTAATCATTGCGCACCTGCAAACAAGGACACCAAAATTACAAAAGCAGCGACTGCCCAACCTGCCCCATTTGTGGAAAAAGTAAAGGAGCCAAGAAATGCTTTGCTTCATTACGGCATTGATACTATCGAAAAGTTGCCGAAACATAATGAAAAAGATATACTTGCGTTGCACGGCATCGGAAAGGATTCTTTACCCGCGTTTAAAAAAGCGGGGTTAAATTTTAAAATCAGCTGAAATCATTCCGGCTACAAAAGTTGGAAAAGAGATAAGCTTCCATTAGGGGTTGTTATGGAATGAGCGATTGGAAAAAAATTATCGATCAATTCCACCACTTCGTCAAAATTTGTTTCTAACAACATATGTCCGTCCTCTAATATGTGAATTTGGACCCGTTCTAGGTCTCTACTATAGCATGCTTCTCTGTAGAAAATCTCAAGGCCATTTACGTGAACTGTCTTATTAACTATTTGTCTCTTCATGGTTATCTTAAATATTGTGATTCATTTTTATACCACCTCGTTAAAATTAAATAAAAGAAAGCGCAGATTGCGGAAAAAATTCGGAGTTCCTTCGGACGCGGATTTCAATAGCTGGATGCATGGATTGGTTGATACTTAAATTCCTTCGTTATCAACGGCTATATCACGAACTTCTGAAATTGAAGCTGCAAGCCCGCAAAACCATTCTGATGGACAGTGTCAGCCTACTCCCCGATATGATTGCCGAAGCCCGGTTAAGTTTGTAGAGCCTTAAAGATGTTCTTTAATGTCCTGCTTTTTAATATATAATTCGTCAGTAAGAACCATCATGATCACCAATATTGGTGTCGCCAGTATCACTCCCCATGCGCCAAGCCATATACCTACAAAAACTTGGGAGATAATAATCAATGCCGGAGGCGTTTTTATGAGCTCCTGCTGAACTAGGGGTGTAATAAAATTACTTTCTACGAGCTGTACCAAGCCGTATAATAAAATTACCCATAGTGCTGTTGTGGGCGACTGCGACAGTGCTACCAGCGCTGCGGGTATGAGCGCTATGACGGGACCAAAGTTTGGGATGAAACTTAAAAGCCCTGCAATTAATGCCAGGATAAGCCATAAATCTAAGCCTAGTGATAATAGGCCGATGCTCGTCAGTACAAAGACGACAAACATCGAGAATAGCATACCTTTTAACCAAGATCTAAGATTTCCGGCGATGAGGTCGATAATGCGACGGCCCTCGCCTCGCGCTCGAGCGGGTAATAACTTTACCATACCTCTTTTGTAGATCTCCGGAGTCGCGGTAAAAAAGATGCCAATAAATAGTACAACGTAAATATCGCCGAAGAGGCCCAATGTACTGTTAAAGAAACCGGAAAGCATTGGCGTAACTTTTTGTAGCATTTCTGATGACTGTACTTGCTGATAGACAGATTTCAACGTCTCGTCCTGTTGCATATATTTTTTAGCATCGCCAACCAAGCCCGGAATTTGCTCTGAAAACTGTACAGCTTCATTTGCTACACGACTTCCGATCAAAAATGATATCCCAAAAAGGAAAACAATCGTTATAAGCACAGAAGCGACAAGGGACCACTTCGCCGTCATTTTTGTCATACGACCGATCAACTCAGCAAAACCATGAAAATAGATAGACATAATGGCTCCGGCAAGGATGAATAGAAATACATTTATGGCCTTCCAGCATAGCAATAGCACTACTACGACCGATGCCGTAACTCCAACAATTGTCCAAATCTTATTTAACGAAATGGTTTTTCCATTTAACGATTTTTCTTTATTTTCCACTAGTTTTCGCTGCTATGTTTACACTTTCTTCTACATCAACAACGGGCATGCTGAATAGTTTTAAAATCCTCTGCCGGAAGACACGTTCTTTCAAGGCATGTATAAAACTTTTTATGATGCTAGGTTTTGTTTCCCTAGTATGGCAGCGTCTTTTCATTTTCACAATACGTCTTTAAACGATAGAGGAACATCGCCCAATTATTGCTGCACCACCTATAGTCGTCAGTCAGTTCTTTCCAATTATAATGTCTGAGTACGACGGTTGTAGTATTGTTTTTTTCTGAAAGCTCAAAAGAAATTCCCGCCCCTACCCATTCCTCATCAGATGCTAACTACCTATTACTTTCGTACCATCGGATTGTATTGTTATGGTATGATTTGTTTCATCGGGCGGACAGGAACTGTTGTTTGTTTTCACTTGGCCGGACACCAAATTTCTGCCGAAATACATTGGAGAATGAACGTAGATCATCGTTAGGATCTCCCGTGCTACGGTATTTTCCCTAAAGTCCTGTTACATAAGCCTTGTCGTTCAGTATATCGTAATACTTAAATACAACATTTCCGTTGTTAAAGTGAAGCTGTGAAATGCTCAGTGTCATTAGATCATCCTCACCTTTCATTATAATATCGTGTGAGACGTTGAGGCCGTGTTTCGTGCTATGAAATGCTAAGATGTTCCTCCCGTTTACGTCTTTAAATTTCTTTATCCAATCTTCAAATAATGCTGTCCGTTGTAATTGAATTTTGGAATTGTACAACGTAGCGGAAGACCAAATTTGACTTTTGCGAATGTCCAACTGTCTTAGATGCTTGCTTGTACCGTCCCACCTGAACTCTGTGAACTCAGACGTAATGCCTGGTAGGTGAATAAGGCTGATTATGGTAAATGGTTCTACGCCATTCAGATTGACTACATTTGAGAACTCGTACATACTTTTGTGTTTAAAACTCTCCAGAAGGATCAGACCGCGGCTCCGCCTATAGCTTTTCTGCTTCACATGGTTATGGAATGCTCCGTTTAAAAGACAGGCAGTGCGACCGTTATAGCCGGCAGCAATCCAGGTTCCACCTGCTATTTCATCCTTCGGATAAATGAGATCGATGCCATCAATTCGATGTTTCATTGGGGGTATAGTGGCTCTGCTCGCTTTCTCATCTCTGCTTGATGTGAAATAAAAACCATCTAAGGTTGGTATGTAGGTTACTGTGCACATCTGTTCAATTGAACCTGTGATAGCTTGCCGAGCAGACCGTTTATTTCTAATAGGTTATTCGTGATGTAATACGTCATCTTTTTACTTCTTTAACTATTTAAACTAGAATATCAGGCCTCTTACCTCCGACGGAAGTCTTACGGGAGGTGCAAAGGTTTCTTTTTTGATTTGTTGTCTCCATGATTTCTAATGTTCAGTGACTATACTATATTGTATACTTACTATATAGTATCACCCAAGGCATCAAAAAGTTTTACAATTTTTCAGTTCCTTATACCGTAGCACTTTCTTCTTTAAAAAACTATATGCTGCTGTTATCCCTAAAGATTTGTTACGAACTGTACTTTCTGGTTTAAATGTTACACCGGGCACGAGATCTTGCATCAATGCCATGCTGTCGTATTAAAGAAGATTCTTCGACAGATCATAATATTTTACATCCTAACTATTTAATATTCAAAACAGAATCATTATCTTTGCGGACTTTAAAAAATTAATTTTAATAAATTAAAAACAAAAACAGGTAAATGCCTACTATTCAGCAATTAGTTAGAAAAGGTAGAGTAGCTCTGGAAGACAAGAGTAAGTCTCCAGCGTTGGACTCATGTCCACAGCGAAGAGGTGTGTGTACCCGTGTATACACGACTACCCCTAAAAAACCAAACTCAGCAATGCGTAAAGTCGCTCGTGTACGTCTTACCAATGGTAAAGAGGTGAATGCTTACATCCCTGGTGAAGGACACAACTTACAAGAGCACTCTATCGTGTTAATCCGTGGCGGTCGGGTGAAAGACTTACCAGGTGTTCGTTACCACATTATCCGTGGTGCTTTGGATACTTCTGGTGTTAACGGTCGTAACCAACGTCGTTCTAAATACGGAACTAAGCGTCCTAAACCAGGACAAGCTGCAGCTCCGGCAAAAGGTAAAAAATAATTAAACGGAGGAAAAGAAAATGAGAAAATCAAAACCAAAAAAGAGAATCATTTTACCTGATCCAAAGTTTAATGACGTTCAGGTAACACGTTTCGTAAACAACATGATGGTAGACGGTAAGAAATCTATCGCTTATTCCATCTTTTACGATGCAGTAGAAATAGTAGAACAAAAAACACAAGAGAACGGTTTAGAGACTTGGAAAAAAGCGTTGAACAACGTAATGCCTGCTGTAGAGGTTAAATCTCGTCGTGTGGGTGGTGCCAACTTTCAAGTTCCTATGGAGGTACGTCCAGAGCGTAAAATCGCTTTGGGTATGAAATGGCTAATTTCCTACTCTCGCAAACGCGGTGAAAAAACCATGCGTGAAAAACTAGCAGGAGAAATCATTTCCGCTTCTAAAGGCGAAGGTGCTGCTGTGAAGAAGAAAGAAGATACGCACAAAATGGCAGAAGCAAACAAAGCGTTTTCACACTTCAGATTCTAATATCATGAAATTGATTACACAGCTATAAGGGATTACACAGATGGATATCATTGAAGTCTGTGTAATCCTTTTTTGATCTGTGTGATTTCATTTAAAAACAAAATGGCAAAAGATTTAAGTTTAGTAAGAAATATTGGTATCGCTGCACACATCGATGCTGGTAAAACAACAACAACAGAACGTATTTTATTTTACTCTGGTGTTAACCACAAATTAGGAGAAACTCACGAAGGTTCTGCTACAACTGACTGGATGGCACAAGAGCAAGAGCGTGGTATCACGATTACTTCTGCTGCTGTTACTGTATTCTGGAACTATCGCAACAAAAAATATCAAGTAAACGTTATCGACACGCCTGGCCACGTGGACTTTACCGTAGAGGTAAACCGTTCATTGCGCGTATTGGATGGATTGGTATTCTTGTTCTCTGCAGTTGACGGTGTTGAACCACAATCAGAAACGAACTGGCGTTTAGCTGATGGCTATAAAGTACCGCGTATCGGTTTCGTAAATAAAATGGACCGTTCAGGCGCTGATTTCTTGAAAGTTGTAAAACAAGTAAAAGAAATGTTAGGTTCTGAGGCTGTTGCATTGCAATTGCCTATCGGTGCGGAAGATGATTTCGAAGGTGTAGTTGACTTGATCAACAACCGCGGAATGGTGTGGAACAAAGAAGATAAAGGGATGACCTTTACAGAAGTTCCTATCCCAGACGATATGGTTGACGAGGTGGCAGAATACCGTGAGAAATTATTGGAGGCTGTCGCTTCTTACGACGAATCATTGATGGAGAAATTCTTCGATGATCCGAATTCATTGACTGAGCGCGAAATCCTTGATGCTTTGCGTAAAGCGGTATTGGATAACGCTATCGTTCCTATGGTATGTGGTTCATCTTTCAAAAATAAAGGTGTACAAACCATGCTTGATTTGGTGATGGAATTATTACCTTCTCCGTTAGATATCGAAGCGGTTAAAGGTACTGACCCGCGCAACGAAAACGAAATCGAGCGTAAACCATCTGAATCTGAACCTTTCGCAGCTTTAGGATTTAAGATCGCTACCGACCCATTTGTTGGTCGTCTATGCTTTATTCGTGCATACTCCGGTATATTGGAAGCAGGTTCTTATGTTTTGAACACTCGTTCTGGTAACAGAGAACGTATTTCCCGTATCTTCCAGATGCACGCCAACAAACAAAACCCTATCGAGCGTATCAGTGCGGGCGATATCGGTGCCGTAGTTGGTTTTAAAGACATCAAAACAGGTGATACCCTTTGTGATGAAAAGAACCCTATCGTTCTAGAATCTATGGTATTCCCTGAGCCTGTAATCGGTTTGGCAATTGAGCCGAAAACACAAGCTGACGTGGATAAATTAGGTATCGCATTAGGTAAACTAGCAGAAGAAGACCCTACATTTGTTGTAAAATCAGATGAAGAAACTGGTCAAACAGTTATCTCTGGTATGGGTGAGCTTCACTTGGATATTTTGATCGACCGTTTAAAACGTGAGTTCAAAGTTGAAGTGAACCAAGGTGCTCCACAGGTAGCTTACAAAGAGTCTATCAACGGAACGACAGAACACCGTGAAGTGTACAAAAAACAATCTGGTGGTCGCGGTAAGTTCGCGGACATCAAAGTGGTTGTTTCTCCGGCTGACGAGGACTACGATCTAACAAAATCTCCTCTTCAATTCGTAAATGAAATCGTGGGTGGTGCTATTCCAAAAGAATACATTCCTTCGGTACAGAAAGGATTTGACGTATCTATGAGTAATGGTGTATTGGCAGGTTATCCACTTTCAGGCATGAAAGTTCGTTTGATCGATGGTTCCTTCCACGCGGTCGACTCCGATTCGCTATCATTCGAATTGGCGGCTAAGATGGCATACCGTAATGCTTTACCTAAATGTTCTCCTGTATTGATGGAGCCTATCATGAAGGTCGAAGTATTGACTCCGGAAGAAAACATGGGTGATGTCATGGGTGACTTGAACCGTCGTCGTGGTCAAATGCAAGGTTTGGATACACGTGGTGGTGCACAAGTTATCAAAGCGCACGTACCTCTTTCGGAAATGTTCGGTTATGTAACGCAATTGCGGACGATTACTTCTGGTCGTGCAACTTCTACCATGGAGTTTGACCACTATGCAGAAGCACCTCGTAACGTACAAGACGATGTAATCGCGAAATCTAAAGGTAAGATCAAATCTATCGAAGACTAATAATAATTTACCGATCACTGGTTGTGAATAGCTCTAATCAGTGGTCATATTTAAATACATAAAAATGAGCCAAAGAATCAGAATTAAATTGAAATCTTACGATTACAACTTGGTAGACAAGTCGGCTGAGAAAATCGTAAAAACAGTAAAACCTACAGGTGCAGTTGTCAGTGGTCCTATTCCATTGCCTACAGAGAAAAAAATCTATACGGTTTTACGTTCACCACACGTTAACAAGAAAGCACGTGAGCAATTCCAATTGTGTGCGTACAAAAGATTGTTGGATATCTATTCTTCCAACTCTAAAACTGTTGATGCATTGATGAAACTTGAATTGCCTTCAGGCGTTGAAGTGGAAATCAAAGTGTGATAGATTTCAGTTAAACAAAAATAGGCTGCTTTTTCAAAGCAGCCTATTTTTTTACAAGATGTTTCTTAGAATTGGTAACCAACTCCAAAGGATAGTACGCGGTTAGAATACTTATTGTCGCTGTTGCTGCTTGGTGATAAGTTCGTCAAACCAAGGCCATATCCAGCGTTAATCAAGAATCCATTAGACAATTTGTATCCGGCCATAAAGTTCAAACCGAAATCAAATGGCTTTTGGTCTTTATCGTCACCAGAGAAATCTATATCGTATTCCCCTTCCCCTTCAAAAAGATCACCCGCTCGTCCTTCTACTTTGTGTTTTCCGCTAAGAGAATATCCCACGTAAGGTCCAGCGCCTAAAAATACGGAGCCGCTATATCCTGTCGGAATATAATAAACGGCATTTACGGGAATTTCCAATGCCATTACATTCGTTGTCATACTTCCATCCAAATTATCTCCATCAAGCTTGTACTTATCACCTTTACCTTGTAAAGATAGTCCCGGCTGAACAGAAAAGTTTGGCGCTACCGGCAAATCTGCATACCCTGTTACATAAAATGAGGTATTCATTTTCTGATAGTCTTTTGAAGACTCGGGCGCATTACTATACTTACCCATGTTGACACCCGCTTTCAAACCCCAAGATGTTTGGGCTTGTGCTCCTGCAGCCAATAAAAATGCTGCTCCTAATGAAAGTAAAATCTTTTTCATACTCTTCAAATTTGTTTTATCACGATATCCATTACAATATTCAGACCAAAAATCACGAATCACGAACACCTAACCGCTAACTTCTTAACTTTCTAACCCTCTAACCACTTGTCACTAACCCTCCAATCTCCTTCACTTTCTAACTTCTTAACTTTCTACCCCACTAACCACTCATCACTAAAATAAATATTGCGCGCTAAACTATTGGATATATCAAAAGTAAGTTTTATTTTTGCATTCCCTTGAACGGGAAAGGGTCGGATGGCCGAGTGGCTAGGCTGAGGTCTGCAAAACCTCCTACAGCGGTTCGAATCCGCTTCCGACCTCGCTTTTAAAGATAAAAAAAATTGAACCATGGGAGTTACACGTTTAAAAAGAAAAGATAGAAGAAATAAAACTACTTCACGTATGGAAGTACAGTTTTTGAAATTAGGTCGTAATGTGGAATTGGGATCAAGAAGCGAAATGCCGAAAGATAGCCAAATCACAAAGAACAACGCGATCTTAGACAAATTAGCTGCTGAAGCGAAATAGTACTTGTTTCTGAACTATGATAGAATAAGAAGGAGAATGCAATTGCATTCTCCTTTTACTTTATAATATAAGCCCCTCTTCTCGCATCGCTCTCCAAAAATCAGCTGGAATATCTTTCATAGCCATAGCAGCGTTGATACGAACTTTTTCCGATTTCGTGGTATTCAATGCAACACTACGGACACCCGTGATATTAAATCCAAAGTTAAAACAGGCCTCGGCTGGTAATATGTCAAACTTGGCACACAACGCCCAGAATTTATCCCGCCAGGCATATAGTACACTCCCCTCTTCCGTATTCCTATCAATAAGTTGATAATTATAGTAATCACTTCCCACCAAAAAACCACCATTAAATACAGCCGAGTTAATAACAGCGACACCCTTTCCCCCCAGTCCTTCTATAAAATCAACAAGTGCTTTCGGATGGCTATGTACGGTGAGGCTATTGGCTATCATCGCCCAGTCTAACACAACATCATTCGCTATCCGTTGGATAATCTTCCAATTTTTTGCACCAACCCCAATACCTAAGACTTTACCGTCGGCCTTCAGCTCTGCAAGCGCGCGATAGGCGTCTAAAATATCGCGATAAAGTGCTTCTTCTTCTTCTGGACTACTTGCAGTAGCTAAATATTCATCAGGATCATGAACCGAAACTAACTGTGCTGTATAATCCCCCAATAACGCGTTGCCTTGATGAAAACACGCTAAAATACCCTCATAACTTATTTTCTGCACCGCATCGTTTTTCAATCCTTTCCATACACCGGGTTCAAATGTAGGTTCCGTTGTCGTCAGGGGCACTTGATACCAACCTAGTTTATTACTGATCAACACGTCGGATGGAGGCACGCCTAATTGCCTTAAACTTTCGCCTATCGATTCTAACGAGAGACCTGCGCCATACTTTCCCGCCGTATCAAAGACTGCTTTTCCGGGGGCGTGTTTTATACACTCTCCCACAATGGCCAATTTTTCTTCGAAAGGCAGCTCCACATATAAATTTCCCAATCCACTTGTTCCGAATACAACTGAGGGTAGTTGATGTCCTAAATTTGGACGTTTATTGCTGTTTTCCATTTTATGTTCTTTTCTTAATCGAACGAATGGGTGCAATAATATATATAATTAAGCTAAACCAATAATTTTTTTTTCTCACTCAATATCTCTTCATCGGTCAGATCCAGACGTAATGGGGTAATCGAGACCATGTTATTTTCTACGGCCCAACGATCGGTTCCTTCTTCCGCCGGATCTAGTGGCGTCACCGTAAACCAATAGTGCTTTCTACCCAACGGGTCGGTTCCGGGCACGATCGTACCATCATATAATCGCACGGACTGTCTTGTCCATGCAATATCAGTAGGGTCAGGCGGAAAATTGACATTGTATAAGGCCAATTCGTCATTTTTCAATAAAAGCTCCAATGTCTTTGCCACATATGTTTCTAAATGTTCGAAATCAGGCTCATCTTTTCCAACTGGCGTACTGAGAGCTACTCCCTTGACACCAAACAATACCGCCTGCTTCGCTGCCGCCAGTGTTCCCGAATGCCACATCGAATTTCCCAAATTGGGTCCCATATTAATCCCTGATAAAACCACATCTACATTTTTCCATAGATGCATTCCCATCGCTACACAATCAGCAGGAGTTCCATTTACACGATGAGCTTCTATATCCGGAAACTCAATAGGCGATTTTTTATAACCTAACGGTCTTGAATGTGTTACCGCATGCCCCATAGAAGACTGCTCTACATCTGGTGCAACCACCCGAACCTCGCCAAAATTCTTTGCTACTTTTGCCAAGGCTGCGATCCCCGGACTATATATACCATCGTCATTCGTCACTAATATCCTCATAATATTTTCGTATTTATTTTTCTTAATTTAACAACAATTAAGCCCCCCAAAATGTTCTCATATTAAATAACATATATGAAACGAGTAACTTTATTACATAATCCCCAAGCGGGTGACGAGGATCATTTTAAGGCTGATCTTATTAAAGCTATCGAGAAAGCAGGGTATCAGTGCACCTATTTTTCGATCAAAAAAGATGAACAGTGGAAGGAACATCTATATGATGTAGATTTTGTTGTCGTGGCAGGCGGCGATGGAACCGTGCGCAGAGTCGTCAAGGAGCTTTTTCAAAAAGATAACTTAGACAAAAAGATAACCATGGCACTCTTACCCATGGGAACGGCAAACAATCTATCTAAAACATTCTCCATACACAAAGAAACAAGCTTTGAGGATCATGTAAACGCCTGGAAAAATGGCAAACAACGGCGATTCGACATGGGGATTCTGAAATACGACGACAGTTCTAATTTTTTTCTGGAAGGCGTAGGGTATGGCGTATTTCCTACGCTTATCCAAACAATGGATAAGATCGATGTCAGCCATCTAGAAAATACAGACGAACAATTACAATTGGCTTTGGAAAAGCTGTATGAAATTATACGAACCACAGAAGCACATCATTATATTATTCACGCAGATGACAAAATGTATGAAGGCAAGTATCTGCTATTGGAAATCATGAATATCCCCTCCATCGGGCCCAATCTTATGTTAGCCCCGAGTGCGCAATTAGATGATGGTTATTTAGATGTGGTATTGATTCCCGAAAGAGAACGGGAGGCTTTCGCACTACATATCAGAAGAATCATTCATCAAGAAAAAACATCATTTGATTTTCAGACGCTTCGAGCAGCAAACTTGGAGATACAATCTACGAACAGGAACATTCATATTGATGATAAATATATGACTATATCAAATGGGTCTCTCGCTATCGGTGTACGGGAGCACGGACTTAATTTCCTCATATAATCCCAACCTGCCAAAAAGGATGTTGCTAGCTGCATTTTTGTCGTAAGTTTTGCATTCTTGACAGTACGAAGGATCATAAGTAAAAGTTCGATATGTCACAGATTCGTCAATTACCCTATGCTTTTCGAAATATATGTTAAGAGGTGTTAAATCTACACTATGTACATACGAAAGGCATGGAAATTGGAGTTATAATGGTACTTCATAATTTAGGTTTATAATTGGTTAGTTAGTTAAAAATCCTGAGGTTCCCCGCCTCAGGATTTTTTTTATAAAACAACTTGAAAAACAATTTTGGCCGCCTCGCGTACTTTAATAAAACAATATGGAAACAATAATTGGAATTGCGGCCGGAATATTAACCTCCATTTCGATGCTGCCACAATTGATAAAGATCCTAAAGGAAAAAGATGTAGAAAACATCTCTCCTTATATGATTACTATTTTATTAACAGGTGTCTCTTTATGGGTGGCTTATGGTATCATGCTCAACGAATGGCCTATTATTCTATCAAACGCGTTTTCCGTCTTCGTCAATGCGACCTTGTTAATCTGTTACTTTTTGTTTAGCAAAAATAACTAAGATAATAGCAAACTTATCATCACGTATATAGTGTATGTCATAAAGACCCAGGTATATAGTCTAGCGACAAGGGATTAGTCTTTTTAAACATAAAAGTAAATCGATTGTTCAATAATAAAAATGAACGATGAAGCGGAGTTGCAAAATAAAAATAATCAGATGAAAGCATGTCATAAAATAGTGTTTAGAAAGACAATACATATTATAATAACGACGATTTCCATTATTCCCGGAGAGCAAGATGAAGAATTTGGAGACGCAAAAGGTCAGGAAATTAATAAAGACCCTATTATAGGAGGTGCAGATGATGTATATCGGGAAAATCCCACAGACGACCTTCGGGATTCTGATTTAGTCGATGCAGAACCTCTCCAAGAGGATACCAATTATACAGCGGATACAGATGAACAACCCGACAGAAATCAAGAAACAGAAGAATTTGATACGCCTTCTGATTCAGAAGAGGAAAATCTAGACATTAGTAATCTTGAGGACAACGAGGATATCACAGGAGGGGATTAGATGAAAATAAAAACAAGCATATGGAAAAGAATATTCCGAAGCAGGTAGCGGGTAAATCCCTAGACTGTTTCAAGTCCGTAAATCTATCATCCCACGAGGAGGCTACGAGATTTTTTGAGCGCATAAGAAGCAGGTTATTGGATGTTAATCGTTGGAACGAGATTACCAAAGCGCTCTCCGCCACATTTACCATCAAGGATGCTTCCAATAGCACAATGGAGCGCATTGTTCAAAAAGGGGACTATATTCGAATAGATATCCCTGGTCCTGGACTCCCGTCAGCCAAAGGATACGATTGGGTACAAGTAGAAGATATCACGGAAACCACCGATACCGAAGGTGCTAGTATCCTTTTAACCCTAAGACCTTCTGCCGACCCAACGCAGGGTAGTACAGATACAGCGCACTTTTTCAAGCAACTAGCCACTTCGTCTTTTCTTGTCGAACAAAAAGGCAGTCATATTTATCTGCACTACGCCGGACGTAATGAAATCATCAATACCGACAATGCATCCATACTGGACAATTTGCGAAATTTTATGGTGGGTTTAGGTGCAAAAATGGGCGCATCATTTCCACAGTGGAAAGCGTTAGTTGAAGGCCTCGGCGACGTTGACAACGACTAATGCACACCATGACCAACTCAAAAGTAAAGGACCTTCACAAAAACAACATGGGCAAATCAATTTCTAAAGTTTTACAAATAACCTTCATCCTCGTTTTAATTGTAGTTATCTTATATTATGGCAAAGGCATATTGGCTCCACTGGCCATCGCCTGCATTTTATCCATGTTGTTTGTCGCACCTTCCGTATGGATGGAAAAGAAAGGGATGCCTCGCTGGGCAACTGCGTTGATCGCGGTCGGTATACTAATAGTATGCCTTGTAGGAATTGGCTTCCTGTTGAGTTGGCAGCTGCAAAATTTTGCCGAACAAATCAGTTCGTTGAAGCAAAACCTGTCGCAGATACTTTCCAGCTTACAGCACTGGATACAGGATCGGTTGGATATCGATCAGGCCAAACAGCAAGCCATAGCGGAAGAGCAGATGAAAAGCCAACCGACAGACGGTTCCACCGTACAACAGCTGGCATCGGGCTTTTTTGGTTTGCTTGTGGATTTCATCTTAGTGATGGTGTATACTTACCTTTTACTCGTCTACCGTGCTCGACTGAAAACCTTTTTGCTTAAAATAACGCCATCCAAAGACCGGGAAAAAACGATCGAGATCGCCGAATCGGCAAGCCAGGTAGCAGCTCATTATATAACGGGGCTTGCCAAAATGATCGTCGTGTTATGGATTCTTTATGGATTCGGGTTTACAGCCATTGGCGTCGAAAATGCATTATTTTTTGCCGTGATATGCGGATTATTAGAGCTTGTTCCTTTCATAGGAAACCTAACAGGCACGGCCATAACGATAGTGGGCGTAACGGCGCAAGGTGGTGATACCAATATGATCGTAGGGGTTATATTGATATATGGCTTTGTCCAATTTGTTCAAACGTATCTGCTGGAGCCGCTTATCGTAGGAAATGAGGTTAACATCAATCCGTTGTTTACTATATTCAGTTTAGTGGCAGCAGAAGCGGTGTGGGGTATTCCGGGCATGATACTTGCCATTCCGGTTACGGGTATGATCAAGATTATATGCGACCGCATTCCCCGATTGCAGCCTTATGGCTATTTGATAGGCAGCGATAAAAAAGCTAAAAAATCATTTTGGAAGCGGAAGAGGTAACCGGCTACCTTTCCAATTGCCATACTTTTAGCGGTGCGACAGAAGGTCCATTAAGCAGGCTTCCATCCGGAGCATACCGCGCTCCATGACATGGGCAGTCCCAGCTTCGCTCGGTGTTATTCCATTTTACAATACACGCTGCATGACGACATACCGGGTCAATAGCAAACAACTCACCCTTCTCATCTTTGAACAGTCCTATCCTTTTCCCTTGATAATTCAATATCTTTCCTTCGCCACGGCTCAATTCAGCTAGCTCGTCTATCTCTTCCAAAAAGAGACGGTCTTTTACAAAGTGTTTTGCTACATCGTAGTTTTCGACAAGTAGATCACGCATTGCCGAAAGGGGTCCTACACGACTAGGCGAATAAATGTCTTGAAAATCTGTCTTCCCATGCAATACCAGATCTGCCATCATAGAGCCCCCCAATGTCCCGAAAATCATGCCGTTCCCACCGTAACCCGTCGATAGCAACTCCCGGTGATGTTTCTTACCAGGGTAATAACCGATAAAAGGCAAGCTATCTTGACTCTCATAATATTGAGACGACCATTCATATATCTTTTTATTGACAGTATAGAGACTTCGTATATGTGCTTCCAGCTCACGAAAGTTCTTTTTTTCGTTGTCATGGTGAGCCGTTTTATGATCCTGCCCACCTACTAAAAGATAGGATTTATCTCCATGTTCTACTGTTCGGAAATAATGGAAAGGCTCCTGCATATCGTATACCAACGCTTCCGGAAAATCTATCGGGCGAACTAATTCCCATACCTGTATATAACTTCTATAAGGCGCTAAGCGAAAATTCATCAATTGTATACCCGGTGGTGTGTGTGTAGCATATAGCACAAAATCGGAAGTAAAAACAACGTCATCAGCGGTTTTAACAAACAACACATCATTTTCCTCCTTCACCTGTTGCACGATCGTTCCTTCCCTGATTTGCCCGCCTAAACTGTTGTAAGCGTTGGCGAGTCCAGCGAGGTATTTAGTAGGATGGAATCGCCCCTGTTCATCAAATTCGATGCCATAAATAAAGGACGCTGGAACAGGAATTTCATCCACTTCAGAACAGGGAATCCCTATTTGTTCCAATGCATCTTTTATTTCGGCAAGCTCTTTCTTCTCTTCATCATTTTCAGCATACATAAACCCCAAACAGGACATAAAGTCACAATCAATTTTATATCGGTCTTTATTTTCCTTGATGATTGATATCGCTTTCCGTGTGGATGCCAACACCGCGCGCGCCCCTTCCAAACCGTGTTGTTCTATAATATCGGTGTAAGGTGTATCAAGTACCGTATTTATATGTGCAGAAGTACCACCCGTGGTACCAAATCCAATCGTATTTGCTTCCATAACGACACAGCTTTTACCGGCTTCCTTCAGCTTTAACGCTGCTGTAAGTCCGGTGATACCCGCACCGACAATAATTACTTCGACATGCTCTTGATCGCGGGGCGCGGAGAGTTTTGGCGCAGCAACCTCTTGCCAAATACTCCTGTTTATTCCGTCTCTTTGCATATTATTTCGTCTATTTCTTATCTATCTCCTTAAAATAGAATGCACAAAAGAGCTTCCTTGTTTCTTAAGCGTTACAAAACAGGTAGAATTACGTTGTCCCACGTATTTTCCGCTTTTTTAAAATTAAAATACGATGCTTCAATAGTTGGGGTAGAACATTTGAGACACTTAATTAAAGTCCGTAAATAATGACAGTGTCAGTATTTTAAATTTCTCAGAACTAGATAATTCTTCGGTTGTTCTTTGATTAAAGAATGTCTAAGTAAAAATTTTAAAAAGATAAGTGCTATGGGAAAATTAAATGGAAAAAGAATCGCCATCTTGACGGAAGATGGTTTTGAACAAATCGAATTGACCAGTCCGAAAGAGGCTTTGAAAAATGAGGGCGCACAGGTAGATATCGTTTCGCCGCAAGAAAAGGTTGTGCGCTCGAAAAAAGGCGATGAGTGGGATGAGGAATATCCGGTTGACATACCGTTAAATCAAGCAAGAATCGATGACTATGATGGATTGCTGATTCCGGGAGGCGTAATCAATCCGGATAAATTACGCACAAATGAAAGAGCACTTTCTTTTGTACGTGATTTTTTTGCTGCCGGCAAACCTGTTGCAGCCATCTGCCACGGACCTCAAGTATTGATCGATGCGGAGGTTGTGGAGGGACGCAAACTCACTTCAGTGGCAGCTATCAAAAAAGATTTGATTAATGCAAAAGCACGTTGGGAAGATACGCAGGTGGTGACAGATCAGGGGTTGGTAACAAGCCGCACACCAGACGACCTTCCTGCTTTTAATCGGAAAATTGTAGAAGAATATGCGGAAGGAACACACAATGGACAACATGCATAATGCTCCGGGAGCAACTATTTTTTAACGAAAACACAACAAAAAGGAGAACAACAAATGTTCTTCTTTTTGTTTTTAATCTTTAGCTTTACTAAAAATTTCAAGTTATGAAACGTGCTGTATGGTGGTGCTCTTTGTTTTCTATTGCGCTATGGCTATTTTCCTGTAAAACACAACTTCATCACCAAGTAGATAAAGGGCAATATTATCAAATTGACACTTCGATCGTTGCTGACAGCAGTATTATAAACTATTATGCACCTTATAAAGCAAAATTGGAAGCCGCAATGAACCGCATAATCGGTTATGCTGAAGGTCCGATCACGCGTAACCGCAATGCGCCGGAGAGCCTAATGGGTAATTTCTTTGCAGACGCACTATTGTGGAAAGGGAAACAATTAGATCAAGAGGTACAGGCAAGTTTTGCTACCAAAGATGGAATTCGGGCAGACCTCCATGCCGGAGATATAACAGTAGGCAATATATTCGAGGTTATGCCCTTTGAAAACGCAGTATGCATTTTAACACTGAGCGGCGGCGATATGTTACGTTTAGCAGATTATATGGTCAAAACTGGAGGGCAACCGGTTGGTGGCATCGAGCTAGTCATCGAAAATGGAAAGGCAAAGGAATTTTTGGTAGAAGGCAAACCGATCGATCCCGATGCTCATTATAAACTCGCCACCTATGATTATCTAGCAAATGGCGGTGATTATGTAACATTTTTTGATAAACCTATCGCTCGCGAAGATTATACGCAACTTCTTCGCGAAACTTTGATGCAATATGTTTCAGGTATAACAAAGCAAGGAAAGCACGTTCAAGCGCAATTAGATGGAAGAATTCAAATCATTAAATAGAAGAAGCTTTATCAAGCAATCGCTCACGTTAACAGCGATGGCGACATTCGGAGCCTTTCCAACGCAAGCAGCAACCGCTCCTAAAACTAAACGTTTGACGATTTTGCACACCAACGATGTACACAGCAGGATTGATCCTTTTCCAATGGACGGTTCGCGGAATCAAGGTTTAGGCGGGGTGGCTAGGCGAAGCACACTCATCAACAAGATTCGCGGGGAGGAAAAAAACGTATTGTTGGTCGATTCCGGAGATATGTTCCAAGGCACTCCCTACTTCAACATGTTTGATGGAAAGTTAGAGTTGGAATTAATGTCTACATTAGGTTATGAAGCGGGCACATTTGGTAATCATGAATTTGACAACGGGATGGAGAGACTCGCCGAACAACTTCCTAACGCTAATTTCCCTTTTTTGACGGCAAATTATGATTTTTCGGGAACTTCATTAGCGGGTCGTACAAAAGAATATACCATCATCGAAAAAGGGGGGATCCGCATTGGCCTCACCGGAGTCGGCATCGACGTAACCGGCTTAGTGGATCCCAATAACCACAAGGGGATGACCTACCTCGACCCTGTTCCGGTTGTAAACCGCATCGCCAAAATGCTCAAAGAAAATAAAAAATGTGATTTGGTCATTTGTCTTTCTCATCTAGGATACAAATATAACGACGATAAGATTGATGATCTAAAACTCGCTGCTGCTAGCCGGCATGTTGACATCATTTTGGGCGGACACACCCACACTTTCTTGGATGAGCCCGCCCGCGTACGAGATATGGATGGCAAGGAAGTATGGGTAAACCAAGCAGGTTTTGCCGGCATACGGTTAGGACGTCTAGACGTTATTTTCAACAAAGCTACGGGGGAGAAAAAAGTAATCGCACAGCATTATACAGTTGGTGAGGAAAAAGTTTATACTATATAACACCGCACCGTATCACTGTAGTTCGGTGTAGGATCAGCACCCAGATAGGTTACCCGGAACTCGTATTCCTGCAAATGTTCCAGATCTTGAATCACCGTTTTTGATTTTGTGCTCAATACTTTCGTCCATTCGCTTCCGCTTCCGACTTTGCGATATTCAAATTGGCAATACCGGGCAGGTCTCCAACTATTGACACGCAACTGTACAGCGTTGTTGCCGCCTTGATATATCTCCACGCGCAAATTATGCGGCTTTGGCGAAAATCCGATAGATACAGTGGAACTCTTGCTCGGAATATATCCTGCCGCTAAGATAATATTGGGATCGCCATTGGCTACCATTTCCACATAGAGTGCATACCGATACAATACCTGCTTTAATGTTTCTGCCTGCTGGTTTTTAATCACAATTTGCCGCATGTCACGATAGGCAGCCTCCACCAAGCCATTTCTGTAGGCTTCCAGAGCAGCTTCCAATTCCGCGATAGTGGATTCGGCCTGCGGAAAAAGCACAGCGTTTTCGATAGATTTTTTAAGCACGTTTTCCGCGTACGTCAATAGCTTTGCTGCTGTTCCAATTTTCGAAGATAATGTAGGCTTTGCCATCATGATATAGATTTAAGAGTTTAAAAAAATTGTTTACAGCATCAAATATAGAATAGGCTGCTATCAAACATGGGGTCTATGTGTGCAAACTTTTCCGCACAAGTGCGCTTTTTTTTGCATTTTTAGTCACCTTGGGGCTAAATCATCGAAAAATATGGGTTTAAAGCGCGCTAAACCTATTTCTGAGATGAGTACACACTCACCGTTTTGCATGCATAATTTACCAAAATGCATACGTTATTGCACACTCTGCATACATGAAGTGGTGCAATACATACACATTGGAAATTTAACGATGCGTTTTACGAGAAATAGCATGAGAGTTATCACAGCATGTATGCTGATTAAGAATTTATGCAGGCGTATTGGTGAAAAATAAAAACGATTTGCCAGAGAATGTATTGATGCTCGTCATTTTTGCATAAACTTTGTCGTGAAACTGATACCGATTAAAACAAACTGCGTAGCGGAAAAGGGATTGTGTATGCGCTTTGGTGGATTACGCGAGCAAGATATACCATTGTGTCATAGAGCTAGTGCATTAGGTTTCCCTACTACATTGTCTTGATAGTAGTTTATACTGCTGTAGTTGCAGCAATAGTTATTGCGCGGTATTATATAAAAAGCAGAACCGCGAAAATCGCGGCTCTGCTTAAAACTTTTTTGGCTACAAACGGACTAAAAACTGTAAGTCAATCCTGCATTCCAGGTTGTACCCAAACCATAGAAATAACCAAATCCATCTCTTCTGGAGAAATATTCTTCATTAAGAAGATTTTTGATATTCCCTCTAAACTTAACATGTTGACCATTTTTTAAGTTAAAAGTATAGCTTAACCCAAAATCTACAATATTATAATTATCTAGCTTTTCCGATTGATATACTTCATTCTCTAATGCCGATTCAATGACATCTTCTATATCCACGTTACCATAAAGTCTAGCATAATGGTTGAAGTCTGCATCGATAGAAAAATGAGGTAATATATAATATTTTGCTCCTAAGCCAACTGTTGTCTGTGCTGCATTACCCACACGAACACCGGTCAAGTCTTGTCCGTCTTCATCTTCAAAAATAATATTAAAGGAGTCATTATCACGGACGCGGTAAGGTGATTCTCCATCGTATTTCCAGTTTCCAATAGACCCATAACCTCTCAGTGTCAGCGTCGGAAGAATTTTGGCATCGAAATCCAACTCCAATCCTTTGTGTAGTTGACCAACGCCAGTAAACAGATAGGTTACGTCATCATATTCTGTTCCACCCACTTCATAAAAATCAGAAGAATAAGCGGTAAAACGATTATCCCATTTTGTATAATATGCATTAAGGTTCAAACGGAAAATGGAATTATCAAATTTATATCCACCCTCGATCCCAAAAATTTCTTCATTATCTACCGCCGGATCTGCTAGATCCACCGTGTTAGAGACGAACATATTATCTAGGAATGGCTGACGAGAATACTTTCCAATATTTGCAAAGAATGTATGGTCATCAGCGATGCTATAAGAAGCACCTCCTTTGATGTTGTAACCAAATTTCTTTTCAAAATCAGACTTAGCTTCTCCAATATAATTCCAACGGTCTATCTTCTGGTAAGATTGATTAGATATCGATCCTTGAATAAAAGCAGTGAAACTGTCACTGCTGTACTCTGCTTGTCCGAATAACCCTTGGTAGTTAATCTTTTCTGAATTGTCATATCCTACACGCTCATCAACTTTTGCACTCTTGAACAAAGCAGACCACGGATTAGTTGAAAAGGTTTTGGATACGGCGTAGTCCTCTGGACGATTAACATTATAATCCGCTGAACCAGCTCTCCGTCCGTTAGTCCCTAGAAGATTTATCAGTTGTTGAAAATGATCTCCCTCATAAAAACGTAAATCAGTTCCCACATTAAAAGACCAATTCTTTTGCGTATCAAAAGTATAGTTTGTCACTAAACCGTACCAAAAATGGTTATTAGCTGAAGCTCTTAAAACTGTTCCGTTATTTCCATTGGATATAC
Organism: Sphingobacterium micropteri; assembly: GCF_014692515.1. GTDB lineage: Bacteria > Bacteroidota > Bacteroidia > Sphingobacteriales > Sphingobacteriaceae > Sphingobacterium > Sphingobacterium micropteri. Next base: position 186,593 of record NZ_JACOIK010000001.1, on the reverse strand, counting down.
CACCAGGCAATCCAGCATTTAATTCAGCCAACGCATCCCAATTCGTTGTTCCGTTTTCCGCGGAGAAACCATTAGGCGTATATCCGGGACCATTCCCTAGAAGTCCTGTTCCTCCACCCTTTCCGACCGAAGCATAAATTACGGTAGATAAGGAAGATTTCTCGCTTATTGTCCAATCCCAGTTTAAATTGCTCACTGGTTTATGATAATAGTTTCTTCTTTGGGAAAGACCTTCGCCATTATACCAACCGTAGTTTGAGTTTCCTTTCACTCCAGTAATATCGTAACCCGGTGTCGCTAAGATCGCTCCGTTATTCCTATAAGAGGATTCTAATGGTTTCGAATAGTTTTGATCATGCCATTGCGGCGAACCCAAAACCATGAAATTAAAATTATGATTGTCATTTGGTTTAAAACCAACAGAGACGAAATAGTTCTGCCCTGCGCCAGCTGTTCCGATAGCATATTTTCGATCACCTCTCCAGCCATCGAGCATAAACGACAATCCCCATTTACCTTGTAAACCTGTGTTATACCCGATCGTCGCTTTGGCGTAGCCGTCATTACCGGTTGTCATTCTCACATATCCCCCTTTTTGCATCTCTGTAGCTTTCGTTACAATATTCACGGTACCTCCGACAGAAGAAATGGCTAATTTAGATGAACCTAGACCTCTTTGGATTTGGATAAAACTGGCTACATCAGTCATCCCTGCCCAGTTTGACCAATACATATTTCCATCTTCCATTCCGTTGATAGGTTGTCCGTTCAACAAGAAAGCTGTATTTGATTGATCAAATCCACGTACAAACATTTTGGAATCACCAAAACCACCAGCTTGATCTGCAACATACACGGATGGTGTATTTTTCATCACCTCGGGAAATTCGACGTTACCTAAACCCTTTTCTTGAATTTCTAAAGGGGTTATAGTTGACGCGGCAATCGGAGTTTTTCTATCGGCGATGTCGATCACCCCTTTACCAACAACGACAACTTCATCTAAATTTTGTGAATTGTCGGCATTTAGAATAATGGTTCCTAAATCAGCACCATTTTCGGAGAAGTTTACTTCATGTGGAAGAAAACCGAGAAACCGCACTATCAAAGTTCCCACGTCAATAGGCGAATTTAACGTAAACACACCACTGCCATCTGTAGAAGTACCCACCGTCGTACCTTGAATGGCTACAGAAGCACCTACAATCGGCTCCTTACCATCCGTAACCACTCCTCGCAATACTGTTTGTGCCGAAACAGCATTACAAAGCAACATCAGCATGAAGATAACTGATAATCTAGTAGAGATTTTTTTCATAACCAACTTTTAGTTTGTTGTTTTTTAGTTTGTTGTTTGTACTGAAACTTACGGTGCAAAGTTATGTTATATATATGAACAATACCACCACTTAACACAAACTTAATACGGAATTAAACAGACTTAAACATCAATTATTCGTTTAACAATAAAAATACATGTATTTTATTTTGTTTTAACACGGAATCGAACAAAATAAAATGTATGATAAAATATAAGTTTCTTTATTAATCTTTGTCCGAATTTTTACGTCAAACGATAAAACACCAAGCACATGATACACAACAAAACCCTACGAGTAATACTATTTGCAGGCATCATCCTTTTCGCATCCTGCACGGCCATGAAATACCAAAGGATCAATGCAGATATGAGCTTAATCAGTATAGGCATGTTACAACATACCGTTGTTGAAAAAATCGGAAAGCCCAATATAGTTGTTGCGGCACAGTCTACCGACGATGGGCCGTTGGAAGTATATGAATATTTACGTCTAGAATATAACTCCTATACCAAGGAACATGAAAACAGACCGATTTGGGTTTATTTTGTCAATAAAGAAGTCGTGGAATGGGGACCCGGAGAAGATTGGCAAATGGATAATGCGATGACACAACGAATTCTGGATCGATATAGAGATCGAAAAAACTCAACTAGACGATAGGAGACCCTATCGTCTAGTTGGTTTACCTTTCAATCAACTCTTTTGCATGCTGCAAAGCTGATGCACCCGGATTTGCACCGCTGAGCATTTGTGCGACTTCCAATACGCGGTCTTGCTTCGCCAATAATGAAATATCCGTTTTGGTTTTATCGCCCTCATCTTGCTTAAACACCTTAAAATGGGCCTGGCCCTTTGACGCGATCTGCGGCAAGTGTGTAATAGCGAGTACTTGCATGTTGCCGGCTAAATGTTCCATAATCTCCCCCACTTTCAACGCCACTTCGCCCGAAATACCGGTGTCTATTTCATCGAATATAATGGTGGGCAATGCAGATGTTTGTGCCACAAGCGATTTAACCGCAAGCATGACACGGGATAGTTCTCCTCCAGATGCCACGCGATGTATAGCCTGTAAAGATTGTCCTTTATTCGCAGAAAAAAGAAACCGGATCTCATCCGCACCTGTGGTTTTGTATTTATCAATTTCTAATAAGGAAAGTTCTATTTTTAATTGGGCATTTGGCATGCCGACCGCTGCCAATACGGTCTGGACATATTCCTCTACCTGACCAACAGCTTGCTGCCGTGTCTCATGAAGACGCATCGCTGCTTTTTCCAACAGGTTCAAACATCCGGCCACCTCTTGCTCTAAAGCAGCCAATTGTTCGCCTTGATTAGCTACCACCAAAATCTTTTGCTCGAGCTCATCTCGTAACGTAATAAGCTCCGCCACAGCCTCTACCCGGTGTTTTTTTTGCAAGCTATATAATAGGCTCAATCGCTCATTAACTTCCACTAACCGTCCTTCATCCATAAACACGTCTTGTTCCTTGGCACTGACTTCATCTGCGATATCTTTCACTTCAATCCATGCACTTTGTAGACGTGCTGCTAGTTCTTCCACAGCAGGCATGAAAAGTTGCACAGCCTGAAGTTGTTGCAACGTATCTTTTAACGAAAAAGTGATAGATTGTTCGCTTTCGCTCAATAAATGATGCGCACGTAAAAGTCCTCTTTTTATCTCTTCTGCATTTTCCAGTTGGCTCAGTTCGGCTTCGAGCTTTTCCTGTTCTCCTTCTTCCAAATGGGCTTGATCTAATTCATCAAATTGAAACTGGTTAAAGTCTAACGCGGCATTCGCCCCTGCAATATCTTCCCGCAGACGGTTTAACGATTCTTGCTGTTGTTTGTATTTCGACAGATGTTGTTTATAATCGTGTAGAACGCCATGATTCTTTGCGACATTATCCAATATCATCAATTGAAAACGTTCTGTATTCAATTGCAGCGTAGCGTGCTGTGAATGGATATCAATCAGCTGTTCGCCTAACAACCGTAGAACATTTAGGGTCACGGGAGAATCGTTCACAAAAGCACGTGACTTCCCGTCAATGGCTATTTCCCGGCGAATAATCGTTTGGTCGTCGTATTCCAAATCATTTTCCTGAAAAAAATCGTGTAGACCGTAAGCATCTATCTTGAAGAAGCCCTCTATCACACACTTTTGGTCCTCCCGAAAAAAATGCTTTCCCTCCGCACGGTTGCCCAATATAAGCCCCAACGCCCCCATCATAATGGATTTACCGGCCCCAGTTTCTCCGGTAATAATATTCAGCCCCTTATCAAATTGGATATCCAGGTTCTCAATCAATGCATAATTCTTGATAAAAAGTCTATTCAGCATGGCTTCTCGTTCGTGCTATCAAAGATAATGATTTTGGTGGGCATGAAAAAAATAAAACAACCGTCTCGAAAAAAATCAATATGTTTGTCACACATGCCCGATTTTTCCAAACAACTTAGTCAATATATGCCGGAAGCCGCAGCCCCGATTATTTCTGCGTGGATTAATGATACCGGCTGTCGATTCCGTATTTCACGAAGCCGGACGACAAAGTTGGGCGATTATATGGCTCCTTTCCGCGGCGCACCACACAAGATATCGGTCAATCACGATCTCAACCCCTATGCTTTTCTGATCACGACGATACACGAATTTGCACATCTACAAACTTGGCAACAGTATAAACAGCGTGTAAAACCACATGGTCCGGAGTGGAAGCAACATTATAAAGAACTCATGCAACCGTTCCTTCATCTGGACATCTTCCCGTCCGATATCTTGGAGGCTATTATCCGCTACATGGAAAATCCGGCGGCCTCAAGCTGTACAGATATAAACTTATATCGGATACTTAAAAAGTACGACAAAGAACCAACAGGACAGCATACTATAGAGTCCATACCAGACGAGAGTATCTTTGCCCTCCAAAATGGGCGCATCTTCCAAAAAGGGGAAAAACTCCGAAAACGATACAAGTGTAGAGAGTTGAGTACGGATCGCATATACCTTATCCATCCTATTGCGGAAGTAGTATTACTAACGGATACGGAGAGTATTCCAAAATAATCTTGTAACTTTAGTGCGCAAAACGTTTCATATATGATCATGACGAAAAACCTACTATTGATTTCGGCTACGGCAACGCTTTTTTTATCTTGCCAACAGGACGGAACAGATAATCATCATACGGATGGGCTGGATTCTGCAGCTATCGCGGCAATCACAGAAGACACCTATAAAGCACATGTGACGAAACTTTCCTCGGATGAGTTTCTCGGTCGGAAGCCCTTCACAAAAGGCGATACACTGACTGTACAATATATTGAACAGCAATTCAAAGATTTAGGTTTACAACCGGGCAACGGCGCTTCTTACTTTCAGGAGGTGCCGTTGGTAGAAATTTCCTCCGAGCCTAAGAATAAAGTATTGACATTCAAAAGTGAAACAGGTACGCTGTCGGCAAATCATCTTGATGATTATGTTATTGGAAGCCGACGTCTACAAGACGATATCGACGTCGCCGAATCAGAATTGGTCTTTGTCGGGTTTGGTATCGTTGCTCCGGAGTTTGACTGGAACGATTACGAAGGGCTGGATGTAAAAGGCAAAACAGTCGTAGCCATGGTGAGCGACCCGGGTCGATATGATAAAAGTTTATTTAAAGCGGATACCATGACCTATTATGGCCGTTGGAAATACAAATATGAGGAAGCTGCCCGACAAGGTGCAACCGGTATTCTGTTGATACATGAAACGGAGGCCGCGAGTTACGGCTGGAACGTGGTACGGTCGGGATGGTCGGGACCACAACTAGATTTAATATCGGAAGATAATGGCGCTTCATTTTCCGAATTTGAAGGTTGGATTTCCAATGAAACCGCGAAGAAGCTCTTCCAACTATCGGATATATCGCCGAATGTAATGGAAGAAGCTAAGAAACCGGGATTTAAGGCTATACCGTTAAATGTCAGCACGTCGGTAGGTATTCACAATACGTTCCGAAAATCAACCTCTAATAATGTTATTGCGAAGTTGGAAGGCGCAAAGAGGCCAGATGAAGTTATTATTTATACGGCACATTGGGATCACTTGGGTGTAGGTGAGCCTGTTGATGGAGACGCTATTTATAATGGTGCAATTGATAACGCCGCCGGTGTAGCCGCCTTGTTTGAAATCGCAAAGGCTTTCCAAGCGGCAAAAGTACAACCAGAACGTTCGATTATCTTCTTGGCCGTAACATCGGAAGAAGAGGGTCTACTTGGATCAGCTTATTATGCCCAACACCCGATCTATCCGTTGGCTAAAACTGTCGCTAATCTGAATATGGATGCTTTCAGCGCATTAGGCGCGACCAAAGATGTTTCCGTGGTAGGCATCGGGCAAACAGAAATTGAGGATTATGTCGAAAAATCAGCCGCCAAATTTGGCCGTGTGATGAAAGGAGAAAGTGATCCGACGTCAGGCGGCTTTTATCGATCCGACCATTTCAACTTTGTAAAAGCCGGTGTCCCGGGGCTTTTTATGGGCGCGGGAAGCGAACTTCTATCTACCGACACGGTGGATATTGAACGCCGGAGAGAAGCACTAGCCGGAAGATACCATACGGTAACAGACGAGGTAGATGAAAACTGGGATTTTGGCGGTATCATAGCAGATATACGTTTATTCTTCGACATTGGCTATACGATGAGCATGGAAAGTACGTTCCCTAATTTTAAAGCAAAGTCGGAATTTAAGGAATTGGGCGATAAACGTCTGAAGAGTGAAGGTTGATGAGGAGTTATAATATTAAGAGAGAGAACAATTAAATACAAACAAACATGTTAACAGGAATGAAACATCTACATTCGACGCTGGCTATTGTACTATTGCTGGCATTGGTCATTGCCATTGTGATTACATTGGCAAACTATCTGGGAAAAAAATCGTATAACCGAAAAATTGCTTTGCTTGGTCTTGTTTCCGCCCATTTGCAATTCATCGTGGGTTTGGTGATATACTTCGTATCTCCTTTGGGTATACAATCGTTTTCCGGTGAAAATATGAAAAACAGTTTGTCGCGCCTTTACTTTTTGGAGCACCCACTCATGATGCTTTTGGCGATTATTTTGATCACGGTAGGTTATTCCAAAGCGAAAAGACAAATCGATAGTCAAAAAGCCAATAAAACCGTCCTGATCTTTTATATCATTGGCTTGGTTTTTATCCTGTCACGTATCCCTTGGAGTACATGGTCGCTTCTAGCGTAACATATTAAAAAAATAAGAGCCTGAAAAAATTCAGGCTCTTATTTTTTTAATATGCTCTAAAAACAAAAACTTAGTTTTTGTTTTTACCAAATCCTAAAATATCGAATACCACTTTAAAGGCGATAATTGACGCCACAATCATTAATATATTTGCTATCAAAGAAAACAGAAAGGTCATCTGATCCAAGGAAGGTAAAACATCGGGAACAAACCGGATGAATACACCTACCAGGCCAATAACAATAGCAACTGTTAGCTGCACGTAATATTCCGTGCGATTTGCGTTGTTGTCTGTCTTTTTTGCGGGTCTTGGAGACACTGTATTTTCCATATCAGTCTATATCTTTTTTTATTGACTACAAACCTAAATAAATTTAATTTTATATGCAATATAATCGCACCTGCATATAAAATTAAATTATTTCGCTCTCCTCAGCCATCAGGGGCTATATTATAGAGGAAATATATCACTTTTTTCTTATTATTGCAGCGGAGATTTTAATCTAACGTGAGGCAAATCATTCATATACTGGTTTTCGTTTTTTTGTCCGTTGCATCAGCCCAGGCGCAACCGCAACGCATCGATAATTTTATCGTTAAGGAAAATCTTACGCAAAATAGCAAGCTTGCCATCATCGCATTGGATAGTACCGAGCAGCCTTTAGAAAGAATCAACGGGACGTTTGTTTTTAATCTAAATGGTTTTCAACAAAACCTCCAATTTCACGATGGAGTTGCAGTTGTACAACAGCCGGTAGAATCCTCTACATTTGTTTTCTTCAAACACAAAAATCAGGAAAATACAGTAAGCAAGCTATACTACATCCATAAGAAAGACAAGGAGCTGAAGCCATTTAAAATTAACGGTTTGCTACTATTACTTATTCCACTGGCCATCCTACTGATAGCTTACTTATTTAGACGGTTTCTCGTGACCTTCGTCATCATAGCCATCGTATACGCCTATTTCCACTTTGCTAAAGGATTGGATTTTTCCACGATCATGGAAAGTATACTGGATGCGCTGAAGAATTTGATCTAAAATGGCAATCCCACACTAAAATTGTATTGGATAAAATTATACCTGTCCGGGCGATGGGTTTCATAAAAATGCTGTTTGAACTCTCGGCTATTAAAGAATTCCTTAATTACCCACTGTTCGCCTTTGGCAAATTGTGGATCCTTTAATTTCAATCCGGCATCCAAGCGGATAATAAAATAATCCATATCCAACCGTAGCCCAAATCCTGTACCGAGTGCTATCTGCGAAAGAAATTCATTAGCCTTGAAGGTACCGTTAGTGGTGATCTCGTTATCTCTCAGCAACCAGATATTTCCGGCATCAAGGAACGTAGCACCATTCAACTTCGCCCCCATAAAATTATTCAATATCCGAAATCTATACTCGGCATTCGCTTCTAGTTTAAGTTCACCCAGTTGATCCAAGTTTCGCAAATTTAGCCTTAACGCTTCTGGTAAGCCTGCCCGATTATAGTTACCCGGTCCTAATGTACGCGCTTGCCAAGCCCGGATTCCGTTCATCCCTCCTCCAAAGAAACTTTTTTCAAAGATCAATAAACGAGAATTGTTGCCATAAGGAACAGCAACTCCGCCATTAAATCGTAGTACAAATTGTTTGTTTCCCCCCAAATGACGATACCATCGGTAGTCAACTTCTGTTTTCGCAAACTGCAGATAAGGTACCCCAAACAACAAGCGCTCCCCTTCCGGTGACCTTTCCAACTTCAATACATCACTTAACAAGTCTAATACGTTTCCGCTGCTTTCCAATCCGATACGGAAATAGTTGAAATTTTCTCTAGTCAACAGTTTCGCAGCATTGTAGGTATAGTTATATTGCGCACTTAAACCAAAATACTCCCGATTATTACTTCTAACGTATAATAAATACCCTTCATCTTCCAATTGCCGTTGAAAGGCATCGTCTAATCTTCCCACCCGATACTCCACAGACACGGGGGTTAAACTATGTTGCGAACGGGGGCTCGTATACCATATATAATTTAACGAGTTGGTAAAATATCTATTGGAATACGTTTGATCCTGTTGAAAAAATTGCAATGTACTGGAAAAGGTAGTTCGTGGCAGCCCGTAGGTTCCCGTGCTGGAATTTTCAAAAGGCGTCATCAAACGTGGAATAATAAGGTTGACACCTACCTGAAAATCGTTATTAAAAATCTTATTCGCTAAGTTCCCTTCCAAACGAGGATCAAATAACACCCCGTATCGCATCTTTACTTCCAGTTGCTCCGCGCCGCCAAATACATTGCGATGCGAAAATGTATTTCCCACATTAAAACCACTCATCCCCGAACTAAACGTAAACTCTCCTTCCACTTGGTTAGCCATAACCGGACGAGGCGTCAGTTCATAAAACGTATTCAAACGGTCGTTCCCCGTTTTTTGATGGTTGATCTTCACATTTCTAAAACCATTCATTTCATAAAGACGATCATAAGACTGATTCTCTTTTTTGAGATTGTAACGCATGCCCGGTCTTAAATACATATATCGGGACAAAGGCTTTAGCCGAAAGCGCCCGGTTTCGTCATTATAGACGATATGTAAACTGGTATCTACTGCCGAATGCGGCATTCGTGTCCCGACCTGCCCGTATGGCAATATAATTCGTACAAACACACTATCAATGTGATAAACGGTATGCCGCGTGCTATCCGTTGGGTCTTGGATTTCCACGTGGAGATCAGCCTGCTTCGCAATCACATTCGTATCAATACCTACACGCATATATTGTCGAAGATAATCGTAGTATCCACGTTCTTTCAGCTTTTCATAAAGTTGTTCCCGCTCCTGAAGCAAATCCGCACTATCAAACTGCTTTCCTGTTTTAGCCAGTGACTCCGATCTGACCTCCTGTGCATATATCTCCTCAATCGTGGGGTCGTCAGCACGATAGTGGATATCACCAAACCGAAATGCCTGTCCTAACGCAACGTTAAAATCAATACGGGCTTTCTTTTTTTTCACATGCACTTGCGGTATTACGAATGCATTAAAATATCCTTTCGTTTGGAGATAGCGATTAATCTGTTGTGCAGAAAGCTCCACCAAGGACGAATCAAGCACATGAGGCGGTTCGCCCACATTCCGTCTATTTTCCAATTTATATCGTCCTCGCCGGGTGTTGAACAAATTATATATGGTGAGATTCAGTCTCGAATTCGGTTTAATTTCATTCGATATATACGCTGTTGCATTTTCCTTTATATTTGGGGGAACGCCCGTGATATCCACATCCGTCACCAATGCTTGTCCCTCTTCTAAGTATCTTGCCGAACGACAGGATGCAAAAAATAGCAACAAAAGCATTATACTTGCACAAACAAAAAAACTGTACTTCTTAATCATTAAGCAATGTTATCAAAAGCGCAAATTAGTTTAATTACGTCATTGCAACATAAAAAGTTTCGCAAACAGCATGGACTTTTTATTGTCGAGGGCGTGAAGTCAGTACTCGAATTTCTATCTTCCGATTACCAAGTTCACAGCTTATACACCACGGCGGAAGCTCGAACAAAAATGGGTAATTTACCGCAAAAATTAAAATGTATAGCGGTTAGTACGGCTGAATTTCAAAAAATTTCCGGTCTGACCAATCCGCAGGGGGTACTGGCACTTGTTCATTTACCACCGTCGGAAGGTTTTAATTGGACGATTTTAAGGCAACAGCACACCTTACTTTTGGATGATATACAGGATCCGGGAAATTTGGGAACCATCATCCGAACAGCAGAATGGTTCGGCATAAATAATATTATTTGCTCTATGGGTACTGTTGATGCTTTCAACCCTAAAGTTGTACAAGCAACAATGGGTTCGTTGGCTCGTGTTAAAATTTATTATACACCTTTAGCAGATTTCATCGATCAATCCGAAATGCCCACTTTTGGCGCATTGCTTGATGGAAAATCCATCTATAAAACCGACTTTGGAGATGCGGCACTTATCATCATGGGAAACGAAGGAAATGGCATCAGCGATGAAATTGTAGAGAAGGTAGATCATCCGATTACCATTCCACGTATTGGACAGGCAGAATCACTAAATGTAGCCGTTGCCACTACGATTTTCTGTTCTGAAATCGCAAGACAAAAATTGGAGAATGGTTAAGCAGTCGGACGACTCCAAGTCGATATATACGTTACCTTTTATTTTATTGTGTCTGAGCTCGCTTCTGTTTTGTGCAAGCTTCAACATGATTATCCCCGAATTGCCGAACTATCTTAGCCAGATGGGCGGAGCGGAACATAAGGGATTGATTATTGCGCTTTTTACATTGACAGCGGGCATATCCCGTCCTTTCAGTGGTAAACTGACAGACCGTTGGGGACGCGTTCCGGTAATGGCCATCGGTTCTATGGTGTGTTTTGTCTGCGGCTTCCTCTATCCTATTCTCAGTTCGGTAGCCGGTTTTTTCTTTCTCCGGCTTATCCACGGTTTTTCGACAGGCTTTAAGCCTACTGCAACTGCGGCCTACATTGCGGACATCATTCCACAAAACCGATGGGGCGAAGCCTTGGGTATGCATGGGCTTGCGTTCGCAATTGGCAGTGCCATTGGTCCTGCTATCGGCAGCTACATCGCTAAAGATCAGGGTATCGATGCAATGTTTTATTGCTCATCCGCTTTTGCACTGTTGTCCATTCTCATTGTCATACGCATGGGAGAAACATTGCCTGGCAAGCGAAAATTCTCTTGGAGCATGCTTCGGATCAATCGAGGGGAAATCATTGAATGGCGTGCGATTCCCGCAGGTGTCGTGACACTGCTCTCTTATTCCGGATACGGTGTTATTCTCACATTGATACCCGATTGGAGCGACCATTTAGGTATCAGCAACAAAGGATTATTTTTTACGGCTTATACCTTAGCCTCGATTGGTATTCGTTTTATCTCGGGCAAAGTGTCGGATCGTTATGGCCGAATACGTGTGATGTATGTGGGGATTGTCATTATTTCTATTTCATTGTTGCTCCTCGGCTTAGGTAGCTCTGTAAATGGTTTAATTCTAGGTGCTATTGTGTATGGCATAGGGGGCGGTATTCTCTCGCCAGCTGTCAATGCGTGGACCATAGACCTCAGCTTGCCGCAACACCGGGGAAAAGCGATGGCTACGATGTACATTGCTTTAGAAATAGGTATCGGTGGAGGCGCACTGCTAGCCGGATATATTTATCATGATGAGATTAGCAAAATTCCTATTATATTTATACTCAATAGTGTTATTATATTTTTAGCATTTTTTTATGTGCTGCATTGGGATATAAAAAACAAAAGAAGACCTTAATCGTTTTCACTTACAATTAAGAAGCCGTAACATGGAAAATAATTCTAAAAAATACCCCTATTCGCTCGACTTGGCATCGAGCCTGATCGCTATGGCACTTTTGCTGGCTTTCATGTACGTGACGCAAAGTGTCCTCGTGCCTTTGCTGTTTTCTATTCTGATATCGATTTCCTTGTTTCCACTAGCCCGTTTCTTTGAACGTCTTCGCTTGGGCAAAGCGTTTGCCGCTATACTTTCTGTACTTATCGCTATCGCGATCATTTGGGCAATTGGTTGGTTTATCGTCCATCAAAGTATTATTATCGGTAAAGATGCCTCGGCTATAACCGCAAAGGTCGTCTCAGTACTAGAACGTGCACAAGCTTGGGTTGAACAAAGTTTCGGCATTGAGCGTAGCGAGATTATGAATCAACTGCGGGACCAAGGGAATAAGATGGCGTCCAACGCGGGCAGCGTAGTTACGGCTACCTTTGGGTCAATTGGTAACATGGTTGCGGGTGTTGTTTTGGTACCGTTATTTAGTTTTTTTCTATTGTACTATCGCGTTTTTTTTCGAGAATTCTTTTTTAGGGCATTCAAAAGTGTTCCGCACACCAAGGTGGACACCACATTGAATAAGATATATGATGTCGTACAAAGTTACCTGTTAGGGTTGATAACGGTGATGGGTATTGTGGCTGTGCTGAATACCGTTGGGTTGATGGTTATGGGGATCGAGTACGCTTGGTTTTTTGGCACGCTAGCCTCGTTGTTGATGCTTCTTCCCTATATTGGAATTGCCATTGGCTCTATTTTACCAGCCTTATTTGCTTTAGCTGTAAAAGACAGTGCTTGGTATGCTATCGGGGTTGTCGCCTGGTTTCAAGTTGTACAGTTTTTGGAGGGAAACATTATCACACCTAATATTGTAGGTAGTAAAGTTAGTATCAATCCGCTCATGGCGATTATCGCTATCCTTTTAGGCGGTATGTTATTCGGACTCTCCGGTTTAATACTCGCGCTGCCGTTAACGGCTACCATTAAAGTCCTTTTCGACGCTATTCCGTCTATGGAAGCCTTTGGCTTCCTCATTGGTGAACCCGAAAAAGAACACCTCAAAAGAAACTCGACACAGATTTTACTCATGAAATGGGGGGTTGTCAGAAAACCTAAGAGTTCGAAAAAGGTAGCGGTCGAAATGGAAGTTGACACCGAGGCCGTCCCGGAGACGATTACGATGAAATACAAGGAAATCCATGAATCGGAAGAACGACCGAAAGACGACGACGATATTGACGCTAATGCAAAATCTTAAATACCAACTCGCGAATAATTTCTCCATTTTCGGTAAAAGGCCCTACATCGAGACCTTTTGTTTTTAAGTCATATACACTTAAATAGTGGATGACTTCGAACGTCTTTTTCCGATTGAAGTTTCGTGCAGCCATTTCATATTCCTTTAAAAAGAAGGTATGCACACCGAGTTGTTTTGCAGCAACCTGCGGAGATTTGTCGGGTAGATAGTGATATTTTAGAATCTTCATAAAATAATTACCCAAATTACCGATAACGACCGGTAATGGATTCGATTTCGGATTTGCCGCGAAATAGTCGACAATTTGCATCGCTTTCACCACATTTCGCTTAGCTAGAGCGGATTGCAGTTCGAAGACATTAAAATCTTTACTGATGCCTATATTCTGTTCGATATGTAAGGGTTGGATCTCTTGCTCCTGCGGAACGTTTAAAATCAACTTATTGATTTCATTTACTATTTTGGACAGATCTGTCCCCAGATATTCGGTCATCATAGCAGCTGCTTGCGGATGAATTTGCCGTTGAACGCTGTGAAATTGCGCTGTAACCCACTCCCCTATCTTGTTCTCATAAAGCTTAGCGGATTCGAGGACAATGCCGTTTTTTTCAAAAGCCTTGTAAATTTTCTTCCGTTTATCGAATTTACTATACTTGTACGCAAATACCAAGATGGTAGTAGGTGTTAGATTTTCAAGGTATTTGAGCAATAATTCTTCTTCTGTTTTCCATTTTAGGTCCTGCGCCTCTTTGATAATAATCAACTGATGATCACTCATCATCGGATAGCGCTTTGCCGCATTGACGATATTCACCATGCTGGTATCTTTTCCATACAAGATGGTTTGATCGAACCCTTTTTGGGCATCATTCAGTACCTGTTCTTCCAACGCATCGCTTACCAAATCAATATAATAAGATTCGTCTCCATGAAGGAGGTAGACGGGACCGAATTTTCTTTTTTTTATATCGGAGAGGATTGTATTTGCATTCATACCTTGCGAAAATACGGTTTTAAATTTTTACTTTTGTGTATGTTTGAGCCGATTCCGTTGAATTTACCCCCATATTCTTCTAAAATAACACAAAAGCTAGACAAGCTGTTTATTTTTGACGAGCTGCGAAAAAAGGATTTGGTACTCACACCGGAGGAATGGGTAAGGCAGCATTGGGTACATTATCTCCATAAACACAAAGGCTACCCAAAATCGTTGATGCATATCGAAGGAGGACTGAAATTGAATACGTTGCGAAAACGAAGTGATTTGTTGGTTTTTAACAACAGCGGAAAAAAAATACTTTTGGCAGAGTTTAAATCGCCTACTGTCAAAATTACCGAAAAAGTGTTTCAGCAAATTGCTAACTACAACAGCGTCCATAAAATACCGTTACTCGTGGTTAGCAATGGCTTAAACCACTATTATTGCCGTATACATTTCGAAGAAAATCGGTTCGAGTTTTTATCCGAACTGCCAAATTACAATTCGGTTCTAAATTTGTAACACATATTGAAATTATAATTTTATATTAGTCTTTGGAAAATAGAAAAAACAGAACAGCATGAATATAGATAAAAACGAATTTAGAAAATATGCTATCAAGCATCATCGTATCGGAAGTCAACATGTAGACGGTTTTATTTCTCGTGTACAACAAAACATGCCAACAAACCTCACCCCTTACATTATTGAGGAGCGCCAGTTAAATGTTGCACAGATGGATGTATTTTCACGCTTGATGATGGACCGTATTATTTTTCTAGGGGATGCAATCAATGACCAAGTGGCGAATATCGTACAGGCACAGTTGTTATTTTTACAGTCTACCGATGCTCAGCGCGATATTCAAATCTATATTAACTCGCCAGGCGGAAGCGTATACGCTGGATTAGGTATTTACGACACCATGCAATATATTGCACCGGATGTAGCTACCATCTGTACCGGCATGGCGGCTTCCATGGGCGCTGTATTGCTAGTTGCCGGCGCGAAAGGTAAACGCGCTGCCTTAAGACATGCCCGTGTAATGATTCACCAACCATCTGGTGGCGCACAGGGTGTGGCGTCCGATATGGAGATCAATCTGCGCGAAATGTTGAAATTAAAAGAAGAATTGTACACCATCATTTCCGAACATTCGGGTCAGTCCTACGAATGGGTAGAAAAGTCATCCGATCGTGATTATTGGATGAAAGCATTGGAAGCGAAAGAGTTTGGTATGATTGATGAGGTATTATTACCCAAAAAAGAAGTTAAATAACAATTAATCAATGAGTAAGATTAATAATAGAGACGTCCGTTGCTCCTTTTGCGGCATCAGTAAAAATGATGCCCAGATGCTTATTGCGGGTGACGGGGCTCATATTTGTGATCGCTGCGTGACACAGGCCGGTGAGATTTTGGCCGAAGAGCTGAAACAACGAAAAAGCAAATCGTTGCAAACAACCTTAAAGTTAGTCCGTCCGACAGAGATAAAGCAACATCTTGACCAATATGTAATCGGTCAGGACGACGCCAAAAAAGTGATTTCCGTAGCGGTATATAACCATTACAAACGGCTAAACCAAAAGGTGGATAAAGATGAGATTGAGATCGAAAAGTCCAATCTCATTATCGTAGGAGAAACTGGAACCGGAAAAACATTGTTAGCAAAAACCGTTGCGAAGATATTAAATGTTCCTTTCTGCATTGTTGACGCTACGGTACTAACCGAAGCGGGCTACGTTGGAGAGGATGTGGAAAGTATTTTAACCCGCTTATTGCAAGCAGCGGATTACGATGTTGCAGCGGCAGAAAGAGGTATCATCTATATTGATGAGATCGATAAAATCGCCCGGAAGAGTGACAATCCTTCCATTACACGAGATGTATCAGGCGAGGGTGTACAACAAGCGTTATTGAAAATTCTAGAGGGTACAAACGTAAATGTACCTCCACAAGGTGGTCGTAAACACCCCGACCAGAAAATGATTTCCGTGAATACCAGCAATATTCTCTTCCTTTGTGGAGGAGCATTCGACGGCATTCAAAAGAAGATAGCCAATCGCTTGCGCACACAAACAGTCGGCTATAAAATGAAGGAGGAAGAACAGGATGTCGATCTTAACAACCTGTATAAGTATATTACGCCACTAGACTTAAAGAACTTCGGACTTATTCCGGAACTAATTGGTCGTTTGCCCGTATTAACGTATTTGAATCCGTTGGATAAAGAGACCTTATTAAGTATCCTAACAGAGCCCAAAAACTCCTTAATCAAGCAATATGTAAAGTTATTCCAGTACGAGGATATTGAATTGGTGTTTGATAAAGATGTTTATGATTTTATTGTAGATAAAGCATGGGAATTCAAACTAGGTGCCCGGGGCTTACGTAGTATTTGTGAGGCCATCATGCTTGATGCCATGTTTGAACTACCGACAAGTAAAGAGGTGGATAATGAAAAAGTTCTGCATATAACGCTCGATTATGCGAAGCAGAAGTTTGCAAAATCAGACATAAAAAAATTGCATGTCGCTTAAAACACAATCTGCATGCAGGCGTGTGCAGCATTTATTTTAATGAAAAATCCCTCAACAATGTTGGGGGATTTTTGTATTTTGAAACCATTGTTTTATTAATCGAAAAGCGCTATGACGAAGAAGAAGAAAACAGTAGAGACGCCGGTTACACCCGGATTAAGTACGAAAGAGGATATTGTTACGAACTGGTTGCCCCGCTACACGGGATGCCCACTGGAAGAATTTGAGCCGTACGTATTGTTGACGAATTTTTCGAAATATGTCAAAATGTTTTCCGAGATGCATGACAATGCGCCTATCTACGGCGAAGATAAAGCCATGCAAGCCTGTACCGCCGGTGGCATAACCATGATCAATTTCGGCATGGGAAGCCCGATGGCAGCGACCGTGATGGATCTTCTATCTGCCATTGCCCCGCAAGCCGTTTTGTTCTTGGGCAAAACGGGTGGATTAAAAAAGAAAATTCCTGTTGGAGAACTTATTTTACCTATTGCCGCGGTGAGAGGTGAAGGTACATCCAATGACTACTTTCCACCTGAAGTTCCGTCGCTCCCCGCCTTTGCTTTGCAAAAAGCAATCTCTACAACAATCCGGGATTATTCATTGGACTATTGGACGGGTACGGTTTATACGACCAATAGGCGCGTGTGGGAACACGATAAAGCGTTTAAAAAATACTTGAAGAGCATACGGACAATGGCCGTTGACATGGAAACAGCGACCATATTTAGTGTGGGGTTCGCCAATAAAATTCCAACCGGGGCTCTCCTACTAGTCTCCGATCAGCCTATGGTACCGGATGGTGTAAAAACGGCGGAAAGTGATCTATCGGTAACGGAGAAATATGTGGAAACCCATCTCAAAATCGGAATAGACGCCCTAAAGCAACTTATCAATAATGGGTTAACCGTTAAACATTTGAAGTTTTAGGTTTAATTTTATTGTTTCGGTTCAACTTGCTGGATGACGTAAATATCTTCGTTATCCTTTTTCATTTTGTAACGTTCTCTGGCGATACGTTGAATTTCACGAGGACTGTACTGTACATCTTTTATGGCTTGCTCTATCCGGGTAATTTCAGATTCGTAGAATTCCCTTTCGCGTTCTAATTTATTTTTTTCCTGTTGATAGGCAAATTGTGTGCTGAAATCGTATCGATCAAAAAAACACATCCAAATAAAAAACGCTACACCTGCGATAAGGTATTTATTCTGAATCAAAGCAAGGAACCGTTCCATAAAGGCAAAGTTTAAAAATCCTGCCATAAAGATAACTTTTATTTTATCCTTTTTTTAGAAAAAAGGACAGAAAAAATCGTCGCTGCGGATATTTGACATAAGGAATAGTACTAAGGATAGACTTCTACAATTGTCAAACATACGGATGCGACAATTCGTGTTAAGGAGGGATCCTACAAGTTTTTAACCCGTATCCTTATAAATAAAAAGGAAAGCATTAAGCTTCCCTTTTTATTGTTATTAAAAAATTTCAAATGTTACTTAATTGCAAATTTGAAGTCTTTACCGATAAACCGTGCGTTATCGCCTAATTCTTCTTCAATGCGCAACAACTGATTGTATTTCGCCATACGATCAGAACGCGATGCTGAACCCGTTTTGATCTGTCCACAATTCAATGCGACAGCTAGATCGGCAATAGTAGAATCTTCTGTTTCTCCTGAACGGTGAGACATTACCGAAGTATAATCAGAGTTTTGTGCTAACGAAACAGCATTGATGGTTTCCGTTAACGAACCAATTTGATTAACTTTCACCAAAATGGAGTTTGCGGTATGGTTATCAATACCTTGTTGCAGACGTTTTGTATTCGTTACAAATAAATCGTCACCAACTAGTTGTACGCGGCTACCAATTTTATCGGTTAACAATTTCCAGCCTGCCCAGTCGTCTTCCTGCATACCATCTTCGATAGAGATGATTGGGTATTTTTGTGTTAATTCTTCTAAATAAGCGGCTTGTTCTTCTGAAGTCCGAACGGCACCGTTTGCACCTTCAAATTTCGTGTAGTCGTATTTTCCATCTACATAAAACTCTGAAGAAGCACAGTCTAACGCTAAGCAAATATCAGTACCTGGTTTATAACCCGCTGTTTCGATTGCTTTTAAGATCGTTTCAATAGCATCTTCCGTACCATCAAATGTCGGTGCGAATCCGCCTTCATCTCCCACCGCTGTAGAAAGATTACGATCATGTAAAATTTTCTTTAAGCTATGAAAAACCTCTGTTCCCCAACGTAGCGCTTCGGAGAAGGAAGGTGCACCAACAGGCATCACCATAAATTCTTGAAAAGCGATAGGTGCATCAGAATGAGAGCCGCCGTTAACGATATTCATCATCGGAATAGGCAATGTATTCGCGTTTACACCTCCAATATAACGATATAATGGTTGGTGAGATTCTTGTGCAGCTGCTTTAGCAACCGCCAACGACACACCGAGTATAGCGTTAGCACCCAAATTGCCTTTATTCTCTAACCCATCTAAGTCGATCATGATCTTGTCAATTGTATTCTGTTCGAACACATCAACACCCTTCAATGCCTCGGCAATTTTTGTATTTACGTTTTCTACTGCCTTTAAGACACCTTTACCCAGATATCTAGTTTTATCGCCATCACGTAATTCAACTGCTTCGTGCACACCTGTAGAAGCACCAGATGGTACCGCTGCACGACCAACAAAACCATTTTGTGTGGTTACATCTACTTCAACTGTCGGGTTTCCGCGCGAATCCAGAATCTGGCGCGCATGAACATCAATTATTAAACTCATTTTTTTATTGTCTTATATTAGTTTCTTTCCCAATCTTAGTGTATAATAAACACTAAGATAGCATTTATAATTAGCATAGTCAAACCTAAATAAATTCATTTCGTTCTCCTCAGCCATCCAGAACTATTTTATAGCGGAAATGTATGCATTTTCTCTTTATTATTACGCTTTCACCATAGCAATGAAATCATCAAACAGGTAGCGTGAGTCGTGAGGACCTGGCGATGATTCCGGGTGATACTGTACGGAGAAGGCTTTCTTTCCTTTTAACCGGATTCCCTCAATCGAATTATCATTTAGGTTGATGTGCGTCACCTCTACTTTGTCTGACTTCTCCAGATCTTCCGCTACGACACTAAATCCGTGGTTTTGTGAGGTAATCTCACACCGATTTGCAATTATATTTTTTACCGGGTGATTTATACCGCGATGTCCATTATGCATTTTTTCTGTACGGATTCCGTGTGCCAAGGCTAGCATCTGATGCCCCAGGCATATACCAAACATCGGCTTGTCTGCGGCTACGATCTCTTTGATCGTCTCTATCGCATAATCTATTGCTGCCGGATCACCAGGACCGTTGGATATAAAATATCCGTCGGGATTCCATTCCTCCATTTCTTTAAAGGTAGTCTTGGCTGGAAATACTTTAGCATAGACTTGGCGTGCATCAAAGTTGCGTAAAATATTCTTTTTGATTCCTAAATCTAATACGGCTATACGGGTAGGAGCACCTTCTTCTCCGTAAAAATAAGGTTCTTTAGTCGATACGACAGAAGATAACTCTAAACCCTCCATAGACGGCACTTGTGCGAGTTTGGCCTTCAATTCGGCGACATCCAACGTTTCCGATGATATAATGGCATTCATCGCACCTTTGTTTCGTATGTGACGCACTAATGAACGGGTATCAATATCCGATATGCCAACTAAATTTTCTTCTTCAAAATAGGTTTGAATAGATCTGTCTGCCATCTGACGGCTATAATTGATATTATAGTTTTTGCAGACCAAACCGGCAATTTGAATTTTTTCAGATTCTGTATCGTCCTCGTCGATTCCGTAATTACCAATATGCGCATTGGTCGTTACCATGATCTGCCCGTAGTAGGATGGATCTGTAAAGATTTCCTGGTAACCGGTCGTACCTGTATTAAAACAGATCTCGCCTGTCGTTGTACCGATTTTTCCGGCTGCCTTACCGTGATAAACCGTTCCATCTTCAAGCACCAAAATGGCTGGTAGTTTACTGTAGTTGGTCATTCGCTTATTCCTCTATTTAAATATTTCCTGTAATCTTTTTCTTGTAGCTATAGACATAAAAAAAGCCCAAACGGGCTAAAAATAAATCAAATATGTAGTGAATCAATGTAAACATTGAAACTTTGCGATATTGCGACGAGACATGTTACCTGATTTTTCACGGGAGACAAAGGTAACAAATAAAACGTTCTTTCACAAATGATGAGATATAAATTATAACTCTTCTAATATCTCTTGTACCCGGCCAATCTGCCCGTCATCCAACCGCACCTTAATCCCGCGATGATGAAAAGGTGCCGAAGTAAGCAAATCCTTTACAATACCTTCTGTCAATTTACCGGTACGTTGATCTTTTTTTAACACAATATTCACCACCATGCCCGGCTTTATATGTGCTCTCGTTTTTCCGTCCATTTTTTCTCGTAATTCGTGATCAGTGCAGTAATCAGTGATCAGTAACAGTTTTAGTATTTTAACTTTTTAACCCCCTCACTTTCTAATCCCTCATCACTCTTAACGCATTACCACTTAATAATATCATTACCAAGTGTAAATAACATCAATGCTATTAAGATGAAGAAACCAACCATTTGGGCTTTCTCGAGGAAGTTATCACTTAATGGTTTCCCCTGAATCATCTCGACCAACAAAAACAACACGTGACCACCATCCAACGCAGGTATCGGGAGTAGGTTCATAAATGCCAATGCCATGGAAAGCATCCCAACTAAACTCCAAAACTTACCCCAATTCACTTCCGTACCAAACATCTTGGCTATTCCTACCGGTCCGGACAAGGCTTTATCCGCACGCACATCACCTTTAAAGATCTTACCAAAACCTTTTATATTAACAGTAATCACTTCGAAAGCTCGTTTCGCGCCAATAGGCAGGGATTCTAAGAAGCCATATGTATGTGCGGTTATCGGCAATTCTTCCGTCATCAAGATGACACCAATCGTAGCGGTAGAATCTACCCCGCCTGCCAGGCTCAGTTCCCGGCCGTCTCTTATAATATTAATATTTATCGATTTATTGACATTCTTTTTAATCTCGTCCGAAAATTGATCAAAAAATATCGTTGGGGTACCATTTACGGCAAGAATACTATCTCCAGTTTGAAATTGCATACGCTCCGCCTCGGAACCTTTCTGGATTTCGCTCACGCTTCTCATTTTACGGCGAGGCTGCGCAAATTCAAATGCTTTATGATCGGCCACCTTATTTAGAATATCAGAAGGTATGCTGATTTCTCGCTGATTCCCATCTCTTTCTATCGTAAGAATCGCACCGCCCATCATGACTTCTGCACCCAATATATCCGTATGGAAGGCTATTGCGGGTTTGCCATTGACCATCAAGATCTTATCTCCGGGTTGGATACCAACCTCCTTACCGATAATACCGGGAGCCACACCATAAGCTAATTTGCTGTTATCAATATCACTTTCTCCATAACTAAACGCTAACATCCAAAAAACAACGATTCCCACGATGACGTTGACAATGATCCCGCCCAGCATCACAATAAGACGTTGCCACGCAGGTTTAGAACGAAACTCCCATGGCTGGGGTTCTTGTTTCAGCTGCTCGGTATCCATAGATTCGTCAATCATACCCGCAATCTTCACGTATCCACCCAACGGCAGCCAACCAATCCCGTACTCACAGCCTTTATAGTTAAACTTAAAAAGTTTGACTCCCCATGCATCAAAGAAAAGGTAGAATTTTTCTACTTTAATACCGAATGCTCTCGCAGCCAGAAAGTGTCCCAGCTCGTGCAATATTATCAAAATCGACAGGCCTAAAATCACCTGTCCAATCATTATCAATGTTCCCATTTATTAAATTAATCTTCTTATTTCTTATTTTGCTAAACTTCGTGCCACAATCCTTGTCTCCTTATCTATGGCTAACAAATCCTCCAAAGAAGGGTTTTTGACCATTTTTTGCTGACACATTGTCGCTTCAATCAAATCACTCATCCCTAAAAAGGAAATTTCATCTGCCAAGAACGCAGCCACCGCAACTTCATTCGCGGCATTCAATACACAAGGCCGGTCTCCACCATCTCTCAGGGATTGATATGCGAGTTCCAAATTACGAAAAGTATCTTTATCCGCCTCCTCGAAAGTCAAAGAAGTATACTTCATAAAGTCAAACCGTTCGAATGAATTTGATTGACGATACGGATAGGTCAATGCATGCTGAATCGGCAGTTTCATGTCTGGCACCCCCATTTGCGCTTTCATGGAGCCGTCCTGAAACTGCACCGCCGAATGGATAATCGATTGGGGATGAACAATCACATCAATCTGCTCTACAGCCAGATTAAAAAGCCATTTTGCTTCAATCACTTCTAATCCTTTATTCATGAGAGACGCAGAATCTATGGTTATTTTAGCACCCATCACCCAGTTAGGATGTTTCAATGCTTGCTGTTTCGTAACAGTCGCCAAAAAATCACGATCTTTTCCTCTAAACGGCCCCCCGGAAGCAGTCAGGTATATTTTTTCTATCGGATTATGCTGCTCACCTACCAAACATTGAAATATAGCGGAATGTTCGGAATCCACCGGTAACATAGCGACACCGTATTGATGAACCAAATCCATCATCAAAGCACCTGCCACTACTAAAGTTTCTTTATTTGCCAGCGCAATATCTTTTCTCCGCTCTATCGCTTTAACCGTCGGGCGTAGGCCCGCCGACCCCACAATGGCGTTTAGAACCATATCAATTTCCTCAAACTGCACGACTTCTTCCAAACCCTTTTCACCAGCGAGCACGGTTATTCCCAAACCTTCTAGTGCACTTTTTACCTGTGTATATTTTTCTTCGCAGACAATCACGACCGCTTTTGGTCTAAACTCCTGTGCTTGAGCAATCAACAGATCAGCATTTGCACTCGCAGTCAACACCGAAACCTCCAACAACTCCGGCAATGCCCTTATTACGTCCAAAGCTTGCGTACCTACGCTCCCCGTAGAACCTAATATGGCAATATTTTTCTTCTTCAAAATACCTGTTTAAATTATATTCCTTAATAATTGTGGATCATCCCCTCCTTTGTAATCTTTCATCATATTATGATAAGCCGTTGCCATCACCAGACTGACCGATGGTATAATCACAAATGTATTGATCGCACTGAAGATTTTCGCGATAATAAAGTAACCTAAATACTCAAATGAGACCTGAAGCATATAAGCTGTTCCGACCACAAACAGGAGTAACAACAAGTTCAGAACATTACCCTTAGTCAGCGCTATACTTAAACGGCAGGCCCGAAAAAGATTATATTTTTTATCCACGATAAAATAGGGAAAAAAAGTAATGCGAAGCAATACAAACATCATAATCAAACCCGTTAGAAACGGATTAACTTCCATACTCAATGTTTCCATATCCGCTCCCAAATACAGTAACGGAAAACTCAACAAGGAGGAAAGCAGATAGACGATCCCTAATAAAAAAGAATAGAGTATAAAGCCCATCAGAAAATTCACAAACTGTTTTGCCGATGGAATATAATCTTTGAAATCTGCGTGCTCAACACCTCTGGCAAGCAATAAAGCTCTTTTTATCAGTACCAATTGCGTTCCGAAAAACAACGTTACAAAAACAAAACATAACAATCCTTTCACGACACCTCCACTGGCCTCTGCCAATGTAAAGGCCAAATAGGATGATAGGCTGGATGTAATAAATAATAAAAAGCAAAGTCCTGCAATTGAAAAGTAATGGCTTTTCAAGAGACCTATAGCTTTTATAAAAACCTCGTTTGCCTTAAATGTGCTTTGCTTTAAATATTGTAACATGCTGACAAATAATTATGCAAACCTAAATAAAATGCCCTGCATTCACTAACCGAATTTTAAATGAGTTCGTGCATACTTCTTGAAATAAACATAAATGCATAATACCTAAAAGAAAAAACTAGGATGCGTAATTTATTTAAAATCTTCCGGCACCGCTTTCTCCAACAGGTACTGATAATAAAAGCGAACCCGCTCTTTAAAATCATACGCTGTTTTTGAGCGTGCAAACCCATGACGGCTACCGGGATAAATCATGAACTCAAATGGAACTTCGCCATCTGTCAATGCATCCACCAATTGCATGGTATTCTGCATATGTACATTATCATCGATATCCCCATGCATAATCCGAAGTCTCCCTTTATATTGATTAACATAGGTCAATACCGAGCCGTCATGATATCCCTGCGGATTATCTTGCGGTGTATCCATCCATCGCTCGGTGTAGTGGGTATCGTATAACTCCCAACTGGTAACAGGAGCACCTGCAATACCATAATCAAAATAAGCTGCTCCTTTTGTCAATGCTAAGCAGGTCATATAACCGCCATAACTATGTCCTGTAATCAGTAGCTTATCGTCTGCTACCCATGGCTTTGCTTTTAACCATTTTGCTATGGTAATATAGTCTATCATTTCCCATTTACCCAAGTTTCTATGCATCCACGCAACACCTTGCTTACCAAAATGTCCGGAAGCACGGTGATCACAGGTAATCTGAATAATGCCTTCTTTTGCCCAATATTGGCTCGAAGTGCCTTTCCATGTATTTTTCACCGTTCCGGCATCTGGTCCACCATAGATACTCATAACTACCGGATACGTCTTCGTTTCGTCAAAATCTACAGGATAGGTTATAATAACGGGTAAATCAAACTTCCCGTCATCCGAAGGGATCGTAAAATATTCGGTTTTACCCACATTGTACTGATCAAAGTCAATGGACTTACTGTCCGCCAATTCTTTTACCAGCTTACCTTTGTTATCTAACAACGCAATTTTATTGGGAGTAGATACATTGGAATAGTCCGTTATAAAATACCTCCCATCTGGAGAAACTTTTACCTGATGTGTATAGTTACCAAACGTTAAGCGTTTCAATCCCCTTCCGGAATAGTCTACGCGATAAAGGTCTACTGTGGCGGAATTTTCCTTACGAGCGGTAAAGTACACCACTTTGTGTCTCTCGTCTATGAGCGCTAATGATGTCACCTGCCAGTCGCCCGACGTTAGTGGGTTAACTAACTTACCATCCAATGTATAAAGATAATAATGTGCCCATCCCGTACGATCTGATTTCAAAATATAGTGTTTATTGTCCGCCATGTAGGTTATGCGCTCACTATGATCTAGGTTAATCCAAGTCGGCTGCTGTTCGTCATATATTTCGTTTTTAGTACCATTGATAGGATTGACCGAATAGAATTTCAGATTCGTCTGGTCCCGGTTCATCCACTGTACCATGATGGATTGGCTGTCGAAACTCCAATAAGGCTCTCCAAAATATTGGTCGTCTTGCTCGTTAAAGTCCGCCCAAATAATTGGTGATCCTTCTACTTTTACAAAACCTATTTTTACTTCTGGATTCGGATCTCCTGCTTTGGGGTAACGTGTCTCTTCCAAATAACCGTGCTGTCCTTCAGAAACGTAAATGGGAAACATCGGCACTTGCGTGTCATCAAAGCGCATAAAAGCTAATTGTTTACTATCTGGTGACCACCAAAATGCTTTATAATTTGTCGCACGTCCTAAAATTTCTTCATAATATACCCAGGAAGACCAACCGTTGTAGATAACATCTGTACCATCTGACGTATAACGAACTTCATTTCCATCGTCTATTTTGACACTATATAGATCGTTATTGCGTGTAAACGCTACATATTCTCCATCTGGCGATAACGTGGGATTCTTTTCTTCCACGTCGGGGGAGTGTGTCAAGCGTCTATCCGGACTATTTCCGTAACGGATGTAAACATCATTATTCTTAACAAACACTTCCGTGTCCGATTTAACAGGCGGTGTATAGGGTGTACGCTTACCCGTTGTCACATGTATTTGATAAAGCCGCCCATCTTTACGATCACGCTCGATATAATGATCGTTGTCTGCCCAACCTGTATATTGGTTGATCGGTTTGGTGACCGATATTTCCTGACCCCACGATTGCGCAAAATTCAATGCTTTCTTTTGGGCACACACTGGAGCTGTGAATAATAGCCCAACTACGACGAGCGAATTAATGATAACCTTATGCATAATTGACATTAATAAGCCACGAAATTAACAATAATATCATAAAAAAAGCCACTTCATAGTGGCTCCATATGTTTTCTAAGTTCAAATATGTTAGAAAGAATAATCGTCCTTCTGCGCATATTCGGCGGAGTCCTCTTGATTTGGCTCATAGCGTTTTTCAACAACTTCCTGGTTAGCCTTAATATAGTCCACCACGTCTGTCAATCCTTCAGCAAATTTTTCAAAATCTTCTTTGTACAAGAAAATCTTGTGCTTAATAAATTGTCCATCTTCAAAACGTTTTTTGCTTTCTGTGATGGTTACATAGTAATCGTTAGAACGAGTTGCCTTTACATCAAAAAAATAAGTACGCTTTCCCGCTCTCACCTTTTTTGAAAATACCTCTTCACGCTCTTTGTTTTCAAAATCTCCCATTAGTATTGTAAGTATTTAAGTTTAAATCCTTTTTCGCTATAAATATATAATAATTAATTTCATGTTTCCAAATTTAATTAAAAAATGTTCGTTTATTTTTATATACGTCTTCTGGTAGTCCATGCAGGTTTCGCCGAAAAAAGTACGGTGTTTACCGAAAAAGTGCATCGTATTGCCTATTTTGGCTAACGTATTATTAAGTATTGCATTACTTTTGAATCAAACATATAACAGTAGTAGTAATGGAAAGAGAAAGAGATCATAAAACACCACCTCCTATTCCCCCTCGCGGTAACAATAAAAGCGCAAATATCGTTGGGTTTGCGATTGTATTCCTGGGCGCGGCGCTCTTGATGCGCAACCTGGATCTAGGCTTGCCGTTTGTAAGAGAAGTCTTTGGTTGGGAGATGATTTTGATTATCATCGGGATCGTGATCGGAATCAACTCTAAGTTTGAAAACAAATCCTCCGTCATATTAATTGCCATGGGGGGACTATTTGTTATCAAAAGATTAATTGATCTTCCTTTTTGGGGGGTTGTCTTCCCCATCGCAGCTATTACCATAGGTATCTATTTTATCGTGCGGAACCGGAACCAATCTACCACTCCCCCTGTTCCACCCATTCCTCCTCAGCCGTCTAGAAGCTGGGAAGTCGATGAATTTGACTGGGATAAACGTGTGGACATCTATACAGAACCAGAGACCACGACCTATGCTCCGCCGTTTCAGCAGCCCGATAACCAAGGAGATAACGGAGACCGTCAACGCGAGAAAAAGGGGTATGTCTACGAAGGTGAGAATTATATTAAGGTAGAATCGATATTTGGCTACGCCAAGAAAATTGTTTTTTCCAAAAATTTTCTCGGTGGCAACATGACCAATCTTTTTGGTAGTACCGAAATCAACTTGCTACAAGCTGACATCAAACAACCTGTTGCACTAGATGTATTTCAATTATTTGGCAGCACAAAGATTATTGTACCGCCGCACTGGATAGTAGCAACTACAGCATCGTCAATTTTGAGTGAAAATGACGACCGCCGCGCTATCCTCACGAATGTAAAGGATCAGAACAAGTGCTTATACATCACAGGCACATCCATATTTGGCAGTATCACGATAAAAAATAGTTAATGTAAGATGACCTTCAAACTAACTACAAAAAACCGTTTGATACATGTTAGTGCATGGACGATCTGCATCTTGTACTTTGCCGTTTCTTATTTTTTACTGTGGTGGGACCTCAGTCCGAAACCAATCTCACCTTATGAGCCTTTAGTTGGTGCACTGTCCATAACGATCTGTTGTTATCTTATATATAGCACACTTCAATTCTATTTACCACGCAAAAACCAGTATGTAAAAATTATCGTGATATGCCTGACGTTAACGGTCGTTAGCATAGGGTTGTCCATATTCTTTCTAAACCAATTTTTTGACGACATTTCGCTTACCCATTTCTACGAAGTCTTGCCCTACCGCTTTATCATCAACTTCTTGTTGTTGCTGTGCATAACTATTATCAATGTTTTTTGGAATATTCAGGAAGAATATGAGGAAAATAAAAAGAGAAAGGAGGAATCCGAGCGTATTTTACGGGATGCAGAATTGTATAATTTACGCCAACAGCTTCAGCCTCATTTTTTATTCAACAGTCTTAATTCTATCATTGCCCTCATCGGCATCAAGCCAGATGAAGCACGCAATATGACATTTCAACTTTCCGATTTCTTACGCGGAACAATGCGGAAAGATGATAAACAGTTGATTCCACTCACGGATGAAATCGCGCACTTAAGACTCTATCTTGATATAGAAAAAGTACGGTTCGGACATCGCTTAACGACGACTTTTCATTTGCAGGAGGAGGCAAATCAAGCTAAGGTTCCTTCCATGATTATCCAACCGTTACTGGAAAATGCCATTAAGTTTGGCCTGTACAATGTGATTGGTGAAGTTGAAATCACCATCGATATCCGTGTAGAAGATTACATGCTGTATATCGCGATTACCAATCCGTTTGATGCCGATCAGTTCGAAAGCCGAAAAGGTACTGGGTTCGGACTTTCCAGTATTCAACGACGGCTGTTCCTGCTATATAGTCGTACAGACTTATTGGAAACTTCTATTCATAAAAATACATTTACTTCGACCTTAAAAATCCCACAATATGATTAAGACTATTATTATAGACGACGAGCCCTTAGCACGGATGGTTATCGCTGAATATTTACAACCACAAGAGGACATTGAGTTAGTTGCTGAATGTGGAGATGGTTTCGAGGGGGCAAAAATGATTCAACAGATGCGTCCTGACCTCATTTTTCTAGATATCCAAATGCCAAAACTGACTGGATTTGAGATGTTAGAAATCCTCGACGAGATGCCGAACGTCATATTTACGACTGCTTTTGATGAATTTGCGATCAAAGCTTTTGAGAAAAACGCAATAGATTATCTCCTCAAACCCATCAGCAAGGACCGGTTTGAACAAGCATTAACGAAATTCAGAAACAACCATCAGGGCAACACATCCAAGGAGACTTCCGCAAAACTGGAAGCTGTTCGAGCGGAAGAAACATTAGAACGTATTGTGGTTAAAAATGGCTCGCAGATTAAGATTATTCCCGTGCAGCAAGTTCTTTTTTTGGAAGCGTATGACGACTATGTAAAAATCCACACAAAAGACGGTATGTTTCTGAAAAACAAAACGATGAGTTCGTTCGAGAAACAACTAGATCCGAAACAATTTGTCCGGGTACATCGTTCGTTTATCGCTAAAGTAGATCAACTTGCCAAAATTGAACCGATGGAAAAAGAAAGTTACATCGCCACTTTGCTGACAGGCGAAAAAATCAACATCAGTAAATCGGGATACGCGCGTTTAAAACAAATAATTGGCTTATAAACATTTGTTTGCGTAGTTTTGCGGTATGATTCGCAAGTTATTTTTCTTACTGTTGATGTGCGTTGCGCTGACGGGATTTGGACAAACGAAAACAGAAGAGGTCAATCGAGCTGTTTTCAATAAAATAGAATTTTTCATCAACACGCAGATGACCGATTCGATATACAATTTAGCTTCTGCGGGCTTTAAAGAGCAAGTCACTAAAGATCAGCTTTCCTTTATGTTGCAAAACCTTTACCAGTTGGGTAGAATAACAGATGTGGAAGTAGAAGATTTTAAAGGCCAGATCGCCACTTATCGCGTATATTTTACCGACGAGCGACAATTGCTTGCGAAACTGGCCGTAGATAGTACATATCGCTATACCACTTTGGCTTTTACCGCTGCCGACAACAACAGCAAAGAAATTGAAAAGCCAGAAAAGGAAGAAGTAATCAGTCAGGTAGAAACAGAAACACCGCTAGATTTCTATATAGACTCTGTCGCCAACAGCTATATTAAAAAGGGCAATACGCAGTCTTTAGCTGTAGCGATTTTCCATCGAAATAAATACAAAACATTTCTGTATGGAGAAACGGAGAAAGGAAATAACACACTTCCCGCTGAAAATACACTGTACGAAATTGGGT
The DNA here is from genome assembly GCF_014692515.1 of Sphingobacterium micropteri. GTDB lineage: Bacteria > Bacteroidota > Bacteroidia > Sphingobacteriales > Sphingobacteriaceae > Sphingobacterium > Sphingobacterium micropteri. Next base: position 155,789 of record NZ_JACOIK010000001.1, on the reverse strand, counting down.
CAATTACCAAAGTATTCACAGCGACATTGCTTGCTGATCTCGTTACAAAAGACGTTATTCAGCTAGATGATCCTATAACAACATTTCTACCGGATTCCGTTGCTTCCAATCCGGCGCTTAAAGGAATTACGTTTAAAAGCTTAGCTAACCATACTTCAGGTCTTCCCCGCATGGCAGGCAACTGGGATCGCATTGCAGGATTTGACGAAAAAGATCCATTTGCGGCTTATGATCAAAAAGCTCTTTTCAATTTTCTCCAGCATTACAAGGCTTCCCGGGAACCAGGAGATGAATATGAATACAGCAATCTCGGCTATGGCCTACTGGGTGAACTAATCGCAATTATAAATAAGAAACCGTATATACAGTGTTTACAGGAAACCATTCTCACACCTTTACAGCTTCATAACACGGTAGACACGCCAAATGATCAAAAACAGCAGGCGGTGCTTCCCGGATTAGATAAACAAGGAAACATAACGCCGTTGTGGCGCTGGAAAGCGATGATGGGTGCAGGCGGTCTAAAATCCAATATAAAAGATCTTATGCTATTTGCTGTCGAACAATTTAAAATGCCGGAAAACGAACTACAGAACGCGATGGCCTTGACAAGACAATTTACGTTTTTCACCCCCGATAATATGGATATTGGTTTGGCTTGGCATATGAATATGCTCGACGGTATTATATATTTTCATCACACGGGAGAAACAGCTGGCAGCAGTTCCTTTATCGGCCTCTCTCCAGACACCAAAACAGTAGTCGTTATTTTATCTAATGCTGCTGAAAGTGTGCATCCCATCAGTACGGAAATTATGGAGAAATTGTTAGCGGAATAAAAAAATTGCCTAAGTTTGGATAGAAATCAACTTTATAACATAAAAGATATATTATCGTGAAAAAACGCATTGCTATTTTTGCTTCCGGCTCAGGTTCAAATGCACAGAAAATTATGGAGCATTTTAAATATTCCAATCTGGCCGAAGTAGCTTTGGTGTTGAGTAATAATCCTGAAGCCTATGTTCTACAACGTGCCGATAACTTCGAAATTCCATCTCATGTTTTTGACAAGAAAACATTTTATGAGACGGATGAACTCATTGATATTTTAAAACGCTTAGAAATAGACCTCGTTGTTTTAGCTGGTTTTTTATGGTTAGTTCCTGAAAATCTGTTAAAGGCATTCCCCAATAAAATCATCAATATCCATCCTGCTTTACTTCCTAAGTACGGCGGTAAAGGAATGTATGGCGATAGAGTACATAAAACTGTTCTTGAAGCCGGAGACGAAGAGCATGGCATCACTATCCATTTCGTGAATGAAAACTTCGATGAAGGGGAGATTATCCACCAAGCAAAATTCAAGATCGAACCAAACGATACGTTGGACGTCATTAAATTCAAAGGACAGCAATTGGAGCATCAATATTTCCCAAAAATTATCGAGAATTTATTGAAAAAATATAATTAACGGGATTTTTAATCCTGCTCATATATTTATTTCTCTACCGTAATTGTAGTGAACGTTCTGTCCACAGTCTCTCCTGTTTTACTTTTAACAGTTTCCGTCTGTGTTTCTGCCTCCACGAGACAGAATGCAGTATTATCGAAAAGTTTTTTGATTTTTTCGTCGTTGTAAAGTGTAAAACCAAATTGAACGAAGGGCAGTTGTTTCATAAAATCTCCTTGAGCGTAGGTAATATTTAATATCCCCCCTGGCTTTATCACACGGTACAATTCCGTTAACAACTCTTCCGGTTCCTTCCAGAAATAAATTGTGTTTACTGTAAAAACCTTATCAAAGAAATTGCTTTCGAAGGGAATGTGTAAGCCATCATACAAATAGAAACTAGCCTGTCCGTTATCGAAAAATTGCTGATTTAAACGTTGTGCTTCTTCCTGCATAAGAGCAGACATTTCCAAACCGTAATAACTTAAGTTACTTTTTTGTTCAAGCAGTTGTACAAGATGACCACAATTGCCATGTCCGAGCTCCAAAATGCGTTCTCCTGCTTGTAGGTTCAGTCGTTTTATGGAATGAAGCGTCATGTTGATATTCGTTTCATTCATCATTTCGGCAACTTTAACACCTTTATCACCTTGTGGTTGCCGTAGTTGCGAAGCTAATTCTTGTAGTTCTTTGTTGTCGGCCATCGTACTTTCTCCCATTTGTTCCTTAAAGCTGTTTTATCTTGATATTTCGGAAAGATACTCCCCGCGACCAGTCCTGAAGAGCAATTCGTCCTTTGCTATGTTTTCCGAATTCTGGATAGTCCTTAAATGCACTTCTAGTAACTAAATTCTTCCAGGTTGTGGAGTTGAAATCTACTTGAGCCGTCATATTACCATTAAGATAGAATTCCGTTTTTCCATTCTTTTGTATAATCCGAGAATGGTTCCATTGACCTACTTTTTTCGTGTTGACGAAGTTCTTCTGCGGGAAAAATGTATATAAACAGCCTGATCGTTTCAACGGCTTTTCAAAATCGGCATGTGAATCTTCCAAAAGCTGATATTCCGGGCCTGAATGGTAGGTTGCATCAATATCCGGTCGTTCCTGAACGTTCACAAAAACACCGCTATTTCCAACTCTCTCCAATTGCCAATCAAATGTCAACTCATAATTTTCAAATTCTTTATCTGTGACCAAATCTCCTTTTTTGAGATCACTGTTGGAATCGCAATAAAGAACACCTCCCCGTACGACCCAAGCAGATGACGTATTACCGCGGTTATACACATGCCAATTGGACAAGGACTCTCCATCAAAAAGCAATTCCCATCCCTCTTTTTTTTCATCGTCACTTAGTGTATTTGGTGCTGTATCCATCGAATCACCACACGCTGAAAAAGATAATAAAATCGAAAGGCAGAAGAGTTTAATTACATTTATATTATTAATATGCATATAGATAAGATTGTACATTCATAGGAAGATCCGATTTTTCACGATTCGGCTTCGTTATAATCTATTCTTTATCGACCTACAGCATAAATGTAGAAAATATCACTGAAATTTAAAAGGCAATGTTTTTTCCAACGCTTAAATTCTTATCTTTGTCACTCCAAAAATTGAGCAATGAAATATCCATGTTTGTCACAACACAAATGCAAATGAGTATGATCTGGGTATTCCATATGGTCTTTAAAAAACAATGTTTACACATATGAATCATCCTGTTAAGATTAAAAATGCTTTGGTGTCTGTATATTACAAAGACAACTTAGCCCCCCTCATTAAACTACTACATAAATTCGGAGTTACTTTCTACTCTACAGGCGGTACGGAAGCGTTCATCCGTGAACAAGGAATCGACGTTATTGCGGTTGAAGATCTAACCAGCTACCCTTCTATTTTAGGTGGCCGTGTCAAAACGCTACATCCGAAAGTATTTGGCGGCATATTAGCACGTCGCCCGTTAGCAGGTGATCAACAACAATTGGCGCAATACGAAATTCCGGAAATTGACCTCGTTATTGTGGACCTCTACCCATTCGAAGAAACAGTATCTTCTGGCGCTTCAGAACAAGATATTATCGAAAAGATTGATATCGGCGGCATCTCTTTGATCCGTGCTGCCGCGAAAAATTTTAACGATGTCGTTATTATCTCGTCTAAAAGTGATTACCAAGAGCTTGAAACTATTTTGGCGGCGCAAGAAGGGCAAACGACATTGACACAACGTAAAGAGTTTGCCAAACGTGCATTCCATACTTCTTCTCACTACGATACAGCGATTTTTAACTATTTTAACCAAGAAAATCCTCTTTCCGTTTTTAAGCAATCGGTTCAACAGGCACAGACACTGCGATACGGCGAAAATCCACATCAAAAAGGAACTTTCTTCGGCGATTTGGACGCTATGTTTGACAAGTTAAATGGAAAAGAACTTTCTTACAACAATTTGGTGGATGTGGACGCAGCCGTTGCTATTATTGATGAGTTTAACGATCCGACATTTGCCATTCTAAAGCATACAAACGCTTGCGGTGTGGCTTCGCGTCCTACCATCAAACAAGCGTGGACTGATGCCTTGGCATGTGACCCAGTATCGGCATTTGGAGGTGTATTGATCACCAACGGAGAGATTGATCAGGAAACAGCAGAGGAAATCAATAATCTTTTCTTTGAAGTACTTATTGCCCCTTCCTATACGGAGGAGGCGTTGAATGTATTGACGACAAAGAAAAACCGTATCATTTTAAAACGTAAGGATGTTCAGTTACCTAAAGAGCTGTTCAAAACGTTATTGAACGGTGTTATCGTACAGGATAAAGACCACACGGTAGAAGGCCCTGAGGCGATGACTACGGTCACCGAAAATCAACCAACTGCAGCGCAATTAAATGATCTTTATTTTGCGAATAAAATTGTAAAGCATACCAAATCGAATACGATTGTTTTTGCGAAAAACAATACCTTGATTGCCTCGGGTGTTGGGCAAACATCACGTGTAGATGCTTTGAAACAGGCTATCGAAAAGGCACAATCTTTCGGTTTCGATATTAAAGGAAGTGTAATGGCGTCCGATGCCTTTTTTCCCTTCCCAGACTGTGTAGAAATTGCGGGTAATGCTGGCGTAGCGGCTGTACTACAACCGGGTGGATCGATTAAGGATCAGTTATCTATTGATATGGCAAACGAAAAAGGAGTAGCCATGGTCATCACGGGTGTAAGACACTTTAAACACTAAAATATAAAAGAAGGGCGGTGCTTCCGTTATGGCACTGCCCTTTTATAAATATCCCAAAAGCCAATAAATGATAATAAAGGCTATAATGGTTCCAAAACAGCCAAGTCCTAATTTCTTAGCTCCCCAGCCTGCGATTATTGTCTTAAAAAATCGATTCATACGTTAATGCTTTTTCTTCCGTTAAACCTCTACAAGAAAAATGCCGATTTTTAAACGGATAATATATCCCGAACGATAAGCTTCCCCTCAAAATACCTTTTTAAATATCTTCCATCTCCATGAATAGTCCATATCTGTTGGGGTTTCACATACTCAATATATTGTAAGATATCCGCCCAATCGACATGATCAGAGATATATAGCTCAATATCGTTTTGTCTTTGTAACCGCTCCCAACCCGAGGCAAATGCTTTCAATACATTCTTTGCTTTAAAATAACTATTAAACGTCAGCGGGGGAACTAGATATATTTTATTGATGCGCCCATCTTTCATCGCTTTACGATTGTATAAAGTATAACGAAGTTGTTTGTTTCCTAACGCATTGTATAACTTATGAACAGCGTACATCTTATGATGTACTAACACTTCTTTTTCGGGCAGCAAGTCATTTATCAAGGCAGTTAGTCGCTGTGCTTTACCTAAGGTATAACACCCTAGCATAATATTACTTGCGGTGTCCTTCAGCTTTAAAATCTCTTTTTCGACAGCTGGATGTGATACCGCTGGATTAGCAAAGGTAGATTCGGTGATAAGAACATCAGCGCGCGTCAATATAATCGGTTCACAGGTGGCGTCTTCCTGCAATTTATAGTCGCCTGTATACAAATACTTCACACCTTGATATTCCATCAACACCTGCGCAGATCCTAATATATGTCCTGCCGGAAAAAAAGTGATATGCACATTACGTAAAGTAAACGGCCGTTCGAATGTGATCACCTCGACCGTATTTTCTACCATTTTCGGAAACCTATTTTTCATAAAGGCAAATGTCACTGCCGTGGCATACATCTTTTGATGTCCATTGGTAGCATGATCGCCATGGGCATGCGATATGATATTTTTTTCGACGGGGCACATCGCGTCAATATAAAAATTGCCATATCGACAATAATAGCCTATATCATCTTTTACCAAAAAATCTTCCAGAATCTCATTCATGGTTTTCGCCCTTCTAAAAATTGTTTGTGTAAGGGTAATATTTGAGGAAGTAAAGGTGTTAATTCGTCATTTACAATAGTAAAATCAGCAAGTTTTTGCTTTTCTTCGTCTGACAGTTGCTTGTTTACACGATCTAAGACTTCTTGTTTTGTGACTTTATCCCGTTGCATAACACGTGCAACGCGAACATCTAGCGGTGCGGTCACCAAAATGGTATAATCTAGTTTTTTATACGAACCACTTTCAAAAAGCAATGCTGCCTCTTTTAGCGTGTAGGGAAAAGTCTGCGAAGCGGACCAATCCTCTCCATGTTGAATCACGATAGGATGTACAACGGCATTCAGTTTATCCAGTTTTTTCTGATCTCGAAATACTTGTGAAGCTAGATAAGCACGATTCAGACGCCCTTCAATATCATAAACCTCTTTTCCAAATTCCAGTATTAATGCATTCTTGATAGCTGGATTCGTATTCATCAATTCTTTCGCTTCTCTATCTGCATCATAAAACGGTACACCTAGTGCTTTGAAAACTTTTGCAACATAGCTCTTTCCGGAACCTATACCTCCCGTAATACCAATTTTCAATCCCATAAATTATCTTCTTACAAAAAAATCAACATTTTGCGGTTCCATACTGATTACATGGCAATGTTCCGGAACTTTCGTTAAGATAACCGGTAGATTTTGTACTTTATTCTTCTCCCAATTTTCCATATCTACAACCGCCTCAAAATCCCGTGACGACCACTTATTATAATCCTTTAACGAGACAAGAAACGTGAGTTTAATCTTGCTTGGCAACGTTCGAACCGAAGTATACCGCGCAGCATTTTCCATTTTCAAAGGTAGTTCAACCACCTTTTCGGTAATTTCCCCTACCGGAATAGTAATTTCAGAGAATGTCGGATAAATGGTAATGTTGTTTTTTTGATGTTTATTTAGATAGGCGATCGTACGAATATCCGTTGCCACGTCTGTACCTCGAATCGTATCCGTTTCCAAATAATCTATATTGGCGACATCTTCCAACGGTCCTGTCACCGTAACATATTCGGGATTTGCCCGCGTATCACCTATAATGCCATATTGTTTTTTAAATTGAATATCATATAAGGCGCGAACAGGTACTTTCCGTTGTGTCTGTTTAGAAAAGTCAAAATACAAGGTATCTGGTGACACGCCAATCACTTGATTATCGGCTGGAAATTGTCGATTGATATATCCTAATTGATTCGTAAAAACAATATAATTTCTCGTCCTCAACCCATTTAAATCCACTTGAATGTGCGGCGTATCAGGTCGCAATCTCTTCATGAACATCTTCCATCCGCTCATTCTCATCCGAATGCTGACCGTATCCGACTGTAACGGATGAAATGCTTTGCTTTCTGGAATATTCACATAGGAGATGCCGGCGTCGATACGATATATTTGTTCTGTAGACACCGCAAATAATAACCAGGCAATAAAAGAAAGTCCCAGACATCGCAAAAATATTGCAATTTTTCGTCGTCTCGTCTTTGTGATGCGGGGTTGCGCCATAATTACAAAAATAGTAAAATAAAAAAGCAACCTGTGCTTAGGTTGCTTTTTATCCGGTTAAATGTAAAAATCACTTCTTTACGGCCTCGCCGTTAGCTGCTTTCGAAGCATCTAATGCCACGGCAGATTTGTCGAAACGCATTTTCACGCCTGAACCTACATCCACTAGGAAAGTCGTTTCACTAACTTCTACAATACGTCCGTGGATTCCGGCTGTTGTCACAATTTTTGAGTTTACACCTAATTCCTCAATATATTTTTTATGTTCTTTTTGTTTCTTCATTTGCGGTCTGATCATGAAGAAATAGAATACCACAACAATCAGAATCATAGGTAGGAAGCTCATCAATCCACCACCTCCTGGCGCAGCTTGTAATAACGTAGTTATCATATTATATATAAAATTAAAAGTTACAAAATTTATTTTTATGAGGAAAGGAAATATTTATTTCGGTAAGACTTCTCCTTTTAATTGTACCGTCGTCACGCCATTTTCAGCGTTGGAGACAATCGTCACAATTTTTTGCTGTTTTCCTACTTGTCCGTTGCTATCAAAACTTACTTTCACCTCACCAGATTTACCCGGCAGAACAGGGGTCTGTGTATAAGATGGTGTAGTACACCCACATGACGCAGAAACCTGCGACAAGATTACAGGTGCCGTACCCGTGTTGGTGTAAGCATATACATGCTCTACCACTTCGCCTTCTTTCACTTCACCAAAATCATAAACCGATTCTCCGAATTCGATCTTACCTCCTTGCGCATGTTCATTCCCTATGGTATCTGTCGCTTGTTCTTCGTTATTTCCTGCATTTCCACAAGAAACTAATGTAGCCAATGCAATGCAAACAAAAAATGATTTCAATATATTCATGGTATTAATCTTTAAGTCCTCTACCTGTTTTTTGAATACGTCCTTGTTGTGTCAATTCTGCCAGTATCTTATCTAAGATACCGTTAATAAATGTATTACTTTTTGACGTACTGAATGCTTTTGAAAGCTCAATATATTCATTAATCGTAACTTTCACCGGAATCGTCGGAAAGTTAACGAGCTCACAAATTGCCATACGCATCAGCAGCGTATCGACCAATGCTATACGATCCGCTTCCCAGTTCTTCGTCTTCACCGAAATCAACTGCTGATATTCGTTGCCATAGCGAATTGTCTGTTTTAAGAGTTCCACAATAAACTCCCGATCTTCTTCCCAATTGGGGGTTAAATCCGCCAATTGGTTTTGTGCCGGATTTTCACTACTGAAGTTTTTGAACGTCTTAGCTACCATAGCCTGTAAGACCTCTTTATCTACCGTCCAATTGATAAATTTTGCATCGAAAGCTTGCTCAATCTCCGGCGTTTTCAATATGATCTTTTTAAAGATAAACTTGATAATATCTTTTTCTGCGCCAATGGATCTATCATCTTGCTGCAAATAAGCCATATATTCGGGCGATCCCTTCAACTGTGCAAAGATAGAACGTACTATTTCGGGGTCAAACGTCCAAGAAACTTTATATTTCTTTACATTTTCCAAATAGGTTCGATTCTGCCGTAATGACTCGATAAAACTATTGCTGTTCAATTTCGTTGTATAGATTTTATCTGCTTCGGTCGGCAAAAATTTATTGGCTCTCCCCTCTGCATCAATCAGTACATATTCGGCAACTTCATCTAGTAGATTCAGTGTCCAAATATACATTTGGTTAACTTCGTCAACACTTGTTAATAGTGCTTTTTCAAAATCTTTTACCTGTTTATCCTGTGACAAACTAAACGCATACAGCGTCTGCATAACTTTCACCCTAAGGTGCCTTCTATTAAGCATAATTTAATTTAAAGAACGATTGTATATAAATAAGAACGTATTATACTTTCCAAACCCACCTATTTAATTTTCTTGATGTCAAATATACGCTTTTCTGCCAATTGTTTAGCAGCTTCATGCGTAGTAATGTCATCTTCGACGGATTTTTGAATGACATGACGAGTTGCGTTATAGATATTTTTAATTAATGCTTCTGTACGATCATTACCGTAGCCCTCTAGCTCGGAATAACAACTAATTAATGCCCCTGCATTGATTAAAAAATCCGGTGTATATAAAATATTCCGCTCTTTCAGCAGTTTGTTCGTTTCCTCTTCTTCTTTCAGTTGGTTATTTGCTGATCCAGCAATAATCCGGCAACGCATACGCGGTACCGTTTCCGGGTTGACCGTTCCACCCAATGCACATGGTGCATATACATCCGCATCCAGTTCAAAGCTTGTCGAGTAGGTAATCGGCTCTGCTTTATATTTAGCCGCAATTTTCATCTTACGCTCCTCGGTCATGTCGGATACATACACCCGTGCATTTTCCGCGCGCAACATACCTACCAATTGCTCGCCGACACTGCCAACACCTTGTACAGCAATTTTACGCCCAGCCAATCCATCATCGCCATATAATTCTTTGATAGCCGCTTTAATACCATAAAATACGCCTCGTGCTGCAAAAATTGTCGGATCTCCTCCTCCATTTAAGGATGCCGGTAAACCGGCTACGTAGCCCGTCTCTGCCAGCATATATTCTAAATCCTTCTGCGTCGTACCAACATCCGTAGACGCGATAAAATTTCCATTGAGCCCTTCTATGAATTTCCCAAACCGGCGCATTAAAACTTCTGTTTTAGCTGTTCGGTGATTACCCATAATAATAGCACTTCCCCCTCCCAAATTAAGACCTGCCAACGAAGCTTTATGTGTAATTGCTTCTGATAGACGTAAGGCGTCATCGATCGCGTCCGATAACGATTCGTAGGGCAACATACGGACACCTCCAATCGCCGGTCCCAATGTGGTATCATGAATAGCCACAATAGCTTGCAACCCTACCGCCTTATCTTGACAGAAAAATAAATTTTGATGACCAGAAATTGCCATCTTGTCGAAAACAGAAGAATTATTTACTTCCATAACATTCCTTAAATGCCTGTATATTCTTTTTGCTTCTGCAAAAGTAGGGAATATTTTTTCAAATTTTAGCCTTACATTTCCTCTATAGCATGTTTTCAATGGCCGAGGAGAGCGAAACAAATTCATTTTATATGCAGATTCAATTATATTGCATATAAAACTGATTTTGTTTAGGTTTGTTCTCGATGAAGGAGTTGGCTTATCTCAATAAATATTTTTACAAATACCGTTGGAAACTCATACCGGGTGTTATATTTGTCATTATATCCAACTACTTTGGTATCCTACCGGCCGTCGTTATCCGAGAAGCATTTGACCTTGTTAAGGAAAATATTGATCTCTATAGACTTTATGATGGCTTTGATCGACAAGAGTTGGTGTATCAAGTATTCGGTAGCAGTTTGCTTTTTTTCGGCTTTGTAGTCTTAGCACTTTCGCTATTACGAGGTATCTTTTTATTCTTTATGCGACAAACGATTATTCTCACATCACGCCATATTGAATATGACCTCAAAAATGAGATTTACAATCATTACCAAGAGCTGGATTTTTCTTTTTTCAGAAAAAATAATACGGGCGACATGATGAACCGCGCCACGGAAGATGTCAATCAGGTAAGAAACTATCTGGGACCTGCGATTATGTATGCCATTAACACGGTGGTACTTTCGATCATGATCATTTACGCCATGTACAATGTCAATCCAAAGCTTGCCACCTATTCCTTACTGCCCATCCCGATCCTATCTGTACTTATCCTGTTTATCAATAAAGTCATCAATCAGCGAAGTGAAAGGATACAACGGCAACTATCTACGCTTTCTTCCTTCGTACAAGAAACGTTTTCAGGGATACGCGTTATCAAAACTTATACGCGCGAAAAGCAGAAAATGGAGGTATTTAAGAACGAAAGTAATCTATACAATAAGGTCTCGCTCGACCTTGTTCGTGTGCAGGCTATTTTCTTTCCGCTCATTATTTTCCTCATTGGTTTCAGTACCATCATCACGGTATATGTCGGTGGTATCGAGGTAAAAAACGGAACTATTACTGCGGGAAACATTGCTGAGTTTATCTTGTATGTCAACCAGCTTACCTTCCCTGCCATGTCATTGGCATGGGTAACTTCCCTATTCCAACGTGCCGCGGCATCGCAAAAACGAATCAATGAATTTCTAAAAACAAGATCAGACATAAAAGACGGTGATACAGAACCCATACTTCAAGGAAATATAACAGTCGAGAATCTTTCCTTCACCTATCCCGAAACAGGAATCAAAGCCATTGAAAATTTATCATTCACCATAAAACGTGGGCAAACGCTCGCCATTATCGGGAAAACGGGATCTGGAAAATCGACATTGGCAAATCTTCTGTTGCGTACATATGATCCAGATCAGGGGCATATTTATTATGACGGATTGTCGTTACAAGATATCAAGACAAATGCTTTACGTTCCCAGATTGGATTTGTACCTCAACAGGTATTCCTCTTTTCAGATACGATAGCTAATAATATTGCTTTTGGCTTAGATACCCTCGAAATCGATAAAGTGGAACAAGCCGCAAAAGATGCTGCCGTTTATGATAACATTATGCATTTCGAAAATGGTTTCCAAACCTCTATTGGCGAACGTGGGCTTACGCTATCTGGTGGTCAGAAGCAACGGGTCTCTATCGCACGGGCGTTGGTTAAAGACCCTCAAATACTTATTTTTGACGATTGTCTTTCGGCTGTCGACACCAAAACGGAAGAAGACATACTCCACAATCTGAGCCGTATTATGCGAAACAAAACGACTATTTTCATCGCTCATCGTATCTCCACCATCAAAAATGCCGATCATATTATCGTACTGGATGAAGGTCGAATCATCGAACAAGGCACACACGATGCGTTGTTAGCACAGGAAGGTGCCTATTTTGAACTACATGAAAAGCAACTATTAGAGACCGAATAAAATGCTATATATCAAAAAAGTATATCTAATATTTTTATTTTCATTCTACCTTATCATTTGCAACTCAGGGCTATTTGCACAACAAGTTCTCCTGAAAGACACCATTACTACAGCAGAAACAAAGGATACCGTTACACAAAATTTTGATCACCTTTATGATATTAGTGATGGTATAAAAGATATGGTAAGGTTCGTCCGCCACGATACAACAACCCGAGTTTCGAAAAAACGTTCTGGAATTTCCATTCTTCCGAATATCAATTATAACCCTAGCATTGGATTTCAAATTGGCGCAAAAGTTGTCGGTGGTGTCTATACCGGTGACCCGCAGCACACCACCATGTCTACGTTTGCCACGGCGTTAAGCTATACTACGCGAGGTATTATCTACGGTTACGTGATGCATGATATTTATACGCCTAGAAATAAATGGAATTTAAAAGGGGGAATTATTATTGCTAAAAGTGTAGGATTAGATTATGGTATGGGCATGGGAAATGTAGTACAAACGGATATTCCAGAAGAAAAAACGCTCAATAATCCAGATCGTACACGCTTTGTCAACCAATTTATGGTATACGGTCTTAATGAACGGATTTATAAAAGGTTGTCACCAAACATGTTTATCGGTACAGGCGTGTTTTTTGAACTAAAACGTAATATATATACGTTAGGGAATCATAAAGCTACTCCGTTAGAAGTATATAGCAACTTAACAGGGTACAACGCAGAGAAATACAATAATAACGGTTTAATGTTCAACTGGCAGTATATGACTCGTGATAATCCGAACAGCGCCTATAAGGGCATTTACGCAGATGTAGTTTTGCGAATGAGCCAAAAATGGATGGCAAGTGCCCAAAATGCTTACCAGCTGCAAACTGATTTCAGAAAGTACTGGCAACTATCAAGCAGCCGTCCAAATCATGTATTGGCATTTTGGCATTGGGGATCGTATAACGTTGGCGGCAGGCAGGCTTATCTCGACCTTCCGGGCACCGGAAAAGATCCATTTGCACGTACCGGACGTGGCTATACCAATGGCTATTTCAAGGGAAATTCCTTTTTCTATTCTGAAGTAGAGTACCGGTTTCCAATTTTACGCAATCAATTCTTAAGCGGCGTGATCTTCGCTAACGTGCAAACGGCAAATGATCGTTTGGGCACCAAACTTTTCCAACAATGGCAACCAGCCGGCGGTACAGGACTACGTGTGCTATTCAATAAGGCGACACGGACAAACCTATGTATTGATTATGCTTTTGGTCGATTCGGTCAACGTGGTTTATTCTTGGGATTAAACGAAGCTTTTTAAATCAGACACACATGCGCTCTAAATTTTTTTTTCGCTCTACTATCATAACAATATTATATACGCCTTGTGTTGTTTGGAGCCAAACGACGGATAGCATATCCACCGAACAAGAAATTAACCCTATTCATATCAACGCTTATTTCAGCCAACAGCCCATTCTGGAACTAACATCGGCAGCACACACGATAAGCTCGCGCTTGGTAGATATACAACAACCCAACTCATTACTTCCCGCCATTAACACGGTAGCAGGGGTGCGCATGGAAGAACGTTCGCCGGGAAGCTACCGTTTAGCGATGCGCGGAAGTCTTATCCGATCGGCTTTTGGGATTCGAAACGCCAAGATATATATAGATGATTTCCCACTGACCGACGCCGGAGGGAATACTTATTTAAACCTTCTCGATCCAGCGGCTATAGATGCGATACATATCATTAAAGGCCCCGATGGTTCTTTGTATGGCGCTAATTCCGGAGGTGTTATTCATATAGCTCCAAACGGTTTTGACGTGCGCAAAAATCGTAGTTCTGTCTTATTAAGTGGTGGATCATTCGGTTTGTTTCAAGAACAACTTTCTATACAACGGAAAGTAAACGATAATTACAGCTTTTCTTTCGATCAGTCGTTTACACGATCGGATGGGTACCGTGACAATACGGCATTGAATAAGAAAACGCTCCAAACGGCACATCGCTGGAAATACACGCCAAAAAACGAAATCCGTTTTTTGGCGCTGTATAGTGATTTGGGTTATCGTACGCCTGGAGGGTTGACTCAAGCGCAGATGGACGAAAATCCACGCATGTCCCGACCCGCAGCTGGTCCAAACCCCAGTGCTAAAGAGCAGCAAGCAGGTATATACAACAAAACGTTTTATGGAGGTATAGCGCACCATGCTCAGCTATCGGATAGACTTTCTCATGTGATTAGCGTTTTTGGCTCAAATACCGATTTCGAAAATCCATTTATTACCAATTACGAATACCGAACAGAGAATAATCTCGGTTTACGCACCTACTTTTCGTATAGAAACATGGATAGTCCGTATGTACAATGGCAAATGCAAATGGGCTTTGAAGGACAAAAAGGGTGGAATGAAATTGAAAACTACGGCAATGAGAAAGGTGAGGCAACCGATCTAGAAGATCACGATAATCTCTATAATACCCAATACAGTTTCTTCTACCGGACTATGGCAAAAATATATCAACGCTGGACAATAGAAGGTTCATTGGGATTAAACTATTCAAAACTCAGCTATCATCAACATCATCCGGAGATAGAAAGTCCCAGCGGAAATATCACATTCGGCAGTATCTGGATGCCCCGAATTGCAACTTCTTATTTGATTACAGATCGATTCGCTGTTCGAGGTTCTGTTTCTAAGGGCTATTCTCCTCCTACAAATGAGGAAATACGACCTTCCGACAGGATCATCAACAATTCCTTACGGCCAGAAACAGGTACAAACTACGAACTAGGTACCCGTTTAGAAACAAATGGCAGACGCTTTATTGCCGATTTAAGCATATACCGTTATAAAATAAAACATGGAATCGTCGAACAACGTAATGATGATGGAGAAGCGTATTATCTCAATGCAGGGGAAATAAATCAAAGGGGTATCGAAGCCTCCATTTGGGCGTATATACTAACTCCTCAAACGAAAAGGTTCATCCAAACCTTCAACCTACATTCCAGTGTTTCCTACAATCATTATCGCTTCGGAAATTATAACGTGAATAATAATGATTTTTCTCGCAATAAGGTCACAGCAGTACCAGATTGGGTATGGAGCAACACACTCTTGATCAGTTTACCAAAGCAATTCGGATTGAACCTTTCGCATAACTTCACATCGGTTATGCCGTTGAACGATGCCAACACGGTATTCTCTGAAAAATTCCATTTGGTACAAGCAAAAGGAACATGGACATGGCGACTAAAAAAGCGGCAACAATTACAGTTCTTTGCCGGTGTAGACAATCTCCTAAATGAACGGTATAGTTTAGGCAATGACATCAATGCGTTTGGCGATCGCTTTTTCAACCCTGCTCCTACCCGAAATTATTATGGTGGAATGAAGGTTATTTTATAAAATCGTCCTATCCAATCCCATTAGCCGTTCCAAATGATGATAGGTGATACCAAAATATGCTTTTGTAGATGCTATTTTCGCTAAAATTTCTTCTTGTCTTCGGCTATTAATCGATTTCTTTTCGCCTACCACCAGCACATTTTTAGGCGTATGGGCATCCGATACAAATTGAAAGACTTTGGTTTGGTAACCGAAATACTCCATAATTAATGCGCGTATGCCATCGGTCACCATTTCGGCCTGACGCTCCATAAAAATCCCATGTTTAAGTAGGAAATCCAATTCATTCTTTGTTTTATGCTTTTCTATTTCCCGGCGAATTTGTTTATGGCAACAGGGTGCGACCACAATAAGGTCCGCATCATGCTTAATACCTTTAGCAATAGCATCGTCAGTTGCTGTATCACAAGCATGCAAGGCAATCAAAATATCTAAATCATCGTGGGGTTCATAGTCTTCTATCGCACCCTGTATGAAAAGCAAATCTTTAAAATCCGATTTGGCAGCAATCTGATTACATAACTCCACTAAATCTTTACGGTATTCAACGCCCACTAACGAAACCCTTTTTCGGAGCGTATATACTAAATAATCATACAAAGCAAATGTTAAATAACCTTTTCCTGCGCCCATATCGACAACATTTAATGTGTCTTTCACGGACAGGCGCTGTAATATAGAACTTAATATCTCTATGTAATGATTAATCTGCCTCCATTTATCTTGTGCATTTTTATATACGCTTCCTGTCGCATCCGTCAGTTTTAACGCTTGCAAATAAACTTTATCCGCACTATCCAACTTCCGTTCTTTTTGTTTATCATGTGTAAAAACAATAGGCTTCTTCGCAGTCGGATTTTCTTTCTTTAGAGACCACACGCCTTTTTTCGTGCATTGACATATTAGATTTTCCGTCTCCGCAAACAAGGTTGCTACCCGAAAACCTTCAACTTTCAAAAGCCCCTGTATCTCCATAATGCCCGTCTGTAATTCAAAGTTCTTGGTAATGTCTTGTGTTTTATAACGAAAAACAAAAGATAATTTCTTTTCTCGCTTTATAATGACCGGTTTGATATATACGTTCTTTAGGTACAACTCTGTTCCATTGTAATCTCCTAAAGAAATTTTAATAAATTCCTGCTGTTGAATAGATGTTCGAATTTTGTCAAAGAAGGCGGCGTAATTATCCATAGCACAAAGATAGGGAATATAAAGAAATCGTATCTTTGTATTATGCAAAATCCTAAAATCAAAGCTGTCTTTTTCGATATAGACGGTACGCTTTTAAGTTTCAAGACACATCAAGTTCCTTCCTCTACCCAAAAGGCAATCGAACAATTGCAAAGACAGGGGATTAAAGTCATTTTGTCTACTGGCCGTTCCATTAATAGCATTGATCATGTTAAATTTTTGGATTTTGATGGGTTTATTACCTTTAATGGCGGCTATTGTGTAACGCAAGAAAGTGATGTACTGTTTAAACAAGCTATCCATCCAAATGATATAAAAGCAGTTTTGAAGTATACGGAAGAACATCCGCTAAGCTTTTCTCTTATGTCCGAGAAAGAAATCACTATTTATGATGTGACACCGGAAATAGCAGGGATGTATGCACACCTAAATCTTCCTGTCCCTCCTTTAGTGGACATAAACAAAGTTGATCCCTCGAGTATTTTACAAACTAATATATTCCTAGGGCCGGAAGAAGAGGACGTTTTTATGAAAAATGTCATGCCGAACTCGATTGCATCCAGATGGACACCTCTTTTTGCCGATGTGAATCCGAAAGGACAGAGCAAACAAGTCGGAATAGATATTTTCTGCAAGCATTTCGGATTAGATATTGCCCAAACGATGGCATTTGGAGATGGCGGAAATGATATTACGATGTTAAAGCATGTAGCTATTGGCGTGGCCATGGGGAATGCTAACCCCGAAGTAAAAGAAATCGCGGATTACATTACAACGGATGTAGACAACGATGGTATTTGGAATGCTCTACACCACTTTAACGTCATATAGAAAAGCATGGGCGCAAAGTTTTACGCCCATACAAAAATTTATTCTTCAACAAAACTTTCTTTAGCTGCCAAATAACGTTCAGCTTCTAATGCGGCCATACAACCGGTACCTGCTGCTGTAATGGCTTGGCGATATATATGGTCTTGTACATCACCGCTTGCAAAAACACCAGGTATATTAGTGGCGGTACTATCCGGCTTCGTAATCAGATAGCCTGTCTCATCCATATCAAGGATTCCTTTAAACAGCTCTGTATTAGGTTTATGACCAATAGCCACAAAGAATCCTGTAACATTTAAATGCTTTATTTCCTGTGTCTGGTTGTTCACAACCCGCACACCTGTAACCCCTGATTCATCACCTACTATTTCTTCTGTTTCCGAGTTGTACAACACTTCAATATTCGGTGTATTTATCACGCGATGCACCATAGCTTTAGAAGCCCGGAATTCGTCACGACGCACCAACATATACACTTTCCGACACAACTTGGCTAAATAAGTTGCTTCTTCCGCTGCTGTATCCCCCGCACCTACAATCGCCACATCTTGGCCTTTGAAGAAGAAACCGTCGCAAACCGCACAAGCAGATACACCAAATCCATTATATTTTTCCTCCGAAGGCAATCCCAACCATTTTGCGGTAGCACCCGTCGCAATAATAACTGTTTCTGCGGAAACCCATGTCGAACCGTCGATCTCTACTTTGTGTGTACCGCCATCTCTCGAAAATTCTACTTTCGTAGCGTAACCAAAACGCACTTCCGTTCCGAAACGTTCGGCTTGTGCCTTTAGATCTTCCATTAAAACAGGCCCCGTAATACCTTGGGGGTAGCCTGGAAAATTATCTACTTCAGTCGTCTGCGTCAATTGTCCTCCTGGAACAATCCCTGTATATACTACGGGATTTAAATCGGCTCGAGCTGCGTAAATTGCCGCTGTATACCCCGCAGGCCCTGATCCAATAATCAAGCACTGTAAGTGTTCTATTTCTGTTGTATTTGTCATTTTTTAATTCGTAACTTATCACTTAAAACTTATTTCCCAAATTTTCCCTGAAGTTGTTTAAGCATATCTTCCGTAATAGGTTTAGCAGGAGTCTGTTCCTTCGTTGGACGAGGCTTATGTATCTCTACCCGGCTATTTTGTTGCTGTTCTTTCTTTTTATTTCGATGTGTATTCCACAGTTTCTCTAACACCTTTTTGGTATAGCGTGGAAAATCGCCTTGCTGCATCCAGGCATAATAGCTAGGTTCCACCTCAAATACATCGACGACCTTTCTACCTTTGTGCTTACCAAAATTGATACATGGATCGCCTTCCTCATCGTACACCAAACGGCCGGCAAAATCAACCGGATTGCTCAGATTGGTAAACCGATGCAAAGCTTCCACGTCGTTTACGACAGGAGTCGTTACATTCCCGTGTTTATCTTCAAAGGCTATTCCTTCATATTTTGACAATTGCGCCTTTAATACTTCGTAAGTTGCTCGTACATCAGCCTCCGCAGTATGCGCATTTTCCAATGATGCGTCACAATAGAACTTATAGGCCGCTTTCAAAGTCCGTTGTTCCATTTGGTGAAAAATATTTTGTACGTCGACGAAAGCTCTCCCCTCTAATGAAAAATCGACTCCGGCACGCAAAAACTCTTCCATCAACATGGGTACATCAAATTTATTCGAGTTATAACCAGCTAAATCAGCGTCTTCTATAAAGTTTTTGATTTCTTCGGCTCGTTCCCTAAAGGAGGGAAGATCTTTCACATCTTCATCATAAATCCCGTGAAACATAGAAGATTCAGCAGGTATTGGGATTTCGGGATTAACCTTCATCGTCAATACCTCTTCTTTGCCTCCAGGAGATATCTTCAATATAGATAACTCAACGATACGATCTACGGCAATATTTACCCCCGTAGTTTCCAAATCAAAAAAAGCCAGGGGGCGTTTTAATTGTAATTCCATCTAATAGCGATTGATTATAAACTCTCGTACAACAAATGTACGAAACTCTTCGGTCTTGTTAAACACATCACGGATTAATGACACAATTATCACGGTAAAATAAAAATCCCCGATTTTCATCGAGGATTTGCTTTTCGTATGCTAAAGGATATGTTACCCTAATATACTTTTCAATGTATTTACCTGATAGTCGGCTAGTTTTTGAAGCGGACCAGAGGCCATCATTTTCATCATCATATTAAGTTCAGCTTCCATCACAAATGTCGCGTTGGTGGTATTTATACCTTTATCTTCCAGCTTCCATCGTAAGGTAAGCGCAAACGGGGCGTCTTCTATTGGCACACACACGATTTCCTTATTCACTATTCGCTGACTTATTTTCAACGCCAGTTTTGCCATATTCTTGATGGAAAAACGAGCTTCGTCTTCGGTGGACGACCAGTTTTCAATGTTGTTGGGCATAAGCTGTTCGTGATTATTCATATCCGCTAAAAACGCATATACCGCTTCTATAGGCTTCTCAATATCAACACTGTTTTGAATAATGGTCATATGCTTTATTTTTAATACATTATTTTCCAGTCCACGTCGACGGATCTTTACGCCATTGTTCCAACAATGCCACATCAGCATCCAATATATAGCCGTTGTTTACGGCGACTTTGATAAGTGCCTCGTAGTTGCACAAGCTAAAGAATGGACATTTAGCATCTGCAAAGTTTTTGACTGCTTGATCAAACCCGTAGGTAAAGATCGAAACTAGTCCAACCACATTGCACCCCGCCTCACGCAATGCTTCTACAGCCTGCAAGCTGCTCTTTCCGGTAGATATCAAATCTTCCACGACGACTACACGCTGCCCACTAACAACTTCTCCTTCAATAAGGTTTTGACGACCATGGTCTTTCGCACTGCTGCGAACATACGTAAATGGTAAACCTAGATCTTGCGCAACCAATACGCCTTGAGGTATTCCCGCTGTTGCTACACCTGATATCATTTCAACAGTTCCGAACTCCTCCTGAATCAACTGTGACAGCTGTTGGCGAATATAAGTTCGGATTGCCGGATGTGATAATGCAATACGATTATCACAATAAATTGGAGATTTCCAACCCGATGCCCACACAAAAGGGTTTTTAGGTTGTAATTTTATTGCTTTAATTTGCAATAAGGATTCAGCAATTTTTTGTTCAACCTCATTTAACTTATTCATGGCACAAATTTATAAAATTTATATGAACGAATCTCAGCTTATTTTGGCTGATTTTCTACCAAAGAAACTGTCTAATGTTCAAACAATTGGTTTACAAGACATTGATCTTGAAAAACTTTTTCAAGCATCTAAACAGAAAACAACAAAGGGCATTACCTATCTCTATATACATCCCGATGTAACGAAAGTTTTTAAATCCATCTTGCAAAAGCCCGAAATTATAAAAGCCGCTGGTGGATTGGTTAAAAATGGAGAGGGTGAATATCTATTTATACACCGGTTGGGAAAATGGGATTTGCCCAAAGGCAAAGTAGAAAACAACGAAAAGATGAAAGAAGCGGCTATCCGTGAAGTAGAAGAAGAGTGTGGTATCCGTATAAATTACATGGGGTCCAAGCTCCAAACTACCTATCATACGTATATGATGCGCGGGAGGTTCGTTCTCAAGCAGACGAATTGGTATGAGATGGGGGTTAATAAATCACCAAAATTGATTCCACAAACAGCGGAAGACATTACCGATGCTCGTTGGATTGATAAAGACGATTTTGATATGGTTTTGGAAAACACTTATCCATTAATTTCACAAATTATAAAGGATATATAGTTAATCTCGTTTCCTCACCCCCGTCCAATTCTAATGTTATAAACCCATTTTCAATGGTTAAACTCTCGCCGTTTTGTTTAATGGAGGAGATATAGGCGGGAACTTTTAATTTAAACGCATTGGCAACGGATGCTTTCAGCATTAACGATGTGATTTTTTTGTCTTTCCATTGTATGCTCACTTCTGCTCCGCCACGCACCCGCAATCCCTTAACATTTCCATCAGGCCACACATCAGGCAGTGCCGGAAGTAGTTCTATATACCCATTATGACTTTGAAGGAGCATTTCTGCAATGCCAGCGGTACCGCCAAAATTTCCGTCAATTTGAAATGGAGGGTGACTGCAAAACAAGTTATTATACGTTCCACCCCCGCTGTTCATTTTTATTTCGCTTCCTGCGGTCGGCTCAAGCAGGCTTTTTAACAACTTATAGGCACGGTTGCCATCATGTAACCGCGACCAAAAATTTACTTTCCATGCACGAGACCAACCAGTACCATCATCACCTCGTCGGTTAAGTGTTTCACGGGCCGCAGCAGCCAGTTCAGGAGTCGTTGCTGGAGAAATCTGGTTTGATGGATATAGTCCATATAAATGCGAAACATGACGATGATTAGGTTCTACTTCCCGATAATCCTGAAGCCACTCTTGTAAATACCCTTCCGCACTGATTTGCATAGGCGGTAGCTTCGCTAAAACTTCTCGTATCTTAGTTGTATTTTCATCTTCTATATCCAGTATTTTAGCTGCTGAAAGCGTGTTCGAGAACAACTCATTGATAATCTGCACATCCATTGTCGGTCCCATGCACACAAATATGGGCACGGAGTCTCCCGAGAGATAAAAAGCGTTTTCGGGGGAAGACGAGGGGGCGGTTACCAGCCAACCATGCTCGGGCTCAGCAATCATACTGCTGAGGAAAAATTTTGCCGCACCCATCAACACCGGATAAATGGAACGTAAATATGCTTTATCTTCCGTAAAGCTATAATGTTCCCAAAGATGTGCACATAGCCATGCTCCACCCGTATTGGTAGCACCCCATGAAGCATGTTCACCTGGAGCGGTAAACTTCCAGGGATTGCTCATCATGTGTGCCACCCATCCGTTAGCATCGTAAAATTTTCGAGCTGTAGCTTCCCCCGATGGCACTAATGACTTTGTAAAATCGATCAGCGGCCGGTGCAGTTCCGAAAGATTACACACTTCCACCGGCCAATAATTCATTTGCACATTTATATTCAAATGGTAATCACCATTCCACGGTGTCTGTATTTGGTTTGCCCACAAACCTTGCAAATTAAGCGGAAGCGAGTTTTCATTTGTCCCGCTGATCATTAGATAACGCCCGAACTGGAAGTACAGCGCGGCAAAGGCAGGATCATCGTTTGATTGAAAGCTAATAAGACGTTCGTTTGTCGGCGTAACATTATCTTGAACGCCTAGATCTAACTCCACACGATCAAATTTATTCTTGTACGTAGCGATATGTTCCTGCTTCAACTTGTTGAACGATATATTTTTTGCTGTTGTTAACAGATTGTCAACCGTCTCCTTATAGTTTTCATCGAGCATATCGGTAGAAGTAGAGAGCAGAATCACAGCTTCATCGGCATTATTGATCTGTAAAGAGCTGTCACTTGCGATCAACTCGCCACCTTTATTCACAATCTGCAACTTGGTCAGATAGCGTATGCCTTTGTCGGTGTTGTATCCGTCATTTAATTGCCCTTCCATAAAAATAATGTTGTCGCTTACCCAAACTGTTGCTCGTTCCGGTCGACTTAGATGTACTTCAAACGAAATTGACTTTTTCCTATCCGCTACGATACGGACACCTAATATATCATGCGCTTGAGAAGCAAAATATTCACGGGAATAAGTCGTATTACCTTTTGTAAATTGGGTGGAGGCGACGGCATCGTTTAAAGAGAGTATACGCTGATAGTTAACGGTTTCCTCGTTTTGTGGATACTTATAACGAATATGCATATTACCCAGCATTTGAAAACAACCATAAGGGGCATCTTTTCCCTTACCAAAAGCTGATCCCAGTCCGCCACTGCGGAAATGCGCATACATCAAGTTTTGTGCCGCCATATTCTTTCCCGAAAGTAATAGCTTACGAATTTCTTCAAGATGGTCAAATGCTGTTGGGCTAAGTGCGTCGGGGTCTTCACTTCCAGACCACATGCTGATATCATTCAATACCACGAGTTCCGTATCAATGGCCCCATCAGGCATCATGCCTATACGGCCGTTCCCTAAAGGCAGCGTCTCCTCCCACATATTGGCCGGAGAATTATAAAGCAGTATCCATTCGTTAGACTTCTGCGCGGTACATGAAAGCACCAAAATACCCATATTTACAAATAATAGCGCTATTTTTATGTTTGGTTTTAAATACATGGTTGCCTAAGCAGTTGTTTGCAGCAAATTAACAAATATCCCTTAACTTATCCTCAAAAATAAGAATAAAACAAAGGGGGCAATTGCCCCCTTTGTTCGCTATCACAAACTAAACTACATATAAACATCTACAATCTTAACCTTCCGTACTTTCGGTCACTGGCGTTTGCCTTTCTATCGTTCCTTTTTTTCTAAACTCCCCTCTTGGTGCTTTAGATTTACCTTTGCGACGCTGCGCATAGCTCTCTTTAAGTTGCTCATTTTGCTCCGGTGTCAGTATTTTCTCCATCTTTTCCTGCGAACCTTTCATCTCTTCGCGCCATTTGCTTTGCATATTTTTCATTTCATCCCGATGAACTACTACCCGTTTCGCTTGTTCCAATTGAACAGCATATACTTCAGCACGCTGTGCATCCGTAAATTTCAAACGCTTATCTAAATGGTCTGTTTTTACTTTTGCCATCTCTTCAGGTGTACGATTTGTTATCTTTTTCTCCATGCGGGGATGCTTACGCTCTCTCTTAAAGGTATGGTCTGTCTCTTTTTGTTCCTGCGCAAACGTTGCGAAACTAATTCCTGCAAACAATACTGATAATGATAGTGCCTTTTTCATCTTTTTAGTTATTTAATTATTTTCCGTTTCTTATATAGTAGTAGATTCCGAAACGGTAGAAACGTTTAATACGAAGCCGTTAAATAATGTTAACAGGAAAAGTTCTATTGAAAAAATAAATAAGTTAAAATCAGCCAGTTTGTAAAAACAACAAAAATATTTTTTGCAAAACCTAAAACATCTCCTATATTTGCAACGTCAAACAAGGACACAGCACGCCCAGCTGGCGGAATTGGTAGACGCGTTGGTCTCAAACACCAATATCTTCGGATGTGCCGGTTCGACTCCGGCGCTGGGTACTTTTAAGGATGCGAGCCGTTGACGGTTCGCATTTTTTGCTTAAAAACCCTGTTTGAACGACATAGACACACTCTTGACACGAATGTTTTGGTAATTCAAGCCGAAAGTTTTGTAGACATTTTGCAGACATAGTTCGCGTTAGAAAATTGTTTCATCCGCCTTTATGAAAATCTAATACGTCCATCTTAAAATAAGGTTAACGTCAGCTCTCTTTAAACTAATGTATTGATAAAGTAATATAACGGTAATATCTGAAAAGGCTGTATATCTTTGACAATTTCATAAAACAATTTTCTGTTTCGAGGGTTATTCTTATGGCTTCTAATTAGCTTTGGAAGCTTTTCTCCTACATTATCATGAAAAACATCTACATGTATAAAAAAAGAACAATAATTATATCAAATCGATTACCCGTACGCATTGAAAAACACGAAGGTACACTTAAATTTATTCCAAGCGAAGGAGGCCTAGCGACGGGACTAGGCTCTATTTATAAAAAAGATAACAATATATGGATTGGATGGCCAGGATACATACCTGATTCCGAAGAAGAAAAGGAAATCATCAAAGAAAAATTAAAGGAATTAAACCTTATTCCCGTTTTTCTCACAATAGAACAGATAGAAGGATACTATGAAGGATTTTCAAACGAAGTGTTGTGGCCTATCTTCCACCATCGATTGTCATACGCCGTATACAAACAAGAAAATTGGCAGTATTACAAGGAAGTAAATCAGGCATTTTGTGATACGATCTGGGCACAGCAGCTGGATGCGAAAGATGAAATATGGATTCATGATTACCAGTTGATGTTACTCCCCAAACTGATCCGCCAAGACGACGAAAAAATATCCATCGGCTATTTTCAGCATATCCCCTTTCCCCCGGACGAAATATTTCGATGTATTCCCTGGCGGAATGAATTGCTGGAAGGTTTACTAGGTGCTGACCTTATCGCCTTCCACACCTATAATGACACACAACATTTCTTAAATGCGTGTACTCATATTATAGGACTTACTATAAAGAACAATTCATTGCAAGTGGGTGATCGCAGCGTTTATGCAGAAGTTTTTCCCATGGGTATTGACTATAATAAGTTTCGTTCTCTAGCGGAGAGCCCCGAAGTTCAAAACCGCGCACGAGCGATAAAAGAACAATACCAAAATCGTAAAATCATTCTTTCTATCGACCGATTGGATTATAGTAAGGGTATATTAGAGCGATTGCATGCCTTTGAAGACTTCCTGATCAACTGGCCAGAATATCACAGTCAGGTCGTGCTATATATGTTAGTCGTACCATCCAGAGACACCGTACCCCAATATAAACGGCTTCGTGACGAAATAGACCGGATGGCCGGACATATCAATGCCGTATACGGCACAAACGCATGGACACCCATCGCCTATTATTATAATACCTATCCAGTAGAAGAGCTTTCTGCTCTTTATACCGCTGCTGATATATGTTTGGTCACTTCTCTCCGGGATGGTATGAATTTGGTATGCAAAGAATATATCGCCAGTAAAGAAAATAGTTTGGGGGTATTAATCTTAAGCGAATTAGCAGGCGCTTCCAAAGAACTGTTAGACGCAATTCAAGTTAATCCCAACGCCATCAACGAAATTAGTAATGCCATTGCACAAGCCTTGCAGATGCCTAAAGAAGAACAACGAAAGCGGATGGACGACAGCATTGAAATTGTAGAGAAATTTAACATCAACCATTGGGTCAAATTATTCTTTAACCGCTTACGGGAAATTAAAATTATCCAGCGGAATGAAATGTCACGTAAGGTCCGTGACGAAGTCAGAGAAACGATTTTCAATACATACCACAATAGCCAAAAGCGATTATTCTTTCTAGATTACGACGGTACATTAATTGGTTTTCATAAAGATGCCGATGCAGCTGTTCCGACAACTGGATTGTATAGCATTTTGGAGAAATTACAATCCGATAGCGCGAATCAAATTGTCATTATTAGTGGGCGTCCTCGGGAAACGTTAGAACGCTGGTTTGGCGATAAAGATTATTATTTAATAGCCGAACACGGCGCATGGACAAATTATCCAGCTTATGAGTGGATACCACGATCCCAGCTTTCCACACGATGGAAAATCCCCGTAAAACACATTATGTCGAAATTTGCGAACCTTACGGCTGGGGCTTTTATTGAGGAAAAAACATATTCTCTGGCGTGGCATTACCGAAAAGCACAACAAGGACTAGGTCAATTACGTTCGCAAGAACTTGTCGATGCGTTACGCTATCTCATTCCGCATCATGGACTTCAATTGCTTCAAGGCGACAAAGTAATTGAAGTAAAAAATGGCGAAGTGAATAAAGGTATGGCGGCCCTGGAGATCGTTAACGACTACGAACCTGATTTTATCTTCGCCATTGGTGACGACGTGACCGATGAGGATATGTTCATCGAGCTTCCCGCCGGCGCCTTTACGGTGAAAGTCGGAAATAAGAAATCCGAAGCACAATTTTATGTTGAAAGTCAGGCGGACGCCGTGAAACTCATTAATTATTTTGTAGAACAGATTGAATCGCAGCCGCAAAGCAGCAATACAAGTCATTAAACTATAAACATATGAACGAAACAGTAAGACACAAATACAATTCTGGTATTATAGGTAATTGCGCTTATATCGCACATATTGAAAACGACACCAATGTAAATTGGTTATGTTGGCCATCCTTTCAAGACTCCTTTGTGTTTGGTGGCTTATTAGATAAACAACTTGGCGGAACATTCCGTATTTTACCCCATGAAGAAACGATAAATAGCAAACAGTTCTATCTGGAGAACACCAATATTTTATGCACCGAAATAGAAACGAAAGATGGTGTTTATCAAGTTACGGATTTTGCGCCTCGTTTTGAACAATATGAACGTTACTACAAGCCCCTCACGCTTATCCGTAAAATTGAGCCCATGCGCGGAAACCCTAAAATCCGGGTAATATGTGAACCTACCTATGAATACGGTGGGAAATCCTTCCATAAATACCGAGGCAGTAACCACGTTCAATTTGAAATGGAACACATCAAGATTCGTCTTGCGACCAATATGCCGATCAGTCATTTTTTTGATGACAATACCCACGTCCTTAGTCAACCCATTTATTTGATACTAACTTACGGAAGTCCATTTGAAGCTCCTATCGCTCGCACAGCAGAGGATTTTCTCCTTCGAACAAAAGAATATTGGTATAAGTGGGTGAAGAATGCATCGGTACCCGCGTTTTATCAAAAAGAAGTCATCCGATCTGCGTTAACGCTCAAAATGCACCAATACGAAGATACCGGAGCGATTATCGCAGCCAGTACGACAAGTTTACCCGAATACCCAGGGTCTGGAAGGAATTGGGACTATAGGTTTTGTTGGTTACGCGATAGCTATTATGTACTAACGGCGCTCAGCCACTTAGGGCAATTTGAAGAAATGGAAAAGTACGCCTCCTATATCGCCAATATTACACAAAATGATACAGGCAGGTTACAACCACTCTATGGTATCATGGGACAATCAGATTTGGAAGAGTATACCATCCCGTATCTGGATGGCTATTTAGGAAATAAACCTATCCGCGTAGGCAATCAAGCTTCGGAACACATCCAGAATGACGTATATGGACAAGCGCTGATTGCGTTGCTTCCCCTGTTTTCTGACCACCGTTTTCGCCACCAGAACCTACACGCCGCAAAATCATGGACACACCTTATTCTTCAGAAAATGACGCAGACCATCGATGAGAAAGATGCGGGAATATGGGAGTTCAGAAATTTTCAGAACCGTCATTGCTATTCGAACTTGTTCCAATGGGCAGGAGCTACAGCAGCGCTTAAAATCGCTAAACAATACGGTTTCGAAGACATTGAGGAACAAGCCAATACGATTCGTACACAGGCCGAAAAGCATATAGAGAGCTGTTATGATTCGGAAAAACAGGTATACACCAATGCTAGTGAAAGCCAAAGTCTTGATGCATCTACGCTACAGCTCATTATGATGGGTTATCTAGATCCCTCATCAGAAAAAGCGAAGAAACATCTTCAACAGCTGGAAAAGGAACTCAAAGGCAAACATGGCTTATTTTACCGCTATTTGCACAAGGACGATTTTGGGAAGCCAAAATCGACATTTCTAGTGTGTGCGTTTTGGTACGTAGAAGCCTTGGCTTGTGTTGGTCGACTAGAAGAGGCCCAAGATGTGTTTAAACAGCTTTTGTCTTTTGCGAATCATCTTATGCTTTTTAGTGAGGACGTCCATGAAGACGATGGTTCACAATGGGGTAATTTTCCACAGGCCTATAGCCACGTGGGATTAATAAATGCTGCCTATCGTATTGCTGTAAAATTGGATAAGCCTACTTTCTTTGATAGTTTATATGAATAAGAGGTGGCTTAAGCCACCTCAAACTTATATCCTACTCCCTTCACCGTAGAGACGTAATGATCGCCGATTTTTTCCCGAAGTTTACGAATATGCACGTCGATAGTTCGGTTCGTAACCACCACGGAGTCTTCCCAAATGGCTTTTAGGATCTGCTCTCTGGTAAACACCTTATTCGGTTTGGAAGCCAAAAGATAGAGCAATTCAAATTCTTTCTTGGCCAGGACAATCTTCTCACCGTCACGATATACTAGAAAAGAATCCCGATCAATAACCAAATCCAAAATTTCTAGTTTATCTGTTTGATCAACGCCCGATTCTGTATTATTACGCCGTAATATCGCATTGATGCGGCTCATTAAAGCACGTGGTTTAATAGGTTTCGCAATGTAATCGTCAGCACCTACATTAAAACCGGCTATTTCAGAGTACTCTTCACTTCGGGCTGTAAGAAACACCATAAATGTTTGCTTAAATTCGGGCATAGAGCGCATTAGCCGACATGCTTCTATACCATCCATTTCCGGCATCATGACGTCTAAAATAATTAAATCTGGATTAACCTGCTTAGCAACTTCTATTCCTTCCTTCCCGTTGTATGCTTGATAAACTTGATAACCTTCTTTCGTCAGACTGTATGATATTAAATCAACGATATCTCGTTCATCATCTACCACTAGTATTTTTTGATTGGCATTCATTGTTGTTTTTTTGCTAAATTATGTACTAAATGGTAAAACAACGTTAAGGATGTGTTATCAAATTGTTAACTGCTTAACAGTTGTTAAATATCTTCTTAATTTAAAGTTTGCTGCAAAAATTCAGCTAGCGCCTTACCTCTTAAATTTTTAGCTAGTATCTTCCCCTCAGGATCTAGTAAATACGATGACGGAATCGCTTTAATACGATAGTTTACAACCAAATCAGAACTCCAAGCCTGCAAATCGGAAACTTGCGTCCAATCTAAATTATCCGCTTCGATCGCTCGTATCCAACTACCTGGATTATTATCCAACGATACACCCAACACCGTAAATCCTTTATTCTTATAGGTATGGTACAGCTTCACGATATTAGGATTTTCCTCTCTACACGGCGCACACCACGAAGCCCAAAAATCAACCAGTACATATTGTCCTTTAAAATCAGAAAGTTTTACAGCTTTGTTATTCGGTGTAAATGATTCGATTTCCGGCGCCGGCTGCCCTACAGCCAACCGCTTTAGTTTCTTTGCTTCCTCTTTAAATTGAGACACATAACGATTATCCGTGAATGCATCTTCAATTTCATCTGCATAAGTGATAATCTCTGCTTCAGCAATCTCGGGGTCTAATGTACTCATAGCATAAAACCCCGCAAGATTTTTATGTTGTTCCGCAAATGTTACCACTTGCTGCGTATACGCCGCTAATTTCGATTTAAACTCCGTTAAGTAATCAAAGCGTAAACTTTCGATCTCTTCGGCTGACTTATTTAAGGTTGCTTTCGCAAACGCACCTTGTAATGAGTCCTGAACCAGTTCTTTACGACGTTGGTAAGGGGCAAACTCTTTTAACGCTGTCGTCAACGCGGAGCCTTCTACCTGATAATCCTCTGGATGATGCATATCGGCAACAAATTTCAAGGGCTCACCGGGGGTCAAAATGACAGGATACTTATTGTTCCCTAGCACGACAGAAAGCAAGCGAGGCTGTGTAGCCTGCCGCTCAAATTTAAATTTATTTCCATCGGCAAGGTAGACAGAATCTAACTTTCTATCACCTTCGTGAAAAGCAATGACCTTCACATTCCCCGGGTTGTCTATGTACCCCGATATATGAATTACATCCTTGTTCGAACACGCAGAACACAACACCATCAATGCCCCCAATAAACCAGCTATTTTCCTCATTTCTATTATTTTACAAAATCTTTTGCCCGAGCAATTGCTTTCGGAAGTCCTTCGACCAACTTTCCGCCAGCCGTCGCAAAAAACGGCTGTCCGCCTCCCCCACCTTGAATATCTTTCGCCAAATCCTTAACAATAGCTCCGGCATTCCATCCACGTGCTTTTGCCAAGTCATCAGAAATCATTACGGTTAAGTTGGGTTTTCCATCAATCTCTGCTCCCAGCACCACAAATGCGTTGTCCAAAGCGCCTTTCAAAGCATAAGCCAATGTTTTCACCGCATCAGCACTAGGGAGATCAACTATCAGCGATAAAAAGTTAACACCATCCACCTGCTCCACTTTTGCTTCCAATTCCTTTTTCATCTGCAAGGATTTTTCGCGGATATGGTTCTCCATCGCTTTTTTCAGTTCATGGTTCTCGTTCAACACTTTCTCCACCGTCGAAACGAAATCTTTCGGATTGTTCATCAGCTCCCGCATTTTGTCCACCAATTCAAACTGTTCGCGGATTACCGCAGCTGCTTTCGAGCCTGTTATCGCTTCGATACGTCGTACACCGGCAGCTACTGCAGATTCCGATATAATCTTGAAAAAACCAATCTGGCCGGTGCTCCGCACATGTGTACCGCCACAAAGCTCCTTCGAAAAGACGTCGTCAAACGTAATCACACGCACATAATCGCCATATTTTTCACCGAATAATGCGCGGACACCAGTCGCTATCGCTTCCTGATATGGAACTTGACGTTCTTCTTTCAGTGCAATATTCTCCCTTATTTTCGCGTTGACGATATCTTCTACCTGTTTTTGTTCTTCCGGCGTAATCTTCGCAAAATGCGAAACGTCAAAACGCAATATATCCGGAGAGACCAATGAGCCTTTCTGATCGACATGATCTCCCAGCACCTGTCTTAAGGCAGCATGTAATAAATGTGTAGCGGAGTGATTGCTTTCCGTATCAAGCCGTTTATGCTTATCCACGACCGCTTTGAAATCACCTTCTAATACGGGCGGAAGTTCGTTTACAAAATGTACAATAAGTGCATTTTCTTTTTTGGTATCGGTAATATAGACCTTTTCGTTGGCGTCAGAGATCAACCACCCAGAATCTCCGACCTGTCCTCCACCTTCCGCATAAAATGGCGTAACGGATAAGATAAGCTGATATTGTTGCTTACCTTTTGACGTGACCTTTCTGTATTTCAATAGCTGTGTAGTTGCTTCTAGGTAGTCATATCCGACAAATTCTGTCTCATCACCATTCGATACCGTAACCCAATCGCCAGTATCAATTGCTGTAGCAGCACGCGAGCGTTCTTTCTGTTGTTGCAGGGCGCGCTGGAACCCCTCCATATCTACGCGTAGTCCTTTTTCCCGTGCCAATAGCCCGGTAAGGTCTATCGGAAAACCATAGGTATCAAACAATTCAAAAGCAAAATCACCCTCGATTGCACTATGTTCAGCAATGTAGTTCTCAAAACGTTGTATACCTGTTGTTAGCGTACGTAAAAAAGAAACCTCTTCTTCCAACACCACCTTCTGTACAAAACTCTGCTGTTGTATAAGTTCATCGAACACACCTTCAAATTGCTTCGCCAAAAGCGGGACCAGCTCATTAATAAACGGTGTTTTGAAACCAAGAAAAGTGTAGGCATAACGCACCGCTCTACGCAATATACGCCGTATAACATAACCTGCTTTATTGTTGGAAGGCAGCTGCCCGTCAGCAATTGCAAAACTCACGGCGCGTATATGATCGGACAATACACGCATAGCGATATCGGTCTTCTCGTCAGCACCATACGTTATTCCAGCCCTCTCTGCAATAAATTGGATAATAGGCTGGAAAACATCCGTATCATAATTCGACGTCTTCCCCTGGATAGCACGTACCAAGCGTTCGAATCCCATGCCCGTATCCACATGTTTTGCCGGCAGGGGCTCCAATTTTCCACTCTTCAATCGGTTGAACTGCATAAATACCAGGTTCCATATCTCGATAACCTGTGGATCATCGGCGTTGACCAGTTGTTGCCCTCTTATGGCTTCACGTTCCTCATCCGAACGCATATCATAATGGATTTCTGAACAGGGGCCGCAAGGTCCGGTTTCGCCCATTTCCCAAAAGTTATCTTTTTTGTTACCCAATAAAATCCTATCCTCCGCTACGTGGCTCTTCCAGAGATCGTATGCTTCACTGTCCCGTTCCAGCCCTTCTTTTTCATCTCCTTCAAAAATGGTCACATACAACCGATCTTGATCCAGTTGATATACTTCTGTGAGCAACTCCCAAGCCCAAGCAATCGCCTCCTTCTTAAAGTAATCACCAAACGACCAATTGCCCAACATTTCAAACAACGTATGGTGATAAGTATCAATACCGACTTCTTCCAAATCATTGTGCTTCCCCGATACGCGTAGGCATCGTTGCGTGTCGGTCACACGTGTATGCTTCGGAAGCGTCTCTCCCAAAAAAATCTCCTTAAACTGGTTCATCCCTGCATTGGTAAACATCAACGTGGGATCATCTTTCACAACAACTGGAGCGGAAGGCACGATATCGTGTGATTTGTTCTTGAAAAAACTTAAAAAAGCTTCGCGTATTTCTTTGCTGGTCATGGAATCCTATATATACTTATTTTCGAGGTACAAAAATAGCTAAAAATGCTTGCTCTCACAACGCTTAGCATATAGCGTATACAGTAACCTACTTTTAAATTCTTAAAACCACTTATTATTTGTACTTTTATACAGTAATCATCGACTTATAATGAAGAAGATCTTAGTACCGACTGACTTTTCGGAAAACGCATTTTTGGCTGCCCGATATGCCGCGGAAATGGCTAAAAAGCACCAATACAGTTTGCATATTATTCATTTCTACACAGCAGTTTCATCCGGTTTTGACGAAAACGAATTGGAAGGAGAACGTGTGCAATCTGACGTATTAAAGGCCGATCTGACGATGAAAGAATGGGTACATCGGCTTCAAGACCAATACCCTGACACACCGATATCTTATCATAATGATCGCGGACTTTTGGAGGAGGCACTCCCTAAAGAAGCAAAAAAGGAAGATTATGTCGCTATTGCCATGGGAACAACAGGAGCATCAGCAAACAAAAATATATTCTGGGGAAGTAATACAGCATTAATTGTCGCAAAATCACCTATTCCGGTTATTGTCATACCCAATATCGAATACATTCCGACAGTAATAAAAAAGGCAGGATTATTAACGAATTTTAAACAAGAGGAATTGACAACGCTTCAAGAGTTTGTCCATATTTTCAAACAGGAGATCGACGTTGCTCTTATCCACGTATACAAAGAAAGTGAAAAGGTTGCTTCGGTCAACAACCGGATAGATTCATGGGCTTTTAATGTAGAC
Organism: Sphingobacterium micropteri; assembly: GCF_014692515.1. Taxonomy (GTDB): domain Bacteria; phylum Bacteroidota; class Bacteroidia; order Sphingobacteriales; family Sphingobacteriaceae; genus Sphingobacterium; species Sphingobacterium micropteri. The sequence goes on along the minus strand of NZ_JACOIK010000001.1, from coordinate 121,228 downwards.
GAGTTTTCAGCGGTACGGCAAACCAATAAACTCATAGCGCCTACTTTAAAAGAGGATAAGAACCAAGATACGATACCAGAAGTTCTCAGCACCTTGATCGATACCCAGGACATCGACATTATTTTAGTTTCAAAAACCCGAAAAACATTTTTTGAAAGATTGTTTACGTCATCGGTATCCAAAGCCATGACATTGAAGCTGCAAAAGCCGGCTTTTTTTGGAAAAACTATATAAACAATATACCCATGAGCAAAATATTAATACCCGTTGACTTTTCCGAGGATTCGCTAACTGCTATTCAATATGCTTGTCAGCTTATTTCGCAAAATGAACGAAAACAAGAAGTAGACTTCGTCCATGTTTTCACGCATCATTCTAATTCGTATGTAAACCGGCAAGCCTACCCTATTGAAGATCCGCAGGTGAAAATATCGGAAAAGGATATGGAAAAACTCTTAGCAAATATCCGAAAAGAACATCCAGATATTACGTTCAACAGTATATTCAAAGAAGGTAACCTTTTTGAAGAAATCAGCAAGATAACAGCCGGATTTGACTACGATGCTGTTGTCATGGGAACGAAAGGCTCCTCCGGATTAGAAGCGATCTTTCTAGGCAGCAATACGTATGATGTTATACTCAACACCAAAACTCCCGTTCTTGGCGTTCCGCAAAATACGAAAGGACTCCAGAAAGATCGAGTAGGCTTGCTCTGTAATTTTAAAGAGGGTGAAATAGAGGTACTCCAGCATGCCATTAGGCTTATTGGCAATGAATTCGAACTGGTATTGATTTACGTAAACAAAGACGACCGCCGTATCAGCGATATAGATGTACAGTTCAAAGGCTGGATCGAAGAAATCATTAACCGGACTGGCATTCAGAATATTTCGTATACGATAAAACCCCAAGTACTTTATAATCGGGCGGCAGAAAATGTATCGCATGCGATTTCTAACGTTTTAATTGACGAACAGATAGATTTCTTACTCATTACCCGTAGCCGTAAAAGTATTTTCCGACGATTGGTAGAGGAAAATATTGTGCGTAAAATGGCCTACAATATGACCATACCGACCTTGTTCGCTCCTGTACGAAGCAAATAAACGATTTTTCTGTAAAAACATTCTTCCTCTTGTAGCATAGTTGCTACAAGAGATTTTTTTCTATTCGATTTCAGGACTGCCCACTCGTTTCACATTACTTTTGGCAAAACAATTGCTTAGCCATACGTGTTCATATAATCAAATAATTATTAATAGCTCTTATATGTGGAATTTTAACTTAAAAAATGTAGCGATTGCAGGGATGGCCAGTTTATTGGGTAGCGTCTCTGTTGCGCAAGCACAAAAACAAGCAAGTATTGAAGGTACGACTCCCCTAGGTGCGGAAACACAATACAGAACCTGGTCAATAGGGCTGAATGCCGGCGTATTGAACCAGTCTAACATCTTTGGTTTCAACCGCGACGGTTTTGACAAACTCGAACACAACCTCGGGTATAGTGCCTACATTAAAAAACAAATTTCTCCATCTTTCGGCCTAAAAGCACAATATATGGGCGGGAAAGTTGCTGGTAAAAATGAAGATGCGACCGGAACAGCTATTGCAGCATTTGAAACAAAAGCACCTTGGTCGGCCGCCTTGTCAGGTGAATGGACAATGGCCAACACCAACTGGCGTTTCTTCAACAGCTTTGTCAAACCTTATTTCGCAGTAGGTCTTGGCGCACTGAATTTTGAAACAACCGTAACCGATGCAGATGGTGCAGCAACGACACATGATGCAACTACCAAATTATATGTACCTGCAGATTTCGGGTTCAAGTTTGCAGTTGCTAGGGGCATCAACATTGACCTAGGCTATCAGCTAAATTGGGCAAACCAACATTTTGATGGACAACCAGGCGGTACATTTAAAAATGATTTGTTCTCCTATGCACATGCTGGACTGGAGATTACCTTGGGCAATAGTTCTAAACCAGCACTCAACAACTCCAATCCTGTTGCGACACTGGTAAACGACTACAGCATGAAGTATGACGACCTAAAAGCACAAAACGACGCGTTAAAACAGGAGAACCAGGCATTGTCTTCTCGCCTGTCCAGTTTAAACAGCGATTTGCAAGACGATGATGGTGATGGTGTAGCCAATAAATTTGATAAATGTCCGGAAACACCTGCAGGCGTCAAAGTAGATGGATCCGGTTGTCCTCTTCCGGAATTAAAACACGAAACAAAAGTAATCGAAAAGATCGTCGTGACAGAAGAAGATAGAAAAGTGGTGGATGAGGCTATTAAAAACCTAGAGTTTGATTTAGGGAAATCAACTATCCGTTCCACCTCTTACCCTTCATTGAATAGTGTAGCTGCACTTCTTATCGAGAAAAACTTCAGCTTAAAACTTGCTGGCCACACTGATAATACCGGTTCTATGCAAACGAACATGCGTTTATCGAAAGAACGTGCGGAGGCTGTCAAATCCTATCTCGTTTCCAAAGGAGCGAACGCTTCCCGCATTGAAGCTACAGGCTATGGCCCGACACAACCTATTGCTACCAATGCGACAGCAGAAGGTCGTCAACAAAACCGTCGCGTAGAATTTACGCTATACTAAAACTAGTAAACATTAAACAGTAAAATAAAAATGGCTGCGCTATAGTATAGGCAGCCATTTTTTATTATAATCTTGCTCAAAAAAAGAATATTATTTTTTGTTTTCAAATATTATCCCTATCTTTGCACCGCCTTAGGCAATAGAGCCTATTGTATAATTTATTTCATGAACCCATTTTTAGACTTGGGGATCCGTCATGAAGTTGTTAATGCCATCACTGAGATGGGTTTCGAGAAACCATCTCCTATTCAGGAAAAAGCCATTCCTGTTTTATTGACTGGTAACGACGATTTTGTCGGATTAGCCCAAACCGGCACAGGAAAGACAGCGGCATTTGGTCTTCCACTTTTAGAGTTAATCGACTTTACTCAAAAGCATCCGCAGGCTTTAGTATTATGTCCTACGCGTGAGCTATGCTTACAAATCGCAAAAGATTTAGAGAAATTTGCTAAGTACATTGACGATGTACACGTTGTTGCCGTTTACGGTGGCGCAAATATTTCTGACCAATTACGCCAGATTCGTCGCGGTGTACAGATTGTCGTAGCTACCCCTGGACGTATGCTAGACATCATCGGCAGAAAAGCAATCGACTTCTCCAATGTGAAGTATGTTGTATTGGATGAAGCAGATGAAATGTTGAACATGGGATTCCAAGAGGATATCAACAACATTCTTTCGGAAACGCCCGACACAAAGAAAACATGGTTGTTTTCAGCAACTATGCCAAAAGAGGTACGTCGTATAGCACAAAACTACATGACCAACCCTCAAGAGCTTACCGTTGGCACAAAAAACACCGGTAATGCAAACATTGAACACCATTATTATGTCATTAAGGCTAGGGACAAATATGCGGCGTTCAAACGTATTGTAGACTATTACCCAGAGATTTTCGGTATTGTGTTCTGTCGTACAAAGATTGAAACACAAGAAATAGCGGAAGCTTTGGTAAAAGATGGCTACAATGCCGACTCGTTGCATGGAGACTTGTCTCAACAACAACGTGATAAGGTAATGAAACGCTACCGTGATCGCAGTTTGCAACTATTAATTGCAACAGACGTAGCGGCTCGTGGTATTGATGTGAACGATGTGACACACGTTATTAACTTCTCCCTACCGGATGAGGTTGAAAATTACACACACCGTTCCGGTCGTACGGCCCGCGCCGGAAAGACCGGTGTCTCCCTTTCCTTAATTAACGTTAAAGAATTAGGAAAGATCCGTCGCATCGAAAAAATCATAGGCAAACAGTTTGAAAAGAAACAAGTACCTCAAGCTGGCGAAGTCGTTGAAAAACAACTTCTTGCTATGACGGATAAAATACGTAACGCGGAGATCAACGAAGAAAGAATCGCTCCATACCTTCCAAGTATTATGGAAAGCATGCAAGATTTGTCAAAAGAAGACATCATTACACGTTTCGCTTCGCTAGAGTTTAACCGTTTCTTAGATTATTATCAAAATGCACCAGACTTGAACGTTGATGCTCGTGAAAGTGATCGTGGAGAACGTGGTGATCGCGGAGAACGTGGTGAACGCAGAAGCAGAGCTGCTTCAAACGGATACACACGCTTGTTCATCAACCTTGGTTCTGTAGATGAGTTTTCACGTGGTGATATGCTTGGTCTTATTTGCGATGCCGCAAATATATCTGGAAAATCAGTCGGAAAAATCGATATGAAAGGTGTATTCACTTTCTTCGAGGTACAAGATGCAGAGGTAAACAAAGTATTCGAAGGCTTCCAAGGTACAGAGTACAATGGCCGCGCAGTTCGCGTTGAAGTATCTGGCGACGAAAGTCACAGCGGTGGTCGCTCTAGAGGCGGCGACGGCGGCGGAAGACGCAGAAGTGGAGGTGGAGATAGAGACAGAAAAGGAGGTTCTTTCAGAGGCGACAGACGTAGTTCTGGTGGCTTCGGTGGTGGAGAGCGCTCCGGAAGACGTCAGTCTTCTTCTTCTCGCTCTAGATATTAATCATTACGATTTATCATTATTTAAAAGCCGGGTTTTCTGCATGAAAATCCGGCTTTTTTCTGTTCTTCAGAAAATCTTAACGTCTTACTCCAAGTCGTCTGGCTTTTAAATGCCTTCTTCGAGAACGACGCAATCGCGAATATTTAACCGGATAATGACGTTTATCCGTAATATTATTAAATATAAGTGCGGTAAAGAGTAAAATCAATGCCCCCGATAAAACTGGACTTAATACATACCAATATCCCATCGAAGCTACTTTCGTGCTGCTGGCCACAGCGATCAATGCCGTCGCACCACCCGGAGGATGGAGTGTACGGGTAATCTGCATAAACACAATGGAGAGCGCAACCGCTAGCGGAGCTGTAAGCCAGATAACAGGTGGCAATAAGTATGCAACAGTCACCCCGACAAATGCCGATACCACATGTCCCCCAACTAGATTTCGGGGCTGTGCCAACGGGCTTTGTATTGCACCATATACTAATACGGAAGAAGCACCAAACGAGCCAATTAAAAACACATTCTCCAATATGGGCAAATGTAGCGATTGAATAAACGCGATAATAAAAATGCCGACGAAAGCGCCGACAAAAGACCAAAAATGTTCACGAGGGTCAACAAGTGTTTCTCGATAGAAGACATATCGATATACTCGAAGCTGTCTGTAAATTTGCTTTTTCAACTATTGCGAACTATTTATGACGTTGACGTATAGCTTCATAGATAACAATACCCGCGGAAACGGATACATTGAGTGATTTTATTTCTCCAAACATCGGTATCTTCGCCAGTTTATCTGAAACACGAATCAGGTCGTCTGATACACCGACATCTTCGGCACCTAAAACAATACAAGTAGGAACCGTGTAATCCACATCATACACGGAATCTTGTGTTTTCTCCGTACCCACGACCAGTTGTACGCCCGATTCGATAAGAAAACGTGCGGTACGTCCCAAAGCATCCTCACGACATACTGGAATCTTATATAATGCACCTGCGGAAGTTTTAATCGCATCAGGATTGATTTCTGCCGACCCTTTTTTGGGTACAATAATCGCATGGACTCCGGCACATTCCGCCGTCCGTGCAATAGCCCCCATATTGCGTACATCGGTCACACCATCTAACATCAATAAAAGCGGTGTTTCGCCTTTCTCATATATCGCCGGCAATAAGTCTTCGATATGCTGATAAGTAATAGGTGAGATGACCGCTATAACGCCTTGATGATTTTTACGAGTAATACGGTTTAGCTTCTCAATAGGTACCTGCTGATAGCCTATATTATGCTCTTTCAACAACGATTTCAACTCTAGGAAGAGACTACCACTCAATCCCCGCTGCACAAACAACGACTCTATTTCCTTACCACTATCTATGGCTTCAATAACAGCACGGATACCAAACACCATGTGGTTTGATTCGCGCTTTTCTCCTCTTTCCCGTTGTTGGAAATTTCGCATATTTTAATTTTTAAATATCTAACACATTTTTATCCGGCAAAGATAAGAAAAGAAAGAAGTATTTAACTCAACCCGAGATTAAATGCTTTACGCAAGGTTTCCAATGCAGGGTTCTTAGAAACCATTGCCTGGTATTTTTCCACCGAAGTATAAGGCTTTCGAACTTTGGTGACTTCTACTTGTACACCCGTTAAGTCGAGTGAAAAATTTTGCAGCTCCACGCGCAAGTAATTTAGAATATCTATTTTACCTAATTTGAGTTCGTCCATCTGTACCCCGTTCTCCACGTCCACTTCAACCATCACACCGTTTAAACGTGGAGGGTTAGCCGTCATAATCGTATATAGCGTAATGCGGTTCGTTTGCTTCAAACGATCTGCAAATGCATTCCATTGCGTAATAAATGTATTGAAAGTAACCTCTCGAAACGTATCCCCTTGAACAAGGTCTGGTTCATCCGTCTCTGCTTCAACCTTATCCTCAAATATCGTATTTAAGTTGGGTACGTTCACAGAGGCTGAAATTTTACCCCATCCCTTTTTCACGGAGGTATTCGTATCTGCTCCGGTAGATTTCTCTATAACCGGCGTAGAAGCGGTAGCTGGTACCTGTATAGGCGCAGATGCTTGCGGTACCGTAGGTGTTGTTGATGGTTTTGGTGTAGGAATATCGTTAACGACAGCCTTTGGGCGGCTTACAGCTGGGTCAGGGAGTTTTTTTTTTACCTCTGCCGTAACAGAGGGTGTAAAATTTCCCTGCTGACTCAGTAAAATAGCTGACGCGAGATGACACATCTTTAATAATGCCAACTCTACCTGTAAACGTTGGTTCTTACTGCTTTTATAATTAATTTCGCACTGGTTGGCAATATTCAACACCGAGAGTAAGAGTCCTGAACTAAGTGCCTGGGATTGCTCCAGATACTTTCGTTTTATATTCTCACTCACTTCAAGCAATTTTAGCGTTGCCGGTTCTTTAGAAACTAATAGATTCCGCGTATGTGTTGCCAGACCGCTAATGAAGTGACCTCCATCGAAGCCATTATTTAAGACTTTATCAAAAATCAGCAATGCCTGTGCCGCATCTTCTGCCGCCACACGATCCATCAGCTGAAAATAATAATCGTAATCCAGGATATTCAGATTATCGATAACCGTTTGATACGTAATATTTTTATTCGAAAAACTAACAATCTGATCAAACATGGACAACGCATCCCGAAGTCCGCCATCCGCTTTTTGGGCAATAATATGCAATCCATCCGACTCAAACGCTATTTCTTCCTTTTGTGCAATGGAAGCTAGGTGGTTCGCCATATCCTCTACCTTTATCCGATTGAAGTCAAATATCTGACAACGGGAAAGAATAGTAGGAAGAATCTTGTGTTTTTCTGTCGTTGCCAAGATAAAAATAGCATACGACGGAGGTTCTTCCAGCGTTTTCAAAAAGGCATTGAAAGCTGCCTGCGAAAGCATGTGCACCTCGTCAATAATATAGATTTTATATTTACCGGCTTGAGGAGGAATTCGAACTTGCTCAATTAGGCTCCGGATATCGTCTACCGAATTATTAGAGGCCGCATCTAACTCATGAATACTGAAGGAATTTCCTTGTTGAAAAGATTTGCAGCTATCACAAGTACCACAAGCTTCTACCTGTTCGCTGATCTGTTCACAATTTATTGTTTTCGCCAAAATACGGGCACAGGTTGTTTTCCCTACGCCACGTGGCCCACAAAACAAAAAGGCTTGTGCCAGTTGATTGTTGTGGATCGCATTTTTGAGCGTGCTGGTAATATGCTGCTGACCAACAACAGAGTCGAAGGTAACGGGGCGATATTTCCGTGCTGAAACAATAAAATTATCCATTGCACGAAGATAAGGATTTTAACAAGTAAAATCCAGAAATTAAAGCGTAAAAAAACTAGATACTCCCACATATGGATCCGTGAATATTTTAGATCTCATCCGGGGACTATGAAGATATCAGCTCAAGGTTTGGGTTAATCAACGGAGCGGTGTTTAATTTAAGGATCTATCTTTCTGTCCTGATCGCGTTTTCTGACTAAGATCTAATAATTTCACTGTTCGAAATTGCACTGGCTGTCCCTCACTTTGCAATGCAATAAAACCATTGTTCAGTAATTTACCGTCGATTTTTTCTGCCGGATCGTGACCATTGACCACAGGTCCACCGATTTGGGGTTTTGAATATTGCAACACCGTGTCCCCATTGATCACATGTTGGATTAAAGAATCCCCAAGGACGATAAGTTCTGCCGTAACCCATTGATCGCCATCGTATGTTTTGGATGTAGAGTTAATACAATGCTCTTCAGACAGTTTTCCGTTGTACACGACATGCGTGCCAGGTGAACACATATTTCCTGTGGGCCTTTCTTTCCCATCACTCAATCCTCCAAGAAACTGCATCTCAATAGATATGGGCCAATCTTGATTTTTAAGCATTTTTCGAGGATCTTGAGCGTGGAACATCACACCGCTATTGCGTAAGGTGTAACTTGGTGCTCCTTTGTGCAGTTCTCCCACAAAACGATATTCAACCACCAAATGGTAGTGGGAAAATGGTCTTTTATAATAGAGATGACCAAACTGCTCGTTAAAATCGTCGTATTGATCATAACTCACTTTTAGAATACCACTATCTACCCGGAAGGTTTCCCCGTAATTTACGTCAATTTCATGACCATTTATTTTTACAAACCAGTCTGCTAAGTCTTTTCCATTAAACAGTTCTATCCATCCCTCGTCATTTTTCTGTGCCTTAGAACCTTGACAAGCCTGTGTAAGAAAACCTAGACAGATCAATATAATTATGGTAGAATATCTCATGATTTTACTTCAACCGCAAATAAATATGTTTCACATGCTTATACCCACCCGAATCTCTTTCGTCTATTTCAAACCTATCGATGTATTTAACTAGGTCATATAGTTTATTAAATCCGTAGTTACGAGGGTCAAACTCTGGTTTCTTTTTTGAAATGAAGCTACCCAAGGATGCCAAGAAAGTCCAACCTGTTTCATCTGCCAGGTCATCGACGCTGTCGACAATCATTTTGATAGTCCGCCTATCCACTTTATCGATTGCTTTTTGAGCAGGCTTTTGCTTAGTCACTGATTTAACCGGTGCTTTAATTGCTTCCTCCTTTTCAACAGGTTTCAATATCTCCAGATAGATAAACTTATTACACGAAGCAATAAATGGCTGAGGGGTCTTCTTCTCGCCTATACCAATGACAAGCATACCAGCCTCCCGAAGCCTAGTTGCCAATCTGGTAAAATCACTATCACTTGAAACGATGCAAAAACCGGTTACTTTTTCTGAATACAGAATATCCATGGCATCGATAATCAATGCACTGTCGGAAGAATTCTTACCTGTGGTATAGCTGTACTGCTGCACGGGTGTAATAGCATTTTCGAGTAAAACATTCTTCCAACCGGAAACAGTTGGCTTAGTCCAGTCCCCGTATATGCGCTTTACGGTAGGCGTTCCACTTTTTGATATTTCTTCTAGCATCTCCTTCACGTTAGCGTACGGAACATTATCAGCATCAATTAAAACTGCGAGTTTATGATCTTGCATCAGTCTGATATTTGGTACATGGTAAATATAACTATTCTAACGCTATAAATGGCAGTGTAAATTCCGAAGATATCGAAAGATAAGCGAATCCCTCCGTGAACAGCACAAAAACGGCAATTTTGTCTCGGCAGGAAAAGGGCGAACGGAAGAAAAGTGGAGATTTGTCGTTTTAAACGTCCACTATGAATCGAAGGTTCCCAGATATCTGTCAAGATTCATCCTATCGAGCAAATGATTAAACTTCTTTTATTGTTTTTATTAGCCATAACCGATACGTGATAAATATATTCCACATATCGGTTATAGCAAAAGTATGGCTTTAATTCCAAGCGTCATGTTGTATTAACACCCCTTGGGAACTATTTATTTTTAACAGCGGAATTGGGAATTTACTATGTTTCTCATAATCGAAAGCCGTTTTTCCATAAGTATTCCGCAATAGATTTGTCATGTATCCCGGCACCACCTTTTCGTAACGTACCAAATCCGGCCAACGTTGAAATTCGAACGCCAGTTCCACACGTCTTTCTTGCCAAATCGCTAGCCGCATCGCATCTTTGCCTAAGCCATTTATCTCCGGCAACACGCCGGCCTCTGCAAACGTTTTGTTACCGCGGGCTCTGAAGCGTACTTGTTCTAAAGCCTGTTCGGCGGTCAATCCGGAAAGAGAAGTACCCAATTCGTTACTAGCTTCCGCGTATATCAAAAGAATATCCGCATATCGCAAAAACATCGGATTAACATTTGTCCAACTGAACTGTTCTTGGTTCCAATACGATTTTGGCCAAATTAACTTCTTATTCGCATAATCCAAATAATCCGCCGGCGTCACGTCTTCAGCTCCCTGAATCTGATCTGTACCCGCCTCAAAAATAGATGCTTCCTTACGCGGATCCCCATTTTCATAGCTATCCACCAAATGTTGTGTTACGATGAGTTCCGCATTCCCGACACCGTTACCAATCCCATTATACTGCGCTAACGGGTTCCACCAACGTCCATTCCAGATTTGGTCGTCAAATTGGTAATGTCCAGGCATCATATTCTCCGCAGAATAGGGATTGTTGGGACTAAACAGTTCGCGATAATTGTTCTCCAGTTGATACTCTTGCCCCATAATCACATCACTGGCGTATTTTTGGGCATTTGGATAGTCCTGCATATACAGATAGACTTTAGCCAACAATCCTTGTGCAGTACCCTTTGTTACCCTACCTAAACCTTCAGCTCCCCATTCCGTACGTGTTCTCAAATGTGCTATAGCATACTCGAGATCAGCGATAATCAACTCATAAAAAGCTTGCGAAGAGCTTTTGGGGAGATCATACTCAGCAGGATCCTCGGGAATCTTATCCCTCAACGGTGCTTCTCCAAAGATCGTCACCAACCCAAAATTGTAGTATGCCCTAAAAAACTTGGCCTGTGCTTCTGCAAGTTCCGCTATTTCACGATTCTCAAAGTCTGGTGTCCGGGCAATAATTTGGTTACAATGGTTCAGACAGTTATACGTGCGGTCCCAATACTCATTAATGGCTCCTTCTGACGGATCATACGTGAAATTTTTGTAATTGCTGTATTGTCCATTTCCCGGCCTTCCCGCATAATCGTCCGCCCCAAATTCCCATAGGTTATACATTTGTCTTCCGATGAACCACTCTCTCCAATTAAGTGTTCCATACAATCGACTCACAAACATATCGATATTGTTTTCATCCGCCAATATCACTTCATCCGATGCTCTTCCTAGAGGCTCCTTATCCAAAAAATCACTACATCCCGACAGGGATACCGCTAAAAGTAAAACTAATATATATTTCCTTTTCATTATGATGTTCTTTTATTGATAAACCTATTAAAATGTCAAATTAAGCCCTGCCCTAAACGATCCTGCCACTGGATATGTGGAGAAATCAATACCGGATGATACTTCGGGAGAAAAGCCCTGATATTTAGTTATGTAAAATGGATTAGAAGCATTGGCGAATAAGCGAATTTTCTGTATGTTCCATTTAGAAAGAAAGTTTTCACCAAACGTATATCCCAATTCAATATGCCGAAATTTCACATAATCTGCATTTTGTACATTAAAACTAGAGCTCCTATTGAATGATATAGCGCTGGGATCCAAACGAGGCATATCCGTATCTGTATTTGTCGGCGTCCAGGCCCCCAACCATTCCCGGTGCATATTGAAAGAAGCATCAACAAAACGATTACGGGCATTGTTATATATAGAAGCACCCCATACGCCTGTCACATCTACTGCCAAATCAAATCCTTTATATGAAGCGCTTAAAAAAAGACTACCCGTAAATTTAGGATAAGGAGAACCGAGGTACGTTTGGTCATCACCGGTAACCTGACCATCTCCATTAACATCACGGAAAATCAGATCACCGACTTTCGCATTCGGATCGTATTGACTTCTTCCCAATGCACTTGCATAGTCATTCCAATATTGAAGATCTTCCGATGTTTGATATACACCTATAGCATCATACCCGTAAAAATACCAAAGTGGATATCCTTCTTCGCCACGTGTTACAGCACTAGACATCCATTCTCCTCCAGTCAATATTTGATTGTCAAAATTCAGTACCGTATTCTTAAAGTGGCTTCCGGCAAACCGCACACCGTAGTTAAAGTCATTGATATTATCATTCCAACCTATTGTAAATTCATACCCACGGTTGCGCACTGATCCCACATTTCGGGTCGCTGGTGCAATACCTGTAGAGCCTCCCGGATGAGCCGGAGCAAACAATAAATTCTTAGTATCTCTATTGAAATAATCAAATTCAACAGACAAACGGTTTGCCAACGTCGAAAATTCTAACCCGACATCAAGTTGTTCCGTATGTTCCCATTTAATATCTCTGTTAAATTCATTGGTAATCGCAAAATTAGCCATGGGTGCGCCATTGAACACACCATTGTATACCGGATCCTGTATAGCTACGGGGATATAAAGATAATTATCGATTTTTTCATTACCGATTTGCCCCCAGCTGGCACGAAGTTTCAGGTTATTCACCCAAGACACATCTTGCATGAAATCTTCCTGCGAAATACGCCAGCCAACAGCGACGGAAGGGAAATAACCCCATCGGTTATCACGATGGAATTTTGATGACCCATCTGCCCGGAAACTTGTTGTCAATAAGTAGCGGTCCTCATAGTTATAATTTGCCCTAAACAGATATGACATAATCGAATTTGAGTACGGATATAACTCTGTTCCTACACCTATACTGGACGGTGGGATGGTTTGCGGTTGAAGAAAACGCGGATCGTTCGAGAGTACACCCGAACCTGTCAACGTCATAAAATCAGCATCCGTATTCTGTGCCGTAATACCCCCCAATAGATTAAGATGATGTTTACCAAACTGCTTATCGTATGTCAAGGTGTTTTCCCACAACCAGGTATACAGGGAATTAAAATCGTACTGTAAACTGTTTACAAAATGCTGTTGATGAGTAGTTCCCAGATCGTAAGCATCTTCAAATATCTTATTTTTAACATCGGAGTAATCAAAACCGAAGCTACTCCTGAAGGTCAATCCAGGTAGAAGATCTACATCCGCATAGGCATTCCCCATAAAGCGTTTCGTATTGTACACGGCATCCTTACTATAATATAATGCAGCATACGGGTTAATAATCTCCGTGTGTTGCGCTACATTGAAATCGCCAGCATCATTTCTTGCTGCGATAAGCGGAGAGATTGTGTAAATTGAATTCATAATCCGCATAGCCGCCATACTGCCATAAGGTGTATTCTTTGCATTGCTAAATGTCAGGTTGTGTCCCAAACGAATTTTGTCATGCACTTTGTAGGTATTATTCAACCGAGCCGTCAATCGATCATAATCCGTATGGCGCAATACTCCATCTTGATCGAACCAGCCCACGCTGGCATGATAGGTAATATCTTCATTCCCTCCGCTAGCAGAAAGCTGATAATCTCGCATAGCCGCATTTTGTGTTGTTGCGTCGATCCAATTGGTTCCTTTTCCGAATGAAGATGGATTGCTGTATGCCGGATTTCGATCCACGCCACGCCCGTCGGCTATTATATTTTGAAGTGTAGCATATTCTGTGGCATCTGCCATTTGATATTTCCGTGCGAGAAACTGAAAACCTTCCCCACCTGTAAAGTTGATCAATGCCCGGCCAGAACGTCCCTTTTTTGTCGTCACTAAGATCACCCCATTGGCACCTCTCGAACCATAAATAGCGGTCGCTGACGCGTCTTTCAAAACTTCCATGGATTCAATATCGTGTTGATTTAAGTACTGGATGTCATCCACAAACATTCCGTCAACTACATATAGCGGATTTGGATCGCCATTGGTACCTACACCACGAATTCTCACTACGGGAGAAGTTCCCGGGCTTCCGGCACTTAAAATATGTACCCCACTTTTACCCTGCAGAGCTTCCGTTGCATTTCCACCTGATGTGCGGGCAACTTCTTCCGATTTGACACTGGTAATGGCACCGGTCAAATCTGACCGACGCTGTGTACCGTATCCTACAACGACAACATCTTCTAATTCCTCCAACTGCTCCTGCATCCGTATATGGAGTAGATTTCTACCGTTTAAAGATATCTCCTGCTGGGCATACCCCTGGTAAGAAAACACCAGTATATCGCTATCATTTAGATCGGAGAGCAAAAACTTTCCTCCAGCATCCGTTGTGGTACCTTTCGATGTTCCTTTAACCACAACAGAAACACCCTGCAATGGCTCGCCTTGGTTATTCAATACCGTCCCCGCTACTTCCGATTGATCGACTACACGATTCGAAGTAGGGAAACTTTCTAAAGCCTGTACATTAGCTGTTACTATAATTTGATTATCGACAATTTTATATTTCAATCCCAAAGGCTTTAATGTTGTTTCTAGCACTTTTCCCACTGCCTCATTTTTCACCTGTATAGAAACTGTCGTATTGACCGGAACATTATCCTTATACAAAATAACATATTCTGTATTCCCTTCGATCGCCGTAAACAGTGTCTTCAGATTCGCTTTCTTTAAATCTAAAGAAATTGTCGTTTGTGACAGGGCAGGATTAGCAAATAGACCACTATTCAATAGGCCTATTAAAAATATTATTACTTGTATCCTCATAACTTTAAATAGAAAGCCCCAACTAGCTTTCGTGTTTTTTTTCTTGGCTTTTTTCATCTGTTTAATTTTCTCTTCAATGGAGATGAAGCTATCATGATTTCATTCTTTTGAAGCGTGATTTCGATAAATCATGATGGTTTCATAAATTTGAAATGATTTAATTACGTGTTTATGTTCTAATTAAATTACAGCCGTATAATGAGTCGAAGTATTATACGGCTTTTTTATTCTCTATTACTTGATGCACCCTCCTTTCATCATAATTTGGTGTTCATTATTGTCTTAAAATTTCAAATAAATATCATCTCCCTCTCGAACATAGGTGAATGCTGTACTAAACGACAAACTATTCAGCACTTTATCCAAGGATTCGTTTAGTTTCAACGTACCGGTGTATCGCTCATTTGATAAATCCTTATCGACATGAAATTTAACGGCATAATGTCTAGATAATCGATTCAAGATTATATGAAGCGGCTGTCGGTTAATCTTCATCACATTGTCTTTCCAAGAAATATAGGCATAAGCATCTACAGCATGTATTTTCACTTCATCGTTTTTAATAAAGAATCCTTGACTCGGCTTTAAGATACCGGACTTCTGTGCATCTTTTGCCAACACGTCGACACTACCTTCAGCTAGCACAACAGACATCTCTTCCTCGCTCGAGTATGCGTTAACATTGAATTTTGTACCCAAAACCCGTACATCTATATGCTTCGTATGTACAAAAAAAGGTCTGTTTGTATCTTTGGCCACCTCCAAATACACTTCTCCATCAACAAAAATATCACGCGTATCTGATGCAAATTTTTTGGGATAAATAAGTTTGGTCCCCGAGTTAACCCAAACACGTGTGCCATCGTTAAAATTGATCGTCGTTCTTTTTCCTCTAGGCACTACCAGCTGA
This sequence comes from Sphingobacterium micropteri, assembly GCF_014692515.1. Classification (GTDB taxonomy): domain Bacteria; phylum Bacteroidota; class Bacteroidia; order Sphingobacteriales; family Sphingobacteriaceae; genus Sphingobacterium; species Sphingobacterium micropteri. Next base: position 105,504 of record NZ_JACOIK010000001.1, on the reverse strand, counting down.
AGAAAATCACTCTTTATATCCGCTGATTGTAACAAATCTTGATCATGTATCGCGATTCCACCTTCCGCTGTCTGTTGAATAGTTTTTTCATCGGTAATATACACTTGCGATTGCCCATTTGCCAGATAAACCGATCCGGTATCCACGTTCATAGAATCCAAGAGAATGAGCACATCCTTCCGTATAGCAGAAGAATCTGAAGTTGTTTTTTTAAACCATAATGAAAACAAAACTAACAGTATGCAAGCTGCGGGCGACGCAATCCATAGATACATTTTTCGTATCTTAGTACGACTCGTTTGTTTTCGTAAACGTTGATAATCTGCTTCTATCAGCTGCTCGGAGACCTCTTCTTCCTCTATTTTTAAATTTTGAAGTAATAAAAATGCTTGACGAATAACTTGCTCTTGACCTGGATGTCGATCTAGAAATGTCGCAAGTTTTTCCTCGTTATTTTCTTTTGCAATGGCCATCAATTCTGCATGAAACAGGAACTGCTCCATCATATCTTCTGCTGTTTTCCCCATGTTTATATCAGTGGTTATATAGGTAGTACAAAAAAAGACCGATTATGTAATCAGTCTTTTTTACTTTTTATGAAAAAAATTTTTAGGGGGTGGGCTAAAATAAAAAAAGTGCAAATGCTGCCTGCAAATTATCTTTTCTGATTCGATCCATTGTACGGTAAACCAGATTTCTAGCTGCTTGTTCAGACATGCCCATGATCTGTGCCACTTCTTCATAACTCATCTCATATAGGAAACGTAAATAAATAATCTCTTTTTGACGGGGGGTCAATTGTTGAACAATATGTTCTACTTTCTTTTTAACATCCATTAACTGTTCTTTATCCCAAAATTCATTTTCTACTGTATAATGAAGGTCAAAATCCAACACATCCATATCGGTTTGCCGTTGCATTTTCTTTTTCCAGTTAATAAATGCATTACGCATAGACACCAATAAAAAGGGCCTTATCGTCGTCACATTTTTTATGAGATCAGGTTTAGCATAAAGTTTTAGAAATATATCATGGATAATATCCCGTATCTGGTTCTCTTCCATCTGCAATCGCCGACCGTAAGCGTATAACATCCTATAATTGTTTTTATACAGTGTAGAAAAAGCATCTTGATCTCCCTTTAAAAAAGAAAGCCATAATAACCTATTTTCTTCTGTACAATCATTCATATCAATACTATTTTACTCCACCCTAAACCAATCCACATCCATCCAAGAACGCGCTGTATTCTGTTCTTTATTTAATATAAACAACCCCGTTTTAGCACCAATCCATTTCCCCTGTCTCGCCTGAAATGGTTGACCGACTGGAACAAAGTCTTTGCCATCCACGCTATACGAAAACCGGCAAACAGCACCTTCATCTACGTGAACACGCAAATAGACATCCGTCGGTTCCAACCGGGTTTGGTAATTATATTTCACGTCTGTTTTCAAATTTTTGGCAGGGATAGTTATCCTTAATTTTTCCTCTCCTTTTTGTTCCGCATCTTCACAAGTCGCATATATTATGGCATAACCATCAGCTGTTTTTTTCAATGCAATATAACCGTAGTCCCATCCCATCATGATCAAACCGACCTGGTCACCCTCATTTTGTAATACAGCCGTAAGTTTCGCTGTAGCTGTAAATTTCGGTGCTGACAGCTTTTGCAATAATAAGTTAGGAACATCCCAGAAATTGGTATAGTTCTCCGGATAGTATTGTCCGTATAAACGTATATAGCCATTGGCCGATGGGAATCCCCACCCCTGTTGTGGATTGGCGTGCCATTGCCATTGCAGGCCGAGCTTTGGAGCGTTAAAGTCATCGCTCTCTGCCGGCGTGGCAATGGGATATAGCTTTCCCACATTCGGTTTTTGATAGGTTGTAACCGGCTCGCCACAATAGTCTTTATCGTTTATGCCCATTACCGGCCAACCATCTTTCCATTGCACAGGCTGTAAATGTGCCACGCGACCGTAGGGCCCTTTATCCTGAAAATGAATAAACCACCATTCACCGGTCTGTGTCTGTACCAGCCCACCCTGATGCGGACCATTGATATTGGTATTCCCTTGATCCAAAACACGTTTAACCTCGTAAGGACCAAATACTTCTTTTGAACGCAAAGCAATCTGCCACCCCATTTCTACCCCACCCGCTGGTGCCAATAGGTAATAATATCCGTCCTTTTTATAAAACTTCCCCCCTTCTATCGTGTGATTGACCCCATCATTTCCATCAAAAATCAGACTTTCTTCACTGATTACCCTTGTTCCCGTTTCGTCCATTTCACAAACGGTCATTACGCTATTGAACTGAGCACGGCTTCCCGCCCAAGCATGTGTTAGGTAAACTTTGCCATCATCATCAAATAACGGACTAGGATCGATACGTCCCTTACCTGGCAAGACCAAAATCGGTTCGTCCCACTTACCCAAAATATCTTTGGTCTTGACCACATAAATACCAAAATCCGGGTCTCCCCAGTAGATCATATATTCATTATTATGATAACGGATACAAGGTGCCCATACCCCTTTTCCGTGTTGCGCTTTATCAAAAAATCCTTCGGGTGTGCCTTCCAGATTTAAGTCGCGAAGGGCATAGTTCACGATCTGCCAGTTGACCAAATCCTTGGAATGCAATATCGGCAAGCCAGGCACACAATTAAAACTGGAAGCCGTCATATAATAATCGTCGCCGACGCGGATCACATCCGGATCGGAATAATCAGCGTATAAAACCGGATTTTTGTACGTACCGTTGCCTTGGTCGGAGACCCAGCTTTTCGAAATCGGAACTTGGGCTTTCAAAACAGGTAACGCAATGCACGACACCAAAAAGATTGCCAGAAAGTATCTATGAATAATCGAGTTTATCATTTTCTTTAGTTTTCTATCTACAACAGTATCTCACTGTAACCTTGCGCTTCTATTTTCTTCTTTTTACTTTTTCCCCTAGCGACGGTTATCGTCCCTTCAGTATGCAAGTAATATTTCCCACTCTTGTATTCCAAAACTACATTCGTTGGATTTTCAGCATGAATCGTAATTCCTTTCGCCTGCAGCACCTTCCCCCCTCCTAAAAACAGGGCAAAATCTTTACCATGCTCACGGACCATCGCATACGTTGCGTTAGCGCTGATCTGTTTATACGTAATATTCTCGTCTTTTACAGAAGAAAAAACAATATCCTTCTGACCACTTTTACTTTCGATTTCCAATCCAACAAAATCAGCGGAACTACCTGCAACTTCAAATGCCTGAATAGAAGTGATCGAGCGCCCTTCTTTGCTGGTGTAAGGTTCAAATACCGAAACGAACGGACGATTCCACGCTTCGCCATGTTGGCGCGCAGCAATTGTTAGGAACGGCACTTTAGCGGGGTCGTATGGCAAACCACCGTTTCCGCGGAACGATTTCGCCGGCGGCGCCTTGATAGAGAATACCTCTCGATCCGGGTAGCCTTTCATCCATAAGTGCATATAAACTTGGTTACTATCCGGCCTTGGCATTTTCCAAACCGCTTCGTAATCGTCTTCGGATCGTGCCGAACGCTTGTCCCACATATAATCCAAAGCAAACAAATGTCCGCCGGCGAACGCCATTTCATCGTTGGTTTGCAAATCAAGTTGTTGGCCTTTGGTATCTTGAATCGTTAATTCCAAACCGAGGTTATGATAAAAATAATCATGGAATTTATCGCCCGACCGCTGCTTCTTGGAGCGGAAAACATCAATGTAATAGCCTGTATTTTCGCCTGTACGTACAATACTTAAAAAACGCCGCTGGTCGCTTCGGCTTTCGGGTTCGAGAAAATATACATCCGAGTAAGAAATATCGGTGTAATATCCTTCTTTTTGTCCGGATGCAGGATAATTACTGAGTAAGTCAAAAGGATGATTGCTCAACATTTCCGGATATTTGGAAACACCATCCACCATCACGGTATTGTGCGCTGGAAACTGTGAGTAATATTCCAAATACGGTTTTTCAAAATAGGAAGATCCTATGCCGGATTCCGCGCCCAACACATATCCTTTACCATAAAGCTCCATTGCCACGCCGTTTGCATGTGCGTGATTTCCCAATGAACCGTATTGCGAAATCATCATCCCATTTTCGGGGTCGGTAAACTTGTTCCGCTGCACAAACCAACTGACATTGGGTGCATAAAAAGTCTGCGTAACATAATCGGATAGCTTCCCTGCCGATACATCTTTTCGAAGCGTTATCGGATTACTCGAAAAGAAAGAAGCAACTTGCGCCGAATAGTTTACCGGCTTATTATCACTTAGCTCCTGCTCACCGCTGAACAATTTATACATTCGCGTATATAACGCTTCGTCGTCGGTTTGCCCATATTTTTGCGCCAATCGAATCATCTGATACATGGCCGATGTATTGAGTCCCCCATAATACGAATCGCCGAAAGCGGAGGTTTGTCCATTCGGGAACAGATACTGTGGCAACACTTGCACCGCTTTGTGCATCACCGGCATATACGGCAGCAGGTTCTGATGAAACGTATGGTCGTAGTGAACAATAAAATCCATAAAGATACTCGTCACGCTCTGCGCATAGCCCAGAGATTCGTTCCAAATGCCATTGTCAGCATCGTAGCCATAAGCCATCAACTTCGGTACGGACCATTGACGTGCCGAATTCTTGTTGAGGATATAATCGATATAGTATTCCCGTCCTTTGCCATCTTCGTATTTTGCATTGTTTTCTAATACCATCGCCACTGGTAGAATAAATTTATCCCCGTGAAGATTCCAGTTATTGTGCGGAACGCCATTTTTGATGGTAACATCTATCCATTTTTTGAAAGCACTTTCAAATACCGTTATTTTATTGGCATGTTTTTCTTTGATATAATCGTGTAGAAAATCATAATATTCGGCCAAATCGGCAAGAATACGCTCTTGAATAACCTCAAAAGTCGTCATAGCTACCAAGGTTTGTGCATGTCCGTTGCCTAAATCAATAGGCTCATTACGATGATAGATTCCCATCAGATAGGTATCCAGCACACCATACGCCAATTTTGCATAGCGTTCTTCTCCCGTCGTCCAATATAAAAATGCAGCATCTCGACCGATACGAATAATTTCTTCGTTCACACTTTCAATCTGACTGCCAGACACATTTGCCTGCTCAGCCCATTCCAAAGGATTTCCCTCCTTTGCCGTATTGTGGAAATAAACGCCTTTGGTATCGTCCATATACGGCACGATGTCTTCTAGCTGTGGTCGTTTGATCGGGGAACTCACCCCACGGCTACTCCCAAAACGCACCGTAGGGACTGGTGCTTCGCCATCCGCTTTCGCATATACACCTCCGTTGATATAAACTTGAGTAGCCTTGCTTTTCCAGTACATCATCAGTCGGGAATAGAGCCAGTCGGGCTGAGTCGTGGTTCGTTCCACATAACCATCCACCCGATTTTTGATACCGGAAAACACTTCAGCAGCCCATCTTTCCTGTTGGATTTTCTGCAACAATGGTTGCTTTTCTGATGGATTACTCAACAGCCGAGGTCGCGTATCGGGTAGTGTTGCGGGTAATGGTATCCGCTGCGCATACAGAGAACCTCCGATAACCAATGTCCATATGAATATGTAAATCTTTTTCATATAGTTATTTTTTAATGTAAAAACTACGTTCAACCGGCTGCGCCGATTGAATTTTACCATTCACGCCGTATTGCCATGCCACAACCGTCACTTTTATCGGGAACCTAGCGCGTGGCGGAATCTTTGTTAGGATTACTTTATCGCCTTCTATTTTGGCAGGACCTTCCTGAATGTAATAAGAAACCGTAAGATTCTTGTCGCTTGTTGCGTTCAATTTCATTTCTTTGGTTTGCTGACCAACATCGGGCAATCCCGGAAACAGAATATATTGCCTTTCACCTTGGTTCAATGGGTAAGGTATCTTCAGATAAATCTGTTGAACGGCACTCTTATATTTCTCATCACCGGGACTTTGGGCTACTAAGCAGATTCCTCCGGTGCGCTTTATGTTGTTGAACCCTGTGCGATAAAACTGTAAAGCAAAAGTCGTATCGTTCAATTTTTCTATGGGTCCGTTTACCTTATGTATTACAATCTTTTCCTTTGCATGGTTGCCAGATAGTTGTACGTGATTTTCATCCGAATAAACTGCTGAAAGGTTGAACGTGAGTTTATCATTGATCTCAGGAGTCAGCTCATATTGCGAATGATTTTCTTTTTTGAAATTCAACCATTTACCACCCGAAAGAAAACTGATATACTGTAATTTTCTGTTTGGGATTTCTCTGTAATAATCCTCCGTTGCTTGTGCTATTTCTTGATCAAAATACCAAAATGCATCATGCTTATTTCCTTTATATTGGTTGAAAGGAGCCCCTTTTTCACGTTTCGCATTAGCCTCCCAACGACCGACTAACCAACCGTCCGTTGGATTGATTTTTTTCAATTCCATAGGCTTTTCCAGCGGTTGGCTTTCCGGTAGGCGGTATTGCGCCGCTTTTCGCAGAAACAGGTTGATATAATCCACCACCTTATCCGACACATCGAAATGTCCTTGCCCTCGGTCGCAAAGAAATGAAACGCAGCTTTCGGGATACATCATCCGAAAGGCTAACGCAGGATTGACGCGCGCTTCCCACCATTCGTACTCCCCTTCTATCATCAATCCAGGGATACCGTCGATATTACGATTACGCCCCCATTCTAAGTTTTCCCGACCATATCCGGTCAAATTGGTTCGGGGGGCATCTCCCTTGTACGACACTACTGCTAAAGTGCGACCAGGATTCCAAGCGGCAAAATTCCACGGAAAAGTAGCCATCGCTGAGTGTCCCAAAGGAACCAACGGCGCATGTTTCACCTCGGTGTAACCACTGACTTCGGCAAGGTCATTTAATATTTTATTGAAGATTTCCTGTAGACCTTTTGTCTCATCCCACGGATAATCAATCCCTGGTGCAATCCAAACGATCGCAAAACCAAGTTCTGCCATCGTTTTCCGAAAACTGGGATGCTCGAAAATGGTTTCTTCACACATGTTTTGCTGACTGAACACAACGGCTTTCACCTGCACACAATCCTCCGGAATCCATAAAAAAGCCCGTGGATTGTTCTTCGTTTCTTCCGAAATATAACCCGGAACGGAAACAGACCATTGATATTCTGTTGCCTTAGCTTGCATAATCGATAGCAAGAACGTAAACAGAAGTGTTATACATTTACCAGAAAGGAAGTTATTGCAAGTGTTCAAAATAAAATGATTTTAAGTATTATTATAATTACGGAATAAACTGAACGTTTTCCACATGCTCCCCGATAAAAATACGTGCCATGTCGCCCGTCTTATACCATTTTGGTTTATCCGGCATATTGTCTGTAATCAGTTTGCCGTTTATACGCAGATTTTGGAACGTGATATTCTTTACCTTACGTTCTTCGTTATATCCGGCAATAATAGATATCTCTCCACCGTCACCTTCGTAGCTGATATCTTTAAAGGTGATATTTTCAATTAACTTCCCGGGAGCAGGACAATATTTTTCGTTGAAAAAGACACGCAAATTCACAAGCTGTCCCTGCCGAAAATCTTCAATGCGTATATCCTCAAAAAGTACATTCCGAATGGTATTATTGTCGCCAGCATTAATCGCCAAACAACCTTGATAGTCCAACTGTACTTCCTTATGATCCAGAATATCGATATTCCGATAAACAACATCTTCAATCGTATCCGGATTATCCGCATTTCCGTGGATACCAATAAAAATCGGATGGGCCACATCTGCCCACAAAGTGGAGTTTTCCATCCGTATATTCTTACACCCACCTTCGAACCCCTTGCGCGTGGCGTATACCGTGGTACAGTCGTCTGAGTTTCTACAAAAAACACCGTCATGATACACATTGTTACTGGCAAAGACATTCATTCCATCACCCCAACCATAATAACTGATGCTTTTCACATTCCGTACCGTTACCCCATCGGAGCCGCCCACCGCACATTGGGTCGTAAAAAGACCTTCTACGTAGATATTCTTTGCATTGGCAATATGGATTCCCATCTTCACTGTATGCTCCACCATGCCCCGACCGATCACGTTCACGTTTTCTGCATCGTGTATCAACAATTGACCGCGTAGGATTGCTCCACCATCTACATATACCGTCGTGTTGGATGGCACATGAAATTCCGCATCCTTAAACTCATGTATCCCGGGCCCAAAGTATACCACATCTGCACGGTTTTTATCGGGGATCTCTTCTACCATTGGATTGGCAAACAGATGCAGGTTATGAAAAATATCATCGTTCACTTCCACGGATAGATTACGCGGTTCATCCAAAACAAATGTCAACGTATTGCCTTTAATTTGCGGTTCAATACCATAAGACAAGGGGCGTACGCGTGCTTTGGATATATCTCCCTTTTTGTAAGTAACGGACACTTCTACGTTTCCTGAAAAATCAAAAAACGCCATAGAGGCATCCTCTACATGATGTTTCGCATCCCGAACTTCATCAACTTTAACGAGATGGTTTGGAACAACTTGCCAGTCCTTGCCAGGATTCTTTACTTTGACCACAAAATCGTCATTCAATAAAGCGCCTTGCGGAGCTGGGTAAACCACTAATTGAGAAGGATCGTTCGCAAACGATACGGAAACAAACGCGAGAAAAAAAAATAAAAAAGAAAGAGATTTCATAGTATGTAGTTTTACAGATAACATATTATTTTTTCGGGTAAACATGTAGTGTCACACCACCACTTGGTTTTAAATTAAATTCTTTGACCGTAGCAGCGTTCATTTTCATTTGTGATACGCCAACTTTCGTACGACTATCTATCGAATCATCATCGATGTATATATCGGCGAGATAGGTTTTTCCTTTATCCAAAAAATCAAACGATACAGAAATCTGCTGTGCTTCGTTATTACCGATTGCCCCGATAAACCACTCTTCGCCGCTCCGACGTGCCATGGTGATATACTCGCCGATCTCCCCGTTAAGTACCTTCGTATCATCCCAAACGGTCTTTACTTTATCGAAGAATGCAATTTCCGGCTCGCCCTGATAGGCGGAAGGCTGATCATACCAATACAAAAACTGGAGTGGACTATAATAGATAACCGATAATGCCAGTTGGTGGGCATGTGTTGTTTTTATACGTGGATCATAATAACAGATGGTGTAATCTCCCGCGCCAGCAAGAAAGCGGGTATACGGTAAAATTGTGTTATTGGTCGCGTCCGGAAACTCTTCGTTGCCGTGGATACCTTCCTGTGTCAATAGATTAGGATATGTACGACTAAATCCTGTAGGGCGGTATTCATCATGGATATCTACCTGCAAGCCGTATTCAGCACATTTGCGTATCGCATCGTGTAGCCATGTAGACCAACGTTGGTTACCGATTTGAACAAAACCAAATTTAATCCCTTTTAATCCCCACTTCTGGTAAAGCGGAAGGAGTTGGTCCAGCTGTTGCAACAAGGCACGTTGGTTAACATACACCCAAACACCTATCCCCTTGGAAGCCGCATAGCTGATCAGTTCCGGCATGTCAAAATCACGGTTCTCCGCGACAGAAGTGGCATCTGAAGCCATCAGCACTTCTGAACCGTACCATCCGGCATCGATGTGGATGTATTGTAAGTTCCGTTCGGCAGCAAAGTCTATGCATTTTATAGCATCAGCCTGTGTCAGCCTTGCCACACGGATGACTTTACCGGGCTTGATCCACGAGGTATCTTCTATCTTGTTCGGGGGATTTAGGTTCAGGACAATATCATTGTTCTCGATGAGTGTAGTCGGTTTTTCCGACGCCATGATCACCCTCCAGGGCGTTGCATAAGGCGTAATGACATCTACTGAACTGTAAAGTGATGCTTGTAAGGTATTCTCTTTTGCCAAACGGAATTTCATGCGGGCGTAGTCGATCATTTCTGCTTCGAGCAAAGCAACCGTTAGTCCGTTGGCAAGTTTCATGGTCAATGGACGCTCACTTTCACCATCCCAATCGTTCAGCGGCTTTAACAAGGAAGGCGCTTGTGCCCAATGTTCGTGATAGGCCATAGTACCTTCTGGCAGGGTAAATTGTGTTTGCTCGCCAACGATATGCAGGAAAAGTCCATTAGTGGCTTCTGGAAAGAAGTAGCGGAAAGCAACGCCCTCATCATAAGCGCGAACAATAAAATCCATGTAATAATATTGTCTTTTATCATAGGCTTGCCCCTGCCCTTCCGAAGAAGTCGAAGAAATACCTTCTGCTTCGGGAACACCGCCTTTTTGGAACTTCAACACCAATTCGTTGTAGTGGTTTTTCACCTTGTTCCTCTCACCGTATACAGGTGTCCATGTTTCGTTTACCGTTCTTGTTTCAACATCTGTAAGCGACAAATTCTCCCCCCAAATCTTACTTGTATCGTTAGGAATGGCCAATGCCGACTCAAATAGCTGGTTCTCGATCAGCACGCCTAGTTCCGATTCTTTAATTATGCTTTTCCCTTTGTAGGAGACGGAGTAAAAAAGTTGTTTTGTATTATCCGGAAATTGCTTTTGATACAGTGTATACTGATAATTTCCATCAGGCGAAGCCAACTGTTGTATTGTGTTCTCCAAGATGGTCTGTGCGTTCGAATAAAACGCCATGCTGATCAAAAAAATAATTAAGCCGCTTTTATACATCATAATCGTTACGTTTATTATTTTATCCTTTCCTTTATTTTCCCCTTTTGGGGGATAGGGGATTTACTTAATTCCCAGCTCCTGCTGTATCTGTTCCAAGCTCTTACCTTTTGTTTCGGGCATTACCCGCCAAATGAACAAGAACGACAGCAGCATCATGATTCCATAGAAAACAAAGGAATAAAATCCACCCAAAACACTACCTTCGACAATAATCGGAAATACCCACGAAATTACAGCAGCCATAATCCAATGTGTAAAACTTCCGAGTGCCGCACCTTGCGCCCGTACGGCATTGGGAAAAATCTCCGCTATAAATACCCAGATAACGGCACCTTGAGAAAAAGCAAAACAGGCAATAAATCCAACCAAATACACCAAAGTCAACGGATTCGCTTCGGATACATTCATCAGATTAGTCGCTGTCAATACTAAGAATACCGTCATTCCTGCAGCACCAATAAGCAAGAGCTTTTTACGTCCAAACTTATCGATAACCGTCATGGCCAGCATCGTAAAAATAAAGTTGGCCAAACCGATAAAGACAGACTGCTGGAACGCATCCGCCCGGTCAAATCCGGCCATCTCAAATACACGTGGAGCATAATACAAAATCGCATTGATACCCGAGAGCTGGTTAAACATCGCGAGCAACATCGCATAAAAAATAGGTTTATTGTACTTGCCGTTAAACAAGCTTTCTTTCTTTCCTTTATCTTGTTTATTATGCTCATCTAACACCTGTTTTAGCGCTTCTTCTTGCCCTAATTGCTGAAAAATGAGCTGTGCCTCCGTAATTTTCCCTGATACAGCGAGCCACCGCGGGCTCTCGGGAATAAAGAACAATAATATAAAAAATACAATTGCCGGAACACCCATTGCCGCCAACATATAGCGCCAGGATTCGTCACCCCCATATCCAGCCAATAAATAATTCGTTAGATAGGCGACCAAGATACCCGCTACGATATTAAGCTGAAACATACCCGCCAATCGGCCGCGGATTTTAGCTGGTGCGATCTCCGAGATATACATCGGACCGACAACTGAAGATGCCCCCACAGCGATACCCCCTAAGAAACGGAATAAAACAAAGATCAACCAAGAGGATACTATCGCACAACCGATAGCCGATAGCAAATACAATGCGGCTATTAAAAAAAGAACTGGCTTACGCCCATATTTTTGTGTTGGTTTTCCAATAATTAGGGAACCCAATACTGTGCCGATCAAACTAGAAGCAACCGTGAAGCCCAGCCAAAAAGAATCCAATTCCCATAATTTTTGAATGACCTGTTCCGCACCAGATATAACAGATACTTCAAATCCGAAAAGAAAACCACCCAGAGCGGCAATAAGAGCAATATTAGAAGCTTTTTTTGTCATCATTAATTCCGTATAACCGTTTCTCACTAGTTAACTTTTTAAAACGAAGCAATGCCTCTAAATAATAATAATCTGCATAGTTTATAGAGGTATTAATTTCTGTTCCGCCGGGATAATGTCCGGTCGACTGCGATAAAAGTGCTGAATTGTGTGGGCCTGCATGGTAACGAAGTGCCAAAGAATTCAACATCTCTTCTGCCTTGCCGCGATAAAGTTCCTGTTTGTTTTCCGGCACGTATTGCGCCAGTTCTAAAAGAGCCGAAACCACAACAGCGGCTGCTGATACATCACGTGGTGCATCCGGGATATCCGGTGCATTAAAATCCCAATATGGAACTAAATCTTCCGGCAGCCGTTCCAAATATACATCAGTCACCTTTTGCGCAAAATCCAAGAACCGAGGATCACGCGTCTCCCGATATACCATCGTATAACCGTAAATTGCCCAAGCTTGCCCTCTGGCCCACATCGTGTCATCCGCGTAGCCTTGATGGGTCACCTGCTTAATCATTTCACCCGTATCTTTATTATATATCACCACGTGATAAGACGTATGGTCATCCCGAAAATGATTTTTCATCGTCGTCTCTGCATGTTTAACCGCGATGTTATACAATGAATCTGCTCCGCCATTCTTCGAGGCCCAAAACAACAATTCCAAATTAATCATATTATCGATAATCGTATTGTGTTGAGGCCACTCCATATTCGGAACTGATCGGGGCCAGGATAGAATTGTTCCCACGGCAGGATTAAACAATGTTGCCAACGAATCTGCCGCGGCTAAAACAACTTCTTTATAGGATTCATTACCTGTCAAACGGTAGCCATGTCCGAATGAATTGAACACTTGAAACCCTAAATCATGGTCAATGACCGGTTCATAGGCTAAAGGTTTAAGTTCTACCGTAAAACGATTGGCTGCTTCTTTCAGTTCCGGTTTATCTGCAAGTTCGTAGGCATACCAAAGTTGTCCTGCCCAGAATCCACTCGTCCAATCCTGATAAGAGACATAGCGCCATGTTTTACCGTCGTCCTGTATATTACGAGGAATATTCAAACCGGTATCGGGAATCGTATGTAAGGTGGATTTAATCTGATCGACTATATATATTTTTTCCGCATCAATATCTACAGATTTTGGCTGTTGACAACTCACCGCCATCCATACCAGGGGCATTACAAAAAAGGCTTTTCTCATCTAAACTATATTAATTTTTGAAAGATAGATTCTGCTGTACAGGACGTACAAAAGAATCTATCTTTTCCATGGTTCATTATCTTTTTGGTAAACCCACTATTTACCCAAAAATGCTGCAAGCTGTTCTTTGCTCTCGAAGGTACGGATCCAATCTATTTCATAGTCAGTAGCCGGATCATCCTGTGGTATATCGGCAATTTTCAACTGGAACGTATTCAGGCTGATTTCTTCATTGGGTCTTGCTGGTCCACTGCCCATACTGAGAGCGGACATATCCCAGAAATACACATCTTCGGTTGCATAATCAGTGGCATATTTATTAAAGCCATTACCAAATGCACCGTTATTGGTATCGAAGGTAATCCTTGCTCCTTCCGGTTTTTTCATCTTGATAGCGAAAATCGGATAGGTACCCGTATGAACAATAACCGGCAATTTGGTTTGCTTCAAATCGGCACGTTTATTTCCCGAAGTTTGTGTAAACTTAACATTCAATTTACCTCCGCTCACGGTCATCACTCCTCCCTGCTGTGCTTCCCAACCTTCAGCATCTCCATCTGTGGTAAATTCCCAGATATAATGCCCAACAATCACTTCTTGCTCGACGATATTACCGTAAAACTCGATCTCTGCAATATTACAGCCGGGAATAGCTGGATTTGTGTAATAGATATATCGGTAGGAATTTTCCGTCTCTATTGTTGCTTCAGTGAAATCTCCGGACAGTGGTGCTACTGTAATCGTATGCAAGACTTCGTATGTCGCCAACGAAGGATCATTGGATCCTCGGATCTCACCACCGATCATACGCGTAGGATAGTTACCTCCTCCGGTGTTGATAGGTGTACGTGGTGCATACCGGACAGAACTCAATATCGCGGCTTTGCCTACACCCAAATCATAACCTACATGCCCTACCACACCGGAAGGCCCGTCAACAAAAGTCGCGAAATCACCATCTATTGCCGCTTGGATAGTTGTGTTAGGATCATTTCCCCAAGATCCGCTATGTCCGATCAGTGTGCCCTCTAATTTTTCAAGACCAATCATCAGGTAACCAGCTGTAAGACGTTGGCCGTCGACAATTAAGATAATACTTCCCGAAGATACATCTGGAACTGTAAATCGTACCTCTGTAGGTTTGACACTGATTACGTCTACTTCCGCTTCACCGATAAATACCTGAACCAGTTCTAAGTTTTCACCAAAGTGCTCTCCTGTTATCGTTACCTCATCACCTTCCTGCGCTTTATCCGTACTAACCAGAATCACCCTAGCCGAAGGCAACAATGTTAAATCATCCTTGGTCTGATCCTTTTTTCCGAATATTTCTACCGTCAAAACACCTGAAACAGCATTTTCCGGCACCAATACTTCGATTTTATTATCCTCCACGTGGTTTACAGAATCTGCCTTTACATCGCCAAAATATACGTTGACAGCATTTTTTATTGTACCGAAGTCTGCTCCCTCAATGGTAATCAGGCTTCCCACATATCCCTGCTTCGGATAAAAGTCATTCACGATCGGTGCAGGGTATGAAAATTCTCTAAAATTAGGCCCTTTTTCGCAAGAAGCGATGATTAGCGCCATGACCATCCCTAGCCAAGCTAGTGACAGTTTTCTATATGTTAATCTTTTCATATAATTTTTTATTAATTGGTTGCTCACGCCTGTTACATTAATCCAACGTATACATCAATGTACCGAACCCAAGTTGATCATAACCGCCACTATTGGGGCTATAATTACCGCCACCACCTTCGGGGTATACCGATTTCATCCCCAATTCGGTGTATTGTGTAGCTTGTGCATCTTTGTCTTTAATTTTAGTATAATGATAGTACGGTCCTGCCCACACCGGTCTTGTTTCTCCTCGTCCGGCATTGCTGATCTGCGTATGTATCTCTGTCTGTGCACAATTTGCTGCCCATCGACGGGTATATTCCTGAAACGGAACCTCTAGATTCGCCACATTGTATTTTGCCACGTACTCACATGCCTTTAAGAATCGGTTGTCGTCCAGACCATAGAAATCGTCACCTTGATTCCACGCCAGCTGTGCAATGTGTCCGGCAATACCGATCACCATCACGGTGTGCCCTTGGTCACGTCCACTTTCCTGAATCTGAGCCAATCCGGCATTTTCACCATCAAATACATGGTTAAAAGCTTTATACCAGTTACCGTTTCCGTTACCATTTTGCAAGTAATCTACTGCATAATTGTATATACTGCGGTTATCGGTCAATATCCCGATTGCCATTACTGAAGCAATGTTTGCCAAATCCCAGTTTGCCCAATAATGCGAATCACAAGTACCCCAGTGCGACGTCAAGAATGCCATATTCAAGCTATAAAATACATCCAACATCCATTGTTTATAGGCTTCAAAATCTTGAGCTTCCCAGCCGTCATAATCGCGCAACAGTTCTCCCGCCACCGCAAACTGATAGCCGTAGATTCCACCTGCTAAAGCTGTATTGGTATCACCACTGATCCGTTCACAGGTAGCTGCCCAAGCATTCAAGATATTGATGGCCGTCTCCGCATAAGCGTCATCGCCACTTATTTTCCAACGCAAAGCCAATTGATAAGCTGCCGCTACGTCGCGCATCGCGTTACCATAGTTGTCGGGATCAGGCTCTTCGCGACTTCCACCACCTCTGACCAATTTGACCACAGGGCTAGCTGTACGCATCAACTGCGCATGTGAATTGTTTATCAACCTATCCCATCCTGCAGTAACCGCTTCCTCTCCGGCGTCAAGTTTTGCCTTGATACGCGCAAAGTCCTCCGGCGTATGCAATGCCCCTACGTGTTTCATAGGAATATTTGGTTCTAACGTATCGATCACGGATACAACGTCCTCCTCTTGTGGCGGTTCCGGTGTCGGCCGTATAATTTCCGGAACATCGTGTTTACACGCTCCCGTAACCAACAATATCGCTCCAAACAATATCGTGTACATATTTTTTTGATATTTTATTTTCATCACTCGTCTTTCTTTATTTTGTATTCGAATCAACTTACGCTTCCGAAACTAGTAACCGGGATTTTGCAGCAATGCATCGTTCAGCTGTCGCTGGTTCAGTGGAATCGGATTCAGATAATGTCGTTGTGTTACCGAATGGTTTAAATGGCTGGATATAACAATTGCCGGCAGACTTCCATCTGCTGTTTCAGCATTCTCCTCTCCCCAGATGAAGCTAGAAGCATTATACGCAGTAGTTGGCGTGCCACTGGCATCTTTAAACGGGGTCGCGTACGTCGCATTGCCGACAATTCTTCCCATCCGGGATTCGTTTAGGCTTTCTTCCAAGATTCCCCATCGCTTCAAGTCATCAAACCGCTTACCTTCCCGATATAGTTCAACAGCACGCTCTCTTCTGATTTCTTCCAACATATCCAAGCCATGTGTTGTTGCTAACGCATTGGTCAACGGCGCTACTCCTCCACGTACGCGTAGTCTGTTTATCGAATTGTTTAATTGCTCATCTGTAATCGAACCATTTAACTCATAAAGAGCCTCTGCATACATCAGATATACCTCCGCCAAACGGATGATCGACCAGTTAGCAGATTCTGTAGCATCGGGTCGACGTCCTTCAACATTATAAGCTGCATATTTTTTGTTACCGTATCCGCTGGTTGAGTAAAGACTTGCGTAATCCAATGTGACACTTGTTGGTGGGTTAGACGGCCCGTACAGATAACTCAACAAACGTAAATCCCTATCCTGAAACTCAGAAGTAACCGTATGATATCCCTGAAATAAAGGCGATTTCTCTGGTGGCAAACCATCGGTACAGACGGCCATATCGACAAACTTACGGCTTGGTGCCAATTGATCAGAAGTCCAGGTCACATTAAGCCTTCCCTGCCGATGCGTAAAATCATACACACTGTACAATATAAATTCTTTATTGGTCGTCTTGTCATATCCGCCAGGATTTGATTCTTCGTCTTCCAGATTAAATAGATACCAAGAACTTCGGTTACCCATTCTGGAATCTGAATTCTTGTTCCACAATTCATAACCTCCGTTGGCTATGATATCTTCACATTGGGCAATCGCGTCGGTTAGGTATTTATTGACGTTAGCGGGGTCATAGCCTGCTGTACCCGCTCCTATCGATGTTCCATCTCCGTCAGGCCCACGTCCGACGTATTTTTCCCAAGTAGCTTCATATAATTGTACCTGAGCCTTGAACGCTTTTGCCGCCCATCTACTCACCCTGCCTTTGTCAGCAGCCGGAATATTTTGTTCGACCGGCAATTTGGCTATAGCTTCATCCAAATCGGCTAAAATTTGTGCAGTAACTTCGTATCGGCTGTTTCGTTTCCCAAACAATTCGGGAGAATCGACGTCCAATACGGTTGTTACCAAAGGAACCCCACCATAAGATTTTAATAACCCAAAATAGGAATATGCTCGGAAAAAGTAAGCCTCTCCCACATATTGGTCGATATCCGTTCCGGTATACTCAGCAGCCTTTTCCAACAAGATATTACAATGTCGTATCCCACCATATCCCCAATCGGTACCAGCCGAACCGATGGTTCCTGTTCCTAAGCCTTGTCCATTATTGTTATTATTGGCCGATAAATCCGTCCAGTTGTCCATATTACCAAAACTCCAGCCCTCGAGAATACCATTTCTCCAAGCCATACCTCCCCATGTCTCCCGATAACCATAAAAACGTCCGGTATATTCCTTAAAATCCTTTGCCTGCTTAAAATATACCGCATCAGTACGTGTCGCCGGCGGGGTCAAATCGATGAAGCTGTCCTGACAGCCTGCCAGACTCATACAGAAACCGCCGATCAATATATGTTTTAAAATACTTTTCATGTTACAATCTGTTTTGAAAATTAAAAACCAATGTTTACACCAAATGACCAGGTTCTTGCAAACGGATATCCCGCATTATCGCCATCGGTCGAGTTTCTACCTGTTTCTGGATCAAACCCGTCTTTAATAGCCGTTGCCTCCCACAAGTCATTACCCGAAAAATAAACCCTTACTCTACTCATCTTGGCCCGGTCGGTAATATGTTTCGGGAGGGTGTACCCGACGATTAAGCTTTTTAGGCGGATATAACGACTATTTTGAAGCATAAAATCGTTGTTCTCATAATTCCATTTAGCACGGTCAACATTCGTCGTTAGACGTGGAAACGGAGCATTTGGGTTATCTTCCGTCCAAGTCTGCCCCAAAAATGCTGGATTCTGGTTGGTATATTGTGCGCGGAACGGATAAGCCATATAGCCGTCCCGCATGACATTCTGCTTTAAATGTCCCTGAAAGAACATATTCAAGTCGATTCCTTTCCAAGATCCGCCAAGGTTAATCCCATACGTATAATGCGGCATGCCGTCACCCATGTAGACCAAAGAGCTGGCCTCGCTACCTGCAGGGGTGATCTCACCTGTACCCGCTACATCCACTCTTTTCGTATCGCCGGGACGTAATGTTCTCTGTGGATTGGTCGACGGTACTCCCGCTAAAGCTTCGTTTTCACCGTATTTCGCATAATAAGCATCCACATCAGCCTGGTCTTTAAAAAAGCCATCGGTTTTAAACAAAAACCACGACTTGTGCGGAAACCCGTTGACAATATTATTTTCACCTACCTTAAATTGATCTGCATTTTCAACACCTGAAACAATATTTGTTGCATCGCCGATATTAAAGGAGATATTGTAACTGAAATCTGGCTTGGTCTCTTTCCAACCAATCACAAACTCCCAACCTCGCGTATTAAAATTGCCGGAATTGGTTAAAGGCGCGCTTCCACCTAACACACTAGGATATGTTACACCAGTTAACATGCCAATATTCTCTTTCTCATACGTATCAAAAGAGGTCGTCAACCTGTTATTCAAAAAAGCTAAATCAATACCGATATTCTTTTGAGCGACGGTTTCCCAGGTACGGGTATAAGAAATTAATCCGTCATTGATCAAACCCGAAGACGTCTGAGAGGAAGCTGGATTCCCCAGTGTCGTGGTTAGGATTTGAATCAAGGATAAATAATCAAATTCCCCCAAACCAGAAGCTTCGTTCCCTGTCGAAGCATAACTTCCCCGAATTTTACCGAAATTCAGGATATGCGAAACGGGCTCCATAAAGCTTTCTCTCGTGAAGACCCACGCTCCTTGTGCTGATCCAAAATTCTTGAATTTAAATCCTCTTGCAAAACGGGAGTTACCATCGCGACGGCCGATTAATTCGATAATATATTTTTCATCGTAGTTATAGTTCAACCTAGATATATACGAATAACGACCATTCAGACTTTTCCCACCCGTATTTGTCTGCAGCTCGGTATCGGCCAAGCCAATATCGTAGATACCGTTATCTTCAAATCCTAATCTACTGCCCGTTAGTTGTTGTGATCGCGTCTTTTCTGCCGTGATACCTGCCATAGCCGACAGATTATGTACGCCATTAAATGTTTTGTCATAGCGTAATAAGCCTTGGTAGTACTCATAATAACTTGTATAATACTTCGTTCCGAAAGTATTGTTTGTACCATCTGTCATGTGTGCATTTCGAGTAGGGTTGCCATACCAATCGTACAGCATCACCGGTACTACATAGCGTTCATCATCGTAGCGCTCCGTCTGGACAGAGGCCATCCCCTCGATCGATATCCCGTTCCATATATCATAAGTGGCTTTTAGATCTAATCTCCCTGTCAAGGAGTTTTTATTAAACCGCCCTGCATCGGAAGTCGTAGCTGCAGCGTTTCTAATCGAGCCATTGTCGATACCATTAAAAGGAGCCAACCACTGCCCGAGCGGATTCTTTGCCGGATAAAATGGCATATCAAAAGAATATAGGATATTCCCTAACCCTCTGGATGGCATAGCCGTGCGGGCATTAATTATGCTGACACCCGACTCTAACTTTAATTTATCGGTAAGTTGATAGTCGTAGTTGAAACGTGCATTCATTTGCTTTTGTCCGTCATACGCCGTTGCTAGATTGGCTTGGTTATCGGCGTAGCTAAATGACAACCGGTAGCCAGAGCGATCGCCGCTATTAGATAAGCTCAAATTATGTTGATACGAGTACCGGGTAGCAAACATCTCATCAATACGGTTCGCATTATAAATATAGAAATCCGAAGCGGTGATATTAGACATATTATACAATCCCTCATGACCGGCAGCCATTTCTCTCAGATTGTCTTCCCCCCATATCCACCAATTTGGCACCGTCTCTTCTTTATTCGCTTCAATCCATACATTAGCATACTCCTGCATCGTGGGCGAGTAATTGACCAATCCGTTCGTATTAAATCTGAAATTGCCGGTATAGTCGACCTTTACTTTTCCTTTGCCGCGTTTAGTCGTCACCAAGATCACGCCGTTAGCAGCACGTGAACCATATATCGCCGCTGCTCCGTCTTTCAATACCGTCACAGATTCGATATCATCACTGTTCAAATTCTGAAAGGAATAATAATTTAATGTGGGTACACCGTCGACGATAATCAAAGGATCACTACCATTAACAGATGAATTACCACGAATCCGAAAACCCAGACCCTCGTTGCCCGGACGCGGTGAGTTACGGGTAACCACCAAACCGGGGGTCTGCCCCTGCAATGCCAAACCTACGTTGGTGACGGCACGGTCCTCAAACACCTTGCTGTCTACCACCTCCACGGCACCCGTCAGCGTTGCCTTTTTCTGCGTACCATAACCCACCACGACCACTTCTTCCAATTCATCGCCGGTAGAAACCAGCGATACCTCCATGTTGGCGGCTGCCTTTTGTACTTGCGTTTCGTAGCCGATCAAACGAAATTCTACCGAAGCGCCAGCCGAAACGCCTTCAAGCGAAAATCGTCCATTGTCCCCGGAGCTTCCTAGTGACACATTATCCACACGGATGGACACTCCAGCAAGTGGATCCCCTGTAGCGGCATCTTTCACAAGTCCCCGCACCTGTATCTGCTGCGCATATATCGGTGTTAAATAGAACAACGAGATACTACACATCGCAACAAATGCAAAAAAATTAAAGTTTGTAATTTGTTTCATACATAGTTAGTTTATTAATTTAACTGTTTAAAATTGGTTGTCATCATTGTGACAATTCTTGGTATCATAACCTTGAACGAAACAAATATCAGCCCTTTGATGCGGATACACTAGGACATTTTGTCTCAAATCATGGGTTCATTTGTCCAACCACATAACAGACTAGTAATGAAAACATAACACATCAAATAAGCATAAATAAGCACCTAAAATGGTACAAATCATCCGTTATAAATAGTGTTATAAGAGCAGTAAGGGCGTGGGACTTAAATCGAATCGTCTTCGTTATTTCTATATTGTGATGGAGTCACACCGAAAGTACTTTTAAAATGTTTGTTAAAATACTTTTGCGTATTAAAACCCACCATGTAAGCAATCTCCGTTATGTTTAGTTGGCTATCCCGTAGGAGCTGAGCAGCTCGTTTTAGACGTATAGCTCGAATGAAATCTGCCGGACTTTGTCCTGTTATAGACTGTAGCTTGCGATAGAGATGACCTCTGCTCAAGCCGATATCCTGTCCAAGGTGTTCGACACCATATTCCGGATTATCCATATTTTTTTCTACACTTCGTAATGCTTTTTGCACCAGTTCCTCATCTAACGAATTGATCGTAATGCTGCTCGGCGTAACTTCAATAGTCGTATGAAATAACTTCTTCCGCATTTCCTGTTGTTCGATCAGACTCTCGATACGGGTATGCAATACATCGAATACAACAGGTTTAGACAAATAGGAATCAGCACCCGCCGCATATATAGACATACGTGCTTCATCAGACATACGTGCCGTGAGCAGTATTATTGGAATATGGCAAGTCTCGATGTTACTTTTCAACTGCTGGCATAAGGTAATACCGTCTACATTAGGCATCATCATGTCTGAAAGAATAAGATCCGGTTCTTCCGTCAAAGCCAGTTGGTAAGCCTGTTTTCCATCGGGAGCTTCCATGACGATGTAATATTTGCCGAGCTCATCGCGCAGAAACTTACGAAACTCATAATTGTCCTCGGCGATAAGAATCTTTTTTGTTGGAAGATGCTGCAAAAGATTATCTTTTGGATGTTCAACGTCCTCCATCGGTAAAGGCTCCTCTTGCTTTTCAAATAAATCAGTAGGAAGCTGCACGGTAAAAGTACTTCCTTCTCCCAATTTGCTCCGGACATCGACTTGCCCCTCATGCAATTGTACGTATTCCTTTACGAGATACAGTCCGATTCCTGTTCCTGTATGATCGTCCCGCTGATTATTAGCTTGTCCAAAGCGATCAAAAATTCCCGAAAGATCCGCATCCGGAATTCCCGCCCCGCTATCTGCAACCATAATCTTGACATAATCCCGTGAAGAAACATCCTCTCTGGATATGGATAACCTAACTACATCCCCTATATCCGTAAATTTGAAAGCATTGGACAAAAGATTATTTATCACTTTTAATAGTTTGTCTTTGTCAAAATAAAGGTATATCGCTGTATCGGATCCTTCGAAAATAAAATTTAGCTTTTTGCTTTCTGCTAACTGTTTAAAAGCGGTATAAATCCCCTCCACAAATTCGACAATATCGCCATGGCTAAGACGTAATTCTTCCCCCTTCACCTCTAACTTGCGAAAGTCGAGCAGTTGATTGACCATTAGAAGAAGATCCTTGGACCGCCGATATATCGAAGTAAGCTTATCTTTCATGGATAAATCTGCAGCTTCTTTAATCAATAAGTCAAGCGGCGTCATGATGAGCGACAACGGTGTCCTCAACTCATGGCTTAAGTTGGTAAAAAAATTCAGTTTAAATTGATCCAGTTCCTCTTTTTGTCGTTGTGTCTCCAGTTCTTGTTGACGTAGTAGACGCAAATGATTTCGTCTATTGAAATAGCGGATAACTATTATAATAGCCAAAACAAACAATATAGCGTAGAAAGCCTTGGCCCACGCTGTTGCCCAAAACGGTGGAGCAATAATAATAATGATTTCGGCGTATTCCTCGCCCCATACTTTATCACTATTGGCGGTATAAACTTTAAATGTATAATCTCCGGGAGGCAGACCCGTATAATTGATACGGCCTACACCATCAGATTGTATTTCTGTCCAACCCTGATCGTAATTTTCCATGATATAACGGAAATAGGTTCGAGATGGATTTACAAAGTTCAACCCGGCAAATTCAAGCGTAATAAAGTTTTCGTCATGCTTAAGGCGGATTTTACGGTTTTGATTAATGGGCTGCTCCAGTAAAACCCGACCGTTATATTCACTTCCAAATCGAACCGGTATATTAAACAACCGGAAACCGGAAAGAATTGGTTTATGGTTACTGGCGTTGTAGATAAATCGACTCGGGTTGAAAACACTTACACCATGTACACCACCGAAATACATCGTACCATCGCTTGCTCTTAAGGATGCTCCTATATTGAACCGTCCCGCCTGTATACCCGCTCCATCTATACGTCCAAAATTCGTGACGGAAAAAACATATCCATTCTCTTGGCGTTCGGTGGTTATCTTGCTAATTCCATTTACAGTAGACACCCATATATCTCCATTTTTGTCTTCTAATATAGCGGACACCGTTTGATTTGGTATATCATCATGCAACATGATTTCATACAGCTTTTTATCCTGTTCATCCCATACTTTCAAGCCGTCGACACTAATCCAGTGCAAACCTCTATTGTCTGGATGAATAAAGTTAAATTCAGCGCCATAGGTGTCTATCTGTTTACGATAAGAAGGGAACCAAACGCTATCTTTGACGGTGTTGTAAAAATACAATTCCTCCGCAGCAACGGCGATTGTCTCTTCATCCATACGTGAAAATGTCAACCCTAATTTCAGGTGCTTGATTTCCGGATGTTTTTCATACAGAAAATCAATATCTCCCGTATTCGGATCGAAACGTCCAACGCCTCCATACACACTGACCCATAACTGCCCTTGTCCATCTTCCATGATCATCCGACCGTTATTGGGATTGGGATCAGCATGTATGGATATTCCCTTCTTTTCATATTGCCTTACCTTTCCGTTTTCGATACAGAAGATACCATTTAGAAAGGTAGGGATCCAGATGCGCCCTTTACTATCCCGATAGATCCACATACAGAGCTTTCCATTCAGTTCTTTATAAACCGGTATGATTTTACCGGAACGGGGGAAATATCTAAATAAGCCGTTTATCGTACCGATCAATATCGTGCCGTCTGGCTCTTCTAGAAAACAACGTACATTTTCATTGGTAATAGGACTATCATGTGCCCCCGTGTGCAGAAGGTGAATCTTTCGCATGCTGGCGTGATAGTAACATACGCCTTGAAACAATGTTCCTATCCACACCCCATTGTCGTCATCAATATACAATGAACTGATGTCGTTTATGAGCACCCCGCCAGAAGTCAAAGGCATACCCACAAATGATTGTACCTTTTGTCCTGTTCCCCGGATAATGCGTATTTCAGATTGGGACGTTCCAATCCATACCAACCCTTCGTTATCAACATCCATACAAGTGAAGAAATTGGACAGACCTGAAATACTGTTAATGACATCCCAGCTCCCCGATGAAAAGGAATAAAAGAAAACGTCCGTATGATGCATCAACCAAAGGCCTCCCTTAGCGGATATTCGCATGACCATATTATGGGAATCGGGGTTTATCTGTCCTGTCAAACGCTCATCATGACCGATGATCTTCCGCGTTTTATAACTCCACCTCTGCACCAGCCCTTTAGAATAGAGAATCCAACAGTCATCACCGTCCTGTTCGATCTGCCGCGGCACACCATACTTCTTTTGCGACACCGAATCCATTTTTAGCAAGGAAACCAACTCTTCTTTTACGACATCGTAGTATGAAAATTCGTTGTCGTCAGCAAGAAACCAGAGATTTTTTGATTTATCTATAAAAAAATCGACAAGTTTCTTTTGAACACCATAGGACCTTATCACGTGGCTAATATCTCCTACAAACCGATTCGTTTTCAGATCCAATAATTGTAATTGTTGATGTTGTTTGATCCACAAACGATCTTGGGCATCGATGTACTCACGCTCGTAACCATTAAAATGCCATTGATATACAGAACTGATTCCTTTTCTAAAATAATCAAATGTTGCTCCGTTATAGAGGTTCAGCATGGTTTGGGTACGAATACTAATACGGCCATCCGGCAGGCTACTTATCCCTTTCACCATGTTATCCGACAGTCCAATATTCGCATCGATATGTCTGAAAATATAATGCTCCTGAGCCAGGACCATAGTGCCCATGATCATCATGATGACGAGTAACATCAGTTTATCCCAAACAACTTTTGTGACCACTATACGCCTAGGTTTACTTAGATTCTTGATTACAAATGTAAAAATAACATCTTTCTTATCAAGAATAAAAATTCCGCTAAGGATCCCTATTTCAATTTATCTTTTATTCAATAAATAGATAGGGTTTTATAGGGGTATTATTCGGACCTTATTCGGACTTTATTCGGATAAAAACGAATAAAATCCGATTTAAATTCCTATGATATCAATTTAAGATATTTTTTTGTTATAAAATTAATATTTGATTTATGTCTTACTATTTCTTATTTTAATCCTGTATTATAAATTCTCAGACTATGGCAAGAGTTAAAAATGGTGTGAATGGAACTGTTTCAGGTAAAGTAGGATCATCCGTTTTTTGTAAATGGAAAGACATTTATTATGTTAGAAGCTTGCCCCGAATAAAGAAAAAGCGAAAACCTACCTTAGGGCAGCAAAAGAATCAGAGCAAATTTGCTTTTATGCAAGAATCTCTGTCATCCATTGTCCGTTTTGTCCGTTTAGGCTTTATGCAGTATGCTCCAAATCGTACAGGCCATAACTCGGCGATGTCGTATAATTTACGTGAAAGTGTCATCGTGGAAAATGGATGCTATCGTTTGGATTACGAAAAGTTTGCTATAAGCCGCGGACTGCCATCTCCGGTTTCCAGTGCTGAATTCCATCAGGAGAGCGGACATATCATCATACGATGGAATGTCGACGATGTCTTCAGACAGAAGTACGGAGACAGAATGTTTCGGTGCATAGCATTACTCTATCCCGATAACGGTGTAGATCCTACACATACTGCCGGCGTATTGCAAGATAGTTATCTAGAATATTGTGAACAGATTATTTCTATAGAACAGGCACCCCAAGACATAGTCTATCACATATACCTAGCGTTTCTTGCTTCTGATGGGAGTAATATCAGCACCGATAGTATATACCTGGGTAAAACTGTAACAGCGTCTACACAAGTATAGCTTGCTTATTAGACGGTTCACGACCGAGGAGCAATTCCTCGATATTCCTTAGCGTGGTAGAGGCTATTTGCGTCAATGCTTCCTCCGTAAAGAATGCTTGATGGGCTGTAATCAATACATTCGGAAAACTCATCAGGCGCTGAATCGTATCATCTTCGATGATGGTACCACTTAAATCTTTAAAAAACAATTTCTCTTCCTGTTCATACACATCGAGGGCGAGCCCCCCAATTTTGTGTTTCTTCAGCCCATCGATAACCGCTTCAGTATGGATTAACGCACCTCGACTCGTGTTGAGTAAAATAACCCCATCTTTCATTTGTTGAATGGTCGATTGAGTAATCATATGTTTATTCTCGGGTGTTAATGGGCAATGGAGTGAAATAATATCGGAGGATCTATATAAAGTATCCATATCAACATACAACACGCCTATGTCCTTTAGTTGTTCATCTTCATAGACATCAAAAGCAAGCAATTCACAACCAAACCCTTTTACTACCCGACAAAAGGCCTTGCCAATCTTCCCGGTTCCAACAACACCAATTGTTTTTCCGTGAAGGTTGAAACCTAACAAACCGTTTAACGAAAAATTTTGCTCTCGAACCCGGTTGTAGGCTTTATGCGTTTTGCGGTTCAACGTCAAGAGCATAGCCATCGCATGTTCTGCCACTGCTTCCGGAGAATAGGCCGGCACGCGGCATACGGATATACCAAATTCTCTGGCTGCATCCAAGTCGACATTATTGAAGCCGGCACAGCGCAATGCTATTATTTTCACGCCACGCGATGCGAGCACCTCGATTACTTCACGGTTTACGCGATCATTGACAAAGACACATACCGCATCCACATCGTTTATAGCTTGCACGATATGCGGGCCTAAATGTGTTTCATAAAACTGATACGTAAACCGTTCGTCTTGGTTTTCGCGATTGAAAAACATACGGTCATAAGGTTGGGTTGAAAAGAAAGCTATTCTCATCGATATAATTATTTATAAGTGTAAGATTTCAATGAAATAAATGAACTCGTTGCACTCGGTTGTCTTTAAAGATAATGGTTGAATAAATCATGATAGTCTCATAGGGCTAATATAAGGATAATGCGTTAATATCTTGTGATCATTAGCTAAAATAGACGTACAGAAATACGAAGTGTCTTATTAGTTTTATAAAATGAAAATACAAAACATACTCTTACGTATTATCTTATTTATTGGTGGTTATACACTAGGTATCAACATCATCCACGCACAAAGTGGAGACCAGATATTGGATGGGATCGGCGAGACAGACATGATTGCACGCTACCTCTTCGACGGGGATCTCAGAGACTGGTCACGAAACAACCTACATGCTAAATTCAGCGGAGGCGAAGCCGAATTTACGAGCGATGAGCGATTCGGAAAAGTTCTATCGCTCTCTGGCAACGGTTCTGCCTTTATCACACTACCCTCCGCGGTATTGACAGACCTCGAGTCCCTGAGTATATCGGGATGGATATACCTGCGCTCCGATCAATCCGGCCAACATCTGTTTGATTTTGGTCAGGATGCCTCGAAACATTTTTCTGCGGCTCCCGTAGGGCGCAACGGACAAGACGGCTTTCAGGCGATTATCACATCCGGTGGAAGCGATAAAAAAGAAGCTGTCTCTCCAGCTGTTGCATCCAATAAATGGACACATATAGCCGTTGTGGTCGATATTCCGTCAAAATCGTTAAGAACCTACGTGGATGGCAAACCGGCAGGCGAAACAAAAGACATCCCTGCGGAATTGGCTGAAGTATTCGGCAAGCAGTCGACAGACAAAAACCAACTTTATATCGGAAAATCTTTCGTCGGTGGCACACCAAATTTAAACGCGCTGATACACGACTTCCGCGTGTACCGTGTTGCACTGAGCAGAAATCAGGTAGCGGGTATTTACAACAACTCCTGGGGCGTTGCCGCAGACGTTTCGGTCAATGTACGCGAATCGGAGGATGACGTTCAGCAGTTTGCACTCACCCATGCACAGCTTTATAATGCCTATCTCTTGGAAGTTTCGGACGTTGAGGTCGAAACTGAAATAGGATACCTTCCCCGGCTACCGGCCTATGTGCAGGGCACATACAAAGACGGCATGGTAGGCCCCAAAGTCCGTGTCCTCTGGCCTTCTCCTATCGATAACAGTGCTGTCCTAAGTGCAGGTCGTTATACGATTACAGGACGCGTACCCGGCACCGATTTCAGACCGAAAGCGAGCGTCACGATTAAAGGCAACAACAAATCGGCTACCCCGAGTGTCACCCTAGCAACTTTTAATCTGGATCAGATTTCGTTGGAGACGGACACACACAATGGCGAAACGAAATTTATCGAAAATCGCGATAAATTTATCAATACCTTAGTGCAAACCGATCCGAACTCTTTCCTTTATATGTTCCGTAATGCCTTTGGCCAACCACAGCCGG
The DNA here is from genome assembly GCF_014692515.1 of Sphingobacterium micropteri. GTDB lineage: Bacteria > Bacteroidota > Bacteroidia > Sphingobacteriales > Sphingobacteriaceae > Sphingobacterium > Sphingobacterium micropteri. The sequence continues at coordinate 76,403 of NZ_JACOIK010000001.1, read as the reverse complement.
CGGGTGCCAAACCTCTAGGCGTCTGGGATAGCCAGGATACAAAGTTAAGAGGGCATGCGACGGGTCATTACCTGACAGCGATAGCTCAAGCCTACGCCAGCACAGGTTATGATAAGGAGCTACAGGCCAATTTCTCCGAAAAAATAGCGTACATGGTCAATGCCCTCTACGACTTATATCAATTGTCTGGCAAAGCAGCTACAGCGGGTGGCGAGCTTGTTTCCGATCCTACTGCCGTGCCACCGGGTCCGGGCAAATCAGGCTACGATTCGGATCTTAGTGAAGAAGGCATCCGCACCGATTATTGGAACTGGGGAGAAGGATATATCAGTGCTTATCCACCGGATCAATTTATTATGCTCGAAAAAGGAGCTACTTACGGTGGGCAAAACACGCAAGTTTGGGCGCCGTATTATACCCTTCATAAAATCTTGGCTGGTTTGATCGATATATATGAGGTCAGTGGCAATGAGAAAGCGCTTGAAATAGCCATCGGCATGAGTGACTGGGTATACGCGCGTTTGGAGCAACTACCTAAGGAAACGCTCATCAGCGTATGGAACACCTATATCGCGGGTGAGTTTGGCGGAATGAACGAGACCATGGCCCACCTATACCGCATCACCAATCAAGAGAAATACCTCAAAGCGGCCCAATTATTTGATAATATCGATATGTTCTTTGGAGATGCCGACCACGCACACGGACTGGCCAAAAATGTAGATACATTCCGTGGACTGCATGCCAATCAGCATATTCCGCAGGTTGTTGGAAGTATAGAAATGTATCATGTATCGAACTTCCCGGAATATTATAAAGTAGCAGACAATTTCTGGTATAAGGCGGTCAATGATTACATGTACAGTATCGGCGGTGTTGCCGGTGCACGTAACCCAGCCAATGCAGAATGTTTTATCAGCCAGCCAGCTACCTTATACGAAAACGGCTTTTCCAGTGGCGGACAAAATGAAACCTGCGCGACGTACAACATGTTAAAGCTCACCAGTAGCCTTTTCCTCTTCGACCAGCGGGCAGAACTCATGGACTACTATGAGCGTGCGCTATACAACCATATCCTGGCGTCTGTCGCTGAAGATAGCCCGGCCAACACCTATCACGTTCCGCTTAGACCGGGATCGATCAAACAGTTTGGCAACCCGAATATGACCGGCTTTACCTGTTGTAATGGAACGGCGATAGAGAGCAGCACAAAACTTCAAAACTCCATTTACTTTAAGAGCAAGGATGACCAGGCTCTTTACGTCAATCTCTATATTCCATCTACCCTTGACTGGACAGAGCGCCAGATAACTGTGGAGCAGACCACAAGCTTCCCGAAAGAAGACCATACGCGCCTAACCATAAAAGGAAGCGGTAAGTTTGATCTTCACGTACGTGTACCGAACTGGGCTACCAAAGGTTTCTTTGTCACGATCAACGGTAAAGCGCAAAAACTCGACAGCAAACCGGGCAGCTATCTTAAGATAAGCCGTGCGTGGAAAGATGACGATGTCGTTGAATTAAAAATGCCTTTCCAATTCCACTTGGATCCCGTGATGGATCAGCAAAATGTTGCTAGTTTGTTTTATGGCCCGATCTTACTCGCAGCTCAGGAAACAGAAGCTAGAAAAGAATGGCGGAAAGTAACATTGGATGCCAACGATATCGGCAAGACAATCAAAGGCGATCCGCAACAGTTGCAGTTTTCAATAGATGATATCGTCTTTAAACCGTTTTACGATACTTATGGACGTCATTCTGTTTATTTGGATGTCACGTTGAAATAAAACAAAAACAGATTAAGTAATTGCATACAAAAAAGGCCATCGCGTAATGCGATAGCCTTTTTCTTATAAAAACAAGCTAAACTTAATCATCATAACCAGGATTCTGGTCTAGCTTTGGATTTTTGTTTCTCTCATCATTCGGAATAGGGAATAATGTCCGGCTTTGTGCCCGTGCATGCGGACGGTGGTTAAACCATGATTTTGTCTGAAACACACCGAAGCGGATAATATCCTGACGTCTGCGTGCTTCTCCGGCAAACTCCCATCCCAGCTCATCCAAGAACCGACCGAACTCGATATCTGCTCCACCATTTTGACCGGCAACTGTTCCGTCTTTATCTTGCCAACCATAGTTGTATGTACTTCCTTTTTCAAGATCTGCCCCCGTCACTGTCGCTTTTTCAGGAGTTAGTTTAAATGCGCGTTCCCGAACTTCGGAAACTAACAAGGCTGCCTCATTTGATCTTCCTGTACGGAGGAGTGCTTCCGCCTTCATCATTAAAATATCCGCATAACGAAACATCGGGTAGTCATTGTCCAAATTGTTCGTTGCCCCGTTTTTAATAGCATATTTCCCTAGTCGATACCCCGCATTATCAGCGGCAATCGTTCCATCTCCACCAATACCGGGAACCTCTTTACCGTAGGTAATCACCAGTTCTCCGGTTACGGCATGGTATTGCGGTCCCTGCAACCAACTGTCATAAAGACGTTGATCGTCCTCATCATACGTATCGATAAACTGTGGTACCGCACAATTTCCACCCCACGGCCCTGCTGCCATATTATATACCAGGCGGCTCAGCGGAGATAAGGTTTTCATGTGCAATTGGTTTCCGTGTCCATACACTTCATCATAAGGTACGGCAAAAATAATTTCAGGAGATTCATCATTCGTATGGGAAAAAATATTCTTATACTCGGGATCTAACCGAAATGCGCCAGATTGGATGATATCATTCGTTTCTGTGATAACCTCGCCCCAGCGTTGCTGCCCGATATACACGTCGGCATTGAGGTATATTTTTGCCAGAAGCGCTTTTGCGGCCCATACATTCATACGCCCGTACATGGCACTTACATCTTCAGACAGTAGCGGGATCACTTCCTTCAACTCGTCAACAACAAAGTCATAAACCTCTTGTCTCGTTTTTTGATCGGGCAGATCAACGTCCCTGTAATCCGTTACGATCGGTACATTCCCGTGATTATCCAACAATAAATAATAGGCTAAAGCCCGCGCAGCGCGCAGTTCCGCAATAGCGGAAGCAGCAATATCCTCAGGCAAAGGGAGCGTTCCCTCTTCAATTTGCATGATGATCATATTAGCTTTGGTAATACTGGAATAGGCCTGTTGCCAAGTATTGTAAGGTTGCCATTGGATGGTATTCCACGTATGTTGGTGCATACGCCGGTATGTTCCGGCATCGTCCCATCCATTGGGTCTGACCGGCGTAATAATATGATCTGCCGATTCTTCCTGCAGGTCGAAATAGCCCTGCCATCCAAACATCAGGTTACGAAAGGAGGCATATACAGGTGCAACGATAAATGGCAAATCCCGCTCTGTCGGCGCAAAATCCTTCTCCAGAACTTCCGAAAACACTTCTTCGTCCAGATTGGTGCAGGCATTGAATGACACGAAGCCGCACAGCCCGACACCCATCAACATTGTACTATATATAGATTTATATATTCTTTTCATGATATAGGTATTTTAAAATGTAACATTCAATCCAACAGTAAACGTCCGCGTTGTAGGATAACGATCCCGATGTTCTATACCTGGTGCAAACGTAAAATCTCCTTCATAGCTCGCAGCTTCCGGATCTAGCCCTTTGTAGCCCGTTATCGTCATAAGATTAAAACCAGACGCATATACACGCAGGTTCTGGATTCCTTTGATCGCATTGGGTTTAAAGGTATACCCTAAGGTCACGTTATCCAGTTTGAGGAAATCAGCATCCTCGATATAGTGCGATACGTACACAAGGTCGTTGGTCAACGTTTGTCCATACACCGGATCATAGGCTGTTTTCAGTACATTATAAGCTTTATTGATCGGGTTCTCGTAATACAATCGCGTCATGTTCAGTATCTGGTGACCAAAAGAACCGCGTAAGTTGAAACTGAAATCGACATTTTTGTAACTGAAGCTGTTGTTCCAGCCTAAATTGACATCCGGTATCCCGTTCCCGTAATATTGTCGATCGTCTGGCGACGATTCACTGATCGGTATCGTTTCACCTTCTTTGTTCTCAACCAGCCATTTCCCATTTTCGTCTACGCCCACTGTTTTCAATACAAAAAAATCACCCACTGCACGACCCAGTTCTACGCGGTGTGTCGCAATCTGTATCGGTTCGCCCGTATAGCCTGCTTCAAAGAAAGGAACCGTTACGTTAAACTGATCGTTTGAAAGGTTGATCAGCTTATTTTTATTGGTCGATACTGTCAAGCCGGTCTTCCATTTAAATTCGCCCTGACGAAAAGCGTCCACATTGATCAAGGCTTCAAAACCACTGTTGCTCATCTCTCCGGAGTTTAACATCATACTTGGATACAGATAAGGTGGCGAGGGTACATTAAACTGGTACAGCAAATCTTTTACCCGACGAGTATAATAATCGAGTGATCCGTAAACTCTATTGTCGAGTATGCTAAAATCCAGTCCGACATTGTATTCGTGCTTTCTCTCCCAGCGTAAATCGGGGTTGAAGTTTCGTGTCGGCACAAAGCCCGGCACCCATCGGCCATTGACATAACCTCCTTGGCCCCTATCAAAATTATAGCTGGTCTGCGACATGTACGCGGCCGATACGATTGTACCTGTCACACCGAATCCGGCTCTTAATTTCAACTGATTTATGGGTGTTACATTCGCCATAAAATCCTCTTTGGCAATATCCCAACCAACGGAAATCGCGGGAAAACTGCCCCATTTATTATTTTCACCGAAAGTTGAGGATCCTTCTCGACGGATGCTCGCCATGACCATATACTTCTCTTGGTAATTGTAGGCTACACGGGCGAAAAAACCAGCCAACTTCCGATTCTCTTTATAGCTCGTCATTTCTGCCAGACCACGCTGCAGTGCCATACCGGCTTCTAGCTTATTATAGGTGTAATTATCGGTCGGGAAATCAAAGTTATAAGCATAAAACTGTTCATAGGTATCGTCTTGCCAGCTATATCCTCCAAGAACGTCTATTTTATGTCCTTCAAAGGTTTTCGTATAATTGGCCGTGAGCTCCATCAGGTTTTCAACCGCCGAACGTGTATCGCGGGATGCGGTACCGTTCAAGTTATTTTTTGTAGTGTTCACGTGATCAAACGTTGTTGCCCCTCCAAACAAATTATTATTTTGCACACGTGACAATAGCATTTTCAAACTCAACCCTTCAAGCGGTCGGTAATCTACCGAACCATTCAAGCGGGTTTCCCGAAATTGCGAATCATTGATAGACTCGTGGATCATACCCAGTGGGTTGTCATAAAAGTAAGCATCACGCTCTTGCCATTTCCCTTCGTCATTATATATACGATCCGTTGGGTTCCGAATAATCGCTTGTCTCCACATATAAGGAGTGGAACCTCCATTATTACTCTTCGCACTACGGCTGATCAACTGCACATTGGTCTTCAGCTTACCATCAAACATATCGTGGTTCAGATTGGTGCGGATATTCAAGCGTTCTTGTCCGCTTTTTAACAAAACACCTTGCCAATCTCGGTAATTGATCGATCCGGTAAAGTTGGTGCGTGAATTTCCACCAAATAAGGTGAGGTTGTGGTTATGGCTAGACGGGTTGCGTGTCACCTCATCGATCCAATTGGTTTCACCGCCTAAATCATCATAAGGAACGCCTTCGGCAATCAGCCTACGGTAATCACTTGCATCCATCATTTCCGGTTTTCTAAACAAGGTCTGCAAACTTGCATAGCCGTTGTATTCGATTGTGGTCCGGTTTTCGGTAGCCGTATTCCTGCGTGTCGTCACCAAGATGACCCCGGCTGTTGCCCGTGTTCCGTAAATTGCCGCTGCCGATCCATCTTTCAGTACATCGATAGATTCGATGTCTTCGGGCGCTACGGTATTCAGGTCGCCGGGGACACCATCAACGATAACCAATGGGTTTTGTGAACCGTTGATGGAATTAAGCCCCCGAAGGTTTATTTGTGAGGATTCTCCGGGATCTCCACTCGGTGTACTGATCCGCAATCCGGCAACTTTACCTTGGACAAGCTGCCCGGCATCCTTTACAGCTCCTTTCGTAAAATCTTCTGATTTTACACTGGCTATGGAGCTGGTTACTTCCCCTCGCCTCTGTGTTCCATAACCCACAACCACCACTTCATCCAAGGCTTCGGATGAAGACTGTAATTGTACATCCAATGTTGTTTGTCCCGCTAATACTACACGAAATGGCAGGTATCCGATCGAGGAAACGAGTAGCACATCCCCCTTCTGATATTCCAACGAGAATGTGCCATCTGCCCTAGAGGAGGTTTGACCATCTTGTCCTTCAACAGATAGCGTTGCACCCGTTATCGGGTCTCCGGTGGAATCGATCACCTTTCCACGCAAACTCAACTTTTGCTGAGCGTGGGTCGAAAAGCTTACATTCCACAGTAATAAAAACAATATCATGATTCTTTTCATAACTAAATGTTATTAGTGTTTAATAACATTAAAGTTACAATCGAATAAATGTCAATAACACATCTATATTACCAAAGATTAACCAAATTTTAACATAAGAAACACCTAAATGAATTTTGGGAAAGTTCGTTTTAGTATTGCTCTAACTTCTCATTCCCTCTATTTCTTCTACCGTATTTGCCAGTTCCGGGCCTAATAAGCGGTAACTATCCGTTGTGATCAAAAAATCATCTTCTATACGGATACCTCCAAAGTTTCGATATCGTTCCAGTGTGGCATAGTTAATAAAGCTTTCATGTCTTTTTTCTGCTTTCCATTGGTCAATCAAATCTGGAATAATATATATACCGGGTTCTATGGTTACGACATAGCCGGGACATAACGCTTTCCCCAGCCGTAAAGATTTTAATCCAAAAGTCGCTGTATCTTTAGGCTCATCCGCTGTATAGCCAACGTATTGTTCGCCTAAATCTTCCATATCATGTACATCCAATCCCATCAGATGCCCTAAGCCACATTGGAAAAATAGTGTATGGACGTGGTTTTGGACAGCTTCTTCCGGATCTCCACGCATGATCCCCAGTTCGATCAAACCTTCTACCAATGTCTTCGCTGCATACAGATGTACATCTTTGAATCTGGTTCCTGGCTGCAACATATTGCGAGCACTTGTAAAAGCTTTCAACACAATATTATATATCTCTTTTTGCTGTACGGTGAATGATCGATCCACCGGAAACGTGCGTGTTAAATCAGCTGCATATCCTAGCGCTGTCTCGGCACCGGAATCATTCAAAATCATATCACCACTTTTAATCGTATGTTGACGATACTGATTATGCAATATTTCTCCGTGTATCGTAACAATAGGCGGGTACGCTAAAGGACAACATTGATCTGCCGCAAATTTCTGAATGGCATTAACAAGTTCATATTCTTTCATCCCCGGCTTTGTCATCTGCATTACCAACAAATGCATATCCACAGATACCTGAATGGCGCGTTCTATTTCTTCGATTTCCTGCGCTTCCTTAACCGAGCGTTGGGCTGCAACCGTCTCTATCAAATCTACGGAAGATCGAATTTCTGCAATAGGGATGTCTAGAAGTTGACTTAATAGAATTTTGTTATGTGACTGGTAAGGCGGAAGATAATGTACCTTTCTGTTTTTTTTCAATACGAGTTGGATATAGTCTACCAGCAGATGAAATGGCCGGACTTCTATAATACCGGATTTTGAGCATTTCTCCCGTAAAGTTTCTTGCCTGCCCTTCCAAACCAAGTCTTCTAAACGTAATTCATCCCCAAAGACGATGTTCAAATTTTCTTCTATATCGAAAACAGCGGCTAGCCGCGGCTCCCGCACACCTACATAGTATAGAAAAGAACTGTCTTGTCGAAAAGGATAAGTATTATGCTCAAAATTGATGGGATTTTCAATATTACCTAACAAAAGGATCACCCCACTTGATACATTTTTCTTTAATATCTTCCGTCTATTTTGGTATGTTTCTGCTGAAAACATACCATTCAAATCTTTATATGTCATTGTTCTTCAACTAATTCATCCTCCAATCCGGCGGAGTTATCCCGATCAAATGCTTCACAAAGAAGTCTCGGCGTTTCCTTTCACCATATTCACCTCCCGAAGAATGCCCCATTCCAGGCACCATAATTAATTCGTGGTCTTTATTCGCCTTAATCAACGCATTTGTCAGCTGATAGGTCGAAGACGGGTCGACATTGTCATCCAATTCGCCAACGATTAACAACAATTTCCCTTCCAACTTCCCGGCATTCTCAATGTTAGAGCATTCAGCGTATTCCGGACCTATAGGCCATCCCATCCATTGTTCATTCCACCAAATTTTATCCATACGGTTATCGTGACATCCGCAAGAGGATACCGCAACTTTATAGAATTCCGGATGAAACAACAAGGCAGCGGTAGAACTCTGCCCCCCAGCGGATGTTCCGTAAATGCCGACACGTTCTAAATCCATATACGGGTATTTTTTAGCGGCTTCCTTCAGCCACAGTATACGATCGGGAAAACCAGCATCTTTAAGGTTTTTCCAACAGACATCATGGAAAGCCTTCGAGCGGTTAGATGTTCCCATACCGTCAATCTGCACGACAATAAATCCTAGTTCTGCTAATTCCTGCATACCACTCGGATTAGGGATAAATGTCTTTGGAACAAATGAACTGTGTGGCCCCGCATAGATATATTCAATGACCGGATACTGTTTATGAGGATCAAAGTTTGTAGGCCGGATAATAATCCCCCATATAGCATGCACACCATCACGGCCTGTCGCAGTAAATACCTCTGGTGCTTTCCAGCCTGTCGCTTTTAATGCTCCGTCATCGGATTTTTCCAATTCCATCATCACACGTCCTGCTGCATCACGCAGAACTGCGGTAGGTGTTTGGTCGATTCTCGAATAGACATCCACAAAACAACTGTGACTCGTGTTAAAATAAGCCTTATGACTGGCATCTTCCTCCGTCAACTCGCGTAAATTCTTTCCGTCAAAGCCTATTTTGTAATAGTGGATAAAATACGGATCCTGCTTCGTATTTTTTCCACTCGCCTCAAAGATAATCTCTCGTTTTTGTTCATCTACATGCACAACATTACGTACAACCCAATCCCCCTTTGTAATCTGATTGGTAACTCGTCCGGTTTCCCCATTATAGAGATACAGATGATTCCAGCCATCCCGTTCAGAAGCCCAAATTACTTCCTTCCCATCGTCGATGTCGTACCGATATCGTTTGCCACTGTAATCGATAAACGTCTTATTTGTTTCGTTAATTACAGCCCTCGTATTTCCTTGTGCGGCGTCGAGTTCCAAAACAGCGTACTGTTGGTGTCCGCGTTTGTTAAATTCAAAAGTTATTGCTCGGCTATCCTGCCTCCATTCGAGTCGACTCAAGGAAAATTGATTATCCAACATCTTTTTATCGACTTCGATCAACTTGCTTGATTCCAAATTAGCAATTACCGGGTAATACTGCGGCAATGCATCTCCAGGCTTCACATAATCTCTTGTCTGGAGTTTTGGTTGTAACTGATCTGTGGGAGAAGATTCCAAAAGGGTAAGCTGACGGATCGCTGCCTTCCGTACCTTCATGCCTGCAACTTTTTTTCCATCAGGCGACCATACTATATTAGCCGCATAAAATTCACCGGGGCTACCATCAAACGTCAGCTGTCGTTCCGTTGTAGGGTTACTCCTGTCGGCTACATATATATTGTTATTTTTAAGATAGGCAATCTTTGTTTTATCTGGTGATTCTACGGGCTCTCCTTTGCTATCGTCAAAACGATGTCCCCAATAACCACCGCGTCTATCTCCTTTTTTTATACTATCCCTTTTTGTCAATTCTCGTACCTCGTTATCCCATATCCACCGAACCGAATCATACACAAACTCAAATCGTGTGGTGTCGATTAATTTCATGTCCCTTGTGGAGACAGCGTCCCATTTAGCTGTTTTACCCAGCTGCTTGCTCAGCGCCTGCTCTACGATTTTTGCTTGAAATAGCACAGATTTTGATTTCGACGCAGGATTCACCAACACATACGTTTTCCCGCTCAGGGTATTTTTTTCATACCAACATAATGTACCTTCTTCATTCCACTGCACATGTAGAGGTACATCGAAGAGTTTGTCTGCTATTTTATGGGGTAATTCCTTTGCACGGGCATAATCTTCTATTGTACCTTGCGCAAAGCCTCCAGAGAATACAAGGAGACATAGGCATGTATTCAAACTTTTTTTAAACATGTTTCTTTCTTTTATTATTTACAACATAAAAAATAGGAATCCCTAACAAGGCAATAAAAACCCCAGGGAGCGTATAATTTGGCTTATAGATTATCATCAGCAGCACAAAGGAAAGGCCCATCAAAATGTAAACAAGTGGTAAGTAAGGATATCCAAAAGCTTTATAAGGACGCTTTAAGGTTGGACGCGTATAACGCAGGCGAATAACCCCCGCGACTGCCAACACATAGAAAATAACAACTACACTTGTAATCATATCCAATAAGTCTCCATACTTACCGCTAAGGCACCACAGAGAGGCTACAACACACTGTATCCATAAAGCATATGCCGGAACAGCATTCTTATTCAATATCCCTACCTTTTTAAAGAACAACCCGTCTTGTGCCATAGAATAATAAACGCGCGCACCGGCTAAGATAATACCGTTGTTACAGCCAAATGTGCTGATCATAATCATGACGGCTATAATCGTAATTCCAAAAGGTCCGAAAATCTCTTGGGCAGCGCTCATCGCGATACGGTCTTTAGGAGCACTCACCATCGCTTGCAAATCCAAAACACTCGTATACATAATGTTTGCCAAGATATAAACCACCGTTACGATTGTCGTTCCCAACGCCAAGCTGAGACCTATATTACGTTGCGGATTTTTAATTTCGCCTGCCACAGCAGATGAGGAATGCCAAGAATCACTACTGAACAGTGCTCCTACCAAAGCTGCGGAAAGCGCGCCAAAGGCGCCAAACGTCGTATAATTCTCAAACGTCCCATCGATGTTCAAACGTCGTAAGTTCCACATCTCTTCTGCATGCCAATTAAGGTTCCATATCTCATGTTTAAAGGCCAAGAAACCAAAAAGTATGAGTAGCAAGAGACTAAAAATCTTAATCAACGTAAGGGTTGTTTGCACACGTTTCCCACTGTTGATACCCTGCGAATTAATAAAGGTTAATAAGATAATGACGCCTATAGACACCAACTGTGCGGAAGATACTTGATAATTCCCCACGACCAACAGATACACATCTTCATCCAATACAGGAAAAAGATACGCCGTAAATTTTGCAAATGCAACGCCGACTGCTGCAATAGTAGCGGTTTGTATCACGGCAAAAAATGTCCACCCAAATACGAAGCTTACTAGTGGATTATAGGCTTCGCGGATATATATATACTGTCCGCCGGCTTTCGGAAACATCGCGCTGAGTTCGCCATAGGTGAGTGCGGCGATGAGTGTCATAAAACCACATATTACCCAAACCAGCATCATCCAACCTACAGACCCTGTATTACGGGCAATATCTGCAGAAACGATAAAGATACCGGATCCAATCATGCTTCCTGCAACAAGCATTGTTGCATCCAAAAGCCCCATAGATTTATGAAACGACTGTTTAGTTTCTACCATAAATTCCGTTATTTGAAATTATAGAATTCCCATTTCGTTTCATGGTTAGGAGACAAATCCTGTCCAATCAAAACAGCCCTTAACATCTCCATGGGCATGTAATTCTCCTTGATAACACGATCATGAAATGCTTTGTAAGACATTCCTCCTTCATCTACCAGTTCGTTTTTAATTGCCATTAATTGCAAACCACCCACTAAATAGGCCAATTGATACAACTCACCATAATGGCTTTCGAAAGAACGCTTTACTTCACCGTGGGCATTCGCCACTTCAAAACCTACGTTATCGACCAAATAGTCGATGCACTGTTGCGGAGTCCATTCGCCTAAATGGAACTTGATGCTAAAGGTGATTCGCGCACATCGGTGCATCCGCCAAAACAGCATACCCATACGTTCTTCCGGAGTTTTCGCAAATCCTTTATCATACAACAGGAGCTCCCAATACAATGTCCAGCCTTCTGTCCAAAATGGCGTATTAAAAGCGTGCTCACGATAGGGCTTATGCCGCCTATTCATAAAGTACTGTAAATGGTGTCCGGGATTTAGCTCATGTTGCACCGTCGGGTAGGAGAAATAGGGGTTATTGCCACGCATACTCATCAGTTTCTGTTCATGTGTCATCCCATCGGTAGGATAAGAAATACTTATTTCCCGACCGCCTGTAAAGAATGGGTTCACCAATTGTCGTTCGGGCGTCATCATGATCATCCCCCAGGTTTCATCCGCCAAGGATGGGATATCCATTAAATCGTGCTCCCGAATAAATTCCTGTGCGGCGTTGTATAGCTTCAAGATCAGTTCTGGTTGTTGGCCTGGGGAAACGTATGCATCTTTCAATTTCTCTTGCGCAGCTTTCCAGTCGTCTCCAAACCCCATTTCCCGAGATGCTTTTAATAGCTCTGCCTGACACCATGCAAATTCTTGATCAGCCAAGCGTAACAGTTCATCTGCCGTGTAAACTATCATCTCGTCTCTTAGTTGTTTGTTTAACGCTTCCCGTCCGATAGGATTGCCACCTATCTGGCTACCGTCATCAAAAACTTGACGTTCTACCGACCCGTTCAATACCGCTGTATATTGATCCAATTTTTCAGAAAGCTGCTTGTACGGTTGCGGTACCCACCAAGTGAACATCGGATCATAACCGTTATAAAAATCGTACACGCTACTCAATCTAAGTTTTAGCGATTCCAGCACCTGGTTTAAGAACGCCACATCCTCAAACGTCAATGAGGTATCGTATGCAACGCTTTTTTCTGTTTGTTCTATTTTTTTAGTGATAGCGTTTAGTTTTCCGGCGACTTCTTCTCCGTTAATCGGGACACCTCTTCTTCTCTTCTTCTCCAAGTCGTAAATATCTTCTGCAAATGGGAAATAACGTCCTAATTGCATATACTGCTTTTTCTCGTCCTGTAGTTTCTCTATATTTTGTTTTATCTTCCGATTCAGCAGAATATAATCTACCTGCCCGTTTGTTTCCAGCAGGTCATATGGAAAAGCTTTCAGTTTCTCCAAATACGATTGGTCTAATTCCGCCAAGCGTTGCAGCTGCTCCGGAGAAGCGGTCGCCCGCTGAGTGCCCCAGTCTTTGGGCATAGGACCGTAAAAATAGTTTATTGCCTGTACATCATGACCATATTGTATAACAAGCGGTTCAATAGGTGTGGTATGATTGTATAGATTTTGTTTTTGGGCACTGATCATGGTTGAAAAGAATACGAACGATAGGCAGGCCATCGTCTTGGTTACGTTTATTGATATCATCATATTTTAGGGATTTACGTCTTATTATGGAGAAAACCTATCTGGTTTAAACGTCTCGATTTTTATTTGCGGTGATCGGTTCGCCAGCGTATCGGCGACAATCTTTCCGAATGCCGGACCTACACTCAACCCCATCATACCTGCTCCTCCGGCAACCGTCACATTTGAGATTTTACTTAGCCGGCCTAAATAAGGTATGCCATCAGGAGAACAAGGTCGATATCCGAACCAGACGTTATCTTCGGGATATGCCACGTTCAAATCTGGGAAATATTTCGGAATAGATTCCACAATACCTTGTACCCTATTTCTATATATTATATCATTTGTCGACCCCAATTCCATCGTTCCACTGAACCGAATTTGTCCCGCCATGGGTGTGACCGCAACACGCGCTTCTAACAAAAGCGCGGCGTGTCGAAGACGATGGCTTTCCGAGGGGGTATACATAAAGGAATATCCTTTTCCGGGCATAATCGGTATTTTCACACCAAGTTTCGCGGCCAATTTAGAAATATCTGCTCCCGTTGCAAGTACCACCTCATCCGCAGCGAAATTGCCTTTGGTCGTATTTACTTCTTTTATTTTCTGTCCGCTGAGCAGGAACTTCGTAACGGTCGTTTGCTCATGAAATTCTACACCAGCGTCTTTTAAATAGGCAATCAGTTGTTTCATAAGTTTTTGTGGATACAATTTCCCGTCACATTTATAGAATGCTCCACCCAACACATCCAATTTCATCTGAGGCTCTAATGCTTGTATCGCTTCTGTATCCAAGATTTCTACATCCAACTGCAAATCCTGTGCACGCTTGGCAAGTTCTATTTCCTCATGTTGCACCTCTTTGGTCTTATAAAGCAACATAATTCCGTTCTGTTCCAATTCAAAATCGAATCCCGGCATTTTTGCCAATTCGTCATATAAACCGCTACTATACAGGTTTACATCACGCAAAATCTCGACATGTTTATCTACATGTTGCTTATTCGCATACTTTAAGAAATTCACTCCCCAACGCAACAGGTTCCAGCTTAAACTAGGGCGTACATAAAAAGGACTTTTTTTATTAAACATCCACCGGATACCTTGTGCCACAACTCCCGGAGCAGCTAACGGCGTGAAATGGCTCGGCACAATCATTCCGGCATTCCCGTAAGAGCAACTATTATCTAATGTATTTTGTTCCAATACAACCACTTTCCAGCCTTCCTGTACCAAATAAAAAGCCGAAGATAAACCCGCTATCCCAGCTCCAATAATGATTACTGTTCCCTTATTTTTTGATTCCGCGTTCAACATTTACGTTGTTTTAATAGTATTATATAACCTGAAACCCTTCTTTATAAGGATCTTGATCGTCTATAAAGATGGTATTGTAACCTGTAATCCTTGCCCAACCTTCCACCGACGGGACAATCGCAGGTCGGGAGGCCACGCTGGTTTCTTCTTCGATCTTCCCGATGAATTGTGACCCGATATAGCTTTCGTGTACAAACTCTTCTCCTCGGTGTAGTTTTCCCTTTGCATACCATTGCGCCATCCGAGCCGATGTACCTGTTCCGCAGGGCGATCGATCCAAAGCATTTTCGCCTACTAGCACAGCGTTCCGTCCGGATGAATTAGGTTTCGTCGGTTTTCCCGTCCATTGGATGTGACTCAGCCCCTGTATACGGCTATCTTCGGGATGTATAAACTCATATTTTTCGTTCAATAAGCGGCGGATGATCTTACCGTAATAAATAAGTTGGCCTGCTGAAAAAGCGCTGATGTCGACAAAGTTTTGTTGTGGATCAATAATTCCGTAAAAGTTACCGCCATAAGCTACATCCACCGTTATATCTCCCAGATCTGGACAGTTTACGGCCAATGCTTCACTATGCAGAAAAGATTTTACATTGGTGAATTTGACAAATTCTACTTTTTCACCAATTTGTTTGTAATCTACCAGAACGAGACCAGCAGGCGTTTCCAAGCGTAGTTTCCCTGGCACTTTGGGTATGACTAAGCCTTCTTCTATAGCAATTGTCACCGTGCCAATCGTACCATGTCCGCACATCGGTAGGCAACCACTTGTTTCGATATAGAGTATACCAATATCATTCTCGGGATCGACCGGGGGATATAACATGCTTCCACTCATCATATCGTGGCCTCTAGGTTCAAACATAAGTCCTTTGCGTATCCAGTCATACTCCCTCATAAAATGCAAACGTCTTTCCATCATGGAATTTCCAGTGAGTAGCGGTGCGCCCCCCGCAACCAATCGAACAGGACAACCACAGGTGTGTGCGTCTATACAAAAAAAAGTTTTCTTCATTTTAGTGTGAAGCTGTTGTACGACGATTATCTATTATTCTTTCTATTTGCAATGGGTTTTCATCCCTTAGCTCCAACGGCAAAAATTCGTTCGGCCAGTTTTGATAGCTTATGGGACGCATAAAACGCTTCACGGCATCCGGACCAACGGAAGTGAACCGGCTATCAGTTGTAGACGGATATGGCCCACCGTGATGCATCGCATATACCACTTCTACACCCGTCGGCATGCCACCGAACAATAAACGCCCACATTTTTCCTGCGCTATATTAAACAGCGATGTATGCTGCTTTATGTCATCTTCGGTTGCGGCAAATGTCATCGTGAGCTGACCGGGTAGAACCTTTAACACAGCTTCCATTTCTTCCACATTTTCACACTCGATCAACAAGCTCGTCGGCCCAAAAACCTCTTCTGACAGCACGTTATTTTCCAAGAAAGTGGCGGCAGAAGCACTATAAATTGCGGCTACTGCTGTATTTTCTTGCGCTGCCGCTCCTTCCCCAATAAGCGTAACTCCTGTTTGATCTACCAATCTGGATTTTGCTTCGATATAGCTTTTCGTAATTCCGGCATGTAACATCTTGGCATCGCCGACCTGGGTAATCGCCGCGGACAGTTCTCTTTTAAAATCTTCCACTGGATCATCCTTAACGACAAGTAAAAGCCCGGGGTTTGTACAGAATTGTCCAACACCTAAGACCACAGAAGCCACGTATTGCGTAGCAAAACGAGCGGCATTACCCTTTAAATATCCCGGGAGGACAAAAACAGGATTAATACTTCCCATTTCTGCAAATACGGGAATCGGTTCTTCCCGACACACACCGATATCATACAAGGCTTTTCCGCCCCCGAAAGACCCTGTGAAAGCTACGGCCTTAATAACCGGATGCTTCACTAAGGTTTCACCCACCTCATGGGAACCTCCTTGCACGTAACCAAATACAGATTCCGGCGCACCGAATCGTGTCAAACCCTGCACAATTGCCTTTGCCATAAGCTGCGACGTTTTCGGATGTCCCGGATGTTCTTTAAATACGACCGAGCAACCGGCACCTATTGCACTCGCTGTATCACCCCCTGCTGTAGAAAAAGCAAAGGGAAAGTTACTGGCACCGAAAATAGCGACAGGACCTATCCCTTTATTATATTTACGGATATTCGCTTTTGCTGCTCCATCACCTGTATCTATTCGAGCTTCCACATAAATTCCCGTTTTAATGGCGTTCGCATAGGAACGCCATTGATTCACGGTACGCGCTTTTTCTCCTACCAGACGCGCCATCGGCAACGCCGACTCGTCGTGGGCAGTTTGGATCAATTCGTCATCTAAAGCTTCTATTTCATCCGCAACAATGTGCATCAATGCTGCACGCTCTGCTAACGAAATACGCTGTAAATATTGGTATCCAATTAATGAATCTTCTACAATAGCTTGGATTTGTTCACTGGACATTTCAATATGCATAAAAAATCAAATTTGAGGTCTTGATGCTAACGCATCATCAATTATTTTATTTATCCTGTCGCTTTCTTCGCCAACCAACGGTAGTCTTGGTGCACGAGTATAAGGCGTACATAATCCTTCCTTGCTCGCTGCCAATTTGATATACTGTACTAACTTCGGATGGATATCTAGTTCTAAAACGGGCATAAACCACCGGTAAATTTCTAACGCCTTTTGCAAATTACCTTTTTTAACAGCATCAAAAATAGCAAACGTTTCTTTTGGAAAAGCGTCGACAAGCCCTCCCACTACTCCATCAGCACCGACGATCAGGGATTCTACAAAAATGGTATCAACGCCCGCTAAGATTTTTAAACGATCTCCAAATCTGTTACGTAATCTGGTGATGTTTGTCAAATCACGAGTCGATTCCTTCACCGCTTCAATGTTAGGTTCTTGAAGCAATTCTTCAAACATGTCCAGTGTTATATATGTAGCGTAATCAACCGGATTGTTATAAACAAGTATCGGTAGTTTCGTACTCTGCGCTATTGTACGGAACCAATCCACCACCTCTCTATCATCAGCTCGGTATCGCATCGGCGGAAGTACCATCAACCCATCTGCTCCTAGCGCCTCCGCTCTTTGCGCAAATTCCACCGCATCTTTTGTCGTATTTTCAGTAAGATTAAGAAGTACCGGTATTCTCCCTTTTATAACATTCAAGGCGTAGGTCAAAAGTTCAAATTTTTCGTCTGCAGTTAATACACTTGCTTCGCCTAGGGAACCTGCTAAAATTATACCTTCAATACCAGCCTCCAGTTGAGCTTCAATATTAACAGAAAGCATTTCAAAATTTAATTCACCATTTTCGTGAAACGGGGTCAACGTAGCCGGAAAAATTCCGCTCCAATTTAAATTAGCCATATTATATTTTTGTTTTCATCAAAATTATGGCCAATCGCAGTAAGATACTCCTCGTGTTTTAATCAAGTCTTACCAAATTTTAACATAACGGTCAATGGACATTGTTTTTATATCGTCCATAATATTCTTTGGGAGAAAAACCCGTTACGGTGCGGAATACGCGATTGAAGTTGGTAATACTATTAAACCCCGAATTATAGGCAACTAATCCTATGCTTTCATAGCGTTCAGACGTGATCAATTCACAGGCTTCCTGAATACGAAGTTCATTCATGTAGCTTACAAAGGTCAATCCAGTATGCTTTTTAAAGTAGCGGCAAAAAGCTTGAGGTGTCAGGTTCGCATGGCTTGCCACCTCTTCTAGGCTAATGTTTCTTTTGAAATTTTCTTTCACATAGCGACAAATGTCATGAATGCGCAAAGTCCCATTTTCCCATTCCCGCAGACCACCGACAGAAAGCGGTTTTAGATTCGCCGAAACAGCATTTAATTCTTTTAAAAGCATCAAAAAACCAATTAGTCGCTCCATGGTATCCAACTTCTTCAACACGGCAATCCGACGTCTTACACGAGATTTATATTCTTCTGGCACTTTAAAACCGTTTGAGCTACAGGCTAAAAATGTCGATAATTCGCTCAGTTCCGGCATGTAAGAGAGGTTGGAGAACACCGCATTAACATTAAAAAAGACAGACACACACTCTACAGCTTCGGTATCGTTGACGTCTCTTTTGAAAACATGGGGTTGGTTCGATCCCAATAAGAAAATATCATCTTGTTCGAATGTATGAAAACTATCCGCTACAAACAGCGTTCCACGACCTCGCAAAATCCACATAAACTGATATTCTTCATGTTGATGGAAATAAGGATAAAAATCCGTGAGCTTATCCTCCTGTACATGCACAGATTTACCCTTGGGAAAAGGTACATTAAATTGAATCATTCTCATGACAAATTAGTTTATCGTTCAACACTCTACAACTGCTATTTATACCGATAAAATGTGAATGAAAGTTACAATATTAAGTTAATATTATCAAGACACCATTGGCACAAGGTGAAAATATTAGTCATTTTGGTTAAAATCCAATAGCTTTCCTATGCTTAACTACCCTATCTTTAGCTCGTGATGATTAACATGAAAAAAGTCTTAGCATTAAGCACGCTATGTTTACTGCTATTCACGTGGCCAAAACAGTTACTATATGCACAAAATCCGATTTGGGAAGAAGTAAAGAAACGACCTGCAACACTGGGCATCGACCAAGGCAGCAATAATTTCACTTTGACGCAACTTCAGGTGGGTATATTGAAAACTTCGCAAACCTTAGCTTCCTTAAAACTGAAAGATGACCGATTTTTTGATTATACGCCCGATGAGTTGTTGACCAAACGGGATCGTGATGAATTTTTTCACATGGGCGATATCAATCTGTCGATACGTCCGGTTGATGAACTTATTTGGCAAAACTATTCTTCAGCACAAAAACGCCAACCGGTCGTATCCATCACCGCCACACAAAATACGCTGGCGGCCGCAGACATCACGCCCACGTTGGGCAGCATACCACTAAAAGTATCTCGCTATTGGGATAATATTAATGGCGATTTAAGCTTACGTTTCGTTATCGAAAACAATGGCAAACAATCGATAGAAATTGGTAGTCTCGGCATCCCAATGATCTTTAACAATAATATGGACGGTAAAAATCTGGACACTGCACACACAGACAACGTCTTTTTCGATCCTTATATTGGTATGGAAGCGGGCTATCTACAAGTTAACAGACTACATGGAAAAGGCCCTAGTCTCTTAGTTTTACCGCAAGAAAACGCAGCTTTCGAAGCGTATAACCCCCTTAATAGCGATCCTACCCCTCGTAGCATTACCTTCGAAGGTTTCCACGAGTGGATGATCCATAGCAAAGCACACGCAGAAACGGAATGGAGAGGTATAGAACAATGGAATGAGCCCACCTCTACTGTATTAAAACCCGGCGAATCCAAAACATATGCCCTTCGCTTCGTTTTAGCATCAAGTATCAAACAAATCGAGGAAGAACTCATCCGCCAACAGCGACCAGTAGCCATCGGGGCACCGGGCTATGTTATTCCGCAAGATAACCTAGCCAAACTATTTTTAAAATACCCAGAAGCGGTAAAAAGCATAAAAGTTTACCCAGCTGAAGCATTATCTATCCGGCCGATCGGCAATACGCCAAACAACTGGGCCAGCTATCAAATTGTTGGTAAAACATGGGGCAGGGCACGCCTCACGGTGACCTATGCTGATGGGTTAATTCAAACCATACCTTATAAGGTCATTAAACCTGAGCAAGACGTAGTACGCGATCTTGGTCATTTCCTGACCACCAAGCAATGGTACGAAGATCCCAAAGACCCGTTCAAACGATCACCTTCTATCATTACATACGATTACGAAACACAATCGCAGGTCACACAGGAACGACGTGCCTGGTATGCCGGACTAAGTGACGAAGCAGGTGCAGCTAGCTGGCTCGCTGCCATTATGAAGCAACTATTATTACCCAATCCAACGGAAATCGAAAAGATCAAACGGTTTACAAACGAAACACTATTCAACAACATACAACATAAGGAAGGTAAAGACAAATATGGTGTGGTAAAGAGCTTGTTTTACTATGAGCCCGATGCGATGCCTCAAGGAACATATAGCGACACCATCAACTGGAATGTCTGGTCGGCTTGGCCGAAAAAGGAGGCGGATAACATCGGTCGGTCCTATAACTACCCACACGTCGCTGCTGCCCACTGGGTGTTATATCGTTTAGCAAGAAACTATAACAATCTTGTATCGGAAGAAAGCTGGGAAACCTATCTTGATCGAGCCTATCATACCGCGCTAGCCATGGTCGAAAAAGCGCCTCATTACGCTCAATTCGGACAAATGGAAGGAAGTATCTTTTTGATTATCCTAACAGATTTAAAGAAAGAAGGCCTCAAAGAATCTGCCGAGAAGCTTGAGGCTGTCATGAAAGAGCGAGCTCTACATTGGAGCTCCTTAAACTATCCGTTTGGAAGTGAAATGCCTTGGGACTCTACGGGTCAGGAAGAAGTATACCTGTGGTCACGTTATTTCGGATTCGACGATAAAGCACAGACCACGTTAAATGCAATACTTGCCTACATGCCTGCCATTCCGCATTGGGGCTACAATGGCAGTGCCCGACGCTATTGGGATTTTGTATATGGAGGAAAACTTTCCCGCATCGAACGACAGCTCCACCACTATGGTTCCGCCTTAAACGCTATCCCGGTCTTAACGGAATACAGACGTAGTCCGGAAGATTTCTATTTACTGCGTGTCGGACATGCAGGAATGTTGGGTGCATTAGCCAACGTTACCGAAGATGGATTCGGCCCGGCAGCGTTTCACTCTTATCCTTCCACATTAACAAACGACGGTATAAGTGGAGATTACGGTTCGGGCTTTTATGGATATGCCGTTAATTCAGGCACGTATATCATCAACCATTCGGAATTTGGGTGGTTGTCGTTCAGTGGTAATCTCACGAAGACAAGCAATGCCATCCAAGTAGATGTCACCACCGCATCCAAAGCACGTGTTTTTCTCGCAGAAGAGAAACTTTGGTTAACTACCGATGCCGGACAAATTTTAGCATTACAATATTACCCTCACACAAAAGAGATCGAACTGACCTTAAGTAGCGGCGCCTCTGATATCGTTCCCTACGTATTATTAAACATCGAAGGCGAAAACACGTATAGTGTAGATGGAGTTCAAAAAGATAAACAAGGTAGCTATCGTATCGATAATACCTCTCGGAAAATTAAGTTGATTCAGAAAAAATAGTTTTTCCGATTCATCTTTAGATAATCAACGTAGATAGATCACATGTAAGTGAATTTAACTCCTTCACTTCCTAACAATTTTATTTTAAAAAAAACAGGATTATCAAATTAAGGCAAGATAATTGCTTTCATTGTATCGATTTTAAAAAAACAATTTATTACAATGAAAAAAGGTATATTTTCCGCTTTTGTTTTGTTCGTTTTTTTCTCGACACAAGCTGTTTTTGCTCAATTTTCTCGCCCTATAAGTGTGGGTGCCGGTGCAGGTGGTACGATGGTCTGGGCCGATTTAGGAAATACCGACACGCGATTTGCGGGATACATAGAAGCAGAGGGACTAATAACCCCTTTTATCTCGGTCGGTGTGAAAGGCGAAAAAGGGATGTTAAGCGCTTATGGATGGAATAGCGATTTCGAGAACCGTTACCTCGCCATCAATGCCAATGCCAAAGTCAGGCTCGGTCAATTTCTATCTCTTCCAGCCAACTACAGCTACTATACACTAGGTGCAAGCACATTTAGTAAGATTCTGGCTAACATTTATGTAGGTGCTGGTGTAGGGGCAATGAAAAACAATATCAATCACCGTATAGACGGTAGCTATCAGACATCTATCGAAAATAACGGGGGAGAAATTTCCGAAGATTTAAACGCCTATCAATTGGCTATTCCGTTCAACATTGGTTTAGATATACCGATAGGACGAACGCTTTACGGTCCACGTTGGGCAATCAACATCAATTATCAACAATCCTTGCTTCCAAAAGATAATGTTGATGGTGTTATTAATAGTAAGATGGACCAGTATTCCTATCTTTCCTTAGGCGTAAAACTAGCATTATTTAATCGTAATTAACATCGAACATCCACAGCTTATAAATTATAATATAATGAATAAGAAGAATTTGAGACAAAGGTTATCCCAGCCTCGAACTATTGTTGTTGCACTGATAACGTCATTGATAGTCGTTGCGGCTTGTAAATCAAACAATTTTTATAGTGCGCCCAAAGTATCCGCTTTTAGAAGTGGTAAACTTCCCGCTCCTCCGGGTATGGTATATGTTCCATCCGGAACCATTCTCTACAAGAGTTCTTTAGATAGCGGTAATGTCGGTAAAAACATTAGTCTGAGTGCATTCTTTATTGATGAAACCGAAGTCACTAACAAACAATATCGGGAGTTTGTAAATTGGGTAGCCGATTCGGTTGCCGTAACCGATTATCTAAACGATGACCAATACTTTTTGGATATTGTCGGTGAAGATGGTCAACGCCGAATCGATTGGAAGCGCGTGAAACGTATTTCTCCCTTATGGCGAAGTAACGATCCCGCTATTCAAGAGCGACTTGCGCCTATGGTCGTTATGAAAGGTTCTCGCCGCGCACTAAACGAAGAAGCTGTCAAATATCGCTTTTCGTATTTGAGATCAAATGGTCGTGAGGAAACCGAGTATGTTACAGATACTGTTCCGGTAATGCCTATAGAAGATATCTGGTCTAAAGATTTTCCAAATGCCCAGTTAGCATCTATGGATGTCAATTACTTTACCCATGAGTCGTTTGATTATTACCCTATCGTAGGTGTAACATGGAAACAGGCACGAGCCTATACAGACTGGCGAGGAAAGGAATTGATGGCGAATATTATGAAAAACTCTTATCTGAGTGGCTATCATCTAACATTCAGTTTACCAACAGAAGCACAATGGCAGTATGCCGCCGAAGGTAAACTAGATCCTCGTGATACCGTATCCGGAACACGCCTAACGATTGATGGCAAAGAAGGTAAAAAGAAATTAGCGGTCAATTACAAACAGGGGGAAGGTACCTATTCACAAGATGGGGCAACCTTTACCGTTCCGGTGAAATCATACACGCCAAATGCTTTTGGCATTTACAATATGGCAGGAAACGTATCTGAATGGACACTCGATGCATACAGTCCTTCCGCTATTGCTTTCGTTAATGATTTGAATCCCGTTCTACTATACGACGCGGATGAACGTGACAGTGACGCCCTCAAAAGAAAAGTCGTAAGAGGTGGTTCATGGAAAGATAATGGTGAACAGTTAAATAGTGAAACGCGTAATTATGTAGTCGAATATGAGCCTCATTCTTATATCGGGTTTCGCTGCGTCATGTCCGCTTTTGAAATGCCAACCGATCAAAGTAAAACAAGGAGATATTAATTAGTAATGAATGACAAGTAATAAGTGATGAGTGATATACTAAATATTAAAAAAAAGAAGATGAAAAAATTAATCATTATAGCGATATTATTTGGGTTTAATCATGCTGTAGCACAACAGCAGGTGGATATTCCTCCGCAACAAGATACCACCATACTAGATACCTTCCAACGGGACGTCTTCTTGGGAAGTGAGCAACAGACTCCTCTATATGACACGAGCAACCAGGATATATTGTTGGATACGATCCCGTTAACGGACGGTTTCTATCAAGTGAATAATCTGGAAGATGCGGTTCCATTTGCTTATCCGAAGGTGAACATGAAAAATATCCGCTTTTACAAACGGGTATGGAGAGATATCGATTTGTCGAACGAGGAGAATTATATTTATGCTATTCCGGGAGCATCGTTAATTGAAGCCATCATGAAAGGAATAAACGACGGAAAACTAACACCTTACAGTCCGGAAGACGATTCTTTCAAATCAAAAATGACGGCCAGTCAGGGTGTCGCACAGTTCGCCGATAGCGTATTGGTTCCAATTTTTGATGAGGAAGGGAATCAGATTGATGCACAGATGACCTTGAATGAATTTAATCCCGAACGTGTTACCAAATTTAGGATCAAGGAAGACATTTTCTTTGACAAACAACGCGGTCGTCTGGAAACACGTATTATTGGTGTGGCTCCTTTGATGGATATCTCTTCTTCTGCGGAGCTAGCAGAAGCTGTAGGTTCGACGCCAGCATTTTGGTTATATTTCCCACAGCTACGTTACACATTGGTGAAAGTGGACGTCTCGGATCCCGATAGAGGTCTGTATGACATGAGCATGGATGACCTCTTCGTTCAACGGAAATTTGCCAGTACGATTATCCGGGAATCCTCACCTAGCGCCATGCGCCAAGAAGCGCAATATGCGGAAAATGCTTTACAACAGCTGCAAGAAGCCCAACAAATCGAGGATAAATTGGAAGCCTATAAAGAAAAACTTTGGTCTGCACCAAAAGGTGTAAATCCCGAAGAACTTGAAAATTACCAGCCACCGGTTCAACGACAAAACAACAATACGCCATCTACTGGCAATTCATCAAATACAACCACAACAACAGCTGAAGAAGAAACAACAACGCTAGAAACAGAAAGTCAACAACCTCCAACACAAGAACAGCAACCCATAGCGGAAACAGAGGAGTTGGAATAAGTGTTGAGATTTCGTGTAACAAAAAATGCCACTCAAAAACGAGTGGCATTTTTTGCTATTTGCAATTCCTATTAGTTTGCCGTTAATGCGACAGCGTTCAATTGCCTTGGAGATCCATCCGGACCTACCGCGATAATATTATCGAATATCACTCTAGTACCCGGAACGATTCCGTTCAACGCAGTTTTCATACTGGAGTTTAACGTTCCTCCATTGGTAGAAAGGACGATGGCATCCGCCCTTGGCTTAGCGATGATCAAACTGAATTTGGTAACTTTAAATTTGGCATCAAAATCAAAGTTATCTAATGTTGCGAATACGGCATTTTGAGCTTTGATCGCCACAGTTGCCATATTACCCCCTGTTTTCCCCCCGAATTTTGCAATTGGATCCGGAATTCTCTTTACGCGAAACTCTGTTGTGCTCAATGTCTGCGTTTTACCTGGCGCCACTTCGGCGGATACCGATATGCGAGCAGTTCCCGGCGAGCTCACCGTGACGTTATATTTCCCACCGGAGCCCGAAATACGACCGCCGCCGCCGTTCATGCTTACATTGATTTTATTTGTGGGCGTGCCCGGCGCAGATACAGAAATAGGGTTCGTTACGCCGATATACAATACATTCATCTTATCCGGTGAAACAACAGCCGAGGGTCTAGCTACCTGATAAGTCTGTTCTGGTGTACGATATTCCTTAACCGTACCGTCCGTTTGTTTTACTTGAATGGTTCCCGTCCAGGTGAAAATACCTTCTTGGTTGGTGGGCACCGTATAGACACCTTTTCCATCCACGACGTTTAACGCACTTCCATTGACACTGATCGATGGTTCTGATTTGGAATCTGAAGCGGTCAAGAAAACTTCCGCCGTGTATGGCTGCCCCTGAACAAGATAGGATGTAGGTGCTACCGCTACTGCTGCAAATTTATCCAAATTCACCACAGCTTGATCCATTTTGCCTAAAATTAGCTTCACGACATCGGATTCCGCATTCTGCGCATCGACTTGTATTTTAGTCAGCGTAGTCATTGCAGCTGTCAAAGGCGTTCCGCTTCCAAAGTTAACATCTTCCCATTTCCTTTTGCCGTTTACGGATTTCTCCGGATCTTGTGCTTCCAATGAAAACGAAACAGATTTCCGGTCATCTTCATTCAATAACGACAATAGTTTTTCACGGGTACTGTTTATCTTCTCTTTTAATTCCACCCCTCTTTTGCCGTTAATCATAAGGTGAGGTGCGATATCTGCATTTTCGCGTCGTACCAAATCACCGGTATCTTCATCATACCCACCACCTTGCTTCTCAAATTCCTGCTTCAATTCATTAATGTATTGATCCAGTTCATCTACAACAGCGCGAGCTTGTTTAGCCTGTTCATAGATAGGCTTCGCCCGTTCTGGTTCTTCTTTTAATTTTGTACTCTCAAATGCGGCAAACAACTGTTCGACAGAATTGTCGACATTGGTTTTAGAAGCTTCAAGACTGTCATTAATATTCTTAAAAGCATCTAATATGGAGTTTGGTACATTTAATGCGAGTAAGGCTAGCAATACCAAATATAAAATATTGATCATGCGTTGCCTTGGCGTCTCTCTTCCGTAAGCCATTCTTTTCCGTTTTAGTTATAAAATGATGGTTTCCTACACACGTGGCTGATTCATGGCCGTCAACATACCGCCGTACACGGTATTCAAGGCTGCTAGATTCTTAGCCAACTTGTTTACTTCTTCTTTAAACACCTTCGAGTCATCTAGGGATTCGTTGAAGTTTTTCATCGTATAACTTAAGCTTTCATAGAATTGGTTCATGGATTGTAGATGAGATGCCGAATCCCGTAATTCCCGTTCGTACATCTCATTCAACGATTTCAAGTTGCTTGTTAGATTTTGCACCTGTTGGTGGTAACCTGCAGTATCCATGTTCGTATTGGACATCGCTACGAGATTGGCGGATGCTTTTTCAAAAGCCATACTGAGATTATCAAATTTCGAGCTTGCATATTTTAATTTCTCGGTAAATTCATTTGCTGCAAACGAGACATCTGATATTTGGTTGATAGCCGACACTTTATCACTAAAATCGCGCAAGCCTCTTCCCAGATTTTCAATCAGCACAGGTTCTATCTTTGCGTCCGCAAACATCTTGTCCAACGCCGCTGTCGCCGACGGCCCTGCCGGTTGATGGCTAAGTGCAGCCGATCGCTGCGGCAACTCTCCGGCGTAATTCTCGTCCAATTCAGGATAAACTCTCTCCCATGCAGGTTCTTTTGGCGGCGGATTGAACCCCATTAGGAAAAATAGAAAGGCTTCCACCGCTAAACCAATACCAATCATATAGTTGGCAAATGAGCCTCCTATATAAAGTATTTTAAACAGAACACCAATAATAACGATACTAGCTCCCCAAGAGATAGCAATGTGTAACCATCTTGAATTGTCTTTTTTCTTTACACTCATATTTATTCATTTTTAGTAGCACTATGATGCCTCGCTCATGATATATTAAAACGATCTCAAAGTACTAGCAATAAAAATACCATAAATTACAAGTGGTGGGATTTTAAGATTCTTCACGCCGTTCAGCATGACAGACAAAACGGTATTTTAGTTTTTAAAACGTACTCAATTTGATAGGCAGTGTATATTTGACTCTAACAGGTACTCCATTTTGAACACCCGGTTTCCATTTTACGGCTTTTTTCAACACGCGGATAGCCTCATCACCTGTACCGAAACCGATATCCCGCAATATCGTAATATCGGTTAAAGAGCCATCTGTTTCCACTACAAACGTCGCGATCACACTCCCTTTAATCCCCTGATCCAACGCCCTATCGGGATACGCATAGTTCTTTCCTACCCAATTGACAAATGCAGCCATACCGCCTATTGGCTCTGGCATAACCTCTACCGATACAAACGGTTCACCATTATTTAACGCACCACCATCGGGATCACCTGTGGCTGTTCCGGTGATGTTTCCTAGTTCTTTCGTAGGGCCAAATTCCCCTTTTGCAACAAAAGAACCGCCATCCACTTTTTTAAGCGTAAGCCGGGCAGTCATCTTATCTTTTAGATCATCTTGCGAAGCAACATCCTCGACTGCTCTATTACGATCAGTTATAACGGGCTCTACAAAACGGATCAGATCCTGTGCAGGTGGGTCTTGTGCAATCTTTTGGACAGGTTGTTCTGCCGGGAGGATGACTTCCTCTTCTTTTAGCGGTTCGGGAATTGCCAATTGTTCAATTGTAACGGGTGTATGGTTTTCAATTATTGGCACTGAGGTCGTACCCGGCATCCGGTCATAAGCATATTTTCCACCTACCAATAAGGCAACAGCGAACATAACCATAAGCAAGGCCTTATTCGTGGCCGCAGCAGATTGACGTCGTAAATCATACGCACCATAAGTTTGGTTGCGGGAAGAAAAAACGACATCTAGCCATTCTTTCTCATAAATATCTAATTTGTTGTTCCACATAACGAAAAGTGTTAAGGTTTACATCTTTTCTTTCATGATGACAACGAAGTGAAAATTCCATAATTTATTTTGCGTACCGCTACACGTGCATCCGCGCTAAAGGTGTAATATCTTGACCGACAAAATCTTTGCGCAGATATTTATGGTACCCCGCAATAGCAATCATCGCCGCGTTGTCGGTACAGTATTCAAATTTGGGAATGAATACGTTCCACTGGTATTGCTTACCCATTTCCAACAACCCCTGTCGTAGACCCGAATTAGCAGAAACCCCTCCTGCGATTGCCATATTCCGCACGCCAGTTTGTTTCGCCGCTTTCTTTAGCTTATTCAATAAAATAGAAACAATACGCTTTTGCACCGAAGCACATACATCAGCTATATTTTCCATTAAAAAATTGGGATCCTTCTTTTCTTCCGCCTGTACCATATATAAAATAGCCGTTTTAAGACCCGAAAAACTAAAATTCAATTCCGGAATTTGCGGTTCGGGCAATTTATAGGCGTCCGGATTTCCTTCCTGTGCATATTTATCGATTAATGGCCCTCCCGGATAAGGTAGGTTCAGTATTTTCGCTGTTTTGTCAAACGCTTCTCCGGCTGCATCATCAAGCGTTTGTCCGAGCAACTCCATTTCAAAATAGTCTTTCACCAATACAATCTGTGTATGTCCGCCCGATACGGTTAGGCAAAGAAAAGGAAAGCTGGGTTTCGGTTGCTCTATAAAATGTGCTAGGATATGTGCTTGCATGTGGTTAATTTCAATCAGCGGGATTTGACGAGCCAATGCAAACGATTTAGCGAAAGACGTACCGACCAAAAGTGAGCCTAAAAGTCCAGGTCCTCGTGTAAAAGCCACCGCATCCACATCATTTTTATGTATTTTTGCCTGTTGAATAGCTTCATCCACGGTCGGAATGATATGTAGCTGATGGGCTCGCGATGCTAATTCGGGTACCACACCTCCATATTTTGCATGAATTGCTTGACTAGCAATAATATTTGATTTAATTTCACCGTCTATACATATAGAGGCAGAAGTTTCATCACAGGAAGACTCGATACCGAGGATAACAGCCATTGTACAATATTTAAATAGAATACAAAAATATCAAAAAAATACTTAAAATAACGCTGATTACGCTGCTTAGCATCCTCTTGCTAACGATATTGGCTGTTTTCTTATTACGTTATCCTGCTGTACAGACCTATGTCACGAAAAAGGTGGCAAACTACCTGAGCAAAGAGTTACAGACGGATATCTCTTTGGAAAAAGTATATTTCAAGCCCTTTAGTTCGTTAGAGTTACAGCACTTTTCGATCAACGACCGAAATGGGAACATCTTACTATCCGCCAAAAGTGCAACCGCCCGCATTTCCCTGGTAAAAATATGGAATAAGCAAATCGGAATTCAACAAGTCACGTTAGATAGTGCTTTTATTAACTACGAAGTATATAAGGACAGCACCAATGTTAGTTTCTTAATTGATTATTTTTCACCAAAGAAAGAAGAACAAACACCGAAAACAACTAAAATGCAATTGGATTTGCAACGTGTCACACTGCACGACAATCATTTCAAACTGACCGACCATCGCTTTAATCATCATAACCGCGGTGTAGATTTTAGTGATCTAGATTTGACAAACATTTCGGGTGATATTAAAGCGATCCGCTATGATGACACGAACATACAAGCAGATGTACAACAGCTCACCTTCAAAGAAAAAAGCGGACTGTACCTGCAAGAGTTTAGTGCGAAATCTTATGTATCCAACAAGAAGATGGAATTTATTGACTTGGTGCTACATACCAATCGCTCTAGGATAGGCAATTATCTCGCTTTTTATTACGATAGTTTTACAGACTTTTCGGATTTTATCCAAAAAGTGAATATGGAAGGCAAACTTCACGATGCTTTTGTAGATTCGCGTGATATAGAGTTTTTTGCACCAACCATGGTAAATGTTCGATTCACAACGGATGTTATCCAAGCTTCCGTTTCTGGCACGGTCGAACATCTAACGGCTCATGATGTTTATCTCAAGACGGGGACACAAACCAGTCTACAAGGGGACTTTACGATTGACGGGCTACCGGCAATCGAGCAAACGCGATTCCATTTTGCATTAGCGAATCTACAAACCTCCGCAAAAGATGTCGAAGAGCTTGTACCGGCATTATCCAATCAATCTTCCTTTTCCCTGCCAGATCAACTTCATCTTTTGGAAACTTTAGCCTATCAAGGCACACTTAACGGATATTACTACCTTTTTGATGTAGACGGGAGGGCTACCACAGCGCTGGGTTCCCTCTCCACCAAAAGTAGTATCACGATAAAACCTTCGTTACAATATAGGGGGAAAGTAGAAACCGCTTCCTTTGACTTGGGGAAATTCGTGCGCTCCAATGAAATTGGCACAACGGGTTTTAGCCTTCAATACGACGGCAGGGGAAATGATGCAAAATCACTACATTTAAGCACGCATGGTCATTTGTCGAATCTCTTTTTCAAGAATTATTGCTATCAGCAAATAGATTTTGAAGGCGAGATGCTGGATAAGATTTTATTTGCTAATGGCAAAATTGATGATCAACACGCTGCTCTAGTCTTTGAAGGAGAGGTTAACTGGCAAGACACTATGCCGAGATACGAATTTAATTCTACCATCCAACATCTCGACTTAAAAGGATTACATCTCTATCTCAAAGACAGCATTGTCGTCAGTCAGTCCAATATTCAAGCAAAGCTACATGGAAACTCCCTGAATTCCTTAAACGGTCAAATTGCTTCCGATCATCTGCAGTTCAGTACAACAAGGGGCGATTTTGTGATGAACTATTTAGACTTTAAATCGGAAGGAGATGAATATTCTAAACAGTTGACGCTAAATTCCGATGTCGTTGACGGCGTGATGTCGGGACAAATAGATTTATCCAGTATAGGTGCTTATTTTCGCTCGCTGGCTATGCGTTATGCGCCTGCCATCAATCTCGAAATCCAACCCTACAATCCACAAAATTTTGACCTGCATATCAATGTCAAATCCTTTGCTCCTATATCAGCATTATTTGATCCCAGTTTAGCATTAGAAGATGGAGCACGTTTAACGGCCAAATTCTCGTCGGATAACTATACAGCAAATTTTAAGGCTTTTAGTCCAGTAGTTTCCTATAAAGGCATGAACATCAAGAATCTTGTGCTTACCGAAAAAGCGGATAATCAAGCTTTTTCGTTAGATGTAACGGCTGATCGCTTTAGTTTTTCGGACTCCACATATGTCGACCATATTGCCATCAATAATGTATTAGCTAACGACAGTCTGAATTTCCATATTTCCCTTTCGGAAACAGATCGTCCTAACTATCTTAAATTAAACGGAAATATACACTTTGCTCATAATCAGCCAGCAAATATTCGGTTTGACCAATCTGAAATTGTATTGAATAAGGAGTCATGGGAAATCAATCAGGATGCGGATCTGCGGGTCTCCAAAGGCAAATTTTACTTAAATAACCTTCACATTTCCCGAGATCGCCAAGAGATCAGCTTAAACGGGATCCTTTCCAATGAAGACGACAAGCTCGATATTGCTTTTAAAGACTTCAGCCTAGCTTCACTCTCGGGAATTACACGACCATTGGGCATTGATTTACTCGGACATCTTAGCGGAGAAATGCAAATACATTCGGTTTTTGGTTCACCAACACTTTCTGCCAATATCTCCACGACACCGATCATTTACAATAACCTGCCGATCGGGAGTCTAGATGTGAACGCGGATTTTGATCCGCAGACCGGACTAATACAACTCCAATCTAAGTTATTGGATGTAGATGGCGACGGGGTTACGCTCAATGGCTCGTATGACGTCAATGCTGAAAAGGATGCATTACATTTAAAAGGAATAGTCAACGATATAGATCTCGGTGTGGTGCAACCGTTCCTCCGCACACTTGTTTCCAATTTATACGGTACCATGAGCGGTGATGTGACAATAAGTGGTACCATCCGACAGCCAAAAATCAATGGAACTGCCCATATCAAGGAAGCGTCTTTTTTGGTTAATTATCTGCAGACGAAATACAGCATCTCTAATCAACATTCCGTCATCCAAGAGAATACCATTCTTTTAAATAATTTATTGTTAAACGATGCTCGAAATGCGACAGCGCGAGCAAACGGAGAAATCAATCTCAATACACTTAGCGACCCGAATTTGGCTATTCACGTGACAGCAGATAACTTCCAAATCCTAAACACCGCCCGGAAAGACAATGAACTGTTCTTTGGTACAGCCTACGCGTCAGGTGCTTTCCGTTTTAACGGCCCGACTAGTGCTATGGTTATGGATATTGATGTACGCCCCAACCCTAATACGGTAATTACCCTGCCTTTTAATACTTCGTTGAAAGTGACTGACAACGATTTCATCTATTTTGTAAACCCGGATTCTGCTCAACAGGAGATACCTATCTCTAAACGGCTTTTTCAAGGTTTAACCATGAATATGGATATTACCGTGACACCTGATGCGGAAATCAATCTAGAAAACAACATCGGCTCTTTAACCGGTGTTGGTACAGGTGATATTTCGTTGCGTATATCAAGTTTGGGTGATTTTGAGATGTTTGGTGATTATCATGTTATCTCCGGAAAATTCCATTTTACCGCACAAGATTTCTTTAACAAGTTCTTTGATCTCAAAGAAGGCGGAACTATCCGATGGGCGGGTAATCCTGCCGAAGCAACCGTTAATCTGAGTGCAACCTATCAACAACGAACATCAATTGCTCCTTTATACAATGCTGCGGGGCGAGCAGAAAACAACGATCGCATCCTGGCCCAGGCGGATATGATATTAAAAGGTACGTTATCACAGCCAGATGTTTCTTTCGATCTTAATTTCCCACAAACACCGTATATTAAAGATGAGCTTCAAGGCTATTTGAGCGATATCAACAATGTTAACCAACAAGCTATTAGTCTCATCGTCCGACGGAGCTTCACGCCTGCATCGACACAGGAATTTGGTAGAGAAGTCAACAACACGCTCCTATCGGCAGGTACAGAAATCGCTTTCAATCAACTAAACAGCATCATCTCCCAGTCTCTCAACATGAATTTTCTGGATCTTAATATCCGGTCCTTCAACGATGCTTCCGCTTCCTTACGGTTTTTCGACGACCGATTGGTCTTTACGGGAGGTGTTAGCGACCGTAGCCAAAAT
Source organism: Sphingobacterium micropteri (assembly GCF_014692515.1). Classification (GTDB taxonomy): domain Bacteria; phylum Bacteroidota; class Bacteroidia; order Sphingobacteriales; family Sphingobacteriaceae; genus Sphingobacterium; species Sphingobacterium micropteri. The sequence continues at coordinate 42,311 of NZ_JACOIK010000001.1, read as the reverse complement.
CAACTCAACGATCTCACGCTCTTCTCGGATCAGATAGCCACCGATGCAGAAGTCACGTTCCGCTTACGTCAAGATGGAAATCTTGTATTAAGAGCCTACAATAGACTTAATACCCGAAATTTCTTGTTCACGCCCTATAGCGATTACATCAGTGCCGTTGGGTTAGTATATCGGCAAGAGTTCAATTCTTTATCCGAATTCTGGCGAAAGCTATGGATTTGGAATGAACGTAAAAAGCGGGAGGAGGATTAACCTCTAACGAACATCCTTACCAAACTCTCCCACTCTTCTTGCAGTGTACCTTTGTATTCCGGTTGTTTTGCGCGATTGTACCAATAGCGTGCATTCCACAAATCTCCCTCCACACGGTGAAGATATGCGTGTACATGCGCCGAGGTACGGTCCTCCAAATGATCGATCAAGTCATGTGCTGTTTGCCAATCTCCTTTAGCATCGTACCAAAGTGACTGTAAATGGACATTCAATTTATCAGGAATAGTGTTATCCTTTTCAATCGAATTGATAAACTCATTGTAGGTCAAAGTTGTCATACTTACACAATTAATTATGGTCAACAAATTACATTTTTTTTCTAAAACAAATACTATTTCTTACCGACAATACGTTATCGTAACACATTGTAACAAAAATATTATAAATAGCAAAACTATTAAAACTAGTTGTTTGTTACACTATAGCAAATAAAAGCAAGAAAATGATTTTAACGTAATTCTATACCGTATATGAAACACATCCTTTATGCCATTCCCTTCCTATTCTTTGCCCCCTACTGGGCTCTTGCCAAACACGATACACATCTTTCCTATTCAAGTAAAATCGACCATTCCAGCTTATTTCGGACGACATTACCCAGTACCCAAGATTCCCTAATTACGATACAGGGATCCGTCAAAGACACTGATAGCCAACCCATAGCAGGCGTTATCGTCTCCGTAAAAGGGGAAACTATCAACACCGTAACAGACGATCAAGGTCTATTTACCCTAGAGATGAAACCAGATGGATCCCTGATTTTTAACAAAACAGATTTCGCCCGACACGAAGAGCGTATCAATAATCGGAGCGAGATACATGTGATACTGAAACCTGCAGAAGCGGATTCATCTGCAGCAAGGGATACCCCAGTTGATACAATGGTTAGTACCGCAACAGACACAACCGGTACCGATACCGCTACCACAACACGAACTCCCGCGATTTCACCGACACCTCCCACTACCTCAACTGACTCTACGGCCGCTTCACAAAATGCCGTCCAAGGTACAGTTAGTGACAAAAATGGCTCCATAACAGGTGTTACCGTTACGGTCAAAGGACAACCAACTTCAGCCGCTACGGATGAACAAGGTCGGTTCAACATCCCAGCAACTGCGGACGATATTCTGGTGTTTAGTGCTGTTGGTTATAAGGAATACGAGGAGCCGCTCAACAATAGAAAAGAGATATCGGTTTTGTTAAGCGAGGAATCAAAAACTATCCAATCCGTACAGGTAGTCGCCGTCGGGTATGGTACGATGGAACGAGCGACATTGGCCAGTTCGGTATCCAGTATAGGAGCGGATGAAATCGAGAACGAAGTATTGCCCAGTATCCCGCAAGCTATCCAAGGAAAAGCGGGCGGCGTGCAGGTAACACAGAAATCCGGGTCACCGGGTGGCGGACTGAATATCAGGGTACGTGGTACTACTTCGATAAACGCCAGTTCCGATCCGCTATATGTCGTGGACGGTATCCCCGTGAATAGTACAACGAACTTCACCGGCGGCTCCAATTTTAATTTTGGAGGTGGCACGCAAGGAATCAATATTCTGTCGTCATTGAACCCTTCTGATGTCCAGTCTATCGAAGTATTGAAAGATGCAGCCTCCTCGTCCATTTACGGTGCAAGAGCGGCGAATGGTGTGGTGCTGATTACGACAAAAAAAGGCGACGCCGGCACCAGCCAGTTCCACTTCAACATGTATGAAGGATATTCAGAAATGCCGGCGGAGCGCAAGTACGACATGATGAATACCGCACAATACCAAGATTACATGCGGGATTATTACTACTTTAGACAACAGGACGATCCCGAATCCACCATGCCGGATCAAATATTAGCGAACCCCAACATCAATACCGACTGGCAAGACGCTATGTTCCGGAAAGCAGGTACCAGAAGCTACGAACTATCGGCAAGTGGGGGTGGCGAAAAAACACAATACTACACTTCGTTGGGCTATATGCGGCAAGGCGGGATCATGCTTAACTCTGATTTTAATCGGATCAGTGGCCGGATAAACCTCAATCATCAACATAATGAAAAACTACGGTTTGCCACGGCGATCAACGTAACACGTGCAGAGAATGACCGTATACAGGAAGAAAACTCAAAAGAAGGACCAACGAAAACAGGGATCTTTTCGCCGCCTAACATTCCGGTATACGACGCCAATGGAAACTATGCCTATGACGAAGTCAGTTTAACGCGGGAAAACCCTGTCGCTATGCTCCAATTGCCGGTCAACAATGCACAGACTTGGCGTGTGTTAGGGAATGTAAGTGCCGAATATCAATTTATCCCATCATTAACGTTAAAGACAAGCTTCGGGACGGACATTAGCTTTATCGACGAGACTTTCTTCATGCCGCCAAATGGCATACGCTCCTTCGCCAGCCAAGGCGGGATCGGCGCACGTCGCAATACGCGTGACCAGCTTTGGATCAACGAGACAACCTTGACCTTCGACAAGCAATTCGGCGATCATGAATTCAACGCCTTAGGTGGATTCTCCGTACAGGAGTCCCGACTGGAGTTCGTTCACGCACAGCGTTCGAATTTCCCTTCTAATGACATCGAGCATATTAACGCAGGGGGTGTCATCACAGGGGCAGATGGCTATCCAGAAGAATGGGCTATTGCTTCCGGTTTTATGCGTGTCAACTACAATTATAAAAGAAAGTACATTCTAACCGCCAACTTGCGTACGGATGGATCGTCTCGTTTCGGTCGTGATAATCGTTGGGCAACATTTCCTTCTTTTGCTGCGGCATGGCGTCTATCAGAAGAAAATTTTATTCAAGATCTTTCAGTTATCAGCGATCTGAAACTTCGCGCCAGTTGGGGCATTACCGGTAATCAAAACATCGGAAATTATGCCAGCTACTCGCTCTATGCTGGGGGAAACAACTATTTAGGTATGCCCGGTTTTATTCCCTCCGTTTTAGGCGACCAAAACCTCAAATGGGAAACTACGAGACAGGCCGACATCGGTGTGGATGTTGGGCTATTCGACAATAGAATTTCCCTTTTGGCCGATTATTACCATAAGAAAACGTCCGATCTGCTTATCGGTGTACCTATCCTGACCAACTCGGGCTACGTCAACCGGTTTACCAACTCTGGTGATATTGAAAACAAGGGATTCGAATTCGAATTGACCACACACAACCTTATTGGCGATTTTAAATGGACAACTTCGTTGAACATGACCTTCAACCGAAATAAAGTATTGGCCCTGCCTGATGGAGTAGAAAGTATTTTAGGCGGTGTGGGCAACCTCAATATCGCCATGGCCGGCTTGCCGCTCGGCTCTTTCTACGGTTGGAAAATGATTGAAGTCAATCCACAAACAGGTATGATTGACTATGAGGGTCAAGACGGTTTGCCTACGACACCAACAGAGGACGAAGACAGACAAATTATTGGCAACCCACACCCGGACTTCTTTGGAGGTATTACCAATACCTTCCAATATAAAAACTTCGATTTCAGCGTCATGGGCCAATTTACGTACGGCAACGACATGTTCAATTACACCTTGGCATCGGGCTTAGAAGGATATAATGCCAGTTCCAATGCCTTTATCGATTGGCTGGATCGCTGGCGCCAACCAGGAGACGTAACCGATGTACCGCGTCCAAGTCCGGGAAGTTTCGATAATGGTGCCATTTCTGATCGTTTTGTCCAGGACGGTTCTTTCTTCCGCCTGCGTAATATCACGCTGGGCTATTCCCTACCGCAATCTGTTGTAGAGCGATTAAAAGTCAGCAAACTGCGCGCCTACGTCACTGTACAAAACGCGTATGTGTTCACTAAATACCGTGGCTTTGATCCTGAAGTAAGTTCCAGTCATGGCGGCGCCAATACGGGGCTTATCTACGGATATGACTATGGAAGTTATCCGCAGCCACGCATATTTACCGCGGGAGTCAATTTATCTTTCTAATCTATTAAATGCATATACTTATGAACACGCTATATAAACTATCTGTCGCTATCACGCTACTCGCAGGATTTACATCTTGTGATAATTTCCTCGACAGGGAACCTCTCGCGCAAGTGACCAACGACACCTATTTTAATTCGGAAACCAATGCAAATTCCGCCGCAATTGGCATGTACCGCACCATGACCAGTTCCTATACGTATGGGCAGACGATGGTCATTGTGCCGGAATTTTCCGCGGAGCACGTAACGCATACGGCGGTTTTTCCCGAATATGAAAACTTCAAGACCCACAGTGTGACTGCAAATAACCCTTGGATAGCTAATGTCTGGCAAGGCACCTATTCCACGATCAATGCCGCCAATAATATTATTACCCGCGTGGCTGAAATGCCTGAAAACGTTATCACTGCTGAAAAGCGGGCACAGTTTATCGGGGAGGCAAAATTCGTCCGCGCATTAAACTATTTGTTCCTAGTACGCGCTTTTGGCCGCGTGCCCTTAAAACTGACAGCAACCACAGAGGACGAAAATGTCGCTATTCCACAGTCTGAGCCTACCGCTATTTATGAGCAGCTTGTACAAGATCTGACAGAAAGTATAGCAGCACTTCCTGAGGTATATGAAACAACCGAAGCCACCAAAGGCAGAGCAACTAAAGCCGCTGCACAAGCCTTATTGGCAAAAGTATATCTTTATCAAGCTTCCCTAACGGGAGACTATACCAAGGCTGCCACAACGGCCGCAGAAGTTATCAACTCGGAAGCTTTTCAACTGGTGGACAATTACGGTAGCATCTGGACTTCGGAAAATACGGCTGAATCCATTTTCGAACTACAATTTGATGACCAGACGGCGAATACGCTAGCATCGGTAACAAACAATAACCCCAGTCTCCTTTTTCACGCCAAAGACAGCAGCATCGCGATGCTCTTTGAACCCAAAGACAAACGTCGTGATTTTTCAGTGGCAAGAGGTATACGAGAAGTGGGCGAAATGGAGCAAGTTTATTTTTTCATCGGAAAATTTCCGAATGCTACACCGCCGAGCCAAAATCTACCTATTGTCCGATTAGCTGAAATTCTACTCATTCATGCAGAAGCCCAAGCAAGAGTCAGCAATAGTGTAAGTGATGCGGCATTCTCTTCCCTTCAAAAAGTATTGACACGCGCTGGTGTGGCAAAGAATAAAGGTGATTTTACTTCGGTGGATAATTTCGTCAAGTTTATACAGGAAGAAAAAGAACGGGAACTACTCTTTGAGGGTGAAACTTGGTTTGATTTCTGCCGGACAGGTTTGGCTTTGGAAAAATATGACACGGTAGATAGTGAAGATCAGTTTGTTTACCCCATCCCGACCGCTCAGCGGAATCTCAATCCGGAACTAGAACAGAATCCGGGCTATTAAAAGAAAGGGCAGACCTTGCGGTCTGCCCTTTCTTCTATGCTTTAAATTTACTTGCCAATGCCGCTAATTTACTTGCCATATCGGTTTCTGGTGTCTTTACTTTCCGCTGGTTATCATGACGTTTACGTGGTTGCGCAGGTTTTTCGTCAGATTTCATCGACAGGCCAATTCGATTTCGTCTTTCATCGACTTCGGTTACGGTTACCATGACATGCTGCTGCACCTTGACAACCTCATTCGGATCGGACACAAAGCGATTGGCAAGTTGGCTTAAATGTACTAAACCATCTTGATGGACGCCAATATCCACAAATGCCCCGAAGTTGGTGATATTTGTGACAATACCAGGTAGTTTCATCCCAATACGCAGATCACCTATACTGTTCACGCCATCCGTAAACTTAAACTCTTCGAATTGTTCACGTGGATCACGTCCCGGTTTGGACAACTCTGCGATAATGTCGTTTAGGGTCGGAAGCCCGACTTCCTCGGAAACATATTTTTTTAAGTCAATTTGTTTGCGCAATACTTCATTGGTCAGCAAATCCTGTACACTGGCTTGCAGGTCTTTTGCCATCTGCTCCACAAGCGCATAACGTTCCGGGTGCACTGCAGAAGCATCCAACGGGTGTTCGCCATGACGGATACGGAGGAAACCGGCAGCCTGCTCAAAGGCCTTGTCGCCCAAACGAGGCACCTTTTTCAATTCCTTACGCGATTTGAACGGTCCGTTTGTCCCACGATAGTTCACAATTTGTTGTGCAAGGGACGGTCCAAGCCCAGAGACATACGCCAAAATTTGTTTAGATGCTGTATTCAACTCCACACCTACTGCATTTACACAGGAAATGACGGTATCGTCCAATGAGTTCTGTAATTTGTTTTGATCGACATCATGTTGATATTGCCCTACTCCTATGGATTTAGGGTCAATTTTCACTAATTCGGCTAAGGGATCCATTAATCTTCTTCCGATAGATATCGCTCCACGAACCGTCACATCGTAGTCCGGAAATTCTTCTCGAGCTACTTCCGAAGCAGAATAAATGGAAGCACCCGATTCATTCACCATGACGACGGTAACATCTTTTAATCCTAGCTTGCGGACAAAATCTTCTGTTTCCCGTCCAGCTGTACCATTACCAACAGCTATCGCTTCCACATCATAGCGTTTTACCATCAGTTCTACCGTTTTTGCGGCTTCCGCTAAGCCTCCCGCACCATTATGCGGAAAGATGGTGGTATTCTCCAATAATGCGCCTTGAGCATCCAAAACGACCGTTTTACACCCTGTACGGAATCCCGGATCAATTGCTAATAACCGTTTCTGTCCCAAAGGTGCCGCCAACAACAGTTGACGGACATTGTCTGCAAACACACGGATGGCTTCTTCATCGGCTTTTTGACGAGTCAACACACGTACCTCCGTTTCCATCGACGGTTTCAACAACCTTTTATAACTGTCCTGTAAAGCCGCTTTTACCTGTGCAGAAGCTTCATTGGAGGCTTTTATATAACTATTTTCGATAACCGAAAGCACCGTTTCCTGCTCTACAGCAATATCAAGATAAAGCATTTCTTCCTTCTCGCCACGGCGCATCGCCAACACACGATGAGACGGCGCATCTCGAAGTGATTCCGACCAATCAAAATAATCTTTATATTTCAACGCATCGTCCTCTTTTCCAGGAACAACACGCGAGACAAATAAACCTTTATCCAAAAATATTTTTCGGGATCTTGACCGAACTTCGGCATCTTCCGCAATCTGTTCTGCTATAATATCGCGCGCACCTGCTAAAGCCTCTTCTTCTGATGTTACGCCTTTCTCCGAATCGATAAAATCAGCTGCTAACATCGATATATCGTCTTTCTCTTGTAATAGCAATCGATCAGCCAACGGTTGTAGGCCTTTTTCTCTCGCGATTGATGCACGGGTTTTACGCTTCGGTTTGAACGGCAGGTAAATATCTTCCAAAATGGCCATTGTCTCTGCTTCCTGGATTTGCTGTTTCAGCTCGGGTGTTAATTTTCCTTGCTCTGTAATAGATTTTAAGACCGCTTCCTTACGTTTGTCCAAATCGCGCAATTGCTGTACGCGATCACGTATGGTGGTAATTTGCACTTCATCCAAACTGCCAGTCATCTCCTTACGGTAACGAGCAATAAACGGAACAGTTGCGCCGTCGTCCAATAAGCTGATAGTGGTAGATACCTGACGGCTATTTATCCCCAGTTCTTGCGAAATAATAATTTCGTATGCCATATTTTAAGTATAGTAAAAAAGAAAGCTGTAGGAATTTACCAACAGCTTTTATAATGGTATTATACGGTAATAAATCTAAACATTTCTAGGTTGCTCCTCATCAGAAGCTGTCGTATTGGTCTGTGCACCCGCTCCTTCTGATGTGTCCGCACCGTTTTCTTCATTGGCAAAGTGATCATTATATCCATAGGTGTAATGTTCGTCCCCAGAAGATGGTTGTTCACCAGGATGGTGCTGTACTGTATTCTCCGGTGTACTAAACTTCGGAAACTCTTTTTTTGTTTCCTCTTCCACTCCAATGCTTTCCTCGCCTTCTTCTTCCTGTTGATTAATCTCCTCTGAGATTGTTTGTGATCGAGTTTTGGTAGTAGGTTTATCCTCTACAGTAACATCCAAATCCTTTTCAAAATTATTTATCTGGTCCGAAATTTCTCGCTTTATACCATCAGATGCGTCTTTAAATTCGCGTATTCCGCGTCCTAATCCTCTCGCCAATTCCGGTAATTTCTTCCCGCCGAATAACAGCAAAATGACGATAACAATAAGCACCATCTCCTGTGTACCGATATTCAAGAATCCTAAAGTCATTATATCCTTCTCCTTAACTTTTTATCGAAAGATAAAGGTAAGCGTAAATTTATGTTTCTTCCAAATTTTGATGTAATTATTTAGTAACAAAAACGATTATCTTTGCACACGCGAAACACTATGTTACATCATTACTATAAACAAAACAAACATTTTTATTGGAGTGCTTTTGCACTTGCGGGGCCTGTTATCATTTCGCAATTAGGGCATACGCTCGTGCAAACGGCAGACACCGTCGTGGTAGGTAAATTTGCAGGAACTATTCCACTGGCGGCGGTTTCCCTTGTACACTCGGTGTTTATTGTGGTTATGGTGATCGGGCTTGGTGTTTCCTATGGTCTGACGCCACTTATCGCGCAAGCCAACGGCAAAGGTGACAAGGACGCATGTGGAAAATTACTCTCCAGCAGTCTTTGGTTAAATATTGCCACTGCTATTGTGCTATTTGGCCTCATTGGTTTTGGGTCGATGTATGCAATGGAACATCTTGATCAGGATCCCCAGGTTGTAAACACGGCAAAGCCTTATTTATTGGTGTTGATGTTCTCCGTTATACCATTAATGGCATTCAATACATTTAAACAGTTTGCCGAGGGTCTCGGTTTTACCCGGCAAGCCATGAATATCACGATCTGGGGTAATGTGCTTAACATAATTTTAGCGATTATTTTTGTAAAAGGTATGTTTGGTATCAAGCCGATGGGTATTGTGGGTGTTGGGTATGCAACGTTAATTGACCGCATTTTAATGATGTTAGCCATGTCGTTTTACGTCTTACGCTCCAAACGGTTCAGTTTATACACAAAAACATTTTCATTTTTTCATGCGGAATTTTCCCGGATAAAAAGCATTTTTAAAATTGGTGCGCCGATGGCACTGCAATATGTCTTTGAGGTCGGTTCCTTTGCCGCAGCATCTCTTATCGCCGGAAAGATTGGTGCCGTAGAACAGGCTAGTCATCAAGTTGCCATCACATTGGCCTCCATGACCTATATGATGGCCAGTGGTATCGCCTCGGCTGCAACGATCAAAACAGGCCATAGTTATGGAAAAAGAAACATGACCCGGGTCAAGAAGTTTGCTACGGTTTCTTATCACCTTGTTATTGTTTTCATGTTGATCTGTGCGGTAATTTTTGCGCTCTTCAACCAATATTTACCGCGCATAATCAGCGACGACCAAGCTGTTATCAGCATCTCCGCACAGCTCTTGATCATCGCCGGATTGTTTCAGCTATTTGATGGTACCCAAGTCGTTGGGTTGGGCATTCTCCGCGGAATGGGTGATGTCAATGTTCCTACGTTGATCACTTTCATTGCTTACTGGATTGTTGGCATCCCTGCGGCATATCTTTTAGGTGTCTATTTCAACATTGGTGTGCAAGGTGTATGGTATGGACTTTCACTTGGGTTGCTAACCTCTTCGATATTGCTGTATATCCGCTACCGCCGTATTATCCGGCAGCGGATGGATAGGTTTGGGTAGCCAATAGTCAAACTTTTATATTTTTATTAATAAGTCCAATGCTCTATTGAGCGTATCCTTATCCTTAGCGAAGCAGATACGAAGCAGGCTTTGATCACAGGGGGAAGCGTAAAATGCGGAAACCGGAACAGTAGCGACTTTAAATTGGGTAGTCAATTGGGTGGCATAAGCCAATTCAGGTAAGTCGCTAATCGGTGTATAATCCATCAATAAAAAATATGTGCCTTCGCAAGGTAGACTCTGGAATCGGCTTGCTTTCAACCCTTCTACCAACAGGTCGCGCTTCTCTTGAAAAAAAGCACGTAAACCTAGATAACTATCTTTGTCCTGGATATAGTCCGCGATCGCAAACTGCATAGGTGTGTTAGCACTGAACACGTTAAATTGATGGACTTTGCGAAATTCTGCTGTTAGATAGGCTGGTGCGGCCACATAACCTAATTTCCAACCGGTAGTGTGTACTAATTTCCCGAACGAAGCCACCACAAAACTGCGCGCCCATAACGCCGGAAACTGTAATAAAGACCAGTGGGGTTGATTGTCATAGACAATATGTTCATATACCTCGTCGCTCAATATGGTAATCGGAGTGTCCCACACCAATTTTTCCAGCGCTTCAAAATCTGCTTTCTTCCAAATCTTAGTTGAGGGATTTGTAGGGTTATTAACAATGATAAGCTTTGTACAGGGCGAAATCAACTTCCCTACCTCCTTCCAGTCAATCGCAAACTGAGGTGATTTTAGTGTTACCGGAACAACTTTCCCGCCAAAAAGCTCCACGCTGGGTCTATAGGAATCGTAAGCCGGTTCGAAGACAATGACTTCATCGCCCGGACGGATAAGTGTAGCGATTGCCGTAAAGATTGCCTGCGTGCCTCCCGAGGTAATGGTTATCTCTTTTTCCACGTCCACATCCACTTGATAAAGTATATTCATTTTTTCCGCCAAAACTTCCCTAAGCGGCAATATACCCGGCATGGGGGCATATTGATTACACCCTTTACGCATGTAGTGGTCTACTAGAGCGATTAACTTGTCGGATGTCGGATAATTGGGAAACCCCTGTGATAAGTTAATAGCTTCATGTTCTTGGGCCAAAGCCGACATGCGGGAGAATATACTGACCTCTGTTTTGGGAAGTTTGGAAACAAACTTCGGTCTTTGAAAGGATTCTGTCATTTTAGTGATTTAATTTACCCTACTAAAATAATAGATTTTTATATCCAAACCTTATTTAATAAAATACTTTTTTCACCACAAAATCTTCTTTTTTCACCAACAAACAAACGTAATTCACTGCAAACTGCACTGCATTCCAGAAGTACAAATAAAACTCATTAACAAAACTTCATTTCGTACAACAAAAATTTATTTTTCCTCAAAAAGATAAACATTATGCCCTACGATTAGGATTCTGTTCCAGAAACAAGAGCGTAATACATAAAGACGAACATATTCGAGAGACAAGAAAATGATGGATTACCAAAACTTTTCATTTGCACACGAACGCTGCCTGTCGACCTTAAATACAGCTACGATCCACAATTAAAACAAATCGTCTACAAATACGTTTTATTATAAGGAACTAAAACAAAGTGTGATATGGACAAATTGAAAAAATTCGATCTGATGGAGAAGATCGTCAGAGAATTGGAAGACGTACGAAATAGTCAGCAGGCTGTTTTAGAAAAGATAGGCAAAATTGAAGTAGACAACATCGAGTTGGGGGATAAACTAATTGAATCCAAAATGCCGGATATCTATCAGCGAACAGCGGATAATGCTGATTCTATAAGGGAAATATTGGAGTCTTTTCAGGAAAAAACGGAAGAATACAGTGATAAGAATAACATCGATAAGTTACGCGAACAAGAGGCTATTAACAATATTAAATAACAAAAAGCGGCGTGTGAGACACACGCCGCTTTTTGTTATTTAAATCTCCCGATTTATATCCCAATTTTCCAGATAATCCGCAACGCGTTTCAGAAAAGTGCCGCCTAATGCGCCGTCAATGACGCGGTGATCGTAGGACATTGACAAGTACATCATGTGACGAATGGCAATCACATCGCCATGTTCTGTTTCTAAAACAGCCGGCTTTTTCTTAATGGTACCTACCGCCAAAATAGCTGCTTGCGGTTGGTTGATAATGGGTACGCCCATGATATTTCCGAAAGCACCGATATTGGTAAAGGTAAAAGTTCCACCTTGGGTATCATCGGGTTTTAATTGATTCTGTCTACTTCGCTGTGCTAAATCATTGACTGCCTTACTCAATCCCACTAAACTCAACTGGTCAGCATTTTTGATAACGGGAACAATCAAATTACCGGAAGGTAATGCCGCCGCCATGCCGATATTAATATTCTTCCGCTTGATAATATGGTGCCCATCAACGGATACATTAACCATCGGAAAATCGCGTAACGCTTTACTAACAGCCTCAATAAAAATAGGCGTAAAGGTAATATTTTCGCCTTCTCGCTTTTTATAACTATCCTTTATCTTATTTCTCCAATTGACCAAATTTGTTACGTCGGCTTCCACAAAGGAAGCAACATGTGGCGATGTTTTAACACTATGCACCATGTGATCTGCTATGAGCCTACGCATACGATCCATTTCTACAATTTCATCACCAGGTGCTGTTATTTTCTGGGTATTCTCCTTTTCTTTCGAAGGAGGCGTGATTACATGTTGATCCGATGACGCTGTTTTTACGGCTATTTCTTCTGATTCAACTCGTGGATCTTGCGCGGAACGGTGTCCGAGATAATCTAAAATATCCTGCTTGGTTACCCGGCCTTCTGCTCCTGTACCACGGATGCTATCCAACTCTGCCTGGCTTAGACCTTCTTCCTGTGCAATATTCTTGACCAAAGGGGAATAAAAACGAGAACCGGAATGTAATACAGTCTTTTCACTCGTTTCTTGCGTCAGTAGTTCGGTACCCGGGATATCCGATGTCGGAACTTCTTCTTCCTCTATAGCCGAAGTAGCCTCCAGAGGCTCTTCTGCGGTATGTTGCACGGCGATATTTGGAGATGCTTCCCCCTCTACCTCTATCCATGCGATGACATCGCCTACTTGAGCTACTTGGCTTTCTTCAAAAAAAATCTTGGATAACTTTCCTGTCACCGGAGCGGGAACGTCAGAATCCACTTTGTCTGTCGCTATTTCCACAATTGGATCATCCTCCTCAACCGAATCTCCGATTGCCTTCACCCATTTTGTAATGGTGGCTTCGGAAACACTTTCTCCCATTCTTGGAAGAACCACTTTATATATACCCATATCGATCTAAGTTCATTGAATGATTTACTAAATTAACATTTAATCTAACAAATTCAATTAAACAAAACATAATATTTTACAACAGGGCAAAAATAAAATATTATTTCATTATTCACAGAAAATCCTTATCGCTGCCCTCCTCCCGGACCAGTACTGCCTCCAATACGCGTTACGATAGATGTCAATGTAAAAGACGACGTGAGTATAGGGTCACTGACACTGAAAGTGCCATTTCCAAAAGTGAGTTCGCATTTCGAACTGTATATAATTTAATGACTAAGAGATCCTTCGGGGCGAATTACCCTTCTTTCCGAAGCATATCCCAAAACATCGTTAATCCTGCGATTACCGTCCGCTCGATATTGATAGCGCGATCGTTTTTGAAATGAAACGTTTGTGCGCGGGTTTCAGATTTCCCTGCAACGGCTATACACACGGTACCAACCGGTTTTGTTTCTGTTCCCCCACCCGGACCGGCAATGCCACTTGTGGCGATAGCGTAATCCGTACCAAACACCTGCTTTGCCCCTTCCGCCATTTGCTTGACAGTGGGCTCACTGACAGCACCATATTGTACAAGTGTATCCGGCGAAACACCCAAAACATCCATCTTCGCTTGATTAGAATAAACGACTGCCGCACCTTGAAACATTTGACTAGCACCTGGAACTGCTGTAATCTGAGCCGAAATAGTACCTCCTGTACAGCTTTCTGCTGTCGATAGTGTCGCACCAGCGGAGATACATGTTTGTACCAATACTTCCTCGAAAGAACAATTGTCTATCGAAACAACGTAATCTTTTACACGTTCCACCACCTGTTGTTTAAAGCTATCGGTTATACTGGCCAAGGTTTCGATATCCGATCCCTCTCCTGTAAAACGCAGGCGTACCATACCAATTCTGGGAAGATAAGCTAGGGTTATAAAGGAAGGCAAGGCATCCTCGATATCGGCAATATGCTCGGCCAAATGGGATTCGCCGATGCCAACCGTCAATAGGTAGGTGTTATAAACAAAGACGTCGCTTTTATATGTATCGCGCAACATAGGCAATACACGGTTTTCCATCAAGAATTTCATTTCAAATGGTACACCCGGCAGAAAAGCGAAATATTTACCGTCACGTTCGACGGCCATTCCCGGGGCTGTGCCAACATCATTAAACAGCACAGATGCATTTGCTAATACATCAGCCTGCCCGATATTCATTGCAGGCATCATTTTTCTAGCTTTACGACGAAAAATCGATTCTACATGTGCCAAGACAACCTCATTACGCACGAGGGTTGTGCCAAAATAATCCGCTACGGTCGCTTTCGTAATATCATCCCTGGTAGGCCCTAATCCACCTGTCATGATGATAACATCTGCTCGTGCTTCTGCCTGTTGCAATGCGACTTTTATCGCGTTCGCTTTATCGGATATCGAAGTAATATGGACAACGGGGATATGTAATGCGCCTAAGCGTTGGGCAATCCATGCGGAATTGGTATCCACGACCTGCCCATTTAATAACTCGTCGCCTATGGTGATAATTTCTGCTTTCATTAGACCATTATCGATAACTATAATGACTCTCCCGCTTCGTCAATTTCAAATCTTGCAATATCGAAGCTTTAGCACGAATCGTTATATTGTAACTCTTATATTGTCCAAAAGGGGTCCATCCCACGGACATATCCCAACAATGCAAATCACGATAAATACTAAACCGTGTCAGTGAAAGGGCTTTTTGCCGAAGATCATAGCCGGTATTAAACTGTACCTTCCATTTAGGCGTAACATTAAAGTCACCATTTATATTGACCGTAGCTGTAACGTTATTCATCATCCGTCTTTCTTCGCGATTCCAAGACTTATTATAGTTCATGCTAAAAGAACCATTTAAATTCCAGGGAATATTAAAGTCAACAAACGCATTCGGATTGGTACTTATACGTGCCAATGCATCCGCCTGCTCTGCCGTCATATTCGGCATTTGATTACGGAGCGAATCGAGATTATCATTCCGGCTTTTGTTTGCATTGGGATTAAGGCTATAGTCAAACGACAACCCAAAATTGGTAAGTCGAGCCAAACTTCCATCTTGAATAGCAAACCTATCGATCTTTTGCCCTGTCTCTGGGTTAAAGGCATAAGGATCAAAAGTACCATTAAAGTTTAAATTGATCTTTTCCTTGAACAGAGAAGTACGCCCCGAGAAACTAATGTTAGAAAGTTTTAGGGAATCGGCCATGAAATTATAGTTCCCGCTAAAGGTCAGGCCTTGTAAAATTTTCACTTTTCGAAATGCTTCATTACCTGTTGTATCGTTGTTATTTCGAACTTTGGCTTCGATATTGTTATCGACTGAAAAACCAATACCCATGGATTTACCTGAGCCGGGACCACCGAAGATGCCGCCTTCAAAGATAGAGTAGCGTTCCACCACGCCATTATCGTTTACGAAATCTCGGTAAAAACCATAGCGAGCATCCGAAAAATCAGGACGGTAGTTGAGGTTAACCGACGGTGTTATGACGTGTCGAATAGCCTCTACTTTCCCCATTTTAGGATACATACCATAAACCTTCGTAGAAAGGCCCGCTGACATTGAATAGTCGTAAGCACGCTCAAAACCACCCACCGTATCACGCGTAGCAGAAAAGCCGTTGACCTCATTTATTAGTCGCTTACGGACACTCTGCAAATACCAGCGTTCCGTATAGTTTACAGATGTGTTGAATTGAAAATATTTAAAGGCATTTAGGCTCAAACTGATAGGAATATTATGCTGAAAACCATTGGTAAAGTCATTTAATGCCTCTTTCTTAAAAAGCAGGGAATCTGCCGTAGAAATGGTATTCCGTCCCTGCAAACTATATCCTACCGTAATTCGTTGATACCATTTTTGATCACCCACTCGATCTTTAGAATCAAAAGGATTAAACGTGGACACGTTCAAACTAAAAGACGGCAATTCCAAGTCTACCTGTCCGGATGCCATATCCTGCCGGTGACTTAAATTAGCGGTAAAATTTACTTTTCCATCCGCAAACACTTTACCATAGGCTATCGAAGATGACATATTGTTTCGCGTCAGATCTTCTATTGAATTCTGTTGGTTAAACCCTGTATTTCGGAAGTAAGAACTGGTACCAAAATTAACAGAAGCCGAAAATGAAGTTCCGGGATTGGCCTCTTGTCGTTGTGTGTGATTCCAGGTGACGTTAAAATCACGGTTGACGCCGTAATTCTCCGTCCCCTCCACCCCAGATGGTGTAGAGGCGTAGCGAATATTAAAGCCACCGCTAAATTTATAGTTCACCAAATAATTTGTACGTACACTGGCCTCCCACGCTCCCTTCGAGTATAGACTCCCTCTAATTTCGGAATCCCAAAAATCATTAAACGCCAGGTACCAACCCATATCACGAATAGAAAAACCTCGTGTTGCGTCCTCCCCAAAAGAAGGGAATAGAAGTCCGGAAGATCTTTTATTATTCTTTGGGAAAAAACCGAAAGGAATAGCGACAAACTTGATGGGGATATTTTCAACCACGAGAAATGCAGGCCCCACGATAATATGGTTTTTCGCCAATAGACCTTTCGTAAATTGGATACCAAAGTGGGTATGCGGATAGGGCAAGTTACAAGTACTATACATCCCGGTCTGCAAAGAAAGCTCATCGTATAGATTCTTGCGGACGACCCTTGCCTGGATATACGCGCCGTCTTCCTCCGTCATGATACCATACGTATTTCCCTCCCGACTTTTATAATCATATACTAAGGAATCGACTGACTTGGGACTTTCCCCCGGAAAGATAACCACGGGGCGACCGACATATTTGCCATTATGATTTGTTACGCCACTCGCAAACAATTGATTGGTATTCCTGTCTAACCGGATATAGTCGGCAGCCAACTCAAAGTCCTGATATTTGACTTTAGCACCATTATATAGATGAAGAATATTTTTACTAACCTCATTCCAGGAGGAATCATTAGCAACAATTGTAACCATGGTTTCCAAACCGCTGTCGTCTTCCATCATCACGGTATCTTGTCCCTGTGTTTCTTTTAAATGATTTCTCGTGGTGTCTGTCAAACCAGTCGAATCAGTCACAACTGCCGTATCTTGGTTATTTTTTACACTGTCTACAACAATTAATGTGGTATCTTGGACGTTAAAAGAAGTAGTTTCCGAAGACGAAGCAACCTGTGCATCAGAAGCCGAAATGGCCACAAACAAGAACAAAAGGCTACAGAAAAAACAAGTTAACGTCTTCAATGTGAATTATGAATGTTATTTTTGTGTGTACTAAAACTACCTGTCGGCAAAAATAGGCAAAAAAGATTTAGAAAGCACGACAGACAAACGTTAATAAAAAATAATTTTACAGTACCTTTGTACAATATTTTAAACGAGGATATATAAGGATATAATACACATGACCAGAAATTTAAATGTAAAAAAGCTGACGTTATTTGTAACTACGATTTTTACGTTGACGCTTACTACCTCATCCATTACTCCTCTCCCTTCCGAACAAGAGCCCAAAAGTGTTGGACATCCTGTACGTACTATCGTACTTGATGCTGGCCATGGTGGAAAAGATAATGGTGCGGTGGGTAGGAAATCTAACGAAAAAGATATTGCGTTGGAAGTAGCTTTAAAACTAGGAAAGAAAATTGAAAGCGAAATGCCCGGTGTAAAAGTTCTCTACACCAGAAAGACAGATATTTTCCTACCGCTATATGAGCGGCCGGCACTAGCTAATAAACACAAAGCTGATCTTTTTATTTCGATCCACTGCAATTCTGCTAACGGCACCAGGCGCGTTAAAAACAGTAGGGGGAGATGGGTAAACAGCACCGTCCGCAGACCTAATGTGACAGGTACCGAAACTTTTGTTTCGGGATTCAATCGGATGGGGGAACAGGATGTTGCTATCCGTGAGAATGCTTCTATCTTACTGGAAGACAACTACGAGGAAAACTACGGTGGGTTTGATCCTAAAGATCCCTCTAGTATGATCGTCTTTCAATTGATGAAAAACCAATATAGAAGGGAAAGCATTAAATTGGCTTCCCATATGCAAGATGAGTTTAAAAAATCCGCAAGACCCGACAGAGGGGTTAAGGAACAATCTTTAGCGGTCCTTGCTACAGCAGGTATGCCTGCTGTATTGACGGAACTGGGTTTTATGAGCAGTCCTACTGAAGAAGATTACATGTTGTCAGCCGCGGGTCAAAAAGAGATCGTGCAACACTTATTTGACGCAATAAAAACGTACAAAACGGCGGTGGAACGATAAACATTTGTTACATTCGTTTGTTGTTAAACTAATAATGGATTTAATTTACCCAAGCTAGACATATTTTGAAGATTTCAAACGAAACAAAAGTCGGTATCATTACCGTGGTTGCACTCGCCTTATTGTTTATAGGCTACAACTTCTTAAAGGGAAACGATGTTTTTTCCAAAGAAAACGAGTTTTACACGGATTATGATAATGTGGATGGCTTAACCATATCGAAACCCGTTGTTGTTAGTGGCTATCAAATTGGACGAGTGTCCGGGATGCGATTATTGGAAAATGGCAAAATTCGTACGCATTTTAAAATAAAAAATGAATATGACATACCTTCTAACACCGTTGCCCGTATCGTAAGCGCCGACCTGTTAGGTAGCAAGGCTATCGTATTCGAACTGGGTAATAGTACAACCTTGGCAAAAAGCGGCGATCCACTTCTATCGGATGTGCAGGCCAATTTATTGGAAAAGGTAGAGCCCCTCCAATTAAAAGTAGAAAACCTTGTCGTCAAATTAGATTCGGTCCTTTCGGCGGTTAACACTGCGCTAGACAAAGAGTTTCAGCGTGATTTTAAAAGCAGTTTACGTAGTATTTCCGTTTCATTACGAAACATGGAGACAATTACCAATGAGGTGGAAGGCTTGATGGGATCAGAAAAGATCCGATTCGCAAGAATTATGCAAAACCTCGAATCTATCACCGGAAACTTCAAAAAAAACAACGCCAAAATCAACAATATCCTGACCAATCTGGATAGCTTATCCGATGATCTTTCTAAAACAGACATCAAAGCAACCATCGATAATGCTACACAAGTAATGAAAAATGTCGAAGTTATTACCACTAAAATTAATAATGGTGAAGGTTCTATTGGATTATTATTAAACGACGACAACCTCTATAATAATCTGAATAATGCTTCCGAAAGTCTCGACAATTTAATTAAAGATGTAGAGGAAAGGCCTGGTAAATATATCCGTGTAAGTATCTTCGGAAAAAGAGATACGAAATAATTAAAGTTACAATGTCTCTTTCAACCATCCAAAAAATTCCCGTTGCCATACCAACGCATTATGTCCGGACAGCACCCAGTGGTTTTCTTCTGGAAGATAAACCAGTCGGCTTTTGATATTTTTTAATTGGGCGGCTTGGAAAGCAGCTAATCCCTGCCCTATCGGAACTCGGTAATCTTTCCCGCCTTGGAAAATCAAGATAGGTGTATTCCATTTATCGATATGTGTTATGGGATTAAAGTCGGTATAAGTCTTCGAATTATTCTTATCCCAATATGGACCACCTAAATCGTGGTTCGCGAAAAACAATTCTTCTGTTGTGCCATACCAAGAAGTCATATCAAACAATCCACAATGTGAAATAAAAGACTTAAACCGTCCTTCATGAACGCCTGCCAGCATAAAAACAGAATATCCACCATAACTCGCTCCCACTACACCTAGACGTTCATTATCTACATAAGGCTCTTTTGCCAAGTCGTCAATTGCCGAAAGATAATCGCGTATGGGTTGGCCGCCCCAATCTTTAGATATATCTTCATTCCATTTTACTCCCCAGCCGGGCATCCCTCTTCTATTGGGCATGATAACAATATAACCTTGCGACGCCATCAGCTGAAAATTCCACCGATACGAGTAGGTTTGTGTTAAAGCCGACTGTGGTCCTCCTTGGCAATAGAGCAATGTCGGATATTTCTTCGAAGGATCGAAATCAGGCGGATAGATAACCCAGGAAAACAAATCTGTTCCATCGGTCGCCTTCGTAAAACGCCTTTCCACTTTTGTCTCTGCCAAATGACTATAAATGCCATCATTCACCTTCGTGATAGCTGCTAATGCTTTCTTTTTAAAGTCATACCGATATACTTCTGCGGCACGTGTCATCGTAGTTGAGGTTACAATCAGACCGCCATCAACCTCTCCTACTATACCCTCTATATCAAACTCACCTTCACTGATCTGCGTTATTTTGAACGATGTATTCCGAGCAAAGCTTTTCGGCAGCTCTACTTCAAACAATTGTATCGTACCGCGAACCGGAGCTGTAAAATATATCTTTCTGCCATCTTTGCTCCATATATAGGAATTTACTGTTCCGTCCCAACCGGCTGTCAAATTCGCACGTTGCGTTGTCGTTTTATCAAAAACGACAATATCATTCTTATCGGCTTCATAGCCGTCGGTTTTCATACTCAGCCAAGCTAACCGTTGCCCATTCGGGCTATATACCGGATTTGTATCATAACCGTTCATACCCTCCGTAATATTGGTGGTTACTTTGCTGGCTATATCGTATCGGTATATATCCGTATTGGTGCTAGAGGCATATTCTTTCCCAAATCTCTTCTTGCATACATATAGCACGGCTTTGCCATCTGGCGTCCAGGTAAAATCGTCTGCTCCGCCAAAAGGTGCCTGTGGACTGTAAAACGGCTCGCCTCCCAATATGTCCAGAGGCTCTCCTATCTTACCGTTATCATAAGTGGCTATGAATGGGTGATTAAAACGACCATCATTAAAAGTATCCCAATGCCGGTAGTCTAAATCATCATAAATATAGACGTCTGATTTAGTCAAGTCGCTGTATTTATCTTTACTATGATAAGGATGAACGAGCACTGCCCGACTAAAAAGGATATGCTTTCCATCAGGTGATAGTCTTACATTTTCCAAACCGCCCTCTAGGTCTGTAAGCTGTTTCGCTTCGCCTCCGGTCAATGGTTTTGACCATAGCTGGCTTTCGAACAGATAGATGACTTCGCCGTTTTCTTTTATCTGAACGACGGACTCACCACCTTCTTCCTGCGTAAATTGAACTGGCTCACCTCCTTTTATCGGAATGACATAGAGGTTTTTTTCTGATTTATTCTCCCCCAACGTATAATTGGATACACCGTACACCAGCCATTTACCGTCGGCCGATAGCCCTTCTGCTGATACACGCCCCAGTTCCCATAGTTTTTCCGGGGTCATCACTTCTTTCTTCAAATGATATACTTTATTTGTTGTTACCGGTCTCTTTACTCTCATATTTGGATTTTCCTGTCCAAAAGACAAGGTCCCCACCAGCATAGCACAGGCTAAAATTGAAATTTTATCCATAAGATTTGCTCTTTTTTCATCGCAAGATAGGAAATGTAACTTCGATTTAAAAATCGAGTTTTCTTTATAAAATTTTTTGTGTCGCTCAAGCCGCGACTGGCTTTTACTTTTTTTCCTCAAAAAAGTAAACAAAAAAATCGTCGCTTCAGACATTTGAGATCGTGGTTAGTACTAAGGATGAATTTCTACATACCTCAAATATCTGGATGCGACAAATAAAGTTAAGGAGGGGTTCATGCAATTGTATTGTCCCATCCTTAACCTGTTAATCCCACATGTAAAATTTTGAATTTGTAGAAATATTATTATCGCACTATCTCTCCATTCAAAATTTTAAAGTGGGGAGGTTTTTGCTTCTTTTTCACGGGGAAAAAGAAGAGAAAGAAGTTATTTCTTTTCAAATTGATACCAATTCACGCGGGTAGACAACCTCATCAGTAAAGCGAGTATTACAAACACACCTATGGTACCGACAATCAAGGAATAATCTTGCAACTGCATCAGTGAAAAAATAAAGATGTAAAAAGCGGAAAGGATCCCACTGAAAACAAATGCAATCTTTTTTTCTTTCGTGATGCCAAGGATAAACGAAGAAATGAGCATAATCGTAGCTACAGCTGCAATCAGGTAACCCCAATTAAACCCCATATGCTCACTTAATGCCAACAGAAGCGAATAAAACAACACCATAGCACAACCAATTAATACATATTGGACAATATGAACCCGCTGCTTTTTTATGACTTCAGTAAAAAACAGCGATGTAAACGTTAAAATCACGACCAAAATGCCATATTTGGCAACGCGTGTTGTCTTTTGATAGTTATTTACAGATTCTAAAAAATTAACTTGTACCATATCTTGCTCTGTAGACATCTGTACGTTTGATCTCGAAGAAACCGCAGGTTCTGGTATGGACACAGCAGGGTAATCTGCATCTGTGATTTCATAGTTCGTTACGTAATACATACTACCGCGCGACCCTTTCCACTGTTGTGGAAATTTACGACTAAAACTCGGAATGCGCCAATGTGCTTCGAAATCAATTTCTGATATCGTGCGGTTTTCAGGCAAAAAACCTCCATTAAAACTTGGGTTATCCCACGTGCCGGAGACGATTATGCTCGTCTCGTTGCTTGTCGGAAAAACAGTCAGATTTCGCGAACCTCGGATATCTAAATTTATTTCAAACTCGCTTTTGGTTGATCTATCTAATAAATTTACATTGGCTACCATGGTCTGTTCAAAGAGCGTAATATCGGTATTACCTACTTCAAATTCCACCTGCTTTTGTCCTATGTTCAATTTTGGAACAGCTTTTACGCCTTTTAAATCACTTAATCCAATAAACACCTTCGCTTTGTCCCAGGCTAGATCCTCCGGATTTAAATCCAATTTTGCCAAGTCTATTTCATCGAATTCACCATGTAGTGCAACCGTTGCATTATAAACCACCGTTTGATAGATCCCACGTTTCAAATATGTAGGTTCGACCTTCGATTGCACATCCAGTGTTTTGGAAGCGAGAAACACATAATCTTTTTCAACATGGCTTTCCACCTTAATATTGCCTTTTTCATCGGTTGTATTCACGTTATACGAATAAGTATAAGGTATTCCAATAATAGGCCCAGAAACCACCTGTTTATTACCCCATTTGCTAGTTATTTCCTGGCTAACTGCCTGATCTCTGTTTTTGCGTTCCCGGATTAAATCTTTTACGCTCTCCATCGGAATGAGCAACAAAAGGACTAAAAAGAGAATAATCCCTAATTTCAAGATGACAGAATTTGCCAACCGTTCAAAAAAATTTCCATTTTCCATTTTCTTAATTTTTAAAGTACTTTGATTTCCAAAGTTTATAGGTAAAAAAATTATTTATACTGCTGTTTTATTAAATTTTCTAACGCTGTTAAATGATTCTCGAAAGCTTCCCTCCCTTTTTCCGTTCGTTTATATCGGGTATTGGGTTTTCTATCAACAAAGCTTTTCTCCACGCTTATATAACCTTCTTTTTCCAATGTTTTTAAATTGGACGCCAAGTTTCCATCGGTAACCTCCAGTGTTTCCTTGAGCGAACTGAAATCATAAGAATCATTTGCCATCAGTACACTCATGATTTGCAGACGTATACGATTCTCAAACACCTTATCATATAGCGAAAAATCCAAAGCCACTGTCACTCGTATCTTTTATGTACAATAAAACCATAAATGATGTGCAATACACCAAATCCAAATGCCCAAAACCATAATCCATATCCTGGAAACAATAGCGCTAATAATCCTAACAAAATCTCCAATAAACCCAACCAGCGTACTTCTTTAAAGGTATAGACACTTCCCGAGGTTAGAGACAAACCATAAAAAATAAGAAGCGTAGCGCATATTAGACTAAAATATCCTTTTAATAACAATAGCAAAGAAAAAAGACCACCTGTCATCAACGGAATAGCCATAGCCAGCAACATCGCTTTACTGGACGGGTTCCAAATAAGCTGACGAGCTATCTTCGCTTTTTTTCGCGCCATCCACAAGCCTGTAGCTAAAGAAGCAATTAAAACAACCAGTGCAATAAAAATTAGATTTTTGATAACAGCTGCCTCCGTCACATAATGATCTCGATAATCAAAGCCACTGTCAAAACCATATACCACAACATAACCTACCGCAGCACCGAGCAACGCATAAATACCGATCAATACGCCCGAAAGCCCGGAAATTGACAGCACTTTGGATGATTTTTCCATCATGGAGCGGATATGCCCAATTTCTTTGATTAAATCCTGTTGATTCATATGTAAATATATTTCATGAACTCTTTATACTCGCCCCAACACAACAAACACAAAGAACTTTGAGAAACAAAGTAAATGAATACAAATAACTTATGCAAGCGCAAAATACGTTTTTTTATTTTTTATAAAATAATGCAAAAAAATCTTGCAAGATAGAAGCAGGCTTACTATCTTTGTGCCACAATAAAAGTCCTAATAACTGCGGAAGTGGCGTAATTGGTAGCCGCACCAGACTTAGGATCTGGCGCCGCAAGGCGTGGGGGTTCGAGTCCCTTCTTCCGCACTTGATGTCCTCCCGAACTTAATAAACTCGGGAGGATTTTTTTTGTAAAATGCGTAAAAGCGAAACGAGAGTATGAATATTTCACACGAAACAATTGACGATGTCAATGCAAACATCAAGGTTGAACTAGCGCCCGAAGACTACAATCCTTCGGTAGATAAAGCTATCAAAGAACAGGCTAAAAAGGCTAAATTACCAGGCTTCCGCCCAGGTATGGTTCCTCCGGGGCACATTAGACGTACCTACGGAAAATCCATTTTATTTGATGAGATCAATAAATTGGTCAATGATAAAATTTCCGAATACATCGGTGAAAATAAATTAGAAGTATTAGGCCAGCCTCTTCCTGTCGAAAGTGATGCGGATGCGCAATACAACTGGGATTTTAACGATACGTTCTCCTTTACATACGAAATCGGCATCGCGCCAGCATTCGAGACACCATTCTCTAAAGAAACAGCATTCACGGCTTATGAAATTAAAGCGGACGATGCTACTTTAGCAGAGCGTGTCAAAAATCTTCGTCGCAGCTACGGAAAAATGACCAATCCAGAGGTTTCTGAAGAGGGGGATGTACTCTATGCTACTTTGAAACAAACCAAAGAAGAGGGTATTGAAAAAACAACTTCTGTACGTACCGATATTATCGAAGATGCGAAAACGAAGAAAGCATTAGTTGGTTTGAAAAAAGATGATACAGCGAAAATCGACATCAAAAAAGCGTTTAAAATTGCTGATATTGCACGTATCTTAGGAATCACCGAAGACGAGGCTGAAAATCTGGATGTAACAAAATTTGAGCTGACGGTTAACAACATCAACCGCTTGGAAGAGGCTGATTTAAATCAGGAGTTCTTCGATAAATTATTCCCTGCAGGCGATGTAACAAAGGCGGAAGAGTTTGAGGCTAAAGTAAAAGAAGAAGTGGAAGGTCTTTTCAAACAGAATGCTGATCAGAAATTACGTAACGACATATACACCTATGGCATGGAGAAAGTGGATGTCAAATTTCCGGAAGCTTTCTTGAAAAAATGGTTGAAAGCAACGAACCCTAATATTTCGGACGAAGAGCTTGAAGAAGGATTTGCTGACTTCGTAAGCAACTTGAAATGGACAATCATTGAAAACCGCATCGTTACAGCCAATAATCTTGAAGTCAAATATGATGAAGTGATTAACCTGGCAAAAGAACGCATTTATGCGCAAATCAAGATGTATAACATCAATGATGAACCTACCGATGAACAACTCGGTCAATATGCACTTCAGTTATTACAAGATAGAGAGCAAGCAAATCGTCTTTTTGAAGAGGCAAAAGCACTTAAGGTGTTTGATTACCTCAAAGAAAATGTGACGTTAAAACCAGAAGAGATCTCTTACGTGGATTTCGAAAAATTGGATAAAGACAGCAAATAAGCGTTTTTAAAAAATAAATACGACAAACAAAGGCTGCCTTCTTGGGGTAGCCTTTGCTATTTTAGAAAAATGATACAGATAAGAAAAGCTCGTCCTACGGATGCAAAAGCCATTGCACCTATTATGTTGACCGCAATGGAAGAAATTATTTATTATTTTATCGGCGAACGTGATCAGCAAAAAGCCATCACTTTTCTAGCGCATCATATAGCCCAACCGAAAAATCAATATAGCTATGAACATATCATCGTCGCTGAAGAGGATGAAAACATCATCGGACAAATCTGTCTATATCCGGGCGATGCGCTAGAACAATTGCGCGCACCCATCCTATCCTATTTACATACGCATTTTAAAAGGGAACCAAACATAGGTCATGAAACACAGGCGGGAGAAATTTATATTGACACGCTCGCGGTATCAGCAGCTGCCCAAGGAAAAGGCATTGGCAAAATCTTATTACTTTATGTCATTGATTTTTTCGTGCATCGATATGGTGAGGTGTTAGGGTTATTAGTAGACAAAGAAAATCCGAAAGCAAAGAAGCTTTATTTAAACATAGGGTTCGATCCGGTAGGTGAAGTACATTTGTTTGGCAAAGAATTAATACATTTACAATATTCCTGAGCATATACTAAAACCTAACATTGTACCCAATAGACAATCGTCCAAAAGGAAAACTTCGATTGAAATCCGGATATTGTTCTTCATCAAAATGTCCTTCCAATGCGAAATAGCCGGAGCTAACATTTAACGAAAAATTTTTGAAGAGACGCAAATTAGCTTCTAATGTTCCGGCATGTAGAATATAATACGAATCGTTGCCGCTGATAGTAAAAAAGATACCACCATTGTAATCTCCTGTAATAAGCAAGCGGTTCAAAACACTCAACTCGGCATGGTAACGATATCCCGCTCCCGAGCCGTAATTGTAATTCCGGCTCGCACCATATAACAAATAAGGATCAGGCACACCGGCCAATAAAATTGCCCCCACTCCTACACTCATATTTAGACGATTTCGCTTTTTATAACGAAACTCCGAGTTCCAATTATAGCCTAAACTCTGTGCCCCATAAAAAAAGGCATCATTGTTATAAAAATCATAATTTGCACTTAGTACGCCGTAGTGGTCACCACGCTTCGTTCCAAAGAATTTATGGCCATAGAGGAGCGCATGTACATTCACCGCATTAATAAAGGTACTATCCCCTTTCCCAAATTCGAGGTTTACATAAAATTGATCAAACGGACGCGTTATATTTTCCGAACCGTTACTATACCATAGCCTAAGCCGACCGTATGACCCATTTTTTCCTTTTTCCAAAATATCTCCTTCTTGCGCATCGAACCGGCGCACACCGATATTTACTTCTGTCCATATTGTGGAAGAATCGACCGCGTTGTATTCGTCTACCTTACCCCATTTACCATCGAGCAAACGATTTAAACCATTCACCGGGTTCACAAAAAAGGCGCCTATTTCATTCGAGACGTGCGAATGGGGGTGCCGACTTCCTCTTCCCAAAATATTACGGGCAATCCGATGTGTCATTTCGCCCAAGATAATTCCACCGTACGTCGTATTTACCAAATCATTAATAGAGGGGGCCTGTGTTTCTCCTCCGGTTTCCCAAAGGTAACTCCCTGCCAACGTCGCGACACTGGACTGATAAAAGTTATAACCATTACTCCGGAATGCATTAAAATAAAGTTGTCCGTGGTAGGGATGGTCTAAATGATTCGTCGTAAACTGATTATCATCCCAATCCCATGCAGAAAATCGCTGATGATTGATGAAATTTTTAAAGCTGATATAGGAATAAGGGTCTTTTGTTATAAACCGATTAAAAGTAGCTGGAACTATATTCGCAATAAGCCATTCCGAACCTGCACGCCAAAATTTCTTTTCCCTTTTCGGCTCTTGGGTAGTACGCTTATACGCTCCCCACCGTGCTTGTCGGCTCGTATCCAGCAGTTGTATTGTGGTATCGATACCATGTAGAACGCCAAAATGTTGTGCCCCTGCGTTAACACTCCAAAAGAATAAAACCGTCAGCAAGAAACTATAGTGTAGTAACCTCATTATCATCTTAACCCACAAAGGTATAATTTGTGTGAACATGTTCTCCTATAATTTGTTATTTTTATGTTGGACTAACACAGACAATCATGAGAAAATCAATTTTATCGATTATTTTAATGTGTATCGCTACACTTATAATAGCACAAACTACACCGAATCTTAGAGGCGTATATATGACAAAAAAAGGCGACACCAATATTGTTTGGATGTTTATTGATGGGTATTCTTCTCAAACCACCTATAAAGATAACACGTATATATCGACCTTTGGTGGCCCCTATACGTATCAGGATGGAGCGTTAAACGTTCAAATTGAATATAACGATGCCGATGCGCAGACTGTCGGTCAAACAAAAAGCTTTGCACTAACTGCAAATGCAGACGGATTGCTAGAACAATCGGGACAGGCGTGGAAAAAAGAAACTGCGAAAACACAAGATTTAGATGGTTTATGGCGAATAACTGGACGAAAGCAAGGGAACGACCTCGCTCAAATACACCAAAGCGGCACCCGCAAAACCATTAAGCTCTTAGTGGATGGCTATTTCCAATGGATGGCTATAGATCCAGGAGCGAAGACTTTCTCCGGGACAGGAGGAGGGCATTATACATTTACCGACGGTAAATACAGTGAACATATCCTATTTTTCTCTCGGGACGATTCGCGTGTCGGCGCTAACTTGAGCTTTGAAGGGGCGTTGAAAGATGGCGCTTGGCATCATAGTGGCTTAAGCTCTAAAGGCGATCCGATCTATGAAATTTGGAGTAGGGATAATAAATAAAATGATGTGGACCAAGTTTAATCTGGTCCACATCGCTTTTTATCCAAATAAGTCGGAACTTAAATAACGATCCCCGCGGTCACAAGCGATAAAAACAACAATACCTTCCTCCATTTCGCTAGCAACTTTTAAGGCTGCGTGAAAAGCTCCACCGGTACTCATTCCGACAAAAACACCTTCTTTTTGGGCCAGTTCACGTGTACGCTGTACGGCGTCCGATTCGGCAATATCGATAACTCGATCCACTCGCGAGGCATCAAAGATCTTTGGAAGATAGGCTTTCGGCCACCTACGAATTCCCGGTATAGAAGATCCTTCCGTGGGTTGGCAACCAACAATCTGAATCGCGGGATTTTTCTCTTTTAAAAACATAGAACACCCCATAATTGTACCTGTTGTTCCCATGGCGCTTACAAAATGGGTAATTTTTCCGTCTGTATCTCGCCAGATTTCCGGACCTGTTGACTTGATATGTGCTTTGTAATTGTCTGGATTGGCAAACTGGTTTAAAATAAAATAGTCTCCCGAAGCTGCTTTTTCTTCTGCATAGTCACGGCAAACTTCCATATTTTCCAGCAAGGTCACCTTCGCGCCATAAGCTTCCATAGTCAACGTCCGTTCTCGGGTAGATGAAGAAGGCATGACGAGTTCTAATTCCAAACCATATATACCTGCTATCATAGCCAAAGCGATACCGGTATTACCAGAAGTGGCTTCTATTAATTTTGTGTTCTTCGTAATTTCTCCTCTTTCCAACGCAGACCGGATCATGTTTAGGGCAGCTCTATCTTTTACGGAGCCTGCTGGATTATTCCCTTCCATTTTCACAAAAATCTTAACCTTAGAGTTATCGTGAAACGATGTGAGTTCTACGAGCGGTGTATTGCCAATGGCATCTATCAGTTTTCCCATTATACGATAGGTTTTGAGTCAATAAATTTTGAATTAGGCTGATGATAAACCGTGGTGTATGGTGCTACACTGGATGTCAACCATACATTTCCACCAATAACGGAGTGATGACCGATGACGGTTTGTCCTCCTAAAATCGTTGCCCCGGCATAGATAATGACATGATCTTCGATAATAGGATGCCGTTGGGTATCAATCATATTTTTTTCTACACTCAGTGCCCCCAATGTAACGCCTTGGTATAATTTGACGTGGTCGCCAATGACGCAAGTCTCTCCTATCACCAGGCCTGTTCCATGATCTATATATAAATATCGACCTATCCGGGCGCCCGGATGGATGTCTATCCCTGTCTTGGAATGTGCATGTTCGGTCAATATACGGGGAATAAGCGGCACATCTGATCTCCACAATTGATGTGCTAGACGGTATACGCATATGGCTGTAAAACCGGGATATGTTCGTATTACTTCCCGTAAACTCCGCGCGGCAGGATCTCCATCCATAATAGCTTGCGCATCCGTAAGCATGACTTCATAAATAGCAGGTAGCTCTTCTAAAAATCGGCGTGCAATCCGTTTGTTATCACAATGTGAACATGCTTTTGTTTTCATTAACAATTCCAACAATTCTTCTTCCGCCTCTTCAAAAGCTTTGCGCACATCTTGCACATCCTGAAAATGGGAAGATTGCCGTTCCGGAAATAGCAGATGGAGCACATGCATCGCCCAATCGGCTATACGGGCATTGCTCGGCATATCCTGCACTTCCATTTGTTTTTGATATATATGTCGATAAAATTCTTCCATTCTATATACGGTATTTAGTATTCATTCAAATTTACGATTCCTATAAAAAAATGAGGCTTTCTATAGCACTAATTTTTCAAATAGTTCTTGATGGGTCTGCTCTGCCGAAACACATAAGCCCGGATGCACAACCGAACATTGGATCATGGTACTCCGTTTTGCCGTCAGCCAGCGAAAACGTTCTGCTTGTTCTAAAGTCGCGAGTTTCCCCCCTCCTTTATCCCCAACACAAATACGCTGAAAAGAATCTAGGTGCTTTGCAATAAGAGCCAGATCGATCTCCGAGTCCAACATTTTACATTTAGCCTCGTCTACATAAATCTTGACCTCGGCATAACGTTGCTTCCGACAATAGAGCGCTACGCCAACATTGATAAATTCGTCACGCTCCACGCGAGGCACCACGCGTACCACAGCATACTCATATAGTGTTCTCTCGCTCATGCTGTATCTGTTTTATAAAGTTTCCCGAATGAGCCAGCCTTCCCAATAAAAAAGACACATATACCTCTCTTGCGTCATCGGCACGCAATTGCCTATGCTCGTCTACCAACCATTCATCGGGAACCACTCGTAATATATTCCACAAATTCTCTTCTGTAAAATGAGACCGATATCGTGCGTCCACCTCTTCTACTTTGGACGCCAAATGGAGTAGCACATGATCCTTTATTTGTAGAAACGGTTTTGCCAATTGTTCTTCCCAATTATCCCATGCATGGTGGAAATAAAGAGATGCCCCATGGTCTATCAGCCAGAGTTCTTTATGCCATATCAACATATTGGTGTTTCGAACGGTACGATCTACATTCATGAGTAACGCGTCTAGCCAGACAATCTTAGATGCCTCGTCTTCGGCAATCTCATCCACATTCGGATCAAACGTGACCGCTCCGTTCAAAAAATGTACACCCAGGTTTTTTCCCACCGAGAAACGCAACAAATCCTGTATCTCTTCGTCTGGTTCCATACGTGCAAAGGATTCGTCGAGATCGGCAAATACCAATTCAGGCATACGAAGGCCTAAGAAACGACAGAGTTCCCCTCCGATGAGCTCGGCTACTAGGGCTTTTCTTCCTTGTCCCGCTCCACGAAACTTAATGACATAGCTAAATCCATCATTCGCATCTACCAATGCTGGCAATGATCCTCCTTCCCGAAAAGGCTGAACATAACGTATAATACGAACGTCACGTATTTCTGGTTTAAATATCTTCATACACGCTTATTTACATTTCGGTTTCATCCGTATAAACTTCGTCCCTCTATTTAATTTCTATCTCAAAGAACGGAATTATTTTTCATCCGTATGTAATTATTTATGACTGTAAGATTTCCATGGAATAAATGAGCTCGTTACACTCGGTTATTTTTAAAGGCGATGAAGCTATCAGATTTATCGCCAAGGTCTGTTAAACAAGTATTCCAGAGTTCGTAAGCTCGATTTATTCATCACTCAAATGTGCCTTGGATAAATCATGATGGTTTCGTTTATGGCAAATTGTACTTATTTATGACCTCCCCCTTAAACATATTCTAATTATATTTGTAGAAAAGGTGATAACAATGACGGACACGAATACCGAGTATAATAACGTTATAAGACATTGCAAGGATTTATTTCTGAAGAAAACAAAAGATTATGGTACTGCCTGGCGGATTATGCGTCCGCCATCTATAACGGATCAAATTTATATTAAAGCACAACGCATACGGACATTGGAGGTCAAAAAAGTTTCAAAAGTGGGAGAAGACATTTTAGGCGAATATATCGGTATCGTCAACTATTGTGTGATTGCGATGATGCAATTGGAGCTACCAGAAGATGCGGGGGAGAACTTGCCATATGACATTGTAGACAAGCAATACACCGAAAAGGTAAACGAAACACGTGACTTGATGTTTGCCAAAAATCATGATTATGGGGAGGCTTGGCGAGAAATGCGTATTTCTTCCTTGACAGACCTTATCCTTATGAAAATTCACCGGGTCAAACAAATTGAAGACAACAATGGGCAAACCCTTGTATCGGAAGGACTACAGGCAAACTATCAAGATATGCTAAACTATGCTGTTTTTGCACTTATAAAATTAGGACTTGCTGAACAAAAATAGACTCATGGAAACGAATTTCACCCCTACACGAAAAAAGAAAACCAATACCATTGATATTGCATTAGGATTTAGCAGGCTTTTTGTTGGTGTACTGTTTATTTTTTCAGGCTTAATCAAAGCCAATGATCCGACTGGCTTCGGCTATAAACTGCAAGAATACTTTCTTGTTTTCCACATGGATTTTCTCCATGACTATAGTACCTGGTTAGCTGTCCTTATCTGTGGCTTAGAAATCGTTTTAGGGGTATTTTTATTATTGGGAATCTATAAAAACAAGGTAGCTTGGGGATTATTGCTGTTAACCGTATTTTTTCTATTCCTAACATTCTATTCTGCTTTTTTTGAGGTGGTGAGTTCTTGCGGATGTTTTGGTGATGCCATCCCCTTAACACCGTGGCAATCTTTTATTAAAGATATTATTTTATTGATCTTCGTGTTTATCATTTTCAAGTACCGGACACGGATTACACCTATCTTTTCTAACTCAACTACGATAGGTCTTGTCAGTACATTGATTGTACTTCTAGCTTTTGGAATTGGCATTTATACCATCTACTTCCTTCCTTTTATAGATTTTCTTCCTTATAAAGAAGGGAACAATATCCCAGCATTAAGGGTGCTTCCTGAAGGAGAAAAAGGTGATCTATACGAATATATTTATGAAATAAAACATAAGCAAACGGCAGAAGTCAAAAAAGTGACCGATAAGGAATATATGAACGGCATCTGGGAAGATGACAATTGGGAAATCATTGGCGAACCTACGTCGAAACTTATCAAAAAAGGATATCAGATTCCCATTCCAGATTTGGTGATATCCGACATGGAAGGGAACGATGTGACAGAAGAAATCATCACCAATCCTTATTACAACTTTGTGGTCGTAAGTACATATGCAGACCAGTTGTCTTTAGCAGACATTATCGCACTGGATCGTATCAATACCACCATCCGTGATCTAGCAACCGATTACAACCTCCGGGCAATATTATTGACCGCCAGCCCATCACAAGTGGCAAGAGGCCTTCATGATGAAATGGATCTGGTATTGGAAACATTTTATGTTGATGCCGTTCCACTTAAAAGTATGGTTCGCTCTAACCCGGGTGTATTGTTATTGCAAAATGGCACGGTAATCAAAAAGTGGTCAAAAATCACATTCCCATCAAAAGAAGAATTAGAAGAAGATTATTTAGGGAAATAATGGATAAGCCTATATTTTTAATCGGTTTTATGGGCAGTGGGAAGACTACCCTAGGCAAAAAGCTAGCCAACCATCTGAGCATGCAGTTTATTGATTTAGATCACCTGATTGTTGAACGTATCGGCATGTCAATACCGGAATACTTTACAGCATATGGCGAACAAAACTTTCGCGAATTGGAAAGCCAAATGCTCAAAGAACAACAGGGAAAACGAGCAGTAGTCTCTACCGGTGGGGGGAGTCCTTGTTTTTTCGATAACATGCAATGGATTTTAGAAAACGGCATTGCCGTTTATCTATATCTTACACCCAAAGCCTTATATAATAGATTGCAACAATCCAATATTGCTTCCCGCCCTGCTCTCCAAGGTTTACGAGATGAAGCTCTCCTACAATTTATTGAAGAAAAATTGGGTGAAAGAGAATTTTTTTATAAGCAAGCACATATCCAAATTGATCAGTTAAACAGTTCTTTAGATACTATATGTCAATCCATTGAAACCTATGCAGAAAATAAATAATTTTTATTTAACGCTCGTGCTTCTATTGTTTTTCTGCAGCTGCTTCAGGAATAACACCACAGCGGATACCATCCGATTCGGTAATGCTTCGCAGGTATTTAATTTTAAAGGGGTGGAGGACTTATATCGTTTCCTTACCTATTCGGAAAAAAGGGTTCCATTGGTTAGCGCACATCGGGGCGGGCCGGATACAGATTATCCCGAAAATTCCATAGAAACTTTTCAACGCGTGGCCTCGAAAATGCCGGCCATTATCGAGTGTGACATTGCACTTACGAAAGATTCTGTTCTCGTTTTAATGCATGACGAAACAGTAGACCGTACTACAACAGGAAAGGGAAAAGTTAGTCGACATACATTAGCGGAGTTGAAGGAGTTAAACCTCAAAGATCCTGCAGGAACTATAACCAACTATCGTATTCCGACATTGGAGGAAACGTTACGGTGGGGTGTCGGCCAAGTTCTTTTCACATTGGATGTGAAAAGAAATGTCCCTTATCAGCTCGTGGTAGATGCCATTAGAAAAACAAAAGCCGAAGCATATGTGATCATCATTACTTACAGTGCCAACCAAGCGGCAACAGTACATAACTTGGCACCAGATTTAATGATTTCAGCTTCTATAAAAAAAGTAGAAGACTTGATACGTTTAAATGATCTGGATATTCCGGACACGCGACTTGTGGCTTTTATCGGCACATCGCAAGCAGACAAAAAACTAATCGATCTACTTCATCAGCATGGTATTTTATGTATTTTGGGCACCATCGGAAACCTGGACCGCCAAGCGCAGCAAAGAGGCGAACAGGTTTACGCCGAATATATTGAAAACGGAGCTGATATATTGAGTACTGACCGGCCATTTCAAGCCGCGAAAACACTAGATTATTATAACAAACAAAGAGGACTTTCCTCTCCCTTTATCAATTAATTTTCTAATAGAAAAAGTAGATCTTTTACTACATTTTCACATCGCTTCTATAATTTATTAAATTACGTCAAACAATTATGGTCACAAAACGTTATTAACTTAGATAAAATAATTTTAACGTAATAGATCGTAATATGAAGAAGTTTACATTTTTATGCCTCGTATTAGGAGGCTTCGCAATCAGCGCACAGGCACAACGTGTAGAGACGACACCACAAACATCTGCTAACGTAGGATTAGAACCGATTAGACAGGGCAATTGGATGGTTGGTGGATCCATCGGAAATATTGGTTATAGCTTCGAAGGTGACCAATTCAATATCAATCTTAATCCTCGTGCGGGTTATTTTGTAGCTGACGGTTTAGCAATAGGTGCTCAGGCCAGTTTAGGCTTAACTGCTATTAAAGACCAAGACAATGTGTATAACTATGGGATTTCTCCTTTTGTACGTTACTACTTCCCTGGAGGAGCTAGTGCAAGCGGACGGTTCTTTGGACAAGGTGATATCGGTATTGCTGGAAGTAGTCCGGGAAGTGATGTCTCGTTGGCATTAGGAGCAAATGTAGGGTATGCACACTTCATTACACAGACGGTTGCATTGGAAGTAGCAGCAGGTTATAACTACAGTAAAGCTAACGTCAATTCTGGCGGTGGGCAAAGCGGACTTGGTGTGAGCGTTGGTTTCCAAATCTATCTTCCGGGCAACAGATAAGAAAACAGTAGTAGTTTGGTATAATAAAAAGCACATCCTGCGTGAATGGGATGTGCTTTTTGTTTTTTTAAGTAAGTTTCTTCATTGTACCAGTCTCCGCAAGCCTTAAATGCCAGCTAAAAGCTTCTTCTAATAAATGGGGTGTATGCCCCCCTCTGTCGCAGGCTCTATCAAAATAGGATTGAAGTTCTGTTCTAAAATCAGGGTGCACACAGTTTTCAATGATTTTTTGAGCACGTTCTCTCGGCGCAAGCCCACGTAAATCAGCTAGTCCGATATCTGTTACCAAAACATCCACGTCATGTTCGGTATGATCCACATGGGATACCATGGGCAGCACATGCGAAATTGTATTATTCTTGGAAGCTGCTTGCGTTACGAAAATACTGAGGTACGCATTTCTCGCAAAATCACCTGAACCACCGATACCATTCATGATTTTGGAACCCGCGATATGCGTGGAGTTAACGTTTCCGTAAATATCAAATTCAATCGCCGTGTTGATGGCAATAACGCCTAACCGACGAATCAAACCCGGTGTATTAGAAATATTTTGAGGTCGTAGTACAATTTTATCCCGATACCGTTGTAAATTATTGAATACCCGTTCATAACATTCTTCGGACACCGTAATAGACGAGGCAGAAGCAAAAGATAGTTTTCCGGCATCTATCAAATCAAATGTACTATCTTGCAGTACTTCGGAAAACATCGTTAAATCATAAAAATTACTGTTTTTAAATCCCATCAATACCGCGTTCGCCACCTTTCCGATTCCCGCCTGCAATGGCTGCAGTCGATCGGTTAAATGCCCTAATTGCACCTCGTTCTCAAAGAAATTCAAAATATGGGCAGCTATTGCCGTTGTTTTTGCATCCGGCTCGGCGATATCTGCCGGACTGTCTTTCTTATCTGTAAAAACGATTCCAACAATTTTATCTGGATTAACAGAAATGGTCTTACGTCCAATCTTATTCCAAGGCGCAACAATAGGAATCACATTTCTATGAGGATAGTTCTCAGGCTTATATATATCATGGAGACCATAAACCTCCATCGGGATAGCCGTATTAATCTCAATAATGATTTTTTCCGCCAACTCAGCAAAGGTGGCAGAATTTCCTACAGATGTAGTAAGTACCAGACTCCCGTCCCGATCAATGTATGCTACTTCAATAACCGCAATATCAACAGCAGGAAGATTCTTATTGTGCAGCAACTCCGCACTCTCACTAAGATGTTGATCTATAAACAATACTTCACCTGCATTGATTTTGTTTCGCAACGTCCGATCTACCTGAAAGGGCATTCGCTTTTTTAGTGCCCCCGCAGCGGCCAACTTGCCATCTGTATCATGTCCTAATGAAGCCCCGGTCATCAACGTAATTTTTATATCCTCCTTTTTAGCACGTTCTGCCAACGCTTCCAACACAACCTTACTATCTCCCGCTTTTGTGAAGCCACTCGCCCCCACCACCATATCGTTCTCAAAAAAATCGACCGCTTCTTGTACGGTCATCACTTTATCTTTTAGCCTTTCTAATTTAATTCTTTCCACTGTCATATAAAATACGCTGTTATCTGCTACAATCTGTAAGATAAACAATAATAATCAATTTTCCGTATGTCTCCTACTTTTTTGGTTATGTCGTCAAAAAATAGGAAATTTATGCCTTTTACTTCAGAAAACAATGGACAGAACGCTTTATGTTGACAAATATTACATGACGGAAGTAGACACTTTCGAAGATAGTATTTATTGCCACCATGCACTTATGGGAGAAAGCTTCATTTCCGAACACAGCCATACAAAAGGGCAGTTTCTCTATACAGAAGGAGGAATTGTTTTTTTAAAAACGGATGAAAAATCGTACTTTCTACCCGCACGTCATTATATATGGATTCCAGGCGGAATAAGACACAGTATTTACCCAAGTAGTCCCGAAGTCGTGATGCGGAATTTATATTTCCCTCCATTTGATACGGACACCGATTTTTTTGATAAAGTAAACATCTATCCTGTCAATGATTTTTTAATTGAGTTTATTATGTTTACCAATCGGTGGACAGGTAATATATTACCTACAGAAGAACCTAAATACTCAATTGCTAAGGCTTTTAAATTAATCCTGCCGGAAATATCTCAAACGGAATTGCCTTTAGCGCTCCCCTATCCGAAACATGAAAAGCTAAAAATGATTGTCAATTATTTGGAACAACGG
This sequence comes from Sphingobacterium micropteri, assembly GCF_014692515.1. GTDB lineage: Bacteria > Bacteroidota > Bacteroidia > Sphingobacteriales > Sphingobacteriaceae > Sphingobacterium > Sphingobacterium micropteri. Next base: position 3,832 of record NZ_JACOIK010000001.1, on the reverse strand, counting down.
ATAGATAAAAATATCAGCTTTAAAAATCTGGCGAACGAATTTGAGGTCAGTGAACGCACACTAGCTCGTCTTTTTCAACGGGAACTAAACATGAGCTTTATCCAATATTACACTATTCTACGTATGCTCACTGCACTAAAATTGCTTCTGGACGAGAAGATGAGTGTAAACGAAGTAGCGATGCGTGTGGGTTACAGCAGCTTACCAACTTTCAGCAATACCTTTAATAAGGTTATTGGAGTGAGACCCAGCGAATATATCAAAAACAAAAATTTATTATTATAACCTTAAACTAGACGCATGAAAATCAAATTAAGTTTTCTATCGGTATTAGCAACGAGTGCCATTATATTGGCTTGCTCCTCTACGGGAAGTAAAACTACCGTGTCAGCGGAAACTCCTAAACCAATTCAGCTTTTTAATGGCAATGATATAAATGACTGGACGCCAAAAATCCGATTGCACGAAGTAGGCGAGAACTACGCCAATACTTTTCGGGTCGAAGACGGTCTGCTTAAAGTACGCTACGATGGTTATGACGAATTCAATCAACAATATGGTCACCTTGCCTACAATACGCCTTATAGCTATTATCTTCTCCGTGTAGAATACCGTTTTGTTGATGAGCAGGTAAAAGGTGGTGAAGGCTGGGCTTGGCGCAATAGCGGGGCAATGCTTCACGGACAGGATCCAAATACTATGCTAAAAGACCAAGATTTCCCGATTTCTATTGAAGGGCAATTTCTAGGTGGAAATGGCAAGGATGAACGTACGACATCGAACTTGTGCACGCCTGGAACAAACGTCGTTATTGACGGAACATTATTTACCCCTCATTGTACAAGCTCCACATCAAAAACCTATCATGGAGACGAATGGGTAACGGCTGATTTCCTCGTATTAGGAGACTCTCTTATTCAACACATACTAGAAGGCGAGGTGGTATTGGAATATCACAAGCCCCAAATTGGAGGAGGGAACGTCGAACCTTATGATCCTGCTCAAAAAGCGGACGGAAAGCTTTTAAATAAAGGATTTATTTACCTGCAAAGTGAAAGTCATCCGATCGATTTTCGAAAAGTGGAATTATACGATCTAGCTCCCTACAAAGACAACAAGGCTAAACTGGACGAGATTATTTTAAGTATTTTGCCTGATCCTAAGTTCCTTTAGCATAATCTGTATCAAAAGGTCAACAAGAAAAGGGATGTAAATAATACATCCCTTTTTTATTCTTATTAAAGAACAGGCTTAAAATTAACCTAATTTACTAACTAACTTCGTTAATTTAGATTTGTTGTTAGCAGCTTTGTTCTTGTGGATAACATTTTTCTTAGCCAAACGATCAAGCATAGAAACAACTCTCGGCAACAACACTTTAGCCTCTTCAGCATCGGTTGTATTACGTAATTTTTTAATCGCATTACGAGTAGTTTTTGCTTGGTAACGATTTCTTAAGCGTTTTGCCGCATTTGCTCTGATTCTTTTAAGCGCTGATTTATGATTTGCCATTTCTCTAGCTATATTTATATTTCTTTTTATACTAATTTCGGAATGCAAAAATAGCATACTATTTCCAATATTCAAAATGTATTTTAAAAATGTTATGCGAACGTTCTTTTTTCGCCTTTTACTTTTTAATTTCTTTAATTTCGCCTATGCGAAAATTATCCATGGAAGAGTTGAATCGGGTTGATATCGATTCTTTTAAAAACCAAGAAAAAATCCCGGTTGTCGTTGTATTGGACAATGTACGAAGCATGCATAATGTAGGATCAACTTTCCGTACTGCGGACGGATTTGCTATTGAAAAAGTTATTTTATGTGGTATTACGGGTACCCCCCCACACCGCGAAATAGAAAAAACAGCGTTAGGTGCTACACAATCCATTGACTGGGCATATCATCGTGATACATTTACGATCGTCGAACAGCTAAAAAGAGAAGATTATATAATTCTTGCTATAGAACAAGCTGTGGAGAGTATATCTTTACAACAGTTTGAGATACAACCTAAAAAGAAATATGCGTTAATATTCGGCAATGAGGTACACGGTGTATCTGATGAAGTCATGCAAATCGTCGACGGCTGCATCGAAATCCCACAATTCGGCACTAAACATTCGTTAAATGTCTCGGTTACTATTGGCATTGTACTATGGCAGTTTAGGCAAAAATGGGAGTGCTTATAAATAAAGCTCAGTAACCATGTAAACAATTGTATGCATTGCCGTTGTAAAAAATTTTCGTACGGTTGACAATCGTATATTAAATTTTCAGAAGTCGTCGCAAAATGGTAGATTTGCTTTGCAAAAAAACAGAAAAAATGAGTGTATTAGTAAATAAAGATTCAAAGGTAATTGTACAAGGCTTTACCGGAAATGAAGGTACTTATCACGCATCTCAAATGATTGAGTACGGTACAAATGTAGTAGGGGGCGTTACTCCAGGTAAAGGAGGACAATCTCATTTAGATCGTCCGGTGTTCAATACAGTACAAGATGCAGTAGAAGCGACTGGCGCTAACGTTTCGATCATTTTTGTTCCTCCTGCATTTGCTGCTGACGCCATTATGGAAGCTGCTCAAGCAGGTATCGAAGTTATTGTTTGTATCACAGAGGGTATCCCTACTAAAGATATGATTCAAGTAAAATCATACTTGAGCGACAAGAATTCTAGATTAATCGGACCAAACTGTCCGGGTATTATCACGGCTGAAGAAGCTAAAATAGGCATCATGCCGGGCTTTATTTTCAAAAAAGGAAACGTAGGTGTTGTTTCTAAATCGGGAACACTGACATACGAAGCAGTAGACCAAACGGTAAAAGCAGGTTTAGGTATTACAACGGCTATAGGTATTGGTGGAGACCCTATTATCGGAACAACCACCAAAGAAGCTGTAGAATTATTGATGAATGACCCAGAAACGGCAGGTATTATCATGATCGGTGAAATCGGCGGCGGTATGGAAGCAGAAGCTGCTCGGTGGATTAAAGAACACGGTACGAAGCCTGTAGTTGGCTTTATTGCAGGACAGACAGCGCCTCCAGGACGTCGTATGGGCCATGCCGGTGCGATCGTAGGTGGAGCGGATGATACGGCTGCTGCCAAAATGAAAATTATGCGTGAATGCGGTATACGTGTAGTAGAATCTCCTGCTGAAATTGGCGTCGCTATTGCTGAAGAATTGGCAAAATAACTCATACCTTTTCTTATCAAGAAATTAGAAAAGCCCGGACTCACCTCCGGGCTTTTCTCTTCTATTTATTATCATAATTAACTGTGTTATCCGCCCAAACGGATAGAACTCCCCCGCCCAATCAATTGTTTTTTAGAACCCGTTAGGCCACCGATTGTCGTAATACGATCTTCATAAGAGAGAATAATTGCTGGTCGAAAAGAAAAACAATAAAAAAGCCCCTGCAGTTATACTGCAGGGGCCCTGTATAAAAACCGGCACCGACCTACTCTCCCACCTTTTACGGCAGTACCATCGGCTCTGGCGGGCTTGACTGCTCTGTTCGGAATGGGAAGAGGTAGACACCGCCGATATAGGCACCTGAATATCTTTGTTAACATTTATGACATACATCGGAAAAGAAAAGAAAAACACGGGAGGACAGACGAACTTTCCGGCGCGGAAAGCTTCGGGCTATTAGTACCGCTCAGCTGTGATGTCTCCATCTATACACCTGCGGCCTATCGACGTGGTAGTCTCCCACGGCCCTGTAAGGAAGCCTTATCTCGTGGCAGGTTTCGCACTTAGATGCTTTCAGCGCTTATCCTGACCGCACGTAGCTACCCAGCAGTACACCTGGCGGCATAACTGGTT
>NZ_JACOIK010000019.1 GCF_014692515.1 Sphingobacterium micropteri | reverse complement strand
ACCGCAATCCCGTCCGACTTGCATGTATTAGGCCTGCCGCTAGCGTTCATCCTGAGCCAGGATCAAACTCTCCATTGTAAAAATGTAAATTGACCCCGGTCATCTTAATCTGACCGGTTCGTCAGTAATTGTACTGTACGGCCCGGACCGAAAAAATTGTAATCCTATTACAGCTCTCGCCCCTCTTAAGGGCTCCTGCTGCGCTACATGATCATATATCTTAAAGAACTCCTCTCGCCGCCGCTTCGCGCTTTGGCACTATATCGATACAGCTCAAGGCCGTATAAATTATCTCTTTTTTTAACCCCTCGTTCCCGAAGGGACTGCAAAGGTAGGGATGTTTTTCGAAATAACAAAAAAAATATTTTCTTTTCTTCACCTATCCCCTTTCAATATATCCTGTCACCAGGACGCGCTCCCTCGCGGAGTGGGGCAAAGGTAGAAACTTTAACAATACACTCCAAGCCCCCAAACACTTTTGCTCCCAAAAAACCCGCAAGATACTGGAAACCTGATCGATATTTTTTGCTGGCAACTTATAGTCCACCATCAGACGGCCCCGCGAACAATTCTGGACATTGGATTATGAAAAAAAAGATACTTACTATTTGGAATATACGAAACACTTCGTACATTTGACTACGAAAACATTCGTAGATTAAAAAAAGATGAAACCGACAGATAGTGAAATGGAGATATTGCAAATCCTCTGGGAAAAAGGGGAGAGCAGTGTACGACACGTACATGAAGAGCTTAATAAAAAAGACATTGGATATACCACCACGTTAAAGCTGATGCAAATTATGTTGGACAAGGGGATGGTTTCACGTGACGCCTCAGCAAAGACGCATTTGTACAAAGCTTCACTAAGTAAAGAACAAACACAACATACCTTTTTAGAAAAGATGATCAACACGGTATACAATGGTTCTACTGCTCGTTTGGTTATGCAGGCACTTGGCAACAAACGTACAAGTAAGGAAGAAATTGAGTTAATCAAAAAATATTTAGACAATCTTTAAATCGACAAAATATGAATGGTCTACTTCAAAATATCACGCAGGCATTAGGATGGAGCATGGCGCATTCCCTCTGGCAAGGAGCGTTAATATATGGCATGCTATGTTTCCTTTATCTCTTTTTGCCAAAACTGACGGCTAAAAATAAATACGCCTTTGCCTTATTTGGACAATTTATTCTCTCTATCGCATTTGTCATTACTTTTGGCCATTACATGGATATCTCATCTACTTCGGAAGAAGTATTTATGGATTACGTAGCTGCGCCGTTGGTCTTATCTTCAGAAACTTCTTCTTCGTTTTTAAAAGCTGTAAACCCGTTATTGCCGTGGATGAGTTCCTTATATGTATTGGGACTTTCTTTCCAGTTCATCATTTTTAGCAGCAGTTTGTCCAAACTCCGTTATCTCAAAACACGAGGATTGTCTACTATTCCTATTGTGTGGGATCAATCTTTCCGAGATATTTGTTTTAAACTTCAAATCAAACAACATATACAATTTCATTTATCGGAAAAAATATCTGTACCCATGGTAATAGGGCATCTAAAGCCAATCATTCTATTTCCGGTTGCATTTGTCAATCATCTTGAATTAGAGCAAGTAGAATCTATATTAATACATGAATTGGCACATATTAAACGACAGGATTATTTATTCAACCTATTCAAGGTTGCCATGGAAACAATATTATTTTTCAACCCTTTTGTTTGGCTTCTTTCCCGCTATATAGACACTGAACGGGAACATGCCTGCGATGATATCGTCATGAAATGGACGCCATCATCCATTGCCTACGCTCAAGCATTAATGTCTGTTGAATGCCTTAAAAGTACAGCTGCTCCTATGTACGCTATGGCTGCTATAGGCAAAAAACATCATTTATTACATCGCATACAAAGAATCACGAATATGGAAAAAAATCATCTCCATGCACGACAACATCTTATAGCTGTTGTTCTTTGCTCCTTCGCATTACTTACTATAGCTTGGATCTCTCCTTCAGAAAAACCAGTTACTACTGTTACAGAAGAAATCAACATGACACCAGCTGTAGAAGACCCCACCGCAATTTATCAGATACCTCCAGCAGCGGCTGCCCCAGATTATCCCTCTTTTCTTCAGGATACTATAACACCTCCTTTGTCTCCTGAAGAACCTCAAACAGAAGAAACATATATTAAAGATGTAGAAGCCGAAGCTAAAAAGATTGAAGCCTATTACAACTCGCCCAAGTGGAAAAATAAAATCGCTGATATAGAAAAACAAGCGAGAAAAACAGAAGAATATTTTACCTCATCGGAATGGAAAGCACAAATAGCAGAGATAGAAGCCGAAGCTAAAAAGATTGAAGCCTATTACAACTCGCCCGCGTGGAAAAACAAAGTCGCAGAAATAGAGACACAAGCCGCAAAAAAAACAGAGGAATATTTCAATTCATCGGAATGGAAATCGAAGCTAGCGGACATCGAAGAAAATACGAAAAAAATCGAAGCTTATTACAACTCGCCCGAGTGGAAAAATAAGATCGCAGATATAGAGACACAGGCGAAAAAAGTAGGTGAATATTTCAATTCAGCAGAGTGGAAAGAAAAAATAGCCGATATCGAAGCAAGTGCTAAAAATATGGCAGAACACTATAACTCCCTTCAGTAATACTATGACCATCCCGCAATAATGCACTATCTTTGTGCATTATTTATCACCATTATTGCGGGATGAACATTATTTATTGCATCGACCTTCTAGGCACTATGGTTTTTGCCATATCGGGTGCTATGGCGGCTAATCGTTCAGGGATGGACATTTTTGGGGCTACGTTTACCGGTTTTGTGACAGCCATAGGCGGTGGATCCTTACGGGATGTATTTTTGAATTTGCGTCCCATATGGGTAGATGACAGCAACTACCTTATTGCCATTCTAATCGGTGTTCTTATTTCTATTGCTGGAAACAGGCAGTTACATCGCCTGGCTAGAACGCTAACTTTCTTTGATGCGTTGGGAATAGGTTTCTTCTGTGTAGTGGGTGTACAGAAATCCCTTACCTATGAAAGCACACAGACAGCTGCCGTTATTCTGGGTGTTTTCTCTGCTGTCATGGGTGGGGTGATTCGCGATACCTTAATGAATGAAACACCGTTGATTTTTCGAAAAGAAATATACGCCACAGCTTGTCTATCCGGAGCAATTATATATATGATTCTAGGTTCTTGGGGGGTTGATACAGCAGTAAATGCTTTTGTCTCCACGCTAACCGTTTCGGCCATCCGTCTTGCCGCAGTCAAATATAAATTATCCTTACCCGGAATAGGTGGTTAAAAAAAAGGTAGTTGCTACCTTTTCTTTTTGGGATTCGGAAATTTCATCTTATATCCTACATGCACCATCCCTTTGGATATGGTATCTAATTTCCCCTTTAACATCGCTTTCTTGAGCGGGCTCAGTTTGTCGACAAAAAGTTTGCCTTCGATATGATCGTACTCGTGTTGAACAACACGGGCAGCAAGACCAGAGAGTTCTACTTCATGTTCTTCAAAATTTTCATCTAAATAATTAATCACAACATGGGACGGGCGCATGACCTCTTCATTAATGTCCGGAATGCTCAAACAGCCCTCGTTAAAACCCCATTTCTCGCCTTTTTCTGCGATGATAATCGGATTAATCAATACTTTTTTAAAGTCTTTCAATGCCGGATCACCCTCACCATCTTCGTCGTCTTCTGCAAACGGAGAAGCATCAATCACAAACAAACGAATGGGCAGCCCTATTTGGGGTGCAGCAAGCCCCACTCCTCGAGCGGCGTACATGGTCTCAAACATATCGCTGATTAACTCCTTTAAATTAGGGTAATCCTCATCAATTTCTTCTGCTTTTTTTCTCAATATAGGGTCGCCGTATGCGACTATCGGTAATTTCATCTAATTAATATAATATGATACAAAGGTATCAATAATAATTTATTCCGCTTTAGATTGTGCTAACTTTGTATACTATGGTGATACCTCTAGCAATAGAAAACTTTATTTCTACACTACAGAAGGATCTGGGCATTTTCTTTTCCCGAGAAGACTTCGATGGTGTAATCGTCTTACAAGCGCTTACGCCCGATATTGCTTTGGTAATCTATTTCGAAGAAAATGCAGTGCGCATCAACATGGGCGATCGGCGCACTTTTCATATTGATCAAGATCAAATTTTAAAAGATCCGCACAAAATCCGCACCCGCATATGTTCGCTATTGGGGAGAGGACAAGTGATCTATGGCCGTCAAACGGTCGTCGCGCGTATCGATAAAGGTGTCGCCTTAGCTTTTTTAGAAGAAAACCACCTGCAAGTTGCTATTCCCGGAAAATATCGCTACGGGCTATTCGACAAGGGAGAACTCGTATCCGTTGCTATTTTCAGTGGCGGCCGACGAATGCGGGAGCAAGCGTCTAATTATCGATCTTTCGAGCTTATACGTTTTTGCCACAAGGCAGGATACCGCGTCGTAGGCGGCCTGTCCAAGCTCCTTAAGGCATTCATAAAAGATTTTCATCCAAATGATATTATGACCTATGTGGACAGGGATTGGGCACAGGTTTCGAACCTCCGTACATTGGGTTTTGAAGAGCAGGGCTGTATCTCTCCCCAAGCTTTCTGGGTTGTGGGTAAGGAACGACATCATATAATGGGTGTGGAGCATTTCATTCTACTCCAACAAACTTATCCTTCAGGTTATCTTTCCCACAACAGCGGAAGTACAAAATTGGTGCTCCGGCTATGAAACCGATCCTGATTTGTAAGGAAAGCTCTCATCAGCCACTAAAGAAAAATAATTGGATGAAAACTAGTCTGGGTTGTGTATATTTAACACTTAGAAATTTAACTAAACAAAATAATTACATATGAAACGTAAACTACGGATGGGCATGGTTGGTGGTGGTAAAGATGCTTTCATTGGCGCCGTGCACCGAATCGCCGCATTTATGGACGGAAAAATAGAGCTAGTATGTGGTGCCTTCAGCATCAATCCGGAAATTTCCCGTCAATCTGCAGCGGAACTTTTTGTTGCACCGGACCGCGTATATGCGGATTACGAAGAGATGATAACGAAAGAAGCGCAGCTACCAGAAGGGGAGCGCATGGACTTTCTAACGGTAGTTACGCCCAATTTTCTACATTTTGCGCCCGCAAAGATGGCCTTAGAAAATGGTTTTGATGTCGTCATAGAAAAACCCATGACCGTCACGCTAGAGGAGGCAAAAGAACTTAAAGCTGTTGTAGAAAAAACAGGAAGAACCCTTTGCCTCACGCATACCTATTCAGGTTATCCAATGGTAAAACAGGCAAAAGCTATGGTAAAGGAGGGACATCTCGGCAAAATCCGGAAGATTGTGGTGGAATACCCGCAAGGCTGGTTAAGCCGCCTATCAGAACGTGAGGGAAATGCCGGTGCTGCTTGGCGTGCTGATCCGAAAAAATCAGGCTTATCGCTTGTAATGGGCGATATTGGAACGCATGCTGCTCATTTGGCAGAGTATGTTTCCGGACTAAAAATCACGGAGCTTTGTGCCGATCTTAGTACGTTGGTAGAAGGACGTGTATTAGACGATGATGGATCCGTATTATTACGGTTCGACAATGGCGCTAAAGGTGTTTTGATGGCATCACAAATTTCCGCTGGCGAGGAAAATGCGGTAAGAATACGTATTTACGGCGAAAAGGGTGGGTTAGAATGGGCCAATGAAGACCCGAATAACCTGATCGTTAAAATGCTGGATCAGCCTCGACAACTCTATCGAACGGGCAATGCCTACAACGCTCCTTATACGCTAAGTTCCTTTGCTACGCACAATACCCGTATACCTGCTGGACATCCGGAAGGATTGCTGGAAGCATTTGCAAACATTTACCGCAATTTTGCGGCTACTGCAAGTGCGAAACGCGAGGGAAGAGAACCTTCTCCTGAGGAATTGGATTTCCCAACCGTGGACGACGGTGTTCGTGGAATGGCTTTTGTTCAAAATGTCGTTGCAAGCAATGCAAGCAATGAAAAATGGACTAAATTTGAAATGTGAGCACTAGCGCAAGCATAAACGAGATCATTCATCAGGCGAAAGAAAAACTTTCGCCTGATTTATTAATCATCATACTCGGCCCTACTGCTTCGGGCAAGACCAAACTTGCTGTAGAATTAGCGACACAAATTGACGGTGAAATTATATCGGCGGATTCTCGTCAGGTATATAGGGATATGGATATCGGAACCGGCAAAGATCTGGAAGAATATCAAGAGGTGCCTTACCATCTTATCAATATCAAAAACCCGGGCGATAAATACAACGCAGATCTTTTTAGGCAGGACTTCTTTAAAGCTTATGATCATATTATTAATGTGCAGAAACGACCTATACTCTGTGGCGGCTCTGGTTCGTATATACAATCTGTTTTACAATACCGGCCCTATGCACAAATTCCAAAGGATAGTTGTCTTCAAAAAAAACTATCTCAACTACCTGAAGAAGAGCTTCTCGAGCGGATTCATACTATTGGCATTCCGCCAGACCTCCAGATAGATTTTCATAACCATAAACGACTGGTAAGGGCGCTCGAAATCCTCTTATACCTACAACACCATCCCCAACCAAAGCAGCTACAGCGCATCGTCCCTAATTATCTGGTATTCGGGCTTTGTCCTCCATTGGAGAAAAGAAGGATATCGATTACACAAAGACTTCATGCACGGTTACAGCAGGGGCTTGTTGAAGAAGTAAAGCATCTTATCGAGAGGGGAATAAATCCAGCGGATTTAATCTATTACGGTCTGGAATACAAATACACAACCTTATACTTACAAGGGGCACTGACTTATCCCGAATTGCTCGAAAAATTAAATACAGAGATACACCGATATGCGAAACGGCAAATGACTTACTTCCGAAAAATGGAAAAAGACGGTATTAAAATACACTGGTTATAGCGCTCCTCAATCACGCACGCCATCAGCTAAAAATGTAAAAAGGACGACCCTTGAGGAATCGTCCTTTTATAATCTCTTCCAGACTTACAGTTTAATCTCTTCGTCTTTGGAATTAAAGAATCTAAATTGTGTCAAATGATAAGATGATACGGTTTTCACCTTAATCCATTTACCGTATTTAAAAAGCCATTTGAGCCTAATAGAGAACAAACCAGACTTAATGTAGGCGCCTATATAGGGGTGAACACAGAGTGTAATTCCCTTTTCGTTTTGTTCTTGTAAGATGTAACTCAAATTACTTTCAATATCGTCTAGCAATACGATGCTAGAACGAATTTCGCCAGTTCCTCCACATGCCGGACATTTTTCATTTGTCACTACACTCATTTCGGGTCTGACACGCTGTCGGGTTATTTGCACCAATCCAAATTTACTTGGTGGAAGAATAGTATGCTTGGCGCGATCGTTTGCCATGCATTCTTTCAAAAACCCATACAATTCTTTGCGATTGGCCGGTTTATGCATATCGATAAAATCGATAACCACAATTCCTCCCATATCACGTAATCGCAATTGCCTTGCGATTTCCTTTGCTGCTTCTTTATTTACCAGCAGCGCATTTTCTTCTTGATTTTCTTTACTAGCAATCCGGTTTCCGCTATTAACATCCACGACGTGGAGTGCTTCGGTGTGCTCAATAACGAGATAAGCCCCCCCTTGCAGGTTTACCGTTTTGCCGAAAGCCGCCTTAATTTGTTTTTCGACACCGAAATGGTCAAAAATAGGTTCTTTATGTTTATAAAGTCTGACTATCTTTTCCAGGTCAGGCGAAATTTCTTGCACATACGATTTTACTTCCTCATATAATGCATAGTCATTGACATGAATATGTGTGAATTCGTCCGTTAGTATATCGCGCAAAATGGTAGAAGCTCTATCCATTTCCCCTAATACTTTCTGAGCGGGTTCAACACTTTTAAGGCGTTTGGTAAAAAGTTCCCATTTCGAGATTAAATCTAAAAGGTCTTTCTCTAATTCGTCTACACCTTTTCCTTCCGAAACTGTCCGTATAATAACGCCGAAGTTGGGTGGTTTAATACTTTCCACTATTTTCTTCAGTCTATTCCGTTCAGCACTTCCTTTAATTCTCTTGGATATGGAAACTGCGCTTGAAAAAGGAACCAATACAACGAATCTACCTGCGATGGAGAGGTCCGAACTTAATCGGGGACCTTTAGTCGAGATAGGCTCTTTGGCAATCTGCACTGGTAAAAGCACGTTTCGGCTTAATATATCCGAAATCTTCCCTGCTTTATCAATATCCTTTTCAAGCTTCAAACTATTGAGCAGCTTCTCTTGATAGCTGCCATTCTTTACTATTCGTGTTAGCTTGAGCAAAGACTGAACCTGAGGTCCTAAATCCAAATAATGTAAGAACGCATCTTTTTCGTAGCCTACATCTACGAAAGCGGCATTGAGGCCAGGCATGATCTTTTTGATACGCCCCAGATAAATATCGCCTACGGCAAAATTATTATCGGCCTGCTCCTTGTTCAGCTCAACAAGCTGTTTGTCCTGTAGTAAAGCAATAGTCACCCCCTTGTCGGGAGTTGAATCAATAATTAATTCCTTTACCAACAGCTACTCATTTACGGCTCTATACGCGCTGTATTTAGCCTGATGAAACATAAAAACGCATTAATGAAAAAATACAATCTACAGTTTTTCAAACGTAAAACTATAGATTGTATGACGTCTTATAGGCTTCGGCCTAAAAGACCAACAAGCTTATTTCTTCTTGTGTCTATTTTTTCTTAAACGTTTTTTACGCTTGTGCGTAGCCATTTTGTGTCTTTTTCTTTTTTTTCCGCTTGGCATAGCTTTAATGTTTTTAATGAATAAATTAATATGTTAATTACTTGCTGAGTTCTTCCACACGTCTGTCGATGAACTGAGATAAGGTTGGATCTGCGGCCATCTCTTTACTTTTCTGAAAAGCGGCGATGGCTTCGTTCTTCAATCCAATATTTTCGTAGCCCGTTGCTAAATAAAAGTACGACTCTGCATCGGGGCTCAATTCGACAACTGTTTTGAATCGCTCAATAGCTTTGTCGAATTGTCGAGATTGTAAAGAAAACAATCCCAATGTTTTGTTTGCATTAATGTTTTTCGGGTCTTTCGCAACAACTTCCTGTAACAAAGCGATTCCTGCCATTGGGCTACCGCCTCCTGTTACCATAGCTGCACCTAATCCTGTTTTTGCGTCCAAATTGTTTTCGTCTAGTGCTATTGCTTTTTCATACGATCGAATGGCTAGTCTGTTTAGCTCTGCGGACATTGCTGTATCTTGCAGATTCGTGTATGCCGTCCGATAGGCGTCTCCAGCTTTCAACAAATACTCAAATTTAGGTGAAATTTCGGCCATTTCCTCATAGACAAACCCTTGAGGAGCAAACTTAGCCACATCGTCCCATTTTTGCACCAATTGTTCCAACAGCGCCAGCTTTTCTTCTCCACTGGTCTGCGCTACTTTCTCCTCCAACGCCGTAATTTCCTGTGCAATGCTGGCATTTATCGACTGTTTGGTAATTTCAGATACACTTTGGAAATTAAAAGCTGAAGAAGTCGTCGCATCTGCTGAACTATTAGCTCCTTTGTTTTCGTCTACCAAACCTTTTATAGGACGCGCCAAAAGTCCACCCATTAAGGCGACGACAATAACGATCACTATGATTTGTTTGGTATTCATTTTGGTTCAGTTTTACTTGTTACCGTGTTTAACTTTTTCCACAAAAACTTTTGCCGGTTTAAAGCTTGGCACATAGTGTGCCGGAATGATAATCGCTGTGTTTTTTGAAATATTACGAGCTGTTTTCTCTGCTCTTTTCTTCACAACAAAACTTCCGAAACCTCTAACGTATACATTCTCTCCGCTAATCATCGCATTTTTCACAACCTTAAAAAACGCCTCTACTGTTTCTTGAACATCTACTTTCTCTAAGCCTGTTTTATTAGAGATTTCCGCAATAATTTCTGCTTTAGTCATATCTGTTTTTACTGTAATTATTTATTTCTCAACCCTTAACGCAACAGCAGTTTGGGGATGCAAAAGTATCTTTTTTTTATGATGTTTAAAAATTTATTTTGTTTTTTTACCAAACTTCGTCCATTCAAAAACTTTTCTGTATCAACCATTTACTATATTTTAGATAGGTCGACCGCAAATATATGACGACAGCGCCTCATCGCTTTCGTCAATTTTAGTACAATTTAAGTGGAATATTCAACGTCACGGAACCGGTTAGCCCTTTCAGTGGTTTAAAATCTTCTTTTGTCCGTATATCGAATCCATAGCCTACCCCTAAATCCACCATGGAAAGTACACTTATGCCTACTTTGGGTGTAATCGTATAGGGTGTAGCCTCTGCCTGTATAAATGGAAAAATTAAACGATTGCTTAAATAATAGGTTATGCTCACTTCAGGGATGATGGTAGTCTTACGCTGCATCCACGCAAAGTTTGCGCCAGCATTAAACTTTATATATTGATAATCATTTGGTGCAAATAACCCCCAGCCCGAAGCTTTCAGGAAGTTCCCACTTTGGTATTGCCATCCTACAGACGGCCCCCATATCCAACCTAATTTTTGTGGATTTTGTGCGTGTAATGTCCCCGCCCAACAGCAAAAGATGATTATCAATCCCTGTATTTTCTTCATGTTTTCTATTTTCCATCTAAATTTAACCTAAATTTTTGGATTTCCTAGTACCAGACCATAACCATAAAATGAGGCGCTAGGCCGAAATGTAGCATTTTAAAGCAATACGACGTTATAAGATAAAACGTAATAACATAACAAATTAATTAGTTATCAAGCCTATCTTTCATGTATGAAACAACTTTATTTAGCATATTGCTTAACCTTTTTAGCATTGAGTTTTTCACTTTCATGCGATAAAACTGAAATTAGTACCGATAAGCGTTACACGGGACGGTTACTTGCAAGGGATTGCCCAAGCTATGCCGTGGTCGAGATTACCAATGCGAATATCAACCAAGAATGGCGTTTTGATGGTAAAGTTTACAAAAATGTCATTGGGATCTGGAATATGCCGGATGACATTGCAATAGGTGATAACATTTCCTTTTATATCGATCTTTCCACGGATAGACAATCCTGTCAAGCAGAAAAATTTTGTCAAGCAATCATAGGCATCGACCCCTTGGAACAGAGTTACTGCTGTAATCATGTGCAGCTGATAAATTAAATAGAAAAGCTTTCCGTCTTTTTCAATTAGTTGGTTTTTTTATAGTTGTAAATTGCCCATCCATTAAGGAGTACCGCAAAAACAGTATAGTCTGGATCTATTTTTGAACCACTAAGATGCACCCGTTTTATCGTTGTTTCTTCTCGTTTGCAGCTCATCGGAGATCAGGAGCATTTTCTTTTCGTTCAGCGGATAAAAACAGATAAAGGCAATCGATAAAGCCGTCCCTATGGCGGGAAACAGGCTCAGGAACATCCGGATACCTTTTAGCGTTTCGGCGGATTGCTCGAAGTTCGCTTGAAAACCAAAATAGCCGAGTAACCATCCTGTAACGGCGGTTCCCAAAGCCCAGCCGAGTTTCTGGCTCATGGAAGACGAGCTAAAAATCAGCCCTGTCGCCCTATTCCCGGTATTAAACTCGGAATAGTCCGCACAATCGGCATACATGGACCAAAGTAAGGGGAATACCGTGCCGGCGCAGATACTGATCAACACCTGTAATCCAAAAATTCCCCACAAGTCATCGCTTCCGAGCCAAAAAAAAGCCGTGCTACCTATAGTTGCTAAACCCATTGCTAAGACGAAAGTGGCTTTTTTTCCAATTCTATTACTCAGCGGAGCCGCCGAGATAACACCCACGATATTAGCCACCTGCCCAAGGGACAGATATAGTCCGCTCAATACAAAAGGAATACGAAATAGGCTAATCTCACCAAAGGTCTCCTCTTGGACGTAATATTTAAAATAATACAGAGCTGCCCCATCCCGCACGGAATTAAACAACAAGGTCATGATGCTGGCGCCCAGTAATATCCACCACGGACCGTTGCGCACCAAGTCCCGGAGATCTTCCTTGAGGGTGGATTGCTGCTCTGGAATGTTGGTTACCCGTTCACGCGTCCATGAGAAACACAACAAAAATAGAACTACGCTACATGCGGCGATAACCACAGCTGCCATGGTCCAGCCCTGCTGCTGGTCTGTAAGCGCCTTGCTACCGCCACTAAAGTAACTTACTAGTGGACTGAACAACAGCAGGGTTACGAAGCTCCCTAGATAAGCAAAGGTCATCCGATACGTGGCCAATACGTTACGGACCTTGGGTGAAGGACTGATTACACCTAACAAGGACGCATAAGGAACATTGATAGCCGAATATACCATCATCATGATGGAATAGGTCAGATACGCATACACCACCTTGCCGATATCTCCAAATGCAGGTGTATAAAATGTCAGCACGCCCATTATACCGAAGGGTATCGCCATATAGAGCATAAAAGGCCGGAACTTCCCCCAGCGGGTATGGATGCGGTCGGCAAAAACGCCGACGACAGGATCAAACAGGGAATCCCATACGCGGGTAATCAAAAACATGGTGCCGACCACCTTCGCCTCCATTCCGAAAATATCTGTATAGAAAAACATCAGGTACATCCCAAACAACTTCCAATACATAGAAGATGCGGCATCGCCCAAGCCGTAGGCGATTTTTTCTTTTACACTGATCCGGTTGCTTTCCATATACTGGGGTTGAGCCTTAAGTTGCTATTTTTATTAATCAGATCCGTCAACACCTGTACGGATGTGGCCGAACGATACCCGTCTGCAGCAGTGTGCAAACAGTAATCCAATAATCTGTCTATACTGGACACAGCCACATGCATACGAGTATCACTAGAGGCGTAATAAATATACACTTTTCCTTCTTCATCCGTTATCCAACCGTTCGAAAAAAGCACATTGGACACATCCCCGATCCGCTCTTCACCTTCCGGTGCCATAAAATACCCGGCTGGTTCGGCGATCAGTTTGTCCGGTTGATCCAGGTCGGTCAGATATAAGTACAAAACATAACGAAGCCCTGCGGCACAGCTACGGACACCATGCGCCAGGTGCAACCAACCTTTGGGTGTTTTGAGCGGGGCGGGACCCTCTCCGTTCTTCATCTCCTTTATGGTATGGTAAAACCGATGGTTCAGTATACGCTCCTCCGTTATTACCGCATGTTCCATACTGTCCACCAATGCCCACCCAATTCCACCGCCATTTCCGGCATCAATAAAGCCATCCTGCGGGCGTGTGTACAAGGCATATTTTCCTTTTACAAAGGCGGGATGGAGTACGACGTTTCGCTGCTGGCTTTTGGATTGTAGATCCGGCAACCTTTCCCATACCACGAGATCTTTGCTCCGGACAATGCCCGCTGAAGCCACAGCCGTCGATAGATCTCCGGCTTGTGCATTGGGATCTTTCCGTTCGGTACAAAACAGCCCGTATATCCATCCATCCTCGTGCGCCGTGAGACGCATATCATACACATTGACGTCCGGATCATCCAGTTCGGGAATTGCGATAGGGTGGTTCCAAAAAACAAAATTATCGACGCCGGTAGGACTCTCGGCGATCGCAAAAAAAGACTTACGATCATTTCCCTCAACCCGTACGACGAGTACAAATTTCTCTTTCCACCGGATGGCTCCGGCATTGAACGTTGCGTTGATGCCAAACCGTTCCATAAAATAAGGATTGGTATCCCGCGAGAGATCGTAGCGCCAGAAAACCGGTGTATGCTCTGCCGTAAGCACTGGATATCGATAACGTTCAAAGACTCCATTGCCATGTAAAATCGGCTCATTTTTCCGATTGATCAATTGTTGGTGTGCTGCATGCATGGCTGCAACGCGCGTAGCAAATAAATCGTTCATCGTATCATCTTAGTTCGACTTTCCTTTTTTCAACTCGCTTCGGACAGTCTTTCCCCATTCCTTCAAATCATCTTCACTCCAAGATGCCCGAGGCGCTTGCGAATCGCGGATCATGGAACAAGTTTCATTTTTATCGGCGATAGACCAAGCCGCCCAACTTAATTTCTTGTCATCCATCCACGAAACCCAACGTTGCCACTCTTCGTGATCGATCGGTCCGTCGCCGGTGGCTTCCATTCCCGCACATTCGGATATGAAAACCGGAATACCTTTGGCCATTGCTTCATCCGTGCGATCCCGCAGATACTGCTTATGGGTGGCCGCATAGAAATGGACAGTATACATGATGTTATCATAGCCCTGTATCGGATCTTCGGCTACAAGATGAATATCTTGATCCCAATGCGGACATCCCACTAAGATGATTGCCTCGCTATTAATCTTTCTAATTTCCGCAATGACTTCCTCCGCATAGTGCTTAACCTCTGCCCAACTATCTTCTACGGGTTCATTGTATATCTCGTAGATCAGATTTGGGTATTCCTGGTATTTCGTGGCCACTTTCTTAAAGAAATCCTTTGCTTCGTCGGTATGAATTTCATGGCTATGCCAATCTACGATAACATAAATTCCCTCCGCGATGGCCGCATCTACAACCTGATATAGGCAGTCAAGTGCAAACGCTGGGTTGTCAAGGTAAGACCCTTCCGGTCCGACACCAATTGCGGCCCTGATAACGGATATATTCCAATCTTGTGCCAGCCATCCTACGGTTTCTATTTGATAAAAGCGCGGCCACCAGTTATGCCAGCCCAAGCTCACACCACGCAATACAACCGGCCGGCCATGCTGGTCGTGCAGGGTTACCCCTTGCACAGATAGCTGCCCATGCTCCTCCACCACAGTCGCCGGAGCTTCTTCACGTTCCGATATGGTGTTCGATGTTCCAGCGGAACATCCACTGACAAGAAACCATACCCCTGCACTCCAAAATAACGCCTTTACGGCTTTAAACAAATAGTTCTTCATACGTTTTATTTTTATAAGACGAATCCATTCTTAACGTAAGTCCGGCATCTCGTCTCGGGTAATCGTTCGTTCATCTGCCAATACACGATTCCAATAATCGATATCGGCGTGCATATGCCCTTCCTTATTAAACTCCGATCCGGACATGTTTTTGGTTCGGTCATAATCATACCAGGGCATTGCCCAAGACCATTTCGCCCCGCTATTCCACTGTGTCGACAAGTCTGCCACTCCTCCAAACTCACTTAGTGTCAACATCTTATTCGGATACTCCTTTTGCAACGACGCATACAAGGCAGCGATTTCGTTCGCATTTGGTTTTTCGTAAAGGTCGCATCCAATCATATCCACATAATCATCTCCCGGGTACCACGCTGCATCATCACCTTGGCTCGTCCAAATCCAGATAAGGTTATTTAGTCCTTTCTCTTGGAAGATTTCAAACATCATTATCCACAGTTTTCGGTAGTCTTCTGCCGTTTTCGCTCCCCACCAAAACCATTTTCCCGAAGCTTCGTGTAGCGGCCGCCACAAAACGGGAATGTGCTTATCCTGCAAAAGGATAAGATGATTCGCCATGCGTTCCAAGTCGGCCCTAACAAACGTGTTTTCGTAGGTTCCGCTAATAACTGCCTTGGAGATATCAAAACGAGTATCTTTGGTATAGAAGTGATAATCGGCACTTCCTTCGTACGCCGGTACGTTCCAGTGCCAAGAAGCGGCCACCAATCCCCTACTATGCCACCAATCTTCGACTACCTGTGTGTTTTCGTAGTTGATCCAATCGGCAGGCGAAGCGTATAAGTGTAGGTAATCAAAACAATTTAATGCAGGATATTTTCCCGTATGCTGGTATACCCATTCGGCTTCGTTGCTGTTCCAGTTGACGTTCGCCATGGCACCCGATATCATTTTCGCCCCATACTGCTCGCGCAAAAAGTCGTATACCTTCCTTGCTTGCGCACTGGCATTTGGGGTTACCAAAGCCGTACCGATATCTGGATCATGAAAGTCATCGGTCGTAAAGGACAATTGTATTTCCGCTGCAAACACCCCCCTAGGGCCTTTTATGGTCTGTTCGGGGATGTTCAGCGTATAACGTGTTCCACGCTGTAAGTGAACGGTTATTTTCAGCTCTTTGAAAGCCGCATACACCTGTTCCACAGTTTGTCCGTTGAGTTGTATGCCGTGTTGTTGGTCCAGCACAATATTCTGGTCAAACTGCAGGACAATGGTATTCTCCCCGATAGGTACGTCGTCCGCGCCATCTTTTACAGAGGAAGAAATCAAAAGGGGCTGGGGGGCATCCGTTATCTCCTGGTTTGGATTGCCTTTGGAACAGCTAAACGATAAGAAAACAATATACAGCCATAACGCGCACCGTTTATTCTCCATAAATATAATCGTCTTTTTAAAGGATTCTATTTTATTTTCTCAAACCGGATATTGTCTATCGCGATATTCAACATGCCAGCAGCGCCATTTGTCGCCATTCCAAAATCCTGATCAATATTCTGCACATTTGGAAGTCGGCCACTACCTGTTCCGTCACCATCTCTAAAGTCTGTTAATGGAATCGTGACGGTATACCACCCCCCTTGGTTAGCCAACGGCGGGATAATCGCCCAGAAATCGCCGTCTGCACCATTCAACCGGAATTTTAGTGCCTGTGTCGTACCACCTAATACATTCACATCCATTTTTATCGCCCATTCTGCCACGGAAACTCCATCGGTTTTGAAATTGTCGCGTCCATTCCGCCAGAAGAAATCATCCCATCCGCCTGCCAATTGCTTATTAACTCGAAAATAATTGCCGCTGATAGATAAGTTTGGCTCATTTTCCACCTGCCCATGCGATCCCCACCAACTTCCTTTCGAGTCAAAATCAAAAAACACATAGCTAGGGTCAACTACCGGGTCAACACCTGAAATGGTAAATATCGGTGATTCTACTTCCTTACCGTCGAATGTAACAAGCTTCAATTTGACTTTTCCTTTAACGGCATTTTGTGGAATGTATACCTCTATCAGACTTTCGTTACGCATTCCGTATCGCGTTCCTTTTACATTATCCTGAAAATAGACACTCTCTACCAAATGTAACTTCGTACCTTCAATTCGGATCAATTCTCCCGGTTTGGCCGATGTTGAGATTTTGGTGATAACAGGTATGTTCGGTGATGTTACAGCCAGCGACATCGATGATTTCACCTCTGTTCCATTCGCTGTTACTAAAGTTATAACACCGGATTCTGCCGACATGGGTACCTGCACACGCAGCGTGGTAGCGGACGTAGCCTGTATATCATCAACAACGTGCCCTCCACCAAATACCACTTTTCGTACCAAGTCGAGATGTGTTCCCGTGATAGTCAGTTCGTTCCCTGCCATCAAATTCGTCGGGTTTAAGCTGCTAACCGTTGGTCGTACCAAGGTAACGGCAGCCGTTGCCGTCTTGCCCGAATGCGTACTTAGAACAAGCTCACCATCTTTCGCAGACAGCGGAACGTTGACCTCAAGCTTTGTTGCAGACTGCGCCACGATTTCTCCTTCCGCATCACCGGAAAAGATGATGGAAGTAACTAGATCTAAATTTTCCCCCATTATGACCAATTTTGTGCCACTCTTTACGGGGTTAGGTGCTATACTTTCAATCTCAGGAGCCAACAAGCCCAATTCGTCCGAAAGGATTTCCAGGCCGGAATACGACAACAACTTGACCGGCCCCTCTTTTGCCTCTTGCGGCACATCCACCTTGATTTCCGTATACGATTCATTAATGGTAAACTCGCCTACCGCGATATTCTCTGGAAAAAGTATAGATTCAACCAACTGAAAATCAGTTCCGGTAATCAGCAATCCTTTCCCCGGTTTTACGGGGTTAGGCGCAATAGATAGCACTGTGGGCACTACTACTTCTACCTCCTCTTCTGCATAAACTAAGATAGGAACCTCAGCTCCGTTGGAGACACTGACCAAACCTGTCTGTGCTTCCCGAGGAACGGCTACTTCAATCTTATACCGCGACCGGCTCATGAAGTCTACACTATCTACCGCCACACCTTTCGCAAATATGACCTGCGCAATCAGGTTTAAATAGTCCCCTTCGATGACAAATATGTCACCAGCTCTAACTTGCATAGGCGCTATCTTATTTATCGCAATAGGCTCCGAATACGTTAGTGGCGTTTTTGTCCTTATTTCCCCACCGTCATACTTTAGGACGAGATGTCCTGGCGGTGCTTCTTGCGGTATGGTTATCTTGATCTCACCGGAGTTTACGACGATAATTTCCGTAATCTCCGTGCCATCTGCCAACACCACGGCTTTTACTTTATCCATTCCGTTTCCGATAAACCGAATGTCGCTGCCGCGCAAGGCCGGCGATGGCCCAAAAACCTCAAGTTGTACAGTATCTTCACCTGCCGCTTGTTCTTCTTTTTCACAAGAGGTGAAGAATAGCCCCCCGATCAGCAAACAGACTAGCCAACGAGCCAATCGGTATTTTTTTATTTTAAAGACTGTCATCATCGTTATTTTAGGTTACTGTGGCACAATTCTCAAATTATCCATTAAAATCACCGGGTCGGATGCCGTTCCTACATACACTAATCCACGGTTAGCCAAGAAAATATTCAGGTTGTCAAAAGCCTCCGGCAAGACGTTCAAAGACGACCCTGCTCCGTTGTACTTAAACTCCGAAAGTGGAATCACAACGGTTACCCAGCCATCGGTTTGGTAAGCTCCCGTATTTCTCCATGGCATCCATATTCCACGTGGTTTAGCATCCTCGTAGAGCGGACCATTCGTCGTACCGGTAGCCGCAAAAATAAAGGAAAGGCCCACTGCACTCCATCGGTTTGGAACGTACGCTTCAAATTTCATCACCATTTCTTCTGGATTGCCGTCGAAAATCGCACCCGTATGCCCGTTTTCATTCCCCCAATAATGGCTAAGTCCGTCATTCTCGCTCGCAGCACTCCATTCCGTCGGCTCGGCAAATGAGCCCGACAACTTCAGGTAGTTTCCGGATAATGCAAAGGCAGGATCGTTTTCGAGTCTTCCAGTTCGGCCCCAACTGTTCACAATCGGATAATCGGCATCATAATTTGTAATCATTCCGCGGGTATCTCTAAAATGGAAGGTAGATCGCGCCGTTCCATAACGCGACTGCACAGAAACTGGTCCTTCCGTCGCCCCTGCAGGCACGACCACCTGAATATCTGTCAGTGAATACGATACGATTTCCGTTGCCTCTATATTGGGCGAAAATACCACCACCGGATGGTCGTGTGTCGCCGTCGAAAGAAAATAATTGCCTTTCAGTACAGCGATTTCGCCTTCCGGCACGTATTCACATTCCATCGCCACGACTGCCGGTGGAGGAACCAATACGTTAAAGCCGTGCGACACGGTATCCTGCTTCGAGCTATTTACAAAATAAATCTTATCGGTAACGTGTTCTGGTATGCCTTGTGGTACCGATACAATAATAACCTCGTCCGTCATAAAACTCGTGTTCAGTACTGCTTTTTGATCGTTAAACCAAATCTCAGACACACTTTTCATATTTTCCCCGATGATAGCTATACTGTTACCTAAGAAGGCACTCGTCAGAAGCGAATCACTTACGTTCTCGTCTGGCACACGCACATAGCGAATGGTGGGTATACCATCTTCAAGTTCAAACATCGCCGTATCATCCTTACAAGCATTTACCGACAATAAAAGGAATAGAACTACACATGCTATACCTATCTTCGACATTGTTTTATAAATTGTTTTCATGTCTTCTCAGGTTTAATATTGTATACTGCTAAAATCAAACTTCACCGGATCCTTCAGCAGGTTCGGGTTCATCGTCAGGTCGGTGTCCGGAAAGGGTAACTGAAAATGTGCACTAGTGATATTCGGGATTACTGGATTATCATCATAACGGGTCACGTTGGGATCAAAGCTCTCGGTCTTATAGAAATCGTCGAGTCCTATGTAAAAACTTCTTCGTTGCCCTTTTAGCTCCGCTATTGCCGCCGCGGGTTCATAATAATGCCAACGCACATAGTCATACCAGCGGTCGCCCTCACAGGCCAATTCCAGACGTCTTTCTTTCCAGACGTCCTGCCAGGTAATGGAATTGGTGTTACCACTAAAGCCAGCTCGTTTGCGTACGGCGTTATAGGCCTCCAGCGCCCTGGCATCCGTCGTTGAACCCGCATTTCCCATGATGGCTTCTGCATAGATTAAATACACGTCTGCCAACCGCAGCAAATGGGTACTTAAACTCGTTGACATATTCCGCATGGGTGCCCCGATACCCGCCACGTGGTCGCTATTGTTCCCAACGAGGTGCTTCACACTGTTAGCTCCCGTAGGTGAGCGAAATTCGCCTGTAACATTTTCGGCAAAATTTGCATAATCGAATCCTCCCTGATCGGCCCAAAAATATGCATAAACATCACCGTACATCATCATGGTGACTTTTCTTCGGACATCGACATTGTTACGCGTCAATGAAAGGGCGTTTTCGTTAAAATCATCCTGGAGATCGACAGAAGGACCGCCCCAGTCTCCCCAGGTATCACCAAATTCGGAGAACCCGGTCAGTGCCAAGTCAGATTGTAACGTGTTCTGTGACGTCCACACTTCCGATGATACCCAGTGCCAGGCAAGAAGACTTTCACTGGAGAAATTGTTCTCCAGCCTAAAAATATCGGAATATACTGGTGCTAATACACGGCCGCTTTCATCGATTACTTTCCGCGCATATTCGGCTGCTTTGTCTAAATCCGTCTGATCACGCGAACCACTTTGTCCGTACCCTGATTTCGTCAGGTAGACCTTGGACAGCAGGGCGTATGCACTGAAGCGATCAATACGTCCCGGACGATTGCTAAGCGGGAGCCACTCGATAGCCTTTTCCAAGGTCATTACGATATACTGATACACGTCCTCTACAGGCGCTTTAAATACTTCGTTATAGTTTCCTGCTGCAATCTCTTCGGAATTGTTGTGAACAATAGGCACGGCTCCAAATGTGCGGACCAAATAAAAGTAAGCCATTGCTTTCCAAACCAATGCCTCTCCTTTCACGGTATTCTTCACAACCTGGCTAACGTTAGGTCCGGATTTAGCTTCAATATTTTCCAGTATACCATTACAATACGCGTTGACGGACCATAATGAAGCCGACATGTTGACGAGATCCTGATCGGTAGAGTTAATAGTAAAAGTCAGGTAAGGCGAATTGCCCATATAATAATTCCCCGAAAGCACTTCGCCGACCTTGAAGAATCCGCGTTGGTAGTCGTACCAGGGTGAATTATAGATTGGATTAACGGCCTGAAAGCATTGTTCATCCGTTTGGTAAAAGATATCGATGGTATAGCTGTCCACCGTCGGGCGATCCAAAAAATCGCCGCAAGACCCGAAAGCGAACGCCAACATCCCCCAACAAACGGCGTGCTGTATATGTGTATATATTCTTTTCATTGTTCTCATTCTTTGCATTGTTAAAAAGATAAATTGATACCGGCAGAAAAAGTACGTGGAGATGGATAACGACCGTTATCCAAACCAAACACATTTGAACTGGCCATACTAGCCCCAATCTCCGGGTCATATCCCGTATAGTTGGTAAAAGTGTACAGGTTTTGGATATTGACATATACCCGCACGTTATCCACCCGCCATCGCTCTGTCCATGTCGAAGGCAAGGTATATCCTAATGCTATATTGCGGACACGCAGGTAAGAACCATCCTCGATATAACGATCGCTAATCCGGTCGTTATCGTTCGGATCATTAAAAATTGCCCGCGGTATTTTTGTGTCCGGATTGCTTACCTCGATGTTGGTGACATCTTCAAACCAATTGTTGACAACGGTTCCATTGACGTTTGCAGGGTAACTCTTATCTGGATTTATCGGTTGCAGAATAGCGCGATCTGTGACTTTTTGATGCTGATTATTCCATCCTGTCAACATATTAGATAGGTTAATCCCCATATAATTCATTACTTTATTGCCGTATGATCCGTTTAGAAATATGCTGAAATCAAAATTCTTATACCGAAGCGTATTATTAATGCCAAAGGTGAATTTCGGCATCGGCGAACCGATATCCGTCCGGTCGTAAGTATCAATGATACCATCTGGCACGCCATCGGGTCCGCTGATATCCGCGTACTTGAGGTCACCTACCCAAGTTGTATTAGCTCTATTAAACACGCCGTCGGAAGGATATTTTTCGGGTTTAGGTGAGTTCTGCAAATCTTCCAAGTCACGGTACACACCGATCACTTTATATCCGTAAAAACTATATAACGGTTCGCCGATCCGAGATACCGAGACGACGTCACTCCACTGTCCGTATCCCTCAATATGTGCAGAAGCCGTGCCGTCCAATGCGACCAATTTGTTCCTATTGACAGTTACCTGGAGATCCGTATCCCACTCGAAAGCTCCCGTCATATTTTTGGTCGATACGGCCAATTCGAATCCCTTATTGTTGATCGTGCCGTAATTTCCCATCGGCGACGCCAAAGCGGACGAAGCGTTACCGCGTGTTCCCATATAGGATGGAAGCTGTAACGCCATTAACATGTCTTTGGACGTTTTATCGTAGACATCCGCGACAACTCTTAGCCGGTCGTTGAAGAACGCTAGGTCTAATCCGAAGTTCCATTGTTCCTGTGTTTCCCACTGTATATAGGGATTAGCTATGTTAGACTGTCGATATCCGGGTCCAAGTCCAGTGGGCATCATCGTGATACTTGCTCCCCAGAGATAGGATCCTATGCTGGAGTTCCCCGTTTGTCCCCATCCAACACGTATTTTACCATCAGACACTACAGATTTCAAAGGCTCAAAAAACACTTCATTAGAGAAACGCCAAGACGTCGCAAACGAATGGAAGCTTGCCCAACGGTTTTCTGGCCCAAAATTAGATGAGCCGTCCCGACGATAGGTATAGGTTCCCATAAATCGATCTTGGTAATTATACATCAGGCGTCCAAAAAAAGAAGACATCGCGGATTCTCCAAACCCGGAGTTTATTTGCGGATCTTCCCCTAAGCGCGGGTTTTGCACGTCATTGGAAGGGAGCCCTGTAGCACTGATACGCATAAACTCGTAAGTAGATTCCCATGCTTCTTGTCCGAGCATAGCGTTGATAGCATGCCCTGAGCCGAAGTTACGGGTGTACGTCAAATAGTTTTTGAGCTGCCAGAATTTACTGTTGTTGCGTTGCCACGCGTTCATATTTATTGATCTTCTCCAGTTCCCTAATTCCAATGTAGGCTCGAATACCTCTGCGCGTGATCCGCTAATATCAAATCCAAGCTCTGATCGCCACACCAACCCTTCCAAAATGGTCAGATCGGCGAAGACGCTTCCGTTCAACTTGGTTCTATCTAGCAGTATCTTGTCACTCAAGGCTTTCGCTATAGGGTTTAATGTTGTGTAGCCTTCCCGTACCACGCTGGCGTAGTTGCCATCTATATCATAAATCGGGATATCCGGCGGGGTTAACAGTGAAAACTTCACTACCCCTTCGTCACTATCTACCAAACTGAGGCGTTCGCCTGTAGAGGAATACATCGCATTTAAACCTAGTTTGAACCAACTTTTAAGCTGTGCGTCTAGATTGGACCGGAAAGAATATCGATCGAAATTCGTACCGATGACTGTTCCGGTTTGATCCATAAAAGAGCCCGAAACGTAGTACTTCACAGCATCCGTACCGCCCTGTGCAGATAGCTGATGTTGCTGCATTGGGGCATTCCGGAAAATCGCCTCCTGCCAATTTGTTCCCTGACCAAGCAAAGACGGATCACGAAACTCCACGCGGCTGTCTCTGGAATTAGTCTCTCCGGCAATATTATTGCTAAACGCTGCAAACTCCCGTAAATTCATCATATCCAGCCGGATAGGCTGGTTTTGTATGGCTGTTAGCCCTTCGTAACCGAACTTAGCTTCGCCTGCTCGTCCTCTTTTTGTCGTAATTAATACCACGCCATTCGCCCCTTGAGCACCATAAATTGCCGTTGCAGAGGCGTCTTTCAAGACTTCTATGGAGACAATATCTGCAGGGTTGATGGTAGACAAAGGAGAGATGGTAGACACACTTCCATTTCCGAGCGCATCCCCCAAACCAAAAGATGCGCCACTAGCCCCTCCTCCTTGTACAATCACGCCGTCGATAACGTAAAGAGGCTCCGCATTAGCATTGATTGTGGCCTGCCCCCGTACCCGGATGGACATTGCTCCCCCAGGTGCACCGGAAGTCATGGTAGCCGTGACACCCGTCGCCCGGCCTTGTAACGCCTGATCTAGATTGGTCACAACCGACCCTTTTAATTGTTCCTCGCTGACGGTGACCGAAGAACCGGACAAGTCACCTTTACGGACGGCACCATAACCGATGGCTACCACTTGGTCAAGTTCGTTTACGCTGGCCACCATCTGCACGTGCAGTTCGTTGCTCGTAACGCGAATTTCTTGGGTTTCCATTCCAATATAGGAAAATACAAGCATGCTGTTCGCTTGGGCTTGAATACGATAGCGACCTTCGTTATCTGTACTTGTTTGGTTAGTTGTTCCCTTCACGCTGACAGAAACGCCCGAAATCGCCCCTCCATGCATCAAATCGGTTACCCGTCCGCTAACTTGCATGTTCTGTGCCTGCAGCAGGGCAGGCAATAACATGACAAACAGCATGAAATAAAATAATCTATTCATATCGATGGTATTAGTTTATATTAGTCCTGAAAAAGGCTCAATGGCCGAACAAAATGTTGAAATGAAACGGGAATCTCGTTCTGAAAAGTACTTTTTTTATCATAGTATATTGTTTAAAATTGGTGGTTTATTATTGCTCTACAATAAGCAATATCCAAATGTAGTAAGAACTTGTCGTTCGGCGGTAATACTTTTTTATCTATTAAAGACACTTATCAAGCCAATATCACCCTCTGCTATCAAATGAAGGCATTCCACAGGAGCATGTACTTATCCTTAAGAAGTATAAGCAGTGTTTACAGCCAAAACAAATTTTTATAGAAAAAACTTGGAGGCACGATATTTATTCCGAAAATCAGACGGGGTACACCCTTTTTTCTTTAAAAAAATTCGGTTAAAGTTTGACAAGTTATTAAATCCAGATTGCAGTGCTATTTCTGCGACGCTGTGGGTGGTGTCGATCAGCCTCCGGCTTGCGTGTCCCAACCGGATATCGTTCAGTGTATCGACAAAGCTCCTTCCCGTTCGCAACTTTAGAAAGCGGCTTACGGAGACCGCCGTCATCCCGACCAGATCGCTGACATCCCCTAAAGTCACTTCCCGTGTATAATTCTCCATTAAAAATTGGATAATCCTTTCTACCCGTCGGCTATTGAATTGTTGTTTTTCCGCGTGAAACGAGCGACTGGAGAGCATACGTGCCGCTGTATCATGTGAAAGTTCATACAAAAGCTCAATGAGTTTCATCACAGAATAAAAACCATCATTATCCGCTGCCAGATCATAAATCTTTGTCTTAATCTGTTCGATAGCGGTCTCACTGAAGGAGATTCCGTAAGCCGCTTTGGCGAACATATTTTGTATAGTTCGGAACTGATTCCTGTTCAATAACTGATCATTTAAAAGATTGGGATGAAACTGAATAGTAATTTCTTTAATTATCGTTCCTGGCACACATCGATGGTTCATCCATCCATGTTCCAGATTCGAACTCGTAACCAGCGCAAGCTCTATATTTTCTATTTCTTCTATGCTATCACCCATAATACGTTGTGCCCCTTTCGCATTTTCAATAAAATTCAATTCATACTCCGGGTGAACATGAACTGGAAAATCAAAATCGGTTTTCTCTCTGGTGAACACCATAAAACAATCTTTTTCGGAAAGTGGCGTTGTTTCTCGTAATATCGATAGCATGTTCATTTACGTTTAAATTAGTATTCTTTGTTCATCCATACAGAAGTAGCATCTATCTAAAACGAAATCTGCCTTTCACAACGTCGGTAGTTGGAGCGTTGCCTTTCGGTTATCTCTTGATGGACAATCAAATTTACAAAAGTGAGATCAATTTCTAATGAACAAAATTTAGCGTACTTTTGCCTCAACATCAGGAAGCAACCATGGACTCGTCAACAAACGCACAAAACACGGCAGTGTATGGAAATAAACAAAGGATACGTTTAGCCGTTTCGCTATTCTATTTCGGACAAGGGTTGGCTTTTGCCAGTTGGGCAAGCCGTATACCCGTGATTAAGTCAGCATTGCAGCTCACAGAAGCACAATTAGGCACCGTTTTACTCGCATTGCCTATCGGTCAATTGATGACTATGCCTATTTCCGGAAAACTTGTCAGCAAATATGGAAGTCATCGCATTATGCCTATCGCGGCATTCGTTTATTTGATGGTATTATGTGGGATTCCCTTAGCCGCTAACGCTTGGCAATTAGGTGGTATGCTCTTGCTTTTTGGGATCACTGGCAATATCTGTAATATCTCGGTCAACACGCAGGGCGTATTGGCTGAGCGTCTCTATAAGAGATCCATCATGTCTTCCTTCCATGGTGCGTGGAGCATAGCGGGTTTTACGGGCGCTGTCATTGGCTTGGTTTCCCTTAACATTGATTTATCCACGCAGACCCACTTTTATATTATCATGGGCTTAATGCTCATCAATATTTTACTAAACAAAGCTCATCTTGTACAGGATATTTCGAGTTCGTCAGAAAAAAAATCCTTTTCATTTAAACCCGATCGTGTGTTAATATCCTTGGGGTTGATTGGCTTTTGTAGCATGGCTACAGAAGGGGCGATGTTTGATTGGAGCGGTGTATATTTTCACGACATTGTGCAGGCGCCGGAAAAATGGACCACCGTCGGATATGCTTCGTTTATGATTATGATGGCAATGGGTCGGTTTATCGGAGACGCTGTTATCAGCCGAATTGGTCGTAAGCGGACGCTACAGATTAGTGGGATTCTCATGTTTACGGGCATGATGGGAGCGGTTCTTTTTCCACAACTTGTATTATGTACTCTTGCCTTTATGCTCGTCGGATTAGGCGTTGCGTGCAACATCCCGTCTGTGTATTCCGTTGCCGGCAAACATAAAACTATTTCTTCGGGCGTGGCATTAGCAATGGTTTCTAGCGTCAGCTATTTAGGCTTCTTAATGGGGCCTCCACTTATTGGATATATTGCCGAATTATTTAGTTTACGGCATTCTTTCGGTGTATTCGCTTGCTTTGGCCTACTGATGTTTGTATTGACCAGTCGGTTAGCTGTGTTTAGCAGAAAGTAATCGTTAGGGTTGAATAAGCGTAGTCGGAAACACAATAGTCTCAAAATCCTCTATAGGGTGTTTAGATTCGATTTGTTGAATCAATAGCTCGGCGGCTTTTTCGCCCATTTCAAACGCAGGCTGACGTACAGCCGTAATGGGAGGTGATAAGAGATTCACGACTTTAGAATTGGTAAAGCCAGTTACTTCTATTTGCCGCAAGTCAGCCTCAGGCCGCTCTTTCATAGCCTGCAAATACCCCATACTCAATTTATCTCCGGAGATAAAGATTGCATCGTATTCTTCTTGTAAAAGCTCGGTAACGGCCTGCTCTATTTCGTCTTGGTGAAGCCCTCCGTATTCGCAGTGCTTAACAAGCTCGGGAGCATACGGAAGACCATTCGCTTCGAGTCCCATTTTATAGCCTTCCAACCGTTCTCTTGTAATGGAGAGCTTTTTCGTTCCGGTAAGGTGAGCAATTTTTCGTTTCCCTTTTCCGACAAGGTACTGAATAGCATCGAATCCTCCTTGACGATTGTCCGCAATTACCTTATGGCATGCTGCAAGGTTAGGCACACGATCAAAAAACACGATCGGAAATCCTTTACCGATCAAATGCTCTAAATAGGATAGATCGGTCGTTTCAGCGGATAGCGCGATCAACAACCCATCTGTCGAACGGGAGTAAAGGTGTTCCACATTAAGTCGTTCCCGTGCAGAAGATTCGCGCATTTGAGAAATAACGACCTGATAGTTGTTACTATAAGCCACAGACTCTATTCCATCGATTACCTGCGAGAAAAAATTATTTGCAATCTCTGTTACGATCACACCAATACTATAACTTTTTCTTTCTTTCAAGCTCCGTGCAATGGGGTTTGCCCGGTAATTTATTTTTTCCGCATACTCCAACACCAGCTTTTTGGTTTCTGAGCTGATTTCATAGCTGTCCCGTAAAGCTCTGGAAACAGTTGAAGTGGAAAGGTTTAAGGCCTTTGCAATATCTTTTATCGTATAGTTTTCAAACGCCATAACAGGTAATTATGTTGTAATAATACCTAAAATAGCCGATATATTAAAATACCTTGTCGGTAGGTAATAAAGTTGTTATCCGGGAAAATAAATATGGGCAGATAAAAAATCTGCCCATATTCTTGTTAAAAAATATACTGCGTACTTAGAAGTATATATTTATGTTATTCTTTAATTATTTCCATTTTCGGCACCAACGTTTTCATCACCGCCCAAGCGATTAGATAGGCTACGGCACAGAATGAGAAAACAATAAAATATCCGGCCTCTTCTCCCTGAAAGCCCATAAACACCATTTGTGTTTGTGCAGCATGATCAAATAGCTTTCCAGAACCAAAGTTGATAAACGTTGAACCCACTCCGCCGGCAAGGCCACCGATTCCCGTAACTGTCGCAATCGCACTCCGAGGGAACATATCGCCTACTGTGGAGAAAATGTTAGCAGACCAAGCCTGATGAGCAGCTCCGGCAAATCCTATAAATATCACCGGTACCCAATAGGAAAGATGTCCAAGTGGTTGCGCTAGCAATACAATTAGTGGTACGAAAGCAAACAGCAACATCGCTTTCATGCGTCCGTCGTATGGATTTAATCCTTTTTTGTCCACAAAGTAGGTAGGCAACCACCCGCCAATAATGGACAATAACGTTATCAAATATAGGACGAACAATGCCAATTGTCCTTCTGTATCGGACGATTTGATATCATAAACCGAAGAAAGATAAGCAGGCATCCAGAACAAGAAGAACCACCATACCCCATCAGTCATAAATTTACCGAATGCAAATGCCCAGGTCTGTTTATATTTAAAGCAATCTGCGAACGACATTTTCTTTTTCTCTGCTGGAGCTACACCCACAACATCCTCCGGTACTATCTGATCACCATCTTGCATGATATAATCCAACTCGGCCTTGTTAATTTTAGGGTGCTCATGCGGTTTTTTATACATAAAAATCCAAAAGCCCATCCATACAAAACCCAGCGCACCGATAATAATAAAAGACATCTCCCAGCCCCAATGAGCGGCAATCACCGGTATAGTAAGTGGTGCTGCCAACGCACCAATAGTAGCTCCTGCATTGAAAATACTGGTTGAAAGCGCTCTATCTTTCTTAGGAAAAAATTCTGCGGTAGCTTTAATCGCTGCCGGGAAGTTACCAGCTTCCCCCACGGCGAGCACGAAACGTGCAAAAATAAACAGTGTAACACTGACGCTGACTACCAAGCCGACATCACTTACCGTTGCTATCGCTTCCTTTGCGCCCTCAAATCCTACAAACCATTCTCCTGCGACAATACCTGAGGTGGCAATTCCACAAAAAGCATGTATAACAGCCCCTACCGACCAGATACCGATAGCCCATAAAAACCCTTTTTTGGTATCCAACCAGTCTACAAACCGCCCGGCAAATAACATACTTACAGCATAAAATATAGAGAATAATGCTGTAATCAATCCATAATCACTATTTGTCCAATGAAACTCTGGCGCAATAAAATCTTTCCATGTGAGCGACAGTACCTGTCTGTCCAAATAGTTAATCGTCGTTGCAAAAAATAGCAGGCCACATATCGTCCATCTATAATTGCTTTTCTTTTCCATGTTCATTGGTATAGCTTTTTGTTTTTTATTTTTCGTTTCTCGTAATTTGCTTTTCGTATTCTTAATCAGTGATTCCCTATAAATTTATCGCTCACTTTCCGCTCTGGCCTGTGCGACAAGTTGTAATGCTTGTTGTGTCTTTTCTGCCAAACCGTCTACCTGTTTAGGGTTGATCAATTTACTGCCCATTCCCACGGCACAAACACCCGCCTTAAACCAAGATTTTAAATTTTCTATCTCCAGATCTACTCCGCCAGTAGGTATAAACAACTGCCCTTTAAATAATTCCTTAATAGCAGACAAAAATCCTGGCCCCAGTACATTTGCCGGAAAAAGTTTAATTAAAGCAGCTTTATTTTGTTGTGCTAACGCGATTTCGTTAGGGGTCATGCAACCCGGAATCCAAAGCAAGTCATGGCTATGTACTAAATCTCCTACACTAGGCGTGACGATGGGAGCAACGATAAAATCTGCTCCTAGGCTGATAAATTTTTCGGCTTCGCTCATCGTTTTGATCGTACCGATACCAAGTTGAAGCTCGGGCATCTCTATATTTCGTGCATCTATGAGTGCTTTGAAAACCTTTTTTGCCTCGTCCCCGCGATTTGTAAATTCGAAAACACGAATCCCCGAGGCATATAATGTCTTTACGATATCAATACTTTCTTGCACATCAGTGTGGAAAAACAAAGGCAGCATCCCTTGTTTCAAAATCGCGTCTAAAACTTCTTTTTTCTTACTCATTATAATGTATATTTTTATTCTGTTTTAAAGATCTTCCCTTACATCTTTTTGCTGACCGGTTTAGGTGTCATTAGAATATTTCGGAAAGATAGCCATTTGAACGCAGAAATCCATAAAATGATTACTACAAGGATTTCGTTACCGAAATCCTCGTCTCTCAACTAGAAATTAAAGTATTCTTTCGCGTTATGATAACTGATATCGCTTACAATTTTGCCAATCCATTCGACATCATTCGGCAACTCTCCCTTTTCTACATCTTCTCCAAAGATATCACATACTAATCGTCTGAAATATTCGTGTCTTGGAAACGACAGGAAGCTACGAGAATCTGTCAACATACCTACTAAGCGGCTCAGTAACCCCATGTTCGATAGAGCATTTAGCTGTTTGGTCATACCGTCTTTTTGGTCGAGGAACCACCACGCCGATCCAAACTGAATTTTTCCTTTGATAGATCCGTCGTTAAAATTCCCAATCATCGTCGCGATCAATTCATTATCGGCCGGATTAAGGTTATATAAAATGGTTTTCGTCAATCTATCCTCGTTATCCAATCTATTGAGGAATTTGGAAAGCGCTCTCGCCTGGCTAAAATCACCAATAGAATCCCAACCGGTATCCGGCCCATTTACACGTAGCATACGTGCGTTATTGTTACGCAACGCGCCTAAATGATACTGTTGAACCCAACCTTTTTCGTGATCCCATTCGGCAAACTGCACCAACATAGCTGATTTAAATTTCAAATTTTCGCTATGTGTTAGCGTCTGATTTGCTCTTATTTTTTCGAAAATAGCGCTAATTTCCTGATCTGTATAATCTTCGGCATAAATCTGCTCCAATCCGTGGTCGGATACGGAACAACCGTTTTCAGCAAAGAAATCATGTCTCGCTTTCAACGCATCCAAATAGGCCGAAAAACTCCCGATAGATGTATTGGTTACCGCCTCTACTTGATCAATATAAGCATTCAGTGCTTCCACATCATCGCTGTTCATAGCTTTGTCCGGACGAAACGCCGGAAGCATCTTAAAGCTCTCCTGTTCTTGTGCAAATTGCTGGTGAAAATTCAAGGAATCTATGGGATCATCCGTGGTACACACAACCTCCACATTCATCATCTCCAACAATCCCCGAACAGAATAACCAGGCTCAGCCAATTTAGCGGCTGTCTCTTCATAAATTTTCTCTGCCGTTTTAGGTGACAACAAATCCTTGATGCCAAAATAACGCTGGAGTTCTAAATGCGTCCAATGATATAACGGATTACGCAACGTATATGGAACGGTTTCAGCCCATTTCAGAAACTTATCTTTGTCAGAGGCGTCCCCGGTAATATATTTTTCATTCACACCGTTGGCACGCATAGCACGCCATTTATAATGGTCACCATTCAACCATACTTGACTGATGTTTTCAAATTGCGTATCGTTTACAATTTGCTCTGGTATCAAGTGGTTATGATAATCGATAATCGGTAAACTCTTGGAAAACTGATGATATAATGTTTCCGCTGTTTTGCTATTTAATAAAAAATTGTCGTCTAAAAATGTTTTCATGATCATGATGGTTTTATAAACTAACGCCTCTTTTCCAAGGGATAAAGTCGTCTTGATTTAATTGAACTGCTTTTGGTATAATTTCGCCACTGGCTGCTTTGATACAATACTCTAGAATATCTTCCCCCATTTGCTCAATGGTTTTGTCCCCGTCAATGATTGATCCGGTGTTGATATCAATTATATCGGCCATCCGTTGCGCCAACGCATTGTTAGTTGCTACCTTAATAACAGGACAAATAGGATTACCGGTCGGCGTACCTAATCCGGTTGTAAACAAAATTAACGTAGCGCCGGAAGCCGTTTTGCCGGTGGTTGCTTCCACATCGTTTCCGGGAGTACATACGAGATTTAACCCAGCTTTTGTGGCTTCCTCTGTGTAATCTAATACGTCAACTACCGGAGACGTCCCTCCTTTTTTTGCCGCTCCAGTACTCTTTATCGCATCTGTAATCAGTCCGTCCCGAATATTTCCCGGAGATGGATTCATGTGAAATCCCGAACCCACGTTTTCTGCCGCTTGGCTGTACGCGCCCATCAATCTAATAAATTTATGAGCTGCGTCGGGTTCTATCGTCCTGTCGATTAGATTTTGTTCGGCACCACACAATTCTGGAAACTCTGCCAACAGCACTTTACCGCCCAAAGCAACCAGTAAATCAGAAGTATACCCAACGGCTGGATTTGCCGATATCCCACTAAAACCGTCGCTACCGCCACATTTCACCCCCAAGGTCAATTTGCTCAATGGGGCAGGTTGCCGTTCCAGCTTGTTAATTTCTATAAGCCCTGTAAATGTCTTTTGTATCGCTTCTTTAATAAGCTGTTCTTCGCTTTTCGACTGCTGTTGCTCAAAAACGTGAATCGGCTTTTTAAAATTCGGATTTCGCTCTTTTATATCCGCCAATAAATCGTTCAGTTGCAGATTCTGACAACCGAGACTTAATACCGTGACACCTGCTACATTAGGATGGTCGGCATAAGCGGCCAATAGTTTCCCTAAAACTGCCGCATCCTGCCGGATACCGCCACATCCTCCCTGATGATTTAAGAATTTAATACCATCTACATTCTTAAATACACGGTTCTTCGTATGAGAGACAACGCTTAGCTGTTCAGATGACAACGTACTGATGTCCTGTCCGGCTTCATACGCAGCCAACAGTTCGTGGGTGAAAGCACGGTATTTTCCGGTCACGGAATATCCTAGTTCGTTGTGAAGCGCTTCCTTAATAACATCCAGGTTTCTATTTTCACAGAATACCGTTGGCACAAACAACCAATAATTGGCCGTGCCTACTCTACCATCCTCCCGCACATAGCCATTAAACGTTCTCCCCGCAAAACGGGAAACATCCGGAGCCTCCCAAGCGTACTCATAAGGTCTAAACGTATAAGGATCTGCCGCATGCTTGGTGTTATCGGTATTCATGATTCCACCCTGTGGTACTGTATATTGTGTTTTCCCTACCAATACCCCATACATGTATATCTCATCCCCTTGCTGCATTTCCTGCATAAAAAACTTATGCTTCGCCGGCACATCTTCCTGTAAGGTATAAACAACACCATTAAATTCAATTTGCTCCCCTTTTGACAGATTCTGCAATGCCACCAACACATTATCCTTAGGATGGATTCTTAATATTCTACTTGCCATTCTGCATTTAAATTTTCATTTAATAATTTTTCTCTTTAAGGCAATGAAGCTTGCATGGACCTGTTTAGTCCATGCAGGTTTCAATTGTTTTTAATACGCCATTTGCGTTTATTTCATCCAAATATTGCTTCACCGCCGATTCAAACTCGGGATACGTCGTCAAATCTTTTCCCCATAAGCTATCATCGTGCAATACATTGTGTACGACCGTCTGCGGGTTCTTCCAATAATCGAATAGCACAGGCGCGAATTCATCTTGCAATGCGATCTCTTGTCCACCTATTTGCTGTACATATTGCCCGTTTTGCTCTTTCGTATTCATAAATTTGATATAGGCTGCAAAACCTAATGCCATATGTGGCGGGGGAACTAAGTTCTTTTTATACCATTTCTCCAACAGCGCAATGTTTCGCATGTTCATTTTGGACGTGTAGTTTAAGGCTATACTTTCCCACCGATGTTCTAAGAACGGGTTGCTAAACCGATCAATTACACGGTTGGAAAAATCTTCGGCGTCTTGTGTTTCAATATGTTGATCTACAATAGCTTTACTGATTTCATTTTTCATTAGCCCCTTTACAAAGACACTAAAGGAGTCGTTTTGCATGGCTTCTTTGACCGTGATAAAGCCGCTCCACAAAGCTGCTGCACAACTCAATGTATGTGTTCCATTAAGCAAACGTAATTTGATTTCCTTAAATTTATCGATAGACGGAACAAGCACGACACCGCTGTCCACTTCTGCAAAAGAAAGGATTTGTTTTACCCGCTGCGAATTGGTTTCGATGGCCCATAAACGGAAGGGCTCTGCCATAATCATCAGTTGATCTTGGTATCCTAGCTCCTGTTCTGTTTGTTGTTGTTCTTCTTTGGGCAAACGGCCAGGTACAATACGATCTACCAAGGTGTTACAAAAATCATTTGCTTCGTCCAACCATGTCGAGAAATCTTTTCCCAAGTTATTTTGAGCCGCTAGACTGTGTAAGATTTTCTTCAGTTTTGTCGCGTTATCAGAAATTAATTCCGTTGGTAATATAACCAGCCCTTTTGCGACATCACCATTGAAGTGGCGATAGCGCTCATAGAGGAAGGCCAGCAATTTTCCCGGAAACGACGCGGGTGGATTATCCGCTATCTTATCGTTACTCAGCACGATCCCTACTTCGGTCGTATTCGAGAATACGACCTGCATATCAGGATTGCGTGCGGCCTCCAAAATCGCTTCCCAATCTTTCGAAGCAGACAGTACCCGCGAAATAGCGTTATTGATGCTGTACCTCACCACTTCCTGTCCTTCTTCTATTCCTTTTATGCACAAGGTATATAACCCCTGCTGCTCTGCAAATTCATCTGTTCCCGATGACGAAGTCGATTTAACGACTAAAACACGACCATTAAATACACCTGCTTTATTTGCTTTATCCACAAAGTAATCGGGTAACCCTCTCAACAATACACCTGTGCCAAACTGTAATACGCGTTCTGGCAATTCAAAGGAGCTACCTTGTGGTAACTCAACCTTGCTTACATCTATTTTTTCTATATTCTCTCTTGAAAGTAACATGCTTTTACTTTTTTTTCTCTTTATTTTTTTTCCACTTGGGGTACTCTTTTTCCAATAACTTGGCAGGCCAGTTACCAAACCAGGCATACCCATTTTTTCGTTCCGTTGATATTTCCGAAAAATCGTAGGTCACGCTATTATCCCGATCGCCAAATAGCGGCTTATTATTTGCGATATCATAGAACCTCGACCATATTACCGAAGTGCTATCGGGTATCAGGTCACGAACGGTTTTCCCCGTTTTCGGATCTTTCGTTTTATCAAAACGATAACCCTCCAGATCATGTACCTCAAACCAACGAATAGCAGATTCTATGGCCGTTTCTATCGCCGGCGTTACAGGCTGTTTCATCAAAAAACGCACAATATTGACCGATTCTGATGTACTTAACGAAACAGGCTCAAACGCTCTAGCTTGTTCGGGTTGAAGCGTTTTTTCATTATATTGTGCCGCCCAGATAGTCAAGGAATCGTCTTGTACAATTTGGGTTTTCAATATGCAATCTACACCTCTTGCCACCGCATCCGCCGCCTGTTCTTTTAGTCGATCGTCCGCAAATGCCGCAAAACCCGCTGTTTCTTTCGCCAGATTATCCAATACCGTCAACACGTTGATCATCGCGTTATCGTTGTACGTGATTTGTGCCCGATAGAGGGATTTATTCGGATAGTATTGTGGAAAACCACCATTTTCATATTGTGCTTCCAACAGGTATTCTATTCCTCGACGAGCCGCGTTTAGATAATCCACACGCTGTGTTTTGGTATAGGCATCTACCAAGATGTTAATTTCTCGCGTTGTTGCACCATTGTCTATCGTGGCGTGTTTTTCGTCCGTCGCTTTGATTTTCTGAAGCAACTCTTTTGTTAGCGGCAAAGCATAGTTAACCGCTTTTTTATCCACCAATTGTTTTCCCCATGCACCATTCGGGAGCTGGTATACGAGCACCTTCTCTGCTAAGCTATCCTTTTCTTGCGCGAAAGCCAAAAAAGATAATCCGAACAAACAACAAAACAATATGGAAAATCTAGTACATTCCATTTTTTCCTTATTTAGCTTTTCTCAGTAACCACTGTACCAATTCGTGCGCCGCATCAAAGTTCTGGTATTCTGCAGGTAGTTTACGCCCGTCTACATATTCGTTATACAACCACGGATCGCCAATAGCGAACACCGTTCCTTTACCATATTTTGCGGTCGCGATGATAATATCCCCCTGTTCCTGCACAAGCGGTTTCGCTGGTTTTACCGCGTTTATCGTAGATATTTCTTTCACATAAATCTTTTGGGTCTTTTTGAATATTCCTGTTTTGGATGGGATAACGACCGCGCCGTCCGCATAATTACTTCCTTTCACCATATTGCGGTTATCCTCATTAAACGTAATACCAAATTTCTGCGACAGCGTATTAAATTTTGTTATTTCACAATTTCCCGAATCATTTGCCAATAAAACTAACACGCCTCCTCCACGAACCCACTGGGCAATTTCATTCGCCTCGGTCTCATTCATAAAATTAGGGCTTGTCGTTTCCTTTTCCGTATCCGGATCTACAATAATATAGACATTACTATTCACCAATTTCTGTTGTGTCGGCGCTTCCCGCAATGTATTCAAAACCCCTCCATACTGTTCAAAGATACGTCCTAATAAAAAGAAACCATTGTTATCCTGGCCGTCCCAAAGGTAATGATAAGGTTTCATTTGACCGTCCGGTGCTTTCTTGTACTCGTTATTATAATAATTATCTAACGTAACATGAACTTTCTTTTGGCTTTTTGCCGACCGCGCAAACTCTACCTCCGAGGCCGCCGAAATAAATGGCCCTACCCCTTTGGGGTCGTTTGGTTTCACGGGTTCACTCATATAATATTCAAAACTACCGTCGCGATAGTTTTTCGATCCCCCCAAGCCAGAAACCGTGACCACATGGTTGATATTCACTCGGTCCGGTCCACCTGGGGTGATAAATTGTTTTACCAAGCCCGCATACCCTTTATCAATATGCTTTTGAAAATCCGTCTTCGGAACATACCCTTTTCGCACCGCTTTCGCCATAGCATATACAAACATGCTAGATGCCGAAGCTTCGACATAATTCCCCTCACGAGTACCTAAATCCACAATATCATACCATACCGATGTCTTTGGATCTTGATACTTCGCGACAGCCGTTAATGTCCGGTGTAGGATTTGCATCAACTTTTCCCTTCCCGGATGTTCCGTTGGAAAATAATCCAGTACATCGACTAAAGCCATCGCGTACCATCCCATACCACGTGCCCAAAAATGTTTGGAAAGACCTGTTTCTGGATTTGCCCATCTTTCGTTACGAGACTCATCCCAACCGTGGTATAACAATCCGGTCTTTTCATCACGTGCATGATTCTCCATATAGGTGAACTGATTCACGACATCATCGTATATACTATCAATCCCCATCAAATCGGCATATTCCGTATAGAATGGTTGAGCCATATACAAGCCATCTAGCCACATCTGATAAGGATATAGTTTCTTATGCCAAAATCCTCCCTCCTTGGTCCGGGGATGCGTCAGAAGCTGATTATAGACTTTTTCGCTAGCCTTTAGGTATTTCGGTTTTCCGGTGACCTTATACAGGAACAACAACGACCGCCCATTTTTTACGTGATCTATATTATACTCTTCTGGCCTATAATTACGGATATCGCCATCTTCGGTTACAAACTGATCCATCCATCTCTGCACATAATCAAAATAGATATTATCACCTGTATTCCGCCATACGTCTACCATCCCTTCCAGTACAACACCCATATCATACGTCCACTGTGGGCCTTTCTCTTTGTTTGTAAAGCGGGCATCTTTATATAGCGAATCCATCGCGGTAATGGCCATTTTTTCAGACAACGCTTTTTCTTGTCCAAAACCAACCTGCGCAAACAGTAATAAGCACAGTATAATATGTATACCTTTCTTCATTTTATTATTTTTTGTTCCCCTACTTTATCACCAACGCTTCTTCTGACGCACCGTTGGTAAACTCACTTATTTTTTTGACCTCTTCTACCTTTGCTCCTGTGAGTACAATATTTTGGGTTGACTTACCCGAGGCACGAACCAAGAGATCTATATCGCCTACCGGTTTCAAATCTGTGAACACAATATTTTCACTATTATCTATATGAACAAGCGGATTCGACTCTTTTACGTTGAGTGTCAGGCCTTTCACGGCGATGCCCGATGCTTCTATAAGCTCTACACCTTTTTTCGCAGTGATATGGGCTTGCTCAATCACTATATTTTTAATAGCCATCTCCGGCAATCCACGGAAGAAAATTCCTTTTTCGGCACCGTTTACATTGATATTGCGCATAACAAAATTCTGGAATCGGGGTGTTTCCGCTGTCACGGCAGGAATTTCTACCACGG
Source organism: Sphingobacterium micropteri (assembly GCF_014692515.1). Taxonomy (GTDB): domain Bacteria; phylum Bacteroidota; class Bacteroidia; order Sphingobacteriales; family Sphingobacteriaceae; genus Sphingobacterium; species Sphingobacterium micropteri. The sequence goes on along the minus strand of NZ_JACOIK010000019.1, from coordinate 26,465 downwards.
CATCCCCTTGCTCACCGGCCTTCGGAAGCGGGCCTTTCATACCATAATACATATCAAATAATATCGCCTCACCCGGAATACCCACCATGTTAATATTATTTATAAATATGTTCTCCACCACACCACCACGACCCCGTGTGGTTTTAAAACGTAGGCCAATATCGGTGCCTATGAATGAGCAATCTTGCACCCAAATGTTTCTAGCGCCACCACTCATCTCACTTCCTATTACAAATCCTCCATGTCCGTGGTATACGATGTTATTGCGAATAATAACATTTTCGGTAGGCATTCCTCTATCACGCCCTGCTTGATCACGTCCAGATTTAATGCATATGGCATCGTCACCCACGTCAAACGTACTATTTTCGACCAATACATTTTTACAGGATTCGATGTCCAAACCATCCCCATTTTGTCCATACCAAGGGTTTCGTACCATTAGGTTTCTTACGGTCAAGTCTTCACACATCAACGGATGAATATTCCATGCCGGTGAATTTTGAATGGTCACGCCCTCCAGTAAAATACGTTTACAAGAGGTAAACACCAATAAATTCGGGCGCAGAAAATCCTTTACATCCATGAAATCAGCCGCTGTCTGCCCAGCATGGCCTTTACCTGTGTTCTGGGTTGTGGCACCATGCAGCGAACTTTCGGAGGGGTACCAAATCTTACCCGCTTCATCCACCACACCACCCGATGCAACGAGTTTCTTCCATTGTGAGTCTGTCATCTTATCCCGTTTCACCATGCGCCAAGCTCCTCCATTTCCATCAATGACTCCAGCCCCGGTAATCGCTATATTTTCCAAATTTTTCCCCGAAATAGGATTTTGATTTCGCCAGGCGGGCTCTCCCTCCCAATTCGATTCTACCAGTTCGTACGCCCCCAAATCATCGGTAAACAATACAATAGCATCCCGCTGAATGTGCAGGTTTACATTGCTCTTCATTTCTATGGGACCGGTCAGCCAAAGACCACCAGGTATTAATACAACACCTCCGCCTTTTTCACTAATGGTCGTAATCGCCTTATTAATAGACGCTGTGTTTATAAATTGTCCATCCCCTTTTGCGCCAAAATCGGTAATTTGCAGCGTATCTTTCGGAAAACTCACCTGCTGAACGATAGGAAGTGCAGGCTCTTGCGCTTTTAGTGTACAGACACTTCCCCACCCTAGCAGTATAGCTGTATATATTATTTTGATATATTGTTTCTTTTGCATCATTTTACCTCTTATGTGTTTAAATTTTGGTTGCTTATCTTAGACAAGTCTACATCGTTTGTGTAGAAAAAGAAAGAAAAAACTATGCAATCGTTACCGGAGAACCGGGTGTTTCTTTATTATCGATTCAGCATCCCAATCACCGAAAACAGCTGACATAGATAGCTTTTTCGCCTCTCCGTCCGTTAGCTGCCGAGACCATTTGACACGATTTTGTGACAAAGCTCCTTCCCCTTTATTTTTATATTCCGCATAAAAAGCGGTGTGTTCATTGCTTTCCTTTCCCCAGTTATGCCATCCCTCCGGAACGATAAAATCAGGCAAGGAGCAATACATAAAAACGACGTTCGCATACGGCCTCCATGGGCGACCTAGATAAAAATGTTGTACGTCCTCTGACCCGGTAATAATACAGTTGTTGAATATATAGCCATATTCGCCTGTTTCGGGAGTTGAAGCAGCGGTAATATAACCTGCTTTTTTACAGTGTAGCTCACATGCCTCAAACCAAGCCGTAGACGACCCAAAAATATAATCGACTGTTCCTTCAATATAACAGTTGACATAGAGCTGCCGCGCCCCTTTACCATAGGTATACAAGGTATCTTGAAAACCTAAAAAACGGCAGTTAATAAACGTTGCTTTATCCGCACCTATCCATATCGCAACTGCCTGTCCTACTGGACCGGCACTATTTTCAAACGTAATGTTTTCCGCGATAAAGCCGTCTCCAATACAATAAAAACTAGATGAGCCCGATGTTCCGATTTCTTCCCCAAAAACATTTTTCTTTTGGGCAAAATCATCATATGTCAGAATCGTATTAAACTTGTCCTCGCCAACGAGTTTTATATACTGCTTAGGCGCCGCCAACACAATTTTTTCTTTATACACACCCTTTTTTACAAAAATTGTTGTCACATTTTTCCGAAAAGAGGGAACTGCATCAATCGCTTCTTGTACAGTTCCAAAGTCACCACTACCATCTTTCGCCACCACGAAATCATAAGAAGTAGCCCAAACGGAATGGACACCAAACAAAATCAAAATAATGAACAGGTTTATCTTCATACAAATACTCCCTCTTAACTGGTTGATGTTAAATGTAGGTATTAATAATCAGTTTAACAGTGAGTTAGCCTAAAATTAAAAACGCAAACGTTACCGATAACGTTTGCGAAAGAAATATACCTGCTCTTTAGGTAAAAAACCTAATTAAACTCGATGATCGTCTTAATACCCGAAAGCAAAGGTTTGCTCGGATCACTGAACAGTTCCGCAGCATTTGCGAAGCTTACACGCCCGGTAATAAATTGTGCGGCATCTAATGATTTATCTTGCAGGCGCTGCATGACATACTCGAAGTCACTCGCCAAAGCGTTTCGGCTACTCATCAATGTTCCTTCCCGCTTATGAAACTCCGGGTGGCTAAAATGTATCTCTTCTTTTTGCAACCCAACAAGAACATAACGCGCGCCATGAGCCATATACTGAAAAGCATTGTTGATAGCGCCGGTATTACCGGTTGCATCAAATAGGAGTGTAGGCATATCTTCATTCGTGATCGTCGCCAATTGTGTATGCACATCTGCATCGAGCGCGGAAACCGAATAAGAAGCGCCTAATGTCTTCGCATACGCTAAGCGATTATCATCAACATCCAACGCGATGACCTTTCCACCGGCAATATTTGCCAACGCAATAATCCCTAAACCGATCGGACCTGCGCCAATCACAAGCACAAATTCTCCCGGAATGATTCCACCACGTTGTATACCATGTGCCCCAATGGACAAAGGTTCTACAAGCACTAAATCATCATAATCCAATCCTTCTTCTTTACGCAAAGCATGCGACGGTACGACGACGTACTCTGCCATCGCACCGTCAATATGAACCCCCAGTACACGCATATCATTGGTACAATTGGGTTTTCCCATCCGAGAAGCAATGTCTTTACCTTCTGTAAAATAAGGAATTACCGTCACTTTATCGCCCGGCACAAATCCCGCTGCGTCTCCCTCGACATAATCTGCAGCAACTTCATGACCCAACACGCGTGGATAAGAAAAAAAAGGTTGCCGACCTGCAAATGCATGGATATCCGTTCCACAAATCCCAATTTTCCGGATACGCAATAGGGATTCTCCTTTTCCTGGAGTGGGAATATCTGCATCTTCATACGCAAATCTGCCCGGCTCCACGCAAACTAATTTCTTCATTTTATTATCTTTTCTTTTTTAAATCATTGACTAGAGGTATACCTTGTCGTTTCATATCTTGAACAACGAGATTGGCAATGGTTTCGGCCCCATGTTCGTTCAGATGCGTGTTATCAATCGCACCTTTTGGATAGTTGGGGTATCCTTCCGGAAGATGCAGAAATAAGCTTATTGACTCTTCCTCTCCTAATTTAGCTAAGAGACTGGAGGTTTCCGTCGTGAGGTCGATAAGAGGCACATCTAAGCTGTCTGCCACTTGTCTTACCGCATCCGGGTATTCGCCATGTGTATCCACTAGCTTCTCTCCCTCAAATGCGCGGCGCGCAATAGGTGTTAACAAAATCGGTTGTCCCTTTTTTGAACGTGTCTCCGTTACGAAAAAAGAGAGATTTGTTTTATACTCCTCTATCGTTGTTCCCGTATTCGGCTTATGCACTTTCTCATCATTGTGACCAAATTGAATAAAAACATAGTCACCCGGCTGAATGCCTTCGTATACTTCTTTCCAAATACCTTCATTTATACAAGACTTTGTGCTTCTGCCATTTCTCGCTCTATTCTGAACCTCTGTATGTGCCTTAAATTTTGTCGCAAAAGCCACTCCCCAACCTGTTTCCGGAAATTTGTCAGGCGCTTTGATGGCCATCGTCGAATCGCCGATCATCCATACGTTCTTTTTCCTAGGCTGTATTATAAAGCTGCACAACATCCCTAACACAAGTATCCCAGTTAATGACCGCAAAATATTCTTTTTACACATATTTACTTGGTTTATTATGTAATATCCCTTTTCTTTTGGCATGTCAATTTCCACATTTTTTTAGAATTAACCATAAAATTAAACGCAATCGTTACCGGCAACGATTGCACATTTACTTGTTGTTATCTTTCCGGGAAATGTGTATCCTTGTGATTACCAATACGTAAATCAAACACACAACGATGAATAAATTTTCTATACTTTCACTTGCTTTTGTGCTATCATCCGGCTCCGCAGTTTTCGCGCAGCGTCCTTATGTTTCATCTGTATGGGTTGCTGATCTGGGCAACGGACAGTACCAAAATCCCATTTTACACGCCGATTATTCCGATCCGGATGCGATCCGTGTAGGTGATGACTTCTATATGACTGCCTCGAGCTTCAACCATGCTCCAGGGCTTCCTGTATTACACTCGAAAGATTTAGTAAACTGGAAAATCGTCTCACACGCCTTACCTAGACAAATCCCAGAAGATGTATTCAACATTGTGCAACATGGAAATGGTGTCTGGGCTCCCTCTATTCGCTATCATGAAGGCGAATTCTATATTTATTGGGGAGATCCTGATTTCGGCATCTATATGATCAAGACGAAAGACCCTGCCGGAGACTGGTCAGCGCCCGTTCTGGTGTTTGAGGGCAAAGGATTAATTGACCCCTGTCCTTTTTGGGACGAGGATGGTAACAATTATCTGTCTTTCGCTTATGCCGGGAGTCGTGCTGGACTAAAGAGTGTCGTGGCTATTGCGCGACTGAATGCAACCGGTAGCAAGGTACTGGATCGAGGTGTTATTGTATACGACGGCCATGAAGATGACCCTACCATTGAAGGAACCAAGATGCATAAACGAAATGGATATTATTATCTGTTTGCCCCCGCCGGAGGTGTTGCTACCGGATGGCAACTCGTTTTACGTTCCAAAAATATATATGGCCCATACGAGCGGCATGTTGCCATGCATCAGGGAAGCGCAGCCACCAATGGTCCACATCAAGGGGCTTGGATAGATACCCAAACAGGAGAGGACTGGTTCATACACTTCCAAGACAAAGACGCTTATGGCCGTATCGCCCATCTGCAACCGATGAAATGGGTAAATGACTGGCCTGTTATAGGTATCGAGAATGATGTTAAAGGTACTGGCGAACCAGTATTGACACATAAAAAGCCGAATGTAGGAAAAACCTACCCTATAGAGACCCCTGCTGAATCGGATGAGTTCGATACGCCGCTACTGGGTAAGCAATGGCAATGGCAAGCCAACCCGGATGGTACCTGGCTTATGCCGAGTAAGCATGGCCATTTGACGTTATATACACAACAAGTTCCCGAGACCTATAAGAATTTATTAGATATCCCGAATGTGCTGACCCAGAAATTTCCAGCAGAGGAATTTATGGCCACCACCAAAATGCGGTTGATCGGTAACGAAAAGGTAGAAAATGAACGTGCGGGCTTTGCGGTGGTAGGAGAGGATTACAGCCAGGTCTATATCAAGCAAGGCAATGGCAAGCAGACCTTACATTATGCCAGCTGCAAAAAGGGATTAACTTCTGGTCGGGAGTCGGTTACTGACATTACGGATTTAACGGAAGGAGCATACGTATACTTGCGCGTCAAAGTAAACAAGGGTGCGGTATGCCAGTGGTATTATAGTTTAGACGACAAAAAATATACGGCGATCGGTGAAACTTTCACTGCTCAACCAGGAAAATGGATTGGTGCTACACTGGGCCTGTACGCTGTAAGAGACAATAAAATCAACGACAGTGGTTATGCAGAGTTTGATTGGTTCCGAGTGGAAGCCGTAAAATAAAAGGGAAGAAAATATGTATGTACGCCATGTGTTATTAACGCTGTGTATCTCCTTCCTTGCTTTGGGGATAAAGGCGCAAACTTCGGATAATCGATTTGAGCTAACCGTCGCTCAGGACGGCTCGGGTGATTTTACGACAATACAGGAAGCTATCAACCAGGTGAGGGACCACGCCGAGAAACGGGTGGTTGTCCATATCAAGGCAGGTACTTATAATGAAAAAGTGGTTATTCCCGCCTTTAAACGTAATATTACGCTAAAAGGCGAAGGAGCAGCGAGAACAATCATTCAGTATGATGATTATTCGGGCAAACCATTTCGTGGAATCGATGTTACCGGCGACCCGAAGTTCAGCACCTATACATCGTATACGCTACTGATTGATGCCAACGACTGCACGCTGGAGGATCTGACGGTCGCCAATACGGCCGGTAGAGTGGGACAGGCAGTCGCACTTCATACGGCGGACGACCGTATCGTTATCCGTAACTGCCATATTCTTGGCAATCAAGATACGCTCTATCTGGCGGTAGCGGGAACGCGTGTTTACCTCGAAAATTGCTTTATCAATGGTACTACTGACTTTATTTTCGGCGCTGCTACGGCCTACTTCCTACGATGCCAGATCGAAAGCCTGTCAAATTCGTATATCACGGCTGCATCTACTACAGCCGAAGATGCCTATGGCTTTGTATTTGAGTCCTGTCGTTTAACGGCTAAAGACGAACAGGTAAATAAGGTCTACCTCGGTAGGCCTTGGCGCCCTTACGCCCAAACGGTATTCCTCCATACCGAAATGGGGGCACATATTACACCTGAAGGATGGCATCCTTGGCCGGGCGATAAAAACTTTCCCGACAAAGAGAAGACCGCCTTTTATGCGGAATACGGGAGTCGTGGTCCTGGCGCAAAAGACCTGTCTGAAAGAGTGGCTTGGTCTCATCGATTAAAGAAATCGTCCGTAAAAAAATATAGCAAAGAAAAAGTTCTAAATGGTTGGAAACCTTTGTAAATAATATCTTATGCACAAATATTGTCTAACGTTCGTTATTGGAGTACTGTCTGTTATACTCGCTTCGTTCTCTTATCAAAGGGTAACGACCATCTACCTCATCGGCGATTCAACCGTGGCTGATTATTCGTTGGAAGACGATTACGACAGCAAGCGTTATCCTTTGGTGGGCTGGGGGCAAGTGTTTCAGCCCTTCTTTGCCAAGGACAGCTTAAAGCACGTGGAACATCTCCTTGGCAACGTGAAACAAGTAAAAGTTGACGATCGGGCCAAAGGTGGGCGAAGTACGCGCACGTTTTTTCAGGAAGGGCGGTGGGCCGCCATATATAAAAATCTTCAAAAGGGAGACGTGGTGATGATGCAGTTTGGACACAATGACGGCGCTGTGAATAAGCCGGAAAGGTACGTAGATATTCAAGGATATAAAGAGTTCCTTCGCTTATTTATCGATCAGACCCGCCAACGAGGGGCACTCCCTATTCTGCTTACCCCAGTAGCACGCAACTATCCTTGGAAAGAAGGCAAATTACACAATGTGCACGGTGCGTATCCCCAGGCTGTGAAGGACGTGGCTATCGAAATGGATGTCAAGTTGATTGATCTAAACGAACTTTCCATGGCCTATTTCACTGAAAAAGGGCAGGATTATGTGACACAGCATTACTTTATGAATTTTCCCGCTGGTCGCTTTGAGGCTTATCCTGATGGCCAGAAGGACAATACCCATTTCCAGGTTGCCGGAGGAAAGGCTGTTGCCCAGTTAGTTTTCGACGCTATGAAAGGGCTGTGAGAGGTAATTTGCAAACTGTGGGATTCAGTGTGATGGAATAAATAATTTTTAACGCGGCGATAGTAGATGCGATGAAACAACACTTGGGGAAAGCTGTCAAGCATGGAGTTAAATCAAGTCGATTTTTATTGGCCCCTACAAGGCTATTGCTTTTTCTACTCGCAATCTTCTATATCTCTATCCCTCACCTAAAAGCGCAAATAAATTGTAAGATAGAACACTATTCGGGCGAGGATGGAATCTCTCACGGCACCATTACCGCCGTTGTGAAAGATTGCGATGGTTTTCTTTGGCTCGGAACATGGAATGGTCTCAACCGGTTTGATGGTAAACATTTTAAAACCTATAAGTCAACATCTAATAACAAACCTTACTTAGATAGTGAACGTATTGTACAGCTGGAAGAAACCGTTGGACAATTGCTATGGATACGGACGTACGATGCGCAGGTATATTTCTTTGATAAAAAGAGGGAACGATTCACTTCGGTTTCGTCGATTTTGACAAAAAAGTTTAACCGACAGATTATCATCAATAAAATCTTCAAAATTAATGAAGAGCTACTATATCTGGCCTCTGCCGACGATGGACTATATCAATGTATTGGTTTAAACAGTCAACATCTAGATTTCGTACACATCGACTCTACCCAACAGTCTCCCGTAAAATTGATTTCCAACCAGATTAACTTTTTGCATCAGGATAGCGCAAAACATATCTGGGTTGGTGCGCAACAGGGTCTATCAACTTTATCAGACGGTCAGGAAACCGGATTAAGCTCCAACGAATACATTCAGAAAGAGACTATAGGATTAAATGTGATTGAAGCCCGGGAAGACGAAAACCAAATTTACTTTTCAACAACGAATGGCATACTGCTTATTTACAATAAACAGACCCACAGTTTAAAAAAGATAGTGGTTTCTGAACCAGGAACTCTTCATATTCTACTTTCTAACGATAAGAACCAACTCTATATATCTAGCACCAAAGGGAAGTTGTTTACTTATGACATCTATGGAAGTCACCTCGTTCTCATAAAACAGTTCAACGAAGAAATCAAAAGAATCTACGAAGATAGAAAAGGAAACCTGTGGCTAGAGCCCTACTACGCCGGTGCTATTTTGTGGAACCGAGAGCTAGACCAGACCAAACACCTTCGATCCACCTTTGGGCGTTACGAATCCAACGTACCTTTTCAGTGTTTCGAAGACCGTCAAGGCCTGCTATGGATAACGCTGAAAGGTGGGGGATTTGGTTACTATAACGCAGAAAAGGAAGCGTTAATCACCAAAAATAGCGACGATTTCGGAAATCATCTTGCTTTTCCCCAACAGATCTACTCTTTTTTTTATGACGACGGGATCATTTGGTTATGTTCAGAGGAGAAGGGGCTGATTAAATTACAAGTTCGAGACGCCGCTTTAAGCAAAGGGAATCTGGCGGAGATATTGACAAAGGGAGGCGACCCGGAAGTTCGTAGTTTATTATACGACCGCAAAGGACGGATATGGATAGGTACCAAGGGCGGCACATTGGTTGTAAAAGAAGGAGAAGCGTATAAAACTGCTCCCATCGTCAATATACCTAAAGACGGTTTTAGCGGCCTTTATTCTCTATTGGAAGACCATAAAGGCAATATATGGATGGCAACAAAGAATCACGGGGTGTATGTCGCTTCGTCTGAGGATAACGGAAATAGCTATCGGGTTCAAAACTTTCGTCAAAACAACAGCAACCTGCCCATTAATCAGATCTATTCCCTTTTATTGGATGAAGACGGCGATGTTTGGCTCGGAACTTTTGGTGCCGGGTTAGTGCAGGTCATTCAAAAGTCTAATAGGATTGATTTTCGACCCACCCCGTTTGATAATGAGGCGTATCCTGAAGGGAGCTTTGACAAGGTCAGACATCTCTGCACGGATAAAGTGGGAAACATATGGATTGCAACCACCTTCGGATTAGTAGTATATGATCGGAAAGGCGAGTTTCGCACATTTAAAGACAATCGTCTTCCGACGGCAAATATAGAAGCAAATGATCTTCAATATATCCTCCGGCGCTCCAATAATGAAATGTGGATATGTACCTCGGGCGGGGGAATATCTCGTGCCATTGGCGACCCATTTGGGAGATTGGAGATTGAAAATCTTTCCACACAGAAAGGGTTAAGCAACGACTATGTATTAAGCGGTATTGAAGATGCTAACGGCGACCTGTGGTTTGCTACGGAAGGCGGTCTTTCCAAGTACGATACCAAGATAGGATATTTTTTCACTTTTGATTCTTTCTACGATCGGGCCAGGTTCTCTTTTGCAGAGAAAACTGTGATAAAAACTGCCTTTGGAGAAATTATCTGGGGTACGAACAAAGGGGTTATTGATATATCACCGACCACTTTTTCAGCGGGAAGGGGAAATACTACCTTGGTATTTAGTCACCTATGGGTCAATAATAAAGAGATGACGCCCAACCCTAAAATCAACGGGCAGGAATTTCACGTGCAGTATACAGATCAACTTATCCTAAACCACGACCAGAACAACATCAGTTTAGATTTCACAATCATAGACTATAGACACAGCCGACACACTTATCTGTACCGGCTTATTGGGTTGGACACAACTTGGCACAGCAACCAACACCTGAACCGGATAACCTTTACGAACCTCAAACCCGGCAATTATCTGTTGGAAGTAAAAGGACATAGCGATCTATATGAAACTGCTCCTTATAAAAGTTTGGCGATCATCGTTTCTTCTCCTTGGTGGCAAACCTGGTGGGCATACACCTTGTACATCATTCTGGGTCTATCGGGATTGGTCCTAGGCTGGCGCATTTTGTCCACGATGCTGTCGTTGAAAAATCGGATTGAGATAGAAAAACGGGTTGCAACACTTAAAATGACTTTTTTTACGAATGTATCGCACGAACTCCGTACACCGCTAACCCTTATTTTGAGCCCCGTAAAGCAATTATTAAACGATAATAGTCTTTCGGACGAAAACCAGCAATATGTAGGTATGATACAGAGGAATGCCATCCGCATGGAATCGTTTATCAATCAGTTGCTCGACCTACGAAAAGTACAGGAAAATAAATTCAAGCTTTCGTTGCAGCATATAGACGTCATCGCAGTGCTCGGAGAAGTTGTCGCGAGTTTCCAGCCGTTAGCAAAAGAACGGTCTATGCTGTTGACCTATCAGGCACCCAACGATACGTTGGGTATAGACGCAGACCGCGACCAGCTCGAGACGATTTTTTTTAATATCCTATCAAATGCATTTAAGTACTCGCCCGATGATACCACAATTGCCGTAACGGTTTATGATAAACAAAATCAGATCATCGTCCGTATTGTCGATCAAGGCACGGGCGTAAGTGATGATAGCCTAAAAAGTATTTTCGAGCTCTTTTACATTGATGCTCCGACATCGAAGGTGCATGGAAAGGGCAGTGGTATAGGGCTTGCTCTGACCAAAGAGTTAGTCAACCTACACCAAGGCCATATTGAGGCCCATAACAATGTGGACCGAGGCCTTACCATCAGCGTAACACTACCAAAAAAACAAGATAAAACCCATAATACCCTCCCCGAGTCTCGGTCGACGTCTGTTGCAGACGTATCCATACCCGCTGTAGCTCTTCCGAAAGAAACGGGCGAAAAAACAGAAAAGCCATTGGTGTTAATTGTTGAGGATAACGAAGATTTAGTACGTTTTTTAAGTCAACAATTAAAAAGGTATTACGAAGTCCTCACAGCAGAAGATGGTTGGATTGGCCTAAAACTGGCTAAAGAGCACATGCCGGACCTAATTATCAGTGATATCATGATGCCCCACATGGACGGGATTACGATGCTAGGCAAAATTCGGGATAACGTCACGATATGTCACATACCGATCGTATTACTCTCGGCCAAACATGCCATTGAAAGCCAGATAGAAGGAATGCGCTATGGAGCTGACTATTATATCACGAAACCCTTTCATATCGAGTTTCTTATAAGTTCCATAGAGAATCTTTTGAAAAGACGTACACAGTTTTTCGAAGCGCTAGTAGAAAAACGAGAAGTCCTGCTAAAACCCACAGATGTGATCATCACGGATATGGATGAACAGTTTCTACAAAGAGTCGTCAAAACGGTGGAGGAAAAAATGTCCGACCCTGAATTTAATATTGATATGGTTGCCGATCACCTGAACCTAGGGAGAAGCACATTTTATAAAAAATTCAAAAGCCTAACCAAACTCACTCCTGTCGAGTTTGTCCGGGATATGCGGTTACAACGCGCTCACCAGCTGTTAAATGATAACTTGGAGAATATCTCCCAAGTAGCCTATATGGTGGGCTTTAATAATCCAAAGTACTTTAGCACCTGCTTTAAGGAAAAGTACGGTGTTTCTCCTAAAGAGTTTTCTAAAAACGCATCAGAAACCTAGTTCCCGGCGCAGTTATTAATTTTTGAACCAATTTTACTAATTTTTAGACCTCTCCAAGGCGTGTTCCCAATACATTTGGATTGTCATTTCTATGGAAGTGACGATAATCAATCATAAGCACAAACTTTTATAAACCATATTTATATGAAGAAAATTAAATTACCCTCATGTAAATCCAGCTTTACATTCCTGATGCTTACTGCCGTATCCCAAGGAGCCTTGGGAGAGGAAAGCATGCGATCCTTCTATCCAACAGCCGTGTCGGAGAAAAATCTTATCGTTGCCTGGAACGGAAAAATACAGACGACTATAGATGTATCGGGAACTGTAAGAGATGCACAAGGTGTTCCTATTGCTGGAGTTAGAGTAAGCGTAAAAGGATTCGCTAAAGATGTAGCAACAGAGCCCGACGGTTCATACGCCATTAAGGGCGTCCCGGATGATGCTACATTGGTCTTTTCTTTCGTGGGAAAAGCTCCGCAAGAAATCAGTGTAAACAAACGTGCTAAAATCGACGTGGTGTTACAAGATAGCTCTACTAGTCTTGAAGAAGTCGTTGCGATCGGTTACGGAACAGCCCGACGAAAAGATTTAACCGGATCCGTAGCCTCCATTAACGCAGAAAAGCTGAAAGATCTCCCCACCACCTCTGTTCTCCAAGCTATTGCAGGAAGGATGCCTGGCGTGCATGTCACCGTTACCGAAGGGTCTCCGGATGCCGATATAAAGGTCCGTGTTCGCGGAGGGAACTCCATCACGCAAGATAACTCTCCGCTATATATCGTGGATGGCTTCCGGGTTGCCAATATCAACGACATTCCCATGACCGACATCGAAACGATCGACGTATTGAAAGATGCCGCATCAACTGCTATCTATGGGTCAGAGGGAGCTAACGGTGTAGTTTTGATCACGACCAAGTCCGGTAAAGGAGGCTCGCCTAAGATCACATTAAGTTCGTATTTAGGTGTAAGTAATGTCTACAACCTTACAGAAGTATTGTCCCCTTACGAATATGTCTATTGGCAACGGGAACTTGATCCTTCAACTTCAGCTAACAACAGTTTCAATTCCATGTACGGGCTGTGGGAAGACTTGGATATCTACAAATCCAAAGCGGGTATCAACTGGCAGGACCGACTTTATGGCAATACCGGTATACAGCAGAATTACAATGTTGGACTCAGCGGGGGCGACCAAGATGGCAGCTTAACGTATAATATCAATTATACCCGGGACGATGAGGACTATATTATGCTAAACTCTGCCTATCAGCGTGATTATGTCAGTGCCAAACTAAATAAGAAAATCAGCCCTAAATTATCCTTCGAGTTCAATTCCCGTATGTCCAACACCGAGATACAGGGCCCCAGTATATCTGATGGACGAAAACTCCGGGAAGCCGTTAAATACGCGCCGGTACGTAGTTTAGCCTCGTTGACCGAGGATGCCCTTGGCGGTGCAGAAGATATCACCTCGCCAGAAGCTTTAAGTTCTTTGCGAGATCCTGTCGTGAATGTGGAAAACGAATATAAAGATCAAAATCGTTTTAACCTCACGTTTAATGCCGGTTTCAACTGGAAAATTATCGATGGGTTAAGCTTTAGTACCAAAGGATCCTTTGGGTATAACAAAGATTTTACGGATAATATCTGGGTGCGTGGCACAGGGCAGTCAAGCTCTAACGGCGGACAGCCCGTGGCCCGTAGAGAAGATAAAAAAGGAACCTTGTATTCTATACAAAACGTACTGACGTATGATTTCAATCTACAAGAAGATCAACATCGCTTCACCATCGTAGGTGGGCAGGAGTTCACGAACAGCCAACGGAACGATATGTTAGTGGAGTCCAAGTTCTATCCCGAAGACTTCACGCCCCAAGATGTATTAGCGATGTGGAATTACGGTACACCGCAACCGACCTATACCACCATTGGTGAGCCATCCCGGACTTCCTCCTTCTTTTCTCGGGCCAACTATACCTTCCGTGATCGGTATATCTTAACGCTAACCGGAAGAGTAGATGGCAAGAACGTTTTTGCACCCGGCAACCGATGGGGCTTCTTTCCCGGCGCCGCTTTCGCCTGGCGTTTGTCCGACGAAGCTTTTATGGAGAATACGCGTGCATGGCTTTCTGATGCAAAATTACGCTTAAGCCGTGGAGCGGTGGGCAACGCTAGAGTGGGTTCATATTGGAGACAGGAATATGGCTTCGTCACCGGAGGTAATCAGCTGTATTACATCGGTGAAACACCACAGAGTGCATTACGTACAAAAAACACGCTCAAAAATGAAAACTTGACTTGGGAAAGCACAGTCTCTACCAATATCGGTTTAGACCTAAGCTTCTTGAACAACCGGTTCAATGTCACCATCGATGCGTATAATAATATTACAAACGATCTAATTCTTCAAGTTCCTCTTCCTTCCAGCTCCGGATATGCAAATCAATACCAAAACATCGGTAGCACTTCCAATAAGGGATTAGAGTTTTCCGCCTCGGCCGTGTTAATGGAGAAAAAAGATTTTCGTTTATCGGCTGACTTCAATATCTCGTTTAACCGAAATAAAATCCGAGCGCTTCTAGATGGATTGGACGAGATGAATACACCTGCTTCGGCATGGTTGGATTTTGGGCGGGATGATTTCCGAGCTATAGTAGGCCAACCTGTCGGGCTGATGTACGGATTTCTTTCAGATGGTTATTATACTTTTGATGATTTCCATTTTGATGGGGATCAAAATAAGTGGATACTGAACGATGGTGTGGTAGACGCTTCCCACGTCATGTCACGCTCGGGCAATTATTTTGGGCCGGGTCATATCAAACTAAAAAAAGTAGAAGGAGAGGGAACCGTTGTCAATCCAGACGATGATCGGGTGGTTATCGGTAGGGCACAGCCTAAACATACCGGCGGTTTTATGTTGAATAGCAGTTACAAAAATTTTGACTTGGCGGCGATGTTCAACTGGTCTTACGGAAACAACATCTATAATGCAGACAAAATTGATTTCACCGCTTTCGAGGGTTCGAAACGCTACCAAAACCTGAGTTCAGATATGCGCCTATCGGAGCGTTTCACCACCATCGACCCAGCTACGGGATACAACATCATGTTTGGAAACGAAGCGAATCCCGAGATGTTCCGGGCATTAAACGAAGGAAAGACCATGTGGAATCCCATGGCAGCCAATGCACGTATCTTGACCGATTGGGCTATCGAAGATGGTTCGTTCTTACGACTGAGCAATCTAACCCTAGGCTACACCTTGCCTGCTCATATCGCCAACCGTTTGCTCATGCAAAACCTACGGGTATACGTTGCGGGATATAACCTACACGTGTGGACAAAATACACCGGACAGGATCCCGAAGTAGACACCCAACGGAATGCATTAACGCCCGGTGTAGGATATTCAGC
Organism: Sphingobacterium micropteri; assembly: GCF_014692515.1. Classification (GTDB taxonomy): domain Bacteria; phylum Bacteroidota; class Bacteroidia; order Sphingobacteriales; family Sphingobacteriaceae; genus Sphingobacterium; species Sphingobacterium micropteri. The sequence goes on along the minus strand of NZ_JACOIK010000019.1, from coordinate 10,772 downwards.
ATATCCGAAATCTAAAAAAGTGTTGTTTGGATTAAATGTTACATTTTAAGAGATGATGAAAATGAAAAAGATAATAGGAATAATTTCTGTCGTGTTCGTCACGTTTTTCACCGCTTGTGAGAAGTATTTAGAAACAGAATCACCTTCTTCGTTGAGCCCAGAGACCGTATTCAACACCAGCTCAATGGCAAAAGCAGCCGTTATGGGGCTTTATGGGCGGATGACAGACGCGTATATATACGGTCAGAAGCTTGCCGTCAATTGGCAAGGCGTATCGGATACGGAATCTAATGGTAGCTTTAGCGAGACCAACTATGTCCAACCGACCAGTGATTATGGTGCCGGCAACTTTTTTGGTGATGCCAACAATCAAACCACCCGCTGGCAGCGCCTTTATGAATTTGCCGAGATGTCCACGGCTGTCGTAGATGGCATCCGTAACTCACCCATATTAGAAAGCGATGCCGCAACCATGAAACCGTTATTGGGAGAAGCACTTACGCTCAAATCATTGGCCTTCTTTGAGATTGCTCGCTATTGGGGCGATGCACCCTATAAAAAAGAAGCTTCTAAATCCGATCTTTCCAACGTATATTCCGGAAAGTCAGACAAAGATACCATTTACCACTATCTCGTGCAGGATCTAAACGAAGCGCAGTCATACCTACCCTATAAAGGTGCTACTGGCGAATACGGCACCGTAGAGCGTATCACCAAAGGCTTTGCAAAAGGTCTGTTGGCACGAGTCGCGTTATTTGCCGGAGGCTGGTCGTTAAGGGACGCGAGCCTATTTCCAAACTCCACCGCGGAAAAACACCCCACCATTCCCGAAACCAATGGTTACTACGTAGGACGTCCGAAAAACTGGCGTGATTACTATGAGATTGCTGCTCAGCATACGGCAGAGCTCATTGGCTCGCCCGACAATCCGCACGCCTTAGATCCGAGCTTTCAACATATATGGGAGACCGTATGTGGCGGTCAATTAAACAGCTTTAATGAAAATCTTTTCGAAGTTGCCTTCGGTATGGGGCAAAACGGTGATATCGGCTCGTTAATGGGCTACGCGGTCGCAGGCGGATCTAAATACGGATCGAGGGGCTTCGGCGGTAGCTATGTCACCTCTACAGCCTACTATTTTTACTCATTCGACCGCGAAGATCAGCGCCGCGATGTAACGTTGACCTGGATTGGATACGGTGCAGATAACAAGGAAAATGTGAGCACTAATCCCTATGATGTTAAATTTGGAAAATGGCGGATATATTGGATGTCTGATGCCTATTTGGCGATGCATAAAACCGCTAGCGGAAGGATTGCTACCGGGGTGAACTGGATTTTGATGCGCTATTCGGACGTCTACCTGATGTATGCCGAAGCGTTGAGCCAATTAGAAAACCCAGATGCGGTACACGAAGCTGCCGGCATATCCGCACGCCAAGCCCTAGAAAAGGTACGTGAGAGGGCTTTCGGCGCCGGATCGGCGAAGATAAGCCAATATGATCCCAACTTCCTAAATGCGGTTATTAACGAGCGGGCTTGGGAGTTTGGAGGAGAATCAATCCGAAAACAAGACTTGGTACGTTGGGGATTACTATATCAGAAAATCGAAGACATGAAAAAAGCTCTTTGTCTCATGTACGATAATACACGGCCTGTTACCATATTTGATAAAACCTATCAACCTTCGGATTTCCCCAAAACCGTCTACTACAGATTCCGGAACGCAGAGTACATAGATCAAAGCTCATTAAACTATTATGGCGATCTTCCCGCTAATCCAGGAGGGGATTGGCAGTCTGTCTCTTGGTTTACAAAAGCAGCCGAAAAACCAGCCACTGTAGAGCAGGGCCGTACCTATAATTACACGATGTGGCCCGTAAGAACATTATTGGCAGGAACAGGTCTGATGGTTTCATACGACTATTCGGAATTTCTATCTACACTGACGTATGGCACCGAAATCCAGAATTTACTGCGACAATATAAAATGGGGAACGGCGTATGTAATTATCGCTATCCGTTTGCCATCTATGTGGACGATATCCGTGAGTCAAGAGGTTATTTAGAAAATTCATATGGATATTAATGCATTAGGGGAAACAATCATGAGAAAGATTTTAATAAATATGATTACGCTAGTTGCAACGGCACTAGCTATGTCAAGCTGCGAGAAGAAAGTAAACGATTGGGATGTCGACCCTTCCTATGCGGGACTTTTTCGATCGCTAAGTTTCGAAACAACCAACATCGGGGCTACCGATGTAGAGATCGGCTATACCCAAACCGTATCTGCCAACAAATATATTTTTGAGTTCAGCAAAGATAGCTTAGAGTTTAACGAAATTGTCAAAACGGTAGAAATCCTAGCGGATACCTTAACGCCTTTTGCACCTTCTACCACGCCAACACGGGTAGTGTACCGCACGATATTCGAGGATTTAGACGGAACATCTCCTTACTCTGTACGCATGAAAGGAATCAATACAGAGACCGGCCAAGAGTCGGGATATGTAGAATTGTTTTTTAAAACCATGGCAGAGCAATTGTTTTCGGGTGCCGATATATCCTTAGACCGAATTACGATGCACTGGCCGGCGACCGACAATGTGACTCACATTGTAATCACCGATCCGATAAACGACGATGCCGAAGTAAAACGGGTAGATTTGACAGCTTCCCATAAAACAGCAGGCGTTGCTACCATTACCGACCTTCAACCCGGTAAACTCTATGCGGTTTCCATTTTTAACAACGATGTTTTAAGAGGTACTCGGGTTCTCGTAACCTCCGGTATATCTGGAGGCGAGATCATTCCGGTCTCTCCAGGAGATGATATCCCGGCCTTGGTTGCCGCTGCACTGGCAGCAGGGAAACGAGAGATTATTTTAAATTTCTCGGGAGATCAACCGTATAATCTGGGTGCCGTAACATTACCGTCGGGCGTTATCAATGTCAGCGTAACCGGGACGGCGAATGCCAACGGGAAGAATCCAGTACTGCAAATCAGTTCTTTCAAATTATCTGACACACAGTACAGTAGGGTTATTTTTGAGAATGTGGATCTTCATGCTATTAGCGGAAGCTCTTTCCTCATCACTTCCGATCAGGCAGGTATGCGGGCTACAGGCTACTGGTTCACCAACTGTTATATACAAGGCTTTGGCAACGGCGTGGTACGCTTGAATAATGCCGTCAATGTAGGACAAATCAGGTTTGATAATTGCAGAATTCATAAAAATGGCGGTTGGGGAGTCGTGAATGTGGGAGGAAGTGAGGCCGTTGTCGATTCTATCAAGTTTACCAACAGCACGCTAACGGATCTTGCTACCCAGCTCATGGATGTGAGGGTAGCAGTGAAAAAGATTGTTGTACAAAACTGTACGTTTTACAATCAGAACGCTGCCATGAGCCAGTTGTTACGTTTTGATACAAATAGGTTACCGCTAGAACTGTTGGCGGGCAACAATATTATTTCTGGTACAAACAGCGGTGCGAAGCTGAATGCGACCAGCTATAACCATGGAGATTTTTCTCTCCCTGTATCCTTCGCTGGTAGCTATCGGACGAATGAGTTTGAAATAGAGAGGGATTCTCGTGGATTTGCAGATATTACGCTTTTCAGCGGTAGCGCTACCGATCTTTTTGTCGATCCAGATGCCGGCGATTTTAGGATTAAACCAAACAACGGGTTTGGCGGTCGTGGAACAGCTGGCGATCCGCGGTGGATTGAGTAGTAAACAAATATATGCGCCTACAGGGAATCGCTTTCCTGTAGGCATATTTTCTTTGAACTCGATAACGAGTTTAAGATCTAAACAGCTTATTTATGGACATAAAAAAAATGTATTATAATTTATTTATGCCGTTGGCAATTTTATCCTTAATCGGGTTTACTTTCTGTAGCAAAGGTAGCGGTGTGGTTGAGGATGGTAGCGGTGGCGGTAGTGACGACGATAACGTACCAACGCCCGTTGTGGAAGAAGCATTAGCTTTTCCAGGAGCAGAGGGCTTTGGACAAAAAGTAACCGGTGGCCGTGGTGGAAAGGTTATCAAAGTCACCAACCTGAACGACGCGGGTCTGGGCAGCTTACGCGCTGCTGTAAGCGCTTCGGGAGCACGAATAATTGTTTTCGAGGTCTCTGGCACCATAGAATTACAATCGCAGTTAAACATCCGCAACCCTCATATTACGCTAGCTGGGCAGACGGCTCCAGGAGATGGTATTACCATTAAAAATTATCCGGTGGTCGTTTCCACCGAGAATGTTATCATACGTTATATGCGCTTCCGAATGGGCGATGAAAAAAATGTAGAGGCCGATGCTCTGGGCGGGTTCGAACAAAAAAATATCATTATCGATCATTGTTCGATGAGCTGGTCTACCGACGAATGTGTATCTTTTTATAGCAATGAAAACTTCACCATGCAATGGTGCATTATCTCGGAGAGTTTGCGGGTTTCTGCGCATGATAAAGGCGCACACGGGTATGGGGGCATATTTGGTGGGATAAAGGCTACCTTTCACCACAATTTGCTGGCACATCACGATAGTCGCAATCCTCGTTTTGGAGAACGTGGCGGAACAGATATTGCTAAACGCTCACTTGTAGACTATCGAAATAATGTGATCTATAATTGGGCCGGCAACAGTGCCTACGGCGGTGAGGGCATGCATATCAATCTGGTCAATAATTACTATAAACCGGGTCCTGCCACACGCGCAAAGACACGGGTTTATTCAATTGATAAAAGCAAGAACCCCAATGAGCCCATGTATGATATATGGGGAAAATATTATATCGCAGGAAACTATTTCGAGGGCGAACCGGAAGTGACAAGCGATAACTGGACCTACGGTGTGTACAATCAGTTCCATCACAGCTATGGCGAAGTCTCGGCAGCAGATAAAGCGGCGATGCGCATTGATATTCCTCATGACAATCAAAGCAATATCGAAACCCATACGGCGCAAGAAGCTTACGAAAAAGTTTTGGAGCACGCCGGAGCTAGTTTAAAAAGAGACGCTGTTGATCTCCGTATTGTAAATGACGTACGAAATAAAACATATACTGTCCATGGTTCCAGCGGCGATCAAAATAGCCGGTTTGGGATTATCGACAGTCCAAACGATGTAGGGGGTTGGCCCGAGCTAAAATCAGAGCCTGCTCCAAAAGATTCGGATGGTGACGGCATACCGGACGATTGGGAGATTGCCCATAACCTTGATCCTCATAAGCCAAACGCCAATGGACGTGATCTTAGTACAGCTTATGACAATATCGAAGTATACATCAACAGTATCGTAAATAGAAAATAAATACAGTATGATCTCCATATCGAAAATAAAAAATTATATGCCGCATATCTCTATGCTATGCTCTATCCTACTAATAGCCGTTTATCCTATCTTGATATCCTGTTCTAAAAGTCCGGAAACAACGGATGAAACTACGCCGATAGAAGAAGAGGACAAAACGATCAACGCAGATGCCGTTGTCGCGGCAGATGGCACCGGGGATTTCACATCCTTGCAAGACGCGATTAATGCCGCACCAAATAATAGGACAGCATATTACTACATCTATATAAAAAAAGGCACGTATAAAGAGGTCGTCACCGTGCCGAGGAATAAAGACTATATATACGTGGTCGGAGAAAACGAAGTAACTACCGTTTTAACGTATGACAATTACGCCAGCCGACTAAAACCAGATGGATCGGAGTATGGCACAAGCGGATCTGCCTCATTCTTTGTACAGGGCAATAACTTCGTGGCCGAAAATATAACCTTTGAAAACACCGCCGGGATAAGTGCCGGACAGGCATTGGCGATTAACATCAACGGAAGCCAATCTGCGTTTCGGAATTGCCGATTTTTAGGTCATCAGGATACGTGGTATGCTGGCAATGGCACTTATCAATATCTAAAAGATTGTTTTATAGAAGGCTCTGTCGATTTTATTTTTGGAGGGTCTACGGCTTTTTTTGACAATTGCCAGCTGGAGAGTACCCGAAATGGTTATATCACGGCTGCATCTACTCCCGAAGCGCAGGCTTATGGGTATGTGTTTCATCATTGTACCCTTACGGCCCGCCCGGAGATCGCCAGCAATTCCGTCTACCTCGGTAGGCCCTGGCGTCCGAATGCAAAGGTTATATTCATCGAATGCGCTATGGATAAGCACATACAGCAACCCGGGTGGCATAATTGGGGGAATCCCGATAATGAAAAAACAGCGTTTTATGCCGAATACAAATCTACCGGTGCAGGCGCTAGCATAGATACCCGCGTTTCATGGTCTAGGCAGCTAAACGATGAGCAAGCTGCTAACTTCAGTTATGATAAAGTAATCGGAGACAAGCACCCCAACTTTATCGCCGATGATATAAATTTGGTAATAGCTGATAATTGATGGGTAAACGACACCTAGATAAAACATTCATCAATCAGTATAGGAACTGTAATTTTTAAAGAACGAATATGATTTTTAACCGCACAAAGAAGATTTTTTTGCTCAGAGCCACTGTTTTATGTATGCTAAGCGGCATCCATCACGCGCAGGCACAGTCCACCACAAGTCCCTATCATTGGGACAATCTACCGCAAGTTATACAACCGGAATTTCCGAAAGATACCATCGACATACAACAATTCGGCGCTAAGGGCGATGGTCACACGCTCAATACCCACAGTATTCAAGAAGCGCTTATCGCCTCGAGCAAAAACGGCGGTGGTGTCGTTTTAATCCCCGCTGGATACTGGCTTTCCGGACCACTGGAATTACAGAGCAACGTGAACCTACATTTAGACGACAACGCCTTCTTACAGTTCACGGCAGATTTTGATCAGTATCAAATTGTAGAGGGAAATTACGAAGGTAAACCATCTGCTCGTAATCAATCGCCGATCAGCGGCAAAAACCTGAAAAACATCGCTATTACCGGTCGCGGTACAATCGACGGCAACGGTGACGCCTGGCGCATGGTAGGAAAGATTGCATTAACCGAAAGAGAATGGCGAGACAAAGTTGCCTCCGGCGGACTGGTCAGTGACGACGGTAAAACTTGGTTTCCATCCGCTAAAACGAAGCTGGCCCATGTGGAAAAACGGTCCGTTTTATTGGGCGAAGGGAAAACCTTGGCAGATTTTGAAGATATTAAGGACTACCTACGCCCCAATTTACTTGTTTTAACCCAATGTGAAAAGGTATTACTCGAAGGTGTTACCTTACAGAACTCGCCGGCATGGAACCTACATCCGCTGATGAGCCAGCATATCACCATCCGGGATGTTAAGATCAAAAATCCCGACTATGCCCAAAACGGAGATGGCATCGATATCGAATCCTGCTCCAACGTACTCGTTGAAGATTGTATTTTAGATGTGGGTGATGATGCAATCTGTATCAAATCAGGGAAGGACGAAGAAGGCCGTAAAAGGGGAATTGCTACAGAGAAAGTGATCATTCGCCGCAATAAAGTATATTTAGGCCACGGAGGATTTGTCGTAGGCAGCGAGATGTCTGGAGGAGCGCGAGATATTTTTGTCGAGGATTGTACGTTCATGGGAACTGACAAAGGGATACGTTTCAAGACCACACGTGGTCGCGGTGGTATCGTAGAGAATATTCATATCCGTGATATAAACATGTCAAATATTGTTGACGAAGCCATTTTCTTCGATATGTACTACTGGACCAAACCACCAGAAGCAAATGAAGTCCAGGAGATTCCGCCCGTAACCGTAGAGACCCCACAAATCAGAAATATATTCATCGAAAACATCCATTGCAACGGAGCTAAGGTAGGTGTTTTCGTTCGTGGGCTACCAGAAATGCCCGTACAACATATCCACATGAAGAATTTAAACCTGACCGTGAATAAAGGAATTGAAATAAAAGATGCACAGCATATTACGATAGAAAATGCGATGCTAAATACGCAAACGGAAACACCTTTATTGTATATCGAAAGTGCAAAAAACCTTGTATTTAAAGGGCTACAATTCGATAAGAAGCAACCACATACCGTTGAAGTACATGGTTCTAATTCGTCTAATATTGTGATTAATAACACCCCGATTGATAAAAGTGGTATGAGTTTCCATCATGGTGCAAATAAAGAAGCGGTGCAACTTAATTAAAAACAGAAACAATGAGGAATAAAAATATGCTAAAGACGATTTTATTGATGGCCACGGTACTATTCGCTCCGTGGACACTGTTGCACGCACAACAGGAGCTAAAACTGATATATGATAAACCTGCTGCCGATTGGAACGAAGCCCTGCCGATTGGAAACAGTCGGCTAGGTGCCATGGTTTTTGGAAATCCAGCGAAGGAGCAAATACAGCTTAACGAAGAAACGATATGGGCGGGTGAACCGGGTAATAACGTTCCCAAAAACACGTATGACAAGATTGTAGCGATCCGAAAACTGCTGGCAGAAGGTAAAGCCAAGGAAGCACAGGATCTTTCGAATGCGACCTTCCCACGACAAGCACCCGATGGTTTAGATTATGGGATGCCCTATCAGACCTTTGGAAGTCTTTGGCTAAATTTTCCAGGACACGACACATTCCGAGATTTCTATCGCGAGCTCGATATTCAAGATGCGGTAGCACGCACATCGTATAAGGTGGACGGTGTTCAATATAATCGAGAAGTGTTTGCTTCCTTTACGGACGATGTTATCATCGTTCGCTTAACTTCCTCCAAGAAAAATGCCCTTTCGTTTTCCATCGGGCTCAGCACTCCTCATAAAGTACACGCGCTAACCGCAACAGAAAAACAGTTGAACCTTTCGGGCACCAGTGGATCAGTGGATAGCAAAACAGGGAAAGTAAACTTTGAGGGTATGGTGCGTCCGGTCCTAAAAGGAGGACAGCTGATTGTAAACGGGAATAGTTTTGATGTCAAAGATGCGGACGAGGTGATTTTGTATATTTCTATCGGCACCAATTTCAACCGGTATAACGATTTAAGTGGAGATCCGTCCAAACGGGCACAAACCATATTGGACAAGGCATTACGCGTAAAGTACGATAAGGCACTGGCTAACCACAGCAAAAAATACCAAAGCTTTTTTAACCGTGTCCATCTCGATCTGGGTACCTCGGCACAGGCTAATAAGACAACCGATGTACGCGTACAAGAGTTTGCAACCGCACACGACCCGGCTTTAGTATCTTTGTATTTTCAATTTGGGCGATACCTGCTGATCAGCTCCTCGCAGCCCGGTGGTCAGCCAGCGAACCTACAGGGTATATGGAATGAGAAGCTATCTCCGCCATGGGACAGTAAGTATACGGTCAACATCAACACCGAGATGAATTACTGGCCTGCCGAAGTGACAAACCTCTCCGAAATGCACGAACCATTATTTTCTATGCTGGAAGATCTTTCGCTCACCGGGCAGGAAAGCGCGCGGGAAATGTATCACGCCCGTGGATGGAACATGCACCATAATACGGATCTATGGCGTATTACTGGCGTTGTGGATGGCGGTTATTACGGCATGTGGCCAATGGGAGGTGCTTGGCTGAGCCAACATCTATGGCAGCATTACCTGTACAACGGACAAACATCCTTTTTGCAGAAACATTATGCTATACTGAAAGGGAAAGCACTGTTCTACCTCGATATTCTGCACGAAGACCGTTCCGGAAAATGGCTGGTCGTCAGCCCCTCGATGTCACCGGAAAACTCGTATCTGCCGGGTAGTGTCGGCGTGTCAGCCGGTACCACGATGGATAATCAATTGATCTTTGATGTGTTCCATAACTTTATCGATGCCGCAAAAATATTAGCTGTAGATACACCGCTGGCGGACTCCGTTAAAGCTGCATTGGATCGTTTGCCTCCTATGCAGATTGGACAGCATACGCAGCTACAAGAATGGTTGGAGGATTTAGATAAAACGACTGACCAGCACCGGCACATCTCTCACTTGTATGGGTTATATCCGGCCGGGCAGATATCGCCTTTCCGCAACCCAGATTTGACAGAAGCAGCCGTCAATTCATTGATCTACCGTGGCGATAAGTCGACCGGATGGTCCATGGGCTGGAAAGTGAACTGGTGGGCTCGTCTATTGGATGGCAACCAAACGTATAAACTCATTCAGGAACAGCTGAGCCCGCCGGTGGGAGATAAAGGGCAGAGCGGCGGTACTTATCCAAATTTATTGGATGCACATCCTCCTTTCCAAATTGATGGGAATTTCGGCTGTACGTCTGGTATCGCGGAAATGCTAGTGCAGTCTTATGACGGGAATATTTTCATTCTACCGGCCTTACCCGATGCCTTACCTCATGGCAGCGTCAGTGGTCTGAAAGTGCGCGGCGGATTTGAAATTGACATGACTTGGGCAGATAGCAAACTAAAGACATTGACCATTAAATCAACATTAGGCGGAAACTGTCGCCTTCGCTTAGCGCAGGAAACAAATTTGAAAGGTAATCGCATGATGGACATCGCAGAGGGAGAAAACCAGAATCCATTCTATCGGGTGCATCCGATCAAAGATCCGATGATATCCGCTAAAGCAAATTTGAAAGGTTTTAAACTTCCAGAGACAAAGCTAGTGGAGTTTGGTACGAAGGCCGGTGAGACGTATACGTTTGTTAATCAGCAGTAGAGCGTGTCTATTCCTAGAATAGCTTGACACTTTTTCGGTAAAAAAGAGGAAAAAGATGTCAAAATCAACAGGAGGAAAACAGAAAGAGATTTTACTGAAGGACCGCTTCAGTGATGACAGTTCCAGCCAGC
>NZ_JACOIK010000018.1 GCF_014692515.1 Sphingobacterium micropteri | reverse complement strand
CTTTTGATTAATTTTGTCTCTACATTCATGTCTGACATTGTTAAGGGGTTAAACTTCAATTTGTTATTCGCATTACAAATCTAGTTTGTTTGCCCTTTAACTGTCAGATGAAATCGAAACTAATGCAATTTATTGGAACTATCCAACTTGCCGAGCTCTTTAATCCTAATTCAGAGATATTTCTTTCAGTTGAAAATAAATACTTCCCTTGTATTGTCATATCACTGATTGAAAGAAATGGAATATTACCCTCATAATATTCTTTTATGGTCGATTTTGGTGTGCCTCCACTTTTTGTTTTCTCACAAATTTCTCCCAAACTCTTCAATGTCCATCCATCCTTAAATTCCCTAAATCTAATTTTTCGAGAAAATATCTTTTCACTTAGCCCTTTACTATGGGAAATAATATCTCAAATCTAATCAAACTCTATTTCAAAATATTGAAGAATAGCTTTGTAATTATCCTGAGCTGTAAGACAGGTATCTAACAAGTATTCTCGAATATGATTCCACTCCTGTAAACCTCTGTAGTAAAACAGTTTAATGTCTTCATCAATAATGAAGGGCACTATATTATTGGCAAGACATTCCTTAAACATGATTAGCCGACCAACACGACCGTTTCCGTCCTGAAAAGGGTGAATGATTTCAAACTGGTAGTGAAAGTCTATAATATCTTCAAAAGTTTTCTTTTCAATGCTGTGGTAACCAGAAAGTAAATCTTTCATTTTTGCCGTCACCTCTTTAGGTGGGCAAGTTTCATTGCCACCTACTTCGTTAGGGAGCTTTTTGTATTCGCCAACATTAAACCAGTCTTTTCGACTATCAGATGTTCCTGATTTCAGGAGAAAATGTAATTCCTTTATAAATGATTCTGATAATTTAGATTTTGCTTTATCAATGATTAAATCAATACATCGAAAGTGATTGGTCGTTTCTATGATGTCATCTACATTAACGCTTTCTTTGGAAGCTCCGATAGTATTCGTTTCAAAAATATATCGAGTTTGATCATGGGTTAACTTGCTTCCTTCTATGCGGTTTGAGTTATAGGTCAGATCGATTTGCGTACGGTGATAAATACCACCTTTGAGCTTCATTTCTTTTTGCTCTTTGAAATGATTGAGTAATGGATTATCACTAAATTTCTTCTTATTTGCTTTCTCAGGCAATATCGCATCATCGGGAATATTCCATGTTTTACCAGTTAAGAAAGCCCCCTTAATCCTTCCTGTTGCACAGTAATTCCGGACGGTTCTTTCCGGAACATTCCACCTTTTTGCAAACTCACTTACTGAAATATAATTCATAGCTTTTGATTATAGATGCCGTTATCGGCAAATATACAACAAATAACAACTATATATTGATTGATTTCTGCCGATAACGGCATGATTAAGGATTTAATTTCCTATGTGAATACGATTCGCTATCAACTCTATGAACAAATTCTTAATCAAGAAAATGAATTGGTTCAAGTTAAGGATGCTTTAAACTATGAACAGCCAACTAAATATTTGGTGACAAATACAGATTATTCATCTGATATTTCCTTGATTCCAGTTCTAACCGCGAATAAAGCTTTTGTATTGGGATATACCGATGAAGAATATGGTATTTATGATAAGGGGCAATGTATTATTTTCGATGATTTTACAATGGATGTAAAGTTTGTGGATTTTCTATTCAAAGTAAAATCATCAGCAATTAAAATTTTGACAGCTAAACCAAATGTGAATCTAAAATTTATATTTGAATATTTGTCATTTTTAAATCTATCGTCAAATGAACACAAACGCCATTACATTTCCGAAATTGAACCTATGGAAATACAATTGCCAAATTATATTCAACAGAAACATGTTGCAAATTTTTTATCAAGTATTGATGATAAAGTAAAAACTGAGTTTGAAATTCATATGCTATTGATTAAACAGAAACAATATCTTTTAGCCAATTTATTTATATAAACAAATTGGCTAAAAAGTATGTCTTTTGTCTCTCTAATTGCTGTAAAATACTGGTTTCAATTTCAATTTTCGCATCGATAGATAATAAAAAGTCAGCTATTTTATGTTGTTCCTCCAAAGATGGAAATGGAATTTTTATTTTAGCCATAATTCCATTCATTAATTTGGGGTTTCCAACATAAGAAACATATTTTTTTGATACAGAGTTTATTAATTCAGAAATACAGACATTTGCATAACCATCTTTACTTAATAAAACTCCGCAAACATTTGTACAATAGAATTTTCCGATACGATAGTTTACATCACCTGCATTAGCACCATCGGTTGTCCAAGTAATAGCATTCTCAAATAAAAAATCACTATGATAACCTGCCAGTCCTTTGTTTTTTGTTTGTGAAGAATAAACAGGAAAAGGTTTTTCTTTATTCCTTTCATTTGACAATAGATTCATGGCTAAGACATTTCCTCTTGTTATTTTAAAAATTTCACCTACTTCTTTTGAGTCCCACTTAGGGAAAACATACCCATTTTCATTTTTAAAGCTCAATTGAGCAGAGAATATTTTCTTACTAATCGTATTCTTTAATAACTTCAACTCCTCAATTATTTTGTTTTGGGTTTGGATTCTTTCGTCAATGAGTGATAAAAAAGATGCGATTTTTAGTTGTTCATCCAAGATAGGTGTAAATAATTTTATACCCTTGATGCTTTCAAAATTTAGACCTTCACGACCGCTCCCCGTTTGTAAATTATTGAAAATAATTTGACCTTTATTTGATGAAAATATAGGTTGAATAAATCTTGGATTATATTGTTGACTTAATCTTATAATGCAGACATGTTGATTAACATTTCCAATTTTAAAATCATTAGACACAACACAGCTCCGCCCCAATGAAGCACCTGTTATATTAAGAAGTATATCATTGGGGTTAACAATGCTGTTTTTCATTTGGTTATTTACAGATTCTGGAATAAATACAGAATTATCTAATTCTAACCTGTCGTTGTTTACATTTTGACTCCGTATAAAAAGTATACCTTCCTTTGTGTAAACGGTTTCACCTCCTAAAGGAGTCTTTCCACTATTGACTTTATCAGCAATCTCTCCCAACCTCTTCGTTTGCCATTCCTCTTCAAATCCCGGAAATCTCAAAGGGGGAACGTTACCTACTTTTAATTTTTTATTTTCCATCTCGATGACTCAATTTTCGTTAGTAAAAACATTAAGGATTTAAAAAATTAAAAATCAATTCCCAATTCTTTCAAATACATATTAATCTCCTTATCCAACTCATCTCGTTTTGCTTCCAAAGATTTGATTTCCTGCATCACTGCCTGAATGTCGATTTCGGGTTCTGGTTCAAAAGTATCAACATAACGAGGAATGTTGAGGTTGAAATCATTCTCCTTTACCTCTTCAAAACTGGCTATATAAGCGAATCTTTCTTCAACAATTCCTGTTTCCATTGCCTGATCATGAAACTGCGTGAAAATATCTGTAATATGCTGAATGTGTTTTTCCCCTAAGGAATTTTGATTTTTTCCCGGTACAAAATCTTTGCTGGCATCAATAAACAGTACTTTCTCTTTGTTTACTTTTTGCTTGTTGAAAATAAGAATAACAGCCGGAATACTTGTGCCAAAAAACAAATTGGAAGGTAAGCCTATCACTGCTTCAATCAAATCTTCTTCAATCGTTTTAGTGCGAATTTTTCCTTCAGCAGCTCCTCTAAATAATACACCATGTGGTACAACCACACCTGCTTTACCAGTATTATTCAATGATTCTATCATATGTGAAATGAAAGCCCAATCTCCTTTAGATTTTGGTGGCAAACCTCTCCAGAAACGATTGTAAGAGTCACTTGCCAAATCATCTGCTCCCCATTTATCCAATGAAAAAGGAGGGTTGGCTACTACCGTATCGAATAACATTAAAGCATCTCCTTCCTTGTGCTTTGGGTTTCTCAACGTATCTCCCCAACGTATCACAGCACTATCATAGCCATGCAGATACATATTCATTACAGCCAATGCCCAAGTACTACCATTTGCTTCTTGACCATATAGCGAAAAGTTATTATCACCCACCTGGCGTCCTGCTTTGATTAAAAGAGAGCCTGAACCACAAGTAGGATCATAAATACGTGAACCTGGTTTAGATTTGGTCAGCTTAGCCAATAATGTAGAAACCTCCGCCGGAGTAAAAAATTCTCCTGCTTTTTTCCCTGAATCAGATGCAAAATTAGCTATCAAAAATTCGTATGCTCCTCCAATGACATCGTTATTCTCTAAATGAGAAGAAGAAAGGTTTAAAGAATAAAAATCGTTCAACAAATTACGTAATCTGGTTATTTTGCCTTTTGCATCTCCCAAATTAGAGCTGTTAAAATCAATATTTCTAAAAATATTAGATCCATCATGACCGCCTAATTTTTCTCTGTTTGCTTCCTCCAATTCCGCTAAAGCATGATTGATCATTTCCCCAATCTTTGGATTGTTACGGTTTTCATATAAAAAATAAAAGCTTGATTCTTCAGGAACTATAAAACGCTCTCGCTCCAATGCTCTTTTTACACGTTCTTCGTTGCCTTCATATTTTTTTGCATATTCTTCTTTTTTCTCATTATACACATCGGTTACATACTTTAGAAATAACATGGTGAGTATGTAATCTTTATATTGAGAAGGATCGATTGTACCACGAAATGTGTCACAAGCTTTCCATACTGTATTGTTTATATCTTTTTGACTTACTTTAGTACTCATTTTGTAGTTTTTTATAAGTTACTGTATTGATTAAATTTTCTTTAAGAGTGATTAACTCCTTTTGAATAACAACTTGTTCTTTTTTTAAGAAATCTAATTTTATGATCTGCTTTTGCGTCTCTAAATTAGGAATAATAATTTCCAAGTCTCCTAATTCTTGTTTTGTGATCGAGGGTATATTTTGGGTCGTCATTTTAGAAGCAAATACTTTTAATGTTTCAGGATGATTCAGATACCAAACTAAGAATTCAGGTAAAATAAGATTATTTTGAATAGTTAAAACCAGAAAAGAAGCACTGGCAATAGTAAAGGAATATTCATTGCGGAATAAGGCAGCGAAAAAACGTCTTCCCTTGGCATTGAATAAAACCTCGTTATATTGTAAGAAATTTTTTTCAATAGCCGGCTTTATCAAAACGTTAGCTTCAAGATCGTTTCTTAAATTTCCATCATCATCATAATCAGAAGTTCCAACCATTCTAACATAGGCATCGGTCAGTTGCTTCTCATCATTGTTAACGGTTTTAGGAACCACCATTCCCGACCTTATATTAACAATATCTGATAATTTAAACTTTTTGTTCATTTCTTTATTTTTAAACAAGCTCTCCGTTCTGTATAAAGAACAGAGAACTTGCAAATTAACATCAATTATGAGGATATTCGGGACCTAACCAAACTTTATATTCCAAATACTTGTCATAATAATATATCCATTCAGATATCCACGGAATGACTTCTACTAAATCAAGATAAGGTCTACCTTTTAAATCAAAAACTGGATGATACAAACAAAGTGAACCATCACCGTTAAAATGTGTATCTGCACATTTTATAAGATTTTTAGTTTCTACCATTACTCTTTCAAATCTATTGGGGAAAAATGGAGAACATAGCACTTTCAAATGATATTTTCTGTTATTCAATTCCAACGTACCTTTTCCTTCAAGTAATTTTCCTTTCACTTCAAAAGATAACCATTTGAATTCTTTTTCACATTCAATCAGCGTTTTATATAAAAATCCCATCCAGTATTTTTGAGCTCGTTCTTTAGGATTCAGCATAAAATCCATGACTTCCATTTTTTACACCTGATGAGGTATTAATTTGACCACTTGAGTCTGTGTAAGCTGTTCCAGAAAGCAATGCGGCTAATTGAGGATTCCCTTTAAAACTTTCTTCCAACTTAACCAAAGTTTGGATGTTTTGTTTGTAATATCCATTTCCAAATAAATCTTTATAATTTGACTCATTCGTTGAATTACCAATGAACGCATTTAATTTTTTCTCAAAGTCTTCTACGAAGCCTACAAAACTGTTATAATGTTTATCCTCCCACGAATCGGTAAAATTCTCTCTTTTACTTTTGTCCTCGTGATTATCAACCGGATTATAAACAGTAAATTTTATTTTGTGATATTTGTAATCATCCGCTAATTTCTTTAATTTTTGGACGGCATTTTTTAAAGCTTCCTGAATAGAAGGATTATCAGCATGGCTTTGTGCTAATAATGTGGTCAACACAATACTTGAAATGCATGGAGTTTTCGCTGTATCCTTATCAAAATAATATAAATCTCGATATCTCTTGACAATTTGAACTGTACGTTGCAATGGCGTTTTCAAATAGACATCTAAAGGTAAATCTTCAGTTTCTATCTCAGCTTTTAACATAATATTATATCTTTCCTGAAGAAGAAAGTTTGATTTGTTTCTTTCCGAAATATTTGTGAACCATTCAGCATATCCTTTTGGGTTTGTTCTTGACCAAGACGTCCTATATTTGTTCTCAGGAATCATCAATCTTGTATTGCTTGTAGTAATCATGCATCCTGGTAAAATATCCATATGGAAATCGCTATTATAGTTAATACGGATACAACGATTCTTTTTCTGCAAGAGCGGTTGATAGGTGCTGTGATTATTTAAAACACGATACAGTTCATCATAAATTTCTGAAGGTGTATGATTTAGATAAGAATCCTCAATGTGTAAAACAATATCTAAATCAAATTCTTTTCCAGAAAGTGGTTTGATAGTTGTGCCTATTAACAAAGAGCCTTGTGCATATACATTTATTGTATAATCTTTAAAAAAATCTTCGTCTCTTGACAAAACGTCATTTACAGCTCGGTAAGCAGATTCCATTTGGCTTTTGCGTGTTTCATCAAGCTCTAAATTTGAAGCTATTATTGCTAAGAGTTCATCTTTTTTGAATTCTTGGTCTGTATATTTATGTAAATTATTTTTCATTGATTAAATATTTTGTGTGTTCTCCAATTTTAGCAATTTGTTCTTCATGCTCAATTACCAATAATCTTTCAATTTCGCTGATGTCTACTACCATGAAATCACTGCCTAATTTGCGAGGATTTTTTAGAAGTTTTTTCAGCACTACTTCTTGTTCCAGAGTTGGAAGAAACTCAACAATGTCATAAATCAAAACTTCATAACATTGATGAAAAGTACTGTAACCAAATACTTTCATCGTTTTTTGCACCTCTCTGAATGATTTGGAGTAAAAAATATCTTTATCAAATCCATGGTCTTCAATAAGCTCTTCGTTGAATTCACGGTCATAGGTTGTTTCACGGTCTTTTCTGGATTCAAACCATTTAATAACATCTAAAGCATATTTACCTTTCACTCGAAAACGTAAATCGTCTTTGCTAATATCATCCGATTTCATTCCCTTCGCTCCGCAATCTTCCTTATATCCCCATTTTTCAAATTCTGAAAAACCGTTAAGTTTTTTGTAAACACCACCTACAGGTTGTAGTTGGTCTTTAATACGGTGACCACGAACTAACAAAAATTTAGAAGTGCCGGGAATTTTAATTCTGATTAAATAACTGATAGAAAATCGAACATCCTCATTCTTTAATTTAGTAAAATTGGACTGTAAATAGGTATAAATTTGATTTTTGTTATCTAGCAACGATTCTGTTGCTTTTTTTATGATAACCTTACCAGCAGCCATACCTAAAGCTGCTAAAACTGTGTTTGCTGCCATTAGCTTAGATTTAAATATTTATAAAAATTGCTTAATAGAGCATTATAACCAATGAAAACTTGTGTATATACATATAAATACATAGTTTTGCAAAAACGAAACAGACTATAATACTCTAAACCATAATGAGGTGACTAGCCTCAGGAGATGTATTGTTAAGCGCAATACGGGGATTTTATAAGTCAAACATCAAAAATATCTTAAAACCAAATCTATGTGCAGTAGAATTTGGTTTTTTTGTTTTAGTAATTCTTGTACAAAGATAAAAAAACATTTTGAATACACAAATAAAAATGCAAGTACAAGGATTACAAAATGGAAATAGCCATCTCAAAGATGTCTATTTGGTTTAATATTTATTGATATTTTAAGAAAATATAATTGATTGGGACGGATTTCTGAAAAATATGTATATTTGCTACGAGCGAACGGAAATGTATTGAAAAACAAAGTAATAAGCACCGTTACCAAATCGTTACCTGACTTTTTTGATAATCTTTATAAAAGCTTAGTATTCAACCGATACAGCTTTTTCCTGAAAACTTTAAAATAAAAAACATTTTAATGCAAGTATTTAAATTTGGCGGAGCATCAGTAAAAGATGCGGACAGCATCCGAAATGTAGCAGATATTATAACTAAATATAAGGAGGATGAGTTGCTTGTGGTGGTTTCTGCACTTGGTAAAACCACCAATGCGCTGACCGAGGTTACCCAACATTTTGCGGACCAGACCGGGCAAGCATTTGACTTGTTGGAAAAGGTAAAAACAGCACATCAACAGATTCTGACAGCACTTTTCGGCGTATCGCATCATCCCATATTTGATGAAATTGCAAATTGCTTCGTAGAAATTGAATGGATACTGGAAGAAGAACCACAAGATGCATACGACTATCTGCATGATCAGATTGTTTCTGCCGGCGAAATTGTTTCTTCAAAAATCCTTGCTGCTTACTGTACCCACATTGGGTTGCCTATCAAATGGATAGATGCACGTGATTACATTTTTACGGACAACACCTATCGGGAAGCAGACGTTAACTGGCAAAAAACAGAAGATAAAATCCGCAGAGAATTACCAAGTATACTCGACAATCAAATCATTATCACACAAGGTTTTATCGGCTCTACCTCGGAAAACTTCACCACAACGCTGGGTCGCGAGGGATCCGATTATTCGGCAGCTATATTCGCAGCTTGCCTACAGGTTGATAATGTGACCATATGGAAAGATGTACCCGGTGTGCTCAATGCTGATCCAAAATGGTTTAATCCGACAGAACTCATTCCGGAATTATCCTATACCGACGCTATTGAGTTAACGTATTACGGGGCAACAGTTATCCATCCGAAGACAATTAAACCGTTACAGAACAAGAAAATCACGTTAAATGTACGCTCTTTTGTCGCTCCCGAGCAACCCGGAACACTGATTCGTACGACAAATGATGGACTGCCTATTCCTTCTTTTATTTTTAAAGTCAATCAGGTTTTTGTGAGTATACAGCCGCGGGATTTTTCTTTTATTGTAGAGGATAACTTAAGCCATATATTCAACCTCTTCCATAACCACCGTATCAAAATAAATATGATGCACAACAGCGCCATAAGCTTCTGTGTTAGTATTGATGATACCGGTGCTAATGTGGATGTCTTGCTCGAAGAATTGGAAAAACGCTATAAGGTAAGTGTTGAAAAGGGTTTGGAACTTATTACGATACGCTATTATAATCAAGAAACTATCGATCGGGTATTGGTGAATAAGGAAATTATCCGGGAGCTGAAAGATAGTTACACCTGCCAGTTACTAGTTAAGGAGTTAAGGAGCTAAAGGGTGAACGGAAACATTTTGTTAGCGGAAGTTCAGACGTTTATCCGACAGCATGCTGACATGGATGCAAGCCGGATTGCGTTGAAAAAAAGTCCATTTGAGGGCGTCTCATCGTCAGAACTTGCACAACAGATAACCGGCTGGCAAAAAGTGAGCAGTAAAATGCCGGAATGGCTAAAACAAGACAAAGCCTTATATTTCCCCGAAAAACTTAACCTGGAGCAGTGTTCCTCTGCCAAGACTGGAAAGTTCAAGGTTTCCCTTCTTTCACCAGACTGTACGGTGTTAGATTTGACGGGAGGGTTTGGTGTGGACAGCTATTTTTTTGCACGTTGTGCAAAAAAAGTAATACATTGTGAAATTAACCCCCAACTGTCGCAAATCGTAGCGCATAATTTTCTTGAATTAGCTATAGACAACGTACAATTTCACACGGGAGATGGCATCACTTTCTTAGCTTCATCACGTAAACGATATGATTATATTTATACTGATCCATCCCGTAGAGTAAAAAATCAAAAAGTTTTCCGGCTGGAAGATTGCGAACCTAATATACTCGCTTATCAATCCTTATTTTTTGAACATTCGGATACGCTCCTCACTAAATCAGCACCACTGCTCGATATCTCGGGGGCATTAAATGTACTGCCACATGTCAGAGAAGTATACGTCATCAGCATCGAAAACGATTGTAAGGAATTATTGTTTGTCCAGGAGAAATCTTTTCAAGGCATACCGACTATTCATGCCGTACGTCTATCGGCAGACAAATCGCAGACGTTCTCTTTTAATTATATACAAGAGAAGGAAACGGTACCAACATTGGGGAAACCGACAAACTTTCTATATGACCCTGATGTGGCCATTACCAAAGCGGGTGCTTTTAAATCTGTCGCTACCGCTTTCCATCTTCAGAAACTACATCAGCACAGCCATTTGTATAGCCACGATGATGTCATAGGTGATTTTCCTGGACGTGTCTTTCGTATACAACAGGTTGTTCCGTTTTCTATATTTAAAAAAAGTGTTGGTGTAGCGAAAGCCAATATCGTCACTAAAAATTTTCCTTTAAAAGTCGAACAGATCCGAAAGAAATTCAAAATTAAAGAGGGCGGAGAAGATTATTTATATTTTACGACACTATATGATGACCGGCTTGTGGTTGTGTATGCGAAGCGCATTTAAGACCATAGAAAAAGCCACGACCTATTAAAGAGCCGCGGCTTTCGCATTCGTTTACTTACTTAAATTTATTTCGTTTGATTTGCACGGATAATATTCAATGCTCCACCGGCTTTAAACCATTCAATCTGCTGTGCATTGTATGTATGATTAACCAAGATACTATCTTGTGTGCCATCAGCATGATGCAAGACAATAGTCAATGGTTTTCCAGGAGCAAACGTTGTTAAGCCAATGATGTCAATAGTATCATCCTCTTTAATTTTATCGTAATCGTCCTTATTGTCAAACGTTAAGCCCAACATACCTTGTTTCTTTAAGTTGGTTTCGTGAATACGGGCGAAAGATTTAACTAACACCGCACGCACACCTAGATGACGAGGCTCCATGGCCGCATGTTCACGAGAAGATCCTTCACCATAGTTTTCATCACCAACGACGATCGAACCAATACCTGCCGCTTTGTAGGCACGTTGTGTAGCTGGCACTGCCGCATATTCACCAGTCAATTGATTCTTCACAAAGTCTGTTTTATCGTTAAAGAAATTGACCGCTCCAATAAGCATATTGTTAGAAATATTATCCAAATGCCCTCGATATTTCAACCAAGGCCCTGCCATCGAAATATGGTCGGTCGTACATTTACCCTTGGCTTTTATTAACAGTTTCAATCCAGTAAGATCCGTACCTTCCCATGCAGCGAATGGTTCTAATAATTGAAGACGATCAGACGTAGGCGATACGTCCACTGTTACTGCCGAACCATCGGCTGCTGGCGCCTGATATCCTGGATCTTCCACATCAAAACCTTTTGACGGCAATTCATCACCTGTTGGTGGATCCAGTTTAACCTGCTCACCGTTTTTGTTAGTCAACGTATCCGTAACTGGGTTAAACCCTAGATTACCAGCGATAGCAATTGCGGCCACCATTTCCGGAGAAGTCACAAAGGCGTACGTATTTGGATTACCGTCAGCACGTTTTGCAAAGTTTCTGTTAAACGAGTGGACAATGGTATTTTTCTCTTGTCTATCAGCTCCAGCACGATCCCACATACCGATACAAGGGCCACAAGCGTTCGTAAAGATAGTAGCGTTTAAATCTTCAAACGTTTTTAGCAAACCGTCACGGTCTGCTGTATATCGTACCTGTTCCGAACCCGGGTTAATACCAAATTCCGCTTTTGTAACCAAGCCTTTATCAATAGCCTGTTTAGCAATTGAAGCGGCACGGGATAAATCCTCGTAAGAAGAGTTTGTACAGGAACCGATCAACCCCCATTCGACTTTTAAAGGCCAACCATTCTTTTCCGCTTCTTCGCGCATACGCGAAACCGGCGTATATAAATCCGGTGTAAACGGACCATTCAACGACGGTTCCAATTCAGACAAATTGATTTCAATTAACTGATCAAAATATTGCTCTGGATTCGCATATACTTCAGGATCGGCTGTTAGATGCTGTTTGATTGCATTTGCTGCATCAGCAACGTCAGCACGATCAGTGGCACGTAGATAACGTTCCATAGAAGCATCATAACCGAAAGTCGAAGTTGTTGCTCCAATCTCCGCCCCCATGTTACAAATGGTACCTTTACCTGTACATGATAAGGACTCTGCTCCTTCGCCAAAATACTCGACAATAGCACCTGTACCACCTTTTACCGTCAAAATACCGGCTACTTTTAGAATGACATCTTTTGGTGCAACCCATCCAGATAACTTACCGGTCAATTTAACACCGATTAGTTTTGGGAATTTAAGTTCCCATGGTAAACCAGCCATGACATCGCAAGCGTCAGCTCCGCCAACACCAATAGCCACCATACCTAAGCCTCCGGCATTCACTGTGTGTGAGTCCGTTCCAATCATCATTCCACCAGGGAAAGCATAGTTCTCCAACACCACTTGGTGGATAATACCTGCCCCTGGCTTCCAAAAGCCTATTCCATATTTATTGGATACAGAAGATAAAAAATTAAATACTTCTGAGCTTTCGTTTTTCGCTCGTGTCAAGTCCTGTTCCGCACCATCCCTTGCCTGGATTAAGTGGTCACAGTGAACAGTTGAAGGTACCGCTACTTTAGGGCGTCCGGCTTGCATAAACTGCAATAAAGCCATTTGTGCCGTAGCATCTTGCATGGCAACACGATCCGGTGCAAAATCTACATAAGAAGCTCCTCGCTCATAAGCTTCGGTTGCGGTTCCTGCCCATAAATGTGTATACAGAATTTTCTCCGCAAGCGTTAAAGGTTTATTAACCACTTGACGCGCAGCAGCAATGCGTTCGTCATATTGGCTATACACCTTCCTAATCATTTCAATGTCAAAAGCCATATTCTCTCTCTAAATAAATTCGTTTATTAACAATTTGATTTAGCGAAAGATACGAAAAAATGGTGTAAATATCAAATTGTCAAGAATGGAAAGCGAGCGTTGACCTACAAAAAAACAGCATCCGAAATCGATATGGATTTCGGATGCTGTCCGTACGATTGAAATTACCTACAACTAATGAACAAGTTGCTTGTTTGACGGTGTGAATTTAGTCAAATCGATATCGACTACAGCCGCTTTATATTCTTCAATTGTCGGAATTCTTCCCAAAATTGCCGATAACACGACAACCGGAGTTGAAGCCAACAAAGATTCTCCTTTTTTACGTTCCGAATCTTCGACTACACGACCTTGGAAAAGACGGGTTGACGTAGCCATTACCGTGTCACCTTTCTCCGCTTTTTCTTGGTTACCCATACAAAGATTGCAACCTGGACGTTCCAAATACATCATATTTTCATATTCTGTACGGGCGGCACCCTTTGGTGCAGCGTCGTTAAACTCAAATCCGGAATATTTTTCCAACAATGCCCAATCTCCTTCTTCTTTCAACTCATCAATAATATTATAAGTCGGAGCGGCTACAACCAAAGGTGCATTAAATTTCACTTCACCCTGCTGTTCTTCTATATTACGCAGCATTTTAGAAACAATTTTCAAATCACCTTTGTGTACCATACACGAGCCTACGAAACCAAGGTCCACTTTTTTATCACCACCGTAATACGTCAAATCACGTATCGTATCATGTGTATAGCGTTTCGAAACATCTTCGTTGTTGACATCCGGATCGGCAATCATTGGTTCATCGATGATATCCAAATCAATCACCACTTCAGCGTAATATTTTGCATCGGCATCTGGCTTCAAGGCTGGTTTTTCACTAGATTTGATTTCTTCAATACGTTTATTCGCTTTATTAATCAAGCCTTGGAGCACCGCGTTGTTGTTATCCATTCCCTTATCAATCATGATCTGGATTCTACGTTTCGCAATTTCCAATGACTCAATCAAGGTATCATCTTCCGAAATACAGATAGATGCTTTCGCTTTCATTTCTGCCGTCCAATCGGTAAACGTAAAGGCTTGGTCAGCGGGAAGTGTTCCGATATGAACTTCGATAACCCTTCCTTGGAATACGTTTTCACCACCAAATTGTTTAAGCATTTGGGCTTGTGTCGCGTGAACCACATCGCGGAAATCCATATAATCTTTCATCTCGCCTTTAAAGGTTACTTTAACAGATTCCGGAATCGGCATAGAAGCCTCACCGGTCGCTAAAGCCAACGCAACAGTTCCCGAGTCGGCACCAAAAGCTACCCCTTTAGACATCCTCGTATGGGAGTCACCACCGATGATGATTGCCCATTCGTCGACGGTAATGTCGTTCAACACTTTATGGATAACATCGGTCATCGCATGATATTCACCTTTCGGATCCCGCGCTGTAATCAACCCAAAATCGTTCATAAACTTCATTAATTTCGGGATGTTAGCCTGCGCTTTTTTATCCCAAACCGAAGCTGTATGGCAACCTGACTGATACGCTCCATCGACAATAGGTGATATGACAGTAGCTGCCATAGATTCCAATTCCTGGGCCGTCATCAAACCTGTTGTATCTTGCGAGCCAACGATGTTAACTTGTACGCGAACGTCTGAACCGGCATGCAAAACTTTATCTGCTGTGACACCAACAGCATTTTTGTTAAATATTTTTTCAACAGCTGTCAGCCCTTGTCCTTCGACGGTGATTTCCTTCGAAGCTGCAAATACCTGCGGAGCTTCTACCTCCAAAATTCTTGCTGCAAATGTCTGGATTTTTTTACCGAACACAATAGCATACGAACCTCCAGCTTTGATGAACTCCATTTTCTGAGGAGTTAATGATTTGGAAATATCAATCAACTCCTGATCACCGTTATATAATTTTTTTGTTTTCGTATTAATGGTCAATACGGTACCGGTAGCTACAGAATACACTTGTTCTAAAATCGGTTCACCTTTTTCGTTCAACACGGGTCTCCCATCGGCATCGATTTTTTTAACCCAGTTCTTCAAATCAATACCAATACCTCCGGTCACATCTACTGTCGTTAGAAAAATCGGCGAAATCCCATTTGTTCCTGCTACGATCGGCGCAATATTTACAAACGGCACATAAGGACTCGCTTGTTTACCCGTCCAGAGCGCAACATTATTGACTCCCGACATACGCGACGAACCTACGCCCATCGTCCCTTTTTCGGCAATTAACATCACACTTGCATTCGGATGTTTCGCTTGTAAGGCTTTGATTTCCACTTGCGCATGAAGCGACATCATACATTTTCCATGCAACTCACGGTCAGAACGTGAATGCGCCTGATTACCCGGAGATAATAAATCTGTAGAAATATCTCCCTCGGCAGCGATATAAGTAACAACGTTTATTTCTTCAGGCACTTCAGGTAACTCTGTAAAAAATTCCGCTTTTGCATAACTCTCCAAAATCTCTTTCGCAATAGCATTTCCACTTTCGTAAGCTGATTTTAAACGATCCGTATCCGCATCGTAAAGGAATACTTGTGTTTTCAAAACTTTTGCGGCTTCTTTGGCAATTGCAGCATCTTCACTTAAAGCTAGATCAAGCAATACTTCGATGGAAGGCCCACCCTTCATATGCGACAACAACTCAAATGCAAAAGCCGGCGTAATTTCTTCGACAAAAAACTGTCCAAGGATAATTTCCTTGAGAAATTTAGCCTTTACACCTGCAGCGGGCGTCGTTCCAGGCAAGGTATTGTACACAAAAAACTGAATTGAATCTTTCCGATATGGATTATTCGAATCTTTAATCTGTTCAATGATTTCACTTAACAATTCTGCTCCATCAATAGGTTTAGGATGAAGACCTTGTCCTTTTCTCTCTTCGATTTCCTGAATGTAATCGTTATATATACTCATAATGGTGTATTATCAAGCTAAAACCGTTTTGTTGTATAAATATGAACGGTTATTACTTTTTTATCAATAGGTTGCTCACGGAACAATTTACCGAAAAACAACACTCTTTTTTTTCAGCGCAAAAGTAAAAAAAAACAAACTTTATCGAGAAAATAAGCACCTGATTGCATAATTTGGAATTATTCTAAACTGAATAGATGCCACCAAAAACAATGAGGCTGATCACTTTGATAAACAATCTCATTATTGGAGTTTATAATTAAAGAAAATCTGTGGTTATACCGAACGCATAGTATAATCAACAGTCTTTAATTTTTTAATCGTTTCCAGAGGATCTGCCGCATTAAATACAAAGGAACCGGCTACCAATACATTTGCTCCGGCCTGCAACAGTGGGGCAGCATTTTGTAGGGTTACTCCCCCGTCAATCTCGATTAATAAACTATCGTTCACGCCTGCGGCTAAAGCTCTTAAAGCTTTCACCTTATCATAGGTACGTTCAATAAACTTCTGGCCTCCAAATCCAGGGTTCACCGACATGACTAACACTAAATCGATATCCCGAATGACATCCGCTAACAACGACACCGGCGTATGGGGATTTAAGGCGACACCGGCTTTACAACCTAGTTCCTTAATAGCTGCCAATGTGCGGTGAAGGTGTGTACAGGCTTCGTAATGCACGGTAATCATAGAAGCACCTGAATCCTTACAGTTTTTTAGATAACGATCTGGGTCTACAATCATCAAGTGTACATCTAATGGCTTAGTTGCGTATTTCGCAATCGCCTGCATAACCGGAAAGCCAAAAGAGATATTCGGCACAAAAACACCATCCATAATATCAATATGAAACCAATCCGCCTCACTATTGTTTATCATTTGGATATCATCATAAAGCTTCGCAAAATCAGCGGCCAGAACAGAGGGGGCTATCAGATGTTTTGTTATTGGCATGTTCTTTATATCTTTTTGCAAAGATACGGAAGTTTAAGGCTATTATGCGAGTAAATTAGTATTTAGTACATTTGTTGTAAATTATATTGGATAGCATAAAAACGACAAGCAAGTGGCTAAACTCAAGATCAATTATCTTCGCGACAAGAATCAAAACAATTCTTTTATAGTGAAATCTGCCATGATCATTTTGGCAATCATATTGATTTGTATTTTTTTACCTAAACAACCACGCTTTCGGTACGAATTTGAAAAAGGAAAAGTATGGAATCATGAGAACCTTGTATCTCCCTATAATTTTGCCATCTTAAAAACACAGGAGGAGCTTAATAAAGATAGAGAGCAGATTTTGAAGACCGTACAACCTATATACAATTTAAACAGTAGTGTCAGCAAAGAACAAATTGATCAATTTAATACGGATATTGCGGAGAAATGGCAAATAGCAAATATGGATTCCATATCTAATCAAGATAAAGAAACATACCAGTCTGTCGGAAATGCCCTTCTTAGTTACGTTTACAATAGAGGTATTATCTCGTTGAATAACCGTTATCAAAACAAGGGGCTGAACGCGGAACAGGTGGACCAAGCCCAAAGCCAGTATAATTTCACACTACTTCAAGATAATGTTGCCCAACAGAAAAATACGGCAGATATTTTCACCATCGAATCGGCTAACCAGTATATCGAAAGCAACCTTTCCAGAAATAACAAAATAGATCAGAAGAGCTGGCTGGCAGAGACGCTCAAAAATTACGTTACGATTAATTACATTTTTCATGAAAATCTAACAAACAAAGCGGAACAGAATGCGTTGGCCAATATTTCTACTACCCGTGGAATGGTACAAAAAGGAGAACTTATCGCAGAAAAAGATAAAATCATCAGTAATGAAACTTACCAGAAATTGACTTCTTTACGTAAGGTTTTTGAGGATGAAGCGCGCATTAGCGGTAATCAGGGATACGTTATGCTTGGCCACTTTGTCGTCATCTCCATGTGTGTATCCCTTTTAATGGTCTTCTTGTATTTTTTCCGATCAACTATCTTTGATAGTAACAGGTTGCTATTTATTATTTTAATCGTCATTATATCCATGCTTGGTGTGCTCTCATGGGCCATCAACATGAAAATCCCTAACCTTTATTACATCCCCTACTGTAGTGTTCCAATTATCTTTAGGGTGTTGTTCGACACACGTGTAGCCCTGAACATCCATTTGCTCATGGTATTGCTAGCCGCCCTATTTGTACCAAATAGCTTTGAGTTCGTGTTTTTACAGTTTATGACCGGTATGGTGGCTATTTACAGCATCAGAACACTCGTCAAACGGGAACAGTTTTTAGTATCATCGCTTATCATTCTAGGGACTTATATCATCGCTTATGTGGGTTTAGTGTTAACACGTAACGGATCTATAAGCACTATTTACTGGACAGACATTATACCTTTCGTTGTTAGCGTCGGATTAACGCTCCTCGCCTATCCATTAATATATGCATTCGAGCGCTTATTTGGCATCGTCTCCGATCTGACGTTAATGGAATTGACCAATAGTAATTCCCGTTTGTTACGGGAACTTTCCTTAAAAGCGCCTGGAACTTTTCAGCATTCCTTACAGGTTGCTAATCTTGCAGAAGCAGCTATCTATAAAATTGGTGGAAATCCGTTGTTAATTCGTGCAGGAGCATTATATCACGATATCGGGAAAATGTCGAATCCTTTGTTTTTCATCGAAAACCAAAAAACAGACATCAACCCCCACGCGGAGCTTACACCGGAACAATCTGCTCAAATTATTATATCGCACGTGCATAAAGGCATTGAAATGGCGAAGAAAAACCAACTGCCAGATGTTATTATTGATTTTATACGCACACACCACGGCACAACGAAAGTCGATTATTTCTATAATATGGCCGTCAAGAACAATCCAGACAAATTGGTAGACGAAAGCATCTTCAAATATCCAGGCCCGGTACCTTTTTCTAAAGAGACTGCCGTACTCATGATTGCAGATTCGGTAGAAGCTGCTTCAAGAGCGTTGAAAGAGCCTACCGAGGAGTCTATCAATAACTTGGTAGATAAGATTGTGGATTACAAAATTGCTCAACGGCAGTTTATTAATTCTGATATTACGATGCGTGATATTACCGAAGTTTCGGATATTTTTAAATCGATGCTAAAGAGCATTTATCACGTACGGATTGACTATGATGTCAACAAGAAAACTGCTCTTGCAACGCCTAATACAAAAAATTAAATTGAGTGTCAGATGTTTATTCGTTTTTAGTAAAAAAACGGGTTTAAAGCTTTGTGGATTGAAATATTTGCGTTATGTTTGCACTACTCAAATAAAGGAGAGGTGCCTGAGTGGCCGAAAGGAACAGTTTGCTAAACTGTCGTACTGGAAACGGTACCGCGGGTTCGAATCCCGCTCTCTCCGCAAGGTAAAAGTTCATCCAAAAGATGGACTTTTACTTTTATAGCGTTTAGGGATTAGAATCTGCAGGGTTCGATCCGAAGGAAGTTACAGCAGATAAGATGAATAAGGATTTGATTTTACGGGAAAAATTAGCTTTGCAACGAACAATTCTAGCCAATCAATCCACTTTATTGGCTTTTATACGCACTTCCATGTATTTTTTGGTTGCGGGCATAAGTATAAATAATTTGACTACGGTAGAATACGGACGAATTATTGAAAATATATTTATCGGTATTTCGGCCATCTTGATTGCTATCGGATTATTTAACTACTTTACCCACAAAAAGAAAATTGCGGAGAGCAACAATCATATCGGTGATTACAAGATAGAGTATCTGAACAAAAAATAATAGTTCGTTTAATTTCGCGGAATTACCAATTCCAAAACCTCTCCCGGTAAACCATCAAAATCCGTAAATTCCTTAGAAACAAAACCATTGTTAACTAGGATTTTTCTAGATGGGATATTTTTGGGGTCTATGATGGCAAACAACTTTTTAATAAAGACATGTTTCCTCGCTGCTCCGATTAGCTGATAGGCAACCTCACTTGCAATCCCCTTTCCCCAATATTTAGGTAGAAGCATATATCCCAACTCGGCCTTATTACTATCGGGTGCCTCTATTTCCAATTTTCCAACCCCTATAAAATTATCGGATTTTTCCTCCATGATTTTAAAATGTCCAAAATCACTATGAAACTGATTTTCCAACATCCGCTTCTCGTAATCCGATTTTGCTTCTTCTAGCGGAATAGCCCGCTCTGTAATCATCGCCATTACCTCTTCATTACCAACCAAATCGAAATATATCGGAAAATCAGCAGGAATTAGTTTTTCTAACCGAAATTTTATAGCCATTTGTTGCTTCAGCACTCGTTTCTTGATTTATATTTAATAGGGCAAGATATAAAAAATTCGCCGGTTTGACCTTTTTTACCTAGATTTAAAAGATAAACCGAATGAGCGTATGAAGAGAGTACTTTCAATAGACGGCGGCGGTATCCGAGGTATCATTCCAGGAATGTTTTTGGTAGCGTTAGAAGAAAAAATACAACAGGCAACTAATAATCCCAAAGCGCATTTAACCGACTATTTTGATTTTTTTGCAGGTACAAGCACCGGCGGAATCCTTTTATCTATATTATTATGCCCGGATGATAGCGATCAGAAAAAACAAAAGTATACCGCGAAGGATGCACTGGATATTTATGTAGACCACGGTACAGAAATATTTTCTGCTTCAACTTGGCGTCGTTTTCTGAGCAAATTCGGTTTGTTAAGCGAACTTTACGATGAGACGATATTGGAAAATGTTTTGAAAAGTTATTTTGGAGATAAAAGGCTTAGTGAACTGCTCAAGCCTTGCATTATCACTGCATATAATATTGAATTACGTAAAAATCATCTTTTCCGACAACAAAAGGCCATCTCGCATGGTGACTCGCGCGACTTTTACATACGAGATGCCTGTCGTGCGACGTCCGCTGCGCCTACGTATTTCTCGGTGGCAGAGATATTTTCTCTCGCTGAAACGCGCTATCCCTTAGTTGATGGCGGTGTCTTTGCCCACAACCCTTCCCTATCCGCTCTTTTAGAGGTCATTAAAAGCTATAATACGTATAAAATAAATGATATTTGGATTCTTTCTTTGGGAACCGGCTTGTCAAAAATATCGTATAATTACGAAGATTTCAAAAAGAAGTGGGCTATCTCCATCGGACCTGCATTAGTCGATATCATGAGCAGTAGCTCTGCGGAAAGTACAGACTATTACTTAAAACAATTGTTCCGGTCTGTTAACAAATCGAGTAATTATATCCGTATAGAACCTAGTAGTCTCTCCTCTGTCAACCCATCCATGGATTCTGCTTCTCCGTCTAATATCCAAAAACTGATCTCGTTAGGGGATAAATTAATCAGTGAACATGAAGAACGGATGAATCAAATAGTCGCTGAAATCATACAGGACAAAAAAAATAACTCGGATCGATCCGTATGGAATTTTTTAAAAAATTAAGTCCTAATTTCCTCTATAAAAATAGCCATTGATGGCAGAGGAGAACGAAATAAATTCATTTTATATTATGCGCAATTAAATTGCATATAAAAATGAATTTATTTAGGTTTACGCAGCAAAAAAACACGTATGGCACTAAATTACATTTGGGTCTCTTTTTTCTTAATAACATTTCTAGTTGCTATCGTTAAGCTTATTGGCGGCGATACCGAGGTTTTCCAAAATATTGTGAATTCTCTCTTTGAAAGCGCAGCTAATGGTGCCACCATATCTCTCGGTTTAATCGGTATGATGACGTTTGCACTAGGGATTATGAAAATAGGAGAAAAAGGAGGTATGATTAATATCTTTGCTAAAGCCGTCGGGCCTTTTTTTAACCGGCTTTTTCCCGAAATTCCTAAAAACCATCCCGCATTGGGTTCCATACTGATGAATTTTTCGGCCAATGCTTTAGGTCTGGACAATGCCGCTACGCCATTAGGATTAAAAGCAATGAAGGAACTACAGGAACTTAATCCCCAGAAAGATACCGCCAGCAACGCGCAGATTATGTTTATTGTATTAAATGCATCAAGTCTAACGTTGCTACCTATTTCTATTATGGCCTATAGACAAGAAGCCGGCGCTGCACAACCCTCCGACATCTTTTTACCTATTCTTATTGCGACTTTCTTTTCGACACTAGCCGCACTTGTTATGGTTGCCATTTACCAAAAAATTAACCTCTTTCATAAAACGATTATCCTCTATTTGGGTGGATTGCTTGTTTTGGTAGGCAGTGCATTATATTATTTCAGCACATTAGCACCTGCGGAAATTGATGTGATATCCCGCGTATTCGGTAATCTCGTTTTATTTAGCATCTTTGTTTCATTCATTGCCCTAGCTTTATTTAAACGTATCAACGTATATGATGCCTTTATCGAAGGCGCAAAAGAGGGATTCGAAGTGGCCGTGAAAATTATCCCCTATCTGGTAGCCATTTTAGTGGGTATAGCGGTGTTTCGAGCTTCTGGCACGATGGATTATTTGGTACAGGGCATCTCTTCGCTCATCGCATTAGTAGGAATAGACACTTCTTTTGTAGAAGCATTGCCCGTCGCATTCATGAAACCATTGAGTGGTTCGGGTGCGCGGGGACTGATGGTAGAACTGATGGCAACAAAAGGTGCTGATGATTTTGCTGCCCGTGTGGCGTGTGTAATACAGGGTTCTACCGAAACTACATTTTACGTGTTGGCTGTTTATTTTGGATCGGTAGCGATCAAAAAGACACGACATGCATTACCTTGTGCGCTTTTAGCGGAACTTGTTGGTATTATCGCCGCTATTATTGTAGCTTATATTTTCTTTGGATAGCCCAATATTTTTAACTATCTTAAAGTGCTAAAGAAAACACTAAAACAAAATTTAAATAGATGAAGAAAACAATTGCATTAATTGCACACGACGGAAAGAAAGCAGACATGGTGGCATTTGTAAAAGACCATATTGAATTTCTTCAGGAAGCGCACATCATTGCGACAGGTACTACTGGATCCTACATAGCAAAAACGGGGTTAGAAGTGGAGCTCAAACTAAGTGGTCCTAAAGGAGGTGATGCACAGATCGCTGCACTAACGGCGGAAGGCAAAGTCGACGGAATCATATTCTTCCGGGATCCATTAGGTAAACACGTTCATGAACCTGATATTCAAATGTTGATGCGGATATCTGATTTATATAATGTACCATTAGCTACAAATCCAGCAACCGGAAGCCTAATTATTGAAGGATTATTTACCTAAACAATCAGCGGGGACATATGACTAAAAGCGTTATTACAAAAATTGGAAAAGATCCATACAAAACAGAAATTCATATACAGCCCCACGTGCTTATTGCCGATGAACCAAAAGACTTGGGCGGTCAGGATTTAGGACCGGCACCAGGGGAACTCCTGTTATCATCCCTCGGTAGCTGTAAAGCGATTACGATGCGTATGTATGCCGATCGAAAAAAATGGGATGTAGATGCTATCGAAATTTCCTTATCCGTCAGTAAACAGAAGGGTGAGTTACAGGAAACTAATTTTATCAAGTGTCATATCCGTCTGGATGGCAATCTCGATGAAACGCAAAGACAGCGCCTGTTGAAAATTGCCGACAAATGTCCGATACATAAAATATTAAGTAATCCTATTGTCATACAAAGCAATTTAATATAATTTTTTATAATGTATTCGTGAATGCGAAGCATTTTATCTATGTTTGCCGACATTCAAAATTTAAATAAATGTCTTCAACTAACAACAGCGAGGTTGATACACCATTTCAGTTATTTGACAGGACGGAATGGAAAAATTTAAACGGCCATTTTTCACATCACCTTGCGGGGGAGGATGTGAAAAATTTACGGGCTTTAAATGAACCCCTCACTGTTACCGAAATTGAAGAAATATATTTCCCGTTAGCACACTTGTTGGGTATTTTGATTAAGCGTACAAAAGACCAGCATGCTGCTGTAAATAATTTTCTAAACAAGGCTACGAATAGCCTTCCTTTTATCATAGGGATAGCTGGATCTGTAGCTGCAGGAAAAAGTACAACCGCACGTGTGCTACAGAAAGTGCTCTCCATGCTTCCAAACAAACCCAAAGTGGAGCTGGTAACAACAGACGGTTTTCTGTACCCTAACAAAATTTTAGCAGAACGGAATATACGTAAAGGCTTTCCGGAGAGTTACGACACCAAACTATTACTGAGTTTTCTTGCATCGATGAAATCTGGGCTTCCCCAGTTTGAAGTACCTGTTTATTCACATTTGGAATACGATGTCATTCCGCACGAAAGCCAAATCATAGCACAACCGGATATACTTATTGTGGAAGGGATAAATGTATTGCAGGTTAACTCATCTACTGGAAACAGCGTTTTCGTTTCAGATTATTTTGATTATTCTATTTATGTCGATGCCGATGAGAAGGATTTAATAAATTGGTATATTAATAGATTTGAATCTTTACGTGCAACATCTTTCCAAAATCCGGCCTCCTATTTTCATCGTTATGCCAATCTAGATAAAGAAGAAAGTATTGCCATGGCTACAACTATCTGGAATACCATTAACCTCCCAAACCTGCATAAGAACATATTACCTACCCGCTACCGCGCGGATTTAATTCTGGAAAAAGGATCTCATCATTTTGTTAAACAAATAAAGGTTCGTAAAATATAGCTTAAGCCTCTACATCATAGTCCCTCTTAAACTTCAGAACCTCTTTAAACACTTCATTTTCTACTTGTTTATGTACTTTGTTACTACTGCTTTTTGCATGCATTTCCATCTTGTATTTAGCATAATCTTTCCCTATTTCAACGACTTTAAGCTGTAAATCATCTTCTCCGGTTAGATAAGGATGATTTGCCAGAAGCGCTTGTATGCTTTTTTCCAACTTATCCACTTCCACTGCAGCCTGTAGCGGCAATTCAAATTTCACCAAAAAAAGCGTCGAGCGATGTGCAGACAAGTTGATTATCGGAGACGTAAAAACCATGTTGTTAGGTACCATGACCATATCGTCATCTTCATTTTGTATAATCAGACTAGAAAAATTGATATCGACAATACGCCCTTTATGTTCGCCAACCTTTACCCTATCGCCTACCGACAGCTGATCCGAAAACATAATAAACAATCCCGATATCAAGTTGGTAATATATTCCCGAAATGTAACCGCTATTGCCATTGCCACAATGGTTAAGCTAGTAACAAACTCTCGCGGGTCTATACCAAAAGCAATCATAAAACTGATCAACGCTACAGATGTGTTGAGTACTACCGTAAGCCGATTAATACCCAACACGAAATTACCACGTACTATGCGCTTTTCATGCCTCTTATTATATATGGTTATAATGATATACCGACCTATAGAAAACAATATGCTGGCTGTCAAAAACAGATTAAGTCCATCGGACACTTTATTCAGCCGAGGATGTTGCTCATAAAAATCGCCGGAATACCAAAACGAGGCATATAATAAAATCCATAAAACCAGCTTCACTAAAAATGGTATGGGATTGGTATCTTTCTTTTCTTCTGTCATGATCATAAAATGTCCTAAATTATCACTTTTCCACTGATATTCCAATACAATTGTGTCTCGGCAAAAAGAGTGCTGGTTTATTAGGAAGTATAGCTTTTTTCGTTCTTATTTCTGAAAAAGCATAAAATAAGCTAACTTAGCGAGCTGAAATGCGCTAGACACATATAATTATGCAAACAACATTTGATTTTGAAAAGCCTATTGCAGACTTGCAAACCCAAATAGAAAAGGTCTTACAAGTGCAGGAAAAGACCAAGGTAGATATGAGTGCTACTGTTAATGAACTAGCGGAAAAGCTCGAACACACCAAACAAGATATTTATGCCAACCTGACCGGCTGGCAAAAGGTTCAGATGTCCCGTCATCCAGACCGTCCGCAGACTTTCGATTACATTGAGATGATCTGCGATGAATTTATCGAACTCCATGGCGACCGTACGGTACGGGACGACAAAGCTATTATTGGTGGATTTGCTTCTATTAACGGCCAATCCGTGATGGTAATTGGACACCAAAAAGGAAAAAACACTAAAGAACGTCAATACCGAAATTTTGGAATGGCCAACCCTGAAGGATATCGAAAAGCACTTCGATTGATGAAGATGGCAGAGAAATTTAATAAACCGGTAGTAACATTAATCGATACCATGGGGGCTTATCCTGGCCTGGAAGCAGAGGAACGTGGACAAGGCGAAGCTATCGCTCGCAATCTCTTGGAAATGTCTGTGCTTAAAGTACCTGTTATCTGTATTGTTATTGGAGAAGGTGCTTCTGGTGGTGCACTAGGAATTGGCGTGGGAGATCGTGTTTACATGATGCAAAACACCTGGTATTCGGTTATCTCGCCAGAGTCTTGTTCTTCTATTCTCTACAGGAGTTGGGATCAGAAAGAAAAAGCAGCAGAATCCCTTAAACTGACAGCAGAAGATATGCTGAAAAATGGATTAATTGACGGTATCATTGGTGAGCCTATGGGTGGCGCACATCAAGATCCAGCCTTGGCAGCTGAAAACCTAAAAGCAAAGATATTAAGCGACCTTACTGAACTAACGCGAAAAGATGCCGATAGCCTTGTGGCGGAGCGCATCGATAAGTTTAGTAAAATGGGGGTTGTTGTAGAATAAAACAATTAGTACCGAAACGGATAATCGCTTATAAATTCAAACTTATAATCCGTTGTGGTTTGAATAGTATCGATCAACGAGGACAGCAATTGCTGTCCTTTTTTGCTCTGGAACATATCATCGTGCATCAGCAACACAACATTATTCGGCTCCATAGACGACTTGTTATTCATATAATTCCGAATACGTGTATATATTTCCTCAACGGATTGTACAGGTTTACCCGAAGCACTATGAATTCTCCATTCCACATCCCATCCATAAATCTTGTATCCGTTCGTATACAACATATCCGCTGTACTGGCACCACTTTTTAGATCTATCCGCCTTATGTCATCATAAATCCAGATATTACGCCCCGGCAAACGCACTATTTTATGCTTCAATTCCAAATCCAATTCATTTTTCTCAAAATCTTCATACGCACTAACTGGATTGCTATAAAAGGTATTAAATCTATTGCCGGCATGGGTATAGCTATGATTATAGCATTCTACCAAAGTGTTATCCTTATACCGCTGAAGATCTTTCTTCAGTCGTTTCGACATATTGGCATGCCTACCGACTAAAAATGCGTTAATTTTAATATTTTTTGCTTTTGAAATAGAATCAATTGCCGAACTCCCTATCAAGGGACCATCATCAAAGGTAAAATAAACATGTTTAGGAAGTTTATCTAATTCTTGCGTTACGGAGTCCCGAACACGGCGACGCTCCAGTCTTACAAATCTTGCCAGCGAATCTTTGCTGATAGGGTTCAACGTATCCACTACCGGAACCTGAACAGGATTTCGCCATCGTTCGGTTAAATATCCTTTCTCTTTCTGTACAGCCGTATCTTTCACGACCGACGTGCTGTCTATCACGAAAGAGCTATCAACCACTACCGTATCTGTTAATGAACTTGCTGCTTTTGTGTTCATGCTCCCCTGACATCCCACAAACGATATTGCTGCACCTATGACAGCCCCCAAACTTAGGATGGGTTTTATCGCCTTCACCATACGCTATTTCCAATTATAAATTTGATTCGAAATTAAAAAATTTTTATTGATTAAACTTAAAAAAGGATATATTTCAAATTAGGTAGCTTCCAGAGATATCCATTCCCCACACCCAGCGTTAATATACACAATTTATTTCATGCTGGATGAGGAAGAATTTATAATGTCCCTTGACAATGCCGTATATCCGTTGAATGAAACAAAAATAACAGACAAAAAATAGTTGATTTTCGCTATCTTTGTGCGATTCAAAAAATTGAAATTTTCATGGCTTTACAATGTGGTATAGTAGGTTTACCAAATGTAGGTAAATCAACATTATTCAACTGCCTGTCCAATGCAAAAGCACAGGCGGCAAATTTTCCTTTTTGCACCATAGAACCTAATGTCGGTGTTATTACCGTACCTGACGATAGATTAAATAAATTGGCAGAAATTGTCAAACCACAACGCGTCGTTCCCAATACCATTGAAATCGTTGATATAGCGGGTTTAGTAAAGGGAG
This sequence comes from Sphingobacterium micropteri, assembly GCF_014692515.1. Classification (GTDB taxonomy): domain Bacteria; phylum Bacteroidota; class Bacteroidia; order Sphingobacteriales; family Sphingobacteriaceae; genus Sphingobacterium; species Sphingobacterium micropteri. Next base: position 39,476 of record NZ_JACOIK010000018.1, on the reverse strand, counting down.
CCTCAAAAGGCGAAGGCTTAGGAAATCAATTTTTAGGAAATATACGCACAACCAATGCTATTATTCACGTATTGCGTTGTTTCGACGACGGTAATGTTATACACGTAGATGGTTCTGTGGATCCCATTCGCGATAAAGAAATCATTGATACGGAATTGCAGCTGAAAGATTTGGATACCGTTGTAAAACGTGTCCAGAAAGTAGAAAAAATGGCAAAAACAGGCGGTGATAAAGACGCAAAGAGAACATATGAAATCCTGTCTGTTGTCAAAGAACACCTCGAAGCTGGTAAATCCGCCCGAACGGCTCCTATCCAACCGGAGGATTTTGAGTTTATCAGTGATCTTGCCCTGTTGACGATAAAGCCTGTTTTATATGTATGCAACGTAGACGAAGCTTCGGTAACAACAGGAAACGCCTATGTAGACCGTGTGAAAGAAGCTGTCAAAGATGAGAATGCAGAAGTACTCGTCATCTCCGCACAAATTGAGTCCGAAATTGCCCAACTTGAATCGTATGAAGAGCGTAAAATGTTCCTAGACGATCTAGGATTGGACGAGTCTGGCGTATATAAATTAATTCGGGCAGCTTATTCTCTATTGGATCTTGCTACTTATTTTACCGCTGGTGTTCAAGAAGTACGCGCCTGGACGATCGAGAAAGGTTTTACGGCACCTCAGGCTGCGGGGGTTATCCACACGGATTTCGAAAAAGGCTTCATCCGTGCCGAGGTTATCAAATATGACGATTTCATTCAATATGGTTCAGAGAGTGCGGTTAAAGAGGCAGGTAAGCTTAGTGTAGAAGGAAAGACCTATATCGTTGAAGATGGCGACATTATGCACTTTAGATTTAATGTATAATAAACCAAACTCATTATAAAATGAACGCCCGACTATTGTTGGGCGTTTTTTATTTTTTTTTTATCTTCGAGTATGAAATTTGGACAAGTAAGTAATCCGGAAGAAATTGATTTTTCGCTTCCTCCTACTCCGTCGGAGACATTCCAGTTGCTGGAGGCACATCTACAAAAGAAACCACTAGAAATAGCTGTAGGCTGTGCAAAATGGAACAAAGCAGATTTAAAGGGGTTCTACCCTCGGGGGACTAAAGATGAATTGTTATACTATTCCAGACAGTTTAATTCCATTGAGTTAAATGCAACATTTTACAATTCTCCTTCCAAAGAACAGGTGAAAACCTGGAAAGACAAAACACCTGATGATTTTAAGTTCTTCCCCAAAATCCCACAATCGGTTAGTCATTATTCCAGACTCCTCAACACCGATGAAAAAATAAAGGATTTCGTAGATGCCACTGTATTATTTGAAGAGAAACTGGGTATGGCATTCTTACAGATGCACGATAATTATAAACCAAAGGATTTTGACAGACTGGAAAAATTCTTACATAGCTTTCCGAAAGGTTATCCATTGGCTGTAGAAGTCCGTAATCAAGAGTGGTTCTCAGACAAAAATATCAGTGAGAACTTATACAAGTTATTCGAAGATACGCATACGACCAACGTACTCGTCGATACCGCTGGACGCCGTGATATGGTGCATATGCGTTTAACCACTCCGACAGCGTTTATACGCTATGTTGGTGCTAATCATCCATCAGACTATGAGCGGTTGGTTGAATGGGTAAAGGTCATCAAGAAATGGAAAGAAGCTGGTTTGCAACAATTATATTTTTTTATACATCAAAACATAGAGTTGGAATCACCTTTGCTAGCAACACATTTCATTGAACACCTCAACAAGGAAATAGGTTCAAACCTCCGTATACCAAACAAAGAAAACACGTTGTTTTAAGCCTGTTCCTGAGTCGATGACCCCGTTGCTTCATCTAAAACAGATGAGGGTATGTTTCTCATCTTAGTTTTAACAAGTTTATCTACGCTATACATGAGCAATATAGAAACCAATGATACGGCAACAACCGTATAACCGACAATATCGTAATGTTCTAATGGACTGAATTTATTTTGCTGAAAGACGATAAGCCCCGCAATTGTTGCTGCAATTCCTCCAGCTATTTGCTGTAGCGATGCATTGATACTCATAAATGCACCACGATCTTGCATATCTGGAACGGCTGATATCAGCGCCGACGACGGCACCATTCGGCTCATAATTCCCATCATCATGCAGATATTAATAACCAATACCCACATAAAAGGAGTTGTAGAAAGGTTCGTATAAATAACACAAACAACCATCAACCAAATCGTCGCAATGGCAAATAATTTATATTTATTCACCCTATCGCTCATTTTGCCAATAAATGGCATAATAAGAAGCGAACTTACACCCGATGCCATAAATAAAAAAGGTAATTGTTCGTTGTTTATTCCCAGATTATTTACGGCAAACACTGTTCCGTATGGCATCATCATAAAACCACCGACAGACAACACCGCGGTTGTTAAAAAGCCGATACGATACGGTTTTTTCTTTAGCGTTTGTACTAAATGACTAATAGCTTTTTTCTGTACTTCCATCCCTAAATGAGCATCCACTGGTTTTAATCGCAAGACGATAACAATCGCAATGAGTACGGCCAATCCTGCTATAAATAAGAATGGCGCTTCCCAACCCATTTTATTTGCTATATATAGTCCGATTGGAATGCCTAAAACCTGGCTGGCACCAAATCCCATCTGAACAAAACCCATTACCCGTCCCCTTTTTTCCAATGCAAACAGATCTGTGATAATGGCCATGGAAATAGAGCCAATAACCCCACCGAACAGGCCGGTTATAATTCTTGCCGCTACTAACGTGTAAAATGTATGGGCAATCCCACAACAGATCGTACCGATAATAAAGCCTGTATAAAAAAACAATAATAGTTTCTTCCGATCATACTTGTCTGCAAAACCAGCCGTTAAAAGTCCGGAAACACCCGCACTGAAAGCATATGCGGATACCACGATACCAAAAGATGAGGCATGCATATCTATAGATTTGATAAGCAAATCACCCAAAGGCGACATTACCATAAAATCCAAGATAACCGTAAACTGACTGATCGCTAAGATAAAGATTACAAATTTTTCGTATCCTGTAAAAGGTAGACTGATTTTTGTCTGCATAAATTTATATGTTAATCCTCCTTTTCCAATTCTTCAAACATACGGCGGTCTTCGGCCGCACCCATTGTATCGCCTAGTCGATCCTTCATGTCGGCGCGATAAGCATATAGATCGGAATAATAAGGATTTAGCGCTATTGCTTTTGAGTAATCGTGCAGCGCAGCTTCCCAATTTTCCATTTTCTCAAAAAGATCCGCGCGCAATGCATACACATAAAAATCTTCGGGAAGCAAGCTTACTAATTTATTAAAATCCAACAAAGCCTCTTCGTAGTATTTTAAATCAACTAAAAAGCCTCCTCTTTCTTCGTAAATGACGCCAGCTTCTGGCTGAATCTCTATGGCTTTATCAAAATCTTCTTTCGCTTTTTCGTGTTCTTGGATAGCTTTAAATAATTTAGCCCGAAACAGATATGCTTGAAAATGTGTCGGATTCATGGTTATTGCCTGATTCAAATCAGTCAAGGCCCTATCATATCTCAATAACCGTATATGTAAAGCGCCCCGATATACGAGCACATCCACGTCCTCCGGATATTTTCCATGGGCGTATGCATACAATTTTAGCGTATGCTCGTAATCAAATTGCTGTGTTGTTTCCAACGCATCAGACAATAACTGCTTCAGCTCGGTATTCCTTTCTAAAGGTCTCTCTTCCGAGGGTCTATTTTCTACCCACTCCAAAAAAGCTTGATAATTAAAATCTAACCCTTTGGCTACCTGATAGTCATAAAATGCACCTTCTTCATCACCCAAAGCCATATTTAGAATTGATCGGCAAGCATAGAAAAAGGGTTGGTCGGAAAATCGTTGAATGGCTTTTGTATATTGTTCAAGTGCGATTTTCAGTTGCCCACTTTTATAGGATAAGAACGCTTCTCTAGCTGCAACCAATGCCTGATCCTCTACCGCGATCTCTATGGGTTCTAAAAAAGTTAAAGGAAAAAGCTGGGCACTTGCCAGAAGAAAGTATCTATTGTTTTTTAAAGACATGACCAAAAATAGTAATTACCAGAATCTTTTCACAATGCGAAGCTTATGGGTATAGCGGTTTTGTTCTTTATTAAAGATACCCTCGGAATCCATTTTATCTATACGTACGTTTGTAGAAGCGTGGAAAATCGTTTCTGCATCGATCATAATGCCAACATGTGTAATCCGACGTTCCTCATTATCAAAGAAAGCTAGATCTCCAGGTTTAATTTCGGGTAAGAAATCGACCACCTCACCTTTTTCGGCTTGCTGGTATGCGTCACGTGGCAACTGTATTCCGAAGTGAGTATATATCGTTTGGCTAAGTCCCGAACAATCGATGCCCGCCTGGATACGTCCACCCCACAGATAAGGACTGTTATAATAATAATCTATCAATTTGGGCAATTCTCCTTCAAAGTCTATTACATTTGGTTTACGTAAATTTCCTTCAATCCGATATGGAAAATCCGAATACTGCTTTTGCAAAAGTTGCGCAGAAATCTTCGTTCCTGGAAATAAACGCACTTTTTGATCGTCAACGAAAGCTGTTGCTCCTGCGATATCAACAACTAGGAAATTGTCTTCCGAGGTAGCTATAAAATTATTTTCCGGTAAGAATACAAACTGACCGCGCTGTAACCAGCCTTCATAATCAATATCGAACATACGAATGTACACCCATTCCTTTTCCTCCTGGAGTATTTCAAATCGCTCTGCAAAAAGTACTTGATTCACCATTTCGCTGCGGTGGCTATTCGTTGCTCTTAAGGGAATTGCCGATAAGTTACAGATACCTATATTCATATGAGTTGTTTTTATAAAAACAAATACCACAGCAACGCTGTTTTATATTTACGAATATATCACTTTTTATATAGCCACAAAAGATGAGCAGTCATAGATTCAATCGCATACTTTTAGCCGTGGACGATACACCATGTACCGTTAAGGCAATTGATTACGCAAAAGACTTGGTTCGGGAGTTCCGTTCGTCGATTGCACTGGTTACTGTCGTCCCTCCGACATCACCTGCCAACTACGGAGCAGATCCGCTATTAGGACAACAACCCATCATAGTACCAGAAGTTTCGGAGATACAGCAAGAATCCGCTCAACGTTTTTTGGAAAGTATAGCCGCTCATTTTGAAGGGGCGCAGGAAGTCTTTCTATTTAACAAAGTAGGCCATGTTCGGGACGAAATTCTCAGTACCGCTACCGAATGGACAGCGGATCTTATCGTTATGGGATCTAATGGACGTACAGGTTTTGAACACTTTATCTCGGGTAGCGTATCCGAATCAGTTATACGAAAAGCAAATTGCCCGGTACTTGTTATTCCCGGTAAATGTGAGTAGGTTTTCGCAGTCGGACGGCAAACATGCTGTCCGATTTTCTATTATATCCTTTTATAATACCACCTTCTTCCACGACCAATGCATGTTTATCTTCCAGATACCGTACAAGCTGTTCATTTTCTGCTTCAAATACGGAACAGGTAATGTACACTAATATTCCTTGTGGTTTAAGATACCGAACGACAGTGTCCACGATTTGACGTTGAAGAGAAGCAAAAGTCTGTATCCGTTCTTCGTCAAACTGGCTGAGCATCTCGGGTGTACGTCCCCAAGTTCCAGAACCGGAGCAAGGTGCGTCAACCAATATGGCATCAAAAGTCTCCCCGTTCATCAAATGATCAATATCCTGCGTTAAATCCAGCACTTTCTTCCTATAATTCGTCTTTATCTTTGCTTTATCAAAACGCTCATCTAGATTGCGAAGTACACTTCGCCGTATGTCGGAGACTAGCAAGTCAATAAGTGGACAACGATCTAGTAATAAAAGTGATTTTCCGCCCGAAGCGGCACACGCATCCCACCATTTTTCTCCCGGAGTTAAAGAAAGACCTTCGAGACTTTGCTGGGAGGATAAATCCTGCACTTCATATAAACCCTCTATCTTCTTTATATTTTGCAGTTTACTCCCATTTTCTAAACGGTAAGCATTTCCAAAAACAGGTGCAAAGGCAACTCCATGTTCGACAAGCTCCCGTTCTACAACCACTTTATTATTATTCGGCACACGAATGAATAAATCGGGCTGTATCAAGTGACTTAATACAAATTGTTCGGTATCTATGGTGGGGGACAAACGAGACGCGAAGGGAAAAAGGCGATTCCTCACATCATATCCCTGCGTATCTAAAAAAAATATCTTTTCCGCTATAGAAGCGCTAATATTGGAAATCCAATCCGGTTTGTAGCATTCTACAACGGCACTCTGCGTTTCACATAAAAATTCAGCGATAACAAGGCGGTCAACCGTGGGTAAATCTTGTAGAGAACGCCCTAGCCGGAATATATTATAACATAAGCGAGAGATCATCCGTCTATCGGATGATCCCATCTGTTTATTTTCTTTAAAAAATTTGGTAAGAAACCGGGCAAAGGGTTCCGTATTATTATAAGCATCCAAGGCGCGCTGAAAATTTCGCAATTGCTGCTCAACTCTACGTGGATTAGCTTCCATATTATTTCAATTGAAACGAAGAGCCTTGATAATTCTTAAACGAAACAGCATTATTTACAAACCCCCATCCCTCGTTATAATCAAACGTATACGTGCTAAATAAACCCTCGAATTTCTCTTTTGTGATATGTGCTGGATAATCGTCACCATATTTCGCTAGTAAATTTCCGAAATATCGTGCGGCGTCATATCCTTTATAAGAATAATCCGAAGGATTAACACCATACAATGAATAGTATTGATCTTTAAACTCTTTGGCCGCCCTTGTCCATGCTTTCATATGGCTCTCTGTGGTAATAACAGGTTGGAAATCACCAAAACGCTCATATATACTAAAATCTATACGGTCCCATAACGGATGGCCGTATACACGAAAGGTGTAAAATTCCTCTGAAGATTTTATTTCCAAATTGCTCACGAAAGACCGCAATTGGAATCTGTCCGTTGTACCCGCTACAACCAAATTCGTACCGGTTAAACTAATCTGTTCATTTAATTGAGGTATAGAGGATACGGATCTTACCTGAACGGAGGAATTCGCACTTTTCAACTCGGATAGAAAACCACTCAAAAACTGCTTTCCATCATTATCTGATGTATTATAAATAATAACGACATCACCCGTTTTATAATCATGTGCTACGCGTTTAGCCATAGCTTTTGTGTGTACATCAATAGATGGTGTTAACGACACCAAATTAGGCAGATTAAAGTCTCGTGCTTTTGTAGCGGCCAAGGGGTTTACTTGCAACACCTTTTTATTTGACCGATGTGTACCAAAAGTCGTAATCTCTTTCGGGAATACCGGTCCCACAATCAGCGCAGCATTGGTAACATCCTCTGACCTTGCAATAGATTGGTTATGTAGTTCGTTATCGCGCGAATCAACTACATTCAGTGAAAAAGATCTTCCTTTCTGAGCCAATTCGTCTAGCCCCAATTGAAAACCTTGGTAAAAATCTAGTGCAATAGCCGAGCGATTAACATCTTCCTTTGATAATGTATGTGGAGCGATCTTATCCAATTGAAAAGGTAGAACTAGTGTGACACTATTTCTTGCTGCTTCTGCTCTACGAGCATCCTCTGCTGTTTCCTCCTTGTCGGTAATTTCCGGTTTCTCTTCTTTTGGAAGAGTTCCCCCTACATTCCCTCCACCATGATCTGGAGACTTTAATACCCTGGTTTTAGGGGAACAAGCTCCCAGAAAAAAAAAGACACCTAAGATTAATACGAAAAATAGTCTATTCCCACTCGATCGTAGCTGGTGGTTTTGAACTGATATCATAGACAACTCTATTAATTCCTTTAACATGATTGATGATTTCGTTTGAAATTTTTGCTAACAAATCGTATGGCAAGTGAATCCAATCGGCTGTCATACCGTCTAATGAACCCACTGCGCGTAACGCGACCACGTGTTCATATGTACGCTCATCCCCCATCACTCCTACAGATTGGACTGGTAGAAAGATCGTTCCTGCCTGCCATACTTTATCATACCATCCCGCGTCTTTTAGGTTACGGATATAGATGTCATCAGCTTCCTGCAAAATCCGTACCTTTTCTTCCGTAATATCGCCCAGCACCCGAATAGCAAGTCCCGGGCCGGGGAAAGGATGTCGTCCTAAAATATTAGCATCCACTTCCAATGTTTTCCCTACACGGCGTACCTCGTCTTTAAACAAAGCTTTTAATGGCTCTACCACCTTCAATTTCATAAAATCCGGTAAACCACCGACATTATGGTGCGATTTAATAGTTGCCGATGGACCTTTCACAGAAATAGATTCAATGACGTCGGGATAGATTGTCCCCTGTCCTAGCCATTTTGCTTCCACGCCTTCCGGTAATTCATGTTGAATATCCTTGGACGCTTGATCGAACACATCAATAAAAGACGCACCTATTATTTTTCGTTTTTGCTCGGGTTCTGAAACACCCGCTAAACGGCCAAAAAATAATTCTTTCGCATTGATTCCTTTTATATTTAGCCCCATATTTTTGTATGAATCTAACACTTGTTCGTATTCATTTTTACGAAGTAAGCCATGATCCACAAAAATACAATGAAGATTCTTTCCAATAGCTTGGTGTAATAATACGGCTGCTACGGTAGAGTCTACGCCTCCCGACAACGCCATGATCACATGATCGTCACCCAGTTGTGCTTTTAATTCGGCTACCGTTGTTTCCACAAAGGTATCTGGCGTCCAGTCTTGTGAACAACCGCATATATCAACCACAAAATTCTTTAACAATACTTGTCCGTCGGTACTATGTGTCACCTCCGGGTGAAACTGGATACCATACGTACGTGTACCTTCTATTTCGTACGCCGCCACCCGTACTTTGTCCGTACTGGCAATAATCTTACAATTGGAAGGAATTTCTTTAATGGTGTCGCCATGGGACATCCATACTTGTGATTGCACCGGTACACCTTTCAATAAGACGCTTTCCTGATTCACAAATTGCAGGTTCGCACGACCGTACTCCCTAATTTCGGATGGTAATACCTCTCCGCCCGACTGCTGTGCTAGATACTGCGCGCCATAGCATACAGCTAATAACGGAAAACGATTTTGGATATCGGCATAATCAATTTGGGGGGCATCCTCCTGTCTAACAGAATACGGACTACCAGAAAAGATAACGCCTTTCACCTCATTATCAAATACCGGTAAGTTATTATAAGGATGAATTTCACAGTAAACGTTAAGCTCTCGAACACGGCGTGCTATAAGCTGTGTATATTGTGAGCCAAAATCGAGAATGATAATTTTTTCGGACATGGCGCAAAGTTACATATTCGCCTTGTATTTTTAACGATTTTAATTGATTTCCTTTAACGGCCTAGTAATGCTAATTCTGCCTCAGAATACATCTTCGCTCCTTTTAAATAAGTATAAATGAGTTCTTTGGTTTTCTGATCTTTTAGTTTATACAAATTATTTACTAAAAAATCTTTATCTTCCTCTATATTACCTTTATATCCCAAAAAAGACGGGATATAATATTGAATACACAAGCGAATATACCGTAATTCTATATCACTTGGATTACGCGCTATTTCCTCTTCGAGCATTTTTTTTCCATTTTTGAAATAACCCATTTTCTTAAAGGGATTCCCTATATGGTTTGCCATAAACATATGGTATGCGGCCTCATAACCTCGCTCTACTGGACAGTCTGCATATTCCTCTAACGCATTCAGATGCTTTTTACATGTAGCTTCATCCTTATGTCCAATTTTAAAATCCTTTCTAATTTCCGGAAGAGAAAGTTTTTGTCCGAATAACGCCGTCGTCGTTATTAGCATCTGAAACAGCATCACATAAAAGCATCTTCTCACCATAAGCCTTATACGTTGGTTATATAGTATATCTTTACAAAAAATAAGCCAATCTTGCTTTCGATTGGCTTAACAAGTTACCATATAAAATAATAAGCTACAATAGCTTTGATAAAATTATAATCCTAAAATTTGATTTTCGCTAAAGCTCGGCTTTGCCCACTTTAATCTCTTCCGACGGTTTAACAATAATCTTGTCTTCGGGAGAAAGGTTACCAAATACCTCTATCAGCGTATCTATACGTATACCCTCGTCTACAGCAATCCGTTTCACTTCTTCATTATTTAACGTCAAGACATACGTTCCCGATTGCGTGTTTAAAACGCTCTTGCTGTTAACCCAATGCGATGGCTTTTTACGTTTTAGTTTTAATTTGACCTGTGCATAATCTCCTCCTTGCAATTCGCCCGAGGGATTGCTCACATCAAACTCTAAAGTAAGGGAACGGTCCTGTTGATCGAGCAAACCCGATGAACGGGAAAGTTTGGCATTAAACATTTTTCCGGGCTGTGAGCTAACCGTAAACGTGGCCGGCATACTTTGCTGAACAGATGATGCGTGTTTTTCGGGCAGGGATAAAGTCAGACGGAGCTTATTGCCCTGTGCGATTATATATAAAGGCACGTTGCTTCCTGTTCCTGCCAATGCTCCGACCGAAACATTTCGCTGCGTAATCACACCATCAAAAGGGGCTGTGATACGCAGGTACTGCTGCAGCTGTGAGGAATGTGCCGTACCTGCTTTGGAGGCATCGTAAGCCGATTTAGCACTTTCCATGGCACTTTTTGCCCTATCCAATTCAATATCCGCTACTGCACCCGTAGTTTTGGAAGCATCCACCAACCTATCATAAGCCTGCCTTGCATAGAGATAATCGTTATAAACTTTTTGCTCAGATGATTTACTCGAAAGGTATTGCTGTTCCATTTCAGGAGCTTCCAATACGGCTAAAAGCTGTCCTTTGTGAACGTGGTCACCTCTGTCCACGTACAACTGCTGGACAAATCCGCTAACCTTTGCATATACCGCTACCTGTTCATAGGGTTTCAGTTCTGCCGGCACCGATATTTCATATTCGGGATTGATCAATTGTACAGGAGCCGTCGGATAACTAACTGCTTTCACTTCCACATTCTGTGGTCGTTCTTTTTTCTCTGGTTTTTGAGAACAAGCGGAAAGAACCAATATCAACGAGGTTGTCATAGCCAATAGTGCTACTGATTTTTTATTTATGGAAATACTGTGGTACATTTTATGTATGGTTTTAAATTTTATTATATCGTTTGTTTTTTTGAAATTATTTTTTTTCAATGCACAGAAAGGACCGTTAATGTTTTTCATCATCCGTAATACGACTATTAAGCGAGTTTTTTTCTGATTGTTCTGTATAATATCTGCTTTCATCATCATCAGGGTCTAAGGACGGGCTGATAATGGAAGTTCTCGACATCAAAGAAGAAAAGAAATGCGGAACCAATAACAGAATGGACACTGTCGAAGCTATAAGTCCGCCGATAACCGCCCTACCCAATGGCGCAACTTGCTCAGCTCCGTCCCCTAAACCCATTGCCATCGGCAACATTCCCGCAAACATCGCTGTCGCGGTCATCAATACGGGTCTTAATCGTGACGAAGCAGCAAGTCTTGCCGAATTAGCGGGTTTCAATGCCATTTTTTTCCGATAAAATTCGGCTTGATTGACCAATAGCACGGCATTTGATACCGATACGCCAAGCGACATAATAATCCCCATATAGGATTGCAAGTTGAGCGTACTGCCTGTAAGGTAGAGCAGGATTAGACTTCCCGCAATTACGGCGGGTAATACTGAAAGGATGACCAACGGCACTTTAAACGATTGGTAATAAGCTGAAAGAATTAGGAAAATAACAATAATGGCTACGCCCAAACCTGCCAAAAGACTATCCAAGGTATCTTCCAATAACTGTAATGTTCCCCCTGTCCAAACCGTCGTGCCGCGGGGTGGTTCTCCTGCATCTGCAATTGCCTGTTTGACGACTGTAGAAGCACTTCCTAAATCCTTTCCGTACACATTGGCTACAACGGTAACGTATCGATTTGGGCCTTTACGGTTTACCTGTGCAGGAGAAGTAACCTTACGAATGGTTGCCACATCTTCCAATACCGGACGAAGACTTCCTTTCTTTAATGGAATTGACCGAAGTTTTTCCTCCGATTGCATCGTAGCCTCCGGTATCTGTACCTGCGTTTGGAATACCAATCCTGAATTGGGGTCAATCCAAAGGTTTTTATCCGTATATCGTGTAGATGAAGTAGCTGTTACAAGGCTTCGGGTTACGTCCTGCATGGTCAGTCCGAACTGTCCGGCAAGATCACGATTTACGTCAATTTCCAATGTAGGATAAGCAATCGCTTCCGCTATGCGGACATCACGCAGGTAAGGTACTTTCTTCAAATTTTCCGCAATCTTAGATGCGTGTGCAAAAGCACCGTTTATTTGTCTTGCACCGACTTTAACCTCAATCGGGGTCATTGCACCCTGTCCCATAATCTTCTCGGTCAATTCCATTGGCTCAAAGTTGAAAGCGACATCGGGATGTTTTTCTTGTAATTTTACCCTTATTTCTTCTTTCAAATCTTCTATGGAACCCGTATACACTTTCTGATTGACAGAAACCTGCAAAACCGCCTCGTGTGAAGCACTCGTAAACAGGAATATCGGATTAATGGGCGTTCCTGCCGAATGCGTTCCCACGAATGCAGAGGTCAGTTTGATACCGTTTTCGGGAATAACCCCACGGATTTCATCGGTAATTTCACTGACGATTTTCTCGGTCTTTTCGAGCCTACTCCCCTGCGGAGCTTGTATGCGTAACTGAAAGTCTCCGTTATTGGAAACCGGCATGACATCTGTTCCGACGACGTTCAAAAGCAATGCGGCAATCCCTCCTGCAACTAATAGATATAATGCAAAAAGAGGCAAGGCTTTGGTTGACCATTTACGCATACGGTAAGCATAGTTTACGCGAAATTTTTCAAAGAAAGCCCGTTTTCTCGGCGTATTGGTTTCGTTGCTGTGCTTGTTCTTCATCAACCAATTTGCCAAAATCGGCACAAAGGTCTGCGAAGCCAAAAAGGAAGCTATCATAGCAAAAGCCACAGCCATAGACAAAGGCATAAACATATCCTTTGGAATACCCGTCATAATAAAGGCAGGGGTCAGTACGGCAAGAATACAGATCAAAATCAGCAATTTAGGGATAGATATTTCGAGCAAAGCGTCCAAAATGGCTCGCTGTTTGGGCTTGCCCATTTCAAAATGCTGGTGTATGTTCTCTATCGTTACGGTGGCTTCATCGACGAGAATACCGATTGACAAGGCAAGACCGCTCAAGGTCATAATGTTTATGGTCTGCCCGAAAAGGTGCAAAACGGAAACAGCTGACAAAATCGCAATCGGAATGGTCAATACAACGATGATTGCCCCACGGTTATCGCCCAAAAAGAGTAAAATAACCACACCAGTAAATACTGCACCCAAAATTCCTTCGTGGATAAGCGTGGAAAGTGCCCTTTCGATGTAGGTCGATTGGTCAAATTCATAATGGACATCCACGTCTTCGGGCAGTTGGTTTTTCAGCATGGGAATAGAAGACTTTAAGTTTTCTACGGCGTCCAATGTGGAGGCATCCGCCTTTTTGATAATCGGCAGGTACACCGATCTTTTGCCGTTAACAACTGCATAACCTACGGTCTGGTCTGCTGCGTCCAATACACTTGCGACATCACGGACATATATAGTCCTATTATCGTTTGTTTTTACAGGTGTATTCAGAAATTCTTCGGGGTTCTTGGCAATGGAGTTAATCGGAGCCATTAAGTTTTTATCGCCGATGCGAATATTTCCCGCAGGCGACGGCAGGCTGTTCTTGGTAATAGCGGCCGTAATTTCTTCAGGACTTAACCCGTTTGCCTGCATGGCTTCGGGGTTTATATTGACCACGATTGTCCGGACGTTCCCTCCGAATGGAGCTGGAGAAGTAATGCCAGGGATTTCGGTAAACATCGGCCGTATTCGCGTGATGGCAAGTGTCTGTAATTCATTGACCGAACGCTGTTCACTCTCAAAAACCAGCTGTCCTACGGGAAGTGAGCTACCGTCAAAGCGGACGACCATAGGCGGAACCGCTCCAGCTGGCAGAAACCCCATTGCCCGGTTGGTAAAGGTGGCTACCTCTCCAGCAGCCTGCGCCATATCGGTTCCAGGGTAAAAGCTCAGTTTCATCAGGGTCATTCCCTGTACGCTTTTGAAATCGATGTTTTCTACACCACTGACGAATAAAAGTACCTTTTGGAACTCGTTCGCCATAAACCCATCCATATAGGCCGGGGACAATCCCCCGTAGGGCATAGCGATGTATATCGTAGGTAATTCCACTTCGGGGAATATATCTACGTTGATTTTTTTTACGGTGTTATAGGAAAAGAAAGCAATCGACAGTACGACAACCATAATCGCAATCGGTTTCCTTAACGCAAATTTTATGATGTTCATATACGATTAATTAAAGATTGTTAAACAAAAAATCGAAATTGGCAGTCAGCTCTGCCTCATAAGCCAGGAAAACCCAATAATCCCGTGATGCCGCGATATGGGTGTTTTCAGCCTGCTCCAACAAGGCTCTTATCTGCAAAAGCTCGCTCAATGCAATAAGACCGCTTTTGTATCTTGCGAGGTACATTTCGTAAGCATCCTGCGACTGCTGTACGGCAAGCCTTGTTTTTTGGAGCTGTTCGTATTGCTGTACGATTTTTGTCTTTGATGCGGACAGATCCGCTTGCATGGTCTGCTCGTACTGTGTTTGGAGCAGTTTGATACTTTCCGCTTCTTTAAAAAGCTGTTCGCCTTTCATACGGTTGGTATGCAGGCTTGTGATATTCCACGTAATGCCGATACCTGCCAAAAAATTATTGGTGGTGTTGCTAAAGCCGTCTTTCCAAGCACCCGATACCGTTCCGTTCGGGCTGATACCTGTTCCACGGTGTGCATAACCTCCCAAAATACTGACAGACGGTAATGAGGCTCTTTTTTGTGCCTGACCGCTCAATGTATAATATTTAGATTGCTTGTCCAATGTATTCAATATAGGGTGCGAAGGATTTATAGCGTTTTCGCTGTTTAAATTCATTGCTGACGGGTTGCTGAACCGTTCGACAGAAGTTGTATAATCAATTGTCTCGTCGCCGTAGAGTTCCAATAGTTTGATAAAGGAAGCATTTTTGAAACCGCTCCATTTATCGTATTCGCCCATTGCCTGAACGTACGATGATGAAGCAAGCAAGCTGTCCGCCACAGGTCGTAATCCTGATGCGGACAACCCCGAAGTTATTTTGCGAATATCGTTCAGGCGTTCGGCATTTTTCTCCGTCCAATTCAGTTTAGCATTATTATATAAAAAGACAATGTACCGTTCGGACAACATCTTTTTCAGATTGAGCAAATACGCGTCTTTTTCGTTTAGCGATTTATCGTACAAAGCTCCGGCAGCCTCTTTCTGCTTGTGGAGCTTTCCGAAAGAAAAAACCTCCCATTCGGCAATTGCGGAGCCAAAGGTACTGGCGGCTATGGAACTACCATCCAATCCTGCGGTCGAACCGCTCACGTTAAAGAAACCTGCCTGCGGAAAAAAGCCTCCCGAACTTCCCTCATAAGTTCCGTAGGTATTCTGTACCTGTGCTTTTATCTGCGGTAGCATATTGCTTTTTACTGCCCGTTCATGGAGTTTAGCGGCATCAACGGAAGCCGTTTTCGCATTAATACCCACATAGTTTTCCTCTACTTTGAGCCATAGGCTGCCCAAAGCATGTTCTTGTTGTTGCTGTGCATATAGTGGAAATGTCGCAACAACGGCACCCCACACTATTGTGGTTGCCATAATATGTTTAATCATATTACTGTACAGTTTTTGGAAAGGTCGTATAAAGGCGACCTAAGATTATTTGAAAATGAAACTGAACCCGACGCAGTCGGGAGAGCTCTCATCGGCCATTGAAAAATCAATTATTTCGATGAAAACAATAGAAGTCTTACCTACCAAACTTTGTGATTGATAAGGAAAAAGGATTAGTGGGAAAAATGAATGATAAGTTTCCGGTATTCCAAGAAGATTGGAATAGAACTGCGAATTTTTGAGCTACCGCTATAAACAGGATGTTTATTTTCTTTGCTTACAGTACGAAAACTAAATAAAAACAGAAAAGAAGCCGTAAAAAGAACTACAGGTAGTAAATCATTAGCGTCGAAAACACGCTTTTGAATGATTTGCGTATCCGATGCCGCAACTACGGTACATCTATCAACAGAGTTTACAGGTAAGTTATGATTTGCTTTTGGTAAACCCTGTTGTGTTTTTGTAGGAATGCCAACGAATGTTTTGACACTCGCTTTAACGGCACAAGATGAGAATAGTACCAAAAACAACGTAGCGAATACGAAAAGGTATCGCTGAAAGTAATTTGTAATACTTGGTGTAATGTTGCTCATCAGAATGCTAAATTAGCTTTATTTACGGAAGTGAACAATTAATTCCTGTAATAAATATCAAGATTGTATTTATACAATAAGCCTGCGATATTTAGTGACGAAAATTTTGCTTTCCTCATTCTGTTTCCGTCAGGGTCTATTGCGAAGTTGACAGCTGTTCTAAAATCTGCTTTTTCAAGATTGGTGTTAGAAAATTTTGCAGAAGTAAGATCACAATCCAAAAATTCCGAAGCGGTCAGGTCAGCTTCCGTAAATTCTACATCTTTTAAAGTACAGTTTTTAAATATTGTTTTTTTTAGCTTTGTTCCAAAAAAATTACTGTAATCTAAATGGCAGTCTGTAAATGAAAGAGAGAAAGCGAACTTACTACATCTTGTGAAATCCACGCCGAGCATTTTACAGCCAAAGAACACAGCGTTACGAAATCCTGTTCCGTCGATGTCGGCCATTGAAAAATTACATTGTTTAAATGTACAATCTTCAAAGTCATTCTCTTTCAGATCACTTTTGTTGAAATCACAACTTACAAATTCACATTGTACGAATTCTCTGTTTCTTAATTTTTTTTCTGAATAATCAACACCTGAAAATGTTTTGTTGGTGTGAACGACTGTTTCTTCCATTTATTTTTTTAGTTTCAACTTATATAATATATCTTAAAGCTTAGCTTTGCTACTTATTTTTAATAGGACACGATTATCTATTTCTAAAATTTCATCCGTTGTATCCTTACCGCATTTAATATTGCCAATAATGCCACACCTACATCGGCAAAAACGGCTTCCCACATGGTAGCCAGACCTCCTGCGCCCAAAGCCAATACAATTCCTTTTACAACAAATGCCAATGTGATATTTTGCCAAACGATTTTCTTTGTCTGTTTGCCAATGTTGATGGCCATAGGTATTTTGCTCGGCCTATCGTCTTGTATCACTACGTCTGCCGTTTCAATCGTGGCATCGCTTCCTAAACCGCCCATCGCAATACCTACATCGCTTAATGCCACAACAGGGGCATCATTTACACCATCCCCAACAAAAGCAACCGTTTCATTTTTGGCTTTGATTTCTTTTACCCTGTTTACTTTATCTTCCGGCAGCAAATCGCCAAAAGCATTGTCTATACCTAACTGCTCTGCTACATACTTTACAACGGTACTTTTATCACCACTAAGCATTGTAGCTTTGACATTGAGTTTGTGCAGTAGATTTATAGTGTCCTGTGCGTCTTCTTTAATCGTGTCGGCAATAGTGATATAACCTACAAATTTATTATCATAAGCAACCGCAATTGTGGTATAAACGATAGTGTTCGGGTCTAAATCATATTGTATTCCGAACTTATCCATCAGTTTGAAATTGCCAACCAATAATTCCTTACCATCGATGGTTGATTTCAATCCGTGTCCTGCAATTTCCTCTGTATCTTGCAATTCAACTTCATTACTTGGCTTTCCAACGTATTCGTGAATGGCCGTTGCGACCGGGTGCGTACTATGACTTTCCAATACGTTGACCATTTGCAGGATTTCGGTTTCATTAAATGCAGAATCAAAAACAACTTCCTGAACGTTAAAAACACCCTCTGTCATCGTTCCCGTCTTATCCATAACTACGTTTTGAATATTGGAAAGAGCATCTAAAAAGTTGCTCCCTTTAAACAATATTCCATTTCTTGAAGCTGCTCCAATTCCTCCGAAATAACCTAACGGAATAGAGATAACCAAAGCACATGGACAGGAAATAACCAGAAATACCAAAGCCCTGTACAACCAATCAGTAAACTGATAATCGTTCACGAAAAAGTAGGGCACTAAACAAATGGCTACGGCTAAAAACACTACAATAGGTGTGTAAATTTTGGCAAACTTACGGATAAACAACTCCGTTGGTGCTTTCTGTGATGTGGCGTTTTGTACCAATTCCAAAATCTTGCTCAATTTACTGTCGGTGTATGCAGTTGTAACCTTTACCTGTGATACGGTGTTTAGGTTTATCATTCCAGCCAGAACCGTTTCGCCTTTGTTCTTTGTATCGGGTTTGCTTTCACCTGTTAGAGCTGCCGTATTGAATGACGATGTTGCGGATAACAGTTCTCCGTCCAGACCTAATTTTTCTCCTGGTTTCAGTTGTATGATTTCGCCAATTTCTACTGTCTCTGCTTTGACGGTCTGTGGTTCATTGTCTCGTAAAACGGTTACTTCATCGGGTCTTTGGTCAAGCAATGATTTGATATTTGCTTTGGCTCTGGAAACAGCTAATGTCTGGAACACTTCTCCAACGGCATAGAACAACATGACTGCAACACCTTCCGGGTATTCGGCAATTGTAAATGCTCCGATAGTGGCTATCCCCATAAGAAAGAACTCCGAAAAGATTTCGCCTTTACCTATGCTTTCTACGGCCTCTTTGAGTACAGGTAATCCGACTGGAATATAGGCAAACACGTACCAAACAACCCTTACCCAATCCGTAAACCATGTTTGCGGAAACCAATTATCCATTGCGATACCTGCGAGCAATAGCACAAGAGAGATAATGGCAGGTAGAAACATTTTGAAAATATTGTCGCTATCGCCCGAATGCGAATGGTCGTGTCCGTCTTCATCATCGTGGTCGTTGCTGTGGGCTGTTTTGGGATGCTTTTGTTCCAATAGTTTTTTAGCGTCCGCATCCGTGTAAATTTTTTCTTCCTGTGGTATGCAACAAAGCTGTTTGCCCTGTGCATCGTATCTGTGTTTGTGTTCCATTACAGTAATCTTTTAGTTTTCTGTTTATATGCCTGATATTTTTTGGCATGTTCTATTATTAGAAACGTTTCTTCTAACCGTATCTGAACTGGAATAATCAAATATGTGGTTAGCGTAATAAATTAATGACTGTTGCATTTTTATGCTATGTTTCAATATTCATGTCTTCTTTTATATAGTGCCTCATTAAACCTAAAATTAAGCAAGGGAGCTTGCAATACTATTGCAAACTCCCCTTTAGGCAATCCTCACAAATACCTTTTCCGAATACTTTTATCTCGTCAATTCGGTATTCTTGGCTTCCATTCTGCGGCATTATAAAATCTTCTTTGCAAGTCGTCTGTTTACATATCTTGCAATAGAAGTGTAAGTGCCAATCCTTATGGGTTTTCTCATCGCACCCATCATGGCACAAAATATACTTGGTAGTCGTATGCTCCTGAATGCTGTGTACAATGCCTTTTTCCTCAAAAGTTTTCAAAGTCCTGTAAATCGTAACCCTGTCGGCTTTATAAAAATGACTTTCGATTTCGGACAAGGACATCGCTACTTGCTGTTGCTCCAAAAAGTCGTACACCAAAATCCGCATACTGGTTGGACTGGTATTTTTTTTCAACAGCTTTTGTTCAATATTCTTCTTCATTACTACACAATTTTTTTAATGGGCGTGACCGTGTTCTCCGGTATCGTTCATTTTTGCATTCACAAAAAACGCTCCCTTTACTACGATATGTGTACCATGTGGAATTTCACTAACAGGCGTTATAGCGGTATAACCTAATTGAGAAGCGCCTATAGTTATTTCCATTCTTTCAAAACGAGTGCCTTGCTCCGAACCGTGATCGTGGCTATGGTCGTGACTTTCTCCCTCTTTATGGTCGTGAGGTTCTTCTTCCTGCTCTTTGACTAAAAAGATATAATATTTGCCATCGGCATTGACAATCGCATCGTTGGGTACAGCCGGACTTAATACATTATCTAAACTTACCACTCCGGTTATATTCATGCCATCAATAAGCCCTGTTTTATCTCCGATAATCTTACTGTGTACTGCTATTGTCTTACTGCCTCCGATAAAAGAAGAACCAATGTTGTACACTTCGGCAGAATAGGTTTTATTAGGATTGTTGGTTACGACAAAATCTATTTTCTGACCTATTTTGATTAAAGGAATGTCTTTTTCAAACACCTGCAAATCCAGGTGCAAGGCACTATTCTCGATTATTTCGGCAATAGGCGATGACACATCGACATAACTTCCGATTTTGGCAAAAACATCGCTGATTGTTCCGCTTATTGGACTTGTAACGACCAATGACGATTTAAGGCTCGCATTTGATAAGGATGTCGGGTTGATACCCATCATTTGGATTTGCTGGTTCAATGATGCCTTTCGTGTCCGCAGGGTATTCAGTTCGGTAGTTGCATTTTGCAGATTTTTTCTTGCTCCGACATTTCCATCGTTCAGCTCTCTTTGTCTCGCAAGCTCCTGTTCGGCAAATTCTATCCGGCTATTGATGCTTAGATACTCCTCCTGCAACTGTATGAATTGTGGGTTAGAAATAGTGGCAATGACCTGACCTTTCTTCACGTAATCTCCAATCTCTACATTGAGGGATTTAATGATTCCACCAAACATTGAAGTTGCGTTCGCTTTATTGCTATTGGGAACTCTTAATGCCCCATTTGCTTTCAAAGTCGCCGATAACTGTTTCTGTTCAACCATGCCGATTTCAATGCCGACAGCTTTCATCTGCTCATCGGTAAGCACGGCCGAATTTTCTTCTTCGTGTTCGTCCGTCGCTGGTTCTGCTTCTGCCTCTGTACCGTGATTATGTCCGTCGCCCTCTTTATGGCTGTTCGTACAGGCGTTAAAGGCAAGGAGTGTGACAAAGGCAATAACACCAAAAGCTATCTTATTTATGGTACGTTTCATATATTGTATTATTTACTGATTAATGAATGGATAAGCGTTACAGATTCATTGATTTGCTGTATGCTCTTTAAATAGTTAAGCTGAATATCGGATGTCGTCTGTAAAGCAAAAAGATATTCAACATAGGAAATCTCTCCCGTACTGTACCCCAGCTTTGCTGCTTGAATAATTTCATCAGCGTTCGGAAGTGCCTGCTCCTTGAAATAGGTAAACTGTGCCACATATTGTTCGTATTGTTTCAAGGCATTTGTCAATTCCGTTTTTAGCTGCTTCTCCTGCCATTGGGCATTCTGTTCCAACGATTGTTTCTGATAATCAAGGGAGCGGATTCTTGCTTTTGTTGCACCAAAGGTCAGCGGGATGGATACACCCACATCAAAAAAACTGAACCGCTGTCCTCTGCCGTAAAATTGTTCTACACCGTTTTTACTGTGCATCCCTATCAACGATACGTTGTTATATCCGATCATAAAATCAGGCAGCCCATTTGCACGTTCTACTTTTTTGTTCTGTTCGGCAATTTTTGCCTCCTGATACAATAGCTGGATACTTGGATGGTTTTCAATAGCTGAACTGTCCATTACAGAAGTTAAGAGCAACGGCTCATAATCTGATCTGGATTCAATGACAAATTCTTCATTGATCTGCATGAGGTTTTTAAGGTTCTGATACGCATTCTGTCTAAGAGTCTCGTTTTGCTGGAACAACAAATTAATTTCCCCTTGTTTGGTAACAGCCGTACTGACATCCAACCTGCCTATATCTCCAGTTTTGTACCGCAATTCTGCGACACGTATAAAGTCTGTATAAATACTGTCCAGACGTTTCAGAACAGCGGCATTATTTTCAAGATATGCTAACTGATAATAATACGACCTGACCTGTTGTTTCAGTTCGTTTTCAGTTAGTGCCTTTGCCCACTGCTGACCTTTTACCTGCTCTTTAACAAGGTCTTTCTTTGATCCAAAAAGTGTCGGAAAGGGTATAGTCTGCGAAATCTGGATGCCGTCATTGTATTCAAATCCCTCATTATTTCCATATTGAAAGTTTACATCGGTCTTGGGCAATTCAAACGCTGTCTTGCTTAGGCTTTGGACAGATTGAATATCAAGATTTTTGGAACGGAGCTGAGGGTTATTCTCCATAGCTATATCAATAGCTTTGTCTACATTTATTGAGCTTTGCGCATTACTGATTTGAGAAAAACCCAAGAACAACAATACCAATACTACCGGATTTATAGCTTTCATTTTATTATTTTTAGGGGGTCTATTATTTCTCATAAATACAAGGTATAGCAGGGGCAATACAAACAACGTCAATGCAGTAGCCGAAATCAATCCTCCGATGACTACGGTTGCCAACGGTTTCTGTACTTCCGCACCTGCACTCGTACTCAACGCCATTGGTAAGAACCCTAAACTTGCCACCGATGCCGTCATCAATACAGGTCTTAGCCTCGTTTTTGCTCCCTCGATAATTCTTGGAATAATCTCGTTCCAACCCTCTTTTTCCAATCTGTTGAATGTGGCAATCAGTACAATTCCGTTTAGAACGGCGACACCGAACAGGGCGATAAACCCGACACCTGCCGATATACTGAACGGCATATCCCTCAACAAAAGGGCAAACACACCGCCAATGGCACTCATCGGGATAGCCGTATAAACCAAAATGGCCTCCTTAAATGAATGGAATGTGAAATACAGTAAGATAAAAATCAACAGTAATGCAATAGGTACTGCAATCAGCAATCTGTCGGTTGCTTTTTGAAGATTTTCAAACTGGCCTCCATAAGTAAAATAGTATCCTGTCGGTAACTTAATCTGTTCAGCCAATTTATCCTGAATTTCTTCTACAACACTTGCCACATCCCGTCCCTGCACATTAAATCCGACATATATCCTGCGCTTTCCGTCTTCACGGCTGATCTGTGCAGGGCCTAATTTATAGTCAATGGTGGCAACCTGCGAAAGCGGGACTTGTTCTCCGTTTGGAAGTGGAATAAACAGGTTCTTTACGTCCTCAATGGAACTGCGGTGTGCTTCATCAAGACGTACCACCAGATCAAACCTGCGTTCGTTTTCATAAACCACACCTGCTGATTTACCTGCAAATGCTGTACTGACAATATCATTTATCTCTTGTACATTCAAGCCATAGTTGGCTATTCGTGTACGGTCGTATTCGATATTGATTTGCGGAAGACCTGCTACCCGTTCTACCTGCGGCGCAGTTGCACCCTCCACCGTTTGGATGATACTGTTAGCCTTATTGGCATAAATCAACAGGCTGTCGAGGTTCTCACCGAATATTTTCACGGCAACATCTTGCCTGATACCTGTCATCAGCTCATTAAACCGCATCTGTATGGGCTGATTAGCTTCAAAGAATACGCCCGGAATAACTTCCAGCTTCTCCATCATCTCGTTGGAAAGCTCATCATACGATTTATCTGTTTTCCATTCGTCCCGCGGTTTCAGAATAATCATCAGGTCGGTCGCTTCGGGGGGCATGGGATCTGTCGGTACTTCGGCGGCACCGGTCTTGCCTACGACCATTTTTACTTCGTCAAATTCTTTAATAATCCTTGATGCCTGCATGGATGTTTCCAGACTTTGGCTAAGCGATGTTCCCTGTGGCAAGATACAGTGAAAAGCAAAATCGCCCTCTCCTAATTTTGGCAGAAACTCTCCGCCCATCCGTGAAAAAAGAAATATACTTATGGCAAAAAGCCCAACGGCAATAGCAATAACTATATATTTTATGCGTATGGCTTTTTCCAATAGGGGCTTATAGATACCTTGAAGATAGTCCATCATTTTGTCTGAAAAATTCCTTTTGGTAATCGGTTTTTTAGACAGACACAATGCACTCATCATCGGAATGTAGGTAAACGACAAAATCAATGCTCCTAAAATGGCAAAACCCACCGTCTGTGCCATTGGAGTAAACATTTTTCCCTCTATTCCGACCAAAGTGAGGATAGGGATATAGACAATGAGGATAATGATTTCGCCAAATGCTGCGCTTGTACGGATTTTTCTTGCCGATTCAAAGACCTCGTCGTCCATTTCATTTTGGGTAAGTTTCTGTGTCGATTTCCGTAAGCCCAAATGGTGCATCGTCGCCTCAACCACAATCAGGGAACCATCTACTATCAGTCCAAAATCAATAGCTCCCAAACTCATCAGATTGGCACTTACTCCGAACAACCGCATCATAGCCAATGCAAACAACATCGATAACGGTATCGCTGATGCTACGATTAAACCCGCCCTGATATTTCCGAGAAAAAGAATAAGTACAAAAATTACGATCAATGCTCCCTCGATCAGGTTTTTCTGTACGGTACTGATAGCCCGTCCAACCAAATCCGTTCTGTCCAGATAAGCCTCAATCACAACATCTTCGGGTAAAGATTGCTGGATAACAGGAAGTTTCTCTTTGATACGGTTTACAACGGCTGCACTGTTATCGCCTTTGAGCATCATCACAATTCCCCCAACGGCATCAACTTCACCGTTATAGGTCATTGCACCGTATCGTGTAGCGTTTCCGAATTTTACTTCGGCGACATCTTTAATATATACCGGAATACTACCTGTATTTTTTACGACAATGTTCCCCACATCCTCAAGCGTTGTTACCAACCCAATTCCCCGAATGAAGTACGCATTGGGTTTTTTGTCTATATAAGCTCCTCCGGTATTCTGGTTATTGGTTTCAAGTGCGGTAAAAATATCGGAAATGCTCACATCCATTGCCTTGATACGGTTAGGGTCAACGGATACCTCGTATTGTTTGAGCAGACCGCCAAAACTATTGACTTCCGCTACGCCCGGTGTACCATAAAGCTGGCGGGCAACAATCCAGTCCTGCATCGTTCGTAAATCCATTGCGGAATACTTATCCTCGCTTCCTTTTTTGGGGTGGAGAATATATTGGTACACTTCGCCAAGACCTGTACTGACAGGGGATAGCTCTGGGGTTCCGACGCCCTCCGGTATCTGTTCCTCTGCCTCTTTCAGTTTCTCATTGACCAATTGCCGGGCAAAATAAATATCAACATCGTCTTGAAATACAACGGTTACAACGGAAAGCCCAAACCTCGAAATACTTCTTATTTCCTCTACTTTCGGAAGATTAACGATACTTTGCTCTACGGGAAAAGTAACCAATTGCTCTACTTCCTGTCCTGCCAATGTCGGACAGAGCGTAATAATCTGAACCTGATTATTGGTAATATCAGGCTGGGCATCAATCGGGATTTTGGTGGCACTCCATACCCCCCAGATGATAAGTAACAAGGTCATCAGTCCTATAATGAACTTATTCTTTACGGAGAATTTTATAATATTATCTAACACTTTTGTTATGATTAATGATGAATTGATAATGATAAAATCATAATGATTACCGTTTAGGTCAAAACGACTTATAGCCAAAACTTCCAACTTAATGCAGTTTACACCAAGCCGTAATCACTAAAACATTAAAAATTATGCATTAATCTTAGGCGGTTGCCAGATTTCCCCGAAGTAGCGGGGAATAAAGACGTATTTATAATATACTTTAGGCTT
Organism: Sphingobacterium micropteri; assembly: GCF_014692515.1. Lineage (GTDB taxonomy): Bacteria > Bacteroidota > Bacteroidia > Sphingobacteriales > Sphingobacteriaceae > Sphingobacterium > Sphingobacterium micropteri. Next base: position 13,729 of record NZ_JACOIK010000018.1, on the reverse strand, counting down.
AGGTAAATCAAAAGATATTATCTTGCCAATATTAAAGGTACTCCATTGAAGAACTACGCCAGAAACTATTCCGCAACAACCGCAAAAACAAAACGGGCTACACATATCGGTTGTTTCCGGGTGATCGTGGCTATCTTCATGCGCTATTTCCGTAGAATGTTCGTGTTGATGAAACACCTCTTTTTCATACATATCGGCACAAGGTATTATGAATAATACCATCATATAGAGCGCCATTATGGAAGAAAAGACTTTCATACTACTTTGCAAAGTTAGTAAAAAAGTAGTGCAATGCCATTGCATTGTTTTTCGTCAAAGAAATTTAACGTGCATTCTGTCTGGAGGTGGCTTTGTTTTTTTCTGTTTCACTTTCCTTTTGTACTTTCTTCATCACCTTGATTTTCAGTGCAAACTTTTCTAAGCTGTGCAATGACTTTCCGCTGTACGTCATCCACAATCTTCCAATCTTTGGCAATTTTTACTAAAAAATACTTGTTTAGATACCGCGGTCTTACTCTCCACTAACCCGTTTTTATATTGCAACATTCCTGTTTCTGTATCCAGCTGCATCATGTGTACCGTGCTTGCTGTAAACGTGTTGACCACCCGAGATGCGCTCCCGTCAACTTCCAATATGACGTAGGTTTTATTGGAGTCGTTTCTTTCTTTCCATTCCGCCATTGTCGGGTAAGGGTCACTCCAGGTAACGAGGTACAGCGCACGCTCGCACCCGGAAAATGCCTTGATAGATGAATAAACACCTACCGGGACAATTTCCTCCCCCGTAGGACTAAACAGCCCGACATGTTCTTCCATACCCTCCGGGACTTTCTTTTCTTGAGAGACCAGCACATGTCCGGCTTTTGTCACCTCTATTTTCTGGTAAACCGGTGGCAGCAACTCCTCACCTATCCAGCTAACAAGGCTATATTTTTTTTCGACCAATCCGGTTTCATCTTGCCTGGTGTGGAGGTACAAAAACCCAAGCGAATTGATTGTCGAGATCAGCTTTTTGCTTCCATCTACGGTTTCGGCAATCGGGAGACTAACATCGCCACTTAAGCTGTATTGCATCGCACCTTCGGTTGGTTCATCGTCCGTCGACAGCACAGCAAAGATATCAAAAATCCCTTTTTCTTTGTTTCGGTACACGCCACCATAATGCTTTTCCAACATAGGCCTATCGGCTGGTTGCGGAAACAGGACAACCGCATTCACGAAACGCAGCTCACGGTGCGCTGCCGGAATCAAGATATCGTGTCCTTTTTTTAATCCGGTTTTTCCGTTTTCCGTAAAAAATCGGTAACCGAGTCCTTCCAAATACCCGTCTACTTCGCTGCTTTTCCTAGATGCGTATTCCACATATAGAGAAACTGACTCTGCTATTAGTGTTGAGTCGGGCAGGGATAGTATACGTTCCGCCGTCTTCACTTTCTCTTCCGCAGGTTTATCACGAGCTTCCAAGAGTAATGCGTCGATCTTTTGGAGCTTATCGTGCGGGAACCCGTCACTGTAGTCGCGCGATTGTCTGGAGGCCAGCTTATTGAATTGGCTGTCGTAAAGATCGTGGCTACCCTGTTCAGGGGAAAACAAAAACGGATTATCTTCAAACTGCTCATAGAAGCTGCCTAGAGCTGTGTCAATTTCGCGATAAACCGTATAGAACGGAAGGTGTTGATACCCCGCCAGCGGCATGAGGTAGGTATACCGGTGCGGTATAACCTCTTCCCCTTTACTATCAATTAGCCCCGCGAAAAAAGTACTGTCACGCGATACATAATATGGTTTTCCATCTATTTCAAGCATTTGTAAATCCAGGTATATCGGAGGAACTGTATAATCGCCCTGCTTGTCTATGACGCCGCGGAATTTGCCCTGCTGCACGATTGCGTGCCCATACTTAAAGCGCGCTGCATAATCGAACGAAAAGGCAATGCGTGTTTTCTGGTTAACATCAATATATCCCCATTTCCCGTCAAACTTTACCGATGCCAGCCCCTCGGAAAAGCCGGTAGCATCGCAATACGTAGGCGGTATGTCGTAGTCCTGGCCGCTCACACTCGCAAAACCATAGGTCTTTTCTGTGCAATTCCCGTAAGACGTAAAAGATTCCTGTGCGCGTGTACTCATTATGCTTATGGATAACAAAAAGACAATAAAAAAATTCAACCTATTCATCTGTGTAAAAGTAAATAACCGGTCTTACTCAAGCAACTTATCGCACGCTACATATTATCTACATCCAGGATATTTTTGTATGAAAATCAGGAAATAACCGATGGTAACGTCCATGCATACCTCCGTAGCGCCGAAACGTCAACCTATATCGTCCAGCCGGAATTGCACTAACGACGACGACAACGGCGTCAGCAACCCGGACGGAAGTATCGCTTCGGCGGACGGAAGTGCCCTATCGATGGGCGGAAGTATCACGTCGTCGTACGCCGACATCATTTCGTTGCCCTACCTGATCAAACTTCCGTCTATCTTTTTCATATCGGTGTACGGGACAACAATTTCGTTGCCCAACGCATACATGTTCCCGTATGCCGAGCATGCTTTAGTGCATAGAAGTTGCTTCCAGGCGCACGGAGAAATGAGCATGATGGACGGAAGTATCATCTCGGTACAGGAAACCATGAATATTCCGGACAGGGAGATAACCATGAAAGTCAACTTCATTGTATCGGCGGGTAAAAGAACCGCGATCCCACACGAAAGAAGCATGCCGTTGTCCGACGGATTACAGAAGTCGCACGCCGTCAAGCCGTCGGCGTACGGAAAAACAAAGGGGAAGCACGATGATCTATGTACCTCCCCTTGCGTGATTAAAGCGTATGACGCTGGTTGCTCATCAACGCTTGCCTTTGCGTTTGCTTTCCTCGAAAGCGCGTCCCAGATCATCTTCGGTATAGAAATGGCGGGTGCCCATTATACGCGGCACCAAGATACCACGGTCTACCCAGCGGGTATAGGTACTGTCTTTGATATTCAGCTTGCCCATCACTTCTTTTCGGGTTAATAGTAAGTGCATTTCGTGCGGTTTCGGAGCCGCCGTGCAGTTTTGTGGTAACTCCACATCAATATGCAGTGCTTTCAAGATGGCTAGTAGGATGGCACATTGTACGCACTTCCCTGCTGGTCGCTGACAGTTCCCGTTCTTTAATTCGTTGTTCTTCATATCTATCGTTTATCGGTTTCTATAATAAGTTACTATCCACAAAAGCGTAGAAGTCCGTATAGGTTTTGCGGGAACCCGCAGGTATCGTTTCATTCGCAGATTGATCACTATCTTCTGTGCTATTGTTTTTTTTAGCTTTTGGAAGCGTTAACGATATAGTTCCTCCTGCTATCCCTTTATAAAAATTGACATTCACTATCACGCTGCTGGCACACTCCAAAAACCATTTGGAGGGTAGCAATTCTTTTACCTGTTTGTAGGTCGCATTCGTTTCCAATACACGCGCATCCGACAGGTGGAGGCAAAGTTTTCCGTTTTGCATATTCACATAGGCTAGGTTTTTCAGCCATACCATTTGACGTTGGAGTCTTACGGGTCCCTTAACCTGAAAATACTCGTAATAATTCTCCAGAGCATCCTCTGCCATCGGGATCAAATTCCTCAGCTCCCGGTCTATACGCCGCAGTGCACCCAACAACCGACTTTGGCTGACAGGCTTTAACAATACATCCACGAAATCACGGTCGTACCCCTCGTCTTCATATTTTTCATGTCCCGTATACAAAATGGTCGGTATCTTTGGGTTAGATAGACCGGTCAGGAAGCGAAAAGCATTCGTTCCTTCCAGCTCTACATCCAGGATCAAAAAATCGACCTTGTTTACATGTAAAAAGCGCTTTGCTTTTTGTTCGTCCACAAACGTCGCAACGATTTCAACGTAAGCCACGTCCCTCAGCATGTCCAGCAGATATTCAATAGCTGATTGCTGATCGTCTATAATGACGCCAATCCATTTTCTCATATAATAGCTGTTTTTAAGAATTAAAAATTAATGTTTAGTATTACTTTGTATGTTGTTTCCGTTTCTTCTATCTTCAGATCGGCCCGCTCCCCATAAACAATGGCTAAACGTCGTTTCAAGTTATGGAGTCCATACCCGTGCGCTGCTACCGCTGTCTTGCTTCGCTTTTTTTTGTTCTCTACCGTAATCAGCAAGTAGTCTTCTTCTATGCTGATAACGGCTGCCAGCGGATAAAGCGGACGGCTCAAGTCACCATGCTTGAACGCATTCTTTACCAACGTCAATAAGGTTGTCGGGGGGATGGTATGGCCTAAGAGATTACCCTGCCGGACAATATGCACATGACATTTATTATTTCTTGCTTTATCCTCTATGGAGATAAAGCGGTTTACTGCTTTCATTTCGTCATGTAGCAGGACTGTCATCGCTCCATCTTTCTCATGTGCTTTCATATAGAACTTCATCAGCTCATACGTTTCCATCATCTGGTCGGCAATTTCCGGAGTACTTTTACGCAGTTGCTGGCTCCAGTTATGAAAAACATTCGTTAACAGGTGTGGCGAAACTTGGCTTGCTAAGGCCGCGAACTCATATTGCCGCCGCTCTTCTTCCATCTCGATACGGCGTTCCGCTTCCGCTAACTTCTCCTTAACGGTCCGCAGCTTACTTCGGTGCAGATAATATACTATCGCCCAGATCGTAAAATTTATGTGCATTACACGGAGTGAAATAAAAAAATCCCCCCAGGAGAACAGTTTCCCCTCCAATTGCAGCCGTTGATAGGTACCACTAGGATCCAATCCTCCGTACATAACCCAATAAACCCCGATAATTGACAGCGTATAGAAAACAAGCAATGACAAAGCGCCCATCAGATACTTTCCATGCCTAAAGAAAGTTTCCAATATATAATAGACGGTATAGAACACCAAAGCAAAATACGGTACGGTCAACAAAGTGATAGCTATAGACAAATTATCGTTTCCCGCTCGATTGATTATATAAAAATAGAGCGTATATGCTATCCAAAAAAAGACATGTCTGGTCACGTTAGTATTTATAAATTTCCGCATAAGTATGATAGGTTTATCTATTTCAAGTAGAAAAATATAAGGAATTCCAGCCAAAGACCCAAATTCCCGTCCTTATTCTGTTGTAATCTACCCTGTGCAGAGGCTTCTCATCATGAAGCCACCGACCGATGGATTACAAAGATTAGCTGAAAGTAAGCCTGATGCAAATAAGACCGTCGATTATAAGGTTTCCCTACACACGTTTACCAGTTTGATCCTGAAAAGGTAGGCAAAACGCATTTCAGACTATTCAAACCCACAGAATGCCGGTACTTACCGAATCCTTTTACATAAAGCCCTATTTTTAAAGTAGCGGATCAACAGGACAATCACCAAAAAACGATCATTATGAAAAGAGAAAAAATCCTACTTACCGATTACCTAGACAGCATATTCCCCCTCTGGGAAAAGGAAGTTCCAAAGTTTATGGACTACATCGAAGAAATAAAACTGGAAACAGACGAGCCGCTGCCCAGCCAGCGGGGCGACATCTATTTTGTTTCGAGCGGTGCTATCGCCAAATACCACAAAAAAATACCCAAGCGCTACATTACACCGGGTGAGCTCATCATGATCAAGTTCGACAGCAAACCACTGTTTTTCCGCGCTTTGGAAGATAGTTGCATCCTATTGATTCAACGACGTGACCTCTATCAGCTTGCAAATAACTATCCCGTGACGATCCAATTATACGATCAATTACTGGCTAGACAGGAGCAAGCTGCTGATTTCAGAGAGTTGGTGCTAGAAATGCCCAAAGCAGAAAGATTGGAGATGTTCCGCAGTAAATTCAGCAGCATTATTCCCCTCATCAGTCGAACCGAATTGGCGAAATACCTTGGTGTGAGTCGTGAATATCTCCGACGGTTCTTTTAGACAATGTCAACTGCTGTCTAGATGTTGACAAGCGATGGCAACAACATGACAATAATAACTGGTGTACCGTAGCTAACTTTGGAATATGCAAACAATAACGCCACATATTACAACACATTTCAAACGTCATTTGACGACGTATCTCGACATCCTTGCCATACTTTGCTCGGCTATACTGATCTATCTGTTTGTACAAACGGGGCTGAACAAAGTTTTATACCATACAGTATTTAGTATACAGATGAACAAACAGCCACTACCGATATGGTCAAAACCTATCTTGGTATACGCACTACCGACGATCGAATTATCAACGGTACTTCTGCTCTGTAGCACGAGAACACGTGTTTGGGGATTGTTAATTGCTTCTGCCCTGATGTTTGCCTACACGATATATGCTTATTTGGCTTATCGCGAGGTATATGGATATGTGATCTGTGCCTGCGGGAAAGTATTTGAAGACATGGGCTGGCGGGAGCATTTTTATTTCAACGCCAAGCATAATTTAGTAGCATTAGCGGGATTCTATTTCGCCTATAAAAGCAAAACATTAAAATCAACAAAAAAGAAAGAATAAGAAAAAACTATGCATAGTAGCTTTCGACGGAAAGCCAACAAACGGTCTGACGATCGGGAGGCAAAGGCAGAACCTTTTGGGATTGCGACAATTCAGATATCGATATCCACAAGGAAAAAACTTTAGATCAGGCAAGTTGCCGAAACGTTCCGCCTCGCTTTACCATCCCTGACCAACCATTTTAACACAATTAAATTTAAAAAGATGAAAAAGCTCATTAAACTCGTGCCGATGATGGCACTACTATTAGGACTTGGCGTTTACACCGTAAACGCAAAAATGAAAGCGCTTGAAGCGGAAAAGGTTCAGACGGAAGAAGATTGGGTATTAAAAAATCACGATGACGACCCAACCGACGCGTCAAACTATGAACGCTACAACGGTGATATCTCTCAAGCCTGTGGTGGCGAAAGCGAAGTTTGTGGTATAAAGGCACCGGAAGACGGAACGACCGACATGCCGGACATATCTCCTGAACTGTTGGCAGAAATTAATGCTGGTAGTGAGACCGAACGTGTTTTCCTACAACCCCTACCGTAAAATGTCACATACGGTTTGTTAGTAGAATGAGAGGGAACTGCAGTCTTGCAATTCCCTCTTTTTCATTATCGGTCATTTTGAATTAACCCTCCCAATTGAATTACATCTCTTGGAATCAGATAAACGAAACGATTGTCGCCAGCAGGTAAGTCGTAGAAATTTCCCTCCACCTTTCTCCTTAAGCTGATCTCCGCATTATACTGTTCATTCAATCTTTTTATATCGCCCCATCGTATACCTGCTCGAAAAGCCAGCTCTTTTTTCCTCTCCTCTAATACAAACGATATCAGGTCTTGCTGTGGGAGGTCGATATTTGGTATCTGATCCATGGTGTAGCGATGCTCTAAAAACGTCTTTAAATACTCACGTGCCTGTTCTAACAACCCTAGCCTTGATGCAGATTCCGCTTTGATCAAAAATATCTCGCTCACGGATATACCACTAAAAATCAAGCTGTTATTAATCCCCGAATAATTTCCCTTAAAAGCATATCCACCATCATCCATTTTCTTGTAAAGAACCCGCTTTCTAAGGTCCGAATCGAGATAGCTGGCATACAATACACTATCGACCCTAACATTTGCATCACTAAAAAGGTTATTATTTGCAATCATCGTATTATGCAAAATAACTTCGTCATTAAACTGACTAAATGGGCTTATTGCGGCAGTATCAATTCCAGCATAATCGATTAAGCTACTGTTTATCTGCAAGCAAGAGTCTGCGTATAGGTTTGCCAGCTGATTGTCTCCCATATATAAATATGTCCTCGCTAGCGCACCATAAGCGGCACCACGGGATGGACGGGTCGGTTTAACCGCAACGTGAGGTAGTAAGGATACAGCTGTTTTTAAATCATCTGTAATTCTTAAAAACGTTTCTTTTAAGGTAGCTCTCTGAAAATTGACATTGATATCGGCCGTTGTTCTGAGTGGCAAGCCCAACCTACTATCGGCCGTTTTTTCGTCAACGGCAGGTGCATAGATTATCGCTAATGTTAAGAGAGACCATCCTCTTACAAAATAGGCAGTTCCCTTTACTCTATTCCGATCCACTTCGTTCAAACCGTTCAATTTCACTTTATCGATTTCTTCAATGACCAAATTTGCATTAAATATTTTTTTGTAACCATCAATCCAATCGGCATCATAACTCTCCGTTCCTGTAAATAGATACCCGTCCTGAATTCTGGCTGGCAGTGCCTGTAACCTCGTATCGTTCACGTAGTGGTAGTCAGCCCCCACATCGCCTGCCATCGGGTAATTGACTACCGAGTTTAATTCAAAGTCCATAATAGCCTGTAGGTCTTTAACGCTTGACGGTATAGCGAGCGACATATCCGATTTCTTATCCAAATAATGCTCACAGCTTGTGAAACACCATACTAATATTCCTGCTAATGTGATAATTTTTTTCATTTGTATTCCTTTCCTAAAATATCATGTTAATCCCCACAGATAAGTGGAGTGGCAATCTCATACTGATGCTATTCGGATCGACGGGTGTCTTCGTATGTTTCCATAGGATGCCCAGATTCCTTGCGTAAGCCTGCAGCACCAGTCGGCTAAACATCCCCCTCTTTGGAGACAGCGCATAACTAAGATTTACGTCGTGCAGCGTGATGTTATCCCCTTTTTCGACTAAAATATCGGCATAAGCATATATCTGATCCCGCCTGGAGTCATTCGGATAGACAAAGGATGGTATATTCGTTGATTGCTCGTCCCCTGCTTGTTGCCATCGATCATAAAAATCAGCATGGGCAGCCTCACCACCAATCATCGTTGCATAGTTTATCGACTCCCTCCTGAAGAAATACCCAAACCGATAGCCTATTAACGCAGACAAACTCCAAGAGCCATAAGAAAAGCTATTTCTCACGGTTCCGTAATGCTCCGGAATAGCAGACCCATGGAACACCAGATCAGAAAGCGAAACTTTGTTCCGCAGATCTACATAATTCGAATAAGCTTCACCATCTACGCTGAATTGTGGATCACCATTTTCCGGTGTCAGCCCCATAAACCGGTAACTAACCAAATTGTAAGCCGAATGCCCCTCAATAGGAATCAAGCTACTCCCTTGGCTAACTAAGCTATAGGGCAACGGCGTATCGTACAGATATTCTTTAACCGTACTTTTATTAAAAGAATACATCCAATGCGTATCCCAATTTAATTTACCCGATAGATTTGACGTCGTTATCTGCGCTTCCCAACCGTGTGTCTCCATCGTCGCGCTATTTTTATTTATAATCGCAAAACCCAAGGTCGGATCGGCATTGACAATCGCTAAAAGATCTGTTGACAGTTTATTGAAGTATTCTATCGATCCACGAACGCGGTTATTTTTAGTACCAAACTCTATTGCGCCATTAATCTGCCTAACATTCTCCCAGCGCAGATCGGCATTAGGAGGACTATTGACATATGCATTTATAAATTGTCCTGTCCTCGTAACAGATGAGCCATACGTAATTGTCGTTTGCGCTGGTACGCTGTTGTTAACGTTTCCACTATGTCCATACGTGAGACGCACCGCTAATCGTGGTAGGGCATCCCATTTGTAAAAACTGTCCTTATCGATGTTCCAAAGCCCACCAACGGACCACAACGGTTTCCATTTGTTATTCGTGTTCACCCCGAAAAGATTGGATGCGTCACGACGGGCGGAAAAGGAAAAAGTATATTTCCTTTCCCAAGCATAAGCACCATTTAGATATATAGAAACAAACCGGTCATTTAACTTTCTGTCCGCATGGAGGTAGGGTATTGTTCCTGATCCCAATCCCCCATAATAATCATATCTAGTTGTGTAATCTACAGGTTGCATAATCAGTGTCTCGGCGTCGTAACCATACCAGCGTATGTTACCAGCTGCCGTTACGTTCTCACGGACCTCTCCCCCTGCCAGTACATTTAATTCACTATTGATGAAACTTTTCTGATAAGTCAATTGCCCCCGGATGGCGTGTGATCTCCTTTCGGAGTTCGCGCGATCTAATATCGAGCCAAGCGGTATGGCACGTTCAACGGTATTACCATTCATCTGACTGTATTTGTTGATCAGATCGCGCACAAAAAAACTCTGCTCATCCTGCAAATGATCATTTACAGTATTTGAATACTGATATTGATATCGAAATTCGGAATTCAGCCCTGCCAATAACTCATATTTTGCTCCTAAGTTCATCGTCAACGCTTTAGCACGCGTATGGTTATTGTTCAAGTCGCGGTCTGCCAAAGGGACGTAGGTCCAATCCAATAGCTGCCCCCCGCCAACGGTGTCCACAAAACCTGTTCGATAATTCTGGACAAGACGAGCCGGATTTCCGTTGTCGTCGACAAGTCGAGCATACGGATAAAGCGTGCCGGAGACGCCCGGTCTCACCGAAGCTAAACCATTATTGTTCGTAGTCGTAGCTGTATAGAGCATGCCGGCCTCAATAGAAAGCTTCTCCAAAGGTTTCCAGTTTTGCGACGCTCTCATCGTCAAACGATTGCTTCCATTACCAACAACTTGATCTCGCATGTTGTCATAACCCAACGAAATTAACGTAGATGCCTTCGTACTACCGCCAGAAAGCTGAACGACGTATTGCTGGTTGACAGCCTTCTGTCTTAAATATTTGGATATATCTCGACGGATATCACCATCCTTTAGCTTCTCCAGTTCCGCCAATAGCACTTCCTCCGAAATATCTCCCTCACGGAAATTATTCAGGAGTTCCACCGCCGGACTTACGATCGGCCATGTCCGGCGGTTATTAAGGGCTGCGTCATAATTTCCTCTTTCAAAAAGGAAACGTTCTGTTTCGATATAGGTCTCGTTGCTTACCTGCTGCCTATAAAATGCATCTTCTTTATCAATTATAGAAAGGTTACTTTTTGCCGTCAGCTGGAAAGGGGAATCAGTCCTGCCTTTCTTTAATGTAATGACGATCACACCATTTCCTGCCCTTGCACCCCAAATCGATGAAGCCGCAGCATCCTTTAAGACGGTAATATTATCGACGTCATTCGGATTGATATCGTTTATATCGCCTTCATACGGGAAATTATCCACAACGACCAACGGGGCTTTCATATTATTCGTGATCGTACTGAGCCCGCGGACGCTGAAGTTTCCCTCGGCTCCGTTTCTTTTGTCAAAAAGTATTGCGGGACTCAATCCTTCCAGTTTACTGATAATATCGGGTGCAATCTGCCGCTCCAACAAGCTATTTTCTATATAGTCAAAAGATCCCGTAGCGCGTTCTTTTGACATCGTTTCATATCCTGTTGAAACGAGGACTTCCTCCAACTCTTGTGAAGTCTCGTACAGCCAGACATGACCAGCTTTTAATTCAATCTGTTCAAAACTTAATGTGTCCCTACCATAACCGATTAAATAAAAAACGAAACAATCCGCGCCGTTGTCCAATTGATATACTCCTTCCGAATCTGTCCGACCAACATACCGACCGCCGCAATCCGATATCGATACTCCCGAAAGAACATCCTTGGAATTGCCATCCCGTACAACCAGCCTTATAGACTGTGCATACGATTCTGACAGACATCCTAGATATAAACCTATCAGCAATAAAATTGGCCTCATAAATCTCCTCCCTCTTTCTTAAGATAGACATATCCGCTCGGTGTCAATTCCAATTGTGTAGAAGGGCTTCGATAGTTTGATTCTTTGAGTACGAACATCACCTGTTCTCGTTCTTGCTTTTCTATTTTTATTCCCTGTAGAAGTAAAGCTTTCTGAAGTTCACCAAAATCGGATAGATCATCTACGATATCAAGGTCTATATTTTTACGTATGCCAGTCTCATCGATTACGAATGGCGTTTTTCCATCAGCTAGTTTGTTGAGCATATACACCAGCTGCGTGATTGGATAATTCTGCAGATAAGACGATGATCGATTACGAGAAGGCTGGTCTAATACTTCATACCCTCCATTAAGAACTGTTACACCTTTTCTCACGAGTTTTCGCTGGAGACCATCCTCTGCGTAAGGGATTCTAGACGTATCCGATACCGTCAGCACCAGACACGGAACTTTGATTTTCTTTAAACCTGCTTGTAAACCAAATTTGAATTCTAGATCATTTTTCATTTTCCTTTTCGCCTCAGTGACCGTCGTTTTGAAGGGCATGACCGACTCATACGTGAACATTACCTTCTCGAGAGGATATTCATCATTATTCTGGTCATAAAGTGCCGGATCTGCTACTTCAAAAATCCGTCGTGAAGGTAGAAGATGGATACCTGTGTGTTTTACGTTTTCATCTTCAACAAAAACGGCATGCCCAAATAGCTTAATAAGCCGTGTATTTAGTGAATAATAATGAGCATGGCGTTTTGCACTATCTGTCCTGAAGGACGTGGTAAATGGCATAGCTGCATTGTAGGGCAAAAAAGCACTATAATAGATACCGTCTGTACCTGCACCATCGCTCAATAAAGGAGAATCTATGGTTTGCATCCGTTGACGGACTGGCTCCGCATTTCCATCTGCTATCATTTCTTCCAAGTTCTCCACGTTCAATGCCGACGGCACGGAAACAGCTCTAACTCTTCCTCTTGTATCTAAAACGACGACATGGGGTATGCTTTTGCTCGGGAAGTAGGCATCTAATACCTTACCGTCTACGATAGAACTAAAACTACTTTTTATAGCGGTGATAGTTGGAGAAACACTTTTATTTAAGAAATTAAGAATCGTATTATGATCTTGAAAGGTAATGGGCAGCAACTTTGCCTGTTTCCCCATCTTGGTCTCTAGCTCGTGCATATAAGGCATACTTGCCAAACAACTTCCGCACCACGTAGCCCAGAAATCGAGTATGATCAGCTTCTTATCCCGATAATCCCTTAGCTTAATGGTATCTTCTCCCGTTGAATGGCTTACCAGCTGCAAAGGCATATCCCACACCTCCTCTGGTATGGTATCCCCAATCTGTAAAGGCTTGATTTCGGTTTGCCCTTCGGCAGTCCGCGGTTCCGCGGACTGCGCCCAGGCGTCTGATAGATTAAACAACATGAAACAAAAGAATCCCAACCAAAGGATTCTTATGTTCTTCAATGCCATTAAAGAAAACAATCTCCTTGAAAAACAAAGTAACCCTGTCAGACAAAGGGTTACTTTGTTCGTCATTGCCTCTACCCCTACCACTTTCCTACTTTTACTGTATCGCTGATCTACGCCAGAGGTACATGCGTTTAGTAGGTCAGTAGTAGATCTCCAGTAGCTTCTTAGTAGATCTCCAGTACCTTTTCGGTACACTCCCCGTACACTAACGGTACACTCGCGGTACATTAACGGTACCTCAGCTATCTTACGCAAAAGTTGCGTAAAAGGTACTACATCCTTACTGCATCTATACTTGATCCTCGCTTTAAGCAGGTCAAAAAAACGGCAAAAACGCCACCTGTTTCTTCGGGTGCTGTTCGGGTGTCCTTCGGGAGCGCTTCGAGTCCGCTTCGGGACTGGTTCGGGACAACTTCGGTATTGCTTCGGGTGAGCTTCGGTTGTTCTTCGACTGCCACCCGAACAGCAGTCTGGAATTGCAACTTAAATTAGGAGACTTTTTTATGCTGCCATTTTTTCTTTTTCCAATAGCATCTCTTCGATCTGCTTAGGGGTTTTATACCCCAGAGCAGAATGTATTCTTTGGGTATTGTAAAA
>NZ_JACOIK010000017.1 GCF_014692515.1 Sphingobacterium micropteri | reverse complement strand
CACCGAACCTCTAACAACGCTCAGATCCACCGCCATTATCTTAAATGAATCATCAAACTTTCTATGCATCTCTACAAATTTAAAATTACTTATTAAATCTGTCTCGCACTAAAGGTAGCAACTCCAAGTACTAACTGTCTTTATTTCCGGAATAAGAACAATTTGTTGGTAAATAAAGATCATTTGTTAGTGAAAAAGACTTTTCATATTTCGGAAAAATGAGTTATAAAACTGTGTTTAAACAATTTAAAAGATTGTTTTTTCAATTAAAATGGTCTTTCTGACGGGGTATATTTTCAGAAAAAAGCGCGTAGACTTTACATCTACACGCTTTTAAAATAAACACTGTATAATAAAAGTCTTGATCTACGCGCGATAATAGCGTAATTCGATAATGTCGCTCGGAACGGATTGTCTATTCCATTGGTCATGAATCACTAAGGCAGCGCCGATAGCCGTAGCCTGCGCCATCGATGCGGCATATAACTCGATATTACCGAACGTTCTGGCCAGTAAGTTCATAAAGATATTATTCTTACTAAAACCACCATCTACGAAAATCCGTTTGATCCTCTTTTCTGCTAATATAAGACGGGTAGAAGCCACTTGTGCTTCGACGAGGTATAGCATAAATGCATGGTACGCCTCTACGTAATCCTCGAAGTTATTCAAATCAACTTGTCCAAAAGCATCCAGACTAGATGGAATTTCCTTCCCTACACTAAGTTTATCTATTAATGACCAATCAATCTCAATTTGCTTAAAGCGGCCCGTCGTTACCTGAAAGTGCTCCGCAATACGTTTTGTCTGCACGTCATGCTCATAACCAGCAAACAAACGAGAGGCTTTCACCGGCGTACCGGCGTAGGTCATGTAAAACAGACAATCTTTTTCTAACTGCTCTTTGGTTAATCCCTCGTCATTAAACGGATTTAGTGAAATACACCAAGTGCCCGTAGAAATCAGAATAAAAGGTTCATGGAAATTTAGCAGGTACGGAATTAATGCCGAAGAGCTATCATGCAGTCCTACCCCCACCTTATAGGTGCTTCCCGGAAAAGCAGCCGAAAACACTTCTTCTCCTTTGACAACGGGCGCTAGTTTCTGTTCGATGCCTGTATCTTTCACCCATTGGTGATAATCATTCTTATCAAAATCCCATAATGCAGTATGACAGCCGATACTGGTCATATCCGAATATATCTGTCCGGAAACTAAAAAACTAAGGTATTGTGGTAGATGTACCGCATATTTCATTTTTTCGTATACTTCCGGCTTTTCCTGTTGCAAACGATATACCTGAAGTCCCGAGTTCAAACTGCCCAACGCTGGCGATGCTGTCTTTAACGAGAAGTCTTCTACTCCACCATAGTTATGGTACAATTGATCCTCTAAAGCTCTTGGATAGGTTTTGAGATAATTATACAACGGGGTCAATGGTCGCCCGCTTTCATCTAAATAGACAAAACTGGCACCATACGAAGTGAAGTTGATCGCTTTGATATCAAACTCGTCTAAACGAAAAACTTCATGAAGCGAGTCGAATACGGAGAGACGTAAACTTTCGAGATTTTCACATGGGTCTCCATCTTCGTCTACAGTCTCCAAAAACCGTGCTGAGCGTTCAAAAACAATATTATAACGCTCATCAAACAAAAACAATTTTTTGTTTGTCTTCCCTACATCGAAAATAGCGACAACTGGTGTACGCATTTTGAAAATTTAAAATTAGCTAAAGATGATCCGCCAATAGGCGGATCAATTGAAAAAATCGTGTCTTACCGTTTGTGGCTACAATCCCGTCGCCACGGTATTGCTGCCGCGTTCTTCGATTAGGCTATTTCTGATACCTAATTCGTTAAACAACGCAACAGGGTTTAAGGCACCTCCTTGGCGCAAGCGCGCCTCGGCAACCAATGGCCGTACGTCCGTACGGAATACGTCTTGCAAAATCTCTTGTGCACGCACGACGTCATTTTGTTGTTGGGCATCTTTTAACGCTTTGCGGTCCACTAACAGCGCCTGTGCATAAGCAATCTTAATCGCTTCTACCGATTGCAATAGATCTACTAACGGATCTTTTAAGTTATGTGATGCATCGATCATCCAACCTAAACCTGTCGCATGGTCGATTCCTCGTGCGTCCATTCCATCGACCAGTTCACTAAAAATTAAGAATAACTGATACGGTTTGATACTTCCGGCCGTTAGGTCATCGTCGGCATATTTACTGTCGTTGAAATGGAAACCACCCAACTTACCTTCCATTAGCAATAAAGAAACGATCTGCTCAATATTAGCATTCGGCAAATGATGCCCCAAATCCACTAAAGTATAGGCTTTATCGCCCAATTTGCTAGCGAGTAACAGCGATTGTCCCCAGTCTGCTATCGTCGTTGAATAGAAGTTTGGTTCAAAGGCTTTGTATTCAACAAACATTTTCCAATCGTCTGGCAAATGTTTGTAAATCTCTTTCAAACTTTCTAACGTATTTTGGAAAGCCTCACGAAAATTGAGCTGGCCCGGAAAGGAAGAACCGTCAGCCAACCAAACGGTCAATGCTTTTGATCCCAATGCTATCCCATGTTTGATCACTTCGATATTATGATCGACCGCTTGTTTACGAACGTTGGGATCAACATGGTGCAAAGAGCCAAACTTATAACTGTGCTCTTGGCCAGGCTGATCTTGAAACGTATTCGAGTTTACCGCGTCAAAACCCAAACCGTAGGAAGATGCAAGTGCTTTTACCTTTTCGGCATCTTGCGGAATATCCCATGGAATATGGAGTGAAATAGCGCCGCTAGAACGGTTCAGCGCATGCAATAATCCAACATCCTCAATCTTCTGCTCTAAAGTACCCGGCTCACCCTTACCTGAAAAGCGGCCAAAACGAGTTCCACCAGTACCCAATGCCCAACTTGGAATTGCAATATTGAATTGTTGCAACTTATCCAATATTTCTTCGGCATTCGCTATATTTTCGGCCGTATAGGAGAAAGCACGTTGGTGTTTCTCCACGAATTGCCGGTTATGTTGTTCTATCGTTTGATTATCTAGCTTCATCTGTTTAAAATTAAGTAAAAAAACTAACGTACGAAGGCCATGGCAACGCCACCATCTACGTTTAGCACATTTCCGGTCGATTTATTTAGATTTCCGCCAACAAAGGCAAAGCATGCATTTGCGATATCATCCGGTAAAATAATTTCGTTAAGCAGCGTACGTTTCGCATAATAAGCCGGCAATTCCTCTACCGTGATACCATAAGCCTTCGCACGCCCTTCGGCCCATCCGCCAGCCCAAATATTACTATCGGAAATTACCGCATCCGGATTTACTACATTAACACGGATCCGAGCAGCTCCCAATTCCGCTGCATTCAAGCGGCTAAGATGAAGTTGTGCGGCTTTTGCACTACCGTAACCCGCGTTGTTAGGACCACTTACCAAGGCATTCTTACTCACGATATTCACAATATCACCACCGATATGTTGCGCTTTCAATACATGTGTTGCTCCCTGGGTCACGAGGAACTGTCCCTTCACCAGTACGTCATATAATAAATTCCAGTCTTTTTGCGTATGGTCTTCAATGGATTTAGAAATCGACAAGCCCGCGTTGTTTACGATAATATCTATACCACCAAAAGCTAATGCAGCTTTCTTAAGTGCTTCTTCTATTTGCTCTTGGTTGGTTACATCTAATATAGCCGTTGCTACGGCATCTTTACCAAATAGTTCGATAAATTCTTGTTCCGCACCCGCAAGACGTTCGGCGTTCAAGTCGTTCAACAATACAACAGCACCTTCCTGCGCAAATTTCTTCGCTATCGCTTTACCAATTCCCCCGGCACTTCCTGTCACTAATGCAATTTTGCCGGATAATGCTTTTGGTTTTGGCATACGCTGAAGCTTCGCTTCTTCTAATAACCAATACTCGATATTAAACGCTTCTTGTCTGGGCAATGACGTATATTCACTGACAGCCTCAGCCCCTTTCATCACATTGATCGCGTTGATATAAAATTCCGCTGCTACCCGCGCCGTTTGCTTATCTTTCGCAAAGGCAAACATACCTACACCTGGATACAGGATAATAACTGGATTCCGATCGCGAATAGCCGGACTATTTGGGTGTTTACAAGTCTCGTAATATTCCGTGTACATCGCCCGGTAGTCTTCGAAAAGAGGCTCTAATTGCGCCTTCACAGCTTCTACATCGCTCAAATCTGCACCTTTATCCAAGTTTAGGATAAGGGGTTGGATTTTTGTCCGCAAGAAGTGATCTGGACAGCTCGTTCCTAACGGAGCTAAACGCTCCAAATCACTTGAATTGATATATTCAAGTACTTTTTCATCATCCGTAAAATGACCGATCATGTGGCGTTCGCTCGAACAGAAACCTCTCAAAATAGGGGCTAGCGCAGCTGCTTGTTCCTTCCGTGCATCAGCCGGTAGGCTCTCTACTTTTTGACCACCAAATACAGGTCTTGTCTTACCATAGTTTTGTGCCAAATATTCCGCGCAGGTTTCGATAACGTCTAAGGAGTTTACATAGCTTTCATAGGCCGTATCTCCCCATGTAAATAGCCCATGCGACCCCAACATAATTCCACGAATACGTGGGTTTTCTTCCAAGCAAGCTCGCAATTGCAATCCAAGATCAAATCCTGGCTTCTGCCATTCCACCCATCCGATCGTACCGTTAAAAAGCTCTTGTGTAATTTTCTTTCCATCTTTCGCTGCCGCAATCGCAATAGCAGCATCTGGATGCAAGTGGTCAATATGTTTGAAAGGGAGGAAACCATGCAATGGTGTATCAATCGACGGTGCTTTTGAGGCCAAATCAAAGATACAGTGGTTGAACAATTCCACCATTTCATCTTCGTGTTCAATACCACGGTATACATTCTCCAAGTTGCGCAGGCGCTCTACATATAACGCCGCCAATCCGGACTTCTTCAATGTACCGATATCACCACCAGATCCTTTGATCCACATTACTTCCACCTCTTCACCCGTCAATGGATCTTTATCAATTGATTTACACGATGTATTTCCACCGCCATAATTTGTAATGCGCAAATCTGACCCCAACAAATTGGAGCGATATAACAATAAAGCGACTTCATCACCTTCTAGTGATTTTGCTTTTTGTTCGTCCCATAGATAGTTTACATGTTTGTATTCTTTCACGGCTATTTAAATTTGATATTTTATTATTCTAATGTTTTTGCTAAACCAACAATACAAATAGACAGGATAATCGTCACAATACCTGCTATAATAGAGGTGTAGGTTGATTTATTCACCCCTTTCCATTCTTTTAAGATAACACCCCAGGCATTGGCGATCAAAATGATAAACGCCATATGAAGAATCCAGGAGCTCGCTCCGTTTCCGAGACGGCTTTCGCCCATACCGTAGAAGAAAAACTGTAGATACCAAGTTGTTCCTCCTAATGCGCATAGCAAAAGATTCTTTCTTAGCGGAGCTGTTTTATTCGTATAATCAGAAAATGTTTTGTTTTTTGTTAATAAATAAAGGCACCAGATGACATTCGTTGTGAATCCTCCCCACAGGATGACCACGTAACTAACGTTATTTTGATACAAGAATTCGCCCTGATTAGGATTTGCTGCCTTCCAGAGTTGATTGGCGACATCCGCTAATGGTTTTCCGGCTTCGATACCAAAGTTAAAGCAGGCACTCAACACGCCGGATACAATCGCCACGACAATCCCTACTCCGAAATTGTACCCCAACTTTGCTTCTGCTGACAGGGAGGCTAAGCTTCTTTCTTTTAAGATACCTGCTCGTCCACAGAGATATATTCCCACGATACACACCAAAAGCCCTATCATTACGCAGATTCCTGCATTTGTGGTAAAGAAATAATCGATACCTTGTTTACCGGGAGATTGGTTGAAAAAATAGTAAATAGCAGGCATTAACGAGCCAAATACCATACTCAAACCCAACATGACGCTACTGCCTAACGATACCCCAAGATAACGTACGCCCAAACCATAGGTCAGGCCACCGATACCCCATAAGAGCCCAAATAAATACGTATAACCTAAGGTTGACGTATCCGCTTCCCGGATGATATCTCCAAAATTCGGGATCGTAAGCCAAGCCGCGATGGGTGGCACAATAATCCAAGAAAAGAGTCCCCCGAGGATCCACATTGCTTCCCATGACCATCCTCTTACTTTCTTGTAAGGAACGTAGAAGCTACCAGACGCAAAACCGCCTATAAAGTGGAATAAAACTCCAGCTAATGCATTCATAAATTATGTATTAAATAATATCGATTCTTCATAAGAACGTTCCAAGGTAAAAGGAATAATAGAGAAAACTGTTATGTTCTGTCATGTATCCCGTCGTTAAATTTGTTTTCCGCGGGTAACGTGTGTTATCGATTATCGTCCAAGCATATTGATAACATCCACTGTTCGCCTCTCCGGAAACACCCGTAGATCGATGAGCTTCCCGTTACGTAGCTTACCTTCTACCGTTGTTTGTTGAGGGGCATGAAGCTTGAAATCTACGTCCCATTCTATTGGCCAAGCCGGGAAAAGATAGAGTTTATCATCCACTGCCTGCAATAACATTTCTTGCAGACCAATCATGCCTGACCCTCCCCAATTATGGTCTGGAACCCAATCAAAACCAGGCCCCCAAAAGGTCGGGAAACGTCGATCTGCGTTTTTTAATTTAAGCGTGGTAAATTTTTTAGCTTCTTCTGTTAGCCCTAGGCGTGCAGCAAAAATATTATCCTGTTTCCAGCCAACATGACTCCTGAATTTTAATACATCGGGATCGTCATGAAAAGTATTCAACGCGATGTCCATATCCGGTCTTCCCACGCCATAAATCCCCCAAGGATATACACCATATAGCTGTGGTGCTTCTGTATTATTAATTCGCGCCCATATTTCAGCCGGTGCCAACATCTTCTTCCCATTTAGCACTCTAGTAGGTAAAGGTGGTATCTTTTGCTGAAATACCTCCAGATAAGTCCGTAACGAATCATTTACTACTGCTGCGGAAAGTGACAACATCCTTCGGGTAACTTCTTGCAGTGCGGCTACCGTCGTGGATGCATTGTAGGCCATTTTATATGTTTCTGCCGAAGAACCGGGATAGAAAACCAAATGTCCATTTTGATCTAAAACCTTACTTCCAAGTTTTTTTGCCTGATATTGATAATGCTCGTCGAAGAATCGCAAACAGCTTTCTATAAAAGGAATATAAGGACGGATATCGGCATCGTTATAATGAGCTGTTTCCAGCATCATCATACAAAATTCCAGTACCGTATCCCACTGATGCTCCAGCCAAGCATTATATTCAACGCCCTTATCATAATCTTCGGGTCGTTTCCAATTATATTCTGCCGGATTCGGCAACCCAAAATTCTCAATCTGCTCGGTAAAGCTCGCTCCCCCGTGACCCCAATACACTTTCGATCGCCATTCCGCGTTGCGTTGTATCCGTTGGTAAAACTGAAACTGCGCAGTCATCATATCAAAGTCGCCGCTTTTTAGCATAGGCCAATAGACCAAACGTTGGTTTTGCGCCGTGTGGGTACCTCCTCCCCAATTGCGGAAATCGGGTGTAAAATTCATCGTGCTATCAATAGATGATGGGTCGTAGGTGAATAGTCCGCCATTAAATTTCGTAGGATATTTGCCGTAAGCGTTTGCGGCCAGCATAAAGCGGAAAAGTTGATAGTTACGCCCTACTTGCCAGCCTTTATTGCCTTCATGGGGTTGATCAGGTTGTATACGGATATAGCTTCTATCCCAAAAGTTACGCCACCACTCCAGATTCCGGCTCTTCGTGCGGGACTTTGATTCCTTTGAATAGGCCAAATCCCTTAACTGTTGCTGCCAACCGGCTAACGAAACCGGCCCCGCTACATGTAACGATACCTGCAAGGCGTGTTTGGCAGCAGGCTTTTTGCTTTTCAGCACCCAAGCTTGATAGTCGGTATCCATATATTTACCCGAACGCTGTTCGACGAAGGTAAAATCCTGACTTTGCAACATTCCGCCCGAGATCAAGCCGGCGAGTGGATTGTATAAAGAATCCTTCACCGATTCCATCCCTTGCTGTCGCACGACTATATCAAATACGCTACTATCTGTATTCTGGTGAAAAAACACCACGTTATCATCTCCCGTATAGATGCTATCCCTTTTTGTCACAACCTCGTGTGGAGGAGCCCATTTCCACGAGTTGGCATTATTTTCTCTCTTTTTAGGAAAGCGCTCTTTGTAACGCCAACTTTCGTAAGCGGCTTCCACCGTAATTTTTTTATTCGCCTGAATATCCACGTAAACATTTGGACGCTCCACGTCGACCCACAAGGACACCTCCGCTTTTACACCATGATGTTCTCCCGAAATAACCAGCTGTCCCTTATCCACCTGCAACTGTTGCTTGAACGTGGTACCTTCAAACGGGTTAGGATAAAGTTTTAGACGTACCCGACCGAGTTTCAATAGGGCATTATTTTCATCAAAAGCACCCGATTTACCTAAATAGAAATGAATATCGCCATTTTCTACCCATACATTCAGACCTATATCCCCTCCCCCCAATGGCATGGACTCTCCGGAATGTTTACTCGGTTTATCCCAGGTGATATAATAATCTTCCCAATTAAATTCCTGCGCGTGTACTTTAGCAGCCAACAGGATACAATATATCAAAAGAATTATATATCTCAATTGATTCATTCTGTACTATTTCATTTGTTTGTATACTTTGCCTAACATGCATTACGAATTGTACTTCCCCTAATTAACACCTAATGTCGCCTTGGAAACTTTGACAATTGCAGAAAATCCTTCCTTGCACAAACTCTTCTGTCAAAGATTCCCAGCGACGAGCTTTTTCTCCCTTTTTTGCGGGAAAAAAGGGAAAAGAAAACCGTATCACCAATCATCGGTTCGGAATGAACTCACCGGTAGACCATTGACCCCGAACAAGTCTCCCACCACAAAATCTTTAAACGCATAGCGCACAGCAACGGGTTTGGCTACGCTTGGAGACGATAAAACGATCGTTTTACCCTGTACAATCGCACTAGCGAGGTGGAAAACTTTATTTTCTCCCGCAATTTCAAAGCTTTTGATATCCTTTCCGAAGGATGTCAACCCTAATGGCGCATCCTTAAAATATACGACTACCGTGCTACCCTCAATAGCAATGCTATCGTAAACTGGACTCCTATGATTCAGCCCTTCTATATGATAAGCATCCCCTAGGGCCAATAAAGCTAAGCGATCACCCCCTTCTTTCTTATGCGCGGGATGGATACAGTTCTTTTCCCCTATATCCATCGTAACGGCCATGCCAGATTCCGGTATCTTCGTCAAGGATTTTCGTTGTGCATCCCGTATAAATGCCGAATTATATTTTCCGCCAACGTAATATGGTGGTAAAGACGCATAATCAAACGGGGCAATCTGTGTAAAATAAAAGGGCAACATATCATCTTTCCACAACGCGCGATATTTCGCCACCATGCGCGGAAACAAGATTTCATATCGATCTGCTGTTTCGTAGTTTGATTCGCCCTGGTACCAAATCATACCTTTAATCCCATATTCTACCAATGGATGGATCATACCGTTGTACAGCATAGTAGGTACACGGTTTTTATCTTTAAGTCCTTCTTCTTGTTGTGGAATTTCGACTCCTTCGACATCTTGCAACCAAGCGGCGTCCATCCAGGCTTCTATATTCGAACCACCATAGCTGCTGTGAATAAGCCCAACAGGTACATCCAAGACTTCTCGCAATCTCCGTCCGAAGAAATAAGCGGTTGCACTGAAGCTGGCCACGTTTTGTGGATTAGCTTTCTTCCATAAGGAAGGCTTGCTATCGTCCGCCGGCTTCAGTAAGGGATTGCGTGGCACCGTATATAATCGCAACTGTTCATCTTTAGACCCCAAAATAGCATCGGTACTACCTATAATCGGTTGCGCCGGGTACCCCTTCAATGGCATCTCCATATTGGATTGTCCGGAACACAACCATACCTCGCCGATCAACACATCGTCCAACACGATCGTATTCTTTTCCGAGACCGTTACGCTATACGGACCTCCTGCTTCCGGTGTTTGGATGAACAGACGCCATACACCTTTTTCATCTGCTTTCGCCTGATATTCTTTCTGATCCCAGGAGGTTTCCACTTTTATCGTAGCAGCTTTACCCGCCCATCCCCAAATCGGAACACGCTTTTTCTGCTGCAAGACCATACCGTCGGTAAAAATGGTAGAAAGACGTACCTCGGCATGCAGCCCGAGGGAAATACATAAGAGGAATACAGTAATTATAGTTTTCATCTATTTATTTTTTTCCCATTTTATCACATTTTCAATGTTAAAAGGCAGATTATCTCCTGCCCTCCGAAAAAGCCTATTCTTATACGCTACTTGCGCGGCAACCACACGGACATATCTCCAAACGAACGGTTTCCCCATGCGAAATACGGAACAAGCTTTACCGACACAGCCTCTTGTTCGTCGGCTGATACTTTCCTATATAGTGTGTTCCACTTTTCGGTATTATCGGTGTAAGCATTGCCTTGTAAGAATACAATCGATTGTCCAAGAACCGATTCCTCTACAGGTTCAAAGCTACTCGATGCATTAATCTTCAAATCAAATATATCTGTATTTTCCGGAACATCCGCTTTTTCAAGGCAGTAAACTACCGGCCCACGCATTACGGCTACTTGGTTTCGTGCTTCCTCTACCAATGGATTTGCTTCCATAAATGTAACGTTCATGGGTAGCTGAAGGGTGATACGGTCTCCTTTTTTTAGTCCGGCAGACAATATCGCGTACCCCTTTTCTGTCTGAAAGGCAACCTCCTTATTGTTTTTCATAATCTTGGCATCATCTGCCCAGCCCGGTATACGTAATTTTAAAGCGTAATTTGCGGGCAATTCCTCCACAACAAACGACGCGTCACCATCCCATGGATAGTTCGACTCTTGTGAAATTTTAATTTTTTGGCCTTTATATTCGGTATTGAGGATATTTCCACCAAACAGGTTCACCCATACCGCGTCATCGGACACACTGTAGGCATAACTGCTAACCTCCGCAATCGTACGTACCACATTCGGCGGACAGCAATTAGACAAGGAAATATAAGGCACGCGCTTTTTAGACCAACGTTGCTGAAAAGGCAGGTTAGACGAATAGCTTAACGGATTTGTATATAAAAACTTATCGCCATCCAAACTAATTCCGGACAGCACACTATTATATAGCGCTAACTCGAGTACATCAATATATTTCGCATCGCCTGTCAAGCCTGCCATCCGCCAGTTCCAGAGCATATTGCCTATATTCGCACAGGTTTCATTATGCGCCGTTAGGTTGGGCAATTGATAATCCCGCCCGAATGCCTGATGTACCTTTTGTACATCTGCTGGATCATATGATGTACCATCGGGAGAAGTTCCATCATAAAGTGAGCCTAGCCCCCCCGTGATATACATCTTGTGCTTAACGACATCGTCCCAAATAGCAAAAAGTCGATTGCTCAACGTGGTATCCTGTATCTCTGTAACCAAATCGGTTACTCCGGCGTAAAGGTAGCTTGCTCTCACCGCGTGCCCCATGGCTTTATTCTGCTGACGAAACGGAATACGATCTTGGTTGTCATCTGTACCGTCTTCAATTTCCCCTTTAATATCGACCAGGTGTTGTGCCAATTCTAAATATTTAGGATCTTTCGTCGTGCGATACAGCTCAATTGTCCCCATGTAATGCGATGGGCAGATAGCGTTTCGTGCTAAGGTAGGGTTCGATTTTTTATAGAAACCGTAGAGATAATCGGCCGCCTTAATCGCGATATTCAAGAGGTTCTTGTTTCCCGTTACCCGGTAGTGTATGCATCCGGCGGTCATCAAATGTCCGATGTTATAGGCTTCAAAGCTTAAACGGTCCTGAAATTCGATATTCTCACCAGAATTACGTTGGTCGATGGTTGCTTTTGTGTAGATATATCCATCTTCGCGTTGCGATTTTGCGATCACGGGCGTCACTTCATCAATCATTTGCAGCAAACGCTCATCTTTCGTCTGCGCGTACAATGCACAAACGGCCTCTAATGTTTTATAAAAATCGCCATCATGAAACGAAGGCCCTTTATGTTCTCCTTCCGCTAGGCCCGCAGCGATTTCAAAGTTACGGTAAGCGTGGCTGATATCTGCACGCGTGTATACATCCCAAAGGTGGGGTACCATACGCTCGTAACAAACGCTCGTACGTTCTGCCCAGAAACCTTTTGTCCAAGACACATCCCCCATATTTACGGCATTTTGTACGGCGAAAGGACTTTCTCCCGTATTTGTAATCGCTTTTTCTTGCGCATATAATTGTCCGGTTAGCAAACCAGACAAAGCAAGTATAAGTAGACTGTTTTTTGCTTTCATGTTGTTCATTTTTTATGATACCATATCAATTGGATATCTCCCTGCAATCCAGATTCCTGCAAGTCTTTCAAATATTTCGGTGTTGCTATCGTTTGAATAAGTCTTTCTGCCGGTTCATGACGGCTTTCATAGCCAAAACGGTTACCCCAGGTATTATATACGCGCACCTCCAGTTTATTTTTCCCACGTGTCAAATAGTCCGTTACATCAATCTCCAACGGGTTTGTCCATATAACACCGACCTCTTTCCCGTTCAACACGATCTCTGCAAGGCTTTCCACACTTTCTAGTTTCAAGGTTACGCGTTGTTTACCGATTTTCTTAGGCTGATCGAAGGTTAAGGAGTAGCTGCCCATCCCGGAATGATAACGGACATCATCCACTGCCGATGTCGTCCAGAAATCTGGCTGTTGTTGCTTTATGGGCTCGTGTTTCACACCGGCCAGTTGTAAATCCCATTCGCCTTTTAATGTCTCTACTTTCGCGACCTCCCAATCTGGAAGATTTAGCTGGCTTTCGCTAAATAATACAAAAAATGACTGGAACGGCTCAAATGCTATATTTAGCTCGGTACGATTATCTTTTTGTACTGAAGAAATTGGCAATAATCTATCTTGAAGAACATCATACAAATAGATGTATGATGCAGTTGCTCTAAACGATAAAGAAGCTTCCCGCTGTAGACTATCTTGATTCGCGACAAAATAACTGTCTCCTCCGTCAAAATGTCGATGGTTCCAAGAAATGGATGCATTATTTTTGTTATCAATGATCACATCCTCTTTTATGCCCAATGGGGCAAAACTATCCGCATGATATACGCCAAGATAAACCTTACCTTTTCCGAGGGATTTATAGTGTAAACCATCCGCCATCTGCATATCGCCAAAGAGTTTATCGACTATCTTTTGAAAAGCGATAGAATCTTGTTTAGCAGCAATACCATGTATATGCATAGGTTTCTCTTTAAACAACAGGCTTGCTCCCTGTTCCGCTAAATCCGCAAACTTCTGTAGTACGGCCAGTGAGAAATGGTTTGGCGTAGGATTCAAAAGATGTTGCCCAGGTACCACCAGCAAACGATAGGCAATATGATCAGCAAATACAACGTTCCCATCCACCACTTTCGCCTGGTTCAGTAAAACATCCGGATTAAACGAATCGTAGGCATATCCCCGTAAGGGATCCACCCAATCTGCCGGATTAAACATATTTGCACTGGTCGTCACACTGGCGATCTTCTGTGTAGGCCAGCCTTCGTTAAGCATCAATGAGTCTGTCCGTTTCACCCGGAACTGTCCAATAATCCCCGGCAGCGTTGTTGTCAACCGGTCTGGCAGCAGTGATCTTCGGGGCATTTCTTCCCCTATAAATACGGCGATATCCCGTTGCGGTTTACCTACCTGCAATAACTGTTGTGCACGTATGGCGTAGTCGACCCACGCTTTTCCAGGCTTCCACCAAGTCTGATCGCGCTGAAAATAAAGCCCTATACCATCCAATGTCATTCCCGGTTTACGATCCATCCAAGGGTTATGCACATAAACATGATAAACTAAACTATTGATACCTAATGCAAAGTTTCGATCTTGAAGCGATTTTAACAAGCGCGGATGCTCATCCCATTCCATGCGGATCTGCGTAAACGCTTCTGCCATGATGTTATTCTTTCCATAGATGTGTCCGCCGGAGATCGCGTCTAAGATATCATTAGGTTTATCATGCGAGGGACTTCTGAACCAAAATTCGCCCATCGGTCTGTCCGTCCAGCCGAAATGCTCCATACCGTCGCTCAACATCACGGGAGCTGTCATCTCCGCGGTAAATTCCACCCCATACTCATCCGACTTCTGGCGCAGCGTTTGATAACCTTTCTCCTGCAACAGATCAGCGATCGTCTCGCGGAAGTCGTGCAGGAAAGCTTCGGATTCTTCGACACTATTAACAATATATCCGGCTAATACAGGGAGATAGGTCGTGAGGTCGTACCCTCTCCTTGTGCTAAACTCTTGCGGCATCTGCTTTGTCCAGTTTTGGCTACCCGATTCCCAAGAATCGATATGATAGACAGTAAGGACATCTTTTGCCAGTTCCCGTCCCACCATTTCGTATGCTTTTCCAAACCATTGCTCGAATTGGAAAGCAACTGTTTCGGCATTTAATTTGTCACATTCTAAACCTTTCCCCGCTCCTGCCGTTTCGTTTTTATGTCCGGTGGTCGTATGCCCGATCCGCAATATCTTCCAGGTACCAGCTGGCAGCTCAGTCGTTAGCTCCTCTCCTCGGGCAACTGTCGGATTTAGCGCAATCATTTTTTTACGGTCGATAATATAAGCAGGATTAACGTCTTCTTTATCGGTTGGCAACGAAACTCTCCAAATTTCACCTGTTTTCCCTTCAAACTGGTGAACGCGCGGTTCTTCGTACAATGTAATCCCTAAAATATTGATGGATGGCTTCCATTTTGCTGCATCTAAATCTTCCGCACCCGGTTCAAAATTCGCAGGGTCGAATACAAATCGATAGTATTTAGCGGTCGTATAAGGTATAGTATGTGTCACCCCATTATCCCAATCAAGCCAACCTGTTCGCGGAGATGATAATTGCGTTAACTCATCAAAGTCGACACCGTCATGACTCACCAATATCTTCAACCTATTCGCTCCATAATTATTCGCCCGGCGCTCCACCTTCAGGGCATTGCTTGGAAAAGGCTGCTCAAAAGCATATTGTATCCATCCCGGTTGAGATGTTGCAAAACGCTG
This sequence comes from Sphingobacterium micropteri, assembly GCF_014692515.1. Classification (GTDB taxonomy): domain Bacteria; phylum Bacteroidota; class Bacteroidia; order Sphingobacteriales; family Sphingobacteriaceae; genus Sphingobacterium; species Sphingobacterium micropteri. Next base: position 52,506 of record NZ_JACOIK010000017.1, on the reverse strand, counting down.
TTCATTACCCTTCTGCGCTAATCGCTGTAAATCTTCGTCGTAGCTGCTGGTTACCTTCGGGGGTTCTTCATCGCTACGTCGATATTTTTGGGCAACGGGTATGGCAAAAAGCTGGATATCTTCGTAATAGTTATATAGCTTTTCCGGTTGTGGCAAACGAATGTTGACTTTGCCGCTGCGATCGACGGTTATAGTCGTATCCGCATAAACCACTTTCTGCATGGATGTTTCCGGTGTAATCCAAGGACCACCTGCCGTAGCAAAACCGTCATTGGGAAACATCGCGATCTGTATACCGTATTTTTTAGCTTCTGCTACCAAATGACGAAACATTTCCCACCATTCGGGTGTCAATGTTTCCGCAGCGGGTTCAAACAACGGCGGATCTGTTTTTGCTTTAATGGGTGTAAAATATGCCCCGGCAATATTATTCTCCGCCATCGCTTTCAAATCAGCGGTAATGCCTTCTTTCGAATAGCTGGCGTGCATAAAATACCATACGACCCAAGGCTTGGCCTTTTCATAAGAATCGGCTCCAAAAGGAACAATATGGGATGGAATGCCTTTAATCTGTGCCTGTCCTGAAAATGCCACGCACAACATGGCTATTCCTATATATAATTTTAAAAAATTCATCTTTGTCACGTATTACTCATCACCGACCTAGCAAACTATACAATTACTGATCACGTTGTTACTTCTTAACTCTTTAACCTTATCTAACTTTCTAACTCATTACACATCACTTAACATACTGTTCCACATCCGATTTGGCGTCCATCGGGATCAGATGAAACGAATAACTATAATTTTTCGCAGGTACCTGGTATTTTTCTAACGGTGCTGAAACATCTGTCCAACTATCATTTCCGCCTACGCCCATCTGTTTAAAATCGACATTCAGCGTTATTTTATCCTCTTTTTCGAGTTTAAACCAGTGCTTGCTTTCTTCCATTGCTTTTTGGGAGAAAGGCCATGCACTCATATAAAGGGGCTGGTCGCCGACAACCAAAAGGCCTGTTTTCTTTTTATTCTGAAGAAGGAACCAGCGTACATCCATACGGTTACCATTTTCCTGCGGTACTAAATAGGGTTCCATAAACGCGTCAATGTCCATGGCATAGACGCCTAAATCAAATCCATAAGCCCTATCCGGATAATTTTCCATAGCTCCGAGCCCATAATACCGTATCTGATCGAAACTTGGGTTAATCCCCATCTGCAAACCTACTTTTGGAATATTGGGCAATCCATCCTTCACCTGCAAATCATAACTGACAGATACTATTCCTTGTGGCTTCACGACATAACGAACAAGGATTCGAGCAGAATCTCGGGGCAGCGTATAACCTGACAGGACATGTACGCCGTCCGCTTCTTCTGACATTTTTGTTTCTGTCAGTTTTGCATAGCCGTACCAGTATTTCAATTTTCTATCTGGCTTCCATCCTCTACGGTCATTTTCCGTTGCCGGCCGTACAAAGTTTGGTAATACAGCACCCTTGACAACTTCCTGTCCTTGATACACAAACTGCTGTAAAGCCCCCGTCGATTTATCAAAAACCGTCTCAAATCCTGCCCCTGCAACGCGATATTCCCTATCATTTTCTAAAACCTTCAACGGTTTTCCGGCAGTCTTTAATGGTTTCCATAGGCTTTCCATTTCTTTCCAGCGCACCTGCGATGCGGATACGACAAAGCCTTCCGGTGCCCATTGTGTTGCCGATTTCAAGCGAAACTGTATATCGAGTTGATATTCTTTTCCTTTTTTAGGGTTAACGGCTATATAGGAAAGTAGATCGATCTCGGTCGAATCACCAGCAGCCAAATCGATGCCCGGCAACTCTACTTCTCTCACCACCTTCCCATTCTCCCGGACAACCATCACCGGCTGATAATAGTCAAGGTTATGCTCTACTGCCCGGTTTTTGATCTTTACCCGTGCTTTTTCTGCATTCACGAGCGTTACTTCAGCCGGTTGGTAAATTCGCTTATTATCGTACATTGCCGCTTTCGGTCGGTTCCACGCGTCGACAATACCATTCAAACTGAATGCTCCGTTATGGATTTTTTCGCCGAAATCGCCACCGTAGGCCAATACTTTACCGTAAACCGAGTCTTGTCGAACAAGCGCCTGATCCTTATAGTCCCAGATAAAACCACCGATCAAACGCGGGTGGGAACGAAAAATATCCCAAAAGTCTTTCATATTTCCGGTAGAGTTCCCCATGGAGTGAGAATATTCCACAAAAAGGATCGGGCGGTTATCCCCGTTATCCTGCTCCAGTAATAACTGTGGTGTAAAAATACCGGGATAGAAACGCGATACCATATCTACATAATATTGATCGCGTATGTTTTGTAGGCGATACGCATGCGCATTGGATTTGGGATACCTCGGATCGGAAGGATCGATATAGCCTGGCAACTGATGGCTTCCCATAGCCGGCTCATAATGCAACGGACGGGTAATATCAAAATCATGCACCCATGCCGCCATGGCAGCAGTAGTCGGCCCTCTACCCGATTCATTACCCAGTGACCAGATAACCACCGATGGGTGGTTTTTATCGCGTTCTACCATACGGATGATCCGCTCCATATGCGCGGCCAACCAAGCCGGATCGTTCATCAGCTTTCCGCCCAACCCATGGGTTTCGAGATTCGCCTCATCCATAACCATGATACCATAACGGTCACAAAGCTCATATATATAAGGGTCGTTCGGATAATGCGAGGTCCGTATCGCATTAAAATTAAACTGTTTGATCTGCCGGATATCCGCTTCCATATCCTCCCGCGTTAACGCTTTACCACGTTCCGGATGATGGTCATGTCGGTTGACACCGTAGAGCTTCGTCGGCTTTCCGTTGATCAAAAAGGCACCCGTTTCTTTGGAAATTTCGATGCTTCGGAAACCTACCTGAGTAGTCTTAGCCTCCAGCAATCGCCCTTGCTGATCATAAAGCGTAACCACCAACCGATACAGGTTAGGGTTTTCAGCCGACCATTTCTTCGGGTTGGAAATATGTGTTTCGAGCAGACCAAATTTTACATTGTCCAAACGAGGATATATCTCGTCAAAAATCTCCTCTGCGCTACGTGCCAACGCTTTCGGTAAAATAGGGTTAAGATCATCGTCGTATAACTGCGCTTTCACGGTAAATCCGTTTATGCTATCTCCCGAAAAGTTATCAATCTTAGGCCGCAAAGAAAACTTGACATCTTGATATGCCGAATCTAATGTCGCCTGCCAATGAAAGTCTGCAATCCGCACAGTAGGTTCCGCCATTAAGAATACATCGCGGTGTATACCGCTCATCCGCCAATGATCTTGATCTTCTAAATAAGATGCATCACTCCAACGAATAACCTGCACGGAGATACGGTTCTTCCCAGCTTGTAAATACGGCGTTGCGTTAAATTCTGATGGCAGATGGGAATCCTCTGCATAACCAACATATCGATCGTTTATCCATAAATGATAAGCGGAAGAAACCGCGCCAAAATGTAGCGTGACATTCATCCCATCCCAGTCTGTCGGCAAATCAAAGGTTCGCTGATAGGAACCAACCGCATTGTAATCGGTCGGTATACGTGGTGGATCAATCGGTAGAAACGGATATACTGCCGAACGGTAAATAGGGATATCATACCCCTTCATTTCCCAATTTGACGGCACCGAAATCTTATCCCAGCCACTTACCTCCGAAAGATGAAAATCCTTCGGTGCGTCCGAAGGCTTGCTGACGAATTTAAAATTCCATTCGCCATTTAGGAATAAAAGACGTTTGTTTGCTTCACGATCGTTTTTCAACGCTTCCTCCACCGAAGCATAGGAATAGGCCGTTGCACGAGCCGGTTCCCTATTGATGGCTGTTATCGTCGGATCTTCCCATGCCGTAGCAATCTTTCCATCAGGAACCGGCGGAATAACGGCAGGCTTCCCATCTACTGTCTGTCCTTGCACCGATAAAGACGACAACCCGAACAATAGACCAAAGATAAGCGTTGATTTTTTCACGTCCGTATATTTCTTATCCCGTATATTCCACTTCATAATCGATTCCCTTTTCCAATTCTAGTGTATAGGTATTCTCAGACACTTTGGTAATCTTTCCATGATTTGTACGTGGCAAAGATTTACTGCTAATCTTTAGCTTTCCTTTTCCAATCGGCGATTTCACCTTAATCTTCTTTTTAGACACAAAAAGCTCAATTTCTCCACCCGGTGTTGGAATCTTTCCTTCCATCCATTCCTGAGAAGCTAGATAAGGATCGACCGTATAGGTTTCGTAACCTGCCGATGTAGGCTCTACGCCTAAATAGTATTTACCAAGTAAATAAATCGGGCTGGCGCCCCAGGAATGACAAAGACTTTTACCAAATTCCCGACCGTACATCGTGTAGTGTTCAGCACCTTCTTTTTCAGGATTATATTCTTCCCAAAAGGTCGTTGCACCGAGTTTTAACATGCCGCCCCAATAGCTTTTTATCTCATTCATCACATAGTCCTTCTCACCCAATGCACAGAGAGCTTCTAACTCATAATAACGCATATAGGGGGTCATGATTTTCTTGATGTTATCGTTTAGCAATACATTTTTCTTCACACCTTGCTGTTGATCGGCAGAGAGGTAATCAAAAAAGATGGCGAACATATTGGTATAGCGTGTCACTTCATCACTTTGTTGACCATCGATGCGGCTATGCACAAACGCCGTTTTCTGATCATTCCAGTAAAAGTCAAAAAACTTATCTTTTAGATTTTTAGCTTCTTTCGCGTAAAAGTTTTGGTCTTCGGGGATTTGCAGTAAATCGGCACACAACGCCATGGTTTCCAAACTACGGCACAGGAGTAATTGCTCAAAACTAACTTCTCCTTTTTTGCTCAGTCCTTCTGCCCAATCGATAAATACCCAATCTCCGGATAAGCCTTCCATCAAACCATCCTTGTTCCGTCTGTTTAAGCAAAATTCCATCAACGTTTGCATCCGAGGATAGACGGATTCGATAAATTCTTTATCACCGGTATAACGATAGTAATCGTATATACTCAAAAACCAGTAGAACGTATAGTCCATAATGGTATTGATATGGGTAATAGTAGGCTCTTTACCACGTAATGCCAGAATCGTCCGCTTCACCGTTTCCGAATCGAAACCTAGATAATAGTTCATCGCGTACGATTGATAGGCGTCGCCACTCCATATCCAACGGTCGCGTTTTATACCGTCAATATAAAATTCTCTGGAAGTTAGTTCCATCGTGTATTTGGCAACTTCCCATATATTATTTAACTCTTCATCCGAACTTCGGAACATCCCCCGATCTTCCACCGGCAGGTACTCGTATTGCATAGAGACTTCATCGAATTGTACATCACCCTTAGGCTCGATGTAGACATAACGAAATGCCTTCGAGAGTTCCAACGTACTGTCTTGAGCCGAATGTGTAGACACGGCCAGCAAATCCAATGTTTCACAGGTTTCTGTCGCCAAGGCTTCTTCTTTAGACTCGCCATAGTAAATCGCCAGGTCTCCTTCTCCCTGTAACTTATGAAGTGTTAAGAAACCAAAGGTATTCTTCCCAAAATCTACCAAGAAACCTTTATCATGTGGGGTTTTACTTACAGCGCGTTCTGGGCGGGTAGGTAGTTTAAACTGGGATGGCTTTTCGTTTGGATCGCCCATATTCCAATAACCTGCTTTAACATAAGTCGTGCCGGATGCATCCGAAGCTTTTCCCGTTTCATCAATCCACTCTTTATCTTCAAACGTGGCCAGCCACTCTTTATCGGTCTGCACATACTTGCCGGTAACATATAGTGCCGGCACATGCGCTTGGTTATATACTTTGATATTAATCTGTTGTTTTCCTTTTTCCAGTTTTACCTTAGATGGCATGCCAGGCAACATCTTACCATTTACCTTCACATTATACTTGCCTTCCGTATAGATCCTTATCTCATCGGCTTCCGGCAAATCGAATGCTTTGTTAAACTCCACAAGCACATAATGGCTATCCATTTTCCAAAAGGGGGGAAAGAACGTGCCCCTTTCCGTTCTTCGGTTTTGCATATCATTACTGAGCCAAACCTCAAAATCTCCTGGATACCAAATCCAAGTACTCGCCTGTTGTGCAAATGACGTAGCTGCTACAACTAAACAACCTACAATTAAAAGTAATTTCTTCATCCTATTTTTATAATGGTTGAAAACGTATTTATGCTAATATTGTATAAGGAACACCATTGTATGTTAGGTATTAGTTCTATACAATGCCTTTGCCTTTTGGTGTATTTTGCACCAATTACAAACATACCGTAAAAGTAAACTAAGACCTTATAATATTTTCTCTAGCTATTATATTATTTTAGCTTATTATGTATCGAATCGCATTGCCTGAAACATCACTATTAGATGAAACACTCCTATAGGTAAAAGGACATAATCCAGCGCTTGCTGGGGTGTTCCACGGATAGCATTCATGAGGTCCCATCATGAGAGGTATTATCTGAAAACTTATTGGCGGCAAAGGCCACTGTCGATACAGTACAGCTGGCACCGCGTGGTATCACCAGGATCCAGAAGGTCCGTTCGCTGCTGACGGGCAGCCGTGTGTATACCGACAGCGGTACGGACTCACTTTTGACGGTGTATTATTACGATGAGCGGCGACGTGTTATCCAGACAGCCTCTCGGAACCACTTAGGCGGCAAGGACATTGTTACCAATACCTACCTATTCACTGGCGAATTGGAAACAAGCAAGCGGGAGCACTGGACGAGCCTGACGACACTTCCGGCAACGACTATCCTAACCACAAACACATACGACCATGTAGGCCGCCTGGTGGAAACGAAGAAAAAGGTAAACAGCCAGGTGGAGATCATCCAGAGCCAGCTGGTCTACAACGAGATCGGCCAGCTGAAGGAGAAAAAACTGCATGTCAGCGGCAGCAATGCCATGCAGGAAGTGATCTACAGCTACAACGAACGCGACTGGACAACATCGATCAACAATCCATCGGCAGTTACGGACAAGCGGCGTTTCGGGATGAACCTGAACTATGCAAACAACCCACAGGCTTACAACGGCAACATCGGTTCGGTGCAGTGGAATACAAAGGTGTCAAGTCCACAGACACAGACGCCATTACAGACCTATACGTATACCTATGACAGGCTGAACCGCCTGAAGAAGGCAGCGTATACCGCCAGCAATAAGAACAACTGGTTCAATGAGGAACTGGCCTATGATGTTATGGGTAATATCGATACCCTTCGCCGGACAAATGGCGGTACAGGCTGGTACAAACATTTTAAGTACAGTTATACGGGCAACAGATTGAACAGTGTTGCGGATGCGGGGAGTGCAAACCGTGGTAACAGCTTCATTTATGATGCAAATGGCAATGCGAAGACAAATACCCGTTTGGGGATTACGGATATTGAATACAATTACCTAAATTTACCTAAGAAGTTTGTGAAGGGCTCCCAGCAGCTGGTCTATACGTATGATGCTACGGGCAAAAAGCTGAAGAAGACCTTGGGCAGTGCGGTAACGGACTATGTGGACGGCATCCAGTACAAGAACGGTGTACTGGAATTCATTCAGACAGAGGAGGGGAGAATCCTTCCGAGCGGCAGTTCTTTTGTTTATGAATATTTTCTGAAGGACCATCTGGGCAATACGCGAGCAATCGTTGACCATACTGGGGCAGTAAAGCAGATCCAGGACTACTATGCCTTTGGTATGGAGATGAACACGGGATCAGGGCTGAGCTCGGCTTCTAACCATTACAAGTACAACGGCAAGGAGAAGCAGGTTGAACTTGGGCTGGACCAGCTGGACTACGGAGCGAGGTTCTACGACGCGGAGATAGGTAGGTGGAACGTGGTGGATTCGCTGGCGGAGATGTTTGAAAGTGTGTCACCATATAATTATGCTGCAAACAATCCAATCATATTTGTTGACCCTGATGGAAAGAAAATAAAATTAGGAGACAACTATCAGGGCGGAATTGAAAATATAGCAAAAATAGCTGCAACAAGAATGGGAGGTACTATATTAAACCATTTGATCCAAAAAAATGAAGTATATACCATGAATTCAACATTTTGGTCTATTAACAGTAATTATGATCATAGAACCCGTGAAATAAATTATGTTGCAAACCCATGGAAAAGAAGTGCTGACGGAGGCATATTTAATTCAATGCTTGCTATGGGACACGAATCGTTTCATGCATTTGACCATAGCAATGGTGTATTCAGTTCAGAAAGCCATGCCTCTGTCTTGAATGTAATAGAGCCTCGTGCTGTAAGTTTCGAGAACTATTTAAGGGATTCTCATTCATTGTATGCTTTAAGACAAGGATACGGTGAAATGGAAGGTAACTTTAATCAGTTCGAAAGCAGTGAAAAAATATCTGATTTTACTTCCCTAGGAAGTAATAAAGATAAAACAAGCTACGGGTTTAGCTATACCAAGACCACTGCTTTAGGTCATACTACATTATTAGGAAAAAAGACACCGAATTGGTCTAAAACATCCGCAAGTACCCATTATATGGTTATTCGTATGGATGAAGACAAAAACATTACGTTTGATATTTATGATCATAAAGATGAATATAAAAAGGCTACTAAGGGGTGGGGGTTATAACAACCTGACTTATCAGCTGAAGCTAAATATAGCATTTATCTGTGTATATCTATTGGATACGATTATTTTCTTTCCGATCAGATCAGCTGATGTTATAGCATATTTTGGAAAAAAGCCACCGTTACTATTGGTTTTGAAATGTGTTTATGCGGTTCTAATGATATGGGGGATATTACGTGTTGGTAAAAAGAATGATCCATGGTGGTTTGGAATTATTTTTTCTGCTGTTGGAGTTGTGTCACTTTGGTATTTTTCTTTTGAATACTATACATCTATGATAGACATGTTTTTATTGGAAATGAGTGCGATATGGATGCTGTTTTATACGAATAGAAAATCATTCATTGGCAAGTATGGTATACACAGGTCTAAATTAAAAGTTATAATCATTGTATTTATTCCGATAGTGCTTTCGATCACTTTGATGATCCTAAAATCTCGCTTTTTATTATAACACTTGCTAACTAAAGGTGTGACGTTCGACATGAATAGAATAAAACAAAATACTCTGTATCTTCACCCAATTCTTGTCAATACCTTAAATGAAATTAATTTTGCAAAATTTTCATCCAGTCCTGTATTGAGAGCTATGGTTTATGTCTTGACGGGAGTAGATATGAAATTATTGGTTTAACGAGCTTCTGTTCCGAATATAAGCTGGTAGTCCAATACAATTAGTTCATGACAAAAATAAATCTCTGAGTAGCTATAGAAAGAAAACATTTTGCAGACGAGTTGCTTAGGAGGCTACCTTTGCTGCAACGGATGATCAACCCAACCGTAAAACACCACTTACACAATCCGCTGAAAACATTATCTTTGGGTTGGAAATGTTCTTTGAAAAAACCGGTTCTGGGGTGCCAGCAAATTCGGGAAACAGTGGAAAAGTTGCGGAAGGCATTACGATTACGGGGCTAGGTTCTATGAACTGTGTTTAAAAGCAAATTTATTTTAAAGTTTATCCAAATAATATTTTGTTGACGCAAGTTTTATGGTAACCAAAAGTTGTTTCCAAAGAAATTTTTAGAGCTTTAAGGCTCAAAATTTTTTAGAACAACTTTTTACAGGATATCGTTATTTCGATGTCATTGTGGGGTTTCGACATATTTTTTTCCTGATTTAGCTATAGCAAAGGCTTGTTTGATTAATTTGTTTACAGCTGCTATCAGTGCAACCTTATAAGGTTTTCCTTTAGCCCTAAGTCTAAGATATAGATCTTTGCAGGCTCTGTTACATCAAATAGCAGAAGTTGCGGCCATATACAGCACTTTTCTTATCTGACTCATGCCCATTTTGCAGATCTTTCTTTTTCCCCTGATGCTGCTTCCTGATTCATATACCCTTGGCGCAAGGCCAAAATAAGATATGATCTGTCTGTATCCATCAAACATATTAAACCCATTGGTCGAAGTAATGAGCAGGGTTGCACTTCTGGGTCCAATTCCGGGTATAGTTTGTAAATTTTGATATAAATCTTTATAATTCAGATTAATGAGTGCTTCAATTTGCTTTTCTTTAGCAGTAATCTTAGTTTGATAATACTCAATTTCATCGTTTATTTCGTTGCTGAGTTCGATCGAAACTGTTCCAGAAGCCTCTATTGCATGTTTCTGATTGCCGATCATGTGCTTTCGATCTTTGAGTCCGCGTATGTAAGTTTCCAGGTTTCGGATTTGTGTTATTTCGTCGGCTGGTACCTTCCATTCTTTAGGCTTTGTCATCGCTGTGAATTTAGCAATCAATAGGGCGTCTTTTTTGTCTGTTTTCGCACGGGACAGACTCATTTGTGAAAATCTTTTTACCGTTAATGGATTTAGTACAGATATTCTGATACCCCGTTCAGCGATGAACCTAGCTAACTGAAAATAATAGGGTCCGGTAGCCTCCATACTGACGTGAGTTCCTGTAATAGTGGGAAGCATCTGCATAAATCCTTGACTATTATTGTCAAATCTAGCACTAAATATAATAGTCTCATCATTTAAGACGACCAAGTCAAAATAATCCTTTGAACAATCGATTCCTGTTACCATCTTTGTATTAGTTATTAAAAAAAGAGTTCAGCAACTTCTTATCACAACTTATCAATCGTATAAACAGGATCTTGGTCCTAGTGAACTGTTCAAGTTTATGAAAAGAATAAGAGAAGGTGACTAGCATAGAACACGGTCTGCAAAGACCAACGATGCACAAAAGTCTTCTTCCTTCTCTTTGCTGGATTTTTAGTTGAACAAAATTATATTCTGTTCTCTAAAACCCAAATTCGTTCTTACAAACTTACGACGATGATGCTGAAATAGTTAGGTGGAACGTGGTCGATCCGCTGGCGGAGCAGATTCCGTGGCACTCGCCTTATAGCTATGCGTTTGGCAATCCGATAAGATTTATTGATCCGGATGGTATGGCCCGATGGCTTTCGATAATGAATATGAAGTTATTGTCAGGAATGGGCAGGTGGAGAAGGTGACGATGACTGGAACGCGAGGAAGGAACGAGACGGATTATGTAACAGTGGTCGATATGGACAAAGCTCCATTAGCGGAGGGTTTGCAAACTGTTGAATTGGATGTCATCGAGATTGCCACTTCGGGCATAGGTAACGCATCGCCTAAACAACAAGAAGAAAACCCTACACCCGGTGTCCGCGAAGTTCATGATAAAGCACCAACTGAATTTGCAGCAATTGATGTATTATTAACCATAGGTGCCGCGGGATCTTCAGCAAGAACAGTATTTGGCCTAGCAGCGAAGAAATATGCTGTTTCTACAGTTAAAGAAGCTCTCAAGAAAGTTTATAAGGAATTGGGAATAGATGGTCCTTTGCCTAAAACAAAACAAGGTAAGTGGGGAAGTCCGCAAAGAGGAGATGTCAAGAAGGGATATAGGCTGGATAATGAAGGGGATCCAAATAGTACTATTCCAGCGGAAAAGGAACCGCATATCAATTACTGGGATTTTACAAAAGGCAAGTATAATGGTTTAGGGCCTAGGAAGAAAGGGGCAGTAGGTTTGGATTGATGGAAAAGTTTAAAGTTGATATTTATCTATCAGAACACGATGGAAACGAAGTCTTTAAGTATGAGACATTGAGTGATTTTCAGTCTGGTAAAGTTATAGGAATGCTTCTGTCTCTATTGGGGATTACAGATTGGTAATACTCCGACCCAAGCTTTTTATCCTTTTCTTGAACAGGAAATAGATGAAAAAATCATTTACAAATATAGTGTGGATAGTGTTTTGCTATCTTCGGTTTTTTCGCAAGTTACTACTGATGATAATGATAACGTATATATAATCTGGGACATAGATTGTGGCGTAGATAGAATGCGGCTGGGTGATTTGATAGATAATTGGGAGTATATTTGGTATGACACTTCGGATGAAGCTGTTATCCTTTACATACCACAACTTAAAACCATCGTTTTTGTCACAGATCGAGGCTATCTTTCGTATAGACGGATGTAGTTGCGCTCTGGTTCTAGTAATGAAATCTAGCCCAATCCTCATCGGATTGGGTTTTTTACTTTAATATTGCCTGCATCTTGTTCTTGGCGAGGAAGGCATCGAGCAGGACAAAGACCAATGATTTATCTACTAAAAAAGAGAATTTAATAAAATCTAGAAAGTTCAGTTGGAGTTATTCTTCGCACTTCAAAAAATATACCATCTAAATGATCGAAATCTGCATCTGTAGTTATAAGTTGTAGACCAAGAAGCCCGGCAAGGGATGCAATCCATAAATCGTTCTTGCCCATATTTCTAGGTGTAGAAAACCCGTATTCTTCAAACAAAGGGTTGCTTTTTTGAGAATAAGTATCTATTTCGACATAACTATTGATGTATTGGTGATTGATTTCAACTATTGCAACAGTATCTAAAAAATTATCTAACTTTTCTATTCGCGCAGAACCCCAGTTTGAACGTTTTGCAATAGATTTGATTTCCGCCTCTGAAACAACAGAAATATATATTGACCGGTTTTCAGGATTGATAAACTCAATAATACCACGATAGTCCCTTGATCGAATAATATTCAAAATAATGTTTGTATCAATAAGAAGATTCATTAGGACTATTTATTGTCAGCTAAGTGTTTAACTGTCTCCTTCCATTCTTCTTCCGTGAAAGGTTCAATTTCAGGCACTGATTTTAAAGCTTCGATAACTTTAGTGTTACTTTGACCAGCTTTTTTACCAAAAGCAGAAGTGCCCCCCGCCGCCCAAATGTCTTCAGGAGAATATGATTTACGATCTCTAAAAGCAGATTTTTTCGATATATCATTTAATTTTATTGTCATTATTGCTCCTTTCTTTTACCAAAAATACAAAATTAACTAATTAATCATCTATTGGACAATAATATACTCAAAAGGATTAATTCTAAAATATGATCAGGAAGATAACAAGTATCGAGCAAAAAGAGAAAACTTCCTCAATTGAACCCTGTAACCATAGCTAACTGAAAAAAGTATCTTAGCTGCCGCAAATATAGGAAGGCAAGTCTCCTAAGAAGGGGGCTATTTGGGTCAATTTTACATCCAACGCTGGATACTTGTGACGCGATTAGCCCCCTTACCTCGAATTTTAGCAGAAAAACAGGGACTACACGCAGTAGACGTCTATTTTTTGGTAAGTGCACACTAACCAAAGTGTCGTAACTTTGCACCAAAAGCAATTACTTTTGATGTAAAAGCATTTACCTTTCGACCATCTGTATATCAGGATGACGCATTTGTTATAACCGTTGGGATAAACACATATACGTTTGGCTCAAAAACAATTACCTTTCGGCCATCTGCATATTAAGATGACGTATCCGCATATACTTAGAACGCAGCAGTAAGACGGAATGGCCTATCTTTAGGACAAGCCGGATCAAAAGTAATGTCCTATGAACCAAAGCATATACAGCATGCAACAAAAGTATGTACGAATGAACCAACTACATATACAGTTGCGTCAACTACATATGCTATTGGGATAAAAGTATATCGAGCTGCCTCAGAAGACCCGATCACCTAACACGATATAAGTTTTCCGATGAAGCATTTTTTGCTTTCTTTAATATTGCAATCCTGGTTACCGGAATACATATTACATTACGTTACGATGAAGTTTTATACCCCCGCAGTCCAAACCAAAGAATAACCACATAGCATACAAAGGGTACAATATACCCCATCTGCGTATTGTCATGCGCGATGTCGATAATACCGCCCGTCATATAGGGGAAGATTGCTCCCCCAACGATGGCCATGATCAACCAGGAAGAAGCTTGTTTCGTCTCTTCGCGCAAACCAGTAATGCCTAACGAAAAAATGGTTGGGAACATAATCGACATAAAAAAGCCCAAACCGCCTAAGGCATACAATACGACCATACCGGATCCCAATACGGCTATTGCTGCAAGTAATGCACAAACCAAGGCATACAATGCTAGTAAACGATTTGCCGTTGTATAGCGCAATAGAAATGTTCCTACAAATCTTCCCGCCATAAAAAGCAATCCATATATGCCCAAATAATAGCCCGCTGTTTTCTCATCAACACCGGCTCCTTGCTGTGCCATACGGATAAAAAAACTCGTTACACAGACCTGTGCACCGACATAGAAAAACTGTGCAATAACGGCGAAAGCCAGATGTTTATGGCGAAGTACCGCAAAAAAACCACTTTTTTTACCAGTTTCCTCCGTATGGACACTTTCCTTTATCTCCGGTAGCTTTACAAACATGAATACGACGGCCACAAGCAGCAAGATTAGGCCCAACACTAAATAGGGAGCTTTGACGGATGATGCTTCTTCCATCAGATACGCCGTCCGTTCGACCTCCGCCATGGCATTCAGCTCAACTTCGGAATAACTTTTACCGGATAAAATAAACATTGTTCCTATAATCGGCGCCACCAGCGCTGCCAGACCATTGAACGATGCCGCGAGATTAAGGCGATGTGTAGCCGCTTCCGGCTTGCCCAAAATGGCAGCATACGGATTCGCTGCTGTTTCCAACACCGCCAAACCGCAACCAATAATAAACAAAGCCAGTAGAAACAGCTCATACATGCGGTAGTCTGCTGCAGGTATGAATAGGAATGCCCCTATTGCAAAAGCGATCAATCCCATAATAATGGATAACTTATATCCCCATCTGCGAAGGAGATAACCTGCGGGAAGCGCCATGATAAAATAGGCGAGGAAAATAGAGGTGTCTACTAAAGCGGATTGACTATTGTCCAACTGACAGGCTTTTTTCAAATGCGGAATCAAAACGCCATTTAAATTGTGCGCCATCCCCCATAAAAAAAACAAACTGACAATCAGTATAAAAGGAAGCAGATAATTTTTAGATCCCCCATCAGTCAACTTTACATTTTCTTTTGTTCCGAGTTCCATGAGATGTAATACGTTAAGTTGTGGTTTCCTTTCGCTTAGCAAGCAGGATATGGTCTGCTACTAAAACAACTTCTCCACGTTGGTTTATAATTTCCACATGCTCCACGACGGTTCCAAATTCTGGCTTTTTCGCGTCTGACTTTTCGGAGATCGTCACCTCCGCATGTATCGTATCGCCAATAAATACGGGCTTCACAAACCGCAGACGATCGTAACCTTTGGAAAACGCTTCAGGGTTGATCACCGAAGCCGTGAGTCCTATGCCTATCGCAAATATCATCGTGCCGTGTGCAATCCGCTGCCCGAACGGCTGTGTTTTACACCATTCGGCATCCATATGGTGCGGAAAAAAGTCGCCTGTGTGCCCTGCATGAACCACAAAATCGGTTTCCGTAATGGTTCGACCTAATGTCGTCCGCTTATCTTCTACTATATAGTCTTCAAAAAAAATAGATTCAAAATGCATGATGTTTGTTTTTATGAGTTAGAAAGTTAAACTTTATAATCGATTGGTTGTCCGCCGGCTTCGCTGCTCTTATAGGCGGCTTCCACGACCGCCATGGTATGGATAACATCCTCTACAGCTGCGGGCAGCACGGTTATTTCGCCAAGTTTATAGCGCATTAAACTTCCCATGCTCCCAATGAATGCATCGGGAAACCAGGTGCCTTCGATCGGATATTTCACCCATTGTGGTGCACTTCCGTCCGTTGGTTTAATGCAATATTCAAATACATCAGGGACACCATGCGGATAGTCCATTAATACGCCCATCGTAGCTTTTATGGCACCTTTTGTCCCTTCCCATTTAATATAGCTTTCTTGGTGTTTTGGCCCGAAATCATGATCGTGATTGGTATTGACAACGGCGTGTAATGTATCGCCATAATCAAATAAAAGTGTCGTTCGGCTCGACGATAGATCTTTTGCTGGGTGCTTCAATGTCTTCGCATATACCGAGTGTGGATTCCCCAAAAACGAACGGATCAAATCAATATAATGCACACTATGATACAGAATTTCTAAACGTGGATGTACCATCACATGCGGAAAAAGTTGCCAAGGTGTATGTAAGTTTACACGTACCTCCATATCATAAACCTCACCGATATACCCCTGTTCGATGAGCCAACGTGCGGCGTTAACGAATGGCGCTTGACGAAGTTGGCAATTGATCGCCGCCACTAAACCTTTCCGTTGGCAAACATCCAAAATAGCTTCGCTTTCAGGATAATAATCGCCCATGGGTTTTTGAATCAAAACGGCTGCGCCATCAGGCAAGGCCTCCAAGGTTTCGATAAATTTATTGGGCATAATCGTAATGTCGTACACCGCATTTTCCGGCGCTTGTGCTACCGCATCGGCTACCGAATCGTAGACATATGGAATACCAAACTCCTGCGCCAAAGCTTCTGCCTTCGCTTTCGTTCGGTTCACAATGCCATGCACCTCAAAACCGGCCTTACGATAAGCGGGCAGATGGGCATCTTTTACAATACCACCTGCGCCAATAATAACAATGGGCAACGAAGATTTCGGCAATACTGTTTGATAGTTAATAGGTATCATATCCATGTATTTATCTTTTGTTGTGCTTCTGTCAACAAGGACAAACTGCTTTCTTCGCTTTGAATCGCAGCCGTGACCGTGTCGTCCATAATATGTGCAATCTGTGGCCAGTTTGCCAATCTCGGCAACGTACGAGCAGTTTCGTGCAGCTGTGCAAGTTTATTATAAAAAGGAATAGTTTCATTTATTTCCACATCATGCCAGGTTGAATAACGACAGCCAACTCCTCCCTCCAATGTCAAAAGTTTATCGTTCGCTTTGCTCACGGCAAAGCGGATAAAATCGTAAGCTATTTGTTTATACCGGCTACCTGTTGGGATAGCATACAGCCAATAGACATTTAGCGACGGGGACACGCCTGTGTTAGCCGCCGGAATAGGTGCCACGTCTACCTTTCCTTTCACGGCAGACGCATCATCTATTTGTGCCCATGATGCAAAACCGAACCAATTGACCATCATCGCGACCTCTCCACGTGCAAAGGCTTGACCTGCTTGGACAGATTCATAGGTTGCCGATTGCGGATGCAGACAAGTTTGCTTTTGAAATAAGGCTCTATAAAAATCCAAAGCTGCTACCGCTGCTGGTTGATCCAACTGAATAGGTTTATCACCAACAGAAAGCTCCGCACCACGAGACCACAGCTGTATACAAAAGTCAAACACGGCATTATGTCCATCCGGATATCCTGCGAAGACCGTCCCGTAAAGATTGTCTTCCGGTCTGGTAAAGAAATCGGCTACCTTTAAAAAATCATCCCAAGTTTTGGGAACCTCCAGTGCTTTGCCATAGCGCTCTTGAAAACGCCGCTGTTCTTCTTTATTTTCGAATAAGTCTTTCCGCAGCACAAGGCATTCCGGCCCGTCGTGAAAAGGAAGCCCATATAGACTTCCGTTAAAATTTTGCAAGCCCGTTAAGCTATCCGACCAAACATTCGGGTAATCTTCTGGGGGAGCCGTTTGAACAAAGTCATCCAACGCGAACAACCCGTCCGTTTCATACGCTCGTGTTACCCAATCCGTATTGATATGTACGATGTCCCAATCACCATTGCAAAGACCTTTCTGTTCAAAGAAAGCATCCGTTAATTGTTCCAAATCCAACGGTACAAATTCCATTTGTACATCCGAAGGATACTGATTTTGATAAGCTTCCCAACACTTTTCCAACGCGTTTTCGAAAGGATCAAATTTCCGAACTGCAAAACGTAACTTATCCATATAATTCCTCCAATATTTTAGTGGTATGCTCCCCTAATTTCGGAGAACCTTTTGAGGAAACCAATAGTTCTCCATCTATTCGGATCGGACAGCGGGTTGTTTCATACGTAAATCCATCGCCCATCGTTACTTGCTGCACCATATCTAATATTTTAAAACCATTATGCTCCGTCAATCGATTCCAATCTAACACATCCGCACACCATATATCTGCAGCTTCCAAAATACCAAGCCAATGCGTGGTAGGCTTGGTTATTAAATGCTGCATCAAAATCTTTTTAATAGCATCCCGCTCTTTAAATGCTTGTTCGCCGTCGGTAAAGTTTTCCAATTCGGGACAATCCAATAATTGCCTCAATTGCGGAATAGACCCCATCGCCAAGGCTAGAAAGCCGTCTGCTGTACGATATACCCCATATGGAGCGGCCAAATAGGCGTGTGCATTACTCACTTCGCTCCGTTGCGGCAGTAATTGACCATCCCGAAAATAGGTCGTAACGGCTTCAAACTGTATGTCTACCGCTGAATCGAGCATACTAACATGCACGTGTGCGCCGACTTTTTGTATCGCCCGACGGTATAAACAAGCCAAAATAGCACTACACAAGTTGCCTCCGGCAAACATATCTACAATAGATAAGCCCATGGGAACAGGCCCGTTTGTAGCGTCACCACTGAGCCAGGTCATGCCCGTGAGCGATTGTAACAATAAATCTTGCCCAGGCCTAGTCGCCCAGGTGCCTTCTTTTCCGTATCCGGAAATCTCTCCATAAATAACCGTTGGGTTGATTTCCCGAACGTGCGCATAATCAAACCCTAAACGTTCCATAACACCCGGACGAAAATTATGCATCACCACATCCGCTTTAGCAATCAAGTCCCGAATAACACGACAATCCGCCTCACTTTTTATATCCAGCACGATACTTTCCTTATTCCGGTTAATCGCATGAAAAACGGTAGATGTCCCATTTAATACGGTCTCGGAGGTATATAATTGTCGACATATATCGCCCGTGCCCGGCTTTTCCACTTTAATAACCCGAGCTCCCAAATCTGCCAAACGAAGACTCGTTAATGGACCGGATAGAAATTGACTAAAATCTATTACTGTAAAACCTGCTAAGGGTAACATATCAACGTATTAAATAATCTTCCACAATCTTTCCATTATCCTCTCCTACTTTCGGTGCAGGTTTGTCCGCGTACAAATAATGCCCGTCAATGCCATACACGCTCCGGGTTGTCCGCAGCGCGGTTCCGTCATGCAGCGTGATTTCTTGCAACATCCCAGTTTTTACGAAATTCTCTTCCTGCAAAAAGGTATGATAATCATGCACCGATCCACACCAGATACCCGCTGTCTCCAATAAGGTTACCCATTCCTGTGTCGTTTTTTCGCGGAACGTCTGTCCCAATTCCCGCATGATCGTATCCCGCTGCGAGAACCACATCGACTGATCCTGATAGCGCTCTTCGGACAGTCCAATAACGACTGCTATCTTCTGCAAATCGCCCATAGCAAGTGCCAGATAGCCATTCGCTGTTTGGTACAATCCATATGGTGCGCTTAAATACGCATGCCCGCCGCCACGAACTGCAGATCGTTTCGGCAGCTTTCTTCCATCATTAAAATAAGTCGTCAACACTTCAAACTGCATATCCAATGCCGATTCGAGCAAACTAACTTCTACCAACACACCTTCCTCAGTACGGGAGCGTTTCAATAGAGCAGCTAATATACCTTGGGTAAGATGGGTAGCACAATACATATCGATTACGGCTAAGCCAAAAGGTACCGGCCCATCCCCTTCGCTTCCGGATAACCAGGAAAGTCCAGACATGGACTGCACCAGTAGATCCTGTCCGGGCTTTTTCGCCCAAGGGCCTTCGTTTCCATAGCCGGTCACGGTGGCGTATATAATCTTTGGGTTTAGCGCTTTGACACTTTCGTAATCCAAGCCGATTTTTTCCATCACTCCGGGACGAAAATTATGGGTAATGACGTCCGCTTTCTGTATCAACGCTTTGATATCCGCTAGATCCTTTTCGTTTTTTAAATCCGCTGCATACGATTCCTTATTCCGATTTATCGTGTGAAAGACTAAGCTACTATCGTCGACAAAGATGTTTTTAATCGCAATTTGGCGTCCTCCTTCCCCCTTAACGGGACGTTCAATTTTCACCACACGAGCTCCCAAATCCGCTAATCGCAATCCTGCAGTAGGTCCTGCCATAAATTGGGAGAATTCCAGTACTAAAAGGCCGTCTAAAGGTTTATTATCCATTATTACTTTCCCACGTTAATGAATTCCGATACATACTATTCAGTTCGCTCAACACAGCCTGTTCATTTCCGCCATTTTTCAAATAATTCACAACAACATCACCTGCATGGTCCTGGAAATATAGATGCCCGTCATATCGCGGGCGGAGATACGCCCGTTGTAGCGCAGGCAAGGTATTCTTAAAATAATCAGTGGTAGCTAAATTAACCCTTGTATTCTCCCAAGCCCGCAAGTGTCCAGGTTGTCCGCCATTTTCTACGTATAGCGTTTCCTGAATCTCCGGCGAGGCCACAAAACGGGCATAATCCACCGCAACATCAATATGTTTACCCTGAGAAGAAACGGCTAAACCCGCTCCGCCCAATGTACTGATCATCGGTGTTCCCCCTACATCAAGCGTCACCAAATCATGGAAATGCAATAACTTCCTCGCATATCCAGCACGCGAATAATTGGAGTAGCCATACGCAAACGGACAATACGCAATTTCATCTTGTTGCGTCATATCTTCAAATACCTTAAAGGGATTTTTTTCATAAAAACGCGTATCGATATGATCTGCTAGTGACTTGAAAAGTTTCAGCACGAAAACGCCTGTTTCTTCACTTACAACCTCTTCATCGTTCTGACATGGGGCTTCCCCCGATGTACAACAGAACATATAAAAACTCATTAGTACATCAATAGGCAAAAGAGAAAATCCAACACGCCCTTTTTGCGCCAATGCTAAAAGGTCGTCAAACGTACGGGGAAGTGAAACACCCAGCTCTTTCAAAAGATCCGGACGGCTTGCCGCTACTGGTGTCGCCGCATCAATAGGTAATGCCCACTGTTTTCCTTCAAAGTTATAGCTGGCATACGATTGTCCCACACTATTTTCCTCCTGGTCAAGTAAAAAGGTATACGGTAGAAAATCATCAAAAGGAATGACCATTCGTTGTGCCGCTGCGTGACCTGTCCAGGGGTGGTCAATGACCAGCAAATCGTATTCCTTCGCTAGGTCGGTCACCGACTTATCTGCAAACTCTTGTAATGTACGCTTTGTCCAAACGATTTCGATTTCCGGGTGTAACTCTTCATAACGTTGCGCTGTTGCAACCATCGGCACAAATCCTCTCGTATGCCCCCATGTAATCCCTTTCAGTTGGATTTTCTCTTTCTTCATGTATTAAAATTATTGCTATTTTCTTTTATATTACTCACCTGCAAAAAAATTGAAGGGAATCTAGGTTTAGCCTCCCTTCCTAAAGTATAATGAAGTCGTTTATTTTAGTTGCTCGTATTCTAGAGAAGCCAAGATAAAGGTTCCTATCGCCTTTCCTTCATTTTCAACGACCGTGACATCCTTCCCGGCGAGGTAATAATTGATTGTTCCGGTTCGGGAAGGATCTTTGGCGGGACCGAGTCCTGCCGAGGCACAGCTCTTCACGATATCGATTCGACTTCCATCCGGATTCTCTGTCAAAAATTCCTTCAGAATCCCCTGGTAGGCTTTCTCCGCAACAGGACGGTAAGATTCTTTGTCCAAAATCCCCAATCGGATTCCTTTTAGGTAAGCATACGTAAAAATACAAGATGCCGAAGATTCGAGATAATTTGCGGCATCTCCTATATTATAGACTTCTCCTTCCATACGATCTCCCTGACCATCGGCGGTCATGCTGGCATCATACTGCAATAACTGATACCAAAGTCCCGACTCATCATCCTGCCACCGCTTTAGCCCCGAAGCTACTTGATTAGCTATTTCTACTATTTCGGGGTAGGAGGCGTGATTTTTAGGCATAAATTCAAGCACATCGACCAGTGCCGCAAAATACCAACCCATACCACGCGCCCAAAATTCTTGGCTACATCCGACAAACGGATCTTGCTGATTAGCCCAAAAAGAATTGGAATCTGCCGGCGTGGCTGACCATGCATGGTAATTCAATTGCTTTTCTGCATCATACGTTTTCTGATGAATCGTTTTAAATTGCAGGGCGATATCGTCCCAGCTCTCTTTATAAATTGTCGTGTCAGTTACGCCAAATGTAGTTTCCCACTGTGCGTATATTGGCGAGCCCATGTATAGGCCATCCAGCCACATCTGATTAGGATATATGGCTTTATGAAAGAATCCCCCAGCACCCGGCAGGCCTTCGGCAATCCGGGAATGGTCATATTTTAGCGTATTTCGGATCAAGTCCACCACATTTCGGTACCGTTGGGCATCCTTGGTATTTCCTTTTCGCAATTCCTCCTCGTACAGGGTAAAATAGATACGCCCAGCCGGAAGATCATCAATATTACTAGGGCGGAGAGCCGATCCCCCTTTGCTGTTTAGAATCATACTTCCGTCTTCATTTAGGTTCAAATCGGCGAAGGCTTTTACGGATTGGTAATATTCCTCTTTCTCGGGATACTGTTTCCATGTTTCCAACACAGCGCCGGCTACGAGCCCCGATACGTAGTCCCAACCTGTAGAATCCAATTTCGGCTGGTAGTGTCTGTTGCAATAAAAATCTCCCAAACCATGTGATTCAACCATCTTTTGTGACCATATTACGGTATCATTATCCTGTTGTTTGGCACAAGCCATCAATAGGAAGGGTAGTATAGCCTGTATTAAATATTTTTTCATGTTATTCTTCTTATTAAATCTCCCACTAAAATACAATAATTCGACAGACATTATTTAAAGGTGACATACAACAACAGCATAACCACAAACAATGCTCCCCACGCCCATTTTACACGTCCTGTGGGTTTTTCTATCTGAAAACGAAACGCCATTTCATTTTCTTTTTCGTACACAGATTTAGGCATTACCAAGGATATGATTACCCCCAATATCAGTAAGACCAAAAACAAATAAAAAGAGAGCATCAAATAGTGCGGCCAAAAAGTATACACATCTTTTGGAAATACCCATAAATAACATACACCTGTTCCGAGACTCAATACCGCACCGAAAGTCAACAGCGTATTAACCGCCGCCTTATTGGTACGTTTCCACAGGACAGCCATCAAAAAGATAACGGCAAGCGGTGGCGCTATAAAGCCTAAAATTGACTGAAATACATCAAAGAGGTTCAAACCTTTTATCTGATCAATAGCAACAGCCACCAATACGGAAATCAAACAACCTACAATAATTGTATACCGTCCAATCTGCGTTACTTTGCGACTGTCTGCTTGAGGATTGATATGCTTCAGATAGATATCCATGGTGTAAACCGTACTGAGCGAATTGAGTGATGAGCCGATCGTACCCACTAGCACGGCAATTAGTACGACAATAACGAACCCATTTAAGCCAGTCGGAAAGAGGTTAGTAACCATCGTCATATAAGCCAGCGATGGATCATCCAGTCCGGGGAACAGGATGTAACAAATAATACCCGTTAAGATAAAAAGCGGTAAAGAAAGGATTTTTAACCATGCGATAAAATTTACACCCAATTGTCCCTGTTCTAAGTTTTTTGCGCCTAAAACAGACTGTACCATTGCCTGATCTGTACAGAAAAATGCAATAGCGGCGACAGGATATCCCAGAGCAATGGCATACCAAGGATAGTCCGGATCGCCAGCCGGTTTAATTAACGACCAATATCCGTCCGGCGTGCTACCCATTAAAGCCTGTATCCCACCTATCTTCGATAAGCCTAGAAATGTCAATAACGCAGAGACGCCTATCAGCAGAATCATCTGGAAAATATTAATCTTTGCTACTGTTCGTAACCCACCTGTATAAGCAAATAATCCGGCTAGGGCCACGAGTACAATAACCGATTGCCACATAGGAATACCCAATATTTGTCGCACGAGGAAACCTCCGGCAAACAAGCCCAAGGAAAGCCAGGATATCATCATTTTAACCAAGGAGTACCAAGCCAAAATCGTTTGCGTATCCGACCCATATCGTTCCCCCATAAACTCGGGAAGCGTACGCACACCAGATGCTAGATACCGCGGTGCAAAGACAATAGCCAATAAGAAAAGAAATACGAAGGCATACCAGTCAAAGTTTACCGCAACGATTCCTGTCGTATAACCCACCGTAGCAAAAGCCAACAGCATGGACGGGCCGACATTCGTTGCCCACATATTGAACCCAATACTGTACCAACTTAGCGATTTTCCAGCCAGGAAATGCTCAGCCCCTTCTGCATTTTTCCGGGATGAAACAAGACCTATGACAATTAAAGCAATGAGGTATACGACAACGATAGCATAATCGTATATCGTCAATTTGTCTAACAGGTTGTTCATGTCTCCTATTACAAGTTTACACTATATTTGGTCAATAAATCTTTTGGACGGACAGGTTTACCAGAACTAAGCGATTCATCCATCGCCTGCAATAGCGCAATCGTTCCAATTCCTTCTTTCATATCTGGGAATGCTGGTGTATTTTCCCGAATGGCTTTCGCAAAGTGTTCCAAATAATTCTGGTACTCGCCCGCGTGGTGGCTTTTGCCTTCAAAACGGAAATAATGTTTCAATTTATGCTCCCAGGTTAGCATGCGTTCCTCGCCTGTACGGTCGGTAATCGCATAACGCAAATCCATATAATCTGCTTGGCTACATCCTTCTGTGCCGCGCAAAATACAACTCATCTCGCTATCACGTGTAACGGGCTGCACAGGTCCTGTATAAGCTCCGCTCACCCGAGCCACCCGATCGTCTGCTGCTTTCAAAATAAAATGCATCGTATCCGGATTTTGCAAGCCTCCTTTGCGTCCGTTCGCACTAAGCATCCCATATCCCATCACTTCTTCAATATTAGGCAGGTACCAACGGATAAAATCAACAGGATGGCTCAATCCACCGTACAACCATTTAAAGGAGGACTGTAGAGACCAAGGCTTTTCTAAGAACCAACGATGATCGGCATGGTAGTATCCTTCAATCGTAATCAACTCCCCGATCAATCCTGCCTCAAAATCTGTTCGCTGCTTTTTCATCGGTTCAAAAAAGCGGGAGCTCTGCCCCACGAAAACACGCTTTCCAGTCCGTTCGACCAAGCTTAACAATTCGTTGGCATCCGCCAGGTTATCGATAAAAGGTTTTGTGCAGATCACGTGTTTATCATGTTCCAACGCCTGTTTAATATGCGTAGCATGCAAGTGATCGGGCGTATAAATAGCAATGGCTTCGATATCTACATTCTCCAATAGATCTTCATAACGTTTTGTATAAGCATGAAAATCAAACTCTTTCATCCGCTTACGTCCTAATTCCTCATTCAGATCACAAATTTGTACTAACTCGATATGTTCACTTTGCAACGCGCCTGACATGGTACTTCTGCCTTCACCAAGCCCCAGAATACCTAATCTTAATTTCTCCATTTTATATGTTATCTCTTATAAAAAATCCATGTTTCATTTGCTGCCGTACCCGGGATGCCTTCCTGATACTTACCCATCAACTGGTTCCACTTTTCTACTTTCGGATTATCTTTGGTCGTTAATGCATCGATCACTGTAAAGTCCTTTCCTTTGGGGAAAGAAATGTATAGTAACAGTTGCCTGCCGGCCCTATATAGTAATACTTCCTGAAATCTAGCATTACAAAATCCAGCAGCAACTTCAGGCCATTCCGCAAATTGCTTTTCATGATAGCGGAAGTATTCCGCTTGTTTGGATTCGTCGTCCACCAACTGGGTCGTCAATAGCACAAAATCCACTTCATCTGCTTTCTTCGTTACGTCACAATGTTGTTGATCAAAGGTGTAGAATATATCATTGAACATCTTGACAGCAACCGTTGGAAAATTTGCGAGCATAGCACTCGTTAATTTCTTCGCACGTCCGTCGTCCGTCATTAATAACATATAATCACCCCAGCGATATATCTGCGGTTGTTCTATTCCTTGCTCTTCCGCAAACGCTGCAAAGGCATCTTTCGATAGCGATTTTTGCTGATCATATACCTGTACAAATACGGGCTTCGTAAAAGGCACATGCTGGTTAAAGGTATATCCCTCTCCAACGGGTTTCTTCCACTGCAGCAGGCTGTGAAAGGGTTCTTCCAAGCCAGCATTCAGCGTTGCTTTATCCGTTTCAGGACCATTATTTTTCCAAACGACACCAGGTCCATTTGCATTTTTTAAGATTTTGTCTTCGGGAAACCAGTTATAAGAGACGTCCATATAGGCTGATCCCTCATCGGTATACAAATAAAACCAATGATCCGGAATGTGTGCGTAAGGCGATACATAGATACTATCGATCTCATTCCATCGAATCTTCGTACCGGGCTGCGCCGATAGCGTGTAAACCCCTGCTACATCATACATGAACTTACCATAACGTGTGATCCTGTTCCTCTCCACACTATTATTCTTCATGCTGTTAACCGTTGGCGTCCAGCCCCAACCCAAACTGATACCTGAATATGCTACATCGCTGATATCATTATGCGAAATATCGACGCCCTGCACAAAGCCTGCACCGATTCCCACCGCCCCCCAATCTTCATTCGCGGTGTGATGAATCACGTTGTTACGCACAACAACTTCTCTTGATAGCACTCTTTCATCTTTGGGATTATAGGGCAGATGTGCTTCGACTTGGTCTTCGGAAAAAGTACCAATTAATACCGCGTTACCGCCGATATCATAAAACACATTCCCCTCTAGGCGATCGCGATAATTGCCTGCGCAAAAATCAAAACCTGTGGCTGCTAGATGGTTAAATGTACAGTGTTCGAAATGTATATGTTGTGTATTTTTAAGTACAACGGCACTGGTAGGGCGACCTACCCAAGCTTGATTTTCCAAGCCTTTCTTATCAGGCGTACCCGGTTTAGCGAGTTTATACGCTTCATGAAAATATAGCCCGGCTTGTAACGCTACATGCCCATGTGTATTCGGTCTAAACCATGCAGCATGTTCGAAAGATAAGCCTTCTATCTGCACGTGTGCTACGGGGTCTTCTAATGTTCCCTCTATCGCCAGAATAGTTTCTAAATAAGGGAATATAACATCCGCATGTGCTAGATCTTCTCCCTCACGTTTATAATAATAGACTTTTCCTTCGTCTTCGTCCAAAAACCATTCACCTGGCTTATCCAAAAACTGCAGCGCGTTGACTAAACGAAAAGCGGAATTTCCAGACTCTTCCGACAGCCAAGGTTTAGGCCAAGGGTGTTCACTCTGTATCTTGCTCTCTGGTTGATAGAAATATACCTCGATACTATCCTTATGCACCACCGCATCTTTCACGCGCAATTGGGCAACCGCCCACCACTGATGGATAAAAAACTCCATGCCCTCCACAAACTTGAACGTCTTAAACACATTCGGGATAATGGCAGTTTGCTTCTCAAAGTTCCAATTTAATATCCGGGGAAGTTCCATATCACCGTGGCTTTCGGCACGGATAGCTTTGTTATTATTTACCCATAATTGGCGGAAGTTAATGCGTTTTCCACCCACTTTAGGCGCATCAGCCACATAAATATGTTTTCCTTGTTTTTTCCACCCTTCGATCGATCTTCCACCCGAGAAAACAACCTTTCCATCCAACGGGCGTATCCTCGTGGGACTTGCTGCCGTACCGCTATCTTCCGGACGGAGCCGAATCGTTTGCTCAGGGGAATAAATACCTGGTTTAACCCAGATATTTATTCCTTCCGAAATACTCGAATCGTTCAGTCGACGAAGCTCCCGGGCATGACGGATCGCATCTTCCAAAGAACCATAAGGGTTCTCTATCGAACCATCTCGCGACCCGTTTCTACTATTCTTCCCGACATAGATATCTGCAGCGCTGACCGAAACCGCAACGCAGAGCATACCTATCAACCAAACGATCTTCTTACTAATCTTCATACTTTATTTTAATACCCATCATTTTGACCAAACTCTTGCGGGTTGGCGATAACATCTAAAAACTGTTGCGGAATAGGTCTATTCACATTACTGTTTATTACTTAATTATTACCTCTTTTTCGATGATGTTTGTTTTTATTAAGATTTTTCCAACGTTGTTGATCTCTTGTTTTTTTATGATACCAACTGCTAATCCTTTATAGGTATTCCGTTTCGGGGTACTCAATGAACTTAGATCGGCCTGATAACCATTATCTGTGCCTATAACCGTTACATTCTCTTGCGGGATAAACGACAATTCCATATCGCTATCCGGCACAATGGTTCCGTGTTCATCTACCAAAGAAACCGTGAGAAAATGGAGGTCGGTCAAGCCATCTACCGCATAGCGGTCGTGCTCCGTGTCAACGATTACATCCACAGGTTTACCGGCTGTTTTCTTCACTACTTCCTGCACAGCTTTGCCGTCTTTTATTTTTACAGCTTTCAGTTCCCCTGCTTCAAAAAGTACATTCCATGCCGCGTGCAACTGATCGTCTGTTTTTGACCTCTTCCCGAGACTGCGCCCATTCAAAAACAATTCTACCTCATCTGCATTATTGTAATAACACCATACATCCACAGACTCTCCTTCTTTCCAATTCCAGTGCGGCAAAAGATGTAACACTTCTGTATCTGTCCACTCCGATTGATACATATAGTACACATCTTTAGGTAGCCCCGCCAAGTCTACAATGCCGTAGTAGGAACTACGCGCGGGATAGGGGTAAGGTACCGGCTCTCCCAAATAATCGAAGCCCGTCCACACGAAAATACCGCCCAAGAAATCCCGTTTCTTCACTTCCAACCAAGCACGTTCGTGGCTGGTACCCCAATATGCAGCCACATTGTCGTAGGCCGAAACGGTAAAATCGGAATTACCATTGGTCACAAACTTATCCTGAGATGAAGCTGGCCACAATTGAATGGTATCGTGTACACTGTCATATACCCCTCTGGTTTGTAGTGCCGAAGTAGTCTCCGATGCGATCAATGGAACGCCTTTAAACTCCGTGGGTAGTCTATCGTAATCAAAATACTTATAGTTGAATCCCAACACATCTAAAGCTTGCGCCTGTGCGATGAAATTCTTTTCATAATTCGTTTCTGTCAATGCTGCCGTCACCGGACGAGTCGGATCAAGTTTTTTCACCACTTCCGTCATATTCTTTGTAAACGCGATGCCTGTACTATCGAATTGTTCACGGATTTCATTTCCGATACTCCACATAAACACCGAAGGATGGTTACGATCCCGTTTGACAAAGCGAACAAGGTCATCGATATGGTGCTCCTTAAAATCAAGATGGTAATCAAATTTATTCTTACGCTTTGCCCACATATCATACGCTTCGTTTTGTACGAGGAAGCCTAACTCGTCACATAAATCTAGAAATTCTTCTGAAGGTGGATTATGCGCCGTCCGAATCGCATTCACCCCCATATTTTTCATGATCAATAGCTGCCTTTTAGCTGCCGATTTGTTGAACACCGCTCCTAATGCACCTAGATCATGGTGCAAACATACACCGCGTAACTTCAATGGCTTCCCGTTTAAAGAGAATCCCTTCTGTTCATCGAAATGAAAATAGCGAAAGCCCACTTGATAGTTCAATTCATCGATTATCTTACCGTTATTATCCAATAAGCTAATGTTCAAATCATACAAGGTCGGACGCTCAGGCGACCACAGCGCAACAGTACCTAATGATATCTCCTCTTCGAACTGACTACCCGAAAAAGCCAAGGTTTGTTCCGCAATGAGTTTCTTATTTTTATCCTGCAATTTTAATTGCAGTTTGCCGGCCTTTCCTGACACGGCTTGGTTAAGTACTGTCTGCACACGCAGCGTACTTTTATCGGCTGATACCTCAGGCGTCGTGATAAAGGTTTCTGCTCTTAGCAGGTGAATCGGCGAACGTTTTTCCAATCGCACATCCCTATAAATACCCGAACCGGTATACCAACGAGAGTTAGGTTGCAAACTATTGTCTACACGCACGGCGACGACGTTCTGCTCGTTTCCATAACGTAAGTAGGGTGTAAGATCATGCTCAAAAGAAAGGTATCCGTTTATGTTTTTACCTAAATATTTTCCGTTAATCCAAACTTCCGCATAACGGTAGACTCCGCCAAAGTGTAGCGTATAATGGCTTCCTTTATCCTTTTCGGCTAATGGAAAGGTTTTTCTATACCAGCCCACTCCTCCGGGAAGTGCTCCTCCGGCATTTCCGGCTGGATATTGTTCTCCGAAATCGAAACCGATACTCCAATCGTGTGGCAAGGAAACCGTTTTCCAGTTTACCGCCGAAAAATCCGCATGACGAAATTGCAAATCATCTTCTAACGTAAAAGACCAACCTCCGTTAAAATCAATCGCTTCCCTTGGCTGTGCTATACCGGGAAGAGCCGTAACGAACAAAACTAGAAAGGATACTAACTTATTAAACATGACTATGATGATGAGATTTTACTTATTCCGATTTAAACTTTACTTTGCTTTTCCCTCTATCTTGTGAGGTAGCCAAGGCTATGCCTCTATTTCCGTTCTTATCAACAGCACAATAATAATGGTAAACAGTTCCTTTATGCTTGATGACAAAGGATTTATGCGCATACTGATTATCGAAATCTTCTGTAGATTCGATCAGACTGTCGCCCTGCCAGTCCGTCCAATGGATCAAGTCTTTAGAGGCAGCAAACCTGTTGAATGCTCCTTCCCGATCCTTCCAGAACGCTCCGAAATAAAACATGACCCAGGTATTATTGATCCGCTGAATCATCGGGTCACCTGTAATCCCCACGGGATGATGCACAACAGGATCTTTTAAATAACGTTTCCAGTTTTGCATATCATCCGAAACGGCCATACCAATTCGTTCGTACCAGCGTGTAGGCTTATTATTTTCCAAGGAATCACCCACCGCATTATAATACATAATGAAACGGTGCCCGGTATTTCTTTCCTTATCTTCTACCACATAGCTCTTAAACAGCTTATGTCGGTTCTCCCACCAACGCACATCTGCGTCATCGCTCGTTAAAACAGGGTTGTCCAATCGTTGCCATTCTGCTGGTCTAGACGGTTTCTGCGTCGTATAAGCCATACCGATCGCTAAAGGTTCTGGTTCATACCCCACCGATGCTCCCCCAAAATAAGACATCCAATACTTTCCCTTATAGGTATGAAGTTTATAGCTACCTCCCCATTTGGTGTCTATTAATGCGTTGTATCCTGCACGTTGTTTACTGTCCCATTTATCACTGTTTTCTGTTGACATTTGCTTCCCTAAGGTCGTCCAGTTCAAAAGATCTGTGCTCTCGGCCAGCCAGGTCTCATAGCCCTCTCCGTCAAAAACGAGATAACTCATATACCATTTCTTCCCGATGCGATATATACTCGGACAGTCCATCAAATCCCCCTTTTTATCCGGTGTCAATACCAGCCCATATTTATAGGGTGTTTTTACTTCTTGATAGATCCGTTCCATTTCTGCTTCGGAAATCGTTGCCGGTTGCGCCGCACCCATCTTTCCGATCCACAGTAGACACAGCAATAGCCCTATTCTTCTCATTACCTTATTATTTAATATCATATATGCCGGAACCCAACTGAATTTCTGTACCTTCATCTGTCAACCTATGTTCATAAGCGGCCAACTTCTCTCCATTGATTTGATAATCTGAAGATGTCGGAAGCACTAATGTACATTTGCTGTTCACCGGAACTTCGACGTGAAAACCATCTTGTTTCTGTTCAAATTTCACGGTTCCATATGGACTTTCGTAAGCTACCGCTCGTTGTTTCACGACATCCAGCATTTTAGGGGCTATGCGTATATGTTTATAGGCAATAGATCCTTCTTCCTGCCCGAGACCGCCTAACCTTGTATGGAACCATTCCATAAGGTGCCCCAACATAAAGTGATTATTAGAAACAGTCGGTAAAGCGGCCCAGGATTCCGTCAATGCTGTAGCGCCTTGCCGTATCTGATAACCATATCCCGGTCGGGTATCGTCATTATGCATGGCATAGATCAAATCATCACGCCCTGCCTGCTGTAGCACCTGTAACAGATAGCGATGTCCGATATCACCCGCGGTAAAGCTGGTATCTCTATCCACTATATCCTTGATCAGATTCGCCAGCACTTTGTCTTTATCCACTTCATCAACTAGCCCCATGTACAAAGGCATGGCTAACGCCGTTTGGCTTCCGGAGCCATATATCCCGGCATCCTCGTTGTAGAATGTATCGTTGAAAGCGCGATATACTTCCTGTTGCAGCGAATCAGCATAAGTTTTGTAAGCGCTGTCTTCCAACAGGTCCGCAATTTGACTCATCGTCTTCAGATTATAATAGTATATCGCCGTTGCGGTAATTCCAGGTGTCGTTAACTGGGAAAAACCCGGACGTTCGGGACCCAAATCATACCAATCACCCAGTCCATGATAGAGTACATTGTCTTTTGCTTTCCCTTGGAGATAATGCATATATTTTTTCATCATCTCATAGTTATCGCGTAAAAGCGCTTTATTGCCATACCATTGGTAAGCGTACCAAGCCAATAAGATCGAGCTCGATCCCCATTCTGGGGAATCGCGAAACACATCACCTCCCCAATCGAAATGTACGTATTCTGGCGCCGTCTCCGGTACTAAGCCTTCTTTCGTCTGGGATTGTCGCATATCGCTGAGTGATTTGGCAAACAAGCGCTCCGCATCAAAATTATAGTGAACAGACGGCCCCATAAGATGCAGTTGCTCCAACCAACCCAGTTTTTCGCGGTGCGGACAGTCGGTAAATACACTCACCATATTACTCTTTATACCCCAATTGATCAGTGTATGTACTTGGTTAAATAACGTATCTGATGATTGAAAACTTCCGATCTGGCGGGCGCCGTTACGAATATGTTCAGCGGTGATTTCTTGTATCTGGATATCTTGCTCCCCCGCAGGCAGCAAGCGCACTTCGGCATAACGAAAACCATAATAGGTAAAACGTGGACGCCAGCTTGCTTCTCCATCTTGTGCAAATACATATTCGTAATAGTACGGACTTCCCGTGTGTTTTTGGTTTGCACGTCCCTTATCCGTAAGCAACTCTGCCGGATAGATTCGAACCGTATCACCCTGATGACCTTTCATCGTAACATGTACAATACCCGATGCATTTTGGCCAAAATCGTACATCACGATATTTTTTTCGATATGATTTACCGATTTGGGAGCAAAGCGTTCGATGATACGAACGGGTTCCGTTTCCTGTACGCGAAGCGACGGACCGTCGACCAACAGGGCATTATCCCAGGTAGCATCGTCAAAATCTGGGGCATTCCAATTCACCGGTAATACATGCTCATCATAATCTTCCCCACCATACATGCTGGAAAATGTGAGTGGCGATCGATGTACTTTCCAGCTCGCATCACTGACGATCGTTTCCTGCGTACCATCATCGTATCGGTTGACCACTTTCATTTTCATTTTCGGTAGTCCAAAGGCTACTTTATGCTTTTGGTACCGTCCCTTGATGGGCGGAATATAATAAAATCCATTACCAAGCATGACCGCGATCGTATTCTTCCCGTTATGCCAATGCTCCGTTAAGTCATACACGACATAGTATGCTTCTTTATCATATTTTGTCCAACCTGGTTGTAATACGGCACTATCTACCGGTTGAGCATTAAGCAATAGCTCATAATGTCCCAATCCGGAGATATAACCTATAGACGATATTACTTTTTTACCGGTTTCTATATTTTTTCGAAATACCGGTAGCTCATAATTTTTATCGATGCGGAGTTTGCTGGAGCTTAGCGGCAGCGGGTTCACTAAAGAATCCGGCAGTTTCTCTTTCGTAATCCATTGGGCGCCATCCCAATCGGCTTCGGTAAGCAGACCGGTATGAAAACTTTGTACAATACTCTTGGCAACATTTCCTTGATTATCTTTTACTTCTACGCCTGCATAATAGGTTGTCCCAGCCAGAAGGTCTTGTCCTTCATAGCGATTATATAACGCTTGATCTGTAGACACCCAGTTCGAGTCCCATAGAATATCCTGTTGTTTTGACAAATCTGCATTTGAGCTAACCCTAATCCTATACGCAGTTTGCACGACATTATAACCTTTACTCCCCAGTTTCCAACTAAAGGAGGGGATTAGGGTGTTTGTTCCCATGGGATTTTTCCGCCCTTCAATTAATACCTGCTCAACACATAATTTCTTCGACGCGGAACAACTAGACACGCCTATAAAAATAAAGGTGATAAATAGGTGAAAAAAAATGCTTTGATAAATTTTAAGAGCCTTCATCCTGTATAAAATTTTCATTTATTTATATCATCTTATCACACTTTCCGAATACGAAGAAAATAAATGTCAGTTTCTGGTGAAACTATCAAAACGTCTCTAAACGGCCGTCCTGTAGTGTCCTGTTTTATGAGCTTCCAGTTCCACTTTTCATCCGTAAAAAATAATCTAAATCGCCGACCTGCCCTCCTTTAAAATTGATCGTCATACCATCAATATGTGCTTTTCGGGCATGTATCCGACAAAGCGGTGCGCCCCGCACGACGGGAGCCACCATTTCAACCGCATCAATACCGAAATGGCGTGCAAACAGACTCGATGTATCTCCTCCCGCTATCACTAGCCGCCCTAGTGCGAATGACTGCGCGACAAGATCTGCAATCTGCGCCAGTAGTTTTCCATATAAAGTGGCCGTGTACGCGTTTATTCCCTGCGCGTTCAAGCCCCGTTTCTCCAAGACACGACGCGTATTACCCATACGCGGATCGTCCGGACCAATACTGGTGTGGACAACAACACTTTTCCCTTCCCGCAAATATCGCAGTACTTCCGCGGCCACGGTAGACAGGTTGTATTGATCTGGACTTGTTGCGAAGGCTTCGCCATCAATAGCCACCCCCTTAAATCCATTTTCTATAGCGTGATCAATCTGCTTTCCCGTCACGACCGATCCGCTTCCCGAGAGCACTAACAAAGGGTTCACCGGTTTAATGGAAGGCCATTCTGTTCGAGGCGACAAAGTACCTGTCTTTTTCCATGCCGCGCATAAAGCCTTCGATACAGCCGACGAGCCGACGGAAAAAAGCGGCTGGTGCTGGATAGAAAGACCGTCCAAGACCTCGCCAATTCGTTCTAAATGCTGTTCGGTCAGGACATCAAACAGAAGAACATCTGCCTGTTCTCCTTCGATCTCGCGCATAATATCCCTAGCATCTGAGCGGTCCAATTGCGTGACATCCACCAGACCGATTTTTTTAGGTGTTTGCTGTGCTAAATGGCGCCGAAGATCACTTTCCTCTGCCGGAGTAACTGGATGTTTCGCCATACTCGGATGCCTGTCCAACCGAAATACTTCCCCTTCAGACCCGGTACCCATCCGTGCAAATAGATTTCCAAACGCGCAGAACCGGCCGAGGTAGGGTGCCCCTACCACCAGTGGAATAAGCTGTGCTGAAAATGCCGTAGCGCCTACATCGATCGCTTTTCCTATGCTGCCCACTGTGGGAGACGAGTCGAATGTAGAACAAACCTTATAATGAATATGCCTTACGTTCATCGTCGAAAACAAATCGAATACTTTTTTCAGTTGTTCTTCGATTTCATCGGTCGGCAGTGTACGGGTCATACCCGCTATACCTATAGCACGCTTATCACCAAAAGCCTGTAACTGCGCTAAGGTTGGAATTCCCGTAAACAAAACCGTGGCGAGCCCCATCTCTTCCAACGTTTCCATTGCATCGGTTGAGCCCGTAAAATCATCTCCAAAAAAAGCTATGTCGTATGCCATGATTCCTCTACTTAAGCTTTGACTCCCCCAAATTTCTCTACAGCCTGTTTTACGGCCGGATACTTTTGCGTTGCTTCTTCCAATGTCAATCCTCTAACAGCCGCTTCCCACGCCTGTTTAATTCCATTTACTCCTCCGCTGATGCCTCCCGGGTGTGCCATAATTCCGCCACCAGCTAAGTATAAATAATCGGTCGCCTGCGTCAGTTTATACGTATCTATGGCTTGGCCTCCCCATTGCCCGGAAGACAATACCGGTAGTGCGGGTAGCACCCCTTCCATCGGTGTCAAACAGGCTTTTATAGACTTCACGACAGATTCATCGGATTCCCAGAATTTATTGCGGATACCGTTCACGTGCAATTGATCCACGCCTGCCAGTCGCCACAACTTCTGATAAGCAGCGAATGTAACACCTAATAAAGGATGCCGGTTTAACATTCCCCATCCATTACGGTGCCCGTGAATAGTCAGCTGCCCGATATCGGCTATACGCTTAACAGCTGTCAGCCCAACGCTGTACAGGCTGATCATCGCACAGCTTCCTCCTGCTTTTACCACATGCTCGTAATGACGGAGCATATTATCCATTTCATCACTGATGTTGAACGCATACATCACCTTTTTCCCCGTTTTATCCTGGTACCTATTCAACACCTCCATAATGGCATTCACACGCTTCCCAAAGGGGGAGTTATGTGCCGAGCCCATGAGCTCGTCATCCTTAATAAAATCAATTCCGGCCTCTGCCAGTCGCCGAACCAAATCGGCCGTATCCTCGATTGTTAAGCCTACACTTGGCTTGATAATCGTACCCACCAAAGGTGTTTTCGCTTCAAGAGAAATCAGTTCTGCTGTTCCCCGGATACCGAATTTCGGTCCGCGGAAATGTGCTGTATAACTGTCTGGCAACTGAATATCGATCAGCTTAATACCGGTAAACTGACGTAGCTCGTATAAATTCCCCATTAGGGTGGAGCAAAGAACCGGCAGGTTTACGCCAAAATTCGCGAGCGACCAAGAGATGGTCACCTTACCCCGATGGTACTTTTCAAAATGCAGCTGTTCGCCCGATAGCGACGACGCTGCCACTGTTTCTAATTCCTCGATCTGCTCGACACGCGCTGCATACTGCATTTTCAATTCTTCCGTTTCACCCGGTATCGCGACAAACGTACCCGATGACTGCTCCCCTGCCATTACCGCTGCGGCATCTGCCAGCGGGTATGGTGTCTCTACATAATACGTCGCTTCAATTCTATCCATACTCTTCCTTAATTTTTCTGAAAGTGTTTATTTTTTTTATGGTCATCAAGAACTTCCATGTTCGTTAGTGATTCGACGGAACCATGAACGTTTTTTTGATCTTCTCTTTCTTGTTTTCTTCTCCAATAGTTCGCTAATATTGACCCCGATATATTCATCCAGGGGCTAAACACAGCGGCTGCCAAACCCACAGTGCCCAATTTCCCCATGCTGCCCGCCAGTCCACTCGCCATCCCGCCATTCTGCAAGCCAATCTCCAAGGCCATGGCGCGGGCGGAATACGCATTCAAGCCAAACAATTTACTGAACCAATACCCAAAGAAATATCCGGCTCCATTGTGGATTACGGCAGCCAGAAACAATACAGCACCTATCTCTAGCAGATATTGCTGACCAGCAGCTGTAGTTACGGCAGTAAAATATATGATCCCAAACATCGAAAAATAGGGCATCCGCTTATCCAACGATGGAAACTTTTTTGTTAACAGATGATAGCCGAAACCTACCGGTATGGCACCCAATATAAAGCAGCCTGCCTCTACGACTGTCATAGCTCCAGGTGTAAGCGAGCCGGTAAAAGCCGACCAGAAGCCACCGACCAGTACCAATAACAAGAACACGATGGCAGCAGACAACCGCCCTAACATCTGATAGGTTGCGCGAGGAGCGGTTTTGAGATAATCGTGCAGCAAACCTGCTCCAATGGGCACGATCATAATCTTGACAATTTCCATCGCCATTTCCATAAAGCTCACTTCCACCATCGTGCCTGCATACACTTTCATCATGAAAGGTGTCATGATAGGTGCTACCATGGTCGTCAGTGCTGTTACGGTTACGGAAAGCACCAAATTGGCTTTTGCAATATAAGCCATCACGTTTGAGGCTAGCCCACTGGAACAACAGCCGATCAAAATCACACCCGCTGCTATTTCGGGTTCGAAATCAAACACCTTCGTCAACAAAAAGCCAACCAAGGGCATAATGGTAAACTGGGTAGCCAATCCAATAGCCACCCCCTTACCAGAAGCACCGATCCGCGTAAAATCCTGCACTTTCATCTGTATACCCATGCCAAACATGACCAGCTGGATAACCACGAGGATAAGCCACTTATTCCGCATATCAAACTCGCCGACATGCAAAATGCGTTCGGGGAAAGTCATACCGGCAACTACCGCCACAACAATCCACATCGTGTACTGATAGCCTTTAGTTTTCTCAAAGGCTCCCAAGCCTAATGCCCCTAGAATACTTCCTGCCAACAATGCCTGGCGGAAGTAAGGAAATGCATCTACGACAAGTCCTATACCGGCGATTGCAAAAGCAATCGCTGCTAAGTATAAACTGTATAGTTTCCATTTACCCATAGTGTCTCGATTTATAGGGTTATGACGTTTGGCATAATCCTGCCACATGATCCACGGCGATTCCTGGACTACTTAAGATAGGTACCTTACGATCGCTTTCCGACATTTGACTGACAACGCGTGCCATCGACGCCTGTGCCAACAAAATCACATCAACTTGTTCTGACAATTCTTGAAGCGCCTGTTTTACCATTTCATCATGCTTCGCCGCATCTCCCCCCATAAGGGCTTCAAAAGCACCTTCACATAACCGGCTGACCAACTCCACATCTTTTCCGGCTTTTTGCGCCCGGCGCAAAACGAGATCACCCGTCGGCTCCAAGGTGGTGGGCAATGTGGCAACCACACCGATACGTGTTCCTGCTGCAACAGCATGGTCTGCCATCGGTTGATCTACACGAAGAACCGGTACGCCTGCTTTTTCTGCTGCCTGCTCTACGGCTCGGCCGATCGATGAGCAGGTCACCATAATCAGATCCGCACCAGCTTCTTCGGCTGATGTCACATAATTTATAACACGTTGTGCTGTCTTATCTTCCAATCGTCCTTTCTGAATCACATCTTTGATCAGACTATCGTCCACAATATTAAAAACTTCAGCCTGCACGGATTTCTCACTGAACAACTGTTGAAATACCGGAACGAGTGTTGCTGAGGTATGTATAAGTCCTACTTTCTTCATATCTATTGCGTTATTTATTGTTTATATCTTATTTAAAGCATACGATCAATGTGCTCAAGCCAGTTATGGTAGCTTGATTGTACCGCCTCCCAATCTGCGTTAGGGTTATATTGCTGGACCGATACATGATGTTGTGGTAATCGTGTTTCCAATGGAGCGGCCTGCAGCGTTACTGCCGCCAAACGCGCGCATCCTAATGCTGATGCATCCGGCATGGCACTACACAGCACCGGCTTGTTCAACACATTCGCCAGAAACTGTACGACGAAGGTATTTTCCGACATACCTCCATTCACGTGCAATTGAGACAGCGTTAGCTGATGTTCGGTTTCTGTCGCCGTGATCACGTCCTTTACTTGGAAACATACCGATTCTAGTGCTGCCCGGATCAGATGTGAGCGATCGCTGGCAAAGGTCAGACCAGTAATAGTAGCTTTAGCGTCTTTTTTCCAATAAGGCGTACCCATTCCACTAAAAGCCGGTATGACAGTCACACCGTGATTTGCCGGAACATCTTTCACCATCTGTTCCAAGGCTCCTTCCTCTGCAAAGAGCCCTAGTTGATCTCTCATCCAGGTAACGGTCGCACCACAGGAGACAATAATCCCTTCGGCAGCATAAACCACCCCGTTGTCCGTACTATAATAGATCGCATCGACCGTATCCTGGCCTTTATGGCGTAAATCTTGTCCTACGGCCATCATAATCGAACTACCCGTACCCAATGTGGCTTTCGCCTCTCCGCTTTGAAAACAACCTGCTCCCAAAGCCGCTGCCTGCGAATCGCCGACCACAGCACAGATCGTCAACGGTTCGGCAAACGTCCCTTCAAACGTAGAGCTGGCATATGCATAAGCCGAAGGGCGTACCTCCGGCAGTTTCAGCCCACGCAAGCCCAGTTCATCCAACAACACGTTATCCCAGGTTAGTTCATAAATATTGAAAAGCATCGTCCGAGATGCGTTGGTATGGTCGGTCATATAGCATTCCCCGTCCGTCAATTTATACAGTATCCAGGTATCTACCGTACCAAAAAACACATTGCCACGCTCCAGTTCTGCTGCAATCGACGGTACATTTTCGACCAACCATATCAATTTCGTAGCCGAAAAATAAGGATCTATAGGGAGGCCGGTTTTCTCTTTCACCAAAGCTTCCTTGCCAGCGTCCTTTAAACGGTCACATATCGCCGAAGAGCGCTTACATTGCCAAGATATTGCATTATACAACAGCTTCCCCTCTGCATCCCAGAGCACAAAGGTCTCCCGTTGATTGGTTAAGCCTACCCCTGCAATCTGGTTGGGTTGTATCCCTTGCCGCGCCATATGGTCGCGGCAGGCTTTCACCGCTTGCAGCACGCTGCTATATATCTCTTCCGGAGATTGTTCAACGAAATGATGCTCGTAACGAATGCCCAGCTTCGCCGTTCCTTTGGCGGCTACATTTCCCGATTCGTCAAACACCAGCGTTTTCGTGCTGCTCGTTCCTTGGTCTATCGCTAAAATATACGGTTTGCTACTCATGTTACTTTTTCTCTTTATGCTGTGAGCGGTCAATAATAACCGCAATCAAAATCACCATGCCTTTCACAACCTGCTGCCAGAAAGGCGAAACACCCAAAAGCACTAAACCGTTATTCAGCACGCCTATGATCACGGCACCAAGTACCGTCCCCATAATCAAACCCCGCCCACCCGATAAGGAGGTGCCACCTATCACGACAGCTGCAATCGCATCCAGCTCATACCCCATCCCCGCATTGGGCTGTGCCGAGTCTAGACGGGAAGTTACCAATATACCTCCCACAGCTGCCAGCATTCCTGCCAACATGTAGACCAATGTTTTTACCTGGTTTACCTTGATACCCGATAGGCGTGCAGCGCGCTCGTTTCCTCCTATAGCGTAGATATAGCGGCCAAAACGGGTCTTTCGCATGACAAAAACGGCTAGAACGGTAACCATAGCGGCAATCCACACCGGAATTGGCACGCCTAAAAACCATCCGGTACCCAGATGCGCGAATGGTGCTCCGAGTGAACTAATTGGGTAGCCTTGCGTCCAGAGCATAGTGAGCCCGCGCGCAATCGTCAACATGGCTAAAGTGGCCACGAAGGGTTGCACCTTGAAATAGGTAATAACCCAGCCGTTTACCAAGCCTAGGACTCCTCCCATAGCAATTCCCATCAGGATAGCGCCTAAAGTTGTAAAGCCTACATACACGCCGAAAAAAGGCAGTTCCACCCCCATACTGAGGAAGGAAGCGGTAACCGCTCCCGCAAAGGCAAGTACAGAACCTACGGATAAGTCTATCCCTGCCGAGATGATGACCAACGTCATGCCTACCGCTATACAGATATTAACCGATATTTGCCGCATCACGTTCCACAGGTTAGTTACCGTCATGAAACGATCGGAAAAAATGGCGATAATCAGACACAACAAAAACAACGCAATTAACGGTTGCAGTTGCTGTAGCTGTTTTTTATAGGATGTAATACTCATGTTCATATATCATACTTTATTGATCAGGCAACGCCGCCTGTAATATCGTTTCTTCGGTAGCTTCTTCCGTTTTAAACTGTTTGGTAATGCGGCCATCGCACATCACCAGGATCCGATCAGCAATGGCAAACAATTCCGGTAATTCGGAGGAGACCACCATAACGCCCAATCCCAGGGCTGCCTGCTCTCGTATCAAATCATAAATCTCTTGTTTGGCATAGACATCTATGCCCCGCGTCGGCTCGTCGAGCATCAATACTTTTGGCTTCGTGGCCAGGTACTTGGCCAATACGACTTTCTGTTGATTTCCACCGCTCAGGTTACCCACATGCTGCTGATCTGTAGCCGTTTTGATACGCAGACGCTCCACATATTGCTGGCAAAGTTCTTTTTCTTGTACATCCGCCAGCACGCCTAGGTTCTCCAAACTCGACAATACCGAAAGTGATAAATTTGCGCGTACATTCATACCCAACACCAATCCATCGCCCTTCCGGTCTTCAGGCACCAGTGCCAGTCCGCATCGAAGCGCCTGGTTGGGTGACGTAAAAAAAGACATTTCCTGCTCATCAAAAGAAAAGCTGCCCGAGGTCGGTTTTCCCCGTAGACCAAATAATGTCTCCAATAGCTCTGTCCTTCCAGCGCCCATCAAACCGAACACACCCACGATCTCCCCTTTACAAAGATCAAAAGACAGGTTTTCCAACAACATCCCCTCTTTTAAGGGGTGTGCAAGCGATAAGTTATCCACATGCAAGACCGTCGCATCGGTAATCCGATCTTGGCATTTTACACGCTCCGCCAGTGCCCTGCCCACCATCATATTAACCAACTGCTGTTCATCTACCTCTGTCATCAACCCCTGTTTTACCACTTGGCCATCGCGCAACACGACATATTGGTCTGCCAGTGTAAACAACTCCTTCATTTTGTGTGATATATAAACCACCGTTTTTCCCGAAGCTTTCAGATCAGCAATAATATCATACAGCGCATATACCTCCGACTCACTGATGGCCGACGTAGGCTCATCCATGATCACCACATCACTTTCTACGAGCAGCGCTTTCGCAATTTCGATCAATTGGCATTCGCCCACCTTCAGTTGCGACACAGGTGTATCTAGATCAAGTTCTAATTTCAAACGTGAAAGCAGCTCTTTGGCAACGTTCTTCATCTTCTGCGTATCCAGAGCTCCCCAAGGGGTCATCAACTCTCTGCCTAAAAAAATATTCTCGACCACACTGAGATACGGAATCAGATTGAGTTCCTGATGGATAATCGTAATGCCGCGGTCTTGCGCATCGCGCGGACCTTGAAACTGCACCGCTTCTCCCTTATACAGCAATTCTCCTTCATAATCGGTATACACACCGCTCAATATATTCATCAAGGTCGATTTACCAGCACCGTTCTCCCCCACCAATGCGATGACCTTGGCAGACGGGAATTCGATGTTTACATCCCGAAGGGCATATACACCGTTAAATTGTTTTGTTATATTTCTTAATGAGACCACGATTCTTTTCTTAATCCACGATTCGCAATTGTATAGGCATCACTTCAAAATCATCCGTTATACCGAGACGGCGATTCAAGGCAAAGGCGCCTGCTAATTGTACTTTTTGACCTACTTGTACCTTTTCCAGAAATTCGGGTATAATTTCCTCCCGCACCTTTTTGTTGAGTCGTTCGGAGATCGCATTAAACTTCGTTAATTCCCCTACATCCGCTAGCGCCAGTTTACCTGAGGCGTCGCGAATTTCATTTCCGAAAATATATACGGTTGCGATGCGCAAGGAACAAGCTTGTTCACCCTCACCAAAAACCACCCGTACATAGCTGTCTTTTATTTCCTGTATACTGCCTTCGCCCCGGATGAGAAAGTAATAGCGATTCCCGATATTGGTTTGCTTTCCGTAGCTTGCCCAATCTTGGTCTTTTTGCGATAACGTCGCCAGCAACGTACAAGGTTCGGGCGCATCTGCCAATACCTCCGGCAAACTTTGCAGGAAGTATGCATCTGCTAATTGGGCAACATCCTCCTCATCGCCACCCTTCTTACGCGAATCCAAGGACACCACATAAAAAGAATGATAGATTAAAAAAACAGCCATTAATCCAATCAGTCCATATTTAAGCGCCTTACGTTTTTTAGACGGTATGTTTTTATCATTCTTTACCATAGCTCGAATATATACTTACGTTTGCAGGTGTCACCAATTCGACATCGACTAGTGTTTTTTGGGGGAAACTGGTTTTTCCTTCAAAATATTCGCCTGAGAAAGCAACGGCCGTTTCTGCAATTTTTTGCGGAAATTGCATCACGGTAGCGGTAAGACCATCAGATTGGATAGAGCTCACCGCATCTTCAGAACCATCAAATCCAAACACTTGGATCTTTTTATCTTTACCCGCCGCCACCAACGCTTGATAGGCCCCCATAGCCATCGCGTCGTTACCGCAGAACACAGCATCGATATCGGGATGTGCCTGCAAAATAGACTCCAGTACCTCCATCGCTTTATTTCGGTCAAAATCCGCACTTTGCTGCGCCACCATCTTGATTTCCGGAAAATGATCGACTACATAATGGAATCCTTTCGACCGGTTCCACGTGTTATTGTCGCCTACTAAACCAAGCAGCTCCACATATTTACCTTTTTGTCCAAGCGACCGGACAAAGAGTCCGCCCAATTCCACACAGCCCGAATAACTATCTGATACGATCTGTGAGGTTGCCGCATTGGGGTTGTTTAGCTCTCTGTCCATACAGAAAACGGGAATACCCGCCTCCATCGCCT
This sequence comes from Sphingobacterium micropteri, assembly GCF_014692515.1. GTDB lineage: Bacteria > Bacteroidota > Bacteroidia > Sphingobacteriales > Sphingobacteriaceae > Sphingobacterium > Sphingobacterium micropteri. The sequence continues at coordinate 8,055 of NZ_JACOIK010000017.1, read as the reverse complement.
TTCGAGCATTAGCCACAGAACCATCCGAATCTGTTGCATTCAACAGAATCGCATCATAGCCCAATGCTACAGCGTTTTCAAAATGATCCGACTCGAGCGACGTGTTGTTCTGCGAGTCGAAAATCCGCGCCACATAGCCTCGGCTTTCCGCCTCCTCCCTGGCCGTTTCGGCCAAAAATACAAACCAGGGATTGTTTAACGTGGAAACGATAATAGCGATCTGTTTCTGTTGCGTCTTGTCTGCTACCCCGCGACCGCAAGCGATCAATAGCGATAACAGTATTCCCATCCATAGACACCTGTTTACGATGCGCATAATAAAATCGGTTTATTTATCTGTTTATAATTAGGGGTGGGCTACACCCTATTACTTTTCTTGGGAAACACCCAATAGCTGCTGGGCAACTTCCATTATTCCTTGCCCGTTCAGACCATAATGGTCAAATATTTCTTGCTGTGAGCCGGTTACGGTATATTCGTCCGGAATACCCATTACCTGAAAACGGTTATGGAAGCCTTCTTGCAACAAGAACGAAGCACAGGCTTCTCCCACACCTCCATACACACTATGCTCTTCCACCGTCAATATCGGCATACCTGTAGCAGCCACTTGTGTTAACAATTCCTTATCCAAGGGTTTTACGGTATGCATGCTAATCACCGTCACCTCTACATCTACAGATTCCTTCAGCAAAGCAGCCGCTTCCAACGCGGGGTGTACCATTTCGCCCGTCGCAACAATAGCCAGATCTTTACCTTCTTGCAGGACGCGTCCCTTTCCTAACACAAAAGGTATATCCTTACGCAGCAGGGGCATCGGGCGTTTGCCAAAACGCAGGTACACCGGCTGGTTTAATACTGCCGCCTGTCGAACAGCTTCCTCCGTTTCAAAATTATCCGCCGGCGCACAAACAATAATATTGTGGATGGCTCGTAATACGGCATAGTCGTGCAAGCTGTGATGCGTTGAGCCCAACGCTCCGTAACTCACTCCTGCACTGATCCCGACCACGGTCACCGCGTTGTCTGAATAGGTCACATCATTTTTTATCTGCTCCAGCGATCTCGCCGTCAGAAAACAAGCCGGTGAAACGGCAAATACCTGTTTCCCCGCGGAGGCCAAGCCTGCCGATATACCGACTAAATTCTGTTCTGCAATACCTACCTCGACCAACTGATCTGGAAAACGTTGTGCAAAAGGCACCAATTTGCCGGATCCCCTGGAATCACTGGTGACGACTAATAGATCGCGGTTGCTCTCCGCAATATGCTGCAAGGTTTCTGAAAAAACCTCTAAATTTGCCTTTCCCATGTTTATCTCTCTATCCATATCCATATCCAAAGCCTATTCTATATTAAAGCGCTAAAAGAGCGCTATCCAATTCTTTTTGTGCCTGTTCATACTGATCTTCACTTGGTACCCCATGATGCCACTTCAGCACATTCTCCATATAACTAATACCCTTGCCCTTCACCGTATGGGCAATCACCAAAGAGGGTTTTCCGGTCACAAAGGGGAGCTTGCGGAATATAGCTTCCAACGCATCCACATCGTGCCCATCAACCTCCACGACTTCCCAGCCAAAACTCCTAAATTTATCCGCCACGGGATCTGTATTGCACACATCCCTAGTCGGTGCCGAAATCTGCAGGCGGTTATAGTCCACAATGGCGCAAAGATTATCCAGCTTATAGTGTGAGGCTGTCAGTGCCGCTTCCCAATTGGATCCTTCCGCCAGCTCACCGTCGCCCATTAAGGTAAATACTTGATAATCCTTCTTGTCCAGTTTAGCCGCAATAGCCATTCCTACACTCAGCGAAAGACCGTGTCCTAAGGCGCCCGTATTCTGCTCCACACCAGGCACTTTCCGCGTGGGGTGTCCAATAAAATGAGAATTATATTGGCACAGCGTTTCCAGTTCCGATTCCGGGAAAAATCCCTGATCGGCCAATACGACAAACAAAGCTTCCACGCAATGCCCTTTACTCTGGACATAACGATCCCTATCGGGGCTATCGAAATTGGCGGGCCCTACATTCATAATTCTATTGTACAGTACGTTCAATACATCTACACAAGATAAGCTCCCTCCCGTGTGCCCCGCCTTTGCTTTATAAATGTATTTTAAGATACGTTTACGGTATTCAATAGATTTTTTTGCTAACGATTCTTTCATTATTTGTTATCGTGATTATATACCTCCCAGGAGAAGTAATTACCCAATGCCTCTTCGAGTATCTTGCCGGTCTTAGACGCATTCATGACCACATGATGCTCGAAACCATTTCTACATACGTATTGCATAAGCCCCTGCAGGTTCGGTATCTGCGCTACAGCACGGTTACCGAATGTATTCAGTTCGTCATCTGTCAGTTCGCCTTCGCCCAGGTAAACTTTAATCTTACCCTGCACATCATCGGTACTGATCCGTCCGTAGGTCAATGGTGATGCCGGTGTCCTTCCGTCCAGCGCTCCCCATGTATTTTCTACGCCCAAAGACGAACCCAGAATTGGCGCGTTACTAATTTCAATCTCCGGTAGGAATGCCTTTGCCCAGTTCCCACAGTGGAACAAAACCGTTTTATTGGGATCGTTGGCGTAGTTATTGTTCCAATCTACCAAAGCACTTGGCGTGCCGGATGCCAACTGCATAGCATACATGGTCAATGTACCCGTTACATCCACCTCGCAGGCACTAGGTAACATGTTCTCACTCATCATACTCATAGAGGTACATACATTACAGCCATAGTTTTGCTGTAGGGACGTCCAACATTGTAATGCGGTAGCATCTAACGCATGTTCTTCTACAAACTCTTTGAGTACAATATCCAGCTTCGCCATTTGCACCAGCGACTCATCTGGGGTCAGTCCCCGTTTCGCGTAATTGGTGATGGTTTCTATATGTTCTTTCACCTTCGTATCCCCGTCTTTGATACGATTAGCACGTCCCAAAATTTCAGAAAGGTCAGCAGTTACGACCGTAATGCCATTTCTTTGCAGTATTTTTTCACTGTATCGTACCGTATTAAAACCACCCGGTCTGGCACCGATCGCACCGATCCGCATACCTTTCAATCCGCGAACGACACGACATACGGCTGCGAAGTCTTTTACTTCTTGTGCAAAACCTTCATCATCCGGTCGGATAACGTGCTGATCGGTTAAACTATACTTGATTCCGTACTGATATAAATTATTACAAACCGATATCTTACCACACCATGCATCTCGCCGACGCGCAACGTCCAATTTATCCAGATCATCAGGGTAAGCCTGTACGAGAACGGGAACATCTAGTCCAGACAACCGAATAGTTTCCGCCATACCTCTTTCGTCCCCAAAATTCGGCAATACCACCAAGATCCCCATGATTTCTTCCCGATGTACCTTAAAAAGGTTTGCACACTTTTGGGCATCCGAAAATGTCTCTACACCGCCCAACTTCGTGTCAGACTCCTCCAACATTCTATACGCCAACCCCAACCTATCCAACACACTTTTCACTTCTTTTCTTGCGGTGCCCACTAAATGGTCAGGAAAAAAATCCCGGTTCCCAAAAATAACACCTAGCGCTCCTGTATTCATTTCTTCTCTCTATGTTTATTAATTTACTTTTATGCTAGCGCTCCTCAATTCGCTATTATGATTTCAATTTCATGGTCTTTAAACATGTTTTTATGTGCTTCTTGTATATCTGCATCCGTGATCAGAAAATCAATAAGCGACATAGCGCCCAGACTGGCAAACGATGTTTTCCCGATCTTAGTAGAATCTGCGACCAAATAAGTTAGTTCAGCCGCTTCAACCATTGCTTTTTTGACAACAATATCACTGATACTAGGATAAGTCAGTCCTGCCTTTAAAGACACACCTGCTGTCGCTAGAAAAAGCTTCTGCACATTGATACCTTTAAAAAAATCAGCTGCTTTTTGTCCGGTAAGCGACAAGGTTGGCGGTTTAAACTCACCTCCGGTCATAATCACCTCTATGCCCGGCTCGGCCCCCAGCATTAGGGCAATATTCAAAGCATTAGTGATAACGGTAAGGTTCTTCAGACCCTTTATTTTACGGGCGATCTCCGTCGTCGTGGAACCGGAGTCCAGAATAATGGTATCTCCGTCTTCGATAAGCTCTACACACTTTAAGGCGATTTGGTCTTTTTTGTCTATATTTTCATTTTGATGCGAAAGCGAAAAATTCCGAACCTGATCCTCTATATTACGTAGGTAGGCCCCTCCATGATCCCGCGAAATAAGACCTTCCTTTTCCAATTTTTCGAGATCTTGGCGAATGGTGGCTTCAGTAACCTTAAAAAGACTGGCCAAATCAATGACTTTGGCTGCCCCGTCTTCTTTTAGCAAGCCCAGTATCTTCTCTCTTCGTTGTATTGGTAGCATAATTATTTAACAAGGTATTGTTTACTAATGTTAAATATCGAAAATAAAACGAAATAAACAAAGAAAAAACAAAAAATATGAAAAACAAACTTCCGACCGTAGATGAATATTCTATATTTATACACAAAAGTTTCGAGTATGGAAGAAAATTTTGTATTTTCATATAAAAGTTTCGAGTATGGAAGAAAATTTTAACTCACTTAAGCATTATAATTTTTGGGACGGAAATGTACCCTTGCTCGGTTTTCTAAGAGAACACTATACGAGCACTATTTTCAAGTATACCGATAATAGGCTTATAAAAGTATTGGTGGGACAACGGCGCGCGGGAAAAAGTTATATCTTACGGCAAGTAGCACATCAACTTATAACCAGCGGCATAAATCCAGAAAATATTTTTTACATCAATAAGGAATTTATAGATTTCGACTTTGTACACAATTACAAAGATTTAGACAAGCTCATCAAGCTATATAAAGCAAAGCTAAACCCGAAAGGTAAAATATATCTGTTTATCGATGAAATACAAAATATTGTCGAATGGGAACGATTTGCCAATTCTTACGCGCAAGATTTCACCGACAGCTATGAATTGTTTATCAGCGGTTCCAATTCAAAAATGCTTTCAGGCGAATTGGCTACTTTACTTTCGGGCAGATATGTAACATTTGAAGTATTTCCGTTTAGTTATGCAGAATACAGAGGTATTACCCATTCCGAGACTACAAAACAAAGCTATATCCACTATATGGAAAGCGGAGGCTTACCAGAGCTTTTTGTATTACCCAATGAAGACACTAAACGAAATTATATAAACGCCGTAAAAGACACCGTACTGCTGCGGGATATTATACAACGTTACAGTATCAAAGACCCAAAGTTACTGGAGGATCTTTTTGTTTATCTCGTCAATAATGCTTCCAATTTACTATCGATAAATAACATTGCCAACTATATGAAAAGCAATGGTCGAAAAACGACTTATGACACCGTTGCTAATTATATCAGTTATATAGAAGACACTTTTTTAGTCCATAAAGCGGAACGTTTTGATATTCGTGGCAAAGAGACTATTTCAGGAAACGGAAAATATTATGTGAATGACCTAGCATACAAAAATTATCTATACAGTGGTTTTGGTTATGGAATTGGCTACAAGCTGGAGAACCTCGTCTATTTGGAACTGCGGCGTAACGGATATGATGTTTCTGTAGGGGTGATGAGAAATAAAGAAGTGGATTTTGTGGCCAAAAAAGCGGATAAAATACTATATGTGCAAAGTGCATATCTGTTGGTTGATGAGAAAACAATAAAAAGAGAATATGCATCCTTGGAAAGCATAAATGATAGTTACGAGAAAATAGTGGTTTCGCTTGACGATATAACGTTACCACAGAACAAGGGTATTAAACACGTCCAAGCCTGGCTACTGCATACGCTTCTATAAGAACCGGGGAAAGCTGCTTTTTTTTAAGCATCATCATGAGAAAAAACAGATTTTAAGCCGGCCTATTGCTACGTAACATGGAGCCAAACGCAATGTTCATTGTCGTAAAGTCCTTGTACATATTGATAAAATAAGGAGAAATATGACCAAACTCCGTTGATTTTATATCGAAATTCGCTTACATATTTATAGGATAGGTGGACAAAGCAACGATTTTCAGGCACTTTAACCTTACTTCGTGTAAAAACACGGCTACGTCATTTGTTTCTGCTCCTATGTCGGAAGTCATGAGACCTATGTCAGCAAACTATACGCGCACCTCATTATTCTTTGTGTTAAATAACTTTGACTTTGAACTTAATTAGTGTTTCGTTTAACGCATGTTACGTAGCAGGAGTTCAAATGCAACTGCATCTATACAACTTCCACCGTACTTTACAAACCATTACCGCAACAGCATTTCCCTGTTGTGCGTATTCATTGCTTTGTCCAGGACATTCGCGATAAAGATATAGCTGTAAGCTAGTGGAGCACAGCACATATTTCTTTAATACGCCTCTTTTCTAAAAATAACAATACCATAGAACGGCGTTTCGGGTGGTTTGTCGTCCCAGTTATCCCAGGAATGTGATTCGTCGGTAACGTATCGTAAAGCGTATTTGCCTTTCGGCAAATAAATCGCTGTATCCACTTTCCGGTTCTTCTCTGCTCCCCCAGCATGCTGTGTATGATAGTTCGTCATTTGCCAAATGGTGTTGCCCGCCTCATTCTCTATCCAGCCTCTATCGTGTAAGTAAACACTTTTTTCTATATTTCCCTGCATTATCGCACCCTCTCTGTTATCCAAAATAATCAGATGTAAATGGAGGGAAGTCGTATCCCATGTAGAGTACATTCTCGCAGAGAAATCTTCCGCCTTATTCACCAAGCCAAAAATAAGGTTGGCAATATCCACAAAATTTGTATCACGATCCATTAAATTTGTTTTCATTGGTTGATATAGACTCTGTAATGGACTATTATCGCTATTTTCTAATGGATTTTCTATTTTTTCTTTCAGTACGATCTCGCCATAGGAAATCAAAGAGTCATATCCCGGGTCCCTTTCTCCAACCCAAACCAGCTTTGCTTTCTGCTTTATCTTATCATCGTTGTCTGCTACGGTCACATTTAATTTAAGTTTTTGTTCTTTATGAACCGAATTGGCGAACTTCCGCAACGGAATGGATATCTGTGCACGATAGAGTCTCTTTTGGCTATCATACCCCGCAACGAACAATACGTCTTCTTTCTCATGCTTGATTTCAACACTCTTACCATTTTCATCGTGTAGCGGAAAACTTAACTTTATATTCTCTCCACTTATATCTTGTAGATAGATTTCAACTTCATCTGCTTTGTACCAATAGGTGGGATCGATGCTTGCCAGACCAATATCCGTCTCCCCCGTTCCGTAAATCTGTATCCAAGAAGCAGTATCCAGACTGAACGGCCTACTTTCGTCACTGATAATGGGTAGATTCTTGATTTCACCAAGCGGTGATTTCCCTCGATATGTTGGGGCAATAAAACTGTTTTGGTCATTATGGCAAGACACCAAAAAAACAACAAACAGGGGGAGGATTTTTTTTAATACCATATCTGCTCCCCGTCTTTATATAAAAAAGGTCTTTCTTGATAGGATTTGTCCGAACTTCTTATCCAAAATAACGCCCCTTGCGGTATGCTCTCAAATGTAATCCTATTATTTTCCGTCGCAATCTTTTTTCCAGCAGAAACCCAAAGATTATCCCAATACAACAGTTCATATTCTACACCGCTTGTTACAGCTGGTCCTCGCGGGCTTTTCTTCTTCAATTCAACCTTTATATACGCTGATGAAGACTGTTTAATTTGTTCAATTTCTCCGTCCTGATGCAGAATCAATGGATTTGAAGCAGCTTCCATATGCGGAGAATTATAGCGCATAGGAAGATACAGAATGCCCCGACCCATATTCTTGAAAGCCACATTTTCTCCGTCTCGTTTTCCCCAATAAACAGGTGTCCACGCCTGTCTATTGAATGTACATAAATAGAGATATTGGAGTTGCTACCTTTAGTGCGAGACAGATTTAATAAGTAATTTTAAATTTGTAGAGATGCATAGAAAGTTTGATGATTCATTTAAGATAATGGCGGTGGATCTGAGCGTTGTTAGAGGTTCGG
>NZ_JACOIK010000016.1 GCF_014692515.1 Sphingobacterium micropteri | reverse complement strand
TTCGATATTGGCACCATTCGAACCGTAACGGGAATCAGCAATATCTAAATAGAATGGCATCTTTTGAACCGTAATCGCTGGCATCATCCGACCGAAATCAATGGCACTAATCGAACCGTAATATCCAGTTGCTAAAGCAAATAGATTATCTTTATACGAATCTGGCTGATTCTGGCTTTTAAGATATTCTACTAAGTTTTTCTTCAGACAAAGGTATCGCAAAATATCGATTTTTGACTTTTATTACAACAACAGCATATGATGAAGAATTACGAAATGGATTAGAGTCTAATTGAAAATTATCTATTACAAAATCTGCCCAATCTGGAGTGTTCTTGCCACTGGTTTTATAATAAAGAGTACATCCATTCTCTTCTTTACTTTTAAGACTTTGTTTAAATAGCTTTTTAGGATCTGTTACATCTTCTTTTAAAAGATAGATGGTTGGTTTTATAGTGCCCATAACGAGTTAGTTTAGTAAGATACAAGATAAACAATTATAAAATATAATTCAATAAAAACTACTGAGTAGGCAAAGTTAACAACCTGTATTATAAAATTTTACGGAAATACGTAAATGCATTTTGCAATTACAGTCTCGTATAATATATCGATTCTCCTCATTTTTGCGGAATAGCATCTGCCGGATTAAATTCCACAATGAGTTTCCGCATACGGCCTTTGTCGCTAAAATGGCGACCGAGGTTTATGGTTTTATCGAAGAAATCATTTTTCCCATTATCGTCTGTATAATGAAATACCTTTACAGACTTACAATTTTCATGATCAAAAACTTCTTTAAACATCGTACGATCAGAAAGACCACAAGAATGTCCTATAACAAGTACTTGAAAGTGCCCATCATTTAAAAACCTTATTAAATTTCGATAATTGGGGGTTTGCATATAGAAATAAGATTTAATATGTGCAAATAGATCATTATTCCGTTGTTCCTCAAATTGCGTATAAGCAGTATCATGTTCGTCTCCAAATCCAAATATAATAGGGTTATCAGGATTATTTAATTGACCATGAATATGGTTTTCTTTAACACTTAGGTATCTCTTATGCTCATAAATCGCGTCAAGATATGTTTTGAAAGTATTCGTATAATTGAAGTTTAAAACGTATGCTTTATCGTTGTTACGCTCATTTGTAATATCCCATAACTGCCCCTGTATTAAAGACTCTTTATCGAGTAAAGTGTCAAAATCGTCCGTCTTAAAATCAGAAATTAGAGTCGATAGAAGTTTGTTATGTATTTCTATACTAGACCCGTCTTCAGTAGTCAGATACTCTTCAAGTTTGCTTTTCAAAAATTCAAAATCTTTATTTATTCTTCGAAGATAATTCAAATCATGTGCTTGATTTCCATCATTATATTTCTTCAACGCATCAAAATACTCCTGCTCTATATCCACCCATCCGCACTCCAGATAAGCATCAGTTAATCGTTTAAAGAATAATGATTTATAGGACACGGTGTGAGCGGTCAACTCAGACACTTTACCATATTTTTCAATGTTGTCTTTTGCTGTATATCGCCTATTAGGCTCAAAACTCAGATAAGGTTCGAGAAGGCCCCGTTCGTATAAATATTTACTCAACCCTTTTTGTCCTGATAAATTATACAAATCCATAAGCCTATAGTGTTCAAGAACCGATATATGAAGAAATTCATCTTCGTAAGACTGACCATTAGCATATATACCTGTACGTTTAAAACATTCATCCAGATACCAAAAGATAAAATCTTTGTAGCTCGTTTTTAATCCATGAGCCAAGTCAAAGCCGTTTCCAATCAATATCAATCTATTCATAATAATATCAGTATAGTTCTTCAAACTTCATGGCTTGATGCGTTCATACTTCGTCGATTGTCGTTAATCAAGGAAGTTCGTATTTATTCAGCAGGGCATAAAACCCTGTCGTTATTAGCGTGCACTCTTGTTGCCGATTTTGGTGTATTCATATTCCCATTTTCTTTGCAATAGTAGTTACCGCTTACACTACTTAGAGTTTAACCTCAATCAACCTTATTTTTTGAAAGAAGTAGTCATCGTCAAAATTCCCGTTATGAATTTCATGTAACAAATCTTCGGGGATATTTCTTCGCATATATTCAACATATTCGTCAACTACATTCCAATACACTCGTGCTGGGTAACCTGTTCGGATAATCTCTAGCTCAATATCCGGCGCGGATTTCAATACTGTATCCTTTATGTTGCAATAAGGCTTACCTCCTAATTCCACCCTTTTGTTACTAGATTTATACACTACTTTTAAATAAGTCTCTGCATTGCTAGCCTCCCCTGTAACCTCGATGATTCTGAATTTCGAGTCTGGCCCTCCCAGGACGCCTAATGGTTCGTCTTCCGGTCTTATATTGTCGTCTTTACTACAAGATGTTAATGTTATTATTCCTAATACTACTAACGTCGATAATAATTTGATTTTCATCGTTGTTTTTATTTAAGGTTTTGAGGTTAATCTATATTCTTCTAAAGGAGTCCTGTATCCAGACGCAACGTGTAAAATAATCTGAGAATTTCATATGTTCATAATCTAACTTTCAAAGATATGAAAATTGACCGTGTGGGAAATACGGGAAACCGTATGGTTTTCGGCTACTAGCCTACTTGTCTTGTCACAAATTTGGTAAATATTTGTGACAGTCGACAAGACGACAAGATCTTGCTATATCCATTGCGAGCTGTTCTAATGCACTTCTGATAATTTTAAGATTTGATCATTTACTATGACTTCAGGATCCACTATCCGTTTTTTAGTTTTCAACTTTTTATTTTTCAATCCGTTGCTCCGGATTCTATCAATCCACTGCTTTAAATTTAATTTCTGATTAATTTTATCCATAAGATAAAAGTCATCCTCGAAAAAGTCCGGTTCTTCAATGATCCCTGTTCCCAAACAACTTCTAATTATTTCCCTCATTATTAGATTTATCTCTACATTTTCCGGACCTTCAAAATATTCAGCTGTAAGGAAATTATATTTTGACTGAAACCACTTTGCATAATCTTTTGATTTCAGGACGATTCTATTATCAAACCTCACTAAACCATTTATAAACCAAGAAACTTCGGTAGGGGTAACTTCTCCAATCTGACACATATCCCGAAGTGTATAGTCTATCCTATCAGCTGATAAATATGGTAGGGGGTATTCTAGGAGTTTAAATTTTTCCGTATCCATAAACGTCGTTCTATCAATCTGATATTTCTTCAATACGGTGTTTAATTCACGATCCTTTAAAACTTCGTGATATCTTTGTTCATGGTAATCCTCTTCTTCTACTTCAAGTACATAATCAATTAAATGAGAAAATGCGGTATGCGAAATATCATGAATTAATCCGGCAATTTGTTCTTCAATGCCTCCTCCCAGCTTTTATAATGAGCATTACCCCAATCGAATGCTCAAATCTTGTATGATTTACTTTCGGATTACTCAAAAAAATAGAACCTCTTTGATGAATTTTCTTCAATCGCTGAAAGACATTTGTGTTTATGATTTCTTCAAACACTCCTGAAATTTCAGACTCTCCATATATTTTATCTACATATTTTATTTCGCGCTATTGTCCGTTTTGTGAAGTTGTACCTAGACTGCTGCACGAGGCATTCTATATCTGCCATACTATGCTTCAAAATGGCTTGATGGCTAAATTTACGAATTTTAGGGCAGTATGGGATCAGAAAATGTAAATGAATGCATCTCTGGAATAAAACTGTACTATTTACGTAATAGACAATTGTACTTTTAAATATATAAAAGCGGTAAATTACTTTTTTTGTTCTATGTAGAGGGTATAAATGAGGTGGTAACGGAAGTGAAGATTACGCTATATGAAGGTGCTGAGTCCAGCCGCAGTGGTTACTGAGGCCAAGTGAATAAAGACACAAAGGAACAGACGATCTACGAGCCTATGCGAAGGCAAACAATTATATGTCGCATGCGCTAAGATTTAAAATGAAAGGTCGAGGGAAGGCATCCTTTTTTCTAATCAAAGTCAAAGAAATCAGACAGAAACGATTTTTTCTTACGTCCATGTGGAGCATATTTTCCTCGGTCATCATATCTATCCCTTCTTTCATACTCTTCTTTATCATAACGTTGGGCATCTTTTCTATCGTCATAGGTGTTGCCTTGCGTGACCGATTGATGACTTTCACTCCTTTGACTGGCCTGATCCAACAATTTGTCCAACTCCCCTCGATCCAACCATACGCCTCTGCACTTGGGGCAATAGTCGATCTCCACGTTGTGGCGTTCCGTCATCAGTAGTGTTTCGTTGCAGTTTGGACAAGTCATATCTTTTCGATTTTTAATTTAAGAACTACAATATAGAAAAACTCTCCTCAATGCAGCATGTATGTAATCAGATTTAATATTTTTTAACATATTTCGTACTATGATCCGACATTTAGTTTGCATGGCTGTAATCGGTAAATCAGAATATACCCAGCCGTTTTAATATTAGCTGCATATTCTCCATACCTACCCTTCTCGCTTATATAACTGCATACAATGTTACTCGCGACCTGACGCATAACAATATCATTAAATCAATATTAATCCTAGTTACAGTAATCGGAATGATCATTACTTTTGGAGCCATCGGTATAGGTCCCATATATGAATTCTCCATATCGTACTCTATTACCTCAATAGGTATCGCCTACTTGATGAAAATGCAGATTCAGCCTTTTCGCACGACTTGATAATCGTCGATAAAGAATACCGATATACGTGCTGCCCGCAAGAGATCTTCTACCTGCAATCTGCCGGTAGGTTTGAAAGGGTATCTGGTCTTCTCGCGTATACGGTGCGATTCATCCATGAGCAGGACATTAGGCGCGACCTCTCCAGATTTCCTGCCACTTCCTAAACTCGTCCAGCGAAATCTTGTACCGGGCATAATTTCCTTCGTGCATACCTAACAGTTCCGTTTCCAATGCTTCTATGAATTTGTTACGATCATCAGCCGAATTTTGTCGCAATACTTGGTATCGCGACCGTTGTCAATCCCAGTAAATACGATGCTAATAGACCCGTTGGAGCAATGCATATCGCTGAAAATATTTTAAAACAGGAGACAAAGAGAATTCAAGAGATAGGATGATATTCCATAGCGACAGCTATAATGACGTACCAGACTCATTGGAAACAGGATATAAGATATTGGGATGGGACGAATCCACATTGAAAAAGATCAGACAGCTCCTCTCCAATGCAAATTGCCTATCGATATCGACGGGTAAAGAACTGGCCACAATAGGATTCTCTTATAGCGGCTTGGGCAAATACGCTTACAAGCTGTTTGACCAACCACTTAGTGAAGAATTAACTATCTCTTAAGTTCGGCAATGGCAATCCTTGCTTCAGCATAATTAATTTCGTAAGTAATATTTTCGTTGAGCTTTTTAGGTTCGATGGAATTGCTGTCGAATTGGTTCAAAAGCACAAAGCTCTGGGTATACTGTGAAATGATATCCATAATAACCTTCGCCTCGTCTACATTTTCTACATCTTTTGCCTTTTCGGCAATGAATTGCACAGTTTGCTGTAGTTCCTCCAGACGTTTTTGGTTAATGGTATAACCTTGCACAAGGTGTTCTTTAAGACGTTGGGTGGCCCATTGGCGGAATTGGGTGCCACGCTTGGAATTCACACGATATCCTACAGATATAATGGCATCAAGATTGTAATATTCGATCGTCCTTTTGACTTTTCTACTTCCTTCATATTGAACTGTTGCATTTTTTGCAACAGTTGAATCCACATCGAGTTCCCCTTCCTTGTAGATATTGTTTAAGTGTCTTGATATAACAGATTTATCCTTTTCAAAAAGAGCCGCTATCTGATTGAGAGACAACCAAAAAGTTTCATTCTCAAACTGAACTTCAATTTGGATATCTTTATTATTCCCTTGATATATTATTATTTCACCCATGTGCTCTAATTTTATCTGCGTTTCATTGAAACTAACGAGTCATAACGATAGTTGTCATATACTACAAACGTCGTCTTCAACAAGGACTTAGACAACAAGATAACTCCTACATTCCCGAGTCAACAACGCCTGTACTGTTCATTAAGTTTTTAGCTTCTTTGAATTCAACTATTTCATTCTCCGCACTGAGGCTGCATAGGTTTTTAAGAATCTGTCTTAGTTCTGGCTGCTTGATATCGAGTCCATGCTTGTCGGCCAATAAAAGGACGTACATTAGCACATCCGCCAGTTCTTCTTTCAGCTTTTGGGGATCGGCTCCTTCATTGCCTTTCCAGAGAAATAGTTCCAATAGTTCCGAGGCTTCTATACTGAGGGCTACGGCGAGGTCCTTGGAATTGTGGAACTGCTGCCAGTCGCGGGCGTCGTGGAAGTTCCTGATCTGCTGCAAGAGTTGTTCGATATCTGTCATAGTGTGCTTCAAAAACGGCTTGATGGCTAAATTTACGAATTTTGTGGGAGTATTGGGGGTGAAAATTTACAGAAACATTTTCACTAATATTTCCTACTTTTAAAGAGATAAAGGAAATTATGAATTATATCCAAAATCAACTAAAGAAAATTTCGCTATATGAAACCAGATAATTTGACTGAATTTACTGATGATCAGTTATTCCAAAAAATGAAAAATATCAAGAATAACAAAATAATAAACGCCGTCATCGTTGGAGCCACCGTGGGGATCTTCTTTTTTGGAGTAATGAAAAATGGATTGGGGTTGTTTACGTTTTTTCCTTTAGTTATCGGATATCTGGTCATTAAAAATTCGGCAGGGGATAAAATTATTGAACAGGAAATCCGTAAAGAAATGCAGTCTAGGGATCTGGTGTAAAATTTACAACATGAAAAAGTAACCCCCAAGTCCAGTAAAATATCATCGGAAGAAACTGAACGGATGTTTTCTAAGATGGGAGCAGACGGTATTTAGACCAATTTCAAGAGGTTGTTCAGCGGACTGCGAAGGACTTATCGTGGCGTATTGACAAGAATAATAAGACATTTTTTAGAGCACATAGATCTTGGAATTGGACAGGGAGCTGGGGCGAAATGGTGACGATTATAAAATACAAAAACCATCTTTTGATAAACAGCATCTGTGACCCAGACTACGTAAGTTCTAGTATTTCTTATGGTCAGAACAAAAAGAATGTTGATGTATTCAAAAAGAACTTGACAGACGTTTTAAACAATACGCCGATAGAAGTCAAAATTGAAAAAGCAAACAACGAATGGAGTATAAAAAGAATGATAATACGACTTTTTGCATACCCATTTTGCGCTTTTCTGATTGTGTTTGGCGCCTATATGTTAGTAGAGTCATCAACGTTTAATGCGATGATTTCTGGGCTGGTGGCAATGGTAGTCGCTGGAGTTTATTTATATTTGGATATGAAAATCCTGTCACACAAACGAAGGACAAATAGGGATGAGTAATAGAGGTAAAAAACTTGTTATCTGATGAATTCAATGACATTAAAAAAGGGATGTGCTATCATAATAATCTTATGCACACTATTGATCCTGAGCTTCTATTGGATCGTTCTTGAAGCATTCGGCACCAAAATAAGAACCGTGGAAATTGACAAACCTTTAGGAAAATTGATCTGTCGCGAACGATACGATGCGGACTTAGCCGCAATTTTCTATGACATCGATTTCAAGCTTGTAACACACAATGGTGACACGTTGTGCCTAGGAAGTGCCCTATATCATGAAAATGACTGGGCTGATCATATCCAGTTGATAAAGATTGAAGACACTTACTGTATATCGGCACATGACGCTACGTATGCTAAGATTTGTCTTGCTGATAAATGCCATAAAGCAAATGTAAGTTTTACCTTCTCTTCTTTAGATTTAGGAAATGATACCTTATGGAGAAAGTCTAATGAAGAAATCCCTGCGTGGGTTTATCCTGGGTCATCCGTAATTGATTCTATATCTTCCAACCTAATATACGTAAAATATGCTTATAGATTAGGCTTAAGCGAGCCTTTTAGTTATAAAAAACAACGATTGGTGTATCGATTGGATACGAAAACCAATACATTGATAACAGATAGAGTCTATCCAGCTACTGACAATAGCATGTAATGGGGAATATCAACAGACTTCTAAAAAATGAAAATTCATAAATTAATAATGTCATTAACATTGCTGACAATGGCATCATGCGCTACAACTGGTATACGATCTCATAATCGCCTTTCAATACAACAGGGGTATTTTCCGGACTAAATTCATCTTTGATAATCTGTATAGCATCTAAGATCGATTGCTTAGCTTCTTCAACAGTATCTCCGCCTCCGTAAATCCCCTCTGCATTTTCGGCATAGGTACTGAACATATCGGCACTACGCTCAATAACAATTCTCAAAGTTTTCATAATGTTGAACGGCTTGATGGCTAAATTTACGAATTTTGCGGGAGTATTGGGAGAGAAATGGAATTATTGTTGACTGTATCAAATTGGCGCAAATGGATTTTCATTTTGCATGGAGTGTAAATATTGGATATATTAGTGGAGTAAGTATGGGAAAAGGAATGCACCATCCCTTTGTCACCTTGTAAATGAGGTGTGTCTATGTGATACAGCTCGCCTTTTCATCTAATCCTCTTGCATTATCGTATCATAAAAGGTCATCATAAGTCTGTTAAATAGATTGTTTGTATCCAAATTTATTTTAATTTATTTTCTTTTGTTTCCATTATGCTGTATTTTTGTATAAATGAGCGCAATAAAGGATATATCGCAAATCTTTCCCAAACATTTATTTTGGGATGTCGATCCAAAGAATTTAGATATTCAGGATGACAAGGATTTTATTATCCCTAGAGCGCTAATGGCCACAACGGAAGAAACTTTTGTGAAAGATATCCAGCCTCTGGAGCAGCTTTACAGTAAGATGCAAATTGTTAGAGAATTGAGAAAGACAAAAGAGCGCATTAGTAATGAGGTCTGTAAACTTGTTGCTCGTCGTTATCATGTTAGGCAATTTTTACGTTATCAATAATGTCTGCTGTTTCTCCGGTTCTATTAGAGACCATTCGTGAATTACAATCTTTAGAAAGTTTTGATGGCTCTGCTTTGGGTGGCGGCACGAACTTAGCTATACGATACCATCATCGGACATCCACGGACATCGATATCTTTTTCCCTCATATTATTGGAAAAGCGGGCTATGAAAGAGTCAAGGAGGAAGTCCAGAAATTGTATGGTGCACGTGTCTTCGGCCTCCAATTTCCGTGTGATATAGACGACCAGTATATTTTCCTTCGTTTTTTTATTATATGCGATGGAGAAACGATTAAGGTGGAGGTACTTCAAAACATGAAAATGTTCGATAGCATAGAAGATATAGATGGTATTAAATTCATATCGGAACTGGATATAGCATTATTTAAGATGATGTCGGCCGCAAACCGAGCTACTCAAAAAGATATTTATGATCTTGACCTTCTTTCTGAAAAATTCCCATTGATATACCTTTTTGATCAGCTTGAAAGAAAACGTTCTCTATTTTCAGCAGAGGATCATCGTACTATTTTTGATCTCGACGGAGAGACAAATCCATTAGATCAGCCCTTAACTTTATTGAAGTTTGACGACGGAGATATACAAGGCAGAAAATCAAGGCCTCACCATTCACAAAATAGAGTTGACATTATGAAAGATCAGAAAAGTTGGCCAGTAGCCCGATCAAGTTGGCGAAAAAAGATTCGCGCTCTTTTTGACCAATTAAATGTAAAATTCCCAGGGCCTTCCTCTGCTGACGTGGAAGAATAGAACCTGTAACTACAAGCTGATAGCCGTCATGGGGTGCTTCAAAAACGGCTTGATGGCTAAATTTAGGAATTTTGTGGGAGTTTCATTTACTCTTTCTTTATACTTGGTTCGCCTATATGTCCTCTTTCCCTGGCAATATCATTATAGTCTAAAACTTCGATCAATTTTCCATTGCCAAATGATAAAACCCACTAGAAACAATAAGGGAGATAGCAGCGTCAAAAGAACAATGGCGGTGTCTCTCTTATTTAGCCGGATTACAGGGATTTTCATAGGTTATGTTTGTAAATTTCCCTATAACGTCATCGCTTCGCAGTTGTCTTCGCATATCTCGGTGTAATTCGGTGTTATAAAGACAAGTATTTTGTTAAAACTTCTATCTCGAATAATGAATTATTCATATCTGGCATATACCAATTCCCCTTTACAATCCGATTTTTCATACTTTTTATTGGATACAATAAACTCAACTTCTGTAAGGGAGTCATCGAGCTCAACGAAATCTCCAATGATTTCACCCGCAACAGCATAATAGATGTCTTTCTCATCTTCCGTCAGTTCTCTTTCACAATAAACAGACAAGATAAGCTTCTCTTTTTTCAACTTAACACATATATATTTGACCGAACTAATAACGTTAAACAACAAAGCTCTATTAGACGAAAGCCTTAATTTATATAGAATATTCATATTTCAATATTTTAACGGCTACCCCAGTCAAATAAATCTACTTTTGTTTGATTAATAGGCATAATTCTATTAATCTGAATCGCAGGCATTATTCCTTATGGCTGGTGCAGGCATAATCTCATGACTTTATAAATTCGGCAAACTTATCTAGTAAGAAACCAAGTTTTTTCGGATCTCCATACCCTTTAAAGGTTTTACCATCACTCTTTATACTATACCAGTCATCGTCATCATCTATTGATTCTTCAAAAGTTATTTTTCCTTCCACTTCCGTATCTACAATATCCGCCTTAAAACTCCAACCTGGATTATCAATAGTTTGTATTTTTATACTATATGTATGTTCCCAATCATCATCACAATTCGAAGCATACCAATTCATCAATTGCTTTATACTTTCCATAATCGATCTCTTTTGATCCCGTAATTCTTCCTCTCTTGCTGGCCTTATATTTTTCCCCTTGCGAGCTTTATCTTTCTTCCGAAAAAAATGAATATCATAATTGTGTTTAGTTATTCTTCTAAAGTACTGAAAAAATATTGGGTTATAAAATTTGAAAGGTTCCAGCTGGTGCTATTGGTATTTCATCGTCTATTTACTACTTTTAGAAAAAGTATTGCTTAAACAAAAAATAGACTTAAATAATGAAAAGTAGATCGTTTACGGAAGTGAGTGCCGATGAATTCGTCAAAAATATCAATCGCAAATAATAGATGAGCTCAGTTGAGTTTTTTGATAACCAAATTGTACTGGAGAGCGGTAGAGCGCTTTTAAGACCCCTTGCTGCATCAGACATTGATGATTTAGAAAAAATAAGTTATACCGATGGCCTGTGGGAGTATGGTAGGAGAGTAAAAAACAGAAAGGATCTGGAGGAATACATCGAATTCTGTTTAGGGGCTCGAAAATCAAAAAACCTCTACCCTTTTGCTATAATTGACAAACAGGATAAAAAAATAGCAGGGATTACGATGCTCGGCGGGATAGACTTCCCGAATAAGAGGCTGGAAATTGGCTGGACTTGGTTGGGAATAGCTTATCAAGGAACGGGATTGAATCGAGCTTGTAAATCGATATTACTAATGCATGCCTTTGAAGAATTGGGCATGAGAAGAGTGGAATTTAAAGTTGACAATAAAAATATAAAATCTCAAAAAGCGGTTGAAAAACTAGGTGCTTTTAAAGAGGGATGTTTAAGAAATTATGCGATACAATCGTATGGAAATAGTAGCGGTACAATTGTATACAGTATAATTGACGAGGAATGGACAACATTGAAAAATGACATGTAAAGTTTTTTCAGGACGATACAGTAACAGATTTAGTAAATATTTGTTACTGCATAAATAGTATTTGAGATTAAGATGTTAAGTGAAATTTGTATAGTAGTCAAGGGCACTTATCTTTGCATTCACACATTTGACCAAATCAAAGCTTATAAAACAACGATGTCTCGATCAGTAAGAAAAACTAAAATATTCGGAATCACTGCAGCCGATACGGAAAAACAAGACAAAAAACGATGGAATAGAACTTTTAGGAAAGTTTGTAAAAAACTAATCCGTCTAGAAAAAGAGGCTCCAACTAAAATCCAAGGTGTAACTAACGTTTGGGATGGTGCAAAAGATGGCAAAAAGTATTACCGTGGTGCTACAAAAAAAGATATGAGGAAATAGTTTTTCATAGAATTTAAACTTACCCACTTATCATATACCGCATCAAAATACGGCGTACATCTTTATTATCGGCTCTATAGCTGATGTATTTTAGCAGCTGGTCCCCAGGTGTTTCCCGGGCACAAAAGCCGAACCCTCTGTAGATACCGCGCTCGATATAGACCAGCCCCTTTTCCGCCGAACTTCTGCCTTCTACCTCAAATAGTTTGGTAAACCGCTCGAAACGATGGGCATGCAAAAACGTATCGACACGCTGGTTATAGCTTTCGGGAGGTTCCTGATCAATGCAGGCACCATAGCAGCTCTTAATCTGGTAATGAAAACAGGCAGACCGTGTTTTATAGAGTCCGTTTATTTTCGGACAGAGCTTATATTTTTCCGTGAGCCGATAAAGGGTGTTTTTCGCCTCCGTCATCCCGGCAAAGGTAATGATCTCGTCTCCCCGCTCCTGGTTATTCGCAATGTGCAGTGCCTTATAGCCATTTTCGTGCTGTATATATAATCCGAACGGATCCATAGTACGCCGCTGTGTACAGTTATAAAGCGGCTGGTGGCGCTTGATAAGGTCGGACTCATAAAGCAGGGAGATGAGTTCGCTCCCCATTGGCTCGTAGGCGATACGTGTCACCGTGCGTTGTATTTTGCGCGATTTACTGTCTTTGCCTTGAAAATGTTGCTGCACACGCTTACGGATGTGTATGCTCTTGCCGATGTAGACCAGATCGTCGTGTTGGGTGTAGAAGAAATAGACACCCGGCAGGCCGGGCAGTCTTTCGATCATAGCTTGCAATTCTGCTGTCATTCGTTAAATCTGCTGCGTATCATGTTCAGACGTTAATAACACTTTGTTCAAAATCTGAATAACAAAAATACTAATATTTTTAGTTTTTAGAAATATTAGTTATATTTGAGGCTTATAAGTTCTAACACCAAAAAAGTTATCATAAACTGAGTAAATTATGAGTAAGACCAATGAAATAGCAATAACGGAAGAGAACGTGATGAACAAGATTTACTACATCAGGGGGCAAAAAGTCATGTTAGATAGTATCTTAGCAGAATTATACGGAGTCGAGACCAAGGTATTAAGAAGTCCCCAAGCCATCCCACACTAGGCTCCTATTTGTTATCTTGGAGTAGTGTTTAGCAGGAGTATAAATTAGCACTAATTCGGTAAAAGGAAGTATGTGCAAGGTCAACTTCATTTAATTGACCGTCATTTTTAAATAATGCGCTGTAATATCTATCTTTATTTTTTCAGAAGGAGCAGATAATATTAAATTTTC
Organism: Sphingobacterium micropteri; assembly: GCF_014692515.1. Lineage (GTDB taxonomy): Bacteria > Bacteroidota > Bacteroidia > Sphingobacteriales > Sphingobacteriaceae > Sphingobacterium > Sphingobacterium micropteri. The sequence goes on along the minus strand of NZ_JACOIK010000016.1, from coordinate 114,155 downwards.
TTTCACAATAGAAATCTAATAACCCTCTTCGACATCATACATTTTTTCGTAGTTTTATAAATGGATGTGCATAATAAAAACACATCTCAATCAATAATATTTAATAATTGATGATTTTATACATTTTATCTATTGTAGGCATCGCTTTATTATCGGTAACTGCGATAGACGCGTTAGGTGCTATAGCTTCCAGAAAGTTTCGATTCAACTATGGTTATTTTGCTATTTTGTCGTTCATTACATATTTCTTCACAGGATACTACTTATCTTTCGTCACCTCCCCAAATTCGGTTTTACTTTTGTGCGGTATGGTCGGAATATTTGATGGAACAATCGGTTTTAAAATTGCGAAGAAATTAAAACCATACGCAGGAAAGGTAAATTATGATGAAATTAAACATGATTATTCCATCGTACTAATAATTTTCTTCTTAGCTATAATAGTAGGAGCGCTGGGTCATGCAATAGCTTAATTCGTGCTCGATATTAAAAATGAAAGAACAAATTAAACGTAATTTCAATGGATATCAGACGCCAGTTAACGGATTACAACTAAAATTTGTTCCACCTTTTTAGTCGGTTTAGAATAATTAACTTTACTCCATGGACACAAGCTTATCCCCTATTATTACAGCCGAGGATTTAACACCTTGTTGTAGTTGCTGCACACATACATTGAACGGAGTAGTTTTCTAATGGGAAATCTGCCAAAACTGATTACAAATTGAAACGATATCAATATAAAGATCTGACAATTGAAATACTTGATGAGCAAGATTATAGATTGGGATCGGCAGATAATTCTTTCTTTTACAAGAAACAATATTTCGGTATTGATGCACAAGAATATCCGACTTCAAAACACGGCATCAAGGTTTGGCGAGACGACCAAGTAATTGATAGTTGTATCATAATTGGCTCCGGTGGCGCTACAGGTATTCATCAAAATTCTTCGCTACTTGACGACGAGCATTTACTAATTTGCTGTTGCGACACCATATTTTGCGTTACGCTTCCATATCTAAACTTAGAATGGAAGACGCAGGCCGACCCAGCCACATGTTTTCAGGTATTTAAATTACAAGATGACTATGTTGTTCACGGTGAACTTCAAATAGTTAGGATTAATAAAAAGGGAATAATAAAATGGGAATTTAGTGCTGCAGATATTTTTGTCTCGGTAGACAATAAGGAAGAATTTAAAATCGAAAATGACGGAATTTTACTTACGGATTTTTCTAATACGAAATATAAAATTGGTTTTGATGGAAAACTAATTTCGGATACTTATGGCAAGTTATAACTAATCAACCGTTCCCTTATCATGAAAATCTAGGGATTGATGAAGATGAGTACCGGTCGATCTTAACCGCTTTGGATTCCGAAAGATTGATAAAAGTAGATTCGACAAGCGTACGTATTATTCATTCGGAGCCTTTCGACGCGACACTATTTAGATGTACTATCGGTAAAATCGAGGAAACTGATGATATTATATTGTATATTACGGCGAAGATAATTGAACAGGGACAACCAGCTGTTGATACGAAGTTGATGTTAGTGCTTAGGAAATAACTAAAAGATGGATTGGTTTTATATACTGAAACACTGGGGATGCACATTGATTCTGGCTCCTATCCTATCGCAATTAGCCAAAGAGATTGGGTTGTTACCTATTCGTCTATCATATAACACAGCGCTGGGGAATGAAAATACATTGGATAAAATCGATTTTAATCATTTGGACGATATGTGGCATTTCTTTAACACTTCATCTATTAGGCGGAAGTGTCATACCACAAATCAGCGTGTATTATATGATAGCTTCTGCCATTTGTGGAATATTGATAAAAATGAAAAGGAAAGAAGTAGAACCTATCGTTGTATGAGTATGAATATAGGTTTTGACAACATATTACAACACGTAAAATTGGTTTCAGATTATGATCTTAGTTAATTCATTCACAGAAATTAGCAGCATAAAAAGTCTCCACTTTTAAGTTGCAATTCCAATTACTTTGTACAACTTATTTTGATGGACAACAATAAATTTCGAGAGAGCAGATTTATGGGTGAAAAATATTGCCCTATCTTTGGATTTTAATCCAAAGTATGATTGACGAATTAAGACATATACAAGATTTCATATTCCGTGCCCTCGGGTTGCCTATTGCTGGTATAACTGAAGATAAAGAGTGTAAAGAATATGATGGATATAACTTTCAGATAGGAAGTTTCAAGATTAAATTTAGGAATGCGAAAGTCACGCCAAAGAAAATAGGACAATTTGTAACCCTTTGGAGGCGTAACGCGGAAAAACAAACGGAACCGTTTCATATAAATGATGATCTTGATTTCTATATGATCACTACGCATAACAACGAAAGGTTTGGATTTTTCTTTTTTCCAAAGCATGTACTGGGCCTACATCAAATTCTGACCGAAAACGGGAAGATTGGAAAAAGAGGGTTCAGGATTTATCCTGATTGGGACACACCTGTAAATGAACAGGCCCGGGCAGCAAAAGCATGGCAAACAACATATTTTATCGATTTGACTGATGATAGCAATACAGCCATTGAAAAATTAAACGTCCTTATTCAGGATAAGTAGCAAGGACTGCATTTAGTCATGACTATCAAATGTTAAAGTAATGTGCTAAATCTTTAACATTCTTTTCCATATGATAACTTCAATCGAGGCTTTCCCACCATTTGGTAAACGTTTGCTCCGTATCGTTCAAGTATACGATGTCGCCTATTCTGGGTGTGATCAATGTCGTTTTATGCGCTTCTTCATTTAACGCAGTAACACTTGTCAAAGGTTCGTCCCAAGGGTGGTAGCCCAATTTGAATTTGGATGAATGTATCGGTAACAATCGCTTTGTCTGTAAGTCCTTTGCGGCTTTCAATACTTCATCTGGCAATAAATGGATCTCCCTCCAGGCTGGATTGTACTGACCGTTGTCCAAAAGGGCTAGATCGAATCCACCAAACTGTTTCCCAATCTCGGCAAAATGCGTATCGTAACCGCTATCACCACCTAGATACAATTTCAAATCTGGTGTCTGCAAAATGTAAGAAAGCCAAAGCGTACTATTACTCTTCATGCCTCTGCCGGAAAAATGCCGTGCTGGCGCAGTGTGGACTGTAAGATCATCTCTGATCAAAATACGTTCGCTCCAATCTTTTTCGATTATTTGCGCAGGATCAAACTTCCAATATTCAAAATGCTCGCCCACTCCCAGACCACATATAACCTGCTTTATTTTGGGTTTTAATTTTATAATGGTTTCGTAATCGAGGTGGTCGTAATGATCGTGCGTGATGAGGAGATAATCAATATCGGGCATATCGTTAGCCGAATAAATATCTGTTCCAATGAATGACTTATTTGAACCTGGAATAGGCGAAGCATTGCCGCTGAAAACAGGGTCTACCAGGAACCGCGTACCGTTGAGCTGGATGAAGTAGGACGAATGACCGAACCAGATCAATACATTCTCGCTGACCGGCAAGCTTTTCAAATCGGTCTTTAAAGATGGGATTTCGTCTATCGGTTTGGTCCGAGGAAATTTTCGGAAAATAAAATCAAAGGTCACTTTGGTCATCGAATATCCCTCGCTGACCATAGGTGTATAGTGTGTGTTTTGAAATTTCCCGTCTCTGTACTGGGGCGATTGTTTTATCCGTTCCAATCGTTTTCCACTTGGTGCTTTCCCGAATTTAGGATGTTGCATATAGGCAAGGACAGCTACAGTCAATATACCTATAAAAATGAGTATCCCTATCATTACATTTTTCAATATTTTAAAAAGCTTCTCCCTTCTCATACTTTTGCCTTATGCACTTTGATTATGCAAATATACTTTGTAGATTTACAACCAACAACCATATAGTATGGTTTATACTTTATATTTTTTATCCACAAAAACATAAAGACATGTTAATCAATGAATTATCAAAAAGAACTAGCGTATCGATAGCTACGTTGCGATATTACGAGAATTATGGAATGTTCAAAGGTGTATCTGATGAAAAGGTGAGAACAAACAACTATAAACATTATGACGAACTTGTAGTGGAGAAAATAGAAATCATCAAAGGTGCCAAGGAGGTTGGATTTACATTAGCTGAAATAAAAGATTTGTTGGAAAACTGGCATAGTGAGCAACTATCGGTAGAAAAGAAAATAGCGGTCGTAAATAGCAAAATCAACGAGGTCGATGCCAAGATCCACCAACTAACGGAAGTCAAAAAGCTCCTAGCAAGATGCATTGAGGATATCGAAAACGGGAGGTGTTAGTATGATTTGAAAAAGTTTTTCCTTTATACGTTTATATCCCTCCCAAAGTGCTTCCCTATACCGCAGAACTTCTTTTGTTGCAGGATTTGCATTTTTTTCTTGGATAGTATCCCAAACGGCTTTATAAAGTTCATCTTCTGTCGTAAAAATATTTTCAATAGCTGATGATGCCCTGGCCTCTTGGAGAGCAATAGTATTGATCAACATATGGGGATTGGGCAGACGTTGGATATTACTGTATACACAAAGTAATAAAAGAAAATGGACATATTTATGGCATTTGTTCACTTTGTTTCAAAAAATGAACATATAAGGATTACTTGTTCAACCGCTTGATGGTGCGGTATAGTTCAAAGCTGATTTCAACCTACCGTTTAGCGAGGTCAATTGATCTGACCTGTGAGGCATGAATATAGAGGCTACAACATACAACTACTCGATTTTGAGTCTCTATTGACTCAGTTCGCGCTGAAAACAATAATTTTGTCACAGATATTCACTAAACTTGTGATAAAATAAAAAGGGGACTCCGATTCCCGCCTGACATATTAAACCGTCGTTACACATGAAATTATTCTTTTTATCAGCGTTAATATTCATAACAACATTTGTTAAAGCACAAGTTGACACATTAAAGGCCTACGATAGGGCGGATAGCATAATCCGATTAATAGACGAAAGAAAGATGGAAGAGCTTATATTAAACAGTACAGATTCAATAAAATGTTTTCCATGCGAGAATAAGAACATGCTGGCATCACGCTTTTTCAAATATGAATTATACCATATTTTCAATCCCGATTTAATAAGAAGGCTTAAGTCTTCCGTTAAACAGCTACATGTCGACAAACATCATGCTGATGTGGCAATAGTGTTCTATAATATTTACCAAAAGAATGAACTTGCTCCAGGCCATGAGGGCGGTACGTTCGGTATCTGGCTATATAGGGATGACGAAAATTTGAAATTTACGGGAGTTGAAACTGTGCCGTAATTAATGATTAAAAATTAACTGCCTTGTACTTTTACAAACTACACCATGATAAAATATTGCCTATTGCTGTTTGCCTTGTTTGTAGGCAACGTGTATGGTCAGCTAAAAGAGCCCCAGCTCCGACCTAAAATCAACAGAGATTCCCTAATAAAGACGCTTATAGAGGAATTTTCCGCAGAAGAGCAATCGGAGTTGCTTAATGCTACGGATGAGACTATAGATTTCATTCTTTTTATGGGGACAATGCCGACATCAAGCAAAAAGGAACTTATAGATAACTATACAGAACGGGAAGCAGAAATAAAACAACTCAAAGATCATTTCAAAGAACTAATCCCTGCAGGGGTCCATGTCGATTTTGGAGTTGATCCCCCTCATAAATATTTTGATATTCCAGAACGTATATCGCTGAAAATATTTAAAACAGGAGACAAAGAGAATTCAAGAGATAGGATGATATTCCATAGCGACAGCTATAATGACGTACCAGACTCATTGGAAACAGGATATAAGATATTGGGATGGGACGAATTTACATTGACAAAGATAAGACAGCTCCTCTCCGATGCAAATTGTATATCGATATCGACAGGCAATGAACTGGCTACAATAGGATTCTCTTATAGCGGTTTAGGTAAATACGCTTACAAACTATTTGATCAACTACTTAGTGAAGAGCAACAACAGAAATATAATGACGGATGTTTTTACATTTACTATAAAGACAATGTCGTTCTTGAGTATGGAGGCGGCGCGATTGGACGTCAATGTTTTGAAGAGGATGAGTAATAGCAGCAAAAAGCTTGTTATCTGATGAATTCAATAGCACTAAAAAAGGGATGTGTTATCACATCAATAGTGTACACACTATTAATTTTAGGCTTTTATTGGAGCCTTCTTGAAGCTTTCGGCACCAAAATAAGAACTGTGGAAATCGACAAACCATTAGGAAAATACTGACAATAGCATGTGGTGGAGAATATCAACTGACTAATAAATAATGAAAATTCATAAATTAATAATGTCATTAACATTGTTGACGATGGCATCATGCGCTACAAACAAATTTACATTTCAAAAAAAAATGTTTAACAGATTGAGCGAACTTGACATCAAGACCGTAATTGAAGTAGAAAAAGAAAGGAACTCTAAAGATATTACCCCCGTTCATCTGATAGAAATAGGAGAAGGAATTTATCCAAATAAAAACAGATATATTTTAGTGACACCTAGGAGTTATGAAAGCAAAGACAAGCCAAATTTCAAACTTGCAACATAATATTTTTATAGCGTAAATGACAGCTTGGTAAAAGTGATCCTATACCAATGGGATTTAGCATACAAAAACGATTTTGATTTTTTTGAAGATGAAAACTATACGCGGATGTTCAATGAATTTCAAACTAAGTTTGATGATCTAACTATCAAATTAACAAAGGAATTTGGCCAACCTGTTTTAAAAAATATCGAACAGAATACTTGAGGTCAAAGGCTTCTACAAGGACAGCTGGGAATCTTTTCGAAAAGGTAAAAACTACGATGCTTTTTTTATATTTAAAAAATAATAACGAACTTTGTATTAGGAGGTTTAAGACTATGAGTACCAACAGAGATAGAAAGAACAAGAAAAATGATGAGTTGACGGCTCAAGAACGTCAAAGCATCTATAACAACTCCTACTTCTTTAAAAAGAAAAACGAAGAGGCAATTGACTTCCTGAAAAAACATCCGATACCTAAGGAATATCTTCAACGCTAAGAGGGTCCTTTCCTATACTCGGTTTTAAGAAAGAAACGGACTCGGCCTGCATGCAGATAAAACTTGATGAGCCGATCTTCCCTCTGCGTACCGCTTGATAATCGTCGGTAAAGAATACCGATATACGTGCTTCCCGCAAGAGGTCCTCGACCTGTAATCTTCCAGTAGGTTTGAAAGGGTATCCGGTCTTCTCGCGTATACGGCGCGATTCATCATCCATGAGCAGGACATTAGGCGCGACCTCTCCAGATTTCCTGCCACTTCCTAAACTCGTCAAGCGAAATCTTGTACCGGGCATAATTTCCTTCGTGCATACCTAACAGTTCCGTTTCCAATGCTTCTATGAATTTGTTACGATCATCAGCCGGCAGTGTTTGGGCTTCGCTTTGTATGGCGTGTTTGGCCTGGTCTTTATTCATCATCTGCAAAGCAATATTCAGTATAACAGTCCGGATTTTGTCGCGATATTGTAAACGGAATGTGTCCGGTTCGCCCAATGATTGACGGATTGCAGCATAGCGCATCGCTGATCTTTCATAAGCCCAGATAAAAACGTCTTTAAACAACTCGATACGGTTCAATTCGTATACACCAAGAAGACCTCTGACATAATATTCCTCTGGAACATCTATGAATGTTAATGGGGCAAGGTTATGACGGTTCAGCGGTATATTTGCCGCCAAGCGTGAAACCCTCTTATTAACATCATCGAAAGGTTGTAGGTATGGTAAATGAACCGATACGAAGAATGCCTGCTCAAACGGATTTTCGATGAGGTTTGCGTTTTCCAAAATGAGGTCAAAGAACTCAGAAATAAGTTGTGGAATAGCCAAAGGGGTAAAAACGGAATTGGTAATGCCTACGGAAAACTCTCTTAACCTGCCCGGTGCTGCAGGATCTGGCAGCAAATTGTTTGAAAGGAGTGCATGCAGATTCAAGATGATATGCCGGCTAAATGAAATATCGCCTGCCGTATCTACAAGGAACTCAATAGCATCTTTATGGTTCAAGATCATTTGTGTTTCTCTGAGAGATTTATCCTGTGCCGGTGTTCCTTCGTGGATAAGACGTTCCGTATCCAACAATGAATAGGTATTACCCTCCAAACGGCTGGAGTTCCATGAGAGATCGATTAGTAATCTGTTTAAAATTTGTTGAGCGTATGTTCCAGCCGGTTGATTGCCTCCTTGTGTCCTGCCGATTTCGGCAAGTTTTTCTTTGTCCCCATTAGTTAGGTAGCTATCTATATTGGGACGGTAATGCTCTAAAAACAACCTATTGTAGCTAACCGGCTTCCGTTTGGCTACGTGCTTGGTAATAAAGCCAAGAATCTCTTTCCCTTCGGGAGACAGTGGAATCAGATCTTCCTGCTCCTTTGGCAAGCCCTGTAGTTTTTCTTTCAATGAGTAACGTGTAGCACGGGCGTCTCCCGACACAGCAATACGATTATCTTCCTTTAACTCCTTTAACCGTCGCTGTAATGTCCGTCGCTTAATGGCAAAACCGAGTTGATCACTAATCTGCTCAATAGACAAACTGCCTTCTGCCAGAAGGGACAAGATAATTTCTATTTGTTTTTTCTTATCCACACTATTTCTTATCGCGACAAAGTTAAATGAATTCTGTCGCGATACCAAGTATTGCGACATGTTTTGTCGCAATACTTGGTATCGCGACCGTTGTCAATTCCAGTAAATACGATGCTAATACATCCGTTGGAGCAATGCATATCGCTGAAAATATTTTAAAACAGAAGACAAAGAGAATTCAAGAGATAGGATGATATTCCATAGCGACAGCTATAATGACGTACCGTACCAGACTCATTGGAAAGCTGTTTGACCAACCAATTAGTGAAGAGCAACAAGAGAAATATAATGACGGATGTTTTTACATTTATTCTTTTTGAAACTGGCCCTTGGTTGATGGTTGTACACGGCCAGTTTTCACTAAAATCGATTTTTGTTCGTGGTCTACTTAATCAGCTTCACGGCTCAAATCTTCCCATTTTCTGTATTCATTTAATCTAGCATCAATCATTACTAATACTTGGTCATAAGCAACTCCTCCTAGAATTATTTTCTTGGGCGGTTCTTCAATATCTACAATTTTAGATACAACCGCTGATGCTAAAGAAACAGGTACGTCATATGAAGATGTCCATAATTTAGCAAGCTTGTTACGCAAATCTATGTAAGAGGGATTCTCTCTAGTAGAAGTAAGACCTCTTGTAAATAAATCGGTAACATACCCCCCTGGTTGTAAAATAGTTACTTTTATTCCAAAACTCTCAACTTCCATAGCGAGTGCCTCGCTCAGACTATCTAATGCGGACTTCGATGCGCTGTAAAGACCTACAGATGCAAAACCACCATTAGCACCCATAGATGTTACTTGAAGGATATGACCGTGTCCTTGACTTCTTAGTACTGGAGTTACTGCTTGTACTACCCATAATGCTCCAAAAAAATTGACTTTCATATGGTTCATTGCTTGCTCCTCGGTGACTTCCTCTACCATACCGAATAGAAATTGTCCTGTATTATTAATAACGACATCTATTCGACCATATTTTTCTATACATCTACCAACACTAGCAAAAACTGCATTTCGATCTGTTACGTCTGTTGATAATGCATAGAATCGATTAGGAAATTTCAACACTAAATCGTTTAAGGGGTCGACATTTCTTGCGATCACCATAACAGAATCACCCCTAGATAATGCTGTTTCAGTGAATGACCGACCAAGTCCACTGGAACCGCCGGTAATAAACCATACTTTAGATGACATTTCTTTTCTTTCTTTTGATTATCATTTTGTAAAACTACATTTGATAATCTTTGAAAAATTGTAAATAAACGACATTTTAGGTTTTGGCAAAGACAATATCTGAAGAGGCTACATTTTGATATGTAAGAGGTGTAAAACCACTGAATTGTTTAAAATCTTTAATAAAGTGAGCTTGGTCAAAATAGCCAAAACGGTAAGCTATATCGGTCATTTTGAAACGGTTTTCCAGACAGATGTCAGCGGCTTTTTCAAATCGTGAAATTCTATGGAAATGCTTAGGGGAAAATCCTGTCATTTTTTTGAAATTACGCTCAAATTGCCTCAAGGATAAGGAGTATTGATCCGAAATATTATTTATATCTAAAACACCTTCCAAGTTAATCAATTCATTGACGGCGTTTGCAATTATTATTTCTCCTTGAGACCTACAGTTTTTATTCCATTTTTTTTCAAGGAAAGAGCTTATGATTTTTATACGTGAATAATTGTTTGGAGCGGTAACAACTTTCTCCTCCAGATCATTTCCAAGCTTAGACCAAATAGAGTTAAAGTCTAAATATTCATTACTTAAAATTTCGGCTATATGCCCGGTTAGACTAAATAAGCTGTAAGGTTTTAAGACTACACCAAAAACAGAAACTTTCTTGCTGTATACAGTAAATTTCATAAAGGTGTTTGTTTGGCCATTAAACCCTGAACTATTTAAATTGATTTGTCTACCATCATCTGAAGAAATAGAAAAACAACCTTCAAGACCAAATACTATCCTAGGAAAAACTGTTGCTGTTGCGTAATGTGTATAGGCACCGATTCCCTCATCTGATTCAAAAAACCAGAAATTGGAAATAATATGCTGTACATTTAAAGGAGCAGCGAAAGTTCTAAAGATAAATGACATTTTCAAATTTAGCTAACAAAAATTGAGTTAAAAAATGAACCTTTTTTGTGCGAACGTCTTAATTGCACCCGTTGACCAGAGTGCCAATAGAATTAAAACCGGTTGAAAGAACAACCGCATAAGTCTTTTTTTGTCTGTATCGAGACCAAAGGCATCAATCTGGCAAATAACATAAATCCGCACAAAAAGATCCTGCATATATTTTGAAAATTAGATGTTTTTATCGAGGCCATAATTATAAATATTGCCCGGCGAATGTCTGCACAACCCTTTGCAATGTTCCCTCAAAGCTGTTATCTTTCTCGTTGCCGAATAATGCTGTTGCTTCCTTTTTCTTTATTAACTGTTTCTTAAGTTCAGCAATGGCAATCCTTGCTTCAGCATAATTAATTTCGTAAGTAATATTTTCGCACAAAACTTTGGGTATACTGTGAAATGATATCCATAATACCCTTCGCCTCGTCTACATTTTCTATATCTCTTGCCTTTTCGGCAATGAATTGCACAGTCTGTTGTAACTCGTACAGACGTTTTTGATTGATAGTGTAGCCTTGAATTAGGTACTCTTTAAATCGTTGGAAAAAATAGCGTTAAGAATAGCTATTGACTCGGCTCATGTTGAAAACAATAACCATTGACATTTTTTGTCATACGCTTGCAGCGAGCGCCCGCTTTAGTAATACCCCGGCACCGAACAGAAGTACTTCGCACACCTTTCGCCTCTCCCTGTCTGATTCCTAGTCCCGACGAAGAAGCATTACTTTGGCCAGTTTGATCTGGTCGACATTGGCTGCACGGAGAGAGTCCCAATTTCCTAGCGTCAGCAACCGTCAACTTTGTCGATACATTCTTAACGTAACGACACGTAGCTGTATGATACTTTTGGCCAGAAGGCGTCTTGTAGACTGTCTGTCCCATTACTATCGAAACGCTTAAAATAAACCCAGCAATAAGTAAAATTCTGATCATGGACAGTCAATATATAAATCCATCTACTAACGTTGAAGATTGTAGCTTATAACCAATTATCGATCTTAAAGATAGCTATTTAAAGTAAGTTTGAAAATTATTCTTACCCTGTATGGTAACAAAGAAATTTTAAATGAATAATATAATGAATTATTTATGCTGCCAACATCTTCCTCCACCACTCACCTTGCGCTGGCATGGAGCGCCTTTCTGGGTAGGTGCACCACAAATACCGGACACTGGCCTTGACGATCCTGACGACGGTACCTTATGACTGGCGGTAACACTGCCTTCGCCCGAATGGGTACTGATACGCGAACCATTTTTCAAAACGTATACATAAATGATATCCGATGAATTGGATTTTGAATTTACAGTTATATACATTTCAGAAATGCCTCTGAATTCCTTCTTCCATTGATTTCGATGCTCCTGAACATGTACATAGGTATTAAATTCGTTGAGATAGCGAATATCACAATAGTCACAAGTGACTTCATATCCGTAGGTTTCCTCCCCTTGATCATCTTTGCTGCATCCTGCTATCATAACAAATCCCAGGAATAGCATGTAAAGTAGTCTCTTTTTATTCATATCTGTAGTCTATAAAATCTATTTAGAGTATTTAATGTAGCTGTTGTGTCGGACTGATTTTTAATTGACTTAACATTTCCAATCTAACATCGACCTGATGTGCTATCAGTTTATCGTAATCGGATTCTTTGTCACTCATTTTCATGATAAGGATAAAAAGCTCCAATGAAAGGAAGAAAAACAAAAACAAGCTGTATACAAACATACCTACCCAGCTTTCTGCTACAACTTCTTTCAGCAAAACGAGTTCATCTAGAAAGCCAGTCGCTTCCTTAAGTTCTTGCTCTTTTTTGGTGCGTAATTCTGTGATAGACTGGCTCAATTCAAACTTTTTCTTATTCAGCTCGCCTATCTGATTTTGTAAGAACTCAAATTCTATTTTCAGCGGATTGTCAGCCACGGATGTATTACGCTGTGTAGTCGAATTCAATTGGTTACCTGAGCTATCCCTTGTAATACTTCCTGTGGTATAACTTGTGACGATTACAGGTCTTTTTTGCAATTCTTCACTTAAACTGAACAGCTTCTTATTGGAACCATCCAGCATGCTATCTATTTCCGCGACTTGGCGACGTATATCGACTTCGCTTATCTTTATTGCTTCTTCTACTCTTAAGCTCAATACCTGCGATTTCCGCAATTCAATATCATCTTTGAATGTAAATTGGTCCATGATCATCGCTCCTAATAATGCCATCACCAGTCCAAGGATTACACGGAATACCTTACCTCCCCGACTGATATGGTGCGACAGGATAATGATACGCTCTATCTGGAGAATGATAAAAGCCATGAGCAATCCTCCTATAATTCCGCCTGCTTCTCCCATATGGAGATACCTCGTCGCAAAACAATAGCCGATAAAAAACCAAACGAGCATAATAATCAACAACGCGCCGGTATATTTTTTGGCATTTTTCACGCTCTGTTCGCTGGAATTTCGAATCAACGGATAGCTTAATCCGGTTAAAAAGCAACAAAACTTTAAATAAGTATGATGAGCTTTCATAACTTTAAAATGATTTAGTTAACAGACTTGCCTGTGTGATAGATGCCATACCTTTCGTAAAACCTCGCTGATACGAGAGAATCGCTCGTTCGCAATAACCATTGTTACTTTTCAACGAAGTATCTATTTCGTTCACTTTCTGAATGTGCTCCATCAGATCCGTCTTACGACTTTTTAACTCTTCAACTAAATCCACCAATCCCGCTCTCGATCTGGACAGGATATGAAAATCCAAATCCTTTAAAAGGGAATCATGGTATATTCTGACTTTTTGGATAATGATCTCCAAGTCATATTTAATCAGTTGGACATTCTCTCTTTTATAGCTTTCATCGGGGCTAACCATAGCATCATTAAAGCCTTTTGTTTCAAAATCCCCTTCTAGATAATGGTAGATGGCTAGGATTCCTTTGGTATTCGATAAATATCCGTCAGAAGAAATTGCATTCTTTTCGATAAAAATTTCTTCTTTAATATCCTTGACGGATCGGTCTTCTTTGAAGGATTCTGGAACCGGAGGAATAGAAGCATCGTTTCTTCCGAAGATGTTTTTGAATAAAGCTGTCATATTTTTTATTTTAAATTACTATTGATGGTACTTTGTACAGGTAATGCCCTCGTTGGTGGCAAGTTTCACAGAGGGCAATCATCAGAACATGGGGGTAATCCCAAGGTTCTTTGAATTTCCTTGTTTTAATATCGAAATGGTATTGTCTATGATGTACCTGCAATTTTTCTTTGGCCCCACAGTTCACACATTGATGTTGATCCCTCTCCAAAATTTCCTTCCGCTTCTTTTTCCACCTTTCATCTAACAAGGACGCACCATAAGTACCGTGGGTGTGTTTACGCAAGAGTTCTAAAATAACGGTCATCGGTATAGTTTCAAGTGAACTCCGGGGATAATCTTTACACGTCGTCTAAATTTCCATGCCATGATCATTCATATTTAGTCATCTGGTGATTGTTAATGATACAAATGTATGGCCTCCAATGGTTTTGATTTTACGGCTTCCCGTAAAGCAACGATTTTGTAGAAAATAAAAGAGACTGCCGATTTCAGCAGTCTCCAGGTGAGAATTAATAATTGGGAATATTATTCGGGCAATTCTCCCCAAAGCCCTTGTTTTGTCTCGCGCGCCTGTTTTTGCAGATCAATAAACAGCTCCACATATTTTACATTGGGTGGATAGGTGTCGACTACGGCGTAGCCTTGTTCTACCAAAGAAGCATTTAAAAACGTTCCGTCTTCCAGATAAACATAGGCAAGCATCCGCTTATACCTATCCATAGATTGTACATCGAACTCCAAGCGAACCCATTGGTGTTCCGTCTGAGTCTGAACAATTTTTTTAGATTCGGATGCATAATATCCTTTCTTCTTCCAACGGGAGTTCCGTGTTTCCGGAGCATCGATACCAATGAAGCGTACTTTAAAAGATTCCGTACCGTTGTCCACCCAGAATGTGTCACCGTCGATAACTTTAGTTACATAGGCAAAACCCTCTTTCCAGCGTTTTTCTTTTTCCGCGCGCGAAGGTTCGTTTTCATGAAGCACTTGATCGGCGCCTCCTTTTATACTATAAATGTAATCTGATTGACTCTGGCACGCAGTATAGACATAGCATAACAACACCGATAAAATGGTAAAAATGTAACGATTCTTCATCGTGCAAAGATAGATTCCAATTTGCTAAATAATGCCAACATCTTTACAATAGGCTACGAGTTGTTCATTCTTTGAGAAACCTAGCACAGTACGCATAAGGCCTAATCTTTTCTCGACACTACTAAGCCCTGAAGGCTTCATGTTCTTCTCTTGTAAATAGAAAGGGATATTCTTCTGCGGAACGCCCTCCGCCAATAAGGAAATAATGTAAACATCAAACGCCGTGAATTCATGGCTATGTTTTTCCCGTAAAGATTCTTTAACCTCAGGTGAATAGTAGGCTCTGTTGTTATAAACTGCTTGTAAAGCTTCTTTAAGATGTTGCGCATCGCGGCGTGCTTTACGGACATAGCCATTGACAGCATCATGTTTAAATAACTCGTCTATGATACTGAACCGCGATTCTAATGAAAGTACGATTACTTTTATATCGGGCTGAATTTGTTTAACTGCTCGGACAAGTTCTGCACCATGTTTAATCTGTTGTGGAGTATGGTCATCTTCAAAAATCAGATCGGTAATCAATAGATCATAAGGTTCGCCCTCGTGCAACGCTTTTTTTATCCAATTTAAAGCGTCGTCACAATAGTAAACATATTTTGCGTCTTGAATACCTAAATCGTGCAATGTTTTCTGAACGGAAATATTGGCTATTTCGTGGTCTTCAGCAATCAATATTTTTTTAAACATACATCTCTTTTTTTAGGAAATGGGAATTGCGATTTCTACTTTCAACCCGTTTCCCGTTTCGCTGACAAAGATAATTTCACCATCTAGATTTTTAATACGGGAACCCGTATTCTTTAACCCATTTCCTTGAGCATGCACATTTTTCATTCCCACGCCATTGTCTTTGTAGAAGATTTTTAGTTTCCCTTCGTTTTTTCCGAAACGGATCACGACCTGGTCGGTATGGCTATGCTTTCGCATATTAACCATAAGTTCCTGCAACATGTGCTTGATTTCGGCTTTTACATTCTCGTTGACATGATCCCAGAGTTGACTCTCATTTCCTACGATGAGTACTTTTTGGTGTGCTGTGGCAAATGATGTCAATAATTCGGTTATCTGTTGTGCATAGGACTGCTCGGCTGGTAAAGAATCTTCGGCTTCATAAGATATATCACGGGATTTATGGTAAACACCTTCCAATTTATCCAAAATTCCTTCCCGGTCGATATCTTCTTTGTTTTCTATTTCACTCATCACCCGATAAATACCGTTGGCGACGACATCATGAACTTTGCGGGAGGTTTTAAGTTGGCTGGCTTTGATTTTATGCTGTGCTTCGAGCTCCAGCCGTTGTTTACGTTTTTTATACCAAAACCGTCCTCCTGCAACAAACAGTATCAGTAGGAATACAAGGCTTCCGATAAAAAATCGTTGTCGAGTCAGCCTATTGATTTTTTCTGCATTGTCTTTCTGCAGCCGCAGGTTATCGGCTTTATTTTTCTCTACTTCATACCGTATAAGGGCGAATTGATTTTTAGCAGCGGCTCTAGCTTGATGTAAACTATCGGTAAGCGACTGGTACGTCTGAAAATATTCCTTTGACTCTGTCTCGGGACTCAGTTCGATAAGTTTGCTTAAGGCGTAAACTTGGTCATCGGCACTTTGTATCTTTTTAGCCGTGTCGTACATTTTTTTTGCATACCATAGTGCGGAATCAGGCCGTGTATCGGCGTAATAGTCTGTCAGGTGAACGTAACTGGCATTCAACCCCCATAGATCATTTTCCTGTTCCCGGATAGCCAATGATGTTAGAAACTCATCTATAGCTGAATATGCAGGGTCAGCAAGCCATTTTGTTCTGGCTAAATTTGACAAGACGCGGGCGTATTCTATCTGGCTAGATTTTATTTCTTCATGAACGCGAACATAAATCTGCAATGCTTTATCATATTTCTTAAGTTGTTGATAGCATATCGCTATGTTATTCTGATATACCAATGTATTTAAAGAGTCATTCGAAAATTGAAGTGCGAGTTCGTAGAAAGTTAACGCTTGTCCAAAATCGCTGAGTTTTACTGTAGCAGCACCAAGATTATTGTAATTTGTACTAAGGTAGATATAATGCTCAGGATTACTTTCATCCAAATAATCTGTTGCTTGAAGAGCTGTCTCCTGTGCACCAAAATAGTCACCTTGATCTTTTTGGGTAATAGCCATATTGATTAGGCAGTTGGCTACATTCAGACTATCATCTGCTTCTATATAGATATCCTTCGCTTTGCTAAAAGCAAAAAATGCACTGTCATCAACTCCTCGCTCCAAATATTCATATGCCTTATCGATATCTGGATTTTGTACAACAACACGATGATTCTTATCGTCTTCTGAACAGGCGACAAAAACGAAAGCAGCGATATATATAGGCAGTGACTTCACTAAGGTTTGTTTTCTCTAAATTAGAGAGAATAATTGGCAAAACAAAAAAGGCAGCTTTCGCTGCCTAAATGAAAAATTATTGATTTTTGGGACGGGGGGGACGCGGTGGACGAGGAGTTGACGTTTCTCCACCGTGATCACCAGCTGTTTGAACGGTTTGCTGTCCACATTTATTACCATTGTGAGCTGAGTCACTACCTTGTCCAAATAATAGGGCTAAAATTAAATACCACATTTTTCAAAAATTTAAAAGTCAAAAACTTGGTAGGTCCACGTGCTTCATGCACGGGATTGCTACGATTGTTTTCAGAAGGCCTTCTGAATTTTTGGGAAGTGGGAGCTTCGGTCGCGGGAGACAATAACTGCTTCCCAAACCGGCTAATGCCTACCGCGACTTCTTCTCTTTTTGGAATCTCTTTCGTATCTTTCCTCGAAAGAACGAGTTGATGTTTCAACTGATTCCGAAAGCAAATTTATGACTAATAAAGACCTACAAACCAATGTTTTACGATGTTTCCGACATTTCCGAAATTATTCCAATTATTCCGGCAATTCGCTGGAATTTCCGATGTATTGATGTTGATTTTAGGTTCGCTATGTTTACGGGTTTCCGTAATTTCCGGTAATCCAATTGATATAATTTTGTAATAATGTTTGAAAAATTCCAAATGGCGGTGAGAAACGCCTACCTAGATTTGAAGAATGAAGGCCGACTAGATTTCGGTAGGGAATGTCCTTCGCCGGGGAAACTTAGATCCTGGTGCTTAAAACGTTACCTAGAAAATCTCAATCATGATGACGAAAAAGTCTTTATTGATTTTTTTAATAGCGGAAAGTCCTCAAAGGATCTCTCCGTTCTTATCGAAAAATTTGATTTGGACAAGCTAAAACCTTTGCGGAGTTTTATAAATGGTGATACGAAGAAAAGACCAGACGAAAATATTGTGAAGTTGCTCGCTGTGCTGATCGACTTCAAACCTCGCCCCTACAATGCTTCGCATTGGAACGAAGATTCATACGGTGATAATTTGAATAACAACGGAGAAAATCCCCCGACATCAAGTTCGGACTCCGAAGACTTTCCTTCAGAAAATCTATCTGACACAGCTGAAGCTGGAAAAGAAGGACATACGCCAGAAGCTATTGACCAGGCACAGGTTACAACGACAGAATATAAACAGGATATAAAGCCGATAGAAAGAAAATCGAAGAATAAGACGCTATTATACGCAGGCAGCGGTTTAGTTCTCGCCTCCGTATTCTTTATTGTTTATAATATAATTACGCCTGCGGACTGTATGTGTTGGAATGGTGCACGTTATGTGGAGGTGGATTGTCAAGATAAAGGACAGCCCTATCAGATTATCGGGCTTGACAAAAATAAATTGGCTCATTTTCAAAAAATTACTCGTCCGGACACATTAAACGATGAGGACATAGGAAAGGTTTGGTACTCTAAAATAAATAATGAAGTGGAATTTTTCACGTATCCAGGACATCATCCGATAAAACAAGAGAGATCACTAAAAGCGGTCACAAAACACATTATTGAGAGATATGCAGGGGAATATATAAAGGAGGAATGATGTTGTGTGAAGCATCGTTTCAATCGCCTCCTCACTCTACTCCTAAAGTATATCGCGGTCTCCTTGTCCATAAAGTAAACATAGCATGCCATCATACCACGACCAAGGAGGACACGATACGTATTCTTGACCAACTGTAGAAAGTCTGGTCCTTTGACTTGGCTATCGTGGGAGTTCTCGGGAAAATCCTCTGCCACCTTATCCCGAATAGCCTGCTCTACCGCATGGGGACTATCCATTTTGGAACTGCTGCCAGTCGCGAGCGTCGCGAAAGTCCCCAAGCTGAAATTTTGATTCCCACGAAGCTGCAATTCCCAATTGTTGATCTTTATTCACAACAATAGCTTATCGCCATATTGCCCAACTTTTGCCCCACTACCATATAGGAAATACTTGAACCAGAAGTACCAGTTTTAATTAGAATTTTGAATTTACTAGACAACCCTGTTAATTCAGTCGTCGCTGTTTTGCAATAGAGTAGGTTACTGCAAACATCAGGTCCTTGCGTTTTATCGTTGATTGCACCTTGCAGAGTGGTATGTCGGGAATTCCGACATACCACTTCTTCTTCCAACTTAAACATAAAAACGGACTATAAAATTCAGGGTGGTGATTTATTTCTTAATTAAAACTAGTCCGAAATTCCAAAGGCGTTTGATTTGTTTTGGATTTGAACAATCTATTGAACGATTGAGGTTGTTCAAATCCTAATTGGTACCCGATTTCGGAAACGGAAAGTGATGTGGAACTGAGCATGTTTTTAGCCACATCTATCAGTTTACCGTGGATATGGCTTTGGGCACTCTTACCTGTTGATGTTCTCAAAAGATCACTTAAATAATTAGGTGACATATGTACAGCTTCAGCAAAATATTTCACGTTAGGCAAACCCTTTTGCAAATGAAGCTCCTCTTGAAAGTATGCATCCAATAATTCTTCAAACTGAACCACGATTGGCTGCTGATGTGTTTTTCGGGTGATGAATTGCCGGTCGTAAAAACGTTTTCCGTAAACGAGCAACAAGTCCAGAAAACTCACGATGGCTTCCTGACTATAACTATCTATTTTACTCTTGTATTCGGTTTCGATGCCTTTAGCAATTGTATTACACTGGACTTTTTCTTCGTCTGAAAGAAACAAAGCCTCATTGACTTTGTATTCAAAAAAATCATAACGTTGAATCTTTTTGTCTAAAGGAAAAGTACGCAGAAAATCGGGATGAAAATTGATAGAAAATCCCTCTTTCACAATAGCAGCGTTGGGATCTACCTTGATGGTTTGTCCGGGCTTGAAAAACGACATCGCTCCCTGCGTAAAATCAAAGTGATGCGGACCATACTGAATCACGCAATCCGCACCTGATTTCACGCTGATGTTGTATAAATTAGAATGGATATTGCAAGTCACTTTCGGATGCGAATAGCTAATCTTTGAAAAATTGACGATACTAAATAAAGGATGCAATGGTTTTTCAATGCCCATCATGTCATGATAGGATGCTACAGAATCAATGTGGATATTTATTTCCTTGGATGAAGCCATTGTTTTACGATGGAATATATTGTGTATAAATTTAGTGATTTATATAATAAAAGAGCTTCCCAGTTGTGAAGAAGCTCTTTTGTAACCTATTTATTTATTCCGGAAAGTCAAAAGTACGATTACCTGTTTCCGCACCAGCGGGTAGTATCTCTTCAATTTTTTGCAATTCGGATGCTGTAAATTTAATTTTTGTAGCCGCTATATTCTGTTCTACATATTTCACTCTTTTAGTTCCGGGAATAGGCGTAATTCCTTTTTGAATGAGCCATGCAATTGCTAGCTGTGAAGTACTGTATCCTTTTTCATCTGCCATTTTTTCCAATTCTTTTACTAATTCAATGTTTTTGTAAAATTGTTCTCCTTGAAAACGTGGTATGTTTCTACGAAAATCATCGTCCGGCATATCGTCTGGAGATTTTAATTCACCCGTTAAAAAACCTCTGCCTAAAGGTGAATATGCTACTAATCCAATGCCTAATTCGTTGACTGTATTCAATACACCATTGGTTTCTACATCGCGACTGAATAGCGAAACTTCATTTTGAACTGCCGTGATGGGAGCCACGGCATGTGCACGTCTGATCAAATCTGCATCGATCTCGGAAACACCGATGTATTTTACTTTTCCCGCTTGCACTAATTCTGCCATGGCACCAATTGTTTCTTCGATCGGCACTTTGGGATCGGGACGGTGAAGATAGTATAAATCGATGACGTCTGTATTCAGATTTTTAAGCGAACGATCGACTGATTTTCTAATGTATTCCGGGCTGGCATTCGTTCTCCAGGTCATTTGACCGTTATCATCTATCTCGTATCCGAATTTTGTTGCGATGATATATTCGTTACGGTTTCCGGCAATGGCTTTTGCGATCAACTGTTCATTAAAATGCGGACCGTACAAATCGGCTGTATCTAGAAAATTTCCGCCCAACTCAAGGGAGCGATGGATCGTGGAGATGGATTCTTTTTCGTCTGCTTTTCCGTACACATCAGCACCTGCTAAGCTTGTCATACCCATACAGCCTAATCCTACTAAGGGTATTTCAAGTCCTTGACTACCTAATTTTTTTGTTTGCATAACTAATAAATTTTGATAGTTCAAAGGTAGAAAGCTAAAAATCAGCCCGATGATCCAAATTACGGATATTTGTAGCCGAATTAACCATACCCTTAAAAGTTAGGTGTATCGTATCCATTCCTCGGAGAAGAGTTTCCTCATCATGTGAAAGCGTATGACGAGCAATTTAACAAGCGTCACCATAGATGAGTGTTTGATATGGACACTATACCGGCGACATTAACCGGCTTACTGATTTTGCGATTAGACGACAATTTCTTAACCAAACATGATAAAGAAAACTTGAGGAAATGGGTCCGAACTAAGACTTGTTGAACTTTTTTTGCATATACGCCTTAATTGCACCCGTCGACCAAAGTGCCAACAGCATTAAAACCGGCTGAAAGAACAACCGCATTAGTCTTTTTTGATCTGTATCGAGACCAAAGGCATCAATCTGATTGGTGTATTGCGAGATGTTACCTGGAAAAACGAGCATGTAGAATAGGGCTAATATAACGCCTACTTTAACTTTATATCTGCTTAAAAATATCATGGCCAATCCAAGAGCAATTTCAACAATTCCGGAGGATATAACCACGAAGTCCATGAAAGTTGGATTGCTTGGCAACCATCTAGGTACCTGAGCCAAAAATTCTTTTCGAAGAAAGGTTAAATGACTTATGCCCGCAAATAACATGAACCCGCCCAAAAAGATCTTGCATATATTTTGAAGCGTAGATGTTTTTACTGAATCCATATTAGCTTTATCAATTTAACACTTCTTCGTCGACCGAAAAACTTTCGTTAAAATAACGAAGTACGCCGTGCCATTTTCCGTCCACGGTATATTTTTCACCGGTGGTTTTATCGTGTATGACCAACTTAAATGAACAGATGATATCATGCCGGTCAATAGATTTTGCGAATATTAGTTTTGATTGTGCGGGTACTTTCAGGTCGAAGGTAAATGTACTGTTACGCTTGTACGGCTCCCGTTGCTCGCTGTCGCTTATTGTAAAAGGTTCGGGATAATAGGAAAATGTCCCATCTTCGTAATATACATCAGGCACCTTAACCTTAAATTCGGTGATATTTAAATCTAAGGGTAATTCGTTTTCTTCTAGATTTAATTCAAAAAAGGAAGTTTTGAAAAGATCATCAAACGTTTCGACGTGCTGTACTTCCTTAAGGGTATTCCCGGAATTAGTAAACTCCTCTGTGCATATTTTGATCTTCACAGTATCAATTTTGTCGTCATCCGCCAATAGATACGTCAAACTTTCTATTTCATATTCGTGAGGAAGAATGGTTTCGTCTCCGTCAACTTCAGGATGTAAAGATTCCTTCGAGCAGCTACCAAGAAATAAAGAGGCTATAGCAACGATAAAAAGTAATTGTCTATAATTTAATGCAAATGTTAGGATCATACCGAAAAACGTAAATCAATAAACCAAACTTACGTAAAAAATATTGCTTCCTTCGAAACTAGGCGCGTTAAACTTTTCTTTTAGATTCGAGTTTTCATGACTTGTTTTATCCATTTCGGCTGATTGGATTATTTTCAAAATGATTATCTGTTGTCGCTGCAGCGAGGGGCGCCTTTTATTTCTGTTGGTTTAGGCGGCGGCTATTTGTAACTTCAGAATCCCACCATTACGTGACTGGTATAATTAAATTAGCGCCACTGACCCGCCTAAATGACTTTGACATCTTCCCATTGATTTATAAAAGATTTTTGGTAGTTTTATAAAGTTTAGTTATTTGTAAAATAACTAAAGCAACTGACTAATTTATGTCTATAGCAACTCCAAAACCCTACACTGAGAAATGGGATAACATGTCTCCTTCTGAACGAGGACGGCATTGTTCTATCTGCTTCACATAATTGACAATTATGAATTATTTAAGAAACATATTTTTAAAAGCTAATAGTAACCATATCCATTTAGCGATAACAACTTTCTTCTTTTTACTATATGGATTTTTCCCAATAAAGGCACAAGAAAAAACAACCTTGTTAGGCGATTGGATAAAAGTAGGTGTGACCTATTTAGACGGCATGGAAGTAGAAGAAGCGCACCCGCTGAAATATGCATTCTTAAAATACAGTTTCAAACCAAAGAACAAGGCTGCCATAATTACTGATTATACCCATGCAGGAAACTTCAATTCTTATGAGGATAGAAACGGTACAATAGAGATTTCTACCAATTTTAAAGCCAAAATAACATTGGGAATTATCCGTCTTACTTCGGATAGCTTAATTGTCGTCCAACCGGGAACTTTAGGAGCAACAGATCCAAGTTCGCTATTGATAACATTAATTAGATACGAACATTTACAAAATACATCGGAATGGAACGGAAAGGATTTGGTAGGTATTTCCAAAACTGATACGGTTTACAAAGCCAGTCAAAAGATCCATCCTACTTTTTCGAACCCCTATGGACTACGCCATGCTTTGCAGACGGCGATGCCATCTTATAGCAAATATATGACGGGCTTTTCCCAGGATTATGGGCGGCTGTTTTTGGCAACTTTTGTTGTTCGTAAATCTGGCTCCGTAGATAATATAAAAATCTTGCAAGGGATGGATGATAAATTTAACAAGGAATTTATTAAAACCTGTAGTAAAATGGCAAAGAATTGGAACCCCGCTCATTACAATGGAGAGCCTGTTGACGCTCAAGTCACCCTGGAAATAGATTTCAATTTTATGGATCAATTTTTAACTGATGAACGATATACTAGATACGCTGCGAAGCGGATTGAGGAAGGTGATATTTATGGCGCTATAACGTACTTTGACAGGATGATCGCCAAAAACCCTAAAAATGAAAAAGCTTTGATAAATCGCGGTTACTGTTATCTCTTGTTAAATGATCAAGAGTCTGCCTGCGAGGATTTCAGAATACTGCGAAATCTCGGATTCGACTCTGGAAAGTCATTATTAGAAAAACACTGCAAATAATATTAAATGGAATAAGGAATGTTTGGAAACAAAACTAAAAAACCATTATACCGAAAGGTCAACACAGAAGTTGATATCCAGCTATAGCTTTTTCGCCAATTCCCACTGTTTGGCAATAGTTTCTTTCGCTAAAGGAAGTTCCGTTTCCAAATCCGTAAACCGACATTCCAATGCGATCAT
Organism: Sphingobacterium micropteri; assembly: GCF_014692515.1. Lineage (GTDB taxonomy): Bacteria > Bacteroidota > Bacteroidia > Sphingobacteriales > Sphingobacteriaceae > Sphingobacterium > Sphingobacterium micropteri. The sequence goes on along the minus strand of NZ_JACOIK010000016.1, from coordinate 89,436 downwards.
TCCTTTGTAACCAATTTGCTGAAACGCACGGAAATAAGGCACAAAGTCATCTCCTTTTACCCCTGGGGAGGAACGTGTTTCTTTCTCACCTATATCGCAATGGTAAATATATTTTCCTCCATCGATAATATGGTCAGCTGGCTCATCTTCACGCATCATATGGTAGATATCTACCGTTACACGGAAATTTGGATGATCTACTTCTTTGGCAATCAAAATGGCCTCTTGCAAAGTATTGATGAAATTGCATTCTTCTTTATTCTGGCTTTCCAGCGAGAGTACGATATTATATTGCGCAGCAAGAACGGCCAGTTTTCCAGAAATGTCTACAAACTGCTTGCGTGCGACATTTTTATCAAACCCATCGGGGATCATGCGGGATGCGCCACTACCAAAAACAATTAGCCGAATATTTGCTTTTTCTGCTCGCTCAAAAACTCTGGTAGCATACGCCATGATTTTTTGCTCATTAACTTCGGGCCCGGTGGTCTTGATGGAACCGGGGATAAAAACATTACAAACGACCATATCCAGCGGATAATTAATATTATTGATATGCCCATCATATAGACTATCCGGTTTTTGCGGTTGCAACATTTCGGCAACAGTCGGTTGAATAAAAGTATATCCATGTTTATGGATCAAAGGAACTTTATCCATTGTCGCACAAACGCCTAACAGTGGAACGTCTGTTTTTTGGCCAAAAACTAAATCTTGACTGGTGACAATAAGTAACAAAAAAAGATAGATCAGTTTTTTCACTGCTTCGATGTTAAGGTTTATAAGTAAGATGTGTCTTAATAGCACTATTTAAAAAGTTAATATAGTATTTTTTATTGAATCTTCATGAAACTTTTCGTGAAAATGCAAGGGAGATAGCAGCGTATCCTTTCTACTCATCTCTTCGATCAATTGTCGATAGAATACTATATAGCCGAATCAAAATAAATCACGTCTAATTACTTTGACAGCATTACCACGCGCCAACTCATAATGATTCTGCCATTGGTTTTGCTGTTGTTCCATGAGTTGCTCTGTCTGCCAGACTAATACTTTTTCCTGCAATCTGGCTAAACAAAGTTTTTTGTTTTCCAACTGCGAGCGTGTATCCATAACCAGTACTTGTAAGCCTGATAGCAAGTGTGTTCCGCGTACGGCTGTTTCAACTTTATTTACGTTTTGCCCACCGGGACCCGATGAACGGCAGGTTTCCAACTTAACATCTTTGGGATCCCATTGCATTAGTGTCTTCACATCGAAGGCGGCAACACCCACAAACCAATTTTTACGCTTGTGGTATCTACGATATGGGCTCTGTGCGATCCATTGTATCGTTCCTACCCATTCTTTTAAAAAGTCATCCAGATTATTGCCTATAAGCATCATAGTGGAAGACAATAGTGTTCCCTTTAATTCGCCAGCCTTATTTTCAAGCACCTGCATTTGAAAGCCTTGTTGTTTGGCCTGTTTCATCATTAAACTTTGCACACAGGCGACAACCCGGCAGCATTCTGCCGGGCCCTTGCCTGATGTAATTTGTATCATAATTTTTTTCATCATTACTCTTTATTCATTCGAACAATACGCGGATAGAATTTACCTTGGATATCAACCAGATCACGTTGTGCAATCATGACGGCGTCAATGTCTTTATATGCCAAAGGATTTTCTTCAACTGTGCCTCCGATTAACGTAACGTCCGCATTGATAAGCATCTTTTTCATGGATGAAACTGTCATGCTATCCTTAGCCTTTTGCCTACTCATCGCACGGCCTGCACCGTGCGATGCGGAATATAGTGCATCGTGGCTTCCTTTACCGGATACGAGGTAAGCTGGTGTTGTCATGCTACCGGGAATAATGCCCAGTTCACCTTTATGGGCCGGTGTTGCGCCTTTACGGTGTATGATCACTTCTTTGCCATCGGACAATTTGCCTTTCCATGCAAAATTATGATGGTTTTCCACGACACAGATTGCCTTTAACCCTAAAGCTTTTAATAGGTTCGAATGGATCCGGTCATGACACGCTTTAGCATAATCACCAGCCAATGTCATAGCAAGCCAGTACTCCTGCCCCGCTTCGCTATTCATGTCTAACCAAGCTAGCTGTTGTGCATGCCGAGGCAACTTACAGCTGTCCATAGCGAGTTTCGTGTAGTGTTTAGCGATGGCAGCGCCTAAACCACGACTTCCCGAATGTGTTAACAATGCTAAGTACCTCCTAGCCGGTAATCCTAGAGCATTATTGGCCAGCATCTCTATTTCACCAAACTCCACAAAGTGGTTGCCTTTTCCGGATGTGCCCAATTGCCTGACAGCTTTACCTCTTAGCGGTTTCAAAAAAGGTATTTCGTTGAATACTGGACTATCTAAAACTTCATGATCCTGCCTGACGTCCAACCCACCCTCCATTCCAAAATGAGTATGGTTTTTTAACGCCTGCTTGATTTGATATGCAAACCTCTTTATAAAACTATCGCTTTCATCAATAATAGAAAGTGTCATTCGGCAACCGATATCCATACCCACTGCGTATGGGATCACCGCGTTATCTGTAGCTAACACACCACCAATAGGTAAGCCAAATCCCATATGCGCATCTGCCATTAAGGCACCTTGTATGCTTACCGGCAACAGGCTAGCAAGTTCCATTTGTTGTTTGGCTGATGGTTCAATGCCCTTACCGCCGTATGTTTTAAAGCATACCGGTTCATCGCGGAGCCCGTAAGCTTTAAATGATACTTCATCGATCTTCCCGATAACTTTCTCGGCTATTTTACGTGTCAGTTCGTTATCCAAAAATGCTTCGGGATCGTTCTTAATATCTTGGAGCAGGTCAAGTATTTCCTGTTTGCTGTGATGTTTGAAATTTTTGGAGACTATCCCAATAACCAGACTTCGTAGCTGATCATTATGATAACCTATCTTACTTAAATCTTTTGTTCTTAAATTGCCCATGTGGGGATATATATTTAAACCCAGAAAAGCCTGATTGAGGCTCTATCTGGAAATGTTTGTAATTTTTGTTGAATTTGATTTTTGATTGCAATTCGTCCTTGTAGAAGGATATACCCTGTTAGGATCGCGCAGCACAATCTAATGAAATTTCAGGCAGGCAAACATTGCATAAGTTAATTACACAACTGCTTAATTCTAAAAAAAGAGGTTTGACTACCTTATTAGGCAATGAGCGAAAGGGACGATATGTAATTTTGCGTTGTCATGATTCCTTGATATTAAAAGATGAATAAATCAAGAATGAGTGCAAAGATAGACAATAATTTAATATTGCGAAAAAAATCTATTTACAGGAATCAGCATTCTTCGCATACGCACTGAACATATCCACACTACGTTCAATAACTATTCTCAAAGTTTTCATAAATGTTGTTTCTTTTGTTTTCATGGGAAAAACAGCTTGATGGCTAAATTTACAAATTTTGTGAGCATCGGGGTAAAAAATGACATTGTGTAGTACCATTTCGAACTACATTAACATTTCCATTAATATTTCGTACTTTTAAAGAAGTAAAGAAAATTATGAATTCCATATATAAAGTAGCTGTGGCACAAAGGATTCTGGTTTGTTCAAAAAGTTGGAAAGATATAATAAGCTATTAAGGATATACGACCGTTTTACACAATAGAGATTAAAAATTTTAACCAAAGCCTCACAATATGAATTTTTTAAATAAATTATTCGGCTCCAAAGCTGAATCACAGAAAGTAGAAAATACGGATTTCTGCATGAATTATATGAATAAATTTCTAATACTTACTTTTACCTGTTTATTGTACATAGCATGTTCATCGGTTCAAGACTGTAAAGAAGGTATTAACCTCCTTCCCATGTATGGCAAATTAACAAAATGCGCAGCGCAAATTAAAAGCGACAACGATTTTTTCGCTTCCGTAGATTCAAAATTCTCAGATAGGAAAACTGCCGCAGTGTCTTACATTGATATGGCTTGGGAATATTTCTATAAAAATGACTTGGAAAGTTCTATGAAAAGATTTAATCAGGCTTGGCTCTTAGATAGTACAAATGCCGATGTTTATTGGGGTTTCGGCAATCTACTGGGAAGACAAAATGAACTGGAAGAATCAATCTATTTCTTTGAGAAATCATTAAAAATAAACCCCTTCAATCCAAGGGTTTATGAATCGCAAGCGACGAGCTATGGACAATTATTTAGCATGGATCAAGATTTAAACACGCTTAATAAAGCTATTGAAAGCTTAAGAAAAGCCAATACTTTAGACAAGGATAATCCGAGAATTTTGGCACAGTTGACAGCTGCGTATTCCTACTTTTATCAAAAAGATAGTGCTAATAAATATTTAAATCTAACCGATAAAATTGATCCACAAGCTGTCCATCCTCAAGTTAGGGAACTGCTGGAACAAAAAAATAAGCGATAATAAAAGTGAAATCAAATTTATGTCTATAACAACTCCAAAACCCTGCACTGAGAAATGGGATAACATGTCTCCTTCTGAACGAGGACGGCATTGTTCTGTCTGTCAAACGGAAGTGGTCGATTTTACGGATTGGAAAACAGACGATATCATAGGATACATCCAAAACACCAACAAAAAGATCTGTGGAAGAATAAACAGGATACCTAACCACAATTGGTTTTGGAAGAGCAAAAGTTATATAAGAGTAGCTGCCAGTTTAATCCTTTCAACCACAATAGGTATCAAATCTACACAAGCAACATTCAAGAGCAACAAAAGTATTGTCGAGATTAATTATATAATACAAGTCGACTCTATAACTATCAAAGGAGTTGTCACAGATCAACAGAATAACCCTTTGGTAGGCGTTCCAATCTCCATAGACAAACAATATCTTTCCTCTACAGATGCTAAAGGACATTTTACACTGAAATTTGCAACAGAAAACAAAGAGGAAGTTTCACTATTTTTTCAATACATTGGCTTTAAAAACAAAATAGTAAGAATAAAGCTAAAAAAAGAGACGATTCGACCGCTCAAAGTGATATTAGACGAGGATATCGTTTACATAGGAGAAGTTATCGTTAAACGACCTAATATCTGGCAACGATTTATTCAATCTTTAAAAAAGAAATGACCCACCATTAGTTATTTACATCATGAAAAAGCTTATTCTCATTCTAATCATGTTTACTTCGACACATTCATTTGCCCAAAGAGCGAAAAATGTGTTCTCAAAGAAATCCACGCCTGTTACAATCAATAAAAGTAGAGACACTTCCTTGCGAGTGATCATAGTTAACAGAGAGAAACAGATACAGCTGCCCGCCTACTTTATTAATGATAGATTTGTACAAAATCTTGGTTCTATCAACCCTGAACAAATAGAAAGCATGAATGTAGTCAAAAGAGATACCCTAATCGAAACGCAAAAATACGCGGCTCAGATCCATATAAAGACTAAAGCGGACTATACTCCAAAATTTATTTCCTTAGCAGAATTGAAAAATAAATATACAAGCTTTAAAGAAATACCTGTAGTATTCATGCTGGACGCAGAGGTGATCAATTCTGATCAAGAAAGCTATTTTGTAGATGAAAATAACCTGTTAACGATAATCGTTGACAAACTGCAAACAAATAATGACAATGTCGAGATAGGATTAATAAAATTATTGACAAAATCCAAAGAGAATATTGATAAAAGAAATACCATTATGATCCGTGGTGAAGGAATAGTGGCGAAATAAAAAATTAGTTTCTGAACATAAGAAAACAACATGAACACAAAAGTATATGACGTGTTCCTTGATGACAAGATTATAGGAACAACAAAATTTGAAAAATCAGATCCTCCTATGGGAGTTATATTTGGGTTGCTAACCTTCATCGACATTGTGTACGGCTACGATTTCATCAAGAATTATTGTACCGAAAACGCCATTCAACTAGTGCACGACTATCCAACGAACAAATTGCTATCAACGGGGACTATATCAAACTTAAAGGTTCTGAATGAGAATGGCATTGAAGTAAAAGGCGGTGAAAATCAGATAAGCGGAATGGATGGCGAATTTGAAATTACCTTGTTAGGTGTATCGTATCCATTCTTCGAAGAAGAGTTTCCTCATCATGTGAAAACGTATAACGAGCAATTTAATAAGTAAAAGGTGGATTTATCTTATATACTGAAACATTGGGGATGTACATTGATCCTGGCTCCTATCCTATCGCAATTAGCCAAAGAGATTGGATTGGGTAATTACGGATGGTTTCTGTCATCTTCATCATTTTTAATTATATATACAAAATACCTACAAGTGTTTTAACGTACTTATTATTTAATAACGTCTAGATTGTAGTATAGCACTTTCCGTTTGACATTCCGGTTACCTTCTTTTTGAACGGTCAAGGAATTCTTGACAATTGAGATAGATTCTAATTCTTCTTCGTTATAGCAGTTATTTATATGTAAGCTGATGTTTTGCTTAGTCTGATTAAACAACAAAGCCATTTGTTGCGCAGTTACTTTTTTTTGGATCGCGACAGTCATAATCCAATTCTTCAGTCTATCTTTATCTCGTTAATTGATCATATTATGAGCTTCGGTATTATTACGTTATTGGCAACTTTTGCGATTATGGGCTGGACTATTGGTCTGGCAAAAAAGAAAGGTGCACACTTCCAAGTTTTGGCAAATGGTGACAAAATGCTTAAAAACCATGTTATTTTTGCGATCCTAGGTTATTTTTTGGGTATATTATTATTGTTCTTTATAGGAATCGGCTTCTATTTTGGCTGAGAAACGAAAGACAATGAAATATGGACTTCTTATATATTTCCTATAGTTGTATTACTGGCTATACTGTACGGCTTCATCCATCTCACCTTTTACTACTACAACCATCGGGTGATTTACAACGCCGAAAGTATTACCTCCTACAATGCATGGGGAACAACAAGTTGCATTAGATGGGAAGATCTAAGAGATGCTGAATTCAATAAAAACATGCAACAGATTCGCCTCTATTCAAAACAAGGGGACCGGATTAAAATGAGCTGTTTCTTATATGGACTTAACGATTTCGAACGGGAATTTACAAGTCACCATCCGTACATGGTACAGCGTATTCTAAACAGATCTTTATTCTGATCTTTGATAAAGAATAAAGAAGGATTTCAAGAAATACTGAAACCTCTTAGATTTAAAAGGAAAACTATAATTTAATTTAGCGCTACTTTTCTAATCGCAGAAACTTAATGGTAATACCCAACTGCCCTAAATGATAAAGGTCATGATGGATAAGCCCCTCGATGAGATATTTAAAACTTTCATTATTGCGATAGCGCTTATCAAGAAATGTATCGTCGTTTTCCGCTAAAATTTCAATAAGCGTATACAAACTTTGGAAAAAATCATTCTTTAAATTCTGCCATCCAATTTCCATTAACTCATCATTCGTCCGCCAATTTTCAGGGCTGTTTATTGTTAATTTGGCATCCAGATTTTTTAATTTCCGTATCGCTTCTAGCCTCCATACTAATACATGGGAAATGAGTTCAGCAACACTATGCAGTTCTGGCAAGGGTCTTTTGAAAACTTTATCCTCTGCGACGCTTCCAATCTTCTTTTCGAAATTTTCATCTAACCAATTTTCTTGCCCCTGTAAGTCTTCCAGTTGCAAAATAATATTTTGAATCATGATATAGCTCATGGAACTAAAGATAGGATTTTATAGGGTATCTTCCTAGAGTCAACCGCGGGCAGCACAGAATACTGCAACAGCGTGTCGCAGTATCTACGCCAATCCGTTTTTACACCATTCTTTCCTATTTCCATTTGCTAACGTGTTCTACCTGGTCATCCAATTGGGATAGTAAAGATTTAACACGGGATTTAACCAATACCTGACGGCCGATGAGCGTACGTGTAAAAATTAATTCGCCCTGACCTACATAATTATTCCACTGTTTTTCAAAATATTCAGCTAACATTTTGTTTCGACCAAAAATTTCAGGTACAGCATGATAATCACGTTGATTTAAAAACGTCATGAATTTACTTTTACGAATAATAATATAACGTGGATTATCTATCGGGCTAATAATCTCTTCCAGGGTATGAATGAAGATTGATTTTTCAAACGTTGATCCACCTTCTAAATGACAGAAGACAGCTCCATGTTCATCCATCGAGGATTCTACTGTCAGCTTGGTGCGTTCCGTATGTACAGCATTTGCTTCGATCAGACACATAAGCACGGCATCACCAATGTTTTTCATATCTTTAGCAATATCACGGTAACTAACATATACTCGAAGTGCTTTGAATGAGCGATATCCAAAAAGAAGAAAGCCAATCACGCCGATGATACTTAAGACAACGTATGCATCATGAAAGGTTTTGATCCATCGTTGTGCCCGCAACACGATCTCTAAGACCGTTTCCATATATATCACTATACCGCTAGCTAATGTTCCTGTGAAATTGGCAATCGTTTTTTGCAAATGAACGGATTTTACAGTCTGGTATCCCCCCTCTTCATAAAAAGGAACTTTAATTTCTTCAACTAAGTTAATACCCGATTGAAGACCTTTTTCCCACCGCAGGCGTAAATCCTGCCGGTTACCGGCCAGCGTCAGGTTTTGTTGATTAAGGCTGGGTATATCCGCTTGGCTTAAGGGCCCGTCGACGGTCATGATCCGTCTGATCCCATTTTCAATCACGATTGGTTCGTCGTTCGAAACACCGACAAAACTTCGAAAACGTCTCCGTAATAGTTGAAAGTCGTCACCACCATTAGCGATCGTTTGATCTATACAGGCTAAATGCCAAATATTTCCGGTTTTGGCTGGATTGCCGCTTTGCGTTCGAATAGCACGACCCCGCATCTGATTAGAGGACACAAACGAACCGACAAAACTTGCTAGAATGAGTGAGTTGATCGCTGGAGCATCCCAACCTTCCCCGAGAAGAGATTTTGTACCGATCAGTACTTCAATATCCCCACGTTGAAAAATTTGGGTGATAATATGAATAATATCGTGTTTCAACTGCTCATTTTGTTGAATGATCACGTAGCTGTCGTCGAAGGGAACCGGAGAAAAGGTAAGTTGCTGATGTCCATACCTCTTGGCTTTTTCCTCAAAAATAGCTAAAGCTTGTTGTGGAATGACAATCAGTGATCCGGTCATAACCCCTAATTTCAGATCGCTAATCTGCTCTCTTCGAAGCATTTCAAAAATAGGGATAACACCCATTTTCTTGATTTCAATCGTATTGGTGAACGAATTAGGAAAATACTCCTTCCGGATATAATCCGACAAGATAACCATTCGAAGGTCCTTGTCTAATTTTTCATATTCGAACGATACGATTTCTTTTATTCCTTCCAGTTTACTAATACTGGACGTTAAATGCGTGGTTACTCGTTTACTCTTACTAAAACTGACCCTTCTACCAGCAATCAAACCATTGCGACGGAGTCGGTTCTCTAAAGTGGTACGATGTTCTGTATAAGGATCGAAATGTACTTTCTCCTTAAACAGATAGAATTCCAGCAGACACGCCATCCATTCGTAGTCCAAATGCGGAATATCGAATTCGCTTGCACCAATAATTTTTAGATGATCTTCGGAAATAGGGCGGCTGTTGCCATGCAGAAAGATGAGACTAGCTGAATACAAAGAGATATCTTCATAAATAACTTCTAAATGTTGCGTTGGGTTCAGCCAGAGGGGATGGGATTCAATGGCTGTAAGCAGCGTTTCATCTTGTCTGAGTTCATTAAAAAAGCGTTGGGCATTTTCTCTGAAGTCATGAATGATAATATTTTCCGCACTGGAAGGCGTGGTGAGATAGATATAATCCTGATGGGGGCATAAGTCCCCTTCCACCACGAGTTCAGGAACCGAAATCTCTGTATCAACAGGCCCGTTTAAGGTGATATAACGATGCCATTCCAAAGGAGTGACGTCATAGGGAGGTGTAGCGGTTAATCCGACGATCACGGGATTTAACGTATCTTTTAAACGAATTAACGTTTGCCACCACTCATTCTTTAGATGATGTGCTTCGTCCACCACGATGGTCTTTACACCAACCTGTTTCAAGCCTTTAATAATTTGATTGATGTTGCGGTTGTGGTTACGGCTACGCCGAAGTACGGTGGTGGCTTCTTCCTCAGCTTCGTTGTCGTCGGCGTCTATTTCATTTTCTGAAGTCTTTACATGATTGCAGGCACTATGGAGACCCTGATATGTTACGACCGTTAAGAACTTAGGTTGTCGTATATCTCTGGAAATCCATTCGGGAACTTCGGATGTTTGGAGAAATAATTCGCAAAACCGCTGGATCCATTGATTGCGAATGGCTAAGGTCGGCGCGAGAATTAAAGTGGGTTGGTTGATCCGAATAGCGACCTCTAAGCCTAACACTGTTTTTCCTGATCCCGGTGGAGCTACAATGTGAAGATGCCTGTCAGTAAGATGTGAACGCAGTTCGTCAAGTACACGTTGTTGATATTTTCGCCAAGGATATTTGAATAGAATGTCTTGTGGAAACGAAGTCAATGTATATATTATTAAGGATTTCGTCGTTGAAAATAGCAAATCCGAATGGAAGTATCAAGGGTACAATCAATCGGAAAGTTATTTCCCATTCTCCTTTACCGATAATTTTCCGACAACCACCGAGGAATAACCTACATCCCCCTAATTAATATTAGATAACCAAAAACAACGGTCTACTTTTAAAAATACAAGTGTTTGTATTTTGCCTTTTTTAGTACTGTTTTTAATATCTTTTTATTTAAATCCTTAATGATGAAAATTTTAGTAATTACCCTATTTTCTATTTTGGCAATGGCTCCTTTTGGACGATCAAATGCGCAAATCACAGCGACAATAAAGGGACTCGGCAATGACACGGTTTATATTTGGAAATATCCTTTGGCGAATATCGAGGACATGCATAAAGACACATTGATAGCGAACGACAATATGTTCACCTATCCAGTATCCACCGAGCCCACAGCTTATGCAATAATTCCGCATAAAGCGGTATATAAAAGAAGTGGTGGCAGTTTTTACGTTGCTCAAACAAAATTTATCGAACTTTTTAGCCGTCCAGATGAACAGATCACTATCGAAGGTCAACTCGAAGAGCGCTATCTTGATTATCAAACTTCGGGGAATGATGTTAGCCAAAAATTGGCGCAGTTCCGCACATCTTACAAAACCGCTAGTATAGACGCTGTTAAAATTGAGCTCAAAATGGATTCTATACGAGAAAATGGCGGAACCGAGGATCAAATCAACGAACTATTCCGTACCAGACAGCAGTATTTTGGTAAAATTTCCCAAGCCAAAACAGATTATGTAAATGATAATTTTGATCAAGATTTGTCGGCATACCTTATTTCTAGATTTTCGCTGGAGAAGTTTGCTACGTATTATCCGAAACTAACAGCAGACATTCGGAACGGAATATTCCGGGACGTCCTTGAAAACGCCTACAGAAACTATCAAAAATTTAGCGCTGTAAAATTAGCGGAGGAAAACTTGAACATAGGGAATGATGCAGCGCATTTCGAATTAAAAGATAACAATGGCAAAGACGTCTCGCTGTCGGATTTCGAAGGAAAAATAATAGTTCTTGATTTTTGGGGAACGTGGTGTCATCCGTGTCTAGCGGAAATCCCTAAATTGAAATCTTTTTATGAAGAAAACAAGAAAAATATAGTCTTAATAGGGATTGCATGTAATCAAAAAAGGGAAGAGTGGAATGCAGCTATAAAAAACTACAGCCTGGAATGGCCCCAATTAATAAATTCCGACAAAGATGATGTCGCTATAATGTATGGTATCAGTACATATCCTACGAAGATCGTGATTGATAAAAATTTGAAAATAGTTAAAAAATTTGTAGGTGCAACAGAAGATTTTTTCGCCGAAACACAGGATTTAATAAAGTGAGATAGCCGTTGCCGAGTTGCTTGATAAGAAGTATAGATTTATATAAGTTACTTCATGTTCAATTTCTGTAAACGTTCTTTTGCTGAAGGAATGACATCATCATCTTCTTCATAATTTTCAATCACACTTTGCAATGTACTCTTCGCCTGCATATTGTTACCTTTAACAGAATAGGTATCTGCAAGCAGGAGGAAGCTCTTGGCCACCCAGTAGTCTTGTGCACCCATATTGTTAATCACATCAAAGGCTGTTTCTTGGGCTTTGTCGTATTCTTTGTTTTTATACTGCAATTGCCCCATGCGGTACCGTGCCTCTGCGCCTACTGCCGTTTGGCTCTTGAGCGCCGCCAGATTCAGTTCCTTCATGGCAGAAGCCACATTTCCTTCCCGCAATATGGCCCGCGCACTGTACAAGTGCGCCTTGGCAATGTCTTCCTCAGATGACCGGTCGTAATTCTTGATCAACTTCGCGTACTTGGCCACCTGATCCAAGTCACCGATTTCGAAATAACAAATCATCAGGTTAGTTACCGCGTAGTTATAGTTTTCTTTATATTCTGAAGTAAGCTCTAGTTTTTTGAGATGCACGATGGCTTCGTTGTATTCCTTCAAGTTTAGGTATAGCGCGGCCACGGTCAGTAAGGTGCTCTCCGTATACTTGCTCGTCCAGTCGTTCAGGATGATGTTCAGGTCGTGTAGCGCTTCTTTTGGATGCCCAGTACGGTACAAACTCACCCCACGGATATAACGCGCATGTTTTTCTTGTATTGGTTTCGGAAATTTATCAAAGTATGCATTGATTGCTTCCACAGCCCCTTCATATGCCCCCTTGGCAAACAAGGAGTGGGCTACTCCGAAAGTAAAGTTATCCTGTTCCGCGGCACTCAGATTACTGATATTGGCGCTGGTCGCGTAATGAATATAACTCGAAGCATCGCCTTGATCCAGATAAATATTTTCAATGGAACGCAGCGCTTGTCTTGCTTCATCAGTTGTAGCGTGTTGCTCCACCACTTTCTGGAAGGAGGCCTTCGCCGCTTCGGTGTCACCTTTATTGTATTGGACAAGCCCAATGGTCATCAACGCCCGGGGAACATAGCTGCTTCGGGGGTATTGTTCGATCATCCGCTGCAGCCCTTCAATGGCGGTATCGTAATCTCCCGTAGTGAAATACGTATACGGGACCTCAAAGGCCACGTCATCCGCATAGTTCGAACCGGGGAATCGCTCCACAACAGACCACAGTGTGCTGAGCTTGGTTTCGTTGTCACCCTGCAATCCATAGATAATACCGCGCTGGAACAACGCATAGTCCTGATTGGGAGCTTTACGGTTGATCAGCTGATCGTAATATTTGTTGGCTCGGACGTAATCGCGTATGGACAAATACGAATCACCGAGACGCGCGATCACGTCATGACGCACATTTTCGTCTATCGAATGTCCATCGGTCGCCAAAAAACGCTCAAAGTAATCAGCTGCCATGGCAAAACTATTATTGCGAAACGCCGCATATGCCAGACCATAGTTCGCATAATTGTAAACATTGGTGTTTCGTGCAACGGGCAATCGAAGGAATCGGGAAAAGTTTTCCACCGCCTCCTTGTACTTGCGCACTTCGTACATCGCCTCTGCTTTCCAATATGTGGCCAACGCCGCCATTTCCACATCGATCGGGAATTTTTCCGATCTCATAAACATAGATATACTATTTTCGAAGGCACGCTCATTATAGAACTCCAGTGCACGGTAATACGTTGCTTTTTGATAGGTTACATCGGCTTCGTGGTTCCTTTTGTTTAACGATTCCAGCATACTTACTCCCGCATGAAAATTACTCGTACCCAACAAAACATCTACGGATAACGTTTCCGCACTCTCCTGTTTCTTGCCATCACGATCACTATCCGCATATTTCTTCGCGATATAACCTTGGAGTACTTCTAGGGCAACTTGGGCGGAGTCTAGTTCATGTAGGACTTTGGCGTAGTTATACAACGCTATCATTTTCAATTCTGGATCGAGATTCATTCGCGACGCGTTAAGAAAAGCATTCCGCGCACGTTCTTTATCACCAGTCTCTATACCAATATTGCCCAACGTAATTATTGCGCCCTGATAAAAGGCATCCGATTTTTCCAAACTCTCCAAAATAGAGGTCGCTCTTGGATACTCTCCTGCACGGTAGGCCAAATAACTAATTCGGTAATTGTCGATATTGTTACGTGAGGCGTTGGGATTCCGTTTAAGAAGTTCATCATTGTAGGCTTGTTTAAAACCATTTCTTGAAAAATACGTTGCAGCGGCGATCTGCTGCAGCTCACGCTCAATCGCTTCCTTGTTGAGGCCCATATCCGGGCTTCGGCGGACCTTTACGGCATCGGCCAGCATCGGTCGGTAATCACGTACAACATCGATGGAATCCATAAATGTAGTTTGCTTTTCCTGCCGTTCCTCACTAGGTTGTCGCGTGTCTTTCTGTTGTTTATCCCCTTCCTGCGCATACCCCATAATCAGCAAAGCTGAAAACACCCCGGTAAGCAGGTATTTCAGGTCGTTATAGCTGATGCTTTCTTTCAGTATCATTGTTCGTCCGTATTTCTGAATTTTTCCAAACGTTGCTTCGCTCAAGAGATAATATGGCAATTTTCTCCTAACTAGCTATAGTCAAAACTAAAGAATTCCATTCAATTATGTGAATCGTCAGCAAAAAATGGATGCTAAAAGGTAATTTATACGCTAGTATATATCACATTTTCGTCATTTAAAATTTGTTAAATTTACCCTCATTATGTTTTATCTTTGATCTGAATATCGCAAACAATTTCAATATAATATGAGATGAAACAAAAAGCAATCTCCATTCGCCCATTCATTGGAACAAAAGATTTTGATGAGTCGAGAAAGTTTTATAATGAGATAGGATTTCGAGAAATAGTATTAAGCCCCGTCTTATCTTTATTTAAATGGCAAGGACTGGGCTTTTATTTGCAGAAAGCCTATGTAAAAGATTGGGTAGATAACACGATGATTTTCTTTGAGGTAGAAGATGTTAGTCTTATCTGGAAAGAATTAGTCTCTCTCGATCTCCGTGAAAAATACAATGGTGTGAAATTAGTACCAATCCGCGAAGAGTCTTGGGGGCGGGAGTGCTTTTTGCATGACCCTTCTGGAGTGCTTTTACATTTTGGGGAGTTTTCCTAAAATATTAAACCGTTTATTATGAAACCCATTTTATTAAACATCTTTTTGATTTTAATCAGCCATTTAGTTTTTGCTGAAGTTCCTTTACGGCTGGCCGTCGCTGGGTTAAGTCACGGACACGTAGACTGGATTTTTAACCGAGAAGACAAAAAGGATGTGGTTGTAATCGGCATTTATGAAACCAATCCCGAGTTGATTGATCATTATGCCAAACGATACCAGCTAGATAAAGCTCTTTTCTTTACGGATTTGGAGGAAATGTTGGATGAGCTAAAACCGGCCGCTGTGTCGGCATTCGGCGCTATTAATGAACACATTTCTGTTGTACGTGCATGCGCACCGCGAAAGATCCATGTGATGGTGGAAAAACCGTTGGCGACGACCGTAGCGGATGCCAAAGAGATAAAAGAGCTCGCCGAACGATATAAGATACATGTTCTGACAAATTTTGAAACATCGTGGTACGAAAGCAATCAGCAGATCAAAGAAATGTTAGCGAAAGGTCAATTGGGGGAAATACGAAAAGTGATGGTGAATGACGGACATCAAGGGCCAAAGGAAATCGGGGTGAGCAAAGAATTCTTGGAGATACTGACCGATCCGGCAAAAAATGGAGCGGGCGCATTAGTGGATTTTGGATGCTATGGCGCCAACCTGATGACATGGTTGATGAACGGCGAGCGACCTCTTTCGGTAACGGCCGCAGTACATCAAAATAAACCCAACATCTACAAAGAGGTGGACGATGAAGCAACCATCATTCTACAATATCCAAACGCGCAATGTCTGATTCAAGCCTCATGGAATTGGCCATTTTCTAGAAAGGACATGGAAGTATATGGCACCAAAGGTTATGCTATAGCACCTGATGCAACAACCTTACAACACCGCTTGTCGGGCAACAATAAAGAAGAAAAGACGCAACTTCCTGCAAGAGCGGCTCCGTTTGATGATCCATTTTCTGTATTGGCCGCGGTAGTGAATGGTTCTTTAGCGTTGGAGAAACTTGATCTTTATGAATTAACCATTAATTGCATCGTTGTCGAAATCCTCGATGCGGCCATGCAATCGGCAAAACAAAAACGAACTATATTCTTAAAATAATACAAAAGCGCGTAATAATCCATAATAACACCGATAACATCAGTAGATAAAAAATAAATAGTAATTTTATGAAAAAACTGCACAAAACGTGATAAACGCCTTCATCATTGGAGTAATGAAAAATTATGCACAGAGGTATCAGGATTCATGACAGCAACTATTCTGGCAGTGAGATAATAATAAATGATGCTTATTATTATATACTGATATTAAAACAGGTAAAAGGGCTAGCAATCAATGTAGTGAATTATAATATTTCGGATTGTTGCATTTTATTTCTATCACCATTCCAATTAGCAAGACTTCAAATAAACGAGCATTCAAGGGTTCACATGTTGCACTTCCACGCAGATTTTTATTGCATTGAGTATCACAAAAAAGAAGTAGCATGTAATGGTGTATTGTTTAATAATATTTTTGAGCAACCGTTTATTCACGCGTCTCCAAATTTTAGCGACGAAGTGTATCAGTTATTTGAGCGAATAGCGCATCTTCAAACATCAAATGAATCATATGATTCATCCATCATGAAATCTTACCTGCAGCTTATTTTAGCGATTTGCAACAAGGAAATGTTTCTTCAACGAAGAAAATATACGAACGCAGCTATCCATTCATTATCCGAATTTCGAGATTTAATTAATGAGAATTTTATTCGGCATCGAACAGTTCAGTTTTATGCAGATTATTACAAAATGAGTATATCAACTTTCGGCAAGCGGGTCAAGACTGAATATAGCAGAACACCTCTTGAACTGATACAAGAGCGATTGATCTTAGAAGCAAAAAAACTTTTGCACCTAACCTACAAAAGTGTAAAAGAAGTAGCATCTGAATTGGAATTTCAAGATGTATTCTACTTTAGCAGATTCTTTAAGAAACATGTTGGGGTATCACCTAAAAAGTTTAGAGACAAAGTAGGAATAGCAGAGGTTGCAAAAAAGTCCATATAATTTATGAAGTTGTCCATTTTTAATCGTTTACATTAAACATAATTTAGCCTTGTACAAATTAGTTAGTAAACATGAAAACTTTGTTAGTATTCTTCGAGCGTTCCAATGCATATTTCGTTAATTTCTTACGTATATCAATTTTTGTGGTGACCGTATGGATTGGAGGATTAAAAGCTTTCCAATATGAAGCAGATGGTATTGTTCCATTTGTTACTAATAGTCCATTCATGAGTTTCTTTTATACTAAATCGGAAGCTATGGGAATTAATAAGGATGGGCTTTTAGTAAAACAATATCAACTGCACAAAAATCCGGAGGGTTTAGTCGTACGTAAGAATATTGAATGGCATAAGGAAAACGGCACGTATGTATTCTCTTACGGATTAGGAACCCTAATTTGTGTCATCGGTATGCTAGTTCTGCTTGGAATATGGTTCCCTAAGGTTGGGTTTTGGGGAGGGATATTGACTTTTGGAATGTCAATTATTACGCTTTCATTTTTGATTACTACCCCCGAAGTTTATGTACCCAATTTAGGTGGAGATTTTCCGACACCGCAATTTGGATTTCCGTACTTATCGGGCGCGGGGCGTCTCGTTTTAAAAGACATCATAATGATGGCCGCGGCATTAATTATCGTATCCGATTCAGCTCGAAAATGGTTGAAATATATTTAAAATACAAATACCTTGACAACACGCCGTTGGAATTGAGTGGAACCGACATCCGAATTTCCATAGGGATGCTCTCTACATACCATTATTTTTCATAATTTTATTGCATGGAAAAACAACCGAACAACCCTTTACATGGCAAGCGGCTCGATACGATTATCGAAGAACTGTTAACGTACTATGGCGGTTGGAAAGCGCTGAGTCAAGAGATACGGATTAATTGTTTCGTTGACAATCCGAGTCTAAAATCGTCGCTGACTTTTTTAAGAAAAACACCTTGGGCTCGTAAGAAAGTTGAGGATCTATATCTCGCGACTTTTCCGAAGCAATAGTGCCAGGAAGGTGTGGCGGTTAACCCCACGATCACTGGATTTACTTTTCAGCAATTTCTTTCAACTTATTCAAAGCATTGGGATAAGTGTTGTTGAAATAATCGAGATATTCGTCTATCATATCCATATCTACTGTTACGGTTGTAATGTCATTGTTCTCTCGAAAGCTGTAATTTTCGTGCCCGCCTGACCATTTTTCCAGTTGCTCACCCGTAGTTACTTCGGTATCACCATCCAAAAAGCCATAGTGACGAATGGAAACAAACTCAGCGGGTCTGTGTTCTACGATTTCCGAAACCATTCCACCTTTTTTTCCGTTTTCGTCTGTGCCGACGAAATGGATTTTACTCCCTTTATCCCAACTTCCTTCATATGTAGAAGTCGGATTAAATGCCGACGTCCAGTGTTCGTAGGTCGACTTATCATTTAAACCCAACATCGCTTCATATACTTTTTGAGCCGATGCGTTAATTTCTTTTGTGAATTGCAGTTTTTTCATCGCTTTATGTTTTAGTTATCAACCTCTTTTTCTAATCAATTATCTATTTACAAGTATATAAAGATTTCTCTTACTTAAAATTGCCCCAGGACAAGAATATAAGTATATTTATAATCCATCTACACGGATAAAACAATGGTACAATTCTTCAAGGAACTCTTCGATTATAATCTCGAATGCAACCAAATATTGGCACAGGCGATAGTCTCTCAACAAGAGCAACTACCCGAAAAGGTCATCAGCTTATATAGTCACATACTTAACGCGCACCAGATATGGAACAATAGGATTGATCCGAAAGCAAAGACCTTCGGTGTATGGCAGGTCCACGACACGGGTGAGTTCATAAGTCTGGATTTAACGAACTATAGGCATTCGTCAAGTATTATAGAGAGCACGGACCTCAACCAAACTATAAATTACAAAAACAGTACAGGACAACATTTTACCTCTACTATCCGGGACATTATTTTCCATATTATCAACCATTCTACTTATCACCGCGCACAGATTGCAACGGAGTTCAGGCAGAGTAATCTGGATCCGTTGATGACAGACTATATTATGTTCAAGAGATAGTTTGATTTCGTACACAAACTGGATGAAACCATTATGAAAGCAGCCCTTCTCCTATTACATGCACGCAGGAACATAGCGGAAGGTTATAGTGTTTCCAAGAAAACTTTATTGTTAAAAAGAAACGAAAACTGGTTATAAATGACGCACATCTTCGTACCTTGTAATCGGCTTTTCTATGAATAAACAAAATATGATCATTGGTTTAGATATCGGTACATCCTCTACAAAAGCAATAGCGTTTGACCATGGGGGGACAATCATTACACAATATAGCGTAACATATCCTATTTTATCTCCACAAACTGGTTATTTTGAGCAAGATCCGACGCAAATTTACGAAGCTTGTGTCCGCTCAGTTTCGGAAGTTATGGATGCTGTAAACAATTGTAAACAGGAACATCGCTTAGAAGGTATAGCTGTAAGCAGTGCTATGCATGGGCTTATCGCCATGGATGAGCAAGGGAATCATCTTACCAATTGTATTATTTGGGCAGATACACGTAGTCAAGATATTGCAGATAACTTAAAAGGAACACCCGCAGGCCAGAACCTATTCCGACAAACAGGTACGCCCATACATCCAATGTCTCCATTATGCAAACTAATGTGGATGAATAAGCATATACCAACTGTCTTTAACGAAACCCACAAGTTTATTGGCATAAAAGAATACCTATTTTTCCGACTGTTCCATGCATATGTCATAGATTATTCTATCGCTTCGGCTACGGGTCTATTAGATATCCATACGCTGCATTGGAGTAAACTAGCGCTTTCAGAGGTCGGAATAACAGATAAACACCTATCCTCATTAGTCTCTGTTGATTATGTAATAAAAGTAGAGGATGAAGCGATAGCGCAGCGATGGAAAATTCCCGTAGGCACACCTTTTGTGATTGGTGCGAGTGACGGGTGCCTCGCCAATTTGGGTGTGGGCGCAACCAAGCCCGGCGTAGCCTCCCTGACAGTAGGAACCAGTGGCGCTATACGAGTAATGACAGATCACTCCAATACGGACGCTAAAGAACGTGTTTTCAGTTACATCCTTCGTCCCGGTGAATTTGTGGTGGGTGGTGCTATCAATAATGCGGGAGTTGTCCGAAACTGGTTTAAAGATCAGTTTATGCCCGAACTTTCGCAGCCATCGTTAGGTACGGATTCCTCTGCTTTATTTGATGACGAAATCACATCCGTCCCTCCTGGTTCGGACGGATTAATCTTTCTACCTTATCTGACGGGGGAACGTGCTCCATATTGGGATGCAAAGGCAAAAGGTCTTTACTTTGGAATCCAGCTTCAGCATCGTAAAGCACACTTTGCGCGCGCGATGATTGAAGGGATGCTATTTGCATTGTATAACGTTGGAATCGCATTGGAAGAAACAACACAACCGATAGAAACTATTTATGCAAGTGGTGGCCTAGCACGTTCCGTGCTCTGGGTTCAAATGCTGGCAGACGTATTTAATAAACCCGTATTTGTAAAAGAGAATGTAGAAAGTTCGGCTTGGGGAGCGGCTATCGTAGGAATGGAAGCACTTGGTATAAATGGGGCATACCTATCGCCCAATACAGTTGACACGTACAGTAAACGATATCTTCCGGATGAGAATAACCATCGCATTTACATGGAGAACTTTCAGAAATTTGAACGTCTCTACCTTAAGTTGAAAGAAGAATTTTAAACATCTAATAACTGTATTATGCCTTTGATGATTGTTTTTGGTGGAATCATTTTACTGTTACTATTAATAACGGTAGTAAAGCTTAATTCGATAATTTCTTTACTGCTTACGTCGATGGCAGTTGGTTTCGCTATGGGAATGGATGGGACATCCATTATGAAGTCTGTAGAAGTTGGCGTGAGTAGCACAATGGGCCAGTTGGCGCTAATACTTGCGTTCGGCGCAATTTTAGGAAGGCTGCTTGCTGATGGCGGAGCAGCACAGAAGATAACCGATGTTTTGACGAGGGTGTTTGGCGTCCGAAATCTCCCATGGGCGATGGTATTAACGGGATTCCTCGTGGGAATTCCTCTCTTTTATAATGTAGGCTTTATCGTGTTGGTTCCATTTGTTTTTATGGTATGTCGGTCGAACAAACTTCCTTTGCTTTACGTGGGTATCCCCTTACTTGCAGCACTTTCTGTCACGCACGGCTACCTGCCACCGCATCCTGGAGCAACAGCTATTGCGATCATATTTCAGGCAGATATTGGGTTAACAATGATCTATGGAATGATTGTCGCGGTACCGGCTATTATTATAAGTGGCCCACTTTTTGGACGCTTCTTGAAATCTATACCCACCAATCCACCGGAAGAATTATTTACTCCTAAATCCAGAATTCAGACCGCTTCACCTGGATTTGCTGTAAGTATTTTCACTGGACTATTTCCCGTATTTCTCATCGCATTGGGATCATTTGGATCGCTGTTTCTGCCCGAAAATCCCCGTATCTTGAAGGTCATACAATTCCTAGGGGATCCCGTATTTGCATTACTTTTAGCGGCTCTATTGGCTATGTATACGATGGGCATAAGACAGGGTAAGAGTTTGAAGCAGCAGGCGGAGAGCATTGAAGATGCTCTCCGGGGTGTGACGATGATACTATTTATTATTGGAGCATCCGGTGTGTTTAAGCAGGTGCTTGTGGACAGTGGTCTAGCCCAATATATCACGGAAATTACCGCTGACCTTACGCTATCACCATTGGTTTTGGCTTGGGCAATTGCCGCTATTATACGTCTAGCTATTGGATCGGCTACTGTGGCGGGGCTTACGACAGCCGGAATTATGCTACCCATCCTCGAGTCTTCCCATAGCAGCCCCGAACTCATGGTGCTGGCAACTGGTGCAGGAAGCCTCATGTTTTCGCATGTAAATGATACCGGTTTCTGGATGTTTAAAGAATACTTTGGTTTATCTATGCGGGATACTTTCCTATCGTGGTCTATTATGGAAACATTGGTTTCTGTTATTGGCTTATTTGGCGTTTTACTCTTGAACTGGTTTGTTGGTTAGGTGTTGATTTATTCGGTCTTACCGTGCAACCTATTTCGATAGAAAACACCCCAATTTGCAATTTCATCTATGATCGGCTCCATCGTTTTCCCATATTCCGTGACTTCGTATTCGACCGTTATCGGCTTAGTGTCAACGACAGTCCTCGTTACAAGCTGGTTCATTTCTAAATCTTGCAATTCTTTGGAAAGCATTTTAGCGGCAATACCATCAATCTCTCGTAAAAGATCCATAAATCGCATTTTTCCACCTTGCAAAAGCGTTCCCAGGATATGAATTTTCCATTTACCGGACAAGACTTGCATCGTGTCCGTTATCGCCGTTATTCTAACCTTACATTCTAAGGACTTCGTAACTGTTTTCCTCTTTATCATGTTGGAGTTTTATTTTTTTCAAAAATAAACAAATGAATATTACTTACCAATTGGAAACTAGTTTCCAATTGGTAAGTAATGCATTTTTTAAACCGACCTTATATTACCTTTGCAGCGCTATTTAGAGATCAATAAACAGTAAAATAAAAAATGAGAAAACTATCAGCTTTAACAATCGTTGCCGCATTAGCATTGGCGGCTTGTGGAGGTAACTCCAACGGAGACAAAGTACAGACATCAACAGCGCAAGAAGTTGCAACGGAAAAAGGTACCGTATTTTATCTTGATCGTGCAAACAGCTCCATAAAATGGAAAGCTTACCATAAAGGTGGTTTTGATCCGCGATTTGGAACATTGGAGAGCGAAGGAAGCCTGACCCTCGAAAATGATGCGATTGCGAGTGGTAAATTTATCATAGACATGAATTCGTTGCGTACGGATGAAAATGCTGTAGATGCAGCGAAAACGGGCGGAAAGACGGCTGCAGATTTAGATGGGCATTTAAAAAACGAAGATTTTTTCGAAGTTGAAAAATATTCTACATCGAAATTGGAAATCACGGCTGTAAGACCTTTTGATCCTACAAAAGATAAAAGTGTACTAGCGGATGCAACAAACGTTATTAGTGGTAATCTAACCATTAAGGAAAAAACGGTAAATATATCTTTCCCAGCTAAAGTGTCCATCCGTGAAAACGAGGTGAATGTACAATCGAAATTTAGCATTAATAGACAGGATTGGGGCCTTACTTACGGAACAGATGGTGACCCTAAAGATTGGATGATTTCACAAGAGGTTGACTTAGAATTTGATATCACCGCTAAAAAATAAATATAGCTCTTCACCACTAAGCAAAAATTCTTAGTGGTGAAAACAGGAGAGGCAGACATGTTACGACGTGTTTGCCTCTTTTTTGTTTTATAAACTCAAGTTGTTTATGTTGTAATATTATTTATATTTGTTCTAAATTACATCAAATGCCTTTTTTATTTGCTATTATAGGTTGCTTTTTTTTGTACAGAACTTCAAAATATTTTCCTGCTGGAATCATTTTGTTAAAAAGACCAATTCGGCCTCAAAATAGGTATCTCAAAATCATTGGTTCGTTTTTTCTGCTAGCATCTGCTGTATTATCTACCATAGTATATGGTCTGGGAACCGGGCTTTTCATTTTTTTTGCCGCCGTCATGTTTAATTTCTGTTTTATGATGATCGTACTCCCCTTAAACAGAAAATGGGTATATCTAGTGGCGGGAATTTGCTTGGCATTAATTGTATTCGAAAATATTCTTTGATATGCCGGCGGACAAAAAGCATCTTTCAAGTACAGGGCAGAGAATATTGAAAATTACTGCCGGCATTTTGGGCGGATATTTTGTCTCCGTACTCTTGCATAATGCCATAGGATCAATCTTAGAAGACAAAGATGGTTTGATTGTAACCTCTGCCTTTACGTCGTTTTTAGTCTGGTCGTTTCTTCTGGTAATTGCCTTTCTCGCCAAGAACGGTTGGAAGGTATGGGCGGTCTATATGCTGCTTATCTTGATTTTCATAGGTATAATATTTTTAAATAAATAGGCGTATGAGATTAAAACCTTTAAAACCGAGGATGTATAACGCAATATTCCATACACATACCGTTTCGGGTATCGTGATCAGTTTTGCATTATATGTTATTTTTTTTGCGGGAGCGATTTCCTTATTTATGAATGAATTATACCGTTGGGAAAATCCAGAGGCGAGATTCGAAAGTATCAACCCCGAGATGGTTGATTATGACCAGATAACCTCTATTGTCCAACAAAAAGTAGAAGGGTTTGATATCACTTCGCAATTCGGAATGATGCCGCCGACAAAAACCAATCCGTTGATGCTGTTTTACGGAACCATCAAGCATTCGGACGGAAAAAAGGAACGTTTTTCAACGTACATCAACCCGACAACACACGAAATAACGCCGCCCAACAAGCCTAAAACGCATATGGCCCATACCCTTTATGAACTACATTACTTCGGTCAGATTCCAATTGTCGGAGGTTACTTATCGGGGTTGGTGGCTTTCTTTTTTATTTTTGCGACCATTACAGGACTGCTTATCCATTGGAAAAACATGGTGAGCAAGTTCTATAGCTTTACGAGCAAAGGCAAATGGAAGCAAATCTGGACAAACAGCCATATTTCCCTGGGTTTTATAACGTTGCCGTTTCAACTGATTTACGCCGTGACTGGTGCTTTGCTCTGCCTATCTATATTTCTCCTCGCACCGAGCGCTTTTTTGATGTTCGACGGAGACACCAGTCAGGTACTGAAAGCTGTAAACCCCGAGGCGAGTTACCGGCATGATCAAAATGCTAAAACATTGCACGACTACACTTCCTTAAATAATATATACGCAAAAGTAAAATCAGCAAATCCTGAAGTTGAGATCACATATCTATATGCTAACAATTATACGAAGGAAGATGGTACCGTCAGTGCGAGAACAGATGATCGTCTTGGCATCGCGGGTGACGGACTATTCATTTATAGCGGCAAAGATGGCAGATTACTGCAATCGGTAGATCCGGAAGAAAAAACGTACACCTCTGCTGCGTTTGGTGTTTTAGTGAAATTGCATTATGCAAATTTTGGAGGACCGCTAATGAAAATTATCTATTTCTTTCTTTCCGTCGTCACCTGCTATGTTATTATAAGCGGCGTTATGATCTGGCAAACAGCACGGGACAACGATCGCTATACCGCCAAACAGAAAAAATTCCATCACCGTATTACGAAGTTTTATCTGGCAATTACCTTATCCATGTTTCCTGCATTAGCCCTTATTTTCCTAGCTAATATTTCCGTACCGATGGACGTGCCCGACAGAGCGGAATTAATCAATACGATATTTTTCCTAGGATGGCTCCTGCTTACCATTTTAGGTTTATTTTGGAACGAGTATCGACAACTGAACCGGAACTTCATCTTAATCGGTTGTATTTTGGGACTATTGGTGCCAATTGCTAATGGTGTATTTACAGGTGACTGGCTATGGAAAACGCTCCTATCGGGACAATATTATGTATACGCTGTAGACGCTATCTGGCTGATTACCGGTCTATTTGGCATACTTATCTATAAAAAATATTTGTCAAATCAGCCGTCGAAAGTTATAGCATAATTTTTAGTTTTTTTCGTTTATTTAGAATAAGTCTAAAAAAAGACATACTTTTGTAACATTAATGCAATATTGACGTGAAAAGACTATTATTATCCTTATTACTTATACCGATTACACTTTTTGGACAAGATACCTTTACCATTAAAGGAAAGATTAGCTCTCAATACGCTAATCCGCTTGCTTTGATCAGTGTTAAATTAGAGGCAAGTGGTAAATCCACCCAAACGAATGACAATGGTGTTTTTGAATTTAAGAATGTCAAAGCCGGAACGTATGTCGTCAGCATTAGTGGCGTAGGATTTAAAAGCACTAAATCAACGATCAATGTCGACGATAATTTAGACCTTACTTTCATACTCCAAGAGAGTTCACAAGCCATACAGGATGTCAACATTATAGGTAAAAGCAAGGCGATGCAGCTCAGCGAACAAGCCATAAACATCAATGCGTTGGATGTAAGCAAAGTGGTAGACCTTTCTCTTGGTGCGGAAGAAGTACTGAGAGCTTCGACAGGAGTTGTAGTCCGGCAAAGTGGAGGCTTGGGTAGCGAACCAAACATTAATTTAAATGGGCTAACAGGTGAAGCTGTACGCATCTACTACGATGGTATCCCCATGGAAGTATATGGCAATGCCCTCCAGTTGAATACTGTTCCCGTTGATGCACTACAACGCATAGACGTGTATAAAGGTGTCATGCCCATTGACGTCGGAACAGACGCATTGGGCGGCGGAATCAATCTGATCCCCGTCGAACCGACCGAATCACAACTACGGGCATCGTATTCTGTAGGATCCTTTAATACCCACCGCCTTACCTTAAACGGCAACAAAAACTGGAACAATAAAACATCGCTCTCTATTTCATCTTTCTACAATTATTCTGACAATGATTATACCATGCGAAACATTCGCAATAATGTCGAGCGTTTTGATGAAAATGGTGATTTTTTAAACATAGAAAGAGAGTATATCGACGCCAGACGCTTTCATGATCAGCATGCTTCCTCATTTGTCGAAGCAGCATTAAGCCTAAAAAATAGAGGATGGGCCGATCGGTTGGTACTTTCTTTTTCGCATTCCTATCGATTTGACGAAATCCAACAAGGAAAATTTATTGACGGTATAGCCGTGGGCGAAGCAGAAAGTAAAGTAAACGGCCTTACCCAACGCGTAGACTACCGTAAGAAATTTATGGATGACAAACTGAGCTTGCGATACTTTGGGATATTGTCAAACGCCTTTTCGAAAGTTAACGACAGTACAAAATTTGTCTACAATTGGACCGGTGCACCGTTTAAACGTTACAACGATACTGGTTCTGAAATTTTTTCTTCTCCAACGGCCAGAGGTGCACACGATTTGGGTACTTCGCATCGCCTTATCGTCAATTATCAAATGAGTCCAAATACCGCGGTTAAGTTTTCAGATTTTTTTAGCTATACACGTATAAAAGGAGAAGACCCTTTCGGTATACGACTTTCCATAGACGGACAGCAACTGGATCCCAACACTATTCCTTCCAAAATAAGTAGAAATATCGTTGGAGTGGAATTAGAGCAACTTTTTTTTGAGAAGAAACTTACCGCTATTGGGTTCTATAAAAACTATAAATATGCCGGAGAATCTATTGATCTGCGAACATCATCAGCGACCATACTTCCTATTCGGAAAATTAATGATACGCAAAATGGCTATGGTGCAGCATTAAAGTACAGCATTTTGCCATCATTATTTGTTAGGGGTAGTGTGGAAAAGGCCGTGCGGATACCCACCGAACCCGAAATTTTTGGCGATTTTTTGGTCATCCTACCTAATTATGAGTTAAAACCCGAAACGAGTGACAATATCAATGCAGGTATTTCATTTAGTGACCATTTGGGTGAAGAAGCTTATCTATCCATTAAGATTGATGGATTCTTACGCAATCAAAAGAACCTGATCAGAATAGAGCGGGTAGGGATTGAAAACGCGAGATATATCAATCAGGCTGAAGTAGATGGAAAAGGCGTGGAATTCTCGTCTAGATTAACGATTTTAAAAAGTTTAGATATTTCGGCGAACCTCACTTACCAGAGCAATAAGATAGCGAAAGTAGGCAAAGCTGCTGATAATGCCTCGATCGGCCGACAGGTTCCCAATATTCCAAATTTTTATTATAACCTAGGTGTTGACTATAAAATCGAAGATATCTTTAGATCGCAAAACAGTCTACGGTTATTCTGGACCTACTTCTATACCGATAGATTCAGCATCAACGAAGTAGGTAATTTGGATACGGCAAGTCCCGAATATATTGTTCCCGTTCAACATCTGCACAATGCAGGGGCGACCTATTCCTTGGTAAACCGCGGATTGAGCTTCTCATTCAATGTCCAAAATGCGCTGAATGCGGAAATATTTGACAACTTCAGGATTCCTCGTCCAGGATTTAACTGTGCTTTTAAAATAAACTATACTCTTTCTAAAAAATAAACAAAAATGAATGCAATAAACAAAAAATCAAAATGGACCAAATTGAATTTAGTTGCCGTGGCTCTAGTGGTAACCTGCACTGTGGCCTGCGACAAAGATAACGACACGGATAACGGAACTACCGAAATCAAAACTTCGGGGTTCGTCATCAATGGTCTGACCAGCAGTGAGACAGCGACCGTGAAATATGTTGCCGAACTTCCCGCAGATGGTGGAACGATCAATATAGCCGACGGACAAGATTTCGTCCGGTTTTGGGCAACCTCAGTTTATGATCATGCCTTGTATATCCAAAGTCCGGATGGTACGGCTGGCTTTTCCAAAATGGTGGTCAATGCAGACGGCCGGATTGTTGAAGAGGGGATTATTCCTACCATCAATAATACCTCGGCACAACTCATGATTAAAGATTCAGAAACAGGGGTTTTTCAGGACCGTGCAGTCCAAGGGAAAATTTCTGTATTCAACCCAAAGACGATGCAAGTCACTCGGACAATTGATTTGACTGAAGGTCCTGTTCCTGGTAACATCGTACACCGTTATCAAAGTTTTTACTTTAGAGGCAATGATATTTTTGCCGTTATACGGGGTCTTACTGGAGAAGATTTCAATACGATCGTCGTGCATCAGGGAGATATCAATACGGGTAAGTACATCGGCTGGACAGAACGTATTGGTGATGGTTCAAGCCCCATTGATTACTATGAACCTTTTGGACAACAGTCGATAGATGACCAAGGAAACCTTTACATCGTTGATGCGGGAAATATCGGAGGGACAGGTCTACCGGCACGTGTCAGTAAAATCGCGGCCGGCAGCAATAGTATCGACGCCGACTACAAGTTTGAACCGGCAAAAATATTGAACGCGCAAAATGTATTCTTACCTTGCATCTACAAATTTGCAACTATCGGTAATGGAAAGGCTGTGTGTGTAGTGAACAGCGAGACACCACAGGAGGCTATCGCTATAGTACAGGCTGCGGGAGGTATACAAAACCTAACAAGAGAACAGATCAACGAAATCTTTTATATTCTTGCCACAGCTGCTTCCGCACAATGGTGTATCTTAGATCTAAATGCACAGACGGTTACCCCAATCGGTGGGATCCCTAAAGTTGGGATCTTTGTTAACGGAACGACATTTACACACAACGGCAACATCTATCTTCCCGCTGTAACGACACAGGAAACGGCCTACTACAGATTAAATGTGTCTTCGGGAACTGCTGTAAAGGCCTTTAACATCACCGGTGCTACCTTAAACGGCATGTACAATATTGCTAATAATAACTAAAGAGAATTTCTACTCCAATTCTATTGCAGAACGCAATACAAAATTGTAAACATATTTTAGACGTCTTCAAATAAGCACAAAATCGGGCAAAAGCCCGATTTTGCTTCTTAATGTCATATACTATACACCAACGACACTGATCAACGGATGTAAAGGCTCCGGTAAGCCAATTTATCTGTTATCAAATACTGCGGCATTATTTCGATGATGAACGACAATTCATAAATACCATCATCGAAAATAAAAAGATAAATTAGGAAACAAATAAATGATCAGTCCCAGATAGATGCTATACGAAACAGTTCTAGATTTTTCACTTCAATATTATTTCCCCAGAAATTCAATCCTTCCGGACCATTGGTAGGAAACTTTCGTTCGAACGAATAAGAATATGCTCCTCCGTCGATAAAGACCTCAACATTGGTCTTATCAATATAAATATCTGCCGAAATCTCCATGCTGGTCATATCATCCGGCGAATAGAAGACACCATTCACCTTGTTACCATTTAGGTCATAATCTAGTATATGCTGGCCAAAGAAACTAATTCCTGCACTGGTAGCATGGGAAAGCACTAAAGTAGTCCTAATACGCAAACAATCTTCACTGTTCCATACGACCAGTAGTTCGTTGGCTTTTTCGGATGTCAGGTTTGTCCATTGTTGCAAAGGTGTAAACAGTTGCTCTATTTCCTCTGTCGGCTCGCTAAATAATCGAAGGCCATCCCTGGTCGTACGTAAAGTTAATTCTGTAGGAAGCAGCATCATACCGTTAAAGGGCATACCGGGATGTTTAACACGCCCCCAGCCAATCTGTACACGTCGGTTATCAGACATATTGGTAAAGGTCTGCGCAGCGTATATCGAGCCAGTAGTGAATTGATACTTTCCTCGCTCGGGTATGAACTGCTTACCATTGAAATTACCGATCATATACGTCCCCGACGCACCATACATTACCCATTTGGTATTTGTAGCGTCTCCGTCAATAGGCAATTCAAATAGTTCTGGGCATTCCCAAAAACCGGTAACATGACTCTCATAGTGCCACTCCTTCAGGTTTTTGGACGTATATATGGAATGTCCATCACGTTCATTCAACACCATGACCCAATGGTCTGAAGGACTATACCAAAATACTTTTGGATCTCTAGTATCAACACTGTTCCACGTATCCTTTGAGTCAATCACAGGATTTCCTTCATACTTTCTAAACGTTCTGCCGTTATCAAGGCTGTATGCTATACACTGGGTTTGTCGGTCTGGCGCTGCTGCTGTATACGCGATAACCATAGCGGGCTTGTCTTGCTGATTATATCCTGCCGTATTCTCGTAATCAACGACGGCAGATCCAGAGTACATTGTGCCCAGCTCATCTGGAAAGAGAGCCACCGGTAGTTCCTCCCAATGGACAAGGTCTTTGCTAACAGCGTGCCCCCAGTGCATGTTTTCCCACTCCCGCTCGTAGGGATTATGTTGATAATAAAGATGATATTCCCCATCGTGATAAACCAGTCCATTTGGATCGTTAATCCAACCTCGTTTCGTGGTAAAGTGAAACTGAGGACGCTTAGATTCTTTATATAAGCTATCTTGTCCGGCAATCGAATCATCTTGATAAATCTGAGACAACGCTTGTTGACTTCCTTCATAACGGATTGTCAAGACTTTACCTTGCAGATCTGAGACATCTTTAAACACCCAATAGTCTGGATCACTTGGCGCCAAACGTATGACGACAGCGAGATCAGGAATATCATTCGCCATAAAGACCATTTGAGCACGGTCTTGCGCATGGGAAATGGGGAAATTAAGATACTTTTTGTTTATTTTAATCTGGATCTCTCCCGCTAAAGAAGACAAGCTTGATACTATCAATAGTATGGCAGAAAACACACTTAACAGGGTCGTTGTCATGTTTTAAAAATTTTTAGTTTTGTTTAAAGTTACTAAAAAAGGAAAAAAGTTTGTTACTATCTTTTTTGATAGAATGAACTACTAACAATACCATTAAGCTATGAGTAAAAAGCAAAAATTTACACAAAAAAAGCGGCTAAAACGAACGAGATTCTTACTTTTCCTTGTATAAATAAGCGAATTATAAAACTTAAATGATAGGTTTTAAATCAAAAAAAGTTACAATTACACAGAAATTGACAGGAGAGATTAAATTTAAAAATAGATGCGAAAGATATCACTTTTCATTGCAACAAGTTTAGATGGCTATATTGCTGGACCCAATGACGACCTTAGTTTCTTAAAAAGCGTTGAAAAAGAAGGAGAAGACTATGGTTATACGAAATTTACAGATACGATTGATACATTAATTATTGGGCGAAGAACCTATGATTATGTGCTTGGGGAAATCGGCTTGTCTCATTACGACAATGGACATCGAGATGTTTATGTCATAACAAGAACCGAAAAACCAAGTGTAGGAAGAACGACATTTTATACGGGAGATTTGTCCGAATTAGTTAAACAGCTAAAGTCCGAGAACGGAAAGAATATTTATTGTGATGGCGGTGCGGAAGTAATAAATGATCTATTGAAACACGACTTAATAGACGAGTTTATAATTTCGGTTGTACCGGTTTTGTTGGGTGATGGAACGAGACTTTTCAAGGACGGCAGACCTGAACAAACGCTTGAATTCATAACAGCAAAAACATTTGAAACAGGATTGACACAACTGCATTACAAACGAAAAAAATAAACAACCAACCGTCACCAGTTTGTATTACAATTGATATATGTCGGATATCTTTTTTTAAAATCATCGTTAATCTCTAGTTTTATTCCGTTTCTCTGTGACTATGCATGATAGTTTTTTGAAATAATTCCTTAAATTGTCTGCTTTATGAACCTGATGCATGACGTTGTCGGTTAAATTGAGGATTATGTGGACATTTGCGATTAAACAGAAAATGACGGCGGCGATATTATTATTCACCGTAATCGGTCTGGTAATGCTGACCAATATGCGTGAACAACGGATCGCCACGCGGATAAGTACAGCGGTTACCTCCATTTACGAAGATCGGCTTGTCGTCGCACAATATATCCTACAATTGTCAAAGCAAATGGAGGGCATCATCACCATCTTGGAAAAGGAAGATGAAAAGATCAGTGCCCGGATAAACGATCACCTAACCGATGTAACCGCATTAAATGAATTATACGAAAAAACGATTCTTACGGACATAGAAAGAACTAATTTTGAAGTTTTCAAACAGCTGTGTCAAACCATATCCCGAAATAACAAAATTGGCGATTATTCGTCGGCTCTATTAGCCGCACGTGATGCCGGAGACACATTGCAAACTCTTTCCTCCATACAAGTAGAGGAAGGAAAAAACCAATTAGACGATGTACTCCATATGACTTCTTTCTCCAACATACTCTCGTATTTGGAGTTAGCTATTCTCATCGTCATTGCTGTGATCATCCAAGCACTCGTGTTTGCTTCAAAGACAATGATGAGTGTCAGAAAGCCTAAAAATGAAAATCTGAACTAGCTAAAACCGACGGTATAAGCAAAATCAAAAGTATTGAACCTCTCCATATAACGACCGTTATATTTTCTTCAACAATGGCATACCAAAACCTGGTGTCGATGGTGGGATTAATTTACCTTTTCGGATTGTGTACCCGGAAAGATCCACGTCATCAGATGAGCTCGTTACCCCTTCGATGGTAACCGTATTGCCTAATCCACCAGCCAAATGCGCCGTATAGTTGGTTTTGAGAAGTGATCCCCAAGCGTGCGGTGACGCCTGTGCACCTAACTTTTGGAGCTCGGGCATCAATCTTCGCCAATTGGTGAATCCAAGTCCTTCAATGTCTGTTAGGTGAACATCCAGTAGTTTTTGCTGAATCAGCTCCTTTAAAAATTGTTGATCAGGATCTGCCTCACCGTCCGCCAACAATGTTTCTATCCCCTCCTCTCGTATATAATGACGTAGCTTCTGGTAGTCCGCAACGGTCTCGTGAAAAGGTTCTTCTATCCAAAACAGTTTCGTTCCAGATATACCCTTAAGATATGCAATAAACTGATCAGCTGAAAATCCATTATTGCCGTCTACTAGGATTTCACAGTCAGGAAAAGCTTCATTCACCGCCTTGGTAACTTCGATATCCCGTCGTAAGCCTTCCTCAAAAGGCATCCATTTATGACCACGGCCGATTTTCAACTTGAACTGTCTGTATCCTACACCATAGTCATAGCGACATTCTTCCAATATACGATCGATCCCGGCCGGTTTGTCGGCGGGCTCTAGATCATCAAAATAGATCATGCCGCTATAGTAATCTGTAATAAGCGGCTTTTCTTTTCCGAGTAGCGCATATACAGGCTTTTGTAAAATGATTCCTGCGAGATCATGAAGAGCCATATCGAAGGGAATATATCTTTCCTGTAACGTACCGATATGGGTTGCAAATACCTCCGATACCTTTTTGCCAATAAGTTCGTTTACTATCTTTTCAGCATCGCGTTTTGATCCACGTAACGAGGCCCATCCCATAGCACCTTTGTCTGTTATTATGCAACATATTTCTACAGTTGGTCCGTAACCATGGAGGTCGAGACGAGCATTTTTCCCAACTAATCGCGGATAATTCAGCTTTACTGTTGAAAACTTGATCTCCTGAATTCGATGGTAGGCCAACTCCTTGTCTGCCGACGTCCTATCTATCAGTGAAGTTAAATCCATTCCATGACTTTTGCCATTGAACAGCATAGCTGATGCGACACCTACTTGGAGCGCTTGTAAAAATGTTCTTCTTTTCATACTGGGTTTATTTTACATTAAAGGTACAATTAAAATGGATACGTCTTACAATAACACGGTGTCAATTTATCTACGTTTTGTCTCAATTTCCAGTTTTTGTGCTTGTCCGTTCTAGATTGTTGAACCTCTTGCTGAAACTTTGTAATGCCAATACAACAGCGCTATAAAAACCTATAATGATAGCCACGATCTGAAAATTATCAAACTGTAATAAGCATCAGTTTTTTTAAGTAGATTTGTTATTCAGGCTAATGCTTAACTTAATAAATGTAAATCGCCAACATTCCTTTTGTGTTTGTTGACTATGGATTTGGCGAAGCAAAAAAATACGACTTAAAATTTAGTTCATTTAAAGAATTAACACATTATTTTGATCCGACTTTTTAAGAAAATATTTTCTTGCCATAAGGCAACTTAAGTTTACATCAGCCTTTTTACATTTGTTGGATTCCAAATTTATGGAAGCCCCCCATTTAATAAAATTTGCTATGAAACTTACCGCAAAAGCTACTCTACAAATCCAAAAACAGATACACGAAGTTTTTGAAGCTATAGTAAATCCTGAGAAAATGACGAAGTATTTTATTTCTGAAAGCACAGGCCGTATGGAAACAGGTAAGGAACTTTTATGGGAGTTTGGAGATTTCCCAGGTAAATTTCCGGTGAAAGTTACAGAAGTACAACCTAACAAATTCATTGAATTTGTGTGGGATGAGGAAACCGTCGTGCGTATTACATTGGAAGAACAACCTGACAAAAGCACGGTCGTAAAAGTTACCGAAGGTGAGAAACAACTAAACGAGAAAAATATCAAATGGCTTACCGACAACACATTTGGTTGGGGAAACTTCCTCGACTGTATGAAAGCTTATCTGGAATATGGGATTCAACTTCGTAAAGGCGCTTTTGACTACGCTCTTTGATTCTCGTTAAACATGCCGTTTCTATTGGTTTTTGTACGCATACCAACGTTGCAAAAGTTCTTTTTAACGCTACGTAATCTACTATATGCAAGTGTTGAAGTCTAGACGTGTGGGTATTTATTTATTCCTAGATAGGAAAGATCTACTCCCAAGCATATTTAGATGGTGCCACACCTATATATTGTTTAAAATCTTTAAAAAAATGGTTATAGTCATAATATCCCGAAATCAAAGCCAAATCAAATAAATTCTCCGATTTACTTTTTTCGTACTGACCATAAGTATAGATAAACCGTTGCAATGAAATATACTTTTTGGGGGAAATCCCAATGTATTTTACAAAGTTCCTATGCAACCATTTTGAATTAACCTTTTTACCTAATTTGTGAAGAACGTCTGACACGGTAATATTACCTTTTTTTGCTTCGATATATTCGACAGCAGTGCTTAATATATGGGGAAAGCAATCATCCGTTTTAAACGACGAAAAAACATCATCTAAAAAGGAAATTCTTTCGGACAATATTTTCTTTTCATACATCTTGTCAAAGATCTGCATCCAGTTTTCATCTAAGATATCTGCCAAATTACGAATGGGCCTAGCATGAAAAGCAGATGGGTCAACCTTAAATATGGAATAAAAAGACGATGGTTTAAAACGCAAAACTAAAATATATTCGAGACCCGACGGCACTTCCCAATATGTATTTTTGATTACGCCACAACAGACCCAGGCAGCGTTGAATTTTGTTGCTTCTCCTTTTTCATTTAAGCGAACGGCATCTGATTTTCGCGGCATGAAAATAAGTGACGGAAGCCCGTCATTAAATAACGGCTGATTGGACCTTAAATCTTTACAGGGAAAAACATACGCTCCCACGATATGCTCGGTTTTCAGTTGCTGATATACGACATCGTTCTGTCTTCTCATCGGATTCGATGCAGAAGACACGGAAAATTTAATATTTCGCAGAAAATTTATGGGCATATCAATATGCAATATACGAAATAAAACGTATTTAGTCGCTTATAAGTGTCCGATTTTTACTTTTACACCGTTTAGTATATAGGTAGTTTTGTTTGCATTGAATTAAGGTAAACATTACTATGCTTAAAACGTTAAAAATATTTTTTCAATCCCCATCCGGTGCAGGAATTTTACTCTTCATTTATGTTCTAATTTCTTTAGGAATTTCAAATTCATTTCTTGGGACATCTTTTGATAGGCTTTTAAATTATCCACTCGGATACGAGACACCCAACATCCATTTAAAATATTCGGTTGCTCTTTGGATAAACGATGGACTTATGACAATATTTTTCCTATTGGTAGGTCTTGAGATTAAAAGAGAAGTGTTAGATGGCGGGCTTTCCACTCTACGCCTAGCATCGTTACCCATACTATGTGCTTTCGGCGGAGCGATTGTTCCGGCACTTATTTATATGATTATAAATCAGGGTACAGACACAGGCAGGGGTTGGGGTATTCCTATGGCTACCGACATTGCCTTTGCACTTGCCATCCTTGCTATGTTGGGAAAAAAAGCTCCATTATCATTGAAGATTTTTCTATCTGCATTAGCAATCGTAGATGACTTGATTGCTATTTTGGTGATTGCCCTCTTCTATTCCACGGAGTTACACATTATATATCTTGTTTATGCAGGTGTACTACTGCTTATACTTTATGTCTTTAATAAAATAGGCATTCGCCATCTCTCCTTTTATCTTATACCCGGTCTGTTTATTTGGTACTTTATCCATCACTCAGGCATACATGCTACAATAGCTGGCGTACTAACAGCAATGATGATTCCTGCAAAAACCAAAGAGCGGGATAGCTCGCCTTTATTAAGATTAGAACATGCGTTGATAAATCCTATAAACTTTGTGATTATACCTCTATTTGCACTTGCAAATACCAATATCCGTTTTGAGACGTCTATGTTGGACGGATTATTTTCTCCTTTGGGAATTGGGATTATTTTGGGTCTTTGTGTGGGTAAACCACTAGGAATATTTTTAATGTCTAAGCTAGCTATAAAACTCCATATTGCACAACTTCCTGCAGAAGCTAATTGGATGCACATCATCGGAGTAGGTTCATTAGCTGGGGTTGGTTTTACGATGGCTATTTTTATTTCTCTGCTGTCATTTACAGATAACCTGCTTATAGAAGAAGCAAAATTCTCCATCTTAATAGCTTCT
Source organism: Sphingobacterium micropteri (assembly GCF_014692515.1). Classification (GTDB taxonomy): domain Bacteria; phylum Bacteroidota; class Bacteroidia; order Sphingobacteriales; family Sphingobacteriaceae; genus Sphingobacterium; species Sphingobacterium micropteri. Next base: position 51,904 of record NZ_JACOIK010000016.1, on the reverse strand, counting down.
TTAATTTCGGGAATAATCGGTTATACTTTATTAAACAGGTCAAAAGTAAATTTAAAAGAACAACAATATGTATTGTAAAACGAAGGAAGAAATAGAATTGATGGCACAAAGCGGGATGTTGGTTAGTACAACATTGGCTTCTCTTGCCGCAATTATAAAGTCAGGAATTACCACGTTGGAATTAGACAAACATGCAAATGAATTTATCCGTGATCACGGAGCAATACCATCATTTCATAATCACGGTGGTTATCCTTTCCATATTTGTATATCGGTCAATAATGCTGTTGTACATGGTTTACCTAGTAAAAAACCGATCGCCGATGGAGATATTGTGTCTTTGGATGTTGGTGCCTATAAAAATGGCTTTCATGGAGACCAAGCCTACTCGTTTATTGTTGGTGAAGTTCCGGATGAAGTATTAAAACTTGTAGCAGTTACCAAAACGTCACTCACAAAAGGCATCGAGAAAGCGGTACATGGCAATAGAGTTGGAGACATTAGCTTTGCAATCCAATAGCATATTGAACCACATGGATATGGCATTGTCAAAGATTTAGTCGGTCACGGATTGGGAAGAAATCTACATGAAGAACCAGACGTACCTAACTTTGGACGAAAAGGAAAAGGAAAATTGTTAAAAGAAAACGTAGTGATTGCCATTGAGCCTATGATTAATTTAGGAACGGAAAAGGTTTTTACAGGAGATGACAAATGGACAATCTACACGATAGACAGCAAACCATCTGTTCATTTCGAACAGATGGTTTGTATAAAGAAAGGTTCACCCTTGTTACTGACGGATTTTGGAGTAATAGAAAGAGCAGAAAAGTCTAACACAAATCTTAACTCATCGTACTATCGATTGGAATAATACTGAGGGTTGACTGAGCCTTCAAGAATCGAACCCATCCCAACCCTTCTGTTCTCATCCCAGTTAACAAAAAAAGCCCAATCTTTCGATTGAGCTTTTGTTTGTGATCCCGCTGGGATTCGAACCCAGGACCCATACATTAAAAGTGTATTGCTCTACCAGCTGAGCTACGGAATCTTACTTCGTTTTTCTAAAGCATAGCTTCGTTGTTTGAAGTGATGCAAAAGTAGGAATTTCGATTTAAAATGCAAACATTCTTCATCTCTTTTTTTCAGAAAAACAAAAACCCATTCATAGTGAGGGGGATAAATTTAATACGTCGCTATACACATAACGGATCTCATCGCGTAAATTGTAGCGCGAGGCCATCACCTCACCATAGGCACCGGCTGTCCGGATAGCAATCAAGTCTCCCCGCTCTGATTTCGGCAATGGCACTTCTTTACCAAAACAATCAGAGCTTTCGCAGATCGGTCCTACAACATCATATGGGATAACCGCATCTTCACCGGCTTCTATACGTTCTATTTTGTGATATGCCTGATATAAAGCCGGTCTCATCAGTTCCGTCATACCGGCATCGACCACTAAAAAGTGTTTTTTTACACCACTTTTGGTATATAAAACTTTGGTAATAAGTGATCCAGATTGTGCTACTAATGCTCGTCCCAATTCAAAATGAACTTCTTGGTGTGCATTTCGTTCCAAAAACCGATCAAATATATCAAAGTATGTCTCAAAATCAGGAATCGGATTCTCGTCTGGATGCTGATAATCTACCCCTAAACCACCACCAACATTCAATACTTTGATTTGTGTTCCCCGCTCTTCAAACCAGTTTTTCCACTCATTTACTTTAACACATAGACTCTTAAAGACATTCATATCGGTAATCTGAGAGCCAACGTGGAAGTGTAATCCCACGAGTTCCACATATTGCGCCTCGCGGATAACGGAAGCCGCTTGCTCCAATTCAGAAGTCGGAACTCCAAACTTATTCTCATCAAGACCTGTGGTGATATAATGATGTGTGTTCGCATCAACATTTGGATTAATCCGCAATGACACCTTGGCAATAACACAGAGCTTACCCGCCAGCTCGTTGATGACTTCCATCTCTTGAATCGATTCGACATTAAAAGCAAAGATATCATGCTGCAACGACAAGATAATTTCTTTATCCGATTTACCTACACCCGCAAATGTAATTTTATCCGCAGCAAATCCCAGATCAATTGCTTTTTGTACTTCGTTTCCACTTACACAATCGGCTCCGAATCCCTTGGATTGAATCACAGATAGTACCCGGTCGTTAAAGTTAGCTTTCAATGCATAATGCACATGAAACCCCCGTTTATCTGCCGCACGTTTCGCTTGCTCTAATGTTTCGTCCAATAAATTAAGGTCGTAGTAGTAGAATGGCGTTTCTAATTCTTTGATTCTTTCTAGCTGACTATTATTAAACAACATATAATCTTTTGTCTTTGTAATGATTGGCAATTGCCCCTATTTCTATTCCACGGACGACTGCAAATATCGTCCTTGTAATAACCCGTTATGTCTTAAAACAATCTGTTATGTAAGGAACGCAGTGCTTCCGTTTTATGACTAGCATCCAACAGAATAGAAACGTTATAATCCGATCCTCCATAAGAAATCATACGCAAAGGAAGATGCTTAATCGCATCCAATACCTTAGCGGCGTAACCATGTGTATTAGCACTAAAATCCCCTACAACACAAACAATAGTCTGATCATGATCTACGTGTACAGAACCAAAATCTTCTACTTCTTTGATAATATCTTCCAGATTTCGGGTATCGTCCACCGTTAATGAAACAGCAACCTCCGATGTTGTAATCATATCGATAGGTGTTTTATAACGTTCAAATATCTCAAATATCTTGCGCAAGAAACCATAAGCCAGTAACATACGGGAAGAATGGATATGAATAGCCGTAATTCCATCTTTTGCAGCAATAGCTCTAATTTGTCCATTAGTCCCCCCCTCTTTGCTTATCAAAGTACCAGCTGCCTGTGGATCCATTGTATTCAACAAACGCACAGGTACATTGTACCGCTGCGCAGGGAAAACGCTCTGTGGGTGTAAGATCTTCGCTCCAAAATAAGCTAACTCCGCCGCCTCATCAAAACTCAGATGTGCGATTGGTTGCGTTCCTTTTACGACACGCGGATCGTTATTGTGCATACCATCAATATCCGTCCATATTTGGACTTCATCTGCCTGGATAGCAGCACCAATAAGAGACGCTGTATAATCTGACCCGCCACGACGCAAATTGTCGATTTCACCAAACGAATTACGGCAAATATAACCTTGTGTAATAAACAAGGTATTATCGGGATAGTTTGCCAACAAAGCAGCAAGTTTCTCTCCGATATGGGGCACCATAGGTTCATTGTCCTCATCTATTTTCATAAAATCCAACGCCGGTAACAATACCGATGGGACACCGATTTCTTCTAAATGAAAATGGAACAAGGTGGTAGACAACAGCTCGCCCTGTGCCAAAGTGATTTTTTCCTCGATAGGTGTAAACATCTCATTACCCAAAGAGGCAATGTAATTAAAGTGATAATCAATCAGGTTCTTTCCTTTTTCAAGCCCTTGCTCCGTAGCAAAAAGTTCCTTTATTAATTCCTCGTACTTAGTCTTATGTTGCGCGATTAAATCCAACGCCTCTTCTGTCTTTCCTGCTAAAAAGGCATGACCTATTTCTACCAATGCATTTGTTGTACCAGCTACTGCCGACAATACAACAATCTGGCGATCCGTAGGGTTTACAATATCCAACAACCCTTTAATACGTTGGGCACTCCCCACCGATGTGCCACCAAATTTTAGAATTTTCATCTTTTATAATTATAGTATCTATTGCGATCTCTCTAAAAACCTATAAATGTACCTATTTTACACAAAAAAGCGGCACAAATGCTTTCCATTGCTTTTGTGCCGCATATATTATTTATGCGGAAGAATTACTTCTTCAGGGCGTCTATAAGCAGCGTTGCCAATTCGATCCCGATTCGCTCCTGTGCTTCATTTGTTGCCGCTCCGATATGGGGCGTCAAAGAAATCCTCGGATGACTCAAAATCTCTTGTCTAGGCGTTGGTTCATTGTCAAACACATCTAAGGCAGCAAAAGATACTTTACCCGAATCAAGTGCGTCAACTAACTCTAGCTCATCTATTACGCCACCACGAGCCGCATTTACCAATCCTACACCGTCTTTCAATAATGCAAACTCTTCTTTTCCTATAGCAGGTTTATCTAAGAAAGGAACATGGAGAGTAATGAAATCAGATTGCTTTAACACATCTTCGAAAGTCACTTGTTTTACCGGCAAATCGACTTGAACTCCACCGGAAAACGTCACCGATAAAGATGTCGGTCCGTCAAATAGATCTGTGTAGATAACGTCCATTCCCAATCCGAGTGCTACCTTAGCTGTTTCACGGCCAATTCTTCCAAATCCAACGACGCCTAATGTTTTTCCTCTCAACTCCACACCTTTTGCATAAGCTTTTTTAAGTCCTGCGAAGTTCGTGTTTCCTTCTATCGGCATCTTGCGGTTGGCGTCATACAAAAAGCGTACACCGTTTAAGAGGTGTGCAAATACAAGCTCCCCTACAGATAGGGATGATGCTGCTGGCGTGTTGATAACAGCGATACCTTTCGAGCGTGCATAATCGACATCGATATTATCCATCCCAACTCCACCACGACCAATAGCTTTAATATTCGGGCACACATCAAGCAATGCCTGACGAACTTTAGTGGCACTACGTACCGTAATGGCATCATAAGCCTGCAATTTTTCTGCAAGTTCTTCTTGCGGAATATGATTAGTATCTACTTCAAATCCGGCATCTTCCAACAGCTTCTTACCCGCTGCATCAATACCGTCGTTTGCTAATATCTTCATCTAAATAAATTATTTATTACTCAATTCTTCAAATTCTTTCATCACATCTACCAAAGCATTGATGGAACTAATTCCCAATGCATTGTAAATCGATGCTCTGAAACCGCCTACTGAACGGTGTCCTTTAATGCCCACCATTCCACGTTCTTGCGCGAGTTTCAAGAAAGCAGCTTCCTGTTCTGGAGTATCCATAACAAATGTCACATTCATTCGAGAACGATCTTCTTCATTGGCTGTTCCCCTGAAAAACGGATTCCGTTCAATCTCATCGTATAACGTACGTGCTTTGATGATATTCTCCTGTTCAATAACCGATATACCACCTTTTTCCTTTAACCATCGTAAGTTCAACATCGATACATAAATAGAGAAGACCGGAGGTGTATTGTAAAGTGAACCCGCTTTTGCATGTGCTTCATAATCCAATATTGTCGGTATCGTGCGCCCTGCTTTTCCTAAAATATCATTCTTTACAATAACCAATGTAACACCCGCTGGCCCCATATTTTTTTGTGCTCCAGCATATATCAAATCATAGTCAGCAACATTGATTACACGACTCAATATATCCGATGACATATCAACCACCGTCGGCAAATTGACATTAGGTTTTTCAAATACCTCGGTACCGTATATGGTGTTATTTGATGTGTAATGGAAATAAGCGGCGTCCGAAGGTACCGAAAACTCTTTAGGAATATACGTATAATTTTTATCGGATGAAGAAGCCACAATCTCTACCTGCCCTACCTTAGATGCTTCTTTTGCAGCCTTTGTTGCCCAAACACCTGTATCCAAATATGCCGCTTTCCCCCCTTCGGGCAAAAGATTCAACGGAACCATAGCAAACTGCTGACTAGCTCCTCCTTGTAAAAACAAAACGGAATAGTCAGATGGAACATCCATAAGTTCGCGTACCAAAGCCTCTGCTTCTTGAATCACTTGCTCAAATTCTTTGGAACGGTGCGATATTTCAAGAATGGAAAGCCCAGTGTTATTGAAATCAATTACAGCTTGCGAAGCTTCTTGAAATACTTCCTTTGGAAGTATGCATGGTCCTGCCCCAAAATTGTGTTTCATCATGAATTTATTTTATGTGAATAAATGAATCGCAAAAATAGCACATTTTTTAATTTTCTTCATATTTCCGAAACTTTTATTGAGAAATAAATAAACATTTCTTTTGTTTTATAAAAAAATGACATACAACAAACGAATTAACGGAGATGCTTTATTTCTTACATGATTTTAGTAACGTATGCCTTCACCAATATTTTAGACGCGTAAACGCGCGGTGATTATTAAAAAAAATCGTAACTTCGCTGCGATGTGTGCATCTTTTTTTAGAGGCACATTTAGTTTTATTGAAACCACCTTTAATATGGCTGAAGAAACAGAAAACGAAAACAATCTAGTACCTGCAAACGACAGGATCATTCCAATCAATATCGAGGATCAAATGAAGTCTGCCTACATAGATTATTCTATGTCGGTCATCGTTTCTCGTGCCTTACCTGACGCAAGAGACGGTTTGAAACCTGTACACAGACGTGTACTATATGGGATGTTAGACCTAGGTGTAACGAGTGGCAAACCTTACAAAAAATCTGCTCGTATCGTTGGAGATGTGTTGGGTAAATATCACCCACACGGCGACTCTTCAGTATATGATGCCATGGTTCGACTGGCACAAGATTGGAGCATGCGTTACCCGCTGGTAGATGGACAAGGTAACTATGGATCTATTGACGGCGATCCTCCTGCGGCCATGCGTTATACAGAAGCGCGTCTGAAGAAACTATCGGAGGAGATGCTTTCTGACATCAATAAAGACACCGTAGACTTCCAACTGAACTTTGACGATTCCCTACAAGAACCTACGGTATTACCTACCCGTATTCCAAATCTTTTGGTAAATGGAGCCTCCGGGATTGCAGTGGGTATGGCCACAAATATGGCACCGCATAACCTAACCGAAGTGGTGAATGGTACCGTTGCTTATATCGATAATCGCGACATCGAAGTCGCAGAATTGATGCAACATATCAAAGGGCCAGATTTTCCAACAGGTGGTATAATATATGGCTATAACGGTGTAAAGGATGCGTGTGAAACCGGTAGAGGCCGTATCGTCATGCGTGCCAAAGCCGAAATCGAAACGCTAAAAAACGGACGCGAGTGCATTATCGTAACCGAAATACCTTATCAGGTTAATAAAGCGAATATGATTGAGCGGACAGCGGAGCTCGTCAATGAGAAAAAAATTGAGGGCATCGCTACCATTCGGGATGAATCCGATAGAGAAGGCTTCCGAATTGTATATGAAATCAAACGGGAAGCCAACGCAAATGTTGTATTAAACAACTTATATAAATATACGGCTTTACAAACCTCGTTTTCGGTAAACAACATCGCCTTAGTAAAAGGACGTCCGATGCTGCTGAACTTGAAAGACATGATCCACGAATTTGTGGAGCATAGACATGAGGTCGTCATTCGACGTACCAAATTTGAATTAGCAGAGGCGGAAAAACGAGCACATATATTAGAAGGATATCTCATTGCGCTTGACCATCTTGATGAAGTCATTAAACTTATCCGTAACTCTGATACACCAGAAGACGCACGTGTAGGCTTGATGAGTAGATTTGGTTTAACCGACATTCAAGCACGTGCAATCTTGGATATGACGCTTCGCCGTTTGACTGGACTAGAGCGTGATAAAATCAAAGAGGAATATGCAGAGCTCATGAAAACAATTGATTATTTGAAATCCGTACTTGCGGATGAAGACCTACGTATGGAAATAATCAAGAAAGAGCTTCTAGAGATAAAAGAGAAATATGGTGACGAGCGACGTTCTGTTATTGTTCACTCTGCGGAAGATATGCGTATGGAAGACTTCATCGATGATGAAGAGATTGTGATCACTATTTCGCATAATTCCTACGTAAAACGTACACCTTTAACGGAATATCGCCGTCAGGGACGCGGTGGTAAAGGCTCCATCGGCTCTACAACACGAGACGAGGATTTTACAGAGCACATTATCACGGCCTCCGCACACAATTATCTGTTATTGTTCACCGATCAAGGACGTTGTTTCTGGCTACGTGCTTTTGAAATTCCGGAGGGAAGTCGTACTTCCCGTGGGCGGGCGTTGCAGAATATCATCAACGTACCGAAAGAAGAAAAGATCCGGGCTTTTATCAAAGTAACCAATCTTAAGGATCAAGAGTATCTTGAAAATAATTTCATTATCATGTGTACGAAAAAAGGTACAATAAAGAAAACGTCTTTAGAGGCGTATTCAAGACCTCGTGCAAATGGTATAAACGCAATAAACATCAACGAAGGCGATGAATTGCTTGAAGCTTGTTTAACAACAGGAAATAGCGAAATCGTCATGGCGCTGCGCTCGGGACGTGCTATACGTTTCAACGAGTCTACCGTACGACCGATGGGGAGAACAGCTACAGGAGTAAGAGGAATTACATTGGCTAGTGACGTGGACGAAGTAGTTGGCATGATTGCTGTAGATAATTCGGACACAACAGTACTTGTTGTTTCTGAAAAAGGTTATGGCAAACGTACTGATATTGAAGATTACCGCGTAACCAACCGTGGAGGTAAGGGGGTAAAAACGATCAATGTTACGGATAAAACCGGAGAATTAGTTGCCATTAAAGGGGTAACCGATGAAGATGACTTGATGATCATCAACAAATCTGGCATTGTTATCCGTATAGGTGTTGATACTCTTCGTGTAATGGGACGGGCAACGCAAGGCGTACGTCTGATCACATTGAAAGATACCGATGCCATAGCCTCGATTACCAAAGTAGAACGTGAGGAAGAGGAAGAGTTGGAAAACGGTGATGAAAACATGGATGAAAATGGCGTATCAAATGACACAACAGATGCGGAAGAAAACGAAGAATAAATTAGGATTATGCTTGCCCGCCATCGTTTCGGGCCTGCTGTTATTGGGATCCGTGCAGACTTTCGCACAATCCAACTATAAAGAAAGTAGCAATAGTTTTGCGCGCTATACACAATCCGGTGATTTAAAGAATCTGGAGAGTGCAAAAAAATTCATTGACGAAACGTACAAAAACCGTCGCGATTCAAATAGTGCACGCGTGAATGTCCTCCGCGCTATGATATATAGCGCTATGGCATATGCAGATTCTACGCGTAGCATAAAAAATCCGAGTGATCCGATTGATATTACCTATGAATCGGTAAACAAAATAAGAAAGCGCGATTGGGAAAATTATTCTTCTGAATTTAATTACATCAAGCAAAATCTAGCTGCATCGCATATTTACAAAGCAAAAAAAGCGCTGGAGAAAGAAGACTATGCTGGCGCCTACGAGAGTTATCTAAAAGTGAGAGATCTCAACATTCAAAATTATGATGTAACGTATAATCTTGCTCTTTTGGCAGCACAAACCGAACAATACGCCGCAGCAACAGCTTACTACAATAATTTATTAAAAAGAGGCGATGCACCTGTTGAATATTATTTGGAGCTTGCAGAAGTACATAAAAGAAACGGCGATAGTCAAGCCGTATTGAACATATTACACGATGCCCGCACGAAGTTTCCAGAAAATAAACAGGTGTTGATGAACTTGGTTCAACTCTTTGCACAGCGAAACGAATATAAGGCAATCGCTCCTATTATCGACGAGGCTGTAGCCCACGAACCAGAAAATATTGATCTAAATTATTTGGCAGGGTATGCAAACGAATCCGTAGGAAATATCGAAATTGCAAAAAGATACTATGGGAAGATATTGCAGCTTGAACCAAATAACTATGAAGCAAATCTCGCTTTAGGACTCATTTTTCTTAACAATTTCCTGCAGGATAGTGATAATGTAGAAGCGCAGTATCAGGCACAAAATTTATTGTTAAAAGCAAACGAAATTCGTCCTTATGATGTTAATGCATTAAAGTCTCTTTCTTTATATTATGAAAGATCAGGAGATCTCGCGCAATTAGATCGCGTAAAATTGTTATTGAATCAACTATCAAATAATTAGATATGAATTTTAAAAAAGCAATATTATTTTCGCTATTAGTGGTGGCAGGAACTACTGCTTTCGCTCAAAGTGGCAATTTGAGAAAAGCCAAAGCAGGATTGCAGAAATTTCAAGAGTTTAAGGGGAGCGATATCGCTTCGGAGCAATTAGCCCAACTCGGTAAAAAAGATTTGGAAAGTGCTAAAGAAGCTATTGATGCCGCAATTACACATGACAAAACGAAAGAAGATCCCGAAACTTGGACGATTTATGCGTTGGTATATGCGAATCTGGCTACCGCTGAAAAATCTGCAGAAGCAGCAAAAACAGCAGAAGAAGGTATTCAGAAAGCAACAGAATTGGATACTGATGGGAAGAACAAAGAAAATATTACTGCTGCAGGCCAAATTCTAGGCGAGTATAATTTTGACCAAGGTGCCGATGCATTTAACAGTCAAGATTTTAAAACAGCTTATACCTCTTTCGAACGAGCATTGCATTATCGTCCGGGAGATACAACTTTACTATTTTATTCTGGATTGGCAGCTAGCAATACAAAAGACCATGTAAACGCGATTGAAAAATTCACGCAATTGGTTCCAGAAAAGGAATATTCAAACCATAAGGCTGTCATGACAGAATTGTCAAGACTATACCTCTTGACAGCCGATACGGCTAACGCTTTGGCGTATTCTGATAAGGCAGCTGCGGAATATCCAGAAGACAACGATCTTGCCCTTCAAAATATCGAGATGAACCTTATAACCGGTAACGAGGAAAAAATAATCAAGGATATCGAAAATCAAATCGCAAAAGATGCGAGCAACAAAACATTGCATTACTATTTGGGCGCCGCATATTCAGCGTCCAATAATACTGAAAAGGCTGTTGAGGCGTATAAAAAAGCTGTGGAACTCGATCCCGATTATTTAGAAGCTAATAAAAATCTTTCGGCAACAATTATCAACCAGGTGGGAAATCAATTAAATGCGCTTAATGAGAATAACACGTTATCCAACAGTGATTATAAAGCAAAAGTAGACGAACTTAAAGAGCAGATTAAAGAAGCTTTACCTTATTTGGAAAAGGTAATTTCCCTGGATCCAAACGATATTGACGCATTGCGAAGCTTAAGAGGCTATTATAGTTTCCTAGAAGACGAAGAGAAATCAGCCGAAACACAAGCTAAGATTGATGCACTACAGTAAAAATATATTGTCTCATACACAGCATAAAAAAAGAGCGTTTAAAACGCTCTTTTTTTATGTTGCTTAATTAATTCTTTATTAGGCTTATCTCCCGGAGTAAGTGTTTGTCCACAACCTCATCTGCTGAACGATCCATACGCTGCCAAGTCATATATGAGTTTACATAGATACCGTTAGAAAGAATGGGTTCCGTAGATTTTAGGTAAAGCACATCACCTTCGAAATCTATTTTCCGATGTTGCATTTGGTCTCTCCAATTTGGAAATAACGAGCTTTCAATGCAATAGGTGACGACCGCATTTCGATTATCCACTTTGTATTTTCCACAAAAGGCAATATACCCCTGCAGGGAAGACACCATCTCTTCCTGTGTGGCCATCATCTTGTCATTACTCTTATAAAGCAGTCGTTCATCTTTGGAAACTTGCACGGCCATATAACCATCGGGTGAGTACATGAGTATTCCATAGGGATTCTTTCCCATAGGAAAGAGTGAATCATCTCCTTCTATGGGAACTTCAATATAGGATAAAAGTCTCCAAGTTCCTACTAATTCGTTTTTTATTGATGTCATAATAAATGCTGTAGCACTGTTTTGTAATATAGTAACGTATTTCTTCCCAACTTAGTTTCCGGGAAGGTTATGTATGATAAAATTTTGACATTTTTTTTGGTACTTTTCCATTATTAAATTTGTCTTTGATGGCGAAGGAAGACAAAATAGATTTATTTAGGGTTTAAGCATTAAAAGAAGAGCTATGATTTTATCGGAGATTGATATCGTGGATGATATAAGCAAAGAGGTGTTTCTAGAAAAATACTTCAAGCCTCAAAAACCTGTTCTTATTAAAGAATTTGCTAAAAAATGGGAGGCATATGATAAATGGAATTTAGATTATATATACGAGCAGGCAGGCGAGCAAATTGTCGGACTATATGATAACAAGCCCGCCGACCCTAATAAAGCAACAGATGAACCCGTCACGCATATGAAAATGCGTGACTACATCCATCTTATCAAAAAGCAACCTTCTGATCTGCGGATTTTCTTCTATATCATTACGGATAAGTTGCCGGGGTTGCTTCAGAACTTTTCTTATCCGGATTTAGGCTTTAAATATTTTAAACGCATACCGACTTTGTTTTTTGGCGGCAGTGAGGCACGTGTGCTGATGCACTATGATGTCGATCTGGGCGATTTATTGCATTTTCAATTCGAGGGTCGAAAAAGAGTATTATTATTTCCGCCCGAAGAAGCTGCTTTTCTATATAAAGTTCCTCTTTCTGTTCATACTGTTTATAATGTAGATTACGAACATCCTGACTATACACAGTTTCCGGCATTACGTTATGCAAAGGGGTATGAGATTTTTATGGAGCACGGCGATGCACTCTTTATGCCGAGTGGCTACTGGCATTTCAATCGCTATCTAGAGGCTGGCTTCTCCGTTACCCTACGTTCTTTCCCTAGTTCACCAACAAGGCTTTTGAGTATGCTGAACGAGGTGTTTTTCATCCGGTATACCGACAAAATCATGCGAAAACTCTTCAAGCAAAAATGGGTGAATTATAAACAACGAAAAGCTTTTGAGCAAAGTCAGAAAGCATTAGACAAGTATTTGAAAAATTAAAATTTTATCATTATCTTTGCACACTCGTAAAAGTACGAGTATTAATTAAATTAAAACAAATTTATTAAACACAATGCAACAGTACGAATCTGTCATTATTCTTACCCCGTTGCTTTCAGAGGATGTAGCGAAAGAAGTTATCGCTAAATTCAAAAACATCCTTACTGAGGGCGGAGCCGAAATTGTCGCTGAAGACAATTGGGGTTTGAAAAAATTAGCGTATCCAATCCAGAAGAAAACTACTGGATTCTATCACCTAACTGAATTCAAGGCTCCGGGTGAATTAATTAAAAAACTAGAGCTTGAGTATAAGCGTGATGAGCGTGTGATGCGTTTCTTAACTATTGCTTTAGACAAACATGCAATAGCTTACAATGAGAAAAAACGTAGCGGTGCATTCAACAAAAAAGCGGAAACTAAAACGGAGGAGGTAGCAAACTAATGGCAAACGAAAACATCCAATACGTAACTGCCCCTAAAGTAGAGGACAACCGTAAAAAATACTGCCGTTTCAAAAAGAACGGTATTAAGTATATCGACTATAAAGACGCAAACTTCTTATTGAAATTTGTAAACGATCAAGGTAAAATTTTACCTCGTCGTCTAACGGGTACATCATTGAAATTCCAACGTAAAGTAGCTCAAGCCGTTAAACGCGCGCGTATTATCGGACTATTACCTTACGTAGCTGATTCATTAAAATAAGGAGGAAACGACATGGAAGTTATATTAAAACAAGATATTAAACACCTTGGCGAGAAAGACGACATCGTAAACGTAAAACCAGGTTACGGTCGCAACTACTTAATTCCTCAAGGATTTGCCATTCTAGCAACACCGTCTGCTAAGAAGGTATTGGCTGAGAACACTAAGCAAGCTCAGTTCAAACAAGAAAAAATAAAGAAAGACGCAGCAGAATTAGCGAGCAAATTGGAAAGTATAAAACTTACCATTGGCGCTAAAGCTGGTGAGAGTGGAAAAATCTTTGGTAAAGTAAACAGCATCCAAATTGCGGAAGCGTTGAAAACACAAGGATATGAAGTTGATCGTCGTCGCATCACTTTCGAAACGGAGCCTAAAACAATCGGCGAATACGTCGCTAACTTAAACTTACACAAAGAAGTTAAAGTTCAGATTCCATTTGAAGTAGTAGCGGAATAATAAGATTAAATTCTTATAAAAGAAAAAGGAGATAACCATGCGTTATCTCCTTTTTTTATTTTATTTAATGATTTCTTCTATTTCGCGGATAATCTTCTGCGCGATAGCATCTGCAGCTTCCGGTGTTGGCCCTTCCGAATAAATACGGATAATCGGCTCTGTGTTCGATTTCCGAAGATGCACCCATTCCTTTTCGAAGTCAATTTTCAATCCGTCGATCGTCGTATATTGCTCTTCTTTATATTTCTCTTCCATTTTTTGCAATAAGGCATCAATATCCAAATCCGGTGTTAACGTAATTTTATTCTTCGACATAAAATATTGTGGCAACTCCGACCGGTAGGTAGACGCCGTTTTCTTTAATTTAGCCAAATGGCTTAAAAACAGTGCAACGCCTACCAGCGCATCACGTCCATAATGGGAGTCTGGATAAATTACTCCTCCGTTACCTTCACCACCAATGACAGCATTTACCGCTTTCATTTTTGTGACGACATTTACTTCTCCTACCGCGGCCGCAAAATATTCACCTCCGTGTTTCACAGTCACATCCCGCAAAGCGCGCGTCGACGAAAGGTTGGAAACCGTATTGCCTTTGGTATGCCCTAGAATATAATCTGCGACAGCTACCAACGTATATTCCTCCCCAAACAATTCTCCATCTTCCATCATAAATACCAAACGATCCACATCGGGATCTACAGCAATACCTAAATCTGCGTGATGATTCAACACAGCTTGGGAAAGGTCTACCAAATGTTCTTTCAACGGCTCCGGATTATGAGGGAATTCCCCATTGGGTTCACAATGGATCTTATAGACGGTTTCTACCCCCAATGCATTTAGCAAAGCTGGGATAAAAATACCACCTGTACTATTCACCGCATCTACTGCTATCTTAAAACCTGTTTCGCGAATAGATTCTTTATCCACGAGCGGAAGTGCTAAAACAGCGTCTATATGTTTTTGTAAATAACTATCATCTTTTGTTTCCTTACCTAAATCCTCTACTTCGGCAAAATCAAAATCCAGACTCTCCCCTAATGCTAAAACCTCTTTTCCCTCTTGATCATTGATGAATTCTCCTTTGCTATTCAATAGCTTCAGCGCATTCCATTGTCCAGGATTATGGGAGGCTGTTAAAATAATACCACCAGCAGCCCCTTCCATTGGTACAGCGATTTCCACCGTAGGTGTCGTTGATAAACCCAAATTAACCACATCTGCGCCTATGCCTTGTAAAGTCCCTACTACTAAATTGCTTACCATTTCTCCAGACAAGCGTGCATCACGCCCCACAACAATTTTCCTATTGCCGGTCTGCTGCAGAAGGATTTTACCAAATGCTGCTGTAAATTTAACAACATCAATCGGCGTAAGCGCCTCTCCCGGCTTACCTCCTATTGTACCTCTGATACCTGATATTGATTTTATAAGTGTCATATTTCAAATTTAAAAGCTCTCACTGTAAGCAGTCGTAAAAATAACTTTATATCCTAAATTTTCTTATAATAAATTACAATAATTTGTTTTTTTAAATTTCAAAACCTTACTTTTGTTGCAACATTGTATCATTTAATGAAAAGGCGACAATGTTGCTAATTATTCTTTACTTTTGAAGGATAATTTAAACAAGTACAGAATCTATGTTGAATCAACTCATTCATTTTGACCAAGAGATATTCTTAGTCATTAATCAAGGATTAAGTAATCCTTTTTTTGATTGGTTGCTACCTATTCTACGGAATCCTTACACATGGGCCCCTTTATATCTATTTCTGATTATCTTTTTTATCAAGCATTACGGTAAGATGGGCATATTGATTGTTGCATTTACATTAGCCAATTTTGGCATTTCGGACGCACTGTCTTCCCATGTCATCAAAAAGAATGTTAAGCGTGTACGTCCTTGTAATGATTTGGTTTTTAAAACAGAAGCCAATGTGCGTGTACGTTGTGGTTCCGGATTTAGCTTTACGTCTTCCCATGCCACAAACCATTTTGCCATGGCGTTCTTTTGGATCGTTTTATTCCGCAGACGCTGGAAACATACATTATGGTTATGTATCACATGGGCCGCACTAATTAGCTTTTCTCAAATATATGTCGGTGTCCACTATCCTTTCGATATTCTTTGTGGGGCTATTCTCGGTATTCTAATCGGTACCGGAATCGGCTATTTATTTAAACGCTTTTTTCCAGATTTTTTCAAAACCAATTCTATTACAGCAACAACATGAGTTCGTCATTAATCGTCAGTATTCTATTTATTTCGGCTTTTTTAAGTGGTTTATCGGTGTTCTTTGTTAAAAGAGACAACACGAATTTACTTAAACTTATCCTCTCCTTTAGTGGCGCTTATTTGTTTAGTATTACCGTATTGCACTTAATACCTCACGTTTACATCAGCCAAAACACCAGTCCAGAAATAATTGGTTTATACATATTGGGCGGTTTTCTATTCCAACTGGTATTGGAACAATTTTCTCAAGGTATTGAGCATGGCCATATTCACCATAGTGCGCATCATGCTTTTCCATTGGGTATTATGATAAGTTTATGTTTACATGCCTTTCTGGAGGGCATGCCCTTGGCAGCCGGCCATCAGGCAGAATTGGTTTTCGGTATAGCAATACACCATGTACCCGCTGCTTTTGCTTTAGGCAGTCTGCTCCTTAATACACGACTTTCAAAAACAAAGATAGCCATCTTTCTCCTTCTATTTGCGATAATGACGCCCCTAGGTTTTCTGACCAGCAAAGGAATAAGTGAAGGCGAGATTGGAAACATTACCCAATACTTCGATAAGATTATGGCGATTGTTATCGGTATATTTCTACATATCTCTACTACTATCCTATTCGAATCGGGTTCCGCAGATCATCATAAATTCAATCGGAAGAAAATGATCGCTGTCATATTAGGCGTACTCGTATCGTTAGCCAACTTTCTATTTGATGGCCATGACCATCATCATGCACCAGGGCATGAGCATCACGATAACCACAATCACGATCATCATGGTCATGACCATGAGCATGAGCATTAAAAGTTTAATTACCCCTTTAGACCTTAAAATCAGTCTAAATTAACTAACTTTGGTGCATACGTTAGATATTCTGAAATAGGAATATAATTATATCATATTTTAACACGAAAAAATGCAGAAAAGTTTCAGTCTTGATCTATTGGAAGTAGGAGAACGAGCAACTATACAGCAGCTTGATTCGTCGGAACTACCTTCTAAATTTTACGAAATGGGGCTTCTTCCCGGAACTGTGGTAGAAATTAAACATAAGGCTCCATTCCACGGCCCTATTGGTCTTCAAATCTCAAATTCCAACCTTTTAATTGCTATCCGTAAATCCGAAGCTTTACACATTTTCGTCGAAAAATAATATGAAGAACCCAGTAATAGCCTTTCTAGGAAATCCCAATGTAGGGAAAACTTCGTTATTTAACCGTATTACAAAATTACATCAGCATGTAGGGAACTATCCGGGCATCACGGTTGAAAAAAGAGACGGTTCGGTAAAAGCCAACGGCAAAACGTATCGTATCATTGACTTGCCAGGCACATATACACTTTTTCCTACCTCGATGGATGAAGAAATTGTGTACAACGTTTTAGCAGATAGCGAAAATCCTGCACACCCTGATTTGGTTGTCGTCGTGGCAGAACCAAATAATATCAAACGATCAATCGTCTTATATCAACAGGCTCGTGAATTAGGTGTTCCGGCCATCTTTGTTGTCAATATGATTGACGAAGCAGATGCCAAAGGGATCGACATTGACTATCAAAAATTAGAAGCTTATCTCCATACCAAGGTTTATACCACCGACGCCCGAAACGGGAAAGGGATAGCGCAGCTCATTCAGGCCTTTGACCAGCGTCCGGGTTATTTCCCCGGTCAGTTTGAAGTGGACAGCACTTACAAAATAGCGTTAGAAGAGGCAAAAAAATCTTTTCCGTTACACACCGAATATCAAACTTGGCAATTTATTGCGCAAGAGCATGTATCTTTCTTGACGAAGGAACAGCGACAAACTTTAATAGATATTCGAGAAAAGTATCAACTCTCTTCCAATATTCTTCAACAGACAGAGGCAATAAAACGTAATACAAAGATTGAAGAAGATTTAAAAACGATTATTCTGCAAAAGGATAATCACCATCTCCATAGAACGAATAAAATTGACAAAGTCTTACTCCATCCTGTATGGGGTTATATTATTTTCTTTCTTCTTTTATTTCTTGTATTCCAACTCGTATTCATTCTATCCGAACCGATTATGGATTGGATAGACGAAAACTTCTCGTCCCTCATCGATTATACTGCTGGCGTATTACCGGAAGGACCGTTATCAGACCTATTAACACAGGGGATATTAGCGGGGATCGGTGGCATTATTATTTTCGTTCCTCAAATAGCCATTTTATTTCTGCTTATTTCCCTGATGGAGGAAACGGGTTATATGAGCCGCGTTGTCTTTTTAATGGATAGGTGGCTTCGTCCTTATGGATTAAATGGAAAATCGGTTATTCCACTCATGTCAGGTGTAGGGTGTGCGGTTCCTGCTATTATGGCTGCCCGTAACATCGAGAACACGAAGGAACGTCTTGTTACAATGTTGGTTACACCATTTATGACCTGTGCCGCCCGCCTTCCTATTTATGTTGTTTTAATATCCTTGGTTATTCCAAATGAAACATTTTTGGGATTTGGATTACAGGGCCTGGTACTAAACCTACTTTATATCCTCGGCGTGGTAGCCGCACTGTTGTCGGCTGCTGTCTTAAATAAAATCATCAAAAACCAGCACAGATCGTTTCTTATTTTTGAACTTCCCTCTTATAAGACCCCTGATTGGCGAAATGTCGGGATGAATATGTGGGAGAAAACGGCTGGCTTTTTATTCGGTGCCGGTAAGATTATATTGGCCATGGCCGTCATTTTATGGGTACTTGGTAATTTTGGCCCGAATGATAAATTTAGTAATGCCGAGGAATACGTGCAACAGGCTAACCCGACCTTAAGTGAAGCGGAATTGGATGAAGAAACAGCTTCCTTCAGACTGGAGCATTCCTTCCTTGGCTACATGGGTATGGGTATCGAGCCGCTTGTCAGACCTTTGGGTTACGACTGGAAAATGGGTATCGGGCTTATCTCTTCATTCGCTGCAAGAGAGGTTTTCGTAGGCACCATGGCTACCGTATATAGTTTGGGTGAAGAGATTGATCCCGATGATGACGAAGAACGAGAGACGTTGTTAAGTAGAATGCGATCCGAAATCAACCGGAATACCGGCCGCCCTTCTTATAACTTAGCATCCGGGATTTCTCTCCTTTTGTTTTATGCTTTCGCCATGCAATGTATGAGTACCATTGCGATCATGAAACGCGAAACAGGTTCTTGGAAATGGACATTGATACAGACCGTTATGATGACCGGCATAGCTTATATTGTAGCGTTGATTGCTTATCAACTGCTGAAGTAAGTAATCGGTTATATATCCGTCCATGGGAGAGGTATTCTGACTTGTCGAAGCGAGGTAGTTTAGCTTTTAAATAGTACAATCATGATTCAATATATTATTATCGGTATTCTTTTTATCATAGCCTTGGTTTTTATGATAAGGAAATTTATACCTACCAAAACCAAACAACAGGGGTGCAATAAAGGTTGTGGTTGTTCGATGACAGATGTAGAGAAAAAAAGTAATTTTTAAATATCTTTATGGAATATAACCGAATAAATCATCTGTTCTAAAACGATTCATATGATGACAAAAAGCAGTTTATTATTTTCTATAGGCTTGGTTTTAGTCAACCTATCCTTTGCGCAAAAAGCTATTATACAAAAAGCGGATTTAAAAAATGTAACGGTCTTTACGAATGCAGCAGAATTAAATCATACCGCTACTATAACCCTTCCTACAGGTAACAGCGAAATTGTATTCACACATGTCGCCAACAGCATCGACGAAAATAGCATACAGATTGGCACTGGCTCACAAGTGACTATCCTATCCGTGCGCCCAGCATTAAATTACATTGATGCGGATGTAAAAACTACTGCTTATAGCCAAGTTGAGAACGAATACAAGCGGGCGTTAATCACGTTAAAACAATTACAAAATCAAAAGGCTACAGAAGAAAGCCTACTTAAACTATTAGAGCAAAATCAAAAAATTTCTGGCGATAATAGCAATACGACGGTAGCTGAATTAGCGAAGATGGCGGAGTTTTACAAGCCAAAATACCTGGAAGTAAAGAACAACATCACCGCATTGGAGGAAAAAATAGCAGAGCAGCAGGATGTCGTAGATAAAGCGAAGGTTCAATTTGATGAAGTGAAAGGACAAACTTCTGGTTCAGGCGGTCAACTGATTGTACAGGTCATGAATAACCAAACGGGTAACCAACCGTTTACTATTTCTTATTTAACAAGACAGGCAAGCTGGAACGCCTCCTACGAATTGCGCGCTGAAAATACCACATCTCCATTGCAAATTGTATACAAAGCGAATATTTCCCAACAAACGGGCGTCGATTGGCAACAAGTTAATCTCCGGCTTTCCACCTCGAATCCATCACAAGGCGGCGTAGCACCTACCCTATCGCCTTGGCATTTATATTATTACCAGATAGGTGGACAAAATATGCTGGACGAAGTCGTCACCGTTGCAAATGGAAGCACGAGAAAATTAAACATAGTGGGTGCAGCTAGGCAAGAGGCAGCCGCAGCGCCCCAAGCATTGAACGATTATGTTCAGCAAGTCGAAAACCAACTCCATACGATTTTTGATATTGATGTTCCCTACTCCATCGCCTCCAATGCGAGACAACATGCTGTTAACCTTAAAGAATACACACATCCGGCAAGTTATCAATACTATGTAGCTCCACGTATTAGCCAAGAGGTCTTTTTATTGGCTGAACTAACAGATTATGAAAAATTGAATCTGGTTCCCGGACAAGCAAACGTCATGTTTGAAAATATGTTAGTAGGAAAAACATTTATCAACCCGAATGAAGCTACCGATACCTTGAAATTAAGCTTGGGAAGAGATAAGATGATTTCC
Organism: Sphingobacterium micropteri; assembly: GCF_014692515.1. Classification (GTDB taxonomy): domain Bacteria; phylum Bacteroidota; class Bacteroidia; order Sphingobacteriales; family Sphingobacteriaceae; genus Sphingobacterium; species Sphingobacterium micropteri. The sequence goes on along the minus strand of NZ_JACOIK010000016.1, from coordinate 30,962 downwards.
GTTAAACGAGAAAAAATCAATGACCTTTCTTCATCCAGATTGATCGGAAATAGCCGGACACAAACTGCTATTTATGAAATAACCATTAAAAATAATAAGAAATCGGCTGTCAGCCTAACGCTGCAAGAGCAATACCCATTATCGACCGATAAATCAATGGACATCACACTCGAAGAATCTAGTGGTGGAGAAATAAACAAAGATACGGGTATCGTCACGTGGAAGTTAAATATCCCTGCCGGTGCTACCCAAAAACTGAAGTTTGGTTATGCGATTAAACACCCAAAAGATAAACAAGTGAATTTGTTTTAGATATGGATTAAATGTAATAAAGCCGCTGTAATATCAGCGGTTTTATTATTTTTACGTTGCAATAGGTCGTGCTTCACCTATAACTAAACAACATAACTTTAGCGAGAACAATTGAAAACAAATACGCCAGAAGATAACAAACAGCTTAAGCGAGGGCTAAGCAACAGACATATCCAATTAATAGCTTTAGGAGGTGCCATTGGCACCGGTCTTTTTCTAGGGGTGGGACAAGCGGCCGTTCTGGCGGGCCCATCGGTTATACTAGGCTATGCCATCGCGGGAATCATTGCCTTTTTTATTATGCGGCAATTGGGCGAGATGGTGGTGCATGAACCCGTTTCGGGTAGTTTCAGCTATTTTGCCAATAAATATTGGGGATCCTTTGCCGGATATGCCTCTGGCTGGAACTATTGGGTTCTGTATTTATTAGTTAGTATGGCTGAGCTGACAGCCATCGGACATTATGTGCAATTTTGGTGGCCAGAGATCCCATTATGGGTATCCAGCTTGTTTTTCTTTATTGTAATCAACACACTTAATCTAGCTTCGGTAAAAGTATACGGTGAAACAGAATTCTGGTTTTCTATTATCAAGGTGGTAGCTATTATCGCGATGATCATTTTTGGTTGCTATCTATTGCTCAGTGGAAAAGGTGGAGAACAAGCGACGGTGCAAAACTTGACAAATGATGGTGGTTTCTTTCCCAAAGGCTGGCTGTCCAGCAATGAAAGCGGTGCTTACCAAGGGCTTTTAGCAGCATTGGTCATGATTATGTTTTCTTTTGGTGGATTAGAGTTAGTGGGCATCACCGCTGCCGAAGCTGAAAATCCAGAAAAGAACATACCGAAAGCAACAAATCAAGTATTATGGCGTATCCTTATTTTTTATATTGGATCGTTATTAGTATTGTTTTCACTCATGCCGTGGCGTAACATTACCCCTGAAACAAGTCCTTTTGTAGAAGTATTTGCCAGTTTAAAAGGCTTACAATTCGAACTTTTCGACACTACCTATTATTTCACCAATATCATCGCCAATGCGTTGAATATTATTGTGCTGACAGCGGCGCTATCTGTATACAATAGTTGTGTATATAGTAATTCGCGTATGCTCTTTGGTCTAGCCGAACAAGGTAACGCACCTAAGTTTCTGACGAAGCTGAATAAACACCATTCGCCCGTCAACGCGATTTTAGTTTCCGCAGCACTTGTTGCGATATGTATCGTCATCAATAAAATAATGCCAGAACGCGCACTGGAAGTGTTAATGAGTTTAGTCGTGTCCTCCCTAGTCATCAACTGGATTATGATATGCTTAACCCATATTTTCTTCAAAAGAAAGATAACCGAGCGATTGGAAACATCATTGTTTCCAACCCTCTTTTATCCTATCAGTAATTATATATCCCTTTTCTTCTTGTCGGGTGTATTGGTCATGATGTGGTATACGGGATTAAAAATATCCGTCGAATTGATCCCCATTTGGTTACTGCTATTATACATTAGCTACCGCTTGGTGCAACGCAATAAGAACAAAGTAAATCCGTTTTAATTGTCGTTTGCTTCTTCACCCCAAGTTTGTAGCTTTTCTTGAAGAATACGTGATATTTTATTGAAATAACGTTTCTGCTTGTAACCCATCACCCATTGCACACCTTGAACGGCATTTGTACAGAAAATCTCGTCCGCTTCTTTCATGATTTCGGGGCTTATCTGAGCTTCGACCACGGGAATACCTTCATGAGCCGCCATTTCCATCACGACGCTTCGCATTACACCTTCCACACATCCTTCTGTTAAAGCCGGCGTGTACAGTGTCTTATCATAGTATATAAAGATATTGGATATTAAGCCTTCACATAGATTTCCCTCTTGATTCAAAATGAATACTTCATCGAAAGCAAATTTCTTTTTGTATAAGCCCGCCATCACATAAATCAAGGCATTATTTGATTTAAGATGTGATAAATCACTATAAGGTTTTTTAAAATCGGTATATAAATCAACAATAAGCCCTAATTTTTTATCCCGTAATACGGACGGCATCTGTGAGACCTGAATAACATATACGGGTTTATTGGTTTCCGGCGCATATGTTCCGCCACCTGCACGGAAAATGACGAATCGCACACGTACCTGTTGTCCGAGCATATTATTTTTTCTGATCAGTTCTTCGGTTTTAGCGCGGATAAAAAAGGCATCAAACTTGGTGTATTCCTCTAGTTGCAACGTCTGCATTCCCTGTTGTAAACGTTTGATATGGAGATCTAAAAACCTGATATCGCCATCCTTCCACAACATAGTTTCAAACAGCCCGTCACCGTAGCGCAGTGCCCTGTTATCGATCGTTGCTATTTGTTGATTTTCGGCAATAAGCTGCCCATCGAAGTTGATATATTGTAAAGACATAAAAATTTTTCTCTATTAAAACTTATCGGTCCGCCACCGTAATATAAGAACGCCATTTTTCTAAAACAGCCTGAAAATCGGGAGGAAGAGGCACTTCAAAATACATCGATTCTTTGGTGCGAGGATGAACAAAACCCAAAGATTCCGCATGTAATGCCTGCCGAGGCAACAACTCAAAACAGTTGTTTATAAATTGCTTATATTTATTAAACATCGTCCCTTTTAAAATCTTATCTCCACCGTAGGATTCATCCGCGAACAGCGGATGCCCAATAGACTTTAGATGTGCTCGGATTTGGTGAGTACGTCCTGTTTCCAACTCACATGCTAGCAAAGTGACATACCCTAAGCGCTCCAATACCTTATAGTGCGTAACGGACCATTTACCCTTTTCAGGATCATCGTATAATTCCATTATCCGACGATCTTTAGCATTCCTCCCTATATAACCAGATATTGTACCATCCTCCGCTATATCTCCCCAAACTAACGCTATGTATTTTCGATTTATTGTATGATCAAAAAACTGTTTTGCTAAAAAGGTCATCGCCCATTCATTTTTAGCAATCACCAACAAGCCCGAAGTATCTTTATCAATCCGATGTACTAAACCAGGACGTCCAGTATTGCCTGGCAAGGTAGGCAATTGGCTTAGGTGGTATGTCAATGCATTGACGAGGGTACAGGTATAATTGTTATAACCGGGATGAACGACCATACCTGCTTCCTTATTTACCAGTAATAGGTCGTCGTCCTCATAAATAATATCTAGGGATATATTTTCGGGATAAACTTCGGTATCACGAGGTGGGTCTGGCAAAACCATCGTGACCACGTCCAAAGGCTTTACTTTATAACTCGCTTTTGCCAATTTCCCGTTTACAAAGACGGTCTCAGCGTCAATGGCATTTTGAATACGGCTTCGGGAGGTATTCTCCACTCTATTCATCAAGAACTTATCCAACCGCAACAGCGCTTGCCCTTTATCGGCTTCAATCCGATAATGTTCGAAAAGCTCCCGCTCGTCCTGCTCATGTATATCTAAATCTTCTGCCATCACGCAAAAGTATCGAAATCCTTTAAAATCTACTAACTTTGGCAAAAGTATATGTTGGATTTTGATTTTTACAGCCCCGAAGAACAGATTGTCCTTCCGTTTTATGAAGAGCACGGTGTTCGAGTATTCGTTAAACGAGATGACCTTATACATCCCTATATATCCGGTAATAAGTGGCGGAAACTGAAATATCCGTTAAAAGAGGCTCTTCTAACGAACAAAAAAATATTGGTCACATTCGGAGGTGCCTGGTCCAACCACTTGTTGGCAACAGCTTGTGCCGGAGCCAAATTCCGGTTTCAAACCGTAGGTTTCGTACGTGGAGAAGGAGTACAAAATCCGGTTTTGGCACTCTGTAAACTCTTCGGAATGCAGCTGCACTTTGTCGACCGTGAAAGCTACAGAAATAAGCCGGCTTTGTTTGAAAAACATTTTGGTCATCGGGATAATGCGTATTTCATCGATGAGGGTGGTTATGGCGAAAAGGGAGCTTGGGGAGTAAAGGATTTATTGGAAGAAATACAGGGCGTATACGACCACTGTTTTTGTGCCTGCGGCACAGGCACAACCTTGGCTGGGCTGGCATTGGGGAATAATGCTATGCAATTACACGGCATACCTGTATTGAAAGGCGGTGAATTTATCTACGAAGAGCTAAGAAAACTACATGCAGATCCTCTTCAAGTTACTCTGCACGTGGACTATCATTTCGGAGGTTATGCAAAGAGCAATGCCAAACTGCAAGCCTTTATCCAGACTTTCTGCCAGCAAACGGGCATCATGATAGAACCTACCTATACCGGCAAGCTCTATTATGCTCTACATGATTTGATTGCGAAGGATTACTTTGCTAAAGGTTCGAAAATCTTGACCATTCATACCGGAGGATTAACCGGTCTTTTAGGGTATTTGTAGAAGAAGATTCTATTCCTATTGAGGCTTTTGTTCAAATACAAATTCCGTAGGAACATTATCCGTTTCAATTACAATTGCAAATACAAAATCTTTTCCACTTTTATTTTCTTCCACTTTTATCTTTAATCGTGTAGGTATCTCTCGTGTGATTAAAAAGCCCTTATTGTCAAATTTCGCTCCAAGCTTTCCCAAACCGTTAAGAGACAAAAATTTATCTTCAGCAATAATCTGGTCATCAAGGCTCGAAACAACTCCTTTAATTCTTTCATTATTACTTTTATCAACTATGGATGTAATTATCCAATTACTATGAGCAAGTTGAATGGAGGTTTCCTCTCCTCCACTCTTTAGGGAAATTGACTCCAATCTATCGATGCTGAGCTCTCCATCAGTATTATCACTTCCTTTATCACACCCTGTAAAAAGGATAATAGCCAAACATAATACAAAATAAAGATATTTTATTTGTTGCATTATTAAAATTTTAGTTTTTAAACTATTCATCCTGTCCTATTTTTACAATTTTAGACTTACGTTTCTTTTCAACTTTGCTATCGCAGCTTAAATAATTCAAATTAACCTTTTATTGGAATTGTATTTCTCCAAAAAAGTCCGGTAAATGGAAATTTGGTATGGGGTGCTCTATTTTATTCCAGGAGAGAAAATGTGGGGTCGGCAGACCATCACCGCATTTGTAAAAATTACCGTGTGCGGTAATCCCTCCTAAGCACTCGATTTTATCTTTTACAAATACATCCGTTGGAATCACCAGTATAATATTCCATTTTTTTCTTCCACCTGCATTGACAACCGTTGTAGTCGACTGAATTTTTGCGATTACCTCTGGATCAAGGCGTTTCCTTTCCTTCTTTATTCGAGAACCCACTCCTATCAATCCTGTTCCTAATATATTGAACTCGATGTTATAATAACTCACGTTTCCGTCAAAAGAAACAAAAAACTCTACACAGCTATCTTCCCATACAGCTTCATTAATACGAACGTATTGTGCCTTCAAAAATTCCTCCTGGACGCTATAGTGGATAAATATCCGTTGATTATCGTGTGCCACTTGAAAATATACTTCCGGTTTATATGGGAACTCCTCCCAATTTACCTGTATTATAGGCTGCCATGGCAATCTCTTCATTTGTTGGCTTAAAGCATAATAGGTAAAATCTTCTAATACGATATCACGGTAAGGTACCTTTAGGCTGATCATCATTTTTCTGTTTTAATCTTCTTAACTTCCTCACTTCTTAACGGTTTTCCGCACCTGAACACTTTCTTCCAAAATAGCAGTAAGCTCCTCTTGATGCAATTCCATTTCTTGCACTAATTTAAGTTGTGCTCTCGTCCTAACCAAATTATGTGTAGGATAATGTATTTTATAATAGGTATTCCCATTTAAATAATCCGTCAAAAAACGAACCGCCTGCATAAAAGGCAGCAAAAATACGCCATGGAGTAACGATGTCATCTCCTTTTCCGTTAAAAAAACGCAGGCTTCGCTCATATATCCTTGCGCATAGGCTCTAAATAACGGAATATTCAATATTATTTTTGCCGTATCCGGTTCATCCTCTGCTGCCGAATTGATAATGGTGCGAATAGCGTCTCCAAAATCGTAGGCTACATACCCCGGCATTACGGTATCTAAATCAATTACACACTGTACACGATCATGTTCATCCAGCAAAACATTATTGAATTTCGTATCGTTATGCGTAATACGTAAAGGCAAATCCCCATTGTTTCCCATCCATAAAATGGTACGCATCTGTTCTTCCCGCTGCAATATATAATGCAGTATATCTTGTACTTCTCCGACACGACCTGCAACATTATCTTTTATAGCGTTACGCAAATTACCGATCCGGAAGTCGATGTTATGAAAATTAGGTAAGATCTCCACCAATTTGCTTGGATCAAGATCGGACAGCTGTTTCTGAAACTCACCAAACGCCTTTCCTCCCGCATATGCTTGTGCTTCTGTTTCTACAATATCGTAACTTTTAGTTCCTTCCAACAAGATAAACATCCGCCAAAAGCAATCATTTTCATCTTGATAATACCATTTCCCCTCATCGGTTGGTATTAATGTTAACGTGGATTTCTCTACCTTTTCTCGCCCGAGATGTGCTAATTTATGTTTCAGATGGTGCAGCACGACTCGGGTATTTTCCATCAATCCCGCTACATCCGCAAAAATCTGATCATTAATTCGCTGAAACAGATAACTTCGGACAGCTGTTTTCACCCGGTAAGTATCATTGATATGCCCTGATCCGAAACGTTCAATATGCATAATATCTCCTTCTATATCAAAATGAGATGCAGCGCTTAAAATATTATTATTATTTAATTCAGACATTGGAAAATTTAAAAAATTTAACATAAATTATGCTAAACGTTGGCAATATCTATAAATAAATTAATATATAAAAGCCACATATCAAAGCAAACGTTTGCTTATTTTCGAAACACCCTATATCCTGATTTTTTTTATTAGAATATACAACGCTAGAAAAGAATTCGTATTTTAGAGCATAAAACAGGCTTTATGCTGACAGAGATTATTATTATAATAACGTTAATTATATTTAATGGAATATTATCTGCTTCCGAAATTGCAATTGTGTCAAGTCGAAAGGCCCGCCTTCAGGCGGCGGCAGATAAAAACAACAAGTCTGCCCAAGTAGCTTTAAATTTAAAAGAAAATCCTAACCAGTTTTTATCTACTATCCAGATTGGTATTACGCTAATCGGTATCCTTACCGGTTTTTTTAGTGGAGGAACTATTTCCACCTATCTTGCCACTGTATTTAGCCAAATAGCTTTTCTGGCACCTTATAGCCAACAAGTAGCGATCATTGTGGTGGTGCTTGCTATTACTTATCTTTCGCTGGTTATTGGTGAACTAGTTCCTAAGCGCATAGGAATGGCTATCCCGGAGAAATACGCCTCCATTATCGCCACACCGATGCTGTTTTTAAGTAAATTCGTTAAACCCTTTGTTTGGCTGTTAAGTATTTCGACAGATGCCCTAGTTCGGTTATTGAATATCAAGGTTTCGAAGAATACCGTTACGGAAGAGGAAATCAAAGCATTGGTTGACGAAGGCGTAACCAGCGGTGTCATTGAGAATTTCGAACATGATTTTGTCGATCGTTTACTCGTGTTGGGTGATAAACGCGCCATTAACCTAATGGTACACCGTTCAGATATTGATTGTCTGGATCTGCAAAATACTTTTGAAGACAATAAGAATATTATCCGGCAGTCTGAACATACCGAATTCCCGGTGGTAGATGGTAGTTTCGACCAAGTAAAAGGTATTATCCATGTCAAAACTTTTCTAAAAAAATATATCGATAATAAGCCTATAGACTTGCAAGCACTGGTAAAACCCATTCCATTTGTTAACGAAAATACATCAGCTTACAACATTCTAAACACGCTAAGGAGCGGCAAAGCACAATTAGCCGTCGTGATTGACGAGTATGGTATTCCGCAGGGCATTGTGTCTATAAAAGACATTGTACGTCAGCTTTTCGGCGACATGAATAACGGAGAAGAACGTTCAGATAGCGCTATCCGCAAACGCGAAGACGGCTCCTATATTATTGATGGCAGAACACAGCTGGATGATTTTTTGGATTTTTTCCAAATCGAGTTAAGCGAAGAAGAGGAAGATGATATCTCTAACATCACTACTTTAGGCGGATTGGTATTCCTTACCTTAGATCATGTGCCGGAAGAAGGAGAATTTATCCACTTTAAAGACTATAAACTGGAAGTCATTGATATGGACGGCCACCGAATAGACAAGGTTCTCGTGAATATTCCTTTTATTTTAACAAACCACATCAACGAAAACGAGGATTAATAGGGAAGGGTTAGTTCTTCTAACTCTTCGATAGTCCCCTTAAACATGTTCAAGTCTACATAGCCTTTTATGCCCCGTACGTAGCCGCGTTCGGAGAATTGCCAAAAGTCCCAATGTTTTTTGGGCTTATTCACCCAAAAATTATAATTCGCTATCCACAACACATAATCCGAAAATTCCTTTTCTAAAAAATCTGTGAAATAGCTATCTCCGGAATAGATAATGGGTTGGATTCCGTAGTGTTTTTCTACCGTATTCAGCCACCTCTTTAATCCCACTTTTAGGGAATCCATCGGTTGTTTTCGAGGACGCTCCTCTATATCCAAAACGGGGGGTAGATCGCCGGGTCTCAGTTTGACGACGCTGATAAAGTTACGTGCCTGGCGAATGGAGTTTTCATTTGGCCGGAAATAGTGATAGGCACCCCGTAATTTTGTTCTACTTTGCGCTGCTTTCCAGTTCACTGCGAAACGTTTATCCGTTGCCTTCTCTCCCATTGTGGCACGAATAAACACAAAGTCGATCGGTATTTGATCATATATAGTATTGATATCTATCCAACTAATATCGCCTTGGTATTGGGATATATCGATACCATACACATAACTATCATGGTCTACCATCAACTTCCTATTGCGTTTTTCATGTTCGCTGGCCGTATGCGTGTCCGGCGATTCCTCCGGTAAAATCCAGCTTTTTAATGTATAAGAAAAATCCGTTCTATAATATAAAAAGGCAAAGCCAATCAATATACATAGGGGCACAACTATGCTCCAAATTAAATATTTCTTGCGTTCCGCATCATTTGCTTTAGCACCTCTTCTAACAGGTTTCTTATATTTTGCCATATTTCGCAGTGAAAATAGTAGATTTATTTTTTATTGGCAAACGGAAATATCCCTGTAGAGATATGCCAAAAAAAATAATCCACCTCATTTTCAAGGAGTAATATACGAAGGTTAAAATAAGTTTCGCGAAGCGGCTTGGAATTTCTACTTTTGTCGCGGAGAGTTGGCAGAGTGGTCGAATGCGGCGGTCTTGAAAACCGTTAACTGTCACAGGTTCGGGGGTTCGAATCCCTCACTCTCCGCAACTTAAAAAGCTAATTTTGTTATTATTAACGATTTAGCTTTTTTATTTTTTCTAGGGTGACTAAAAGGGGGACAATTACGAACGTTTTAAGAAACCGTGGCAGCAAAATGCTATTGACAAAAGAAAAATAATAATTACCTTTGGTACAAATTAATTCCATCTGGAATTTAAACGCATAAAGCTCGATTTTTGGATCGGGCTTTTTTATTATAAATTTGTTTACAGTTTAAATAGTGCTACTAATTTATCTAATTCAATTTCGTTTGACATGCCTTACAGTGAAATTATCATTAATTACTGGTCTCAGATCCTTTTATTACTTGGCGTTCTAGGATGGATTATAAAAACCTTGAGCGAAACCTATTTGCGTAAAAAGGAACTAAAATATAATTTTTTCTATTCTAATAAACTAGCTTCTTTAAAAAACCTAATTGATACCTATCATAAATATGAAAGGTTCTTTACTGATGTTCCATATTACAGAGTTTCTAATGGAGAAATAAATGCCATCGAGTTGGATAGTATGGTTTCTCCTTATAAGGATAATTATTTCAATGCCCATAATGAACTTATTTTATACCACTCAAACAAAGAATTAGAAAAGTTTAAGTTAATAAAGGATAATATTAATATCGTTCATAATGCTTTAGGTCAGTTACTGTTTAAAAATATCTCTGTGAATGACTACAATGAGCTATTAGACAAATCCAAATCAGAGAACTACAAGATATTTTCGCAGATTTCATCGGAGTTTATTAAAGAATTTAATTAATTGTAGTGGCGGTGATGAGGGTTCGCCCATGTACCGCCGTTTTTACACCTTGTTTTTACATACGCAAAATTTTGTGTATGTAAAAGAACGGAATTTCGTTCTTATGTTTGGCTCCTCAAATTTGAGGAATGTAGTTTATCCGTCTTTTCGGAAGAATTAAATACCCGGAATTCCGGGTATGATCGTTATCAGTTCTTCTTTTTAAACCGCGAAGACAAATCTTTTCCGGTTATCTGTGTCGGTGCTTCCTTTTTGTTGCCTTGGTCGTCATATTGAGGTATGCTAGCATTTAGCATAAGTAAATTTTGATATGATATTTTCCAATATACCTCATCATAAGAGAGCTTCCAGTATTTAACTATGTTCCCCGCAAAAGACCAGTGGTTTACCTTGTAGGTACCGGGTTTGCGTTTATTTTTATCTTCATTGCCGCTATCCTGTTTATTCAGATGGAAGTACTTCGAAAGCTCTTCCAACCGATAAGATTTTCTTACCATGTCAACTATCTGGTTTATATCGTGTTGATTTAGCCCCTTCACAAAATCAACAAGCCAGCTGGGCGGCATTTCCTCTCTATTCCATAGAATAGAAACAAGAGCCATAAACAGATCATCTAACTGTTTGCTTGCAAAAACTGCATGTGCTTTAACCACATTCATACGTAAGTAAGGCGCGAAAATCTCATCATTTATAAAGGATGAGCAAATACCCATCGTACCTAACCGCAACGGCTTCACATGCAAGATGTGCTCATCCGGATCTATACCCAATTTTTGGCGGATCTTATGCAATACGTTACTTGGAGATATTTTTATTCTCAATTCTTGCCCCCGATCACTGAATGCACTGAATATTTCAGCCTTTGATATGCTTTCTTTTGTCATTTTAGTGGTTTTTCTAATACCGTAAATTTCACGGATTTTACAGATGGGAATTTCCCGGATGTAAAATATCCCCTTGTTTTTAAATAGGGGGAATTCCCCCTATGTAGATTTTAAAGAACGGAATTCCGTTCTTTACATTTATTCCTCTTCATCATTTGCCTGTAACCATGCTTCAATAGGTATACCTTTCTCCGTATGATTTTCGTATAGAAACATATCCATTTCAATATTTTCGCCATCTTTTAATGCTTGGACTATCTTTATCCTCATCTCTCTTTTTTGCTCTTCAAAAGGTAATTGTGCAAAATTCTCACTTAGTTTCATCTTGATCTTCCTCGTTTAAATTCATTACTTCGTCGACCAAATTGAGAAACTGTTCGTTAGTCATTTGTCCCACCTTTTCCTCCAATTCTTGATTGCTGTAAACTTTTGCATCTACCGACGACAACGTAGGTATGTGGTACTTTAAAAGCCTCTCTATGACTTGAACTCGGTCTTTAGGATCAAGGCGTTTAAAATCCTTGTCGAAAGATCCGTTATTAAAATATTCACTAGTGATACTCTTTATCACTTCTTTAACTTCTCTAGTTACCTTGTTTTTAGCCCCCTTTGGGCGGCCTCCAGGATTGTTAGTTTGCCCTTTTTTCAGTCCCATTTTTGTATTTCTTTGTTATTTACAAAATATTTCGTGTTTTATCCTATGCTTTTGAGGGTAGGATATCAATCAGCAACTCTTTGTATGCCCGTGATTCTTGTCATTTTCTAAAGTCTTTTACCTTGGAATGTTGGTGTGTTTCTTTTTGCAGTTTAGCGTCGTGATGTAGTTCAATAGAAACAAACGCATTGTCTTTAGCGGTTACTTCAATAATCGCATCATTTGTAGCGTAAATTTCACAAACATTGAATCCATCAACCATAATTTTTACATGCCCTCCAAATGCAATTACAAGCCGAGGGTTTTCAACTCCATGACTTCCCGAGACGAATACACCATTTGCTTCAAGATCGTTTCTGTATTCTTCCAATATTGATTTTTCCGGAAAACGAAACTTCATACAGTGCTCAACACCTTTTGGTGTTTTCAACAAATTGATAAAGTCTTGAGCATTATTTGCGTTTTTTGTTTCTTCCAATCCGTATCCGCATGCTCCATCACGTGTTACATGTGACATTATGTATTTTTGTAGGTCAGTATTTTTCATATTCTTAGTTATATCGTCCTCCTAAATTTGAATCAATACTTTGTAGATGTTTTAAATATGTTAAGGCAGTATCTAGCCTAGCAACCGTGTTCGCTGTATTAACTTCTATTGCGTTAAGTGCCACAAGCCTATCGTTCGCAACCGCCAATAAGCTATTTTGGATTCCAGTCTGTGCCTGTATGGCGACAAGATGCTGTTTGTTGATGTCGTAGATAGCTCTATTGATGCCTAAATACTCTGAAAACTGATCTTCTGTAGCTCTAGAAATTCCCTCTGACTTAAGCGATGATGTTGCTTCGGACATGTCTAGCCCTAGCCCTTCGAACATAGTTTGCACATTATCTATAAACTGACCGCCAGCCCCTTCAATAGCACCCCTCCATGCGTTAAAATCAAAACCTTCAAGAGAATAGTTGTTTTTCTTCGCATAAGCCGCTGCTTCATCCATCATTTCTTTTATTACAGGCTGAAGAATAGACATCTTTGCGCTATTTGTGATAGCATCTTTTATGAAATCGTCATAGGCCTCATTTAGTTTATCTATCGCTTTCTCACCTTCCTCCATAGCGGAAATAAGTGCATCGGCTAGATCGTCCGCAAGATCTTTAAACGTGGATTGTAATAAAGTGTCAGTCAAAGTTTGACCGATATCTTCTATTTTATTATCAATGCTTTGAAGGCTGTCGTTATACTCCTGTACCTTTGCTTTGTCGGTTTTCTTCTTATCCTCTTCGTCCAGCTTCATTTGCTCCATTAGCTTGCGCTGTTCTTTAAGGTTTTTTATCTGTTCCTCACCGGTTTTGTAATAATCGGATCCGGCGGCGCGGTTCATTGACCTTTCCAGTTGTTGAAAAGCCCTGTCCAATGCTTCTACCGCCTCTTTTTTACTCTCGATCGATTTTTCAAGCTCTTTGTCTCTCTTATTGAATATAGACTTAAATAAACCCGCTATTGCATTTACAACCACTAGTGCTGCTTGTATTATCGCTAGTATTACAGATGCTTTTTCTGCGGTTTTGATCGCTGCAGATACTGCTATTGCGGTGGTTGCTACCGACATCATGGACATCAACGCTGTTTGTCCAACTTCACCAATAGCATCTTTTAGGAACGCAGCGGAATTAACTGCGTTTGCAACAAACTCAAAGCTTCCCTCAGTAGCTTTAGCAAGATTGTTCCATTGCCTTTTTATATCTTCTGCAGTCGCTTTGCTTTCTTTAGATGAGGACTTAAATATTTCATTTATAGCTACACTTACTCGTTTGAATGGATTGTCGGCAATGATCAGATCCCTAGCTTCATTCAGTCGTTTGCGAACGGCCGCTAGGTCAATAGGGTCAAAGGTTCCAGATAATTTATCAAATTTTGCTTCAATTTCATTTACTAATGTATCTATCTGCGAAACCGTCAATGCGTCAAGATCGGAAAACAGTTTTTGCCAAGCATCGGACTGTGAAAGTTCTTCAGAGGCAAGCTGAGACAGCTCTTTGTTTTTTCCTTTTTGAAGTTCCTGCTCTTGTTCCGGGGTTATATTTTTCCCGAGAGCCTTCCTTGCTTCTAGGTATTTCCTCTCAATCTCCAGTCGCTTGTCGTTAAATGTTTGTGCTAATTGAATCGCTTCATCAATTCGTTTTCTTGTCTTTACCTCATCTCCCTTAGCTTCTGCATCGCGCATTGCTTGTAGTTGCTTTAAACGATCCTCTTCAGCTTGAGTGAACTTACTTGATGCAGCACCTCCAGTAGAAGCGCTTTTTTGTTTGCCTAAGAGGCTTATGTATTCATCATCTAGGCTCTGACGATAGCCCTTTGCTATCTCAGCTTGTTTTCCAAAAAGTCGGTCTGCTGCATCGGAACCCTTCTGCTCGACATAATTGTTATACTCGTCATAGATTGCTTTCTGCTTATTCAGTTGCTCGACTAACCGAACAGTTTCTTGCCGCGTGGTTGCCTCGCTGATTTCAAAGTTTTCCGCTTGCGATATTCCTGACATATTCACTCGCAATCCTTTGTTCTTGGGATCAGCATAAAACTTCCGAACTTCTTCCCGAATCTTAGCGTATTTGTCACGGATAGACGCTACTTCTTGCTCGTCTCTGCTAAGTTGCCCGCGCAAAGACTGTTCATTCAACTGGTCAATTTGCCCCTGTAGAGCGCGCTGACGTTCGACGGCTTGTCTAGCCTGTTCAGCAGCGCGTTCAGCGGCTCGTTTTGCTTTCTCGTCGACCTCATTCTGTGTTTCGCTCCCGGTTGGGGTGGCGGTATTCCCGTTTGCTCTGGCTCCAAGACGGTACATATTTGCCTGTCTAACACGGAGAAAATTCAATGTTTCCTCAAAGTCTTTGAAGTTGTTTTTTCCGCCTTCGGTTAGTATGCCGGCATTAACATCCTTTTTGTACTTATCGAAGGCTTTTTGGGTTGACTCAATAGCAGAAGTTGTTTCTATGAATATATCGTTAAGTTCTCTCTGCGAGGCCTTGGAAAAATCAAACTCAGAAACCTTTTTAGAAACCTTTTCAGCCTCCGTCATTGATTTGTTAATTTCTCTAATTCTATCAGCCGCATCAAAACTCACTAGCCTAGCAAGGAACTCATCCAAAGAAGTTGGATTGAATGTTTTATTGATCTGGTCGAGTAAATCAGCAAAGAAGCCAACAATAGCCACTACGGAACGTCCAATAGCGCCCTCGCCATCCTCAATGGAAAGCACGAAGTTATCCCATGCTATACCCATCCTGCGGGTTTGATTAACTAACTTTCCGGCACCGTTTTCAAACTCTTCCTGCATCGCACCAGAAGCATCTCGGACGGTGTCCATTGCTCTTGCTAAAGTATCGTATCCAGCAGCAAGGGTACCAATTACACGGCGCTGTCTGATATCGGTAATTCCATTTCGCTCCATTTGGGCTTGAACAGAACCGCCAGCTTTATGTATTGCGTTTAGCCCCTTGATGTAGTCTTGGAAAACTCCGCTTGCATCTTCTCGGAATCGTCTCTCCAAGTCAGCTGCACTTCCGCCAACAACTTTCAGTATGTCTGCAACACCTTTACCGGAACGGATTGATTTTTCGAATGATCCTAAAGTCTTTTGGAATGTTGAACCTACTACCTCGGCCTCAATTCCAAGAGATTTGGTCGCGGTCGCGTATGCCAACACCTCCTGCCGACCTATACGGTATAGTCCAGTATTTTGCGCGATGGCTTCGGCATTACTTAGTATTTCGCTTTCAGAGGCGGCAAAATTGTTACCAAGGTTAACTACTTCGTCACCGAAAAGCTTTACATTATGGATTCCACCATCGACTAAGGTGAGTAATCTAGCTATTTCTTTCCCCCCTTGCTCACCACTGATATCGGAAGCAGTTTCTAGCATGGCCATCGCTTCCGCATACGCAAGTATGTTTTCGCGACCTTTTTCGCCTAATTGCCCGGCTATAGCAGCATGTTCAAGCAGCTTTTTGCTATCAACAACTTTTAGTTTCATCGATAGATCCACTACAGATCCGCCCAAATCACGAAGATTCTGCCCGGCTATTCCGGTAGTTTTAGAAACATCTCGCAAACGAGCGTTAAAATCCATCACGGTTTGCTTGTTTCGTTGGAACAGCGCGAACATAGTTCCTAATACAGCTAGAGCAGCACCAACAGGTGTGGCAATGAATGCAAGTAAACTTCTTCCCAACCCGACGAATGCAGCACCTATTTCTTTTATCGCCCCAGGCTTTTTAGCTAGGTCGTCGAGTGTCAAGCCGAACTCTGCCAATTGACTATTTACGCGGCCCACAACAGGTATAATCATTTCCGTTGCACGGGTATAATCCCCAACATGTCGCTGATGCAACCCTAAAGAGGCATCTATTTTCTTTATTCCTGTATCGAGAATATTTGTTTGTTTGGTTAATGCCTCAGATTTTTTCCGAAGTACCTCGTAAGCAGCGGTATTCTTTCTTCCTTGTAGTTCCAACTTGAACATCTCTGCTCCAACATCTTTAGCTCGCTTTCTTACATTTCCTAATGCGCTATTTAGTTTGTAATATTCGCTACTTTCCTTCTCTAGCTGCTTTCTTCTTCTTTCCGTCTCCCTATTTTGCTTAGCCAGTTCACGTTCAGCGTCCTTTCGGGCTTTTTCCGTATCTCGAAGCGCCTTTTCAGCCTTCCGTTCTTCTTGGATTGCTTTTTTCTGCTCGTCAGAAGATTTACGTTGTTCTAGGTTGTACTGGGCTAGTGCTGCTCGCTTCTCAGTAAGAATATTCTTAGCTTCTTGTTCAGCTTGCTTTAATACGTTCAGACTAGAAATCTCCTTCGCCCGTTCCTCTCTAGTTCTACGTATAGCTTCGATACTGGCAATCTGTGCTTCTTTTAGCCTTAGTTGCGCCTCTTTCAGTTCATTGGTCGCACCGAATGCAGCACGGGAATTTGTACCCGACTGTTTGCTAACTCCGTTGCCTACTTTGCCCTGTTGAACGTCACGCCAAAACTTATCGTTTTCTTTTCTTATCCGCTCTAAGGATGCTTTAAATTCCTTTTCGAAATCTTTAGTATCTATTTCTGCACGCATTTTTAACGGCGCGCCGTCTACATCTATTCCTGCCATAATATTATCTTGTTAACTTCTTTTTCAATTCCAATGCGAACTGGGTTAGTACCGTTTTATTATCCTTAGCCTCTACGTACAATGCATAACTTTCACCAGCAACTAATACTAAAAGCAATTGGTTACGATGTTCGCTTACTATCTCATTAATCAGCTTTTTCGCTTTAGCCATCCCCTCGGAACCATCGCCTAGCGTTCCATTTCCCACTTGCGAGTAATCGCTTTTAATAATCTTACCATTTAGCGCGACAGCAATAGCAAAGGATGATCGTAAGTTGTTGGAAAAATTATTGAAGCGAGCATGTGTCCGAGCGTCGTTAATTGTGGCCAATCCCAACTGGAACAGTTTTTCAGCCACTTCATCCAGCACCTTTTCAGCGTGAACCTTTAAGGCCTTGTTAATCTCGCTCCAGTTGGTTATTGTCAGCTTCATTTTTATTCGTCTTTGTCTCCTTTGATAGTTTCATCGGATTGTAGCCCGATACCGGTAATACTAATAATGGATTGCAGAAAAGATAGCGAGTCTAGAGCTTCATCTAGTAAAGCCGCTACAGATTCAAATTCTGATTGATCCATTTTGGATAATGATTTCACCATCCATTTCGGGGGCGTCTTTTCGCTGTTTTGGATGAGATACCCCAACGCTAAAGCTAGCATACCTAAATTCCTGCTCGAAAATATTCGATCCATTTTTATGGCGGATAATTTTTTAACCCTCCAAAATTCTTCGATTTCGACAATGATGTCAGAATACTTTTTGCGAACCCCTAATTTCGTGGGGGTGATTGGTACTTTTTTCTTTTTAGGCTTGAAGCCCAGTTTTGCAAGAAAAGGATGACGGTCTACATGAAATGTTAGGGTACCGATCACTTTGCTTTTTTCTATACCTATATTTAATTGTGTCATTGTATGTTGTTTAAAATTTTAATTATTGATTGTTTTTCCAATTCGAAACCGTTGCGATCCTCAGATATAAAATCAAACCAATCATAGTGAGGCAATCCCACTTTGGTCAATAGTGATCTAGTGGAATTAAGGCTTTCAGTAGCTTTTAGGAGACTTTCAAAAAGCTGTAGCTTTTCACCATTCAAGCGAACCTCAAAGCACTCTTTAAACCTATCAATTGATTTAGGGGCAATCACCAAATCATTGACTTCATCAACCTCAAGACTAGCGTACTTAATACACCGATTATTGTCGATGGTCTTGGTCGGTAATGTGCTTATATAGGTTCGTACTTTATCGTTAGTTGTGTTGAGAATTCCTTTAACCTGGTCCACCTTAAAATCAACCGTAACAGATCGACTATCCTTAAAATCATTTGCCGATACGCCATTAATGAGCATACTAAGAATAGCAGGGGCCAATTTGCCCCTGCATTCTTTGAAGTACGAATACTCCGCCAGGTCATTAATTATTGCTGCAATGTCATTCATTGCCTTCTTGAATATTGCCGGACTTTTTGGACAGGTATAAACCAATTTACTTTCCATTTTGTAGCTTTTAAAGTGCCGCTAATGATTTCCTTCTTGTTTCATCGTATCTTGCTTTAAATTCAACAGATTTTAAATCCTCCCAGAGAGCGATAATGTCCACTTCGTAACTGGTTTCGTCTTCGTTCTCGGCAATGAAGCTCATTGGTTTGAAGTAGAAAGGGTCAAATCCTATTTCCTCCCCTCTGTTTTTGGTCTCGTTGAGTAATTCTGAAATGCGAGTGAGTGCATTGTAGAATTCAAGTCCTTTGCCTTCAAGTCTTATTTCAAATCTTGGTTTAACTCGATTTACTGCATCTTCGTCACAGATAAATAGATCGTTCTCGTTATCGACCGAAAGAAATTCAGGAGCTAAACACGCATCATTGTCAAGTGTGGTGTAATAATGATCTTTGGTGTGTATAGTACTGGAGATAACATTAAGCTGTCTGTTGATCTCGTTGACATAGTCTACTACAATTCTTTTCACTTCGTTGTAGTCACGCTTAATCATATCTTCGAGGTAAGCGATGTTTTGGCTTTTTTCCTTTGCGGCCTTACCGATTAGGTCATCTACCTTTTCAAAATTCCCCTTTAGTAGTGGTAGTGCAATCTCTGTAAATGCTACGCCCTCAAACTCGAATTTTTTGATTTGAGGTTTAAGGCTATTTACCAATTCGGCAATCTTGGGCATTTTATCCCTAAAAATTTTCTCGCTTCTTTCGTGGTAGTATACTACCTGCTCTTTGTTTTGCTTTGCCATGTTTAAATTCTGTTTTTGCCTCTGTATTGTTCATTTGATTTCCTGAAGCTTTCGATAGCTTCTTTACCTTGTTCGGTCAATTCCTTCTTTTCAGGAGTGTTTTGGATTTCTGTGTCCAACACGGCGATACGGCGCAATAGCTCATCTTTTTCTGCCTGTAGGTCTTCTTTGTCTTTCTGCATTGTTATTGATTTTTATTATTGAAAAATTGTTGACTGAATTCTAAAATCCTGCTTCTGATATCATCGATTGTGATTGCTGGTAGCTATCGAACCTCATCTTAGCACCATTGAAGCGTAGTAGTTGTGTGCCTGTTATTCCTTGTCTGTTTTTTGCGATGATTACTTCCGTTAGACCGATAAGCGAATTACCATTATCATCTTGGAATACTCCGTAATATTCCGGTCTGTACAGAAACATGACTACATCGGCATCTTGCTCTATAGCTCCGGACTCTCGAAGGTCTGACAGCCTCGGACGGTTGTCGCTTGCTCGGTCTACTCCACGGCTCAATTGCGATAAAGCAATCACTGGTATACCTAACTCTTTGGATAGCGCCTTTAATCCTCTCGAAATAGTAGAAACTTCTTGCTCTCTATTGCCTGCTTTAGATTTTGCACCCAAAGTGATCAACTGCAAATAGTCAATGACGATAAACCCAATATCATGTTGATGCTTTAAGCGGATCGCTTTGCTTCTGATGGCGTTGAGTGTAATAGCAGCCGTATCGTCAAGAAATATTTTGCTCGCTATAAGTTTATTAATTGACGCTATTTGTCTGAATTCCGATGATGTAAAGTTTCTTTTCTTTATGTTTTCTAATAATACGTTAGATTCTGCTGATACTAACCTATCTATCGTTTGTTCATTACCCATTTCAAGATTGAAAATCACACCGGGCTTACCGTCAATTATAGCTTGATTACGGGCTAAATTCAAAGCAAAAGCAGTTTTACCCATTGCCGGGCGAGCAGCCACTATGTACAGACAACCGGATTGAAAACCGTTAAACGCTTGATCTAATTCAACGAAACCGCTTGTATTACCCAACAATCCATTTGGTAGAGGGGTCTCGTAGTCTTTAAGCCTTTGAGCAAAAGCATCTGCAAACTTTATCGCCGATTTACCTGTGTTAAGATTAATCTTACTTGATAGCCGTGTGATATGCTCATCTATGGCCATTAGTGGATCTTCTCCTTGCGAAAGCTCTTCGATAAGTTCTTTAGATTGATTAACAGCATATTTGGCCATGTGCTGTTCCTGGAGGATAAAAACGTGCTCTTCGATGTTGGCGGAGGAAACCACCCTATCCATTGTTAAAATAAGATAGTTCATCGTCTCTGCAGAGTATAGTTTTCCTAAGCTCTTTTTTAGTTGGCTATTTACCGTAACGAGGTCTATTGGTCTTCGTTCATTATGCAGTTCAATAATGGCACTATAAATCTGCTGGTGCTGCTCAACTTGAAAGACCTCGGCAGTTAATATTCCTTGTACCCGATGTATAGCATTTTTTTCTATTAACAATGCCCCAATAATAATTTGTTCTATGTCTTTTGTATTTTCCATTTTGCTAGTTGAGTGTAGAGTGATCTATCGTTATCTGCTTTGGTGATGTGTATTTTTGTTGCCCATTATTCACTTGAGATAATTGAGGCAATTCATCGTTCCATCTCTCTTGATTCAGGTATGTTAAGGGGTTCGGGTGGTTAAAAGTATCAAACGGCTTATAGGCAATAAATCCAGGTAACGTGTCCAATACTTTCGCTTTATCGGTATCTTTAAGATTCTCCCATTTTTCTACACATTTTTTCTTTCCAACTTTTACCGGATACAAATCCCAAAAATTTTCAAATGGATATTTATTATCTTTTTCTTTATTTACTTTACTTTCCTTTATAGTAGATCGGTCGTTATTCGATTGATCTACGTTCGTAGTAGGTTCGTTATTCGATTGATCTACGTTCGTGGCTTTTTGATATCTAGCCTGTACACTTCGTCTTGCCTTTTCGGATTTTTCTAGTCTTTTCTGTATATTTTTAAGTACTCTATCGGAATAAATATTGCCATCATCATCAGCCTTGAACAGACCAAAATCATTGATAATGCTTTTTACCGTTTCTAATTCTGCACGAATGGAGAATGCTATAGATTCGATATCATCTTTAGATATGTATCCATTCTGCTCATGTAAAACTTCAATCAAGCACCAATAGATCCCATATCCAAGCAACCCGTGTTTCATGATCACTTTTTGGATTTTCGGATCGTATCGACTATTAGTGTCGTGCGCAAAGTATAATGCTCCTTCTGCCATTCTAATCGATCGTAATTAGCCCCTCGTTAACACCGTCTAGAATAGGATCTATCATGTGTGGATTTTCATCGAAATACTGTTTTAATGATGCATAGCCATTAGATATAGCCATCATGCTCAGATCTAACAGAAAGGCGTTGTCACTTTTCCTGTGGACATAATAAACATCTATTCCTACGCTAGTAATTAAAACACCGTGTCTGCACTCATCGTCCTCGTAGGTAGTTACGTCTTTAGCGTTCCTAGATTCTCGCTGAATTAGTTCTTGTTTCTCTTGGTCTGTCATATCCTCCCAATTCATCACTCCTCCCATCTTGCGTCAAGAAATTTATTTACCAGTTCAGGCCTTTTTTGCAGCATGTCGTCCATACTCTCGTAGCCTTTTATCCTTGCGTAGCTGTCGAACTCTATTAGAATTTCACCGTCTCGTGAAACTTTGAAAAACACCTCTTTGCCTTCATGAATGTCTTTGAAGTATTTTTCTCCGTCGACTTCCTTAATAAGTTCCATTTTGCCCTCCCTTCGTGAATAAAGTAGAAACTAAACCGTAATGGTGAACGGAGGGAAAGCCCGACACTTTACTTACTCCATCGTATTTGATTTCCACGATTTTCCGCCGCTGAAATTCATCGAGAATACGACAGACAATATAGACCGGTACCCCTGTACCAAGTTCAATTTGGCGCATACATTGGGCTGTTTTAGACCGATTGAGATAAGTTAAAACAGCTTTTTTTTGCTGGAGATAGCTGTTTGCTATTTTATTTCTATATTTGCTTATCGGTTGCTCACCGTGGGGGGTTGATATGTTTCGTCGCATGTTTCACCTCCTTTTTTATTTAGCATTAACTTCCAACGCCGCAAGTACTTTTTCTACATCGTAACGATGTGTCGCTCCTAATTTCATAAAAGGGATTTTGCCTCTCTTTTTAAGCTTGCCAAGTGTAGTTTGGCTACAGTCTAGAATCTCCATTATACCTTTGGTATCGACAATTCGTCTACTTGTATGATTCTGGCTAATTTGCATGTTGTTTTCTTGTGACATATCGTTGTTTTTTATTGTGTGTCACAAATATCTTTATCATATTACGGGTTATCGAGTTTTTTGCAGCCAAATAAGGTGTTATAATATTATACGACGATTCTTTTTTTTAATCCGATAAAAAAAGATCCTATTTGCGGGAAATATAAGATCGAAATATTTGGAATTTTGAATTTCAGTACATTTTGCCGATTGAAAGAAGTCCGAAAAATCGAGGATTCATGGGTGAAGTTTAGAGGGTCAAGATTTCGGTTGGCTGAATATGCGGACGAACAGGGTAAAAACATAATCCAACATTTTGTATCATTATACACCATATTATAACATAGCCCGATGGACGGAAACAAATCCACATTATTCAATGCGTTACATTTAGAGGCAATTCTTATATTTTAATGTATTGTTCTATATTTGGGGACTGTTAACATTAATTATGAAGTTATGAAGAGGCTACTTATAGGTTTGTTTTTTTTAGTTGTAAGTTTGGTTGCCATGGGGCAAGATGCCAATACCAAGATAATTACCGTTACTCCCAATGGCTTAGAATTTAAAAATGGGGAGGCGCAAATGGTAGTTGAAAATAACATGCCGGCCACCGAAACCATTAGCCAAATTGTTAAGTCTTTGAAAACAAAACATCAGTCCCAATATCTAAAAATAGATGCAGGTGATGACATTATAATAATAGATGACTTTGTTCCTGGATACACCAAAACAGATAAAGCAGCTGGAAGTGCATATTTATTAGATATGTCTTACAAAATTACCGTGGATGTTAAGGACAATAGATTTAGAATAAACATCCCTACTATAATTATATCTGCAAATCAAAAATATGATGGTCATGCAGTTCCTGTCAACAAAGGAATTCAGTTTACTATGGAGATGGGGATAAAAGGAAAAAGGGATATGTGGAACAGTATAGTAAAGAAACTATTCATTTACGATGAAAAAGACAAGTTGATTGAAAAAAGGACAAAAGAACTACTTGAACGAGACTTGTCTAGCATCATAAATATAATTTTGAGCCAAGAAAGCGATCAAAATTGGTAGATTTTTTTAAAAGTTTTTCATTTTTAAATAATAATATTTATATTCGTAGTGCGAACTAAGAAGTGAGAATACTCACGAAAAAATTTTATTTATAATATACACAGGCATACCAGTGAAAGTCTGGCAAATCAACGGCTCACGTCTTGGTTCGCAGTGACCTGTGTTCTTAATTTAACTTGTTATGCGAACCAAGGGAAAAATTAAAGCAGAAAGCCTAATCATTGATGCGGGCGATCAGATCGACAATGTAGCTTCCAAGCTATTTATCTGCCTAAGAACGGCCAAGAGGCTAAATGATGCGGTCGTTAGATGCACATCGGAAAACTTTAAAGAAGACAATGAGTATGAACGCATTCAGAATGTGTTTGATATCTCTTGTGAATTGGAGTTAGTTATTGAAAACCTCCACAATTTAATAGGCGGTTTTGAGGTGTCGACTACTCAATTAATTAATGCTGTTCAAAAGTTACGAAATGAATAGCCATGAAAAAGCATCTCCATAAAATAAAGAGACTTGCAGGACGTAAATCTTTTTTCAGAATGCACAACAAACCATTGGTAGATGGTTATGACGGCATAATCTATAGAACGGAGGATCATGGGACAAGCGTTATATTTATTCAATTCGATGATCGGGGCAAAGAGACCATCGTAGAAGATTTCTTTACAAGCCGTAATATCAAACGTATCTTGTCATCATTCAACACTAAGCAGCTAAGTTAAAAGTAACACACAAAACACATCACTATGAACTTAATTTTTTACTTAACAAATAGATCCCCATGAACAAAAACGATGAATTGCCAGAAGCGCAAAAGGTAACTTATGACACTCTTCCTGAGACGGTCGAGGTTATGTTTAGAATGCTTATCAAGATGGAAAACGAAATTAACACCATCAAAGAATGGATAAGCGAAATAAGACAAAACGGAATCAAGGAGAATAAGGACGAATTGATGACCGTGGCAGAGGCCGCGTTATTTCTTAAGGTAAGTATAAACACAGTAAGAAAATGGGCAAGAGAAAGTAAGATACCTCACAGTAAAATAGGTACCTGGAATTACTTCAAAAAATCAGACTTGGAGAATTATAACAGGATTGAAATCAAAAAACCACGAGGCTTAAGGTTTTAGAGACAAATTAAAAGTAACACACATGTATTTAACACACTAAATCCCCGGTCGATTTAGATTGGGGATTTTTAATATCTTGATTTACAGCTATCGGCGTGATTACGCCAGTTTATATTTTCTTCCGATACATTCTAGGAGATACTAAATTCAAATTTTTTAACATCATACCAAGTAAATTCAACTTCGATTCCTTCGTCGAGAAGTTTTGATACAACATCCTCCCTAGATTCGGTAACAGGTATTTTCACACCATTAGACATTGTGATCTCAGTATACTTATTGTTATAGCGATCATCCTCGATACGCGAGACGGATACCACCGCAGTGGATAAATAAACCTTGTCCTTTTGTTCTTCTGAATTTATTTTAAATGTTTTCATTTTACTAAAAATTGCTAAAAATACCTTAACAAAGGTAGCTAATTTTTTTAGTAAACAAATCTCTCTCTACACGTTTGAACAGGAATTGTTGTAAATTCTTGTTACAATACGTTACATTTCGATACATATTATCATATTTGTTACATTTTGAATAAGCTATTTTTTAGCCTTTATGCGCTAATATCACCGTCGGATAGCGAACCACCTCAATGATTGCTTTTTGTTTCGTCTTATCGCTTTTAAAGTGTATGTGTCATATATGTATCTATTATATATATAACCTTTTCGCCGCTAATTTAGCTGATGCTCCTAAACTAAATATTATTTGCAAGTGTTATAGTAATATTAGTATTATTGTGGCGAAAGCCACAATAACGCCTATCGTCAATAGGACCAGTTTGAAGAAGAGTAGTGGTTACATAAGCAGATTGAATGTCTTATTGTTTTTGTAACATCGAAACTGGTGACATTATAAAAGTGGTGTAATATTGAAAGAAAAATAACTTACTATGACATCGGATATTCTACAATCTACGGAATTTAATAACTTTTTAGATTCTTTTAAGGATAGTGCACGGGAAGAGATTTCAAAAGATTATTTCCATGTTGATGTCGTTGCTGAAGCTTATACGCAAGGTTTTAAAGATGGAGAAGATAGCAGCAAGCAATCTTTCGTGAAAGACTTGATCGATAAACAAATTGAAGGATATAAGCAGAGATATCTTCAAGCGTATATATTGACGAATAATTTTTTGAACTCTATAGCATCCAATGGTACGCCAGCAGAGAGTTTCTTTATAAATATCCATAACTCAAACCCTAATGTTATTGTTGCGGTAAAGGATGACTACTTGCTGGACGATGAGTTTATAAATTACGCCTATAGTAATATCTTCGAAACTCAATCTATATTTAGTAACATCTTTAAGAAGCACCATCTAGAAATGTCTCTAGTAGGGGTGGAGAATTTGGATAGAGATTTATTGACTTGCGACGGGTATAACTATTTTGAAGATATAAAAAAGTAGTATGTCTTTAAAAAAAGATCATGGCGATAGAAATTTAAATCTTTCTGAAGACCTAAGGCGCGGAAATGTATATTATGACTGGTGTATCACTACATCCTTTTATTCGGCAATTCAGTTTGTTGAAGACAAATTGTTTCCATTGAAATTAGAAGGAAAGGACTGTAATAATTTATCCGAAGCTAAAATAGCTCTAAGGTTTAAAGGAAGACATGAAACAAGATTAAAACTGGTATACGATCATTTAGGATTAAATGCAGGTGTAAAATACCAATGGCTTGAAAATAAATCCAGGAACGCAAGATATATAAGCTACAAATCTACTGTTGCTGAGGCGGAGAAAGCACTGCAGTTTTGTCGAGAATTAAAGGATATTTGCTACCAATAGTCAACCAACTGAAAACCCACCTTTATTCCCTTCCATCACTTCTTTCAATTCATGAGGACACCCCGAGCTATAGCATTTTGCTAGTCTTCAGATGAATCCAATAATAGGTGGTCAATGCCGAGCTTTGCTATCGCATCGTCAAAGTCCGCATTAAGTGATCTTAGTTCGGTTATAATTTCTCTTTTCCGATTTAATAGTGTTTGCTCATTGAGAAGTTCTCTAAGTAGCTCCTGAATCTTCAATTTTGTTGCTATATCCATATTTCAAATATAAGCAATCATCCCCAAATCTAAGCTCTTTACCTCCTTTATCTCACTCGGCTCTTGCAAACACCATGGAGATGGCTGATAAACCCTAGTATATTCTAATTCTCGGAATTCCGATTTTTAAAACATCCGTAATTCCGTTTAAAATCTAAGCTTCTGGGATTTACACCGTCTCGGATAGATTTACAAAGTGGTTTAAAACCACTTTCAGCGAATATCCATAACGGAACAAGTTTGGCAAAAAGTTACTGTCGTTAAATTTAACGTCAGTTAATATGAAGATTAAACAGTCAGAAAACCTTCTTTGTGTGAACTTTCTTTTAGCTAGAAACTTTGCGTAATAAAGGAACCGGATCACCCCAGGCGTTTTGCATTGCTTTGCGCTTTATGTTTTCAGTGACATTTACATAGCGCTGAAATGAACGATAATCTTTGTGGCCGCTGATCTTCATTACTTGTTCTGCACTCATTCCGCGCTCTAACGAAAGTGTGCAAAAAGTTTTACGACTCGTGTGCGCGCTGATTAATTCGTATTTAGGGTAAATATCTTCTATTTTTTTGGCGCCTCTGAAACGCACAATTTCAATATCCTCATTGATTCCAGCGTAACAGCAAAGCTCTTTGATATATCTGTTAAATTTTTGGCTACTCAAACTCGGTAATGGTCGCGCATTGTCTTCGTATCTTTTTATTATTTCCGATGAATAACCGTTCAGGGGAACAATAAGAGGACGTTTTGTCTTAGTTACTACAATTCTTAACTCTGTTCCCTTAACATTATTCCATTTCAAAGATGCTAGGTCGGAGTAGCGTAATCCGGTAGCACACCCAAAACAAAATATATCCCGTGCTTTTGCAAGTGACTCGAACGAAATTGATTCAGTAGGATCTAGGTACGAATTTACACGATGTTGTTTGTCTGAAAGGTCGAGATTGTATAAAGTCAAGAACTCATTTTCAGTAAGAGCGATCACGGGCAATTCTTCGCGTTTGATCGAGAACTTTCTATAGCCATCATTAACTTCGATATCATACTTTTGGGCGTAACCCAAAAACGTCTTTAATGTAGAGAGCTGCTTTGCTATAGTCGTGTTACTTAATCCGCGCTCTTCTCCGGCCACCTTCATCTTTTTGTCTAGTAGAAATGATTGAAATTTATCAAAGAACGCATAATTGATAGAATCGAATGTAACTTTAGCTTTGGAAGTTTGCTGAAAATCCGATAAATGCTTTTTAAGTGACTTGTAAACTGTTAGGCTGCCTTTTTGCCTTTTCCCTTCGTTATCCCTAATGTATCGATCTATAAAGTCAAACAGAAATTTGTCGGGTTGTTCTTTTTTTGCAATAACTCTCTTGAGAACAGATATCTCAGAAACAATATCAGTGACTGTAAAGCTCCTTTTGTCTAAGTAAAATCTTTGCGCGGTATCGTTAGCCTGTTTAGTGAGGTCGTTAAGTTGGTTATTAAGTTCCTTTACATCATCCTCAGTAAACAGCATATCAAAATCATAGGCCGGAAACAGAGCCTTTGCCGCTTTTCTATTGTGATATACTATTTGTTTATTGATATCATCCCAGTAAGCAGGGAGTATATTTATTCCTGTTGATAATTTCTTGCGACTACCTGCAACCGAAACAGTAAATAAAATCGGGCTTTCACCTTTCTTGTTCCGTTTATCCGTTCTAAGAATAAAGTTCGTAGCTATTAATGCCATACCTAAAAATTTAAACGCATAACAAATATAACCAATGTTTAATAAAATGGGGACAAAAAAGGGGACTATTTATTTAACAGAAGATGGTGTGATGTTAAGTGATATAAATATTAAATACCTGTATAGTAAATATTTAATGTATCTTTATGTATCATTATATATCATAGTATAACAAAGGTTCAAGTCCCTCACTCTCCGCCGCGAAAAATAAAGCCCGACAATAGTCGGGTTTTGTTGTTTATAGACTTTTTTATTTATAAAGCATCTCTATTAACGTAACCCTAAATACTTTTAAGGTATTTTAACCATATCAATCCACCTAGTTGAAGTTCTTGATGAATATCTTTTTTTTATAAATCAGCAAAAAGCAACAAAATTCTCAAAAAAATTGCGAAACCAAAAAGTTGCACATATATTTGCAACTGATTAGTTTCACAACTTATATATAGCAATTAGAAAACTAAAACTTCAAATGCACATTTCATTAGACGGTTATGTTACCGTGGAACAAGATGCTGTCAATTTCGTCTGGGGACAAAGACATGATAAAATTCTGCGTGGAGGCTTTTGATTGCGGAACTGTATTACTTAACTATAAATCTGGGAAACAATGAGAAGAGATATTTTTCAAGCAATAGCCGACCCGACAAGGCGGGCAATCATCACGTTAATTGCGTTACAGGCAATGACACCAAATGCGATCGCCAAACATTTTGACACGACACGACAAGCTGTTTCCAAACATTTACGCATTTTGACAGAATGTGAACTTGTAAAACAGGAATATAAAGGCAGAGAAATTTATTATTCTCTTGAAATTGACAAAATGAAAGAAATAGACAAATGGCTTGAACAGTTTCGTAAAATATGGGAAGACCGCTTTGATAACCTCGATAAGTTATTGACAAAAATGCAAAAGAAATAAACTATGGAAAATACAAATAACAAAGAGTTGAAAATGACAAGAACAGTAAAAGCACCGATTGATCTTGTCTGGAAAGTTTGGACAGAACCCGAATATATTGTACAATGGTGGGGACCAAACGACCATACTACAACCATTCACAAAATGGATTTTACCGAGGGCGGAGAATGGAAACTGACATTGCACAATCATTCCAACGGACAAGACTACCCCAACAGAAGCATTTTCAAAGAAATTATTCCCTTACAGAAAATCGTTTTTGAGCATTTCAATCCGCATTTTATTGCTACCATTTTATTTGAAGCCAGAGGTGAAGAAACACAGATAGACTGGAGTTCACTCTTTGATACCGAAGAAATGCTTGAAACCGTTATCAACGTATTCAATGCTAAACAGGGGCAAAAACAAAACTTTGAACGGCTTGAAAAATATCTTGAACAATTAAAATTATAAAAAATGAACAGTAATTTATTATTTGACTTCACCGTCAACAAAGAAAACAACACCATTCACATTAAACGTGAATTTAACGCAAATCTTGAATTGATTTGGCAGGCGTGGACAAATCCTGAAATTCTTGACCAATGGTGGGGACCAAAACCGTGGAAAGCCGAAACCAAAACAATGGATTTTCGTGAGGGCGGATATTGGCTGTATGCAATGGTAAGCCCCGAAGGAGATAAACATTGGAGCAAATCCAGCTACGTTTCTATCGAAAAAGAGAAATCATTTAGCTCAAAAGATGGATTTTGTGATGAAAACGGAACAATAAATCCTGCATTTCCTCAAAATCTATGGGAGAACAACTTTATTCCAAAAGAAAACAACGTACTAGTAGACATTTTGCTTACTTACGATACACTTGCCGACCTTGAAAAAAACATAGAAATGGGTTTTGAAGAAGGTATGACAATAGATTTTCAACAATTGGACGAGCTATTATTAACCTTAAAAAAATAAGAAACTTGCCTTATAGCTTATGAATCGTAAGCTATTTAAGAGCATAGACTGATTAAATGACAACCTTCCGGCAGCATAGCCGGAAAGAAATGGTAATGCTTTGTGACGTCATAATTGAGGAAAAATACTTTGCAAAAAATCGCTTAACGACAAATCATAAGAAAAAATGGTATATTAGTTTGCTCATTTTCAGATAACCGATTTCCAATTCATCCTCTGAACGTGATGATTCGTCTGTGATTTGAAGGCTATATTGTTCCTTAAATCGATGGTTAAGTTGTAAAAGTTAAGACTTAATCTGACAGTTGGGCAATTTTTCTACTAGATTTTTAAGGGTTTTATTGCCTCAGTTGTTTTCTGTATAAAAAAGTTGTTGGAGGGGGATTTACGTTCCCCTTCATCAT
>NZ_JACOIK010000015.1 GCF_014692515.1 Sphingobacterium micropteri | reverse complement strand
CACCGAACCTCTAACAACGCTCAGATCCACCGCCATTATCTTAAATGAATCATCAAACTTTCTATGCATCTCTACAAATTTAAAATTACTTATTAAATCTGTCTCGCACTAAAGGTAGCAACTCCACGTCGGTCATTTTCCGCTACAGTTATATAGGCAATATCATTCGTATTCATTCGAGATTTTCCAAGATTGGTGTTAAGTTCGACGTAAACCGCACTTACTTGGTTTTTATTAGATAACCATGCCTGTGCCTTGTCGAAAGCTTTTTCCAGCCGTTCCAATTGGTAGGGTTTCCGTAGATAATCAACTGCATCTAAATCAAAAGCCTCCGCTGCATAGTCTTTATAAGCCGTAGAAAATATAATGGCTTTTCCCGCTAATTTCTCGGCCAATTCAAGCCCATTTATTCCCGGCATATTGATATCAAGAATGCATGTATCAAAATCCAGATTCTCCAAATCTCCTAAAAATTTTAATGGACTATTGTAAGATTTGATTACGTCGACATTTCCGAGTTCCCGGCATAATGCTTGTAAATAGGTCAGCATCGGAAATTCATCATCTAATATAACACACTTAATCATCGGCATGCAGTTCTATTTCGAGTTTCACGTAATAAATATCCTCTTTTTGTTCCGTCGTTAACTGGTAACGATTTGGATAAAGTTTGTCCAATCGACTTTTGAAGGATCGATTTCCGATACCCCTCTGTGTCATATTTTTATATATCGTATTAGGTTGCGCTTTGTTGGTCACCGATAAAAGCAATCGATTTTCGGATACTTCGAATACGATCGATATAAAGCTGTTTTCACTTTACAAATCCGCGTGTTTAAATGCATTTTCGATAGGATTTATCGTCATAAACGGGGCTATCATCAAATCTCCAGCTTCGGGAGCAATTTTTACCCGCATGTGAAGATCAAATAACGGACTCACCTTCAATCGGTTGATTTCTATTAAATTCTGCGCGAAACTAACCTCGTCTTTTAACTCTACAAACTTATCGTCTGACTCGTAAAGGATGTAATCCAAAACATTTGATAGTTTGTCCAAAGAATGATAGCTGTGATACGCATGAGACTGGATGGCGTTTAGCGCATTTTTTAATAAATGAGGATCCAATTTGTAAGGTGCAAGACCAAGGTCGAGACTGCTTTTCAAACCATTTTCTTTTTGTTCCGAAAGTTCCTCGTTCTTTTTTATTAACTGCTGGATTTTTCGATACATTAGCCAACAGACGAATCCTGCTCCCGCACATAATATCACAATAACTATCCAATAAAAACGATCTTCCATCGATATGCCTCTTAGCTTTGTCTTTGGTAAAGATAGTTAAACTAGGATGATATATCAATGCAACGTCTTAACCTCCGGCCAATTCAACGCATCCCTGTATACTTTTACGTGCTTCAGCTGATGATCAGGACACAGAACAGATATGTTAGTAAGATTAATTTTTCCTATTGTCACCTGTTGGTCTAGCAAACCGTTTATGTAGGTATAACAAATACCTTCATCATACACCAGCGTAAGTTCCAGGTTCAGCAATTTCTCCGGTGCATACCACTTTCCGCTGGTGCCTCGCCCAATCCGGAGCCAGCTGTCGGTCGTTGCCAGTTTATTTCCACCAACATAGCTCTTACCTGCATAAGACAGTTCCGGCTGCAGAGATAAATATGACCAGGATCATCGGTAAGTATAAAAGGTGATGGATAAGTGGTATTATGATCCGTCTCCATGCGTTTTTCTTCACCAAGCGTCGTAATATCGCCTGGCTTTTGGGAAATGCGGTAATAAAAACAAGCCTCCTCGGTATGTCGCGAATAAAAGATCATCACACGATTGGGTGTCTCCCAAAATATCAAAAATTCAAACTACGGCCGAACATTCACATCCACCGCTTTCCCGATAAATTCTTTTCTAAAGTATTCCTTATTGCCAGAAACAACAAGATGTCCGATTTGATTGACAGCATCTCTGTTGTTTGAAGACACCGTACTTCTACCATGTAACTTAGCAAATACAGAATCGACTTTTGTTTCAGCACCATAGTTTAATACGGCATTGTCCAAAGTTGCCGATACCGTACTCCCGGTCAATCGGTTTAAATTGACCGAAGATCCAGTCGTAGCGTACACCTGTAAATGCGAAACGCTGTCTATGCCTGCATTATCTCGATTACTAAAATTGGTATAGAGCGAACCGCCGTCATGCACGGCAACCGAAAGCTTCTCCTGATGAAACCCTGCAACAAATGCTTTTGCCTGATGTAGCGTAATCTGATCTAGAGGTATAGGTTGTCTCAATAAGATGTGTGTGTATTGTTCCGTATTATATATAATTAATGTATCCCCATCTCGGGAATAGGTAAATGCCTGTGGACTCCGACTGAAAAGAAGGGATTCTTCGTGCTGTTGAATCTCCAAATAAATACGTTCCCCACGCCCTTTCGATTTAACATGTTTAACCGGTTTTTCCAATTCTTGGGTTACCCGGAGGTCATACATCTGTAACCAGAATTTAGATAAAGCATTTGTGGGCTGATTATCCATCGTCATACTCACTTGACCCCAGGAATCAAAGAATCGGATTGCGATATAACCGATAATAAATGCCAGAATAAATAATATAGTAGAGGTTTTCATGTTATTTTTGTTTTTGATAATAAGAATTGATTTCTTCCATGGATATACCGAGCAGGTTGAGATTATGAAAAAATTGAGGCAATTCAACCTCTATAAACTGCCGTTTTTTTAGGTTCATGACGGAGTCTCTAGCGACTCCTCCAACAAAGAACCCTAGCCCTCGTTTATTGTAAATAATATCCTGCTGCTGCAGCATATCATACGCACGCATCACCGTGTTGGGATTCACCTCTAACTCACCACCTAGATCCCGTACAGACGGGATCTTTTGGTCAGGGAGCCATTCTCCTGTTAAAATTTTCTCCATGACAAATTCTGCGATTTGTATATAAATTGCTTTTTCATCTTTAAACTGCATGGCTAAATTTCTTTTTCTTTGAGTTTATAATAAAAGGTTGCCATCGCTAAACACCAATAACCTAAAACAAGCAAGATGTATGTGACTTTGGGTATCCCATGTTCCAATGTTATTCTAATCGTATCACTATCATAAGGTACTTTCGGCATCATCGACAAGACAAAGACAAGCATTACCCAAATAACCACCATCAGTCCACAAAACCAAAGAAAGCTATATTTTTTAAAAAAGACCAAGGATAACATATAAAATGGCAAGGACAATAGCATGGTCTGAAATAGCATACCTACTGTCCGACGAACGGGAATGGTGTGAAAAATTGTTTTATCCCAAATGTCCGGATAAAGATTCCCTTGCCTTTCCAGATAGTATAGTGCCTGATCTAAATAAAGATGCCTAAACCAGGAAACAAAAGCAAAATCATAGGCGATAAAGCAAATCGTACCTAGACAGATAACCCCAATAGCAAACAAGGTTAACGTGAGCGTTCTTTCGAGCTGACTTATGGGCGTTAAGTTCGTTCGCTCCGATTTGTTCAATTTATGTAGAAACGAGCTGGTACAGACTATAACGTATACGGCTACGGTAAACAAGATGAACGTCCGTTGCATAACGCTCTCTCCCAATACCCATTCTATCCAGGCGTCTGGCGAGGATGACATTTCAGGATGAAATAACTTATTATAAAATATGCTCCCCGGCCAAAGATAAAAGATCACAAACAGCAGCAACATCACCAATGGCAGGGAAAATAACCATGTCTTGTTGGACAGCCACAGCTCTTTGAGCGCTATAGACAATCGTGTTTTATGTAGGTGATTATTCATGGCTGGATAGATTAGCGTTCATTAGTTTATTTAATACATCAGGATTACTTGATACCGCATTAAAAAACAATTCGATATCGAAAGGGGTTATTTGATCATCTGTATTCCAGACTATATTTGTATTTCCGGTCAAACCCGTTTCTGTATATAAGGCATCGGCGACTGTTCCTTTTTGAAATTTGATTTTCCGGCTTAGTTCGTCAATGGATTCGTCCATCACCAAATGTCGATCCTGTAAAATTAAGAGATGATCAATCAACAGATGAATGTCCCGGATCTGGTGGGTCGATATGATAATGGTCCGATCTTCTGACATATGGCCTGCTATTATTTTCCGAAACTGTGTCTTGGACGGAATGTCCAGACCGTTCGTTGGTTCATCCATTAACAGCAAATTGGTATTTGTCGCTAAGGCAAATGCGATATTCACTTTTTTCTGTTGTCCATACGAAAGCGATTTTATTTTTGCCTGACGATCTACCTGAAAAGCCGTTAATATCTGATCAAAATAGGATAAGTTAAATTTGGGATATAAAGGCCCATATATCGACACAAACTCTATAATCGTCCATGAAGGCAAGTCGACTTCATCCGTCACAAAATAAACATCGGTCAAAAAAGCAACTTCCCGCTTCAACGGGATAAATTTTTCTACATTAATGGTTCCTTCTTTGGGGAACAGCAGTCCGCAGATCAATTTAAGTAACGTGGTTTTTCCTGCGCCATTCAAACCTAAAAGGCCATATATGTGGCCAGGCGCCAAGGACGTGCTGATATGATCCAAGATGGGCACATTCTTTTTGTAATAATAGCTAAGATCGTCTACTGCAATCATAATAACAATTTTAGTGTATTAGTGAATTAATACACTGAAAATATAGAAAGAGAAATTGAATGCGCAAGCATTATTCTTACAAAAATTACTTTTCGTATTCCTAAAATAGACCGGAATATACTTTCGATACGGCGAAAAGGTCAATAAAAAAGGCTGACACATAGCCAACCCTTACACAATTATTATAGTTATAAATATTTCCTTCTATTTTTCTTTTGCCCTATTATCTCACAACATGGATTACTATTTCTGACCACTCTGAGCGTCCATACCCGTTGATGGCTCGTATACGGACGCCGTAGCGCTGAAGAAATGTTAATGGCGCGATAATGTTTTGCCTAGATGAGGTAGTGATATATCCCTCGCTCCAGTCGTCCGGCAAACCACGGCTATCTACCTCACAGATTTGATATTCGTAAATCTTCGCCAATTTATTTTTATCGAAATCCAACCGCATCTGTCCCGACTGCCCACCATCTCGTAAACATACTCCGGTTACGCCCGTCGGCACATCACTTTTCTGTGGTAAGCTGGACACGTCAAAGCCCGAACTAAGCAACACCGATAGGTTCCCGTCAGCCGCATGTGTTACATAAAATGCCAGCCGCTTCAACATTTTTTCTAGGACATTACGCGCCTCGTTCTTGATCGCGGTATCCTCAGGACTGCTACGTCGCCACCTAGCCACTGACAATTTCTGCTCATAGGTAGCCACTACTTCTACCACCGCTGCCAATGAAGGATTCGGATTTTCAAAATTTGGATTGTTCGTCATGGCCAGCAACACGGTTTTGCCTTTGACCAATACGGCCTCGTCACTTGCTCGCTTGAAGCCGCCCAATGCTTGTTGTTTGATATTCATAATATATGTCTTTATCAGCAGGGTTCATTCCCGCGCTGTGAAACAAATATGGTCCGAACAAAAAAAATTTAACGGAAAATGCCCACAAATGCAAACATTTGCAACCATATGCAAACGCATTTCCCGATATTGTTTGCATTTTGAGAAACTTCCGCGCTATGGCGAGGGGCTGCATCGACCATACGACAAATGTATTTGTCCCGTTGACCTCCCATATATTTCGTTTGAAGGAGCTCCTTTCCAACCTGAAGGGCATTATCGCAACGTTGAGGTACCTCAACGTCGTGTTGAGGAGCATCATGACGAACACGCTGAACAACTTTATCTTTTTGTCGTATGAATAAATCGCTATGAAGTACGGCAGGACAGCCTTATTGTGTCTCAAAATGGAACACATGAGCAGCGATGTCATCTTTAACGAGCACAAAGTAATAAAGAAAAACCTCCAAATCATAATGATACGCTGACGCAATTTGCTGAAGTAGCTCAAGAATAAAGACATGTGCATAGAAGTGTTTATCATGCGCATATAAATGTCTATAACGAGTGTCTATATCGTGTATTCGGACAACTTCACTGTGGAAATGCCTCTCAAGTTGGCGATGAAGGTTGCCAACAGTCTCAATAACTACCTCACCAGATCAATGACGTACGTCGAAAATGGCGAATACTATAAAAAAGAACTTTTAAATAGATGCTATCCCATTACCTTCCGCTTTGCCAAAAATTGATCATATGTATAAGCATTGTATGGCAATACCCGCTGTGCAGCGTACTTCGCCACGAAGCTGACGATCAAAATCGGGATAAACAGTTCAAACCCATTAGAAACTAATCCGCAGACTAAGAAAAGTGCGGTAAACGGCGCATAGATCGAAGCTGATAAGGTGGCTGCTGCGCCGGCGAGTATAAAGTTAAAAAGGACGAGATCCGTACCGAAGTAGGTGTTGCAACCTAAAGCAAAACCTAGACCCAATAAGGCGCCGGCGACAATACTCGGCGCAAAAACACCACCATCCCCCCCTGCACCTAACGTTAGAGAAGCTGCAAGAGGCTTCAGCAGGGCGATAAAGAGCAGTATACCGAACGATAGCTCTCCTCCTGTCATGGCTGTATCAATCACTTCCTTTAAGCCGTGATAGCTATCTCCATATAACAAGGGAAAATAAAAAATAAGTACTCCTACAATCAGCGCGCCGAGATTAACCCGTATAAAATTATTTGTGATCTTTCCGAAAAACGCCTTCATCCGGGTAACGAACAGCGTAAAATAAGTAGACAACAACCCACAGAACACACTCAAGACGATAAAAAAGGGCAATGCTGCCGTATACCAATCCTGAATAGCATAATTGAAAAATGGACGGCTGTCAAAGAAGTAAACAAAAATACCGGCAGTGAGGGCTGCCGTCGTGCACGCCAAAACGAGTGTCTTATTTATTTTTCGGGCAACAACCTCCATGGCGAAAAGCCAACCGGCAAAAGGGCTACCGAATAATACGGCCACACCAGCGGTCACGGCAGCACATATCAACTCGCGCTTATACATATTGGCCGCAAAGTGCTTTTCATAGACCGCATTTCCGATAGATGCCGTCGCGACGACTGTAGATACTTCCACACCAGTTGATCCACCGAACACAACCGTCAAAAAACCATTGATATAATGCGAAGGGATCTTAAACAACGGGAGGTGATCCTTTCGGTCGTCTAACGTTTTAAAAATTTCGGTGAGCCCTTTGTTCTTACGGTTTTGAAACAGCCATTTCCGTAAAAAATAAATAGCGGTAATACCTACACTGGGAAATAACAGGAAAAGCCACGTCTGGGTTTGGGAAATCCATTGCAATGCGGTTACTTCAAACCATTCCGTAGCATGTTTTAGGGTATAGGCTAATAAACAACAAACCAACGCTATTCCGATGGAAACGATAGCCAGTTTCCAATAATGCTGCTTGATAATCTTCTTTCTATCCACTTACCTCTTCTTTTCTAATGATTGATTTCGTCGAAACGACGATTTCCGACAAAGGACGTAATAAATGTAGAATACTACCACATCTATTTGAAAAAAAAGCTTTCCGGGTTTTGGAAAGCTTTTGCAGGTTATTAATTGAACTGTAGCGATGCCGGTCCAAATTCCTCAAAATGTATGGCGTCCGTCGTTACACCTTTTTCCCGCAGGTAATTGTAATGTTTGGTAATAAAGGGAGAAGGACCACAGATATAATATGCCGCATTGTCCAGCAAGACATCCTCTTCTATCTGCTCCAAATCGACCATACCGAGATGTGCATTATCTAATCCACTTTGTACATTCTCGTAAAAAATATGCCGCTTGACCTGGTTATTAATAGCACCTAATTCGGCAATACGGTCTTTAAATGCATGTACGGCCTCACTCCGGCAACCATGTATCCAGGTAATCGGCGAGCCAGACTGATCTTTCGAAACTAGGCTTTCCAGCATCGCCATTAATGGTGTTTGCCCAACACCGCCGCTGATGAATACTTTAGGACCTGCAAATTCTTCCTCTTTCAGCACAAATGTTCCCGCCGGGGCTGTTAGTTCTACGTTATCGCCTTCATGGATATAATCGTGTAACCGGTTACTGATCATACCATCCGCATGCTGCGGCTTCCGCTCCCGTTTTACCGAAATACGGTAATATTCATGATTTGGCGCACAAGATATACTATATTGACGCGGTTGAAGCAGATTAAGCTCCGGGAGAAACAAACGTAAACTGATATACTGTCCCGGAAGATATTTAGATACCTCGCCCCCATCGGTCGGATAAAGATAGAAGGAGGTGATTTCTTCACTTTCTTGGACTTTCCGTTTAATTGTGAAAGGTCTCCAGCCGCTCCATCCACCGCGTTGGTTGGTTTGCACGTCGTACAGCTTTTGCTCGTGGCCACTCATCAGACCCGCCAGCTGGGCATACGCTGCTGCCCATGCCTCCAACAACTCCGGTGTAGCGGCATCTCCTAACACTTCCCCAATAGAAGCAATGAGATGCTGGCCTACGATTGCGTAATGCTCTGGACGAATATCCAAGCTCGTATGCTTATGTCCGATACTATTTACAACGGGCAACAAGACCGATGGATCTTCGATATGCTCTGCATAAGCCAATACCGCCATCGCCAATGCTTGCTGTTGTTTGTTGTTCTTTTGGTTTCCCATATTGAAGATATGCTTCAACTCGGGATTATGCGTAAACATGCGTTGGTAGAAGTGAGAGGTTAACGCAACACCGTGTTCACGCAAGACAGGTACGGTACCTAAAATCAACTGCTTTTGTTCTGTTGTCATTATATGATGATATTTAATAAAAGACCAAAATGTCTTTTATAGGGTTAAAAAAAATCATTTGTTTAACGTCAAGACACCTTGAATCAATTTTTCATTAAACTGTCCAATAGTTGTCTTGTGTAACATAAGATTCAGCCGGTCACGAATCTCTTTAAAATCATCGTGTAACGGACAGGGGTTTTCCTGGGAGCAATAGCTCAATCCCATTCCACATCCATTTAGAAACTGCGCACCTTCAATGGCAATTACGATATCAGCCAAAGGTTTCTTTAATCCCTCCTGGCTGATATAAAACCCGCCTTGAGGTCCCTTTGTAGACTGGATTATTCCATCTTTGCTTAGGTTTTGTAGAATTTTCCCTAAGAAGTGTGCGGGCGAGTTAATCTTGTCAGCCACCTCTTTGATGCCTACTTTTTTCCCATTACTGGATTGGGCGGCGATATACATCACCGCCCTTAAGGCATATTCACATGTTTTAGAAAAAAAACCCATCAACGATTACACTAGTACCCGTTCAAGCCAGTCAATCTAACGAGACCCAAACAGCTTCTGCAGACAAAACTACAAAAGAAAAATAAAAGACAAAAATATCTTTTAATGTATTTTAGCATCCAATCGTTGTACCGTTCGGAATAATTGCGTCACGCCTGATAACTACGATACCATCACGTATCATATACGTTGAAAAATCACCATCAGGTAGGTGTACTCCCCCTTTTATACGGACATCGTTTCCGATTCGGCAATTTTTATCGAGAATAGCATTCTCGATATAACAGCGTTCCCCTACACCTATCGGAGGTGGTTGCTGGGTGTTGCCCAAGGTGATGACTTCTTCTAAATGTTCATAATGATCTCCACCCATCATATACGTTGATTTGATAACTGTTCCCTTTCCAATACGCGAACGTACACCGATGACGGAGCGTTCCAGTTTATCGCCATTTAAGATACAACCGTCCGCGACAATGGTATTGTTCAAGGTGGTACCCGAAATTTTAGAAGGCGGTAACATCCGGGCGCGCGTAAAGACCGTTTCGTTAAAGAGGTTGAAATCCGGCACGTCATCCGTTAAACCGATATTTGCATCAAAAAAGGAGCGGATGGTTCCAATGTCTGTCCAATAGCCGTCGAACTGATAACTTAATACTTTTTGAGTTTCAATGGCATCTGGAATGAGTTCTTTCCCAAAATCCATCCCCGGGTTTTCGGTGAGCATTTTTCGTAATACGCCTTTGGAAAATACGTAAATACCCATCGATGCTAAATAAAGTCGTCCTTGCCGCTGCATATCTTCCGATACGTCTGACGCCCAGTTCAATACTTCTTCGCTATCTGGTTTCTCTGTAAATGAGGTAATTTCATTCGCCTCATTGGCCTTTAAAATACCAAAACCTGTCGCATCTCTAGCGTTGGATGGAATAGTGGCTATCGTGACATCGCCACCGTTATCTACATGAAAATCAATCAACGACGAATAGTCCATTTGATACAATTGGTCACCCGACAAAATCAGTACATAGTCGTAGTCGACATTGATCAAATTTTTCTGCGTACGCCGAACGGCATCTGCCGTGCCCTCAAACCATCGGTCTCCCTCCAATGTCTGTTCAGCAGCAAGTATATCCACAAAGCCTTTGCTAAAAATACTGAAATTGTAAGAATTCTTGATGTGCTGATTTAAGGATGCTGAATTGAATTGCGTCAAGACAAAAATCTTGTTGTATCCGGAATTTAAACAATTAGAAATGGGAATATCCACCAAACGATACTTCCCGGCAATAGGAACTGCTGGTTTCGAGCGCTGTTCTGTTAAGGGAAAAAGACGTGTTCCGCGTCCTCCGCCCAATACAATCGATACTACTTTGTGTGCCATACCATTAAATTTATAATCGGTTATACAAATTGATATATTGTTGAGCGGATTTATCCCAAGAAAAATCCAACTCCATTTCCTTTCTTCGAATCCGTTGCATTTTTCCACGCTGCCCGATATAATCGACAGCACGTCCAATGGCAGAAACTGCATCTGTAGAATCCGCTTCCGGAAACACAAAACCATATCCGTTTCTTACGTCCACATCGATTACGGTATCTTTCAACCCTCCTATTCCACGCACAATAGGAATAGTACCATATTTCATGGCGTACAACTGGTTCAATCCACAAGGCTCCACGCGCGACGGCATTAAAATCATATCCGCAGCGGCATATACTTCATGCGCCAATGCTTCATGATAACCAAAGAACGCTGCCAGCTGCCCGGGATATGCTGCCAATAACGCCTGTAAATTGGCCTGAATCTGCACATCGCCTGAACCCAAGATAAATATACTTATTTTATTTTCAGGATTCGAAAAAATATGCACAATAATTTCTGGCAATAGATCGGCCCCTTTCTCCGTGGCAAAACGCCCGATATACGTCAATAAAGGCAACGTTTCATCCAGACTATATTTTTCACAAAACGCTTTCTTATTTTTCGCTTTTCCTTTTTTGCTCGACTCGACATCGTAATTGACATGAATCAATTTATCCTCCGCGGGGTTCCAATAGGCGTCGTCGATACCATTGACAATACCATAACCTTTTGCTGCTTCCGAAGAGAATAAGCTTTCCAGTCCATTGGCTTGTTCATATAGTTCTTGGAGATACCCTAAACTAACGGTCGTAAAAGCATCACAACATTTAATAGCTGTCGCTAACGGGTTAATAAGGCCGTCCCAATCTAATAGGCCCCATTTCCAGGTATCAAATGCAGGAAGTAGGATACCCTTATTCCAGTTCATCCAACCTTGATACTGGCCATTATGCACGGTAAATACCGTTTTAACGTCTGCAAACGTTTTAAAGTCATCGGCATTCTTCATCAAGAAAGGAACTAATCCCACATGATGATCATGACAGTTAATAACATCCGGTTTAATCTGGCTATTTTTTAGCCAATGTAAAAAGGCATGCTGAAAAGCAATCCACTGCTCTGCTTCATCCGGGTAACAATACACTTCCTGTCTATCCAATTTGCCAGGTATACGGATCAAATACAAGGGAAAACCTAAACTATCCTTCGTTTCCTTCAATACTTCATAGTGGAACTCTTCTGATCCTTGAAAAAACGCACCTTTCGCAATTGTCGAGAAATGATTGTCACGTGTAAAAGGCTTGTCGTAGTACGGACACACTACCCAAGCATCCACGCCGAGCTTACGTTGGTACCGCGGCAATGCGCCCACTACATCGGCCAATCCGCCAACTTTTGCCAGTGGAAAACATTCCACACTTAAATGTATTACATGCATATTTTATACTTGTTTAAGGACTAATCCGCCCAACGGCGGTAATTTAAGTGCTATGGAATTCCCGCAGTCCATCCACGCTATCTCCTCGGAAAGAGCAGCATGCTGATGCGTTCCACTTCCATAATACGATACATCGTCCGAATTGAGAACCACCTCCCACAAACCTGCTGTAGGAACCCCCACACGATAATCCCGAACCACAGGCGTAAGATTAAGTACAACCAACACATCATCGGACGCGGCATTTCCCCGGCGCAGGTAGACAAACACACTATTCTCCTGGTCACCGTATTCCAACCATTGAAAACCATCCGGACTAAAAGCTCGTTCATATAAAGCCGGTTGTGCCCGATACAGCATATTGAGGTCTTTCACAAATTGCTGCATACCTCGATGGGATTCAAATTGGGTGAGATGCCAGTCGAGCGACTGGTTAACATTCCATTCGGAGGTTTGGCCAAACTCTCCCCCCATAAACAGTAGCTTCGTCCCGACAAAGGTGTACATATATAAATAGAGTGCCCGCAGGTTGGCAAACTTCTGCCATTCATCGCCCGGCATCTTATATATAAGAGATTGTTTGCCGTGTACTACTTCGTCATGTGATAACGGCAGCATAAAGTTCTCATGGAAGCTATATACTGTGCCAAAGGTTATCTTATCATGATAATACCGACGGTTAATAGGATCCTCCTTAAAATAGTTTAGCGTATCATGCATCCAGCCCATCATCCATTTCATGCCGAAGCCCAGCCCGTTCGCGAAAGTTGGGCGGCTCACACCCGGCCAGGATGTTGATTCCTCTGCAATCGTCTGTACATCGGGGAAATGCGCATATACTGCTTCGTTAAATTCCTTCAGAAAATGAACAGCTTCTAAATTTTCCCGTCCGCCATATTCGTTCGGTATCCACTCCCCTTCGTTGCGGGAATAATCCAGATAGAGCATAGACGCGACGGCATCTACCCGTAAACCATCGATATGATATCGATCTAGCCAGAAAAATGCATTGGAAATCAAGAACGAGCGGACCTCATTTCGTCCATAATTGAAGATATACGATTTCCAATCCGGATGAAATCCTTTGCGAGGGTCTTCGTGCTCGAAGAGATGTGAACCGTCAAACTTATACAAGCCATGTGCATCCCCCGGAAAATGGGATGGAACCCAGTCCAGGATAACGCCAATGTTATTTTTATGCAGGTTTTCGATAAGGTACATCAAATCCTGCGGACTCCCATAACGGGAAGAAGCCGCAAAATAACCGGTAATCTGATATCCCCAGGAAGGATAAAACGGATGTTCCATGATCGGCATAAATTCCACATGCGTAAACCCCATTTCCTTCAGGTAAGGCACTAATTTATCGCCAATCTCCCGATAGCTCAGAAAACGTTCGGGATCCGACGGGTCGCGTAGCCAGGAACCTAAGTGCATTTCGTACACGGCAAAGGGTTTGTCAAGTGCATTATGCGCCTGTCTTTGTCGCATCCAGGTTTGGTCATTCCATTGGAACCAAGTCGTACCGACGACAGACGCGGTATGCGGTGGCTGTTCGTTCACCAAGGCAAATGGATCTGCTTTTTCAAGACGCTCGCCGGTATTCGAATGGATATGGTATTTATAGACCTCGCCCAACTTCAATCCTTCAATAAATCCCTCCCAAATACCACTACTATCCCACCGGACAAATAATGGATGGCTATGAGGATTCCACCCGTTGAAATTACCGATGACCGAAACCGATGCTGCGTTGGGTGCCCAGACAGCAAAATGTACGCCCTCTTTACCATTGTGCGTCACCGTATGTGAACCGAACTTTTCATACAGTTTAAAGTGTCTTCCGGCACGAAATAAGCTAATATCGAAGTCCGTGAA
The DNA here is from genome assembly GCF_014692515.1 of Sphingobacterium micropteri. Taxonomy (GTDB): domain Bacteria; phylum Bacteroidota; class Bacteroidia; order Sphingobacteriales; family Sphingobacteriaceae; genus Sphingobacterium; species Sphingobacterium micropteri. Next base: position 113,675 of record NZ_JACOIK010000015.1, on the reverse strand, counting down.
TAACGAATATACTTCTACTGCCTGCCTCATAATTTAAGTTGTTTATAATGTTATGTTCACTTATTTTTAAATTCACGAAATGGTTAACCGTCTAAATTCTTTTTCAACGATGATATAATGCTTCCCTTCTTCATCCACCAATGTCTCTAATATATCGCCATCTACCTCTACGTGATGGACATCGAATGGAAGTCCGACAATGTATATTTTGTAGCTATCAAAACGTTCGTGATACAACCCTTCTATATGTTGGACGATCGTTAAGCTATTTTGTTCTCCCTCGACTATAAAATATTTTTCGTTGTATACACTTTGTTCGTAAGCAAAGGTTTCTCCATGGTCGATGTAAACATGGGATTCATATCGTCCCTGCCCCCAGAAGACATTTAATTTTAAGGTATCAATGTTCTTCTCCATCGTATATTGCATCACCGGAAATTCGGGAATAACGCTTCCTCCACGAACAAAAATCGGCATCTCGTTTAATGGCGTTTTCACGTTGTGCTCCTGTCCACCCTCCAGCATGGTATGGTCAAAATAATAATACCAGTTACCTTCGGGCAGATACACAATCTTGGATTGCTGACCGGGTTGAATAACCGGCGAAACAAGAATATGATGGCCAAAGGCAAATTCCTCCTCGCGCAGCAGATTTTCGGGCTTATGTTGTTCCAATAATGAAATAGGCCGTAAAATCGGTTCCCGGTATTTATGCTGTCGCCAAAACACCGTATAGATGTAAGGTAATAATTTGTAACGAAGCTCAATGAATTTTTTGCAGATGGCTTCCCATTCGGGACCAAAGCTCCAGGGCTCCCTATCGCGGGTATCGCCTGCGGAATGAACCCGCATAAATGGAGAGAACACACCAAATTGCATCCAACGGGTATAAAGTTCGCCATCCGGTTCGCCGGTAAATCCACCGATATCAGTACCACAAAAAGACAAACCCGAAATCGACAAGCGCTGTAACTGAAGTATGCCTATCTTTAAATGTTCCCAGGTTGCGATATTGTCCCCGGTCCATACTGATGAATAACGTTGTACGCCGGCATAGGCGGCACGGGTAATCGTAAATGGACGTCTATTTTTCTGAAGCTTTTTTAATCCATCATACGTCGAGCGCACCATTTGCATACCATATATATTATGTGCCTTCCGGTGAGAGCCTCGTAATCCTTCAAAATAATGCCGCACATCATCTGGAAATGTTCCGCGGCCAAAAACAGCGGGTTCATTCATGTCATTCCATACACCGGCTACCCCATCTTCCACCAAACCACGGTATAGGGTTCCCCACCATTCCCGTACTTTGGGATTGGTATAATCCGGAAATTGGCAACGACCCGGCCATACATACCCTTCCATATAATAGTCGTCTCCTCGACGGCAGAAATATTTATTTTCTTTACCCTCATTGAATACCCAATAATCTTCGTCGACTTTAATACCCGGATCGATCATGACAACCGTTCTAAAACCATCCGCCGCTAAATCAGAGATCATTTTCCGCGGATCGGGGAAATAGCGTTTATTCCAGGTAAAACAACGGTAACCGTCCATATAATCAATATCCAGATAAATGGCATCACAGGGTATCTGCCGTTTGCGGAACTGGTTGGCAACTTCGCGCACATTGGCTTCCGGGTAATAGCTCCATCGACACTGATGGTATCCGATTGCCCACAAGGGCGGCATATAATGTGTCCCTGTCAGTTCGTGATAACGTTTCACAACGTCCATCATCTGTGGTCCATGGATATAATAATATTGTAGCTCTCCTCCTTCCGACCAAAAACTGACCTGGTCAACCTGTTCGGCGGCAAAGTCAAAATACGTTCTAAACGTGTTGTCGAAAAAAATACCGTAGGCATCGCCGCCTGTTACACCGATATAAAACGGGATAGTCTTATAGAGCGGATCTTGGTTAAAGCCGAAACCATAGGTATCCGAATTCCAATTTTGAAATCTTTTTCCGCGTAAGTTCAGATGCGTAGATTTATCACCTAATCCAAAAAAGGCTTCATCTGCAGGTGTATCTTTCGTGCAGTATACGTAGTAACCTCCAAAATCGGGGTTCTCTTCCCAATGCATAGGCTGTTGGTCGGCATTCATCACCTTTCCATCCAGCTTCTCAAACGAGACTAGAAAACCTTCTTTTTGTATGCGACAAATGACTACACTGGTCTTGATAATAAACGCATCCGCTGTTTCTACAATGGAAAAAGAAGTAGGATGTATATCCAAATCTTTCTTAATAGCATAAGAAAAATCATCCAGAAACAAGCTTCTTGGTGCCAAACGCACCCGGATGATTTCGTCCGAAAACACCTTTACTTCTATACTGGCTTTTCCATCTGTAAAGACAAATACGTTACCTTGCTTCACATACGAAAGAACTTTATTCAAATATTTTTTTTCTACTGCGGGCACATCAAGCACAGGGTTGTTGACGTGATGGATATTATCTAGTGTTTCCTCCTCTAATATATCCGTAGCAATCTCTCCTTTTTTTTGGGATTCAGCCATACTCTTTTCTATTTATTTAATTTAGTATTGATTTTACGGTGCTATTAAAGTACAATAATTTTTAAAAAAAAGAAAACAAAAAAAATCCCCGCCAAGGCGGGGATCTTAATTAAAGCGTTAAAATTATTAGACGGTTACGCCTTTAAATACGTCGCCAAAACGCGAGAACGTCTCATTGGCAACTTCAATCGCGCGGTTATGCGTATTAGGATTTTCGCCATATTGATTTAGCACGGCAACAAATTTGCCCCACATCTTGCCCGTATCCTCTCCATAACCCGAAAAGAAAGATGTTCCTTTCGTAACACCATATTTATTCAACATCTGTACGATATATGGGCCACCCATAATGGAGCCTTCCAATACGTATAGGGCGCTCAACGCTTCCAATGCGTTGTTTACGACCGGTGCTGTCGCTATAGGCAAGTCATTGACATTCCCGCCAAGCTCTTCGATATCGGCTTTGATATGTGATGCGTTACGACGTTCCGTATAATCAGGCAATACTTCTGGTGTTATAAACGGTGTGATATTTTTTTCCACCGCATTAAAATAAGTATAAAAATTCTTAAGTACTTCCGCATAATCCGCATCCGACTGAACTGCCTTAAGCTGTCTTACCACCACACCCTCTAAAGTTTGGTGCGCCTCTTTTGTGTTTTCCTTGATATTTTGACTTAACATATCTTTTCTATTATAAACTGATTCTATACAAAGATTAGTATTAATTTCTCTTATTGAATGCTGAAATCTGACGTTTTATGTCTGCAAAACGACATTTCATATCACTATCGAATCTCAAAAGTATTTTTATCGCCAGGGATCAAAACATATTCAAATGTGGCATACATAATCGCTTCTCCGCGCTTCCATTGTTCTTGGTTAAACAAGCCTTTGTAACAAGAAATCATTTTTATTTTTGCATAATCACCGTTAGCTGTTTTCACGATAACAGTACGTGGATTGATAATAGTTCCATCTTTTTTGGTAATCGGTTCAGCTAGTGCATAGGCTACGTGTTTATCTTCTTCCGCCCCCTCGCGCACCAGCTTTCCATCAAAGTCGTATAAATACCAGCCCATTCCTGCACCAAAGGAACCTTGATCATCGGTACCTATTACATCTTTACCCGTCTTGAATTCGATACCCGCCGGGAGTTGTTCAACTTCATCAAACGTACTTTCTACGATGGCAATTCCGCCTATTGCATTACTTCCCGCACCATGGTTTCCGTCAACTCCATTGTTACCCGATAAGAAGCTTGTAAACATACCTCCAAAAGCTAAATCCCACTTCATAGACTTAACCGCGTCCTGTGGTATCGATTTATTTTCCGACAAGCTGTAAAAATAAAAGCCAGATTCGTTCGGTTCAGATCCCTCGTCGGTTGGAGCTATAGGCAGATTTTCAACACGGATAAGTTTGTAATAGTTTTCGTTATCTTGTATATCATCATTTTCACCAGTCTTATTAATATCTTGGTAATCGACCGTATAATAGATATAATTCGTTGGACCGCTTTCTTTATTCGGCGTTTCATCGGAATAGATACTCCTTATCTGAAATTTAAACTGTGGCTCCCCGTCTTTTGAAAGTACCAATGTACGGCCTGCCACGGCCTCTATAGTATGTGTCTGCATGTTATATGTCGCCCAACCAATAGCTCCCGGAGCAAAAGCAATTCCTATTTTCTCTACCGTTGTAAACTCATCGTCAGCTGTCACCGCTCCAAATCTTTTGTCTATATAGGATAACGTATATCCTTTTGCCGTATTGGGTTGAACGCCCATTTCCTTTGCTTCTGCAATCCAGGTAAGAGGTGCATCCTCCGCTGCAACCGCGTCATTCTCTTTAAAATCGAAATAGAATGTTGTCGCCACGTTTTCCGTTGTCTTACCGTCTTCAACGACAAATTGTCGGAAATTACGCAGAGCATAACGTTCTCCGTCCCGACTAATTGTCCCTTGCGTATTTGATGTAGTTGATACATCTGTTAAATCTTTCGTTTGGCCATCTTGGACAATGACTTTTGGTTGATGCCCTTGATCAGTATCCTCATCCGGCATGCTATTATCCTTTTCACACGCCGTGAAGCCAACCGCCACAAAGCATGTTAGTGCTGCAATTCTAAATAGTTTGTTCATTATAAAATAGTTAAAAGTTATCAAAATGTGGTTTCGAAAACCAGTAAATTATTCGCTTGTTCTTAAATTTTTACTTCCATCCTCCTGCACGTAATACTTAAAGGTGAAATAAGGTGCCGGCCAATTCATATTCGTTACAACCGGTGGATTTCCTTTGTAAGCATTGATCAATTGTAGTTTTGCATATTTACCATCAGGCAGTCGAATAACATAAGTACGATTAGGTAATGGCTGCATGAGGTGTGTATCTAAACTATATCTAAACCAGCCACTGGACGATTCGGAAAAAGCCCATCCTATACGATCGACATCACTTTTATCAAATTCCGCATCGCTCGGGGCCGTAGTTACCGCATCATAGGATTGATTAATCATAACGACTGCCGTGTTTGTCGCCGGTCCTTCAAACCCCGGGCTCCGTGTATGCTGCGCATTATTGATATGTACTTCCGAATTATACTCTCTTGTGAAGGCAATATCCCAATCTAATGTTTTCAGCCATTTCAACGAATCTTCTTTCGTCTTAATCCATATTTGTCTTTGGTCACGAAACCGGAATAGAAAGGTATAGGCATCTCGCTGTTCCTTTCCATCGACATCTTCTCCCATAGAGGCCTCAGTATCTCCTGGAAGATCGTAAATCACTATGCTACGGCCGTCCTCTAACGGTGGCGCGACATCGTTATCCTTTCCACAGGCTTGCATTCCAAGCAATACAATGATACCGAACAGACATCTACCCCATTTCCCTAATGCAATAATGGATTTTAATTCGTTGATAATGATATCTCTTGTTTTCATCATGTTCCTTTGTATTTTATTTTTATAGCTCCTTTAAAACGATTATTCCTTAAACCATCGATAACTTAGGCCTCCTAATATGACCCTACCCGGCTGGCCAGGCATATACCGGTGTGTGAATCCCAATAGATTGTCTGCTATAAGGCGAAGCGTTAACTTGTTCCTCCAAAGCTTCTTCTCCAGCGTTAAGTTTAATAAGGTATGGTCTGGTACAAAGGCATCATATTCGTCAATAAACTGATTACCGTTAATTTCTTGGAAGGGATAGCGTCCACGAATATTTGCCCGCAGATTTAAAGTCATGTTCCAGGGTTGATATTCATACGTGGCTTTTAAATTAATCATATGGCGCGAGCGATCTTCAATCCCCCAATAATCTCCTGTCGTCACAGGTCGCGATTCGCCGGTTATTGGATTGTTGATCATTTGGTTATATGGATAGTTACCCGCACGGATACTATCCAATACCGACAAATCCTTTGCAACTAGATATTGGTATCCTATAGATAAGTTCAGACTTTCCAAGGGGCGATAACCAACAGACAGTTCAAAACCTTTATTCGCCGCACGGGGCAAATTGCGATACGTAAAAATTTGTCCTACCGTGGTTCCGTTCCCGACCGCTACCGCATTGATCTGATTAGCAATACGGTGATAAAAAACAGAAGCTTCCGCACGCAAACGGGTACTCGGATTCCAGATGAAACCGAAATTACTCGATAGGCTATTTTCCGCTTTCAGATTACCTGCAGTCAAATTAAGCATATAGGAATTTTGAAAGCTCAGTTCACCATTTCTATCTAACGCCTCCATCACTTCGCGCACTTGATCGGTACCGACAACCATATAATTTGCAGACGGATTATAAAAAACTTGATAGCGCATCTTGTAATCTGGAGCTTTGAAACCAGCTCCAATACCTGCCTTCATCAACCATTCTTCAGATAGACTATATTGCAGCCCCAGACTCGGACTCAAGCGTCCACGATAGACATTCGTGTGATCATATCTTAATCCAGTCGTTGTTCGTAGTTTTGCTAAGGGCTGCCATTCGGTCTGTAGATAAGCAAACGCTGTATTTAGATTTCTTTCTTGACCTAAATCTTTATTATCCATCAGTTCCAAACTCCCACCTATTCCACCAGTCAATTGAATGCTACGAATAGGTGCATACGCAAACTGTTGTTCCAATCGATGTACTTGCTGCCCAAACATTTCTGCTCCGATTAGCGCGTTTTGGTTAATCCAGTTAGCTTGCATTTCATTTTCGTATCGGGTAAAATAATAACGGCTCATACTTCGTACACCATTGGCAAAGTTATGGTCGTAGCTGGCGGATAGATTTAAATCACGATCCGTTTGTCTATCTTCATTAATCCATTCATCGGACCACATATTAATCATTTCGGAGTTCCCCTCGGTGTATCGTGCAGTTACTCCCAATGTACCATCTCTGGATAATCGATACCGCGCCCGTCCTTGAAAACTATAATTACTATAAGGCGGTATCGTAGTTCCCCCAATCATATACTTCGAATCTGTATTGAAACCATCGGTCTTGTAATAGTTACCCGAAATAACAACGGAGCCGCGTTGATTTGCAAAAGGTGTTTCTGCTTCCACGGTAGCATCCACCGTATTTAAGCTACCATACAATAGAGAACCATGTGCCTGTGGTGTAATGGCTCCATGTCGTGTGATGATATTGATTGCCCCACCTAATGCATCACTCCCGTATAAACACGAAGAAGCTCCCTTTATCACTTCGATACGTTCCACATTCGTCACCGAGATGCGGGACAAATCAAAGTTGCCATTATTTCTCCCCAACATAGGCTGTCCATCGATCAGCACCATCACATAACTACTGCTAAAACCCTGCACCTGCACCCCGATAGCACGCGATCCGCTAGCAATATCGTTGACCACCGCTACGCCAGTCTGCTCTTTCATGATCTCATCCAATCGTCTGCTACCCATTAATTCGATTTCCCTACGCGTAATAACCGTGACGGGCATCGCTGCATTTTCGGCCTTCACCAGATTGTCGACTGCCATTTGTTTCCCCTGCACGGCAACTTCTGCTATCCCATAGCTTTCCATTTCCAGTAGGATATCCAAATTCACATTGTCCCCCTCTACCATAACGTCAAGTTCTTGCGAAACATAGCCAACGTATTCCACCCGTAGTCTATAAGATCCCTCATAAAGTTCACTAAATCTAAAGTGTCCTTCTTTATTGGGCTTCAAAATCTTTTGGTCGGGCCATAGGGTTATGATGATTTGATCAGCAGTCTCCCCGCTGTCCCCTAACCGTACCTCTCCTGTTATGGCATATTTCTCTTGAGAGAATGCAACTATGGGAAGCAACGGTAACATCAATAAAAGAAACTTTTTTAAGACCTCTAATCGACCAAACATTTATTTTTAATTATTCTAAATAACAATTGCAAAACAACTAAATGAAATTGAGAAATTTATATGATTTCCGTCATATTGTATATGAAAACTGATATAACTGAAAATACCAGTTTGATAAAAAAGCCAATAAAACACTACTTTTTAACCGTTTAAAGATCAAAAAAAGCAATCCAACCTATACCTGTAGTTATCGACTACTTGTATTTAGACTGATTATTGCTTTGCTTTGTATCAAGAAAACAAAATAGGTATGCGATTAACAGTAAAAAAATATAGTTTGATACTATTCCTGCTTCCGTTGGTGTTCTGGGTAGAAGCAGCTCCAAAGCGTATCATTACCTTAAATAGTGCGCTAACAGAAACCGTCTTTGCCTTAGGTTTCGGCTCTTCGGTAGTGGCGACCGATGTGACGAGCGAATCACCAGCAGCAGCGACGAAATTACCAAAAGTCAGTAAAAACAGGTCGGTATCGTCTGAAGGTCTACTTCGTTATAAACCGGATATTGTATTAGCAATCGAGGGGGAGGTATCCCGCGCCGTTATACAACAGCTGGGAGCAGCTGGTATCAAATTCGTGGCGATCCGCCAGCAGTACTCCAGTAAAGGTGCCTTAAATTTCATACAGGACGTTGCTAATGCACTGAATGAAGAAGATCGGGGAAAAACCTTAGTGAATACCACACAAAAAGCACTGCAGGAAGTCGAGCTTACCATCAAAAAACAATCGTTTGCTAAACCGCCTAAAGTGCTTTTTATCTATGCCAGAGGAACGGGAACCATGAGTGTAGCCGGAAAAGGAAGCAGTATAGATGAAATTATAAAATTGGCGGGAGCTCAAAATGCCGTACAGGAATTTGCCGACTTTAAGCCTTATACGACAGAAGCATTGGTCAGCGCGAACCCGGATATCATCTTGATGTTTGATTTTGGGCTCAGTAGTCTCGGCGGAATAGAAGCGATGCTCAAGCTACCAGGAGTACAGCTTACCAACGCCGGAAAAAATAAGAGAATCATCCAGATGAATGGTTCATTACTCATTAATTTTTCGAATAGGTTACCCGAAGCTATACAGGAGCTTCATTCCGCAATGAAAGCTGTGTATAAGTAACAGACAAGATGGTGCTCAAACAACGAATTATACTCGTGGTTCTTTTCATCACGATGGTAATAACAGCGATTATCGCCTTAGGATTAGGGGCATTCAATATCCCTATCAACGAGGTTTTTAATGCATTAACAGACAAAATTGGGTTTTCACAAAATGCAACTGCCGATGAGATGTATGCAGATGTGCTTTTCGCTATACGCATGCCACGGGTATTACTGGGAATGCTAGTGGGTGCAGCACTGGGAATATCGGGCGCTGCGATCCAAGGAATATTCCGCAACCCATTATCCGAGCCGGGCCTTATCGGCATATCGGCCGGCGCATCACTTTTTGCGGTGTTAATTATAGCTTTCGAGACGCTACTTTTTGTAGGGCTTTCCGAACTATTGGGATATTACCTGTTAGCATTCGGTGCCTTTGTGGGCGCTGGATTGACAGCATTTGTCGTTTATCAGCTATCAAAAAAAGATGGTCGTCCCAACATCACCACCATGTTGTTGGCGGGTATTGCGATCAATGCCCTTGCCGGAGCTTTGACGGGACTAATGACCTATATGGCCACAGAGCAACAATTGCGTACAATTACTTTTTGGATGTTGGGGAGCTTAGGCGGTGCAACATGGGAAAACCTCCGTGCCATATTTCCGTTCATCCTGCTTCCCCTGATTTCCCTTCCTTTCTTTGGTAAAGCACTTAATGCTTTTTCTCTTGGAGAGGAACAAGCTGCTTTATTGGGTATTAACACCGATTACACAAAACGATGGGTCGTTTTATTCTCTACGTTAGCGGTTGGTGCATCTGTTGCTGTATCAGGTATTATCGGTTTTATCGGTTTACTGGTTCCCCATACGGTGAGGTTGTTGGGTGGAGTAGATTATAAATATGTACTAACCGGATCCATGCTGCTCGGCGCCATGATATTAACACTGGCTGATGTGCTATCGCGCACATTAGTCGCACCAATAGAACTGCCTATCGGTGTCATTACAGCGCTACTCGGAACACCTGTTTTTCTTTATATTCTCATAAAAGAGAATAAATAATAACAAATATTTTAGATCTAAAGTATATGCTACGTATAGAAGAATTATCATATGAAATAAAGGGTCATCGCGTGCTAAAGGATGTATCTCTGCAGGTACGCAAAGGAGAAGTCGTGGCGTTGTTAGGAGCAAACGGAGCGGGTAAATCCACATTGATGCGGCTTATTTCCGGCGAATTAAAGCCGTCTTCGGGTAATATCACATTACTTGATAAACGCATTGATAAATATGATAACAAAAGATTGGCACAAGGTCGTGCCATGCTCAGTCAGCAGCACGCCATTTCTATGGCATATACCGTAAAAGAACTAGTAGTTATGGGACGATATCCGCATTTCCAGTCGTCTCCCTCACTAAAAGACTGGAAAATTGTACAGGAAACGATGGACATCTGTGGTGTCACCGATTTTGCCGATCGCATTTACCTCAGTTTATCTGGTGGTGAACAACAACGTGTACAATTAGCACGTGTGCTCAGTCAATTATGGGATAATCCCGATGCACTACTATTATTAGATGAACCTATTTCAGCTTTGGACCTACATTACCAACAGAAGGTACTTTCCATCGCAAAAAACCTTTCTCGCCAAGGCTTTATGGTCTTGGTCATCTTGCACGATATTAATATGGCCTCTTTATACGCCGATCGGATTATCATGCTTAAAAACGGCCGTAAATGGCTGGATGGCACACCAAATGAGGTATTGAACAACAAAAATATTTACACCATCTTCTCGGTAGAATCTTCGATAAGCTTAGACAATCATTCGTTAAAACCCCATATCTTTTTTAAAGAAATGCAGATTGAACCGCCATTTTTCAATTCTTCACTACAAACCCCAGCTCCTGCAGAAGATTCCTGGAGTGCCAACCACACCCAAATCTAAGAGAAATAATGACAAACAGTATAGCTGAAAACCAAAAACAAAACAGTATATTTCGCTAGTATCCGGATGACGTAGGTATATGTTGATAAAAAGTAAAATCATAGAATTAGACGAGTGGCTCTTTATAGAGGAGATTCCAGATCAATATCAACCCGATAAACCGCTGGTAGAAAAACGGGAAGAAATTGTACGGAGTCCCATTATTATGCATAATTTCCAACTATCAACAAGTGGTCTCTTCATTTTATACACCGAAATGCAAGCCGATCGCCCCGCCCATATCTACACAGAAATCGAAGGGGAAGCGATTACCAGTCAATTTATCTTTTTCAAGCCCCCCAATAGTAAGCTTCCATACGGCATGAGTCGTCATAATATCCGCTATATCCCTACCGTAAAAAATAGTCACGAAGTCAAAGCTGGCACAGCATACACGTACTTTATTGCCGTTATATCGAAAGAATACTATCTCAATTTAATAAAAAGAGATTCGCTGCTGCACAAACACTTTGTAGAGCAAATTGAGAAAGGCCATTATACTTCTTTTGCCGACGAAGACCAAATGGCAACATACGAAATGCAGCAAACCATCCGCGAACTGATAGATTCGAAAAAGAGGGGCGAAATCCGTAGGTTGCATACGGAGTCGCATATTGTAGAGTTGCTCATGTACCAGTTCGAACAATACAACGAAAAACACAATAATAAGGGTTCTTCATCGCTATATGATGAAGATAATGTCAAAAAGTTAGAGCTGGCCCGACAAATACTGGAACAACGGATGGCCAACCCGCCCAATCAAAAAGAATTGGCACAGGAAGTTTTTATGAGTGAAAGTAAGTTAAGAAAAGATTTCAAGGAATATTTTTCTGTAACGGTACATGATTATCTTACACGCATTCGGATGGAAAAAGCGCGTATCTTACTTTTGGAAGAAAAAATATCAGTTTACGAAGTCGCTATACACACCGGTTACGGACATCAGAATAATTTTAGCAGTGCCTTTAAAAAATACTTCGGTATCTCCCCCGGTGAGCTGAAGACGGGGAAATGATACATCCCATTATTTACTGCGAATGGCTTCTACCGGATCAAGTTTAGCCGCTTGGATAGCCGGTACTATACCCGCAATTAATCCAATAAGCGTAGACAACACCGTGGTCAAAATCACCATCTTCACACTGACTACGATAACCACACCGGTCAATGCGCCCACTAACGCTGCCAAACCATAAACAATCAACAGACCGATTCCCCCGCCAATAAGACATAACAGGATACTTTCGATCAGGAACTGCGAAAGAATGAAAAATTGTTTCGCACCCAATGCCTTCTGTATACCAATAAGATTCGTACGTTCTTTTACGCTGACGAACATAATATTGGCAATTCCAAAGCCTCCTACAAGGATCGAGAAGATGCCAATGAAAAAACCGGCAAGGTTGATAATCGCAAACATTTGGTCAAGTTGCGCCGTAATAAGGGTCGTTTGATTAACCGAGAAATTGTCTTCCCGCTGGGGGGGCAGACGACGGGAGGACCGCATAATACCGATCAGCTCGCTTTCAGCCTCTTCTAGCGCATATTGTCGTTTAACCTCAATCGCTATACTCGGGCCATAATGTTCGTAGTTTACCAGATTACGAGCCAACGTAAACGGTATGTAGGCCACCTCATCATTGGATACATTAATAAGTACCCCGGACCCTTCCCTTTTCAATACGCCGATCACCTGCATTTTTCTTCCCAACAACGTCACATATTTACCAATAGGCGTCGTATTGGGGAATAGCCCCTCTGCTATCGTGGCCCCTAAAATAACACGATGGCTTCCCGCACGCGATTCCTGTTCCGTGAAATAGCGTCCGTCAACTACTTCAAGGTTTCGGATGGAATACATCTCATGCGTTACCGCTGTCACATTAATATTCGAAGCGGAATTATTTCCGTATTTAGCCGTGGAATTAGAGATATTAATGGAATAGGCAACTTCTTCTGCTGTTGTCATCCTATTTTTCACGGCTTCAAAATCGGCATATTTTGGTTCGGGACGATTCACATATCGCCACCAAGGGTAGTCGCCACCGCCACCCCATGGCCATTTTTCGACGTATAATGTACGACTGCCTATTTTGCGCACAGATTCTTCTAAGTTATTGCGCAAAGTGTCTACCGCCGAAAAAACGCTAATAATTGTCATGATCCCTATGGTTACCCCTAATAAGGACAATAATGTACGCGTACGGTTATCCCGCAATGCCGATAACGCAAACAAAAAACTTTCTTTGATAAGGGTAACGATCAAAAACATATATACCGATAAAAGTAAATATTTTTTTCCGTTTATTATGCTTAACTTTGTAAGCATTTTTGAAACCGAAACTGTACTTATTTGTTAAGGTTTCAACAGAACAAAATATAGCGGTGAAATCGAAATGTAAATAATGCCTTCGTACGAAAAATATTTACATGGCGTTTTCATCAACAGATGAAAAAAATAATTAGATGAAATTATCACAGTTTAAATTCAATTTACCAGAATCATTGTTGGCAACCGAACCATCAGAACAGCGTGACGAATCACGTCTAATGGTTTTACACCGTGATTCCGGAAAGATAGAACACAAAATTTTCAAGGACGTATTGGATTATTTCGATGACAAAGACGTCATGATTTTAAATAACACCAAGGTATTTCCTGCACGTATGTACGGAAATAAAGAAAAAACTGGCGCTACGATTGAAGTGTTCTTGCTAAGAGAATTAAACAAAGAGCTACGCTTGTGGGACGTACTGGTTGATCCTGCACGCAAAATTCGCGTAGGCAATAAATTATACTTTGGTGAGGACGACCTATTGGTTGCTGAAGTTGTGGACAATACGACTTCCCGCGGTCGTACAATCCGTTTTCTTTTCGATGGCACGGATGAAGAGTTTCGCCGGAACATTGAAATTTTAGGAGAAACGCCACTACCCAAATACATAAAACGTAAAGCAACACCGGAAGATAAATTCCGTTATCAAACCATTTATGCCAAAAACGAGGGTGCGGTCGCAGCACCTACTGCTGGACTCCATTTCTCGCGCGAATTGATGAAAAGATTGGAATTAAAGGGTGTCGAATTTGCAGAGGTGACATTACACGTCGGACTCGGAACTTTTCGTACCGTGGAAGTGGAAGATCTCACCAAGCACAAAATGGACTCGGAGCAATTTATTATTAGCGAAGAGGCTGCACGCACGGTAAACAAGGGTATCGACGAAAAGAGACGTATCTGCTCCGTTGGAACAACTTCCATGCGGGCTATTGAATCATCTGTTTCGGCTGACAAACACCTAAAAGCAGCAAATGATTGGACGAGCAAGTTCATCTACCCACCTTATGATTTCAGTATAGCGAATTCAATGATCACAAACTTCCATACACCAGAATCTACGCTCCTTGTGATGATTGCCGCATTTGGTGGATACGAAAATGTAATGAATGCCTACGAAGTGGCTGTAAAAGAAAAATATAGATTTTACTCCTATGGCGATGCTATGTTGATTATCTAATCAACGGTATTATATAAAACAGGAAAGAGGCGCAATAACATGTGCCTCTTTTTTTGAGGAAAAAATAGGATGGACAAAAAAGCCGCTGCGTGAATACGCAGCGGCTTTTAAATTTTTTACTATTACAACAACCTTAGTTTGCTTGTTCCGTAGGAATTACAGATACATAAGATTTATTGTCGGCTTTTTTGCGGAAAACGACGGTACCGTCAACCAAAGCATGTAATGTATGGTCTTTACCTATCCCTACGTTTTTATCAGGATTGTGTTTTGTACCACGCTGACGAACGATAATGTTACCAGCGATAGCTTGCTGACCACCAAAAATTTTAACGCCTAATCTCTTACTGTGTGACTCACGGCCGTTCTTGGAACTACCCGCACCTTTTTTGTGTGCCATTTTTTATCTTAATTTATGACGTAAAGTCAGATTAAAAATTCTTAATTCGTTTTACAGGTTAATTCCTGTGATTTGGATTTTGGTAAATTGCTGACGGTGACCGTTTTTCTTTTTGTAGCCTTTACGACGTTTCTTTTTGAAAACGATAACTTTATCACCTTTTAAATGAGACAAAATCGTAGCTGAAACTTTTGCTCCTTCGATAGTAGGCGTACCTACCGTGAATTTACCCGCGTCTTCTGCTAACAATACATTGTCAAATTCAATACTAGCGCCTTCATCTCCCTGTAAACGGTGTACAAAAAGATATTGGTCTTTTGCAACCTTAAATTGCTGTCCTGCTATATTTACTATTGCGTACATTGTTATTTAATATAATTTGTTAATATTCCAATAAGTTGCAAATGTAGGCTTAAAAATTAAAAAGTCAAAATTATTTTTTCTAAAATAAGCTTAACCTTCCAACTTTCTAGTCCAAACAATTAACTACTGAAATAAGCGCGTACATTCTTCCCTTCTACCCAATTCATGAAGGCTCTATTAACCACTTTATTTCCTCCCGGTGTGGGATAATTGCCCGAAAAGTACCAATCTCCCAAATGATTCGGACAAGCTTTGTGCAAGTTATCCAAAGTCTGATAAACGACTTCTAATTCTGCTTCTAGATGATGTGGACAAATAATGCGCGCGATCTCTGCAGAAATTTCTTCATCTGTGAAAGGTTCATAAATAGCCTTCACATAATTTTCCACTTGATCTTTTGGCATCGTTAAAGAAGCCAGGCATTTTTGATACACTTCGTCAACAACATGTGCCATCCCACCACTTTTCAGTAAGTTTATAGCCGCCTCAAATGCGACGAACTCCCCCATTCTCGACATATCTATCCCATAACAATCCGGATAACGAATTTGTGGTGCGGACGAAACGATTACAATTTTTTTCGGATGCAGTCTGTCTAATATCGTCAAGATACTTTGTTTAAGCGTAGTTCCGCGCACAATGGAATCATCGATAGCCACAATGGTATCTACATCATTCTGTACGATACCGTAAGTCGTATCATAAACATGCTGCACCATATCCGTACGATCAGCATCCTGTGTAATAAATGTCCGAAGCTTGGCATCTTTGACATTCAGTTTCTCGAAACGTGGTGTAATGTTAATCATTTCTTCCAGTTCAGCGTCTGAAATCTTATCTGCACGATTCAACAAAACATCTTTCTGATAATTCCGCACGTAGGTATTTATTCCCTCCATCATGCCGTAATACGATACTTCTGCTGTATTTGGAATAAAGGAGAATACCGTATTCTTGATGTCGTTATTCACCGCTTTTAAAACCTGTGGACACAATAAACGACCCAATTCTTTACGCTCTTTGTAGATATCGGCATCCGAACCTCTGGAGAAATAAATGCGTTCAAAAGAACATGATTTCTGCTCGACAGGTTGACGAAACATTTCTTCCTTAATCGTGCCATCTTTTTTCGCTATCAACGCATGTCCAGGCTTAATTTCTTTGACGGCTTCCAATGGTATATTAAAAGCTGTTTGTATAACCGGGCGTTCGGAAGCAACAACCAACACTTCGTCATCTTGGTAATAAAAAGCAGGCCGTATTCCTGCAGGGTCACGCATGACAAAAGCATCACCATGCCCAAAGATTCCAGCAATAGTATAGCCACCATCCCATGTCTTTGCAGAGCGTGTTAATATTTTTGCAACATCCAGATTTTTGGCAATCAATGCACTTATCTCAATATTGGAATACCCCTCTTCTTTAAATTTATCAAACAGTTCCTGATTCTCGTCATCCAAAAAATGACCGATTTTCTCTAGTACGGTAACCGTATCCGCCTGTTCCTTGGGATGCTGACCCAACTCGTACAATTGTTGCAACAGTTCGTCAACATTTGTCATATTGAAGTTTCCAGCAACGACCAGATTACGAGTCATCCAGTTATTCTGTCGAAGGAACGGGTGACAACTTTCTATACTGTTTTTACCATGTGTCCCATAACGTAAATGCCCTAAAAGCACTTCTCCTGTAAAACTGACATGCTGCTTAAGCCATTTCGTATCCTTAGACTCTACCGGATATGCTTTGTTTACCGCAGCGAATTTCTTTTGTATATATTCAAAGATATCCGCTACTGCAGATGAGCCCATGGCGCGGTACCGGGAAATATAACGATGACCGGGCTTTACATCAAATTTAATGGTGGCTATACCCGCTCCATCTTGGCCTCGATTATGCTGCTTCTCCATGAGAAGATACATTTTATTGACACCATAATAGGGCGTACCATATTTTTCTTGATAATAAGACAGGGGTTTTAGTAATCGAACAAGTGCTATTCCGCACTCATGTTTTATTGCGTCACTCATAGCTTGAATTGATGCTGCAAAGGTAAGCATTATTTAGAAAAAAACTATTCTCTCTTCCGCTTTGCATCGTAATCCACTCAAACAAATGACAAAGGAGAGATAATTAAAAATCTTCGCTCTGCTCTAAATCTTCATGATTGTCTCCACCTAGGCTGTAATAATTATTTTCCTCGTCTTCTGAACCTATTTCTTCCTCGGCGTCATCTAATTCAGATCCGGGGACGTCCAACCCCTCATCCAATGAACGCTCCCTCTCCTCTTCTTCCTGCTCAACACGATCACTCAAAATTCGCTTTTCCTGCTCAAAGATATCTTCATTTTCGGGATAATGAGGATACCCAGGCAGATCTTTATCTTCTTCTTTTTCGGATTTATGTTTTCTTGAATCTTGCATAATTGATATGATTTTATTCGTTCTGACCAATGATTTATCTTTTATTCTACATTTTTTTCTTCGTCGGTTAAAGGTGCCGGTGGAATCTCATCCACCTCCCGCTCTATTTCTTTTACCTCTATATGTACAGCAAATTCAGAGGGTTCTATTGGCACGCCTTTGTATGTAGCATACTCCCGTGTATAGATAGCGCCTAAGTATAAAATAGCCGCCGTATAATAAACCCATAATAAGATCAGCACAATTGAACTCGCAGCACCGTATGTGGATTCGGTATCCGAGCTTTCAATATAAATACCAATCAAAAAACGCCCGAACACAAAAAGTAGTGCTGTAAACAGTGCACCAGATCTTACCGTGCGCCATTGTATATTGACATCAGGCAATACTTTAAAAATCACCGCGAATAAAACGAAGATGACACAAAAAGATAAGAAAAAATTGAGCCCACTGAACAGAATTACCGTAGCATCAGGAAAAAACCGCTGCAAACGATCTGTAAAGGCCAAAATAGTCCCATTAATAATCAATGTAACCACGAGTAGAAAACCAAGCCCAATAACCAACGAAGACGACAGCAGTCTATCTTTCAGCATCTTGAGCCAACCTTTCTTTACCTTAGGCCGTACATGCCAAATTTTGTTAATGGAGTTCTGGATATCGCCAAAGACCGTCGTTGCTCCCAGCAACAATGTTACCGCACTGATAATCAACGCTATATTTGATTTTCCAGAAAGCGACAAATTCCTAATAACTTCTTGAATCTGGCTGGCTGCACTTGCTCCCACGAACCCACGCAGTTCTTCAAAAACCTTTCCTTGGATAGCCTCTTCGCCTAAGAAAATTCCAGCAAGCGAAATCATCAACACCAAAATAGGCCCTAATGAAAAGACGGTATAATACGCCAATGAAGCACTGTACTTCAGACTATCTTCACTCGTAAATCCCAATACCGTATTCTTTAAAATAGTAAAGTGGGATTTAAAAATATTTTCTTTATCCTTTGCCATACGCTATAAACTAAGTATCTACATTTAATTAATAAACGACTCGGCTTTCCAAAAGTTTAAAAAACCTTCATAAACCGCATCGTACTGAACACTAATCTTGCAACAATTTATCGTATATATTGTTCTTATAGAACATGAAACGACAGGGACATCCTATAAAGAGAAATAAAAAACTGATCTTCGCAGGCATGGCTATTCTTACCGGTGGTATATGTATGCGGTTGGCTTGGATCTATATTCATGATCCTCTTGGGCCGGTTATTATTATTACGGGCGCAGCGTTATTTTTAGGAGGGGTTATATTTTTTATAAATACCATGTATAATCAACGACACAAATTTTAACCACTACCATTTATCAATAAACAAATGAGAAATACTATTTTTGGCCTAGCAGTTTTAAATAAATCCAATGGCTATGTTCAAAAATCTTTCTTTTTTCACCCTAATTTTGCTGATTATTTCTTCCTGTAATAACAGCACAACAGAAAATCAATCAAGGATACAAAAGCGGGATCAAATTCTAAGCCTCATTACCGCTCCTTCTCTTTCCACTAATTTGATTAATATAAAAGATTTTGGAGCATTAGGTGATTCATTGACCGATAATAAACCTGCTTTTGACAAGGCACTAGAAAAATGCAAAGCATTAGGTGGTGGAAGAATTGTTGTTTCTCCTGGTATCTATCTGGTAAACGGCCCTATACATTTAATCAGCAACGTTACACTCGATTTACAAAAAGGAGCAAAATTAGTTTTTGGTTCCAATCCAGAAGACTATCTACCTGCCGTATTGACGAGTTGGGAAGGAACATTTCTGTATAATTACAGTCCATTTATTTATGCCTATCAAGCGGAAAATGTTGCGATCATTGGCGAAGGTATAATTGATGGAAACGCAAAGGATACCTTCAGCACGTGGCATGCAAAGCAAAAGCCAAGTCAAACACTAAGTCGAAAAATGAATCACGAAGATACACCGATAAAAGAACGTGTATTTGGAGCAGGGCATTATTTAAGACCGCATCTCGTACAGTTTTTCGAATGTAAAAATATCTTGATAGAAGATGTTACGTTAGCCAACTCACCATTTTGGTGTGTTCATCTATTAAAATCGGAAAATATTACAGCCAGAAGGGTGAAGTTTGATGCCTTTAATAAAAACAATGATGGATTCGACCCGGAATATTCCAAGAATATTTTAATTGAAGATATTGATTTTAATAATGCCGACGACAATGTCGCTATTAAAGCCGGCCGGGATCACGAAGGCAGAAAAACGGGAATTACGTCTGAAAACATTATCATCCGTAATTGTCGCTTCAAGGGCTTACACGGTGTCGTCATTGGAAGTGAAATGTCGGCGGGGGTACAAAATATTTTTGTAGAAGATTGCACGTTCGGCGGATATTGCAAACGTGGTATTTATCTGAAATCAAACCCCGACCGGGGCGGTTTTATCCGTGACATTTATGTCAATAACGTGGAATTTGGCGACGTAGAGGATTGTTTCTTCATTACATCTTATTATCACGGCGAGGGATCGGGTCATGAAACGGATATACGGAATATTTTTGTCGACAGCCTACGTTGCGGCAAAGTGCATAACGCGGCTTTGGTGATTCAAGGCTATCCGACCAAAAAAGTGAGCGACATATACTTCTCGAATGTTCAGATAGATACGGCTAAGACCGCTGTCAGTTTCACTAACGCTGAAAACATTGTATTTAATAATCTTATTATCGGAGACGAGGTCAAAGTACCATCCCATGTGCAATAGCGAGCCGATCGCATAGCAACCGCTATTTCTTCTCCACCAGATACTTCCAGTATCTTCGGGGCACATGTTGAAGATGTAATTTCATATTTTTTCGCGCCTCAATATTGGTGCTGGTATAATATTGTTTCCAAAGGCGCTGGAAAAGTTGATCACGTTCATCCAACGCGATAGCGATTGCCGGCGTGGTAGCACCTTGTACTTCTTCTGAGCTAAGCTGTACCTCTCCTACCTGTCGCTTATCAAACAGCAAGCCATACTTTCGCTTTATATCATAAATGAGCCAGGGCATATCTGCGTATCGCTTCCGGAAAAAATCCGAAATCAATGGCAACACGTTAAAATCAGGTTCGACCAGGGCAAAGAACAATCCATCTGAACTCTTACTAAAACGGATAAATGCTTTCATACGATGCCTTTCGCGGCTCACCTTTTTTAATATCTGCGAAAAGTACAGCACATGGTCGTTGCCATAATGCTGCCGTATGTCTGCCCGACCAATAAAGATTTGACGCAAGATAAAAAAAGAAGCCAACCAAGCTTTACGGTCTTCCGAAAGAAACGCCCGATAAAAATCCATCGCTTCTACTTTTCCGACACGTTCCTGTAAACCTTTCTGGACACGTAATGCTTTCCCCTTATCTGTTACGATGATTCTCCTGTCTTTAAAGAAATCTATTTGATGATCCTCAGGCGTAATCGGGACAATAATTGCCTCTTTTCTTTCGAAGCTTTCAAATACACAGGATAAAAACCCCAAATATGTTCCGTCAAACAAATAGTACATATTAAAATAACGTTAATTGTCCTGCGGAAACCTGTTGCCGACTCTTCTGGTTACCGGCGTTTAAAATAGCTATTCGAACATACTCCATGCTGGGATGCCCAAGCATAAAAGGAGAGTCTGCACAACGCAAAAAATATTTTGCCCGATTATAGGCAATACCGATTTTTTGCAGTTGGTAGGCATGCAACCTGCCAAATTTTCGAGCCTGTATGATCTTTAATGCCGACTGCCTGCCGATTCCAGGTATACGAATGATGGCATTAAAGTCAGCGGCATTCACATCCACTGGAAAGAAATGAGGATTACGTAATGCCCAGCTTAATTTAGGATCTATATCTAGATCCAGATGTATGTGTTGAGGATTTAAAATTTCGTCAAGTTGAAAACCGTAAAAACGTAACAACCAATCCGTTTGGTACAGCCGGTTTTCACGTACTAAAGGTGGCGCTGAACCAATTTGAGGTAACAACGAATTGCCATTATTTATAGGAATATAACCACTGTAATAGACTCGTTTCAGATTATAATTCTTGTAGAAGTCATTAGCAACCTGCATGATTTCAAAATCATTTTCGGGTGTTGCACCGATCACCATTTGTGTACTTTGACCAGCGGGCACAAAAATCGGTGTATGTTTTATGAGTTTCTTTTCTTCCTTAAAAGATTTCATCTGCTCATTTACAAATGCCAAAGGTTTCCTTACCGAATCATGGTCTTTCTCTGGGGCCACCAACTTAAGTCCGGCTTCGGTTGGTAATTCCAAGTTGATACTCATTCGATCTACATATAACCCGGCTTCCTTAACCATTTCCTCACTCGCACCGGGAATTGTTTTGAGATGAATATAGCCGTTATATCGCTCTTCCTGTCGCAACTTTTTCACAATACGCAACATGCGCTCCATCGTAAAATCCGCATTTTTGAAGATACCGGAACTTAGAAAAAGTCCTTCAATATAGTTTCGACGATAAAAATTCATCGTGAGGTCTACCACTTCCTCCACAGTGAAGGCAGCTCTTTTCACATCGTTGCTTTTACGACTGACGCAAAAAGCACAATCATATATACAATGATTGGTCAATAGAATCTTTAGCAAGGAAACACAACGTCCGTCTTCGGTATAGGTATGGCAGATACCCGATGCCGAAGCATCACCGATTCCACCCTTATTCTTTCTCGTACTACCGCTGGAGCTACAGCTTACATCGTATTTGGCCGCATCCGCCAATATCTTTAGTTTTTCTTCAATCCGCTGCATAATAAAACAAAAATACTAATTTTTTTAGCCAAAACATAATGGCAGAAAATTGGTTATTTATTAATATGCTACAATTTAGAAAGGAAGGTATCTATTGTATACCGGGCAAATTCTACATCGATCCATGGCTGCCGGTAGACTTTGCTGTAGTAACCCATGGCCATGCCGACCACGCGCGGTGGGGTATGAAAAAGTACTTATGCCATCATTTTACGGTACCCATATTAAAAAGCCGTATTGGGAATGATATTGCTGTACAAGGTATTTCCTATAACGAGTCGCTTTATATCAATGACGTCAAGGTATCGTTGCATCCGGCTGGACATATTGTAGGTTCTGCTCAAATCAGAATGGAATATAAAGGCAAAGTAGCTGTTGTTTCTGGAGATTACAAAATACAAAACGATGGTCTATCAACCCCTTTCGAGCCTATCAAATGCCATGAATTTGTATCCGAAAGCACTTTCGGATTGCCCATCTATAATTGGTTGTCGGTGGAACAACAAAATCAACAAATGCAAAATTGGGTCTTACAGAACCAAGCAAACGGCAAAACATCTGTTTTTATTGGTTATTCGCTGGGTAAAGCCCAACGTATCATGAAAGCACTTGCAGGAATCTCCCCTCTACATGTACATTATTCCATTGGTAAACTCAATGAAGCTTATGAAAGTGCGGGTGTTAAGCTCCCGGCCTATCATATTATCAATTTCCAGGAAGATATCAAGCATGTAGATAAGGGTATTGTCATTGTTCCGCCTGCCTTGGCGGACTCCAAAATAATCAATAAAATACCCCATATGGCAAACGCTATCTGCTCGGGATGGATGCAAGTTCGAGGATCCCGCCGTTGGCGGAGCGCCGATGCAGGTTTTGCCATAAGTGATCATGCAGATTGGCATGGGCTTTTGGATGCTATAAAGACGACGGAAGCTGAAAAAATATATATAACACATGGACAAACAGCTGTTTTTACTAAATATCTGAATGAAATCGGGATATTAGCAGAAGAGGTTAAGACAGCGTTTGGAAATGAAGAAGAAGAAATGGAAGAAACAGAAGCAAGAAAATTATGAGAGCCTTTGCCACCTTAATCAATACTTTGGATAGCACCAACAAAACCAATTTAAAATTGGAGGCTATCGACCGTTTTCTTAATGAAGCCGATAACAATGACAAACTATGGTTTCTTGCTCTCTTCACAGGAAAACGCCCGAAACGCAATGTCAATACCGCATTGATGAAACAATGGGCGATCGAAGTTGCAGCAATTCCCGAATGGTTATTCCAAGAATCTTATGCCTCTGTAGGCGATTTGGGTGAAACTATTGCGTTGGTTTTACCACAAGCCCCCGATTACATCGATCGAACGTTAACGGAATGGATGAATAGGATTATGGCATTGAAAGACAGTACCGAGGCCGAAAAAAAAGAATTTGTCCTGCAAGCTTGGAATAACCTACCTACCACGGAACGTTTTATTTTTAATAAATTATTAGGCGGCAGTTTCCGATTAGGTGTCTCTTCCAAAACACTTATTAATGCTTTGGCGAAACATTATCAGATGGATGCTAGTGCAGTGGCACATAGTGTTATGGGCGACTGGAAAATGGGCGAAGTGACGTTTGATAATCTCATAAAGGGTCATTATACGGATACACAGCTTTCTAAGCCCTACCCTTTTTGTTTGGCATACCCGTTGGAAAAAGAATCGAATGAACTGGGCGACGTGCAAGATTGGCAAATTGAATACAAATGGGACGGTATCCGCGGACAGTTTATCAAACGTGGCGAAGAAGTGTTTATATGGTCACGTGGCGAAGAGCTAGTTACTGATCAATTTCCGGAAATACGGGATATTTTGCTACAGTGGCAGGGAAATTTTGTCATCGACGGCGAAATCCTGGTCGTAAAAGAACAGGAAGTGATGAATTTTTCGGCGTTACAGAAACGATTAAACCGGAAAACGATTAGCAAAAAGTTATTGGAGGAATTTCCTATTCAGGTATACGCCTACGACCTCATCGAGTGGGAAGGCGACGACTGGCGACACAAAAGTATGTTGGAAAGAAGGAAACAATTGGAATCGTTATTCCTTCTTAATCCCTCTCCTCACTTGCAGTTATCCACGGTTATCACTATTGATGACTGGAAAGCGTTACAAGCCATTCGGGAAAACGCCCGTTCCATCAATAGTGAAGGCATCATGCTAAAACACAAAGGGTCTCTTTATCATACTGGACGGAAGAAAGGCGATTGGTGGAAATGGAAAATCGATCCATTAACGATTGACGCTGTCTTAATTTATGCCCAAAAGGGAAGTGGGCGACGAAGTGCCTATTATACGGATTATACCTTTGCCGTGAGGGATGGTGAGAATTTAGTCACTATTGCAAAAGCTTATTCCGGACTAACAGACAAGGAAATAAAAGAGGTCAGCCGTTTTGTCAACAAAAATGCCCTGGAAAAGTTTGGCCCGGTGCGAACCCTTAAACCCGAACTGGTATTTGAAATTGCTTTTGAAGGGATTGCTTTCAGCAACCGACATAAATCGGGCGTGGCATTACGTTTCCCTCGAATCGCACGGTGGCGAACGGACAAAACGGTTGCAGATATCGATGATATTGAAGAAATCAAAAAAATGATTCATTGATTTGAAAAATAACAGGCAACATACCGAAGGCTATACCATTATCACGGACTGGATGCGGCAAAAAGGCAATACACCTTTTAGCTTTCAGGAAAAAGCATGGAAGAAATACAGCAATGGGTATAGTGGCATGGTGGTCGCTCCTACCGGATTTGGGAAAACCTTCTCCATTTTTCTTGCGGTATTGATCGATTTTATGAATAACCCTTCCCGTTATCAAAACGGGTTAAAATTATTATGGATCACTCCGTTGCGATCATTAGCAAAAGATTTAGCCCGTGCCATGCAAGAAGCCATTGATGAGATTGGCCTAGACTGGGTAGTAGAGGTTCGGAATGGTGATACGGACATCAAGATAAAGCAGCGGCAAAGCAGACAGATGCCCGATGTATTATTAGTGACACCCGAAAGCCTGCATTTGTTACTGGCACAAAAAGGCCGCCAACGTTTCTTCAACGCTTTGCAATGCATAGCCGTAGACGAATGGCATGAATTACTTGGAACAAAGCGTGGTGTGATGGTAGAATTAGCGTTAGGATTTCTAAAACATCAACAGCAAAATCTTCGAATATGGGGCATCACGGCCACCATTGGCAATCTAGACGAAGCCATGGAGGTGCTCATACCTACTACGCAGAAAAAAATAAAAATTGTTGCGCGTGAGAAAAAGAAGATTGCCATTATTCCTGTCTTTCCGACAGAAGTGGAAGTACTGCCCTGGGCAGGACACTTGGGTGGCAAGTTAGCCGAGGAGGTTGTGCCTATTATTTTGGAAAGTAAGTCAACATTAGTTTTCACCAATACCAGAAGCCAAAGTGAAATGTGGTATCAACTGTTGTTGGAAGCACATCCCGATTTTGCCGGACAAATTGCGTTACATCACAGTTCGATTGACAGCCATATCCGACAATGGATAGAGGAAGCCTTGAGTGAAGGGAGGCTAAAAGCTGTTGTGGCCACTTCTTCTCTCGATTTGGGCGTAGATTTTAAACCCGTGGATACCGTTGTACAAGTTGGCTCCAGTAAAGGCGTCGCCCGCTTTATGCAGCGTGCGGGGCGTAGCGGGCATTCTCCCCACGAACTATCCAAAATCTATTTTGTTCCCACACACTCGTTGGAATTGATTGAAGTGGCTGCCTTAAAAGAGGCTGTCAAAACACAAACCATCGAAAACCGGGATCCGATGGTACTTACGTTTGACGTATTGGTTCAATTTCTGGTTACCATCGCTTTAGGCGGCAGCTTTAAAGCCAACGACCTCTACCCGGTTATCAAAAACACATTCGCATTTCAGGAGATAACCGAAGAGGAATGGGACTGGTGTATCTTTTTCATCACGCAGGGGGGCGCTATCGGCAAGAATTATGAAGAGTTTCATAAAGTTACACCTAAGGAAGACGGTATGTTGGTGGTGGAGAAAAGACGCATTGCTATGCTACATCGCATGAATATGGGCGTTATCGTAAGCGATGCGATGATGCGAGTCAAATTTCTTTCCGGAGGCTATATCGGTATGGTGGAGGAATATTTTATTTCGAGATTGCATAGCGGTGATAAATTTGTTCTAGCTGGCCGCGTGCTCGAACTTATTCGCGTGAAAGAGATGACGGCATATGTTCGAAGCTCTTCAGGCCGAGCTTTTACACCAAGTTGGTTAGGCGGCCGCTTACCGTTGAGTTCTAATTTAAGCCAGTTCTTGCGACAAAAACTGGCACGTGCCAGACATCCCGATAGCCGTGAAAAAGAACTGCAATTCTTACATCCTTTGGTCGCACGACAAAGTGAACATTCGCATATTCCAGCAGAAGACGAATTTTTGGTGGAGTCTATCCATACCAAAGAAGGGTACCATCTTTTTATGTATCCATTTGAAGGGAGGTTGGTACATGAAGTTATGGCGAGCTTGATCGCCTACCGCATTAGTCTGTTGATTCCGATAAGTTTTTCTATGGCAATGAACGATTACGGATTCGAATTATTTTCTGATTCAGAAATCGCAATAGATGAATCTCAACTAAAAAAAATTCTCCGTCGGGAACATTTGATGGAAGACGTAATCAGCAGCATTAACGCTACAGAAATGGCGAAGCGGAAGTTTCGGGATATTGCCGTCATTTCGGGTATGGTGGTTCAAAACCTACACGGAAAGCAACAAAACAACAAGTCTTTACAAGCTTCTTCAGGCATTATTTTTCAAGTTTTGGAAGAACATGATCCACAGAATCTACTGCTGCGCCAAGCGTACGCGGAAGTATTCAACCAACAATTGGAAGAGCCGCGATTGGTAGCTGCATTTGAACGGATACATCATAGCAAAATCATTTATAAATTTGCAACTGGATTTACACCATTGAGCTTTCCTATCAAAGTAGATAGTTTGCGGCAATCCTTATCAAGTGAGGATCTGACAAGCCGTATTCAAAGACTGCAACAGAGCAATTGGAAGTCTCCCAGAAAAAAACGATGAATATTATTACGCAAGACATATCCTTTTCCGATACATCATTGACATTGACAAACCAACGTGTATTGTTTTGGAAAGAACATAGCACGCTTATTCTCGCTGATTTACATTTAGGTAAAGCGGCGCATTTTAGAAAAAACGGCATTGCCCTTCCCACACAAGTAACACTGCGGGATTTGCAACGTCTGGAACAATTGATACAGTATTTCTCCGTTGCACAAGTCATTATTGTAGGCGATTTAATTCATGCAGGTGCTAACACAGAAGTCGATCTATTACGGCAATTCATCGCCAAGTTTCCGCACGTCAAATTTATTTTGATCAAGGGAAATCATGATCGCTTCGCTGATGAACGATGGAAAAAACTGGGTATTCACGAAACCTATCAAGATTGGCATTTAGACAACGTTTGTTTCACACATCAGGCTTCTCCTATTACTGACTTTCATACGATCAGCGGGCATGTACATCCAGGAATCAGTGTACGAATGCCTACGAAAAGAACAATGACCTTTCCTTGCTTTGTTGTCTCGGCACAACAAATTATTTTACCTGCCTTCAGTTTGTTTACAGGTTTCGATACGAAATCAACCACGATCAACGCTATTCGTTACGGTTTTCACGAGCAAGGTATTTTTCATGTATCGGCGTCAAATTTATAGGATACTTATATTTTTTTTAAAAAAAAATTGCATAAGTGTAAAAAACACACTACATTTGTATCATCATAATTTAGGTTTATAATTGGTTAGCTAAAGGTTTTCATTCTCCCCGTTTGAAAACCTTTTTTTGTTATTTTGTAATAAATTGCGTTCTTTCCACGCTTTATATTGCGGATATCTTTTCTGGCTCCCTAACTTCAATGGTGTCTTTTCATAATAATTCATATAAACATGTCCAATCTTTTCAAATAGAAAATAGTTGATGGCGATGATCCTACTTTTATGTATTTGGAAGAATCTGTCCTCGGGGAGCCATTCGTGGAACGTAGATAATGGTATTTTAACTTCTAAAGGAGCACCACTCACTCTATAGATAGTCGTTTTCTCGTCCTTAACTTCCAAATATACTATGGTCGCTATATCGATAACATACGCTTCTTTTCCTGCTTTAAATTTCATTGTGCGATGACCCTCAAAAAAAAACTCAAATTCGTTCGGACGTTCTGTCGGTACATCACCAGTTTCTTGATTGTTCCTATCAACCAATGAGACTATTCGTTTTCCTTTATAAACGTTTTTCCGAACAAAAGATAACACCTGTCTTAGAAGTGTTAGAATGACGGCATATTTAACAAACGTCAAATAAAACTTGCTAAAGTTCTTCAGAAACATACCCCATGACGCATCAATGTCCTTATTCCAAATTTGTGCCGAAACGACGTTATCATTTTCATGTAAGAAATAATAGCCGATTATAGCTAATGTTATGTAATTTGCGCTTCCTTTCAAAAATGCTTCCAGATACCGCTTTTGGAAAAAGAATAGCGCAAGACAGTATTGACTGACTTCGATGATACTGATCATAACTATCACCATCACGGTATTAACAAACACATTTTCAAGGACCGATTCTCCACCACTATTCGTAATCTGAATAAAAGCAAAATAAACAATATAAAAACCTATCTTCAGGCTCCACCACGGTAAATTAAGAACAGAAAAACGCTGTAATATTCGATTCATAAACGGTTAGTTTTAAATTAACAATCAAATTTCGAATAACAAATATACTTAACCTGAAAGTTTTTTTTGCAATACCACAGCTATTTTTCATAAAAAAAGGAATGCAGTTGTCTGCATTCCTTTGACTAGTTCGATATATCGTAAATACGAGTTTTAATGATGAGCGTGTGCGTCTTCCTTACCGCCTGCGAGCGTAAACAATTCTGCCACCTTTTCCAAGTTAGCCATCGCAAATGCTCGTACATCTTTGTCCGTATTACGGGTCATACGTTGAAGCTGCTCTTTCACAACAGCCGCCTCGTGCTGTACATGATGAATATACGCCTCATCTGAATAAGATGAAGAAGTCTGATGAGAAACAGCTACTTCTTCTACATCCGTTGTATCAGCGTCATCCTCGGCTAATTCCTCCTGAACCGTTACAACCGTTTCTACTTCGTTTGATGCTGTATATTTCGCGGCTCCTTTAATTGGAAAATCGATTTGTTTCGCGATAGCCAAACTATCTAATCCCGGAATCAATGAACTATATACTTCTTGCGTTTTCACAGCAAGTTGTTTTGCTTGCGAAGAGCCTGCCACGCTTGCTGCATAAGAAGCGTAATCATTTTCATATACCACTTTGGCACCTACTAGCTGAAAAAAACGATAGGCATCGCCGTCCACCAACGAGGTATGTGTCAAGCTTAACTGATTCTCTTGTGCAGTCTTCGGATTACAGGACACGAATAACGTGCTCGCGCACACACCAACAACAAATAAAGTATTTAATTTCATCTCTTTTCTATTTATGCTACAAAAATAAAAAAATAATCGACTTCCATATTTAAAATAAACAACTTACTACGCTTTAAGCAACGTTTCGCCCCGCATTTACGACACCATAAATTGTACGAGCAATAAGCTTCCGATAAACAGCCTCTTGTTCTGGCGAAAGCTTCTTGTTGAGCATTGTCCGAATGGCATAGTGTTGAATCGTTAGCAACGGCAACACAATCTTTTCTCTAGCTAAGACAGACGCCCGTTCTATCGGATAATTCTCCATCAATACAGATGAATTGCTTAACTTCAGAAGATATTGCTTTGTCAACTCAAATTCGTCACGCAGCATACTCCAAAAATCTCCAAATGTTTCGTCGTATTGCATATATGCCGTGATATCAAAATTTGATTTTGTCATGGACATCATACAGTTATCCATCATGGTTTTAAACATACCTGAATTTTCGTACAAATTCTTGACATTAGGCCACAGGTTGTTTTCCTCCGCCCATTGTAAAGCGGTACCCACACCATAGAATCCCGGAATATTCTGTTTTAATTGACTCCATGAAGTGACAAAACTGATCGCTCGTAAATCTTCCAGACGTAACTCTTTACCCGAATTTCGTTTTACCGGACGGCTACTGATGTTAACCTCCGCTAGTTGTTTCAACGGACTCAACGTTTCCAAATACTTCAGAAATAGTGGGTTTTTACGAAGCGACATAAACTTATCATGACTTTGATGCGCCATTTGATCAATCACTTCTTTTTGCTTACTAGTCAACGTATCCCCGTCTTTCTGTTGAAGTTCCGAGATAATTCCTGCCTGCAAAAGTTGCTCGATATTATATTTTGCCGTTTCTAAGGAGCCATACTGGCTACTAATAGTCTGTCCCTGAATGGTTAATTGGATATGTTCATTGGCAATTTCTTTACCCATTGAGGCGTAAAAACGTTGCGTTTTTCCACCTCCACGCGCAGGAGGCCCGCCTCGACCATCAAAAAACACCAAATCAACATCATACTCACGCGCGATAGCCGTCAGCTCAATTTTCGCCCGATAGATAGACCAGTTTGCCATTAAGTATCCACCGTCTTTCGTACTGTCGGAAAATCCCAGCATGATGGTCTGTTTGTTTCCGCGACGTTTAATATGTTCCGCATACGTTTGATTAGCATATAAACTCCGCATGACGTCAGCTGCCCGCGAAAGATCGTCAACCGTTTCAAATAAAGGCACAAAATCAATCGTTAGATCATCTTTTTTCCATCCGGACCATAAGAATAATTGCATCAAGCCTAGTATATCAGATGCTTGCTGACAATTACTGATAATAAAACGTTGTGCTGCCCGCTCGCTACCTGATTTTTGAATGTCTTTAATTAATTTAATAACCTCTAACGTATCGATGACCAACGCATCCGCATCCTTCTCCACCTCCAAATTCAAGGCGTTAAAAGCGATTTGTTTTTCTTTTTCAGCTTCAGAGACGGTAACCTCCTTCAGATCAAGTCCGGTTTCGGGATACCGCTCTACTAAATAATTAAATGCTTTTCGCAATACACTGCTATCCTGTCTAATATCTAATGTTGTAAAATAACAGCCGAAAGTAGAAACCTTACGAATTAAGTCTTCTACCAACTCCACAAAAAGCCCCTCGTGCATCGTGTTCAATACCTCTTTAATATTGTGGAGGTTCTCTAATATCTTTGCCGTATCATCGGTGGGGTTTTCTATCGGGTTAAAGCTGTTGTCGTAAAATAGATCTTGCAGGATATCCAAATACTTCTGTGTTCCACGGAAGGTTATCCGGCGTCTCACCAAACGAAAATCACGATAATAGCAACGGAATAAAATCGTCCGCAACATGCTGGCCACCTTTTTGGTACTTTCTACGTTTACATTTGGATTTCCATCTCTATCACCTCCCGGCCAAAATCCCAGCTCAATCAGTTGTTTTACATCGTCGAGAGGCACTTCCAATTCACTATCTATATTTGATTGGATTTCGGACGCCACTTTATAGAAAACATTCTCTAAAAACCACGCTAAACTGGCAGCCTCATCAACTGGTGTGGGCTTTTCTTTATTAATAAACGGAGTCTTACCCAGTTGCTGTAGTAATAACTGGATATTATGCAGGTCATTTCTTTTTAATGCATCGATTAGATCTGTAATAATAGCGAGCACCGGCCCCGGATAAAACTGCGTGGGGTGTGCCGTCAACACGAGTCTAACGGAAAAATTATGTAATTTCTCTAAAATCGTTTTCTTAAGCTCCGTATTGTCCTGCGCACTACGGAATAGAGATTGCAACACACCGGAATCATCCGCTTTACCTACTGACTGAAACGCAGAATCTTCCACCGCATCAAAAAGCACGACTTGGCGTTCAATATACTGGACAATTCGAAAGAGAAAATCGATTTGATCCTCTTCCTGTACATATTGTTCATATTGTCCAAAGAAGCTCTGGATAATATCTTCCGGCGTTAACTTTGCTTCCACGCCTTTTTCACAATGGGTGGAAAAAAAAGGAAGAATCGTACCAGTATGCTTTACACTTTGAAATGGTAACGTTAAAAAAAGGCTTTTATATAAATCAAAGCGCGTTAAGACTTCATTGTGAAAAACAGATTTTTTTTGACTTACTTTCATGTTAAAAATTAAGGAATGCTATAGATTTCGAAAACATTAAATTTCGAATCGGACTAAAATATGCACTTTTCACAACAAAAGCAATTTTTTGGTATGATTAAAATATGAAATCATGATTTTCATTACCAAAAACACAAAGCTTCATGGGTGATTTTTTACTATCTTTGTTCATACTTTTTTTCCATGGAAAGAACCAAAGAAATTAGTCATTTTTTCTACAGCCAATATTTTGCGGAAGGATTGATGATTACATTGGGGTGCATTATCCCGCTACTCGTATGCATGTATTTAGGCTACGTGAACGAAGGCACGTTAATTTCTTTTGGTGCACTCTTAATAGGGCTGTCTGATACACCTGGCGCACCTTCTCATCGCCGATTAGGGATGTTATCTACCATCGGCCTAGGTATCTTAACATACCTCATTATTGTTTCCATCAATTTTTCCGTACCCTTAACCACCATTGCCATAGCGGTATTGAGCTTCTTTTTTGCCATGTTTGCGGTTTTTAATGCCCGTGCCGCTACTGTTGGAGCCATGTGTACGCTTTTGATGCTCTTTAATGTACAACATGCGGTCACAGCCGGCAATGTATGGCTCCATCTTTTATTAGTCATCATCGGCGGCCTTTGGTACATGGCAATCAGCATGTGGACATTAAAGATTCGTCCTTATCGTATCGCCCAGCAGGAACTATCGGAATCCATACGCTATGTAGCCGATTATATTCGGCTGAAAGCGAATTTCTACGATCCCAATGTCGATATTGACACGAACTACCTCAAGTTAATTGAAAAACAGGTGGAAGTCAACAAGCATCAAGAATCAGTTCGAGACACACTTTTTCAAAGCAAACGTTCGATCAAGGATACGACTAAAATCGGGCGTTATCTCACGTTGGTTTTTTCTGATATTGTTGATCTTTTTGAACAAAGCTTGACTACCCAATACGATTATAACGCGATTAAATCTGCTTACGGGCAATATGGCGTACTGATGCCCTTTAAACATACGATACTCAAAGTGACCAATGAGTTGGATAATATTGCCTATGCGATTAATGCAAACAAGTTACCCAAACCCACCTACGCCTTCGAAAACGATATGGATCGTCTGCGCGAATCTGTGGAGAAACTCGATAAGCAAGGCATCAACACCATTCCGCTGAAAAAGGTTATTATCAACATCCGAAGCATTATCAAATATCTCGAGAATATATACAGCTATAACTCTACAAATGTAGGACCCAATATTCCAAAAGAAGAGATAGATTCGGCCTCCCAATTTATCACACGGGATCAGATCGACTGGAAAAAATTCAGAAGTAACCTTAGCTTACAGTCATCGGTTTTCCGCCACGCACTACGCATGGCCATTGTCCTCTCAGGAACTTATCTCACGCTTAACCTCATAAATTTCAGTCCCAACGGGATTTACTGGACCTTGTTAACAATCATGGTGATTCTTAAGCCAGGCTTTGGCTCTACGCAAGAACGGAATGCACAACGATTGATTGGCACATTGATTGGCGGCATTATTGGAGCGGCTGTCATTTTTACAATTGACGATGTGACAATACGTTTTATATTCCTTATTTTCTTTTTCCTCAGCGGTTACAGTCTGTTCCGGCTAAACTATATTGTGGCCGTCATGTTCATTACACCTTATATATTGATCATGTTAAGTTTCCACGGCATGGATACGCTGGAAATGGTTACTGAGCGGGTAATTGACACTTTTCTAGGCGGACTAATCGCGTTTGTCTCAAGCTATGTTATTTTTCCGAATTGGGAAAGCATTCAATTTAGGGATAATATGCGTAATTTACTTATTGCCAATTACAATTATCTTGCGCAAGCAATCCGTATCCTTGCAGGAGAACAGTTAACCATTACAGCATACAAGCTTTCGCGAAAGGAAGTATATATTGCCTCTGCCAATATGGGCTCTACCTTCCAACGGATGTTAACAGAACCCAAATGGCGGCAAAAATACACGAAGGAAGTCAACCGGTTTGTTATTCTCGACCATATTTTGTCGTCCCACGCCGCAAA
Source organism: Sphingobacterium micropteri (assembly GCF_014692515.1). Classification (GTDB taxonomy): domain Bacteria; phylum Bacteroidota; class Bacteroidia; order Sphingobacteriales; family Sphingobacteriaceae; genus Sphingobacterium; species Sphingobacterium micropteri. Next base: position 78,892 of record NZ_JACOIK010000015.1, on the reverse strand, counting down.
TTTACTAGTCCAAGTCCATCAAGCCGACATTAGCTCTTATAGCCGGGAACACGTGCGGTTATTGAAGAAAGCACTGTCCGATCTGCATAAGGCTGTTGCCTTGCTTTCTCCTCCCGACGAGGAAAAGGAGTTTGATCCTGATGAGGACTTTCCAAATCTTAAAGTCGTAACCGATGAGGACGAAGATGGCAAATTAATTACGGAACAATTACAGTTTTTAAGTAAAATTTCAGGAGATTTACATAAAGTCGCCCAGCAGCTTATGACGCGCATGGCAGAAGTCGAACATAAAGAAACAGCAAATTTAGTAAATGGATAGTCACGTTGATGTTTTAATTGTAGGTGCTGGTCCTATAGGACTAGCTTGTGGCATAGCGGCACAAAAAGCAAATTTATCACATATTATTATAGAGAAGGGCTGTTTGGTCAATTCGTTATACAATTATCCACTGAACATGACTTTTTTTTCGTCTTCAGAGCGTCTGGAGATTGGTGATACACCCTTTGTAACAACACTTCCCAAACCAAAAAGAGCGGAAGCATTAGAGTATTATCGCCGTATCAATGGAAAATTTGATTTAAACACACAGCTGTTTGAAGAAGTAATAGGTGTAAAAAAAGAGGAAGGCGTTTTTATCGTAACCACGACAAAAAGACAATATACCGCTCAATATGTGGTGGTCGCAACGGGTTTCTATGACATACCTATGCTATTGAATATTCCGGGAGAAGAACTGCCAAAAGTTTCTCATTACTATAGAGATCCACATTTCTATGCGAATCAACGGGTAGTGGTTGTCGGTGCAAGTAACTCATCTGTAGACGCAGCTCTGGAAACCTATAGAAAAGGAGCAAAAGTAACCTTGGTTATTCGGGGACCGGAAGTCGGCCCTCGGGTAAAATATTGGGTACGGCCAGATATAGAAAATAGAATTGCATTAGGTGAAATTGATGTGTATTACCAAAGTCAGCTGATAGAAATAAAAGAGAATACTGTTACAATCTTGACACCTGATGGCACAGTAAAGCTCGAAAACGACTTTGTACTTGCACTTACGGGCTATCGTCCGAATTTTGATTTCTTAAGAAAAGTCGGAATAGATATACCTGATGAATCTCCTATGATTCCAGCACACAACCCACAAACGATGGAAACCAATATACCGGGGTTATACTTAGCTGGTGTGGTATGTGGTGGTCTGAACACCCATCTCTGGTTTATAGAAAACTCCAGAATCCATGCGGACATGATTATGCAACATATTTTGGAACAGACCGCTAGTTACTGCGCAAACCTCGAAGAAAAATCTTGACCATCTTCTGTTGTTTGGTCAGGATAAGTTCGAATTCATCCGGCGTAGGAAAAAGACAATCGTTCAAGTCCTTACTTAAAATACCCACACGCATACCCATTAAAGAAAAAAGTAACAATTCTGCTGTTTCGTTAAAATTCTCAACTTCGATTTCATTATTTTCGACACCCTTTTTCAAGATTCGGCTGTACTGATCACGTATACGTTCAAAAAAAGGACCAATATTTTTTCCCATTTCTCCCGGATTTTGAACAAATTGGGAAGAAGAATACTCAAATAAATTATAATTTTCACGCATAATCACCATCCGACTCTCCACTGCATATAAAAGAATTTCTGCTACATTAGAAGTTTTCGTCATATATACCTCTACCTTGTTAATCATCTCATTAATGACATGTTCTAAAACGGCCGTATATAGGCTGTGCTTATCTGGAAAATAATAATACAACAATGCTTTCGAAAAGGAAAGATCTTTGGCTATTTCTGCCATCGTGGTCTTTGCCATCCCGAAATGTGCAAAACGCCGTTTCGCTACATCAAGTATCTTTGCTCTCTTTACATCAACGTTCTTAGTCATCTATTTTATTATTTATAACCTAAATATATTCATTTTATATGCAATTTTAATTGCGCGTTTATATAAAATGAATTTATTTCGCTCTCCTGTGCCTTTGAAGGCTTATTTTATAGAGGAAATACTCGGCTTTATATTATCTTTACAGCCATATTATAAAGTTAATTCTTTTTTTGATTTTTTAAAAGGATTAGTCAAGTTAAGACATTACAAAAAAATGACAAACACCATCCAGCGGGATATTTCCTTAAAAACTTACAACACATTTGGCATCGAGGTTTTCTGTAAAAATTTCGTACAGATCACAGACGAGAATCAACTATCTTCCTTATTCCTAGATGGTAAATTTTCCGAAAAATTCTTCGTACTGGGTGCTGGCAGTAACGTGCTGTTCACCAGAGATTACGACGGTTTAATCATACAAATGGGCAACAAGGGAATTAGTCATTTTATTGAGGGGAATTTTATTTATGTCACGGCAAAAGCGGGTGAAGTTTGGAATGATTTCGTTTGGTATTGTGTGAAACATAATTTTGGCGGCATTGAAAACATGGCACTTATTCCAGGTACAGTGGGCGCTTCTCCCATTCAAAATATCGGCGCTTATGGAACGGAGCTCATGGATGTTTTTTATTCCTGCCAAGCTTTTGACACCACGCTCGGCAAGTTTACCACTTTCCATAACGAGGATTGTAAGTTTACATATCGTGACAGTATATTTAAATCTACCTACAAAGGACGCTTCATCATCACCTCTGTTACCTATAAATTACGTTTGCATCATACGATCAATTCTGCCTATGGCGCTATCAATATGGAACTGCAAAAAAGAGGTATCTCCTCTCCTACTATACAGGATATTGCCGAAGTAGTGTCACATATTCGTGTAGAAAAACTTCCTGATCCTTCTACTATTGGCAATGCCGGCAGTTTTTTTAAAAACCCCATCATCCCAATCCATATATTTAAGGAACTACAGCAAGCATATCCAAATATTATTTTTTATGCGGTTGACGACAGTCATATCAAACTTGCTGCCGGTTGGTTGATCGAAAAGTGTGGGTGGAAAGGAAAAGTAGATGGGAACGTAGCTATTTGGAAAAATCAGGCGTTGGTAATCACTAATTTAGGCCATGCCAGTGGTTCAGAAATTTATGCAACATCGTCTAAAATAATGAACGATGTCTATAAAAAATTCGGAATTATGCTAGAACGAGAAGTAAATATTCTCTAAAAGTTTTCAACAACTGTGAATCTAAATTGTGGAAAACAGAAACACCCCCTTATTCTATTGGCATCTAAAGAGTTATTTTAAGGACGACCCTACTTTAAGCCGATAGATTTAATAATATATTCATTTAGACTTAACGATAATCAAAAAGTTTAGCACGCCATTTGCATAATTTGAAGTGCAACCGTAGTTCATGTAAATGAAATACTATCTTAAAATAGCTAATTGAACGGAAGTTGTTCACTTAGTGCAGTGTAAACTTTTTAATCCAGTCTAATATGAACAAACTACAATTTAACACTTTGGTCATTCAACAATCAGAATCACTAAAAGCGTACGCCAGAAATTTCACTAGGGACCAGGATGATGCCAATGATTTAGTGCAAGATACTCTTTTGAAAGCTGTTACTTATTTTAAGAACTTCAAAGAAGGCACCAATCTCAAAGGCTGGTTATACACCATCATGAAGAATACGTTTATCAACAATTACCGTCGCGTGGTAAAAACAAATTCTTTTATTACAAAAGAGGAAGAAATTACCAGTGCGAATCTGGTCGTTTCTGCCACAAAGAATGGGGGCGAGAATAAATTCGTTATGGAAGATATCAATCATGCATTATCAAACTTATCAGAGGACTATTATATTCCATTCACGATGTATTTCGAAGGATATAAATATCATGAAATATCGGATCATCTGAACATCCCAATAGGAACGGTAAAAACCCGTATTCACGTCGCACGTAAAGTCATGAAAAAAACACTCAGCACCTATAAATTCAGTTAAAAAAAATGCCCGAACTGGGCATTTTTTTTATATTTTACTTTTCGTCTATCAATTCGAATCTAGACAACGTAATAAACTGCTGAATCCTTTGACCAATATCAGTTGGCGATAATTGTTGCAACTGTTCTGTTCCAAATTTTTCCACACAGAACGACGCCAGTGCTGAGCCATAAATAACGGCATTTTTCATATTGGTGAAATTAATCGATTTCACTTTTGCCAAATACCCTATAAAACCACCCGCGAATGTATCACCTGCTCCCGTCGGATCAAAAACATCTGCCAATGGCAATGCAGGAGCAGAAAATATTTGCCCTTCACCAAATAACAAAGCACCGTGCTCCCCCTTTTTAATGATAAGGTATTTGGGCCCCATTTCCAATATAATCTGTGCCGCTTTCACTAAGGAGTATTCGCCAGAAAGCTGGCGTGCTTCTGCATCGTTTATTGTCAAAACATCTACTTTTTTCAACACCTCCTTCAAGTCTTCTAACGCCACATCCATCCAAAAATTCATCGTATCTAAAACGACCAACTTCGGTTTATGTTGTAAACGGTCTAAGGTTGCTATCTGTACTTGAGGCGTTAAGTTACCGAGCAACAAATATTTACAATCTTGATAAGAATCGGGAAGTTTCGGATCAAAATCCGCTAATACATTCAGTTCGGTTACCAACGTATCACGACTATTCATGTCATTGTGGTACTTCCCTGACCAAAAGAACGATTTTCCACCCTTCACCATCTCCACTCCTTCTACATCAATCCCTTTCGATCGGAGAATATCCAGATTATCGTCACCAAAGTCTTCTCCAATGACAGAAACTAATTTTACTTTATTATATAGGTATGAAGCTGCCAGACCGGCAAATGTAGCGGCGCCACCTACAATTTTATCGGTTTTTCCGAAAGGTGTTTCAATGGCATCAAAGGCCACTGTACCTACAATTACTAAACTCATATTCAATTTTTTATTGTTAACGCTGAAAGAGCGACACAAAGGTATAAGAATGTACTAATAATAACAAAAACTGCCAAAGATACTACAACATATCTGGAAAAACCGTCATTTGGTTTTTGTAGAAATCGATCTTCTGATACACCCGATTGAAAAACATTTTTTTGTCTTTTATGCCTGCTGTATTGAGCAATTTGGAGTTTTTCAGTTGATATTGAAAGAAATCATACACCGTTTTACACGTATTTTCATCATGTGTAATATAATACCCTAACATGGTGTATGGCACGAAAAGCGATTTTTTCTGTTGATCTGCAATGAGCACATTGTTGTTCAAGATAAGCAAATCATGATAGTATAAACGATATTGATCGTTTTTGTCGGTACACTTTTGCTCTAACCGAAATACCAGCTCTTTCAATCCGTCACAAAGTGTTTTTCCGTGTTCGCCGGACAACAAGCCCGAATGAAAGAAGTAAATGATCTGCTGTAATGTGCTATTGATGGTGGTATCGTTCCATATCTCGTTTGTCTGCACCGAAGCGTAGAACGTTGTTAATTTCTGACTATGATCGATAATAGGTGCTTTGGTACAAAAGACATCAAAAGATGTATTCATATCTTCGAGATTCAGTAAATAAAGCCATACATAGAGTTTGAATTTCGACAGTAAATCGGTATTTACGGTATAAAATAGCGGAATATCCTTTGCCGAATAGTACAGCGATGTATTCCTGTCTGCGGCGTGTGCGTTTAAATATTTAAACGAACTTTCGAGATATTGGCTTAAACCTTCAAAGCTTTGTACATCTTTGGTTTTCTTAACCAATACGCTATCGCTTCCTTGGAAAAGCTTATCCATTGAAATACCATAATGATTAGCCAATTGGACGCCTTCTTCTATCGAAAACTTGCTTTTCATTGATATACGCCGATGGGCTGCATCGTAGCTGATATCCAATGCTCCTGCTACTTCCTCAATGATCGATTTATGTTCGTCGATTTTCTTACGTATGGTATTGATAAGGATCTCTTGATACATATTTTTGCGATAATCACAAATATAAAACAAAAAAATATTTTTTACCGCAAATGCTAACGTGAAAAACACAATACATTTGTAAGTAGATAAATAAAAAAATAGTTGATTCTAGGGATACAATTCTCGACATACAATATAGATATTTGTTTAACGGGATCCGACTTGAATTATAAACAAAAAGAACATGGCATCATCAATAGAGAAAGCAAGCACTGCACTGCACATCATCAATACCGTGCAGAAGATGGAACATATTATCGGAAATATTAGGAATCGTCAAGTTTCCACACCTAGCGAGGAAAACACCTTACCCTTCGAACCGGAGGTAAGCGCAGATGGCGTTCGGCAACGAAAGACCTTTTTAGAAAATAAAACGGCTAGGCATGCTCCCCACCTCATCGATAATAAAATCTTTGAAGATCTCGCCGTTTTGAACGGTAATATCGAAAACTATATCGGCATGACCCGTGTTCCGACAGGTGTTATCGGTCCGTTAAATGTTATCGGTTCATCTGCCCAAGGCGACTTTTATGTACCATTGGCTACGAGTGAGGGCGCTTTAGTCGCTTCGTACCATCGAGGTGCAAAAGCTTGTTCCATGGCGGGCGGAATCACCTCTATTTGTCTGTTAGAGGGCGTACAACGTAGCCCGGTTTTCAAATTCGAGAATATAGCCGATCTGGGACTATTTGTAGCTTGGCTCCTTCCACAAGTTGACAAGTTGAAAGAAATCGTTGGACAGACCAGTCGATTTGCCAAATTGATGGATATCAAAATCCAAATCGAAGGCAATCATCTCATCGTAACCTTGGAATATCATACAGGTGATGCGGCAGGACAAAATATGGTGACGATCTGTACGGATGCCATTTGCCAATATATCGTAGAACAATGTCCAACCAAACCCACGTTGTGGTTTATTGAAGGTAACTATTCGGGCGACAAGAAAGCAACGGCTTTGTCCTTCACCAATGTCCGCGGAAAAAAAGTGACAGCCGAGATTGTGTTATCGGAGGAAATTGTCAATAAGGTTCTCAAAACCACACCGGAACTAATGGCCGAATATTGGCGTTCCTCTACTATAGGCATTATACAGAGTGGCGCAATTGGCGCACAGGGGCATTATGCTAATGGATTAGCAGCTTTATTCTTAGCTACCGGCCAAGATGTTGCTTGTGTGGCAGAAGCCGCTACCGGCATTACCAGGATGGAGCTAAATAAAGACGGGTCTTTATATGCTAGTGTAACGTTACCTAATTTGGTAGTAGGCACGGTAGGCGGCGGAACTCATCTGCCTACACAACGGGAATGCTTAGAGATGATGGATTGTTATGGTGCGGGTAAAGCCCGGAAGTTCGCCGAAATATGTGGAGCACTGGTTCTGGCAGGCGAACTTTCGATTGCCGCAGCTTTATCTGCCGGACATTTCACGCAGGCACACAAGAAATTTGGACGAAAAAAATAGACCGCCATGACAACCAACAAGGAAAATATCTGGAATGTGCCGAATGCACTTTCTGCTTACCGCATCTTAGCGTTACCATTTATTATATACACTATTGTTAGCGGAGATAAAAATTTGTTCATCACCCTCCTATCCATTAATCTGATTACGGATATTTTGGATGGATGGATTGCCCGCGCTTTCAAACTGCAGACCGAGCTGGGCGCAAGGCTGGATTCTTTAGCGGATATCGGGACCTATATCATGGCTTTTGTAGGTATGATTGTACTGGAACGAGATTTCGTGGAAGAATATCGGTTTGAATTTATACTGTTGATAGGATTATGGTTCCTTCCACAATTGTTGGCTTTATTTCGGTTTGGACGTTTTCCCAGCTTTCATTTATGGTCAAGCAAGGCCGTCGGGTATGTTCAAGGCATATTTATATTCACCTTTTTTCTCTTTGGCTTTTGGAAACCCTATTTTTATTTTATGTTGGTCGTCAGCTGCTTATCTTATCTGGAGGAATTGCTCTTGGTTGCATCACTACCCAAGCTACGTTCCAATCTAAAGAGTGCATTCTTCGTCTTTCGACAAAAAATATCATAGATTATGTTTTGGACATTATTCTATATAATCGTCATATTTTTCACTATCGGTGGGATAGCGATATTCGTACTCAACAGGAAGAGTGATGCTGAGCAACGGAAAGCACGTTGGGTGAAGTATGTCTTCTACCTCCTTGCCGTTAGCATAACCGTTTGGTGTATCCAATATGGAATTATGCGCTATCTGGCGATTGTATTACTGATCATTGGTGCATATGAAATTGTTGGGGGTTGGCGTTCGTCAAACAAGGGAGTATTGTTTTTAGGACTATCCATCCTATCTTATATGGCCTTAGCTTTTTGCTTTTATCAATTTTCTAGTCAAGTCGCCTTAGAGCGGGTATTATACGTTTATACTATCGTCTTTACATTTGATGGATTTGCCCAAATTACAGGTCAGCTTTTTGGAAAGAAAAAAGTGTTGCCCAAAATTAGTCCAGACAAAACTATAGCAGGTGTTGTTGGTGGATATGCCATGGGAATCGCTACGGGATTGTTTGTCATGCAGTGGCTGAATATGTGGGGATATGCGATAGGATTTTCGCCACTACTCATTTGTACGGCGGCATTCGTAGGCGACGCCCTTGCTTCTTGGTACAAACGTCGGTGTAATTTAAAAGATTATAGCAACCTTATCCCTGGACACGGCGGCGTATTGGACAGGTTTGACAGTTTCATTTTTGCAGGAGCAATTTTTTGGCTAGTTTATTTGTAAGATTTTAGGATGAAAACACAACAAAATGAATACAGCAATCCAGAAGAAAACAACGCTTCTTTCTTCAAGCGTTTCTGGATATATCAACGGGAGCGTTTTCCTTTGTTGGCACACGGAATTTTGATTAGCGCCTTTAGTTTTTCGGCAATAGCCTATTCCAGAATTTCTAGAGGTGTGGAGGGTTTTATCTCCTGGCAACATTTTTTGGTCGGCGTGTTTACCACGGTTACACTTTTTTTACTGGTTAGGATATTTGACGAGTTCAAGGATGCCAAAGAAGATGCGATGTACCGTAAGGAATTACCTGTTCCACGTGGGTTAATTTCCCTTCAAGAACTGCGATTAGTGGGTATCGTACTGTTCTTAGCGCAAATCGCCATCAATCTTATTTTCTTTCCCAAAATGCTAATTATTTATGGCATTGTAATTTTTTACCTCTGTTTGATGGGCAAAGAGTTTTTTGTAGCAGATTGGCTGAAAAAGCGTCCCTTTTGGTACGTGACTTCGCACATGCTGATTATTCCACTGATTGATATCTACGCCAGCGGGTTGGATTGGTTGTTGGCAGGTGTTGATGCGCCAAAAGGACTGCTGTTCTTTTTTGCGGTTTCTTTTATGAACGGCATCGTGCTCGAAATTGGTCGGAAAATAAGAAATCCATCCGATGAAAAAGTTGGTGTAGAAACCTATTCGTATATGCTTGGTGCTAAAAAAGCGACAGGATTATGGATATTTATTTTGTTCGTTACGTGGCTGTTAAGTATAGCTGCATCGTATTATGCCGGATACGGTATACTTGCTTATATCATTTTAACCGCTATATTTATATGGAGTTGTATTCCAGCCGTTCTGTTTATGAACAACAGGTCAAGTAAGTGTGCAAAAATGATTGAATTAACTTCGGCAGGATGGACAATTGCGATGTATCTCAGTTTGGGCGGTGTACCCATGTTGGAACGCTTGTTTGGATAACAACCTGCATTCAAAAAGAAGAAACAAATGATTTTTATTCAAGGTAATCAATATCAATATATAGAGCATCCGGCGATAGGCGGCAAAGCTAAAAATCTACTGAAATTAGGTCAGTTAGGTCTGCATGTTCCGAAATGGGCCGTAATGCCGGCTGATTTTCTTGCAGAGGTTTTTAAGGACGTGTCTTCCATCGAGCGCACGACAGATGTATTGCATGCTATCGACCGATATGTCTTCCCGCCTGTCGTACAAGCAGAATTAAATACACAGTTCGCGGAGGTTACCTATTTGGCGGTACGCTCTTCTGCGTTGGACGAAGATGGACGACAACACTCTTTTGCCGGACAGTTTGAAAGCTATCTGTACGTCAAAAAAGAGCAGGTATTGGAGCGCATAAAGGATGTCTGGCGCTCCGTTTTTTCGGAACGTGTGCATGCTTACCGACAGGCAAATCGTCTCGGTCCAAGTCTGGGCATAGGCGTTATTGTACAGGAAATGATTGAGGCTGATGCCGCGGGAGTCGCTTTTGGCATAAATCCCGTCAATGGACACCGGAAAGAGAAACTCATATCGGCTGTATTTGGTGTGGGCGAGGGTTTGGTCTCCGGGGAATTGGAAGCAGATAACTATATCATTGCAAATGGACGTCTCGACCGACAAACCGTTCGCAAAAAACAGCAAATGATACTAAATCCAGATGGCAGAGGCGGAGTGGTATTATCGGATGTACCAAGAATTAACCAGAATGACCAAGCGATTTCAGATGGTGTTATTTGGCAACTGGATCGACTATTGAACAAGTTGAGAAAAGCATTCGGATTGTATCAGGATGTTGAATTTGCGGTGAAGGACGACAACCTGTATATCTTACAGACGCGGCCGATAACCGGACTTTCCAAATTGCCCGATCCAACCAGCGAATACATCGTATGGGACAACAGTAATATTGTGGAATCATACCCCGGTGTAACCACACCGTTGACCTTTTCTTTTATCAGCCAATCATACGAAACAGCTTATAAAATATTTGTATCGATATTGGGTGTAGATGAGCAGACAATCCATCGCCATCAACGTGTATTTGCGAATATGCTCGGGTTCATCAACGGTCGGGTATATTACAATTTACGCTCCTGGTATCATTTATTGGCCATGTTACCGGGGTACAGTCTAAATGCACGTTTCATGGAGCAAATGATGGGCGTTAAGGAGAGTTTCGATGTTCCCGAAAGTTATCTATTATCAAAAGGACAGGCATGGAGACGTATTTTGAAAATGATCGTAAAAATGTACGGACATTTCAGAACCTTGCCTAAACAGCGGATAGCATTTAAAAATTTGTTGGATCGCACGATCGACAAATACAAAAAAATAGATTTTCAATCAAAAGACGCCAGCGAACTGATGAATCTGTATCTGCATTTCGAACGGACACTTCTCCATCAGTGGAAAGCGCCGCTACTCAATGATTTTTTTGCAATGATATGGTTTGGTTTACTCAAAAAACGTTGTGAAGAATACACGAAAGAAAACCATCCGAATATCCATAACGATCTTTTATGCGGTAGTGCTGACATTATCTCCACACAACCAATCCACCGCAGTGTCGAGATGGCGACCTATATTTCAGATACACCCTATTTAAAACAAGTATTCCTCCGCGAAACGCCCGAGGATATCTGGCAGTTCTTGCTATACGACCATCTCCCCGAAAGCAAGAAAACAAAACAGATGATTGAACAGTATATAACAGATTTTGGGGAGCGATGTGTTGGGGAGTTAAAATTGGAAACCATTTCCTATACACAGGATCCATCACGATTTGTGCAGGTGCTGAAATCATACGTCGAGTCGGGAATCACAACAGCTAAAACTTCAAATCAAATCGAGGAAAAGCTCCGGACAGACGCGGAAGCTGTTATGAAAAAGGCGCTGCGCCATAAGCCGCTCAAAAAATGGATTTTTAAGAAAACATTGAAGCGCACCCGTGATTTGGTGAGTGCACGCGAAAACCTACGCTATGAACGAACCAGAGGTTTTGGGATTGTACGGGAGATTTTCACCTATATCGGCAAGCGGTTCTACGAGGAAGATATACTGGAATTTGATCGTGATATCTTCTTTTTGAGCAAAGAAGAAATTTTTGCCTATATCGAAGGACGGAGCTTAACGACCGACCTCAAATCACTCGTTGCCGTGCGCAAGGAAGAGCACGAGCGCTTTCACCAGATGCCTATGCCGTCCGAACGCATTGGTACTTACGGCGTTGTGTACCAAAGTAATGATTTTTATAGCAAGAGTAAGATAGAAATAGCCGAAAGCGACCTAAAAGGAATTGGTTGCTGTCCGGGACAGGTCAAAGCGAGAGCCCGTGTCGTACACCATCCAAACGAAATCAACTCCCTGGATGGCGATATTCTGGTGACAACCAGTACCGACCCCGGATGGGTAACGCTTTTTCCCAGCGCCGGAGCCATCATTGTGGAACGTGGCAGCCTACTGAGTCATTCGGCGATCGTTTCCCGGGAAATGGGGATTCCCTGTATTGTCAGTGTAACAGGTCTATTGTCCCGTGTTAAAACAGGTGATTGGCTCGAGATGGATGGAAGTACAGGTGAAATCAAGATTTTGGACGAAGCACAAGAACGTCACCAGCATGGGTAATCTGGATAAAAGAGTTGATTTTAGCATTATCCGCTACGCCAATTGTTGGGAAGATCCGGAAATACTGCTCCAAGGATTGGTTCCTAAAAACGGTTCGAAAATTTTATCTATCGCTTCCGCTGGTGACAACAGTTTTTCTTTACTTACCGCTGATCCCGAACTGGTGGTTGCGGTAGACGTAAATCTGACGCAACTGTATCTCGTAGAATTGAAGAAAGCTGCTATCCGTTCTTTGGATTATGACGATGTACTTGTCTTTCTAGGTTTTCAGGAAGGGGCAGACAGACTGAAACTATTCCAACAGTTAAAACAGGAATTAACCGCTGACGTACGTCAATATTGGGAACGACATACCGATACAATAACCCGAGGCATTATACATCAAGGGAAATTCGAGCGGTATTTTCAGCTGTTTGCCAAAAGCGTATTGCCTTTCATCCACAGTAAAGGACGGGTGGAGCAATTGTTGGCACCAAAGGACGAATTGGAACAAATCCAATTTTATCACAAAAAATGGAATAGCTGGCGTTGGCGTTTATTCTTCAATATCTTTTTTAGCCGTTTGGTCATGGGGAAATGGGGACGTGATCCGCAGTTCCTAAAAGAAGTAGGGATAGACGTTTCTGCTTATATTTTCAAGAAAGCTGAAAAACAGCTGAAAAAAGTCGGTGCCCAACAAAATCCGATATTGCGTTATAACCTAACAGGGAATTTCGGCGAACTATTGCCCCATTATCTGCAACCGGAATCTTATCATAAAATAAAAGGTAATTTGGACAGCTTGGTTATCCGTCAAGGATTTGCCGAGCAGGTAGCCCAGGATTATGGACAATTTGATAGCATGAATTTATCCAATATATTCGAATACATGGATAAAAGCCTCTTTACGGAAACGGCGGAAAAACTGATAAAGCTGTTAGCAGATGGTGGCAGAATAGGCTACTGGAATCTGATGGTACCGCGCCGTATCTCCGGCATTTTTCCGTCCGAAGTACGCTATCTGAGCAAATTGTCCCAGCAGCTGACAGCGGATGACAACGGCTTCTTTTACAATCAATTTATCGTGGAAGAAAAGTAATGGAAACGAACTTAAAAAATACACTTATCCTCGCAGGATGCTATCTCGTACTCTTTGCACTCGGAGAGTTCTTGTATCACGTCCTGAAAGTAAAAGTCGAGTTGACAAGAAAGTTTGTGCATCTCGGTACTGGACTGCTGGCCTTACTTTTCCCTGTACTACTGGACAACCATTGGTGGGTACTGTTATTGTGTGCTTCATTTGCGGTCATACTAATCTGTTCGCTACGCTTCAATCTGCTAAAATCTATCAACGCAATCGACCGCAAATCAGTAGGTAGCTTAGCCTATCCTGTAGCCGTTTATGGTTGCTATCTTTCGTACAGCCATCAAGGACATCAATACATCTATTATTATCTTCCCATCATGATACTCGCTATCAGTGACCCTTTGGCGGCATTGTGTGGCAAAAAATGGCCGTGGGGTTCTTATCGAATAGCTGGAGCTACGAAAACCGCAACAGGATCCCTAGCCTTCTTTATCAGTGCGTTTTTGATTGCTGTCATCAGTTGGCGATACCTGTATTTATCTGGCATGAATACGAGTAAAGTGCTCGCTTTCGCATTCATCGCATTATGGTCTACTATCGCCGAGGCCGTCAGCCGGGACGGCTACGATAACGTTTCGATTCCGTTTACAGTCATCGCGAGTATGTTATTGACACAATCATGGATAATCTAATGATCACCGAAATCTATACCAAAGAGCAATCCGACACATTTGCCCAAATAAATGTATCGCAGGGGAATGAACGTATGCCCACGGATCATTACTATGCAGGCATCGCGGTAAAACAGCAAGGTGTTCATCTCGCAAAAGCCGCTTTGTATTTAAATCAGGGGATTCTCTATGAAGAGAAAAACGTTGGGCTGGTAGGTGCTTACGAGGCACAAGAAAACGAGGAGGCGGTACAGAAACTGTTTCAGACCATCGAAAAACAAGCTAAAGAACAGGGCGTAGATTTCCTTATCGGTCCAATGAACGGTTCTACCTGGGAAAACTACCGCTTTCATGATCTTCCCGAAAAACCCTTGTTTTTTATGGAGATGAAACACGAACCTTACTATACCAAGCAGTGGAAATCAATAGGCTTCGAGCCGATAGCACATTATTATTCGGCCATAGCCGCCGTTGCTCCACGCCGAAATGAAAAAATTGACAAGTTAAAAAGCAGGTTGCTTCGTGATGGGGTTATCATTCGGGGATTAGATAGGGAAAATTACGTGGCTGATTTAAAAAAGCTACACCCGTTTTTACACGACTCTTTTAAACAGAACTTTCTGTACAGCCCGATCAGCGAATCGTCTTTTTTGGAAAAATACCTACCGTTGCAATCTGTATTGAAACCCGAGTTTGTCCAAATTGCGGAACACGAGGGCGAAATCGTCGGCGTTCTGCTGGGCACAGATGATCTTTTAAACCGAGCTGGCAAAACCTTAATCATCAAAACACTTGCCCGTAGTCCCAAACGACTATATCGGGGTCTAGGATTAGTATTAGTTGATGAATTTTATCAAAAAGCCGTAGCGAAAAAATATCAACAGATTATTTATGCTTTGATGATTGACGAGGGAGATGCGACTCCCCTATCCGATCAGTACGATGGACACCTATTAAAAACCTACACGCTCTATGGAAAATCCATTTAACATCGCTGATCTGTTTATACATAACGCCGAAAGGTATCCTGACAAAACCGCTATCTGGGATAAAAACGGTGATAAAATTACTTTTTCAGAACTCGCACAGCATGTTCGGCTAACGGCAAATTACTTCAAACGAAAAGGAATCCGAAAAGGTGATCGGGTTTTACTGTTTGTACCGATGGGCATTGACCTATACCGAAATGTGCTGGCGCTGTTCTATCTGGGAGCAACCGTCGTTTTTGTCGATCAATGGAGCAAGATAGATCGTCTGGATACCTGTTGTCGAATCGCGGATTGCAAAGCATTTGTCGGTAGTTGGAAAGCCCATATGCTGCGTTTCTTTTCTAAAGGCATCCGGCAGATTCCGATCAAGTTAGGATTGTCTTATTCTGGAAAGGAAAATGACCAAATGTGTCAGACACCGTTGAAAGATGCGGCACTTATTACCTTTACGACAGGCAGTACCGGAACGCCAAAAGCAGCATTACGGACACATGGTTTTTTATACGAACAGTTTAAAGCGCTGGAGCAGGAGATCCGAGCTAAGCCATCGGACGTAGACATGTCCGTGTTACCTATTGTTTTGCTTATCAATCTTGCCGTGGGATCGACTTCGGTGATTGCTGATTTCAACCCATCCAAACCTACGAAAATCCAGCCTCGAAGAATAATAAAACAGCTTTTAAATTATCAGGTTACTAGACTGGTGGCTTCCCCGTATTTTATCAAGCGTATTGCCGAACACATTTACGAACATAAAATTTCATTGCCGGAACTGAACGATATCTTTACCGGTGGCGCACCTGTATTTTTAAAAGAAGCGAAACTATACAACAAAGCATTCCCGACTAAAAATGTTCGTATTCTCTACGGCTCTACGGAAGCCGAGCCTATTAGCTCCATTGCCGTTGAGGAACTGGCATCCGAAACCTCTACATTCAACTTAAAAAGAGGTATACCGGTCGGTGCAATCTTTCATAAAACACAGGTAAAGATTATTCCGATTACAGATAAACCGCTTTTCGATATTTCTTTGGAAGCATTTGAACGTATGCAACAGCCGGAGGGTGTATGGGGAGAAATCATTGTCGCCGGCCCCCATGTGCTCGCACAATATTATAAAAATGAACACGCCCTTCGGGCGAATAAAATCCTCATCGATGACGTCTACTGGCATCGAACCGGTGACAGTGGTTATATCCGAGATGAACGCCTCTTCCTCACAGGAAGGTGTAATACGCTTATTGCACAGGACGGCCATTGGTTGTCTACTTTTGTTTTTGAAAACTACGTGCAGTCTATCGACGGCGTTGAAATGGGAACGATTCTTTCTGACGGCACCGATATAAGTGCATTTATTGAACTAACAGCGGAAACGCAATCCATAAAGGAGCAGGTACTAGCAGAACTTCAACAACTACCATTTAAGGTAACGACAGTAAAATTCCAGCAATTGCCGAGAGACCCCCGCCATCATGCTAAAATTGAATACAGCAAGCTCATTTAAAATGTCATCTGCTGTATTCTTTCCGCTTTTTAAGCGTGCTATGGGACTAGCGCTCTCCACTCTTCCATTCCTGCGACGTAGTTTTTCACATTTTTAAATCCGTTCTTGGCCAATATTGATTGGGCAATCGTCGCCCGGTCTCCACTTTGACAATGGACAACAATCTGCTTCTCTTTGTTAAACTTGTCTAGGTTATCGGCCAATGTTCCCACAAAGATATTCTCTGCACCTGCTACATGATAACGCTCATACTCTGTATATCCTCTTACATCGACGATCTGCGCATCCGGATTTCCAACATAAGACTGGAACTCTTGTATGTCAATAATGTCGTCTGTTTCCAATTCCAATCCCAAATCGTCTATATCTGAAATATAACCATACATATTATCTAGGCCGATACGCATCAGTTTACGCGTGAGATCGTCGATTCTATTATCTTCCGTAACCAGTATAAACTGTTCTTGATAATTCAACAACCACCCCGCCCAGGTAGAAAAGGAATTATTCCCCTGTATATTGATACTATTAGGGATAAAACCCTTTGCAAATTCCGTTTTATTCCGAGCATCGATTACGGTTAATCCATTTTTATAAGCATTCAAAAATTGTTCTCTTGTCAATTTTGGATGCTTGGGGACTTCCACCAGCAACGGACGTTCGACCTTGTTCAGATATTTCATCATCGCGAAGTACTTTGGTGGCTCAGGTTGTCCTTCCAACAAGTATTCTACAAAGCCTTCTTCATCATTTTCATATTGGAAAGCCCAGTTACGGATTTTTTCGTACCCGACTGTGGAACTGGGTACCGCGCCCAGGGATTTACCACATGCCGATCCAGCACCATGTCCCGGCCATACCTGTACATAGTCAGGTAATGTGGCAAAATATTGAATAGATTCGTACAGCTGTCTGGCTGCTTTTTCTTGCGTTCCGATTATTCCGGCAGCTTTCTCCAACAAGTCTGGACGTCCTATATCTCCAACGAAAACGAAATCGCCCGTAAATATCATTACGGGCTTGTCGGTTGCCAGGTGGTCAGTCAACAGAAAACTGATACTTTCTGGCGTATGCCCGGGCGTATAAAGAATGTTTAACGTTAGGTTCCCAACCTGGACCTTATCGCCATGCTTTAGTCCAATATGCGGAAATTGATACTGCCAGTCTTCACCACCTTCGTCAGACAGATATAATTCCGCCCCAGTTACGGCAATCAATTCCCGCGAACCGCAAAGGTAATCCGCATGAATGTGTGTTTCCGCAACATGAGTGATCTTCATATTGTTTTTCTTTGCAATTTCCAGGTAAACGTCGATGTCTCTTTGGGCATCGATAACAATCGCTTCACCTTTGACTTGACAGCCAATAAAATAGCTGCCTTGAGCTAAACTTTTATCGTATACATGTTGAAAAAACATAGACTTCCTTTATTTAACGAAGATAAATGAACGGGGCAACGCCCGGCGCCGCAAGTCGGTTGCCCCATATACAAATTTACATTTTTCCATTAATTAATCCGTCAAATATAGGAAAGGAGGTTTCTGAAGAGGGGGGCTATTTGGGTCAACTTTTCGGCCAACTCCGGATAGTTGTGACGCGATTAGCCCCCTTGAGCTGATTTTTACGTAAAAAACAGGGTTTAAAGGCTTATAAGCGCCTATTTTTTAGTGAGTGTTCACTAACCAAAGTGACGTACTTTTGAGCCAAAAGACATTACCTTTACGTCAAAGGCAATTACTTTTCGACCATTTGTATGTCAAGATGAAGCAAAGAGATGTACGTTTGAAACAGAAGTAATTACTTTTTAGCCATTTGTATGTCAAGATGGGGCAAAGAGATGTACGTTTGGAACAGAAGTAATTACCTTTCAACCATTTGTATGTCAAGATGGGGCAAAGAGATGTACGTTTGGAACAGAA
This sequence comes from Sphingobacterium micropteri, assembly GCF_014692515.1. Classification (GTDB taxonomy): domain Bacteria; phylum Bacteroidota; class Bacteroidia; order Sphingobacteriales; family Sphingobacteriaceae; genus Sphingobacterium; species Sphingobacterium micropteri. The sequence goes on along the minus strand of NZ_JACOIK010000015.1, from coordinate 60,431 downwards.
GTAATTACCTTTCAACCATTTGTATGTCAAGATGGGGCAAAGAGATGTACGTTTGGAACAGAAGTAATTACCTTTCAACCATTTGTATGCCAAGATGCGGCATTTGCTATGACAAAAAAGAAAAAGCTGCTTTTCTTATCGAAAAACAGCTTTTTGATGAGCTCCTGAAGCTGGGCTCGAACCAGCGACCCTCTGATTAACAGTCAGATGCTCTAACCTGCTGAGCTATTCAGGAATTTTTGTACTTTAAACCGCTTTTAATGCGATTTTCTAAAGTGACACAAAGATACAGCTTCGTTTTATATATCCAAAAAAAAATAAAAAAAAGATATATCCGAACACGGTTATAAAAAAAGCCACGGATATTCTCCGTGGCTTGCTCCTGAAGCTGGGCTCGAACCAGCGACCCTCTGATTAACAGTCAGATGCTCTAACCTGCTGAGCTATTCAGGAATTTATTTTTGTTTCTGTCAAGCAATTCACAAATCATTGCTCCTGATTGACGGGTGCAATATTAAACAATATTTTTAAATCCACAAACTCGTTTTGCTACATATTTAAAGTAAAAACACAAACGATTTGTAAGTCAATAATTTAAAATTTAGGACTTAAAAAAGCTTCAAGTTTCTGTTGGTCGCACAACCATTAAGATGACGAGTAAACCGGAACATTAACTATAAAATATTGTTTCTTTTATAATAATTTCCTATTTTAACTCCTTATGTTACGGGGACGAAGAAAAATTAGTGTTATGATTCATATTTTAAGACGTTATTCCCATTTATTTTTTGGCATGCTGTTGTTGTCCTGTAACAATGGAACATCACATACTGGTGAAAACAAAAACGACCAAAAAAAAGAGCAAGAAACCTCCGCAGAACAAAAAACCATTCGCAACATTCTTTTTTTCGGGAATAGCCTAACAGCGGGCTATGGTTTAGATGATCCGCAGGAAGCATTCCCCGCACTAATACAAGCAAAGATTGATTCCTTAGGCCTGCCCTACCGTTGCATAAACGCTGGATTAAGCGGAGAAACAAGCGCCGGAGGAAAAGAACGTATAGATTGGCTATTACAGCAACCGGTTGATATATTTGTATTGGAACTCGGTGCCAATGATGGACTGCGAGGAGTATCCACAGCATCCACCTACGAAAATCTAAGCGATATTGTAGAGAAAGTACGGAAAGCAAACCCTGCGTGTAAATTAGTACTTGCAGGAATGAAAGTCCCTCCTAGCATGGGGCAGGAATACTTTAATGAATTCGAAACCCTGTTTCCCCGATTGGCCAAACAATATGATATGGTTCTAGTGCCTTTTCTATTAGATAATGTAGCGGGTATAGGAGACTTAAATCAAGCAGATGCAGTGCACCCGACCGCCGAAGGACAAAAAATCCTGGCACATAATGTATGGGCTGTTCTAGAACCTTTACTCTAAAAACAACTATGGCATCCACTATTTTACAATTGAACCAAGTTTCTAAAAATTACAATCTTGGCAATACCGTCATCCCTATTTTAAAAAATATCAGCTTTACGATCAATACCGGCGATACCGGATCTATAGTTGGGCCTTCAGGTAGTGGCAAAACAACCTTGCTGGGTTTATGTGCAGGATTGGATCAGAGCAGTGAGGGAACAATTATCTTGAATGGGATCAAACTTAACGGGCTTACGGAAGATCAATTAGCACAAGTACGCAATGAACATGTCGGATTCGTGTTCCAGAACTTTCAGTTACTTCCTACGCTCACTGCACTCGAAAATGTAATGGTTCCGATGGAATTGCGCGGCATGCGAAATAGGAAAGATAAGGCGATAACTTTATTAGATCGAGTGGGTTTATCAACGAGAGCCGACCATTATCCATCGCAGCTATCTGGTGGAGAACAGCAACGGGTATCTTTAGCCCGTGCATTTGCCAACAGCCCCAAGATACTATTTGCGGATGAACCGACCGGAAACCTAGATGCAGAAACGAGTAAGATAGTGGAAGAGATGCTCTTCGAACTTAACCGCGAATCAGGCACGACATTAGTCGTTGTTACGCACGATATGGAACTTGCGGCAAAAACACAGCGCATTATCCCTATTAAAGGAGGAACGATAGCATGAATTGGCGTTGGATCTTCCTGATGGCATGGCGGGATAGCCGAAAGAACCGATCCAGGCTACTGCTTTTCATTTCGTCCATTGTATTTGGTATCGCTGCACTGGTCGCGATGAAATCCTTTAATGAAAATTTAAAACGAGATATAGATACACAGGCCGCGCTGCTTATCGGCGCCGATCTAGATTTACGGAGCACACGAAAACCGGATAGCTCCACATTAGCTTTCATTGATTCTATCAAGAACTTAAGCGAACAAATGGCAATCGAAGAGCGGTTTATGTCGATGATCCGTTTTCCAAAAGCTGATGGTTCGCGTTTAGTGCAAGTCCGTGCTTTAACAGGTGACTTCCCATTCTATGGAAACCTGGAAACCCTCCCAAACGATGCTTATAAAAGGTTCGGACAGGAGCCGGAAGTTCTTGTTGAGAAGACACTCCTGATACAATATGATGCGGAGGTAGGCGATTCGGTTCAATTGGGAACAAATAATTTTACGATCAGTGGAGAACTCATCGCACAACCTGGACAAACAGCCATGCGTGGCGCCATGGCACCCACGGTATTTGTTCCTTTGGCACACCTTGAAAATAGTGGGTTGCAACAAACCGGCAGCCGGATCGAGTACCATTACTATTTCAAATTCCCCTCCCAATTCCGGACGGACGATTTTGTAGAAAAACAGAAAGAACGCTTCACACAGCTACAACTGCGCAGTGCCACCGTATCGACTACAAAAGAAAATACAGGTCGTTCCTTTTCCGATATGGCTCATTTCATGGAGCTTGTCGGTTTCGTAGCGTTGCTGTTAGGTTGTATCGGTGTGTCGAGTGCCGTCCATATCTATATACGTGAGAAATTGGTTTCAGTAGCTATACTGCGATGTTTGGGCACGCGTTCAAGTCAAGCTTTTTTTATCTTTCTGGTGCAATTTGCAGCTATTGGTCTAATAGGCGGCATATTAGGTGCTACATTGGGAACACTAATCCAGTATGCGATCCCCATTGTTATGCAAGATATTATCCCCGTTGCGCTGAGCAATCGAATATCCTTAAATGCCATAACGGAGGGTATAGGTCTGGGATTGGTAATTTCTATACTTTTTGCCTTGCTACCGCTTATTTCCGTAAGACACATCTCCCCATTGCATTCATTACGGGTCAGCGATGAGCCGCAATCATTATGGACAGACAACCTGAGGTGGTGGATTTATGTATTGATATTAACTTTTATAATTGTATTTACCCGTTTACAGCTGAATGGGTGGGCACAAACATTGTTTTTTATCGTAGGTTTAGGTTTCACATTCGCGCTTCTGTATGGCGTAGCAAAGGGATTCACGTATTTAATTAGGCGATATTTTCCAAAAAAATGGCCATACCTATGGCGGCAGGGACTATCTAATCTGTACCGGCCGAACAATCAGACGATCGTATTATTGATTTCCATTGGATTGGGGACTGCGTTGATTGCCACCTTATTTTTTGTGCAAGATATGCTGTTGCAACGAGTGAAGATAGCATCAGCCGAAAACCAGGCAAACATGGTACTTTTTGATATTCAACCTCCACAACGTGACACCATTAAAAACATGACACGAGAAGCAGGATTACCTATTGTAGAGGATGTCCCTATTGTTACCATGCAGCTCGCCGCCATCAATGGCAAAAGAGCAAATGATTATCTATCGGATTCGACTTCCAATATTTCCGCAAGATCGTTCCGTGGTGAAATCCGAGCAACGTACCGCGACTCGCTCACGTTATCAGAAAAGATCGTGGAGGGCCACTGGACAGGCCGTGTATCCAAGGGCGAAATGGGACAGGTATCGCTGGAAAAAAGCTATGCCGAAAGAATTGGTGTGGAGATTGGCGATAGCCTGTTGTTCAACGTACAAGGAGTCGAAATACCGGCCATAGTAAGTAACTTCCGGGAAGTGGACTGGAACCGTTTTCAATCAAATTTCAGGGTAGTTTTTGCGGAAGGTATAATTGACAATGCTCCAAAGTTTTATCTGATCATGACACACGTTGATGACGAGACGCAATCAGCCACATTCCAACAGGCAATTGTCAATCGCTTTCCCAATGTTTCTGTCATTGACATCAACACCGCTATCGATATTTTGGAGAGCCTATTGGAAAGAATCGCCTTTGTTATCCAATTTATCGGTTCTTTCAGCATTCTGACAGGGCTTGTGGTCTTAATCGCGTCTGTAAGAATCAGTAAATATCAGCGTTTAAAGGAAAATGTCCTGTTGCGGACTTTAGGGGCGAGTCGTAGACAGGTGTTTACTATAACGGCAAGTGAATACCTCATGTTGGGCATACTGGCTTCAATCACCGGTATCGTTATCGCACTTATTGCAAGTAACCTTTTGGGTATATTTATATTTGAAACGACCTTTGTTCCCTCGATCGGCTTTATTTTAGTATTGACAGCGCTTGTTTCCGTACTGACCGTTGGTATAGGTGTAACCAACAGCTTATCGGTACTTAACCGTTCGCCTTTAGAGACATTACGAAAAGAATAGCATGCTTCCGAAGGCACACGGCCGGTTTACAGCTACAGAAGTACGCCCCCCAGTATCAGCGTGGCAATCGTGAAATAGATAATCAAGCCCGTGACATCTACCAATGTCGAGACAAATGGTGCCGAAGAGCTTGCCGGATCTGCACCACAACGGCGTAGAATAAAAGGCAGCATCGAACCGGTCAACGACCCCCACATAACCACCCCGACCAAAGATAAACTGACTACAATACCCACCAAAACCCAATATTCGCCATAGGCATGGGCAAAAGCTTCCCATCCCGCAATACGGGCAAATCCTAAAGCACCTAGTATTAGCCCCAGAAACAATCCTGAAAGTATCTCGCGTTTCATGACACGCCACCAATCCATCAACGTGACCTCTCCCATGGCCATCGCCTGGATAATCAACGTTGATGCTTGGGAACCACTATTTCCACCACTCGACATAATCAGCGGCATCAGTGCCATCAAAAAAACAGCCTTTTCCAACTGTCCTTCAAAATGCTCTATAACGGATGCGGTCAACAATTGCCCTAGGAAAAGCACAATAAGCCAGCCTCCACGCTTTTTTACTAAATGGAAGATAGAGACATCCAAATAAGGCTCATCTAACGCCTCTGTACCCCCGATACGTTGCATATCTTCGGTATATTCTTCGTTAGCTACCCAAAGGATATCGTCTATGGTGACGATACCCAGCATAATATCCTGCTCGTCCACGACCGGAAGAGCGACCCGGTTATTCATCCGGAACACGTTGACGGCTTCCTCCTGTGGGTCGTCAGCATGTAAAGATATTAACCTGCTGTCGATTAGATCTTCGACCTTTGTATCCGGATCTGAAATTAGAATATCCCGAATACGAAGGTCATCCATCAAGCGACCGTCACTATCGATAACATATAGTACGTCAATCGTCTCCGATGCATTTCCATAGCGTCTCACGTGGTCTAATACCCGGGTGATCGTCCAGTGAGGCTTCACGGTAATATAATCGGGCGTCATTAAACGTCCCACACTATCTTCGGGATAACCTAGGAGAGACAATGCTTCTTTCCGTTCGTCCGGAGAAAGCATGATGATAAGATGCTTGACGACGTCACCTTTCAATTCGCTAAAAAAGGACGTACGATCATCGGGAGGCATTTCGTTAATCAGCTCGCGGGCTTTATTTGCTGATAATTTTTTGAATACCCTCTCTTGTGTAGGGAAATCCAAAATACCAAAAACGCGGGCAGCTCGGTTTATATTAAGCGTTTCTATAAATAGGGCGGCATGTTCTGGAAGACTGTCGATTAGTTCTTCAACGTCAGAAATGTTCTGCTCGTTTAGAAAATCTTGCAGTTGGGCGATATCACCGGACTCGATCCAATTTTCCACAAGCTCTATCTGCATTTCTAATTCTTCCATAAGCTCTCCTATTTTATAAATCCTACATTGGTATCAATTATTTTTGTCGCAGCAAAAGTCGCCTTTTTAATTGGAAATAACTAATACTTTTTTTGGGTGGAATATAACCAAAACGAAGCACAATTGTTTGTTACCTTATACGTGCTACTCCAAAAAAATGACAACATGTCACCAACCCAATAGTCATAGATTTATACCGCATCGATCAAATAAACGAACAATAATTATCAAACAAGACCATCCGAGGAAGCAACAGTTGTCATGGGAATAGGAACACCTCCTCCAGATTCGATTATCCCATAAACTCGGTGATGATATTTTTTAATTGTATCTTTTATACCTTACGATAAGGCATATTTCAACGTCGACAAAAACGACGTGTGACAAGAAGGAAATTTAACAATTTTATCCTATCTTGCACAGGAAATATAAAGACTACTCCAAACACGCAAATATGTATTTTTAATATCATTGTCAGTTAATAATTGGATGAAAAACATGCTATATTTCAATATAAAAACACGACACTGTAAATAGTATATCATATTTAATATCAATATAATAAAGAATTTAACGAAACATATAATTCATACAAGCAAACAATAGTTAACTAACAATATTAGCAAATAGATATTATCCAACGAATATAAATGAATAATAAATTATATATCAGCATATTAACATTATTAATATCACTAACAAATTCATATGAACTGAAAAGTCAGATTATTGATGATGATCAAGCACATTCGTCCGTAAAATGGCATCAAATAGACACCGAAAATTTCCGTCTGATTTTCCCTAGTACTTTTGAAAATGCAGCAAAAAAATTAGCCCAACAGCTTCCAAAAATACAAGAGGAAAGCCGTAAGAATTTGAAGATACTCCCTCCTAAAATAACATTAGTTTTACAAGGGAACCATCTTTTGCAAAATGGTTTTGTGCAACTTGCTCCTCGAAAATCTGAAATGTTTCCTATCCCCTCTTCTACTGCTGATAATCAAGAATGGCTTCCGAATCTAGCATTACACGAACTTCGACATGTAGCCCAATTTGACAAATTGACAGGAAAGCTGAAAGCCCCTTTTTTCGAACAACTCGCCTTCGCCCTTTATGGATTGAACTTGCCTGCTTGGTATTTTGAAGGGGATGCGGTACAAGTCGAAACAATTTACAGCGATGGCGGACGAGGCAGATTACCTTCTTGGGAAATGCCGATACGTGCCAATATCCTTTCGGGAAAATCATATGATTTCAATAAATATGTATTAGGTTCTTTTAAGGATAATGTTCCATCTTATTACACGATTGGATTCTTTATGAGTAGCTATTTAACCAATCATCATGGCATCGACAGTCACGAGAAAATACTGGCAGATATGCGCGGAAAATTACTCCGCCCATTTAACTTCCGGCGAGCAGTCAAGCAGGTTTCGAACGAGAAGCCAACCGAAATCTTTGATAACACCATCACGGAATTAACAAAAAAATGGGAACAAGAATCTCCTGTTTCACCCGATACACCGAATATAACGACGAAAGGCACCCGGTATCCTAGTGATTATTTATTACCGCAAATGAATGATAACCAAGAATTGTACATACTCAAATCCTCCCCTACTGCGGTCAATGAAATCAAGCGTCTGGATAGTGTGGGAAATGAAATTAGCATGGTAAAAACCGGTCGACAGATAACACCATACTTTCATCTACGAAACGATGAAATTGTATGGGATGAATATCGCAAACATCCTCGATTTGGTAAACAAACCTACAATATAATCAATGTATATAATATAGAAACCGGACGCACCAAAACGCTTACGAAAGCATCCCGTTATTACTCCCCCGCATTTCACCCAGTTCGTGATGAAATAGTCGTTGTGGAAGTAAATCCCGAAAATATAAGCAAATTGATCGTGCTCGATTCGAAAACGGGCTCTGTACGGGATAGTATTGCCATTCCTGATGGAATACATATACAACAACCAAAATATAATGATTCCGGCGAAAAAATTATAGCTATCGCCGTTGCAGAACAAGGAACAAATTTAGTGGAATTTAACCTCATGACGAAAGCGTATGATTTCCTTCTTCCATGGGGGAATCAGCAATTGGAACGCCCTTTTTATTATCATGATGAAATTATTTTTAAAGGGCACAACAACGGTATTGATAACATTTATTTGTTTAATAGGGTTGCAGGGCAACACAAATTGACAAATGCGGCGTATGGTGGATTTAACCCATCTATCGCCCCTAATGGGCTACTGTTGTATAACGATTATCAACACAACGGGTATAAACTTGCACGGAAAGAGATCACTCCTGCCACGATCGGGCAACTTGCCCCCACCCGTCTCCCCTATGTCTCTCCCACATTGGAAAACATACAAAGAGACAGTTTATCAAACGAACCGGTCTCTCCCATCACTGTTAAAAAATATAACCCTAATGCGCATTTAATTAATTTTCACAGTTTATCCATTAGCGGGTCTAACTTTGAAAGTTTTGATAATTACATTCCGGGTATATTTTGGTTATCAAATGACATATTAAACACCACGCAGGTTAAATTCGGCTATGAGTTTGATCCTGATATATCAAAAAGCCGCTATTCTGCAGAAGTTTCTTATAAGCGTTATTTTCCGACATTCACTGCGCGATATGTGAATAGAGGGATGGTAGGCAATGCTGTATCTGGAAACAACCCCAGCAATATCGTGATGTTTGATTACCGCGACCACCATGCAACCTTTGAAATGTCTATCCCCCTATCCGTATACCGGCGCAATATCGTATACAGTTATGGTGTTAATTTCGGTACATCTTATACAAAACGCTACAATACCAGTCTAGCGCTACAGAACTTCAATGATGTTATTGCTTTTCCATTGAATTATCAGGTATATATGAATAGAAATAGTATGCGAAGCACTATGGATCTAGCACCGCGCTGGGGGCAAAATATCAGCCTTACCTTCCGTCACCTCCCTTTCGAGCCTGATGCCGCCGGTGAAGTATTAGCCTTACGTACAAACTTCTATTTCCCCGGCTTGTGGACCAATCACAGTCTACAGCTACGGTTTGCCGCACAACAGAACAACGGTATTTATCGAGGATCGTATGACATCCCAATGGTTTCAGGATGGGGACATTTCAATTCACCGTTCGTTAACAACACCGCTATGGCAAACTATCGGTTACCCCTTTTTTATCCCGATTGGAGCATAGGCTCTATTGCCTATGTTAAACGCCTCCAAGGCTTGCTATTTTCTGATTTTCAAAATATAGATGAAGACTTGGCTCCAAAAAGTTTTGGAGTGGGGGTATCTGCTGACTTCAATGTATTCCGTTATGTATTACCCGACATCAACGTAGCAGCAAAACTCACCTATATCAATGATAATACAGCTGGTAACAAAATTGTCCCTACGTTTGGGATCAGTTACAGTTATTAAACGAGGAATAACAATATAATACAATAGGGCAGACTAATAAGCCTGCCCTATTTTCATTATAATATATGTTATTGTTAGTCTTCTAAAGCTTTCACGCCCGGTAACACTTTACCTTCCATATACTCCAATAAAGCACCACCGCCTGTACTGACATAGCTGACATGCTCCGTCATACCGAATTTAGATACAGCAGCAGCAGAATCACCGCCACCGATAAGTGAAAATGCGCCGCGCTCTGTAGCTTTTACTACCGCATCAGCTACCGCTTTCGTACCCTTGGCAAACGTATCAAATTCAAAAACACCCATTGGTCCGTTCCACAATAAGGTATTAGAAGCGCTAATCACTTCTGCAAAATGTGCCGAAGATTCCGACCCGATATCCAATCCCTCCCGATCAGCAGGAATTTGATCATTAGGCCCATTGTAGGTATCTGCATCATTTGCAAATTTATCCGCTATTTGGGCATCCGTAGGAAGTACCAAATTCACTCCTTTTTCATCGGCCTTTTTTACAAGCTCATTGGCTAAATCCAATTTATCTAATTCCACTAAGGATTTTCCAATCTCTCCTCCACGGGCTTTGACAAAGGTATAGGCCATTCCACCACCGATGACCAAGTTATCCACTTTATCCAATAGCGCTTCGATCAACTGAATTTTGTCGGAAACTTTTGCGCCTCCCATGATAGCCGTAAAAGGACGCTCCGGCTTATTCAATACTTTCTCTGCATTGTTAATTTCCGCCGCCATCAAATAGCCAGCATATTTGTTGTTAGGGAAAAATTGCGCAATAATGGCGGTAGAGGCATGCGCACGATGTGCTGTACCAAAAGCGTCATTCACATATACGTCACCGAATTTTGCCAGCTTCTCTGCAAAACCAACATCTCCCTTTTCTTCTTCTTTATAAAAACGTAAGTTTTCCAAAAGAAGCACTTCCCCGTCCTTTAGTTCCGCACTTTTCTGAATAGCTTCCTCGCCTATGCAATCATTTGCAAACTTCACATCGACACCTAATACTTTTGATAAATGTCCAACGATATGCTTTAATGAATATTTGTCAGTAGGTCCTTCTTTTGGGCGCCCCAAATGAGACATGAGTATGACAGCACCGCCATCCGCCAAAATCTTTTTGATGGTAGGAGCTGCACCTTGAATACGATTATCATCCGTTATATTAAAATCCTCATCCAAAGGCACATTAAAATCCACGCGAATTAACGCTTTCTTCCCTGAGAAATTTAAATCATCAATAGTTTTCATATATATATTTTTGTTTACGCATTATAGTTCACGGTTTAAACCGCGGGCTAAATATAGAAAAAAGTAAGAATACTTACACGTATTTATCTAATTTCAATCCTATACGGTATACGGGCTTGTATACCGGATGACTTTAATACCGTACGAAGTTGTTCGATATGCTGTCTGTATTCGCCCAGTTCTTCACCCAACATCCACATCCGTATACGTTCTTTAGAAGTTCCTAATAACGAAGCAAACGGGTCTTTAAGTGTCGGATAATACATAATTCGATAATCTTTCAACTTCGCCTTTGCTGCCGCTGCCTGTATAGCGCGGTCAAGATTTCCGATACCATCTACCAATCCACGATCCAATGCTTGACTTCCCGTCCATACTCTCCCCTGCCCAATACTATCTACGGCAGACACCTCCATATTTCGTCCTTCTGCCACTTTAGTTGTAAATGTATCGTAAATCCGATTCACTTCGGCTTGTATAATAGCCTTTTCTTCTTCTGTCAGCGGTCGATCCACAGAAGTCATCAAATCGGCAAATTTCCCAGTTTTGACTTCATCCACATGTATCCCTAGTTTATTATTAAGCAACCCTTGCATATTAGGAATCAGGCCAAATACACCTATAGAACCTGTAAGTGTTTCCTTTTCTGCAAAAATAGAATCTGCCATGGTAGAAATATAGTATCCGCCAGAGGCGGCATAGTCCCCCATGGATACCGTGATAGGCTTCACTTTCTTTGTTAATGCTACTTCACGGGCGATAATGTCCGATGCCAATGCGGAACCACCTGGTGAATTCACGCGTAACACCACCGCTTTTACACGATCATCACGGCGTAATTTTCGAAGTTCCCGAGAAAGTTTATCCCCGCCGATATTACCCTCCACACCTTCACCATCAACGATATCACCATATGCATATAACACCGCTACACGATCCCCTTTTGTGGTCGCATTTTCTTCTTTGTTATAATCCAATAAGGAAACTGCAGGAATGTCTTTTTTCTCTTCTACATCCAAACGTTCTTTCAGCTTCGTAAGCACCTCGTCTTTATAGCATTTGCCATCAATAAATTTATAATGCAAAGCGTCGTCTGCATTCCTTATCAAAAAATTATTCGCAATATCCTTCAATGTATCTGTGGGAATTTGTCTGCCATCTGACACATTCTCCAGAAATGTACTATACATACTCTCCAAATAGGCTGTCAATTGTTCCCTGTTGGCATTACTCATTTCGTTTAAGATAAAAGGTTCAACGGCCGATTTATAGGTACCTACCTTGACTACTTGCATCTCCACCCCCAATTTATCCAACGCTTCTTTCATAAACATGACAGAGGCAGAAAGTCCTTTAAATTCTAAAGAACCTTCGGGATTCATATAAATTTCGTCTGCTACCGATGCGAGATAATACGCTTTTTGTGTATAGATATCGCTATGCGCTACAATAAATTTACCTGACGATTTAAAATCAACCAGTGCGTCCCTAATTTCTCGCAAACTGGCCATACCGACATTGACATATGTAGGACTAAGATATATCCCTTTTATCCGGCTGTCTTCTTTTGCTGCTGCGATACGCGAAAGAATATCGTTTAACCCTAGCGATTTCATCTCTCCGTAGCCGGGCAAATTCATACTCTCCCAAGGGTTCGACGATGTGCGTTCCGGAATATGATGATTTAACGAAACATAAAGCACGGCACTGGAAGGAACATACACCTCCTCTTTCGACCCCATACTACTGATCGTCGCGGTGATAAACCCAATCAGCACGATCAATATAATAGCAAAAACGATAATCGTTCCTGTAATAGTTGCTAAAACGTATTTAAAAAAAGACCTCATAACTATTCTATGTTTTTTCGTCTCTAATTTAGAGGTTTCTTTTGAAGAATTCGAAATTTAAATAGATTAGCTTTATCTTTAAGCGATGAATAAGGTGTTTTTGTTATTAGGTGCAAATTTGGGTAATCCCGCTACGCAATTGGCAAAGGCTCTCGAGAAAATTGAAAGTCAGGTGGGAAAGATAGAGGTTTGTTCATCGCTTTACGAATCCGAAGCCTGGGGTGTAACGGATCAGCCTACATTTCTTAATCAAGTAGCATTAGTATCTACCTCGCTTCCACCGCTGGATATCCTAGACACTATCCAGACAATTGAAAATAATCTGGGACGCGTACGACTATCGAAATGGGGTGCTCGCGTAATAGATATCGATATTTTATATTTTAATCACGACTGTATTCAACACGAACGTTTAATTGTTCCGCATCCGTATCTACCGGATCGAAGGTTTGTATTAGTACCCCTTTCTGAAATCGCGCCTTCTTTCACTCATCCTAAATTAGGCCTAACAACGATAGATCTATTAACACAATGCGAAGATAGTCTTGACGTACATCTTTATAACCCAAACGACAACAATGCAATATAGATTGATTAATCCTTTGGTTATCCAAGAAACCTTAATGAACAACAAGGAGTTGGTCTTACAATTTCTCGGTCTCTATCAAGAACAGATCCCTAATGATTTACAAGCGTTAAAGGAAGCAGTGACATCGGAGGTACACATCGAAATAGCGAATAAGGCACACCATATAAAGCCAACAATGGAATATATTGGCGCGCGGGCTTTACGCGAGAAATTGCAACAATTAGAGTACGCAGGAAAAAATGGCACCGAAATTCCTCATATCCATACCCTATTTATGGATATCGAAAGGGAGATACAAACACTATTGCAGGAAATTGCCGACTATAAACAGCATACGTAAAATCCCCGAATGTTAACTACGATTTATCCTGCCGCTTCTGTAAAATAAAATGCAGTTGTGAGAAAATGAAATAAGTAAGCAAAATAAATGGTAAAGCCAAAAACCGAAGTGTGCATAAAAGGACAATACTGATAAATAGAAAAATATACTTAAATTTATTTTCGCTCCATTCCAGCGAAGATAGCTTCATGCTGAATAGACGGATTTCGGACACCAAAAGAAAACTAACCACCGCCACGATCGTAAGCAATACCCAAGGTTGATATACCCAAGTTGGATACGTAACACCAATAAAGGGTAGAGACATGATAAAGAACGTATTCATTGGTGTATTAAGTCCTATAAATTCGGATGTCTGTCGCTCATCAATATTAAATTTCGCCAATCTCAACGCCGAAAATGCGGTAACAACAAAACCCAAATAGGGCAGGTAAATATGACCTGTAGACACCTCTAATAATTTATACAGTACCGCTCCCGGTAGAAACCCAAAGCTTATTACATCGGCTAAAGAGTCTAATTCTCTTCCAATATCCGATTTAACATGAAGCAGGCGCGCCACCATTCCATCAAAGAAATCAAATACGCCTGAGGCAAGAACGCAGTAGAACGCCAACAGAAACTCCCCTTTTAATACAAATAAGATACCGACACAACCACTGAAAAGGTTGAAACAAGTCAAGGTATTTGGTATATGTTTTTTCACAGTTACAAAAAATTAAAGCCACCCCTTGCGTGCAAAGGATGGCTTAAAAATAGAAAATATCAAAGGAATTAGCTATTCATGCTAATTAAAAACTCTTCATTTGATTTAGTTCCACGCATTTGCGTCAACAAGAATTCCATTGCTTCCGTAGAATTCATGTCTGCTAGGTGATTGCGTAGTACCCACATCCGTTGCAAGGTATCACGGTCTACCAATAGGTCGTCACGACGCGTACTGGAAGCTGTCAAATCGATCGCCGGGAAAATACGTTTATTAGCCAATTTACGATCAAGCTGAAGTTCCATATTACCTGTACCTTTAAATTCTTCGAAAATGACATCATCCATTTTGGAACCCGTATCTGTCAAAGCTGTTGCCAATATAGTCAATGACCCACCTTTCTCGATATTACGCGCTGCTCCGAAGAAACGTTTTGGTCTGTGTAGCGCATTTGCATCCACCCCACCCGATAGGATTTTCCCAGAGGCAGGGGCAACCGTATTATAAGCACGAGCCAAACGCGTAATGGAATCCAATAGAATGACCACATCATGTCCACATTCTACCATTCGCTTTGCTTTCTCCAAGACAATATTAGCAATTTTCACATGGCGATCTGCTGGTTCATCAAAAGTCGACGAAATCACTTCAGCGCGTACATTTCTTGCCATATCAGTCACCTCTTCCGGACGTTCATCAATCAGTAAGATGATAAGGTATACTTCCGGATGATTTTTTGCTATCGCATTAGCGACTTCTTTTAATAGGTTCGTTTTACCTGTTTTAGGTTGTGCCACAATCAGTCCACGCTGACCTTTACCGATAGGGGTAAACAAGTCCATAATACGTGTAGAATAGTTTCCTGTACCCAAGTCTAGGTTCAGTTTCTCATCTGGAAACAACGGTGTCAGATAATCAAAAGGTACCCGATCCCTAATTTCTGCTGGGTTTTGACCATTGATCGACTCTACCCGAACCAACGGAAAATATTTTTCTCCTTCTTTTGGTGGGCGGATAGAACCGCGTACATTGTCACCAGTCTTTAACCCAAATAGTTTAATCTGCGATTGCGAAACGTAAATATCATCTGGAGATGTTAAATAGTTATAATCTGACGAGCGTAGGAAACCATAACCATCTGGCATAATTTCTAAAACGCCCTCGTTAACAATAACATTATCAAAATCTGTTGGAAGTACCGGAGATGGTGCCTCTGCTTTAGGGGCAGCAATGGCTTCTTTTTCGTTTGCTACGTTAGCATCGGATGGAGCTTCAGTTACGGAACCTTCATCTGTTTTTGATGAATCCGCTAGCGATGTCCGCTTGGTTACCGCTACAGGTTCCGTTTTTAATGTCCGGACGCGCTTCCTTGTTCTTTCGGCAACAGGAATCTCTGCTGCTTTCTTTTCTGGACTTTCCTCTTCGACAGATTGCTTTGCTATAACAGTGATACGGTCAATTAATTCCTGTTTACGCAATTTATCGGCATCAGTGATGCCCAGTACTTTTGCAATCTCGCGTAACTCTGACACGAGTTTGGTGTTTAGTGCATTAATATCCATTAACTTTTTACTATGAGATATAGGATTTTACTTTTTTGAATTCATCCAAATTATATTTTTAGCAAATGCTATTCCATTATTTTTCTAGATGTGCTAAAAATATGACAGAGACACCATAACTGTTCTACTAAATTAAATTTAGTAACACATGCTATTCAACCCCTCTCTAGGATAAATCTGAGAATTGGCACAAAAATAACATAACATTTGTATATTCAAATAAAATTTGTAAAATATTTTTTTGAAACCGTTTGTCCCTATCGAACCGGGATACCATAATTCCCGAACAGTCCTTACTATAACGTTCGTAATCAAAAATTGTTTTAAACGGCTAAATGAAAACGAGATTCCCCCAAATTACCCGAAACATATTGTACAAAATACACTAAGCATCAAAAAAAGTTAC
Organism: Sphingobacterium micropteri; assembly: GCF_014692515.1. Lineage (GTDB taxonomy): Bacteria > Bacteroidota > Bacteroidia > Sphingobacteriales > Sphingobacteriaceae > Sphingobacterium > Sphingobacterium micropteri. The sequence continues at coordinate 44,194 of NZ_JACOIK010000015.1, read as the reverse complement.
AACAGAGCAAAACAGCCTTAAAAGCACGTTAAATAGCGTTTTTATCAAAAAAAAGCATTCCGTTTTTTGATCGGTTTATTTTTTTACTATTTAAAATTCTTGTTTTTAAACAGAAACACGTATTTTCGGGCAAGCATTAGTAGAAAATTAAATTAGCAACAAAAACATAACACAATAAAACCAAATCTATAATGATAATCATTGCGGACGGAGGATCGACAAAAACAAACTGGTGTTTGTTAGATGACTCAAACAAAAAGATATACTTCAACACAGAGGGTTACAATCCCTATTTTGTCGACAGTGAATATATTGTTAACTCGTTAAAAAAAGGGCTGCCCAGTGATTTGCCTTTTGAAAAAATTACCGAAGTAAATTATTACGGAGCCGGTGTACATAACGAAGAGAAAGCGAAAATCGTAGAAATGGCTATGCAAAAGGTATTTCCTAATGCCAAAGTAGAAATCGGTCATGACTTGCTGGCCGCCGCGCGCGCGTTATTGGCAGATCAACCTGGTTTCGCCGCAATTTTGGGTACAGGAACAAATACGTGCGTATATGATGGGGAGAAAATAACACACAACATTGATTCCGCTGCGTATATATTAGGAGATGAAGGGAGCGGAAGTTACATCGGAAAGAAACTGTTAACGGATTATATCCGCGGACTAATGCCAGAAGCAGTTGAAAAATTGTTTTTCGAAACATATAAACTAACTCCGGATGAAATCATGGATAATGTTTACACAAAACCTCTTGCAAACCGGTTCTGTGCCAGTTTCAGCAAATTCGTATACGACAACAATGTCAATATAGAGTATACACGTGGCATAGTAGAAGAGGCATTTGACACCTTCTTTAAAAATTTAGTAAGCAAATATCCCGATTACCAAAAATATACGTTTAACTGCATCGGTTCTGTAGCCTATAATTTCCGTAATGTTTTAGAAGAAACAGCTAAACGCTATGAAATGGAAGTAGGTAAGATCATACGTTCGCCAATAGATGATCTGGTCGTTTACCACATCGATAGATCAGCGAAGAATCCAAATTAAAAAATATTTTAGTAGCGACGCAATGTACTGCGTCGCTACTATTTATAATACTACCGATTCACCAATTTTCGGTAGAAACAAGCGCAATCCATTTGCTTCAAATTTCTGCTTCGCCTCTTCCGTATCGATACGAATTGGCGGAAAGGTATCATAATGAATTCCAATAATATTTTTACAGTTTACAAATTTGGCCGCTTTAATAGCATCGTCAACATCCATGGTATAGTGTCCGCCGATTGGCAAAAACGCCCAATCCAATTGTAGATCTTCTAATAGTTTCATCTCCAACGTCAGCGCCGTATCTCCTGCAAAGTAAATTTTTTTATTACCTACAAAAAACACATATCCTACGGGCACACCCGCATAATCTCCTTCAGGCGTACTATTAGTATGCAATGCGTAGACCATTTTTACCTTTCCAAAAGGTAAAGAAAGTGTACCGCCAAAATTATATTCAATGACCTTGTCATCGGGTACTCCCTGCTTTCTTACCCACGCTGCTGTTTCTACTACAGCCGCAACCGTGGCACCGCTATTCGACTGAATATTTTTCATATCAGCAACATGATCTTCGTGGCAATGCGTTAAAAAAATGTAATCAGGTTTTAAAACATTGACGTCAATATCTTTTGCCAACGGATTATACGTAATAAAGGGGTCTATTAAAACGTGACGACCATTAAAATCAAACGCTACACACGACTGTCCGTAATAAGTAACTTCCATCTCTTTAGATTTTTAAATATCACTAAATACTATTTATTACCAAATAAATTCCCCAAGTTACCAAGACCTCCGAGTAAATCTTGCGATACCGCCTGCATCTCTACTTGGCTTACGTTTTCTGCCTGCTGCAAAGCTTTGTTCAATGCGACGACCAGCAACTCTTCCAACTCTTCTTTATCATCGAGCTGCTTAAGAAATTCGTCATCAATCACAACTTCTCTTATTTCTTTACTAGCCGAAGCCACGACTCTCACTTTACCCCCTTCTGTTTCACCAAAAACAGAAATACTATCTAAACGCTTTTTTACTTCTTCCGCTTTTTGCTGCGCTTGAAACAACTTATCAAACATAATATATCCCTCATTTTATGCTGCAATTTACAAAATCCATAGCATAAGGACAATATTCCTATATCAACAATACACATTAGGTTCTTTACGTTGCCTTCCTTAAATTTGTCGCAACTTAACAAGCGTAACGTACATGCAAAATCTTAATTTTTATATTTCATTACTCCAAAATATACAACAAACTGCACCTGATATGGCTGATCATTTGGAGGAAGAGGTCAATATCCTGATACATAAACTCAAATTCATTCCCGAAGATCAACGCCCATCGACACTTATATTAACACAGCAAACAGGCTTTCAACCGTTATTTAATGAACAGCTTACGGATAGTGTAGCCATTGCCGGCGGAAAACTGCTTACGGAGAAATATGATAACCCATCGCTATTATTCATCGTTCAGGAAAACGACAAACTTTACACCGATGTTCCGACCCTTCTTCAAGATGAAATATTAAGTAGGACCGACGCCGTACAATCAAATAATATCTATATTATTCAAAAAAGAAATTTTGGAATGGAGCGTATCGATTTTCTACATGACATAGAAATATGTGCAGAAATTATACAACCGAAATATTTTATTTACGGCCGAAAAGGAACCGATTGGGTTCAGTTTGATATTGCATAAAAAAAACGGGCGACATGCCCGTTTTTTATAACATAAATTTCTTCCGCAAAATGGCGTAAAGCTTCTCTACTGTTTGCGGTTTTTCTGCCCAATTATTTTTCAAGGCATAATTCGTCTGTAGAAAAGCATCTGCTTCCGCAAACGTCACATAGCGGTTCAAAAGTTCAATTGCTTCACTATATGCCAAGGAATACCCATTAAACAGATCTTTAATAAACAAGAGCTTATCGTTTAAATTGATGGAAGATTTGAGATCTACTATCCTATCTTTCTCCACCCCTGTTGGCGTGGAGAATAAGGATGCTGGAGTGCTATGTGACCCCGCTTTACGCTGCTGTTGAAGAATTTCATTCAATGTCAACGGACGCGCTGGCTTCTCTTCCTCGACGGCCGGTATACTTTGACTTTGCTCCAATATAATTTCCTTCGATTCTTCTACTATCTCGTTCACCACTCGCTCCGTCTCTGAATCTTCCACAGGCTTATGTTGAAACTCAATTTCTTCCGTCATGGTACGCTTCGACTCCTCCACTACCTGATTAGGCTGTTCCCCTTTTTCAATAGGTATAGACTGTATAGATGGGGCTAAAGGTTCCTCTTCGTCGGCGGCAATATCCGTCGGGTTTTCTACCAATGAAGGTACCTCCGTCTGTTTTTGTTCCACTGGTTCCCCATCCACTACATCAGATTCTTCTGGTTGTTGCTCTTCTGTCTGTGCCACTTCCTGAAGCTCACTGTAAACAGGTTGCGTATCTATCTCTCCCGCTGAGGCTACAGATGGTGCAAATCCTTCTTCTGCTTGTATTGGGGTATATTCTCTTTGTGGCACGGTTAATTTTTGCAGTACCTCAATATGACTAGTTAAAAATCTAGCCTTTGCCTCCAATAACAACAATGCTTCATCTGATGCTGCTATATTTTTATCGGATAATGTTGTGTAATCATCGCTAATCTCCACTAACAACTCACCTATTTTTGAAAATATGGATTCCTTTGTATACGCCATTAGATATCTCGTTTTGATATAGAATACTCAAATTTAATGAAATAATTTCGATATTAGCGCAGATTATACGGAAGAATAATTTAAAGAATCCTATGCTGTTTTCGGAACATAGTTTTATTCAAAAAAATCGGCAGGTAGGTAGTATCGAAGTCATTTGCGGCTCGATGTTTTCCGGCAAAACCGAAGAGCTTATCCGACGGATGAAAAGAGCACAATTTGCAAAATTACCTGTAGAGATTTTTAAACCGGCGATGGACATTCGCTATGCTGATCATGCCATTGTATCACACGATAGCAATAGTATTCCTAGTACACCAATAGCACATTCCTCGGCGATTTTACTATTGGGTACGGAAACTAAGGTAGTGGGTGTTGATGAAGCACAATTTTTCGATGACGAACTTCCGCATGTCTGCGTACAGCTAGCCAACAAAGGTGTCCGTGTCATAGTCGCGGGTTTGGACATGGACTACAAAGGTCTTCCTTTTGGACCGATTCCCGCTCTTATGGCCATAGCAGAACATGTAACGAAAGTGCATGCTGTCTGTGTTCAATGCGGTGCACCCGCGGCCTATTCTTACCGAATAGCATCGAGTGAGAATCGTATCCTCTTGGGCGAGAAAAACAGCTATGAACCCCGCTGTCGCGCTTGCTATTTTGGTTTATCAGATGATAAACTATAAGTTGCTAACAATCGCTTTATCCAGCGGATTTGTACGGGAACGATAACGATGTATCAGCTTTCCATCTTTATTGATTAAAAACTTCTCAAAGTTCCAGTTGATATCTCCTGTAAAATCAGTGTTTTCCTGTGTAGTCAAAAACTTAAACAGTGGATTGATATTATCTCCTTTTACATCAATTTTTTCAGACAGTAAAAAAGTGACCCCATAATTTCGTTCACAGAAATTCTGAATTTCCGCGTTATTATCAAGTTCCTGTCCTCCAAAGTTATCGGATGGAAAACCTATGATGACCAAATCATCACCATACTGTTCGTGCAAAGCTTGCAAATCTTTATATTGCTTGGTGAAGCCACATTTTGAGGCGGTATTGACAATCAAGATACTTTTACCTCTAAAATCCGACATATTCACCGCTTTACCATCGATAGATGTAAAACTGAAATCGTAAATCGATGTTGCTGGCGACAGCATAGTAGCCAACAACATTATACTCGCTATTATTTTCATCTGTAAAGATATTATCGTTTATTTACTCTTCACGCATCACTTAAGAATCAATTTCGTTTCTCTTTCAACAACAAAATGGAATAATTGTTCTATCGGATTGCTTAAAATCGATCCGACACGAACCCCCAATACCGAACATACCTCCCGCAATTGCAGATCAAAATGGTAAGCAATCCTCCCGACAAAGTTGACTTTATACTCCCAAAAGTCCGGATAGGTAATTACATGTGTGCGAATAAATTCGTCAAATCCGTTTTTTAATAACGTATCAATATAAGGATGTAACCTATTTTCAGCCATGAATTCTGCAAAGGATGCTAGATAAGCATTCGGACGATCCTTTTGGTACACATTTCTAATTACAACGTCTTTATTAACTCGATATTTATCTGCAAATTTTTTGTGGAGGTCTTTTGGCATCTTCTCATACAAAAAGTCAATAATCAACCGTCTCCCAAACCAGGCCCCCGAGCCTTCATCCCCCAATACATATCCTACGCCATGTACACTCGGGTGCAACTCTACACCATCGTAATAACCTATATCCGACCCTGTGCCTATTGTGCAAACATACCCCTTATCATGCCCACAAGTGGCATAGGCACATCCTAGCATATCACTTTCAACAGAAATGAACGCCGTTGGAAAAATTTCTGTAAGCGCATTGGAAACGATCTCTCGTCTATCCGGTGTAACACATCCCGCCCCAAAAAAATAAACTTCATGAATCTCGCTAGCGTAGGGCAATATCTCCGGTACTTCCTGCATCACACGGGCAATTTCTTTCTCATTTACAAAAAATGGATTCAATCCTTTTGTACGAAAAGATAAAGGGGCGCTATCTGGCAAATTAAGCATCCAATCAGAACTGGAAGAACCACTATCTGCAACTAAAATCATATATGCTGTTTAAATCTTATTTTGTGCATCCCAAAGATAACAATTTTTCGTGTATAAAATACTTTTGAAGCTTTGCTTCAATCTGTGTAGCTTTGCGATAAAATCAGCAAATCATGTCAAATCCTCGCATACACTTTACTATCTCGTTTACGGAACCTCAAGCGCACTACGTAGAAATCGACATGGACATCACCGACTTTACGGGAACTATCTTAGACGTGGCTATGCCTGTGTGGACGCCAGGTTCTTATTTAATTCGCGAATATGAACGTCATGTGGAGCTTGTCGAAGCTTTTGCGGGGACAGACCCTATCCATTGCGCGAAGATTTCTAAAAATACATGGCGTATACAAAATCCACTCCAACATATCAAAATACGGTATAGGGTATATGGTTTCGAAATATCGGTGAGAACAAATATGATCAATGTCGACCGCGCATTTATTAGTCCGGCGGCTACCTTCATGTATATAAAGAACCGTATTGATCTATCTTGCACTGTACAGGTTGTACTTCCAGAAAAGTGGACTCACATTTCCACAGGTTTGCCGAAAACATCCGAAGGTGAATATACTTTTTATGCAGAAGATTTCGACATACTATATGACTCTCCGTTAGAAATCGGAAACCAAGATATATGGTATTTTGAAGCAGCGGGTGTACAACATGAGTTTGCGATGGTAGGCGGCGGGAATTACGACAAGCATCAACTAACGTCCGACATAACAAAGATAGTGGAAGAGGAGACGGTAATATGGGGAGAAAACCCAAATACAAATTATGTTTTCATTACCCACAACTATCAAACAGGGGGTGGCGGACTCGAGCACCTCAACTCCACGGTGTTGGGTGCTAGCCGAAATGCATATCAAACGCCAAGTGCTTATAAAAACTTCCTAGGCCTTGTGGCGCACGAATACTTTCATCTTTGGAATGTCAAAAGGCTTCGCCCCAAAGAACTCGGTCCCTTCAACTACGATGAGGAGAATTACACAACAGGTTTGTGGATAATGGAGGGCTTCACGTCATATTACGATAATCTCATCATACGGCGATGTGGCTTCTTTTCCGTACAGGAATACCTCGATATGCTTGTCAATGATTTCAACCAAGTGTATAATCGGCCGGGACACCGTATCCAATCCGCGGCTTTAGCTAGTTTTGATGCATGGATAAAGCACTATAGACCGGATGAAAATTCGGCGAACACAAGTATATCCTACTATAATAAAGGGGCTATGCTCGCCGTTGCACTGGATCTTCATATTCTAACGGAGACGCAAGGAACAAAGCGGTTGGATAATGTGCTTCGAGCGGCTTACCAAACGTTCTACAAAAAAGAAAATCGAGGCTTCGAAGAAAAAGAATTTCAAACATTGGCGGAAACCGTAACAGGTGTAGATCTTTCTGCGATCTTTTATGCCGCACATAGCACCCAGGAACTTGATTATAATACATATTTCAATCGTGTAGGATACGAATTAATCGATTTAAACCGTGGTAGACAGGAGCTAACTTTGGGAATTAAAATAGCGAACCAAGACGGACGGATATTTATAAAGCATGTAGAACGTTGCTCAAGTGCTTGGGACGCAGGATTAAATGTTGAAGACGAACTTATTGCCATCAATGGAAACAGACTCGATCTGGCAGGTAAAGAACTGGAATTTATACTACAACATGGCCAAATAGATGAAATTGTTGACGTGTTGGTTTCCCGAGATGGATTGGTACGTACCATCCACGCACCTCTTCGCCGCTCTATCAAACAGCAGTGGTCAATTCGAGAAAAGCTGGATGCCACCGCGGCAGAGAAGGAATTGGGGAATCTTTGGTTATCGATATAAATAATGCAGAGACGCTGGATGTAGCGTCTCTACACTATCTTCACACTCACTTCAACCAAAAATTTATTTCAAAACTAAAATATTCGCGAACATTTCAACGATAGCAAATTGGTCTAGTAACCATTTTCGCTCATTTTTCTTCTCTCCTTTCCAATCCTTATAAAAAAGACCATTTTCATCTCTATTGGCCATCCATGCAAAATCTAGATTTTTACGAAATGATTGTAAGTAAGTGGGATTATTGTCTAATTTATAGAGCTGGACAAATCCCCGCATCATGACAGCGATAAACCAATTATCACTATTTTTTAACCGGTGTGAGCCATCTGTCTCAAAAAAATGATGGAAAGACGCTTTGGCTACGTGCTGCGCTTCTTCAAGATAATGCGGTTCGTTCGTTATCTTATACAACAAAGCAGCAGCTTCGATCATCTGCCCCGAGTTATAGGGATACTTTGCCCGATCTACACTACCATCTAAGCGGACATTATCCATATAGACGCCATCTGTATCTTGCAGATGGGTCTTGGTCCATTCATATAGGGACTTACCCATTCCTAGATACTTACCTTCCTTAGTGGCTTCATATAATTTAAGTGCAAAAACTGCCGCTGGTGCATTCGAACAGGTATTTTTAGATGTCTTTTTTTGCTCACACCAATAAATGCCACCGCCCAATAAATCATCATGACCGCTATAAACGAAATCCCAAACTATCTTTGCTTTTTCCAGGTATTTCGTCTCACCTGTTAACAGATAAAGATTGGTAAAGTCGATCCCGATCCAGATATTATCATCATAAAAACGGTCAGATACGGGTGCAGACGAGATGTAAGAAGCATAGCCTGCGGGCTTTCTTTTATCGTCATAATATTCTTCTAATCCGGGGATGAGCCATTTATCAATGATGGATTTATATTTTTTACTTTCACTGTGTTCATAGAGCGCAACCGTAGCAGATAAACCTCCTGAATAGGGCCAAAGGTAGGCATACTCTTGTTTACCGCTGGCATCATCGCCTAAATAGTCTGCTTTGTAACCCCCATCTACTGGGAAATTCTCCCGAAGTAAAAAGGTCTTTTTGCTTCCATATTTTTTTAGAATCACATCCAATGAGCTATCCGCAGCTTTCAACATATCTACCGATGTTGATCCATGCATTGATGAAGACTCCTGGGAAAAAACGATTCCTGTCAAAAAAACTAAAATTACTATCGTGCAATATTTTATCATAACTTATTTTTTATAAACCTTGCTTTCGCTTCTATCGTCATACAAGCGCTAGCCTGTGCTGTCAATTGTACATTTCCCAACGCAATTTGGTCCCATGCCGGGCCGAATAGATTACCTTGTATATTACGTCCTTTCACCCACAGTTCAGTGGCATTATGTGTCAAGAAGTTTTCAAATTTGTTCCGGTATGCTTGATCAAGATCTTGTACATCCAAAAGATATAGAAAATAGCGAACAAAAATCCCTTTGAATAAAGCATTGTCACCGACCCCCTCATTTCGTAGTAGGTTGGTAGCACCATCGATACATTTGGAAACCGTGAAATTTGCAATTTTCTGTGCATCGTTGAGATATAAACGTTCTCCGGTGATTACATATAAATTTACGGCGGTACCTAAGAAAGTTCCTTGATTGTAGGTAAGCGCTACGGTATTGATCTGGCCGGTATTGCCATTAATATTATCATAGACCGCACCCGAACTTCTATTGTACAAGGTGTTTTTCTGCCATTCATAGATTTTAATCGCCCAGTCCAAATACACCTGTTCCTGTGTCAATTGGTACAATCTAGTTGCTAGTAAACTGGCTGGTCCATTGGAACATGCGTTTTTACTATACCGTTGATTTTTGACCCAGGAGATTCCACCATCGGCAAAACTTTCTTCCCAACCAGCAATAATATCATCCCACAAGAACAATACGGTATTCAGATACTTCTCCTGATCGGTCGCCTCGTACATGCGGAGCATCGTCAGGGCATTCCATTGCATATCATCATAAAACGGATTTAGATAGGTGTTCCCATTTTTCATGAAAACCCCTTCATACCATGGATCAAAATAGGCTAAATATTTATTATCACCCGTCCGTTCATAGGCATCAATCACGACATCCATAGCATGGGCATTCGGCCAATATTGAAACCCTATATCCGAATTATTACTTCCATAATTAAAATAGCCTTCTTCATTCCAAAAAGCGGCAATCAACGCATCGGACGCTGTATCGGCAACTGCAGACCAGTTATCCACGGTTTCAGTTTCATATACATATTCATCTTCGAATTTTTGACAAGATGACAGTATAAGTCCGACACTTATAAACAACCATACATAAGTTTTCATAGTCATTTCTTCTTTAGTTTACGGTTACCGAGTGCGTATATTCTTTATCTCCTTGGAGTACAACCTTTATGGTAGGTGATTTACCATCAACTGCATCTACAAATTTCCATTTGTCGTCCCATTGTGTCGGGCTTTCTATCCATTTCACAAAATAATAGGACGGAGGAGACTGTGATGTAGGTTTAGAATCCGTACCGTTCAAAGTACCTAGTTGTACTGTCCGATCCTGCCCATCGTTGACCGTCAATTGGAACTTGTAACGCTCATCACGACCCCATCCTTCTTGTTTAAAGTTTACCACGCCAGACCCTGACCAAATGCCTTTTCCTTCATAATTCAAATTCCATAATACTTTATTATCGGGAGAAAACCATAAGCCTAGTGTTTTTATCTCGGTCATTGCGACAGTAGCCGTATTAAAATCCACCTGGATACGGAACACACCGTTTTTGGCTGCCGTGCTGCTTTCATCTGTATTCGATTCTATCAATTTCAGATTACCATCGCTATAAAACGCCCTTGGCGTGCCTTGATTTCGGTCCACAAATTGATAAGTACTTCCTGTAGTTAATTGTGCAAATATCTCATACTCTCCAGGCGCTACCGATTTAAAAGGCATGGCGCCAGTCAGCACGTTCCCCGCCTCACTTCCTTCTCCGGTAAGAAACAACTCTTCCGGAATGTCCACAAAACCGTCGAGTGTGGTAATACTTACATGACGCACAACTGCGGAAACTGCGGTATTAATTCCCCTTGATGCCACGACTGTCCAGATCAGTTCACCAGTCTCACCGGGTGCAACGCCCGCCATACTGGCAATACGATTCAATATACGATGGGTTACCGTTGCGCCATTAGAATAACCATTGTTGTCTGATACCATTGTATACAATGGGTTTTCGAAATTATTGCCCTTTTTATCGAACACAACTTCGTATAATGCGGCGCCCGAATCTTCTACACGGACACGTTCCCATTCAAAATAAACAGACGCCGTGTTTGAACTCAAAATCTTAATCGTTCGATTATCTATGGGTTCGTACAGCGTATTTACTGCCGTAACGGTAGCGTCTTTGTAATTCATATCGTCTGACTTACAGGATACCACGGATACCAGTAAAGCAATAGAAACATATAATATCGTTGTTAACTTTTTCATCTGTATATAATTTATTGTTAGTTTCCGTAACCCGGATTATTTGGTCTTAAATTATTATTAATATCCATCTCCGCTCTGGGCACTGACCAGAGGTAATCTCTATTTTCATCGAATCTCCTATTATCCAATTGAATGTAAGCTGTGCCACCATTAGCAAATTTAGCCCCATGAACAAAACCATTCAGATACTGGGTTCCTGCCTTCCAACGAATAATATCATAATAGCGTAATCCTTCCAACGCCAATTCACTTCTCCTTTCGTTACGAATAATCTCCCGCAATTGAGCTTGCGTAGCCGTGGATGGATACGAAAGTGCCGTAGGGTTCGTAAATCCAGCTCTCTCCCTTATCGCACCGATGGTGTTATTCCATGCATTTTCATCCATATCGTTCTGTTCATTGAGAGCCTCGGCATACATCAACAATACATCGGCATAGCGGTACATGATGATATTCAGTCCGGATTGATAATTGGTAATCGCCGTTTGATCATAATATTTCCGCATATAATATCCCGTAGCGGTAGAATTGGAGCTGGAGTTTATATAAACATCCATTCGCTCCTCTGCGGTCCCGCCAGTACCTGGCCTGATATAGATCGTTTTGGTAGTTCCATCAAAACTCGTCCATTGCCCCCCATGAAAGACCACCGATGCTGCCAGTCTAGGATCACGGTTCGTATAAGGATTATTGTCATTATAGGTCGGGTCATTTTGTACAGTAAGACCGTTCGTTGTCAAATAGCTATCCACTAGCTCTTGTAAAGGAGCGTAAGCATTGAGCCGTGCTCCTGCCGATAAAGGAGCCGCATCGTAATATTTGCTCCAATATTTTACGGATGGAACATGAGCATAATCCAAAATCACCTCCTGGTTGTACTCGTTTGCCGCTTCAAACAAGCCGGCATAACTCGGAAATAAGCTATAATTACCAAACGTCTCTCCTTGGTTAATCAGCTTATCACCATATTCAATGACTTTTGACCAATTACTCTCGTACAAATATGCACGAGCCTGAAATGCCACTGCTGCGCCACTGGTGATTCTCCCATTATCTGCCGCTGAAAGTTGATTACGGCTGGGTAGAAGTGGGATGATTTCATCCAGTTCCTGATGAATAAACGACATAACCTGTTCCTTCGACGTACGGGGTACGCGCTGCGACTCGTCTAGCGATACATCGGATGTAAAGAACGGCACATCACCATAGAAATTTACCAACCTAAAATAAAGATGAGCTCTTATAAACCGAACCTCGGCTTTACGTCTTTCTTTATGTTCTGCTGTCATGCCCGGAACAATATCGATAAACTGCAAAAACACATGACATGTCTTCAGACCCCCATAGGCCCACTCCCATTCGGTATCGAAAAGACCCAGAGAAGGGTCAGCAATCCCGTTTCGAATAATCCGTTGATCCGTATTTGTTCGTCCTTCAAATACATTATCGCTTAATGCTTCATCGTTCCACATCTTATCCGCAGAATACATTTGATTGTAAGCCATATTCACTATCAATTCGGCATTCTCTGGAGATGTCCAAAAATTCGCATCGGTGAAATCATTCGTCGGAATGGGATCCATGGTATTGCAGCTACCAAGGGCCAGCAATAAGGCAACGATGCAGATTTGCTTTATATATCTTAATTTTTTCATTTGTACACTAAAATTGAATATCTAAACCAAAACCATAATACTTCAGTGTCGGATAATTACGGGCGCTATTCGCACTACCACTCATATTGGAGTTGAATTCTGATGACTCCGGATCAATCCAGGAATTTTTACTTAGTGTCAACAGATTTTGTGCGTTAACAAATATCCGCATATTGGCGACACCAATTTTTTCACTATATGTATTTGGTATGATATACCCTAGTTGAATATTTTTGAGTCGGGCGTAGGCACCATCAAACATATAAATATCGGAGTCACGCCCATAATTATTTGCGGTGGATGTCGCGCCGGCAGCGGTCAGACGCGGCCACGTCGCATTCGTGTTGGTGGGTGTCCAATAATCCAATTGATGTTGATACATCACGAATGAATAGTTGGAATGAAACGGTTCCACCAATTCGCCCCGAACCATCATATCCCGTTTAGCGGACCCTTGAACCAACATGCCAAAGTCAAAACCTTTATAAGACACATCATAGGTAAACCCGAACGTAAATCTCGGAAAACCGGATCCCAGCACGAAGCGGTCTCTGCCATCGATAACTCCATCCTGATTCCGGTCTACATAACGGACATCTCCCGGTTTCAGATCATCCGCCGCTACACCCACAGGAAGTGCTGCCGCCTCAATTTCCTGCATACTTTGGAAATAACCTGCGGTTTTATAACCGTAATAAGACATAAAAGGCACGCCGACACGGATTAGTTTTGTTATATTGTCACTTGTTAAGATATCTTCATCATTAGTGTACTTAGTAACTTTATTGAAAGTATCACCCACATTTCCACCAACGCGGTGCTTGGCATTTCCGGTTTCGAAACCATAGCTTACCGAAATTTCCCATCCACGGTTGACCATCTCTCCAATGTTCAGACTCCCTAGCTTGGTTCCAAAAACCGCTGAAAGATTAGGTTCTGTCAAAATATCGACCGTTTTATTATTGAAATAATCTAAGCTAGCATTTAAACGTTGGCTAAAAAAGGTAAGATCCGCTCCGATGTTAAACGATTTCGTTGTCTCCCACGAAATGGTTTCATTACCATATCGGAATCCCGCACCTGCTACAGGCGTATTGTTGAAACCATAAGCGTTAGTATATGGGGTATAGACCGTTAAATACTGATAATTGTCTATATCCTGATTACCGAGATGACCATATGTACCTCGTATTTTTACATCGCCTATTTTGTCCCGGTAACTATCCATAAATAACTCATCAGACAGTCGCCAGCCTAAGGATACCGATGGAAAAAAACCCCATCTGTTCTCTTTTAAAAATTTGGATGATCCATCGTAACGGAAGCTCCCTTCTATAAAGTATTTTTGATCAAAGGAATAACCCAAACGAGCAAACAGGGAACTCAAACCAGTCTGCTGAGTTTGCTGCGGCGAAACATAGCTACTGGGCAATATTTCCGTTTCCGAAACGGGTACACCTAGAATCGGATCCGTAAAGCGGAGCCGGATTTCGTTTGCGCGCCGTGTATAAGATTCATTACTTGCGCCAAACAAACCAGTAACTTGGTGTTTGTCGAATGTTTTATCATAATCCAATAAGAGTTGATAATTTAACAGATACGTTTTTTCATTATAATCTTCTGTGTTTCGTTCGGTATTAACAAACACTAAAGGTGTTGTGGCGTCTGGGCTTGAATACAGCGGAATCTGTAAACGCCGCGTATAACGATGGTTGGAGAACATATCTGCCCCGAACACTCCCCTCAGTTTCAATCCGTCAATAATTTTGACATCCAATCCAAGATTGACATTGAAATAATCATTGTCCGAGTCAATCCGTCCTCCATCTCGAAGTTCCGCTAATGGATTTTGATCGGTCAACGCATTGTTGACTAAATACTTCCCATTATCCGCCTGCATTCGGTAGTAATAATAGGGTGGAATTCGCGAAGAATTGATAATTGCATTACTGGCTGTGGAAGCTTTATTATTGTTCCGAGCGTAGTTCAAAATGCTACTGATTTTTATACGATCGTTTATATCCGAAGTAACATTCGCTCGTAGGTTATAGCGCTGTATACCGAAATCACCGGCAAAATTACTTTCCTGATCTAAAAACCCACCTGAAAACAGGTAGGTGGTGTTTTCACTTCCGCCGCTCAACGTCACATTATAATTTTGTTGTAGACCATCCCGAAGAATGACATCATAATTCCACTCCTCTTCCGCTCGGTGATCGTAGAGATCCCGAATTTGTTCTGGCGTAAATTGAGCAGGGGCATTCACATTGGTCAATGACAAGTTTTTCAACGTCGCATTTTGATACCCTTCCACGGGTCTAAAAAGAATCTTAGGCGTTTGCATACCAGTCTGTGTACTCAGACGTAACGTAGGTTTTTGATTTTTCTTTCCCTTTTTGGTCGTGACCAACAACACGCCATTGGCACTCCGGGATCCGTAGATCGCTGCAGTACCGGCATCCTTCAATACGGAAACACTTTCGATATCATTGGGATTCAAGCGGTCCAAGCTAGCATTATCAGACACCAATCCATCGATAACGATTAACGGTGAATTCTTGTTCATGGTTCCAATACCCCGGATATTAATATTCAGGGTATTATCATTCGGATTCATGCTTCGTTGCTGAATATTCAAACTCGGCATGGTTCCTTGCAACGCCTGTGTCAAGTTAGTAACGGGCCTATTTTCAATGAGATCCGAGTTGACATTATCCACAGCACCCACTACACGTCGGCGGGTAGTTGTCCCGTAACCAATAACGATGACCTCGTCTAGTTCCGTATTTATGGCATCTTCCAAGGTGATATTTAATAGTGTCTGCTGCCCCAACGAAATATTCGCTTGCGCATACCCTAAAAAAGAGACTTCGATTACATCGCCTGCGGAAGCCACTATGGAAAATTGTCCGTCACTATCCGTCTGGGTTGTGGTTGGACGATTTCGTATAGAAATAGTAGCCCCTACTATCGGTTTTCCTAATTTATCTTTTACAACCCCGATATAGGTTGATTGATTTAGACCATGCTTATCTCCTTTGATCGGTTTCGCATCTATAGCATAACTATTGACAGTAAAACCCAAAAGATAAATAAGCAATGGGATGACAATACATGTTTTGTTCATAAAGTAATAGCTTATTTGGTTTATAATAAAGTTATTTAACGCAGCAACTCCGGTTTCTCTTGGTACACTTTCCATAGTAATTCACCAAACAACGTGTTTGTCCAGGCAAACCAGTGTCGGGTAAACTTCTTCGGATCGTCCTTGTGGAACGATTCGTGCATAAATCCGGTGTCACCATGCGTGTTTTTCAATGTCTGGATACATTGACGTATTTCGGTATCACTTGTAGACGTTAGCGCTTGAATAATCAGTGCCATAGGCCATATCATATCACGGCCAATATGTGGCCCACCGATGCCAGCAGCTACCTTTCCTTTGAAATAGAACGGATTGTTTTCTGACAGCACAAAACGCCGGGTACGTTGATAGACTTCGTCATTGACATCCACCGCACCCAGATAAGGTAACGATAACAGACTAGGCACATTGGCGTCGTCCATCATCAAGTAACTACCGAATCCGTCTACTTCGTAAGCGTAGACACGTCCATGCACTGGATGGTCAATGATACCATATTTGTTAACCGCATCCTCGACTTCATTGGCCAATCCTTCCATTTTAGCTGCCAATTCAGTATTGTTTTTGACTTTACGCAAGATTTCAGCCGACTGTCGCAGGCTAACTACCGCAAACAGGTTGGCTGGAATCAAGAATAAGAATATGCTACAGTCGTCGGATGGGCGAAAACTTGAACAGATCAAACCTACGGGATTAACAGGATAACCATATCCATCGACCTGTAAGGTATCTGTCCCACGCGACGTTGTACGTTCGAATTTATAAGGTCCTAAGTTTTCCTTGCGTTGTTGCTCGACAAATGTCTTATAGATATTTTCTTGCGCCCGCACCCATTCGTTGTCAAAAGGCGTCGTATCTTTTGTTTCCTTCCAATAGGCATAAGCGAGGCGTATTGGATAACAGAGTGAATCAATCTCCCATTTACGCTCATGGATTCCAGGCTTCATATCGGTATGATCAGAAAACCATTCGCCCTTTTTCGTCGGGTCGTTATAGAACGCGTTGGCATATGGGTCGATATTGATACACTTGGACTGTTTGTTGATCAATCCGAGAATTAGGTTCTGAAGGTGCTTGTCCTTTCGCATAAAAGGTAGATACGGCCATACCTGCGCACTACTATCCCGCAGCCACATCGCATCAATATCTCCTGTAATGACATAAGTCAGCTTTTGTTGTGAGGTTGATTCATCATAAATAGTCGTGTCCAACGTATTCGGCAAACAATTGTTGAACAGCCAGCCCAGCTCCTTGTCTGCTACATTAGTTTGGAACTCTTTAATGAGTTTCTCAATGACCGGGCTTTTAAAGTGCCGGTCTTTCTCGCTAACTCTTACGACGGGAAATACCTGACTAGGGCTACCAAAAGAAAAATTGTGGGCTAACATACCTGCTCCAAGTATAGCCGAGTTTTGAATAAAGGTTCTTCGTTTCACAGTTTATTTAGTTATAAAGTGTAAATTAATTGTATTTTATCGGAGATGCCTATATCTCCTGGGTGGTCGCTTTTGCATCACTTAGGATATGCGAAATAGCCGCTACCTTCTGATATCTGATAGTACCCCAACATTGTTCATTTAGTAAGTTTACCATGTGCAAAGATTTATAAGTTAGTTTTGAGAAATCAAATTTATCAGATTTTAACGCGTTCTTTTATATCGATTCTCTTCAATGTAGTGATAATATAGGACAGACAACAAACAAACAGCTCACATACAGCAACTTAACAAAACAACAACATATAGATAATGTAGTGAATAAACGTATTGAATTTTATTCCTTCGAAATTTTTCACGCCACTTCTGATAAAAAAACGACACTAAAAAACCATATCTTCCTATCGCAATGGTTATAAAATAATATTATTTTGTAGTTTTGAAGAAGAGTATTTATCCGATTATTTTTATAGAAACCTTTTATTGTATTTAATTCGCTCCTTATTATACCAAGTATGAAAAGTTTAGTATTAATTATATTCCTGATAGCTTCAGCTTCCACAGCTAATGCATACCATAAACAACTTGATTCATTACTGCACGTATTAGATAAGGCTATTCAGGATAAAAATATTTATGCCGCAAAAAAGGAAGGCGCTATCGATAGTTTAAAGACGAGATTACACGAATCCTCGGATGTGAAAGACCAGATTGCCATTACGAAAGAGATCTGTCTTCACTATATTGTATTTATGACTGATTCGGCACTTTTGTACACCCGAAAATTAGAAAAGTATGCGCTGCAGGCCAACGATTATGAAGAATATATCGATTCTGAGCTTTTCCGTGTCCGTATATTAAAAACAATGGGATTACTCAAAGAATCTACTGATATATTGAATAACGTAGATACTTTAAGAATCTCTGATGATTTAAAAACATTTTATTTATATACAAAAATGTCCGTTTATAACTTATTAATAAAAACTTCTGAAAACAACGACGAAAAAAAGAGATATCAAACAATCACAGCCTCATTAAGAAACAGATTGGTCTCAGGGGAAACGCTATCACCAATGGACTATATATACGTAAATACAGAACGCCTTATACAACAAGAAAAGCAATATGATCAAGCCTTAAGGGATCTCCGTCATGCATATGCTAATCTCGATCCGGAGGAACGGGAGGCTGCCATATTAGCCTATTCTATAGCTAAAGTATATGAAGAGAAGGGGGACACGGACAAAGCTATCGAGTATCTTGCAAGATCGGCAATCGCTGATATCAAAAATGGGGTAAAAGAGTATATGTCGCTCCGAAGACTAGCAGCTGTACTGTTTGAATATGGAGATGTAAACCGTGCATATAGTTATATGAAATGTTCGATGCAGGATGCGATATTCTATAACGCCAGACTTCGGACACTTGAATCTTCCGAGATGTTCGATTTTATTGATAAAGCATATCAGAAAAAGGAAGACCAACGCCAAATACTATTGCTAACTATTCTGGTGATTATAGGGGTATTGTTAACGTTCATATTCTTTACATTACTATACGTGTATAAGCAAAAGAAAAAACTATCCATAACCAAGGATGAACTATCGAGGTCGAACAAACTATTAATGGAAAGCAATCAGAGTCTTTCAGATTCGAATATTCTCAAAGAAGAATATATCGGTTTATATATAGGTCATTTTTCCGATTATCTTTCAAAAATAGAACAATTTAGGCTGAAAGCCCAAAAGATAGCTAAAACACAAGGGGAACAAGCACTCTTGAAATTCATCGATTTATCGCTCGACCCAAAAGATAACCTGGAGGAATTCTATAAGAATTTTGACGAGACTATATTACGCCTATTTCCGAATTTTGTTGAAGAAATAAACAAGTTATTATTAAAAGAGGAAAGAATCAGTTTTAAAGCCAACAGCAACCTTACGCCCGACCTTCGTATTTTTGCACTAATCCGTTTAGGTATTACCGACAGCATAAAAATTGCCTATTTCCTGCGCTACTCGGTTTCAACTATCTATAATTACAGGACAAAGATGAGGAATAAAGCCGCTGGAAACAGAGATGAGTTTGAAGGTCTGGTCATGAAAATAGGTATCGACAAGGATATAACGTAGCGATATTGCATGCGTACCGTGAGATCCAGCACGCATACCTTTAAACTCTACGCTAAAATTTATAACGAATAGTCAGACCAAACGGATCGATTAGCCGTATGGAGCTCTCTTGTAAAAAGTCAAAATACGGCTTAACATCCAGCGAAACAGAAAGTGGTGTAGTCGGGATATTATATTCTATACCAACGATACCATCTATACTCAACGCTAGCTCCGATTTCGGGTCGGTACGTCTCGTTGTAACGGAACCATCTGGATTCGTTGTCTGCGTAACCTCAGATTTGTATCGAAAACTTCCCACACTCCCCCCAAATCCATAGAACCAAGTAAAATTCTCTGCCAACGGTTTATGATACTGATAAAGCCCTACCATTCGGAAGCGTCTTGATTTAGAATTGCTCTGTATACTGAGAATTCCTTCTACGGCCCTATCATCTGACAACGTATAACGGTAACTAAACCCTGTGGCGCTTCCAAAACGCCCCCCCACAGCATGCTGGCTATTCAATTGCGCCCATGATGTATCAAATGAAAATAAAATAATCCCTAATGTCAATAACAGCCAATTTGCTTTCTTCATGAATATTATACTAAGTTTTACGTACGTCAAAAGTAATATTTTATTTAAACGTTCAAAAGTTAAATTCTGTTATCATTTTCCGTTAAGTTTGGTATGATATTCGCACTTTTATGGATAAAACGTTATCTTAGTATAGGGAAAAACAAATTGTAAACCTCATAATACGACGCAACATATGAGTAAGCTAAATAGATTGTTTGATATCTTAGATGGATATACATCGACAGACACCAATACCTGTATGGTTGCGGGAAAAAGGAATGGAGAATGGCAACTTGTAACGAGCGAGCGTTTTATGACGCTCACCAACAATTTGAGCAAAGCTCTTCTTTCCAAAGGATTAAAAAAGGGGGATAAGGTCGCGTTAATGTCCGGAAACCGCCCTGAATGGAATATTGTAGATTTCGCCTGTAATCAGCTTGGAATAGCAATCGTTCCATTGTATCCCACGCTATCGGCCCAAGATCTTTCTTTTATCCTTCATAATGCCGAAGTAAAATTGCTCTTTGCGAGCAATACGGAATTGGCGCAAAAAGCAGAACAAGCTATCCAAGAACAGCAATTGTCCATCGAGCTTTATACTTTTGACGATGTACCGAACAAGCCAGGTTACCAAGAACTTATTAATCTGGGCACCCAACAAGATATTGATCTGCAACCTTATAGAGATGCGGTGCAGGGCAACGATTTGCTTACACTAATTTATACCTCCGGCACGACTGGAAAACCCAAGGGCGTGCTTTTAACACATAAAAACATTATCAGCAATGTAGAAGCTTGTCAGCACCTTGTCCCAAAAGACACCACTACCGCACTAAGTTTTCTGCCACTGTGTCATATTTTTGAACGAATGGTGGTTTACATCTATCTTTCCAAAGGTATCCAAATCTACTATGCAGAGAACCTAGATAATATCGTAGCCGATATCAATGATGTAAAACCGCAAATTTTCACCACTGTACCACGGGTTCTAGAAAAGGTGTACGATAAAATAATCGAAAAAGGGAAAACATTAACCGGCATAAAAAAAGCGCTATTTTTCTGGGCGGTAGAACTCGGCCATAGATACCAAGAACCTCCCAAAAACAGTTTCTTCTATAATTTGAAGTTAGCGATAGCCCGAAAACTGATTTTCTCCAAATGGCGAGATGCGCTCGGGGGCAATATCAAACTAATCGTGTCAGGAGGTGCTGCTCTCCAAGAACGATTAGGCCGTATCTTCTGGGCTGCAGATATTAAAGTATTAGAGGGTTACGGGCTAACGGAAACATCGCCCGTTATAGCTGTCAACTCCCATGTTGATACCGACGTTAAATTTGGTACTGTAGGAAGGGTATTGAAGAATCTAGATGTAAAAATTGCAGATGACGGGGAGATCCTCGTTAAGGGTCCCAGCATTAGTCCGGGATACTATAAAAATGAAGAAGCTACCCGGGAAGCTATTGATGAAGAAGGTTATTTACATACCGGCGACATCGGTGAAATTACACCCGATGGTTTTCTCAAAATCACCGACCGGAAAAAAGAAATGTTTAAAACTGCGGGAGGCAAGTATGTTGCTCCACAAGCACTAGAAAACAAGCTGATGGAATCTACGTTGATCGCACAGGTCATGGTCATTGGCGAAAATCAACGTTTTCCTGCAGCACTTATTGTACCTGCTTTTGAGGAACTGGAAAAATGGTGCAAACATAAGAGCATACCTTTTGTTTCGAAAGAAGAGATCGTTAAAGATTCACAGGTCATCGAAAAATACCAACGGGAAATCGATCGCTTAAATATGGGTTTCGGACAGTGGGAAAAAGTGAAAAAATTTGAATTGCTACCTAAAGAATGGACTATCGATAACGGCGAACTGACACCGAAGTTGAGTTTGAAACGAAAAGTTATTCTAAAAAATACAGAGACTATAATCAACCAACTATACGAACATTAAAACAAAAACTACACGTATGGAGAAAGAAACACCTTGGCAAAAACTAAAAGGGTTTGGACAATTGTTATTAGATACTATCAATAGTTTCCTTAACGATAAATGTCTTAAAAAAAGTGCTTCTTTAGCGTATTATACGGTATTCTCCATTGGTCCCTTAATTTTAATCCTAATCTGGGCTTTAGGTTTTTTTTATGGCAGCCAAATGGATTCCCCAACGGGTGCACGCGACGAGATCATGACGGAACTTAATCAACTTTTTGGGCCAGATATCACCAATATGTTGGATAACGCAATTAAAAAAATATCTTTGGATAGTAAAAACAGTATCGGACTTTACATCGGTATCGGTGTACTTGTTTTTTCTTCTACAACGATATTTGTCGATATACAAAATTCCATCAACGAAATCTGGCATATTAAAGTCAAGCCTAAAAAAGGTTGGTTGAAAATTATTATCGACCGTCTTCTTTCTTTCTCGATGATTTTAGGTTTGGGATTTCTCCTTATGGTCTCCTTAATCCTCAGTAGTGTAATCGGACTGTTGATGGGCAAATTGGGTGATTTTTTGAGTGAATATATTCCAAACATCAATCTCCAGATGATTAATCTAATCAATACCGGTGTATCGTTTTTAATTATTGCGACCTTATTTGCTTGTGTATTTGCTTTTCTTCCTGATGCCAAGACCCGCTTCCGGGATGTATTGTGGGGTGCGATTTTCACAGCTTTACTCTTTTTATTAGGAAAATCACTTATTTCTTGGTATTTATCTTCGAATGTTACCGCAAGCTCGTTTGGAGCAGCAGGCTCCATTATAATTTTGCTAAGTTTCGTGTATTATTCCGCGGCTATTTTATATTTTGGTGCCGAGTTTACGAAACATTATGCTATTAAATATGGACGAGGAGTGCGGCCGAGGTCGTATGCTGTTCGGGTTGAAGTAAAAGAGCTGGAATAACATTTATTTAGTTTATTGCTTCACTCACCTCAATAGGTAAATCAGACTCCAGCACCGCAGCGCCGTCGACGAATATAGCGCGGTATTTCTCTGCCCGCTCTTCTTTCGTTGGTAATTTGTAATACGTTGGAGCAGACGATATCATACACATCACACCTTTGGATTTAAAGAAATCATACATCACTTGGTTAGCTTCCTTTATTTCAGGCCCGATATAGACGATCATTCTATCATAAGGTAGACCGGAAGCTTTAAATTCCTCCAAAGATTTTTCATCCTTTATGTGCATAGATAGGTATTGATTGGGATTTTTGTCCAGGTAAAATCTCGCTTGTTCTACATTATGTACCGTAACCCATACCCATTTATAGGCATTGTGCTTCCGGATTATTTCAGCTGTTACCTCCAAAGGCAGATCCTTTTTATCTAGGTTGAGGACGGTCTTTCCTTTCGCCCACTTAATCATTTCGTCTAACGTGTTGATACGATATTTAGTCGGATTACCCTGATGGTCTTTCAACCGTAATTTTTTAAGCTCTTTCCAAGTATAGTCGGAGACTTTCCCTGTTCCTGTCGTTGTCCGATCCAAGGTTGCATCATGGACCATAACCGCCAAACCGTCTTTGGATAGACGCGGGTCGATCTCAAAAATAGCCGGAGTATGCTTCAGCACCGCTTTCATCGCCACAATAGAATTTTCAGGAAGTCCCTTCTCTATTGTACCACGATGACCACTAATAATCTTTTTATCGGGCGCGTATTCGAAGTACGCATACATCTCCTCCATATTGTTAAAGTTCAGTTTATGGAGTTTCTGAGCATTTACTTCTAAAAAGGATAGACTATTTATTAATAAAGCAACAGTAATCAGCATACTTTTCATTAGAGATGAAGTTAAAGATTTAATACCAATAAGGTATAACAAAGCTTATTTCACATTATAATAATATACAGCTCGTCCGGCGGTACCTGTATTATCCTGTCCTTCCACAACCACCTTATATCTACCATTGCCATCACCATTATAAAAATCCAAGGTAACATTGCCCTCGTTACCCAGGACCACATCTGGATTCCAATAAATGGTCGTTCGATAATCGTTTGTATTTTTACTATCCGGGGTATCGTATTTTGGTGAATAAAACTGTCTTTCTTTTACATAACCAAGAGGGACCATATCAATCACATTTGTCTTCGGCAACATACTTTCAATTTCAGCCAACGACATGCGTGGTTGCTTACTTTGGTCTTTCTTTTTCGTCATAATGGAAACAACACCATCATTTTGATACATACGGCTGACCGTTCCCAATTCATCCCGTAAAAAAATCTCGATAGCCTCAATCTCTGAAGGAATAATAGAATTTAGAGCAGGTTCATCGATGGGCATGCCATCTAAGAAGAACTGAACCGGCACTCGACTCCCCTGATTATAGTTCCTTGTAACATGGTATTTCAACGTCTGATTATCATACGTGATACCTGTCAACATGGTTGTCAAACACATGGTCAGTACGTTACAACCCGAAAGACGTTCACCCTCAATGCGATGTTCTGGCATCGACAATCCAGATAGCGACGAAAACTCTTTACTAGTGACCATTTTCCGCTGAATGCCCGTAACCTGGACTTCATCTATCAAAATAGAAGTTCTATATTCGTTCTTACTATTGTTTAGATAAGCCTTCATTTCTTGATCAATATTTTGCACATTGTCACTTGCATAGGGATTTCCTTGATCGATTCCCGGAAAATAAGTCTGGTCCATATTGATAACCAAGTTTCTAAAGTTATCGTTACCTCGAGCGTTTATGGTTACTTTAGAAGAATCGGAGAATACCAAATTTTCGAAGGCAAATCGTCCTTGATTATCTGTATAGGCGTCCTTCCGTATATTTCTCGATGGAATAGATAATAACAATCCTCCATTAGGCTGAGGACGTCCCGTATTTAACCGTAAAATACCTGAAAGCGTAATTCCTTGTTCTGGCATAAATTGAACCTGAGGAAGCTTTTCGGCAATTAAATCATCATACGAAAACCGTCTAAATCCTTGAGTCATTAACAACACATTTAGTGATTCCTTTCGCTTTTCATTTTTTTCATTAAAATAATAGTTTGGTTGTTCTACATATCCCTTAAGATCTGAAGTTAGTAAATAGTTGCTCAAAATCCCCAATTCTTGATCATCGTCATAAGGTGTCTTCACATCATCAATCACCGATACCGAATAATTACTTTTCAGCGAGTCCATGATAGGAACCTGAATTGTCAACTTTACACCTTCTTTTTTTGCATAGGTTGATTTATCTGTTTTTACATCTATGTTCAGCAATGGTTGAGACTGATTAAACACTAAACGTTCGCTCAACAGTTTCCCATCAGGCTGCATAATCGACAGCTGCACGATACCATTGGGGAGTTTATCTTTCGGAAGGCTAATCAATACCGACGAATTTTTTAAAGTAGCCTGTGCAGCGTACACCAAATGACCATTCGATTGCCCTAAAACATAGAACGGCTGATTTGCCATCTTTTCATAAAAGGCGTCATTTGCAATTAACCCCATCTGCAGCGAAGCATCATCTTCACTGTGCAGCACCACGTTAATCCCTTCTGTTTTGACTTCCGGAAGATCATATGTCCGTTGCTCTCCATTTTCAAAAGATACAGTCGCCTTATAACTTTCTCCCGCAATAGGCATAAAGTCGATTGCTCCCATACCAAATGCAATGTCATTAAAAGATGCGACTTCTTTCTTCTTGCTATCCAAGATCTTACCTTGCACTTTTATACCTTTTCCAGTAGAGCTAACTGCTTTAAAAGCTAGTTTCTTAGCCACCCCTGCAAGGAGGTCTCCCCCCTCGGGGAAAAACTGGACATCAGCATCCCATAACGCATGCTGTAAGGGATAACTACCTACTAAAGCCGGCTCTAATTTATCTCCGTCAATTTTTACATTAAGTCTTCCTTTTTTCAGATATTCCTTATCTTTTATGGTGAGATTGATGGTTACCCGTCCCATATCATCCGTCTCCCCTTTCCCTTTACTAAATGGATCCCAACCATCAATAGCCTCCCACGTCAGCTTTCGCCTTCCCAACAAGTTACCTTCTCTATTCCTAAACTGTATTGTGGCCTTCGTTTTGTTGTTGCCATCGGGTGTATATGTAATCTCCGCACCTAATTTCTTATTAATAGCGTCCCCCACCGGCACAATCTTATTATAGAAATAAGCATTATCAAAATTTGCCATCCATTTTGTATATGCCCGAAAACGATAATTATCTTGTGCAATAAACTGTGGATCTAACACTAATTGTCCTTTTCCACTATTGTCCGTAAGAGGTATACGCAGCGTTTGTATCAACGAGTCCTTGCTCGTTAACATCTCCACGTAAATAATCTTACTAGGGGTATATTCAAATAGATTATGCTGTAAATATGTTTTAAACCATAAGGTGTCTCCAACAGCGTAGTAAGGTTTATCAAAATGTAAATGTACTTTCTCCACCGGATACACCCCAAAATATTTTTGTACGCGCTCTACCACTGTATTAATAGGTATAGCGGGTAGTTGTTGGGCAAATCCATTTCTTGATCCGAATAGGAGAAAGGTAATAAATAAGAAAATAAAAAGCTTCTTCATTAATATACAGTTTTTTCGCGGAGTTAAAGTTATCTATTTTTTTTCTGAAAATGTATGTTTTGCGCCCATGTTTAACACCTTATAACAATGGAGCGAGCAAACGACATACAGAATCAAGTCCACGTTTCCATACGTTTCGTTTTTTCCATTCTATCAAAGTCATGCGTTCGCAGTCTTCTTTATCACGTTCAAATTGCTCTTCTAATTGTCTACAAACAGTATCATCGGAGATTACGGCGGCAATTTCATAATTGATATAAAAACTACGTGTATCTAGATTGACTGTTCCGATGTAAGAAAGCTTCCCATCAATGTTGATTGTTTTAGCATGGATAAAGCCTTTCTTATAAAAATAAACTTTGACCCCTCGTTCTAGAAGAGGTTTAATAAACGAAAGGCTGGCATGCTGCACGATAAAAGAGTCTGATTTCTCGGGCAACATCAATTCCACTTCCAAACCCGATGCCGCTGCAACCTTTAGAGCCGTTGCTAATTCATCACTCGGCACATAGTAAGGTGTAACGAGCTGGATTTTCCTGTCGGCCTCCCCCAACCCCACAAGAATAGCTTCCATATTAAAAGGCCCTAACGACCCCGGATCACTTTCCACAAAGGAAACTGCTGCACTTCCTTTCTTTTCTATGTGCGGCATTTGATGGAGAAGATATCCCTCACTCAATTGAAAAGGTGTACCATCTGCCAAATTCCAAGAATTCCAAAAACCGATTTGAAGCATAGTCACTGCAGGCCCTTCAATTCTCACGGAAGTGTCTCGCCAAAAAACAGCGGTACTATTGGCAGGATCATTGATATACCGATCGGAAATGTTCATTCCCCCAATATACCCTATTTCTGCATCAATGACAGCAACCTTACGATGGTTTCGGTAATTACTATTCCCCATAGACGTAAAAGTTACCGGAAAAAAATGATGGTATTCAAAACTTAAATCTTTTCTACGCGATAAATATTTTACCAAGCCCGGCGAGCCAAAGCTATCAATTAATAAACGCACAAAAACACCTTCTTTGGCTTTCTCTTCTAAAAGAGACAAAACCTCCTTACCAATTGTATCTACCTCGAAAATATAATATTCTAAATGAATAGAATGACGGGCTTCACGCAAGGATTTCAGGAATTCGGGAAACTTTTCTTCGCCATTGATGAGCAATTTGACGCTATTTCCCGTCGTCGGTGATGACACACGCTCATTTTTTAAGAAAGTAAACACCCGCGAGAGCGTTCCTATCCGGTCACTGATGCGAACAAGATTCTGTTCCATATAGGGCTCCAAACGCTGCCATTCTTTCTTCAAACGCATCATTTGCGCATCATTCACACGTTTGAGACGTCTAACTTTATTGAATTTCTGTCCGAATAAATAATAAATCAGCAAGCCGACAACAGGCAAGAAAACGATGACCAAAATCCAAGATAGGGTTTTAGTAGGATTCCTGTTCTCAATTAAAATAGTACTAAGTACTCCCAAATATAAAAAAACAATAGGTATCCAATACCATTGTTTTAAAAACTGGAGCAATTCTTGTGTAAATTCCATATATTGATCAATGTCCCAATAAAAATAGGTTTTTTGTCGGAATTAACCGAACCATTGTATTCGTTAAGAATTGTTAAACGAGCAACTATTGTATATAAAAAGCGTTATAATTGCATACACCTGTAACTAAACCGTTACAAATAAAGACAGATGTAAAAGATATAATACAAAAGATGAACATAAAAAATTCAATATTAAAACAAATAGCATACATATTAGTGGCGGGAGTCGGCGTAGCTACTTTCACAAATTGTAACACAAGCAAATCAGAAGATACGGCGAATAAACCCCTAGCTTTACCGGTACACACAGTTGATACAAGTAATGCGGTTACGGTAAAAGATTACCTAGGAACCATTGAAGGCAAAGTAAATGTAGAAATTCGCCCACAAGTTGAGGGTATATTGCAACAAATATACGTGGACGAGGGCCAATACGTAGAAAAGGGCCAAAATTTATTTAAAATAGATGCTTCGGTTTATCAAGAAGGTCTTAATAACGCGCTTGCCAATCAAAATGTTGCGAAAGCAAGATTGGAAAATGCGAAATTGGAGGTAGAGCGGTTACGACCTTTAGTAGAGAATGATGTCATATCGGAAGTCAGACTCCGGAAAGTAATGTCAGACTACGATGTGGCCAAAGCCTCACTCGATCAAGCTGCTGCAGAGGTAAGAAACGCTGAAATTAGCAAAGAATTCACCATTCTAACGGCGCCTGTTAGTGGTTATATTGGTCGGATTCCGAAAAGAATAGGAAACCTTGTTTCCAAAGGTGACAGAGAACCGATGACCGTATTGTCAGATGTGCAGGAAGTATATGTTTATTTCTCGATGAATGAATCGGACTTCTTATATTTTTCAAAAATAAAAGCACGGGAAGATAGTTTACTAGGTATCAAAAATTCCAAAAACAGACTTGTTTTTCCTGAAGCCACCTTGATTCTTGCGGATGGTGAACAATACAAGAAGAAAGGTATCGTAGACGCCATTGATGGTCAGGTCGATAGAACAACAGGCGCTATATCGTTAAGAGCATCTTTTCCGAATGAAGATAATATCTTAAGAAATGGTAGTACAGGAACATTAAAAATTTCAGAAACAAAAAAAGGTGTAATCCAAATTCCGCAGGTTGCGACGAGTTCACTGCAAGATAGAACGTTCGTGTATACTTTGGATGATAATAACCAAGTGGAACGTCGTTCCATTAAAATCGAAGGTACCAGTAGAGATAACTATATTGTCTCTGGTTTAAACATCGGTGATAGGGTATTACTTTCGGGCATTGATAAAATTACGGACGGTTCTGTCGTAACACCTATTGCCCAATAATTGCGAATGCTCTCTTCACCCACAATCTCCTCTCATCAGATTGATTTTAAAAAGTACATTCAATGTTAAAAACATTCATAAATAGACCGGTGCTAGCCACCGTAGTATCCTTAATTTTAGTCATTTTGGGCCTAGTAGGGATGATGATACTTCCCATCAGTAGGTTCCCCGAAATTGCACCTCCCAGTGTAGTGGTCTCCTTGAGCTATCCGGGAGCGAATTCCGAAACCGTAGCAGAGAGTGTTTTGTTACCTGTTGAAGAAGCTATTAATGGTGTAGAAGACATGACCTATATCCGGTCTACAGCCACCAACTCGGGATCGGGCAGTATACAAGTATTTTTTAAAACGGGCACCAATCCTGATATCGCATCGGTGAATGTACAAACCCGTATTTCCAGAGCAATATCCACTATTCCAGCAGAAGTAAACGAGAATGGTATAACCGTGCAGCCTAGACAGAGTGGGGCTATCATGACTATAAATTTATACTCTGATCATAAAGATTCCATTTATGACGAGACCTTCTTGCAGGCATATGCACAGATCAATATGATCCGCCCGCTTTTACGGGTAGACGGCGTGGCACAGGTAGCTAGAATTGGTGCGCGGGACTATTCCATGCGTGTTTGGTTGAATCCCGAAAAATTAGCACTATATAATTTAGTACCACAGGATATCACAAAGGCTTTAAGTGACCAGAACTTCGAGATGGCCCCCGGCAAGTTTGGGGAGGCTACCGATGAGGTTTTCGAAACAGTTATCCGACATAAAGGACGTTTTTCGCAACCGGAAGAATTCGAAAATATGGTCATCAAGACAAATATTGATGGGTCTGTCCTCTATCTAAAAGATATTGCACGTATTGAGTTTGGCGCAACAAACTTAAATAGCGACAATAAGGTGAACGGTTATCCTGGTTTAACCCTTAATATTACACAAACCAGTGGTTCGAACGCGCACGCGATCGACCAAGAAGTACGAAAAGTACTAGAGGAGATATCGGTAGCTTTTCCAAAAGGGATGCATTACGAAATATCATATAGTGTACGGGATCAAATAGACGAATCTATCAACCAAGTAAAGCATACACTTTTTGAAGCCTTTATTTTGGTATTTATCATTGTATTTATTTTCTTACAAGATTTCCGCTCCACATTGATACCCGCTATTGCCATTCCGGTATCCCTCGTCGGTACGTTTTTCTTTCTAAGTCTTTTTGGTTTCTCGTTGAATGTACTCACGATGTTTGCACTCGTTCTCGCTATTGGTATCGTGGTTGACGATGCCATTGTAGTCGTTGAGGCCGTTCACCAAAAAATGCATGAGACAGGTTTGAAAGCAAAAGAAGCCACCATCCAAACCATGTCCGAGATCACAAGTGCTATTCTATCCATTACGATGGTTATGGCAGCGGTATTCCTCCCAGTGGGCTTTATGCAAGGTCCGGCAGGTATTTTCTATCAACAATTTGCTTATACCCTAGCAACAGCGATATTAATATCTGCTGTGAATGCGCTAACACTCTCCCCTGCTTTATGTGCACTGTTGCTAAAACCTGTACATCCCCAACAAATAGAGGAGGAGAAAAAACTAAATACTTTTCAAAAGTATAAAACAAGGTTCTTCACAGCCTTCAATACAGCTTTTGATAAATTCACCACCAAATATCTTGCTGGTGTAAAGTATCTGTTAAATCATAAAAAAATAGCTTTTTTAGGGTTAGTTGTCATCACCCTTATTGGAGCAGTCTTCTTGATGAACACACCGCGAAGCTTTATCCCTACAGAAGACGACAGTTTTGTAACTTATTCGTTGGCTATGCCCCCTGGCGCTTCGTTATCCAGAACTACCGCTGTATTGCGCAAAGCAGATAGTATCTTAAAGAAACGAGAAGATATAGCGGGTATGACAACTGTATCAGGCTTCAACGCATTGGATGGAGGAGCTAGCCCTGCATTTGCAGCAGGTTATATCAACCTAAAATCACATAAAGAGCGAACAGACATTAAATCCATCAATGCCTTTATGGACACTATCCGAAACGACTTGTCCCAAATAGATGAAGCCACATTTACGGTCTTTCCTCGACCTACCGTACAAGGTTTCGGTGAATTTGCCGGATTAGAACTGGTATTGCAAGATCGTTTGGGGGGAGATATTCGCGACTTTGATCTCGTAGCGGATACGTTTATTCGTCAGATCAATAATCTACCAGAAGTAGGCAATGCATATACAACGTTTAAATCTAATTTCCCACAGTTTGAAGCGGATATCGATGTCGTCAAAGCAAAAAGTTTGGGCGTTGACATTCGGGAAATGATGAGTACCATTCGGCTATACTTCGCTCGTGTGAATGGTGGAGATTTTAACCGTTTCGGCAGAACGTATAGGGTATATTTACAAGCCGATTTTGATTTTCGAACGGATCCAGAATCACTAAACTCAATTTTTGTCCGAAATAAAGACGGTAGAATGGTACCTGTAGGAACATTAATGACACTAAATAAAGTTATCGGCCCGGAATCTGTTTCACGGTATAATCTATATAACTCGATTACTGTAAATGCCACACCTGCTACCGGTTACAGTACAGGAGACGCTATGGAAGCTATTGAACAACTTGCTATCGCAGAACTACCCGCCAATTATGGTTATGAGTGGACGGGAATGGCTTATGAAGAAAGTCAGGCTGGCTCACAGACCATCCTTATTTTTGGACTCTCGTTCATCTTTATCTACTTCCTTTTAGCAGCACAATATGAAAGCTATATTCTTCCATGGGCGGTCTTACTGTCGGTTCCCGTAGGATTAATTGGTGTATTCTCCACGATTTGGATAGTAGGTTTACAAAACAACATTTATGTACAAGTCGGATTGATTATGTTAATCGGGTTATTAGCAAAAAATGCAATCCTTATTGTTGAGTTTGCCATACAACAGCGAAATAAAGGCTTAAGTATTTACGACGCTGCCATCATGGGCGCAAAATTACGTCTCCGCCCCATACTCATGACTTCCCTTGCTTTCGTCGCTGGTCTAGTCCCTTTAATGTGGACCGTTGGTCCTTCCGCTATCGGAAATCACTCGATCAGCTTTAGCGCTGCAGGTGGCATGCTATCTGGTGTGATATTTGGTATATTTATCATCCCGGTCTTGTTTATGGTCTTTAAGGCACTAGATGAAAAAGTAAGGGAAAAACTTAAATCTTCTGACGAATAACGCATGAAACTTATGACACTGAAACAACTGGTATATATTACGGCAGTATTGGTCAGCTTATCTGCATGCAAAGTCGGTAAGCGATATGTCCAACCGGAACTAAATCTTCCCGAAAATTTTCGGGGGGATACACTGACCTATCAACAGGATACGATTGCCTTCGCACAGGTTTCCTGGCGTGATTTTTTCAATGATCCACAGCTGATCGCACTTATTGATACGGCACTGGTAAACAATTACGATATGCGAACAGCTTTAAAGAATATTGAAATCGCCAATCGTAATCTGAGACAAAACAAGCTAGAATACCTTCCTTCTGTAGATGGTAATATTGCTACCGTAAATAGGCAATTTCGTTCTAAGGATTTTTATAGCAACCCGTCTTCAAAGTGGTATAGCGAAAGTGGAGAAGAGGCTCCCGATAATCTATTTCAATACCAATCACAATTTAGTGCGGGCTTAGAGTTTAGCTGGGAACTGGATATATGGGGCAGGATTGCCCATCAGCAAGATGCCTTAAAATCAGATTTTCTCGATTCCTACGAAGCAAAAAATGCTATTCAAACCAGATTAATCGCAGACGTTGCGAAAGGTTATTTTAACCTGATTATGTTAGATGCTCAGATCGAGGTCGCTAAACGTAACTTACTACTTAACGACAGTACATTACGTATGATCCGGTTACAGTATGACGCCGGAGAGATCACCGCATTAGCCATCCAGCAAACGGAATCACAGCGACTAGTTGCCGCGTCATTGATCCCCGAATTGGAGAAAGAAATCGCCTTACAGGAAAATGCACTCAATGTTTTGATAGGTGAAATGCCAAATGTCGTAACTAGAGGCTTTAAAATAGACAGCTTAATGAACACGGAAAACAGCATTACGCTAGGTGCTCCTCTCGAAATTATTAGGAATCGACCAGACATAAAACGTGCGGAATATGCACTCATTGCTGCTAATGCGGAAATGAATTTACGACAGATTATGCGGTATCCACAGCTTTCGCTTAGCGGTGTTCTTGGTACAAACGCTATGTTACCTAAAAACTGGTATAATATTCCCGGAGCGTTACTCGGTGGATTTGCCGGCGGATTGACCACCCCTATTTTTAGAAATGGGCGATTAAAGAATCAATGGGAAGTTGCTAAAATAGAACGTGAAAAGACCGAATTGGAGCTGCAGAAAACGGTCATGGAAGCTGTACACGAAGTATCCAATGCGGTTATTACGGTAGAAAAGCAGAAAGAGCAAATTGAATTGACGAGAAGAAGAGTGGAAAATTCTGAATTAGCCGTTAGAAATGCATCGTTGTTGTTTATGAGTGATTATGCGACTTATCTCGAAGTAATCACTGCCCAAAGCAACGCGCTCTCTAGTGAGTTAGCACTGGTCGATATCAGACAGAAACAATTGGAAGCTTATGTAGATTTATATAGAGCACTCGGTGGCGGATGGCAGGAAACAACGGAAACCGTGGAATAATTAGATAGTGGTTAAGCACAATTAATTGCTCCATCTACATGTAGTAGCGGACTTAGATAAGGGATATCTAGGTTCGCTCCTCTCAAAATGAACCAAATGCCCATGATTAAATAAAGAAAAGGTATTACACGGTTAAATCCACGTTTAAAAATGGGTTTGGAAAAGCTTCCAGCAAAAGAGAAAACAAAGAGCAAGGGCAATGTTCCTAAACCAAAAAGCACCATAAAAAGAAAACTGTTTGTTAACGAATCAGCGTTCATGGCTGATGCTAAAGCCATATAAACCATACCACAAGGCAAAATACCATTTAATATTCCAGCTACAAAAGAGCCTCCGGGCCTATAAAGCCATCGTCCCATATATCTCGCAAACGGTTGGACTGCCTTTGTTTGAAAACGAGTTAACGCTTGCGTGTTTTTCCCAAAGACATAAAACATACCGATTATTACGAGCCCAATACCTACGACGATACTTAATCCTCTTTGCCATCCTTGTACGACAGCCATACTTCCTAAGATTCCCAAAAAAAGTCCCATTATACCATAAGTAAGAATACGCCCTATTTGATAAAGTAACCGATTAAAAACCACTTTCCACGACAAGCCCATTTGGCCATTTATAGCGAGCAATAGCGGACCACACATAACGGCACAATGTACACTACCAAAAAGTCCCATAAAAAATGCAAAATAGTGATAGGTCATTATTAAAAATATAAATTATGATCGGAAGTATAAGGTGTTCCGCCTTGTTGCCAAGAAATTTCCAGTCGCCAACTACCTTTGGTAAAGCTACCCACAGGTATTCTGTAATGCTGACTTTCCGTTACAAATGGTAATGACATATCCAACATGCTATCGGATGGTCGCTTAAAGATAAGGTTGCCTCGATTATATGGTTCGCTAAAGGTAATATACAATGTATCGTTTTTAACGCTAACTGTTGGGCGGGCATTATCATTTAATAAATTCTGCTTCCGCTGGTAAACCTCATCATAGGATAAACTTCTTTCATAGTAATCCTCATCTTCCAACGTATCCGTATTCTTAGTCACCATATATATTCCCGCACTCACAATAAATACGATAAAAGTCCCCAATCCTAATATGATCTTTAATCCCCAGTTCATGTTAATCCTTATTTTTTACTTGGAGGAGCTATAAAGGTTGTTTTTAAAGTCTCCTTTACTTTTCCATCAGAAATGATGTTCACCTTGACATTCTGTTTATATTGCGCTATTTCTCCCTTGTCCATCAACAGGAAAAAGCTCAGTTTTGCACTTCCCTCCTTTTTCAAGTCATGAATATTATTCACCATTTGCACGTTAATCCTGTCGTCAACACTTTCAATATCAAATTTAATATCTTTTCCAGATTTATTTAATAGCTCCAACGTATATAAATTGCTCACCTTTCCATCTTCCCGGAGCTGATAAGAACTTCCCGTTGCACGCAATAAGCGTCCGTCTATCTCCGAACGGCTAAACAACAAAAAACCAAATACGATGGTCAACACCACTAGTATAGCAGAATAAGCTATCGCACGCGTATTATTTTTCTTACCTGTTTTCCCCTCTTCAGATAGATCGTCCATAGAATAAAAACCGATAAGACGTTTTGGTTTTCCTATTTTATCCATAACAGTATCACACGCGTCAATACAAGCTGTACAATTAACGCATTCCAGCTGTGTGCCATTACGAATATCGATACCTGTTGGGCATACGTGTATACAAAGTTTACAGTCGATACAGTCCCCTTGCTCCGTATCATTTTTTTTCAACTTCCCTCTGGGTTCTCCACGGTTCACATCATATGCTACCGTCAAACTTTTTTCATCGAGCAATACACCTTGCAGCCTACCATAGGGGCATAACGTTGTACAGACAATTTCGCGTACATAAGCAAATACGGCGTAAAAAGCAAGGGTAAACACAATAATGGACGCAAAGCCAATGATATGTTGATCCACGGGATCAGTCATAATTTTGTACAACGCATCAACACCAATAATATAAGCCAAGAATATATTCGATATAAAAAAAGATATGGCCAAGAAAATCGTGTGCTTCAATACCTTTTTCCAAGCTCTGGCATCAGAATCAGGTCCCTCATTTAATTTCCGCTGTTGTATCCAATCACCCTCAATAAGATATTCTATACGTCGGAATATCAGTTCCATGAAAATGGTTTGTGGGCATGTCCACCCACACCAAACTCTACCATAAACTGCTGTAAAAAGAACGATACCCACCATCATAATCAACATACCAAAAACAAAAATGTGTAAATCTTGTGGATAGAAAACGGAACCGAAAATGGAAAATTTTCGTTCAATGATATTGAACATTAGAAACGGATTGCCATTTATCTTAATAAATGGGGCTATAAAAAGGAACAGTAGTAAAGAATATCCTACCCACTGCCTATAGTTGTACAACTTGCCACCGGGCTTTTTGGCGTAAATCCATTGACGCTTTTCTTTCCCTGAATTTGTACGGGCACTATTTCCATCTACCACTGTTCCCATGATTATTTAAATAAAAATTATAGCATTTGTATTCATTTATACCTCATTTTCCGCAGTTACCTGCTCTGCTGAAGCATCAGTAGTTTCGACATTGGCTTTCGGAGCCACTTTTTCTCCTTGTGGGTCTTTCGGATTCGGTGGATTAGTACCAGCCAATGTGATAATATAATTACTTACCTCCGCAATCTGTCCTGGTGTTAATGTTTGCTCCCAAGGTACCATTCCTTTCTCTGGAACACCATATTTCACCACAGCGAAGACATCTTTAATATCGCCGCCATGTAGCCAATATTCGTCCGTTAAGTTGGGACCTATTCCACCTTCGCCCGCATTTCCATGACAAACGGCACAATTCGCCATATAGATTGCCTTTCCCGATGCTGCCAATGTGCCGGTAGCATCTATTTCTATCGTGCTTTCGTCGATTAGATTAGCTGATTGCGCTAAAAATTCCTGTTTCGCCTTTTCCGCCAATGCCATTTCTCGTTGATACTCTTGGTCTTGATTAGGTCCCCATCCAAAAACATGGTAAACAAGCAAGTAAACTACACCAAAAGTAATCGTAGAATAAAAGAGTGCATTAAACCATGCCGGAACAGGATTATCCAATTCTTTGATACCATCGTATTCATGCTCAATTTCCAAGTCTTTTTCCTCTTCTATTGGTCTCAAGCTCAATAATTTGGCCGCGATAGCCTGCCAGTTAATCTTTTTGGCTTTTTTTACCTGTTGCTCGGTCGCCAACTGTGGCATAGTTAAATTAATAATTGATTTCATGGCCTTATTGACGACCAATGCTGAGGCCAAAAGAGCTATCATGACGACGATAAGGGCGACAATAAGAATATCGTTGTATATATTTCCCGATCCAAAAGCCCATTCGGATGCTGTCGCAGTGGTATCGGCTGTTAATAATAATGTATTCATAAATCTCTATTTCTGCAATGATTGGTCATTTTCCTTTTCCGACTCCCCATCGTCAAAAGGAATATCTTTCATGTGATCGATGTGATCTTTTTTCATCCAAAATAACATACAAGCCACAAGTACAAAGAATACCAGAAAGACCCACAACGATGCTATTAAATAAATCTCATCTCCATTTAAATTTGTTATCTGCTTAAACATAAGTCCTCCTTTTAATTATCTGACAATACAATTTCATCAGCTGCTTGCGGTGCTTCAGCCTTGATATCCTTCCCTAAACGTTGTAAATAAGCTATCACGGCAATAATTTCGCTATCAGACCGAACTTCCACTTGATTTGCCGCTAGATCCGCTGTTATTTCATCCGCTTGTTTTTGCAAATTTGTAAAAGCATTTTGGATCTCCTCTTCTGAATAAGGCACACCTAATACACGCATAGCATTCATCTTCTTATCCAAAAGGCTGTTATCCAATGTTTGCTCGATTAGCCACGGATAAGCTGGCATAATACTTCCGGGAGACGTAATAGTTGGATCCAACAAATGGTCAAAATGCCATTTATTCGGATACTTGCCGCCGAGACGATGCAAATCCGGTCCGGTACGTTTAGATCCCCATAGGAACGGCATATCGTAAACAAACTCTCCAGCTTTACTATACTCACCATAACGAGCAGTCTCCGAACGGAATGGTCGAACCGTTTGCGAATGACAGTTAACACAGCCTTCTCGGATGTATAGATCACGTCCTTGAAGCTCAAGTGCGGTATAGGGTTGTACAGACGCTATTTTAGGCACATTACTACTAATTGTAAACGTCGGAATCATTTCCACGATGCCCCCAATAAGAATAGCAACCAAAGCCAATACCATGAATAGAACAGGTTTACGTTCTAAACGACGGTGCGGAGCAGGTTCTCTTGTTACCACAGGCTCTAAAGCTGGTGCCTCAGCAGCTTCGTTGGCAACCAATTTCCCAGCTTTCATTGTCTTAATCAAGTTGTACGTCATAATGATGACACCTGTTAAATACAACGCACCACCTACAGCACGCATCATATGCATCGGAAGAATCTCCAAGGTGGTAGCTAAGAAATTTGGATATTTCAATACACCTTCCGGCGTAAACTCTTTCCACATCAGTCCCTGTACTACAGCGGCCCAATACATCGGGATAGCGTAAAATAAAATCCCCAATGTACCGATCCAGAAGTGGACATTCGCTAGTTTTTTCGAATATAACGGTGTTTTATAAATTTTCGGAATGATAAAATACAAAACAGCAAATGTTAAGAAACCGTTCCATCCTAATGCACCTACGTGTACGTGTGCCACAATCCAGTCTGTAAAGTGTGCGATCGCATTTACTTGTTTTAACGATAATAAGGGCCCCTCGAAGGTTGCCATACCGTAGGCTGTCAACGCAACCACCATAAACTTAAGCGTGGGTTCTGTACGCACTTTATCCCAAGCTCCGCGTAATGTTAATAATCCGTTGATCATCCCCCCCCAGCTCGGCGCAATCAACATAATGGAAAATACAACCCCCAACGACTGCACCCATGATGGTAATGAGGTATAAAGAAGGTGGTGAGGTCCTGCCCAGATATAAATAAATATCAAAGACCAAAAGTGAAGGATACTCAATTTATATGAGTATACAGGACGGTTAGCCATTTTAGGTAAGAAGTAATACATCATACCTAAATAAGGTGTAGTCAAGAAAAAAGCAACTGCATTATGCCCATACCACCACTGCACCAAAGCGTCCTGCACACCTGCATAGACATAGTAACTTTTCCATAAGCTTACCGGAAGCTGAATAGAATTTACAATATGCAATACAGCCACCGTTACAAAAGTGGCTATATAAAACCAAACCGCTACATACATGTGACGTTCACGGCGTTTGATGATTGTACCGAACATATTTATTCCAAATACCACCCAAACCAAGGTAATAGCAATGTCAATTGGCCATTCCATTTCTGCATATTCGTGCGAGGAAGTATAACCTAGCAATAAAGTAACTGCAGAAGCAACAATAACTAATTGCCAGCTCCAAAAATGGATTTTGCTCAACAAATCACTGAACATTCTTGCCTTTAGAACACGTTGCATGGAGTAATATACCCCCATAAAAATTGCGTTCCCAACGAAAGCAAAAACAACCGCATTTGTGTGTACGGGGCGTACTCTACCGAATGTCGTGTACTGATTTAGAAAGTTCATCTCGGGCCAAATCAATTGCGTGGCGATGAGTAAACCGATGGACATGCCCACCAATCCCCAAATAATTGTTGCGATCCCAAAGTTTCGCACAATCTTGTTGTCATAATTAAATTGCTCTACCTGCATACTCTAATAGTTGATTTCGGAGGTAAAGGTAGCCTTTTTTTTATGACACTGTAATGATACATCTTTTATAAAAAAGTGACATTTATCACTCTTTACTTTTTCTAAATAATAGAGCGTGTAAACAAAAAAAGACCTTCCAAAAAGGAAAGTCTTTCTTCGTATTATCACTTAATCTATAGATTATAGCAAATTTCGTTCATTCGTGTGTTGATATCTATCATATGTTTGCGCATAGCGTTTATATCCATGTTTGTTAGGATTCTCTATAACCTGTTTCATTGAGACTAGCTTATAAACATAAGAACCTGTTTCTCTATTCAAGTGTAAATTATAATAATCCTTTGTTCCCTGACGACGTATAGTATTCTTTAAGCTGCCACCACCTACATTATAGGCCGCGGCTACCAACGTCCAATCATTAAATTCTTTATATAGGCTTTTTAAATAACGTGCTGCGGCGTGTGTAGATTTGATCAAATCCTTACGTTCATCCACACTGCCATTAACTTTCAAGCCATAAAGCCGTGCGGTAGCGGGCATAAATTGCCAGTAACCACCTGCTCCTTTATGGGACGTTATCCGAGGATTCATGTCACTTTCCACAAGTGGAACATATTTAAAATCCTCTGGAATCCCGTACGATTTTAAAATAGCTGCTATCTGCGGTAAATGCGCTGCTGCTTTTTTATGCAAATCATAAGATTGTTGCTTTCGGAAAGAAAAGTTTGCTAGATATCTCTCAAATTTTTTCTCTACTGAAGGGTTGTGTAGAGGAACCTGCTCATTAGCAAACATTACGGAGCGATAATATGCTTCCTTTTGTCTCTCAGGCGATAAGGCTATCGCTTTTTTTTGTTTCTCAACCTGCTCCAACAAGGCCTTCCGTATAGGATCCTCTTTGGACGTTGAGTTTGGCGTGGAGTATAGCTTTGACAAAATCATTACAGACAATACTATACTGCTACACAGTACTCTTTTTTTTATCATTCAATCCCTTACTGCTACCCATCCACGAAATTAAGATCAATACTTAAAAGCGATCAAGATAGCTTGGTTCAATTTAAGCCTGCAAATATACAAAGGTTCCCCTAATTTTCCAAACCGTTATAATCGAACGAAGATGCTTTGTAAACACAAAAACGTGGTCTATGCTATGACAATACATCTTTTGATAATATTATTTTTTTCTATGAACCAGATAAAAATACTACCTTTGTAGCTAAACTTTACAAATATGCCATTCAATAACAAAAGGAACAGTCGCGACGACAACTCCAAAAAAAGTAGAAGTAACTCCGAAAACTTCCGCTCAAAAAATGGTCGCTCAACACGGTCGTCTTCAACGAATGAATTTAGAAAATCCAGATTTGAAGAAGAAGATAGCAAGAAATCAAATCCCTTTAGCAAGTTTGAAAAAAAGAATAAAAAAGATGATTCCAGTCGCTCTTTTAATAAATTCGATAAACTAAAGAAGAATACAGACCGTCCTTTTTCAAAGGACGAAAAAGGAAACTATCGTGGTTCCAACAAATTTGATAAGTCAGGTAAAAAATCGTTTGATCGGTTCGATGGCGAAAATAAAACGAAAGACAAATACAAAAATAAAGACACATATAGACCATCCTACCCTAGAAAGAAAATTGCTAGTGCGGAACCTAAAGATGATGGTTTAATCCGATTAAATCGTTATATATCCAATGCTGGTGTATGCTCACGCCGCAAAGCAGATGAACTAATTGAGTCCGGCGTGGTATCCGTGAACGGTGAAGTGGTAACAGAATTAGGAACTAAAGTAGATCCGGCAAAGGATGAGATAAGGTATAATGGCGAGCGCTTAAAACGCGAAAAAATGGTTTATGTGCTTTTAAACAAACCCAAAGATTTTATTACGACTACCGATGATCCGCAAGAACGTAGAACCGTTATGCAACTTGTGGCAAAAGCCACAAAGGAACGGATCTATCCGATAGGACGCTTAGATAGAAATACTACAGGCTTGTTATTGCTTACTAACGACGGTGCACTCGCAGAAAAGCTTTCCCATCCGCGAAACAATATTAGTAAAATATATCATGTAGAGTTGGACAAAAATTTAACACAGGGTGATTTCAATAAAATCCAATTTGGCATTGAATTAGAAGATGGAGTCATCAAACCTGACGATATAAGCTATGTACAAGGAGGAAGTAGAAATGAAATTGGTATCCAAATCCATTCTGGCAAAAACAGGGTTGTAAGACGTATTTTTGAATCATTGGGTTATGAAGTTATTAAATTAGATCGCGTAGTTTATGCTAATCTAACAAAGAAAGATTTGCCACGTGGGAGATGGAGATATTTGGAAGAGAAAGAACTTATACAGTTAAAACATTTCATTAAATAAACTCCTCCATTTTTAGACAATTTTGGTTTTTAACTTTTGACTTTAAAATATGACAGATCCTAAAACACTGACTTCCGTAGCTGAATTTCATAAAACCTTTCAACATCCTATCCTGGAGGAACCAACCATTCCGTCTGAGATACGCTGCAACTTACGGGTTTCTTTAATCGCTGAAGAATTAAAGGAATTGCAAGAAGCTATTGAAGACAAAGATATTGTAGAAATAGCTGATGCACTATGCGATATTCAATATGTGCTCTCAGGTGCTGTATTAGAATTTGGGTTAAAAGATAAATTCAATGCGTTATTTGAAGAAGTACAGCGCTCGAACATGAGCAAAGCGTGTAAAACAGAGGAAGAAGCAAAGGCGACCCAAGCCCATTACTCCACTAAAGGCGTTAATTCTTATTATAAAGAAATCGACGGCATGTTTTTAGTGTATAGAGAGGGAGATAATAAGACTTTAAAATCGGTCAATTATTCACCTGCCAACTTGAAAGCAATTCTTGAAAAATAGAAGATAGATCTGGGGCTAAATATTTTTAGCCCCATTTAATTTCCAATATATTTACTACCTTGCTTCACCCCTCGGCTTTCTAAACCTTTATCAATATGTGTTTGTATTTTTGATTTTGGAAATCCCCAATTAGGTGCAATCAACAGTTCTTTATCTGCAATACCAAAAATGCGCTGAATGATAATATCAGGACGTAACAAGGGCATGAATTTTGCCAAGAAATCCGTGTATTCCTCTATAGAAAACAACTTAAACGGTTCCCTCTTATATTTTACCCCCATAATGGATCCTTCGACAATATGAAGATGGTGTAATTTGATAAACTTTATTTGAGGGTGTTTATTAATTTCCTCCGCATACCGAAGCATCATTTCTTCCGTCTCCCAAGGAAAACCGAAAATTGTATGTACACATAAATCCAGTTTTGTATTTTGAAGCATATGCATCGTGGCCAGAAATTCGTCATGTGAACAACCTCTATTGATCTGTTCTAACGTATCATTATAAATAGACTCCATTCCCATTTCCAAATCAACATCAAAACGGTCAGTATAAGATTCTAACAAGGCGATTTTCTCAAAGTCCAAACAATCCGGACGAGTTCCCACAGACAAACCTAATGTATTTTCGGAATCTATACTTAAAGCTTCGTCATACATCATTTTTAGCAAATGCGTAGGTGCGTAGGTATTGGTGTTAGGTTGAAAATAAATAATAAATTTTTCCGCTCCATAGGAATTTCGTGCTCGTGTTATGCCATTCTGCACCTGCTCCTGTATAGAGGGTATTTTACGGGCGGTATCGGGAGTAAACGAATCTACATTGCAATACGTACAGCCACCATAACCTTTTGTTCCATCCCGGTTAGGACAAGTGAAATTCCCATCTACAATAACCTTAAACACTCGTTGCCCATCATACTTCTCTTTTAAGTATGCTCCATAATGATTATACGGTTTGATACCGTTGTCTAGTAAAGTCCCCATCTTCTGCAAAGGTAGTAATTAGTAGCGAGTAATGTGTGAAGTTTGCCCCTCACAAACAAAAAAAGCCCCTGCAGTTATACTGCAGGGGCTCCGTATAAAAACCGGCACCGACCTACTCTCCCACCTTTTACGGCAGTACCATCGGCTCTGGCGGGCTTGACTGCTCTGTTCGGAATGGGAAGAGG
>NZ_JACOIK010000014.1 GCF_014692515.1 Sphingobacterium micropteri | reverse complement strand
CAAAAATTACATCGAAATGCTGTATGAAAGAATCATTGTGTAACTTTGCTTTAGCAAAAAATAGAATAACAGTAAATATTATCAAGAACTAACCGATAAAGCTGTCAAGTTTTTTTAGGAAGGTACACCTCTTTACTTGGTTGAGGGATCTCTTTACGACATCGAGGGGCATCAATACCAGCAAGAGGGACGGATATATAAACAAGTCGGACTTCTCTGTTGATATGTCCTCCGTGTTGGAGGTTATGCAGGGCATCGACGCGGCATCGAAGGACGGCAATACGACGTTTCCGTTGCTCGACACGTTGCATTCGTACGGGATCATCATATAGAGGGGGCGATAGTTTACGAAGAGGGACTGGTATAACGTATAGACGGATAGATATAGTGTACAGAAGGAGATCTTGTCGGGGAAGACAGACAGCGAGAGATGTAAGACGTCTCTCAGCGCTTCCTCGATGGCCGGTTAATGCGCATATCGGTGCCACGGCAAGCTTGCGAGGGGCGGCGTCAGACCAAATACCTACGGCATCACGTTCAA
The DNA here is from genome assembly GCF_014692515.1 of Sphingobacterium micropteri. Classification (GTDB taxonomy): domain Bacteria; phylum Bacteroidota; class Bacteroidia; order Sphingobacteriales; family Sphingobacteriaceae; genus Sphingobacterium; species Sphingobacterium micropteri. The sequence continues at coordinate 129,524 of NZ_JACOIK010000014.1, read as the reverse complement.
GAGGTACGGCAAAACGACGGGAAAGCGTGCCACTCGGGCGCTTTCCCGTTTACAGCCAGCGGCGGCAAATCGCTTTATCAGCTCATCGTTTGACTTTCCTCACACTCTCCTGCAATGCCCGTTGAAGATCTGCGTCGGTGTAAAAATGTCGGGAGCCGATTTGTAGCGGCTATAACGCTACATTTTCTGTATGCTCTTTTGCTATCGTCGAACCATCTTTGCTTATAAGGTTGAAATCTTGTATATCCCAGTTTTTACTGTAACGGATTTTGCCAGCTTCTTTGGCTTCGATAGATACACGCTGCAGCGTGATACCTTCTACCCAAGAGGAAGGAAGCCCCTCTACGTTGATGGCTCTGCTGGCTCCCTTGATATGTACATTACGCATTGTGATGTCCCGAAAAGTTGGGATACCCCGCTCAGCAGGTTCCACTGGTTGTAACAACTTTTTCCAATGTGTAGGGATTTTTTCATAATCATATCCTTCCGGCAGTGTAGAATAGCTGTAAGTCGGGTTCCAGTTCATGTTTATCTGCAAGGCAACGCCTACACTGTCCATTTTGACATTTTCCAGTACGATATGTTCTACCGTCCCGCCACGGGTTATCGCGGACTTGATATTCAGACAGTTTTTTGTACCGGAACCTTGGATATTGGAGGCATAGACATGGCGGATACTGCCAGAGGTTTCGCTACCCAAGGTGAGTAATCCACCTCCACGGCGGGCAAAGCAATCCCGAATAACAATGTATTCAGCCGGTCTGTTGACGCGTAAACCGTCAGCATCACGACCCGCTTTGATACAAAAATTGTCATCATTACAATCAATATCCGTGTTCTGAACCAAAATCCAGGACGATGAGTCAATATCGATGCCATCCGTACTTGGTCCATGTCCCTCCACGTTGTTATTGATCGTTAAACCATCCACAGTGACATAGGAGGAATATAAAATCTGTACCGTCCAAAAGCCCGCTTGTTGTATTTCCAGATCTTTTAAGGTTATATTTTTTGCATCTGATACGAGGATGGTACGTGGACGGCGTGCGTCGTAATCTACAATCCAGCGTAAACCTTTCGGTTCGTATTCTTCTGTTCTCATCCGCCAATATTGATCCCAAAAGGGTTTTCCCTGTGCATGAATGAGTCCTTTCCCACTAATAGCGGCATTCTCCTGATTTCGTATATTAATTAACGCTGCTGGCCATTCCATTTCAATACCAGCTACACGTGTATCAATTACCTTATAATCGTCGATGTTTTGGCTTCCTAGTAAGGTAACACCACTGTCTATACACAGGTGGACATTACTTTTTACAAATATAGAACCGGTAAGATAAGCGCCTGACTGAAAGCGAACGAGACCGCCCCCTTCTTTGGCACAGGCATCGATAGCCGATTGAATAGCATTTGTGTTTAATGTTATGCCGTCGTTTTTAGCCCCATAATCGTTAACGATAAATTCTTTGATTTTTGTTGGTTGTGACTGCGCGCCGACTTTGGTGCGCCAGTCTTCCGTAAGGGGTTTTTCTCGGCAACAAACTCGTGAAAGAGAAAAGCAGATAGCCAAAAAGGATAAAAAAATAAGATGCGCAGGTTTCATCATAACGATATACAATAAGTTGACTTCGCAATTTATGGGATTATTTGTGTAAAGGCGTTATGTGCTGTCCTGCGATACATCAGACGAAGATGTTTGGTATTGTTTGGCATACGCACTAGGTGAACATCCGATTTTTGTTTTAAACGTTTTTCGGAAATACTCCGGATCATTGAACCCGACCATATACGCGACTTCATTGATTTGAAATTTATTGTCTTGAAGGAGCTGTTGCGCACGTTTTAAGCGAATCTCTTTGACTAAATCATTCATCGTATAACCTGTCAACGCTTTCATTTTTCGATAAAGTTGGGCTCGGCTAAGTCCGATTGCGCGACACACGTCTTCGATTTTTAAATCAGAGTCTTGTATATGTTTATCGATATAAGCCAATACTTTTTGTAATAAGACTTCGTCAGGCGATTGTGGGGTTATTTTTGTAGGTTCGATAGCAATAACCTGCTGTTTAAACTTTTCCTGTATATGGAAACGGGTTAGGAGCTGATTTCGTACTTTTAGTGCGAGTACAGGCAAATAGAAAGGTTTAACCATATAGTCGTCTGCTCCAGTTTCTAGCCCCTCTAACTCATACTCAACCCAGGTCCGTGCAGTCAGTAGAATAACGGGTATGTGACGGAGCAATACATCCGATTTTACTTGACGGGTAAAAGATATACCGTCGATTTTGGGCATCATTACATCACTGATAATCAAATCAGGTACATGTTTTCGTGCTAGTGTTAATCCTTGTTCACCATTTGACGCTTCGAATATATGGTAGCTACTGCGGAAGAATTGAGCCAGATAGCTCCGCATTTGATCGTTGTCCTCTACTAAAAGCAGGGTGCACTGTCGTGGAAGCGAAGGGAGCTCTTCGGGGATCTCGGCAGGTGAGACATTTGTCGACGAAACAGGGGCATCTTGTAGCGCTTCCGACTCTTCGTAAGTTTCTGCGACGTGCTGATTTGGTGTCTGCGGTAACACCATACGAAATATGGTCAGCTTATTCCGTTTCGTATTCGTACGGCTTTCCACTGTCAGTTTTCCGCCGTGCATTTCGATAAGTGTTTTGCTATAACTCAGGCCAAGGCCGGTACCACCCGGTACGGTAGATTTACCTTGTAGAAAAGGTTTGAAAATACGATCCAGATCTTCTGGCGAAATACCTTTTCCACTGTCGATGACGTCTATGTGTAAATGTGCTTCCTGTTGCTGGATGCGAACTTTGATCATACCGCCACTATCTGTGAATTTAAGCGCATTCGACAATAGATTGTACAAGACCTTTTCTATTTTGTCTGCATCTAATGCCACATAAATGGCCGGTTTCGATGATGCGAGTTTGAGGTGGATCTTCTTTTGGCGAGCTTGTTGCGTAAAAGAATCAACAACCTGTTGTATTAGGGAGATTAATTCCGTTTGCTCGATATGGAGTTCTTCGTTTCCCGTCTCAAAACGTCGTATATCTAACAATTGATTTACGGTTTTTAAAAGATGTTGGCCATTGTTTTCCATCGTTTTAAGCTGTTCTTGTATCCGTAAATCTTGTCCTCCCCACGTTTTTAACTGTTGTATAGGCGAGAGGATTAAGGTAAGTGGTGTTTTTATCTCATGAGAAATATTGGTAAAAAACTGAACCTTACTTTCGTGGAGCTCTCGCTCTTTTTCATGTAGAATAGCTTCGTAATTAAGCTTTGATTTGAGCTTGGTATAGCGCGTTATGTAATAATAGAATGCGTATAATAACAGCAGAAAAATAAGCGTATACAGACTATAAGCTCCCTGACTCGCCCAAAAAGCAGGAGCTACAGAGATCGACAGTTCGGTGGGTACAGTCGCCCATATCCCGTCGCTATTAGCGGCTTTTACTTTAAACGTATAATTGCCAGGAGCAAGATTAGAGTAACTGGCTACTCGTTTGCTGGCATCTCCGTAGATCCAGTCTTTGTCAAAACCTTCTAACATATAGGCATATTGATTACCTGCGGGATTGACGAAATGCAGGGCAGCAAACTCTATACTGATGCTTTTATCTTCATGGGTAAGTGCTATCGAAGAACTTAGATACAGTGGACGCTGCAACACGACCCGATTATTAATCTCCTGATTTACCTCTACGGGTTGGTTGAGAATACGAAGTTCAGTCAGGACAACTTTAGGAGGCGTATTATTGGTGCGGATACTATCCGGGCAAAAATAGTTTATTCCTTTATTTCCTCCAAAATAAAGGCGATTCGCGCGGATACTGCGATAAACGGCTCCGTCTGCAAATTCGTTACTTTGTAGACCGTCTTGTTTCGAAAAGGTGCGGATGTCTAGCGTTTGTTTGTTTATCCGTGAAATGCCCTGTTTATGACTAGCCCAAAGAAAGCCATTATCATCTTCTGTAATACCGGCAATGGTGCCCTTAGGCCAGAGGTCGCCAAGCTGAGAAAGTTGTTTTACCCGATTTGTCTGCGGGTCGTAACAATCCAGGCCATTCCCCGTTCCGATCCATACCCGATTTTCACGATCTTCAAAGATACTATATATCCGGTTGTCACTGATAGCCGTAGCAGTTGGATTGCCATGATGTAAGGTCCCGAGAAGAGCCAGCTGACCGTCATCGGTTTCGTTAAAGACAAAGACGCCCCCGCCTTCGGTGCCCGCCCAGATTTGTCCTTTACGATCGATGAAGATAGTCCATACATGTTGTTGCGTCAGCATATTACTTAGATCAAAGGTTTCTATGCTTTGGCGATTACGATCAAATTTAGAGATACCATTCCAAGTCGCTAACCAAATATCACCATCAACATCTTCTGCCATTCCATACACACCGGTGTTTAATATGGTGGAATCACTGATGCGTTCGATACGCCCGATATGTGGGTTGTAACGATCTAAACCGTTCTGGCTTCCAATCCACGTATAACCCTCTGTATCACAATAAACTTTTTTAATATAGTTATTATGGATGGAATGCTTGCGTTGCGGATCATGTTGAAAATGTTGATATTCGCCATTTTTTTTGATAAGTGTTACCCCCTTACTCCGCGTGCCGACCCATAGATTTCCATCCTTGTCTTCGGAAATAGAACGGACAATATTCTCGGCTAGGGAATTAGGGCGGTCTGGATAATGGTAAATATAATGGAAAGGGCTGGCGTCGAGATAGGCACGATTAATACCGTTACTGTATGTTCCGAGCCAGATAACATGTTGATCGTCCAGAAAGAGATCACTGACATACGCATCGTTTATGGACCAGGGATTTGCCGCATCGACGGAATAGGTTTTTTGTTTTCCCGACGGAAGATGTGTTTCCACCAAGGTGGTGGACAGATTATCGAGGTGCCATCGTGTTTGTTCATAGCTAACACTCACTTGAAGGCGATGATTACGTCGGTTTATTTTATCTTTAAGCTCCGGTGGACAATCTGCTATAGCGAGGCGGTCAAAATCATCTGTTTCATAGTTGTACCGACATAGCGTTTGTTCGTCAAATGTAGATATCCATAAATCGCCCTTGTTGTCGGCAAGGATATTATGTATACGGCTGTTTATTAAACTTCTAGGGTTTTGTGCGTCATACCGATAAACACGCATGTTATAACCATCATATCGGCAAAGTCCAGACCAGGTTCCAAACCACATAAAACCATATTTGTCTTTTGCGATACCGTGTATGGTACTTTGGGGCAACGCCTTTTCGGATGTAATATGATCAAATTTGAGCTGCAGGAATTGACCACGGGCAGGTAATCCTATACTCGTTAAGAGTACAAACAGCATGAGGTTGATCATCGTTTTTTTTTCGGTTAGCATTGCTCCTAGCATAATCATCTAAAGTACAAAAAAAGCTTCATAATGCTATCCCGCTCCATCCTGATAAATAAAATCATGATCGTCTCCTTGATGAAAGTATAGGTTAATAATTGCATATGAGACGTTTTTACCGGGAATTTGAGCATTTTTTACGGGTTACGGTTTGTTGTTCGGAATAGCTTTGTAAAACGCTGATCACTCTATATAAACAACGAATTCAATATCATGGAGATAAAATAATAAGATTTGTTAACCAACCTTAAATTATAGTAACATGGAAACATTATATATTTCTTCTCGCGCACGCGGTACCATAAATGCCGCACTCATTAAGATGATTAAGATCAACGACTTTTCTGCGACCCCTAAATACGTGCAGGTAGCCGACGCGATTGTGGAGGCCATCAAGCAAAAGGTAGTCGAAATTGGTGATGCACTTCCATCTATTAATGATTTAAGTTATCAACTGCAAATTGCACGAGATACGGTGGAGAAAGGATACCGTAAATTACGTCAGGAAGAGATTATTAAATCTTCTCCGGGAAAGGGATATTTTGTTGCTAAAGAGCAATCTTTTCGCTTGCGGACAGCGGTGTTTCTAAACAAATTAAGCGCACATAAGAAGATTGTTTACGATGCATTAGCAGCCAAGCTCGGCAATGAAGCTTCCATAGATCTCTTTGTATACAATAGTGATATTGCCCAGCTACGTACGCTATTGCAAAACCTATCGCAGCCGTATGATTATTATGTGGTCTTTCCCTACTTTAAGGAGGGGAGAGAAAAAGCGGCAGAAGTACTGTCTGTTATCCCAACTGACAAGCTGTTGTTGTTGGGACGTGATGTGGATGGCGTCCATGGAGATTTTCCGATTGTATGTGAAAACCATGAGAAAGATATCTACGAAGCATTGGAGTCTATCCGGGAACCACTCTCCAAATACAGTATGCTTAAATTGGTTTTTCCGGATAATAGCGACTATCCAAAAACCATTATCAAGGGTTTCTATAAATTTTGCCAGGAATATGCTTTTGATCATCTGTTGGTTGGCGATCTGAATGAAGAACCTATAGAAAAAGAAACCTGTTATATTAACCTGGCGGAAGACGACTTATTCCGTCTGTTGGATAAAGTGAGTGTAAAAGGGTTAGAAATTGGACGAGACATCGGTGTTATTTCGTACAACGAAACTCCGCTTAAAAAATTTATATTAAACGGTATCACAACCATTTCTACAGATTTCCGTCTGATGGGCGAATATGCAGCTACCAGTATTCTAGACGGATTAAAAAGTCGTTTAGAAGTACCTTTTTATACTGTTTTGCGTGCCTCGGTATAAGCGAGTGTACATCGCTTATACCGCGAATTGACAGGACGCCGCAGGATGCAAAACCGTATTTTGTTTTGTAGTTTAGCCCTGCTTTTAAAAACAATGAACAAACCTATGTTTTTACATAAAATAAACATATATATCATTTGTATACTTCTTCTGTGCATTGTCCTGCCTGGTTACGCGCAGGTTGCAAAAGAAGTGCAATATTTATCGGGTACTGATAACGAGCACACCGTGGCGTGGGATTTTTGGATCACCGGAGGGAGGAAAGCAGGGGAGTGGTCAAAAATTGCCGTACCTAGTCATTGGGAACAACAGGGCTTTGGATCCTATAATTATGGTCGCGACTATGTGACCTACGGTAAGAATTTTCGTTTTCATGAAGAAAAAGGTATTTATCGGCATGCATTTAAGGTTCCTGCAGATTGGAAAGACAAAAAGATTTCTATCGTCTTCGAAGGGTCGATGACGGATACCGAGGTGAAGATTAATGGAGAATTGGCTGGCGATATCCATCAGGGTTCTTTCTATCGGTTTACGTATGATATTACAGACAAGGTTCATTTCGGCAGGGAGAATACACTGGAGGCAACGGTCTCAAAAATGTCGAAAGACAATACGGTGAATAATGCGGAACGCTTGGCCGACTATTGGATTTTTGGCGGGATATACCGACCCGTATATTTGGAAGCTACGCCTAAAGCCCATATTGCATGGACAGCTATTGATGCAAAAGCCGATGGTTCGTTTAAGAGCAATGTTTATCTAGAGAATATTCAAGAAAATTCAGCCTTACGTGTAGATTTGAAGGATAGAGAAGGAAGTGTTGTCGCAACGACACGTGTCAAGTTACAAGCGTCTGATTCGGTGAGACTAGTATCCTTAGCTGTAAAGAACCCCAACTTATGGACAGCAGAGACGCCTCATCTATATCATGCCGTTTTTACGTTAGAAAATGACCGCGTGGAAAACTATCAAACAACAGAACGTTTCGGGTTTCGTACGGTTGAGGTACGCCAGGGAGATGGGATATATGTGAACGGTGTGAAAGTGAAAATGAAAGGCGTAAACCGCCATGTGTGGTGGCCTGAAACAGGTCGTTCCGTAAACCCAAGATTAGATTTGAACGATGTGAAGCTTATCAAAGAGATGAATATGAATGCCGTTCGTTGTTCACACTATCCGCCCGACAAATCGTTTCTAGATTACTGCGACTCCTTAGGTCTATATGTGCTGGATGAACTTGCTGGTTGGCAAAAAGCATACGGAACACCCGTCGGAAAGAAATTAGTAAAAGAGATGGTCATACGTGATGTGAACCATCCGTCAATCATCCTATGGAGCAACGGTAACGAGGGCGGTCATAATAAAGAATTAGTAGACGAATACGCGAAATATGATTTATCCGCACGCACAGTGATTCATGCTCACCATCGGCCGGGAAATGCCATTAACGGTATAGACGGCAATCACTATGAAGATTATTATTCTACAAAAAAAATACTGGAAGGACCAAATATCTACATGACGACAGAATTCCTACATGCACAAGATGACGGTGGTGCAGCGGCCGGATTAGCCGATATTTGGGAATTGCATTGGGAGGCTAAACTTGGAGGGGGAGGTTTTATATGGAACTTTGCAGACGAAGGCATCGTACGGACAGACTTTAATGGCACTATCGATGTCAATCGGGTAAATGCACCTGACGGCATTTTAGGGCCATATCGTCAAAAGGAGGGGAGTTTCTTTGCGATAAAAGAGATTTTCTCTCCAGTTCATATCAAGCTGAAAAAGCTGCCGGCTGATTTTGATGGAAACATCGAGGTCGAAAATCGTTATCATCATACGGACCTTTCCGCCTGTTCGTTTGCCTATAAGCTGGTTCGCTATCAACTACCCTATGCAGATGCTACGGGGATACGGACAGAAAAAGAATACGGCCTGAGCGCGCCGGCGATAAAGCCGACCGAAAAGGGAATCTTAAAGCTTCAACTGCCGGACGACTGGAAAGTTTATGACGCATTATTGTTAACAGCCACTGATCCTCATGGCGAAGAAATATATACCTGGTCTTGGCGGGTTCGGGATAATGCGGCTATTACGAAGGATATCTTACCTGTCAAGACGGCGACTACGGTAGAGCTGACAGAGGATAGTGTACACTATATGTTGAAAGCCAATGGTATTACTGCCTTTATAGCAAAGGAAACAGGTTTGTTGGCTGATTTAGCAAATGATTATAGTATGAAGCTCGCTTTCCGAGATGGACCGCTTTTGATTGACGGAGAATACACCCTGAAGGATGTAAAGACGAATTCGGTAGGCGAAAATAAGACCGTGGAGTTTACCTTTGACGGTCAGTTGGGTTATATCCGCTGGACCATGCGACCTGATGGGTGGCTAAAATTAGATTATAGCTATGAGATGCAAGGAAAGCGTCCGTATGCTGGCGTAAGTTTTAATTTTCCGGAAAATTATATCATCACGGCAAAATGGTTGGGTAACGGACCGTATCGTGTTTGGAAAAACCGACTACAAGGCGTTACCCTAAATACTTGGGAAAATATGTATAACGACTCCAGAGCAGGGATTGGCCCTTGGGAATTTCCCGAGTTCAAAGGGTATTTTTCCGATGTAAGCTGGGTACAGTTTAATACGACACAAGGTAAGTTTCTTGTTGCTACGGAGCAAGATGATATGTATTTACGTTTATTTGATTTTTATGGTATTTCCGGACCACGGCACTATCCGAGGCTCCCAGAAGGTGATATTTCTTTTTTAGATGCTATCCCGGCAATTGGGACTAAATTGGCCATGGGAATTAATAATAGACCGGAAGTTAACGGTCCGACAGGTGAAATGACAGTCTTAGATCAACCCATATCCCGCACGCTCTATTTCTATTTCGGTATACCGCGAGGGGAAAAAGAAAACACACAATTTGTGATGCCTAAAGAGAATATCTTGACCGATTAGAGATGATTTAGGCACCATCATAAGAGACTCTTTTAGTTTTAGTTTAGTTTTAGTTTAGTTAAGTTTAGCTTGGTTGGCCAACGGTGATCGTTGGTCGACCTTTTTTATGCGTTAGCAATAGTGAGCAGGATACCGCAGGTTGCCGAAATTAATTTATAGTTTTATTTTTAAATAAATTGTAAACTATAAAGTCATAACCGACCGATACGGTATATTTTACTATTAACTCATCCAATACCAAGATGATAAACCAAAATATAAAACATGCGGCTGTAAGAGTAATGCTATGCTTAACACTGGGAATATGTGTTTTGTTCTTGTCATGAGGGAGATACCCTACGGATGTAGAGGAAGCATTAAAGCTTGCCGGAGAAAATCGTCTAGAATTAGAGTCTGTACTTGATCATTACCGTTTTCAAAATAAGCAGAAATACAGAGCGGCTTGCTTCTTAATTGCGAATATGCCTTATCATAGGAGTAAACAGCACGTCAAACTACCTAAAGCATATAATGACTTTTTTGCTCTTCTCGATTCCACGTATCAATATATGTTTGATGGTATGACCAGTGATTCTATCCTGAAGATAACACCCAAAATATATGATTCGGTCAGGACAGAAATCGGATACGTATTTCAAAAGATGGAAAAGCCAGCTTTTGCCGAAAATAGCATCAGTGACATTAAACTCATTTCTTCAGCATTTCTGACAGAACATATTGATCATGCTTTTATGACGTGGGAAGAAAGTCCATTACTGGTAAAAATGTCCTTTGAAGATTTCAAGGAGTTTGTTTTACCTTATAGAACGACTAATGAGGAGTTACTGACTAACCGGTCAGCCTTAAAAAGACAATGGAATTCAATTCTGACATATGATGGTCTGGAGGATATTAGAAAACCGCTAAACCGCTATAAAGCATTTATTGGGAAATGTCGTTGGTTAAATAAGTATACAAAACCAGAAAGCCATGCGGCCATATATGATCTAATTTTTCCAAAGTTCAGTATGAATTGTCACAGTCTGACGAATTGGAGCGTGAATATATTGAGATCCTGTGGCGTACCGGTAGTCTACGAGTATACTCCTCAATGGAAGGATCGTAACAGTCGACATTTTTGGGGTGTTTCTCCGGACTCTTCGGGTATATGGCAGCCTTATACAACACCGGATAATAATCTACGGGAGAATTTGGAAAGCGATATTATACAAGCCAGTAAAGTATATCGTAGAACTTTTGGAGTTAATAAAAATACACCCTATTTCCTAACGTCCTCCTCATTAGAGTTTGTGCCGAAGGAACTATCGTCTCCGCTATTGAACGATCAAACTTGGCGATACCACAAGACCATAACATTAAGGATGCCTTTCCCGGAGAATGAAGAGAATAAAGTCGCGTATTTATGCTTATTTCAAGGAGAAGAACTGCACCCCGTGGCTTGGGGAAAAGTTGATAAGCAAAAACAGGAAGCAGTTTTTGAGCAGGTTCCACTAAATACCGTATTTGTGCCAGTGTACTATAATGAAGACGAATCGTGTATTATTTTTTCTTCTCCTTTTGTTATTCGGGATCGTAGTACGGTAAATGCATTCGCAGAACCTTTAACGAAAAATAAGCAAGAAAAAATATATGAATTTGTATTAGGGCAAGAAAATGACTTTGAACAAATAAGCAAAAAGAATGACGACCTAAAATTGGAATATATCAAACTAAGCCCGTTGACGCAGTCCCATGAGGAGATGACTGTTACTCGTAAATATCCAGAAAAACTACATTTGAAGCAGATGCAACAAGCTTTAAAGAATAGCTATTTTGTAGGTATTGAAGGCAAGCGTAAAGATACATTGACTTTTCTAGATACTGCACCTATCCCTTATTGGCAGGAGGTTGCATTGTATAACGATAAGCCCTATCGCTATTACCGGTTTTATACCCATGACGGTGGACCGATTCATATAGCAGAAATGGAGTTTTTAGGTCAACCTAAGGTTGGAGTTTCATATAAAGAGCCGTCCCCTCTACCGATTTTTGTGCCTCAAGATACAAATAGGGTAGATCAAAGGAATTTATATCATATTATTGGAGAGCCACAAGCCATAGGTTCTTATCCTCACTATGTCTATGATGGCGATATTGCAACCGTTGGTGGAAGCTCCAGAACCGGGATGGATTTTGGCAGGCCGGTGGTAATAACACATGTCAGGTTTGTGCCGCGAACTGCCGATAACGGTATAGTGCCCGACGACGAGTACCGTTTGTATTATTTTGATGGGGGAGATTGGAAGGCTCACGAAACCAAGAAAGCAAAATTTAACTTTATTAGTTTTAAGGACGTACCGTCGGGAACGGTTTATTGGCTCAGAAATTTGTCCAATGGAAGGGAAGAGCTACCCTTTCTATATGAAAACGGACAGCAGAAATTTATTCATACTATAGACCAATAAAAATGGAACGTATCAAACCAATTATATACCTGATTATTGGTGTCGGAATTCCTGTTTTAGCTTATCTGTTGGTAGGATATCACCATGTTCCAATAGATGGATCTCTTTTTACGGGAATCCTGTTTGCCACTATTCTTGGAATTATTGTTCTTTTTGTTCGGTGGGGAAATCGATTTTATATAAGTTGGTTTGACTATATAGTAGGAGTCATTTTTGTTTATTTAGCAAGTAGGGGTTTGTTTGGAGGCACTTATCTATCCAGTTTATTTTGGGTATCCTTACTCTTGCTGTTTGTCTCGATTAGAGCATTAAATCCGGTTATCCATATACGGCTATTTTTCTATACAGGTTTGATGGGTTTGTGTCTTTTAGCCTTACAGGGTTATCTGCAATATTTCGGTGTTTTGCCGTCAAACAATACCTTTTTTGATATTACGGGCCCATTCCATAATCCAGCACTTTTTGGCGGTTTTATGAGTATTTTATTTGTTTCAATAGTTGCTTTTTTCTTTTTGGATAGACACAATAGAGGGAGAAAAGGTGCTTTAATGGCTTGTTTAAGTTGTTTTCCTTTAATTATAACAATTGATTCCAGAGCGGCGTTATTGGCTTTAATAGCCAGCACAGGATATATCCTATTTCGCGGCTCAAGTTGGTGCGTAAAAAAGAAAGAGAAATCTAAAAGATTGATGTTGATAACGCTTATTCTTATCCTTGTTCCTATACTTAGTTGGCAGTATTTTAAAAGAACGGAATCCGTACAAGGCAGGATGTTGATCTGGAAAGTATCTTGGGATATGATAAAAGAAAAGCCCGTTTGGGGTTGGGGAAGCAACGGCTTTTCAGCAAACTACATGCATTATCAAGCAATGTATTTGCAAAATTGGGGGATAGCTAGCGAAAAAAGACTTGCGGGGAACAATTATTTAGTATTTAATGAACCTATCCGCATAGCAGTGGCTTATGGTGCGGTAGGCCTGTGTTTTTACCTTGGCGGGATCTATTATTTGCTTTTTCGATTCCGACCGCGTCAAAAACTTGGCATTACGTTAAAAGTAGCGATATTGGCCTATATCGTGCAGGGCCTATTTGCTTACCCTACGGCAAACTACGCAATTCTGCTGTGGATGGCTATATTGTTTGCCCTAGCTGTGCGCGAGCTGGCACGAAAGAACCATTGTATAAAGCTGTCTATACAAAGGAAAGGATTAGGTCGTGTTTTCTTACTTATAGCTATTTGCTTTATAACGATTGGAATTTTTGATCAGTGGCGCAGCCATCGATTATTTGTACAGGTCTGGCAGAATAGACGTCATTATTCTGCGGATCAGCACCTTGGATTTCTGCAATCGTTGCAGACTCCTCTTCAGCAGAATGCCAGATATTTGGCATATTATGCCCAAACATTGTTTAAAAACAATCAATATGCGGAATGTATTGCCGTTTTACAGAAATGGGTAAACATTAAACCTGTTAATGAGGCCTATATCCTATGGGGAGATTGCCTTTATGCGCTTAGCAGCTTTCATAAAGCCGAACAGATGTATATCTATGCAAATGCTATGGTTCCTTCCCGGCAGCGGACAAGGGTACGCTTGGCGATCCTGTATAAGAATATGGGTAAATGGGAAGAGGGACGATCGTTAGCCAGACAAGTGCTGGAAGAAGACGTGAAGATTTACAGTTTTGAAACTTATGAGCTACACCAACAATTAAGAGACGCATTTAATATATATTAACAAATAAATCAAAAAATGAAGAGAACCCCACAAAAACAAAGGCACCGATGGCTACAGCTCATCGGAATCGTTATCTTGCTGGCATACGCCTGTAACCGGCATGATTTCCTTCCTTACACAGAGCGCATAGACGATCAGGACGAACTAAATCTAAAAGTTGATGAAGCTCAGCGATGGTATAATACCGTCGAGCAGCCTGTCTTCGAATTTAAAACCGGACCAGATGCTTCTGCTAAACAACAGCGGGCTAGCGGTCAAGCTAGTAAGAAAAAAGGTATATTATCTATGCCGAATTGGGAGCGTGCAAAAGAGAGAAAACAAGGGCGTTATGCGATAGTGGAAATGCCTATTAAAACCAAAGGAAAAGTACTTTTCCTAGATGCAGAGACCAAGGAACGGATGAATCGGGAATCGGATAGGAAAGCTGTTCGTAATTCGGCGAGACTGATTATCCAAAAAGATATGGAAACAGGCGAAATGCGTTCCTTTATATCTGTATTTGTGGGTACCTATGATTATCTGAAAAGAACAGATAGGATACACAAGAACAGCTATTTCAAACGGGATAAAGACTTTGAGGGTGATGTGAAATTCTATAATCTGGATGGCTCCTTAATCAATGGATGGCGCTATCGGGAGGGGAAAATCGTTGCTCGGATAACGCCTGCCGAAGAACCGGTGATGACTACCTTCTCATCTACTACCGGAGGTTGGAATTCTTGCAGTACCGTCCCCGTATGGGTAGAGGTGGAGGGCTGTGAACAAGATACCCACTCGGAATGGGATGAGGAATGGGGAGAGGATGTGATTAATGTAGATATGGACTGTGAACCAAAATGGGAATTGCAGTATCAACAAGTGTGTGACGATGATACAGGAAGTCCGGGTGAGCAGACAGATCCTCCTGGTAATGGCAATGGTTCTAGCAGTGGTAACGGTTCTGGGTCCGGTTCCGGCTCCGGCTCGGGTTCCGGCTCTGGTACAAATCCGGGGTATGTTGATCCAATTCCAACGAATCCTAACCCTGGTGGAGGTACGCAGCAATCGTATAAAGTTGGGGATAGGAGTCCTGCATCGACTCCTTGGCGGGATAAACTGAAAACAACTGATGATTTTTATGAACATCTCCCAGAGCCAGATTTGATGTATTTATATGATGATGAAGGTGAACTAATTTTTGATGAAAACGGAGAGAAAATTCCAAATCCGGCATTTTATAATTGTCATTATTATGCATTTGGTGAAAATTCAGATCCATCATCTTATGATCTTCCTCATACAAAATTTATTTATTATCCTGACCTTTCTAATTACGATGCATTAACACCAAGTGATAACGTGCAAGTAGGGGATAGAGTTGGCTATTATATTTGGACATCTCCTAGTCAAGATTGGCGAGACGCTATACAACATTCAGCCATTGTGACAGAGATTGATTTAGATGGATATGCCACAAAAGTGGAGAGTAAAATGGGAGTTTATGGCGTTATACAGCATCATCCGAGAGATATTCCAGAATCTTATGGACCAGTGCATCCTTCAGTCACGTTCACAGGAAATGGAACGGTGACAACGAAATATTATAGAATATACTATAGACATAAATAGATTTTTTAACTTTAAAAAAAGAATAATCATGAAAAAGATGGGAATAACACTTTTGAAATGTTTTTTCTTGTGCTTATTATGTACAGTTACTGTAGCACAAGAGGTATCAGAAAGAGTTGAAATAAAAAAGCAACTTATGTATTTATTAGACTATGCGGTGAAGTACGATAAATATGCCCAACTGTCGGATAAGTACGAACAGCAAAAAAATGAGGCTAAAAAACAGTACGTTGATATGGTGAACCAAATAAAACGTGGGCCTAACCGCGAAAAATTTGTAAATTTTTTGAATAAGGCAATTGGAGTAGATTCTGTCCAATACAAAGACAAAAAAGGCTATAGTTATACCTACAATCATAGTCTGCATAATCCCCGAATTAGCAAAATGCCAACCTTATTAGAATATTACAAAGTCGTAAAGTACTCCCTTTTTGATATGGATAAGGATGAACTATTGCCTCCCAAGGATATACCTTTTCTTCGGTATAAGGAATGGTGAAAATAGGAACGGGGTTTTTATAGCCTCGTTCTTCCACTTGAAAAGTATCTATTTTCTCATTTGTCGAAATGATTGAAGTTTATGAAAAATATTATTTTTATTATAACTATCCTTATTTTTAGTCAACCATCGGCAATATTTGCTCAGGAAAAAGAGAAAGTATTGGTGTGGATGCAGAGTTTAATTGGTTGCTACATTATAAGCGTAGTTATGAAGAGTACAAAGGAAAGGCTGAAAAGTACAAGCATTACGAGAATAAACGGGATTCGATGTACACCCTGTATCGGGATCAAATCGAAATTATCCGGAATGCTCCCGATAAATACTTGTCACATATCAACGGTGCGATCGCACAGAACAAAGTGGAGTACGACGGCCCCCCACGTATCAGATATAGTTATTCTGCCCCTTCCATGCCATTTGATCTTACGTTGCATTCTATAGATAGGTTGGACCTATATAAGATCATTAAGAAGCACATTTTTGAGAGAAGGGATACCCTCTTACCGGAGAAGACAGAGGCTTACATAGAAGCTGGAGGGGATAGACCGGGATATAAAGTGACTTTTTGAACCGATTCTGCTTTATTTTACAATTGACCGTTATGCGGAGAGGGAATAACAAACGAGAAGTTTAGTAAGCCTTCCTTGTATGACATTGGGATCGCCATGGGCAACAACTTTGCCTGTGGCGATTCTGATGTTGTTTTTTTCTTGATTGGTACAGGGAGTTACAGCCAAATAAAAGACGTGATAGCTGGTAAGATACCACTTAGTACCCTTGGTTCAGATTGTGATGACTAAAAGAATAAATTGTATTTCTTGATAGACCGTTATGTCGAAAAAGAACAGTAGGTATGATGCTGAAATTTAAAAAAAAAGAATAATCATGAAAATACTTGAAAAAATTTTACTTTTTACATTGGGATTGGTTCTATGTATAGGAATTGGTATGGCTCAGCATAACTCTAATCAAGAGGAACGAACGATTAGAGTTATGCTTGGTAAACTTCGTGAATCTAGTGTAGAGTACGATAAATATGCACAGCTGTCAGATAAGTATGCACAGCAAACAAATGAGGCTAAACAACAGTACGTGAATATGGTAAACCAAATAAAACGTGGGCCTAACCGCGAAAAATTTGTAAATTTTTTGAATAAGGCAATTGGAGTAGATTCTGTCCAATACAAAGACAAAAAAGGCTATAGTTATACCTACAATCATAGTCTGCATAATCCCCGAATTAGCAAAATGCCAACCTTATTAGAATATTACAAAGTCGTAAAGTACTCCCTTTTTGATATGGATAAGGATGAACTATTGCCTCCCAAGGATATACCTTTTCTTCGGTATAAGGAATGGTGAAAATAGGAACGAGGTTTTTATAGCCTCGTTTTTCTATTTGAGAAGTATCTATTTTTTCAATTATCGAAGTGATTGGAGTTTGTGAAAATATCATAGTTCGGTAGGATCCCACGAAGTGTGTGTAAACTACCAAATGGAAAAAGGGGTTGCTGCTGAAGTACAAGCGATCACGGGCGATCTGCATGTGGTTCCCCGTGATCTGCCGATGACTGCTGGTGTACCATTTGTGATCACTTCTGTTTTGCCTACGCCTGCCTGTAAACTGACGGTGGTTGTATCTTTTTTGACAATCTATGTTGGCGAACTTTCAACGGTTGTTGGTGAATTTTCCGTGTTCGTTCGTAATCCGTCAGTGATCGTTGATGTACCATCTGTGATCACTTTTGTTTTGCCTATGTCCGCCTGTAAACTGTCGATGATCATCTTTGTTTTAGCGGTGTTTGCTGGCACATATCCAGTGGTTATCGGAGAGTTATTCATGGCCGCTTGTCATTTGCTGGTGGCCGTTGGCATATCAGATGTGGCGATATTTATATTGTCGATAATTACGTTTGTTTTGCTAATGGTCATTGGTGTTTCAAATGTGATCACTTTTTTTTCAATAACAGTCACTTTTTTTCTGTATTTCCGTCCGGTTGGAGGTAACCATAACAAAGTTTTTACACATCGCTATCAAACCCTATATACAGGCTTTTTCTTTAGAAAAGCGACTTTAATTCACTTTTTTAGCGGTGCAAACAGGACACTACAGGTTGCCTGTGCTGCCAATTGTTAATAGTTTAGGGATTATAAATTGAAAGTTAAACGATAATAGAGCTAGCGAGCTGACCGAAAAAAAGAATATATGAAAAGCAGAATCTTCATAATTGCCGTGTTATTTGTAACACTGACTTCCATAAGCCTGGTAAAGGGGCAAGATCAATTTCCAGATGGAACGGCAGTCTCCGATTGGTTTAAAAAGGTGGAGCCGACCCGTATAGAAACACTAGGGAAATCCTATCGTATTACGGATTTTGGCGTTGTGCAAGATAGTACTGTCCTCCAAACGGAGAAGATTCAGGCTGTCATAGACAAGGCCTATGAAAGTGGAGGAGGGGTAATCATTATACCCAGAGGTACGTTTCTTAGTGGATCTTTATTTTTTAAGCCAAAAACCCATTTGCACTTAGAAGAGAGTGCAGTCTTAAAAGGAAGTGATGATATCAGCCATTTTAAACTATTGATGACACGTATAGAAGGAGAAACGGTTAAGTATTTTGCGGCGTTGGTCAATGCCGATAAAGTTGATGGTTTTACCGTGTCGGGCAAAGGGACGTTAGATGGAAACGGACTGCGGTACTGGAAAGCCTTTTGGCTTCGGAGAGGATTCAATCCGGACTGTACGAACAAAGATGAAATGCGTCCACGGGTCTTGTATGTATCGAACAGCAAAGATGTACAGGTTTCGGGGATACATTTAAAGAATTCTCCGTTCTGGACATCACATTATTACCGTTGTGAAAACTTAAAACTTGTTGATTTACATATCACCGCACCGGAGAAACCTGTTAAGGCGCCGAGTTCCGATGCGATTGATTTAGATGACTGCCATAATGTGTTGATTAAAAATTGCTATATGTCGGTGAACGACGATGCTATTGCGTTAAAAGGAGGCAAAGGACCGCAAGCCGACAAAGACCCTAATAATGGCCCGAATTATAATATTATTATTGAAGATTGTACGTTTGGATTCTGTCATAGTACCTTAACCTGTGGTAGTGAATCGATCCATAGCTACAACATTATTTATCGGAATAATACGCTAAATGGTGCGAAAAGAATGCTACAATTGAAGATGCGTCCGGATACCCCACAGGAATACGAACATATTCTTGTTGAAAATGTCAAGGGAACCGCTGATATCATGCTGTTTATCCGCCCTTGGACACAGTTTTTTAACCTGAAGGGAGAAGAAGGTATTAAACTTTCCTATGCGCGGAATATCGTCCTACGTAATATCGATTTGGAATGTAATGTATTGTTTGACGTCAGTAACTCCGATCAGTATCAGCTGTCCAATTTTACATTTGAAAACATGAATGTCAAAGCGAAAAGACCACATATCAATCAGGACTATATTGCGGATTTTACATTAAACAATGTCGTCGTGAACGGTAAAGAAATTGTTCAGAAATAAGCCAAAATAATAAAGATATGGTACGCACTACAACCCCACAGAACTTCTTGATAAACCTCCTGTTCGTCATATCTGCCGTGTTTCTGGCAACACCTCTTTCGGCCCAACGTTATATGGAATATTTAGACCGTGGATTGATTGCGGTTAAAACGGGCGATAATAGCGCATTTCTCAGTTGGCGTCTGCTCGCAACGGATGCGTATAATCTTCCTTTTCACCTTTATCGACAATACGGAGGAGAGGAAAAGGTGCGCCTTACCGATCAACCGTTGATGAAAGGAACAAACTTTGAAGATAAACAAGTCAATTTAACGAAAGACGTAACCTATACGTTGGTTAGTGTGCAAAACCAACAGGAAAACTTCGAAGCCGAGCTGAAACTGGCGAAGAATACACCTGTAAGGCAGTATTTGGAGATTCCACTACAAACCCCGGCAGGTTATACGCCAGGAGATGCATCTGTAGGGGATTTAGATGGCGATGGCGTATATGAAATTATCATACATCAAACGGGAAAGGGACATGACAATGCGCATAATGGTATCACGACCGATCCTATTTTTCAGGCATATAAACTTGATGGCACTTTTCTTTGGGAAATTAACCTCGGAAAAAATATTCGGGAGGGTGCCCACTACACACAATTTATGGTGTACGATTTGGATGGAGACGGATGTGCAGAGTTCGTATGTAAAACGGCAGACGGTACAAAAGACGGCCTCGGAAAGATAATAGGCGATGCCGATGCGGATTGGCGGGATACCGACAGCAACTCGTCTACCTATGGTCGTATTTTAGAGGGGCCAGAATACTTGACTGTTTTTGACGGACGTACAGGTGCGGCGGTCAGCACCGTGGATTATCTTCCGGAAAGAGGTGATCTTCGCAGTTGGGGAGATACTCGAGCGAATCGTTCAGAACGTTATCTGGCAGCGATTGCTTATTTAGATGGAACGAATCCTAGTCTTGTCATGACACGAGGTTATTATGAACGGACGACACTAGCCGCTTGGGATTTTAAAGATGGAAAATTAGTGAGCCGTTGGGTTTTTGATACGAAAACGGGTAAACATCCATATGCGGGACAAGGCTATCATAGTCTATCGGTGGCTGACGTAGACCAAGATGGAAAAGACGAAATTATATTCGGTGCGATGTGCATCGATGATGACGGTACTGGATTATATACAACAGGTTTAGGACATGGCGATGCATTGCATGTAACCGATTTAGATCCGGACCGTCCGGGCTTGGAGGCGTTTGGTATACATGAATTGAAAGGTGGACGTAAAGGTGTAGGAGCGGCACTTCGCGATGCAAGAACAGGGGAAGTGCTCTTTAAAGGAGCTATTGACCAAGATGTAGGAAGAGGAGTAGCAGCTAATATCGATCCCAATCACCGAGGAGCCTATATGTGGTGGTTAGGTTCAAAGGTTATGTATGATATGAAAGGAAATCCGGTGGGGCCTTCCCCTCGTTCAGCCAATTTTCTTATCTGGTGGGATGAGGATTTGAGCCGGGAGTTGTTGAACAGTAATTATATAGAGAAATATCAACAGGGTGTTATTTTTAGAGCCGAAGGAGCTTCCTCCATTAATGGATCAAAAAGCACCCCCAATCTGAGTGCAGATATCTTCGGTGACTGGCGGGAAGAGCTTGTCATTCGATCCGATGACAACCAGTCCCTACGGATATACACGACAACCATTCCAACGGAACACCGTCTGTACACATTGATGCATGATCCAGTATACCGTTTGAGTATCGCTTGGCAAAATGTAGCCTATAATCAACCTCCCCATACTGGTTTTTATCTCGGAACAGGAATGACCTTACCCGTTAAAACGCCGGACATACGTATCGTAAAACCAGATCGAGGTTTAAAAACAAATAAATAGGATAAGCAAATGATAAAACAATTGACGATCATCGTATTGGCGGTATGTCTTTTTTCTTTTGGAAAACAAGATCGACCGACGATTTATTTGATTGGAGATTCTACGGTAAGAAATAGTAATCAGGCGTATTGGGGTTGGGGATCGCTAATCGGCGAATTTTTGGATACGACACAAGTGGTTGTAGCCAATCATGCCATGGCGGGTCGAAGCACACGTACTTTCCGTAAAGAAGGGCGCTGGGATAAGGTGAAGGAAAATATGAAACCTGGTGATTACCTGTTGATTCAATTTGGACATAATGAGGGCAGTAAGCCGGATACAACCCGACAAGGCTATCGAGGTGTGTTAAGAGGAATCGGACAAGACTCCATTACGTTGGATTGGGGAAATGGGGAAAGAGAAATAGTACGCACCTATGGTGAAAATTTACGTCGTTTTGTACGGGAGGCGAAGCAGATAGGTGTCGCTCCGATATTGCTTTCGATGATTCCACGAAATCAATGGGATGAGCAGGGAAACGTGAAACGCGCGAATCAGGATTTCGGTCTATGGGCAAGACAGATTGCAGAAGAGGAACAGGTACCCTTTATCGATCTGAATGAAATTACCGCCAAAAAATACGATAAGATTGGACCCGAACAGGCGAAAGCGAAGTATTTTCCGGGAGACCATACCCACACTAATTATGAGGGAGCTATGGAGAATGCGGCTTCGGTGATAGAAGGTTTAAGAAATGTAGAACATCCATTGGTAAAATATATAAAATGACGAACAACAAAATTAGTATAACGTTATCTTTTATTTTATTGGTATGGGGCTTATGCTCTTTTATCGAGAAGAAAGACAAACCTACTCTTTTTCTTATCGGAGATTCTACGGTAAAAACTGGGCGAGGGGACGGTGGCAACGGACAATGGGGATGGGGCAGTTTTATCGCAGATTATTTTAATCTGCAACAGATCGATGTGCAGAATAAGGCATTAGGCGGAACGAGCAGCCGTACATTTTACAACAATCCGAAACTATGGCAACAGGTCTTGGACAGCATCCGGCCGGGAGACTACGTCATCATGCAGTTTGGCCATAATGATGCCAGTCCGATTGTAGACACCTCGCGTGCGCGTGGTACGATCAAAGGAAACGGCGACGATTATCAAGAGGTGAAAAACCCGCTACTACAACAGAAAGAAATAGTTTATAGTTATGGATACTATCTACGCTTATTTGTGAAAAATATTCGGGATAAAGGAGCTACAGCGATTGTCTGCTCACCTATTCCCCGCAATCGTTGGGAAGGAGATAAAGTAATCCGATCAGATTATGCCATATGGGCAAAAGAAGCCGCACAACAAGCCGATGCATTTTTCATCCCGTTGGAAGATTTGATTATAGCCGAATATGAAAAAAGCGGAAAAGCAGAAGTAGGCCGTTTATTTTTTGATCCAAAAGATCATACCCATACGTTGAAAGCTGGGGCAGAAGTGAACGCATCGTTAATAGCAGATTATTTGGGGAAAAATTCCGAAATAGGATTGAAAAAGTATTTGGTATCTCCTAATTAGTTTCTGGTAATTTTTGATTAGTTACGAATCACGAAAAACAGCGAATGAAAAAAATAAGCATCAGTCTGATTTGCGTTTTAGCACTATTCGACATCGTTGTGGCGCAGCAAGTTGCTGAGCGACCAAATATCGTCTTAATTCTGGCGGACGATATGGGCTATTCGGATTTAGGTTGTTTTGGATCCGAAATACAGACACCTTATCTGGATAGTATGGCGCAAGGCGGCGTTAAAATGACCAACTTTTACAATGCTTCACGTTGTTGTCCATCTCGGGCATCGTTGCTTACGGGGGTATATCCCCACCAAGCAGGGATCGGTGATATGATGAATACCCGGCCTTATCCGGCCTATCAGGGATACTTGAACCGCGAGACGGTTACACTCGCAGAAGTATTAGGAAGTGCTGGGTATGGTACGTATATGACAGGCAAGTGGCATGTAGGACAGGCACAGGAACACTGGCCACTACAGCGTGGTTTTGATCGGTTTTATGGTCTTATTGATGGTGCAAATAGTTATTTTGAGAACAGACCCTATCGGCCCAATCAAAAGCTGACCATTGCTTTGGATAACAAAGAAATAACACCGTCTCAAAACTATTATAGTACCGATGCCTATACCGATTATGCCATTTCGTTCGTAGAGGAGCACCTACAGGAGCGAAAAACAGATCCATTTTTCCTTTATATCGCCTATCAAGCACCACATTGGCCATTACATGCCAAACCGGAAGACATTGCACGCTATCAAGGGAAATATATGGATGGTTGGGAGGCTGTTCGTCAGCTACGATTTGAAAAGCAACAAACCTTAGGATTGTTTCCGTCGTCGACGGAGTTGTCCCCATTAGATACGAACATCGGCAATTGGAAGGATCTTTCCTGGGAAGAAAAAGTACATTGGGATGAACGTATGTCCGTGTATGCTGCGATGGTAGATGCCATCGATCAAAATGTCGGTAGGTTAGTAGAGCATCTACGTAAAAACGGTCAGTTGGAGAACACCATTTTCCTGTTCCTATCCGATAACGGCGCAAGTAACGAAACAATAACCAATCAAGGATTCACAGCAGAAATCAGAGCAGCCAATTTCTTTCCGGCGAGTCATCCCAAATCTTTTACGGCTTATGGGAGGGAAGGAGCTGTAGTCAGTAACACACCTTTTCGTAAGTTCAAACATTGGGAATTTGAAGGAGGAAATGCTACCGGTTTTATTGCCTATGGTCCCAACTATATTCCAACAGGTTTGCAGATTGATGAACCTGCGCATCTGATTGATATTATGCCTTCTTTAGTGGAATGGGCAAATGCTACTTACCCAACGGAATTTACTGGACACGCCATTCAGCCGATGGAGGGAAAAGCTTTGCAGACGATATGGAGCAAAGAGATAATAGAAGAAGATCGAGCGATTTGTTTTGAACACGAAGGAAATAAAGCCGTTCGGAAAGGGAAATGGAAGTTAGTGGCGGAATATCCGGAGAATATCTGGTATCTCTATGATCTTGTTGCAGATCGGACGGAGACTACCGACGTTAAGGAAAAATATCCGGAAATAGTAAAAGAGTTAACGGATATTTATGATACCTGGGCGGATCGTGTAGGTGTGATACCCTATCAGCAGCTGGATAAGAATAAGGGAAACGTACGATATCAATAAAAAATTACATGTATTTATGCAATAATAATATGACTAACGGAAAAAGAATTACCTATAGTATGCTTGTCGTAATGACTATTCTCTTGAGTGCTTGTGCTTCCAAAAAACAATTGACATCGAAACAGGACGAGAAACATGAGGTATTAGAAGTTTTACGGCGAACCAATAACTATTTTATGGATAAATGGCCGGATACGAAGAAACCTATTTATACGACACGCTGGCGTCCGAGTAATATATGGACGAGAGGTGTATATTACGAGGGGTTAATGGCGCTATATAAGATTGATCCGGATAAACGCTATTATGACTATGCGGTCGACTGGGGTAATAATCATGCATGGGGGTTGCGCAATGGTATAGAAACCCGTAATGGCGATGATCAAAATTGCGGTCAAACCTACTTGGATCTTTACGAAATAGATCCACAACCAGAGCGTATAGCGGATATTAAAGCGAATATCGATTTCGTCATCGCATCGGGAAAAGTAGATGATTGGACCTGGATAGACGCTATTCAGATGGCGATGCCAATATACGCGAAATTGGGTGTTATGTTTGACGACGAGCAGTATTTTGATTATATGTACAAAATGTATGTGCATTCGCGTGATGTTGAAGGAGGCGGTTTATATAATAGAGAAGATAAACTATGGTGGCGCGACAAAGATTTTGTTCCCCCTTATACGGAACCTAATGGAGAAGATTGTTATTGGTCGCGTGGAAACGGTTGGGTCGTGGCTGCATTAGTTCGGGTACTTGATCTCCTTCCGGAAAATCAACAACATCGTGCAGAATATGTACAGGACTTCAAGGATCTTATGCAGGGGGTGCTGGCTACGCAACGGGAAGATGGCTTCTGGAATGTTAGTATGCATGATCCCACTAATTTCGGCGGTCGAGAGACCAGTGGCACGGCTCTTTTTGTGTACGGTATGGCTTGGGGAATAAATCAAGGATTACTGGATGAGGAAATCTACCGACCTGCTATGGAGAAAGCATGGAAGGCCATGGTAAACGAAGCCGTACATCCTTCGGGTTTTTTAGGTTACCTGCAAGGAACAGGAAAAGAACCCAAAGACGGTCAGCCGGTGAGCTACGCGAGTGTGCCCGATTTTGAAGATTACGGATTGGGCTGTTTTTTGTTGGCTGGAACAGAGATATACCGTTTTTTGGAAACGAATAAATAATAATAAAAAGAATAAACCTTTATACATATGATGAAGTTTTGGAGTACGATATGCGTCGTGCTATGCTGTACCGCAGTTTTTGCCCAATCGAGACAGACCTATAGTTTTAATGCCGCATGGAAGCTACATATTGGTGACATACCGGAAGCCAAACAAGCTGCATTTGACGATAAGGAATGGAAAGAGGTTACGCTGCCCCATGCCTGGAATGAGGACGAAGCTTTCGCAAAACCTATACACGAACATAGCACAGCGGTGGTTTGGTACCGTAAAACATTTACATTGCCGGATGACGTGCCGCAAGAAAAGGTGTTTTTAGAATTTGAAGGCCTGCGTTTCGGCGCAGAATTTTATCTCAATGATACGTGGATAGGCCGCCACGAAAACGGTGTCATGGCAGCAGGGTTAGATATCTCGAAAGAGGTATTAAAAAAAGGTGAAAATGTCCTAGCTATTCGAACGGATAACGATTGGCGGTATAGGGAAAATGCAACCAATAGCATTTTCCAATGGAACGATAAGAATTTTAATGCGAATTACGGCGGTATTCCCAAAAACGTATGGATTCATTTTACCGGTGGAATGTATCAAACCTTGCCTTTATATTCCAATTTAGGAACTACGGGTGTATATGTTTATGCAAAAAACATAGATATTCCCGGAAAGCAATTGGATCTGCATGTGGAGTCTGAAGTGAAAAACGAAACAGCTAATACATATAATGGTCAGTTTTTGGTGGAAGTACGAGATGCTGAAGGGGTGTTGGTGAAAACATTTGAAAATCCTTTTTCACTGGAAGCAGGAGCGACCGGGATAATCCAGGTACAGTCAAAAATGGACAATGTGCATTTTTGGAACTGGGGATATGGTTATCTATATACGGTAACGTCTAAATTGGTCGTTGGTGGAGAAACGATCGATGCGGTTGATACGCGTACAGGATTCCGGAAAACTGCATTTCGGGACGGTATGGTTTATCTCAACGATCAGGTATTGATGATGAAGGGATATGCCCAACGGACGAGCAATGAATGGCCTGCAGTAGGGCTCTCCGTTGCTCCATGGGTGAGTGACTATAGCAACAAGTTGATGGTGGAAAGTAATGCGAATCTAGTTCGTTGGATGCACGTAGCACCTTGGCGTCAAGACGTAGAATCTTGCGACCGGGTCGGACTGATGCAAATGCTGCCTGCCGGAGATGCGGAAAGGGATGTGGAGGGGCGTCGATGGGAACAGCGTACAGAACTGATGCGGGATGCAATTATTTATTATCGCAACAGTCCAAGTGTTCTGTTTTGGGAGAGTGGCAATGAGTCTATATCAGAAGAGCACATGGCCGAGATGATTACCATTCGCGATCAATATGATCTGCATGGCGGGCGGGCCATAGGCTCCCGTGAAATGCTGGATAGCAAGCTAGCTGAGTACGGCGGGGAGATGCTCTATATCAATAAAAGTGCTAAACATCCGATGATCGCTACCGAATACATGCGCGATGAAGGTTTGCGTAAATACTGGGATGAATATACCTATCCGTTTCATAAGGAGGGAGAAGGCCCCTTGTATAAAGGTAACGATGCCAGCGATTACAACAGGAACCAGGATCAGCATGCCATGGAAACCATTCGACGGTGGTGGGAATACTGGAAAGTACGCCCGGGAACCGGGAAACGCGTGAGTTCGGGGGGCGTAAATATTATTTTCTCCGACTCTAATACCCATTATAGAGGTAAAGAGAACTATCGTCGAAGCGGAGAAGTCGATGCGATGCGGATTCCTAAAGATGCGTATTATGCCCACCAGGTGATGTGGAACGGCTGGGTAGATCCCGATCCGAAAGGTCTCCATATCATTGGTCACTGGAATTATCCAACAGATACGAAAAAGGATATACACGTTGTTAGTGCGGGCGAAAAAGTAGAGCTCTTTGTGAACGGACAGAGCCAAGGGTTTGGCGAACGTTCCTACCAGTTTCTGTTTACTTTTCCGCAAATAGCTTTTGCGCCCGGTGAACTGAAAGCCCGTTCTTATGACGAAAATAATAATGTATTGAATGAGCAGCTGATACAAACGGCAGGCGAGCCTTATCGTGTAAAACTAAACTATAAGCACGGCGATAACGGTTTGTATGCCGATGGCAATGATATGGTTTTGGTTGACGTAGAAGTGCTGGATAAAGAGGGTAGACGTTGCCCTACAGCGACCAATATGATTGATTTTCGTTGGGATGGCCCTATGAATTGGCGAGGAGGTATTGCGCAGGGACCTAACAATTACATCCTTTCCGAATCGTTGCCAGTAGAAGCCGGCGTAAACAGGGTTATGCTGCGTACCCGATTTGGTGAAGCCGGAGAAGTGAAAATCCACGCACAGGCAAATGGTCTTATCGCCGATAGCCTTATATGGGAAGTTTCTCCTATCTTGGATAAAAATGGGCTTTTTGTGAAAAATTCCGGAATAGGATTGCCCTTGAATTTAGATAGAGGGGAAGGTTTGCAAGAGGAACCATTAAAGCAACAACGTATAACCTTGCGGATACAGAAAGTTCAGGCAGGTGCAAATCAAGAAATGGCAGCCTCCTCCTATGATGATAATGAGCTGACGGACTGGGTAAACGATGGATCTCTTCAAAACGCCTGGATAGAATATACCTTGGCAAAGAAATCGGCTATTGACGAGATTGATCTAAAATTGAATAACTTTAGATCTAGAAGCTATCCGTTGCAGGTTTTTGTCGATGACAAGCTGGTATTTGATGGAAATACAAAAACAACATTAGGATATTATACATTAGAAATCCCCCGTACGGAAGGACGTCGGGTGAAAATTCAGTTGAAGGGGAGTTCGGTTGTTGCTGCGGAAAATCAACATGCCGAAATTGGGGGTAAGAAATTGGATGATGGTGTGGCGCGGGATGATATCGGCGCAAAAGGGCGATTGAGTATTATTGAAATAGATATCCACAAAAAAATAAACTGATGAAAGTAGCGTTTAAGATGCAATTGAAACCGGGAATGAAGGAAGAATATGAGAAGAGACATGCAGCTATTTGGCCAGAATTGGTCGCTTTATTAAAAGATAATGGTATTGCGGATTACACGATTTTTCTGGATGAGGAAACGTATACACTTTTTGCGGTGCAACGTTTAACCGGTAACTCGTCCCAAGAACTGGGAAATACGGAAGTTGTCCAGCGCTGGTGGAAATATATGGCTGATATTATGGTAACGAATCCTGACTTTTCTCCGGTTTCTACACCTTTAACAAACGTATTCCATTTAGATTAAACGACAATGAAGAAAAGATTTATAACGATATTGCTATGTTATGGTATGGCCACCTCCGTGGGATGGGCACAAGATTTGTGGCCTAGCGTAACGAAGGAAATGAAGCCGTGGACACGTTGGTGGTGGCTCGGTTCCGCTGTGGATAAGCCCAATCTGTCCAGAGAGATAAAGCTACTAGATGAAGCAGGTTTCGGAGGAGTAGAGGTGACGCCGATTTATGGGGCTAAAGGATATGAGGACCGGTATATCCCCTTTTTGTCGGATAAATGGCTGGATATGTTAGCATTTACAATAGATCAGGCAAAGTCTCACCAAATGGGTGTCGACATTAATTTAGGGACAGGCTGGCCATTTGGTGGACCCCAAATCGACGAACAACATGCGGCGACCAAATTGTTTTTGGATGAGATCGAGTTGAAGATGGGACAGCCAATATCATTTCCATTAGGGGTAAGCGATACGAAGCAAAGCTTCAGTAAGCTACAAGCTCTTCGCGCCTATAAATCCAATGGAGAGGAGATTAATCTGGACAGCTATATGCATAATCAGTCGGGAAGCTGGACTGCGCCCGAAAATGTCCGTGTGATCGCCCTTTTCTCAGGTCGGACCCGCCAAAAAGTAAAACGTGCAGCACCCGGAGGCGAAGGCTTCACACTTGATCATTTGGGTAAAGATCCTGTACAACGCTACTTTAACCATTTTCAGAAAGCCTTTCAAGGAAAGGATTTACAGCTTCGTGCTTTTTTTAACGACAGTTATGAAGTATATGGCGCCAATTGGACAGACCAATTTTTGGAAGAATTTGAAAAAAGAAAAGAGTATAAATTACAGGCATATTTATTAGATTTTGCTGGGAAGGGAAATGATAAGGAGCGGGAAAAACGTGTGAAATCAGATTACCGGGAAGTAGTGAATGCTATTCTTCGGGATAACTTTTTGATCCCTTTTACCTCGTTTTCTAATCAACACGGAGCGCTATCGAAAAACCAAGCACATGGATCGCCAGGAAATTTGATCGATCTGTATGCCAGTACTGATATTGCTGAATGTGAGACTTTTGGATCAAGTTTTTTTGCTATTCCGGATCTGAGACGGGATAGCACCGATGTTCGGAACGTTGATCCTGATCCGATGATGTTTAAGTTCGCTTCCTCTGCAACGCACACCACAGGTAAAAAATATACATCTTCTGAAACGTTTACCTGGCTTACCGAACATTTTAAAACATCCCTCGCACAGGCAAAGCCAGAGGTAGAGCAATTGTTTTTAGCAGGTGTAAATCATGTTTTTTATCATGGTACGACCTATTCTCCCGAAGATGTACCTTATCCGGGTTGGTTGTTTTATGCATCGGTTAATTTTACGACCAACAATTCTTTTTGGCCACACCTGCCTGGATTAAACAATTACATTACCCGTGTACAATCCATCTTACAGACGACACAGGCAGATAATGAACTCTTGATTTATTGGCCAATATATGATGTCTGGCATGATACAAAGGCTCCGTTTAAGACGTTGAGTGTACATCATGTTGATGACTGGTTACACCCCACGGAATTCTACAAACAAAGCATGTCTTTGCAGCGCTTAGGATATAGTTTTGATTTTGTGACAGACGCTATTCTTGCGAAATCAACCGTTCACGATAAGCTTGTCGTAACGGCGGAAAATGCGCGACCCTATAAAGTTATCTATATTCCCTCTACACAATATTTTTCGGAGGAAACCCTCGCTAATCTATTGACGTTGGCAAGGAATGGCGCGACACTTATTTTTGAAACGTTGCCTAAAGATGTTAGCGGTTTAGCGAATCTGGAATCGCGTCGCAAAAAACTGAACGACTTATTGGCAACACTCCACTTTGATGGGGATGAAGAAAACCAATATACAGCCTATGGTAAGGGAAAAGTCTACCTGACGAATGATGTGTATTCTGCGTTGGAAACAGAGCAATTATATGCAGAACGATTAGCACGTACAGGGCTGAAATTCAATAGACGGGTGACGGAAAAAGGAACATATTATTACTTGGTAAATCATACCGATAAAACAATAGATCAGTTTGTTCGGTTAAATAGCGAAGCAGCGCATTATACGTTATTGGATCCGCAGACTGGCGATATATTTAATCTTCCGATAGAAAAGAGCGATATTCGTTTGCAGATTCCTGCTGGTTATGCTTGGGTGGTGTACGCGTCCAATACGGATAAGGTAGATCCGGACTATCACTATATCAATCAGCCGCAGGAGGAAAAGGTGTTCGTTCATCCGTGGAAGGTAAGCTTCTTGCACGGCGGACCACAATTACCAAAAGCACGAACATTGAACACGCTAAGCTATTGGACAACTTGGGGAGATGCGGTTGCTGATAAGTTTTCTGGCATGGCTGCTTATGAAACCTCGTTCACCATCGAAAATAAGTCGGACAAAGGATATCAATTGCATTTGGGGACAGTGGGTGAAAGTGCACAGGTATGGGTAAATGGAAAAGACGCCGGTATCGTATGGGCTCATCCGTTTACGCTGGAGATTGGAAAACTGTTACAAAATGGTAAGAATGATATTCGTATTGAAGTGGCGAATTTGATGGCCAATCGCGTTCGGGATCTCGATAAACGAAAAGTTTCCTGGCGTAATTATCATGAAATCAACTTTGTGAATATTGATTATAACGATTTCGATGCAAGTCAATGGAAACTAATGGATAGCGGTCTAAAAGGACCAGTGCGTTTATTCAGCTATTAATACTTTCCTGTCTATTTTCTATAAAAGAGGCCATTTTCGAAAAGGAAATGGCCTCTTTTATAATGACCATGAGAGTGCATAACAGTTTTGTTACGCAAACTTTCTACCTTGCTTTTGAGCTAGTATAAATCTTTATAACGAGTTGATAAATCTATGAGAGGAAAAATCTTTTTTTACAGTCTACTTGCCCTCTTTCTTGGAGCTGCTCATCAGGCCGTAGCACAAGAACTATTAACGGGTAAGGTTGTGGACGCCACGGAACAACCATTAGTTGGGGTTTCTGTGCAAGTGTTGGGAGACAATCAGCGGTCGACATCGACCGGAACGGGAGGCGAATTTAGCGTGTCGATTAATATCGGCGAAACATTGGTCTTCACGTCGGTGGAATACAGAAGTCAGCGTATTGTCGTGAAGAACTTACAGCCACTTACGGTAACCCTGCAAGCGAGTGATGAAGTATTGGACGAAGTCGTTGTTATTGGTTATGGGACGCAAAGGCGTTCGGATGTTATTGCCCCTGTTTCTAAATTTAATGCCGAAGGCTTGGAGGAGCGTCCATTGGTACGTGTTGATCAGGCATTGGTGGGGCAAATGTCCGGTGTCCGCGTAAAACAGACAACCGGTGTGCCGGGTAAAGGCCTTAGTGTGCAAGTTCGTGGATCCGGGTCGATTACAGCGGGAAGCGAGCCGTTGTATGTTATCGATGGCTTTCCCTTGGCAACGGCCGCACCAAATGGATCCGGAAATTATGCGTCAGGTAATCCATTAGATAACATTAATCCGAACGATATTGAATCGATTGAAGTGTTAAAGGATGCTTCGGCAGCAGCCATTTATGGGTCAAGAGCAGCCAATGGGGTCGTACTCATTACCACAAAACGTGGGAAATCTGGAAAGCCGACGATTTCTTTTAATACCTATCTAGGGGCGTCATCACCCTATAGGAAGCTGGATATGTTAAATGGAGAGGAATGGATAGATCGTTCTATAGAAATGATTAACAGTGCGTGGGTCACTTCCGGCGCGGGACGCACCGCATCACAAAGCATAGCCGAACGCGGGGCAATTTTAGGCTTGGCCCCGGGAACCTATAACACTGCTTATATGTATGACGAACGCTGGCTGGAGCCAGGATACCCCGGATTGCATATTATCGATTGGCAGGATGAGGCCTATCGTAACGGACTGGTACAAAACTATCAGTTGGGTGCTTCTGGTGGTACGGAGTTCGTGAATTATTATGTGTCGGGTAACTATATGGATCAGAAAGGGATTGTGCAGGGATTGGATTATAAAAATTATGCGCTTCGTGCCAATATCGATGTGAAGCCAACGAAGAAGCTGACCTTCGGGATGAATCTGGCACCGACGTATTCGGAGGCAAACGATCCGGGTGTAGAAGGCAAAGACAATATGATACACCAGATTTATTCGATGTCACCCGTTCAGGACAACCCTGTGGGTACCGTCAATGTTTTTGAAAATGAAAAATACCCTTGGAGTACATCTACTAATGATCCTATAGCTAAGTTGACCAATTATGTGGGTGAAAATAAGACCGCTCGGATACTGGCTACGTTGTATGGTCAATATAATATTTTAGATAATTTGATCTTTAAGACCACGGTAAACGTGGACCATACCGACCGTACGGCGTTTAGTTTCCGGCCGTATACGATTGGGGGAACGTTGCAGCAACGGATAACCAATCCAAATCAGGCTACCTACGGGTCGAGTAATAAATACCGGAAACAGACTTTTGTCAACGAGAATACCTTAACCTATAATTTGGAACGGGATAAACATAATTTAACGGCGTTGTTAGGGCATGCTTATAACTACGACAGGTTTGATGGGTCAACCATTACGTCGCAGGGAGGTTATAGGAACAGTAATATCATGACGTTAAACGCGGCGGTGGGAACCATAGCATCGACGAATGCGACGAAAAATTTGCTATTATCTTATTTCGGACGGGTGCAATATGCGTTCGACGGTAAGTATTTGTTCTCTGCAAGCATGCGTCGTGATGGATCGTCCCGCTTCGGTATGAATACCAAATGGGGTTGGTTCCCATCTATATCCGCGGGTTGGCGCCTGTCGGATGAAAGTTTTATGCAATCGGCAACATTTATTCAAGACTTGAAAATCAGAGGTAGTTACGGTGAATCTGGAAACAATAACATCGGCGATTATAGTAGTATAGCCGTTCTAGGTGAAGCCAATTATTCTTGGGATGGTAGCGCGGCGCCGGGTTGGGCGCCATCGAATATCATCAATCCGGATCTCACCTGGGAGAAGTCCAGAACCTTCGATGTGGGATTAGACTTTGCCTTGTTCCAGTCCCGGCTATCGGGATCGTTTGATGTTTATCAACGAACCAGTAGCAATCTATTGCTGAATGTACCGACGATGTGGTCGACGGGATTTGGTTCTTTATTGGACAATGCTGGCGAAGTGCGCAGCCGCGGTTGGGATCTGGAGATCACTTCGCGTAATATACAACGGGATAATTTTACTTGGTCGACCTCCTTTAATCTGAGCCATAATACCAATAAAGTGACGCAGTTAATAGGCGATCAACAGGAAATCCTGATTCCTTCTTCTTTTGATATTGAACATAGCATCCTGCGGGTAGGGCAACCGATGTATAGTATTTATGTCGTACAGCAAGATGGTATCCTGACGCAACAGGATATTGATAATGGAGTGGCTTTATACGGTAGCCAGGTTGCTGGTGATCCACGTTATGTAGATGCCAATGGCGATAAAGTGATTGATGCAGATGATCGGGTGATTGTAGGGCATCCGAATCCAGATTATGTTTGGGGGATCACCAATGACTTTCGATACAAGAATTTTGACTTAAGCTTTATGTTTCAAGGGCAGAACGGCGGACACCTCTACTCGCTATTGGGTCGGGCTTTAGGGCGTACAGGCCAAGGAGCGACGGACAATGCGCTCGGTTTCTATAGAGATAGGTGGTATTCGGCCGAAGACCCTGGTGAGGGACGGGTCGGAAAGGCTTACTCTACTTTCGGGCGTATCAAAAATACCGATTGGCTGTATTCTTCAGACTATTGGCGTTTGCGCAACGTGACGTTCGGATACAATTTCCGAGAACTGCGCTTAGCAGGGCAATCCTGGTTAAATTCCGGACGGGTATATTTGACCTTGGAAAACTTTTGGGGTAACGATAAATACGATGGTGGACTTAACCCCGAATCGGCTAATACGAATCTGAGTGGTAGCGATCGGTATCCCGAAGCTGGCGATTACGGCGGACTGGCACTGCCGAAAACAATTACATTTGGTGTTAACTTGACTTTCTAAAACGATGAAAAAGATATTATATTTTGTAATGAGTTTAGGGTTGTTAACGTCCTGTGATATGGATTTAGCACAGCAGCCGATCTCAGAGGCGTCGTCTGAAACTTATTTTCAAACGGTGGATGATTTTAACCAAGGACTAAATGCGGTCTATAGTTCGGCAAGAAGCTATCCGGACCGACTCATGAATCTATCCGAGACGAGATCGGACAATCTGCATGCAATTTCGGATGGAGGGGTGCGCGATTGGGAGGGCATTAACAGTTTTCATCGTACCATTTCGAGCAATCCTTATGTGGAGGAAGCTTGGGAGGCCAATTTTACCGGTATTTTTAGGGCTAATAACTATTTGGAGCAATTAGCGGAAAAAGGCGAATCCGTCATTTTAGATGAGGCTGTACGTCGGCGTATGGAAGGAGAAGTACGTTTTCTCCGGGCATTTTATTATTTTGATTTGCTTCGTTATTTTGGGCGAGTCCCCTTAATTGACCGCGTAGTCTCCGCGAATGAAGCGAAGACTATTCCTCGCAGTGAGGTCAGCGATATCTATAATTTAATCATCGAAGATGTTAACTTGGCGATTGACTATCTGCCTGCACCGAGTACGTATGCTACTGCAGATAAAGGGCGTGCGAACAAGTACGCCGCCAAGATGTTGCTTGGACTGGTGTATATGACACGTTCGGGGCCTAATTATGGTATTGATGGAGCCGGACTGAATACAAACGAATGGAGCGAGGCTGTGAATGAATTTAACGATATTATAACCAGTAATGAGTTTCAGTTTTTACCGACCTATCAAGAGATATTCAATTACGGTAATGAACGTAATAAAGAGGTCGTATTTAATATTGAATATTCCAGCGGATCCAACCCTGTCGTTGGTGCAACCTTCCCTTGGGTATTGGTACCCGATACTTGGTTCCAATCTTTAGGTTTTGGGGTACAGGGAGGCCTTATGATACGGCCGGTTTCTTTGGATTTATTAAGTAAATATGACGAAAATGATGTTCGTAGAGCCTTTAGTATACAGGAGGGGTATACGTATGGAGCTGTCGTCGAAAACCGTTCCTTTATCAGAAAATATGTAGATATCACCAAGGTGCCCACCACGAGCCGGTTTGACTGGCCGATTAATTATATCGTATTCCGTTACACAGACCTGTTGATGTTAAAAGCAGAATGTGTATTGAATGGAGCACCGGGCTCTACAATAACTGATGTAGATGCAGTCGTGAACGCAGTTCGTGAGCGTGCCGGCTTGACCACAACCCTCACCGATGTAACGAAGGCACAGCTTCTGGAGGAACGTCGTCGTGAATTCGTGGGCGAGGGATTGCGTTGGTTTGATCTTATTCGGTCAGGAACGGCGGAAACCACGATGAAAACTTGGATCGAGGAGGAGGATACCGGAGGGCAAATGGAAGATTTCAAAACGGATTATATCCTATATCCCGTTCCGCAGTCGGAAATGAGTAATGCGCCCGGACTTTATGAGCAAAATAACGGATATTAGTTTTTATTATATGTATATGTTAGAGAGCTGCTTGATTTGCAGCTCTCTTTCATTATAGCCATCTGTACACAGGATACAGCATGATAGTGTTACGAAAGGTATTCCCTAAATTGCAATTGGCAACTATGTTATAAATAAACATTATAAACCTTTCTCATGACTAGAAGTGTAGTTAATCCAATATTAATCGATCGTCTTCGCCAAGGCGATGAGGTCGCTTTTGAAGAGATCTTTCAACTTTATCATGGGCAACTCTTCACTTTGCTTGTACATTTTGTAAGAAAAAAAGACAGTTATTAAGCTTATGTATACGATTTATTTGAAATTGATGATGTTTGGTATGGTCTTGTTGTGTTCTTGGTCTGCCACAGCACAGATTGGTAAACGTTTTCCTTCCGAGCGAAAGGTTGTCAATGATCCGGTTACCGGTATTGATCTGGTATTTTTAACCAGCACACCGGTTGGGGATTCAAAAATATACCAGACACACAACCAATGGACGTCGGATGGAAAGTGGTTGATCTTTCGTTCAGACCGTGAACCTGGCGAAGCAATTGCCGCTCATGAAGAAAGCGGAGAAATGGTGCAAGTTACTGAAGGAGGGTACACCGGTATGTTAAATATCGCGAGAAACTCCATGCACCTCTATTTCATGCGCAAACCTATGGGAAGGAGTGCAGATGGATCAATGGAAGTTATCGAAGTGGATCTGGCAAAGCTGTTTGCTGATATTGAGACGGGAAATTTGCAGTCGGCATCGGTCTACCAAAGGGTTTGCGGGACCACGTCTCCTGAAATCGGTGCCGGTGGCGATATGGCATTGGACGGCGATAGCGAAGAATGGGTGTTTTTCCGTGTTGGTAAGGACGAAGCGGCTAAACACCTGCCCGAGGGTACAAAAATTGAAGAAGCGTTTGGTCCCCGCAATATGGGAGCCGGTCCATCAGGTATCGCAAAGATGAATATTAAGACTGGTGAAGTCGCCCATGTGATCTCTGTTCCTTTTCAGGTGGGACATATACAGACAAACCCTTGGAAAAAGGGTGAAATTGTCTTTTGCTGGGAAACCGGGGGCAAGTCGCCTCAGCGTACATGGACGGTTATGGCGGATGGTACCGGACTGCGACCGCTCTATCCCGAGTCCGAATACGAATGGGTCACCCATGAAGCATTTCTGACGACGGATGAAGTCGGTGTTGCGATTATGGGGCATCGCCCTATTCCTGGGGTTGTGAAGGGTCAGACGTCTCCGGGCACAAACGTTGGTGGTGCTAATCCGGGACAGGAAACAGCTTGGGGTCCTTCCGGTACACGGGAGAAGCCTACGGGTTTTGCCGTTGTAAACCTCCGAACACGGGAAATGCGTATTGAAGGGCAGACCCATCGTGGCAGTGGTTTTTGGCACGTAGCTGGTTCGGGTGATGGCCGCTGGCTGGTTGGGGATGACTTTGCACGAGATATCTATCTGATTGACCGTCATACCCACGAGATGGTGCTGTTGTCTTCGGGGCATAAAACTACCGCAGCAGACCACCCACACCCCACATTCAGTCCAGATGGCACGCGTATCCAGATTCAATCCGCCATGCTCTCGGAAGATGACCGTACGATGAATATCTGTATTATTCCTGTACCAAAAAGTTGGTTGGAACGAACATATAGTAAAAGACTTGACTAATCGATAAGATGATGAAATATTTATTCTTTTTAGGATGTACAGCCCTTTTCGCATTATCATCATGTAGCCAACGCGAAGAAATAAAGATAATTACGCTGAAGAATACTGATTCTGTTGATTTACGGCAGAAGGCCATTGTCGTCAAACGGTCGGATTTGACGAACGATAAGAAATTTTACCCACTCTTGCTTGATGCAAAGGGCGATACCATTCCCTCCCAAGTAAATGATACCACCGGAGACGGTGAGTGGGATGAACTGTTTTTCCTGATCGATATTCCCGCGTTGGGCGAAGTGGTCTTGACAGCGCAACATACCGATGACAGCATAGCGTATGAACAGAAAACGGCGGTTCGGTTTGGTAAGCGAGACGGACTGGGCAACCCCGTACAACCGAGATTGGGAGACACACTTTACGCTGATCAATTGCCACTTAGCATAGGTTACCAACCATACCAAACGGATGGGCCTTCTTGGGAAAACGACAAAGTGGGGTTTCGGCATTACTTGGACGGTCGTAATTCGAAGGACGTTTTTGGTAAAAAGGTTTCTTATATGAGCCCCTCCGATGTTGGCATCAATGCGCAGGGGGCTGTGGAAGACAACTACCATGTGATGTTGGATTGGGGAAGGGATATCATGCCTGTAGGGAACTCTGTGGGAATTGGTGGGATTGCGTTGGCCAATGGAGATGCTATGTACCGTGTCGGGGTAACCGCATTGGATGCCGTTAACAACGTGGACACAACGATTTTTAGGGTTGTAGAGAAAGGACCTTTGCGATCTTCAATGGATCTTCAGTACCGGAATTGGAAAGCAGGAGGTCGTTATTATAGCTTAACGGAGCAGCCTGTTATCTGGGCAGGGATGTACGGCTATCAGAATACGGTTCGTGCCCAAGGGGTGCAAGAGGGAGATACCTTACTTGTGGGCTTGGTCAATATTTTTTCGAGCCAGCCACCCAAAGAAATCATCATCGATAACCAATGGGTGGTCTTGTATACACACGATCGACAGTCCTACGGTCAGGAGTGGTGGTTGGGATTGGCTCTTATCCTGCCGTATGACTGTTACAACGGATACACGGAAGCTCCGAAAATAGGTCCATTGGTGGATAGTTATATGGCCAAACTAGACATCTCCGATGATGCCCATGTCAGCTATTATGCCATTGCCGGTTGGGAATTGAGCGACGAGGGTTTCCGTAACCGTGATTATTTTGAAAACTACATTGTGGATCTGGCGAAACAATTAGCCGCGAAAGTAGTGGTAGAAGTTTCTGCTGCTAATGAATTGAAGGTCGGTTCATGAATAACTCAAGCCCTGTAATATGAAACACTTTATTTTTCTTTCTCTTTGTCTGATAACTGTATTCTCGAGCTGCGAGCAAAATAATTTGCAACAAAAAGAAACGGGGAAAATTTCCTGGCCGGAAATTACACCGGAAATGAAACCTTGGACACGCTGGTGGTGGCATGGTAGTGCGGTAACGGAAAAAGGATTAACAGCATCACTGGAGGCCTACAAAGAAGCGGGATTGGGGGGTGTGGAAATAACACCTATTTATGGTGTAAAAGGAGAAGAAAAACAGTTTATTGATTTTCTTTCTCCTGATTGGACGGAGAAGTTGGTGTATACGTTGAAAGAATCCGAGCGACTTGGATTAGGTGTAGATCTAGCTAACGCATCAGGATGGCCATTCGGTGGACCTTGGGTTGGCGCGGAAACAGCATCTCGATATTTCACTTCTCAAGTGTTTAACGTCGCCGGTGGAGAAACATTTTCAACAAACATAGCGTATATGCAGCAACCTGTCCTGCGTATGCAAGACGGAAAGAAGGTGCAAATCAACGATGTAAAAGAACCGTTGTCAACTTATGGTGATTTGCAAGAATACGCTTTCGATCAGGTGCGTTTGGAGAAGCCTTTGCCGCTGATTTTGGTTTCGGCACATAAGTCTGGTCAAGATGGTTTTACGGAGAAGATCGACCTGACGAATCAGGTAGAAGATGGCCAGCTGACATGGGTAGTCCCCGAGGGAGAGTGGGTGATCTGTGCACTGTTTGAAGGTTTGCACGGCAAACAGGTAGAGCGTGCTGGCCCTGGAGGAGAAGGAAATGTGATCGATCATTTCTCAAGATCAGCGTTAGACGGATATTTGGATAAGTTTGATACAGCGTTCAAAAATCATGATCTCAACTATCTAAGATATTATTTTAACGATTCCTATGAAGTGGACGACGCCCATGGCGAAGCCAATTGGACTCCAGACTTCTTTACAGCATTCCAGCAGCTAAACGACTACGATTTGCGCAACTATATCCCTGCCTTGTTAGGACGAGATACGGAGGAAATGAACGGCCGCGTTATATATGATTACCGCTGGACGATAAGTCAGCTTTTGTTAGAAAACTATACCAAACCATGGCAGAAATGGGCGAGTGCACAGGGTAAAGGCATCCGTAATCAGGCGCACGGCTCGCCGGCAAATGTGTTGGATTTGTACGCAGCCAGCGACGTGCCCGAAATCGAAGGCCGCGAAATCGTTAACCTTAAAAGTGCCGCCTCAGCCGCACATGTTACGGGTAAAAAGCTGATTTCCTCCGAATCGGCCACTTGGCTTAATGAACATTTTGAGTCTAATTGGGGGGATGTAAAGAATGCGGTAGATAACATGTTTCTTTCTGGCGTAAATCATATCTTTTATCATGGTACGGCTTATTCTCCACAAGAAGCTATGTGGCCAGGATGGCTTTTTTATGCAGCGGTACATTTTACGCCGACCAATAGTCTGTGGGACGATTTTAAAACATTAAACCAATACGTCGCCCGTTCCCAGAGTTTCCTGCAAGCAGGGCGTCCAGCCAATGATATACTGGTTTATTTTAATGTTGCCGACCACTGGTCAGAACGAGGGAATTACATGTTGAAGCACTTTCATTCCAACACCTTATTTGACGATCTCAGTCTCAAGGTCTGTGGGGATTACTTGTCGGAAAATGGATATTCCTGGGATGCTATTTCCGATCAACAATTGCAGGATGTTACCTACGAGGTTAATCAACTCCTTACAAATGGGAATAGCTATAAAACTATTTTAATTCCGGAAGCGTCCCTTATGCCGGCTGAGACCTTTGAAAAACTGATTAATTTGGCGAATGAGGGAGCAACTTTGTTATTTGTGAAAGATCTTCCAAAGGCCGCTCCGGGTATGGGCGGAAAGGCAGAGGGAACGCAGAAGATAGCACATTTGAAAAACGAATTATCGTTTAAACAGGAAGGCAACCGGTGTATGGCGGCTTATGGAAAAGGATTAATTGTGGTCGCTGAAGAGCTCCCGGAGCTTGTCACATATTCCGGCGTTCAGCCTGAATCGTTTTACAACGATGGTTTACAATCGATTCGTCGTCTTAAAGATGATGGTAACTACTATTATTTTATCAAAAATACCT
Organism: Sphingobacterium micropteri; assembly: GCF_014692515.1. GTDB lineage: Bacteria > Bacteroidota > Bacteroidia > Sphingobacteriales > Sphingobacteriaceae > Sphingobacterium > Sphingobacterium micropteri. Next base: position 87,653 of record NZ_JACOIK010000014.1, on the reverse strand, counting down.
CCGATACATTGTTTAAGGGATGGATTGCCCTACAGGTTGATTACACTTCGGCCGCATTATATAACCCGATGACAGGTGCGGAAGGGTATGCGTTTACCAAATCAGATGAAAGAAAAACCGTCATATATGTAAGTATTCGTCCCGAAGAATCGATTGTCGTGGAGACATTTAAGGATATTTATACGGGAGAATTATACCCTTTCTACGAAATATTGGACAATGCTGTCGCCCTCTCAGACTGGAAGATTGATTTTATTAAAGGAGGTCCTATCTTGCCGGAAAGTGTCTCGACAGAAAAATTGCAGTCCTGGGTGAATTATGGTAGCGATTATGAACATTTTTCTGGGACGGCGGAATACATGACGATTATTCCGTCCTTATCGGAAAGTACCGACGCTTGGTTGTTGCGTTTGGATAATGTGCATGAGAGTGCGGCCATCTATTTGAATGACAAGCATATCGGTACCCTGTTGAATGCGCCATACGAATTGGAAATACCAGTAGAAGCCTTGCATGGGAACGACACCTTGAAAATTGCTGTATCTAATCTGATGGCCAACCGTATAGCCTATATGGATAAACAAGGAATGACTTGGCGAAAATTTTATAATATCAATTTTGCGGCTAGACGTGCAGAAAATAGAGGGGAAGATGGTATATTCTCTGCCCGAAATTGGAACCCGAAAGCTTCTGGTCTTTCGGGTGAAGTAACCCTAATTCCTTTGAAAAGAACGATAAAATGATTAACGAACATATGAGAACCGCGTATTTATCAATAGGACTCATTTCCATAGTAGGAATGATGTCATGTCAAGAGACGACCACACAAGAGACGAAGGTCAACGATTCGAATACTCCGCTGCACCTGTTGGCGCCAGAATATACCACGCCCTATAAAGAGTGGACCGCAGCGGAAATTAAACAGCATCTTGATCGGATATTTGTTTATCTAGATGAAGAGACACCTACCCGTGTACTGGATACTATAACAGGAAAGGATATTACAGACTACACACAACTAAATAAACATGCCCAATTGGAAAAAGGTGACTTTCGTCTGGCAAGTTACGAATGGGGAGTGACCTATGCGGGTATGTTGGAGGCAGCGGAAGCAACAGCAGATCCGAAATATAGGGAGTACGTAGCGAAACGCTTTGATTTTCTATCAGACGTGGCTCCGCATTTTCGGCGCCTGCACGAAGAACACCATGTGGTGGATAGGCAAATCCGGCAAGTGATATTGCCTGGTTCGTTGGATGATGCCGGCGCAATGTGTGCCGCGATGGTGAAATTTAGCCATACGGCATCTGGTGTAGATTACAAGGAGCTGATCAACAATTACATGGACTTTATTGAAAATAAAGAACACCGTCTGGCCGATGGCACGTTCGCCCGTATGCGTCCACAGGCGAATAGTCTATGGCTGGATGATATGTACATGGGCATACCTGCACTTGCGCAAATGGGGAGTTACACGGGCGAGAAACGTTATTTCGACGAAGCTGTACGCCAGATAAAGCAATTTACACAACGTATGTTCGTGCCGGAAAAAGGATTGTATATGCATGGCTGGATCGAAAGCGCAGATAGCCACCCTGCTTTTCATTGGGCACGTGCCAACGGATGGGCGTTGCTTACACTAACCGAAGTGCTTGATGTATTGCCGCTGGATCATCCAGAGAGAGACGATATACTCGATATTTATAAAAAGCATGTCAAAGGTATTGCTCCTTATCAATCAGGTACCGGCTTCTGGCACCAGTTATTGGATAAAAATGATTCCTACCTAGAAACTTCGGCTACGGCGATCTATGTATACTGTATTGCGCGTGGCATTAACAAAGGTTGGCTGGATGTTATATCCTACGGACCGGTAGCACAATTGGGATGGAGCGCGGTGTCCACGCAAATCAATGCGAAAGGACAGGTAGAAGGTACCTGTGTAGGTACGGGTATGGCTTTTGATCCGGCCTATTATTACCATCGTCCGGTAAATGCCTATGCAGCACACGGATATGGGCCGGCATTGTTAGCAGGAGCAGAAATGATAACGTTGATTAAGAAAAGCTATCCGAAAATGAATGATAGCGCGATTCAATACTACGAGATAGATCCAAAAACGGATGCAGCGATTTTCGGGGTAGACGGGCAAACGTATTAAAAAAGGAGTTTATATTGTTTACTTTTCAACAGGCTGTTCCTTCACGGACAGCCTGTTTTTTTGTAATACAGTGCCGAGCAGGATACTACATGATGCGCGATGTTAAGGAATGGTTTATATTTAGAAATTGTAAACCAAAATGACGATAGTATTGGAGCCGATATAAATGACTGCAAAAATTGGAAAAGCTTGGGGTGCGGTGATATGGATAATGTTTATCATTATATTTCATGCACAAGGAATCGCGAGAGAACCTAGATTTAGAACCTATTCAACCGAAAATGGATTGTCTCATGATGGGGTTTCCTGTATAGTAGAAGATAGGGAAGGTTTTATATGGTTCGGGACTTGGGATGGATTGAATCGCTATGATGGCAATAAATTTGTCGTTTATAAATCCAGACCTGGAGACCAGTCTACGTTAAAAAGTAATAAAATAAGGGAAATAGTTGAGGATAAGCGTGGATATCTATGGGTAAAAACATACGATAAGAAAGTATATCGTTTTGACAAGCGCAAAGAAGAATTTTTGCCGATTACGATGACCGATAAAGGAGGAAGTCTGGAACATGCCTTTATTTCAAGTATTATTCCGACGGCAAATGGGGATGTGTGGTTAACCACGGAAGACAACAGTGCGATATGCGTCTCCGACTTAGAAAATGGAAAGTTGCAGGTCGTAAACTACAGTATGGAAACCGCATATCTAGGAAATAACGTCAACTTCATATTTGAAGACCTCATGCATCGGGTTTGGTTTGGAACGAAACGTGGTTTGATCTGTTTAACCAAAGCGAATAAAGAATATACTCCCCTTCTCGAACCTAAAAATCAGGTGTATGGGCAACAACATAACTTCTCGCATGCGGCGACTAATGCAAAAGGAAAATTGTATTTCGCAACAACGGATGGTATTTTGGTAGCGTATGAGCCGACATCGAAAACCTTTTCCCAAAAGCGGATAGGAGACGGCGAAATTTCCGATATGTTGTTCTCCAAAACAGGCAAGATCTATTTAACCATGCCCAATCAGGGGTTGAAGATTTATGACACCCAACATGGTACCCTGCAGCAGAAAAATGGACAAGCGAATTATTTGTCTATGTATGAAGATCGAACCGGAAGTCTCTGGTTAGAACCGGAAAAAGACGGAGCCGTTTTATACAATCCATCGACCGATACATTCGACGCCTTTGTGCATAAGAAAGAACATAATTTACCTTTTATAACGCAAGAAGGATTTATAAACGACCGAAGTTTTAAAGTCTTTGAAGATATTAATGGAACGATATGGGTATGCTTAAAAGGGGGAGGATTTGGCGCGTATGAGAGCGGGACAAATAAATTGGCCTACTTCTATAACGATCCTGCCGATACGAATAGGCTGTTTTCGAACAATATCGTTGCGGCATATTCAGATAAAAAAGGGGTATTGTGGTTCTGTACTCGAAATGGTGGGGTGAATAAAGCAACTTTTTTTTCTGACAACTTCCGGCATAGTCGTTTAGTCAATACCTCCCCGGACCGGTTTGATAATGAAATAAGGGCTTTACTACAGGATTCCGACGGAAAGATATGGATTACAAATAAGCGAGGTGAAGTATATTTCCATAAAAACGACGATGTAAAAGTGCTCAATAATAGCCAAATTCCAGGCAGTATATATTGTATAACAGAAGATCGGCATAAGAACATCTGGATGGGCACCAAAGGCTACGGGCTGATTAAACTGGAGCCTGAAAATGAGCAGCGAACGAGATATAAGGTCGTCCGTTATGAGAACGATCCCAGGGACATCACGAGTCTGAGCAGTAATCAGATTTATAACATTACCGAAGATGATAAAGGTAAATTGTGGATATTTACCTTTCAGAAAGGTCCAAATCTATTGGTCGAAGAAAAGGGGAAGGTGCATTTTAAAAATATTAACAATTCCTTTAAGCATTATCCCAAACGCGCTTTTCAGGTGATACGGCATGCTATGGAAGGACCGGATAACAAGATATGGTTAGGAACTACCGACGGGCTCCTGCGGTTTGATCCGGACGGAAATCCCGATGACATTAAATTTATACCCACGGCAAAGATAGCGGGAGATAAAAGTAGTTTGGGAAATAACGATATCATGTACCTTTTTAAATCGAGTAATGATCAAGTTTGGATCGGTACTTTTGGCGGAGGCCTGAGTAAAGTTCTGAATAAACCCGGCCAATTTAATGAGGATCTGCGATTTAGAGCTTTTACCAAAGAACAGGGGTTGCCAAATGATATCATCCTAAGCATCATTGAGGATAACCATCAAAATCTTTGGATGACCACCGAGAATGGTATTGCGGTGATGAATGTCGCAACAGAAGATTTCAGAAACTACAATACCTATAACGGCCTCCCTAAAGTGGGCTTTTCCGAAGCGGCCTGTCTCAAAACCGATAAAGGAGAGATCTTTTTTGGAGGAATGGACGGTTATATATCGTTTTATCCGGACAAAATTGTGAATGAAAAATTTCCCGGCAATATGGTGTTTACGGGAAGCCAACTGTATAATAAAGAGATGGACATTAAGGATCCCGAATCGCCACTGAAAACATCCATTAATTATGCGGACAAAATTGTATTTCGGCATGATCAGGATGTGATTACCATTGAATACACCGTGTTGGATTATCGGGCGCCGGATGATATATCCTATGCTTATATATTGGAGGGATATGATAAAGACTGGCATTTTGTAAAAAACCAGAAGAAAGCTACCTATACCAAAATCCCGCCTGGGAATTACACGTTTCGGGTGAAAACGACCAGCAACGGACACTTCGCGAACATACCGGAAAAAAGTATAGCTATCATCGTAAACAAACCTTGGTGGTTAAGTGGCTGGGCGATCCTTTGTTATATTATTTTGGTTGTCGGTGCACTGGAGGTCGTTCGACGGATTATTTTCACGATGATAAGATTAAAGCATAAAGTAGCCGTAGAGAAGAAAATAGCGGCCTTGAAAATACAATTCTTTACAAATATTTCACACGAATTGCGAACGCCTTTAACACTTATCGTCAACCCATTGCGTAAATTGAAGCAGACCGAAACGTTATCAGAAAAGGGTGTTAAATACTTGTATGTGGCTAATAGGAATACGGACCGTATGGTTCGATTTGTCAATCAATTGCTGGATTTTCGTAAGATTCAAGAACAAAAGGCACAGTTAGATGTGAAAAAAGTAGAATTGGTGAGCTTTCTGACACAGTTGTTGGATAATTTCGCGGATATCGTCGCGGATAAGCAGATATCCTTAGAGCTGATTACCGGTGAGTCGGAAATCCAGATGTGGTGTGATGAGGATAAAATGGATATTGTGTTTTTTAATGTTATATCCAACGCGGTTAAGTTCTCTCCGCACAAAAGTCGAATTGTTATCCGTATCGAAAAAGAAAGAGAGCATATCATCGTTCAGATACATGATCAAGGCGAGGGCGTTCATAAAGATCAGCTCGACGTTATTTTCGAGCCTTATTACGAAGGGGGAAATTCGCAAGATAAAGCGTTTAAAGGCACCGGAATCGGTTTGGCCTTATCAAAAGATATTATGAATTTGCACGGTGGGACGATCGTTGCGGAAATAAACGAAGATGGAGGGATGACCTTTACCATCCAATTTTTGGAAGGCAATGCCCATTTTGAACCGCAAGATCTGTTGGCCGAAAATCTAGAAGTCCGTCAAGAAAAAGAACGCGCTGATGTGCCGACGGGGATATGCGAAACCGATGCGGACGAAAAATATGGAGAAGACCGCCTTAAATTACTTTTGGTCGAAGATAATCCGGAGTTAAGACGCTTTATGGTTGATGAATTCAAAGCGGTATATACGGTATACGAAGCCAGCAACGGCAAGGAAGGCTATGAGAAAGCGAGAGAATTGATACCGGATGTGATTGTTTCGGATGTCATGATGCCAGAAATTGATGGTATCGAGATGTTAGAAAAGATAAAAAGTGATCTGACAACGAGCCATATTCCCATTATTTTATTGACAGCGAAGTCCGCTATAGAAGATCAAATAAAAGGACTTTCCTACGGAGCAGATTTTTATATTACGAAACCTTTCCATATCGATTATGTAAAGCATCTGCTGCAAAATCTTTTAAAAAATCGACAACGGTTGGTTGCTGCTATTGTGGATCAGCAAACGATACTGAAACTGGAACCTACGGAAGTCGTCATCACGTCTAAAGACGAAACTTTTTTACGAGAGGTTATCCAAATTATTGAAAACCAGATGTCGGACACCTCGTTTACTATTGACGTGGCCGTAAATGCGATGGCGATGGGAAGAACCACGTTCTATAAAAAGCTGAAAAGCTTAACAAATATGTCTCCGGTAGAATTTATTCGGGACATTAGATTGAAACGAGCCAAGCAGTTGCTGGATACCGGTGAGCTTACGGTGACGGAAGTTGCCTACAAAGTGGGATTCAACAGTTCGGGTTATTTCAGTACCTGCTTTAAAGAGATGTATCAGGTTTCCCCATCTGATTATCTGAAAAAAAAGGGATGATTGTTGGTGTGTCGCTTCATAATACACCAACGCTTTCCTAGCAATTTTTGGTTAAATCGTTTAAAAAAAGCGCTTTGTCAATTTTTAAATGTATTTCGTCAATTTTTAAATACCTAAAAAATAGACGTGCCCTACATTTGACTATGTGAAGTAACACCTACATCGTTTCGAGATAAACGGATGTAATAACTAAACACCAACGTATAAACATTAAAATAGGGGCTTTTTTAAGCCTGTCTTAAACTAACTAAGATGAGGAGAGATTTGAACCTAATCGGAGGATTATTTGTCGGGGTCTTATTCACCCTAAGTTCCGTATTACAGGCGCAGTCATTGCTGTCTTTTCCGGGAGCAGAAGGATTTGGACGGTTTGCAAAAGGCGCAAGAGGACACGAAGAACCTCGTGTTTATTTTGTAACGACCCTTGCAGACGATGGTCCGGGTTCTTTTCGGGAGGCAGTAAGTCAACCTGGACGGTTTGTTGTCTTTAGGGTTGGGGGTGTAATACATTTAAAAAGCAACATAACGGTTGCCCCTTACACCACCATTGCCGGACATACCGCTCCGGGAGACGGGATTGTTTTGTATGGAAAAAAAGTTTCCTTTTCGGGCGCTAATGAAACCATCGTGCGTTTCTTACGTATTCGTTTGGGTGCTAATACAGGTGCAGGAAAAAATGAGGATGCGTCCGGCATCGCAAACGGTAAAAATATAATCTTGGATCACATGTCGTTTTCATGGGGATTAGATGAAGTTTTCTCTGTCAGCTGGGATAAAAAGGGCGTGGAGCCGGATAGTATAACGCTCCAGAACTGCATTATTGCGCAGGGGCTACATCGGTATAATCATTCTGCAGGCGGGTTGATGCAAACAGGAGGTAAGTTGTCCATATTAAAGTCGCTTTATATCAGTAATAAGACCCGTAACCCGAAAGTAAAAGGAATCAGTGAGTTTGTGAATAATGTTGTCTACAATTTTGGTAATGCCAATAAGACCAATAATGAACATCAGTTGTCAGCAGATGCTTATATTCTAGGGGGCAATTCGGAGATGATTTCTAATGCGCTCATACTAAATAACTATTTTATTGGTGGTCCTGCCACACCGAAGGACAAGCAAAGTCCGTTTTCGAGAGGGAACGAGAATTTTAACCTGTATCAAACGGGCAATTATTACGATAACAACCAAAATGGGATATTAGATGGAGTGTTGATAGAAGAGAATGAGCAATGGTATCCAGGGTTGATGTTGAAAAATTTTAAAACAAAGGCCGATTATGCCGATTATCCCTCCGTATCGCCGGCGTTGCAAGCACAAGAAGTAGTTTCTTATCTGATTAATCAAGTTGGCGCAACACGGCCGAAACGAGATCAGGTAGATGCTTTGCTAATTGATGAGCTATCTAGTAAAGGTGTCTCCGGACTTTATGTTTATGACGAGTCGGATTTACCGTTAAGTAATGCTGGATTGGGTGATCTAGCAGATGAGCCATCATTAATAGATACCGATAATGATGGTATTCCCGACGAGTGGGAAGTCCGTCTAGGTTTGGATAAAAATAAGAAGACAGATGCCCTCCAGTTAAGTAATGATCCGAAATACGGGGGATATTTGAATATAGAAGTTTATCTCCATCATCTTGCAAAACAATAAGATAGACTAGAATAAATAATAAACAATAACTAACAATTCAGTAAACCAATTAATCCATGAGAAAACTGTTACTGTACACAATGAGTGTATTTATAGCTTGTTTTGTGGCATGTTCCAAGAAAGAACTGGTCTCGCATTACGAACGTCCGGATTGGCTAAAAGGCAATAGTTGGGAAGTCTTGGAGGATAGGGGCCAGTTTACCCTGTTTTTGGAAGCAGCAGAACGGGCAGGATTTAAAGAGGTCCTCGATGGAAAAACCATCGCCACGGTTTTTGCTCCGTCCGACGAAGCGTTTCAGCGATATCTGGCCGAAAACAAGTGGTCTTCCGTAGCCCAAGTTCCACAACAAGAATTGAAAAAGCTGATTGGCTACCACTTAGTCTACTACGCCTTCAATAAAGACATGTTGGTCAATTATCAGCCCAACGGCAGCGAAGCGAGAGAGCCCAATATGGCGGGACTCTATTACAAACATCGTACGCGTAGCTCAGATTCGATCAGCATAGAGCTGGATCAGATTACCGGAAAGCAGCGAAAAGTATTCAACAAGGATCGCTTTCTGCCGGTTTTATCTCCAACACATTTTCAGACCAAAGGTATTGATGCTGCAAGCAACTACGGGTATTTCTTTGGCAGCGGAACCTGGAAAGGAGACAGCGGTTTTAACGTGGGAAATGCCGGAGTAACCGAGTATTCCATTCCCAGCGATAACGGATATATCTACATCGTCGACGAAGTCTTGAAGCCGTTGAAAACCTTGCATGCAACGCTCGAAGAATATCCCGAATACAAGGATTTTTTGACTATCTACGATCGTTACCGGACGTTCACTTATGATGAGGAGACTAGCAGAGACTATGCGCTAGCGGGAGACTCCCTCTTTAATGTGTCGCACGGTGCATTGCCATCTATCGCGTCCGAATGGACCACCTATGGCTTGTCAGATGCGGTCGCATATTTTGATTTAGCCGGACTGGCTTATAGAGGGTTTAATGTGTTTGCGCCAAATAACAGAGCCTTGGAAAGCTTTTTTGATAGCTATTTGGCCGAACACTATACGTCGCTGAGTCAAGTAGATCTACTGCCCCTATTGTTGTTAATGTATAACCATGTGCATGCGGGTAGTATTGTCTTCCCGTCCGAAATCGGAAAGAATCCCGATATCAAGACGGCTTTCGGTACGCCGATCGTATTTGATCCAGACAACGATGTAAAACAAAAAGCTATTGCCTCCAATGGCGCTTTCTATGGCTTGGATAAAGTATTGGTGCCCGATATGTTCAATAGTGTAACCGGTGCGGCATTCCGGAATCCGAATTACAAAATTTTCATGTATATGTTGTTCCAATCCGGCCTTTATGAAACCTTAGCGAGTAATGATATCGACTTTACACTTTTTATACCGACCAACGTGGTTATCCAGAATACTTATATTGGAGATAGCCAGCTGTTTTGGACGGAGGGAAATCCAGCAGTATTTGGCGACGAATACATTTTGGTTGAAAACTCGGACGGCGTCCTCGTGGCCTTATCCCAAAATCAAATGGAGAACTTTGTTTCAGACCATATTGTATATGATGAAATCACCACCCTACAAGGGAAAAAAGTGTACCGCACCCGAAATCCGTTTAACTATGTCTATGTGATAGACGGAAAAGTATACTCTACATCTACCTATAACGGGCAAGAAGATGTAGCTGCCCGTAATATCGAAGGTGCATGGTACAACGGTCGGAGTATGGAAACACAGGTAGCGATGGGTGCGGAAACGAGAACGATCAAGTTTACGTTGATCAGTGCAGAATCTTCTGTGAACGTGCTACATCCCTATGCCGAATTCTCCAAATTACTAGCTCGTGCCGGATTGATGGAAGTCGGGAACTCCTTGTCTTTCCTGTTTGGTAATCGCTTTCTACTCTTTGCGCCAGATAACGAGACGGTGTTAGCTGGTTTGGAAGATGGTAGCATCCCGACTGAAAAATCGGAACTAGCAGCATACCTGAAATCCTATTTTGTATCTGTTCCGGATAACTCTTTGGGCGACTATCCATTTCCGGGATTTGGTGTTCAGGGAACATGGGATACAGCTTTGCGACTGGGAGCTTCGGGATACCGACAGATCAGTCTGGCAGATCGCGGAACAAATCTCGAGTTAATTGATTCGGATGGTACCGTAGTCCCGATTTTAGGAGATTTTCCGCAGGTATTCAGTGATGGAGCTGTTTATCGAATAAACAAGCTGTTAAAACGATAACGGATTAAAATATTTTAGGTTTAGCATTTAAAAAAAGATAAATGAGGCGATATATATTAACCTTAATAACATGTTTGAGCGTTATTTCTCTGGTCGTCGGTCAATCATCCAATGTGTTGACGGGAAATATAAAAGGTCAGGGAAATGAAGCGCTACAAGGGGCTTCGATCTTTGTAGAAAACAAAGATAATAGAAACTTAAGGGGGGCTTCCACAGACGCCCAAGGACAATATAGTGTCGAGGTGCCCGCAGAAAGTGATTTGACAATTGTAGTTGCGTGTATAGGCTACATTTCACAACGGATCCCTTATACGGGGCAAGCTGAAGTGAATGTGACTTTACAAGTTGACGATAAGTCTATTGAAGAGGTCGTGGTTACCGGCGCCGGAGATCAGCAACGGAATGCCATGGGTATTTCGTACCGAAATCAAGTTTCGGCAACCGAGAGTATCGATATGAAAGCTCTGGAAACCATGCCTTTTGCTTCTATTGAAAGTGGTCTGCAAGGACGATTGGCCAACGTAGATATTATTTCCGGTGCCGATCCCGGAGCGCGTAGCTCGATCCGTATTCGCGGAACCTCCTCGCTCAATGGAAGTTCGGAGCCCTTAATCGTTGTTGACGGTGTACCCTATCCAACGGAGATTTCCAGTGATTTTAATTTCTCGACGGCCAATGATGAGGATTTCGGCGCGTTAATCAACATTTCGCCGATGGATATCGAATCGATCGAAGTACTGAAAGATGCGGCGGCAACAGCGATATGGGGATCGCGTGGCGCGAATGGCGTTTTACTCTTTAAAACCAAAAAAGGCCGACAGGGGAAAACACGATTTGCCTTTTCCAGTAAAGTCGACGTCAAACGAGAGGCAGAGACCATTCCGATGTTGGATGGTGGACAATATGTCGCCATGATTCAGGATGCGATCTGGAATTCCGTAAACGATTTGGGGTATCAGCGCGCACTTCCTTATCTCTCGTTGTTGTATAATACCCAAGAGATCAACTACGATCCGTCATGGATTTATTTTAAAGAATATAACCAAAATACCAATTGGATGGATCAGGTTACCAAAGTCGGGTATTTTGTCGACAATTCTTTGTCGATCAGCGGCGGAGGAGATAAGGCCACTTACCGTGTATCCTTAGGCTACTTGAACGATGTCGGAACGACAAAAGGAACGGGGTTGAACCGCTACAATTCCTTGGTAAGCGTGAATTATAAGTTTTCGAACAAGTTTAATATAAATGCGGATATGTCGTATTCATTGAGTAACCGCGACAATTTTTGGACGGGAAAGATTCAGACACCACGTGGCATGGCGATGACGAAGATGCCGAACATGAGTCCGTACTTTATAGATGCGTACGGTAATTATACGGACGAGTATTTTACACCGCGTCTTAATTTCCAGGGAAGTTTTATTGGGGATGAAAAAGAAAGTATGTACAATCCTGTCGCGATGGTCAATGAATCGGTTAATAAAACATCTGGAGAGCAGGCACGTGTTATTTTTAGAGCACAGTACCAGGTCCTTCCTGAACTGCAATATACTGCTACGGTAGGCTTTGATACCCGTTCCACCAAGAATAAAAAGTATTTGCCACAATCCGTGACTGGAGTGATCTGGACAGATCCGTTCTTCAACAGAAGTACAGATGCGCTAGCCGATAACTTATACATTTCAACAGAAAATAAATTTATATACAATAAGACTTTTCAACAAGATCACAGTATTGTCGGGGCCGCATTGGTACAGACGCGAGAGTCAAGAAATTTTAGTTATGCCAGCGAGACCTCCGGAAATGCATCTTCCTCACTGAGTGATCCCACTTCAGGTGGAGCGATTGCAAAAATGGGATCCGGTAACTCGATGGGAAGAGATATTGGTGTGATCTCCAGTGTGCATTACGGATTTAAAAATAAATATTTAATTAACGGAACCTATCGCTGGGAAGCTAGTACCGCAGTTTCTGCGCAGCATCGTTGGAAGGGATTCCCTGCGCTCGGGGTGGCTTATCATCTTGGTGACGAGGAGTTCATCAAGAAATTGGGCATCGCCGATATGGTCAAACTACGTTATAGCTGGGGGAAAACCGGTAACTCGCCACGCGGTAATTACACCTATTTAGGCGTATTTGAGCCGATTACCCCCGGTTATGGTGATATGGCGGCGATCAGGCCTGTATCCATGCAGCTCGACAACCTCAAATGGGAAACGGTTACACAAACCGATTTCGGCGTTGATCTGGCCTTCTTTAAAAACAGGTTGACTATTACCGGTGAAATTTATAACCGCGTGACCACCGACTTATTACAGAAAGATGTAAAACTGCCGTCCTCGACCGGATTCACAGAAATGAGCTTCTACAATTCCGGCCAAATGGAGAATAAAGGATGGGAATTGATCCTGAATGTCGAGGCCATTCGTAGTAAAGACTTTGGTTTGAGTTTTAGCCACCTGAATATTTCCAAGAATAGAAATACCGTGCTGGAATTGCCAGATAATATGGAGTTTGAACGCTATGATTTTGACAACGAAAATTATGCGCACAAAATTGTAGAAGGAAATCCATTGGGTTCATTCTATGGTTATCGGTATCAAGGCGTGTATCAAAATATAGAAGAAACCTACGCCCGGGATCTGAATGGCGAAGTTATTCGGGATCTCGATGGAGAAGCCGTGTTCACCCGGAATGGAGATCGACGCGTATTTGCGGGCGATGCCAAATATCAGGATATCGATGGAAATGGGGTTATCAATCAGTATGATATTGTCTACTTGGGAAATGCCATGCCGCTCTTTACGGCGGGTGGAGGAATTGATGTCCATTATAAAGGGTTCCGTTTGAGCACCTTTTTCCACGGACGATTCGGACAGAAAGTGGTGAACAAAATTCGGATGAGTACAGAGAATATGCGCGGAACGGGCAATCAGAGTACCGCCGTATTGGGAAGATGGCGGAACGAGGGTGATGCCAGTATGATCCCGAGGGCGCTGTACGGTGAAGGCTATAACTATCTTGGATCAGATCGTTTCGTCGAAGATGCATCATTCGTGCGATTGAAGATGGTGTCGCTACGTTATTCGTTACCTAAGTCGCTCATAGAGCGCTTTGGAGTCTCCCGTTGTGACGTATTTGCCACCTTACAAGATGTGTATACCTGGACAAAATATTCGGGTCAAGACCCCGAAGTATCACTTTCCAGCGATGTATATATGTTAAGTCAAGATAATGCCAACACCCCACGGCCACGACGGTTTGCGTTGGGCGTAAATGTAAATTTTTAATACAGAAGAATTATGAAAGTATGGTATAGCTTCCTAATAATCACAGTGCTGTTGATAAGCAGTTCTTGCCAAAAATGGCTGGAATTAAAGCCGGAAAACCAGCAGGTTACTGATGACTATTGGGCAAATAAAGAAGAAGCGGAAGCGGTTTTAGGAGCGGCTTATGTCGGACTCCAGAAAGCGGTAAAGGATATGTTAATTTTCGGTGACGGACGTGGCAATACATTAAGTGTAGCGGGTCTTGTCGTAGATATGGACTTAATACGGCTAAAAGGCTTGTCCATCCTGCCATCCAACAAGCTGGTGAAATGGAGCAATTTTTATCAGATTATCAATTATGCCAATATGGTATTGAAATATGCGCCGGATGTGGTGGACAGGGATCCCTCGTTTAATCAGGCCGTCATGCAATCTTATCTGTCAGAGGCGTATTTCCTCCGGGCATTAAGTTATTTCTACATCGTGCGCACGTTTGGGGAAGCACCGCTCCTTCTTGAACCTTATATGGACGACCACGCAGCCTACGAAGTCGCGAAATCCTCCAAAGAACAGATCATGTTACAGATTGAACACGATTTAACAACAGCTTTAGCCAATAGCAAAGAAATTTGGCCGACGGTATGGGAAACAAAAGGACGTGCCACGAAATGGGCTATCCACGCCACATTGGCTGACGTCTATTTATGGATGGGCGAATATGATAAAGCCATCATATCTTGTAACGCCGTGATGGAGTCGGGGCGAGTGGGATTGATTCAGGGAAGGATAAATACCACCAATAATTGGTTCACCATCTTTAGTGAAGGCAATACCAACGAAGGGATTTTCGAGATACAGTTTGATAACTCCAAGGCGCAGAATAACGATTTGATGAATATGTTCGGTGCGTCGTATAACTGGATTATCTCGAATTATGCCCTGTCATTATATGCGGAAGATACAGAAGATATACGTGCGCTTGGAGCTTCTTATGCCACCGATCTGAAAATATGGAAATATCTCGGTGCCGAAGCAGGCACGGGGGTACCACGCTCGTTTAGCGATCAAAACTGGATTGTATACCGGATGGCCGATATTTATCTCATGAAGGCGGAGGCGCTGATCATGAAAGGTGAAAGCTCCTACCCGGCAGCGATAGAACTCATTACCGATGTCCGCACCAGAGCGACGATATCTCGTCCATTGGACGCAGGTACTACGGAGCTACAGCTATTGGACGCATTGCTCAAAGAACGAGCAAAAGAGTTTCTGGCAGAGGGGAAGCGTTGGTTTGATCTATTGCGTGTCGCGCAGCGAGACAACTATAAATACAAAGAATATTTTATTGAACAGGTACTAGCAGGTAACCCCGGAGCCGCTGCGCCGGTGATTCGAGCGCAGCTGATGAATGAAAATGCACATTACCTGCCGATCCACATCGATGAATTGCGCTTCAATAGGCTTTTAGTACAGAACCCCTATTATGAACACTTAAATTAAGAGAGATGAACACAAAAAAACAAATTTGGAGCTGGGGGCTCTTGATCTTTCTGGGTTGGATGCTCACGTTGGTGAGTTCCTGTAAGGATGCTTTTGAAAACAACACCTATACCGCGTATGAAGAGACACCAATCGCTCTTTACCTGAAAAACCACGAAGACAAATACAGCCTTTGGGTAGAGATACTGCAAAAAGCAAACCTATATAATACACTAAATCTCGATGCCATATATACCCATTTCGTTCCGGTTAACGAAGGGGTAGAACGTTACCTAAAAGCAACAAACTTGGGGGCGATATCGGAAATGTCGGAAGAACAGGCTGCTTATTTGGTGCGATATCATTTAATTCCGAATGCAAAAGTAGAATTTGCACAATTTCAAAGTGGCGCCATTAACGAACTCAATGCGACGGACGATAACCTATTTGTTGACTTTAGAAATGGGGGATTAGAGGCAGTTTATCTGAATGGCGTGTCGAGATTCAACAGTTATGATATCAAAGCGACCAATGGTATCATTCATAGTATCGATGATGTGCTGGTTCCGTTGGTGGAGACCGTTTATGACCGGTTGCAAGCACAACAACATTGGAGCCTGTTCAAGGAGCTGGTAGATCTAACCGGATATAAGGAAAGATTGGAAACCGTATACACCGAAACGACCGATCCTTTAGGGAATCCGATTCAGCAACGGTTTAAATATACAGCCTTTGTTGTAAGCAATGAGACCTATACTAAAGCAGGTATCCATGGCATACAGGATTTATTGGAGCGACTCGAGGTGTCGGCAGGCAGCGATTATACAAACCCGGATAACCCATTGAATAAATATGTTTCATACCATTTATTGGATCAGCAGCGTTCATATGCCGATCTGGGAAAATTCTCGGAAAATGGTACTAAAATGAACCTGCAGACCATGGCTCCCCATGAATTGCTTAAGGTTTCTGAAAGTGGCGCTGGTTTAGTGCTCAATGAAGATGTCGAAACCGGGGAGTCCATTGCCTTCGTGGAGATGAATATTGCCTGTAAAAATGGTGTTGTCCACGAAGTAAACAACTGGATGCCGTTATTTTCCCCAGAGCAAGTTCAGGTGATATGGGAATTGACCGATTACCCCGATATTGAAGCAAATGTTAGCCAATACCGAAATTCCAATTTAGGATCACAGTACAATAAAACATTTACAGCCAATGAACTAACGAATATAACCTGGTCTGCACGTCCGGAATACAAGTCAAATGTAGTTACCTATCGCAACAATAGACCATCGGAGGGGAATTGGTATGCCCTATTGAACCATGACCACCTTCGTGCTGAATTGGGTGAGTCGGGCTGGATCGAGTTTAAAAGCCCGACCATCGTCAAAGGACGATATAAAGTTTCCTTTGTCTGGCCGAGCCCTAAGCATTCGGCACATACGGGTATCTGTGCTTTTATTCTTGATAATGAGATAATCCATGCTCGGTTGGTCATATCGAACTCCAGAGAAGAGCGAAATCTAACGCAAGCGATGGGCACCGTAGAATTTACAGAAACAGCAGATCATACCTTGCGTATATTATCACTGGATGGTCGTTTGATCACGATGGATTATTTGCAATTTGATCCCGTAGAATGATTTAAACCTTATTGTTATGAAACAGATAATTTATGCGACAGTATGTTTAGTTACCATACTTGTCGGTTGTAACAAAAACTGGGACACCCATTACGGGGAAGAAGAGGGAACAGTATCTTCCCTGAATCTTTTGGACTATTTAAAATCGCAGCCCCAGTATTCGGACTTTGTGGCCAAGCTAGAAGAATATGATTTGGCAGCGGAACTCGCGCGCGACCAGAATCTGACTATTTGGGCGGTTTCTAATGAAAAAATGGGCGCATTGAATAATTTGGGAGAAGATATCGAGTTTATCCTGCGGTACCATATCAACAGTTTGATGTATGATAATACCAAGCTCAAGAGTGGGTTACGTGTGATGACCTTCAATGGTAAATATTTATCGATAAACAAAGATGGCGGGGTCGTACACGTCGGTGATGCAGCAGTCGTGAAAGGGAATCAGATTTGCCAGAACGGTGTAGTCCATGAGATCGACCAACTCTTGACCCCTGATTTGAGCATTTATGAATACATAGAAGCGTTGGGTAGTGATTACTCGATCATCCGGGATACCATCCTCGCGATGAACGATACCATTTTTGACCTGGAAAACAGTATTCCGATTGGTGTAGACCCGACGGGCAATACGCTGTATGACTCGGTATATGTAATTACCAACCCTATTTTCGAAAAAGCAGATATCCGGTCGGAGTTTTCGGAAATAACGATGTTTTTGCCTAGCAATCACGTTATCGAAAATTGTTTTAATGATCTAGGACTATTGTACGACCAATTTGGGAAGGAATTTTTGAAAGAGGATTCTTTAGTGGCCTTCATCTGGATCAAAGATGCTATCTTTTATAAATCATTACTCGATGATGTTTCGGGAGAAGATCTTACATCAGTTTTTGGAAAGCTTTGGAAGCCTTCCGTGCAAAAAGTAGACCCAAATTTTAGGCGCATGAGCAACGGCCGTATCTACGAGATCAGCAAACTCAAAATACCAAATAACGTCCATATCAGTATGATTAAGCAATTGTTTCATTATTGGGAGTTTGTACCGGATGACGAAAAGGATTTGCGGTTTACATTGAATAACGTCAAAAGTATTGGACCTGCAGATGATGTTACCGTAACGTTTCCTACTATTGGTGTAGAGATAACTTATCGCACACTACGGATAGAGGGTGATCTGGAAGATAACAAACCAACATCGATTGACTATACACCAGTTATGTTGGAGCGGAACGCAGATGGTTCGACGGATTATAAGGTCGTCGAAGTACCGCCCGGAGAGTATAACCTGTATATGGGATTCCGAGCAACGAACCATCCCTTTGTCAATATTTATATTGACGATAAACCCGTTGCGTTAAATCTCAATGTGGAGCCGGCAACACCTTGGCATTTCGATCGGAATACGAATACGGTGCCTGGAACGAAGTACAACGGTTGGGGTGGATTGGTCGGCCCGGTTATGCTTGAGGGTGACGATGTGCGTTCCTTTAAAATTAAGGTGGAGTTTGCAGGCCTAGGTAAAGGAAATGTTGAACGGCTGGATCTTTACCACTGGGCTTTGATCCCAACACAAAATAACTATTAATGAACCGAATATTAACTGAATATATGACGAAGATAACGAAAAAGAGGATGTGGCGTTCGCTATTGTTTACCATGTTGGCGTTAGGGGTCGTTCCTGTGTTTGCACAAACGACGATTACCGGAAAGGTGGTTAGTAATTACGATAAAAGTCCAGTACCCGATGCAGTAGTGACGGTATTAAATACAACGTCCAACGTCCGTACGAAGAAAGATGGATCCTTTACATTGGATGAGGTCGACGATCGGGCCACTACGATTCGGGTCTGGAGCCCGGGATACTATGAGGCATACGTAGAAATTTTGGGACGCAGTACTTTCGAAATAACATTGATTGGTGAAGGGCGGACAAACTATATCAATGTGGTCGACGGAACGTTTTCTGATAAGAACAGCAATGTGCTGTCTGATAACGACTATCGTGCGGGCGCCGTCGATATCGAGCAGGTATTAACGGGCGAAATGACGGGACTGCGCGTTCTCAATAAGAGTGGGATGGTCTCCGAAGGTGGGATGTTTAACTTTCGAGGCGTACGCTCGTTCGATGCGGATAATACACCGTTGATTGTGGTCGATGGTGTGCCATATTTGCCAGATTTAGGGAACTCGCCCCTTATCGGCGGCTATTCCAGAGGGACGTTCGCACCCTTTGCCTTGCAAGATATCAAACATATCCGTTTGTTGAAGGGAGCAGAAACTGCCCGATACGGATCCTTGGGATCGAACGGCGTACTTCTTTTAGAAACATCGTCCTCCGACGATTTGGAAACCGTTGTAGAATTCAGAGGTAACTATGGTCTCGCCCACAATTATAGCACACTACCTTTATTAGGAGGTAGTGCATATAAAAGTTTACTAGGTAGTGTCGGCATGACGCAATACGAAGATATGGGCGAACTATTGACGAGGTTCCCTTTCCTGCGTGATGATCCAGACTACTATTATAACTACCTATATAATAATACGACAGATTGGCAAGATGTCATTTATCGAAATGCCTTTGTAACCGATAACCATTTGCGTATCAAAGGTGGCGATGCGGTAGCGAAATATGATTTGTCGCTGGGCGTACTTAGCCAGCAAGGAGCACTGGATCAGACTGCGACCACACGATATAGCACACGCTTGAATTCCAGCATCAATTTAGGAGGTAAGTTCGATTTAAAAGCTATTACAGCGCTTACGTATAGTACTTCCCGTTTACAGGAACAGGGTATCCTAACGGCAACAAACCCCTTAATATCTGCATTATACCGAGCGCCGATCCTTAGCCCATACCAAAAAGATGTGGACAATAATGTTTTGCCAGATCTGGATCGCGTCGGACAGTTTGGTGTTTCCAACCCATTGGCGCTTTTGCAAACTGCCGATTTTAAATCGGATATCTATGATGTGTTTGTACAGGCAAACTTAGGCTATCAAGCTACCGATCGCTTTAGATTAAACGCTGTTTTAGGCCTTTTTTCCAATTATACACGGCAGAATGCTTTCATCCCCGGATTATCCAGTGGTACGATCTTGCCGCTTGAAGATGGACTAGCGTTGAATAGCGCCAGAGCAGGAGCGGGACAAACGTCCAATATTTCATGGAACCTCTACGGAACCTACCACAAAAAATGGAATCAGGATGAGGCGTTCTTCGGAGGCGGTGTACAGGGCTTGTTAACTTCTCAGGAGTATGATGCCGGAAGTGGAAGAAACACCAGCTCGGATTTCTACCGTACCCTCAATTATGTGAATAATGCTGGTCGCCTTTTTTGGGGCTACAATGAACAGTGGAACTGGATGAATATATACGGCTATACACAGTACAGTTGGCGTAGTTTAGCCAAATTGGACGTCAATTTGAGTATAGATGGTTCGTCTGTATCGGGGGCGAACGCCAGTCGTTTCGGTGTGTTCCCGGCAGCCGATTTGTCGTTCCTACTGTCCAACACAGCACTTTTGAAAGACATCAACAGTATTGATAACCTCGTATTTAAAATTGGCTATGCGAAGACTGGAAATAGTCGCTTTTCGTCGAAGATTGGACAGGCATATTATGGGAGCCAGTTGTACCGCCAATTAGCGGGCATCGTGGTAGGTAACATTCCTAATCAAAACATCCGCTGGGAAGATAACGAAAACTGGCAGGCGAGTTTAATTTTCTCGGGTATGAACCAGCGCCTGAATCTTAATGTAGGCTATTATTTTAATCGTGCCAGCAACTTATTAAATGCCTTTCCTGTCTCGCCAATCGGTGGCATCGACCGGATCTACATGAATGGCGGTGCCATAGACAATCAAGGGCTGGAAGTGGAGCTGAATGTGGCAGTCATCGATAACCGGGACTGGTCTTTAACCTGGAGAGGTAATCTGTCTACCTTGAATAGTAAGGTTAAGCGTTTGGTCGGTGGAGCCGATATGCTCCATCAGCAGGCGGACGGTGTTACCCGCATTAATCGCGTCGGCGTCTCTCCCTTCTCTTTTTACGGTGCAAACTTCCGCGGTGTTATTTCCAGTGATGCAGAGGCAGACGCTTTGGGATTACAGGATTATAAGAACAGATATTTTGGTGCCGGTGATGCGCACTTCGCAGATATTAATCAAGATGGCGTAATTGACAATGAAGACCAGGTACCGTTGGGCAACAGTTTGCCGAACCTTTTCGGAGGAACCTCCCTTAGCATCCGTTATAAAAACATCCATCTACAGGGATTGCTCAGTTTCAGCCAAGGAAATCAGATGTACAACGGTTTGCGTCGTAGTATGGAGAGCATGGATAGTTATGCCAATCAGTCGGAAGCCGTACTCCGCCGCTGGCAAACTGACGGTCAGCAGACCAATATTCCCCAAGCTGCTTATGGTGACCCTATGGAAAATGCGCGCTTTTCAAACAGGTGGATAGAAGATGCATCGTTCCTACGACTGGAAAACATCACCCTGTCGTATAAGTTTGGACAGCACCGACTAAATGTGCTATCTAATTCGGAATGGTACATTGCTGGCGAAAACTTATTTACATGGACAGACTATCTTGGTTTGGATCCCGTGACCGCATATAGCAATGCGATTAGCTATATGGGAGCAGATTATGGTAAGATTCCATTGCCACGTACATTTAAATTTGGTGTTAACATTAAGCTGTAATGAAGAATATGAATATAAGAAGGAGTTTTTTCGTATGTGGAATAGCCACTGTTGCCTTGACTTTAACGGGATGTTCCCGTTATTTTGAAGTGGATACGAACGATATATTGTTAGATAAAGATTATGTAAAGGAGTCGAATGAGCTGTATTCCGGTTATATGGGCGTTGCGTCTAAAATGCAGGCAATCGCGGACCAGACGGTGTTTCTCAGTGATTTACGTACGGATTTACTCGAGCCGACCGTGAATGCCCCGCAGGATCTTTGGGATTTATACAATTTCAAGGAAAAGCCAGGCAATAGCTTTGCCAATCCGAGACCGTATTACGATTTGATCGTCAATGCAAACGCTTACCTGAGTAAGATTATTGCGTACAGAAAAAGCAACCCCACTGCCATTGAGGAGGCGCACTATGCGGCATTGATATCCGGAACTATCCGTTTTAAAGTATGGACTTATCTAACTTTGGGTAAATTATATGGGCAGGTAGCCTATTTCGATGATCCCGAGTTGAATCTAGATAAAATAGGTGAAATTCCGGTAATCGGTTTTGATGAATTGATTCCGAAGTTGATTACCCTGATGGAAAATGGTGAAGATGGTGTAAATGGCCTATATGAAGCCAATTGGGGAAATATATTATATCCCGGTATACCGGCCAACCAACAAGATTTGGTGTGGAACATGATCTGTCCGTCACCGGCTCCTCTTCGTATGGAATTGTACCTGTGGAATAAAGAATATCAGCGCGTAGTGGACATCGGTATACCGTTTATTTCAGATGGCGGTGGCAAAAGATATAAAGTCAGCAATGAGGATTGGAATGGTGAATGGATACAGGCATTTACACGGGATCCTATCACGCGTACGCGCGTGTTGATTAATATGGTTCCTTACGATTTTGAAAGAAACCAGACCAATCGTTTAATCCGTTTTTTCTCGAACGAGGCACCTTCTGTTTATTATCTAAAACCTACAGAGGTGGCTATGCAACGTTACGAGTCGCAATTACGTTATGATGGGCATACCCTGGGAGATCGATATCGGGGGGTTGATTTTACGTATTATTTCCAAAATGGGGAGTGGGTGATCCGTAAGTTTTCCAGAGATCGCGAGAGTGCTTCTGAAATTTATAAAAACAATGTCCATATTTCAATTTACCGGGATTCCGATGTGCATTTCTTTGTAATCGAAGCGCTGAATAATCTAGGAAAGTTTGGACCGGCAGAGGCTTTGTTTAATGATGGTGTTGAGCTATATCGATCGCGCAACGGAGATAATTTGGAAGCTCCGTTTGATGATCCTACGATCAATTCTCATTTTGCAATCAATATGGGGATCCGAAGGAGAGTGAGCCTTGCACCGGTATACCCACAAGGCTTATCGAAAGATGATTTGGATACCGAGGAGAAGAAACGCGCATATATGAAAGCATTGGATAAACTTATAGCTGAAGAAACGCTGATGGAAAGTGCAGGCGAAGCAAAAGCTTATTTCGCATTGATGCGTATTGCCAAGCGATGGAATGATCCAGCTATCCTAGCCGATATCGTTTCTGCAAAATATTCGGATGGACAAAAACAACAAGTCAGGGGACATTTAATGAACGAACAAAACTGGTTTGTACAATATCCGTTGTAAGATTAATGTGCTTTTATTACGCTCTGTGTAAAGCAATCAAATGTATTTAATGCTCTTTATAAAAAGCAACACACAAAATTTTGCTTTTTATAAAGAGTGCTATTTACCGGAAGTAGTCAATTTTTAAACAGATTTCGTCAATTTTTAAAAGTCAAAAGCAGAATTGAATTCTACTTTTGACATCGTTAAGTAACATTCGTCATTGTTTTAACGATGAACATGGCCGGGTGTTAAGTTTAAGCGCTAATTATAATTATATGCCAGTAACGATGTCAAAATGGAACGTAATCCGAAACGGCAATCTTAAAAGGTTGCTTGTTTTAGTATTTTTTTGTGTATTAATGCCCGCCGTTTGGGCACAAGAATTTTCCCTGTCGGGTCGAGTTACCGATCCCAGCAATCAACCCATTAGTGGTGCCAGTGTACAGGTTAAAGGAAAAAATGCAAGCACCTTAACAGGTGGTGACGGTACTTTCTCTCTGCCGGCTACAGTCGGCGACGTCTTGCAAGTGAGCTATGTGGGCTACACCCCGGAAGAAGTAAGCCTAGCTAATCGCAACCCAATTACCGTCTTGCTGATGACAGCCAACAATGACTTAGACGAAGTCGTCGTGATCGGGTATGGAACGGCGCGGAAAAGAGACCTGACTGGTGCGGTGGGCTCCGTGAAAGGAGAAGATATTCGTCAAGTTCCCGTTACAACGGCAGCGCAGGCATTGACCGGTAAGGTCGCTGGTGTGAACGTAGTTACGCAAAGCGGTGCACCCGGAGCCGACGTCAATATTACCGTGCGTGGAGGAACATCGATAACCGGTTCAACGGCGCCGTTGTATGTTGTAGACGGGTTTGTCATGGAAGACGCGTTGATGAAAATTGACGTCAATGATATCGAAAACATTGACATCCTGAAAGATGCCTCGGCGACTGCTATATATGGTGCTCGGGGAGCAAACGGCGTGGTGCTGATTACGACAAAGTCCGCAAAATCCGGTCGTACCGCCATTGACTATAACGCCTATCTGAGTTTTGAAAGGCTGAGCCGTACGATGGATTTATTAGGCGTAGAAGACTACGTAAAATACCAATACGAATTCCAGACATTGGCCGGGCAGGAACATAATTTTGCCGAGATGTATGGCGGCGATGTGTCTGCTCCTGATTTTGCCGCTGGTGCATACGACAGAATCCAGCGTGATTATGCGGCGCGCTCCGGTATTGATTGGCAGGATGAAGTATTCGGTGGTAGCGCGTTGTTACAAAACCATAATGTCAATATCTCCGGTGGTAACGACAAGACAAAATTGATGCTGTCTTATAACAACACCAACCAAGATGGTATACTGGCAAAGTCGGGTTTCCGCCGGAACAGTGTCCGTGCGAAGGTAGATCATCAATTATTTAAGGGCGTTAATGTAGACTTTAATTCGTTATTTCAAGATGCCAATCGACAAGGAGGTGGCTCTCTAGGAGGGATGCTCAAGATGGCGGCACTACAGCCAGTTACGGGTGGTGTGCGGTATACCAACGAAGAATTGTTACATACCGATATTGGTGAGGATATGGCCTTGATCAATTCCCAATACGATCTGAGCAACCCCATCATTATGAATGATGCAAGGATGAGGGAGCGCGCTTCCCGATTGGCAAATGTCAACGTAGGTTTAACAGCGAAGTTCCTCGATAATTTTACCTTTCGTACGCAGGGATCATACCAATGGGGGCAAACCCGTACCGATTTTTGGGATGATGGTAGGACACGGGACGCCAGAAACAATGGCGGTCCGTATGGTTCGATGGAAAATGCAGAGGGATTTGAGTGGCAGTGGACAAACACCTTATCGTGGTTGAAAGATCTGGATAAACATCATATCAATTTAATGGTAGGACATGAAGTGCGCTATGAAGAAAGTCAAGGTCTTAAACATGATTATTTCGAATTTCCGCCGAGTAATTTTGGATTGAAGGACGTTAGCTTAGCCGGGCGTACCGAACGGGGCGAATCCGAAGCTCGTCGATACGGCTTGGTATCGGGGTTCTTCCGCGGAATTTACAATTACGATGATCGTTATTTGGTAACAGCTACTGTCCGTACCGATGGTGTATCCACCTTCCGGCAAGGGAATAAATGGGGGGCTTTTCCGTCAGCATCCGCTGCTTGGAACATCCATAACGAAAGCTTTATGGAGGACAACGGAATTTTTAACCAACTGAAACTACGTGTCGGTTACGGTACAACCGGGAATGATCGTATCGGTAGTACGCGGTACGCAACCTTATACGGATCGACTGTGGTTGCGGTAGATAATAAGACTGTTGTTGGGGTTAAACCGAGCAATACCTTAGGAAATCCCGCGTTGGTCTGGGAAAAGACACAGACGGCGAACGTGGCTTTAGATGTTGCCTTGTTAAATAACCGGGTGAATCTAACCGCCGATTTTTATAACAACGAGTCGAAAAACCTATTGTTGAAAGCTGCCATCCCCACGTCAACAGGATACAGTGAACAATACCAAAATGTTGCCAGCTTAAGAAACAGGGGGGTGGAACTTTCCCTCAATACATTGAATGTAAGGAATGAGAACTTTCAATGGAAATCGGCGTTCAATATTACATTCAACCGTTCGAAGGTAGGGCAGCTTTTCGGAAGTGCGGGTAACGACTACATGATTACGAGCTATGAGTCCAGAATCAATTTCTATACCGGCGTAGGTGGGCCGATCAGTACGTTCTACGGGTATAGATATGACGGCGTATACACGACCGATGACTTCATTCAGCAGGGAGATGGCAGTTATATCTTAAAAGATGGCGTCGCGTCCTTAAAAGGTAAAAACCGTTCAACGGTGAAGCCGGGCGATGTAAAATACCTGCCAGTTGCTGGCCAAACCGATGATGCCGGCAATCCGGTATGGTCGCCCGAAGACCGTACCGAATTGGGGAGCCCGGAGCCGAAGTTTTTTGGTGGTTTCAACAATGAATTTATCTATAAGGGCTTTGATCTGAGTGTTTTCCTAAACTTTGCCTACGGGAACAAAGTGTTTAATATGAATAGTCAACGCTTTATGGGACCGTATTTGCCGAACCAAAATTCGCTCGGCAACATGGCCGATCGCTTCACGCTCATTGATCCAAATACCGGGCTGGAAACAAACAACTTAAATCGCTTGGCAGAATTGAATCCTAATCAACACGACGCACGGCAGATATGGAGTTTGAATTCGGGAAACAATATTGCGATTTCCGACCCGCTTGATTATTACCTGGAAGATGCTTCCTTTCTGCGCATAAATAACATTACGTTGGGCTACACTTTGCCGGGTACGGTTTCGAAAAAAGCGTTCATCCAGCGGTTGAGATTCTACGTGACCTTAAACAATATTCACACGTTTACGAAGTATTCAGGATATGATCCGGAGGTTTCGGCTACGAACGAGATTTTGACACGAGGTGTCGATAATTCGGCTTACCCAAGGATTAAGAGTTTTGTAACCGGAATCAATTTAACTTTTTAAAGCATAGCATCATGAAGAAAAATATATATATCGTTATTGCAGGCGTTCTATTGGGTACAACCTCGTGTAAAGATTTCTTAGAACTGCCATCAGAAAAGGATTTCGATAGCTCCACCATATTCGAAGACGTTGGAAAAGCAGAGATGGCTGTTTTGGGTGCCTATACCAGCACATTTAATGCAGAACTATTTTATCAATTTGGTATGGGAACGGACGAGTGCTTCTCCACGGAAGGAGAAACCAATTCGAAAAATCAGGTTTCGAACTATGTGTTTAACCCTGCTATAAGTCCTACATCTACTTATACCACGATGTATGCTGGTGTGGAGCAGGCTAATGTACTGATCAGCAATATCCCACTTATGACGAGTACCAATGACGCTGAACAGCAAAAGCTAAATGCACTGTTAGGAGAGGCCTATGCTATCCGGGCGATGAATATGCTGCATGTTGTACGGCATTTTGGTGATGTACCTTATCCCACTATCCCGGTCGTGGAAATGCCCGACTTTTCATCGTCACGCGTAAGCAGGGATACCATACTAGACGGCTGCGTAGCGGATCTACAACGAGCTATCGAATTGCTTCCGTGGAAAGGGGAGTCCGGGATGCCTGTAGAAAGAGTGTCCAAGAATGCCGCTTATGGCCTATTGGCACGTCTAGCCCTATATGCAGCGGGCTATTCGTTGCGCTGGGATTTGGATAGCTACGCTCCGGGCAGCGTACAGTTGGCGCGGCGCTCCGATACGCAGCGTATTCAAGAGCTATACGAGATCGCACGCGACGCCTGTAAGGCAGTTGTGGATCGAGGGGAGCATGCGTTGATCGATTATGAAACGATTTTTCGCGACCTAGTCAACGGGAAATACAACAGCGAATCGATGTTTGAATATGGTCAAAAGGGTGCCGACCGTAATGAGGCACGTTTGGGATATACGAATGGTATTTTCGCACATACCCAATCGTTTTATAATAAATCTCAACCGGCAATGGCTGCGCTGCCAACTTATTATTTTGAATTTGAAGAAGGAGATGTTCGTCGGGATGTCACCATCGCCAATTATGCGATAACGGCGCAAAGTACCCATCAAATGAATACTTATGCGAACCATGCGATCGGTAAATACCGTGTAAACTGGAAGGCAGATGGAGGTGTTTCTGCTGCTCAACGGGATATTAACTGGATCCACTTGCGGTATGCAGACCTGTTATTGATGTATGCCGAGGCCGAGAACGAACTGAACAACGGACCGACGACCGTGGCCAAAGAAATGTACGAGAAAGTGCGTTTGCGAGCCTTCCAAAATGATCGATCGAAGATAGGAGAAACGCCCGCGATGTATGCGGATTTCAGAAATGCAATCATACAGGAACGGAAGCTGGAACTGGGATTTGAAGGCTGGCGCAGAACCGATTTAATCCGTTGGGGTATACTGTACGAAAAACTGACGGAAACAAAACAGCAAATCTTGGATCTAGCAAACCGTACCGGGAAATATGCGGATGTCGCGAGATATCGCGCTTATCAGATGACAGATGCAAAGACGTTCAACGATCCGACTGTTGCTTTAGATTTTATTCCGTTCGCCAATGAACCAACCTCAGACGAAAGAATAGCGTTGGAAGAACAGGGGTACACCCTTTTGGATATGTATGGAAGCACTGCAGCTTTCTTTAATAACAAATTTTCTGCAAACGAAGTTTGGGTGAGAAATATCTTCCGCGGTCTAGAGAAAAACAAAGTGGAGCTTTTCCCGTTGAATACATCGACCATCGACAATAACCCCGGCCTTCGTGGTCAACAGCATCCTTTATATTAATTCCTATGTCAAATAGAAAAATAACCATCGCAGTTTTCATGTTGCTATTCGGTTTCTTGAGTCTCCGTTCTGTGGCCCAAGAACAAAAACTCTATCTCCAATTTGCGGAGTCTGAAATGAAGCGCTTCCCGGAAGCTTGGCAGATTGATCATGGCAAACGGCTTTATTTCGGGTACGGTCAAGGACTGGGCTGTTTAGCCATGTTGAAAATGTGGGAGAAAACCAACGATAAAAAATATTTCGATTATGTTGAGGCTTGGGCGGATACCATCATCAATGATGAGGGAAGTATCCATCTCTACAAAAGAGAGACCTACAATATCGATTATATTAACCCCGGTAAAATCCTATTCACGTTATACGAAAAAACCGGGAAAGAAAAATATAAATTAGCTATTGAAAATTTGATGTCCCAGTTGAAAGTGCATCCCCGTACATTGGAGGGAGCCTACTGGCATAAATTGATTTATCCGCATCAAATCTGGCTAGATGGTATCTATATGGCGGATCCTTTCATTGCCGCATATGGGCAGTTCACCGATGATAATACGAATATTGACGACGTAATAAACCACATTCTCGTAACCGCAAAACATACCTATGATCCCGAAACCGGACTTTATTATCACGCTTGGGACGAAAGCAAAAAGCAACAATGGGCCAGCAAAGTAACAGGACAATCGCCTAACTTTTGGGGACGTAGTATGGGTTGGTGGTTTATGGCGTTGGTGGATGTGTTGGACTTCATCCCGAAAGATTATCCCCAAAGGAATGAAATAGTCTTCCTGATTAACGGGCTCGCCGAGACATTGCCTAAATATCAGGATAATGAAGGCTTGTGGTGGCAAGTATTGGATAAGATCGGGAAGGAAAAAAATTATCAGGAGGCTTCTGTCAACGCCATGTTTATGTACAGCTTCGCCAAAGCTGCCAATAAAGGATATATTTCCGAATCTTACAAAACTGTAGCAGAGAAGACATTGCAAGGCATCCAAAAGAAACTGTTGAAAAAGGAAGCCGATGGTACACTTACGCTTATCCAATGTAATGCGGTCGCGGGTTTAGGTGGACATCCTTACCGCGACGGAAGCTATGATTATTACGTCAACGAACGTATCCGGGAGAACGACGCCAAAGCTACCGGACCATTTATCATGGGTTTATTGGAGTTAGATCGATAATCCGGATATGCAGGATAGTACATGACACCGTAGGGGTTATTTTTCGCTATATTAGAGACATAGACCTGAACAGCGATGTTAATAAATAAAACCATGACAAAAATAACAGGAGAACGAGCTGGACATTCCAGAAGAGATTTTATAAAGGCTGGCTTTTATTTATTGTCAGGTGCGATGGTCGTACCGTCTCTTTATGCATTTAATGCGGGTATTACGCCGGCTTTTACCCTAAAACCTATCGGTCGGTCGCTTGCCTTGGCAGACTACTATATTTGGTGTTCTTCCCCGATTTGGGGCGATGACGGCAAAGTACATCTCTTCTATTCGCGTTGGAAGAAAGAGAAGGGTATGAGTGGTTGGATTCGGGGTTCTGAAATTGCACATGCTGTTGCCGAGCACCCGGACGCACCCTTTAAAGATCTTGGTGTGGTACTTCGTCCAAGGGAAGGATATTGGGACAGCACAACTTGTCATAATCCCCTTATTCAGAAAGTAGGGGATACCTATTACCTGTTTTACATGGGCAATTCGAATGGAAAGACGGATACCAAACGCATCGGTATTGCGACGGCAAAGAGTCTAGACGGCCCATGGCAGCGTCCCGATAGCCCGGCGCTAATGCCGGGAGAAGAGGGGGCTTGGGACGACCATTGTACAACAAACCCTGCTTTTGTGGAAGGCGATGGTGGCAAATATTGGCTATTTTATAAATCTTGGAACACCGCAGAATACCAAAATCAATCGGGGGCGGTGCGCGGAAACCGGAAGTATGGTCTGGCAAAAGCCGACCACCCCGAAGGCCCCTATACAAAAGTATCGGATAAACCCGTTATCGACTTTTCCGGACGCCCCAATAATGCGCAATTGGAAGATGCATTTGTGTGGAAAGAAGCAGGGATGTATTACATGATTGCCCGGGATATGGGATTTTACAACCATGAGTTTGGGCTATTATTGTCTTCTACGGACGGTCTCCGTTGGTCGGAACCTCGGGTCTCCTATTTGGATATGAAGAGCTACGTGCAGGAGGGCAACCCTCCGGCACACCTCAAACGTTTTGGACGTTTAGAACGTCCCATGCTCCTGCTTGACAAAGATAAGGGAACGCCCCGCTATCTGTTTGGAGCAACCCAAGGAGGAGCCGCAGAAACATCGACAACATTTGTCTTCGATATTTTATCATATAAACTGTGATAATCTGTTAAAAATCTACATTATTTAGATGTTTTATTAATTTTTGGATGAATTGTATCAATTTTTAAAAGTAAAAAAAGAACGCTTAGTTTAGTTTTGATAACGTTTGGTCATACGTAAGACAAGCCCTCGGCTAATTTCGTTTGTTTAGAGATAATAAAAGGATGAAAAGAATAATAGATATATTAAAAAGATGCTTGCTGATATCGGTCGTTTTGGGGTGTATATCGTGCAACCATGATCACCGACCATCCGATTATGGTTATTTATATGAAGATTTACCTTTTGATATGCCCGTTGTATCACAGCCTACATTTCCAAATAACGAGGTGTCGATTACAGATTTCGGCGGTATCGGAGACGGCACAACATTGAATACAGCAGCATTCGCGGAAGCGATGGAAACGCTCTCAGCAAAAGGAGGGGGGCGATTGCGGGTGCCGGCAGGAGTCTGGTTTACCGGTCCTATCGTTTTTAGGAGCAATATCAACCTACACTTGGAAGACCGCGCGATTATCTTGTTTTCTCCCGACAAAGATTTATATCCCATCGTGGAAACTTCTTTCGAAGGACTCGACACCCGTAGATGTCAATCTCCCATTTCAGGAAGAAATTTGGAGAATATTGCGATTACCGGTAATGGCGCGATAGACGGAAACGGACATTATTGGCGTCCGCTGAAAAAAGATAAGGTTTCCGAGAGCTTTTGGAAACGCGCAACTTCCTCGGGAGGGGTGTTCAAACGTGACGATTATTGGATGCCGTCGGCGCAGTATTTACATGCGGATACCACCAGTGATATGAATGTGCCACGTCATCTAAAAACGGAAGAAGAATGGATGTCCGTGAGAGATTTCTTACGGCCGGTAATGGTCAGTTTTGTGGAATGTAGGAACGTTTTCCTGCAGGGTGTGATTTTTCAGAACTCACCCGCCTGGAATATTCATCCGCTGATGTGCGAGAATGTAATCTTGGACGGGGTACAGGTTAGAAATCCGTCGTATGCACAGAATGGGGATGGCTTGGATCTGGAATCCTGTAAAAATGCGATTATCGTCAACAGCACCTTTGATGTGGGCGACGATGGGATATGTATTAAATCCGGTAAGGACGAAGACGGACGGAAACGCGGCCGTGCCACGGAAAATGTCATCATCGACAATTGTACGGTATTCAAAGGCCACGGCGGTTTTGTGGTAGGTAGCGAGATGTCTGGGGGTGTTAAAAACATCCTGGTGTCCAACTGCCAATTCCTAGGGACTGATGTCGGTCTACGATTCAAAAGCCGCAGAGGTCGCGGTGGGGTGGTTGAGAATATTTTCATCCGCAATATCAGTATGTTTGATATTGCTACCGAACCACTTCACTTCAACCTGTACTATGGAGGTAAATCAGTCGTGGAAACCTTGGAAGATGGTGATGAGTCTAAAATCGTGGAGGAAATCCCACCAGTGGATGAAACGACGCCAACGTTTAAAAATATTTATATCAGCGATGTGGTCTGTGCAAGTGCCAGAAGAGCGCTCTATTTTTACGGGCTGCCGGAACACATGATTGATAACATCAACGTAGAAAACTTTGTTGTCCACTCCAAAGTAGGTGGCGAGATTCTGGAATCGGAGAAAATCAACCTCAAAGATGTGACGATCTATCCAGAGGAAGGGCCGGTGTTGACATTGCGCAATGTTAAAAATGTCCACATTGAAGGACTGAAAACAGATACGGAATCCAATATATTTGATATTTCCGGACGTCGATCATCCGATATTGCCATCCATGGTGATTACGAGGAAGGACAAATCGAGATCAGAAAAGATGCTTCATCGGATATCTTGAAATTACATGCCGTTAAATAAACCATCTATCATGAAGAAACGAATAGGATATATATGTCTTTCCTTGGCCATAGCATGGGGTGCAAGAGCAGATGGGGTGGCTCAATCCAGACATTGGCAAAAGAATCCGCGTAGCCTGCATTATACCGAAGATCAGGGCGACTTCCTGCTTGTGAATGGGAAATATCGTTTTAATCGAGCGCTCTATGGCAATAACAAACCTTCGCGTGTTGAGGCCGGAGATCTGCCGGAATTTGCGCTCTATATGCCGGGGATGGCGGGCAACCTGCAGTTTGTCATGGAAAAGGAAGGCTCTTTCAAAAAGCTGATTGATGCGGAACATATAGAAACGCGGTATCGTTCGGGATCGATGGTCTATCGGATACAAGATCCGCTAATCGGAGGTGGTACCCTCCATATTACCGTATTGGCGCAGGCGAATGAAGAAGGGATGATCGTGAAGTTAGAAGCGACAAACATGCCCGACGATGTCCGGGTACATGCGTTGTATGGCGGAGCGAGTGGGCAGAAATTTAGCCGCGGAGGTGATATAGGAGCCGATCCAGAATCGGGCTTTTATTTATTGCCGGAATATACTGTTCATAATCGTTATCAGTTAGCGCAAAATAATTTTGAGTTGACTTACCTTGATGGGAAAGGAAAAGAGGAGTTTGTATACGGTACTTTTTCTGGCGCCGAACAGGTTCAGCTTTCGGATGCGAAGGTATTGGAAGATTTGACGAAACTGACGGAGACGAAAGCGAGGGGTAACCCGATTGTTTATAGCACCTACGCACTGCAACATGCACCAGTATATATTCAAGTGGCAAAGGGCCGTTTGGAAGGAAAAAGATATCGTGCGTCCGAGTTGGCTGACCGATACCAACAAGCCGAACAGACGCGTTTGCAACTCACGGAACGGATAAGATTAAAAACGCCGGATCGGTTCTTAAATACGTTTGGTAGTGCTTTGGCGGTCGCTGCAGATGGTGTCTGGGAAAGCCCCACTTTTCTACACGGCGCCGTCGCTTGGCGCATGCGCCTGAATGCCTGGCGAGGTGCCTATGCGGCAGATGCTCTCGGATGGCATGATCGCGCAAAAGAACATTTTTCCAGTTATGCAAACTCCCAGGTGCTAGAACCCGCGAAAGCAAAAGTGGTGATGGACACCGCCTTACACCTTGCACGGCATATAGAGGAAATGGGAACTTCCATGTTTTCGAGTGGATATATTTCCCGTAATCCAAACAACAATACGGTCGCTCACCACTACGATATGAACCTCGTATTTTTCGATCAAATATTTACACATTTTGATTATACGGGCGATCTGACGTATTTACAGGAAATGTGGCCTACTATTGAACGTCATCTGGATTGGGAGCGCCGTAATTTCAAGAGAGGAGGTCTCTACGATGCTTATTGTGCGATCTGGGCGAGCGATGGGTTGCAGTATTCGGGAGGAGGCGTAGCCCATACCTCGGCATACAATTATAGAGCGAATAAAGCGGCTGCAAAACTCGCTAAACTGCTGGGAAAAGATCCTTCCTTTTACGAAAAGGAAGCAGCGGAGATCGGCAAAGCATTGCGCGAACGACTCTGGCTAGAAGAAAAAGGCTATTTTGCCGAATATCAAGATGCGCTAGGCCAGCAATTGGTACACGACAAACCGGGGCTATGGACCGTCTATCATATAGCAGATGCCTATTTGCTGGATGAATTTGATAGCTATCAAAATACACGATATATCGATAATCACCTGCCCCATATCCCGATCCAGGTCGAGGGGCAAGAACAGGAGGATCTTTACACCTTAGCGACAACTACTTGGCAGCCCTATACTTGGTCGATCAACAACGTGGCGCTCGCAGAAAACTTGCAGGGAGCCTTAGCCTATTGGCAATCGGGGCGGCAGGACGACGCCTTCCGTTTGTGGAAGAGCAACATCATGGAAAGTATGTACCATGGTATAAGTCCGGGCAACTTTCAACAGTTATCGCATTACGATGCCTTCCGTGGCGAACTATACCGAGACTTTGCAGACCCTATCGGGGTGGCTTCACGGACGTTAACGGAAGGGCTATTTGGTTTTTACCCCAAGCTGTTGGATGAACATATACTGATAAAACCGGGGTTTCCGGAGGATTGGGATTTTGCGGAGATTGAATTACCCGCATGGAGCTATGCTTTTCGGCGGGAAGCAGAGAATCTCTATTACGAGATTCATACAAAATATAAGAAACCGGTAGCCTTAAAAATGGAAGTGCCGTTTAGCTTTGCCTATATGAATTCCGTAGAGGTGAACGGGAAGCCGGTAGATTGGTCAATCAAAAGATCGTCGATCAATAAACCTGTGTTGACGTTTGAAGCACCGGCCGCAGCAGACTTTTCTATAAAAATAAACGGTGTGGGCCAGTTGGATTTTCCGGATAATGCGCTGATCGAACATCCCTACACAGAGGAACTTACGCTTCCGCTATCGACAAGTGTGAAACTGGTAGACGTCTACGATCCACAACAGCTCATTACCGGGCAAACGGCCAGTACTTTTTCTTACGTACAGAAAGAGCATAAGGGTACTTTCTTCGTGAAATTGAAACAGGGGAATGTAACTTGGTGGCACGCGGTAGACATTTCTTTGACCGCGCCGATTGGCGTGGATAGACGGGTGGAGGAGGAACAACCTCGTCTGCGTTTACGAAATCATACGGAGAAACAATTGGCAGGTCGTATGGAGAAAGCCGGTTTCAAGCAAGCCGTGTCGTTTTCGCCGTCAGCCGTTACGGAAGTCGAATTGCCGGGCGCCTCGCTCACGAAAGGTACCAATGTTTTTCAGATCGATGTAGCAGGGACGCAGATACCGGTGAAACATGTACAGTGGGAGATGAAAAACAAAGGGACGTACCGAACCCAAGATCTTTCTACGCATTATAATGCCCAGCTCAGCGATATTTTTAAGCAGCGTTACTTATCGCCACGGCCTGCTGTTCCTACACTACAGCTACCGTGGCAGGGGATCGGAAACTGGTGCTATCCACTGGTCGAACCTTCGATTGACGATAGCGGCTTAATGGCAGCGCGTAAACAGGAAGAAGTAAACTATCTGGGCATTCCATTCCTGATTAAAGGAGATACAAAAAATGTACTATTTGTCAGCCAATGGGATAATTACCCAACCGTGCAAGAAATGCCGTTAAAGGGCAAGGCAGATAAGGTATATCTGCTGATGGCAGGCTCGACAAACCCTATGCAATCCCAGATGGTAAATGCACGTGTGAAAGTGTTGTATGAGGATGGAGAAGAAGCTGTTTTGGAATTGAAAAATCCGACAAACTGGTGGCCGATTGAACAGGATTATCTGGATGATAATTATGCTTTCGAGATCCCCGATGAGGACATCCCTTATCGTGTAGCACTCAAAACAGGTGAATTATATCGTGGTGGTGAGCTGGAAAAATACACGGAGATTAAAGGGCTTAATAGTAGAGGGATTGACGGCGGTGCGGCAACCCTATTGGACTTGCCTTTAGATGGTTCGAAAAACCTGAAAGCACTACAGCTTATCGCAGAAACAAACGACGTGGTGGTCGGTCTTATCGCCGCCACATTATTGACAAAGTAAAATCCATTGCTAACATACAAAAAATACATATAGATGAGCAGAAATTTGATAACGGGACTTGGCGCAGCCCTCTTGATCTTCGCCTCCTGCCAGACGACGCCCGAGAGCGGAAAAATTGATCGAAAAGCGGTTGTGCAGCGTCACAATATCGTTAATCAATCGGCCGATACACTGGCTTCACTAACCGTTGGAAATGGTGTATTTGCTTATACGGTAGATGTCACCGGGATGCAGTCTTTTCCGGTATATTACAAAAAAGGGGTGTCATTGGGCACGCAGTCCGAATGGGGATGGAATACCTTCGATAACGATGAAAACTACTTGTTCGAAGAAACCTTAAAATCATATGATTTTAACAACGAAGGACGGGATGCAAAATACAGTGTCCAGCATAAAGAAGGCGGGAGGAATACGGAAGCCACAGAATACTATCGGGTAAATCCACATCGGTTGCAGCTCGGAAACGTAGGTTTAGCCTTTACGTTGAAAAACGGCGAACAGGCGACGGTCGAAGATATACAGCAGGCGGAACAGACGCTGGATTTATGGACGGGCTTGATCTACAGTAAATTTACAATAGAAGGTGAGCCGGTAGAAGTGTGGACGGCGGCGGCACAGTCAGCCGATAAAATTGCGGTAAAGGTGTCTTCCCCTTTGATCCAATCCGAACGCTTGCAGGTATTCATACGTTACCCTTTCCCAAGTGGACAGTTTCTGGACGAAGCAGCCTATTATGAAGAGGAAGATCAGCACGAAAGCAAAATTTTTGCGCAGGCAGATGAAACTGCCGTATTGGAACATGTCCTGTCGGGAACCAATTATTTTACGGGGCTGAACTATTCAAAAGGAAAACTCGAAGAGGCCGGAAAACACCATTTTGTATATCAACCGGCGTCGAATCTCGAGACGTTTGTGTTTTCCTTCACGTTTGCGGAAGAAAATAACTTTGAACGTGGTACCGCGGACTATGAAAAAGCTGCTCAAGAAAGTGAAGATAGCTGGAGAGCGTTTTGGGAAAGTGGTGCAGCGGTAGATTTTGAGGGAAGTACGGATCCTAGGGCACACGAGTTGGAGCGTAGACTTATACTGTCACAATATCTCACCCGTGTACAATGTGGGGGTAGTAATCCGCCACAGGAAACAGGTCTAACCTTCAATAGCTGGTATGGCAAACCGCATACCGAGATGCACTGGTGGCATGGGGTGCATTTTGCACTCTGGGGGCGTCCTGAAATTATGGAAAAGACGCTGAACTATTATTTCCATACGTTTGAAAAAGCAAAAGCATTGGCAGAACGTCAGGGATATAAAGGCGTACGGTGGATTAAAATGTCGGACAACGACGGTAATGAGAGTCCGTCTTCGGTCGCGGCTTTCCTGATCTGGCAGCAACCCCATATCATCTATATGACGGAGCTGGCCTATCGCGATAAGCAAGATAAAAAGGTCTTGGAAAAATATAAAGATTTGGTCTTTGCATCGGCTGAGTTTATGGCAGATTACGCACATTACGATACAGAAAAAGATCGCTATAACCTGGGCTTGGGCGTGATCCCTGCACAGGAAGTCTTTCCGGCGGCGAAAACCATTAACCCTACCTACGAGGTGGCTTATTGGGATTGGGCATTGCGCGTTGCACAGGAATGGAAAGAGCGCTTAGGTGAACCGCGGGTTGCCGAATGGGACGAGGTCATTAACAAACTGGCTCCGTTACCGGTGCAGGGCGATGTTTATCTAGCTACCGAAACAGCAACGGACTCTTATACTTTTCCGAAATGGATGACGGATCACCCGGCTGTGCTGGGCGCTTTGGGGATGGTTCCTGAATCTCCAAAACTGGACAAAGGTATTATGAAGAATACGCTGGAGACCGTATGGGAGAAATGGTTCTGGGAAAAAACCTGGGGTTGGGATTTTCCGATGACGGCCATGAATGCAGCGCGTCTGGATTTGCCCGAAAAAGCATTGGATGCCCTGTTTATGGACATACAGACCAATACCTACCTCAAGAACGGACATAATTATCAAGATGGCAGATTACGCATCTACCTACCGGGCAACGGTGGAACACTGACAGCCGTGGCCATGATGTTGGAAGGGTGGGATGCTTCGGAAGGGGATTTCCCCGGATTCCCGAAAGATGGGACATGGAAGATTAAAAAAGAAGGATTTAAAAAGATGCCCTAGAGACATATGAAAAAGTTGTTTTTATTTATTTTAATAGGCTGTGGAAGTATCGTATCCACGGCACAAGATTTCACGACTAAAAAGGATGTGGTGAAACAGTTACGTGTGGTGAATGATTATTTTATGAAGAAATGGCCCGATCCGGGCAAAAATATTATCACCAACAAAGAACGTAGGGCAAATATCTGGACGCGGGGGGTATATTACGAAGGGCTCATGGCATTCTATAAGATTGAT
The DNA here is from genome assembly GCF_014692515.1 of Sphingobacterium micropteri. GTDB lineage: Bacteria > Bacteroidota > Bacteroidia > Sphingobacteriales > Sphingobacteriaceae > Sphingobacterium > Sphingobacterium micropteri. The sequence goes on along the minus strand of NZ_JACOIK010000014.1, from coordinate 48,700 downwards.
CCGGACAAAAGATATTACGACTATGCGGTAGAATGGGGCGAAAAGCATGACTGGAAACCCGTTCGTGGAGAAGTATACACCCGGCATGCGGATAACCAAAACTGTGGGATGACTTATATTGACCTGTACCGTATCGATCCACAACCCGTACGGATAGAAGCCATCCAGAAAAATATCGACTCGGTGATCAATAGCGGCCGTTATAATGATTGGACCTGGATCGATGCTATCCAGATGGCTATGCCGATATATGTGAAGTTAGGGGTTACACTAAACGATACAAAGTACTTCGATTACATGTACAAAATGTACCACCACATCAAATATGTGGAGGGCGGAAACGGCTTGTACAATCCGGAAGATAAACTATGGTGGCGCGATAAGGATTTCGTTCCGCCCTATACAGAGCCGAACGGCGAAGACTGTTATTGGTCGCGGGGTAACGGCTGGGTGCTAGCAGCTTTAGCACTTGTATTGCAGGAGTTGCCCACCACTGACCCGCATTATGCGGAATACTTAGCAGATTTTAAAAGTTTGGCCGAAGGCGTAGCTCCTTTGCAACGTGCAGATGGCTTTTGGAATGTGAGTTTACATGATCCGAATCACTACGGTGGTAAGGAAACAAGTGGCACGGCCCTTTTTGTATATGGAATGGCTTGGGGTATGAACAACGGCATATTGGATAAGGCGACTTATTGGCCTATCGTGGAAAAGGGCTGGACAGCCATAAGCCATGAATCTATCCAACCTAATGGTTTTTTAGGATACGTCCAATCCACGGGGAAAGAACCTAAAGATGGCCAGCCGGTAACTGTCGACAAAGTGCCGGATTTTGAAGATTACGGTTTGGGTTGTGTGTTGCTGGCTGGAAGCGAGATTTATAGGCTGGTAGGATTGTAGCGACGAAGACGTCAGAACCGTTCTATATTAGAATTGTAAACTATAAACTTTGTTATGATGAAGAATTTTTTATCTCACGTAATTATATACAGTTTTTTGTTGATCATATATTCTTGTTCAAAAAACAATGACAGCAATATGGATTGTCTGCCGGTATTACCTCCATTTGTTGTGGATTTTAATATCGTTGACGAACAGGGGAACGACGTGTTTTTTGGCGAAAATTCCAAATATATAATAGATGATTTTAAGATTGTCCGAAAGGTCAATGGAGAGCACTTAAATTTACCATTTACTGTAAGGGATAAGGAACCCAAATTTTTAAAGCTCACTGTTCCTCCAAGTCAAGGGGATACCTGTTATCTTGTTTTTTCTACAAATGACATAGATACACTGGTTTATTTCGGCTCTAAAATACGAGAAATAGAATGTATGGGGTTGCGACTCGATTCTATTATCGTTAATAACAAAAAAATAGAGAACGATGTCAACGGTGTTTATTATCTCAGTAAATAAACTAAGAAATAATTTAAACTATTTATTATGAAAGCAGTTGAACAATTACTACGTAATGACGTGCAGAGGTTTTATTACAGTGAAACAGGTGATAAAATAATATTTGAATCCGATTAGAAATCGGATTCTCCTTCAATTAAAGGATCTGTCTGAGGACGGAGATAATTCTATTTCTACGCTAGGATTAGATGCTTTGGCAGAATATTTAGAAGAGAAGAAAATCGATATCACTAGCAAACTTCCACCATTTTTAGAAATAGACCTGAACATTTCTGATAATAAAAATCAAATACTGCGTGATCTAACTTCGTATGAGCGTACAGAACAGGTTTTGAACGTAAGTCAGATGTTTTCTGATGAAACTACCACAAACTATGGTCTTATCAACCAGTTAGTAGTGAAGTTTAAGCATGAAGCAACGGAAGAAGATCTAAAGAGGCTAAAAGAACAATTTCACATTGTTGATATTATAACGGTATTGGGTCAAGTAAACACATATATACTAACGTTAGATAAGGTATCAGAGTTAGATGCGTTGGATTTATCAAATATTCTGTTTGAAACTGGGCGATATATCTATGCTCAACCAAACTTTTTTACAGCAATACAGACAACTGCTTTTACTCCAAACGACCCTTATTATAACTCCTCATGGCACTTACCCAAAATTGAAGCACCAGAAGCTTGGTGCTGGGCGAGCGGTGATACTATCAATATTGGGATTGTAGATATAGCGGTACAAATTGACCATATTGATCTATCCACTTTGCCGGGATACGATCCAACCGGTATGCCGATAGGAACTGATAGGCACGGTACTGTTTGTGCCGGAGCGGCAGCTGCTATAGGAAACAACGGCATTCTGGTTACTGGAGCTGCTTATAAATCTAAAATAATTCCGATAAGAATAGGATATAATCCATCTTCTGACCCGAACAATACAACGTTTTATAGTATAGATTCTTGGAAATATGGTGCCATGGCGTATGCGGTGTACAATGCTCCCGTCCATGTTCTCAGTTGTTCTTTTGGTCTGGGTAATCCCAGCGCACTCGTTCAATCGGGTTTTCAACTAGCGTATTCAAATGGGGGAAGAAGTGGTAAAGGCATTCCTATTTTTGCTGCAACAGGGAATGACTATGCTTCTTCGATAAATTTTCCGGCATCTAGTCCATACACAATGGCCGTAGGAGCGACGGGAGATAATGATAATAGATCCGTTTTCTCTAATTACGGAGCTGGCATTGGTATTGTCGCACCAGGAGATGGAATTTTTACTACGGCGTATTCTGATACCTTTACTATTTCTTCGGGAACTTCATTAGCCACACCAATAGTAGCGGGAGTAGCAGCGATGATTCTTCAATGTCAGCCAAATTATTCTCCATATCATGTCTATCAAATCTTGGGAACAACAACAGATAAGGTGGGAGGAGTAATATACGGGAATTATGGAACTACATACCCCTTTGGTACTTGGAATAATGAGATGGGATATGGACGGTTAAACGCGTATAAAGCTATTCAAAAAGCATTGCCTTTTGAGATTTCAGGATCCGAAATCGTTTGCTCTAATGGAACGTTTGAAATGCAAAATCTCCCTTCAGGGAGCCAAATAACATGGGACGTTACGCAACAGCTGAACATTGTAGGCGCAAATACCTCGAATCCCGTAAACGTACAATTCGCTTCTGTTGGTTGGGCAACGGTTACGGCAACGATAAATAATTCTTGTGGAAGTCCGTTCGAAAGAAAATTATCTGTGCCTGTTGGGCCGGCACCTGTACCTTGGGATATGAACGTCAATGGTCCATACAATCTCGCGATTTTTTCGAAAGGCTTATTCACGTTCCCAACAACATATCCAGGGGATTATTATACAGAGTATATCTTTTTGGTTAATGGTCAAGAAACAGGCATAGACTTCCAAATTGATTTTTTTAGTTTTGGTGAAGTTGAAATTATGTTTTATGACATCGGGACATTTGCTGTTTCCGTGAGGATACAAACTCCATGTGGAAATGTTTTTTCTCAACCATTTTATGTAACTGTTAATTAGTTTGAAAGAAATGATTATCGTAATTTTTTATGATAATAAAAAAAGCTAGACAGCGATAACTGACGAAGCGATTCAACCGAATGGATTTTTAGGATATGTCCAATCTACGGGAAAGGAACTGAAGGATGGCAAGCCGGTAACTGTCGACAAAGTGCCAGACTTTGAGGACTATGGTCTGGGCTGTGTGTTGCTTGCGGGAAGCGAGATTTATAGGCTGGTGGAATAAGTGGTAGGTGCCGATTACAAAGTCGGTACCACTTTTTTAATTCTTCCATCCCGACACTGATGTTTATCTTTTCTGCTACTAGCCAAAGTAATATGAAATTATTTCGTAAATTTGAAATAAGGTTTAATGTAATTGTTATGGCAGGGAGCATATTATACGTAAGTGACGAAAAAGGAAAAAAGACCAGTGTTTTGGTCCCGTTGACCGAATGGGAGGCTATAATAAAAGAGCGTAAATATCTGAAAGAAAAACTCGAAAAAGCTGAATTATCTCTACGGTTCAAAAAAGTATTGACAGATGTAAATCTATTTAAACAAGGTAAACTCAAAACACGACCAGTAAAGGATTTGTTGGATGAGCTATGAGATTGTTGTTAGTGATGTTTTTCGCCGATCTGCCAAAGCCCTGTCGAAAAAATATCCATCCTTTAAGAATGACTTAGCAATTTTAGTTGAGCAACTGTCTGAGAATCCACAAAGTGGAATTCCTCTGGGAGGGAATCTATTTAAGGTCAGATTAGCTATAGAAAGTAAAGGAAGAGGAAAGTCAGGAGGTGCTAGAGTAATAACTTTTGTCCTTTATCAAGATGAAAAATTACTATTGGCTGAGGTATATGACAAATCAGATTATAGTTCGATAAATGAAAAGGAAATCTTGCAAAATTTGCGTGGTGAAGGGTTGATATAAATTGTGGTGCCGATTACAAAGTCGGCACCACTTTTTTTATCGTTCCGTCATCATTGAATTCCAGACGGTCGATGCACACCTCACGATGATAGCCTGCGGCACGTCCCATATCGATGCCGTTTGGACGGCTAAAGCGATGATAAACAATATGCCACTCATCTGTACCGGGGACTTGCAATACGGAATTATGTCCGGTACCGTATATACCCTTTTTAGAAACTTTTGCTAAAATAAGGTTGTCTTCGGGGATTTCCATAGGACCGGTCGGAGATTTAGACATCGCGTAGCGCACGCGGTAATCTTCACTGCGGGTATCATTTTCCGAATATAGAAAATAGTAAATTCCGTTGCGGTAAAAAACTTCTACCGCTTCCCGGAAACGCGGTAAAGAAAAGGTCTGCAACGTCTCTTTTTTCATCGAAACCATGTTGTCGTTTAATTCGACGACAGCCACATAACCATTGCCCCAATACAGATAATCCTTGCCCGATACGGGGTCGTGGAATATATCCGGATCTATTTCGGCACCGCGGTTTATATCTTCCGGTTTCCAGTCGACCAACGGTTTGCCCGAATCGATAAATGGTCCGGTTGGCTCATCGGATACCGCGACGCCTATTTTTCCCGCGCCGGTATAATAATAGTAATATTTGTAGACACCATTTTTTTCTTTCTCTATAATACACGGAGCCCAAGCCTTTTCACGCGCCCAGGGCACATCCTTTGCCAGATCCAGGATCACACCCTCATCTTTCCAGTCCACGAGATTTTCGGAAGAGAATGTTTTAAAATAATGTCCACTCCATTCCATAAATCCATCACTGGTTGGGTATAAGTAGTATTTTTTGTCTTTCTGTGAATAAATAATCTCTGGATCAGCGTAATAACCCGTTATAATCGGATTTTTGTTGATTTTAGGAAGATTCGCGGGCTGGCCCCATTTACCGATCAATCGACGTAGCTCCTCGTTGGTAATGGAAACAATCGAACCATGACGCGGTTTAAAATCCATCGATATCTCCTGGTCAATCGGTGTGAAATTTTTTAAATCGTCACTTTTTGTAAAATGGAATTCCTTTTTGCGGTAAACATCGTACATCAGGATATAGGTGTCTGAATTGTTTAGCTTGAAGATGCTGGATCCCTCGACAGATTCCTGCGTTTGCTGTTTATACCCTTCTTTTTCATCCCATTTACCGGAAGTAAGCGATGCCGTTGTAGCCAGTTTGATACCGTCTCCATGCCCTTCGGTTTTATAGAACATATAGTAAAGGCTGTCTTCGTAGTGGATAATATCGCCGTCGATGCATGGCTTACCTTCTTTCGGGAAGAAAAGCTGCTTGGGCTCCGTTTCCAGATCCGTGAAATCAGTGTTAGCATAAGCATAATAAATAATATCCGGACCATCTCCATGCTTCATCGACCAGTAGATCATGTATTTGTCAGCTTCTTTATCGTAGATCGTCTGTGGGGCCCATACCCGTTTCAGATCTTCCTGTCCGCTATATTTCTGTTGGATATTGACGATACTGGAATTCCAGTTGATCAGATCGGTCGATTTCAGCAATACCATAGCACGGTTGGAATCCCAACCTTTGGACGCCATCATATCTGTAGCCACCATATAGAATGTCTTCCCGTCTTCGGCACGCAGGATATGCGGATCCCGCAGTCCACCGGCCGAGCTAATCTGCTTGCTGTCTAAAACAGGTTGGTTATCGTTGAGCGAAAAGTAATTGTACCCATCTAAGCTAATGGCAAACCGGACTGCCTCACCGTTTTCACCTCCTCCAAAATAGGTGAAAAGATACCCGCCGAGATCTTTTTCAAGTATGTTTCCTCCTTGCGCCGATAACTGGATCCCGGATAATAGCAGGGATAATAAAAGGAATGTTGTTTTGATTTGTTTCATATAATAAATTTAAGTTCGTAAGATATACTAATTACAATACGATGTTTTTTTAATAGGGTAGGCAACCTGTGATACCCTAATTCTTTACAACGACTTTGCTTTTACTTTTTTCAGTCGCATCTGCCGCTTCGAATTGTTTTCCTTTAAATGAAAATCTTCCACGTCCTTTAAAACGAATTTAGCTACACCCGGCATGGTTTGGACGGTAATATTATTGAAAAAAGCACCTTTTACATTCTCCAGAATAAATGGCGGCCGGTAGTCTGGATTTTCAAACTCCAGTGTAATGTTGTCCATATATACATTCTTGGCATGCCGGATAAAGAAGCCATAAGCGGGGATTTCGCCAAACTCCTGTGGATCCGGGTACGATTCTTCCAGCTCAGGTACGACTGTCTTCGCCTGCTCGACTGTGCCACCACCTGTGATGCGGATCCAGATATTGGAGAGACGGATATCTTCTACATCATGTCCCGGAATGCCCATCAGCATCGAGCCATAGACAGGGTTGCTTGCTGTGATGACAACATTATCCACCAAGACACGTTTGAATGTCCCGATCTGTAAATCGTCCGGACCACGCATCCGTCGCCCCAAGCGAAAGAAAAAAGGCGCATTAAGGATGTCGTTCATCACGATATTGGATACCGTTATATTTTCCAATACAGCACCGTCAACGGTTTCGAGTGCCAAGCCACGACAATGTTCAAAGGTACAGTTAGTGATCGTGATGTGCCGAAAAGCTGCATTAGATTCTGTTCCGAATTTTATCCGCCCGGTAACGACACCTTTGTCTGGTGCTTGTTTTTGTGTTTTCTGGAATGTACCATCTAGAAAGGTGCCTTCATCATAACCAAATACCGAACAGTTCTGGACAGTGACATGCTCGGTCGGGATCGGTCGGCCCAGGGCATACGATGATTTTAAGACCAGCGCATCATCATTAGGCGAATTGAGCAGGCAATCCGAAACCCGAACATGCCGACAGCCGTCAATATTAATGGCATCTCGGTTGGTATCGATCTTGAGGTTGGTGATGGTCAGGTTATCAATGCCCGTGGCAAGTATCCCAAAATGCCCGCCCTGTAAAATAGAAAAATCTTTGAGGACAACATTTCTGCACTCCTTTAAGGCGATGGATTTATTCCCCAGTCCCGGCGTGGGATCACCCCATTTTTGCAATCCTTTACCGTAGATCATACCCGTTCCGACAATGGCTATGTTTTCGAGATGTTCGCCCCATATCAAGCTGTTGCGGAAATGGCTGTGTCCGAAATCCTGATATTTCAGGTCGGCCCACGGATTAGGTTCCGGAGTGTCATATTGCCCGGGATGTTCGTCCTTATGCGCAGCAACAATTGTTGCCCCGGGACTTAAATATAATGTGATATTACTTTTTAAACGAATAGAAAAACAAAGGTAGGTGCCTGCCGGAAGAACCACCGTGCCACCACCGGCTGCGGCAGCAACATCAATAGCGCCATTTATGGCTATATGGTCGAGATGGATGCCATCGCCGTTGGCGCCGTAATCCATCACGTTGTAAAAAGCACGCTTGTCTTTTTGAACCATTGCTACTGAAAACTGGTAGAAAATTAGGAAAAATAGGGCCAACAAAAGTGATAATCGTTGTGTAGATAGGCAGGGATATTGTGTCGTTTTTCTCATACCGCAGGTTTACGTAAAAGATACAGCAGCTACAATAGTATATTTTTTTAATGGCATGTGCAACCTGTGCTGTCCTTGTTTAGTCGTTTCTCACCATGGTGTAATGAAAACTCAGCAATTCAAATGTATTTTGCAGGCAGGAGGGTGCAGGTTGCCGTCGCGCATATAAAATAATAACTTCGTAATTACCAGTGTATAAACCCATGAAAAATGGAAATGATCATATTTTAAATAGATAAGCCGTTATGAACTACACACACATCCTTTGGAGCATCGCGTTGCTGTTTTTGTGGAATTTCCATGCTTTTTCACAAGATCCGAAGGAGCGCACCTATATGTACGAGATTTTAAATCCTAGTCACGAGCCGAAACAAGAGGTAAAGGGGTTTGCCCAAACAAGAGTTGAAGAGAAGCTCGATCGCGGGTTGACCTTAGCCCATATCAACGAAAATGGTGCGGTTCACATTAGTTGGCGATTATTAAAAACGGATGATGACGCTATCGCATTTAACGTATATCGCGCTGTAAATAATAAACAGAAGAAATTGAATCAAAGGCCGATCACCGTCACAACGGATTTTGTCGACACCTCCGTTAAGGGAGCCAATGCGACCTATTGGGTAGAAGCGATCAACGGTACGGAGAAAACGACCAGCGAAAAGAAATCCTTAGCTCAACATGATGGCGAAGAAGTCAATTATCATCGTATAAAACTGAAAGATCCAAATGTGCGGGCGGGAAAGGTTGCCGTAGCTGACTTAAATGGCGATGGTCAATACGATTATATAATTCGCCATCCCCATACAAATGTTGATCCGGGTGTGCCGAACCCCGATGATGGTACAACGTATAAGATAGAAGCCTATTTGCACGACGGCACGTATTTGTGGACGAAAGATTTAGGACTAGGAATTGAGCCGGGTGTGTGGTATTCGCCCTTTATTGCGTATGATTTTGATGGGGACGGAAAAGCCGAAATCGCCCTAAAAACTGCCGGAGACGATTATCTAAAGAACGATGCTGCACGCATCTATGGGGGCAGTGAATATTTGTCGGTCTTGGACGGGATGACCGGGGAGGAGATAGCCCGTGTGGACTGGCCGGAACGGAATGACCGATACGGCAATGTAAACCGTCAAAACCGAAATCAAATCGGTATGGCCTATTTGGACGGGAAGACACCCAGTATTCTGGCAGCTCGGGGTACCTATAAACTGATGGTTGTAGATGCATGGCAACTGAATAACGGGAAGCTGGAAAAATGCTGGCGATGGGATGGCGATGAGGAGAACCCTGTCGTGCGAAGCCAAGGCGCACATAACATGGTTTGTGGCGATGTAGACGGCGATGGAAAAGATGAGATTTTGCTCGGTTCCTGTATGCTTAACAGCAACGGAACATTGCGCTGGTCGACAGGCTTGGGGCATTCCGATAAAGCCTATATGACGGATATCGATCCAGACCGGGAGGGTATGGAAGTATTTCTGGCGATCGAACCTTGGATAGATAATGGTTATGGTGTGAGCACAGTGGACGCGAGTACCGGCGAGCGGATTTGGGGAGTAGGGCATAAAACGTTTCATGTGGGGGACGGTATGGTTGCAGACATCGATCCGAATAGCCCCGGATTGGAATGTTTTGCCGCAGAAGATAAAAAAGGAGGTTCTACCGATAAATACATGTTGAGTGCCGATGGTAAAAAATTAGCTTCCAATGCCGATGTACCTCCTTGTCGGAACTGGATCTGGTGGGATGCCGGAAATACCCGCCAATTGTTTTTCGGGGATGATAACCGTTGGGGCGCAGAATCGATGTCAGGAGGAAGGCGTCAGTCTATCGGCTATTGGAGGGGTGATAAAATTGCAGATGGTATCTACGGTGATATCATTATGATAGCTGATCTGTTTGGCGATTGGCGTGAAGAGGTGGTGACCGCCTTGCCCGGCGAATTACGGATCTACCATACCCATATTCCAGCGAAGGGCCGAAAGGTAACCTTAATGCAAGACGGCGTGTATAGGAGCTATGTGTTGCAGCGTTCGCAGGGTTATCCACAAGCACCGGTTCCATCTTATTATTTGGGGAATTAGTATCGTTTATCGGTATAATATAATCATTCAACTTGGCTACAAAGAACCGAGAGTTACTGGTAAAAGCGAAAATATATCTTATTCTCTCGCTTTTTTTGATATTAAACGTCCGCTGCTTAGTTGCTCAAGATGCGGAGACCATCTTGAGTGATCTGGCATCTAAGAAAGAACATCCTTTTCAGGAGAAACTCTATCTCCATATAGATAAACCCCTGTACGCTGCCGGAGAGACTATTTGGATAAAAGTATATGGAACTATTGGGATAGAGAATTTGCTGTCAAATCTGAGCAAAGTAGTCTATATTGAGCTGATCGACCCTGCAGACGAACGGGTAGCCTTCATTAAAATACCTCTGGTTAATGGATTGGGCCTTGCCGATATTCAGCTGAATAGTACCAGCATCGAAGGCTCATATCGATTGCGTGCGTACAGCAATTGGATGAGAAATGCCGACGAACAGTTTTTTTATGATAGACCCATATACATCACCAATGGGCTAACGGATAGAACATTAACCTCTACACATACCATTCAACAGGATAACGGTACGGATTATACGATACAGCTGAAAAACTTACAGGGAGAAGCGCTATCCAATAGATCTATACAGTTTGAGATTATGGAAGGAGAAGATGTGCGGGATAAGAAAAGGGGTAAGACCGACGATAATGGTTTGGTGCGTTTATCTCTGGATAAGAAGCATCAGGGCCGTACGATACGTTACCATTTTGAAAATGACGAAAAATCTTCGGTAAGTAAAGTTATCCGTCCGGTCATAAAACGGGAAGCACTAACTGTGCAGTTATTTCCCGAAGGAGGCAAGTTATTGATGGATCGACCTAACCGGATTGCCGCAAAGGTCGTGGATGATCAAGGACTTGGGGCACAGGCAAAACTTGAATTTCGGTCTGATACCGGTATTATTGCCGTGATAGAGACAAACCCATTGGGGATGGGTGCGGAGATATTACCCCTTACGGATCATCGTATACGCGCATTCCTAGTAGGCCAAAGCGGAGCAAAGAAAGAAGTGCCGATGCCGCCCATACATACCTCGGGCTATTCGTTGCTGGTGGATGCCCAGGATACCACGGCATTGTCCATACAGCTACATGTTTCGGATGATCTGATGAATAACCAAACCGTATATTTTGTGTTGCACCATTTGGGAAAGGTATTCAAAACCAGCAAAGAACAGCTATCTGCCACCGAAATTACAACGTCGTTATCACTGACAGGTATACCGAATGGAGTCCTAACAGTAAGCGTCTTGGATGAACAGCTGATGCCCATTGCGGAACGTCCGGTCTTTCGTTACACCAACGGGGGTGTAGCTCCTTTATCTGTTGCGTTGGATAAGGAAATCTATAGTACGAGAGAAAAGGTGAATGTCACGATGGAATGGGAGCAAGGATTAGATCGTGCCCGGATTGGCACATATTCCGCCAGTGTTGTTCACCTCTCCTCTGTTGATGCGGAAATGTTAGATGAAGAAATCAATATCCTGTCGACATTATTGCTAAGTGCCGATGTGAAGGGCTTCATCGAAAAGCCCGGATTCTATTTTCGTGGTGATAGCCTACGGACGCAGGATATGGATTATTTGATGTTGACACAAGGCTGGAGAAACATCGACTGGATCCATATCGATAGAAAAGACCGTACAGAATATGCGGTCGAACATGGTTTAGCCTTAGCTGGGCATGTCAAGAAATCAGTTGGCGGAAATTTAGATTCGGACACGAAGATGCAACTGTTTCCTGCCCATGATTATTTGAACTATCGGGAAACGGAGATCGGCAAAGACGGACAGTTTGCCTTTAAAGACTTGATGTTTTTGGACGGCACAGAATTTATGTTATCTGTGGTCGACAAGAGAGGCAAAAAAATAAGGGCAGCGATGGATCTGGACGAAGAGCAGGCGCCCGACCTCCCCATAAGCCGAAATCTCCCCATGGAACGGAATGATATAAATGGGTTGTTCGTGGATCAGCTTCGACGGGTACAGCAGCATTTTCAGCAATTAGCAGAAGATGGCTCCATTCTTATTGAAGCGGTTGTAGTCGATGCTAAACGGAACAAGGCTTCAAAAAGATCGGCTAACGTCAACGGCCCTGGAAATGCCGATTATGTATTTGACGCCAACGACCTCCAAGGAGGTACGACCTTGCAACAATGCATCGAATACGAAGCGATAGGCGTTCGATGGGATCCTGAAACAGGAAATCCCTCAAGAGCTTTGTTTGTTGTCGATGGCGTTCCGATCGACTCCGCCCGCGCATTGATGATTAATCTGGATGCCTTGGAGAGTGTAGAAGTCCTTCGGAACGACCGTTACTTGTTTGCCTATAACCTCTCCAACGACAGGAAACCGTGGACGGTGTTTATTATGACCACAAAACCCGGAGCCAAAGGATACGCCTTTAGCAAGCCGAGTCTCCGTACGGATACCAAACTCATCAGTCCACAGGGGCTGTATATCAGCCGGATTTTTTATAAACCTGTCCATCTTGAGATCGACCAAGAAGGACAAGTCCAAAAGCGCGATCTCAGGACAACGATTCATTGGGAACCCAGCATCGTTATCAACAAGTCCGGTAAAGCCCAGTTTGATTTTTATACCTCCGATGAACCCGGCATGTATCGTCTAGTGATCGAAGGACTGGATTTGTATGGAACGGTCGAAAGAAAGATCATGGATGTCCATGTCAGTGAGAAGTGATGTGATTTCTTGTTCGAAAGTTAATATAAATACGATGAATAAAACAAAACCATATTTTTCTATGAAGTCAAGATTCTTTTTAACAGTTATCTGTTTGTTGGGTATCCTAACGGGATATGCCCAGCCGTTTCACAAAATATTCGATTTCGCTTCGACGGAGCAAAAAAATCATCATATCCCCATTTCTGAAATAATCATTTACGGTCAGAAAGGGAAGACGTACGGTTTTGATTTAAATACGGAGAAGCATGTACAAGTAAAACAAGAGCTGGGACAGCAGTCGCTTTATAGCCATAAACCGTTTTACTTTTCCGTTGATGTTCCAGAAGGAAATTATACCGTGACGATACATTATAAGGGAATGTCCGATAGGGATTATCACAGTACCGTGCGGTCTGAATCACGACGATTGCATATAGAACATGTTAAGATCAAACGCAATAAAGGGGTTTCAAAATCTTTTAACGTCCATATAAAAGATGCACGTATCGATAGTACAAAATCAGTTCAATTAAAGAAGCCAAGAGAAAACGGTAAATTGGATTGGGATCATAAATTGACATTAGAGTTTCAAGGTGAAAATAATATTGCTGCTATCGAGATCGAAGCGATCGAGGATGTGACGACAGTATTTTTGGCAGGAAACTCGACGGTGGTTAATCAAGAGAATGAGCCATGGGCCTCTTGGGGGCAGATGTTCCCCCGATTTTTCGATACGGATGTGGTTATTGCCAATCACGCCGAATCAGGGCTTACGTTGGGATCCTTTTTGTACCAAAATCGTCTGGAAAAAATCTTGTCTATTGCCAAACCAGGAGATTACCTATTCATTGAGTTTGGACATAATGACCAAAAAGAAAAAGGCGAAAATGCGGGTGCTTTTAAGAACTATAGTGAAAGATTACGGCTTTTTGTAAAAGCATTTCGGGGAAAAGGAGGATTTCCGGTCATTGTAACTTCAACAGAGCGCCGCCATTTCAATGAAGAAGGCGAGTTACAGCATACCTTGGGCGACTATCCGAAAGCCGCGAAGGCTGTAGCGAAAGAATTAGATGTTCCGCTAATTGATCTCAACGCGATGACACGCGCGTTTTATATAGCATTGGGTGTAGAGGAGTCGAAAAAAGCTTTGGTACACTATCCTGCAAATACATTTCCAAACCAAGATCAACCGCTGCAGGATAATACTCATTTCAACACCTATGGTGCTTATGAGATCAGTAAGATGGTCGTTCAAGGTGTGAAAGACCGGAAATTGCCTTTACGTAAACACATCGTCGATTTTAAAAAGTACAATCCGAATAAGCCCAGCTCGCCGTCGGCATGGAATTGGCTGCCGAGTGTAAATAATGAAGTGGAAAAACCAGATGGTAACTAATGTGTTGTTAGCTATTATTTTGCATATTCAAGACCGTTTGCTTGGTATGGAGCAGTCTGGACTGGGGAAACGTGGTACAGACCTGCCTAATGGCGATCATCGGCGCAGCCATTAGTTACTTCACCAGCCGATTGTTGGAAGGGAAGCGGCGAAGGCGCCGTTGGTGAATTTTAACGTCTGGGGTATTGTGCCTCAGGCGTTTTTTGTCTCTTTTATCATGTTTTTATCCTTGATTCCTACGCCTCCTCTTCGTCAATAGAAGCCTGATTATTTGGTGAATCTCTTTAGGAGGAAAACAAAAACTTACCGAATTGTTCCTAAGATTTTAGACGTAGATGTTGTAAAAGTTATTCATTAAATGTAACTTAAGCAATTAATTGCATATTGTATGCAACCGGTTTCCTTCAACCCATTGCCAAAAGGTAAAGAGGGACGTAAAGTACCTGTAGATATTAAAAACTTATATAATGAAAAGAAAAAGTTTTATTAAAAGTGCTGCTGTATTAGCCGCTTCAACCATGTTTTATAAAGCAAATGCTTTTTCCATCGAAAACAAGCCGCTTAAAGTGGGGCTTATCGGCGTAAAAGGGATGGGCTGGGCCAATTTAATGGCACTGCTGAAGCAACCTAACGTGCAATGTACTGCGTTATGTGATGTCGATGAACGCATTTTAGACCAGCGTATTGAAGAACTTCAGAAAAGGCAGATTGAAGTCAAACGCTTCATCAATTATAAAGAGTTGTTGGAAGGCGATCTCGTGGATACCGTCATTATCGGAACACCTGACCATTGGCATTGCCTACAAATGGTAGATGCCGTAAAAGCGGGTAAGCATGTGTATGTGGAGAAGCCAATAGGGAATTCTATCGGCGAATGTGAGCTCATGGTAGCAGCAGCACAAAAATATAACAGCATTGTACAGGTAGGACAGTGGCAACGTAGTCAACAACATTTTAGAGACGCCATAAATTTTGTGCACTCGGGCAAACTTGGGAAAATTAGGTTGGTAAAGGCTTGGGCCTATCAGGGCTGGATGAAAAGCATACCGGTAAAGCCCGATGAGCCGATCCCGGCAGGTGTGCATTACGATCAATGGCTAGGTCCGGCCAAGAAAAGACCATTCAACCCCAACCGTTTCCATTTTGAATTTCGCTGGTTTTGGGATTATGCCGGCGGATTGATGACCGATTGGGGCGTGCATATGTTGGATTACGCACTGTTGGGGATGCAGGTGTCCGATCCGAAGTCCGTGATGGCTGCGGGAGGTAAACTTGCCTATCCGGATGATGCAGCCGAAACACCGGACACTTTGACGGCAGTATTTGAGTTTGATGGTTTTAATATACAATGGGAGCAGGCTACGGGGATTGATCTTGGACCGTATGGCAAGAACCACGGCGTTGCTTTTGTCGGTAACAATGGAACGCTGGTACTGAACAGAGGGGGGTGGGAAGTTATCCCGGAAGGCGAGCGGATGGAGGCGGTATCGTTTCAAAAAAGTCAGGACAGTGGATTGGACAATCACATGGCAAATTTCGTACAAGCCATACAGCGTAATGACCAGACTTTATTGCATGCGCCGATCGAAGCAGGAGCGCATATTGCGATCTTTTCGCAGATGGGAAATATTGCTTATCGAACCGGAAAGAAACTCTATTGGAATAAAGAAAATCGAAAATTTACGGACGCGGAGGCGAATCGTTATCTGGTATCAGCATACCATAACGGGTATAAACTGCCCCAAATTTAACAACCCGGACTACTAAACTTATAAATATAGCAATATGTCTCGATTAGTAACATTATATTCACTCCAATGGGGAGACCTATCCTTGGAGGATGTATGTACCAAAGCAAAAGAATTTGGTTACGACGGACTGGAACTTGGATTACCCGATCATTTGGACGTAAGGCAAACGGATGCTGAATATTATAAGGGCATCAAAGACCTGTTAGGAAAGTATGGATTGCAGCTAAAAACGATTTCTTCGCACTTGGTCGGACAAGCGGTATGTGATCGAATCGACGAGCGGCACAAAGGTATTTTACCAGCTTATATATGGGGTGACGGCGAGCCTGAAGGTGTTCGGCAACGTGCGGCAGAAGAATTGATATTAACCGCAAAAGCTGCGAAATCATTAGGTGTAAACACCGTCGTCGGGTTTACAGGGAGCCCAATATGGCATCTGCTATATGCGTTTCCCCCCGTTCCTGAATCGATGATTGAAGAGGGGTATAAAGCATTTGCCCGCCGTTTCATTCCCATTTTGGATGAGTTTGAGAAAATAGGTGTTCGCTTCGCGCTGGAAGTACATCCTACGGAGATTGCTTTTGATACCTTTTCGGCTCGTAGAGCATTAGAAGCAGTTGATTATCACCCTGCATTTGGATTTAATTATGACCCCAGTCATCTGGGCTATCAAGGTGTGGATTACGTGGATTTTATTTACCAGTTTCCAGAGCGGATTTTTCATGTCCATATGAAAGATGTTTATTGGAGCGACACACCCAAACAGGTGGGGGTCTTTGGCGGCCATGTTGCTTTTGGTGATCCGCGCCGTTACTGGAATTTCAGAAGCGTAGGGAGAGGGAAAATCAATTTTGAAGATATCATTCGTGCATTGAACGTTATTGGTTACCAAGGGCCACTATCTATAGAATGGGAAGATAGTGCCATGGACCGTGAGCATGGTGCGCGTGAATCCTGTGCGTTTACGAAACGCATCGATTTTCAAGCTTCAAAGCATGCTTTTGATGCTTTTTTTGCAAAAGATTAACCCTGTTTATTGTGGAAATATGAAAAGTAGAAAACTAAAGATGGGCATGGTTGGTGGTGGACTTACTGGTTTTATCGGTGCGATTCATCTGCGTGCGGCGCTCATGGAAAATAAGATCGAATTGGTTTGTGGCTGTTTCAGTTCAAAGCCGGAGGTCTCTAAAGAGTCGGGAAGGTTTTATAATCTTCCAGACAACCGTATATATAGCTCCTATCAGGAGATGTTTGCGCGGGAGATCGCACTGCCAGAAGACGAGCGGATGGATTTCGTCGTTATTGTCACACCGAACAACCATCATTTTGAACCCGCTATGCTCGCCCTAGACAACGGGATACATGTCGTACTGGATAAACCTATGACGTTCTCCTTGGAAGAAGCGAAGATCTTGCAGCAGAAAGTAGGGGAGACGGGGTTGGTATTAGCTGTGACGCATGTCTACGCTGGTTATCCGGCGGTCAAAGAAATGAAGACGAGAATAGCCGCAGGGGAACTTGGTAAGCTACGCCGCATTTATGTAGAATATCCGCAAGGTTGGTTGGCAGAACGTATCGAAATCGAAAGTGGAAACAACGCCGGTTGGCGTACCGATCCCAGTCTGTCGGGGAAGGCAGGCTGTATGGGCGATATTGGTACGCACGCCTGGCATCTTTGTGAATATATCTCCGGATTGAAGGTTAAAGAAATGTGTGCTGAACTGAATACCTTTGTCCCCGGGCGCCCTATTGACGACGATGGCACAGCCATGATGCGGATGGAACAAGGCGTGAAAGCTTTGCTGGCGGCAAGTCAGATCGCTATTGGTAATGCAAATAATATTAATATCCGTGTTTATGGAGAGAAGGGCAGCCTAAAATGGGTGCAGGAAGATCCCAATAAGTTATTCTTCAATACCAGCCATAATCCCGAGCAGATTATTTATATCGGTGGAGATTATCCTTATTTAAGCCAACGCGCCCAATGGAATATACGGACGCCGGGAGGGCATCCGGAAGGTTTTATCGAGGCTTTCGCTAATATTTACCATAATTTCGCGCTTACGGTGGCCGCGCACAAAGCAGGCGAACACCCAACAGCGGAAATGCTGGACTTTCCCGATGTGCACGACGGCGTGAGAGGCATGCAGTTTATTGAAACGATTGTGAAAGCGGGTTGGAATGACGATACAAAATGGGTGAATTGGGTAGAGTAGGTGTCTTCAGTAGGAGATAGAAACGTCGGATGAGGAATTGAGGAACAGGTTACCACGGGTTGCCCGTGACATAGCAGATCGATATCTTTGGAAATACCAAGTGTAAATCTTTGATAAATATGATGGCTGCCATGTATAGATACTTGTTTTTTATTCCCCTCTTTCTGCTTACTGTTTCCAACTTACAGGCACAGGAAAATTTTTTGGATCTTTCTGGAACTTGGCGTTTTGCCTTAGACAGAATGGATAAGGGTATAAAAGAGAAATGGTTTTATCAAAACCTAGAAGGCAATGTAAAGCTACCGGGATCACTGATTGAACAAAATATTGGTGATGACATCACCTTGGAAACCCAATGGACGGGAAGTATTTACGATAGCTCGTTCTATTACCACCCCCGATTAGAAAAATACCGACAAACGGATAACTTAAAAATTCCATTTTGGCTTAGCCCTTTAAAACATTACGTAGGACCGGCATGGTATCAACGGGATTTTCAGCTTTCCGCTGCCGATCTGAAGCAGCATCTCAAACTTTTCTTGGAACAGCCACACACCGAAACGATGGTATGGGTAAACGGTCATCTGGTGGGTACGCAAAACAGTATGGTTGTTGCACATCAATTTGAACTTCTGGATCTGGTGAAAGCAGGCAAGAACACCATGACCATCCGGGTAGATAATCGGATAAAAGAGATCAACGTGGGACCCGATTCTCATAGTTTGACCGATCATACCCAGGGAAATTGGAACGGGATTATAGGGCGTATTGGCGTTGAAAAACGATCAAAGATTCATTTAGATGATATTCAGCTTTATCCCGATATCCACCAAAAAACGGCGGCTATTCGATTAAATGTCTATACCAACCAACCTAAAAAACTGCGTATTCAATATATGGCAGAGAGCTTTAATACGAATAGCACGTACACAACCGCAATACACTCGAAGCTGTTGCAAATCGAAAGCAAGACCGATACGGTCGATTTAGAACTGGCCTTAGGAGAAGACATGTTGCTATGGGATGAATTTAACCCCAATCTATATCGGGCAACATTCCGTTTGTATGATGGAGAACAGCTATTGGATGAGCGAAAGGTGACTTTTGGTATGCGGGAATTCAAGGCAGACGGGCGCTATTTCTATGTGAATGGCCGGAAGACATTCTTGCGTGGTACTTGTGATAATGCGGTATTCCCACTAACGGGATATCCGGATATGGATGTGGAGGGCTGGTTGAAGATTTTCCGCAAAATCAAATCTTATGGACTGAATCATGTTCGCTACCACTCTTGGTGTCCGCCTGAAGCCGCTTTTCAAGCCGCAGACGTCGTGGGGATGTATTTGCAGCCCGAAGGGCCAAGTTGGGCCAATCACGGTTCGTCTTTAGGTCAGGGACGCCCTATCGATCGGTTTATTTACGACGAAACAAACCGTATGGCACAGCAATATGGCAATTACGCCTCTTTCTGCATGATGGCCTATGGGAATGAACCCCGTGGGAATCAGGTTCCTTATCTGATGGCATTTGTCAACTATTGGAAAGCGAAGGACTCGCGCCGCCTCTATACGGGAGCGTCAGTTGGCGGAAGCTGGCCTGTCATTCCGAATAATGAATTTATGGTACGTGCCGGTGCAAGGGGAGTCGATTGGGATAGAAGGCCTCAGAGTGAGAGTGACTTTAGCGATAAAATTGCACAGTTTGAGGTGCCTTTTGTAGCACATGAATTGGGACAGCACTGTGTGTTTCCTAATTTTGAAGAAATCAAAAAATATACCGGTGCGTACCGCGCCAAAAACTTTGAGCTTTTTCAGGAAGACTTAAACGACCACCACATGGGTGATCAGGCAAATACGTTTCTTCATGCCTCCGGAAAGCTTCAGGCATTGGCGTATAAACATGAAATGGAACGCGCGTTTCGTACGCCTAACTACGGTGGTTTCCAGCTGTTGTCATTGAATGACTATTCCGGTCAGGGAACAGCATTAGTCGGGCTTTTGGATGCTTTTTGGGAAGAAAAAGGCTATTTGACGGCCGATGAGTTCAAAAAGGCCTGTGATACAACGGTATTGTTGATCCGGGCACCCAAATTTGTGTTTGATCACACCGAGGTTATGCGTTTGCCGGTAGAGATAGCGCATTTCGGAAGGCAGGAGCTAGATAAGCAAGTACTGCACTGGCGGCTGCTGAACACAGAAAGAAAGGCATACAAAGAGGGAAAGATAACGATAGATCGTTTGGAACTAGGACTGAATCAGCAACTTGGAGAGATCGATATTGCATTGGATGGAATGGAGACTGCTGGAGAGATGAAGTTGGAGTTACAGCTAGAGGGCACGTCTGTCCGAAACGATTGGGATTTTTATATCTATCCAAAAGAATTGCCTCAGCAAACAAAGGAGGTGTATTATGCCACCGCAATCGACGATACGGTGCGTCAGGTACTGGAACAAGGCGGAAAAGTATTCCTAAACCTCGCAGGCACGATTACGCAGGGCAAAGAAATCGTACAGCATTTTCGACCGGTGTTTTGGAATACGTCTTGGTTTAAAATGCGGCCACCTCATACGTTGGGCATTACATTAGACGAGACACATTTGGCTTTTTCTTCTTTTCCGACACAGCGCTACAGCACGATGCAATGGTGGGATGTGCTTCATAAGACACAAGTGATGCACATCGAGGATTTTCCGGCAGCGTTTCGTCCACTAGTTCAACCGATCGATACTTGGTTTATGAACAGACGGTTGGCTTTGATTTTTGAGGCTGAGGTTGGTAACGGACGAATCTTGGTTTCCTCGGCAGATCTCTCGGAACAGACCGATAATCTGGTGCGAAGAAATCTATACCATAGCCTTGTAAATTATATGGCGTCGTCGTCGTTCCAGCCAGCGCATAGATTGGAATTGGATGTCATTGATGGGTTGACGAAGAAAGAATCTAAACTGACTTTTGATACTTATACAGTGTCATCACCGGATGAACTCAAGCCAAATCTGAACGAGATGATACAGCAGTAAAGCAGGATACGGTAGTTCACACTGTACAGGATACGGCAGGTTGCCATCATTTTATCGTTTGTATAACTTGCCGCTATAAACGCTAAGAAAAAACGATTAAAGGAAAATGACTTTACTTTTTACGCCTTAATAAAGAAGGGAAGGTAGATCATGAATGTTAACTAATTAGTAAAAATGTACATAGAAAAAATGACGAAAACGAGGAGAATCGATCTACAGAACAGATGTCTCATGTTGATCTGTATAATCTGCTTATGGACATTTCCGGCATGGGCTCAGACACCAGTGACAGGAACAGTAAAGGATGTTGAAGGAAATTCATTACCTGGAGTTACGGTACAGCTCAAAGGGACAACTGTTGCTACGACGACAACCAATAATGGAACATTCAGTATCAGTGTACCACCAACGGGAACGTTGGTATTCTCTATGATTGGTTACGGGAGTCAGGAACAAAATATTAACAACCGCAGTTCACTAACAGTGACGTTGGAATCAGAAAGTGAGTTGGTCGAAGAAGTTGTAGTGGTGGGATATAATGTCGTTAAAAAGGGAGATTTGACGGGTTCGGTTGTTTCGATAAATAGTGAGGATATTACCGCAATGCCCGTACAGAACCCATTGCAGGCATTACAAGGGCGTGCAGCGGGTCTGGATGTAACATCCAACGAACGTCCCGGCGAAATGGGGTCTATACGGGTTCGTGGAGAACGTTCGCTATTAGCATCAAATTCTCCATTATATGTGGTTGACGGTGTGCCCTTAAGTTCAGGAGGCATTGAATTTCTAAATCCAAAAGATATCGAAGCGATAGATGTATTGAAAGATGCATCTGCAACAGCTATCTACGGTTCCAGAGGTGCCAATGGGGTTATTATCGTAACGACAAAACGCGGTGTGGCAGGTAGAACAACGTTAAATTATTCGGTGACCTCAACCATTGAAAAGCTGAATGATCGGACAGAAATGATGGATGCAGGGCAGTATATTGACTTTCGTAGAGAAGCATATAGAAATGCCTTTCGGCAAAATACAAACGATGATGTGAAGTATCCTGAAGGTATTGATTATGATAAAGACATGCTTATTTTTGGCAAAGATCCTTATGCTTGGGCGAATATTGAAAAGGGTTGGGTAAATGGACAATGGAACGGCAGTTTAGTTCCGACAACCGATTGGGGTAACTATGTAACGAAAACCGGCGTAACCCACGATCACATTATTTCGGCCAGTGGAGGCTCGGAAGTAACACAAGCCTACGGGTCATTCGGTTATTTAAAACAAGACGGTACACAAAAGGGACAAGATTATGAACGCTTTTCGGGGAAGCTGACCATCGACATCAAGCCAAAAGATTGGTTCAAGATGGGTGCCGTACTGAATTCGACTCTTGGCAATCAGAACTATGGTTATCAGACAAGTAATGCAACGGGTCCGGGTAATTTATATGCAGCAGCTCGCGGCATGCTTCCCTATGCCGTACCATTTAATGACGAAGGTAATCGTATTAATCAGCCGGGCGGAGATGTGAATATCCTAAACCCGGTGCCGGAGTGGGATTATAATGTGAATGAGCGAAGAGTATGGCGGAACTTCGGAAATATTTATGCAGAATTAGAACCGATCAATGGATTGCGTTATCGCATTAATTTTGGACCGGATTATTATAGTAACAGAAATGGACGTTTCGCTGATGCAAACTCAGTGAACAGAGGAGGCGGAGAACCCGGTTCAACAAGTGAGGCTCGACTAGATCAAACGATGCGATTCTCTTGGACATTAGATAACCTGATTTATTATGATCGCTCGTTTGATAAGCATAATATGGGGTTGACATTTTTGCAAAGTGCAACTTCCAACAGAACAGAGACTTCGTCCATGCGGGCGAATAACTTGCCCTGGAGTAGTCAAATGTGGTACAAACTAAGTTCGGTTGAACAATTACAAGGGTTTGACTCGGATTTGGTGGAGACCCAGCTAACCTCTTATATGGTGCGTGGAAATTACGATTTTGACGGTAAATATCTCTTTACGGGTTCGGTGCGTTGGGACGGTGCTTCCCAACTGGCAGAAGGCAATAAATGGGACTTCTTCCCGTCATTGGCTGTTGCTTGGCGGTTGGACCGGGAAAGTTTTTTGGAAAATGTGACCTGGGTCAATAGTTTAAAAGCCCGCGTAGGTTTTGGTGTTACAGGGAACTCGTCGGTAGATCCATACAGAACGTTAGGAATGCTTACACCATTGTATTACAGTTGGGGGAATATTGTCGAAGACGGCTATGTACCTAGCGACCCTTCCCTAGCCGATCCGCTCCCCATGCCCAATCGAAATTTGAGCTGGGAAAAGACGGCACAGGTGAATTACGGTGTAGACTTCGCCTTGTTAAACAATCGATTGTCGGGTTCAATAGACTATTTTACATCCAAGACGACGGATTTATTAATGTCGCGTTCGATACCATCTGTGAATGGATATGTACATACTTGGGATAATGTGGGGACGTCGGCAAATCGCGGTATCGATGTCACATTGAATAGCCTGAATATTTCGTCTGCTAACTTCTCGTGGGAATCAACACTAAATTTTACACATAGTAAAGACCGTATCGTAGAGCTGCAGAATGGGAAATTGGATGATATGGCCAATGTGCGGTTTATTGGTCAGCGACTATTTGTTTTTTACGATTACGTGAAAGAAGGTCTGTGGCAAGATACACCGGAAGATTTGGCGGAGATGGCAAAGTTTAACGAAAATGGACATGAATTTAGTCCTGGAACGATTCGAGTGAAGGATGTAAATGGAGATTATAAAATAGATGCGAATGATGATAGGGAAATCCGTGGACATTCCGCACCAAATTGGAATTTTGGTTTTGGCAATACGTTTACCTATAAAAACTTTGATCTCAATTTCTTCATTTACGGTCGGATGGGCTTTACGATTGAAAGCGGAGCAGAATCTCTACAAGGTCGTTTTGCGCAGCGTGTTGTAGATTACTGGACACCGGATAATCCAACAAATGAATATCCTGCCCCTAATTACAATAGTTTCTCGGGAGACCCCTTTCGAAGCGCGATGAATTATCAAGATGGCAGTTTCATAAAACTTCGGAATGTATCGCTGGGTTATACCTTCCCGCAGCATTTTACCAACCGGATTAAATTGGCTAACCTACGTATTTATGCACAGGCTATGAATCCCGGACTGTTGTATTCGAAAGTCGATTGGATAGATCCCGATACGGGCAGTTCCATCTTTAACAGAGGGGTTGTTTTTGGATTGAATGTTGGATTTTAAATTTACGATGATGAAGATAATCAAAAATAAATATACATATCTATTGCTCGCGACGGTTCCGTTTTTAAGTATGCAGGGTTGTAAGAAAGATTTTCTGAATGAAGAAATGATCACTGCAAGAAATACGGCAGATTATGAAACGACGGAAGGACTTGACGGCTTGGTAACCGGCATGTACCAAAGCTTGAAATTTCATTTCAATTATGAATGGGCATATGCGTCCACTAATTATGGGACGGATGAGTTTTGGGTTGGAGGCGATCGCATTAAAGAAATGTGGGGAACGTATAGTGCCAACTTTAACAGTTTTACGGGTGAAGTGGGGGTGATTTGGGATAATATGTACGGTGCAATAAACTCAGCGAATACCGTCATCGCGAATGTACCGGAATTCTATGAGAATGAGGAAACGAAAAATACACGCTTAGGTGAGGGACATTTTATCCGCGCCTTTAACTATTTTAAATTGGTAAAGCAATATGGAGGAGTTCCACTTAAATTAGAACCTTCATATTCGGTCGAGCTCGAGTTTACCCGGGCATCTGCCAAGGAGGTATACGATCAGGTTATTGCAGATTTTACAAGTGCTTATGAGTTGTTACCTCCTTCGTCGGCGCAAACAGGTCGTATTACGAAATGGGCTGCTGCTCACTTTTTAGCAAAGGCATACCTGTTCCGGGCGAGTGAGCTATATGCGGATTGGAATGCCGATACGCGTGATGCGGACTTAGAACAGGCCATCAAATATGGACGGGAAGTGATCGAACAAAGTTCCCATAGTTTGGCGACAAATTTCTCCGACCTGTGGCGTTACACAAAGCCAGATGATGTTAACGAAACATTGCCAGAGATTATTTTGGCGGCACAATTCTCCAATAACGATGCTACTATCGGTCGCTATGGTAATCAAATTCATTTGCACTATCCATCGGTGTATCAAAACCTACCCGGCATGCAAAGGGATATTCCGGGGGGAAGGGAATTTCAGCGCTTGCGGACCTCCGATTACGCCTTGGATGTGTTTGATCGTGTAAACGACTCCCGTTTTTGGAAAAGTTTCAAAACAGAATATTTAAGTAACCGGCCGGCAACGGCACCATTATGGGAGGAAGATTATGCGCCGAGTTCGGATTTGGTTGGTAAACCAAAATTCAATGGAGGAGAAGTTTCTATAAAATATATTGTGAACGATGCGGGCGACAGCAGGTACACCGAAGAAAATATTAGAAACCGTGCGCCACACATGTTCGTTCGTTATTTCGCCGGTGACAATCAGGATTACAAAGGAAATCACGGAAATTATGCTGCCAGCAGATATGTAACCATGTCTAAATTTGCAGATGGATCCCGTAATTCTGTCGCATCACAATTTGGCTATCGGGATGGAATTTTGGCCCGTTTGGCAGAAACTTACCTTATTGTTGCTGAAGCTTATGGTCGTCAAGAGAACTACGATCAAGCCCTACCTTACATCAATGAAATTCGTAAACGTGCAGCCTATAAAGATGGAGAGGATAGGTCGGCTTATGTAGATGGTGGTGTCGCATATAAAAATAATTCGATTGTTCCGGCAGGTGCATTTGTTTCGTATTCCGAAAAAAATACCTACTACGAATCGAATAATATAGCGGAAACGACGGATGCGACCGAAAGCGCTATGGTATTGAGCTCGGTAGCTGATATTTTGGATGCAACAGATCAATTTTATGACGTTCTGGGAGTCAATTCTAGCCAACAGAAATTCTTAGCTTTTATCTTAAACGAGCGATCACGTGAACTCATGGGCGAACTGATGCGCTGGGAGGATTTAGCAAGAACCAAAACGCTGATTAAGCGAAACGAGGTATTCCATAATGAAGCTAGACCGCAAGAAAATAGACATTATGTGCGGCCTATTCCGCAAAGCTTCTTGGATAATATCCACGTCGACGGTCGCCCATTGAACGCAGCCGAGAAAACGGCTATGCAAAACCCGGGTTATTGATCCTATTTTAAAAGTTTTTATTATTTATTTTTCAACAGGCTGTTCCTCCGCGAACAGCCTGTTTTTTTGTATGACAACTGAGACGAGGCTTGGAATCGTGAATTAAATATTAAGCCTGTTTGCCGATGTGGCAGGATGCAGCAGGTTGCTGTCGATTTTATAAAAGAATAACTTCGTAAAACAGCCTTGAATATGATGAAAATTATAAGCTCGTATAGGACATTGCTTCATGAAATACATCGTTTAGTTATTCAGGCGATAAATGCGTACGTTGTCAATCGCTTGGCGGGAGTATGTAGACCGTAATCCGAAATAACCATGTGTCAACGGATCTGGATCACGATGGCTGAATAGTTCTTGACCGTCCACGGAGAAGGTAGTAACGCCGTTAATCACTTCTGTGCGGATACGATAGGTATGGTTGGCTTCCAGCCGACGGTCGTGTTCATAAAGTAGCGGTTTGGTGCCGTCACCTTCATATTTTCGGAAACGGGTTGTCGTATTGTTGTTACCACCCATACCTACATAATATAATGATAAGGAGTCATAGCTTTCAAATACACCAGATCGGGAAAACAGGTTTTCATTTGACGGATCGCTGGCCATCCAAAATTGATTCAAATCGGAAAGCCGGTCATTTGAGCTGGTGTCTACGACTACCGTACGCTCATATTCAATGGCAAAATTACCTTCAAGCAGATGGTTTAGCCATACGGTTACGCCGCCATAGGTGTCGAGCCAAAGTTTACCGTCTGCTACATAGATTTGTGAACCAGGCTCGGGTGCTATTTCGGCTATCCATAGTGCGCTATCCAAGCCTTGTTCAAATGATTCCTCAAAAAGGAGTTCGGATTCGCTTGAACTGGTCGAACTGGATTGACAGGAGACGAACGTCGTGAGTATCCAAATCGGAAAAAGAATAGCGTATATACATCTCATGAAACAAAAATAAATAAATAAACGCCAAAAACAGTTCGTTATGCGTAGACAAGAAAAAAAGCCTAGTCAGCAGTCCAGGAGGCAGTTTCTAAAACAGTCATCGGTATTGTTATCCAGTTTACCATTCTATGGTAAAGTGCCCTTCGCGATGCCTTTTCCAATTCCGAAACACCAACATGGAACAAACCTGCATTGGTTGGGGAATCATGCCCCGGATACGAAACGCGGTGTCACCTGGGGTGTTCCTTGGAGCAAAGGAGCGTTGAAAGACGCGGAAGCGTTAGTATTGGCCGCTGCTGGAGAAGCCAATCTATGTGCGCAACATTGGGTGACAGCCCGATGGCCTGACGGGTCGGTTAAATGGTCGGCGCATGCTGCTGTATTAGGAAGGGAAGATTCTGGAGCAGATCTTGTTCTGCACAAAGAAGGAGCGAGGCTTGTGCGGGTAGACAAATCAATTGTCGTCGCCGAAGATGATGATGCCATTCGTGTGAATACAGGCTCCATACAATGCGTCTTCCCTAAAAAAGGAGGCAACCTTATCAAATCTATCCAATTAGGAACGCGGATGACAGCCACCGATGGCCAATTGGTGCTCTACTGGCAAAACCTGCCGGAACAAGTGGCAGGAGAACCGTTGCTAAGCGAGGTGCTCACGAGCGAAATCCGGGATGCGGTCGTAGAACATGCGGGGCCTATCCGGGTGGTTATCAAAACCACGGGTATACATCGCTCGGATACCGGTCGCGAGCTGTTGCCATTTACAGTGCGCTGTTATTGCTATCTCGATACATCATCGATCCGCATGGTACATACGTTGGTGTATGATGCGGACGAGTATACCGATTTTATCCGTGGGCTGGGGGTACGGTTTACTGTACCGATGACAGACCCGCTATACGATCGGCACATCCGATTTTGTGGAGACAATGGAGGGGTATTCGGAGAAGCGGTAAAAGGATTGACAGGGTTGAGGCGTGATCCTGGTAAGGAAATTCGAGATGCCCAGATTGCCGGGAACGCAACGCCGCCAATTTCAACATTCAACCCGAGCGTGGCAAAAGGGTTACCCTATATACCTTCTTTTGGAGACTATTCGCTTACCCAACTCACGCCAGATGGTTTTGAAATCCGTAAGCGAACAACTGCCGGTCATGGCTGGCTCAGTTCAGCCCACGGTTCACGTGCTGCAGGGGCGGGATATATCGGCGGTGCCAGCGGTGGATTGGTATTTGGTATCCGAAATTTTTGGCAAAGCTACCCTGCTCAGATTGATATTCGGCATGCACATACCGACGCGGCAGGCCTTACCCTCTGGTTGTGGGCGCCCCATGCACCCGCCATGGATCTCCGTTTCTATCACGACGGTATGGGGCAAGACACTTATGAAGAGCAACTGGCCGGTTTAGATATCACGTACGAGGACTATGAACCGGAATTTGGTACACCCTATGGTGTCGCCCGTACCAGTGAGCTTGAAATTTTAGCGGTAGATCGTACACCAACGCATGCAGAACTCGCGAACAGGGTCAAGGATATGCAGCATCCTCCGTTGCTGGTATGTAACCCTACCTATTATGAGAAAAGCGGTGTGTTTGGAGGAGCCTTTACGGCTGGTCCACCAAAAAGTGTAGCTGAAAAGGCTATTGAAGAGCAGCTTGCCTTTTATATTGACTACTACAAAAAGCAGATTGAACAACATCGATGGTACGGCTTTTGGAATTACGGGGATGTTATGCATAATTACGACCACGACCGTCATGTCTGGCGGTATGATGTGGGTGGATATGCATGGGATAATTCCGAGTTGTCTACCGACCTTTGGTTATGGTATTATTTTCTGCGTTCGGGTCGGCACGACGTGTTCCGCATGGCAGAGGCGATGACGCGACATACCGGTGAAGTCGATGTGCACCATATCGGTCGCTTCGCGCCCCTAGGGTCACGACACAATGTGATGCACTGGGGCTGCAGCGCGAAGCAGTTGCGCATTAGTACTGTTATGAATCGACGTTTTCTCTATTATCTCACGGCGGACGAGCGGATAGGTGATCTTATGCGGGAGCAGATTGAGGCAGTCCATGCCCTCCAACGAATTGTGCCTGGTCGGAAGGTGGGCCAGATCGCAGCTAAGGGCGAGGATAAGGTCAGTATGTCATTCGGCACCGACTGGGGAGCCTTAGCATCAGCTTGGTTTACGGAATGGGAGCGAACGGGTGATGAAGAGATAAAACAACGTTTACTGAATAGTATGGAAAGTATTGGCAATCAGCCCCAGGGTTTTTTGACGAGTTCAGCCAATATGGATGTGCATAGTGGGACTTTTGAACGGGTTGGGAATAGTAACATCCATGTATCGCACCTCAGCGCGGCATTTGGCCTGCCGGAAATCTGTGCCGAGCTCATCGGGTCGTTGCATGTTCCGGTGTTTACGAAGGCATGGTTACAGTATTGCGAAGCGTATAATGCTGACCCTGCCTGGCAGAAACGGTACCTTGGCCAAACCTTTAGCAAACCGAATTTAGGACAGGGGCACAGCCGACTCACGGCTTATGCAGGATGGTTTTTAAAAGATCTAACACTTAAGGAACGTGCTTGGAAGGAATTCTATGCTGGTGCTTCGGGAATGAAATTAGGCATACCGTCAACAATCCGTTTGGCACCGCCAGAAGTGCTCAGTGAGCGGGATGAAGCGCCTTTGTCTACCAATGCCGTTGCCCAATGGGGCTTAGCTGCGATGCAGTGTCTTGCATTCGCGGGTGATCCGATGGAGAAAGGAGCGTAAATAGCAGGATGCCACAGGTTGCCGCTCCAGAGACTTCGTAATATATTTGATATAAATAATTAAATAACCATTAGAACTAACGATAAACAGTAATTGAGAAGAAGTAAAATAAGAAATAAACTATACTAAAAAACCGAACAAATAATAAATAGTTAGCAGCGCTAAGGCACTGACTCGGACAGGAGGGTAAAACATACTGTCTGGATACTATATACACTAACGATAGTATGCGTAGACCTATGCTGTAGCAATGCTTGATAAACGAATAAACTGATCTGCGATCGTAACTTAAATTTTTATAAACCTATAAAACTATGGTATGCGTTTTTACAAATTAACCTTTTTATTGGGGCTGTTAACAGCATTTTGCTTGAGCTGTCGGAAAGAAGCTTTCGATGACTATTACAGCCGCCCGGATGATCTGGAGTCACCTATATATACCCGTTTGGAAGAGGAAGGGAGATTTTCCCACTTCCGCCGCCTGATTGAAAAGGCCGGCTATATGGAAACCCTCAACCAAGCCGGATATTGGACATTGTTTGCCCCGAATGATGATGCGGTCAACAAATTTTTACAAGCGCAAAATTATGCAACGGTAGAAGAGGTGCCGGATGCTATTGCGGAGCAAATCGTGCGCTATGCCTTGGTGTACAATGCTTTTCAGACTAACCACATTTCGGATTACCAGTCTAATTTGGGCTGGGAAGAGGGATTGGGCTTTCGGAGACGTACGGCCTATTACGATGGCTTTCGGAAAGAAAAAGTGAAGATTGATGGTGTAGAAAAAGAGATTGTTGTAGGTGCTTCAAACCGGAATAACGTGACGGTGAACTTCGGAACACCGTATTATGTGGATGGTGACAACAACAATAAATATGTCACGTATTTTCACGAGAAGTATAGGCAGTTTAACAGTCTTCCTGCGGATGACTATCAATTCTTTTACCCTTCTTTAGCGGCGTCCAACTTCTTCTTTATGGGTGGAACGGTGGCGAAAACCGATATCATCGCCGAGAATGGGGTGATCCATGAGGTGGATGTAGTGACGTTACCCCGTCCGAGTTTGGATCAATATCTGAAAGAAAACGATGAATACAGTTTCTTCCGGGATTCTATCCTCAATCAGTTTTTCGTGACGTACGAATATAGTCCTGCAGCAAGTAAGACCTACGAATACCGGACAGGGCAGGTCGAAGAAGTGTACATCAAGGTGTATGATCCACTGTTAGCCTTTTCCCCCAATAATGAGAATTTTCTAAAAGAGGCGGATAATGATGGACAACAAGATGGATACAGCATGTTTGTCCCGGCTAATAATGTGATAGAGCCTTGGATACGAAACGTATTTCTGGAACATTACAAAACGCTGAATCGGGTGCCCAAAGGCGTCATGGCGGATTTTGTAAACACCATGTTGTGGAAGAGTATGGTGTGGCCCAGTCAGTTTGACGGGAAAATGAATGAACATGAAGAACCGGCCCGCTTTACTAAAACCGATATTACGGATAAACAACTATTGAGTAATGGTTTCTTTTATGGTACCAACAAGATACAGGAATCCGATTTGTTCAATACGGTATATAAACATGTGATTCTGGATCCGGATTACTCGTTGATGCTGATGTTACTGGAGCGGGAACATAAACGCTTAGTGATTAATCCCGGAACGAATTTTACCTTGTTTTTGTTTTCCAACAGCTTGCTCAATAGCTTGGGCTATAACTATAATGAACGGCTGAGCGAATGGTCTTGGATAGATCGCAATGGGAATACAATGGGACATGGTCAAACACAGACACGATTGGCTCGTCTGATCTATAGCCATATGGTGGAAACGCCAAATGATGAGCTGGCAAATATTAACAATACACAGGGCTTTATCCAGACAGGAGATCGGGCGTTGCCAGGCGAATTTATCAAATGGAGAAATGGGAATATTTATGCGGCTGGCAACGAACGTTTACAGGAACCGGTACAGATCGTGGGAACAGCGAAATTCGGCAACAATGGCCGGGTCTATTATGTGAACAACCTATTGGAATTTTCAAACGAAACGGCGGGTGAGGCGATGGCTCGTGTGGCGACGGAAAATCCCAATGTTAGCCGATTCTGGGAGTATGTCTCCAAATCACCACTCTACGTAGCGAACGACCGGGTGATTACCGGGGTGGCGGGTGGAAGTTCCTACACCTTGTTGATGCCGAACAATGAGGCGATACAGCAGGCCATTGATGACGGCGTCTTGCCGGCCGATCCGGCAACGGGAGATATCGTTGGTAAATTCCAGATAGAAAGTTTTATTAAGTATCATATCCTGACCAATGTTAATATTGCAGCTGATGGTAATTCGGATATTCTATCTGCTGTTACTTTAGCGAAAGACGTCGACGATGAGTCGTTGACGGTCAATGTTTCCAATGCCGTCGGTAACCTGCGCTTTGTGGATAAGAAAGGGCGAACAGTACCAACAGTTTATACTTCCGATCTACCCCTGAGTGACCGCATCGTATTGCATGAACTGAATGGATATTTAAACTACAACAATTAAATCCAGATTATGAGACAATTAACCTATAGTTTTACACTTTTATTGTTTTGGATGTGCTGTGTAGGGCATACGGCTGTCGCGCAACACATTGTGCGCGGAAAAGTAGTGGATGCAACATCCAAACAGCCTTTAGCGGGTGTCACGGTATCGGAGCTAAGTGCCGACAACCGTACGGTAGCCGCAACCACAACAGATATAGAAGGTAATTACGCTTTAGCTGTCACCACGGCATTGAACCGATTGAATTTTTCGTTTATCAGTTATAATGCACAGGTGGTCCGCATCAATAGTAGAAATCAGATAAATATAGCGTTGGGCACGAGTGATAGTCAAATCGAAGAAGTGGTTATCACCGGTGTCGGTGGAGCACAACCCAACACAGGTTTATTAAATATATCGGCGCGCGATTTAACCACAGCGACAGCGACGATTAACGCGAGTGTATTGCAAGAAATGCAGTCCAGTTCCATCGATGAAGCTTTACAAGGGCGCCTACCAGGAGTAGATATTGCGGCCAATTCGGGTGATCCCGGTTCAGGAATGTCTATCCGTATCCGGGGTACGTCGTCTCTAAGTGGCAGTGCGGAACCCTTGATTGTGGTTGATGGCATGCCTTACGAGACCGAGGTTCCCGGCGATTTTAACTTTGGGGCGGCGGATGAAGATGCCTATGCCCAATTGTTGAATGTCGCCCCGGCAGATATCGAAACCATCTCGGTGTTAAAGGATGCCGCTGCGACAGCGATGTGGGGATCACGAGGCTCCAACGGTGTCTTGTTGATTACGACCAAGCGCGGTACCATGTCGAAGCCACGCGTGGGGTATTCCTTTCGTGGGGCGCTTGCCACGGTGCCGAGTGCAATCCCGTTACTTAGTGGCGATCAATACTCTTCGCTGATCCCTGAAATGTATATGAACCGGACCGGGCTACCGTTGAACACGTTGGCGAGCAAGGAATTTCAATATGATCCAGGGGATGTTTATTACTACAATAACTATAGTCAAAATACGGATTGGATCAAAGCGATCAACCAGACTGGCTTGTCTAACGACCATACTTTTTCGATACAAGGAGGTGGCGAGAAAGCGCGCTATTATTCTTCGGTCGCTTACTTAGGTCAGCGTGGGGTAACTGTTGGCTCCGGCTTAAACCGTATTTCTGCACGACTAAATCTCGATTATGATATATCCGAACGTATTAAATTTCGTACGGATATTGCCTATACGCATACGGTAACGGACCGGAACTACGTCAATTCCAAAGATGATCAGGACAATATCCGAGGTGCAGCCTATATTAAAATGCCAAACATGAGCCTGTGGGAATACGATCCGTATGGCAATATCATGCCGGTTTATTTTTCGCCCGATCGAAATATTCAAGGTGCATATCCAAGTACTTATAACCCAGCGGCGATGGCGGAATATGCCTATAATAAACATATGGGTGAACGGATTACCCCGACGTTTAACCTACGCTATGAACTGATTAAGGGAATCCTATATTCTGATTTTAGCGTGATGTTCGATATGAATAACACACGGGTGAACAATTTTTTGCCGCAACTAGCAACCGGGAGGCCTTATACGGAAACGGTTGTGAACCGTGCGGGGGAATCTGATCGTGACGATTTTCGGATACAGACCAAATCAAACCTCATTTACACACCAAATTTGGGCGATAAAATGAAACATGATCTCCAGATGTTATTTTCTTGGCAAACGGATGATTTTCGAGGGCTGAGTTATGAATCGATGATTTCCAATACAGCGTCCACATTGTTAACAGACCCATCGAATCCGGGTCGGACGCAAAATAATGAGTTAGTCTTAAAAGGCGGTGAAGGACAATCGCGCTCCATAGGGGCTGTTTTCAGTACCCAATATAAATTCCTGGACCGCTATATTGTAAATGTGGGGGTGCGTGGTGATGGGAACTCCAGATTCGGTGCTAATTACCGCTACGGATATTTCCCATCCATTTCCACGCGTTGGCGTGTTTCCGGTGAACGCTTTATGGAGAACCTACCCTTTATTGATGAGTTGAGTTTCCGTGCAAGTTACGGGCATTCGGGGAAGGCGCCGAACCGGGATTATCTTTTTTACAGCAATATTGTTAGCTATGACCAGACTTATCTGGATGAAGCGGGTACCATTCCGGCGAATATGGCGTATAAAAATCTGAAATTCGAACGGGTGAAAGGGGCCAATGTCGGACTGAATCTGGAGATGTGGAAACGCCGTTTCCGTTTGGATATGGAATTCTATCGAAACCGTACGACCGATATGTTGTTCGACAACCTTGGCGTACCCAACACCTCGGGATTTGAAAGTATTTGGCTGAACTACGGTGTGATGGACAATCAAGGTTGGGAATTGAACTTGAATGCTACACCGTATCGTACCAAAGATTTGATGGTGGATTTTGCTTTCAATATTGCACGGAATCTCAACGTGGTGCGGGAAGTGCCGGAGTTTTTTGTGAACGAAGCAGGTACGGGTACGAATAACGGCGATTATAAAAGGTATCTACGGATTAATAATCCTATTGGTTCTTTTTACGGCTACCGATATGAAGGTGTGTATTCCACGCTGGACGAAACCATCGCAAAAGATGTGAACGGCCAAGCGATTTATGGTCCGGATGGCGAACCGGTGTATATGCGGTTTAACTACCCTTATACCGATTATGTGTTCCAGCCAGGCGATGCGAAATACGCCGATATTAATCACGACGGAAGTATTGATGAACGGGATATTGTATACCTTGGGAATTCTAATCCGAAGTTTACGGGGGGATTTGGCCCATCGATTACCATTAAGAATAGTTTGCGGATTAACCTG
The DNA here is from genome assembly GCF_014692515.1 of Sphingobacterium micropteri. GTDB lineage: Bacteria > Bacteroidota > Bacteroidia > Sphingobacteriales > Sphingobacteriaceae > Sphingobacterium > Sphingobacterium micropteri. Next base: position 13,157 of record NZ_JACOIK010000014.1, on the reverse strand, counting down.
TTCTTCAACTTCCGGTTAGGCTATGAAGCCATCAACGATGCATTGATGCAAACGACAAAGATGACGAACTACGATAACCAATCGACGGCCGTATTAAGCCGCTGGCGGAAGGAAGGCGATGTCACGGATATGCCGCGTGCATTAATGGGTATGGGGTATAACTGGCTGGGTTCTGACCGCTATGTACAGGATGCTTCATTCCTCCGGTTCCGTTCGGCAACGGTCAGCTATACCTTTAACCGTGGCAGTGTGATTGATCGACTAGGGATGAGCAATTTACGTATGTATGTGACCGGAGAGAATTTCTACACCTGGACGCGCTATTTAGGGCAGGATCCGGAGGTCAACATGGAGAAAGGTATTTTCGGCGTGGCGCGGGATAAATCGCGTACCCCGCCGACCATGCGCTTTACATTCGGTTTATCGACAAGTTTTTAACCTAGAAGAAGATGTTATGATGAATATATTATCAAAAAAACTAGTAATTCCGGCATTGGCACTCGCGCTCCTAAGCTTGGGCTCCTGTGACAAATGGCTGGATCTGAAACCGCAGGAAGGGGTGATCGCAGAAGATTATTGGCAGACGAAGGAACAGGCCAGAGCCGCGGTCAATGGACTTTATATATCGCTAATTAATAGCAGCCTCACGCAGGAGCTGTTTATGCATGGGGAGATTCGTACCGATATGGTCGATATCAGTACGTTTGCGCCTCAACCCTATACCGAATACCGGTTTGCGGATATGTTGTCTACCAATCAGTTTAGCAATTGGGGCACGTTTTATCGGATTATTAACTATTGTAATAATGTGATCGACAATGCGCCGGGCGTTAAAGAACTTGACCCAACGTTTGCACAAGCAGACCTTGATGCCTACGTCGGCGAAGCTTTGGCAATCCGGGCTTGGATGTATCTTAATTTGGCCCGTATTTGGGGTGACGTCCCGATTAAATTGCATTACACTGCTTCTGACGAAGATTTGGCTTCGATTGCCAAATCATCACAAAGTGACGTGCTGGACGCGGTGGTAGCGGATTTAGTCCGGGCCGAACCGATGGTGCGCGAAACGTTTGGCAGTACTGCAGCGGATAAAGGAAAGATTACCCGGTATACCGTAAATGCACTGCTGGCAGACGCTTATCTGTGGCAGGACGAATTTCAGAAAGCGGCGGATGCCTGTGATTTAATTATCGATGCCGAGATATTTGAACTGGTGTCGGGTGATCCGTCGACCTGGATAAACGAACTATTCGGACAAGGTAACTCGATAGAAGGAATATTTGAACTGCAATATGACCGGCAGCAACTGAATCCATTTTTTCCGTTGTTCCGGCTGAATGCCCTTTATATGGCGGGGCAAAATGTATATGAAAGTTTATTTCAATTTGATGCTGCTGATCCCGAAAACTTTGATGTCCGTGGCGATCGGGGCGCTTTATCAACTGCAACCAATATGATTTATAAGTACCATGCTTTTAGCCGGACGCAGACTAAATCACAGGATGAGTCCTATACGCATTGGATAGTGTACCGCTATGCGGATATACTCCTGATGAAAGCCGAAGCCTTAAATGGTTTGAATCGCGGGCAGGAAGCACTGGATTTGATTTATACGATCCGGGAGCGTGGAAATGCGATGCAGGGAACAGATTTGGATCCGGGGGCAGATGATCAGCAGGGTATCACGACATTTATTGTAGAGGAACGTGCACGGGAGTTCGCGTACGAAGGAAAGCGCTGGTTTGATGTGCTACGTAACGCCCGCCGGAATAATTACCAGCGGATCGATTTGATTACCGGTATGATCGTGAGCTATGCACCGGCAGATCGGCAACAGGCCATGCTAGGTAAATACCGGGATGTCAATAGTCATTACCTGCCTATTTATTATATCGAAATGCAGCGCAGTGGCGGCGTATTGGAACAGAACCCTTTTTATGGAAACTAAAAATAACATAGCAATGAAAACGAAGAAAAGATATCAAGTGATTGGGTTGTTGCTGCTGGCTACCGTGCTATGGTTGCCGTTTTCCTGTACCAAGGAGAATTTTACGGAGACCACAGACACCAGCCCGAATATAAACAGTTTCCTCGCTACGAATGAGGATTATAGCCTTTTTTCGGAAGCACTTAGACAGGCTGGGGCAGCCTCCTACCTAGACGCTTGGGGAACGTATACAGTATTTGCACCGAACAACAACGCGATGCAAGCTTTTTTGCAAAGCGAGGGAAAAGGTAATGTGGGTGATCTCTCCGAGAGCGACGTGAAAGATCTGGTTAACCTCCATATTATACAGGATACCGTCTCTACAGCACAGTTTCGGGATGGCAAGATTCAACGTAACTCTGTTTTTGGGATGTTTATCACCACCGCTGTGCAAAATATTGACGGAGAGTCCCACTTCGTCCTCAACAAGGAATCCAAGATCATTATGCCGAATATTCGGACCGGAAATGGCGTTGTACACGGCGTAGATAAAGTGTTTACGAAGGTAACGAATACCGTGATGCAGGAAATTGATGCCGACCCGAATTTAAGTCTATTTGCAGAGGCCTTGCACTTGACCGGTTTGGATGCCTTGCTTAATCAGAGAGTAGAAGAGCAATTCTATTCCGTGCTCGCCGTGAGCAATACGACCTTTGCGCAGCGAGGTTTCAACACCATACAGGATTTAGTTGATAAGTACAATCATACCGGAAATCCTAAAAATCCCGAAGATAGCTTGTATATGCATATCGCTTATCATGTTTTACCCGATTTGAAGTATGTATCCGATTTGGCATTCTCCAGCTCACATACCACGCAGGTACCACGGGAAGTATTGTTGGTTAAAGTGGATCGGGAGAAAATCATATTGAACGAAGAGGAATGGCTAGGGGAATTGGAAGAGGGAGCGGAAGTAGATCGGGAAGCCAGCGATAATACGACCGTTAACGGTGTGTTGCATTATATCAAAGATGATATCTATATCAAGCAGCGTTCACCTTTTCGCGTAGATTGGGATCCCGCGGATCAGCCAGAGATTCGTTTGGCAGGGGTGTATGGGAGAAGTGAGTTGCAGATTCCGAAAGGGTACTTGAGAGATGTGACATGGGGAGGCGCTGATAATCGAACGATTTGGTATAGACTTGCGACAGCTTCAAATATGCAAGGGGCGGTTAACGGAGATAGATTGGAGATTACGCTGAGAAATAATAGTGCGACCATACCGTGGATTGAATTTAAAACGCCCGTGGTCGTTCGTGGACGATATAAGGTATGGGTTGGTTGGCGTCAAAATGGAGGGAATACTGTTGATACATATCTTAATGGCGTAAAATTATCACGTTCACTCAATCTTGGAGAATATCGGATACGTACATTGCCTGATCGAGAGTTAGAAGCATTAGGGTATAAAAAGCATGTTGCCGGCAACCTTTCGGGCGTCAATAATTACAATTGTAAAATGGTCGGTATTGTGGATATTGATGTTACCGACAGACAAACTTTACGTTTTGAAACAAATACTAATGTAAGCGCCCAGTTTTGGTTAGATTTTATTCAGTTTATCCCGATAGACCAAGAGCAGATCTATCCGCAGTTTGATACGCAAGGAAATGCCGTTTATCCGTAAACCTTAATGATGAAGATAATGAAGAAACACCATATATTAACACCTTTGATAGGACTGATCTACATCCTACTGTTACAAGTCGGTTGTTCAGACCCCTGGGATGAACACGCCCGGGATAACGAGGGACTGACAAACGAACCGCTGTTGGAACGTTTAGACGAAGAATCCGAGGCCAGCGAATTTATGAAGTTGCTACGTACATCAGGCGTAGACAAAGTGTTAGATGGGAACAATGCCTATACGGTTTTTGTGCCAGATAACAATAGCGTGCAGACTGTAGCCTCTTCGCTACAAAATGATGCGGAAGCATTGGAACGCTTTGTGAAAAACCATATTGCGGTATCTACCCATCGCTTGAATGCTTCGGCGGATACTGTCCGCCTGACCATGCTCAGCGGAAAAACCTTGGATTTCGTGAATAGTGAAATTGATGGTGCAGCCTTTAGCAAGTCGAACCAGGCGGGAGTTGATGGCATGTATCATGTTATTACGGACGCACTGATACCTCGGCAGAGCTTATGGGAATATATGAGCGATCACGGCGATGAACTGCAAAATGCGTTTATCTTAGGCTTGAACGAATATAACTTATACGATACAGCGGTTGTGGAAGACCCAGCAGATTATTATTTAAACAACGAGTTTTTGCGAAATGTGGGTGATATGCGGGATGAGAATCAACGTTTTACCTATTTTGTCTTGAAGGACGCTGATTTTACAGCAGAGGTAGCGCAGTTTTTACCCTATGTAAACTACCGTAACCATGCTGATTCCTCGTATGCCATTGGCCAGTACGAAATTGTAAAAGATATGCTTTTTAAACAGGCGTATAGCAAGGACAATCTCCCCGCTATGTTGCTGAGTGCCTCGAATGTGCCGTTCCCCGTAGATAAATCGGCTATCAGCCAATCGGTGCGATTGAGCAACGGCTGGGTGCATATGTTGGATAGAGCGACACTGCCGGTTGTTAATAAACTGATAGACACTTATGTACAAGGGGAGGAGCCTTGGAGATTTTCTGCTTCGGTAACAGCAAGTACCTTCCACCGGATACGCAAAGACCCTTACGGCGAGTTCTTTAAGGATATCATGATACAAAACCATGGGGTTTCCAGTCTACAGGTGGCATATCAAACCGCCCGGATGTATAGCACGACATATGACGTGTATTGGCGTGCTTTGAACGATGTGCAAGCAAACGTATTCCAGCAGCAACTCGGTATTTTTGAATTTGATACGCGGCCGAGCGAAGACGATCCCGATATAGAAGTCAGAGAAAGCATTTATGTATTTCCGTATACCAATGTGGAGCAGAATGATTACAATGAAGTCTATCTGGGGGAGTTCAATCTGGCAGATTATAACCGGATTGTACCTGTATTGCAGGGGGCGGCGACAACGACAAACGGGGACAACACGTTGGTGCTGGATTATCTACGCTTTGTACCCAAATTGAAAACCAACTAAACCAATTAGATGATGCAATTGCTATATAAAATATTTATCGGAGGTGCGGCATTAGCCACTTGCATGTCGGTCGGGTCGTTGCAGGCACGATCGGTAGCACCGTTCGTAAAACTGGAGATATCAACGAGGTCTGTTCAGGAGTTGACGATTTCGGGAACCGTACGGGCAGCAGACAGTGGTACTCCCGTTGTAGGCGCTAATGTACAGGTGGTTGGATTTTCTGCAGCCATCACCGAAGATGACGGAACATTTTCCCTCAAATTACCGTCGCCGACGGCTAAAATAACCATCAATGCGCCCGGTTATCAGGAGAAAATCGTGTTTGCGAAAACAGGAGAATCAAATTTGGAGATTTGGTTGTATGAGGAAGGCTATAATCCTATTCGTCAGGAAGCGATCTTGTTTAACGAGAAGCAAAGCGTCCTGTCACAGGTTGCAGCGGTACAGACCGTCGATTTGGGGAAATACCAGTGGAAAATGACATCTAACGATAATACCGCACAATTTCTGCAAGGAAAAATTGCCGGGTTAAATGTGATACGTAATTCAGGAACAACCAATACGGGAGCAAATCTGAGCCTTCGGGGGATCAACTCGTTTTACGGTACTTCCAAACCACTTTTGGTGGTAGACGGCGTGCTGTACGACGATGAGGACTATAGTGCCGACCTACTCGCTAATTACAGCGAATCGGGCCTAGCAAATATCGACGTGAAAGATATTGATAACATCTCCGTGTTAAAAGATGGATCGGCGCTTTATGGAACTAAGGGTAGCAACGGTGTTATCTTTATTACGACGGCACGCGCGAAAGAACTGGCAACGCGAATTGATTTCCTCGCGACGACAGGTTTTAACAACAGGCCGAAAAATCTGCCGTTGCTGGATAGTAGAGGCCATCGAACTTACCTGTCGGAATTGCTGAGTACGCAGGGCTTGGGAGCGGATTCTATTGGACGGTTGCCCTATTACAGACTAGATGCGGAAAATACGGAGCGCTATCGCTATATGAATGAAACCGATTGGCAATCGGAAGTCATGGATCACAGTATCAACCAAAATTATTACCTTAAAGTGGCGGGAGGCGATAATATCGCACAATATGCACTATCTGCAGGTTATACCAACGATCGGGGTGTTTTGAAATACGATAACTTTACCCGTTATAACATGCGCCTCAACGGCGATTTGACCTTATCCGAAAAGTTTACCGTGCAAAGCAACCTGTCCTTTTTCTATAACCGACAGGATATTCGAAACCAAGGCGTGGACTCGCATTCCAGTCCGTTATACCAGTCGCTGATCAAATCACCTTTCTTGGCACCCTATGGTTTTGATGAGCAAGGCAATATGTCGCCGGTATTTGCAGATGTGGATGTCTTTAATCAGAGTAATCCAGCGGTGTTGGTTAGTGAGAACACCATAGGGCAGAACCAGAGCTACCGTTTTGTCGGGAATTTGCATTTCAACTATCAGTTTAATGAGCGTTATGCTTTGCGTACAATTGCGGGATTGGTATACGATAAGGGTCGGGAGAATTTCTTCCTACCGGAACTGGGTGTGTTTTCCGAAGATCAACCGACGGCAGAGATACGGAACGAAGCGGGGATTCAGAACCGTAAACTTTTTGCGTTGTTTAACGATACGTACTTTAGTGCGAACAATACCTTCGGGGCAGATCATAAGTTAAGCAATCGGATTGGCTTCCGTTTACAGCAGCGCAACGCGGAATATGATTATGGTTTAGCGTTTAATACGGCGAATGACAATTATGTGAACGTAACGGGTGGAAGTAACCTGTTGCGTCAGATCCGTGGTGGTTTTGGGAATGCAAATTGGGTAAATGCCTACATGTCGCATAATTATGCGTATAAGGAGCGCTATCTATTGCGTTGGGATGCCGCTCTTGACGGTTCCTCGCGTTTTGGTAACGAGGCTCGTCAAGGTGCCTTGAAACTAGGTAAGGATGCCTTTGCGTTGAATACAGCGCTCCATGCGGCTTGGGTGGTTTCGGCAGAAGACTTTTTCCGTTCGGATGCTGTCAACCTCTTGAAATTACGGGCTTCTTACGGTATCTCCGGGAATGATGATATTGGCGACTATGCTGCACGTACCTATTATATTTCCCAAAATTTTCTGGGCATACAAGGACTTATCCGGGGCAATATCGGAAATCCGGCCCTGCAATGGGAACGTGCCTTCAAAACCAATCTAGGACTTGATCTGTCGATAGCAAAAGAAAGGGTAAATATATCGTTGGATCTCTATAACCACCGTTTCAAAGACATAATTACCTATCAAGCACTTTCGGCGCAGACAGGTATGGATCTAGCCTTTACGAATGGGGCAGCAATGCAGAATAACGGATTGGATTTGAACATCACAGGACGGCTAATCAACAAACCGGATATGAAGTGGGATATGGGGCTACAACTGGCGACCTATCGGAATAAAGTATTAACACTGCCGGGCGGTGCCTTTGAGACGACGTATTATGGCGCCCGCATGATTACCGAAGAGGGAGGTGCGGCCAACCAGTTTTACGGCCTACAGACCTATGGTGTATTCGCTACGGCACGTGACGCGGCGAATACGGGTTTGAGCAGACGCTTAACGGATGGTAGTTTGTTGCCTTTTGAAGCGGGAGACATACATTTCGTAGATCAAAATGGCGATAATATCATCGACGAAAAGGATCGGGTAGTGATCGGTAACCCGAATCCGAACTGGTTCGGCTCGTGGCACACGACGCTGCGCTATAAACGTTTTTCGATGCATACACTGTTTACCTATTCGCTGGGCAACGATGTGTATAACGCAACACGTCATCGTCTGGAAAGTGTATCCGACTACCATAACCAAAGCATAGCGGCGAATTACCGCTGGAAAGAGGAAGGCCAGGTTACCAATATGCCGCGCGCAAACTGGGGTGACCCATTGAATAACGCCGAGTTCTCCGATCGTTGGATCGAAGATGGCTCGTACCTGCGCCTGCGCACGATCAATTTTGGTTACCATGTGCCAGTCAATCACGATATTCTGAAATCATTTGATGCTTTTCTGACGGTTAATAACGTGTTTACGGTGTCTAGGTATTTAGGATACGACCCGGAATTTAGTGCGAATAGCTCGATCTATAGCCAGGGCATCGATATCGGTATGACACCGCAATTTAGGACAATACAAATAGGTATTAAGGCAGGATTCTAAGACAACAATGAAAGGAAAGTTAACATGAACCGAATAAATATAATAAAACGTACGACGATATATGGCTTATCTGCTGCATTGGCCTGTTTTGCCTTGCCTTCTTGTAGCAAATTTCTGGACGTAGAGCCCGAGGAGGTGTTGGTCAAAGAACAGACGTATCGAAATATATACGATGCGGATGCTGCCGTTATCGGCGTGTATGGTAAGCTATTGTCATTAGCGGAGCAGCACATCCTATGGAATGAACTGCGTGCCGATTTGCTGACCGTGACTAACCGGGCCAACCCGTATTTAAAGGAAATCAATACCAATGATGTGGGAGCCATCAGTGCTGATAACCCCTATGTCAATCCGCGTAAGTTTTACGAGGTGATCCTCAACTGCAATGACGTGCTGACGAATTTTCAGGTGATGCGTGCGGAGAATAAATTTACACCGGAAGAGTTTAATCAACGCTATTCGGATATCATGGCGGTGCGGAGCTGGGTATACCTGCAATTGGGGATACACTTCGGACGTGTACCCTATATCACGGATCCGTTGGAAGACACCGATGCGGTATTGAATAAAGACAAATATCCACTATTGGAATTTGAGCAATTGCTGACGAAGCTTATTGCCGATATGGAATCCATCCCCTATAAGCTACTTTATTCAAGTACGGAATCACTGATGTATGCCGTAGATGGCTATGAGATGGAACGCTTCTATATCAATAAACAAGCACTATTAGGCGATCTGCATTTGTGGAATAACGATTACCGGAAAGCGGCGGAGTATTATAAGCTGGTGATGACCAGCTATGATAATTTAGGTAACGATAGTTATCGATATGACAGATATAAAATGCGGTGGTCCGAAGTTCAAAGTAACAATGATATTGCCGTTGGGTATCTACGTTACCGGGAGCAAGATGTACGCACCTTGATTAACAGCAAAACACAGGGTTGGCGCTCGATGTTCTCCCGCTCTCAGGATGCTTTATGGAATTGGGAATGGGTTTGGGTGTTGCCCTTCAGCAGTAATTTTAGTCCGCAAAATCCGTTTATTGGTTTGTTTGCCGCAAATGGAGGCGACCACTTGCTGAAGCCAAGTCAAGAATCGTTGGACCTATGGGGTAACCAAACCCAACGGAATGGCATACCTTACGACGCGCGACGGGATTTGTCCGTGTCGATGATAGGACAGGAAGGGGTCGTGACGAAGTATACCGACGAGTTCTCAGATATCGAAACCATGTTGCCTATCGATAAATTTCAGCGTGGGGGTAAATGGCATTTGTATCGGGCAGCGAAACTTCATTTGCGCTTTGCCGAAGCCGCCAATCGGGATGGACATTATAAGCTTGCGGCAGCTTTCTTAAACGGTACCATAGGTAATGCTTACGATGATCCGAACTTAACGGATAAAACGGATGTCATGCAGACCTTTTTGCCTTTTCCGTACGATTTTGATGCGCGGAATGGAAATAATCCACACTTTCGAGCCACCTGGCACCGACATGCCGGTCTCCGAGGGAGAGCTTATGTAACGAACCGAGAGATTAATCCGACGGATAGCCTAACTCAGGTAGAGGATTACCTGATCGAAGAGGCCGCTTTGGAAATGGCATTTGAGGGTAGTCGCTGGGAGGATCTAGTCCGAATAGCGATGAGGCGTAACGATCCGTCTTTCCTTGCAAATAGGATTTATGAGAAATTGAGTAAGGAAGGCCATCCACAGGCAGATGCTGTCCGTAACAAGCTGATGAGTCGTGAAAACTGGTATTTGCCGTTTAATTGGGAGTAGATAGTTATAAGTGATGAGTTATAAGTAATGAGTGATGAACAAGGTGCAGTCTATCGTCTTTGTTTGTTACTCTTTAATCAAAAAACTATGAAGAAATACATTTATCTTTTTTTAATGATGTTGTGTACCATCGGTTTTTCGGTGTCGGCGCGCACATATTACATCGCTGTGGACGGCGATGATAACCAAGAGGGAACAAAATCAGCTCCTTTTGCGACACTGAATAAGGCACAATCACTGGTGCAATCTGGGGATACGGTATACTTCCGAGGAGGAACGTACAAAATTAAGCCCGAACAGATTATGACGCCTACCAGTGGAGGGATATGGGCACATGTATTTGATATGAGTAAAAGCGGGGCGAGTGAAAACCAACGCATACATTATTTCGGGTACGAAGGTGAACGCCCCATATTCGATATGTCTGACGTGAAACCGGCCGATCGTCGGGTAGTTGTCTTTTACGTCAGTGGTTCCAATCTCCATTTTAAAAACTTTGAAGTTATCGGCACACAAGTGACTATTGTAGGACATACGCAGTCGGAATGCTTCCGTAACGATGGGGGGAACAATAATATCTATGAAAACCTCGCCATGCATGACGGTATGGCGATCGGATTCTATTTGGTGAGAGGGTCCAATAACCTCGTTTTAAACTGTGATGCTTACAACAACTGGGATTATATCTCCGATGGTGGCCGTGGAGGGAACGTTGACGGATTTGGTGGGCACCCGACGAATACCACGAGTGCCGGTAATGTGTTTCGTGGTTGCCGGGCATGGTGGAACAGTGACGACGGCTTCGATTTAATCAGTGCTTATGCCGCTTATACGATTGAAAACTGTTGGGCATTTTATAATGGTTATAAACCGGGAACTTTTGAAACCGCGGGAGATGGAACGGGTATAAAAGCAGGAGGCTATGGTATGGGAGAGAATGCGGACGCACCGTCGGCAATCCCGATGCATGTTGTCCGGAATAATATTGCGTTTCAAAATCGTAACCAAGGGTTGTATGCGAATCACCATCTTGGTGGAATCCTATGGGAAAACAATACGGGTTATAGAAACCCTTCTAATTTTAATATGCTGACCCGTAAGTCTAGGGAAGAGGCTGTCGATGTAGATGGATATGGACATGTTATCCGCCATAACTTATCCTATAGCCCGCGTACCGCCGGCCAACATATCGTAAATGTAAATCAGGAACTTTCTCAAATAAGCAATAACTCTTTTCTACCGGTGAATATGGAAGTAACGGCAAATGATTTTATGAGTTTGGATGAAGCTCAGCTTTTGTGGCCGCGGCAGTCTGATGGTAGTTTACCGGATATTGATTTCTTGAAATTAAAGACGAGTAGTACATTTTATGCCGCCGGGATGGGATATTTCTATACACCCTTGGGTAGTATCGTGTCTTATGAGTGGATTGAAGAACCGACCATTGTCGTTGAGCATAATGTGGCCCGGATTGTGGGGAATGGTGCGGGACGTTTTAACAGCTTTTTTGTCAACGGTACACGGATTCCCTTTAATACGGGACGAGTAGACTTAACGACGTATGAAGGGGAGGTGGATCTTCGTGCGGCTACCGCAGGTGGCGATGTGATCCGGTTGAAAATAACGAAATAAGGAGGATAGAATAAAATGATTATGAAATATAGGACAGATATGCGCTTTATCATGCTTTTGTTGTTGTGCGGAAGTATATTGGCAGCTTGTGAAAAAGAGAAAGCAGTGCCGCTACAGGCGCTGGAGCTGGATAAAAACAGTATGGAGATACTGGAAAGCTATACGTCAACAGTAGAAGTTATAAGTGGTAACGGAGACTATACCGTTTCAGAGACTTCGCTGGTTGAAGTGGAGGTTAACGGGAATACGATTACATTTACCGCAACGGAAAATTATGGTGAGGAGCGTCTTTTCATCATGGATGGGACAGGGAGAAAAGCAGCGGTGGATGTCAAAGTAATTCCCGCGGTACTCAGCGCGGACGATCCCCGCTTTTATTGGGACGGTCTTATTGGTTTGGAGCACGCTAACCAATGGAGTACAACTATTATGGGAAATAAGATTGCGCTGACCAATGTCACCGAAAAGAAGCAATTTGTGTTGTCATGGAATGGCGAATTTGCTGTTGGTGTAAAGCCGAGAGCGACGCTTCGTATTATTGGAGAAGACAATAAGCAGGATATACCGTTAACGAAACTGGAAATATTGACAATCGACCGGAGTAAAAACCTTTGTACAATAGTATTTTATAAAGAAAAGCAAAAAGGAGAATTGGTGTTTGTGTTGCCGTAATTCTTGTCATCACGGATATAACAGGATCCTTAAAGCAGGAACTCTTCCGCATTCCTTGGAGATATAACCTTAAATTCCGTGTTTGGATAACTTGAAGCAAAGGCACAATTTTGCGCATGTACATAGGCCCGCCGAGCATGTACATGACGGCTATGTACAGTGACATAACGGCTACGTACAGTGACATAACGAATAAGATACTGCACAAGTCGATATTGACACGTTGCAAAATCCACTTGTTGCCTGACATAACGAACCAATCCCCCAACAGATCGATTACATGAGGCTTTATAATGGTATTGTACCCCGCAGGTATTCAGATGTCACTTGCATTGACGAATATGTTTCTGTATTTAGCGGTAAAGTCACGTGACATGTTGATGCTGACGTTGTACAAAGCAAATATGTTCCGTACAGGCATTCGCATGTACTTGTACATAATCGCAAAGAAATATCTTTTTGCTGTTTCTCCATACGCCGATGTCATGTCGTCGTACGACTTGGACGGTTCGTTGGACAACTACACAATGTCGTCGCACGGAAATGTGGCCAATCCGTTCGGGGAAGTGATAAAGATGGTCTTTCCGCTTATTTCTCTGTGCAGGGAAACTGTTCTTCTATGCATAGATAGGATACTTTCGTCCTTCTGTCTATTCCTAGAATAGCTTGACACTTTTTCGGTAAAAAAGAGGAAAAAGATGTCAAAATCAACAGGAGGAAAACAGAAAGAGATTTTACTGAAGGACCGCTTCAGTGATGACAGTTCCAGCCAGC
>NZ_JACOIK010000013.1 GCF_014692515.1 Sphingobacterium micropteri | reverse complement strand
TTCGATATTGGCACCATTCGAACCGTAACGGGAATCAGCAATATCTAAATAGAATGGCATCTTTTGAACCGTAATCGCTGGCATCATCCGACCGAAATCAATGGCACTAATCGAACCGTAATATCCACCATATTCAAAATGAAGCATGGGAAGCCGCTAAACGGGGAAGGCAATATGATATATGACATGCCGAGTCCTAACCCACCTTTACGCAAAGCTTGTCAGGATGGTAAGGCAAAACTCATTTTCGTGCAAGATTTGTCTTTAGAGGAAGTCAACGAAGAATTATCTATTCGTTATGAGGAAATTAAAAATTTCTATAACGATGTATCCTGTACCGATTCTGAAGAATGGAGTGTTGGCTTGTTACTACGTTCAGAATGTTGCTATGAACCTATCGCTAAACATAAAACAATCGATTCAATCGAGATAAATGAAAAAATAGAAATTTACAATCGCATCATGAACAGGAAACATCAGCTTGAGTGTATTTAAATAATATGTGAAACCACAACAAACACTGTCTCCTGTATAGATGGAAAGCCGTTAATCGAAATAGTACATCAATAGATATAAGCCATAATAAAACGAGAAATCCCAGGCATATGCCTGGGATTTCTTTTATAAATACAGATGGTAAATCTGTTAATAAGTAATTTTAATTAGCGGGTTCCGCCTGCCCACCAAACATTTTCAGAATACACATACGTACCATTTCCATATGCGGCCTCTACATTGGGGTTCGTAGTTGTTTCCGAAGCGCCATAAGGTAAACGCAAAGGGAATTTACTTGCATTATTTGGATTTTTCAATTCGATCAAGTCTTCTCCCAGCGCTTTCCATCGACGGATATCATTATACGTTTCCGTAGACTCACCTGAGGCCCCAAAGAATGCTAAATACTTCTGTACCGCGATCTCTTTTAGAGGATTGGCCTGGAACAAAGGTTTCACTTCATCTTCAAAATATGAATCAATGTCAGTTACAGTAATCGCTGGCGACTTCTTTGTAAGACCTCCATATTGGACAAGTGCAGGCGCGACAAATGCCGTTTCGACAGATTTTTCAGAATTGTTGATGGCTGCCTCAATAGCTGTTTTTAACACTGGCTCTATATCTGCTGTCGATCTATTTAAACGTGCCATCGCTTCTGCTTTCAAGAACTGTAGTTCATGATAACTCAACAACAGAGTCGAAGCTGTTTGTGAAAAAACAAAAGTAGATGTCAGATAGCTATATTGCTTTTGTTCGCTCTCTCCATTGGGGGCAAGCAAACCATACGAATTGCTTCCTGTCTCCATATTATCCACTTGTACCCAATCTGCGTTTGTAAAATTTCTGTTCCTACGAGGATCATTCCGTTCGATGAATTTATCAGCTATGCTTTTACTAGCACCTAAAAGATCGACAGACCATTGGAAATCAAATAAGGGATTCAAGTTTTGCGCATCATACACGTTAAATGCCGCTTCCTCTGTTGCACTGGAAAACGAATTTTCTACGAATTCGATAACATCTTCTAAAGCTTGTGTTTCATTGGATGTCACGTTCAATAAACGCATTGTGTACCGAGCTTTAAGACCATGGGCAAACTTTATCCATTTTCCATTATCTCCGCGGAAAAGTAAATCGTGACTGTTGTATACTCCTGATCCATGAGTGTCCCCTTTTGGTATATTATCAATCGCTGCATCTAACAACGTCATAATCTCGGAATATAAAGCTTCTTGCTTATCAAGTTTCGGTGTCTTGTTTTCAAAGGGATTGAAGGCTTCTGAGTACGGGATATCTCCGTACATATCGGTCAAAATTGCCAGGTTATATGCTAATAAAATCTGACCTACACCCAATGTCGCGAAATTTCCTTCTTGTGAACCGCCTTCTGAACATTTCTCTACAACTATACGCGCATTTTTTGCGGTTTCATAGATACTGTTCCAGCTGTTATTAAAAGTAGTAGCCGTTTGTGGTTCACCATCACGATGTTCCGCATTCCACAGTTGATTATACACTCCTACCTCATGCTCCACATAAGAAGAAAGATAACTGTTTAAATCCCCCCCGACACTTCGTACTGCAGTAGATGTGATTACATCGGCTAAAATAAATTTAGCCTCTACATCAAGTGGATTATTAGGGTTAAAGTTGATCTCATCCATCCTATCCTCTGAACAGGAAGTAAATGCAATGGGCGTAACAAGCAAACCTAATGCTAAAAGTTTGTATATATTATTTTTGAATTTCATTATCTTAAAATTTAATGTTTACCCCTAAACCATAGCTTGTTGCTCCCGGTAAAGAGAAGCGTTCAAAAGCTCCGGACATATTCGTGTTACCTTGTGAAGCTTCCGGATCAAAACCTTTCAATTCTGACCACAAGATAAGGTTACGTGCGAACGCGTTAACGTCCACAGTAAATCTTGTATTAGAATATACTGGATAGCCTAACGAAACCTCTCTTAATTTCACAAACGAAGTACCAGTAACCGAACTTTCAGAAATGTTGTTCAATCTATTAAAATAGGCAAACGCATTCTCTGGTTGAATCAAAATATCGTTTTCTGCATAAACTCCCTCTGAAACCTCTTTCACAGCTGCCTCTTCAAATAGGAACGCATCACCACTTCTATAGTCTGCTGATTTTTGCGTCACCCCATAGAAATCCAAAATGGCTGAAGTCGCATGTAACATCTGTCCACCTTGTTTCCAATCTAATACCGCTCCTAATCTAATTTTCTTATATTCTAATCGTGTATTGAAGCCTAAAAGGAAATCAGGTGCCACTCGTCCGATAACCTCCTGTGGACCTACTTGTGGCAATCCATTTGCATCCACTACAATTTGTCCAGCATCATTTCTTAGGTAAGAGTTACCATATATCACAGGGAATTTCTCACCTATACCAGCACGTACCTGTGGCTCAACAAATCCACCTAAGAAAATATTTTGCACACCGTCTGCTAATTCGTCTACGTAGTTATCAATTTTTGTAAAATTGAAAGCAAAATCCCAACGAAAATCCCCTTCACGGAAAGGAGCTACATTCAGCGTAACCTCGTGCGCATTAGTATGTACCTTACCTCCATTTGTTACTATAGCATCAAAACCACTTGATCCACCTAAAGGTATTTGGAAAATCTGATCTTTCACATCTTGACGTGAGAAGGTATAACTCAAATCGAAAAGACCATTCAAAAATGTAAGATCCGTACCAATTTCATAAGCTCTCGTATTTTGAGGTTTTAATTCCGGGTCATACAAAATCGGATAAGGTGTAAATGCAACAAGAGATCCGAGCGGATAGATTATTGGTGTCCCCCCTGAGAAGCCTCCTCCGTATGTAGGTGTAGAATAATAAGATTCATAATAGTTACCTGCTTGTCCTACTTCAGCATACGATGCTCTCAATTTACCAAAATTCAGCACCTCACTTTGCAAGCCTTCTAGCTCGGTAAAGACGAACGAAGCGGATACCGATGGGTAGAAGAACGAACGATTATCGCGAGGCATATTCGAAACAACATCATTACGTCCCGTTGCATTTAGGAATAACATGTTTTTATATGCCAAGTTCAAGTTTCCAAACACACCGAAAGTACGTGTATGTCTCAAGTCTTGTTCCGCCGTATAGGTGGTCGCGTTGTTCATATGGTTCCAACCTGAAAAGTTAAAACCGGCTCCAAATCCGTAGTCATATCTACGATGCCTATCGACAATTTCGTTACCGATCATGGCATCGAATACCAAATCTTCGTTAATTTCCCAATTATAAGAAGCAGTCGCCAAAGAGTTCAGTTCTGTAACAGAATAATGATAGTTTTCCACTTGACCATTGGGTATTCCTGCTTGTCCATACCCCCAAAGATCGGTGTAATTAGCTGTATATGAATCTACTCCCAATTGATATCGTAACGTTAATTTTTGATTATCTTTCAACTGCGTTGCAAATTGTGCAAAGCCGTTTCCGAAAAAACGCTGATTTTCTTCCGTAAAGCTATTATTTTGAGTTGCCCAATAAGGTTGATCGAATGGACCACCTCTATAATTGTTTTGTACATAAGGGTTTCCATCAATATGGCTTGGAATGCCTTTCAAGTCATAAGAAGGAGGCGCAGGATACACTGTCGCAACCACACCATCATTCGCCCCGGTAGATTTAGAAACTTTGGAATTTACGTAATTACCAGTGAAACCTGTTGTCCATTTATCGGAAAGATTAAGTTGTGTTGCTAACTTCGCATTATAACGATCCATTCCAGTAGAAGGAACAATACCATTTGCATTTGTGGCCGCTAAAGTCATTGAGTAGTGACCTTTATCGAAACCTTGCATTACATTTAACGAGTTATTATATGTATTCCCAACATCAAAAAAATTCTTTGCGTTATCGTAAGCCTGTGGTGTAGCCCAAGGATCTAACCCTGCAGCAGCACGTTGGGGTACGTAATATTTGCCAGACTGCATACCATATTCATCGGTATAGTCGTTCACCGTATTACCTCCATAAGTTGGGTCGTTCGCCAAATCATCAATACGACTTCCCCAAGATGTTGACTGTCCGGGGGAAAACGCTCCTCCAGTACCTTGCGCATACGTCTTTTGGAAATCAGGCAATGCAGCTATGTTATCAAAAGATACATTAGAATTATACGTAATCTGCGCACGGCCCTTTTCTGCATTCTTTCCGCTTTTAGTAGTGATGATAATCGCACCATTGGAAGCACGCATACCATATAAAGCAGATGCTGCCTGACCTTTTAGAATATTGATGCTTTCAATGTCATTCGGATCGATATCTAGTCCTCTCGCTGAATAATCCGAACCAGTCACGGAGTTTCCAGTAGATACATCTGGAGTAGAGGTGATAGGCATACCGTCGATTACGTATAAAGGCGTATTATCTCCCGTAAACGATCTGGCACCACGAATGGTAATCTTGGCAGAAGCACCCGGCATACCTGATGACGGGGTCACTTCCACACCGGAAACTTTACCTTGAATAGCCGTTGCTAAATTGCTGTTTGCCGCTTGAGTCAAGGCTTCTCCTTTTACCTCTTGCGTTGCAGTCGCCAATGCACGTTTCTCTCTTGTGATACCCATCGCGGTTACCACCACTTCTTCTAACGCCTCTCCTCCGCCTGCAAGTTGTACATTCACTACAGCACGACTACCTACCGCCACGCGTTGGCTATCGTACCCAATGTATGAAAAAGCTAAAGTGGCATCGTTCCCGGACACCTGAATGGAATAATTCCCGGAGCCGTCTGTTTGAGTAGCGTTTGACGTTCCGACAACAGCTACAGATACCCCTGCAATCGGAGTTCCATCGCCGGCCGATGTCACGCGACCACTCACTTGTCGATTTTGTGCGACCGACACCCCTACTAGGCAGGTCAGCACAAAAATTAAACTGAGTAATTTTTGTTTCATGTTTGTGTTGTTTAGTTATTAATTTGTTGATTGTTTGTGTTGTTACGGAAATTAACTAACGCCTGTACCCTTTTGTTTTAACACCACTTGTCATCACAAAACTGTTACATTAAATAGGAATCAAATTAATACGAACCGAAGTCCAAGCAACTTGAAAGTCTACATCATGTACAGTCGTATGTAAAACTTTACTGTTCTAACAAAGAAAATGCAATGGATTAGTTAATAAATTCCGTTTCATTTGTGTTGTTGTTTGTTTAGTTAATCATTTTTTCTATCTCTCACGCTATCGGAAAAAGCGTCAACAGCGCTCTCTATACTGTTAAAAATTGTTAAACTATGCAAACATAAAAAAATAACTTTGTTCTTGCAACTTTTCAAAAAAACTTACACAATCACTGACACCGCATCAATAAACTAACGGAAAGAATGCAAAATCACAAACAAAACACCACAAAACAATTGAACAATATAAACAAACTATAACAAAATTATATTCTAATAAAACAATAAAAATAAGAATATAAAAACAGCATACCGAAGACCGAAACTGGATATAATCTCTCCAAACAGTATATAGAAATGTTTGCTTTGTAGAAAAAAAGCGACATGACATGTTTTTTTTAAAGTTATCTTTGCATATGCGTTTTGATATCATTACCGTATTGCCGGGCTTACTGGAGAGTCCTTTTGCACATTCTATCCTACAACGTGCCCAGCACAAGGGTCTGGTAGAAATCCACGTACACAATCTGCGGGATTATGCAACAAACAAACACAAGTCTGTTGACGACTACCCTTATGGTGGTGGTTCGGGTATGGTCATGCAAATAGAACCCTTTGCGGCCTGCATCGAAAAATTACAGGCGGAACGATCCTATGACGAGGTAATTTATATGACACCGGATGGTCAAACCCTCAACCAAGAAATCGCCAATACACTGTCTTCCGTAGAGAACGTCATTATATTATGTGGACATTACAAGGGAATTGATCAACGTATCCGCGATGTATTTGTGACTAAAGAAATTTCCATTGGGGATTATGTATTATCTGGCGGTGAACTACCCGCCGCGATATTGGTAGATGCCGTGGCTCGTGTGATACCCGGTGTACTGTCCGACGAGACTTCTGCCTTATCAGATTCTTTTCAAGACGGATTGCTGGATGCGCCTATATATACACGGCCGGCAGAATGGCGGGGGCATCATGTTCCTGAGATACTACTCAGCGGCCACGAAGCCAAAATTACCACCTGGCGTTATGAGCAACAGCTGAAACGTACTGAAGAACGTCGCCCAGATTTGCTAAATGACTAAGATTAATCGATGTTTTTTATTTTTTTATCAAAAAAAGTTTGCCAAATAAAAAATATTCATAAATTTGCGCTACACAAATGATCATGAAACAATTACATACAAACTGGTGGTGGCTCGAAGCAAGTAGCGTCGGGAATGCGTTTGGTATGTAACTAGATATTCATAATCAACCAAAACCATTTTGAAAGTAAGCCCGGCGATTAAACGCCGGGCTTTTTTAGTTAAATTACGACGCTTGAAAAGAAGTAAAAAAGATAAAATCAGGGAAATAATGAAATATAAACTGAAAACGAATTACCGAAAGATACTGGCCGACACAACGACGCCCGTAAGCATCTATCTCCGCCTGCGGGACACTTTCCCAAACAGTTTGCTGTTGGAGAGCTCGGAATACCACAGTCGCGACAACAACATCAGCTATATTTGCTGTGAGCCAATTGCGGGCATCACCCTCGACAAGGAACATCTTCGCCTTATAGAACCGGGTGCAAAACCCGTTTATAAGAGCGCCAATGAAATTAATCTTCGGGAAGAGGTGTCAGCTTTCCGCAAACAATTCTCTCAATCAGACATTGAAGGCGTAAACGTTATTTCCTCCGGGTTATTCGGTTATTTTACCTTCGATGCCGTCGAGCACTTTGAAGATATTACGCTAACCGCAGGCACACATTCAGCGCGCGAAATCCCTTATATGCAATACCATGTATATCGCTATGTCATCGCTATCGACCATTTCAGAAACCAGCTCTATATTTTCGAAAATCTATTAACCGACGAATCTTCTGATTTAGATAGACTGGAATATTTAATACAGAATAAAAATTTTCCGGAATATCATTTTAAACGTCGGGGTGACGAGGCTTCCAATATGACAGACGAAGACTTCAGAAGCTTGGTCGAAAAGATGAAACAACATATACAGCGCGGAGATGTTTTCCAAATTGTACCATCGCGCGCATTTTCCACGCCGTTTGCGGGGGATGAGTTTAACGTATACCGCGCACTGCGGTCGGTCAACCCCTCACCTTATCTTTTCTATTTTGATTATGGCGACTTCAAGTTATTTGGTTCGTCACCAGAGGCGCAGCTGACCATCAAAAAAGGAGAAGCCACGATATATCCCATTGCCGGAACGTTCAAACGTACGGGCGACATGGAAAAGGATGAAATGATTGCAGAAGAATTGAAAAATGACCCGAAGGAATCTGCAGAACATGTGATGCTAGTTGATTTGGCACGCAATGATTTGAGCCGCCACTGTACCCACGTAAAGGTGAAATCATATAAAGAGGCACAATATTATTCGCATATTATCCATTTGGTATCCAAAGTTTCGGGTAAACTAAACCCCGCCTCTAACCCTTTTGATGTCGTAGGCGATACCTTCCCCGCGGGAACATTATCGGGTGCCCCCAAACATAAAGCACTCACACTGATAGACCGCTACGAAGGTTTGCCACGATCTTTCTATTCTGGTGCTATTGGCTATATGGGGTTTAATGGTGATTTCAATCATGCTATTATGATCCGCTCCTTCCTGAGCAAACAGAATGTACTGCACTACCAAGCAGGGGCAGGGATCGTGCTGGACTCTGATCCTGAAAAAGAGCTACAGGAAGTTAATAACAAAATTGCGGCTTTACGCCGCGCTTTAGAAATTGCAGAAACGCTATAATACGAAATGAGTAACAATAAAATATTAGTAATCGACAATTACGATTCATTCACCTACAACCTTGTCCACTTATTACAGGAATTAGGACAAGATTACACGGTGTGGAGAAATGACAAGTTCGAACTTGACGACGTAGAACCATTCCACAGCATATTACTGTCTCCCGGACCGGGAATACCACAAGAAGCAGGACTTTTAATGGATGTGATCCGTCGATATGCTCCGTCTAAACGCATCTTAGGCATCTGCTTGGGGCAGCAGGCTATTGCCGAGGTATTTGGGGGCTCACTATATAACATGCCGAAGCCCTTGCATGGTGTAGCTACAGATATCGTCATTACCGACGAAACAGAGAAACTCTTTCAGGGTTTCCCTAAGGATTCTAAAATCGGACGATACCATTCATGGGCGGTATCCAAAGAAAATATACCGGACTGCCTACAGGTAACGGCGCGGGATCCAGACGGCGTTATCATGGCGTTACGGCATAGGGAATATGATGTGCGCAGTATGCAGTTTCATCCGGAATCTGTATTGACAACAAATGGGAAAAAGCTAATAGCGAATTGGTTGTTATAAATAGGTTAGATAGTGATAAAGTTAGGAAGTGAGCCCATCTTAACTTTCTAACTCCTTAACGCTCTAACTTTTAAACTTTAAAAAACAAATGACGATACTAGATAAAATAATAGAACGGAAAAAAATAGAAGTAGCCGAAGCTAAAAAGCAAGTTTCATTGGAAGAACTGGAGCAGTATCCACTTTTCAGCAGAACATGTTATTCGCTGAGAGACTCCATACTGCACCCGGAACGGACGGGCATTATCGCGGAATTTAAACGGGCCTCTCCTTCGAAAGGACTCATCAACGGTACATCGGGTGTAGCGGAGGTTGTTCGAGGTTACCAAGATGCCGGCGCGTCGGCGGTATCGGTACTGACAGACTCGGATTTTTTCCAAGGTTCCCTTGTGGATATCCGTGCGGCACGGGAGGTATTGACCATTCCGTTGCTACGTAAAGAGTTTATTGTCGACAAGTACCAAATAGCCGAGGCGAAGGCCTATGGTGCTGATATTATCCTATTGATTGCGGCTTGCCTCAATAGTAAGGAAACTGAAACACTTGCGGATTATGCGAAATCGCTAGGGTTGAATGTGCTTTTGGAGGTACATAACGAAGAAGAACTTCAACGTAGCCTTTTTGATAGCATAGATGCTATCGGCGTAAACAATCGTAATCTAAAGGATTTTGTGGTAGATTTAAATCACTCCTATGGTTTGGTCGATAAAATTCCCGACACGTTCATCAAGGTATCGGAAAGTGGTATATCCGACCCCAGTACCATCAATACATTACGAAAAACAGGTTTTCAGGGATTTCTGATCGGCGAAAATTTTATGAAGACCGAAGACCCAAGCAAAGCGATAAAGGATTTTGTAAAAGAAATGAAAAGAGGGGCATATTAAACGCCCCTCTTTTTATTTCTTTTCTCGTTTCCGTATGCCACGATTGGCACGTTTCTGTGCAACCTTTATTTTGTAGGACAGCCATTTATCCTTAAATATCTTACGCATCGTGTCATCAAAATGACGTGTGACAAATAGGTTTCTGGCTCCTTTTATTTTTTCGGTAAGGGAATTCGCTAATGCACGCACAGAAATGGAATATCCTTCCGTTTCATATTGTATATAATGCCACCACCCCGCTGGCATATACAACGTATCCCCCGCCCGGATAACGGCCTCGTAGCCTTCCAACAATTTTAAGGCGGGATACTCTTCCTGACTGCTCGTTTTTAAATTAGCAATGCTGTGGAAGTTATACGGCAGCTTATACATCAAATCGGATTGATTATTGGGGAAAAGCCAAATCCGCTTAGCCCCCTGAAATTGCGAAATAAAGACATGGGACATATCAATATCGAAATGGTTACGGGTTGCCGAACCTTCTCCACCGAAAAACATATAAGGCAACCATTGCAGAACTTTGCCTCCCGTAACATCATTGTAAATGACGTCTTTTTTCAACTCCGGGCGAATCTTCATTAAATTGAAAAGAAACAAACGAAGCTCCGTTGGTTCGGCACTTATTTTATCCAAATATTCACCGAAGCTCATCCTTCCTACCGGAGGGCTGGCAGCATGGTTCTGCGATTCTTCTTCACGTCCGTATATATCTACTTGTTCATTACCCGCTATTTCCTTGAAATAGTCGTAACTCCATTTTTGCCAGCAAGGACTATCTTTGCTGATAAAATCTTTAATGATTACCGGCTGTCCTTTGTTGAGATAATCCCGAACAAAATCCTTTGGAGCAATCCCTGATATACTATTTACTGGTTTTAGTTTCACAAGTTCTTACGCTTAACAACTACTATTTACAAACTTAAAAAAATATTCCTCTTAAATGATGATACGCTAATTTTAATTTCACCTCATCTTTATGTAAGCACAAATTAAATAGAAATATTCTAAATAAGAAATGATAAGCGTCATTATTCTCGCTATTTATTCGCCTGCTTGATGTATTGTTCAACCGCCATGGTCATGCTTGGTGCTTCTGGTGTAGGAGCTGGTATATCCAAAATTAAATTATGGTTGAGTAGCTCTTGCTGCGTCGTCGCGCCAAATGCCGCAATTCGAGTATCTTTTTGCTTAAAATCCGGGAAATTCTCGAACAATGACTGCACACTAGACGGACTAAAGAAAACGATGACATCATAAAATACATTTTCCAGATCCTTGATATCGCTAATCACCGTACGGAACAGTACAGCTGGCGTAAAGTCGTATCCGTTATCCTGCAACCATTTTTGTGTTTCTTCATTAGCAACATCCGAGCACGGGAATAGGAATTTTTCTTTACTATGTTTTGTAAGCACTTCTTCTAGATCTTTCGCTGTTTGCTTACCAAAGAAAATTTTACGTTTACGATATTGGATATACTTTTGCAAATAAAGCGCGATAGCCTCCGAGATACAAAAATATTTCATGTCTGCCGGTACGTCATAACGCATTTCCTCACATACACGGAAGAAGTGGTCCACTGCATTTTTACTGGTAAAGATAACCGCTGTAAAATCTGCAAAATTAATCTTATCCTTACGCACATCCTTCGCCGGAACACCCTCTACATGAATGAACCCTCTAAAGTCCAATTTTAAGTTATATTTTTCTGCTAACGCAAAATACGGAGACTTATCATTTTCAGGTTTAGGCAAGGTAACTAAAATACTTTTTACCTTCTTGGCTCTTGCTTCATCTACTTGCATATTCAATTTTTTTAATTGCTCAATGTTCTAACCAATATCAGAATCGGCGCTACTTCAAGTGCGCAAAGATACAGAATTAAATAAAAAATTGAAAACTTTAGATTTCCGAACAAACGGAATGCTGTCCTTAAAAACCTATATATAAACAAGATAGATACAGATACACTGAACAAAATTAACAGAATCTTAAAATACGTAGTGGGAACAAGTGTGGCCGTCAACAGAAAAGGCATCAAAAAAAGCATGCTGTTAAAGTAGACCAAGTAGAGTACCGTTACGTATTCTCTTACTAGACGGTCGATTTCAAATACAAACGAAATAAACCTGATTAAGAGTATTTTGAAAATAAACAATAGTGCAACAAGGAAGGCCGTTCGCACGTAATTTTCCCAACTTAATACATCCAAACGCTCAAAAGAAGATTCCATGAGCACAATAAAAAGCCCCAGCGCCAGACTAAAAATAAGATACAGAAATACATACGGCCAGGATGTTAACATATTGTCTTCTTTGCTCACTTGTTGTAGGGTCCGCTCGTCGTAATAGGCTTGTACGATCATACTAAAATCACCCGGAAAGGCTAAGCGTACAAGTGCTACAGCGAGGAACAATAGAAAAACAACCAGCAGCACCCATACGGGGCGTTCTGCTTTTGTTTCCCCTTGCTTATGCGGCAGTTCATGGACGGATTCCTTTCTGGATCCCATATACTCCAAATAGGCTATCGGATTTATACTGCGCTGCGCAATATCGAACAAAAATTGCTCTAGAAGCTTGTTTGGACGATCTTCTGACGGCACAACATAATTAAATGTATCAACATGCGACACTTCCACGCCGTCGATTGCTATAGGCAAACGGGTCGTTTCCTCTTGCCCCCACACTATGCTGGTTATTAAACACAGTATGCTACTCAAAAAGATACGCTTCAATAGATGCATCCGAAAAATTCTTATTTTGGGAGGTAAAGTTAACATAATATTGCCTCTTTTACATCAAGAAAATGGGGTAGAAGAATTTTTCCGTAACTTTGCAAAAAGTTAACAAGATGGCTGTTAAGATTGGTGAGCATATTGATTTAGGTAAATTCCCGCTATTACTGGCTCCGATGGAGGATGTCAGTGATCCGCCGTTCCGTTATGTGTGCAAACAAAACGGGGTGGATATGATGTATACGGAATTCATCTCTTCGGAGGGCTTGATTCGCGATGCCGCCAAATCCAGACAAAAGCTTGACATCTTTGAATATGAACGGCCGATCGGTATACAGATATTCGGTTCGGACATCGAAAGTATGCGCCAATCTGCCGAGATCTGTACCTTAGCGCAACCGGATTTAATTGATATCAATTACGGATGCCCGGTAAAAAACGTCGCTTGCCGTGGTGCGGGCGCCAGTCTTTTGCAAGATATAGACAAAATGGTGGCGATGACCAAGGCTGTTGTGGATGCCACCCCTCTTCCTGTGACCGTAAAAACCCGTCTTGGCTGGGACGATAATACCAAAAATGTGTATGAAGTAGCGGAGCGTCTTCAAGATGTCGGTATCAAGGCCTTAGCCATCCATGGCCGCACAAGGGCCCAGATGTATAAAGGGCAGGCCGACTGGCGTATGATACGGGATATAAAACGTAATCCCCGCATCCAGATTCCTATTTTTGGAAACGGCGATGTAGACTCGGTAGAAAAAGCCTCCGCATGGCGCATGGAATATGAAGTGGATGGCATCATGATTGGACGTGCATCCATTGGATACCCCTGGATATTTCGGGAAATCAAACATTTTTTTGAAACCGGCGAACAACTGGAAGGTCCTACCATCGACGAGCGCGTCGAAGTCTGCAAAATCCATTTGATCAAATCCATTGAGTGGAAAGGGGATAAAACCGGTATTTTCGAAATGCGCCGCCATTACGCTAATTATTTTAAAGGTATACCGAATTTTAAGGAATACCGCACAAAATTAGTGGGATTGGGAGACCACAATGAAATTCTGGAAGTATTAGAAGAAATAAAGGAGAGATTTGCAGAAGATATGGTATCGTAAAGATCTAAGTGCCCACGGTAGGCACTTAATCTCTACAGTTAAAATGCATACCCGAACCCGATCATCCATTTACCGGTAATAGATTCGGTGTTGTCTGTCGTATTGATAAACTTGCGAGCAATACCACCACCGACTTCCAACATTAGGTTTCTTTTAAAAAGCCACTTGCCTCCTAAACCTACTCCCAGTCCTGCTGATGTCCGTCGTTCCGTAACCTCTGTATAGTTGGCGTGGGCATCACTATATTTCTGAAACGTTTCCTCCATATTGGTAATCGGTACAAAAGCTTCCATAAAAAAACCTGCCCCATGCGAGCCGCCGACATACAGTCGTCCGAAAGGGGAGAATTGTATCATTTCATCCATTGCCCCTAATCCTAAAAGACTATGTAGCCCCAGCCCTACGTCCTCGTTGATAGCACGCTCATAGGAGAAATTAAGCACCGGCCCTGCAATTAAAGAAATTGGGTCTAGCATAATGTGGTTAGGACGTGCAACTGCTCGCTCTCGTCTCGATTCCTGGGCATGACTAACGAATACAAAGGCCAGCAGGCTAAATAAAAGTAAAGTTGATTTCATAAAAGAATATTAATGTTAATAACTAAAATTAGGTAAACGATACACGCGTGCTAAATGCTACATTATTTCAAACTGTTTTTACTTTTTGGCAGCAATTGCACTATATTCTTCCGTTCCAAAAAAATGATTGTTATACAGAACAACAATAGTAAGCCATTACCTATCCAAAAGTTACTATCAAAGATAAAGAAGCTCAGAAGCGAAAGTGTCAAACCACTCACAAGATAAAGAATTATTTTAAGGAAATGGTAGGGTATCGGATAATATTTCTGCCCCCAGAAAAGAGACAATCCGATCATCACCAAATAGGCCGCGGTGGTTGTAGCAACTGCGCCTGGATACGAATAAATGGGAATCAGCAGAAAATTCAAGGCGATCGTCACCAACGCACCAGTCAAGGATATATACAAGGCAAACCGTGTCTGGTCGGTCAATTTATACCATACTGATAGGTTCATATAGATGCCTAATAAAACAAAGTTTAGAAGTATGAATGGCACGACTTTTAATCCTGTCCAGTAGATGTCTGGTTGGAGTTCATTTCCTTTGATAAAATCCTTAAGCCAACCCAAGTTTACGGTGATACCGACCATAACCAACACCATCAACATCACAAAGTACTCCATAATCTTAGCGTATGTGCGCGAGGCATTTTCATTTTTAGCGTATGAAAAAAAGAAAGGCTCTGCCCCTAGACGAAAAGCGGTGATAAATAAATTTAGAAAAATAGCAATTTTGCTCACAGCGCCGTATATACCAAGCTCTGTTCTTCCGTATTCGCCAGGTAATAATTTTGGAAAAAACATTTTGTCCAGATTTTCATTGATAATAAATGATAT
The DNA here is from genome assembly GCF_014692515.1 of Sphingobacterium micropteri. GTDB lineage: Bacteria > Bacteroidota > Bacteroidia > Sphingobacteriales > Sphingobacteriaceae > Sphingobacterium > Sphingobacterium micropteri. The sequence goes on along the minus strand of NZ_JACOIK010000013.1, from coordinate 134,755 downwards.
ATTGGCAATCAAAATCGGAAAGCTATAAGCTAACATATTTTTCATGAGCGGCCTGTCAATACGCAGCCTTAATGTCAACATCTCCGGCACCAACAAAAGTAATGTTATGCTACTGGCTAGCAAATTGGAAATAAAAACATAGCCTATCCATCCTTCCTGAAACCAACCCGCTGCAAAATTAGCCCAGAAGGTAGACGACTTCGTCCAGTTAGATAAGTAGACTATAAAAAATAAGTTTGAAAGAACAGTGATGAAGATATTGATAAACTTCAGATAGCTATATCGGATAGGACGCCCCTGCGCCCGCAGCTTGGCAAAAGGCACTACCGCCAACGCATCAGCTACCAAAATAAATACAAAGTATTGGATATATTTGGCATATTCGTCGACATTCTCGTCACCCGCAAACCAAGTCGCTATTGGATCTATAAAGATAAAAACAGATGCCAGCAACAGCAGGGAGGTCATCAAGGTAACAACAAAGCTATTGTTAAAAACCCGATCTTTATTTTTAGAATCAACTTTTTGCAAAAACCGGAAATACGTAGTTTCCATTCCGAATGCCAGAATAGCATTCAACATGGAAACCCAAGAGTAGAGATAGTTATATAACCCATATACCGCCGCATTTTCAAATTTGCGGAGATATATGGGGGTCATCAAGAAACCGATCATACGGGGAACAATGGTTGTAAAACCATATATCACCGTATCACTCACAAATTTTTTGACGGAAGACACAACGGCTATCTTTTCTTTTTTACGACTTCAAAATTCTTAAAGCCCTGCAGCGGACTTTCGCTAGAACTTACTTCTGCAACTTCTGCGTGGTCAGGTCCTTCTTGGCAAAATTCCAACAACGTATCCAATGCAAAAATATCTCCTTCGGCCTCTATATAGACCGAACCGTCGGGTTGATTCATCACAAATCCTTTTACCCCAAGTTGATCGGCAACAGCCTTACATGTTGCTCGATAATATACGCCCTGTACTTTGCCTGTAACCGTAATATTCAGATGTTTCATTATTATAGGCAAATGTACAGAAGAAAAAGGAAAGAAACTATGCTATTCTTTTCAACGTAACCCGCTCCGTCAAACGCAGATTATTCATGCCCTCCAACAAGACTAGCCCCGGGGTTTTACCTACTTCTATAGATCCCAGCTGATCGGCAAGCCCAAGTACCTCCGCGCCATTAATTGTCGCCCACGGTAAGATTTGCAAAAAATCCAATTGGCTAAAATGCGCGGAAATCACCTTCAGTTCCTCTAGCATATCCAGCGTATCATTCGACGCCAAACTATCCGTACCCACCACCATTCTGCTGTGGTTCGGAACAAAATTGAGGATCTTAGGCAATTTACCTTCAATGTATAGATTTGCTTTTGGGCATACACAGAAATACACGTCCCTGCCTAAACGTTCGATAAAATCAATATCCTTTAACGACATATAAGTGTTATGAACCAAGATAAGCGGGTTGTTCTTTGGCAAATGCGCCAGATAGGACTGAATAGAATTTCTTGCCTGTGCTTTAAACGAATCTGCATTCAGCCCCATTTCTTTATAGAAATCGAGGAATTCTCCTTGTTTATAGCGATAAAGTTTATTTTCTTCATCGCTTTCTTGGTTATGAACACTTAAGATATTATCTTCATTCACCAACTTGCGAAATGCCTTAAACAGCTCTTTTGAGCATGAATATGGTGCGTGCGGGGTAATGGAAGCGTGATTGGCATCAAAATAAAATTCAATATCACGTGCCTTATCCACACAGACTTGTATATCTTCCTTGGTCATTGCCATCACTTCGACAAAGGTATGGTACTTTATCCGGCTATCAGCTTTCGTCTTTGCAGATAATTCGGTATTGACATGATCTCCTACCGCTTGGATACCGTTATTATACATCATCTCATCAGCCGCTTCAATTTTCGCTAAAATATCTTTTTCTTTTGCGTCCCGATTTTTCATAACATCGGCCAGAAAACGTGGCAGTCCGGTTCCTTTTTTTGTTTTACCAAACATGTGAGACAATTCGATGTGACAATGCGCATTCACAAAACCGGGTATTAAAACACCGTCATAAAATTCTATTTTCACATCCGATACGGCCGGATCAGTTTCCTCATAGACACCTTTAATCGTGCCGGTTTCATCAATAGCAACGACACCTTTTCTCATGAAACTCCCCTTTACAGGAATCACAATGCTTGCTGAAATATACCTCATTTAACTAATTGAAATAATTTGTTATTCTTATATATATGCAAAAATGACGCCATAATTTGAAAATACCGAATTAATCTTTACTTTTGCGTCTATCGAAAGGGGTGCCTTGTTTGTTTGAACACAAAGACGGGCTGAGATTATACCCAGTTTCGCAAAAAAGCGAAACGTACCTGATCCAGATAATGCTGGCGTAGGGAAGGTTAGTTAAATAATAAGCTGTTGCTAACCCCTGGTAATAGTATGTTTAACGAAGTTTAATTATTTATTTATGTTAAAACATGGATTGATGACCATGGTCATGCTTCTAGGAGCATTCATCGCTTATGCACAAAAGCCGGACACCGTTCGTGTGCTCGACGAAGTACAGGTTATGGCAACCCGAGCGGGGGATAATGCGGCTACAACGTATAAAAACCTATTGAAAGAAGATATTAAACGGGGTAATCTGGCACAGGATATCCCCTATCTACTCGATCAAACACCGTCCGTCGTTATCGGTTCGGATGCCGGCGCAGGAATCGGTTACACCAATATGACGATCCGCGGATCGGATAATCAGCGTATCAATGTTACCTTGAATGGTATTCCATTGAACGATGCTGAGAGTATGGGTTCTTTTTTTGTAAACCTCCCTGATTTCGCATCAAGTACGGAAAGTATCCAGATTCAACGCGGTATAGGCACCTCGACCAACGGTGCCGGAGCTTTTGGCGCTTCTCTTAATATCCAATCGGACGCATTGCAACAAAACCCATACGCCGAGCTCAATAACAGTGTAGGTTCTTATAATACATGGAAAAATACCATTAAAGTCGGTTCAGGATTAATCCATGATAAATTTGCTTTTAATGCCCGCTTATCACGAATTAATTCGGACGGCTATATCGAACGTGCTTCCTCTGATTTAAAATCTTTCTATGTTGACGCAGGATATTATGGTAAAAAACATCATTTAAAAGCTACTGTGTTCTCTGGCAAGGAGAAAACCTACCAAGCATGGGATGGTGTTCCAGAAGAAATGTTGGCTAAAAACCGTCGTTATAATGGATTTACGTATGAAAACCAAACCGATAACTATACGCAGACACATCACCATCTTCATTACAACTATTTTGCATCTGAACGTACAACGATCAACATGGCGCTACACTATACACGAGGTGCGGGATATTATGAAGAATATAAAGAAGACCAGTCTTTTAGTGGATATAATTTTGCACCCATTGAAATTGGTGGTACAACCATCGACAGAACGGATCTCGTCCGCCGACGTTGGTTAGACAACTATTTTTACGGAACAGTATTTTCCATACATCATAAAGTGAACGAAAACCACAATTTGATTTTTGGTGGGGGGGCCAACCAATACCGAGGGGATCATTATGGTGAAGTAATTTGGGCGCAGTATGCTTCGAGCAGTCAATTAGGCGACAAGTATTATTTCAACGACGCAGAGAAAAATGATGTCAATGTGTACGGTAAATGGAATGCTACTTTTGGTGCCATGCGTCTGTATACAGATTTACAGTATCGAATGGTGGATTACACTTTCGAGGGTTACAACCACAATCTGGAATTGGCAGATGTGAATGTAAAACATCATTTCTTCAACCCAAAAATAGGTGCAACCTATATTCTTTCACCAACCACAAGCATTTATACTTCGTATGCCTTTGGCAATAAGGAACCTGTACGAGATGACTTTGTCGAGTCGTCTCCAAATGCACGTCCGAAGCCAGAAAAAATGCACAATATCGAAGCAGGATATCGATTAAGGAAGGAGTCTTTAAACATCGGAGCCAACATATATGGCATGTTCTATAAAGATCAACTCATACGGACAGGGGAGATCAACAATGTGGGTGGATCAATACGGGAAAATGTGCCCGACAGTTACCGCATTGGATTGGAATTGGATGGTGCTTGGCAAATATCTCAACAGTTTAGATGGAAAGCTACTGCCAGCCTTAGCGAAAACAAAATCAAGAACTACACGGAATATCTTACGGTTATGGACGAGGACTGGAATGAACTGAGCGAACCGCAGGTAGCACAACATTATCGCTCAACAACCATCTCGTTCTCGCCATCGGTTATTCTGTCCAACGAACTTTCTTATTCACCCATACAATCACTGGAATTCAGTATAGCCAGCAAGTACGTATCGAGACAGTACTTAGACAACACCCAGTCGGCAGACCGTAGCGTGGATCCTTTCTTTGTAAATAATCTACGCCTACGCTATAACTTCTCCTTATTAGGTATAGACAATATAGATGCAAATTTAGCCGTCAACAATATTTTCAATGAAAAATATGAGTCGCACGGCTATACCTACGGTGGTATTACGCCTAATGGAACGCGCCTCTACGGTAACGCATATTATCCGCAAGCAGAGACAAACTTCTTGTTCGGTTTAAATATCCGGTTTTAATTTTTTTATCTTGCAGGATGCGAGCAGTTATACAACGGGTTACACACGCCTCATGTACCGTAGATAGCGTCTGTACTGGCGCCATCAAAGAGGGATTATTGGTATTATTGGGTGTAGAAGAAGATGATACCGAGAAAGAGCTAGAATGGTTGGCGCAAAAATTGGCTAGTCTTCGTATTTTTTCAGACGATGCTGGTTTGATGAACAAGTCTGTTCGAGATATCGGCGGCAATATCCTTCTTATATCGCAATTCACATTGATCGCCCAGACGAAGAAAGGTAATCGTCCTTCTTTTATCCGTGCAGCAAAGCCGAACAAAGCAAAACCTTTGTATCTCCACATGGGTAAACGCCTATCAGCATTATTAGATAAACAGGTACAAATGGGTGTTTTTGGAGCGGACATGAAAATCGACTTATGCAACGATGGTCCAGTAACGATCGTTATGGATAGTAATGAGTAAAAAGAAAAATATGACAATAAAAGAAGCACAAGAAATCGTTGACAAATGGATAAACAGTACGGGTGTACGTTATTTCAACGAATTAACGAATACAGCCATGCTGATGGAAGAGGTAGGTGAAGTGGCCCGAATTATGGCCCGGCAATATGGGGAGCAATCGTTTAAAAAATCGGATAAGGATGTCAATCTAGGAGATGAAATGGCAGACGTATTATTTGTTCTTATCTGTCTCGCTAATCAAACGGGTATAGACCTTACCGATGCCTTACACAAAAACTTGGAAAAGAAATCCATCCGGGATGCTGACCGACATCAGCAAAACGAGAAATTACGGTAGGATTCTCTGCAAATAGGGGCAAGTGATCGGAAGCATAGGCTTCAGCCCTTTAAGGCAGGAAATTTAGGGTGAAAAATATTTCGGATCAATCTGCTTATTTGCTTTTGCGCCGAGTTGCTTCAGGTTTTCTACTTTCTTAATCACATTTCCCGTACCGGAAGAAAGCTTTCGCATAGCCTCCTGATGTTTTTCAGATGCGCGTAATAGATGGTTTTCTAATTGCTGCATATCGTTCAAAAAGCCTACAAACTTATCATACAGCATCCCCGCCTCTTTGGCGATTTCCAGCACGTTACGGTTTTGGCGTTCCTGCACCCATACACTAGCAATCGTGCGTAATGTTGCCAGTAGCGTGGAAGGCGCCACAATAACTACTCTCCTATCCCAGGCATCGGAAAACAAATCTGGTTTTTCTTTAATCGCTATGCTCAAAGCGGATTCTATCGGCATAAACAGCAAAACAAAATCAGGGGAATCGATGCCATAGAGATCGTGGTAATTTTTCGCGGATAGTTGACGGACATGCGATTCAATGGATTGGACATGCTGCCGTAGGTGCTGCGCTTGTTCTGTTTCATTTTCCTCGTTTACCCAACGTTCGTAGGCGGTCAATGACACTTTGGCATCAATGACCAGATGTTTGTTTTCAGGGAGCAAGACAATGGCATCGGGAATCTTCCGGCTATTGTCATCACCAAATACCACCTGCAACCGGTATTCTTGATCCTTCACCAAACCCGAACGCTCTAACACCCGCTCCAAAATAATCTCGCCCCAAGACCCTTGTTTTTTGCTATCGCCTTTCAATGCTTTGGTGAGGTTATTCGCCTCATTTTTTATCAGCATACTTTGCTGCATGAGCTGCTCTACCACGCCTTTCAATACGTTACGTTCCGCCGCTTCCTGTTGGTAGGTTCGCTCGACCTTCTCCTCGAACGTTGTAATTTTTTCCTTTAATGGGGTAAGTATCTGATCCAGGTGCTGTTGGTTAACTGCCGTAAATTTCTGAGTCTTTTCTTCGAGAATAGCATTCGCCATCTGTTGAAATTCTAAGTGAAATTGCTTTCGCAATTGCTGCATTTCTTCTTGTTGGGTTTGATATTTCTCTTGTTGTGCCTGCAGATATGCATGGGTACTTTCGAGTGTTCGCTCCACGGCTGACCGTTCACGACGTTCGTTTTCAAGTGCTTGTTCAACACGTTCTTTTCCTTGCTGTAGCAGCCGCTCTCTTTCTTGCGCTTTAGCCAGCTCTATAGCGGTCGCGTTCTTCTCCTCTTCGACTTGCCGTAAGACACTTTTTGGCACCTTATGGACCTGCAGCCAGATTACGCCGATAAGAATACCGAACAAGACGATGATTAGGAAAAGTGACAATGTATCCATAAGACCTACTCTTATTGTAGTTTTTGATGGGTTTTCCACCAAAGGTCAGGCATATCCCCTCCGACCGCTTGTTGGTAGTCTTCATAACGACAGGGTACCCAATAATAACGTTCGTTTACCGACCTTGATCCAAAATATGGCACTTGCATCCACCATCGATCGGATTTTTTACTTTTAACAAAAATCAATTCGTAATCGTCATTTTCTAAGGTGGTACGATAAATAATATAAGCTGATTTTGGAATAACCGGCGTATCATTTTTACGACTGTAAAATCCGTCAATAAAACACCATATCATCTGTGCGACCAGGCTACCTGTATGCCCCATGGGGTCAAAGGTTGGATTATATTCGTAAAAGCCGATCGACGAACACTTATCGGACATTCCCGCGTAGCGCGCTAACTGGCAAGCTTCATCTCCATATAATCCGTTCGGATTGGCGTTAGCATTGCCCGGCGCTTCGGAAGCTCGTATAGCACCTACATCAAAGCTGACCATATCCGCAGCACGAATCAGCGGCTCGGCTTGATCGAGCTTGCCTGCCATCATGCCAATACGCATGGTACTAAAAAACAGCTTATCATACATATTAATGGATTCCTTGCTTACTAAATAGGTTTGATAAGCAAGGTTGCTCAGATTAAAGAGATAGTCGGGTTGATGCAGTATAATGTGGTTGAGATACGTATTCGAGTTTAGCGGTGTGTTCTCCACATGATCTTGATCCAAATCAAATCGGGCATCGATGATAGCTACTTCGACACGTTGCTCCAATCCTTCATAACCTGTATATTGAGCATAGGTAAGATCTTGCCCCCCACCTATAATAATGGGCAATATATCTTGCTTAACCAATTCTTCTATCACTGTTTTTAACGCGATGTATGTATCTTGTATGGTTGCTCCGGCTTGAATATTACCTAAATCTGCAATACGCACATCATAATCGCCTTGATAGAGGTTATAGAAATGTTTCCGCACGGCATTTGGTGATTTCCTTGTTCCTCCATTGCTCATGGACGCTCGTTCTTCTTCCACACCCACTAGCGCTATGTGTGGCTTCTTTTCGGCATCTTCCAGATCCGGAAAAGAAGCTTCATATGCCTGTACAATTTTTCCGAATTGCGAATTATAAAAATCGATACCCGAACAAAAGTCCTGTGTTACGATAGGTGTAAAGAAATCAGCTAAAGACATGTTAACAAAGTAAAAGGTAATATTTAAAAACTCAAAAGCGAAAGTTTCCACAAATTGTGAAAAGAAAAAAAATATAGGCTATCTTTGGTCGGTGATATTAGTAACAGGAGGAACAGGCTTTTTAGGATCTACATTGATTAAGCTGTTAATCGATGAGGGAAACGCTGTTCTGGCCATCAAGCGTGAACAGTCAGAAATCCCCGAGCTATTACGTTCCTCTTCCCTAGTCGAATGGTTTTCGGCTGATATCACGGATTATTTTGCCTTAGCTGATGTTTTTGAAGGTGTAACACAGGTATACCATTGTGCTGCCAAAATATCTTATCAAAAAGACGATTGGACAAGTATGTTGCACACCAATATCGAAGGTACTAAACACATTGTCAATCTCTGTCTGGAACACGGTGCACGTTTGGTACACGTTAGTTCCATCGCTGCTTTGGGCACGCCAAAGATCGGTGAATTGATTTCTGAACAAAGCAAATGGGATGATGGTGACGACCATTCCAAATACGCACGTTCGAAATATGAGAGCGAAATGGAGGTGTGGAGAGGCATCATGGAGGGCTTGGATGGCGTTATCGTCAACCCTTCCGTCATTATGGGTGTAGGCCCTGGTAAAAAGGCTTCGGGCGCAATTTTCAACTTAATTCAAAAGGGGATTAAAGTATATCCGCCGGGAACAGTAGGCATTGTAGATGTGGAAGATGTGGCTAAAATCATGATACTGCTCATGAATAATCGTACTATTCAAGGTGAACGCTTCGTCCTTAATAGTGAGAACCTCAGCAATAAGAATTTGCTGGAGCGTATCGCCAAACTACTTGACAAGCCGGCACCAACGATTAAAGCACGCCCTTTTATGCTGAGTATAGCTTGGAGAATAGCTAAAATGGTTGCTTATTTCAAAGGAGGCCGTCCGGCGTTGACGCGTGAAACCGCAAAAGCTTCGGCTGCTTATCTGGCTTATTCGAACCAGAAATTAATCGACGTTACGGGATACTGCTTTAAGCCGGTTGATTTAACGTTGGAAGAAATGAGTATTGAATTTAAAACTTATAAATGAAGAATTATTACATCATCGATTTCGATAGCACATTTACGCAAGTCGAAGCTTTGGATGAATTAGCAAGAATATCCTTACAAGATCATCCTGACAAGGATAAAATCTATCAACAAATAGAGGACTATACCAATCTCGCCATGGAAGGAAAGATCTCCTTCCGGGAGAGTCTAACAGGGCGTGTCCAGCTCTTAAATGCCAACAGAAGCCATTTGGATAAACTCGTAACCCATTTGAAAAAAAAGGTCTCCAGGTCGTTTGGTCGAAATAAAGAATTTTTCAAAAAACATAAAGATACGGCCCTGATTGTATCCGGTGGCTTCAAGGAGTTCATAACACCAGTTGTAACACCATACCATATTCAGAAAGAAAATATATATGCCAATACATTCAAATTTGACAGCGATGGCAATATTACCGGATATGACGAGAACAACCCACTTTCCGATGAAGGAGGTAAAGTCAAACTGCTCAACGAACTTAAATTGGACGGTAGAATATTCGGTATTGGCGACGGTTATTCAGACTTCCAGCTAAAGGAATCGGGTCTAATTGAAAAGTTCTTCGCTTTTACAGAAAACATCTCCCGTAAAAGTGTAACGGACAAAGCGGATCACATTACGCCTAGCTTTGATGAGTTTTTATATGTGAACGATCTCCCGCGTGCGATTTCGTATCCTAAAAACCGTATTCTATGTCTTATTGTGGGTGACGTGCCGGAGATTGCTGTCCATATTCTAAAACGGGACGGTTTTTCTGTCCGGGTAAAAGAGACCTTCGAAGAAAAGTATACGAAAGATGTAGGCCTACTTTTATTGGCTGATGGCGTACGTGTTGACGACGAACAGCTCGCACAAGCGGACAAATTAAAAACTATCGGTTATCTAGGTGATGTAAAGGGACATGTAAATAAAAATATCTGTACGGAAAAAGGTATTGTCGTTTTTGACGATAAAAAGTACAGAAAGCGGAATGCCGAGTTTATTCCGAAACGTATGGCAGACTTCATCAATAACGGAGATACCTATATGAGTCGCAATTTCCCTAATCTGACCTTGCCCCGACTTACGCAAGCACACCGGTTATTGCATATCCATAATAATGTACCGGGCGTTATGGCACAGATAAATAAGGTGTACGCGGAGAATGATATCAATATTATCTCCCAATTTCTGATGACAAGAGGGGAATTGGGTTATGCGGTTACCGATATTCATACGGCATATGACAAAAATGTTCTAAAGCAATTAAAACAGATTGACAACACGATAAAATTCAGGATATTGTACAAATAAGATTAGGTGTTATCAGGATATCCAGCGGCACATCCAAGGGATCTACGTCATCGATTTTTTCGACGGGTTCAAAGAGTGATATACCGATTTTCCGACAATCGGGTCTACACTTGGCTAAAAAACGATCGTAGAACCCCTTCCCGTATCCTACTCTATTACCCGCTTTGTCCGCAATCAATAACGGAACCAATACGACGTCTAACGCTGTCTCGGCTACCATTTCGCCCTCAATAGGTTCTACAATTCCCCAAACATTTTCGGTTAGTACGATATTTTCTTCTAGCAGAAAATGTTTCATAGAATGGTCTTTCGGTTCAGAACGGCTAACAACAAGATGTATATCGGGATAACGCACGCGGATATCTGTTATAAACGACCACATATCCGGTTCATTTTGTTTCGCAATCGGCAAAAACGTATGGAGATAACGAATGCCTTCCCAATCAAATTGTGAAAGCTGTTGCCATATCCCGCTATTGAACATGCTGAGCTGCGCAGCTGTTAATTGAGAACGCCTTTGTTTATATTCTATCCGTAGTTCCGCTTTTGTCATCCGCGATTAATAAAAAACGGCCTTGCGCCAGAGAGGCTAACAAGACCGCATAATCAACCTAAACCTTATATTTTTATTTTACGCGCTCGATATAATCTCCCGTACGCGTGTCTACTTTCACTTTATCTCCCTGGTTGATAAACAACGGCACACGAATCTCGACTCCTGTTTCCACTGTCGCATTTTTCAAGGCGTTCGTAGATGTATCTCCTTTTACAGCAGGCTCCGTATACGTTATTTCTAACTCCACAGCGGCCGGTAAACTCGCCATTATAGGATCCTCGCTTTCAAACGCCACCAACACATTCATACCCTCTTTCAAAAACCGAGCTGCGTCACCGAACAGCGCCTTCGGAATATTGAATTGCTCGTATGTATTATTATCCATAACAACGAAGAAATCAGCATCGTCGTATAAATATTGATAATCGTTTGTTTCTACACGGGCAATCTCTACCTCTTCGTCTGTTCTAAAACGGTATTCCACTAGCTTACCGGTACGCACATTCCGCATCCTAGCTTGATAAAATGCACGCAAATTTCCGGGGGTACGGTGAATATATTCCTCTACTGTAACGAGTTCTCCATTAAAACGAAGTATATTTCCTGACTTTACTTCAGATGCTTTTGACATAACAACCTATTTGAGTTTAGTATAACAAAAATACGAAATATCTGCTTCTTATAAAAGTGATAATTTCCCTTACTTATAAGACATTATATTTATTTGTTCATCACAAAAGCCATATTCCTTTTGCTGATTGGATCCTATAATCAACACGCGGTTGGCTTGCATCGTGTGCCCTATTAAAGAAAGATACCAGTCCTCTCCTGCAACATCTAAATTACTCATAGGTTCATCAAGCAAAACGATGCTACTGGATGAGCAACAAGCCAACGCTAGCTTAACCCGCTGTTTCATGCCCGATGAAAAAAACCGAATTTCTTTGTCCACGGCTTTTTCCAGTTGCAATGTCCGAACGACTTCGTCTAAATCAAAGCCGGGTAGATAGGATTTAAATTTAAAATGAAATGCAATCAACTCCCGCAAAGTAAACTCTTCAATCAGCTCCATATAAGGCGCTGCTATCGTCAACTGTTGAAAAACATCTTCGGGGAGAATGGGTTGAATATCTTTATCCTCGTAGGCAATTTTTCCTTCACTCGGCGCAAGACTCCCGGACAACACCTTCAACAGCGTAGATTTACCTGAACCGTTCGGCCCTAGTACGGCGTATTTTTTACCGAGTGAAAAAGTATAATCTAGCCGACGAAAAATCCACTCTCTATTATACCGTCTGCCTAAATTTTGTAAAGTTATACTCAATAATTGCTCTTTTAAAGTGTAGAGGACCTTCCCTGATTAAAACCTTTAATGACGCCTCGATTGGAATTACGCACAAAGGAAAGGATTTCGTCACGTAATTCTGTCGGCGTAAATTCTGCTTCTACCAAGTCCAATGCCTTGGTCAAATTGCGGTGTTGTACAAATAATACGCGATAGATATCTTGGATTTCTGTAATTTCTTCCGTGCTAAATCCTCTGCGGCGCAACCCAACAGAATTAATTCCTGCATAAGCAATAGGTTCTCTAGCGGCCTTGATAAATGGTGGTACATCCTTTCGAACTAATGTTCCTCCCGTTACGAAGGCATGTGAACCGATTTTACAGAATTGATGTACAGCGACCATCCCTGCAAGGACGACATAGTCTCCAACCGTAATATGTCCCGCCAGTGTACTGGAATTGGAGAAAATACAGTTATCGCCCACGAAACAATCATGTGCAATATGACTATATGCTTGAATAAGGCAATTTTTCCCGATTACGGTCTTGTATCTATCTTTTGTACCCCGATTGATGGTGACACATTCTCGAATCGTTGTGTTGTCTCCGATCTCGGCCGTTGTAATCTCTCCTTCAAACTTTAAATCTTGCGGTTCGCCCGAAATAACGGCTCCCGGAAAGATACGACAGTTCTTCCCGATACGGGCACCATTCATAATAGTAACGTTGGATCCAATCCAAGTACCTTCTCCAATTTCTACATCCCGATGAATAGTGGAGAATGGCTCTACCACCACATTCTGGGCTATTTTAGCTTCCGGATGTATATATGATAACGGTTGTATCATGCTAATTACCTTTTACTTTTACAATTTGAGCCATAAGCTCCGCTTCACTTACTACCTTATCGCCTACCATGCCGACCCCCTTCATTCTGGCAATTCCGCGACGAATCGGTTCGAGCAACTCACAACTGAAAATAATTGTATCTCCAGGAGTCACTTGATTCTTAAAACGTGCATTTTCTATTTTTAGGAACAGTGTAAGCCAATTTTCTGGATCAGGAACCGTATTTAAAACTAAAATACCCCCTGTTTGTGCCATAGCTTCGATCTGCAATACACCAGGAAACACCGGTGCTTCGGGGAAATGCCCCATGAAAATATCTTCATTCATGGTGACGTTTTTTAATCCTACCACATGTGTTTCCGACAGTTCCAAAATTTTATCGACCATCAACATGGGTTGACGGTGCGGTAATATTTTCATGATTTGCACCGTATCGTAAACTGGCGTCATATTAGGATCGTAAACTTTTAAATTTTTACGATTTTTATCCTTCTTCATTTGCGCTTTTATTTTCTTCGCAAAAGCAGCATTGGCTGCATGCCCTGGACGGGCAGCCATAATATGTCCTTTTAACGGACGTCCGACTAGAGCCAAGTCGCCGATCATATCCAACAATTTGTGGCGTGCAGGCTCATTTTGATAACGCAATTGGATATTATCCAAAATCCCCTCACTAGCTACTTCCACCGTTTTGTTAAATAGCCCAGATAATTTATCCAACTCTTCTTTGCTTACCTCTTTATCGACAATAACGATGGCATTGGATAAATCGCCTCCTTTGATTAGGTTGTGATTGACCAAACTTTCTAGTTCGTGTAAGAAACAGAATGTCCTCGAACTGGAAATCTCCCCTTTAAACTCAGTTATATTACTGATAGAGGCGTGTTGACTCCCAAGCACTGGCGAATTAAAATCAATCATACAAGTCAGACGATAACCATCCAACGGCATGGCTATAATCTCTACTTTACGATCCTTCTCTACATAAACAATGTTGTCTTGAATTTCGTAATAGTCGCGATCAGCTTCCTGATCTATGAAGCCTGCTTCTACTAATTTTTCGACAAAAATACGGGAACTTCCATCTAAAATAGGCACTTCCGGACCATCTATTTCGATGAGAACGTTATCAATCTGAAGTCCAACCAACGCGGCCATCAAATGCTCGATGGTGCTGATTGATGCACCATTCTGAGAAATGGTCGTCCCACGCGATGTATCGGAGACATTATCTGCATCTACAGCCACGACAGGTCTCCCATCTAAATCCACCCTTTTAAATTTATACCAATGAAATTCCGGTGCAGGTTTAATCGTCATGTTCACAGCTTTGCCCGTGTGCAATCCGATGCCTGAAATCGATATTTCAGATTGTATCGTCCTCTGTTTTACATTCATATCTAGCATTCTATTTAGGAAATTTATCGATTTTCGTTATAAAGTTCTTTAAGACGAGCTTCGAGTTCAGCGACACGTCGCTCTAGCGCAGGCAGTTTACTATAAATTACTTGCGAACGCAAATTACTATTATAGGGCATGGCGGGAGTACCACCCCATTTCTTATTTTTCTGGTCTATCGATCTATTAACACCCGATTGTGCTTGAATTTGTGATCCCGTCGCTACTTGAATATGACCGACTACACCTACTTGTCCACCTAAGATGACATTCTCACCGATCTTCGTGCTTCCGGATATGCCTGTTTGTGCCGCAGCAACCGTATTCGCACCGATTTCTACATTATGCGCTATCTGTATCAAATTATCCAGTTTTACGCCTTTGCGAATAGTGGTAGAACCTAGTGTAGCCCGATCAATCACCGTATTTGCCCCTACTTCGACATCGTCTTCGATGATTACATTTCCGATCTGCGGCACTTTATTATAGGTACCATCTTTCTGTGGTGCAAAACCGAATCCATCACTTCCGACGATCACCCCACTATGAAGGATGACATTATCGCCGATTTTACTATCACGATAGATCCGAACACCTGGATAAATCACGGTTTTATGCCCAATGGTAACACCGTCCCCAATATAAACTTGCGGATAGATCTTCACCTGATTACCAATGACAACATCCCGTCCGATATAAGAAAACGCACCTACATATAGATCTTGTCCAACACTTGCCGACTCGTGAATGAAAGAAGGTTCTTCGATTCCGCTCCGCTCGTTACGTAATTGATCGTAAATACGCAAAAGCTCTGAAAAAGCGGAGTACGCATCTTTTACGCGAATTAAACTAACGTTAACAGGCTTCGTTAACTGCAAGTCCTGATTAACGATAACAGCAGACGCTTTCGTTTCATAAAGGAAATGCTCGTATTTTGGATTTGATAGGAAAGCCAATGCTCCCTCTTCGCCTTCTTCAATCTTAGCCAATTGATTTACAAGAACATCGGGGTCGCCTTCAACGTATCCGTTTAATAATGTTGCTATTTGATTTGCAGTAAATTGCATCTTACAAATGTATACTTTTTCTTAATTATTTTTTGAGAAATTATTACCTCCATCCAATGGATGCCCAATTTCCTTTGGATAGGAAATGGCAAACTTAACCACCCGCTTTGCTAAAGCTTCTAAATTAGAAACATCAGAGGCTTCTGTAATATCCTGAACATAACCTCTGTTATTGATAATTTTAATGTTATTGTGCTGTATATCATAGGCACTGTTTTGGATGACTTGTGTATACACGAAGTAATCAATTTCGTGGTCTTCCAACTCAAAATGAGTTTTTACTTTTTCCCGTATCAAAGCTACTTCCGTTTCCAAAAAAGGCGTATTTCTAAGTTCTGTACGCAGCAGATCTCTATTCATCAATTTCCGACAAAGGGTACTTAGAATTTTATCTTCTTCATGTACCCATTCTTTCAAGGCCGACAGGATATCGGTATCATCTAGGCGTGTAAACCATTCTAAATGACGGGGATCTTCCAAGAAATTATGATGGTTAATTTTATTTTTCAAAAAATGGTTCAACGCCCGTGTCGCAAATAAATTCTTTCCTTGTACCGCCAACTCTTTAGCGCGATACAGAATCTTAATGAGTATTTGTTCGGCACTGATAACAGTCTTATGTAAATAAACCTGCCAATACATCAGGCGGCGAGCAATCAAGAATTTTTCGACAGAATAGATACCTTTGGCCTCTACAACCAGCTCCCCCTGCTCCACATTGAGCATCGTAATGATGCGATCAAAGGAAATAACCCCCTCGGATACGCCTGTAAAAAAACTATCGCGGTTGAGATAATCCATACGATCCATATCCAGTTGACTGGAAACTAATTGATGAAAAAACTTTCGGGGATACTGATCGTTAAAAATAGTAATCGCTAAGGACAGCCTGCCAGCGAACTCGTGATTCAGTTTGTCCATCAACAATGAGGAAAGCATTTCATGCGATACCCCTTCAATAAGCGTATGTTCTAACGAATGCGAAAAAGGCCCGTGACCAATATCGTGCAACAATATCGCAATCAGCACGGCCTCTTCTTCTTTGGAGCTGATGGGTACATTTTTATGACGAAGCGTATCCATGGCTAACGACATGAGATGCATGGCGCCGACAACGTGTTGGAAACGCGTGTGAAGCGCGCCTGGATACACCAAATGTGTCATGCTTACTTGCTTGATGAAACGCAAGCGCTGGAGATAGGGATGTTGAATAAGGTCAAAAATGAAAGCTGACGGAATAGTGACAAATCCGTAGACAGGGTCGTTAATTATCTTTTTCTTATTCAACTTTACGCTATGATGTTAATTATTATCTTTATGTTTGAGATACGGACGAGTGCTTATTAACAATGAACTACATCGTAGCCTCAACGAGTCAAAGGCTCACCTCTCTTTCTTTTTCCGTTGTGCTTAAGCGCTTTCGGATGTCTAAATTAAGGGCAAAGATAAGGAGAATGAAGTTAATTAATGTTAAAAATAAATGATACAAAAGATACATATCCTGTGGGCTGATGACGAAATTGAGTTTTTAAGACCACATATTTTATTATTGGAAGAAAGAGGATATCGGGTCAAAACCGTTAATAATGGTAACGACGCGGTGGAGGCTTTTCAGAATGAACCTTTTGACTTGGTCTTTCTCGATGAGAACATGCCGGGCAAAACGGGATTGGAAACACTGGCGATATTGAAAACGATTAATCCAACCATTCCTACGGTATTGGTAACAAAAAATGAAGAGGAACACTTGATGGAAGATGCTATTGGTTCCAAGATTGATGATTATCTGATAAAGCCCGTCAACCCCAAACAAATCCTCCTCACCATAAAAAAGTTTACCGAAAATAAACGTCTCGTCAGTGAAAAAACCTCTATGGCTTATCAACAGGAGTTCCGAAATCTGGGGATGACCATTAACGACGATCTCAATTATAAAGAGTGGGTAGGGGCCTATCGCAAACTGATTTACTGGGAACTTTCTTTGCAAAAACTAGAAGATGCAGGCATGCACGAGATTCTTACGATGCAAAAAGCAGATGCCAACATCCTCTTCTCTAAATTTATAGAAAAAAATTATCTAAATTGGATACAAAACAAGGAAGAGGGACCAATCCAATCGCATCAACTTTTTAAGAATAAAGTGTTTCCTCAGCTCGATAAAGAGCGTCCCACGTTCTTCTTCTTGATTGATAATTTGCGGTATGACCAATGGAAAGTCATCAACAAAATCATTACAGACTATTATAGACTGGAAGAGGAAGATGCCTATTATAGCCTTTTGCCTACGGCCACTCAATATGCCAGAAATGCGATTTTCAGTGGCTTAACGCCTTTGGAAATGGAAAAAAGATTCCCCAACCTTTGGCAAAATGATGATGATGAGGGCGGTAAAAACTTACATGAAGATAAATTTTTAGCGGATCAGATCAATCGTATCTATCGTCGTGATTTAAAACACTCCTATCATAAAATATTGACATTAAGTCAGGGTAGAGATATTGTTGAATCGTTAAATAACCTTATGCAAAACGATTTAAACGTTTTGGTCTACAACTTTGTCGATATGCTTTCGCACGCACGAACGGATGTAGCCATGATTAGGGAACTGGCAAACGACGAGCGGGCTTATCGCTCGCTAACATTATCCTGGTTTGAGCACTCTCCACTACTCGATGCCCTCAAGTGGCTCTCCCAACGGAATGTACGTATTATCATTACAACCGATCATGGTACTATACGGGTAAAGAAACCTAGTAAGATTATTGGAGATCGAAACACAAATACGAACTTGCGTTACAAACAAGGACGAAATTTGAATTACAAAAACAAAGAAGTGTTTGTGATTAAAAACCCACATGATGCACAACTTCCCAAGCTTCATGTAAGCTCTGCATTTGTGTTTGCGAAAGATGACTACTTTTTTGTATACCCCAACAACTACAATCATTTTGTCAATTATTACATCGAGACTTTTCAACACGGCGGGATCTCTTTAGAAGAAATGATTATTCCGTATGCGGTTTATACACCTAAATAATAGCTTTGAATGACGACCATGAACATCACCGTAAACAATCTTCAAGAACTTGATACTGCGGCAAGGCAAATACTATCCAATTTCCCAAACGATAGGATTTTTTTGCTATATGGCAACATGGGTGCGGGCAAAACAACTTTAGTCAACTCATTTTGCAGGGCGTTAGAGGTTCCCGATAGCACCAGCAGCCCCACATTCTCCATCGTTAATGAATACAGTTCACCGCATGGCCCGATATATCATTTTGATTTCTATCGCTTAAAGCATGAAGAAGAAGCGTTAGATATGGGATATGAAGACTATTTTTATACCGATGCATATTGTTTTGTGGAGTGGCCAGAAAAAATCCCCAATCTTCTTCCGGAAAAATCTCGACGGATAACCCTCACGGTGGTGTCTCCCAGCAGCAGAACCATCCTCATAAAATAATTTTCTTCTTCGTGCAACCTTTCTGCCATTACTATCGTCTTTTTAACAAAGACTAAACTAGAAATTGGATAACATGAATTTAGATACCTTATGGAATGCCTGTCTAGCGGGAAACCGCAAAGCACAGTTTCAATTGTATCAAACATTATCCGGAAGAATGTTTAGTGTGTGTTTACGTTATGCTCAACATGAATCGGAAGCGGAGGAAATCCTCCAAGCAGGATTCATTAAGGTATTTACAAAAGGACAGTTGTTTGACAATAAGGGCTCGTTAGAAGGATGGATTCGTAAAATTATGGTCAACACGGCGATCGAATTACACCGAGACAGGAGAAGGCATTTTTTTGAACCCCTTACGCACGATTATCCTATGGCAGATAGTCGTGCGGAAAGCGACGAAAACTTGCGATATAAAGACCTGTTAGCTATAGTGACGGAGCTTCCAATCGGTTACCGGACAGTCTTCAACTTATACGTCGTCGAGGGGTACTCACACAAAGAGATTGCACAAATGCTGTCTATTAGCGAAGGCAGCTCCAAATCACAATTGTCCAGAGCACGGCAATGGTTAAAAGAAAAATTGTTGAAAATTGAACATATCGGGTAATGAACAATAAAGAACTAGACAAACTATTTAAGGAACAATTGGAACAGCATACCGTTCCACCGAGAAACGACATTTGGCATCAAATTGAAAACCAATTAGATCGCGAAAAAATAGTACCGGTCAGAAGGCTTGATTGGGTAAAGTATGCGGCAATAGTTGTTGGGTGTTTGGGCTTGATCGCGTTATTATATCGTACCATGCAACCTACACCTGCACTTCACATACCGATTGCCACACAAGAATCATCCAAATCATCCCCCCCGGCAATCCCTATGGAGCCAACGCATACGAACGAGCCAAAACAACAGGTATTGGCAAAACCCGAAACATTGGCCCATCGGATTTCCACTCCCAAACAAAAAAAATCAATTAGCGAAGATTCATCGCGTCAGGAGCGCCATCTAAAACTAGTGAAACTCAAACCTGTTGATGTCTCACTGGCTTTGACAGATGGCTTTCAAGTAGAGGGTAAAATACAGCAGCAATACGTTATCAACGTTCCACCGATCGCTCCACTAATTGATGACCCTGAAACGGAAGAGAGCATGTTAGCTTCCACGCAAAAGCCGGTGGAAGGCATAGTACCCAGTATCTTAAACAAAATATCCGATGCATTGAACCCGACGGATCATACAACCGTTCAATTCAGCAAAGACGAAGAAGGGTTTATCCGTCTCGATATCGTTAATAGTTTAGTAAAAAACCGACATAAAAAAAGAAGACAATAAAAAACAATTAGATGAAAACAAACTTATTATACACCGGACTAATGAGCATAGCGATGCTTTTCTCTGCACAGCATACTTTTGCACAAGAAGATGATAGTAACGATACGATCGCCCGAAAAATTAACATCGAACCAACCTTAGGAAAAAAAGACTATGACGACCGTGGAAAGGAAATTAAATATCCACGTGTATTTGGTGGTCTTACTTTTACACGGATAGATTGGGGGTTTTCGCGTCTGATGGACGATGGAAGTTTTACGTTAGGCGAGGAAAATCAATTTCTGAAATACAAAAAAGCATCCAATTTTGGATTTGATGTCGCCCAATTTGGTGTTCGTTTCAATGAAACTTTCAAAATGTACGTATCTGCAGGTTTCGAATGGAATTACCTCCGGTTGAAAAATGATATTATCCTAGACACCGAAGCGACTCCACTAACGTATAGCCCGTCTGACATCACATATAAAAAGAACATTTTTACGTCTACCTATCTTCGCACGCCATTGAGTTTCGAATGGCGTGGCCGCAGAAATCATCACGGCCACCGTCCGAAAATTGCTTTTGGTGCCATGACGGGGGTGTTACTAAAAGGAACGCAACGATTTAAAAGTGAAGAACACGGTAAACAAAAGTTCAAGGACAACTACAATTTGGCAAGCTTTCAATATGGTGCATTCGCACGGGTAGGGTTTGGATCATTGGGTCTTTTTGCGAAATATTACATGAATGATATGTTCGAAAATAGCCCTAATCAAGAGAACTTAAATAATTTCACATTTGGATTGACTTTAGGGTTCTAATCTGGGCGTAAAGGTAAAAGGCTGCGTTCTTTTTTGTACTTTTGTGCCTCACAAGTTTCAATATTCTCTATGGCGCAGCAAACCTCTTCCTGTCAATACATCCCGACCGACCAAGAAAGGATAGGCATACCACTTATTTATGGTGAAGATCTTTCCCATATCTTTCATGCGAAGCAGGATGTTGTAGCAGTTCATAAAGTTGATTTTGGTATCAAGGAGGGAAAGATTACAGCTATCATTGGAGAATCGGGAAGCGGCAAAACTACATTATTAAAACTTATTTATGGTTTATTAGCGCCCTCTTCGGGCGAGGTGCGCTATCGCGGCTGGTTGATTCCCACTCGAAAAGATAAATTGATTCCCGGACACGATGCGATGAAGTTGGTGTCACAAGGATTTGATGATCTCAACCTATATGCTAAAGTGTGGGATAATATCGCATCCCAATTACCGAACACCAACCTTGCTCGGAAAGAATCTAAGACTCGTGAAACGTTAGACAGGCTAAAGATTCTTCACCTCGCTCAACAACGGGTTGCCGATTTAAGCGGTGGAGAAAAACAACGCGTGGCTATTGCACGTGCACTGGTAAACGAACCGGAGGTATTGCTGATGGACGAGCCATTCAATCAGGTCGATGCGGCATTTCGAGACGCGCTGCAGCAAGATATGCGGCAAATTGTTGAAGAGACCGGACTCACGATAGTTTTAGTATCCCATGATCCGACGGAAGTTTTAGCCATGGCCGATGAGTTAATCGTGATGAAAAGCGCACAGATTGTGGAACAGGGATCTCCTACAACGCTATACTACGAACCAACCCACAGCTACACAGCACAACTTCTAGCAAAGAGCAATATCCTGTCTCCGGATCAAGCCGCACATCTAGGCATCTTAACTGCACAAACCATTGGTATCCATCAAGAAGATGTGATTTTTGTCGAAAACCCACAGGGCGTATTTTATGTAAAAGATATACGTTTCCGTGGTTTTTATAAAGAATGGGTACTGGACAACGGAGAATTTTCGTTACATGCTATCATGCACCCGTTACCCGCTATTCCCATCGGCAGCAAGGTAACGGTCAGTATCGCAAAACACATCACGTTCCGCTAATACCGTTACAACGCGTTTCTGTTCTTCAATTCAGATTTTCCAGCCACGTAAACATATAGTCCGACCATTTTCTGGCATCGGTCTTGTTATTTAGTCCGAAACCATGCCCTCCCGTTGGATAAATAAATATATCATTAACTACACCTACTTTATCCAAAGCTTCTTTGTAACGTAATGCATTCGCAATAAGAACCCCTTTATCATCCTCGGCGTGCACCAAAAACGTAGGTGGGGTTTTCGTAGACACCTGTTTCTCCAATGAAAAATATGCCAAATCACCTGTATTAGGTTCTTCTCCTATCAAGTTTTTCTTAGACCCCTTGTGTGTAATCTCATCATCCATTGAAATAACAGGATAGATCAGTACCGAAAAATCAGGCGCTAAGTTAATGGCGTTTTTATTGTCAATTTTCACATCATCAAAGTGGTTGGATAAAGATGCTGCCAAATGGCCACCGGCGGAAAACCCGATTACGCCGACCCGATCGAAATCGTAATGTTCTCTAATATATTGTATACCACGTTGTGCATCTTGTAAAGGCCCTACTTTTCGCACTTTCATATGCTCATCTTTAGGTAGGCGATAATATAATACAAACGCACTATAACCTTGTTCATTAAATGCTTTCGCTATTTCATGTCCTTCATGACTAATAGCTACATGGGAATACCCTCCACCGGGAATCACCAGTATCGCCTGCTTCGCACTTGGCAATTCATATTTATACAAAACAGGAACATTTTCTTCTCCTAGGTCTTCTGCAGATTTTGTTGCATTGGGAATTTCGGTATATAATGCCACTTTTTCTTGTGCCAGCGAATAATAATTTAATAACACCACAAATAGTATAGAATAAATAAGTTTCATTTTTTATTGATTAGCTACGATAATTAAATCCAGATCTTTTGATGGTAAGTTAAACTTTTCTGCAATGTCCTTATTCGTCAGCATCCCTTGATAGAGATAAATTGCACTACGGATACATTTATCAGACCATATCATATTATTCATACCTCCGCATTCTCCTATTTGGAGAAGTAGAGGCGTCATTATATTGGTGAGGGCGTAGGTCGCCGTACGCGCCACACGTGATGCGATATTAGGAACACAATAGTGTATCACATCGTATTTTCGGAATACCGGTTTGTCATGTGTGGTTACTTCGGAGGTTTCGAAACATCCACCTTGGTCGATACTCACATCGATAAGCACGGCGTTCGGTTTCATATTGGATACCGTATCTTCGGAAATAATGCAGGGAGAACGACCATTCTTCGCTCTTAAGGCGCCTATAACCACATCACAAGATTTAACAGCTTTATTTAATACAATAGGTTGTATCACGGAAGTAAAAACACGACTACCTACATTGTTTTGCAATCTACGTAATCGGTATACAGAACTATCAAATACTTTGACCTGCGCACCGAGGGCAATAGCAGCACGAGCGGCATATTCTCCCACCGTTCCCGCTCCAATAATGACCATTTCCGTTGGAGGAACACCTGTTATGCCGCCCAGCATCAGACCTTTTCCATCAAATATATTACTAAGATATTCTGCTGCGATAAGTACAGAAGTTGCACCTACAATTTCACTCATGGCACGCACAACGGTTAAATGTCCCCCCTCATCTTGCAAATATTCATAAGAAACAGCCGTAATTTGTTTTCGCATCAGCGCTTGTAATATCGGTAGTTTCATGAGTGATGGTTGATGGGATGATAGTAATACCTGCTTATTTTTCATCATACTCACCTCTTCTATAGTGGGGCTTGCAATCTTGATAACAATATCACATTGAAACACCTCCTCTTTATCATGACTGATTCTTGCACCTTGTTCACTATAATGGGAATCTAAAAAGTTGGAAGCTTCACCTGCTCCAGATTCTAGAACGATCTCATGACCATATTCAACGAGTAACGCAACAGATAACGGGGTCAAGGCTATCCGTTTCTCCTGGAAAGATATTTCTTTCGGCACGCCAATTTTTAATGTGTGCCGACTTTTACCCACACTTGCCAATGCTTCTTTCGGCTGAAATATCGCCTTGTGGGCAATTTTTGACATATCGCTCATGCTACAATCCTATCTGTTTTATCAACTAGTGAATTTAGATATTATTCTTGATATTTTGGGAATAAGATTCATAAATCCACTTTTTTTCCTATTTTTACATCCTATGTAAAAATATTTCAATGCAAAAGTTTCCCGTTTTTAACCAAATTGGCATTGTTCCTCGATGGACCATTTTTATTTTTGACTTAGCTATTGCAGCGATCGCTTTTGTGTTCGCGTATGGTCTGTTTCATTCTTTCAATATACAGGAGTACGCAAAGCCACATTTTGCTATAGAGTTAATATATTGTTTGGGAATAACTTCTATTTCTTTTCTAATTTTCAAACTCTATTCTGGCATTGTTCGCTATACCAGTGCTGTGGATTCTATCCGGATTCTATCGACATTGCTTTTTAACGTTATCATTCTGTTCGCGATTAAATTGATTATGATTGCGAGCAATATGCCATCGCTCATTCCGACGAACATCATCATCGTATATAGCCTGTTTGCCTTTACCGGTTTAACAACTTATCGGACGTTAATCAAGATATTTTTCCAGTACAACAAAACTAAAACGTCTGACAAGAAAAACGTCATTGTATATGGTGCCGGTGATCTAGGCATAGCGGTAAAGCGTACCTTCGACCACGACCTTAAATCAAATAAATATATCGTCGCTTATTTGGATGATGATGAGACCAAAATCGGCAAATATATCGACGGTATCAAAATTTTCAGCTCTGGTGATCTGGGACGTTTAATCCATAAACTGGCGATCGATGAATTGATTTTTGCCTCCCATAGAATCAGCTCGGAAAAAAAGAACCAAATTATTGATATATGTTTGGAGCAAAAGATAAACGTACTTACACTCCCTCCCGTGAGTGAGATCATCAATGGTACCGTCTCCCCCACCCAGATCAAAAAAGTTAAAATTGAAGATTTACTAGAACGAGCTCCTATTAAGCTAAAAAATGATTCGCTTTTAGAACAATTGAGAGGTAAACGTATTTTGGTAACTGGTGCTGCAGGCTCCATTGGAAGTGAGATAGCCAAACAACTCGGCCATTTCGAACCACAATTGATTATCTTATGCGATCAAGCAGAATCTCCGCTACATAACCTCCATTTAGACTTACAAGACCGGTTTAAGAACCAAGCTTACCAATCTTTTATCGCCGATGTAAAAAATGAGGATCGAATGCGCATCTTATTTGAGACATTCAAACCGCAATACGTTTATCATGCCGCAGCATACAAGCATGTACCTATGATGGAAAACCATCCGATTGAAGGCGTTCGGACAAATGTATTTGGTACTTTTATTTTAACTAATTTAGCGGTTGAATTCCAGGTATCAAAGTTTGTGTTTGTATCTACAGATAAAGCCGTCAATCCTACCAACGTGATGGGAGCGACCAAACGCATCGCTGAAATGTATGTGCAATCCATGAACAATAATTTGGAAGAAAATCATCCAAATGCAAAAACCCGGTTCATAACGACACGTTTCGGAAATGTCCTTGGATCCAACGGATCGGTTATTCCACGCTTTCGGGAACAAATAGAAAAAGGCGGCCCACTTACGGTGACTCATCCTGAAATCACGCGTTATTTTATGACTATCCCAGAAGCCTGCCAACTGGTTATCGAAGCGGGATGTATGGGCAATGGTGGAGAGATATTCGTGTTCGACATGGGGAAATCCGTCAAAATTGTTGATCTTGCCGAAAAGATGATTAAACTGTCCGGATTTATCCCTTACCAAGATATCGATATCAAGTTTACCGGACTACGGCCCGGCGAAAAACTATATGAGGAATTGCTCAACGATCTGGAAAACACACTCCCTACGCATCACCAAAAAATTATGATTGCGAAGGTGCGAGAAAATAATTTTTCGGAAATCTGTAAACAGATCAATCTCCTTTTGGAGCGTGTTAAAACAAACAATAATGTAGAAATCGTTCGTCAAATGAAAGTTATTGTACCTGAATTTAGGAGTCAAAACTCAATTTATGAACAGCTGGACGGTGAAGTTTCTTCTACTACCAATGGATAGGAAACGTAGGTTTTGGAGGGCCAACCACGGCATTCTTGATAAAAGACACGTAAAATACAGCAGAAAACTTGTATTAAAATTTTAAAAGTGTAATTTTGCGTTCCATATTTATTATACGATAATAACAAATGTCAAATAAAAACGTAAATCAAACTGAACCTAAAAAATCATCGGGTTCATTTTTTCAGGATAATCAAAAAAGCATCACCTTCATCGTGGGTGGTATTATTCTCTTGATTTTATTGTATTTAGGTTATCAGCGACTATACCTAGCCCCGCGCGCAGAAAAGGCAGCCAATCAATTATATAAAGCAGAAGAATATGCTGCAATTGACTCTCTACAAGCTAAAGCTATCGACGGAGACGGATCATTCCTAGGTTTCAAAGAGATTGCGGAAGAATATTCCAATACTAAATCTGCGAATATCGCCAATGCTTACTTAGGTAGCTTGTACCTTCGTCAGGGCAATTTTCAAGAAGCTATAAAATACCTTCAAAAATATTCCGATACGGGTAGTGATATTTTAGATCCTTTGGTTACAGGTTTAATTGGAGATGCTTATTCCGAATCTAAAGATTATAAGAGTGCTGCCAATCATTATAAAAAAGCAGCACAAAAAAGTAAAAATACGTATACGACACCTTTATTCCTTAAAAAATTAGGTTTAGTTTACGAAGCATTAGAGGATTTCAAAAATGCAGAACAGACTTATCAAACGATCAAATCGGACTATCCAAATAGTCCCGAAGCGAATATGATCGATGGTTTTATCGCGCGTACAAAAGCAAAACAATAAATAAGAAATAGCTTATTAAGAGATACGGGCTGCTTATTTTTTATAAGCAGCCTTTTTTATATATCTTTGCACCCATGTCTAGTAGCATGAAGAATTTGTCAGACTTCTCACATATTGAAGTTGGCAACGCGAAGGGTCTAAAATTCGCAATCGTTGTTTCACAGTGGAATGCCCAAGTTACAGGAGCTTTGTTAGATGGTTCTCTGCAAGGTTTACAACAACACGGTGCTGCTGAACATGATATCGATATTATCCAGGTACCCGGTAGCTATGAATTAATTTCTGGAGCGGATATAGCGCTTCGCAATGAATCTTTTGACGCGGTGATATGTCTTGGCTGCGTCATTCAAGGTGAAACGCGACATTTTGATTTTATATGTGACGCCGTAGGAAACGGTATCGCCAATGTTGCCATCAAATACAATAAACCCGTTATTTTCGGCGTATTAACCACGGATAATCTGGGACAGGCATTAGATCGAGCAGGTGGAAAACACGGAAACAAGGGAGAAGAAGCGGCTATTACAGCCATTCAAATGGCACTTGTCAGTAAAAAATACAAGTAATTGTCGCTTCATTTTAAAATTAGGGGTCATCAACTATGAGAACATTCCTAACAGCAATTATTATCGGCATTCTTTCCATTTCGTATGTGCCTATATGGGCACAGGAAGGACAGGAGGCAGGTAAAATACTATTAAAGGGAATCGGAGGAAAAGACAAGTGGGACAGCACAAACTACATTCTCTTTACGGCAAATGGAAACGACATCAAATATTTTCAGAACAGTCGCAAGTTCCTTATCAATATGAAGTCCGGGCAAGCGCGTTTCGAAGGTAGATCTAACGACGGCAACAATATTGTTTCACTGTTTAACTTTAAGACGGGTAAATTATCCAAGTTTTTTGTCAATGGCAATGAAGTAAAACAGATTGATCCTGAAACGCACGAACTTTTCTCCAAAATCAACGAACAATTCAAAAAAGACGCTACTTTTCTTTTTCTGCCTGCACTAATTGAGCAACCCGAAACAAAAACAGGAAAAATATCGTCCAAGATTTTCAATGCTGAAAAATTACAATCGCTCCCTTTTCAACTGAAAGAGGGATTGTCGGGTGAGGTATTATTTAATGGGGAAACGGGATGGATTAAGCAATTTGTAGATAAAGAAGGCCAAACTTATCTTGTAAACGGATATAAAGATATTGGTGGCGGACTATTCCTTCCTACTACCTTTAGGAATTTGGAGAATAATAGCAAAAGTCTTTTATTTTCTACGGTAGCTGCATTTACGGAAATGGAGGAGACAAAGTTTTCGATATTGTAGCTTCTTGAAAAAGAAATCGCTTTTTTTGAATTTTATTTTGCATAGTTAATAATCATTTCTATATTTGCACACCGAAACACAAAAACGGCCCGTTCGTCTAGGGGTTAGGACGCAAGATTTTCATTCTTGAAACAGGGGTTCGATTCCCCTACGGGCTACTTAAGGAGACACCATATACAGGTTGTCTCCTTTTTTTATGCCAATAAAAATCTGTGACCCAAACTGTTAGTGTCTGGTCATTTATAGTTCGATATTTGTGGCCAAGATTTTTAGCCTGTTGTGTAGTATTGTCTGAAAAACCTACTCCTTGATATTGTTATGGCCTTTTTTCCAAAGTTCGATTTCTCCTTAGGGATTCGGCTTCTTTATCCTCTTCCGGTTTGTTGTAGTTCTTTGCGACAAGATAGAGAAAATCCAGTATAATATTGGCTTCTTCCTCGCTCACTTGGATGCCGCTTTTTGCTAGTATTACAATTGCTCGTTTATCCGAAACCTTTTTATCTATAAAACTCATCTTCTTGATCGGTGTTTCTTTGTTAATAATATTTTTGACAATGCCGTGTTCAGATCCAATGACATATCTCCTGTTTTGTAATCGACCCAAAGAGGAGGAATCAGATTGACGAGATGTTTTTTATCAGTCGTATCCATGCTTGAAAATCCTTGAAGAATATTTACAATTGGCCGATCCCCCTGTTGTCGTTGCTTATCAATATTTTTCAATTTCTCGTTAATATCGTTGAGTTCTTTTTTCAGGCACTTGGAATTAACACGATACTCCCTCTTTAATTCGCTATAGTCATCAAGCTTCAGTACCGCCGCGATGAACAGCTTTCTGGCTTGGGATAAGGTCAGTTCCTGTTCTTGTAGTTTTCTCACGACCTGTTGCCGTTCCTGAAGATACTCAGCTTTTTGTGTATTTGTATTCCAGTCTTCCAGAACACAATTGAATATATTGACTGCTTTCTCTGAAAGCATCAAACGCTGAAGTTCCTGCTGGTAACTTTCATTGAGAAGCGGAGCCTTTATTCTTGTTTTGCATCTCCCTCGGCAATGGTAGTATGGATGCTTTTTTGTCGATCCGGTAGAAAAGCTTCCACAGAGTTTTCGGTTGCAAAGAGGGCAGGTTAAAAACCCCGTTAGGAAAAACATTGCCTTCAATTCCTCTCTTTTACTGCTGGTTTTCCTTTTTGTGGTAATGATACGCTGAACTTCGTAAAACAAGGTTTCTGAAATCAATGAATCATGAATTCCTTTTACCATGTACTGCTCCCCAGAGCTGAGTCTTACGGGGATAAGACCGCAATAGGCAGGATTACGGATAAGCTTGGAAAAATACGACCGTGAACATATCAATCCTTTATCTTCAGCCATTCGTCGAACTGCTTCGACCCTATGGATATTTTTGGCAAGCTGATGGAACAGCCATCTTATAATGCCTGCCTCCGGTTGTTTGGGAGCTATAATTTTTTTGCCATCCATCGTTGTCAGATTGATATAGCCAACAGGAGCCTTATTGGGATATCTTCCCATTTGTTTGGCCCTACGTAGACCGTTAGCGGTATTCAGGGCTCTTCTGCTGTTTTCCGCTTCAGGCACTGACAGGTAAACGGCAAGCATGACTGTACTTTCTGGTACAGAGAAGTCTATGGGCTGGTCAATGGCCATTGGTGTCGTTTTGTATTTTCGTAGCATACCTATCATTTCATATGCGTATTCAATATTTCGACTGAAGCGATCCCATTTGATGAAGAGTATATTCTTATCTTCCTTTGATCTGTTTCTGGCTGTCGCAATCAATTTTTTCCATTCTGGACGGTTGAAGTTCTTTGCTGAAAAGTCTTCACGGAAAATGCCTTTAACTTCTATATTGTTGTAATCACAATATTTCAGTAATCGATCTTCCTGCTCCGGTAAGGAATAACCTTTTCTTTTTTGTTCGTCCGTGCTTACGCGGACATATAAGTAAGCTGTTTTCATATCTTTAAAAGTATCTAATTGGGTTTCAAAATCAGCAAGCATTCTAAATTGGAGATTTCTAATCATATATGAAATCTCTAATTATATTCAACTAAAATAGGTTGTGAATTCTTAAGAAGTTTAGTTCTCAATTTACAAATGTTTTTTACTTTAGTAGTGATTAGCTTGAGTCATGGCAATAAACAGTAACGTATTCTCACAGGGCGGAGGTGGTAGTTTTTATGAAATTGAGGTTCAGACGAGCTTTTTTATAAGCTTTCTACTTGACCTGAATATCCCAGGTATATCTGGGAAGATTATGGCTTTCCGCCAACAGTCAGGTTCAGTGGGTTATCGCACCGATGATCTTCTATTAAAGTGCACTCATAAGGACAAGAAGATTAATGTCCTATTCCAAATTAAACATAACTTGGTTGTTTCCGCAAAAGGCGATACGTTTAAACAAGTTGTCACAGATGCTTGGAGTGATTTTCGGAATGCAGAGCTTTTCGATCCTTCAAATGATAAGATTTACATTGTTAAAAGTGATCTGACCAAAGATGAAAAAAATCATTTGAACGTGCTTCTTGATTGGTCCAGATCTAAGTCTGATGCTGAGGATTTTATACAGGAAGTCGATCGTGTCAAGGCAAAAAAAGGGTATTTAGATATCTTTCGATCAATAATCAACGACAATTTTCCTAACGACCTTACTAATGACTTGCTACATCAATTTTGCAGGACACTATATTTTTTGGAGCGAGATTTTGCTCAGGATAACAGTACCGATAAAACCAACTGTATTTCATTATTGGATCAGTTCAGAAATAATCAGGAATGTAGTGGTGAACAGCTTTGGAATGATTTATTTGTCTTAATGGCCGATGGGAACTTCAAAGGTGCATTTTATGAATCTGAAAAATTGCCAACTGACCTAACGGTCAAGCTTTCAAAAACCAATTCTTCAACAATGCTAAATGCTCTGAAGTCTTGGAGTGAACAGAATTATGAGGTCATGGAAATGATTGAGGATAAAATTGGAGACTATACTTTATCCAGAGACAAGATTATGGACAATATAGTCGAATCCATCAATCGGTCGAGAATCGTTGTAATTTCTGGTAATCCAGGACTTGGCAAATCTGCATTGGCAAAAGCGTATATTAAGGAAATACGTGAAAAGCATAACGGAATGGTTTTGTGTTTTAAAGCAGATGAACTTGCCGAAGGAAACCTAAGGGATTACTTTATAAAGCATTTGATTAATTACACCCTCAAAGAGCTTTTTTCACTTTTTGGATCCTTCGAAAATAACATTATCTATATCGACGCGCTTGAAAAATTATTGGAAACGACAGGCACTGCATTTTATCAATTGTTATTGGCAATTAAGGAAATGCCGACCGTTAAGCTCATTATTAGTTGTAGACAATCTAGCCTTCCATTGCTTGATCTAAAATTTCTTAACCAGTTCGAATATGCTCGGGTTGACATCACAGAACTTTCGGATAGTGAACTTAATTTAGTAGTTGACCATGTACCACTAATAAAGCCCTTGGTTGAAAACCAGCGATTAAAGCCCCTACTTAAAATTCCGAAATATTTGGATTTTGCCTATCGAGCAGTGAAGCTAAATGGAAAAGTAGAAGATAATTTTGACGAAGATGCATTTAAAAGCTATCTATGGCAGACCATAATTGAAAATAAGATCAACGAGTTTCATGATGGCCTTCCTGGTAGAAGAAGTAAAGTTTTTGTAGAGATCTCCGTAAAGAGATCAAAAAAAATGCAGCCATTTGTCAGTATTGAACAACCAGATGTTGTGGTATTGGAGAAACTACTTAAGGAGAATGTAATTATCCAGTCAAAAAACGAGGGCTTTTTTGCTCCCGCTCATGATGTACTTGAAGATTGGGCATTAATCAATCATGTCGATTTTCTTTTTAATGAAAATACATCAGCAGAACTTTTTTTTGTTTCTCTGGGCAATGAGCCGGCTATGAGAAGGGCATATAGATTATGGGTAAATTCAGTACTTAAAACTGGTGAACAGAAGAAGGTACGATTTGTAACCCAACAAGCATTATCAATTTCTTACGAGAATTATCGGGCAGATGAATGTTTGATAGCTATCATGCATTCTGAATTTTGCGATAGTTTTTTTGTTGCCAATAAATCATTGATCGTTAAAAATAATTTTGGACTGCTCTTACAGATTATAAAAATCATGAGAACTGCCTGTAAAAAGAACATCGGTGATCAAAATTCAAAATATTATATCCCGATAGGATATGGATGGTCGTGCGTAATTTCCATGATATACGAATATATTGAAGAAATATCGATTGAACATTGGGAAACAATATATAATCTCTTAAAGGAATGGAGTAATATCCTTGATTACCAGCATGGACAAAATTCAACAACAAAAGATGCGGGACTGATTATGCTTTACCTCTTTAAACATCATATAAAACTCGGATATTCCAGAAATAGAGATGGTGATGAAGAGGTCAAATTGCTCGTTCGGTTTAGTGGTGGAATCCAGGATGAATTAAAGTCTATTCTTGAAGAAAGAGATAGTGAAGATGAGTTTGAGGATGACGGATTCTACGATGAAGATCGATTGAAGATAAAACTGATCAAAGTGGCACTATCGGGCTATCCTTCAAAACAGATGGCTAGATGTATGCCAGACATGGTAATCAGTTTAGCAAAGGAGCACTGGATGAAAACTACTTGTCAGGTTTTCTACCCCAAAAACGATCATGATCGGATGATGATGGAAATCACTAGGTCTTCGGGTTCTTTGGATGTCAATGAGTATTTTGGATTGAGAAATGAGGGAAGTAGGCTTAATTATTTTCCAGCTAGCGCAGTCCAGACTCCTGTATATTGGTTGCTGAAATATCATACTTTCCAGGCATTGTGTTTTATTGCGGAAATTAGTAATTGGTGTGCTGAAAATTATGCGCTTTCGGAATTTGCGGAACGAGACGATTTAAGACAACTGGATTTGATTTTACCTGATGGTACCAAGATCCGACAATTTGGAAGTGATCTGTTGTGGTGCGTATACCGTGGAACGGTAAAAGTTTCACCTTATGAATGGCAATCCATACTCATGGCTTTGGAAAAGTATCTGCTTGAATTATGTCAGGAGGGAGCTAAAAATATTGAAAAAATCAATGATCTAATAGATTATCTCCTCAGGAATAGTAATTCGGTAGCGGTTACTGGTGTTATTTCCAGTATATTTCAAGCTTATCCAGAATTTGCAAGTGCCTATATTTCATGTCTATTTTCCAATAGAAAGTTCATTGACTACGATATAGCAAGATTTGTACATGATCAAAGTCATTTCATTCTTAATACATTTCATGAAGTTCATGATGAGGAACGACTAGCTTCGGGCAAACTTCCGCATAGAAAAAAATATCAAGGGGGACTCCAGAATTTTATTCAATATTATTGTTTCAATTATGGAACAGCCAACGAAGAAATATTTAAAGTTTTGGACTACCACAGACAATCTGCTGACCCGTCAGATGTTTCTTGGAAAAAGCGATTAGATGAAATGGATGTAAGAACTTGGAGGGTTACAACAGAATACAACGATGGCAGCAAAGCTGGTTTTCTAATAGAACCGTCTTACAGTGAAGAAATCAAAGAGTACGTGAGTGAACTTAAGGTCTCTCAAAAGGAATCGGAAGTTGATTCAGACCATGTTGTTTGGTTACATAAGGTTGAAAAAGGTGATGTCCTGCCACTAAAGGACAAATGGACAGAAATATGGCAGGGATATATCAAATTGGAAACGTTTGAAACCTTTAAGCACAGACCAGGATTATTGGCTGAAATTGGGATTACAATGCTTTGGGATGAACTGAATCAGGACGAAAAGAATTGGTGTGAGCAGCTTATTGTAACTCTGATAAGCTCAAAAATTGATCGCAGCTATGGTAGCCAACTGGAACTAGAGCCTTTCGCTTCTCCTTTCGATATGAAATCTGCTGTAAAAGCCTTTCCCGTACTTTTATGCTGTAATGATAATGTCAAACAAAATGAATTGGAGAAACTAGCACTTTGCTTCTTAACCTCCCCATTTCAGGACAATGATCCACAGGCTAGCGATTTTTATAAGTCTTTTGGGACAACTATATGGGAAAGAAACGAAGAGCTTGCCATTAAGTTTTTTTCCGGACTACTACAATTTTCAACGTTTTTCAAAACCAATTCACATCTATTCTCCAGATTTAGATCTGAAGAAGATATTGCTCAATATCAAAAAAAGTATGTAAGTTTTATAAACGATGCGATTGACAAAGAACCCTATGTTGACTTATCTAAAATAGATTTCAAAAAATGTTCTTTACGTTACCTCAATAGAGCTATTAACATTTTACCTACTGTTACAGCTCAAACTATAGTTTTTGATTTTATAAAAATCCTTACAGAGCTTGTGATGACATACAAAGTTCCAAAGAGAAACTTTGAAGAAGTGGAAAAAGTCGGATATCTCAGACTTGCTTTACAGTATAAGTTAAGCGAGCTCATCCTATGGAATTCGCATAAATTGAGTTCAGCTATTTTTGAACACCTTCTTGAGCATGCTGGGCGTAATTTAAAAGATGTAAAAAAAGATGACTATGACAGTATATTAGAGATACTTAAGTTCTCAAAGGGAGTTATTGAATCTATTATCATTTTTGCCGATAACAGTTTCCAAGATGAAGATCCTTCTAAAGTAAATTATGCTGTAAGCCAATTTATTGCTGCGTGGACAGTTTTTCGGGATTATCTCGTCAGGAATAACATTTCATTATTTAGTAATCTGTTGTTATTGGATATTGAAGTAAGATGGAAAAATACCGCAGTAAACTGGAAACCAATTGAGATACACCCTTCGTTCTTCATCACTTGCATAAAAATATTTGGACCAATACAGATTCAATCGGTAATTACCTTACTTTCTCATATCGGTGATGAAGTGCTTTTTCAGGATGGCTTTAAGTGGTTAATTACTCATCTCAAAAAAACAGGTAATTTTGAGAATCTAAAACAATACCGTGATATTGAACAATTAATGTCAAGAGGTTATTATAATCATCTCAATGAAATCATGGAAGATGCATCTTTGCTGTCTGATTATCTTGATATGCTTGATGTTTTAGTAAAACAGGGTTCTTCTGATGCATATTGGATTAGAGAATTTATGATATCATTTTCTACCGTAGAGTCTTTAGAGTCATAATCGACTGTCTGCTTGATAATAATCCAGCCTTGTTTTTCATCCTTGCTAAAACTATATGGTCAGGCGTTACGGTAAGGACAGGGAACTGATAATTGTTTTTGTCCTTTATAGCAGAAATTTATCGTAGGAGCTGCATACTGAGAGAGAATTTGAAATAAAAAATGGAGAAAGAATGATTATGAGGAAAAAGCCCAACCTTTTGGTTTACGATGATCTTATTGAGCCGATCTTAAACGGTATAGGGGAATTAAATAAAATTAAGGAACACTACCAAACACAGCCGATCTCAACCGACTTTATTGATAAGGGGATCTTCGCTTATGTGATAGCGTTGTTCGAGGGTTCAATAAATGAATGCATTGAACGGTATCTTTTTTCTTTTCCTGAAAAGCTCCCTAAAATTAGACTTGATTCTGAAAAGTACAAGAATGAACTTCTAAGCGGAGATTTCACATATGAGTTTATAGCACATCTTATTTCAACTTATATCTCTGAGAGTAGTTACGACAACACCGGCAAATTGCTTCAAGCGTATTCCGAATTGTTGGAAATAGGTGATCTCTCGTCATTGTATAGTAAAAGACTTCGTGAAAAAAAAGCAAGAAGAAACTCGCTGATCCATAATAATTTAAAGGTTGATTTGAAATATATCTGGACGACAGGTGCTGATCCTAGGAATAAGGGCAAATATATGAGAATTAATCAGGGATACGTGTTAGAAGCAATAGATGATGTGTCGGCGATCCTTAATAAGATACTTGAAGAACTTGAGAAAAAATATAGTTCGTACACCATCTTGAATGCTGTAAAGCAAGTTTGGAACTATTTGTTCAGCTCCCCGATTATGCAATTTGATGATTACTGGGGAACTACTAATGATATGTTATTTCTCAAACCTGAAACAATAAAAAAATATTACAAGAGTTTGTCGTCCAGTGAACGGTCCTTGTTGTTCTATTTTGTCCAGAACTATAATGTGGGTGCATTTGAAAAGATATTTAAGGTACACGATTTGAACATGCAGGTAAGTAATAACCATGGGATGATCTTTTTAGTAAGTGTTTTTGACCGATACCCATTATTACTACAAAATCTTAAATCTATTAAGCCCTCAAATTCTATTTCATTTCTCAAAGATTGATACAGGCTCTTTTAAGTGAATTATTCATGATTGAATGATTTACTTGAAAAATGAAGTATTGTTAATAATTAGTATTTTAGGATCTATTTATAAAATACAAAAAGCGAATACTATGTGAAATGTTTGAGGGATAGTTGAAAAAGCAGTTAAGTTTGAAATTAATCAAATTGCGATTTAACAATCACCGCTTTATTTTAAATAACCATTGGCTACAAATCATAGAACGAGGAACCAACAATGCGAACTAAAAGAACAGACATCTCGGATTATGTTATTCATTTTTTACGGAAACAAGATGTAAAAGATCTTCCTTTGGTATTCGAGCTTGGCGGTCAAATGCACTTGGCTGAGAATGATAAGATTGCTCGAATGACGGAGATGGAATGTATGTTTAATATCATTGTCGAAGGTGGGCTTAGAGGTAGTTTTTCTTTCAGGAATGGTAAAGCTACCATTTATGGTTTTGAGCCAACAATATGTTTTACTGAAATGCCAATAATCAACCTGTTAGAATATCGTAACTTAAGAAAAAACCCATACCGTGTATCTGACTACGGAATTGCTGTCAAAAAAAAAGATCTTTTTAAAAAGGGAGGGAGACCGGTCATTTATGGGCTTTCTGTAGACAATATCTTTGAATTTGATGAGTCTCCAATGGATAATCCAAGTCTCAGGGTTATCAAGGAGACTGTTTTACCCATAAGAGAACAATATCGTTATGTAGCTTTTCAGTTGGGAGATACAAAGGAGATAGACTGGACTCATGAAAGGGAATGGAGGATTATTGGAAATGATGAGATATGGCCTGATAACGAAAATTATGACAATTATTTCTATGGTCTATATCTCTTTGACATCGACAGTTTTGATGAAGTTATTCTTATCGTAAAAAGTAAGCAGGAGGCCTTGGTGTTAGAACGATATGTTAGGACAATACGGGAAAGTGGTTATATACGATCTGGAGAATTTACTGCCAATATTAAATTTCTTATTCTGGATCTTGCTATAGAATTATTTGCTAAAGGAAAAGTGAAAAACATAGAAGATCTGCCTGTTGATGTGTTCTATACTTTCAATTATACCCCGCTTAGTCAAGAAAAAATAGAGAAGCTAAATCAGGTATTGGCATTTTGTAAATTGGAGGCTAAAAGACTTGGAGAAGAATATTTGGAAAAAAATGAGGATTTTGGATTTTGTGGTTGGTGCAATATTGTTAGTCAAGAAACGGACAATCCAACGGTACGATATCTAGTCGAAAATGACATGGTTCTTGTTTATGATGGATGCTATGCATTGAAAGACATCTTCAGCTTGGCACCACATGCTCAAAGTTTGGATTATAATACTTTTATAGCGGAAAAAATTTGTAAAATCCTTAACAATCAATATGAGGACATATTCTACGTGGTAAGTCATGATGATTAATTTAAGTCCATATTATATAATGACTATCTAAGAAAAGTTAGACCAAATTTATTATACATTTAAAAGATATGGATGAGAAATTGTCTTCTCTTTCAATCAATACCCTCGAAAATAAAAAAGAGAGAAATCATATCTCGTTAATGCCAATACCTACTCCGTTGAAAAATCAACGGGTTGTTGAGTTAGCCAACAAAATAGATAGAAAAAATTTCTTAACGTCTATAAGAAATAATATAGATAAAATAATTGAGAAACAAAATGTTGATGCGAATTGCCAATGCATATTTTTACTTCAGTCTTTGAATTGGTTTCCAAAATCCCCATCCCTCCGATGTTTTGTTCTATCAAGACTTGAAGAAACAGACAAATTGTTCGCAGCTAATATGACAAAAGAAGGTATAGCTCTCATCATGAAGTTAAGGAAACAGAGGAGAGTCTGATATAGGGAATGATTCGGTAGAAACCCGCCTAAAATCTAGTAGAAAGATTGCCCAACTGCCAGATCAGATCGAAACTATTTTGTAATCTACTCAAAAATATCCTTAGCGTTTAATATCGCTTCACAATCCTCTAATAGGCGGCTTCCGCAACTCTTTACTTAAGACACCATATAACAGTTATCTCCTTTTTTTATGTCAATAAAAATCTGTGAATCAATATGTTAATACCCGGTTGTTTATAGTTCGATATTTATGGGTAAAATCTGTAGGCTTTTGTTGAAGACTACCTTAAAAACACACTCTACTATAGCATTAAGACCTTTTTTTAAAAGTTCGATTTCTCCTGTGGGATGGGGTTGCAAAGCTGAGCAATGAGTTTAGTAGCTAGCTTGGAACGAAATGTGGTGGCTACTTTGGCAGAAATCTACACACTAAGAGCAGGTTATTCTTAGCACTTTGCTATGTCCAAAATTTCGGACGGCCCTTACGGGCAATAATTTTTAGAAAGTGAATTAAATTCCTGTCGAATTCAATCACACAGTATATTTTTAAATGAATTATACATAGCATTTTTCGCTACTTGTCCTCAGAATTCCGGTTAAAAACTCTATCCAGCTCCTCCCGATACCTTTTAACATCCTCTGGGTTAGCGTAGGTTGTACTTACAGCGCTTCCATTTTCCCAATCTGTTGTGCCAAAAGCATACATGCTAGATAAGGCGTACGGTTTGTAAGTGCCTTTTAATAGTGCAATGATGTCGAAGGCAAATTCCGAGAAGTAAGTTTCCGAGTGAGTTATTCTTGCTCTTAAATGGTATTTGCCGACTTTTTTGCATTTGGAGTGCGCCCAAAAGAGCAGGGAGTTGCGACATGGTTCTTCTTCATCATACAGATACTCGAACAAGATCTTTCCACTGGAATATTTTTCGTGCGATTCTGGACGAAGGATGTAGCCGCCATAAAATCCCCTAAGGTCTGAACCATCTAAATAGGCATCGAGTGCTGCAAAATCCTTTTCATTGCTTTTGTGCAATTCAAAGAAAACAGTTGCACAAAAGAAAGTTTTGGGCAGGTAAAATCTATAGTCATGGACTGAAGGTTTAGGGATCCCCATCAACGGTCTCAATTTCCTCAAATGCTCGACAGCCTGTTTTACACTTTTTTTATTGAACACGGACTTTACCTCGATTACTCCATACACGTATTCGACAGGGATGGCCAGTGATCTACCGGAGTCGGAAGAGTCCGGATTGCCTTCGACCCAAAGAATAGGCGACTCCATCTGGTCATAGATGATTACATCATAATGCACCATGTTCTCTGAGTTAGGAATGCCCTGCGAGACAATATAGCCAGAGGTGACGCCATATCGCTTTGGTAGGAAGTTGGTGAGCCACCTGCGAAACTCGGCTTCGGCAACATTGCCGTGTTCGGTCTGTACCGCTCTTTTACGGCTCATCTCACGTGCCCTATCGTATGCCGCTAGCATTTCATCCCTTGCCATTAGGAACTGTTTCCAGCCCTGATTGGGTGTCTGTATCTTCAGTGGAAGAGTATCTTTTGCCATGAAACTTAACTTTACACGCTAATTTACAAAATTAGATTCAGAGCGAGCAGGTTGTTTAAATCAAAAGTTTTATGCCATTGTCCTAAAGCATTTTTTCGTTCGCTCTTCGAAATGCGTACAAGGAAAAGCAGGTGTGTCTAACAACACGATCAGCCAGCATTAAAATGGGATGATATCTTGGATATAGAAGCACTCACCTATATCTCAAAGAAGGGATATCGGGTCGATACATAAGCCTGCACTTGCAGACAAGAAGGATGGTGGTGCGGGACAGAGGCATTCTAAGTGATATCGATTAGCCGATTCTCGAAACGCGTATTTATCAATGTTTTTCATAATTTTAGAGTTGAGATTTTCAACTCGTTATAATAGGGGTTTTTACCATTTTATTTTGATTAAAAAATGATATTTAGGTTTGGAGAACATTATTATCTAGAAGGGGCGTCTTCTTTTTGGGAGACCTTAATTATTACAATTATAGGGGCATTTCTTGGAATTTTAGGTTCACTATACATTTTTCGGAAAACTATCCGCCATGATCATAAGGCTTCGTTGCTATCGAGAGAGTCCTATTTAAAAGACAGATTGTTTTTTTTGTCTCTTTTGCTGGAAGACGCTTTAGAAACAGTTGCAAAGCAGAAAGGATATTTCGTTGAACAAGGTGAAATAATAAAAGGTTCTCCGTTCGAGTTAACTTTGCCCAAGTTAGTGGTCTCTCAACATTTAAATAGAATAAGAACTATTGACTCCCAAGACGTATTTCAGGGTTTTACATTGTTGTTTGGTAGCGATGAAAATAATATAGAGAAGTACAAGGAATTTTTAGGACGATTGGATTTTATAGATCAACGTTTGCAACAGGTAATGGTTGGCAATGAAAAACACATAAAGACGAGTATTACATTAAGGACAAAATTTAAAAGTATTGCTGATAATTTTTATAGTATTATGCCGGGGTTGATAGCAGTGGATAACTCGCTATATGAAAAATATTTAGATATATTCAATCAACTTCTATTAGAAAAGCCATTAAATATTGAGAGTTTCTATAACGAATTTTGCGTTTCCATGTTCGAAGAAGTGAAACAACAACCTCCAACTGAAGTAGTCCAACGATTTATCTATGAGATACGTACATTAACAACCACATTAGATGAATTGAGATACAACAATTTGTACTATGTCGATTCTGAAATATCAGTATTGGAAAAAGAAATACAGCCCCAGCTTGAAAAACTGTTGGAATTTAATAAGGAAATAAAGGAAAAACTAAGCTATTAAAACTGAAATATAAGGGATAAGGCCAAGGTTATATAGCGATTTGATCAATACGAAACAATACAAAAATGAAAGTAGGAAGAAACGACCTCTGTAGTTGTGGTAGCGGCATCAAATTTAAAAAGTGTTGTATAAATAAGAGTATTCTATCAAAGTCTGATGGATTGCAATCACAGGATGTAGCCAAACCTTTTTTCAGTAATTATTCGACATCAGAATTACTGAAAACGTTTGCTGGTTTAACCCTTATGCCAGAAAACCATGGCAAGAATTTCAGGCTTGAAGAATTGACTACTAGATCTATTCTTTCTATGAATGAGTTAGGCATCCCTACCTCAAAGGAGATCCAGCATTTTACAGAAAAGGAGTTTCCTGCTAGCTATATGGAGGATCCTTGTGTAAATCTTTTTACTGAGTTGGTATCTTTTTACGGTGGAGATTATTTGTTGTTGCCTGGAATTACGGAGACTGGCGAACAGATTCTGACGAATCTGTTAACAGCAATATATCAATGGCCGAAAACGGAACTCCCTCTCCAGTATAGAACCAACATTAGACATGTCGCTAAACTGTTGCTTTTAATCAGCGATATTGTTGCAAAACGAGCGGGATTGCAACGATACCAGGACGGATTAAAAACAGACTCTCTAATTTTCGTTCCTAATGACGATAAACTGGAACAGCTTAAGGCCGCAGTTACATTTACAGATGCAAAAATGCGATTGCTTCTTAAGGAACATGGAATCGCTCAACAGGCTTTAGATTTATTCGTTCTGGATCCTTCAACTTTGCCTGCAGATATATTTGAGATCGAAAGAAACCCAATTTTATATAAACCGATCATCCAACTAAACGGGGAGTATATCATTACCTCTCCTGCAAGCATTGGTTTGGCTTTAACTGATTATATGTGGGCAGAAGCTGATCGTGCTGGGGTCGTAATTAGTTTGGGAGACGCATATCATGATGTTATTTGGAATTCGATGCAGCTATACTTGGGGCAACTTGGCTTTAAATCTGTGGAAGTAAATGGATCGGAGAAATTGTGTAATGAACGTTCCACTTATTATACATTTGATACCGATAAGATAGCCTACATTTCTTATATTGCTGATAATGGGGTGGGTTATCATCAAACGCCTGAACATGCTATCAAAGGCTCAGTCTCTCCTGAGGAAACGGAAAATGCAATCACCATACTCAAAGCCGATAAAAATTTCGGGCATTTCCATATTTTGCAGCTAACGCTGTTATCCATGATAGGCCGAACAGTCTATTTTATGAATAAAGCACACGAAGAGATTCCAGCGATCGTAACTAGTGCGTTTGATATTGAGGCCTTATGGCGACTTCAAAATGTAAACGCAATTGATCTATGGAAGTTTGCATTGACTAAGGAAAGATTTACTTCCCATATTTTACCTGCGCAATTCTCAGTCCTTGATTTGTTGAAATTCTATAAAGAACAGAACGATTCCTTTTACTATACAGACGAGGTGAAAGATCCGATGCCGCCACTAAATTTTGGCGCGTCAAAAGAGTGGCTGGTCAAGGCTAAAACAAAAGTAGACGCACACGCCATAAATTACAATATCAATCACAGAATCGTTTCTGTTCCCGTTCAAAGAAAAGACACTTATGCACCGATATATCTAAATCTAATGGATTTGGCTGAACAGAGGTTGAGATTCGCGGTAGAAGGATTTAACCAGCCCGTCTGGGTGGAAGCCAAGAACTTGCCATTTCCATTAAACAAGGAGCTAAGGGATATTTATTGGCAACTGTGCGATGCAATCGCTTATTGGCTTTGGCAAATTCAAAGTCAGGTAAATTCATTTTTGAAACTACTTGGAAACGATCCGATAATCATAACTTTCGAACTCGATGATCCATCAAAATTTGAAAACATCAGGCGGGATTTTAAAAGGGAGGAGCATCTGGCTTCTTTCTTCAAAGTCGGTGTTACCAAATTTGGATTTAATATCATCGTCCCCCATCAACTGATCCCATATCTATATGGTTCCGACAATGAAGGCGAACGCATTCTTGTAACACAGCTTATGTACGGTTTCAATCAAATTTTATCTGAAAAGGACTTACCTATTATACCGGAAGAACGGCTGGAGGATATTCTGGCGAAACAAGCACCACTTGGTATGAAAAAGAAATTCTTCATATTGGATAGCAATGACAATATGCTAATAGATCCGAGACATATAACAGAACACAGGTATGTCCAAGAATATGATGTAAGCAAGGTATTGGATACGATTGTTCCGGCACTCGGTAATAGTTGTCCTCCAGTTGGTGAGCTTGAAACCAAAGATGAACGCCAGGCTTTTGCAGATAAGCTGGCTAAAGAAGTCCTGCTAAACATGTTGCGGGAAAAATTACGGTCGTACAATAGCACTGAACTATTGAAAATTTTAATTGGAAAACACGAAAGCCTGATTCATAAAAGGGAAGAAATAAGAATACATACACCCACCAGGATCGCATGTTTCGTTTCACAGGAACAACAGCAAGAGGACTTGGAAGAAAGTATGGGTAAACTCAGCCGGACAACTGTTGCCATCAGGGGGATTATTGAACACATCACAGCGGAACCTTACTATGGCGACCGACCTATATCTACAACCGCAATAGATGAATTGATTGGCATAATGGATCAAATAATTTCCTGGGGTTCTACAAGCGACCACATCTTCTTCAACCTATTTGATACACGCATCGGCATTTTGAACTCTGGCCGGATTGGCACGGATAAGAAAATCCATCATGAGGTCTTTGACCCCTACCACCGATCAAAGGCTTCTGAAAATGTCTCAGACGCCATTGCAACATTCAAGCAGGTTTTTCCTCAAAATAATTCTGTTAAAGGGAAAGAGGTGCCTATTAATCTCGATGAAGCTTTTATAACCGACTATGGAATCAGTTTCACAAGAATATGTCAATTTATAGACGGACTGGCTGGAATAGGCTTCTCTCAAGATAGGGATTATGCATCACTGCCTTTAAATCTGCTTAGAGCAGAAATCAACAAAGGAACTTTTGTTTTTGAACAGGAAGAATTTGATCGTGCAATTGCATTTCTCTCGCTAACCCATCGTGGTAATGTGACCACAATCCCGGAAGGGTATCAGGACATCGATGTTCAGCCTTGGCGGTTTAACCGGTTATTGTCCCTCATGCGAAGGCCTCTTATAATTGTAGATGAGGCTGGTGCGAAAGTAGCCTATTGGGGGGCACGGCAGGTTTTGGCATCAAGAATATATCTGGCAGAGCAATGCCAGATGGATCGCTTTAGGGTATTGAAAAATGAAAAAGCTGTTAAAAAGGTTTTGGGAGAGTTCGCACAAATGCGA
This sequence comes from Sphingobacterium micropteri, assembly GCF_014692515.1. GTDB lineage: Bacteria > Bacteroidota > Bacteroidia > Sphingobacteriales > Sphingobacteriaceae > Sphingobacterium > Sphingobacterium micropteri. The sequence goes on along the minus strand of NZ_JACOIK010000013.1, from coordinate 89,796 downwards.
GGTGATGCATTGGTCAAAAAAGTGGTCGATTCCATCGATGCGACAGCCCTAATTATCGCAACAGATCAATTTATTGGACCTAAAAATGAGCATCAGTTTAAGCACACTACATTGATAGGAGATATTGATGTTTTGATTATAGATCCTCAAAGGAAAAAGATAGCTAGTCTGGAATGCAAGGCGATGGCTCCAAGCAGAAATATTCGAGAAATGGTAGAGGAATCATCAAAACTCTTTGGAGGATCTGAAAAAAAAGGGTGGATAGATAAGCATATGGAACGGGATTTATGGTTAAAATCAAATCTTCATCAGCTGAGTGAAAAATTTGGAATCGACGTTGATGATTATCAGGTGCTGTCCTTTTTTATAACGGAAGAAGACATGCTGACTCCCCACCTTAGAGAGATGGATCTACCATTGCCCTTCCTTTCCAGCTATGTTATACAGAAGGAAGGCTACGATGCGATATCGAGAAATTTCCCAGCTGAACCACAATCAAAGAATTAACACATAGTATATGGATCTAAACTCATCTATTATTTTAAATTTGTATCGAGGGGATGATATAAATAACGATCGGACGAAACCTGCCATTTATCGGTCTGAAGGCATCGTCTCTGGAGCATTTGGTAATTTTGGAGATCCGTTAAATATAGAACGGATCGGGTTTTTAGAAACCATCAAACAACATATAGATCACGTAAAAGAATACGAAAAAAGCTACTATGCGATCACTGATTATATTTCATTTTCAGAAGATGAGGGACGGGCCAAAGATTGGGCTTCCAGGATGCACGCTGATGACCTGATCGTATGTAATGAACCCTATCTCGAAACTAGGTATATTTTCCACGTGAAGATACCTTTTGGCGACCTAAAACCAATTGCTGAAGGCGTATGGGACTTTGCTTTTTCCTGCAACCCTAACCGTAAAACCCCCAGTAAGTTAAATAGCGATGAGCCTTTCGAAACAATTGCCTTAGAATGGGCGCTTAGTAATGCGGGTTGTGGCGTATGCAATGCTTCTGAAAAGAAGCATAGTTTAATCGTCGTAAATCCTAGGATACTTATGGAACATTTTACGGGACAGAAAAAATACAACAGGGCCAATAAGCTTATTTCAAAAAATAGCGAATGGCTTTTATTGCCTAACGATATAGTGAATTTTGGCTGCCGCGGCACAAGAATTCAGGTTGCGGATTTCTGGGATGTTCAAGGGTATGTAATGAAAAACGAAATGGAGCGTAATCCTTACGTTTTACCATATACAGGTTACTAATATTTATCTTATTTTAACGCATAAGCTGCCAAATTTGTATCACATGGCAAGGCGATTGAAGTTTTAAGCAGTTATAGGGTAATTCTTGAGACGATAATCAATCGATTCCGTGTGCTAACCGATAGCTCGGGGCGCTCATATGGATGAAATAAAAAGCTGGAAGAATTTTGGGCTTACTGTACCCTATGCCAACGGCAATACGGGGAGGGGTTATCTTTCCTGAGGAATGTCTTAGCGGCTTCTTTGCCCCGATAAGATAATCAAATATAAAGGTTAAACCTATATGATAAATCCAATTGAGAATCAGTTTTTTGAAATATGGCTGAAGCCCAGATTAGGGGAAACGGAGAAATTTTATTATTATCGCAATGATTGACAACCTCTAAATACAGTAATCACTCATGCAGATCCATTTCATCTGGGTAAACCAATATAAGTCTCTCCGGGGCAAAGCTATCAATCTTTCCGAGCAGTACATCTTTAAATGGCAGGACTCGGGCCAATCGGGCCAAGATCTTCCGGTATTAACAATAACCGAGAATCCAGGATACCTTCCCGGATTTTTCGGCAAAGACAATGTGGAGGGGGTCAGCGCGGTCATTGGAAAGAACGGGGCAGGCAAGTCCACTGTACTGGACTACATCAAATCGCACCTGCCAGAAGGACTTGAGGCGAATGTGGAATATGACGTGATCGCCTATTCCTTTATCGAAAATGGTCAACAAAGATGTTATATACTTTTGCCCAACGGCCTTGACATCAAGGTGGTGGACGAGGGCAAGCACTTTGAGCCCATGATTTATGGTGAAGGAACAAGAAACGAGAAATTTAGGTGGACAGGGGAACTTTCCCGAGCAGAATATATCTATTATTCCTATTTTCTGGACTACAACCAAAAATTTGAAAACTGGAAAGGGCAACGTAACTTATCAACGGGAAACTTATTGCAGGCCGAACGCGTAAGAGTCATGGAAGAAAACCGCGACGGCCAGATCCAAATGCATTTGCTTTCCGAAACAAGCGATCTGGAAAGTTTTGCTAGGACGGAAATGGCCAGGACAATCGAGTTTTTAAATTCGGAATTCGCTGAAGACCTCCCTTTTGATAAACCAGAAGAACTTTTCATCACCATAAACCACGATGACCGGCTGTATTTTATGTCGGGAAATTCCGAGCATCCTGATGTGGTGGAGCTGTTGGAAAAACTCGAGGCCTTGCCAAAGGCAAAAGATGTAGTGGAACGTTTTATGGATAACATGGCTTTTGCCCTACTGATCAATTATCTGATTAATGAGCGCAAATATACTATAAACAATTTCTACCGCCATCCAATTAATTTTTCCGCAACCGATTCGGTAAAGGCATTTGTAGAGGGGTATTTTGCAACGATGTCCAATGCGTACATAGAGGCCAAGGGGCAACAAGTACAGGTTACCGACCTCCATAAACTGGCTAAATCGGTATCTACCTTTTTTGAGATTTTCGATGAGGGTTTTAAAAGCCAGCTCATGTTTCCATATCAAGAAAGTGGCAACACTCTGGTACTTCCTTTGAACGATAAGACCGATGCAATCTTCAGGACCATAAGTTCCTCCTACCTAAAAGTCAAAGGTATCAGTTCCTTTTTTGATTTCTCCTGGCGCTCGCTGAGTTCGGGAGAGCAGTCCTTTCTGACCATGGTTTCCCGATTTTACCATGTACGCCATTATGAACATAATGGTCTGAGCAAGGAACTGGTCATCCTGATCGATGAGGGGGATGCGGGTTATCATCCAGAGTGGCAGCGTGTTTTTTTCATGAATACGCTTGATTTTTTGAGCAAACTGTTTAACGGTTATCAGCTGCAGCTGATCTTCGCAGCCAATACGCCATTTCTGACTTCTGATTTGCCCAAGGCCAACGTACTGTTCATCGAACAGTCCGAAGACCGTACTTCATTTTTCCATAGCAAGGATAATGACCGGGTGGAAACTTTCGGCGCTAATATTCATCAGCTTTACGGGGACAGTTTTTATATGGACGGGGTGATGATCGGAGCCTTTGCCAAGCGGAAGATCGATGAGATCATCCGATATCTGGGCGATGGGCGAACAAAGCGGCCCAATGATGATTACAAGCGAACCATCGAACTGATCGGTGAACCACTACTCAGACGCAAGCTTCAGCAAATGTGGCTTGAAAAATTCGGCCTGACCGAGGAGCTGGACATGCTGGAACGAAAAGTTAAGGAAATTAAGCGAAAACTTTCACAATCAAAAAAGCGTCTATGATCAAGATCCACTATACTCTGGCAGAACTGGATGTGATGGCCAGGAACTATTATGACCAGCTGGAGCTGGTATTTGACCTGAGCGCCAAGCTGCGGGACTGGCCAGCGGACAGCGAACTGAAACCGATGATGAATGATTTGCACCAGCATATCCGGGAAATAATCAGCGGACAGCCTGCCCAGTTAGAGCTGCATATGGTCAGACTAGACGCGCTGGGGGAAGAGGCCAAAGTCGCCTATCAACTTCACCATACAGGTCTATCTCCCACTGAAGTGGAGAAATGGTACAAGTCACAGCTTTTTTCGGTATTTGATTACGATAGTACTTCGAACGGTTTTACCCTCAGGGAAGGAGGAAAAATGGCTTATGGACATGCCATGGCACTAGGGGTAAACACCTGCCCCTATTGCAATACCCAATTTACCTATACCATAAAGAGCAAGCGATCCAAAAGCCGGCCTCATTTTGACCATTATCTTGGCAAGGCAAAGCACCCCTATTTTGCACTTTCTTTTTATAATCTTGTCCCCAGTTGCTATTCCTGCAATTCAAATCTGAAGGGACGAAAGGAATTTTCGATCCACACTCATCTTCACCCTTTTATTGATGATATCGAAGGGCTTTATGAGTTTCGTACCAATATCATTAGTGTGGATTTTCTGGTCGATAACCAGGATTTCACACTGGTGATCCAGCCTTGCAAGGATCTGGAAGAGCGTAAGCTGGAAAGGGCAAAAAAGAGCTTGGAGGTATTCGCGATACAAGACCGCTACCGTTTTCATAAAGATTATGCAGAAGAGATTTTAAAAAAGGCTTATTTTTATGGCGATTCGGGAATTGAGGATCTTTTCTTGGGTTATAAGATAAAAGGGAAATCGATATTCAGGAGTAAAAATGAGATCAGAGAACTATTGATCGGCAATGTAATGCATCCGGACCGCTTTCACAAAAGGGTGCTTTCGAAGATTTCCAGGGATATTGCCGAAGAGTTTGGCCTGAACCTAGAGCGGCAATAGGCTGGCACAATATATCAACTGGGTGACGATACTATATGTAGATAGATATAGAGGGTGATGAGAGCATAAAATTTATCACATTTTTTTAAAATTTCAGTCAGGAATGTATATATGATCTTGGGTTACCGTAACTATTTCTTAATATCCTATCCTAAGAACAACCAAAAATGCAAATTGAGGAGATTAAAAGGCCATTTCCATTTTCGGAAGAGGAATATAAGGACAACATGGTTCTTAAAAATCTTGGTTAAATTTGAGAAAAATTAAACATTTATCTTACTGTTAGAGTACAATGACAAGATTCCTTATTCATAAGCAAACAAAGACTATTGTGGATGCGGATGACGGTAGAACTCTGCACTATAGTTATGACGACTTTTTAGATCAGATTGTTAGAGGACATAGTTGTTTTATATGCGGTGCCCAGCCTAGCTCCAAGCCATTCAATAATGAGCATGTGATCCCGAACTGGATCTTAAAATCTTATGGCACACCTGCATCGTTTATGATCCTACCTAATGCCACAACGATAAAGAATAGCCATTATACCGTTCCTTGTTGCCAGGAATGTAACCAGCTATTAGGACAAGAACTCGAAATACCAGTCAGCCAACTGCTCAAAAAAGACTATAAGACGGTGGTTGGCATTCTCCAAAGTGACGAACGTTGGTATTTCCGTCTGTTCCATTGGGTTTGTCTCTTGTTTTTCAAAACACATTTAAAAGATACTTATTTAGAAGCTGAACGTGACCGGCGGCTGGCAGCTGGAAAGATTGGAGATAGCTATTGCTGGCATCCTTTATACCATATCCATAATATTATCCGGCAACACCATACCGGAGTGAGACTTACTAGAGACGTTCAAGGCACAATAGTTGTTTTTGAAGCACTTGTTGAAACCGAAACTGAAGAATTTGATTATCTGGATAATTTGAATAGCCAGGTCGTCATGGTAAAAATTGGCAAGATTGTTATATTGGCTGTACTGAATGATAGTCGGTTTTGTCTGGCAGGCTACAAAACGTTTTTAAGTAAGATTAATGGTGCGCTTAATTCCGTGCAAATACGAGAATTGTTTGCACGGCTAAGATATCTGAACGAAAATATCAAGCGGAGGCCGAAATATTATTCTTTGTTTAAAGATAATATCTATAAGATAGCAGCGAGGGTGCCAAATAAGGTTGAGTTCCTACAAGGCGTAAAACAGAAAGCGAATCTCTTTAAGCTCATGCGTTTTTATATCGAAGACCTAATGCCTCCTGACTTGCCTGATCGCAAGCACTTGGTCAAGGATCTGGAGGAGGGGCGTGCTCAATACATTTTTGATGAGCATTTCAATTTCTTTCAACACCCAAGCTATTCTCAACAAATGACGGCACTGGAACAAGAACTAAAATAACGTTAGTTCACTTGAAGTTCTTTATTGCAAAAGGCAACTTTTAAACTATTTGAGCAGATGCTTTGCATCCAAAATAGCCTCATAGTCTTCCATAAAGTTCGACTTTCCGCAACTGCACCTACTTAAGGAGACACCATATACAGGTTGTCTCCTTTTTTTATGCCCATAAAAATCTGTGGCCCAAACTGTTACTGTCTGGTCATTTAACGTTCGATATTTGCGACCAAAATCTTTAGATTTTTTTAGGATTGTCTAAAAAACCTATCTGAAGGCATCGTTATGGCTTTTTCCCAAAGTTCGATTCTCCTTGAAGGTGAGTGTTTAATCGTTGTTACTTTAATTGTATGGCTTTGTTATATTTGTTTAAAAGTATGCCTTGTATTAATAAATTGGAGGTTTCGGCCGATTTTAAAAAAATAAAAATTGAAACAACGAGATATTTTACAGTTTTGGAGGGATGTTGAAATCTTTGATCTTCCCGATTTTAATGAAGATGCCTCACCTTTGGCAAGCGGCGATCAATTACCTTGGTTGGCTCTGCATCCCCCTGCAAAAAAAACTATAAATGGCGCTACACACTGATCTTTGGAAAGATCGAAAAGAAACAGATCATTGACCATCTCAACACGCTACTGAAAGTAGACATTGCTGATGATTGGGAGGAACCGGTACGGGGATACAGCTGTTTTTCGGCATTGATACTGGATGAGGAAGGCTGTCCTCAACAAGATAGCTATGTTACAGCTAGCTATACCTTTGGCATTCATGCCTTGGAAAAGAAAAAAGAACTTTCTACTGTGTCCGAAGCTTTGGAGCGGACGAGGGAAGATTTTTTTGAACGGTACAATATTCCAAGAAGTACTTCTGAAGAAGATACTCCTTTTTTATCAATCCGTAAAAAGTATCCGTTTTTCAATGAAATGTATCCGCATATTACTTTTTTGAATATTTACTTTTGTAAAATATTTTCAGAATATGGTCAAAAAAATATTCAACATACCGGATTTTGTGAAATATGTGCAGTTTTCACATTTAAAAAATGAACACCTGCACATTGTCAATTTTGCAAATGAAAAAGATTTTTTGCGGAAATCCCAAAAAATCAATATCGATTTCTATCTTTTGGCGATAAAGCCACCTATGGAAAAAAACCAGATTGTTGATCAAAAATTTGAAGATCAGGCAAATTCTTTTTTATATGTGGATTGTCCGCAAAACACAATGGCTTGGGATGTCAACGAACCTGATTCCGGATATGTGATTTTGGTCGATGCCAAATTGATACAGCGTGTTGCTAAAGCCTATAATTTCGTGCATTACAACAATCACGAAGCCTTATATCTTACCAAAGATGAAGAAGTTTTATTATGGGATTTATTCAAAAAAACCTATGATGAATTTCAGAAATCAACATATGCTAAAGATGTGATTGTTTCGTACATCACACTGATTTTGTCTTACACACAGATTTATTACAACCGCCAGTTTGACACGAGAAGCGAGGCCTATCACGAGGTGGTCGAAAATTTCTATAAAAATCTCAACGAATATTACCATAAAGATGAAGGCGTTTCGGGAATGCCGTCAGTAGCGTATTTTGCCCAGAAAGCGAACTTATCCCCTAACTATTTTGGAGATCTGGTTAAGCACTTTACCGGCGAATCGCCTATCGAGCATATTCAGGAATATGTATTAAAATTAGCCAAAGACAAACTCAAAAATACGTCTTTATCCATTTCGCAAATATCGTATAGTTTAGGCTTTGACTATCCGAATTATTTTGCGCGTTTCTTCCGTAAAAAAACAGGGATGTCACCGAAGATTTTTAAGAATATATAAATTTAGCTCCTAAAATTAGGAGCTTTTTTATTTCCTGGATTTATAATCAGTAAAATGTATCCTTTTTACCGTAATCTGTTTACGTTTTGAAACGACAACCCTTTCTAAATTTGTATTATCAAAAAAGAGTAATCATCTAAAATCATAAAAGATATGACAACACGAAAGATAAATTTCAAAAACAGCAACAACGGAAATATCACTATGGCTGGTATTATCTTTTTACCGAAAGAATTTAATGAAACCAACAAATATCCTGCAATTGTGGTAACACATCCGGGAGGAGGAGTAAAAGAGCAAACAGCAAGCACCTATGCAACCAAATTTGCAGAAGCAGGTTTTGTAGCGATTGCTTATGATGCATCTTATCAGGGGGAAAGCACAGGAGAACCACGTTTATTGGAGAATCCTTACATCCGTGTAGAGGACATCAGTGCGATAATTGATTATATCAGTGCATTGCCTTATATCGATGAAAACAGAATTGGGGCAGCGGGTATTTGTGCAGGTGGTGGTTATTCCCTCAATGCGGCTATCAACGACCACAGAATTAAAGCAGTTGGTGGTATCAGTACCGTAAATATTGGGGCAATGTACCGCAACGGTTGGGGAAATGAAGCAAAAGATGCAGATGCTATGCCGTTGTTGATGATGGCCGCTGATGCCCGTGCCAAAGAAGCACAGGGAACAGATGGCGGAAAACTTCCTTTTGCACCTGAAAAGAAAGAAGATGCGCCGAGCAAGGAGATGGAAGACGCGTGGGAATACTACCGTACACCTCGCGCGATGTGTTCCACTTCTCCAGGGTATCTGCTTTCAAGAAGTTTGACACAATTAGTAACGTATGACGCGTACAACTATGCGGACGCATTTTTGACGCAACCTATACAAATAATAGTAGGAAGCGAATCAGGATGCCGATGGATGAGTGAAGATATTTACACCCGCGCCGCGAGTGCAGTTAAAAATCTTCACATAGTAAATGGTGCAAACCATATGGAATTGTACGACATTCCTCAGTATGTGGAAGAAACAGCTTCGATTATCGTTCCTTTCTTTCAAAATAATCTGTAATTGCTATTTGAATAAGATTAAACAGCTTCCTGTTTGGAAGCTGTTTTTGTGTTTTTGGCTGATCGCCATTATCTTCCTACATAACAGGGTATTGGTATTGCTGAAAGACTATGACGGGCAGAGACGAAAAGGCATAGACACTGTATTCGATAGCTCAAAATATAACTTCCGCAATATGGATTTCTGGAACCGAAAAAAATAATCCGTCGCCGAATACGCCCAGAATCGCTTGTCAATGCCGTCAAGGCTTTGTACTTTTGGTAGAACAGGCCGTACGAAAGTAAAGCACCGATCTCAAATATAAAAGAATCAGATATGAATCAAACCATTTTGGTACCCACAGACTTTTCGCACAACTCCTTGATAGCTGCACGTTACGGCATAGAGCTGGCCCGTAAGATGCAAGCAAACATCCACATTTTCCATGCCTACCGTTCATTTACCTCTGCTTTCCAGAGTCCGTTGGCCAATGAAACAGACGAGCACCGGGCGAAAATCGGGGCGGAAAAGGGACTGGCGGAGTTTATGAACATGCTGGGAAAATATTCGGACATACAGATATCCTCAAGTGTAAACAAAAATAGTCTTTTAGAGGCCGTCAACCATTATATAAAGGAAGACGATGTCCGTCTGGTCGTTATGGGCGCACATGGGGCATCGGGTACCCGAAGGGATCTGCTGGGCAATAATACCTACGATGTTGCCAAGGATGTATCCCGTCCTTTGTTGATCGTTCCGGAGCATACGGATTCTTTTAAAATGGAAAATGTCGTCTTTTTCACGGACTACCAGCAGGGCGACGTCAAAAGTCTCACGATTTTTAACGCACTGTTTGGCGATATAGCCCTTTCCTGTACCCTTGTGCATATCCATGAAGGAAAAGATGCACCAACGGACGACGACCTGCGGAGTCTGGAACAATGGAAAACTACGTTGGAAAAGCAGACTTCAGTGAAGGGCTTGTCTACAGAAATGGCACATGTCCCGGAAAATGTAGATGCCGTTAATGGGATTTTAAACCGTCTGAAAGCCGATATGACGTTGATTACCCTTATCGACTCTCGGGGATTTTTCAAAAAGCTGCTACACAAAAGTCTAGCGAAGGCAATTGTACTCAATCCACGAACGCCTGTTCTATTGACTTCCGAAGATACGGAATAGTGCGTGTCATGTAAACAAGTGTCGTCGGACCGCCATTTAACTAAAGCCCAGTACTGTCTACACCGGATCTGTTCATCAATAGAGCCACCATGGCATCACCCGTTATATTGGCAGCAGTTCGAAGCATATCCAATGGTCTGGTATCTACCAGTACAATGCTATTTTTTATCCTACGTCTTTTTTTCGTTATCGTTCGATGGTGTTGCAACACGGCTCAACAGGATGTATCCTGTTACACCCGAAAGGAGCGAGGCTACCAGTATGGAGAATTTTGCTTCGGCAATGACCAAGGTGTCCGAAAAAGACAATAAGGCAATAAATATGGACATGGTAAAGCCTATACCTGCCAAAAGACCTACTCCGATAATCTGAGCCCAAGATGCTCCGTGCGGCATAGAACCGATGCGCAGCAGGATCGCCAGTTTCGTCATCAGATAGACACCTACTGGTTTGCCCAGCATAAGCCCTACAATGATCCCTATCCCTAAAGGCGAGATCAGTCCCTCTAGCATGCCCTCCTCGAAACGGATGGCCGTATTAGCTAAAGCAAACAGGGGTACGATCAAAAAGTTTACAGGCGTGGTAAGGGCATGTTCGAGTTTCAGTAAGGGCGGTTCTTCTTGTCCTTTAGTAGCCAATGGGATTGTCATGGCCGTCAATACCCCCGCGATGGTAGCGTGGATACCCGAATGATGGACAAAGTACCAGACAAAGAGACCGGGGATGAGATAAAAGACCAAAGACCGGATACCTAATCTGTTAAAAATAAAGAGCAGTGCCAATATAGCCACGGCATAGCCCAAATATATGGTGTGAAGTTCGGCGGAATAGAAAATGGCGATGACCAGGATGGCGATAAGATCGTCCACGATGGCCAGGGCAGCCAAAAACACCTTTAATGAAGCGGGTACACGTTTGCCCAGCATGGCGATCACCGCCAAGGCGAATGCGATATCCGTTGCCATGGGAATCCCCCAGCCACTGGCGGTTTCTGTCCCTTGGTTTACAGCAAAGTATATACCTGCCGGTACCAGAGCACCTCCAAAAGCACATAATATCGGAAGAAGAGCTTGTCGGGGGGTAGAAAGTTCTCCGCTGACAAGTTCCCGTTTAATTTCCAACCCGACCAAAAGAAAAAAGATAGCCATCAGGCCGTCATTGATCCAGAGGGCGGTAGTATATCGTAGATGTACCGAAGCTGTCTCCAAGCCCAGCGGTGTGTTGAGTATATTTTCAAATGAGGCACCCAGCGGCGAGTTGGCAACCGTCAGGGAAATAAGTACACATATAAACAGGATTATCCCTCCGCTTGTCGGTGATTGCGTGAAATTTTTAAGGATTTTCAGCATAACTAGTTCTGTAAAAATGACAAACTTCAAATATAATATAACGGGATAGATTAGAAAAGGAAAATCGGATATGTTTACCTAAACTATGGTGTTGAATGGTACTTTCCGTCGATTTACCCTCAAATAATCTGGTGTTTATATTGAAAATATTAAATTAGCAGAATTTTATAAATTGTTGACATTTAAAATCACTGTTATGAAGAAGAAATCAAATACTGCTTTGATATTTATATTGATCTTGGAAGTAAACGCCGTTAAAAAACCAACACACAAATCAAAGTGAAAGAGCTGAAAGTATATTTGAGAAAATTAATTCACTTCACAGAGAAAGAATCGGAAATATTTATCTCATTATTTTCTGAAGCCCAACTACAAAAACATGATTACTTTGCGAAAGAAGGAGAATACTCATCAAAATTGGCTTTTCTTTCCAAGGGTGTAATGCGGGCGTTTTTCCAAAATAGCTCGGGAAACGAATACAATAAAACATTTTTCACACCTCCTAATTTTGTGGCAGCCTATTCTTCTGTCACGACAAAACAAAGAAATCTGATTAATATTCAGTGCTTAACAGACTGTTCGATATTAGTAGCAGATTTCGACAAAGTTGTTTCGCTTTACGGGGAGTTTCCAAAAATTGAAAGTCTTGCAAGAGTATTAGCGGAATACAAGTTTGCTATAAAAGAAAAACGAGAAATTGAACTCGTAACACTCGAAGCAAAAGAACGCTACGACATTTTCAAAAAAGAACATCCTGATTTAGAAAATCAAATCAGTCAATATCATATCGCCTCGTACTTAGGAATTTCACCAACACAATTAAGTCGAATAAGAGCAAAAAAATAAAATATTTACATATGTAAATGTTTTCCGTTTTTCTTCTCGTGAACTTTGCAGAATGAAATTAAACGGAAATAAAATTCTTATTACAGGTGCTACCTCGGCAGTCTATTGCAGAACAAAAGCAGACATTCACATCTTTTCAAAATCATTAAGATACCAATTGGACAAAGTAAAAGTATTTGAAATCATACCGCCTCTAGTAGATACAGAAATGACAAAAGATAGAGGAAAAGGAAAAATATCGCCACAAAAATTAGTGGAGGAGTTTATACAAGCATTTAAAAACAATAGGTATGAAGTGAATATTCATAAAGTAAAACTACTAAGAGCCATAAACCGGATTAGCCCACAACTGGCTGATAAAATAATGAAAGACATAACAATTTAAAATTTATGAAATGATTATTAGAATATTAACGATTATAGTACTTATAACCAATACAGTATCTGCGCAAAGCAATAAAATACTATTCATAATGAGTGCAGCAGATACCATAGAATTGAATAACGGACAAAAGCTTCGACAGACCGGAGTTTTTTTGAATGAATTCTATCTTGCTTACAAATCAGTAATTGATGCCGGACATACAGTAGATTTTGCTACGCCAAATGGAATTGTAGCAACAATAGATGAAGAAAGCATTAATGATAAATACTGGAAAAAAAACTTAGCGTTAAAAAATGAAGCACTTTTCTTTATTAAGACAGACACCTTGTTTAATCATCCGAAAACCCTTGAAGAAGCAATTGATATCAAGTCAGATTACATTGGCTTAATAATTCCTGGAGGACAAGGCTTAATGGTTGATTTGATGGTTGATAATAATATACCAATTCTTTTAAAATACTTTGCAAAGGAAAACAAACCAACCGGGCTTATTTGCCACGCTCCGAGTCTTATACTAACTATGCCAAAAGATGAAAACCCCTACAGTGGTTTCACAGTTAATTCGGTTTCACCGCTTGAGGAATTTGTTATTGAGCGTTTTATAATGAAGGGAAAACCTGAAAACAGAAAAATAGCAAAAAAACTAAAAAAGTTCGGATTAAAATATAGATGTGGTCTTCCGAAGTCTAACTTCGCTATAAGAGACAGAAATTTAATAACAAGCCAGAATCCATTTTCGGGAAGTTCATTTAGTAAACTTTTTTTAGAAGCAATTATTGAATATTTACGAGAAGAATAGCCTGACCGAAGTAAAATCAATGGCATAAAAAACACTACTGCCAACGAGGCATTGGCGAAATGGCGGTCCTGTGCTCCGCAGACAGTTTTGTGGTTCATCAAACTGTGGACCAACTACCGGATTAAGTTTTCTTTTTGCGCCTGCATTTCCAGTGCTGCAAACCGTTTTAATGCTTCCTTTGGTGTACACCCGTGATGTGTCTTGAAAACTTTAATAAAATGAGATACGCTTTGATAGCCCAGAAACAGAGCCAATTCGTTGACGTTGTAATTCTCCAGCAACAACTTTTTTGCTTTCTCCATTCTCGCTTGTACAACAAAGGTATATATCGTTGTTCCATATTTTCTTTTGAAGTTCTGTTTTAATTTCCGCTCATTTATCAGAAATATTTTAGCCAGTTCCGTGCTAGTAGGCGGGTTGTCCATGTGGAGAATAAGATAGGACTTTATTTTTTCCAAGCTGTCAGAAGGGTTGGAAGCTATTTCCGGAACGCTATTTCCATAATGCGTCTGCTGATGTATAGCGAACAACAGCTCACGTAATTTTATCTTGATAAAGTGATATCGATATACCACAATATCCTGCCGATTGATGATATCTTGTATAATGTCTAGCATCTTCAGATCCATGTATAGGGTTTCATTGGGCCTATTTTCCGGCTTTTGAGATAAAACATACGTATGGAATGCGTCCTCGGCAATCCATAATTCATCTTTGAGCAGGTTGATGTAAAAGTCAAGCGACATTTTAACGATGATGTAATGCAAAGAATCATTTTCTTTAATCTTGAGCACACCACCACCGCCATCCGTATCTAGGAAATTACGCTGGAGCATGCCAACCCTATGGTTATAATTCTCATTGCCGGCACCATTTAAGACAGAAGTATTCCCTTTTAGATAAAAAAAGAAACGGATATGCGGTCCTTCGGTTATCCAAGGATGGGATAAAGGTTTACTTGCCGTGATCTCGGCATCTACGATATGCAAGCCGGCCGCATACAACTGTTCACATTTTATACATATCCGGTTATTGTTGTAAACAAAGTTCTCGTGCTGAAGAACAGCATCATTCTGATAGGAATCCACAACTTCCGTATTGTATATAGCTTTTCCAATTTCACTTATTTCCGCTTTTATACGCATGACCTATTTTCGCTATTTTTTATCCTTTTTTCCACTATTTGATGCTAAGCAAAGCAACTACTTTTGCAAAAAAATAATTTATAATTAATCTAAATACCAATAGCAAATATAGAAAAATGGAATATTATACGGTCATGCTACGAAAAAGAAAATTTATTTACTGCAGTATGCTCCTACTATCCCTCTTGTTGGCGCTACCGGGGCTGGCGCAACGTCACGATTACACAAAAATTACAGGCTATGTGCAGGATCAGGACGGAAAGGCATTGCCGGGAGCTTCGGTATACCTAAAGAATACGTCGTACGGAGCCAAGACAGATGATAACGGACATTATGTCCTGATCGCTTCTCCAGGTGACTATCTGTTGGTCAGCTCGGTTGTCGGTTTTACATCGAAGGAGACGAAGATCGTTTTAAAACCGAGAGAGACCCAACACCAGCGGATCCGCCTCCAAGAGAGCGGCACCTCGATCGATGAGGTCACGGTAAGCGGAAAATCAGCACTTAAGGAGGCTAAGGAAACAGCCTACAATGTTGCTGTTCTAGACGCTACAAAATTCCACAACAGTTCAATGGAACTGTCAGACCTGCTCAATCGGGCTTCAGGGGTTAAAATAAGACAGGATGGCGGCTTGGGATCCCGCGCCTCGATAAACTTGAACGGTTTTACCGGTCGCCACGTTAAGGTATTCATTGATGGGATACCTATGCAAGGCATGGGCTCGGCTTTCCAGCTGAACAATATCCCTGTTAACATTGCGGAAAGGATCGAGATATATAAGGGCGTCGTGCCCATCGAGCTGGGATCTGATGCACTTGGGGGAGCGATCAATATCATTACGAACAAACGCAATAAATCCTACGCCGATGTATCGTATTCTTACGGGTCATTTAACACGCATAAAACAAACGTGAACGTGGGTTATTCGGCGAAGAACGGTTTTACGGTACAGCTTAATGCTTTCCAGAATTATTCGGATAATGATTATCCGGTCTACACGCAGATCAGGGATTTCGAGACCAGTATTTTTACGCCCGATAGCGTCTGGACGAAAGCTTTTCATAATAAATATCATAATGAAACAGCGGCGATTAAAGCTGGTTTTGTCAATACCAAGTGGGCTGATCAGTTTCTGGTGGGTGTAACCGTCGGACAGGAATATGCCGCTATCCAGAACGCCAATATTATGAAAATTGTATACGGAGAGAAAGCCCGTAAAGGAAATACCGTTATGCCGTCGTTGACATATTCTAAAAGAGACTTGTTTATTGACGGTCTGGACGTACGGTTAATGGCCAATTACAACCACAATTACAACCAGAACATCGATACGGCTACACGAGAATATAATTGGTTGGGCGAGTTTCGTCAGCGAAAAACCATAGGTGAAGGAGCGAGTACGATGGCGGAGTTTAACAACAACAATGCGAGTGCTTCACTGAATGTTGTCTATGACATCAACAACAGGCATAGCCTAGCAGTCAACGATGTGTGGACAACCTATATACGGAAAAATGCCGATCAGAATGTCATCAAAGATGAATTTTCCAAGCCTGAAGATAAAGCCAGCAACTATAAGAATATTCTCGGTCTGTCTTACAAGTTCAATTATAATAAGCAGTGGGTAACAACAGTATTCGGTAAACATTACAAACAGAGCACGACGGGTACAGTAAATGTAGGGGAAAGCGAGTCCTTTCCGACTTGGGAACGTATAACGGCAGATGCCGGGGCATTCGGTTACGGTATAGCTACCACCTATTTCTGGAAAGCGCTTCAATATAAGCTTTCATACGAAAAGGCGCTACGGATGCCTTCGGAAACGGAAATTCTGGGTGATGCGGTTTTAGAGCGTGCCAATGCTGCGTTAAGACCAGAGAAAAGTAACGGGATAAACATCGGTGTTTCCTATCAGGAAGACTTCAATGAAAACCACGCGATCTATATCGATGCGAGTGGACTGTACCGGGATGTGCAGGATTTTATCCAGCGGACGGTTGTACAACGTACCGGCGAAGCGCAAAGCGTAAACCATGGACAGGTACAAAATCTGGGGTTAAATTTTGAAGGCCGCTATTACTATAAACGTTTTTTATCCGCAGGTGGTACGCTTACTTACCAAAGCCTGATTAACAAAGAAAAATACACCAACTACGGTGATGGGCAGCTGTCTGCAACTTATAATGACAGAATGCCAAACCAGCCTTATTTCTATGGTAACGGCGAAGTCGAAGTGCGTTTTCAGGATCTGGGTGCTCCCACCAATCTGCTTACCGTAGGATATAACCTAAACTACGTCCACGAGTTTTATCTCAATTGGCCAAGTCTGGGTACTTCGAGTGAAAAAAGGACGATCGACCGGCAGTTTTCACACGATATCGTCACGTCCTATGCAATGAAAGGTGGACGTTACAACGTCACCTTTGAGGCGCGCAATATCACCGATCAGCGCTTGTACGACAATTTCAGTCTGCAGAAGCCCGGTAGAAGCTTTAGCGTGAAGCTCCGGTATTTCTTTATGTAGGGAATGAATCAACAAATAAGTATAAAGTATAAGAACCAACAACAATTTTAAATTAATAAAAAGTCAGATATGATAAAATTTAACAGTAGAGTAGTAAAAGGAACCTTAGCAGTTGCTTTGGCGGTAAGTACAGCGGCATGTACAAAAAATGACGGGCCGGAAAATGGCCGTGAGTCCAACGATGTGGAATTCTTTATTGCAGCACAAGAAAGTGATAATGCTGCTTATTTATTGGCCGTTCCTGATATCACCAAACAGGAAACATTATCGATCAAGGGACAGGGACTGGAAACAGATGCCTTTGGGTCATGGTTATTCCCTACACCTTATATCGGTATCGGCCTGAAATACCAAAAGGGCGATCCCGGTCTTGGCATTGGTGTAGGTTTAGGTGCTGACGGTAATATTGTGCAAAGCGGTGGTGAATTCCAGATTGTATCCCGGTTTACAACTTATGGCGTATTCCAGGAAAAGGTATTGACTGTTGTCGGAGGCGTAACAGTTGCTGATGATCCGAATAATATCTATTCAACCTTTAATTTTGTAGATCCAGCAAAAAATAATGCCGTAACTTCAGTAACCAAAAGCACAACGAATCTGACCGGCAACGGAGAATATGCTACGCTGTCCGGTGTGGTTGAATTTGGTAACGAGTTCCTGACAGCCTTAGTACCGTCCTCCATAGGAACAAGCACGGGATCGGGCGGATCGTCTACTGGCGCTACCGCTTATCCGGATTCGGTATGGGTTGCTGCTTACGACAAGGACCTGAACGTGAAACGTATCTATGGCGACGACCGTATCAGTGCTGCTACCGGAAGACATCGTTCACAATATTACAGTTCGATTTCAGACGACGGAAAAGGCAACGTATATGTTTTCTCGCCATCCAACGATGCATCTAAAAAACCTGCGGGTGTAATTCGTATCAATTCGGGGACATCAAGCTTTGACGAGTCCTATTATTGGAACTTGGAAAATGAAGTTGCCAAAACAGGTAAAGATGGCAAGCTCCTCTTTAAGCAGATGTACCATGTAGGTGGAGATTACTTTATCCTGGGATATCTGATTCCAGGAACCAACCCAATCGAAGGAAGTGTACCGAATATCAACGCGCTTGCCTTGGTCAATGTTGTAGATAAGACCTTTAAATGGGTAGAAGGGCTTCCGGACTTCAACTATTACCCTTCGTTTGGCACCCCTATTGCCGAAGATGGCAAGTTTTATGTGCCTGTCAAAGAAGTTGACAAGCTACCGACAGTATATATCGTTGATTCAGCTACAGGAAAAGCGACCAAAGGTATAGAGGTCGATACAAAAACTATTTCAGGAATCGGAAAACTTCGTAAGAAATAAATGATATTGTTTATCGACAAAAAAATCGTAGGCCTAGGGCTTGCGATTTTTTGCATGGTTTCGTTTGCATGGACTCAGGAAACTATCGTCATAAAACACAGCCGGGGTGGAACGACGGTTCCGAAGAATCCCCAAAAAGTAGTGATCATGGATTTCAGCGCGCTGGAAACCTACCACGAACTAGGAATTCCGGTCGCTGGCGTACCCAACACCGTTCCTGCCTACCTAGGCGAATATAACGATGAGAAATATGCTAAAGTAGGCTCTATCGTTAAGGCCGACTTCAAAGCCTTGGAAGAACTGAAGCCCGATCTGATTATTACTGGTGGCCGCCAGGGTAAGCAATACGATTCACTAGCGATGGTAGCACCGACCATTATCTTCGGCTCGGATGCCGATGACTTCTGGAATTCTTTTGATTACAGCGTACGCACGATCGCGACCTTGCATGGTAAGGAAAAATTGGCAGAGGAAAAACTAAAAGTATTGCACAAAAAAGCTGACCTAGTTAAGGCTAAGGCACAGATCGACCCTAAGAAAGCCGTTGTGGCTATGCACATGAACGGCCGCTTCAACCCAAGCGGCCCGAATTCTCGCTTTGGCTTTGCCCATGACGTACTGGGTCTGAAACCTGCGTATGTTTCAGTTAACGGCCGCACAGCTCCGAGAGAGGGAGAGCGTCCACAAGTTCCAAAGCTGACAGAGATCAATCCAGACTATCTGTTCATCTTTGATCGCAATACGGGAATACAGGGTGTTATGCCAGAGAAAAACGACATATTTACCGAAGATGTCAAAGCAACCGCAGCATATAAAAACGGGAAGGTATTTATCGTGCCCGGGTGGATATGGTATCTTTCGGGAAACGGTCTGATCTCGGTGGACCAGAAGATCACAGATATAGGGAAAAAATTGTACGGTATTACGTTCTAACATTCTATACCGTATTATTGGTTGCAACTGGTCAGAATGTCGATGGATGAGTGATGTTACCAGTTGCATCCCTCTCCTATATCTTTCATTCATTACGTACACCATTTGTCTTGTCGGATATGCCTTCCAGAGCATCACGTCTATCTTTTGACACACCACGTATACCTTTTGGCTCTGCATGTATACCTTCTACCGCATCCTTTATACCTTTTCCATCACCTCGTATACGTTTCGACTCAGCACGTATGCCGGTTATCGCATCCGCTGTATCTTTTTTCGCATTACGTATATCTTTTGACTCATCATGTATATCTGCTATCGCATCTCTTCTACCTTTTCCATCATCTCGTATACGTTTCGACTTAGCACGTACTGCTGTTACCACATCCCTTATATCCTTTGCTTCAACACGTATACCTTTTGGCTCATCAGTTATACGTAACGGTTAGTATTTACTCACCTCAAAAACCTTCTTTAACCGTATTAAACGCATATTTCACCTTGATTTCAGTCTAAGGTGACTAATACTGCAACAAAAAAACACCCTTGTGCGTAAAAGTTTGCACACACAGACCCCATTTTTTAAAATGGTTCTCGTACATTTGCCGATTTTTTCCTTGTTCGTTCTCTTCCCACTGGCTTGGAACGATATTCCATGTCAGCTATGCCCGACCAAGAAATGGCGTCTCCAGTTTAGTAATATCCGCATCACCGATGAGGATCACTACGATATCATCTATTCTTTGCCATATTTGTCCATCAACACGGCAACCATAGCGTCGCCCGTAATGTTGACGGATGTCCGCAACATATCCAGTGGTCTGTCTACGGCAAAGATCAAGGCGATACCCGCCGGGCTGACACCGATGGATTCTAACACAATAACCAACATTAATAATCCGGCGCCCGGGACGGCCGCGGCTCCGATAGAGGCTAAGGTTGCCGTTACGATAACACTCAGTTGCTCGGCCGTACTTAAATCGTATCCCATTACTTGTACAATAAAAATAGCAGCAACGGCTTGGTACAAGCAAGTACCATCCATATTCACGGTCGCACCAATGGGCAAAACGAAGCTCAATACATCTTTTCTTACCTTTAGATTCTTTTCTGTACACTCCATGGTCACAGGTAATGTCGCTGCACTGGAACTCGTCGAAAAACCGAGTAATTGTGCCGGGAAAATACCTTTAAAAAACTGTACCGGGCTCATGTGGCTAAAGAAGTAGATAAACAGCGAATACACGCCGTATACCATAATCAGCAATCCTGCCACAACCGTAAGTGAATATGCTCCCAATGCTTTGAAAACATCCAGAGAAGGGGCCTCGGCAACAAGCGCAGCCATCAGTGCAAAAACGCCAAAAGGCGAAAAGAACATGATGATATCAACTATTTTCAACACAATAGCATTTCCAGAGTCCATTATTCGCTTGAAAGCTTCCACCTGGTTGAAAGGAAGTAAAATCATCGCGATGCCCACGATAATACTAAAAAATATGATTTGCAACATATTGCTATTAGCGGATGCCGACTCAAAAATATTATCTGGAACAATATCGACAAGAGGTTGCAGCGGCCCTCGCATTTCCTCGATAGCCGTAACCTCCTCCACTTTTTCATCAACCACGCCGCCAAATGAGCGCAGCATCTCCTCTCTGGTCTCGTTAGAAAGGAAACCTCCCGGTTGCACTAGGTTAACCAACCCCAACCCAAGTGTAACAGCAATGATGGTGGTAAGAAGATAAAGGCCCAAGGTTCGCAGTCCCAAACCGGACAATTGCGTGGTATCCTTTAAGTCCGAAACGCCTTTAATGAGAGAAACAATGATAAGCGGAATAGCAATTAATTTCAATAGATTTATAAAAATAGTGCCGAACGGCTTAATCCAATCAATTACGAATTCTTTGCCCCCTGCAAATTGAATGCACAAAAAGCCGACTAATATACCGCCTATTATACCTATTAATATCTGCCAATGTAATGCTATTTTCTTCATTTGTTTCGGGTTTATATATAGATACTTGACGGTCTATATGGAAAACCCCAATATAATATAACCTTACGGATTAGAAAAACTTATTGTTTGGTTTTTCTGTCTTTTGACTTTTTCGGCTCTAGGGGACGTTCCGTAGGATCGTTAGGCATATCGTTCAATTGTTCTGCCTGTGGATCTACTCCCGCTTCCCCATCGCCATCCTTGGTGCGCTCTGTCTTTTTGATGACCGATCCAAGTTCTCTATAGGTATTCCCCTCTTTCTTTTTCTTTTTTTCGCCAAGACCCGTTTTTTCGTTTTCTACTTTTGTTGCCATATTTATTTTATTTATAAGGTTTCTACCGAACACCGTCTACTCTTTTAATCGTGTCCGTGTGTTTTTACAATTTTATTGTAAATACCAAAAAGCAAAAAAGGAGCTACCCATTGTCCTACGAACAGGGCCGTGTGTTTATGTCCCATGCATTTTAATGTGGCAGATGCGGCCATCGCCGTGAGGGCAACACATAAATATACCTTTGACGGAACTTGCGCCGTTTTGCTTTCAATTTCCTTGGTCATTTCTCCTTCTTTCACATTGACGTTTTTCTCTAAATTTTCCATGTCGTTGTTTTTTATAATTACCATGTATGTCTTTCATAGTAAAAGGATTATATTCCAAAAATGTTGGCCAAAAGTTAAATAAGGGTATTTCACTCCGCGCTGCCACGTATCTCACACATATAATCGTATTTATTTCCGTTTCGATATTAATTATAGAAACAATCCCGTCCAACTGATTGTTTATGAAATAGGATGAAGAGAAAATTAAATTAAGCAGAACAAAAAAATAAGTAAATGAAAACGATTATCATTACAACGGATTTTTCAGAATCGGCGTTAAACGCCGCTCGATACGCCGCGAAATTGGCGAAGTCGGTAGACGCAAATCACCTTATACTTTACCACGCCTATGATAATTTACCTATCGGCACGGATCTACCCATGACGGACGCTACCCCTTCCCTTGTAGAGGAACAAAGTCTATCTAATTTGAGAACAGTACAGGCAGAATTGATACGGGTACTGGGCGAGAATGACCATGTGAACGTCCAATTAGTAACGAATAATTTCCCATTGCTACGTGGAATTGAAGGTCTTGCCGAAGAATGGCATGCCGATCTAGTTGTCGCAGGAACAACAGGGAGGAGTAATTTAGAGCAAGCGCTAATCGGTAGTAATACGGTTAATTTAGCTTCTTCTTTAAAACTGCCACTACTTATCGTCCCTGCAGATGCTGATTATGACCCGATCCAAAAGATTGTCTTTGCATGCGATTTGAGAAAAGTATCGGATAGTACGCCTGTAGCTGAAATTGGTCACTGGCTTGAAAGGCTCCGTGCCAAATTATTGGTATTAAACGTTACCGTAGAAGGAAAAAATGTAAGCCCCGACGCTATTATGGAACAATACAAAATGCATGCGCTATTAGATATATTTCAACCGGAATATCATTATAAGACAGGGGATGATATTGCGGAAGAAATCGAGGAGTTTGCAAAAGAGCATGACGCAGGATTAATTGTGACGATTCCCAAATCTTATGGTTTTTTTGAGCGGTTATTTCGTCGAAGTATAAGCAAACAATTGATCAAAAAATCTGCTATTCCGCTCTTGCTTTTGAGGGACAAAGAATAATAGACAAACTGATGTAATTCCCTGTGAATATGAATATAATTTAAGCGACCCGACCAGGGTCGTTTTTATTTAACACCCTATTCGCTAGGGTATTTATCTTATTTTTCAAGTATTTATCACTGCAACTATATGGTGCAAAAAGTGGTTCAATTAATACATTACAAAGGAAAAGTACAATGACCCGAGTGTAAATGATATGAACAATAATTATTTACATCGATCGCTGATCGACAACTTAAAAAAATAATGAGATGAAAACAAAAAACGTTTTTGCTA
Source organism: Sphingobacterium micropteri (assembly GCF_014692515.1). GTDB lineage: Bacteria > Bacteroidota > Bacteroidia > Sphingobacteriales > Sphingobacteriaceae > Sphingobacterium > Sphingobacterium micropteri. Next base: position 66,470 of record NZ_JACOIK010000013.1, on the reverse strand, counting down.
TGAAAGAACAAGGTCCTATCATAGCGTTTGCATTAGTAGATCCAACGTCTGACCCTGCCTCTCCAAATCGTGAAGGACAAGAAAATTTACCTGAAGAGGAAATTGTTCCTGATGATGAAAGAGGCGTGGAAAACGTACCGCCGGAACAACCTGATGTAGACCCTCTTGAACGCGAGGATCCGGAGCTGGACGAGATCGATGAAGATCAACCTAATGAGCAACCGGATGTTGATCCATTGGAAGCACCCAACCCTGATATTGACGAGATTAACCCGGACGTAGAGCCCGAAATCAATGAACTCTCAACGCCTGAGCCCAATATCGATCGGGATCCGACAGTAGAACCGGGAACAAACCCTATGGGATAAGATTTAGCTCGAGGATACTTTAACTCCTCGAGCATCCATATCCTTTTTAAAGGATTCCAAAAATCGACTCCGAAAGCGTTCAATATAACGAACGTGCTTAATGCCTACCTGAATGCTAAGTTGATAGTTCTCAGCTGTAATTTCCTTTGTAAATATCTTCATTGGAATCGATCGATCGATTTCTTCAAAGCTCGCAAGTTTTATTTTCAATTCTTTTCTGATCTCTTCGATGGGTGTAGCACTATTCTCTACCGTTAATTTGAAATTCACGCGAATATCGGCATCTCTAAACGTCCAATTGACTAATCGCCCCGAAAGCAGATCGCCATTGGGTATAATTACACGAGCCCCCTCATCGGTCAGCAGCGTACTGGAACGAATTCCAATCTCCCTCACCTGTCCTTTTTTATCTGCCAATTCCACATAATCACCAATCTTGAAAGGTTTTTCAAAAACCAGAATAATACCTGACACAAAATTATTGATGATATTTTGCAATCCCAACCCAATCCCAACACTCAATGCACCAATGATAACCGTCAATTTATCCATTCCCAGACCCAATATGCTAATACCAATCAAAAAGCCGATAACGATAATAAGTAATCTGAATAAAGGGAATAGTGTCATCCTGCGCACCTGCAGTTCGTCGGTAGGCGAGGTATCATCCAACAAATTTTTCAGGTCTTTCTGAAACCAATTCGCTAGCCAAATAACGACGACGGCAAGCAAAAGATTAGCATAAGCGAACGTAATACCTCCAATTTTATGTTCTGTCATGAACAAACGCTCCAACAAAGCACTGGCTTCACGTACAAGGTGAAAATTGTTCAACAATACCAACACGATCAAGACGGCGGAACAAAAACGAAATAAACGTTCAAAACTCAGTAGCATCCGCTTCAAATCAAAACGCCGAAACAAAGCTTCAGGTTTAGCCTTTTTATATTGATGTTCAATATCGTGAAGTAACATTTCACGCACAGCACGTAATGCGATAACTTGCAACAGTCCAATACCCGCCGCTAGACTCCACATTCGTGCAAAGCTGATATATCCCATTAAATTTAGTACAATAGCAAGAAAATGTCCAAGTATAATCAACCAACGAGCATAACGGTGAATATACCCTATTGGATTATCGACATCTGTTCGACGTCCCATAAACCAAACTAAAGTGATACTTATAACGTTAGCCAATATAGCTAAAGCCTTGGTCCACCACAATGCCGATAAAAAAAGATTTGCACTTATCAGTATAATATAGGAAACGAAAATCAGTCCCAGTACTTTACGTTTAAAGATGGAAAGCTCCTGATAGAGAATAATATAAAGAAAAACAAAAACGAGAAAATAGCTACTTTCAAGAATAAGGACAGGTACAGAAAAGGAGGCAAATGGCAATAAGACCAAAAAGAATATAGAGGCTTTTAAAAATGGAATCCATAACGGTTGGTTCTGATATAATCGAAATTCTTCTTCCCCCCCTTCTGTTTTTCGCCCCAATTTATACATCCAATAAAAATAAAGGAAGCTTACTAGAATTAAAAAAAGCCGACTACTCCACGCCGGGTAATCGAAAAACTCCGAAGAGGAACCATCCTTTCCTAAATTAGTCTGTACCGCCCTCACCATATGTCGCCGAACAGGATTCATCTCCGCAGCGGCAGAATCGACATTGGCGAGCCCTATTTCTGCTTGTTGGCGACCAATCAATCTTTCCAAATAAACCACATCACCAATCAACCTTTCATAACCGCGAATAAGTTGCGGCAACGTATCTATCAGGTCTTTCGCTCCTTTTTCTAGGGAATCTGTTCCAAGTAAGCCGGTAACCAAACTGTCTACCTCCAGCAAACTATCCGCTTCAACCTGTATTTGTGCGGGTGTAGATGACCATATCGTTCGAGCGGTCTTTATATCATAAATATATTGTGAAATCCCTTTCTTTGTTGCTCCCAAAAAAGCTAATGTACTATCTAGCGCTGTGGAATCGGGTGCCTTACGTTCAAATAAAAGGCTTTTTTTAATACTGTCTACGGTTGTCGAAAGGGTATCTTGTACCTGTTTCCATTGATGCATTTGTGCTTGTCTCTCCTTCCAAACAAACTGCTGGGAATAAAAAAGCGAATCCTGGGATTGAACCCCAGGATGAATAATACTATACAGCAATAATACAAAAAGCCGAAGCAACCATTGTTGCAACTTTCTATTCTTTTCTATTGTCATCATAATTATAGAACACCGTATACAGCTTAAACGTTTCGAAGTAAACTTGCCACCTTGTTTTCCAACTCATCTAAATCAAATGGCTTAGCGAGATATGCTTCTGCACCAGCCTGTTCGGCAAGGGAGCTTACATCATTATTCGCCGAGCAATAAATGACCGGAATATGCTTAAAAGCAGATTCACTTTTCAGTATTTGCGTGGCCTTCACCCCTCCGATATTCGGAATCCAATTATCCATAATAATCATATCGGGGTTTACTTCTCTGACCCTCTCTAAAATATTATGAGAGGTTTCGGAGATTTCTACGTCGTATCCCGAAGCTTCGAGAACTATCGTAAAAACATCCAAAATATTGGTGTCATCATCAAATACAAGTATTTTTTTGTTTTTCATAGTATGGTAAATGTTAATATTTTGTACTTAACTGATTGATAAAGGAAGCCATTTCTCTTGGCTTTAGAACCGCATCAACCTGTAAATTAAGAAGGGCCTGTTGTGGCATATAGGCTATTTCAGCCGTATCGGGATCTTGTACAAGTACGTCTCCTTGTTGCTGTGCTATACAACGCAAACCTTCCAAACCATCTGCGTTGGCTCCAGATAATAATAGCGCTGCTGTATGCCCCATAAATATCTGAGCGGCAGACTGAAATGTAACATCAATGGAGGGTCTGGAATAGTTTACTTTCTCCGAATAGTCCAAAGACACCATCTGTTTGTCTTCAAATAGAAGATGATAATCTGCCGGCACTAAATAAATACGACTTGCCTTTAATATCATTTTATCATAGGCTTCCTCCACAGGTAAACGGCTACGAAATGCTAATAATCCTTCCAATATACTTTCGGGATGTGCCTGGCGATGAACAATAACCATGATAGGAAAAGAGAGGTGATCATTAAGATGGGGCAAGACTTCCAAAAGGACGCTGATGCTTCCGGCAGAGCCACCTATCAATAAAATCTCTGTAGCCTTTCTATTTTTCATCACACTACGATATTTTTTTCCAAATTCTATCCTCATTCCACTGTTTATAATGATGTTCCACATTGGAAAACCGAAGGGTTTCTTTGGCTCCCAAGGCCAAAAAACCAAGGGGTTGAAGACTATCATCAAACAGCTTAAACACCTTGTTCTGAAGGTCTTTATCAAAATAAATAAGGACGTTCCGACACAAAATAAGCTGAAATTCGTTAAAGGAAGAATCCGATACTAGATTATGCGTGGAAAAAATCATTCGACTACTTAAATTAGAATGGAATTTGGCCACATCATACATGGAAACGTAATAAGAAGAGAAATCGTTTTTGCCTCCAGACAGGATATAATTTCTCGAATACTGTTTCATGTGGTTTAACGGAAAAATCCCTTTGGATGCCTTTTCGAGCACGCTAGGATTGATGTCTGTAGCATAAATCAACGTTTTATCAAATAAATTTGTTTCCTTCAGTAATATCGCCAATGAATATGCTTCCTCTCCTGTAGAACAACCTGCAACCCATATACGGATGAATGGATAAGTGCCTAAAAGGGGTAAAATATGATGACGTAACGTTGCGTAAAAATGGGGATCCCTAAACATCTCGGTCACATTAACCGTTATTTCCTCAATAAATCGGGACAAATAAGTGCTATCATGAATAAGTCGATATCTTAATTCTGCAAAACTAGTAAACTTATCGAGCATACAGATCCTATTGAGACGCCGTTTTAAAGATGCCTTACTATATTGTGTAAAATCATAACCATATAAATGCGAAATATCTTTTAATAACATTTCCATATCATCGTTCTTCACGATATCTAACTCCATCATCTATAATAACTCTTCAATAATCTTCATTAACCGATCTACATCAATAGGCTTTGCAATATAATCATCTGCCCCAGCCGCTAAGCATTTCTCTTTATCGCCACTCATGGCATTCGCCGTAACGGCAACAATAGGAACGTCCCCATATGCTTCTGAGTTCCGGATTTGCTTTATCGCTTCATATCCATCTATTTCGGGCATCATCATATCCAACAAAACCAAACCGATCTCCGGGTTAGACTGCAATAACTGCAGACCTTCCGTGGCATTTTGAGCCGACAAAAACTTATATTTTCGAGCTTTTAATGTCAATTCCAAAGCGAAAATATTCCGGTTATCATCATCGATAAGTAAGATTACCTTTTGCATCTTTATCATCATATTTAGTTCCAACGTTAGTTTTCATATAACCAAACCCTCAACAGGGATAGTAACTGATCTTTATCGACCGGTTTGGAAATATAATCCGATGCGCCCGCTTTGATGCACTTTTCACGATCGCCCGTCATTGCCTTGGCTGTTACCGCAATAATCGGTAGTTTAGCATAATCGCGCATATTCCTAATTTGCCTAATTGTTTCGTAACCGTCCATTTCAGGCATCATCATGTCCATGAGAATAATGGATGTCTCCGGATATTTTTCCAATTGCTGTAACGCTTCTTTTCCATCTATCGCCGACACGATCTTCATTTGATAATGTTCCAATGTTTTCGTCAATGAAAAAATATTCCGCACGTCGTCATCGGCAATCAATACCGTTTTTCCATTGAGTACCTCATTCAGCGATCCTAGCTTGCTGGTCTTCCTTTTTTCAGGTTCCAGATTACTTTCTTCCACTAAATGAAGAAATAATCCAACCTCGTCTAGAATACGTTGAAAAGAATGTGCTGTTTTTATAACAATCGAGTGGGCATACTGTTTTATTTTAAGCTCTTCGGCTTGTGATAAATTTTTTCCCGTGAAAATAATGATAGGTAAATTTTCCAACCCCTCTTTTTGCTTGATAGCTTCCAACGTTTCATATCCCGTATCATCAGGCACCCCCATATCCAAAATCACACAGTTAACATCTTCCGACATTAGTGCACGAATACTATCTTCCACATTGCTTTTAATTTCCGATGCGATGTTAAAATTGCTCAGAAAATAAGACAACGCCGTGGCGTGCTTTGGATTTTCTTCAACAATCAATACCTTTTTGGGGTTCCGGGTAAGTGCGTCTTCTATCTTCCGGAACATTTGTCCAATCTGCTCTATTGCAATAGGTTTATTGATAAAATCTATAGCACCTTTAGATAAACTTTCCCGCTTTACTTCCAAGGATGACATAATGTGTACCGGAATATGTCTGGTTTTCGGATTGCTCTTGATTTCATCCATCACTTGCCACCCATCTTTCACCGGTAACTGTATATCTAACAAAATTGCCAAAGGTTGATATTTTTCAGCCGCCTTTGTTGCCCAATCTCCCCGTACAATGACGACACCTTTATATCCATTTTGATGGGCATATTTAAGCAGTGCTTTAGCAAATGCGGTATCATCTTCAACAATAAGTATAACCTTGTCGCCCGATCTTATCTCATGGCGATCATCTTCAACCTCTTCGGGAATATTCGAAATAGTGAACGGAGATCCCGTGTCAGCAACCAAGGCGGTCATCTCCTCCACTTCTTGTGTAATGCTCTCTACAAGAACTTCCGATGTAAGGGGCAATGAATCCGACATTTTCCGATTGGGAATCGTCAGACGGAACTTACTGCCTTCGCCAAGTGTACTGCTCACCGTAATTTCGCCCCCTAACAACCGGGCAATTTCCCTGCTGATAGAAAGTCCTAGCCCTGTTCCCCCAAACTTACGTCTTGTAGATCCATCTGCTTGCTGGAAAGCTTCGAATATAATCTTTTGGTTTTCAGGGCTAATCCCAATTCCTGTATCCTTTACGACAAACTGTATATAATCCGGATTATCCTGCTTTTGTGATATGGATAGCGCCACGTTGCCTTTTGGTGTAAACTTAATGGCATTGGAGAGCAAATTACGGAGAACCTGCTCCACCCGCAGTTTATCTGTTTCCACATAGCCCGGCATTCCTTCATCTATTTCAACGGTTAATGCCAGTCCTTTTTCATCCACAATTGGCAAAAACAAATTTAACAGGTCGTTCCTCAAATCTGTCAATGCCACATGCTCGTACTCCAGCTCCATCTTTCCAGCTTCTATTTTTGATAGATCCAAAATTTCGTCAATAAGGCTCAATAAACTGGAACCCGAGCTCTGTATAACTTTAGCGGATTCTATCTGATCATCTGTTAGGTTGTCATCCGCATTTTCGACCATCAACCGGGACAATAACAAAATAGAATTTAGCGGCGTACGAAGCTCATGTGACATATTGGCGAGAAATTCCGATTTATACTTTGTACTCAACGCTAACTCTTCCGCTTTCTTTTGGATTTCTAAATTTCGTTCGGCAACAAGCTGATTCTTTTCTTCCAGTAACTTCGAACGTTCTTCCAACTCCTGATTAGACTGCATCAGTTCCTCCTGTTGAACACGTAACTCTTCCTCAGAAGCTTGTAACTTCTGTGTTTGGGCTTCCAATTCTGTATTAAGATTTTCCAGTTCTGCATGCTGTGTTTGCAGTTCCTCTGCCTGTGCCTGTGTTTCTTCTAATAATGTCTGAATCTGTTTTCTTCCTTTAGCGGCCAATATTTCCAACGTAATGTTGTAACAAGCTTCTTGGTAAAACTCCATATCTAGTTTCTCAAAAGGTAGAACACTTCCCAATTCAATTACCCCAAAGCACTGTCCCTTCAGCATTAGTGGTAACCAAAGAAGATGCTTTACCTTGATTTGCCCCGAAGAAAAACTAACAACAAATTCCTCATCAGTGAGGTTGTCCAACGTTTTAATGCGTTTATCTTTAAACACTTGCCCTACAATTCCTTCGCCGGGTCGGTACTCCTTTTTCATATGCTCCTCTAACCCATAGGAGCCCGCGAGCACCAATAATCCCTTATCCCATATATAGAACGCACCGTTCACACATTCCGTATAGGATATCAATAGCTCCAAGGCGTCATTAGCAACACTCTCTTCGGTCTTATTCCCGGCCAAAATATCGTTAATCTTAGCCAATCCGGTTTGTCTCCACTCGTTATTATGGAGCTTCCCGAATGATTCCTCCAATGCTATCGCCATACCATTCAGGGAAGAAGCAATATAGCCCAGTGTATCCTTTTCATCGTCGTCTAACCTAACGGAATAATCCCCATCCGCAATCTGATGTGCCAGATTCCGCACGATATTTAAGCGACGCGTTGTATCCTCGTCCTTTTCACGTAGCAATTGTTGCATTTTCTCTCTTCTTCGAAACTCATTCCGAATCTGCAGATAGAATAAGATCGTGATGATAAGAGAGGCGAAAGCTGCAAAAATGATAAAGAAAGAAGTCAGTCCTGAATTTCGTTGCATCTTGGCAGCACTCAAATCAAGCTTTCCGGCTTCATCACTGACAAACCGGCTGATAATATTCCGGCAACTGTCCATATACAGCTTACCACGTTCCAACTGCTCGACCGTAGCCGATCCACCACCTCTTTTCAAATCAACAAGCTCATTTAAAAGATCCAGTCTCGTTGTTACCAACGTCTCTATACTGTCTATGCGCCGCGATTGTTCCGGCACATCCTTCGCCAATTCACGTGTTGCAGATAACGATGATGGCAAGGACGTCCAGCTTTCATAATAAGGCTCTAAAAACTTCACTTCGCCTGTTAGGAGATATCCCCGTTGTCCCGTTTCCACATTCTGCAAATCAATCAAAATCTTATTAACCGAATCGATTGTCCGCTGTGTTTTGATAACCTTACTGCGGTTACTCATTTGTGTTTTTATACTGACGTAAGATGCTGACGAACTTAACAACAACACAAACAACGAAAAACCAAATCCAATTTGTAATTTCCGAATGAGTTTCTTAGGCATATTGATTTAATTAAATGGTATAGTAAAATAAAAGGTAGTTCCTTGGTTTGAAGAGCTTGCTATGCCGTATGTGCCATTATGTTGCTTAATAATTTCTGCACAGATATATAAACCAATTCCTAGTCCTTGAAATTTTACAGATGATTCTTCCACACGATAGAATTTCGTAAAGATATTATTTTTTTTGTGTTCAGGAATACCGATGCCAAAATCTTGAACGGCGATATAGAGCTGATCTTTGTCAACGACAGTATGTACGACAACCCTATCACTATCGGGAGAGTACTTTATTGCATTCGTTAGGAAGTTTATAAGCACCTGTTCGATGCGAAAAGCATCTCCATTCACCTCTTTTGTAATCGTTTCTCCCTGCCGTTCAATTTTAACCTGTACATGACTATGGGTATAACCAATGGTCTCGATAGCACTTTCAATGAGCTTCTCCATATCAAACGGCTTTTTATTCACCTTTAGCTTACCGTTCTCAATCTTGGAAATATCCAATAAGTCTGCAATAAGGCTGTGCAGTTTATTAACTTGGTTTTGCGCCCGGCTAATATAAGTTGCAAACTTACTTTCTTTCTGCACATCCGGCATACGTTCTAACAATTGGATATAGGCTTTGATACTCGTCAAGGGGGTTTTAAGCTCGTGACTTGCAATACTCAAAAATTCATCTTTTTTCCTTTCCTCTTCTTTCTGCTCATGTATATCTGTAAATGTTCCGACCCAACTCCTTATAGCGGTTTTATCTTTCACCGGAATGATACGCAGGAGGTGAAAACAGAAGTGTCCCGATTTAAGTTCTTTTATACGCACTTCTAGTTCTAACGGCTGGCTCCATTCAATGCAATGCCGCCATACTTTTTTAATACAGGTATCATCTGGATGTACTTCTGGAAAGGTCTCGGGGCAGGGAGAATAATTATACCATCTCTTATTGACAAACGTAATATTCCCTCGTGCATCCGCTGTGAAAGCAATTTGCGGTAAACTTTCCAGTGTAGTGTGAAGATGTTCTACTTTATCTTTCAGTTCTTGTTGTGCCTTTTTTCTTGTTTCGATCTCGGATTCCAATATTTTTTGAGCGTCATTGAGTGCTAAAGTCTGCTCATACAGTCGATAGAACGTCTTTACTTTCAATATTAAGATATCCGGATCTACCGGTTTGGTAATATAATCTATCCCTCCGGAAGCATATCCTTTGGCTATAAATTTCTTATCTGTATTGACAGCAGACAAAAATATAATGGGCACTTCTTTGGTTTTGCTGTATCCTGATAAAGTTTCCGCTACTTCAAAACCGTCAATACCTGGCATCTGCACATCCAGAATAACCAGAGCATAGTCATTTTTTAACACCTTTTTCAGGGCCTCTTCACCCGAAAGCGCGGAATCCACCTCGAAACCCTTAGATTTTAAGAGCTTTTCTAATGAATAGATATTTTCTATTTGGTCGTCAACGATTAAAATCATGTGTTCTTCTTTTGGGAATCTATATCACATTCTTCAAAATGAAATAGGCAAAAATAATAGTCGCTATAGTTTTAATGGCATATTCTCCAAATAGGATTTTACGCCATTTCAATAAATGTTTACCTGGATTTTTCACACATCGGTAGCCAAAGCCAAGGGTCAGGTAGGGAATAAACGGGAATAATAAAGCATTGTAACGAAATGCACCCTCAAAATCTCCGTGTAATATCGCGTGTACTGCACGTTGAGAGCCACATCCCGGACAATCCAATCCCGTTAATGTTTTGAACGGGCATCGTGGAAACCAGCCATGTGCGGCGGGATCATAGGTATAATAGATATAGGTTGCTACACCAAGCACGACTATACCTGTTCCTATAAACACCAAACGATACTTTTTCAACATCATGTTAAAAATCTCCGGACATCATTGCACCGAACATCGCGAAACCAAAGATAATAAAATAAAGCACCCATAAACCAATACAAACTCCTACATTGATCCACATCCATTTTTTTGCATTCGCAGAATCTGCCTCTGCCCCCATTACATCACCTGCATAAAATTTCTTTTCCACGCGTGAGGCGTATATAATCGAAGGGATCCCTAACGGCCAACAACAAAAGATCGTCGTCAAAATGGTTTCCAGCAAATAGCTTTTAGGCGGCTGTTCCATGCGCTGGCGGTAAGGGGAAGCCGGTGTATTCGGGAATCGAGGAGGGGTTTGTTCTGCCCCTGTAAAATAAGGTTGTGAGCCATTAGACAATATGCTGCTCAACTCTGGTACATTTTTCGCAAGTACCCAGTTCGGCATACCTTCTGCCCATACATAGGTATCACCTGTAATATCCTTTGTTTTCAACTCTTCTATCGAAAAAGGACCGAATGTATTTGTCCCATCTGTGTAATGATATTTTTGCATGTTTATTTTTGATTATAAACGATAAACCTAAATAATTTTATTTTTATATGCAATATAATCGCCTTTGCATATAAATATAGCGGAAATATAATAATTTCTTTATCTGTCTATAAACAAAAAAGGCTTCAGAAAGTTCTCTGAAGCCTTTTTATTCCCATTTCTTCCGTGGAAATAGTTCTATTTTACATCATGCCTGGCATGCCGCCGCCCATTGGAGGAGCACCAGCACCTGCTGCTGCACCTTCTTCTGGTTCATCAGCTAACACACATTCTGTTGTCAATAGCATCGATGCAACAGAAGCTGCATTTTCCAATGCTACACGAGAAACCTTAGTTGGATCGATTACACCCGCACCAATTAAGTTTTCGTATACATCTGTCCGTGCATTGTAACCGAAATCATCTGTACCTTCTTTTACTTTCTGAACAACTACGGCACCTTCGATACCGGCGTTGTTACAGATTTGGCGAAGAGGCTCTTCGATAGCTCGTTTGATAATGTCGATACCGATTGTTTCATCTTCGTTAGCACCTTTAAGATCTGATAATGCTGCTGTAGCGCGGATGAAAGCAACACCACCACCAGCAACGATACCTTCTTCTACTGCTGCACGAGTAGCATGCAATGCATCGTCCACGCGGTCTTTTTTCTCTTTCATCTCTACTTCTGTAGTTGCTCCTACATAAAGTACTGCAACACCACCAGACAATTTTGCTAAACGCTCTTGTAATTTCTCACGGTCGTAATCTGAAGTTGTCGTTTCAATTTGTGAACGGATCTGCGCAACACGAGCTTTGATATCATCTGCATTTCCAGAGCCGTTGATAATCGTTGTATTATCTTTATCAACCGTTACTTTTTCCGCTTGACCTAAATAAGAAAGCTCTGCATTTTCCAATTTATAGCCTCTTTCTTCAGAGATAACGGTACCACCTGTCAAGATGGCGATATCTTCCAACATCGCCTTACGACGGTCGCCAAAACCAGGTGCTTTAACCGCTGCCACTTTTAGCGAACCACGAATTTTGTTTACAACTAACGTTGCTAATGCTTCCCCATCTAAATCTTCTGCAATAATCAACAAAGGCTTACCTGTTTGTACTTGTTTCTCCAAGATAGGCAACAATTCTTTCATGTTGCTGATTTTCTTGTCGTAGATCAAGATATAAGGGTTTTCCAACTCTGCTTCCATTTTATCCGAGTTCGTTACGAAATAAGGCGACAAATAACCACGGTCAAATTGCATACCTTCCACTGTCTTCACTTCAGTCTCTGTACCTTTTGCTTCTTCTACCGTAATTACACCGTCATTGCCAACTTTCTCCATAGCCTCAGCAATCAGCGAGCCGATAACGTCGTCGTTGTTTGCCGATATCGTAGCAACTTGTTTGATTTTATTATTATCAGCACCCACTTCTTGTGACTGTGACTGCAAGTTGGCAACAACTGCAGCAACAGCTTTGTCGATACCACGTTTTAAATCCATAGGATTAGCCCCTGCTGCTACAGATTTTAAGCCGGGAGCAACGATAGCTTGCGCAAGTACAGTGGCAGTGGTTGTACCATCACCAGCCTGATCAGCGGTTTTAGAAGCAACCTCTTTCACCATCTGTGCACCCATATTTTCCAAAGCATCTTTCAATTCGATTTCTTTGGCTACGGTTACACCATCTTTCGTGATTGCAGGAGAACCAAATTTTTTCTCGATAATGACGTTACGTCCTTTAGGACCTAAAGTTACTTTTACTGCGTTTGCTAAAGTATCCACACCTTTTTTCAGTGCGTCACGCGCTTCTACGTTATATCTTACTTGTTTTGCCATTTTTTTAATTAGTATTTAGTCGTTAGTACTAAGTATTTAGATCTTTCTAACTTCTTTTTTAATATTGATTTTATGTTTGATTTATAAAACCGCGTAAATGTCAGATTCACGCATGATTAAATACTCCTTACCTTCGTACGTAATCTCTGTGCCGGCATATTTGCCATATAAAACTTTATCGCCTACTTGGACAGTTAACGGCTCTTCTGGTTTACCAGTTCCTACCGCAACGACAGTACCTTGAGAAGGTTTCTCTTTTGCGGTGTCCGGAATATAGATTCCTGATGCTGTTTTTTCTTCTGCGGGAGCTGCCTCTACGACAACTCTGTCTCCGATAGGTTTAATACTTAATGCCATAGTTACTCTTTTTATTTAATTTTTGATTTTAAATTCTTCTCCTTTTTCCTATCACCAACTATGCCAAAGGAAAAAATAGGGAAATTGTTGCCATTTTTTCGCTGTCCCTGTGTCATCCTGTCATATTGAACGAGACAGTATTTCAACAAAAAAGACCTTGCAGGCAATCTGCAAGGTCTATTCAATACCTATAAATTGAGATATGTTAGTTTGCGCTATCAACAGGTGTTGTCGGCGCAGGGGCTTCTGTTACCGGGGTTGTTTCCTGTTGTGTAGGATTCGGACTAAGGTTCAATGGAGAAGTTTGTGCCGGCGCATCAATTTGATCGCCTAACCCACCTGCTCTTCCTCCAGTTGAAGGGGCCAAAATATTCATGGCCAAACATAACACCATCAATGCAATTGCCAAGCCCCATGTTCCTTTCTCTAAGAAATCTCCGGTACGTTGTACGCCCATCAAATTAGAGCTACCTGCGAATCCTGATGCCAAGCCCCCTCCCTTGGGGTTTTGAATCAATACGATAAATCCTAATAAAGCACTTGCCAATATAATCAGGACAATTAAAAATGTTTGCATTATTTTATTTCGTTAATATAGTTTCTCTTCCAATTCCTTAATTCGGGTCGCAAAATACGATTTTTTTTCTGGAAATCTCAAAATTAATTTTTTATAGACTTCTATAGCCTTCACGTACATCGCTTGGTCAGCGTAAATACTGGCAAGTGTTTCTGTCACCAGATCAAATTGTTCTTCGGAACTCTTTCTAGCTTTGTTTTCCACATTTAGATTCTCCGGTTGCGGAGGTTGTATCTGCGGTTCTTCCCGAATAAAACGCTCGATGACCTCTGCCACTTTACTAGAGCCATTGGAGGTCGTCTCTCGGCGCTTTACTTCCTCACTAAGCTTATCTTCTGGATGCTGCAAATGAATAATATGTTCCCGAATCTGCTGGTCAAGGATAACGCGATCCAATTCCGCGGGATCAAACGACGATTTATTTGCTAATGGAAGTTCCGGACTCGCAAATGGCTGATAAGTGTCTGCGTGCTCCAATCGGGTTTTGTGCAACCACCAACGGAAGCTATATGGCATCAGCTCGTCATTATACAAGCTAATATTCTCTTCGTTTATTTTCTCTTCCGTTTGCTCCTCTTCTTCAGCATCCTGTTCTTCCGTCTGCTCTACGTATAGACCCTTCGTATGCACTGCAAAATAATCGCCGCCGCCTATTCCTTCTTGCACTAGCGTTTCTATAACATCTTCCTCTTCTTGCTTTGCGCTTTCTTCTTCTACAAAAGGCTCCTCCATTCTTTCCGAAGACGCCGCGATATCTTCATAAGGCACATAATCATCATCTTCCACTTCCACTACGGGCACATCTTCTACAGGCAATCGTACATATTCCGCCAACCAATTGGCATTACTTGCTAACAAAATTGTTCGATTTGCGATGTGTTCCGGCTGCTCTCCTTTCAAAAATTTATGCCTTTCAAAAGCGAAGTGGAGTGGTTGTGAATAAGGATATCGGGCAAGCAATTGCTCAAAATCAGTCAGCGCAATATCCTTTGGATTCACCAAAGCCTGATGATATAAATGTGTAAATGATGACCCTTGATTTCCCATACTATATTACCAGTTAGCAAATGCTCTATTGTAAATATCTTCTGTCAACAAATTGATAATTTCCCTTGTCAGGTTTTCTTCCTGTCCCTGTATTAAACCGGGGAACTCTCTAAATTGTGAAAAGGATTGTTCAAAATTGCTTTCGCCCGTGTCATCTAAACGGTTGGTGTATTTTACCTTGACCGTAATTGTCAGCCGATTCAAAGCTGCGCGGTCTGTATTGGCTTCTACAGCTGCCGGTGCAATATCATAACCGGTGATAACGCCTTCAAACATCGCATCTGCTTCACCGTTGACTTGACTCAGTCTCGATTGGTTCCGAATACGCTCCTTTAAGCCTTCCGTAAAGTTCTGACCGAGCGTTTGGTAAACCATCGGCGCTATATTTTCGAAATACGCTACATGAACTGTTTTCATATTCTGTGGAATAGAACCTCCCGTAAAACCGTATTTTACACCACAGCCATTAAATAAGAAACACACCACAATTACTAGTAAAGGAAATATAAATACATTCGGTTGTTTCATGGTATTCATCAATCCAAATTTAAATCCTTGATTTTCCTATACAATGTGCGTTCGGAAATACCCAATTCACGAGCAGCCGCCTTACGCTTGCCTTTATGCTTCTTCAACGCCTTTTTGATCAGATCTGATTCTTTTTCAACCAAAGAAAGAGACTCTTCTACCTCCTCGGCGTCTTGTGCGTCATACGACATATAATCATTGCCTTTTATGCCTTGATTCGGATTATGAATGGTTAGTGTGGGATGTGCGCCTTCCTCGCCTAAATAGCCTCCAGCAGGCTTGACTTCGTTATATAACTGATTGATATAGGGTGAATGTTGCTCATAAGTCCCCGGGGTTACCCCTTCTTTAAGAAGTTCGACTACTAATTTCTTCAAATCCACCATATCCTTTTTCATGTCAAAAAGTACTTTATATAGTAAATCCCGTTCCGAAAAATCTTCTTTCCCCCCATCTTTTACAAAGACGGGCAACGATGATACAGGTTGTTCTATAGGTAAATATTTAGACAATATAGCAGAATCTACTAAACGTTCCTTTTCCAAAACCGCAATTTGTTCCGCAATATTCTTTAGCTGCCGCACATTTCCTGGCCAGCTATAATTCATCAGGGTTTCCTGCGCATCTGGTGTCAATTGCACGCCCGGAGATCGGTATTTATCAGAAAAATCAACAATAAATTTTCTAAAGAGCAGATTGATATCTTCTTTACGTTCCCGCAAAGCAGGAATCCGTAGCGGAACCGTATTCAAACGATAGTACAAATCTTCTCTAAATTTACCTTTTTTTACGGCTTCGTACACATCAACATTCGTTGCCGCTACTACCCGTACATTTGTTTTTTGCACTTTCGATGACCCCACACGAATATATTCGCCCGTCTCTAAAACCCGCAATAATCTAGCTTGGGTACCCAAAGGAAGCTCCCCTACTTCATCCAAAAAAATAGTTCCGCTATCTACGACCTCAAAATATCCCTTTCGCGCCTCGTGCGCGCCTGTAAATGATCCCTTTTCATGGCCAAACAGTTCAGAGTCTATTGTTCCTTCGGGAATTGCGCCACAATTTACAGCGATAAAAGGCCCGTGCTTTCTGGCACTTAATTGGTGGATGATATGTGAAAAAACCTCTTTACCCGCCCCACTTTCACCTTGTATCAATACCGATATATCCGTTGGTGCCACCTGCCAGGCAACATCAATTGCTCGATTTAACAATGGTGAATTACCAATGATTCCAAACCTATTTTTAATATCTTGAATATCCATTTTTTCTTTGTGAATCGTGATCACCTTCGAGGAGCTTGCTAGCTCGGTTTGTAATCCGTAATGTATTTATATTCTTAATCAACAATTCTGCCGATTAACGTTGCTGACGTACAACGTTCAGCCAACACATGGACATATTGCCCTGGTTTAAAGCGCTCATCAACCGGGAAAACAACCATCGTATTTTGGTCATTCCGGCCGCAATAATCCTGATCCGAACGTTTTGAAAATCCTTCAATGAGTACTTTCTGCACGTTGCCCACAAAATTTTGCAAGCGATAAAGACTATGTTCCTGTTGCTTATTAACCACTTCGGTCAATCGTCTTTTCTTCACTTCCTCCGGTACGTCATCTTCATAACGTTTGGCGGCCAGTGTCCCCGGGCGCTCGGAATAAGCAAACATATAGGCAAAATCGTATTTTACATAATCCATCATAGAAAGCGTTTCTTGATGTTCGTCTTCTGTTTCTGTACAGAATCCTGTAATCACATCGGTCGATATACCACATGACGGAATAATACGACGGATCGCATTAACCCTATCCATATACCACTCACGGTCATACGTACGGTTCATCAATTCCAATACCCGCGAGCTTCCTGATTGCACCGGTAAGTGTATATATTTACAAATGTTTTCGTAGCGTGCCATCGTATGCAAGACCTCATCCGTGATATCTTTCGGATGCGAAGTAGAGAAGCGTACACGAAGTTCGGGACTTACTTCTGCCACCATCGCCAAGAGCTGTGCAAAGTTTACAGCAGGTTCCGGTGTTTGTCCTTCTATTACTGGTTTCGTATATTTATACGAATCGACATTCTGTCCCAACAAAGTCACTTCCCGATAACCGGCATTAAACAAATCCTGTGCTTCTTTCAGAACAGAATAACAGTCACGGCTTCTTTCACGGCCTCGTGTAAAAGGGACTACACAAAAGGAACACATATTGTCACATCCACGCATAATGGAGATAAACGCCGAAATACCATTGGAGTTTAAGCGCACCGGACTGATATCCGCATAGGTTTCTTCTCTGGATAGCAATACATTAACCGCCTTGCTTCCATCGTCGACCTTACCAATCAGGTTTGGCAAATCACGGTATGCATCCGGTCCGACGACAACATCCACCAATTTTTCCTCTTCGAGGAATTTTGATTTCAGTCGCTCGGCCATACAGCCTAAAACGCCGACCACCATACCTGGATTTTTTGCTTTAGCGGATTCAAATTCTTTTAGTCTATTCCGCACACGCTGTTCTGCATTCTCCCGGATAGAGCAAGTATTTATAAATACAACATCAGCTTCCTTATAATCTCTAGTCGTCTCAAAACCATTATCCAGTAAAATAGAAGCAACAATCTCGCTATCAGAGAAATTCATCTGACAGCCATAACTTTCGATATACAGCTTTCTTCCTGTAGATTTCCCGGTAGGGAGCATATCCAAAGCCTCACCCTGACGGGACTCGTCGTGTGTTTTTGTTGTGTGTTGTAATTCGATCATAGCATCAACTAAAAGACTACAAAGTTACGAATAAAAACTTAGATTGATGACAGTTTGGCAGCGCTTATAAAAAAACCTTCCTGATTACGCGGAATCACCAAGAGGACGAAAGGGTAAAGACGCAAAAAAGCGCTATCCTGATAGAATAGCGCTTTCTCATCGTACGTACACTAAAAAACTAAAGCTTAATTTCCAGCTTCAGCTTGTGCTTCTTTAATCATGTCGTCACCAGCCACAATAACAATTTCCACACGGCGATTTTCTGCACGCCCTTCATTTGTATCATTGGAG
This sequence comes from Sphingobacterium micropteri, assembly GCF_014692515.1. Lineage (GTDB taxonomy): Bacteria > Bacteroidota > Bacteroidia > Sphingobacteriales > Sphingobacteriaceae > Sphingobacterium > Sphingobacterium micropteri. The sequence continues at coordinate 48,267 of NZ_JACOIK010000013.1, read as the reverse complement.
GCAATTGGTTCCGAATAGTTTTTACCTTCTGTCTTTATACGCGAACCGCTCAGACCTTGTGAAACCGCATATGATCTTACGGATGCCGCGCGAGATTCGGAAACTTTTTGATTTGCGGCTAACGTTCCGACATTATCCGTATGTCCGATAACTAAAATATTCGTTCCCGGCTCTTTGTTTAACGTCTCCACCAGTTTGGAAATGTTGGTTTTTGCCGCAGACTTTAAAGTCGAGCTATTGAAATCAAACAAGATACCTTCGTCGAATTTCACAATAATACCTTCATCGGCTTTGATAACTTCTGCACCGGCTACCGTATTCTCTATTTCCTTCGCCTGCCTATCCATCTTTTTACCAATCAGGCCACCTGCTACACCACCAATGGCAGCACCTGCAATAGCTCCAACGGCCGTATTACCTGCCTTACCCCCGATCAAAGCACCTAGACCAGCTCCTGCAGCTGTTCCGATAGCAGCGCCTTTTGTTGTGTTACTGGTATTTTGTATAGCAGCACAACTAGCAAACAACATCGCTGACGTGGCTACTGACAAGCCATATACAGCTATTTTTCTATTGAGTTTCATATGTAATAATTTAATTTTCAATGGTCATATGGAATGTCCAGATTATCTTCGATGAGCCCGTTCTCGTCGCTCGGCTATATTCATCGGTGTTTGTGTTTAATAATCATGGACATTTCATAATTAACTATTTTCTATGTTTACCTAATTACATGTAAGATAAACAAAGTAAATGCCAAAATACGGCAATCCCCATATAAACTAAATGAAATTGAAAAGAATTATCGTTCTTGTGGAGGAATGTCTAGTTTCGGCAAACGCTCCGAACGCGGACGTCCATTTCTATCCCAAGCTTCAAAAGATCGCTTCACATAATGCATGAAGTCATACTGTCCCCAATTTTTAACCATGCTATAGGAAGGCCGGTACATATCTAAAAACGACTGAAGTTCGTCCCCTTCCAAATCAATCACAGAGCTTACCGAAGTTTTGTTAAAAACGCGGTCCACCTGGCTTTCTTCCAGTTCCCTATCCATTAAGTTTGCAAACCGCTTGGCATTTTTTGCATCACGTCCAAACAAATTATATAATGCCGTGGCCGGACTCCCTAAATAAGTGCCAACGGTATTCTTACCACCGTTGTAGACGCCTTTCTTACGATAGTCATCCAACATGTCCCGCATCTCTGCCTCCTTGCTCATTCGGCTCACGACAACGGTCTCGATGGTTAAGCCTGCCTGCATTTCCATAAGGATATCTTCCGTGGTTTGTAAAATCGTCTTCACCGGCCCATAGCCTGTTTTTGTCAAAGAAAGGCTATCTCCCACAGATGCTTCTATAATAAACACACCAAACGTATTTGTTTGCGTACGTTTTTTTGTGCGTAAGTTCGTTACATTTACATCAGAGAGACGCACACTACCGCCTTTTTCCACCACAATACCCGACACACCACTAGCCGTTTGCTGTGCGTACGTACTTGTTACTCCGCTAAGCAGGAAAACAAGTAAACTCACGAGTATGCATATATATTTACAATGTCTGTACATTCATATAAATTTAGTAAATGTTTAGACTAGCCAATGTTAAAAAGTTTTAAATCGAACTAAAAACTAGTTATATGGATAGAAAACAAAGTTTGCGCCTTCTGGTACAATAACAAAGAGGCACATATATTCATGGGTATTTTTGAAATGCTTGATAAAATAATCTTTACGGTCTTCTTTGATAAGTCCACGATCTACAAACTCCTCAAACGAGCTTACGTTAATCGTCCATTGCGTGTTCAATTCATCTTTATTTAGCAGTAGCTCCCCAATACTGACCTCATGTTGATGCGCTATAAAAATTGGATATAATGTATACCCTTCTGCTATCATCTCCGTAGCTACTTCTTTTATGGAATCACTATAAAAATCCAGATCAACTTTCAAGCTTTTGAGGGGGCTATTTGCGACCGGATCTTCCGCAGATCCCATTCTTCCCATTAAATCTTCAATGTCCATATTTTTGTCGTTATCAACTCTCCATTTTCAGTTTTAGCAACACCACATTCTCTACGTGTTGCGTATGTGGAAACATGTCTACTGGCTTGATACGTTCTACCTGGTATTTTTCCTGCAATAAAGCCAGATCACGTGCCTGCGTTGCCGCATTGCAACTTACGTACACTACCTTTTCCGCTTCCATCTCCAAAATACGATTCACCACGTCCACATGCATTCCGGCTCGTGGGGGATCGGTAATCACCACATCCGGCCGACCGTGTTCTTGTACAAAATCTGCCGTCAGTACATCTTTCATATCTCCGGCATAAAACTTCGTATTACCAATCCCATTTATCTGTGAATTGATTTTTGCATCTTCGATAGCAGAAGGCACATATTCGACACCTACGACTTCCCTTGCCGTACGGGCTACAAAATTAGCAATCGTTCCTGCTCCGGTATACAAATCGTATACCAATTCATCGCCTTTTAAACCGGCGAAGTCGCGTGTTATCTTATACAGTTCGTAGGCTTGTGCAGAATTGGTTTGATAGAAAGACTTTGGGCCCACCTTAAACTTCAATCCTTCCATCTCTTCATATATAAAGTCACGGCCGCTAAATGTATGGATATCCTGATCAAAGATCGTATCGTTACGCTTCTGATTAATGATGTATAGTAAGGAGGTAAGTGCAGGAAACTGCTCCTTGATAAAAGTCATCAACGAATCTACCTGACCTTCTTCCGGATAGGCAAAAACGACAATCACCATTACCTCTCCTGTCGAAGACGTACGGATGATCAAATTACGCAAAGTGCCTTCATGCGCGCGCAAATCATAAAAAGAGATCCCCTGTGCTACGGCAAAAGAGCGAACCGCATTTCGAATGGCGTTGGATGGATCTTGTTGCAGAAAGCAATGATCTATATCTAAAATTTTGTCAAACCGACCAGGCACGTGAAACCCCAAAGCGTTTAGATCATCTGGTTTAACTTCTTCGTCCACCGACGTCAACCAACGTTTATTGGAAAACGTAAATTCCAGCTTGTTTCTATAATATTCCGTTTCAGCCGAGGCAAGAATAGGTTCCATGGGAGAAATATCCACTTTACCCAAACGCTTCAGTGCATTCTCCACGTATTGCTGTTTAAACAACAACTGTGCAGGGTATTCCATATGTTGCCACTTACACCCACCACAAACGCCAAAATGTGGACAAAAAGGGTCTATCCGGTACTTCGAAGACTTCTTCAATGCCACCAAACGTCCCTCCGCAAAATTTTTCTTCTTGCGAAACAGCTCTACATCGGCAACATCACCAGGCACAGCCTGCTCAATGAACAGCACTAATTCATCGTGCTTGGCAACGCCTTTGCCCTCTTCCGCTATATCAATAATTTGAACATCGGATAAAAACCGCTTGTCCTGTGGAATTCGTCTACCCATAATGGGTGCAAAAGTACGGATTTTTTTGGTGTTCTTTTCCCCGTGAAAAGAACCAAAACCTCATCGCTGAAAAATTTTGAAAGAATGGGGTATTACTTAGGATGAGTGTCTACAAATTTCAAAATTTTTGAGGCGACCTTTCGTGTTAATGGGGGATAGTACAATTGTATAACGTGTTAATTCTTCTTTAATTAACAAAGAGTAGACGCACACGGAATGTGGGTTAAAACGGCCGCAAAACTATATCCAACCTTGATTTATGGATTTGTGCTTATTTTGGTATCCATGAGCTCACTTCGTTCGGTTTTTGTCTCCTTTTTTATCAAAAAAAGGAAAAGAACTATGACTCTAATAACGTCGCCTGCACCAAATAAGGCAAGATCTCCTTTTGAAAAGAGATGAAGTTTTTACGCACATCGGCATCGGTTACCGCAGTAAAAGCGAATGAAAAAACAATATTCTTACTGGATTTGATAAGAAAGGTCAATCTTTCTTCCGGTACGGTTAGCGCTATGGTTTCATTTTGGATAAAAGAGCTAAGTAATAGAAATTCCAAGTCGTCCGAAAGTGTTTTCAAGTATTCCTGTGCGTTGGCCGATTCCCGGATAAACTCCCAACCTACAAATTCATTACACACAGTATACGTCACTCGGCTTACGCGAAGAATTGTATTCGCCAAAAAAGTAGAAAGGTCCCTTTCCCGGACATTTTTATTTAGGATATCTTCTACATTTTCGCGGATATAATCCATCAATACAGCATGGAGAATAAGCTCTTTACTGGCAAAATGTTTGTAAAAAGTTGCTTTTGCTATACACGCCTGTTTTGCCAGTTCATTTACACTGGTTTTGTTATATCCGTAACGTCTAAAAAGTTCACGTGCGGACTTCTTTATTGATAATATGACCTGGTCGGACTCCATATATTCCTTTGGGAGGTTACACAAGCTCTGTCTCGAACTGAGCTAAGAAACGAACGTCGTTCTCGGAGAACAAGCGTAAATCCCGAATTTCGTATTTCAAATTTGTTATCCGTTCGATCCCCATTCCAAATGCAAAACCGGAATATTTTTTACTGTCGATACCACAGTTCTCCAGTACGTTAGGATCTACCATACCGCATCCTAATATTTCGACCCATCCCGAATATTTACAGAGCTGGCAGCCCTGTCCTTTACATATCGTGCAAGAAATATCCATTTCCGCAGATGGCTCGGTGAAAGGGAAATAAGAAGGACGGAAACGTACTTTTGTACCCTCGCCGTATAATTCCTGCACAAAATGAAACAAGGTTTGTTTCAAATCTGCAAACGAAACGTTTTCGTCTACATATAGCCCTTCTACCTGATGAAAAAAGCAGTGTGCACGCGCCGATATAGCTTCATTTCTATACACGCGTCCCGGCATAATAGCACGAAATGGCGGCTTCCCCATTTCCATTAAGCGGACTTGAACAGAAGAAGTGTGCGTACGTAGTGCAATATCATTGCCCTCTTTCTTTTCAACGAAAAAAGTATCTTGCATATCCCGTGCAGGGTGTTCAGGCGGAAAGTTAAGCGCAGAGAAATTGTGCCAGTCATCTTCAATTTCTGGTCCTTCAGCGACAATAAAGCCTAGTTTTTTGAAGATTTCTACGATTTCTTTTCGCACTAACGACAATGGATGTCGAGATCCTAACTGGAAGCCTTCGCCTGGCAGTGTAAGGTCGCCCTCCTCCCGTTGTATGCTCTTTTCGGTATCTACAAATTGCGCTTGTGCGTCGTTATATGTATTTTCAGCAAGCTGTTTAAATTCATTTAAAACCTTGCCTAGCGTACGTTTCTCTTCTGCTGACACGGTTTTAAATTCCTCAAACAATGCCTTAACGACACCCTTGGCAACCAAAAACTTTAGCCTAAAATTTTCAACATCGACCGCTGACGTCGGCGCAAATCCCTTTATTTCCGCTGTAAACTGCTTAATTTTGTCCTGCAACATAGTGCCAAAGATACGGCAAAATATTAAAATGGCAAACCATCTACATCGTCGTCATTTTCGGAAAAATCCACCTCTACTTCTTTTTCCCCATCACTTTTTTCGCCCTCCTGTGATGTGGTTTTTCCCGTTTGCCCAAAATCAGAGGGCCGCCCCAATAACTTGAAACTCTCACCTACAATCTCTGTTACATATCGACGTGTCCCCTCTTTATCTTCATAATTTCGGGTTCTCAATCTCCCTTCGATATAAGCCAATTTACCCTTTTGAAGATATTTAACGGCCATTTCTGCCAAATTACGCCACATAACGATGTTATGCCATTCGGTATGTTTAACCCGTACACCATCCTTCGTGTACGTCTCCGAAGTTGCAAAAGGAAAACTGCAAACAGAGACATTGTTGTCTAAATAACGTACTTCGGGATCTTTCCCCAAATGCCCGACTAAAATCACTTTATTAACGCTTGCCATACTTTATAATTTAGGGCTGATCAATTGTATATTGTTTCTATATCCTACATATACGCTATGACTAAAAATAACATCTATGTAACTCCATTCTAATTACTTATCCGAGATGAGATGTTCATTTTTTTCCAGAAAAGAGAATATAAGTTTATGTTTAGCTAATTTATCTATTTTTTCGTAATAATGATAATTCCAACTCTTTTTTTTCTTTTTTAAAGCATGGGGGTTCCCAATGATATAGAAATGTGCATAAATATTCTGATGACTGAGCACATGCTTTACTTGCTTGCCCACTACCTTCAAAACAGTATCTTTTTCAAAGTATCGGATAAAATCAGCATGTGCCATCAAGTCTGCCATAGACATATCATCCGCTGTTTCGATCATCGGAAATTCATATAGATTTGCCCACACATCGCCTTGTTCTCGTTTTGACATCAGCATCTGATCGTGTTCCATTACGATAAAGTAATGAAAATAACGGTTACGGCTCTCTTTTCCCTTCAATTTCACCGGCAGCATACCGACTAGCCCCTCTTGAAAAGCGACGCATTCCGGTCGAAAAATACAGTCTCCACATAAGGGATTCCGTGGTTTGCATTGCAAAGCGCCGAAATCCATAATAGCTTGGTTATATGTACCCGGATTTTCCTTATCAAGTATCTCTCGTGCAATTTCTGTAAACATTTTTTTTCCCTGTCCGGAATTAATCGGTTCCTTTATTCCAAAGTAGCGCGCCAGCACACGGTATACATTTCCATCTACTACGGCCTTTGCCTCATTGGACGAGAACGACGCGATAGCTGACGCCGTGTATTCGCCAACGCCAGGAAGGCGAATAGCCCCTTCATAGGTATTCGGAAATATACCTTGAAAATCATTTACCACCATTTTAGCAGCTTTATGCATGTTTCGGGCACGCGAGTAATACCCCAAACCCTGCCATAGCCGCAGAATGTCTTCTTCATTTGCTTCCGCAAATTTTGTTACAATTGGAAATGCCTCGACAAAGCGATGAAAATAAGGTATTCCTTGTTCCACTCTCGTCTGTTGCAGAATAATCTCCGAAAGCCATATAATATAGGCATCATGCGTGGTTCTCCAAGGCAGATCACGCCCGTTCTCACGGTACCAATTCATTAGTTTTACAGCGAATGACATGCACAAAGTTGCCTATTTTTCCACAATAAAAAGACTCTTAAAAAATGTTAAAATTTGTAAAATATTGACTACAAATAGCTTGATACATTACCTTTGTCCTTTCGTATCATAAAAGTTTTTACTGTTGAGGCTCATGCTAAAGAAAAAAACCGCCGTGCTTTTCGTCGAACCGGATGGTACATCTACCAAGAGAATGCAGGTTCCCACGTTTGTTGTCACGCACTGGAAAAAGGTCCTAGGTTCCTTTGTTGCCCTTACTGCTATAACAGTGTTATCTGTGGTGTATGTGGTTAAACAAAGGACATCCGAAAAATATATTAAGGTTTACGATCAAAAAATAAACAAGTTGAAAGCTGAAAATCGTCTGTTGGAATTGGACGAATTTAACAATCAGCTAACAACCGAAGAAATAAAAAAATCATTCAACTCTATTGATAGTACGATTGACCGTATCAACCAAAAGATGAAGAAGCGGGGATTGAAGGAAATCAAGATGAACCCAAATATGGGCGGTCCAGTAGAGAAGGGTGAAGATGATTTAGTGGAGCTTTCAGCTTTCTACAAAAAGCAATTAGAAGATCTGGAAGCCAAATTAGATGGTTTGCCCTTGGGGCGGCCGCATCACGGACGAATCACCTCGCCCTATGGATATCGTCGTAACCCTTTTACAAACCGGGGGCGTGAAATGCATCAAGGTGTAGACCTAAAAGGAAGAACAGGAGACCCTGTAAAGGTCACTGCAAAAGGCAAGGTTTCTTTTGCCGGCTGGAAAGGGGCTTATGGATATGTGGTCATGGTGAAACACAAGAATGGTTATGAAACGCGATATGCACATCTTACCCGTACACGTGTTAAAAAAGGACAGGCTGTGGAAGCCGGAGATATTGTGGGCTTACTCGGTAGCACCGGAAGAAGCACCGGCCCCCACCTACATTATGAAGTTCTCTTAAATAACAGAAAACTCAATCCATCCACCTATTTTTCGTTGTAACAACTTCTTCTTAACGGCAACGAAACCTGCATGAATTATTCTTTTTTATAAATAATTCATGCAGGTTTCACCTACCTTGCCTTATTTACCAATTTAGTACATTAACTACAGGAAAATGATCCGAAGGAAATTTACCCATATACGTATCGGTTAAAATTCCATATTTATGTACGAGGAATGGCTTTGTAATAAAAATATGATCGATACGCTGTTTAGGTTTAAGTCCCTCCCCCCAGGCATTAAAGGAAGAATTCGGTTCGTATACGATTTTTGCCAATTCATGCGAATCTTGTACTATTCCACTTTTTGCAAGCGTAAAGTACGCTTCGTTGGTTTCGTCTACATTAAAGTCACCGGTTAGGATAATAGGCAAACCTTCTGCCAGTTCTTTTGCCTTTTCTAAAATAAGCTTTGCGCTTTCACGACGTGCTTCCACACCTACATGATCGAAATGCGTATTCATAAAAATAAACCGTTTGCCGTTTTCGTTATCTTCAAAAACGCCCCACGTACAAATCCTTGGCAAAGCTGCGTCCCAACCTTTATTAGGTTTCTCGGTATCGGTAGCCGAAAGCCAAAACGTCCCGTCTTTTATCAATTTGAAGCGCTTTTCATTGAAGAAAATAGCCGAATGTTCTCCTTTTTCCGCACCATCATCACGCCCTACACCGATGTATTCAAAACCGGGCAATTGGCGCTTCATATCCTGTACTTGTTCGTAAAACCCTTCTTGAATACCGAAGATATCAAATTCATGAAATTGGATGAGGTTTGTGACCGCCTGCTTTCTGTCTTCCCACAAATTCCCAACATCCGATGTTGTTTTCAGACGTATATTAAAAGAAGCTACCGTCAACTGTTGCGCTGACAAGATGTAGGAAAATCCTAAAAGAAGTAATATGGATAAAGAAATCTTTTTCATCTGTATATATTATGATACATTGTGTATTATTTATTTAGAATACGCTTAAGTAACTCCGGTTCATCCGTTGTGATGTAATCAATCTTTTGATCGATAAAATAATGCATATCATCTTCCCTATTCACGGTCCAAACATTGGTTTTAAGACGTAATCTCTTTGCTTCCGCGATCCACTCAGGATGTTTTTTATAAACGGACAGATGGTAATCCAACCCGCTCAAACCTGCTGCTTTTATTTCCTGCGGAGATTTATCACCATTGAGATAATGAACTTTTGCTTTCTTATCCAGTTCTTTCAATTTCAGACAAGCTTCATAACTAAATGCGATATATTCCACTTGCTTTTCGGCTTTCAACTTCTTTACCAAGGCCACCGTTAATTCCGCCGCCTTCAATGTCCTTTCTGTACCAAGCTTATTCGTTTTAAGTTCATAAATTAGCTTGGTTTTTTTCTGCTTCAGTCCTTCGTTTAGATATTCCTCTGCCGTAGGTATACTTTCTCCATTTGGATGTTTCTTAGCAAGCAATTCTTGGTAGGTTGAGGTCGCTATATCTATTCCGTAAAAGTCCTGGTCATGGGTCACGACCAATACATCATCTTTTGTTAGATGTACATCAAACTCTGTACCCCAAGCTCCTTGTGTTATGGCATTATGTAAGGACGCGAGTGAATTTTGAGGCACTTTGGTGTTTTTCCAAGATCCGCGATGCGCGATCATTTCTGTTTGTGCCATAGCGCCAATATGCATGACCGTTAATAAGGTAAGGATTACTAATGTTGGTTTCATATCTTTATTTAACTTCCACGAATATACCCAATTCCCATTAACATAGTGTTAAATCAGCTTTCTCCGTTCCATTCGCTATAAAATTGTTGCAAAAATGATTCCATAAATAGATGGCGATGTGCAGCAATCTGTTTTGCCGTAGCGGTGTTCATTTTGTCCCGCAGCAGCAATAACTTTTCATAAAAATGGTTTAGGGTAGGCGCCGTCGTATTTTTATATCCCTCCTTACTCAGTTTTTGTTGGGGAGGAATACCGGGGTTATATATTTCTCGATTCTTAAATCCTCCATATTGAAAAGCACGCGCAATACCGATCGCACCTATAGCATCCAAACGATCTGCATCTTGTACAATTTCTAATTCTTTGGAATGGAAATCAACTTGTCCCAAAGATGCTTTATAAGACATATTGAATATAATCTGCTGCACGTGCTCTATTCGTTCTTTATCCAACCCCATATGCTGCAGAAATTCTCCGGCTATACGCGGACCAATCTCCTCGTCACCCTGATGAAACTTGCTATCGGCGATATCATGTAGTAATGCAGTCAATTCACAAACCAATGCATCCGCTTCCTCTGTTTCCAGAATCAACTTCGTATTATTCCATACACGCTGTATATGCCACCAATCATGTCCGGCTTCTGCATTTTTCAGTTTTTCCTGTACGAACGCGACTGTTTGCTGGATAATCTTCTCGTCATCTATCATTTTTATCCCGTATGCGAATGAGTTTATGTATTTTACGGTCGGTAGGTTTATCCCCTTCTTTTGCCTCCGTTCGTTCGCTCGTTCTTTCTGAATCTCTTTCTCTTGTCCTCTCTCGGATCTCCGGCGGTGTAGCGACAGTACCCGGTCGCTCTTTCGATCCTTCATACAATTCATACTGCAATAAACGGCAGTCTAATTTGCCACTGAAGAACTCAAATCTACGGGAAGCTTGCAAGCCGATCTTTTTTGCCAGATCGAGATTTCCGGTAAAAACATAACCTCGATACCCTTTACACTCCTGCTTCATAAAATCACCTATACGCTTATAGGTGGCTTCTAGCTTACTGTGCGTACCGAGACGCTCACCGTATTCGGGATTAAACATAATCACACCGTTTCCCTCCGGAATAGTTGTTTTCGCAAAATCACCTACTTCAAACGTAATCAAATGCTCTACCCCTGCCGTCCTTGCATTCGATTTCGCAATCTCTATCGCCACATCTGATATATCCGAAGCGACAATATGCGGGAGGTTGTTTTTGTCTGTCAATTCCTTCAATCGACGACGTTCCTCAAAAAATACTTTCTCATCGTAACCTATAAAATGCATGAAGGCATAGTTCATCCTTTGCAAGCCAGGCATACGCTTTTGTGCCATCAGTGCAGCTTCAATAGCTAAAGTTCCTGATCCACACATAGGGTTTACGAACGGTGATTTACCATCCCACTGGGTGGCCATGATGGTCGCGGTAGCCAGTGCTTCCAACATGGGGGCTTTGCCCGGATGTTTCCGATAGCCATGTTTAGCAAGTGTTTCGCCGGAAGTATCTAAAAAGATCTCTGCTTTATCATCGATCCAATGCAGGTGAATAACCGCCCGGTTTAATTCCGGTCCCGTATCTGGCCGTACACCTTTTCTATCCTTGATACGGTCTACAATCGCATCTTTTACCTTAACATTCGCAAATAGCGGCGTGGTGATCGTTTCATTATGTACATTCGATGTAACGGAGAAGTATCCGTCAAACGGCAGCAGTTCTTCCCAAGCAACCGTTACCAATGCCTTATAAAGCTCATCGGCATTCCTGGCCCGAAACGATTTTATTTCATAAAGCACTTGACTCGCTACCCGTAAATTGAGATTTAATCGAATACACTCATTTACAGAAAGATTGACCTCTACGCCCGTATTAAAAGTGCGGACAATAACGAAGCCCAATGCTTCCACTTCCTGCGCTAAATAAGGCGATAAGCGTCTATTGCAGGTAATAATAACTTTATTAGGGGTGTTGAAAACTTCCATCATCTTTTTGCAAAGTTACTATTCTGCTTAGCAAAAAATGCTTAATTTTACAGTTTAATACGTTTTTGATATGGAAATAAGAGGAAAAGTTCATGAGATAGGCGCTACGCAACAGGTTACGGATTCTTTCAAAAAGAGAGATTTAATTGTTGCTTACGCCGAAAACCCACAATTTGTAGAATACATTCGTTTTGAGGCGACGCAAGATCGCGTCAATATATTTGATAACTTGGCTGTTGGCGATGACATAGAGGTTTCTTTTAACCTACGTGGTCGTCCATGGACAAATAAAGAAGGGGTGACCACGTACTTCAATTCCTTAGTAGCGTGGAGAGTAACAAAACTGGCCAATACGCCACAACAAGCTCAAGCACCAGGCCAAATGGATATGCCTCCGGTAGATATCTCATCTTCGGGAGCAGATGATGACGATTTACCTTTTTAAGTTTTAAAAAGTATAAAATAAAGAGACAGCCCCATACGGGCTGTTTTTTTGTTTTATAACATATTCCTTCTTTTGCTTTTTTCTTGATAAAGAAGAATTAACACGCTATACATTTGTACCATCCCCCATTAACACAAAAGGTCGCATACGGATGTTTGAGGTCTGTAGAAATCCATCCTTAGCACGATCCCATCCTCTCAAATATCCGAAGCGACGATTTTTTTTGTTTCTTTTTTTGAGGTAAAAAAAGAAAACTAAACATCATTCTGGAAACACAATCTCAATATGTCCTTCTTTTCCTTCCCACTTAGGCCCTTTTTGTAAGACCTGTATAATCTCTTCATAGATTTGTTGACTCTTTACCACCCTTGGCCGTATATCATAAGGTAGTCCATCGGAAGCCACTTTGAAGCGTACCTCTAGCCGTTTTTCCATGTTTACACCCGAATAATGTTCCGAAACAAATGCAGAAAATGATTCCCAGCCACCTAACGGCTGTGCATCACCCCCAGGTAATGCATGTACAACCGTCTGTGTAAGGGCATCATCCATCAGTTCTACTTCGGTCATGTTAGCGTGTTGTCGGTTAGGGAGATGGCGAATCAGCAAGAGTGTACACACCGCAATAAACATCACCGCACCTACCATCCCAATGGCCAAGCGCTGCCAGCTAAAATAAAATCTATTTTTGCGTTGGGCATGTTCTGCTATACGCCTTTCGAGCCGTTGCTGCAATAAGCTTAATGATTTCACGTCAATTCCCTGCTGCATCTTATAACCATCAATTGCATCCTGCAAGAACGGATCTTCTAACGCTTCCCGTTCCAATGCATGCATCTCTTCCCGACTCATTAAGCCGTGTATATAGTTGTGTATTCTTGACAATTGATAGTTATTTTCCATGTTTCCCGCTCTCCATACAAATTTTCAAGTTTCTTTTCCCATTTTGGATATAGCTCTTCACTTTACTCAAATCGTATGCTGTCTCTTCCGCAATATCCTTATAGCATCTTTGTTCTAGATAGAACAGACGTACGCAAACTGCCTGCTCGGGGGAAAGAGACGCCAGACATTCGTGTACTTTATCAAAATCATCTTCCGTCCATTTCGTTTCTTCCTCCGTTACAAGCTTCTGTTCGCTTTCCGACATGTTATCTTCGATATCCACTTGCATTTTGCCTTTCTGTTTTCGAAGTTCCATCAAGCAATAATTTCGGGCAAACACATACAGCCAGCTTTTGAAATTATCCACCTCATGCACACGAAGCTTGTGTATTAGTTGCTCAAAGATCTGCATAACCGCATCTTGACTCGCTGCCTGTTCCTGAAAGTACTTAAAACACACACCGTATAACAAAGACATATAAGGAGCATATAGTTCCCCCAATACTTGCAAATCACCCGTTTGCTTATAATATACGAGTTGTTCTTTTTCGTCCATACGCCATTATCCAATAAGAGGATGCTGAAAGATAGTAAATTCCATAATATTTAGTCGTCTATATTTTTGTTTGGATTATTAGTTTCGGTACGATTTATAAAAAAATTTCACAAATATTCCTTCTTCATCATTTCTACAAAATTGGCATAATAGGCGATAGCTTCCGCCGGTTTGTTACGTTCGATCAGCAAAATGGAAGGGATCACTAATTGGTCGTAAATACAATCCAAAATTTCATGTTTATTATCTGCCCGATAAATATTTTTCAGCATAGCGGGGGCAATAAGCTCATATTCCGAAATCAGTTCATCATATTCTGGTATGGGCCTCATTGCGGTTTCTCTCAACTGCCTTAACGTTTGCAATTCATAGCAATCATCCGCCAGCCCTTTATGGAAGACACAGGCAGACGTCAGAAAACAATCCAAATCATCAGAATCAGTAGTTGTTCCCGTGTCCGTTGCTTCCGTATTGTTAGTGGCCGTTTCAGCCTCCAACTCTATGACAGGCATATCAGACTCATCAAATAGATAAACAGCACCATCTGAGACCCCATTTGAACCATCTATGTCTTCATGAAATCCAAATTTAATCATATTCTCCCCATTTTTTTGCTGAATCATACCGTAGTTATTGTCTAAATTATCCCCTCCTTTTGCCTCGTAGATATGGAAAAAATAGCTTGAATTATCAAAGTCTACATCCTGAGACGTACGTTTAAAAATCCGGAATTTTGTAGATTTAACATCACCATTTAGACCAATACACAGCCCCACTTCCTCTCGCTGAAAGTCACTCATAAATGCGGCAACACTATCGGTATTATACAGGTGAAGATGGATCGTCAGCTCATCGTCGGGACGGTCTTTTAACGTAAAAACACCCTTAAAATTAATTGAACTGGCGATTTTATCACGTGCCCTTACAAGTTTTGGCAACGTAACCATGAGCGGCAAAGCCGCGACGGCTGTTATGAATTTTCTTCTTTCCATTTTTTTTAGATTTAAATGTTAGCCACATTACAATCTTCCTAAGTAAAACCCAGACCGGAGACCGTAATAAAACAATTTTGAGGTTATTCCTGTTCTAAGATACACTATATTTTCTGTGTCGGGGATATCATTCACAACTATTTTCAACAAGTATCTTCCAGGTTGGATTGCCACAGTCAGTTGATCTTGTCCTTGTAGCACATTATAACCTCCCTCAGCCGACTTCATGTACCGAAAAGACCTACAGATGCCTACATCGGTATTGTTACTCTCGTAAATCATCCATGAAAAATCCTTGCTTTCTTTAGGTATATATTTAAAGAACCAAAAAATTTGGGCGGATCCTACAGGCCGGTCTACAATAAAGGGAAGCATAGTCTCAAACGTTCCTTCTTCCTCATTAAAGGTATATTTTAGCGCCGAAAGATCAACACTGTTCATATTAAACAAAAGTATCGTGTCGGGCGGATCGGTCGTAAAAAAATCCAAAGAAGGGTTATTATAGTCTATTCCTTGTATACTTTGTGCCTGCATATGATAGGTAATACAAAATATTGATAAGATTAACAGACTGATGTTTTTCGTAATTTTCATGGCGTTATTTTAACGTATTTCATTACAAATAAAACAAATAGCCCTTCACTTGCAAATACCCATTATTAGGTATTTTTCAATCTACCCAAACAACAGCAATGCAATCACCAGCGTCACCACAATATTGAATCCCTGAGCGATCAGAAACGCATAAAGGGGTTTCTTGTTGTTATGCACAAATAATTCTTTAAAATTCGTTTCCAAACCTATCGATGTAAAAGCCAATGCAAACCACAAACCTTGTATACTTTTCAATTCCGCTTTTACGCCGTCAACTTGCGCAGGATTAATAACAAAAGAGAACAAGAGGGACGCAAAAACAAACCCTATGACAAATTTGGGAAAACGTCCCCAAATAATCTTCAACGTTGGCTTTTCCGCATGCTCCGCACTCTTTGAGTGTGAATACGTCCAGTAGATACTAATGGCAAAGGCTGCAATTCCTAGTAGTACATTTTGCGAGAACTTCACGATCGTACTGATCTCTAAGGCACGCTCTCCCACCAAAGACCCCGACGCAACGACCGCACCGGTGGTGTCAATACTGCCACCAAGCCATGCACCCGTTACCTCTTGGGACAGGCCCATCCATTCTGCGATATAGGGCATAAAAATCATCATCGGAACCGCCGTGATCAGTACCAACGAAACCACATAGGATAGCTTTTTAGCATCTCCTTTAATCGCTCCTGACGTAGCAATAGCGGCCGACACACCACAAATGGAAACAGCCGACGAAAGCATCATCGCCATCTCCTGATCTATTTTTAATTTTTTACAAAGCCAAAACGCAAAATACCAGACCGACAATACAACGACCAAGGCCTGCACGAGCCCTAAAGCTCCCGCTTTCAATATCTCGCTAAAAATAACTGTCGTTCCCAATAGCACCAAACCGATTTTTACATACAATTCGGTAGAAAGTGCTTCTTTAAACCAAGAGGGTAACTTGAAAAAATTGCTGATCAGCAAACCGATACCCAAGCTAAATATAACAGCTTCCAAGTTATACTCTTGTACGGTACTATTGCCTGCTAAAACCAATGCAAATATGGTTAATACAAAAATGAAAGGAAAAACGACCAAAAGTGGCTTTAACGGTTTTCCCAACAACAAGGCTCCCACGAGAGCAGTAGCAAACACCAATAAAAATTGTGCCCCCACAACCAATAGGTTATCGGGGGATAAGACTTTTGCAAAAAGTATCGCTGACGTATCCCACGAAAAACTTGGTTTAGGTACAACGACACCAAACAGAGCTAAAAAAATAATAGCTAATCCGAGGATCACGACCACCCAGTCCTCGCTAATCATTATACTTGATTTAGAAGATGACATTATAATATACAGTTAAGGTTTTTTGTAAATGATGGACAATATAAGTATTATTTCACGAGATCGGTCAATGCACATTTAATCTCTCCAAAGTCAAAACCAAATCCATCTTCCACAGTGTATTTGGTTGTCCCCGGAACAGAATGAAGTAGAATACTCGAATCGACGCCTTTTAAAAACGAACCGATACGCGCCATGATCAAGGGAAGTGGCAGCCCAAAAGAAACACCCACACTTTCTCTGAGCACTTTCATAAATGCAGCATTGGTGACTGGATTAGGGCTACAGGCATGATAAACCCGCCGTGGTTGCGTCCGCTCGATTATCCACTGTACCAATTTCACAAAATCTCGCTCATGAATCCAACTAACGCATTGACGTCCATCAGCAACTTTCCCGCCCAGACCCCATTTCGCTAGTGGGATTAGTTCAGCGAACATACCTTGTTGTTTTGACAACACCGGACTGACGCGAAGTATCACCTTCAACGTATCCGGAAGATCAAATGCTGAAAAAGCAGCTTCCCATCTTCGGGTCAGTTGCGCTAGATAATCGTTGCCGATCGCCATACTTGTCTCATCCTGCCATTCGTTTAATCCAGAAAAAATAGATATACCAGAAAAATTTATCCAGAGTCTTGGAGGTTTATTACAAGTGGCTATTGCTCTTCCCAAGGCATTAGTTGGTAAAAGGCGAGAATCTTCAAGAAGTGCTCTATTTTTAGGTGTAAAGCGACATTGTATACTTTTACCACTCAAGTTGATCACGGCATCTGCACCGTTCAGCACATTGCTCCAAGATCCGACATGCTCACCGTCCCAAAACACATACGTAACGCCTTCTTCTTTTCTATTCCGCTGCCGGGACAAAATCACGACCTCCCATCCCGAATCCAGAAAAGCCCTCTTTAATAACGTGCCTAGATGACCGGATCCTCCGGCAAGTATAATCTTACTCATAACATTACATCCACATTAAAATGATCCTTTAAAACGAAGCGGGCAGCATGGAATCCGCACATCCCGTGCACACCTCCTCCCGGAGGTGTAGAGGAAGAGGCGATGTAGACGTTTCTGTTCGACGTACGATAGGGCGTAAGGGATAAAGAGGGGCGCGTATACAACTGATAGATATCCATTATGCCGCCATTGATATCTCCACCAATGTAGTTTGGATTATATGCTTCCATTTGTGTAGGATTAAAGGTATGCCGCGCCAGAATAGTGTCTTTAAAACCAGGAGCAAAACGTTCAATCTGATTCTCAATATGCGTTGTAACGTCAACAGTGGAGCCATTGGGGACATGGCAATATGCCCATCCTGTATGTTTACCTTCAGGGGCCCGGCTTTTATCAAATTGACTAGGCTGTGCAAACAAAACAAATGGCTTGTCTACCACATGACCTCTGTGAGAATTAAGCTCATTCCGCATTATTTCATCATAGGTATTACCGAGGTGCACCGTTGCCGCTTGCTGGCTGTACCCGTCTTTAAAGGGCGTAGCATCAGAAAGCGCCCAATCAACCTTAAATACCCCCATGCCATAACGATAATTTCTCAACTGTTTCCGATAGGAATCGTGCAACTGCAATCCCTCTAATCTCAGCACTTGCTTGGGTGTTAGATCCAATATCAAGATCTTATGCTGGGGAAGCTCCCGCGTATCTTTTACCCAACATCCTGTTTGTATTTCGCCGCCGAGCGAAATATAATATGCTGCCAACGCATCAGCAATAGACTGGGAACCACTTTTGGGAATAGGCCAACCATACCGATGTCCTACCCCCATCAGCACCAAGCCAATGGCAGAAGTTGCCCAGTTTGATAGGGGTTGTATGCCATGTGCCGCCACTCCTGCCCATAGTGCTTTTGCTTTTTGTGTCTTAAACGACGACGCTGTCCAGGTAGCCGGCTTTAAAGCTTTTAACCCAAAACTTGCCAAATCCAGCGGATGACGAGGGAAACGCAATGGCCCCATAGTATCGAGAGCCAAGCTTTCCCATCGGTTAATGATGGGTAGAATCAATTTTGTATAGGTGCGCGCGTCAATCCCTAAATCTTGTGCAGTTTCTTCTAAACTATGGTATAGTACGCCTGCATCGCCGCTGTCCAAAGGATGTGCTGCGGGATAAGCCGCTTGGGTAAATTCCAATCCGTATTCTTTTAAAGTTAGAGAGCGCATGAAAGGGGAAGCCATCGCCATGGGATGTATCGCTGAACAAACATCATGCTTAAAGCCCGGCAGGGTCAACTCTTTTGTACGCATACCTCCTCCGATGGTATCAGCGCCTTCCACGATCAACGTAGAAAGTCCTTGTTGCTGCAAAGTAATCGCTGCAGCAAATCCATTCGGACCGGATCCCACTATAATGGCATCGTATTTTTTCATTCTCTTACTAAGTTACTTACTTTCAGCCAACATCAAAAACGATAGGATAGCGCTGTCAAAAACGATCTCCCCTCTCGCGGATAACCTAAAGCCAGATAATAATCTTTATCTAATAAATTTCGAACACTCAAATCCAGCGAAACACCATTAACGACAGGGACGGAGAACTTCGCCTGCAATAAAGTGAAGTCTGGTGCTTCATCTCCTGTACTCGTCATATACCGTTTACCATAATGCTCAACACTGACAAGAAAAGCCGATTTAATCTTTGGAATATCAACTTTAGTATACCCCATAACTTTATGGTTTGGTACATCTGTAAACTTCTCATCATTTCCGGTTTTGTCCTTTAATGCCATAAAACTATAATTGCCGCCCAAACTTAAAAATGACAACGGCTGATACCCAAAAGCGAGTTCATAACCTTGAAATACCGCTTTTCCGATATTAATATTTTGGTTAACCGGATTACCATTATCCAGTTCACCAACCGTCCGTACAAGGATCGCATCATGGATATCATTCACAAAACCGGACAACTCATACTGAAATACAGAACCTATTTCCCCCGAATAGGTCAGGTCAAACACCCATGCATACTCCGATTTCAGACTGGGATTAGGCACTTGGCTTCCGAATCGACTTGAATATCGCTCTTTCTGCGAAGCAAAACGGGCCCTTTTTGACGCCGATAATGTGATCTTATGGTTATCAACTGGTTCAACAACCAACCCACCCTTGTAATCAAAGGCTTGATTTGAACCAGTCGGAAAATCAAATAACACGTCGCGCTCGCCTGTATCATAATGTGTACCGTATTCCTGTGCTCCGGTATTCCTTCTGGTATTGTAAGACAATCCTAAAATCCCTTTGACAAAAGAATTAAGCTCGATAACATCCTCCACACCTACAAAAAAAGTATAATCATTATATTCTTGAACGGGCTCTCCTGCTTTAAAATTTTGTCCAACCTCCAAACGCTCTGCAATTTCGCGATTATGCTCCCTATGCACGTCAAACTTCTGATTTAAGGACAACGTTATAACGTTATTTCGAATGGCCTCCGACGTAAGATTTACTATCCCGCCAACTGCATAGTCATCATATACACTCGAGAAAGATGAATTTTTATTTTGCAATATATACTCCTTATCGTCATATTGCTTCATCTCATTAAAATAGGTATCGTAATACCCCGTCACATGTAAAAAAGTCTTTTCTGCAAGCAATGTCTTTGTTTTGAAATAAGCACTTTTTTTATCATAAACAGGATAATCTCTCCAATTGCTGTTTCCGGTCAGCAGCACATTTGGAGAAATAGTTTTATTTCCATTTTGATAAATAAAACTCAAGGAATATTCATCTGTTTCGTTTGGTGTATAGCCAACTTTTCCGCTCAATTTGATATCTTGAGAAGCAGCGTGGTTTCTTTTCCCTGCGTCCTGTAAACTGATATCCGTTGGTTCAAAACTATTAGATAAAACAAAATCTTTTCGATCCAAAACAGAAACGGAGCCGAGTGCATAATACGTGTTTTGTCTAGTCCCCACATTGAACGAAGAAAAGTATCCATTTGCCACGTCACCTTTTGCCGATATGAAACCTGACTGACCATTGATATCTAATTTTTTTATTGGTTTCTTAGAAATGATATTAACCGCACCCCCCATTGTATTCGGTCCGTACTGCACCGATACCATACCTTTATCTATGGAAATGCCCTCTATATCAAACGTATTAAACCTACTCAAATCAAATGTCCCGTCGTAAGGTGTGTAAATGGGAATACCATCATAAAAAACCGGCGTCCGCAGCGAATTGAAACCTCTTACCAAAATACTCCCCTCATTTCTTGCTCCTAGCTGCGTAATGCTAACACCAGGCAATAAATTAACAGCTTCAACTACATCGTGCTTATTGAAGCTCTGGATCTGTGTTGCCGAAACCCTATTGTTCAATCCGATGTCAGATCCTTTCCCAAAAATGGTGACTTCCTGAATAGCGTAGTAGCGACTTGTACTATCATTCGGTCCAACTTGCGCAAAAGTGTTCTGAACAAATAATAAAATAAGCAAAGTTGATAGTCTCTCAAAAATTATTTTCACGTTTTCCGATATAATAAATACGTTATTAGATGTCCTTAATGTCTGCCAAGTACACTTCACCGCTTTTCTCAACATCCCAACCCACAACAGGATTAAAATGATAACCTCCCTTCGATTCTCTTGCTTCTACAAGCTGATTATATGTCGGTTGTTCATAACCTGTCTCATCAATCGCTTTGCTTAGGACACGTGTTGGTTTTCCATCCCAGTTCCACATGAATTTAAATGCGGTATGTGCTTTTTCTAACACCGGTCCCTGTAAATGTGCCTCCTGCCAGGTTTTACCATTATTTACACTCACCAGTACTTTTGTCACCTTTCCCCTACCGCTCCACGCTATGCCACGCAATTCTTGCCAGCCTTTTTCAATTTTCTTCGGATACGCAGGATAGGTAATAATAGACCGGGCATCCATCACTAAACTAAACATCCGGATATTCCCGTCTTTGACTTTCTCTGTATATTTAGAAGTTTCCTCCCGGGTCATCACTGGTTCATCTGTCACTTCAATACGTCGTAACCATTTGATTTGTGTATTGCCTTCGAAACCGGGAATGACCAATCGCATCGGATAACCTTGCTGCGGTCGGATAGCTTCCCCATTCTGACCATAGGCGATGATGGCCTCCGTCAGTGCTTCCTGCAGGGGTACACTACGTGCCATCAAAGCCCCATCAGCACCTTCTGCCAACAACCATTTGGCCTCCGGTTTAACGCCGAGATCCCGCAAAACGGTAGAAAGTAACACACCCGTCCACTCACTTTGGCTAGTTAAACCACATACTTCTCCCGGCGTCATTTCCCGTTTTCCGTAACGAAAATTGCCCGAACACTCAATAAAACAAATTCGCGATACCGAGGGGTATTTTTTGAGGTCTGAAAGCTTTAATCGTATAGGTTTTTCAACCAAACCGTGAATCAGTAATTCGTGTTGTGACGGATCTATCTCGGGGATACCGGCATGATGTCTTTCAAAATGTAGGTCCGATGGCGTAATCGTACCTTGCAGATCTTCCAACGGCGTTCGTGAAGCCGTCTCATACGTAGCTATACGCTTGGGGCTATCAAATTTAGAACGATACCCCACTTCGGACGATGGGGCTCCTTGGACCTTGCTGGGGTCGACAACAATTTTTGAATCAAAATCTGGCTCTATGACCTGATTGGATGTATGTTGATACACCGCAAAGCCTACCGCCAAAATTAAAAAAAAGACAACGGCCGCCATCAACCAACGGACAAGATTCCGTATTTGCCTAAAATGTTCTCTTTCTGCTGACATATTATTTTATCTTATCTCTGGACCCCCACGCCGATCATCCAATATGTATCTTTTCTTTGCAGGCATTTCTACCGCTGGCAGGGTCTTTTCTGTAATAATATACTCTTCCTGTATGATACCATTTAAATACAGCAAATAAGCAGTGATATCATAAACCTCCTGATCCGTTAACGACCCAGGGGCATTAAATGGCATGGCGCGACGCACATAATCAAAGATAGTTGTCGCATAGGGCCAATAATTACCAATCGTATTTCTTCCCGTCGAATCTGTGACCAGCTTATCCTCGGGTCCCTCATAACCGTTGACGCCATGACAGCTTGCACATTTATTTTGGTATACTACAGCACCATCTTTCACGTTACCCTCGCCTTTAGGCAAGCCTTTCCCATCGGGCCGAACGTCGATATCCCATTTGGCAATAAAACTTTTATCTGCTGGTCTTCCTATTCCAAATTTCTCCGGCCACGTTGCTTCGTACGTCGCAAGTCCGTCAGACCAATCTGCTTCGTGTCGCTGAACTGGCTCGTCAGAAGGGATCTTATCGGCAGGATTGCAACGAATAAGCAGTGCTACAGCACATCCAAGCACTATATATACTGCCCTATTGTTAATCATACTGTCCAGCAACCAATTTACCTGGGGTAAGCTTATAATCTTTTACAACCCTATCCAAGACAACGTAGAGCGAATCACGGTTTTCATCTATCCCTTCCAATATGACTTTATTACCATTATCATACACGGTATAGTTAACTACGAAACGCTGTCTCACTTCTTTTTTCGCCAATTCATCTGCTTTAGCAAACTCGCGGATACGGCGCGTAGTCCTGGCTTTGGGATGGACATCATCCACCTCATCAGCAAACTTATGTTTTACCGAATCGGGCAACCATTCTTCTAAAGAAATTGCTGGGGCATCATCATATGCCTTTTGATCTTTCAGATAGTTTCGAACACCTCCATCGCCTCCCTCACCAGCTGTCACATTACGCGGATCGGGAATAAGCTTAAATTTATCTTCCAGATACAACTTTTTATTGTCGGTGTCCGCATAATAATGAAACGCACGTTGTCCTCCTGCAACCCCAGATAATTCAAATGTGCGGTTCACATCTCGTTTTGGATCGCCGCCACCATTTGACAAGTCTAATCGCACGGGTCTATTGACACGGAACGTCAACGTAGACCATTTTTCAAATGTTGCCGACTGCCAGCGGATCGTATCATATGGATTAAATGGCCTTGTCTCTCCATTTAATTTAAATTCCGTCACGTTATAATTACCCCGCAACTCCTTAACGCCTGCGGATGAAGGCTGTTTGTAAGGGTCATATTTATAATCTATATACTGTAAATAGAAAAAGACACCTACAAAAATGAAGATAATGACGATTTTGAAACCAATTCTAAAATAGTTAACCCTAGGTTTAAATTTGGGGAGATACAGCTCGACTTTCGCAGCGATTTCGTTGACAAACAAATTATAGAACGGCTTGTAATAGGGCACCAGCAAAAATAAACTCAACAATACGAAGTAAGAACTGTAAACATGCACCCCCCCGTTGTAAGCAAAATTCACTACAACAATGGCCCCCAATGCGCCGACAAGCAAAGCAGCCCCGATAGGAACTGTTTTCCTGAAAAACAGCAAAGTGCCTGCTCCCACTTCCAGTATACCGGCAAATACCTGATACCAAGGTACAATCCCGAATGAAAGCCAAAAAATCTTTTGTGCGGTTAAATCACCGTAATCGGTATCCAAAATCCCTAAAGAAGGGTAGGGCATCTGTACCGGAAAAAGTTTTGTAAAACCAAACCCGATAATTCCCAAACCTGCTCTGTATCGCACAACAACATTAAGCCAATAAAAAAGCTTATTGTACTCCGATAGCTCTCTTTTGAACAGTTTTAGAACAAATGTCCAAATGAAACCAGCTATAATAGAAAAAAATAGGGTGTTGACCCAAATGCTATACCCTTCCAAACGATAGCCAAATGTGGTTCGACCAAACCAATTTACACCTGATCCAAACCGACAGATATCATACAGATCCCTATAATCCAGATTAAACCAATCTATGGCAAACACATGCTTATACCACAATGGGTTATTCGGTATCGATATGATGATAAAGAAAACAAAGCTAATACGAAAAGCGATGAGTTGAAAGGTAGTCCATTGGCTCTTACCTTGTAACAAATTATGAACTGACATCTTCAAATGATTTTAATATTTATAACTTATATCCTAGCCCACGACGTCCAATCTTTTTGACCTCATACAAAAGATATTTTTTGTCTACCTTACGCAGTCCAACTTGAAGCGTATCTCCCCGTACGTTAAAACCGGCCAAGTTTATATGGACGCTATCGGGTCGTTCCAATTTAAATAGGTAGGTATCATCATGATAATTTCTATTTGGATTTTTAAGTGCTATACTATCATTGGTTATCGTATAGCGATAGTATAGACGATCTCCAACTTGGGTGTATTCATAATCTCTGTGATCATCTTCGCGTTGGAAAAAAGCGGTAGCGGGTTCGTCCTTGAAAACTGTATTTACTTTTCGCACACTTAATGTATTCCATTTTTCGAATACAACATCTTTCCATCTTACGCTATCTATTGGTGAAGAAGCCAGTGTATCGCCATTTAACACAAAAATATCCACCATGTATTTTCCTTCAATATCGGGTAGACCTGTCTCACTTGGATAATGCAATGATGAATCTGGCTGTTGATAGATCGAGTAAGATCTGACACCTGTTAACACGATAAAAACAAAGACAAAAGCAGCTTTTAGTGGCAATCGCCATTTTGACCAACTTATTTCCCGCCAATCCAATTTCCAGTTTGCCGGCAATGTCTCTTTAAAGTCAACAATCAGTGATCCTAAACGTTGCAGATCATAGACAAAAATGGGCAGGGTCAACAAGACGATATAGGTAGACACAAAATAAGTGGGTCCTTGATACGCTAAATCTGCCAAAAACGCATTTCCATAAAACGGTATAACAAAAATGACGGCCAGAAAAGCTGTTTTCCGGAAAAGCAATAATACCGCAGCAATAAGTTCAACGATACCCAGAAACACCAGATACGCCGGAGCTGCAGATAAACTTAACAGTAAATGTTTCCAATCTGCAAAATAACCATACGCTGTATTTAAGTGGCTCAAAGATAATTCCGGAACAAAAATGGGAAATAGCTTGAGAAAGCCGGCGACAAACAATATTGCCGCCAGTTTAAAGCGTACAAATATCCTCAAATAATAATAGTATAGCTGTTCGCTATCGGCATTTCCGGGTTTTTCCTTTTTCAGCCAGACAGCTGCTCCAATCAATGCAATAATTAAGATCAATATCCAATCCAATACACCATTCTGTTCACCAAAATAATGTGGTAAGAAGGTAACTAAGTGGAATACGTCCGCAATAAAATATTGCCAACTGATCGTAAACAACGTTTTATAGAAATCTGATTGCAAAGGTAGACTGAGCAACAAGATAAAAAGTATGCTCACACGAAGAAGATACTTCTTCCATACGTGATTTTGAAGATATGCTGCCATCCTATATCGATACTTTATGATGAATAATCTGGATTTTGTTTTAGTGCCGGATCGGCCAGTATCTGGCTGTATGGAATCGGCAATAATAATCGGAATGATTCGGTTACACCTAATACGTGTTGCGCCCTACCTGTTCGGACCAAATCAAACCAACGGTGTGCTTCGAATGCAAATTCTAGCCGACGTTCATCCTCAATCCACAGCAAAACATCACTTTTGCTCGTTGTATATGGCCTATCCCCAAGCAAAGCTCGTCCTCTGACTTTATTTAGATCATCTATCGCTAGATTATATTCTTCCAGTTCAGCATGGGCTTCAGCACGGATAAGATAGAGTTCGGCAATACGAATGACGTACGTTGGATCGGCACCTGTGCTTCTATAATATAGATCACCGTACCAGCGATTTTGGTTGTCCTGTGCTATTAATGCACTTCGCGCACCGGCCGTACTAACGTTTGTCAGTAGGGCTATCAACGCCTCACTGGGCGCCCATTGTCTGGTTCCACCATTCGTTTGCGGTTGCCATTGCGCTCTATGCGGATTGGGTTCGTTAGCACTGTAAAACAGTTCGAATACCGACTCTCTAGTCCCAGTAACGTTATTCTTAAAAAATGAATAGTAAGGAGCGATTAGTTCATAATTTGATTGGTCATCAATCAATAGTTTTGCATAGTCCCTAGCCTCTTCCCAATTCTTCTGATACAAATGGTATCGAGCCTTTAAAGCCCAGACCGTTTTCTTGGTAAAAGCAAAACGATCCGTTGCAGAAGGTAAAAGATCCTCCGCGAGATTCAGGTCATCAATCACTTGTTGATACGTTTGTGCTACGGTGCTACGCGCTATCCCAATATTATCCCCGACTTTCTCGGTTGGCTCTGTAATTAACGGAACCCCGCCCCATACGCGTACTAAATCAAAATAGGCCAACCCGCGAATAGCGTATGCTTGCCCTAACACATTCTCCTTTACAGCTGCCGGTATTCCATCTCCTTCGTAATTTACGAGGGCGCTAATTACGTTATTCGCTCGATTTATCGTATTATAAATTCCGTTCCATGTAGAAGATATCGTTGAATTCTCTGGATTGACTCTATTGTTGATAAACTCTTGCACCTGTGATTGCGACCCTGTCCATTGGACGTTATCACCTGACAAGTAGGCGATGGACTGATAATCTACACTATAGTAACTTCTTAGTGCATCATACACTCCGCTGATAGCTGCGTTCGCGGATGTTTCATCTTTGATTATACCTTCTCCTGAGATGGATGACTTGGGGTCTACCTCTAAGAACGAAGAGCAGCTCGTGAATAGGACTATGTAAAATAAATATAGAAATTTTGTTCTCATGACTCTCTCTTATAAAGTTAAATTAACACCTAGTTGAAAACTTCTGGGCTGTGGTGGTGTTCCCAAATCAATCCCTTGTTGATTTGCTGCACTATTTGCTGCAGATTCGGGGTCAAGCCCCGTGTATTTTGTAATCGTAAATAAGTTGGTTGCCTGGGCATATATCCTCAACTTCGACAAAGGCAATTTCCCTAGGTTCTTCGTCGTAAAATTATACCCCAAACTCAATGTTCGAAATCTTAAATAGGATCCATCTTCCAGCCATCTACCGCCGCCGTCTTTATAATTATTATTATTGACCCCATCTGAACGCGGGACGTCTGTAATATCTCCAGATTGTTGCCAGCGATCCAGATTAGATTTAAAAATGATACGCGCCGCATCCCTAGCTCCTCCGGCTTCCCCGAAAAAACGATTATGATTATATATTTTGTTGCCGACTGAGAACGTAAAGAATGTGCTTAAATCAAAGTTTTTATAGGAAAAATCATTACTTAGACCTCCAAAATAATCTGGCCAGATACTACCTAGAATCTGTCTGTCATCGGTTGTTATACGGCCATCACCATTCACATCTTCATATACGGCATCTCCTGTTTGCGGATCGACATATAATTGGTTGTATACCCAAAATGAATACATCGGATGTCCTTCTTTAAATTGAATAAGGTTTCGACTACCATAATTTTGCGGGGTTTCCAGCTGTTCGATGTTATTGATGTTACGGGCGATATTAAATGAGGTATTCCAAGAGAAAACGTCACTATTGATATTCAATGAACTAATGCTCAATTCAAATCCTTTGTTGCTAATTTCTACAGCATTGTTCGTAAAACTGCTGAAACCTGTCGTTCCGGGCAGCACTTCGGTCAACAATCCATCTTTGGTATATTTATAATAATAGTTTAACGACGTAGTCAATCTATTGCTCAGTAAGGCCGCATCCAAACCGATGTTGAATTGCGATGTAGTCTCCCAGCTGAGCTCCTGATTGGCTAATTGTTCGGGAAAAATTCCTGCAACCCCTCGATAAGACGACCCGACGCCCGACCACAATTGTCTGGAAGCAAAGGAATTGATGCCATTTTGGTTACCGGTCAGACCATAACTGGTTTTTAATTTTAAGTCGTCCAAAAAGGTAACATCCTGTAAGAAGCTTTCTTTACTTAAGCGCCAAGCGACACCAACTGCCGGAAAGTACCCCCATTGATATCCTTTATTAAATTTTGAAGATCCATCTGCACGTAGTGAAAAATCCAATAGATATTTATCATCAAACGCATAATCCACTCTACCGAAAAAAGAAGCCAATTTATATTGATCCCAATCTTGGTTACTTGTTGTCGTAGCAGCGGTATTGATTAGTGTAAAGTCGTCCGTTGCGAAGCCTCTACCTTCTGCCGATGTTAGGGAAAAATAACTTCCCTGTAATGTATTACCCAACAATGCGCCGATAGTATGTCGAGCATCTAATCTTTTCCTGTACGTTAATGTTTGCTCATTGATCCATGTTGTCGAGTGAGAAATTGCAGAAGTTGCTAATCCGTTAGCACCACTTCCAGCGATTAGTAATTTATTCCAGTACTCGTGCTCATTGTAATTATTATAATCCACACTAAACGTCGAACGAAACTTCAAAGCCGGTGTAATCTGGTATTCACCATAAACATTTCCAATGTAGCGCAAACTTGTTGATCCGACATCATAATTATCTAATAACAAAGTTAAATTATCAAACCCGGCCCTGCCGACCAAGACACCTTCTTCATTGTAGGGTGATAGATATGTCGGCGTATGCAATGCCGCCTGCAAAATACCTCCCTGCGGCCCATCCCCCGCCCGACCTTGGTTACGGCCTGTTCTCGAAATACCATTACTCGAACCTATTTTAAGATTGTTGTTTATCTTTTGGTCTAAATTGAAACGAAAATTTGCCCGGTCAAAGGAGATTGGCTTCAATATAGACTCTTGCTTATTATACCCAGCACTTAAATAATAAGCTGTATTCTCGCTACCTCCATATACAGATAAATCCGCGTTATGAACTCCTGCCGTCCGGAATGCTTCCGACAATCTGTCGTACGTTTGCTGTTCAGAAGGTAGCCCTCTCCCCCCGTCTGCAACGGGTCTAAATGGCTCAGTTTGACCTATATTTCTAAAATACTCGTTCACCAACTCAGCGTGTTCGGGTCCTGTAGTTAATTCCCACAGTTTAGCAGCCTTTCCTCTTCCCGTGTAAAGATTGACATCAATCTTAGCCGATTGCGAATTTCTTCCGCGCTTCGTTGTAATCAAAATAACCCCGTTTGCACCTCGCGATCCGTACAGAGCGGTTGCTTCCGCGTCTTTCAGCACTTCAACATATTCGATGTCTGACGGGCTCAAATCAGCTATAGGAGATGTCGCTTTACCACCTGTATTGATAGTTTGAAGGCTCTCCGAATTCAGAAAAACACCGTCAATAACATACAAGGGATTGTTATCTGCATTAATGGAGGTTGCCCCCCGCAGACGGACGTGTAACGCTTCTCCGGGAATCCCCGTACTAGCCGCAACTTGCATTCCTGCCACTTTACCTTGAAGCTGTGCATCAAAACTTCCTGTGGGAATATCTTTAACCGCTTGCTGAGATACCCGGTCGACGGCACCGATGAGATTCTTTTTCGCTATGGTAGTATATCCAACGACAACTACTTCATCCAAATCTTCCGTAGATCGGTTTAACTCGATGACAGCCGGCGAGTTTTCAATGACCAGGTTTTGTGTTGCGTAGCCGACTGAAGTAACGGTAAGCTTAAAAGGCAATTTCTGACCTGTCACAAAAGAAAACTTCCCACTGCGATCGGTTTTTACACTATGTGTGACGGCCTCCAATTGCACGGTAGCACCTTCGATAGGATCTTTTGTTGTTGCATCAATCACTGTCCCGACAAGGGAAGCATTAATAATCGGTTTCGTTTCCTGCGCCCACGCTGTTATAACAGCGGCCCAGATTAAAAAAATAGAAAGCGAGTATCGGAATACTCTACAATATTTCATAGTTTTGAGTGTTTGATAGTGAATACTGACAAGTGCCAACGCCAATTGAACTTGTTATTTGCTTATTAAATCAAAAGGGAGGTATTAACTTCCCTTTTGATTTTTATGTGAAGAGGAAAGTTAACAGGTGCACATTCGCATTCGAAGCGAAAGACAATAAAGATTGACAAAATCACGTGTTGCGTGAAGAGAAAAAAGTAGGGTCTGGTAGAAAGTTTTCATATTCTGTTTAATGTTTAAATACTATCGTTGCCAACGCCAATTGAAACGAACAGTGCAAATATAAAAACATTTTTCATAAAGTCTACTAATTTAATAGACTTTATGAAAATATTTATTCCTTAAAAAGATTCGTGGGAAAGGTGAGTTGCGTTCGTAGTATTCGTACGTAACCAATATCATGTAGTGAGAGAACCCGGTTCTAACGGCATATATTTATACAACATGAAGGAGGATTTTAACAAAATACATAATTTTGCGGATAAATACCCAAAAAAGGTAGAAGAACGGAAAAGAGCTTTTGAAAAAGAAAGCATAGAAATATAATGTTTATCCGCTCAAAAACAAGTGGGAAACGACAAACCCTTATACGATAAAATGTTATAAGGATAAGATGCCAAGATTCTAATTTCCATAGAAATGAGATCTTTAAGTCGAAGGCGGCTAGTATAGATTAAGTAAAACAGTTTAAATCATGAATAAAATAAAGTTGTATCAAATTGTGTTTGTTATCCTGTGTAATACTATTTGTATTATACCTTATTCCAGCGCTCAAACGAAGCAAAAAAAGCCAAACGTTCTTTTCATCTTGGTTGATGACTTAAAGCCTGCTATAAACGGTTTTGGAGATGATGCGGCTGTTACACCAAATATCGATGCGTTGATCAATAGAGGAGTGCGGTTTGATCGTGCTTACAGTAATCAAGCG
The DNA here is from genome assembly GCF_014692515.1 of Sphingobacterium micropteri. Lineage (GTDB taxonomy): Bacteria > Bacteroidota > Bacteroidia > Sphingobacteriales > Sphingobacteriaceae > Sphingobacterium > Sphingobacterium micropteri. The sequence continues at coordinate 17,017 of NZ_JACOIK010000013.1, read as the reverse complement.
GTTTGTGTGGCATCGCGCAACAGTCTCTTGCTGGGAAGTCGTCCCACCTCAACAGGACTTTACGATTTTGGTAGAGATATCCGCCAATATTATCCGGACGTGGTAACACTTCCTGAAGCATTTAAAAACCAAGGATATTTTACACAGGCAATAGGAAAAGTATTTCATATAGGCCATAATACCTATAATGATACACAATCTTGGTCGGCACCTCACTTTCATGAGAAAATTATTGAGTACTTGACGATGGATAAGTCGCCATCCGAATTGACAGTAGAAGCAGCACTTTTTGAAAATCACTCCTGGGAGTATGCACTGAAACAGATAAAGGGTATTCCATGGGAGTCCCCGGATGTACCGGATGAGGCTTATGGGGATGGCCGTGTTGCCAATAAGGCAGTGCAGGTATTAGATTCTTTACAGGCCAAAGATCAATCTTTTTTTCTTGCTGTGGGCTTTGCACGTCCGCATCTTCCGTTCTCCGTTCCAAAAAAATACTGGGATTTGTATGATGAGTACGAGCTTCCATTGCCCAAAACGGAGGAACATCCTTCGGGAGCACCAAATTTCGCCATCAAACGATTCGGCGAAATCGAACAATACCAGAATATTCCTGTGTACGAAGAGAATCGGCGTTATCCCGACTCGTTAAAAAGACAGCTCATACACGGCTACTATGCCGGCGTAAGCTACGTCGATGCTCAAATAGGAAAGGTTCTAAACGAACTGAGACGGTCAGGTTTGGATAAAAATACGATCGTTGTCCTCTGGGGAGACCATGGCTACCTGCTCGGTGATATGGGCATGTGGACGAAACATGTGAATTACGAATTGGCTAATCGCATCCCACTTGTGATCTCGTATCCGGAAGAAATTTTGAGTGGACATACTTCTACATCGATTGTAGAAACCGTTGACATTTATCCCACATTGATCCAGTTGACAGGCTTACAACTTCCGACAAACAATGCAGTCTCTTTTGATGGTGAAAGTTTAGTTCCTTTATTAACCAAAAAAGAACATAAAATAGATTATGCCTATCATTGTTATCCGCGCGATGGTTGGATGGGACGCGCCATCCGAACAGATAACTATCGTTTGGTAGAATGGACCAACATCAAGAATAAGAATCTCGCTCCGCGGTATGAGTTTTACATCTATGGGGAAGATCTGCTGGAATATAAAAATCAAGCAGACATGAATAATAAGGATTTTCAGAAAGCACTCGATTTGCTAAAGAAGCAGCCAGCGTATCGTGAACCGCTAGCGCCTAGTCCGGCTAAACAGCATTCCAAACCACTTTAGGCCCTTTTATTCAACCGGCCACCAATCGGACGGTACATGCGCTTGGTGAAGGAAGGTTTGTAACTTTTCTACCATGTCTGCATGTTTTCCTGCCATATTTGTTGTTTCGCCGATATCGGTTCGCAGATTATAAAGTTCAACAGGTGCGTCGTTTCCCGGGCGGATAAGTTTCCAGTCGCCCCAACGCACCGCCTGCTGAATCCCTTTTTTGGGATACTGTTCCCTATAAAGAAAACGATCTTCCCGATTTTGGCTATTGGGTGTAAATAATTCGGGGAGCAAACTGGTGTCGTCTGTTTCTCCTCCATCCTGTGCACCACCTATATCCAATAGCGTCGCATATAGGTCTGAGAAATAGGTGGGAAATGCAGAAGTCTTACCTGCTGTCGAGCTCCCGTATTTCACGATGAGCGGTACCCGTATCCCACCTTCGTATAAATCTGCTTTCATACCTCGTAGTGGGCCGTTTTTGGACAATTTGTTGTAATTGGGCTTCCCGATCTGTTGCCACGCTGTGGGTAACCGTCTGTAATTGTACCGTAACACCAGCCAATGGTTCGTTGGTCAATGAATCGAGAACCTGACCCCGATAATGTGGCATTGATGAGCGGTTTAGTGTTTTCTTGCGCACGTAGGATAGGCGTGCAGAAAAAAATAATGGAGAATAGCAGATAAGTAGAATACCGTCGTATTCTTTTTTTGTTCTTGTTTATACTGTCTAAAAGTTAATAACTACAAGTGCCAACGCCAATTAGCTTGTAACATTATCAATTATAAGACAGAAGTATAGGGGAACAATTCCCCTATATACTTCCTTAAACAAAGAGAAATAAGCTTGTATTGAGCGTCAATTATCTAAGATTATATCGCAGCGTCACCCCATAGGTCTGCGGATCGCCAATTACCCCAGCATATTGACCGAAGTTACCCGGAGCAGCGAGTAATTGCTCATAATAATCTTTATTCGTCAAATTCCTGCTCCATACAATTACAGAGAGTCCACTTGCCGCCCGGAAGCCTACACGTGCGTTTAGTAATGCATAGGCGTCTATGTTCAAGTATTGCGATGGTGACGGGCTGGACGAAAATTTAGACCGATAAAAAAGATCCGTTCCCAAAAAGTAATTTCCTACCAGTCCTAACAAGCGCCCCTTTGCCGTCAATTCGGCGGACAATGACCAAGACCACTTTGAAATCCCAGGAAGCGCTCCGCCGGAAACATCTTTAAAAGCTTCAGGGCCTCCCACTTCTTCCAATGGAACAGGTGCGTTCGTGAACGAAACATATTTTCCATCTGTATAAGCCAGTGATCCATTCAATCTCAAAAATTCCCACGGCCTTACACTTCCATCTAGTTCAATACCTTGTACGCGCACTTTCTCCGCATTAGCTAGGTAACCTCTGTTTACTCCCGGATCTGGTGTTTGCACTTGGGTCTGATAATCTTTAATATTCGTCTGGTATACTGTTAAATTCAAGAAAGCATTTCGGTTAGGGCTGGTTTTTACGCCAAATTCCACGTGGTTTACAGATTCCGGTTTTACTTCCGCTAGATCAGTCGCGACTTCTCCATCAATAACCGGCAGTCCACCGACGTTGATTCCTATTGGCTTGTAACTTTTAGAATAGGTTGCGTAAGCATTGTAAAGCGGGTTAAACCGATATTGAAGTGATAGTTGACCCGACAGATTTCCGGCGTCAGCATTTACGTCAAATGTTTGATCAGAATAGATACTATTTACCGCTGCAAGTTGTTCCGGCGTATAATCTATCGTGTTATCGATATACTTTTTACGGTCGTAATCGGCTACTTTTTTATCGTAGTTATACCGTAATCCTGGCAATAGATGTAATTTAGAGGTTATAGCCCAGTCAAATTGGGAGAAAACGGCTAAACTCGTACTTTTAATACCATATTTGGTACGAATACCAACTCTATCGATCAGTCCCGGAGCCCATTGCGTGGCCGACTCATTGTTTTGCTGAAAGCGCCATAATGCATCACCGGCTTCTTCGGTATGTACCGGATCCGTTTTTAAATCCTGCCACAGACCGAATACCCCAACAACTGCACTTACTTTTTCACTAATATTACCGGAATACCGAAATTCCTGCGACCATTGATCGTGTACGGAATTTCCGGCTGAAATAGTATAAGCAGGAACACCTAAATAATCCCTGTCATTTAGCGGTACCCAATCCCAATAACGCCAGGCTGACGTAGATGTCAATGTACCGTAGCCAATTTTATAATTTACATTTAGCGAAACACCGCCCAATTCGTTGTCTGCTTTGGAACGTGTATCCAGATCCACTTTTCGTTCAAAAGCACTTTTGTAAGGAATTTCATATCCAAGGTCTTGAATAATACTATTGAACTGTCTGTATTCTGATCGCTGATTTTCAACAACTCCGGCGATACCCCAACCGTAACCATCCGGACGTTGCTTCGTCACATCACCTGCCAATGATATGTTTAAATTCTCACTCGGTGTAAATAACAATTGTCCTCTCACACCTAAGTTATTAATGTCATTAATCTGGCGATCGGAATAGACATTATACAAAGTTCCGTCACGCTGTGTTCCCGAAAAAGAGACACGAGCTGCCAGCTTATCTTTGATCAATGGACCGGTTAAAGATGTTTTAGCCTGTATATAACCGTAGTTGCCGTAACTCAATTCGAAATTTGCACTGGGTGTGAATTCAGGTTGACGGGAGGTTATATTAAAAGCTCCCGACGTCGTATTTTTACCAAATAGTGTTCCTTGAGGACCACGCAATACTTCAATTTGCTCGATATCAATAAAATCTAAGGATGTCGCAGCAGGACGTGCCAAATAAACACCGTCTAAATAAAATCCCACACCCGGATCTATACCATCGTTGGTTAGACCGTACGTAGAACCCAATCCCCTAATGTTTAACGTCGTATTACGCGGATTGGAAGAGTAAAGCTGTACCGTGGGAACTATTTCTTTAATTCTACCAACATTAAATGCCCCCGCATCTTCTATCGTGCTAGCCCGTACAATGGAAACCGGAATGGGTACGTCCTGAAGTTGCTCTCTCCTTCTCCGTGACGTTACAATAACTTGATCTAATGTTTCTTGTTTAGGGGACAATTCTATCGTAGTCGGTGAATTATCGGCGACAATTCTTTTCTGTTGATAGCCCACAACCGTAACAATCAACGTGAATGGTAATTTCTGACCGGTGACGAACACGAATTTCCCATCTCTATCCGTACGGACACTGTGCGTAACCGCCTCCAATTGAACGGTCGCACCTTCTATAGGTACTTTGGAAACAGAATCAATGACAACCCCTTCTAGGGTAGCATTAATAATCGGTTGTGGCTGAACTTGTGCAAATAGGTTTTGTTTGATTAGAAAAACAAACAATAAGAGTGGTGAGTATCGTAAAACTCCATAATTTTTCATATTTTCGGGTGTTTAATAGTAAATACTAACAAGTGCCAACGCCAAAATTGAACTTGCGGTTTGTTATTAAACACAGGAGGGAAGCATCTGCTTCCCTTTTCTGTGTTCTATTGTAGAGGGAAGAAATTAAAATCTGCACATTCGCATTTTTAGCGAAAGACAAAAAAGATATACGACATTTGGATTCATTTTGACTGACCTGTTTTGAATTTGATTACTTTTCATTTTTTAATGCTTTTAAATTTGTCGTCGTCAGGAAAGTTAAAACGACACCGCAAATATAGAAATATAATATATATAATCTATCAATTTAGTAGTTTTTATTTTTTAAAAAAAGAGCCTATCATCATATTTTGATATCAACCCTAAATTTTACCTCTACAGCCAAAAAGCGGCTGCAATCCCCCATCCTGAAGAGAGGACTACCAATATACCTACCAAAATCAAAAGAAGACGTTGATTAATGCGAGATGCGATATATGCTCCTAAAGGCGCCGCAATTACTCCACCGATAATCAAGCCGAGAACAATTTCCAGATGCTGAACACCTAACACGAAAATAAATACAGCGGTAGCAAAGTAAGTCACAAAAAACTCCGCGGTATTGACCGTTCCGATGGTATGCCTCGGACTCTTCCCTCGACTCAATAAATTAGATGTTACTATTGGTCCCCAACCGCCACCGCCAATTGCGTCCAATAGTCCGCCGGCAAACGCGAGTAAAGGTGTATGTTTCATGCTTTTTGCCTTACCTTGTTGCTTTTTAAATGCCTTGTAGAGCAAATATACACCTAACAAAAGCAAGTAGAAAGATATAAAGGGCTTCACCAAATCTCCATCAAAGAGATCGGAAATGAAATAAGCACCGATAATTGCACCGATACTTCCTGTAACGACAATTTGAAAAAACAATCTCTTGTCAATATTGTCAAAGCGGATATGGGATAAACCAGAAACACCTGTCGTAAAAATTTCTGAGGTATGTACACTAGCGGATGCAAACTTTGGTGGAATACCTAGCCAAAGCAATAAACTTGTACAACTCACTCCATAAGCCATTCCTAATGCCCCGTCAATCAGCTGCGCGACGAAGCCAGCCAAAATAAACCAGAGAAAACGTTCTCCAAACTCAAACGCATTCGTGCGAAACCCTTCTACTAAAAGATAGATAAAGTACCCTGCAATAGCTAGCTTGAGTGCTAAAATAGCCCAACCTACATGCTTTAAAGTGATTTTTTTACTTACATGAGTTAATCCTAAAACCGCTATTGCCTTGTCCATTTATTTTTATTATTTACTTTGTTATCAAAAAATTTCACTCCACTAGTTGTGTTGCCCTGCAAATATAGTAACATTTCAACAAAGACTACTAAATACATAGATTTTATTTTAATAAAAAATAAAAAAGCCTGCCACGTAAACCGCGACAGGCTAAATCAACCAAAAACAATGCTCTAGAAACAATATTTATTCTCTTCGATCATTTTCTTTGCAATACGTTGGCGCGCTTCTTTTGTATTGAACGGCTCTACTTTTGTAAACCGGCGCAGACCAACCATCATCATTTTCAACTCATCCCCTTCTGCAAAAGCGTAAAGTGCTTCTTTCCCGGCTGTAGCTACTTTGTCCAACGTAGTATATAAATACACCCTCGCCATATCTAAGGGGAAAGCAGCAGCGTCCTCTCCTTGGGTATGATAAATCTTCTGTGCCCGCAACAATATCGATTCCGCCACATAAATATATCCGATGATATCGGCAATATTCATTAATATCTCCTCCTCTTTCGATAAACTCATCATCAGTTTCTGTACAGCAGCACCCGCCACCATTAAACCGGCCTTTTTTAAATTTGCTATGATCTTTTTTTCCGTTGCAAAAACAGTTGTATCTTCTTCTACAAAATCAGGAATAGCTGTCAGCTCGTTTGCAACAGCCGTCGCAGGCCCCATTAAATCCAACTCTCCTTTCATGGCACGTTTTAATAACATATCCACCACCAATAAACGGTTTACCTCATTGGTACCTTCAAAAATCCGATTAATACGGGAATCGCGATAGGCTCTTTCCATCGGAGCTTCTGCGGAATAGCCCATGCCTCCATAAATCTGCACACCTTCATCAACAACGTAATCCAGCATCTCAGAGCACCATACCTTTATAATCGCACATTCAATAGCAAACTGTTCTGTAGATTTTAACTTGGCTTTAGCTTCATCCATTCCGCCGGCAACAAGCGCAGCATAAGCATCATCAATATTCTGTCCTGCTCTATAAGCGGCAGATTCATTAGCGTACAAACGAATAGCCATTTCCGCCAGCTTGTGACGAATTGCCCCAAACTTGGATATAGTCAAATTAAATTGCACGCGCTCATTGGCGTATTTTACGGCTTGCGTAACGACAGAACGTGCAGAACCAATGGTCGCGGCACCTAATTTGATGCGTCCAATATTTAGAATATTAACGGCAATCTTAAAGCCGTTTTCCCTTTCAGATAATAGATTCTCTACCGGAACCGGACAATCATTAAAAAATATTTGTCTTGTGGATGATCCTTTGATACCCATCTTATGCTCTTCGGGATTCATGGTGATCCCACCAAAATCTCTTTCTACAATAAAAGCACTGAGATTTTTATCGTCATCAATTTTTGCAAATACAATGAATACATCGGCAAATCCACCGTTTGTAATCCACATTTTCTGCCCATTGAGCAGATAATGAGTTCCTTCTGCATTTAATTTTGCGGAGGAACGTCCCGAATTCGCATCGGATCCCGCGTTAGGCTCCGTTAAACAATAGGCTGCTTTCCATTCTCCCGACGTTAGCTTGGGAATGTATTTTTCCTTTTGGGCATCGTTTCCGTAATATAAGATAGGTAATGTACCAATACCGGTGTGGGCCGATAGTGCCACGGCAAAAGAATAACCGCCACCTACCGCTTCGCCAACCAGCATAGATGTATTGAAGTTTTTACCAAATCCTCCATATTGTTCCGGGATAGAGACACCCAGTAATCCTAATTCTCCGGCTTTATCCAACAGGTTCTGCATCAGGCCCTCTTCCTGTGCGTCAATTCTATCTAGCTTATCCAACACTTCCGCATCAAGAAAATCCAAACAAGTCTGGCGAATCAATTTCGCTTCTTCATCAAACTCTTCCGGAATAAAAACTTCCGTATAAGGGGTTTCGCGAATCACGAATTCCCCGCCTTTAATAGCTTTTGTTTCCATTGTTTATAAAATCCTCAATCTAACATCTCAAATATCCCCGCTGCTCCTTGTCCCGTTCCTACACACATCGTCACCATACCATACTTTTTCTCCCGACGTTTCAGTTCGTTCAAGAGCTGCACGGTCAATTTAGCTCCTGTACAGCCTAGGGGATGTCCTAAAGCAATTGCTCCACCATTTACGTTCACTTTTTCTTCATCCAACTCCAATTCCCGTATAACCGCCAGGGATTGTGAAGCAAAAGCTTCATTCAATTCGATCAGGTCGATGGCTTCTTTTCGCAGTCCCGCCATTTCCAGCGCTTTGGGTATGGCGAACACCGGGCCTATTCCCATAATCCGTGGAGGCACTCCTGCCACGGCATAACTCACCAATCGTGCTATCGGCTTAACATTCAATTCCTTTAGCATCTTTTCTGACACGACCATAACAAAGGCCGCACCGTCGGATGTTTGTGACGAGTTCCCAGCGGTAATACACCCGCCTGCCGCGAATACCGGCTTTAGCTTTGCTAACGCCTCTGCCGAAGAATCCGCTCTTGGCCCTTCATCTGTATCGACAATATATTCACGTGTAGCGACTTTATTATCTTTTAGGTAATTTTCGGTTACCTTAATCGGTACAATACCATCTTTCAGATGTCCGTTTTTTATCGCAGTGATTGCTTTTTGGTGTGATCGAAGTGCAAAAGTATCTTGGTCTTCACGCGAAACATGATATTCTTTCGCAACGGCTTCCGCTGTCAGCCCCATACCCCAATACCAATCCGGATGGTCTTTCGCCACCACTGGATTTGGCACGATTTTCCATCCGCCAAACGGCATGCCCGACATAACTTCTACGCCACCGGCAATAATACAATCGGCCATACCGGATTTAATCTTGGCTACAGCCGTCGCGATGGTTTCCAACCCAGATGCACAATATCGATTCACCGTGACACCGGGTACTTTGTCGGTATCCAATCCCATCAACGAAATCAAACGTCCGACGTTCAATCCTTGTTCCGCTTCTGGCATGGCATTTCCCACAATGACATCATCAATTTTCGTCACATCCAATTGTGGCATGGTCGCCACCATATGTTTAATAACTTCAGCCGCTAAATCATCTGCACGCATGAAACGAAAGCCACCTCTCGGTGCCTTTCCTACTGCTGTACGATATCCTGCTATAATGTATGCTTCCATGTTTCACTAATTTCTAAGAGGTTTTCCTTTCGTCAACATATGTTGTATTCGCTCCAATGTTTTACGCTCCGCACATAACTCCAAAAACACTTTCCGTTCTATATCGAGTAGGTATTGCTCAGAGACTTCGGTAGGTTCTGACAGATTACCACCACACATCACCCAACCCAATTTTTCGGATATCTTCTTATCATGATCGGAGATATAATTCCCTTCCCGCATGGAAGAGGCTCCTACGTAAATTATTCCTAATCCTTGATTTCCGAGCACTTTAATATCTGTTCGGGGAGCCGGCTGTACATACCCTGCGTTAGCGAGCTCCAACGCTTTTGCCTTTGCATCCGCTAGCAACCGCTTACGATTCATCGTGATGGCGTATTTGCCTTCTTGCAAATAGCCAAGCTCCGCAGCTTCTACGGCCGACGTTGATACCTTCGCCTGTCCTATCGTTAAGAAACGATCTTTTAAGGTGTTCTGTACAATTTGATCGGGTTTATACTCATCCGAAGCGCGAAGAGCAAACTCCTTAGAGCCGCCTCCACCAGGGATAACACCAACACCAAATTCCACTAAGCCCATGTATGTCTCCGCATGCAATTGTACAAAATCGGCATGCATCGAAAACTCACATCCGCCACCTAATGCCAGCTGGAAGGGTGCAACAACAACTGGGATAGAGGAATAACGAATCCGCATGGCCGTATTTTGGAACATACGCACCGCCATATTCAACTCATCATAATCCTGCTCGACTGCCATCATGAAAATCATTCCAATATTGGCACCCGCTGAGAAATTTTTACCATCATTCGTAATAACAAGACCGCGGTACTCGTTTTCTGCTAAATCAATAGCTTTATTGATGCCCTGGATAACATCGCCACCGATCGTATTCATTTTGGTATGAAACTCACAATTGATGATACCATCACCTAAATCCGTAATGGTTACACCCGAATTTTTCCAAATGGTTTTGGTGTCCCGAATATGATCTAAAACGATGAGGTCTTCGGCTCCAGGTATGGGTTTGTAGGATTTTGAGTTTATATCGTAATAATGCCTTACACCATTTTGGACTTTATAGAAAGAGTCGTGTCCAGCTTCCAACATCTCATGTACCCACTGCGCTACTTCACCTTGCTGTCCCGATAACCTTTTCTCCTCTGTCCGAATCTTATCAATCGTCTCCCGCACGCCCAATGCATCCCACACCTCAAACGGCCCCAGTTCCCAACCGAAACCAGCACGCATGGCATCATCTATCCTATAAAAGTCATCTGTAATCTCTGGAACACGGTGGGAGACATATTCAAATAAGGGGTAATGCATCGCACGGAACAATGTGCCGGCTTTATCTGTACCTTGCTCGTAAACTTTCATCCGTTTACGGATATCTTCTACAGGCTTCGTTGCCTCTAAGCTTGCCGATTTAACTTTCTCCTGTTCTCTATATTCCAGCGTCTTTAAATCGAGCCCAAGAATGACCGAATTACCCTTCTCGTCTTTTACTTTTTTATAAAAACCCTGTTTTGTCTTTTCGCCCAACCATTTGTTTTCCACCATTTTGGTAATATAGGACGGTAACTGGAAAACCTCTTTCGCCTCGTCGTCAGGAACATTTTCTGTCAGCCCCTGCGCGACATTAACCAAGGTATCTAAACCAACGACATCTGCCGTACGAAAGGTAGCCGACTTTGGATGTCCCATTGCAGGCCCCGTATATTTATCAACCTCCTCGACCGATAGCCCCATCTGCTCGACCAGATGTGTCAGCGCTAACATGGAGTATACCCCAACACGGTTTCCTATAAAAGCTGGCGTATCTTTACATAACACCACGGTTTTACCTAACATTTTGTCTCCAAAATGCAATAGAAAATCGATGACTTCCGGTTCGGTATCAGCAGTTGGAATAATTTCCAGCAACTCCAGATAACGCGGCGGATTGAAAAAATGCGTTCCACAAAAATGTGTTTTAAAATCATCCGATCGCCCTTCGGTCATCAAATGAATGGGGATACCGGAAGTATTCGATGTGATTAATGTTCCTTTCTTGCGATGTTGTTCTACCTGCTCGAAAACAGTTTTTTTAATATCTAACCGTTCGACGACCACCTCGATTACCCAATCGCATGCTGCGATAGCAGCCATATCATCTTCAAAATTCCCCGTACGTATACGCTTTACGTAGTGCTTGCTATAAATGGGTGATGGATTGGTTTTCAATGCCGTATCTAAGGAATTGTTCACTATACGATTTCGAACGATCGTGCTTTCCAATGTTAATCCTTTAGCCTCTTCCTGTGGCAAAAGCTCCCGCGGTACAATATCCAACAGGAGCACTTCTATACCAATGTTCGCAAAGTGACAAGCTATCCTCGAGCCCATCACTCCCGAACCTAAAACAGCTACTTTCTTAATACGTCTATTCATTTTGTTACTTTTTAGTACAAATGTCTCACACTTATTTTCCAACATCTACAGTTTTTGGATCTTCGTCCTTCTTTTTTGCGCCTGCTTCGAGCTAATAACTTGTCGCTAACGCGTTGATCTTCTGTAACGACTGAATTAATTGTTCACGCTCCGCTTCCGGGATCTGAGATTCCAAAAACTCATTAAAACTCCGAACGACATCTTTTGCTAATCTTCGTTTTTCTACACCTAAGGGGGTTAAATATACCTTTACCGATCGTTTATCAGATGCATTTACCTCTCTATAGATAAACCCTAACGTTTCTAAATTGTTTAATACTCTAGACAATGATGTCGTTTTTACGCCAGTAGCATTTGCAATTTGAGAAACCGATGTACCTTCTTTATGTATATTGATTAAAATATAACCAGCTGCTTGGGTAAACCCAAATTGCGAAGCAATAATGTTGTACTTGTTAGCTACCGTTTGCCAACAGGTTTTCAAAAAATAGTCTATGGTATTGTCTTGAGACATAATTCGATTTATATTTTACTATGCAAGCATAACAAATATAATAAGTCTATCGGATAAAACAAATTTTTTAGGTTTATATTTTTGCTGTTTTCATCCTTCCTCTAATTCCCCTATGTTTCCTCTATAAGTAAAATTTTATGTAATTTTGCACAAAAATTTATCAACATGGCAACAAATAGAACTTTTACGATGGTTAAACCAGATGCAGTAGCAAACGGTCACATCGGTGCTATCTTAAACGATATTATCGCGGACGGTTTCAAAATCGTCGCTATGAAATACATCCAGCTTACAAAAGAAACTGCAGGCAATTTTTATGCCGTACATAAAGAAAGACCTTTTTATAATGATTTAGTTAGCTTTATGACCTCAGGGCCAATTGTAGCGGCTATTTTGGAAAAAGACAATGCTGTAGAAGATTTCCGCAAATTAATCGGTGCTACAAATCCTGCTGAGGCAGCAGAAGGAACGATTCGCAACAAATACGCAAAATCTATCGATGCGAATGCTGTTCACGGATCGGATTCGGACGAAAATGCAGAAATTGAAGGTAATTTCTTTTTCTCACAATTCGAAAGATTTTAAGGCTTTAGATCTTAACTTAAAAAAGGGAAATCGTTGGATTTCCCTTTTCTGTTTATATACTTCTTTAAAAAACTCGCTTGCTTAAGTATTCGTTCTCCTTGGCGGTCATCAACTCTTTGGCTTCTTTTTTCTTATCCAGGTATCCGCATAGGTGCAATACGCCGTGAATGATCACACGATGTAATTCGTCACGTTCGGACACACCAAACTTCAACGCATTCTCTGCTGTTCTTTCTACGGATATAAAAATATCACCCGCAATGACATGATCTTCTTCCGAAGAGTCAAATGTCACGATATCTGTATACGTATCGTGATCCAAATACTGTTTGTTGATTTCTAACAAATAGGCATCTGAACAGAGAATAAAATTTAATTCACCGATTCGTTCAAAGCCCTCTGCCGTAATCGTGGCACCGATCCATTGCCGTATTTTTTGCTTGTCTTTGATCTTATAATCAATGTCCTCGTTGAAAAACGAAATATCTCTTAATGCCATTGTATATTGTATTAAAATGCTTTGGAGTCCATATAAGTTTGCAGGATGATGGTTGCCGATACCGTATCAACCAAACCCTTCTCCTGTCGTTTTTGCTTTTTCAGACCACTTTGGGCAATAACGCTGGCAGCCATTTTAGACGTAAAGCGTTCATCAATTTCGACGACCGGGATAGCTGGATAGGTCTTTTTTAGCTTTCGGATAAAACCAACAATATGCTGCGTCGACTGTGATGCTGTTCCATCCATCTGTAAGGGTTTACCCACGACAAATGTTTCTACTTCTTCTTTTTGAAGGTAATCTGTTAAAAACGCCCAAATCTCTTTTGGATGGATAGTCGTCAGAGACGTTGCGATAAGCTGCATGGGGTCAGTAACCGCAATGCCAATCCTCTTTGTCCCATAATCAAAAGCCATAATGCGCATATCTATTTAATATGAAATAAAAGATATCATTATTAACGCGCAATTATTTTTACTTCGTAGAGCTTGGTCCATTGTTTACCTGTAACGAAGAACCTTTTATTTTCTTTATCGTAGGCAATCCCGTTCATTTCTTCATCTACAGCGTGTCTTTTAGCATTTTTATATAAGCCGACAAAATTTATCTGGCCTTCAACGACACCGGTTTCAGGATTAATGATAACTACTATATCTTTTCCATATATATTGGCATATACTTTCCCATCTATATATTCTAATTCATTAATATAATCAACGGCCCCATTGTGATCATACACCGAGATAAAACCTATCTCTTGATAAGTGTTAGGGTCTAGAAAATACAATTTATTAGAACTATCGGTTTTAATAAGTCTCTTTCCGTCATAACATAACCCCCACCCTTGTGTACTTTGTTGGTAATTAAATGTTCCAACCTGCTCAAACGTATTTTTATTAAACACATACCCCAATTTATTGCGCCAGGTGAGCATCACAATTTTATCCCCGACAATAGTCATTCCCTCACCGAAATAAGGTTCACCAGACGCATCAGCACCTGTGATTTCTTTCTTCTGCAAAACCCTTCCGGTAGTGAGTTCTACTTTCCTTAAGGACGTTATCAAATCGTTTCCCGCACCGGTGGATTCATACAAAAAACCGTTTTCAAATTCGAGGCCCTGTGTAAATGCCGTTGTATCATGTGGATATTCATTAACAACTTGGAACGTATATTGACGAGGGGATTCCGGCAAAATAGTTACATTACTAAATGCGACGACCTCTTTCCCCTCCCAATAGAGTTTTGCCACCAAGTTCCGTGCTCCAAGACCAATAGATTCGGTGTCCAGCAGAAGTTCTGTTGTATCCTGCTTTCTTTCAATAACATGTCCATCTATTGAATATACAACAGAATCTAGCGTACTATCTGGAAACTGCATGCGTACAGCTACCTTTTCTCCTAGAATAAGTGTTTCTCCGGATTTGGGAGACAAAAACTCGAATTTTCCTTTCTGCGATTTACATCCTGACATAAGCATGATAGCAAAAGTCACAAAAACTAGAATATTATTTACTCTCATTGTTTTTTCCGTATATACGACGCCAATTTACAGAAATAAAATGACAACCCCCACCTGACAATTATTTCACCACAATATTGCCCAAGAAGTTCCCAAGCACTTTCTCCGCTTCCTTCAGCTTCTGATATTTGGCTAATAAAATCTCCATATCGTCCGTTGACGTCACTTTTAGTTCTTCCCTGATTTTGATCATTTCTTTCTCCACCTTCCGTTTTTTTATACGGTATATAGCCTGCATAGTAAGTTCCCGAAGATGCTCCCGTTCCTGTCGAACGTATATTTTACGCTTTTCATCGTTCCAATTTGGACTAAGCTCATACGGTGTGGCCACACATGTGATAGCTAAATCCTGTACTTCCTTGTCTTCGTGCGAAAAAAAATATTTTGTATCTGGAATTTCAAAATATTCAGCTTTACGTCTAAAAGTATCGACGATAAAGGCGCTTGCTCGATCTTCAAAAGCAATATCATCTAAAGCATTCAAGAGTAAAGGAACTATAGGAACATCTCCATCGCCTTCCCATACGGCAAGTTCCTCACCATAATTCAATAAAATACGTACGATCTCCCTTTCTTGTAAAGTATCTGATGTAATCGTCTGCGGAGTTTCCTCTCCTGACGAAACGTCTTGGACACGTTCTATATCCGTCAAAAATAAGTCGGCAGGAGGCATATCTTCCGGAGGAGTGTCATTTAAAGTTCTAGATGCCTGTTGTATTTTTTTATCCTGTGCTTTTGCTTTCTGTACGCGTATTTTATTCAGCTCGGTCAGTAATACACGCTCTTCAATATCGAGCAAATGTGAACACTGTTGAATAAAAACTGAAACTTTTATCTCGTCAGGTATTAAAGCAATACTCTCTACTACTTCTCTAATAACTTCCGCACGTCTGATTGGATCTCCCCCCGTATCTTTTAATAAGATATTTGTTTTATAAAAAATAAAATCTTCCTGATGCTTAGCGATATATTCTTTAAATGCCGTAGAGCCATACGTCTGTACATAAGAGTCGGGGTCATTACCATCTGGGAATAATAAAACTTTCACATTAAGTCCCTCTTCCAGCAACATATCGGTTCCGCGTAACGAGGCCTTGATACCGGCAGCATCTCCATCGTACAAAATGACAACATTATTCGTGAAACGGGAAATAAGACGTATCTGGCCGGAGGTCAAAGAAGTCCCGGAAGAAGATACCACATTTTCTACTCCGGCCTGATGCATAGACAGAACGTCAGCATACCCCTCCACCAAATAGCACATATCATTATCTTTTATAGCCTTCTTGGCAAAATGAAGTCCATACAGAACATCCGATTTGTGATATATATCGCTTTCAGGTGAGTTAACGTATTTGGGAATAGTTTTCTCCGTTTTTAACGTACGTCCACCGAAACCAATAACGCGACCCGTAAGATTATGAATAGGAAAGATAACACGGCCCCTAAAACGATCATAAAGACTCGCGTCGTCTCGCTCTATAGCAAGACCGATTTCTTTTAAATAATCTTTATGAAAACCCTTTTCGACAGCCATATCTACGAGAGCGGTCCATTGATCGGGCGAATAGCCTAAATCGAATTTCTGTATGATGTCCTCTCTATATCCACGCTCCTTAAAATAAGATAAAGCTATACTTTGACCCGACTCCGTATCCCAGAGTTGTTCTTTAAAATATTTACCAGCCCAAGTACTGAGCACATATAGACTTTCCCGTTTATCTTGAGCAGCAAGTTGTGCAGGAGAACGTTCTACCTCCTCGACGGGGATACTATATTTATCCGCCAGATAACGTATTGCTTCCGGATAAGAATACTTCTCCAATTCCATAACAAATTTAAGCGCATCTCCCCCTGCACCACAACCAAAGCATTTATAAATACCTTTAGCTACCGATACATGAAAAGATGGTGTTTTTTCGTTATGAAAAGGACAATTACCAATGAGAGAGGTTCCGCGTTTTTTTAAATCCACGAAGTCCCCAACTACTTCTTCTATCCTAGCGGCATCTAAAACTTTCTCGATGGTCTCTTTTTTGATCATAAATCATCTGTAAAATGACAACGCGATTTATACAAAGGTAATAATTTAGTAGCGAGTAATGTGTGAAGTTTGTCCCTCGACAAACAAAAAAGCCCCTGCAGTTATACTGCAGGGGCTCCGTATAAAAACCGGCACCGACCTACTCTCCCACCTTTTACGGCAGTACCATCGGCTCTGGCGGGCTTGACTGCTCTGTTCGGAATGGGAAGAGGTAGACACCGCCGATATAGGCACCTGAATATCTTT
>NZ_JACOIK010000012.1 GCF_014692515.1 Sphingobacterium micropteri | reverse complement strand
CTTTTGATTAATTTTGTCTCTACATTCATGTCTGACATTGTTAAGGGGTTAAACTTCAATTTGTTATTCGCATTACAAATCTAGTTTGTTTGCCCTTTAACTGTCAGATGAAATCGAAACTAATGCACCTAATTTAAGTTGCAATTCCACTTACTACGTGTGCCATTTACACGAAGTCCACTGTTTACTTTTTTCTCATAATCGGAAAGGAACTGTTCATAGAACTTGAAAAAGGTCAGTTCTCCACTTTCCATACCGAGAAAAGCATTTTTAATTTTGGCACTGTTTACCGCTCCCTCATTCTTTAGGATTTTTGAATAGCATTCCTCAATACCTAAACGGATTTTATCAAGCTTGCCGTTTACCTCTTGGGCTTCTCGGCTCTTTCCTAAAACCCTGCCATACTTCAAATCCCAATTTGTTGCGGAAATATCCAACTTGGTGCTGAATGCAGACTGCTTACCGTTTACGGTAATTCTGCACATAACCGTTACCTTTCCGTTTTTCTTCGGGGCATTCTTTTTAAGGTAGAACAATACCTTAAACGTTGATTTTTTTGTCGTTTCCATACTCACAATTCTTAATGATAAAATTAAACCTATGTGAGCTACGGGACAATATGAAAAACTATGCAGAAAGCTGAAATACAGTATTTTACATGTGTTAGTTTTTGTTTTCAAAAGTAACGTTTTAGTAACCTTACTTTTGCCAAACCTAGCTTTTCTCTGCTTTTTACCTCATTACTAAAAAATCAAAAAACGATTGTAAAGCCTTTATTTACAATCGTTTTCCTTGTTATTAATCTTTGATGTATTTTTACTGAAAATTTATTTTAAAATATCTAACAACCGCTGACCTTTTTCCGTCGTTACCTCTTCCAACGCACTATATGGAACGATGAGTGTAGTCGGTCCCTCCGCATACGATTTGATCTCGTAAGGGTTATAGTGAAACAAAAGCCCCGCACGGGTCAGACCAAAGTTGTCTGCCAGGGTAAAGGTTTCATCATCAAAAAAATAATTACTTCCATAAGCGCTGGTATTGCTCAACTTTTCTTGTTTTCTGAAATAACCTTCTACAATTTGGCGTAATACAAGTGTGTCTTGAAAAATATCAGCCAATGAAAGCTTCTTTTTATTTTGCGTATCGTAGTTAGACCAGATTTCAATTTCTATTCCGTGTGCACCTCCTGTGTACTCACTAATCGCATTCTTTAAGGTTAGAAATCCGGGTACATTCAAAATAACTTCACAATCTTGATTTCTGAACCAAGCATGAAAAGCATGATTTTCACTATTGATTTGTTCTTCGGCATATTCATTGAATCCACCTAGAAAGCTTTCTGCTACTTGGTTTGCTTTATGCTCACCATCGACAAAGATTGCTTCTCGAACCAAGGAATCTATTTCTGTAGAAAAAACAGGATAACGTGCCGCATAAAATGTCGTGTCCAAGGTCGTTTCGTCACCGGAAAAATAAGGGCTGATCTCCTTGAAAACCTCCAGGTGATAATCCAGCGTGTCTGTCGTCAACGGAGGGGCATCTTCTACTATTGTTGATACGCTTTCCTGTGATTTGTTTCTACTGGTACAACTGTGGGCGAATAAAAAAATGCCCAATCCGATACTATATATTAAGTGCTTTTTCACCAATTGCTAGTTTCTTAACCGTTAACCATTAATCATTGTTCTTATAATGTTTGATAATACGTTTCCCGAAAATGGTGCTTCCGAGTCGGACCATATTTGCCCCCTTCTCTATAGCCAGATTGTAATCCGACGACATACCCATAGATAGGGTATCAAAGGTATCGTCCTTATGGAAAAAACTAGTCTTAATGCCATCGAACAACATTTTTAGTTCATAAAACTCTTCTTTGATCACCTTCTCGTTTTCGGTATTGGTGGCGATGCCCATAAGCCCACGGATACGCACATACTGTAAATCCTGAAAGTCACGGCTACGCAGCATTTCGATAAGCTCTGCATGATCGAAACCAAATTTGGTGGCTTCATCTGCAATATACACCTGTAAAAGACAGTCGATGACCCGGTGATGCCTGCCGGCGTGTTTATCGATTTCTTTTAAAACCTTTAATGAATCAACAGATTGTATCATGGATACAAAAGGAGCAATATATTTCACTTTATTTGTCTGTAAGTGACCTATAAGATGCCAGGCAATATCTTTCGGTAATGCTTCATATTTCTCGACCATTTCTTGTACCATGTTTTCACCAAATATGCGCTGACCCGCAGCATAGGCTTCCATGATTTCTTCGTTAGATTTTGTTTTGGAAACGGCAATAAGGGTAACACCGATTGGTTTGAGGTCGACTTGTAAAGATTCAATATTTGTTGCAATACTCATTTTGGTGTAATTTCAAATGTTCTGAAAATGAAAAAAAGCGGTTATTATGATGCCTTTTTGTAATTTTGTACAAACTTACAAAATGCAGCGCTTAATACTTATTATATTGTCGTCGTTTTTTTTGATGATCTCCTGTAATCGGTCGAAGCCAAAAGGAATCCTTTCGGAAAAGACAATGGTAGATTTGATGACGGATGTACATCTGGTGGATGGCTATTTGAATACCTTGCCGGTGGATAGTACCCGTAAAGTTATCGGCAGCTTGTATGGAGAGGTATTTGAAAAATACGGTATCGACTCGATTAAATTTAAGGATAATATTGCTTATTATTTAGGCAACCCTATAGTTTCTAAGGAATTGTATACCAAAGTGACAAAAAAAATAAATGGTTATGAGGACGACTATCGTCGGACAGATTCTTTGAGAAACGTGTGGGTCTCAGATAGTATACGTGTTGTCCAGCGGTTTGAACGTTTAAAAGAGGATGTCCGTAAGTTAATTCTGGAGGTACAGGTGGATACGGTGCCATTGACATATCGTGTGCATCAAAACGATTTTATGAACGGCGCAGGACTATATGCTATTCAGACATATCAACCAACGATCCAGCCTTCGGTATCAAAAGAAGCAGATGAACCGAATGCAGAAGAAACGGAAAAGTCTCAACTGGATTCGAATGCGGTATCTGTTGGACAGAAACCGGCGACGATACCTAGACACATCCGGCCAACCCCGATGCGAAACCCCGTCCCGAAGAAAGTAGAAGCGAAGCCGCTTGAAAATTAAGAATTTTATGATTTTCCCCAAAAATGCAATAGATAAATTAGGTTTTATTGAAATTAAAGACCTGATAAAAGATAAATGTTTGAGTGAGTCTGGAAGAGAAATGGTGGAGAAAATTCAGCCTCAAGTGAAACTTGATAATATCGATAGATTTCTTCGTCAGACACAAGAGTTTAAGGATTTGTTGGTTAACGATGCACCGCTTCCTGTGGATCATTTGTACCCTATAAAGCCGTTAGCGGAAAAAGCCCGTGTAGAAGGTTCTTTTTTAGCAGAGGAGGAGTTTCATCGTATTTTACTTTCATTGCGTACGGTGTATGCTATTATCCGCTATTTCAACGAACGGCAAGGGCAGTATGTGCATCTGGAATTGCTTTTTGAACATCTTCCTATCGAAAAACAGATTATCAGACAGATTGAAGTGGTGATAGACGACCGCGGAAAAATGAAAGATAATGCATCTCGTTTGTTGTTGGACTTGACGCAACAAATACTTAAAAGTGAACAGGAAGCACGTAAACGTATCGATCAGGTATTTAAGCAGGCACAAAATAACGGTTGGACAGCAGACGGAAACTTAACGATTAGAGATGGTCGCTTGTGTATTCCTATACTCGCGGAAAACAAACGTAAATTAAAGGGTTTTATACATGATGAATCTGCTACTGGACAAACAGCTTATATAGAGCCAGAAGAAGTTTTTCACCTTAACAATAAGGTAAGAGATTTGGTATTTGAGCGTAGACGGGAAGTTATACGGATATTGACGGAATTAACCAACGAATTGCGCCCGCATGTTCCGTTATTATTAGCGTATCATGGTTTATTGAGTAAACTTGATTTTGTTCGGGCGAAAGCGCTATTTGCCATTGATATGGAGGCCGAGATGCCGGAATTATCAACAGAGGCAGATATTAACCTCGTTAATGCGCGGCATCCGTTGTTGTTAATTAATGCGCGCAGAGAAAATCATCCGTCCGTCGTTCCCTTAAATATCAAAATAGATCGAGAAGACCGCATAATTCTAGTGTCTGGACCAAATGCCGGCGGTAAATCGGTTTGTATGAAAACAGTTGGTTTGCTACAGCTTATGGTGCAATCGGGATTGCTCATCCCGGCGGAGACAACCTCTAAAGTGGGGGTTTTCCGACAGATATTTGCGGATATTGGCGATGACCAATCTATCGAGAGTGACTTGAGTACCTATAGTGCGCACCTGTCAAAAATGAAACATTTCACCGAGTTTGCAAATGCGAGAACGTTGGTCTTGATTGACGAGTTTGGTACAGGGACGGATCCGTTATTTGGCGGGCCCATTGCTGAAGCTGTTTTGGAAGCGTTGAACAAAAAAGAGGTGCGTGGTGTGATAACAACGCATTACTCCAACCTTAAAGTATTTGCGAGTAATACAGCCGGATTGGAAAACGCGTCTATGTTATTCGATAATGTCGCGATGCGTCCGCTATATATCTTGCAAGTAGGAAAGCCCGGAAGTTCATACGCTTTTGAGATAGCACAGAAAATAGGTTTGCGTAAAGATATCTTACATGTGGCCAAAGACAAGATAGGTGCTCGTCAGAAGAAAGTGGATACGTTATTAGTGGATCTGGAGCGTGATAAAAAGGAAATATACGACACGAAGACGGCTATCGCTATGCGAGAACGCGAGTTAGAAAAATTAAAGAGCGAATACGAAAACTTGCAAGTATATCTGGAAGAAAATAAGAAACAGATTATTCGGGAAGCGAAGGAGGAAGCTCGCCAGATTTTGAAAAATGCGAATAAACTGGTGGAGAATACGGTTGCCGAAATTAAATCCGTACAGGCGGATAAAGATAAAACCAGGGAAATACGTCGTCGTTTGCATGCCGAAGTGGATAAGCACACCGAGAAGAAGCCTGTGACCAAACAAGCTGTGGCTGCACAAATGGACGAATCCTTCAAAGTAGGGGATTGGGTGAAAATTCTGGGAGCTGATACAGAAGCGCAAGTCATAGAGGTTGCGAAAGGGAACAATCTGATTTTGGCACTTGGAGAACTGCGTACGGTGGTCAAGAAAAATACAGTGGTTAAATTGCAGGGAAAGGAAAAAACTAATGTGGTCAAGAAGCACAAGGCTATTTCTACGGAATCGGCAGCCGATTTTCAGCCAGAACTTGATGTCAGGGGAATGCGTACAGAAGATGCTTTACGCCAGTTGGAAACCGTGCTGGATCGCGCAGTGATGATCGGTTATCCGTCGTTGAAAATTTTGCATGGCAAAGGAGACGGTATACTCCGAAAATTTATTCGGGATTACCTGCGTAAATATAGTCACATATCCCATTTTGAAGACGAACATGCTGATCGTGGTGGAGATGGAATTACCTATGCTTATATTCAGTAATGGTGGGGGCTTTGTTTAGCCTAAATTATTAAACGAATACACATAATCCAGTGTGATAATGGCATCGTTTGCGCGACGGATATTTTTTTGTGTACCCGTTATTTCATAAACAACCGTAAGATGTTCTCCTTTTTTCTCCACGCCTTTACGTTGAGGCTTTACTTTATGCTCTTTCATGAAATTTTCAAATTCACCTAAATGGGCTACTTCGATATTTTGAAAAGTGACGTGGATAGTTCGTATAAAGTAAATGTTGGCAAGCAGGTTTTCCATCTTTTGGAATAAGGAAAGAATAACCACCATGCAAAAAGTGAGCACAAAGCCAAGCGCATAGTTTTCGAAGCCAATCATCATACCGACACCTGCCATAGACCAGATGACAGCTGCTGTTGTCAATCCCTGTACTGTAAATTTGCCTTGATAAATGACGCCTGCACCCAGAAAACCAATTCCGGTCACAATATTGGCAGCGATACGGTCATCGGATATATTTCCCATACGAGATGTTAAGGTAAATATGGTAGAACCCAAACAAATGAGGATAATGGTACGAAAACCCGCAGATTTATTTTTAAACTCTCGTTCAAAGCCTACCACAGCACCACATAAAATGGATATTAATACACTCTGGATAGGTACATCCTCTAGCCACTCAAACATATCTTATTATCAATTAATAGCAACTGCCGTCATCGTGCATTGCTAGTATAACGGTTTCGTACATAGAAAGTTTAATGGTTTTGTGTTTAAAAATTCGGTTTCATTAAATATTTATCATAGAATCGGAAGATATGGTCAGCAGCTTCCTCTGCCGTATCTACAAAACGGTAAAGTTTTAAGTCTTCTTCGGAAATATAGGCATTACCCAACATGGAATTCGCAATCCAATCGAATAATCCTTTCCAATATTCAGTTCCGACCAAAACGATCGGGAAGCGGGCAATCTTTCCGGTTTGGATTAAGGTGATGGCTTCGAAGAGTTCATCCATCGTGCCAAACCCACCAGGCATCACAATGTATCCCTGCGAATATTTTGTGAACATAACTTTACGTACGAAGAAATAATTGAACTCTAACAGCTTGTCCCGGTCAATATATTTATTGTGAAATTGCTCAAAGGGCAATTCGATATTGAGTCCAACCGATTTACCGCCGGCGTCGTACGCCCCTTTATTGGCAGCTTCCATAATGCCTGGACCTCCCCCTGAAATCACACCATAACCCTTGTCCGCAAGTAAACGTGCTATTTCCACCGTAATTTCATAATATTTGTGGTCGGATTTGGTCCGTGCAGAACCAAATATGGATACACAGGGGCCTATTTTGGCTAATTTTTCAAAACCGTCGACAAATTCTGCCATGATTTTGAAAATCTGCCAAGAGTCTTTTACTTTTATTTCTTGCCAAGTTTTATTGGCAAATGATCTTCTTATTTTGTCATCTTTAACCATATACATGATTCCACTTGTTGAGTTTTCCAAGATAGGGATTTTTTTTATTTTTGCATATGCATTTTTCGTCGCGACTTTTAGAACAGGCAGTAGAAGAATTTGGGCGTTTGCCTGGAATAGGTAAAAAAACCGCTTTACGGTTGGTACTGCATTTGTTGAAACAATCAAATAGCGACGTGAACCGTTTCACCCACTCTATAGATCAACTTAAAGAACAGATACGTTATTGTAAGACCTGTTTTAATATTTCCGATCACGAAGTATGCGAAATCTGTTCGTCTGTAAAGCGGGATCATGAAACGATCTGTGTGGTGGAAGATACGCGGGATGTAATGGCCATTGAGAACACGAATCAATATCAAGGCGTTTACCATGTGCTAGGCGGACTTATTTCGCCGATGGATGGGGTAGGACCTTCCGATCTCAAGATAGAAGCACTTATGGAGCGATTGAAGAAAGGTGAAGTGCAGGAGATTATTTTGGCCCTTAGCGCCACGATGGAAGGCGATACCACTATTTTCTATCTGTATAGAAAATTGAAGGATTTTGATGTACAGATTAGTACGATAGCTAGAGGGATAGCTTTTGGTGGTGAACTGGAATACGTGGATGAAATAACGTTAGGACGGTCTATTGCTACGCGCGTACCTTATGAAAGAAATATAGGGTAAACACCCTATATTTTCTTATGTATTTTATAAAGTCTACCACCATCTGTAATTGCGAATATTTCGCCGTTTTTACCTTGTACGACATCTCGGAAGCGCTGTCCTTCTTTTTCCAAAAGGCGTTCTTCGCCCACTACTTTATTGTCTTTAATAACAAGCCGTGCAATATGCATACTGCTTAAGCCTCCGCTAAATATGTTATTTTTCCATTCTGGAATAGCGTCACCTGTATAAAAGATCAGGCCGCTTGGTGACAATACGGGATCCCAGTAATAAACGGGTTGCTCTAATCCCTCTTGTTGTTGGATGGGGGGATTCCCTATTTCTTTTCCACTGTATTCCAAACCATAAGTAATGGTTGGCCATCCATAATTCTTTCCTGCTTCTATACGGTTAAGTTCATCCCCTCCACGTGGGCCGAATTCTGTTTCCCATAAATCTCCGGTTTCTGGATGTAATGCTAAACCCTGCACATTCCGATTTCCGTAGCTATAGATTTCCGGACGAGCCTCGCCGTTTGCAGCAAAAGGGTTGTCAGATGCTGCTTGGCCGTCTTTTGTGATGCGGACAATTTTTCCTAAAGCAGATTTTAGGTCTTGTGCCTGTGGTCTTGTTTCTAGATCAGAACGTTCACCTGTACTCACAAATAAGTTCCCCGTTTTATCAAAAATAATACGTCCGCCATAATGTTGTTTGCCATCATAGGTTGGCAAAGCTTGGTAAATAACCTGTGCATTCTCAATGGATTTCTCATCATCAGCTAGACGTCCTTTGGCTACCGCCGTATGATTGCCACCAGAGACAGGTTCAGAGAATACCCAATATACTATTCTATTAGAAGCAAAATTAGGATCGAGTGTAAGTCCAAGAAGTCCGCCTTGGCCACGTGCATCCACTTTTGGGATGCCGCCAATTGCTTCGCTAAGTTCACCATTGTCAGAAACGATGCGCATGTTGCCTTCATTTTCGGTAATTAACAGGCGGCCATCAGGAAGTGCTACAATCCCCCAAGGAGATTTGAGTTTGTCTGTGACCACTTCGCTTTCATACGGTGTCTGTGTCTTTACTCCTGGAGCCCGAGTCTGACCTTCAAAAGCAGGTTTGTAATCTGTATTGGGTTTGTTTTTTTCTACGGGAGGATAAACACTGTCGGTTGCAGCATGGTCGTCTGACGCTTTGGAAGCTCCGTTAGTATTGCAAGAGGCAGCTACTAATGAAGCTGTCGATAATAATAAAAAAGCTGGAAATGTTCGTTTCATCTGTCAAATATTATTTTTAGTATGTCTTTTTCATTTAAGCATTAAATGTATGAAAATGTTTTGATAAGGCATAAAAAAAAGGTTTTCAAACGGGGAGAATGAAAACCTTTAGCTAACCAATTATAAACCTAAATTATGATACGGCAAAGGTAGTAGTATTTTTTTATAAATGCAAATGTTTTTAAAAAAACATTACAGGGTATAAAATAGTACGATGGACTTAAAAAATAATTACCTTTGGCGTGGTTAAAATATATCCTTTTTATCTTGAAATTACTGGAAAATATCAATTTAAGAAATGAAATTCTGGCAGGATTGACCGTAGCAATGACGATGATTCCAGAATCCCTTTCGTTTGCCATCCTAGCAGGTCTTTCGCCATTAACGGGATTATATGCTGCTTTTTTGATGGGGCTGGTGACATCTATTCTGGGCGGTAGACCGGGTATGGTATCGGGCGGAGCTGGTGCTACAATCGTTGTATTAATTGCATTGGCAGCGGGGCACGGTGTCCAATATCTTTTTGCCGCGGTAGTGTTGGCGGGTATATTGCAATTGCTAGTTGGTCTATGTAAGCTAGGTAAATTTGTTCGTTTAATTCCGCAGCCGGTAATGTATGGATTCTTGAATGGTTTGGCAATTATTATTTTTATGGCGCAAGTCCAACAATTCAAGCTACCCACTGATCCGTCCTCTTGGATGACCGGTGCATCTCTTTATACGATGATTGGGTTAACAGGCCTCACGATTCTGATCGTTATAGGATTCCCGAAGATAACTAAGAAAATTCCTGCATCTTTAGTTGCTATTTTAATGGTATTTGCCTTAGTGACCATATTTGGCATCAATACAAAAAAAGTGGCAGATATTGCATCGGTAAGTGGAACGCTTCCTGCTTTTCATATTCCCGATATCTCATGGACATTAGATACGCTGAAATTAGTCTTTCCCTATTCATTGGTTATGGCAGGAGTGGGGCTTATCGAATCACTTCTGACCCTTAATATGGTCGATGAAATAACAAATACAAAAGGGAAGTCAAACCAGGAAGCCGTGGCACAAGGCCTAGCGAATATGGTAAACGGTTTTTTCGGCGGTATGGGGGGATGTGCGATGGTCGCACAGACACTGGTTAATCTCGATGCCGGTGCTCGCACCCGAATTTCATCGTTCATCGGTGCCATGGCTATTATGGTTATCATTTTAGTGGGCGCACCGTTTATCGAACAGATTCCGATGGCGGCTTTGGTGGGGGTGATGATGATGGTTGCCATTGGTACATTTCAGTGGGTAAGCCTACGTATTATTAATAAATTTCCGAGATCAGATATTTTTGTAGGCATGTTAGTCGCGTTTATTACGGTTGTGCTGCACAACCTTGCTTTAGCGGTATTAGCTGGTGTAATTGTTTCCGCACTGGTTTTTGCATGGGACAACGCCAAACGTATTCGTGCTAGAAAATACATCGACGAAGATGGGGTGAAACACTACGAAATATATGGGCCATTGTTTTTCGGGTCTACAGCTGCCTTTATGGAAAAATTTGATGTATTCGATGATCCAAAATATATTATTATTGATTTCAAAGAAAGTAGGGTGGTAGATATGTCTGCCATAGATGCGTTGAATAAAATTACGGGACGATATGCAAAACAGGATAAGCATGTACAATTGAGACATCTTAGTCCAGATTGCCGTTCCTTATTAAAAAATGCACAAGGTTTTGTCCAAATCGATATAGCGGAAGACCCCACATATAAGGTTATGCCAAATGATTGAGGACATGATCAAAGCTTTTCCAGTGCTAACGACAGTGATTTCAAATCTTGTTTCATTAAAGTGATATGAGATTCGAGCTGATCGTACATATCAGCCCGATTTGCAAGTTGTTCGGTTGTATATTTACCACCGTTACCAAAATATATTTGCTCGATGGATGCATTTTCTTCTTCCGAAATCTGCCCAAAGTTTTTCCATTTGTCAATGATTTGCATTCTAACTGACGGCGTATCGTTGGTAGGGTCATTATAATTGAGATAATACCATACAGAAGGTGGAAAGTTAGAAGAAACTTTTTTTCCTTTCCAAACTTCCCGAAGCGCGTTTCGTTCATGATAGAAGTCAATCTTTCGATTGTTGAAGAGCATAATGAGACCTAACGAGGCTTCGGTAATACCTGTCGCAATTCCGACCGTATTGCTTGCCGTTTCGTTTTTTATAACACCACCTGTTGTAATAGCACCCGCTGCACCTACCACGATGGCCGCTACCGTAAGTTTAGATTCTAGTTCACTCTCTCCGCCTTTTAAATAATTGGCGACTTGGCTGGTTCGTTCTTCTTCACAATCCATTTCTGACGCTATTGCAGAGACTTCAAGAGAAGCCATATTAATTTTATGATCGATGCGTTGTTTTAATTCCAGGAGACTAATTCGTTTTTCAAGATCTGCGGGATTATTATCATTTTTTAAACGAACATAATACGTGAGATCGGTTAAAATACCAATCGCATTAGCCATATTTAAATTTTCATAGCTTAAATAAGTAGATAAAGTCTTATCGATAGGGAGTGTATGAAGAGGTTGTGGCATATCATCCTCCGTATAATCGTAGATATTTTGTTGGTTGCAATTACTAACTACCGTTTGTTGCTGTATATGTGCGTCTTTTACAACGCTGCATGCTATCAAAGTCGATAATATGAAAACTACAAATAACCATGGGGTGAGAGATTTTATACGCATATCCATGAAAACTAAAGCCTGGAATGAATATAAGTATATATTTTGATATCTATATCATCCATCGTAACAAGCTGGCGCCCCAAGAGAACCCCGCGCCGAACGCGGTCAACATCAGTAGATCACCTTTTTGTATCAGCTTAATATTCTCCCAGATACATAAGGGAATGGTTGCTGCAATCGTATTACCACGATACTCGATATTGGTCAGTGTTTTGTCCTCTTGGATATTAATCTCCTTACCTACAGCATCGATAATACGTTTATTAGCTTGATGTGGTACTAACCAGTCTATATGCTCTATACCCAGTTGGTTGCGTTGCAGTACGCTTTTGCATGCATTGCTCATGGACTGTACAGCCTGTTTAAATACGACCTTTCCGTCTTGTCGCAAATACCTGCGTTCATCACTAAATATATCATCATGGGTAGGATGTAGAGAGCCACCACCTTCAATATTTAAGAACTCGCGTCCGTCGCCGTTACTTTGCATAAAGGCATCAATGATACCGGCTTCTGCGGACGGTTCTAACCAGATTACGCCAGCCCCGTCACCAAAAAGAATATTGGTAGAACGGTCATGAATATTGACAAATGCACTGATATTGTCCGCTCCGACAACGAGTACATTTTTGTATCGCTCCGTTTCTACTAACGACGCCCCCATATCCAATGCATATAGAAATCCCGAACAAGCAGCATTCATATCAAAAGCCCACACATTTTTTAAGTTTAGTTTTTGTGTTATAATATTTGCTGTTGCAGGCATCAGCATGTCTGGTGTTGAAGTGGCGACGATGATAGCATCTATTGCAGAAATATCTTTATCGTAGCGTGTGCACAAATCTCGGATAGCCATAACGGCCATATCCGAGGTGGCCAATCCCTGTTCTAAAATACGACGTTCTTTAATTCCGGTACGTTTTACGATCCATTCGTCCGACGTATCGCATACCTGTTCTAAATCAAAGTTGGTTCGTCGTCCTTGTGGAAGGTAGCCACCTATAGCAGTGATCGCAGCATAAGGTCGGGATGAATAAATATTTTGCATAAATTTGGTTTCTCAAAATAAAAACAGGGCAAAGGTACGGAATTTTATGATTAGTTTGGAGTCAAGCGCGCTGGGAGATAGCGCATTTTCGTAAGTTAAGCGTAAAAAAATAGAAACAATTTGCATAGTTGTTTGTACTATTATGTAAGGAATAATACATAACCCTACAAAATGGAAAGCGCGCATGAAAGACACGCAGAACCTGAAAACCACTATTGAAAACATAACGGAGGCGAACAGTAATGGTGCCGCTAATCCCCATAAATCAACCCACCCCAAACAAGTTTTAAGTGTAATTGATGCTATTGTCGTTATCGTCGGCATTGTTGTCGGAGCAGGTATTTTCCGAACTCCATCTATTGTTGCAGCAAACACAGGGAGCTCGGAATTATTTTTTGGCGTATGGGTCTTAGGAGGTGTAATATCATTAATCGGTGCGATGTGTTATGCCGAGTTGAGCACGGCTTTCCCCAATACCGGTGGTGATTATCATTTTTTGCATCGTGCTTTCGGTCGGCGTTTTGCATTTCTATTTGCTTGGGCAAGGATGAGTATTATCCAAACAGGTTCCATCGCATTGTTGGCTTTTATCGTAGGCGACTATATGAGTGAATTGTATAGCTTAGGTACATTTTCTTCTTCTATTTATGCCGCAATAGTGGTTGTTGGGCTAACACTTGTTAATATTATCGGAGTACATGTTGGTACGGGAGCGCAGAAATTCTTAGTCGGTTTGCAGTTCGTTGGATTGCTTGCATTGATTGTTGCAGGACTTTTCTTTGCACCCGAAAATAATGTGACTGCGGCCGCCGCACCTGTAAGTCCTGGTATAACATCGGCAATAGGAGGAGCGATGGTCATGGTGCTGCTGACATTTGGCGGGTGGAACGAAGCAGGTTATATATCTTCGGAGATGCGGGGAGGAAGTAAAAAAATGGTTACGGTGATGATTACCAGTATCCTAATCATAACTGCTATATATTTACTGATAAATCTAGCGTACCTTAACGTTTTGGGGGTTGCTGGTTTAGCTTCTTCGGAAGCAGTTGGTGTGGAAACCATGCGTGTTGTTATGGGAGATGCCGGTGTGTTTTTTATAGGCTTATTGGTTGTTCTGGCAGCACTGACGTCTACCAATGCAACCATCTTTACGGGGGCACGCACCAATCATGCGTTAGGGCGGGATTTTTCTGTTTTTTCTTTCATGCGCACTTGGAAAACTCAAACCTCTACACCTGTAAATGCACTTTTGACGCAAGGCGGAATAGCGGTCATGCTTATTATTCTGGGGTCGTTCGCCCGTAGTGGATTTGAATCTATGGTGGATTTTACGGCACCGATTTTCTGGTTTTTTATTTTATGTACCGGGCTATCGCTTTTTGTTTTACGTCATAAGGAGCCTCATGCTCCTCGGCCCTTTAAGGTGCCGTTGTATCCCGTTCTTCCGATTATTTTTTGCCTCACCTCTACGTATCTATTATATTCCAGTTTAATGTTTGCCGGAAGAGGAGCGTGGCTTGGAGTAGGCGTACTGTTGTTGGGAATGGTGTTTTTCTTTTTCATACCGAAACAAAAAGCATGATTTCGACGTACTATTATAGTATGTTGGACTTTGATAATAATTAAATGAATATATTTTTTTGACCCTTTAAATTAAATAAAATGAATGCATTGAAAAATTATTTACTGGTTCTTTGCTTATTCGTAGGCTTTCAGGTATTTGCACAAACACCTAATCTAGACGTGCCTTATGTACCTACAAAACAACCAGTCGTAGATGCCATGTTGGATTTGGCAGGTGTGAAAGCAGGAGATGTTCATTATGACTTAGGTTGTGGTGATGGACGTATTGCGATTTCTGCTGCTAAACGTGGTGCCACCTCTACAGGTGTAGACATTGATCCACAACGTATCCGAGAAGCAAATGAAAATGCAAAAGAAGCAGGTGTAACGGATAAAGTAACTTTTGTACAGGGAAATCTGTTTGATTTTGACTTTAGCAAGGCAGATGTATTGACGCTTTATTTACTTCCGGAAGTCAATTTAAAATTGCGATCCAAAATTTTAAAAGAATTGAAGCCGGGAACACGCGTGGTATCGCATGCTTTTGATATGGGCGACTGGGAAGCTGAAAAAACTATCACGGTAGATGGAAGTACGATATTTTTATGGACGGTTCCAAACCGCTAAATTTGATGATGGAGGGGGCGCATAACGTACCCTCCATCATCAAATTACCAGCCTTTTATAGCCCCACCTTTAAATACCTTTTCTGCGACAGCCTCTACTTCTTCTGATTGATATGCTTTTGCAAAACTTAATACTTTTTCGTCCTCCTTATTATCTTCCCGACTCACGATGATATTTACATAAGGCGACTTCTCGTTTTCGATAAAAATTCCATCATTTTTTGCAATGAGTCCGTGGCTCGCAGCAAAGTTGTTATTGATCACTGCTACGGCGACTTTATCGTCATCCAATGTACGCGGCAGTTGCGGAGCTTCCAGTTCCAAGATCTTTAGATTTAAATTGTTTCCGGTAATATCTTGTAAACGAGGTAGTAATCCGACGTTATCTTTAAGCTGAATCAACCCCACTTCCTGCATGAGCAAAAGTGCTCTCCCTAAGTTAGTGGGATCATTTGGGATAACTAGCGTAGCCCCCGGTTTGAGTTCACTTATATTTTTTATTTTCTTGGAATAACCTGCCATCGGGTAAACAAACGTATTTCCAACAATGGCTAATTTATAGCCACGACTTGCCATTTGATCATCTAAATAGGGAGTGGTTTGGAAGACGTTCACATCAATGTCACCCTGATGTAGCGCTTCATTCGGCATAACGTAATCGTTAAAAGAAACCAGTTCGACTTCTAAGTTGTATTTTTCTTTTGCAACTTTTTTGGCTTCTTCTGCCAAACTGTATTCAGGGCCCGCTTGTACACCGACACGAAGGATATCAGCAGAACGGTTCGCCCCGCCACAGGATAAAAGGGTCGCTATAATAATAGCCGAACTAAATAAAGATTTAATCATCTTGTGCATATTTATATCACTTATAACTCATCATTCATAACGCTTCACTTCCTATGATCCACGTATTTCGATAGTCGATCGCCGATAAATTGTATACCAAATACAATGCCGATCAACAATACCAACACCACATTCATAATTAATGCATCATAACCTACATAACCATATTGATAACCAATGTGTCCTAATCCTCCAGCACCTACGGCACCACCCATAGCAGAATATCCCACTAACGTGATAAGGGTAAGGGAAGTACTGTTGATTATGGCAGGAAGAGCTTCAGGAATAAGCACTTTGTGTACAATTTGCATTGTTGTGGCGCCCATGGAGCGCGCTGCTTCGATGATGCCATAAGGGATTTCCAGTAGACAGTTCTCTATCAGTCGTGCAACAAATGGTGCAGCACCAATGCTTAGCGGTACTATAGCGGCATTCATACCAATCGATGTACCTACTAAAGCGCGTGTGAAGGGAATCATCCACACGATGAGAATGATGAAAGGAATCGAACGGAAAATATTGACGAAAAATGCAATCGTACTATTTAACGGCTTGTTGGCGAGTAATTGTCGCTCCCGTGTTAAAAATAATAATATGCCTAGTGGAAGCCCAAGTAGAAAACTGAAGAATCCGGCAGAAAATGTCATGACGATCGTTTCCCAAGTGCCTTTCGCTAATAACCAAAATGTTGCTTCTGACATAATTGTTCCTGTTAATCAATTGTCCATGCTGGATTCAGTAATTCCTGTGTAATAGATGATTTCGGATATTTAAATAATTCATTCACCTCATTTTCTTCAATCAGTTGACCCTGAGAGATAACAGCTACGCGGGTACATACCGCACGTACAACTTCCATTTGATGCGTAATCAGAACAATGGTGATACCCAGTTCGCGGTTGATACGTCTCAAAAGTGAAAGGATGGCCCGTGTTGTTTGTGGGTCTAATGCACTGGTCGCTTCGTCACAAAGTAGAATCTCGGGATCAGAGGCCAATGCTCGGGCAATCGCTACACGCTGTTTTTGTCCGCCAGATAATGCAGCAGGATATTCATCTCGTTTTTCCGATAAATCTACCATATGGAGCAGGCTACTTACTTTTTTCTTTATTTCTGCTTTAGGCATTCCTGTTAATTCTAGCGGAAAAGCAATGTTGTCAAAAACCGTGCGGGAAGAAAGTAAGTTGAAATGTTGGAAAATCATCCCTATTTTCCGTCGAAGAGGAATTAATTCTTGCTCCGAAAGCGACACAATATTCTGACCCGACAAGTATAGGTTTCCCGAAGTGGGACGTTCCAACAGGTTAATAGTACGCACAAGTGTACTCTTACCTGAACCGGAATAACCAATAATACCAAAAATATCCCCCTTATTGATATGGAGACTAATATTTAGGAGGGCCTGAATCTCCTTTTTTTTCTTATAGAATATTTTGCTGACTTGCTCTAGCTTAATCATATAATCTAGTGCAAAGATAGTGTTTGTTCCGCTTTTAAAAAAAAATATCGGTGCACCAAGTTGGTATACCGATATTTCCATTTTTATGGTGGACCGGAATTTACTTGAGCGTGAATTTAAATCCTAATGTAAAACGTGCGGGTTCAAAATTGCTATTGTTGGATAGGTTCCACCAAGGTTTCCAATCGAAATGGAATGCTAGTGGTGCGGACGGAATTTTAAATTCCAAACCAGCAGCAGGACGTAGGGCAAAATAGGTATCATCATCTCCGTCACCCCACCAGCGTCCACCATCAACAAAAGCGAGTTGTGGACCCACACCTACATACCAATTCAAACCGTTGGTTCCAGCTATAGCCTGATTGTAGGAATAATCAACCCCTAATACCGTAACATCGTCCCCGAATAATACTTGAGCGTTTCCGGCATTGGCCCCGTCAAAAAAATGCTTTATTTGCGGACCTACCAGTGTGGGGCCGTCTCCCACGTCAATCCCCAACCCTAGGGCTGTTCGATAACGGGCTTGTGCATTCGCCTCTTGTACGCCGATCGTGACGAAAGAAGCTGCTAATAACGATAAAAATACTTTTTTCATGATATTCTTCTCTAATATAATTTCAAAAACTTATCGATTATCGATAAGTTGGTTTTTTTAAACTATTCAATGCAAATAGTTTGCCAAACTGTCAAAATGATATAGGGGTGCATATTAATAAAGCAAGTGTAAGCCTATTGTAAAAGCGCTCTACTGTCGATATAAAAAAATGATAATTTTTGATAATCTCAAAAAAAACCGTAATTTTGCCTGGCAAATAGAAACTCCAAAGATATTTGCCATATGCAATTAGATCCACAAAAATTCGTAGCAGAAGGTCTTACGTACGACGATGTTTTATTGATTCCTGCGTATTCAGAAATTTTACCTCGTGACGTCGATACGAGCACACAGCTTACAAAAAAAATCCGTTTAAATATTCCGTTAGTATCTGCCGCTATGGATACGGTAACAGAAGCTGATTTAGCTATAGCCATCGCACAAGCGGGGGGGATAGGGATGTTGCATAAAAACATGTCTATCGACGAACAGGCGGCGGAAGTGCGCAAAGTAAAGCGCTCAGAAAGCGGAATGATCCAAGACCCAGTAACGCTGTTGGAAGGATCAACTGTCGGCGATGCTTTTAAAATTATGAAAGAGCATAAGATAGGAGGCATCCCGATCGTTAACGGAGATAGAAAGCTTGTTGGTATTGTTACCAATCGTGATCTTCGCTTTCAGAAAGATATGTCAAAGCCCATTAATGAGCTTATGACAAAGACCAACTTAGTCGTGGCACCGGAGGGAACGGATCTGATTCGCGCAGAGGAGATTTTACAAAACCATAAGATAGAAAAGTTACCCGTCGTGGACGTGGAAGGAAACTTGAAAGGTCTTATTACGTTTAAAGATATTCAGAAATATAGACACTATCCGAACGCTGCCAAAGATGGTCATGGTCGTCTATTAGTAGGGGCAGCAGTCGGCGTGACAGTAGATACCCTTGAACGTGTTACTGCCTTAGTAAAAGCAGGGGTGGATGTGGTAACCATTGATACAGCACATGGACATTCGAAGGGCGTTATTGAAAAACTGAAAGAAGTTAAATCGGCTTTTCCGGAACTACAGGTTATTGTAGGCAATATTGCGACTGGTGCAGCGGCAAAAGCATTGGCAGAAGCTGGTGCAGATGCTGTAAAAGTTGGGATTGGCCCAGGGTCTATCTGTACTACACGGATTATTGCAGGTGTAGGAGTACCACAATTATACGCGGTTTATGAGGTAGCTAAAGCACTAAAAGGTTCTGGCGTTCCATTGATTGCCGATGGTGGTATTAAACAAACAGGCGATATTGCGAAAGCTATTGCAGCAGGTGCCGATACCATTATGGCGGGTTCACTATTTGCAGGGGTAGAAGAAGCTCCTGGTGAAACGATCATCTACGAAGGTCGTAAGTTTAAGTCTTACCGGGGTATGGGTTCGGTAGAAGCCATGGAAAAAGGTTCTAAAGACCGTTACTTCCAAGATGTGGAAGAGGATATTAAAAAATTAGTGCCAGAGGGAATTGTGGGACGTGTACCTTATAAAGGAACATTAGCAGAAGTGGTATATCAGTATATCGGTGGGTTAAGAGCATCTATGGGATATTGTGGGGCGGGTAGTATCGAAAAATTGAAAGAAGCACAATTTGTACGAATTACGGGTGCGGGATTAAGAGAATCACATCCGCACAATATATCGATTACAAAAGAAGCACCTAATTACAGTAGGGGTTAAAGATCAGATAAATTCCTTATAGTACTTGGATTTACATGCAGTAATTGTTAAATTGCTTTCAATCGATCAATAATTGTAATATTTAAATACAAAAAGCTATGGGTAAAGGAGATAAAAAAACACGTAGAGGAAAAATTATCATGGGATCGTATGGAAAGAAAAGACCTAGAAAACATCCCAAGCCAAAAGTGGAGAATAAAAAAGAAGCTGTCTAATTAGACAGCTTCTTTTTTTATAATGATAAAGGAAAGAGGTCATCGATGTGATTTCCGTACTTTGCTGTGTTTTCGGCTATAGAACCAATAGATGGCAAATCCGAGAACCAGCCATATTGCTAAACGCTCCCAGCTTTCGATTGGTAAAGATATCATGAGGATTAAGCATACGATAATGCCTAATACAGGTATTAAAGGTGAGAATGGTGTTTTAAAGGGACGTTCCAGTTCCGGATCTGTTTTACGGAGAACTAAAACACCGATACAAACCAGCATGAAGGCGAAGAGTGTTCCAATACTGACCATATGACCTAAATCCGATATAGGTACAAAACCTGCAAATAAGGATACAAATAACATGAAAAAAGCGTTTGTTTTCCACGGGGTCTGGTTTTTGGAAAGATCGGAGAACATCTTGGGCAATAATCCATCTTTACTCATGGAATAAAATACACGGCTTTGTCCCAGTAACATCACAAGAATAACCGACGTATAACCAGCAAGAATGGTGACGATGAGTGCCGTATTTAAGAAGGTGTATCCTGTATTGGCAAATGCTGTTGCGACAGGCTTTGCGTCCCCCTCGAAGGATTTATAGTTTTCCAAGCCTGTCATTACATAGGAAAAAAGCACATATAAAATTGTACAGATAACAAGCGACCCAATAATACCTATAGGCATGCCTTTTTTCGGATTTTTAGCTTCTTGTGCGGCTGTGCTCACCGCATCGAACCCTATAAATGCAAAAAATAATATACCGGCAGCTCGAAAAATCCCGCTGATACCAAACTGTCCGAAATAATCACTGTTAAGAAAGGACCAAAGTCCCATTTCCCCACTTTTCACCATTTTTTCGCCTTCATTTTCCGGAATAAAAGGAACGTGGTTGGATGAATCGATGAAGCTCCAACCCAATACAATAAAGATGAGGACAACTGCCACTTTCAATATAACCAACAAATTATTGACTGTTGATGATTCTTTCGTACCTCGCATCAATAGCAACGATAAGAGACAAACGATGATAATCGCCGGAATATTAATATAGCCGCCTTCCCAGGGGCCTTTTAAATATTCTGGTGGAATAATAAATCCGAAGGTGAGTAAGAGCTCGTTGAAATAATGTGACCAGCTGACGGCTACCGTGGCACTGGCCAGCGCATATTCTAGAACTAAATCCCAACCGATGATCCATGCCATAAATTCACCCATCGTCGCATAGGAATAAGTATAAGCACTGCCAGCGACTGGAATCATAGAGGCAAATTCAGCATAACATAGTCCGGCAAAAGAACACGCTATGGCAGCGATAATGAAAGAAAGGATAACGGCAGGCCCCGCATTTTCAGCAGCAGCAATTCCCGTTAATGAGAAAAGCCCAGCTCCAATAATAGCGCCTACACCTAAAGAAACCAAGCCAGTACTTGAAAGTGTTCGTTTTAAGGTGTGCTCTCCGCTCTCCTTCGCTTCTTGGATAATTTGTGGTATAGACTTTTTATATAGCATAATATTATTTTATAGAGACTGCGCTGTCTTATTTTGAAGATTTAAATTTACTGTAAGAATCGAGGACATAAGCCCGTACATCTTCTGGCGAGGCTGTTTCGATAAATTCAAGTGAAGGGCGAAATTGTTCTCTAAAGAGTGCCATTTCGGTATCTGTAAGTGGTACAAGGGCACGAATAGCCTGTGCACTAAATAACCGATCCACTTTTCGATTATGCTGTTCTTCCAGTAGAAGATCGAGATTTTTACGCGCCATTTTACTTTGCCTTCCGAATAAACGGGAAAGCGAAATCCGCAACCCACCACGGTTTTGCGACGCTTCGGTAACCTGTCCTTCATTTTTAGCTTTTTCTATTTCGTGTGCCAAACGACTGTCAGTAAGACGACTGATAACAACCTCATCGATCATAATGGTTTTGCTGTCGCGAATGAGATAGATCCGTTGTATGCCTTCTTGATAAACGAAAGCAGTATCTACCTCGTATCCAGGCTGCGTAAAGGTCAGTAGATCATTGATTTGTCCATCCACCATAAAATTACCCTCTATATCCGTCTGTGTGGTTTCATGTGTCCGAAGGTTTTTAACGGTCACATCGCGTAACCGCTGACTGCTTTCCAGTTCGTACACAATGCCTTTAATTTCCTGTCCACTGGTCGAAAAGCTTATACCCAGCCCGCTAAGCAATAGAAAGAAAGGGAATGCGTAATGTTGTATCTGTTTTCTCATTATATTTTCTATCTTATATCTCATCACCCCTAATTTCTGGGCCATACGTTATTATAAGGATCCATATCTGGGTAAACGTTGTCTGGATCGATGATTACCCGTGTAAGTTTTTCCGTAGATTTAAGCTTAAAGCGCCAAGATGTGTTACGTTGCCATATTTCTACAGGAAGTTTTTTCCTTATTTTTTTTCCAGACTCCGTGGTAGCTTCGATGACAACAGGCATAGCCAGTTTTTGTAGATTATCGATCGTTATTATCGCACCATGTTTTGGGTCCAGCCCCTCGTATTCTACTGACCGGACAGCTTGATCCAATGCCCAGTTGTTTTTAAACCAACCACGCCAAAACCAAGCTAGATTTTCGCCTGTTTCATTTTCCATGGTACGAAAAAAATCATCCGGTGTAGGATGTTTATATGCCCAGTACGCAATATACTTACGGAATGCGCTGTCGAAACGCTCCGCACCAATTATCTCATCGCGTAACAAACGTAAGCCATACGCAGGTTTGTAATAGGCAAGAATCCCAATGTTTTTTTCTTTCATATTTTGGGGAGAAGACATGATCGGTTCTAAATCAGGTTTGGAAAATGCCGGCGCCATACTATTACGGTTTCCGAACTTTTTATGATATTCTCCTTTATTGAATTCCTCGGTGGATAAGCCATTGATAAACGTATTAAAACCTTCATCCATCCAAGCGTGAAGCCTTTCGTTGCTTCCTACGATCATTGGAAACCAGTTGTGTCCGAATTCGTGATCGGTTACGCCCCATAAATTACCTGCTTTGGCTGTAGCGCCACAAAAAGAAATAGCCGGGTACTCCATCCCGCCGACGTTAGACGCCACATTAACAGCAACTGGGTAGGGGTATTCAAGCCATTTTTTGCTGTAATGTTCGATAGATGCCTTCGTATATTCCGTAGAACGCTCCCAAGCATTGCCACCGTTACTTTCAGCAGGATAAGCAGAGAGGGCCAATGCGCTTTTTCCACTAGGGTTATTGATCCTTGCACCGTCAATAATAAAAGCTTTGGAAGAGGCCCAAGCGAAGTCATGCGCATTATCCAATTTGTATTTCCAGGTGAGGCGTTTCTTGTTCGGGCGTGAAGCAGCGTTAGTCACTTCTTCTGCCGATCGAATTAAGATTGTTCTTTCACTTTCAAATGCTTGTTTATATCGGGAAAGCTGTTCGGAAGTCCAAACTTCTGTCGGATTAAGGAGTTCTCCTCCCGCGACGACGATGTGATCAGCAGGTGCATCGATCTCTACATGATAATCTCCATATTCAAGATAAAATTCACCCGGTCCTGTATAAGGGTCTGTATTCCAGCCCAAAATATCATCGTATACACATACTCGAGGATACCATTGTGCTATAGTGTATATCTTTCCGTTTTTGGTGTCTAATATACCTGTCCTATCCGCTCCGTATTCCGGAACGGTATATGAAAATTCCATTTCTAAGGTAACCGATTGGCCTCCAGCTTTTAATACTTTAGGCAATTCCAATCGCATTCGTGTATCAATGACCTCGTAAGATGCCTTTGAACCATCGGAAAAGTGAAGATTCGTTAATTGAAATCCTCCCTTAAAATCAGATTCCGCAGAGCCATAACGGCTATCTTGCAATGGTATAGTAGCCTGTCCCCGCGAATCCGCTTGGAAGAGATTTTGATCTAGTTGAAACCAAAGATGTTGTAAATCATCCGGACTATTGTTGGTATAGTGGATAGTTAAATGTCCAGAAACTTGGTTTATTTGTTCATCTAGGGACACTTTGATGATATAATCCGCACTGTTTTGCCAGTATGCGTGCCCTGGTTTTCCGCTAGCGGAACGATAAGGAGAGCCGTTCTGCGTATAAAAAATAGGATGGAAAGCTTCTGTATAGTCGTATACACTGTTCGTTTGTGCACTTACTTGACCTATGGCCAGCAGGACAGCGCTAAACGATATAAAAATCAGTTTTTTAATCATAGCACTATTTAAGTTTATCTTGATATTCCTCCTCATCGAAACCTAATATAATACCTTTAGGTGATTCTATTAATGGTCTTTTAATCATGCTATTATTTCTTAAAAGAACAGCATTTGCTGAGTTGGCATCAACTACTGCTGCCTGCTCTTCGGGATTTAGTTTACGCCAGGTTGTTCCTTTTTTATTGACCAAGGACTCCCAAGATACTTTCTTTTCCCACGCCGTTAGCTGCTCCGATGTCGCAGGTTCCTTCTTGTAATCATGAAATCTGTAAGCAATGTTATTGTCATCCAGCCACGTTAACGCTTTTTTTACCGTGTTGCAATTCTTGATTCCGTATACCTGTAATGCCATTAATTAATTTCGTTTTTATGTTGTATGATGTGATAAAGATATTAATATTATTAAAAAATAGTGGTATTCTTTTCTGTTCCTATATCATTTCTTTCTGTCTCTATGCAAATTACACGTTTTTTTTGAGGCTATATAGCGGTGTTACATCTATGTTGTGTATTTTATACACTAAGTTGTAAAAAACAAAAAAACTCTCTATCTTTAGTCGCGAATAACACAAGTAATAAAATAAAAAATATGAGCCTAAAAGATTTTAAGGGTGTTTTAACTGGCGATCAAGTACAAGAACTATTTGAGATAGCTAAAGAACATAAGTTTGCTTTACCTGCGGTTAATGTAATTGGAACAAATTCGATCAATGCTGTTTTGGAAACAGCGAAGGCGGTGAACTCACCGGTCATTATTCAATTATCCAATGGTGGAGCACAGTTTTATGCAGGAAAATCATTGAACAACGACGGTTTGCAAGCCTGTATTTTGGGAGCTGTATCGGCTGCTCATCACGTTCATTTGTTAGCGGAGCATTACGGTGTGGCTGTTATATTGCATACAGATCACGCGGCAAAAAAATTGTTGCCGTGGATTGACGGTCTTTTGGATGCGGGCGAAAAATTCTTTGCACAACACGGAAAACCGTTGTTCTCTTCGCATATGTTGGATTTATCAGAGGAACCAATCGAAGAGAATATCGAGATCTCCAGAAAATATTTAGAGCGCATGAAGCCGCTTGGTATGACGGTTGAAATTGAATTAGGTGTAACTGGCGGCGAGGAAGATGGTGTAGATAATACGGATGTAGACAGCTCAAAATTGTATACACAGCCGGAGGAAGTGGCTTATGCATATGAAGAGCTATCCAAAGTTTCCGATAAATTTACGGTAGCGGCGGCATTTGGTAATGTACATGGGGTATACAAGCCTGGTAATGTGAAATTGCAACCGGTTATTTTACATAACTCACAAGAATATATCCGGGAGAAATTTAATTTATCCGCTGAGAAGCCGGTAAATTTTGTTTTTCACGGTGGTTCTGGATCTTCGCCAGAAGAAATTTCAGAAGCG
Source organism: Sphingobacterium micropteri (assembly GCF_014692515.1). Taxonomy (GTDB): domain Bacteria; phylum Bacteroidota; class Bacteroidia; order Sphingobacteriales; family Sphingobacteriaceae; genus Sphingobacterium; species Sphingobacterium micropteri. The sequence goes on along the minus strand of NZ_JACOIK010000012.1, from coordinate 141,259 downwards.
ATTTCCTACGGCGCTATCAAAATGAATATTGATACAGACATGCAATGGGCATTCTGGGATGGTATTCGCGCTTATGAAGCAAAAAATCGGGATTATTTGCAGGCCCAGATCGGGAACCCGGAAGGTGCGGATTCTCCAAATAAAAAATATTATGATCCACGGGTTTGGCTGCGTAAAGGTGAAGAAACGTTTGTAGAACGTTTAAAACAAGCCTTCAACGAATTGAACGCTATTGATGTAAATACGAAATTGTAAGATTTACTATTGATCGCTTAAAACTTAGCTTGCGGACCACGGTGAGCTAAGTTTTTTTTATGCCATCTTTTTTCTAAAATTTTCTAATAAATTTTTTTACATCACTCTTTTTACTATATTTATAGAAGAACGATATAGATGATGAATAAGCAACGGTTTTTAAGTTTTTTGGAGTTTGAGAAGCGTTATTCCTCCCATACCATTTTGGCTTATGCGTTGGAAATAGATCGTTTTCTCGACTTTCTATCAACCGAAGAAATCGTTTTTGAAGAGGTAGACTATCGGGTTATTCGATATTATTTGGCGGTGATGAAAGAGAACGATAGACAAGCTTCTAGTATTAACCGATCTATATCGTCCTTGCGTTCTTTTTATAAGTTTCTAGTCAGGGAAGGCGTTGTAACTTCTAGCCCTATGCAGTTGGTCCATGCACTTAAAACACCCCGGAAATTGCCTGTGGTAGTCGAGCAGGAAAAAATGGTAGAATTATTAGATAGGGGGGCAATGGATTCGGAAAGCTTTGAGGAAGCACGTGACTTTATTATTTTAGAGTTATTGTTTGGCACGGGTATAAGACTTTCGGAATTGCTTGCGATTCAAGAACGTGATATTGATACCTATAATCGGAGGGTACGCATATTTGGAAAGCGGGGTAAAGAAAGGTTAGTGCCTGTGCACCAAACACTGTTGGAAGAAATCAGACGCTATTTAATGTTGAAATATGCACAAGATTTTAAAAACAAATCAACCTATTTAATCGTTACCAAAGAAGGAAAGCAGGCTTATCGTTCCTTGATTTATCGGACAGTACGGCAATATCTAGGACGTATTACCTCTCAGCAGAAAAAAAGTCCGCATGTATTGCGACATACCTTTGCCACGACGCTTTTGAATAATGGAGCGGATTTGAATGCCATCAAGGAATTACTGGGACACGCTGGTTTAGCGGCAACACAAGTTTATACGCACAACTCTGTAGAAAGATTAAAATCTATTTATAAACAAGCCCATCCAAAGGCTTAAAAAAAAGGAGGAAAAATGAACATTACTGTGCAATCTATCAAGTTTGATGCTGATCAAAAATTAGTTGATTTTATCAAAAAGAGAACAGCTAAGTTAGAACAGTTTTTGGACAACATCATCGAGAGCGTATGTTATCTTCGTTTGGAAAACGTAGACGATGAAGCCAACAAAGTGGTGGAATTGAAGATGAACATACCTGGAAACCAATTATTTGCCAAAGCACAGGCGAAAAGTTTCGAAGAAGCAACTGATCTTGCCGTAGAATCACTACGACGACAGATCAATAAACATAAGACGAAAACCAGGACAGCAGTAAGTAATCACAAGGAGCTATTGAGTAATCCGGAAGAGGAATTTTAAAAAAACAAATCAAAAAAGAGAGAAGCTGATCGAGAGATCAGCTTTTTTTATATATTTTACGAGTAATTTATTTGGATTGAATCTGAATAACATCTATATTTGCTCAGCGAATTTTAACAACGATGATCTGTCCATTAGCACACGTAGAAGAAGTATTCAAAACAACACACGGAGCCGTGTACCAATGTAGTCGAAAAAACTGCTATTGGCTCGAATTTCAACACACGACAACCGCCTTTAAGATTTCTGATTTCTTTCTATTTAAAAAACGTGTAGATGGGATGGATATTGCGCGTATGTTGGCAGATACTTCCCGTGCTGCTGATTTTGAAATTATGATGCCTCACCGTACGGAAAGGTGTTTTATTCTTTCCATTCAGGATATTCTAAATTTAAAGGAAATTTTGGCTGGAGCAAAGTTCATGATAGAGCTAAACAGCGAAATAAAGAAAATCCTTCGTAAGGATGCTTTGCTCGTTATCTAGTCTTTTAATTGTACTGATTCTAAACAAGTTAAGTCGGATGAGCTGTAATTTAGACTTAATTTGTATTGTATTTTCTTTATCCATTTTGAGTTTTCTTGGTTTATCTTTGTACAAACAATGTGGGGAATACATTGTTGTTTATTAAAGTATATAAGATTATATTAAAGGAAGATAAATATGAAAGACCTATTGAAATTGAAATCTTCGTTATCTGAGGAGATAGAAAATATATTAAATGCACAGGTAAAAGTAGAAGCACATGCATCCGCACTTTATTTAGCAATGTCTTCTTGGTGTGACGATCAAGGGTTGGATAATTCTGCAACTTTTTTTGCTAAACAAGCAGACGAAGAACGAGAGCATATGTTGAAGTTATTTAACTATATCAATAACCGCGGAGGACGTGCGATCTCTCCTGAGATTACAAATATACCGGTTGACTTCGAATCTTTTCGTGGCGTGTTTGAGCAAACATTGGAGCAGGAAATGCATGTTACCGAACAGTTTAATAACATAGCGGACAAATGTATGAAGCTGAAAGATTATGTTACATTTAATTTCGTACAATGGTTCTTAGAGGAACAAGTAGAAGAAGAGTATGTGGCGCGTCGTATTTTAGAATTGTTTGATGTGATTGGCGAAGAAGGTACTGGTCGTTGGGAAATAGATAAGCATTTAGTTAAAGTAACATTTGACGGAGAATAATTCCAGAAAAAATTACATAAGCGGGTCATTTCAATAGGAGATGACCCGCTTTTCTTTTATTGAATTTCATTTTTTTTGTATATTGACACAAATGCGTAAACGTTAGTTTTTGTGGAACATCATCGGTATCTTATATTTCTGATTGCGACGCTCTTTTTTGTTGGGCTAGGTTCGATTGGAGCAAAAGCCCAAACCGAACCACGGCAGATTCAGGGATTTGTAGTGGATACCGCTGGAACAAGACTAAAAGGTGTTACCATACGATTGACAAGCACACGGGACACAATTACAGTAATAAGTTCCAATGCAGGATATTATCGTTTTAAAGATATAAGGGGTTTGGATATTCGGTTGTCTTATAGCATGTTGGGGCATCAAATTGTGAACAGAACGCTGTCATCTAAAAACTTGTTCAGCTTTATCGTTATGCCGAATGTCGTACTTCGGCCACAGAGCTCATTAATAGAGGGAGTGTATGTGTTAAAAACTATTCCGGTCGTCTATGCAGGTGACACCGTTCAATATAATATGGATGCGTTTACTTTTCGGTCGAATTCTCTTTTAGAGGAGGCGTTGAAGCAGTTGCCGGGTATCCAGGTTTCGCGCGACGGAACCGTCTATGCACAAGGAAAGCCCATTTCATCCGTACAGGTAGACGGTCGGAAATTCTTCGGAGGCGATGTTTTGACGGCGACACGTAATTTGCCTGCTGATTTTATCAAGAGTATTCAGATATTAAACTATCGCAACGAGCTTTCGGCCGATAAGCGTTTTACAACGGAAGAACCGGAGAAAATTTTGAATATTGTTCTCAAGGAGGATCGTAAGCGTATTTCCTTTGGTCAATTGACCGCTGGTGTCGGAACTAGGGAACGCTATATCGGTAGCGCAGGTATTAATCGTTTTGACGATGGACAGGAGTTTTCATTGGTAGGTTCTATAAACAATACAAACACAAGTCTATTCTCTTTTGGATCGCCAACCGGGATGGGAGAAAGGGAGAAATCACTTTTTGATGTTAATGATTTTGTAGATCCTACGGATGGTCTCAATAATATACGGTCGTTAGGGTTTAGCTTTTCAGATAATTTAGCAGAAAATACACAATTCAACGCTAATTATAGCTTTACACGAAAGAAAAATTTTACGGAAGGAAATTCCATACTGCACTCGGATTATCTTAGAAACCGGATTTCTAACGAGGAAAATTATGATATAACAAACGATGATAATTTTCATAGACTTAGAGCGGAACTCAAACATCGGTTCCAAAATCAAGATGTATTAGAAATAAAACCAGTTTTTTCCTATAGTAGGGTATATGTTTGGAATAACCGAAAGAGACAGGTTAACAATAATAGAATAACCAATAGAGGAACTTATCAAGATTCATCCTATCAGCGAAATCCTAATTTAGATATTGACATGTTGTATGCCAAATCATTCCAAAAACCAGGTAGAAAGTTATTAGGAAGTGTTTCGCTTAACTTTAATAGCCAACGTAAACTAGAAGACGTGCTCGATCGCTATGTCTCTGTAGATTCGACACCTATAGATCCAATACATAGCTTGTTTGAGCAACGATATTTTATACAACAGCGAAACGGAACAGATGGTGTGAGGGCATCGGTGTCTTTTGTTGAGCCTTTCTCTGCATACAGTACATTAGAGTTTTTGTACAATTATGAATTAACGGATATGACCACGCAACGAATCGTGGAAGATAAGCTTAAATCGGAGGAACTTGGCTATTTTTTCTACGTGGATTCATTAGGGGTGAACTATAATTACCGTTTTCGAAATAGCCGTATGGGATTGAATTATTTGTACACACCCCACAAAACCTTCCGGGCAAATATTGGATTTGCGGTGCAGCCTGTAAAACTGAGCAGTTTCCTTCCACGGGAAGATATGCAGTATACGTATGAAAATGTTAACCTAGTGCCTACGGCAGGGTTTAAATGGCGATTAAATGAGGAAACTGATTGGAGTGTTGATTACGTAGGTAAAAATAATCAACCTAATCTCTTACATATCATCCCGATCAGGGATAACAGTAACTCGCAAAATATTATCGTCGGAAATCCAGAATTAAAAGCCGAATTTTCAAACCGAATTAGTACGACGTTACGAAAATTCGTAACGTCCAGAGGACAATATTTTGAAACCAATTTTGCGTACAATTATGTAGCTAACAAAATTGTATCTGACAAAACTGCAATTTCCGGTTCTACTATTCAGGAAACCACATTCAAAAATACAGACGGTTATTATGATATTAAATGGTATTATCTCTTCAACACACCACTGTTTAATGAGAATGTACAATTGGATATCAGTGGAAACACGGATTATTATAATAATTTGTCATATGTGAACGACCAACGAAATACCACCAGACAATTCATATACTCCCAGTCTGCTCAACTGCGTTATAGCTGGAGCGATTATTTTGAATCCATGTTTAATGCGAATTATCTTTTAAATAACGCGAGTTATACGTGGCCTTATACGACGAAAATTACCGGACATAGCTTATTGGCAAGTGCCGCTACCAAAAGCTATTTGGGAGAACATGTAACGTTAGGTGCGGAGATGTCGCAACGATTCAATTCTGGGTATGCCAGCAGTTTTATGAATATTAATCCGACGATTATCAATGCCTATCTGGAGTTTTCGTTTTTGCATAATAAGCAGGCATTGCTACGCTTACAGGGGTTCGATTTGTTGGATCAGAATAAAAATATGGGTACGTACAGTGAATACATAGGTAATGACGTATATGAGGCGCGAAATAATCGGCTTGGGCGTTATTTTATGGTTACATTAAACATGCGTTTGCAGAAGTATCCAAAAAAAAGATAGGTATGAAAGCTATTGTTATAACAAAAGCAGGTGGTCCGGAAGTTTTAGAACTGCAAGAGCGAGCTATTCCCGCAATAGCGAAAAATGAAGTATTGATACAGGTAAACGCAGCGGGAATAAACCGTCCGGATATTTTTCAGCGAAAAGGAAATTATCCAGCGCCAGTAGGCGTGGTGGAGGATATTCCAGGACTGGAGGTGGCCGGGGTTATTGTTGAGGTAGGTACGGCAGTAACATTGTGGAAAGTAGGGGACAGCGTATGTTGTCTCGTGGCGGGAGGTGGATATGCGGAATATGTTGCTGCTCATCAGGAGATGTGTCTTCCGATTCCAGAAGGGATCAGCTTTGAAGAAGCGGCAGTATTACCAGAAACCGTGTATACCGTCTGGGACAATGTATTTCGACGGGGGGCTTTGCGGGAAGGAGAGACGCTGTTGGTTCATGGTGGAGCGGGTGGAATCGGAAGCACGGCCATACAGCTCGCAAAAGCATTTGGAGCACGGGTGCTGACGACGGTTAGCACAGCGGAAAAGGAAAGGTATTGTCGACAATTAGGGGCCGATAAGGTCGTCAATTATCGAGAAAGTGATTTTCGAGAGATTCTGCGGACGGAGAACGTGCATGTCATATTAGACAGTATCGGCGGTGATTATTTCCAGAAAAATCTAGACTTGTTAGCGGCAGACGGTCGCTTGATTTATATCAATGCAATGAAAGGACATAAGGTAGAGCTTCATATTTTAAAATTAATGCAAAAACGTATCCTCTTGACCGGAAGTACATTGCGTGCTCGGGATCTTTCTTTCAAAATCCCGCTAACACGGGATGTACACCAATATGTTTGGCCACTCATCGGAAAATCATTCCAACCACAATTGTCTAAAGTATTTCCTATGAGCGATGCTTCAACAGCCCATGAATGGATGGAGAATGGGTTATTTTTAGGTAAACTTGCATTGAAATTTAAGAAATAAAAATATGGAAACTATAAAGTGGGGTATGATTGGCGTTGGCGAGGTAACAGAAATGAAGAGCGGACCGGCTTTTTATAAAACACCTCATTCTTTCTTATTAGCAGTTACTTCCCGCACGAAAGAGAAAGCAGAAGATTATGCGCTACGACATGGAGTGCCTAAAGTATACGAAGGTGTGCCAGCATTGTTGGCTGACCCAGATATTGATATTGTTTACATTGCGACACCTCCTAGTACACATAAAGAATATGCATTACAGGCGATACAAGCCGGAAAGCCCGTATACGTGGAAAAACCGATGGCAATGTCACTCGCGGAAGCTAGAGAGATGTACGATGCAGCTAAACAAAAGGGAGTATCCCTATTTGTGGCTTTTTATCGTCGGGCGTTACCCTATTTTTCACAGGTTAAACAATGGATCGATGAAGGGAAAATCGGTAAAATATTAACGGTATCGGTCAGATTGGTACGTGCGCCCAGTCTTTCGGATTTAAATCCCGATATGCATACATGGCGCATTAAAAAGGAAATAGGAGGCGAGGGATATTTTGTCGATATGGCTCCTCATACACTCGATATAGTAGATTATATGATAAGTCCGATAGCAGACGTAAACGGCTATGCCATCAATCTTGCCAAAAATTATGAGGTACCGGATAGCGTTTGTGCTAGCTGGCAGCATGACAATGGCGTGCTGGGGACAGGTATATGGACGTTTTCCGGAATTCAGGAAACGGCAGAAGACCAAATCATCATCACCGGAACCACCGGGGAGATACGCTTTAGCACCTTTGATTTCTCACCAGTAACATGGATAACACCATCGGGTACCCAATTTTTTGATTTTGAAAAACCAGCACATATCCAACAAGCCCTAATAGAATCCATTGTAAAAGAGTTACGAGGAGAAGGGCATTGTCTTTCAACAGGAGAGAGTGCCTTACGGACAACAGCAGTAATAGAGAAGATTTTATCTACAATTTAAACGCTTGCCGTCCAAGAAGCTGCCAACTATCATTCGATTTCACCCATGTCAGCATAATGCCTAACCGGATACTGGCCGGACCTTTTCCCGGGTCATTCGTTTTGGCGCTCAATGTATGGCGAACAATGGCGGTATTATCTTGCACATCCACCGTTTGGCCGGTCGTTTGAATTTCTTCAAAAACAGAAGCACCAGAAATAAGTGTCTGTACAAACTGCTCTTTTGTTTCGATTGTTCCACTGGAATGGCCATAGCTAAGCTTGTCGGAGGCAAGTTTATTTAACACCTGTGCATTAGGCTTTAACATGGCGTCTATAAGTGCTTTTGTAGCCGTTTCCACGGCTTGGGAAGCACTTTTTTCCTGTGCACCTGCTTCGGAAAGAACAGCTGTCATGATAATGGTCAGCATGACTAACGATACTCTATTATATAACATCATATAGTGATAGTTTTATTTAGTAATCGAATTTAGGGACTCTGGTTCGATATTCCAAAAAATATGTTTACATTAAAAGTTTATTAATATAATATCAGTGTTATGGAGATCAACGGCTATCAAATACCGGAAAAAACAGCAAGTTGTATTCAAATTGAAGATCAACATGGAGCCCATAATTACCATCCATTGCCAGTAGTACTAAATAGGGGGCTTGGGGCATTCGTTTGGGATGTGGAAGACAAACGTTATTTTGATTTTCTTTCGGGTTATTCCGCAGTCAACCAAGGTCATTGCCATCCGAAGATTCTTCATGCTTTGACGGAGCAGGCAAAACAACTAACGTTAACATCAAGAGCTTTTCATAGTGATCGTATGGCAGAATACACGCGATATATTACACAGTATTTTGGTTATGACAAGGTATTGCCCATGAATACGGGAGTAGAAGCTGTGGAGACTGCTTTGAAATTAGCGCGTAGATGGGGCTATGCTGTAAAGGGCGTGCCGGATGGCCAGGCCAAAATTATTACGGTAGAAGGCAATTTTCATGGTCGGACTATCAATGTTATTTCCTTCAGTACAGACCCTACCGCAAAAGCGGGATTTGGTCCGTTTATGCCTGGCTATATTACTATCCCCTATAACGATCTACATGCTCTTCGTCATACAATCGCAGATGAGGACGTCGTTGGCTTTCTGGTGGAACCTATTCAAGGAGAAGCAGGAGTATATGTGCCCGACAGTGGTTATTTGGCTGCTGCTAAAGCGCTTTGTAAAGAACACCGCGTCCTATTTATCGGGGATGAGATCCAAACCGGTTTGTCTAGAACTGGAAAATTACTGGCCTGCGACCACGAAAATGTACGTCCAGATATTCTTATTCTGGGAAAAGCTTTGAGTGGTGGTGTTATGCCAATTTCCGCTGTTCTAGCGGATGACGAAATCATGCTAACCATAGCGCCTGGTGAACACGGATCGACGTATGGGGGTAATCCGTTAGCTTGCGCTGTTGCTATAGCTTCACTAGAAGTACTGAAGGAAGAAAAACTTGCAGATCGTGCTGCAGAACTCGGGGCCTATTTCCGAACAGCGTTAGTTGGATTCGCACACCCCGTAATTAAACAGGTTCGGGGAAAAGGATTGCTTAATGCCATTGTCATTAAGCATACCAGCGATAATGCAGCTGATATTTTGTGTTTGGAACTCATGAAAAATGGCTTGTTGGCGAAGCCTACACATGGTGACAAGATACGTTTTGCGCCTCCTTTAGTGATTACGAAAGAAGAATTGGAAGAGGCTATTGACATTATCCGTAAATCGTTGGTCGTGTTGGATACCTAAATTGTACTGGTATACTAAATGTTACATTAAGACAACATATATAATATTTTTTGCCGGGAAAAGGTCTGGATGTTGTGAACATCAAAAAAGATAGGTATTTTTATTGGTAATTTTTATTGAATATAAATAAGATATTTATGAGAAAAATTTTTTTATCAATGGTCGTGGGTACAGCCATTCTGTTTGCTTCTTGTGGGGGAAATTCTTCCAAGACGCAAGTATCCGAAAAACAAGAAGTAGCGGAGAAGCAAGGAGATGTGTATACGGCTAATCTAGAGGCTTCTGAAGTAAATTGGAAAGCTACACATAAAGGTGGTCTTGCTCCTCGGTGGGGTATACTTTCGGTAACTTCCGGCGAATTAACAGTTGCTGAGGGCAATGTTAATGCTGGTGATTTTACCATTGATATGAAATCTTTAGAAGTTGATGCCGCTTCTGTAACGGAAGCGGATAAGAAGGCTATCGATTTGCAGAACCACCTAAAAAGCGAAGACTTTTTTGATGTAGAAAATCATGCGACAGCAACTTTTCATATTACGCAGGTTTCTGATCTAGATTTATCTACGGTAAATAATGCTGTGAACGGAGCAAACAAACTTGTTAGCGGTAATCTTACGTTGTTAGACAGTACGTTGAATATTTCTTTTCCTGCAAAAATTGACGTTCAAGAGAACAAAGTGGCTGTAGAAGCTAAGTTTACAGTAAATCGTGTTGATTGGGGGATCAAATTTGGTACTTCTGAATTAGATCCGGCTGAGTGGGGAATAAGCCGTGACATTGAGGTAGGTGTTAATCTGGAAGCTACAAAACAGTAACAGAATCTCTTTGATAAACAAACGTTTAACTTAAAACAAAGTGCCTCCTAATAGTAAAAATAGGGGGTATTTTTATATTTTTTACCATAAAAAAGGGCTTTCAAACGGGGAGAATGAAAGCCCTTAACTAACCAATTATAAACCTAAATTATGAAGGGACAAATATAGTGTCTTTTTTACACTAAGTCAAGTGTTCCTTTCAATTTATTGCTTCATATTTTGTAACATTTCTATGTCTTATCCCAGTATATTATTGGTGAACCGCATTTTAATGCCCATTTGAAAGTTGCTAATCGTTTTGAAGATCTCTTTCAGCGTAGCTTTTTCAATTTTGGTTAACGTATTGATCCGGATATAGTTATTGGGTTCCGACTTCTCTACCAGTATTTGATTAGCTTGATTTTCTAATCGTAAAGCCATCAAATAATAGTAGGACTGATAAAGTTCATGATATTGTTGGGGTGTAAATACCTCCATTTCCATTAGCTTTTTTAACCGTTCGCCCGTATTCTCCTGATATATTCTCTTTTGAAGCGCATATACCCTTACTAGATCCACAATAGGCGTCATGGCGTTCTTGATATTGAAAACCTCGGTTTTGCCGATTGTTTCGGTTTTAATATTCTTAAAGAAGGTGAGAGGAGGTTCATATTGTAACGCATTTTTTGCCGTAAAAGCAAAAAAACGATCGTTTGGCTTTTGAAGTTCTTCTTCAAGAAACTGCTTAAGTTCTTCAATAATATTTTTGTCTCCGTATAAAAAACGGCAATCAAAAAAAGTTGAAAATTTGATAGCATTTTCCGGCACACTGTCTTCAATCCATTTTTTATAATTACGTTTCCAATGGGATAGTGAATGTGTCCATTCGGGATTGCTCGCCATATACCCTCCTTCACAATAACTGAAGCCAATTTCATTTAAATAATCGGATACCTTGGTGGCAAACGTTAGAAAATATTCCCGCACCATCTCCCGTTGTTCGTTCGCTTTATCTTCATAGATGATCGCATTATCTTGGTCGGTTTTCAGGGTTTGTTCTTTCCGTCCTTCACTTCCTGTTACCATAAAAACAAATTTAGCCGGAGGTTCTCCCATTTCCCGAATTACACGTCCAATGATTTTAATCGCAATCGTATCCGCGATTGTGGTAATGACCTGATTGGTAATCTCTGCATTAATACCTCTACCTAATAATTGTTTGATGATCTCTGGCACATAGTTCCATTTTTGACGTAGTTCTTCAATTGTTTCGGCCAGTTTTACGGACTGTATAAAGACTAATGGTGATTGGCCTTGTTCACTTAAGATACGGTTCCGACTCAAGAATCCTACATACCGACCGTCTTTTTCAACTAAAAGATAGCGTGTTTTCGTGCTAAACATCATTAATACGGCTTCATAGAGATAAGCTTGATGGGATATGGAAACAATGGGATTGTCCATGACTTCTCCAATCGGTGTATTCACATCGATGCACTTCGAAATAACATTATCGCGCAAGGTCATATCAGTGGCATAACCGATGATATTTTGATTTTCGCCTTGAATGAAGAGACAGCTTACCCGATTATCGGCCATGTGTTTTGCTGCTTTATAGATGGGCGTATCTGCAGGACAGGAAACAATATCCTTATAGGTGATTCCGTCTATTTTTCGGGAATACAATTGTTCTGCTGCAATATAACTTTCTTCGAAAGAGGCCGGTGTCTTAACAAAATGTGAAAATTCTTCATCCAACATCCTCTTACCAAAGTCGGTCGTATAGTATTGGAAAAAATCTTCATATGCCTGACATATTTTAAGAAATTCTTTACGCGGTAAATTGTAGACAACTGTTCCTTTTTTTGCCATGACAGACTTCAGTGCTTTTCGCCTATTTAGAAGAATAGAAATACCGCCGAAACAATAAATCGGATGATGTATTTCTATTGACCGTCTATTTTCAGAAGCGTCATAAAAAAATGTTTCATATTCTCCTTTGACAATGATATCGACACCTTTCAACTCTGTTATTCCCTGTCTATAAGCGAGGGTATCTCGGGTATAGGAAGTTTGTACCAACGACTCGGAGATACCACGAAGTACGCTTTCGGGGAGAATATCAAAAGGTGCGGCTTTTTTTAAAACTTCAATCAAATTCGACATAATCTGCTTTATAACACAATGTTAAATATTCTATTTATCTAAAAAGTTAAGTTTCTGTGAAAACATTTTTTGTTGCCTTTCCATATCGGATGGGGTTATTTCATGACGATTCCATAACTCGAAAAAACATTTCGCCGTCGCATTGGCATCCTGTTCTGCCTCGTGAATATCTGTCAATAAGTTGTCAAACAGGTATTCGTGCAATTGTGGCAACCGAAGATAGGTTGCCGATGGGTTGGTAGCGTATTTTTCGCTATCCAACATTGTACAGAAGAACGATTGGCTAATGAATGGATTCGGGAGGTTCGCCCGATAATAATCCGCACTTAGCACTTGCACATCTAGCTCGACAAAGTGACCGATAATAACCGGCTTATATTTTTGTATATCGTGCGCTAACTTACGCAATACGGCTTTCCTTCTATCACCATGCTGTTTTAGATATGCATACGTAATACCGTGAACATCGTGAGAAGCGGATGTTATATCTATATCACCTTCATAAATGTATTTACTGGTACGCTTGATTTCTGTTCCACTAACATCATAAATAATCCAAGCGACCTGAATGACGTGAGGCCAGTTTTTTTCATCGGAGTAGGGGCGATTCCAACGTTGTGGAATACCGGAGGTTTCTGTATCGATAAATAATAAGTAGTGTTTCAAAAACGTGATGATTTATTCGGAATAAATAGAATGACTTGATATGACGTCACTGCTATATACGAAGATAAGGACTCTTTGGTTATTAAGCAACAAAAATGAATTTCGCCACATTTTGCCGTAGTTCTTGAACCCGTCGTCGTAGTTCTTGAACCTGTCGCCGTACTTCTTGGAACCGTTGCCGACCTTTATGGAAGCTATAGTAACCATTTTTATACTTCTGTTGGTCGGATAAATGATAGAATCCCTCTTCCGTCACACCCTCTTATCTATATTTCTATTTCCGAATAGTATCAATATACGCTATCGGACCATCTGCACGACGCTTCGATTATTCTTCGTCGCTCTATATACCAAACAGGCCTCGATGTTGCCTTGGTCTGCGATACGGAAGCACAAGTACGTGGTCGACAAATATGACTATACGATTAAGACGCCTTACAGAACATAAAAGATGGGGTTACGACACCGTATGATGTCCAAGGTTCGGTTCGGTTACCCCTTCTTTTTGGTGATGATATCCTGGACAGCGAGAATGAAGCCCATCCAAGTGAACATCATACCTTACCAAGCAAATATGATGTGCATCGATATGATAAAGATACCGTTGATCAGGGGAAAGAAGGTCGGCAACATGTTGGAGAACCCCGATGACATGTTAAAGAACTCCGACGATATGGTCTTAACGTTCCGCAAAAGAGCTATATTTTTTACTTTAAAGCCCGGTTACAGGAGACAAGAATTGCCGCCGTAGCTTCCTAAAACTAAATCTGCATTATGGTGGTAGTACCCGATCTTGGAACAGCTGAATATGCAGTTCAAGGCTTCTCGGGTATCGAAACAAAAAAAGTCCGACTATCGTCGAACTTTAATCTGTCGGGTTGGCGGGATTCGAACCCACGACCTCCAGCACCCCATGCTGGCGCGATACCTGGCTACGCTACAACCCGAAATCGAAAGGCAAACCTAAAAAAAATATTTTACATTCACGAACCGAATTTTGACATAATACCACAACATAAAAAATTACGTAGTTATCAAGGATTATGTTGAAAACTTATTACGGAAAGTCCTATAAAAGGACCTCCGCAATAAAATTTCCGCTTTGGTTGATGATATCTTTTTTTGCAATGATTTCTTGCAGGTTGATTTCACCGATGACATATTTAAAATCTTGTCCATAGAAACGCTCTACTATAGAGTCAAACTGTAACTGATTCAAAGTTGCTTCCTCTGCATAACGGAAATATACCGTTAACTTATAATTTGTGCTATACTGGATTTGAGATGCCTCTAAATGCTTTTTATACTCATAGCGGTAGCCATAACGTAATGCCGCAATATCTGAAAGCACAGCAGATCCGGTAGGATGTCCACCAGCACCTTTTCCGTAGAAAAATTGCTCATCTGCAAAAGCGGCTTTTACTAAGACGCCATTGTTTTCATTTTCAACATTGAACAAGATATTGTTTGACGTAATGAATCTTGGCAATACATACAAAACAACCTGGTTGTTGTTGATTTCTTTTGCGAAAGGCAAAAGTTTAATTTTAAATCTTTTTTCTTTAGCAAAGCGGATATCTCGGTCGTCCAATTTATCAATTCCGATGTTGAGGATATCATCGGGATTTACATAAATCCCGTAAGCGTGGGAAGCTACAATAGCCAGTTTGTATTTAGGATCGAATCCGCCCACATCCAATATGGGATCTGTTTCTGCAAATCCTAAATCCTGTGCCTGTTTTAACGCCACATCATAACTCTGGCTATCATTAAAGATCTTCGATAAGATATAATTAGAAGAACCGTTAAAGATACCGCTTATGGAGTGAAGTAGTTCATTGTCGTAGTATTCTTCCAAATTGCGAATAATCGGAATACTACCACACACCGCACCTTCATATAATAAAGATGTACCATATTCTTGCTGAATGCGTGTAAGCTCTTCTAAGTGAGAGGCAATCATCTTCTTGTTGGCAGAGACTACATTTTTGCCCGATTTCAACGCACGTTTCGTGATTTCAAAAGCTGCATCAGCGTCATCGATAAGTTCAACCACCGTATTTATTTCGTCATCTCCCAAAATAGCCTCAGCATCTGTGGTAAATAGCGCTGCCGGAAGTGTTCTCTTCTTATCCGCATTTTTGATAACGAACTTCTTGATTTCTAAATTTAGCTTTTTTGTTTTTATAATATCATATAGTCCCTGTCCAACCACACCAAATCCAAAAATGCCTATGATTAACCTTTCACTCATTGTTATTATTCTGTTGTTTATTCTCGTAAAGCATTATTTTTTGTCAAGTTTAGTATTGTCCCATCCTTAACTTTTTCTAAAAAAGTATACCCATTTATTATTTAATCTTATCAAAAGCCTGTTGCAGATCAGCTTTGATATCATCTACATGTTCGATACCCACAGAAAGACGTAATTGCCCAGGGAATACTCCAGCACTTCTTTGTGCGTCTTCCGAAAGCTGTTGGTGTGTAGTTGCTGCCGGATGTATAATCAATGTTTTAGCATCACCGACGTTGGCTAGATGGCTAATTAAATCCAATGCATCAATAAACTCATTTGCCTTATCTGCTCCTCCTTTTATGGTGAAGGACAATACAGCACCATAACCATTCTTCAAATATTTCTGTGCAGCTAAATGGTTCGGATCACTTTTTAAACCCGGGAAATTAACTTTCTCTACTTGTGGGTGAGCTTCCAGCCATTGTGCAATCTCTAAAGCGTTATCTACATGGCGTTGTACACGCAAGGAAAGTGTTTCCAACCCTTGTACTAACAAAAATGAGTTGAATGGCGAAAGTGCCGGTCCAAAATCACGTAATCCCTCTACACGCGCACGTATTGCAAATTGAATATTACCAAAAGGGCCTTCTGGACCAAAAACATCAGCGAATACCAATCCATGGTAGCCTTCGGATGGTTCAGAGAACTGCTTAAATTTGCCATTGCCCCAATTGTAATTACCACCATCGATAATGACTCCACCTATACTGGTGCCATGGCCCCCAATCCATTTCGTTGCAGCTTCAACGACCACGTGTGCACCATGTTCTAAAGGCTTAAATAGATAGCCCCCCGCTCCAAATGTATTGTCTACAATCAAGGGTAAATCATATTTTTGCGCCAAAGCTGAAATTTTTTCAAAATCAGGGATGTTGTAACTCGGGTTACCGATGGTTTCTACATAAAGAGCCTTTGTATTTTCATCGATTAAAGGCTCCATGTTTTCTGCAGTGCTATTCTCCGCAAAACGAGCTTCAATCCCCAATCGTTTGAAAGATACCTTAAATTGGTTGTAGGTGCCGCCGTATAAATCGGAGCCGGTTACAAAGTTTTCACCGCTTTCGATAATATTTGTCAAGGCTAAAAACTGTGCGGCCATACCAGAAGCTACTGCGACAGCAGCAACGCCTCCCTCCAAAGCAGCTATACGTTTTTCAAAAGCATCTGTTGTTGGGTTCATGATGCGCGTATAGATGTTACCAAATTGCTTCAATGCAAAGAGGTTAGCACCGTGTTCGGCATTTTCAAACACATACGACGTAGTTTGATAAATAGGCAATGCTCTAGATCCTGTGGTTGGGTCTACTTCCTGTCCGGCGTGGACTTGTAACGTTTCGAATTTTAGGTTCTTATTTGTTGACATAGTTTATAATATTTTAATGTAATAAATATAATGAAAATTAAATAGACATTCCATGCTATACGGAGGCTGATCGTCTGTAGGATGGTAATCTAGCGTAGAGGGAGACTAGCACATTCGCATAGCCAAGTAGGTACAACAACAAATAAATGTAGTTGAATAGAAGCGTGTATAGTCCGTGATGTTTACTGTAAATGTTCCCATTGTCTTACTGTATTTATATGTTCCAAAACGATATTATTTTGGACAGGATTTGGCACCTTTTCAATTTCTCTCTTGCTGGTTGCCAGTGGGTCATGGAGCCAGTCTCTCGCCACTTCTTTATAAACCAAGACCTAACACGATGAAAGGTGTTGATTAGGAACGCCTGTTAAGCGAACGACACAAATATATAAGATTAGTATTAAAAAGTGAAAAAATAATAAACAAAAAATCCTTTCCGTGAATCGAAAAGGATTTTTTGTGGTGCCAGCTGGATTCGAACCAGCGACACAAGGATTTTCAGTCCTTTGCTCTACCAACTGAGCTATGGCACCGTTAAGTTTTTGTTTGGAATCTGTTACTTTCAGATTTTGTGGTGGTGCCAGCTGGATTCGAACCAGCGACACAAGGATTTTCAGTCCTTTGCTCTACCAACTGAGCTATGGCACCTTCCGCAACCATATTTTTCCCTTGATTGCGTTGCAAATCTATGTTCTTTTTTTGAAATCTAAAACTTTTGTCTGTATTATTTTTTAAGTATTTTTCAAGTCGTTGATTCTTATGTAAATAAAATTACACGAAATAAACACGGCTATGTCTCAAATAACCTATCTTTGCAGCTCACAAAATTAATATGAGTAAAAAAGGCAGGGTATTGGTCGCGATGAGTGGTGGAGTAGATAGTTCCGTGGCGGCCATTATGTTACATGAGCAGGGCTACGAAGTTATCGGGATCACGATGAAAACGTGGGACTATGCCTCCGCTGGTGGTTCGTCTAAAGAAACAGGATGTTGTAGTCTGGATAGTATAAACGATGCGAGGGCATTGGCTGTAGGCTATGGTTTCCCGCATTATATATTGGATATACGGGATGAATTCGGTGATTTTGTTATTGATAATTTTGTCGATGAATATATTGCAGGAAGGACACCTAATCCTTGCGTACTTTGTAATACCCATATCAAATGGTCAGCATTGATGAAGCGGGCAGATAAGCTGGATTGCGAATTTATTGCGACCGGGCATTATGCGAACATCCGTTTACACGATAATGGAAGGTATGTTATATCGAAGGGAAGAGACGAAAATAAAGATCAATCCTATGTGCTTTGGGGAGTATCGCAGGAAAACCTTGCCCGGACACAGTTTCCGTTAGGCAATTTTACGAAAAAGGAAATCCGGCAGATGGCGTTGGAAATGGGACAGGAAGAGCTTGCTCAAAAATCGGAAAGCTATGAAATCTGTTTCGTTCCAGACAACGACTATCGTGCTTTTTTACGCCATAAACGGCCTACACTCGATGATGAAATCGGACCGGGAAATTTTGTGTTGTCTGACGGAACGGTAGTCGGCCAACACATTGGCTATCCTTATTTTACCATCGGCCAACGTAAAGGATTAGGTATTGCGTTGGGTAAACCGATGTTTGTCATTGAGATATTGCCAGAAAGTAATACCGTAGTGTTAGGAGAGGAGCATGAATTGGAGAAATCACAAGCTTTTGTACGCGATATCAACTTGATTAAATATGCTTCGATAGAAGAACCAATGGAAGCCATTACAAAAATACGCTATAAAGACGCAGGCGCACAATCTACAATAACGCAGCAAGGAAATGTGATGCAAGTAGATTTTACACATCGTGTCAAAGGCATAGCACCCGGACAGTCTGCTGTTTTCTATGAAGGTAGTGATTTACTCGGTGGCGGTTTTCTGATGAAATAGAATACAAAAAGGGGCTCGCAATTGTGAGCCCTTTTTTATAATTACAATTTACCAATCTCTTGTGCCAAATCGATAATTTTGTTGGAATAGCCCCATTCGTTGTCATACCATGAAACAACTTTTACAAAGTTGTCATTCAATGAGATCCCAGCTTTCGCATCGAAAATCGATGTGCGTGTATCACCAATAAAGTCAGAAGAAACGACCTCATCTTCCGTATAACCCAAGATACCTTTTAGTTCACCTTCCGAAGCTTCTCTCATTACTTTTTTAATTTCTTCATAAGAAGCACCTTTTTCTAGGCGAACTGTTAAATCAACTACAGAAACGTCTGCTGTAGGAACACGCATCGACATACCTGTTAATTTGCCTTTCAATTCCGGAAGAACCAATCCAACTGCTTTTGCGGCACCAGTAGAAGAAGGAATAATGTTTTGATAAGCACCACGACCACCTCTCCAGTCTTTTACAGACGGACCATCAACTGTTTTTTGTGTAGCAGTTACCGCATGTACTGTTGTCATTAAGCCTTCCAAGATACCGAAGTTATCGTTCAATACTTTTGCAAGAGGTGCTAAACAGTTTGTTGTACAAGAAGCGTTTGATACAATTGTGTATTCTGCTTTTAATTCTTTGTGGTTTACACCCATTACAAAGGTTGGTGTATCATCTTTTGCCGGCGCAGACATTACGACTTTTTTTGCACCTGCATCAATATGCTTTTGTGCTGTTTCTTGCGTTAAGAAGAAACCTGTCGATTCGATAATCACTTCGGCACCTACTTCATCCCATTTTAAGTTAGCAGGATCTTTTTCAGCTGTTACGCGGATTGTTTTTCCGTTGACAACTAAATGTCCGTCTTTAACTTCTACCGTACCATCGAATTTTCCATGTGTAGAGTCATATTTTAGCATATATGCCAAATAATCAGGTTCTACCAAATCGTTAATACCAACAACTTCAATATCACTGCGATTAATAGCTGCTCTAAAAGCTAAACGGCCAATCCGACCGAATCCGTTAATTCCAATTTTCATTTTCTCTATTAGTTTTTATTAATGTAATACTTTATTAAGTTTTGAACAGGCTCTTTGATAATAGAGCCAATATGTAATCCATGTTCCGCGCCCAATTCACGTAACCAATCGGCGTAATTGTTGGCTACTGATCCGGTGAAATTAAACTGATTATCCGGATAACTTTCTGACAAAGGAATTAAATATGTTTTAATATATATATCTAATCCTTTTTTTATTTGTTGTGTAAAATAAGGTTCATCACGATGTTCATAAATGAAATCGGCAAAACTTGTTAAAAACAAATTCGGATTAGGATTATAATATACACGTTCCAAAATTGAACGTCGGTCTAGGTTGTATTTGTGTAGTAATTTTTCACGGATACTACTCGGCATTGTTTCGGTTAAAAAATCTTTCAACAATTGCCTGCCTAACCAATTTGTTGAACCCTCATCGGCTAAGATATAGCCCATGCCGTAATTATTAGGCATAACTTTTCTACCATTATAATATGCCGCATTCGAACCGCTACCAATAATGCCAACAATACCTTTTTCGTCCCCAAAAGTTGATTTCGCCGAGGCTTCCATATCATGCCCCGCTTTTACTTTGGCATTTTTAAAAAATTGTGCAAATGTCTGTTCTATTTTTTGCTGGCGTTCAGGCGAGGATACACCCGCACCGAAAAAGAAAATTTTACGAATCTTTTCGGCATTGTTTATTAAATGATTGCTTTTGTTCAGGAGCTGTGTAATATACCGCTCATCTTGTATATAGGAGTTGATACCCGGCGTACGGAAACCGTGGAGTACACGTTTTTTATCCGCAATCCGCCAATCTGCATATCTCGACCCGCTAAAAACAACTACAATCATTTATAAAATATCTAAAGATAAACGTGCTAAAGCTCGCTTAAAAAGCCAAAAACCTGAAATGGTTCATTGATGCCTTAAAACTAATAAAACATCAATAAATAAAAAAATGATTTTTTATAAGGCCATTATTTTTGCAATTTCTACAAGGTCTTCGTTAAGCTTTAATTCTTTTTTACTTAGCGCTTCTTCTAAAGGGGTTGTAACCATTTCTGATCCACGAATCCCGATCGTAGCCCTTGTATTGCCTTTTAAAAGTTCGTTGACCGCTGCATACCCCATACGCGTTGCTAATACCCTGTCTGCACTACTTGGAGCTCCGCCCCGTTGCAGATGACCTAGTATACTAACTTTTGTGTCATAATAACCAAATTTTTCATGGACACGTTTAGCGACGTTATTTGCGCCACCGTTTTTATCACCTTCTGCGACGATAACAATCATGGACGATTTATTTCTGTCGGCGGCATGGGCCAGCATCTCGATAAGTTCATCAATTGCGGTATCCTTTTCGGGGAGGAGGATAGCCTCAGCACCACCCGCAATACCAGCATTGAGCGCAATACATCCGGAATCACGACCCATAACTTCGATAAAAAACAAGCGGTTGTGGGAAGCAGCCGTATCACGGATTTTATCAATCGCTTCGATAACGGTATTATTTGCGGTATCATATCCAATCGTGAGGTCAGTACCGTTTAAGTCATTATCAATAGTCCCTGGAATACACATTACCGGAATATCAAATTCACGCGAAAATATTTCTGCACCTGTAAATGTACCGTCACCGCCGATAGCAACCAATGCATCGATACCGGCTGCACGAACGTTTTCATATGCCTTTGCGCGTCCCTCCGCTGTTTTAAATTCCATACACCGGGCAGTTTTTAAGACGGTACCTCCTTTTTGTATAATGGAACTAACCGATTTACTTTCCATATCAAACATCGTATTATCAATCATGCCTTGATAACCATGATAAATACCGGTAACTTTCTTGTCATTATGCAGTGCTGTTCTCACAACAGCACGGATAGCAGCGTTCATTCCCGGGGCATCCCCCCCTGATGTAAAAACGCCTACTCGTGTTATTTTTCTCACTCGATTACTCATTTTAGGTTCTACGAATATAGTGTGTATTTCTTACACTATTAAATTTTTTTTGTTTTTTTTGGATTATTGTGATAATATTGGTGAATATTGATTAAAAAATCACATTGTTTTGCAGACTCATTTCACCATAGATTGTGTAATATATAGCTTTAACGAAGGCAAGCTTCAGTTATTGCTAACCGAAAGAAGTGTATATCCGTATAAGGATTGGTGGGCTTTACCTGGCTTCTTTACGCAGAAAGACGAAGAAATGGAGGATGCTGTAAAGCGTATCCTCTATGAACATACTGGTCTGAAAGATATCTTTATGGAGCAATTGGGCGCCTTCGCCGGTGTGAAACGACATCCAGAAGGACGCATATTGACAGTTGCTTTTTCAACTATTGTGAAATATGAAGATGTGAAGTCAAAGATTAAGCCCATGACTTCTTATATGCGACAGGCAAAATGGTTTCCCATAGATCAACTACCTGACTTAGCTTTTGATCATGCTAGAATTGTACAGGAAAGCTTGCAAAAGTTAAAACATACGATTAATTACTCGACTGCTGTATATGAACTTTTACCTGAAAAATTTACATTAACGCAGTTACAGCAAGTATACGAAGCTATTATAGGGAAGACCTTGGACAAGCGAAATTTTCGTAAAAAAATCGCCAATGCGGGGTTTCTCAAGGAATTGCCCGAAGTACAAAAGGGCGTTTCGTATCGTGCGGCCAGATTGTATAAATTCGACAAACGTAAATTCCAGAAACAACTAGGTATGATGTAAGAAGTAATGCTAATTTACAGTAAGATTACAATTTCTTGATGGATTGTTTCTTGCTGTTTCATTTTGTTTTTATACTTTTGAACGTTTTTAGAAAAAAGTCAAAAAGTATAAAGGTAAGAATGGACAGTAAAAAGGGACAGATTGTTCAAGCGGCTCTCAAACGGTTTTCACATTATGGTTTTAATAAAACCACAATGAGTGAGATCGCTGTTGACTTGAATATTACAAAGGCCAACCTATATTACTATTATCCAGACAAAAATGCGCTTATAAAAGATGTGCTTGCCTATATATCGGACGAAATCCTGACAAAGCAGTATGAAGTGCTCGATCAGTATGACGGTAGCTTGGTGAAAGTACTTTGTAAGTTGTTAGAGATAAAGGCGGACTTTTTAAAGGATTACTACGTTCTCCATATCAATGAAAATCTGGAATGGATAAAAGGACAGGGGATAGGTACACTTTTGGAAAAATTTCACTATAAAAATATTGAGATTGTAGGGGATTTATTGAAGCGCGCTGTAGAATATGGCGAGATTGAGGTGTGCTCTACCGAAGAAGCGGCGACCTCGTATACGGAAATTATGGCAGGATTGAGCCTCATTCGCAGTGTCTCCGATACGATTTCCGGAATGCCGAATGCACGTAATGTTGATGATATTTTGGAGAGCCAACAGAAAGCGACAAAGTTTATATTCAATAATAAAATAAAGGAGAAAAATTAGTTTTACAGATCATGTTTTCAAAAATGGGATTTAAATATTTAGGTGTTTTAGCGGTCGGTTTACTGCTGCAGGGTAACCCTCTTCAAGCCCAACAGACACTTACGCTGCAAGAGGCGATAAAATATGCACTCGAAAATAAAGCAGAAGCGAAGACGGCTAAACTGGACGTCGAAAATGCGCAATATCAGATTGATGAGGTGCGTGCCGGAGCGTTACCGCAAATTAATGCATCGGGGACAATGAAGTATAATATTATTATTCCAGAAATGGCGCTCGAGTTTGGTGGAGAAACGATTACGGCAAAAATGGGACAACCCTGGAATTCTACGGCAGTTGTCTCCTTGAATCAACAATTGTTTAATCAATCTCTCTTCACAGGTTTGAAAGCGGCCAGGACCACAAGAGAATTCTATCAGCTGAATGCGCAATTAACGGATGAGCAGCTGATTGAAAATGTATCCAACGCGTATTACGATATTTTCCAAACGCAGTTACAATTGCAAACTATCCAGAACAATTTAGATAATACGAGCAAAACACATAAGATCATCGACGGTATGGTAGCTGCTGGTCTTGCCAAAAAAATTGATTTGGATCGTTTGTCGGTAGCAGTAAACAATCTGGAGTCACAAAAGAAACAGATACAAAGTGCGTTGCAACTAAAAGAGAATGCATTGAAATTTGCCATCGGTATGCCGATGGAGATGGGTATCGAACTGCCTGAAGAAACATTTGAAATCAATCCGGCTATTTCCTTACAAGTAAATGATGTTGAGAATAGATCGGAAGTTCTTTTGAGTGAGAAACAAATAGCGTTATACGAATTGAATAAAAAAGCGCAAACAGCAAGTTTGTATCCTACTTTGTCGTTAGGAACTGATTTCGGATTTAGTGGTTTTGGTCAAGGGTTTCCGATCGGAGGAGATTTTATGTGGCCTAAAACTTCCAGTATTGGTTTAAATTTATCGATCCCGATTTTTACAGGAGGAGCGACAAAAGCTCGGATCAATCAGGCGGATATTGATATTCGAAAAGCACGAGTCGTATTAGAGGATACGAAATTGGGTATTTCGCTGGCAAATGAAAATGCTAAAACCCAAATAAGAAACAGTTTATTAACGGTAGATGCAAACCGTAGAAATGTAAAACTTGCCGAGGAGGTTTTGAGTGACACCCAAAACAATTACAACAATGGTTTGGCTACACTGACAGATTTGTTGGACGCAGAAAAAGCACTGGCAGATGCAGAGACAAATTTGAATACTTCTTTGCTAGATTACAAATTAGCAGAGGTACAGCTGATCAAAGCAAACGGAAATTTAAGAACATTAATCAACGAATAATCAACTTATTTATACACATCAAATATGAAACGGGTAATTTTAACGGTAATCATCATTGCTGCTGCGTTAGCAGGGATTATGTTTATTTTGAATCAGAACAAAGCTAAAAACGAAGCTGATACGGCTACGGTTGCCATTCAAAACGCAGCGGTATCCGTTCGTGCTGATACGGCAGATTTTAAAGACGTCAATGCAGAATATGTCACTAATGGTGTATTTGCGCCTAAGCAGGAAGTTATGTTGTCCGCAGAAGCTTCTGGCAAGGTAGTTCGTGTACTGGTAGAAGAGGGAGCGTATGTAAAAGCTGGCCAGACACTTGCCATAATTGATGGCGATAAGCAAAATGTTACGGTGACAAATGCGCAAGCAACCTACAACAACGCAGAGGCGGAAGTTGCTCGTTTCGAGAGTGCTTATTCCACAGGAGGCGTCACCCAACAGCAGCTGGACCAAGTGAAGCTCCAGTTGGAAAATGCAAAAAACAACTTGAAATCAGCACAGTTGTCAGCTTCTGATGTAAATATTACAGCGTCTTTCGCAGGTGTAATCAACAAGAGAAATATTGAACCCGGTTCTTATGTAAGCCCAGGACAGGAACTATTTGAGGTGGTCAATGTGTCCACGTTAAAGTTGAAAATAAATGTCGACGAAAAAAATATCGGACAAACGAAATTAGGGCAAAGCGTTAAGGTTGAATCACCTGTCTTGCCGAATCAGACCTTTTATGGTACGGTCACTTTTGTAGCACCTAAAGCAGATGGCAGTTTAAATTTTCCTGTTGAGTTAGAAATAAAAAACAATGCCAATAATGATTTGAAAGCCGGAATGTATGGTACGGCCTATTTTGGTGGCGAAGGAGCTGTTAATGCCTTAGTTATACCACGAAACGCCTTTGTAGGAAGTGTGAGCTCTAATCAAGTTTTTGCTGTTGAAGATGGAAAAGCGGTATTGAAAAATGTGGTGTCAGGAAGAAGCTTTGGGAATTACATCGAAGTGGTGTCGGGATTAGAAAAAGGTACGGTGGTTGTAACTTCTGGTCAAATTAACCTTTTGGAGGGCACACCGGTAGAAATTATTAAGTAAAAAAGAACCTTTCAATGAAGATTTCTGAAATATCTATAAAAAGACCCAGTATAATAATTGTATTGTTTATTATACTTACGCTTGGTGGAATATTCTCCTATAGCCAAATGGGATATGAGCTTGTGCCGAAATTTGAGGTCAACGTCATTACGGTGCAAACAATATATCCCGGTGCGGCACCATCCGAGGTAGAAACTTCCGTAACCAAAGTAGTGGAGGACGCTGTGGCGTCGTTAGAAAACGTAAAGAAAATAGAATCCAAATCGATGGAATCAGTTTCTGTCGTCATGATTCAGCTTAATACCGGGGCGGATGTTAACTTCCTGCTCACTGACGCACAACGTAAGATAAATGCGGTGATCAATGAATTTCCGGATGATGTAGAAACACCGGCATTGTCCAAATTCTCCTTGGATGATGTACCTATCATGAATCTATCTGTAACGTCCAATTTGTCAGAAAAAGATTTATATGATCTTTTAGATCAAAAAATCCAACCGGTTTTCGCCCGTATCAACGGTGTTGCAAAAGTGGATATGATTGGGGGAGAAGAGCGCGAAATCCAAGTTAGCGTGGATCCTAATAAACTAGAGGGCTACGGACTGTCAGTTTCGCAGGTGCAACAAGCGATTGCTTCTGCTAACCTTGACTTCCCGACAGGTAACGTACGGACACGGGATAATCAGACGACGCTACGGTTGGCTGGTAAATTTACAAGTATCGATGAGTTGCGGGATTTGCCGATCACCACACCGGGCGGTGCAGCCATCCGTTTACGTGATATCGCAGACGTACAGGATGGGATTAAAGATATCGAAAAAATATCACGTATTGACCGCCAAAATACGATCTTGATGCAGGTGTTTAAGCAGTCTGACGCCAACGCGGTAGCCGTTTCGGAATTAGTGCAAGAAGAGATCGCTACGGTGAATGCGGATTACCAAACGGAAGGAGTTAATATTATCATAGCGAATGATACAACGGACTATACATTGACAGCCGCCAATAACGTGATCCACGATTTAATGATTGCGATTGCTTTGGTAGCATTTATCATGTTATTTTTCCTCCACAGTTTGCGCGATGCGTTTATCGCTGTGGTAGCTATTCCTTTATCGTTGATAGCCACCTTTATTTTCTTAAATATGTTGGGCTACACCTTAAATTTGATGTCGCTTTTGGGATTGTCGTTGGTGGTAGGTATCCTGGTAGATGATGCCATTGTGGTTATCGAAAATATCCACCGCCATATGGAGATGGGTAAAAATAAAGTACGTGCTTCCTTCGATGGCGCGAAAGAAATTGGTTTTACAGTTTCGGCAATTACCTTAGTTATCGTGGTCGTGTTCTTACCTATTGCGATGTCATCAGGCCTGGTTTCCGATATCTTACGCCAATTCTGTGTAACTGTAATGGTTTCTACGTTACTTTCCTTCCTTGTTTCGTTTACGATTGTACCGTGGCTATATTCTCGTCTAGGAAAACTGTCTCATATTAATAAAAAATCATTTTTTGGGGGTATACTACACGGTTTTGAAAATGGTTTAACGGGGTTGACAAACTGGATTTCGGGTATATTGAAATGGTCATTAAGACGTCGCCTAAATAAAGTCATCGTTTTACTTATTTCTGTAGGACTACTGTTTGCATCCTTCGCATTGGTTGGTATGGGATATATTGGTTCGGATTTTTTCCCCGGAAACGATAAAGGAGAGTTTTATCTACAAATGGAGATCAACAAAGACGCCTCTTTAGAACAAACGAACTTTATGGTTCAAAAAGCGGAAAATTATTTGGCACAAAAACCGGAAATTGAACGGATGATTACAACCGTAGGACAAGCATCTGACGGAATGATGAATGTCGGAGGTACAAAGTACAAGGCAGAGATTCATATCATTTTAGAGCCTGGATACAATAAAACGGAATCTACCAAGGTTTACTCCGCAAAGTTGAAGCGCGAGATGGAAAAAGTTCTGGTAGGCGCTAAATTAAAAACGGTTAATATGGGAATTATGGGCGCTGAACAAGCACCATTGATGATGACAGTTGTGGGAGCTTCTCCAGAGGATGCGTTAGAGACCGCACGTACCTTTGCGGATGTACTTCGCAGTGTGCCCGGCGCTTCAGAAATTGAATTGACATCCGAAGACGGTAATCCCGAAATTAGTGTACAAGTGGATCGGGATAAAATGAACACGTTGGGATTAAATGTTGCAACGGTAGGTATGACGATGCAAACGGCATTTTCTGGAAATACGGATACCAAATATCGCGCAGGTGATACCGAATATGATATTAACATCCGTTATGATGAGTTTGGCCGTGGAAATATTGATGATGTTCGAAACTTAAAATTTATTAATCAAGATGGACAAGCTATTAAATTGGAGCAGTTCGCAGATGTGACGTATGCTTCGGGGCCAAGTTTATTAGAACGACGGGATAAATCGCCATCGGTGTCTGTACAAGCCCAGGTGGTTGGACGTCCCGTAGGTACAGTAGCAACGGAATGGGAAACGGAAATCCAAAACCAGATTGATAACAACACCATCACGTTGAAACCAGGTGTTTCCTATATGTGGGGTGGTAATATGGAAAACCAAGAAGAAGGTTTTGGAACATTGGGTGTGGCCTTGATTGCTGCTATTCTTTTGGTCTATCTGGTCATGGTAGCGCTCTACGACAGCTTTATGACGCCTTTTGTCGTGTTATTCTCCATTCCGTTGTCTTTCATTGGTGCCTTGTTAGCATTAGCGATAGCAAACCAAACGTTGAATATCTTTACCATTTTGGGTATTATCATGCTGATTGGATTGGTAGCTAAAAACGCTATTTTATTAGTGGATTTTGCGAACCACCGAAAAGACGCTGGAGCCAGTACATACGACGCTCTTGTTGCAGCCAACCATGCGCGGTTTCGCCCTATCTTGATGACAACTATTGCGATGGTTGTTGGTATGATACCTATTGCATTGGCACAAGGGGATGGTGCAGATATGAACAGAGGACTTGCAATCGTGATTATTGGTGGACTTTTATCGTCTCTTTTCCTGACATTGGTTGTTGTACCGGTGGTGTATTCCATTTTCGATGGTATTAGTAGAAGATTTGGTAAAAAGGAGAAGGTAGATTACGCAGAACTGATGGTCGCTGATTATATCGAAAACGAAGATTACGTAGACGAGATGGAAATCAAATATTAATTTAAAAATGCGAATAGAAGAAGAGGTCAACACAGAAATGGTTGACCTCTTTTTTTGAATATATTTTTAATTAAGCACGATTTTTGCAGGAGATTGTATAACTATAAACCGCACCTTAAAACTGTACAATGGCTTTAATGTTAAAAAAGGAGGTTATATGAATCTGGTACAAAAAATTAGTCGGTGGGGAGATACGCATCATCCACGTTGGCTAGACATCTTAAGAATCTTTCTCGGCGTTGTTATTTTTGCTAAGGGGATAAGTTTTGTAAACGATCGGGACGCTGTCGCTGATCTTATTCGACAAACAAGTTTTCAGCTCTCTATCTGGTCGGCTGTTCATTACGTGGTATTTGCTCACCTCGTTGGCGGACTATTCATTATTTTTGGTTTCCAGACACGGCTGGCGGTTCTTTTTCAAATACCCATACTTATAGGTGCCGTGTTTTTTGTAAACATCACAAATGGCTTTACTTTTCTAAATTCTGAGTTTTGGATCTCCTTGGTGGTTTTAGTGTTATTATTTGCATTTTTAATTGTAGGTTCAGGAAAGTATTCGCTGGATAATCTAATGGATAAACCGGGATATAAGCGGTCTATATAAGCTAGAGACGTAGCAATGTACGCTACGTCTCTACTCATCTTATTCTACCCTTTTTTATATATTGACAACTCCTTCTGCAGAAACTTCCGTGTATGGTGGATACGGGTTTTTACCGTGCCTTCGGGTAGGCCGAAATGATCGGAAAGTTCACGGTATTTATATCCTTCCATATATTGCACAAAGAGTTCGTAATGATCTTGAGGTAGCTTTTGTAAAGCGTCACGTATATCTTTCATCACAAATTTTCCCTCTACGGTATTCGTCGTGAAGGGTTCCGAACAGCCTTCTCCTCTGTATCCAGCGCTTTGGAAGCTCTCATATTCCGTATGTCGCTGGTTACGTCGATAGTGGTTAATGTATACGTTTTTCATAATGACGTATAACCACGAAACCAATTTTGGGTTATTAAAGAAATTGTCAAGATATTTAATGGAACGAACCAATGTCTCCTGAACAAGTTCATTGATCTCCTCAGGATCTTTAGTAAACTTAAATGCAATATTCTTTAAAATACTTTGGTTTTCTAATAGTGCTAGATTTAATTTTTTGCTTTCCATAGTTTTCATGTTTTTATCTAGTTTACGTCCGATTGTGTGGAGAAAGAGTAAACAAAAACAATGCAAACAAATCTGTAAATCATGGTGTGGTAAATGCCAATCTTGAAAAACGATAAAAATACGTACCGGGTGCGGATTTTCCTCCATAGGCTAAATCCTAAAGAAAAGTTTATCTGAAACATCTTTCTTTAAAATGTGTCTCGTCTCTTTAAAAAACAAAATAGGTGTTTTACTTCATAACACGTATAAATCGCGCGATATACGGTAAAAAATTAGTTAATAGGTCAATAAGCGGGTGTTTGTCGCAAAACAATGTCAACTATTTATACATTATGCATTTTTTATTTAATTCAGACACCAGACTGCATTGGAAAAGAAAATAATGCTATGTATTTATTTTGGTACGATGTCCGAAATAAAACAAAATTTTCCCATAATTGTTATCTGGTAGAAATTGAATATCGCCGGCTTTATCATAGACATGAATCGATTCCAAAATTTTATTTTACAGACCCTGGAAAAATCTAGAGGTGCAACTGCGATCTATGACACCGCAGATATACGAATTGCCTTCGTTAATAGTGCCATGTTTGAAATATGGGGACGTGGTGAGGAGATTGTCGGACTGCTTTTCGGCGAGGCTTTCCCCGAGTTTACTGAACAGGGTTTTACCGATATATTGAAAAAGGTGTGGGCGACAGGTCAGACATACGAAGCAATAGCATATCCGGCTAACGTCACGATCAATGGTGTGACCGAACTGAAATATTTTGATTTTATCTATCAAGCTATTGTAGATGAGGAAGGTAAAACAAGCGCTATCATCCATACTGCAACAGATGTGTCTTCTCGTCGACAAGCCTTGGAGAAAGTGCGGGAGCAGAGTGCTATTATGGCTTTCAATAATGAATTGGAGATCCTGGCGCATACGTTATCACACGATTTAAAAAATCCCTTGTCTATAGCTAAGATGGGAACGCAATATTTACAAACAAAAGGGGGGCTAAGCGAGACTGAACAATATAAATGGACTACGATCATTTTAGATGCTCTGGTTAGTATTGAAAACATCATTGGACATAATATTCAACTGAATCAAACACGTTTATTAAAATACAACAATGCTTGTGTTTCCTTGGAGGAGATCATTCATAAAATATGTCTCGAAAGCCAAACGCTGTATAGCGGTACTAACTGTGTATTCAAAATTGGTCGACTGGAACCGTTGTATGGGGATAAGGACGTGTTCTATCAGATATTTTTTAATATTATTGGGAATGCAGTAAAGTATTCCTCCAAGCAGAAAAAGCCAATCGTGGAGATTAGCAGCTCAAAAAAGCAGGGTTATATCATTTACACGATACAAGACAATGGCATCGGCATTCCGAAAAAAGAGCTAGGATCTATTTTTCAACAATTTCATCGCGCATCGAATACGGAAGGTTTCCCTGGAACGGGTATTGGGTTATGTGTCGTAAAGAAAATCATGATTCGTCTTAAAGGCAATATCACCCTTTCTAGTTTGATCGATAAGGGAACGACCGTCGAATTGTCTTTTCCGGAACTTGCTGAATATTAACCATCCCGTATTATACAATACGGGATGGTTGTTCGTATTAAATTACCAGATTTTGATACGTTCCTCTTTTGGTTTATACATTTTATCACCTTCTTTTGTGTCAAATGCTTCGTGGAAAGCATCTAAGTTGACAATAGGGGCAAAAGCACGGTATTGCGCTGGAGAGTGCGGATCTGTTTTTACTTGGTTTACTACAAATTCATCTGTCGTCTTTGTTCTCCATATCGTCGCCCACGATAAAAAGAAACGCTGTTCTGGTGTAAAGCCATCAATTAATCCCGGATCACCTTTGTCTTTCAAGTACATTTTTAAGGCATCGAACGCGACCGAAGAACCACCGAGATCGCCAATGTTTTCACCCAATGTAAAGCGACCATTGACAAAAACACCTGGTACAGGTTCGTATGCTTCAAATTGAGCCACCAATGCATCGGCAGCCGCATCAAACTTTTCCTTATCTTCGGGTGTCCACCAATTATTTAGATTTCCGTCACCATCATATTGCGAACCGGAATCATCGAATCCATGCGACAATTCGTGTCCGATAACCGCACCGATACCACCGAAGTTTACCGCAGCATCCGCACGATAATCGTAGAACGGTGATTGCAGAATGGCAGCGGGGAAAACAATCTCATTGAACAATGGGCTATAATAGGCATTTACCGTTTGTGGCGTCATACCCCACTCGGTTTTATCGACAGGTTTACCTTGTTTAGCAAGATTATCTTCAAAAGACCAACGATTAAGCGCATGAACATTCTCAAAGAGTGAAGTTCCTACCTCCAGCTTCGAATAGTCTTTCCATTTGTCCGGATACCCGATTTTAACATTAAATTTAGCTAGTTTTTCTAGCGCTTTCTCTTTGGTTGCGGCCGACATCCAATCCAAATTATTGATATGTACTTCAAAAGACTTGATAAGGTATTGCACTAACTCTTCACAAGCAGCTTTTGCTTCCGGTGGAAAATTTTCTTTTACATACAGTTTACCCAATAACTCGCCTGCCGAACCATTCACAAAATCCAGCCCTCTTTTCTCCATATCGCGTTGTTCTTTTTGCCCTTTTAATTGACGCCCGTAAAACGCAAACGCTAACTCGTCAAGCTCGGCAGACAGGTAGTTCGTCGCGTCGTTCATAACATTGAATTTCAGATATTCTTTAATCTGTGGTAGTTTTTCCGGTGTAATAATTTTATCGAGATGCTTATAGTAGTTGATTTCGCTAATAATAACCGTATCAGCCGTAAAACCAATTTCTTTGATGTATTTCGCTATATCGATATTTTTAACCATTTTTCCAAGGTCTGTTACGGCAACTGGATTATACCTCTTTTGTGCGTCACGCGACTCCTCAATGGTTTTAAGATAAGAGGCGATTTCCTTCTCAAATGCTACAATCTTAGGTCCTTTAAGGTCTTTGGTTCGTTGGTCTATTTTACTATATAGTGTAGAGGCAAATGTAGCATATTGTCCTAACGTTTCCGTGTTTTTGTCGTCCACTTTCTGGTAGTATGAACGACCAAGCCCTAAGCTTCCACCACCCAAATAAACCGCATTAACATCGCTGTTTTTCATGTGCGCATATACGTATCCTCCGAAGAATGGATTACCACCTTCCGGCCCTACTTCCACTAGATAATCGTAGAGATCATCCAGTGTTTCGATGGCATCAATTTTTGTGAGATAAGGTTTAATCGGATCGAAACCTAATTGATTACGGTTTTCTATATCGACATAAGATTGATACAGATCCGCAATTTTTTGTCCGTCTGTACCCTGCTCAAACGTTTCCTTTAATGATTCTTTTAATATCTTTAATACAGCCTCGTCAGTGTTCTCCCGAAGTTCATCAAAAGAACCCCAACGTGCCTTATCAGCTGGAATCTCTGCCGTTTTCATCCAGTTGCCATTGACATAATGGTAGAAATCATCTTGCGGACGGACAGTGGTATCCATGTGCGATAAATCAATCGCTTGATGTGGTTCTTGTGTGCCGGCACATCCGGCTGTCATCACCACAACAGTGGCTAATCCAAGAAGTTTTTTCATTATACGTTGTGTTTTAATTTGGAAACATTATGCCTGAGCTGTTTCCCATTTTGTTATTTAGTTTTCTATGCAAACATAATAAATCTTAAGAAAATGGAACGTAACGATTGTAGGAAGAACTGGATTTTCCGTATCTTGCTCTCATGATATGGGTAGTGGATGACCAAGAGATAGACGTTCTTTTCAGTGCAAAAGAAGAAGTGGAGATATGTCGATGGAATGAATACAAAAAGATCATACAAGTGCCGATAAGTATGCAAAAAGCGGAAGCTATCTGGACTATACGTAACTTTTTGCAAACACGGATTTCAGACTCCACACGCTGGGTGGAGGAGCGATTGGAAGTGTTTGATAAACATTGGCCAATGAAGGTATCGTCTAATAAACAGACACCCTATATAAAAGAGGGCATCATCCATTGCTATATTATGGGTAGGCAGATGTCGGCTACCGGAAAGATAAGAATCAAAGAAGAGCTGCTACAGCAATTCGTCTTACGTGAAGTAGGTCACTGGGAAGAAACGCTTAATTTATTGATTCCCTATATTACCTTCCGAAAGAACAAAAATAAACCCTATGTCGTGCAGCGACAGAAAGGAAGTATTTGTGTTGATAAAGAACTTTACAAGCTGTCATTAGAAGCTATTACATACTGTTTGTTTAATGCGGTAGCAGATTATGGGCTTCTAGAAATAAATCGTAGAAGACAATTAATCGAAAAGCATTTTCCGAGGTGGGAAGCCTTGGAGAAAGTTATCCGCTATGGATATGCATCCTATGAAAGCCCTTAATAATAAGTAAATAATGAAATAAACAAAAAAATCGATGAAAGAAATATGCTCGAAATTAAATAACCTACATATAGGTATCGTAGGGTGCGGATGGCTTGGTATCAGAATGGCAAGGAAATGGCAGATAAAGAACGATCTATATACGACAACAACCTCACCGGACAAAATAGGGGCATTAACTTCACAAGGATTAAATCCAACGCTTATAGATTTCAATACAGATAATTCCACGGTTGACATTTTAGCTTGGGAGGTCGTTTCATCTTTAGATGTTTTGATTATAACTTTCCCTATTTCTTCTCGTAAAGATAAGGATCGTAATAACATTAAAAGACGAATTCACAATTTGTCTAAGTTTATAGGTAATTTCGATGGCCAACTATTTTTTATGGATTCTACAAGTGTTTATCCAGATGAACAAAAAGAATTTATAGAGGACGATATTTCTATTGAAAACGTCGTAGCTGAGTATCTATTAAGGGCTGCATACCCGGAGGTCAATATCTTAAGATTGGGTGGACTTATGGGAGACGATAGGCAACTTCACAAATATAACGTGTCCAATCTGGATGCTCCTGTTAATCACGTTCATTTCGAAGATATTATTGCTATAATCGAGAAAATGATTGAAAATAGATCCCGATCTAAAATATATAACATTGTGGCTCCCGTACATCCAACAAAGCGAGAAGTGATTTGTGAACAGACGGGGCGGCCGTACAAAGAGAATAAAAGGGAAATAGGCAGATTAATTTCCTCAAAGAGGTTGATGGAGGAACTGGATTATCAGTTCATATATCCCGATCCGCGGTATTTTATTCTTTCATGACCAATGTGAGCAAAAAAAAGCTTTCTGCCAGTGCTTTTACGCCGTGCATCAGATTTTCCTGTAACGCTATCATTTGTCCTTTTTCTATTTGTACACTTTGGTGTTCCGTACTGAATTCAATTTTTCCAGCTAACACTTGTACACTTATTGTTCCATTTGCTTTATGTGGTTTTAGTTCCGCATTTTCATGCAACCCAATTAGGACAATAGTCATAGTCTCCGATTTAAAAATAGTAATTGAATTCCGTTCGCTATCGACCCAAGTTGTTTCATTTTTTATTTGATCAATGAATGCTAGCAAATCCATTTCTACAAGAGGAGCGTTTAAAATACGTTCACCCTCGGGGCGTTGTGGTGTCGCATCATTTGATTTATTGTTTTCGTTCAAATTCTCTTTTTCCATTTCTAAAAGTCTTTATACACGATAATATTTCCGTAATAAGGTTTGCCAATATATTATTTAACGATTCAGGAATGGATAATGTTTGCCAACATTAGACAAATGGGAAAAAATATTACCTTTGCTATATGCTTGTAAAAACTGCGGAATTTATCACTAGTAATACCGATGTTCGGAAGTTGCCGGAACCATCGCTACCAGAATATGCTTTTATAGGTCGCTCAAATGTAGGTAAATCATCGTTGATCAATGCGATGGTCAATAAAAAAGATTTGGCAAAGACATCTCAAAAGCCAGGTAAAACGCAACTTATTAATCATTTTATGATCAATAAGAACTGGTATCTGGTCGATCTTCCCGGTTACGGATTTGCACAAACATCCAAAAAAAACCGGGCAGAATGGGAACGTTTTATTCGGAGATATCTAACGCAACGTGAAAATCTGCAATGTATTTTTGTGCTCATTGATAGTCGACTCGAGCCGCAAAAGATCGACTTGGAATTCTGTCGATGGCTAGGAGAACAGGGACTACCGTTTTTATTGATCTTTACGAAAGCAGACAAACAATCCAAGGTAAAATCCGATCAACATATCGCAAAATTCAGAAAGGCACTCTTAACTTGGTTTGAAGAGATACCGCCTCTTTTTCTAACGTCGGCAGAGAAAAAAGAAGGGGTAGATGAAATTTTGGCGACGATAGATGATATTAATAAAAATTTTATTCCGCCTATTGTGGAACAGCAGTAACCATGAAAAAGTATATGTCTCTCGTGCTGTTTGCACACAGCATTTTCGCATTGCCTTTTGCTATTATCGGATTCTTCTTAGCTATAAAAACCACAGAACATACCTTTGATTGGAAAAAACTTCTGCTGATGTTGGTATGCATGGTAGCCGCTCGAAATGCGGCCATGGCATTTAATCGATTTTTAGATAGGGATATTGACGCTAAAAATCCCCGAACGGCGATGCGTGATATTCCCGCCGGAAAGATTTCAGCCAATAGTGCATTGACGTTTACCATCATTAATTGTTTCTTATTTGTGGCAGCTACTTATTTCATCAATACACTATGTTTCTATCTATCACCTATAGCGTTGTTCGTGGTATTGTTTTATAGCTATACCAAGCGGTTCACCCCCCTATGTCATATCGTATTGGGTATTGGGTTGGGGTTGTCGCCTATAGGAGCCTATTTGGTTGTAACCAACCATTTCGATATCGTACCGATATTTTATGGTATAGCGGTCATGTGTTGGTCCGGTGGATTTGACATTATTTACGCTCTCCAAGACGAAGAATTTGATAAAGCAAATGGTTTGCGTTCTATCCCCGCATATTTTGGAGCAAAAAAAGCATTACGCATTTCAGAACTGTTGCACGTTCTCTCTTTTGTATTTGTATTATTACCGGCGTTTTATATGCCAGTAGGGTTATTCTACTACTTGGGTATCGCTTTTTACGGACTTTTATTGATATATCAGCACCGTATCGTAAGCCCTACTAATCTAAGCCGAGTCAATCGCGCATTTATGACGACTAATGGTGTAGCTTCTGTCGTATTTGCTGCATGTTATTTATTGGATATTATTTTTTAGGGTAGGCGACTATACGCCATACGCGTCACAAGCATCTGGTAACGAACAATGAATTATTACTATCTTTGAACAAGAATAAAGATATGTCACAGATAACGATAGTTGATTTAGCAGAAAAATTAGGGCTGTCCAAATCTACCGTATCCCGGGCTTTTCGGGATAGTAGCGATATTAGTCCGAAAACAAAAGAACGTATTCTAGCGAAAGCAGAAGAACTAGGTTTTTCTCCTAACTTATATGCGAGTAGTTTACGGGGAAACCGTAGCCAGACGATTGCCATTATCATTCCCGAATTCGGAAACAAATTCTTTAGCCAGGCAATAAAAGGGATTGAATTGGTTGCCCGTTCTAAAAAATACCATACGTTGATATACGTAACGGATAGTAGTGTACGGAATGAAGCCTCTATCGTGCGTTCATTAGTTAACGGTCGTGTAGATGGCGTATTAATTTCTGCTTCCGGAGAAGGCAAAGATCATAGCCATTTACAAACACTGGAAGACCACGGTATACCTACGGTATTCTTCGATAGGAGTTACGACGACTTTCAAGGGCATTTCGTTACGGGTAATGACTTTGAATCCAGCCGGCTTGCTACGCAACATCTTATTGATAGCGGATGTAAAAATATCGCCTATTTGGTAATTGACCAGAAAGTATCTATCGGTAAGATTCGAATGGATGGTTATAGAAAAGCGTTGGAAGATAATGGTATACCATTTCAAGAGAAATTGATACTAGACACCGAAAACGACGAAACAAAAAATAAGGTCGCTATTCAAGAGCTCCTTCAGCAGCATAAACCTGATGGAATTTTTGCTTCGGTGGAAAGATTGGCGATATCTACAATCCGGGTAGCCCAGGAAGAGGGAGTACGTATTCCTGAAGATCTGAAATTGATATGTTTTTCCTGCTTAGACATCGCAGATTTATTGAATCCTTCACTCAGTGTTGTAAAGCAACCCGCTTTTGCCATGGGAAAAGAAGCGGCCAATTTTCTTTTTCAGGCATTAGATAAGCCTACTGAACGTGACCAACAATATACTACCTTGCTGCAATCCAGCCTTATTTTTCAAGATTCCAGCCGGAAAATTTGAGTTACCGTAAAAAAAATCATTTTTTACTTTGTATTATTCCCGAAACATTTTACCTTTGATATGTTTCGGGAACATTCCCGAAATGCTGACAATTATAGAGGGATCACAAGAGTAAAAGTTTTTATAGTACGCTTTGTTCTTCCATAATTAATTAAATGGAATTTTTTCGGGAACATTCCCGTAGTTTTTTGCTAACCGTTTTGAGAATGAAAACGTACAAAAGTTTAGGATATCTGTTAATTACGCTGTGCTGGATCGTTGCCTGTAAAAAGGATGTGAAACCAGATATAGACACTATCGAGGAAGAAACAGCGCAGGGGCTCGTATCATTATCCAACAATTTTCTTTATTGGGATGAAACCACCACACTTACGTTTGATCTCGCAAAAGGGAACAAAGAGCTTGCTAACCATTCGGGCGATCTATTTCTCCATGCAGGCTTACTACTGATAAGCAGCACATCGGAAAAAGAATGGAGAGAAGTTGTCACCGCATGGGATGAGAATCTAGATAGCTATAAATTAAAACGGGAAGCGGAAGGTAAATATAGCATTGCTATCCATCCCGCGAGCTTTTTTAAACGTACCCAAGCAAACGATGTAACACATATTGCCCTTTTAGTGCGGAATGCGGATGGAAGCAAAGTGGCGCGCAATGCGGATGGATCGGATATGTATTGGTCTATTTCATCGAAGCAAAAACCCGATATAACTTTTAAAGCGCCTGCGGTTCAACCCACTTTTGTTCCGCAATCGGAAAAACAATCATTCGCAAAGGGTGAAGAGCTTCCGATTCGATTACAAGCTTCCCAGTCGGGTACAATTACACTTTCTCTAAATGGACAGGAAATTGCGACTGGCCAAGGGAATGAGCTTCAACACAAATTGCAGCTGAATGGTACGGGGCAGCAGCATATACAGGCGCGTATCGAAGCCAATGGACAACGCACGATTAAGGAGCTTACTGTGTTTGTGGAAAGTGATGCGGAAGTTGCTGATCTACCCGAAGGGATAAACAAAAATGGAGTCACAATTAATCGCGATAAACAAGAAATCTCATTCGCGCTTACCGCGCCGGATAAGTCTTCTGTATTCCTATTAGGTAATTTCAACGATTTTCAAGCGACGCAAAATTATGCGATGAAACGCACAGCAGACGGGAATACTTGGTGGATTACAGTAAAGAGTTTGGACTTTCAGAAGAATTATACATATCAATTCCTAATAGATGGACAGCTGAAGATTGCTGATCCTTATGCAAGATTGGTGTTAGATCCGAATCATGACGGGGAAGTGGCGTCCAATCCGTATTTACCAAGCTATCCCCAGGGTGCAACACAAGGCATCGTTTCGGTATTGTCGCTAAACAATACAGCGTATACTTGGCAAGCCACAATGTTCAATCGTCCCGACGTATTCGATTTGGTGATTTATGAATTGCATGTAAGGGATTTTCTGGATCAACGCAATTACAAAACATTACGAGATTCTATTTCTTATCTGAAGCGATTGGGCGTGAATGCCGTTGAGCTTATGCCTATACAGGAATTTGAGGCAAACTCCAGCTGGGGTTATAATCCTTCTTTTCATTTTGCGTTGGATAAATATTACGGTACCACAAATGAGTTGAAAGCATTTATCGATGAATGCCATCAAGAGGGGATTGCCGTAATACTGGATATGGTATTAAACCATGCATTCGGACAATCACCCATGGTACGTTTGTATCAACAATCGGGTTCACTAACAACTAATCCTTGGTTCAATATTACACCTACACACCCGTACAATGTAGGATACGACTTGAATCATGAAAGCCCGTTTACGCAGCAATTTACCAAAGATGTGATTGCGTTTTGGATGGACGAATTTAACGTAGATGGTTTCCGTTTTGATCTCTCCAAAGGTTTTACACAGAGAAATTCAGGTACGGATGAAAGCGACGGAGCCGTACAGCAATGGTCAGCTTATGATGCAAGCCGTATCGCGATATGGAAAAACTACCATAATTTTATCCGTGAACGGGACCAAAACTTCTATGTCATTTTAGAGCATTTTGCGGAAGATCGGGAAGAAAGGGAATTGGCAAGTGAAGGCATGTTCTTGTGGAATAACCTAAATCATGCATTCAATGAAGCCACTATGGGTTATAATAATAACTCCGATATGGGACGTCTTTTTGCGGACGCGCATGGTTTCGAGCAACCCCGATTTGTGTCGTATATGGAATCGCATGATGAGGAACGTTTGATGTACAAAAATCTGCAATATGGCAATACAAATAGCAATTATTCAACGAAAGAGCTGACGACGGCATTGGAACGTATGAAACAGGCAGCGGCATTTCTGTTTTGCGCGCCAGGTCCGAAAATGATTTGGCAATTTGGAGAATTAGGGTATGATATCTCGATTGATGAAAACGGCAGGACAGGAGAAAAGCCCGTAAAATGGGATTATTTGAAAGATGCGAAACGCTATAGTCTCTTTGCACACTATGCAAAGCTGATCGATTGGAAACGTCAGAATACTATTTTTAGAAATGGAACGGTGAACCATCATGTAAATGGAGCCGTGAAATATTATGTATTGAAAGAAGCTGGACAGGAGGTACTTGTTATCGGAAACTTTGATGTGGTTACACATAACTTCACTGTTCTAGCAGATTTACAGAAAAACTGGCACGATAACCTGGCAGGGGTGTCACGTGATTGGCGTTCGAAAAGTTCGATCACATTGACCGCAGGACAATATTACATATTAAGCATAAATAAACTGAACAATAAATAATAACAAACTAATCACATGATGAACAAATTCACATTACGCAGGGTAATGACCATGAGTTTTCTGATGTTACTTAGTACACTGACATTCGCACAAACGGCACGCCTACAAGGCCGAGTTTTGGATAACGAAGGGAACAGTGTAGTAGGAGCGACGGTCCAATTCATTGGTCAACAAAGTGCTACGTCTACAGGTCCAAATGGAGCGTATTCCTTTAGCAATGTTTCGCCGGGATCCTACAAGGTGGGCGTATACATGATTGGATACGATCAAGCGGAGCAAACCATAAGTTTGGCAGTAGGGGATAACACCCTAGATTTCACACTAACATCTTTTGCCAGTAGCCTAGATGAGGTCGTGGTCATCGGTTATGGTACACAGAAAAAAGGAGATTTAACCGGCTCATTGACAACGGTATCGTCTAAAGATTTTCAAAAAGGCCTGATTAGTTCACCAGAGCAGCTAATAGCGGGTAAGGTAGCCGGTGTACAGATTACCACGAGTGGTGGACAACCTGGCGGTGGAGCCACCATCCGGGTTCGCGCAGGAGCATCCTTAAATGCTAGTAACGATCCGTTGATCGTTGTCGATGGTGTTCCTTTATCGACGGGAGAAATTTCGGGTGTTGGAAATCCATTGAGTCTAATTAATCCAAATGATATTGAAACATTTACCGTATTAAAGGATGCGAATGCAACGGCTATTTACGGTTCACGGGCATCGAATGGGGTTATCTTGATTACAACGAAAAAGGGTACCAGCGGTAAACCGTCTTTCAACTTTAGTTCGCAAAATTCGCTGGCGAAGGTCGCTAACAAAGTAGATTTACTGTCTGCCGATCAAATCCGTGAATATGTTAATACGGAGGGCAACGATGCCCAGCGTGCGTCATTGGGAGATGCGAATACAGACTGGCAGGACGAAATTTACCGAGAAGCATTTGCTTCGGATAATAATCTCAGCGTAGCAGGAGCTATCCAACCCAATCTTCCTTATCGGGTATCATTAGGTTATCTGAGTCAACAGGGGATCTTAAAGCGCGATCTTTTAGAACGAACAACAGCTGGTATCAACTTCGCTCCTAAGCTTTTTGACAATAGTTTACAAATTGATATTAATTTGAAAGGGTCTATTTCAAATTCTCAATTTGCTAACCAAGATGCTATCGGAGCAGCGATACAGTTTGATCCAACAAAACCAGTATATACCGAGAACCGTTTTGGCAATTATTACGAATGGACACAATATAACAATAATACACAACAGGACGATCCAAATCCGAATGCTCCGCGTAACCCGGTAGCACTTATTGATCTAAAAGATGACAACGGAAAGGTTGCCAGAAGCTTTGGTAACATCCAGTTTGACTATGCTTTACCTTTCTTGCCTGAGCTTCATGCCAATCTAAATCTAGGCTATGACGTGTCCAGAGGACAGGGAAGTACGTCTAT
Organism: Sphingobacterium micropteri; assembly: GCF_014692515.1. GTDB lineage: Bacteria > Bacteroidota > Bacteroidia > Sphingobacteriales > Sphingobacteriaceae > Sphingobacterium > Sphingobacterium micropteri. Next base: position 98,742 of record NZ_JACOIK010000012.1, on the reverse strand, counting down.
CCCAGCATATGCTGCGTCCAATATCAACACTTTAGGAGAGATTACCAGATATAAAAAGGAAATTACGAATACGGTTGGCGAATTTTACTTAAACTACACCAAGGATCTGACTGATATTCAGAGTAATATTAACGCTACCGCGGGTTATGGTTATTACGATAACAGGTCTAAGGAATATAATTTTGATCGTACGAGTGCAGACGGTACGGTGCTTAGTACGCCAACCTTCCCATTTGATATACCGCATAATCGGCTTATCTCTTATTATGGTCGTTTAATATACACCTATGCCGATAAATATATTTTCTCAGGAACGGTGCGTACAGATGGTTCTTCTCGTTTTAGTGAAGAAAACCGCTGGGGCGTTTTTCCTTCTGTTGGTGCCACTTGGCGTATTAAAGAAGAGAGCTTCTTGAAAGATAATAATACCATTTCCGATCTAAAATTACGTTTAAGCTATGGTGTCACTGGTCAGCAGGATGGTATTGCAAACTATTCGTACCTTCCTAATTATGTGCGTAGTATGAACGAGTCCTTATATCAGTTTGGGAACACGTTTTATAATATGTATACGCCGGTAGCCTACGATAAGAATATTCGATGGGAAAGTACCGCTACGTACAACGGTGGAATAGATTATGGCATTCTGAATGGTCGGCTTTCGGGTAGTGTGGACGTTTATTTCAAGAAAACCAAAGATTTGTTAAGCACAATACCGATTCCGGTGGGTACAAACTTCAGTAATCTGCTATTGACGAATGTAGGGAATATGGAAAACAAGGGAGTCGAGTTTAGTCTGAATGGAGCCGCCATACGTAAAGATGATCTTAATCTGGATTTAGGATTTAACTTTACGTATAACCATAGTAAAGTAACCAACCTAACCGCCGTGGACGATCCGAATTATCTTGTCGAACAAGGCGGGATATCAGGGAGTACAGGTAACAACATACAAGCTCATGTGGTGAACCACGTGCCCTACAGCTATCGAGTATACAGACAGGTATATGCGGAAGATGGCAGTCCGCTTGAAGGGATCTATGAAGACTTGAACGGTGATGGTATTATCAATGATAATGACCGCTATTTCTATAAATCGCCACTTCCAACCTATTTGTTGGGTTTTACGGCACAATTAAACTATAAGAAGTGGACATTGAATACCGTTTTACGTTCCAATATTGGAAATTATGTTTACGATAACGTGTCATCCAATTTTGCTAGCCGTTACAATGTACTCGATCCAAATGGGCCAATTAATAACGCCCCTACTAGTTTTTTAGGAGCTCAATTTGAGCAAAAACAATACAACAGCGATTACTACATTCATAATGCGTCATTTCTAAAAATGGATAACCTCTCTTTAAGTTATGCTGCGGGGAGTATTTTTCGGAATGGGGGTGGTAGACTGACCATCTCAGCAAACATGCAAAATGTGTTTACAGTGAGTAAATACAAAGGGGTAGATCCCGAAATAGATGGCGGTATTGACAACCGTTTTTATCCGAGACCGAGAACCTATGTATTAGGTGTAAACTTAGATTTTTAACCGTTAACTGAAGAAAATGAAACGTACTATATTTTTAGCAATAAATGCCGTCTTGATGCTGACAAGTTGTAGTCAGAATCTGGATTTGGCGCCGACAAACGATATCACGGCAGATGTCGCCTATAGCTCGCCCGAGGGTTACAAAAATGCCTTAGCAAAAGTGTACGGCAGTTTTGCCCTCACCAGCGGAACGGGACCGGGAGACAGTGATCTGGGCGGAATCGATGCGGGAACATCAGACTTCCTACGTCTTTACTGGAATGCGCAAGAACTCACAACCGACGAAGGCATCTGTGCTTGGTTAGGAGATCCGGGTGTAGCTGATCTCAATTATCAGACGTGGAACTCCAGTAATGTCATGCTTAGAGGGTTATATACACGGAGCATTTACCATATAACCGTTATCAACGAATTTTTACGTGAAAGTACGGATGAAAGGTTAACTGCAAGAGGTATTACAGGCAATGATGCAACGATGATCGCCCAGTATCGTGCAGAAGCGAGATTCTTGCGTGCCTACCAGTATTGGGTATTGATGGATCTATATGGCAATCCTCCATTTATAACAGAAGAAAACGAAATAGGTGTTACACCGCCTAGTCAGATCACTCGGACGGAACTTTTTACCTATGTAGAGACGGAACTTCTTGCTATTGATGAGCTATTGGCGGCACCACGACAAAATGAATATGCGCGCGTAGACCAGGCAGCAGCTTGGGCATTACTAGCCCGTCTGTATCTCAATGCCGAAGTGTACCTTGGACAAGGTAACGGTAAGTATACGGAAGCTGTAACTTACGCTTCTAAAGTCATTGATGCTGGTTATAGTCTAATGCAACAGTACCAACATCTTTTCTTGGCTGACAACGATCAGAATAATCCGGAATTGATCCTTCCGATTGCATACGATGGTATACAAACCCAAAATAATGGGGGGACGACCTTCATTATCAACTCATCCGTGCACGGCTCGATGACGCCAGCAGATTTTGGTATCCCGGGTGGCGGATGGGGAGGTAATCGTAGTCGGAGTACCTTGCCAGGGGTGTTTGAAGATCCAAGCGGAAATACAGATAAACGAGCAATGTTTTTTGGAAGCAACCCGAATATTGAAGATCCTGCCGTATTTACGGAGGGATTGGCCGTCACTAAATTTAGCAATAAAACATCTACAAATCAAAATGGAAAATCTATCAACGGTACTTTTGTTTCAACCGATTTCCCATTATTCCGTTTGGCAGAACAATACCTTATCTACGCTGAAGCGGTTCTGCGTGGAGGATCCGGCGGCAACAATACACAGGCCTTGGCCTACCTTAACCTCCTTAGAGCACGTGCCTATGGTAACTCTTCCGGAAACCTGAATACTATTTCTTTAGATATTGTATTGGAAGAGCGGAGTAAAGAACTGTACTGGGAAGCCTTCCGCCGGACAGATTTGATCCGTTATGGAAGGTATACGGGGGGAAGTTACCTATGGCCGTTTAAAGGTGGACAAGCAACCGGAAGAGCAGTAGAATCCTTCCGCACACTTTTCCCCATTCCTGCGGCTGATCTAATCGCAAATCCGAATCTAGAACAAAATACCGGGTATTAATACAGTACATATTCAAATCAGGAAATAATGAAAACGTTTAATATAATTGCATGTCTTGCTTTACTTCTTAGCCTAATAGGCGTGTCGTGTAGCAAAGATGAAACCAAACTGGTGGCAGTACCAGGAGAGGGTGGTTCGTTGCAGGCTTCGGGATCTTCGGTGGTACTTACCAAAGAGAATGCGGATCAGGAAGCATTAGCGATACAATGGGAATCTGCTGATTTCGGGTTTAAAGCCGCTATTATCAATACCCTGCAAATAGGATTGAAAGGACAGAATTTTGAAGGGGCTAAAGAGATCGCTTTTTCAGCTGGCGATGATAGTTATAGCTTTAATACCCTTGAATTAAACGCACTGTTGCTCGCTATGGAATTACCTGTGGATGTAGTTACAGATCTGGAATTACGGTTAAAATCTACTATCTCGACGTCGTTTACGCCACTTTATTCTAATACGTTGCCGTTGGCGGTTACGCCCTATGCAGCCATCAGCTACCTCTATGTGCCGGGTGCTTACCAAAAGGCTATTCCGCCGGGAGCCGACTGGGCTGTCGAAACCGCCGAAAGTCTGATCTCGCCGACTAGTAACGGTATCTACACGGGTATTATCTATTTCCCGGAAGCAGATTCCGAATTTAAAATAACACCTGCACGCAGCTGGGATGCCTCGTATGGAGACGATGGGGCAGGAAGAATATCACTAAGCGCCGGAGGCAATATTAAAGCACCGAGAACCGGAAACTTAGAACTTACGGTAAATACCAATGAGAATACCATCACGTATAAAGACCATAGTTGGGGAATTGTTGGTGATGCGGCTGTTAGTTGGGATAACGATACCGATATGCGTTATGAAAACAGTACACAGCTGTGGAAGATAACCGTAGAGCTGAAGGCCGGCGAGATGAAATTCCGGAAAAACCACGATTGGGGTACGAACTACGGTGGTGCAAACGGTACGTTAAATAATGATAATATTGTTATAACAGAAGCCGGCATGTATGATGTCGTATTCGATTTGGTGAACATGAAATACAGTCTTACTAAAAAATAAATATGTCCATATTCATGAACTTGAAGAAAGTTTTAATCAGTGCCTGTTTTATCGTATGGATTGCCTTTGTACAAGGGCAATCCATACAACGGGCAGAACCGCTACACTGGTGGGTAGGTATGCATAATCCGGAACTGCAGATCGTATTATACGGTTCGGATATCGGTGATTGTGAAGTCAAATTGCCGAAGGCGGGCATGCAGTTAAAAAAGGTTCACCAGGTAGAAAATACGAATTACCTTTTCCTGGATGTCGAAATTCTAAATAATGCGCAAGCGGGAACCTATCCTATAGAGTTATACAAAAATGGGAAGAAAGCATTAACGTGTGAATATATATTGAAGAACCGTGACAAAGACTTGGTTAAAGCACAAGGTGTAAACGCTGCGGATCTTATTTATTTGATTATGCCCGATCGGTTTGCCAACGGCGATCCTAGTAATGATTCGGTAAAGGGTCTGCGCGAAACTGCTGTAAACCGGGACTCCATGTATTACCGACACGGTGGTGATCTTCAGGGAATTATCAACAACTTGGATTACCTCGAGGATTTAGGTGTTACAGCCCTTTGGATGACGCCTGTCTTGACCAACGATATGCCACAAGCTTCATACCACGGTTATGCCAACACCGAGAACTACGAAATAGATCCGCGTTTTGGAACAGTCGATACCTACCGTGAACTGGGAAAAGAACTCCATAAACGCAACATGAAACTGGTTCACGACGTGGTGCCTAATCATGTGGGGCTTTATCACTGGACGGTTATCGATCGTCCATCTTCTGATTGGTTACATGAGTGGGATACATTTACACAAACAACCTATAAAGACCAGACCATGTTTGACCCCTATGGAACGAAGGCGGATAAAGATCTGATGGAAAAAGGGTGGTTTGTGGAGACCATGCCGGATTTGAACCACCAAAATGAAAAGATGCAGAAATACATCACACAAAGCCATATCTGGTGGATTGAAGAAGCAGGCGTAGACGGTTTTCGTATCGATACATATCCCTACAATGATCTGGCTTTCATGGGGCAATGGACAGATGCCATTCGTGCGGAATTTCCCAATTTCTCCTTTTTTGGGGAAACATGGGTACACTCCGTTCCTAACCAAGCATACTTCTTAGGTGGTCAAAAAGTAGGGCAGGATGTTGATACAAAGCTAGAGGGGGTAACGGACTTCCAATTAACTTATGCGATAGGAGATGCCCTTAATTTTGAAAAAGATGGTGCAAACAAATTGTATAGTACGTTAAGTGGAGATTATCTGTATCCGAATCCTTTGGCGAATGTGATTTTCCTTGATAATCATGATAAAGACCGTTTCTTTTCAACGGTGGGAGAAGACATCGAAAAGTATAAAAGTGCCTTTAGCTGGTTATTAACTTACCGCGGTATACCGCAAATGTACTATGGTGCAGAGATATTGATGAAAAACTTCAGCAGGCCAGATGGTTTGGTTCGGGATGATTTTAAGGGTGGTTTCCCCGGAGACAAAGTAAATAAATTCATTGCCAAAGGTCGTACAGAAGCTGAAAACGATATGTTTAATCACGTGCGTACATTGGCGCAATACAGAAAACAGACTGCAGCTTTGCAGGATGGCAAATTATTACATTACGCACCGCAAAATGATGTGTATGTATATTTCCGTTATAACGATAACGAAAAAGTAATGGTCGTTATGAATTGTAGTGCTGAACAGCAGGAGGTAACATTGGCCCGTTTTGACGAAGGTATAGGACAATCAGGCCAGATGAAAAATATTTTAACAGGTGAATCGCTGGATTTACCAAAAAGTATTATCGTGAAAGGAAAACAGACGTTGGTATTTGAATTAAAATAATAAATGAACGCAAGAAAGATAATAGACGAAGCAACTGCTGTCATATTTGATCTGGACGGGGTGTTGGTGAATACCGCTATATTTCATTATCAAGCCTGGAGGCGGTTGGCAAAACAGTTTAACTTCGATTTCACGGAAGTCGAAAATGAACAGTTAAAAGGTGTAAGTCGGGTTGATTCACTAAATCTGATCTTAAAATGGGCAAACAAGGAAGTGCCTATCGAAGAAAAAGAACAGTTGGCGACGTTGAAAAACACTTGGTATCTGGAATTAGTGGAAAACATGCGGAATGGAGATGTGCTTCCCGGCACGATAGACTTATTGACCTATTTAAAAACGACGGATAAAAAGATCGCACTGGGTTCAGCGAGTAAAAATGCGGTTCGAATTTTAGAGAAAACTGGTATCCTGCACTATTTCGATGCTATTATCGACGGGAATGCTGTTCGCCATTCGAAACCCGATCCGGAAGTCTTTTTGAAAGCGGCAGCAGAAGTTGGTGTAGCACCTGCTACATCTGTAGTGCTGGAAGATGCCCAGGCAGGAATCGAAGCTGCAAGGGCTGCTAATATGCAGGTGATAGCCGTAGACAAGTCTCATGTATTGACGAACTACAATGCGCGTGTCAACGATTTGTCGGAAATATTAATAAGTGAATAGCAACGAAAAACATGAAGAATTACATCATACACGATCCTTGGCATATCATAGAAGATCAATTTAGAGCAGAGCACAATGAATTTTCGGAAAGCATTTTTTCTATTGGCAATGGACGGATGGGACAGCGCGCAAATTTTGAGGAAACATATTCCGGAAAAACGATGCAAGGCTCGTATCTGGCAGGTGTCTATTATCCCGATAAAACAAGAGTAGGTTGGTGGAAGAACGGTTATCCCGAGTATTTTGCCAAAGTAATCAATGCTGTGCAGTGGGTTGGGTTAGACATTCAAATAGACGGTGCCGTATTGGATTTGGCACAATGTGAAATCATGAGCTTCGAACGCCGTCTGGATATGAAAGCCGGTGTGCTTTATCGTACGTTTACGGCAAAGATGCCAAATGGTAGGGAAGTGGAAGTGATGGCAAAACGGATGTATCATCTGTTTCAGTCGGATACGGCATCACTGCAATATACGCTGCGTGTCTTAAATTCGGATGCAGAAGTGTCTGTATGTTCCTATTTAAATGGCGATGTCGTTAATCGAGATAGTAATTATGATGAACGTTTTTGGATACCCATTGCGGAAGACATTCAAAATGACCTCGTATTAGTAACGGAAACTAAAAAAACGCAGTTTCGTGTAGAAGCGCGTTTGCGAAATGTATTCTATATCGGGGGAGCAGCACAAGCGTCGGGTATAAAGAGAAAAGAGCAATGCTATGTAGGCGAGGAGCTGCATACACATTTGAAAGTGGGTGAGTCTGTCCGCATAGAGAAGTATGTTGCGATGCTCAGCTCACTCAATCATCCTTTGGATAAACTAACGGAAGCCGCAAAAAACAGTCTGGAAAAAATCACTTCCAAAAGCTACAGCGAATTAATGCAATTACAAACAGATGCTTGGTCCCATATCTGGGAGGAAAGTGATATACAGATTGAAGGAGATGTTGCTGCACAGCAGGCTATCCGATTTAATATTTTCCAACTGAACCAAACCTACACAGGTGAGGACGCTAGGTTAAATATCGGGCCGAAAGGTTTTACCGGAGAGAAATATGGTGGGGTAACTTACTGGGATACCGAAGCATACTGTTTACCTTTTTATCTAGCGACACAAGAACCCAAGGTAGCCCGTAATCTGTTGCTTTACCGTTATCAGCATTTGGAAAAAGCTATCGAAAATGCGGCCAAATTGGGGTTTAGTGATGGAGCGGCTTTATATCCGATGGTCACTATCAACGGAGAAGAATGCCACAATGAATGGGAAATTACGTTTGAAGAAATCCATCGGAACGGTGCTATTGCCTTTGCTATTTACAACTATGTCCGTTATACTGACGACAGCGAATATCTTACTACCCACGGTTTGGAAGTGTTGATCGGAATCAGCCGTTTTTGGGCACAACGCGTCAATTGGAGCGAACAGAAACAGCAATATGTGATGTTGGGTGTAACCGGACCGAATGAATACGAGAATAATGTAAACAACAACTGGTATACGAACAAAATTGCCGTATGGTGTCTACGTTATGCATTAGAAATCATTTCGCAGGAACAAGCACACCAGGAGGATCGTTTATACAATTTGTTGTCGAGACTGGATTTTAAAGCCGAAGAAAGTGCAAAATGGCAACATATTATAGATAATATGTACCTTCCGGAAGATAGCGACCGTGGTGTATTTCTACAGCAAGACGGTTTTTTGGATAAGGAATTGATCCCGGTAGCGGAGCTTCCTGCAGAGACACGTCCTTTGAATCAACATTGGAGTTGGGACAGGATATTACGCTCCTGTTATATTAAACAGGCCGATGTGTTGCAAGGCATCTATTTCTTTGAGGATGAGTTTGATGAAGACATCATTCGCCGTAACTATGACTTCTACGAGCCATTAACGGTTCACGAAAGTTCCCTTTCGCCTTGTGTACATGCCATAATTGCAGCCAAATTAGGGAAGGAGGAAAAGGCATACGAGTTCTATCTCCGCACCTCCCGGCTTGATTTAGATGATTATAACAACGATACGGAAGACGGACTACACATCACGTCGATGGCGGGTACCTGGCTGGCTATTGTAGAGGGATTTGCCGGTATGCGCGTACGTGATGGAAAATTGCATTTTCAAACTTTTATCCCTAAAAATTGGGAAAGCTATGCTTTTCACGTGCAGTATAGAGGAACGAAGTTACATATCAACGTGAGCCAGGATGATTTCGAAGTTAAAAACCTGTCAAATACTGAAATTAGTATTATATTTAACGGTGAACAACTGGTGATAGAACCTGAGTGGAAATCTTAAAACCTTTTCATGAACAATATACGCGTTAAACCCACCTTGACTGTAGCTCAGATTGTCAATATGAGCATGGGATTTTTGGGAATCCAGATGGGATTTGCTTTGCAGAATGGTAATGCTTCCCGTATTCTACAAACGTTTGGTGCAGATGTGGAGCATTTGTCCTTGTTTTGGCTCGCAGCTCCCATTACAGGGATGCTGGTGCAGCCCATAATTGGTCACTATAGTGATCGCACCTGGACAAAGATGGGGCGTCGGCGCCCTTTCTTTCTCGTGGGCGCTATATTGACAGCAATCGCGTTAATCTTTATGCCTAATATCGCACTGTTCACAGCGCTACTCCCGCCATTGTTGATTGGCGCCGGTATGTTGATGCTGATGGACGCGTCTATTAATGTCACCATGGAGCCATTCCGGGCACTCATAGGTGATAACCTGGCCAGTTCCCAACGAAGTCTGGGATTTTCCGTGCAGACCGTTTTGATAGGTGTGGGAGCTGTAGTGGGTTCTTGGTTACCTTATGTGTTTGCAGAATACTTACATATCCCTGCGGATGGGGGAGACGGCGTCGTTCCTCAAAATGTGATTTATTCCTTTTACTTTGGTGCGTTCGTTTTGATCGTTACCATTCTGTGGACTGTTTTCACCACAAAAGAATATTCGCCGAAAGAACTGGAGTCTTTTGTAGGGGAGGAAGAGGCGGAAGCGGAAACGCAATCTTCATCCAGCCATAATTTGGGCGCAATCTTTCAAGATTTCAAGCGGATGCCCTTAACCATGAAAAAGCTTGGATGGGTACAGTTTTTTTCCTGGTTTGCACTTTTCATGATGTGGGTATACATGACACCGGCTATTGCGGAACATGTATTTTATAAAATGGATGGAGAACGCAATCGTCTGTATGCGGAAGCCGGCAATTGGGTGGGTGTACTTTTTGGTGTATACAATGGTATATCGGCCATATACGCTATTTTCTTACCCCGGCTTGCGAACCGATTTGGACGAACAAAAGTACATGCGTTCGGATTAGTCATCGGTGGTATCTCCTTGATTTCGATACTCTTTATTTCTTCGCCGAATATCTTGTTATTAACAATGTTAGGGGTGGGTATAGCTTGGGGAAGCATTCTCTCTATGCCTTACGCCATTTTGAGTGATAGTCTGCCCGCCCGTAAGATGGGCGTATATATGGGGATCTTTAATTTCTTTATCACCTTTCCACAAATTGTATGTGGCTTTTTCGGAGGTATGATTATTAAATATTTTTTTGGTAGCCAGCCCATATACGGGATTATGCTAGGCGGGGTGTTTATGCTGTTGGGCGCTATTTCCGTATGGCGGATTAAAGAATAAAAAACGGGGATTATTGATCCCCGTCTTTTTTATTCATAAACACAAACTTACCGTCGAATACATCCAGTTGGATAACGGAATCCCTCGATACTTTACCCGAAAGAATCTCTTTCGAGAGTTCGTTGAGCACTCGTTTTTGGATGACCCGTTTCAACGGTCTTGCACCGTATACCGGATCGTAGCCCAATTGGCCTAACCAATCAAGCGCGTCCTCACTCGCGGATAAGAATATATGCTGTTCGGCAAGCTGTTTCTGTATCCGTTGAAACTGCATACGCACAATATCGCCAATTTCGTCCCGGCTCAATGGCGTAAACATGATCACTTCATCAATACGGTTCAGAAACTCTGGTCTGATAGACTTCTGTAACAGTTCAAACACTTCATCCTTGGTTTTCGCAACCACCTCATCGCGGTTATTGTCATCCAATTTGGAAAAATTCTCCTGAATAATATGCGATCCCGTGTTGGACGTCATGATGATAATCGTATTTTTAAAGTTGACCACGCGTCCTTTATTGTCTGTTAAGTGTCCATCATCCAATACTTGCAGTAAAATATTGAAGACATCCGGATGCGCTTTCTCGATTTCGTCCAAAAGAACGACCGAGTAAGGTCGACGACGGACCGCTTCCGTCAACTGTCCCCCCTCTTCGTAACCCACGTATCCCGGAGGGGCGCCGATTAATCTGGATACCGCATGGCGTTCTTGATATTCTGACATGTCTATCCGGACCATCGCTTGTTCATCATCAAAAAGGAACTCGGCCAATGCTTTCGCAAGCTCTGTTTTACCTACTCCGGTGGTACCCAAGAAGATGAACGAACCGATAGGGCGTTTCGCATCACTCAATCCGGCTCTGGAACGACGGATAGCATCGGCAATGGCTTCAATCGCTTCTTCCTGTCCGGCAACACGCTTGTGTAGTTCTTCTTCCAGGTTAAGCAATTTCTCGCGCTCAGATTGTACCATCTTGCTCACCGGAATCCCCGTCCAGCGAGATACCACATCTGCAATATCCTCAGACGTAACTTCTTCTTTTAGCATACGGCTATCTTGCTGTTTCTCTGCTAGTTCAGTTTTTAGTTTTTCAACATTATCCTGCGCTTCTTTGATTTTTCCATACCGCAATTCTGCCACTTTACCATAATCGCCTGCACGTTCTGCTTGATCGGCTTCCAGTTTATAATCTTCGATATGTTGGATTTCTTGGTTGACTTTATCGACCAGACTTTTCTCCGATTGCCAAGCTGCTTTTAACGAATCCCGTTCATTGGAAAGATTGGCAATGGTTTCGGAAAGCTCATTCACTTTCTTCTTATCATGCTCCCGTTTAATGGCTTCCCGTTCAATTTCCAGTTGCATGATGCGTCTATCTAATTCATCCACTGCCTCGGGCACAGAGTCCATCTCCAACCGTAGTTTAGAGGCTGCTTCATCTATTAAGTCGATCGCCTTATCCGGCAAGAATCTATCGGTAATATAGCGTTGTGATAGTTCAACCGCTGCGATAATAGATTCATCCAGAATACGCACCTTATGGTGTGTTTCATATCTTTCCTTTAATCCACGGAGGATAGAAATGGCATCCTGTGTGTCTGGCTCATCAACCATGACCTTTTGGAATCGGCGCTCTAAGGCTTTATCTTTTTCGAAATACTTTTGGTATTCATTCAGCGTTGTCGCACCAATTGCCCGAAGCTCGCCGCGTGCTAGAGCGGGTTTTAGGATGTTTGCGGCATCCATAGCACCTTCGCCACCACCGGCCCCCACCAAGGTGTGGATTTCATCGATGAAAAGGATAATCTCCCCCGCGCTGTCCGACACCTCTTTTACGACTGCTTTTAAACGCTCTTCAAACTCGCCTTTGTATTTTGCTCCAGCGATAAGCGCCCCCATATCGAGCGAGAACACCGTTTTAGACTTCAGATTTTCAGGTGCATCACCTTTGATGATTCGGTGGGCAATACCTTCTGCAATAGCTGTTTTACCCACACCCGGCTCCCCAACCAGAATCGGGTTGTTCTTTGTTCGGCGTGATAGAATCTGCATCACACGACGAATTTCTTCATCACGGCCGATAACCGGATCCAGTTTTCCGGATTCTGCAAACTCATTGAGGTTACGTGCGTATTTCCCAAGGGCATTGTATGTTGCCTCTGCATTTTGATCGGTAACACGATTATTTCCTCTAAGCTCTTTGATCGCCAATTTGAGATCTTTCTGGTTTACGCCTTGATCCTTCAACAAAGAAGCCGTCTTATCACTTGAAGAAAGAAGTCCCAAAAGAATATGCTCAATGGAAACAAATTCATCATTGAATTCTTTTAGATAACTTTGGGCTTTTTGTAACACCGAAGCAGACGTGTTACTGAGATATACATTGCTTCCACTTACTTTAGGAAGAGAAGCAATTTGTTTGTCGACCTCTGTCTCCAAATAGTTGGTGTTTACATTTAGCTTTTTCAATAAATGCCCAATAACGTGTTCATCCACGGTTAGGAGTGCCTTTAATATATGTGCGGGTTCAATAGCTTGTTGCTGATTACCCGCTGCAATTTCGGAAGCTTTTTGAATAGCCTCCTGTGCTTTGATTGTATAATTGTTAAAGTTCATATAATAATATCTCTTTAATCTATTGTAAATGCTTGTTTAATCTCGTTTTATGGATAAACAATTTAAGTGCCTTTTTGATTTTAGCTATCTATTCGGAAATTTTGTCGCTAAAAAATACATTTAAATGACAAAATGACCTGTTTGTTTACCGTTTAAGCGGACACACTGGAAGGTAATAGTCAGTGTCTTCGGCCTTTATCTTCTATATAACGAGTTTTTTCAAAAAGTACTTGCATAATAAAAATAGAACTGTGATATTTGCATCACTGAATCGGAAACGGTTCGAAAGCCTCCTTAGCTCAGCTGGTAGAGCAACTGACTTGTAATCAGTAGGTCATTGGTTCGATCCCGATAGGAGGCTCAAAGAAAACCAAAGCAAAGGGCTATATGTCAAGATGTGATGGTTACCGCGCTCATAGCTTAACTGGATAGAGCACCTGACTACGGATCAGGAGGTTAGGGGTTCGACTCCCTTTGAGCGCACAAGTAAAGCCTAATTCTGTATCGGGATTAGGCTTTTTTTTGAACATAAAATAACAACTTATGCTAAACCTCGTCTTATTTGGTCCTCCCGGTGCAGGGAAAGGTACCCAATCAGAAAAACTCATTGAAAAATACCAATTGGTTCATATCTCCACTGGCGATATTTTCCGTGCTCATATCAAAGACCAAACTGCTTTGGGACAGCAAGTGAGTCAAATTATTGCTGACGGTAATCTTGTTCCTGACTCTATTACCATCGCTATGCTGGAAGAAGAAATTAATAAAAACCCACAAGCAAAAGGATTTATTTTTGATGGATTCCCTCGTACAGTAGCGCAGGCAGAAGCTTTAGATAAATTTTTGGAATCGATTAATGAACACATCACAGGTGTTTTGGCATTAGACGTAACGGAAGAAGAATTAAAGGAGCGTATCGCGAAACGTCAAGAAATATCTGGTCGTGCAGATGATGCTGCGGATAAGTTGACGAAACGTATTGAAGAGTATTTTAATAAAACCATACACGTATTGCCGTATTATGAAGCACAGGGTAAACTGTCTAAAGTAAACGGTATTGGTGATATTGATGCAATTTTCCAGTCGTTGACAGCGATTATTGACACATATTAATTTCCAAACATAAAAAGTAATATAGTAGAATATGGCTCAGGGCTCAAATTTCGTGGATTATGTGAAGGTGTGTTGCCGCTCTGGGCACGGAGGAGCTGGTTCGGCCCACCTACATCGGGATAAATTTACCGCCAAGGGTGGGCCAGACGGGGGGGATGGTGGCCGTGGTGGCCATATTATCCTGAAAGGTTCTTCGCAACATTGGACTTTACTCCATTTAAAATACCGTAAGCATATTATTGCGGAAAATGGTGGACCTGGATTAAGTGCATTGCGTACCGGAGCTAACGGAAAAGATGAAATCCTGGAAGTACCTTTAGGAACTGTCGCTAAGGATGCCGAGACCGGCGAAATTCTATTTGATATTACAGAAGATGGAGAAACCAAGATATTGACTCCTGGCGGAAAAGGCGGGTTGGGCAATTGGCATTTCAAATCTGCTACACAGCAGACACCACGCTTTGCACAATCGGGTATACCGGGACAAGAACAATGGATTATACTCGAACTGAAAGTATTGGCAGATGTTGGATTAGTCGGTTTCCCCAACGCTGGAAAATCCACGTTGCTATCTGTTGTGTCAGCAGCAAAACCGGAAATTGCCGATTATCCGTTTACCACCTTGGTACCAAATCTTGGGATTGTTGGCTACCGCGACAATAGATCATTTGTAATGGCGGATATTCCGGGAATCATCGAAGGAGCCTCAAAAGGCAAAGGTTTAGGGCACCGATTCTTACGCCATATTGAACGTAATGCGGTTCTATTATTTATGGTTCCTGCGGATACCGATCGTAGTATTGCCGAAGAATACGAGATTTTGCTAAATGAATTAACGGCTTATAATCCCGAACTCATGGATAAACCACGCCTATTGGCAGTTACAAAGTCCGATATGCTCGATGATGAGCTCGAAGCGGAGATGACGGAAACACTACCAAAAGGAATACCTGCGATTTTCATATCTTCCGTATCGGGTAAAAATATCCAACAGCTAAAAGATATGATCTGGAAGGCTATTAATGATTGATACATTAGATAATCGGAAACAATCTACTTTCTACTTCGATCTTAAAGTTTTCGTGAAGATATGTAAAGAATTGCTTGTTAGCTTGGTTTTGGTTTTGTTCAATAAGATAGGGAATGACGACGATATCTTGTTTTAAACGAAGCTTATAATAACCAAACAAGGTATCTCGGTTTTTTTGAACGGACTTTACTTCGGATACACTTACTACATCACGCATTAAATTAAAAGAAAGAGGCTTATCTTTAATATGGTCCACCAAGACTTCATAAGTTTCAAGATTAAAATAAATACGTTGATCCTTAGTATATTTAATATGGTTCGTGTAAACAAAAAGTTGACCAATAAGATAAAGACTTAATGGAATAAGTATCCACAATATTTTGATTTTCATCCCCAGAATGATGACGATCAAAAGGAGTAAAAAACCGATTCCAACTGTGCGTAATGTACTCTTTGTCACACGGCTGATTAATAGGGATGACGTATCTATCAAGACAAAATGCTGGCGCTGATTCGCCCGGACGATAGATGTACTGTCTCCACTAGTCAACATAAACCTTCGGGCTATAAGATATAGCAAAAGTCCGAGTAAAGCGATAATAATAAATATCTTCATTGCGCTATCTTAGAAAAGCCATATCTTTTAATATTGCTCAGATTCATTCGGGTAATTCCCCGATTTCACATCTTCTGCATATTTAGCCGCCGCTTCCACGATACCATCGTACATTTCCATATAACGTCTCAAGAATTTTGGTTTGAAATCTTTGGTGAATCCAAGCATATCATTAACCACCAATACCTGTCCATCACATCCGTTTCCTGCACCAATACCTATCGTAGGGATGGAAAGTGATTCACTGACTTCTTTAGCAAGTTTTGCTGGTATTTTTTCCAAAACAATAGCAAAGCATCCGATTTCTTGAAGTGCCAACGCATCCGATTTCAGTTTTTCCGCTTCTGCTTCCTCTTGTGCCCGGACACCGAATGTTCCAAATTTATTGATGGATTGTGGTGTCAGTCCTAAATGTCCACAAACGGGAATACCCGCATCAATAATCTTTTTGATATTGTCCAAAATCTCGACACCACCTTCTAGTTTCAATGCATGAGCCCCTGATTCTTTCATCATCCGAACAGCCGATTTGAAAGCATCTTCGGGTGTACCTTGATATTCACCAAAAGGAAGGTCGACTAATATCAATGCTCGCTTTGCACCTCTCGCTACTGCACTGGCATGGTATATCATATGATCCAGTGTAATAGGTAACGTGGTTTCATATCCTGCAAAAACATTTGCTGCGGAATCCCCAACCAATAAAACGTCGATACCTGCTTCGTCCAATGCACGCGCAGTAGAGTAATCATACGCCGTGAGCATACTGACTTTGTCACCATTTGCTTTCATGTCCAAAATGGTGTTCGTGGTTACTCGTTTGATTATTTTATTTACTGACATGGCCTGTTGTTTGATAGGACAAAGCTAATAAAAAGTTATAGAAGTAGGGGATGTTGAGGGGATTTCTGTATTTTTGCATTTATGCAAAAAAGCGACAATCGTTTATTTAAATTTCCGAAATTTCAAGATCTCATTATTTTTGAGGATGATAACCTCATTGTCATTAATAAACCTCCATTTGTGGCTTCTTTGGACAACAGGAGTGGGGATGAAGTGAATATTTTACGCCTTGCAAAAAAATATTATCCCGATGCTCAAGTTTGCCACCGTTTGGATAAAGATACCTCCGGTCTACTTTTATTGGCGAAAAATCCCGAAACATATCGGTTGATTTCTATCGAATTCGAACGCAGACGTGTAGATAAAATATACCACGCCATTATTAATGGTACACATACTTTTACCAATCTGTCCGTAAATCTGCCTATTTTAAACCAAGGGAATAAAAACGTTTCGATCGATCGTGCTCATGGCAAACCCGCTGAAACTATTTTTAATTCCATACAGTATTTTCGGCACTTTACACTTGTCGAGTGTAAACCAATTACGGGACGTATGCACCAGATTCGTATCCATTTGGCGACCCAACGAGCGGCTATCGTAGGTGATGAGATGTACCGCGGTAAACCGGTTTATTTGTCCCAGATTAAAAAAAGAGGTTTTACAATGGCAAAAGGAGAAGAAGAGCAACCAATTATGAAACGATTTGCCCTGCATGCGCATCAAATCCGCTTTACTATGGAAGGAAAAGAATACGGTTTTGAAGCCCCATATCCGAAAGATTTTGCTACCTTGTTGAAATTATTAGAGAAGTTTGATAGTTAAAAGGGGAACTTAACATGAATAAAAAGAAAGTTTGGAAAATAGTTGGTAATGTTATCTTCGTGGGACTGATTATTTTATTAATTCTACCGAGTGGACGCACCTGGGTACAGCAAGGGTTGATGAAAATCGGTTTGTTTAAACCTAAATTGGAAAAACCGGAACCGACCCCGACACCAGCAGCAGAGGCACCCGCCGACAGTAATTATGCGGGAGTTGCTTTTTCAGATGATAATGGAGAAGTGGTGCATATCCCGGATTTAAAAGGAAAGGTGGTCTTCCTAAATTTTTGGGCAACATGGTGCCCTCCTTGTAAAGCGGAGATGCCTTCTATTCAGGTCTTGAAAGATAAATTCAAAGACAATGATCAAGTGGTTTTCCTCATTGTTGAAATTGAAGGTGAAAAAGAGAAAGCACGAGACTTTATGCAGCAGGGCAGTATGGATCTACCTGTTTATTATCCGGAAAGTCAAATTCCGGGCGAATGGTTGGGAGGAGCTATTCCCACGACAGTCATTTTAGATAAAACGGGAAATATCGCCACGCGCCATGAGGGTATGGCGGACTATGCTCGCGCAGAGGTGTCCGACTTCATTACAGAATTAATTCAAAAATAAGCATGACCAAAGCAGCATTAGTTCAACAAATAAAAATCAAAAAGAGCTTTTTGTGTGTGGGATTGGATACAGATATTACTAAAATACCGACGCATCTGTTGGACGATGAAGACCCAATATTTTCTTTTAATAAAGCAATAATTGAGGCGACAGAAGATCTCTGTGTAGCGTATAAGCCTAATATCGCCTTTTATGAATGTTATGGTGCAAAAGGATGGCAGTCGCTACAAAAAACATGGAAAATCCTGCCCAAAAACTGCCTGAGCATCGCAGATGCTAAACGCGGTGACATCGGTAATACTTCTACGAGATACGCAAAGGCATTTTTTGATCAAGATACATCGGGTTTAGGATTTGACGCGATTACCATAGCACCGTATATGGGGCATGATTCGGTCATTCCATTTCTAGATATTCCAGATAAATGGGCTATCGTACTAGCATTGACGTCTAATTCAGGAAGTAAGGATTTTCAAAACGTTACCAATGCCTCGGGTGTGGAATTATTTGAAATTGTGTTGGATAAAGTAAAAGAATGGGGCACTCCCGAAAATACCATGTTTGTGGTGGGAGCGACTCGAGGAGAAGGCTTTTTAAAAGTGCGTGAACATGTGCCAGACCATTTTTTGCTAGTTCCAGGTGTTGGGGCACAGGGAGGTTCGTTACAAGAGGTATGCAAATTTGGTATGAACAAAGCGTGTGGTTTGTTGGTAAACAGTACCCGAGGTATTATATATGCATCTAATGGAAAGGACTTTGCGGAACGTGCGCGGGAAGAAGCCTCAAAGCTACAAAAGGAGATGCAGATCGAATTAGAAAGAGCGGGGATAATTTTGGCACAATAATTACTTATCTACAGCATAAGAACAATAACTTATGTATAATCGATTTGTATATGTCTTCATCCTGTCGCTCACGTTATTTTTTGCATCCTGTAGTTCCATATATATGCCTAATGTGCCGGCAACACCGATGTTTCAGCGAAAAGGAGAGGTGCATGCCGCTGTTCATGCCAATATTAAAGGTAATGTAAGTGGAAGCGGCGGTGTGGCTGTAGGAAATCACATTGCGTTGATCGCGAATGGCTCTTACCTTGACCAAGGTGATAACAACAATAAAAACAATCTATTTAAACAGTATCTAATAGAAGGTGCTCTGGGCTATTTTACGCACGTAGGGAAGGAAAAACGACAAACACTGGAAGTATATGCAGGTTATGGCGTCGGATCTTCCACGGAAATCGATCGCCGGGCTTCTACAACAGGTATGATGCCGGTAGAAACAAGGACAATGGATTTTGATAAAATTTTTGTGCAGGTAAATTATTCATCTACCCGGAGAAATAAACTAAATATATTTGGTAAGCCACGTGAATTAAATTATGGTACGGCTATTCGTGCTAGTCGGGTGGCCATGCAAGATTTTACAATCAATGATTTAACTAGTCCAACAGAAGAAGCCCTGTTTATCGAACCTCTTTTTTATACGCGCATGGAATTGAATAGAGGTTTTCAGTTACAGTATACGAACGGCTTTAATTTTAACGTGGTGGAAAACACCTATTTAAAAGCAGGAAATGCTGTATTTACACTAGGGCTCACATATAATTTTGGCGGAAAAAGGAATAAAAAAAAGTAATAAATTAGATATGGAAAGAAAGAACATCAATATCCTATGTATAATGTTCATAGGATTATTAATGAGCGGCTGTGCTATCAATAAAAATCAAATTGACGCACTTGCCAAATGCGATTATACAGTGGAGTCGCTGCAGGATATCCGTTTGGCCGGTAGGGATATGGATAGTTACACAGGAAAAGATGGGGTAAATTTAGCTTCCCTTCCGGGAATTGCCATGGCGATGTTGCGCCAAGATTTACCGCTGGAGGCGCAGATAAATATGAAAGTCAGTAACCCCACTACCACAACAACAAAAATCAATTCCTTCAAATATCTGATTGAAATTCAAGGAAAACCACTTTTTGAAGGAACGGTGAACGAAAATCTTCATTTGGCAACCGGTGAGAGTACCGTTGTACCCCTAACCTTTAAAGCGAATATCTTCGGTACCGCAAAGGAAGAAGGAATCGAAAATGTATTAAATGAGCTTTTCACGAGAAAAGGAGAAGGTTTTCTTGTCCTTAAAATAAAACCATCTATTAAAATTGGTAATAGTAATATCTACTATCCGGGCTATATTACGGTAGACAGAAATCTAGCGAAAAGCATTGGGAAATTAGTTATGTAATTTTTTTATCTTCTTTTTCCCCGTGAAAAAGAAGCAAAAACCTCGTCGCTTCGAATATTTGAAACAATGGTCCGTGCAAGGGGGGCTACAAACTTCAAATATCCGGATGCGACATTTAATGTTAAAGGAGAGGTTGTGCAATTGTATGATCCCATCCTTAAACTATTAATGCCACATGTAAAATTTTGAAATATGTAGAAATATTATGAATGCACTACCCCTCCATTCAAAATTTTAAAGTGGCGAGTTTTGCTCCACTTTTGCGGTCAAAAGTGGAAACAAAAAAAGGAGAAGAAGTTAATCCCTATTAAACGTATACCCCACAGTCCATTCGATAAAATCTGCCTTTCCTTTATGGGCTTTGATAGAGATGCCTGCATTAATGTCTTTATAAACATAATACCGTGCACCTGCTCTTAAAAAGACATGGTTTATTTCACCATTGAAATATCGTTTGTGAATATAATACCCCACGTTCCCATTCAATACCAAATTACGGTTTAATACATGCACCAAGTAAAATGATGGTCCGCCGGATAACTTAGCACTTAATTTCCCGCTATCATCTCCTGCAATTTCATCGTAGTTTCCCGAAGAGGAGTAGAATAAATCGAGACCAGCACCCATTCTCCATTTATGTGCTACGTGCTTACTCGCGTAAACACCTAATGTGGTCTTTAAAAAACGCTCATCTTTATTAATATCTAATTGTTTCCAGCCTATACCGTAATTGATATGATAGAGAATTTTGTCGCTATAGGGAGCGATCTTGCTCTTGTCGGGAATAACGGTTTCGCCGTTGGGTTGATAAGTAATGGAAGCCGTGAGAGGAATTAGATTAACGCCTTTGTTTGGCAACCGAAGAGCTCCATTTGAAAAGTGGTGATAGGCCAAACCTAATCCTACACGCCAATTCGGATTAATTTTATACTGACTCCGTATACCAAAATCAATAAAAACATTATTTTTTGCACCGATAACGACATTCAGCGGATTGGTTTCTGCATCATAAGGTGTAAAGTTGCCTGAAATACCGAGACCTATACGATAATCGAAGCTCCAGCGCTTCTTTCTTAAATTTCCAAACGGGGATTGCATGAATCCGTATATAGCATAAGGACTTCCTATAATATCGGTATTAAATGTACTACTATAAAATCCAATCCCGTAGATAGGATTGTTATATAGTGTGAAGTATTGGTCATCTGATTTCTGTATTTTCCAACCTATTTTTAAGTTGATCCCATTGTAATATGCACTTTCAAAAGTAGTACGCCTAATATCTTTAGCCGCCAATATTCCACCATTTTCCATTTCTAACTCTATAACAAATGGATTCTTTACGGGTTCTTTTCCTCGAATAGAATCTACTTGTGCATATAGTTGTGAAGTAGCTATTAATAACACTGATGTTAAAAAAAATTTTTCCAATATCGTCTTTTCAAAAATAATAATTTGGTGCCAAAGATATTACTTTTTTAACGTTATAGGCTGTGCTTTGATGCAGAATCCGTGATATTTCCGTCATTTTAAATACGCTTTGCAAGCACTTTTTTTTTGTAACTTGATTGTTGTAAAAAAGACTTAGTGTATTTTTTACAATATTATTCCTATATTTAGTTCCGATTTGTAAAAATCTAGATTAATGATAATGCAAAATGTAAAGAACGGTTTAATTATTTTTACGTTCATGGTAGCTAATCTCCTTTCAAAAGCACAGGAAAAGCACGAGCGTTATATTCAAAAAGTCGCAGGAACGCATTTAGAATTTTCTATGGAAGCGATTCCTGGAGGGACATTTCTTATGGGAAGTGATAAATCTAATAAAGAGGATGAAAAACCGATTCATCAGGTGGAACTTGATCCATTTTGGATGGGTACTTATGAGGTAACTTGGGATTTATACGAACCTTTTGTTTATAAGGACTTGGAACAGACGATTGCCATTGATGGTAAAGTACCGTCTGGCGTAGACGCGGTGACACGGCCGACAAAACCTTATTTAGATATGACTTTTGGCATGGGTAAAGAAGGACATCCTGCATTAGCAATGACACATTATAATGCCATCCAGTTTTGCAAATGGCTTTATACGCGTACGGGCGTCTTCTATCGTTTACCCACAGAAGCAGAGTGGGAGTATGCTTGTCGTGCGGGATCTACATCCGAATATTTTTTTGGAGACGACGTTTCCCAGCTAGTAGAATACGCTTGGTTTGCAGCAAATAGCAACGAAAAAACGGCACCGGTAGGAAAGAAAAAACCGAATGCCTGGGGATTATATGATATGATGGGGAATGTGGCAGAATGGACTTTCGATCAGTATATAGCTGATTACTATAAACAGTTTGAGGGTAAGACGGTTAAAAATCCGGTTGCTGTGCCGACAGAACTATACCCACATAGCGTAAGAGGAGGTTCTTTTGATAGCCAGCCTGATGAACTTCGATCCACTGCCCGTATGGTATCTGATCCTATATGGAAGCAATTAGATCCACAAATACCGAAATCTAATTGGTGGTTTCCCGAAGCTCCATTTATTGGGTTACGTCTTGTTCGTCCAGTTAACCCACCATCACAGGAAGAAATTATGATTTATTATAATCAAGAACCTATAAAGGATTTTTAATAAGTAAATTACAACACCTAAACTAATGCAACATTTTAAAAGGAGAGATTTTATTAAAGCCGGATCCCTATTAACGGGGGCAGCTGCTTTGTCGTCGGTACCAGTATCGAGTGTGTTTGCTGCTGGAAGTGATGTGATCAAGATTGCCTTGATCGGCTGTGGCGGACGTGGTACCGGTGCCACGTTTGATGCGTTTGCTTCAGGGCAAAACTTGAAGTTGGTTGCGATGGCAGATGCCTTCCAAGATAATCTAGAAAAGACATACCAAACTATAAAAGAAAAATTTGGTGATAAGGTAGATGTGCCGGACAGTCGTAAATACGTTGGTTTTGATGGCTATAAAGCAGCTATTAGAGATGCAGATGTGGTATTAC
The DNA here is from genome assembly GCF_014692515.1 of Sphingobacterium micropteri. GTDB lineage: Bacteria > Bacteroidota > Bacteroidia > Sphingobacteriales > Sphingobacteriaceae > Sphingobacterium > Sphingobacterium micropteri. The sequence goes on along the minus strand of NZ_JACOIK010000012.1, from coordinate 75,471 downwards.
TCGCTACACCTCCCGGCTTTCGTCCTATCCATTTTGAAGAAGCTGTAAAAGCGGGCAAACATGTTTTTATGGAGAAACCTGTTGCAGTCGATATTCCAGGCATACGGAAGGTACTAGCTGCCGCAGCTGAGGCTAAAAAGAAAAAATTAAATGTCGTCGTAGGTTTACAACGACGTTATCAAACGAATTATAGGGAAGCCATTAGGCGCATACAAGATGGTGCCATTGGCGATGTCGTTTCCGGCCAGGTTTATTGGAATAGTGGGGGCGTTTGGGTTCGGCCGCGCGAACCAAAACAAACGGAAATGGAATACCAGATGCGAAATTGGTTTTATTTCAACTGGCTTTGTGGCGATCATATTGTCGAGCAACACGTGCATAATATCGATATTGCCAATTGGGTAAAAGGAAAGTATCCTGTTTCTATTCAGGGGACAGGAAGTCGAGCCCACCGTACCGGTAAAGATTACGGTGAAATATATGATAACTTCGCTATCGAACTTACTTACGACGATGGTGCTGTGGTATATAGCCAATGTAGACATTTTGAAGGTGTATCCAACCGTGTGGACGAAACTTTTCAGGCAACGAATGGGCGCGCTTTCCTTTCTGCAGGAAACCAGGCAATACTATGGGATACCAACGGAAACGAAATATACCGTCATGACCCCAAAGGCAATCCAAACGCTTATCAGCAGGAGCATAAAGAACTTTTTGCGGCAATAGCTAAAAACGAATATGTGTTTGACGACGCTCAGCATGGAGCGTATAGCACGCTTACGGGTATTATCGGTCGTAATGCTTGCTATACGGGAAAGGTCATTAAATGGGAAGAGGCCCTAACCTCCACTGTCGATCTGTCTCCCGATGTTTACGCCTGGGATGCCTTGCCCAAAATTGTTCCGAATGAAAACGGAGAATACCCGTATCCTATTCCGGGTAAAAATACCGATCGCTATATTTAGAACGTGCTAAAAGAAGTACTCATATCGTGTTTAACATGCTTAGGTTGTTTGGCTTATGCCCAGCAACCTAAATTTACTATTGATGGCAAGGCACAGGGTACATCTTATCACATTCAATACTATGCGTCAAATTCTATCGTTTCTAAAATACAGATAGATAGCGTGCTGCAGGTGATTGACAAATCAATGTCCCTATATGATGATCAGTCGCTCATCACATCTTTTAACAAGACAGAGAGACTTTTGAAATTAGACGAGCACATGACAAAGGTGGTGAAACGTTCGTTTGATTTATACCGCATGTCAGATGGTATTTTTGATATAACCGTAATGCCTTTGGTAAATTTGTGGGGGTTTGGTCCAAATCGAATTCACACATTTCCTGAACGCCAGACAATTGATAGTATATTGCAATTTGTGGGCATGGATAAACTGGTTTTAAACGACAATATGCTAACGAAGAGTGACGAAAGAGTACAGGTAGATTTAAATGGAATAGCGCAGGGATATTCAGTGGATGTAATTGCTCAATTTTTGGATGGTAAGGGAGTTGAAAGCTATTTGGTTGAATTAGGTGGCGAAATAAAGGTAAAAGGTTATAAGGATGTTAACATACCTTTTGAGATTGCTATCGAAAGTCCGCAGAACGGAAAATATTCGAATGTTATACTGCAATTGACGGATAGGGCAGTGACCACATCTGGAAATTATAGACGGACATTTGATTTGGAAGGACGTCGGATCCATCACCATATAAATCCACAGGACGGCTACCCCATACAAAATAACGTAGCCAGCGTCACAGTTATAGCACCTACAGCTATGGATGCAGATGGGTATGACAATGTATTTTTGGCAATGACACCGGAGCAGGGAATAGAGCTAGCAAACAGACTCGAAGACATCGACGTCTATATTATTTATCAGGATGAAGATCGGTTTAAAGAAGCTTTTTCAGCAGACTTTCACCGATATATAAAAAATAATTAACCGATTAAATTTAAATAGAATGAAACGAGCAGATTTTATAAAAAGTGGTGCAGCGTTTATTGGAAGTACAACTATTTTAGGTAATGAAATTATGGCAGCAACAAAACAAAATAAAGAAGGAGATACCTTCCAATTAGATTATGCCCCGCATCAAGGCATGTTTTCGGCAACAGCCGGTAAAAACTTTGTTGATGAAATCAAGTACATGCATGAATTGGGATTCCGTAGTATTGAGGACAACGGTTTACCTACTAGACCAGTAGAAGAACAAACAAAGATAGGAGAGACCTTGGCCAAATTAGGTATGCGCATGGGCGTATTTGTTGTGCCTAAAGGAGGTAACGGAGCTAATACTTTGGCCGCCGGGAAACAGGAACATATTGATATTTTCTTGAAAGGATGTAAACAATCTGTGGAAGTGGCAAAACGGGTCAATGCCAAGTGGGTAACGGTTGTTCCTGGCGACTATCAGCGTAATCTGCCGATAGGTGTTCAAACGGCCAACGTGATCGAAGGATTAAAACGTGGTGCCGAGATTTTTGAACCACATGGTATTACTATGGTGTTGGAGCCATTAAGCGATACCCCAGATTTATTTCTTCGATATACGGATCAAACCTATGAAATATGTAAAGCCGTTGGAAGTCCATCTTGTAAGATATTATATGATGCATACCATCAACAAAAAAATGAAGGTAATCTTATCAATCTCATGAATATCTGTTGGAGTGAGATTGCATATATCCAGGTAGGCGATAATCCAGGAAGAAAAGAGCCCACTACAGGAGAAATCAATTATAAAAATGTATTTAAATGGTTGAAAGAAAAAGGCTATACAGGTATTGTGGGGATGGAACACGGAATGTCGAAATCTGGTGTGGAAGGCGAAAAGGCATTGGTCAATGCTTATCGGGAAGTAGACAATTTTTGAGTGAATTTATATAAAATAACGGAGAAGTAATATATTTATACAAAAATAAACCTATTATCAGATGTCAACATCCATAAGATTTAAGCTATCTTTTATGATGTTCCTCGAATTTTTTATCTGGGGAGCATGGTTCGTAACGTTAGGAACGTTCTTGATTCAAAACCTACAAGCTGAACCTTTTCAGATTTCCAACGTATTTTCGACACAATCATTAGGCGCTATTATTGCACCATTTATTATTGGTATGATTGCCGACCGTTATTTTAATGCGGAAAGAATCCTAGGTATTTTACATTTAATTGGAGCATTTCTCATGTTCCAGATGTATAAGGCGACGGATATAGCTACGTTTTATCCTTACGTTTTAGCATACATGATTCTGTATATGCCTACTTTGGCATTGGTTAATTCTGTATCCTTCAGGCAATTAACAAATCCCGAAACACAATTTTCGAGTATTCGGGTATGGGGTACTATTGGGTGGATTGTCGCGGGATTGGCTATTAGCTTCCTATTCCAATGGGATTCACCAGCGGGCGCACAACAGGGTGCTTTGCGGAATACCTTCTTGATGGCTGGCATCGCTTCGGCTGTATTAGGGTTGTTCTCTTTCATTTTACCAAAAACACCTCCAATAAAAGTGGATTCGGTAGAAAAGCCTTCGTTTGCCTCCATTATAGGATTGGACGCAGTCAAGCTATTAAAAGACAGGAACTTCTTAATTTTCTTTATTTCGTCTATCTTAATATGTATCCCGTTAGCTTTCTATTATTCCAACGCCAACCCATTCTTGGTGGAGATTGGTTTATCCAATGCGACAGGCAAAATGGCTATAGGACAAGTTTCGGAAGCGGTATTCTTATTATTGTTACCGGTATTATTTGTTCGTTTTGGTTTTAAGAAAACGATTCTAATCGGTATGTTGGCATGGGTAGTACGTTATCTTTTGTTTGCCTATGGAAATGCCGGTGACTTATCATTTATGTTAATTATTGGTATTGCGCTACACGGTATATGTTACGATTTTTTCTTTGTTTCGGGGCAAATTTATACCGATAGTAAAGCAGGCGTAAAGTATAAAAGTGCCGCTCAGGGATTGATTACGTTAGCGACTTACGGTGTGGGACAATTGATAGGTTTTTGGGTTGCCGGTTTTATTGGAGACAAATACCAAAGTATAAAGGAAACAGATGTAGCTGCATTTTGGCAACAAATATGGATTGTGCCAGCTGGTATTGCATTTGTTGTCATGATCTTATTCATGATTTTATTTAAAAATGAGAAAGTAGAGAATAAAACAGTATAAAAAACAAATTAAAAAAATAGAAAAGGTATGGCAGATAATGTTTATGATGCAATTGTCATCGGATCAGGCATCAGCGGTGGTTGGGCAGCGAAGGAGCTTACGGAGAAAGGGCTGAAAACCATCATGCTGGAGCGCGGGAGAAACGTTGAGCATATAAAAGACTATCACGCGAACAAAGATACTTGGGAATATCCGCATAGAGGAGGTCGGACCAAGCAAATGGAAAAAGATTATCCCGTATTGAAACGAGATTACCCGTTGAACGAGAAAAACCTGGATTTTTGGGTAAATGAAAAAGAGAGTCCGTATACTGAAGTTAAGCGATTTGACTGGTATCGCGGTTATCATGTAGGTGGTCGTTCTTTAATGTGGGGACGCCAGAGTTATCGTTTCTCCGATTTGGATTTTGAGGCAAATATAAAGGATGGACATGGTACAGATTGGCCGATTCGGTATGCTGATATTGCGCCATGGTATAGTTATGCAGAGAAATGGGCTGGTATTTCAGGTAATAGGGATGGTCTTGATGTGTTACCAGACGGTGATTTTCTTCCCGCGATGGATTTTAATGTGGTGGAGAAAGATCTAGCTGCTCGTTTGCAAAAAGAATACAATGGGAAGCGCCATTTTATTATGGGACGAACGGCTAATATTACAAGGCCTCATCACGGACGTGTAAATTGTCAATATCAAAACCAATGTTGGCTAGGTTGTAATTTCGGCGCTTATTTCAGTACACAATCTTCTACGTTACCTCCTGCAGTAGCGACCGGTAATTTAACCCTTCGTCCTTTCTCTATCGTTACGCGGATATTATATGATAAGGATACACAGAAAGCAACAGGTGTAGAAATTGTTGACGCAGAAACGAACCAAACCTATGAATTCCATGCAAAGGTCATCTTCGTGTGTGCTTCGGCATTCAACTCGACTTGGGTATTAATGAACTCCGCTACTGATGTTTGGGAAGGCGGTTTGGGAAGTAGCTCTGGTGAGCTTGGTCATAATGCTATGGATCACCATTTTCGTTGTGGAGCCAGTGGTACGGTAGAGGGGTACGAAGATAAATATATTTTCGGACGGCGGCCGACTGGTTTATATGTACCTCGATTTGTTAATGTACCTGGTGACGATAAAAAACGGGATTATGTACGTGGATTTGGGTATCAAGGGGCGGCAAGTCGAGGCAGATGGTCTGGTGAAGTTGCAGAAATGAGTGTTGGTGGTGATTGGAAAGATGCTATGCTGGAGCCAGGTAGCTGGAGTGTTGGCTTCGGGGCATTTGGAGAAATCCTACCGTACCACGAGAATAGAATCTATCTCGATAAGGATAAGAAAGATAAGTGGGGGTTACCTGTGTTAGCCATGGATATGGAGATCAAAGATAATGAATTAAAAATGCGTCCGGATATGATGGATGAGATGAAAGATATGCTAGAGAAAATAGGTGTTAAAAATGTCAGCACTTACGATAGTATCTATGGTTTCGGTCAAGGAATTCATGAAATGGGGACGGCACGTATGGGGACCGATTCCAAAAATTCTGTATTGAACAAACATAATCAGGTTTGGGATGCGAAAAATGTATTCGTAACTGATGGTGCGGCGATGACTTCGGGTGCTTGTGTCAATCCATCGTTAACATATATGGCATTAACAGCACGTGCGGTAGATTTTGCAGTTAGCGAGCTTAAAAAAGGGAATCTATAAATCAGCTTAACTAAATAAAGTATCACATCATGAAAGAAACAAATAGCTCAAGAAGAAATTTCATAAAAAATGCGGCTTTAGCTGCAGCAGGTTTTATGATTGTTCCTCGTCATGTATTGGGTGGAAATGGATTTGTTGCACCAAGTGACAAGTTGTCCATCGCTGGAATAGGTGTAGGTGGTAAAGGTCATGGCGACATTATGTCTTTTCACAAAAGCGGGAAAGCAGAAATCGCTTTTCTATGTGATGTAGACGATCGTCGCGCTGCAGGAGCAATAAAAAACTTTCCAAAAGCTAAATATTATAAAGATTATCGCGAGATGTTGGACAAGGAACATAAGCATATAGATGCTGTTTCTATTTCCACTCCGGATCATAACCACGCGATCCAAACATTAGCTGCGATGGAATTGGGTAAGCACGTCTACGTACAAAAACCATTGACACACGATGTCTGGGAAGCACGCGTGTTGACAGAGGCCGCAAAAAAATATAAGGTCGTGACTCAAATGGGAAACCAAGGAGCGTCAAACGACGGTCCACGGGAGATCCGAGAATGGTATGAAGCTGGATTAATAGGCGACGTACATACCATCTATTGTTGGACAGATAGACCGGTGTGGCCTTCTGGCATTCCTTGGCCAACTCAAACAGCATCGGTGCCGAAGGAGTTAGATTGGGATCTTTGGTTAGGAACGGCTCCCTATAAAGACTATATCGAAAAACTTGTACCGTTCAATTGGCGCGGTTGGTGGGATTATGGTACCGGAGCATTGGGTGATATGGGCTGTCATCTTCTAGAAGTGCCTTTTAGTACCTTAGGACTTCAATATGTACAAGATGTACAGGCAACTGTGGGTACTATCTATGTGGATGAATTCAAACGAGGCTATTTCCCAGAAAGTTGTCCGCCATCAAGCCACGTTACAATGACCTTTCCAAAAACGGAAAAAACCAGTGGACCGATTACTTTACATTGGATGGACGGAGGTATACAGCCTGCGCGTCCGGATGAATTAGAACCTAACGAAATTTTCGGTGATGGAGGTAACGGTATCTTATTTGTCGGTACAAAAGGAAAGTTGTTAGCAGATACTTATGGTGATAATGCCCGTTTGCTTCCAACTAGCCGCAAAGAAACCGTAGCACAAAAATATGCGCGTGTTCCGGGCAAAGCAAGCGGACACTATGCCCAGTGGGTAGAAGCTTGTATTGCAGGATATGGAAATATGGAAGTCAGCGCACCATTTGAGATTTCAGGACCACTTACCGAAGCTATTTTAATGGCAAACTTAGCTATTCGTGGGGCAGATCTTCAAGTAGATGGCAGGTTCCCAGGCAGAAATCTCAAGTTATTGTGGGATAAGGATGCCATGAAAGTAACCAACTTTGATCTTGTAAATCAGTTTGTGAAACGGGAATACCGTCAAGGGTGGGATATAAATTATAACATTTAATTTTAAGCAGATTAAAATGAATAGAAGAGAAGCAATTCAACGGGTCGCCATGCTAATAGGAGGGTCGGTTATCGGAGCCAACTTATTCCTAGAAGGGTGTACAAGACCCGCGACCAAAGAAGTGGCCGTGTTGTTCGAAAAGGATACGATGAATTTTTTGGGAGATCTTGCAGAAGCAATTTTACCTGAAACGTCAACTCCGGGTGCTAAAGAAGCAGGTGTAGGTGAGTTTATTCCGGTGATGATCCGGGATTGTTATGATCCACAGGACCAAAAAGCCTTCCTAGAAGGCTTAGATGGGGTAGATGAGCGGTCGAAAAAGGAATTTGGTAAAAAATTCCAAGAACTATCAAAAGACGAACAATTGCAGTTTGTCAATATGTTAGACAAGGAAGCTAAAGAATTCCAAAAAGAAAGAGGACAGAAGCAAAGTGAATTAGCCGAAGATGCAGAACCACTTCCAAATCATTTCTTTCACATGTTGAAACAAATAACATTGACCGGATTTTTCACATCTGAGGTTGGAATGACGAAAGCATTGCGCTATGTTAAGATTCCGGGTAAATATGATGGTAACTATCCGTATAAAAAAGGAGAAAGAGCATTCGCACCTTAATTAGGTACAGTTAGCAATTTTATGTAAGTTCAAATAAGCATCCAAATAGGGCAACCTTGTTTGGATGTTTTTTTTATGGTTATATAGTTGCAAATAAATGTTAAAAAGGAAGCAATAATGTAAATATTTTGTTGTTATGTATAAAACGTCAAAATCAAATATTTATATTTAGCTAAGACAGAAAACGAGATTATTTACATAAAAAATTGGGTATATGACGGCACAAATCATCGAAAAAGAACATATTGGAGATTATAAGATTATTCCAGCTGAAGTAGACAATACAGCTACGTTATATGACAAACTATGGGCAGCGCAGCGCCTAGGCAATGAGTTTAAATCCAAAACAACTATTGTTTTCCAAACGGAGGACGGGCCAAAACGGATTGAAACAACGGTATGGTCGTTGACGGAGCAGTATATTCAAATTAAGAACGGTGTACTTATTCCGTTGAAATCCATTATAAAAGTTGATTTCTAAATCATCTTTTCTTAAGCTTTTCCAAAGTGCCAGATTTTGGAAAAGCTCTAAAAATAGATACCATTTATGCAAAATAATATTTTGTTTAAAAAATAAAAACACTATTAATCAATGGTTTATGTTGCTTATGTAAATAATCCATGCATATGATATATATAAATACTTAAAAAACGTGAACACTGGACAAAATTTAATTTTGTTTTCAGTTAAACATAAATATAGTACGTTGTTTATCAGTTATATATATCTATTATAAGAATTATCTATTCATATCTATCATACGCTTCTATAAAGGTTTTACGCATAGACTTAAATTGTTCTACTACCTGGCTTATAAATGTCTCATCCAGAAGTTCAAATACGCCATTCACTCCGCCTATTACGTCCGTTTCTGCTAGCTTATAAGATTGTTCCAGCACACCCTGTTCAAACTTAATGATGAATTTTTGATTCATTGAAAAAATAGATATTTTGCAATCTGGATGAGGAAGTTCTGCTATTATTCTCATATTTTAAAAATTAGATAAAAATAAAGCTCCACAATTTTGGTTGTGGAGCTTTTGAATTTACACGAAATTGGGGATTAAACCAACCCTTGTGCTTTCATAGAAGCGCCTACTTTGATGAAGCCTCCAATATTTGCGCCTTTTAAATAATTAATATAGCCATCTTCTTCCTTGCCATATTTAAGACAAGTTTTGTGAATATTATCCATAATACCTTTTAAACGGGCATCTACCTTCTCTGCATGCCATTGCTGTCCGATAGAGTTCTGTGACATTTCAAGCCCAGAAACAGCTACGCCACCAGCGTTTGCAGCTTTTCCGGGCGCAAAGTGAATTTTAGCTTTATGAAATATTTTAATAGCCTCAGCGGTAGAAGGCATGTTAGCACCTTCTGCGACACATACACAACCTTGTTTAACAAGCTGCTTAGCATCTTCAGCATCCAGTTCATTTTGCGTAGCACAGGGAAGAGCGATATCGCATTTAAGATGCCATGGCGTTTTTCCTGCATGAAAAGAGGCGGCCTTAAATTTTTCTGGATATTTAGATAATTCACGCCCCAACGTTGTGACGTAGCTCAATTTCTCCAGTGTCAGTCCTTCTGGATCATGCAGTGTACCTGTGCTATTTGATAAGGAAATCACTTTAGCACCTAAATGTATGGCTTTCTCTGCTGCATAATAGGCAACATTGCCAGCGCCTGATATAGTGATCGTTTTTCCAGCGATTTCTTCATCTATATTTTCAAAAATACATTCGACGAAATAAAGCAAACCATATCCTGTCGCTTCCGGACGGATAAAAGAGCCTCCCCAGTGTTTGCCTTTTCCAGTTAATACGCCTGTGAAGTTATTTTGAATACGTTTATACTGACCAAACATATACCCGACCTCACGTTCTCCTACACCTATATCTCCAGCGGGAACATCTGTTTCCGGCCCGATATGGCGATATAGTTCCGTCATGAAGCTTTGACAAAAGCGCATAATTTCCATATTGGACTTGCCTTTAGGATCAAAGTCTGAACCGCCTTTTCCTCCACCAAGGGGTATCCCTGTCAAGCTGTTTTTGAACACCTGCTCGAAAGCTAAAAATTTTAGAATACTTAAGTTTACAGTGGGAGAGAAGCGGAGACCTCCTTTATAGGGTCCAATAGCACTATTCATTTGCACACGATATCCACGGTTTACCTGAACTTCATTTTTGTCATTTAACCATGTTACCCGGAAAGAAACAACACGCTCTGGCTCGACTATGCGCTCTAATATTTTTAAATCACTCCAAGTGGGGTGGCGCTCGTTAATATAAGGTATCAAATCTTCGGTAACTTCGGCAACAGCCTGTAAAAATTCTGGTTCGTTTGGATTTCTTTCCTCAACGTATTTAATAAACTTCTTAAAGTTAAGTGACATTTGTTATGAATTATAGTTATTATTTTCCCTCAGGTTGCTAATTTATTAAAAAAAATGAAGAACAGCGAATATTCATTAAAATAATACAAGGAGCAGGATGAATGATCGTATGAGGGGAGATTATATAATTTTCTATTTAACATAATGTCAATTATGGGTCATTATATAATATCTAGAATTTTGATTATTCAAAAAAAAGCGACACCTATGACGGCATCGCTTTTTGCATTCTTATGTATATATTAATTACGCTACATTCTCAATCATTAAAGCGCCAACGGTTAAATTCGTTCGGGGGTCAATTAAAATACCTTGAGAGTTCTCCGGAAAATCACGATTTAAATCAAAGACAACATCACCAGCGGCCTTAATCTCTATTTTGGCAATATCATTCAGCTGAATGTCTGTTTCATATTGCTTTTCCTGCGTATTCACATCAAATTTATAGAGAACGTCAGCCACCTTAACTTTAGTAACTGTCGTATGATTTTGTAGTAAATAGATTTGATTTTTATCCAAAGGTTTATTATCAAACCAGCATATATTTGCCTCAAAATTTTTTTCCGCCAATGGTGGCTGAGAAACAGCTACGAGGATATCTCCTCTTGAAATGTCAACATCGTCCGCTAAATGAACGATAATAGATTGTCCATTCTGTGCTTGATCCAATGGTTTTTCGGCTAATTCCAAGCTTTTTACCCTGCTCCTCGCTCCGCTTGGTAGCACCATAACCTCATCTCCTGTCTTTAGGCCATCGCCTAAAACACGCCCTGCATAGCCTCTATAATCGTGTAAATCATCTGTTTGTGGTCGTACTACCCATTGTACGGGAAAACGCCACGGCTGTGGCTTTTTATCTTCTATATTAACCGTTTCCAGATAATCTAATAAGGAAACTCCTTCGTACCAAGGCATATTCTCCGAACGATTTACGATATTATCTCCTTTTAACGCGGAAACCGGAATAAAATCCACATTTTCAAGTCCCAATCGGCTAGCCAGTGTTAGATAATCTGCTTTAATCTTTTCGTAAACAAATGGATCAAATCCAACCATGTCCATTTTATTGACACAAACGAGTACCTTCTTTAATGACAATAGCTTGGCAAGGAACGAATGACGCTTCGTTTGTTCAATAACTCCTTTACGTGCATCAATTAAAATAATAATCAACTCCGAATTTGATGCGCCGGTTATCATATTACGTGTGTACTGTATATGACCTGGTGCATCGGTAATAATAAATTTCCGCTTTTCTGTTTGAAAATATTTATACGCTACATCAATGGTAATTCCCTGCTCGCGCTCAGCTTTCAGACCGTCTGTTAATATCGCCAGGTCAACCGTTCCATCATTATTTTTTCGGTTGGCCTTTTTTATAGCCTCTAATTGATCATCTAAAATCGAATTGGTATCATATAACAATCTGCCAATCAACGTACTTTTGCCGTCATCTACAGAGCCTGCTGTTATAAATTTCAGTATATTCATTTCTCTCTAGCTTACTTCCTTAAAAATATCCCTGTTTTTTACGTTCTTCCATTGCCGCTTCCGAAACTTTATCATCCATCCTTGCGCCTCTCTCACTTACTGTTGAAGCCTTTATTTCTTCGATGATATCATCAAGTTCCGTTGCAACGGAATCTACAGCTGCTGTACAGGTCATGTCACCTACTGTTCTGAAACGCACTGATTTATGTTCTACAATATCTTCTCCGTCTATTTGTAAAAATGGTGCAGCTGCCATCCATTGTCCATTTCGTAATACCACATCCCGTTCGTGACTAAAATATATCGAAGGTAATGCAATATTCTCTCGTTTAATATAATTCCAAACGTCCAATTCTGTCCAGTTTGAAATTGGAAACACCCGAACATTCTCCCCTTTATGAATTTTTCCGTTTAGGATATTCCACAGCTCGGGACGTTGACGTTTTGGATCCCATTGTCCGAATTCATCACGTACAGAAAAAATACGTTCTTTTGCCCTAGCTTTTTCTTCATCTCTCCGAGCCCCACCTATACAAGCGTCAAAACCATACTTCTCGATTGTGTCCAAAAGAGTCACGGTTTGTAAAGGATTGCGGCTTGCATTTTTTCCTTTTTGCTCTATAGCTTTTCCTTGATCGATACTTTCCTGCACTAGTCCGACAATGAGTTTTTCGCCTAACTGCTCGACCAACCAATCTCGGAATTCAATCGTTTCCGGAAAGTTATGACCTGTATCAATATGTACTAACGGAAAAGGAAATTTTCCCGGGCGAAAAGCTTTTTTTGCCAAATGTACTAACGTTATCGAATCTTTTCCTCCCGAGAACAAAAGTGCAGGATTCTCAAATTGTCCCGCTACCTCACGCAGGATATATATTGCCTCCGCTTCTAAATGATCTAAATAATCCATTTTCTATTTATAATCTATTTACTGTTTATTGTGTAACATGTAGACCACATTCTTTTTTGCTTTTATCTTCCCACCACCATCTGCCGGCTCGGAAGTCCTCCCCTTTACGTATTGCCCGTGTACAAGGCTGACAACCTATACTTGGGAACCCCTTATCATGTAAGGGGTTATAAGGTATACCATTCTTTTTCAAGAAGCTTTCTACTTCTTCTAATGTCCAATGAAACAAAGGGTGTATTTTAATAATATTGTTTGCAGCATCCCATTCTACATTTTCCATGTCTTCCCGATTAGCGGACTGTTCAGCTCGGATACCCGTAATCCATATTTCAAATCCTTGTATGGCACGACGTAAAGGTTCTATTTTACGTATATGACAACATTCTTTCCGATTCTCTACCGATTCATAGAAGCTGGACGGCCCTTTTTCTGTGACCATTTTCTCTACAGCAGCGGTATCTGGATAATAAGCTTTTATCGGAAGCTTATATTTCTCGAGTGTCCTATTCCATACATAATATGTTTCCGGAAAAAGACGTCCCGTTTCTAATGTAAAAAGAGAGATTTCTTTTCCGGACTGTGCAATCAGATGTGTGATAACCTGATCTTCTATACCGAAAGAAGTCGAAAAAACCGTTCTTGAACCGTATTTTCGTTGCACATGCTCAACAATTTCTGCAGCGTTCAGGCCTTGTATTTCCTGCTTAATTTGTGCTATCATACGATTTCTTAACTAAAACATCTTTTGTGTGTGCATTTAAAGCACGTACCTTTTCTTGAAAGTCACCTTTTAAATTATCTCTTAGCTGTCCCATTAATTCCAGCGTTTCATCAATTTCTTCCGGAAGCAGCTCGTTGAGAAATTCTTTAAGTCGTTTGGCTATCGTAGGTGATTTACCATTCGTTGATATCCCGATTTTAAGATTACCCTTACAAACCACCGAACCCAAGTAGAAATCACATAATGTAGGTTTATCAGCGACATTCAATAAAATGTGATGTTTGCTGGCTAGCTGACGAATATGCGCGTTCAATGTCGTATTATTCGTCGCCAACATAATTAAATCTATATTGTTAATATCACTTTCGTCAAACAGTCGCTCTGACACGTCTATATTAGCTTTTCCTTTAACGAGCTTGTACACTTCGGGGTTGACTTCTGCCGCCACGATATGTACCTTGGCTTCGGGTGAATTGGCTAATATCGCTTCCAATTTTTCCAACCCCACGTTTCCAGCTCCTACCAACAGGGTTTGAAGCTGATGAAGTTTCACATATATGGGAAACAGTTCGTTCATTTAAAATTAAACAGTAAGTGACTGAAGTTCTTTTTTAATATTTTCAAACGCTTGGTGTTTAGCAACGACATCGCCCAAAACGATAATTGCAGGCACCCCCACTAGATTTCGTTCTGCCTCTTCTAAGATGTTGTCTATCCGTCCTAATGCAATGCGTTCATTTGGTAACGACCCATTTTGAATCAGCGCTATTGGCAATTGGCCTTTGCCATGTTGTTGATAAAAATCGACGATTTGTGCCAATTTAGCATATCCCATAAGGACCACAACAGTAGCACGGGTATGCACTGCCGACTGCAAGTCATCTGATAGACGCCCATCGGATGTAGAACCGGTAATCACCCAAAAACTTTCACTGATACCGCGATACGTTAGTGGAATCTGTTGCAATCCTGTCAGACCTAAAGAAGAAGATATACCGGGTATCACAGCCGTCGGGATATCAAATTGTCTGACATAATCAATCTCTTCTCCTCCGCGTCCAAATACAAACGGATCTCCCCCTTTTAAACGTACAACATGGCCATGCGTCAAAGCATAATCAACCAAGAGCTTGTTAATATAATCTTGCGAAGTGGATATACGTTCTGCCCGTTTCCCGACATAGATCAATGTACAAGATGGTTTGGCATACGATAACAGCTCTTCATTCACCAAAGCATCATACAGGATAACATCTGCTTCCCGTATAGCCTTTATCCCCTTCAAGGTAATCAAGTCGGGATCCCCCGGCCCTGCTCCTACCAAAGTCACTTTTGGTGCTATATGTTTATTTTCTTGTTGCATGACTATTTTACTACTACAGCCTCCCGCTGAGATTTCGTTTGTTCTAAAAACTGTTTCGCTTGTGCAAAATAAGCATGAGCAAACTCCGCCGTCGGTTCATTTTTACTCATTTGAAGTACAACATCAGCAAAGCTTTTTTGTCCTAAATCAAATTCGCCTGTTTCTACAAAATGGGTATCAAAATCTTTGATAATACCAATCTGTGTACTGCTGTGTACTTGTTTGTCTAGCAATAATGCTTTTGCACTATTGATAAAGGATGTATAGGTATGGTAGATTCCATCAGCATACGCCTCCGCTTTTAAGGATAAATCAGCATAATGCAATTTTTCCTGCGAATCTACCAATAAAGCGGCTACAAGATCGATAATTACGCCGGCACATTCGCCTACGCCGATCGCACGTATGAATTCGGAATCTTGTCCCCAATCTATATATTCGTCGTCTACCACGGTACTTTGATCTGCCAATGGCTTTAAGAGCTGATAAAAGTAATCCTTGCCTAAACTATCGTAGTAGTCTAGAAAACTTTTATAATCAGCTTCCTTATTGCTATAATCATCCAGTACGGTGCGTAATACCTGTGGAGCCCGTTTAGAAGGAACTTTGATCACCTTGTCTGCTGCGCGACCCTCGCCGTTACCCACAGCTCCACCTCCCAATAATACTTGCACGGTAGGCATGATTTTTCCGTTGACTTTCATCGAACTACCGTGAAATCCGATATGGGCAATACCGTGCTGACCACAACTGTTCATACACCCCGAAATCTTTATCTTGATCTCTTTATTGTGAATAAAATCAATATATTCCTCATAGATAACGGATTCCAGTACGCGTGACAATTCCATAGAATTCGATATACCGAGATTACACGTATCCGTTCCCGGGCAAGTGGTCACATCAGCCACACTATCGTGTCCAGGTTCGGTTAATCCCAATGTATCTAGTGCTAAGAATAACTCAGGAAGGTTATCCTGCCGTGCATATTTGAGCAATAAACCTTGGTTCATCGTCACACGCATATCGTCCGCGATAAGATGACTTACGGAGGCTACTAGTTTACGCGCAGTATCCGTAGACATATCGCCGGTTTTTGCCTTTATGAATACACCATAATATCCCGCTTGCTTCTGTTCAAATATATTTGTCGCTCTCCACTGTTCATAAGCCAATTGCCTGTCAGCCGGTATTTCTACGTTGACCACTTCAGGTGTTGGCGGAATAGGTTCTTGAACGGTATTCCGATCAATTTTATAGCTTTTAACTTTATTAGCAATCTGCTCTTCCGCAGCCATTTTCACGAATTCATCGAAACCTACTTTATTCAACAAAAATTTCAAACGCGCTTTATTTCTGTTGGCACGTTCTCCATATATACCAAATACACGTACCACGGATTCCGAAAAAGGAATAATGAGATCCTCATGCATAAATTCCGATACCGATTGTCCAATATAAGGTTGGGCACCTAGGCTTCCTCCTAAGACTACCTTAAAGCCTCTTATTTCCTCACCATTTTCATATTTCACCTTTGGGATAAAACCAATATCATGAATAAAAGAAAGTGCTGTATCCTCTTCACTGGAAGAAAAACCAAATTTGAATTTTCTTCCTAGTTCCATACTTACCGGGTTACCTAGGAAATACTTAAAAAAGCCCTGTGCATAAGGAGCTACATCAAAGGGCTCTTTGGGATCTATTCCTGCGATACAAGAAGCGGTGACATTTCGCACGGTATTACTACAAGCCTCTCGAATCGTAATATCATCTTCAGATAATTTGGCCCATAATTCCGGCGTTCTATCCAAGCTTACATAATGTATCTGAATATCTTGGCGGGTGGTAAAATGGAGGTTTGACGATGCATATTCATCGGATACATCTGCAATCTTAAGCAGTTGCTTGAATGTCAGCTTACCAAAAGGAATTTTGATACGTACCATCTGCACACCCGGCTGACGTTGACCATAGATTCCACGTGCTAATCTTAACGATTTAAATTTATCTTCGACTATCTGCCCCTCTCTATAAGCACGAATATTCTTTTCTAAATCAATAATCTCTTGTGGAACAACTGGATTCTCTAATTCTGTTCGAAAACTTTGCATGAACCTAAACTCTTTTCTATTTACGAATTCTCTAATTTACTCCTCATTACGGCTATATTTATGCAATAGCGCGTTCGCAAAGTTACAAATTTTTTATCTATTAATAATACAAAATCTACCAATTTAGTATATATTTGTAAGAAATTTCCCGAAGCGATTCAAACAGCAAGTTAAGTGAAAATATACAATTACCTAATATACAGATTTTTATTTATATTTATAACAATTTCGTGCGCCCCTAAGGTTAAAGAGGGATACGACGAAAAAAGAGGTTATACGGGAAATATTTCTATTTCCGGTGCATTTGCTTTGTATCCTATCGTCGTATTATGGAGTGAAGATTTCAAAAAGGAACATCCCCATGTACGGTTTAATATTTCGGCAGGAGGTGCTGGAAAGGGTATTTCCGACGTCTTGTCTAACATGGTGGATATCGGTCTGGTGTCTCGCGACCTGCATCAACAGGAACTTGTGCGTGGCGCTTATCCTATACATGTGGCTAAAGATGCCGTAGTAGGTTCTTTTAACCGTAACCACCCGAATTATACCCTTTTAAAGGAACGGGGTCTTACGCAAGAAGAGCTAGAAGGTATTTTTGTACACCGAAAATACAAGCTTTGGAGTGATCTTGATGCTCGCTTTATAAATAAACCTATCGAAGTTTACGTACGATCGGATGCCGCCGGTGCTGCCGAAACATGGGCCAAATTTCTGGGAGTACATCAAGAAGGGCTAAAAGGAGTGGGTATATTCGGAGATCCCGGTTTAGTACAAGCGATTAAGGATAAGCCGCTTTCAATAGGTTTTAGCAATATCAATTTTGTTTATGATTTGAAAACAAAGCGAACGGTAGAACACATCGCTATTCTTCCGTTGGATCTTGATGGTGACGGCCATATCCATAAAGAAGAAGATTTCTACGATCACCTGGATTCCTTAACACATGCAGTCGCCACCAATCGGTACCCTTCTCCACCTTCCCGCGATTTGACATTTGTCATTCACTCCGACAAGAAAACAGCCTTATTAAAGGCATTTATACAATTTGTTCTGGAAAAGGAGCAACAGGGCTATCTCCTCGAAAATGGGTATGTCCCATTGAATGACGAAATAAAGAACAATGAATTAAATAAATTAAAGTGAACTGGAGATTAATAAAAGATAAGCTAATACGGCA
This sequence comes from Sphingobacterium micropteri, assembly GCF_014692515.1. GTDB lineage: Bacteria > Bacteroidota > Bacteroidia > Sphingobacteriales > Sphingobacteriaceae > Sphingobacterium > Sphingobacterium micropteri. The sequence continues at coordinate 57,324 of NZ_JACOIK010000012.1, read as the reverse complement.
GAGTTTTGCCACGCTGCTGGTTTTATCCCTTGTTGTCATTGTTATTATACTCGTTGGGTTGAGTATAAAGTCGATGCCCTTGCTGCGTGCGGAGCGTTTGGGCGTGATCCTTACAGAAAGTGTCTGGTCGCCGATGAACGGTAGTTTTGGATTTCTTCCCTTTATCATGGGGACAGTCTGGGTAACTTTTATATCGCTTATTATTGCCGTCCCACTCTGTGTGCTGGCTTCGGTCTATTTAGTAGAATATGCTGGTGAAGCGTTGCGCAAAATGGTTTTGCCTTTAATGAATGTGTTGGCTGCCATTCCACCTGTACTTTATGGTGTTTGGGGCGTATTATTTGTCGTTCCTTTTTTGAGCCAGTACATCGCGCCTATTGTAGGAGCAGAAACTACCGGCTACACCGTATTTGCTGGTGGAATTGTTTTGGCGGTGATGATTTTCCCGATCATGGTAAGTATTATGGTAGAAGTACTCCAGACAATTCCCTATGAATTAAAAGCAGCTTCACTGTCGTTAGGAGCTACAAAATGGGAAACCATCGTGAAAGTTATCCTGATAAAGGCCAAACCGGGATTGATAGCCGCTGTTGTTCTCGGAATTTCCCGAGCCTTTGGTGAAACAATAGCCGTTCTCATGGTATGCGGAAACATTCCACAGATTCCGAAATCATTCTTCGATGCCGGCTATCCGCTACCCGCCTTAATTGCGAATAACTTTGGAGAGATGATGTCCATACCGCTGTACGACTCCGCGTTGATGTTTGCAGCTTTACTATTGTTTGTACTTATTTTCGGGTTCAATTTAATATCGCGTTTAATTCTTAACAGATTGGAGAGGAAATCATGAGGTCAAATGTCAAAAAGCGACTACTAAAAGAAAAAATAGCGAAAGTGGCCATGCAACTTTCGGGCATCACCATTACCGGTTCTCTCTTTTTTATCATCGGAACGATTCTCTATAAAGGTCTTCCTTATTTATCCTGGGAAATGATCAGCCAAGCGCCAAAAGGTGGCTTTTACATCGGAAAAGAGGGCGGTATTCTGAATGCGATCTTAGGTTCGCTATATTTAGCCTCCAGCTCTACTTTACTTGCCACGCTCATCGGAATTCCCATTTCCATCTTTCTGCATGTTTATGTAAAGAGCGGATCTTTTTTAGAACGCTCTTGCAAATTATTGTTTGATGTGCTTTTTGGTATTCCGTCTATTGTATACGGTGCGATTGCCTTCAGTATCATGGTTTGGGTAGGTATCCGGGCTTCATTATTGGGTGGTATCATCACGATTACCCTATTGACTATCCCCATTGTAGTACGTACCATAGATGAGTTGTTAAGAACAATTCCTATCGATCTGAAGCATGTTACCTTTTCTTTGGGAACGACCAGATGGGAAACCGCAAAAATATGCTTAAAGTATATTAAGCCTGGTATTTTTACCGCTATTCTATTGGCATTTGGACGCGCTATAGGCGATGTCGCCGGTGTTTTGTTAACTACGGGTTTTAGTGACAATCTTCCAAAATATGTAGATGAGCCCGCCGCTACCTTACCGTTAGCTATTTTCTTTCAATTGAGTAGTCCGATTCCGGAAGTACAAGGACGTGCCTATGCTTCCGCTTTAGTTTTAACATTTATTATTTTAATAATCGTTATATGCACACATCTTCTCGCATCCAAGCAGCAGAAACACAAGATTTAGGGAATATTTCCGTCCCTCATATACAAATTAAAAATCTGAACGTTACCATTGAGGGTAAGCGTATTTTAAAAGATATCAATCTATCTATCCCTAATAATTCGATCACTTCGATTATTGGTCCGTCGGGTTGTGGAAAAACAACCCTGCTCAAAACCTTAAATCGTCTCGTGGACGATACCAAAGGCGTCGAAATTACCGGTTCGGTATTAGTGAACGGCGAAGACCTTTATGCCAAAGATGCGGAAGTTACTCATATCCGCAAAAAGATGGGGCTTCTTTCGCAAAAGCCTTTCCCTTTACCCATGTCTATTTTTGATAACGTAGCATATGGTCCTCGAATACATGGTGAAAAAAATAAGCAGGTATTAGCGCAGATCGTCGAAACCCAATTACGCAACGTTGGGCTATGGGATGAAGTGAAAGATCGGTTGGATGCTTCTGCAACCCGACTATCTATCGGGCAGCAACAGCGTTTATGCCTAGCTCGCGGACTCGCGGTAAAACCAGAAATTATTTTGGGAGATGAATCGACTTCAGCATTAGATCCTGTTTCTACCCAAACTATTGAAAATTTACTGATCGAACTCAAGCAAGATTACACTATCGTCCTCGTAACACATATTCTTCGGCAAGCACGACGTGTGTCAGATTATATCATATTTGTATATAATGGCGAAATAATAGAATTTGGAAAGACAGATGATGTCCTCCTGCATCCAAAACATGAGATTACCCAACAATATGTCAAAGGTTTTATCAGTTGATACAAAAAAAGCCAAACCATCTCGCGATAGTCTGGCCAGAATTTAGTATATAACAAACAAACTTGATTATTTCTCGAAATATCGGCGTTCGATTAATGTAAGATTACGTTCTTCTTCTTCCGCTTGGTGGATTGCGCCTGTAACCGGACATTTTCCCGTTATTCCTCTGGCTATCAAGGCTCCCCCCAATGTAACACCAGAAAGAGCGGTCAATGGTTTTTTAATTACTTTCTTCAGGCAATATCCAAGAATGAAACCACCTGCTATCACGGACAGCATCCGTTCGGAACTGGTTATTGTGCCTTGTTCGCAAGCATCGTCCAGTTTCACTTTCATTGTATCTACGGCTTGTTCTATAATTCCCATAACGCATTTTTTTAAATAGAACAGTCTATTTATTCAAAATGTTTTGCTGTTTATGTAAAAAATTGTACTTTTTGATACCCAAACAAATCATCATGAAGATTTATGTAAAAAAATACTCTGGAGAGTTGGTTCCATTTGAACCTCAAAAATTGAAACATTCCCTTTCTAAGTCAGAGGCTTCAGAAGAAGAAGTGGAGAAGGTTTTTCAACGCATACAACCGCGTCTCTATGACGGCATCAGCACACGTGAGCTCTATGAGCTTGCCTTTGATTTACTAAAAAATCATCGTGATTCCTACGCCGCCAGGTATTCTTTAAAAAAAGCTCTTCGAGATTTAGGGCCAGAAGGCTTTTATTTTGAAAAATGGATCGGTAAATTGTTTGCCAATGGAGGTTATCAAACGATTACAGGGAAAACCGTACAGGGACATGCCGTAACGCACGAAATTGATGTTATTGCCACAAAAGGAGATACTATGCTGGCTATAGAATGTAAATTTCGAAACGATGTCGATGCCAAAATATCGGTTACCACTCCTATGTATTTCCTTTCGAGAGTAAAAGATATCAAAGGACTATCGTTTTCATTTTTTGAAACATCTCAACAGTTTACGGATGGCTGGCTGGTGACAAACGCCTATCTTACAACAGATTCCATTCGTTTTGGAGAGTATTACAAATTAAATATGTTAGCGTGGGACTATCCCGCGAAAAATAACATTAAAAACAAAGTAGACAATTTAGCGCTGTATCCCGTAACTTGTTTAACTAATTTGAACAGTATGGAAAAGTCCCTATTACTCAAAAATGGTTGTATACTTGTTCGCGATTTGGTAGAAAACCCCGACTACCTTCAATACCTGCAAACGGCCACACACCAAAAGAAACGTATTTTGATTGAAGCACAGGAATTAATTCACAGTCTGGTTACCGAAGAAATTTAGTTTTTGCACCAGTTATTTCTTTTTTGTTTAAATTAAAACCTCTAATTGCAAGTTGTAAGAAAAAAAATAAAATGACTTTAACATTTATTTAACATACTTTAACAAAAAAGGCCTCATCTTTGCATCTATATGTTTGTTATTTAAACGGGAAAACATTATATTATCTCAATTGTGTTTTTTTAAAATATTTAAGTTATGAGAAAGATGGGGTTTATTATTCAAGACATCCCTACGGAGGGGCAGGAAACATCGTCGACGGCAGCAATTATCGTGGGGGCGATTATACTTCTACTTATTATTATTGTGCTCTATAGGAGACAAAAGCGAAAATTCAATGATTAAAAAAGCGGTGGACATCTTTCCACCGCTCTTTTGTCATGTGCGCTAGTCTGCACGCTTTAATCCAAATTTTTCAATTTTATGATATAGATGACTGCGTTGTATCCCAATATCATCAGCTGTCTTTGAAACGTTCCAACCATTCTTATCCAGTTTAAAGTTGATAAATTCTCTTTCAGCATGATCTTTAAAATCTTGAAAAGATTCAAATTTATCAAAATACAATCCCTGATCCGTCTTCGACACCTGATTGTTGCCTTCTGCTATATGGTTATTTGTGGGATTTGCATACAAAGCCACTTCTCTTTCCGTAATTTTCTTATCACTCAGTATAATCAACCGCTCGATCATATTCCGCAGTTCACGGATATTTCCGGTCCAAGGTAAGGCTTGTAAAGCTCGCATTGCGCCCTCTGTAATTTCTTTTATCGGTGTATTATACCCCCCGCATATTTCTTCACAGAAACTGGAGGCGATAATCGGAATATCCGCCGCACGTTGTTTTAGGGATGGAACATGAATTAAGATTACACTTAAACGGTGGTAAAGGTCCATCCGAAAATTACCGTTCTCGATTTCTTTCAATAGGTCCTTGTTTGTTGCGGCGATAACGCGGACATTCACATCGATTTCCTTTTCTCCACCTACACGTGTTATTTTGTTTTCCTGTAGCGCCCGCAACACCTTAGCTTGCGCCGAAAGGCTCATATCACCAATTTCATCTAAAAATAACGTACCACCATTAGCTTGTTCGAACTTTCCGATGCGTTGCTTTACGGCAGATGTAAATGAACCTTTTTCATGTCCAAACAATTCAGACTCGATAAGTTCCGAAGGAATCGCGGCACAGTTTACCTCTATTAACGGAGAACTTGCACGAGCAGATTTTTCATGAAGCCAATGTGCAACCAGTTCCTTTCCCGAGCCATTCTCTCCAGTTATCAAAACCCGTGCTTCTGTAGGCGCTACCCGATCGATGGTTTCTTTTATAATACTGATTGTTGATGATTCACCAAGTATTTCCTTGGTTTTAGAAACTTTTTTCTTTAGAACCTTGGTTTCTTTTACCAACACCCCTTTTTCCAGTGCATTACGTACCGTAATCAGCAGTCTATTGAGATCAAGTGGCTTTTCCAAAAAGTCAAAAGCTCCTTTGCGGGCAGCCTCTACAGCAGTCTCGATAGTACCATGACCGGAAATCATGATGAACGGCGTATCGCTGATACCTTGCGCCTCCGTCAGGACCTCCATGCCGTCCATTTTGTTCATCTTGATATCACAAAGAACGAGGTCGATTTTCTCTTTTTTCAGAATATCTAATCCATCAAACCCGTTATCGGCATCCAGTACTTTGTAATCTTCATATTCCAAAATATCGCGTAACGAGCTCCTTATAGGACGTTCATCGTCGATGATTAAGATTGTCGCCATTTATATGTTTAACTTGGTGAATAACTAATATAAGTATCTTTATTAAAAAAAAGAAGCAAACCTTATAAGCCGGGTTCTGTATCCATATTATTTTGGATTTCTATCATTTATCTAGGCTTGCATTCACATACAAGCTCCATCAACCTACCCATTACGAATCCCGACAAGTCGGGAGAAGACGAGCAGCCTTCGAGGTTCGCAACCTATTTGGTCTTTCAACACACGAGGTTTACCGTAATGCATGTCACCATACAAGACCGTGAGCTCTTACCTCACGTTTTCACCCTTACTGCGACAAACGTCGTAGCGGTATTTTTTCTGTGGCACTTTCTGTCTCTTATTCACATAAGAGCCTTCCCGTTAGGAAGCGTGTTGCTCTATGTTGCCCGGACTTTCCTCTCTCCTGCCCAAGGGCAAGACAGCGATAGAACCAGTTTGCTTCGGTGCAAAGGTAAGAAAATTATAAATCCTGTGCAATCAGATAGCCTGATGCCCAAGCCCATTGAAAATTATAACCACCCAGCCACCCCGTGATATCTACCGCTTCGCCTCCGAAATAAAGCCCTGGTTGCTTTTTTGCTTCCAGCGTACGTGGATGGAGTTCATTGGTGGACACACCACCTCGCATCACTTCGGCTCTATCATAACCCTTATCACCTGCCGGTTTAACGACAAATTTATGTATAGTATCATATATTAATTTAGCATCTGCCTTGCTTAATGATGCGATCTTCAGATCAACCGGAAGAAATTTCCCCATGGCCTCTACTATCTTTTTTGTAAAATAATCGTTCAGTAGTTGTCCTACCGTTCGTTTCCCTCCTGCTGTTCGCTCATTTTTGATCAGCTCCTCTAAACGGAATTTAGGAAGAAGGTCTATCGTGAAGGTCTCCCCTGCACGCCAATACGACGATATTTGTAAAATAGCAGGACCACTCAATCCCCAATGCGTAAAAAGAATGTTTTCCTCAAAACTGATCTTATCATTATAAACCCTTGCAAAAACACTGTTTCCCGCTAGCGACGCATACCAAATTGCCTCTTTTCCGGTAATAGTTAGTGGAACGAGTGCAGGCGCCGTGGCCACAACAGACAAACTGAATTGACGCGCTGTTCGTACGGCAAAATCGGAAGCCCCCAATTTAGCAACTGGTAAACCTCCGGAAGCAAAAACTACTTTCTTACAAAAAAGATGTTGTTCGTTTCCTTCCCTTACAAAAGATACGGCATATCCCTCTCCTTGTCTCCTGACGGATTTTACTTCGGTATGCAACCAAATATCCTGCCCAGTTTCATAGAGTAGTTTGGTAAACACAGCTACAATATCTTTGGCTTTATTTGATTTGGGAAAAAGTTGACCAAGTGTTTTTTCCTCGCCCTGAATCCCGCCAAATGTATCAAAAAAGGAAATGGTATCCTGCACTGTCCATTGGGAGAAAGCCGCGTGTAAAAAAGATGGATTTTCGGTTACAAAATTATCGGGTTCCGTGTAGAGATTCGTATAGTTACAACGACCGCCACCCGATATCAATATCTTGGCTCCGGGTTTGTTATTTTTTTCCAGTATCAATGTCCGCTTCCCCAATAGGCCCGCTTGCGCGGCACACATGAGGCCACAAGCCCCTGCACCGATGATGATTGCGTCGTAATTTTTCAAGGTGATGTGGTTACAGGATTACAAGGTGATAAAGAAAAAAGTAATACTTTTGAAAAATCAATAAGCGATTAGTTGTTCTTTCAGCGAAATTACGCGTTGCTCGGTCCAAGATTGTTCCGCCGCTTCAAGAATACGGATAACGTCTCTTGCTTGTTGTGGTGTTATCAGGAGTTCGGCATCACCGTCCAATACCTCCACCAGATTTTGGTAGAAGTCCTGCCCAGTGCCTTTTTCACTGGGGATAGTCTCGCGTACATCTTGTCGATTTTCGATCACATTTAATCTTCCATAAGTCGATTCATCTTCCAAGCCCCAATTGTCGACCTTATGCGGGAGCGCCCCATTGCGTAACTTTTCCTCCTGCGGATCTACGCCCGGCTTCACAAAAGAACCCTGTAGGCCATATATCGCGAACCGGGGTGTTGACTCTTTGGCCAGCATCTGTCCAAATAACGAAATTTTACGCGTCGGATAACTTAAAATAAATTCAAAATCGTCTATAGCTTTAGCATGTTCGCGTTGTTTGCGCAGATCTGCAAAGACGGCATCGGGTTTTCCGAATAGTTGCAACGCCTGATCTATCAAATGTGCACCCAAGTCATAATGGATACCAGAACCCGGCAAATCTTGCTCCCGCCAAGCTCCCTCGCGTAGAAAATTTCTAAAACGATCATAACGTGCTTGATAATTGACCACCGAACCTAATCTCTTACCCTGTATTACTTTTTTAACCGTCTTAAAATCAGAATGAAAGCGTGCATTGTGATGCACGGTTAACACACGTCCTTTTTCCTTTGCAAGCGCAATCAGTTCATCCGCTTCCGCCGTGGTATTCGTGAAAGGTTTTTCCACGACAACATGCTTTCCTGCTTCCAACGCACGTTTGGTTAGTGAAAAATGCACATCATTGGAGGTTGCTACCACCACAATATCCACCAGCGGATCATCTATGATTTCATCTACGGTCGATACGGCTATCGCCGAGGGATATTTGTTCGTTAAAATTTGCTGTTGCTCGGGTTTTCGAGCCGTTACTTTATACAATTCCAACAATGGATTTCCAGCAATGAAAGGTGCATGAAAGACCTGTCCTCCTATCGAAAATCCAATTAATCCTATTTTATATTTTTTTTGCATCGTTTCCATATTGTACTATCCATCCGTTAACACTACATGTCGCCTCCGGATCTTTGACAACTGTAGAAATACATCCTTAGTATTATCCCTGATGGCAAAGATCCGAAGCGACGATTTTTTTTGCTTCTTTTTTTGAGGTAAAAAAAGAAGAGAAAAACCTACATCCTTTCCGGCACTTCAATTCCTAGCAACCGCATACATTCTGAAATAATCCGTGCGGCTATGGCCGACAAGTGTAAACGGAAGTTTTTCACGGTTTCATCCTCAGCTTTTAGAATACTTTCCTCGTGATAAAACTTGTTGTATAACTTGGCTAACTCATAAGCATAATTCGCCAGTTGGGCGGGCGAAAACTCTTTCGCTGAGGCTTCCAACACTTCGGGATAGCGACTTAATGATTGTATTAAATCTTGTTCATAGACAGACAGCGCAGAAGGATTTCCTAAAGAAACAGACGCGTCAAAAGAGGCTTTACGGAGCACCGACTTAATACGTGCATGGGTGTATTGAATAAATGGACCGGTATGTCCTTGAAAATCAACAGACTCATTAGGGTCAAATAATAATCGCTTTTTAGGGTCCACTTTCAACAAAAAGTATTTTAATGCCCCCATGCCGATAGTATTGTACAGAAAGGACTTTTCCTCCTCTCCTAATCCCTCGGTTTTGCCTAATTCTTCGGTACGCATTTTGGCGGTTTCCAACATTTCTGCCATCAAATCATCTGCATCAACCACCGTTCCTTCCCTAGATTTCATTTTTCCTGAAGGCAAGTCAACCATACCGTAGGATAAATGGTATAAGCCTTCAGCCCAAGATTTTCCTAATTTTTTTAAAATGAGAAATAACACTTTAAAATGATAATCCTGCTCATTACCGACCACATAAATCGACTCGTCCATTTTGAACTCGTCATATTTTAGCTGAGCAGTGCCTAAATCCTGCGTAATATATACCGACGTGCCGTCCCCTCTTAATACCAATTTCTGGTCTAGCCCTTCATCTGTTAAGTCAATCCAAACGGAGTTGTCTTCTTTCCGGAAGAAAACACCTTTGTCCAACCCTTCCTGAATAATATCCTTACCGAGTAGATACGTGTTCGATTCATAATAAAACTTATCAAAATCTACCCCCAATTGCTTATAGGTTTGTTCGAATCCTTCGTATACCCAACCATTCATCGTCTTCCATAACGCGATAACGTCTTCGTCGTTAGCTTCCCATTTTTGCAACATTGCCTGCGCTTCTTTTATCAACGGGGCATTCTTTTTTGCTTCCTCTTCCGTTTGCCCCTGCTCTTTCAAAGCGTCAATTTCCTTCTTGTATTCTTTATCGAAGATAACGTAATATTTTCCGACCAGATGATCACCCTTCAGTCCGGAAGAAGCGGGTGTTTCGCCATTTCCATATTTCTGCCAAGCGAGCATCGACTTACAAATGTGGATACCACGATCATTGACAAGATTGGCTTTCACGACATCATAGCCATAAGCTTTTAAAATCTCCGCAACCGAGTAACCTAATAAGTTGTTACGTATATGTCCTAGGTGAAGCGGTTTGTTAGTGTTGGGAGAACTATACTCCACCATGATTTTCTTTCCATTAGCAGGGAAAGATCCAAAAGTCGGGGCTACCAATGCCGTATTGACCAGTGTTATCCAATATTGATTGGAAAGACTAATATTTAAAAAGCCCTTAATCACGTTGAAGTCAGCAATTTCCCGAACGTTCGCTTTTAACCATTCCCCAATATCTGCACCTGTCTGCTCGGGAGATTTCTTGGAGAAACGTGTTACAGGAAAAACGACAACCGTGATATGCCCCTCAAACTCTTTCCGAGTTTCCTGTAGCGTTACCTGTGCGGAAGGAATATCCGCACTATATAGCTCCTGCACGGCACGAATAGTCTGCGCAATTAAAGTATGTTGAATAGAATTAGCCATGTAATTATTTCGTAATTTTTATAACTATCTGATAATGAATATCAAAATTTAAACCTTAGATAGCAAGGTATTCATCATGAAAGTATATCTTTGCCAAAAATAATAAAAAATGCAAAGCTATCAGGAATTTCTTGACTTAAGTGTTGGTTTTCCGCAAGACGGGTTCGAAGTTATCGACGACGAATTGTACTTCCACGATCTGAATTTGATGGAGATGATAGAAACGTATGGCACACCATTGCGTTTTACCTATTTACCTATCGTCAGCAAAAAAATTCAACAAGCAAAAATTTTGTTCCAAACGGCCATTCTAAAGAATGACTACCGAGGAACTTATAAATACTGTTATTGTACAAAATCTTCACACTTCAAGCACATCGTCGAAGAAGCGCTGAAAAATGACATCCATTTGGAGACGTCATCTGCTTTTGATATGCCGATGATTGATGCGTTAGAGCGTGCCGGAACGGTTAGTAAGGATATTACCGTAATTTGTAACGGCTTCAAGACCTACCAATATAAGCAGTATATCATTGATATGATCCACGATGGGTTTAAAAATATTGTTCCCGTCTTGGATAATAAAGAAGAGTTTAATTTGTATGACGATGAGATCGAATTGGACGAGCCTTGTGCGCTGGGTATCCGCATCGCATCGGAGGAACAGCCAGATTCACAATTCTATACATCGCGGTTGGGTATACGGTCGGAAGATGTGATCGATTTTTATAACAATAAAATTGTAAACAATCCAAATTTCAAGGTCAAACTATTACATTTCTTTATCAATTCCGGTATTTCCGATACACCGTATTACTGGAATGAGCTGGAGAAATACGTGACGTTATACTGTAAATTTAAAAAAGTAAACCCGGATCTCGATACCCTAGATATCGGCGGGGGCATGCCGTTTAAAGATTCTTTAGTACATGATTTCGATTATGAATATATGGTAAACGAAATCATTAATCGCATCAAACAGATCTGTGCACATCATGAGGTAATGGAACCCGATATTATTACCGAGTTCGGTAAATATACGGTAGCAGAAGCTTCAGGTATTTTGTATAAAGTATTGGGGCGTAAGCAGCAAAACGATCGGGAAAAATGGTTTATGATTGATGGTTCTTTTATCACCAATCTACCGGATGTTTGGGCGTTAAACCAAAAATATATCCTCTTGCCTATAAATAACTGGGATTCGGAATACGAGCGTGTCACGTTAGGCGGTATTACTTGTGACGGACAAGATTATTATAATCAGGAAGCACATATGGATTCTATTTTTATGCCGAAAACCCGTAAGGTACAATACGTTGGGTTTTTCCACACGGGCGCTTATCAAGATGTGTTAAGCGGTTATGGTGGTATTCATCATTGTTTGCTACCTTCTCCTAAGCATGTACTGATCCGTAGAAACCGCGATGAGACATTCAATTTTGAAGTTTTTGGAGAAGAGCAGAATTCTAAACAGGTGATGAAGTTGTTAGGCTATCAGTAAGGAGTAATGAGTTATAAATTATAAGTCATAATATTTTCATGAAAAAGCATCGGGCAACCGATGCTTTTCTATTTTTAGGTCGCGTCATAATGGTTAGCGTACAATATGTTTAATAGGTGGTGTCCATTCGCTTACACCGTTGGCGTTTACCGCCCGCACCGGAATGTGTACCACTGTTAGGCTGCTTGTGACATATTGAGCTCAAAAGCCACTGCCTCTTGGGAAATTTTCAATTCCTCACGAAGCTCTCCATTTCGGCTAATCGCTTCTTTTTCTGCTCCGGTATTCATTGGGCGAAATACCCTTAGCCCTTTTAAAAGCTTTGATAAAAGCAACCGAGGTGGAAAACCGATCTTCAAAGCAATCTCCTGTATCTGCAATTGAGTTGTCAGCAAAAGTTCAACAGCTTTTTCCTCCCCCAGCTTTGCCAAATACCTGCTCACCGAACCGCCCAGGGCATTATTTGCTATAGTCCTTAATGTCCATCGCGACCATCCCAATGTTTCTAAGATAACTTCTATTCGGCATTCGTACTCGTACCTGTAAATCTTAGAAAGATGATCTTTTAGAATTTTTCCTTTTATCCAAAGTTCATCTTTATTCGCCTCCTTTGAAGCTACCAATTGTTCATGGTACCTCTTACTCTGGCGAGCCACTTCACAGGTCTTGAATGGTATAATCTGCCACGGTAAACCAATTACAGGAAAAGCGCTGTACACAGGTTTAATTCTAGTATAATAAGACCGTTGTGTCGGAGGATGTGCTTCATATTAATTATTGCCAATCCTTCAATAGTACTATATTTTATTCAACTTGGGCTTGTCCTGTCATCTGGAACATTAACATCTTATAACTGAATAATTCGCTGTATTGTGCCCGTAACCAATCATTTTGTGCTTGAATAAACTGATTACGGCTGTTGTTATAATCATAAATACTACTTCTACCGGCCTCGTAGCTTTTTTGTGTTAGTAACATAGATTGTTCCGAGTGTGTCATCACTTCTTTCGCCGTTTTATGTTGTTGTTGATTGCTCTGAAAATCAAATAAAAGTTGCTGTATCTGATTTCGTATTTCTTGTTTTTCGCGTTCTTTTTCCAACATCAATTGCGACTTAGATAGATCCAGTTGCTTCAATTGTACTCGGGTTTGCCCCTTATTAAATATTGGAATACTTGCGGTGATGGCAACTTGTTGCGCAAAGTTATCCTGAGTCTGTCGGAAGAAATTATCTTTTTCCGTAAAACGTAAGGGATTAAAATAAGTACTACCGATAGACGTAGAACCTTTTAATGTAGGGTAATTCGCCCCGCGAATCAAACGGCGTTCAATATCCATCCCACGCGCCAATGTATCGAATCGTTGTAGAACAGGGTGATGGCTATATACCGTTTTTAGTACCGTTGATTTATCAAAAACTCCTGCAAAAAGTGACGTGGAGGGCATTTGTACTGGCATAATATCGAGCGATTGTTCATCTTCTAATAACATCAATTGCGCAAGGTGTAGACGAGCCCTTTCTACATCTATTTTTGCGCTTTCCAATTGCTGATTTTCACGTGCTAGAGCAGCTTGCGCTTCATAGACATCTGCCAACGCCGTCGTCCCGATTTTTGTTGTTCGTTTGGCGCGTTCAAACAGGTGATTAGCATGTAATACAGCGGAATCGCGGGCTTGAACTAGAGCTTGTTGTAACAACATATCTAGATAACCTTGAATCACTTTTACAGTTAACTCCCGCTCTAAAATAAGCCGTTCCAGTTCTGTTGCGTTTTTATCGATTTGAGTTTGCTTAATTTTATTTCGCAACGTTCCGAAATTATGCAATATAATTTCAGCCGTTATACCCATGTTGCTATTTAGATTGTCGTTACGCTGGATTGTACCAAAGACGTCTTGTGAATGCCCAAAATTAGAGTAGATGTTAGTATAACCGTTTACACTGGGCATGCGTTCTCTTTTTGCCATTTGCCAGTCCTGCTCTCTCAAAGCTATGTCCACCGTTTTGTGCCCGATATCGAGATTATGCTGTAACGCATGCTCGATACAGTCTTCCAATGTCCATCGCTTTTGTGCATTTGTGGCTGTTGGCAATAGAAAGAAGCAGCACAAAATGGTGAAATAAACTCTATTTATCATTGAAATCAAAACAACCATAGTTCAGACATTATTCTCTATATCAATCCCTGTTTTTCCCACATCTCTTTATACATCGAATTTCCCTGTTGCAACAATTGCTGATGTGTGCCTTCCTCAATAACCTTACCTTCTTTTAAAACTATGATTTTATCCGCGTGGACAACGGTACTGAGGCGATGTGCAAAAACAATCAATGTTTTCCCCTGCTCTTTCAAAAGCTTGAATGCCTGTTGTATAATACGTTCGGATTCTGTATCGAGCGCGGATGTTGCTTCGTCCAGAATCAATATCTCCGGTTGGCGGTATAATGCTCTCGCGATAGCAATACGCTGCCGTTGTCCGCCAGATAAAAGCGCACCGTTTTCACCTAAATACGTTTGGAAACCACTTGGTAGCTTTTCGACAAAAGGAAGAATTCCGATTCGTTTTGTAATGTCCATGATGCGCTGTACATCTGGAAACTCTTCACCCAAAGCGATGTTTTCGACGACATTTCCCGAAAAAAGGTCAATTTGTTGAGGCACAACAGAAATCAATGTGCGTAAAGAATGATGCGAAAGATATTGAATATCATATTCACCGATTTGAATTTTACCTTTTTTGAGAGGATATAGGTTCTGTATCAATGCAGCTATAGTGGACTTGCCAGAGCCACTTTCACCTACAATAGCCGTAGTTTTTCCCTTTTCAAAGCGACAGTTAAAATCTGAAAAAACTTCCGCTCTTGACCCATAACTGAACGATACGGCATTAAAAGTAATATCACCTATATGTGCCGCCTGTAGTTCGATCTTGTCAGTAGATTCTTCCCGTTCTAAATCCATGATCTCAAAAAGACGATCAGAAGCGATCAACGCATTTTGAATGGTTTTGTTCATCTCAATTAATTGCGAAACAGGCGAGGTAAAGTAACCAATTAAAGCATAAAAGGATAATAATTCCCCTGGTGTAATAACACGGTCAATTACATAGGTAGAGCCAACCCATAGCAGCACAATGGTAAAGACACGAGATAAAAATTCGGAGGATGTACCCGAAAAAAGACCGTTCAGCACCGACTTATAAATCGTTTTGAGTAAGAGTGAAAACTTATTATCGGTTTTGTTGTTGGCAAACGGTTCGATACCAAATTGTTTGATGGTTTTAACGGCATTAAGGGATTCTACCAGATGTGATTCCAATTCTGCACCCTCCTCCATCATCCGTCTCTCGACTTTCTTGTTTAGCCTGTTGCTTATCCAGTATACAAGAAGATAAAAAGGAATAACCAATGCTACTATCAGTGCCAGTTTCCAATAATAGGTAAACATCAGTGCAAAAGAGAATATGACGATAAACACATTGACCACTAATTGTATAGCTGCATCATTGATAAAGGCACGGATTTTCACTGCGTCGTTTACACGCGAAATAATCTCGCCCACTTTCATTGTATCAAAAAAGCGTTGTGGTAATGTCAACAGATGTTTATAGTATCCTAGGATCAAATACCGATCTATCCTTTGCCCCGTTTGCAATACCAGAATACTCTTCATTGCACCAATAAAAAGTTGAAACAAGAGAATAATAATCATTCCAACAGATAATAAATTTAGCAACCGGAGATTGCCATCGACCAACACGTAATCGGTTATCTTTTCTATATAAATTGAAGTGGACAATCCTAGTAGGGTATAAATTATCGCTCCTATTAACGCTTGTATAACGATAGATTTATGTGGTTTTAGTAAGTGCCAGAAGCGTTGATAGATACTTGTTTTTTCGTTGCGCTGTTCGAAATACTCGTTTGGTTCCAATAGAATCAAGACACCCGTCCATATTTTTGCAAATTCTTCGGCAGTATGCTTCTCCATTTTGCCGATAGCCGGATCCATAACGGTGATAAGGTTTTTATCTACTTTATAAACAACGACGTAATGTTGTAACTGCTCCTTAATAACCACATGAGCAATTGCGGGTAGCGGTATTTGCTCTAGCGCTTCCATATTACCGCGCACCCCCTTCGCGTTGAATCCCATAGCATCCAGACCTTGTATCATTCCGAGTACGTTCGTTCCACGTGTGTCGGTATGGCAATATTGCCTTATTTTAGCGATAGGTAGGGATAATCCATAATGAGCAGCGACGGATGCCAAACATGCTGCACCGCAATCAAGGATATCGTGCTGTTTGATTTGTATCTGTTTCTTCATGTCGAGAGTTAACAGTACAAATCTCGGGAGGTTAATATATATCTACCACAACCTCCAGTTGTATTTTAAAATATTTAATTTGGAAAGTGACCAAAGCAGGTTTATTTTGGATATTGCAGATAAGGATTTGTCAATTCTTAACAAAAACATAATATCCGGCTTCAGATGGGTGGTCTAAGACGAGACTGTTTTGATCTTCTTTCAACATCAATCTGATAATCATGAAATCCCCCGCTGCGCCAACAGTGAAAAATATAGCGAATATCAGCAAAGGAAAGCTACCCATCACAAGGGATGCTAAAGCTGGTATGAAACCGAGGATAATAGATGGTGTAATTGCGCCTGTAATATATTGTTTTGTTGTCAGCGGCTCTTTGCAGTGGCAATAAGGAGTGATCATCTTTAGGATAATCCCAAATTTAATAGATTTAAAGCCTCTCTTGGCAAAGATTGCCCATGTAATACCATGGATGAGTTCGTGTAGGACGATACCCAGAACGGTAACGAGCAAGATTGCAATAGCAAGATGTACAGAATTCCCATCAAAATAGCCTCTCATAATTTCAATATAGTCTTGTCTTCCCCATATAAGATAAAAGGGAACACCGTATATTAGAATAACAGGAATAAAAAAAAGGAGAGAGAAAGCATTAGCCTTGTAGAGATTTATTAAGCGAGCTTCTTTAGTGTAATTTTTTAATGTAACTTGGTTCATTAATATTTTTTAATATGAGACAGTAAAAACTATTCAATAATTTCCATAAGGTTGTGTCGCTCAGCGGCTTTTTTCCCTATCAGGCAACCAAAATAGTAGGCTAGAAGGATCAAAACCAACACTAGTAAAACAATATACACTAAGCTTTTTGTATTTTTCTTTTCTGCCATTTCTTTTTAATCAGTATAAAAACCTGCACCACGTTAATGAGTGTAATTATAGCATAAACAATATGTAAAATGACCATAGTGACTCTTTACTGGGATGATTTGGAACTATTTACTCAACTAATCGCATGGAATCACCTAGACTAACCTTTAAACCCGTAGGTATAGCCGGTATATCAGACATTCCTAAGTATTCCCAATAGCGTGTCGAATAACTACTTTTATTCGGCGTTTTATAAATACTTTTAGTCAGGTTCTTCTCAATGGATTTATATTCTTTCGAACTAATATATCGACGTTCTAATACATAAAATTCATTGAGAGCTTCATAAGGTAAATGACCGTACTCAGACTTACGCTTAATCGTTGCGACTATATTTTGATAGATAGAGGTCAGATCAAAAGGTGTTATATGATCTACCATTGTTGACGCATAATTTTCTATGTGCACCTTTTGTAAGGTACGAGCCTCTATTCTAAAGAGTTTTTCTTTCACAACGGTATCGGGTAGTACCTTGTCTATATAAAATTGTAAGTTACCTCCATCAGTCGATTTTGTAAGATATCCAACTTCCTTTCCGTCCTTTTTTAAGTGCACTCGATTCGTACCGTTGTTTTCTTGAGTCAATTCGACCAGTCGATTTGAAAGAGTTTCATTGTCCATTTCCGTAATCCTAGGGATCTGGAAGAAAGGCCCCATTTTAGAATCATAATCGACGACGACAGCAGAGTCTAGAAAAATACGATAATCAATCAGTTTATATTTAGGTTTTCCTTTTACTAAAGGAATATAAAATTCAACTATGCCATCAGAAAAATATTTATGTTGCAAGTTGAAGGTTTCCAATGAACGATAATATCCTTTCAGCACAATAATTTCCTTAGATTTCGCATTTACAACGATGTCTTCAATGACAGTCGCTCTCGGTGTCATTTTGTACACTTGCTGTTTATCCAACGTTGACAACGTGATATCTTTCGTCGTATAAGAGATATGTTGCGCGGTAATCTTTACCGATGATATACTATTTTTATCGACTCCTTCAAGGAATTGCAGGTTGCCGTTTTTATCTGTAAACCCGATCAGCGTTCCCGTTTCATGATAGATGTTTAGTGCGGGAATAGGCAATTTACTTTCCGAATCGACAAAACAAATTTGTGCTCTGCTCCATATAGATGCTAGCAAACAGATTGATATCATGATAAATTTGATGTTCATTATTTTCGATTGCAATAATAAATGGAAATGGTGGGATTTCCCACCATTTCGCGGTGACCATTAGAAAATACTTTTTATTGCTTCATAAAGCCAAGTAAACAAACCATTGATTCGAATCAATGCACCACCTTCAATCTCATTCATCTCTTTAGTATTCAACTCTTGAACGCCAATTTTCTTGAAATCTAAATTATTCATTTTTTGTTAAATAATAAAATTAGTTCCTACTCTATTACCAAGCCTTTTCGGAAACCTGCTTTCGTTGATCAACATTACTAAATTACCTTCGCTCACTACACAAAAAAAGTAGTAAATAAAATATTTGAAAAATGTCTCTGTCCGGCAGAAATATGACGAAGCTTGCTATCATCCAGTATTTCTATTTTCACCGAGATAGAAATAGAAAATTCATATTCATAATAATATGTCAACGATTGTCTGGAATAACCAATCGGTGCTCCTCGGTCTTTTAGGTCGTCAAGTATCACATACAACCGTGATACCGAAATCCCTAACCGTTTAGCTAATTCCAAAGGTGTCCCCGTCCTTCGTTGCCGAATAAGCTTATCCAGCAAATTAATTCGATCTATGTATTTGAAAACAGTCATATTTATTTCCTCGTTTTGTCCTTGTCTTCATTATCCACGTTGATCCCTCAGATTAGGGTTAAACCAATCGTCTACTCGGTCAAACAGCAATTGCCATAGCGTTCTGTCGGTGAGGTAAAACCGTGCTGTATAGGTATTTCCTTTACCCACCTCTGCTTGATACCCATTTTTCAGTGACAAATATTTCTGATCTAATTGGCAGCGTACGATAAAAAAAGACTCACCGGTCTGTTCATTCGCCAATAGGTTATTGTTAATGTCATGTACCTTACCTTCCAGCATCCCCCATTGGTTATAATGATAAGTATCGATCTGAAATTTTACCGATTGTCCCGAATGGATAAAACCAATTGCGGAAGTCGGGACTAAGCATTCCGCAACCAGCGATTCTTCAATCGAAATATCTGCCAGATGTTGTCCCTGAATTAAATAATTGCCGGCTTGAAAACCTTGTATGTTCGTCACGCGTCCTGTTATCGGTGCTTTTACGATGTAATTATCCTCTTCAATTTCTATTGCTGCTACATCAGACGTTAACGAGATGAGTTGTTGCTCCAATTCCCGTTTTTTGCTTTGCCAAACAGCAAATTGCTGTTCTTTTAATGCATTTCGTTGCACCTCTAATTGCTCATGCTGGTATACACTTTTTTCGTACTCAGCCAAGGAGATGATGCCGTCCTTATATAATATACTGTTACGGTCAAGTTCTTTTTTAGCTAATGTAATCTGCGTCTGCACTTCGGCAATCTTCCGTTGCAGAGCAGACCATTCCATCCGATAAAGACCGGTTTGTACATTTGTGGGGTTCTGATTAATAAGGTAATCCAAATCACGAAGTTGGGCTTCATAATCACTACGTAGACGCTGTTGGTGGTCTTTTTTGCTGTACAGTGCTTCTGACGTGACGATCAGCAAAGTGTCGCCTGCATGAACAAGTTGATTATTTTCGTACAGTGCTGACATAACAATACGCCCACTAACTAGTGAAATAATTTTTGTATTCTCTTGGTTGGGGCGTATTGTACCTCTCGCAGAGACCGAGATGGGTACTTTTACCAAAGGCAACGCAATCAACAGGAGTATAACCCCAAGCAACAAGCATTGATAGATAATTGTTGTTTTCTTCATAATCCTTTAATATTTTAAATGGTGTTAATGCAAATTTCGGCAGGTTAATACATATTCGCCACAACCTGTAGTTGTATTTTAAAATAGTTTGCATTATCTTTCTCTTTGATAATTAAAGATGAGCATGTCCTTTTTTGAAATTTTCCCGACATTTAAAGAAGCACCTTATTCCTATATAATCGTACCGATTATGCTCGTAAGCAGTGTTATTGGGTTCTATCATAAACCTTACTTCCATGCTTTGTTGTTGCATCCTTACGAAGTTTACAGAGGTAAACGTTTACATACCATACTTACCTCCGCATTCGTTCACCGTAATTGGTTTCATTTGCTGTTTAATTGTATAGCTGTACAAGGACTTCTTTACGATGTGTATGGAAATCTTAGACAAGAACGAGGTCTTTTCTATGCAGACCTCGTCACGCCGATACTTACTATAGCGATAATTGCAATTCCAAATATCGCTCAGATATGGAAAGAAAGAATGAATTTTCTTTTTACCTCTGTCGGGGCATCTGGACTTTCTTTTGGGCTCTTCGGTTTTTCGTTTCTCTTTTTTCCTCTTCAAGAAATTGATCATTTATTTATACCGTTGATCAAAAATGCAAGCCAATACTGGTTGTATGTCTCTATCATAATTGTGTTGTTATCCTTCGTGAAGCAATTGAGAATTAATCGAACACTACATATAATAGGATATCTTATTGGATCACTATTGGCTTTATTAGTTCGTAATGAATCGCTATTTGAGTTTATCGACGCTTTTTCTGGACAATTTCAGATTCTAAGAAATTGACATAATGCTTCCCAATAAGCTCTTTGTTTAGCATCTTTCCTTTGACTCCCGCCATCGATTTTTACCTGCTCCTTTGTTGTTAAATCAACTAATTTTGGTTCCTTAACTTTACTTTCCATATTTTTTATTAATTTTAACTTGAGCAAAATTGAAGGAAAGCTTGTCTGTATACCACAACCAGAGGTTGTACTTTAAAACCTAGCGTTATAAGAGAGAAATTTCCCATAACTTTAGGTTATAAAACCGTATTGATTAAAGAAATAATTTGTTTTAGATATTATTTTATGGCGTCGTCGCATTTAGGAGATTATATCCGTAGGAAACGTGAGGAATTGAAAATTTCCCAAGAGGCAGTGGCTTTTGAACTCAATATATCACAAGCAGCCTACTCGAAAATAGAGCGTAATGAGACCAAGCTGAAAGTGGAACAGGTGTATACTATTGCTAATTATTTCGGACTTAGTGTTTATGAGTTGTTACCGCCATCCCTAGCTTCGGACATCACTGGAGAAAATATATTTGGATTAGCATGGCAATACCTCAAAATTTTCTTTAGTAAATTGTTTCATAGTCGAAACCGATGATGGTGTATTACGGAAATTAAATTATGCCGTTATCTCTCTAAATTGTCTACTTGCTAACAACAATAAAATCAACGATTTTGATAACTTGCAACAATGAAATACTACTTTCGTCTGCAATATGCTATATTCCGGCGTCAAATAGAAGATATTGGGTTTCCTTTTATAGTCGGTCTATTGCTATGCCTGTTATTATACATTGCCTTGTTTGCCGTTGCGATAAAATATCCGCAGTACGCTCCTTGGATACTCGGGTATGTATCTATTTCCCTATTGTACAAGCTGGCCAATAGGGACAGAACCGATTTTCTTAAAAATATATTTACAAGACAAGGGTTCTTGACAATAAGATCTACTGAAAATATAGGTTGTATTCTACCCTTTATACCCATAGCTATTTATGAAAGAGAGTGGTTGCTAATCATACTCCTTCTTTTATTGGGTATGGTATTTACCATTATTTCCATTAAAAGGATAGAAACCCGGAATATACCAACCCCCTTTCGTAGTTCGGCATTTGAGTTTATTATTTTATTCCGTCGCCTTTGGTTGCTATTGGTTATCTGTTATGCACTTGCGGGTATAAGTATATATTTTGACAATATTAATCTTCCAGTAGTATTATTAGGGATTACTGTTTTAATGGCTTTAGGTGCTTACGACATTATCGAAGATGAATATATCGTATGGAATAACGCCCTGTCAGCATCCCGTTTTATTACATATAAAATACGTACAGGAAGCATCCAGTTAAGCATATTAATTGCACCATTCATCTTATTATTGCTGCTATTTGGTATGCCTATATTTCTTTGGGGAATTCTTTGTTGGGTTAGTGGACTATTGTTGCTCATACTCGTAATCTTGATGAAATATGCCGCTTATCCACGTCGTATCGGAATAACGGAAACCATTGCATGTATGATCATCGTCATGATCCCCATACTTTTAGTAGCAGCCTACCCCTATTATTATAAAAAAGCTATTCAAAACCTAAAACAATATTTATGATTACGATCCGGAACCTACATAAATCTTATGGTAAATATCAGATTTTAAAAGATTTACATGTCGATTTTTTACCAGGCAAAGTTTATGGAATTGTGGGCGCTAATGGCGCCGGTAAGACTACATTTTTCCGTTGCCTAGCGGGAATGGAAAAATATGACGGGTATATTACCGCTGACCTTCAGCCACTCAAAGACCACATCGGCTATCTCCCTTCCGAAATCTTTTTTCTTCCTAAAATTACAGGTAAAGAATATCTTGCATTACTGATGGAAGCTCGTAATAAAAAACCGCGGAACCTCAACGAGCAGAATATTTTTGACCTACCATTAGATCAATACGTAAGCAGTTATTCGACTGGTATGAAAAAGAAGCTGGGGATTTTGGGCGTACTATTGCAAAATAACCATATATATATTCTCGACGAACCTTATAATGGGCTGGATTTTCAAAGCAGCCTTCTATTAACAGATATTATCCACCGTTTACGTGCTAAAGACCGGACGGTGATCCTATCTTCCCATATTTTTGGCTCATTAGCCGAAACTTGTGATTCGATTACGTAATTAAGCAACGGTAAGTTTAGTGTCTTTGCGAATAAGGAGAGCTTCCCCGAATTGCAACGTCAAATTACAGACGAATTATTACATAAAAACTCAAATGATATCTTTCCACTATAAAATACCAAAACCAATCGGATCTAAAGTAGAAGCAGGTAGTATATGATGCTATCAACTATTTTTGGAAAAAATTACCGGTGGGTCATCGTTTTATCAGCTAGCGATAAAAACCTTTCGGGCATAAATATTGTTTAAATATCAAAAAACGAAACCATGAATGTAAAACGGATATTTGGAACGATACTAACTATTTTAGGTATTATTGGATTAATCTACACGGGCTACGAACTGATTAACCAAAATACCGATTATATATCACTCACTGTTATCGGTGTTATTGCGTTAATCTTTTTCTTCTCCGGAATAGGTCTTGTAAAAAATACAAAGGACGCGGCGTAAACTCGATTCTGAAATATAAAATAAAGATAATCAAGGTGAGAAAAAAAGTGCGCTTGAAGGGAGTCGAACCCCTAACCTCCTGATCCGTAGTCAGGTGCTCTATCCAATTAAGCTACAAGCGCGGACTTTTTATGTCGATAACAACAATTGTTTGTTGTTTTTGGTGATGCAAATATCGCCACTTTTTCCTTTTTTCCAAATTATTTTGAGAAAAAAGATACGCTAAATGTAGCAATGGTATGTATATTGCTGATTAAAAAATAATTACATTCGTATTAAATTTATCAACATGACCGAACGCTTAATAAAAAGCAATAAAATCCGCATTGGAGATATCAGCATCTCCTATTATATTAAAAAATCAACGACTACATCATCCAAAACCATTATATTTTTACATGGGTTCCCTTTTAATAAAAATATGTGGCGCGACCAATTGCAGACATTGCCTGAAGATATTACGGGAATCGCATTAGATATTCGTGGACATGGTCTCTCAACGAGCGGACATAGCTTTTTTTCTATCGATGTTTTTGCAAAAGATATAAGGGTATTTATGGAGAAACTGGATGTCGAACAAGCGACGTTATGTGGCATTTCCATGGGTGGATATATTGCGCTGCGTGCCTACCAACTATTTCCCGAAAAGATATCGGGTCTCATTTTAGCCGATACGCATAGCAAAGCGGATACCAATGCCGGAAAACAAAAACGATTTGATAGTATACAAGCCGTTCTTAACCACGGGCGCCGACCATTCTCTATTGGTTTCGTAGAAAATATATTTTCAGCACATAGTATACAAGAAAAACCGGAAGCAGTCGAGTATATTAAAAGTGCCATTCGCCGAAACAGCGTGCGGAGCATCTGTTCTACATTGTTGGCACTAGCTGCCAGAACAGACACCAGCGACACTTTAAAAGACATCAGCGTTTCTACGCTCCTGATACGCGGTAGTGACGACCGGATTACTTCCGCTCAGGATATGAAGGATTTAGAAGAGGCTATTCCAAATGCCCGATTTAAAGAAATTGCCGGATGTGGACATTTACCCAATCTGGAAGCACCAGAAGAATTTAATCGGGTGATCAACGAATTTATGGACGGGGTTTAATTACGCTGCGTGCTAATTCATAGCCCATATCGATCAATTCAGCAGAACGGTGAAATTCCCATATATCGGCAGCATTATGCGGCACAGAGACAGTATAATCGGGCTCATGCAGCGCTAACATCAAGGTACTTAATTGACGTCGCATCGCATAATACGATGCCAACAATAACGTTCGCGCCGTAAAATTTTGGGTGACCGTTGTTTTATCTTTAATAGGCATCCCATCCAAGTTTACGGCAATGGTTAAGTTTCTTTTTTTAGCTACATGATTAAGTGGCAGCGGATTTAAAACCCCTCCATCCACTAAAAAACTATTCTCGGCCGCTACCGCAGTAAAAACACCTGGAATAGCGATAGAAGCCCGTATCGCTGCATAAATACTTCCTTTACGGAACACCACTTCCTGTTCATTTTCCAGATCAGTGGCGACAGCCGTATAGGTTAATGCCAAATCCTCTATGTTGACGTCGTCAAACACCTCATGCAACGTATTCAAAACGCGCTCACCTTTCAACAGACCATAGCGTGGATTGGTAAAATCCATTAATTTGAAAACCTGTCCCCGGGTCAGCGTTTTCATCCACTCTCCCAGTTCATGCAGGCGGTTACTAGCGTATGCACCACCTACGAGCGCGCCGATGGAACAGCCAACAATTTCGTCAATTTCGTAACCCTGCTCTTCCAACCATTGGATAACACCAATATGGGCGATACCTCGAGCACCACCTCCCCCCAGCACCAAGGAAACTTTCTTTCGTCTTTTTAGCATCATTATTTACAGATCAGCACTAAGATTATTTAACCGGTACCTCCTTCAATATCGCTAATAAAAACGTCCAAAACTTCTGAACGGACGATATGGATACACGCTCTTGTGGAGAATGCGCTCCTAAAATGGTCGGCCCGAACGAGATCATATCCATATCGGGGTAGTGACTACCTAATATGCCACACTCCAATCCCGCATGGCAAGCGACAACATGGGGTTCTTCGCCGAATAAACTCGTGTAGGTTGATCGGAGCACGTCCAAGATTTTCGAATCGGGGTTTGGTGTCCAGCCCGGATAATCACCGGAGAAGGTAACCTCCGCATCCATTAGTTCGAAGCAACATTTTAAGGTGTTTGCTAAATCAACTTTTGATGATTCCACCGAAGAACGCGTGAGACATTTGACAGAAATCTTTCCCTTCCCTACCTTGACACGCGCTATATTATTGGACGTTTCCACCAGATTATCGAAATCAGCACTCATGCGATAAACACCATTTGGTGCCGCATAGAGCGTTTGAATCAATTTTGTCTGCACCGCTATCGGCAACACGTCATCAGATGGTTTTTCACAACGTTCCAACGTAATTTCAAGCATTTCATCAACACCTGCAAATTCTTGTTTTATTGCTGCGCTTTCTTGTTCTATTACCGATAAAAGCAGCTCCGTTGTTGTTTCTTCGGCAGCGAAGATGGCCATACTTTCTCTTGGGATAGCATTGCGTAATCCTCCTCCATCAATACTAGACAACCGGATATCTAACGGTAATAAACTATACAATAAACGGTTAATTATTTTATTAGCATTACCCAATCCTTTGTGAATTTCCATCCCTGAATGTCCGCCATGCAACCCTTTAACGGTTAGCCTATAGTAAACCAAATCCGCCGCACTTGTTTCCGGTATATAGGTACGACGAGCCGTCACATCCACCCCACCTGCACAGCCAATGTCAATTTCATTATTGTCTTCCGTATCAAGATTCAACAACACCTCACCTTTTAGGAGATTACCCTGCAATCCCTTTGCACCCGTCATTCCCGTTTCTTCGTCTATCGTAAACAACGCTTCGATAGCGGGATGAGCGATAGATTCGGATGCCAAGACAGCCATAATGGCCGCCACACCGATTCCGTTATCTGCCCCGAGTGTAGTGCCATGTGCCTTGACCCATCCATCTTCTACAAACATGGAAATTCCTTGCGCGTCAAAATCAAAATCTGTATCGTTATTTTTCTGATGAACCATGTCTAAATGTGATTGTAATACAACCGTCTTGCGGGTTTCCATACCAGCGGTAGCCGCTTTACGGATAATCACATTGCCCACCTTATCTTGTATCGTATCCAATCCTAAACGGACGCCGAAATCCAACATAAACTGAATAACATGCTCTTCCTTCTTCGATGCCCGGGGAATGGCATTTAACGCTTCAAAATATTGCCAAACCGGTTGGGGCTCTATTTGTTCTAATATCATGTTTACTGTTTTCTTTCAAAATTAACGAATTTTATGGAATACCCCTCTTTCAGGCATCAATTCTTAAAAAGCAGAAAAAATACGTACATTTAACACATACCGTATCATCATGAAGAGATATATTTGGCTGCTAATCTGTCTATTTCCCTTATTGTCACTTGCGCAAGGGCCTGTGAAAGACACCGCTACCGCTGACACCTGGCGCGAAGTACATCGTTTAATCGATATAAAAAATTATGCACAGACTTTACCCCTATTGCGTCAAATCAAAGCGACTGCAAAGCATAATAAAAACAGTGGAGAGTGGATCCGTGCCGTATTAGCAGAAAATTTGTCCCTACGGATTAATAATACCGACGACAGTACTTTTGTGTTGGTTAAAAATCACCTGGAAAAGCATATTAAAGCAGCAAATCAAGTAGAACAAGCTATTTTACAGAGCTTTTACGCACAATACCTGCATAATAATTTGCATCGATACCTCTCTGAAAGCAGTGACCCATTCCTATCTCAAAATCATACGGGTAAGAACAAAATAATCGACTCACTTTTTACGTTATCGTTGGCTCCAAAAGAATTACTCATACAGGAGTCAATCGATGATTGGAAAGGGATGTTTGCCGAACAAAAAAACTTGACGCTGACGCCGACCCTATTTCATTTCCTAGCGCATTACTATCTTAATTTTCTGCAAAACACAAACAATGAGCAAGACGAAAAAGTTGCATCGCTAACACAGGAATTGAAACGGTTGAACAAAGCCGGAAAATATAACGATGCTACCGCTTACCTTATGAGCTACAGGCTCTCCATTCAGCAATGGAATATCAAGACGGAACTCCCTAAGTTTTTAGCTATTATCGACAAACAGGAAAGCAACTACAACGCCTATTTACTGTATCAAATCGCTTCGGCACAACAATTTCAAAATCCAACAGAAGCCCTAAAACACCTCAATCGAGCATTAACACATTATCCGCAATCCCCTTGGATAAAGGAGGTTAAAAACCTGTCTAATAACATAAAAAAAACCGATATTATACTGAACCACGATAAGTTTGCGCCTGCCCAATTGTACACGCCGATAAAGATAAATGCCCGCAATGCGGATACACTTTATATTCGTGTATACAATACGACCAATCGGCCCGAGCGTTACAAAAACTATGAAGTAAAATACGATTCACTAACGTTTAATGTAAATCTCGATGCAACATTAGTTTATGAGGATACGGTTATTTTAAAAAAAATCGACGATTATAAAGCGCACAAAACAATTTATAAGCTCAATCCGCTACATTACGGAAATTATACGATCTTATTAGCCAATAACTCGAAATTTCAAGATGACGGCCTTTATCTCGAAGTCGTCGAAAGCACCATTATCATCACGGATCAATTTATATCGGCAACTATAGCGGAAGAAAATGACAAACAAGAATGGTATAAAACCCTCCTAATCAATAGAAAGACGGGAATCCCGTATGAAAAGAAAAAAGTACAGTTCTACGAGACGAGCACCCATACTGACCCGGAGTTGATTCAGACATTCAGAACGAATGATAAGGGAGAGTTTACCTACAAAACAAATTATGCAAAAGACCGCTATGATCTTTATGACTATGTACTGTTTCTACCCGATGAAAATCAATTTATAGACTTGGGCGAACTGAACAATATCACATCACATGTTTATCGGAAAAACCGTAACGTACGGGAAAACAATACCGTTATCCAAACGATGACCGACCGTGCTATCTATCGTCCGGGGCAGACTATTTATTTCAAGAGCATACTTTACAATGACCACAGCCTGTTGGGAAGCACACTGGAAAAGCAAGAAATTCAACTGTTCCTGCACGACGCCAATAATCAAAAGATTGATTCGCTTACATTGGTCACCAATGGTTTTGGCTCCGTCAACGGTTTATTTCAATTACCTAGTAAAACATTGACCGGCTCTTTTCGAATAGTCGCTTTCCACGACAACAAACAAATAAATACACAACGCATACGTGTAGAGGAATACAAGAGACCAACATTCAAAGCTAGTTTTGAGACCAACAAAGAAACATACATGCGCCAAGATACTGCTTTCTTTACTGGACTTGCTGAAACGCTATCGGGTGTACCTTTGGTAGATGCTACGGTACATTACCAGGTCAATTTCTATCACACCACACAACGTAAAACGGTCACCTTCGCAGACACAACTATCACCGTGGACGACAAAGGTCAGTTTCGTATTGCCGTCCCTTTGATGGATAGTATTTTTACCGGATTGACCGATTTTACCCTACAATATTCTGCTGAGGTCGTCAACCAAACGGGAGAAATGCAAGCGGCATCCGGAAATTATCGTTTCGCAACGAAGCCTTGGAACATCCAAATTCGGACAGAAAATAGGATCGAAGAAAAAAAATGGAAAGAGATACATATCCATACGGTCAACCAAAATGGGCAACCACTCAAGTTCAGTGGAAAGGTCGATATCTATAAATATGATATGGAACCAAAAATTGCCTTAACCGATGAAAATATAGGATTTTTCCAGGATGTAGAATACCATACATTATCCCCCGAGGCGTATCAAAAGTATTTTCCAAATTATTTCGATCCGTCGTTGCTATATAGGGGTAAGGACGCCCCCAAAACACGGGTGGCGAGTTACGATTTTGACACTAGGGATACCAGTTTGGTCAGGCTTGACTCGAATCTCTTTACCAGTGGACATTATTGGATAGAAGCCCATACCATTCAAGAGGGCAACAACATTCGCTCTTCAACAAATGTAAGCTTATACAAAACGAATACAAGAAAAGTTACTGCAACGGAGTTTTTAGTTTACGAATTGGACAAAGCGCAATACAATATAGGCGATAAGGTCACGATTACATTCGAAACCGATGTGCTCCACGCTGAGAAACTGTTTCTATTCGAAGCCCACGGCGTTAAAAAGGCAGAAACAAGACTATTGGATTGGAAAAAAGGAAAAGCGCAACACAGCTTTATCTTGAAAAAGGAACATATTTCACCCAATTTGTTTTTTAATGCCTTGCTCGTCGTTGACAACAAAGCGGCAATTGCATCGGTATCCATACCTATTCAACGTGGTGATAAGTCCCTCTCGATCAAAACGTCCACATTTCGGGACAAAATCACACCTGGGCAATCGGAAAAATGGCGTTTCACCGTCACACAAAATGACCAAGCTGCCCAAGCCGAAGTACTTGCTACGATGTACGACGCAGCATTGGATATGTTCGCCAGCAATACGTTCCCGGCCGCATTACCATTGAATTATCCTTATTACGGCCAGCTTAACTTCCAGTATCTGTTACGCGAATTCCAACAGAAACAGCAATCCCTCGATATGTTCAACAAACAGCAATGGTACGCTGCACAAGGAAACGATATTTCGGTCGTGTATTCTTATGGCATACTATCTGCATACCCTTACTTCTTAAGTACAGAAGGCGTTCTGAATGAAGTCGTTGTAACCGGCTATGGACAACCAAGAAGAATAGATATAACAGGTGCCGTTGCTGGGCTACAATCCAGAAGTGTTGCCGGAGAAGCTGACAACATCATGATTCGTGGGCAAGCAACAAGTGAAGGACAGCGAGACCCGCTCTTTGTTGTAGATGGTGAAATCATGGATGGGTTTGATTCCAGCACTTTGGATCCTAGTATTATTGCAAGTTTAGAAGTTCTAAAAGACGCTTCTGCAACAGCTTTGTACGGCTCTCGTGGTGCTAATGGCGTGATTCTCATTACCACGAAGGATGGACAAAAGAAACAAGCTCAGCTGGACGCGGTGCAAGCACGTTCCAATCTGGACGAAACCGCATTTTTCTATCCGGAACTATACACCGATTCGGAAGGAAACGTTTCTTTCGAATTTGATAGTCCCGAAGCGTTGAGCCGGTGGAAACTGCTGCTCTTTGCCCATGGAAAAAATTTAGAAGCAGGTTCCGCTACGTTCTTCACCCAGACTCAAAAACAGCTGATGGTTCGCCCTAATCTACCTCGCTATTTTCGCGAAGGCGACCAAATTACGCTAAAAGCCCAAATCCAAAACATCAGCAAGAATAAACTTTCGGGAAATGCTAGAATAGAGATTATCAATCCCCAAAACAACCAGCATATAACACCTGCCTTTCTTGGAGAGAACAGTACGAAAGCCTTCAACGTAGCGGCTGAAAACAACAGTATTGTGGAGTGGCAGTTAAAAGTACCAGCTGGTTATCCCACCGTACAGATTAAGATCATTGCGGCTACAGCTGAGTTTTCGGATGGCGAGCAACATGAACTACCCATCCTACCAAACAAGGTATTGATTTCGGATACCGAAAAGATCATTTTGAAGCCGGACGAGCAACAGGAATATCAAATCCACAGTGCCGGAAAGGAAAATTTACAAGCTAAGGTACAAGTACAAACCAATCCTATCCTGGAAATATTATCGGCATTGGATTATTTAAAAAATTACCCTTACGAATGTACTGAGCAGACGACCAGTAAATGGTTTGCCCTGCAGATGGCACGCTATATCCAAAAAAATTATCCAGCCATATCTAATTATTTTGCGCGGCTCGATCAAGAAAACATAAAAGGAAGATTAGCAGAAAACAGTTCTTTGAGCGAATTGATGATGGAAGAAATGCCTTGGCTTCGCGATATTCAAGGTGAAGAAACAAAACGAAAAGCCATTGCGCAACTCTTTGGTAGTGATATCCAAACAGACATTAACGATTTAGAGAAAAAAATCAGCCAAAGTCAGCTCAACGATGGAGCATTCCCTTGGTTTGAGGGGGGCAAATCCAATACCGCCATCTCTATTCGTATCCTTGAAATAACAGGTAAAGTACTTCAGCTCGATCATACCCTTATGAGCAATACGATGCGTCAAAGTATGCAAAAACTGGTAACATCATTGGATAAGGACAGCACGCTATTCGATAGCAAGCGTCATACCATGCAAGTACTGGATTATCTATACGCAAGACACTATTGGAACGGGTATTATAAATTGGATGAGGCTGTCCTGAAAAAGCTGAGCAACGATTTACTGGCATCGCCGGAAGTAACAGCCCAAAATACAGCGGGAATAGCGGCAAAGGCTTGGGTTATCAACCAAATTTTAGGCGAAGCCAAGCAATCGGAAGAAATCAAAAATCGCATCACACAAGAAGTGATTCTCGACAAAGAGAAAGGTATGTATTGGGAAAGTAACCAAAAACGTTTTAACGCGATCAGCTTACACAGCTACATGGTAGAGGCATACAAACTACATGACCCAAGTAAGCTCTATGAAATTACGCAGTGGATTTATTACAACAAACAAGCGAACCATTGGCGTAGTACCTGGGTTACGGTAGATGCTATATATGCCTTGTTACTCGCGAATGACCCCCAGGATTTTAGTTTGAATAATAGTGTCAAAATTTGGGTAGACCAAAAAGAAGTATCCATTCAAAACGTCGTTTTAGGACAATCCACCAAAGATTTTAAGGCAGACGAGTTGTCAAGCAATCGAACGGTTTCCATTCAAAATAATAATAACCGCCGTATATATGGATCTGTTGTCCACCAATATTTTGCTCCGGCGGAAGAAGTCCGCAGTTCAACAAATGCTATCGCTGTCCAGAAGCAATATTATGTCGAACGGCAAGGTAAATGGGTTGAAGCTGACGTGTTCAAATTAGGGGAAAAAATCAAGGTAAAAATAACAGTTATTAATGACCGTCCTTTGGAATATGTACACCTCAAAGATGCACGACCATCGGGCGTTGAACCGGTCTACCGGCCTTCGGGCTATCAGTGGTGGCAGGGTTATTATTTCAGTCTAAAAGATGCTTCGACAAACTACTTCTTTGATTACTTACCCAAAGGGAAACAAGAATTCGAATATGAGGTCAAGACGAACAATATCGGTGTTTTCCAATCGGGAATTACAACGGTAGAATGTATGTATGATCCGGCTGTGCGTGCCCGGTCAAATAGTGTGAAGATAACGGTGACGGAGTAGTTTGTGTTTGATGCGACATGGAATATTAAAAGAGGAATTGCACAATTAATTAAAATGGAAAAAACAGAAAAAGAAAAAATGATCGCGGGCGAGTTATACCAAGCCATGGGAAAAGAGCTAATGAATGAGCGCCAGCATGCCAAGGAACAGCTCTTTCAGTATAACAATCTCGAACCGTCCAAAATAAAAGCACGAAATCAACTATTAAAAAAGCTATTTGGCAAGACCACCAGCCGTTTTTTTATCGAGCCTCCGTTTCGTTGTGATTACGGTTACAATATATATCTGGGTGACAATTTCTATGCGAATTACAATCTGATCATTCTCGATTGTGCGCCTGTCTATATTGGCGACAATGTGATGATAGGCCCAAACGTATCACTTTTCACTGCTGGGCATCCAGTACATCCAGAACCTCGTACAGCCGGTTGGGAATTTGCCAAACCTATCGCTATTGGCGATAACGTCTGGATTGGTGGGCATACCGTCATAAATCCCGGTGTGACCATTGGGAAAAATACCGTGATCGGCTCGGGATCGGTGGTTACCAAAAATATCCCCGAAAATGTGGTTGCGGCAGGAAATCCCTGCCGGGTGATTCGGGAAATTACTGACGCGGATCGGACAACCGCTTTATTTCCTGGAGTAAAATAGGAAGACCAGGGTACACCATGCCGTGATTATATCCTTGGAACTCCAAGAGTGTGGTGTGCTTGTGTCCAACAATGGATAACATCCGTTTTAAGTAGGCATTTTCTTCATAACGCCCCAGCATTTCCAATTCACGGTCCCCCGTCAGCAATACGATAGGAGGAGCATCTTTCCGTACCCAAAACAATGGTGCTAGCTCGTCAATCGTCGGCTGCTCCTCCTTGATACCCTGTTCATTACGCGCTGTAAAATGCGTAATGGTTTGTGCACTGAATGGGATAATGCCGGCAAATTGGTCCGCATCCACGCCTTCTGCCGCTAAATACGTCTTGTTCAACGCTAGCATCAGCGCGAGGTAACCGCCTGCCGAATGACCAGAAATAAACATTTTATCGATATCTCCGTGGTATTTACGGGCATTTTTCATTACAAAGGATGTTGCCTTTGCTGCATCCCGAATGATATCTTCTACCTTCGCCTTTGGGGAAAATCTATAGCCTACACCGACGATCACAAGACCCTTTTCTTTTAAAAACGCAGGTATTTCTTTTCCACCGCCCGTCAATCCGCCGCCATGAAACCAGAGTACAACCGGTACATTATCACCCGAAGTAGGATAATGTATATCCAATTTACATTGTTCCTTCGCATAATCTGATGCCGTTTCATCGACATAGCTTATATTTTCAACCGTTTCATAACGAATCTCCTGTGTATAGCCGATAGAGCCAATCCCCAGCGATATAAAAAGTAAAATCAAAAGTCTCATAGTATATTTGTATTGAATGATGAAGTTAAGAAAACTTGGCTAAAATAAGATAATTTACGGCGTAATAGATAGATATTAATCTTTATAGGTATCGATACCAATGACGCCTGTAACCTTTTCACTTAAACTGGTGATATCAGATTTTAATCCGACCATAATCGTTAAGAACTGTATAGAAGTCCCCTCCATTTTTCGGAAATTATACATATAGCCTATTTCTCCGCCAATGAAAAAACCAGGAAATTTATAATCAGCACCCATCCCAATCTTTGCGGCGGCCGTTAACGAATTTCTATTAGACATCCGTAGTTTCTCCTGCACAACATTCCCTCTCGGTTCTACCACCAATCCCGCTACCGGCCCAATATACGCAAAGGTATTTAACCGTCTATATTGATGCCTTCTCCCCGCCGCCAGACTAAGCATATAGAAATTCGTACGACCATTCTCGATCATATAATTATGTTTCGGATCCTTGTGTTGCTGATCATAACGAAATGTCAGCATGTAGAGCGTAGGACTAAGAAAATAACGACTGTCTTTTAATGCAATATCGAGTCCGGCGCTCCCTGAAAACAGCTTTGTTCCCAGTACGTTCTTTGACTTCCCCAATGGAAAAGAGAGCCCCGTTCCACCCATATAGTAAATCTTACGATAGTGCAAACTATCTGCTTCTGTTTGTGCAGAGACTATAAAACAGCCTGTACAGAGCAAAACAAAGGTCAATAAAATTCTCATGAAGCGGATATATTTGTCTTTAGAACAATCAACAACTCCGAAATGTTTTGCGAGGGGATTATAAGTAACTTTTACTTTGCGGCCCTTGATTAAACAACAGATCCACCACACTGAGATCCGGCAAAAAGCCATGCTTGTCTTTAAACACCTGATAGTATGGTTCAGGGTGCGTTAAAAGACTAGGTTTCTTTGGATGAATAGCCTCCCGGTAGTCCAAAGGCTCTATACGGGATCTATACTCCTCCGTGAATCCCAGTGAACGGTTTATTTTCATGCACTTCAAAAGCAGTTGTAGTTGTTCGATATTGAAATCGAATAGAAAATCATGCTTTTGTTCGTAAAACCGCACAAAATCGTCCTCATAATATTCAAAATAAGCCGAACTACGATAGGCCGTCTGGATACTCAACCAGTGCAAACGTTGCCAATTAAACTCGTAATTAATCCGAATATCTTTCATCGGAACATGTTCTTTTCTCCCGTGTATAATCGGAACAATAAGGTCCAAAACACCATTTGCCGTTGCTATCTTCGTCCGCGTTCTATACGTCTGCTTAGGGAAATGTTCAAATCGCTCCACTAGGAGTGGCTGTTCACTTTGCTGGATAATATGAAAATAACTGACAGGAGGTAAATAAAAAGCCGGTAAAAGCAACTGTGATTCCATGTATTTTAACTAATTTAGACAAATTTAAACTTATTTCAGGAATTTCCGCTAAAAATAAGTTCCTATTGGCAGCGGAGATTTATATAAATTTGTAACTTATTCTGGAGAATTGACCGTATTCATGAAGAAAAAAAGCATAGATGTATCCCTATATATACTCTCGTTATTACCGTTCTGGGTATTGTATGGTATATCCAATGGGTTGTACTATCTTCTTTTCTATAT
Source organism: Sphingobacterium micropteri (assembly GCF_014692515.1). Taxonomy (GTDB): domain Bacteria; phylum Bacteroidota; class Bacteroidia; order Sphingobacteriales; family Sphingobacteriaceae; genus Sphingobacterium; species Sphingobacterium micropteri. The sequence goes on along the minus strand of NZ_JACOIK010000012.1, from coordinate 21,522 downwards.
TATTCGATATCGCAAAGATGTAGTCTTGGACAATTTAAAAAATGCTTTTCCCGAAAAATCGGACGGTGAGCGGTATCAGATAGCCAAGAAATTCTATCGCTTTTTTCCTGATTTAGTGATCGAAGCGGTTAAAATGCGAACGATGTCTGCGGAGCAGGTGTTACGACGCATAGAGCTCCTTAATCCGGAAGAGGTATATCGACATTTTGCGCAAAATAAAGGTGTTATCGGTGTAACGGCACATTACGGAAATTGGGAATTGGGCATATATCGCTTATCGCTCATGACAGATCATCCCCGGCTGGTAATTTATAAACCGCTTAATGACGAAGCTTTCAACGAGGTTTACAATGGACTGCGCAGCCGTTTCGGAGCGACTATGGTTCCCATGAAACAAATTTTACGTCATATCGTACGATTAAAAAATACCCCACATATCAGTATGTTTGTCGCCGACCAAACACCAACGTATCAAGATTCTGACTATTTCATGGAATTCTTGCATCAGGAAACATTGGTGTATACCGGTACCGAACGTATTGCTCGACTAACTAAAAATCCGATTGTTTATTGCCATATTGGACGCAAGGAAAAGCGCGGGCATTATTTTTGTAAATTCACCACTTTGGTAGAACACCCAGACGATTATCAGACGCATGAAATCACACAGCTGCATAATCGTTTTACGGAACAAATCATTAAAGAACAGCCAGAATATTGGTTGTGGACACACAGACGTTGGAAAAGAAAACGCAGAATATGACACATTATCCCAAAGTCGCCGTTGTTATCTTGAACTGGAACGGGAAGTTTTTCTTAGAGAAATTTCTTCCCTATGTATATAATAGCACCTATCCCAATATCGAGTTTATTATTGGTGACAATGGTTCTACAGACGATTCCGTAGCCTTTGTCCGCGAGACGTATCCCTCTATCAAAATCATTAAAAACGATCAGAACTACGGTTTCGCTGGTGGATATAATGAGATATTACGGTATGTGGAAGCAGATTACTATGTCCTTTTAAATTCCGATGTCGAAGTCACGCCGAATTGGATCGAACCGGTGATTCATTATTTAGAAACTGAACCGGATATGGTCGCCGCGCAACCCAAAATTCTCGCCTATCATGACAAGAGTACCTTCGAACATGCTGGCGCCGCTGGTGGATTTATCGACACACTGGGCTATCCTTTCTGCCGGGGCAGAATACTCCACGAGGTGGAACAAAATCAGCAGCAATACGATGATAACCGGGAAATTTTCTGGGCGACAGGTGCCGCTTTATTTATCCGCGCCGATGTATGGCGAGAATCTGGTGGTTTCGATGACGATTTTTTTGCCCATATGGAAGAAATCGACTTGTGCTGGCGACTTAAGCGGATGGGCTATCGAATAGGATATGTAGCTGATTCTACCGTATACCATGTCGGTGGAGGAACATTAAAAACAAGCAATCCTAAAAAGACCTACCTCAACTTCCGTAATAACCTGTTGATGGTACAAAAGAATGCGGGATTTTTCGCCTGCTGGTGGGTTATATTTGTACGTTTATGGTTGGATTTGCTGGCCTTAATTAAGTTTCTGATGGATGGCAAGCCACGCGATGCCTGGGCTATCAGTAGAGCACATCAATACCTTTTTATCAACCTCTTTAAGACTGCTAAAAAGAGGAAACGCTACGCCACAAAAGAAAATCGAACCGGATTATATAAAAAGTCTATTATTTGGGATTTTTATGTAAATAAGATACGGAAGTTTTCGCAATTGAATAACAGAGATTTTTTTGAATGATACCTCTGCTGTACTGTCCCTTTTTAAACTTAGAATGTCGCCTCCGGATGTTTGAGACATGTAGAAATTTATCCTTAGCATTATCCATTATATCAAATATCCGCAGCGACGATTTTTTTTGTTTACTTTTTTTGAGGGAAAAAAAGTAATAACTAAGTTTGTCCACTATGTTTGCAGATATTCAGGAAAAAATAACGCGGCTAACGCAAGAGCTAAACGACTATAATTATCAATATTATGTGTTGGCTAATTCCCTTATATCCGATTACGATTTTGACATCAAGCTGAAAGAATTAGAGGAGCTAGAGAAACAATATCCGCAATTTAAGGATCCCAACTCTCCCACCCAAAAAGTAGGCGGAGATATTACGCATAAATTCAATACCATAAAACATCGGTGGCCGATGTTATCGTTAGGAAATACCTATAATGAACAGGAATTGCGTGATTTTGACGAACGTGTACGCAAGATTGTAGGAGATCAGGTACAGTACGTCTGTGAACTAAAGTTTGATGGCCTTTCGATTTCCATCACGTATGAGCAAGGTAAGCTCGTCCGCGCTGTAACCCGCGGTGATGGCACACAGGGCGATGAGGTTACCAATAACGTCAAAACAATCCGGAGTATTCCCCATTCCTTGAAGAAGAATAGCTACCCCGACCTATTTGAAATACGTGGCGAGATATTTATGCATCACGCGGCTTTCGAAAGATTAAATAAGAAACGGGAGGAAAACGGTGAACAAACCTATGCGAATCCACGCAATTTCGCGTCGGGCACCATAAAATTACAAGATCCGAAAGAAGTTGCTAAGCGTCCCCTGGATTGTTTTCTCTATTTTTTATATGCCGACCAGCGAAACCGAATTTTCGACAGTCATTGGGATAGTATACAAGCGGTTAAAAGTTGGGGATTTCCCATATGTGAGCATACGAAATTGTGTCAGAATATAGATGAAATATTGGTTTTTATCAATTTCTGGGAGGAGATGCGCCATCAGTTGACCTACGATATCGACGGTATCGTTATCAAGGTGAACGATTACGCCCAGCAGGAAGAACTCGGTTTTACTGCAAAATCACCACGTTGGGCCATTTCCTATAAGTACAAAGCGGAACGGGTAGAGACATTATTGAAGAATATTACCTATCAAGTCGGTCGTACCGGCGCAGTTACCCCTGTAGCTAACTTGGAACCAGTCCTACTGGCGGGAACGACCGTGAAACGGGCTTCCCTCCATAATGCTAATGAAATAGCGCGGTTAGATTTGCATGAGGGCGATACAGTATACGTTGAAAAAGGGGGTGAAATTATTCCGAAAGTAATTGGCGTAAACAATGAAAAGCGTGCTGTAGGCACCTCCCCTATTTTATATCCAACAGCATGTCCGGAGTGTGGGACTACACTCGTAAGACAAGAAGGAGAAGCGGTGCATTATTGCCCTAATGAAACCGGATGTAAACCACAAATTGTCGGTAAGTTACAACACTTTATCGGCCGAAAAATGATGGACATACAAGGTATGGGCAATGAAACCATAGAGACTTTTTATTCGCTCGGCCTGTTGCACAATATCAGTGATATTTATTTCCTAAAGGAGCATCGGGAAGAACTGAAAACCCTCGAACGATTTGGAGAAAAGTCTATTGAAAATATGTTGGCAGGTATAGAGAATTCGAAGAATAAACCATTTGAAAAGGTACTCTTCGCTCTAGGTATCCGTCATGTTGGGGAAACTATTGCAAAAAAATTAACTTTGCATTTCAAAAGTTTGGATAACTTAGCGAAAGCTAATATAGAGGACATCGCCAATGTGCAAGATATTGGGATAAGGATTGCGGAGAGCGTTTATTATTATCTTCACGACGAGCAGCATATACAAGAAATTAATAAGCTAAAGGCAACAGGGCTGCAGTTTGAGATAGAAGAACAGGAGGTTGTATTGGCGGGCGATAATTTAGCGGGTAAGACATTTCTTATTTCCGGTGTATTTGCTGATTTTTCCAGAGAAGAATTGGCAGCGCTTATCGAATCGCACGGTGGAAAAATGTTATCCTCCATATCAGCAAAGCTGAATTACTTGGTGGCGGGTGATAAAATGGGGCCATCAAAATTGGCCAAGGCAGAAAAATTGAAAATACCCATTATCTCCGATAAGGAAATAATGGAAATGATTGAACAGAATACATAAATAATATATATCGTAATACCATGAATGAGCTTCGAGGAGCGGGTGTCGCATTGATTACACCTTTTAATACAGATGGAACAGTTGATTATGAATCGTTAGGCAATCTAATCGATTATCAAATCAAGGAGGGTATGGACTATTTGGTTGTTTTAGGCACCACAGGTGAAACAGCTACACTACTTGCAGAGGAGCGAAAACAGGTTTGGGAATTTACGGCTAAACGAGTTGAGGGACGCCTGCCGTTAATCGCCGGTATTGGTGGCAATAATACACAGGAAATTGTAAAACAAGTCGATCAATTCAATATAGATGGCTATTGTGCTATCCTTTCCGTTTCTCCTTACTATAACAAACCTACACAAGAAGGTATATATCAACATTATAAAGCTATTTCCGCCGTATCGAAATTACCGATCATATTGTACAATGTACCAGGCAGGACAGGCAGCAATATTGCGCCGGCTACCGCTATTCGTTTGGCTACAACATGCGATAATATAATCGCGATCAAAGAAGCTTCCGGCAATTTTGCACAATTCAGCGAAATTATGCGTGACAAGCCCGCAGACTTTTTATTGATTTCGGGGGATGACCCTGTTACGTTGCCCATGATGGCGTTAGGGGCTGTAGGTGTAATTTCTGTGGTAGGCAATGCCTATCCTAAAAAAATGGCTACCTTGGTGCATGCCTGTTCCAGCGGTGATTATGCAGCTGCACGCGACATACATAACGCTTTGCTGAAGATCACGGATTTATGTTTTGTAGAAAGTAATCCCTGCGGCGTGAAATACATCCTAAAAAAACAAGGCATTATTGCAACAGATGCGGTTCGACTGCCGTTAGTACCTGTGGGGCCACAAACCCAGCAAGCGGTTGAAAAGGAAATGGATTACGTATAAACAAAAAACGAGGGTAAAAAAGTAGACGAGTCTCTACAATATATATACATCGTGAAAATCCCTGATTCTAGGGATTTTTTGCTATCAACTAATTTCTATCTTTGGATAAAGAAAGATAACGGTTAGAACGATGAGAAAATATATGGGTGTATTGCTCGTGATAGGTTGTTTAACACTGAGCAGCTGTTTTGATCTGGTTGAACAGATTGATATGGACCACAAGGGTGCAGGTACGATCAAAGCGACATTAAATCTGAGCAAGAGCCGTACAAAGGTTGCTTCACTCATGAAGATGAAGCAGTTTAACGGCATCGATATTCCTTCAGAAACAACTATTAAGCAGGAAATGGCACAAGTTGTCCGAACACTTAAATCGACATCAGGAATCAGTGATGTACAATATAATCTTGATTTCCAGAATTATATCGCCACACTATCTTGCCGTTTTGAAAACGTACAGGCCTTAAATGATTTCAGTAAGACATTGTCCGGTCAGTTCAAAACACAGATTACGAGCTATAATAGCTATCAATATGACCGTGCTTCACAAACATTTTCACGTTCCTACACGTACACCCCAAATCTGGCAAAGGAGTTTTCTAAAGTTCCAAACGACGATAGAAACCTTTTTGCCGATGCCTACTACACCAATATTATTCGCTTTGACAAAAATATACAATCCCAAAGCCACAAAAATGCGAAAATATCTGCCAATAAACAGGCGGTCTTTTTAAAAGTAAAAGCAACCGATCTGATTAATGGATCTACCAGTCTAACAAACACAATCACACTCGTAAAATAGAAAATGAAACTCCAAAAAAGTTATATTGCTACATTAGTAGGTCTATCCATAGCTGCTACCAGTTACGGACAGCAAGACCTTATCCAACAAGTGCCCGAAAATGCATCGTTTGTTGTGGTTATCAATAACCAAGCTATTGTCAAACATAGCTCTTTCGAAAAGATAAATGAAGTATTGGAAAAGCTTGGCGCATTTGATGATATCGGCAATCAAGATGTACCGATCGAACGTATCCATGACCTTGACTTATCATACGACAGAAGTGCGTATATCTACAAATCTGATACGGATAGTTCTTACTATACAGGTATTCTTCTCCCCCTAAAGGCGGGACATCAGATAGGAACAAATCTCTTTAGCAAGCTTTCTCCGTTGCCAGCCTCACAGGGTTATGAGCGTCGTGTCAGTACCGATGGAAAAACACAAGTTGCCTGGAATGATCACGGTGTTCTTATATTGACTGGCGATGCGCGCCGTTATTATTTTGATACTGATTCCGTCGCGCAGCGATACGGTATAGAACTACCGACTTACGATGAAGCTGTTACATTACCGGATTACCAATATGACGATTACCAATATGACGTGGTACCGGATACGGCCGACATAGACGATATGGCTGACGACGCTGCGGATGCCGCCTATACGATCATAGATACAACTTATCTTGCAGATGCTATTTCCGATAATTTACATGTGGATTTCCCGCCGCCTGCGCTAGAAACGGAGGAATCCCTCGTATACAGCGATTATCCCGTTTATGATACGTATCCAGATTCTACGTATCTAAAGGAAATGGCTCGGAATGCGAAAAATGACTCTCTCCGTAATGCCGCATTTGCATCATGGCTTGCAGAAGATTTTGATCATTACCTCCACCCTGCCCAAAACGCGACGTCACATAAATTTTTAAATACGTTTGATAAGAAAAATACCCTAGTCCATTTTTGGTCTAGGAATCTGATGAGTCTTTACAGCCAGTCCATACCTTATTACATGCCGACTATGCAGTATGCGTTTGTCAATCAAATGGAGAAACTCGCCTACGGATACCAAGACATTGTGCTCGATTTAGTACAAGATAAACATACCCTAAAATTACAAGGGTCGTTCGGTTTAGACAAGGAAATGGAGCGCATGATCAAACCCATATACAAAAACAAGATGAACCGTAAGTTTGCGCGTTACATACCCGAAAAGCATATTGGGTATATGTCGTTGAACTTCAATTCCGAAGCTTACCTCAAGAACTTCCCGCTCATGATGGAGCAGCTATATGGATCAACGATGTACTTTGCCTTTGGAGAGGTAGCGGGCATAGTAGCAACAGCTTTAGAAATCGCCCTGGATGAGAAAGCTATTGCGAATGTTATGGGCGGCGACCACCTCCTGTTCATCAATGAAATGAAAAAAGTAGAAAAAGAATATATCGACTATCAGTACGACGAAAACACCTTTGATTATAAGGAAATAAAGAAAACAAAAGATGATTATATTCCTACTTTCTTGTGGATGTTTACCTCAGAAGACCAGCGTATCTATAAAAAGATCTTGAAACTAGGCGAATCCAAAGAGAAAGTAACACAAACCGAAGGTATCTATCGTATCGCAGACAAGCCGAATGATGAAATCATATACGCACTGTTTAAGGATAACATGGTATTTGTAAGCAATGATGAGGAGCAACTCTCCGCTATCCGAACAAATCGTTTTCCGGCTTCACGGGACAAACATATCAAAAAGCAGATTTTCTCCAATACGATGACAGCCGTTACGCATCTTTCCGAAATACCGGAAACGATTAATAGATTAGGAATACCCGTTATAAAGCGTTGGGATCACTTGGTGAACAATCTGTCGGCATACGGTGATGTCACGATCACTGCGCAAGGGAGCAAAAAAGGCAGAATAACCGGAGAGATGGCCGTCGATTTCCCTCAACAAGAAACGAACGCGTTACAATATCTTTTACAAGAACTACTAAAAACGATCGATAAATAATATACCGGATTGATGAAACGTACATTATGGATTTTTGTGGTGGTACTGGTTATAACAGCCGGTACCATCATCGCCTTATACCTATTCCGGAAAAATCAGGCACTTGATCAGTATGTACATCCCAACAGCCAAGCTGTTGTATCCATCGCGGTGGATGATTTATTACTGGACAACATGGCCCAATTCTTTAAACAACGTACGGATAGTATCGTACCGACGTCTGGTTTATTAGATATACAAAACTGGTGGAGAGCCGGTATACATATACCTGCTCAAATACATTTTTTCACCCTGAAAGATAATCCGCTAACATTTTTCACGATTCAAAAAATAGCGAAACCTGAAAAATGGGAAGCTTTTTTAAAAGAACACAGCATAGATGCTGTCCAGGTTACAGAACATGATGGACAGCGCCTATCTTTCGTTCATCTCGCTTCCGGTACGGACGTGTTGTATGATGACGAATACCTGCTGCTTCGTTTAACAGCGATGAAACAAGAGCAGGACAACGCGATGCAGGCGATATGGGAAGCGATGAATAATTGGGTATACGTAAGTGATTTTCAATTTCTTCCCGCTGAAAATTCAAAAGCACATATCGCTTACCGTCACACCGATGGAACATTTCAACTCTTTGCCAATGTATCCGACGGTCATGTCGCACTGTCTGGCGATTGGCACCTGACGACGGATGCTCCTGTTATTTCCAAGATACGAAAACAAGAGACAAATAATTCGTTTATGTCGCTATGGAGTACGCTGTCCCCTACCGAAACACCTTTTATCATCAGGTCCTTATCTATTTTCTCGGATGTCGAACCCGATATGTGGGTCAACCACTCATACGATTATGTAGACCTATTTATCAGCTCCGATATCACGACACAACAAGATACGATTGTCACTTATGATTATGATGCGGATTTTAACAGTGTCGAAAAAAAGGAGATACAGGAAATCCCTGTACCCGTTATCGAAAACGTCTGGAAAGGTGATGCACAATTAGCCGCTGCTTTACCCGAAAAATTATTTTATCGGTTTTACCACAATATTAGGGATAGCCTCATCATACTGTCTACAAAAAAGGATACTCAATTTACACCCTTGTTTGTCGACACATCTAGTCCATTTCAGCTAAAAGTGGATTTTCGCCATTTACCATCGTCTTGGAATAATATGCTGCGTCCATTACAAGAACAGGCATTTCAAATAGCGGTTGAAACATCTATAGTAGACAAGAATACGTTAGGTATATCGGGGAGTATACGATACACAGAAAAGTAACCGTTTATCATTTATTATTTGTTGTTCCAGGAATTTCGGCTATAGACACCCGGTACGGCATGATCACCTTCTTCAAAACCAAATGCGACATATCGTACATCAGGTAGCTCCGTAAAAGAGTAGGTCGTGGAGACCATAAACTGCTGTGCTCCCGCCGTTCCCATTTGCTGTGTCAATACGGTGCTTTCGGGAATTTCGAGATAAACCGTATCGCCAAAAGTTTCTATATACCTAACCTGTACATTTGGCCATGTATGATTAATCATGGTTTCGATACCTTCGGCTGTCAAGCTATCTGCTGGGACTTCCCGTACTTTAACGGGTTTAAAATCAAGGGTAACCGTGTCATATTGGTATTCCCAGAAGGCTTCTGTCGGCACATAAACAAATGGGTTTTCCGCTTGTTGAGCGGTGTCCACGTTCACGGTATCCGATTCATCGTATTGTTCTTCATTTTGCTGTCGTGATGGGTTACAACCTACACCTAGTAATAATAACCCCATAAATATTGTTTTGATATGCATACGAATGCCTTTTCTTCTTTGGGATAAACATGTAAAAAGTGAATATGTTTAGGAAAAAATTAAAAAGGCTTCAACCGGGGAGATCGAAGCCTTTTACTAACTAACCAATTATTAACCTAAATTATGAATTGTACATATTTATGCAATCATCGTGCCAAAATTTCCAATTTTTAACAGCCCTTTTGTCCAGTTTTAATGCGTAAATTTGTCCCATGGAGCTCCAACAGATTTTAACCCGGATGCAGATTGCAGAACTAAATGCTATGCAACATGCGGTCCTAGACACCTACGACAATAACAAAGACTTCGTTTTACATTCGCCCACAGGCAGCGGTAAAACACTTGCCTTTGCTTTGTTATTAGCCAAACATCTAAAAAAAGATAAAGACGGCGTACAAGCCCTCATATTAGTACCTACCCGGGAACTAGCGCTCCAGATAGAACAAGTTATGCGCAAAGCGTTAACTGGATACAAAATCACCTGTGTATACGGGGGTAACGATACCAAGACAGAACGTAATAAACTTCGCGAGGCGCCAAGCTTATTGATCGGTACACCCGGACGGGTGATGTATCATATCGAAAGGACATATGTGGATCCATCCACTATCCGAACGCTCGTCCTCGATGAGTTTGATAAATCGTTGGAATTTGGCTTCCAAGAGCAGATGCAATATATCATCGAACAGTTACCACGGTTACAACATCGCATACTCACTTCCGCAACGAAAATGACAGCGATCCCAACGTTTACCGGAATTGGCAATTTTGTGACGGTTGATTTTTCTGCTGATGCCGATACGGCTCCCAAACTCACGATCAAAAAAGTAATCACACCAGCGCAGTATAAATTGAGTACCTTATTTAAACTGTTGTGCAAGAATGGGGCAAAGAAAACGCTTATTTTCTGTAACCACCGCGAGGCGGTAGATCATATTAGCGAGTTGCTCGAAAACCGTGAAATTATACACGATATGTTTCATGGTGGTTTAGAACAGGAAGATCGGGAGCTTGCCTTGTTAAAGTTCCGTAACAACTCGAATCGTATCCTCATCACCACGGATTTAGCTGCTCGTGGATTAGATATTCCGGAAGTGGATGTCATTATACATTATCAGTTGCCTTATAAGGAGGATGCGTTCATCCACCGTAATGGCCGAACGGCTCGTATGCAAGCCAGCGGGGAGGTGTATGTTATCCTGAAACCGGAAGAGGAGTATCCATACGTGCCGGAAGACAGTGAACTGGTCGTTTTGGAAGAGGAATATCCGCTCCCACCAAATTCGCCTTTTGCGACACTTTATATTAGCGGCGGTAGAAAAGATAAGATCAACAAGATAGATATTGTTGGGTTTCTGTTAAACCTGGACGGGATATCGAAAGAACAGGTCGGTATTATTGAGGTTAAAGATAAAGAATCCTACGTCGCTGTGGAGCGTGCTGCGGCCGCCAGTATCATCAAACAAGCGAATAACCAAAAGATCAAGGGTCGGAAGATACGGATCGGACGGACGTAGTTTTTGTACCTATCTGCTTAAAGCGTTTAGAGCCTCATTAAGAGAAGCCACAAAATTAACGTGCTTTCCCTTATTACTCTCGTAAATGAAATCGTTCAGGCTCTTGCTTTCAAAGCCCGAAAAATCTCCAATAATAGCAAGCGAAACACGATAGTTGGAAAATTTCTGCAGTATTTCGCCTGCCATTTTATTTTTTAAGTCGAAGAAATCGGACGTCATATTTTTCTGATGGATAATCATTTTATCAAACCCTTGATAATATACATTGCCCATTAAATCCAACGCATCTTCGGCATTTCGAATGATGATGTCGTCTGAAATTATTTCCGCAATTTCGGTATCTTTTATTGTATGTGGTTGAATGTTCATTTTTTGTTAAGTCCCTTCGTGTAAATATACGTTAAAACAGCTTCACGAACCAAATGCCATCAGTATATATCGAAAATGATCATGTTCTTCCCTATTCAATCTGCCAAAGCGTATATCCAAGCACAGGGGAATTACAAGGAAGAACAGTTTGTCAACCGAATGAAAAATAAAAAGAAGAAAGACAGGAGCTTGAATTAGTAAAAATATATTCTTAGAAATTTGCGTAGTCAAATAACTACATTTATATTTGTAGTCAAATGACTTCATATGAATTTAAGACGAGATGTTTTTCAAGCAATAGCTGACCCGACAAGACGAGCAATACTTATGTTGGTTGCTACGCAATCAATGACAGCAGGTGCAATAGCCTCAAACTTTGACACCGCACGACCAACTGTTTCAAAACATTTGCAAATTCTTACCGAGTGTGAATTACTAAAACAAGAGCAAAACGGCAGAGAAGTTCATTATCATCTGAACGCGAAAAAGATAAAAGAAGTGGCAGATTTCATCGAGCCGTTCCGTCAAATGTGGGACGATAGATTTAATAAATTGGAAGCTGTAATGAAAAACTATAAATCAGAAAAATAGACTAAACATGGAACAAAAAACCAAGGTCAGTGCCGAAGACGGCAAACAGGAAATCATCATCACAAGGGAGTTTGATTTGCCTTTGGAATTACTTTTTAAGGCTTATGAAGAACCCGAACTTTTTGAGCAATGGATGGGAACGAAAGTGTTGAAAATGGAAAACAAAAAGCACGGCTCTTATGCGTTTGAAACATCGTACAATGGAAACGTCATGTTTCGTGCCAACGGAACGATACACGAATTTGTTCTAAACCAAAAAATCACACGAACTTTTGAAATGGAAAACACACCATTTCCCGTTCAACTTGAATTTTTGGAGTTTGAAAAACTAACGGACGACACAAGCAAACTCACCATGCATATTGTATTTAGGTCCGCAGAATTCAGAAACCAATTAATGCAAATGCCGTTCGCACAAGGCTTGAATATGGCTCACGATAGGTTGCAGGAAATCGTAAACAAATTAACATAGAAAATTATGACAAAGAGCGATAAAATCATCTATTGGGTTACTACCATATTTCTGTCGATAGGCATGACGGCAGGCGGTGTACAACAACTATTACAAATCGGTGGCTACAATGAAATTGTAAGTTCATTGGGTTTCCCACTGTATCTTTTAAGTATTCTTGGCGTATGGAAACTATTAGGCGTTATTGCCATTCTCATTCCAAAATTTCCGTTGTTGAAAGAATGGGCTTACGCAGGATTTTTCTTTGCAATGTCCGGTGCTTTTGTTTCACATTTGGTAGTTGGACAGGCATTTGTCGAAGCTGTTCCGTCATTAATTTTATTATTGGTAACAGTAGCGTCTTGGTATTTCAGACCTGCCGGCAGAAAAATCATCTTCGCTAAAAATTAAACCAATTCTTATGAACCAAGAAGCAGAACAATTTTTTGCAGAAGCAAATAAGTGGAAAAATGAATTTCATTTATTGCGTGAAATCATCCGTGAAAATATATCACTTGAAGAAGATTACAAATGGATGCACCCTTGTTATACCTTTCAGGGGAAAAATATCGTACTTATTCACGGATTTAAGGAATATTGTGCCTTGCTGTTTCATAAAGGTGCGTTGCTGAAAGATCCACAAAGTATTCTGATACAGCAAACCGAAAATGTTCAGTCGGCAAGACAAATCCGATTTACCAGTGTAGAACAGATTACACAACTGAAACCTATAATTATAGAGTATATCAAAGAAGCTGTCGAAATTGAAAAATCGGGAAAGAAAGTAGCGATAAAAAAAGTTGCCGATTATCCTATTCCGGAAGAGTTTCAAAAGGCTTTAGACGAGGACAAAGTTCTGCAAAAAGCGTTTTATTCTCTAACATCGGGAAGACAGAAAGGGTATTTGTTTTACTTCAATCAAGCCAAACAATCCAAAACAAGAGAAGCAAGAATTGAAAAATATTATCAGCAAATACTTGACGGAAAAGGATTGGATGATTAATCAGAATGGAATTGCAGGACAGCTTTTAAGGTGGGTATAACTTACAATAAAATTATGAAAGAGCAACAAGATTAAATCAAATAAAACTTATATTTAATGTCTGAAATATTAAAAAATCATATAAACAAATTTGTAAAAATATCCGAGGAAGAATTTGAAGAAATTCTAAAATTCTTCACGGTAAGACCTGTTTCAAAAAAAGAAAACCTGTTGCAGGAAGGACAGGTTTGTAAGCATCATTACTTTGTACTGAAAGGATTGCTTCGCAAGTTCTACATCAACGAAAAAGGGATTGAACAGACCACCGAATTTGCCATCGAAACTTGGTGGATGACAGACAATATTGCTTATGAACATAGACAACCCACCGAGTTTTATATACAATCCGTAGAAAAATCAGAAATACTCTGCATCACGCAAGATAATCAAGAAAGATTATTGTGCAACTTCCCCGTCATGGAACGTTACTTCCGCTTTGTTTATCAGCGGGCGTATGCGGCGGCACAAATGCGTGTAAAATACCTTTTCTCGCTTTCGAAAGAAGAATTTTACTTTGAACTACTTCGCAAGCATCCCGAATTTGTGCAGCGTGTTCCCCAATATCTCATTGCCTCTTTCCTTGGTTTCACACCCGAATATTTGAGCGAAATCCGGAAGAGAAGCGTTTCTTAAACCAGTTTAAGTTTTTCGGTTTCCGGATTTTTCAATTTTGTGTTGTCAATTTTAAAACAATTTAACAATGCAAAAACGAGTAAATATCAACTCCGCAGAACCTCTTGCTTTAAAAGCAATGACGGGACTGGAAACCTATCTGTCACAAGTTGCCATTTCAAAAACCACAAAAGAACTGATAAAAATCCGCGCTTCACAAATCAACGGATGTGCTTACTGTATAGATATGCATACCAAAGATGCCTTAAAAAATGGCGAAACCAATCAGCGTATATTTTTACTGAATACATGGCGGGAAATCATCGGAATTTTTACCGATGAAGAAAAAACAGTGTTAGCAATTACCGAAGAAGTAACCCTGATACACCAAAATGGATTATCAGACGAAATTTACGAAAAAGCGTTAAAATTTTTTAGCGAAAATCAAATTGCAGAAATAGTAATGGCGGTAATTACCATCAATGCCTGGAACAGGATTGCCATTATTGGACATTTTCAGCCAGGGCAAGGCTTTGCTTAAAAATTATGAAGTAAAAAATCGCAGGTTTAAGAGCCTGCGATCTTTTTTCGATACAATTGTGGTAAATTATTGTATATCTGAATTTATTATCGTAATATTGCGATACATCTATAAAGTATGGGACTTACCAAATCGGAAATATTCACAGACGAACAAAATAGACTAGCCTCTCTATTTAAGGTTTTAGCACATCCCGCAAGGATTGCCATACTCCAATACATCATCAATCAAAAGACTTGTATCTGTAATGATTTGGTTGAGGAATTGGGTTTAGCTCAGGCTACCATCTCACAGCATTTAAAAGAGTTAAAGAGTATTGGTATCATTCAAGGAACCATTGAGGGTAAATCTGTCTGCTATTGTATTGATGAAAATATATGGAAAGAGATACAGGCAGAATTTAATACGTTTTTCCATCAGGAGGTAAAAGTAACAACGTGCTGTACATAGCATTTTTTTAATCATCAATATCGTAATATTGCAATATATAATTACATCATTTTTAAATTCAGTTATTATGACACTATCAAACATCAAAGAAATCTTACCAACGTTAGACAATGTTGAATTTCAGTTAGCGAACGGAACGTTCGTACCCGAACATTTCCATGTTACGGAAATAGGTGTTGTTACCAAGCACTTTATTGACTGTGGCGGAACGATCAGAAATGAAAAGGTCGTCAATTTTCAATTATGGAATGCTAACGATTTTGAACATCGGCTAAAACCAACCAAACTACTGAACATCATAAAGTTATCCGAAGAAAAATTGGATATTCAAGATGCCGAAATAGAGGTAGAATATCAAAGCGAAACAATTGGCAAATACGATCTGGATTTTAACGGAAATCATTTCGTGCTGAAGAATAAACAAACCGCCTGTTTGGCAAGTGATGCCTGCGGTATTCCTGCGGAAAAACCAAAGGTAAAATTATCGGAGTTGAACAACGCTTGCTGTACAACAAATTCAGGTTGTTGCTAGTTTAGAGAATCAATCATGATGTATAACGATTTAGTGAGAACTATTGACAATATTGTCTCTAACAACCTATCAGCGAAGAACGCAAAGCCGTATTGCAACCGCTGGTAGGCTTCGTACAGCAAAAGGTAAACAACGAACAGGATATAAACTTAAATTTCATCTGTACCCACAATTCACGCAGAAGCCATTTAGCACAGTCTTATATTACGTCATTTCCTCCCTACCACAAAAAAAGCGATAACGAATATCGCCACAACCCATACAAAAAAAGTATAGCTTATAGGCCAAATATCGCGGCTGTTCCGTTTTAATTCCGTTTCATTGTGCTGCCGGCTGATGACACTGTCTAACGTGTGTTGCTCTTTCTGATGGTTGACCCGCAACTCCCAGCCCATTAACCTACCGGAAAGCGTACGCAGCCCACTATCGGGATGATAGGAAAAAGTGGAATCGGAGCTGAAGTGCCAATACCGTACCGCACTGTCCGACACGAATACTGTCTGTGCATATTGAAACCGGTTGTGCTGATCGGTTTTAGTCTTATGACGAACCGTATGGCATGATGACGCCAACGATAAAACCAAGTACCCCATGTTCCATACGCTTATGATTCTTTTCATTCTTTCCCTCCTATCCAATCTGCCAAAGCGTATATCGTGGCCAGATGACGTCGTTTAGATTCTACGCGATTATTACTGTTGCCTTCAATCGTGATCAGGTATTTGCCTTGTATGTCTTTTACCAGACCGACGTGGTTAATCCGCCTGTGGCGTTGCCCATAAATGCCAAAGATATCGACGGGATTTATCTGCATCAACATAGGGGAACGACGGCAAGCGTCGCTCCTACAATACGTCCGGGCATTTGGAAACAGCGCCGGGCTCCAGGGGTTTCGTGGTTCAGCCAGCCCGGCCTGTCCATAACACCACGATACGAACGCGCTACACCAAGCATATCCCTTTCCCAAACCAGTGTAGCGCAGATATTCCTCTACCCTATCACCGTCGTTATTGCCCGTTGCTTCCCGCACGCCGATTTCCTGCCGGGCGATATTGATGATGTCTTTGCGGATCCCTACAGGATGATAGACAGTGCCCACATTACCGCATACAACGATAAGAAAAACACCGAAAAATAAATGATACATTGTTGCCATGATGTAAGCTGATTAAAATGGTAATTAAATTCTTTACGAAACGTCTTGAAAGGTTGCCAGAGAATTTCCTGCAACCAAAGACTGCAGAAAATAGCCGCTATGCCCGCCAATAGCCCCAACAATAACACCGATAAGATACCGATGTCCAGCACACCTGCTGTTGGATCTATGATCTGTAAGATCGTTCCGATGAACAGGAACAACGTGGTCAATAGCAGCACCGCAATACCCAGTTTGTGTTTTCCCGATAGTTTCCCTGCCATATCCTCGATAAGCCAAGGGATGTTTGTCTGTAATGTTTTCATGTCATTATTCATTTGTGATCTATTCCTTATTTTGAGCTGATGTGCCGAGATACATATTGCGGGAAAAACGCTTTTTATCACGCGTGTGTACCATCAGATAAAGGTGGACCGTTTCCGTTCCCAAGTCGTCTGTCAGGATAACCAACGCGCTGCCACCTTTTCGTACCACCTCTCCTTCCTGAAGCACGGCAGAACGGGCTTCGATGCCATAAGCGCAGACCATAATAAGGTCGTCATCGTAAGCGTTTAACGGATTCAAAATTTCCGTGGACCAGGATACCGTTATCGTATCCCCTTGACGGGATATCTCCACATCTGTGGGATTCGCCAAGTTGCCATCACTTAACTTTACCTTGCCGGGATCTATCTCCAATCCAGGAAACCGGTTCACAAAACAGCTGGTTAACATATGCGACATCGCCCTTCCCATAGGCGTACCACTATTCTTCGAGGTAGCAAGCCCTAGCTTTATCACGCCTGCCAAAGGTGCCAAAAATTTCGATGCAGACTGGAACCGTAGCCTAGCTATCGTCCGCCCGTCCATCACCGGAGATATTTCGTTTCGTACCATCATATCAAATTGTTTTTCATGCTCTGTATTCATTTTGAAATAGAAAGGAGCAGCATATCACTGCTCCTTTAGCTGCACGTTTATTGCAGATCGAATTCACCTAAGTATGAACTCCGCGATACGCGCTTAGCCTTCCGGTCGGAAAAGAAAATCCAGACATGACCTTTCCCACCCAAAAAGTGGTCGGGGATTACGATGTCTACTTCCCCATCTCCTCTCGTCGGAAGCGTAGGCGTCGACATGAGCTCATCGATCTCCGGCTGGAACAGTACGATATACACCAGGTCGTCCGCATTGGAATCCATCAGGTCGTTTACATCGGTACTCCAATTTACTGTCAGTATACCCGCATCTACCTCCGCAGATAGGGTTCCTCCACCGATTAACCGACCCTCACTGATCCGTACAGACGCATAGTCTACCGAAAAATCTGGATAGGTTCCTGTAACAGCACGGTTCAAGTTCTGTTGAACCGCCACATTCATTGGTGTCAAGCGATCCGATTGTATCTGGCCATAGCCAACGCGTACCATCGGTGTCAATGGCATCAAAAAACGGGTCATCACACCAAAACGTGCCTGTTGGATAAGTTGTTCTTCGGACATCGGTTTTGTCCGTTTTTTGGGCAGCCCTTTGATGTAGTCTATACTTTTCCAGCTGCTGCCGATAACCGATCCAGCTTTCCCGCTGAATCCTCCATTTGCTCCTCTTCTAATCGTTCCCATAATTGAAAAAATTAAATTTGTTAAACCATCTGTAACGCCTTTTCGTATACCGGTATGTGGGGCTTACAGCAACAAACATACGGCGCAGGTAAGGCACAAAACAAGCACTGGAAGACGGTTGACAGGGTATTGACAGGTGGATTCCGTTGGATTGACAGGATGCTGACAGGATTTGCTTTTCAGGGGGACAGAAATCATTGGTATCGGGTTCATTTCCGTTTCGAATAACCCTCACCATCTATTCGGACATTCTTCGCCCATTTACCGGGAATTTACCGTATAGTCAACGGGGATTTACCGAGGTTTCCCCGGTAAATTCCCGGTAAACCTCATAAAAAATACGGTAAAAACGCGAAGTTGGTGTAAAGAAAGCGTGAAGCAGGTATGCGAAAGTGGGCTAATCAGGTAGGTTCCAATAATTTTTTTTGAAGCGCTCCAGGTCCTGTTGCTTGAAATAGCGTTTCCCTTTGTCAATCTTTGCTACAACAAGCACCCCCTTACGTTGATGGCGGGCGAGTGTACTTTCACTGATACCGATAAATTCTATAGCATACTCCGCATCACGGTATATGATTTCCTGCTCCATTTGATTCGCTAGCTGTTGTTTTAGGTCAGTATGTTCCTTCCTAATCGCCGTCAGTATATGGATAATTTCAGTTTCGCGGTGCGCCGCCTTGGCACTTAATTCATGCAACAAACGGATAATACGGATCAGATAACGGCATATAGCCATCAAGGTTCTTTTCATAGCAAATCGGCAGCATGGTTAAAGTTGGGTAATTTTATAAATGAGGCATTAACACTCCAATTGCTCTACTATCTTTTTCACATCTTTTTCGTAGTTGCCCCCTATCGTCAGTTTGGCCCAACTCGTGAGCGTTAAGGTTTTCCACCGTTTGCTACGTATAGCCGATATCTTCACGGCAACTTTCCGGTGTATCCTTAGAAATTTGTGTGACGGCACCTTTTCGAGAAAAGTGGATAGCCTACAATAGTAATCTTCTTTCTTTTCGTCCATATCATGTATGGTCAATATATCATCCGTAATCGAAACATATTCGATCATTTGCCAGTTGATCTCCACTCTTTTGTTGTCGCGCACCCGCCTGAGCGTGATGACTGCTTTGGCATGTTCCCTTTCCGCTTCGTGCTCGTGGAATTTCTTTATCGCCTTATCAACAGCCCGTTGTACCCTTTTTTTGGAAGCCAGTTTATTGATGCAATCGGCCACCTCGTTGTCAAACGCTGCCGTGCCTGGTATTTCGTTACCAGAACACATAACCGTAGCCGGAACGTCTTTTAAAAGCCCTAAAAATGTAAAACCGTCCGCTACGGGCATCATCAGATCCAAAAAGAGGATATCCACTCCACCATTATCCACCATCGATCGAGCCTTGGCTAGATTGCTCTCTTTCTTCACCTCTATATAGGGTATTTGATCTAACGTTGTCTCTATATGACCAACCGATTCCAATTCATCGTCCACTATCAGAATGTTATATTTTTCCTTTTTTTTCATCATCATAGGTTTTTGAAGTACTGTATATTATTTCGATATCGACATAGAAACAGTCGCCCCTTTCCTGCCGTTCTATTGTAATAGGCCATGCCCCCCCTTCCAATCGAGCTTCCATGAGGGGAAACCCCTGACCGGTGGACTCTATTTTATCTCGCTTCACAGGTTCAAAATAATTTGTATAACGAATGTAAATCCTGTCCCCTCGCTTCCTAAAAACGATTCGCAACGGCCTTTCTGCCGTGTTTTCACCATACTTTAACGCGTTTTCCAGCGGCATCAGCAATAGGCCGTGCGGGATAACCATCTCCATATCTGCCAGGCAATCGTTATCACTCCATTCGTAAACAAACTTTGGATCCTTATAATACGCCATTTCCAGTAGACTTTCGATCTGCTCCCATTCGTCTTGCCAGCGGGTCGTTTGTTGGCTGCTATCCATGCGCAGTTGGTAATTCATGAGCGCAATCAGCATCGTGAGCATTTTTATATTTTCTTCATGAGGTCTCTTCCTCTCCCTCTCGAGCGCTACAGCCGCAAAATTCCTTATAAAGTGTGGATTCAAATTACGGGCTTTCAACAAGCTGTTTAGATTTGTAATCTTCCCTTCCAAATCTGCGAGTTCCTGCTTTGATTCTATAACTTCTTTCCCTTTTTTCCGACCCATCCTGAACATAAGCCTCATGATTACCAAAAAACAAATAAATATTATGGGAGACCCATACCGTTGTCTAAATTCTGTCTTATCAAGTTCATAGTCCGGATCGTTCATATAGCGATCCATATACACGCCCAGCGACGGGAAATAATGGTATATAAAAAACACCAACGTTGGTTCAATCGTAAACACGAGCAACAGTGTGGCAACGATAGCAGCCATTCTTTTTTTTAGATCGTGAACCCAGAAATTTGATATGATATAGTAGACCCAACTATAATACAACAAAAATATGGCGCTGACCAGCAAAAGTTGCTTGACCGGAAACGGTTCCGTTCCCATCAACCAGTTTGCTACGAATAAGACTGCGGCAAAAATTGGAAAAGCCCAAATATTCGAACGAAATATAGTTCTAACAATTGGATTCATAACGCTAAGTTTGGTGATCTACATTCCCAATTTACGGCATAAATGTCAAAACAACAAATATGCTATTCCGTCCTGACCGCGTAATTCCGTCGATCAAATGCGACCATTTTATCGTTCCACACGACCTGAATAGTCGCACCTTTATCCTCAAAAAACTGATTATCAATAATTTTACCCAACATCCCATTTTGTTGCAGGTATCCCCAGCATTCCCACAGGTGTGGTTTATTTTTTATAAGTTTTTCCAAGCCTCCATATAGTTGTTGTAAGCATCGAAGCAGATAGGGCTCTCGATCCTCCTGCGCAGCCGGCAAAATGGTTTTATGGAGTTGCAGCCGTTCGATGTCGTTCATCTTATATGGTAGAAGCGAGACCACCGGCATGCCAAATACATGACTAATAAAGGGTATCCCCTTTTTAAGCCACAGTGTTCCTGGAATTGCAACTTAAATTAGGAGACTTTTTTATGCTGCCATTTTTTCTTTTTCCAATAGCATCTCTTCGATCTGCTTAGGGGTTTTATACCCCAGAGCAGAATGTATTCTTTGGGTATTGTAAAAT
>NZ_JACOIK010000011.1 GCF_014692515.1 Sphingobacterium micropteri | reverse complement strand
CTAGCGTTCATCCTGAGCCAGGATCAAACTCTCCATTGTAAAAATGTAAATTGACCCCGGTCATCTTAAATCTGACCGGTTCGTCAGTAATTGTACTGTACGGCCCGGACCGAAAAAATTGTAATTCCATTACAGCTCTCGCCCCTCCAAAGGGCTCCTGCTGCGCTACATGATCATATATCTTAAAGAACTCCTCTCGCCGCCGCTTCGCGCTTTGGCACTATATCGATACAGCTCAACGCCGTATAAATTATCTCTTTTTTTTAACCCCTCGTTCCCGAAGGGACTGCAAAGGTAGGGAAGTTTTCCGAAATAACAAAAAAATATTTTCTTTTCTTTATCTATCCCCTTTCAACATATCCTCTTAACAGGACGCCCTCCCTCGCGGAGTGGGGCAAAGGTAGAAACTTTAACTTTACCCTCCAAGAGTAACTCCATCATTATCTGCCCCAACTGGCATAAAGTACTGAAAGATTGGCGAATAATTTTCTACCGCAAAGACACTGGATAAGGATCATAGCCTATTGTCGTTATAAAATAGCCACGATAGACTGCTTAAATCGGGTGCGAACAGGCTTTCCATTTTTTGATGCTGGCGCCCATTTTGGAGATTTTTCCATCACACGCAATGCTTCTTCGGCAAATTCGGGACTTATTTTATGCTTATTCACTATTTCGATATCACACACCATTCCGTTTTCACATATCGTAAATTCCATTATGGCGGTTTGCTTAAGCCCATAGTCTACGTATGTTGTACTATCTAGCGAATTAACAATATCTCGAATATCAAGGTTTTCCCGCACAAAGCGGTTCCATCCAGGAACTCCTCCTTCAAATTGCGCATACGTATCTACATCATAGACAATGAGAGAATCTCTGGGCGTTTGCGCAGATAATGTTCCGAATGTAATACTTAACAGGAAAGCAAACAACCAATACCTCATGACTCCTCCTTTGTTTGTTTACTTAAAATTACATAAAAATTAAGTTTTTGGCAAATCAACTGTTTCCGAAAATCTACCTTCACTATCGAAGAGAAATGTCATAGGCTTTTCCGGATCTTTGATAATTTCAAAAAGCGTATAACCCCAAGGCTTCCAAAAATTCTCTAATACCTGTCCATATGTTTTGACCTGCCAATTATCGAAAATAGGCTTCAATGTCCAATCATTTAAGGGCATCGGTTCTATGTAAATCTTTTCAGGAGTTTCCATATAGGTATATTCCGGAAGGCGATTAAACAAATAAGCGGAATAAAAATACCGGGCACAAACTTCTTCGAATTGTATAGGATGTAAACGATGTCCTTTTACTTTATTCAAAATATCCTCATGATAAATAGCATTTGTACCATTGTCCTGTAAAGTGGCTATAACAGCAAAATCCTTCATCCGTAAAGAAAAAATCAATGTATTAATTTCATCCCGATATAAGAAAGTCTCCGGCGCATTATCTACGGGGAATACTTGTATATGAAACGGATTGACATGTTCAAATTCCATCGGCAACACAAGCGATTGTAACATAAAATGTAGGTTCCGAAATTTATGCACCAACGCCTGAGAAAAATTTATTTCCTCTCCACTGCCTACCGCTTGTCGAATCCCCGCTTGTATCTCGTTAAAAACAATACCATACAAAATTTTCCCCACCCATTGAAACAACAACTGTTCAGGAAGAGTCTTCACTTCTTTATAGCCTGCTTTCATTGCTTCTTCTACTTCTCCCTCCACTTCTTCAAATGACTGAGCAACTCCAATAGAACAAGGCAATTTCAGTGATTTATAGGTCACGATATTTTCATCCAACATCTTGAACGGTTTTTCCTCCAGATCAAAAGCACGCATCATCCAAACTGGAAAAACTTGGATTTGCTCATCTGCAGATTGCAGCGATTCTCCGGTCAAAAAGCACGCCCGATTGTCGAAATTAAAAGCAATAAATGGATTATAAAGTCTTGAGCCCATAATGGGAACAAAGGTAAGGTTTTGAAGTTTGTTTTTGACTTTTTTATATATATTTGCGCCGAATGCTAATCAAATGCACAAATTAAACTCTGCATGAAAAAACTTTTCAGCCTGCTTTATTTCCAAGTAATTATAGCTATTCTTATCGGTGTGGCGTTAGGTCATTTTTATCCTGAGCTCGGTATTGCACTAAAACCATTTGGTGATGGGTTCCTCAAATTAATCAAGATGATCATCGCACCGTTGATCTTCTGTAGCATTGTGCTGGGTATTGCCGGCATGGAGGATATCAAAAAAGTAGGAAAATTGGGTATCAAATCCATGGTTTATTTCCAACTAACAACATTTGGCGCTATGTTTATCGCTATGGCGGTTGTAAACCTTGCCAATCCAGGAGGTGGCATGAATATTAATGTCTCCGAACTCGACACTTCCGAAGTTAATACCTACATCCAAGAAGGCGAAAAACAAAAAGGCGTCGTGCAGTTTTTACTCGATATTATCCCAAATAATGTTATTGGTTCTCTTTCGGAAGGCAATATATTACAAGTCCTTTTCTTTGCCATCTTGTTAGGCTTTGCTTTCGCCAAAATGGGAGAACGTGCCGAGCCCGTTAAGCGCGTAATGCAATCTTTTCTGGATGGTATTTTCATCGTGATTAAAATGATTATGAAAGTAGCCCCCATAGGCGCCATGGGCGCTATTGGATTTACCGTTGGGCAATACGGCGTCGGCATTTTAAAATCATTGGGCTTAATGATGGTGTGGTTTTATGTGGCGTGCTTGATTTATATCTTCATCTTCCTTGGCATTTTATTGTGGCGCTATAAAATCAGTATATGGCGCGTGTTGGTGTATATCAAAGAAGAGCTCCTCATTGTGTTAGGTACTTCATCGTCCGAATCCGTCCTACCTGCCATTATGGAAAAACTCGAACGAGCCGGCTGCAGTAAGCCGCTTGTGCGACTGGTCATCCCGACAGGCTATTCGTTCAATCTGGATGGAACAGCGATTTATTTAACCATGGCCGCAATTTTCCTATCGCAGGCAATTGGTCAACCTATGGCCTGGAATGAACAATTATTTTTGCTGTTTATACTGACCTTCACCTCTAATGGAGCTGCCGGCGTTACGGGAAGCGGCTTTGTTATCTTAGCCGCGACATTGCCCATCGTGGGACATATCCCGGTAGAATCCATTGCCATCGTATTCGGAATAGATCGTTTTATGAGCGAAGCTCGTGCGCTGACCAACATCATCGGAAATACTTCCGCTGCATTCATTATGGCTAAATGGGAAAAAGAAGTGGACGAAGAGCAGCTGGAACAAGCGCTGTCTAAAAAGTAGTAAATCTACTCCACCCCGACCTTAAAATCCTGAAATACCAGTGCTGCTTCCAGCAACTGACCATCTTTGTTTTTCACCCCTTTCAATGTAGAGGTCTTCCCCTTTTCCAATAGACTTTTCATTTCTTTTTCCTCTAGAAAAACCCCATTTAATGTACGCCAGATCTTAAAATCACATCCTCTGGCATAATGGTCACATTGTGCCACCTTATCAAACAAAAGCATATTCCCCGAGGCGCATTTCGGGCACTTTATTTTTCCTTTTTGCTGCGGCTTTATTTCCTCCTGTTGTATAGCCACGCGCAATTGAAGCAGCTCTTTCGTGATTTTCACGGTATAATCCTTAATATGCTTCATAAAAATAGCATACGACACTTTATTGGCACGCATCTCTTCGAGTTTCTGCTCCCACTTTCCAGTCAATGTAACCTTCGCTATCGACCGATCTTTGATTAGCTGATAAACCGAAAGCCCTTTTTCCGTAGGTATGAGCTTCTTTTTATCACGCTTGATATAATCTCGCTGAAACAGTGTTTCTATAGTTGCTGCCCGCGTAGCCGGTGTACCTAAACCACAATCCTTCATAGCCTGTCGCATTTCGTCATCCTCTATTTCTTTACCAGAAGTTTCCATCGCTTTCAAGAGTGATGCTTCTGTATGTATAGGTTTCGCCTTTGTAAAACGCTCCGCTAATTCCAACGACAAAATCTCAAGCAATTCTTCCGCTGCTAACTTCGGCAACTGCGCATTCTCATTATCTTGATCATCTATATTCTTGTCATCATCGGGAATCTCTACTTGCTCTGCAGACAAACGCCAGCCATACTGCTTGATAACCGTGCCTTTAGCAATCAACTCCACGCCGTGCGCATCCATTGTTACGGTTGTAATATCTTTCAAGCACACATCCGAGAAACTCTCTACCATACGCTTTGCAATCATATTATAAATATGCTGTTGTTCTTTGCGCAATGGCCCGGGTTTTTCCTCCGTCACCAACAAAGCGTGGTGGTCTGTCACTTTCTTATCATCAACCGATCTTTTATTTAATTTCGCGCCGATTAGGTTACGGCTTATCGCTGCAATTTCTTCGTCCGCGGTATTAGCAAGATGCTGAAAAAGTTCCGCTATATTTTCAAAAACATCTTCCCCGATATAACGAGATCCGGTACGCGGATAGGTAATCACTTTATTCTCATACAACGTCTGCGCAATACTCAATGTCTGATCAGCCGAATACCCATATTTTTTATTGGCATCCTGCTGCAGCGATGTCAAATCAAATAGCAAAGGCGGCTGTTCTTTTGTTTCCTTAGCCTCTACTTTAATTACTTTAGCCTCCGTTCCCACAGCGAGTTTTGCTATAGCCGTTTCTGCCTCCTCCTTTTTATCTATTTTAGCAGAGGTTGCCTTAAACCTGATATTATCTTTTTCGAAACCTGCCTGTATTTTGAAGAAAGCTTGCGGCTTAAAATTCTTGTTCTCCATATATCGGGAACAAATCATCGCTAAAGTGGGTGTTTGTACCCGCCCTAAAGATAAGAGCCCCCTGTTTCCCGCTGCCAATGTCAACGCCTGTGTGGCGTTTATTCCAATCAACCAATCCGATTCCGCGCGTGATTTGGCAGACATGTAAAGACTATCGTATTCCGTTCCGTCTTTCAGATTAGCAAACCCCTCTTTTATAGCCCTGTCTGTCTGGGAAGAAATCCAAAGTCTTTTAAAGGGCACTTTTGCCTGGAGATAATAGTATATATTCCGAAAAATCAACTCTCCCTCACGCCCGGCATCCGTCGCCACGATAATCTCCTCCGCCTGCGCAATTAATTCCTTAATAATATTCAATTGCTTACTCGCTCCGGCATCGTCTATCTGCTTCCCATCCCTTTTTATTTTCTTTACTTCCAAACGAAATTCAGATGGTATAATCGGCAGATTAGACACTGTCCATGTAGGGTAACCGTACGCCTGTGGTGTACACAATTGTATCAGATGGCCGAAAGCATATGTAAAAGCATAACCATTACCTGTAATATATCCATCTTTCACTTCCTTTGCCCCCATCACACGAGCCAAATCCCTAGCTACAGATGGCTTTTCCGCTATAACAACTTTCATCAAACTATACCGTTAAATTTATTTCAACGAGGGAATCGATATACCTTTTATTTTACGATACAAATCTACCGCATAAATATCGGTCATCCCCGAAACGTAATCCAACACCGTCCGGATTTTCGCATATGTATCGGTTTGTACCGTGTGGAATTGAGCAGGAATCATCGCCACGATTTTTTTATCAAAATGTCCTTTATCTTCTTTTAAATAGGCTGGAATAAACTCTTCCAACAAGGCATTCATCACCTTAAACCCCGCGATTTCAATTTGCACCACAGTGGAAGCATTGTAGATACGATCTACGGATATTTCCGATATCTTCTTCATCTGTCCCACAATATTTCCATCCAATGCATCCATCAGAGCCATACCAAAAGTACCGTTCAAAAACTTCTCCTGATTTTTCGCAAATACGGTGGCACAACCATGGATTAATGTATTAATAGCTTTCGCCCGCAAGAGTTCGATACGGCTGCCTGTATCCGCCAGCGCATCCAGCCGGCTACGTAAATCTTCGTCTCCACACAAGGGCAACAAAAGATCTTCTACCTCATTATACGAAAGTATTTTTAAATGATGCGCATCTTCCAAATCGATGATATTATAACATATATCATCTGCTGCTTCCACCAGATATACTAGCGGATGCCGTAAATATCCGTTTGGATTTGTAGGATCGGCCTGTAAGCCCAGTTCCTCGGCGATTTTTTTGAAAGCGGCTTTCTCCGTATCAAAATAACCGTACTTCTTCCGGTGATGGTTACCTCTCACGTGCCCTTCTGCTGCCGAACAAGGGTATTTAACAATGGACGCCAGCGTGGCATAGGTCAATGCAAATCCTTTTTCATCTTTCCCGTGAAACGCATGGGTCAATATGCGCAACGCATTGGCGTTGCCCTCAAAATGTGTTAAATCTGCCCATTCTTCGGCACTAACCTTATCTTTATATACCTGTCCATGTCCCTCCGTAAAATAGGAAGAAATGGCTGCCTCTCCCGAATGTCCAAAAGCCGGGTTACCCAAATCATGTGATAAACAAGCCGCAGAAACGATGTTGCCCACCTCTTGCAAAAACGGATTTTCCTGATCGATGTCCGGATTCTCTTTTTTCATAATATTATAAAAAAGACGTCCTAACGACCGCCCCACACTTGCCACCTCCAAACTGTGTGTCAACCTATTGTGCACAAACACGGCTCCCGGCAATGGGAAGACTTGCGTTTTGTTTTGCAATCTTCTAAACGGTGAAGAAAATATCAATCTATCATAATCCCGTTGAAATTCCGAACGCGCATCGATTTGATCACTCACTTCGCGATGTTCATATCCCCAACGTTTTGCAGACAATAACTGTTTCCAATTCATGTAAAGTATACGTTTTACGTTTGGTAACAAAGATAAGGTTATCGAGCGGTAAGACATAGACTCATTTCGATAAAGTGAAGATGGGATTTCACTCCCACCATGCTAACATAGTACCCACATTTTTCAACAATTTGGCCTCTTCCGGACAAAAGCTGATCATACCTTTACTTTCGTAAAGTAACACCCCCGCTTCGCGTATAGCAGCAAATGCGGCCTCCCTATCCTTTCGGTAACATACCGTAGTTGTGATACGTCGGTCTGCCGGCAAACAGCTATAGTCTTTTACCTGAAAGCCATACCAGAGGCTCATCTGTGCGACGAACTCCCGTAAGGGGACGTCCTTATATGTCCGTACAGCTTTCGTCCAGGCCAATACAGCTTTCGTATCTGTAGTCGCTTCGTACCTTAACGTATCCTTAAATACGCCGGGGGATATTGCATACGTCCATATCGAACCCTGTGCTCCATAACAATCCAACGAGACTTTCTCCTCGCTGTCGCCGGTGTGTAAGCTCAACTCTCCTTTTAGCGTTGCTGCTCTCGTGAGATTATCTAAGCTCAACAGCGCAAAATCTCCATAATTCGATTTTACCACGCCATTGCTCGTACCGATCAGCAAAGGCACCGCTTTCATTTTATCCGGCCGTTGTACATAGGCTTCTCCCTGTACCTTTATCTGCTGAGCTTTCTGCTTTTCCGGTGCATACTGTAAGCTCGACTGCGCATTTAACCTTATACGCGTGCCATCCGGCAGCTCGACCATGGCTTGTTGTTGCGCGCCTGTTGCTACCGTTATAGCCCGTTCCGATCCAGTACGTTTCATCACGTTCGCAGATTCCCGTAGCTGAAACACCCCATCTTTCGTTTTGAGAACTTGCACATCGGCTGTTTGCAACACCTCCCCATGCTTTCCTCCTGCTACCTGCATCTCTGCAGTATCCCCCCATCGAAGGGATACCACGGATTCCGTAAGCGGAACGTCCGCATCGGTGGTTAGCCCGGCACAAGGACCATGTAGAAAATCCGGAATCTGCTCACGCCGCGTGGCATACCAATAGGTAAGCAGCGTCACGACCGGTATCAAAACCGCTGCTGCCCATCCCAACTTGCGCCAAATAGGCCGTTTACCGCGACTACGTTGTTCCGCAGTGCGGATAATAGCTGCAATATCCGGCTTCCATCCACCGGTGGAGATAACAGGCCGTTCGTCCTCCTCCATACTTAAGAGTACATCGGCAATCATCTCCTGTATCTCCTCATGCGCATATAACCTCCTGCAAGCATCCAGCTCCCCCGCCTCCCGAGGCGTAAGGATTCCCTTTATCTGCTTTCGGATAAGTTCTTTCACATATTTCTTCTTGTAGATCATCTGTTTACACCTAAATTTTCTTAAACAAATAATGAGAGCACGTTTTTCAACATCCTGCGTAACTTCTTCGTCGCCCGATAAATTGTATTTTTGACCGTCTGTTCGGTGAGATTGAATTTCTGCATCACTTCTTGATTGCTTAGCTCGTCAAATCTGGCTGCCCTAAAAATTTCCCTTTCCCGGGGAGGTAACGTATCCAATGCTTCGTTAATGAGGCCTTCTATTTCCTTTGCTCTGAGTTTACGGTCTGCATGCTCCTCTCCCACCATTTGCAGATACTCATCTTCCCATGCTTGATTATTGTGTTTGCGTTCTTTTCTTAATAAGTACAAGGCCTGCTTTTCCGCCACGCGCTGCATCCAGAAGAAAGGTTTGTCCAACCGTGCTACGATCTCTTTTTTCTGCCAGACGACTATCAAGGTTTCCGAGATCACGACGTTTGTAAATTCGGTGTCCTGTTGAAAGTAGACTTGCACGTATATTCTCAACGCCTCACTATACCGTGCTTGGATGGCCGCAAGGGCTTTCTCCGGCTGTACGAGCAATAAGCGGAAACAGGTAGTATCGTTATGTGGGTTGCTTTTCCCCATCTCTTCATTTTAGCACAATTCTCAAAAAAAAATATCTTTTTGAAAATCAGATCATTATAAAAAATATTACTTTTCAATAGGTACGAAGCCCGCTGTTTTGCAAGTCATATATAGAAGACAAAAAGAAAAAGATTTAATTAGTTCAACCAAAGGTAAAGTAAAAACCAGACAAAAACAAGAAAAAATAAGAATAAATTATTGACTTACAAATAGTTGCAATAAAAAAGCAGCCTGAATTTGTTATGCCTTCCACGTAGCAGTACGTGACTATTAGATGAAGAAATAAAATGAAAAATTAGCTCTATGAAAACAAAAACACATATCATCACCCTGATCAGCATTGCACTGCTATTGTTGTGGATTCCGGCAAGCTTGGATAAGCTAATATATTTCCAAGCATTCAAATCCGGCATCCTCCGTCAACCATTTTCGGATACATTGGGTCAAATGTTGATTTATACATTACCTCTTTTAGAGATCATAGCTGCCATATGCATAGTGAATGGTAGGTTTCGGTTGGTGGGTTTTGGGCTGTCATCGCTATTGATGGCAGCCTTTACCGGCTACATCGGTATCGCCCTACTGGGCGCATGGGAGAAACTACCCTGTGGCTGTGGCTCGGTGATTAGCGGGATGAGCTGGACGCAACACCTCTGGTTCAACCTATTTTTCCTTGCGCTCAGTATATGGGGTTATTTTTTACAACGAGGTTTACATCGAAGCAGCGGCTCCGGGTTAGGCGCTGCAGAGGGCTTGTCGGCCAAAAGACAACATAAAAACAATTTATTAAACATTCTAAATTTAAAAAGATGAAAAAATTCATCCTTAAAAATGCAATGGCTTTAGTAGCTTTAGCCATTGCAACAGGTAGTTACACGTTAATGTCGTTTAAACCGGCACTAGAAACACAGGAGTTCGGACGAGAAATCCCAAATCCCAGTCAGCCCGATCAATTCAATTGGGTCCCGCTGGAAGGACTTGAAGAAGGTGTCGACTATGACTGCAACGCCTCCGACGAAATCTGTAAAGAAGCATTTGAGTCACATCAAATCGATCCGCTTACCAATGCTCCTTATCCGAATGAGACATCTGTGTCATCAACACCAGGAACCTTTGATATGTAATAGTAACATACTATAACCTATCAAAGGTTAACCCCTCGCTTTTCAATCAAGTAGATGACCAAAAGTGAGGGGTTGAGCTATTCCATCTTACCTTTCATTCTGTTCCATATCATTGTAATCCAACTCCATTGCCTTTGGAATAGGGAAAATATAACGTGCCGAATTCGGCACCAATATGATTTCCTTTCCCTCCACCTGTCTATGTAAATATGTTTCGGTACGAGGATCTTTATTTAAGCGCTTCAGATCCGACCATCTCAGATTTCGAAAAGCCAGTTCCTTTCTTCTTTCCTTCAAAACTTCAGCTAAAATAGATTCATCTTCAATCCTATTAGGATCGGGCGCTGCATTTTCAGGATACCTATGCGTCCATAACAATGCTAAATCACGCTTAGCCTGATCATAGTCGCGCCTACGGGCGGCACATTCGGCTCTTATTAAATAAAGCTCCGCCGTCGTGATTCCATCAAATAGCGAAACTCTCCGATTATAAGTTCCGACAAATGAATGATGCCCATTATCCTGTTCAGCAAAAAAGACCTGCTTCCGTAAGTCCATATCGTCGTATAAGTTGTACAATTCCGGAGACACGTAAACAATCGATCTAAAGGACCAACTCGCCATCTGCGAAAAAAAGACAACTTCGGGATTATCATTATCGGGATAGGGACTTGGTATCGGTTTCGCTGCAGATAAGTTCAACGTATTGTAGTCCAACAATACCTCTGTCTCCTGCAACACTTTGTCAGCATATTCATAAGCTTGCTCAAACTCGTTCATAGCGATGTACACCCTTGCCAATAGTGCATTTACCGCATTTCTATCCGGCAGGCTTTTTCGTAAATTGACTTCCGGTACATACACTAAGGAAAGTAAAAGATCAGACACAATCTGATCATAAACGGTTTCCAGATCGGCACGTCCCGAAAGATCAGTTATGCTGGCAGTCAACTTAATTGGTATACCCATTTTTTTCTGCGCGTTTTCATCATACACATCAGCAAAATTTCTCACCAGATTAAAGTGGCCAAGTGCTCGGTAAAAAAGTGCTGTACCCAAAACCCTCGCCCACTGTAGTTCATTTTCCCCGTTCCTTTCAACCTTATCGAGCCCCTCTATAACTACATTGCTATAAAATATCGATTCGTAAGGGTTCTTCCAGTCGCCAATGTACTTTGCGTCTTCAAATAAATCCGGCTCCCATACATAGACATTTTTTTCAATCTTCGTCAGCCCCGTTCCTTTTAGCATATCATCTGTTAGATATACATTGTCTGTCCCCAGTATGCCCAGGCTAGGCGTATTCAGCACATTTATAAATTCGTTGCTGATCAATGCCTCATAATCATTCAAAGCACTTGGAATCAGCAAAGACCTATCCGGCTTAACATCTAAAAAATCAGAACTACAGCCTTCTAGAAGGAATAGTGTTAAAATGAACCCTACTAATCTATACCTTTTCCTATAACATGTTTTTACATTCATCATAACCCAATTTTTGTCCCTATCGATATTTGGAAGGGAAATGGAACATTATTGTTATCCGGTTCTATATTTCTCGAATTTTTCACCCACAACAACCCTAAGTTACTGAACTGCATAAAGTACTGGATTTTAAGTCTTCGATTCCGTTTCAAACCGTAATTATCCGCATAGGCGACCCGTATGTCGCTCAAACGGATATGATCTCCTTTCTCAACCAGTTGTGATCCATAAGTGTAAAAGCGGTCCCGATACAGATCTCCGTTAGCGTCGGGCATGCTCATCACGTAGGTGTGCTGCTCGTCACCAGGTTTCTGCCACCTTTCATATATATCCCCATGACCACCCAGTCCATAATTAAATCCGTAGGAAATTGATTTCATCCGCACATAATACCCAAACCGGTAAGTGATATTTACCGATGCCGACCACTGCCGCCATAAAAATGTATTTCGAAATGCCCCAAACACCGTAGGGAAGGACGGTCCGTTTAATGTTGCATTTTCTAGCGTAGTTCCGGCAATAATATTTCTGTAGTCATCCGAAATCTCTCCATCAAGATATCCCCTCGGGTTACCGTTGGTCGGATCGAGGCCTGCCCATGGAAAACTGTAGATTGCGAATCGGGAAGCTCCCTCAATTGGAAAAGCAGTAGTACCATACTCAATGGCATTGGCCATGACCGAAGGCTTTAGTAAATAACGCGTAATCTTGTCTCTTGCATGAGAGAAAAGTAAGCCTGTTTTCCATTTAAATGCACGGTCTATATTGACGGTATTCACAATCAGCTCTAAACCATTTCCTGCCGTCGAGGCTGTGTTTCCCCTATAAAAATCCACCCCGCTAGAGGGCGCATAGGGACTATCTCCGATCAGATCCAGACCGTTCTTTATGTAATACTCTGCCCCAATATCCAATCGGCCACCGGCCGAAATCCACTGCAGCCCAAAATTGGCGTTCTTTACCCGTTCCCAACGCAGATCTGCATTAGGCGGATTGATAATCTCCGCCCGATTGAGATACGTGGCTGAAGCGGCGAGATAATTTGCCGTAATCTGGGATGACAGCGTATTATCCATATTTCCATTGTAACCAAAAGAAGCCTTAACCCTCCAGATACCTTTCAATTCGTCTGAAAGCCAAGGTTCTTTATGGACATTCCACACTGCACCGATCGAAAAGAGAGGCACTCCCTTTAAATTAGCGCTTACGCCAAAGACATTGCTTTTATCTTTCCGTGCACTGGCCGACAAGGTAACCCGTCCGTCAAACGAATAATTCAAATTTGCATAGTACGACAGGTTCCGGTTCTGTCGATACCGCAGTGACTGAACGAAAGGAATTTCATCCGTTCTACGTGGAAAATACGACATTGCATATGCTTTCGTATAATCTACCACCTGATTAGACATATACTCTTCATCATAACCATAAAACCTCTGCCTACCATTGCGCATGGTACGATCGCGCATTTCCCACCCCAGCATCACATTGATTTCATGCTTACCAAGTGTATTGTCATACTCTAGATTACCACGCAGCGAATTCGACCGGTTCCTTTCGGTGCCTTCATCCAATATGCCGCTACGAGGGATTGGAAAAGTAGGTAATCCGGAATCAGCCAGTTGTGCAAACTTATTGATCAGATCACGCGCAAAATAACTATTGACCGAATAATGGGTTTCTTCTCTTCCGTTATCCGCAGCGTATTGATAAAGCACCTTTAAGCGGAGGTTTGGCAACAGCTTATAAGCAGCACCTAGATTAAACTGGTAATTTTCGGCCATCTTGTTTCGGTCACCGTTTTCCAGTTCATCCAACGGGCGGTACTGCCAGTCCAATAACCCCATATTTTCTGCCTGATCTAACCAAGGTTTCCTGTAAAAACCATATATGGCACGGTGTTTACCGTCGCTGTCTACCAGTCTTTCGTATGGAGACAGCCCCGTATAGATGGAATGACCATCCATTATCTGTTTATGAAACACACCGAAAATATCTGCCTGCACCGTCAGCCTCTTTTCAAAAAAACTAAAAGCGTTGTTGGCGCGAAGTGTCAATCGATCATTAGAAACGCGCAACTGCTGTGGTAGATTACGGTCATAACCTGTCGAAATCGAATACACATGCTGCTCCCCACCCCCTCGTATATTAAGGTTACTTCGCGATGCCACAGTTTTTCTAAATAAAAACTTGCTTATATCCCTTCGTATATCATGCTGCTTCAACCGATCTATACTGCCTTCCAATTTATCCAGACTTATTTCTTTCTCCCGGTGGGCAATCAGGAGTTCCACCACTTCGGACAGGGGAAGCCTGTCTAGATTACTTTCGGTCGCCGTATACCCTCCTTCCTCGAAAACACGTCTCTCCGTATCGATGTAATCACTGACCGACATAGTCGGCGTATAGAAAAGATCAGGTTTATTTCCAACTGTCATATTGCTCTGGAAAGCAATGTCCGGACGTTGCCCGAAAGATCCTTTTTTTGTCGAGATTACAATTACGCCATTGCCTGCCCGTGTCCCCCAGATTGCTGCTGCCGCTGCATCTTTCAACACCGAGATCGTTTCTACATCTTCGGGATTGATGTCATTGATATCCCCTTCATACGGAAAATCATCAACCACAATGAGAGGAGACATATTCCCGTGGATCGAACTAACGCCCCGTATGGTCATGTTGGGATGCCTATCCAGAAGGTTAAGTCCCGGCACAACGTCCTTTAAACGATCCAGTACATTACTCCCCACATTCAGTTCCAGTTGTTCACTATCGAGGTAATAGGCAGATCCGGTCAGCTTATCCTTTCTAATTTTCTGATATCCCGTAGATATTTCTACTTCCTGTAAAACATTGTTACTTTTTTTTAACTGGAAGGCCATACTATGTCTTTCCGCAGTAAACACCCAAGAAAGAGGCTGAAAGCCAACTTTTGAGATCATTATGGTATCACCAGCAGTTCCTCTAATCGAAAACTTTCCCCCGTGATCCGTCTGTACCTGTGTTCTGATGCGACCGTTAATAATGTTCACATTCGGGATCGCTTTACCCTCTTCATCCTTTACGGTTCCTTCCGCTATCTGTTGAGAAAAAACAGTGTTGCCTATCAGCATGAGCAGGAATACGATCCATATTACCCGTATCATGACTGCCCCCCTTTCCTCATACGCGCTTTTAATAGTAAGCGAATATTCTCCCCGTTAATTTCAGAACCATCCGTTATCGCCAAAACCCGTCCTTCACGGTCCAACCAAACCGTATGTGGTAACGATCGATGTGGAAATAGATGGCGGTAGGTGTTATCCTCGATGACCATCGGAAGAACGGTCTCCCTATTCTTGAAAACTTTGGCTACAATTGCCCGGATATCTGTTGCCTTCTGGTACGTAATCGGGATAATCTGTATATGTTCTCCGAATTCGCGTTGGATACTGTCCAGCTTAGGCAGTGCCTCTACACAGGGGCTACACCATGCAGCCCAAAAATCGAGGATAACCAATTTTTTATCCAAGCTAGAAATATCAATTTCACCATCGGAAGGATGGAACAATGCCGAACTGATTCCCTGCGGTATGGTATCGCCGACCTTTAGGTTTGAATCGGTCAGATTGATTTGGCTGTACGATAATAATGGGATCAGCAATGTTATCAAGGGTATCATTTTCATCGTTCGGTCCCTCCTACTAATTTTTCCCAATCAAAACCTCGTATCTGTTCATAGTTACCCGCCTCCAACGGAAGATGGACCGGTTGCTGTCCCGAATCGCTGATGACGAGCATATCGATAGCCTCTATCCCTTTCTCAATCCGTAATCCGTAGGCTTTTAAAGCCTCGTTCAGTTCCGAAACGTTTGATAAAGATGCCTTGATATCTATATCTATTTCACCCGTTATAGCGACCTTATTTATCAGTGGAGGTTCGTTCTGCAAATAATAATGCAAACGTTCCACAAGATAATCTATACCATAGCTGTTGGACATCGAAAAATGGAGTGGAGAATAACTAACTTTTGGATTACCCCCTTTATTCATCAGTGCATCCGTGTTTCCTTCGGCTACCAATAGAAGACATTCCACCGGGCGCTTCTCTATCGATACGTTGTATTGCGGGAAATATTCCGACATATCCCGCTTCATCCTTTTATATATACTTTTTCTTCCTAACGCGAAAGGTGACACCGCCTCATACGTAAACCCATTGCCAGATCTTAACCAATTCTGGTAAGCAGCTCCTCTATCTTTGGTATTTTGGAGCTTCATGGGATCTTTGACCTCAAGCAGTGTTCGGTTACGCGGCATCATGCGCTTGCCATCAAAAGATGCCATCTGGAAAAGACTGAGCAATGTACAATTGTAGCAACCGATCCGATAGGCTTGCATATCATCCAGTCCAGTTCTGGACGCAGCGAATGCCGGCGATGCCAGTATTCTCCTACCTTTTATCCCTTCCTGATAACCCGTTAGCATAGTTTGCATGATCGGCCTGACCTGCCCCATTCCATTGCCTTCACTTCCGAGAGGTCTGTTGATATTATGCTCTAGTATATACTCTACTTTGGGAGTGAGAATGTCAGCTATCTCTGTTTCTAAATTTTCGGTTTGCCCTTCGGCAGTCCGCGGTTCCGCGGACTGCGCCCAGGCGTCTGATAGATCAAACAACATGAAACAAATCAATGCCAGCACAAAAGGCATTGATTTGTTCGTCATTGCCGCTACCACTCTCCTACTTTTACTGTACCGCTGATCTACGCCAGAGGTACATGCATTTAGTATATCTTTAGTAGCTCTCCAGTACCTTTTTAGTACTTCTTTAGTACCTTTTCGGTACACTCCCCGTACACTAACAGTACACTCGCGGTACATTAACCGCACATTTCTTGTGTCATTGTTAGCTGTTTCTTGGGTGTTTGTTGTGTCATCCTTGGGTGATCCTTGTCTATAACCTGTTCTTAGGCTGGGTCGTGCTAGGCTCAAGCTTGGGTCATCCTTGGGTCGTTGTTGGGTGATCCTTAGGTCATCCTTAGGTTGTTCTAGGGTCGTTGTTAGGTCGGAGAACTGTAGCGATCTTCGCGACCAAATTACACTAAAGTGTGTCTTTTTGGGAACACTTTTTGACTTCCCGTGAACCCTTTTTGAGCATTGTATTTCCCTTTTTTGCCAAACGGTGGTACGTTTTGCTGACATGGGAACACCAATCGCGAAATAGGGATCACGTTTTACCAATAAGGGATCACCAATAGCAACATACTGTTCACTTTTCACAAATGTGTGATCCCTTTTCTCTAAAATGGAATCACGAGTGGCTACATACCGTTCACTTTTCACTAAAGTGTGATCACGTTTTCCTAAAAAGGAATCCCGTATTTCTAATAAGGGATCACAAGTAGCAACATACTGTCCACTTCTCACAAAAATGTGATCCTTCTTCCCTAAAATGGGACCATGTTTTTTCAACATGTAGTCACATCTTCTGAACAAGGGAATAGATTTTATCAATAAGGGATCGCGAAAAAGTAAAAGGGGAACACCTATTTGTGCACTGTAACACCTATTTAGTAAAAGGGTAACACTTTCCTCCAAAAAGGGATCACGTTTTTCAAAAAAGGGACCACGAGTTAGAAAAAGGTTCCCCCCTATCTTCAACTTGTGAACCCCTTTTCTGAGAAAGGGTTCACAAAACGCTAAAATCCGTTCCCATATTTGGGGCGTATCGGCGGGAACTGTTCCAAAATTTGCCGAAGGTACTATACAGGAGTGCTGCTCCTTCCAGTCCGATTTAGAGGGCATGGCGCGCCCATTAGCACAAAATTGCTGCATGTTTTAATCGGTTTTATGATTAGTAATAATTTGAAAATCAAAAGAACCGACCTCCTCTCCTTCCGAAAAAAGGAGAAATATGCGCAAAATCATTTTGCAGGATTGGAAAGTAAACGCTATTTTTATTGTGCGACGAATTAAAATGCCATTACTGACCGAAGAAACCATGCAAACAACTGTGCATATTTTGTTTTTGGAGGTCGGTATAGCAGAAAACATCAAGGTGAAATCCGTCCTTAGGGACGAGCGGGCGATGTAGACCACTTTGCGTTTGATCGCGTACCTTGCCCCTCACCTTTTGCTAACTGCTTAGGCTCTTTATTCGGGCGCGCGGATAATGTTCTTTGTTTGTTGTTTACGGGATTGGTGAAGTAGCACCTCGTTGAGGTGGCTTTGGGTACTGATGTTGTGGTTTAAAATCGCTCGTTTCATAATCTTGAAGTTTATGTAGAACGATGACACTGAAGGCCTAAGGAAACTATGGTAAAAACCAAAGGGTGAACCTTAAAGCTTCCGACCTGGCATCGCCAAACGCCAACCTAACCGAAGTTAGGGTTCCCCGAAAGACTGACATAAGGTTCACCCTCTGGTAATGTGTACAAATATACAGATTACGCAGAGATATGGCGAACCTACGGTCATCTCGTGGGAATTTTGGCGATTTCGGTACGAGAGTGACATCGTTGCTAAGTAGACTTTTCAGTCTACGTTAGATATCGCTATCAACTAATTACTAAGCAAATATAACAAACACTTTACAAAATATCAAAATTAAATTTTAAAATGTGTATTCATGAATTGGGAAATTGAGTTATCTAAATTAATAGAGAGAAGTGGATACTCACATATTGAGATATATGCTAGGACAAATATACCTGTCGCTACAATAAGCAATATCAGTAATACAAAGCATAAGTATCTCACCTGTGAACAGTTTATACTATTCAAACTCCTTTTCGAAGAAACACATCATGGGCTTCTGAACAAGCTCTTTGGAAAAGACGCTTTTAGTAAAGTTAAGACGATAGAAAAGTATGGAGAATTAACAAAAATGGGATTATATTTTAGGGATAAGTACCAGTATGAAGTTTTTCCGAAAAAGAAATTAGTAGATTCTACAGACATAAAATCGAGTAGAATTGATTACTTATTTACTAACTCTTTTGAAAACATAAGAATAGATGAAATCACAAAACTTGAATTAGCATCTGGTGAAAAGATCGGCACTCTTTCTAAGTTATTTTTTTCTCACGTCCAATTAAACTGTGAAAAAGAGTATGAAAGATTATTAAGGGAACAAAGAAAGAAAAATATTGAGGCTAACGAAAGACGGAAAAAGACTGAGAAATAGAACGTCAAGCATGTAAGTTACAGATGCTACGTTATAATAAAAGGATTAAAAAAGAAGAAACTGAACCGATAAACCGACTTGCAACCGCAATAAACAAATATTAATTATAAATAATTAGTGCCGCAGCCGCTAATTAAGGAAAACTGTAGAAA
Source organism: Sphingobacterium micropteri (assembly GCF_014692515.1). Lineage (GTDB taxonomy): Bacteria > Bacteroidota > Bacteroidia > Sphingobacteriales > Sphingobacteriaceae > Sphingobacterium > Sphingobacterium micropteri. The sequence continues at coordinate 155,985 of NZ_JACOIK010000011.1, read as the reverse complement.
GGTTTGAGGGGAAGGAATCGGTAAGTTAGAATAAATGAGGCTTTTTCATCCTCAACAACACGTAGTTTTTTAGTTTTATAACCGGGATATATTAAAAAAATGCATAGTATCTATATTTTAGGTTTTTTTTAATTTACACACCTAAAGATAAAAGAAATACTCAATTAAAACTTAATAAGAAAAAAATGATAAAAGAATGGACATTGTCAAATTTTAAATCTGTCAGTAAGAAGACAACTTTAAACTTTGAGCCTCTTACAATTTTTGCAGGCGCAAACAGTTCAGGTAAAAGTACAATTCTACAAAGCATATTGTTAACTACACAAACAATACAAAGTCCGATTTCTTCAAGATCTGTAATACTAAATGGTCATATATCCAAATTCGGAAATTTTAAAGACCTATCCTCTCACGGTCGCAAAAAGAAAGAAATAGAAATAGGCTTCAAGCTAGAACCAACCACAGAACAGGAGTTTGAAGACGAAACAACCTTCCGCTTCTTCTACTTTGATAACGAGATAAAAAATGTAGAACTTTCGTACAAATTCTTGGCTGGAATCGAGCAACTTGAACAATTAAATCCAACATTAGAAAGTGTAGAGATAAAATCCTCTGATACAGAAAATAAAAGAACGAAAATATCGATTAAAAAATCAAAAAAGACCAATGAGGAAAAAATTCAAGATTACAAAATCAAATCATTTGCTCCATCAGAAAAAAAATCTTTAGATTATGACATTAACATATCTCCTATTAAAAGTCTTGGCCAATATTATCTATATAAGATCCCAAACGAGGGTAAAATCATTGGGACAAACTTAGTTCACTTCATACCAAATAGCATAACATTTATTGATAATGAGTTAGAAAATCAAATAGATTATCTTAGGGCTTTTCTCGAAGGAAAAAATAACAGATTCGAATCAGAGGATTTACATTTCACAGAGGAGATATTTACGACCGAATTTAAGAATTTAATCAACAGTGTTTTGGAAGATTTTGTAAGTGAGACACGTTTCTCTGAAATAGCTACAAAAAAAATAATTTCTGATTTCAGAAGTAGGGTATCTACTTTAAAAAATAATTTTAACAGTGAAAATCTTTTCAAATGTTTAAAATATAAATTCACACAGCGCTACCTATCTACAGCTTTTAATGACCGAAAAGATGAGTTAGATAGTTTGTTTTCAACCATTGATACCAGCGGGTACATTTCTGCTAACTCTGTCCCGCTACATTTACCAGAACTAGGATATATAGAAAATCAATTTAAGAAAAAACTTAAATACCTTGGTCCTTTACGAGATGAACCAAAATCAATATACCCATTAGAAGGCTATATTGACACATTAAATATAGGATTTAAAGGAGAAAACACTGCGGCTGTTCTAGAATTACATAAAAACAAAGAAATAAAATATGTACCATCTAGAGAGTTTTCCTCGAGTAGCATTGAAAAAGAGATAAAAACTGCTTCACTTCAAGCAGCAGTATTGGATTGGTTAATTTATTTAGGTGTTGCTACTCAACTTGAAACTAGAGATATGGGAAAGTTAGGACACGAATTAATGGTATCTATCGATACAGGCCAAGAATTACAAGATCTCACTCATGTTGGGGTAGGTGTAAGCCAAATCCTACCCATTTTGGTTCTATCATTTCTGGCGGGAACCGACTCAACTCTTATATTCGAACAACCAGAATTACACTTACACCCTAAAGTCCAAACTAGACTTGCAGATTTTTTCATCTCTCAGAACATATTAAAAAAGCAATGTATAGTAGAAACTCATAGCGAATACTTAATAAATCGTCTGAGATATTTAATAGCACGCTCAGAAGGCGATTCTTTAAGTAAAGATGCAATATTATATTTCGTCGAAAAAGAAGGTGCAGATTCGATTTACAAAGAGATTAGAATCAACAAATATGGAGTTATTCCAGAATGGCCAAAAGGTTTCTTTGATGAAAGCGAAAAACTTTCATCCCAGTTATTAGAGGCTGGTTTAAAAAAAAGAAGCAAAGAAAAATAACATGAACTTTTATTTTGACCCAAGTGTGTTAACTCTAGACAAAGAGAACACAACAAAAGACCAGTTAGAAGAGTTTATATATTCTTTGATAGATTACAAAAAGATAATGGATTTAAGCTGGGGTGCTTTTTACAAACCTGAATCAACATTCGAGCTTCTTTTCGAACATAATCTTTATCCTCTAGTCGATAATATCAAATATCTGACAAAAGCATACAACATCGACTATATTCAGCCGGAGGAGATAGACAAAATCATTAGTTCAATACTAAACAAAACGTTGTCATATGAAGACCATTTGAATGTAAAAGATGTTCTATATGATGATACTCGCTTCGAAGAAAACAAGACTAGTGCTGAAGGTCTTAACTTTACTACAGTATTACAAAAAATGGCCCTGTGTATAATATTGAGTGCAGAGGCCAATAATAAAGAACTATGCAATTATATCATATTAAGCAAACTTAGTGTCATAGATTTAGATGTTACTATCTCGTTATGCGATGGCGAAGAAGACTATGAACCTCCTTCTTCGGTAAAAACAGAAATAGTTTCCTATCCAAACTTTCATGCTTTTATAACAACATTTGACGCAGTCAACATTTGGACAAATAGTATTAGTGAAATGTGTTTTAGAATTGCTTTAGCAATTCAATTGAAACAAACAGATGTACGTACAGATTTTTATGAATACACCCGCTCTACCGATATTTTAGTCATGAAAACTTTTTTGAGTTCACAGAAATCTTTAAATTTTCAAAATGACAAAAGTAAAGCTCGGATGCTACTCCGATCTTTAACCGAAGAGATACTTAAAACAAACTTGTCTGCAACCCATGAAATCAGAGAAAGCAAAGGAGGAGAGAGCAAACAACTTAAATGGAAAGAATATTGTGCATGGAGGAGAGATATTGACCATGAGTTCCATTTACATTATTGGACGAAAGGTAAGAAAATGGTTTTTACAGATGTTGTACATCACAACAATTATAATATCAGCAAATTTAAAGAAAACTAAGAAAACTTCTTCTACCGTCAATATAATATAGGTGATGGTAGAAGTTCAATAATGTTTGGGAGTGTAAAACAACCTGTGTCAATGGCTCAATTACCGCCCCGCGGTGCGGTAATTGAGCCATTTTTCTTATTGCAAATCTAACACCATTCTTCCCGGAAACCAAATAGCTAATTTCTGTGCCGTTGTTCCCCAATTGGCCAGTGGCATCGTCCATTTCTTCTTAATGTTTTTATGCGCTAAATAGATCAGTTTCAATAATGCCATATCTGAAGTGAATGCACCTTTAGTTTTGGTGACCTTACGGACTTAGCAATGGAACCCCTCGATCGTGTTGGTTGTGTAGATCAATTTTCGGATGGATTTATCGTATCGGAAATAGTTGGTCAAACGTTCCCAGTTACGCCTCCAAGAGTCGATCACCACGGAATATTTTTCCCCCCATTTATCCTGAAGTTCATCCATCCGCAGTCCGGCAAGATCCAATGTATCGGCACGGTAGACAGGCTTTAGATCGTTCATAAACTCCTTTTGGTCCTTACTGGCCACGTACTTTAAGCTGTTACGGATCTGGTGTTACTACACAGGCCTGTACTTCGGTCTCGGGAAAAACACTCTGTATCGCTTCTGAAAACCCTTTTAGATTATCGATGCAGGCAATTAAGATGTCCTCTACGCCTCGGTTCTGTAAGTCGGTCAGTACGCCCAGCCAAAAGCTAGCCCCCTCATTCTCCGAAACATACATACCTAACAGATGCTTATGTCCGTTTCGGTCAATACCAAGAATATTGTATACAGCCCGAGAAACAAAACGATAGTCTTCTTTCACCTTGTAGTGCATGGCATCCATCCAGACAATCGTATAAAGGGAGTCCAGGCTTCTTGATTGCCATTCCTTGACCTCAGGAATGATCTTATCGGTAATGGAAGAAAGTGTACTGTTGTTGATGCCCGTATCGTACATCTCCTTAATGTGATTGGAGATATCCCGAAGACTCATACCAAGACCATACATCCCTAAAATCTTCTTCTCTAGACTCTCAGCTAAAATCGTTTCACGCTTCTTGATCAGCTGCTGCTCGAAGGTAGATCGGCGATCGCGGGGAGTATCCCCATCTCGATCGTGCCCTCAGAGGTGCGGATCGACTTACTGGACTTACCGTTGCGTCGGTTGCCGCTGGAGCGCTCAACTTCGTCCATATATTGCTCTCCATCTCAGCTTCTAAAGCGGCTTCTAAAAATTTCTTCATTAAAGGAGCAAAAGCTCCGTTCTTGCCATAAAGTGATTCACCACTGCGTAACTGTTCCAGGGCTTTGCCCTTCATGGACTCAAAATCAAAATCGTTTTCCTTAATACTCATAATTACTATGTCAAAAATAATACTTCTATTTATTATCCTTGACAGAGTCTATTTTACAGTCTCTAATGTTTTAAAGAAAAACCATCAATGAACGTTTTTGACAAATAACGAAGAGTCTATTTGATAATCCTTTATTTTTTTTTCAAGGGTATTTATTACACAACCTAATAATTTGGCGGCCTGTTGTTTACTTCTGGTAACCTTTAGCACTTTAATAATATGAAGTTTCTCAACAGTTTTTAAATCCATTTTTTGATTATCAACGGGAACCAATAGCCTATGAGGGAGTGCCCTTGCAATAACTGTTTCGGAATTAAAAACATACAAGCTCTCTATAAGATTTTCCAGCTCACGAACATTACCAGGAAATGGATAGTTCAAAATGATGCGCAGTGCTTCTTTATCAAGAACGAGCTGCTTCGACCGTTTAAAGGTTATCTTTTTAGTTTTTAGAAAAAAATCAATCAATTCTTTTCTTTCGCTTTCCTTCCGTTCCCTTAAAGGTGGTAAAATAAGTTCCGTTATCGCAAGTCGATAATATAAGTCCCAACGGAATTTTCCTTCTGCACACAAGGATGATAAATCTTTATTAGTCGCAGCAACAATACGAACGTCAATCTCCACTTCTTTGTTAAATCCAACACCAAGCACTTTTTTTTCTTGGATGACTCTTAACAATGATTGTTGCATATATGGTGAAATGTCACCTATTTCATCCAAAAAAATCGTTCCTCCTCTTGCTTCTTGAAATAAACCCATGTGATCCTCAATTGCTCCAGTAAACGAACCTTTTTTATGACCAAATAATCTAGAACCAAGAAGCTCATCTGTAAAAGCAGAACAATTAATGGCTATGAATGGTTTATCATTTCTAGCAGAACGATTATGGATATAGTTAGCCAAATGCTCTTTCCCTGTTCCACTTTCGCCATAAATTAAAGTTGTTACCTGATCTGCTCCACCTATCATTTCTGCATGACTGTATACTTGTTTTAATGACTCAGTAATGACATAATCTTCTTTATGATGACCGACTCCCTCTTCCTTGATAACACTACCTCCTGGTATCGTTGATTTAATAACTTGCATTTCTAAAAGTTCTGCCCTACCTGTTTTAGAAAATCTCTGAGGACGAACCTGAAACATCTTTGTTGTTAAAAGCTGTGATTCGTGGATTAGATACCAAGAAATTTGCATAGCAGATGTTCCGGGGGAAAAGAAAATATCGATTTGGTCATTTTCGAATTCTCTCAAAAGCAATCCCTCGACCCTGCTCTTTATTTCCTGAATGTTTATGACATCCTTTATTTCCATATATCTCACCTCCACTAAATGATCCGGAAAGTCTTTTATCAAACATGTTCTGAGTCCTTCGACAAGAGGGTCCGGTTCTTTTCCATTGTTAGACGATAATAATATGTGCTTATCGTGAGAAAAGAAACTTTTATGGAAATTGTAATTAGGACCATTTTTATCAACACCAATAAATTTCTTCGATTCTTCGTCCCTTTGAAAATCATGCATTGCTGCAATCCAAGATATAAGTAATTTCATATCAATATTTGATATATTAAAATCAAATATTGACATAAAAAATGGCTAAAACAAGCTAAAATTCAACTTTTCCCGATTGGCATACAAATAGCCATATAGATGGTAAGAAAGGAGATATAAACAAATGGCAAAGAAAACATCTGTACATCGTGATGCAGGAACAGGACAATTCGTAACAAAGACTTATGCGGATAAACATCCTAAAACAACTGTTAAGGAAACAGTAGAAAAATCCAGATAGATAGTCGGAGCTATCTAAGAAAGATAGCTCTATTTTTTAAACCTTATAATTTTTAAGAATATGCCAGTAATAATTACGTACGACATTCCTAATAAACATCGGGAATTTAAAGAAAAGATGTTTGAAATAGGGTACAAGGACAGTATCCCTGGGGTAAAGAATTGTAAAACAATATATCTCCCAAACACAACGCTCTACCACGCGAATAAAACAGCAGAGGCAGCCAGAGACGAAGCACTCTCTACCACTAAATCTTTGGGAGTAAATTTAGAAAGATGTATTTCTACTCAATTTGGCCCAAACTGGGCATCAGTATGTGGGGAACCTTTCAATTAAATTAACATGGGAGAAGATATTAATAAAAAATTCAAAATACTCTCTATAGACGGGGGCGGGATAAGAGGACTTATCCCCGCCAAAGTCTTAGCTGAGCTAGAAGCAGAACTTCAGGAGGAAGAGCCGGAGAAAAAACTATACGAGCATTTTGATCTAATCTGTGGCACATCTACTGGAGCTATCCTAGCAATAGGAATTTCATTGGGAATACCCGCAAAAGATTTGGCAAAATTTTACGAGGACAATGCAAAGATTATCTTCCCGAGGTTTTTCTTTCGGTTTATTCCCCGTAAATGCAGGGCTTTCCTTAATGCGATATACAGTAATAAACAGCTGCTGAAAAAGTTAAGAGAAGTATATGCCGATGCAAATGGAGGCCGAGACCCCTTGATGAATGACCTTAAAGCAAGAGTCTGCGTCCCAGCCTTCAATGGAAACGATGGTGCAATAAACGTATTCAAAACTAGGCACCATCCAGGGTATAGAAGAGATTATAAACTCCCAGCGTACCATGTAGCCATGTCGAGTGCCTCTGCTCCAGTCTATTTCCCTCCCCACACGTTCTCGTTTAAAAACGAATTGGGAGAAGGGACAAATGTCAACATGATTGACGGCGGTGTGTTCGCTAACAATCCGGCACTAATTGGCGTGTTTGAGGCTACAGACAAACTGAACATTTCAATTGGCAATATATCAATCCTATCACTAGGAACAGGGCAAGGAAAGCAGATTATCAAGCGCTCTTGGCGACCAAAGAACGTATTCGATTGGCTATTCCCAAACCCTAAATTAGTAGACTTAGTATTGGACACACAAGCACAAATCACGGAACAATATCTTCTTTTTCTCCAACGTGCCTTGGGTAAAATCGGGAATACTTTTAGTCACCTACGTATCCAACACGATATGAAAGGTGATAACATCGAGCTTAACTCCTCAAAGCAGAAGCATATAGACCGCATGAAGTCTATCGGGGAAGAGTTGGCTAAAAACAGACTAACGGAAATTCTAAACTTTTTAAAACAATAACGATATGGCAAATTGTCACAATTTATTTCAAGATTATCATAGTGATATATCTATAGGCTCAAAAAAGAACGAGAGAATGAAGAACTCTAAAGAAGGTCTTCGGGCAAGGATAAGAAAATGGTTCAAAGAAAATCACCCCGAGTATATCCCATATTTCTATATACAGGGTTCTTATAAAATGAAAAATGGTATCCGTACAGCGGAAGACATCTGCGATTTAGATGATGGTATTTACTTCTTTAGAGCACCTGATGTGGCAGCATCTACACTCAAAGAATGGGTAAGACAGGCTGTTGAAGGATACACAGATACTGCACCGGAGAACCGCAAAAAATGTGTCCGCTCGATTTTCGCTAATGATTACGAGATTGACCATCCTGTATATTGCAAAGAAGATGGAAAAGAATACCAAATCGCGGTGAAAGGAGTGGGTTTTGAGGATAGTGACCCTAAGGCTATGGTAACTTGGTTTGTGTCAAAGAAAGACAAAGAAGGCCGATTGGTACGTAGCATCAAATATCTGAAAGGGTGGGCCGACGACCAGTCATTCAAAATGCCTAGCGGATTAGCCTTGACCATATTAGCAACAAACGCAAAGGAAAGGATTGTTTTGAACGAAAGGGACGACATCACAGTACTCGACATATTGAAAGAGATCAGAAAAGAACTCCGCTTCGATTTCAAATGTATTGTGCCAGCTGTACCGAATGATGACCTGTTGGAGAATTATGCCAATAAAGACAAATTCATGGAGGCACTGAATAAATTCATTGATGATGCAGACTCTGCTATTCGTGCAACGAACCAGTATAAAGCGGGCAAACTATGGCGAAAACATCTTGGAGATAGATTCCCCTTTGGCGAAGATAAGGAAGAGAGCACTTCACGGAGTTCTGTTGCTGCTGCAACTGGGGCGATTACATCATATCCCTTTGGTTATGAATAAAGCTTATATAAACTTCACAGAAGAAGCTACGGAAGCTATAAGGACTTTTCCCGACTTGCAGTTGCGTAGTCGGGAAGGTTCTCTTCCCTTTTTGAAGGGAAAAATCACTTTACGAGATGAATATGGTGCGTCGTATGATGCTTACCACATAAAGATTGATTGCAGCGATGATTATCCAAATAACTTTCCATTGGTTTATGAAACTTCTGGACGTCTACCCAAAAACATTGACTGGCATGTTTACGAAGATGGCCATTTCTGTATTTGTACGCCTATTGAAGAATCCATTCATTGTTCAAAAGGCATCACGGTTGCCACGTTTATTCATGATCACATCCTCCCCTATTTACATAATCAAAGTTTTAGAGAAAAAGAGGGATACTTCCTACACGAAAGATCTCACGGTGTAAAGGGTATTTTAGAATCAATACAGGATATTTTAAAAATTAATGATTTGAAAACAGCGTATTCTTTATTAGTACATATTTATAAAAACGGTACTCCATCACGCACTTCACCATGCTTCTGTGGAAGTGAAAAAAAATATCGTTACTGCCATAGAGAAGCCTACCAATCGCTAAAAAACATCGGACAGGAAAAATTACTTCAAATAATTAGTTTGGTAAAGAGGAGTATTGGATACAACTAGTTCAACAAGCCATAGTAATGCTTCTGCTTCGAAGATCAGCTGGAAGAGAATTCTATGCTACAAAATCTTCTTATATTTACGCCTCACGGAGCTTGAATTTCTTAAACAAGTCAACAATGCTTCCAGCTCATCAGGCAATAAACAGTCAAGAACTTTATAATGGACTTTTTCCAATGGATACTGATCTTGTATAACATGCTTGTCATACATATCAATCTCCTGACCATAAATAGCTGTAAGTACTGGGAATGCAAAACCATTTTGTCCGATTATGCGATCACGGACGAAAAGATAACAATTGATACAACCCTCTGGCACTTCGATACAGCCATGATCTTCTGGAATACGATGAGGGAGATAAATCTTGCTAGTGGGCAATGATGCCAAGATTAATTGACCATCGATATCCTTCAGTACGATGAAGTATTTGTTTTTACTGGCGGCACCATTCTTAAAATAAAACGGCGTAAAATAGAGTATGTTTCCCGGAGTAAACATAAGCGCATTATTTTAAGGACTTAGAAGCATTCAGATATTCGAGATGTTGTGCATAGGCCTCTTGCCCTTCTTCGTCCAGCAACGTATTGAAGTCAATCTTAAAGTCGGTAGTGATCACCCGCTCATTCAACAAATCATCTAAAACACCCTCCTGCTTGGCTGTAATGGTCCAAGGAGAATGCGGACTATGCGTAAGCGCAACCAACTCTTTAGCCGTAAGGTGTCCAAACTGATCGATGACATCATCCAATATAGAAAGCTCTGCATCGGAGAACTCGTCATCCTCAAAATCTCTAATGGCCGATACGTACGTCCTACCCTCTTCCTCGGGGTGCGTCCGCACAAAATCTTTGAGCATGTATTGCTCGGTAGAACTTAGGTCGGAAAACAAATCTTTAGCAACTGGGCCAAGTTTCCAGACTTCAAAGTCTAGATTCAAGAAAGGACGCGCACATTTGCGGATCGAGGTCTCTTCGAGTAGGTAAACGAGCTTTAACAATTTGGTCTTAGACAGATCCGGCACACGCTCTGCAAAATAAACAAGTGTATTGCCAATTTTGGCAATATCGTCTTTGGTATAGATATGCGGCTGGCTCATTGTAGAATTATTGAAAACTGTTTGCGGATACAAAATACGTATTTTTTTTAGGATAAAACAATGAATGAGAGAATAAAGCCCATGACCACAAAATTATTATGATACTGTGCAATCTATCTGCACAGTATTTATTATCTTTAGGAAAATCCAATACGCTTATTATTATGGCGATCAATAAACAGGCACTGATACGACACAGAATTATAGACAACTGCCTATCAAATCCGCAGAAACGATATAGCTTCGAAGACTTACTAGACTGTATAAACAAGGAACTTCAAGAGATAAATGGAGCTAATAGTAGCGTTAGCACAAGGACCTTGCGGGGGGACCTAAAATATCTACGCAGTCGTGAGGGAGGTGAAGCACCAATAGTATCCTATAAAAAAGATGGAAAATCGTACTACAAGTACAGTGATCCAAATTTCAAACTGTATAATCAAGGATTGAACGCTGCGGAAGTACAACAATTGAAAACCGCTATCGAAACCTTATTAAAAATAGAGGGAATACCTCAAATGGGCTGGGTACAGGAACTGGGATCCAAACTGGAAGAAACATTTTTCCTGGAGAAGAGTGATCGGCTGATCATGAGCCATGACAGCAACAGGTACCTTAGAGGCATAGAGCATCTTGGACAATTGTTTCATGCGATTCTAAATAAAACACCACTGCATATTCGTTACCAATCTTACAAGAGCGCAAAAGAAACCATTTTCGAACTATCGCCCTATCATCTGCGTGAATATAACAACCGATGGTTTCTTTTTGGAAGAAATAAAGATTATGCTAATTTAACCAATTTGGCACTAGACCGCATCATATCTATAGAGTACGGAAACCACCCATACATTGAAAATGAAGAATGGGATTTCGACGAGTATTTTGAAGACATTGTGGGTGTATCATTTGAATCGGATAAAGTCCAAAAAATACGACTGTGGTTTACCGCATCTGCCGCTCCGTACGTGATTTCAAAACCGCCTCATGGGTCACTAAGGAAAATATCGAATGACGAAACTGGCCTGATCATCGAGATCGAGGTGATACCTAATTTTGAATTAGAAACACTAATCTTATCCTACGGCGAGCGAACGAAAGTATTATCTCCCGAAAGCTTTAGAAACAAAATCAAGTGCCGTGTAGACGCAATGATGAAGAACTATCTTGACACCACTAGCGCCGAATCTTGATTCCATAAAATTACAATGGGATATGGTTTCCCATTTTGCGTATGCTCAAAGCGCCATCGACAACGTACTTAACGGCTTTGACATCCGTCAATACGCAACAAGCAATGTAGTAAACGTCTTTTAAAGACCTACGCGTACGCTTAGAATTTCTGGGGTCTTGCGGCACACCTTATTCGCATGTTGTTCGGAAGATTACTGACATTTTACCGATAAGTTACCGGGGATTTACCGTGTGCCGCACGGTAAATCCCCGGTAGATCCCCGGTAAATACACGGTAAATCATCATTGAATGGGCGAATAGCGTCCGAATAGTGTATAAACAAAAGGCTGTTGCGAAAATCAGTAGAAAGCAAGAAAGACAAGTTTTTTGAGCTTATCAAGCTTATTCCCTATATTTATGGCGTAAATCCTACATAGCATGGTTATCTACTCACTTCCGGATTATCAAGATTTTGAACATAAAATCGACGGTAAAAAAACACATCTCTTTATTTTAAAGAATCGCACAGGGATGCAAGTGGCCTTTACAGATTATGGCGCCCGCATTGTCAGCATCTTAGTTCCTGATAAGGCCGGAAATCTCCGAGATGTGGTATTGGGATTTAATTCTATTCACGCGTATCTGCAAGCTGACGAGCAGTACCATGGTGCAACGATAGGACGGTTTGCCAATCGTATTGCCCACGGCAGTTTTCATTTGGACGGCGAAAAGTATACCCTACAACAAAATAACGGCCGCAACTGTCTGCATGGTGGCCCAACGGGATTCCACACTAGAGTGTGGGATAGACGTACATCTTTCAAAAAGAAAATAGATTTTTGCTATGTTTCTCCAGATGGCGAAGAAGGATTTCCCGGAAACTTGAAAGTAACCGTTTCCTATGAATTGACAGAAGATAATGAAATTATTATCAGATATAAAGCGGAGACAGACAAAAAAACCGTTATCAATCTTACAAATCACGCTTATTTCAACTTAAATGGCGAAGGCCAGGATGATGTGCTCCATCACATCCTACATCTTCCTTCCGACCATTTTCTGCCTATTGACGAAAATCAGATACCATTGGACAGTGAAGCACCAGTAGATGGAACTGCATTTGATTTTCGTACACCTAAGAAAATATCAGCGGACATCGATAAAGATGAAGAACAATTAACACGAGGGAACGGCTACGACCACACTTTGGTGAATCAACAACCGATTTCAGAAGTAGCTGCCTCTGCTTATTCTCCCGATTCGGGGATTCGCTTAGAAGTATTCACTACCGAACCGGGGATACAACTTTATACAGGGAATTTTTTATCCGGCAAAGATATTGGCAAATCCGGCCGTTCATATTCATCGCGATCCGCATTCTGTTTTGAAACACAGCATTATCCTGACAGTCCGAACCGTCCGCAATTTCCATCCGTTCTATTGGAACCTGGGCAAGTTTTCGAATCGGAAACGATATATAAATTTTCCATAAAAAAGGAGATGTAAATCATCTCCCTTTTTATATTTATAGCTTATTTTACAAGTTTATCCAGGGCTTTCTCCACTTTGTCAAAGCCAAATGCCGCTTTTACCTCCTCAAACATCCGCGCGATCTCATCGTTACAAAGATTTCCTATACTACCTTCATGCGTATGATGCACCTCTTTTGAGGGCTGAAATGTTCCGTTATCAATATCCAACCCTATCTGGCGGTAAGCCTCTCGAAAAGGAACACCTTCTAATACCGCATTATTGACAACTTCTACACTAAACAAATAATCATATTTAGGATCGTCCAAAATATTTTCCTTTACAGAGATATGCTCTAGCATAAAAGCTGTAATTTCTAAACAATCGCTTAATGATTGGAATGCCGGAAAAAGATTCTCTTTCAATAGTTGCAAATCCCGATGGTAGCCTGACGGCAAATTTGTCGTCATGAGTGCGATTTCGTTTGGTAGCGCTTGAATCTTGTTACAACGTGACCGTATCAGTTCAAACACATCCGGATTCTTTTTATGGGGCATAATACTGGATCCGGTCGTTAAGTGAGCAGGGAAAGATATAAAGCCAAAATTTTGGTTGATAAACAGACATACGTCCATCGCAAATTTGGCTAACGTAGCGGCTATAGCACTCATTCCCTGCGCTAATATACGCTCTGTTTTTCCTCGCCCCATTTGTGCATAGACTACGTTATAGTTCAAATCATCAAAACCTAATAATTCCGTCGTCAATTTACGGTTAAGCGGAAAGGAGGATCCATACCCAGCGGCGGAACCCAATGGATTTTTATTACACACCTTCCATGCCGCTTTTAACATTTCCAGATCGTCCACCAAACTTTCTGCGTAAGCTCCAAACCACAAACCGAACGAGGAAGGCATAGCAATCTGTAAATGCGTATAACCCGGAATTAACACCTGTTTATATTGCTCGCTAAGCTGTATCAGTTTCTGAAAGAGTGTATCGGTTTGCTCGACTAAACGTTGGATTTCGGAACGAAAATAGAGTTTGAGGTCAACCAGAACCTGATCGTTTCTAGATCTTCCCGAATGAATTTTCTTTCCGGCCTCTCCCACACGTTGTGTAAGCAACATCTCAATTTGGGAATGCACATCTTCCACCGAATCTTCTATGGTAAAATCTCCCGCTACAATATCTTGATAAATCTGTTTTAATTCATGCTGAACAACCGCTAAATCAGCGTCACTCATCAAATTTATACTGTTCAACATTTGCGTGTGCGCCAATGAGCCTAACACATCGGCCATCGCCAAATGCAAATCCATTTCTCGGTCGTTACCGACTGTAAAGGTTTCTACAAACGAATCTACATCAATGTTCTTCTGCCAAATCTTCATTTAGTTCTTGTTTTTTTATGAGAGCAAACACCCTTTTATTAGGTAATATAATTCCCTTTTCTGTCACAAATTTATTGAATCTTCCCCAATAAACATAAGGTCTATTTAGTACTTCTAAAAACACCAACCGTGATCATATAAAAAGTGATCACTTACTTTTTTTTAAAAAATGTCTTTGCGTGAATAATTTATATCCCTATGTTTGTAGGCGTAAAGGGGAAATGGAAAAATAAAAATAAAGACAAGTGAGTTAATACTCACACTTTATTTTCACCAAAGCTAACAAACTAAAATGTGATAGACGGAGGTCTTAAAACTTGAAAGAAATAAGGCTGACCACTTATAAACAAATTTTGTTCTGAAGCGTATCACGGAGAGGGTGATACGCTTTTTTTTATATATAATTTATGTAGTACCTTTGTGATGGCATTGTAATCAATACAAATATGGGAACAGAGAGCAAAAGACAACAACGATTTGCAGGAGTCATTCAAGAAGATCTTGCGGCACTACTTCAACGAGATGGCCATTCTTGGGCCCCAGGAGCTTTTATTACCGTAACAAAAGTACGGGTTACGCCAGATTTGGCCATCGCCCGTATCTATTTAAGTTTCTTAAATACGAAAACAGCAAAAGACGATTTAAAACAGATTCAAAGCAAGACCAGTGAGATACGCTATAAGTTGGGCATGAGAATTAAAAACCAAGCTCGGATTGTTCCGGAGTTGGAATTTTTCCTGGACGACACCAATGAATATGTGGAGCACATGGACAAATTATTTGAAAAAATAAGCAAGGAACCTAGACAACCGGATTAATCAACCCGTTATCGTACTTCCTTATGCCTTATTCTTTGGACGACCGTCTTCTATTTCCTCATCCTTCGCTGGCGGATGACGATGGTTTACTCGCCATTGGCGGAGATTTGAGCGCCGAACGATTGTTATTAGCGTACGAGCATGGTATTTTTCCGTGGTTTTCTACAGAAACGCCTATTTTATGGTATGCTCCGCATGAACGCTTTATACTCGATCCAAAGGAACTGAAAATAACAAAGAGCATGCGCCAATTTATACGCAGCTCCTCTTTTCATACGACACATAATACGGCATTTACGGAGGTCATAAAACAATGTGCAACGATCGAACGAAAGGACCAACAAGGCACATGGATTACAACGGACATGCAGGAAGCTTATATTCGTCTACATACATTGGGCTACGCGCACAGCATAGAAACATACGATGAAAGTGGGTCGCTAGTTGGTGGACTTTACGGGGTACAGATTGGTTCGATATTCTGTGGAGAAAGTATGTTTTCGAATGTATCCAATGCGTCTAAACTAGCCTTGATTTATCTCTGTCAACAATTTAATTTCGAATTAATTGATTGCCAGATATACAGTGAACACTTAGCTTCTTTAGGCGCAAAGTTCGTTGCCGGCTCGGCCTACTATGAACTTCTGCAAAAACAAAAAGCTGAACCGTTTGCTTTATAGATTATAATATAATTAGACATGAAATCGATCCCGATCTTATCCGGAGCGTTCTCATGAGCCACTAAAAAGAAAATAAATAGATGAAATTTAAAATTGGAGATTTTGTTCGCTTTGTAGACGAACCCATTGAAGGGCACATCACTTCTTTTCAGAACAATGATATTATTGGGGTGACGGATGATTCTGGTTTTGAAATCCCTGTCCCTGTCAATAAGATTACGTTGGTACACGGCAATATGCGCCGAGACGATGATGAAATGACAGAAACAAAAATAACGACAACCAATGCTCCTTTCGTAGATCGTGGAATTTATCTAGGTATAGCCGGCGAACAAAAAGATGGTCTTGCCAAGTTTTTCTTTATTAACCATACTTCTTATGATATTTTGATAATCGCAAATGAAATTAACGGTACAAAACGTACAGGAATATTCGCAGAGAAGATATTAGCTAGCGATTTCGTCCAGTTTTATTCCGCAAATTTTACGACCGTCGGTAAATGGCCAAATTTTGAAATACAAATCCTTCGTTACAGTGTATTACCGCACAATGCAACCCCCATCCTACATAAGGAGTTTCGCGTAAAACCCCTCGACCTCCTTCATGCTAAAGAAAATGACAGCCTTTTAGGAATAAAAGTATGGCGTTATGAATTGGATAAACCAGAGGAAAACATTGGGTTAGACAAACTGAAGGAGCATTTTATCTCCCACCGTCCAAATCAACGTTAAATAGGTATAATGTCGGTAAAAAAATAATGACCAATCTCATTTATTACTATTTGAATTTATGATTCTAATCACGTTGCTAAAACCATAAACACATAACATATTAATAAACAACATATTAACAAATATTTAACACTATTTAAAACCATTCTAAATTCATTGTATTGACAGATTTTTGACAGAAAACAAGGGGTTTTAGTCTACATTTGCAGGGATAAAATAATGGAGCAAGATCTAGGCCTTGAAGAATTTAAAAGTAATAGCATTTACCCATAAGCATGTCGAATTAAAAGACTTGGGGAATTTGGTCATCTGCAACGAAGAGTTAGAAGATCGCTTAGTGAATCTGAAAACTACGTTGGATATTCCGGAGATTTTCTATATCGCAACGTGTAACCGCGTTGAATTTGTTTTTTGTGGGGGACATGAATTAAATGATGAATTTGTGGCTGATTTCCTGCAACAAATGAACTTCTGCGTCCCTGCAGAGCGCCTGCAATGCTATTTAGGACAGGTTACCCGTTATACGGATACCGATGCACTGAATCATCTATTTCGTATGTCTTGCTCGCTAGAAAGTCTGGTTGTTGGCGAAAAAGAAATTCTGGCACAGGTACGCCGTGCCTATGAAAGATGCCGAAAAGCCGGTTTTACAGGCGACTATTTACGCTTGGTTATGGATCGTTTGGTTAAGACGGCTAAAGAAGTCTACACCTACACAAATATCTCTCGTAACCCTATCTCCGTCGTTTCGTTAGCTTATCGTAAATTAAAAGAAACGAAACTACCGCCAAATCCTCGCATTCTAGTTATCGGCTCGGGAGAAACGAATCAAAATTTGGCGAAATACTTAAAGAAGCATCAACATTCAAATTTTGTTGTTTTCAACCGCACCTTGAAAAATGCGCAGAAATTAGCGCGGGAATTAAATGCAGAGGCTTATTCTTTATCAGAATTGGCGCATTACAAAAAAGGATTTGATGTCATGATTGTATGTACTGGTGCGCCAGAAGCAATCATTAATACGCACCTTTATCAATCCCTGCTTCAAGGAGAAACGGACAGAAAAGTAGTTGTTGACTTAGCGGTGCCTAATGATGTCGACGCCGAAGTAGTGGCACAGTTTCCTATGCAATACATCGAAGTCAGCAGTTTGCAAGCTATTGCCGAAAAAAACAAACAAGACCGTTACGCCGAACTGGAAAATGCCGATGCGATTATCCAACAAAATATTCAGGAATTTTTACCGGTTGTGAAGCAGCGCCGTGTCGAAGTTGCGATGCGTGAGGTACCCGAAAAAATCAAAGAGATCCGGGCCTTTGCCGTAAATGAAGTGTTTGCCCAAGACCTTCAAAATCTCGATCCTCAAGCACGCGAAATATTGGAAAAGGTCATCAGCTACATGGAAAAAAAATATATTAAAGTACCCATGGTTATGGCCAAAGAAATTTTGGTTCAAAACTCCCAAACGGAGATCAACTAATATCGCGTAAAGAAAAAATATACCATAATTCTGACAAAGACAGTCGGGATTGTATCCCTATTTGGTTAAATTTACTCCCACAAATATTTTCAAACCATTTAAGCAGCAGTAAACAGTGAACAGAAAACTTATTATCGGAACTAGAGGCAGCCAACTGGCTTTATGGCAGGCGGAGTTTATCAAAGCAAGGTTGGCGGATATTGGTGTAGAATCCGAATTAAAAGTCATTAAAACCCAAGGGGATATCATTCAACATTTGCGATTGGATAAGTTGGAGGGTAAAGGATTCTTTACCAAGGAGCTCGAAGAAGAGTTACTAACAGCGCAAATTGATTTGGCTGTTCACTCCCACAAAGACTTGCCGACAGTCAATCCTCCGGGGCTAATCATTGCGGCCGTATCGGAGCGGGAAGATCCGTCGGAACTGCTAATTGTTCACAAGGACTGTGTAGATATAAAAAAAAGACTGTCGCTGAAACACAATGCCTCCGTCGGCACCTCCTCCAATCGACGTAAAGCCCAATTATTATCTTTGCGGCCTGACTTAGAGTTCACGGACCTGCGTGGTAATCTACAAACACGTGTCCAGAAATTACGCGATGAGAAATATGATGCTATTGTTTTGGCAAAGGCGGGTATCTCCCGCATAGAGATGGATTTATCCGATTTTCACATGGAGGAAATTCCACCTATAGAGGTTATTCCTGCTCCAGCACAAGGTGTCTTAGCCGTACAGATTCGGGAAACGGACCAGGAGCTGTTTGATCTTTTGCAGAAAATACATGATAAAAACGTGGCGGACGTCATCGCCGTGGAACGAAAAGTACTGAATTTATTCGATGGCGGTTGTCATGCTCCATTAGGTTGCTATTGTCGTGAAACAGACGATGGTCAATACGAAGCTTGGACATCTATTGCGGAAGACAATGAAGATTTCCCAAATCGTCTATATACACGGGCAGAAAGCACCAATGGAATGGCTGATCGTATTTTTGCGAAATTCCAAAAGGAAAGAAAGCTGCCAAGTAGTGTTTTCATTACACGCGACTTGGACGAAAATTCCTATTTGGGTCGCTATTTGGCGAAACATAACATTCAGGTGGATGCACGTTCGTTAATCAAAATTTATCCGACGATCAATAAGCTAGATTCTTTTATCCTCAAACGGGCGGATTGGATTTTCTTTAATAGCAAAAATGCTATTGAGCATTTCTTCAAATTAGAACCTTGGATCTTAAAAAAAACCAAACTTGCCGTATTAGGCAGAGGTTCAGAAGACGCTTTACGTAAGTATGGTCGTGTAGCTGATTTTTCTGGCGATAATTTAGGGATCAAGACAGAAGATATTGCGAAAGAATTCGCTAAACTTGTTGATGGTCAAACGGTTTTTATTCCCCGGGCGAAAGATTCTTTAATGTCTATCCAAAACGCGCTTACGCCCGAGACGACAGTGATTGATATGCCTTTCTATGAAACTGTAGTACAGGAAAATGTGGGTAAAACCAATGCTGAGGTGCTTATTTTTACAAGTCCCAGCAATGTTATGGCCTATTTCCAAGAAAACCTCATCGATCCCGGACAAAAAATTATTTGCATTGGCCATTCTACGGCTAAAGCAATAGAGGCTATGGGATTACCTTATACACTTCCTTTCACACCCGATGAAATAGGCTTATCCGAAGCTATTTTTGGACTAGACTATGAATAGGTTTAAAACACGAGAAGTAGAAACACATCACAAACATCTAAATACCACTAACATGTTGCAACGTCCAAGAAGAAATAGAAAATCTGCGGTTATTCGGGATATGATTCAAGAACATCATCTCTCGGCTGCCAATCTTATTTTCCCCCTATTTATCATAGAAGGACAAAACCAGAAAACCGAAGTTTCTTCCATGCCTGGGATATATAGACATTCTATAGATAATTTGCTACGCGAGGTAGAAAGTTGTATGAAGCTTGGGTTATACGCCTTCGATCTTTTCCCCAACATAGACGATTCACTGAAAGATAAATATGCCACGGTAAGTTATAAAAAGGGAAATTTATATTTAAGAGCTATCGAGGAGGTAAAGAAAAATTTCCCCGAAGCCTGTGTGGTAACGGATGTTGCGATGGATCCGTATAGCTCGGACGGACACGATGGTATTGTAGAGAATGGGGTTATTTTGAACGACGAAACATTAGCTGTTTTAGGCAACATGGCTCTTGCTCATGCAGAAGCAGGTGCAGACATTATTGCACCATCCGATATGATGGATGGACGCATCGGTTATATCCGCCAGTTGCTTGACGAAAACGGATTTTCACACGTTTCGCTTATGTCATATACCGCAAAATATGCTTCAGCTTTTTATGGCCCCTTCCGCGACGCGCTTAATTCGGCACCAAAGGCCGGAGACAAAAAGACCTATCAGATGAATCCGGCAAATTCACGCGAGGCGCTCATCGAAGCCCAGCTGGACGCGGAAGAAGGGGCCGATTTCCTCATGGTTAAACCCGGACTTCCCTATTTGGATATTATTAAATTATTGCACGATAATTTTGATCTACCGATTGCGGCATACAATGTTTCCGGTGAATACGCTATGTTGAAAGCCGCTATTCGTAATGGTTGGTTGGATGAAGAACGTGCTATTATGGAAACATTAATGAGTTTTCGTCGTGCTGGTGCAACTTCGATCTTAACGTATCATGCGAAGGAGGTGTTGGAAAAGAAATGGTTATAGTATGTTCTTTTTCCCGTAAAAAGAACCAAAACCTCGTCGCTTAAAACCTTTGGCATAAGGGATATTACAATAATGGTATTTCTACATCCGCCAAAGCTTTTGATGCGACATCAGGTGTTAAGGATGGTGTAGTACAACCCTTAAAACCTAATAAAGTTTATAATTAACAAATTGCAAAATGAAACAACTACAAGATATTTCCCGAAAAAAATCCGCCGAACTTTTTGAGAAGGCAAAAAATTATTTCCCCGGGGGGGTAAACTCTCCCGTCCGGGCATTTAAATCAGTATTTGGTACGCCGCTTTTTATTGAACGGGGCGATAAATCCCGGATATGGGATGCTGATGGTAATGAATTTATCGATTATTGCTGTTCGTGGGGTCCGCTAATTTTAGGGCACAACCATGATCAGGTACGCGAAGCGGTATCCCAACAGTTAAACAAAGGTCTGAGTTTTGGTGCGCCGACCCGATTGGAAAACGAGCTAGCGGAATTGATTTTAACCCATAATCGCTACATCGAGAAAATTCGTTTTGTGAGCTCCGGAACAGAAGCCGTCATGTCTGCTATCCGTTTGGCAAGAGGTTATACAAAAAGGGACAAAATTGTAAAATTTGAGGGCTGTTATCACGGTCATTCTGATTCCTTATTGGTGAAAGCCGGTTCTGGATTAGTGACGTTCGGTGAAACATCCTCTGCCGGTGTGCCGAAAGCATTTGCTGACGAAACAATCGTCATTGCACTAAACGATAAGCAGGCTCTAGAAGAGGTTTTCACCTCGTTTCCCGAGCAGATAGCCGCCGTTATCATCGAGGGTATTCCCGCAAACAATGGCCTGCTTATTCAAGATAAAGACTATATTCATTTCTTACGTCAAATTACGAAAGAACAAGGGGCTTTACTCATTTTCGATGAGGTAATCACTGGTTTTCGCTTAGGCTTCGAAGGAGCAGCAAAATACTACGATATACAACCAGATATTATTACCTACGGAAAAATTATTGGAGGAGGTATGCCCGTCGGCGCATATGGAGCTTCCAAAGAACTTATGGCACATATTTCGCCTGACGGCGGTGTATATCAAGCGGGCACCCTATCCGGAAACCCCGTTGCTATGTCCGCGGGTATTGCCGCGCTACGCGTATTAGCAGAGCCCGACTTTTATACCAAACAGGAAACAAAAACTCAAGAGTTTGTCGAAGCCATACGCACTTATATAAAACAGAAAAACTATGCGGTACAGATTTTCACGGTTGGCTCTATTTTCTGGTTTGCTTTTACCGATCAAACAAGTATCAAGCGAGCCGACGAAATTGATCCACTTTCCATGGAAAAATATAAAGTGATGCACCGTTCGCTGCTGAACCAAGGGATATACTTCGGTCCGTCAGGATACGAAGTCGGGTTCATTTCCAGTGCACACACCGCTGCAGATTTGGACCAAACGATCGCGGCCATTCAAATCGCTTTAGATTCCGTTTTTGCATAGTAAAACTTTTTTCCGTTATATTTGTTCAATAACAGAAGTAGTAAATCATAAAAATAATTAAATCAAAAGGTATGAAAATGACCAATTTGAAAACTGCCTTAGCATTTGTTGCTGCATCAGCAACGCTTGTGGCATGTAATCCTACCACCAAGAATACTGATGGTGAAACGCAAGACACCACGGCTCTAGCTGACTCTGTTGGAAGTATTGGGGTAAATCCCTTAGCACATTCCAAGGAGTTCCCGGGGGCAACATTAAAGATATCGTCTATCACTGCTGAAAAAGTAGGAACAGATTCTGCAAAAGTTACCGTTAAATATGATGTAAGTAATTTTGAGTTAACGGCTCAAACAGAGCACGATCACCATATGGCAAATTCACATGAGGGTCAGCATATTCATTTCATTTTAGATAATGCGCCCTATGCGGCATTATATAAGCCTGAACATAGCGTGACGGTCGCCCTTAACTCCGAGCACTATTTGATGTCATTTTTATCACGCTCTTTTCATGAGTCGATCAAAACAAATGACGCTTCCAAATTAGTAAAGTTTAAAGTTACTGCGGATGCTAAAATTGAAGAGTTACCTGATTCAGGACAAGCGGCTCTATTCTATAGTCGCCCGAAAGGTGAATACAAAGGAGATGACACAAAATCCTTACTATTAGACTTTTTCATTGTTAATGGTTCTTTAGGTGCAGATGGCAATAAGGTTAAAGCAGACATTAACGGACAAGAATTCTTGTTGGACCAGTGGGTGCCTTACGAAGTATTGAACCTCCCTATGGGTGAAAGTACATTTAAATTGACACTTGTTGATAAAGATGGTAATGCTGTAACGGGTGATAACGTTTCTGTAGAACGAAAAATTACGCTTGCTGCGGAGTAAGCATTAAAATCAACAAAAAATTAAAGGCAGACTAGACGTCTGCCTTTAATTTTTTGTTTGTATACCGAAAAATAGATAGCGCTCCTAGCCCTACGATAATGCCAATAGATAAGGTAATCCATAACGCTTTATGGTCTGCAATAAGCGCTAACACAATAAAGATCAACGATGTGATAACCATGGTACGGGCCAAGACTTTTAAACCATAACGGTTTTGCTCTTCACTGCTCTGTTCCTCTGCATCTTCTTCCTCTGGTTGGTTTGCGATACGTTGTTGCTCTTCCTTATAATGTATATAATCACGAGCAATTTCCTTCCGACTCCTTGCCCATACCTCATATCCAGCTAACAATGCAAAAGGAATTATAGCACCGGCTAACATCTCCTCTGCCCTACTTAACGAAATACCGGTTAACAGCGGATGTAAAAATTTCAAGTAAACATTGATTGCCAATCCTAAAATCGTACACCAAAGAATAGAAGGCCCCGTATGATACTTAGAAAATAATGCCCATATCGGTGGTCCATATAACGAACAACCCGTTACGGCTCCCACACTCAATACAATCTCTACAATACCACCGGCCGAAGGTACCATCAAGGCTACCAAAATCGTTATAATACCAAACATAATAACGGCAGTCTTTGCAATCAACATTAATTGCTTCGGCTTAGTCTGCGGACGGAAAGATTTATACAAATCGTTCTTAAATACCGCAGCTGCAAGATTTAGGGTGGTGTTTACCGAACTTGCTGTAGCGAATACCATACCACCCAACATGAGCCCGATAAGTCCCTTCGGGAGCACTTCCTTACACATCATTAAGTAAGCCCCTTCGTTCTCTAACCCAGATAACTCCGGATTGACAATTCTGTAAATCATCGGGGGCAACATCCAGATAAAGGGGCTAATAAGATAAAGACCGGCAAACAGATACCCTACTTTACTGGCTGATTTAGGGCTGTCCACCGTCGTATAACGTTGCACATAAGCCCAGTTTCCCCCAATGAATATTCCATTGTAGATAGCAAATGCTAACAGAAAAAGCCAGGAATATTCTTCGTTCACGATATTAAAAAAGTCTGGTGGCGCATTTGTAATCAATGCGTCGACACCGCCTATGCGGTCACAGGCCAATGGAACAACAATAATAACCGCAGCCGTCAGCACAATAAATTGAACAACATCTGTTATCATAACGCCCCAAAGCCCCCCAACTACCGTATACAAGATAATAAGGACACCCAATACCAAAATACAAGCTTCAATAGAAAAGCCAGTGGAAACATTGATAATTTTCGCAACCGGATACAGAAAAGCCCCAGTATACATCAACGAAATTAGGAGAATCAGGTAGCTATAAAACTTTTGTACACGGATGCCTAACCGACGCGATACAAATTCCGCCGCTGTCAACGCATGGGACTTCTGCCAAGCAGGTGCTATAAACATCCCAACGGCAAGGCCTCCCAAGCACATCGTCATCTGAATGGCAATCGCGACAAAACCATGTTGATAAGCAATGGATCCCCAAACTACAAATGTACCTGCCGAGAAAAACTTTCTTCCGTGAAAACCCCGCCCCTGTTCTAAATAAAATACCGCCACATAAACGCATCGTGATTGACCACAACGAGCATGGCCTGGAAGGCACATACAGCTGTATTTATCAGGACCATAAATCTGATCTGGTTGACTCTTTAACCACCTTATTACCACAACTGGAAAAGTATAAACGCCTAGTACTTGTTGCTCCATTGGAGGCTTTTCATGCCCAAGATTTAATTGCGGGATTCGAGGCATTTTCCAAAGAGCATAAGAAAAACCACAAAATCATTCATCAGGTCCAACCTGATTCTTTTAAGAAAGGCGATGCCTACATCACATTTAGCCGATATGATCAGGATGATGTGGATATTATCAAACTCTGCCGGGAAAAGAACTGGAAGCTCGGCGAAGACATTGGGTTGATTTCTTACAACGATACAGCCGTAAAAGAAGTGTTGGAAGAAGGCATTACCGTGATCAGCACCGATTTCCGTAAAATGGGAGAAGAAGCGGCAAATGCGATTTTAAATGAAACAGCTGTGACTTTACGTGATCCAGCTACGGTCATTATCAGGAACTCTTTATAAAGGTTAAGAACTGTACTATCCCTAACAATTAATGTCTCCTCCGGATATTTGAAGGCTGTAGAAATTTAATGCATGCACGAACCTCGTATTTCAAATATCCGCAGAGACGAGTTTATGAACACGCGTTTGTTTTGGTGTTCATGAGCTCACTTTGCTCGGTTTGCTCCACTTTTGACCGCAAAAGTGGAAATTAAATTTAAAATCCTGCTGGCTTTAAGTTAAGCCCCGCCCTTTCATCCAGACCGAACATTAAGTTCATATTCTGAACAGCTTGGCCTGATGCACCTTTTAACAAGTTGTCGGTTGCATTTAGAATCAACAATTGATTGCCGTGTTTTTCCAAATGCATAATGCTCTTATTGGTATTCACGACCTGTTTCAAATCAATATTCGCCTTACTCACCCAAGTAAACGGGTGGTTTGCGTAATATTCCTCATAAAGGGCATAAGCCTCATCTTCGGCTAATGCAGAAGCTACATATATAGCTGAAAAAATCCCTCTTGGAAATGCGCCGCGTTGTGGGATCATATTGATCCGCTGCATAGCCCGTTCGAGTAAAGATTGATCAGATTGCGGTAGAAAATTCGGTTGGAGCTGGCTCAACGATTCGGACACTTCCTGTAGATGTTGATGTTCGAACGATTTATAAGCAGAAAGATTGCCACTACGCCAGGAAAAATGGGAAGTAGGCGAAGGTTTCTGCCCTGCCCCTGTGGAACCTGTTGTAGCATTAATATGAATCTGTTCGGGCAACAAGCCTTTAGCAGCTAAAGGAAGCAATGCCAATTGTAGATTAGTAGCAAAACATCCCGGGTTGGCAATATATTGTGCCGATTTTATCGCTTCCCTGTTGAGTTCGGGGAGACCATACACAAAATGTCCACCTTGATAAGCCGTATTAGCTTTCAACCGATAATCTTGCGATAGGTCGATGATTTTTACAGAAGGATCTACCGGATGCGCTTCCAAAAATTTTCGCGCATCGCCATGCCCTACACAGAGAAATAGCACATCGATATCCGAGTGAAAATCGGCAGAAAATTCCAATTCAGTATCGCCAAATAAATCGTTGTGAACCACATAGACTTTGTTCCCGGCATTGGAAGCGCTATTTGCAAAAACAACTTCTACATCAGGGTGATAAATCAATACACGGAGCAATTCACCTCCTGTATATCCTGCAGAACCTACTATACCTACTCTTATCATTCCGCTCCCCCACTATTAACTTTGTGCCAGATGATAGTTTGATTACCAAATATTTTGGCAAAACCTTTTACATCATCACCGGTATAGCCTTCATTCATTTCACCATAGCTACCAAATTTAGTGGACATCAAGTCGTGCTCAGACTCGATACCTACAACGATAAACCGATACGGATGTAATTCGACAATAACTCGCCCGGTCACCGTTTCTTGTGAAGAACGCAAGAATGCCTCCATATCCCGCATAACCGGGTCATGCATTTGTCCTTCGTGCATATAGTTACCATAAAATCCCGAGATCTGGTCTTTCCAGGACAACTGCCATTTAGTGAGCGTATGTTTTTCTAGTGTATGATGAGCTTTGATAAGAATAAGCGGCCCGGCTGCCTCAAAACCAACACGCCCCTTAATACCGATAATCGTATCTCCGACGTGTATATCGCGCCCGATACCATACGGCTGGGCTAGATCTTGTAATTGCTGAATAACTTTAACCGCGCCGATCGGCTCGCCATTGAGCGCAACAGGCTCTCCTTTAACGAAGTCTATCGTCACCGTCTGTGGTTCGGATGACGTCACTGGCGTAGGCCATGCCGCTTCCGGAAGATATTTATTCGAAGTCAAGGTTTCTGCACCGCCAACGGAAGTACCCCACAACCCTTTGTTGATGGAGTATTTCGCTTTTTCAGCATTAATCTCTACCCCATGCTTAGCTAAATAAGCTATTTCTTCCTCCCGGGATAATTTGAGATCCCGAATCGGCGTAATAATCTCTACCCCAGGAATTAGGGTATTAAAGATCATGTCAAAACGAACCTGATCATTCCCTGCCCCCGTAGAACCATGTGCTACACAACCTGCACCGATTTTTTTTGCATAATTGGCAATTGCAGTCGCTTGACAAACACGCTCCGCCGATACCGAAAGCGGATAGGTCGCATTTTTTAATACATTCCCAAAAATGAGATATTTTATAGTGTCACGATAGTAGTTTTCTGTCTCATCGATCGTGCTATGGGATTTCACCCCTAAAGCATAAGCGCGTTCTTCTATAGCTTTTAACTCCTCTTTCGAGAAACCTCCTGTGTTAACGACCACCGAATGTATTTCCAACCCTAATTCTTTCGACAAATAAATACAACAGAAGGAGGTGTCTAAACCACCACTAAACGCTAATACTACTTTTTTCATCCGTATATAATTTTTTCTTGTTACTCATCATGCAATGAGGTCAAACCTAAATAAAATGCGTGGCATTCACGAATTCTTTAAAAGAAAATGAATTTATTTCGCTCTCCTCTGCCATCAAGGGCTATTTTATAGAGGAAATATAGTCATTATATATTTTTTGCGAGACCGATACCTACAGGGAACACGGCGGCAACAATCTTTCTGGACGATTTCCACAATTTAGCTTCAATACGTTTCAAAAGCGATTGCTTTTTCACAATACGATCCAACCGTTCTTTCGCTTCGGCACGACGCTGAATTTTTTCTTTGAGTTCACGTTCTTTCTCGACAGGATCCCACAGCATAGCGGTACACATACAGTTCTTCCGCTCCTTGCTGACAAGAATATCAAAGTTCACACAAGATTGACAACCTTTCCAAAATTCTTCATCTTGGGTTAGTTCGCCATATGTTACCGGTTCATAGCCTAAATCTGAATTTATTTTCATAACAGCCAAACCGGTGGTTAAACCAAATATTTTCGCTTTCGGATATTTTTCGCGTGATAAATCAAAGACACGTTTCTTAATCGCTTTCGCCAATCCTACTTTCCTAAATTCAGGGCTTACAATCAAACCGGAATTGGCCACATAATCCCCGTGACTCCATGTCTCGATATAACAAAAGCCGGCCCAACGCCCATCCTTATGTAAGGCAATGACCGCTTTGCCCTCCTCTATCTTGCGTACAATATATTCTGGCTTACGGCGAGCAATGCCTGTTCCGCGCGCTTTCGCAGATTCAAACATTTCATTGCAAATCGTCTCTGCATATCCTATATGTGCAGAAGTGGCAGGAATAACTAAAAAATCTGAAAGTGTCATCGAAGATGTCGACCTAATAAATTACACATAAATGTGTTCTCAACAAAACTCTATTAATTAACGATTGAGAAACCACTGAGCCGAGTGATTGTTCATAATGGATGTTGTCCTGCCTCCCAATCAAGCTCGAGGCAGAATAGGTCGTCGGAATCGTAATATAGGACAATTGAATCCCTTCAATGTATACAACATATCCTTTACAAACTTCTTCGGAAGTTGCACCGGAATATACGTATAACATGTGAACGTGTTCATTTGTCTATCTATTAACTATTAACAGGACAAAAGTAAAAAATTATTTTTTTCTTTTATGCAATAGGCGTCTAGTTTTTTTGTCAAAAAAATACCCATTGCAGTATTCTCCCATCAATATGATAATTAGACCGCATTTTTGCTAAAAGGTTTAAAAGAAATGACGTGGCGCTAATATCTCTTTTTTTAGGTACTTTTGTCTCGGTTTAAAATTCTCCGAACGATGGTTGGTCCAAGTATTATTTTTTATATCTTTTTTGCGGTTCCCTATATTTTCCTGATGTACTGGTTAGTTAAACAGGACAAAAAGAAATATGTATGGGGATTAGCAATCGTTACGGTTATCGCTATCATCGGCATTATCGTTTCCTTAAAAGCGAGCAAGGTGGCTATTGAAAACTACAAACAGCATCAGATTGATGCACGGGAGATAGAGCGGGAGAATCAACTGGATTCATTAAAATAAAAAATAGCCGGTGTGTTACAACAGGCAACACACCGGCTATTTTTTACTCGGTAATCCCCTCCAACTTGAATAAGAACGCATAGTTCAGTGCGACATCTTTCAGATAATCAAACCTGCCGGAAGCCCCACCGTGTCCGTAGGACATATCTGTTTTGAACAATACCACTTGATTCCCTTGCTTTATTTCACGCAACTTCGCCACCCATTTCGCGGGTTCGAAATATTGCACCTGACTATCATGAAGACCTGTAGTAACCAGTAGGTTCGGATACGCCTTTGCTTCTATATTCTCATAGGGCGAATACGACTTCATATACGCATAAGCAGCTTGCTCATTCGGATTTCCCCATTCGTCATATTCGTTTGTCGTTAATGGAATTGTCTCATCCAGCATGGTGTTGACCACATCGACAAAAGGAACCTGCGCAATAACACCATTCCATAGTTCGGGCGCCATGTTGATAACCGCCCCCATTAATAATCCACCCGCACTACCTCCTTGTGCATACAGATGGTCCGAACTTGTATATTTTTGGGAAATCAAATAGTTGGCGCAGTCGATAAAATCTGTAAAAGTATTTTTCTTATTCATCATTTTACCATCCTCATACCATTGCCTTCCCATCTCCTCTCCACCACGTATATGGGCAATGGCATACGCAAAACCTCGATCCAACAGGCTCAGTCTCGACGAATTAAACGTAGGATCCATGGACATCCCATACGAACCGTACCCGTACAACAACAGGGGTGATTTCCCATTTTTAGGGAACCCTTTTTTATAGACCAACGAAATAGGAACTTGTGTACCATCAGCAACTGTGGCAAACAAACGCTCCGTTACATAGTGGTCTGCGTCATACCCACCAACAATCTCCTGTTGTTTCCGAAGGGTCTTTTCTTTGGTACTCATGTTATAGTCAAACGTAGAAGACGGTGTGACAAGTGAAGTGTAACCATAACGAACCATATCGGTATTATATTCTACATTTGTACTTGGATATACCGTATACGCCGCCTCGCCGAAATCCAGATAATGCTGATGCCCGTCTTTTAAAGAGCGTACAGCCATTTGTGTCAAGCCATTCTTACGTTCCGAAATCACGATGTAATCCTTGAATTCATCAATATCAGAAACAAGCACGTCTTTCCGATGCGGAATAAATTCTTTCCAATATTCTTTGGTAGTTTTGTCTAACGGACATTCCATCACCTGGAAGTTTTTCGCTCCGTCATTCGTCAAAATTAAGAACCGGTCGGCGAGCGCCGTCACCGAATACAGAACTTCTTTCATCCTAGGTTGAAATACTTTGAATACACCATTCGGATGATCAGCATCCAACAAGTGGACTTCTGACGATAGTGTTCCGCCAGAATAAATCATAATATGTTTGCCGTTTTTGGATTTGCCGACACCGATATAGTTGGTGTTGTCTTTTTCCTCATATACAACAACGTCCCCTTCTGCTCCTAAACCCAATGTATAACGCCGGATTTTCTCACTCAGTAAAGTTACCGGATTTTTTGCAGTATAGAACAGTGTTTTGTTATCATTTGCCCAAGTTGCTCCACCGGAAGTACGATCTATTTTATCGGGTAACAGCTCGCCTGTCTCCAAGTTTTTCACATAAATTGTGTATTCTCTTCGGGATACCGTATCCACGCCAAAAGCAAGCAATTTATTATCCGGACTTATGGAAAAGCCACTCGCTGCATAATAGGCATAGCCTTCTGCCATATCGTCCACGTCCAGCAATACTTCCTCTGGTGCATCCAAACTCCCTTTTTTTCGACAGAATTTATAGTATTGTTTACCTTCTTCCGTACGGCTGTAATAATAGTAACCATTCTTGAGATACGGGACAGACTCATCTTTCTCCTTTATACGTCCTTTCATTTCGTGGAAAAGTGTTTCCTGAAACTTTTCAGTATCTTGTAACATCGCCGCAGTATAGCTGTTCTCCGCTTCCAGATAAGCAATAACTTCAGCAGAATCTGGCCCTTTTTTAAAATAGTCATTCATCCAGTAGTAATCATCCGCGACCGTATCATGATGAATGATGCGGTTGTGTATTTTCTTTTGCGCTACAGGAGCGGTAACTGTCGGCCAAGACGCGGTATTTTTCGTCGTTTTATCAGAACAAGAGATTGTCATAGCTCCAATAATAATCATATAGTTCCAGTTTTTATGCATCAACAAGCAAGTTTTGGACATAAAGTTAATGTAAAAAGAATAGTGATTTATATTTTTTTAACAACATCGACTCTAGAGTTACCTTATATTTGTCTCTTGACGAAACAAAAACATATGATTAAAACATGGAAACGGGTTGCTTTATTAGGTGTATGTATACTTCCGTTATGGGGAAATGCACAATCTAAAGGTACGAATCCCCCAAATTGGTATAATCTGGATTACGCAACAGACGGTGTGCGCGGAATTAGTACCGAAAAAGCGTACGAACTGTTGACAGGCCGGGAATCGACGCCTGTCGTCGTAGGTGTGCTAGACGGCGGTATTGATTATGAGCACGAAGATTTAAAAGATGTCATGTGGACAAACCCTAAGGAAGTTGCCGGGAATGCGGAAGATGATGATAATAATGGCTATATTGACGATGTACATGGATGGAACTTTATGGGAAATGCGGAAGGCGAAAATGTGCACTACGACAATCTGGAAGTCACCCGTTTAATCCGCCTTTACGAGCCCAAATATATCTCGGTATTACCTTCGACACCGCTGCGTGAAGACGAGCGACGGGAATTTGTAGCGTACCAACGAATGATCAGCGATTATACCAGTAAGCTCGATCAAGCAAATTTTGGCAACCTCAATTACGGTCGCCTAAAAGATGAAATTGATGCGATCACCAACAGCATAGGCAAAGATATCAAAGATATGACCAAAGCCGATATCGATGCCTTCAAACCAAAGACAGATCGTCAAAAATTGGCTATTCGCATGACGAAAAGAGAACTCAACGACGACAAGAGCTTTGAAGATTTTTATAAAGAACTGGAGGATGGGGTTAAATACTACCGGGCACAGGTAGACTATCATCTAAATAAATCTTATGATTCCAGGCATATCGTTGGCGACAATTATGAAGATGCAGATGAACGTTTTTATGGAAATGCGGATATCAAAGGCCCCGACGCTGATCATGGCACACATGTGGCGGGTATCATCGGTGCTAAACGGCACAACGGAATAGGCGTTGACGGCATCGCAGATAACGTACAGATTATGGGTGTGCGGATAGTCCCTGATGGGGACGAACGGGATAAAGACGTGGCAAATGGTATACGCTATGCTGTGGATAACGGTGCAAAAGTGATTAATATGAGTTTCGGAAAAGGGTATGTATACAATAAAAAGACCGTAGATGAAGCCGTAAAATATGCGGAGGAAAAGGATGTACTTCTCGTACATGCGGCAGGCAACGACGCCAAAGATATCGACATGGTCAAGAACTACCCGATGAAGTATTACACAGACAGCCTTGATGCTGTAACAGGAGAAGCCTCCAATTGGATTACAGTAGGCGCTACATCCTCGGGGCTTGATGGTGATTTACTAGCCGAATTCTCCAATTTCGGGTATCGGTCAGTAGATGTGTTTGCACCGGGCGTAAAAATTAACTCTACGATGCCCGAATCGACATATAAGGAACAAAATGGCACCAGTATGGCTGCTCCGGTGGTATCTGGATTAGCGGCTTTATTACGCTCCTATTATCCGGAACTGACTGCCAAAGAGGTGAAAGATATTATCTTAAAATCGGTAACTAAGGTAGACGAAAAAGTAAAGATTAGTGTAGACGGGTCTACCAAAAAGGTTTACTTAGATGAGATCAGTGTTTCGGGCGGAATGGTAAATGCCAAAGCCGCTATTGAAGAGGCCGATCGATATATTCTAGAAAAAAAGTAAAAAAATGTTAAATCTTACATACTATAAACTTTTATCTGGCGTTTAATATATACTTACATAATTAAAACGCTTATGGTCGAATTCTTTACAAAGGAACATGATACGGAATTAAGCGAGGAAAGGGTGAGCATGGTAGAGATAGTTGATGAAACATTTGAACAAAATCTGAAATCCAATTTACAGAAATTGGTGAAAGATCCCAGCCCCAAAGTCCTAGAGAATATATTGAACTATTCTCGTAGCTTAAGAAAGTAAAATGGCAAAGTCTCTAAATTTATTAGAGACTTTGTTTTTTAAAGCGGTATTACTTCTCTTTTGTGCTTTGTCTTTTACGTTTTACTTTTTAATTTCTAATTTTGTTCATGCTGAAAAAAGAACGGTATCAGGAATTTGTAAAGTATTTTTCGACACACAGCCCTGATGCACAAACAGAATTAAATTATAGTAACCCATACGAGCTCTTGGTGGCGGTCATTTTATCTGCACAGTGTACAGACAAACGCATCAACCTAGTGACCCCCAAGCTCTTCGAACGCTTCCCCGACGCTCCGTCATTAGCGGCTAGTACCACAGATGAAGTATTTACATATATCCGATCAGTGAGCTATCCAAATAATAAAGCCAAACATCTAGTGGGAATGGCCAAAAAATTGCTGGAAGAGTTTCAGGGCGAAGTACCCGAAAAAGTAGAAGATCTTATCAAATTACCTGGTGTAGGAAGAAAAACGGCTAACGTGATCTCATCTGTGGTATACAACAAACCGGCTATGGCCGTAGATACGCATGTTTTTCGGGTGAGCAATCGTTTAGGATTAACAAGCCGTGCCACGACCCCGTTGGCTGTGGAAAAGCAATTGGTCAAATATCTCCCAGAGGATACGATCGCTATCGCACATCATTGGCTTATCCTTCATGGACGGTATATCTGTGTAGCGAGGCGCCCTAAATGTGAGATATGTCCTATTACCTATTTCTGCAAGTATTTTGAAACGCATTATACCAAAACGGCAAGGAACGCATAAGCTAAATAGATAGGCTAAAAATATTAGCATATTAATTTGGTGATTTTAAATTTTAATCTTATTTTTGACTAGACAATACTAAAAATATGAGTAACGCAGACAAACTAAAAGCTTTACAGCTAACTTTAGATAAATTGGAGAAATCGTATGGAAAAGGTACGATTATGAAATTGGGGGATTCAGCAGTAGAGCCCATCGAGGCGATCTCAACAGGTTCTCTTGGCCTAGACATAGCATTGGGTATCGGAGGAGTACCTAAAGGTCGTATTATTGAGATTTATGGACCGGAATCTTCAGGTAAAACCACCTTGGCTACGCATATTGTTGCTGAAGCTCAAAAAAAAGGAGGAATAGCGGCTATCATTGATGCGGAGCACGCTTTTGATAAATACTACGCACAAAAGCTAGGGGTAGATGTCGAAAATCTACTTATCTCTCAACCCGACAATGGAGAACAGGCATTGGAAATTGCCGACAACCTTATCCGTTCGGGTGCGATCGATGTTATTGTGATCGATTCCGTTGCAGCGTTAGTGCCTAAAGGAGAAATTGAGGGGGAAATGGGAGATTCCAAAATGGGTCTCCAAGCCCGTTTGATGTCGCAGGCTTTGCGGAAACTAACCGGGACAATCTCTAAAACCAATTGCTGTTGTATTTTTATCAACCAATTGCGGGAGAAAATTGGTGTTATGTTTGGAAACCCAGAAACGACCACGGGTGGAAATGCATTGAAATTCTATGCCTCCGTTCGTTTGGATATTCGCAGAACTTCCCAAATTAAAGATAGCGACGAAGTAGCGGGTAACCGTGTTAAAGTAAAAATTGTAAAAAATAAAGTAGCGCCACCATTCCGTTTAGCAGAATTTGACATTATGTTTGGTGAAGGAATCTCTAAAGTAGGTGAAATCATAGACCTAGGTGTAGAATATGGCATCATCAAAAAGTCTGGCTCATGGTTTAGTTATGGTGACACCAAATTAGGGCAAGGGCGTGATGCTGTCAAGAGCTTACTACTGGACAATCCCGATTTAAGCGACGAACTCGAAGCTAAAATCCGGGCAGAAGTTAGTGGTAGTGATCTTGATGAACATATCGCCGGAACAGAAGAATAAAAAAAGCCTGGGAAAATTTCCCAGGCTTTTTTTATTTCAGACGCTTACTTCGCTTCTTGATAGCGTTTCGCTACAGCATCCCAATCGATAACGTTGAAAATCGCATCAAGGTAGGCAGGACGTTTGTTCTGATATTTCAAATAGTACGCATGTTCCCATACATCAATACCCAAAATAGGTGTGCCCTGTACTTCTGCTACGTCCATCAATGGATTATCTTGATTCGGAGTAGATGTTACAGCGAGTTGTCCATCTGCTTTCACAACTAGCCACGCCCAACCAGAACCAAAACGCGTAGCACCTGCATTCTGTAATTGTGTCTTCAATTCTGAGAATGAGCCAAACGCTTGGTTGATAGCCTCTGCTAACTCACCCGTAGGCTCGCCGCCGCCATTTGCACTCAAAATAGTCCAAAAAAGCTTATGGTTAAAATGTCCTCCACCATTGTTGCGAACAGCAGCAGGATATTTAGAAATGTTTTTGTTGATTTCTTCTAAAGATAAGTTTTCAGCATCTGTCCCTGCAATCGCTTTATTTAAGTTGTCTACATAGGCTTGGTGGTGACGATCATGGTGAATTTCCATGGTTTCTTTGTCAATGTGCGGCTCCAACGCATTGCTGGCGTATGGTAAAGCTTCTAATTCAAATGCCATAATATTTCTGTTTTTTGATTATAATTAAATAAGAACACGAATATAACAATTTCAATGGGCTTCGGTTTTATTTACCTCTCAAAAGTTTTTTTTCTTCATCTTTTATTACGAAAAAATGATTTTATCAGATTAGCGCATTCCGTCGCCAGCACACCCGAAGTCACCTCTGTTTTGGGATGATAAAGATTACCATAGCGGGAAGCTCCCCTTTTTTCATCCTCCGCTCCATACACAATCTTGGCGATTTGTGCCCAATAGGATGCCCCGGCACACATCACACAGGGTTCTACCGTAACATACAAGGTACAATCTTTTAAATATTTCCCTCCCATATAATTAGAGGCGGCGGTAAAAGCCTGCATTTCAGCATGCGCGGTCACATCATTCAATCGTTCCGTAAGATTATATCCCTTTCCTATGATCTTACCTTGACTAACGATAATAGCCCCAATAGGAATTTCATCCTCTTCATAGGCCTTTTGCGCTAGCTTTAGCGCCTCTCGCATATAAGCTTCATCTGTTGCTACAGGACCAAAGTCCGTCGGTTCAAAATTATATATTTTCATATTAATCTCGTGCCATTTGGGACCTTCCGCTCTATCGAACTCAATACGATATCCCCATTCTCGTCCGGTAACCCTGTTACCAAGCATTCTGACATAAAATCGGCTATTTGCTTTTTCGGGAAATTGACGACCGCTATAATTTGCCGGCCTATTAAGTCCTCTTTTTTATAGTGTGCTGTAATCTGTGCACTAGATTTCAATATACCCAACTTACCAAAATCGATACGCAATTGATAAGCTGGTTTACGTGCTTTCGGAAAATCTTCCACGTCTATTATCGTTCCGGCACGCAAATCCACGCTTTCAAAATCGGTCCATGTAATCAATTCTGCCATTCCTACAAACGATTTGATTCTAGATTTGACAATTCTTTTGCCAATGTAAATGCAATATATTCCTTATCGCGCCGAAGTCTCTTTGCAAGGCGAGCTACCAACGCATCCTCTTCTCCGGGCGTATAGGCTAAATCCCCAGTTGTTAAGTGGTTATATTTTCTACTCAATTTTATTTTCAAGATTTCCCAGGCTTCGGCTGTTATTTTTAACACACTCATATATCAAATTTTAAAACAAATATCTTATTATTGTAGTTGTAATAAAATAAACAAATATTTTCCACATGAAAAAATCTATACTTACTTTAATTTGTTTGATCGCCGCTATCGGCATTTCACAAGCACAATTATTCCCTACATTTAAAGTGGGATTAAAGGGCGGATTAGGCTTCTCTAGTCTGCGGTCCGAAGGAAGATTTCTTAATTCAGATACGAAAACAGGATTCCAATTGGGAGCGTGGGGTCGCGTGGGAATAGCAGGGTTCCATGTACAACCTGAAGCTTATTATGCCAGTAAAAAAGTAGGCATTCAAACAGAAGATGGTCAAAATGGCGATGCTACCTTTAAAAGTTTTGATGTACCCGTTTTACTCGGAACAAGAATCGGACTCGGTCCCATTGGTGCTCGGATTCAAGCCGGCCCTGTATTCTCTTTTGGACAAAACGAGGACATAAGTTTCACAAAACCGGCAGAATGGTCAAACTATAAAAAAAGCTCCACAGGTATCATCGGTGGTATTGGAGCTGATATTAGCAGCTTTACCGTTGACCTACGTTACGAACACGGATTGAGCAATTTGAACGAAACCGGTAATCAAAAAATAAGGATGTGGACTATCGGAGTTGGGTTCTCCTTTTTATAGACTTTAAATCATTATATAAACATACAAAGAGGTTGTTCAGCAGGGCAACCTCTTTTTTGATTAGAAACGTTCTAAATTGTTTGTTTTCCACACTACTTTGTCATATTTATGTTAGCAAATAAATAGATTTGCGAAAATATATATAAACATCTAGGATAATGAGTAATTCAAAGCCAGTTTTAAATTCTTCACTTGGAAGAAAACTAATCATGAGCTTGACGGGGATTTTTTTATGTCTGTTCCTGATCGTTCATTTGATTGGTAACTTGCAGCTATTTAAAAACGATGCGGGGTACGCTTTCAACCAGTATGCGTATTTCATGACCCACTTTACCCCTATTAAAGTAGTATCATATCTACTTTACGCTTCAATCATTTTACATGCTATTTATGCCTTAGTCTTGACGATGAAAAACAAGGCTGCTCGTCCTATCGGCTATGCACAGTTTAATGGTGCTGCAAATAGTAAGTGGAATTCCCGTAACATGGGAATCTTGGGCACAATCATCTTGGTTTTCCTCGCCACACACATGTATAATTTCTGGTGGAAATACCATAACGATCA
The DNA here is from genome assembly GCF_014692515.1 of Sphingobacterium micropteri. GTDB lineage: Bacteria > Bacteroidota > Bacteroidia > Sphingobacteriales > Sphingobacteriaceae > Sphingobacterium > Sphingobacterium micropteri. Next base: position 117,701 of record NZ_JACOIK010000011.1, on the reverse strand, counting down.
AGTACCCTATGTGGAATATCGCACGGATTTGGCAACAGGTGAAACCGCTGTACAGGAGATACAAGCTACTGAATTTAATGATTATCAGGTTACGGTTGAGAACAATGTGGAAATCATCAAAGCACGGGACCTTTACAAACAGGTAGATTTTGCTTTTCAGAATATCGGAATCGTGATCTTCTATGTCCTAGCCATGGCGGCCCTGTCGTTTCACTTGATCCACGGATTCAAGTCGGCGTTCCAGACGTTAGGTGTTTCTCATAAAAAATACGTACCTATCATTGAGTTTTTAGGTGTTTGGGTATTCGGTGTTATTATTCCGATTGGTTTTGCATTGATGCCACTATATTTTTATTTCGTTAAATAATATTTTAGGATATATCCATATCTGTTAAATATAAATTATTTAAAATATGTTAGATTCGAAAGTACCTGCAGGCCCATTAGCCGAGAAATGGTCAAAACATAAATTCAACATGAAGCTGGTCAACCCAGCCAACAAGCGTAAGTTCACTATCATTGTGGTGGGTACAGGTTTGGCAGGAGCATCGGCAGCAGCTTCATTGGCAGAACTTGGTTACAATGTCAAAACATTTTGTTATCAGGACTCTCCACGTCGTGCGCACTCTATTGCGGCACAAGGGGGTATAAATGCTGCTAAAAACTACCAAAATGATGGGGACTCCGTGTTTCGTTTATTCTACGACACGATTAAAGGAGGAGATTATCGCGCACGCGAAGCCAATGTATATCGTTTAGCAGAAGTTTCCGTCAATATTATTGACCAATGTGTGGCACAAGGTGTTCCTTTTGCCCGCGAATATGGTGGATTGTTGGATAACCGTTCTTTTGGTGGGGCACAGGTATCCCGTACATTCTATGCACGTGGACAAACCGGACAGCAATTATTATTAGGTGCATATTCTGCCTTAAACCGTCAGATCAGAAAAGGGAAAGTAAAGTCGTATACGCGCCACGAGATGTTAGATTTGGTAAAGATCGACGGACATGCGCGTGGTATTATCACCCGTGACCTGGTAACAGGTAAAATAGAAGCACACGAAGGACATGCGGTATTGTTGTGTACCGGTGGTTATGGAAACGTTTTCTTCCTGTCAACCAATGCTATGGGGTGTAACGTTACAGCTGCTTGGAGAGCACACAAACGCGGAGCTTTCTTTGCCAACCCTTGTTACACACAAATCCACCCTACTTGTATTCCCGTAACCGGTGATCATCAATCGAAACTGACCTTGATGTCAGAATCGCTTCGTAATGATGGGCGGGTTTGGGTTCCAAAAACAAAAGAACTTTCTGAAAAATTACGTCAGGGACAATTAAAACCAGCAGATATTAAAGAAGAGGATCGGGATTACTTCTTGGAAAGAAAATATCCTTCTTTCGGTAACTTGGTACCACGTGACGTGGCTTCCCGCAATGCGAAAGAAATGGTCGACGACGGCCGGGGTGTTGGTAAATCTGGTGTAGCTGTGTTCTTAGATTTCGCCGACGCTATCAAACGTTTAGGAAAAGATACGGTAGAAGCTAAATACGGTAACTTGTTTGACATGTATTACCAAATTACAGACGAAAATCCGTATGAGCAACCGATGCGTATCTATCCTGCCGTACATTACACGATGGGAGGCATCTGGGTAGATTACAACTTAATGACCACAGTACCAGGATTGTATGCGTTGGGTGAATGTAACTTCTCTGACCATGGCGCTAACCGCTTGGGTGCATCGGCACTTATGCAAGGTTTATCTGACGGATATTTCGTTATTCCTTACACCGTAGGTGATTATTTAGCAAATTTGGGAAGCTTTGCGCCAGTTGATAAAAATAACCCTGCCTTCGAACAAACACGTAAGGAAGTCCAAAACAAAGTAAACGCGTTACTAAACTTGAAAGGTTCGAAAACTGTAGATGATATTCACAAGAAATTGGGAAATATCATGTGGGAATACTGTGGTATGGCCCGTACAGCAGAAGGCTTAACAAAAGCAAAAGGCTTAATTCAGGAATTGAAAAAAGAATTCTGGTCGGACGTAAAAGTGTTGGGAGAAAACGAAGAGCTGAATATGTCGTTGGAAAAAGCGGGACGTGTAGCAGACTTTCTGGAATTAGGAGAACTGATGGTAGACGATGCATTAAACCGTGCTGAATCCTGTGGAGGACATTTCCGTTTGGAATCACAAACGGAAGAGGGAGAAGCTAAGCGTGATGACGAGAACTTTACTTTTGTGTCTGCTTGGGAATTCCGAGGAGAGAATCAACCAGAAGCTTTACATAAGGAAGAGTTAGTTTTCGAAAACGTTAAATTAACACAAAGAAGTTACAAATAGTAGGGAGATATATTATCATGGCACAACATATGAATTTAACGCTAAAAATTTGGCGTCAGAAAAATGATAAAACCAAGGGTAAATTTGTCACTATCCAAGCGAAGGACATCGCAGATGACATGTCTTTCTTAGAAATGCTGGATGTGGTAAACGAAGACCTTACACGCAAGGGAGAAGACCCTATATATTTTGATCACGATTGTCGTGAAGGTATTTGTGGTATGTGTTCATTAGTTATCAACGGTCGTCCACACGGACCAAAATACGGTATCACAACCTGTCAATTGCATATGCGTTCTTTCCATGACGGACAGACTATCGTCATCGAGCCATGGAGAGCAGCGGCGTTCCCTGTATTAAAAGATCTAGCAGTTGATCGTACATCCTTTGATCGTATTCAACAGGCTGGTGGATATGTAAATGTAAATACCGGAGGTGTTCCTGATGCTAATACGATTCCTATCCCAAAACGTATTGCCGACGAAGCATTTGAGTCTGCAACATGTATCGGATGTGGGGCTTGCGTAGCTGCATGTAAAAATGCATCTGCCATGCTGTTCGTATCGGCAAAGATCTCTCAATTTGCATTATTACCACAAGGCCAAACAGAACGCTACGAAAGAGCACAGGCCATGATTGACCAAATGGATGCAGAAGGATTCGGTAACTGTACGAATACAGGTGCCTGCGAGGCAGAATGTCCCAAAGGCATCAAATTATCGAATATTGCGCGGATGAACCGGGAATATTTTGGGGCAAAATTCTTTCGCGAAGAAGATGTACATACGCATTCCTAAGGCGTAGTGTCATAATAAAAAAAAGTCCTCGTTATGTATACATAACGAGGACTTTTTTTTATATTTCCTCTATACAAAGAGACCTTGATGGCCGAGGAGCGCTAAATAAATTCATCTTTATATGCAATTAATTGCATATAAAGATGAATTTATTTAGGTTTACATCCATCGTACGGAAAAGAATGGAGATGCTTACAAAAATTCGATTTTTGCTTTTGGTGTTAACACTATCCCTGATGGGTACAGCACTCACCATTCACTTCACCATTACGGATGAAGACATGCTCGAGCTGGATGAAAAAAAACTTACACGGAAGATTCATTGGTATGAAGATAGAATTGATGACATATTGCGAGATAGCCTCGTCATCAAAACCTTCCAGCACGCCGACAAGTATCCGGTACAACTCGCTAATCTTACGACCAAGCTGGCTAAAGAATTTATCTATTTTTATATATACAACGATAACCAGATTGTGCACTGGTCTACCTATATCTACGTTCCTTTCAGTGATGTGGGATTAAGCGAAAAGACTTCTGTCATCCAAACTGAAAATCGTTCTTTCTTAACAAAGAAAAAAGAACTAACAAACGGTATTTCCGTCCTCGCTTTAGTTCCCATAAAGCGGAATTTCGAAAATACAAACCAATTCTTGCACAATAATTTTCTTTCTACTATCGGTGTTAATAATCTTGAAATTGCCGGATACGACGATAATAAAAATATACGTAATATTTATAGTAAAAATGGCAATTATCTATTTTCCGTCAAGTTAATCGAGGGAAAGAAAGATAACTTATTCATCAGTTTACAATTCTTTTGTTGGGTAGCCGGACTGGTATGTTTGATTATCTTGATCAATAGTATTGCAATTTATTTCGCAAAAAAAGGGAAAGCTTGGCTGGGAATTATCTTGTTTGCTAGTACATTGGTAGCTGTACGGTATTTAGATCTAAAATCGAACTGGTTGTTTATCCATTCCAGCCTGGAATTATTTGATCCTAAACATTATGCCTACAACCAATTTTTACCCAATATTTGGTCTTTTTTAGTAAACACATGTGCCATATTTTGGTTTATGTGCTTTATTATGTCTATTCAAAAATACCTTCACCCCCCCGCTTTTTTAACGAATAGAAAGTATGCAATTATCCTCTCCGCGATTGGTATTTTTTCGATCTATTTCTTTGGACATATCATCTATTATTTTCTAGGAACGCTTCTGACGCATTCCCCCGTATATGAAAACGACTTCACCAAAATCCTCAATCTTGGCTACTACGGTTGGTTATGTATTTTGTTATTCTGTATTAATGTACTTACACTGGTATTGTATATTGACCGGGTGGTACAAATGGTGCGTCAACTACTAAATAATATTACCGTTATACTGAATATCGAACTAATCTGCTTGGTTTTTGCCCTAATTGCCACAGCTCTTATAGGTTTTAATATTCTCTTCGGTATTCTTTTTGGTATTTTAGTTTTTCTCCGGACTTACAAAGCCTACCATTTTTCGTCGCCTTATCAGCTCTCTACATTTATTTTAACGGTATTGCTATTTTCAACCATCTCGGTCATCTCTTATAACCACTATAATGAGATAAAAAAGATGAACAGAATGGAGCAGGCCATCGCTCACCTTTTGGCTGAAGATGATGTAAACGCCGTTTCCCTTTTTATTGATCTGGAAAAAAATATCATTAACGATTATCGATTAAGTAAACTCTTTAATCTGCATGATACAATGCCCGATATTCCTTATATTACGGATTATATCAAAACAAGATATATGAGCGGGTATTTGTCAAGATTCGAATTCCAAGCATTCTATTACGACAACGAGGGTACCCCCCTAGAAAACTATACAATAAATAAACCGGCGGAATACCGGGAAAATGTAATTAAAAGTGCTATAAAAATTCCGTTCACCTCAAACTTTTACCGCTTACGTAGCGAGCTGGGGACACATGAATATTTCACCCATTTTTCCATTCCTTATGAGGACAACCCCGATAAGTTTCACCACATTTATCTCAATATAAAAAACCTATCTTATAGTACCTCTCTTCCCTATCCGGAAGTATTAGCGGACAATAATGCGACAAGCTGGCACTTTGAGTCCTTCAGGGATAATTCTTATGCGCTCTATAAAGGCAATAATCTGGTAACACAATACGGCACCTATAGCTATACGGAAAATGACCTAAGCATACCGAATAAACTGCGGGAATATATGCCTTTAACAGTAAACGATCATTATTTTCATCTCGCCTATAAGCCCGATCAATATACAACGATTGTTTTTAGTATGCCAAAAGCCTCCCTTTGGGAACATCTAGCCTTGGCATCTATCGTCTTCATACTCTTGCTCATCTTCTTCGGCCTATTTAATCTCATCAATTATCTTATCAAAACTTTTTCCAGTATATCGTTTCGATGGAATAGGATTCAGTACCATTTTCGCATCCTATTCAACAATATCCAGTATAGTACACGTATTCAAGCGTTGGTTAGTACATCCGTCTTATTGGGCACATTGATATCCGGTGCTGTCGCCTTTATCAGTTTAAACAGGCAGTTGGAAGAAACGACAACCACTAATCGATTAAAGGAAATTGCAGAAATCACTAAAAAGATTGAAAACTATATGGCCGGTAGTCAAAGTCAGGAGGGATTTAAAGAGAAAATTGTAGAAATGCTCAAAGAAATGGCCCCTTCTACCATGACAAACTTCAACCTATACGATAAGTCTGGACGGCTACTTTATTCCTCACAACAACGTATTTTTGATCTGAAGCTTATATCCGACTTTATGAATCCTGCAGCATTAAATAAACTAGCTGTATTGCGGAACTCGGAAGCTTATGAACGGGAACGTATTTCAAATTTTTGGTTCTCTTCTGTATATGCAGCTATCAAATATGAAGATTACACGACGGCTGCTTACCTAAACATCCCGTATTATACGACGGAGAAAGATGCGGCAGATAGTAAGAACCTGTTGCTAAATACCATTTTAAATATCTATACATTTATCATTATTTTATTTGGTTTCATTGCCGTAACATTGTCTCGAAAAATAACCAAACCCCTAGATATTGTACGGATGAAGCTGGCAGAGACACAATTATCCAACAAGATCAACGAACCTCTCTATTGGGATAGAAATGACGAAATCGGGATGCTCATTAAGGAATATAATCATATGTTGATTAAACTGGAAGAGAGCGCCAAACAATTGCGAGACGTGGAACGGGAAACTGCTTGGCGTGAAATGGCAAAACAGGTAGCGCATGAGATTAAAAACCCACTTACACCAATGAAGTTAGGCATTCAGCAGTTGATCCGATCCTATCACGAAAACGACAGCCGCTTTGAAGAACGTTTTCAACGTATATCGACTTCTATTATCGAACAGATTGACCTGTTATCAACTATTGCCACAGAGTTTTCTGCTTTTGCCAAATTGCCGGAGACAAGCCTGGTAAAAATCGATCTTGTTGAAAAAATTCGGAAGGCCATCAATCTCTTTAGCAATACAAGCAATACATCCATCCTTTTAATCAACGAAACATCGGATAAATCGGTCTTTGTGCAAGGCGACCGTGACCAATTCCTTCGGACATTCAACAACTTATTTAAGAATGCGATAGAAGCGAGCCTGGGTCGGAAGAAAATTAAAATTGATATTATTTTACGGTATACCGATGAAGATTTGGTCGAAATCTTGATCCAAGATAACGGTTTTGGTATCCCGCAAGATGTTATTCCTAAAATATTTAAGCCAAATTTCACGACTAAAAGCTCGGGGACCGGATTAGGTTTGGCCTTTGTAAAGCAGACAATAACGGGAATTGGGGGGAAAATTGATTTTATGACTCAAACAAATGTAGGAACAACGTTTGTTATAACGTTACCTATTTATAAAAAGTAATGAGTGATGAGCTAGTTAACTATACAATCACTGATTTACTGGTCACTGATTACTTGTCCACTACCTTAAAACGACACTAGCGCGTCCCATGATCGCATTCTCATTATACAGCAAGACAGTATAGGCTCCCTTTTTGAATTTATCTTGTGACCAAAGGAATTGATACTCTTCCCCATTATTCGTAAAACTAATGGTTTCCTTGAATGTATACTGTAATTTCTCGCCATGCACATAAAACATATTGTTAGCGTCGCCAAATAAATTACCCGATGGATCTATCACCCGAACAAATACTTCTTTATTTCCTTTCGGTGTCAGGACATTGTCTGCGACAGAAAATAAAATCTGTAATTGATCTATTCTACGGGTGCGGGATTCAGTCTCTATTTTGCCTTTTTTTGAGATTGAAATTCCATTAACCTGGATATTGGAAACTTTTAATGCAGAAGCAACATTAACTTTGCCTTTTAGCTCCGTATTTTCCTGTGAAAGAGCGGTTACTTTTTTGTCTGTCGTAGACACCTGTCTAGTCAGCGTTTGGTTCTCTCTTTGAAGAATCTCATTTCTAATTTTTAACTCATTAAGGGCAAGGCGCAAAGTAGATACATCTCCTTTTAATCGCGCAACCTCTCTCGTTGCTACCTGCATATCTTCTTCTGAAATCGTTTGATTTTCAAGCTTCGTCCGCAGTGAACTGATACTCTCCCTAGCCCGTATCTCAGAAGCCTGCATTGTCGAATCTACTCCGACTACTTTTTGCGCAACAAGATTATCTAATTCTGCTTCGATACGGTCAATCTCAATCTGTAAGTCCTGCTTTTGAATAGCCATGGTGTAGAGCTTCTCTCCAGACGACTTGAATTTTACATAAAAATAAACATTGGTTGCAAGCAATGCTGCAATAGCTATAATAAAAAAATAAATCTTCGAATTACTTTTTTTTGACGGCTCTTCGGGATATTTTTTGTTGGTGTCTAGCGCACCTCCTTTATCCTTATTTTGTTCTTTGTACATCCTCTTTTTCACATAAAATGCCGTAAAATCATTGTTATTTCTACGTTAACATCTTACAAAAACTATTCCAATTAAGACTTACGCATATATAGGTATCTATTCAAAATAATTCAGAATGGTGAAGCCTCCTTTTTTCAGGTATTCTTCTTTCCGCATTAACTGCAAATCACTGTCTACCATCTCTTTCACTAACATGGGCAACGTGTATTTTGGGTACCAACCAAGCTTATTGTTTGCTTTGGATGGATCGCCGATTAATAAATCTACCTCTGTAGGTCGGAAATACTGCGGATCAACTTTTACCACAGTTTGGCCCAATTTTATATGTTCCACAGGAATATTCAAGCGGTCCAATATTTCTTCATCACGGTCGATGATAACTCCTTTTTCCTGTTCATCTTTACCACTAAATTCGATCTCTATACCCAGTTCTGCAAAAGCCATACGCACAAAATCTCGAACCGTAGTCGTTACACCGGTCGCAATAACATAGTCTTCAGGTTGTTGCTGCTGCAAAATTAACCACATCGCTTCCACGTAGTCTTTCGCATGTCCCCAATCGCGCTGTGCAGACAGATTGCCTAAAAATAACTTATCCTGTAAACCCAACGCGATCTTTGCGACCGCCCGTGTTATCTTGCGGGTTACAAAAGTTTCTCCGCGTACCGGACTTTCGTGGTTAAACAGAATGCCATTACACGCATACATGCCGTACGCTTCGCGGTAGTTCACCGTAATCCAATAACCGTATAATTTCGCAACGGCATAAGGGCTACGTGGATAAAACGGTGTTCTTTCGCTTTGTGGAACTTCCTGTACCAAACCATACAGCTCCGAAGTAGATGCCTGATATATTTTTGTTTTTCTAGTCAGTCCCAATAGGCGAACCGCATCTAAAATCCGTAATGCACCGATACCATCCGCATTCGCCGTATACTCAGGCGTATCAAAACTTACTTTGACATGGGATTGTGCGGCTAAATTATAGATTTCATCTGGCTGAATTTCCTGAATAATCCGAATCAGATTACTAGAATCTGTCAAATCACCATAATGCAGCATAAAATTACGCTTGTTTGCGTGTGGATCCTGATAAAGATGATCAATACGGTCGGTATTGAATAGGGAAGAACGTCTCTTCAAGCCGTGAACGATGTAGCCTTTCTTTAATAGAAATTCGGCTAGGTAAGCTCCATCTTGACCTGTAATACCGGTAATTAAGGCAACTTTGGTTTTATGTGTATCCATATTTTAGTGAATCGTAATGCGTAAGGAGTGACGAGTAGTCTATACTTTTTACCAGTCACTCCTTATTGATCACTTGATTTAGTCTTGTACGCGCGAGAAATTGAACACCAGATGACCGGTTCCGTTATCCAGTGGGATAGGCATACGCATGATCAATGACTGGCCGTCAGAATACGAAAGATCCAAACGATAACCCGTCGTTACATTCCGAGCTTTCTCACCCGAGTATATTTTCTTAAATTGAAACTGTGGGTGTAAATTATCGTTCGGGATGTCGTATATCGACCATACAATATTCCGTGTCGCGCCATCAGCACATAACGTTCCCGAGGCATTAAAAACAATACTTCCCTGATAGTTACCCCCAGGAAGAGTCCACACACTGCCAATAAAACAATCTACCGGTGCTTCATCAAAAATATTCTTAATCGTGTAGGCGGTAGGAACATCTTCCCGATCTACAGCGTTTAACACCCATTTCCCCTTTAGCCCATTTCGCCACTCACGGGCAGATGGACCGTCATTGCCTAGCGATGTAGCGCTTCCAGCAGAAGATTTTCGTTGAGCTCCACAGGATGCTAAAAGCACCACCAGTGTAAAGATTGTACATACGGATAAGATATGTTTTCGCATAATGTAAAAATTAGTTTTCTGAATTGAGTATATTCGCAAATATATAAATTATAACGCTGCATTGAATGAGCTCATCCAAAAATCATACCATAAGCAAGATTGTTGCAAAGGCTATGCTACGTATTACTATTATCCTTATCGCGTTCCCCATAATTGTTTATTTTACAAATCCCGAGGTGATGTCGCAACGGATTTTCTTTCCGCATCGCTGGGCATTCATTTTCCCCATTTTATTGCTCTTGGTATTTATCGCATTCCTCATACCGGTATTAAGAGATAAATATACAAAAACAGAATATAATTGGCTTTTTTCATTGACCGGTATCTTTGTATGTTTGTATCTTGTGTTGTTCTATACCCGCATTTTATCCGTTTCGTGATGATGGTAATGAAGAAAAGTAAATTCTGGACGTACGTTAAAAACATTTTCAAGATACTCATTACGGTGGCGGCTATCTATTGGGTTTCACAGAAAATATCCTTCATCGAACTGAAGAGCGCATTGGAAAAATGCAATCCAGTATATCTTTTTCTCGCTTTATTGTCTTATGCATTATCGCAATTGATTGCATCATCTCGGTTAAACAGCTTTTTAAAAGTGATCGGGCTTCATATCAGCGAACGTTATAATTTAAGGCTTTATCAAGTCGGTCTGCTCTATAATTTTTTCTTACCAGGGGGTATTGGCGGAGATGGCTATAAAATATATTTTTTAAAAAAGAATTACGCGATCAAAGGAAGAAGGGTATTAACCGCCGTGTTCTTTGATCGGTTGAGCGGATTATGGGCATTATCCATCATTACGGGGTGCCTGATTATGTTTATGCCACGACTAGCCATACCTCATGTCGTCACGATTAGTGTCTTGGTGATAGGTACAGCGACTTATCTGTATTTTTTACAACTTTTTTTCAAAGAATTTCTATCGAAATTCGTCATTACGCACATAAAAGCGCTGGCCGTACAAAGTTTCCAGACCTTGAGTGCCATTGCTATCCTGTATGCACTAGGCTTCGCGGGAAAATTCTCTCCCTATCTATTAATCTTTTTAGTTTCATCGTTGGTTGCTATTGTGCCCTCTATACTGGGAGGTGCCGGTTTACGCGAATCGCTCATGGCATTTGGAGCGACGTATTTTCAACTTGACCCCCACCTTGCCGTGCTGATAAGTTTGCTTTTTTATATTATTTCGTTGCTGGTCGCGAGTTCGGGCCTTTATTATATTTTAAGACCTCAACGTTTGGGAACCAATAAATTGCCCTCAGCGGAAGAGGTAGAAAAAGCTTTAGAAAAAGAAGAATAAATATTATGGCAAATATCATTATTACGGGCGCAAGCAGTGGGATTGGATTTGAAGCGGTTTTAGATTTCACGGCCAAAAAGGAGAACAAAGTAATTGCATTAGCACGCTCGGGAGACAAACTACGCAAACTTCATGAAATCTCTTCTTCGCTCAATCCAGAAGGCGGAGAGCTCTATCCAGCCCAATTTGACGTGATATACGACAACTACCCGGATGCTTTAGTTCCCTTTATCCAATCAAAATTTGACACGGTGGATATCTTGATCAATAATGCGGGAATATTAATTAATAAACCTTTTCTCGAAACGTCATTGGAGGAGTTTGCGCAAGTACTGCAGACCAATCTGCTAGGACATATTAATATGATTAAACATGTTGTTCCGTTTATGAAAAACGGAAGCCATATCGTCAATATAGGAAGCATGGGCGGTTTTCAAGGCGCGTCAAAATTTGCCGGTCTTTCTGCCTATTCCACAAGTAAAGGAGCATTAGCCACTTTAACAGAATGTCTTGCGGAAGAGTTTAAGGAGCAAGGCATTAAGGTAAACTGCCTAGCGTTAGGCTCTTCACAAACGGAGATGTTTGAGGCAGCATTTCCGGGTGCAGAAGCTGGCACACTCGCTTTTGAAATGGGACGTTATATAGCCGATTTTGCGCAAAATGGCCACAAATATTATAATGGGAAGATATTACCCGTTGCAAATACAACCCCGTAGAGACGTAAACATACTGTCTCTACAGATCATTTATCCATTCTGCAAGATCAGAAAGTACCTGCTCATTGAATGTTTCTTCAATTTCAATATATTCCGAAACAGCACCTGTTTCGGCTGTTTGGAAGAGGTGATTTAATCCATCATACGCTTTTAGAAAATTCCTTTCATTTGGAGGTAAATGGTCGGTCAAACTCTCCAAATTAGGCGCGAAGGGAACCTGTACGTCTTTTGTGCCGTAGGCTGCAAACACAGGAACATCTATTTTTTTAATAAAAGGGATGGGATCTATTCGCATAAAATACCGATAAGCCGGTAATACCATCATTTTTATTTCGTCTTTTTGGCTATTGGAAAGGTTTGGCAATGGTAATGACATATTCTCCAGAATTTGGCGGTAAGCATGTTCATCACCCAGATCACTCTTTACAGTGGCAAAATTCCGACGATTCACTTCTTTAGCCTCTTGGAGTTCTTCAACCGACATTCCCATTAGTTTGCCTATTTCGAAAGCTTGCAATACCATAAGCGAATCAATGGGAATCGCCGGTGCTCCTAAAAGACCGATAAAACCTACATCGGCGGAAGATTCGCCAGCAATCAGTTCTGCAATAAGTGCCCCTTCACTATGCCCAATGATTCCCACCCGTGCAGGATCTACTCTTTCTTGTTTTTGTATAAACCCTACAGCAGCAATAACATCACGACTAAAATCACCAATGGTGCTTTTTGGATAGTTCCCGGTAGAAGCACCAATACCACGTTCGTCATACCGCAACACGACCACACCTTGCTTTGTTAGATAATCGGCTATCACTTTAAAAGGTTTATGTCCCATTATCGTTTCGTCTCGATCCTGCGGACCGCTCCCACTCACCAAGACGACAGCTGGTAGCTTCTCACCTTTCCGGGGCGTCGTTATTGTTCCTGCTAACTTGACATCATCGTATTCACTGGAAAACGTAACGTCTACTGTATCATAACTATACGGTGGCTCGGGTAGTTGTGGTCTCCGCCGTTTTGCGAACGTATTCTCCACTTTCGATAGACGCATCGGAAATATCATGCCGTTTTGGGACACAACACCCTCAATTCCTCCATCTGATAACAGTTTACCGTTATAGGTTAAACCAATCGAAGCAACGGCTATCGATATGGAATCCTGGCCAATGTGGATTGCGCTGGCAGGAATTTTAGCGTTTCCTTGCGCAGGGCTCTCCATTGTTCCTTTCCATACCGAAGCATGCTCCAAATGGAAAATCAGCGGAAGTGCAACGCCCTGTACGTTTAGTTCCCCTTGCCAAGTCCCCACAAATTTTTGACTATATCCAAAACAGGATTGAAGCAATCCAATTAAAAAAACAATATAATATTTCATATAAAAAACCCTCTATATACCAATAACGCCATCGCATCCAATACGAACACTACAATTACTATCAAAAAACCATGCCCAAATTTCTTACTATTGATAGAATCCCGGATACCAACTACAAGGAGATAAAAAAATAGACCATCATGAACAGCAAGAAAATAGCGAGAAGGGCGATCCACATCATGTTCGACGGGTCTAATGAGGTGGCAAAATTAATTTCTGATGTTTTTTCAATTGGAATCAGCTTTGCCGTCCAAATAACCAGCAACCCGGCAAATAACATGGGTATACGCGCGATTAGCACATTGTTTAATATATCAACAAAACGAGCTTTTTTATACAGTATCCTCGCGAGTGTAAACAATCCCAATGTTAGGATTGCGATATTCGACAGATTTCCCAATATGATAGCAATTAGACTTGTTGCGCCCATGTGGATTTGAATAACACCATCAAACACAATTTTTCCAAAATAGGAAATTGTTATGCTTGCTACAAAACCAACTAAACCTATCCATAATAGATTTCTCTCCAAATAATCTTCAAATGGGTTTAAGAACAGTCGTTCCATATTATGCTTCATATTTTACCCTTGATTAACTTGACGATATAGTTTTAATATTTCGTTTACCTCTTCCGGCTTTTGTGTCCCAATGAGCATTTTAGCGCTGTTTCTTTGAACCACAAGATGAATTCCATATGAACCCTTCGTCGTAAAAGCTGTTCCTCCTCTACCGAATCGATAGCCCCAACCACCATATTCCCATGGACTATATCGCTTCACATACACATCTCCTATCTCGTCCCAACGCCATGTTTTCTCTTTCCATATAAATGGAAAAAAACGGATATGTATCCCTTCTTCATCTATACGCGATCGAAGCCTCATAAAAAAGATGACGGCAAATACTGCCAAGCCAATTAAGGCTCCTACGGAAAATCCTCCCATTTTCCCTTGATCTGAATTGCTCCATGCTGTGTACACACCTGTTCCTAAAACAAGCAAGTATAATAGACACAGCCACCAAGTTATAAAGCTTTGACTTTCTTTATAGATTTGATTATTCTTCATTTTTCAGCATTTTTATCTTGTTTATCAAATCATCCAGCTTATTCCGTACAGTTGGGTAACTCTTCCCCATTTGATTAGCCATTTCCTTCAGGCTTCCCGAATTTATCAAGAACTGTAAGACAAATTCCTGTTCTTCAATACTTAGCTGCATAAGCACTGGCAAATGATATTTACCGGAAACTTCCGTTTCACAATTCATACAAACCAGTTTTGATACGACTAGTTGATTCTCGCAACTTGGGCAAATTGTCGGTAATTTCATCATACCACCTTCTTTTTTCAAATATAAAAATAAATTATATTAAAATATATATAAATATATTTTAATGCATACTTATCATTATTTATAAAATAAACATATTTCTTTATTTTATTATGATTTAAGGCAATAGCAATTAAGGTACAATCTCGGCGTCGCCACACCCCGATTCCCGATTTCCCGTTAATAATCGTAAATTCGCAAAATTTTGGTCAAATGAGAAAAGCACTTGGTTATATACTTACCCCTATATTTTATATCTGCTTTGCTGTGTCATTGCTAATCTTCCACCCTATTCAATGGCTTTGTCTTAAACTTGGCGGATATGCTGCCCATAAAAAAAGCGTAGACCTCTTAAACGGCTTTTTGGTGGCCTGCAACTACACTTTATTTAATTCAGTACGATTTATAGATAACAAAGGTATTCCGACGGGAAGACCGATTATTTTTGTTGCGAATCACCAGAGTACGTTTGACATTCCGCCCATGATTTATTTTTTACGACGGTTTCACGGAAAATTCATTTCCAAAATTGAGCTAGCTAAAGCAGGAATTCCCAGTATATCTTATAACCTGGTACACGGTGGCGCAGCAAACATAGATCGTAAAGACCCTAAACAATCTATTGCAGAAATATTAAAACTGGCGAACAACATGAAAACCAAAAACTGGTCAGCTTTTATTTTTCCAGAAGGAACACGTACAAAAACAGGTAAAATGAAAGCTTTTTCTGTAGGTGGAATCGCCACCCTCTTGAAAAAGAATCCGGATGCACTCGTCGTTCCTATCGCTATTAAAGGATCCTATTTAATGGTGAAATATGGGATGTTTCCGCTACGCCCGTTCACCTCCATGAGTTGGGAGGTATTGCAACCGTTGGACACGACCGGGCTGAATGCTGAGGAGATTGTCAAGAAAGCTGAAGAGGTTATCAAAGAAAAAGTAGAAGCTTAATTAAGTTAATTGACCTTTCTGCCCTTCCAATCGTATTTTCCAATATTGCCTACTACCCCTATATAGATAAGGTAAACGGCATGAATAAATGACAACGGGAGCAAATTCGCCAACAAAGCATGTCTATTTACAAGACTGCAAAGGGGATAAATAAAAACTAATTCCACCAACACCTTCATTCCGAAAGCCAACAAAAATAATACATGAATGTTAGGTAGATCCACAACAAACTGTAGCAAACCCGCAATTAGCGACAAATTGAACAACCATATACTGACACCTAACCCGACAACCCGTTTGTCTCTATATTTTGTACTCTTGGAGGCCCAACGTCTCCGTTGACTGATAAATCCAGAAAGTGTAACTTTCGCATCGGTGTACACAATAGCTTCTTTTGATTTGCAGAATCTTATTTTTTCAGCATATTTTTCCGCGACTTTATGCAAAAACAGTTCGTCATCACCTGAAGCAAGATTATCTATACCATTAAAACCACCCATTTCGTAGAACAAATCCCGCCGATAAGCAAGATTTGCCCCGTTACAAGTCGTCGGATTCTTATTGCCGATACCCGCTGCTCCTAAACCAATAAGATATAAAAACTCTAACGTCTGAAGTCGTTCAAAATAGCCTTTTTCTTCGGAGTAAGCTACAGGTGATGAAACCATATAAGCACCTGTCTTCTCAAAATAGCTAACCACTGTACGTAGCCAGCTTGTTCCCATGCGGCAGTCTGCATCGGTTGTAATAATTATCTCCCCAGAAGCTTGTGCTATAGCTCGGCTTATCGCTAACTTTTTATACGAGTTGAGCTTGTCCCCCTCATTCAATGAAAGCAGCGTGACACCCCGTGAGGCATACGAAGCGACAATGGTGGCCGTTTTATCGGTAGAATGGTCATCCACCACGATGATCTGCAAAAGTTCTTTTGGAAAGTCTTGCTGCACAATACAGTCTAATGTACGCGCAATATTCTCCTCTTCGTTACGAGCAGCAATCAGTACCGAAACAGGCGTAGATACCGTCGCTTGCTCACTGTTAAAATAAGGAATCTGAAACCATCCGCGCAACATATAGAGCACCAAAACAACATACACGACGGTCATCGTGATGAGAAATATATCAAGACTTGTTGTCACCCACATAATTTACATTTAAAACAAATACAGATCCTATAATAGCGGGCAGAATAAGGTTGACAAACCAAATACAGGAAACGATTGCCATAACTGCTATTTCCTGTGAGGTAATATAACTATATAAATTACTTGCAACAAAACTACGGACGCTAAAATCAAAAATATCGAGGGATGGAACGGCGGATTGGATAAAAAACAGGATGAAAATCATCAACACCATTGAAACAAAAGGCAATTCGGGCAAAAAGACCAACATCAGTACAACATATTGTGAAGTAAATATGATGAAGCGCAGCAATGAAAGAAGAATCACATACAAAAGCTCTCGTGCAGTGAAATCTTCCAGTATAGAGAAGAACGGTTTTATTTTACGCAAAAACCTAAATTTGCCGACAAGATAATCTACCCAATGCACATTAAAATAAAGTACAACAAATGCCACTGCATAAATTATCGCCAATAACCAAACCCCAAATTTGACACTATCCGGTGTCGGCAGATAAGTGGCAACAAACCAAGCGATACTCAAAGAACCAAATACACTCGTGAGAACTAACTGCGCAAAGAGTCCAACGCCCATTGCTATCGCGCCCCTTGCTCTACTGCGCGGTTTTAGAAGAAGAATACGCCCCCCATATTCTCCTATTCTATTGGGTGTAAATATTGCCCAGGTAAGTCCACAAAAGACCGACTTAATTGTTTTCCACCAACTAATAACCTCGATCCGCCGACTGAGATATTTCCATTTAACGACCTCAATTGCCCAATTCATTAGCATCATCAATACGACAAGGATCAGTGTTCCACGAACGGTCCACAGATCAACACTTTGCAATAGAGACTTAAATTCGCGAAGATTCTGTTGGTTGTTAACCTTAGAAACGATGAACCATGTCGCCAATCCTACAATGACCAACTTAATTCCCAGATTCAGATATTTCTTTTGTTGTTTTGTCAATTATTTAAAATAAAAGCACAATGTTACTAATTTTTCATTAAAATAATTTATCTATACGCGTAAGATTTCAGGTTTCAAAATTGTTATATTGCAACATGCAAAGAGAGAAGGCCAAAGAACGTATTATTTTGGGAATTGACCCGGGGACAGTTGTTATGGGCTATGGAGTAGTCAAGCAAACGGGACAAAAAATATCATTATTAAGCCTAGGTGTAGTCAAAATGGGCCATTTAGATGATCAAGGACTAAAACTACAGCGTATTTTTAAAAAAACGATGGCTCTCATACAAGAGTATCAGCCCGATTGTGTCGCCCTGGAAGCACCTTTTTATGGAAAAAACATTCAGGTCATGCTAAAACTCGGGAGAGCGCAGGGTGTTGCTATGGCAGCCGCACTGAGCGTAGATATTCCTATCTTTGAATATGCCCCGCGTAAAATAAAACAATCTGTCACTGGAAATGGAAGCGCTAGCAAAGAACAGGTGGCAGCGATGTTAAAAACAATCCTTCAGTTTAAGGAGACACCCGAATTCTTGGATGCAACGGATGGACTAGCGGTCGCGGTATGCCACGCCTTCCAACAAAATAATGGTTTGGAGAAAAAGAGTTATTCGGGATGGGAAGCTTTTGTAAAAGACAATCAACGTAGATTAAGTTAGAGTTTCACCTGGCGAATGACATTCTTCACATTCAATTCCACGATATCCGTCATGGATCTGCACTCCAAATACGCTTCATTATTGTAAAATGCCCGATAACCTTCTCTTAAATTCTTAATATTCTCAGGTGTTGATAACGCCTGCAATTTAGAAGCGTCGCGTAAATCTTTAATACGATGACGTTCGCTACGTACGCGGTGCACAATCGAAGAACGCTCTTCCTGCTGATATTGCAACACGGTTTTTTCATTCAAATGTTCCATAGCTAATTTCACATAGGGCAGATTTTCCTTGAAATATTGAGGCATATATACCTTTGGATTTCCTTCGTAAAACTGTTGATCGAAATCGATAGCCCGGATACGAAATTGGAAATCGTCAAAATCGGGCGTGATCTGCATAACAAAGTTATATGCCCGCATATCCCCAAGCAGCGAAATAATACAACGTTCATTGAACTTCACAAATTCTTTGGCAATACGGGTCTGGTTATATTCTGGATTATCTATGCCAAATTTACTGAAAACATCACCTGGTATGCCGACGATATGTTCTTCCACCAACGTGTCACGATCTACAAGATAGTTTACCTGATTAGGCGAAAGAATCTCCTCCAACTCCAGCCCATATATCCGGGAGGCATCAGCCTGCTTAATATAAAAATAATCGTACACATCATTTAACCTGTTGATAATACGCACTCGAAAAGGTTTGGTATTCCCGAATGCACAATACTCTATTCTATCAATAATTTTATGCTCTACAATACGCGTATTACCTGATGCTTTAAGTTTTGCATACACTACGCGTAGTGCATCATACAGTTGATCCTGTAAATGAGGCGGGTATAGCGGTGTCTCCCACAGCGTGTCTTCTCCGTTTTTATCCATCACAGGCACAGCTTCCACAAAATTTAGCAGCTCGCTATATGCCAAAGGCAACTTCGCATCCCGCTGATACATACGCAGATATTTGTTTAGTCCGGCACCTACGGGATAAATAGGCTTTTTACGCGATATGGTAACATCATCGATTTCCATCACGGTTTTTTTCGAAAAATACAAAATTTAAAATAAAAGAAAAAGAAAAGATATAATAAAACATTCATAATAAATAGACTGTTTTTTATAAAAAATAAAATTATATAACAAAAATACTTAGTATTTTTACAAAAATAAAAAAATAGTTCAGCATCAGGTTTAAAATAGGAAGGCATAAATGAAGAAACTCCCCGGGGAGAGGAGTTTCTTACGCTAACCAATTATAAACCTATGTTATTTTGAGGGAAGTAACATGCTTTTACTACAACTAGAGATGATTTTCATCCCTTTTGTCAATACAAATATAAAAAACACATGAAAATATTATGTAATTTTATTTTATTTTTACACATATTTTAAAATACGCATCATTTTTTAACAAAAAATACCTTTTTTTATGGACAAAAAGTATTCAAATTACGATTTAGACAATTTAGACATACAAATTTTGTCTATTTTGATGAATGACGCATCAATTCCATACACCGAAATAGCAAAAAAACTAATAGTTTCAGGAGGAACCATCCATGTAAGGATGAAAAAGATGGAAGAACTAGGAATAATCAAAGGTTCCCAGCTTATTATTAATCCACAAAAGGTAGGTTTTGACATTACAGCTTTCTTAGGAATCTATTTAGAGAAAGGTTCGCAATATTCTGATGCTGTCAAACAATTACAAGATATAAAAGAAGTAGTCGAACTGCATTACTGCACAGGGCAGTACAGTATGTTTGCCAAGATTGTATGCCGTGATACAGCACATTTGCGCAAAGTATTAAATGAAGATATTCAGTCGTTGACGGGTATCCAACGCACGGAGACGATTATCTCGCTAGAAGAAAGTATAAAAAGGCAAATAACGTTGTAGATATTTTTTTACACGATATTTTTCAGCAAATCGACATAAAAAATAATACCATGTTCGATTTCCGCTAAAAATATATATTCATCTGCAGAATGTGACCGTGCAGAATCTCCCGGCCCTATTTTTACAGACGGAATAGGTAGCAGCGCTTGGTCACTCATTGTCGGACTTCCAAACGTTTTGGCTCCTAGACGCACTCCCGATTGGACGACAGGATGATCTAGCGCAATCGCGGAAGGGTTGAGTCTAGTGGAACGAGGATTCACTTTGACCGAAACATGTTGCCTAATGATGTCCAGAACTTCTTGGTTATTATAAACATCTGTTGTACGCACATCGACGACGAATGTACAGGATGCGGGGACAACATTATGTTGTGTACCAGCATTCACTACGGTAACGGACATCTTTATGGGCCCTAAGTGTGATGAAACTTTCGGAAACTGAAATGTGCGAAACCAGTTTATCGCCTCCATAGCTTTATATATTGCATTCTCTCCCTCCTCCCGTGCAGCATGTCCAGATACGCCTATCGCTTCACAATCCAAGACCATCAATCCTTTTTCTGCGACAGCCATCTGTAGTTGAGTAGGCTCTCCAACAATAGCGAAATCCATCAACCCAATATGCTTGATCGCTTCTTCGACTCCGTTTTTCCCCGAAATCTCTTCCTCTGCTGAGGCTAATAAACATAGATTATAGCGTAAATCTTCTTGTTCATAATAATACAGAAATGCGGCGATCAACGATACCAAACATCCTCCCGCATCGTTACTTCCCAAACCATACAGCTTATTATCTGCCTCCACGGGATCAAAAGGCCCTTTGGTATAACCGCTATTCGGCTTTACCGTATCATGGTGGGAATTTAACAGGATACAAGGTTTCGAATCGTCTCTATATTTATTATAAGCCCACACATTATTAGCGAAACGTTTATACGCCACGCCACGTTCATGAAAAAAACGACACAGCAAATCCGCTGTGTCGTTTTCTTCTTTACTAAAAGATGGCAGGGCTATCAATTGCTTTAATAGCGATATAGCTTCTTCTGTCAGATGGGCTATATTTTTATTCATTATATAATCCCCCAGCTTTTTCTGCAGACAATTTTATTCCTTTTATAAATGCCGAACTGAACCCATGGTGCTCCATTTCATTCAACCCGGCGATCGTACATCCTTTGGGGGACGTTACCTTATCAATCTCTCCTTCGGGGTGGTTTTGCGTCTGCAGTAACAAATCTGCAGCCCCTTTAGCCGTTTGTACAGCCATCTTTAAGGCATCATGTGCATGAAAGCCTATTTCTACACCACCTTGCGAAGCTGCCCGGATAGCGCGTAAGAAAAAAGCAATACCACACGCACAAAGCGCAGTCGCAGACGTCATGAGATCTTCCTGAATAACTACGACAGCACCTACCGCTTCAAATAATTGTTCCACCTTTTTTATTTCCGTATCCGCAGCATAGTCAGTCGCTATACAGGTCATTGACTGCCCAATAGCAATAGCTGTATTTGGCATAGCGCGAACAACCAATTTATCGTCACCAAGTACTTGCTTGATATCAGCACAGCTTACACCTGACACGACAGAAACAATAATCTGTCCGGCATGCACGGTATCCTTCACTTCTTCCAATACTTTACGAAGTTGTTGCGGCAAGATAGCTAGCACCACTATTTCAGCACCGATAACGGCCTGTGTATTATTATCGTGTACTTGAAAGCCGAGTGCAGCTTCCTCTTGAAGGTTAGCGAGGTACCTGCGCGTGAGCATGATCTCAGCGGCTGTATATTGTCCGGACTTTACAAGTCCTTTGGCAAGGGAAAGTCCGATATTTCCACTACCGATTATTGTTATTTTGCTCATTTTTTGGTTTATTTCGATAATAAACAAGTACCAAATTCCCCCTGTTGATATTTGTGCAGATTTAAGGCATTGCCAATATATACATTTTTGACGCCCTTGCTTAGTGCCTCAAAAGCGTTCTCCAGTTTTGGAATCATCCCTTCGTAAATTACTTTCTCTAATTTTAGTTTTTCGAATTCATCTGGATTTATGGATTTGATAACAGATTCGGAATCATCTACATCACGTAATACGCCCTCTTTTTCAAAACAGTAGATCAGCTTTGTCTCATATATCTTCGCCAACGAGACCGCCAACGCGGAAGCAATAGTATCCGCATTGGTATTTAATAACTGTCCCAAACCGTTATGCGTAATAGCAGAAAATACCGGAGTAAATCCTGCTTCCAAAAATTTCTTTATACTTAGGGTATTCACGGAATCTACTAAGATATCTCCGGCATATCCATAGTCAATTTCTCGAACAGGACGCTTAATTGCCTTAATCGTATTACCATCTGCTCCAGACAACCCTAATGCATCGCAACCAAATTTCTGCAGAGAAGAAACCACATGTTTATTGGTTAGACCAGCATAAACCATGGTTGCCACATCGAGCATAGCCTTATCTGTAATACGTCGGCCATTAATCATTTTCGCCTCAATCCCCAGATCAGCGGCAATTCGTGTAGCAATCTTTCCTCCGCCGTGGACTAATACCTTTTTACCTTGTAATGCCGCAAATTTTTCCAAAAAACTCTGCAACTGTACATCGTCATCAATAACGTTACCTCCGATTTTGATAATATGTAACCCACTTCCCATAGCTAATTAAATACATTTACTTCTTAAGATTCTCCAACATTCGCTTTAACACCACCTGAGCTGCCCACACCCGGTTGGCCGCTTCTTTAACAACCAAAGAGTTAGGCCCGTCAAGAATTTCTGATGACAACTCTAAATCACGTCGCACTGGCAGACAATGCATCACTTTCGCATCGTTTGTCAATCCTAATTTATCGTTGGTCATTAGCCAGTCTTCTTGAACAGGATAAACCTGTCCGTAATCGCTATAAGAAGACCAGTTTTTTACATATACAAAATCAGCTCCGTTCAGCGCCTGGTTTAAATCATACACTATTTGCGCACCCACCGTAAATTCCTCGTTCAATTCGTATCCAGCAGGATGAGCGATCGTAAAATCAACCAAATCCTGCTCCTGCGCTTTGCACATCCATTCCGAAAAAGAATTCGGAACGGCTTGGGGTAATGCCTTCACATGAGGTGCCCAGGCCAACACGACTTTAGGTTTAGCTATCTGTTTATGCTCTGTAATGGTAATTAAATCCGTCAAACTTTGCAAAGGGTGACGCGTAGCGCTTTCCAAAGAAACCACGGGAACCCCACAAAATTTAATAAATTTGTTAAACAGTTCTTCTGTATAGTCTGCTACTTTATCTTTCAAACTAGGAAAAGAACGCAATCCTAATATATCACAATATTCGCCCATCACGGCAGCAGCTTCCCGGATATGTTCCACCGTTGTTCCGTTCATAATGACACCATCTTGCGTCTCTAACGCCCAGCCTTCTTTATCCATATTGATGACCATCACGTCCATCCCAAGACTCATCGCTGCCTTTTGGGTGCTCAAACGCGTACGCAAGCTCGGATTCAGAAATACTAAACCCAATGTTTTATTCTTACCTAATTCCCGCCAAGCATAAGGATCGGCTTTTAGCGACAAGGCTTCTTGCACGACCGAATCTAAATCATCAATATCTGCAACTGAAAAAAAATTATTCATCTTTCCAAGTAAAAAGTAAAAAATAAGGTCATTCCTCCACTTAGTCGAAATGCCTGTTAAATCGTTCGCCAAACAAGCTAAACTGTCTTTAATCGCTCATCCAGCGCCGTTAAAAAAGTATCTGCTATAGCACTTGTAATATTTAAAGCAGGCAAAATCCGTATAACATTTGGTTTTGCTTCCCCTGTAAAAATTCGATTTTTCACCAATAAATCCTTTTTCACATCGGATAATTCTACCGGTAATTCAACACCTATCATCAGTCCTCTACCTCTTACCTCTTTAACTTTATCAAACTTTTTCAATTCTGTGATAAGGTAGTTTCCAATGTGTCGAGCATTTTCCAATAGACAATCCCGTTGAATGATGTCAAGCACAGCGATTGCAGCTGCACAAGCCAGATGATTACCGCCAAAAGTAGTCCCTAACATACCAAAGGACGCCTTGAATTTAGGAGATATACTAATCGCCCCGATAGGAAATCCATTCCCCATCCCTTTCGCCATGGAATAAATATCTGCATTTATACCCGCGTAATCTTGCGAATAAAAATCACCCGTACGACCGTAGCCGCATTGTACAGCATCCGCAATAAATACAGCTTCATGCGTGTCGCAAAGCGAACGGATCAACCGAAGAAAGGAAACTGAAGCTTCTCTTATTCCACCCACACCTTGTATACCTTCAATGATCACAGCGGAGATTTCCTGTCCAAAAACCTGAAAAGCGCGTGTTAGTGCCTCCTCATCATTAAAGGGCAAAAATACTACATTTTCCGTTCTGTTTACCGGAGCCACAATAGTGGGATTGTCTGTCGCGGCTACAGCCAATGAAGTACGACCATGAAAAGACTTCGTGAACGCGATAATCTTTTTTCGCCCATTGTGGAATGATGCCAGTTTTAATGCGTTTTCATTCGCCTCTGCTCCCGAATTACAAAGAAATAGTGCATAATCATCCTTTCCAGATATTTCACCTAGCTGGCGCGCCAGTTGACGCTGTAAAGGAATCTCTACGGAATTTGAATAGAATCCGATTTGATGCAATTGATTGGTGATGGATTCCACATAATGTGGATGACTATGTCCAATGGATATCACGGCATGTCCACCATATAAATCAAGGTATTCCGTACCCGAAGCGTCCCAAACGCTGGATCCCTTAGCTCTAACAATATTAATAGGGTTTATGGGATAAACATTAAATAAATCCATGTATAAAAAAATAAACTGGTATGGATAAAATACTATACGCAAATATAGCGTAACATGCTGAAAATAATAAGTAATTATGAAATAAAAAAGCCCGTCATGATATGTGACGGGCTTTTTTATAAATGAGAAAAATATTAATCTTTTTTCTCTTCCGTTTCCGAAGATTCTTCTTTTGCAGGCGCTTCTTCAGCTGCTGGAGTTTCTTCCGCTGTTGCTTCTGCTTTAGGTGCTTCTTCTTTAACTTCCTCCGTCACCTCTGCTACATCAGCTTCTTCCGCTACTGCGCCTTCAGCCGACTTTTCTGTCGCTTTTTTCTTGCTACTTCCACGACGACGAGTGGCTTTCTTCTCCGTCTTCGCTGTTTGACCGTAGATTTCGTTGTAGTCTACTAACTCGATGAACGCCATTTCTGCGTTGTCACCAAGACGATTTTCCAACTTGATGATGCGTGTATAACCACCTGGACGAGACGCTACTTTTTCCGAAATCTCACGGAATAATATAGTAACCGCTTCTTTGTCTTTTAGGTAGGCGAATACCGTCCGGCGAGAATGTGTTGTATCACTTTTTGATTTCGTAATCAACGGCTCAACATACTTACGCAATGCTTTAGCTTTCGCTAACGTTGTCGTGATACGCTTATGCCTGATCAATGAAGTCGCCATGTTAGCTAACATCGCCTTCCGGTGACTGTCAGTGCGCCCTAATTTGTCTACTTTTTTTCCGTGTCTCATTTTTTTGTGTTTTTGTGCGTACCGTTCTTAAAAGAGGAATTACGCAACAGGTCGCTTATTTATTATTAATATTATTCTTCGTCCAATTTATATTTGGACAGATTCATACCGAACGACAAACCTTTCGATTTAACCAGCTCTTGAATTTCGCTCAAAGACTTCTTACCGAAGTTGCGGAACTTCAACATATCCGCAACGTCATAAGTCACCAATTCTGCCAATGTACGAATATCAGCTGCTTTCAAGCAGTTCAACGCACGAACAGAAAGATCTAAATCCACCAACTCGGTTTTCAATATTTTACGCATGTGTAAAATTTCCTCGTCCACTACCTTGGTTTCTTCTTTTGTTTGAGACTCTAACAACATATTTTCATCAGAGAATAACATGAAGTGTTGAATCAAAATCTTAGCAGCTTCTTTTAAAGCCTCTTCGGGATGAATAGAACCGTCGGTAGAAATATCCAACAACAATTTCTCGTAGTCGGTTTTTTGTTCTACACGATAATTCTCGATGGTGTATTTTACGTTCTTAATTGGCGTGTAAATAGAATCTACAGCGATAAAACCAACAGGACCGTCTGTAACTTTATTTTCTTCAGCATTTACATAACCACGTCCCTTCGCTACAGAGAGTTCAACCTCTATAGTAACGGAATTATCCATATTACAGATAACCAACTCTGGATTTAAAACTGTAAAATTATTGGAGAACTTCGTAATATCGCCCGCTTTAAATTGATCTTGACCATTAATAACGACAAAGATCTTTTCGCTATCGCCCTGCTCACCAGTTTTCTTGAAACGAACTTGCTTCAAGTTCAAAATGATCTCGGTAACATCTTCAACAACACCTTTGATAGTAGAAAACTCGTGCGAAACGCCTGAAAACCTTACCGACGTAATTGCATATCCTTCTAAGGAGGACAATAAAATACGGCGCAAAGCATTACCAATAGTTACACCAAAACCAGGCTCTAATGGACGAAATTCGAAAGTACCATCAAAATCTGTTGATTTTTGCATGATAACTTTATCCGGTCTTTGAAATGCTAAAATTGCCATTTATTTTCTTTTAAAAGTTTTTATTAATAACGTAAAATATAATAAGAGTAAGCATAATCCAAAGATTTGGCTTACTCCTATTAATTACTATTTAGAGTACAACTCTACGATTAAGTTTTCTTTAATGTTTTCTGGAATATCAACTCTTTCAGGGAAAGAAACGAACGTTCCTGTTAATTCATTCGCGTTCCACTCTAACCAACTGAATTTGTTAATCTTTCTTCCTTCTACAGAAGCTACGATAGCTTCTAAAGATTTAGAGCGCTCACGAACGGCAATTACATCGCCCGGACGTAGGCTATATGATGGGATGTTAACGACTTCTCCGTTAACGGTAACGTGCTTGTGTGAAACCAACTGACGAGCTGCTGCACGTGTTGGAGCAATACCCAAACGGTAAACAACATTATCTAGACGAGCTTCTAATAATCTCAAGAAGTTCTCCCCAGTAATACCTTGCTTCGCTGATGCCTTTGCAAACAACGTACGGAACTGACGCTCCAAAACACCGTAGGTGTATTTTGCTTTTTGCTTTTCTAGCAACTGAATAGCGTATTCAGATTGCTTACCTCTTCTTTTTGACGGACCGTGTTGTCCTGGAGGATAATTCTTTTTTTCTAATGCCTTATCAGGGCCAAATATAGGCTCTCTGAATTTACGTGCAATTTTGGACTTAGGTCCTGTATATCTTGCCATTTTTTCTCTCTGTTTGAAGTATCTATCAACCTATAGCTGACGAATCTTATCTTAAACAATAAAATTATTAAACTCTTCTCCGTTTTGGAGGACGACAACCATTGTGCGGAAGTGGCGTGATATCCTTGATGGTAGTCACGTCGATTCCAATGGTCTGTAATGTACGGATTGCCGACTCACGTCCAGCTCCCGGACCTTTTACAAAAACTTCAACCTTGCGTAAACCTAAGTCGTGTGCAACTTTACCACAGTCTTGAGCAGCTTGACCAGCAGCGTACGGAGTATTCTTTTTAGAACCTCTGAAACCCATTTTACCAGCTGAAGACCATGAAATAGTCTGACCTTGATTGTTTGTCAAAGTAATGATGATGTTGTTAAAGGTAGCGTTGATATGAGCTTGACCTACTGGCTCAATAACGACGATACGCTTTTTTGTAACCTTTTTACTTTTAGCCATTTCTTAATTATTATTTAGTAGCTTTTTTCTTGTTTGCAACTGTTTTACGTTTACCTTTACGGGTACGTGAGTTGTTTTTTGTACGTTGACCGCGAAGAGGTAAATGTTTACGGTGACGTAGGCCACGGTAACAACCAATATCCATCAAACGTTTGATGTTTAACTGCACTTCAGAACGCAAAGCACCTTCAACTTTAACTTCTTCGTTGATGATGTTACGGATGGCCGTTAATTGATCATCGTTCCATTCAGATACTTTAACATCCTCACTGATACCCGCTTTTTTCAAGATATAAGCCGCTGTGGAACGACCAATACCGAAGATGTAGGTAAGGCCTATTACGCCTCTTTTGTTTTTAGGTAAATCTATACCTGCTATCCTTGCCATATAATACTTTAAGCGATTATGTTAATAAACTACCCTTGACGTTGCTTAAACTTAGGGTTCTTTTTGTTGATTACAAAAACCTTTCCTTTGCGACGGATAACTTTACAATCCGCGCTACGTTTTTTTATTGATGCTCTAACTTTCATTGTTGTAGTATTTTAAAAGCCTATTATACCGAAAAGAAAAACAACCGCTATTTATAGCGATACGTAATTCTTCCCTTTGTTAAATCATAAGGCGACATTTCCAACTTCACTTTATCTCCAGGTAAAATTTTGATATAATGCATACGCATTTTCCCGGAAATATGCGCAATAATTTCATGCCCATTTTCCAATTCTACACGGAACATCGCATTAGAAAGCGCCTCCTTAATTATACCGTCTTGTTCTATCGAGGCTTGTTTAGCCATATATCCTATGTTAATTTACTTTTTTAGCCTGTACAAACAGGAGTGCAAAGATAAATAAAAAATATTGAAAACCAACTACTTTTTACCCAAAACTTCTTCTACGTGTTCGAATGTCAGCAACACATCCGGCGTACCTTTTCGGATAGCAACCATCTGTTCAAAATGAGCAGATAACTTTCCATCAACAGTACTCACCGTCCAACCATCATCCCAAAACTTCACACCAGCTTTGCCTGCATTGATCATCGGCTCAATACAAATGACCAAACCGGCGTCCAATTTCGGTCCAGAACCACGCTTTCCGTAATTTGGCACTTCAGGTTTTTCGTGCAAATGTAAACCAACACCATGTCCTACTAGTTCTCTTACGATACCATAATGGTAAGGCGCAACATGTTCCTGCACGGCTGCTGAAATATCACCTACACGTTTTCCGGCGACTGCCTGCTCGATGCCTTTATACAAAGCTGCTTTGGTCACCTCCAACAATTGTTGTGCTTCTGCCGAAATATCACCTACACCAAAAGTATAGGCTGAATCACTAATAAATCCCTTTAGATTGACACCACCGTCTACCGAAACGATATCACCTTCCTTCAATACATAATCACTCGGAAATCCGTGAACAATTTGATCGTTTACCGATATACATAGCGAAAAAGGGAAACCTTGATAATTCAGGAATGCAGGGGTACCTCCATTGTCATGAATAAAATCATAGGCTAATTTATCTAGCGATAACGTAGTAATTCCAGGCTTTACTTCCTTTGCAATCTCACCAAGTAATAACGAGAGTACCTTTGCAGACTCTCGTATTTGCTCGATTTGTTCTTCTGTTTTATAATAAACTTTGGACATTTATTAAAGTGCTGATTGATCGATACCTTCTACGGTAGCTGTCGAACGACCCTTTACTCTGCCCGTCTTCATCAAGCCGTCGTAATGACGCATTAACAGATGACTCTCAATCTGCTGTAATGTATCTAACACTACACCTACCAGAATCAATAAAGAAGTACCTCCATAGAAATGTGCGAATTGGTTATTCACACCTAATTTAGCCGCTAAAGCAGGCATCACCGCAATAATCGCAATGAATATAGCCCCCGGGAAGGTAATACGCGAGATGACGTTATCGATAAAAATATTCGTATCGTAACCCGGTTTAATTCCAGGAATAAAACCGCCATTCTTCTTCATGTCTTCAGACATCTGCTGTGGATTTACCATAATTGCCGTATAGAAAAATGTAAACGCAATAATGAGAACAGCAAATGTTACGTTGTAGGCAACGGATGTATAGTTACTTAATGACGCTAAAAAATCAGACTGTAAATCTGGAAAAAACTGTGATAAAGCCATTGGTAAGAACATAATAGCCTGTGCAAATATAATAGGCATAACGCCCGCAGCATTCACTTTTAAAGGAATATACTGACGTACCCCACCGACCTGCTTGTTACCAACAATCTTTTTGGCGTATTGTACAGGGACTTTACGAATACCTTGCACCACCAAGATAGCAAAAATCACAACAAAGAAAAGAGCGACAAACTCTAATAAAAGTGGAATAGGTCCACCTCCACTAGGGCTCATACGAGATCCCCACTCCGCGACAATACCTGCTGGCAACTGTGCAATGATACCTGCCATGATAATTAAGGAGATACCATTACCAATACCTTTATCTGTAATTTTTTCACCAAGCCACATCACAAACAAGGTACCTGCTGTTAACACAATTGCAGAAAGAATAGTGAACATTGGTTCTGCTAATGTTTTCGCTTCTGCAGGGACTTGTGTTTTCACATAAGCTACTGCTTGCACCAACGTAATCGCCAATGTTAGGTAACGCGTAATCTGTGTCATTTTTTTACGACCCGATTCGCCTTCTTTTTGCATTTTCTGAAATGCAGGAACCGCTATCCCCAATAACTGAACAACGATTGATGCAGAAATGTAGGGCATTACACCCAACGCGAAAATTGCCGACCGGGAGAACGACCCTCCAGCAAACATATTGATTAAGTCCAATATGCTGTTTCCTTCGCTACTTCTAGCCACTAATGCATCAGGGTTGACACCCGGCAGAACCACGTGACAACCAATACGGTAGATAAGAAGAAGAAGCAATGTGGTAATAATACGATTGCGTAAATCTTCTATTTTCCATATATTGGTTAAGGTTGTGATTAGTTTCTTCATGTAATTTTATAGTTTTTCGATAGAACCACCTGCAGCTTCAATCGCTTTCTGTGCCGAAGCAGAAAAAGCATGGGCTTTAACTTCTACTTTAGTAGTCAACTCGCCGCGACCTAAGATTTTCACTAAGTCTTTTTTGGCAACTAATCCATGCGCTTTTAAAGTATCGAAGTCGATAGCTGTTAAATTGTACTTAGCTACCAGCTCCTGCAATACGTCCAAGTTAATTCCTTTATACTCGACGCGATTCATGTTTTTGAAACCGAACTTAGGTACGCGACGTTGCAAAGGCATTTGACCACCTTCGAAACCAATCTTCGTAGAGTGTCCTGAACGCGAACCAGCACCTTTGTGGCCACGAGTTGATGTACCGCCACGACCAGATCCTTGACCTCTACCGATACGCTTTCTGTTTTTTACAGAACCTTTAGCTGGTTTTAAACTACTTAAATTCATTTTGTTTTAAAATGTTGTGTTACGCCTTCGCTCTCACTAAACAGGTCGTAACGATGAATAATTAATTAATAAACGGAATGGAAAGAATCCGAAAATCCTTTCCATTTACCTATTCTATCTTAAACAGTCTCTACCGCTACTAAGTGGTTGACTTTTCTGACCATACCGATAATGGATGGTGTAGCTTCAACTTCTACGAAGTGGTTGATACGTTTCAAGCCAAGGGCCTGAATAGTTCTCTTTTGGCGCTCGCTTCTGTCGATAACGCTCTTTATCTGGGTGATTTTGATTTTTGCCATGATAATTAACCGTTAAATACTTTGTTTAAATCGACACCGCGGTTTTGGGCAACGGTGTAGGCATCACGAAGTTTAACCAATGCATCAACTGTTGCTTTCACAACGTTGTGCGGATTGGATGAACCCAATGATTTCGCTAATACGTCCTTAATACCCGCACTCTCCAATACCGCACGCATTGCACCACCTGCTAGTACGCCCGTACCGCCAACAGCTGGCTTAATCAAAACGCGACCTCCAGAGAATTTGCCATGTTGTTCATGAGGAACCGTACCGTTGATGATAGGAACTTTAATCAAGTTTTTCTTCGCATCATCGATACCTTTCGTAATAGCCTCAGTAACCTCTTTTGCTTTACCAAGTCCGTAACCCACGATACCATTTTCGTCACCCACAACAACGATAGCCGAGAAACTGAAGGTACGACCGCCTTTAGTCACTTTCGCTACGCGTTGGATGCTTACTAAGCGATCTTTTAATTCAATTTCGCTTGATTTTACTCTTTTTATATTGCTTAATGCCATGTTCTTATTGATTAAAAGTCCAAACCGCCTTCGCGAGCACCTTCAGCCAATGATTTCACACGGCCATGGTATAAGTACCCATTACGGTCAAAAACTACTTTGCTAATACCTGCTGCTACAGCTTTTTCTGCCACTAATTTTCCGACAGCCTTCGATTGCTCTATTTTTGTACCGCTTGCGGCAAAATCCTTCGAACCTGAAGACGCTGAAGCTAACGTTTTTCCAGCCTCATCATCGATAATTTGAGCATAGATACCTTTATTGCTTCTGAAAACGGATAAACGTGGACGCTCAGCCGTTCCAGTCAGGCTCTTTCTTATTCCTTTTTTGATTCGCTCTCTGCGAGATGTTTTATTTCCTGCCATGGTTATTATTTTTTAGCTGATTTACCTGCTTTTCTTCTTAATACTTCACCTACAAATTTAACACCTTTTCCTTTGTAAGGCTCCGGCTTACGGAAGCTACGGATTTTCGCAGCAATCTGACCGATTAACTGCTTATCAGCACTTTCCAACGTAATAGTAGGGTTTTTACCTTTTTCTGCAGTAGTAGTTACTTTAATTTCCTTTGGCAATATAAAAACAATCGGGTGAGAGAACCCTAAGGCTAACTCCAATGTATTACCTGTACTTGTTGCACGGTAACCTACACCAACTAGTTCCTGTGTAGTTTTGTATCCTTCCGTAACACCTACAACCATATTATTGATTAAGGCGCGGTACAAACCATGTAATGATTTGTGTCTTTTTTGTTCAGTAGGACGTGATACTATAATATTATCGTCTTCTTGTTTTACGGTAATATCACTATCCACTTGTTGTGTTAGTTCGCCTTTCGGTCCTTTTACCGTTACCAGATTTTTATCTGATACGTTGATCGTTACTCCCGAAGGAATAGCGATAGGCGCTTTTCCAATTCTTGACATTTCTTCTGTGTTTTTACCTAGATTAATAAACGTAACATAAAACCTCACCACCTACGTTTTGCAGACGGGCCTCTTTATCTGTCATTACTCCTTTGGAAGTCGACAGAATTGCGATACCCAGACCATTCAAAACACGAGGCATGCTGTCAACACCTGCATACTTTCTTAAACCAGGTTTACTCACACGTGTCAATGTGCGAATAGCCGGAATTTTGCTAATCGGATGGTACTTCAAAGCTATCTTAATGTTACCTTGAGGACCGTTTTCTTCGAATTTGTAATTAGCAATGTAACCTTTATCGAAAAGAACTTTAGTGATTTCTTTCTTAAGGTTCGATGCAGGAATTTCAACAACCCTGTGGTTGGCCTTAATGGCATTCCTTACTCGTGTAAGGTAATCCGCTATTGGATCTGTATTCATTATGTATAAAAATTGCGATAATGGTTTCTCACGGACTAACCAAAGTCTGGAGACCTGTCATCTGTTAATAAAATTTGCAAAACAAATTGCCCCGATAAACCGATTCACGATTTATCCGGGCAAAAGTAAATGTTTTTTTCTTGATTACCAAGAAGCTTTTTTCACTCCCGGGATTTTACCGTCCAAAGCCATCTCACGGAAAGTTACACGAGAGATACCAAATTGGCGCATATATCCTTTAGGACGACCAGTTAATTTACAACGGTTGTGCAAACGTACTGGTGAAGCATTCTTCGGCAACTTATCTAACGCAGCGTAGTCGCCAGCAGCTTTCAAAGCTGCACGTTTCTCCGCAAATTTAGCGACCAGTTTTTGACGTTTGAGTTCGCGTGCTTTTATTCCTTCTTTAGCCATTATTGTTTGAATTTTGATTTTTGAATGGTAAACCGAATTGTTTCAACAACTCCAAAGCCTCCACATCATTGTCGGCCGAAGTTACAAAAGTGATATCCATACCTTGGATTTTATTGATCTTATCAATATTAATCTCTGGAAAGATAATCTGCTCGGTGATACCTAAATTATAGTTACCTCTTCCGTCAAAACCTTTTTCGTTGATACCACGAAAATCGCGGATACGAGGCAAAGATACAGCTACCAAACGATCAAGGAATTCATACATATTGTTGTCACGTAATGTTACACGTGCCCCAATTGGCATTCCTTTACGTAGTTTAAAGTTCGAGATGTCCTTTTTTGATTTTGTAGGAACCGCTTGCTGACCTGTGATCAAGGTTAATTCAGCCACTGCATTGTCAATCAACTTCTTATCAGCAGTAGCAGCACCGATACCTTGCGATACAACAATCTTCTCAAGCTTCGGAACTTGCATAACGCTTTTATACTGGAATTTTTCCTTTAGCGCTGTACGGATTTCATCCGCATATTTCGCTTTTAATCTTGGTACGTAAGTCATTATTTAATTTCCTCCCCTGATTTTTTTGCGTAACGAACAATTTTGCCATCTGCATTCACACGACGACCAACACGAGTAGGCTCACCTGATTTCGGATCGATCAACGCGATATTGGAGATGTGGATAGCAGCTTCTTTTTCAATAATACCACCGTTAGGATTAGCTGCACTAGGTTTAGTATGTTTTTTAACAATATTAGCGCCTTCTACAACCGCTCTATTAGTTTCTTTTATAACCTGTAGAACTTTACCCTGAACACCTTTAGCGTTACCGGCGATAACTTTCACTAAATCACCTTTTTTAATTTTGATTTTGTGCGTAGTTGTTTTTTTCTTCTGTGCCATAATTATAAAACCTCCGGTGCTAGTGATACAATTTTCATGAACTGCTTCTCACGTAGTTCCCTAGCTACTGGGCCGAAGATACGTGTTCCGCGTGGTTCATCGTTATTATTTAATAATACAGCAGCATTGTCATCGAAACGGATGTAAGAACCATCTTTACGACGGATTTCTTTTTTCGTACGTACGACTACTGCCTTGGAAACGGTTCCTTTCTTCACATTTCCTGAAGGTAAAGCGCTCTTTACGGTAACAACAACTTTATCACCGATAGATGCATAGCGCTTACGCGTACCGCCTAATACACGGATTACTAAAACTTCTTTAGCTCCTGAGTTGTCGGCTACATTTAATCTTGATTCCTGTTGTACCATTATTTAGCCCTTTCTAATATTTCAACCAATCTCCAATTCTTTGTTTTACTCAGCGGACGTGTTTCCATGATTAATACCGTGTCGCCGATACCGCAGGTATTCTCCTCGTCATGAGCTTTGAATTTGGTAGTTTTTTTCACGAACTTACCATAGATAGGGTGCTTCACTTTACGTTCAACAGCCACCACGATAGACTTGTCCATCTTGTTGCTAACTACCAAGCCGATTCTTGTTTTTCTTAAATTTCTTTCCATTTTTCGACTTTACATTTATGCCTCAGCGGCTGTTTCGGATTGTGCAGCAATTCTACGTTTTGAAATCTCTGTAGAGATACGAGCGATAGTTTTGCGCCCTGCTTTGATCGCATTGGGGTTCTCAATAGCAGAAACAGCATGTGCAAATTTCAACTTGTTAAGAGCAGCTTTCTCTTGTGCGAGACGAGCTGTAAGTTCCTCTTGTGATAATTCGATAATTTCTGAATTCTTCATTTTCTTTCAGTATTGTGTCGGGTTATCTTAAGGTTTATATATCATCTTGTGGGTAACGGCCACAAGATCTAAACCCATTGACATTACCAACGTTTATGCTTCTACGTAGTCTCTACGTATAACAAACTTTGTTTGAACCGGTAATTTTTGAGCAGCTAAACGCAATGCTTCTTTGGCAATCTCTAAAGGTACACCTTCTGCTTCAAATAACATACGGCCTGGACGCACTACGGCTACCCAGTATTCGGGAGCTCCCTTACCTTTACCCATACGTACCTCTGCAGGTTTTTTGGTAACAGGTTTGTCAGGGAAAATACGGATCCACACTTGACCTTCACGTTTCATGTAACGTGTTACGGCAATACGCGCAGCCTCAATTTGGCGGCTAGTGATCCATGCTGGCTCCATTGACTTGATACCGAAAGAACCGAAAGCTAACTCTGCTCCACGAGAAGCGTTACCTTTCATGCGGCCTTTCTGCATCTTTCTGAACTTCGTTCTTTTTGGCTGTAACATGTTCGTATTTTTTTAATCCGCCAAGCTGACGGATATCTGTTTTAATCTATTAATTAATTATCCTCTGTTTGAACCACCACGGTTTCCGCCACGGTCACGATTGCTTCCACCACGATTTCCACCGCGTCCACCGCCTTTACGGTTGTCACGACGATCGCCTCCGCCTCCGCCTTCGTTTCCACCACGGGTTTTCGTGTTAGACGTTTGTCCGATATTAGGGGATAGGTCACGTTTACCGTAAACTTCACCTTTACAGATCCAAACTTTCACACCGATTTTACCGTAAGTAGTCAAGGCCTCTGCTAATGCATAGTCGATGTCAGCACGTAATGTATGCAAAGGCGTTCTTCCTTCTTTATATTGTTCGGTACGTGCCATTTCAGCACCACCCAAACGACCTGAACACATTACCTTGATACCTTCGGCACCCATACGCATGGTTGAAGCAATTGCTGTTTTCATTGCACGACGGAATGAAATACGTGCTTCTAATTGTTTAGCAATACCTTCTGCTACCAATTTCGCATCAAGCTCTGGGCGTTTGATTTCAAAGATGTTGATTTGAACGTCTTTTTTCGTCAATTTTTTCAACTCTTCTTTAATCTTGTCAACTTCTTGACCGCCTTTACCGATAACGATTCCCGGACGAGCCGTGTGAATAGTAACTGTGATGCGCTTCAAAGTTCTTTCAATAACAACTTTTGCTACGCCTCCTTTTGCGATACGTACAGAAAGATATTTTCTGATTTTTTCGTCCTCAACTAACTTATCAGAATAGTTGTTGCCTCCGAACCAATTAGAGTCCCATCCTTTGATGATCCCTAATCTGCTACCTATTGGATTTGCCTTTTGTCCCATTCTTATCTAAATTAGTTGTTTACGTTATTTAAACTATCTACGACCAAAGTTACATGGTTTGAACGTTTACGAATTCTATAGCCACGACCTTGTGGAGCTGGACGCAATCTCTTCAATTGACGACCTCCGCCTACCTGTATTTCTTTCACATACAAAGCGCTGTCTTCCAAAGAAGCACCTTCATTCTTTGCTTCCCAGTTTTTGATCGCTGATAATAATAATTTCTCAACACGAGCAGCAGCTTCTTTTCCAGAATGCTTCAAGATATAAAGAGCCGATTCCACTTTTTCGCCGCGGATAAGATCTACCACTAAACGCATTTTACGCGGTGAAGTAGGGCAGTTCAATAACTTGGCAGTAGAAGCTCCTCCTACTTGAGCTTTTTCCTGCTCTTTGCGCTGTCTGATTAAGACAGATTTTTTGAGTTTTTTTGTTGCTTCCATTACCTAATTATTTTTTCTTTTCTGCGTGGCCTTTGAATGTACGCGTAGGCGCGAATTCACCAAGCTTGTGACCAACCATATTTTCTGTTACATAAACAGGGATGAACTTATTCCCGTTGTGCACTGCGAAGGTATGGCCAACAAAATCAGGTGAAATCATTGATCTACGAGACCATGTTTTGATTACTGATTTTTTGTTTGTTTCATTCATAGAAAGAACTTTTCTTTCTAAGTTGTGATCGATATAAGGACCTTTTTTAATTGAACGAGCCATTATTTTTTCCTTCTCTCAATGATGTAACGATTCGATATTTTCTTCTTAGAGCGTGTTTTGAAGCCTTTAGCCAACACACCTGTACGTGAACGAGGGTGACCTCCTGATGAACGGCCTTCACCACCACCCATTGGGTGATCAACCGGGTTCATAGCCACACCACGAACGCGAGGACGACGTCCTAAATGACGTTTACGACCTGCTTTACCCAACACTTGATTCGCTCTTTCCGCGTTCGATACCGAACCGATAGTCGCAACACAGGTTAACAAAATCATACGGGTCTCGCCTGAAGGTAATTTAATAATAGCATACTTACCATCACGAGCGGACAATTGTGCGTACGTACCAGCCGAACGAGCGATTGACCCACCTTGACCAGGATTCAACTCAATATTATGAATGATAGAACCTAGCGGGATATTTGCTAATGGCAATGTATTTCCTACTTCTGGGGCTGCATGATCACCTGCTATTACCGTTTGACCAACTGTTAATCCAGCCGGGGCAATGATATAACGTTTTTCACCATCAGCGTAGTGCAATAAAGCAATACGCGCCGTACGGTTTGGATCGTACTCAATAGTAGCAACTTTTGCAGGGATATCTTTTTTATCGCGTTTGAAATCAATTAATCGGTATACTTTTTTATGTCCCCCACCGAGATAACGCATAGTCATTTTACCGGACTTATTACGACCACCTGATTTCTTGTTGATACCAACTACTAATGATTTCTCCGGAACGTTAGTTGTAACGTCCGAGTAGTCAGCACCTACTCTAAAGCGAGTACCAGGGGTAACCGGTTTGAATCTTTTAACTGCCATTTCTTATTATAGTGTACTGTAAAAGTCAATAGTTTCACCATCTTTAACTGTAATGATGGCCTTTTTATATTTAGGAGCTCTTCCAGATACAAAACCTGCTTTTGTATAACGGCTTTTTGCTTTACCGGCAACAACCGCGGTGTTAACTGCCAAAACAGTCACACCAAACATTTCTTCTACAGCTTGTTTAATCTGAATTTTATTTGCTCTGTGGTCAACTTTGAAAGCGTAACGGTTTAATTTCTCCGTCAATAACGAAGCTTTCTCTGTTAAAATAGGTTTTTTGATAATTTCCATATTATTTAGCGAATGCTTCCTCCAAAGTTTTAACAGAATCTGCCGTCAACAACAGCTTTGTAGCATTTAATACGTCATACGTATTTAATTCTGCTGCAACAATAACTTTTGTTTTCTTCAAGTTTCTGCTTGATAAATAAACGTTCTTGTTTTCTGCTGGTAATACGAGAAGTGTTTTCTCATCGGCACAATTTAATGCATTGATGAACGATACATAATTTTTGGTTTTGATCGCGTCGAAGTTTACATCGTCCAACACCAATATATTGTTCTCCTGAGCTTTATAGCTCAATGCAGATTTGCGCGCTACCTGCTTCATTTTTTTGTTCAATTTGAACGAATAGTCACGAGGCTGTGGACCAAATACACGACCACCACCATTAAACAATGGAGATTTGATAGAACCCGCGCGGGCACCACCAGTACCTTTTTGTTTGTGTAATTTACGAGTAGAACCCGCGATTTCGTTACGTTGTTTGGATTTGTGTGTTCCTTGGCGTTGGTTCGCTAAGTATTGTTTCACATCCAAATAGATCGCATGGTCGTTTGGCTCTACACCGAATACAGACTCAGGAAGCTGCACCTTGGCACCTGTTTCTTTACCTGATAAATTTAATACATTAACTTCCATCTCTACTATTTGTCTACGATTACATAAGAACCTTTAGCTCCTGGAACGGAACCATTAACAACAATCAGGTTTTGCTCAGGATAAACTTTCAAAACCTGTAGGTTCTGAATCTTTACTCTATCACCACCTGTACGGCCTGCCATAC
This sequence comes from Sphingobacterium micropteri, assembly GCF_014692515.1. Classification (GTDB taxonomy): domain Bacteria; phylum Bacteroidota; class Bacteroidia; order Sphingobacteriales; family Sphingobacteriaceae; genus Sphingobacterium; species Sphingobacterium micropteri. The sequence continues at coordinate 77,767 of NZ_JACOIK010000011.1, read as the reverse complement.
GTTTTCCTTTGAATACGCGGGAAGGCCAAGAAGCTGCACCTAATGAACCTGGAGCACGTAGCCTGTTGTGCTGACCGTGAGTCGCACCACCTACACCACCAAATCCGTGACGCTTCATTACACCTTGGAAGCCCTTACCTTTTGAAGTACCAACCACGTCCACGTACTCACCTTCTTCAAAGATAGTGACATTCACGGTGTCACCTAGTTGTTTCTCATCCTCGAAGGTTTTGAATTCAACTAGCTTACGCTTAGGACTAACCCCTGCTTTTGCAAAGTGTCCTTTTAAAGGAGCTGTCGTGTTCTTTTCCTTGGCATCATCATAGCCAAGTTGAACAGCCGAATAGCCATCCTTTTCTACCGTACGTATCTGCGTAACCACGCACGGCCCAGCCTCAATTACTGTACAAGGGATGTTCTTCCCTTCCGCATCGAACAGGCTGGTCATTCCTACTTTTTTACCAATAATTCCTGACATCTTATATATTAATTAATTAATCGTCCATCGAAGCAGTAGGGCTTCGCTCAAGACACACTTCCCCCATAAAGGGATTGCAAAGGTAGAAAGAATTTTATAAGTATCAAATAGTTAGCGAATTATTTTTTCATGCAAGAATACATGATGGAGATACAGGAGTTGCATCTCCACAAGATTTATATCTACCTGACGGCCAAAAAATCCAAATCAAACGCCTCTTATCGCGTTTTCTTGTATTTTGCAGCGTACAACATTATATCCGCACTAATATTGTTCGGTATTCAGCATTACAAGCGTACAAGCTTCCACAGCCTCAATCCCTGCTTCTTCGAGCCGTCGTTTAAGATCCTCGTTCTCTGTGCCCGGATTAAAAATTACCCGTTTCGGTTGTGTCTGCAAAATATAATCATAATAAATAGCTTGATTCTGCGGCCCTACGTACAATGTAATCGTATCAATATCTGTATGGATATCATCCATATTCTCTATATCTACGCCGGCTACTTTTCCTTTTTTTCTTCCCACGTTCACAATTGGGTATCCCTTGCGAACCAACTTATTTGCTACCAAATAAGCATATCGAGCAGGATTATTGCTCGCACCAACGATAAGTGTCTTTTTCATAAATTGAACATAAGTTAGTTGACAATAAAGTCTCCATTTGCACTATAAGCGTTTTGCCTTAAAATAGGCATTTTCAAAATCTTATACAAGTCGTCTAGTTTCACTAAACTACCGTTTACCATATTGGACAATAAGACAATCGTAATATCGTTTGTCAAATCCCGTACATATAGATTGCGAAATCCGTGCCACCATCCGGTGTGATAAACCACCTGTGCCTTTTCCGGTGAAAATGTTCGCCAACCATAACCGTAGCTAAAAAGGCTACGTCTCGCGTCACTACGGGGCACATAAGCCGAGTCTAATATCGCTTCATTGACAATCCTCCCCTCTTTCAACGCTATATCTAATAAAAACAAGTCTTGTACGGTACTATAGATACCTTTATCACCAACAGGTCCATCCAAATAGTTCTGTACTACGGATCTTCTCCACACCCGGTCATGTCCGACAACATCTGTCGGAATCTTATCATACACCGCTTTCGACAATACCGCCGTATTTTTCATACCTGCTGGGTTAAAGATCGATTCTTTCATGTACACGGCGAAATCCTGGCCCGTCACTTTTTCTACAATTGCAGCCAGCACCATGTAATTGGAATTATTATAATGAAAACGTCCATCAGGAGCTCCATACCGCATAGGTTTATGTTCGATCAATAAATCCATCGCATCCATGTTATTCATCGCTTTTGTCCTGTCCTTCCAAGCCTCTTCCGAAAAATAAATATAATTCGGGAGACCGCTGCGATGGCTTAATAGCATCTTTATCGTGATACCCGAATATGGAAAACCCGGAAAAAAATCGTTCACCGTCTGATCCAATCGTAATTTTTCTTCCTCCACCAATTTCAGCACACCCAATGCCGTTAGCGGTTTAGAAACCGAAGCCAGTTCAAACTTCGAGGTAATTTTCAGACTATCTTTATGCAAGTAGTCTGCCCATCCAAATGTATTTTGGTAAATGATCTTTCCCTTTTTAGCGATCAATACGTTTCCGTTAAAAGCCGATTTCCGATGTAAATTCTGCATAAAAGCATCTATTTCAGGGTCTGCATCTGCTGGATTGTAAACCAACGCAATACTATCCTTCTCTTGTTGCTTTTGTTGCTTCTCTTCTACTTTCTTTTGCTTCGCTGCCGGCGAAGAACAAGACATCAAACCGACAAATAAACTGATAATTAAGATCTTCAAAAAATGTATACTCACTGAACTGCCTCTCCGATATATTACGGTTTAATTAAATAAATGTTACCGCTCCAAATTAATATTTATTAAGAAAAAAATCAAGAATTATTCGCTATCATTTACACAAAAAGGACATCTTTCCATAGATGTCCTTTTCTTTATATTAATATGAAAACAATTACGCTAAAAGCCTAATTGGAGCTTCCAATAATCCTTTTAATGTTTGTAAGAATGCGGCTCCAGTAGCACCATCAACCACGCGGTGATCACAACCTAGTGTTAGCTTCATGACATTCCCCGGAACAACAGCACCATTTTTCACTACAGGAACCTGCTGGATAGCTCCTACAGATAGGATAGCACCATCAGGTGAATTAATAATAGACGTAAATTCGTCTATTCCAAACATCCCTAGATTGGATACCGTGAAAGTTGAGCCTTCCCAATCTGATGGTTGCAGCTTTTTCGCTTTTGCTTTCTGACCGTATTCCTTCACTTCAGCTGAAATATGAGATAATGACTTGCCATCAGCAAAACGCACAACCGGCACCAATAAGCCGTCTTCTACGGCCATGGCCACACCCACGTTCACATGCTCATTAAAGCGAATCGTATCCCCTTGCCATGAAGAATTTACGGCAGGGTGTTGTTTTAATGCTACGGCAACTGCCTTAATAACAATATCATTAAACGATACCTTCACCGGCGCTACCGTATTAATTTGACCACGTGCTTCCATAGCGTTGTCCATATCTACTGAAATTGTCAAATAGAAATGTGGCGCTGTGAATAGGGATTCTGATAAACGGCGAGCAATCGTTTTACGCATTTGCGAGACTTTTTGCTCCGTATATTTTTCTTCACCGATATATTGTGGCAAAGAAATTGTTTTGGTTTCTGTACTTGCTGCAGCAGATACCGACGCAGGTGCAGAAGTTGTCTCTTTTGCTTTTGGCACAAAGTTCTCTACGTCTTTCTTTACAATCCGTCCACCATCAGCAGAACCTTTTACATCATTCAAATTGATGCCTTTATCTTTCGCAATTTTGCGAGCCAACGGCGATGCTTTTACGCGCGAATCATCGGATGCACCAGAAGCATCACTTGATGATGAAACCTCTTCTTTTTGTTTCGTTTCAGCCTTTTCCTGCGTAGCGCCTTCCGATGTCGATGCTTTAGTTGGAGCACTTGATTTCTGTTTTAATAAAGGCGTTACATCTGTACCTTCCGGCCCTACGATAGCAATAATATCATTTACTTTCGCAGCTTGCCCTGCTTCTACACCAATATACAACAATGTACCTTCTGCGTAAGCAGTTACCTCCATCGTTGCCTTATCGGTTTCTACATCTGCAATAGCGTCGTCAGATTTAATGGCGTCCCCTACTTTAAAGTTCCATTGGGCAATTACGCCTTCGGTCATGGTATCACTCAATAACGGCATCGTGATAACCGTACAGTCTAAATCTTCTGCGGAAACAGAAGCAGAATCATCACCAGCATCATCAGAAGCGCCTTCTTCGACGTTGGTGGAATCTTCTTTTTCTTCTTTAGCCTCTTCTTTAGAAGATGATGAACCATCTCCCTCCAATAAGGCTTTATAATCCTCACCTTCTTCACCCAAAACGGCAATTACAGCATCAACTGCTACCGCTTCACCTTCTTTTGGGCCTACGTACAACAATGTTCCCTCTTGATAGGATTCAAAATCCATTGTTGCTTTATCTGTTTCAACTTCGGCAATTAAATCCCCGGAGTTTACCTTATCACCGACTTTTTTGTGCCATTTAGCAATTACACCTTCGGTCATGGTGTCGCTCATTTTCGGCATTCTTACTACTTCAGCCATATTGTATAGTAGATTATATCTATTAAGTTAAAGTAATTCGCTAAATCATTCCTTTATAAAAGGATAATCCTCTTGTACATACACATCTTCATAGATGGCTGAAGGATCTGGATAGGGAGATTCCTCTGCAAACTTCACCGCATCATCTACTACTTTCTTCACTTCAGCTTCCACCTCTTTAAACCAAGCTTCATCCGCATATTTATTCTCCATAATAGCAGCTTTGGTCGTAATCAGCGGGTCTTTCCCTTTATATTCCTCTAATTCTTCTTTTGTACGGTATTTAGCTGGATCGGACATGGAGTGTCCTTTATAACGATACGTACGGATTTCTAAGAAAGTCGGCCCTTCACCAGCACGAGCTCGTTGCACAGCCTCATCCATAGCATTGTGTACCGCCACCGGATCCATACCATCTACTGGAGCACTAGGCATATCAAAAGCGTGTCCCATCTTATAGATATCCATCATATTTGTGGTACGCTGTACCGAAGTACCCATTGCATATCCGTTGTTCTCACACACAAAAATAACCGGTAATTTCCATAGCATTGCCATATTGAAAGCTTCGTTTAAAGCTCCTTGACGAACAGCACCATCACCCATGAAACATACGTTAACATTGTCCGTACCCAAGTATTGCTCTGCAAAAGCGATACCTGCACCCAAAGGGATCTGCCCACCGACGATGCCATGTCCTCCCATCATTTTATGCTCTTTCGAGAAAAAGTGCATGGAGCCACCTTTACCCTTCGAACAACCTGTTGCTTTTCCAAAAAGCTCTGCCATACATTCGTTAGCAGACATACCTTTTGCCAAAGCATGCGCATGATCACGGTAAGATGTTATAACGGAATCCTCTGGCCTGGTAGCAGAAATAGTACCTGCCATAACAGCTTCTTGACCAATGTAAAGGTGACAAAATCCGCGGATTTTTTGCTGACCATATAATTGGCCTGCTTTCTCCTCGAATTTACGCATAAGTAACATAGACTTATACCATTCTAAGTATGTTTCTTTTGTTATAGGTGTTGAACTCATTTTGAAGTATTGAATTTCTTAACTAATCCGACTACAAATCTAATCATTTATAACGATATATTGAACAATATTTAGTTAGAAAGTGAAGAAGTTATGCGGTTTCTAACCCTTTAACAAATCTATCAATTCGTCGGTCCGCAGCTTCTGTTGCTCACCCGATGTCATATCTTTCAGCGAATACATCCCAGACGCTATCTCCTCCTCTCCCACCAGCAGTACATAAGGAATTTGCTTTCCATCTGCATACCCCATTTGTTTCTTCAACTTGGCAGCAGTAGGATAGAGCTCTGCTGCAACATTCGCCTCCCGAAGCTGATACAACAAAGGAAGAGTATATGAATAGACTTCTTCTCCAAAATTCGCAATAAGTACTTGGGTCGAAGTAGAAGAAGAAACCGGGAAAAGATTCAATTCTTCCAATACATCGTAAATGCGATCGGCACCAAAAGAAATACCCACCCCCGTTAGATCTTTTAATCCGAACATCCCGGTTAGGTCATCATATCTTCCTCCGCCTCCGATACTACCCATCGAAACTTCGTTGGTCTTTACTTCAAAAATACAGCCGGTATAATAATTTAATCCACGTGCAAGCGTAATATCGACTTCTACCTCACGATCCAATAAGCTCGCTGCACCAAAATCCCGCAGGTAGCGAAAAACATCTTCTACTTCGGAAACACCTTGCAAACCAATTGCGGACGCAGCCAGCACTTGTTTTAAAGATGCCAGTTTATCCATGTTAGAACCGCCGAGAAGAATGATCGGTTTCAAAACTTCCAAATCTGCTTCCGTAAAGCCACGACCTAGCAATTCCTTATTCACGCCATCCAATCCGATCTTATCCAACTTGTCGATAGCCACCGTCATATCCACCATCAACTCCGGTTTTCCGATTACCTCCGCGATACCGGATAAAATCTTACGGTTGTTGATTTTTATTGTAAAATCTTTCAAACCCAAGGCCTTCAACGCCTCTTGATAAACCAATACAAATTCTGCTTCATTAAGCAACGACGAAGACCCCACGACGTCGACATCACATTGATAAAACTCCCTATACCGCCCACGCTGTGGCCTATCTGCACGCCACACCGGCTGTATCTGAAAGCGTTTGAAAGGAAGTACAATTTCGTGTTGATGCATAACAACGTATCGGGCAAAGGGTACAGTCAAATCGTAACGCAACGCTTTTTCCGAAATATGAGGAATGAGCCTATTGGACGATTTAACATTCAAAAGCTCCGCTGGCGTTTTCGCCAGATACTCGCCAGAGTTGAGTATTTTAAAAATCAGTTTATCGCCCTCTTCGCCGTATTTCCCGGTCAGGGTTGATAAGTTTTCGAACGATGGGGTTTGAATCTCGTTATAACCAAATTTCTTAAAGACAGTTCTTAAGGTATTGAATATATAATTTCGCTTTTCCATTTCTCGAGGAGAGAAATCACGCGTACCTTTAGCTAATGAAGGTTTGATATTTGCCATAAGGCAAAGGTAATAAAACTGTTTATTACTTTTTTTCCCTCAAAAAAAGTAATAAAAAAAAATCGTCGCTTCAAATCTTTGAGTACAGTGATAGTGCTAATATGAGTTTCTACAGACCTCAAAAATTTGGATGCGACCTTTAAGGTCAAGATCGGGATAGTGCAATGCTGTATAGGTCAATTACAGAACGCTACGGGAATCATATTCATCACATAAATCATAAGAACCGAGCCTCTGGCGAGCTCAACGAAGTTAATCATAGTTCAAGACAAGAGTTCAGATTACCTCAAACACTTTCAATTCTTCGCAAGCCTTTTCTGCTGCCAATTTTTCGGCACTCTTCTTATTAAAATCTTTTCCTACTCCATGCACCTCACCATTTATCACGACTTTCACCGTAAATAACTTTGGTGATTCCCCCGGCGGATTCTCGACCGGTATAAACTGAATCTCCTTACCAAAATGTTGACACCATTCGATAAGCCGACTCTTAAAATTAGTTTCGGTAATTTCCAATAAGTGGATATCCACATGTGGCTTGATAATCCTCGTCAACAGAAACTCCCGGGTAAACGAATATCCTTTATCCATATATACAGCCCCAACGATAGCTTCAAAAGCATCTCCCAACAAAGACCCTTGTTTGTTAGGATAGTTAATCATGCGAGCATCATATTCTATTAACTCGTTAAAACCTAGTTTACGGGATAACTGGTTTAGATTGGCTCGGCTAACGATTTTGGAGCGAAGCTCTGTCAAAAAACCTTCGTCTTTGTAGGGATATAACTTAAATAATAACTCTGCAACGACACAGCCCAATACCGCATCTCCTAAAAACTCAAGCCGTTCGTTACTATTCTTTACACCATCTTTAATCGTTGTTGCCACAGATTTATGGCGAAAAGCCATCTTATACAACTTTATATTCCCCGGAACAAATCCAAGAATATTCTTCAGTTTACGAACGTAAGCTTTATGCGGAGAAAAGTATAAATAGTATATCCTCAAGAAAGGCATTAAGTATATAATATAAATAAGTAATAGGCAGTTTCTCTTCGAAACCACCTATTATTTGTACCTCAATAATCTCCTCTTAATATTAAGATCTTAGGAGTGGTATTTCTTTACAATAATGGATGCATTATGACCGCCAAAACCGAACGTATTGCTCAATGCCGCTTTTACTTCACGTTTCTGTGCTTTATTAAATGTAAAGTTCAGGTTACTATCAATCTCAGGATCATCCGTAAAATGATTAATAGTAGGCGGTACGATATCATTTTTTACTGTCAAAATAGAAGCAATAGCCTCTACAGCCCCAGCTGCACCTAGAAGATGCCCCGTCATGGATTTTGTCGAACTGAGATTCATTTTATACGCATGTTCGCCAAATAAGCCGATAATAGCTTTTGGTTCACTGAGATCACCAACTGGCGTCGATGTACCGTGAAGATTGATATAATCAATATCCGAATACTCGAGCCCTGCATCCGCAACAGCCATATTCATCGCTAATTTAGCACCCAACCCTTCGGGATGAGACGCGGTAATGTGATGTGCATCTGCACTCATTCCACCTCCGGCAACTTCTGCATATATTTTGGCTCCTCGAGCCAATGCATGTTCCAAGCTTTCTAAGACGATCGCACCCGAACCCTCACCTGAAACAAAGCCATCACGATCCTTATCAAAAGGGCGAGACGCTGTTTTCGGATCATCGTTACGGGTAGATAGGGCATGCATTGCATTAAAACCACCTATCCCGGCTTCGTTTACCGTAGCTTCCGACCCACCGGTGATAATGATATCCGCCTTACCTAACCGAATATAGTTAAAGGCATCAATCATCGCATTCGTGGCAGAAGCGCAGGCAGAAACTGCCGAAAAATTTGGCCCGTGCAAACCATAGCGCATCGAAATATGGCCAGGAGCTATATCGATAAGCATTTTGGGGATAAAGAAAGGATTGAAACGTGGCGTTCCGTCTCCTTTGACAAAGTTTGCCACTTCTTCTGTAAAAGTGGTTAACCCACCAATACCAGCTCCCCAAATCACACCTATTCGGTTTCTGTCTACTTTATCGAATTCTAATCCAGCATCCTTTACTGCCTCATCGGTAGAGGCAATAGCATACTGAACGAAAGGATCGACCTTGCGAGCCTCTTTACGATCCATATAGTTATGTGGATCAAATCCCTTCACTTCACAAGCGAATTGGGTCTTAAATTTTGATGCATCGAAATGCGTAATAGGAGCAGCGCCGCTCACACCATTAATCAATCCGTTCCAATAACTTGAAACATCATTCCCTAAAGGTGTAAGGGCGCCTAACCCTGTTACAACTACTCTTTTAAGCTCCATTAAATATGTTTGGCCTAATAAATTAGTTATTAACGTTCTTTTCTAAGTAAGAGATAGCTTGACCAACTGTACTGATGTTTTCAGCTTGATCATCTGGAATAGCTACGTTAAATTCTTTTTCGAACTCCATGATCAACTCAACTGTGTCAAGTGAGTCTGCACCTAAATCATTCGTGAATGAAGCTTCTGGTGTTACTTCTGCTTCGTCTACACCTAACTTTTCAACGATAATTGCTTTTACTCTTGATGCGATATCTGACATGATTTTATAATTTAATTGTTTAATAAATCTGTGCAAAGAAAAATAAATTTCCCCAAATATCAAACCCTTTTTTGACTTGATGATGGGAAAGAAGAACGTACGGACTCCCTAACTAGTCTAAAAACCGCTTCCATAAAGAGCGTATCCAATATTAACAATTTTTTTTGTTTATAACAAGAACTTTAAAATCAACCCGTATTTTCGCTATAAAAATAAGCAAAAACATACTTTACAGGCGATTTTTTCCTAATTTCGAAAACTGTGAGCATAACAAAAAAACATCTAACATTAGATCTCGATTTTGATATCGAACTTGATTTTGCATTGATTGGTATCAGTTCCCCCCTGCGCGACTATAGACTTTGTCATTTTCTGTACAAACATGCCGGCCTCGCATTTGTGCGCGGAAAAGAAGACTATGTAGACCATAAAGGATATGTAAAAGAAAAGGAACGAGATGAGATGGATTACCATATCGTGTATGAAAAAAACAAACAAAAAAAGCTTCTCAAACATTATTTTACGATCTACCGCTATTGCGACGACAATTTTGAATTTGAGTTTTACATCGTAAACAATCGCAGTTTAGAGGGTACTTTTCTTCTACCCGAGCTACCAAATTTCGACTATTTTTTAATCATTAAACACTATATAGACCGGGACGACCTTCGTACGTTATTATCAGAAATAAAGAATATCAGCGAGGTCATCCTCGCCAAAAAGTTAGACCCAGCTTCATTGAAATCCAAAGAAAATCTTATATTTTAGCACTTTAAAATAATGCAAAGTGTAAATTTTACACTTTCTTAAACCTGACTTATTAAACAGATTGCTATTTTTGCACCATACTATTACTTCTTAAAGAAGATAAAAAATATATATAAATAAAACACTGTAAATGAACAAGATTCAAAAAAGGACAAAAATTGTTGCCACACTAGGTCCGGCATCGTCGGATAAGACAATATTGACCAACATGATTGCAAAAGGTGTGGATGTTTGCCGCCTTAATTTCTCCCACGGCAGCCAAGACGACCACCTCAAAGTGATTAAGACCATTCAAGAAATTAATAATGAACACCCCTTTAATGTTGGAATTTTAGCGGATCTTCAGGGTCCCAAAATCCGTATCGGAAAAATGAAAGAAGGTGGCGCTATTTTAGTAAATGGTGCAGAGGTGGAAATCACTACCGAGGAACTCATCGGTGATGAAAAGCGCATATATATTACCTACGAAAACTTCCCGAACGACGTTAAAGAGAATGAAATTATTCTATTGGATGACGGGAAGTTACAATTGAGAGTCATCAGCACGAATCACAAAGACACCGTAAAATGTCAGGTAGTACACGGTGGCGTATTGACTTCCCGCAAAGGTGTCAATCTCCCCAACACAAAAGTTTCCATCCCGTCTCTTACAGAAGAAGATCTGGACAACCTCCATTTTGCTTTAGACAACGGAGCCGACTGGATCGCCATGTCTTTTGTACGTTCGGCAGAAGACATCCACCAATGTAAAGAAATTATCAACGCAAAAGGAAGCCATGCATTAGTGATTGCTAAAATAGAAAAACCGGAAGCTATTGATAATATTGATGCCATTATAGAAGCTACAGACGCGATTATGGTAGCTCGCGGAGACCTTGGCGTAGAAATGCCGATGGAAGTAGTACCTGGCTTACAGAAAATGATCGTACAAAAATGCCGTGATCTTTCGAAACCGGTTATCATCGCTACGCAAATGCTAGAAAGTATGATTACGACACCTCGGCCGACACGTGCGGAAGTCAACGACGTTGCCAATTCTGTCTTGGATGGTGCTGATGCTGTCATGTTGAGTGGCGAAACCTCTGTCGGAGAATTTCCAGAAATTGTTATCGAAACCATGGCAAAAGTAATTACACAAGTGGAACGCACGTCTTATCCATATTATAGTCATAAAGACAGCATTCACGCGAATATAACGAAAATACCAGATGCCATTTGCAGTTCCTCTATACATCTCGCTAAAAACACAAATGCATCGGCTATCGCAGTTATGACATCGTCGGGATACACCGCATTTGAAATATCAAGCTACCGTCCGAATACCGATATTTATGTATTTACAGGCAATAAAAAATTGATAAACTTGCTGAGTTTAGTATGGGGGGTACGCGTTTTTGTATATAGCAAATTTGAAAGTACCGACGGAACTATTCAAGATGTGAACGGACTACTGAAAGAGTTAAATCTCGTTTCTCCAGGCCAGATCGTCATTAATACTGCTTCTACACCTTTACACCAAAAAGGGAAAACAAATACCATTCGAGTATCCCAATTAGACTAACTTGAGGCAACTCCACGGGAACTAGCGTAGATTTAAAATCTACGCTTTTTTTATGCCCATTTGTATCAAAGCTATTACAAGTGTCTTTTTAACATGATTTTACCCATTTTCTTCTTTTCTTTGAACCACTAGCTTTAATGAATGAAAAGGTGTACACTTATTTTTCTGTGCATAATCAACCATTACCTGTTTGCACAATCCGTACAGGGAGTGATTGTTGACCAAGCAGACCAAAACGCATTGGAAAACGCTTCCATCGTTCTTTTGGATACAGATTCCATCATGCGATATTTTACACGGGCCAATCCGAGCGGAAAATTTAATCTGGAGAAAATAGAAAAAGGAGAGTACCTTTTATTGGTCACCTATCCCAAGTTCGAGATTTACAGTCAACCAATAACCATAAAAAACGACAATATTGACCTGAAAACCATCGGGATAAATTCGCAATCCAACTTACTCGAAGAGGTTGTCATCAACCAAAAAATCCCTATTAAAATTAAAGGTGATACGATAGAATACGATGCAGGTAGCTTTGAAACAGAAAAGAATGCCAAACTAGAAGATCTCTTACGTCGACTACCCGGACTAACCGTATCGGCTTCCGGTGAAATTACCGCACAAGGAAAAAGTGTTTCAAAAGTATTGATCGACGGAGAAGAATTTTTTGGTTACGACCCAAAGATTGCCATCCGTAATGTTAGAGCTGATGCCGTCGATAAGGTACAAGTATATGAACGAAAATCGGAAGAAGCGGAATTGACCGGCATCGACGATGGTGTAAGGCTTCAAACGGTTAACGTGGTATTAAAAGAAGAAGCACGACGAGGAATATTCGGAAATGCCAATGCCAGCGTGGGCACGAACAGTCTTTTCGACGTTAATGCTTTCGCCGCAAAATTCAATAGATCGGAACGCCTAGCCATTACTGGAAATTGGAATAACATGGGTAATAGTGGCGATGCCAGCCGGATTCGTATGAACAACCAAATCGTTGGACGTCCGATGCATAAAAGTGCAGGCATGAACTACGAAAACAATTTTTTAGAAAAAAAGCTGCACTTAACCTCCAGCTACAATTTTACAAACAACGGTACTGCGAATGAATCCAACAGCTATAACAAACGTGTGTTGAATGACGACCAGACACAAGAAACGACACGAGAAAGCACGTCAGAAAACGACAATAAAAACCATGCTCTGCGCTCCCAAATTCGTTATCGCATCGATTCTATAAGCAATTTAAACATACAGCTAAACGGCGGCAAAGGACAACAAACGGCTGCTTCCAGTTCGTCCAGTAACACCTTGCGAAACGAAAATATAAAAGCAAACGAGTTTGAAGGTCGGAACAATAGCGAAAGTGATAGTGAAAACCTCAATTTACGGGTAGACTATCGAAGACGATTAAACAAAAAAGGTAGAAGTTTAAACCTTCATCTGAATACACAAGTAGACAATTCTACATCCGCCAATCAAGTAGATGAACGAACAAATTTATATGATACATTCGGTGTTATTCAAGATACGGTTATTGTTGACCAAACACGTTTATCGGAGAACAAAAGCAATAACCTGGGCGCATCTATAAATATCAGTGAGCCGTTAACGAAACAATTAAACCTTACATTGGGCTACAACTTCAACACTTCCGCCCGAAATGCCCTCGTTAATGCGTATGACAACGATAGGGATGCCATTAGCGCCCTAGATAGTCTTTATTCAAAAAACGAAACAAATAATGCGCATACCAATGGCATGAATGTCAACTTAAACTTCCATAGCGATAAGTTTAATGTAAATCTTTCTAATCGGATCACGCATAGACATCAAGAGCTAACGGACAGTTATCGGAATATCGGACTTTCCAGAAATTTCTGGCAGAATAACTTAAACGCCAATGTGTCTTATAGAATTACGAACAACAAGAACCTGACAATAGGCTACCAAAACAACACCAACGTACCTAGTTTTTCGCAGCTCCAACCCATACAACCTCCTACTAATGAATTGTACCGACAACTCGGAAACCCCGATTTGAGACGGGAAATTAACAACAATATAAACTTCAACTTTAATAAGTTTAGTCTGTTGAAAGCATCGTCCTTTAACATCAATGCGAACAGTGGTTTCACCAAAAATGCTATTGTAAACCGATCGATTATCGATGACGAGGGAAGAACTACCACGACATTCGTCAATATTCAAGACCACGTTAACTGGAATGGCCGTATTTACGCCAACTATACCCGACCAATCTTAAACGGTAATGTACAGTTTGGTCCGTTTACATCTGCACAGTTCAGCAACAATTATGGATATATTAACGGTGATCTCAATCGTAGCAACAACACAAATGCGCAGGGAGGCATTAATGCAAATAAGCAAAACTCAAAAAATATCGATTTTAATCTCAATCTAAGCTTTGGAGTGAACAATGAAGTAAATACCATCCAGCGACAGCTCAATAATACGGCGTTTCGATCGTCAGCAAATGCCGACTTAAAATATTTTCTTCCGTTTAAATTCAGCCTAACCCAAGTACTGTTCTACAGCTATACCGGAAAATCTAAGGTGTTCCCCGATCCTATCCAGCAATTCTATATGAATTTGGAGCTTACCCGCAAACTATTAAAAGATGAATCGCTTTTACTAAGCGTAAAAGCTTTCGATGTATTCAATAGCTTTAACAATACAAATCGTTCTTTCAACAACAATAGTTTCTCCGAAACGCAACAAGAGATGCTTACCCAATACTTTATGGTTGGTGTAAAATGGGATTTTAACAAGAATTTAGGAAAGAAAAGTGGAGATTAAAAAATGAGCAAACTGATTTTACTATATATCGTACTGATATGCTGCTATTTTGAGACAGCAGCACAACATGCGTATTTCCCAAACAAAGGCATTATTAGCTTTGAAAAAGAAGTATATGTAAGGGCAAGAATGCGTGAAATGACCAACCGAGCTGACGGAAGAAATCGAGGCATGATGATGCGGTTTGGCGGCAACATCGATGATGTACCGGAGAAAAACTCATCGATGTTTACCCTGCGATTTGACGATGACGAAACACTCATGACTCCAGCAGAAGAAGCAGAAACAACGGGAAGCACAGCGAGCTCCGGCCGCAGTGGCACGGGTGGGGGCAGAGGAGGCAATAGAAATATGAATCGTGCGCCGAATGTTCGACAATCCACAAGGCCAGGCGAACAGAAAGTGTATTATCAGAATTTCCGTGAAGGCACAAGCGAATTGGAATTGAATTTGGACGAAAAATACCTATTGCAAGATTCATTACAGCAAATTACCTGGCGTTTTACCGATGAATATCGAAACATAGCAGGCTATGATTGTCGGCGGGTCAATGGTGCCACGCCGGATTCACTTTATATAGTAGCTTTTTATACTGATCAAATCCCTATATCCGGAGGACCTGCATTAGTACACGGGCTCCCAGGCATGATACTAGGACTCGCCATTCCCGAAATGCACATCAATTATTGGGCACGCAAAGTAGATTTTGTGGTAGATAATGTCCCAAACCAATGGCGAGACAAAAAAAGTAAACCCATGACGATGAACGACTTTTTCGATGCATTGGGTAATAATCGGTTTTTCGGAGGTGGCTCCAACCCACAGCAACAACGGCGGAATCTATTGGAGAATTTGATTTACTAATGTGTTACTACTTTATAGTTTCCTTTACTGCTTTAGATAGCGAATTGTATACCAATGCATAGCTGTCATCTATAAACATCCTCAAACGCTCATCCGAAAATTGGCGGTTACAATATACCGTATTCCAATGCTTTTTGTTCATATGATAACCGGGAATAACCGTTTCAGGATAGTTTAGTCGTAATTCAACGGCTTCGTCAGGGTCGCATTTCACGTTGAAGCTTAAAGATTCTACTTGATCCAGTCCTACCAACAAGAACACCTTTCCGCCCACTTTAAAGACCAAAGTATCCGGACCGAAAGGTAATTCTTCTGTTACTGCCGGCTTAGTAAGACAGTACTCCCGAATGTCTTCAATATTCATCCTATTAAACGGTTGTTAACTTAACTTAACTGTGTAAGCAGTTCTCTTTGCAGTACCTCTCCTTTATCTTCATTATACCACTTTTGTATAACTTCGTTAATTTCTGCGAAAGCCTTTCCTTCCGCTTTCATCTGCATATATATATCCTGCAATGGTTGTGGACGAGGCCCCCAAATAAATTTGTCATGACCTACATCATTCCGGATGATAAGTTTAGGTATAGATTTGCTTCCGTTCGTAAGATAATCTTCAATGAGGAATGGTTCCTTATCACGGAGTTGTATTTCAAAATCGATGTTAGGATTGTTTTTCACTATCTGATAAAGCTGTGCCACAGAGTGGGCCGCATCGCCGCACCAAGGTTCGGTGATTACAATCCAGTGTTGAGGTTCGGTTATGCTTGCGATTAAGCTTTTTACTGCATCATTCGGTTCAAACCGTTTCAACCACCGGTTCATCCTTGACCAATTTAATTTTGTGTAATTTAAATATTCCTCATCTCCATAGGGATCGTAATCCTCAGGAGAGGCTAAAATTTGTTCAAAATAGTCTAAGTATTCCTGAAAGGTCATGTTTATGTTATCTTACCAGACGAATTTACTAATTTATTCTGGGTAAAAAAATATTTTAGCCGTATGTTACTAGCCGCAAGCGAAGGGTTCTGGATAATATTATGACAGATTGACAGCGGAGATAAGAAGAAAAACGACATAAACTACATTTTTATGACGATTTTAACCTTGGCACAAGTGTTGTTAAAGACATAGCATATTAAAAACAACGTTAATTACTAATTCGTAAATATTAAAAAACAAGATATGTCAAAAATTATTGGAATCGACTTAGGTACTACAAACTCATGTGTTGCCGTGATGGAGGGTAACGAGCCGGTAGTTATTGCAAACAACGAAGGAAAGCGTACCACCCCTTCTATTGTTGCTTTTGTGGAAGGTGGTGAACGTAAAGTGGGTGATCCTGCAAAACGTCAAGCGATCACTAACCCCAACAAAACAGTTTATTCTATCAAACGCTTTATGGGTTTGTCATACGATGAATCCATCAAGGAAGCCGAGCAAGTACCTTATAAGGTTGTAAAAGGTGATAACAATACACCTCGCGTTGAAATCGATGACCGCAAATATACACCGCAGGAAATTTCAGCTATGATTCTTCAGAAAATGAAGAAAACAGCAGAAGATTTCTTAGGTCAGGAAGTAACCGAAGCCGTTATTACGGTACCTGCTTATTTTAACGACGCACAGCGTCAAGCGACGAAAGAAGCTGGTGAAATTGCAGGATTGAATGTGAAGCGTATCATCAACGAGCCAACTGCAGCCGCATTAGCATACGGTTTGGACAAAGCCCACAAAGACATGAAAATCGTCGTGTTTGACTGTGGTGGTGGTACACATGATGTTTCTGTACTGGAACTTGGAGATGGTGTATTCGAAGTTAAATCAACAGATGGTGACACGCACTTAGGTGGTGATGACTTTGATAATGTAATCATCAACTGGTTAGCAGAAGAATTTGCAAATGAAAACAATGGCTTCGACCTTAAAAAGGATGCGATGGCGCTACAACGCTTGAAAGAAGCTGCAGAGAAGGCTAAAATCGAATTATCCAGCACCACCTCGACAGAAATCAACTTACCTTACATCACTGCTGATGCAACAGGTCCTAAACACTTAGTACGCACACTTTCTCGTGCTAAATTTGAATCTTTAGCCGCAGATTTGATTAAACGTACAATAGACCCTTGTAAATCGGCATTGAAAAATGCAGGATATGCTACTTCCGATATTGATGAAATCATTTTGGTGGGAGGTTCTACTCGTATTCCGGCTATCGTAGAAGCCGTCAAAAACTTCTTTGGCAAAGAGCCGTCAAAAGGTGTAAACCCCGACGAAGTGGTGGCTCTTGGAGCTGCTATCCAAGGTGGTGTATTAACGGGAGAAGTAAAAGATGTATTGTTGCTAGACGTTACACCGCTTTCATTAGGTATCGAAACCATGGGTGGCGTGATGACCAAGTTAATTGAAGCAAATACGACTATCCCGACAAAAAAATCAGAAGTATTCTCTACTGCATCGGATAATCAGCCATCTGTAGAAATCCACATTCTACAGGGAGAGCGCCCGATGGCATCACAAAACCGTACGATTGGACGTTTCCAGTTAACGGATATTCCGCCAGCGCCTCGTGGTGTGCCTCAAATCGAAGTAACATTTGATATTGATGCCAACGGTATTATTAAAGTATCGGCAAAAGACAAGGCTACAGGTAAAGAGCAAAATATCCGCATCGAAGCTTCCTCTGGATTATCTGAAGAAGAAATCCAAAAAATGAAGCAAGAAGCGGAAGCGAATGCGGAAGCAGATAAAAAAGTTAAAGAAGAAGCAGAAAAAATAAATGCGGCTGATGCCTTAGTCTTCTCTACAGAGAAACAATTGAAAGAATATGGCGATAAGCTATCTGCCGATAAAAAAGGTGCTATCGAAGCTGGATTAGAGAAATTGAAAACAGCTTATGCTGCAAAAAACTTTGCCGACATCGATACAGCATCGGCTGAACTTCAGAATGCTTGGAATGCCGCTTCGGAAGAGATGTACGCTGCTTCACAACAAGGAGGAACAGAACAACCGCAAGGTGACGCCGGTCAAGCACAAGACAATAACAAACAAGGTGGTGACGACGTGCAAGACGTAGAGTTTGAAGAAGTAAAATAGTTTTATTTTGATAACCGCATACATAAAAAGTCCCGATGGATTTTCCATCGGGACTTTTTTATAAAAACCATCATTATATAGCTATCCTCGAGCGTCTGATCGATCAAAAAGTATTTTAAGAGATACGCAGATAGAATCCGTGGAGACATTACGTACTTCGATATCCATCTTCAACAAATCTCCTTCCAGTACACCTACCTTAATACCGTCAATTTCTGCACAAAAGGACTCCACTAATGTCTTCTCTAGTCGCTCTTCCTGAAGAGAAGCGACAACTAACCACATCAAAGCTCCGGCTGCCAAAACTCTAACTGTCCTTAAAATAAATCGTATAAAATACATAAGTTTATAATTTAGCGTTTACTTACATACTAAAACAACTTGTCCGGGTATACCCCCTCCTGAACCAAATTGGAAATAGAGTCCTGTACAATAGGTTTGTCCTCTTTGTATGTTACCCCAAACCACTTAGAAGAAGTTGGAATAACCCGAAAGCTAGCCATATCGTTTTTTACCATATAATCCGGAACAGAAGGAATAAAAAACTCCGACTTTGGATTGTCGCCGTTCTCTTCCACAAACTTAGAAAACATATTTTGAGCTACTTCAAAAATTCGTGGCGTGAAACCCCAGAAGTTCATCGAAACCCTGGTATCTGGATCTAAATCATGTTGTACACCATCTTCTTCGTAAACGATTTTCTTCGTACCGACATCATTTGTTACATAATAGATATTTGTACGCTCCGTTACCGATACCATATTCCCCTCTCCGTCTACATCGCACACTCCTCTGGAAACATATCCATAATCTGACATGGTATTGCCGACCTTAAATCCCATAAGGGCCATTTTTTTATCTGTAACTTCATCACGCAAGAAAGCAGCCATCTTCTCAAAAGCATCCTTACCGTAAAAATCATCTGCGTTAATTACACAAAAAGGTTCATTGATATGATCCTTTGCACTCATAACAGCATGGGCAGTTCCCCAAGGTTTAGTACGTTCGATTACGCTGTCAACACCAAATTTCGTTAAGTCAAAACTTTGAAAAGCATAATCCACCTCAATCTTACCTTGCAACTTTTTATCGAAAACTTCACGCATCTTTTCTAAAAATTCCTCGCGAATAATAAATACTACTTTTCCAAAACCAGCGCGGATAGCATCATAAATAGAATAATCAATGATGGTTTCTCCATGCGGACCAAATCCATCAATCTGTTTTAACGATCCATATCTACTCGCCATTCCTGCGGCTAGAATTAACAATGTTGGTTTATTCATTATCTATTTTGTTGTTAACAATTACAAAATCCACCTCTAACAAAGATAGAAATTTATTCCTTCTATTTCTTTTTGAACAGAGCATTTAAGATGCCGTTTGCTAATTTCCCTAAGAGCTTGGCTCCCTCCCGAGCCAATGTACGAGAGGCCTGTGTTTTAGCGGCTTCCATTGGCGTCTGTCTCGAACTTCGCCTACTCGTGCCACGGCTTTTCGATTTTTCCACCACTTTCTTCGCTTTTTCTTGTTCCTGTTTTGCTTCAAAGACAGCCATCTTTTCATCCACAATTTCCGCGGCACTTCTTCGCTCTACCCGTCCTTGGTACTTGCCATAAAACGCCGAATCCACTGTAATCCGGGTATAGCTTTCCGGTTGACAAGGTCCCATAACTGCTCTCGCAGGTACTAAATGCGTAGCCACCACTTCCGTTGGAATACCTTTTTCATTGAGTACAGTAATCAACGCTTGTCCTGTACCTAATGAAGTCAACACCTTGTCAATTTCATAAAAGGGAGAATACGGATACGTCTTTACCGTTTTACGAAGGTTATCCGCATCATTGGGTGTAAAAGCCCGCAGCGCATGTTGCACACGATTCCCCAGTTGTCCTAAGACAGATGCCGGAATATCGCTAGCAGCCTGTGTACAGAAAAACACACCGATTCCTTTCGAACGGATCAAACGTATAATCTGCTCAACTTGCGTAAGAAAAGCCTTTGACGCACCGTTAAATAATAAGTGTGCTTCATCGAAGAAAAACACCAACTTTGGTTTATCCAGATCGCCCACTTCGGGCAGTTTTTTAAATAATTGTGCTAAAAGACTTAACAGAAAAGTAGAAAATACCAATGGTTGATCCTGGATATCCGAAATATTCAACAATGTAATCACGCCACGACCATCTATCCTATTGAACAAATCCTGAATATCAAATTCCCTTTCTCCAAAGATGTGGGCAATTCCCTGTTGTTCTACAGCGACTATTTTTCGTAAAATCGTTCCCGAAGTTGACGTGCTTATTTTACCATAATCATCCTTTATATCTTCTGCTCCTGGGCCGTCGGCAAGGTATGTAAGCAGCTTCTTGACATCATTTAATTCGATCAATTCCCATTGTTGATCTTCAGCATATTTAAATAAGGCCGACAATACCCCCGTTTGTGTATCATTTAAATCCAATATCCGCGCTAATAGAATAGGACCAAAATCTTGTACGGTAATACGCATGGGAGCTCCCAGCTCACCACTAAGCGAAAAAATTTCCAATGGAAAATGTGCCGGCTCGAACGGAATCCCGACGAGTTCTCCGCGCTCTATTAATGCATCATTTGTTTTCCCCGGCTCCGCCAATCCCGATAAATCGCCTTTAACATCCAACATAAAGACGGGTACACCTTTATCAGCAAGCTGCTCTGCCATCAATTGTAGGGTGCGGGTTTTTCCTGTACCGGTAGCACCGGCAATAAGCCCATGACGATTCATAATTTTAAGTGCTAAGTTCACTTTAGCATCCGTAATAACCTCCTTGTCCAATATGCCGGAGCCCAATTGAATATATTCTCCCTTGGGATTGTAGGAAGTTGTTATATTTTCGATAAATTCTGCTATATGGGAAGCCATACACCGATAAGTTAAGTCTCTAAATGCACACAAAAATGCCACATATTTGTAACAATTTCAACTAAATAGGGTAAGATATGGATAATTAATAAAAAAATAACCTAAATAGTCCACTTTCTTTATTTTTTTCCAAAGAAAAAATTGTATTTTTGAAAAGCACAAAATAAAAGAGCGTGATAACAAAGGCAACAAGGATACTAGCAGCAAAATTATGTTTTGCCATCTTTATGATAAAGATGCTAATTTCTGCCACGCCTATGTTTGTAGATATCTTAGACCAAGGAACCATTCTGCAGGTTGTTCTTCAGTTAGAAATTGAGAATACAGCGAAGGGGAATGGTGCTTCCGAAGATCTACATGAAGGAGGACTGAAACTCTTCACAACAACTTCTGATTATCTATCATTTTGCCCAATTATCGAAAATCTGGGTAAAGAGAAGCGCTACTTAAAAAACGAAAGGCTTTTAAGCTTGTTCCATCCATCCGTGCCTCCCCCGCCTCCTAACTGTTAATCCCTTATTTTACATTCATTCTTTTTGAGGTTTTATAAGACTTCAATAGGTTTTCATTGGAACATTTTTTCATAGAGACAATGAAGCTTGGCATGATCTGATTTATTTATGTCTTTATGTATGGCAGCTCATGCAGGTTCAGTTGGTTTTGGTTTATTAGAATAGATAACGGATTAAATTTAAAATTTTATGTCAGGAACTCGTTTGTCTGCTTTTCTTAAATTATCGAAAAGGGACTTAAAATATGATTTCCCAGCTAGTATTGTGGTTTTTCTTGTCGCACTACCGCTATGCTTGGGTATTGCAATGGCGTCTGGGGCACCATTGTTTGCAGGATTATTAACAGGTGTTATCGGCGGATTAGTCGTCGCATCCATCAGCAAATCCCCGCTTAGCGTAAGCGGTCCAGCTGCTGGTTTAACAGTTATTGTACTGGGGGCTATTGAACAATTAGGGGCGTACGAAACTTTTCTGCTCGCTGTGGTCATCGCCGGCGTGGTACAGCTCATTTTGGGTATACTCAAGGCCGGGATGATTGGAAATTATTTCCCATCAGCTGTAATTTTAGGTATGTTGGCTGCTATTGGTATTACCATTATACTAAAGCAGATACCATTGGCTTTTGGGCTTACGGAAGAACATGCCTTTGAGCTTGATGGAGGTGGAGGAATAGCCGCATTTAGCGACACCATTTTCGCCAGTGTAAACTGGGGAGCAACTATCATTTGTTTGTTGTCGCTTGCCGTTCTCATTTATTGGCCGAAAATTAAAGGTATTAATAAAGTACCTGCACCGTTGATCGTTGTTCTATTAGGCGTTGGATTGGCCACCGTTTTTCAAGGCTCTACCATGCAATTGAATACGAACCACTTCGTTGTCATCCCTGTTGTAAGCTCTTTCCAGGAATTTACACAACTATTCATTTTTCCAGATTTTACGCAAATCGTAAATAAAGATGTCTGGATAGTTGCGTTCACAATTGCGATCATTGCCAGCCTAGAAACGTTGCTTAGTATTGAAGCTATCGACAAGATAGATCCTTTCAAACGCGTTACACCAACCAACAGAGAACTAGTTGCACAAGGTGTAGGTAATATGACCAGCGGTTTTCTGGGAGGACTTCCTTTGACATCTGTTATCGTACGTTCCTCTGCTAATACACAGGCTGGTGGACGAACCCGGCAATCCGCTATGTTACACGGTATCTGGCTTTTAGTCGCTCTTTTAGCCATTCCATCCCTCATTAATCTGATCCCACTGTCATGTTTGGCAGCGATATTACTCCATACCGGATATAAATTGGCTAATCCGAGCCTGTTTAAAAAAATGTTGCGCAAAGGATTAGATCAATTCATTCCCTTTTTTGCAACTATCGTCGCCGTTGTCTTTACAGATTTGCTAATGGGTGTTGGAATAGGTATTGTGGTTGCTCTTTTTTATATCATCCGTGCGAACATGCAAAATGCCTTCAAAATGGAAATTGACGAGGAGAATGGTGAAAAAAAGGTTACGATGACACTTGCAGAAGAGGTATCTTTTCTAAACAAAGTACCTATTCAGCAAAAACTTTATAGTTTACCGAAAGGCGTACAAGCGATTCGTATTGACGGGAGATCTAGCAAATTTATTGACAAGGACGTCATTGAGGTTTTAAAAGACTTTCAGACGAATGCGATCAGTAAAGGAATCGACATTGAATTAGAATCCGTTACGTATAAAAAGAACAAGAAAGCGGTTACTCCACACAAAGAGGTAAACGTACAGTAATAAAAAACAAAAATTTACAAGAATATTCATAATAATGTATTAAATTGTCTGGACTGTCAATAGAGACACGACACTCCATTCTATTAAAAACTATATCACAAATTATAATTATGGGAAATAAAGAACTAGAGTTAGGTTTTCAGAAAATATTAGAAGGCAACAGATCTTGGGTAGAGTTTGTTAAAAACGATACTTCTGGACGGTTTGAGCAATTGGCGAAAGGGCAAAGCCCGGAAATCCTATGGATTGGCTGTGCAGATAGCCGTGTTCCTGCCAATGAGATAGTCGGTTCGAGACCTGGCGAAGTATTCGTGCACCGTAACATCGCAAACATGTGCGTACATTCCGATATGAGCATGCTATCCGTACTCGATTACGCTGTCAACGTATTGAAAGTGAAACATATTGTTGTGGCGGGACATTACGGGTGTGGCGGTGTTGCCGCATCATTGAGCCGCAAACAATTCGGTGTCATTGACAACTGGCTATGTCACATAAAAGATGTTTATCGCCTGCATGCCGCCGAAATCGACGATATTCAAGATCACGACGAAAAGGTAAACCGACTTATAGAACTTAATGTGAGAGAGCAAGTTTTTAATCTTTGCACAACTTCCATTGTACAAAACGCCTGGAAAAATGACCAAAATTTAGCCGTACATGGTATGGTCATTGATATTGCTACCGGAAAACTTAATGACTTAGACAACACTTTTACAAATAACGAAGCGTTAGGAAAAGTATTTGCTTTCAAATAATAATAACCGTTTAATTCAAGTTTAAGATTTATAAGAGAAGCCGTCTCAAAAAGTAACGAGACGGCTTCTTCTTTTTATTTTATCTCCCTATAACCTACTCCCATATTCTGGAACATAAACGCCCACTTATCCGTTTGTTCGTCTATAACCATAGCCGTCGATTTTCCAGCACCGTGGCCTGCTTTGGTATCGATACGGATCAGAACCGGATTATCACCGCTATGATACGCTTGTAAACGCGCTGCAAATTTAAAGGAATGAGCCGGCACTACCCGGTCATCATGATCTGCTGTTGTCACCATGGTAGCTGGGTAAGCTGTTCCAGGTTTCAATGCATGATAAGGTGAATACGCGTGCAAATAGTCAAACATTTCTTTACTGTCGTCAGCCGTGCCGTAATCGAATGCCCAGCCTGCTCCTGCGGTAAATTTGTGATAACGTAACATATCCAACACGCCAACCGCCGGAAAAGCCACTTTGAAAAGCTCGGGGCGTTGGGTCATACTCGCTCCAACCAATAGCCCTCCATTGGAGCCCCCGGCAATCGCTAGCTTTTCAGGGGAAGTATATTGCTGGTCAATCAGATACTCTGCTGCCGCAATAAAATCGTCAAATACGTTTTGCTTATTCATTTGTGTCCCAGCAAGGTGCCAACTTTCCCCATATTCTCCTCCTCCACGAAGGTTCGCTACAGCATATATGCCCCCTTGTTCCAACAAGATAATATTACTGGTAGAAAAAGATGGCGTTAAGCTGATATTAAAGCCTCCATATCCATATAGCATCGTCGGATTTGTTCCGTCTAACTGGATACCTTTTTTATAGGTAATAAGCATCGGTATCTTCGTTCCATCCTTAGTTGGGTAGAACACCTGCTTCGATTCATATTGCGAAGGATCGAAATTGATCGCCGATTCTTTATAAATCTCCGATTTTCCGGATACGATATCATACCTATAGATGGTCACTGGATTCACGTAGTTTGTAAAAGAATAATACAAATCTTTATCTTCTAATTTCGCATCAAATCCACCTGCAGAACCTATACCCGGTAGCTCGATTTCCCTTTCCAACTTCCCATTTCGGTCGTATTGTTTTACAAGCGAAGTTGCATCCTTTAGGTAATTAGCAAATATTTTACCGCCACCTACCGTAGGTGCCAGTGCCTCGTCCGTTTCAGCAATCAATGTTTGCCAGTTTTCCGACTGTGGATTAGCAGCGTCAACCGTTACTACTCGGCCATTTGGTGCGTCAAGCTCCGTATACAGGAACAATTTAGACCCCTCGTTATCTATAATTTCATGGTTTTTATCCATGTCACCTACCACCGTCACAAATCCAGTATTGGAAGCAGAAAGATCTTTAATATACAGTTCGTTACCCGAAGTCGCATTTGCGGCCGACACGATTAAATAACGTTCATCCTCCGTTAATCCGGCACCAATATAGCGACGCGGCATTTTTGGTCCGCCAAATATCAATTCATCCGTTTTCTGCGGCGTATTTAATTTATGGAAATATAACTTATGTTGATCTGTCATAGCCGATAATGCCGATCCCTCTTTGGGCTTATCATAACTGCTATAATAGATACCTTCATTGCCTTTCCAAGCCAATCCGGAGAACTTGACATCCACCAGCGTGTCCCCTACGATAGTTTTATCTTCTGTTCTCAGCACAACAACCTTTCGCCAGTCGGATCCACCTTCTGAAATCTGATAAGCGACCAACGAACCATCCTTCGAGAAGGATATATCCGCTAATGAGCTCGTACCATCTTCCGAAAATTTGTTAGGATCCAGAAAAACCTCTTCTTTTCCATCTTCGCCTTTTTTACGCCATAGTACGTATTGGTTCTGAAGGCCGTCATTTTTATAGAAATAGATATAATCCCCCTCTTTAATCGGCGCCCCTTCCTTCTCATAGTTCCATAAATTTTCCAATCGTTTATGGATAGCTTCACGAAATGGAATCTGACCTAAATAATCTTGTGTTACTTCGTTTTGGGCAGTTACCCATTGTTTGGTTTCAGCGGATAAGTCATCCTCTAACCAACGATATGGATCGTCTACAATCGTTCCAAAATAATCATCTTTTTGATCTGTCTCTTCTGTTTTCGGATAAGGTTTCAGCACGATGTCATCTTTTGATTCTATAACATGTTCTTGATTGCAGGATGTAACGCCCAATACCAACAGCATGATACCTAAATTTTTATTCATAACCATTTTTTTAAACCGATTGCAAGTTAGGCTTTTTATCCTCTTTTTCCCATAAAAAGAAGATAAACCGAACGAAGTGAGCTCATGGACACCAGAATAAACACTTGTCCATAAACCTCGTCGCTTCAAATATTTTACATTAGGGATAGTACTAAAAATAAGTTTGTGCAGTTGTAAAATATTTGGATGCGACCTTGAATGTTAAAGGAGGGGTTCGGCTTAAAAAAACAACTTTAATCAAAAATTGATTAATTTTGACGCTCCATGAGAGATAAAATATACTTTGCTTCGGATTTTCATTTGGGTGTCACATCCAGAACAACCTCTACAGCGCGGGAGCGGCAGCTTGTCTCCTGGCTAGACCATATCAAGCATGACGCAAAAGCTCTTTTTTTAGTAGGCGATATTTTTGACTTCTGGTTTGAATACAGCACCGTAGTTCCCAAAGGATTTATCCGTTTTCTGGGCAAATTAGCGGAGCTATCCGACCTCGGTGTGGAGATCACGCTCTTTAAAGGCAACCATGACATGTGGATGTTCGGTTATTTAAAAGAGCAATTAAATGCCCATATTGTCGATAATGAACTAATCCTCCAACTCGACGGCAAACGATTTTATATACATCATGGCGATGGACTTGGTCCTGGAGATGCAAAGTACAAATTTCTGAAAGCTTTCTTCCGCAGCAAGGTCTGCCAGTGGCTTTTTGCAAGACTACACCCAAACCTCGGCATTGGTATTGCGCAAAGATGGTCTCGTCACAGCCGAGCGGCTAGTTTAGGGGAAGAACATTTTTTAGGAGAAGACCAGGAATGGCTTATTCAATATGCGAAAGAGCTGCTGCAACAGGAGCATTTCGATTATTTCATCTTTGGGCATCGTCATCTCGCCTACGATATTCAACTGCCCGGAAACAGCCGTATCGTTAACCTCGGCGAGTGGATACATGCCTGCACCTATGCAGTATGGGATGGCACAAAATTGGAATTAAAAAAATGGATGCCCTAACCATCATTCAACGTATTGCTCCTCTCCATACAGCAGACCAACAAGCCCTATTGGCGCTTTTTGAAGAAGTTACATTCCATAAACAGCATAATATTATAGAAACAGGCAAAAATTCCCGCTATCTCTATTTTCTGAAAACCGGATCTTGTCGTATATTTTATTATAAAGAGGATCGGGAGGTCATTTTAGATTTTGCTTTTCCCGGTGATGCACTTGTATCTTTAAATAGTTACGTACACGGTAAACCAGGTTATGAAACTATACAATCCCTCGAGCCGGTCACGGTGTATAGAATCCATTCAGCTCAATTGCAATCACTCTTTTCCAATACCTTAGGTATCGCTAATTGGGGTAGAAAACTTGCCGAAGTAGAAACACTAAAAATTGAATATCGGCTCATGTCAAAACTATTTAAAACAGCACGTGAAAGCTATCAAGACCTGTTGGATCGGGCGCCGGAATTGGTTAATCAGATTAAACTAGGATATATCGCTTCGTATCTAGGTATATCACAAGTTACATTAAGTAGGATTCGCGCAAAGAAATGATGCGATAAATTTATTCCGGAAGATGCTATACAGAAGTTTTGCACGCATGACGAAAAAGATCTGCCACACGATCCACCGAGATATGGCGTTGCGGCTTCTTGCTACGCTATGCTTTTTTATACTTCTAATTCTACAATACAAGCTCATATCAAGCTCTTATAATATTGAAAGTCGTGAAATTGCGCAGAAAGAAAAAGATGTAATCAAGCGTCTCTACGGGGAGGCAATCATCAATGACAAACTCTATCCGGGCGGTCAAAATGTGTTTGATAATTACTTGGATAAGGAGCGTCTTATGGCGTTAGAACACCTTTATAAAACGGATAGACGAATGTATAATGACTCTATACGTCTGATCACCAATCATATTTTGAAAGAATTGACCGCAGCATCCAATATGGATTCCGTGATGTCCGCTATCCTGAAATCGATCCACCTGGATCTGGAAAAATATGGGTATGCGATAACACTCGATGAAATTTCGATCTCTTTCGATGGTAAAAATTATATCGATCTAACCATTTGGAACGACGTTCTTCTACCCCTTCGTATTGACGGGGACGAGCGTTATATCGATCCAAATGAGGTAGTATCCAATATTTCCGTTTCTTCTTATATGCCCTATAGCTACGGGGTAAAATTCACCCTTTACGGATTAAATCATTCACAAAAGTTCACGGTCTACAAGAAGATATTCCCACTTTTTCTTCTAACAGCTATTTGTACATTGATTATTGCGACAACTTATATTTTGACCTTTCGGCGTTGGCAAAAACAGAAAAAACTGAATGAAGTCACACAAGATTTTTTGAATAGCATTACCCATGAATTTAAAACACCCATATCATCTATATCCGTTTCCGTCAAAAACCTGATACGAGAAACAAAACCATACAACAATACGCGCGTCACGCAAAGCATTGCCGTCATCGAAAGGCAATCTAAACGAATTGATCAGCTGGTAGATCAAGCCATTGACATATCGATGTTCGATCCCAGTAATGTTCGTAAGGAACATCGTAACCTGGTCGAAGATATAGAAAATAGTCTGCATGATTTGCGTCTAAAATATATACATCATCCACATGTTCATATAAAATTTGAGACCGATTTACAGCAGGTTTTTTCAAAATATGATTTTTTTTATTTTACAACAGCCGTAAACAACCTCATGGAGAATGGCATAAAACATAATAATAGTACCGATAAAGAAGTCACGGTACGGCTTATAGAAAGAAAAGCAAACATTCTGCTGGAAATTTCCGATAATGGCGAGGGAATACTTCCAGAAGAACGACAATACGTCTTCCATAAGTTTTATCAGGGTAGACAAGGCAAAGAAAAAGGCGGATTAGGACTAGGGCTATATTATGTTGATCAAATGATAAAAATTCATCAATGGAAGCAAGAGATACGTCTGCGTGACACGCGCGGAACGGAGATTCGAATCATCATTCCCAAAAACGATAAAAAACACGAAGGATGAAAGGTAAGTTGTTGTTGATAGAAGACGATCAAGACCTCGGTCAAGAAGTAAAAAATTATTTGAATGCCGTGGGGTTTACAACCCAGTTGGTTCCAAGCAGCTTCGGAGCCTTAGAATACTGTAAAGCAAACGATTACGATTTGTTATTAGTCGACATTCATTTACCGGGAAAAGATGGTTTCGAACTCATTGAGAGCATCCGTAAAATAAAGCCACATTTACATTTTCTGTTTCTAACGGCGAGAAATCAAAAAACAAGTCGGTTGAAAGGATTGAAATTAGGTGCTGCGGATTATATCACAAAGCCGTTTGACGTCGAAGAACTTGCCTGGCGCATCCATAATATCTTGAACCGATATCAGGGATCGACGCGGGATGAACTGAAGGTATGTGATGTTTACCTCCGCAATAACACCATGGAGTTAGTGATCGACGATAGCAAGGTATATAAACTCACTGCACGTGAATTTGAACTGTGGAAATATCTGTTGGAGCATGTAGAACAGGTATTAAAGCGAGAAGATATTTTGATCAGCGTGTGGGGTGACAACGATTATTTTCTCGGTCGCAGCTTAGATGTTTTTATCAGCCGGATTCGAAAAATTTTACAGCATTCACAATTTCTGACCCTAGAGACCGTCTTCAAGGTAGGGTTCATTTTAAAGCAAAAAAGCGGACATATACGTTGACGTACATATCCGCTTTCGATTATGATCAAGCTATTCTTCTTTCTTTAATTGTAGGCAGGCTTTAATTGTAGCCAGGATTTTGTTGCAGGTTAGGGTTGATGGCCAGCTGCGTCTGCGGAATGGGAAACAATTCCTTATTCGCATCATTTGTCGCTTCATGGTCCCACCAGGATCCGGTCGTATATTTACCGAAACGGATCAAATCCGTCCTACGCTTACCTTCGAAGATAAACTCCCGTCCTCTTTCGGCTAGAAGTTCATCAAGCGTTAAGTTCGCAGTAGTATATCTATTTGCATTCCAGTCGGCCGCCTCAAAGGCACGTTCTTTAGACGCATTGATTAAATCAACTGCTTCCTGATCGGCAGTACCGCCGTTTTTGCGAATAAGGGCTTCGGCTTTATTGAAATACATTTCCGTTAAACGATAAATAATGTAATCGTTTTCCTGGTAGTTCTCATCGCTTAAGCGTCCAGACTTATATTTATGGAACCTCGCACCCGAGTTTTCTTCTCCTTCGGCCATAGAGCCTTCTGAATTCGTGTCGCCCTCACTTTCTCGACGGATGGCGTTCACAAAGACCAGATCTTGTCCGGCATACTCTTCCGTTCCTTTTACCGGTGTTTGTGTTCCATATTTGTACTGTGGTCCAAAGAGAAACCAGTCTTGTTTACGTAGATCACTCTCCTGATAGGCATCAAAGGCTGTTGGGATCACCACGAAAGCATTCCAACCACCGTACCCTACATCTAACACTTCCTTCATATAGTCATAGCTCATGTAGAAACCTCCCCAATCAAACGTAAAACCTCCTTTGCGGCTATATTGGAACTGGAAAAGTGCTTCTGGGTTTGCGCTATTCGTATTGCTAAAGATAGCGTTAATATCCTCGGATAATTGCGGTGTTCCGCCAATACCACCACCCGCCCCGGATATCACTTTTTCCGAAGCGGCGATACATTCATCCCACATCGCTGTACCAGACCACTTGTCGGCATTCAGATATAACTCCGAAAGCATTGCATATCCTGCTGCCTTGTTTACTTTACCCACCGTTTCCGCAGATAAATCCGGCAACTTCTCCACTTCCGCTTCAAGCTCTGTCTTTACAAATTCAAAGACTTCCGCCCGCGGCCTCGTTTCGGGGTTTTCAGGCGTTTCGGACACCTTTGTAGCGACGGGAACATTTCCCCACATATCCATAATGCGCATGTAGTGATAAGCGCGCAAAACTCTCAACTGTGCAAACACTTCATCGATCTCTTCCTGCGTCATGCCGATAGCTTCAATATCAAGTGCCTCAATATCAGCTAATGCATTGTTTATAAATCCGACTCCAGTCCACATCAATTCCCAAGCGGTTCTCATCCGGTTCTCGTTGTCGGTCCAGGTATGATAATGCATCCGAAAATGGTCTCCTCCATCATATCCATGGCGGCCTTTTTGCGGCCAGGCCACTTGATCTGCCGCCAATTCTGAATGGTAGTAAAAGCCATTACCTCCCGTCGGTGCCAACCAAGCCTGCATATGCGTAAATGGTCGTAATGCCGCCTGCATTACTTCCAGTTTATTTTTGTAGAAGCTAGCTTCCTCAAGCTCGCTATATAGGTTTTCATCCAAGTTTGTACAACTAGAAAAACCAGCCGTCGCAACCAATACCGCTGCCGTAAATCGTATCGTATGTTTTTTAACTGTTTTCATAATTCTTTCCATTAAAAGCCAATATTCACCCCAAATGACCAAGACTGTGTTCTCGGATAAAAACCTCTTGAGTCAATCCCCGCATCGAATCCCGTATCTTGTAGTTCAGGATCCAATCCAGAATAGGAGGTGATGGTAGCCAAATTTCTAGCCGTTAGATAAACATAAAGATTTCTGACATGTTCGCTTTTCAAACTGACGTTATATCCCAAGGTAACATTGTCAATCTTGACAAATGAGCCATTTTCCAAATAGTAGTCTGAGTACTGCGGGTCATCGTCTAACTGATCGTGTTTGCCAAAAGCAGATTCAAGAACATTATTAGGCAACCATTTTTTGTTCCCAAAGAACATATCCGCGGTATTCAGGATGTCATATTTAAATTTACCACGGAGGAATACCGTCAAATCAAATCCCTTGTAACTAACGCGGTTACCCAAAGATGCCTGAAATTTGGGCACCCCATTTCCGATATATGTCAGATCATCGTTATTCATATCTCCCGCATGTGCAGTAGATCCGTCCGCTTTGTAAAACAGCCATTTCCCTGCATCATCATATCCGGCAAAACGTTTTCCGTAAAAAGACCCAATTTCTCCCCCCTCTTCCAAGCGAATTGCGGAGCCTAAGTTACCTGGAGAAGGAAGACCACCAAATTCTAAATAATCGCTTTGGAAGACATCACTAGACAGCTTTGTCAATTCATTCTGTTGATAATTGCCGGTAAAATCGATCTGCCAATGTACGTTGTCATTTCTAATCGGCGAACCACTCAGCTGCAACTCGATTCCCTTGTTAACGACTTCACCTACGTTGTACCAGATGGTTGACTGTCCGTAAGACGGTTGTTGCGCACGATACTCATACAGCAAATCAGAGGTTTTACGATGATATACATCAAGCGCACCGGTCAAGCGATTGTTGAACAACCCAAAGTCTACCCCAATGTTCGTTTCCGCTTTCTGTTCCCAGCGTAAATCGGGGTTCGGATTACGTGACAGTCCGTAAGTCTGGTAGTAAACACCGCCTTGCGGGTATACACCACCGGTTCCCAATGTAATTAACGAAAGGTAGTTTGGAATACCTTGATTACCGGTTACCCCATAGCCAACCCGTAACTTCAGGTCGTTAACCACCTCTTTAT
Source organism: Sphingobacterium micropteri (assembly GCF_014692515.1). GTDB lineage: Bacteria > Bacteroidota > Bacteroidia > Sphingobacteriales > Sphingobacteriaceae > Sphingobacterium > Sphingobacterium micropteri. Next base: position 44,636 of record NZ_JACOIK010000011.1, on the reverse strand, counting down.
TGGTGAAGAATTCCTCATTGGAGATATTCCATCCCGCCGAGACAGCAGGGAAATTACCCCATTTATTATTCACCCCAAATCTGGAAGAACCCTCGCGACGTAGGATTGCCGTAATAAAGTATTTATCCGCATAATTATAGTTCACACGACCAAAGAACGCAATCAAGGTGTTATCTTCTTTAAAGGATCCCATGGTGGGACGTGGCAGCTGATCATTTGTAAGCGCGGTTCCAGACCCAAAATTCCAATCCAGAAAACCATCGGTGGTAAATCCGTTATTAGACATATCAAACCATTCCGCTGTAGCATATTGATAGCTATAACCCAATAGACCTGTTATGGTATGCAGGTCGTTAAAAGTCTTATTATAATCAATTGTGCTCTCGAATGTCTTGGTCCAGTTCAATTCATTGCGTTTATAAGCATAAGCCATCCCCTGATAGTCAGAATTAAGTCGCTGGTCCCAATCTTCCGTAGAACGATACTGACGATCATTCCAGTTATCGCGGACATAGGATCCGAAAGCAGACACGCTCAGTTCTTCTAAAATCTGATATTTTAGACGGGCGTCCCCCGAGAAAGTTTGTTGGTTACGGTCATTGAGACGATGTGCCAATCGGCTCATTGGGTTATAGTTATTGAATTCCTGGGTCTGATAAAAAGATCCATCTTCCCCATAAATAGGGGCGGTAGGATTACGTTGGACAGCTTGCTCGAAATCTGGAACATTCTCGGAATCATCATCCTTCCGACCACCCAATAAGTCCGCCTTACTGAAATTAGCAGCAATATTCGCAGACAACGTCAATCGGTCGTTAAGTCCAGTCTGATTAAAATTAATCCGCCCCCCAAACTGATCTTTACTATTCGATTTGGCAATACCCTGTGCCTGTTCATAGTTAAAGGAAGCACGATAAGTTGAATTTTCGCCACCACCACTGGCTATAAAATTATGGAAGTGCGAAAAATTATTTTTGTTTATGAGTTCATTATAAAGATCGGTATCAGATCCCAAGTCATACGACGGTCGGTTCAGTCCATCAACCACTTTTTCACGAAATTGTGTCGCATTAAGCATGGAGGGTCTACGGTTCACTACTTCGGTTTGACCATAGGTCAAGTATTCAAATTGTGGCGTACCAGCCTTTCCTTTTTTAGTCGTTACCAGAATTACACCACCATTTCCCCTGGTACCGTAAATAGCTGCTGCCGACCCGTCTTTCAGTACGTCGATCGACTCAATATCTCCTTGCTTGACCAAGTCCAGATTCCCACCAGGAATCCCATCAATAACAATGAGTGGGCTGTTTGTTCCTTTCATAGAGGCCATACCCCTTAATTGGATATTCGTCGCCGAATTTGGATTACTCCCCTGAGCACGTGTAATATTCAAACCCGCCACTTTACCCTGAACAAGTTCCATGGGGTTTCTCATTCCCCCTCGATTGAAATCCTCTTCTTTGACCGAGGCAACAGCAGAAGTAATTTCTTTCCGCCGCTGCGTACCATAACCGACCACCACGACCTCATCCAATATTTCTTCATCGGAAGTTAACCTGACCTGTACCGTTGTTCCCCGCACCGTGATCTCTTGGGTAGAAAAACCAATGAAACGAATTTGCAGCACATCACCAATTTCCGCTGCAATTTCAAAGTTACCCGCACCATCCGTTTGCGTGGCGACGTCTTCTCCTTTCACGTTGACCGTTACGCCCGACAGCGGGTCACCCGTTGTCGCATTTTGAACCGTACCCGTAATAGTTTGTTGTTGAGCCATCGAGGCTGTTATTTCTGCTGCATCCCGATAGGGTCTGCTCTCTGCATGACCATAATGACAGGCTAGTAAAGCAAAGCACAGCATACTGCCCCTTACAAAACCTGTCCGACACCTGTTTAAACTGTAAATGTTTGGCATATTAATCATAGTTTTATTGTCAGCTGTTATGTAGATAGGTCTGTTTTACTTTTGTGTATAGATTCCCCATCTATATATTGTAGCAATAAAGTTACAGTGTTATACAGACAGACTTGTTAATAAGATGTTAATGACGAGTGCAGCGATAGACATGGGAAATAATTTATTTTTTTATCATTTGTAAAAAGTATTCTGTTTTCGGATATAGATATTTGTAGCATACATAATATGAAGGACTATGAATTGGATTATATTAATTATTGCAGGTCTATTTGAAGTGGGATTCACATCCTGCTTAGGAAAAGCTAAACACACAACAGGAACGGAAATGTACCTTTGGTACGGTGGATTTGGTGTATGTTTGACCATCAGCATGCTACTGTTGATGAAAGCTACCCAAGCGCTGCCGCTTGGAACCGCCTATGCGGTTTGGACAGGCATTGGCGCAGTAGGAACTGTCTTAGTTGGTATTTTTATCTTTAAAGAGCCGGCCGATTTTTGGCGTGTATTTTTCATTTTTACATTGATCGCTTCTATTATTGGCCTCAAAGTGGTTTCCACGCATTAATACCAAAAAAATACGTACTTTTGTGCCTAATAAAAACGGAAAACACCTTTCCGTTATGAAGAGCATTACGCACTATGTTAGAGAAACTACAAGCTATAAAAGAACGGTGGGAAGAGGTAGAGGCTGAATTAAGCAACCCAGATACCATCAATGATATGAAGCGTTTTGCCAAGTTGAATAAAGAATATAAAGACTTGGGGAAAATTGTGGAGCAATATCATATCTATAAAAATATCGTTAGTAATATCGACACCAACAAAGATATACTCGCCAACGAAAAAGACCAAGAACTCCGGGAGATGGCGAAAGAAGAATTGGACATCCTTTTAGATCAAAAGGAAGAAAAAGAGGAAGAAGTTCGCTTAATGCTTATCCCGAAAGATCCCGAGGATGCCAAGAATGCTATTATCGAGATTCGCGGCGGCACTGGTGGCGATGAAGCTGCCCTATTCGCTGGCGACCTATATAGAATGTACACACGATATTTCGAAACAAAAGGTTGGCGCACGGAAGTAATGGATGTAACGGAAGGAACATCCGGTGGATATAAGGAGGTTATTTTAAAAGTCCTCGGCGAGGACGTGTATGGTCAACTAAAATATGAATCCGGGGTCCATCGTGTACAGCGTGTTCCAGATACCGAAACGCAAGGTCGGGTTCATACATCTGCAGCTTCGGTAGCTGTTTTGCCGGAAGCGGAAGATGTTGATGTCGAGTTGAACCCTGGTGACATTGAAATGCAAACATCCCGTTCGGGCGGTGCTGGGGGACAAAATGTCAACAAAGTGGAAACGAAGGTGCAGTTGACACACAAACCTTCTGGAATTGTAGTTGTGTGCCAAGTTGAACGCTCCCAATTAGCAAACCGCGAACTGGCCATGGAGATGCTTCGAAATAAATTATACGAACTTGAGGTGCAGAAAAAACATGGTGATGTCGCAGCTAAACGTAAAACGATGGTATCTACCGGAGACCGATCTGCCAAAGTACGGACATACAATTATCCACAAGGACGTGTTACGGAACACCGCATCGGCTTGACGCTCTATAACCTTCCTACCGTTATGGATGGTGATATTCAAGGCATTATAGACGCGCTCCAATTTGCGGAGAATGCAGAGAAAATGAAAGAGGGTGCGGTAGACTAAATTTTTTCAAAAAAATTTCGACATTCTGTAAAATACACCTATATTTGCACACCTTCAAACGAGAAGGATAAAAGGTCTGGTAGTTCAGCTGGTTAGAATACATGCCTGTCACGCATGGGGTCGCGGGTTCGAGTCCCGTCCAGACCGCTCCATAAAAGAGAAGCATTGCTTCAAAACGTTCTTAGCATATATTTCCGCATAAACGGAAGAAATTAGGTCTGGTAGTTCAGCTGGTTAGAATACATGCCTGTCACGCATGGGGTCGCGGGTTCGAGTCCCGTCCAGACCGCTAAAAAAGGTCTCCTCTATATAGAGGAGACCTTTTTTCATTATATATCTATAGCTTAACTACTACCCGCGTTTGGCTTGGGGTTTTAAATCTGTCAACGAAGCAATTTTTATCGGGCTGCCTTTCTCGATACTATGACGGGCAGCTACACCAATTAAAATAGACATTACACCGTCGCGCAGACCCGCTGCATGCCCGTAAGGATCAGGGGCCTCGGGTTGCTTGAACAGTTTATCGTGTAAGCGGCGGTCGCCACCACCATGACCAGCGCGTTCGCTAGCTACCTGAATGATCTGGTAATCCTTCCAATTTTTATATAGTACAACCGGCTCATGAATAACATCGATATTTTCCGCCTGCTGCATTTCTGCGGCATGCAAACTCTCTTGATCCAAACTGTCATTTTTCATCCATGGAATATCTAACCATGCCTCAACACGCCCTTTTTGCCCGTTAAAAGCAATTCGCCAACCCTCAAACGGCGAATACGTAGTCAGCGAATAATTAGCGATCGCGCCATTTGCATATTTAATTTGCGCCGACATCTTGTCGTAAATATCGATCTCCTTCCGATAAACACAGCCATCACGAATATACCCATCATGTGCTTCATTAGCCACATACAGTTTCATAGCATGCGCGTCACCCGTAATATCCCAATAGTAATCACATTCTTTTTTATACGAGCAACTCCGGCAACTGGTTCCTCTGAATGGCCCATTTTTGCCATAATGCTCCAGCGCACCATAAGCAAACACTTCATCAGGTTCAGAATCCAACCACCAATTGAGTAAATCAAAATGGTGCGTAGCTTTATGTATCCATAGCGATCCGCCTTTGTTCATCAGTCCGTGCCAACGACGGAAATAAGACGCGCCATGATGGGTATTGAGATACCAATTGAAATCAACCGATGTAATTTCACCAATTTCCCCGTTCATAAGCAGTTCCTTGATTTTCGTCATATAAGGACTCCATCTATAATTGAATCCTACAATTAAGTTTTTCCCATATTGTCGTTCTGCATCCAGGATCGCCTGTGCTTTTATTTCATCCGTTGTTAGCGGCTTTTCCGTGAGGACATCACAGCCAGCCGCCAGCCCGTCAATGATCAGTTCGTGATGAGAAGAGTCAGTCGTACACACGATCACCAAATCCGGTTTGGCCGTACGCAGCATCTCTTTGAAATTGACAAAGGTCGGGCAATCCACTTTCATGTATTCCTTCGCATACTGCAACCTGCCAGGATTGATATCACTTAGCCCCACAAATTCCAGTTGGTCTGGATACTGTTCTACCAAACGGCGGCCCCAAAAGGATATACCTCGGACCCCCGTACCGACCAACGTGACTCTTAGTTTTCGATGCAATCCAAATCCATTTGCAGGCAACGACACGACCGATCCTGCGGCGAGCAGGGCAACAGCTTGTAAAAATGATCTTCTTGAAAAACTTTCCATGTTCTTTCGTTTATAATAGTCTATTCCTCTTTTTGTATCCGACAATACAGTTAGCAAGTCTAAAATAAGAAAAAACTTCGTACCAACAAAAAAAGACGCGATTCACATCGCGTCTTTCAAACATTTAAAACTTAAAAATATGAAAAAATTATGCCGTCTCCTCTATGTCAGCCGTGGAAAACTCCTCAAATACCTCCGCAAAACCCTCATAATCAACGTCACTATCTGGAGAAAAACTACGGATACCATTTTCTACTATATATGCCTTCAATTCGGGGTGTATATCTCCGTCCGCAAATACAGCAATGTCGGTGTATGACAGCGCTCCTTTGTATAGGTCTACATACGAGCCGTCACCATAAGGAGCTGCTTCCTCCGGACGCATATCTGCTTGTGCTGCCATCGTCCCGTATTTAGCACCTACCGTGTCAAAGTCTTCGTCCGCATATAGCGAATACATCACTTTGGCATCCTTAAATGTAGGATCATCTTTGTAGGCTGTTTTCAAATAGGCCGGAACCATAGCCGAAAACCAACCATGGCAGTGCACCACATCCGGTGACCAACCTAGCTTCTTCACCGTCTCTAAGACACCTTTACAGAAGAACAACGAACGTTCGTTGTTGTCTGCAAAAAACTCACCCTTTTCATCACGAAAAACCTTTTTCCGCTGAAAATACTCTTCATTATCTAAAAAATACACCTGCATCCGTGCAGCAGGTAATGAAGCAACTTTAATAATGAGCGGACTGTCATTGCTATCCACCACGATGTTCATTCCCGACAACCTTATCACTTCATGAAGACGATTTCTGCGCTCATTAATATTACCAAAACGTGGCATCAGAATACGGATTTCAAATCCTTTTTCTTGCATTGCTTGTGGTAACTGGCGTGTTATTTCAGAAATTTTACTTTTTTCAAGGAAAGGCGACATCTCATGGGTTACAAACAATATTTTCGTTTTTGCCATCTCCAATTCTTTTTTTATTTATCGAACAGTAAAATCGGTCTACAAAGATACGATTATTTTATGAATTTTACAATTCATTAAGTTTCATCACTTTATATTACGAATTTATTTCTGCAAATTTGCGCCCTTATTTCAACGTTTTGCCGTGAACATATTTAGAACAAGACAGGCCCTTCAAACTTACCTCGACGGACCCCGTAAAGCCACACTGCGCATAGCGCTTATACCAACAATGGGGGCGCTCCATGAGGGGCATCTTTCACTCCTAAAAGAGGCACAACAAATTGCAGACATCGTCGTCTGCAGTATTTTTGTAAATCCCACCCAATTTAATGACCCGGGTGACCTCGAAAAATACCCCCGTCCGGAAGAAAACGACTTGCGGTTATTACAGGAAATAGGTTGTGATGTAGCCTTCCTACCTTCTGTGGAAGAAATGTACGGCCCAGCGGAAGAACCTTGGCACCTTGATCTCGGGAATCTGGAGCAGGTATGGGAGGGTGAGAAACGGCCAGGCCATTTTCAAGGGGTAACACAGATCGTATACAAATTGTTCCGTTTAGTGGAACCCGATATAGCTTGTTTTGGTCAAAAAGACTTCCAACAGGTGATGGTTATTCAACGCCTCATTGAGTTAAAAAAACTGCCCGTCCGCCTACATATCGTCCCAACGGTCCGAAACGAGGAAGGACTCGCATTAAGCTCACGTAATATGCGCCTTTCGGAAGTGGGAAAGCGAAAAGCATTGGTATTATATCGTGCGTTAAGCCATATAAAGCGCCATTTTAAAGACCACGATTTGAACATACTTCGACAGGAAGCTTTGGACATCCTGCATCAGGAGAAGGAAATTGACATCGAATATCTGGCTATTTGTGAGACACGTTCGTTACAAGAAATAGACCGCATCGACCCTGCGAAAAACCACGTAGCCCTATTGGTAGCATGGGTAGAAGGCGTACGGTTGATAGATAATATGTTACTGGATTAAAAAAAAAGCGTAATTTTGTATTATGTTGATTGAAGTAATGAAATCAAAGATTCATCGGGTTCGTGTTACGCAAGCGGAACTGAACTACGTGGGAAGCATCACGATTGATGAAGATTTGATGGATGCAGCAAATATTGTTGCGAACGAAAAAGTGCAGATTGTAAACAACAATAACGGGGCTCGATTGGAGACTTATGTTATTCCGGGTGAACGTGGAACAGGTACTATTTGCCTGAATGGAGCTGCCGCTCGGTTAGTTCAGGTGGGTGATATCATTATTATCATTTCTTATGCAAGTATGACCCCGGAAGAGGCTAAAATACACAAGCCCAGTTTACTTTTCCCGGACCATAACAATAAATTGACACTGTAGTCTTCAGATCATTTTGTATCTTTGCCAATAAACGGCGTAATATTATATGCATAAATTAAGTACCACATATCGCAATTTCATCGCTTGGTCATTAAGTGTGTGGATGGTAGCGATTATCACCAGTGGTGTGGTATTTATGCACAAGGAGATCACGTCTACCGGGGAAATGGTTACCCACATTCACCCGTACGACTTTACCAAAAAAGGCGAGCCTCATCATCATGAATCCGATGATGAAATTCAATTTCTGAATGTTGTATTTGCAGGTGTTTTCGTCGCTGGTGATCTACAGGCTTTCGAGCTTGTCATTACCCCGCTGTTACTTTGTATACATTATGCAGAACTAACGGAAAGCACACCTTCCACCCTACTCTTTCACTACGATTTACGGGGTCCTCCTGCCTCTTCTCTATCCTAATTTCCACTTTCCGAATATTCATCGGAAATTTAACGAAACACATTTATTATTACAGGATAAGGTCTGCCCTCATGTTGTGATTTTTTTCACTTCCTGCATACCTTGACGGCTCATTCGCCTAGCACCTATCACCCGTAATGTCTTTTACATGGCAAAACGCTGTTTCATGATGGTGTTATGGGATGTAGCTTCATATGAATTATTTACATGACAAAAAGATACAATTACAGGCTTTGTCTAATAGCCTTACTCTATATATTCCCACTCGCACTTTTTGCCCAAACACAAATACAGGGACAGATTACGGATGCGGATAATCAACCTATTTTCGCGGCTAGTGTACTACTAGAAGGATCTACCATAGGAACAACAACAGATAAAGATGGAAATTTCCAATTGGAAGACATTCCAACTGGAAAAGCGACATTAGTAGTCCGCGCTATAGGTTACTTACCCATCAAACAACCTATCCATCTCACCCAAAACAACACACAACTCCCCATTATATTACAAAAGGACAATCGCAATCTAGATGAGGTAGTCGTATCGGGAACACTGCGGGAAGTTTCCAAATTAGAAAGCCCTATACCGGTCGAGGTATATTCTGCTAAATTTTTCAGGGCTAATCCGGCACCGACAATTTTCGAATCGCTCCAAAATATAAATGGTGTACGCCCACAGATCAACTGTAGCGTGTGTAATACCGGCGACATCCACATCAATGGCCTGGAGGGCCCGTATACCATGGTACTGATCGATGGTATGCCCATTGTTTCCGGTCTGTCCACTGTATACGGGTTGAATGGGATCCCACAAGCTTTAATCGAACGCGTAGAAATAGTCAAAGGACCAGCTTCCACATTATATGGTAGCGAAGCCGTGGGCGGTCTCATCAATATCATTACGAAAACACCTGACAACGCTCCATTATTTAGTTTAGAGACCTTCGGCACCACCTGGCAGGAATACAATCTAGACCTCGGAGGCAAGTTTAACGTAGGTTCTGCACAGTCGTTGTTAGGTGTAAATTACTTCAACTATTCGAATCCGTTGGATAAAAACGGAGATAATTTTACAGACGTCACCCTGCAAGACAGGATATCCATCTTTAATAAATGGAATTTCGCCCGTAAGGACAACAAAACGTTCTCGCTGGCCGGAAGGTACATCTATGAAGACCGCTGGGGTGGAGAGATGAACTGGAGTAGGCAATATCGTGGAGGTGATGAGGTATATGGCGAAAGCATCTATACCAAACGATGGGAGGTAATGGGTGTCTACGATTTACCCGGTAGCGAAGATCTCTCCTTCTCCTTCAGTGCCAACGGGCACGACCAAAATAGCGTTTATGGCGATACCGAGTATATGGCGGACCAAAAAATTGTGTTTGGTCAATTAACATGGCGTAAACAACTTAAAAATCATGATTTATTGACCGGACTCGCTTATCGTTACACCTATTACGACGATAACACACCTGCAACGACCGACGTATCACACACCCATTTACCGGGGCTATTTGTGCAAGATGAAATTACGTTACATCCACAGCACAAGCTGTTGCTCGGCGCACGATACGATTATAACTCGATTCACGGGAGCATCTTATCACCGCGTTTGAATTACAAATGGAACTCCAAGGATAAGAGCCAAGTGCTACGTATCGGTGTAGGGAATGGCTATCGTGTCGCGAATGTGTTTACCGAAGACCATGCGGCTTTGACCGGTGCGCGCGATGTGGTGTTCATTGGGGACCTGAAACCCGAAACTTCGTGGAACACCAATGTTAACTATGTTAAGAAGTTCTACGCAGATAATGGCGCTATATTTGGTATTGATGCGACTGCATTCTATACGTATTTCACCAATAAAATTATCCCCGACTATGATACCGATATCAATAAAATCATCTACTCCAATTTAGATGGACACGCCGTTTCACAGGGTATTTCGGTCAACTTAGATTGGGCACATCCAAGCGGTTTTAAAGCCATGGTCGGCGGAACTGTAATGGATGTCCACAGTGAAGAAGAGGGCGAAAGGGAATGGCAGATGCTGACGGAGAAATACATGGGTACTTGGACTATTGGCTATAACTGGAATCGTTTAGGATTAAGTTTTGATTACACGGGTAATGTCATAGGCCCTATGCGTTTACCTGTGTTGGGCGAGGATGATCCTAGACCGGACGAGTCGAAAGCATGGAGCATCCAGAATATACAGGTTACGAAGCATTTCCGTAACGGGCTTGAAATTTTCGGTGGTGTAAAGAATTTACTAAACTGGACGCCCACTAAAGGGATTCCTTTTATCATCTCCCGTGCCCACGACCCGTTTGAAAAAATTGATGATCCGAATCTTCTACCGTTTGACCCTAGTTACGTTTACGGACCAAACCAAGGGATTCGTGGATTCTTAGGTGTCCGGTATAATTTGTTCTAACTTCATCACCATATGAATATGATAGCAGGATTCGGTAAACGTTGTAGCGTATGGCTAGCCATTATGGGACTGTTCACGTCGTTTTGTAACGCGCAGATCAATCCTGTGGGCATCGAGAAGGTAGATAGTCTTCTAGCACAGCACGCGAAACCTATACTGATCCTGCTATCTACGGATTGGTGTCAATATTGCCGGATGCAGAAAAACCAGCTACGCAAGAACAAGGATTTTGCAAAAAAAGCCGACTTATTCTATTATGTAGAATTTGATGCAGAAAGTAAGGATGATATTTTGTTTCAAGGCAAGAGCTATACGTTCAAGCCGACGGGTAAAAATACCGGAACACACGAACTCGCCCGGACATTAAACGGCCCCGGAACACTCGCTTTTCCAAGTTGGGTACTTCTTGACAGAAACTATCAGGTGTTATTCCGTCATGGTGGCGTGTTAACACCGGTCCAATTAAAGAAACTACTAGATGCTATCGGTGGTATGAATCCCTAGCTACTGATATAGTTTTGGAGCTGGTCAATGGTCTGCTTTTGATCTTCGATGATATGTTTCACGAGGTCACCGATAGAAATCATGCCGACCACCTGACCACTTTCTACGACGGGCAAATGCCGCACGTGGTTATTGGTCATCAGTTCCATGCAATTCTCCACTTTTTCGTCGGTTGTAATCGTGCGTGGGTTAGGTGTCATGACGAGCTGGACAGGTGTCTCTTTGGACGATTTGCCTTGCAGGATAATTTTCCGGGCATAATCCCGTTCGGTGAAGATACCCACTAATGTTTCCTGTTCCATAATCAACAACGCACTGATGTTTTTTTCCATCATCGTTTGTAAAGCGTCAAAAACGGAGGTGCTTTGGCTTACAGCGTACACCACAGCGCCCTTTGTCTGGAGGATGTGTTTTACGGTTTTCATATTATTATCAATTTATAATGGCTGATGAACACGCTCCTGATCGTATCAGGAACGGCTTTCCAAAATACCTTAGCACGATAAAAAAGCGTATCGACAACGGCAAATTGGGGATTACTGTTTAAAGATAACGGTTTTGTTCCTATTAAAAAAATAGCGATCAAAATACATACGAGCTGACGATATCACTATAGGTTATCTGCGGATTTCGACCAATATAGGCTACCCGAAACTCATATTCCTGTACGGGCTCCAACCCGATTATCGTCACTTTGGATTTCGAGCTCAACACCGGGTTCCAATGGCTATCGCTGTTCTTCTTCCGGTATTCAAATCGATAGGCAAGCACCCGTCTCCAGCCGTTCACCTTGAGATCCGCGACACCGGAAATTTGTGCGTTGACCTCGACGATAAAAATTTTCGGTTTGGGGGCCGGCTCCAGCACACGCATACCTCTTTTGGAGGGGATAAAACCTGCGGCCAAGATCATGGCCTCATCCCCCGCTGCCTGACGTTCTACATAAAGTGACATACGGTATACCTCCGCTTTCAATGTGGCATAAGCCTGATTTTTGATGACGACCATCCGCTTGTCGCGGTATGCGGCATCGGCCTGCGTCCGTTTGAATTCCGAGAGTAGCTGTTCCAAAACATCCCGTTCTGGTTCTACATCCGGGAATAAAGCTATGTTTTCTGTTAATTTAACCACGATATTTTCAACAAACTTTACATACGCTGCTTCGCTGTTGCCCGTCGCGCCGGTTTTTAATGTTGTTTTTGCCATGATGAATGTTTTTAAAGATTAAAAAAATGATGTCTATGTTGACCAACAGACGCAAATATAGGAGGGCACGGTACGAAACAGGGGGTCAAATCGTGCCAAAATTTTTCACTTTTTCGGAAAATTTTGTCGCAATTTGACCCCCTACCTGCTAAAAACGCCTAATTTTATTCCCTCACAGCTCAGAAACAGCGTTTTTAAAAGTTTGGCAAATTTACTTTTTCCCCTAAAAAACTTCTTTTTTGCCTACAAAAAGATTCTTTTTGCTTAACAAATAAACGTCATGGTTTACAAACAGGTTTATATGCCGGAAATCGAATCCTTATTGTCAAACAAAATATGCTTATTGCCAACAAAATGATTCTTTTGGTTTAACAAATACCTGTTGTGGCATACAAACGGAATCCTATTCCAGAAATAGAAACGTAATTGTATAACAAAACTTCTGGACCGTCCAAAAACAGCACAATATTCCAAGAATATAAACAAAATCGTTAAAATAAAGTTCTTTAATTATTGTAAGCGTTAGAAGCCAAATTTTGCTACTTGATAAGATAATGTAACGATCCAAAATCTCCCGTTAATATTTGTACTACTTTGAGAGGCGATATTGTTGTTAATATCAAAAAGAACATTCTGTTGAGTATTGAGGATATTATTGACGGCAAATTGCACCTTTAATTTTTGGCTTTTGAGTATATGCTGATAAGCGATAAGATTCCAATATATCTGATCAAAAGTGAAATCATTTGAAAATCTATTCATAGAAAGCGTAGCATTTGATTCCAATCTAAACAAACTTAACCCATTAAAAGCAATATAATTGTTTACACTTTGGTGTAGCATCCTTAAATTATCATTGCTTTCTATCTGATGGTAATTTAATCCATAATCATAATTCAATCTCATTTTTAGCATATGTGTATCATATTGAACATTAACTCCCATCGAGACTGAATTTTTCTTTTCATTGGGATTATTTTGATATATAGAATAAGAATTAGAAAAACTTAAATTTATATTTGTTCTCATATTTTCCACAAAAGTTTTGTTGATATAATATGAAAGATTGGTGTTATAGCCGTGTTTTCGCACCCCATTAACCGGAGAAATCAACACCATTCCACCCGGAATAATAACCCCATTTATTGTAGTATCTGCACTTAATAAATGAAATCTTTCTTCGATACCATTAATAGATTGGGCGGATGACATTTGGAGACTTACGTGATTTCCGTTTTGATTGTTAGAGTGGGCTAACGAGAGTTCATATTTTCTCGAATATCCTGTTGTTAAATGGGGATTACCTACATAAACATTGGAATTATTGGTAATTCGTGGATCCGAAATTATTTGTTGAATGCTAGGTAATATATTAGTTTGATTAAAAGAACCACTGAAGTCCCAATTTTTATATAGATATTTCGTGTTAAAATGGAATAGAAAATTATTACGCGTCCTTTTATTCGAAGCATCAGAATAAATATAATTTTCTTCTATCTTATTCAAAGATACTGTGCCCAGCGTTTGAAATGAACCGGCTTTATAACTAATGTTTGCCTGATTGGAGAATAATTTACTCGTATAATTTTCTGATGAAGTAGTCAAAGTGTCTCTTGGAACAACTCTGGTTTTATTACTATTACTATTAGATCGTTTAGCAAACTTACTACCGACGCTAATATGAATAGGTTTGGATATTTGGTAAGCGTATTCAATACCCGGAGAGAACTCTTTTGCAATATTTGTTTTTATCGAATAGGTTGAAGTTTCGTCGTCTCTAGTAACCGTATCTTGCATCCTATTTTTATTATAGGAATAATTAAAACTTACTCTTAATCTTTGGTTATCTTTCAGCGTTATTAACTGTGTATAGGGTATATTGATATTCTGGAAAGAATTTTGGTTTATTGTACGACTATTTAAATTACTATTTTTATTTACAGTTGATTCTTTTGTAAAATTGTTTGTACTATTAAAAAATGACAAGGAGGGAGTTAAGTTTGCTTGGATAGATTTTGTCCTATATTGAAGAGAAGATAAATAATTAAAATTATTATTTCGGGATGTAGATTGATTCACCGAATAAATAGTAGACATAACGCTATGTTGTATGATACTATCTACTTTCTCATCTCTATCAATTACAGCATTCGTACTATACGTTAAATCGTTTGATATGGTTAAATTTTGTATTGATGTATTACTATGTTTTAATATGATATCCTGAAATAACTGATTGTTGATGGGTTGTAGATTTCTTAACGTCAGAATATCACTATCCCAGTATCTCGCTATGTTATTTCTAGATGCTCTAGAATGAATTTTGTTTTTTGCAAGTGTTAAAAATAAGCTATACCCTATGTCTCTCGTCTTATGCTTTCCTCCAGACATATTGATGTCACCAAAAAAACCGTTTTTCTTATCCTCATAGGTTATGAGATTCATCTCCTTATATGGAATTTGGTTATCCTGTATTTCTAAAGAATCTACTGTATCGTATATTTTTACTTTATCTATTATAAACGCAGGTAGCAGCTTTAATAATTCGTCAGCATCAGAATAAAAAAACACTTCCCCATTTACTAAAACTTTGTCTATAGGCTTTAGTTTATAATAGAGTATGTCGTCTTGTATATGGAAGCCTTCGAGCGTAAGGATCGCTTTATTCATTTTATCTCGTTGCGTCGCGACCGAATCTAATTTAAACGTTATCGTATCGGAAGGCTGAGATGAAAGTTCTACAGTATCGATAACGATGCTTCGGGGAGAGAGGAAGACTACCGCTGTAGTTTCGTCTTGATTAAGGTTATCTATGGTTTGCTCTTTGTAGGCTAGATGCTTTACGTTTACCTTAGGGGAAATGGAAGAATCATTCCATAAAAAATTTATTATTCCCCTATTATTACTAGATTCCATCTGCACAAGCTTACTTTCATTATAGACATAAGCTGTAACAGATGGAATAGCTTTGTTTGTTATACTATCAACGATTTCTAGTGAATACCTTTTAGTTGAATCTCTTGTGTTTCGATACTTATAACCACAGTCACAATCTAATGGTGCGCCCAAGCTATTGATGACGATTGCTATCAATAAGAGAACGATAAATGATTTACAAAATGCCAACTACTCAATTTCTGTTTAATACGGTATTTAAAAGCTATCATTAACAGATTATTTCTGACTGTTGATTTCTAAGTTAATTAATACCATTTTTGGGTAAGATTCAGCTGTGCGGGAATTTTGACAATATATGTTCCAAACCCTCTACCGAGTCCCAAGAAGCCCTTTTTATAGGTATAACTAATATGTGTCAATATAGTTTGATATGAGTTGATAGTTAAATAGTCACCACTACGTGAGGCAACACACCAAATCAGAGATTTCCCACCTGCACTATGTTTATAACTTTTAAACCACCCAGAAGCATCTCCGGGGTGATAGTACGTCAGAGAAGGATAATAACTAGCAATACCCCAATTCTCAACTGCAACTCCATCTAAAGCACCAGCTCCTAAATTGAACTTGGTAACATTGGGTCCATTATCCTTAGCCTGTGGGGATAATGTTTGATGTAGCTCTACCAACGCCCAATAATAAGTTTCTCCCGCATCTTGAATTTCATTGACAGCCACGATCCTTACAGCAGATAAATCGTCCCCAGGCTTCGCTGGATAATGGGGTGGCAACAAGCCAACTTGGGCAAATGATGGACAGACGGCAACAACAATAAACAATAAAAGTAATAATGATTTTTTCATGATGTTAATTTTTTTATTCATCGTAAAGGTAAGTCATTTTAAATAAAAAAAAAGAGAATTACCCTAAAATAATTATATATAACTATTTTTATTTCTTTATGATCGGTATTTTCCAGAATTAATAAAGTTGTTGTCTTTAATTAGAAAAAAAGTGAAGAAAAAAGTAATATTAAGAAGACAAAAATATCATGGAATCCTATCTAATGCGAAAGAGCTTAACCTACTTCTACAGAAAAATATATAATTTTCTTACTTTTGCTGTAGCATTAAGATATGAACCTGCGTTCTATCCTGTAGAAAAAGATATTAGAATTTATGAAACCGATCCCGATTCATCGGGAGAGAACTCATCAGCTATTAAAAAAAATAAGAAAAAAAGATGAAAACTCTATTTAGACCATTAATTGTATTCGCTGTTTTAGCAGTCGCATTTGCTTCTTGTATGAAAGACAATGACGATACAGATTACGAAGCAGAATATTTAAAACAAGAAAAAGCTGTGGATTCTCTGCTTTCTGCCGAAAAAATAAAGATTCAAGATTACTTAGCGTCAACTGAAGGAGACTGGAAAGAAGATACCGTTACGATTTCATTACCGCGGTTAGGAAAAACTGTTAAAAGAGGTATTTGGTATGAAGTACTTGCGGAACCGACTCAAGAAGACGATGAAGCATACGAATATAAAGCGAAAAGTATTGGGTATGGCCAATACCAAATAATTCCTCCAACATCTGTAAAATTAAAATACGCCGTATATTCGTTAACGAGTGAAACGCCGCTGAAAGAGGATGCGACAGGAAGTGATTATACTTTTACTAGCACAAACACAAACTTAACCACAGCATGGCTTATCGGATTCTCTCCATATACCGCAAAATTTGAGGGCGAAAACCGGAATTTAGGTCTTTTGGCAGGACTCACCGAAAAAGGTTTACAGAAAGGCAGTAAAGTCCGCATTATATCACCGTCTTATTGGTCAACACCTCTGTATTCGGGCCAACAAGCACCGAATTATCTTCCTTCAAATGCTCCCGTGCGTTACGACTTTGAAGTATTAGGCATCGAATAACAACAAAATAATCACAAGTAATACATACAAAGGGCGTGTCCGAAGTTTTTTAGACACGCTCTTTTTTAATCAAAAAAATGAAAAACCTTTCAAAATTCTTTTTCCTCTTCCTATTAGCCACAATTGGCATCGTGTCCTGCAGCAAATCAGACGACAACAATGCCAATTGGGCGGAAGAACAACGTCGTAGAGATTCCTTAAACCGAATACGTATCGAAGCCTTACTAGAAGAACAAGCTCCCGAACTCAAAGCATTCGCTGAAGCAAATTTTGGCGAGGATGCGCAATTTGACGATTCCACGGGTATCTGGTTTAAGGTTCACGAACCAGGAGAAGAAGGAACGTATACGCGATGGTTGGTTCCGGGTTCTATGGGAGGCTTGGCCCTCGCCAGTCCGACCGTAGAGGTAAAATATGTTGGTAAATTGATGAGGAACGGAGAGATTTTTGACCAAACGCCTGAGGACGATCCAGAAGATGACACCCGCTCGTTCCAACTTGGTGGAGTTATTCCAGCATGGAATATTGCCTTCTATCCCAAGGAAGTACGGCTAAACGAAAAGGATTATAAGATCGGCGGCATCACCGAAAAAGGGCTACAGAAAGGAGCTATTATCGAGTTCGTCGCACCATCACCTTACTGTTACGACAATACGGCCTCGGATGATATTCCTGCAGATTCACCCTTGCATTTTTATATTGAAGTAGTGGATATAAAGGATAAAAAATAATTTAATCGCTATAAATAAACGAAGCCCGCTGTTTGAATCAGCGGGCTTTGTTATTTGGAAGTATCGAAAACTTGCAATGCACGTGATTTATTTTTAAATTTAAACGTAAAGAAAGAGCAAAGACGAGTACAGCTTGACATGGAAAATCAAAAACTAAATAGTTTGCAATTAGAATTACTTAAAGTTTACTCTTTTGAACCTAGCGAAGAAGATCTACTTGCCATACGAGACTTTCTTGCAAAATATTTCTCTGGAAAATTGTTGAACAACCTTCAGCATGCCATAAAAGAAAAAAATATTTCGGAAGAGGATCTCGATAATTGGGGGAATGTTAGCAGACTACCATTCCGGCACAGATAACAAGAGCTCATCCAACTCTTTATCAGAGATATTTTCCTTATCAGACTTGTCATAGACAGAAAGTAAATAAACCGTATCGTTAGCCACTACAAAGTTGGTAATTATCCTAGCTCCTCCGGATTTACCTTTTCCCTTTGACTTGATAGATAATCGAATTTTGTAGCAACTTTTGCCTAAGGCTGTACCTTGAACTGGATTTCCTTTGAGTTCCTGTATGAGCGCCAAAAATTCTGATTTTAGAGACGGATATTTTTTGATCAGCTTTTTAGCTTGTCGTTCAAAAACCTCAATAGATTTTACGCTATAGCCCATTCAGAAAATCTTCCGCATCACGGGCTTGTTTTTTACCCGCCCGAATAAGTTTCATCTCCTCGACAGCTTCCCGAATCTCACTCATAAGCTGCGCCTTAGAATCAGTAAGCTGCTTGGTTTTCACATAAGGCAACTCTTTAAGCACTTCTAATAAGTGCAATGCTTTGCTATCTTTTATGTCCAATAGTACTTTCATAATCATTCCAAATCTTGTTGCAAGAGCTTAAATATTTAGCATATATCACTAAAATTTAGTCTTACGCAAATATAACGAAAAGAGTTCTGCAAAAAAAGCTTCTTCCCATTCTACAGCCTTCCACCTTTTCGCTAAGAGATTTCGTGTATCCGGTCGGTTTTCTTATTTTTACTTCCAACAAATCCATGCACAATGAAGATAGCGCTTGCTCAACTAAACTATCATATCGGGAATTTTGCCGCCAATAACGAAAAAATTATCCGTCATATTACGCGCGCCAAAGCAGATGGTGCTGATTTAATTGTTTTCGCTGAACTCGCCGTAGGTGGTTACCCTGCAAAGGATCTGTTGCGAAACACCCAATTTATTCAACAGTGCACCGATAGCTTGCAGGAAATTGCACAAGCATGCCAAGGCATTCATTGCGTCATTGGCTCGCCTGTGGCAAATATGGATCCAGAGGGCAAACCACTTTACAATGCCGCCATCGTACTGGCGGATGGACAAATTCAACACATCTGTAAGAAAAGCTTATTACCGGATTACGATGTGTTTGATGAATACCGATACTTCGAACCTAACCGTTCTGCCTCTTGTATTGAAATCGCAGGAGAAAAGGTGGCACTAACGGTCTGCGAAGACTTGTGGGACGACGAGGTATCAAACTCCTATGTGGGCGACTTAATGGCGGAATTACGGAAGGAAAATCCCTCGCTTATTATCAATATTGCCGCCTCCCCTTTTTCGTATACCCATTTCGACAATCGGATCAATGTATTAAAACGCAATGTCATTAAAGCAGGATGTCCATTGGTGTATGTCAACCAAATCGGTGCACATACCGATATTATTTTTGATGGACGTTCGTTGGCGCTGGATAGAAATGGTAACATACTGTCCGCGTTAGAAGGCTTTTCGGAAGATTACACCATAGTGGACATGTATGCCCAATCGCAAGCTACTTCTAAAGACTTACCGGTAGAAAACAACGATAAACCGTCGGAAATAGCGTTAATCCACCAGGCGCTCCTTTTAGGAATTCGAGATTACTTTCAGAAGTCTGGTTTCAAAAAGGCTGTCCTGGGCCTGTCAGGAGGATTAGACTCGGCAGTTGTGGCTGCTTTGGCCTGCGAAGCACTAGGTGCAGAAAATGTCCTTGCCGTCCTGATGCCTTCTGTCTATTCCAGTGACCATTCCCTAAAAGACGCTTTGGATTTGGTCGAAAACACCGGTTGTTCCTACCAAATTATCCCTATAAAAGACGTTGCAGAGGCTTTTGAACAAACGCTCTCCGAGCCGTTCAGGGATCGCGCTCCTGATCTTACGGAAGAAAATATACAAGCCCGTATTCGAGGAACGATCCTTATGGCTCTTTCTAATAAATTTGGTCATATCCTATTAAACACGTCCAATAAGAGCGAAGCAGCCGTTGGATATGGAACATTATACGGCGATATGGCGGGTTCTTTGAGCGTCATTGGTGATGTTTACAAAACCCAAGCCTACACATTGGCCGGTTATATTAACCGTGAACGGGAAATCATTCCGGTGAATACTATTGTTAAACCACCTTCGGCCGAGCTACGTCCAGATCAGAAGGATTCCGATTCCTTGCCTCCCTACGATATATTGGACAGTATATTGTATCAACTTATTGAACTGGAAAAATCAGTGACGGCAGTCATTCAATCGGGATTCGAGGAGACCTTGGTAAAACGTATTGCCGCGTTACTAAACAATGCCGAATTTAAGCGATTTCAGGCGCCGCCTATACTTCGGGTAAGTCCCAAAGCTTTCGGTAGCGGACGGGTCATGCCATTGGTAGCGAAGTATTTTTAATCTTTTTTGAGGGAAAAAAGAACATAAAATTCTTTAAACCTTTTATCAATTCACCTGTCTAATAAAATAAAATGGGGTTATTATGAATACGATAAAATATATTTTCCTATTGGGTATTGTGGCCATTCTTGCTTCCTGTGCTTCTGTGAAGTATAATACCACGCGGGTTCAGCACCAAGATTTTGGCCAATACAAAACGTATAGTTGGCTTCCACCGGTGGATTCGCTATCTAAAAATTATTTCAACAATGATATTGCCAAAAGCAATATCCTGAATGCTGCCAATAAGGAATTGGAAGCATTGGGTATGCAATATTCCAAAGACAACCCGGATATTCTTTTTCGCTATGTCACGATTGTGAATAACAAAAGCCGTATGGTATATAGCCCATCTTACGGATGGGGCGGCTGGGGTCCTTGGGGTATGGGTTGGGGCTGGGGAATGGGCTGGGGTGGTTACAGCTATCCTGTAGGTCATGAAAAATACCGTTATGCCCACCTCATTATCGAGGCAGTGGATAGACGAACCAACAGTGTTGTATGGCAAGCTAGGGGTTCATCTGAGGTTAAATCTCCCGAAAAGACCATTAATAAACTTCCACAGATTGTCAACGGAATATTCAAACAGTATCCGATACAGAAATAAAAAAGAGGCGATGCGCAGTAGAGTGCATCGCCTCTTTTGTTATAATCCAAACACCAACACCTGATCCAACACAACACCCTCATCTAACGCGGAGATTCTAATTCTTGCTTTATCTTTTCCTTGCAAAGGGAACCTTATCTTTCGAATAGCTTGATTACGCAGCACATTCATTTTCCACTCTTCGCTACGCCCCACAGTCTTATAGGATATTTCCTGTGTAGCGGTATCACCCAGCGAAATGGCGAAACGGATATCCCCTCCCTCTACGGGATGGCTCGGTAACAATCGTACTTCCACGAGAACAGAATCGCCTTGTATTTCCTTCAAATCATAATATAATTCTTCGCCTTTGGCCACGGAAACTGCTTTCCCCTCATAACCAAGTCCTTCTAGAGAGGTAGACTTGCCGTGTAGATCTGCTCCATTCAACGTCAGGTTTGGTTTAATATGGCTTATCATAGGTTCAGTCGCCTGCTCCTCCTTCACACGCTGAAATACCGGCAAATTTCGAGGTTTATAATCCATCATACGATTCCACTTTCCACCATGCAGGTTATTATATTTATCCGTTAGCGCTATGATACGATCAAAGGCATCATGGCTTTCTTTCCAGTCGACTTTCCCATGACGCGCTAATTGTGCATGTAGCATCTTATGGTTCATTTCCGCTGCCCCTTGAATAGGATACGCTATTAATTGAAAAAAAGCTTCTCTTTTGTTCTGTGGAATAAAATTTTCTATCGCGGATACCGCTGTCGAAAGATCTCTGTAGGATTGTAACCGGTCACGCACTTCTTCTTCACTCCAAGGCAAATCACGCACCGTTCTGTAATACGCACGGTCTGCTTCCTCCTCACGCGTATTGCCCATAAATTCCGGTTTACGGATATGTGCTAATCGGTAGTGTTCTTGCATCATGGGCAGCAGTTTTTCACCAGTCTCACGTCCAAACTCACGTGTCAACCAATCTCGAAGATGTTGGTTAACCCCCTTATTGTTGATTTCCTCTATATTCCACGCCATATCCAGAAACAGCTCTGTTTGATATTCCCCCGGTTTGATATCACCGACATTTACAATCCATATTTTACGAACATCATGTTCATAAGCTGTTTTCATCTGTTGATGGATCAATGCGGGACTCGCGGTGGATAACCATAAATAGTCGTGGGGACGTCCCCAATAGGAAATATGATAATATACACCGTTTCCACCACTTCGCTGTTTCTCCTCCGCATCAGGGAAATGCGTAATGTATCCATAGTTGTCATCACACCACATCAAGGTGGCGTAGTCAGGCACCTTCATACCTGCTCGGTACACATCAAGTATTTCCTTATAGGGGATCACAACCTGCGGAATCTGGGACGGATCAGGGTTAATATACGTCTTCAACAATGCCGTTTGATCGACGATAACTTTATCTATAGCATCTTTATATTCTGCAACACCTTTTACCCCTTCCATAGCGCCATCATGCTTACCGCGCATGCCAAGTGTAAATATATTATTTGAGCCACCCAGCTCTTTTAGACGGTCTGTCCAATACGACACGACATTTTCTTTATTGCTGATATAGTTATACCGTCCTTCTCCCACGATATCCCATTCTGTGGCACTGTTTCTGGCTAAGGGTTCGCAATGCGAAGAACCGATATAGATGCCATATTTTTCAGCAGCTTCCCGATTGCCCTGCACAAAATAAAACGGAACCGTTACTTCATGCATGGCCGGCCAGATGGTATTCGCCCGTAACCGCAATAAGAGTTCAAAGATTTTGCTATAGGTCTTCGGACCTATGGTCTGCATTTTTTTTGTTTTGGCAGGATCAATACCCTCTTTTATTTTCGCTTCGGGTTCAAATGTATGGGCGCTCCAAGGCGTTAAACCCCAATCTTCGTCGTTTAGAAAAATCCCTCTGTATTGTACATTAGGATATTGCGTATCTTTAAAATCAGCTGGCAAAATAACATCCGATTTGCGTTCAGGTGCTACGTCGGCCCACCAGACCCAGGGCGATACACCAATTAATCGGGACAACTCCAACACGCCATAAGCCGCTCCATGTGGATCACTTCCAACCACAAAAAGGGATTGTGTGTTTCCAACTCTTATCGCTTGTATATGGAAAGCTTCCCATTGTCCTTTAATCTCAGATATATCAATTTGATTTGCAGCCAAGAGCTGATCAAATGACTTGCTTTCTCCCGGAATACCAATGATCACTGATCCGCTCGCTGGCTTATCAGTTAATCGGAACGGCTGCTCGGAGACACTTTTCGAATCTTCCACAATCAAGTCAATTGCCGTTTCCACCAAAGATGCTGTACCACTATAATGCAGGGAGGCACCTTGTCCGTCGGCTATTAGTTTAAATCCATCCTGTGCATAATTGCTAAAAGCAATAAACAAAAGGAAGAACGTTCCTATTACTCTTTTCATCATCATTAAAATTATATTTTATAATGGCGGGATGCAACCTGTGCCGCTATGACTGCTAATTTAGCACAAACCCTTCTACATTTTTTGTCTGAATTTCTTCTTCGGAAGCATGACGGAGGGTCACATTTTTTAAGTGGATATGACGTACCGGCAAATCCGCATTTCCGTTTATCTTGCTTACAAACTTGGCCTCCGTTGCTTGTACGTTTTCTAAGTAAATATCCTGAATTGGGGTCAATTTTCGAACTACCGTGGGTACCAAAGTACGCCACTGATATAAAACATCCGTATCAATTCCCAAAATACCTTCCCGGATCGCATTAGCTTCAATATTTTTGAAATATACCTGCTTAACATGACCGCCCATCCGCTCATTTGTTTTGATAAACAACAGGTGCATCAGTTTCTCGTTATCATCTGCCACTTTACAATTTTCGACATAGACATTTTCGATACCTCCCGATAACTCACTGCCTATCGCGACTAATTGATGGCCGTCTTTCACGAGACAATCTCGGATAACGATATTCTTAGATGGCGTTTTCAGTCGCCAGCCTTCCGGATTCCTCCCCGATTTAATGGCAATGGCATCATCTCCCTGATCGAATACGCAGTTCTCAATCAGTACATTTTGACTCATTTCCGGATCAATACCATCGTTGTTATGACCATGTGCGTACACATCAATACCACGCACGATAATATTCTTAGATAAATAAAGATGTACGGTCCAAAATGGGCTGTTACGGATCTTGATATCTTCTACCAATACATTCTCACAACGGTTAAACTGTATAAACTGCGGGCGCATATTGGACGTGTCGTTGACCATGTTTCTATCTTCTACCGGCACGCGATCTTGTGCCCAGTTATATAAGCGTTTGATACTTTCCATGTGTGCCGATGGACGCGGGAACCATTTACGCCATTGACTAATATCTGCCCTAACCTCGCCTTTTCCCGTAATCGCAACGTTCTTTGCCTCGAAAGCATAGATCAACGGCGAATAGTTGTAGCATTCCAACCCTTCCCAGGTGGTAAATACAGCCGGCAAGTAATCTTGTGGATCGGGAGAGAACAACAATACAGCACCTTCGGAAAGGTGGAGATTCACATTGCTCTTCAAATGGATTTTCTTGGTTTTCCATTCGCCCGCCGGGATAATCACATTCCCTCCGGCAACGGTAGCGGCAGCTATAGCTTTTTCAAGGGCTACAGCATTTTTTTCTTTGTCTCCCGGTTCTGCACCGTAATCTGTAATGACAAAATCCGCAACCCGTGTAAAGTTCGGTGTTTTGATCTTCGGCATCTTAAAAGGTGCCTCCACACTGACCTTCTGTAGTGTTACTTGGCTTTTCTGTGCAGAAAGGTGTTCTCCAGTCAGGAAAAGAAACAACAGCACCGTCATCGTATATGTATTCCACATTGTCCTCATCATCATTTAAATTTTTACTTATGTATGGATTTTGTTTCCGAGATTATGGCTGTACGGCTATCCTCTTCAAAGCGACACCATAGCCGGTACTACCGTAGTTGTTTCTTCTTTTATCCGCCCAGTTTCCACGTTCGCCCATTACGGTAACGATTATAGTATACGTATCTTTCGGTAATGCCGGGCTCACAAATTTGAGCGTTTCGGCAGGATATAAACAATACATATCGACAATAGATTCTACGACCGTGTTACCTTTTGGATCCCGTATGCAAACTTTTGCATACCCACCGTCCGGCCGCGCCAGTCCGTATAATTTTAGACCCGTTCCGGTAAACGTATACAAAAAATGATCGTCTTTATTATCCGAGCTATACGTCTCCATGCTGTCTGCTTTCCAATTGCCTTGGAAACTCACCGCATCCATATCTTTCAGTTCGATCTCCGTTCCTTGGGTTTGCACGGACTTATGTTGCCCCGTAGACAAATCGATTGTCCAGGATTCCTGATAAGCAGGAATAGACAGACGTTCTCCATCTATCTCGAAAGGTTGCCATACATAAGTAGCCGCCGAGTTTTGTTTCGGAAATGACCAACGATCGCCCATATACATAAAAGTAGTATCCTGTGTACCCATAATCGGTAATACAAACGAACACTGGGAATTCCAGGTCAGGCTACCTTCCGGCGCAAACAAACCTTGCTCTGTCCAAGGGCCAGCGATGTTCCGTGCGGTATGATACTGATTATCGTTACGCTCCCAACTGGTTAGGTTTGAACTCAGCAAGAAGTACACCCCATTTTTCTTTAACATCGCGGGGGATTCACCCATACCCGGAACACGGCTAGCGACTTGCTTGTCAATCCCACGGTAATCCGCGGTCAATTGATAAATATCGCCATGGTGAACCAATAGATAACCCGTTCCATCTTCATCCTGAAACACGCCCATATCCCATCTCCGGATCGGCTTTCCTTCGTACAGGATGGGACCTTGGAACGTATAAGGCCCGGTGATATGTTGTGCTGTTGCGTACCCGACGTATTGATCTTTGTAGTTCAAGGAATCGACGTGCATAAACATAACATACTCGCCCGTAGCCGGCGATTTCATTACCTTGGGTCGTTCCCCAACACGGTTCTTGCCTAATTTCCCTTCTTCCTGCAACGGAAGTGCCATGCGCTCAAACGTCCAGTTATAGAGATCCGCCGAGGAATAGCAGGCGAAACCGTTAAACACATTCGCCGAATCAGTCTTAAACTCGCCGAACAAATAATATCGACCATTATCTTTGATGACACCTGCGCCATGTGCACTCACGGTATTCCCATGTTGGTCAAACCAAGGCACGCCCGAATAAATCGCTTCGTAGACGGGTTGCTTAAAACGAGTTTGCCCGTAGCTACAAACGGCTATACAGGCAAACAAGAAGATTGTCGTTAGTCTTTTCATGGAATCTATAAATTTATATAATAATACCACGGGTTGCAACCCGTGGTAACCTGTGACCTCACAGACAATATTTAATACCCGTCATTCTGTGGATATTCTCCCGTATCCCTATCGATTACTGATTGCGGAATTGGTCTCAAATAATATTTGTTATCCACTATTCCTGAAGGATTCGCCATTTTTGTCAATATGTTGTGTTCAAAAGCCCTCTCTAACTTTCGGGTACGTTTTAAATCCAGCCATCTTTTATACTCTCCTGCCATCTCTCTTGCCCGTTCATCTAATATAAAATCCAAATCAACATCTGCAGCAGTGATAGCAAGACTTTGTCCTGCTTTCGCCGCTCTCTCTCTAAGAACATTCAGTTTTTCTACAGCTTTGCCCGTTTCCCCAGCATTATAGTAAGCTTCTGCGGTAATTAAGTATGTTTCTCCCAGTCGAAATAAGAATACATCTTTTGTACTGGCATAAGTAAATTCATTGTTATAGGGAAGACCTGCATCTGGTGCATAAAACTTATTGATCATCGGGAACTTTTCTGCACCCCCCACATTGCTGAATGCCTGCTTCCACCGCTCAAAACGGATTACCTCCACACGAGGATTATTAGCCTTCAAATTTGCTTCATCTGTTGACGTGAATGGTTGGTCAGGAAAAGGAAAATAATATCTTAAATCCCCTTTTCTTATGTTTCCTTCATCTTTTGTTGCATAAAGTTCACTAAGAAACGTCGCTTCATACCGGGCGTCCTTCGCTGTGTTGAACAAGGTGTACAAAAATTGCGTAGGCATGAAATCTGACCTCCTCCTATTATAATCTGTCACGGCACTAACTTCATCAAATCCCTGTTCTCGCCAATAACGCCATCCAAACATAATATTCTGCGCGTTGCCATTATAGCCCGGTTGCGGTCCATACTGCACCGAAAAAATAATTTCCCGATTTTTTTCATTCCCTGGTTCAAAGACTTCCGCAAAAGAAGGCTGTAAACTATAAGCAGAACCATTAATGAGCTCCTCTCCTATCTGTGCTGCCCGAACAAAATCTGCGTCGCTACCGAACGATTTATATCCTTTTGTTAAATAAAGTAAGGCGTGCAACTGTTTTGCAGCTCCTTGTGTAACTCTTCCAGCTTCCACTTTGGTCGGATCAGCTTCCAATGATGGTATAATGGCCGATAGCTCATTCCCTAAAAACTCGTATACTGTTTGTTCAGATGCGGGTTCAAAATGACTGACAGGCTCTGTAAACTCTTCTTCTACAATAGGCACCGCACCAAAATTCTCCACCAACAGATAGTAATAATAAGCTCTCAAAAAACGAACTTCAGCTGTTCTTCTCGCTTTCAGCTCCTCTCCTAAATCGGGAATTGCATCTGCTCTGTGAATCGCCGTATTACAACTCTGAATTCCACTGAAAGCAGCGGAGAAAAAAGTATTAATAGGACCATTATCGGGTGTCAACGTACGGTATTCATTGAGCTGTTCTGCTGGCACATCGTTCGCCGAACCACTTACCAGTTCAATTTCTCCACGTGTACCAATATCTGTTCCCCACTCAAACAAACTGGGGTTGATTCCATAGATATCTCGCAAGGAAGCATAACAAGAGTTAACCAAGGATTCATAACCGGCAACGTCCACGTAGTAGTTCTCTGCCGTTATTCCGCTTATATTCTTTTCTTCCAAGAATTTCGCACAAGAAGAAAAGGCAGCAGACAATATAAAAATGGATATGAAAAGATTCTTTTTCATCGTCGTTTTAAAATTAAAATGAAACATTTACCCCAAAAAGATAACTACTCGTGCTTATAGCCGTCCCATAGGTATTTTGGGCAGCCCATTCGGGATCATATCCTTCATAGTCGGTAAACAAAAACGGATTAGTCGCGGTCGCATAAAACCGCAAACTATTAATCTTATATTTACTAATTAAACTGGTAGGAACCGTATAACCCAATGTTATATTACTGATACGCACAAAATCTGCTTTCCGAAAATAAGCGACGTTTACAAATGTGCCGGGTGTGCCGGGTTGAAAATGCGTCTGCGACGGATTATCTGGCGTCCAATAATCAACATTCACCTGATTATAAATCTGATTGTAATTCATAAAACTACTGTTGAACGATGAATTAAATTGTTCTCCCCGACGGGTATAGGCCATTGCATAAAGATCGATATTACCATATCGAAATGTTGTCGCAAAAGAACCTGTCCAAGTCGGCACACGCTTGCCAATAATTTGCCGGTCCTCCGCATTGATGACCCCATTATTATCAAGGTCTTTTACACGCACTTGCCCGGGTAGCTGGTTATATCCCGCCGCGATATCACGTTCCGATTCTTGCCAAACTCCATCAAACACATAATTATAATTTACTTGTACCGGATGCCCAATAAAAAAAGCGTTTCCAATATCATCAGCTTTCCCATTGGCGGTTTCGAGGATTTCATTCTTATTCGCATCGAATACAAAATCCGTCTTCCAAGAAAATTTATCGGTCTGTACGTTCACCGTAGTCAATCCCACTTCTAGACCGCGATTTCTGAGTTTCCCCATATTTGCACTTACCGATTCCCAGCCTGAGGGTGCTGGTAGATTGCGATTCAGTAATATATCATGTATTTTGCGATCGTAAAGATCAATCGTTCCGTATATCCGATTCCCTAAAAATCCGAAATCTAAACCTAGGTTAATTTCCTTGGTCGTTTCCCAAGTCAGCAATTTATTTGCGAGCCTATTAGGAGAATATCCCTGAACCAGTGCATTTCCAAAAAAATAAGTCGATGCTCCCAAAGTTGCCTGCGTAATATAGGGGTCTACCCTGTCGTTTCCGGACGCTCCGTAGCTTAATCGAAGTTTCAGATCATTAATCGCTCCTATTTGTTGTATAAATTCTGTTTGCGAAATACGCCATGCGGCTGATGCGGAGGGGAAAAAACCCCATTTATTCCCTTCCGCCAGTCTGGAAGAACCATCCCATGTACCGGATACCGTTAATAGATACATATCGTTAAAGCTATAGTTTACCCGGCCACGGACAGATGCCAATGTATATTGCACAAAATTTGAGCGAACAGTCGGCCCTCGAAAAGTACCATTAAAATCTGTATTTGTTGCGGATCCAAAATTATACCATAGCGAATTATAAGGTAAGTTATAAACATCTATTCCGCTAGATTCCATTCGATCTTTTTGCATACTTTGTATGACGGTTGCTGTTAGTTTATGACTTCCCAAAGTCCGTTCATAAATCGCCTGGTTATCCCAAAGCCAGTTAACCTGTTCACTTGTGCTATTATTTCTTGATGAATTATATCCGCCATTTCCTGCCCCTTCTTTTGATTCCGAACCAAAATACCAAGCAAACCTATCGGTATTAAGACTGGGTGAAAAAGTTGTTTTCAGCGTTAAGTAGGGTAACGGTTTTACCTGTAAGTATATCTGCCCAAATGCCCTGATGCCTCGGCTATCCCGTATATCATTATCAGCATCAAATAAAGGGTTGGTCACACCGTCGCCTCCAAGAACACGAAAAACAGGGTTGCCATCGCTATCATAAGGTGATACCGTGGGCGGCAGTCGATAGGCTGAACGCAACGTTTCGGAACTTCCTAGATTTTGTAAATTTTGAGCCGCATAAAAACTCATTCCAGCCATCCATTTCTCTCCGATATTCTTGTCTATATTTCCACGAAAGGAATACCGTTTAAAATCCTCTGGACTAACGTTACCGCCCTCTTGTAAAAATCCAAGTCCTAACGAAAAGCGGGTTTGTTCATCTCCGCCACTAGCGGAAACATTATGGTTCATCTGCCTGCCATCTTTAAGAAACATTCCCGGCCAATCGGTAAAACGACCCGCGTCGATATTTGCCCATTGCGCTGGTGTAAAGAAAGCATTGTTACTACGGGAAGTATCCCGTCCAGTTGCCAAAAACTGATCGGTACGATATTTTACATATTGTTCTCCGTTCATCATATCCGGCAAATTTGTAGGTTTTCTCGCTCCGGCATAGCCGTCATATGCAATCGTCGTTTGGCCTTGCTTTCCCTTTTTGGTGGTCACAATCACTACACCTTTGGCTCCACGTGAGCCATAAATCGCCGTTGCAGAAGCATCTTTCAAAACGTCTATTTTTTCGATATCCGCCGGATTAATATCATTCAATCCGGACGTGGTAGGTATTCCATCGATTACGAACAAAGGGGAGTTAGAACCTCCGAAAGAACTTATACCACGGATATTAATATTATAACCCGAACCGGGTTTCCCCACATTTTTGACAACGACTGCACCTGGTGTTTGTCCTTGCAATGCTCCTGTTGCGTCGGCTGTTGCAGCTCGGGCAATAGTCGTCGATTCCACGGAACTAATTGCCCCTGTAACATCCGATCTCCGCTGGGTTCCGTAACCTACGACAACGACTTCCTCCAAATCAGCGTTGACGGAACGCAGTTTAATCTGTAATTCCCTTCGCCCATTCAACGGAATCTCCTGCGTTTCATAACCCACCATCGTAAAAATCAACGTGACGTTATTATCGGGTACTTGAACGGTAAAATACCCCTGCTGATTTGTTGTTGTACCATTTGCAGAGCTACCCTTCACAACAACAGACACCCCCTGTATGGGGCCGATGGAATCTGATACCACGCCATTAACCGATTGCTGTTGTTTGCTTTCTTCCGCTATAATTTTAACCGGAACAGGTTTAACACGTGGCTTCTCCTTCACCACAATTGTTTTCTTACTGACGGTATATACCAGTGGCTGATCTGCAAATACACGTTTCAAAGCATCATCCAAGGATGCATTTTTTAGATTTAACGATACACGCTTCGACTTATCAATCGTCAATGGATTATATAGAACGTGATATCCGCTCTGCTTCCCGATAGTTTTTAAGGCTTGCTCTAAAGAAGAATTTTTTAGGTCGAGCGTAACCCGTTGTGCGTAACCTGACGCATGTAAACACATCGTTCCGAGCACCATAAAGAATGCTATCAGTTTCATTATTTTCCAGATTTTTGCACCTCGCCTACGGACATATAGACTTGGAGGCACCTCATAATTTTTGTACATTTGGGTGTTTAGTTTTTAAATGTGATTAAGAACTCGGTTTATTTTTTTAATTGCATTAGCTGAACCACCGGGGGCGCGGCATCGCTCTCGGTATTTGCTTTTTGTTTTTATCTTGTGTACATGTCTAGCCCATAACCAAAATCCTCCTTCCTTCTATTTTAAATGTTACGGTTCCAGTCAGTTCAAGCATATCCAAAACCTCATCCACTTGCCCAAACCGGGAAACCGTTCCTGAAAAAAGCTTGCCTTTCATATTTCCTTTATATTCCACTTCCACATCATACCATCTAGCAATCTTCCGCATGACGTGTTCGATGCTTTCCTCGTTGAACATAAAATAGCCTTCTTGCCAAGCTAGAATCTCTTCCGGGTCAAAAGTTTCCTTTGTTACCTGTCTCTTCGTCTTATCATACACACTCCGTTCACCCGGTTTAAGCATATAGCTAGATCCGGCGATATCTACCGCTACCTTCCCTTCGATAAGGGAGGTTTTCACCCCCTCTTCATCCGGGTAAGCCATGACGTTAAACTGCGTACCCAAAACGGTTATCTCTTGGTTATCCGATTTCACGACGAAGGGCTTTCCTGTATCCTTTTGTACGTCAAAAAATACTTCTCCCTCTATTTCAACAAGCCGCTCAGTTCCGATAAATGCAGTCGGAAAACGTATAGATGACGACGCATTCAGCCATATTTTTGTTCCATCAGCCAATGTCACTTGGTATTGTCCTCCCCGTGGTGTACGGATCGTATGATATCTTATCTCCTCTTCCGACATTGCTCCATAATGTAATTCGCCTTCTCCGGCCTTATTTGCCCATACTTTTCCATTAATGGTGACATTACCTAAATGCAGTTCGTTCAGCAAGACTTCTGTTCCATCATCTAATACAAGTACCGCCTTATCACCTCCCGGTTCAATGACAATAGCTTGGCTTCCTTCACCAAACGGTTTTGGCACATTCTCTACGGATGACCAGTATAATCCGCCTATGACGAGTATAATAGCCGCCGCTGCGTAGCCCAACCATTTTCGCATCGACTGCCAGTATACGGGTTGATCCTCTTTATCCGTTTGCATTTCTTTGTGCAAACGCGCATAAAGACGTGCCTTGACAGCCGCTTTATCGCCCATAGTCCGCTCGTCCCATCTCGTCTCTTTCAATTGAAATTTATCCTGGTAATCTTGCAATTGGCTCAACTCTTCCGCTGAACAATGACCGGCTATATATTTCTCGTATAATTTGATATATTCTTCTTTGGTTAACATGTTTTTGTGTCCCTTTATATACTAGAGTCTTTTTTTGGGGAACACACACATACTTTTTTTATTTTTCTCCATCCTGCTCCGTCCTGTGTTAAATAATTAGGTATATTTTATTTTTTATAATTTTTTTAATCTATATTCGATATTGCTAACAGGAAGCCACAAGCACGTAAACGAAAGATAAAACCGTTTTGCTAATCCATGGGAAACAATAAACTTATAGATTCATCTTGCCTCAAAGACCACGAGTATTGGGAGAAGGTACAGCGAATAGGTTGTTCCCAGTCTTTTTCATTTCTTTTTGACCGATATTGGGAGACGTTATACAGCACGGCATTTTCCTATCTAAAAGACCGAGAAAAAAGCGAAGAGATTACGCATGATATCTTTCTCAATCTTTGGCGAAAACGGGAAACATTGATTATTCAATCGTTCCCCGCCTATCTTCGGGCAGCGGCTCGCTATCATGTATACAAAGAACTTAAAAAAAGGAAAGCATCCGCCATTGTGTATACGGATGAGCTCACCGAAACGGGAGAAGCCATGACTAACCAAGGCGAAGAGCGTCTTATTTACCAAGACGCTGAAAGGTATGTTGACGGAAGCTTGCAAACGCTACCTGCCCGATGTCAAGAAATATATTTCATGAGCAGAAAGGAAAATTTGACAAACGATGAAATCGCAAACAAATTGGGGATATCGAAACGTACCGTCGAAAATCAACTGACCGTAGCGTTACGTCATATCAGGATACAACTGAAGGTTATGAGTACCCTGTTATTATGGTGGTTTATACTATAAATAAAAGAGATGGCGATGATTAATCATCGCCATCTCTTTTAGTATTATTTCACAAAAAACCGATATTCTGTTTTTGTGGTGTATTGTTCGCCCGGTTTCAGCACCGTAGACGGAAAAGAGGGTTGATTAGGTGAATCTGGAAAATGTTGTGTTTCCAAACAAAATGCAGAACGGAATGGATAACCTTTCCCTCCCTTACCTTTCGGATCGCTGTCCGTCATAAAGTTACCGCTATAAAACTGTAACCCCGGTTCGGTTGTTAATATCTGCATTTCTATCCCTGTTTTAGGTGCATAGACTGTAGCTACTTTACGGAATCCTTCCCCTTTCACCAACTCAAAGTTATGGTCATACCCTTTCCCGACCTTTAGCTGTTCGTTATCTGTATCGATACGTGATCCGATTGTCTGCGGTTTACGAAAATCAAATGCGGTACCTGCTACTGTTAGGCTCTTACCTGTGGGAATCAACGCCGCATCGACTTCGGTTATAGCGTCAGCATCTATCTGCAACTCATGATCCAATATCGTTGAGTCTCCTTCTCCATTGAGATTAAAATAAGCGTGATTGGTTAAGTTCAGTACCGTTTCTTTGTCCGTAGACCCTTCGTAATCGATCACCAAACCTCCTTCATCCGTTAAGGAATACGTTACTTTCATGGTTACGGTGCCCGGATATCCAGCCTCCCCATCGGGAGACGTATACGCCAAGGTAATGGCCCTATCCGAAGATTGCTCTACCGTCCATACTTTGTTAAAAACCCCATTTGTGCCCCCATGTAAGGAGTTCTCGCCATTGTTTTTCTCCAGCTCATAGGTCGCACCATCCAACGTAAAAGAAGCGTTACCAATACGATTGCCATACCGCCCCACAATTGCTCCATAATAATTGCTGGCATTTTGCTTAAATTCGTCTGCTGTATCGTAACCTAGGATGACATCTGTTTCTTCGCCTTCTTTACCTTTTACATTTAAGCTGACCAATCTCGCCCCGTAATTTGTTAGGGTTACACGCAGCCTGTCATTTTGCAGCGCATACAGTTTAACATCTTTTCCGTCGATAACCGCATCAAAAGATGCCTGTTCGATACTGTCGCTTGTTGTTGCTCCTGTTTCGCCTTTATTGGCGCCCTGTTGACAAGCATACGTCAATGAAGCCGTAGCCAATAATGCAATGAAAACGTTTCTTTTCATGTTCTTTATAGTTTATAGTTATTGTGTTTATTTATCTACCAAAACCTCACGTAAATAGCTGTTACAAGCAGTAAAGTTATCACAATCATCACAAGAATGGAAGGTTCCACCTTAAACATTTTCCGATCGAGTTCAAATGCTTTCGGATTAACCTTCGGACCAAATAGGCTTATTCCCACCATCACCAACATCGTAAATGCAAAAGCTAATCCCATACAAATTTGAAAAGGAATCTCGTATACGCCAAATTTATTGAGGTAGGCTGTATAGATCCACGTTTCAGGCCCAAAGACGTTCACGGCAAACTCGTTAAAGAAAACAGAAAGCACAAAACCGGTGATAAGCCCCGCAATAGCTGCTGGCCCGGTTGTCCGCTTCCAGAACATCCCTAATAAGAACATAGCAAAAACACCCGGACTGATAAAGCCGGTATATTTCTGGATAAAGGTAAATCCACCCGCACCTCCAATACCTAAGGTATCGTTCCACGTAAAGAGAACAGCAACCACGATAGATGCAATAATCGTTAATTTACCAACCCATACCATTTTGCCTTCGCTGGCATCCTTATTCATATATTTCTTATAGATATCCAGCGTAAAGATAGTCGCTATACTATTCGCTTTACCAGCGAGACCCGCAACGATAGCAGCTGTTAATGCCGCTAATGCTAATCCTTTCATACCATTCGGTAAGTAACCTAAGATCGCTGAATAAGCATTATCCGCATGGAATACCCCTCCCGGTGCCATTTCTTCCTGCAAAGCGCCATTCTTATACAATACATAAGCTGCAATACCCGGTAACATCACGATGATCGGCATGAAAAGCTTAAGGAAACCCGCAAAAAGAATACCCTTACGTGCCGTATTAAGATCTGCTCCCAATGCACGCTGCGTGATATACTGATTACAACCCCAATAGTTTAGGTTCACGATCCATATCCCAGCAAGGTACATTCCTATACCCGGCAACATCAAATATTTGTTGATCTCCTCTTGCGTTGCTCCTGGACCCGGTTTCTCAACGATCATATTGAAATGCTCCGGCGCATCGGTCATCAACGCATTGAAACCGGCAAGCACATCCTTACCTAATCCGAAGTGTTCGCTAACCAATGTCAGCGCCACATAGGTTGTAGCGATACCCCCAATGATAAGTACTACCACCTGGATAACGTCGGTAAAACCAATAACACGCATACCACCAAGCGTAATGATAACGGCAAATACCGCCAACGCAACCATAATTAAGTGGAAGGTATCCCCTCCGCCCGCAAGGCTGGAGATGGCTATTGCGCCCAGATAAAGGATAGACGTCAGGTTCACGAATACATACAAGAACAACCAGAACACGGCCATAATCAAGCTCGTCGTTTCATTATAACGGTTGTTCAAGAACTGCGGCATCGTGAAGATCTTGTTTTTCAGATAAACCGGAATAAACCAGACCGCAACGATGATCAGTGCCAAGGCGGCAATAATTTCGTAGGCCGCCACAGCGATACCTACTTCGAAACCGTTTCCACTCATTCCGATGAATTGCTCTGCCGAAATATTCGACGCAATTAAGGACGCACCGATAGCCCACCAGGTTAGTGAACCTTCCGCAAGAAAATAATCTTTACTGGTGTTTTGTGCCGCCGTCTTCTTACGGTAGATCCAATAGCCATATCCGGCTACCACAAAAAAGTAGATTACAAAGATGATGTAGTCTACTGTTGCAAATTTTTCCATTTATTATACAGCTTTATTGATACAAAAAGGCTTCCCGTTACATCATCATGTGGTGGGAAGCCTTGGTTAGGTTATTTTTTTAACAGGTAATATAGTTCATTCCATTTGAGTTGATTTTCCAGGCCTGTTAATGTCGTATTTTCATCAATAGCGACATATTCCAGTCCGGCAATTCTGGCAAAGTCTTCCAAATATTCTGGCGTCAAACTTATACTATAAGCCGTGTGGTGTGCACCTCCGGCGTATATCCAGGCACTACAGCCTGTTTTCATATCCGGTAGCGGTCTCCATAACACCCGTGCAACAGGCAGCTTTGGGAGTTTCTCGACTACGGGTACACCTTCTACTTTATTCACAATTAAACGGAACCGTGTTCCCATATCGACGATAGAGGCATTTAGCGCCGGACCGCTGATACCGTTAAATACCAGACGCGCCGGATCAGCCTTTCCGCCGATACCCAAGGGATGTACTTCTATCCTCGGCTTATGTGCCGCCAGTGCCGCATCTACCTCCAACATATGCGATCCCAACACCATCGCATTTTCGGGGTCAAAATGATAGGTATAATCCTCCATAAAGGCCGTGGTTCCCGGTAATCCTGCACCCATAACTTTACAAGCACGAACCAATGCCGGTGTTTTCCAATCACCTTCACCCGCGAATCCATATCCATCGGCCATTAAACGCTGAACAGGCAAGCCCGGTAATTGCACCATACCGTGCAAGTCTTCGAAAGTATCTGTAAACCCTTTAAAGTTTCCCGCTTCCAAGAATTTACGAAGACCGATTTCAATTTTAGCTGCTTCGACCAAACTTTGGCGGTCTGCACCACCTTCAACTACATTCTCCGCCAGCTCATACGTTTCTTCATATTCCTGTAGTAAAGCCTGCAGTTCTTCGTCGGTCGTTTCGTTGATTACGGCCACTAGGTCACCGATAGCATAGGTATTCACGGAGAAGCCGAATTTGGTTTCCGCTTCTACCTTATCCCCGTCGGTAACCGCCACAAAACGCATATTATCGCCGAAACGAGCAAATTTAGCACCCTGCCAATCCTGCCATGCAGCAGCAGCCCGTGTCCACACGTTAATACGGTCGATTACCTCCTCATCTTGCCAGTGACCAGTCACGACCTTACGTCCAATATTTAAACGAGTTACAATGTGTCCAAACTCCCGATCACCATGCGCACTCTGGTTTAGGTTCATGAAATCCATATCCATCGTTTCCCATGGAATGTCTCTATTATATTGCGTATGCAGATGCAATAACGGCTTTTGCAATGCTTTTAATCCTCTTATCCACATTTTTGCCGGAGAGAAGGTATGCATCCACGTCACCAACCCAATACATTCGCGGCTAGCGTTAGCTGCCACAATAGTGTCATATATCTCGTCGCTGTTCTTTACAATTGGCTTATAAACAACCTCAACCGGTATTTTTTCGTGCGCGGAAAGATAGCCTGCAATTTCTGCAGCATGCACAGCTACTTCCCGTAGTGTTTCCTCTCCATATAAATCCTGGCTTCCCGTCAGGAACCAGACTTGTAATTTGTTTAATGCGATATTCATTTTTTTATTTTTATTTTCTATTGTTAGAAAGTTAAGAGGTTAAGAAGTTAGGATGGTCAAAAGTTAGACTCTTTAACACTCTAACTCTTTAACTCTTATTACGATTGTCCATAATATGCATCCGCCCCATGTTTGCGGTCATAATGCTTATTGATCAATGCGTCTTTAAGCCGTGGGGCTTTGGGGTTGATTTGTTCCGTTAAATAGGCCATTTGCGCTACCGTTTCCAATACCGCACTGTTATAGACCGATTTGATACCTGTCTTTCCCCACGCAAATGGCGCATGATTCCCAACCAATACCATTTCCACTTCTTTATAATCCAGCTGTTGTGCTTCAAAGTGATTCATGATCTGGAAACCTGTTTCATATTCATAGTTTCCCACAATCATCTCATCGCTCATTGGTGGTGCACAGGGGATATCTACCGTCAGATGGTCAGCATGTGTTGTCCCGAAAATAGGAATATCTCGTTGGCTTTGTGCCCATGCGGTGCCATAAGTAGAATGCGTATGGGTAATTCCACCAATACCGTCCCAGTGCTTATAAAGCACGGCATGCGTCCTTGTATCCGAAGACGGACGTAAATCGCCTGCTACAGTATTTCCATCGAAATCCACGATAACCATATGATCTGGTGTCAACTCTTCGTAGGGTACACCGCTCGGTTTAATGGCAAAAACACCTTTTTCCCGGTCTGCCACACTGACATTGCCAAAAGTAAACAAAACCAGACCCAATTTGGGTAACTGCATGTTGCAATAGTATGCCTCTTCTTTTATTGCTGTATACATTGTTGTACTATTATTATTCCTTTATATTTTCCACGAAAATACCTAATTTTCTATACTGCAGATATCGTTCTGCATAAATGTCCACCATTTCCGGACGAGGTTCGTAGGTATGCTCAAAACCTTGCCCCATAGCTTGCATGGCATCTTCCACTTTATCGTAAATACCTGCTGCTGTTGCCGCAAACATGGCTGCCCCAAGTGCACAAGTTTGTTCCGACTTGTGTACACGTATCGGCATATTAATCACATCGGCCATGGTCTGCATAATATACGGTGATTTTTTTGCTACCCCGCCCAGTCCGATAATTCCCTTAACAGGAATGCCTTCGTTTATAAAACGGTCGACAATACTTTTGGCACCAAAACAAGTTGCTTCCACGATGGCACGGAAAATACGGGGCGCATCCGTTCCCAGATTCAAGCCCTGCAAAGCCGCTTTTAAGGTTTGGTCAGCATCCGGTGTACGGCGTCCATTGAACCAATCCAGTGCTAATTCCGACGTTGCCGTTACGGGCAAAGCTTCTGCCTGCCTGCCAAGCTGCGGAATGACCTGATCATCAACAAAATCAAGTACTTTCTTTAAATCCCCGTCGGGCAATATCCCACTATCTGCCAATAAATTCTTTACAGGCCATAGCAATATCTGTTTGAACCAGGCATAAGCATCCCCAAAAGCCGACTGACCGGCTTCCATACCGATCATACCCGGGATAACCGAGCCATCTACTTGTCCACAAATACCCTTTACCAATGTATCGGCGATTTCTTCTTTCGGTGCGACTAAAATATCACAGGTAGAGGTACCGATTACTTTACTTACATAATAAGGTTCAATCTCTCCACCTACAGCCCCCATATGGCAATCAAAAGCTCCGACGCCCACCACCACTTCCGTGGTTAGCCCCAGTCTTTCCGCCCATTCGGTCGATAATGTACCAGCAGACTGATCGGAAGTATACGTATCTGTAAACAGGCGATCTGTCACGCCATTCAACAGCGGATCCAATGCACTAAAAAATGCATTAGGAGGTAAACCGCCAAATTCCGCAGCCCACAAAGATTTATGTCCTGCTGCACAAACACTGCGCTTGATATCCACAGCGCGCGTTCCGCCTGTCAGCAAAAAAGGGATATAATCACAATGCTCCACCCAGGTATACATGGCTTTACGAACGCTTTCATCTACCCGCAATGTACGTAGTAATTTTGCCCAAAACCATTCAGAAGAATAAACACCGCCTACATATTGTAGATAATTGATATCGAATTTCTCCGCATGATCATTAATTTGTTGCGCTTCTTCTACAGCCGTATGGTCTTTCCACAAAACAAACATAGCGTTGGGATTATTCGCAAATTCATCCATCAACGCCAACGGCACACCACGTTCATCTACGGCTACAGGTGTAGAGCCGGTTGTATCTACCGAAATAGCTTTTACCTGCTGTGGGGTAAGCACCCCTTCCGTTTTTTTCAAGCAATCTTTTACAGTAGCTTCCAGACCTTCTATATAATCCATTGGATGCTGGCGGAACTGACTAGCCGATGCATTACAAAATTCGCCTTTTTTCCATCTAGGATAATAGAACACGGACGAAGCCATCTCGTTTCCATTACTTGCATCGACCAATACGGCCCGAACTGAGTCGCTACCGTAATCCAATCCAATTACATACGATTTTTCCATTTATTGAACACCTTTTCTGGTTTATAACACCTTTTTTCTGTCCTTTCACCATATCACCTACGGTATGGATTCAAGAACTTCCCTTTCAAAATTAATGTCAAATTAACACTTAATTTTAGAAAAGTGAAAATTTTATTTTATTTTCATGAGAATAAATATAATTGTCCATATATTGACCGGACAAATCAATAATTTGTTAACGTGGGAAGACCTTTCAAGCAACATATGGATTTTTACAAAAACGAACCCCAGACATTACTAGCCGTGGATTGTGTTATTCTAGGTTTTAACGGCGAATCACTGGAAATATTATTAGTTAAAAGAGGAATTGCGCCAGAACGTAATAAATGGAGTTTGATGGGCGGTTTTGTACATGAAGATGAAAGTCCCGAAAAAGCGGCATCACGTGTACTCAAAAAGCTCACCAATCTAGAGGATCTCTATATGGAGAATTGTGGCATATTTGGCGAACCCGGCCGCGAGGAGCGCCGTGTAGTGAGTATTGTTTATTTTGCACTCATCGACGCAACACAGTACAGGCATATTCTGAGCGAAGAGTACGAAGCAAAATGGTTTCCGCTGGATAAGCATCCCAAACTTATCTTCGACCACGAAGATATGATTTCTACCGCCAAGCATACCCTACGTACGAAGGCAGCACTGTATCCTATTCTGTTCGAGTTATTGCCGGAAAAGTTTACGATTCCACAAATCGCTTCGCTATATGAATGTGTATACAATATCGATTTGGATAAGCGGAATTTCAGCCGTAAGCTTCTTTCTTCTGGCCTTCTTATCAAGCTAAATGAAAAAGACAAAGAGAATTCGAGAAAGGGTGCGTTTTTTTACCGCTTGAATATGGATATTTATAAGGAGAAAATCATGTCGTTCCTGCGTTATCTACCTAGTTGGTCTGTGGATGAGAGTTAGAAGAGTTAAGAAGTTAAACGAGTTAAGAAGTGAGACTCTCTAACCTTCTAACCCTGTAACTTTATAATCCTATAACAGTTCTACAATCCATTATAACGACGGCCGTATATTAACATAGAATGGATTTTCCTTCTGTTCCTTTTTTTGTTGTTTGATGATTTGTGCAGCATATTTCCCCATCAGCTCAAAATCTGTGGAGATCGTTGCTATCCCGTTAAGGATAAATTTTTTAAGGGGTGTTTCATTATAAGAAATTACGCCTATATCTTTGCCAATTTGATAGTCTTTTGCAATCGATTTTTCGAGCATATGAACCAAATCATCTTCGGCCAGCATAATGTAGCACTCTCCTCTTTTTAACGGCTCTGTAGATAGATTGCCTACGAGCAGATGATCAAATGCATATTGCTGACAAAATCTATAAAAACCTTTGATAATTGCCTTCGGGTAATCACTATGGTCAGGGAAAACAAGTTTCAACGTACGGTACCGCGAAAGGGACGACAGCATCTTTTCCAACGCTTCATAAATATCCTTTTCATAATTTTCATAGACCGCATCAAAATTTCCACTCAATCCGTCGATCAGCTTCCCTAACAACATCAACTTGTCGATCGGTATAAGTCCGAGTACCTCCGGAGCTTGATCGCTCCCCTCTTTGAAATGTGGAAATACAACGTAATGGTCGTACTGCTTTGTCAAATTCAACAGTAGGCTACGCAGGTGTGAGATATCACTGTTATACACAAATAGATCCAAAGAAGCTTCGTCACCGAGCTCACGGGCAAAGGCGTCGTAAATGATTTTTTTATGTGCGCTCAGTTTATTTAGAAATAGGGCTATCTTCTGCTTACTAACCACATCGGATTTAGCGACAAAATACCCTTTCCCCGGTGTGGACGAAATAATATCCAAGCTTTTAAGATGGCGATAACCCTTTTCTACCGTATCTCTGGAAATATCAAAATACACGCTTACTTCGTTAATGGAGGGTAGGATATCGCCTTGCTTCAATTGATTTTTCCGTACACCTTCGATGACCGCATCTGCTAATTGCAGATACTTCGGTGTAGACGAAAACTCACTGATCTGAATGCTTTTGATAAAATCAATGTCGCTCATGTTGTTCGTGATAGCTATCGAGGGTTAAAGAAACGCTTTTTTTTGAAAAAACGCAAGTTCAACTGACTATCTTCCTCCGAACCTGTATCCTAGTGACAAGCTACTGCTCCGATATTTTGTATGCCAAAACAAGTAATCTTCCGTTATGTTCTTAGGCAAATTGTACTTCAATTCGGCTACATATTTCCCTTTCCATAGGTAGCCAATAGCCCCGCCAAAATTCATGTTACTTTTGGTTTCTAAAAACGTCGTATTTCGCACAGTTAGTCGGGAATCTATATCAATATTGAAAATCGTGAATAGATCGAGGTATATCGCGGAATGGTTTTGCATAAAAAAATATCTTCTTAGTCCGATAGGTATATCGATCGAATTATATTGTATTTCCATCGACGGCGTTACGGTGCTATTGGCATGATATGAAACAAAAGAAGGATTGGCGAAAATGCGCCATTGACTCTTAAAATAAGGAACAATGTATTCCAGTTCCAACCCGATTCTCGGCCCTATCTTACTTGGAAATGATCCATACGTACTCACCATCGTATTGGTGGCTTCGACCGACGTGTATTCCACGCCTAACTTTGGTGTAATCGTAAATTGCGCTTTATGCTGATATTCGTTTAAAACATGATAACTACTTTCTTGACACTGATTATAATGTATAAAAAAACTACGCAGCATCGTTAAGTTGTACGACAATCGTTCTACATATTTTTTATTCTCGGCGCAACGCATGGTTTGACGGAGCTGTTCCCTGTACATCATATTTTTTATAATCTTGATCCCATCCGGCGAATGTAACCTATAAATCAAAGGCGTAATCGAATCCGCATCGATCTGATAGAAATAACGATTAGGAATAAATTTTGAAGAAAATGAAAATAAAGAGGCTTTCCCCTCCACTTCGTGTTTCAATAATACAACGGTATCCACGAGGTTCAAATAGGGAGCACTCGAAAGATTTGTTATCTTATCGGACGATATTTCCATAGCGATCCGCTGCCTCGAATACCGTATGCTGTCCCCTACTCCGAATTCTTTGATACTATGGCTGTCCAGTATGAATTCAGGTGCGTTTTCAGATAATTTACACGATATGGACGAAGGATTATTTTTCCACCCCAGATCTTTAATCAGGCATATTGTCTTTTTTCCCTCGTTGTCGATAAAATAACCCTGTTCATATGCAACCTGTGCAGACGTGATTTGTATTGCGAAAAAAAATAGCAGGAGAACTTTGTATTTCATTAAGGTTTAGATTAAGTGTTGACCAAGATACATCTTTTTGGCAATGTTCTTTTGTATTCGAGATGAAATGTAAGTTAAGATATGTTGGTTGTGCAGAGTTTTGTAATATCTAAAATTTTCACGTAGGAGTTTTCTTAATTTTAGTTCTGGCTTCATTATTTAATTACACCCTAACTTTATGTTTTCCGTACATTTAAATTCTAGTATGACAACTGTAAATGATTTTTACGTTATTCTCTTGTAGCATTACTATATTATCATGCGTTTCCAATAATATCAATTACAGAAATTCTAATTAATATGAAAAAAACCACCTTTTTATTGTTCGCTACATTACTCTTACTGTCCTGCAAAAGTGACAAAGAATATCCTTATGAATATTGGTCCCGAC
The DNA here is from genome assembly GCF_014692515.1 of Sphingobacterium micropteri. Lineage (GTDB taxonomy): Bacteria > Bacteroidota > Bacteroidia > Sphingobacteriales > Sphingobacteriaceae > Sphingobacterium > Sphingobacterium micropteri. Next base: position 274 of record NZ_JACOIK010000011.1, on the reverse strand, counting down.
TTTCTGAGGAAAAATATAAGGAAATAATCGCTCTAACCGAGTCCGTAACCTGCACGGATATTGAAGAATTTGAAATTCATGGCAATTTTCTGGTACACGCTTCGATCAAAACGAGATTCGATCGATTGATGGAAGAGCTCAACCATATGGATATTTCGGAGGGACCATGCCAGTGATTTCGGTCAAACCGTGCCACTATAAAAGATCATACAATTATATAAAAAAGTTGTTATTATTCCTGTTTCAATATGCCTTTTCTGAGCGATTGTCCCTT
>NZ_JACOIK010000010.1 GCF_014692515.1 Sphingobacterium micropteri | reverse complement strand
CCGCTAGCGTTCATCCTGAGCCAGGATCAAACTCTCCATTGTAAAAATGTAAATTGACCCCGGTCATCTTAATCTGACCGGTTCGTCAGTATGTGTACTGTACGGCCCGGACCGAAAAAATTGTAATCCTATTACAGCTCTCGCCCATCTTAAGGGCTCCTGCTGCGCTACATGATCATATATCTTAAAGAACTCATCTCGCCGCCGCTTCGCGCTTTGGCACTATATCGATACAGCTCAAAGCCGTATAAATTATCTCTTTTTTTAACCCCTTTCGGGTTGGCAAAGGTAAAGAAGTTTCACGAAAACAAAAAATATTTTTTTTCCGAAATTTCCGCCCCCGGTAACCGGTTTGCCTGCCCTCCCTCGCGGAGTGGTGCAAAGGTAGAAACTTTATGTATTCCATCCAAACGTTCTTTCTATTTTTCACAACCTTAAAAGCACAATTAACTGATTAACTGCAATATATTTTTTTTAAAACATTACTGCAACATCCTTCGTTAATTACTTATTAAATACCCAATACTTTTGCATCAAAAAATTAAAGCCAAGCGACACAAAAATCTCCACCGCAATTTTCGAGTAATAGGGATTTGCAGAAAGATGATCCACTAAAAAAAATATACCTGTTGATTTCAGAAATATACTACCTATAACAACTACTACAAATTTTGCCAACTGCTTACCAACAGGTGCATTGGTTTTCTCAAAAGTCCAATACCTGTTAACTGTAAAATTGAGCACCGCCCCTAAAGAGCCACTAAGAATGTTCGATATATAAGGTGTAACACCTAAGATTTGTATACCAAACGTGTAAACCGAAAAGTCGAATAGACCTCCAAGAAAAGCAGATACCTGCGCTTTCCCGAAGGAAAGAAAAAAGTCACGTATTTTCGCGCTACGCTTCTTCCTCATTTAGAGAAACCTCCTTGTTCTTTTTTTCCGCCCAATCTCGCTCATCCCCCATATTCAACAATTTTTTGGTATCTACACAATTAATAACAAACAGCGCAATACAGATGAGGATCACCAAATAATTGATGCTTCCGACAAAGAGAACTTCACTTAATAATACGGCGCATATAATAACACGAATCTCCGTAGGCCCTAATAATCCAGCATCAATAGTATATTTATCCGTTATACGATACCGCAGCTGCGAAATAATCATTGCCCAGCCGTATAAAGCGACAAGAGCAAAACCCGAATACTTAAAATCGCCAGAAGCATAAAACACATATCCCAATCCTATCATGACGGTACTGATCCAGTCCATGACGATATCTAATGCGAAACCATACCATTTGCGTGATTTATTTCGATAGTATGCAATACGGCCATCCAACGAGTCTCCAAACCATTGTACAAAAAAGCCCACAATTCCCAACAACAACCATGGACGAGAAACATATTCGGCCAACAGAAAACTTCCTAGTATCATAAACGATCCAAAGAGTCCGATGGCTGTTAAACCATCTGACGAAATGCAATTTGGAACACGTGGAACAAAATAAGAAATCAGTTTTTGCTCTGAAGAGCTTAAAACATTTGTTCTCTTCCGATCTTGGAAAAGCTTTTTATTTATTTTTTGACTCATGCCGTAGTCTTTAAAACCAATTATTTTGTTTATACCATCGTAAACTATCCATCAATCCACTATTCAAATCATATGTCGGTCGGTACCCTAACACTGTCTCCGCATGACTAATATCACACGCCCAATTCTCTGCCGTCAATTCTCCGAGACGCTCTGGATAAATAACCGGCGTTTTGGCAGAGTTGTTATATAACCACTGGGAAACATATGCCACACTCTTGACTATTGCATAAGGAACATGGACACGGATAAGCTTTTTACGAAATGTCTGCTTAAATATTTCTGCCATGTCGTAACGGGAATAAACATTTCCATCCGAAATATTAAAAATATCTAGCATTTTTTGCGAAGAAACGCAAGCTTGCAACAGAATCTCTGCCAAATCTTTAACGTACACGAAAGAAAGCTTTTGCGGAGCTCTCCCAACATAGGCATCGATGCCCTTGTTCATGGTATTGAATAGAATAAACAGGTCCTTTTCTCGTGGACCGTAAACCGCCGTAGGACGGATAATAGAAATCGGTTTATCCGCAAACTTTGCCAGGATCATCTTTTCTGCCTCCCGTTTACTACGACCATACATCGTCACGGGGCGATAAGGTGTGGATTCGGTTATCGGCCCGTCTAAGTAGGGTAATGGTCCAATAGCGGCCAGGCTGCTCACATAAACTAGCCGTCGAGGAGGATTGGGAGATTGAAAGGCTGCTTGCAATAGCCGTTCCGTTACACCAACATTCGCATCTATAATTTCGACTTCTGATTTTGCCTTTGTCATTGCTGCTGCATGAATAACATAATCATATTTTTCAGAAGCGAATAATGTTGCCCATGAATTTATTTGATTAAAATCGGGATAAACGAATTTCCCAACAAAAGGCGTAATATCCGTAATCTGACTTGATTTTCGCACCGCAGCGTGAACTTCATAACCGGCTTCATATGCTGCCGATACTACATGAAACCCAACAAAACCACTTGCTCCGGTTACTAAAATCTTTCTCATTTCACTATTTTCTTCTATCAGCTAATGCGTGTCCAGTTCTGTGGAAACGAACATCGTCATATCGATTTTTCATACAGGCGATAGCGCTTATAGAATTCGGCATTAATCTGTTCAATGGCATGGTTCATCATATAATTATCATCTAACATCCACGAACATTCTGCAGCTTCTATCCCCGATGGGGTTGCATTTTTTATAATACGGCCATACAAGCAAGCCTCTATTCCCAATTTTCTATACCCCTCTAATACGCCTAACATCAAAACTCGAATCATTTTGATTCGTTTCAAACCAAAAAGCAATTTGAAGATACCAAATGGCAATAGTCTACCTTTTTTTATACGAATCAAAATTTCATTAATATTCGGAATTCCCAAAGCAAAACCGACAATCTCCTCGCCGCGCTCTGCTACAATACAATATTTAGGGTCCACAATCATTTTCAACTCTTTAGCGGTATAATCAAACTCTTCATCCGTCATAGGAACAAAGCCCAAATTTTTGTCCCAAGCCTTATTATACACCGCTTTTATTTTCTTCGCCTCGTTTGCGAAATCTTTTAAATTGATTTGGCGTAAAACAATGCCGGATCTCCGCAATCTTTCCTCTAATCTTTCTAATAGAAGCACGGAACGTCGATTGGCGGTTTCGGTTCTCACAAGGTAAGCACGTAAATCTACTTTCTTACTGTAACCAGCACGCTCAATCAGCTCTAAATAGTACGGAGGGTTATACGGCATCATGACCATAGGCGGTCTATCAAATCCGTCCACCAGAAGCCCACAAGTGTCATTCGTTGTGAGATTAATGGGTCCTACGATACGCGTCCCTCCTTTGGATTTCACCCATTCAGCAGCCGTATCCAGCAAATTATTCGCCACTTCTTGATCATTGATGGATTCAAAGAAACCAAACTGCCCTTCTGTTACGTCATTGAATGTATTGTGGTTGGCATTCCATATAGCCAAAACACGACCTACAATCCGGCCATTTTTATAGGCAAGAAAGGGTTGCGCAGAAGAATGCTTATAAAAAGGATGTTTATCTGGAGAGAGTATGTCCCGCTGCCCTAAAAACAACTCCGGTACATAATTTGGATCATTTATGTACAGATCATGCGGTAAATCGATAAATTGCGCAATTTGCTTTTTCGATTGGACAGGGACTATCTCTATCATTTCCTTAGTTTATGAAAGACTCAACTTCTAGTGTCTTGAACACTTTGGACATTTTATCAACAGCCTCGTCAATTTGATCAAAAGTATGTGTTGCCATTAGTGAGAAGCGTATAAGCGATTCTTCAGCAGGTACCGCCGGTGCAACAACAGGATTAACAAAGACACCATTATCCTGAAGTAATTTAGTCACATAATATGTTTTATCATTGTTACGGATAAAAATCGGCAAAATCGGACTTTCCGTCTGTCCTAAATCGAAACCTTCGTCAAGCAAAAGTTGCTTTGCATACTCCGTATTTGCCCACAATCTTTCGATATGTTCAGGTTCTGTCTCGATAATTTCCAACGCTTTTAATGTAGATGCTACTGAAGCTGGTGTCATACTGGCACTGAACATCAACGAACGCGCACGGTGCTTTAAATATTCAATAGTATCCGCATCCGCCGCTACAAAACCACCTAATGACGCCAACGATTTACTGAATGTTCCCATAATCAGATCGACTTTGTCTGTCAACCCGAAATGAGACGCCGTACCTGCACCTCTCTCTCCTATCACACCCAAACTATGGGCATCATCACATAAAATAGCCGCATCAAACTCATCGGCCACAGCAACTAATTCGGGTAACTTTACAATATCTCCCTCCATACTGAAAATACCGTCTGTCGCAATTAGTTTGAAGCTGTCTTCCGGAAGTCTTGCGATCTTACCACGCAAATCCTCCATATCATTATGGGCATATTTAATAACTTTAGAAAATGACAACCTACTTCCATCAATAATAGATGCATGATTTCTGTCATCCAATAATATATAGTCATTCCGTCCCGTCAGACACGAGAGCGGCCCTAGATTAGATTGAAAGCCGGTGCTAAATAATATAGCTGCCTCCTTACCTACATAGGCTGCCAGTTTTTCCTCCAATTCCACATGGATATCCAATGTTCCATTTAAAAAACGGGATCCAGCACAACCAGTGCCGTATTTTTCCAACGCGTCCTGCGCAGCCTTTATGATCCTCGTATCTGTTGTCAACCCTAAATAAGAGTTCGAGCCGAACATCAACACACGTTTGCCATCAATCAAAACCTCTGTATCTTGTTTTGACTGAATCGGTCTAAAATAAGCGTAAAGATTATTAGACTTAATGGGCTCTAGTTCACTTTGTAGGAACTTAGATGTTCTTTCACTTAACTTTCCCTTACTCATGTTGTAGGTGTTTGTATTGTATGTGACATAATTTCTTAATCCAACCTAACTTACCTTTTGACTATTTATATTTAATCGTCAAAAATAAATTAAAAAAACGAAAATATACAATTTCCTTTCCAATCAAGCTGTTAACCACCATGTTACTAATTGGCACCCCCGTTCAGAATCTTTTTTGCATACTTTCCGTCCAAAAAAATCGGAGCAAACATACAAAATTCTCCCGATTCCCTACCATGGAAAAACCATATAAATATCATAAAATTAAATTATTGTTAAGATATTAGCAACAGTTTATCGCGAAAAGTTCTATAAACTTATAAAATCATTATTTTTGCGTTTAAATCAATCTGGAATGGCTATATCGGCAAATATAAATATCAAAAATAAACGCGCGTCTTTCGAGTACCACTTATTAGATAAATATGTGGCAGGAATATGTTTATTGGGTACTGAAATTAAATCTATTCGGGAAGGCAAAGCTAATATTAACGACAGTTTCTGTTCTTTCTTCGAGGATGGTCTATACATTCGAAACATGCATATTGCCGAGTATTCGTTTGGCTCTTTCTATAACCACGAGGCAAAAAGAGACCGTCAGCTTTTGTTGACCAAAAAGGAACTGAAAAAACTAAAGGAAAAGGGAGAGGAAAAAGGTTTTACCATAGTCCCCTTACGTATTTTCATCAATGAAAGGGGCTACGCGAAAGTAGAAATTGCTTTGGCACAAGGCAAAAAAGATTTCGATAAACGGGAGACTATCAAAGAACGGGAAAGCAAAAGGGAATTAGACCGTGCAATGAAAAGGTGATGATTTGACAAAAGGTGTAAAATATGGCCATTTTTTTAGCTCCAAAAATCCACCGTATCCATCCTAAAGTAGGTTTTCGCACTAAAAATCAGAAAAAACTACCAGAAAAATAGAAACAAAAAGTATAGACTTTTTAATAGAACCATTAAACTTCTTGGAGTAACAGCTAGACTTTTGAATAAGACAGCTACCCTTTCTTACAAAACAATTGCTACCTACTCCAAATCCAGTCCTTGCATAACGGGAATAGGCTGCTTGTCCTCGTCCAATGCGACAAAGGTAAACATACCTTGAATAGCCAGTTCCCTTCCTTCTTCATACATCTTTTCCAAAAAGACTTCTACTTTGACTTTGACACTTGTCCGTCCGACACTATGTACACGTGCAATAGCCTCGATAATACTTCCATTTGGTATCGCTTTCTCAAAGTCAATACGATCCGTGGAAACCGTTACCAGACGCTTGCGACAAAACCGCGTTGCTGCCATAAACGATACTTCGTCCATAATCGCCATGGCCTTCCCGCCAAATAATGTATCGTGATGATTTGTCAAAAAAGGAAACACAGTCGTACATACGCGTGTTTCTGATTCTTCTATTCTTTCTTTTAATGTCATTTTTAGTAGTGATTCGTAGCTAGTTACGAGAAAAGAGTCCTAAGAAACGGCTTAGGTCGATTCGACATCAATTCCAATACCTTTCAACAATAACGATGCATTGAAAACTGTACATCGTCCATGTTTCAGTTTATAATCAAAAAGCATTTCTCCCTCTTCTACACGAATATCAAAATGATAATTTTCTATCTTCCCCTTATTTTCTTCTTCAAGGGATGCCAACTGTAAATCATGGGTGGCAACCATCCCCTTACCTTCCCTATCTGTCAATTTACGAATAATGGCACGAGAACCTAAATATTTATCGACAGAGTTCGTTCCTCTCAACATTTCATCAATCAAAAAGAAGCTGTCTTTATCCTGTTCCACTGTATCCAATATAAATTTCATCCTATCTAACTCTGCCTTAAAGGTAGATGTACTCTCGTTTAACGAATCTTTAATCCGCATATAAGAGATAAAATTATAAATCGGTAACCGAAATTCAGATGCACATACCACAGCACCGGCATAGGCCATAATGGCGTTAATCCCCACCGTACGAAGAAAAGTACTTTTACCTGCCATATTAGATCCCGTAATCAAGGCGATACGATGATGCTCATTGCTATAGTCATTCGCCACAGATTGTGACACGGGAATCAACGGATGCGCCATTTCTACGGCCAAAATTTTGTCGTCCGTTGTATTGCTCAGCAATTCAGGAGTAGCCCAGGAAGAATGGTTGCGCTTTAATATCGCCAATGAATTTAGCGCTTCAAATTCGGCAACAACATCAAAAGCCTCCAAAATACTCGCTTCGTATTTCGATTTCCATGAGACAATCTTCATAACAAATTTAAAGTCCCACAGTAAAATAATGTTGAGTACCGCGCCCACCAACATATTATTTCGTGCATCTAAATTATTGATCAGCTTCGACAATTCCTGAAAAGCCATAGACAAAGGCTTACCTTCTGGGCACAATTGCTGCTGAAGATGCCGGTTTGCCGCCGCTTTGAACGTTTTCTCTTCTACCAAAACCAAACCTTCCGCATAAGCGGCCAATATCTGGCCTACCTTGTCTATCCTACTGGAAAATAAGCTGACTTTACCAGCCATACCTAATGTCCAAAACAAATGAACCAATCCCCACAACAATAATCCTGTCCATATCGGCATCACAAACAGAGAAAACAGGACCCCGGCAAGTAGTAGGAATGGCGTAATGGGCACATAAAAGCGCATAAATGCATTTCCAAAGGTCAAGCCGGCCCCTTTAAAATAGCTTGCCAAAAATGATTTAATATCGATCTCTTGTTGGGTATTAAACAACAAACGCGCCTGAAAATGTTGACTCCAATCCAAATCGGTTGCTATCTCCGCTACCGCTACCTGCCGATCTTCTATCTCCTGTTTGCTGGACGCACATTGCAGCCACTCCGCTAATTTAGCTACACCCAATGTTGTTGCACAACGGTTCAGCAGCGAAAACAAGGAAAATTGACCAAAGACATCTAAATCAGATGTATAAGGATGTCTACCGTCTTCAAATTTTATGCCGTCGTCATAAAGTGTCAATCGCGTGTCCCGTAGCGTTATTTCATTTTCGTTAACCCGCAAAAAAGCCACCGCATCCGCATGTTGCTTTTCCAACTTACTCTGCCGCCTTATTAGATATGCAAACCCCAATACAATGGCTAAAACAGCCAATGCTAAAAGCAACACATTTTCCTTTTGAACCAGATAGAACAATAAGGCGCCCCCTCCAATGATTACAAATAGACGGGCAAAACTATTTTTGTTTATAGCTTTATGCAGACGCTGAATTTCATCTTTCGTATGTTGAATACGCTCTTGATATTTTTTATAGATCATGCTTATCATTCTTTAGGCCTACCAGGCCTGATCCCCAACCAATGGAACAAAACGGAAGGTATCCAACTCAATACGTTCAAAGTCATTTTCTCCGACACGCAAGATAGTCACCATTTTCTGCGATTTCTCATCGCCTACCGGAATAACCAACAGTCCGCCATATTTTAATTGCTTTAACATAACTTCAGGAACAAAAGGTGCTCCAGCAGTCACAATAATTTTATCATAGGGGGCATGTTCCGCAACACCTCGGGAACCATCCCCCAAGAAAAAATGTGGCTTATATCCCATATAGGGCAGCACCTGTATCGTCCGATGGTATAAGTTCTCTTGGCGTTCAATAGTATATACATCTGCTCCCAATTCCATTAAAATACAGGTTTGATAGCCCGATCCGGTCCCTATTTCTAATATTTTATCTCCTTTTCTTACGTGGAGTAACTCGGATTGATAAGCAACGGTATACGGCTGCGAGATCGTTTGTCCATCACCAATAGGAAATGCTATATCTCTATAGGCTTGATTCCAGAATGTTTCATCAAAGAAAAAATGACGTGGTACTTTTCCGATAGCCTGTAATACACGCTTATCCTCTATTCCCCGTTTTTCTAGATGTTTGACGAGTTGCTTTCTTGCACCTCTTTCCCGGTAGTTATCTACAAACTTATACGCCATTATACCCCAAAAATACCATTGTTAATAGATATTCCGGTATTAAAATGCAAAATGTTTAAGGTCAATACAATAAAAAAATATAGTTTTGATAAAAAAAGACAAACACATTAAAATTAAAAATTATGCGGAAATCCGTTCTCTTACTCATCAGCATCTTCCTGCAGCTTGTCACTATCGCGCAAGTATCGCCAAAAGATGACGACATTATCAAAATTTTAGCAATAGGTAATAGTTTCTCCGAAGATGGTATTGAAAATTACTTGTATGATCTAGCATCAAACACCGGTAAAAAAATGATTATTGGTAATCTTTATATCGGTGGAGCACCTTTATCCTTGCATGTAAAGAACGCGAATGAAAATGCGGAGAAATACCAATACCGCAAAACGGGACTTGACGGTAAAAAGACAACGACAAAGGACGTCAGTATCTCCCAAGCACTAAGCAATGAAAACTGGGATTATATAAGTTTCCAACAGGCCAGCCCACTTTCCGGAAAATACGATGTGATTATGGAAAGCTTACCTGAGCTTGTACGCTATGTGCGTGAAGAGTTAAATCCCGAAACACAATTTGTTTATCATCAGACATGGGCTTATCAACATGATTCAGATCATCAAGGTTTCGCAAACTATAATCGCGATCAACAAACGATGTACAAAGCGATTGCTGAAGTTTCTAAAAAAGTATCCAAACTCAACGAGTTTAAATATATCATTCCTGCGGGTACAGCTATCCAAAATGCGCGTACCAGTTCCATGGGCGATACTTTTACCCGTGACGGCTATCACCTCCAATTAGATTACGGTCGATTTACCGCTGCTTGCGCTTGGTATGAGAAGATCTTTGGCGAAGATGTACGCAAAAACTCCTATAAGCCGGAGAAGGTAACGGAACTCCAGGCAAAAATAGCGAAAGAAGCCGCCCATAAGGCGGTTAAGAAACCGTATAAAGTTTCTAAAGTGAAATTGTAAAAGAAGCCAAACGAAAAAACAAAAACTAAGTCATCTGATACCCGAGTGCTTTCGGTCTGACCATCGTTTCCCGATACACCTTACCGAAACGGTCGGTGACTTTTATTTCTAACGTACTGTTGGGTGAAGATGCTTTTACTTTAAACATGTGCGCTGTCTTACTCGTCACAAAATCGGCTGTTGGTACAGCATTCACGTTGAGTCGCTGCGCCGAATAGGAAACAATATGTAACGGATCCAGAACAGACACCCGCGTAACGCCCAATGCTTGCCCATTTTCCGTCACTTCTATTTGCCAGTTCCTATCATAGTTCCAGACATTGATTAATACCTCATTGTTTGTGTTGGGCGTAGCATATTCTGCGGCGTAGGTGTTCCATGCGGATCCTATATAATTTGGTGCAAAGGTCTCTTTCGTGATATGGCACTTGTTTAGGTCATACGCTCTGAATTGATAATCGGTTGGATGGCCGATGCCTTTGTATGTCCATTTTAAATCGTTTCCATTCATCTCCCATATAGCATAGCCTCCCGGCGCACCGTCTTTACATATGTGATTTTGGGCTGTATAACTAGGATGTCCTGTCCACCACCAAGTCGCGCAGACCGCAGCCGTATTATGTTCCATGATAGCAGGTGTGGCATCCCGTTCGATATTATAATTGATGTGCGTGTGTCCAGTCAGTAGATGCACTTTCGTAAATCCGTTCAGTGCATCAACAAATTCCTGCGCATTGCTAAGGCGGTAGTTAGTTGTTTCGTTTCCACCTGACAACCCCGGATTTGTATGCAGCTGTATATGCATAGAAATCACCAGTGGTGTATTCTTGTCTGTTATCGTCGCTAAATCTTTTTTTAACCAGGCAATTTGATCGGCAACGATCTTCGCATTGTAGTTTCTGTTATTGGTGTTGAGGTATTCGATGTTGTCCAGCACGATATAGTGTACTTTTCCGATATTAAACGAATAATAAGTAGGTCCGATGACATCCCGGAATCTATCTTCGGCCCCCCAATCAGCGACAAAGTTGGGATCATTATCATGATTACCCATGGTATTGAATACCATAGCGTCAATCTTATTCATCTCCGTAAGGTATTGTGGAAGACCATAATTGTTTTGATACCAGTAGGTCTCCCAAGTCATGTCGCCTAAGGTCAAGGCATATACCTTTGTACCCGCATTTTTATAGGCTTGGATGGATTGGTTGACATCCGCTAGAAAACCTTGTTGAAACTGATTAATATCACCGTTACGATTTGCCAAGTGCATATCGCCCAATACCATAACGACGTGCTTATCGTTGTTAACGGCCGTCAACTCAAAATCTTTGATTTCTACCACATTCGCCGCTTGGCCGAGCCGCTGGAAAAATTGTGGTGCCTTTCCTGTTGTAGATACTTCATAGTTACCCGGAATAGACACGAAAACATATTTTCCTTTTTTTGCCGAAGGCAGATAATAAATACCGTTTTCGTCGGTTTTCGTTACTTCAAAACCATCGGACACAACGACATTGGCAAGACCGACACCAGCTGCATATACAGAGCCTTTTATGGTCATACCTTCTCTGTCGGGAATATGGGCATTGAAATATATATTGATCACCGTCGAGCCCAACATGGACGACTGTGCTCCACGCTTTACAGTCACCCTATACGTGCTGCCCGATATTAAATCTTCCGGCAAGACAATGGTAATGTTATTATCCGTGACTGCCTTAGCATCAACAGTATATCTGTTAGTCAAATATTCGAATATGATCTGATCCCCTGTCGCGAATCCCTTGCCCTGAATAATCAGATCTGCTCCCTTATTGGCATCAATACGCGAAGGTATAACGGCACCGATAATAGCCAGCTTGCCATCATTTTCTCCATCCGGATCAGGAGTCGGATCGGGATCGGGTTGCGGCGATGATTTTGAACAACTATATAAACTAAATGTTAATCCAAGACCAGTAATAAAGGAGTTTTGGATAAAAGTACGGCGGGTATAATGGCGGTTTTTTTTCATTTTTAAGGTTATAATAGGTGTATCATTACATAATCTCACTGCTCCTGATTTAAACCAGGAGCAGTGAGATTATATGATATTCAGACTAGATTATCTTTTTTTGACCGTGACGATGATGTCATCTAAGAATATACGATTTTTATTAATGGGCGCACCGGTATCTTCACGTAGATCTAAAGCGCCGCCCAAAAAACGAATCTGCGTTTCCGCAGTAGCACCGGTAACCACAAAGGATCGCTCGGTTCCCTCCGCTTTCCATATCTCGGTACAGTTTGGATCTGCCGAATAATCTGGCCAGTTGTTGATGTTAAATTCATCCACATTGGCCGTTCCCGGGCCAATGACATTCACATATAAGCGCGTATCGTCTTTTGTACCTCCTGCAGTCATATACGGCACCGCTTTGAATCGAACCTCCAAATTTTGCGTGCCTTCCACTTCATTTAACTTAGGTGAAATAAGATCGGATCCGTAATTTGTCTTGCCAAGCTTCACAAAACCTTGACGTGCATATGTTGACATAATCTTATCCGCGGATGGTGAAGTTGTCCAGCCTCTTGCTTTTTCTTCCACCGTCCAGTTGTCTATTCGTGTCTCGCCGGTTGTAGTATAAAAAATAGGACTTCCATATGTTAGCCAATCAAAATTCTCGTCTAAAATCACGATTACATTTTCTTGCATGATAAGCAACGGCTCGGTTTGTAATACGTCGTCGAGGTAAAAGTTCAAGTTGACTGTTCGAATATCACCTGGATTTATATCCGCTCTCAATTGAATAGGTGTATCCCCTATTCCTTCCATTGGTTCGATTTGAATCCAATCGGCATCTTCGTCGGACAACTCTGCTCTCCAGGCCCCTGTAGCACGGATTACACGACGTTCTGTAAGACCAGTTTCCGGAATTTGCAGCCCCGTTTCAGCGCCTTCAATGTAAATAAACTGATGTTCTCCTCCACCATCTCCACCAGTAGCCGCAGCCTGCTGAATTTTGAGCACCTCATTTTGCAACTGTCCATCGACAGCAAAAAATAGCGTTGTAGTCCGTACTTCCGGCGTCGTATTTTTGGACACCGTGACGGTGAACGTGCCATCTCCGTTCCCCTCCGCAGGGTCAATCTTCAACCATCTTTCTTTGCGCAAGGACTCGATCTTCCAATTTCCATTGGCGATGAAAGTAAACGTTTCGGAAGATCCTTGTTCTGGAACTTCAAGCGTTTCGGGGTTATCTTTCACCTCAAAAGAGCCACCTTTGTCATCATCTTTCGTACAGGACAATGACAATAGTATAAAAGCTGCACAAAAGACATAAATTACCTTAGATAGGATCCCTGCGTTGTAATAGTTAGTTAATAAACTCATGAGTTGAATATATTTTTATTTTAACTGCATTTCTACCCGTTCTTTCATAACCTGTGTAACACCGTCCAAGGTATACTCGTACGATAACAGGAACACGTTTGTTTTTCTTCCAAAAGCTTCTTCGACTAGAAAAACATTCGGATACTTCGGGTCGTTGTCTAATTGAACAATATCTATGTCTTTATATGGCTTGATCGTGACCTTGTTGAATTCGTCCACTTCCAATATGACGGATTTTTTATTGATTTCAGATATTTTAGATTCGTACAGTTCATTTCCTGCAATCATCCGTACACTGTTATAAGTCAGCGGAAAAAGCTGCTTATTTGCTGCTACTGGAATCTCTCCATCTTTTATCCCCGTCATGGTATACCTGGAGTTGCTCACTTGAGAGGCATAATCATTCTCGAAAGATACCTGATAAAGCACGGTATTTTTATTGGGGTTGATTTCTACACCCGAGATATCGGAGACTTTTAATCCGATAAAATACGTAGAATCCGGCGACAAACCTTCGGGGCGTAACTTAATCATGGTTCGGCCTGTACGTTCGCCTGCTTTGATCATAATCTTGTCGTCAAGAAGCTCATATTTGTCCGCCGGCACGAGTTTGGCATATAAATCCGCAGCGGCATCGAAATTAGACCAATTGTATTCTTCCAAGGGCTCAGGATCTTCCTGTAATCCAATGACCAAATCCTGTTGGGGGGCGTGTGTACCACCGACAGATGCAACGACATACCCAATAATTTCTTCCCCGGTCAAATGTACGACCTCTTGAAAAACATTGTAATTGTCACTGCTGATCAAAGAGACCTCATTTTTGTACATCTCCTTTTCAAACAGTTCGTTGTCCTTACAAGATGCGAGCACCGCAACGAGTGCAAGCATCGCTATATATCTTCGTTTCATCTTTTTCTATGTTTTATCATTCTATATCCTAATTATAGCCGGGATTTTGGTCAACCGAAGGTAGGTTTCTTAATTCGTCTTGCGGTAGCGGCACCCAATTGGCCCGCTTATTGACCTCCCTGGTAAGGAAGGAGGAGGTACCCGGAATGACACGTCTGTAGTAAGCCTCCTTGATGGCTCCATCCGGGTTCATACCCATGATAGGCTCCCGTTCCGTCTCCTCGTAAATGCCCCAGCGACGTACATCGTAGAAACGTCTATTTTCCCACAAAAACTCGATCATCCGCTCGCGTTCGATTTGCTTTTGCACTTCCGTTTGACTGGCAAGTTGGCTAGCAGATAGCCCTGGCAGTCCAGCACGATAACGAACCACATTAAAAGCATTTTTAATCTCATCGATGTCGCGGCTCAGGGTGTATGGTTTATCCAACTCGACGGTATGGCTGCCGGTTAGATTATTGATTGCTTCTGCATACGACAACAGGATTTCAGCATACCGAATCATCGCGTAGAATTTAGGTAATTGTCGTGCTCCCGTACCATTTTTGGCATCGTAGGGATGAACCCATTTCTTGATCACATACCCGGTGATCGGATAGTTAGGTGAACTCGCACTTACGCCACCACGTCCATCCAAATCCTGAAAATAGTACTTGGCAGTATGATTGTAGAGTGTTGTCGACGATAAGGCCTGCCACACAGCCTCGTTGAATCCTACAGATGCGTAAAAGCGCATCTCCCGGTTAGCATACATTTTAAATACGCCCGCATTGAGTGGGTATCCGGAGAAGTTTTTAGTCTGCTCGATAAAAAGGTCATTAAAAGTGCCTCCGACAGGTAGATCACTGACTTGCTCAAAATAAGTATCTCCACGTGCTTCCTGTATAGTCCGACCGTCGTCCATCAAGTAGGCGTCTACCACTTTTTGCGTAACACAGAAGCGTCCCCAGCCACCAAGCGTTGGCGGAAGAGCGCCCTGATTAAGATCCGAGTTGATATACGGCGCACTTTTCCCCCAAATAATCTCTGGATTAATAGCGGCAACAGATTCACCGGTAAAGATATCCGAATAGGACCTAAACGCGTCGATACCAGACGCACCACTAGGATAAGGCTTATAAAAGTCGAGGTCCGACGTGACGTTTGCTGGCAAAACAGGTGTTTTTTCATCTGCCGGCACCGTATAGAGTCTATATTGCCCCATATCCATCACCCGTTTAGCGGCGGCGGCAGCTACTGCCCAACGGGTTTCGTCATATTGCTGGGAAACATAGTGAACCCCGTCGGTCTTGCGCGTCCAGTTACCAAAGTACGAACGGGCCGCAGCGCCACCATTATACAATGGACTAGCGTGTATCAAGCGCAAACGGGCGACCAGAGCCAGTGCCGCGCCTTTGGTCGGACGTCCAAAGTTCAAAAGCCCCACATCCGCCGGCATTAATTGTGCCGCTTTTTCCAATTCTCCACAGGTATAATCCATCGCCTCATCGTAGGTCGCCCGCGGACGGTCATAGTATTCCATTGATTCATTCGTATTGAGCACTTCATCACCTACCAATATCGGCGGTCCATAATCTACCAAAATATTGTAATAGGCATAGGCTCGTATGAAGCGTGTATACCCCTCGATTCGTTGGCGATCTATAGTCGTCATATCGGCCGGTCGTTCAAGATTCTGCAGAATGAGATTACATTTTCGGATAATGATGTAATATTTGCCCCATTGGTTGAGTCCTCCTAATTTAGTCGGGGTGATGTTTCCAGTAGCAAAGTCCATCCCGTAATATATATTGGTGGATCCGCCCCCCGTCAACCCGTTGAAGGCCTCATCCGTTGCCATAGGTCCCGGCGTATAATTACTGCGGATCGTTTTCGCTTCGTCATTGAACTCTGCAGCGGCGCCCCACATATAGGCTTCCATATTTCGGGTATTATTGAATGCTTCGTCAATATTAAATTCATCGTCAAAGTAATCATCGATATTCAGATAATCCTTACACGATGTCGCCATGGCGATTAGCTGAACGATAATAACTGCTCTCGCTATCTTTTTTATGATTGATCTTCTCATATCCTTCATTCTATTTGTACTAAAAATTGATATAAGCTTGTAGTGAATACGTGGACGGTATCGGATACTTACGTCCATTCCAAGCAGCTTGTTCCGGGTCAAAAATTTTCACGTTATCCCATATATAGAGATTGTTTCCTATAAATTGCAAATCCATTGATGTAACCCCGATACGCTGCAGCAATGCAGGGCTGACACGGTAACTTACGGTGATTTCTTGTAGTCGTATGTAACGCGCATCGTCTTGCCAGAATGAAGACAGTTGCGTATTATTATTGTTTTCACCGTATTGCAAGCGTGGAAAACGGGCGTCTGGATTTTCCGCCAACGAAAGATCTATGCCCTGTTGCAACGCGTATTCACGCGGAATCCACCGATTTGCAGGGTCGTTTGCCAACGTAATTACATTGCCCGCTGTTCCATTGTAGAATGGCATATAGCCCATACCGTTGATCTCTGTCACATCCTTATATTTTTTAGGCATGCCTACATAATAGAATGGCGTTCTTCCGGTGCCTTTGAATAGTACACCCAATGACAGATTCTTGTAACGGAACTCACCGCCAAACCCATACATCAACAATGGATAATCGTTATGACTCAAAGGTACTTTGTCCAATGTATTGATCACACCGTCACCATTGACATCCTTATATTTGATATCGCCGGGCATAACAGTACCAAAAGTCTGTTGGGGGCTATATTTGACATCGTTCTCATCCTTAAATAATCCCAAGGCCTGATAGCCACGGATCGAACCGTACGGAAAGCCGTTGTATTCCAGATACGGATATTCCATATAGGACTGTTCCCAGTTTTGTACAACATTTTTAGAGTAAGTGAAATTCCCACGTACCGTAAAACCGAAATTCTGGGAAACCTGCATGTTGTAACTGATATTTCCGTCAGCACCCGTACTTTTCATCCTACCGACATTGGCATAGGGATTGGTTATAACCCCCACATATTTGGGAACTTGTACCCGCTGCTGGAAGATACCATTACGCTGGTCTTCAAAGAAATCAATGACAAAATCTATTTTATTGTTGAAGAGCTTACCTTCAATCCCCAGGTTGGACTTAATCGCCCTTTCCCATGCGAGATTATCTGCTCCAATACGAGTTTCGGTAATGGTTTCTATACCACCGACACCCCATACGGAACTGAAACCTTGATCGGCTTTGGTCAGGTAAGGGAAACGGACATCGTTAATGATACGGTCGTTACCTACTGTACCATAGGACCCCCGGATCTTGAAATAATTTAACCAAGGAGCCTTTTCTTGCATAAATTTGTAACTCGTGGGCACCCAACCCAATGCAACCGACGGAAAAAAGCCGTACTGCCTGCCCGGTTGAAAGTTTTCGGAACCCGTGTATCCAAAGTTGACATCCAATAAGTATGTATCCCGGAAGCCGTAGGTTAGTCTACTGGAAACCCCTTGATATCGCAAAGGAATAGCCGTCAAATTGTTTGTTGCATCGTTGGTATTTTTGGCATCACTAATATAGTAGTAGATCAATGCGGATGTACGGTGGTCGTCACCAAATTGCTGATCGTAATTAATCATAGACTCGAAGTGATACTTTCGGTACTGCCGCGTATCCTTGCCGTAAATCGCGGCCCTTTCCTGCACCGTTTCTTTCATGATGAGTGATCCATCATAATCTCGACCCATCGCTTGATAAAGCGCCGGCTGTATATATCTCCGCTCAAAAAATCGACTATGGATATCATAAGCTCCTTGTACACGAACTTTGAGCCCCTCCAATACGCTAGAAAGATTTTGATCCAACGAGAGGGTTGTTTTACCTTTATACCACTGTTCGCTGGCTTTCCCCGTCCGGTTGATCAGTACAGAAGGTGAGGACAAACCATTACTTCCCATAGCCGGTAGCAAGCCATTGGTATATTGCGTGGGAACGGCTAACGGAGTGAGCGCAGATTGTGCGCTCCATATAAAATCGGTATTGGCGGCCCCTGGCTGATCCAATTTAGACAGGTAGCCATCCGAGCCCAGATACACTTTTGTGGTAGGTGTCAGATTAATATCCAAATTGATACGGTAGTTGTAGGTATTGAAACCTACGTTCGAGCTGTACGGGCTGCTTTTATCTACCTTATAAGCGGCTGTTTCGCTGTTACCACCCAAACTCAGAAAGTAACGGGCAACCTCAGATCCGCCGCGTCCGCTGACATAATAGCTTTGGCGCCAGAAACTTTTATTAAGGATTTCGTCCTGCCAGCTGACATCCGGATACATATCTGGATCCAAGCCGTCCTGGATAATACCCAGCTCTGTGTCGGTATAAACGGGTGACTCGTTCCGTGCAAAAGCCGCTTCATTAGCCAATTGTGCGTAATCATAAGAACGCAGGTACTGTGGCAACCGATTGAGAGTAGAAAGGGTCGTGTTGGCACGCCCGGTAATCTGTATACGGTCGACGGTACCCCTCTTGGTGGTGACTAATACCACGCCGTTTGCTCCCCGTACACCGTATACCGCAGTCGCTGATGCATCTTTGAGTATAGAGAAGCTTTCAACGTCTGCTGGGTCAATCGTATTCAGGTCACCTTCCAGTCCATCGATCAAAACCAACGCACTGCTATTGGCACCAAAGGTACCGATACCCCGTACCCAGAAGTCCGCAATATTCTGTCCTGGTTCTCCACTGGTTTGCATAGATATCACACCAGCTGCCCGTCCGCCAAGCAAGTTGGCAATAGAGGGCGCAGGAGATTGCAGATCTTTGACATCAACCGTAGTTATGGCGCCGACTGAACTGATTTTCCGTTGTTGCGCCCCCAGACCGACCACAACTACTTCTTCGATGGCATCGCCTTTTTCGGACAACGAGATAGTTAAATTATTATTCGATTCCGTGGATAAGTGTTCTACAGGATTATATCCTACATAGCTGAATACAATCCTATCACCATACACGGCCTGAATACTAAACTTACCATTGTTATCGGTCGACGTACCCGCAGCGGATTTGTCCTTAAGATAAATGGATACATTGGCTAGCGGTTCGCCGTTTTCATCGACAACGGTACCGCCAATCGTTAATTCTTTTGGTTGCTGTGCAAACGTCGCCGTGAGCCATAGGAACGGCAGTATGCACAAAACATAAATGATTTTCATTATATAGTAGGGCTTTATTATTCGATAACTAGTTTACGAATCCGTGAATTGCCAAAGTCGGCTATATATATATCTCCTTGTTCATTAACAGCAACACCCCAAGGGTTGTTAAACATAGACTCAATGGGTCCTCCGTCTCTATATCCCGCTACGCCCGGCTGTCCCGCTACTGTCGTAACAATACCGTCCGCCGATACCATCCGGATACAATGATTACCATAATCCGCCACAAACATGTTTCCATCATTATCAAACTTGATATCTTTTGGATAGTTGAATACCGCATCCTCAAGCGGCCCATCGCGATGGCCACTACCCCCCGTTGCATTGACCCTTTTGAAACCTTTGTTTATGTGCTCCGGACGCAGATCCAACACCATAAGTCCTTGTCTAAATTCATTCGGACTGGCATTCGAATGTAGCGTCATCCAAAGTTCCCAAGGCTTATTGGGGTTAATACCCTGCCCATATTGCGAGCCATACGGCCATTTTGAACCTGCATTCTTCGACCCCGTATGTACTACAGTTGCTTCATAAGTATCCGGATGTATTCTGACCACACTACCGTCGCGTGACCGCGTATAGAGATAGCCATCATACGGAGAGAACGAAATAAAATTCATATATTGATCGCCAGTTGGAATTCCATGGGCACTTGCGAACAAAGCATTACGCTGACGTGGATACCAACCTTCTCTCGGATCAAAGGAGAAAAACACTTCGACAACCGATTCGTGGGAAACGGTCATCATACCTGTTTTACGATCTACCGTTATACCATTAGCATACGGGTATGGGCTACTCGCAGCCAGATACATGGAGGTCACTAAATTTTCCGCCTCACTGACCCGACCTACGCCAAATTTTTCATCACCAACACCATCCCGCCAAGTCATGAATAAGTTTCCCTCAGCGTCCAATTCCAAGTATTTTGCACACACATGGGCCTGGTCAAGCGTTCCCGGCACAAATTCTCTGTCTCCTGATCCCGTAACAGTGGTTACCTGCGCTTGAGGTGTATAATTAAAACGTTGATCATAGACGACCGAATCTTCGCCAATGACAACAGATATGCGTGGATTTTCACCTGGAAGCCGTGGTACAATAGCGTAGATACGATCGCCACTGGAAGACACAATCGCCGCCTTTTTATTGTTGAAATAAACTTTAATCTGGTTGTGATCAGTTCCAAAATTATCTCCGTCCAATAGAATCTTATCGCGCGCACCACCTTCTAGCGGATAAAAAGAAGTCAACGTCACAGGTTTAGAAGGATCGTATTCACTCCCTTTCAGCGTTTCTCCGTCATCTTTACACGAAGAAAAAAGTAAAAGAGGAACCAGCAAGGCCCAAAATGGTACCTTGAACAAAGAGTACTTTTTCATACATCAAATTGATTTGTTACTAAATTTTGTTGCAGCAAAAGTACCCCCTACACATTAACTCAAGATTAACGCTGTATAAAGAGTTGGTTAGCTTTTTTTAATACAAACCACCGGGGGATGATACATAAAGGAGATGTTCCAGAGGCCGAAACGAAAGGAAATTATGTGGCAGCCCTCTTTTAGTGAGGGCTAATGTAGGTCAATCCACCAGAGACAAGGAGTCCAAAACCTTTTTTACGGACTCTTCAAATTCAAAAAGCCCATTCCGCTCCTTATTGATAAAGTCGTTGTCTTCCAAGCGGCCAACGACTTCTTCCATCTCTTCATAAGAATCATAGACCATTTGTTTAAACGGATTTTGGTAATCCTTAGACCGCGAGCTTTCAATCTCCGCAAAAATCCAACGGCGTGTTTCTAAAGCTTCCTCTATAAGATCCATCATAAATTTTGCAGTCCAAGACGATGGACTTCTACCTGTTACCTCCGCTAGTGAAGCAACTGCATGTTTAAACTTATCTTCTATATACAGATTACTCCAAGCATGATAGCGCGCATGCGCATCCTTCCACGATAAAATTTTATTATGGCGAATGTCCGCTAATAAGGTATCTAATTTTGTTTTTGGAACCAACTGCCCGCCAATGTTCTCAAATTGGCTACGTGTTGCAGGCAAGGAACTAACAAGCGTGTGTAAATCGGCAAACGACCTACTTTCCATCAACTCAATAAGCTGTTTAACAGCATAATATCGAATCATGCGCCGATACGTCGTATACGCTTCTTTTGGTTTAGCTAGTACCACCTTTCGTTTGGAGAATTCGACATTATCTAGTAAAATATCTTTTCCTGTAAGCTTTTCATCAGATAGTAAGATACTTTTACCAATGGTTTCTATATCTGACACAGCGTCTTCATTACTATATGCTTTACCTACCGCTTTTTCGATTTCTGTCAACGCGTCAAACATCTCATTCACCGTGTCTGGCGCCAACACGTCATATTCAATATATTGATTTTTGAATTTCCGTTTGTCACGCGACTGGAATTTGGAAGTGTTGCGCATCATGGCATACATATTATACAAAAACCAATACGCCGGCAAAACAATCAGCCGATTGGTATCTGCTTCATTGCTTACTAAACAGAAAGGAAATCGGACATTCAATTCATGCAAGAAATCTCCCTTTACGATAAGCGTATAGGACGCAAAATATGAATTGTGTTTTAGACTTACGCATAAACCTGGCCAAAATCCACGTCCGGCAATAATTTCGCCATCCGCTGCCCGTGAATTATGGTTAGATCCCACCGTAGCGCCCGCCGCCATATTACTCTGCCCCTTGACGAGTGCTGCGCAAAGGAAAGAGTTGTTATGGTGTTGTTCATGCGCTGGAAAAATCAACGAATTTAACACCTCACAACAGGAAATAGTGGAATTGTCTCCTAAAAATGAATTAATTAATCGCGCACCGTACTTCAGCTGGGAGTTAGAGGAAAGGATAAAACGAACGGCCTTTACACCATAAAAAATACGACATCCGTATCCAATAATCCCGTTTACCAGTTCGCAGCCCTCGCCTATTTGGGTATACGATTCTGCAGAAGAGTTAATCGTGAGGTTTTTCAGCTTATTCACACCTTTTACATAAGCATGTGAACCCATTTTTATATCTTTAATGGTATGTGTATTCTTGATCACCGAATGATGGCCGATTTCACTATAAAAACCGTGATGGGATAAGAATTGGGCCTCCATCATTTCCTGAAAACGATGTTGCAATTCCTGATCATCTCGATAGCGGGACCATAGATAAACATCACCAGCCTGCATACCATCAAAAGGCAATACCGACCGTCCACCATTCTCATTACAAAGCTCTAAACGAATCCGACGTTCTTCTACATCGCCCGTTTTCAGAATACCATTCCCAAATTTCGCGCTACTGCTGGTTTCCATTTCACTGATATTGGCTAACATTACTTCATCACCAATAATAAAATGAGCCATATAACGCACATTATGAACGGCTACCGTACATCCAAAATCACTGCTGATAATGGTAGAATTGTATATCCCACAGGGTAAACGAAGATCTCGAAAATTAAGATAAACGTCGTCCATGTCACCTATACGCACTAATCCGTAAAATTTAGAATGCTGAATTTGTTCGGGAAGAAACTTATCGGTAACTAAAACATGATCCCAATTATTGGAATAGTTGTCATTTCTGACTAGAATTTTAACCTCTTCTTGCGTTAGATTACGGAATTTCCCTTGCTCAGGGAACTGCTGATTACGAAAATAATATTCGTCATTATGTTGCAGGTAGGCCTCGGGGATAAAATGGTATCCGAGATCGGCCAGCTTTTCTTTTATTATCTTTGACATAATTTCCTATTCAACGGTTACCGATTTCGCCAAATTTCTTGGTTTATCTACATCTAAACCTCTATTTATACCGATATGGTATGACAATAGTTGTAAAGGAATAACCGATAAAATAGGTGCGATTATTTCATGTACTTGTGGAACAAACATCACATCATCCGCCATGCCTGCAGCGACCTCATCACCTTGTGACACTACAGCAAGGACTTTTCCTTTCCTCGCTTTAATTTCCTGAATATTGCTAATAATCTTTTCGTGATAACTGTCTTTCGTGGCAACAAAAACAACGGGCAGTTGTTCATCAACCAATGCAATGGGTCCATGTTTCATCTCCGCTGCAGGGTATCCCTCTGCATGGATGTAAGAAACTTCTTTCAGCTTTAAAGCACCTTCCAATGCAATCGGGAAGTTATAGCCCCTTCCTAGATAAAGGAAATCTCTCGCATCGCTATACCTTCTTGCTATATCTTGAATAACTGCATCCTGATCGTCTAGAATTTCCTTTACATGTTCCGGAACTTTCGCCAAATCCGCCAACAATCGACTGAACAATGTCGCCTCAATAGTACCCTTTAATTGCGCAACTTTCAGTGCGATTAAATAAAGCACCGCCAATTGAGCGGTAAATGCTTTAGTGCTCGCCACCCCTATTTCAGGTCCGGCATGTGTATAAGCTCCTGCATCGGATATGCGAGCGATGGACGACCCTACCACGTTGACTAGCCCGAAAATGGTAGCGCCCTGCTTTTTCGCATTCTCTAATGCGACCAATGTATCCGCTGTTTCGCCACTTTGGGAAATGGCGATGATGACATCTTGATTGGTGATAATAGGGTTTCTGTACCGAAACTCGGAAGCATACTCCACCTCTACGTTAATACGGCATAGTTCTTCAATCACATATTCTGCTAATAAACCCGCATGCCAACTTGTTCCGCAAGCAACTATAATAATCCGGTTTGCTTTTAATAGTTTGTCCGCAATCTTGTCCACGCCACTTAATGTAATAGTCTGCTGTTCAGCATCCATACGACCACGCAAAGAATCAAAAATAGTCTGTGATTGTTCAAATATTTCTTTCAGCATAAAATGGTCGAAACCACCTTTTTCGATAGCAGCTAATTCAATATCCAACTTCTGTACAAAAGGTGTAATGTGTTCGTTCCCCAGATTTTTTAGAATCAACTCATCCGGACGTACAATGGCTAATTCGTAATCATTAATATAGACAACCTCCTTTGTATAGGCCAACATCGGCGAAGCATCGGATCCTAGATAGTGCGCATTCTCTCCTATCCCTATGACTAATGGACTTCCTTTGCGCGCAGCAATAATAGTATCCGGCAAATCTTTATCTAACAATAGAATCACATAAGCCCCTACGACCCTCTTCAATGCGATTCGTACAGCCTCTTCCAATGAACAGGCGTTGTTAATTTTAATATCTTCAATGAAATTGACCAGAACTTCCGAATCGGTATCGCTTTTGAATGTATATCCTTTTTGAAGAAGTTCGCTTTTTAACTGAGCATAGTTCTCAATGATACCATTGTGTATCATAGCAATATCTCCCGAATTGGAAGAATGCGGATGAGCATTTCTGTCGGACGGTTCCCCGTGCGTTGCCCACCGTGTGTGTCCAATTCCTATAGTCGCCTGAATATTTTTTCCGTACACAGCCCCCTCTAACGCCGATACTTTTCCTTCTTTTTTGTAAACTTCAATTGAATTTCCAGTATGTAGAGCCACACCTGCGCTGTCGTAGCCTCTGTATTCTAATTTTTTTAACCCGTCTATAAGTACCGGATATGCCAAGTTGCTACCGACGTAACCAACGATTCCACACATAATTTTTCATTTTATTTAAAGATGGTGAAACTTGCATGATTGCCACATTCATAAAAAACATGAACGATTCCTGCAGGTTTCAATAGTTTTATTTTAAATAGGTCGTAAATATAAAAAAATTACTAATGCAATCGATTGATTAACGATTTTTTAACCTAGAATACCTGCTTCTGTGTTACCCGTTTATTGTTCAATTTTTTTCTTTAGCGCACGCATAAATTTTTTCACAACGGCATTAGCGGCATTGAAACCATTTGTTCCATTCGGACTTGCTTTATATTCGGAAGATTCCCATAAAACATCCCCTCCTTTATCCATGATTTGAGCGACCAAACGATAAGATGTTCCTCCCCATGAAGTAAGTGTCACCCCTTTCGAGGTTTTAATATCGACTTCCAATATAAAGTCCGCTTCGTCTTTAATCGATTTTAGTTCCCAATAAGACCAATCTTTTAGATCTTCGATGAGTTTGTCCGTTGCTTGGATCGCATCTTCATTTTTCGACACACCTGCTACGTAAATTTTGCTACCTTTTTTTGGGGTTGTTAACGATGACTGTGAAACTCCTATATAGGGTAATATTAGAAGAATAATAACGAGAACGAATAAATTCTTTTTCATAACAATGCATATTAAATGTTTATATTCAAAATTAGTATATCACGAACATCCTATCAATCCACGAAAACCATGATTATAATCATCTCACCTCATGCTTAGCACTTTCCGAAAACTGGTTACTACACTTCCTTATTCAACTTCGAGTGTTTATAACCATATACGAAATAAAGTACCAGCCCCACGACTAACCATATCAAAAATATAATCCAATTACTCGCACCGAGCTGGCTCATTAGATAAAGATTGATCAGAATTCCAGTAACGGGCAGCAAAGAAAACCTATACTTAAACCCCATCACGGCCAATATGAACCACACTATCCAGAAAATGACCAACAATGATTTATGCTCTATTATCTCTTGCGAGGACATTTCTCGCCATTCCTGCAGCGCATCCTGCCCGTAGCGCCAAAGGATAATCCAAGCCACAACAAGCCCCAGCCCAATTAAATATTTACCGTTGATATAAGGTACTTTGAATTTCGATTTCGACGACAATCCGGTATAATCCATATACAGCACACCTGCGCACACGAGGATGAAAGCAAAGAATGTACCCACACTCGTCAAATCAACGAAAAAGTCCATTTTAAAAAACAAAGAAGGCACCGCTACCACCACACCGGTTACGATTGTCGCAAAAGAAGGTGTTTTATACTTGGGATGTACACGCGCAAACTTTTTCCATAGCAAACCATCACGGCTCATCGTCATCCATATTCTCGGCTGTGCTAACTGATACACGACCAACGCACTTGTAATAGCCACAACCGAGGTAACCGACACAACACCCGCCATGTGGTCAAAGCCTACATATTTAAACACAAATGCAAGGGGATCTTTCACATTCAGTTCCGTATAGTTTACCATCCCTGTCAAAACTAAGGTAATAGCTACATACAATATCGTACATATTACCAAACATAGAATCATCGCCCGCGGCAAATCACGTTGTGGATTTTTACATTCTTCGGCCGTTGTAGATATCGAATCAAATCCAATGAAAGCAAAGAACACCGCCGCTACCGATCCCATTACACCCGGAACGCCGTTAGGCATAAAGGGTGTCCAGTTCTCTGGCTTAATAAAGAAAATTCCCCCCGCGATCACCAACAAAATAATCCCTACTTTAACGGCGACCATAATATTACTTGCCCGCTGCGATTCTTTAATACCGATATATACCAGCCAGGTGACCAGCACAGTTATCAAACCAGCAGGCAAATCAAAAATAATCGGCATATTTCCCAACCGGGGTGCAGACAGGTATGCATGAAGCCCTACTTTATCTGAAGCACTAAGGGCATTCATCCCTACGGAAATGAACTTTTCATGCGCATCAGTAGCATATCCCGGAGCCATCGTCAACCACTTTGGAATATGTATACCGAATCCCTCCAACATCGACACAAAATATTGAGACCATGAAATGGCGACCACTGTATTGGAAACAGCGTATTCTAAAACCAATGCCCAACCGATAATCCAAGCAAAGAGCTCTCCAAAGGTGACATAAGCATAGGTATAAGCGCTACCAGATACTGGAACCGTACTCGCAAATTGGGCATATGCAAGCGCTGTAAATACACAGGCAAAGGCTACAAAAATAAAAAGTAAGGAAATTGCAGGTCCTCCCTCATAACTAGCCAATCCAATCGTACTAAATATTCCTGCGCCTACAATAGCCGCAATTCCAAGCGAAACTAAATCACGAACACCCAATACTTTGGCAAGTCCTGTCCCCTGTTGAGCATCTGCGATTATCCGGTCGACACTCTTCTTTCGGAAAAGTTTATTCATCATATCTGCAAAAGTAATCCAAACTAGATTATTTTGTCCTGTATCTCCTGAAATATATCCATATAATTCAGGAGAGACTGTTCTTTATATAGTCGTAGGCATTCCGTTAATCGATCATAATCCTCGGCGTTATTTTCAAAAGTCCAAACACGTTTGCATATATTGAAAAGTGCATAAGAAAGATTGCTTATGTCTGCGTAGTCCAAAACATACCGTGAAGTCACAAACCGGTCATAGAACTCCAAAAAACGTACGGTATCTACCTCTCCGATAGTCCGTAGATATTTTTCGATGGTTGCTTTCTGGACTTGCTCCAAATGTTCATATAGCCTATTGGGATTGACATGTGTATGATCTATGAGCAAATGGTCTAGCAAAAGCTCAAGCGAGATATGGGCCAAGAAGGACGCCCGCACAGGAAGATGTGCTACGATAGGGTCCAGTTTACGCCGCAATGCATGTGTATGGTCGAGGAAGAAACCGGAAGCATGAAAAAGTTTATCGACCTCTACATGCCTATACCACCCTTCCGATACCCACATCGTTTTTGGGTACGCAAACAGTACATCTTCAAATCGCTGAGGATGAAAATTGTATCCCTTATCCACATTCTTAAGCAAATCCGGGAGTAACGCACCTAATATCCTTTCGGAATGCGGGCTATAGCGTTCAAAATAATAATGCGACAAAAAATTCACGAACCCAAACTTCTTATTTATTTATCGTAAGATACGGCTTAATCTCGTATCTTTGCAATCTTAATTAAAAAAATTTAACCACAAAAAAGATGAGCTTTGTAGAAGAACTACGTTGGAGAGGGATGTTACAAGATATCATGCCCGGAACGGAAGAATTACTGAATAAAGAAAAAGTTTCCGGCTATATCGGCTTCGACCCAACAGGAGATTCACTGCATGTGGGACATTTAACACAGATTATGACCCTCATCCACTTTCAAAATGCCGGGCACAAGCCTGTTGCATTGGTGGGTGGGGCTACTGGTATGATTGGCGATCCCTCATTTAAGTCTGCTGAACGAAATCTGTTAGATGAAGCCACATTACAGTACAATGTTACTAGTTTAAAAACGCAGCTCGCCAAATTCCTGCTTTTTGGAGATGGTGACGCAGATGCGAAAATGGTTAATAATTATGACTGGTTCAAAGATTTTAAATTTTTGGACTTTATTCGCGACGTCGGAAAGCTGATTACCGTAAATTACATGATGGCAAAAGACTCCGTAAAAAAGCGACTAGAGGGTGACAACGGTCTTTCCTTTACGGAATTCACCTATCAACTGATACAGGGTTATGATTTTTATTACTTATGGAAACATCACAATTGTAAGGTGCAAATGGGTGGGTCCGACCAATGGGGAAATATCGTAACCGGTAGTGAAATCATCCGCCGTCAAGATCAGGGAACGGCATATGCGATCACGACACAGTTGATCAAAAAAGCAGATGGGCAAAAGTTCGGCAAAACGGAATCCGGAGCAGTTTGGTTAGACCCTAAGAAAACATCTCCCTACAAATTTTATCAATTTTGGTTGAACACCACAGATGACGATGCCAAAAACTGGATCAAGATTTTCACGTTAAAAACAAAAGAAGAAATTGACACCATCATAGCTGAACACGATGCCGCCCCACATACCCGTGCTGTGCAAAAAGCATTGGCGAAGGATATCACGATACGCACGCACTCCGAAAAAGATTACGAAACGGCAGTCAAAACATCCGAATTTTTATTTGGAAACGGTTCTTTAGAATTCTTGGTGGAATTAGCGCACAATAGTGTATTGGAAGTTTTCGATGGCGTCCCGAAATTTGAAATTAGCAGAGATCAACTTATAACGGGCATCAACGTGCTAGATTTTCTTGCAGGTCATACACAAGTTTTCCCATCAAAAGGCGAAGCCCGAAAAATGTTGCAGGGAGGCGGTGTGGCAATCAACAAAGAGAAAATCAATGATATTGAATTAACGATCGATGCCACATACTTAATTAATGACAGGTACATTGTGGCTCAACGTGGCAAGAAAAACTATTTTTTGGTCATTGTAGCGTAACAGGGAGATAGCATTTCCTTTATTTTTCCTAAGTTTGTAACTAGGAAAGGTAGCTGATTTTCATGTCAAACAAAGGAAATACATTTAAAAATTCCGGCAATGCAAGCAACAAACGTGCTCCGCGTACCACAGGGAATGTTTCATATAATAAGAAAAAACGGTTTAACTCGTTTGAGAATATCAATTTTTCAGAAGGACAGCGCAAAGCACTGAAAATACTGGGCATCTTCTTACTATTTGCTTCTTTCATCATGGCTGTTTCGTTTGTTTCCTATCTTTTCACATGGAAACAAGACCAAAGTTATATAACGGAAACAAATGGCGGATGGTCAACGCTGTTTAGGAGTGTCGATGAAATAGCAGATGAGGCTGTAGAACTTCCCGTCGTTGAAAATAAACTGGGAAAACTAGGGGCATTACTCGCCAATCAATTTATTTATGAATGGTTTGGAATTGCCTCTTTTCTTTTCGCATTTATTCTATTTGTAGTGGGGTATAAACTCCTCTATCGAAAATCCCTTTTACCGGTATGGAAAACGATCATCTATTCAGCAACGGCTATCATTTATCTATCCGTAACGCTCGGGTTTTTACAGGATTTTCTGACGGACTCCCCCCATATATTGGAAGGAAAGTTCGGCTATTGGACAAACCAGCTGTTAAAGATCCAGATAGGTAGTACTGGGATCGCTGCCCTTTTGGCTTTTGCCTATTTAGCCATACTCATTCTTATTTACAATTTAGATTTGAAATGGACCTGGTCACCCAAAAAGACGGATGAAGATATAGAAGAAGACGAGGAAGATAATTTTGATACGTTTGCAAACAAACCAGATCCTATTTCCAATGTTTCTCGCAATACCGTTCCCCGCCCGTTAGCGGTTGAAGAAAAGGAAGAACCGCTAGATGAGGTATTTGTTCCTCATACTCCCTTAACATTAAACGTACCCGGAGAAAATCGTAAGGATAATGACGGGGAGATTACTTTTACCGTAGATACGCCAGTGGTTATAGATGAGCCCATACATAACGAACGAGAGCCTTCTTCCGAAGGCCCTGCACTCAGTGTAGAGAAAGTGGTGGAAGAAAAAGCTATTACAGCAAATGATCTAGTTGCCGAATTCGGCGAATATGATCCCAAACTAGATCTTTCAGGCTATCAATATCCAACGCTCGATTTGCTAAAAGAATATGGAAGCGGCAAAATCACCATTAATCAACAAGAGTTGGAAGCCAATAAAAACCGTATTGTCGAAACGCTCCGTAATTATAGTATTGAGATTGAACACATTAAAGCCACAATCGGCCCAACGGTAACATTATATGAAATCATACCCAAACCAGGTGTACGCATCTCCAAAATCAAAAATCTGGAAGACGACATTGCATTGAGCCTTGCAGCACTAGGCATACGCATCATCGCACCCATGCCCGGCAAAGGAACTATTGGTATCGAGGTACCTAACAGTTCACCAGAAATGGTATCCATGCGTTCTGTTCTAGCAACAGAGAAGTTCCAAAAAACGGATATGGATTTACCTATTGCGCTTGGTAAAACGATATCAAATGAGGTATATATAGCCGATTTGGCAAAAATGCCGCACTTGTTGGTGGCCGGTGCCACAGGACAAGGTAAATCTGTAGGTATCAACGCAATTCTAACTTCTTTACTATATAAGAAACACCCAGCCGAACTGAAATTTGTCATGGTTGATCCTAAAAAGGTAGAACTTTCTCTTTTCAAAACGATAGAGCGTCACTTCTTGGCAAAACTACCGAATGAAGATGAGGCGATCATTACCGACACAAAAAAGGTCATCAACACGCTGAATTCCCTTTGTATCGAGATGGACCAACGTTACGATCTGTTAAAGAATGCAGCAGTACGTAACTTAAAAGAATATAATGCAAAATTTGTCAACCGTCGATTAAACCCTGAAGAGGGTCATCGATTCTTACCTTATATCGTTCTGGTAGTTGATGAGTTTGCAGATTTGATGATGACAGCAGGTAAAGAAGTGGAAACGCCGATTGCACGTCTCGCTCAGTTAGCACGAGCTGTAGGAATACATTTAGTTATTGCTACGCAACGACCATCGGTAAATATTATTACCGGTACGATCAAAGCAAATTTCCCAGCACGTCTCGCATTTAGGGTTTTGTCTAAAGTCGATTCCCGTACAATCCTAGACGCTGGAGGTGCCGACCAGCTTATCGGTCGTGGGGACATGCTTTTAGCGACAGGAAGTGATTTGACACGTATCCAATGTGCCTTTGTGGACACACCGGAAGTAGAGCAAATATCGGATTTTATCGGAAGTCAACGTGGTTATCCATCTGCTTTTATGCTGCCCGAATACGTCGATGAAAATGGAGAAGGAAGTGGCGGAATGGAATTTGATTCGAGCGATCGCGATCAACTTTTCGAAGAGGCTGCACGACTGATTGTCATGCATCAACAAGGTTCAACGTCATTGATTCAACGTAAATTAAAGCTAGGCTACAACAGAGCAGGACGAATAATCGATCAATTGGAGGCTGCGGGTATTGTAGGCCCTTTTGAGGGAAGTAAAGCACGCGAAGTACTTTATCCCGACGAATATTCGCTAGAACAGTATTTGGAAACGTTAAGAAACAACGAATAAGATGGAGAAGAAAATAACAGTTCTGATGGCTTTCATTTGTACATCACTAATAGCATTCACACAAACGGATACCAAAGCAAAAAAGTTATTGGAAGAAGTATCTGCAAAATATGATGCGTATCAGACCATACAGTCGGACTTTAGTTTTTCCGTACAGCAAGCACAAGGAGGAAACCATGGGGATAAGGGCACGCTGTTCTTGAACAAACCAAAAAATCAGTTCCGCATAGCGTTAAGCGAGCAAGATATCATAAATGACGGCAAAAGTATTTGGTCTATTCTGAAAGAAGATCAAGAGGTACAAGTCAGTGACGCAGACAATAACACAGAAAGTATTGGCCCTAATAATCTTTTTACCTTCTATAAAAAGGGATTTATTTATAAAAGTAAAAAAGACGAAGTGCTAGGCAAGGACCTGCTGAATGTTATAGAATTAACACCTACTGACACGAAAACGAATTATGCTAAAATCACCCTACGGATAAATAAAAACAAACATATCCATGATGTTGCAGTAGTCGATAAATCAGGAGCTCGATACATCTATACGATTAACACACTATATGTAAATCATCAAATTCCAAGAGCAACGTTTACATTCCATACCGCAGATTATCCCAATTATGAGATAGTTGACCTTAGATGAGATAACAATGGCGAAGACGACACTTAAAAGTTTAGCCCAGGCATTAAATATGTCTGTTTCTACGGTATCAAAAGCGCTAAATGATAGTTACGAAATTAGTGAGGTAACGAAAAGAACGATACAGGAGTTTGCAAAAAAGCACAACTATCAACCCAATGTACATGCTAAATTCCTTAAAACAGGAAAAACAAATACGATTGGTGTTGTTCTCCCGAAAATGACCGGATCCTTCGAAGCACAAATTATTGCAGGCATGCAAAAAGCGGCTACTACCCATCATTATAGAACAATCATTATGAATACCATGGAAAATGAAGAACTGGAAAAGTTAGCTCTTCAGTCCATGTTAGACAAATCGGTGGATGGGATTCTTTTCTGCCCCATTCATGAAGAATCGAATATCGATCTGGCTAAGCAAATCCTTAAAACAACACCTATTGTCATTTTTGACCGAACACACTATCCAATAGAAACACATAAAGTCGGTGTGCTGAATACACAAGGGATGTATAATGCATGCAAACACCTTTGGGATATAGGCCGACGGAAGATCGCTATATTCTGTGGTGCACGTCAAGGTATTACGACCAAAAGATTATCGGGATACATGGAAGCTCATCACGATTTCCAGATACCCGTAACGCCAGAATATATCGTACATTGCAATGTGAAAAGCCTAGCAGATTTACAAGATGATATGGAAAAACATGTAAAAAGCTTATTGCAATTGCCCGAACCTCCAAATGCTATTGTCGGTGTTGCGGACACCATCACAACCCATTTATTGGGTATTTTAGCTAAATTAGAAATAAAAGTACCGGAGACTCTGGCAGTCATCGGCTTTGCAAACACAGATTTGGTTCTTTCGCTGAACCCATCCTTAAGCACCATTCGACAACCGACGACGGAAATAGGCGAGATTTCTGTAAATAAATTAGTCGAAATTATGCAAAAAAAGAATCGAAGCCAAATCGAGTGGGAAGATATTAAACTACCCACCTCCATTCAGCTTCGACGCTCTACAATAGGATAGCAAGGGCAAGCTATCAACTACCTATAATACCTAACTCTAGCCCTCTTAATTCTGCTAGTCCTCTTAATCGACCAATCGCAGAATACCCCGGATTAGTAACTTTATTAAGATCATCTAACATTTGATGTCCGTGGTCTGGTCTAAACGGAATAGGTTTTTCACGTTTCTGGTTTTCGGCGACCAACTCCTTCATGACGGCATACATATCCACATCGCCATCCAAATGATCCGCCTCATAAAAACTTCCTAAGGCGTCTTTCTTAACATTACGTAAATGTACAAAATTCACCCGATGCTGTACCTGTTTAAATATTTGTACCAAATCGTTATCAGGACCTGCACCTAATGAACCCGTACAAAAACAAACACCATTAAACGGTTTATCTACCGTTTTAATAATATATTCAAAATCCGCCAAATTTCCCGCAATTCTCGGGAGTCCTAAAATAGGATACGGGGGATCATCTGGATGAATGGTCATTTTTATACCATATTTCTCACAAACGTCTGCAATAGAAGAAAGAAAATAAGTTAAATTTTCCCGCAGTCCTTCGAAGCCAATCTTTGCATAAATATCAATACTGCGTTGTAAATCTTCGAGTGATGGATCTTTCTCTCCCGGGATACCCATTAATACATTAGAAAGCAAGAATTTCTTTGCCTCTTCGTCAAAAGTAGCGTAACGGCTCTCCGCTTGCCCCACAATTTCTGCAGAATACGACGTCTTCGCATTAGGACGTTCCAAAATAAAAATATCAAAGATGGCTAAATCAATCCAATCAAAATAAAGCGCTTTAGAACCATCATGCATTACCTTATCTAATTGCGTACGTGTCCAATCCAATACGGGCATAAAGTTATAACATACCGTTTTGATTCCACATTCCGCTAAATTTGTCAATGTTTGACGATAATTATCTAAATAAAAATCGACTTGCTCCGAACGTGTCTTTATGGCTTCGTGCACCGTGACACTTTCCACTACCGACCACACAAGTCCTGCTTCCTCTATTATTCTCTTCCGCTCCAAAATATCCTCCTTAGGCCATACATCACCGTGCGGAATATGGTGCAATGCTGACACAATACCTGTTGCACCTGCCTGTTTTACATCCTGTAAAGATACCGGGTCATTGGGTCCGTACCAACGCCACGTCTGTTCTAAAAACCGTTTATTCATATTATAAAAAACCTAAACTCCACACCAACTATTAAAACCTCCATCCACAAAGATGGTTTCGCCTGAAACAAAGGCCGAAGCATCGCTTAACAGATACACCAGCGTACCCTCCAATTCTGATGGATCTCCCAACCGAGAGAAGGGTGTTCCTTGTACAAATCTACCTGCTCGCTCTGTATAACTACCATCAGGATTGGTCAACAATGTACGGTTTTGTTCGGTAAGAAATACACCCGGTGCTATAGCATTCACACGTACCTTATCTCCATATCGCAACGCCAATTCTGTGGCCATCCATTTGGTAAAACCATCTACACCATGCTTTGCCACGGTATAGCCTAAAACACGTGTAATAGGTAAACTCGCTGCTAAGGACGATATATTAATAATGGAACCTTTTCCCTGCTTTGCGATAACCTCTCCAAAGACAAGTGTTGGAATAATGGTACCATATAGATTCAATTCGATAGCCTTAATGGTATCTGCTATTTTGTTATCAAACAGATTGTCATTCGGCCCAATAGTAGCACCTGGAATATTTCCTCCCGCTGCATTTACCAACCCGTCTATCGTATCCCATTTGTTCAAAATTTGTTCTTTTGCTTTACGGACAGAATCTTCATCCATTACATCTGCGACCACTGCTAAGGCTTCAGCACCCAATGTCTGTACCATTTTCACCCGCTCGTCTGCTTTCTCTTGGCTTCTTCCGATAATACAGACTTTAGCCCCTGCTTCTGCTAAAGCTTTGACAAACGCTTTTCCCAGAATACCTGTACCGCCGGTTACCACGATAACTTTTCCTTTTAATGAGAATCTCTCTAAAATATTCATGTTATTATAGTCCTAAGTTTATAACATCCAATGATAGCTATTTTTTAGTCATTCTCAAGTATTTACCGCAGGTTTATTCACGATAACGATTTCGTATGTACTTCTGAAAGATAAATACGACCATGTAATGGCAACGATTTCGCAAACAACACTATAAAGTTTAAAAAAATAACCCTAATTTAACGACCAAAATAAATTATTCATGAACCTTATATTATCCTTCGGCGAAATATTAATCCGGCAACAAAGTTTGGGCGACACATTTTTTGATAAAAACAACAATCGTTTAGAAATTTTCCCAGGAGGCTCGGAAGCCAATGTAGCCGCTTCACTAGCACAAATGGGCGATAACGTAGCTTACTGCAGTGCGTTACCAGAAAATGCTTTATCAGATGAAATTTTAGCAATTCTTAAGGATCTGGACGTGCATACCGAGAAAGCCATTCGCACAGGCGATCGATTAGGTACTTATATGTTGATGTCGGCAAATGGACTTTCTAAGGGGGAGGTTATCTACGATCGAAAGTACTCCAGTTTTAGCCAGTTAACTATAGAGGATGTCGATATAGATAAGTTGTTTGAGAACGTTTCTTGGCTTCATTGGACAGCACTTACCCCTGCCCTTAACCAAAATATGGCGGATCTGATAGCTCGTCTGCTTCAAGAAGCATCCAACCGCAATATTACTATCTCGGTAGACTTGAATTATAGAAATCGTTTATGGCAATATGGGAAAGAACCCATAGATATCATGCCGCAATTGGTGGCGTACTGTGATGTGATTATGGGTAACATATGGGCGGCAAATAAGATGCTCGGTACAGCCGTTGACGAATCTTTTGATAGAAATACATCACGAGAAACATATCTAGCGGCGGCTGCTGCATCTGCGAAGGAAATTTTTGAAAAATATCCTAAATGTCAACACATCGCTTATACCTTTCGTTTTATGGACAGTCCGAATCACAACCTGTTTTACGGAACGTATCATACGCCAACGGAAGATGTCAGCTCCAATGTTATGGAAACTTTTGACGTTATTGATCGCATTGGTAGTGGAGATGCATTTATGGGTGGATACATTCATGCCCTTGTCAACAACATGACAACGCAAGAGGTTATTGATACAGCTACGGGCGCAGGCTTTCAAAAGCTATTTGTAAAAGGAGATTTTGGTAACGGAAAGATAAAGTAAAAAGATAAACAATAAAAAAAGGCAGCAAAAATTTTTGCTGCCTTTTTTTATTGTTTATATCAGAACGATTAGTCCTCTTCTTTCGAGGCCAATAACTGATCGTATTCTTCACGTGAACCAACAATAATATTGCTATATTCGCGTAAACCAGTTCCTGATGGAATCAAGTGACCTACAATTACGTTTTCTTTCAAACCTAACAAGTCATCACGTTTACCGGCGATAGCAGCCTCGTTCAAGACTTTAGTTGTTTCCTGGAACGACGCAGCTGAAATGAATGACTTCGTTCCCAATGAAGCACGGGTAATACCTTGCAATAATGGACTTGAAGTTGCCGAAATAGCATCACGAACTTCTACTGTTTTCAAATCTTGACGACGTAAGCTTGAATTTTCCTCACGAAGTTTACGCATGGTTACAATTTGACCAGCTTTCAACTCCTTCGAATCTCCCGCATCAACGACAACTTTTTTATCAAACAACGAGTCGTTTTCTTCCATGAAATCCCATTTATTAGCAGCCTCTTTTTCCAAGAAGCGTGTATCGCCTGGATCCTCGATATTCACTTTCTGCATCATCTGGTGAACGATGGTTTCGAAGTGTTTATCGTTGATTTTCACCCCTTGCAGGCGGTAAACCTCTTGGATACCGTTTACGATATATTCTTGAACCGCTGCAGGACCTTTGATGGAAAGAATATCCGCTGGGGAGATAGAACCATCTGACAACGGCATACCTGCTTTTACAAAGTCATTATCTTGTACCAAGATGTGCTTAGAAAGTGGCACTAAGTATTTCTTGATCTGTCCATCTCTGGATTCAATCGAAATCTCACGATTACCACGTTTCACACCACCTAGCGTAACAACACCATCAATTTCGGTAACAACGGCTGGGTTAGAAGGATTACGTGCTTCGAACAATTCGGTTACACGAGGAAGACCTCCCGTAATATCGCGTGTTTTACCTGTAGCACGAGGAATCTTCGCTAAGATAGTACCTTCTTTGATTTTTTGTCCATTTTGAACAGAGACGTGCGCTCCTACCGGAATATTGTATGAGCGCAAGGTGTCACCCGCCAAGTCTGCAATCTTAATCGTCGGGTTTTTCGTTTTATCACGTGTCTCGATGATAACCTTCTCCTTATGTCCGGTTTGTTCATCCGATTCATCACGGAATGTAACTCCTTCAATAATAGCTTCGAACTCGATTTTACCTGGGAATTCAGAGATAATTACCGCGTTATATGGATCCCAGTCAGCCAATACTTTACCTTTTTCTACCTTATCACCTTCGTTCACATATACATTAGCACCGTAAGGAATAATCTGGGTGTATAATACTTTTCT
Source organism: Sphingobacterium micropteri (assembly GCF_014692515.1). GTDB lineage: Bacteria > Bacteroidota > Bacteroidia > Sphingobacteriales > Sphingobacteriaceae > Sphingobacterium > Sphingobacterium micropteri. The sequence goes on along the minus strand of NZ_JACOIK010000010.1, from coordinate 216,932 downwards.
ATCGTCGCTTACTATGCGAAGCTCTCCAGAACGACCGATAGCAATTTGATAAGGTCCTTCCTCACCTTCTTTAGCTACGGAGCGAACATTTTCAAACTCTATTTTACCATCGTATTTTGCAACGATACTAGATTCTGCCGCGATATTCGACGCCGTACCACCCACGTGGAATGTACGAAGTGTCAGCTGTGTACCAGGCTCACCTACAGACTGTGCTGCGATAACCCCTACAGCCTCACCCATTTGAACACGCTTGCCAGAAGCAAGGTTCCGTCCATAACAAGCAGCACAAACGCCACGTTTAGCCTCACAAGTCAATACGGAGCGAATCTCGACACCTTCGATACCGGCCTCTTCAATTGTTGTAGCTATATCTTCGGTAATATCTTCATTTGCCGCAACAATCAATGCTCCCGTTTCCGGATGATATACGTCATTTAACGGTGTACGTCCAAGAATACGATCGTATAATGGCTCTACAATATCATCATTTTCTTTAAGTGCTGTTTTGTATAGACCACGTAATGTATTACAATCTTCTTCCACCACGATCATATCTTGCGCAACGTCGTGCAGACGACGAGTCAAGTAACCCGCATCGGCTGTTTTCAATGCCGTATCGGCAAGACCTTTACGCGCACCGTGGGTAGAAATAAAGTACTCCAATACCGATAGACCTTCTTTGAAGTTCGATAAAATCGGGTTTTCGATAATCTCCCCACCCGAGGTACCAGACTTCTGCGGTTTTGCCATCAGACCACGCATACCACACAACTGACGAATCTGTTCTTTCGAACCACGGGCACCTGAATCCAACATCATATAAACAGAGTTAAATCCTTGGTTATCGTTAGAAAGAATATCCATTACGTATGCCGTCAATCTATTGTTGATACGTGTCCAGATATCGATAATTTGATTGTAGCGTTCGTTGTTGGTAATGAAACCCATGTTATAATTGTTCATTACCTCTTCAACTTCATTGGTCGCTTGTCCAATCAAATCCGCTTTAGCAGCTGGGATATTCAAATCTTGCAAGTTGAATGACAAACCACCTTTGAAGGCCGTTTGGAATCCTAACTCTTTCATATCATCCAAGAACTGTGCTGCACGAGCCATACCCGTACTCTTCACAATATCCCCAATGATATTACGCAATGACTTCTTGGTCAACAGTTCGTTGACATAACCCATCTCGTCAGGTACGATCTGATTAAAGATAACCCGGCCAACCGTAGTCTCGATGAGACCATCAACGATTTGTCCGTCTTTATTTCTTGTTTTTGTTTTTACTTTAATGAAAGCGTGCAGGTCAATTTGATTCTCATTCAAGGCAATAATCACCTCTTCCGGAGAATAAAATGTCATGCCCTCGCCTCTTACTTTTTGATCTTCTGTCGACTTACGGCCTTTTGTAATATAATAAAGACCCAATACCATATCTTGAGATGGTACCGTTACGGGAGAACCATTTGCTGGGTTAAGGATGTTATGCGAAGCCAGCATTAATATTTGGGCTTCCAAAATTGCTGCATTACCTAAAGGCAAGTGAACCGCCATCTGGTCACCGTCAAAGTCGGCGTTGAACGCCGTACACACTAAGGGGTGTAATTGGATCGCTTTACCTTCTACCAACGTAGGTTGGAAAGCTTGGATACCCAAACGGTGAAGTGTAGGAGCACGGTTAAGCAATACAGGGTGTCCTTTCAATACATTTTCCAGAATATCCCATACGACCGGATCCTTGCGGTCCACGATTTTTTTCGCCGATTTAACCGTCTTTACAATACCTCTTTCAATCATCTTGCGAATGATGAATGGTTTGTAAAGTTCCGCAGCCATATCTTTAGGAAGACCACACTCGTGTAATTTCAAGTGCGGACCAACGACAATTACCGAACGAGCCGAGTAATCCACACGTTTACCCAATAAGTTTTGACGGAAACGTCCTTGTTTACCTTTCAAAATATCGGATAACGATTTTAATGCACGGTTACCTTCCGTTTTCACAGCATTCACTTTACGCGAGTTATCGAACAAAGAGTCTACTGCCTCCTGAAGCATACGTTTTTCATTACGTAAGATTACTTCCGGCGCTTTGATTTCAATCAAACGTTTTAAACGGTTGTTACGGATGATCACACGACGATACAAGTCGTTCAAATCAGACGTCGCAAAGCGTCCACCATCCAACGGTACCAATGGACGTAATTCCGGTGGAATAATCGGAACAATTTTTACGATCATCCACTCCGGACGGTTTTCAATTCGGGTGTTCGCGCCACGGAAAGCTTCTACGACATGAAGACGTTTCAACGCTTCATTTTTACGTTGTTGCGAAGTTTCATTAGCAGCTTGGTGACGTAAATCGTACGATAATTGATCTAGATCGATACGTTTCAAAAGTTCCTCCATCGCCTCAGCGCCCATCTTCGCGATGAATTTCTGCGGGTCGGTATCATCCAAATATTGGTTCTCTTTTGGTAAGGTATCCAAAATATCCAGATACTCTTCCTCCGTCAAGAAATCCATATAGGAAATCCCATCTTCTTCTTTGATACCCGGTTGAATAACCACATATCTTTCGTAGTAGATGATCATATCCAATTTCTTTGTCGGAAGTCCCAATAAATAGCCGATTTTGTTAGGAAGAGAACGGAAATACCAAATGTGTGCTACTGGAACAACCAAATTGATATGCCCCATGCGTTCACGACGTACTTTTTTCTCCGTTACCTCCACACCACAACGGTCACACACGATACCTTTATAACGAATACGTTTGTATTTACCACAGTGACATTCGTAGTCCTTTACCGGACCAAAAATACGCTCACAGAATAAACCATCACGCTCAGGTTTGTAGGTACGATAGTTGATTGTTTCTGGCTTGGTAACCTCACCGCTAGAACGCTCCAAAATCGTTTCTGGAGAAGCCAAGCTGATCGTGATCGATGTGAAGTTACTTTTAATTTTATTATCTTTTTTATAAGACATACGTTGTATAACTTAAAGATGTATGTAAGACCTATCGCATTAAAAAACAGATAGGTCTAAATTTTATTAATCCAATGTGATATCTAATCCTAAACCACGTAATTCATGTACCAATACGTTGAACGATTCCGGTACGGATGGTGTTGGAAGGTTGTTACCTTTCACGATAGCCTCGTAAGTTTTCGCACGGCCAACCACATCATCTGATTTCACGGTTAAGATCTCTTGTAGGATATTTGACGCACCAAATGCTTCCAATGCCCATACCTCCATCTCACCAAAACGCTGACCACCAAATTGTGCTTTACCGCCTAATGGTTGTTGCGTAATCAACGAGTACGGTCCGATAGAACGTGCGTGCATTTTATCATCTACCATGTGACCTAATTTCAACATGTAGATAACCCCAACGGTAGTTGGTTGGTCAAAACGCTCGCCTGTTAAACCGTTGTATAGGTATGTTCTACCAGACATTGGTAATTTAGCTTTAGCGATCCACTCTTCCACTTCATCCATTTCCGCTCCGTCAAAAATTGGCGTTGCGAATTTGGTTCCGAGTTTTTGACCGGCCCATCCCAGAACAGTTTCGTAAATCTGTCCCAAGTTCATCCGCGAAGGTACCCCTAATGGGTTCAACACGATATCTACGGGTGTACCGTCTTCTAAGAATGGCATATCCTCATCACGAACGATACGGGCAACGATACCTTTGTTACCGTGGCGCCCTGCCATCTTATCTCCCACTTTCAATTTACGTTTCTTAGCCACGTAAACTTTCGCCATTTGAACGATACCGGATGGTAATTCATCTCCGACAGAAATCGCAAACTTCTCTCTTTTGAAAGCACCAAGTTCTTCATTGATCTTGATGTTATAAAAGTGAAGCGCTAACTTGATCAACTCGTTCTTATCTTCATCCGTCGTCCATCCCGTTGGATTAATATGCGCATAATCCAAATCCATTAAGATTTTCTGTGTGAATTTAGCCCCTTTCGGTACCAACAACTCTTTATACACATTGTATACCCCTTGGCTGGTTTTGCCATTCACAACAGTGAATAACTTCTCTACCAAACGATCTTTCAACGCTTTAACCGCTTTGTCGTGTGCGACTTCTAATTTGTCTAATGCTTTTCTTTCCGCTTCTTTAGACATTTTTTTCGCCCGGGAGAATAGCTTCGTATCGATAACCACACCTTTCAACGACGGTGATGCCTTCAATGAAGCATCTTTTACGTCACCGGCTTTGTCACCAAAGATAGCACGTAATAACTTCTCTTCCGGAGAAGGATCAGATTCGCCTTTCGGTGTAATTTTACCAATTAAGATATCACCCCCATTAACCTCAGCACCAACACGGATAATACCATTTTCATCCAAATCTTTTGTTGCCTCTTCCGAAACATTTGGGATATCGGATGTCAATTCCTCTTCACCACGTTTCGTATCACGAACCTCCAACTCAAACTCCTCAATATGTAAGGAAGTGAATAAGTCTTGCGATACAACGCGTTCAGAGATTACGATCGCATCCTCAAAGTTATATCCCTGCCAAGGCATGAAAGCCACTTTCAAGTTACGACCAAGTGCCAATTCCCCATTTTCTGTTGCATAACCTTCACATAGTACCTGACCTTTGGTTACTTTCTGCCCTTTCGTAACGATTGGTTTCAAGTTGATACAGGTATTCTGGTTGGTTTTCTTAAACTTCGTAAGGGTATATGTTTTTACATCATTATCAAACGATACCAAACGGTCGTTATCTGTCCGTTCGTAACGGATTTTAATCTCATTTGCGTCCACATACTCCACTACACCATTGCCTTCTGCATTGATCAACGTACGGGAATCGGACGCCACACGAGCTTCCAAACCAGTACCTACGATAGGTGCCTGCGGTTTCAATAATGGAACAGCTTGACGCTGCATGTTCGATCCCATCAACGCACGGTTTGCATCATCATGCTCCAAGAATGGAATCAATGAGGCGGCGATCGACGTAATCTGGTTTGGTGCAACGTCCATATAATCCAATTTCTCCGGCTCGATAATCGGGAAGTCACCTTCGTATCTCGCTTTTACTTTAGGATCTTCAAAGTTACCTTGATCATCATATTGTGCATTTGCCTGCGCAATCGTTTTATCATCTTCATCTTCTGCAGACAAGTATACTACGGGTTCATCAACCACGACTTTACCATCTCTTACCTGACGGTAAGGGGTTTCGATAAAACCTAAGTTGTTGATTTTCGCATGTACAGCTAAAGAAGAAATCAAACCAATGTTCGGACCTTCTGGGGTTTCAATCGTACACAAACGACCATAGTGTGTATAGTGAACGTCACGTACTTCGAAACCTGCACGTTCACGCGATAGACCACCTGGACCTAAAGCTGACAAACGACGCTTATGCGTAATCTCCGCCAATGGGTTGGTTTGATCCATAAATTGCGACAACTGGTTCGTTCCGAAGAACGAGTTGATAACAGACGACAATGTACGTGCATTAATCAAGTCTGTTGGTGTAAACACCTCATTGTCACGAATATTCATCCGCTCGCGGATGGTACGCGCCATACGGGAAAGGCCAACGCCAAATTGTGCATATAACTGCTCACCTACCGTACGAACGCGACGATTGGACAAGTGGTCAATATCATCCACTTCTGCTTTGGAGTTAATTAAATTGATCAGATACTTCACGATGGCAATGATGTCCTGTCGTGTCAATACTTTTGTATCATCCGCTGTATCTAATCCCAATTTACGGTTAATGCGGTAACGTCCCACATCGCCCAAATCATAACGTTTATCCGAAAAGAACAAACGATCAATAATACCACGTGCTGTTTCCTCATCTGGTGGTTCTGCGTTACGCAGCTGACGATAGATGTGTTCTACAGCCTCTTTTTCAGAGTTTGAGGTATCTTTCTGTAAAGTATTATATATAATCGAGTAGTCCGCATTGTTAGCACCATCTTCTTTGGCAAGAATAATAGATTTTACCCCTGCATCGATGATCATTTCAATGTGATCCTCCTCTAAAACAGTTTCACGTTCTAAGATAATTTCATTCCGATCGATAGACACCACCTCACCTGTATCCTCGTCCACAAAATCCTCGATCCATTTTTTCAATACCCTAGCCGCTAAGCGACGGCCAACATATTTCTTAAGACCAGATTTACTTACTTTTACTTCGTCTGCAAGATCAAATAGCTCCAAGATATCCTTATCGGAATCATAGCCGATCGCGCGTAACAAAGTAGTAACTGGGAATTTCTTTTTACGATCGATATAAGCATACATCACGTTGTTTACGTCCGTCGCAAATTCGATCCAAGATCCTTTAAAAGGAATTACCCTTGCAGAATAAAGTTTCGTACCATTTGTGTGTCTACTCTGACCAAAGAACACGCCGGGAGAACGGTGCAATTGGGACACGATGACACGCTCAGCACCATTGATAACAAAGGTACCTTTAGGCGTCATATAAGGAATCGTTCCCAAATATACATCCTGTACAATGGTTTCGAAATCCTCGTGTTCTTCATCATTACAAGATAACTTCAACTTTGCTTTGAGTGGAACACTATACGTCAATCCACGCTCAATACACTCTTGTATATCGTAACGAGGAGGATCGATGAAATAATCTAAAAACTCTAGTACAAAGATGTTTCTTGAATCAGAAATAGGGAAGTTTTCCGAGAAAACCTTGAACAGCCCTTCCTGATGGCGGTTGTCAGAAGTAGTTTCTAATTGAAAAAACTCCTTGAAAGATTGCAATTGCACATCCAAGAAATCCGGGTAATCGATAACCTTCTTACTTGTAGCAAAATTTACTCTTTCGTTTTGAATATTATTGTTTGCCAAGGGAATAAGTATTTTAGTTTAAAAAAACTGAGCCAATTATGCTGTAATCATGTATTTATCAGATGTCAGCATCCATCTGATGCATGTAATAATATAAATAGGAATAGACTCTGCCAATATATTGGCAGAGTCTAAACCTTTAAGGTGCTTTTTTATGGTGAGATTACTTGATCTCAACAACAGCTCCAGCTTCTTCTAATTGTTTTTTCAACGCTTCAGCTTCGTCTTTTGAAACACCAGTTTTCAATTCCTTAGGAGCACCGTCAACTAAATCTTTAGCTTCTTTCAAGCCTAAACCAGCTAAGTCTTTTACCAATTTAACGACTGCTAATTTTTGACCACCAGCTTCTTTCAAGATAACGTCAAATGAAGTTTTCTCTTCAGCAGCAGCAGTTTCGCCACCAGCAGCAGGACCAGCAACTGCAACAGCTGCAGCAGCAGGCTCGATACCATACTCATCTTTTAGGATATCAGCTAATTCTTTAACTTCTTTTACTGTTAAGTTAACCAACTGTTCAGCAAGTTGTTTTAAATCTGCCATTTTATTTTGAATTTTTGAATGTACTTAATAAAAATTGTTAATTAAAAATACACGAACGTTCTGTAGGAGGCGTTCGTTAGCCTCTTTCTTCTAAAGCTTTTACCAAACCTGAAATTGTATTTCCACCTGATTGAAGTGCGGAAATAACATTCTTCGCAGGAGATTGAAGCAAAGCAATAACGTCTGCAATAAGTTCGTTTTTAGATTTAAGGTTAACTAGAGCTTCTAGTTGGTTATCCCCTACGAACGCAGTTTCCTCGATATAAGCTGCTTTTAAAACAGGCTTATCACCGTCCTTACGTAATTGTTTGATCAATTTAGCTGGGCCATTACCTGTTTCAGAAAACATCATTGTAGAAGCGCCTTTAAGCACACTACGTAATTCTTCTGAATCGATGCCCGCTTCGATTAAAGCTTTCTCGATCAAGGAGTTTTTCACCACTTGAATCGTAATGCCCTGCTCAAACCCCTTACGGCGGATGTTATTTACTTTTTCAACAGTTAAATCAGCAGTGTCAGTAATATAGAAATTACCGTAAGATTTAATCTGTTCGGCCAAAGCTTGAACAATTGCTTGTTTTTCTTCTTTTCTCATGATTAAATTCCTGCTACTGATTTAGTCTCCACATGAATACTAGGGCTCATGGTTGAAGAGATGTGAATACTTCTAAAGTATGTTCCCTTAGCAGCCGAAGGTTTAAGACGCGCAATAGTTTGTAATACTTCTAATGCGTTGTCATAAATCTTGTCTGCCTCGAACGACGCTTTACCCACTGAAGTATGGATGATACCTGTCTTGTCGACTTTGAAATCAATTTTACCACCTTTAACTTCCGTTACAGCTTTACCTACTTCCGTAGTCACTGTTCCAGTTTTAGGGTTAGGCATCAAGTTTCTAGGACCTAAAATACGCCCTAATTTACCCACTTTCGCCATAACGCTAGGCATAGTAATAATGATATCAACGTCAGTCCAACCACCTTCGATTTTGCTGATGTAGTCATCAAGACCTACGTAATCCGCACCTGCTGCCTTAGCTTCTTCTTCCTTATCAGGAGTACACAATACTAAAACACGCACGGTTTTACCAGTCCCGTGAGGTAATGTAGCGATACCACGAACCATTTGGTTTGCTTTACGGGGATCCACGCCTAAACGAACGTCGATATCCACAGAAGCATCAAATTTCGTCGCAGTAATCTCTTTAACCAAAGCTGCTGCTTCTTTTAAAGAATACGCTTTACCAGCTTCAATTTTGGATAGTGCCGCTTTTTGATTTTTTGTTAATCTAGCCACTTTCTTAAACTGATTTCGTTAATTAATTGTTCCAAGGAGCGCTACCAGAAACGGTAATGCCCATACTACGTGCTGTCCCTGCCACCATTTTCATAGCAGACTCTACAGTAAATGCATTCAAATCAGGCATTTTATCTTTGGCGATCGCCTCAACCTGCTCCCATGTAATAGAAGCTACTTTTTTACGGTTAGGCTCACCCGACCCACTTTTCAGTTTCGCTGCATCTTTTAACTGAACAGCTACTGGAGGAGTCTTGATGATAAAATCAAATGATTTGTCGCTGTAAACTGTAATGACAACAGGTAATACTTGACCTGGTTTGTCTTGCGTACGAGCGTTAAATTGCTTACAGAAGTCCATAATGTTTACTCCTTTAGCACCCAATGCAGGTCCTACCGGAGGAGATGGATTCGCAGCACCGCCCTTTACTTGTAATTTTACTAACGCACTGACTTCTTTTGCCATTTTGTTTTGAATTTAATTGTTAAATGTTTGTTAGTAAGGTGGAAGCATTATAACGTAACATTTATGTTTTCGATAGTTACATATAAACTATATAACCAAACGAGGTGCAAAGATAATAAGAAGTTTTGGAATAAAAAAACCAAAAATCAAATATATATAATAAAAAAAGGTAACCTTGTTGGGTTACCGTTCTGTTATTATTTTTTCAATTACTCTTTTTCTACCTGCATATAGTTAAGCTCCAGTGGTGTTTTCCGCCCGAATACTTTAACCATAACCGTAAGTTTCTTTTTATCTTCATGAACCTCTTCGATTTCTCCGGTAAAGCCATTAAATGGCCCATCGTTTACTTTCACGGTTTCCCCTACATAATACGGAACGTTCATACTTTCACCTTGTTCCGCCATCTCGTCTACCTTACCTAAGATTCGGTTCACTTCGGCTGGGCGTAAAGGGATAGCATTCCCTGCTTTATCGCCCAAAAACCCAATGACGCTATTCAAGTTCTTGATCGCATGTTCAATCTCTCCGTCCAATGCAGCTTCGATCAAAACATATCCCGGGTAATAGTTACGTTCTTTTGCAACTTTCTTCCCATCGCGCATTTGGTAATATTTTTCCATTGGAATCAATACCTGAGGCACTAAGTGTTGAATACCTAAGCGGTTTACCTCAGCCTCCACGTACTGCTTTACCTTCTTCTCTTTTCCACTAACGGCACGAACTACATACCATTTTAACGATTGATCTGCCATAAAATTTTTAATGATAAATTTAGGAAGTAATTCCGTACAATAACTCCAATAGATTACTTGAAGCTTTATCCATCACAAATATCAACAACGCAATAATGACAGACGCTACAAGTACCACTACAGCCGAGTTTTGCAATTGCGCCCAAGTAGGCCAAGTTACCTTCTCTGTAACCTCGACATAGGAGCTTTTAAAAAAATCAAGTACTTTAGCCATTTTTAGTTTACCTAAATTATTTTAGCAGGGGTACCAGGATTCGAACCCAGACCAACGGTTTTGGAGACCGCTATACTAACCATTATACTATACCCCTTGGTTTTTTTGATGACGCAAATATAGCGTTTCAACACTATTAGCGCAAATATTATTTACCTTTTTTTCTACTTTATTACCATTATGTATACGTAGAAAAAAACAAGCTAACCAGCCTTAGCCAATTAGCTTGTTTTATTATGTTAAAATAATCTTAAAAGATTATGCAACAATTTCAGTTACCTGACCAGCACCTACGGTACGACCACCTTCACGGATTGCGAAACGTAGACCTTTTTCCATAGCAATAGCGTTGATCAATTTTACAGAGATTGTAACGTTATCACCTGGCATAACCATTTCAGTACCTTCTGGCAAGGAGATTTCTCCTGTTACGTCAGTCGTACGGAAATAGAATTGAGGACGGTATTTGTTGAAGAATGGCGTGTGACGTCCACCTTCAGCTTTTGACAACACGTAAACCTCAGCTTTGAAGTCTGTGTGAGGAGTTACTGTACCTGGTTTACAGATTACCATACCACGACGGATGTCTGTTTTTTCAATACCACGCAACAATAAACCTACGTTATCACCCGCTTCACCATAATCCAAAATCTTACGGAACATCTCTACTCCTGTTACTGTAGATTTCAAGTTCTCAGCACCCATACCTAAGATTTCAACTGGATCACCAGAGTTGATTACACCTCTTTCGATACGACCAGTAGCAACTGTACCACGACCAGTGATAGAGAAAACGTCCTCGATCGGCATCAAGAAAGGAAGGTCGGTCAAACGTGGAGGAATTGGAATATAGTTATCTACAGCATCCATTAATTCCATAATTTTATCAACCCACTCTGTTTCACCATTCAATGCACCTAGAGCCGATCCTTTGACTACAGGGATATCATCACCTGGGAATTCGTAGAATGACAATAGCTCACGAACTTCCATTTCAACAAGCTCTAACAACTCTTCGTCGTCAACTAAGTCAACTTTATTCAAGAATACTACTAACGCAGGAACACCTACCTGGCGAGCCAACAAGATGTGCTCACGAGTTTGAGGCATAGGACCATCAGTCGCAGCAACTACGATGATAGCACCATCCATCTGTGCAGCACCGGTAACCATGTTTTTCACATAGTCAGCGTGACCTGGACAGTCAACGTGCGCATAGTGACGGTTCGCTGTTTGGTATTCTACGTGTGCCGTATTGATTGTAATACCACGCTCTTTTTCTTCAGGAGCAGAGTCAATTGAATCAAATGAACGAGCCTCTGAAAAACCTTTGTCAGCCAATACTTTAGTGATAGCAGCTGTGGTAGTTGTTTTACCGTGGTCAACGTGACCGATTGTACCGATATTTAAGTGCGGTTTACTCCGGTCAAATTTCTCTTTTGCCATGTTTATGCGAATTAGTAATTATAAAATGTTTCTTAATTAAATCCTTTACAAAAGTAATAAACTTTCATATTTTTTGAGCCAAAGATGGGATTTGAACCCACGACCTCTTCCTTACCAAGGAAGTGCTCTACCCCTGAGCTACTTCGGCTTATCAAAAGCCTATCTACAGATGATAGCCTCTACCTATTTGGACAATTCATCAAAAAGACAGAGACTTAAATCAAACTTTAAAAATGAGCGGAAGACGGGCCTCGAACCCGCAACCTATAGCTTGGAAGGCTATCGCTCTACCAATTGAGCTACTTCCGCTGATTGATCCCAGATGAATCATACTGATTCTTTGATTGAATCAGCATGTAACATGCTAAAATCGGGTGGTGGAGGGAGAAGGATTCGAACCTTCGAAGCCGAAGCAACGGATTTACAGTCCGTCCCATTTGACCGCTCTGGAACCCCTCCAAACCTGCAAATAAATTTGCATTTAGAGCCTCTTATCGGGATCGAACCAATGACCTACTGATTACAAGTCAGTTGCTCTACCAGCTGAGCTAAAGAGGCAATATTTTAATTTTAAAAAACTCTCCAAAGAACACCTACCTTTTCAGATAGCGAGTGCAAAAATCCAACTTAATTTTGATATTTGCAAGTTTTTTAAAAACTTTTTTACTGTGTTAAAGAACGTCAATCATCAACCTCAAACAACCTTTAGTCCATTTGATTTTGATGAGGCAAAGATAGCGACTCCATCCAAACTACAAAAATATTTTACAAAAAAAAACCGGCGTTTGCACCATATACTTGATACGCAAGGAAATAATTTACATCTTGCACCGCATTTTCAAGACTGTTACTTATGTTGATAAAACTAAATCCGTATTTCGGAAATATCTTGTTATGGACTTTATTGTTCATGACTTCTTTTTTTTCACCAGCTTATGCACAAGAACAGACGCTTATCCAAAAAATGGTAAAAAAATTCCTCTCTGCAGAAAGTGACTCTACACGTGGCGCCAGTTTGATTGTTCTGCCTGCCTTGGGATACGCCCAAGAAACCGGCGTGGAGTACGGTATTGCTGGAACATATAATTTCTACTTAGATAAAGCTGACCCACACAGCCGAACGTCTAACATAACACTTATGGGAACGCTTACTACTAAAAAACAGAAAAACATCAAACTGCTGACCGATATATGGACCAAAGATAATAATTACCATATTTTAACCGAACTACGGTATCGGGATTGGCCCTTTAATTTCTATGGCCTCGGGTCAGATACCTGGTTGGCCGATGAGGATTTCTTGGAACATCAACTCACGCGGGCGAAGGTCGATGTAGAAAAAAAAATTGTCGCCAAATGGTATGCCGGTGTAAATGTGGAATATGAAAATTTTAGGTTTAACGATCGTGAACCTGGGGGTGTTTTTGAGCAACCCGAAGTATTAGGAAGAAAGGGTGGCCAGTATTTAGCCCTGGGCGTATCGTCTCTGTACGACACGCGAAACAACACCACTTATACGACCGATGGCTTCTACTCCCGCATAAAATATGCGTATGCCCCCAGTTTGTGGGGTACCGACAATTTCGTAGGAAGTCAAGTCGAAGCTGATATCAGAGGATTTCATGCCCTTTCGCCAGAGATAACACTTGCCGGGCAAATGCTTTACCGCAGTACCTTCGGGGAAAACGTTCCATTTTATGCCTATCGTGATCTTGGAGGCGACATGACCATGCGTGGTTACTATCTGGGACGATATAAAGACAAGAATTACGCTACTGCACAACTTGAATTACGATATCGGTTTATACCCCGGCTGGGCGTTGTCGGGTTTGGCGGGACGGGTAGCACCTTCTCCCAACAGCACGATTTACGTTTAGTGCCAAGCTTCGGTGGAGGCATCCGTTATTTCTTTAGCTTAGAACATAACAGCACCGTTCGGTTTGATTATGCCTTTGGCGAAAAGAGACCCGGCGAAAAGAGACAGACAGGATTTTATTTGAGCATCAGCGAGGCTTTTTAACGCTCACTTCCAAAACGGGTAACGTAAGCAGAAATTTTCTTTCCGCTGTTCTTTACGGTACATTAACAGACCGAAGTAGAATAGATTGATAGATACCACAATGTCCGTGCTTTTCACGAGTTCTTGCCATACACGTTTTGTTTTACGGGTCTGAAAGGGTTCATGCACCACGACTATTTTCCCTTCGCGAACGGCTTGTATTATCTCATCAGAAGGGACGTTCCGTAAATCTACAAGCACCGCTTCAGCGCAATCGGGCTGCCCTAAATAACCAAGTTCCCCAACATCCATATAGGTCAATATATCTAACAGCAAGCTTCTATATTTGGGTTTAAAATCTAACGGAATTTTCACGGTATGCGGTCTCACATGTGAAACGTGATAAATAACACGGGAAGCCAAATCATACACGAATGGAGAATGTGTGCCATGTCGGCTATTGGAGACAAAAAAATGCCGTATCAGTTCCCAGCAGTAGCGCATACCACAAAGGTAGGATTTAGTATGAAGTTACGATACAAACTGCAACGAAAATGTACTCCCTTTTCCTTCTTCACTTTCCACGAAAAGATTTCCTTTGTGCAGCAGCATAATCTGTTTACTGAGGGTCAGCCCCACCCCACTACCTGATTTCTTGGTCGTGAAAAATGGCGTAAATATCTGCTCTTGAATATCGGAAGACATTCCTTTTCCATTATCTTGGATTTTGATAATTACATGTTCATCTCTTTTCAACCCTGCTATACTGATATAGGGCTCAGCACAATCTTTAACCGCTTCCATGGCGTTGAGCAGCAAATTAATTAAAGCCTGCTCTACTAGATTAATATCTGCACGGAGAACCAGACGCGTGTCTTTTAAAATGATATCCAAATCGATATTTTTCTGTAGTAGTGTGGGTTCCAGTAGCTGATAAATACTCTCGAAAAGTACTTTTAACTGTATATCTACAAAGTTAGGCTGATCTACTTTATTTATCATACGATAACTCTTGGCGAACTGTAGAAGCCCTTCACTCCGTCGCTTTATCGTATAGATACCAAGCTTAAGATCTTCTATATCTTCTTCCCCATAGCCCTGTTCCAATCGAACGTGCAACGTTTCCGCCAACGAGCTGATCGGCGCAATAGAATTCATAATCTCATGTGTCAATACCCGAAGTAATTTATGCCAAGCCCTCGTTTCCGTCTCATCTATAGCCTCACTTATATTTTGGTAAACAACAATCCGAAATGTTCCTTCTTGTGTAGAAAACGTCGAGCCATGCATCAGCAATTTAATTTTTCCTATCGCGAAGCTCACCGATTCCACCTGTTGCTTTCCAAGTTTCATGTGAATTGTTTTTTCATACAAATCGGGATGACGTTTCGTTAAACCGCGGATATTTCCGATGTGTGGTGTTCGAAAAAGTTGTTTAAACGCATCATTAATCCACATCACCTTCCCCGTATCCTCTTGATAAAAAATGATCGCGGAATCCAACATATTAAGAACTTTATTGAGGTATTGGTGCTGGATTTCCTTGTCCATGCTAATACGCTTATACACGTCGTTGATATCATTGAATGCCGCAAACAATCTGCCCTCCGTAGATTTCGGGTGCCTGATGACAAACCGTCGGGTAAAATCCCGATAGCGAACTGCTTCGGAGAAATCGAGTACTTCCTCGACTAATTTCCGCTGCTTGCCTAACCATCGATACGCGAGCAAAAAAAACAGGATAAAGCTTACTGTAGCAGGCCAATACCATTTTTGAAAGAATAGGTAAGCTACTCCTACTGCGATGAATAGCAAGAATAATATTTTCCAGAAGAAGAAATCCCGCAGTCTCCGCATGCTATCAGATATTATATTTCTCCATACGCCTATACAAAGCCGCGCGCGTCAATCCCAACTCACGCGCTGCTTTGCTGATATTGCCATTATAACGTTCGATTGCAGATTGAATGGCATGACGCTCCATCTCCTCTAGACTCTGATTAGCATAAGCAGGCTCACGCAACATACTGCTTTCCTGGACCGCCTGCTCAATTGGAGAAAATAAAATGTCGTTATCCTGTATACTTTGTTGCTCCGCCATAATAACCGCGCGCTCGATACTGTATTGAAGTTCACGGACATTACCCGGGAAATGGTAGGTTTTTAACTTTTGGATAGCATTGCGCTCAAACCCCTCCATATGCTTATGATATTTTCGGTTATAGAAGTCCAGAAAGTGATTTGCTAATAACACAATATCCTCTCCACGTTCTCTTAACGGTGGCACCTGTATCTCGACCGTGTTAATACGGTATATCAAATCTTTACGAAATCTGCTTTCGTCCGCCAATGCTTTTAAAGGAACATTGGTAGCGCTCAACAAGCGGATGTCTACCGAGACAGGCTGATAAGAACCTAACGGCACGACCTGTCGATTTTGCAGAACACTCAATAGTTTTGCTTGCTGCTGCAGACTTATATTACCTATTTCGTCCAAAAACAACGTACCTCCGTTTGCCGCCTCAAAACGTCCCTGTCTGTCTTCTCTAGCGTCCGTAAAAGCACCTTTCTTGTAACCAAATAGCTCGCTTTCAAAAAGTGTTTCGGTCAATGCACCAACATCCACTTTAATATAGCATTGTTTTTTTCGTAAAGAACGTTGGTGCAAAGCCTGCGCAATCAAGTCTTTTCCTGTTCCGTTCTCACCCAATATTAAGATATTGGCATCCGTTGGCGCGACTTTATCTATCTTATACTGCAGATCTTCCATAATCGCCGAACGGCCAATCAAGTCGTTGTCTTGACGAATCGCCGACAAGATTGTTTGCTCGCGTCCTTTTATTTGCTTGGTTTCCTCGAAAACGGTCTCCAATGTCTGCAACAAATGTTCATTCTGCCAAGGCTTTACAATAAAATCAGAGGCTCCCTGTTTGAGTGATCGCACGGCAAGGTCGACCGCACCATATGCTGTAATCATCACCACCTTGATATGCGGATATCTGCTTTTGATTTTCCCCAACCAAAACAACCCCTCGTTACCCGTATTGATAGCGCTCTTAAAATTCATATCTAACAACACCAAATCAATAACGTTCCTCTCCAACGTACGAAAGATATTTTCAGGATTCGGCTCAACTATGATTTGTTTTACTTTCGGTCTTAGTAAAATGCGAACGGCCGTTAGCAAATCCTGATCGTCATCAACGACTAAAATGGAAGCTTTTTTCATCACAAACCTATGGTAACCTATTTTTTTATATTACAAATCTAATGTTCCTGCGTAATAATCATTGATATATTTTTGCATTATCCACTCGTATTGCTTAATCACTAACGCATTTCTAGTATTATCCAGCTTGTTTTTTGCCGTTAGAAATACCACAGAGTTACTATTTCCGGCATCAAAGTGCACTTGCGCGATGCGAAAAGCTTCTTGATAGCTTTGCGCTTGTTCGCGTAGGTTATTCACATTTTCTCGCAATGTTTTCATACTAAACACCGCTTTCGCCGTTTGTTCCCGTAAAGCATTTTCTTGGATTTCCCGTTCCCATTTTACCTCATCCAAATCTAATTTTGCCAATTTCACTTGTGTTCTTACCCTCATTTTGCTAAAAATCGGAATACGTAAGCTCAACGAAATACCTTTTGCGGGGTAGTTTCTAAACTGTTGCCAATAATTAAACCCAGAATCATCAATACTGGAGAAACGAGACTGAATGGAAGCTGACAATGATAGAGATGGGTAATAATCAGATTTCATCACGTTTATTTGTTGTTGGGCTTCCGTGATGCGCCAATCCAACGCCTTAAATTGTGGTAAGACATTCATCGCTGTACGATATAGCTCCGCGTCGGAATAACGTTTCTGATCAATAGAGAATGATAATGGTTCGAGTTCTGGCAATTCATCAACAGCCCGGTTCAGTAAAGCCGCTAAACGCAATCGCCGATCGTACAACGCTTGTTTGTTTGTCTCCAACAAATTTTGATCGGTACGCAATTGCCCTTTTAGGTCATAGAAGTCTCCGGGATCAGCAGCTCCCTCCCGATGCATAATCTCCATACGCTCTACATTTTCTTGCGTTACAGCCAATTGTCCCTCCGTCTGCCGTAACATATCCTGTGCCGTCAACACCAATACGTACGCTTCTATTACATCCAATTTCAATTCATTCACCGCCCCTTCAAATTCAAATTTTCCGGCTTCCTGGGCACTCGCCCTACGCCGGATATCATGCAAAATTTGGAATCCATTGAATATGGGTGCACTAAGATAAAGCGACTGCCCTCCTGAGAAAAAGCTCGTGTTCACAAATTGATTGGTCGTAGCATTAACGCTTCTTCCTTCATTGTATCCATGGTTTATATTTCCTTCCAAAGAAGGTAATCGATTATAGCGCGCTTGTTTATAATTTATCTGATGTCGATATACATTTAATTCCGTTTGTTTCAATGTTGGGTTATTCTCGACTGCCAATCGCACGCATTCGGCTAGAGACAAATTGCTATGCGTTTGTCCCATCACCGAAATGGCACTACTATAACTGATTATAAACACAACAATAAGGATAGCACAATTCTTCATTCACAAAATTTTCCTTATCCCTTCCACAGCGCATGCCAAAAACATAACAACCTATAATATAATACAATAGGAAAGATAAAAGGAATCACGTGTCCGTTATCGAACAGTTGATGTTCACCAACGTACAAGTGCCGCTCGCCGCGGCATGGCCTTCATTTTTTTGTCTTGACACAAAAAAACGAAGGACTCGGTTCTTTTTCGCGGAGAAAAAGAAAACAGAAAACTTTATTTCCGATTATTAAGTAACAATTTCCTTTTGCGTTACATTTTGTTTGGAATGTTTCTAAATAACCCTCATCTTTACAGCAGTTTAAAATCATTCTAAATAATGTCATAAACAAAAATACACTTTTCTATTTCTCTCTCTATTTCTACTGGCTTCCCTGCTCTCCTCAATTAGCATGGGAGCCGTAGAAATTTTCTTTTTAAGTACACTTGTATTTTCCTGTTCACCACCGAACAGCAGACTGTCCGAATACGGACACATTTTATCAGATAGGCAAATTAAAACACTGTAAACAAATACCTTATAATATTGGCATAGCGTTGTATAGGTAACAACTATACAAACATAAATTTCTAATTTTTTAATGGACAGGCCAATACAACAGAAGAAATGGAATAGCAAGCGAATTTTAACGCTCGCTGGTATTGTTGGAATTATCACGTTAATCGGGGCAAGCTACTATTTTACAAGTGGAAACAGCCGTTTAAATGTTGATGCGGACCGCATCAGTATTGTCGAGGTCAAAGAGGGTACTTTTCAAGAATTTATTCCTATTAATGGAACGGTGCTTCCTATCAGTAGTATTTATTTAGATGCTTCGGTCGGGGGGCGTGTAGACGAAAAGTATGTGGAGGACGGAGCCGTATTAAAAAAAGGGGATCCCATTATGCGGTTAGCGAATACGGACCAGGAACTGAGTTTGGTCCAACAGGAAACGCAGGTCCTTAATTTGTTAACGCAGGCACAAATAGCCCGTACCAATGCGGAACAAATGTCCATTAATAACCGTAACCAGATGGCGGATGTGCAACAGGCATTCCGTGAAGCGGAACGCATGTATAATTTAAACCAAAAATTATATAAGGAGAAAGCTATTGGTTCGCAGGAATACGAAAAATCGGTTAACGAATACAACTATCAGAAGCAACGCGTGGTATTAACCAAACAAATCCTTCGCCAAGATTCCATTTCCAATAACCAAAAAGCCCTTCAAGACCAAAAGACGTATGAACGTACGCAAAGCGCATTGGACCTCATGCGTAAAAAAGTAGACGATCTTATTGTGCGCGCACCGGTAGACGGACAGCTAACATCTTTTGACGCTGAAATCGGTCAAAATAAAAATGCTGGCGAGCGGCTTGGGCAGATGGATGTTTTGACGGGTTTTAAAGTACGTGCTGACATTGATGAACATTACATCAATCGTATCTTTACCGAACAAATAGGTGAATTTACCTTGAGTGGGAAAGTCTATAAGCTGAAAATCAAAAAAGTGTACACACAAGTTACGAATGGACGCTTTCAAGTCGATATGGAGTTTGATGGAGAAACACCTTCCAGTGTACGTCGCGGACAGACTTTGCAAATCCGGTTGGCTTTGAGCGATGAAACAAAAGCGTTATTATTAACAAAAGGAGGTTTCTATCAACAGACAGGTGGAAACTGGATTTTCAAACTGGATAAGAACGGGAATACTGCCTATCGGGCAGATATACAACTTGGTAGACAGAATCCAGAATACTACGAAATAATTGGAGGTTTACAACCCGGCGACAAAGTTATTGTATCGAGTTACGAAACATACGATAAGATACAGGAATTGAATGTTAAATAGGATTATAAAGACTGTGAAGATAAACCCATAGCGGGCTACAAAGTAAATCATATACATCATGATAAAAATAACAAACCTACAAAAATATTACCGCACCGAAGAAGTAGAAACAGTTGCGTTGAATAACGTAAACATTCACGTAAAAGAAGGTGAATTTGTGGCTGTCATGGGGCCTTCGGGTTGTGGCAAATCAACCCTCTTGAATATTGTTGGGTTATTAGATGATCTGGACGAAGGAAGTTATTTATTCAACGGTACCGAGGTCGCTAAATTCAAGGAGAGTAATCGTTCTAACCTGCGTAAACATAACATTGGCTTCGTATTCCAAAGCTTTAACCTGATCGATGAACTGACCGTATTTGAAAATGTAGAACTTCCTTTAGTTTACACGAAAGTACCAGCTGCGGAACGCAAACGCCGTGTAGAAGAGGTATTGGAAAAAGTACAGATTATGCATCGGCGCAACCACTTTCCACAGCAGCTATCAGGAGGTCAACAACAACGTGTCGCTGTTGCGCGGGCGGTTGTGAACAATCCGAAGCTCATCTTAGCGGATGAACCGACGGGTAATCTGGACTCAAACAATGGCAACGAGGTCATGCAGCTATTGACCGAACTGAACGAGGCTGGCACAACCATCGTCATGGTAACACACAGTGAACACGATGCTAAATTCGCCGACCGTGTTATACGGATGTTGGACGGGCAGGTCATTATGGAAACAACGGAAGTAAAATAAAAATAACAAAACATGATTGGAGTTAAGCTAACCTTTCGGAAGTTATGGCGTAATCGCCTCTTTACAGCCTTAAATATTCTAGGGTTGGCGATTGGTATCAGCGCCTGCTGGATCATCTTCCGTATTGTCCATTATGAATTTAGTTTTGATAAATCGCATCCCGATAAAGAAAATATCTATCAGGTGGTTTCCCATACGCTGGCAGAAGGCAAGGAAAGCAGCTTCGGTGGTGTTCCTCTGTCACTATACCCTTATGCTGTAGAGACCTTTGGTCATCTGGCACAAATAGTCCCGATTTATGAAGGCGGGTTTCAAGAGGTTATGGTTGATAAAAATCATCAGGCTCCCCTAATCTTTGAAGAGCCTACCGCAATTAACCATACCGTAACCGCCTATTTCGATATGGTACCTTATCAATGGATAGCCGGCAATCCCAAAACAGCAATTTCGCAACCCAATCAGGTAGTCCTTACCCAATCCCGAGCGAAACAATATTTCGCGAATACCCCGTTAGATGATATTCTAGGAAAAACATTAAAATATGACACCATACTGTTTACCGTAACAGGAATTGTTGCCGACTTGGATAAACCAAGTAGTTTCACAGGAAAAGAATTTATGTTCATTCCTCAGGATAAGCAAAAAGGTAGAGGCTGGCTTGAGCGGAATAGTGCACATCAGGTTTTCATTAATCTTCCTCTACAGCATAAAGATATCTTCTTGGATAATATTAACGTCAAGAATAGTGAAGAAGGAAAAGAGGCTTTCGCAACGTACAATTTTAAGACTTCCTACGGTTTACTTCCGTTAACCGAAAAACACTTCACTCCAGGGTTTGGCAGTTACGTGGTCAAGAAAGAAATTGTCTACGGACTTATTGGCGTAGGCATCTTCCTCCTATTATTGGCATGTATCAATTATATCAACTTAAGCACCGCCCAGGTTCCCTTTCAGGCAAAGGAAATAGGCATTCGCAAGACACTGGGCGAAAAAGGATTTCGACTGACTGCCACATTCTTGTGGGAAACATTGTTTATCTGTTTGATAGCCTTATTATTGTCATTGCCATTGGTACACTATTTTGAATGGCAATTTAAAGAGTTTTTACCTCCAAACATCCAGGATTATAACGATTGGCAGGCCATTTCCTTGTTCTTAATCATACTAATCGGTGTGTTGACATTGTTGGCGGGGCTTTATCCTGCCTACCTAAGCAACAAAGTCAATGTCGTAGACACGATTAAAGTTCAAGGTATTGGAAAATTATCTTTTGGTAATATATCCCTCCGCAAAACACTTATCGTATTCCAGTTTGTCATCGCACAGGTTTTTGTCATCGGGACATTCATCGTTTCCGCACAAATCAACTACATGATGAATACCGATCTCGGCTTCGACAAGCATGCTATTGTCACGCTCGGGCTTCCTTATAAGGCTAAGCACGATACGAAAACCGACCCCTTGCTATATAAGCGCGCATTAGAACAGTATCCCGAATTTGAAAAGATATCCTTAGGTAGCCCACCGATAAGCGATCGTACCTTCGGCATGAGCATCACTATACCGTCCGATACCGGTGAAACGCATGTGCAGTTGATGTTTAAATCGACCGATGCAAATTATTTTGATCTGTACAACATAGAGACCTTGGCGGGCCGGGCACCACAACTGTCAGACAGTATCGGTAGCATTTTTTTAAATGAAAGTGCACGTATCAAGTCTGGGTTCAAAACCAATGAATCTGCAATCGGTCAGATCGTGAAAGGGCCCCGCCAAGACGATGTACGCATTCAAGGAGTCTTTAAGGACTTTCATACGCATACCCTGCGTGCTGAAAAGGCCGCCATGGCATTAGAGATTGATGCCAATTCAAGACGTCTAGAGGCGTTTAACATCAAGTTACCAGATCACCCCTCCCAATGGCAGAAGGCCTTGACGACAATGGGAAAAGAGTGGAAAACCGTCTATCCAAATACACCGTTCGACTATAAATTCTACGACGAAAAACTAGCAAGTATCTACGAGTCTGATATGCGTCAGGCAAAAATAATTAACCTCTCCACGATAGTCACAATCATTCTGAGCTGTCTAGGACTTATTGGTTTGGTAACATTAACGGCGTTTCAACGCACCAAGGAAATCGGTATACGTAAAGTTCTAGGTTCGAGTATTGCAAGGATTATCATGCTGCTTTCCAAAGACTATATCAAACTTATTGTGATTGCCATCATAATTGCGACACCTCTAGGCTGGTGGACAATGAATAAATGGCTGGAGGACTTTGCCTACCGCATAGATATACGGTGGTGGATGCTATTATCAGCAGGTATCGTAACCGTGATTATTGCATTGCTATCGGTCAGTTATCAGGCTTGGAAAGCCGCACGAACAAATCCGGTAGATAGTTTAAGGGATGAATAATTGGGGTCTGAAAATATAAATCATGATAAAGAATCATTTCAAAATTGCCTGGAGAAACCTATTGAAAAACAAGGGAAATTCAACCATCAATATTCTCGGGTTAGCATTGGGTATGAGCATATCGCTCATTATAGGCTTATGGATCAGCTCGGAAGTACAATATGATCGCTTTTATTCGAAAACGGATCGCATATCTCAAGTATACACTCGCGATACATTTGAGGGAAAATCCCATACTTGGGGAGGTACACCCGCGGTGTTAGGCCCAATCCTCAAACAGGAACATCCGGAGATCGAAGAAGTCGTTAGAACGGCTACGGTCGACCATCTTCTCCATAACGATGAAAAACGCTTTAAAGCCTCCGGTATAGTCAGTGATCCTGGATTTTTCACCATATTTGATTTTTCTTTTTTAGCAGGCAATCCGGAGAATGCTCTCCTAAAACCAGATGCAATTATAATAACGGAATCGTTGGCAAAAAAGATGTTCGGGCATACCGATGTAATAGGAAGAATAGTAAAAATAGACACCTTAGCTTCCATGGCCGTCCAAGGTGTTATTCAGGATATTCCTTATAATTCTATATTCCGGGGAAATGAATTTTTCTGTTCATGGGATCTGTTGAAGATCACGGGCTGGATAGTTAACGACAATTGGACAAACTATAATCACGAGACATATGCCCTATTGAAAGAGGGAGTTTCGCTATCTTCCACCAATCAAAATATCGCTAATCTTGTCAAGAATCACACCAACAATCAAGTAAAAGCGAGTATTTATCTCTATCCGGCAAACCGTTGGCATCTGTATAATAAATCGGAGAATGGGAAAATGGTGGCGGGCACGATCATCACCTTACGCATGTTCGCTTTGATCGGGTTATTCATCCTCCTCATCGCATGTATTAATTTCATCAATCTCAGCACCGCAGGGGCCGAAAGACGAGCAAAAGAGGTCGGCGTACGAAAAGTCGTCGGTGCACCGAAGAAAACGCTTATCCAGCAGTTCCTACTGGAATCCTTTCTGATAACACTCTTAGCGGGTAGCATAGCACTGTTACTTACAGCGGTAGGATTACCTTTTTTCAACACCCTTATCAACGGCGATATCCGTATCAGTGACCAACCTATTGTTTTTTGGGGACTTCTCGTAGCCGTCATCGTTATCGCTACCCTCGGTGCGGGTATATATCCTGCTTTTGTACTATCTGCTTTCGAACCCATCAGAACCCTAAAGGGTAATCTGGTGTCGGCCAAGGGAAATTTCAGACCGCGGAAAGTATTGGTAACATTACAGTTTACCATTTCCATCTGTTTAGGCATTTGCACCATTATTATCAGCCAACAAATACGTCATGCACAGAACCGCGATAACGGTTATGATCAAAATAACTTGGTTTACGTAGCTCTGGAAGGTGATTTAAGAAAGAACTATACAATAATACGCAACGAGCTGGTACAGCACGGCGTTGCCAGCAGTGTGACAAAATCATTAGGCCGTATTACCGGCTATACAAGTAACAGTTGGGGGTATTCCTGGCCCAATGCGCAACCGGAAGATTTCGATGTGACGTTCAATATTATGAGTACCGATACGGATTTTGGGCAAACGATGGGCATCAAACTGGTAAAGGGAAGAGATATTGATGTTTATACGCATCCATCGGATTCCAATGCCGTATTACTGAACCAGAAGGCCGTGGAACGTATGCGGCTTATAAATCCGTTGGGCACACAAATTATAGAGGCTCAAGGAACGGAATACGAAACAACTTGGCATGTTGTCGGGGTAATAGAAGACTTTATACTGCAATCACCGTATCAAGATATTGAGCCGATGATGGTAAAAGGCCCCGCCAGTTACTTTAGCTATATACATATCCGGTTAAATACGGCAAACAGTTTACTTTCCAATATGGATCAGCTCCAAGCGATATTAAAAAAATACAATCCGGATTATCCGGTAGACATCCATTTCGCCGACGAAGCATATGCGCTGAAATTTAAACAACAAAAACGTACCGCGACATTAACTGCGTTATTTTCGGGATTGGCCATTTTTATTGCTTGCTTGGGATTGTTCGGGTTGGTTTCCTTTGCTACAATACAGCGGCAAAAGGAAATTGGCATTCGAAAAGTATTGGGTGCTTCGGTCGCCGCGATCGCCACGATGCTGTCGAAGGACTTCTTAAAATTGGTCGTTCTGGCCATCATCATTGCCTCTCCTATTGCCTGGTGGATTATGAATCGATGGTTGCAGGATTTTGTTTATCGGATAGACATACAATGGTGGACATTTTTCTTTGCGGGCGTGTTGGCTATTTTAATCGCCTTATTTACGGTCAGTACATTAGCCGTTAAGGCCGCGAGGACTAACCCAGTGAATAGTTTACGGGATGAGTAAAAAATAAAATTATGATAAAGAACTATATAAAATTCACTTTCCGTACACTATGGAAAAACAAGGGGTACTCAGTGATTAATATACTTGGGCTATCTGTAGGATTAACCAGTTTTTTGATCATCCTACTTTACCTTAATTACGAACTGAGTTATGACCGTTGGGATCCCGGTCTTGAAAATGTATTTAAGGTTTCTCTCCGCGATACAGAAGATGATATTTCTCCGAATACCCAAGCACCTCTGGCAGCTTTACTCCGGGAAAATGTTTCTCAGATCGAGACCGCCACAAAAATATCGACAGATGTAAGCTTTGAAATGCCGCTATCTGTAGAAGAAAAAGTGATATCGCAAAGCGGGGTAATATCTGCCGACTCTTTATTCTTTAGCGTATTCCCCTATAAAATCATCGATGGCGATGGCGTAAATCCACTGCAAAAACCGAATGCTATGGTCATCAGCGAAGAAATCGCCATCAAACTTTTTGGGCAGGAAAGCCCTATTGGAAAGACAGTTAAAGTTTTTAACTCCTTCGACCGTGAGGTAACTGCTGTTATGGAGCATCCCCATGGACCAACACATCTTAATATCCAAATCGTGTATCGGTCTCCTTATGAAACCGACAATTACCATTGGCAGAATTGGTCATTCTATACATACATTAAAACCAAAAATCACATATCCAGCGAAGAAGTGGAATCTGCTATAGACCGGATTTACTATACGGACAGGTTAATGAAAGAAAAAAACATAACGTACGAAGAATTTCGAAAATCAGAAATCCGCGAGAAGCTTTTTGTAGATGCCGTACACGACATCCACAACTTCCCGAAGTATGGGAACAGCAATATGGCGAATATTTCGATTTTATTAGTACTGGCATCATTGCTGCTATTTGCGGGAGCTATCAATTTCAGTAATCTGTCTATCGCTTCCTCGTTAAAACGGGCTAAAGAAGTCGGTGTAAAAAAAGTACTCGGCTCCAGCCAAGCGGGGTTATTTTGGCAGTTCATGGGCGAAATAGCCATACAATGTGTTATCGCACTAAATATTTCCTTTTTGCTTTTACATATTGCTTTGCCTTACTTTAACCGGGAATTCCATATCCCATTGCATCTTTTTGGACCTTCATTTTCATGGAGTCTTCTTATACAGGTTCTATTATGTTTGATTGCTGTAACTATAATTTCCGGGCTATATCCCGCGGTTTTTCTTGCACGTTATAACACGACGAAGGTATTGAAAGGAGATTATTCAAGAGGGAAGCAGGGACAGGCCCTTCGTAACGGGTTAATTGTAATACAGTTTTCAGTCGCTACTTTCTTTATTATCGGGATTATTATTGTCACTCGCCAATTAAATTACATGCAGCAGTTTGACAAGGGATTTTCCGGAGAGCAGGTCCTGCGCATACAAGCCCTCATGATGAAGACCAGAGAAGACAATTTTGAACAAGTCCGGAACAACCTTTTAAGTATAACCGGTGTACAGGCAGTAGCAAAAACAACCAAGGTTCCTGGTGACCAATTTTCTGACACATCAACGATGAACTTCAAATATAAGGGTAATTTACATCGCCTTGGATCGGTCAAAGTGAGTAAAGATTATTTCGGAACACTGGACATCAATTTGATCGACGGCAGACTATTCACGGATAGCCACCCTGATCAACATACGCGTTCGGCCATTATCAATGAAACTGCAGCAAAGAAACTAGGCCTTCAATACGCAGGGGGGGCTTATATTACCTATCCCGATTGTGATAGTATCCCAATGGAAATAGTAGGTATCGTAAAAGATTTTAACGTACTTGGGCTAGAACAGCAGATACAACCGACCGTTTTTACCATCGGGAATGATGCCTGCATGTTCCAGTCAGGTGGTGCAATACTCGTCAAACTGACGGGAGGTGACATCGGGAAACAGATAAGCGCTATCGAGCAACTTTGGAAAAGCATAGAACCTGGATTCGGTATCCGGTATGCCTTTTTAGACGAAAATTTCCAACAGTTATTTGCAAATCATGTCCGTCTGCAACGTATCGTCTTCTTCTTCGGACTTACAGCTGTTGCTATCGCTGTCATTGGATTGTTTGCGCTTACGGCATTTTTAACCGGGCGACGTATAAAGGAAATTAGTATCCGCAAAATATTAGGTGCTAACACAGTCGATCTTAATTTCCTTCTTGGTAAAGATTTTATGCGATTGATTACCATTTCCGTCTTGGTCGCTGTTCCGCTTGGCTGGTGGGCCGCCGATATATGGTTGCAAAATTTCGCTTATCGGATCTCGTTGAACGGATGGTTGTTTACGCTAGCTGCAACCAGCGTCCTTATTATCGCCGCATGTACCATATTTATCAACGTCCTAAAAGTATCCCGTACAAATAGCGCTAAAAATTTAAGAGATGATTAATCACTAAAACCATGATAAAAAATCATATAAAAATAGCTTGGCGTGGCCTCTTAAAGAATAAAGGCTATTCCGCCATTAACATCATCGGATTGGCCATTGGCATGGGAGCCGTGCTGCTTATCGCCTTATGGGTACAAAACCAATTCCGGTATGATAACTTCTATAACAACAAAAACGACATTTATAAAGTTTGGAACCGTTACAAAGATGAAGAAGTTCGTATCCAAGATATAACTTCTGGCGCCGCCGCCAATGCACTAAGAGAGGCGCATCCCGAAGTAGAATACGCGGCACGCATGTACTGGTCGTCCAACAATCTGTTAACCTACGGGGAGAAAAGCCTTAAAAGCCAGGGCAATGAAGTGGACCCGGATTTTCTTCAAATTTTTGATTTCCCTATCGTCAGCGGTAACACCAAACAGGCGTTAGCCGGACACAAAAATATTGTGCTAACGGCACAGCTCGCAAAAAACTTATTTGGGGAAGAAGATCCATTGGAGAAAACCGTAATCTTGGATAATGAAGAACCTTATAAGGTTAGTGCTGTGCTGCAGGATTTGCCCAGCTATACCGATTTTGATTTCAGTTATTTGATTCCTTTAGAGGATAAAACATACGGTACGGATTGGAATACCAATACCTATTATACTTTTATACGGGTGCGTTCTGGAACGGATATAACATCCTTCAACCAGAAAATAGAGCCTATTGTCCGCAACAATGCTTCCGATTTAAAATTCAATTCGGTATTTCTCTACCCGATGTCCAACATGCACTTGTATTCCCGTTTTGAGAACGGTGTTCCTGTGGGTGGAAAGATTGAACAAGTACGTTTAGTCGCCGGGATTGGTTTACTTATTCTCTGTATTGCATGTATCAATTTTATTAATCTTAGCACAGCACGAAGTCAGAAAAGAGCGAAAGAAGTCGGTGTGCGGAAGGTCGTCGGTGCACGAAAAAGCAATCTGGTAGGTCAATTCCTAACGGAATCTGTCTTACTCTCGTTGATTGCCGGTACTATTGCCATAGGGTTAGCTTTTATCGCCCTCCCATTATTTAATCAAATCTTAGATAAACCGCTTTCATTCGAGATAGCTAATCCGCTAATTTGGGTGGCCACGCTTGTTTTAGTGCTCTGTACCGGTTTGCTAGCGGGCATCTATCCGGCATTTGTACTCTCCACTTTCCAGCCTGTTAAAACTATAAAGGGACTTCTAAAAAAAAGTCGGTATAATCTCAGTTTACGGGAAGTATTGGTCATCTTTCAATTTAGTATTGCCGTTGTGCTCATTATAGCAACTTTAATTGTCCGTTTACAAATCAATTATGCCAGTGAACGAAATGCCGGTTACAATACATCACAGCTCATCGAAATACCGGTGGAAGGCGATATGAACAAAAACTATGAAGCTATTAAAGCCGAATTGTTAAATAGCGGTGCGGTCAAAGGCGTTACACGTACCGGATGGTCCATTACCAAAAATGCGTCGGTATCCAACGGGAATTTTTCCTGGGAAGGCGCAACCCCCGAACAGACGCAGAACACCAGCTTCGCATTGGGACGTGCAGAAAGCGATTTTATTAAAACGGTGGGTTTGACACTCGTCGACGGCCGTGATTTGGATTACGCCAGATTACCAGCCGATAGTGCTTCAGTTTTATTAAATGAAACGGCCATCAAAACCATGGGGCTGAAAGACCCTGTGGGAAAATATTTCAAACGGGGTGATGACACCTATACCATTGTAGGCGTATTTAAAGACTATATCAACGATTCTCCTTATGGGGATGTCGGCCCCATGTCCATCTTTCCATCAAAAAATTGGATGCTCAATATGATTGTACGCACAAACGAGCACCAATCCATGCAACAGAATTTACAGAGGATGGAGACCATTATTAAGAAGTTTAATCCTGCCTATCCGTTTAGCTACAGTTTCGTGGATGAAGAATATGCTAAAAAGTTTCGCGATCAACAGCAGATAGCGTCCTTGTCGTTCGTATTTTCCATATTGGCCATTGCCATTTCTTGTTTAGGGCTATTCGGGCTTGCTTCTTATATCGCGGAGACACGTATCAAGGAAATCGGTATCCGAAAGGTACTCGGCGCTTCTGTCTGGGGAATCAGCAGCATGCTATCCAAAGATTTTATAAAACTAGTGTTTATGGCTATCGTTCTGGCATCGCCTATCGCTTGGTGGGCGATGAACAATTGGTTGGAAGATTTTTCCTACCGAATAGCTATTTCATGGTGGGTATTTGTCTGGTCAGGAGGAGCAGCCATTGCAATCGCATTGTTCACTATCAGTACGCAAGCCATCAAAGCCGCACGTGCCAATCCCGTGGATTCGTTACGGGATGAGTAAAATAGTATGACGATGTATACTTAAGACTAAAAAGATGATACGAAATTATATAAGAATCGCTTGGCGAAATATAATACGGCAACGATCTTTTGCCTTCTTAAACATTGTGGGTCTTGCTGTCGGCCTCGCTGCGAGCATGCTCATATTATCTTGGGTACAGCATGAGCGCAGTTACGACAGCTTCCACGTGCATGCAGATCAGCTATACCGTATAACAGCAAAGCTGGATCAAGAAAATTTTAAGGCTGCTGTCTCCCCTTCTCCTTTAGCGCCTGAACTCAAAGAAAGAATATCCGAAGTAGCGGACTTCGTACGCATAACCGTGCCTCGAACCCATTATTTCGAATACAACGATGACCGATATGAAGAAAAAGCCGTTATCTACGCCGATACCAATTTCTTTGAGGTATTCACTTTCCCGTTTGTTGCTGGCGATATAACCGCTGCTTTGCAACGCCCCGATGGGATTGTCATTACAGAACGTATTGCTAAAAAGTACTTCAACAAGGAAAATCCTATTGGAAAAGTCTTAAAATTTGATCACACACAACAAGTCACCGTAACAGGTGTATTGGCAGACATCCCATCTCATTCTCATCTCCAATTTGATTATGTTCTTCCGTTAACTTTTCTAAACAAAGACCATTATCTCTATCCTAATGACGATTGGGGGCATTTCATATACTATAGTTATCTTCGGCTCCAGCCACATCGTTCCGCCATGGATACCGGGCTTCCAGTTTTAGAACAGGGTATTACCGAAATTTACCGGGAACATGTAGAGGGCTCTTTATTGAAAACAAGCTACCAATTACAGTCCTTAAAAGATATACATCTTCATTCCCAAAACTTGCAGGTGGAATTGGCTGAACGGGGAAACTATCAATATGTTAATACCCTGTTTTTTGTCGCTATTTTCATACTTGCCGTAGCTTGTATTAATTTCATGAATTTAGCGACGGCCCGTTCTGCCCGGCGCGCCAAAGAAGTAGGCTTGCGTAAAGTCATCGGCGCGAACCGTCTGCAGCTTATTTTGCAGTTCTTGGGTGAAGCGTTAATGATTGTTTATTTTTCCTTTATCCTGGCTATCGGCTTGGTATGGATCTCCCTTCCCCTATTTAACGAACTTGCAAACACCACCCTTGACGCTGTTTTTTTTCATCCCACATTCCTCTTTTATGCTGTGAGCGTTGCCACAATTACTGGTTTAGTAGCGGGCATTTATCCCGCCGTATATTTATCAGGATTTGTACCTGCAAAAGCGCTAAAAGGCGTATTCTCCGGTACAGGAAACGGGAATCTAGTATTTCGCAATACACTTGTCGTTGTGCAGTTCGTCGTTTCCATCACGCTGCTAGTGGGTACTATATTGGCTTATCAGCAATTAAATTACCTCAAAAACAGAAATCTTGGATTCGATAAATCGGGACTGCTATATGTTCCGATGGTCGGTAATATCTGGGGGCAGCAACAAGCCTACAGAAATGCACTACGCGATAATCCGCTAACAGCAAATTTCTCCGTGACGGACGATGTGCCTACCAATCTGCGTAGTGGCACCATTGATTATCATTTTGAGGGTAAAGAACCTAACTCTTCCCTTATTCTACCAACGATGGATGTAGATGAGCACTTTCTGGATGTTTTCGACATGAAATTAGTAGCTGGTCGCAGCTTTTCTCATCAATTTGGAAACGATTCGAGCAATTATGTGGTTAACGAAACTTTGGTAAACATCATGGGCTTATCACCTCAGGAAGCCTTAGGCAAACCTTTTACACTTTGGGACAAGAAAGGAATGATTATAGGGGTGGTGAAAGATTTTAATTTTAAACCTGCGAGTCAAGTTATCGAGCCCATCGTCCTCAAATACAACGACTGGGGAGGAATGGTGGTCGTGAAGACCTCGTCACAACAGCTAGTGGCTACACGCAACGCATTAGAAGAAATCAACACGAAGTTAAATCCAAACTTCCCATTCTCTTATGGCTTTGTGGATCAGGATCTGGAAAGGCTCTATCTCGGTGAACAACGCTTGAGCAACTTGTTCAATTTCTTTGCCATGTTGGCGATTTTCGTTTCCTGTCTCGGTCTATATGGCCTATCATCTTATATTGCCGAACGACGCGCTAAAGAAATTGGCATTCGAAAGATAATGGGTTCTTCGTCGGTTAGCATTTTCTATTTATTATCTAAGAGCTTTTTGGCTTTAGTGGCGATAGCAATCTGTATTGCGCTACCGCTTTCGTGGTATGCTGGCAACACGTGGTTGGCATCCTTTGCCTACAGAATAGACGTCCACTGGAGTATCTTTATACTAGCTGCTGGCGTAGCCACCACAACCGCAATGGTAACAACAAGTTATCAGGCTTGGAAAGCCGCCCGAACTAAACCAGTAGACAGTTTAAGGGATGAGTGAAATAATATAACGATGTATACTTAAGACTAAAAAGATGATACGAAATTATATAAAAATCGCCTGGAGAAACCTCAAAAGGAACAAGTTGTTTTCATTGATTAACATTTCGGGCTTATCTCTCGGTATATCGACATGTTTCATCATTATGCTATATGTGCAAGACGAGCTGAGCTACGACAAGTTTCACGAGAACGCAACGAATATAGTCAGAATAGTCTTCCGTGCAGATATAAATGGCGGCAAAATAAACGAGAGCGTAACGATGGCACCCGTTGCGCAGACCTTGAAGAATGATTTCCCTGAGGTCAACGATGCAACGAGGCTACTCGACTATGGTCATCCAAAAATATCTTACAAAAACATCGTGTTTAAAGACCTTCGGCTTGCATTCGCTGATCCTAATATCTTTGACATTTTCACGTTGCCCATGATAGAAGGAAATCCGGAAACCGCTTTACTCGAACCGCACACCGTCGTTATCACCCAATCGACTGCGAAGAAATATTTTGGAGCGGAAAATGCGATAGGAAAAACTATTTTATTGACCGCAGGCTATGACCAACCCTATCAAGTAACTGGTGTTATAAAAGACATACCTTCCAATTCACATTTTCATTTTGACTTATTTGGCTCGATGACGGGTTTTGCAGATGCCAAATCCGATTCGTGGATGTATGGTGGATTTCACACCTATCTCCTATTAAAACCGGGCAGTGAAATAAAAAAGATGGAAGCCCGATTCCCAGAAATGGTAAGAAAATACATGGGACCACAAATACAACAACAGATGGGATTGAGCTTGGAACAATTCACGACGAAAGGCAATAGGCTTGGATTCGCCTTGCAACCCCTAACCGATATTCATCTCAACGCCTTCACAACGACCGAATTTGAGTCAGGTGGCAATAAAATGTATGTGTATATCTTTGGAGGGATTGCACTTTTTATGGTCGTGGTGGCCTGCGTCAATTTTGTTAACCTTTCTACCGCCAATGCATCTAAAAGGGCTAAAGAAATAGGCATACGAAAAGTCGTAGGCTCAGACAAACTTCAGCTCGTCAAACAATTTTTATCAGAATCTATCTTCATTACATGTTTATCACTGTTCATTGCGTTTGTCTGGATACAGCTGGCTTTACCTATATTTAACAATATCGCAGCAAAATATTTAAGTTTTGATGCTAAACCTATTTTTGCCTTTATCGGTTTGGGCATGTTGGTCGGCATTGTCGCCGGTATATATCCGGCTTTTTACTTATCCTCCTTCAAACCAATCGCCGTTCTAAAAGGAAAGCCCACAACCCGTTTCAAAAATTTTAATTTAAGAAGCCGTTTGGTTGTTTTCCAGTTTACCATTTCTGTGGTGTTAATTATTGGTACGATTGTCGTCTATCAGCAGATGAAATACATACAAAACAAAGACCTTGGATTTGATAAGGAGCAACTCCTCACTATTCCAAATTCATACGCATTAGGTAGGAATGAGCAAGTGTTTAAGCAGCAACTATTGCAAGATTCAAGAATCGTAAATGCAACGGCGTCATGGTATAAACCGGCAGGACCAAGTCACTACAACAATGCGCTAGCCTATGCGCAAGGCAACGATAAAAATGTTGTAAACGGTGTAGATTACCACGTGGATGAGGATTATATACCGACCATGGGCATGCATATCCTTAGCGGCAGAAACTTTTCGAAAGATTTTGCAACGGACTCCACCGCTATTATTTTAAACGAAACGGCAGCTCGAGCATTTGGTTGGAATGCATCGACAGCAGTAGGTAAAACGATTATCAGGCAAAACAGTGCTAAAGGTGATCATGTGCCTTTTCGTGTCATTGCCGTTGTAAAGAATTTTAATTTCAAATCGTTACATGAAACGATCAGCCCTTTGTACATGACCCTACACCCGGAAGGTGGACTAATATTTAAGATAAAAACAACAGACGTTGCAGGTCTACTATCAACCATGAAAGAACATTGGGACAGTTATCAAACGGAGGAGCCCTTTACATATGCCTTTATGGATGATCTTTTTACCAAGGCTTATACCGCAGAGCAAAAAACATCCGTTATCCTTCATATCTTCGCTGTGCTTACCATATTTGTTGCCTGCCTTGGCCTATTCGGCCTAGCCACCCATACCGCAGAACAACGCACCAAAGAAATCGGGATAAGAAAGGTGTTAGGGGCCTCTGCTATGCGGGTTACGCAAATGTTGGCCAACGATTTTCTGAAACCGATCTTAATTGCATCACTTATTGCATTTCCTGTGGCGTGGTGGGTTATGAATAGCTGGCTCGAGAATTTTGCGTATCGTATCGATTTAGCATGGTGGATATTTTTATTAGCAGGCGGAATCGCTTTTACTATTGCTATCCTTACCATATGTACACAAGCTTTTAGAGCGGCAAGTGCCAATCCAGTAGACAGTTTAAGGGATGAGTGATTCCCCCTAAGGGGTGAATAATATATAGTGGAAAAACAGGAGATAGTAGGACTAGAACGGGGGCGAATGATCCAAATGTGACATAATGAAAGGACTGATCAATAATTACTGATCACTGATGACTAAAATATGATAAAGAACTATATAAAGATTGCTGTTCGAACGCTTCGTAAAGAGAAGCTATATACCCTTATCCATATTATGGGCATTACCTTGAGCATAACCGCTTGCTTACTGATTGGCACCGTGGTCATCGATGAACTATCCTACGATAAGCAGTGGAGTCGTTCGACAGATACCTATCGATTGTTAACCATTAGGGAAGACGCGGGGGCCTACTCTCAAAAAGTAGGAACCGTATATGCCGGGCTCGCCCCCACCTTAAAGCAAAATTTTCCCGAAGTAGAAGAATACAGTGACGTATCTCCCAACACGATATCCCTCAAAATCAATGAGGCAGATGAACTGCCGATAAAAGCGACCATTCTTCTTGCTGATACGGCGGTATATAAACTGTTAGACATCGAGCTCATCGATCAGGCAGACCTGATGCCTACCGGCGATATCCCGAAAATCATCTTATCTGAATCCTTTTGCAAGACACATTTTGGCAGCAAGAATCCCCTGGGCCAGCGTATATATGACATGCCAAAATACGACAATGAAAGTAACACCTATCTTGTAGCCGGCATCATGAAGGACATCCCATCGAACACCCATCTCCGCTCCGATATGGTAATGCTTTTGAACAGAAAAGAAGAACTGCTTACTAAAAATAGGCAGGGTCCCGGCATGCAATACGCCAGGCATTATATTATGCTTCGTAAAGGAACTGACCCCAAACAGTTTGAACAGAAAATCAATGATTGGTACCATCAGTTTACCGACATCGACAAAAAAGTCCGGTTTGGCCTGCAGCCTATGGCAGACATCTATCTAAAGACGGATTTTAGCGCGTATCAACCCATTAAAGGGAACATCCAACATAGCTACATGTTTTCCGCGGTCGCTATCCTCCTATTACTGATCGCCTGCATCAACTACGTCAATCTGAGCACAGCTCGCGCAAGCAGCCGTATAAAAGAAACCGGTATGAAGAAAATATTGGGTGCATCTCGCAGAAATATCCTGACACAGTCTCTATTGGAATCTCTACTCATTTTTAGCATAGCAGGAGCCCTTGCCTTTATAGGGTATCAGCTTGCCATCCCTAAATTAGAATATTTTATCGGTCATCCACTAGCGTTTCGCTTCCTTGCGCATTGGACATATTTTACCTACGCCATGGGTGCTTTTCTTCTTATTTGCCTTTTTAGCGGCCTGTATCCAGCATGGTTAGTTTCGGGTTTTCGCTCGATAGGCAATATCCAAAGCATCCTCCGTGAAGGAAAAAACAGGCGGGGGTGGTTGAGGCATAGCCTTGTCGTATTGCAACTTTCTATTTCTATCACTGTACTCATAGCTATGCTAGTCATACAGTATCAAGTGCAATTCCTCAAGAGCAAAGATACTGGCTTTGACACGGAAGGATTATTAAGCATTGATTATGTATCGTGGGATAACAAGTCCACTGCCTTACGCACCGAACTTTTAAAAAATACAGCTATCCTGTCCACCAGTTTCACATATTGGTTGCCAACAGCCCCCGGAATGGAAATGAAGTTATTGAGAACACCAGGAAAGTCGTATGACGAAACCGAATTATGGTATATAGACGGAGAGCCGAATATGGCACAAACAATGGGATTAACGCTTAAGGAGGGTCGTTTTTTAGATGAAAACCGACTGGGGGACGCTATCCAAGCGGATGAAGTCAGTCCTGGAAGTAGTTCCCTACGCCCCTGCCTGATAACAGCCAGTACAGCTCGTTTATTAGAAATAGACACACTGAACCAACCATTTCCCGAAGCGGGCATTATACCCGTAGGTATCGTCGAGGATTTCCACAGCGAGTCCCTCCACAAACAGACTGTCCCAACAGTAATCAGAGCCTATCGTGACCCATCCGTCGGAGCCTTACTCATCCGTACGCAACCTGGAGAAGAACGAAACGCGATGTCGTACATCGCTTCCGTTTGGAAAGAATTGTATCCAAACAAGCATTTCGACATACAGCCCGTCAAAGAAACGTTAGCAAAGCAATATGAAGCAGAGGAGAAACTGTATCATCTTTTCCGGATATTCAGTCTATTGACGATGTTACTTGCCATCATGGGCATATTAGGGCTTGTCGTCCATGCACTTCGTCTGCGCGTTCAAGAAATAGGTATCCGCAAAGTACTCGGAGCCTCTGTTATAAACATAACCACTATGCTATCCAAAGATTTTGTAAAGCTGGTACTTTTAGCCATTATTATTGCCAGCCCGATAGCTTGGTGGGTCATGAACAAATGGTTGGAAGGTTTTGCCTACCGCATCGAAATTCCGTGGTGGATCTTTGTTCTATCCGGCGCTACAGCGTTCTTCATCACGTTATCGACAGTAGGCTATCAGGCCATAAAAGCAGCGATGAATAATCCCGTGGATAGCTTGCGAGATGAGTAGAAAAATGCCAACTCCATTTATCAATATTTGTTCATTTTTGATAACCAAAGTTAACATTTTATTGTTATTTTTGTAAACAACAGATTCCAAAATGGAAAAAATAAAGATAAAATCCATCTTTCTTCGCGAAGAAGTGGAAACTGTACACATTCGCCATCTCTATTATCAAATTGATTGGTCGGATCGACTGGTAGGGATATTAGGCGCAAGGGGAACAGGAAAAACAACCCTTTTACTTCAACGGCTGAAGTTGCACTTTCCAGACGATGACACTGCGTTGTATATCTCGCTGGACGATATCTACTTCGCCAGCAATAGCCTTATTGCGTTAGTAGAAACTTTTAGGTTACGAGGAGGTAAAATACTATTTGTCGATGAGGTACATAAGTACAACGGTTGGGCAAGGGAGATCAAGAACATTTATGATACTTATAAAGATATTTATATTGTATTTACGGGGTCTTCTGTCATTGACATTTACCAACAAGAAGCCGATCTTAGCCGACGGGCGGTTTTCTACGAGTTAACAGGGCTTTCCTTTCGGGAATATTTACGTTTTTCGGATGTGTATGCTGCAGAAACAATCGGTTTATCGGACATACTAGATCATCATACGCAAATCGCATTAAAATTAGGCAAAGCCTTTAAACCAATACCACATTTCGAGGCTTACCTCGACCACGGTTATTATCCGTTTTTTAAGGAAAACCTTCGAACCTATTTCTTACGTATCGAGCAGGTTATCCGATTGATCGTCGAAACGGAACTACGTTTTGTTGACGGTTTTGATATTAACAACAGCAATAAAGTAATGCAATTGCTTGCCATACTCGCCGAGAATGTTCCTTTCAAGCCCAACATCAGCAAATTAAGTAACAAGATAGGCATCAGCCGTCAAACGGTGACCCAATATTTACACTATTTGGAAAAAGCTCGGCTGATTAATCTGTTGAATGCCGCAGGTGCGAGCATAAGCACCTTACAAAAACCGGAAAAGGTGTATTTAGAAAATCCGAATCTACACCGCGCTATCGCTTCCGGCGAAGCCAATCAAGGTAGTCGTAGGGAATCGTTTTTACTCAATCAGCTTCGCAATGCCAAACATGAAGTTTCACTACCCGCTACCGGTGATTTTTTAGTGGATCGCAAGATAACAATCGAAGTCGGAGGTAAAGCCAAAGGCCGAAAGCAAATCGAGGAGGTTGAAAATGCTTTCATTGCTGCAGATGATCTTGAGGTAGGAGTTGAAAACAAAATTCCACTTTGGCTTTTTGGTTTTTTGTACTAACCGCCTGAATTAGAATGGTGGATGTTTGTGCTTGCGGGATTTATCGGCTTGTTGATCACACTGATAACCATCAGTATACGAACGGCAAAAACCAATCCGGTGGATAGCTTGCAAGATGAGTGATCTCTCGTTTACGCTGTTGTCGAAATAAGATCGAAATTCAAATATTTACCCATTAATTTGAAATGTTTATCGAAACTGAATAATGTTATTTTTTCTTCAATGACCTGTTGCAAGATAATTAAATCTGGTATACCGACTTTGTTTATGCCATTTTGAAAATTCATCAATTGATATTTCCTTATCGCTTCCCAATCTATCAAAAGCGGAATTCGTTCCAAGGCTAACAGCCCTTCCAATACGTCGTATCTCTGCCGATGTGCCAATACCGGCTGCAATTCTGTTAATATCAGATCATTTGTACAGGCAAAATCTTCTTCCAACAATCGATCGATAACAGGGACATCACCTACATTGAAATACTGAATCCAAGCCGAGCTATCAATTAACACTTTATATCTTGACATCTCCCCTTCCCCGAAGTGTATCTAAATCAATGTTCAAATCTAACGTACCTTTCAAGGCAATCAACCGTTGTCTTTTGATCCTCGCGATATAGCTTTCCAACACCTCTTTGATCAATTGATTCTTAGTCTTCGCATTTGTTAAAGCCATTGCCTCTTCCAACAAATCATCTGGAATATCTAATGTGGTTCTCATCATTATTTATGCTCAAGTACATCATTATTCATGCCAATATAAGAAAAATATATAATTCCTAAAACCGATAATGCCTCTTATAGCTCATATTACCCATGCCGTAACCACATCGCTATAATTCAGCGTCACATCGCTACCAATATAGGATACCCGAAATTCGTATTGTTCCAACATATCGAGACCCCTCAATGCTAAGGTAGACTTGGTATGCAGCGTTGATTCCCAAGCTTCCGTTCCTTTTTTTCGATATTCATACCGATAAAGCCTTGCCGGTCGCCAAGAATTGACGCGTAAACGGATGATCCCGGAACCAACCTGTATATGCTCTACACGAAGGTTTTCCGGTTTCGGTGTACGCCCTAAAGAAACGTGACTGGACCGTGAAGGACGAAATCCTGCTGCCACGATAACAGCCTCGTCGCCAGCCGAAACGCCCTCGACATAGTGCGCTAAACGGCGAATAACATCTTGAAGTTTTTCGCCGTGCTGTGCCTTTAAGATGACAGCACGCTTATCCCGAAAAGTAGCTTCTGCATACGCCTCCCGGTAAGCACTCAAATTTGTCTCCAAGGTGGTTAAATCCGGAACCGGATCGACAAATAGATCCGCATTCTCCGTCATCTTTAAAAAAATCTGTTCTGCATAGACCAACAATTGCGTTGCATCCTTGCTTGTAAATACTGGTTTTGCCATGTTGTTATTTGTTAAATATTCGTTTCGCAGACAGCAGACTTATATCTGCTATCTTATTCCATGACAAAGATGTGCTGTAAAAACAAACAAAAGGTGCGTATTCTCGCCAATTTCGGGGGTACCCCAAAAAAGTTTTTGGCGAAAATATACACCTTTACAGTACATATCCCTTCAATTTCTATCATCAAAATCAGCCATTTTGGCATCGTGAACGCAGTTTTCAGCAAAAACAACCTTGAAAAACAGCAAAAACAGACCTGCATGCAAGATAAGTGTACCCCCATACCCCACGCTATCAATTACCGGCACAGCAGCCCCCCTTGCCCCGCTTCTAGAACAATCTGTTGACGTCTTTAAAAAAATAGCTTGAATACCTCCGATATCTGTTTGGGCTTACCTCCTGCGCACAGGCATCCTAAAAATCCCGAAGTACAACCCTGTTGTGTTTGAAAACCTCGTTATCCCACTTACAAGTACGCCCAAAACAAAGGCATACTTGTTATCCATATACGCGATCATCTTCTTTATATCGGCAAGTGAATAGGACAAGGCCATGATCACCGCTGCTCCAATTGCTACACGTTGATGTTCGGCCCCATGCAGGCGCCTTATATTAGCACACAGCCAGGTTCTGTTTAGGGGCGAGATGATGAAGAGGGCCATTCCATTTGGTTACGCCGATACCGCGATACCAACAAATAATAGCTTAATCTATTTGCGCAAAATAAACAACAAAAAAATATAATATAAATTTGCTATTAAACAGGAAATATTGCATATTTGACAATGAAACAACTAGCTTCATTGTATGACAACTAAGTTTAGTTATAGAAATATCATCAAGTCGCCGGTTTAACAGCAGCCGGTCTAAGCATTTAATCCTATATGCGTACATAAGCGTATAATAGCAAGTAGAAAACCAGTTAGAGACATATAGGATTCCAAAACATTTTATTCGATTCCAGTACACGTATAATATCGTGTGTTTGATTTGTATTTTAAGCAATGGTTTGCCATGGAATCGATTTGTTCTTTAACATATTGGTGTTTTTTGCACGATTCGTAGTTTATTTTAAAAGGTATACACAACGTTATTACTAATCATTAGATGTTACAGATTCCACTTTTGAAATGCTTCGTAGCCATTACAAGCAGGTCAACAGAAACCGATATTTTCAATAAAATATTAAAATAAACCAAGCAATCGGATATTATATTAAACAACAACGAGGCTCCTTGTGGCGCCGTAGGGTGAGGGCAATTTGCCACTCACTAAATACCTTTTCTTAACTCGGGTATAGTGGTGAATCTCGGCAAACAGTTTTTTAAGCGTATACACAGCAAGTGTGAATCGCCCCTTGATTATTCTCAGCTGTAATTATCACAATTTGAAAGGGATACACAACCAAAAATTTAATTTCGCCAGCCGACTAGGCGGTGTAACTAAATACGATTGTAAAAGGTATACACAATCTCATGGCATATTATGTTGTTCACCAAGAAAGTGTTATAGGCTACTATTTGAAAGGTATACACAACCGACCCGAAAGTGAAAATAGGCAGGTCGAAGTTTTTCAACGATTGATATTACGAAAGGTATATACAACCTCCACCGACCTCTAAATGCGTTTAGTCCATTTTTGAAAGAAACGTTACGCATTAAAAGCTACAGGGCCGAAACTAACATTTTCAATAAAATATTAAAAAACAAACCAGATCATTCGATTTGATCTTAAACAACAACGAGGCTCCTTGTGGCGCCATAGGGTGAGGGCGAAATAGCCACTCACTAAATACCTTTTCTTAACTCAAGAATGGTGGTTAATCTCCGTAAACAGCTTTTTTAAACGCATACACAACACTATTACAAAAATATTATAGTTGCCACCGAGGTGTTACTAACCGCAACTTGGAAGGTATACACGACTGAAAACCGTTTTACCGTATTCCTTTCAGGTGCCAAAGATCAGATTTTAAGGTTTACACAACCGCAAAGGGGAAACCTATACTTTTTTCTGGTTGTTACAGACCACATATTGACAGATATACAAAGCAATATAAGCCAGTTTCGAACAAAAAAACACCAATACGCATCGACACATAAAAACAGCCTACGCAGTCCCGCCTGAAAACGACTAGTGTACGACCACCCGGACTGCGGAAAGCTGTTATACGATAGATTACTAATCAACAACATAACGATGCATAAACCAAACAAATTAAACACAACAGGACGACATTTGGCCATGTTACAAAACGGTCAGGAGAAGGGATTAGCTTTCTTTTACAAAAAATATTACGGCTATCTCATTTTTCGCACCGAAAAAGCCACGAAAGACGAATGTACTGCAGAAAGCATTGCGCAAGAAGCATTCCTCCGGTTATGGTTGTTTCGGGAAAACCTTCAATCGGAAGAAGAACTCTTCCAGTTTCTGAAAACACAAATCAAATCGGCCGTTCGTGCCTTTTATAGTAAAACCAGAAATCGCTTTCACCGCAGCCTCCTCAGGCTCGACGGTATCGAAGACTATCAAGAGTTCTTGTTGGGCTACGAATTGGAGGACGAGGAGGAAGAGGATATCGTCTATCTTGAACAGCTAGAAGAAGAAAAAAAAGAGAAACTACAAAAGATCGAAAACCTTCTACCGCATCTGCGAAAAGAACAACAGCTCTTTCTGCAACTCTGCCTGAAATATAGCTTTAATTACGAGCGCATCGCCTATTATCTTGGCGGCATCTCGGATTATGAAGTAAGCCTCCAGGTCGAAAAAACCATTGAAACATTACGCCAAATTTTCCAGAGTGCGGAAAAAATAGAACAACTAATCCGTTCTTCCAAGTATGTCGTCCAAGGAGAAATCAATGAACAGCAGGAAGAAATATTCCGCATGCGTTACGATTTACAATTTTCCTTCGATCAG
Source organism: Sphingobacterium micropteri (assembly GCF_014692515.1). GTDB lineage: Bacteria > Bacteroidota > Bacteroidia > Sphingobacteriales > Sphingobacteriaceae > Sphingobacterium > Sphingobacterium micropteri. The sequence continues at coordinate 173,541 of NZ_JACOIK010000010.1, read as the reverse complement.
ATTGCAGAAGCCTTGAATTTAAACGCCGCTGTCGTAAAAAAGCTCTTTATAGAAGCACATGCAAAAATAAAGCAAGCCAAAAAAACAGCATAAACGACAAAAATATGGCTACAGATACCATCATCTTAACACGAAAAGTACAGATCTTTATTGATTGCGACGACAAAGAGAAACGCATCGCATATTTCAAACAGCTTTTTACCTGGCAGAATCTCGTGTATCGTGGGTCCAACCTGGTATTGACCCACCAATACATACAGGAAAACATAAAAGATCTGCTCTATTTAAAGGAAGACATCAAAGTTAAACTGGCCGATAACGATAAAGATCCCGAAGGAATATTGAACACATCCCGTATGAATACAACCTACAAAGTGTTGTCTCGCTATTTTAAAGGAGAGATACCTTCCGATATCCTATCCAACATAAATATGTCGCTTATCAAAACGTTCAATACCGACCGGTCGGCATACTGGAAAGGGGAAAAATCGCTACGTAACTTCAAAAAGACGATGCCCATTCCTTTTTCGGGCAAACAGGTCAAACTAAGTAACGATGAAAAAGGAAAGAACTTCAAATTTACATTGTTCAAAATTCCGTTCCGTACTTACCTCGGCAAAGACCGATCGGACAAACGCGTTCTTTTGCAACGCGCACTCGCCGGTCAGATAAAGATCTGTGCTAGTTCACTGCAAATTGTGAAAGGCAAATTATTCCTACTACTTGCACTTGAACTTCCCAAGAAAGTTCATGATCTTAAAGAACACGTTATCGCAGAAGCAGCGCTTTCCGTAGAACATCCCATTACGCTTCAAATCAACAAAGAGCAATTTCAAATCGGGAATAAAGAAGAATTCCTTTACCGACGATTGGCTATTCAGTCAGCACGCCACCGGATACAAAAGGCTGCTGCTTTCAACAAAGGGGGAAAAGGGCGAAAGAAAAAACTAAAAAGCCTAAAACAATTCAATAAAAAAGAAATGAGCTATGTGGATAGTCGACTACACCTTTATAGTCGTCGTCTCATAGACATTTGCGTGAAATCACAGGCAGGAACCTTACTCTTGGTCAATCAGACTAATAAAGAAGAAGTCGCAAAGGAAGATGAGTTCCTACTACGGAATTGGAGTTATTATGGCTTGGTCGAGAAAATTAAGTATAAAGCAGAAATGGCCGGAATCAATCTCATCGTGGAATAGTATCGAGATTATTTCCTATCTTGTGAATGGTGGACGGATAAATCACGGCGATATATCAGTTCCATTGGTCTAATATGAACCTGCTTATGATAAGAACAAACACACCAAAAACGTTGTGCCAGCTATTGTTGGTGACATTATTGCTATTTACTACCGGATGTAAAAAAGAGCGTTCCCCGCAAGAAAGTCTATCTGCGGAAAATACATTAACAACTTTCAGTTTCAAAAAAGAGAAAAATTCGTCGCTGCTTCTGGATATCCAAGGTGAAATCGTCGGCGATAGCGTATTTCTACATACCTTAATGGGAACGAGCATCACCAGCCTGATCCCGGAATTCACCCACAACGGGGAACTGCTGACCGTAAACGGAACGGTACAACAAAGTGGTATTAGCCCACAGGATTTCTCAAAGCATGTCAGCTACCGGATAGAAGCCGAAAACGGCGATGTACACACCTATCACGTCAAAGTTACCGACACGGGGTTCCCGACGGTACATATCTCGACGGATGATGTGCCTATCGTTAGCAAAGAGGATTATGTGGACGGCCATATAACGATTACGACCGGTCTTCTGGGGGACGTCCTTTACGAAGGTGGTACCGAGATTCGGGGCAGAGGAAATTCGACCTGGGGAATGCCTAAAAAACCGTACCGAATCAAACTGACGGATAAAGCCGGATTGTTGGGCATGCCGGCAGATAAAAGCTGGGCGTTGATCGCCAATTACGGAGACCAATCTTTGCTACGCAACGATATCGCTTTTGAATTGAGCCGCCGACTGGAATTGGCTTATACCCCTAGGCAACAGTATGTTGAATTATTTCTGAACGGTGAATACCAGGGCAACTACACGCTAACCGAACATATCAAAGAAAGTAAAGACCGTATCCAAATTGACGAAGATAACGGTGGTTTCATCCTCGAACAAGATGGATATGCCTATCAGGAGCCGGTATTCTTCACCACACCTCGGGATGTACCCATAACCGTTAAATTTCCCGATGAAGATGATATCACCGATGATGAACTTAATTACATAACAAATCACTATACTGCGTTTGAAAACCGTCTGTTTAGCGAAAATTTTAGTGACCCTAATGAGGGCTATCAACCATATTTTGATTTGCCAAGTTTTGTCAATTATTATCTCGTTAACGAAATTTGCGGCAACACCGATATGGTATGGAGCATGCGAATGTTCAAAAAAAGCGATGAAGACCAAAAAATTTACACCGGTCCGGTTTGGGATTTTGATTTAGCTTTCAATAACGATAGACGTATTGGTCAAGCGGATGCTATCCGAAAATTAATGTTGACCAATGCACATGCTCCCCGCCAATGGATGGACCGTATCGCACAAGACCCAGCGTTTAAAAAAATGGTACGTGAACGATGGAACGCTTCGAAAGAAACACAAATAAAAACAATCACGGCATACCTTGATAAGCAGGCTGAACGCCTGGTTCATAGCCAATTGTTTAATTTTAATCGCTGGAATGTTTTAGGTCAAAATATTAACCAAAGCTGGTATGTAGGCACTACACATGCAAATTATGTCGATTTTGTCCGCAATTACCTCACGGAACGCATTACTTGGTTGGATGACGTATTTAATGGAAGTCAATTTGATTAGTATAGTGGACGATGATATACGATCGATTGCGGTTATTTATTTCATCAACAGAGATGATGTCAGTTCGGCAAGGCCACGAAAAAGCCGCGCAATTGGAATTGGATAAAGCTATTTTCTTTAAGTTTGTTGAGCATGATAACAGAAAACAAGATGGAATACAACTTTGACGAATTAATCGATCGAACAAATAGCGGAAGCGTGAAATGGTCCAAACCCGACGTACTCCCCATGTGGGTGGCAGACATGGATTTCAAAACGGTTCCCGAAGTGACGGAAGCCTTGACCAAGCGGGCATCGCACGGTGTGTTTGGCTACGCGGCAACACCCCCTTCTTTTTATGACGCAATTGCGAACTGGTGGAAGAAAAGACACGCACTGCAGGTGGAAAAAGACTGGATCGTCGCGACACCCGGTGTCATGCCGGCACTCGCAGCAGCAGTAGAGGCGCTAACATCTGAAGGTGACAAAATTATTGTACAGCCTCCCGTATACAATCACTTCTTCATCACCGTTAAACAGAGTCATTGTGAACTCGTGGAGAATAACCTCTTGTACGACAACGGAAATTATCAAATTGATTTTGAAGACCTGGAACAAAAAGCGGCTGATCCTGCTGTAAAGCTATTATTATTCAGTAATCCGCATAATCCTGCCGGTCGGGTATGGACCAAAGAGGAGCTACAACGGCTTGGCAAAATATGTATCCACCATAACGTTGTCGTTCTGTCGGATGAAATCCATTCGGATTTAGTGCATGACGATTTTACACATGTCCCTTTTGCGTCTTTAGGAGAAGCTTATGCGAAAACATCCATTACTTTTTCCTCCCCCTCCAAAACATTCAATTTAGCAGGTCTACAAGTTGCCTATTTCTTTACCGAAAACGCATCTTTCCGTAGTGGGATAAAGGCAATATTAACAAAATGGGAAATGACCATGCTCAATATATTTGCCATCGACAGCCTGATCATAGCCTATGAAAAAGGAGAATACTGGCTAGCACATCTGAAGAAATACATATATGAAAATTACCAGTATCTAACAGAATTTTGTCGTTCGCATCTACCCGATCTTCCCATTGTTCCCCTACAAGCTACTTATTTAGTGTGGCTCGATTGTAGCGCGTTAGGGATGCCTTCTTCGGTCATCATAGACAGATTGCTGAAACACGAACAATTATGGCTGCAGCCCGGTATCAAATTTGGACAGGCAGGCGATCATTTCCTCCGTATCAATATCGCTTGCCCGCGGTTACTACTGGAAGAAGGCCTGCAGCGGCTAGAACGAGAATATAAACGGATACGAACTGCATAATTCGTGATGTTACTTCTGTTCGGCATTGAACAACTACTGTCCGATATCGGACAGCTTCGACATCCCCAAAACAACACAACAAACTAATTATCAATATTTTAATTTTATGGCGCAGCTATTGTCTTGATAGAAAACAGATATGACGAATCCAAGATGATCAAAAATTATTTTAGAATTGCTTTCCGTAACCTGACAAAGAACCGAATGTTCACCATGCTCAATATTGTTGGACTTTCATTCGGACTTGTTGGCTTTATATTTATCACGACCTATGTATTTGATGAGCTCAGTTATGATCGCTTCCATACCCAGGCGGATCGTATTTTTCGTCTAAATACACATATCCATATCGGTGAAAGCAAAATGGATATGGCGCTTACAAGCGATGTAATAGGCCCTATACTTCAAAACGAGTATACGGAAGTGGAAGACTTCACCCGGTTATATACATCCGCTGGCGCAAAACTGATCAGAAAAGCAGATAAATGGATAAATGAGGCGAACGTTGCCCATGCTGATTCCTCATTTTTCCGCATATTTTCCTACCAAGCTCTCCATGGTCATCTTGACCATGCCTTGATGGAGCCAAATAGTGTTGTATTGAGCCGCTCTGCAGCTGAACGTTATTTTAATACAACAGATGTTGTTGGAAAGACATTGGAGACCAACGACGCCGGAAACACCGTTTATCAGATCACGGCAGTAATCGAAGATATGCCTAGAAACGGTCATTTCAATTATGACCTTCTGTTTGCTATGGAAAACGCCCCTTACCGGAATTGGGGTGAGCTCCTCTCCCATAACTTCACGACTTACATCTTATTGAGAAACGCAACCGACCGCTCCCTGCTGGAAACTCATCTCGAAGAGTATGTTCACAAACACGGTCTTCCAGCAGCCAAACAATTCATGGATGTCACGGATATAGAAACATTCAGACAAGACGGAAACGCATTCCATTACGATGTCATTCCCATCACCGACATCCATCTGCGTTCCAATCTGAGGGGAGAACTTCGTCCTAACAGCAGTTTCCAATATGTTTACATTTTCAGCGCTATTTCGTTGTTTATTTTGCTTATAGCCTGTGTCAATTTCATAAACCTGTCTACGGCGCGGTCGGCCAACCGAGCAAAAGAAGTTGGTGTACAAAAAATATTGGGTGCTTCGCGAAGAAGCGTAGCTGGTCAATTTCTGGCAGAGTCGTTGTTATTAGCTCTCGCAGGGATTATTCTCGCCATTGGACTTGTTGCATGGAGCGTACCATTATTTAACGAACTATCCGGCAAGGAGTTTAAAATAAACGATATCATCAATTTCAAATCACTTCCGCTATTTGCACTTCTTTTATTATTCGTTGGGTTGATCGCCGGTTACTATCCAGCTGTTTATTTATCCGCATTTAATCCATTACAAGTATTGAAATCACATACCGTGATTTCCTCTGGAAAGAGCGTTTTCCGAAGTGGTTTAGTGGTTTTTCAATTTACCATATCGATTGTGCTGATTGTCGGCACATTCATCGTGACCGCACAACTGCGATATATCCAGCATAAAAAACTAGGGTACGAGCGGGAAAACATTCTTTTAATTAATGATTACCACGCGCTGGGAAATCAGACGAAAGCCTTTCGGGACGAGATTTTAACTCTTCCGGATGTCAAAACAGGTACTATCAGCGGTTTTCTCCCGGTTTCTAATTCGAGTCGAAGCGACAACCCCTTTGCTCGAGAAACCGTTATGACGCCGACCAATACGGTACAACTACAAACATGGCATATCGATGAACAATATATCCCTACGTTAAATTTGGAGCTGGTATCGGGACGTAACTTCTCTGTCGCCCGACGGGCTGATTCTACGGCAGTTATTTTAAACGAAACCGCTGTTAAGCATTTTGGTTTAGGAGAAGATCCTATTGGTCAACAAATACATTTCCAATTTGGTGATGGTATGGAATCATATCACGTCATTGGTGTGATCAAAGACTTTAACTTTGAATCTCTCCGCGATCCGGTTACACCATTGGGCTTTTTCTTAGGTTATAGTCCTTCACAGGCAGCATTTAAAATAGAAACCAGCGACCTTCCGCTGTTACTCAGCCGTATAGAAAACAAGTGGAACAAGCTAGCCCCTGGATTTACATTCGATTATCGGTTTATGGATGAAGCCTTTGATAGTATGTACAAATCGGAGCGTCGTATGAGCAGGCTAAGCCTAACATTCGCGGCCATGGCCACCGGTATTGCCTGTTTAGGGCTGTTTGGACTTGCAGCATTTATGGCAGAGCAACGCAGTAAGGAAATCGGTATCCGAAAAGTACTCGGTTCATCCGTTACGGGAATAGTCGCCATGCTTTGCAAGGATTTCGTAAAATTAGTTTTTATTGCGATTATTATCGCTGTTCCCATTGCATGGTGGGCAATGAACAAATGGCTGGAAGATTTCACCTATCGGATAGATGCATCATGGTGGATATTTATATTGACGGGCATGATAGCCGTTATCATTGCGCTATTTACGGTCAGCACCCAAGCGATACGTGCGGCTCGCGCTAATCCCGTCGATAGTTTAAGAAACGAATAAAGAATAAAACAAAAATGATCAAATTAGAACATATTTTCAAATGGTACAACGTAGGCGGTACACGCTCTTTTGTACTGAAAGATATCAATCTGGAAATCGAACAGGGCGATTTTATTTCCATCATGGGGCCATCGGGTTCGGGAAAATCGACACTTTTGAATATTATAGGTTTACTCGATGAACCAAACGAAGGACATTACTATTTTATGGACGAAGACGTATTGGCTTTAAAACCGAAGAAGCGAACAACGTTATTCCAATCGCACATGGGCTACGTTTTCCAGTCTTATCACTTGATAGATGAACTAACGGTATACGAAAATATCGAAACACCGTTAATTTACAAAAATGTATCTGGCAAGGAGCGAAAAGCCATCGTGGGTGATATGCTGGATCGTTTCGGAATTGTCGGAAAGAAAGATTTATTTCCGGCACAATTATCCGGCGGACAGCAACAGATCGTGGGTATCGCCCGCGCGTTAGCTGCTGCACCCAAATTGTTGCTGGCAGACGAACCGACAGGTAATCTCAATTCTAAACAGGGCGAGGAGATCATGGCGCTTTTCAAACAACTCAACGAAGAGGGTATGACGATTATACAGGTCACGCATTCAGAAAAAAATGCGGAATATGGGAAACGGATTGTTAATTTGCTTGATGGGCAAGTGAAGTGATGTTTTCTTTTTTTCTTGATAAAAAAAGAAACAAAACCGAACGAAGTGAGCTCATGGATACCAAAAGAAACACGAATTCATAAAAATCAAGGCTGAATATGGTTTTGCTATTTTTATTTGTCTATTCCTAAACAAAATAAAACTCGCTACGCTCCTTTATTTTGTTTTTTACGGAATAGCCTGCACAAAAATGGTCACAAAACAATATAAGGCCGTTTTAGCTCCGCACAACCGCTAAACAATATTGATCGCTTTCATTTACGCATTTGCACAATCTCCAATTAACCCTAAATGTCGCATCCAAATGTTTTACGATTGTACAAACTCATTGTTAGCACCATCCCCAATGTAAAACATTTGAAGCGACGAGTTTTTTTCTATCTTTTTTTGCGGAAAAAAAAGATTAAAGAAAACCCGTATATTAGTATGGATGAATGAGCAGGAGTTAAAAGCCTTGATTTCGCTGCTGGATGATCCAGATGCGGAAATCTACCAAGCGTTGGAAGACAAGCTAATCACGTGCGGTCCGGAAGTGATTCCGTTATTGGAAGAATCTTGGGAACAGTCCTTCGATGTGCTTTTGCAAGAACGTGTGGAACAGATCATTCACAAGATACAATTCAACCAAGTAAAAAATGACCTTCAATTGTGGAAGCTGAGTAACCAAGAGGATCTGTTGGAAGGTCTGCTTATCGTAAACCGCTACCAATATCCCAATTTAGGTGAAGATGAAGTTTATGGGAGGCTAGCGGAATTACGTCGCAATGCTTGGTACCATTTGATGTATGATATGAGCCCGATTGAAAAGGTAAAGCTATTGAACAATATCCTCTTCCGGGAATTTGGCTTATCCGGTAATACGTCCGATTTTCATGCACCACAAAACTCCTTTATCAACAAGGTACTGGAATCCAAAAAAGGAAATCCTATTTCACTGGCTTGCATTTATAGTATCGTTGCGCAACGATTGGACATACCTATTTATGGCGTTAATCTTCCGAAGCATTTTGTGTTGGCCTACATGAACGAAGAAAAACCCGACGAAGTCCTTTTTTACATTAATGTGTTTAATCGCGGACAGATTATGCGGGAAGTGGATATTGTTGCTTTCCTGCAACAATTAAATCTACCACCGGCAGATGATTACATTAAACCATGTAGTAATTTGGAGATTATCAAACGTATCCTACGCAATCTGATTGCTGCTTATGAATACGTGGACAATCATGAAAAGCGTGAGGAAGTTCAATTATTGATGAACCTCATTGACCCAGCGTAGAATCATCCCGGGCATCCAGCGCCAACCCAACAGGGGTTACGCCATATCCTAATTTGGAAGTATCGATCACATCTTCTGGCTCCACGTTGCCCTCGTCTGTATACCTAAACCGCGAGACCTTTTTTGCTGCGCGGTCAGCCACATATAAATACACACCGCTCGCCCGTGTATCAATCGCGACATCAACAGGAGAGATTAAACCCGTATTAGATCCCGTAATCACACGTGATGGCCGGATGAGATCCGAATTGCCGTTTATCGAATTGGAGAAGTTATCAAATAGGAGAATTCGTCCGCTTCCTACCGTTGTTCCATCACCCATTTCGGCAATAGCCAAGACGTTCTTAATCGTATCGTAAGATAATCCACGGAGATTAGTCGAGGCATCTTCAATTCGGAATGTACGGGTAGGATTTAACGTCGCAACGGAATCACTCGCCCTTACAGATATTGTTGTCAAATTCTGGAACATATACAGCCCCGCCGGTGCACTAATTTTAGCGGTAAAAAGTCGATCGTTTTGATAAGCTGCGCCCCACATATCGAGGTCCGGATTGACTAATTTTTTATAAGGTTGCTTCTGGTTCCCTGTATTACTGGGATTATCGACCACATATATCCCTGCGTTTGCACCAGCGCCATTAACAACCAGAAGAGATCGTGTAGCAGCGTGGTACACAAAACCCCTCACCTTGTTGTAGTATCTGCTACGAATACCGTTTCCGGCGTTGTTCAGCAATCCTGTCTGTTGCACACTAACCGCAGCAATGACCGTATCAAGCCCGTTACTGTTTTCTTCGCTATTAACACTCGCCTGAAAAACAGTTTTCACATAAGGATTGAAATAAATTGGCCCACCACCCTGTACTTGGGATAGGTGGCTTTCTCGAAAAGTAAAAACAGAAGAATCCGCCGGCTGAATGACACGAATAGTCGTATCGGCTCGTTCATCCGTTGTACCGTATTCTTCAAAGGAGACATACAGACGGGAAATTTGCCTAATTTCTAGTCCCGGTCCTACGTCCTCCTCCTCACAGGCAACAAATCCGATAACGAGTGCGAAGAACATACATGCACCATATAGAAGTGGGCTTTTAGACATATCAAACGTAATAGTTACAAAAATATAAAATATCTATCAATCATTCCAACTCATGTTCCCGCGTGTCCAACGTGATACTGACCGGCGTTCGGCCGTCTTTGAAATCGGAGGTATTGATCACTTTATCAGGTTCGACATCTCCGTTATCGGTGTATTTAAAACGTGATATTTTTCGCGCTGAACGATCAGCAACATATAAATATACGCCTGTCTGCCGTGTATCGATAACGACGTCGACGGGTGCTATTAAACCTGTATTAGCCCCCGTAATCACACGTGTCGGTGTAATCGTTCCTTCTTCTTTTGCTAAATCAGAAAAATTCTCAAATATAAGGATGCGGCCATTTCCCGAATTTCCATCGCCCATCTGCGCAACGGCCATGACGTTTTTGACCGTATCGTAGAATAATCCCCGCAAATTATTTGTCGCCCCCTCAATGGATAATATACGAGTAGCGTCAAGACTGCCGATGGAATCACGCTCGCTGACTTCTGCATTGGCAATACCTTCAAAAACATAAATCCCACCGGGTGAACTTGTTTTAGACGTAAAAAGCTGCTCATTTTGATAGGCTGCTCCCCACATGGCTAAGCTACTATTTCTTAATTTCTTAACGGGCTGTTTCTCCCGGTTTGCATATCTTGGGCGTTCCATGACGTATACACCAGCATCTGGTCCTGCACCATTAACAACATAGAGTACATTCGTACGCGCGTGATATACCATTCCTCTTACACTATTATAATAGCGGCTTTTTGGCAGACCGGCATTGTTCAATGAACCCGATGAGCCCATATTAAGTACGGCAATGGCGGTATCATTTGATCCGGCACGGTTAACGCTGGCTTGAAAGATGGCATTCATTTGACTTTCATAATAGATTGGTCCTCCTCCCCATACTTGCGATACGTGCCTACCATTAAAAGCAAAAACCGAGGAATCTGCGGGGTAAATAACACGAATATTGGTGTCAGGCGGGTTCTTGCCAACCGTATGTTCTTCAAAAGAAACATACAAACGGGTAAACTTTCTCATCTCCAAATTCGGCTCTGCATCGTCTCGTTCGCAGGCATAAAATCCAAGAATAAGCGCCAGCATGGCGAACACATAATATATAGGGGAGATTTTAGACATAAAAATTATTGTATCATGCGTTACAAAAGTAAAAAATAAACGTGTATATCGGCAAACCTGCGACAACCGTTAACGAACTTTTGTAAAATCTAGCAGTTTTCCGTAAAATTGCATCATATTTTAAATGCACGGTTATCATGGACAACAAGGAGTTTAAACGCGAGAAGCTAAATTTGCCGAATGGCGGCAAGAAACTATTATTGCACTCTTGCTGTGCCCCTTGCTCCGGTGAGGTTATGGAAGCCCTGATTGCTTCCGACATCGACTTTACGATTTATTTCTACAATCCGAATATCCATCCGCGTAAAGAATATGATTTGCGCAAGGAAGAAAACATCCGTTTTGCAGAAAAGCACGGCATTCCTTTTGTTGATGCAGATTACGATGTAGACCATTGGTTCGAGTTGGCAAAAGGCATGGAAGATGAACCGGAACGTGGTATACGTTGTACGATGTGTTTCGATATGCGGTTTGAAAAAACAGCCGAATACGCTGCGGAGCATGGATTTGACGTTATATCGAGCTCGTTAGGCATTTCCCGGTGGAAAACCATGGAACAAATCAATGATTGCGGATTACGGGCAGCTTCCCGACATCCAGAAATGGAATATTGGACACTCAATTGGCGGAAAAAGGGGGGATCGGCGCGCATGCTGGAAATCAGCAAACGCGAAAAATTCTATATGCAAGAGTATTGTGGTTGTGCTTATTCATTGCGCGATACCAATCGCTGGCGTATGGCTAATGGTAGAGAGAAAATAGAACTGGGTAAATATTATTACGGCGAGGACGAACAATAATTTGCAAAAAGTTTCCTTTTTACTGAAATAATAATTAATTTTGCACGCTCGAATGCAGATTGTGAAACATCTAAAATATTATAGAATTCCTTTTTCAGGGTTAACAACTGGAAAGCACAATTTCGAGTTTGATATTGATGATAAGTTCTTTGATTGTTATGAACACTCGCTGGTAAAGAAGGGGCAACTCAAAGCAGATGTAGAGTTACAGAAGCAGGAAAACATGCTGATTGTAAACTTTCATGTGCATGGCACCATTCAATTGACATGTGATGTTTGTTTAACAGCCTTTGATGCTGCACAGGACTTCCAAGAGCGATTACTTGTCAAGTTTACAAATGACGACTGGAATCAGGAAACCGAAGATGTACTGGTATTATCCAAAACGGATTACGAATTGGATATTGCTGGATTGCTTTATGAATACATCAATGTTCGCGTTCCTTATTACAATAAATGTTCAGAGCAGGGCATAAATGCAAGCTGCGATCCGGAAATGCTAGCAAAATTGAGCGATTCGCCGGATTTGGAAACAGACAAAGAGACAGAAGAAAAAACAGACCCACGTTGGGATATATTAAAGAAAATTAAAAATAACTAAAACAGAAATACGAGATGGCACATCCAAAACGTAAAACTTCTAAATCAAGAAGGGACAAAAGAAGAACACATTATAAGGCTGAAAGACCTACGTTAACTGTATGCAAAGAAACAGGTGCAGTACATACACCTCACCGTGCATATACAGTAGATGGTAATTTATATTACAACGGAAAATTGATTATTGAAAACACCGCTGCTGTCTAACGAGATCATTCAACGAAATTAAACATCCCAAATAGGTGTAAAATTCAATTTTTATACTTTAATTTGGGATGTTTTTGCGTATTATTGATGATAAATAATAACGAATGAAGATTGGTTTAGACGTTTTAGGCGGGGATTACGCCCCCGACTCCACCATAAATGGAGCTATTGAAGCCCAAAAAGTACTACAGGAGGGACAACGTCTTGTTCTTATAGGCGATCAACAAGACACCATCGAACGGTTAAAGCACGCTGGAGCGGATCCCGACAAATTTGATTACATACATGCTCCCGAAAACATAAGCATGCATGAACATCCTACCAAGGCCATTACCCAAAAACCTAACTCTAGCATTGCTAAAGGATTTGAATTGCTGAAGAATGGCGAAATCGACTCTTTTGCTTCTGCTGGCAACACGGGAGCGATGCTTGTTGGAGCCGTATTTAGTGTCAAGGCAATTCCGGGCGTTCTTCGCCCAGCTATTGCAACGAATGTTCCTAAGATTAAAAGTGGTTATGGCATTTTATTGGATGTAGGCGCGAATGCGGACTGCAAGCCCGAAATGCTATCACAATTTGCGACCTTGGGAAGCTTATATATGCAATATATTTATGGCGTAGAAACGCCCAAAGTCGGCTTGCTAAACATTGGTGAAGAAGAAGAAAAGGGAAACAATTTAACCATATCAACCTACCCCCTGCTCCAACAGAATAAAAAGATAAATTTTATTGGCAATACCGAAGGCCGCGATCTTTTTACAGACGCTGCAGACGTGTATGTTTGTGATGGGTTTACGGGTAATGTGGTATTGAAACTCGCCGAATCTTTTTATGTAGTGACCTTAAAAAAGGGAATGAAGGATGATTTTTTTGATAGATTCAATTATGAGCGTTATGGTGGAAGTCCTATTTTAGGCGTGAATGCACCGGTTATTATCGGGCACGGCATTTCGACTCCTGAAGCTATTAAAAATATGGTTTTATTATCAAAAGACATGATTGAGTCGCAAATCATCGATAAAATCAGGTCTGCTTTCAATTAATTTATATATGTCAAAAATACATGCTGCAATTACTGCAGTAAACGGATACGTTCCTGACTACGTCCTAACAAATCAGGAACTGGAAACGATGGTTGACACCAACGATGAGTGGATTGTAACACGGACAGGAATTAAAGAGCGGAGAATCCTTAAAGGAGAAGGTAAGGCTACATCGGACTTGGCTGTTCCAGCCGTTAAAGGTTTATTGGAAAAGCGTGGTATTTCCGCGGACGAAATTGAATTGATCATCTTCTGTACCAGTACGCCGGATATGCTGTTTCCGGCAACAGCAAATATTTTAGCGGATAAAATTGGTGCTAAGAAAGCTTGGGGGTACGATCTCCAAGCAGCATGTTCTGGTTTTCTATTTGGTTTGACTACTGCAGCTCAATTTATAGAATCGGGTAAACACAAAAAGGTCCTGGTGGTAGGTGCCGATAAAATGTCATCTGTCGTTAATTACGAAGATCGTAATACCTGTATTTTATTTGGTGACGGCTGTGGATGTGTATTGTTGGAACCAAATGATGAGGACAACGGAATTATCGATGCGGTTTTGAAAACTGATGGTTCAGGAGGCCCATATTTAAATATAAAAGGTGGAGGTTCTTTAAATCCGGCAACCCATCAAACTGTAGACGCTGGTCTTCACTATGCTTATCAAGAAGGACGTACCGTATTTAAATTTGCCGTCACCAATATGGCCGATGTGGCTGTAGAAGTAATGGAAAAAAACCATTTGACATCAGAAGACGTGGATTGGCTTGTACCGCATCAAGCAAACAAACGCATAATCGATGCTACTGCGGAACGTGCCGGACTTTCCGAAGATAAAGTTATGGTCAATATCCATAAATACGGAAATACAACCAGTGGTACGATTCCACTTTGCCTTTGGGAGTGGGAGAACCAGTTAAAAAAAGGAGATAACTTAATATTAGCAGCTTTTGGTGGTGGTTTTACCTGGGGAGCGGTTTATCTCAAATGGGCTTATACAAAAGCATAAAAATATTATTTAACTTTGTCCCAGTTATGCGTTAGCCTTAAATCTGGGGTGAAAATTTATCGTAAGAAATTTATACACAAGAAACAAACCTACTAGAAATATGAGTATGGATATTAAACAGATTCAAGACCTGATCAAATTTGTTGCTAAATCAGGTGTGAACGAAGTCGCTATCGAAGAAAAAGACTTTAAAATTACTATAAAAACAACTCAGGAGCCGACTTATGTTACGGCGACCGTTCCAAATCCAGTAGCACTTCCGCCACAACCTGTTGCATCAGCTACACCGGTGGCACCGGCCAATCCAACACCAGTAGCACCAGCATCGAACGCACCCGCGGCCGAGTCTCCAAACCTCATCACCGTAAAGTCACCTATGATCGGTACCTTTTACCGTGCTTCTGGCCCGGATAAACCCCTATTTGTAAATGTAGGTGACGATATCGCACCGGGTAAAATATTATGTATTGTGGAGGCTATGAAGCTTTTTAATGAAATTGAATCAGAGGTTTCGGGTAAGATTGTAAAAATCTTGGTAAATGACGCAGAACCTGTAGAATTCGATCAACCCCTATTCTTAGTTGATCCATCATAAGGAGATTACAAAAAATGTTCAAAAAAATATTAATAGCAAATAGAGGGGAGATTGCGCTTCGTATCATTCGTACTTGTCGCGAAATGGGTATTAAAAGTGTTGCTGTTTATTCTACGGCAGACCGCGATAGCTTACATGTACGTTTCGCAGACGAGGCTGTTTGTATCGGACCTCCTGCAAGTAAAGATTCTTATCTAAGTATTCCCAATATCATTTCGGCAGCCGAATTAACAAATGCGGATGCCATCCATCCTGGATATGGTTTTTTATCCGAAAACGCGAAATTTTCCGCCATCTGTGCCGAATATGGGATTAAATTCATTGGCGCCACAGCTGAACAAATAGAGAAAATGGGTGACAAAGCCTCGGCGAAAGAAACCATGAAACAAGCAGGCGTACCCACAGTCCCCGGTTCTGATGGTTTAGTTCCAGATGTAAAAACAGGTATTAAACTGGCCAATGAAATTGGTTATCCTGTTATCTTAAAAGCTACTGCTGGTGGAGGTGGACGTGGAATGCGTATTGTGTGGAATGACGGAGAGTTTGAACCCGCATGGGATTCTGCCCGTCAAGAAGCCGGAGCAGCATTCGGCAACGATGGAATCTACCTAGAAAAATTTGTAGAAGATCCCCGTCACATCGAAATACAGGTGATTGGAGATCAATATGGTAAGGTTTGTCATTTATCAGAACGTGATTGTTCGATACAGCGACGTCATCAAAAACTGGTAGAAGAAGCGCCTTCTCCATTTATTACCCCAGAACTTCGCGAAAAAATGGGAGAAGCTGCCATCAAAGGTGCACAGGCTGTAAATTACGAAGGAGCGGGTACGATCGAATTTTTGGTCGATAAACACCGTAACTTCTATTTCATGGAGATGAATACGCGTATTCAGGTCGAACACCCTGTTACAGAAGAGGTCATCAATTTTGATCTTATCAAAGAACAGATTAAGGTAGCTGCGGGTATTCCGATTTCTGGAAAAAGTTACGAACCAACCGGACACGCCATTGAATGTCGTATTAACGCGGAAGATCCCTTCAACAATTTCCGTCCGTCACCAGGTAGAATTACAAATTTTCATTCGCCAGGTGGACATGGGGTTCGCGTAGATACACATGTATATGCGGGATATACCATCCCTCCGAATTACGACTCGATGATCGCCAAATTAATTTGTGTTGCACAAACACGTGAAGAAGCTATCAATACCATGGAGCGCGCATTGCGTGAGTTTGTGATCGAGGGCGTAAAAACAACGATTCCGCTTCACATACGTTTAATGCGTGACCCAAACTTTAGAGCGGGCAATTTTACAACAAAATTCATGGAAACATTTGACCTCACGGAATATCCGGACGAAGAGGTTGAATAAAATTTCCTTTACATACAGTTAAAATACCATTCTTCTAAATAAGAATGGTATTTTTGTTTTGTTTCAGAAACAACATTAGGATGTCAACATCAAACGATTTAATTAAAGCTATAAAACAAAAAGGAAAGAACCTCGAAGGAGAAATGTCATTCTTTGAACACTTGGAAGTGCTTAGATGGCATATTATACGTTCAGTTATCGCTATTGCGGTATTTGCTATCCTTTCCTTCACCTTTTACGATTTCGTCTTCAATCAGATTATTATGGGGCCGAAAAACCTCGACTTCTGGACCTATCGGATGATGTGTAAAGTGGGCGATTTGCTCAATTTGGATGGTTTTTGTGTAGAAAAAATCCCTTTTAATATCATCAATACGGAGATGGCAGGGCAGTTTATGTTGCAGATCAATTCGTGTTTATTGATGGCTGTTG
Source organism: Sphingobacterium micropteri (assembly GCF_014692515.1). Taxonomy (GTDB): domain Bacteria; phylum Bacteroidota; class Bacteroidia; order Sphingobacteriales; family Sphingobacteriaceae; genus Sphingobacterium; species Sphingobacterium micropteri. The sequence goes on along the minus strand of NZ_JACOIK010000010.1, from coordinate 156,556 downwards.
CACTGGGCTTTCCTTATTTACTCTTCGAAATCTGGCTCTTTATAAAGCCTGCTCTAACAGAAGTAGAAAAGAGTTCTGCACGTGGGTTTGTTTTTTACGCGACCGTACTATTTGTTATCGGCGCATTATTTGGTTATTATATTGTCGTTCCGCTCTCCGTCAATTTCTTGGCTAATGTATCTTTAAGCGAAGAAATCACCAATCAAATTACGATTGACTCTTACTTGTCGCTTATAGCTACATTAACATTAGGTTGCGGCGTTGTATTTTTGCTACCTATCGTGATATTTATATTATCTAAACTGGGTTTGATGACTCCAGCCTTTATGCGGGCAAGCAGACGATATGCTGTCGTCATTATTTTAATCATTGCTGCTATCATCACGCCAACAGCCGATGTAATCACCTTATTGACTGTCAGTGCCCCTATGTTTCTGCTTTATGAGTTGAGTATCATGGTGTCTGCAAATGTCCATAAGCGAAAACTAGAAAAAGAAAAGGAATTTTATAATCAGAAATAAAAAAAGATCATGTCTAAAAAAATTGCAATAGGAAGTGACCATGCCGGATTTGAATATAAAACGGCTGTACTTGCGTTTCTTCAAGATGAAGGTTACACGGTAGAAGATTTTGGTCCGGCAACAGCCGACTCCGTAGATTATCCTGATTTTGCACACCCGGTAGCTACGAGTATCGAAAACGGTCAAAACGAATTGGGGATATTAGTCTGTGGGAGTGCCAATGGCGTAGCTATTACAGCCAATAAACATCAAGGTATTCGGGCTGCTATTGCATGGCAAAACGAAATATCAGCCTTAGCAAGGCAACATAATAATGCGAATATCGTATGCATTCCTGCTCGCTTTATCGACATCGAACTGGCGAAAAAAATTGTAAAAACATTTTTGACCACCGATTTTGAAGGAGGCCGACACGGCACACGTGTAAATAAGATCGCCTGTACATAGTGTGAGGTGAAATAGTAAATGCTAGCAGTCAGGGATCGACGGGATGCTAGATAGAGATTTAATATGCGTTATGATTAAAAATTGGATTACAGCTTTTTTGCTCGTTCCGGTACTCCATAGCTGTGTCGTAGCACAACGACAAGATTCGGTACAAGTAAAATATGCGGATCTCCTGACAGTGGAAACCGCACGCGAGCATTTGACATTATTGGCATCACCATCGTTTGAAGGGCGTGGCACGGGTCAACAAGGCGGTGAAAAAACGGCACACTACCTTGCCGAACAGTTTGCTTCTTACGGCTTAAAAGCACCGGTAGATGGGAGCTATTTCCAGCCTGTAGACCTGGCAAAGATTTCCTATCAAGTACAACAGTTCATGATAAATGGAACGGCTTATGAAAATGGCCTAGATTTCTTCGTACAGGGTGATCATAAAAAAAACACTTATTACGCGGATGATATCATATTTGTTGGGTATGGCATTCAAGACAAAAAACATAATGATCTGGCTAATCTGGACATCCGGGATAAGGTGGTTTTGGTGATCAATGAAGGAGAACCAAAAGATGCAAACGGCCATTCCATCGTTACAGGCAGCACGAAAATGTCGGAATGGGCCAGTAGCCGATTTAAACGAGTGCAGGAGCTTCTCAAAAAAAATCCAAAAATGATTTTGGCAACGGGTGATTATGTTGATCAAAACATGGAAAGGTTCGGAAAACGTTTAGTTAGTGGGCGATTCTCTTTGGATGATGGAAATGATGACGTCTCGGGTACATTCAAACCACCAGTGGTCAATATTTCTCCAAAATTAGCAAATGAGATACTTGCCAAGCGTAAAACCAGCCTTGAACAGCAGAAAAGCAATCCTGCTACGTTCTCTATTCCGATAAAATTAGAGGCCGAAATGGGTGTTACGAAAGAGAAGTTGACAGATCCCAATGTACTTGGCTTATTAGAAGGCTCAGACTTAAAAAATGAGATTGTTGTCATCGTCGGGCATTATGACCATGATGGTATCCTACCGGATGGCACATTTTTTCCCGGGGCAGACGATAACGGTTCAGGTACAGTCGGCGTATTGGAGCTTGCCCGTACTTTTACAGAAGCGAAGAAAGACGGTAAAGGACCTCGCAGAAGTTTATTGTTTATTGGTTTAGCTGCCGAAGAAAAGGGACTGCTAGGCTCGAAGTTCTATGTCGAAAACCCTATCTTTCCGCTTGAAAATACAGTTGCCTGTATCAATATGGATATGATTGGACGTATAGATGATAAGCATTTGAACGGAAACCACAATTATATCCACGCCATCGGACTGGATAAATTGAGCTCTACATTAAAGCAAATAACAGAAACTGCAAACAATACCTATACGCAAATGGAATTGGATTATATGTATGACGATCCTAAAGACCCAATGCGTTTATATTATCGTTCTGATCATTACAATTTTGCTGAAAAGGGTATTCCGTCCGCATTCTTTTTTTCGGGGTTGCACCCACATTACCACACGCCAGAAGATACGGTTGACAAAATAGACTTTCCGATGATGGTAAAACGGGAGAAATTGGTATTCCACGTGACTTGGGAAATTGCCAATCGTGATAAGCGGTTATCCGTTGATTCTAATAAAGAGTAAGGGGAAAAACAAACAGATATGGAATATAGAAACTTAGGTAACAGTGATCTGCAAGTATCTGCCATTACATTCGGCGCTTGGGCAGCCGGTGGATGGATGTGGGGCTCAACAGATAGAAAAGAAGCGGTAGAAGCAATTCAGGCTTCTTATGATGTAGGCGTAACATCCATCGATACCGCTCCTATATACGGACAGGGAACAAGCGAGGAGATCGTCGGTGAAGCTGTACGGAAGATTTCGCGTGATAAAGTACAGCTCTTGACAAAATTTGGTATGCGGTGGGATCTGAATTCCGCAAAAGGCGATTTCGCCATGCATACGAAAGATAACAATGGTAAAGCATTAGATGTCTACAGATATGCTGGAAAAGAAAGTGTCATATATGAGTGTGAGCAGAGCTTGAAACGTTTAAGAACGGACTATATTGATTTATATCAAATTCATTGGCCGGATTCCACTACACTTATTTCGGAAACTTTTGAAGCGGTCTCTCGATTAATAGAACAGGGAAAGGTACGTTACGCAGGTGTGTGCAATTACTCCAGCGCACAAATCGCAGAAGCGGAACAAACATTAAATATCGTTTCCAACCAGGTTGCTTTCAGTATGGTTAACCGAGGCATTGAAGCGGAAACAGTGCCATATTGTATAAAACAAAACAAATCGATTTTAGCATATAGCCCACTTCAACGTGGCCTGTTAACCGGTAAAATTCATTCGAGCTATACTTTTCAGGAAGGCGATCACCGCGCGTCTTCGCCTCATTTTCAACCTGACTTTATCGAGAAAACAAATGTGCTATTAGATAAGATAAAACCTATTGCAGACAGCAAAAATGCATCTTTAGGGCAATTGGTGCTAAGATGGACGATTGAACGCCCTGGTATCACCATCGCATTAGCGGGAGCCCGCAATGCACAGCAGGCTATCCAAAATGCGCAGAGTATAGATATTCAATTGACAACGGAAGAAATCGAAACGATAAATCAATTGGTAGAAGGTTTTTAAAGCTCCAATACCGTTAAAAAACGTCTCATAGCCAAACTATGAGACGTTTTTTTATTATTTCTTGCAATTTCAATTTCTTCTTTTATATTTGCAGTGTATTAACATACTAATACACTAAAACTATTTATTATGATAGCAATCAATAATCTCTCTTTCCATTACAAAAAAGATATGACCATCTTTGATAATATCAGTGCCACGCTTTCACCCGGTCACATTTATGGCCTATTAGGTTTGAATGGCGTCGGAAAAACAACATTTCTCAAACTTATCTGCGGACTGTTGTTTCCAAAAACTGGAACAGTAAAAACAAACGGTTTTTCACCTTCAACGCGTGAGGTCACATTCTTATCGGATGTCTATTTCGTAACGGATGAAGTCGATTTACCGCCATGGACTATCTCTAATTTCCTCGATATTTATGGTTCATTGTACCCTAAGTTCGATCGATCCTATTTCGAAGATATTTTGATTGCATTTCAGGTAAATCGGAGAGAAAAAATAAAGTCATTGTCTTATGGACAGCGCAAAAAAGTAAACATTGCTTTTGCCTTGGCAACTAATACAAGTTTGCTTTTGATGGACGAACCAACAAATGGTCTCGACATTCCCTCCAAAACACAATTTCGAAAATTGATGGCCCGGCATGTGTCTCCTGATAGGACAATTATCATATCTACCCATCAGATTCGGGATATCCACCAACTCATCGATCATTTGCTCATTTTGCAAAACTATACGTTGGCACTGGATGCTTCAATTGATGAGCTGGACAAGCAAATCAAATTCCGGCAAGGAACGTATCCAGAAGCGTTGTACACAGAAAGCAGGCCAAATGGCGATGTCAATATCCTAGCGAATACCAATGGCGAAGAAACACCTTTTGATATCGAATTATTTTTCAACGCAATTTCCAACCATCCTGGTTTTTTAAAACAATTGTCAAATGCTAAATATTTACAGCCATGAGCAAAAAACTGCATATTAGCCGCTTAAAAATAGCGATGAAAGAACTATTCCAATCATATAAGCTCCTGCTATATACCATGCCACTCTTTATATTATTTTTCTTCGCAGTGCTGTATTTTGTTCCAGGCGGAATATTTTACAACCGGCTTTTTAACCCAGCTGCTTTCCCCAACCAAGAGCTATGGATACAGGCTCTACTGAGCACACGTTTTGACGAAAGGATATTTATTTTGCTGTTGCCAATAGCTTATACTATGATTTTAACGTGGCGTCACTTTGAGGTGCTGAACAAATCCGAACGCATCAATCTGACACCTATCACTTATTTGGAACGAACGGTAGCTATTACGCTTTTTTGTGTTGCTGGATTATTATTGGGCACACTTTGTTTCATCCTATACGACCATATTTCGGTTTGGTGGTTCAAGCATCTGTATTATGAACAAGTATTGCATTATCTGGAGCAACAGGGTGATTTATATCCGAGTATAGGAAAAAGCACCGTTTTCTTTACTATTCCAATCTGGAATATTGGCATGATATCCATTGTTGTTCTATCGTTAATGCCGCTTTATTTTCTATCAAGAGTGTTTTTCAAGAAATACAGCGTCTTTTTGTTTTGGGTGTTAATGGTGGGTATATGGATTATGCTTTTTTCGGCTCTTTATAGCCTACGGCCGCAAGTGGTCAGTGCCAACATTTTCCCCATAAGATTGCAGCAAGTGATCCCTGTAATTATCTCCACCATCCTGTATATAGTGTACTGGTGCTTAGCCATGGCTACATTTTATCACAAACTAAAAGAAAAGGAGATATAACAATGCACTTCAACAGCGAAAAAGCCATATATCTGCAAATTACGGAGTTTGTTATGGAGAAAATTTTGAAAAAGGAATGGCTCGCCGACCAGAAGATACCGTCTGTACGCGATTTAGGTGGCGAACTGGAAGTAAACCCCAATACCGTGATGCGTGCCTACGACATCTTGCAACAGCAGGAAATCATCTATAATAAGCGTGGCTTGGGCTTTTTTGTCGCGACAGATGCTAAGCCATCCATTGTGGCGTTACGGAAAAAGCAGTTTATCGAAGTCGAATTACCGCATTTTTTTAATACCATCGATCTGCTGGGTATATCGTTGGAAGAAATCAATTTTTATTATCAAAAACAGCACTAACATGAAAACATCTAACATATTATTCATTTTGGCTATCGCTACTGCTATCCTGGGTATCAGATTTACGGAGTCATTATGTACAGTTACCATGACTTTAGACAACAAACCCATTGACAATATTTCCAAATTTTGGCTGAAAAGGTACGATCTCAAAGTCACACAGGAACTACCTCAACCGATTAAACACATCAAAGTGACCGGTGATACAGACAAAGAATTACAGTTAGAAATACATAAAACACAAGGTGCTGAAAACAATCTTTTTAGCCATAATCCGCAGCAATTCGACTACAAAACGGTTGGAGATAGCTTACTTATCCATGTAACAGGCAAATATGCTCGGATAGATTTGAGACAGGCGACACCAGTTGAAGATGTAGAGGCACAATATATCAACGTTAATATACAACATATCATGCAGGATAAATTTCGTATCGCAGCAATGGACGGTAGTCAATTTTTTTTAAAACGAAATTATCTCCGCAGAGACGAACAGGATACCATTGGATACTTAACCATAGAATCTACCAAACAAGCCAATGTGACGCTCGCCAATATATACATAAATAACGCCAATGTTTCGCTGAACGACGCGGTGCTGAGCTATTCTTCGACAACGCAAATCGACTCTCTTTCGGTACATCTTGATGGCCGAAGTACCGTAAAATTGAACAGTGGAGATAAAGGACAACAAGTGGCAAACATTTCGCTTTCAGGGAATAAACAGTTCTTCAAAAAGGAGTTGTTAGGAAAAGACGTAAATATAAACATAATTGATTAAGCATTAGATTGACACACAAAGTAGCTCTCATATCACACATCAACCGCATCTACTCATACATCGAATAACCTAATTCTGCATCGCGGATGCAACGTTCGGAAAACAAAACCCATAACATTATTGTTGTTCATTTGAACAAATCAAACATATGGCTTTTGTAGATTATTACAAGGTATTGGGGGTGGAGAAAGATGCCTCCCAAGATGATATTAAGAAAGCGTATAGAAAGCTCGCCCGAAAATACCATCCGGATCTAAACCCAAATGACGAGGATGCCAAAAAAAGATTTCAAGAAATCAACGAGGCAAATGAAGTATTAACAGATTCGGAAAAGCGGAAGAAATATGATCAATATGGTGAGCACTGGAAGCATGGAGAAGCTTATGAACAGGCACAGCAACAACAGGGCAGCCGCAGTGCTAGCGGAGGAGCTGCAGGGAATCCGTTTGAAGGTTTTGATTTTGACTATTCGGGAAATTATGATACGGGTGAATTTTCGGATTTCTTCGAACAAATGTTTGGTAGCCGACGCGGCGGTGGCAGACAAACGAAATTTAGGGGAAACGATTATCATACGGTACTAGAACTGCCCCTACAGCAAGCTTATACGACCCATCAACAGACGTTTACCGTTAACGGTAAAAATATTCGGATCACCATTCCTGCCGGCGTCGAAGACGGACAAAAAATAAAACTCAAAGGACAAGGTGGCGAAGGAACAAATGGCGGTCCGAAAGGCGATCTTTATATTGAATTTAATATTTTACCCGACCCTCATTTCCAACGTAAAGGAAATGATCTTTATATGGTACAGGATATCGATCTATATACCGCGCTCTTAGGCGGAGAGACCGTTGTTGACACATTCGCAGGAAAAATCAAAGTGAAGATTAAACCGGAAACGCAAAATGAAACTAAAATTCGACTAAAAGGAAAAGGTTTTCCCGTATACAAGAAAGACGGACAGTTTGGGGATCTCTATGTGACGTTACATGTGAAACTCCCAACTAATCTTAGCGATAAAGAAAAAGAACTATTTCAACAATTGGCCAATCTAAAGAAATAAGCTATGGAAAGGACTTTAATCAGGATAATAGACGTCTGCCAATCGCACAAAATAGAGCTACAATTTATTCGAAACCTTTCTAGTAATGGTTTGATTGAGCTGGTTGTTCAGGACGAAGAGGAATTCGTAAAAGAAGAAGAATTGAAAGCGCTGGAACAATTTGCGACTTGGCATTATGATTTGGAAATCAATTTACAGGGTATAGAGGTTGCGCAGCACCTTTTACATAAAATAGAGCAAATGCAAGCGGAAATTAAGCTGTTACGCATTGAAATACGGCAATAAACCTCCCTCGAGTAATAGAATTTTCGTATTTTGCAGATTATTAAATCAACATCATGCAGCTTATATATCAAGGTAAAACAAAAGATGTCTATCAATTGGATAGCAGCCGAATCCTGTTAAAATTTAAAGATGACGTCACCGGCGAAAATGGCGTCTTCGACCCTGGAGCTAATACTGTTGGGCTAACTATCGACGGTGCAGGAAGATCGGGTTTGAAAATGACAAAATATTTTTTCGAACTGTTGAATAGCCTGCAAATCCCCACACATTATATCTCCGCGGATATAGATGATGTATCTATTGTCGTAAAAAATGCACAAGTATTGGGTAAAGGCCTTGAGGTAATCTGCCGTTATAAAGCGGTAGGAAGTTTCTACAGACGTTACGCGGCGTATTGCCAAGAGGCACAAGATCTGGACCGATTCGTAGAAGTGACAATTAAAGATGATGAACGGGGCGATCCAGTTATTTCCCAAGATGCTTTGGCCATATTGGATATCCTAAGTAAAGAGCAATACGATGAACTTGCCGATCTAACTCGTAAAATATGCGATATCGTCAAAGCGGAACTAGCAAAGAAAGGATTGGAACTTTACGATATTAAATTAGAATTTGGTTACGATGTTTCTAATAATCAACTCCTTTTGATCGATGAAATTTCCGGAGGGAATATGCGTGTTTATAAAAACGGTGTGTATATCGCTCCTTTAGACTTAGAGAAAGAGTTTCTAAGTTAGAGAAAGCGTAAGTGCAGGTAGCATAGCGACGAGAAATTATTTTGCATTATTTTAAGTTAAATTGATTAGTTTTGATACGATAACTGGTCGAAGAAATTAACTATTAGACGATGAAAAGAATTCTTGCATCCTGCCTTGCACTGTGCTTGCTTACTTCCTGTGCAACCCACCGCCGTTCCAATATCCAAGCGAACGAAGAGTTTGTCGTAGAATTAAAATACCCAGAACAAAGAGGACCAAATCGCGGCGCGGTTGAATTAGGTGTCCAGGCACTATTCATGGGGGCTAAATATTTGGCTGACAATACTGCGAAGTCGTTAGCTACTTCCTACAAAAAAAGTATTTCCATTAATAATTACTACAATACATTTTTTGGACCAGCTGAAAAAAGTTTTGCCGAAATCCATATTAAGAAGTATGCACGCCCCGAGGAAGACACCAGAGAAGACGAACTTAAGACCTACTTACATCAGGATATCGAAACACAACCTCTTGTAGCTACCCGAGGAGGAACAGCAAAGGCTTTTGCATTAAAAGATGTTATCCGTGAAGAGAAAGACGATCTTTTAAATTTTCACGCTGTCATTTCACTAATCAGCGACCCCAAGAATCCTAGCGTCACCCGCCTCAGCTTTGACCAGCTACGTATCTTCTTTTCGAAAACACGTATCTTTAACGATGAAAATTTGAATGCCAAAGTATCCGTTGTCATAGAAGGTGAATGGCGGAGCACGGATGGCTCGCCGCAAAAAGCAGTCTTAATCCAGCAGGACTACAATTTTAGAAATTTGAAATACGGTGCTAAGAATCAAATCAGAGAGCCTATTCTCTCTCCTTGGTATTATGACATTCCTGTTCCGGCAGGAATTGCCAATAATTCAGAATTTGGCGTTGTACGCGTCAGTGTACAGGTGGATGAATACGAAGGACGCAAAAGCAAATACATTAACAAAGTACCGGGACTGTTGAATGACAATAAGAAAACGATTATTCAAGACGGCGCTTCAACGATCGAAAAAATATTTGACTAGTCGTCTCACAAAATCTGTTTTATAACAGAGGGGGATTATAAACTGAAATCGTTCTCGATATTTTCTTGACGCGATGTTGGCTTCTGTCTTCCTTCTGTTAGTTTCTCCACTTCTTGCGAGACATAGTTTTTCAATTCGTTGACCGTAATTTTTCCGTCTTTATTACTATCAGCTTTTCCGTATTTTAACCCATTGATAAAACTATAGGTAAACACGCCGTTATTCCACTGTTCTCCTTCAAAAGCGTATTCTGTACCACCGGCAGCGGAAACGGCAACCGCACCATTACCTTTAGATAAATTCGCAAAGAGCTCGTTCATCAACTCAAAACTATTTTCCAAGCCAACGGTTGGATTTAAATCAATAGCTTCAGCTCCCCTACCTCCGACCGGGAGACTTGTTATAGCAGCTAAAGCGGTTGATGATACGGTTTCTTTAGTGAGGTATTCCTTATCTACTTCACCGCTATGACAGGCATCAATCAATAATATTTTTTTTCTTGCCGGAATATTATCCAACAAAGATTCTATTTCTTCATATCGCAAACCATAACCCGATGGTTGCTCAAAATCCATATCATAAGTGGCATAATACCAATTATACTCCTTATCAAGGACACCATGTCCACTAAACGAAATGATGACCATATCATCGACGTTTGTTTTTGACAACGCTTCTTTCAAGGCGAGAATGTTATCTTTTGTTACGGCACTATCCAATAGATGGTAACCGGTAAAGTCCGGATATCTATCCGAAAACATCTCTTCGAGGTCTTTTACATCTTTTGTTGCATATGTAAGATTATAGCGCTGATTCTTATAGTTGGAAACACCGATACCAACATAATACGTTTTAGGTATTGGGTGATCTCCTATATATGTTATATAAAACGATTCTTTTAAAGACTCGATTCCCTTCTCATTTGCCACAGACGCCTTAACAACATTTAATCCCGCGGAAAGCTCCAAACTGACTGTTTGGTTGATTGACCTGTCAAATTTCCCGATATCGAGTCCCTGCACACCATAAATTGGCACGCCATTCACCCAAACATGTAATTTCTTGATCGCATATTGTGCATCGTTGGCACTTACGGAAAAATTTAAATATCTGTCTTTTGTCTGGGACGTGAGGTTACTCCGATGAATAGAAATAGCAGGAACGGACATCGAACCGTCTTTAACGTCAATTCTCCCCGGTGTGTACCCTAATTTCTTCAATCTTTTTTCATAAGCAGCATAATATATTTTCTGCACCTCCAAATCATTGTTTAAGTTACTCAACACCAAATCCGGACGATTATAAATAAGATCAAACTGCTCAAATCCATATATTTTACCTTTCTCTTTAAAATTGACAGCTTCTATTATACCTCGAGTTCCACTATAATACCCGTCCGAATTCATAAACATATAATCATCCTGGGAAAACGCCAGCAAAGCCGTCTTGAGCTTTTTAGTTTCATAGTCCCAGATTCTCGCAAAACCATCTTCAGATGACGTGATCATATATTTAACGTCGTCTTCCTCAAAGAATACTACATCTTTTATTTTAGATTGACTTATACGCATGCTATGCTGTATAACACCTGTTTTAATATCTATTACATATAGATAGCCTTTTGTATCCGTCACGATAAACTGTGTATAGTCTATACTTGGATAAAGCTTATCCCAAGAGTTATCTATGTCAATCGTGTACTTTGAACTCTTATTGTTTTTATTGTCGACCACGATCACCTCTCGCCAATCACTCCTTAAAAACCAATAATTATTATCTCTGGTCAGAGATATACCTTCCAGATTATTATTGTCTCCTAATAACACCTCTTGCATCTTCTCGTTATTATTTCGTAGATTATACACCGTAAAATAAGTGTTGTAAAACCGACTACCGACTGGCGCATCAGGAGGTGGTTGTTCTTCTTTAGGTTTTTCTTTTTTTACTAACGCGACGACATATTCATCGTCATCATCCCGAAGTAACTGGTAGCTGTCAATGCGGCCTCCTTCCTCCGGAGTAATCCTGTAACGCAACTCCTTTTGTGCAATATCATAAATATGAACTTCTCCCTCAAATGGATCCATAAAGGTAAGATACCGATTGTCTTGTGAAATCGCTATATTTTGCCGTAGGGAGGTGCTGTCCACCAGCGGAAACTCAAACAGCTTCTTATACGAATGCCCTTCAAAAAACTCGACATGATTCCAATATAATTGAGCATAGTACGTTCCATCAGGACTATGGACATAACGCGGTGTAACTGTCCCGTCTCCCCTGTACGGCACCGCTTTCACAAATCTTAATTTTTTCCAATCAAGCACCATAGTAGTCCCGGGAACCGTAGTGGTTATATGGCCATTAGCCGGGTTATAGGCTACGTTAGGCGTTACATTTTTCTTGGTTATCCGTTTTAACTCTATGCCTACAGTCGCATCTAAAAGCACCATATCGCCATTGTTATAGCCCATGGCCAACACATTATCGCTACTATTATATTGCAGATGAAAGGCCGCCCGACCACTAGGACTATCCACATAAAAAAGTGTATCCTTATGCTCGAGGTCATACTTGCCAACCTTAACATCTGCTGTATAACTATCGCCGTTTCGGTGGCAATAAGCAATCGCATTATCACCAATAAATGTAGCGGCAAATACATGATTTGCTCTAAAAACCTCCTGATCTTCCAACAAGTCATACACGATTAAATCTTCTTCTTGCTCGAATAGCATTTTATTTCCATCGGGAGAGAACGCAATTTTACGGTCGGCATATCCATTTTGCCAACTCTGGTTAGGATTAACAATCCGCTTTTCCTGTTGTATACCATCCTTTACCGACCATATATCGATATAATCTGAGGTAAAAAATGCGAGTCTTCCCGTCTGTTCATCAGACGCCAGCCCGAGTGGTGCATACCGACCTTCGGCAGATAATAAACTATAGAACAAACCGCTTCCGGCATGATACGCATATTGGTTTCTACTCCGATTATTATTGATAGCAAATAAAGAAGATGTCGGATAGGCACTCATCTTATGTAACGCAAAATCATTATTGTACAACGGTGGCACGGACACCTCTCGCTTTACATTGCCGGTGGTATAATCGACGTGATAAATAGTGTGCATACCATATACTATTATTTCGTTGAATTCAAGGTTAAAGACCGCTCTAATGATACTAGATCCCTCCATTTTTTTTGTGAAAATCGGTGCTATTGATTTTGTATCCCATACTTTTAAATAACCATTGCCGTCGGTGGAAAGCATTAAATCGCTTTCAGGTAAAAAATCTATATCCTGAATCCCTGTGGAGTGCGTTGTACTTAAAAGGATTTCGCGCACAGGATTCAGGTACTCATCGATTATTTGTTGCAGATCCAACACCTGCTGTGATCCGTCCGTAAACGTAATAGTTGCCTTATTCTCTTTGGTAGCAAATAATCTAAAAGGCATTTTCTCTAATTTAAAATCTCCTATATATGCACCATTATCCATATCCCAAATTGCTGCTTTCTTATCTTGCGCGAGGGTTACCAAAAATCGATCAGATAATTTCTCGGAACCTATAATATTAGCATTATGCCCGTTAAGCACCCGAATATGTTCCTTCTTTTTTATATGAAACAGCGAACCTCTTCCATATCCGGCTATAAAAGCTAATTCATCATCCAAGAGGTTGAAATGTGTAATAGCTGTTCCCAATATGCTTTCCGATCCCAACATCACTTTGTTCTGGTCATGAACTTTCAACGCCCCGGTATTGGTTGTTGCATAGTATCGGTCACCGGTTGCTAATAATGTCGTAATTTTATATTGTTCTTTATCGTATAGGTTATTGACGTCATTTACGTTCAAGACTGTATTTTGACACATGAAATCTGTATCGGATAGCTCCGACTCAAACAAGGTTTCCCCAATGATATTCTTCACAAATACTTTACTTTCCTTAGAAAATAGGAGAAGGTTTGTGTTTGAATCAAAGCCATCATACACATAATCACTCCCCAAGTATATATTGACCGAAGAAGTATCGGCAATGGCAACGTAAAAAACCGAACTGACATTAGATATAGCGACTATATCGGGTGTTACATAACACATAGTCGCAAAATGATTATAGAGGTTCTTCACCGCAACCCGGACTGTTTCGCGATGTTGCAGATTATAAGAAATAACTGAATTGTCTACCAGTGTCGAATATTGCGTTCTATCATTACGCACGGCTATTTTGATACTGCTGTTATTAGAGACGAGTGACTTTGTCTTCTGATTCAGAATGTCAATCTCCGTTAACTTCTGTTCAAGATAAGATATTCGCTCTACGACGATAAGCTTATCGCCATCGGCCAGGAATCTCGGCGAATATAATTGATTATCAAATGTCTTGGTAAAAAGTAGTTCTCCATTTGAGGCATCTACCACATTTAATTCGTTTCCTGAAACGAACGTGAGCAGATTCTTTTCTGGCAAATAATCTGAAATATCTCCTTCCGATCGATAAAAGACGTAATTAAAGCCCTTGATTGGTACATTAAAACGTTGCACAATCTCGGAAGAATTTATATTCCAGACGAGCAATTCATCTTTGGACAGCCCTACTAGGGTTCGCGATATGGGATTCTCATGAATGGCAAGCAACGGCTTTGCAGGAACGTCATAACGCGTCAATACATTTCCCGTGTAGTTTTGCCAACGCAGCAACTTGGTTCCTTTATTTACAACGGTGACAAACGTTTCCGCCTGTTCAGTGAAAATAGCAAAATCTATGCTGTCCTTTGTGTTGCCGTATGAAGGGAAACATAAAAGTAACATTAATATTAGAAAATATATTTTCATCGCATTAAGCTTTCTTCCTAATTCTTACCAATCGTGATATACCCTGCCCACATTGCGGGATGTGCATATTGATCATTTTGTTCGATCATCATATGCTGTGCTAGCGCCAATGCTTTGTCTTTTGCATGATGTTGATTTAAATTTTTATAGAAATCGACAATCAGTTTTTCGGATGCCATATCGTTGACAGACCATAGCGTAGCAACAACTGATGGCGCTTCGGCACAAGCGTTTTTCATGCTGTTATTTCTTCACAATATCGTAAACAAACTCCGTGCTGTAACCATCCAGATCTCCTGTTACAGACTCTGCTTCCGAACCTCTAGTTTGAGCGTAACTGCTTTGCAGAAATTTTTCCAATGGATTGTTGCTTGCACTATCTACACCACGCGTCCTCACCGTTGGCTGAAAATTTAGTGGCTTTTCTGAAGCAAACCCTTTGAGGATAAGACGCTCATAGGGTGGTCCAAAAGAGTAGACACAATCCCTGAAAACAACCGTCTGTCCTGGTGCTAACTTCCGTTCGTCGTCATGCAAATTACAACGCTGATTCGGAAAAAAGGGTGTGATTTCACCGGCTGTATTGATCTCCACGATACTAATATAGAGATCCTTCTTACTTTTATTGGTTATCTGTAAAACAACATGATCTACCTTTGGAGCCACTTGGAAGATACCTGACCCTCCCCTGTGTAGTTCTTCCTCTTTCTGTCCTAGAATTCTACGCGACTTCGGGTCGAATTCTACAGGCACCAACTTGAACGCAAACTCGTAATTGTTATTTTTGACGTTAAGTTTTTTCAGATAACTTCCCTGTGCATAATTAAATATTTTACGAGTAAGCCCAGACAATAGCGTTTGATCTGCTGAAGGCCGGATATCTGCAAAGGGTTCTGCCCCGTCACCATGACCAATCGCGTAACCATCACTCGTTTTGTATACGATAATGTCAGCATATAACGAATCTTTAACGACATTTCCTAGCACGTTATCTTCGAGATAAGATTCCACACCTTCCAAAACAGATTGGTCCGTAACCGATTTATCGAAGAAAATAGTTACAGCAATATCTCCATAGGATGGTTTGTCGAGAAAAACCCAATAATTTTTAGTATTGTTGTCTTTCAGGACTTGATCCAAAACGACCACCGCTTCATTAAATTTCGCAGAGGTAACCGTTCCTCTTGCCAATATCTTCGTTGTATCCAATTCCCGGGTTCCGGCAGCTACCACAAATACCGTAGCTTGGTCAAAAATATGATTTACGAGCCCCCCATTAATATTAATAATGCCGTTATTGCGAAACATATCCGTAACTTCAAAATAAGGCTGTTGCTTAGCGTATTCACCCTTGAAAAGTTTCATATCCACATCACCCTCAATTGTTGGCGTTTGCTGGGGGCGAATGGCGTTTAAATTGGCTATTACAGCAGAAAACAACTGCCTATAGGTAAAATCGGTACCTAATTCGTTCATGGCCGTAGAAAAAGCATAGCTTAGAGAGCCTACCCCATTGTATTCATAATTAAGCTCATTTGCAGAAGCTCCCGATATCATTACAAAAGGAGCCGCGTGTTCATGAACAGCTGCCCGCTCTACTATTCCCAATCCACTTCCACTCTGGATCTGGTTGATTTCCTTAGGAGCTTCCCAGTCAGGAGGCGTCAATGCTCCTCGCCCCCCACGAGCTATCCCGCTCAAACTACTTCTCGTCATGGAACCAGAATGGCAGCTGTCCAGAATAAACAGCAGCTGTCCGTCACCACCTAACTTATTTCGAAAACTGGCAATAATATCCCCTAATTCATCATCACGGATATGCTTCTCTCCTTTGTAGCTAGATGAATACTCCACGTGCGCATCGTAAGGGACAAGCGACTCATCCAATCCATCAACCTCATCACCGTTATCATCAAATACCTGCTGCCCATGACCTGAATAGTGAATAACGACGATATCGCCTTGTTTTATTTTACTTTGCAGCGTATTCAAAGCATCTATGATCCCGGCTTTGGTAGCTTGTGCATCCGTCAATGTGGCAATATTTGCCTCTGAAAATCCTTGGGATAGTAATGTTTTTTTGACAAGCGGGACATCGTTGACCGAACTGATAGCTGACCAGCCAGTCTCTGTTGTTGGATAATTGCCAATGGCGATAATAAGGGCGTGTTTTTCTATGGCATAACTCTCCAATGACAAAAGAATCGTCAAAATAAATAACAGCTTTTTCATAATAATTGTAGTTAATTAGTGCAAAACAGGTTAAAAGCAAAATGTTACCAGTTGTTAATTACTCATCTAAGATACAATAAAACATGATTCCATGAAAGGACAGCAACGAAAAAAGCGGTATCCAAAGCTATTCGATTAAAGCTTTAAACACCGCTTATCATGAATCTATGATTGCTTATAAAGAATTCTCTATGGCTCAAGGTTAATTGACAAGGGTAAGGTATAAGCGACACGCACTTTTCTGCCGTTTTGTATTCCCGGACGCCAAGCCTCTGCCTTCTTCAGCATTTCTATTGCCTCCTCGCCTGTCCCATGGCCGAGATCCTTTACAACTTTAAAATCCCTTAACTGACCATCCTGTTCTACAACAAAAGAAACAACGACCTGTCCCTTTACACCTGCATCAATAGCAGCTTGTGGATAATTATAATTCTCTCCTACCCACGTTCGAAAGGCTTGCATACCTTCCTTTGGTTCTGGACTGATTTCGACAGCAGTAAATACTCTATCGATATCTTCTTTCTCCTGGGGAGATCTGGTTGTATCCTGCAGCACACTGTTTTCCATATCTCTAACTACTATAGGCACTACCTCTTTGATAGATACGTTGAATGCAAGTGTCATCCCGGATATCAACAGTAACGCGGGCAGAATCATCATATAATTAATTCGGCTTATTTTCTTCGATTTATTTTTGAATAACATCATAATACGTTTTTTTAAAAATGAATGATTGGAAAACTCATGCAACAATACACTGTGGGAAACACGCAAAGCATTTGAAACTAACAGCTCCGCATATTGCACCTTGTCTCTGGCACATGCCTTATCAGCAATACATTCGTGCTGAAATTTAAGCTCTTTCAAGTAGAAATGAAAAATCGGGTTGAACCAGTTGAATACACGCACAACTTCCAAAAACAGGATGTCATAACTATGGCCTTGCTTCATGTGAATCTGTTCATGCGAAGCAATCACATCGCGATGCCGAGTTTTCTCGGCAATAAACACTTGGTTGAAAAAAGAAAAGCTCCGTTGTTCGGCAGTATTATCGCTAAAAGTACGAAACACACGATACAATCGGATACCTAACCAAAGAAACATCAGTCCTACGCCTGCGATGTAAACAAATCGAATCCAATCCATAGCTGACCAAGAATGGTTATATCTCGCCATGTCCGCCATGCCCAAAGATTCCATTTCTGCAAAATCAATAATTGCTAATGGTTTATATATCTCTCTATGATGGCTCAAATCTACAAATTGTAACAACGGCATCAGGAATGAAACCGCTATTGCTCCCAGTAAGTAGATCCTGTTCCACTGAAAAAACGTGAGGTTTTTCAACACCAGTATATATACTAAAAAGAACAATATCAACGATAAGTTTGCTAAAATCAGATAAGTCATAGCTTATATTTTATTTTTTATTGCGCTGGATGATTTGCATAATCTCATCCAATTCCTTTACATCTATTTTCTTTTCTTCTAAGAAAAAAGATAGCATACTCGATGTGGAATTATTGAAATAATTCTGCAAAAGCTTTCCGGTAATTAACTTCTTATATTCTTCTTTATTAATCTTCGGCAAGTAGCGATGGCTTTTGCCAAAAGACTCATGTTCTACGAAACCCTTGGTCTCCAGAATACGAATAATGGTAGATATTGTATTATAAGCCGGCTTCGGTTCTGGCAATTGGGCTATGATGTCCTTTACGAACCCCCCTCCCATATTCCACAGTTCCTGCATAACCTGTTCCTCCGCCTTTGTAAGTTCTTTTATTTCGTCCATAACTCTATTTATTAAAAAGACAATATTGCCTGCAATCGATTGTAAGAACAAATGTGCAACTAATTTTTTAGTTATACAACTAATAAATTAGTTATACGGTATTTTACTTTATCGTCTCTATAAAAATTATTCCGCTATCTTTGTAAAAAAATACAAATGGGATTTATACGTAACCGGCATCGCTATCCGCTAACTTGTTGGATACAACGCAGTGTGATATTCTCACTGTGTATCGTGTCCATATCTATTATTGATGCTTTACTATATAGAGATCAGGGAAATTTTTGGCTCAATACATGTTCTGGATTTTTAGCATTCTTTGGAATTATAGTCGCCAATCTTGCCCTCCATATCCATTTTGATATCAAAGACCCCATCAAATCTCCTGTAAAAGTTAAAATGTTGAGCTTTATCTTGACATTTAGTATAAGTTTAGGCCTCCTCCTTTTCTTTTCATATTTGGGTATACTAACTCCCCAAGAGCATAAGATTATCACAGGATCCGTCTTCAACCTGTTACTTCTAGCTGGTTTTCGGGCTGCTATTCTGAATTTTATTGTGCTCTTATGGTTGTATTTCTTAATGACTGACTATTTTAAAAACCAACTAGAATTGGAGCGGTCAAAACTAGACAAATTAAAAGAACGGGCAGTCAATCAAATGTTGCGTCAACAAGTACAACCACACTTCCTATTTAATGCACTGTCAAGTTTGAAATCGCTGATAAAAAAAGATAGTATCAAAGCGGAATCGTATCTGCTCCAACTCTCCGATTATTTGCGCGGAAGTTTCCTGACATCTGATGACGGGTTAGCAACAGTCAAACAAGAACTCAAACTTTGCGAAGACTATCTTTCCATGCAGAAGCTTCGGTTTAATGAAGCGATACAGTTTAATATTCAAGTTTCTGAAGGTGTTCAGCAAGATTTACTCCCTATCTTTTCCTTACAACCATTGGTTGATAACGCACTAAAACATAATTTTTATACAATAGATCATCCCCTCTTCATTACGATTCGTGAACAAGCAGGTTGGATGGTTGTAAGCAACAACGTATGTTTACGTAAACCCTCCATGGCAGACAACAATAATTATGGCCTTAACAACCTTAAAGAACGGTTCAGCTACTACCTTCAGGATAGCGTAATCATTCACGAGAACGAAACTACTTTTGAGGTACAACTTAAACTTATCCAACATGAGAACCATCATCATTGAAGACGAGGATTTGACGGCTGAAGATTTATGCTCGACACTGAAACGATTAGAACCAGACATGCAACTCTGTGCCCGTTTGACAAGTGTCCGCGAAGCTATCACCTATTTCAGGACGGCACAACCTGTTGATCTTATATTCAGTGACATTCAACTGGGTGATGGCGAATCTTTTGATATTTTTAAGACAATCCCTCCTAAGGCCCCCGTGGTGTTTTGTACTGCTTATAATCAGTATATGATGGAAGCTTTTCAGCATTTTGGTCTGGATTATATTTTAAAACCTTTCTCAGACGAAAGCATTCAAAAAACGTTAGCGAAATATCGTCTTCTACAACAGGCCTTCAATTCCACCGCGTTAGAGATGGTTCATTCTGTTAGCAACAATAAAATAACGGAAAGAACAAAGAAGTCTTTGGTTGTTATCCACGGTGATAAAATTATCCCTGTTCAAATATCCGATATAGCTCTTTGTTATATCGAGCTGGACAATGTTTTTGTTAAAACGCACAGTGGAAAAGAATATCTTATTAATAAAACGCTTGAAGAGATGGAACATTTGCTTGGTGACGATTTCTTTCGGGTAAACCGACAGCATATTCTAAATCGTACGGCAATTGCATTCGCAAATCTGGGGTTGTCACGTAAGCTTGTTATCAATTTACGTATTGACCATCCCACCAAAATTTCGGTCAGTAAGGAAAAGTATCAAGTTTTTATCCAATGGCTAGAGGGATAACCGAAGTTACCGCTCAAAAAAAAGATTCACCGAAAAAATCGACGGTTCAACCGATATTTTGTCCGCTTCAGCCGATTTCCCATAAAAACTCTTTTATTTTTCATGCATATTTGTTTTAGGTTAACACTCTAGGTGATCTGATAAACAATAGTATTTAGATAAATAGTATATCCTAATGAAAAAGTATGTTCTGATTTTTAAAACCTCGATTCGAACTATTTTACAACGTTCTCATCTCATTTCAAAACTTTACCAGGTATCAAAGGATATCAAATTTGCAACAGTTGATCTGGATGATGAGGATTTTATATTACGTATCGAGTCAACGCAAAGGAATGAAGATTTCATTTCCAGATTTCTACTTTTAGAAGGACACAAAGTCGCCTTTATCGCCGCTTTTGAAAAAGATGAACAAGGAAGACCTTTGGCGGTAAGTCATTTTCAAGAATAGAAATTTTCTTATCCATTATTACCACTCGGCATTAAAATTCTTTTTACGATTCTGCTTCTTTTGAGATTGCTTTTTTTTTCGATCCAACCGATCCAGAATTTGAGACTTAGGAATTTTGGTTGCTAGCCGTTTCTTTTCCTTTTTCAATGCTTGATGGAGGAGGTCAAAGAAACGGATGGTGACGATTTCCTTATTCTTTAGTTGACTTCTTTCGGTCGAAGCCTCCATTTGCAACAACCCCTCTTTATTCAATCTGTTGGTTAATTTTTGATGAACACGTGTTTTCTCGTCTTCAGTCAAGACTTCTGATGCATTGACATTCCAAACGAGCGTTACCTTTGACTCCACTTTGTTTACGTGCTGCCCTCCCGCTCCTCCAGAACGAGAAGTTCTATACATAAGCTCCTTTTGTAACAATTCTTTGTTCATCGCCTAAATTTAATCATTTTCTAGATAATTATTGCAAAGCAATTATAAAACCATCCTTATCTTTGCGCTGTATTTTTACATGAAAAAATAAGCAGATGAAAATAGGCATCGTATGTTATCCTACTTTTGGCGGAAGTGGCGTAGTTGCAACAGAACTCGGCAAAGCCCTCGCTTCCAACGGACATGAAATCCACTTCATCACGTATTCTCAACCCGCTCGGTTGGATTTCTTTTCCGAAAACCTTTACTACCACGAAGTCGCAGTTGCCCAGTATCCCTTGTTCGATTTTTCTCCTTATGAATCTGCTTTAGCCAGCAAACTAGTAGATGTCGTCCGATTCGAAAAACTGGATTTACTGCATGTACATTATGCGATTCCACATGCATCAGTTGCCTATCTAGCCAAACAGATATTAGCCTCGTACGGTATCCATATCCCTGTAGTAACCACGCTACATGGAACAGATATTACATTGGTAGGAAAAGATAAAAGCTTCAATCCCGTAGTTACGTTTTCAATAAACCATTCTGACGGAGTAACGGCCGTTTCGGAGAATTTGCGGGAGCAAACATTAGAATCCTTTGAGATTACCCGAGATGTACGTGTAATTCCCAACTTTATAGATTTCTCCCGTTTTCACAATAAAAACAGGGAACACTTTAAACGTGCGATAGCTCCAGATAACGAGCGTATTATCATTCACACTTCCAATTTTCGAAAAGTAAAAAACACCCAAGACGTTATCCGCATCTTCCAAAGAGTTAATGAGATTATTCCCAGTAAATTATTGATGGTGGGCGATGGTCCGGAACGAAGGAATACAGAGGAACTAGCGCGCCAGCTTGAAGTTAGCCAAAACGTACGTTTCCTTGGAAAACAGGATGCCATTGAAGAAATCTTATCTGTTTCGGACCTATTCTTAATGCCTTCCTCTTCAGAAAGTTTTGGGCTGGCTGCTTTGGAAGCTATGGCTTGCCATGTACCTGTTATTTCCTCTAACACCGGTGGATTGCCAGAACTCAATGTAAATGGTATTAGTGGCTTTCTTAGTGATATTGGAGATATCGAAGATATGGCGAAAAATGCTATTCATATTTTAGAAGACTGCGAGCGTCTACAAGTATTCAAGAATGCCGCATTTGCACGGGCGAAAGAATTTGACCTAAGCAATATCCTTCCACTTTACGAATCCTACTATGAAGAGGTGCTGGAAGGATTAAGGAATAAATGATCTTGATGAAAAAAGCGTAATATAATAATCGGCGGCTAGAAAAAAAGTTCTATCTTTGGCTTTTGGAAATATTCCAAAAAACGATCATGAAATATAAACGTATCCTACTCAAACTCAGCGGAGAAGCCTTAATGGGCGAACAAAGTTACGGTATTGACATCAATCGGGTGATGCAATATGCAAACGATATCAAAGAAATTCACAGTCAAGGTTTAGAGATTGCCATCGTTATCGGTGGAGGAAATATCTACCGTGGCTTAAGTGCAGAAAAAGCTGGGATGGATCGGGTACAAGCTGACTATATGGGTATGTTAGCAACCGTTATTAATAGTATGGCACTACAGGATGCACTAGAAAAAGTTGGTTTAAAAACCCGGTTGCTGACCGCCATTAAAATGGAGCAAATCTGTGAGCCTTTTATCCGTAGACGTGCCGTTCGACATCTCGAAAAAGGACGAATCGTTATTTTCGGTGCAGGCACCGGAAATCCTTATTTCACAACAGATACAGCAGCCTCTTTACGTGCTATCGAAATCAATGCAGATGCTGTACTTAAAGGTACGCGCGTAGATGGTATATATACGGCTGATCCGGAAAAAGATCCATCTGCAAAACGTTACGATCAGATCTCTTTCCACGAGGTTTACGAAAAAGGTTTAAATGTAATGGACATGACAGCGTTTACCTTATGTCAAGAAAACAACCTTCCAATTATTGTTTTTGACATGAACAAGCCGGGCAACCTGAAAAAATTAGCCAACGGTGAACATATCGGAACAGTTGTTAGGTAATTTATTACAAAAGAAATATATAAGATATGAATGAACTGATATCCTTAGAATTAGACGATTGTAAAGAGAACATGGGTAGGGCCGTGACGCATACAGAATCTGAGCTGACTAAAATCAGGGCAGGCAAAGCCTCTCCCGGCATGTTGGATGGAATAGCCATCGACTATTATGGTAGTATGACCCCCCTTTCTCAAGTAAGTAATATTAATACTACCGATGCTAGAACTATTGTTATTCAGCCTTGGGAGAAGAATTTAATCAGCACCATAGAGAAAGCAATTATAGACTCAAACATCGGACTGAACCCTCAGAACGATGGTGCTATTATTCGTTTGGCCGTACCTCCGTTGACGGAAGAGCGTCGTCGTGATTTGGTAAAAAAAGTAAAAGAAGAAGCCGAAAAAGGTCGCGTAGCTATACGAAATATCCGCAAAGACGCAAACGAATCCATTAAAAAATTAAAAGGTGACGGTGTATCAGAAGATGAGATTAAAGTAGGAGAAACTGAAGTGCAGAAGCTAACGGATTCTTTCATTGTTAAAGTAGACCAACTAGCCGAATTGAAAGAAAAAGATATTATGACAGTCTAGTCAATTTTCGTTTCTGCTAAGCTTAGCGCTTCGAGAAAGTTAGAAGATCAATCATAGGAAAAGGGTTCTATAAAAAAATAGAATCCTTTTTTCATATCCATTTTTTACCTAACTTTCATCTCAGATTACCGATTTTCAAAGAAATTTCGCTAAAAAAAATTATACGAATGAAAAAAAATAGAAGAGGATTTTTAAAACAGGCAGGTTTAGGCTTATCCGTCGCTTTTCTTAGTCCATACTTATTCTCCTGTCAAGGCGATAAATCGGGAAATAGCCCTTTTCATAATCTCGGTCTTCAACTGTTTTCTATCCGCGACTTAATAAATGTAGACCCTATAAAAACAATAAGTACAGTAGCCAAAATCGGCTACAAACATGTGGAAACATTTGGTGTAGATGATGTTGCCGGCACTTATTGGAAACTTCCTATTGCAGAACTGAAAAAGGTATTGGATGACAACAATCTAAAAACACATAGTGGCCACTATGATCTCTCTAAATACCTCAACAAAAATTTAACTGAACACGAAAATATTGAAAAATATATCGAGATTGCACATCAATTAGGCCAATCCTATATTGTCGCTCCTATCACGCCGATGGACGATCTAAACAACTTAAAAACCGAGGATTATCAATATGCTGCAGAACAGCTCAATAAGTTTGGAGAAATGGCTAAAAAGGCAGGCATTAAAGTAGGCTATCATAACCATTTCTGGGAATTTAGACGTTTTGCGAATGGGACACGAGGGTTAGATATTCTTATCACGTTTACGGAGCCTGATCTCGTGGATTTTGAACTCGACCTTTTTTGGACGGAAAAAGCGGGCCTTAACCCACAATCTTATTTTGACAAATATCCAGGTCGATTTCCGATGTGGCATATCAAAGATATGGACAAACAGCACGTCGATTCTGTTATTGGGGAAGGTTACGATGATGCTGATTTTGAGGATATCATGAAAGAAATCAAATATACAGAGGTTGGAACTGGCGCGATAGATTTTATCCGAATTGCGGATTATGCAGATAAATCGGGGCTAAAATATGCCTTTGTGGAACAAGATGACATCTATATGCCAAACAAATTCGAAAGCATAAAGAAGAGTTACGACTATATAAAGAAACATCTAGCGAAATAAGAAAGATTGAATATGGATCAGAAATCACTTTATATTATTCGACACGCAAAGGCTGAATTACCTACTTTCGGTAAAGATGACTTCGACAGGGATTTGCTTCCCAAAGGAGTTAGCCGTGCTGAACTTATTGCTCAAAAGCTAAAAACACAGCTACCGACTACGGATGAAAAAATACTCGTTATTTCCTCAACAGCTAATCGTGCGATGCAAACCGCAAAAATATTTTGCGGTGTTTTAGGTTATCCCGAAGAACGTATTGTGTGGGAACCGAAAGTTTATGAAGCACATTATCTTTTTCTGATGAAACGCTTAAATGATATCCCTTCATCTTACGATCACATACTATTATTCGGCCACAACCCCGGTGTTTCTGATCTTGTTGCCTATACAACCGATCGTTCTGTCAATCTTAAAACGGCCCATACAGCTTGCTTGGAAGTGGAACAAGGAATAGATTATTCGACGTTATCAGCCAATACGGCTATCCTAAAGCACATCATTACCGAATATTGATAGTGTACATACTGTGCTCCCATAAAAGGAATCTTTATAAGATATGGCAAATCAACTTTTATACGAAAACTCTCCCTATTTAAAACAACATGCACACAATCCTGTCGATTGGATGCCATGGGGTGAGGAAGCGTTACAAAAAGCGAAAGATGAAAACAAGCTCATTATCGTGAGCATCGGTTATTCTGCTTGTCATTGGTGTCACGTCATGGAGCGTGAAAGTTTCGAAAATGAAGCTATTGCAAAGACCATGAACACCTTATATGTATCGGTTAAAATTGATCGTGAGGAGCGTCCCGACATCGATCAAATTTATATGATTGCCGTGCAATTAATGACTAACACGGGAGGTTGGCCTCTAAATTGCATCTGCCTACCGGACGGGCGTCCCATATACGGAGGCACTTATTTTAAACCACATGATTGGCAACAGATATTGTTACAGATCGCCCAAATGTGGGAAGAAACACCGGAAGTAGCTTTAGATTATGCTGAACGTTTGTCCAAAGGCATCCATCAAGCAGAAAAACTTCCGATTGCTCCTATTCCAGAAGCTTATATAGCGAGCGATTTACACGATATTGTAAATCCATGGAAAGCACAATTTGACAAAACAAATGGAGGCTACAGCAGGGAGCCGAAGTTTCCCTTACCCAATAACTGGTTGTTTTTCCTCCGCTATGCTTTCCTTGCAAAGGATCAAGCTGTGTTGGAACATGCGCATTTTACCTTACAGAAAATAGCAAATGGAGGTATATATGACCAAGTAGGCGGTGGATTTGCTCGCTATGCCGTGGATGGTCGCTGGCATATTCCGCATTTTGAGAAAATGTTATATGACAACGGACAACTTCTTTCATTATACAGCGAAGCTTATCAGCAACGTCCTTCGCGATTATACGAAAGAATTGTAGAAGAAACGATAGCTTGGGCACAACGGGAGATGCTTGCCGAAAATGGCGGCTTCTATTCGGCATTGGATGCTGATAGTGAAGGAGTAGAAGGAAAATTCTACACTTTTCATCAGGAAGAACTGGAAAACATACTCGGTAAAGATGCTTCCCTTTTTATTGACTATTTTCATGTAACGAAAGCCGGAAATTGGCACGAAGAAAGCACGAATGTGTTATATTGTGCCATCGATGGGGATAAAATGGCGCTCGAAAGTGGATTCTCAGAAGATGAGTGGGAAAAATATCTCCGCGAAATAAAAGTAAAACTCCGCGTCTATCGCGAGAAGCGTATAAGACCAAGCTTGGACAATAAGCAATTGACTTCCTGGAATGCGCTTTTTGTAAAAGGATTAGTGGATGCCTACCGCGTCTTTGATAAGCAGCAATATCTCGATCTCGCCATCCAAACGGCAAACTTCATCAAACGGGATTGCTTTTCGGATGAAACCGGCTTACTCCATCAACCGGCAGATCGCAACCGGAAAATTTTTGGCTTTTTAGACGATTATGCTTTTACAATCGACAGTTTTATCACTTTATACGAAGCTACATTTAACGAAGACTGGCTGCACGAAGCCGAAGGCCTGACCGAAGAGGCTATCGGCATGTTTTATGATGACGAGGAAAAGACATTTTTCTATACCGCAGACGATGCAGAAGAGCTAATTGCCCGCAAAAGTGAAATCATGGATAATGTTATTCCTGCATCTTCGTCCGCCATTATACGCGTACTATATCGATTGGGTGAGATAATCGATCAGGAACGCTACATCTCGATTGCCGATCAAGTATTTGCCAATGTTTTTCCACAGATCAAAAAATATGGATCCGCCTATTCAAACTGGGCTATCCAACTGTTAGAGCAGGTATACGGGAACAATACGATCGCACTAACAGGTCAGGAAGCGACGACTTGGAGAAAACAACTAGACAGGCATTACATCCCAAACAAAATAACCTTGGGAGGAACAAAAAGTAACCTACCGTTGTTAAAAGATAAAGAGGGAATGGAATCAAAATCCTACCTTTGCAAGAATCGTTCATGTAGTTTACCCCAGAATTCTGTGGCGGAACTACTGACATTAATACATGATAACAGGGATTCGTCCCAAATAAATTAAACAAAATGGCAATAGAAAACAACAACGTCGTTGCATTGAATTACAAGCTTCACACCGTAGAAGCAAACGGAGAGAAAGAATTTATAGAAGAGACCACAACTGAAAATCCATTGACTTTTTTATACGGTGCAGGTATGATGCTACCCAAATTTGAAGAAAATATAGCTGGATTAAACATTGGTGATAAGACTTCTTTTACATTAGAGCCAAATGACGCCTATGGTGAAAAAGACGACCGTGCAATAGCGCAACTACCTGCTGATATGTTTAAAGAAACGGGGCTTCCTCCAGTTGGTGAAGTTTTACCTTTACAAGATAATGAAGGCAATCAGTTCCGTGCCGTAGTAGTTGAAGTGACTCCTGAAGCAGTAGTAGCTGATTTGAATCATCCCATGGCAGGCAAGACATTGAATTTTGATGTCGAAATTTTAGCTGTGCGTCCTGCTACCGAAGAGGAACTGGCACATGGACATGCACATGGCATCGACGGCCAGTCAGGTCATTAAGAACTCATAACAAAGAAGAAGGATTATCCTTCTTCTTTGTTACTTTATCTTTTTTCTTTTACAGCTCGTAACATCTCGCGTTTACCAAGTGCGCCAGGTGCTTTTTCAATAGCAAAACCTAAAGCTTTCATGGTTCGTTTTAAATTCCCAGTAATAGCGTAGGTGACAAATATCCCTCCTGGCCGCAAAAAAGAACATACGTGCTCCAACGTTTCCATCGTCCACATCTCGGGTTGATGTACCGCAGCAAAAGCATCGAAATAGATCACATCAAATTTTTGTATATCGCGGAAATCTATTACTTTTTTAGGTGCAATCAACAGGTTAATAGACGCCGTAAAAGGAATCTCTTTCGTCTGGGCTTTTTCATAGTTATATCTGAAACTCGCCCAGATTTCCGGCTTTACAAAGTTATCGTATCCAGTTTTGAATATGACCTCTTCTTTTAAAGGATAAGCTTCAATACCCACATATTCCAAATCTATACCTTGTGTATCGGCATAATCTGCTGTCAATAGAAAGTTTAACCCTGTACCAAACCCCACTTCTAACACCGCTACATGTGATTTTTTTTCTTTTTGTAAGAAAAAATCAAGTCCCGAACGGAGAAAAACATGGTGACTTTCCTGTAATGCACCATGTTTAGAGTGATAATGCTCTCCGACTTCAGGATGGTATAGGGTGGCCGATCCATCACCTGTTATTACAAATTGCATATTGAAGTTTATTTTCACAAATTTACTACAAAAAGCGGGATAGCTGTGTAGAACAATTCTAAATAGTTTACAAAGTTTGGCAAATTACTATCTTGCAAAAGCATTTCGTAATTTTGTATTTAATTTAGAGATAGTGCAATATGAAGAAAAGCTCGATTATATTAATTGTTATCATCGCTATCGCGATTGCGATGATTGTTGTTATTTACACTGACTCTAGTACATATTCTACTTTTACGGAAGCAAAAGAGAAAAAAACAGAGCTTTACGTTGTGGGTGTCTTAAATAAAGAGAGAGATTTATATTACGATCCGATTAAGGACGCCAATCATTTTTCTTTCTACATGTATGACAATGATAGTACAGAATGTCAAGTCGTGTTTAGGGGTTCTAAGCCTCAAGACATCGAACGATCTGAACAAATCGTGCTGACGGGTAAAATGGAAGGTGATGTATTTCATGCGAGTAAGATATTGATGAAGTGCCCATCTAAATATAACGAAGATGAAGTGGAAGTCATCGAAACAAGTGTAGCACCTGCGACGGCATTTTTAGGTGGCGAATAGCGTCCACCCTATTTGTGGATCATCTTTTTTGTGGATCATCTTTAGATATTTTTTACATTTATTTTGAACAATGGACGTTAACTACGTTGGAGAACATCTTTTACCCGGGAAAATCGGTCAGTTTTTTGTGATTCTTTCCTTTGGTGCTGCCGTTTTTTCACTTATCAGCTATTTCTTCGCTACACGTGAGCCCGAGACTAAGTCATGGAAAACACTTGCCCGAATTGGCTTTTGGACTAATTTAGTCTCCGTTGTGGCTATTGGCACAATTTTATTCTATCTCATTTATAATCATTATTTTGAGTACCATTATGTTTGGGCGCATTCCTCAAAGTCACTCCCAACCCACTATATCATTTCTTCTTTTTGGGAAGGACAAGAAGGGAGTTTTTGGCTTTGGATGTTCTGGCAAGTGACATTGGGCGTTATTCTCGTATTTAAAGCCAAAAGTTGGGAAGCACCGGTTATGACGTTCGTGATGCTCTGTCAAGTTTTCTTGGGCTCTATGTTGATCGGCGTAGAAATATTCGGATCCCGTATCGGGAGTTCCCCTTTTATTTTGCTACGGGACGCTATGCAAGGCCCTGTTTTTAGCCGGCCTGATTACTTAAGTATGATTGGAGATGGACGCGGATTAAATCCCTTATTACAGAACTACTGGATGGTTATTCACCCTCCTACCTTATTTCTCGGCTTTGCCTCCATGATTGTTCCTTTTGCGTACGCAGCATCTGGTCTTTGGCTTAGGCGTTACAAAGAGTGGATGAAACCGGGATTACCTTGGGCACTTTTTGCAGTTATGATCTTAGGAGCAGGTATTATTATGGGATCTTTCTGGGCATATGAAGCATTGAATTTCGGTGGTTTCTGGGCATGGGATCCGGTAGAAAATGTATCGATTATCCCTTGGTTAACATTGATCGCCGCTGTCCATGTAATACTTGCTTATCGCAATTCAGGGCATGGATTCTTTACAGCTACTCTATTGACGATGATTAGTTTTGTACTCGTCATTTATGCTTCCTATCTCACAAGAAGTGGCATATTGGGAGAAACATCGGTTCACTCCTTTACCAGTTTAGGGATGTCGGGCCAGCTTATCATCTTCAATCTCATTTATCTGGTATTGATGGTTGTCATGCTCGTGTGGCGACGCAAAGAAATGCCATCTTCCAAACAAGAAGAAGATATCTATTCCCGTGAATTCTGGTTATTTATTGGCGGGTTAGTATTGACGGTAGCCTGCATACAAATGATAGCGACTACCTCTATTCCGGTATTCAATGCTCTGTTTGGCACAAAAGTCGCTCCTCCGGTAGATCCCATTCCACATTATAACAAATGGCAAGGTGCTTTTGCCGTGGTGATAATGCTCGTAACGGCATTCACACAATTTTTAAAATATAAAAAAACAGATCCTAAGAAATTTTGGGCATCGACATTAGCCTCTTTTCTATTTGCGGTTATACTAAGTGCTATAATTGTTTATTTCACGAAGACATATACCAACGTGATGTATATCCTGTTGACGTTGACTTGTATATTTTGTCTATTAGCGAATATGCGTGTGTTGGGTGATGCGTTGAAAGGCAAATGGCGATTAGCAGGATCTGCTGTTGCACATATCGGATTTGCATTATTGCTATTGGGCGCACTTATCGCCGCGGCTACAAACGAGGTGATCTCCATCAATGAAAGCCGCTACATACAAGTCCAGAACTTCGGTCAGGAAGGCGACAAATTCTCCGATCCTGGCGAAAATCTGTTTTTGACAGAGGGTGAGCCTAAACAAATGGGGAACTACCGGATCACCTATGTCGGTGATAGTGTCGCTTCTCCCAATGTGTATTATAAAATTTTATATGAACGCATCGATGAGGAGACGGGGAATGTAAACGAATCGTTTGTATTACGTCCATTTGCACAACACAACCCAGAAATGGGGGGTCTAATCGGTACGCCCGATACCCGCCACTACCTGACACATGATATTTACACCCTGATCACCGCAGCAGCAGCAGAATCACAGATGCAAGCGGAAAACATCCCGGCTGAAGAGCAGACTGGATATGAAGATTATGATGAACCAGCAACCTATCAGGTGAGCATTGGTGATACGCTGCGTTACAGAAATGGGTTTTATATCATTGAGGGCATTAATAGAGATGCTACGTTGAATAATATTCCTAAAGGAGCGGACGATATTATTGTCGGATTGAAAATTAAGGTCATTGCTGCAGATGAAAAAGAATATACTATAGAACCAATTTTCTTAATAAAGGATGGACACAGTTATGATTTTAATAAAGATGTCGCGGAACAAGGGCTGCGTTTCCGTTTTACGAACATCTTACCAAAAGAGGATAAATTGGAAATTATGCTGTATCAAAAGCCGTTACCGGAGAAAAAATGGATTGTTTTTAAAGCAATTAAATTCCCTTATATCAACTTCTTCTGGGCCGGCACGATCATTATGACCATCGGTTTCATTATGGCCATCTATCGTCGTCTAAAAGATGCAAAGATCTCTAAACAAAATCCTGTGTAATGACCATTGTTATTTTAGGTAGTGGAAATGTGGCTACACATATAGGAAAAGCTTTCCACGCACTTGGACACCAAATTTCACAAGTGTATAGCAGAAATAAGGCCAATGCAAATGCATTGGCTTCTGTTTTAAACGCCGACGCAGTAGACGTGGTCAGCGAAATCACCGATAGAGCAGATTTATATTTTATCGCCGTCGCAGATCAAGCCATACAACAGATAGTTGATATGCTTCCAAAATCTGTTAAAGGAATAGTAGTACATTGTTCTGGCGCAACGGACATTAATGTCTTAGCACATTTTCCCTTATATGGTGTTGTCTATCCCGCCCAAAGTCTTCGCAAAGATATTTCCACTTCTTTGGAGAACATCCCTTTTGGAATAGAAGGTGCTAATACAGAAATCTCCGGCCGTCTTCTTGAGTTGATGCGACATATTTCTGCCAAATCTTTCTTATGTGATAGTGAACAGCGCCTAGCATTGCATATAGCAGCCGTATTTGTCAATAATTTCAGTAATGTGCTTTTTCAGACAGCTTACAACATCATGGAAGAACAAAACCTGTCTTTTGATTTACTAAAACCTATTATTTTGGAAACGGCACAAAACGTGCAAAAACAGATACCCAAAGATGTACAAACGGGGCCCGCTATGCGTGGAGACACAGAAACGATCAAAAAGCATTTACAGTTTCTCATGAAAAACCCATATTGGCTCAAAATATATCAACAATTAACCGAAGAAATCATCAGAAACAAGGGTTAACAGCAGGAATATTACCAAACCGATAAATCTTTCACGAACCTGCTTGTTTTTTCACTTTCATCTAATAACTTTCTAATTTTGTATATAACTGTGAGGACATGGTTATTAATGGCTCGCGGTTTGCTCGTCATAAGGGCATTACGCAACGTAAAATATATCATATAAAATTATGGCAGTTAGAAAACTTATTCTGTTAACGATAGTTGTCATCAATCTCGTCATCTTCTCTTTTGGTGTTGTCTTCACACCACGTTGGTTTTGGTTACTTATCATTCCTTTCCCTTTGATGATATTAGCTTTCTATAACAGCTATCAAAGTAGACACGCGATTTTACGCAATTATCCTATTTTAGGTTATTTCCGGTTTTTCTTTGAAAGCATCCGTCCAGAGATGCGACAATATTTTTGGGAGTCCGATACAGATGGGCGTCCCTTTAACCGCCGACAACGCTCTATCGTGTATCAGCGGTCTAAAAATGAACGGGAAACAGTAGCCTTTGGAATGCAGTCTGACCCGCAAGCTGTCGGCAATGAGTGGGCTGCCCATTCTATCTTTCCCTGCCATATCGAAAACCATGACTTGCGAACAATCGTGGGTAACCATTTTTGCAAACAACCTTATAGTCTCAGTGTCTTCAATATCTCTGCGATGAGCTATGGTGCATTAAGCAAAACAGCCATTACCGCTCTTAATAAGGGAGCAGCATTACAAAATTTCGCACACAATACGGGAGAAGGAGGAATTAGCCCGTATCATATCAACGGAGCAGATTTAATTTGGCAGATAGGTACAGGATATTTCGGTTGTCGTAACGAAATGGGCATGTTTGATTCGGAGTTATTTGCAGAAAAGGCAACGCGTCCATATGTGAAAATGATTGAATTAAAATTGTCACAAGGTGCAAAACCTGGTCATGGTGGGATATTGCCTGCAGCAAAAAACACCCCCGAAGTAGCTGCTATCCGTCACGTCATCCCGGGGACAGATGTAATGTCACCTCCGGCACATAGCGCTTTCAACTCCCCCGAGGGCATGATACATTTCATCCAGCAATTACGTGAGCTATCCGGATATAAACCTGTCGGCTTTAAACTATGTGTGGGAGACAAACAAGAGTTTATCGACATCTGTCATGCGATGTTAACCACACAGATATTTCCTGACTTTATTTCCATTGACGGCTCAGAAGGTGGAACAGGCGCTGCTCCACTGGAATTTACAGACAACTTAGGTATGCCTTTATATGATGCATTGTCTTTCGTCACCACTACACTTATCAAATTCGGTTTAAAGAAACATATAAAATTGATCGTTTCGGGCCGTATTGTTACTGGTTTTGATTTATTAAAAGTTATTTCTTTAGGTGCAGATGCATGTTACAGTGCCAGAGGAATGATGTTTGCATTAGGTTGTATCCAAGCATTAAAATGCAACGAAGACGTGTGCCCTGTCGGTGTGGCAACCCAGCGTCCTCATCTATATAAAGCTCTTGATGTGGAAGATAAATATATACGGGTAGCGCAGTTTCACCGTAACACGTTACGTGCTACAGTAGAAATTATGGAAGCTTGTGGATTTAAAACATTGGACGAGGTCTCCGCAGATAAGTTTTTCCGCAAGATCGACAGTGTAACCACCTTGAGTTTTCAAGAAATCTACTTTAAAAATACTGGAAAGCTGGTCAATAGCCACAGTGCATTTCAAACGGAGGAAATATAATAATTAATTTCCCTTACCATTTACGACAAATTACTGTACAAAACATCTAGTGTGTTACGTGCTTTTACCATATCTTCTCTGGTCACGCCTTCCAACGCTTGGTCGATAGTTCTTTTTGCTTGGCGCAAACAAGCTTCCTTCATTTGCCGCCCTTGTTTTGTTAAGAAAATGAGATTCGTACGCTTATCTTCTTTGTCGTTGACGCGAATCACCAATTTAAGCTTTTCGAGATTATTGATTAGACGAGATACACTCGGTTTATCACGAAAAGTTAAACAAGCAAGTTCTTGCTGGGTTCGTCCTTCCTCCATCCATAAATAATATAAGAGAGACCATTGCTCCGAGGTAATATTTACCCCCTCTTCCTTTAGATTTCGTTGTAAACGTCTACCCAAAGCAGCGTAGGCTTTTCCTGTTAAGAAAGAAAAAAATTCGTCCGTATCTTCAAAATTGTCATTCATATCGGATAATATTGGGTTAGAATAATTGTATATACAAACAAACCAAAAAACTAAATACAATGCAAATAAAATCTAATATTTCCGCTATAAAATAGCCCTTGATGGTAGAGGAGAGGGAAATAAATTTATTTAGGTTTGACTTTTTTTCTAAAATTTAATTAAATTTACCCTTATGGAGAACTTCTTACCTGCATTGTTGATTATCGGTGGTGTCATCTATAAAATTTACACGGAATATCAGAAAGAGCAAGAGAAAGCACGTCGACGCATGCCGCAGGTACCACCACCAACACCTCCTGTAACATCCGAGCAACGACCGGAACCTAACGTTATTGAACCAACAGTATCAATTCCAACTCCCATAAATAAAACGGAACGCTTACGCGACATTCCGAAAGAAGTGAAAAAGATAACCGATGAAAGACTTGCCGAAGCGAATCGTAAGAAAGCAGCGATGAAAGTCGTTCCCGAAATGGAAGAAGAAGACGATGTTGTACCTTTCGACTTACGTAAAGCTGTGATACAATCTGCTATATTAAACAGACCCTATCCATAATTAAACAAACCCTTATCAGTAGATTTTTTCTTGCTAAAAGACTTGCAAGAGATATTACATGGAAAAATCATCTGCATCAGCTAGGAACGGAAATTGCTCCCGAGCTTTAATCAAATCAGCTGGATTTAACGTAAACGTATACAAATCTTCATCTTCGGGCTTATAGTAGACTACATCTCCATTAGGGGAAATACACATTGAACCACCCGAATAATAGATTTCGTTACCGTCATACCCCACACGATTTACACCGATTACAAAGGATTGATTCTCAATAGCGCGTGCCGGAATGAGTGCTCGCCAATGTGCAGAACGTTTATCGGGCCAACAAGCGGTATAAACTAATAAATCATAAGCGTTTCCTAAATTTCGAGACCAAACGGGGAAACGTAAATCGTAACATACCATAGGACACACCCGCCAACCTTTAAGATTTAAAACAATACGGGAATTTCCGGGTGTAAAAACTTTGTTTTCTTCTGCCATCCCGAATAAATGACGCTTGTCGTAATGTACAAAACTGCCATCGGACGACATCCACACGAAACGATTATAATAATGTCCATTTTCCTCGATAATCAGTGTCCCCGCTACAACACAATTATAAGCTTTAGCGTGTTCATACATCCAATGCATCGTTGGACCATCCATTTTTTCCGCACACTTTTCAACGTTAATTGTAAAGCCGGTATTAAACATTTCTGGCAGGAGAATCAAATCTGTTTTTTCCTTCAACGCAGATAGGCGCAGTGATAAATTATTTAAATTTTTCTCTACATTCTCCCAAAACAAGTATGCTTGAAATATCGTTATCTTAACCGGTTCCATATCTGCCATGCGCAACTTAATATTTTATATTGATGTTTTGACAATTTACTAAAAAACTAGAGTTTTATCAATTTTTAACCGCAAAAGGTTACTGTACGCGATGCATCAGCGCATCCGAAAGAGAAAAAAGAGCTTCCTTTTTATCTGCTTCCACTTGAATTTCCGTTAGTTTTTCGTAAGCAATAGTCGTAAATTTTTCTTTCTGATATATAGCTAACGTCTGAATATCATATTTAGCATATAAGCCGATCATTTTCTCTACTTTTTCCGGTTCGCTATCGATATTCTGTTTAAGCAAATATTCCAATTCTTCCTGATCTGTTGGAGAAATAAGTTCTTGCAGTTTTACAAAAAGAATTGTCTTTTTATTCGACAGTATATCACCGCCTATCTGCTTACCAAAACTTTTGGGATTTCCATATACATCCAATATATCGTCTTGCAATTGGAAAGCAATCCCTAAGTTTACGCCAAAGTCGTAAAGCAATGCTTGTGATCGTTCATCTGCGCCCGCGACAATAGCGCCCATTTGCAATGCACAACCAAGCAATACAGATGTTTTCAGCCGTATCATGTCGATATACGCTGTTTCGCTTACTTGTGCTCGTTCTTCAAAATCCATATCGAATTGTTGTCCTTCACAAACCTCCAATGACGTGGCGTTGAAAAGATGAAGCAACGCGGGGATCTTGTCTACAGGGCATTTCGCTAGTTCTTGATACGCTTTAATCAGCAGTGCATCACCCGATAGTATAGCCACATTATCGTTCCATTTTTGATGTACAGTAGGCTTTCCTCTCCGTAAAGGCGCAACATCCATTATATCATCATGAATTAAGGAAAAATTGTGAAAAAACTCTATGGCGGCACTTGCAGGCAAGGCTTGCTCTACAACAGAAGAATCAAAAAGCTCTGCTCCCATCAATACCAATAGTGGGCGTATACGTTTACCTGATAAAGACAATATATAGCGAATTGGATCGTACAAATGTGGAGGGGTATGCGGAAAATCGGCTTTCTCTAAATAATTCTGAAAAGCTTTTGCGTGTACTGACTCTTGGAACATAGCTAAAAAATGATACGCGAAGATAAGGATAAAATGGGAAATAGTATCTTTGTGAAAACCCTATGTTCTATGCGTATTCTTGTTATTCATAATTTCTATCAACATGCAGGAGGCGAAGATATTGTTTTTCGACAGGAAGTCGAGGAATTAGAAAAAGAACATGTTGTAAAAACACTAACCTTTCAGAATAAAAAAGGCTGGCGTGGGGTGCTACAATTTCTCGCCTACCCTTGGAATATCTATGCCATTCGAAAAGTGAAAGAAAGCATCAAAAGCTTTGCTCCAGACATTGTGCACATTCACAATCTATATTATGCAACAGGGCCTGCCATCATTAAAATTATAAAAAAGCAGCATATTCCGGTGGTCATGACCTTACACAATTTTAGGCTGCTCTGTCCATCAGCGACACTATTTTTTGATGGAAAATTGTATGTAGACAGTATCTCGAAAAATTTCCCGTGGAAAGGAATCAGACTGGGAATATTGGACCATTCTCGTATCAAAACATTTTGGGCAACCTTGACTCATTTTATACATTGGAAAATAGGAACCTGGCAGTCCATTGACCGCTTCATAACACTTACCGATTTTTCCAAAGACCTATTCTTATCTTCTGGCAAAAAATTTATTCCAAAACAGTTTATCGTTAAACCTAACTTTGTCGATCTCTCCACAAGCGGTCTACATACAGGTAATTATTATTTATTTATCGGCAGATTATCTGCGGAAAAAGGAATTATACCGTTAATAGCGACTATAAAAGAAAGTGATAAAATATTAAAGATTGTGGGTGATGGTCCGCTAAAAAAAGATGTCAGCGATATAATCAAAACTTGCAATAATATAGAACTTCTGGGGCAAAAAAACAAGCAAGAAACGATACAGATATTAGCAAACAGCAAAGCACTAATTGTACCATCTGTATGTTATGAAGGAGCTGTTCCGTTGACAATTATCGAAGGAATGGCTACCCACACTCCGGTTTTAGCAAGTAATCTCGGCGCTATTCCTGATATGATTATCCCCGATGAAACAGGATGGCTATTTGATCCCTATCAAATGGAAAGCTTATTATCCGCCATTCAGAAATTTGAAAATTCGGATAAAAAAGACGACATTGTCAGAAATGCGTATACACTATATAAGGAAAAATTCACAAAAGCTCCTGTCATGAATCAGTTGACAGATCTTTATCATAAAATCACAAAAACATGAGCAATATTATCATCATGGATAGGTTGAACCTGGCAACCGCCATACAGGAACAACTAGAGACCGTATATGACCCTGAACTTAAACCAGCGAATATCTTGGATTTAGGGTTGGTCTATGAGATTATCACAAAAGAAGACGGCATAGCGAAGATTGTCATGACACTAACTGCTCCGGGATGTCCTGTTGCAGGTGAGATCATGGAAGAAGTACAACGAAAAGTAGCGGCTGTTCCAGGTGTTAAGGAGGCCCTTGTGGAACTTACATTCGACCCACCTTGGACAAAAGACATGATGAGCGAGGAAGCTAAACTGGAGTTAGGTTTTCTTTAAGAAGAAGACTTTCCGGCTGATTCTTCCAGTTGCTCCAATGTCTTTTTCTGTTTTAAAGGAGCGGTGTCTTTTCCAAACAATGCAGCCCATAACGTACGGGATTCTTTGGTCAGTAAAGGCGATACGATGGATAAGATAAGCACATAGACGACTACAAAAGATTGTAGAATGGGGAGCAAGCCGCCCGCTTTTCCAATATTCGCCATAATAATGGAAAATTCTCCCCTTGCAGAAAGCGTAAATCCTATATCAAATGAAGCTTTGGGTTTTCTACCCGAAAATCTGGCAGCGAAATACCCCGACGCCACATTGCAAACGATAGTAATAGCTGCTGCCAATGTAGCCCAACCTACAGCTCCTCCTAAAGTATACATGTCAATAGATAATCCGAAACTAAAAAAGAACATCGCTCCAAAGAAATCACGGTAAGGTGCAATCACCCCTTCAATCTTTTTAATATAACGGGAATCAGCAAACACCAACCCAGCCATCAACGCTCCAATTGCTTCTGCAACATGTATCGTTTCTGAAAACCCCGCAATGATAAACAACAAACTAAATATGATTAAGATAAATAGCTCGGGCGATTTATCCTGTAAAAGCCGATCAATGGCCGGAACAAGCTTCCGTCCTAATATCAAAAACGTCAAAATAAAACCTAGGGCCAGCAGGGATGTTCCCAGCACCGACCAAAAAGAAGTTCCTCCAGTCAGAATCAATCCCGAGAGAAAAGAGATGTGCATGGCAATAAAGAGATCGTCAAACATAATCATCCCCATAATAATCTCCGTTTCGGGATTCGCTGTCCGTTTCAAATCAGTCAGCACTTTCGCAACAATTGCCGTAGATGAACTAGTCATGACGCCACATAGCACCATCATTTCCTTAAAAGGAAGATCCATGAGCCATCCTATCAGGACACCCGAGATAAAATTAAGAAAAACATAAACTAGCCCTCCCGTAACAATGGATTTTCCGGATCGCATTAACCGTCCTACAGAAAACTCCAACCCTAGATAAAACAAGAGGAAAAGGACCCCCAATCGCCCCATGAAATCGATAAACGGCTTACTCTCCGTAAACGTGAAGTCGATATATCCGATTTGAGGCGCATGTTCGCCAACTACCATACCAATTATTATAAAAAATGGGATCACCGAAAAACGCAATTTGTTGGCCAACAAACCAACAATAGCGACTAACAATACAGCAATACCAACTTCTAATACCAAGGTATGTGATAGCATAGGATTAAATTAGGATTTCTTTTAATTGTTTAATATTCGTTTTCTTTCCAGCGACTACTAGTGTTGTTCCCGGTGTAATCACATAGTCTGGCCCCGGATTAATGATCGTATCTTCTTCCTTAATGGCAGCAATAATCGATGCTCCGGTACGTTGCCGAACGCCCAATTCCCCGATACTTTTGTCGACGCCATCACTAGAAACCCCCACTTTATACCATTCAATCCGTAAATCGTCCAACGCAACTTCCATAGTCTCCAACGCTTTGGGCTTATAAGACAATCCTCCGATAATACCCGCCACCTGACGGGATTCCTCATCAGAAAGCGTCATAACACAATGCGTCTCACTGTCATCTCCCTCCGAACGATAAAGTTCGCGTTTACCATCGTCGTGGATAACAACCACCATGTTATCACCGGCTTCCGTCTCAATTTGGTACTTCTTACCTATACCAATCAAGTCGCTTTCTCTAACTATTGACATAGCAAAAAAATTAAATACAACGTTCGTATTCCTCTCAGAACACCTGTCTCAAACAAAACTAACAAAAATATCACATTTTTTATTTATTATAACATCATAAGTCACAACCTCTTTTAGGTCTAACAAGGTCACCTATTAGGTAAACCCGTTTACAAAATGTATATTTACACGTTAATACAACGGCAACAATATGCAAAAAAGATGGGTGGTTAAGCCAAAAAACAATGTTCAAAAAACCAACAAACTACGTGATGAGTTGGGTATAAACGCTGTAATAGCCGAACTACTTCTCAACCGTGATATTGAAACCTACCAACAGGCCAAGCATTTTTTTCGTCCTAACTTCGATCTGTTACACGATCCGTTTTTAATGAAAGATATGGACAAAGCCATATCGCGAATTGAAAGAGCAATCGGCAACAAGGAGAAGATATTAATATACGGTGATTATGATGTCGATGGTACCACTGCCGTTTCTGTTGTCTATAGTTTTTTTCGTGATTTTCATTCGGGTTTGGAGTTTTATATCCCCGATAGGTACTTGGAAGGGTACGGAATTTCTTTTAAAGGAATTGACTACGCCGCAGAAAATGGTTTTTCTTTAATTATTGCTTTGGATTGTGGTATCAAGGCGATTGAGAAAGTCAAATATGCCCACAGCAAAGGCATTGATTTCATCATCGGGGATCATCATCTTCCAGGCAACACCATTCCGGATGCGGTAGCTGTATTAGATCCTAAACGTAGCGATTGTCCCTATCCTTATAAAGAACTATCGGGTTGCGGTATCGGTTTTAAATTAATCCAAGCCTTCGTCCAAAAAAACGATATGGATATGCAGCTTGCTTATCAATATCTGGACTTGGTAGCGGTGAGTATTGCATCAGACATCGTACCGATTACCGGAGAAAATCGGGTACTCACTTATTTTGGACTCAAAAAATTAAATACCAAT
This sequence comes from Sphingobacterium micropteri, assembly GCF_014692515.1. GTDB lineage: Bacteria > Bacteroidota > Bacteroidia > Sphingobacteriales > Sphingobacteriaceae > Sphingobacterium > Sphingobacterium micropteri. The sequence goes on along the minus strand of NZ_JACOIK010000010.1, from coordinate 114,887 downwards.
CCAAATTGTGGGCTCCAAGCTCTCATCAATCTCTCTTCCAATAAAAGCGGGCATTTTTCTGTAGGAGATATCGTTTTCCAGATTGGCCCGCGTATTAATGCTGCGGGGCGCATCGAACATGCTAAAGATGCCGTGAAACTATTGATTTCAAAATCGTTGGCGGAAGCCGAAGCGTATTCGACGACCGTTGATGATCAAAATACGGTACGCAAGGGCTTTGATCTTAAAATAACGGAGGAAGCGTTGGATATCCTTGATAACAACGAGGTATTAAAACAACGCAAGTCAACTGTACTTTTCAAAGCCGATTGGCACAAAGGCGTGATCGGTATTGTGGCTTCGCGTTTAACAGAAAGATACTACCGCCCTACCGTCATACTTACACAAACCAATGGACACATTGCCGGTTCGGCACGATCCGTATTGGGTTTTGACCTTTACGAAGCATTGAGCGAATGTGCCGATTTGTTAGACCAATATGGCGGCCATAAATACGCAGCGGGTCTCACGATGCGCTTGGAAAATGTACCGGCGTTTCAAGAAAAATTCGAAGCGGTAGTACAGAACAGTATTAAGCCCGAGATGCTCCAGCAGGAAATACTCATAGAAACGGAACTAAATCTTAACGACATCGATAATAAATTTTGCCGTTTATTAAAGCAATTTGAACCTTTTGGCCCACAAAATGAAGCGCCTATTCTTCTCACGCGCAAAATACAGGGATCGGGATATATCGTGGGCACCAATCATATCAAAATAGTGATAAAACAAGACGATTCGGTATCGTTCGATTGTATAGGTTTCGGTTTAGCGGAACACATAGATTATATTAATGCAGGCCATAAATTTGATATCTGCTACACGATAGAAGAGAATAATTGGCGGGGTAAAAAGAATTTGCAATTAAATATCAAAGCAATACGATATTAAAATATATTTGTAATAAAACGGTTAACGTAACAGATGATTTTAAAGGCAGAACATTTAATCAAAAAATATAAACAACGGACGGTTGTCAATGATGTGTCTTTTCACGTTGAACAAGGCGAAATTGTTGGATTGCTGGGTCCTAACGGTGCTGGAAAAACAACTTCGTTTTATATGATTGTTGGTTTAATTAAACCAAACGACGGTCATGTTTTTTTAGACGATCAGGAAATCACACAAGATGCTATGTTTCAGCGTGCGCAAAAAGGGATTGGATATCTAGCACAAGAAGCATCTGTATTTCGAAAATTGTCTGTAGAAAATAACATTCTCGCCGTTTTAGAAATACACTATAAGAATAAAGAAGAGCGCTTGGCGAAACTGGAAGAACTATTAACAGAATTCAGTTTACATAGAGTCCGCAAGAACCGCGGAGACCTTTTATCAGGAGGAGAAAGGCGCCGTACGGAGATCGCAAGGGCATTAGCTGCAAACCCACATTTTATTTTATTGGATGAGCCGTTTGCCGGTGTAGACCCCATCGCCGTGGAAGAGATACAAACGATTGTTTCTAAACTCAAACGGAAAAATATTGGTGTATTGATTACCGACCACAATGTACAGGAGACATTATCCATCACCGATAGAGCCTATCTGTTGACGGAAGGAAAGATTATGCTTACCGGAACACCCGAAGAAATTGCAGATAATGAATTAGCTCGAAAATTTTATCTGGGACGTCATTTTGAATTGAGAAGAAAAAAACTATAAAATTAGCTAATAGGAACCTTTATACATGGCATTACTAAATTCTCTCTTCACATGGATTATGAAAAAGCGCATTCATCAGATTGAGCTTTTCATGAAATATCCCCATGATGTGCAGGAAGAATGGTTTCAAAGTTTAATTTCGACAGCAGAAGCGACGGAGTGGGGAAAAAAATATGACTACAACAGTATCCTGACACCAGAAGAATATAAAAATCGCGTTCCGATTCAAGACTATGATGATATTAAAGGGTATGTAGATCGTATGATCAAAGGGGAACAAAACTTGATATGGCCTTCCGATATCAAATGGTTTGCAAAATCATCGGGCACCACCTCCGATCGGTCTAAGTTTATCCCGGTGAGTATGGAGGCTTTAGAAGATTGCCACTATCAAGGGGGGAAAGATATGCTCTCTATTTATTGCCACAACAAACCAGAAAACAAAGTCTTTACAGGTAAATCGGTTGTGATCGGCGGATCCTCTCAAATCAATAACTTCAGCCCGGATTCTTACTATGGCGATTTGTCTTCCATTCTGATTCGGAATCTCCCTTTTTGGGCAGAATTTAAGCGCACACCGAATCTGGAAGTAACCTTAAATCCGAATTTTGAAGAAAAAATCGAACAAATTGCCCAGATTACCATTAAGGAAAATGTCACGAGCCTAGCAGGTGTTCCAACCTGGAATATTGTCATGGCAAAGCGGATATTGGAAATTACAGGTAAAAGCAATCTTTTGGAAGTCTGGCCCAACTTGGAGTTTTATGGACATGGCGGTGTAAGTTTCAAGCCATATCGAGATCTATTTAAACAACTGATTCCTTCGGATAACATGTATTACCTAGAAAACTATAACGCTTCCGAGGGATATTTTGGTTTGCAGGATCAATCGGACGCCGAGGATCTCCTGCTTATGTTGGATTACGGCATTTATTATGAGTTTCTGCCGATGGAGCATGTTCTTGAAGAACATCCCAAAACGTTGCGATTAGACGAAGTAGAAATTGGGAAGAATTATGCCTTGATCATATCAACGAATGCGGGTTTATGGCGTTATAAAATCGGAGATACCATCAAATTTACCTCTTTATCCCCTTATCGTTTTCAAATATCAGGACGCACGAAACACTACATTAATACTTTTGGCGAAGAGCTTATCGTAGATAATGCAGAACACGCGTTGCAAATAGCTTGTCGCGCAACGGAAGCTATTATCCGTGATTATACCGCTGGTCCTGTTTACTTCAGAAATGGGGAGGCTGGCGCGCATGAATGGATTATCGAATTTGAAAAACAGCCTAACGATTTTCAAAAGTTCTGCGATACATTAGATACTACACTGCGGGAAATCAATTCCGACTACGACGCCAAGCGTTTCAAGGATCTGGCATTAGCTTACCCCATTGTTCACCAAGCAGAAAAGGATACCTTTTATAAGTGGATGAAGAGCCGCGGGAAACTTGGTGGCCAAAACAAGGTCCCTCGTCTGGCGAATGAAAGAACCTATCTTGACGCGTTGTTGAAAATAATCAATACTTAATTATATTCATACTTTTTTCCTAAATTGCACACATTAAAAATTTTAATGTGATGAGCGATACGAATACCTATTCCATTCGCGTAGAGCCAACGAAAGAATCAAGACTCTCGCAAGTAGATTTCAGCAATTTGAAGTTTGGTGCTATCATGTCTGACCACATGTTAGTCGCCACCTATGATGACGGTGCATGGCAAGATGTGGTTGTCGTCCCTTATGGAGACTTCACCGTCAATCCATCGATGTCTGCCTTGCATTATGGTCAAGCTATTTTTGAAGGAATTAAAGGTTACAAATTTGCCGATGGAACAGTCAGTATATTCCGCCCAGATAAAAATTGGGAACGTTTCAACAAATCTGCAAAACGTCTTCAGATGCCAGAAGTTCCTGAGGAAATTTTTATGGATGGTCTGAAAACATTATTGGACGTGGATCGCAATTGGGTACCATCGCAGGAAGGCACATCCTTATATATCCGTCCGTTTATGTTTGCAACCGAAGGTGCCTTGGGTGTCCATCCATCTAAGTCATACACATTTGCCATTATTACCTGTCCGGTAGGTGCCTATTACAGTAAACCTATCAGCTTAAAAGTGGAAACGTATTACACACGTGCTGCAGAAGGTGGCGTTGGATTTTCGAAAAATGCAGGAAATTACGCGCTGTCTCTATATCCTACCCAATTGGCAAATGACGAAGGGTATGACCAAATTATGTGGACGGATGCGAATGAGCATAAATATGTAGAAGAAGCCGGCACGGCTAACTTGATTTTCCGTATCGGTGATACGATTATAACACCCCATGGCGATACGATTTTACATGGTGTTACCCGTCGTACGATTATGGAGCTTGCCGAAAAATGGGGTTACAAAGCGGAACAGCGTAAAGTTTCTGTTCAAGAATTAATTGATGGTATTAAGGATGGTCGCGTATCAGAGGCTTTTGCTGCCGGAACTGCCGCGACAGTCACCCATATCTCCAGAATCGGCTATGAAGGGCAAGATTACGAGCTGCCACCGATAGAGGGACGAGAGTTTTCCAACAAAGTATTAGATTATTTAAATCAACTTCGATACGGTAAGATAAATGATCCGTTTAGATGGAATTTTATGGTATAATTATTCTTTTTTTTAATGTAGGGGCTAAGCCTCTACGTTAAAAAAGATAAAATCCCTTTCCAATCATCCGGTTCAAACCACACGGTATTTCCATATTTTTTGAACCAGGTAATCTGTCTTTTCGCATAACGCCGAGAATTCTGCTTAATATGAGAAATAGCCTCCTCTAGTGTAATTTTCCCATCGATAAAATCAAATATCTCCGCGTAGCCAACTGTCAATAACGCGGGCTTGTTCCTATAGGATAATAACGAGCGTACTTCATTTACCAATCCCTTGTCTATCATCATGTCCACACGCAAATTTATACGATCGTATAGCTTTTGCCGTTCCATATTTAATCCGATGGTTACCATCTCAAACGGACGTTCAGCCATTTCTCGCAGACGATAAGATGAAAAAGGTTGTCCTGTAGCTTCATATACCTCCAACGCACGGATGACTCGCTGAGGATTATGTATGTCTGCGTGGCGATAATAATCGGGATCAACTTCGCTCAGCTTCTGCTGCAAAGATTCCAGTCCCTCCCGCTCAAAAATGCCATTCAATCGTTCCCGTATCGCAGCCGGAGCTTTTGGCAGATTATCCAAACCTTCACAGACCGCACGTACAAACAGCCCAGATCCACCTACCATCACAACCACATCATACTTTTCAAATAGGGTATCCAACAAGGATAATGCATCTCTTTCAAAATCACCCGCCGAATATTCTTCCTCGATTGTATGGGAATCAATAAAGTGATGTTTCACTTCCGTAAGCTCATTGACATCCGGCTTTGCCGTGCCAATAGACATCTCCTTATAGAATTGCCTGGAATCCGCAGAAATAATTTCGGTTTTAAAGTGTTTGGCCAGAGTAATGGCCATAGCAGTCTTCCCTATCGCGGTAGGCCCGACCACTACGATTAATCTCTTTTTTGTGTGACCACCTGCCATCAATATTCATCTTCCACACCACTGGCTCCTTCACCTTGTTCCCCTTCGCCTTCGTCTTCGCCGTCAAATAAATCAAAGTCTTCATCTTCGTCGACGCCGTATTCTGTGTCATCTGTCGGTAAATCTTCTTCCTCATCATCCTCATCATCGGCGGTCGATAACGGAAAATTCGCAGCAGCAACTTGTTTAGGTACTGTTCCGACCGTCTTAAATATCAACGGATACTCCTTGCCATCCTCTTCTTTTAAAATTTTAATCAACTCGACATGAAAGTCATAAGGGCGGTCAAAGTTATAGATGTAATAGAATTTTTGGTGTGGATCGTCGATAAACTTACTCAAACGAATACCCTCCATTTCCAGCACACCGTTACTCTGTTTTCTTTCGGTAGGCAAAAAAGCTATCTCTGTCCCTTTTTTCCACTGATCATTACTAAGATAAAAGGACGAAGAAACATCTGGAGTGTAGCCGGTAGCGTTATGGATAGCCTGATGCAATTCTAAAAATGTAGCTTTCGAAGGCATATCTATTTCCCGATATACATCCTCATAATCCTCAAAAGTTACCCTAAATCTGTAAATAGCCATTCTTAATCGTATCGTTTAGTTTATCATTTATACCAAGGTTAAAATTACAATAATTTTTAAAAAATTAAAGGACTGTATTCGTTTTGGGTGACAAACCTAATTGCTTGCCTTGCTTTAGGATAAAAGATAAAGCCTCTTCACGCGAATTAGGAATTTCTCCTTCCAAAATAGCTTCCCTCATGGCGTTTTTGATTGTACCGACTATACGGCTCGGCCCGATTTCAAAAAGTGCCATAATATCCGCCCCTGATACAGGAGGTTGCCAATTCCGGATTTTATCCCGTTCTTCTACATCTTTCAATTTCTGTTTTACGAGCTCAAAATTATTGCGGTATTTTTTCTTTTTAAACTCATTCTTGGTTGTTACATCGGCATGACACAAAAGCATCAATGCATCAATATCATCCCCTGCTTCATAGAGCAACCGACGTACAGCAGAGTCTGTCACAATATCTTGTGCCAACACAATAGGTCGCAGGTGCAATTGCACCAGTTTTTGCACAAACTTCATTTTGTCGTGAAGTGGAAGTTTCAGTTCGGCAAAAAGCTTCGGTACCATCCTTGCACCCCTATCTTCATGCCCATGAAAGGTCCACCCGACGCGCTTATCATATCGTTTGGTAGCCGGCTTCGCTATATCGTGCATAATTGCTGCCCACCGTAACCATAAATCATCTGAAACGGCTGCGACATTGTCTAGAACCTCCAACGTGTGGTAAAAATTGTCTTTATGTCCCCGCCCATCTATTATATCGACCCCGTATAAATTGTACATGGCAGGAAAAATAATCTTTAGCAGTCCTGTATCGAATAGATAGCGGAAACCAACGGACGGTTTAGTTGCCATGACGATTTTATTCAGTTCATCTGTAATCCGCTCCTTAGAAATAATTTTAATTCGCTCCGCATTTTCCGCTATAGCTTGAACCGCTTTCACATCAATCTTAAAGTTAAGTTGTGTAGCAAAGCGAATCGCGCGCATCATCCGCAAGGGATCATCAGAAAATGTGATATCTGGATCAAGGGGTGTCCGAATAATACGGTTTTGGATATCTTCTATCCCACCAAAAGGGTCTACAAGTTCACCAAAACGATCAGCATTTAGACAATACGCCATGGCATTAATCGTAAAATCCCGACGGTTCTGGTCATCTTCAAGTGTACCGTCTTCTACAATAGGCTTTCTGGAATTGGAACGGTAAGATTCTTTACGAGCGCCTACAAATTCCAGATTGATGCCATCGTGCATCAACATGGCCGTTCCAAAACTTTTGTAGACCGCAACTTTAGTATGTAAAATTTCGCCAAGCTTAGAAGCAAAATCAATCCCACTTCCAATCACAACCAAATCGACATCATTTTTAAAAGGCCGTTTCATGATACAATCACGAACATATCCACCCACTACGTAGCATTCGATCTGTTCTTTATCCGCTAAATCTCTGATGATTTGAAAAATAGGATGTTGTAAATTTTCTCGCATAGCTTCTTCTCTAGGCTCAACGCCTATAGCGGGCAAAAATACAGATTATTTCGTACAAACAGCCTCTTGCTAATCCCTATCTTTTGAGAGGCGGCGGAATGGCAGCGGATTGGCGACGAGTTCCTCTTGCTCCCGACGACGTTTCACAATATGAACGGCAGAAAAAATGGCTTCCAAGAAAGATTCATGTGATGCCAAGTTTTTTCCAGCAATATCATAGCCCGTTCCATGATCCGGAGATGTACGAACGATGGGTAATCCCGCAGTGTAATTAACCCCCTTACGAGAAGCAATATGTTTAAACGGGATCAGGCCCTGATCATGATACATGGCTAGAACACCATCAAATTTGGTATATGTATCGCTCGCAAAAAAACCATCGGCAGGATAAGGTCCGAAACAGAAAATCCCTTCTTCTTTTGCTTTTTGGATAGTCGGCGCAATAATATCTTCATCTTCTGTACCGATTAATCCATTATCTCCCGCGTGGGGATTTAATCCAAGTACAGCTATTTTGGGTTTCTCCATCCAAAAGTCTTTCTTAAGACTTTCATTCATCATCCGTAATTTCTGTAAAATAGCGTCTGCTGTTATAGCTTCCGCAATTTCCTTAACAGGAATATGCCCGGTGACAACCCCTATGCGAAGCTCATCAGCAATCATAAACATCAAAACATCAGATGCTTCCATCTTAGATTGTAGATATTCCGTATGTCCCGGAAAATGAAAACCATCTTGCTGTATATTGTGCTTATTGATAGGCGCAGTAACTAATGCATCGAGTTTACCATTACGAAGGTCCTCCGCAGCTCTCTCCAAAGAAAGAAAAGCATATTTCCCACCGATTTCATTTTGTTCACCCAATGTAATTTTCACGTCTTCTTGCCAGCAATTAATCATATTGGCACGTTTAGGATTTGCCTGATCCGCATGATGAATGACATTGAAACTAAAATCCTGTACACCAATCGCTTTTCGGTGAAATGAAGCAACTTTGGTATTACCATACACAATCGGTGTAAAGTAATCCAGCACCCGATTATCCATCAACGATTTAATAATCACTTCTAATCCGATGCCGTTTACATCCCCTACGGTAATACCTATTTTTAATTTTTCACTCATTTTCCGAAAGCTTTGAATCAAAATTACAAAATTTAGGGTAAATAGTTTTATTCATTATCATTTACTTTTCGATCTACCAAAAAGTCCCAATAATAATATTTATTTTTGTTTTCTTACACCTCCATAACGAATGAGTACCGTACGCGCAAAGAAACACTTAGGACAACACTTTCTAAACGATAAGCATGCTGCACAGAAGATTGTAGACGCCCTTGAACCTGCTTTGGGGTTTAAGCAGGTATTGGAAGTAGGTCCTGGCATGGGTGTGCTATCTGATTTTTTACTTCAAAAAGACACTTATGAAACGTGGCTGATTGACGTGGACGATGAATCCATCACGTTTCTTGCAGACAAATATCCACAATTGGATAACAGACTTATTCACGGAGACTTTCTCACACTGGATTTCAGCCATTTTTTTGGAGATACGATGGCGGTCATCGGCAATTTTCCCTATAATATATCCTCACAGATTCTATTTAAGATTTTAGAAGAGCGTAGGCGTGTGGTGCAGATGGTCGGAATGTTCCAAAAAGAGGTCGCGGAACGTTGTGTGGCAAAACCAGGTAATAAAGAATACGGCATTCTCAGCGTATTCTTGCAGGCTTATTTTGATGTACAGTATCTTTTTACGGTAAAGGCCGGCGCATTTAACCCGCCTCCCAAAGTACTTTCGGGTGTTATTAAAATGACAAGGAACCACCGTGAAACACTTGATTGTAACGAGAAACTATTTTGGCGTGTCGTAAAAGCGGCTTTTAACCAAAGACGCAAAACGTTACGAAACGCCTTATCTGCTGTTGTGCCAAAAGATAGAATGAGCGACAATCCGTTATATGAACTCCGAGCAGAGCGATTATCGGTCGAAGATTTTGTTGCATTAACAAATGAAATTACAAATGCCATACACCAAAACGATAGATAGTGATTTCGCCATAGTAGGTGGTGGTGTGGCAGGGCTTGCTATGGCCATAGCTCTTCAACAAATCGATAAGAATTTTGTACTTTTTGAGCAGACAAAAGAACTGAAGGGAATAGGTGCAGGATTTGGGCTAGCAGCAAATGCGATGCGCGCTTTAGACCTACTTGGCTTGAGAACTGAAGTAGAGCAAATAGGTTATTATCTGGATAGCTACCATATTTTAGATAATAAAGGGCAGCTTTTGGTATCTCCGGACACCCAAGCTATCCGTGAAAAGTATAATCAACGAAATTTTGCTATTCATCGCGCGGATTTACACCTTTTCCTACTATCTAAAGTCAAAGCGCAAAAACTACAGTTAGGCAAAAAAGCTACCCGATTAGAACAGCATATTGATACTGTTACCTTGTTCTTTGAAGATGGTACACAGCACACCGCACGTTTTTTAATTATTGCTGACGGGGTTCGATCTCCACTCCGACAACAACTCATACCCACCTCCAAACCTCGCTATTCTGGATATACCTGCTGGCGTGCAACCATTGACAATTCCGAGATCACATTAAATAAGGGAACCGAAACATGGGGGAAATTGGGAAGATTTGGGATGACACCTTTAAGCAATAATCGTATCTATTGGTATGCATGTATAAATGCTACGCCTCATAATCCTGTATATCGAGATTACAAAGTCAGCGATTTGTTAAAACACTTTCAAACGTACCACGCCCCTATTCCTGCTATTTTAGCGCATACCAAGGATAGCGAACTGATTTGGAGCGACATTATGGACATCGAGCCCCTCAAACATCTGGCTTATGACCATATTCTCTTTATTGGGGACGCCGGACATGCCACAACGCCCAATATGGGACAAGGTGCTTGTCAAGCTTTAGAAGATGTCGCTGTTCTACTGGATGAACTGGGGTTAAAGGAGGATGCCAAGGAGGCGTTCTCGTCATTTGAGAAACGTAGATTGCTTAGAACAAAATATATTACGGATACTTCCAAACGGATTGGGGAAATTGCACAATGGGATAATAGCTTATTAATTAGCATACGCAATATGCTGATGAAGCTCATGCCCCCCAAATTAGCGCAGAAGAACTTGAACAAATTATTATCGGTAGATTTCATGAAACTTTAACCAAAAATGAATATTCTTATTGTAGACGACATACACCCTATATTATTAGAGAGGTTGGACCAAGTCGGAATTTCGTACGATTATCAACCTGATTTCAGCAGAGCGGATGCCGAAAACGTCATCCAACAATACACGGGATTGGTTATCCGTTCCAAATTTCAGGTCGATCGCGAATTCTTGGATCGAGCTATCAATTTGCAGTTTATTGCCCGTCCGGGAGCAGGGATGGACAATATCGACGAGGAATACGCCAGCTCAAAGGGTATCCTTCTCTTTCCGGCAAACGACGGCAACAAGGACGCTGTTGGTGAACACATGATCGGGATGCTGCTGATGCTAATGAATAACCTGAACCGCGGACATCGGGAGATCAGCAGCGGACAGTGGCGTCGGGAAGAGAACCGCGGGTATGAATTAAAAGGACGAACAGTGGCGCTGATCGGGTATGGCCATAATGGGCAGGCAATGGCGAAAAAACTTTCAGGTTTTGACGTTAATGTCATTGCTTATGACAAATACAAAACTGGGTTTTCCGATGCCTATGCCAAAGAGGTTTCGATGGAAGAAGTTGTTCGCCAAGCGGATGTGTTAAGTTTTCATATTCCGCTGACACGTGAAACCAGAGGCATGGTAGACGATGAATACTTGCTTCATTTCCGCAAACCCATCTTTTTTCTGATGGGCGCCAGGGGGGCTATCACAAATATCCCATCGGTTTTGAAATACCTGGATACTGGTAAAATTTTAGGGGCAGCATTTGATGTATTACCTATTGAAAAATTCCCGGCACTCGGCGAAACGGACTGGTACACCGACCTTATTTCTAGGGATAACGTGTTGTTGAGCCCACATGTAGCCGGGTGGACATTCGAAAGTTATTATAAATTGTCGGATATTATAGCTGATAAAATTATAGGATTTTATAAAAACAAATAAACAATTAAAAACTGTGCTATTAACGCAAAGTCCAACAAGAAAGCATAATGATAACGATCTGCATTTCGGAACACGACCTGTTTAAGCACAATGGCAATCAACAGGTTCGTTGTCAATATTCCCATCTGCACTTTCAATTGGATATCGGATAGCAGCACGATACCGCTATGCACTATTAAAAGTGCATAGCACAATAAAATCGCGCTATTTGCACCAATCATATTCGGTATCGTTTTTAAATGATAATAGGAATCTTGTTGGATATCCCGAATATCAAAAGGTAGCGTACAAATTAGCAAGAAAATAAACTTCAATACGAAAAGCGTCTGAAATAGATGTAAGTCAATCGTTAGTCCATCCAGATGCATTTCAAAAACTGGTAAACACACCGAACTTAATGTCCAAATCAACGCGATATGAAAAATCTTCATACCGGGCAGCTGGCGGAATCCTACCCATTTCCCTTTATAGGGGATTATTGGAATGGAATACGCGACACTCATAGCCCCTATCCCTATTAGGAAAACCAAACTATACAAATGGATATGCCACGCGGCATACCCCAGTACCACGATTCCTATTCCACCATTCAACCATAATAACCATTCATTCTTGAATATCCACCGTGTACGCCTATATGCTGATTTTTCAGGGTCTCGAGGTTTTGAAAGTAACATACTAAAATTATACAGCAACAAGGTCGCAGCTCCTTCTATCATCATAATGGGATAATCAAAAGGAGCGTCAAAGAATAGATATGTCAATGCAGACTGCGCTATTGCAGCACCTGCGATAAGCAGGTTGGTATAGATCAAGAAATAGTATACTTGCTTTAGCAGCTTCATCGGCTATAAAAATACAAATACATAAAGTTAAAAAATTGACATTGATGGCAAAAAAAAGTAAATTAGTGCTTGTATATCCAATACGGACAGATTTCAATAAATAAATGTCTGCATTGGATAAAAGTTAATCATTTAAATTTTGCATTTAAAAAAAACATGAACCTACAAATTAAAAGTTTTGAGGAGTACCAGGAGGCGTATAAGAATAGCGTCGAAAACCCGGAAGCATTTTGGGGAGAAATTGCAGAAAACTTCTTTTGGAAACGAAAATGGACAAATGTATTAAACTGGAACTTTACCGACCCTAACATCAAATGGTTTGAAGGAGGAAAACTTAACATTACCGAAAATTGTTTAGATCGACATATTTATCAGTTAGGCGATAAACCTGCCATTATATGGGAGCCTAATGATCCAAACGAGGCACATCGCGTCCTCACTTACAAACAACTTTTAGAGAAAGTCGAAGTCTTTGCGAATGTATTAAAAAACAATAACGTGGTAAAGGGAGACCGTGTATGTATATATCTCCCTATGGTACCTGAATTAGTTATTGCTGTATTGGCGTGTGCCCGTATCGGTGCAATTCATTCTGTTGTATTCGGTGGTTTTTCCGCACGTTCTATCGCAGACCGTATCAACGATGCGGCATGTAAACTGGTCGTTACCTCCGATGGTGGATTCCGTGCCGGAAAAGTGTTGGAGTTAAAATCTATTGTGGATGATGCACTTATGCAATGTGACTCCGTGGAACGTGTCATTGTGTTAACACGTACACGCACGCCGATATCCATGATAAAAGGCCGTGATGTATGGTGGGAAGACGAAATTAAAAAAGTGGAAACGCAAGGTAATCCACCTTGCCCTGCCGAAGAAATGGATGCCGAAGATCCGTTATTTGTACTCTATACATCGGGTTCGACCGGCAAACCTAAAGGTGTCGTACACACTACTGGAGGTTACATGGTTTATACCGGATACACCTTTTCAAATGTATTCCAATATCAACCTGGAGAAGTCTATTTCTGTACAGCCGATATCGGTTGGATTACGGGGCACAGCTACATCGTATATGGTCCATTATCACAAGGTGCGACTTCCTTAATGTTTGAAGGAACGCCAACTTATCCGGATGCAGGACGCCTGTGGGACATTGTCGATAAATATAAAGTGAACATCCTATATACAGCACCTACGGCCATTCGCTCGTTAATGGCTTTTGGAGACGAATATTTAGAGGGTAAAGATCTAAGCAGTATTAAAAAACTAGGATCTGTGGGTGAACCTATTAATGAAGAGGCTTGGCATTGGTTCAACGAAAAAATCGGAAAAGGAAAAGCACCGATTGCCGATACCTGGTGGCAAACAGAGAACGGAGGTATATTAATTGCACCGATGGCCGGTATCTCACCAACCATTCCGAGCTATGCGATGTTACCGCTCCCGGGTGTACAACCTTGTTTAATGGACGAAGACGGTAAAGAAATCGAGGGCAACGATGTAACGGGAAATCTGTGCATCAAGTTTCCGTGGCCGGGCATGTTACGCACGACCTGGGGCGACCACGAGCGATGCCGTCAAACCTATTTCTCTACCTATCCAGATAAATATTTCACGGGCGACGGCTGTTACAGAAGTCCTGAAGGCTACTATAAAATTACCGGACGTGTGGACGATGTGTTGAACGTCTCTGGTCACCGCATTGGCACGGCGGAGGTGGAAAATGCGATCAACATGCACTCTGATGTTGTCGAATCGGCAATTGTCGGTTATCCACATCCGGTTAAAGGACAGGGTATTTATGCGTATGTCATTGTTGCAAATCATCACATCGATGCCGAAAGTACGCGTAAGGATATTTTACAAACTATCACACGTTTAATCGGTGCTATTGCCAAACCGGATATTATTCAGTTTGTATCCGATTTACCAAAAACGCGTTCTGGAAAAATCATGCGTCGTATTTTACGCAAAATTGCAGAAGGCGAAATTGATAATTTAGGCGATACGTCTACACTTCAGGATCCCACCGTAGTCGAAGCGATCATCAAAGGAGCAGACGACATGAAGAAATAGTGTAAAAAACATGGTAAATAAAGCCTCTCGTAGAAACGGGGGGCTTTATTTATATAACAATATTTCAAAAAACACCCCTACAAATTGCGGATTTTTTGTAATTTTATAACGTTTCCAACATTATTTAAACATAAAGACTGCATGCTATTTACTGTTTTAACAGGGTTAATAACATCAAGCCTTCTCGTTCCTTTCGGCAAGATTATTAAGACGAAATGGAGTATTTTACTCCCGTTTATACCTGTAATTCTCTTTTTGTTCTATTTATGGCATGTGCCTGTCATAGCGAACGGAACAAACGTTATCCAACACCTTGCTTGGGTTCCGAGTTTGGGCGTTAACTTTGACTTCCGTCTGGATGGTTTATCTTTACTTTTTGCCCTGTTAATTACCGGTATTGGAACGGCCATTTTCTTTTATGGTCGCAGTTATCTAAAAGGACATGTTTATTTTGACCGGTTTTTCGCTTATCTACTCCTTTTTATGAGTGCTATGTTAGGCGTCGTACTCGCTAACAATATCCTGACATTATTTGTTTTCTGGGAACTGACCAGTATCAGTTCCTTTTTCCTCATCGGCTTCAATAACGACAGCAAGGAATCCAGGAATAGTGCACTTACGGCACTTAGTATTACCGGATTAGGAGGCTTTTTCTTATTAGCAGGATTGGTATTAGCGGGAAATATTGCAGATACATTCATCATTAGTGAGCTGTTTGCCCAACATGATAAAATTGTTAACCATCCGTTATACCCCCTAATTGTCGGACTGGTTTTTATTGGTGCTTTTACCAAATCAGCACAATTTCCTTTCCATTTTTGGTTACCGGGTGCAATGAAAGCTCCTACGCCTGTATCTGCATATCTTCATTCAGCGACCATGGTCAAGGCCGGTATATATCTCTTAGCGCGTCTAACACCTGCGTTGGGTAGCACCGAGTTATGGAATACCACCTTGATGATTGTAGGTGGATTTACGATGGTATATGCTGCCATACATTCGCTGTTTCGCACAGACCTAAAAGGCGTTTTAGCATACTCTACCATATCTGCACTGGGCATCTTAACCTTTTTATTAGGGATAGGTAGCAACGAAGCCATTATAGCAGCCAGTGTATTCATCTTGGTGCATGCGCTATATAAAGCGACATTATTTATGGTTACGGGGATCATTGATCATGAGACACATACACGTGACCTCACGAAATTAAGCGGATTGCGCAAAGTGCTTATGCCGGTTTTCATCGCCGCTTTATTAGCAGCGCTATCCAGTGCCGGTCTTCCGTATACCTTTGGTTTTATCGGCAAGGATCTCATCTATGAGGCAACCCTACACTATCAAGAAAATTGGGCGTTATGGTTGACGGCACTTGCTGTCATCACCAACATCGGTTTGGTAGCCGCAGGTTTTATGGCCGGAATAAAACCCTTCACCGGGAGACTACCTTCGGAATTTGAACAGGTACATCTCCCCTACAAATCTATGTGGATCCCACCGCTTATTCTCGCGACATTGGGCTTGGTTTTTGGTATATTTCCCGGTATCGTAGGGGATTATTTCAACCACCAAACTGCCAATGCCATCGCGGGCCAAGAAACAGGCATGCATCTTAAGATATGGCATGGATTTAATACAGTACTCATTTTGAGCTTGGCTACGTTGGCAGCAGGTACCGTTGTCTATCTTTTAAATAAACCAAGTAGGGCTAAACTAGCGGCTATTGAACGATTTAACAAGATTTCGCCACAACATATTATCAGCAATATTGCGAACGGTATTACACGATTTTCTAGTGTATACACAAACGCCATCCATGACGGATACCTTCGTTCTTACCATCTTAAGATCATACTTTTTGCCGAACTATTACTAGCGTATAAACTCTGGTTAGGTGGCCCCATCCAAATTGACTTTGAAAACCTGACACCGTTGTCATGGTACGAAGTCGGTATCGTGGCGATCTTAATAGGAGCATTGTATATTATCGTAACGACCAAGTCTCGTCTAACATCGGTGGTGTCGACAAGCGTTATCGGATATTGTATCTGTTTGCTTTTCGTATTCTATAGTGCACCAGATTTAGCGATGACACAATTTACCATTGATACGCTGACCACGGTATTGTTTGTATTGGTTTTATACAAGCTTCCACCTTTTATTAATTTCGTACGCCAAGGAATATTGATACGGGACGCTATCGTAGCCTTAGGCTTCGGCGTTATTATTTCACTTATAGCCTTACGGGTATTATACGAACCCAACACCACGGCTATCAGTGATTTTTACGGTGAAAATGCTTATCTGCTGGCGAAAGGAAAAAATGTGGTCAACGTGATTTTGGTAGATTTCCGTGGAATGGATACGATGTTTGAAACCGTCGTACTATCTATAGCCGCATTAGGCGTTTATAGTTTAATTAAATTACGGTTGAAATCTTCAGAGAAGGAATAATTGAAGAAGTTAAGAAGTGAAAGAGTTAAGAAGTTAAAGAGTGAGACCTTCTAACTTTTTAACCTTCTAACTTTCTAACAGAGAAAAAAATAAAAATATGAAGAGTGCTATATTACAGACAGCTACCCGGTATTTACTCCCGATATTACTGTTGTTTTCATTTTTCTTGCTTCTACGCGGACACTACTATCCTGGCGGTGGTTTTGTAGGTGGGTTAGTCGCCTCTATCGCATTTGTACTCCATAGCTTTGCTAACGGCACCGAAAACACCATGAAAATCCTTCGATATAAGCCGTTATCGTTAATCCCTATTGGCCTTGCCATATCTGCGGTGAGTGTTACTTTTCCATTGTTGCTCGGATTTCCGCCCATGACCGGCCTGTGGTTTGAAGAACCTATCCCCGTAATCGGTATGATTGGCTCCGCGCTATTTTTCGACCTAGGGGTCTATCTAGTCGTGATTGGCGTTGTATTAACTATCTTATTTACCATAGCGCTAAACGATTAATATGGAATTACTATTGGTTTTAATATTAGGTTTATTATATGCGGCTGGCGTATATCTCATTCTGCGACGGAGTATGGTCAAGCTCTTATTGGGTATTATTTTATGGGGTAACGGCGCAAATATTTTGATTTTCGTCTTGGGAAAGATTACAAAGGGAAGCCCACCCGTTATTGATGGCGCATACAAAGTTTTTCAAGATGTTTATGCGGATCCCATACCTCAAGCATTAATTTTAACCGCTATCGTCATTAGTTTTGGTTTAACTTCCTTTGCGATTGTACTGCTTAAACGCGTGTATGCATTGGTCGATTCAGATGATTTGGACGATTTAAATACACCTGAAGAAGAAGATATATGATAGACAACCATATTTTAGCACCTATTTTTGTGCAATTATTTACGGCCATCATCCAACTTATGTTTTGGAGGAAAACGCTTACCCAACGTTATTTAAGCGTGGGAGGGAGTTTGGTTGGCCTTATGGTCGCTTTCCGTCTGTTCGGGCGTGTAAAAGAAAGTGGTATTCTGA
The DNA here is from genome assembly GCF_014692515.1 of Sphingobacterium micropteri. Lineage (GTDB taxonomy): Bacteria > Bacteroidota > Bacteroidia > Sphingobacteriales > Sphingobacteriaceae > Sphingobacterium > Sphingobacterium micropteri. Next base: position 96,984 of record NZ_JACOIK010000010.1, on the reverse strand, counting down.
CGTTGAATGCTGCAAACTGGGATGCCCCTTTCGGAATTGTGTTTGTTGCGGATCTACTGAGCGTCACCTTGGTATTGCTTACCTCTATTGCTTGTTTTGCAGTCTCCATTTTTTCTTCGGTCGGGCTTAGCCGACAACGGATGCTCTACGGATACTTCCCTATTTTTCATTTTCTTATTATGGGATTACACGGTGCGTTCCTAACGGGGGATATTTTTAACCTGTATGTATATTTTGAGGTTATTATTATTTCTTCTTTTGTATTGATGACCTTAGGAGGAAGAAAAGCTCAATTGGAGGGCGCCGTCAAATATATGGCGATGAATATTCTGGCATCCATGTTTTTTCTGACGGGAATCGGTATTCTCTATGGCATAACCGGCTCGCTTAATATGGCCGACTTGTCTATTCGAATCCAGGAAGTGCAAAACAAAGCACTCATCGGTATTACATCCTGTTTTTTCATTATTGGTTTCGGTATTAAGTCGGCCGTATTTCCATTATACTATTGGTTGCCGTCTTCCTACCACACGCCTCCTTCAGCGGTTGCTGCAACGTTTGGGGGGTTATTAACAAAAGTAGGAATCTACGCTATGCTACGTGTCTTTAGCCTAATTTTTGTTCCAGACGAATTTACACGAACCCTCTTAATGGTAATTGCCGTATTGACTATTGTAACAGGAGCGTTTGGTGCCCTTATAAAAACGAATATACGGCGTTTATTCTCCTATCTCATTGTGTGCCATATTGGTTTTATGGTTGGAGGTATTGCCATGTTTAGTAAGATAGCGCTTATGGGAGCTGTATTTTATCTGATACATGATATTATGGTGAAAACCAACATGTTTCTCATCGCCGGACTCATCCGTCAACTAGGAGGGACAATGGATATGGGCAAATTAGGTGGTTTATATCGCGACTATCCAAAAATATCGCTCCTCATCGCCATTGTCTTATTCTCCTTAGTAGGAATACCACCCCTATCGGGATTTTGGCCAAAAATCTTTCTTTTTCAAGAAGCCTTCGCTCAACACCAATACTTCTACGTCGCAGCCTTAATCATCGGTAGCTTTGTGACACTATACGTTATTGCTAAAATGTGGTCGGAAGTATTTTGGAAAAACCCACCTGCCCCAGAGGAGATGGAGAATCTCTTTGCGCCTATGCCCCCTTATAAAAGGATACTCATGGTATTACCGATCGCGCTAATGGCGCTTGTAACACTTTATATAGGATTAAATGCGGAAGCTATTGTTAAAGTAGCAGATATAATATCGACACAGTTAATCGACCCTTCAGCATATATTGATGCTGTTTTGGGCAACAAAACGGATTAAGATATGATTAAGAATTTTTTAATGAACCTGCTGCTCTCGGCGATATGGGTAGCACTTACGGGTTCTCTTTATTACACCAACTTCTTGTTCGGGTTCATGCTCGGCTTCTTCATCCTATGGATCATGAATCGCAACGAAGCTGATCAACGATATTTTTATCGGGTTCCGAAAATTATAAGCTTTGCTTTTTACTTTCTTTATGAAATCATAAAAGCAAATGTGCAGGTGGCATTTGATGTGATTACACCGAAATATTTCTTTAAACCCGGGATTGTTAAATATCCGATGAGTGCCCGGACAGATTTTGAGATAAACTTATTGTCGACCATGATCTCGCTGACGCCAGGCACACTCATTGTGGACATTAGTGATGACAAGAAAACGATTTATATTCACGTGATGTATTTAACAGATCCGGAGACATTTGTCAGACAGACACAAACTGGTTTGGAGAGAAGACTATTAGCGATTTTAAGATGATTACACTAGAAGCCTATTTCGACTACGTTATCCTTCCGATATTAGCGATCTCCGTTATGTTGGTATTCATCCGGCTGTTCAAAGGCCCTGCGGTAGTAGACCGTGTAGTAGCGCTGGACTTGATCATCACAACAGGTATCGGGATTATAACCGTTTACAGCATCCGTTCTAATCAAGAGGTTTTTTTGGATGTAGCCATTATTCTTGCCCTAATTGCCTTCTTAGGCACGGTGGCTTTTGCTTACTATATAGAAAAACAAAAAGATGATTGATATTGTATTAGCCCTTTTAAGTACGGTAGGTGCACTTTCTATTTTATTTGCCTCTATAGGCATATTGCGCATGCCAGATTTCTATTTACGCTTGTCCGTAACGGTGAAAGCCTCTACCTTAGGCGTAGGTTTATTACTCATTTGCGCTGCCATCATGTTCCCCGATGTATCGGTGACTACCAAAGCTATTGCCATTATTTTCTTTTTGATTATTACCGCTCCTATCGGTGCGCATATGATTGGTAGGGCTGCTTATTTCACGGGCACACCACTTTGGAAAGGTACTATTGTTGATGAACTTGCCGGCATGTACAACGAAGAAACCCATGAATTGGACAGTGAAGATGACGATGATGAAGATGATGATACACCCAATATCGCTAAAACGGAAGAAGAAACAGAATAGAGGAGTTTAAAAAACAATACAAACAGGAGTTGATACCTCAATTTGTTTACCTGTATCTTTTAGTTCCCCGGTTTCCATGTTACGTTCAAAAACCGTTATATTATTTGTCTTCTGATTCGCAACAAGCAGAAAACGGCCATCAGGCGATAAATTGAAGTTCCGAGGCCCTTCACCCCCAGTAGGATATACTTTTTTACGTTCCAGCTTACCCGATTTATCTACTGCAAATAATGTAATGGTGTTGGCATCACCACGATTGGTAGCATAGATAAATTTTCCATCGGCAGAACGCTTTATCTCTGCGGCACCATTGTCTCCCTCGAAGCCATCTTCGTTAATGGAAATCGTATCTACCAAGATCCAATTTTCGCCATTCTTTTCATAATGGGCAATCTTAGCCGTCATCTCTAACAGTACATAACTATTTTTCCCATGCTCATCAAATACCAAATGGCGGGGACCACCTCCCGCTGGGGTTGACAAATGTCCTTCTTCTATTAAACGGTAGTTATTATTTGTTTTATCTACCCGATACACGGTGACCATATCTGTTCCCAGATTTTGTACATAGACATGCTTTTCGTCCGGAGTGAAGAAAGCAGAATGCACATGCGATGCTTCTTGCCTTGCGCTATCCGGCCCCGTTCCCTCCTGTTGGATGTGCTGTATCTTCTCTACTAGCCCCCCATTTTCCCCCAAACGGTACACCGATAAAGATCCTCCACCATAATTAGAAACAACAGCAAGAGGATGGCGCTTGCTCACCGCGACATGGCAGGGATAGCTTCCGCCGGTCGGCATAGCATCTACAAAAGACAATATATCCCCATCAAAAGTGAAAGCCGACAATGCGGCGGTACTATCGCCCGTTTCGTTTACAGCATACAACATATCTCCTTTTGCTGATCTCGCCAAGAAGGACGGATGCTCGCTAGCGGTAGACGAATACATCGTCGCATCTCCACTTTGTTGGTCAAACATATATAAATAAATCCCCTGACTCCCCGCATGGGTATACGTGCCGATAAACATCGGAATTTCCTGCGCCATCGCCAATTGTGTAAAACATCCCAACAGGACGATCATGGATATTTTCATATTGCTGTATTTATTGATAACCGTTACTAAATTACATATTTTTCTGCTAGGAAAATATAGTTGATGACAGTGGAGCATAAAATCCAAGACAACTTTTTAACATTTTTAACAGTTTTGCAGACAAAGTACCCACAAAAATCCGGTTATTTATGGTAATTTTGTGGGGTATCGATGCAACATTTATGATGAAGAAATATATAAGTTTACTGGGAATAGCGATGATGTCTATCATCTACTTGCAATCCGTGTATGGCCAAGGGAGACTGGTAGACCGTGTGGTTGCCACCGTAGGATCCAGCATTATTTTGCAATCAGATGTAGAAATGCAATATGCACAATATTTGGCACAGGGTGAAAAGCCGAATGAGGAGATGAAATGTTTCGTCTTACAACAGCTCCTGACTCAAAAGCTATTATCCCAGCAGGCAGCGATCGACTCTATAGAAGTGTCAGAATCAGAGGTTGACGACAACTTGAATAGACGGATGCAAATGATGGTAAGACAAGCCGGCGGAAAGGAACGGCTGGAAGAATTTTTAAATCGTTCTCTTCTGCAATATAAAGAAGAAATGCGTTCCAATGTGGCCGAACAGCTGAAAGCCGAAAGGATGCGTCATACTATCGTATCTACCATAAATGTAACACCAGCCGAAGTCAAACAATATTTTGAGAGTTTAGACCAAGATAGCCTTCCCTATTTTGATACGGAAGTAGAAATCGGCGAGATTGTCATCAAACCGGAATTAACCAAGGAAGAAAAAGAGCAATTCAGGAAGAAAGCTGAAGGTTATAGACAACAAGTATTAAATGGCTCTGATTTTGGGACAGTGGCCCGTCTGTATTCAGAGGACGGTTCAGCTCCATATGGTGGTGAGCTAGGGTTTGCTACGCGCGATCACTATGTAAAAGAGTTTTCAGCTATGGCTTTTAAACTCAAAGAAGGTGAAGTTTCGCCGGTATTCGAAACCCAGTTTGGCTTTCACTTTTTACAGGTTCTACAGCGGCGAGGAGAAGAAGTCAATGTACGGCACGTATTGATAAAGAAGAAAGCCACATCATCCAGTTTACAACGTGCAAAAGCAAAAATAGACAGCATTTATGAAAAAGTGTCGGAAGGCAAATTGGCTTTCCACACCGCGGCGTCGTTGCACTCCGATGCCAACGAAACAAAATATGCTGGGGGGATGATGACAAACCCAGAAGATAATTCCCCGTTAATTCCCATCAATAGAATGGATAAGGAGACATTTACCGCGATTGATCCGCTAGAAGTTGGGCAATATTCGAAGTCGTTCCTATCCGCAGATCAGACAGGAGAGCAGGTATACAAATTTGTCTATCTTAAATCTCGTGTAGCACCACACAAAGCAAATTTAGGACAAGATTTTGCTAAGATACAGGAAGCAGCGAGCCAAGATAAGGTAAACAGAAAACTTAGTGAGTGGTTTGAACAACGTAAAGAAAACACCTTTATTGATATTAATGAGGATTTCCTAAGATGTGATGTTCTAAAACCTTGGATGGAAGAAAATAAAGAAATTCTAGCGAACAAATAAAAAAGAGGCACTTGCCTCTTTTTTATCGCTCAAACATCATCTCTATAATAACCCGCCATTGATAATCATCTTTCAATTGCCAAATACGGATATAGTTAAAATTAACGACTTTTTCTTTGGATCGTACCGTTGCTGTTCCCGAAGTGTAAGCATATTCTCCGCTATAAGCACGCCCCACACCAGAAGGATCTGTCGTGATCTCTATTCGCTTTTTCTTTAGAAAAGCAAGCACATTTTTCTTACCTTCTATTTCTGCCTCCCAAGGATAATAATAACGTACATCGTCGGCAAGAAATTCATTGAACGCCGCTTCATTATTTGCTTTTAAGATCGTGGAGAAGAGTTCGTCACTTTGGGTTACAACCTCCTCCCGCTGCTGCAAACGTACTTTGGAACGATGCTTTAAGTACCAAGAATCATCCGGTTCATAAAATACGAGGTCTGATTTGGAACCTTTTCCAAAATTCTCCACTTCAGCCCGTATATGTACTTTCCAATTTCCTTTCCGGTCACGACGCCAGACCGTAAGATATTGTCCATATCTTTTTATTGCACCGACCTTTTGAAACTCCATAGGTCCGGATGTCACCCCCCAATCGAAGCTTTTGGAAACCAACGCAAAATTAGGCTCCCAAGACATAACATCCGGTATATTTGGTCGGTTATTTAGGTAATTTATAGCATTTACCGGTGACGGAACATATAAAGTAGATTCTTTGTCTACGATCGACGTAAGCGCTTTGTGTGGATTCTCTCTTTTTGCTATATTAGCCGCTGTCCGATCTGCACTAATCAAGCTTCCTACTTTCCCCGGTAACTGTGCATGTACAATAGACGATGTACCAGAATATACGACGACGGCTAGTAACCAATAGACTTTTATCAATTTCATTAAATTACTGTTTTCGTCCTTTACAATCAAATCTTGTTCCAAAGCGTTCCATCTTTGCTATCTTTTAATTGGACACCAATAGACTGGAGATCTTCCCGAATACGATCGGACGTCGTAAAATCTTTATTTTTCTTTGCTTCATTGCGCAGGTTTATAATAATCTGCATCAATGCATCGGTGTCATCTGCGTCGTCCGCCAGAATCCCATTCTTTAAGCCCAATATATCCACCACAAAAATTTGCATGAACGATTTGAGTTCCGCTAGCATCGTTTGATCGATCGTCATCTTCCCATCGTATACTGCGTTGATAAAACGAACCGCTTCAAACAGTTCAGCGATAAGCACTGGCGTATTAAAATCATCATCCATCGCCTTGTAACAACGTTTTTTTAACGCGAGTAAGTCAAAATCACTGCTATTTTTATTCGAAGGCTTTATCTTTTCCAATAATACAATAGCATTCATGAGGCGCTTATACCCTTTATCAGCAGCATCCAGTGCCTCATTTGAAAAGTCCAATGTACTACGATAATGTGCTTGCATCATAAAAAAGCGAACCGACATAGGAGAATATCCTTTTTCCAACAACGGATGATTACCGGTAAACAACTCATGGGGCAAAAAACCATTTCCAGCCGATTTTGACATCCGTGCACCGTTCACGGTTAGCATATTCGTATGCATCCAATATTTCGCGGGATGAACGTGATGACAGGCTTCCGATTGGGCGATCTCATTCGTATGGTGGGTAGCCGCAAGATCCATTCCTCCACCATGTATGTCGAACTGCGCACCGAGATATTTACTGCTCATAGCAGAACATTCGATATGCCAGCCAGGGAATCCAACACTCCAGGGAGCCGGCCAACGCATAATGTGTTCCGGCTTCGCTTTAATCCAAAGTGCAAAATCCAAACGCCCGCGCTTTTCATCCTGTCCACCCAGCTCGCGTGTGTTGTTTAAAAGATCCTCCAATTTACGGTTGGTTAACACGGTATAATCGTGTTCCTTTACATATTTCTCTACATCAAAATACACGGTACCATTGACTTCGTAAGCATAACCGTTGTCGATAATGCGTTGTACCATCTCAATTTGTTCCGAGATATGCCCCGTTGCGGTAGGTTCGATGCTCGGCGGTAACGTATTGAAAAGTCGTAAAACCTCATGGAAGCCTAGCGTATATTTCTGCACAATTTCCATAGGTTCCAATTGTTCTAATTTTGCCTTTTTAGAAAATTTATCATCTCCTTCATCCCGATCCCCTTCAAGATGTCCGGCATCAGTAATATTTCGTACATATCTTACCTTATACCCCAGATGCAGCAAGTAACGAAAGATCATGTCGAAGGACACAAATGTACGGCAGTTTCCCAAATGTACATCACTATATACCGTCGGGCCACATACATACATGCCCACAAACGGTGGATTTAGGGGATCAAACTTTTCTTTTTTTCGGGTAAGGGTATTATAAAGAACAAGATTAGGTTCCATAAAAATCTATGATCAGCTTACTTTTGTCTAAAAAATATTTGAATAGGTACTCCGGTAAAATCAAAATGCTCGCGCAATTTATTCTCAATAAAACGCTTATAAGGCTCTTTGATATATTGCGGCAGATTACAGAAAAAGGCAAACATAGGGGAGCGCCCTGCGAGTTGCGTGATATATTTGACTTTGATATATTTTCCTTTGATAGCTGGCGGTGGATAGTGTTGAATGATTTCTAACATCGTGTCATTCAGTTTCGAAGTGGGTATCTTTTTCGTTTTATTGGCATACACCTCCATGGCTTTTTCAACCACTCGATAAATACGCTGCTTTTCCGTTACCGAAGTGAAAATAATCGGAACATCCGTAAACGGCGATATTTTCTCACGAATGCGTGTCTCAAACTCTTTGGTTGTCTTGTGATCTTTTTCGATGGTGTCCCATTTATTAACAACAATAACGACTCCCTTTTTATTCTTTTCCGCCAAATGGAAAATATTAATATCTTGTGACTCAATCCCATCATTGGCATCCAACATCAGAATAACAACGTCCGAATCTTCCAACGCCTTGATCGTCCGCATAACCGAATAGAATTCGATATCCTCATTCACTTTTGTTTTCCGACGAAGCCCAGCTGTATCGATAAGTAAAAACTCATTACCAAATTGATTATAATGAATGCGGATAGAATCTCGGGTAGTACCCGCAATATCCGTCACGATATTCCGTTCTTTCCCTAATAGCGCATTCGTTAACGATGATTTCCCCACATTGGGGCGACCGACAATGGCTAACTTAGGCAAGGAAATTTCCTCTTCTTCCTTCTCTTCCGGGAAATGGGACACTACGTCATCCAATAACTCACCGGTACCCGAGCCCGTTATCGAAGACACATTATAAACTTCACCCAATCCAAAGGCATAGAACTCTGCAGATTCATGCGTTCTTTTGGCATGATCTACTTTGTTAGCGACCACATAAACAGGTTTTGGCGTACGGCGAAGCAAATCGGCTATTTCATCATCCAAATCGGTAATACCCGTAGTCACGTCCACCATAAAGAGGATGACAGATGCTTCCTCTATAGCAATATGGACCTGCTCCCGAATAGCTTCTTCAAAAACATCGTCTGAGCCGTATACAAATCCACCTGTGTCGATAACCGTAAATTTCTTCCCTATCCATTCCGCCACTTCATAGTGGCGATCACGCGTAACACCACTGAAATCGTCAACAATTGCTTTTCTGCTTTCTGTTAAACGGTTAAATAAAGTTGATTTCCCTACGTTCGGGCGACCAACAATTGCCACTATATTTGCCATATTATATTTTATACCAGTGGTGCTTAAGGTTTCTGTACGACACGTAACAACACCGCGCTCCATCTTTTTGTAAGGTCACAAAGTTACATAAAATAGATGGTAATATAATGATGTTAAGTCCAATGTATGTACATGTGTGCTATCGCTATACCCATATACAAAAAAAGGGAATCTGTAGAGATTCCCTTTTTTATATCATTATCATCTAATCTTATCCATTAGATAAGGCAGCTGCACCAGAGACGATCTCCGTCAACTCGGTTGTAATCGCCGCTTGCCTTGCTTGGTTGTAAGACAATTTTAACGCTTTCAATAGCTCACCTGCATTTTCGGTTGCTTTATCCATCGCTGTCATACGCGCTCCATGCTCAGAAGCATTAGAGTCCAAAACCGCCTTATACAATTGCGTTTTGATAGCTTTTGGAATAAGCTCTTCAATGATTCTCTCCTTGGATGGCTCTATAATATAATCCGTTTCTGCTGTCACTGCCGTTTCCGGCTTATCTTGAGGCACCAACGGCAACAATTGCTCTGTCGTCAAAACTTGAACCGCCGCATTGCGAAACTCGTTATACACAACCTCTACCCTATCAATGTCTCCCGCTTTGAACGCTTGCATAGCATAATCCGTTACTTGGGATACATTTAAAAAGTTAAGGTCACTATACAGCTCATTGTAGTTACCTATCACATTAAAACCGCGTTTCTGAAAGAAATCATGCCCTCGTTTACCGATTGCAATGATGCTTAGATTACCCCGGGCATGTTGTTCCGCATATTTACCGAAAATCAAATTATTCGTGGCTTTAATTGCGTTGGCATTAAATGCACCGGCCAAACCTCTGTTGGACGTCAATACGATAACCAATACCTTTGTGGGTATACGATCTTGTGTATAGGGTGAATCATTCCCTTCAACAGAAGCAGAAACTTGTGCCAGAATATCCCTTAATTTGTTGGCATAAGGGCGTAACTGTACGATAGCGTTTGTAGCACGCTTCAATTTCGCCGCAGCCACCATTTTCATGGCTTTGGTAATCTGTTGCGTTGATGTTACCGAACTAATCCGGTTTCTTACTTCTTTTAAATTTGCCATCTAAGACTAATATTTTGCTGCTAATTCGCTAGCTACTTTTTCCAACACATCTGTTAACTCATCCGTAAATTTACCAGCTTTGAAGGCTGCCAAAACTTCTGGATGACGTTGCTCCAATTGTGTCAAATACTCTGCCTCAAACTGACGAACTTTATTTACGGGTACTGACCGAAGCAGTCCTTTTGTACCTGCATAGATGATCGCTACTTGTTTCTCTACCGAAACTGGAGAATATTGTCCCTGTTTCAAGATTTCCACGTTACGGATACCTTTATCCAATACCGCTTTTGTAGCCGCGTCCAAATCCGAACCAAATTTAGCGAAAGCTTCCAATTCACGGAATTGAGCCTGATCCAATTTCAATGTACCAGATACCTTTTTCATTGGTTTAATCTGTGCGTTACCACCTACACGTGAAACCGAAATACCTACGTTAATCGCCGGACGGATACCTGCGTTGAACAAGTTAGATTCCAAGAAGATCTGACCATCGGTAATCGAGATTACGTTTGTTGGAATATAGGCAGAAACGTCACCCGCTTGTGTTTCAATGATCGGAAGTGCCGTTAATGAACCACCACCTTTTACCAAGTGTTTGATAGATTCGGGTAAATCGTTCATGTTACGAGCGATGTCATCAGACGCGTTAATCTTCGCCGCTCTCTCCAATAGACGGGAGTGTAAGTAGAATACGTCACCAGGATAAGCCTCACGACCCGGTGGGCGACGTAATAACAACGAAACTTCACGATACGCTACTGCCTGTTTTGACAAATCATCGTATACGATTAATGCTGGACGACCAGTGTCGCGGAAAAACTCTCCGATAGCAGCACCCGCCATTGGCGCGTAGAACTGCATTGGAGCAGGATCTGCTGCAGATGCCGCAACAACAACGGTATAAGCCATTGCGCCATTTTCCTCCAACACACGTACAATGTTCGCTACTGTTGAATTTTTCTGTCCCACAGCAACATATATACAAAATACAGGCTCGCCTGCATCGTAGAACTCTTTTTGATTTAAGATGGTATCGATACACACTGCAGTCTTACCTGTCTGGCGATCACCGATAACGAGTTCCCGTTGACCACGACCAACTGGAATCATCGCATCGATAGCTTTGATACCTGTTTGCAACGGCTCCGTTACAGGCTGACGGTAGATAACACCCGGCGCTTTACGTTCGATAGGCATTTCGTAGGTCTCACCTGCGATAGGACCTTTACCATCAATAGGCTGGCCCAATGTATTGACAACACGACCCAACATACCTTCACCTACCTTAATAGATGCAATACGTTTAGTACGTTTAACCGTATCTCCTTCTTTAATTTCATCTGAAGAACCCAAAAGAACGACACCCACGTTGTCTTCTTCCAAGTTTAATACGATACCTTCTAATCCATTATCAAATTCAACCAACTCACCGGACTGAACTTTAGTTAAGCCGTATATACGAGCAATACCGTCACCAATGGTAAGTACGGTACCCACTTCCTCTAGTTCGGCTTCTGATTTAAAGCCCGACAATTGCTCTCTAAGAATTGCCGAAACTTCATCTGGTCTTACCTCTATCATTGTTATTATTATAAGGGGTTTTTGATTCTATTTTCAATTCAATACTAAGGCTTAAACGCCTTGTGCTGCAAAATGCTTTTCTAGTTTATTCAATTTACCAGCAATACTTGCATCAATCTGTCTATCACCTACACGTACCACAAAACCTCCGATTAGGGATGGATCTATGTTATTTTTAAGGATGACCTCTGCTTTGATTTCTTCTGTGATGATCTTCTGAAGATCCGCAAGATTGGCCTCGGAAAGCGCTGTAGCCGATGTAACAGATGCTTTCACAATACCTTTTGCTTCGTTATATTCACGAACAAATTCCTGTGCGATATCCAATAGAATAGCTGCACGCCCTTTGTTCACTAATATATAAAAGAAAGAAAGAATGATGGGGTTGATATTCCCCTCGAAAATCGCTGCCAGGATATGGCGTTTCTTATCACCGCTAATAATCGGATTTTTAAGAATAGCCAACAGCTCTGTATTAGACTTCAGTACCGAAACCACACCGTCGATATCCCCTTTCACGGCATCTAATTGGCCTTGTTCCTCCGCTAGATCTAGCAAAGACTTCGCGTATCTGGATGCAACTGTAAAAATTGACATATTTTTTATTTAAAATCTGAACAACCCGTTAGTTTAACTTCACATCTTTCAACAAGTCACTTACAAAAGCGTCCTGTTTAGTCTGATCTTCAAATTCTTTTGTTAAAACTTTACGGGCAATATCCAAAGATAAAGAAGAAACTTGATTTTTAACTTCGGCTAATGCCTTGTTTTTCTGCTCTTCGATTTCTCTTTTTGCTTGCTCCAAAATCTTTTTGCCGGACTCCTGTGCTTCCGTTTTCGCGTCGGCAACGATCTTATCTTTAAGTTCTTTTGCTTCTTTTAAGATATTATCCCGCTCCACACGTGCCTCTTTTAATAACTGCTCATTTTCATTGGTTAGGCGAGCCATTTCCAACTTCGCCTTTTCTGCCGAATCCAGCGCATTTTGGATATTTTCTTCTCTTTCCTTAATTGCTTTCAGTACGGGTTTCCAAGCAAATTTACCCAATAAAAATAACAGGATTAAGAAACTAACGGTGTGCCAAAAAATCAGACCAATTTCGGGAATTAATAAATCCATATTATTATGCTATGTATGACGTTTAAAGTTTTTCTTTTTAACTATTGTTTTTTGATGAATAAAAGAACCCGAAATGGCAACCCCAAGACAGGTTCTTTTAATCCTTTGGTTTCTTGAGGCTAGTATTAAGCGATCAAAGAAACAACCACTGCGAATAGAGCAACCGCCTCGATAAAGGCAGCAGCGATCAACATAGCAGTTTGGATTTTTGAAGCAGCCTCAGGCTGGCGAGCGATAGATTCCATTGCAGAACCACCGATTTTACCAATTCCCAAACCAGCTCCGATAGCAGCTAAACCTGCTCCAATTGCGGCTAATGTACCTGTCATAGTTTTAAAATATATTAGTTAAAAAATTTTTCCCTCAATCTATTATTAATGTTCGTGGTGTTCTTCGATAGCCATACCGATGAACAAAGCCGACAGAATTGTAAAGATAAACGCCTGTATAAAAGCCACTAACAATTCTATTAAGCTGATAAAGATAGTAAATATAACTGAACCTCCAGCTACTGCACTTGCATTAAAGATAAACGGCAAACACAATAAAGACAACACTAAGATGTGACCTGCCGTAATGTTCGCAAACAAACGAATCATCAACGCAAATGGCTTTGTAAATACACCGATAATTTCTACAGGAATCATCAGCGGTTTCAACCACCAAGGTACCGGCGGATTGAAAATATGCCCCCAGTAATATTTATTCCCATTAAACAAAATAATCAATAACGTAATAACAGCCAATACCATCGTCACGGCAATATTTCCGGTTACGTTGGCCGACCCAGGGAAGAATGGCACTAAGCCCAACATATTCATAAACCATATAAAAAAGAATACAGTCAATAAATAAGGCATAAAGCGCTCATATCGGTGCCCTAGGTTTGGAATAGCAATTTCATCCCGTACAAAAAGAATAATCGGCTCCATAAAGGACTGTATACCCTTTGGCGCTTTCCCTGCATTTTTCTTGTATCCTCTTGCTACCGCAAAGAACACCAGAATCAATACGATGAATCCTAAAAAGAGACTGAATACGTTTTTAGTAATGGAGAAATCCAACGGACGCTTATTCGTAGCGTGGTGCTCATCATCATACACGATATAAGCGCCATGGTCATTCGCCTGCTCCGCGGCATAGTAAATCTTACCATGGTATTTAACAAAAGCTTGGCCTTTTTTCTCGACGATTTTGGTACCATCGTCGTTCCGTGCAAAATCACTCGAACAAAAAGTTACCAAACCATTCTCTGTATATAATATAACAGGCAAGTAAATACCTACCCATTTTGATTTTCCTTCTGGATCGCCACCAAAAATAGTAAATTCATGCGAATCACCGATGTGATGGAAAATAAACGCGGTAATATCAAAACCTTTCTTCTCGTGTGCATGGTCATCCGCTGTTTCGGCATGCTGTTCCGGTGCAGATGTAGTCGTTAAAGAGGAGGCAAACGAAGAGAAAGAAGCTAGAAAAACGCACAAAATCATCAAAGTTCTGATCCTGGCTGAAGTTAAAAAGTGGCTTATTTCCATCTATACAATATTTTTAGCTATTTTATTTTGCGCCGCAAGTTACGTAACAAAACAATAACTTCAAAGCATGACATTAATAAATATATACAAAAAAAATTCAGTCCTAATAGTACCTTATTTTCGGGTTTAAAACCGTACAGAAAAACCATAAAAATGCCAAGTGATACCAGCATTTTCACCATGACACCACCCAGAATGGCATAGACGCCTAGCTCCGGATTACTATGTATGCCTAAATACGATATGGCATAGGCAAATACCGTAACCATATATAGCAATATACAGAGCGGCACGAACGTGCTATCTAAAAAACGAAGATCTGCCGATTGCTGTATAAGATAAGCGCCGCCGAAAACGAATACGCTCCCCAGCAATAGTTTCCAGGCAAACTGCCCTGTAGTTTTTAAAATATCCAATCTGTTATAAGTTTATTTTCCGTTCTTCCCCATACGCTGCACCTGCACGATCAGCTGATATAAGGAAATCAGCACAGCAAACAACGTCAGTCCTATTGTCCACCAGTTCTTTTCTACCGCATACTTTTCGTCCAACCAGCTTCCCAGCCAATAGCCTGCAAAGATAGTCGCCAACATCTGGAATGGCACACCGATCCAGGTTGCCATTTTTCTGCGATTTGATTTTTCCATTTTGGTGTAATTTGTTAAGAGGTTAGAGAGTTAAGGAGTTATAAAGTTAACTTTCTAACCTTATCTCACTTTCTAACCTCATCTAACCTTATCTCACTTTCCAACACCTTTTGCCCCAGCTTTATATCTGGGTACGAATAATCATCGCCGAGTATCATCTTGATCTCCGAAGAAGACTTCCCGTCATTTTTACGCAATACATCCAATAGTACCTCCAGTTTTGCGCTATCAATCAAATCCTCCGCTTCCACTTCATTTCCTACAAAATGAATGAGGTGTCCGTATATCGTACCGACCACCATACCACGCTTCTGCGCGATATCATCCACACACAATCCGTCCAAGAACAAATCCAATGAAATGGCTTTGGTATCTTTTTCTACGCCCTCCTCCTCTGCTTCTTTAATTTCGCTATCCTTCGTCTTTTCCTGTTGGCTAAGCGTCTGTACATGTGAAGACAGATCACCTTCCTGCGTCAATATATCGGCAATCGTGAGGCAATGTGCTAGTTGCTCTTTCTTACGTCTGAAATCTAATAATATCGAGCGTAGCTCCTGAACATATTTTTTAGTCCGTTTTTTTATTGCCCATGTTTCGATATGTTCCTGCATCGTCAGCAATACCTCTTCGTCAAGCCGAGGTAAAAACCAAGCTACCGCAGCTTTTGTGCGTTCGCAAATCTTACCATAATCCAATGCTTCCTTATCGCGCAGCATCGTATACAACAAGGTTACGAACTTATTTGCCACTTTCTCCTGCTCCTTTAATATACCGGAAAGATTGCCCAGGTATTCCAACGCCGCTTCTTTACTGTCGATATTCCGTTTTCCTAAAGATTCTATGAGTTCATCTACATTTTCGACTAATGTACCCCAGCGAAAACTTTGCAGCACAATCTGTCCCAAATAATTACGCTGGCACGTTTCCAGAATTTTGGTCACTTCTGCATTTGGTATCATCCGCTGCATAAAATCCACCACTTGTGCATCTGTACGGATGGAATGCATCGGAATTTTAGATTTTAATACCAGGCCCTCCAATCCGGTCAGTCTACTCAACGCCACGTACACCTGCCCTGCCGCAAATGAAGTTCCCGCATCAATGACAGCCTTATTAAAGGTAAGTCCTTGACTTTTATGGATAGTGATTGCCCATGCGAGCCGTAACGGGAATTGGGAAAATGTCCCCATCACCTCTTCCTCGATCTTGTCTTCGCCTTTATTATATTTATATCGGATATTCTCCCAAGTCTCCCGTCGAACCACGACATCATCCGAACCGTCGTTAAAACCGACTACCACTTGGTGGCGATCCAAATTTAGTTCCTTAACCGTTCCTATTTTCCCATTAAAGAATTTCCGATCTTCTCCACTATCATTTTTAATAAACATAACCTGCGCACCTGTTTTTAAGGGGAGCATTTCATCTGCCGGAAAAGAACCCTGTTGAAACTCATCTTTCACGACAGCCCGTACGTTATGCATTGTTCCTTTCAGCCTAGTCAGTTCTTCCTGATTAATGGCATCCGCCAATTTATTGTGTGAGGTTAAGGTAATATATTGCTCTTCTTCATCTGGAGAAAACGCGGGCTGATAGTGACCGTTCAACTTCTCCAAATCATCTGTCGAACACTCATTATTTCGGATGTTGTTTAACAGATCGATAAAATCACTGTCATTCTGCCGATAGATCTTGCTAAGCTCCAAGATAACCGGTGGATGCTCCCGCAATACTTTCGCATCAAAAAAGAACGGGCTACGATAATGATCACGCAGTACCTGCCATTCATGCTCCCGAACAACGGGCGGTAACTGATAAAGATCACCGATAAAAAGCATCTGCACACCTCCAAACGGACGCATGTCGCGACGTACCGATTTCAAAATAACATCAATCGCATCCAATGTGTCGGCACGCACCATCGAGACTTCATCAATGACCAATAGCTCCAGCTCCTGTAAAATAGCCCGTCGTTGTCGAGTAAGTTTGATGGTCGAAAATAACCGACTCTTGTTATAGATATGGCTATCTTGTTCATTCCATTGCAAAGGGTAATCTTCGATAAATGTTCCAAACGGCAACCAGAAGAGCGCATGCAGGGTTGTTCCGCCGGCATTCATTGCCGCCACCCCCGTAGGAGCCGTAATCGCCATCTTTTTATGTGAATTTTCCCGGATGTATTTTAAAAAGGTAGTTTTACCGGTACCTGCTTTACCCGTTAGGAACAAATGTTGGTTTGTTTGATTCACAAAAGAAACTGCCTGCAAAAAAGCTTCGTTTTGTTTGTCAAATTTTAACTGTGTCATTGATTTTCTTTTTTGGATTGTTAAGCATGTTACCGAATACCAAACCTAAATAATTTCATTTTTATATGCAATTTAATTTAGCATTATATAAAATGAAATGATTTTGCTCTCCTCTGCCATTGAAAACATGTTATTGAGGAAATGTAAGAAAAGTTAAGGAGCTTAAAAACATGTATTGTTTAATTTCCAGAAAACTCCTAACTTCACCGAATAAAAACGGCGCTATTTAAAACATAGCTACCAACATTATTAAAGATGCTTCGTAACCTCAGTATGACAGACGAGCGGATTAGTTTTACAATTACTAACAAATAAACAGATATGTCAGAACAATACGTTAATAAAGGCGAATTATTTAGTCAAATAGAAGAAAAATTAACAGCACAAGGGTTTACTATTGATCATATAGACCAAACCCGTCCTTGGGGAGGTTTCTTTGTTATTGCCGAGGAACAGGCACAACAGTTTGCCAACACCTATTTTGATGGATTAGACGTACAAAATCTCAAAATATCCGGCAAATTAAGTCCTAAGATCTTGGTGGTTGCTCCAGAAAAACGATTATCCTGGCAATATCACCACCGTCGTGCGGAGATATGGCGTGTTACACAGGGCGAAGTAGGCATTATCACCAGCGCTACGGATGAACAAAATGAACTAAAAAAATTAAAGGAGGGTGATGTTATCCGTCTGTCTCAAGGAGAGCGTCACCGTTTAATTGGTTTGAAAACCTACGGTGTAGTAGCTGAAATATGGCAACATACAGACGCCAACAACCCTTCTGATGAGAGCGACATCGTTCGGGTTGAAGATGATTTTGGGAGATAAGGATTAAACCCAATACCAGAAATAAAATAAACCGATCCGCTACGTAAAGCAGATCGGTTTATTATCTATACCCCCCTACTTACCGCCGAACAATGCTTTAATCGAATCAAAAAAACCAGGCTTGGCGATTGCTACCCCTAATCCAAACGCACTTTCTTTACCTATTGCCGCATATTTGTCACGCAGATCGGCGATATCCTCCACCGGCACTTCCACATTCGAAAGCGGGATATATTCAATCTCTGCCGTAGCGCCATACTTATCGATTTTTTTCTTCAAGCTATATTTAAAAAGCCTATAGTCCACATCCATTCGCCTATTTGTATAGTGATCCTGCATATCTATCGGTTTATCTGAACGGATCGTTATGGAATAACGCTCACTATCATACGAATGCCAGAAGCTCACATCTTTCAGCACATAATCCTTTAAATGATTCTTTAAAATGTTACCATCATAAAACTTCACGTATTTACGCCCGTCATTTCCCACATAATAGGGTTTATCAATAGTCGCTGTATATAGCGTTACGAAGATATTATTCACTTTATCGTCGCTTACGACAGTCAGCGAAGCATCTTTAAACACCTGGCGCTTATCATTCCCATTTTCACCTTCGACAAAATCCATGCAGCTGAAAACGAAGTTGTTGGTGTTGTCTACCACGGCTTTTTTATTGGTGGTCTTCACATAACGACGCATGCCATTTGCCCGACCGTAGCGATAGGTTGTTTTTATGGAAATGGTCCCCACCTCATCCTTCACATCCAGCGTAACCTCGTCAAAAATCGAAAAATCAGGACTTTTATAAGGTTCGCGCTGTTGCAAAACACTATTCGGCTTGATTTCCATATAGTTCAGAAAGCTGATAAACGTACGGTTTTCGAGCGTACCATATTCGTCGCGATACGTAGCATCCACAAAATAGTCTTCCTCTTTATGACGCACTTTTACAATCACATGGTTAAAATTAAATAACGACGGCAGATAATATCTCAAATAATAATCCGCGTTGTAATTGACCAGCGTAACCGATGAATCAACACCTAAATAATCCAGTACACATTTGAGCAGCACGGTTTTCGCCTTACAATCTCCTTGTTTAAATTCATACGTAACCCACGGATCTTGCGGTTTATGACCGTGCATCTCCTCTTCGTTATATATATAACGCACATGATTCTGTACAAATTCAATCGCCAACTGAATTTTAGCTTCGAGGTCATCGCCAAGTGCATCCAGTTTAGCAACCAGATCAGGGGCATATTCCAAAAGCGGCTTAGCCGTCAATGCTGTCTCGTAATAAGGCAGCACCAAACCCAGCAATTCTTCATAAGTACCCTGCGTGACGAAATCAATAAAAGGAAATAGCTCCCGATTAACATCTACCGGATTTAGATAATGCGTATAGCGTAACGAAAACGTATCTCCCGATGCGATCACACCCTCCTCTATGGGCAACAATTCTCCCTGTTCATCACGGAAAAATTGCTTCTTATAGGCAATCGGTTTAGAACGTTTATTGATAAAATCAAAGGCATAGCTTCCATACGCCCAATATACGTCCGGACTAGACCATACATATTTTATCAATTCTCTACGCAAAAAATCTTTATCGGTAAAGGTCAACACGCGGGTATCTTCCACCAAGATAATATCATAAAGGCGCACATCCTTAATATTGATATTGACTTTCTTCGAACTATTGATGACGCCGTCCAAACTTTGTCCTTCGTTATCCAAGACCTTAAACGTTGTATCCGGCAATTTATCGATCAGCACACCATCCCGGAGTATGGCAATGCGATGGAAAACCATGTGTTCGGATGGATAAAGGACAAACTCATTGACAGACGCAAACTCTAATGTACCCGGTTGTTGCACGCTATAGGCCATACAATTGTATTCCGCATTCTGTGTATCGTCTGTATATTGGATTTTACGTAGGAAATAACAATAATCCTTACCTTCATCATATTGTTGTTGGGAAAAGTCATTTTCCACAATATTAGACAACAATTCTTCTTCCGATAATGGAGTAGCCCATGCTGCCGGTGCTCCGATTTTGTATTTTTCTTCTAATTCTTGTTCCATAAGAAACGATTGGTTTTGGATAAAAATAGGAAAAACTTGTCTGAATTCACAACCAAAAAAATACCCACTAACGGGTATTGGCAACAAGAAATGGTTTCCCTAACTTTGAATAACATCCGAAAGAATTATTAACCTTTCGCAAAAGAAATGAGAAAACGATTCCTCCTGTATCTTATGGTGATCACAGCATGGTTGTCGGGCAACGCACAAACAGCACCCGGTGACACACTTGCTGTCCTTCAAATTGCACAGGAAGAAGGTCTCTCCCAATTAGGCGCCACATCGCTACAATTTGATAAAAACGGCTATTTGTGGATCGGCACACAAAATGGCCTGAACCGTTTCAACGGTCACCAAATGAAAGTCTGGCTCGCCGAGGAACAAATCAACGATTTTCCGAACGATCTTATCCGGGCGATGCATTATGAGAACGACACCCTATGGATGACCACCCATATGAATGCACTCTGTGCCTACCTTTTGGCAGAAAACAGATTTATTCATTTTTCCGATCAATTAGATTTTGAAAACACACCGTCCCTCAAACACAGCTTGGCATTATATGCCGCATCGGACAATCAATTGCTAATTGGCACGGCCGGTCATTGCTTACTTTTCAACCGGCATACATTAACCTATGAAACCTTACAGATCCCACAACTACTCGAACATGATTTCGTCACCTGTATAGAATCGATTGACGAACACCACTACCTAATAGGTACAAATGCCAGTGGTTTATATCTACTAGACCTCCGATCAAAATCCTTATATGCCACCGATTATTTAAAGGCGCTACAAAGGAGACAGATAAACGTCTTGTTTAAACAACCGAGCGGCGATATACTCATCGGGACAGATCGCGGACTATATACATTGGCACCGGATACAAAAGAACTGAAACAAGAAAGTGAGCAGGTTATACGCGGTATTTATCCTTGGGACGACAATTACCTATTGATGAGCGGTGCCCGTACAAATTTTCTCGTGACGGAAGACTGGAAATGGCAAAGATTAACGTTCGTAGATCATCGCGGAAAAGAATTGGAAGCCGTTATTTTAGCCTATGAACAAGATGCACAAGGTGGGAAATGGTTGGGTACAGAAACGCGGGGCTTATTTTATTACCATCCCTATCAAACCAAATTCAAACCGAAGCGTATCCAGGCAAGCAACGCTCCAAAAAAGGATTTTATCAGCATCTTCAATTTTTTGCGATCGGCGAACGATTTATGGATGGCAACCGAATTTGGGTTTGTAAAGCATCCGTTAAAATCCGCTGATTACAAACTTTACCGAACAGATTTTGTAGGATATACACTCGCCGAGGATGCCGAAGGCAAACTTTGGGCAGGTGGTTATGACCAAGGTCTTTTGCGCTATAACCCACAAGCCGATAAATTTGATCGTATCCCTTTACCTACTGTGGATCGTGATGTTATCCAGATAACCCCTATCTCTTCCGACACGATATGGATACACACGTTGGCCAGCGGTATTTATGCGCTCAACATCCACGATCTAAAAGCAAATCCGGTGGTTTTTTGGGAAAGGCCCATTCTAGGCTCAAGAGCCAGTTATGTAGACCGCAAAGGCAATATATGGATCGGGAGTGAGAATGGTCTCTATTGCGTCAATAGCGATAGAAACATTACGTATTACGATTCGCTATCCAACGGACGGGTGTTTGCCATTACGGAGGATCAACAGCACATCTGGGTGGGTACGGCAAAAGGACTAAATAAGCTCCACCCCGGGACCGGAAAAATCACGCACTACACGAAACAGACGGGGCTCCCGAACGATTTTATTTATGGCGTGCAGGTGGATGACAACCACAATATCTGGGTATCGACCAATTACGGTATTTCTATGCTGGATCAACGAACCGAAACATTTAAAAACTATACCGAAGATGACGGGTTGCAAAACAACGAGTTTAACGGCAAGGCGGCTTACCGTGACAGTTTAGGCAATCTTTATTTTGGCGGAATGAATGGATTTAACATCTTTCATCC
Organism: Sphingobacterium micropteri; assembly: GCF_014692515.1. Lineage (GTDB taxonomy): Bacteria > Bacteroidota > Bacteroidia > Sphingobacteriales > Sphingobacteriaceae > Sphingobacterium > Sphingobacterium micropteri. The sequence continues at coordinate 74,894 of NZ_JACOIK010000010.1, read as the reverse complement.
AGACAGTATCCCGATCAACGTTCATACAGGGCGAACACATATTGAGAATGTGCTCCTCTTCGGAAGACCTATTGCTCAAAATATCCTCTACACGGACACACTCATTTTTTCACACGATCAGAACGTGATTACTTTTGACTATGTGAACCTAAACTATTTATGGAGCAAAAAGAACCGGTATCAATTTATGCTGGAAGGGTTCGATAAAGAATGGCGCCCCGTAACGCGCGACCGCTCCACCACGTATACCAACCTTTCTCCCGGAACCTACACCTTTAAAGTACGTGGAAGCAACAACGAGTTGTTATGGGGTGATATAGATGAAATAACGGTCATTATCCGCTCTCCCTGGTATGCTACCACCATTTTCCGAATCGGATTGGTTTTGTTTGTATTAGTACTCATCGCCGGCGGATTTTCCTACAAAACCTATCAACAACGACAAACCAATCGCCGGCTGCTCCGCATGGTCCAGGAGCGTACCGAAGAACTATCGGAGGCCAATAGAGCGCTTCACCAGTCGTTAGAATTGACACAGCATCAAAAAGAAAATATTTCTTTCCTGATGCAGGAACTCAATCATCGTGTCAAGAATAATCTGCAGCTGATCACCAGTCTTATTGACATACAAAGTTTTGAAATCAGCGACCAACGTATTCAGGATAAATTGCGCACCCTGCAGTCACGCATTTTTACCGTATCCAAAATACATGATCTCCTCAATGTACGCGATTCAGAACAAGGTGTATACATCAACACCTTTATCGATAACCTTGCACAAGATCTGATTATTTTTTCGGGGCAAAATATCGACTTCCACTCCGACATGGAGCAAGTGATACTACCATCAAATAGGTTAACGTATATCGGACTTATCATCAATGAGATGATCACCAACTCCATAAAACACGCCTTTCAGGAGCAGCAGACAAATAAAACGATCTATATTCGCCTAGATGCCCATGGAGACAACATGATCCTACGGTATCAGGACAATGGTGTCGGGTTTAACAAAGACAAAATATGGGATGCTGGTCACCAAGGAATGAACCTCATCCATTTACTCATCGCCGAACTAAAAGGTACGATTGATTTGGAGATCAACGGCGGAACCATATTCATTATCGAACTACCTACAAAATGACAAAAGCCATGGAAACCAACATATTAATACTGGAAGATGAAATCATCATTGCACGGAGCATCAAACTTCACTTGGAGACGAACGGTTACGCTGCGGCAATGGCTACGAGTCCAGAGGAAGCCATGAAGCTATTGGAGCAACAATCGTTCGATTTAGTACTCAGTGATATTAATCTCCGTCATGCAATCGATGGTATTCAGTTTGCACAGCAGTTTGTCCCGGAGCGCACACCCGTCGTATTTCTTACGGCTTACTCTGATCTTCAGACCCTAGAGAAAGCAGCGCTCGTCATGCCTTATGCTTACCTTCTCAAACCTTTCCACAAGGAACAGTTGCTGCTCACGATTAATCTTTCCATTGCACATGCCCGAAAAAAGGTACTACCGTCATCTATAGCTGCCAGTGGTAATAACGAGAAAATTTCCTTAAGTGTACGTGAAATCGAAGTTGTACAGCTCGTCGCCCAAGGAAAAACAACAACCGAAATTGCCGATCAGCTTTGTATAAGCCCCGAAACGGTTGCCACTCACCGCAAAAAAATCACGCGGAAAACGCAATGCAAAAACGTCGTCGAGCTGATTGCACTCGCCGTGGATAAAGGTTGGTTGTAACTTATTGTATTTTTTATTACTTTTGAGAAGTATCAAAGTAAAACCATTATGACAAATTTGCTCAACAACTACAAACTTTTACCTAGAAAAGTAATGATCAGTGTATTCACCGATCTCTTTAAAATCTTACCTGAACTAATTGAGGAATTAACACCACAAGGATGGGAAAAAAGTGTATATCATGCATTATTCCATCTCGACGCGAGAGAATATTTTTTTGAGAAGCTCTATTACAAGGTTATCGACCATAACTTTGAGGTACAGTTCGGAACAGACTCGCGTATCCCAAAAACAGGCGTTCTTTCGGATATTCCTTCCAAAGAAGAAATCTGGGAGGGGTTAAATACGATTGGCCCTATCGAAGTGCACTACAAGAAGGAACCCTATAGCCCTGAACTGGAACTGGCTTCTTTACTTTCGGAAACGCTCGTTTTTATATCGCGTTGCCTTTATTTTCAATCTAAGGATTCCAATCTTTGGTTAGAAGTACATCCGGAAGTTGCCAGTAATGCTGCTGCGATCGTTGCCCGTGATTTAGAAATATTTGAAGGATCCTCTTATATGCAGTTCCCAAAGATATATTGGTATAAACGGATGCTGATTCACAATGTGAAATGGCTTCCTCTTATGAAAATAATTATACGGGCGTTCCAAAAAACCGAATATTCCCTCGTATATGTTGATACGGAACTTTTACAAATTATAGATGAACACCTCCACGCGGATAATGAAGCACCCAACAAGATTCCTAACTACAAAAATAAGGAGCACTACCGACTGGGTATAACCAGTAACCCCGTTATAGATGAGGTGTTTGATAACACCGCAAGAGAATTGCCGTCAGAAGCGGTTGTGGCGTATTTCGATGTGTATGGCGATTGGCCTCCGGGCTACCCGCCCACCAAGGAAGAATATTTTGCCTTGTATAACAAATTGGAGAGCAAGGGGTAGACGGTCACGAGAAATAGAATCCAGCACAAATCGTACATTTTCAACGAATTACGTTTTATTTTGTCCGATTTGTATTATAATTTGTACCGAACTTTGATTACGGCTACCACTATTTACAGCAAAACAAATGGGATTCGTGATGACTCGATATTATATTTATCCACTATTCGCTTTTTTGTTAACCGGATGTTCGGAAAAGCTTCTCATAAATGGTTCGAAGAGATTTTATTATGAATCAGAATATGGAAGAATTAAGTTTTCCGGCAAAATCAGAGGATAAACACTGACAATAACAGTATCATAAAACTATTAATAACCTAACAATTAATCTCTATGAACAAATTCAAACTGTTAGCATGCTTATTCATGTTTGGCGCGGGAACATTAACAGCACAGGCCCAAACGGACAGTCTTCCTACTCATTTTTCACAAGAAGAACAAATTACAGACGATCCCTTCGCACAGAAATGGGAGTTAGCTGTCCACGGCGGATGGAGTTATAGAATTGCAAAACTAGGCGACCAGGTACAACCAGATTTCGTCGACTACGCCAACAAATTACGGTCAGGCTATCATGTAGGTGCGGATCTAGATTATTTCTTCAAAGAAAACATGGGTATCGGACTAAAATACGTCCGTTTCGGCTCCAAAGCTACCATTGATAATGTTACCGTAACGGATATCGCTACTGGTCAAGTCATAGGACAGGGAAGTATGAGCGACAATATTGCCATAAACTTTATTGCGCCCTCTTTCAACTATAGATATATCTTCCCTAGTCGAAAAGCAGCCTTACAGGCGCACTACGCTTTAGGGTACCTTTCCTATACCAACAACGCGAAGCTTATTAATGACGATTTGAAAATCACGGCACAAAACTTTGGTATATCGCTTGGCGCACATCTCGTCGTGCCTTTCGGTCAGCGCCTGTCTTTCACAGCAGGAGCGACACTTTTGGGCGGCAGTTTTGGTAAATTTGAGGTTAAACGTGCCGACGGCACAACACAAACCATTGAAGCCGAGAACGACAATGAACGCGAAAATGTGACCCGGATTGATCTTTCGGTGGGGTTACGGTTCAAGCTCTAGCAATGTAACCGTGTTAAATTTGAGTCATCGCCAACCTGTTTGAGGACACCTCATTTTTTTGCAAATATCCCTTTTCCAAGAACAGCAAAAACTTTCATTCCGGCTGGTAATGCAACCGAATCGTGAAAGTTTTGCTTTTTAAACCCGTTACAACCAAAAAGTTTCATTACCTTTAAAGAAACAATATAACAAATTATGAAAAGCCAGATTCTGCTAACTATGGAAAAATCGCTCCCCATTCATCTAGTTGCGAGCAAATCGGGCTTCAACAGCACCAACTATTTTGGGCGTACATTCTCAAGAAAACTGGGCTGCAGCCCAACTGTATTCCGAAAAACCAATATTAAAGCTCCTTAACAGCAATAAAAACAATCATTCTTTTAAGCCGCATGACACCTATTTACAATCACGGTATCCGTATTCCACCCCTTCAATCTAACACCGCAAACAACGGCAATCTGCCAACCCTTAATCTAAATTTTCTTACCAAAGCAGATATTACCCTTTGGGACGGCAAGCAGTATATGGCTTTCAAACAACTGGAAGGACTCCACGTAATCGAAGTCAAGGGAACATACCAAACAGATTGGCGTTTTGATCTGCTCTTACCAGACTGCTTTTGGCTGCTCTTCCAGTTTACCGGGCATTCTAAACGGGATGCCTTATCTCATACGGCTTTGTCCACCGGTGAATATAGAGGCTTTTACAGTATACGCGAGACCCACAACATACAGGTAAAGGCCGGTAAGACCTGGATGGTGCTTCTGGGCGTAAAAATCAACGATACAACAACCTTTACATCGGAATGGCCACAGCTCGTAAAACCTGCAACAATAGATCAGCCTTATTTTTCCAGTATAAACATCGGTTACCGCATCAGGCAGATCTTTGAAAAAATCCAACAAGTTGTAGATACGCCCTATTCGTTGTACAGCAAAATACACTATCACCTTTGTCAACTCCTAGATGTATATCATCAGGATCTGAATGACAAAGCCCGGTCGGCACATAAAGAAGATATCGTCATCTATAATGAAGCTATTGACTATATCACCGAGCACTATATGGACGAAGATATCAATAAAAATACTATTGCTGAAAAGCTGCAAGTCAGCTCTCGCAAGCTATATCGCGTCTTTGAAGGTAAACACACGACGATCCACAGCGCCATACAGACAATACGCTTATATAAGGGGAGGGAGATGCTGCGCGAAACGGATATGTCTGTAGACGGAATTGCCTTTCAGCTTAATTTTTCGACAGCCCATTATTTTTACAAGCAATATGTGCAACGCTTTGGCCATTCACCATCCAAGGAAAGGGAGCTCCACCGTAAAAAGAAAAAGAAAAAACACTGATGTATCTTAAAAAAACAGGAAGAGAAAATAACGTGACCGCCGTGCTTTTCTATTAGGCATCCGGGTAAACCCGAAATACACGGATAATATGCGTTTTTCCTGCTGTGACGTATAAAAATACCTTTCGGATATTTTGTTTCGCACGACCGAAAAATTAATAGACACTCGTGCAAGGCAATACAGCCTTCCCTTAAAGAGAAAAAGTAGCTCTGCAAAAAAGAATTACCCTACAGCCAAAAGAATGGGTACGCGTGTTTAGTAGAAATACACCGGTAGCGAGCAATAATACAACCGTGCAAAAAGAAAATACAACGATGTAAAACAAAAAAGCGCAGCAACACTATTGCGATACACGACTGTTTTTTCGTTTTTCCGTCGTGCTTTTTCCTTTTACATTCCGGTTTTTAGTTTTTCAGCTATTTTTAGTGTTTACGGTTTTTCATCGCTATCTTCACAAAAAAACACCCCTCTTGCATCAATAAAACAGCTTTTATATAAAAAACAAGTCTCAAACGACGCTTTTCATATGGTAAAATCGTGCCAAAAGTTTTTTGAGGTACCCCTATTTTTGGCACGATTTTACCATATCGGCGCCAAACCGATGCCGTATGTTTGTATCGTTGCAACAAGGATCAATAAATAAATGTTAAATTTTAATTTTTAAAATCATGAAAAAACCAACAAAACTATTCAGAAGCATGAACAACGAGGAGTTGATGCAGTATGCGGAACAGATTATCACGAAAATGAGAGCATCCGAAGCGGTATTCCCAGAGCCGGTGCCGGGCTTAGGTAGCATCGAAACGGCATTAATCGCCTTCCGCCTATCGGCTACAGAAGCCGCGCATCGAGACAGCCGGGCGATCCGGATCAGACGCGAAAAGAGAAACGAGCTAGAATACTTGCTCAGCGAACTCGCAAAATATGTCGACACGATTGCCAACAAGGATGCGGTTATCATCCAAACCGCTGGCTTTACACTCTCTAAAGATGCCGAATCATTTACGGGCGTCGTCCCCAAACCGAAAGGTGTGGTAGCCGAACCGCAACAGGTTGGATCCCGCCGCATTAAGATCAAGGTAGCTCGTTGGAAAGGTGCCCGCATGTATCGCTATCAATTCCGAAAAAAAGGTATCGAAACCGAATGGTCTGAACTACTCAGCTCAAAATCGACCTTTGTCATCGAGGGCTTGGAGAGGTTTCAGGAGTATGAGTTCCGCGCCAGCTACCTGGGTATTAACCCTGAACCAAACTATAGCGACATTGTAGCGAGCTACGTGGTTTAAGTCGTTCTTCGGAACAACATTTTCTAGGATTAACAATATGGACTTCTAAGGTATAGAAGTATTTAAAAAACATGCAGAAGCATTACAAACACAAGGAAAGGCGCCGTTATTTCTGATCATCACAGCAAGATTGGAATAACGGCAGCCATTTTTCAAGAATTAAATGTATATTGTAAGAAAATGAAAGAGATCGTAAAAGAACACCCCCTACGTCCCATTATACTCCAGTTTGACTTAAAAAAGAAAGCACTGGATTTTGAGGTGAGGGCACTGGCAGCTTATTATCGCATGCACGACAGGTCGTGGGAAACCAAACAAAATCTCTTACAACATAAAAATACGCTTACAGAGATCGATATAAAGACAACAGAGCTGGAGTACCGGCTAGCCCCCATCGAACTGCAACTTGATTTTTTAGAATCCGCTTTTAAGCTTGCTGACAACGTGGAACTTCCCGAGATAGCGGAACCGTTTACGATTGACATCGCAGATTTCTACGAAGAGGTGGAAAGCCATAATAAAGATCTTATCGCGCTGAACAAAGACATCACGGTGGAAATGGAATGGTTTGAGGATTGGGCAGACTATATTTATGAAAACGAAGATTGGTTTGATGAACAGGACGATGAGGGAGATAAATTGATTCATCAGGTGTTCAAGCATTATGATGAGGTGTCAGTAGATATCATCTCCTTAGACCGGGACCAACAGGAGTTTTTCGGTGTCCTTGGTCATATACGTAAACTCCAACAGGAATATTTTGATTATGGTGAAGAGGTATCTGAACAATACGCACGTGTGCATCATGAATCTGAAACTGTATATCAAAGAGCTTTACGTGTAAAGGCATACGTCGATAAGCACTTTCCCTTGGATAAGGCATAAATACGCTATTTACTTCTTAAGTTTCAATCGTGCAATTAACCGCAGTAGGTATTCCCGCCCCTTCGCCGAGCTTACCCATTTTGGCAAGCGGTTAGCTAAACTATTATTTTTGCTTTCCAATGCATTCTGCTCCCTCAATGGATCGGCAATATATGCTTCGATTAACGATAGATGCTCCAGGTTATAAGCCCAGAGCAGCCCTTGGGTAGTCTCGACTTTGTACCATACTGCAAAACCAAAGAAAGGGTCGATAGGCATATTGCGGTACACCATCCGGCTATACCTAGGCTTCCCGTTACTGTTCGCATAGACTAGCATTTTCGGTGTGTTGGCATATTTAATGGCATAGCCACAGCTGCCACAGCAAAAGCGTACCTTCTCTTCTTGCTCCATGATGGGAACGCGCAAGCTGGCTCCGATGACGAGGGCTTTTTTCTCGCAACGCGGGCAGACGACGTCGATCTGATCGGTAAAGTCGCTATTGAAATCTACTTGCCCTTCGTCCATTTATAGATACCAAATAAAGGCATATCTAAAACTGTACCTACTTGAAATCTACCAGGATTGGACATAAAGGATGCGGTGAACGCGACAGGTATCTTAGGGAATGGAGACAGTGCAAACAATATCCCTGGCGAAAAGGCCCGGGCAAAGGAGATCTCTTCTTTCTCTCCTTCATCTTTCCGTAATTTATACTGCACAATATTACCCAAATCCAATAAGGTAACCATCCCCGATAGCGATATTCCATTTGTTAAACCGAAGGAATATTCCGGACCTATCGCCGCTATGATAGGCATACCATATTCTTCGTCAATGTTATTTTTACGAATAAACCGCGCGCCAGATAAACCTGCATAGGCCGTTATCATGAATGACTTTCCTGCTATCTTTTTCGTCTTGTGACTAGCTACAGGAAGTGTATACCGAGCAATTATGTCACTGATTTCCGCCGTAGAAGATGCATTCGCAATTTCTCCAGATACAGATAAAAAGGTAGAAATTTTCTCATTTTGTTCCGATGGGCCTACTAATAAGGCATCGGAAAGCGTAAACATCGCCCTTGCGTAATTTCCCTCTTTGAGATCAAACCAAGCATCTATCCCGTTATTTAACGAATACATCAATTGCTGTTGATCGCGGTACTCTTTCCGACGTTCTTCTTGTATTTTATTCGGATCCTTTTGTTCCCCTTCGTTTCTAGGTTTTTTATTATCTATCTCTATATACTTTACTATTGCCGCCCCCGATGTAAGTAAAGATGCGGTTCTTCGCAATACATCCAGCAAAAGATCTTTTTGATACTGCCGATACCCTTCAAAGTCTGCAGTAGGCTTCTGACCGGAGAGGCTCTGCAAAGTATGTATCTGCTTCTTTACTAAATTATAATTGCGATAGATCGCCGCAACGTCTTTTTTAATAATTGGAAGTTCCCTTATTATCGCAGTATCGTTTGCATCTATTGACAGTGCAAAAAGCATGGCAGACAACTCTTCCAAGTTTTCTTCGGAATCAAAAAAATCGTAGACCCGTGCAAAATCGTTCGTATTTAAGTAGTCGATTAAATTTACAGACAACAAAAGGGCTTTACCTACAGACGATCCTCTCAACTTACCAATTAGGTTTTTATCGGCTTGTATGCTGTTATTCAATTTTTCAAACGCTTCTTCTATACTCCCTCTATCCATCAGTATATCGTAAAGTTGTAAGTATATCCAAAAAGAATAAAGCTTTTGCGATTGTACGAAGGATGAATCTCGAAAAATCCTTTCAGGCAATGTGTTTAGATCTTTTTTTAGGGCATCTTTCAAGATGACAATATCATATGTATTATTTAGTGTTTGGATAAAATGATCCGTTGCCGGAAATAAACGATACACCGTACTATCTTTAAACACAGTCGTTAAATTGTCTACAAATGCATAAACAGCCTCCATTTTAGCTCGTTTGATGATATATTCCGCCATACCTTCCAATGCTTTCTATTCGAGGTTTTGCCAGCCTTTTGCCTCCCGGACCGTTTCCGCTATTACGGTAGGGGCAGCCGGCGAATAAGCGACTGCTAAACTAAGCGGTTCTTTGATAGGAGACTCCTGGCGTGCTGTATCTACTGAGCCCCCGTCATTGTCGGTTTCTATATGATGTATTTCAGCGACTAGGGCCGCGTCATAAAGTTGCTGTTTTATCGTATTAAGCTCAACAGCATCGTCCTTGGTCTTTTCCTTGTTGGTAATTACAAAATCGCTCAGATGTTTTTGTATTTGGCTGATCTCACTTTTATTCCATACAGGCTTAGACAACAATGCTTTCAAATCTGTCAGTTTGTTAATAGGGTCTAAATCTGTTTCATTTGAACCTGCTATGATGATTGGATTTTTTTCAATGTAATCCGCTAAGATCCTTGTATCTACGCTCCAAATCTCCTGAAGTGTAACAGCTACTTCTCTTTCATTTTTCAAGGGCAAATCAGGATTTGTAGCAATAATGCTTAACGCCTGCTGAAAAAACTGATCTAAATGAGCTGCATATTTTTCGTTGTTTAGATTTTGGCGCGCATCTATCCAAAAATATCTGTCCGAATAAGCGACACTATCTGTTATCGACTTAGGCGTTTTTACGTGGTCACTAAATTGAAAATGAGGCAGCTTTTGCGATGTTTGTATGATAAATACCTTGTCCGATCCCAACTTTCTTTTGAGATTTAGAAGAGCTACATCAACCTCTTTTTTATACCGATCAAATTTATCAATGTCTTTTATATCCTTGTTACTAAAACTACCATCTGTAAAGATAAAAACACCCGTATTAACCGGCGCGTCCGAAACAGCGTTGTTAATCATAGTAAGCGTTTGCAATAAGTCGCTATACATCTCGCTCCGGTTTTTGTCTGTATGTTTTTTGAGGTCTAAAATGGCGATTTGCTGATCGCGCTCTTTTTCAAATGCATCATAAACCATCGGTGTTTTCGAGCCATCACCAAAAGGGTATAACGAGAAAGAGATTGCTTTTTCGTAGTTACTTTTAGGTTGTTCCAAGATCTTCGCGTCTATATCTAAAAGGCGGAAGAGACTCTGTTGTAAATTATTATTTCGGTCAATGCTACCTACACTTCCTGAAATATCATAGGCGACATAAAAATGGCTGACATCAGAGGTTTGTCCCCAACCTGGCACAACAAAGCCAAGAACAAGTATGATAAACAATGACCTTTTCATCATCTTCATGGTTTTTAGGTTAATATAATTTCAAAAATATACACTCTTTTATACAATATAAATACCCAATCCTAGGTATTTTTTAGATCGAACATTTGGAAACACAACAAATACTGCCTAACTTCAACCTACTAACATACAATCACTACTATTACCTGTTATGGAGACACTGGAGACACAGCTATACGGCATAGCCAAGGGTATTAAACAAGGAGATTTCAATATACCCGATATAGGCGACGTTGTACCGGCATCGTTAATGCTTCAGGAACTTGACGGAATACAGCCTATTGGTTGCAGCTATATGAACAAATGGGGTTGTGAACATCTGGGTACTTGCGTTGAAGAGATAAATGAGCTCGGCGAGGCGTACTACGACCGCTACTTCGTTCCAGAGGAGATCGTGGCTAACTTCGAAGGAATAGGACATTATCTCGCCGCAGGTGATTTCGATAAGCAATACAATTTCTTTCAACGCGTAAAGCTATATGGCGACAACGACTGCACTTGGTTTTATACAGTCTGCAAATTATTAAAGGTAAAAAACAGCACGGGGACTAACAACAAACTGGTGTTGCTTTCTTCCCCCGTTATGGGAATGGACAACTTGATTACACGCGTTAATAAGACGCTGGATCAAGACGCTTATATTCGTACCCATTATCGAAAATTCGCGACATTGACCAATCGGGAGAAAGAAATCATCTCTTTGCTTGCCAATGGAAAATCGACCAAAGAAATCGCCCAGCAACTTTTTTTATCTCCTCATACAATTTCCACACACCGCAAAAACTTGATATATAAAATCGAGTGCCATTCTTTCGCTGAATTATTGCGCTTCGCCATAGCGTTTGACTTGGTTTAATATAGAAAAATATAAGCCACAGCGATATATCTTTCCTTCATCAAAAGGTGTCACTTTTACATTAACAAACAAAACTCCTACATAAAAATGCGTTTCAGAACAAAAAGTCGTACATAAAAATGTTAAGCAACACGAAAAGTCATACATATTTTTATACTTTCGTATCATGAAACGGGATTTATATCAGAAGCTACTATCTTGGAAATCGAGAAAAGACCATAAACCACTAATCATAAGAGGTGCCCGCCAAGTAGGGAAAACATGGCTCATGCGGACTTTTGGTGAAGCATCTTACCAACAGGCCGCTTACATCAATATGGAAAGCAACCCATTGATAAAAAATCTATTTACAGCCGATTTTAACATTGATCGCATCTTATTAGGGCTACAAATCGAGACTGGTATGACGATCGACCCACACACCTTGCTCATTTTTGATGAGATACAAGAAGCTCCCGAAGCCATAACCGCTTTAAAATACTTTCATGAAAACGCCCCCCAATATGATATTATTTGCGCAGGCTGTCTTTTAGGCGTTGCACTACATAGCCAAACTTCATTCCCTGTTGGAAAGGTAGAATTTATGGATCTTCATCCCTTGTCCTTTATAGAGTTCCTGTCCGCTGTTGGAGAAGATGCATTGGTGAAATTGCTCTATAGCAAAGACTGGACAATGGTGAACAGCTTTTCAACAAAATTAAGCGAGTGGTTACGTCACTATTACTATGTGGGTGGTATGCCCGAAGCTGTAAACACATTTATACAGTCTAAAAATCATGATGAAGTCCGATCTATACAAAAACGTATATTAACTGCCTACGAACAGGATTTTTCGAAGCATGCTCCCCACGATATTGTTCCGCGCATTCGTATGCTTTGGAATTCTATACCTGCTCAATTGGCAAAAGAGAACAAGAAATTCATTTATGGAATCATACGACAAGGCGCTCGGGCAAAAGATTATGAGTTAGCGATGGCCTGGCTAAAAGATTGCGGTCTGATTCACAAAATACACAATGTCACCAAACCTGCTATCCCTTTAAAAGCGTACGAAGATTTCAACACCTTCAAACTTTTTTTAGTCGATGTAGGATTACTCGCAGCATTGACCGACCTAGACGCACGTAGTTTATTGGAAGGCAATGCCGTATTCCAAGAATTTAAGGGGGCTCTCACAGAACAATATGTCCTTCAGCAACTCATGACACGGGAAGATTTCAGCACCTATTATTGGTCTCCGGACAATTCGCGTGCTGAAATTGACTTTCTTATACAATATCGAGGTGAGGTGATTCCAATCGAGGTGAAAGCCGAAGAGAATCTACAAGCGAAAAGCTTACGCGTTTACGCTGACAAATACAAGCCACGAAAAGCAATCCGTACTTCCATGAGCAATTATAGAGAGGAAAGCTGGATGGTTAATATACCGCTATTTGCCATTCCGGTGATTTAATTTTTAGTCTCATTGAATTTAAACGAAGTTTGTACCCCTTACAGATATTCCCAAAAATTGTCTTTATTGATAACGATTTCCCTTGCTGGATTGTATTTTTCGGTAAATGATTTGGTAAATATTACCTTCTTTTTCGGACTGTATTTTATTTCATAGACCGAAATTTGATTTTCGATGATTTCCAAAAAGTCTATTTCCGCTTTTTGTGTATTTCTCCAAAAATGGATTTTCCCGTAAAATCCGTCATACGAAAGCCGTTTTATTTTTTCGCTGATGATAAAATTCTCAAACAAAGCACCCCTGTCCTGTCTGCTATTCAACGGATTGAATTGCCCGATGATGGCATTTCGAATGCCGTTGTCATAAAAATAAACCTTGGGTTTTGACGTGATTTCATTCCGCTGGTTGGTCGAAAACGGATACAAACGAAATATTACATACGCTTTTTCCAGCAAGTCAATATAATTGATGACAGTCATTCTATCCACAGCAAGTATTTTTGAAAGCTCGTTGTACGATACTTCGCTTCCTACTTGCAAAGCCAAGGCATTTAACAGTTTCAGCAACAAATCGGGCTTTTTGATATTGACCAGCTCCAACACATCCTTGTAGAGGTAACTTCCCGAAAGCTGTAACAAAATTTTCTGCTTTCGGTTTTCCGTAACCACTTCGGGATACATTCCATAAATCATAAATTCTTCCAAGCGGTTGGTTGCTTCCACAAAACCGTAATGCTCCCTGATTTCCTTCCAGCTCAAAGGGTACATAAGATGTTCCCATTTTCTACCTGTAAGCGGTTCGTTTAGGCTGTCGCCTAATTCCAGCGAACTCGAACCTGTAAGGATAAACTGCTTGCCGAATTTGGCGTCGATAAGCATTTTTACGGCGATACCGATGTTTTCAATACGTTGGGCTTCGTCTATTACAATGACGTCATAATCAGCGGTTGCGTTTTTAAGATAGTTGAAATCCGCATTGGCAAAATTTAAACGGGTTTGCGGATCATCTCCGTTTAACAGCAATACGTTTTTATTCTCCACAAGCTGGGTAATCAAAGTCGTTTTCCCTACCTGCCTTGCCCCCGTAAGCACTATTGCCTTTTTGTTGTCCCAATCTTCTTGGATGTTGGTATATAATTCTCGGTTTACCATACCACAAACATAATAAATTAAGGATTAAACCACAAAATATTATAATATTTTAAGCGTTAAACCACAAAATATTACGTTTGTTTTAGTAATACTGGATTTAGAAGACGGCTTAAAAAATTGTATCTGGTTGAATACATCGATTAAACCGAGGTTAAAAGAACATATATTGTCAGAAGAGATCCGCATATATGGATAAAAGCAAAAGAGATGAAAAAAACAAAACGTATCATCTGCGATACGTTTTTTACTAAAATATGTACCACAGGCGATACATATTTCAAAAATTACCTCTTAACAAAAACCGTAGACTGAATCCAAATAGCAAATATGATTTCCGCAATAAAAGCACATTAAATTACAAATACCTCAACACCTAATCATTTTTCTTAAAAAATTTATAATAAAAAACATTTTTTATTCGTATATTAGCAACCAAATATTTTGAGGAGAGAAATGACAAACGAAAGATTACCGGAACAAGGACTGTATAATCCTGACTTTGAGCATGATGCATGTGGTGTTGGTTTCGTCGCCCACATCAAAGGCAAAAAGTCGCATCAGCAAGTAAAGGATGCCTTGACAATGTTGGAAAACATGGAGCACCGGGGGGCATGTGGCTGTGACCCTGAAAGTGGAGACGGAGCGGGAATTATGATTCAATTACCCCATGAATTTTTATGGGAAGAGTGTATAAGCTTGGGTATTCAACTAGAAGAACCGGGTTATTATGGCACAGGAATGGTCTTCCTTCCTAAAGAAGAGGAATTAAATCAACTATGCCGAAACGCGATTATAGAAGCAACCGAAGAGCGCGGCATGCGGTTCTTAGGTTTCCGCGGTGTACCGGTTAACCGTGAAGGTATCGGCCCAACGGCATTGAGCGCAGAACCCGAGATCGTTCAGTTTTTTGTCTCTCGCCCAGATGGGGTATCCACCACAGAAGATTTCGAACGGAAACTCTTTGTGCTGAGACGTCTTATCATCCAAAAAATAAAACAACAACAAGCCTATCCATTGCCTTTATACATCGCTTCATTATCTTGTAAGACGATTGTATATAAAGGACAATTAACGACTTATCAAGTTGGTACGTATTTCGAAGATTTGAGAGATCCACGTGTTGTATCCGCATTCGGATTAGTACACTCGCGTTTTTCTACAAACACTTTTCCTTCTTGGTCGTTGGCACAACCGTTCCGCAATATCGCGCACAATGGGGAGATCAATACCCTGACCGGAAACCTAAACTGGTTTTATGCCGGCGCAAGAGCACTTTCTTCTCCTTATTTTACCGAAGAAGAAATGCAGATATTGCTTCCGGTAGTTGATCGCGGACAATCGGATTCAGCTTGTTTAGATAACGTCGTGGAATTGCTATTACATAGCGGAAGAAGTTTGCCGCATGTGATGCTGATGCTCGTACCGGAAGCTTGGGATGGCAATACCCAAATGGACCCGTTGAAGAGAGCATTCTATGAATACCACGCAACGCTAATGGAACCATGGGATGGCCCTGCTGCCTTGTGTTTTACCGACGGTAATACCATTGGTGCCACGCTAGACCGAAACGGTTTGAGACCGCTACGCTTTGCCGTGACATCCGATGACCGCGTGGTTGTGGCTTCGGAAGCGGGTGCATTACCGGTACCGGAAAGCTTGATCATTAAGAAAGGTCGTCAACAGCCCGGTAAAATATTCGTCGTGGATATGGAAAAAGGTTGTATTCGTTCTGATGAGGAAGTAAAAGGTGAACTTATCCGCCAACAACCTTATGGCGAATGGCTAGATAATTACAAAATCCGCATGGCGGAATTGGAAGCACCTCGTGTTACCTATACCTACCTTAAAAAAGAATCGGTATTCAAATACCAACAAGCATTCGGTTATTCACGTGAAGATTTAGAAAGTATCATCACGCCGATGGCAATGACCGGTTATGAGCCGATTGGCTCGATGGGTACGGATGTTCCGTTAGCGATTCTATCAGACCAGCCACAGCACCTGTCTAGCTATTTCAAGCAATTCTTTGCACAGGTTACCAACCCACCAATCGATCCGATTCGGGAACGTATGGTGATGAGCTTAGCGACATTCATCGGTAATGCGGGCAATATTCTGGTAGAGGATAAAAAATTCTGTCACTGCGTAACCTTGGAGCATCCGATATTGACCTCGAGCGAATTAGAGAAACTTCGTTCCATCGACACCGGTATATTCCAAGCGAAAACATTGCAGCTTTACTTTAAAGCAGATGGTAAACCGGGGTCATTGGAAGCTGGTCTGGAAAGACTATGTCGATACGCCGATGATGCGGTTCGCGATGGCTTTGAGGTGATCATTCTTTCTGATCGCGCGATCGACTCCCAACACTGTGCGATTCCATCGATCTTAGCGATATCCGCTGTACATCACCACCTTATTAAAACAGGGAATAGAGGTGCGGTAGGTTTAGTGGTCGAGGCTGGTGACATATGGGAAGTACACCACGTTGCTTGTCTATTAGCATTCGGCGCGACAGCCATCAATCCTTATATGGCATTGGCTTCGATCCGTACCATGAAAGAATTAGGGCAGATCGAAACAGAACTGACTTGGGAGGAATTACGAAAAAATTATGTAAAAGCCATCTGTGCAGGCCTGTTAAAGATATTCTCGAAAATGGGTATCTCTACCCTGCAGTCCTACCACGGCGCACAGATATTTGAAGTATTGGGTATAGACAAATCGGTCGTCGATCAATATTTCTGCGGGTCGGTTTCCCGAATAGGTGGATTGACCTTAGACGATATCGCGACAGAAGCTTTATCCAAACATTGGCGAGCTTTCGGACAATCACGCGTGGAACAGAAACTATTGCCAGAAGGCGGTATTTATCAATGGAAACGTCGTGGAGAACGTCATTTGTGGAACCCTGAAACGGTACACCTTTTACAAAAGGCTTGCCGCACAGGTGATTTTGAATCCTACAAACAATACGCAGCGTTCATCAATAACCAAAAAGAACGCATGTACACGCTACGCGGATTACTTGATTTTGCGAAGCATAGAACACCTGTTCCGTTGGAGGAGGTCGAACCTGCAGAAAACATCATGAAACGTTTTGCTACAGGTGCCATGTCCATGGGTTCCATTTCCACGGAAGCACACAGTACCCTAGCCATCGCGATGAACCGTATCGGTGCGAAAAGCAATACCGGCGAAGGGGGCGAGGATGCTGCCCGTTTTAACCGATTGCCTAACGGCGATTCGATGCGCTCTGCCATCAAACAGGTAGCATCTGCACGTTTTGGCGTGACATCACATTACCTAACCGAAGCGGATGAAATCCAAATCAAGATGGCTCAAGGTGCAAAACCAGGTGAAGGTGGTCAGCTACCGGGACATAAAGTAGATGAGTTTATTGCTCGCTTGCGTCACGCAACACCGGGCGTAGGATTGATTTCTCCTCCACCGCATCACGATATTTACTCTATCGAAGACTTGGCGCAATTGATTTTCGACCTGAAAAATGCCAATCGCCAAGCCAGAATCAACGTTAAACTGGTTTCTAAAGCTGGTGTGGGTACGATTGCCGCAGGGGTAGCAAAAGCGCATGCTGACGTGATCCTAATCGCTGGATTTGACGGTGGCACAGGTGCATCACCACTGAGCTCTGTTAAACACGCAGGTTTACCTTGGGAGCTTGGACTAGCCGAAGCACACCAGACACTTGTACAGAATAAGTTACGTAGTCGTGTGGTATTGCAGGCTGACGGACAAATGAAAACCGGACGTGACATTGTCATCGCTACCTTATTGGGCGCAGAAGAATGGGGTGTCGCGACAGCAGCCTTGGTTGCCGGCGGTTGTATCATGATGCGCAAATGCCATCTGAATACTTGTCCGGTAGGTGTTGCTACACAAGATCCCGAATTACGGAAGCTATTCTCCGGAAAACCAGAGGATATCGTCAACCTGTTCCGTTTCCTTGCGGAAGAAATACGGGAAACAATGGCACAGCTTGGTTTCCGCACCATCAACGAAATGGTAGGTCGTGCGCAGTTCTTGAAGAAACGTGAAAATATCGACCACTGGAAAGCCGCGAAAATAGATTTCTCACAGATATTGCATGTTGCGCGAAACGAGCCATCTGAAAGCTTGTACAACACGCAAGAGCAGGATCACGGTATGAGTATGATTTTAGACTGGGGATTATTGAACCAAGCGAAATCTGCTATCGATACAAAAACACCGGTATTTGGCACATTTAAAGTAAAAAATACAGATCGTACCATAGGGACCCTGTTATCGAACGAGGTATCAAAAGTACATGGTGCAGATGGGTTACCGGACAACACCGTTAACTTTAAGTTTGAAGGCTCAGCCGGCCAATCGTTTGGGGCATTTGCTGTCAAAGGACTTTCGTTTGAATTGGAAGGTGAAGCCAATGACTATGTGGGTAAAGGGCTTTCGGGCGCACAGCTTGCTATTTACCCGACAGATGACAGTCCGCTAGTAGCACATGAGAATATTATCATTGGTAACGTTGCGTTGTATGGCGCAACATCCGGTCATCTCTTTATCAACGGTATGGCAGGCGAACGTTTTGCGGTAAGAAACTCCGGAGCTACGGCCGTTGTAGAAGGTATCGGTGACCACGGTTGTGAATACATGACTGGAGGACGTGCACTGATTCTAGGGGAAACAGGGCGTAACTTTGCCGCCGGTATGAGTGGTGGCATCGCTTGGATTTACGATATAGCGGGCAACTTCCGCGAAAATTGCAATCAGGAAATGGTAGACCTTGATCCGCTAGATACAGAAGATGAAAACAGCATCATAGCGTTATTGAAACGCCATATACACCTCACGAACAGTGAGCGGGCGAACCTCATCTTACAAAACTGGGCAAGCGAAAAAAGTAAGTTTATCAAAGTATTCCCACGTGAATACAAAAATGTGTTACGTAAAAAATTAGTGGAAGCTTAATTAGCGGAGGAAAAGTAGTCATGGGAAAACCAACAGGATTTTTAGAATTTGAAAGAGCGCTTCCGCAGAAAGAATCTGTAGAAAGCAGAAGACAAAATTATCAAGAATTTGTACACAGCTATACCGATGATCAGTTGAATCATCAAGCAGCACGCTGTATGAATTGTGGCATTCCTTTTTGCCACTCGGGGTGTCCATTGGGAAATGTAATCCCCGAATTTAACGACGCCGTTTACGATGCTCGCTGGGAAGAAGCGTATAACATCTTGGTGTCAACCAACAACTTCCCGGAGTTTACGGGAAGAATTTGTCCGGCACCCTGCGAAGCCGCTTGTGTGCTAGGTATTAACAAACCACCGGTTGCTATCGAAGAAATCGAAAAACATATCATCGAAATTGCGTATAAGAAAAACTACGTACAGCCAAATAAAAGCTATATCAAAACCGGCAAACGCGTGGCAGTAGTGGGCTCCGGCCCTGCTGGATTGGCTGCGGCGGCACAATTGAACAAAGCGGGACATGATGTCGTGGTATACGAGCGTGATGATAAAGTGGGTGGTTTGCTTCGTTACGGTATTCCGGATTTCAAACTGGATAAATCCGTGATCGACCGTCGGGTGGAAGTAATGGAACAATCGGGTGTCGTATTTAAAACAAATGCGGAAGTAGGTGTGAATGTTCCTGCCAGCGAATTGCAGGATTACGATGCAGTGGTATTGGCTGGAGGATCAACGATTCCACGTAACTTGCCGATTCCGGGACGCGAACTGAAAGGTGTGCATTACGCGATGGAATTTTTGAAGCAGCAAAACAAACGGGTCGGCAACTCCCCTATTGAAGTGGAAGAAATTTTAGCAACGGATAAAAATGTATTGGTTATCGGTGGTGGTGATACCGGTTCCGACTGTGTGGGAACATCTAATCGCCATGGAGCAAAAAGTGTTACACAATTTGAATTGATGCCACAACCACCGCAAGAGCGTACGTCTGCGATGCCTTGGCCAACTTATCCAATGCTGTTAAAAACAACCACATCGCATGAGGAAGGTTGTCAGCGTAATTGGAGTGTGAGCACCAAAGCATTCTTGGGAGACGAAAAAGGACATCTACGTGCCGCATTGATTGTTGACTTAGAATGGGAAACCGATGCACTGGGCAGACCTACCAAATTTAAAGAAATAGAAGGTTCCGAGCGTGAAATCCCTTGTGAATTGGTGACGTTGGCGATGGGCTTCCTACATCCGCAACACGAAGGGCTATTGCAACAACTCGGCGTGAAACTTGACGGACGTGGCAATGTTGAAGCACGAGAAGGCGAATACAAATCGTCTGCTGATAAGGTGTTTGTCGCTGGCGATATGCGTCGCGGTCAATCTCTCGTCGTTTGGGCGATCTCTGAAGGTCGTGAATGCGCTAGAAAAGTAGATGAGTTCCTGATGGGATACTCCGAGCTGGAATGTAAAGATAAAGCTGTTTCATACGCTTAATATCAGAATAGTACTACTCTTAAACCCTCCGGATGTCTTATGAAGTTTCTGGAGGGTTTTTATTTTATTTGAGCGTGAAACAATTTTAAAAAATACCCACTAATGGGTATTTTCTGAAATTAAAATAGCGTATAAATTTACCGTTATTAACATAGTAAGATTATGAAAGCGTTAAATTTAAAATTATATAACAAATCGAAGAATATAATACTACTGTCCAGCATATTGTTATTAGGGCTTCAATTGTCCGCGCAAAATGCTAATGATTATTACAATAGCGCTGTACAGAGCGTTAAATCTAAGCGTATTGCGCAGGCAAAAAAACAATTAGAAATTGCTGCCGGACAAAATCATCCCCAAGCCCTCTATCTGCTGGGGAGTATATACTATCATGGTGATGCTACCAACAGAGATTACTGGACGCCCATCTCTAATCAATCACAGGGATATTCGGGATATAACGGAAATATAGATCTCACGGAAGCATTTATAAACTTTTATTTAGCGGCAGCGGCTGGATCTCCTGACGGTATGCATGCTATCGGTGTGATGTATCAAAAGGGAGAAGCACTATCAAAAGAATACATAAAGGTAAGAAACGAATATTACGATTATGTGAACAGTCCTCATTATGTGAAAAAAGATGATGAAATTGACAGCAAAGCAGCAGCGTTAGCAGTTGATATGATAACGGAATCTAGAGAGAAAACCCGTGATATACCTACTGCGTTATATTGGTATGAAAGAGCGGGAGGAAAAAATTATCCCCTGTCTATGTATTATGCATCACTCTTATTGATTGAGGGCAAAGATGGTATCGAAAAAAATGAACGCAAAGCTTTTGAATGGCTGGCTAAAGGGGCTGCTGCAGGAGATAAAGATTGTACACGCGGTTTAGCAGCAGCCTACGAAACCGGTTTTCAGACTCAAAAAGACTTACCCAAAGCACTCGCACTATATAGAAAAGCGGTTGAATTGGGTGATCAGACGTTAGCTCCTGCGCTATTGCGTTTGCGTGCCGTATTGGAGGTAGACGAAAACGGACAGCTTAAGGATTATTTTGACAACGGCAAACTATGGCGTCTGTACACGTTCAAAGATGGTATCCCGCACGGAAGGCATGAATATCACTATATGAGTGGAAGCTCTGAAATTGGCCTATACAACAATGGAGAAAAAGATGGTGAATGGATAGAAAAGCATGATAATGGACAAATTAGTTCGATAAAAAATTATGCCAATGGCAAGCAGATAGGTGAAGTAAAGAGTTATTTTGAAAATGGCCAGCGGAAGGAAGTCGGATACTACCAGAACGGCAATAGAGAAGGCGAATGGAAAGAATATGATGAAAAGGATGTATTGCGGATAGAGGGCTCGTATGTAAAAGGTAGGGAACACGGCGAATGGAAACACTACCACGATAACAAAAAACTAAAATCTGTGGGTACGTATCAGAATGGGTTACGAGTTGGTGAATGGAAAGAGTTTCATGATAACGGAAAACGAAAATCAATCGGTTTCTACAAAATCTTCAATAACGGACGAAACAGAAAAGATGGAGAATGGAAGTATTACGATGAAAAAGGAAAACTCTCTGATACCGAAATCTATAAGGATGGAGAACCAATAAAAAGATAATAACGTAAGAACTACTATTCAAACCACAATAGCGAACCCTTCAAAGCATTTCAGCAATTTGGAGGGTTTCATTTTATATCAATGCAGCTTCCGGTTAATCAACTTTCTCTCCCTGTTCTCTATTTTCACTTTCACATAAGGATACAGGAATACCGCTCCTAAAATAATAACAGCTCCCATATAAAAACCTAAGCTCATCGTTTCCTGCTGTCCAAAAATGAGCATAGCCAGAAGAATACCATATATAGGTTCCATATTCGTCGTCAATGCAACCGTAAAAGCACTTAATTCCTTCATCACCGCAACACCTAGTACGTAAGCTATAGCCGTACAAACCACCCCTAACAACAATATATAAGCCCAATCGGCATCCGTCAACCACATTTCTGCGTTGAAATCTCCCCTAAGCAGCATGATGACGGATACCCAGAAAAAAGCACCTAACATTTCATAAAACGTAATTACGGTAGGACTCGTCATTTTCACCATCCGGGCATTGAGAATAGAAAAGATACTGGCACACAAAGCTGCACCCAGTCCAAATACAATACCCCATACATATTGAAACTCAAATTTAAAAATGAGATAGATACCTAATATGATAATCAGACCTATGCCCACATCGGCCTTGGATATCTTTGTTTTATTGATAATAGGTTCTAAAATAGAGGTAAAAAGAGTCAGGGAAGATAACGTTACTAATGTAACGGATACCGTCGATATCTTAATAGAATGAAAAAACAGCACCCAATGGATGCCAACAACCCCGCCCACCATAAAAAACTGTATCAGCTTTTCTTTATCGACGTGTATGGATTTGCCTGTAAAGATAAAATAAATAAAAAGGGAAAGAGCTGCAATTAGCACCCGGTACCAGACTAAATGGATGGCAGATATGGATAATAAGCCTCCTAATACCCCCGTAAATCCCCAAATCAACACCGTGAAATGCAGGATCAGGACATTTTTATTGTTCACTATTTCGGTGCTTTATATTTTAGCCAGAGTGCCAGTACTAAAAATAGCACATTCGGAATCAGAATGGCAATTAACGGTGGCAGACCTCCTTTTAAGGAGAACATCGTCGAGAACTGAACCAGGACCAGGAATGTAAAACTCAATGCTATACCGATCCCCAGACTCAAACCAATACCTCCACGAACTTTTTTAGAAGATAACGATACGCCCATTAATGTTAAGATATACGCTGAAAAAGGCCCGATATAGCGTTTGTATTTTTCCAACAGCAAATCGGTCATCATACCTGTTCCACGAGTTTCCTCTTTTGCAATACGTTGGTTCAATTCTTTGGTATCCATAGCAGTAAAGACGTTGTCGTAGGTTTCGAAGTCCCTCGGCAACATATCCAAAGTCGTATCCCGATCTGCACCTTTCTCCATCGTCTCGCGCAGGCCATCAATCGTTCGCACCGTATAATCTTTGATTTTCCATTTCGTAGCAACGGAATCCCAGGTAATACTTTGTGCCATCAGCTTCTCGGTAAGCTGATCACCCTCAAATTTCTCCAATGAAAAATTATAACCTATGTTTCGTTTCGTATCAAAATTGTCGATGTACACGTAGGTATTGGAATCGATCTGCATGTGCGTCGACATCGTAGAGGTGCTGATCTTATGTGGCTTTACGTAAACATTTTCGAAGTTCACCTTAATCTTATTGGTATAAGGAATAATCCAAATATTCGATACCAACGTAAATAAAAAGATAACACTCGCCGCGATCATATAAGGTCGCAGAAAACGGTTAAAGCTCATGCCACCACTCAAAATAGGCACAACTTCCGTCTGATCGGCCATCTTGGAGGTAAAGAAAATCACCGCTATGAAATTGATCAGTGGCGTCAACATATTCAGAAAAAAGGGGATACTGCCCAGCGCATAATATTCCAGAAATACTTTGGACATCGGCGCTTTATATTTAAGGAAATCATCCAATTTCTCTGAAACATCAAAAACAACAATCACGACAATAAAAATACCAACCGTGAACACAAAGGTGCTCAGGTATTTTTTAATGATATAGCGATCAATGATGTTCATTTTCTACAACCTTTGTCCTAAAACTTTTACCATCTTCTCTTTCCAGTCATAAAACGTACCGTCGATAATTTTCTCCCTAGCTTGTTTTACCAGCCATAAGTAAAAGTGAAGGTTATGCAGTGATGCGATCTGCGCACCTAAAATCTCTTGTGATCTAATTAAATGACGAAGATAAGCTTTGGTATGTATTTGATCGACCAACAAATCGCTTTCGGCTTCAATAGGCGAAAAGTCGGCCTTCCATTTTTCATTCTTAATATTGATAATACCATTCTGCGTGAACAACATGCCGTTTCGCGCATTCCGCGTCGGCATGACGCAATCGAACATATCGATACCCAGCGCAATATTTTCGAGAATATTAATCGGCGTGCCTACGCCCATAAGATAACGGGGTTTGTCCTGTGGCAAGATGTTGGTCACGACTTCCGTCATAGCGTACATCTCCTCTGCAGGTTCGCCGACAGAAAGCCCACCGATAGCGTTACCATCTCGATTGAAAGACGCTATCACTTCTGCCGATTTCTCGCGTAAATCTTTATAGACCGATCCCTGAACGATTGGAAAGAGCGTTTGTTCATATCCATACAACGACTCGGTACTGTCGAATCGATCTACACAGCGTTTTAACCAACGATGGGTCATGTCCAACGATTTCCGAGCATAGCTGTATTCACAGGGATAAGGTGTGCATTCGTCAAAAGCCATGATGATATCAGCTCCGATGATGCGTTGCGTATCCATCACATTTTCCGGTGTAAAAAGGTGCTTCGACCCATCGATATGTGAACGAAAAGTTACCCCCTCTTCTCTGATCTTACGTACTTCTGTCAATGAATACACTTGATATCCGCCGGAATCCGTCAATATAGGGCCGTCCCAATGATTAAATTTATGCAGACCACCTGCTTTATGCAGCACATCCAAACCCGGACGCAGATACAGATGATAGGTATTACCTAAAATAATCTGTGCCTGAATATCCTCCACCAATTCATGCTGATGTACTGCTTTAACTGTTCCTGCTGTGCCTACAGGCATAAAAATAGGTGTCTGAATGTTTCCGTGTGCGGTTTCCAAGACACCTGCTCGTGCCTTAGATGCTATATCCTCTGCCTGAAGCGTAAATTTCATATTTATAATATCCCTCGTGCCCTTTTGAGCAAAATCAATGCAAACCTAACTAAATTCATGTTTATATGCAATATAGGAAATATACATATAAAATGAATTTAGTTTGCTCTCCTCTGCCATCAATGGCAAATTATAATAGAGGAAAAATAGGATAAAAATCGGGAGGAAACGAGTGCATGCCAAAATCTTAATAAAACTTAACTTTTTCACTATTTATCTTTGTAGACACCGTATCTTTGCTGCACTATATGACATTATTGGAACAACTTTTATCTTATCTTCCGTATGCACCTATAGGGGTATTGGGTATTTTGTTACTTATCCAACTTTCCTATATCTATTTTGTTTATGGAAAATTAACCTTTTATCCGATAAAATCTTTCCGGGAGGCTACTCAGCAACCTCCCGTAAGTGTAGTTATATGTGCACACAATGAGGAGGAGAACTTAAAATCGTTTCTTCCTCAGATATTGGAGCAGGATTACCCGCTATTCGAAGTAGTATTGGTCGATGATTGTTCGGACGATGAGAGCAAATGGATACTGAAAGAGTTTTCATCCAGATATCCTGAACGGTTAAAGATCGTAGAAATCAAAGAACATATTCGTTTAAAACACACCAAAAAATTTGCGCTCACCATGGGTATCAAGGCGGCGAAATATGAACATCTTGTTTTTACAGATGCCGACTGCCAACCTGCAGGTGCTTTCTGGCTAGCGGAAATGGCAGGCGCTTTCTCCCCTGAAAAAGAAATTGTCCTAGGCTACTCGCCTTATTTCAAACAAAATGGGTTTCTGAATAAATTAATCCGATTTGAAACAACCCATACGGCGATGAGCTATTTAGCCTATGCTTTAAAGGGAAATGCTTATATGGGTGTCGGTCGCAACTTGGCTTATACGAAATCCCTTTTTTATAAAGGTAAAGGTTTCAACAAACATATGCATATCAAATCTGGGGATGACGATCTATTTGTAAACCACAATGCAACCAATACTAACGTGCAAATCGCTATACACCCAGATGCACATATATGCTCTGTTCCTAAGACAACTTGGAAAAGTTATTATAAACAGAAAGCACGTCATTCCGGCGCTTCTACACTATATAAGCGCAAACATAAGCGCATGCTTGCGACACAATTGTTATCTGCTTTATTGTTTTATCTGATGCTATTCGTATGCTTTGTAATCTATCCCAGTTTATGGTACATTCCACTAGGAATATATGGTATACGCTTGCTTAGCCAACTCTTAATTTTTAACCGCATTTATGCAAAACTGGCTATCCGGGATCTGTTTATTTGGCTTCCAATACTGGACGTTTTGTATTATTTTTATATTTGCATCAACGGTCTGTTTAACCGTAGCAAAAAACAAACATCATGGTGATGAATAACATGAACCCAACAGTCGATATTATCTACAAATATTTTCCAACATTAACGGAAAAACAAAAACAACAATTTGCACAATTGGGAGAGGTGTACCCATTCTGGAATGACCAAATTAATGTCATTTCCAGAAAAGATATTGATAGCCTTTATTTGAAGCATGTCCTACATTCACTCGGTGTCGCCAAATTTATGCCGGAGTTCACACCCGGCACCCGGATATTGGATGTTGGAACTGGGGGTGGTTTTCCCGGTATACCTTTAGCTATCCTTTTTCCGGAAGCACAATTTCATTTAGTCGATTCTATTGGAAAAAAAATTAAAGTGGTGCGTGAAGTGGCCCAGGCTCTCGGTTTAGAAAATGTAGAGGCCGACCATATCCGTGCAGAGCAGTTGGATTATAAATATGATTTTGTGATATCGCGCGCGGTAACACGTTTAGGTGAATTTGCTTCCTGGATTCGAAATAAATTTGAAAAACAAGATCGAAATGGTATCCCAAACGGCATTATTTATCTAAAAGGGGGCGATCTTCGGGATGAAATCAAAGAATCACGGCTCAAAGCAGAACTACATCCACTATCCTCCTATTTTAAAGAGGATTTCTTTGACACAAAATACGTGGTATATGTGCCGATGTAGTAGGTTTTCTGCATTACTGGCCTAATTCTTCGTCTATCTTTTTCCCGATAAGATTCACTTCCTCGTCCATGCCAAACATAGGCAATTCCGTTTCGGGGTTCAGCTTTAGCCAAGAGGTGTCCGTATCTTTTACAATTTTAACGTATTCTTTACCTTCTTTGAAAACAAGGTAAACATCTTTTTCTTCGGGGAAAACAGCATATACGATCTCACCGATCGCTATATCAAATGGTTCTTGTGCTCCTTGTAATTCCATTACACTTTATTTTCAATCAAAGTTAGGATTTTTATACAAATTTCTTAACTTTAGATCTCTGAATTATGGCCATGCTCAAACAAATTGCACTTACAAAGATTAAAGGTGTAGGCTCCAAGAC
Organism: Sphingobacterium micropteri; assembly: GCF_014692515.1. GTDB lineage: Bacteria > Bacteroidota > Bacteroidia > Sphingobacteriales > Sphingobacteriaceae > Sphingobacterium > Sphingobacterium micropteri. The sequence continues at coordinate 47,187 of NZ_JACOIK010000010.1, read as the reverse complement.
GGCGCGTACCTTATTAGCTTACTGCGGTTCAGTCGATGATATTTTTGACGCGAGTAAAAAGCAGCTGCTATCCATTCCAAATATCGGGAAAGCAACCGTGGAATCTATTCTCTCGAAAAACTATCTGTATGAAGCGGAACAAGAAATGGCTTTTGTCGAGAAGCACCGCATCGAAACACTTTGGATTGAAGACACCAATTATCCGCGTCGTTTAAAACAATGCGAAGATGCCCCACTTTTACTTTATTATAAAGGAACAGCAGCTAAAAATCCTAATCGTTGTATCAGCATTGTGGGTACTAGGAATGCAACAGCATATGGAAAACGTCTTTGTGAAGAGCTGATTTCAACACTACAGGAATATGACATACAGATTGTAAGTGGCCTGGCGTATGGTATTGATGTACAAGCACATCGGTTAGCCCTCCGACATAAGATCCCTACTATTGGTGTCTTGGGCCATGGACTGGATAGGATATACCCCGCCGCACATCGGGATGTTGCTTCCCGTATGTTGGAGAATGGCGGTTTGCTTACGGAGTACCCGTCGGATACCGTTCCCGATCGCAACAACTTTCCGGCAAGAAACCGCATTATTGCCGGACTAGCCGACGTCACCATTGTCGTGGAAGCGGCAAAAAAAGGTGGAGCACTCATTACCGCCGAAATTGCGAACAGTTATAATAGAGATGTGTGCGCTTTTCCAGGTGGGATAGATCAGGAATATTCCGCCGGCTGTAATTATTTGATTAAAACGCATCGGGCACACCTTATCCGCCATGCGGACGATCTGATATACCTCATGGGATGGGAACGTCCAACGCCCAAAAAGGAAGGGTTACAACTTCCATTATTAACAAACAACTTGAGCAAAGATGAGCAACGGGTGTACAATTTCTTACGAGAAAGGGAACACGCCCAGGTTGATGAAATTGCCTTTCACCTGGATTGGCCTATGAGTAAATTGGCGATGATACTCTTAGAAATGGAGATGAACGGTATACTCCTCTCTTTACCCGGGAAAATTTACAAGATGCTGTAAAGTATCTGCCAAATGAACATAATTATTTTTAACTGACAATCAAGCTTCTAAGCAAAGTCGTATAAAAAGTTTTCCAAAGAACTATTTTTTTACTACTTTTGTCGCAGGCAAGTCTCCTACGACCAGCTCCCTTTGACTCCCCCAGGTTGGGAACAAAGCAAGGGTATTAGGTTGAGCGGTGCGATAGGAGTAGCTTGCCTATTTTTATTTTATAAACCCCACAGTTTTCTACTACTTTCGTAACCCGCATCACTCCTTCCCTCTTTTTTATACTATTTTTTCAGGTAATAACTTGTTCTTTAAAGGCGATGAAGCTATCATGAATTATTCATCCCCCTTTAGTGTTTGCATAAATCATGATGGTTTCGTTTATTTGTAGTCCGAATTATCGTGAACTTATGAGTTGGTTTAAAAGAAACAAGGCAGGTATCAATACTGCAACCGAAAATAAAAAGGAAGCGCCTGATGGCATGTGGAATAAATGTCCGAATTGCAAAAAGCCGCTATTGAACAGTGAACAAATTGAAAATCAATATGTTTGTCAATATTGTGACTATCATATCCGTATCGGTTCTGCTGCCTATTTCTCCATCCTTTTCGATGACAACAAATACACCGAGCTATTTGAAAACTTAACATCGGGTGATCCGCTTCAATTTTCGGATACGAAACCGTATCCTGTCCGGCTAGCCGACAGCCAAGCGAAGACAGGCCTAAAAGACGCCATCCGTTGTGCCCATGGTAAAATGGAAGGTCAAGATATCGTGATTGCTTGTATGGATTTTACATTTATTGGGGGCTCCATGGGATCGGTAGTTGGCGAAAAAATCGCTCGGGCTATTGATTACTGTATAGCGAACAAAATCCCTTTCATGTTGATTTCCAAATCGGGCGGGGCACGTATGATGGAAGCTGCTTTCTCGTTGATGCAGATGGCGAAGACATCCGCAAAATTAGCGCTGTTAGCACAGGCTAAAATCCCCTATGTTTGTTTATTAACCGACCCGACAACAGGTGGTGTAACGGCTTCCTACGCGATGTTAGGAGACATTAACATTGCTGAACCGGGTGCATTGATCGGGTTTGCTGGCCCACGTGTTATTAAAGAAACGATCAAAAAAGATTTACCGAAAGGCTTTCAGACATCTGAATTTGTTTTGGAGCACGGCTTCCTAGATTTTATTGTGGATCGTCGGAATCTTAAACATAAAGTGGCCAATTATTTACGGTTGGTAAAATAAGCTATAATTGAAGATATTTTCTAAAAGCCCATAACTTACGGCTCTTTAAATAGTGCAAATTTTGTTCATTTCGGTAGGCTTCCCGCTCAAAAGAGATATTAAAATAAGCCTTCCGAAATTTTTTGTATTGTAAATAGCGTATCAAAAATTCGACAGTATACCATATATAGAAAGGAACAACCAACATCTCTGCTGCCTGCCTGATATGTATATTTTCGTGGTTCAATAAATACCTATCTTCTTTATAACGTTTGTCCAACAAAAAGATAAAAGGAAAAATAACGATGGCAATCGCTTTTCTTCCCGAAAAGATATTTGTCCAAAACCTACTTACAACGACTTTTCCTTTCATAGCTTTTTCTATAATAGGATTAGGCAAAGAGCTTGCCGAAATTATCTAATCTTTTTCCTATTTTTGTTAGCAAAGAAAACTTAAACAAACCGTATGACGACATATAACGAAGACAGTATACGTTCCTTAGATTGGAAAGAACACATCCGTCTGCGTCCGGGTATGTATATCGGGAAATTGGGAGATGGTTCTGCTTATGACGATGGAATCTACGTATTGTTAAAGGAGATTGTCGACAACTCCATAGACGAATTCGTGATGGGCGCCGGCAAAACGATTGACATCACCGTCCACGATAATAAAGTAGCGGTACGTGATTATGGTCGTGGAATTCCTATTGGATCCGTAGTGGATGTGGTTTCTAAAATCAATACCGGTGGTAAATATGACAGCAAAGCATTCCAAAAATCTGTAGGCCTAAACGGTGTGGGAACGAAAGCGGTAAATGCGCTTTCCGATCAGTTTACCGTACAGTCGTATCGTCAAGGGGTGACGCGTATCGCACAGTTTCAACGCGGCGAATTAGTGACCGACGAGCAAAAAGAAACCACACAACGCAATGGTACGGCAACAAGCTTCTATCCCGATGAAACGATTTTTCGGAACTATAAGTTCCGTATGGAGTTTGTCGAAAACATGATATGGAACTACGTGTTTCTTAATGCCGGACTGACGATCAATTTCAACGGACAAAAGTTTGTTTCTGAACATGGACTCAAAGACTTACTCGAACGCAATATTGACGCCGAATCCATGCGCTATCCTATTATTCATTTAAGAGGTGATGATATTGAAATAGCGTTAACCCACGGTCAGCAATATGGGGAGGAATACTATTCGTTTGTAAATGGCCAACACACGACGCAAGGTGGTACGCACCAAGCAGCATTCCGCGAAGCCGTTGTAAAAACCGTTCGGGAATTTTACAAAAAGGAATTTGATGCTTCCGATATCCGGTCGTCTATTATTGGAGCAATTGCGATCAAAGTACAAGAACCCGTATTTGAGTCGCAAACAAAAACAAAACTCGGATCACAAAGCATCGGCCCTGAAGGTCCGACGGTCCGTACTTTTATCAACGATTTTGTCAAAAAGGCACTAGACGATTACCTGCACAAAAATTCGACGACTGCTGATGCCCTCCTCAAACGTATCTTGCAATCAGAACGTGAGCGAAAAGATATTGCAGGCATTAAGAAACTCGCTAATGAACGCGCTAAGAAAGCGTCTTTGCATAATCGAAAATTGCGTGATTGCAAAATCCACTTCAACGACAAAAACGAACGTAACCTTGAAACGACACTATTCATCACAGAGGGAGACTCGGCAAGTGGCTCTATCACCAAATCGCGTGATGTACAGACACAAGCGGTGTTTAGCTTAAAAGGTAAGCCCTTAAACTCTTATGGTATGTCGAAGAAGATTGTCTATGAGAACGAGGAGTTTAATTTACTACAACATGCCTTAAATATTGAAGACGGATTGGACGGACTCCGTTATAACAATATCGTCATTGCAACAGATGCGGACGTAGATGGTATGCACATCCGTTTGCTTTTACTCACTTTCTTTTTGCAATTTTTTCCGGATTTGGTCAAAGCTGGACATGTGTCCATCTTACAAACACCCCTATTCCGTGTGCGGAATAAAAAGGAAACAATCTATTGTTATTCGGATGAGGAACGTCAACGTGCTATTGCTAAACTAGGGGGCAAACCAGAGATAACCCGCTTCAAAGGTTTGGGTGAAATCTCCCCTTCCGAATTCGGGCTTTTTATTGGCAAGGATATGCGCCTCGACCCTGTTATCCTTTCCAAAGAGAATAGACTCCCGCAATTGTTGGAATATTATATGGGTAAAAATACACCCGATAGGCAAAAACATATTGTGGAAAACCTACGCATTGAAATCGATCTGGAAGAAGAACTTGCTAAAGCTGCTGTCGCTTCATAGAAGGCAACAATATATTATCACAACATAAGTAATGAATAACCAAACCTTAATACTGATCCAGTGCCAAGATGCGGTGGGCCTAGTTGCTAGTGTCGCCCACATCATCGCCAAGCATCATTTGAATATCGTAACCATGCGAGAATTTGTTGATGAAGAAAATCGCAAATTCTTCGTCCGTGTAGTGTGCAGTGGCGTACCAGCGGCTACGGCACTACTGCAACAGGATTTGGAAGAGAATCTACCTGCCCGGGCACAAGTGTCCATCAATCCTGCTCGCGAAAAGAAACTCGTTATATTAGTTACGAAAGAACATCATTGTCTTGCGGACATCCTGGTGCGTCATTTCTTCAAGACACTGAATGCTTCTATAAAAGCAGTAGTCGGGAATTACGACACGCTGCAAGAATTCACCGAAAAATTCGACATTCCTTACCACTGTGTATCGCATGAGAACAAAAGTAAGGAAGAATTTGAACAGGAATTGGCAGATACCATTATGCCATACCAACCAGATTATATTGTATTAGCAAAGTTTATGCGGATTCTCTCACCAGTTTTCGTCGCAAAATTTGAGAATAAGCTTATTAATATCCACCATTCTTTCCTTCCCGCTTTTATTGGTGCAAACCCCTATCGACAGGCTTACAAACGAGGGGTAAAAATTATCGGTGCAACAGCACATTACGTCACTAACGACTTGGATGAAGGCCCTATTATTGTGCAACGTACCAAATCAATCAACCATAGCTATGATGTTCCCAATTTGGTTACCGCGGGAAAGGAAATCGAAAAGGCAGTATTAAGCCATGCCATCCATTTGTTAACGGAAGACCGGGTAATGTTGCAGGGCAACAAGACGATTGTTTTTGAGTAGAGATACTATAGAAAAATGATTTGAATCATTTTTTAAAGGCGTATGCGTTATTTTATACCTGCGTGAAATTACTGTATTTTGTAATGACACACATTATATATGAAACACGCATTCCACATCCCTGTATTAGGGTTAGCTTTCTCCATTGACTCTCCATTAAAAGTTGCAAAATTTGGTATCTCTTCGGTTATGTCTATTGTAGACGATGAGCTTATCGAGCGTATGCGAGCGTTCCATGCACAAGAAAACCAGCTTTATTACGTTTCCATAAAGAAAACCGAGGAAGATTATCGCGCCAAGCGAATTACGGCTTATCTCAATTTAGTACAGCAAATTATTGATATGCAGATTTTCCATATCAAGAACGAGGAATTCCTACCAGATTCTGACTTAACAAAATATTTTGAACTATTGCCGGATAATGACTTCAGCAAGCGACGTTACAAAACAATGTTAGATACGGAGGATATAGCTCAGAAAACGGCTCTACAAGAAGAATTAAAAACAATGGTGGTGCCCGGAGAAATCGATGTCAATATTATGGCAAAAGTCGATAAACTCAACGTAGATGCAAAGGGAAATAAGTTAGACGAAAAATATTCGGATGCTTTGGCAGCATTACGAGGTTTCGCGCAATCCAACTTACGCTCTTCCGTTGTGTTGTCGGCCGGTATGAATCCCCGTTTATACAATTACCTTACCGAATTGCCGCCCTTCTTCCCAAACCGATATGGGGTATTGGAAAAGAAAATTATATTGAAAGTATCTGACTATCGATCTGCCTACATTCAAGCGAAATATCTTGCTAAAAAAGGGTTGTGGGTTTCTGAGTTCCGTATAGAGTCTGGCTTAAATTGTGGTGGACACGCGTTTGCGACAGAGGGCTATTTACTCGGGCCTATTCTGGAAGAATTTAAACAAAAGAAAGAAGAGCTCGTTCAAGAGCTTTCCAGTATATACAGAGCAGCTCTACGTGAAAAGGGCACATCGAATGTCCATACGCTCCCTATCAAATTTGCCGTACAGGGAGGAATAGGAACGGCCGAAGAACAGGTATTTCTTTTAACTTATTATGGTTTTGATAGTGCAGGATGGGGATCTCCGTTTTTATTAGTTCCCGAAGCGACGACAGTGGACGACGATACATTAACGCAATTAATACGGGCGGATAAATCGGATTTCTATCTAAGTGACTCTTCTCCACTCGGTGTTCCTTTCAATAATTTTAAGGGAAGTACAGCGGAACAAAGACGAATGGAACGTATAGCTAAAGGTGTTCCGGGGAGTCCTTGTACAAAAAAATATCTGGTATCCAACACGGAGTTTTCAGAAGAACCTATATGTACGGCTTCCCGTGTTTATCAACATGCTAAAATTAACGAATTAAAAAGCCGCGCGCTTCCCGATGCTGAATTTCAGGCGCAGTTTGATAAAATTACAGCGAAAACCTGCCTATGTGAGGGACTTGCCGCATCTGCCTATTTAAAATATAACATACAGAAACCAAAAGAGAGCACGGCAGTTTCTATCTGTCCTGGACCAAATACGGCATACTTTGAAGACACCTATACGTTAAAAGAAATGGTAGACCATATATATGGCCGTCGTCCTTTAGCTTTGAAAGAAAGACCGTCTATTTTTCTAAACGAATTGCACCTTTATGTAGAATATCTCAAAAATATGGTGAAAAACAGCTTCGACGATGTAAAAAGGCTGAAAGTTATCCAGAAATTCAAAGATCAACTGTTACGGGGAGTAGCTTATTACCGCACAATAACCAATGAAATGGAGAAGTTTGGGTTTAAAGAAACACGATGTTTTTTATCGAGTCTAAGCAATTACGAGGAGGAATTGAAAGGGCAGGCATAAGAAAAGCCTGCTATTTTATCTTTCTAAATTTCCCAAAAACGCCTAACGGGAGTTTGGAACCTGCAGTTGCTTGCAAATAAAGTTCTCCGATCTCAAGGTTTTCCACTTGTGGGAAAGCCGTTCGTATTAGGTTCTCCACGATGACGGAAGAAAAACCCAAAGAATAGGTATTCAAAATGAGAAAATGTTCTTTTGGATCGAGGAGTTGTACCACATCACGCATCATCTCCATAATATGATCTTCGAGTTTCCATTTTTCGCCTTTGGGCCCATGGCCGTATGCGGGAGGATCTAATATAATACCGTGGTATTTATTGCCACGCTTTAACTCTCTTTTTACAAATTTAAGCGCATCCTCTACTACCCAACGGATATTATCTAAGCCTGATAGTTCTTGGTTTTCGTTCGCCCAGGTAACAACCTGTTTAATAGAATCAACATGGGTCGTGTCTGCCCCTGCAGCTTTTGCGATCAACGAGGCCCCACCGGTGTAAGCGAATAAATTAAGTACTTTAGGATGAGGTGCACTAAACGACTTGACAGATTCGGAAATATAGTCCCAGTTCACAGCTTGCTCCGGAAATATGCCCACGTGCTTGAATGATGTCAACCCTAACCGAAATTTAATCGCTACATCGTTATTTTTGTATTCGATATGCCAACGGTCTCGGAGGCTGGGGTTCTTCTTTAGCCAGTCTCCGGACGTCGCAGAACGCCCTTTAAACCGGATATGATGTCTTTTCGTCCATTCGGCTTCTGATAAAGTTTTTGGCCACACCGCTTGTGGTTCCGGACGGATCAAGAGCACATCACCGAAACGCTCCAGCTTTTCAAAATCACCGCAATCGATAAGTTCATAATCCTCCCAATGCTGTGGTGTAAGAAGTTGTATATTTGTTGTAGAAGTCAATTTTAGCTATTTTGATGTCAACTATTAGACGCCACAAAGATAGACATTCACTTGGAGATGTTGTACTATTTTATGGAATCTCTCGCAGCCTTCATGAGCGGACTGGCAAAGACAAAATCATTCAATTCCTGCACATCCGAACGCAACATTTCCTCATTGGATCCTTCCCAGAATTTTTGGCCGTTATATAAAAACAAAATATAATCGCCTATTCCCATCACCGAGTTCATGTCATGTGTTACGACTAACGTCGTACATTGATATTCCTCCGTTAACTCTTGGATTAACTCATCAATCAATATCGAGGTAGCAGGATCGAGACCAGAATTCGGCTCATCACAAAATAAATATTTAGGACTCATGCTAATAGCTCGTGCAATACCGACCCTTTTTTTCATCCCTCCTGAAAGTTCGGATGGGTATAATTTATTAACGTTTTTCAGATTTACACGGTCTAGACAGAAATTAGCTCGCTCTGTTTTTTCCGCTTGGCTCATATCCGTAAACATGCTCAATGCAAAAATAATATTCTGTTCGACCGTCATAGAGTCGAACAAAGCGGAGTTTTGAAACAACATTCCTAGATTCTTTCGGATAGGGATGCGTTCTTCAAAATCCATTCCGGTAAACTCTTGCTGATCAAAAAATACTTTCCCCTGGTCGGGTTCGTGGAGACCAACAATACACTTCAGTAAGGTACTTTTGCCGGAACCCGATCCCCCGATAATCAAGTTCACTTTGCCAGGTTCAAAAATGGCATCGATTCCTTTCAATACCTCGTTGTCACCAAATGACTTGTATATATTTTGAATCTCAATCATAAATTTATTACTACAACATTAATGCGGTAATGATATAATCGCAGGCCAAAATCGCGATACAACCAATGACCACGGCTTGCGTACCGGCCTGTCCGACCTCCAATGCACCACCTCTAACATAAAACCCTTTATATGCAGGAACCGAGGTAATGATAAAACCATAAATGATGGCTTTCACAATGGCAACGGTCACTGTAAAGCCATTGAAACCTTCTTGTATACCTTGTATATAATCCGATGGTGCGACTGCTCCTGATAAACTACCTCCTATTAAACCACCGGCAATAGCACAGAAAATAGCGATAATAACCAATACGGGAACCATAATCACACCCGCAAGAATCTTCGGGAGGATTAAGAAACCAGGTGCATTTATCCCCATAATCTCCAACGCATCGATTTGCTCCGTTACACGCATCGAACCAATCTGAGAAGAAATAGCGGAACCCACCTTCCCCATCAATACCAAACCCGAAATGGTAGGACCCAATTCTAAAATATTAGAATCCCGGTTGATCTGTCCGATAACAGTGCTCGGAATAAGATCAGATACCAACTGAAAGGCAATTTGCAGTGTCATAACCGCTCCTATGAATGTAGAAATAATCAAAATTAAGCTTAATGAGCCTATCCCTATTTCGTTCATTTCATGAAAAATCTCTTTTAAATATATTTTCCATTTCTCAGGCTTTTTGAAGACCTTCCTCAACAACAAGATATAAGAACCAAAATGATGAAATATCATAGAATAATCGACCTTTCGTTAAATACTATTGCAATATACACATTTGCATGGAAGATATTTCACCGATAGAATGGTTTATTTCGCCGAAAGTATTTATCAGATAACCTAAAAGGGATTTTATAGAAAAATCGTAACTTGTAGCTTTGAGCTGTTATATTTACAGAAGTATGGAAAATAAGATAACATCCGGAATTTGGTTTGTCTTTATAGGTGTGGTGCTTTTATTACACAACCTCGACATTATACATTTTAATTTTTGGGCAATAATCAAATACTGGCCATTGCTCATTGTTATTGCCGGAATCAATCTAATCGCTCAAGACAAGCCGTATGGAAATTATATTAAAATTGGTTGTAACGTCCTGTTCTTAGGTTGGATTTTGTATGTCGGCATGTCGGCTTCGAAAACAGACTGGACCGAACAGCTGTATAATAGCAAGTACATCAATATTGAAAACCCGGACAAGGATACCCCACTATCTGATATGGTTCATATCCCGTTTGATTCAACACTGAAAGAGTCGATCTTGGAGTTTAACGGAGGCGCTGGAAAATTTGAAATGAAAGTCGAAGAAAATACGAATCTCGTATCGGCCAGATCTGGAGCCAACGATATGGGCATGAACATGAAAACAGCGCTCGAGGACGGTAAACAAAGGGTCGTTATCAATGCAAAACCAACTTCAAAAAGCAAAAAGTCAAATGCAGTTCTCATAAATCTTCATCCCGACGTACTATGGAACCTAAATTTAAACTATGGCGCAGCTAATATTACCGGCGATTTGTCTACACTAAAATTCGAAAATCTCGAGATCAACACCGGGGCAAGCAACATGAACCTAACGTTAGGACTTCCACAGATACCTCATTCAAAAATTGATATTGCTACCGCCGCTTCAAAAATCCATTTCCGCATTCCAAAAGATGCAGCTGTTAAAGTTGAATATACTTCTATTTTATCGAAAAATTCTTTTGAAGGTTTTGAATCCGACGAAAGTGGTGTCGCAAAAACAGCAAATTACGACGATGCGGAAAATAAGTTTGATATTGAGCTGGAAGGAGCTGCCAATAATTTCACCATATCTCGATATTAACTGTCTGAACCAGGATTTATAAAATTACTTCGGAAGGCATTGCACCATCTCTCCCTTAACTTTAAAGATCGCATCCGAATGTTTTACAACTGTACAAATTCATCCTTAGTACTAAACCCAATGTAAAATATTCGAAGCGATGAGGTTTTGGTTCTTTTTACGGGAAAAAGAACATAAAAACGCTAACTTTGTATCTACGCATGGACACAACGAACGCAATCATTTTACCTGGGGGATATTGTAATTCCAAAACATCCTATAGTCGATTTTTGACGCGGGAAGTAACCGTGGGCGATATTCCTATGGGAGGAGATCATCCTATTCGTATTCAAAGCATGACGACGGTCGACACCATGGATACGTTGGGATCAGTAGAACAAACTATCCGCATGGTAGATGCCGGATGTGAATATGTGCGAATTACGGCACCAAGCATCAAAGAGGCAGAAAATCTGGCCAATATTAAGAAAGAACTAAAAATACGGGGCTATAATGTCCCCTTGGTAGCCGACATCCATTTCACACCAAACGCCGCTGAGGTAGCTGCACGTATCGTGGAAAAAGTACGTATCAACCCCGGCAATTATGCTGACAAAAAGAAATTTGACCAGATAGAATATACCGATGTGGCCTATCAAGGTGAATTGGAACGCATCTATAAAAAGTTTGCGCCTCTCGTTAAAATATGCCAGGAATACGGTACGGCTATGCGTATTGGCACAAACCATGGGTCGCTTTCCGATCGTATTATGAGCCGATACGGAGATACGCCTGAGGGTATGGTAGAATCCGCTTTAGAATTTATACGGATTTGTGAAGATTTACGATATTATAATCTCGTTGTGTCGATGAAATCATCCAACCCACAAGTAATGGTGCGTGCTTATCGCCTATTAGTCGAAAAAATGGTGGCGGAGAATATGAATTATCCCCTTCATTTAGGGGTTACAGAAGCGGGAGATGGTGAAGATGGACGGGTAAAATCCGCCGTTGGCATTGGTACATTATTGGAAGATGGGTTGGGTGACACTATTCGAGTTTCGCTAACAGAAGAGCCTGAATATGAAATCCCTGTTGCCCGAGCTTTAGTTAATCGATATACTGACCGCAAGACACAACAGGAACAGACACCTGCGCGCGAAATTGTCAACCTATCCGGCCATACGAACACCATGCCTTATGAAACAATGGAAGTCAATGCATTTATTGGTGGCTCTTTGGTTCCCAGAGTGGTTGCCGATATCTCCCGCGAAAATTTAAAAGACCCATTCGTACTGACTGCGGTCGGCTATCGATACGATGTATTGAATGATAAATACCATATGGGTGACCAATCGGTTGACTTTGTTTATCTCGGTTCGCAATTGCCATCGTTTACATTGCCCGGAAACCTCAAGGTACTATACGATTATGATACTTGGCAAAATTTAGATGACAAAGCTAATAAACATCCTGTCTATTCTTTAAAAAGCTTTCAAGAGGCTGCGGTACATGACTCTTCCTTAAATTTGATCACGTTGTCGAATGATGATCTGGAGGGGGATTTTTTCGCAAATTTACAGATAAATAACACGGTTATCTTCGTTTTAGAGACTAATCACTTACATGGCATGGCAGATCAACGCCAATTTTTTAATAACCTGCAAACCATCGGTGTAAATAACCCAGTTATCATAAAACGAAGTTACCCCGTAGCAGAATTTTCAGGTCCTGTCGGAGATATCATGCATCCGGAAGAACCGATCTCCAAAATACAGCTATACGCTGCAACGGATATGGGGGCTTTACTTGTTGACGGATTAGGATCCGGCATTTGGATCGACTCTCCTGCAACTCCGTTGGATAAACTTGCTTCATTATCTTTCGGGATTTTACAAGCTACCCGCTCCCGTATCTCAAAAACAGAATACATATCCTGCCCAAGCTGTGGACGGACACTCTTTGATCTACAGGAGACAACACAAATGATCAGGAGCCGTACCAATCATTTAAAAGGTCTAAAAATCGGTATTATGGGTTGTATCGTAAATGGACCTGGCGAAATGGCAGACGCAGATTATGGATATGTAGGTGCTGGCCCAGATAAAATAACGCTCTATAGAGGCAAAGAAGTCGTCAAAAGAAACGTTAGCTCGGTCAATGCTTTAGATGAATTGATAGAGATTATAAAAAATGATGGATTATGGATAGATGCGGATGCGTAATCCTCCCGCTAAGATTATCTTACAGAAATACGTTTTACTACAGTCTCTGTACCGGAGGACACCCGTACAAAATAAAAGCCTGCTGTAAGCTTTCCGTCGGTATCAAAGGATAAACTCTGCAAACCAGCATCTAAACGCCCGTTCATTAAATTTAAAACCTCATTTCCTAACGCATCCATGACCTTAATAACAACGGTATTTTGTTGACTTAACGTGAAGTTTAGGGTAATTTGTTCTGCTACGGGATTATAAAATACCTTTACATTATTGATCAACTTTTCGCTCTCTTGATCACTATTAGGCATAGAAAAAGCATGCAATGTCATATTTGCTTTTTCCAAGACAGTGTGGATAGGCATAGCTTTTCCTACACCAAGCATGGTTATGCTTGCGAGTGTAAATAATGCTATTTTTTTCCTAAATCCTGTCATGTTAAAATTTCACCAGTAAGTAGATTAGAGTATTAGTGTAATTGATACTAACAAAGTTACTTTTTTTGACTTACGGTTGGACACTTTTTTTTATTTTTTTTCACCCTTTAACAATTTTTAACAAGATTATACGTTGTCTTTTTTGTCATTATAAAAATACACATATTTTTAATGTATGTTTGCTTCCTAATTTTTAAAGAATGAAACCCAATAAGCATTCCGATGCGAATAAGCTAAGCGTTGCCGGCTTATTAATTAGCTTAGGCATCATTTTCGGGGATATCGGCACCTCTCCTCTTTATGTTGTAAAAGCAATTTTCAACAAGGGCATTATAGAAGAAAATCTTATTTTAGGTAGTTTATCCTGTGTCTTTTGGACGCTGACTTTACAGACTACGATAAAATACGTATGGATTACGCTGCAGGCTGATAATAAAGGCGAGGGAGGTATCCTTTCTCTTTATTCCTTGGTTCGCAAAAAGGCAAAATGGCTTATTATTCCCGCCATTATCGGTGCCAGCGCTTTGCTAGCGGATGGCATGATTACGCCGGCAATCACTATTTCATCTGCCATTGAGGGATTAGCCATACGAAACCCGGAAATACCGACCGTACCTATTGTCATCGCGATTATAAGTTTATTATTCTTTATCCAACGATTTGGCACCTCCATCGTAGGGCGTATTTTTGGCCCCTTGATGTTTATATGGTTTAGTATGATCGGCATTTTAGGGTTATTATATATCGTACGCGCCCCGGAAGTATTTTACGCTTTAAACCCTTACTACGCTGTTGTAACGATTATCAATCATCCAAATTCTCTTTTCTTAATCGGCGCGATATTCCTATGTACCACGGGAGCGGAAGCTTTATATTCTGATATGGGACATTGTGGGAAATCCAATATCCGCATGAGTTGGATATTTGTTAAACTCATGCTCATTTTCAATTATTTCGGACAGGGTTCGTGGCTCCTGGAACACGCGGGCACACCCATCGGAGATACGAATCCCTTTTATGCTATTATGCCCAATGCATTTGTCGGTTATGGTGTTATTATCGCCACTATAGCCGCAATTATTGCAAGCCAAGCTATGATATCCGGATCTTTCACCTTAATTTCCGAAGCTGTACGTTTAAATATATGGCCAAAAGTCTCTATTCGCTATCCCAGTGATCATAAGGGACAGTTATACGTGCCATCCATAAACTTTATTCTGTATATCGGTTGTATGTTGATAATAGCTGTATTTCAACATTCCTCCAATATGGAGGCCGCTTACGGGTTGGCTATAAACCTAACATTTATTGCCACGACAATTTTGATGTGCGTCTTCTTATCGAGGGTACATGTACCCAACGTATGGATTGTGATTTTTGCTTTATTCTATTTTACTATAGAAATCGGGTTTCTTGCCGGAAACCTTGTAAAGTTGACACATGGAGGATGGCTCACATTACTGCTAGCCAGCACCTTATTTATGGTTATGTTTGCCTGGTATGGTGCACGTAAAATCAAAAATAGTTTTGTTCGCTTTAACGACATCCGCCCATATTTCTCGATTATTGGAGAGTTAAGTGAGGATAAGTCTGTTCCCGTATTCGCGTCACATCTCGTGTATCTGACAAGTGCAAATAACAAAAACGAAATCGAATCCAAAATCATTTATTCTATCTTGAACAAAAAACCCAAACGGGCGGATGTATATTGGCTTGTACATGTTGATGTAATGGATAATCCGCATACAAGGGAGTATTTCGTAGAACAACTTATACCCCAGAAACTAATCCGCATCGACTTTAAATTAGGGTTTAGAGAAGAACAGCGCATTAGTTTGTTATTCCGAAAAGTTGTCGAAGATATGGTAGAAAAAGGGGAAATTGACATTACCAGCAACTATGATACTTTGCGAAAACATGGTATAGCGGGAGATTTTAATTTCGTCGTACTTGAGAAGATAATCGCCAAAACACATGCGCTGAAATGGCATGAAAAAATCATTTTGGAAATATATAAAACATTAAAGAAATTCAGTTTGTCGGAAGAAAAAAGTTTTGGCTTGGATAGTAGCTTTGTAACGCTTGAACGTGTTCCACTAAACATCCCCAACACCAAGGAAGTTTCGCTCCGAAGACTCCCATAGTGGCTATCTTCTTAAATTTTGTATCTTTACACGTCAAATAAAACAACATTCATGTCGCATAAAGCAGGATTCGTCAGTATCATCGGAAAGCCCAATGCCGGGAAATCTACCTTAATGAACGCATTGGTAGGTGAGAAAATGTCCATCATTACACCGAAAGCACAAACTACCAGACATCGGATCATGGGAATTGTGAACGATGATGACCATCAAATTATATTCTCGGATACACCTGGTGTTATCAAACCAAACTATTCCTTACAGGAATCGATGATGAATTTTGTACAGGGCTCGCTTATTGACGCTGACGTCATTTTATTTGTGACAGACATTCACGAAAAATTCGATGAGAGTGATGTCATTGAAAGATTGCAGAAGACAAATTCTCCTGTAGCTGTTCTTATTAATAAGATAGATAAATCGTCAGAAGAAGAAGTGAAGAGTAAAATAGCATTCTGGCAAGAAAAACTAAATCCGGACGCTGTTTTTGCTATTTCTGCGTTACTTAACCATGGTGTCGCAGGCATCATGGAGTATATTAAAGAGAAACTTCCTATTCATCCGCCTTACTACGAAAAAGATGAGTTAACGGATAAAAGTATGCGTTTCTTTGTATCGGAAATGATTCGAGAAAAAATCTTTAAGTTATACGACAAAGAGATTCCATACAGTACCGAAGTAATCGTAACTTCTTATAAGGAGGAAGAAAATATCACTCGGATAGCTGCGGAAATCATCGTAGAGCGCGATTCCCAAAAAAATATTCTTATTGGAAAAGCTGGCTCCATGATAAAAAAAGTCGGCACATACGCTCGACAGGATATCGAAGAGTTTATTGGCGGAAAAGTGTTTTTGGAACTTTTTGTCAAGGTAATTCCCGATTGGCGCCGTAAGAAAAACTACTTGAAAAAGTTTGGCTACGAAGATTAGGGTATAAAATATTCGCGGAGCGCTATAACCTGTTTCCGGCTAAGCACTTTACTCAATTCCTCATCGGACGCCTCTTTTACTTTCTTGACTGATTTGAAGATTTTCAATAGATTTTCTACAGAGGTTTTTCCTATCCCCGGAATATTTTCCAATTCAGAGACAAATGTTTTCCTACTGCGCTGATTACGGTGAAATGTAATTCCAAAACGATGTGCCTCGTCGCGCAGATGTTGGATAATTTTTAAGGTCTCGGATTTCTTATCTAGATATAACGGATATTGATCTCCAGGATAATATAATTCTTCCAAACGCTTGGCGATACCGATAACCGTCACTTTTTTTTCTATCCCTAATAGCTTTAAACTTTTCATCGCCGCTCCTAGCTGTCCTTTCCCACCGTCAATCACAATTAATTGGGGGAGTGGCTGGTCTTCGTCTAATATTCTTCTATAACGTCGAAAAACGGCTTCTTCCATCGTGGCAAAATCATTTGGCCCGACGACAGTCTTTACGTTAAAATGTCTATAATCTTTTTTAGAAGGTTTCGCGTCTTTGAAAACCACTATAGCTGATACGGGATAGTTACCTTGAATATTGGAGTTATCAAAACATTCGATATGCCGCGGAAGCACATTCAAACGTAGATCCTTTTGCATCTGCTTTAGGATGCGTTCTGTTTTCACTTCAGGATTCAACTTCTCGTACTGCAGCATACGCTCTTTCTTAAAATAAGCCACATTTTTACGAGATAATTCCAATAAATTTTTCTTCTCCCCTACTTTGGGCACGGTAAACTTTATGGTTGTATTTTCTTCGATATGAATGTCAAAAGGAACAATAATTTCTTTAGACGTACTTTTGAAACGTTCTCTAAACTCGGGAATCGCTAATGCCAGTAACTCCTCTTCGGATTCATCTAAACGTTTCTTCATTTCCAACGTCTGGGTCTGGATAACAACGCCATGCGCGACTTTCAGGTAGTTTACAAAAGCATAATTATCTTCCGAAGCAATGTTAAATACATCCACATTTGTAATCGACGAGCTAACAACAGTAGATTTACTTTGATAATTAGCAAGTTTTTCCAACTTAGCTTTTACTTTGTGTGCAGCTTCAAAATCTAATGCGGCCACCGCATCGTTCATTTGATTTTTCAGACGGTTGGTAACTACTGCAATCTTGCCATTCAATATATCTTTTATATCCGCGAGGTTTTGGTTATAATCTTCTTCAGATTGAAATCCTTCACACGGACCTTTACAATTGCCAATCTGATATTCCAGACAAATCCTATATTTGCCTTTGGCTATATTTTCGGGAGAGAGATTCAGATTGCAGGTGCGTAAAGGAAAAAGTTCCCGGATCATATCCAAGATAATGTGCATCATACCCACAGAAGCATAAGGCCCATAATAGCGGGATCCATCCCTAATGTATTTTCGTGTCCAGAAAACACGCGGAAAATGTTCGTTTTTGATGACAATCCAAGGGTAGGTTTTGTCATCTTTCAACATGACATTATAACGAGGCTTATGTTTCTTGATCAGGTTATTCTCCAAAAGCCACGCATCAATTTCCGTATCGACGATAGTAAACGCAATACGGTTTATTTTTCGCACAAGTACACGCGTTTTACTATTGAGTTGATGCTCGTTTACGAAATACGAGCCTACCCGATTACGCAAATCTTTAGCCTTTCCCACATAAATGAGTTCATTATTTTTATCAAAATATTGATAAACACCCGGTTTATGGGGAATTTTCTTTAATTCTTCTCTGTAATCAAATGCACTCATGTCATAAAAACGCCGAACAACAAATTTCGTCAAAATCTGCTGCTCGGCATTTATAAATTCTATCTAAATTACGTAAAATTACTAGAATCCCAATCGATCGTCGTCCAAAACTTCCTCATTAGAGGGTGTTCCATAAAACTCCTTATATTGACTACAATCTATTTCGCGTGTCAAACCACCCGGTGGAAGTGGGAAATCCTCCTGTGTATAATGCAGGTTTTTATCGGCATAGACCTTCTTCATATAGAAACCAAATATAGGAAGTGCAGCTTGTGCGCCCTGGCCTGACGCCATGCTATGGAAACGAATACCACGGTCTTCCGCCCCCGTCCATACACCGGTTACTAAATCTGGCGTAACACCGATAAACCAGGCGTCAGAATTATCATTTGTAGTACCTGTTTTTCCACCCATTGGATTTTTAAACCCACCAAATTCCGCCGACCACCGCAAACGAGAACCTGTACCGCCATCCACGACACCTTTCAACATATCGACCATAATATAAGCCGATTCGCTGTTTAAAGCCTTAACCACCGTTGGTGTTTTCTCATAAATAGTTGTACCATTTTTGTCTTCGACACGTAAAATCATAGTGGGTTCAATCCACGTACCGTGATTAACAAATGCGGCATAAGCACCGACCATATCAAACACAGAAGCCTCATAGGCGCCCAACGCAATAGACGGATAATTCGGCACGTTGGACGTAATGCCCATGCGTTTAGTCAGAGAAGCAACTGTTGTAGCGGTTACTTCGTTTATGACATAAGCAGAAGCGAAGTTCTGTGAATATTTTAACGCATTTTTCAATGTAATAGGATCGCCTCCTTGCACTGTTCCACGAGGTGTCCAATTACCATAGGTCCGAGAATGATTGGGCACCGGAAAACAAGGTGAATATCCGTTATCTATTGCGGCAGCATAGGTGAATGGTTTCGCTGTGGACCCCACCTGTCTTTGCGCCAGCTTTACATGATCGAATTTAAAATGTTCAAAACTGATACCTCCAACCCACGCCTTAATATAACCTGTTTTAGGTTCCATAGACATCACCGCATTTTGGAGAAAAAGCTTATTGTAACGAATAGAATCCATTGGCGTCATGACGGTGTCGACATTCCCCTTATAGGTAAACAAGGTCATCGGCGCTTTCTTATTAAATTCCTGTTTGATCTCCTCTTCTGACATACCCGCTTCTTTTAATATGCGATAACGGTCGGAGCGGCGCATGCCAGAAACCAATAATTTTGCATTTTCTCCCTTAAATGGATCGGTGTTCCGATACTGACGATCAAAATCCCGCTGTAGCTTTTCCATCCATTCTCGTTGAGCCTCTTCCGCATATTGCTGCATAACATAGTTGATCGGTGTATACACCTTCAATCCATCACGGTCCAAGTCATAAGGTGTACCATCGGCTTTCGTGATGGATAGACGTTTGAATTCTTTTTTTAATTCTTCTTTCAATACCGCGCGAAAATACGGTGCCATACCTTCTCCGTAATTCGCTATTCGGAGCTTTAAACCCAGTTCCTGCTCTTTCGCTTTTTGTCCATCTTCCTTTGTCAGAAAATTCTGGTCGATCATGTTATTCAAAACAGTGTTCCGGCGCTTCATCGAATTCTCTGGAAATCTGACGGGCGAATAAATATATGTCCCTTTCAACATGCCCACAAGCATAGCAGCTTGTTCTGGCGTCAATTTATCAGGAGTAGTATCAAAATACGTTCGGGCTGCTGACTTTATACCAAAAGTATTGTAGGCCCCAAAATCGACCGTATTGAAATACATCGTGATGATCTCTTCTTTGGTATAACTTCTCTCCAAGCGAACAGCCGTAATCCATTCTTGGAATTTTTGCATCATACGCTTAAACGTATTGCGTTCCCTCCTTTCGGAGAAGAGATTTAAGGCCAATTGCTGCGTAATCGTACTTCCACCTTGTTTTCTATTCAACAACGTAGTGTATATCGCAGAAGTTATCGTTCGGGAATAATCAATACCGGCATGATCATAAAAACGCTTATCTTCTGTTGACACTAGGGCATGCACCAAGTAAGGAGATAGCTCACTGTATTTTACATTAGAGCGGTTATGTTTGTAATATCTACCCAATACCTGAAGGTCATCGGTCAATATTTCTGAAGCTAAATTACTCTTTGGGTTCTCCAATTCTTCAAAAGATGGCAATTTGCCAAATACGCCTAAACGTACACTCACAAGGAAAAGTGCACCAAGAATAACAATACTACACAATATCATCCAAAAATTCCGGGTATATCGCTTGATATCTACTTCTGTCAACTTCTGCTTTGATTCTCTCTTCATAGCATCTATGATACGATTTTAGTGCAAAGTTAACATTCTCACCTTAATAAGTTTTAAAAAAGTTTAGAACGTCCAATCTAAGATTTCTCAATAAGACACACGGCGTACGCCACAACACCTTCTTGACGACCTATAAAGCCCATCGTTTCATTTGTGGTAGCCTTGATGGATATGTCCTCTATATCAATCCCAGCAGCTTTCGCAATATTCTCTTTCATGGCCGGGATATAGGGTTTAATCTTCGGGGCTTCCAAACATAGCATACCATCAATGTTACCCAACCTAAACCCCTTTTCTTTTAAGAGCTTTACACATTCTTCCAGCAAAACGAGACTGCTAATTCCTTTCCATTTAGGATCAGTATTCGGAAAATGAAATCCGATATCTTCTAAGTTTGCTGCTCCTAAAATAGCATCGCAAATCGCATGTACTAAGACGTCGGCATCCGAATGTCCGAACGCCCCTGCATAGTGTTCTAATTGTACCCCCCCTACGACAAATGGGTGTCCTTCTTTCATTTGATGGACATCAAAACCAAAACCTACTTTTATCTTCATAACAACGCGAACATACAAAAATTTATTTGCTACTTTTGATTTCTCATCGACCGGATGAAAAAAATAAAAATTAATGCGGCGTAAATAGGTTACTATTTGACTAAAAAGGTATTAATAAGTGAGTAAGGAAAAAAGCGATATACAGATTGATTGCAAAATCATTGACGGCATCAGGGAGGGAGACAACCTTGCTATCCAGCAATTATATCAAATACATTTCCCGCCTATTGCCCAGATGATCATCAACAATCGTGGTAGCAGAGAGGAAGCACAGGATATTTTCCAAGAAACCGTGATGGTGCTGTATAATAAAATCAGTGATGGTGATTTTATGTTGAGCAGCAGATTACAAACATTTTTATATGCGATTTCCAAGCGGCTATGGCTTAAACACCTTACTCGTGGCGAAGCGAAATATCGTAAGGATTCAATAGACGATTACGGAGAGTCGTTAGCTGCTGAAGAAGTGATCGAAGATCATGAGCTTAAGGAAACTAATCTCGTCCAGATGGAAGATGCATTAAACGAATTAGGAGAACCTTGTAAAACGATCTTGTATGATTTTTATATACAAGGGCAATCGATGGCAGCAATTTGTGAAAAGTTTGGTTACACAAACGCTGATAATGCGAAGACGCAAAAATACAAGTGTCTTCAGCGTTTAAAAAAGATATTTTTCAAAAAGTAAGTTACAATTAAATGGGCATGAAAAGCTTAAATCAACAGGCGTTTATAGCGTGGGCAGATGCGTATCTTCGGGAAGAACTTTCCCAAGAAGATAGATCGAGGTTTGAAACATATTGTACAGAAAACCCTGTTCATGCAGAAATTTTTGCACAACATAAAGCTTTTTTAACGACTATGGTAAAAGCTGAGGCGCGGTCAAATTTCAAGCGAAATTTACAACACGTTGCGCAAGACTACCATGAGGCTCACAGCCCAAAACCAGCGACTAAAGTTATCAGTTTGTGGGATAGATTAAAACTCAATGCTGCGGTGGCCGCTGCTATTGCTATTGTATCCGTGTTCTCGACGCTATGGCTAACAGGATATTATAAAAATCTTAAAAAAACCACGTCCGACTATAGTGCATTACGCCGGGATATGAATACCGTAAAACGTAATGTAAACGCACAGAACGCAGCTATTCAAAACATTCATAACACCAAAGACAATGTAAAGGAAACAATGCATTACGGTGCAACGGGATTCATGATTACGAAAAATGGATATGTCGTCACGAACTATCATGTTATCACCGGCGCCGATTCGGTACATTTACAAAATCACAAAGGCGAATCTTTCAAAGCAGAGATTATTTTTACAAATCCCGAGAAAGATTTGGCCATCCTACATATCAATGATTCCACCTTTAAATCGATAAGGAGTATCCCATATACCTTTAAAAGACAAGATTCTGATATGGGAGAAGATGTTTATACAATTGGTTTTCCCAGAGATGAAGCCGTATATGGACAAGGTTATCTGAGCTCATCTACCGGTTATGCCGGCGACACACTCGCCTATCAAATATCAATTCCGGTAAACCCCGGTAATAGTGGGGGACCGTTATTGGATAAGGAAGGGAATGTTATTGGGATTATCAGTGGAAAACAAAAAGGGATAGATGGTGCAGCATTTGCAATCAAAACGAAAGCTTTAATGGAAACACTGAATAGTATCCCGGCGGACTCACTTAATGGAAAAAATGTCGTACTGAACAATAAAAATTTATTGCATAATCTATCACGGACTGACCAGATTAAAAAATTACAGGATTACATTTATATCGTGAAAGTTTATTAAAAAAAGAAACGGGCAAAGTTATATTTGCCCGTTTCTTTTTTACTTATTCGGTTGCGGCGTTACACGCAAGTATGGCTTTATTTCCGTGTAACCTTTTGGAAATTTAGCTGGAATGTCTTCTGTCTTTATCGCAGGAACCACGATAACATCTTCGCCGTCTTTCCAGTCGGCAGGTGTTGCAACAGAATACTCATCTGTCAATTGAAGTGAGTCAATCACCCGTAAAATCTCAAAGAAATTTCGACCTGTAGAAGCTGGATAAGTTAGCGTTAGCTTAACTTTCTTATCTGGACCGATAACAAATACGGAGCGCACGGTAGCCGTAGCAGAAGCATTAGGGTGAATCATATCATATAACTCCGACACCTTACGATCTTTATCCGCAATAATCGGAAAATCCACGTTTGTGTTTTGCGTCTCGTTGATGTCTTTAATCCATCCTAAATGATCCTCAACAGAATCCACACTTAATGCTAAAACCTTGGTATTTCTTTTTTCAAACTCTGATTTCAGCTGCGCAGTACGTCCAAGTTCTGTTGTACATACAGGCGTGTAATCTGAGGGGTGTGAATACAAAACTGCCCAACCCCCATCAATGTACTCGTAAAAGTCAATTTTTCCTATGGATGTTTCCGCTTGGAAGTTCGGAGCAACATCACCTAATCGTAAACTCATATCTTACTCTTTTTAAAGGTTTTTAAATAAACAACTACAATATCTACAAATTTAGTGGATTATTTTGTTTTTCAAAATGAAACGACCGCTCATTTCTGTAATCTTTTGTGTATAAGTGTCAGATTCCCGTAATCTTCAAAGGAAAAGCTACCCAATTTCTGTGACACATGTTCCAAGAGAAACTTTGAATAACGTAGGAGCTGCTGTTGTGTATCATCCACAGGACTCTGTAATGCATCTTGCAAGAAAAGTAAAGCTAATGGACGAATCTGTTCTGTCTCCAACTCCTGCTCTACATAAGTCAAAAGTTCGTCTTGAGAGAGTCCCAACATCCAACTCCGCTCCTTTCCAAAAAAATGATGATAGCCTTCCTCTATGATAGTGGGTTCCACCGGTTCATCAAAAGCCTCATATTTATCAACGAGCAAGCGCAAAAATTTGCCCATCTCATTAATCCAGTTCAGGATCGTATCTTTCTCATATCGAATACCCATTATCTCGTCTGTCCGTCACCGGTAATATACCACTTCTCTGTTACCAATTTCTCTAAAGCGAACGGCCCTCTAGCGTGGAGCTTTTGTGTAGAGATACCTATTTCAGCTCCAAGTCCAAAAGCACCACCGTCTGTGAATCGTGTAGATGCATTCGTATAAACCGCAGCTGCATCCACCGTATCCATATAGGTATTGATGCGTTCTGTATCTGTTGAGACAATACATTCCGAATGTTTAGAGGAATGCTCTGCTATATGTGCTAAGGCCTCATCGAAATCTTCTACCACCTTGACAGAACATTGCAGCGATAGGAACTCTCGTCCAAAATCTTCTTCTTTAGCTAATTCCAACAGCGGATAACCGAGTTCTTGTAAAATGGAATACGCCGTTTTATCTGCATAAATTTTCACGCTACTATCTTTAAAATAGGGAACAACCCTACCAAGAAGGTCGTTCGCTACTTCGCGATCGACCAAAACCGTATCCAACGCATTACATACCGATGGTCGCTGTATTTTGGCATTCGCAATAATTTTTGCTGCCTTTTCCAGATCACCCGAACGTTCCACATAGGTATGACATACGCCCGCTCCCGTTTCAATAACGGGTACTTTGGCTTGTTCACGGACCAAATCTATAAGCGCTTGCGACCCTCGAGGGATAATGATATCCACATATTGCGTAGCAGAAAGCAACTCACTTACAAATGCTCTGTCCGTCGGCAATAATTGTACAATATGTATGTTTAATTGATGTCGACGTAGCTCCTCTTGTATAATCTCTACCAACACACTGTTTGTATACCAAGCATCTGACCCTCCACGTAATACACACACATTTCCCGATCGTATACATAATGCGGCCACATCTACTGTGACGTTTGGTCTAGATTCATAAATAACACCAACCACACCTAGAGGAACGGTTTTCTTCTCTACTAACAATCCGTTCTCGAGTTCTTTTCGGGAAATCAATAATCCTGTCGGATCAGGTAGATTTGCAACATCGATCAGGCTAGCTGATAATGCCAAAATCCGATGGCTATCCAACAATAATCGATCGTATCGCGGATCTTCCTTATCCATACGCTCCAAGTCTTTCTTATTCTCCCGGATAATGTCTTCTACCCGCTGCTCCAAGGAACCAGCTATATCTTGCAACAACTGTTGCTTTGCATTATCAGTCAAACGCTTAACGGCTATAGTAGCTTCATGAGCTGCCTTTAATTCTTCTTGTATACTTTCCTTCATCATCTAAAAAATCCCTTTCCTTTTTATTTTATATATTACAAACTAAGTACAAATCACAACAGCACAATATCATCGGCATGTGCTATTGCTACATTCTTTTTCTTGCGAATTGATTCCACATCTAAGACATCAATTTTTGATTTTGCCACGGCAAACACCTCTCCATTTTCGTTAGCTATCTGAAAAACCTCTCCTGTTTCCAAGGCTTGATTGATAGTTAATACCCCTACAGCCAATAGGCTTTTACGATTTTGAATGGCAGTCGCTGCCCCTTCATCCACATGCACCAATGCTTTGATAAGACTACCCGTTGCAAGCCACTTGTTCCTCGAAGATACCTTTTTTTTCTGGGGTAAACAAACCGTACCGGTCTCGCCCTTTACGGCTTTTAAGATTCCATCTTCCGTTTGCATACTGAAGATAACGGTTTGTATGCCCATTTGATTTGCCAGTCGTGCGAAATTAAGCTTGGATGTCATTCCTCCTAAACCAACAGCCGATTTTTCTTTTTTCACGACGGAGAATATGTCTTTATCAACAGAGGATATTTGTGCAATAACCTTTCCTTTCGCATCCAATACCCCCGGAACCGACGTACTAAACAGCAATTGTTCCGCACCAAATCCGACCGCTATTAAGGTTGCCAGTTCATCATTGTCGGAAAATTTGAGTTCTTTATTACTCACCACATCGTTTTCGTTGGCAATAGGAATGATATTATTCTTCCAAAGTTCCTGATATGTATCCTTGAGTTGAAGAAACTGTGCTCTATTCGCAAAATGTTGTCTTTCACACAGACTTTGCGCTAACGCAATATTAAAAGGTTTAAAATACGTACTATAGGTACGAACAAGTAGCGGATTTCCGATAGCCGCAGCGGCCTTTCGCGCCGACAAACTACCATCATAATTCTTTAAATATTTTTTTCCAGCTGCAACCGCACCTGACGATACCAGAACGATATTATATTTCGACTGCAGTTGCGCTGTCTGCCGAGCAATTTCCAACACAATGCGTTCGTCTACATCTCCCTCTTTGGTTGTAATTGCAGCGGAACCAAATTTTATAACCAGTACAGGCTTCTTCATTTATTTAGCAATTTGAAAAACAAAATAATTTGTTTAAAGAAATGTAAATGTAGCAAATTATCCATTATTTAAATCAGACTTTGGTATGGTTTATGAACATCTATTCGTAAAAAGACACCATCATGAAGCATATCACATTCCTATTGATTTCAGTTGTACTTTTCTCTTGTCAAGGTTCTGTTCAGAAAGATACATCAAATGATAGTTCGTCCTCACTCCCTCCGATTGGTGGGGTTAAAGACAAACACGGTTGCCTCGTTTCCGCGGGCTATACCTGGTCGAAAATTAAAGAAGAATGTATCCGTCCGTGGGAAGGCACCATCACTATGAACGTCACAGACACGTCGACCAATTTTGAAACTGCAGCTTTCGTTTTAATGGATTCCTTGAAGCAAAAGGCAGAGCTATTCATAAATGAAGAAGAGGAGAGTATATTATTGGACAGCGTCGCTCCTCATTTATACGCTAATAATAATTATAAGTTGATAGAAGAAAACCACTGTTGGTCATTGATTCATCAAGAGGAAGTACTTTATGAAGAGAAGAAATAACGTAAAATCGTTACATTATTTCTTCTCCAAATCGTTCCTTATATAGTTTCTCCATAGCGAACATTTCGTCACGCAGCTTTGCGGCTTCCAGAAAATCCAAATCTTTCGCCGCTCTTTCCATTTTTTTTCGGACGTTATCGATTGCCTTTTTCATCTCTTTATGACCTAAATATTCCATTACGGGGTCAGCCGCTAGAAGTGCTGCCGAATCAGGTTCTACATAAGCTTTAGCCTCACCCGGTTTAAAATCAGCCACCGAAGTCTGTTCTAAAATCTCATCCCGCGTTTTGCCTACTGTTCGTGGCACGATTCCATGCTCCTCGTTATAAGCAATTTGTTTTTCTCGTCGTCGGTTGGTCTCCTCAATCGTCACCCGCATACTCTCCGTCATTTGATCGGCATACATAATAACGCGCCCCTTATCGTTACGAGCCGCCCGACCGATAGTCTGGATCAATGACCGCTCGGATCGTAGAAATCCTTCTTTATCCGCATCTAAAATAGCCACTAAGGTTACCTCTGGCAGATCCAGTCCTTCACGCAGAAGGTTCACACCTACTAATACATCAAATTCGCCCAATCGCAGCCCGCGCAAGATTTCTACGCGTTCTAATGTCTTTATTTCGGAGTGGATATAACGTACCTTAATATGCAATCGGCTCATATATTTGGTCAATTCTTCCGCCATGCGCTTGGTCAATGTAGTTGCCAACACACGTCCGCCCTCTTTGATTGTCTTATCTACTTCTTCCAGAAAATCATCCACCTGATTAATGGCGGGGTGTACTTCAATAATGGGATCCAACAAACCAGTAGGACGAATAACCTGCTCTACCACCACACCCTCGGTTTGTTGCAATTCATAATCGCCCGGCGTTGCCGAAACATAAATCGTTTGGTTTGTTAACGATTCAAATTCCGGAAAGTTAAGGGGCCGATTATCTAATGCTGCAGGTAATCGAAATCCGTGCTCAACTAACGAAATTTTTCGCGAACGGTCACCACCATACATAGCCCGCAGTTGAGGCAAGGTAACATGACTTTCATCTATCACTAAAAGATAGTCCTCTGGAAAATAATCTAATAGACAGAATGGTCGCATACCTGCTTGGCGTCCATCAAAAAAACGAGAATAATTCTCAATACCGGAACAGTAACCCAGTTCCCGCATCATCTCTAAATCGTAATTCACACGCTCTTCCAGGCGTTTAGCTTCCAACAATTTCCCGTCTCCTTCCAACTGTGCCTTACGCTGTTCGAGTTCCTCTTGTATAGCCCAAATAGATTGGGTAAATTTCTCCTTGGGAGTTACAAACAAATTTGCAGGAAACAAGGCGACGTCTTCCATTTTGGAAATTGTTTGTCCCGAAACAGGATCAATTTCGCTTAGCTCGTCAATTTCGTCTCCAAAAAAAGAAATCCGAAAAGCATGGTCCAAATAAGCCGGAAACACGTCCACAACATCCCCTTTCACCCGAAAGGTTCCACGTTTAAAATCACTCGTTGTCCGCGCATAGAGTATTTCCACCAATCGATGCAGAAATGCATTTCTACTGATAGTTATCCCTACCGAAAAACGAAAAATGGAACGTGAAAAATCATCCGGATTCCCCATACCATATATACAAGATACGGAAGACACGACAATGACGTCTCGGCGTCCCGACATTAACGCAGAAGTCGTTGCCAAACGTAGTTTTTCAATCTCTTCGTTTATGGCCAAATCTTTCTCGATATACGTATTCGAAGAAGCTATAAAAGCTTCTGGTTGATAGTAATCATAATAAGACACAAAATAGTTGACTGAATTTTCAGGAAAAAACTGCTTAAATTCTCCGTAAAGCTGCGCAGCCAAGGTTTTATTATGACTTAAAATAAGTGTCGGACGCTGCGTCTCCTGTATAACATTAGCAATCGTAAATGTTTTTCCCGAACCCGTCACACCTAGTAAAGTCTGATATTGATCCTGCTGTGCTATCCCTAATACTAATTCCTTGATAGCTTGTGGCTGGTCTCCCGTAGGTCTGTATTCTGATGTCAATTTGAATTTCATGAAAGAATCTTCCGTTTATGGAAATATAAAGTTAGGAAAAAGGCACTTAATTTACTAAATTGCTGCTATCAAATATACAGCTATGGTGACAATTCTGACCAAAGAAAATAGCATTGCCAACCACTATTTAGTGGAATTGCGAGATATTAACATTCAACAAGACCGGATGCGCTTTAGACGGAATTTAGAACGTCTGGGAGAAATTATTGCCTATGAGATAAGTAAAACACTGGATTACGAACCTGTAACCGTCCAAACACCATTAGGAATTGCATCTCACCAAATTTTGCAAGAGCAGCCCATTTTAGCAACTATCATGCGGGCAGGTTTACCTTTCCATCAAGGTATGTTAAATGTGTTTGATCACGCCGATAGTGCTTTTTTTGCCGCGTACAGACATACCAAAAAAAGCGGGGAAATGGAAGTACACAAAAAATACGTCAACACACCTAATCTTGATGAGCGGATCCTCATTATGGCAGATCCCATGCTCGCAACGGGACGAAGTTTGGTGCTTTGCTGTAAAGATTTACTCGCCGAATACAACATCAAGGAGCTTCATATAGCAGTTGCCATTGCCTCGGAAGAGGGACTCCAGCATGTACGTGCGTTTCTCCCCGAAGCCCACCTTTGGGTAGGCGATGTAGACAATGAAATGACATCCAAGTCCTATATTGTTCCAGGACTAGGCGACGCAGGTGATTTAGCCTATGGGAATAAAGAATAGTTTAATATTATAACAAAAACATAAAACGCAATTAACACAAAATGAACAACATAACATTATTTTTATTCAAAAATATCATCAACTATGGTTTGGCAAAAATACAATGGCGAAAAGATCCGCACGTCCATCAACGATGCTGTTGAAGACATTATCCAACGGGAAACCCACCTTGGCAATAAACTAAAGGTGTACATAGGTACAGATTCGCAAGTAAAGCGAGGAATAGTTGAATTTGCCACCGTCATTGTCTTCCTGCGTGAATATAAAGGTGGTTTCATGTTCATCAACCGCGACAAAATCACCCGTCGGCTACGTATTAAAGAACGTATGCTTACCGAAGTCCAAAAGTCTATCGATGTCGCTTACCAATTATGTCCACTTCTTGACCAATACCATATCGACCTTGAAGTGCACGCAGATATTAACACTAATCCCAATTTCGAATCTAATATCGCACTAAAAGAAGCGATGGGATATATTATGGGCATGGGATTTCAATTCCGTGCTAAGCCAGAGTCATTCGCCAGTACAAATTGTGCCAATAAAATGGTACAATAGTCGATTAGATTCTTTCGGCAGGTTTTAGTATAATTGTAAAAACGATTATACTTTGATTGATATGAAGAAAATTGCTGTTGTCGGTCCCGAATCCACCGGAAAATCAACAATGGCACAGCATCTCGCACAGATACTCGGCACAATATGTGTACCGGAATATGCCCGCTATTATTGCAGAAATCTCAACAGAAAATATACGTTACAAGATGAAGTGAATATGTTTTACGGGCAGATCGCACTAGAAGAGGCGTTGATTCCTTTAGCAAAAAACAATGTACTGGTTTGTGATACCACGATGCTAACTGTAAAAATTTGGTGCGACCATCTTTTTGGCGACACTCCCAAAGAAGTGACGAACGAAATCAAAACTAGAAAATACGATTTTTATTTACTTATGGACATTGATCTGCCATGGGAAGATGACCCGTTACGGGATTTTCCCCAGCAACGAGAACATTTCATACGTATTTGGAAACAAGAATTGGAAGCGTTGCACGCTTCATATAAAATTATTTCGGGAATAGGTGATGAACGGTTAAAAAATGGTATAAATGCTGTAGATTTTATATCGCTAGCGAAATAGGGCACGATTTATTTTAAGATACTTCTTCATCCCTATAATGTCAAAACTTCGCCTGCGTTTCAGCATACCCTGTAACGCCTCACCATCTAACACCAGCTGCTTCTCATCAACTGTAATTTTACATTCTTTAAAGTAATCAGGCCTTCCATTTCTTCTGGAAATAATGCGTACAGTATAGTCCGCAGGAATAATGAACTGAATCTTATCATGCTCTAGTAATTGGTAAGGCAACTTTTGGTCTCTGCTATGACGTTCGGCATATTTGTATTCATCATCTAAATCAGCCGTGGCTACATATGTCAAATGCAATTGAGAAGTATCGGCTATATTCTTGAACGTAGCTTCAAATACGAGATCCTTATCCATTTGGTTTACAAGTATTATCGGATACAAAAAAGAACAAGACGCTAAGCACAGCATCAGCATTATAGGAAGCGTCATTTTCCATATTCTCATACACTAAAGATAAAAAAATCCTGTCGGATATCCGACAGGATTTTTTATTTCGTTACCTTTCTTAATAACGATACGCTTCGGGTTTATATGGCCCTTCCACAGTTACTCCAATATAAGCAGCTTGGTCTTCCGTTAGGGTATCCAGTTCTACACCGATATGTGCTAAGTGCAAACGTGCCACTTTTTCATCTAAATGCTTAGGGAGCGTATACACTTTTTTCTCATATTGACCGTTGTTCGTCCACAACTCAATCTGTGCTAATGTTTGGTTGGTAAATGAATTTGACATCACAAAAGACGGGTGGCCAGTTGCACAGCCCAAATTCACCAAACGACCTTCTGCCAATAAGATAATATCTTTCCCATCTACCGTATACTTATCCACTTGCGGTTTTATCTCCACTTTTGTATCGCCATAATTATTATTTAACCAAGCAACATCAATTTCGTTATCAAAGTGTCCGATATTACACACTACCGTTTTATCTTTCATTGCTTTAAAATGATCCGCACGAATAATATCTTTATTACCGGTCGTGGTAACAACGATATTGGCTTCTTTTACTGCATCTGCCATTTTCTTCACTTCAAAGCCTTCCATTGCAGCTTGCAATGCGCAGATTGGATCAATTTCCGTGACGATAACACGCACACCTGCCGAACGCAATGATTCGGCTGATCCTTTCCCCACGTCACCATACCCCGCTACGACTGCGATTTTTCCGGCTAACATCAGATCGGTCGCACGACGAATAGCATCTACTAACGATTCACGACACCCATATTTATTATCAAATTTCGATTTTGTCACAGAGTCGTTTACATTAATTGCCGGCAAATGTAACGTACCTTTTTTATATCGCTCATAAAGACGGTGAACACCGGTAGTTGTCTCTTCCGATAATCCTTTAATTTCGTCAATTAACTCGGGAAATTTATCAAACACCATATTTGTTAAATCTCCACCATCGTCTAAAATCATGTTCAATGGTTTACGTTCTTCTCCGAAAAATAACGTTTGCTCGATACACCAATTAAACTCTTCTTCCGTTAATCCTTTCCAGGCATAAACCGGGATGCCAGCTGCGGCAATAGCAGCTGCAGCATGATCCTGCGTCGAAAAGATATTACACGACGACCAACTCACCTCGGCCCCCAATTCCACCAAAGTCTCTATCAATACAGCTGTTTGTATCGTCATGTGTAAACAACCCGCAATCCGAGCACCTTTTAATGGCTTAGAAGATCCGTATTCTTGGCGCAGGCTCATCAAGCCGGGCATTTCGGCTTCCGCCAATTCTATTTCTTTTCTTCCCCACTCCGCTAAAGAAATGTCTTTTACTTTGTAAGGAACATACGTTGTTTCAACTGTTGACATATTATTCTAATTTTTTTAAAGAAATACAAAAATAGCTGATACCCAACTCAAATCAAAAAGATAGTCCTAATATTCCCTTAAATCTGACATTATCTTGAGGATAATCTCTTGATTGGCGACGGATAATCCGTTATCTTTGTTAAACGGCAACGAGATGTATGCATGTTAATCTCCTGCCTGTATTTTAACTTTTATTTATAAAGAGAAAGAAAGATGTATCCGGAATATTTAGTAGCTCCTATGCGCCAAGAGTTGGTAGACGCGGGATTTGAGGAATTAAAAACAGTAGAAGAAGTAGATACAGCAATTCCTTCCGAAGGAACTGTATTTGTGGTGGTTAACTCTGTTTGTGGATGTGCTGCAGCAAATGCGCGTCCTGCCGCACGTTATGCAGTAGAAAATGGAAAGAAACCGAGCAAATTGGTAACTGTTTTTGCTGGTATGGAAAAGGATGCCGTGGACAAAGCTCGAGAATATATGCTTCCATATCCGCCTTCTTCACCAGCGATGGCCTTGTTCAAAGATGGTACATTGGTACACATGATCGAAAGACATATGATAGAAGGACGACCTGCACAGATGATTGCAGATAATCTTATAGCTGCTTTCGACGAGTACTGCTAATCATCACATTTTGATTTTTGAATAAAAAAGGCTCTCCTGTGTTCTATTGGAGAGCTTTTTTCTTTTGCAACATATATTATAAAACCACAAGTTGTCCCATGAAGCTGTTTTACGCCATCTTATTGCTTTCTTTATCGTTTCTTATGGTTCGCTGTACAACAAATAAAGAGGTCGATCTTATCGTGTATAACGCAAAAGTATACACGGTAGATTCTGTATTTTCTCAAAAAGAAGCATTTGCAATAAAAGGGGGAATATTTGTGGATATAGGTACTTCGGCAGAAATCCGGGGAAAATACGTAGCAAAAGAAGTTATCGACGCCGGTGGAAAAACTATCTATCCTGGCTTTTATGATGCCCACGCCCACTTTTTAATGTTGGCAGATATGTTGGGACAGGTTAATCTTAGCGGTACAAAGTCCTATGATGAAATCATCTCTAAACTCGTCACTTATCAACAAGAAAATCCAGATAAACGCTGGATTATCGGAAGTGGATGGGATCAGAATTTATGGGAAGAAAAAAGTTTCCCAACGAAAGACAGTCTAGACAAATATTTCCCCGAAACACCGGTTTTCCTTTCACGCGTCGATTATCATACAGCGCTAGTAAACAGTCAAGCATTGCATCTAGCACAATTAGATACCACCCGCCCCGTACCGGGAGGCCTAATGGCTGTCGACAGCGTGGGTAACTTGACGGGCATATTAATAGACAACGCTATGGAATTAGTGTCCCGTCATATTCCAGTACTAGAGGAACACCATTTATTATGGGGACTACGTAAAGCACAAGATTCCTTGTTTTCTGTTGGACTAACGTCTATCGTGGAAGCAGGGCTTTCTTTGGAAGAATTGGAACACCTTAAGAAATTTTATCAGCAGGACTCCTTAAAAATAAGAAACTATGCGATGATTGGCGGAAATGCTCGCGATATTGAGCGGTATATTCGGGAAGGGATCTATGAGTCCGAACGTTTAACTATTCGTTCTGTGAAGCTAATGGCTGATGGCGCATTGGGTTCCCGTGGGGCCTGCCTACTTAAACCTTATAGCGACGATTCCCTTTCACAAGGATTTCTTTTGCAGAGTCCAAAAGAACTGGATGATATGATCAGAAGAATCGCCAGAACACCTTTCCAGATCAGCACACATGCTATCGGAGACTCTGCAAACAGACTAATATTAGATACCTATGGTAAATATTTAAAAAACGGCGAAAAGAAAAGATGGCGAATCGAGCATGCACAGGTAGTATCTCCTGATGATTTCTCAAAATTTGCCCAATTTCATATTATTCCTTCAGTCCAACCTACTCATGCAACTTCCGACATGTATTGGGCTGAAAGCCGTTTGGGCACGGACAGGATAAAAGGTGCTTATGCTTATAATACATTGTTGGATCAGTACGGAAAACTGGCTTTGGGAAGTGATTTTCCTGTGGAGCATTTCAATCCGCTATATGGTTTTCATGCCGCTGTAGCCCGTGTCGATAAAAATGGATTTCCAGTTGGCGGCTTTCAAATTGAAAACGCCATAACAAGAGAACAAGCGTTGCGGGGGATGACCATATGGGCAGCTTTCTCCTGCTTTCAAGAAAAGAAACGCGGTAGCATTGAACGTGGAAAAGATGCCGATTTCGTTATATTGGACGAGGACATCATGACAGCTCCCGATAATCAGTTACGTGATATCAAAACGTTACGCACTGTAATTGCAGGAGAAACTGTCTTTTTACGTCAATGATTACTATACAGTTACTGCATATCAAATAAATGTTTTTCAGCGTGATAGGAAGAACGCACCAAAGGTCCCGACTCAACATATTTGAAACCCATATCTAAACCGATCTGTTTATATTTTTCAAATTGAGCAGGTGTAATCCATTCCACTACAGGGTGATGGGCTTTTGTCGGTTGCAGATATTGACCCACCGTGAGAATATGCACCCCTACGTTGTATAAATCTTGCATCGCTTCGATAACATCTTCCTCTGTCTCTCCAAAACCAAGCATAATACCGGATTTCGTCCGTAAACCTGCTTCGGATATACGACGTAGGCATTCCAACGAACGATCATATTTTGCTTGGATACGTACTTCACGTGTTAATCTTCTTACTGTTTCCAAGTTATGCGAAACAACCTCCGGACGCACTGCTAACACGCGATCCAGATTATCCCACTGTCCCTTAAAATCAGGAATCAACGTCTCTAAAGTCGTTTCAGGACTTTCCCGGCGAATGGCATTAACCGTTTCTGCCCATATCGTAGAGCCTCCGTCCTTTAAATCGTCACGATCCACCGATGTAATCACACAATGTTTTACCTGCATCAGCTTTACTGACGTTGCCACACGATTCGGTTCGTCCATATCTACAGCCAAAGGACGACCTGTTGCCACCGCACAAAACGAACAAGAACGCGTACAAATGTTACCCAATATCATAAAGGTAGCTGTACCTGCACCCCAACATTCCCCCATATTCGGACAATTTCCACTTTCACATATGGTGTGTAATTTGTGTTCATCCACAAGGCTTCGTACATGACGGTATTCTTTACCCACAGGTAACTTCACACGCAACCAATCTGGCTTACGTTGTGTTTCAGCCGCTGAAATTACAGGTAGTTCAATCATGTCACAAAGTTACACATTATTCTCCTAAAAAAGAGGTAGGTGGATTGTCAGGGTTATCCCATTTTGAATATAAAGGCATCGTAAATATAAAAAAAGAGATCCATGAAGGATCTCTTTTCCTGAGCTATTAATATTGTTATCTTTTCTTAGAATGTATAACGAGCCGTTAAACCTCCGTTGAAATAGAACCCACTATAATAATCATAACCATTTACGATATGAAAAGTAGGGCGAACATCCGCCGAAAAAGCAAATGGCGCATTTTTCAATTTATAATCTACACCGCCCGTAGGGAAAATACCTGCATTAAAACCTCCGTCAATATCATAATCACCGCTAACAAAGGTATTAGACAAAACAGCACCACCGCCTACAAACCACTTAAATCCTTCCACATTCGGAATCGGGAAATGGTGTTGATAAGCTCCTGATAAGGATACATTCGTCCATTTCAACTGGTTACCAAAATAGCGATCTCCACTTTTATCGGTTCTAAATCCTAAGTCAAATTCCAGAGCACCAGGTCCGTTATTTAAGAACGTTTTGAAAGCCGCAGAAACCAAATCATAATCTCCACTACCAAAACGGATACCGATTGAATTTTTGTAATCTTGCGCAAAAGCACCAGCAGCAAATAATACTGCAACAAAAGCTAACGTAATTTTCCTCATAATCTTTTTTAATTTATTAAATACTAATTCTTTTTATTGACTGCCAATATCAAAAACTGTTCCATTAATATCTTTCAATAAAGATCTATCGTTATTAATGGATAAAACAAAGCTAGAAAACTACAGCGTCGAAAAAAATACTGGTAAACCGGTATTTTAAAATAGGGTCACTCCATATTCATAATGTATCAAAAGAAAAACATTAGTTTTAAAAAAAACATATTTTTATCAAAAAAAATGTAACTTTGCACTCCGACAAAGCAGTCGGAATACTCTCCTCTAAAAGGCATTTTCGTTGCTTTTGTCTACACAACAAATTGATAATTAATTTTTTGAACAAGAGAAATAATGCCTAGAAACACCTCCATCAACTCCGTTTTAATTATTGGTTCAGGTCCTATCGTTATCGGTCAAGCCTGTGAATTTGATTATTCTGGATCACAAGCTGCTCTTTCTTTAAAGGAAGAGGGCATCGAAGTGTCCATTATCAATTCTAATCCTGCAACAATCATGACTGACAAGGTTATTGCAGATCATGTTTACTTGTTACCACTTACTTGTGAGAGCATCGAAAAGATTCTTCAAGAACAAAAAATTGATGCTGTACTTCCTACCATGGGTGGACAAACAGCTTTAAACCTTTGTATAGAAGCCTCCAATATTGGTCTATGGGAAAAGTACAACGTGAAAGTCATCGGAGTTGACGTAGCTGCTATTGAAAAAACGGAAAATCGCGAGGAGTTTCGTCAATTGATGGTGGATATCGGTGTAGGCGTTGCAAAGTCTAAAATTGCCAACTCTTTCTTGGAAGGTAAAGAAGCTGCACAGGAAATAGGTTATCCACTGGTTATCCGTCCATCTTATACATTAGCGGGTACAGGAGGTGGATTTGTTCACAGAAAAGAAGAATTTGATGCTGCGCTAAACAGAGGTTTGCATGCTTCTCCTACGCACGAAGTATTAGTAGAACAGGCTGTATTAGGATGGAAAGAATTTGAGCTAGAGTTATTACGTGATAGTAACGACAATGTTATCATTATTTGTACCATTGAAAACTTTGACCCAATGGGTATCCACACCGGCGACTCTATTACAGTGGCTCCTGGTATGACGTTGAGCGACAAATGTTACCAAGATATGCGTAATCATGCCATCCGCATGATGCGTTCTATCGGTACCTTTGCGGGCGGATGTAACGTCCAGTTTTCTGTAAACCCTGAAAATGAAGACATTATTGCGATCGAAATTAACCCCCGTGTATCACGATCTTCGGCATTAGCGTCAAAAGCGACTGGTTATCCTATCGCAAAAATTGCAGCCAAGCTTGCTATCGGATATAATTTGGATGAACTTCAGAATCAAATTACGAAAACAACATCTGCTTACTTTGAACCTACATTAGACTATGTTATCGTTAAGATTCCACGCTTTAATTTTGACAAATTTAAAGGCGCCAATAAAGAGTTAGGTTTACAAATGAAAGCTGTAGGTGAGGTTATGGCAATTGGCCGCACCTTTATAGAGGCTTTACAAAAAGCATGTCAATCCCTGGAAACAAACCGTGGCGGATTGGGAGCTGACGGGCGTCAATTGCGCAATTTGGAAGAAATCATGGATAGTCTAGAACATCCAAGCGCTGACCGTGTATTCCATATCAAAGATGCCTTCGAGCTTGGGGTGCCTTTAGAATCCATTCGTAAAGTAACGCGTATCGATAAATGGTTTTTAGTACAGATTCAAGAATTGGTACAACTGGAAACAGAATTACGTAGATATCAGTTGAATAATATCCCACGAGATTTCTTTCTTACATTAAAACAGAAAGGTTATTCTGACCTGCAAATCTCTTGGTTGCTGGGTAACGTAAGTGAAGATGACGTGTATGCACGCCGAAAAGAGTTAGGCATTAACCGTGTTTACAAAATGGTAGATACTTGTGCGGCAGAATTCCCAGCACACACACCTTATTATTATTCTACTTTCGAGGACGAAAATGAGTCTATAGTCTCCGACAAAAAGAAAATCATCGTATTAGGGTCTGGCCCAAACCGTATCGGCCAGGGAATCGAATTCGACTATTCTTGTGTTCACGGACTAATTGCGGCTAAAGAGGCGGGTTATGAATCTATCATGGTAAACTGTAACCCGGAAACGGTGTCTACAGACTTTAACATGGCGGATAAACTATATTTCGAACCGGTATTCTGGGAACATGTGCGTGAAATTATTGAATTGGAAAAACCAGAAGGTGTCATTGTACAATTAGGTGGACAAACGGCATTAAAAATGGCGGAGCGCTTACAGGAACTCGGCGTGAAAATTATCGGCACATCCTTTGACGACATGGACTTGGCAGAAGATCGCGGCCGTTTCTCAGACCTTTTGAAAGAATTAAACATTCCTTATCCTAAATATGGAGTTGCTACGTCTGCTGAAGAAGCCCTAAAGGTGGCTAACGAGGTTGGATACCCCGTATTGGTACGTCCTTCTTATGTTTTGGGCGGACAAGGAATGAGCATCGTCATCAATGATGAGGATTTGGAAAAAGCGGTAGTTAATCTATTAAAAAACCTACCTGGGAATCAAATCTTAATCGACCATTTCCTCGACCGTGCCGAAGAGGCAGAGTCGGACTCTATCTGTGATGGTGAAGACGTTCACATTATTGGTATGATGGAACACATCGAACCAGCTGGTATTCACTCAGGAGACTCTTCTGCTGTACTTCCGCCATTTAGCCTTTCCGAAAATGTGCAACAGAAAATGGAAGAATACTCTATTCGTTTAGCGAAAGCATTAAAGGTACGAGGTTTGCTAAATATTCAGTTTGCAGTGAAAGGTGAAGATGTATATGTTATTGAAGCCAATCCACGCGCATCTCGTACGGTTCCTTTTATCGCAAAAGCTTATGATGTACCTTATATCAACATCGCCACCAAGGTTATGTTAGGCGTTAATAAATTGAAAGACTTTCAAATCGAACGCAAATTGAAAGGGTTTGCCATTAAAGAGCCTGTGTTCTCATTCAGTAAATTCCCAGAAGTTGATAAGCAGCTAGGGCCTGAAATGAAATCTACAGGAGAGGCTATCCGTTTTATTAAAGATTTGCAAGATCCTTATTTTAGGGAACTATACAATAAAAAGTCAATGTTCTTGAATGCGCAATAAAAAATAAACCCGTCTTAAAGACGGGTTTATTTTTTATATATCTTTCACACAACGGAAACCGACATTATTTGTCGGACTGTTTATTTCGCCTTTTCCGCGACTACCTGCCTTATAACGTTCACAATATTGATCATTACATAAAAATGAGCCCCCTCGTTGTACGCGTTTCACTAAACCCGGTTCTTGTGGATCATAAGAGTCTGTCGGTCCCTTCGGGTTTGCTTTTGGGCTATTTGCATAATAATCTGGTCGATAAAAATCAGCACACCATTCCCAAACGTTACCTTCCATATCGTATAGACCATACGCATTTGGCGGAAAAGATTTTACCGGAGCCGTTGTTTCAAAACCGTCTTCTTTCGTATTACGCGTAGGAAAGTCCCCTTGATATATATTGGCTAACCATTTTCCATCTTCCTTTTTTTCACTTCCCCAATAATACGTTTCATCTTGATGTTTTCCGGCTTTAGCTGCGTACTCCCATTCTGCTTCCGTAGGAAGACGTTTGCCGACCCATTTGGCATAAGCTTCAGCATCTTGATAAGCCAATTGCGTAACCGGATGGCTTCCCTTATCCGCTATAGAACTATTTGGCCCGTCCGGGTGTCTCCAATTTGCTCCAGGAATATACTGCCACCATTGCATATAATTATTTAATCCCTGTACTTCCTTGGGTGCAGCGAAAACAGCCGATCCAGGAACAAGCATAGCAGGATCCACCCCTGGGAATTCTTTTGGATCCAACGGTTGTTCAGCTACGGTTACATATCCCGTCGCCTCTACAAAAGTTTTAAATTGTGCGTTAGTAACTTCATGTTCGTCCATATAAAAAGAAGAAACTTTCACTTCATGTATCGGCTGCGCATCATCAAAATTAGACGATCCCATCTGAAATGTACCACCCTCAATCCGTACCATTCGCATATCATCTTGTCCCGGTGCATACGAAAAAGAATCTGTTTTTTGTACAAAACGCGATGGAATGGCTCCCATATGACACAGTGCTA
Organism: Sphingobacterium micropteri; assembly: GCF_014692515.1. Taxonomy (GTDB): domain Bacteria; phylum Bacteroidota; class Bacteroidia; order Sphingobacteriales; family Sphingobacteriaceae; genus Sphingobacterium; species Sphingobacterium micropteri. The sequence continues at coordinate 6,166 of NZ_JACOIK010000010.1, read as the reverse complement.
CGGAATCTTCTACCGTCTCGTTATGTCCTGTTTTAGTTTCCGACTGACAGGCCATCATACATATAAGAACGGCTAATAAAATGAATCTTGAAAACATAGGCCTAATATACAGATAATCAGCTTAAAAATAAAAGATGCCCAATAATAGAATGGGTATCTTAAGATAGATATCACAAACGATCACTGCTGCGAGACCACGCAGTAATAAATTTCGTTTTTACATTAAAGGGGACAACAATCGCGTCCCCTCTAAAATCACCTATTTAAAACAAACTAACAGTCTATTACGCATAACCTTTAATATTGTGAGACAGTAAACAAATGGTTATCAAAAAAGGGTTTGTCATACCTTTTATAACACAAGTATAATAGTATTCCCATCTAAAAAAAAGTAAAAACGCAAAGCAAACGTTTGCTCAATTTTTATCTGTGTATAATTCGCTCTTTTGTATAATTTAAAAGTCAATCTGTCCAACGAGTTCTTTTAGCTGTATTTCGGATAGTTTAGCTTGCAGCTGGGCGGCATTAAATCGGGAAATCGCATTGATAAAATTTTCTTGAGCATCCCTGAATTCTACGGCACTAATGGAACCAATGGTATATTTTGCCAGTGTAATATCAAGATTTTGACGTGCAATATCTTCATTCTTCTCCTCCAGCTTAACCAGCTCTATATTCGTCAAGTAAGTTTCATAAGCCGTTTTCAAACCGGTTTGCACAGCTAATCGTTGTTGTTCAATTTGTAACGCAGCATTATCGATCTGAATTTTCGCAATACGTTCGTTACGACGTTGGTTTAAGCCGTCGAAGATATTGACAGAAGCCGTGAGGCCGTATGTTAATCCTCTAGCATTGGATTGTGCAACGAACCCTAAGCTGGATTCCGTTCGCGAGAAATTATATCCACCATTTAAACGCACTATCGGATAACGTGCGGATTTGATATCCTTCAAATCCAATTCTGCTAGTTTTTTATTTAGGATAATAATCTGTAAATCGGGATTAAACTGATCCGCTCTTTCCAGTAAATCACCATATATCAAACTCTCATCGATACCCACATTCGTATCGATGATAAAGTCCACATCCAAGTCTCTAGCCAGAATACCATTCAACATCGTCTTTAAATTCTTCACCGTTTCTACTTGTCGAAGTCGCGCCGAAATATCCTCGTTTAAATTAACCTGCACGTTCAGCACTTCCAATTTCGCCGCTTTACCAATAGAAAACCTATTTTCCGCTGTACGAAGTCGCTCTTTAGAAATAAGAATACTAGAATCTAATGCCGACAACAGATTTTGTTGTTCCACGATGGTATAATACACCGTAATAACATCCCCGACAGTAGCAAGAATAGTTCTTTTCAATTGCAGATCGCCTTGTTTTTCTAATTCCTGCAACTTTTCATAGCGGGCAAACATTCCAAAACCATCAAAAATCGTCCATCCAATATTTACGCCATAGGTTAGGTTATTATTTCGGGCATTATTCAACGAACGTTCAACGCCGCTATTCTGAAGTTGGGTCGCATTTTGTATACTGTTATTCTGCGTAAGGTCTGCTGTTGCATTAGGAAGCATTCCTGCATTGCCATAGGTTTTATTTTCTTTCGCTGCGAGCAACTCATTTTGAGATAATCGTATATCATAATTGTTTTCCAATGCAATTTCTACCGCATGCCGAACACTCAACAATTCTTGTCCAACTGCCATGGTGAAGATACCCATGCTTACATACAGCAAAATCAATATTTTCTTCATAAGCCTATTCTTCGATATTATCAAACTCTGGTCGTTTTTTTCTAGACCTCGACATCATTAAATAAAAAGCAGGAATAACATATAGGGTTAAAATCAACGAAAACATCGTTCCTCCAACAATCACCACTCCCATGCCTATACGGCTAGTAGAGGCCGCGCCAAGCGAAAGCGCAATAGGCAGAGCACCCAACGCAATCGCTAGCGATGTCATCAGTATAGGGCGTAAACGTGCTTCCGAGGCCTTGACTACAGCTTGATATTTTTCGTAGCCTTGATCGCGCAGCTGGTTAGCAAATTCCACAATCAATATACCATTTTTTGTCACCAAACCAATTAACATAATCGTTCCGATCTGACTAAAAATATTCCAACTTTGTCCAAATAACCATAATGAAAATAAGGCACCACCAACAGCCATCGGCACTGTTAATAAGATTATAATCGGATCTATAAAACTTTCAAACTGGGCTGCAAGGATAAGGAAGATAAGCAAGACGGCTAATCCAAAGGCGAACATCGTGTTCGAACTACTTTCAACAAAATCTCGAGCTTCTCCCCCTAAATCGGTTGTAAAAGTAGCATCCAATACACGTTCCTTAATGTCGTCCATAGCAGCGATACCATCTCCCATACTATATCCCGGAGCCAAACCAGCCGATACAGTAGCCGACATATATCGGTTATTGTGATACAACTGAGGTGGACTACTTCGCTCTTCTATTTCCACAATATTATCCAATTGAACAAGGAGACCATCACTATTTTTCACATAGACAGCAGCCAGATCCATCGGAGTTGCCCTATCCTTTCTATCAAACTGCCCCATCACTTGATATTGCTTCCCATTCATCATAAAATACCCGAAACGTTGTCCAGACAAAGACATCTGTAGCGTTTGGGCTACGTCCAATACGGAAACACCCATCGATTGGGCTCGATCACGGTCGATAGTTACATACACTTCCGGCTTATTAAACTTCAAGTTAACATCCACCACAGAGAATGTCCTATCTCTCGACAATTCTTCCATGAATTCTGGAATCTTCTCTTCTAATTTTTCGAAGTTCGGTGCTTGAATAATATATTGAATCGGCAATCCACCACGCCTATTAACGGATATAGTGGGTTCTTGGGATACGGAGACTCTTGCTTCCGAATATGATCGGGTCATTCGAGAAAGGTCTGCCGCAATCTCCTGTTGCGTCCGTGTACGCTCCTCCGGTTGCACCAATCCTAGTCTGACAAAACCACTGTTAGCCGACGCGGTACCAAACCCCGGAGAGGTAACGACGAGACTTACTTTTTTTTCCGGAATAGAATCATTTATGAGCGTAGTAAGCTCCGTCATAAAACGATCCATATAATCATAAGATACTCCTTCGGGTGCCGTCGCGCTTAATCTAATATAACTTCTATCATCATATGGAGCTGTTTCTTTTGGCAGTACGGAATAAAAGAAATAAATCAGGCCAAAACATCCAGCAATAACGACAAAACTCAACCATTTCATCTTTAAGAATCCTTTCAAGGAATGTTCATACTCCTTGTTCATGATCAAAAAATAACGCTCTGTTTTGTCGTAGAACTTTGATTTACGTTGTTCTCCACCTTTCATTAAGTAGGCGTTAAGCATAGGGGTCAATGATAAGGACACAAAAGCCGAAATTAAAACAGCAGCGCCAATAACGACTCCAAATTCTCTAAACAAGCGGCCTACAAATCCCTCGAGAAAGATAACCGGTAAAAATACTGCGGCTAATGTAATGGAAATAGAAATGACAGCAAAGAAGATTTCATTGGAGCCCTTTATAGCAGCTTCGATCGGTGACATACCTTCTTCTACCTTCTTAAATATATTTTCTGTCACAACGATACCATCATCCACCACTAATCCGGTAGCCAATACAATCGCTAGCAAGGTCAGTACATTGATAGAAAAACCACAAAGGTACATGATAAAGAAAGTTGCGATTAAAGAAACTGGAATATCGATCAATGGACGGAAAGCTATTGACCAATCTCGGAAGAAAACATAGATAATCAATACGACCAGTATAATCGCAATAATTAAAGTCTCGACTACTTCGAAAACTGATTTTCGGACAAACTGGGTATTATCCATCGCAATATTCAATTCGAAGCCCGGAGGTAAATCTTCTTCGAGCTTATCATACTCTTCGTAAAACTGTTCAGCAATCTCGATATAATTTGTTCCTGGCTGGGGAATGATCGCTAAGGCAACCATGGGATATCCCGAATCGGACATTTTGGTTTCAAAATTTTCAGCCTCCAATGCTGCATTTCCTACATCAGCCATCCGCACGACCCGATTTTCCGCTGCTCGAATAATAATGTTATTAAACTCCTCCTCAGTGGCTAAATTCCCTAATGTCTTGACCGCTAGTTCCGTATTTGTACCGGTCAATACACCTGACGGTAACTCCACATTTTGGTTATTTAAAGCTGTCCGAACATCAAGCACCGTTAACCCGTAGGATGCCAAACGTACCGGGTCTATCCATAATCGCATCGCGTATTTACGTTGTCCCCAAATACGTACCGAACTCACACCCGGTATAGTTTGTAGTCGCTGTGCGATCACATTATCTGCAAAGTCTGACAATTCCAACACATTTCTTGTCGTACTTTGAACTGTCATCGTGATAATCGGTTCCGAGTCCGCATCTGCTTTTGAAACCACAGGAGGAGCGTCAATATCTTGTGGCAAACTTCGCATGGCTTGCGATACTTTATCACGTACGTCGTTTGCCGCTGCTTCCAAATCCTTATCCAGATTGAATTCGATAGTGATATTACTAGCTCCTTGACTACTGGATGATGAAATGTTACGGATACCATCAATTGAATTAATAGATTTTTCCAGTGGCTCTGTAATTTGAGACTCTATAATATCCGCATTTGCCCCAGCATAATTTGTTCGCACAGAAATTTGAGCAGGATCAATGGAGGGATACTCCCGGACGCCCAAAAAAGTATATCCAATAATCCCAAAAAGGATTAACAGCAAATTCATAACAATAGCGAGAACTGGACGCTTAATACTTAATGTAGATAAACTCATTACAATCCTTCTTTAACGCAACGTTACATCTACAGGGTTGCCATCTCGCAATGACATCACCCCTGAAGTCAACACCGTATCCCCTTCATTTATACCTTTCACAATCAACACATCAGCATCAGTACGCGCACCGGTTTCTACCAAAATCTCCTTTGCTAAACCGTCTTTTTTTATAAAGATTTTTTTTCCGTTCTGAATAGGGATTAACGCTTCTGCTGGCACCAACAAGCCATTTTCTACCGTCTCCAGTGGAAAAATAACATTAGCAAATGTACCTGGAATAAGCCGACTATCTCTATTATCAGCCAATGCTCTAAGGCGTAAAGTTCTTGTTGCTGTTTCTACCAGAGGTTCTACAGCATATATCCTTGCATTATATTCTTCGCTCGTACCCTGCACGGTAAATCGAACCGAGGAACCGATTTTTACTTTGGTCGCATAGCGCTCGGGAATCGAAAACTCCAATTTCACTTTACTGACGTCAACAAGTTGTGCAATATCAGTAGTAGGTGTAATATAGCTCCCCTTAGAAATATTTCGAAGACCTATTGTTCCTGAAAAGGGAGCACGAATAGCCGTTTTGATTAACTGTGCTTCTATAAGCTGTATTTGCGCTTCGGCAGTCCTATAATCAGCACTGGCAATATCATATTCTTCTTGGCTGATGGCTTCTTTTTGTAGAAGGAGCTTCGCTCTCCGTTCATTCTCCGCTGCCAAACTATTCCTTGTTTTAGCTTGTGCCAACTGTGCTTTCAATTCTGCATCATTTATCTTAATCAGCATCTGTCCATTAGACACATTCCCTCCTTCAGAAAAATTTAACTCTTCCACAATTCCTGAAATTTCCGAACGTAAATTAATAACTTCATTAGGTTCTATGGAACCAGAGAGTGATAAAAAATCGGAAAAAGGCTTTCCCGAAACGACTATAGCATATACTTTTGATTCCGCTCGCTGCTGTCCCGCCACATTTTCAGCAGCCTTCTCTCTATTCACCATCAAGCGATAGGCTACCAGCCCCGCTATTATTAATAAAACAATAATTAAAACCGTTGCAAATCTCTTACTCATAACTATCCTGAAACTTCATATAAAGGGGATACATTACCGCAAGATACCGCTATTTTACCGGATTAACTTGTAAAAATCTTATTATAAAGGAACGAAAAAAGCCCCTGCAGTTATACTGCAGGGGCTCTGTATAAAAACCGGCACCGACCTACTCTCCCACCTTTTACGGCAGTACCATCGGCTCTGGCGGGCTTGACTGCTCTGTTCGGAATGGGAAGAGGTAGACACCGCCGATATAGGCACCTGAATATCT